>JACKDU010000023.1 GCA_020633335.1 Myxococcales bacterium | reverse complement strand
GAGCCGCACGTTCAGCCTTCGCTTGGGAGGGGAGCCGCATGCGTGCGGTGGAGCGCGGAGGCGGCGCCTTGGGTGGCTCGTGTCCGCGGGGTTCCGTGGTTCGAGCCGAGGGAGGTTTGTTCGTGGGGCAGGCGTGTTCGCGGTGCTCGCAGGGGCGCTGGCGTCGGCGTTCGAATCGGAGCGGGGGGAGCGGGCGACGCGGCGTGGTGGGCGACGGCGGCGCGTCGTCGGCCGCGAAAAGCGTGTAGGCTGGCGCCGATGCTCCGGCCCTCGCCCGCCGCTGCGCTCGCCTGCGCGCTCGCCTGCGCGCTCGCGCCGGCCTGCGCCCACGGCCCGCAGCCGCCGGTGATTACCTCGGCGAACTCGCCGACGCGCGATGAGGACAGGGCCGAGCGCGACCTCTCGCGGGGCGGGCGCGAGCGTGGGGCGGTCGAGTTCACCCTCGCCGGGGTGACGGCCGCGCTCTCGGCGACGCTGATCACGATCGGCGCGGTCCAGCTCCACCGCGGGCTCGAGATCCGCGACTACTGCGCGACACCCGTGGGGTCGCCGCCAGAGCTCCCCGACGATCCCGCCTGCTACCCGCTCACCGGCGATCCCTACCGCAACGCGGCGGTCTCGAGCGGGCTCTCGTTCTTCCTCGCGGTGCCGGTCGCGGTCGCCAGTGGTTTCTTGGTCCGCCGCGGGCTCCGGGTGAAGCGCGACTACCAGGAGTGGCGGGCCGCCAACCCCGGGCTCGCGCGGGCTCGCCTGTCCCCTTGGGCAGGTAGCCAGGGCGGCGGCGTCGCCCTCCAGCTCCGCTTCTAGTCTCAGGGCGCGCTGGCGACGGGGGCCTCGGCCTCGGGGGCCTCGGCCTCGGGGGCCTCCTCCGCCGGCCGCGCCGGCGCCCGGTCGCCGGCCTCAAACCCCTGCATCAGCGCGTCGGTCAGCGCCATCCCCATCCGCACGTAGCCGCGCCGCGTCAGGTGGATGTGATCGGGCCGGCCCATCGCCGGCTCGGCCATCGCCCAGAGGACCATCGAGCCCTCGCCGCCCATGAAGGCGAGCGCGTCCCAGAAGGCGCAGCCCTTCTCGCGGGCGACCTCGGCCTGGGCGGCGACCAGGGCCGCGGTCCGGGGGCGCGGGGTGTAGGCGCCGTCGGCCGCCTTGACCGGGAAGTCGCCGGGGCCGACCAGGAGGCAGCTCGCCTCCGGGACCGCCCGCTTGAAGCGATCGAGGACCGCCCGAAGATCGCGCTTGTAGGCCTCGATCGACTGGTCCTCGTCCATCGACTCGTTGGTCCCATAGGCCAGGACGTAGAGGTCAGGTGCGCGGCGGCGGACGTTGTCGGCCCAGATCGCCTCGTCCCACTTGAGGTTGTTGGCGGCCCGGGTGCCGTTGATCCCGAGGGTGTCGACGACGATCCCGGGGCGGTCGTACTCGACGGTCATCCCGAAGAGGCGGACCTCGCCCTTGCCCTCCGGGCGGATCTCGACCTCGTGGGGCCCGCCCTCGACCGTGTAGGTCGCGTAGCCGGGGCCCGCCTCCTTCGCCCGCGTGCTCACCGGCTTCTGCGCCTTGCCGTCGATCTTCACCGTGAACTTGCCGCCGCCGGGCTGCTTGAGGAAGAAGAGGTCGTAGGTGGTCTTGTGCGGGGTGTCGGGGCCCTTGACCTGCGGCGTGATCGTCGAGACGTCGCGCTTCGAGGTGCTCGAGGTGCTGGCGCCGAGGAGGCCGAAGAGGCCGTCCTCCCGGCCCTTGCGCTTCTGCGCGTGCTCGACCACCCAGCGCTTCGAGCTCTCGACGGTCATCGCCAGGAGGCGGTAGTAGCGGTTGGTCTTGGCGGCGGCGACGAAGCCGGGGCCGGCGTCGCCGAAGCGCTCGCTGAGGTACGAGCGGAGATAGGTCGGGTAGATGTCGGCGGCCGTGTGCGAGGCACCGTAGAGGAGGACGCGGACCTTGCCGTCGGGATCCTCGCCGCGCTTCAGCGTGCGGAGGGCGTCGTAGAAGTGATCGAGCGCGCCGCTCTCGGCGTTCTGGAGGGGGACGAAGAGGCCGAGGGCGTTGCCGTCGATCGCCGGCGGCGGCACCTCATCGCCGCTCGCGCTCGCCTTGCCGCCGCCCTCGGAGCCGGGGAGGGCGTCGAGGTTGGCGAGCTGGGGATCGGCGGCGGCCGGCAGCGGCGGGAGCTCGGGGAGATCGCGGGCGTACTCGCCGAAGTGCTCCTCCTTGCCGAGGACGCTCTTCTGGGCGGCGAGGCGGGCCTGCTGGGCCTCCGCGGAGAGCTCGATCACCGGCGGTGGCGGCGGCGTGGCGGCCTCCGCTGCCTCGGCGCTGGAGTCCGCCGGGACCTCGCCCTCGACCAGCGCCGGGTGGCCGGCCTCCGGGCGCTCGGGCTCCGCTTGCGCGCTCCCCGCGGTGCCGCAGCCCCCGAGGGGCCCGCAGCCGACCGCCAGGGCGGCG
The DNA here is from genome assembly GCA_020633335.1 of Myxococcales bacterium. Classification (GTDB taxonomy): domain Bacteria; phylum Myxococcota_A; class Polyangia; order Nannocystales; family Nannocystaceae; genus JADJRG01. The sequence goes on along the minus strand of JACKDU010000023.1, from coordinate 12,635 downwards.
ATGATGCCGGCCAGCCACGGCCGGCCGGCGTCGCTTTTGGACCGCAGCCGCACTCCTCGGTGACTTTGGCGGCCGCGATCCGGGCCGTCAAATTCGCGGACAATCGGCCGCGAGACCGGCGAAATCTCGGGGTTGTGTGGGGTCGGCGGGGGCCCCTCCCCGGACGGCGGAGAGCGGGGTCCCGGGCCCCCCGGCGCATCTGGTCTTGATCCCGTGAAAGGTGTTACGGTTTTCTCACTTCATGCCGCACCCGCCGCCCGATTCCGAGCGTTGGTCCGTTGCATTTGTGGACCACCCGGTGCTCTCGCTGGCCCTCGCGGTCGATCCTGAAGGGGCGCTCGTGGCCGTCGATCTCGGCGGTGAGCGGCGCGCGCTCGCGGCCCACGCGGCGCGCCACGGCGCGGCCCTGGCGGAGGCGGGTGAGGAGGCCGGCGAGGCCGCGCGGAGGGGTCTCCAGCGCGCGCGCGCCCAGCTCGGCGAGTACCTCGACGGCGCTCGCCGCGACTTCGACCTCGAACTCCGCCCCCTCGGCACCGACTTTCAGACCCGGGCCTGGGACGCGCTGCGGGCGATCCCCTACGGCGCGACCTGGACCTACGGCCAGCAGGCGGCCTACCTCGGCGATCGCCAGGCGACCCGCGCGGTCGGCCGCGCCAACGGCCAAAACCCGCTGCCGCTGGTGATCCCCTGCCACCGGGTGATCGGCGCCGATGGCACGATGACCGGCTTCGGCGGCGGGATCGCGGTCAAGCGCCGCCTCCTCGAGCTCGAGGGCGCGGCTGTGGTCGGGGTCGGGGTCGGGGCCAGCGCCCAGCTCTCCCTCCTCAGCGAGGCGGGCGGATGATCGCGGGGGTGCGGCGCTTCTTCGCGCTGCTCGGGGAGATCCTCTCCTTCGCCGTCGAGGTCGCCCGCTGCATGATCCAGGGCCCGCGCTTCTGGGCCGAGACGATCCGCCTCGCGGACGTCCTGATGCGCCGCTGCCTGATCCCGGTGGGCCTCGCGGTCGCCCCGGTCGGCGCGGTGATCTCGCTCCAGGGGGTCTCCGTCTTCCGGATGTTCGGGGCCGACGGGATCTTGTCGTCGATGCTGGCGCCGGCGATCTTCCGGCAGTACAGCCCGGCGCTCGCGTCGGTGATGGTCGCCGCCCAGGCGGGGTCGTCGATCGCCGCGCGGATCGGGACGATGAAGGTGCGCGGGCAGATCGACGCGCTCGCGGTGATGTCGGTCGATCCGATCCGCTACGTCGTCGTCCCCGGCTTCGTCGCCTGCCTCTTCATCACGCCGCTCCTCAACATCCTGACCACCGCCCTCGGCCTGGTGAGCGGGTGGTTCTTCGCGGTCCCGGTCTCGGGGATCAACCCGGGGGCCTTCACCGCCAACCTCTACTCCCAGGTGACGCTGGTCGACCTCTGGGTCGGGATCGGCAAGTGCTTCTTCTTCGGCGGCGCGGTCGGCCTGATCGCCGGCTTCCTCGGGCTCCGGACCACCGGCGGCGCCGCCGGGGTCGGCAAGTCGGCGAACAACACCGTCGTCTACACGATCATCCTGATCCTGGTGGCCGACTACCTGGTGAGCATGCTCCTCCTGGAGCTCGGGCTCTGAGCGCAGCACCATGACCACGCCTCACCGCCCGCCGCCGCCCCTCGCCTGCCGCCGCCGCGCGGGCGCGCCTCGGCGCGCCTGGCCCCAAGGGCAGCGCCCGGAGGACATGTCCGGATGAGCTTCTTCTGGTTCGTCCGCCACGCGCTGGTCGCCCAGTTCACGCGGGTGCCGCCCCTCGATCAATTCGTCCGCCACATGGTCGACGCCGGGGTCGGCTCGATCGGCCTCCTGACCCTCCTGATCTTCTTCGCCGGGCTCTCGCTCGCGGTCCAGGGCTACGCCGCCTTCGTCCGCTTCGGCGGCCAGGAGTTCCTCGGGCTCTTCTGCGGGATCGGCGGGATCCGGGAGCTCTACCCGGTGATGGCGGCCGTGATCTGCGGCGCGCGGATCGGCGCCAACCTGGCGGCGAGCCTCGCCAACATGCAGATCTCGGAGCAGGTCGAGGCCCTCGAGGTGATGGGGATCGACCCGATGAACTACCTGGTCGCCCCCCGCCTCTGGGCGGTCTCGCTGGCGATGCCGCTGCTCTGCGCCTACGCCGACGTGGTCGGCCTCGCCGCCTCCTACCTCGCGGCGGTCCACCAGCTCGGGGTCAACCCCGGCAACTTCATGGCCCAGCTCCGGGGGATCGTCGGCTGGGAGGACCTCGCCGCCGGGGTCTTCAAGGGGGTGGCCTTCGGATGGTTGGTGGCGATCGTCGCCTGCTATCATGGCTACCGATCGGCCAAGCGCGACGGCGCCGAGGGCGTCGGGATCGCCACCAACCGGGCGATCGTCCACTCCGCGGTCCTCTGCATCGTCCTCAACATGATCCTCTCGGCGATTCTCTATGTCTGAGCAAGCAAGCGGCCGGCCGCCGGCGATCGTCCTCGACTCGGTGAGCAAGGCCTTCGGCTCGCACGTGGTCCTCGACGAGGTCTCGCTCACCGTCCGCCACGAGTCGATCATGGTGATGCTCGGGCCCTCGGGGACCGGCAAGTCGGTGCTCCTCCGCTGCCTGGTCGGCCTCCTGCGGCCCGACAAGGGGCGGGTGCTGGTCTTCGGGGAGGACGTCGCCCGCCTCGATCCGGAGCGGCCGCGGGACCGCGAAGAGTTGTTTCGGATCCGCCGGCGCTTCGGTATGTTGTTCCAGGACGGGGCCCTCTTCGACGACATGACGGTCGGTGAGAACGTCGCCTTCCCGATGCGCATGCACACGAGCAAGAGCGAGGCCGAGATCCGGGCGAGCGTCGACGACAAGCTCCGCCGGGTCGGCCTGCCGAAGGCCGCGTCGAAGTTCCCCTCCGAGCTCTCCGGCGGCATGCGCAAGCGGGTCGCCTTCGCCCGGGCGATCGCCCTCGAGCCCGACATCGTCCTCTGCGACGAGCCCTCCTCGGGCCTCGATCCGGTGATGTCGGCGACCCTCGACGAGCTCATCCTCGAGCTCCACCGCACCCTCGGGATGACCTTCGTCGTGATCAGCCACGACACCGCCGAGGCCCGCAAGATCGCCGACACGATCGGCCTCCTCGCCAAGGGCAAGCTGGTCACCTACGGGCCGACCGAGCAGGTGCTCCGCTCCAACCACCCGGCGCTCCGCCAGTTCTTCGAGCGCTCGACCGACGGGCCGATCCAGGTCCTCTAGCCGGCAAGCATGCGTCGCAACCTCATCGCCCTCGCCATCTTCGTGGTCGTCTGCCTCGGCCTCCTCGCCGGGCTCGCGTCGGAGCTCGGGGTCTTCGGCGGCCGGGGCAACACCTACAAGGTCCGCCTCGACGACGCCGGCGGCCTGGTCCCGGGGAACTCGGTGCGGATCGCCGGCGTCGAGGTCGGCCGGATCACGTCGATCGGCCTGGTCGACAACCAGGCGCTCATCGAGCTCCGCCTCGATCCGAAGGTCACGCTCTACGACGGCAACTGCGCGAAGCCGCGCCCCAAGAGCCTCCTCGGCGAGAAGTACCTCCACCTCGATCAGGGCTCGTCGGCGACCGGCTCGCCGCTGGCGCCCGGCTCGGAGATCCTCTGCACCCGGCGGATGGTCGACGTCAGCGACGCGCTCGAGGGGCTCGCGCCGATCCTCCAGAGCGACGAGGCCGTCTACCCGATCCTGATCAAGATGCTCAAGCGCCTCGACAAGCTGACCAGCGGCCTCGACGGCCCGGGCGGCGACGCGGGGGCGGCGGGCGCTGGCGAGGCGGGCGAGGCCGGTGAGGCCGACGCGGGCCCGACGACCTTCGCCGGGGCGATGACCGGCCTCGGCGGCCTCATCGACGAGTCGCGCGGGGCCGCGGCCGCCGGTCGCCTGGTGATCGAGGAGAACCGCGAGGACATCCGGGCGATCGTCCAGGCGAGCCGGGCGCTGGCGACCGACCCGCGCCTCAGCCGGGCGATCGGCAACCTCGAGGCGATGTCCCGCGACGGCCGCGAGACCCTCGCCAAGCTCGACAAGATCGCCGACCGGGCTGACGCGCTCTTCGCCCGCATCGACAAGGAGCTCGGCCCCGATCGCTTCAAGCAGGTCGACGGGATGCTCGACGACGGCCGGGTCGCGGTCGCCAACCTCCGCGAGGCCTCCGAGAGCCTCAAGGGGATGGGCAAGAGCACCTCGACCCTCCTCGACACGCTCCTCATCATCGCCAAGCGGGCGGCCTCGCTCAGCGAGAAGGACATCCGCAAGTTCTTCCAGGAGGAGGGCATGCGGGTCCGGGTGCTGCCGGATCGGGACGTTCGTCGGCGGATCAACGAGCTCGACGGCGCGGGCGAGTAGGTCTCGCGCTCGCGGGCTCAGGGGCCGCGGGCGAGGTTGCGCGTCCTGGCGCTGTCGGCCGCGGGGGCCGAGGTCGGCGTGCTATGGTCGCGTGATGTTGGCCCGTGCGAACGCGATCGTCGGCGCTGCGGCGCTTCTCCTAGGAGGCTGCGCCGGCGGCGAAGGGACCAGCGAGAGCGCGACCTCCACCGGATCGGCGAGCGACTCCAACAGCGCGAGCGCGACCGCGACGACGACGGGCGCGGGCACGATGGGGACGAGCGGCGAGACCTCGGGGAGCGGGGGCTCCTCGGGCGGCGGGGCGACGACGACGACGGGCGGAGGGCCGACGACGAGCGGCGGGCCGACGAGCGGCGGCTCGACCACCGACGCGCCGACCACCGGCGGCGGCGAGGCCTGCGTCGATGATCACCGCGTGGTCGCCTTCGTCGCCAACTGGCAGGAGTGCCCGACGCCCGCGCAGATGGCCCAGTGGAGCCACGCGGTCGTCGCCTTCGCGGTCACCTACACCTGGACGCCGAACGGCAACGTCTGCGACGAGAGCTGTACGATCGGCCAGGTCCCGGGGTGCAACGGGAAGTCGCTCGCCGAGCTCGCGGCCGACCTCCACGCGGCCGGGGTCGAGGTCCTCCTCTCCTTCGGCGGCGCCGGCATGGGGGGGCTCTGGGAGGGCACCTGCGGGCAGATGACCAAGTGCTGGGACCACTGCCTGGACAAGACCCAGGGCCTCGCCGACGCGCTGGTCTCGCTGGTCGCCGACAACGACCTCGACGGGATCGACCTCGACTACGAGTACTGCCTCCACGACGCCGCCCATGTCGACTTCGTCGGCGACCTGACGGCGGCGCTCCGGAGCGGCCTCGACGCGCTCCCCGGCGACCGCAAGCTCCTCTCCCACGCGCCGATGGACTCCGAGCTGGAGGCCGGCGATCCCTACTTTGGGATCGTCGACGCCCACGCGAGCGAGCTCGACTTCCTGATGCCGCAGTACTACAACGGCGGCCTCTCGCCCTTCGAGCCCGCGGGGCTCGCGGCGATCGAGAAACACTACCGGGCGCTGGTCGACGGGCCCTTCGGCGGCGACGCGTCGAAGATGGTCTTCGGCTACTGCATCGAGCCCGGCTGCAACCCCGTGGCGACCCAGCCGGCGGCGGCGACGGTCGCCGAGACCGTCAGCGGCTGGTACCCGAACGACGGCGGGATCTTCTTCTGGGCCCACCCGAACGAGTACGACGCGTGGTTCTCGACGCCCTTCCGGGCGCTCTACGACCAGCTCTTCTGTCCGTAGGGGGCGCGGCGATCGGCGCGGGCGCTGCGCGGGCGCGCAGATCGAGCGCGTCGGCTGGCACTCCAGGTGGACGCGCTCGTGTGCGAGCATGGCGGCGTGATCACCCCGCTCCTCGCGCTCCTCGCCCTCGCGCAGGCCGCTCCGGTCGCGCCGACTTCACCGACCGCACCGACCGCACCGTCGTCGCCGGAGTCGCCGGCCTCGCCGGCTCCGCCGGTCGCCCCGGCTGCCCCGTCCGCCCCGGTCCCGTCGGTGACGGCGACGAGCACCCCCGACCCGGCGCCCACGAGCGCCCGCGGCCTCCCCGGTCCGGCGCCGATCCTCGGCCCGCGCTTCTTCGACGAGCGCTACATCGATCGGATCAACCGCAACCTCCGGGGCGTCGGCGTCGGCTTCGATCAGGGCCTCTGGGGCAGCGGCTTCGGCCAGTCGCTCAAGGTCTCGATCCCCTTCGGCAAGCGGGTCGGGCAGTTCTTCGGCCTCCGGGTGCGGGGCCTCGCGGTCTACGGGCCCGGCCAGGGCCTCGATCCGGTCTTCGGCGGCGGGCTCGAGATCTTTGGGCGGACGCCGGTCTTCCTCGGCCTCCTCCGCGCCTACGGGGGCGGCGGCGCCTGGGCGACGACGCGGCCGCTGATCCCCGAAGGGGACACCACCGCGCGCTCGGGGATCGGCGGCGGCGGCCACTTCGGCCTCGAGATCGTGATCTCGCCGCGGACGACCTTCACCTTCGAGATCGGCGGTCAGTCACCGACCCACGCCCGCGGGCTCGACGGCGGCGCGAGCGTGACCGGGGGGATCATGCTCTACCTCGGGAATCTTGGCGGCCGCGGGTAGGCAGGCGGCGCGCCCGGGCGGGGCTCTGGGTCCGCGCGGTGGGTCGCGCGGGCGCGGGTCACTTCGGGATTCCGCAGAAGCCGATGTTCTCCTTGCCGGGGGGCGGCTCAAAGCCAAAGAGTGAGACACACTCGGCTCCGAGGTCTGCCTGCGGGCAGGTGTTGGGCTCATTGAGGTCGCAGTACGATGTGCAGCATTGTCCCGATCCGCACATCGGCAACGAGTCCGAGTCTTTGCATATTCCTGACAGACAACTGGTCAAGGAGTCGCAGGCCTCGCCGTCGCCACCAAGGCCGCTGAGCCATTTGCACAAGAAGGTCTCCGTTGCCGCTTGGACGCAAGTCTGATTCTCAGGGCAATCTCCCGGCATGAGTGGTTCGCATGTCGGCCGGCAGAGTGGCATCACGGCGTCGGCAGGGATTTCGCAGAACGTCCCGTCGGGGCACTCTGGATCTTCATCGGAACCCTTGCAGAATTCGACGCAGTATCCGGCCTCCCAGAACGCACTGTACCAGCAATACATGCCAACGTCGCAGTCGTCGATTCCTGTCCCTTTGCCTGCGGCTTCGCAGGATTCGCCGGCTTGTTTTGGATTCGGGTCGACAGGCAAGCACTTGTTTGCATACGGATCTGGCGACCCGTCGGGCGCCCATGCAGTGCACTTCTCGCCGGGCGGGCAATCCTGCTTGAATGGATCGCAAGCATCGCCGCCGGTGGTGCTCGTCGCGTCGGTGGTCGACGAGGATGAGGTCGAGGGGGAGCCGGTGGTGGACGCCGAGCCGGACGTCGACGTCGCCTCCGTCGAGGTGGACGTCACCTCGTTTCCGCTGGTCGACCCGCTGCCCTCGCTGGTCGAGCCCGCGGACGACGTCGTGCCCGTCGCGCCCGTCGCATCGCTCGCGTCCTTTCCGCCCGCGCAGGCCGCGAGGAGGAGCGCGAAGGCGCCGGCGGGGATCGTCCATCGCATCACCCGGAGTCTATCGCCTCGGCCCCGGGCGCGCACACGCTGAGCAGGAAGAGCTTGGTGTCGAGGAGCACCTCGGCCGGCTCCTCGCCGCGGGCGGCCTTCCAAGCCGCGTTCGCGCGGTCAACCTCACCGGCCTCAACGAGCGCCCGGACCTCGGCGAGCGCGGGCGCGGAGCTCGGGCTCCGGGCACTGAGCTTGTCGATGTCGCGGAGGATCTCGCCACGCTGCTCGGCGCAGCTCTTTGATGGCGGCGCAGGGCGGGCGCGCCCGGGGAAGGTGCCGCCGAATGCGACGACGAGGATCAGCCCCGCGAGCGCGAGGACGAGTCGAAGGATCCGGGAGGCCGGTACGCCGGGGTCGGCCGGGCGCCGGGTCTCTTCCCAGCTCCGAACCTCGACGCCGTGCGCGTCGGTGTCGATCGCGATCGCCTCCGCGGCGAAGCCCTCGAGCCCGTCGAAGGCGCTGGTGACGTCGTCGTAGCCCGGGCGGTCCCACTCGTAGATCCGGCTCCCCGCCCGCCGGGCGGCGCCCCACCAGGCGAGCGCGCGGTCGAGGTGGGCGCGGGCCTCGGGCGAGGGCTCGCGGCGGCGCTCGAGGATCCGGCGGATCCGGGCGCCGCCCTCGTAGCTCCAGACGATCGTGTGGCGGCCGCGGAGGATCCCGCGGAATTGCCGGTCGGCGAAGACCCGGCGGGCGCGGAACTCGAGCGCGAAGGCGGCGTCGATCACCAGGGCGTCGAGGTCGGCGTCGGCGAGCGGCTCATCGCGGGCGAGGGCGGCGTGGCGCGGCTGCATCGCCCAGGGCGAGCGGGGCTCGTCGCCGTGCTTGTCGGCGGAGTACTCCGGCGGGTAGAGGCCGACGATCCACGGATCGCCCACCTCGGTGCGGGTGATCGTGAATTCCTCGGGCGGTCGGTGGCGGGCGATCGCCACCAGATCGGCGATGATGATCGCCAGGAGCATGAGCGCGATCACAACGACCATCGATCCCTCCGCATCGCCGTCCTTGACGATAGCAGCGAGCGTGGCGGGCGTGCGGGCCGGCGCGGGCGCTCGGGCTCGAGCTGAGGGGCGTTCTCGGGCGAGGGCCGGAGGCTGGAGGCGAAGGCCGGTGAGCGATGGGGAGATCGCGAGGTGGTCCGAAGTCCGTCAGCTCGCGGCCGAGTACGCGTATCGTACGCGTCGAGGCGGGTCGGAGCGGACCCCTCGCAGGAGCGAACAATGACGAACCAGAACAAGAAGACCATCGCGGTGGTCGGGGCGACCGGACGGCAGGGGGGCGGCGTGGTCCGTGCTCTCCAGGAGCAGGGGATCTTTCGCGTGCGGGCGCTGACCCGCCACCCGGAGCGCCACCCGGGGCTCGCCGACGAGGTCGTGGGCGCCGACTTGACGCGCCCCGAGACCCTCGCGGAGGCCTTCGCCGGCGCCCACGGGGTCTTCGTCGTGACCAACTTCTGGGAGCACCACCACGGCGAGATCGAGCAGTGCAGGGCCGCGGTCGAGGCGGCGCGGGCGGCCGGGGTCGATCACTTCATCTGGTCGACCTTGCCGAACGTCGAGGCGATCAGCGGCGGCAAGTTCGAGGTCCCGCACTTCACCGAGAAGGCCCAGGCCAACGCGATCGTCAGCGCCGCGGGCTTCCCCCACCACACCTTCGTCGAGGCGCCCTTCTACTTCCAGAACCTCCTGACGATGATGGGGCCGATGCCCCAGGAGGACGGCTCGCGGGCGTGGGTGCTGCCCCTCGATCCGAGCGTCCGCTGCGTGCACATGGGCGACATCGACGAGCTCGGGAGCGTCGTCGCCGGCGCCTTCGCCAACCCGGAGAAGGTCGGTCACGGGGAGATCCTCTCGCTCTGCGGCTCCCTGGTGAGCTTTGACGACGTGGCCGCGGCCTACCGCACGCAGGGGCAGGAGGTCGGCTATCGCCAGGTGCCGGCCGCGGTCTTTGCGAACTTCTTCCCCGGCGCCGGTGAGATCGCGGAGATGCTCGGCTACTTCCAGGCGCACACGTACATGGGCCCGGACGCCGAGGCGAAGATCGCCCTCGCGCGCTCGGTGGCGACCCGGCCGGCGACCGATCTGGTGAGCTGGCTCGGGGCCAACCTGCCGGCCTCGGGCTCGGCGTCCTGAGCCGCGGCCTCGTCTCGGAGGAGCTTCGCGCGGGCGCGTCGGTCGACGCGCTCGCGTTGTCTTGTCGTCTGCCTTGGCGATCGAAATCGCCTTGGCAGCGGGGCTCTTGGGGGGGAGGATCGCTCGATGCCCGTACGTGACGTCGCCATCAACCTCCTCCGCGCCTTGCCGGCGCTCGCTCTCGGTGCGTGCACCTCGGCGAAGGAGCCCGCGCCGCAGACGGGCGGGGCCTCGCCCGAGGTCGCGGTGGCCGCGCCGATGAAGGCCGAGGGCGTGATCGCAGCGTCGGCAGGGAGTGAGGGCGCGGCTCCATCGAGCCCCGAGGTCGGCGAGCCGACGACGCCCGTGAACATCGCGGCGGACGTCGACGCGGACCCGAACGCCGCGGCCAAGACCTGGTGGTGCCTCTGCTACGCGCGTACGGCAGGCGATGCCGCGGAGCCGCTGACCGCCTGCCGATCGAGCGAGTCGGAGTGCCGCGCCCTCCAGAAGCGGGTCAAACGCGGCGGTCGGGGGATCGTCGCCGGATCGCTCTCCCGCGGCTGCATCGACATCTCGGCGGCGCACCCCGGCGACGCGCTCGGCGGGCGGGAGGTCTGGGAGGCCTCGCGGCGCCCGGGCGCCTGGCTCTCGGCGGGCGCGTGCCGGATCGATGATGGCGGCGACGTCGACGACGCCCGCGACGACGGCGGCGACGCGGACGAGGCCGACGAGCTCGCGCGGATGGAGAAGGTCCTCTCGACCGAGTCGCTCGGCCCGCTGAAGCCGGGGATGAGCGCCGCCGAGGTGATCGCCGCGGTCGGCGAGCCGACCAAGCGCGAGAAGATCTGGGAGGAGGGGGCGACCGGGAGCTTCGTCCAGACCTGGCGCTACGACCAGGGCCTCCAGCTCGAGATGATCAGCGAGACGCGCAAGGGCCCGCAGAGCGTCTCCGGGATCACGATCGCCGCGCCGTCGACCTACAAGACCGCCCGCGGGGTCGGCCTCGGCACGCCGCGCGAGGAGGCGGCGAAGATCTACCGAGACGTCCTCGAGGAGGCGATCGCCGACAACGAGGAGAACCTGACCGCGGGCTCGCTCTACGGCGGGCTCTTCATGGCCTTCGAGGGCGCCGGGGTGGCGACGATCTACCTCGGCCGCGGGGCGGAGTAGGAGGGGGCTCACACGGAAGGTGTTGGTCGGCGTGGATGAGCCCGTAACATCCGGCGCCCCGTCGACGAACCTGGCGCCCATGCGAAGCAAGCTCCGCCGCGTCCTCCTCACCCGCGGGATCCACCTGGCGCTCGTCACCGCCGCGTTTGCGAGCAGCGGCTGCGCCGGCACTTCGATGGTCCACGCGCCTGCCAGCGCGCCGAAGGCGACGCCGACCAGGACGGTGATCCTGGTCCACGGGATGTTCGTGACGCCGGCCTCCTGGGCGCCCTGGAAGGGCTACTTCGAGGCCAAGGGCTACACCGTCCTGGCGCCGGCCTGGCCGGAGCACGAGGGCTCGGCGGCCGAGGCCCGGGCGGCCCACCCCGACAAGCGCCTGGCGGCGCTTGACCTCGAGGACGTCGTCGATCACTACCGCAAGATCATCGACGGCCTCGGTGAGGAGCCGATCCTGATCGGCCACTCGATGGGCGGGCTGGTGGTCCAGCGCCTCCTCGCCGAGGGGCGCGCGAGCGCGGCGGTGGCGATCGACGCGGCCCCGCCGAAGGGGGTCTTCACCCTCAACCACGCCTTCATCAAGAGCAACGGCCGGATCCTCAAGGGCTCGCTCGATCAGCCCCTCGACATGGACCTCGAGCGCTTCGCCTACATGTTCACCAACACCCTGCCGGCGGCCGAGCAGCGGGCGTTCTGGGAGGCCCACGCGCGGCCGGAGTCGCGCCGGGTCGGGCGCTCCTCGACCAAGGCGCAGGGGAAGGTCGACTTCCGGGCGAAGCGTGGGCCGCTCCTCCTGATCGGCGGCGGGGAGGACCACGCGGTCCCGCCGGTGATCGGTCGCAAGACCTGGCGGCGCTATCGAAAGGGCGACTCGATCACCGAGTACCACGAGTTCGCGGGGGTCGATCACTGGCTGATCGGCGGCCCGCGCTGGCAGGAGATCGCCGACTACACGAGCGCCTGGCTCGACGCGCAGGGGGCGGGCGTCGCCGCGGCGGCCGTGCCCTGAGGAGTCGATCAGCCCTCGCCGCGGAGCGCCTGCCAGCTCAGGCCGAAGCGCGCGAGGTACTTGCGGAGGCGATCGGCGTCGTTGACCGATCGCCGGCGGGCCCGCGACGCCGCGAAGAGCTCCCGGCCGGCCGCCGAGAGGCTCGGGGCGGCCAGGCAGGCGCGGAGCGCCTCCGCGAGCTGGGGGCGGTCGAAGCGGTCGAGCGCGGCCAGGGCGTCGGCGTCGAGGAAGCGCGCGAGGAGGTCGGCGTCGGCGACGCTCGCCGCTTCGTGTGTCTCTTTGGACATGTTTTCCTTGGTCGGCGCGCTGGCGACGGGGCGCGGCGCCGGCGGGCCCGCGAGCGCGCCCCAGGCCCGCCGCAGCCGGACGATCTCCTCGTCGACGAGGTCGACGCCGATCCGCCCGGCGCTCGCCAGCGTCGTCATCCGCTCGATCGCCGCCGCGAAGTCGCGGAAATTCCCGGCCCAGGTCGCCGCCGGCGAGGTCGCAAAGGCCAGGAAGCGCGCCCTCGCCTCGCGGGTCATGGTCACCCGGCTCCCGGTCTTTTGGGTCCAGCGGTCGAGCTCGTACTCGAGGTTCGGCCCGATGTCCTCCGGCCGCTCGCGGAGGCCGGGGAGCTCGAAGTGCCAGACGTCGATCCGCGCGAGGAGATCCTCGCGGAAGCGGCCCTCCCGGATCCGCTCGCGGAGCTCGCGGTTGGTCCCGGCGATCAGCTGAAAGTCGGACTCGACCTCGCGGTCCGAGCCCAGCGGGAGGAAGCGGCGATCCTCGAGCGCGCGGAGGAGCATCGCCTGCTCGTCGAGGCCGAGCTCGCCGATCTCGTCGAGGAAGAGCACCCCGCCGTCGGCGCTCTTGAGCGCGCCCTCGCGGGCGCCGGCGGCCCCGGTGAAGGCGCCGCGGACGTGGCC
>JACKDU010000022.1 GCA_020633335.1 Myxococcales bacterium | reverse complement strand
CGGGGGGACGCTACGGGCAAGCGCGCTGGAAGTAGAGGATGTCGGCGCCATCCGGGACGAAGCTCTCGGAGAAGCTCCCCGCGGTGACCGTGTCGTCGCAGGCGACGCCGCCCTGGGCGAGCATCGCGTTGAAGGGCGCGAGCGCGGGATCGACGTTGACGAAGACCGCCATGGCGATCGTGTCGGAGGTCTCGGTCGCGTCGAGGTCGAGCTCGCCGGCCGCCGTCTTGTAGTAGAAGGGCCCGTCGCCGCTCGCCGGCTCGAGGGTCGCGCTGTGGCCCGCGACCGCGGGGACCAGCTCCGCGAGGACGACAATCCGTCCATCGATCCGCTCGATCCCGGCGATATCGTAGTACGACTGGACGAGCTCTGGGGTGTCGATCGAGAGGTCGAGCTCGAAGTCCTGGGTCTCGGTGAGCACGGCCCAGGCGAAGGTGACGATCTTGCTCCCCTTGAAGGTGACCGCGCCCTGAGTGTTCGCCGGGACGCCCTCCAGGGTGAAGCGGCCGATGCTATTGCTGGTCGTGCACGGGCCGACCGTCTGGTCGGCGCGGACGAAGCAGATATCGCCCATCGAGACGTAGTTCGGGGCGCCTGGCATGACCCGGGCGATCCCCGACACCGTCACGGTCGCGGGCGCCCCGGTGGTCTCCCCCGTCGACGACGACGACGACTCAGAGGTCGAGCTCGAGGTCGACTCGCTCGTGGTCGAGGTGTCAGACGTGGTCGATGTGTCCGATGCGGTCGTCGTCGCGGAGGCCCCGGTCGTGCCATTGTCGCCCGAGCATCCGCCGACGAGGAGCGGCGCGGTGAGGAGCGAGCGGAGGAGAGGGGCGCTGCGGAGATCGAGGTACATCCGAACAACGTGTGCGTGCAGGGGGCCACGCGCCTCCGAAAGAAGTCCGTCCGCTGCGCCGCGGCGACGAACTCTTTGCACGGCGCTCCCGGAGGATCTGAGCGCGCGGTCTGGCTCGACCCCGAGGATTGGCGAGAAGCGATCTCCACCTCATCGGCGAGATACTCGACCACGGCCTGGCGGCCGCCAGCGCCCCTCCCCTTTCAGATCGGCCTGCTGCGCCCGCTCGCCGTCGAGTACGCTCTCCTCGACCTGATCGGTCTTGACCCTAGGGGTCTTCCTCCCAGCTGGGCGCCTCTTCACCGAGCTAGGTCTCATCGAGATCGCCTCCATCACCCTCCGAGTGCCCCGGGACTACGATCTCGTACATCGCTATCCAGCGCTTGATCTGCTTGCGATCGCGCTCGTACTCGCGGGCCGCCGCGCGGACGCTCCACGCGACGCGCTCGAGCGTAGCGAGGAGCTCGTCGCGGGTCGGACGGCGACCCGCCGGCGGAACCGGCGTTGTCAGCCGCCCGGGGCTCGGCTCCACGGAGCGGGCCGATGACCCTCTCCTCGGGAGGACTCCGGCGGGGGCGACGACCTCGCGCCGATCGCCGCCCGCAAGGAGCCATGCGGGCAGGGCATCGTCACGGAGTGGTCCGCTGCCCGCGAGGTGGGCGAGCTCGTGGACCAGGCGGTTCAGACCGCGGAGGTTGTCCGGCCACCGCGCGAGCATCAACACCTCGACCGCCGGCGGCGCGAACTCGATCGCCGGCGGTCGCGGGAGCCCTCGCTCCTCAGCCCAGCGGGCCGCGAGGCGGTCGATCCAGGCGATGAGATCGGCCCGCCGCCGAGCGAGCGAGGGGACATCGACGATCCAGAGGGCGAGGCGGGCGTGGAGATCGCGGCGGAAGCGGCCCTCCTCGACCTCGAGAGCGAGCTCGCGGTTGGTCGCGGCGATCACCCGGACATCGACGATCCGCCGCTCGGACGCGCCGACCGCGGTGACCTCTCCCGACTCGAGCGCGCGGAGGAGCTTGGGTTGGAGGTCGAGCGGGAGCTCGCCGATCTCGTCGAGGAAGAGCGTGCCGCGATCGGCCGCGCGGAAGAAGCCGGCCTGGGCCTGGCTCGCGCCCGTGAAGGCCCCGCGGACGTGACCGAAGAGCTGGCTCTCGATTAGGGTCGGGCTCAGGGCGGCGCAGTTGACGGTGACGAGCGGCCCACGCCTCGCGCTGAGGCGGTGGATCTCGGCGGCGATCCTCTCCTTGCCCGCGCCGCTCTCACCGATGATCAGGGCCGGCGAGAGATCGCGGGCGATCCTGCCGACGCGCTCACGGAGGCTGCAGATCGAGAGCGCCTCCCCGGGGATCGCCGCACGATCGACGGTCGGATCGTCATTCACCCGCTGATCTGCGCGCTCGTAGACCAGGAACACGTCCCCGAGGCGGAGGACCGCGTTGTCGTCGAGCGGGCGCGGCGTCTCGCCGACCGCGCGACCGTTGAGGGTCGAGCCGTTGTGGGAGCCGAGGTCGATCACGAAGTGGCGGCGGACCCCAGCATCCCATCGGATCTCGAGGTGGCGACGGGACATCGTCTGGTGGGCGATCGCCTGACCGTTGGGCTCGCTGGCCTTGCGGCCGAGGATCAGCGGTCGCTGGCCGAGCTCGATCACCGTCGCCAGGCTCGGCGGATGAACGACCGAGAGGCGGGCGCTCCCCGCTGCCGCCTCTCCCCGCGGAGCGAAGTCTCCAGTGATCGTCTCCGTCTGGGACACAGCCGGGAGTGTCGCACCCTGCCGCGACGGGAAGGAGAACGGAGTGTCCCCGGGGGTGTCCCCGGGGTCACCCAAGCCGACCGGTTATGTTTCCTGTGCAATTTCAACATCTTACCAATCGGCCTCCGTCATGCATCTACGGGGCTGCATCCGCACAACGGCCAACCCGGCCGCGCGGCCCAACGAGACACCCCAATTCGAAGACGCCATGCAACACACCACCGCGATCGCCCTCACCCTCGGCCTCGGCCTCACCCTCAACCTCGCCGCCTGCGACCAGGCCCCGCCGGCCCCGGCCGCCGACGCGGTCACCAACCGCGCGCTCGAGCCGCTGGTCAACGCTGACTTCGAAGTCTTCGATCCAGTGACGTCGGACCGCTTCGTCGGCGGGATGGTCGAGCAATTCGAGTGCATCGAGGGGATCACCTTCACCGTCAACCTCGCCGCGATCAGCGTCTCGGTCTGCCAGGGGGGCGTCCGCTACAGCTGCCTCCAGGCCAACGCGATCTCCTACGAGTGCATCAACGGCGAGGTCACCATGACCGGCGAGGACGTCGAGGTGATCGATTGCGTCCAGCTCGGCGAGTGCGGCGCGCCCGAGGAGCTGCCCTGGTGAGCGACGCCACCAGGCCCCGGGGCGACGGGCCAGTCGAGGCTGGCCCGTGGCCGGATCGCCTCGCCGCGCGGGCGCTGAGCCTCGGTGGGTCGCCGCGGCTGCGGGGCTACGACGTCCAGCGCGACCTCGCCAAACACTACAGCCTGGTCGAGGTGGTCTGGCTCGCGCTCCTCGGCGAGCTCCCGGCGAGCCCGCGCGAGGCTGCGCTCCTCGAGCGCGTGCTCCTCTTCCTCGCGCCGGTGACGGTCGCCGAGGCGCCGGCCCACGCAGCGGCCCTCGCCCAGCACTGCCGGAGCAGCGCCGCCGCAGTGGTTGGGATCGCCGGCCTCACGCTCGCGCAGGAGGGGCTCTGGGTCGTCGAGGCCCACGCCGACCTGATCGGCTGGGCCCGCGGTCAGATCGCCGAGTTCCCCGAGGCGTTCCGGCGACCCGAGGAGGCGGCCGCGGTCGCCCGCCTCGCCGCGTGCCTCGCCGCGCTCGACCACCGCGGGCCGGTCTTCGCCGAGCGCCCCGGGCTCGTCGGCGCCTGCCTGGCGACGCTCGTCGAGCTGGGCTTCGACCAGCCGACGCACCTGGTCACCCTCTGGGGCTGGGCCCGCCTCCCCTGCGCCCTCGCCGAGGGCTTCGCGGCGCCGGCCGGGCGGCTCTCGACCTATCCGATGGACCTCCCCCGCTTCGTCTACGAGGATCCCGATGATACATGCCCCAAATAACATGACCATAAAGACATGCATTGCGCGAGCTGAGCACGGCGACAACCGCTTCCGCGGCTACGCGCTAAACGGCGAACTCGTAGGCGCGCACTCGATGGCGTCGATGGCCGCGCTGGCGGTCGGCGGGCCGCTCCTCGTCGGCGAGGAGCGGGCCCTCCTCGAAGATCTCGCGGTCGCGGTGACGGTCGCCGACCCCCGGATCTGGCCGCTCAAGGCGGCACGGATCGCCGGAGCCTACGGGTCAATGTTCGCGGCGATCGCCGCCGGGAACCTGGCCCTCGAGCGAGCGCTGATGGGGATGGAGAGCTGCGTGACCGTCGCTCGCCGCCTCGTCGAGGTCCGCCCGCTAGCCGCGACGCTCGATGACGTGGCCCTCGCCGCCCACCTCGCCGTCGCCTGGCCCGAGCGTCGCCCGCCCGGCTTCGGCGTCCCGGCCCGGGCCGAGGACGAGCGCGTCGTCGGCATCACCGCCCGGGTCCGGGCGCGGGGCGCCGACGAGCGGCCCTTCTTCCGGCTCTACGAGCGGATCGCCCGGGTCAGCCGCGCCCGTCGCGGGCTCGAGGCCAACCTCCAGCTTGTCTTCGCGGCCCTCGCCCTCGATCTCGGCTTCGCCGCGGAGACGATCGGCGCGATGGCCTGGAGCACCGCCCAGATCGCCCTGCAGGCGAACGCGGTCGAGGCGGCCCGGGAACCCGCGGCCCTCCTCCGGCGCCTCCCGGACGCGGCCATCGACTACATCGGCCCGGCCCCGCGCCTGAGCCCGCGGGCCCTCGCTGCGGCCGCGTCACTCCCATCCGACAAACCTCCACAAGGATGAACACGATGCCGACCACAACCTTCGCGCTGCGGATGCTCGCCTGGCTCAAGGCCGCGGGCGTCCGCCGGGTCTTCGGGATTCCCGGCGGCCTCGCCCACCCCCTCTTCGTCGCCCTCGGTGACGACCCCGAGCTCGAGCTCGTGGTCACTCGCCACGAGGAGGGCGCGGCGTTCATGGCCGATGGGTCCGCCCGAGCGAGCGGCGAGCTCGCCGCTTGCGCGGCGACGGCCGGCCCCGGGGCGACCAACCTCCTCACCGGGGTCGCCTGCGCCCACGCCGACGGGATCCCGCTGATCGCGCTCACCGGCCAGGCGGCCCGGCGGACGATCGGTCTCGGCACCTCGCAGGAGTGCGCGCGCGAGGGGATCGACCTCGTCGGCATGTTCGCGTCGGTGAGCGCGTGGTCGTCGATGATCGGCCGGCCCGAGGACCTCGACCGCCACATGGCCGCGGCCCTCAGGGCCCAACGCGCCGGTCGACCGGCGCCGATCCACCTCAACGTGCCGGTCGATCTGTGGAGCCAGCCGGTCGCCGACGGTCCGATCGCCCCTCCGGTGGCGCCGCGGTGCGTCGACCTCGACGCCGTCGACCTCGCCGCGGCCGCGCTCGAGCAGGCCGACGAGCCCCTGATCCTCGTCGGCTCCGGCGCGATCGGGGCTCGACACCTCCTCGCGGAGTTCGCCGAGCGCCTCGACGCCGACGTCGTCACCACCCCGCGGGCCAAGGGGCTCTTCCCCGAGGACGCTCCGCGCTCGCTCGGTGTCCTCGGCTTCGGCGGCCAGGCGGCGGCCCGGCGGGCGGCGTACGAGGAGAGCGACCTCCTCCTGGCGATCGGCGCGACGCTCAACGAGACCACCACGTCGGGGTTCCTCCCCGGGCTCTGCGAGGGGCGGCGAGTCGTCCAGATCGACGTCGACCCGACGCGGATCGGCCGCGCCTACCCGGTCGATGTCGGCGTGGTCGGCGACGCGTCGGCGGTCCTCACCGCGCTCCTCGCCGCGCTCTCCAGCCGAACGCCCCGGCCGCGTCGCGCCTCCGCGCGGACTCCCGATCCGGCCGAGCCGACGCCGGCGAGCGCGGCCCTCCACCCCGCACGCTGGCGTCAGGAGCTCCAGGCGGCGCTCCCGGCCCGGGCCGTGATCTTCTCGGACATCGGCGGCCACATGCTCTTCAACCTCCGTCACCTCCGGATCGGCGCGGGCCAGCGCTTCGTCCTCAACCTCGGCTTCGGGTCGATGGGCCACGGGACCGCGGCGCCGATCGGCGCCGCGCTTGCGTTCGCGGGGAGCCGGCCGGTGATCGCGATCGTCGGCGACGCCTGCCTCGGGATGAACGGGATGGAGCTCCTCACCGCCGTCGAGGTCGGCGCCCAGGTGGTCTGGATCGTCGAGGACAACCAGATGCACGGGATCACCTGGCACGGCGCGCGGGCGCTCGAGGGGCGGGGCATGGACGCCGTCGTCCCCCGCCACCCCCTCGACGTCGCCGCCTGGTCGCGGGCGCTCGGCCTGCCGACCTGGGTCGTCGACGGACCCGGGCAGATCGCCGATGCGCTCTCTCGCGCGCTCCCCGGTCCGGGGCTGATCCAGGTGCGGGTCGATCCCTCGGTCGCGCCGCCGCTGGGCGAGCGGGCCAGGGCGTTCGAGGGGTTTCAACGGTGAGCCCGTGCGCCTGGGAGCGCGCCCACGAGCGCGC
The DNA here is from genome assembly GCA_020633335.1 of Myxococcales bacterium. Classification (GTDB taxonomy): domain Bacteria; phylum Myxococcota_A; class Polyangia; order Nannocystales; family Nannocystaceae; genus JADJRG01. The sequence continues at coordinate 11,791 of JACKDU010000022.1, read as the reverse complement.
GCCCCTTCCGTCCGCCCCCTCTGCATGTCCCCCTGCCCCCCCCTGTCCCCGGGGACGGCCGACTCGCGGACGGCAGCGGCGCGAAGGGCAGCTCGTGGCCAGAGAGGACGCCCTTCGCCGCTCCCGGGTCGGCGATCGGCCGCTCTCGCCGCCCGGCTCGCTATCGCCATGGAAGATTAAACTATTGATATCAAAGGATATTTTGATTCGGAACGACTCGTGCTTCAGAAAGCAGACATGGAGCGCCGAGAGTCGACGCTTCGCTACAATCCAACGCTTCGACGGAACACGAACATGACGACCCCTTCCACCACCACCACCGCTGCCGCCCTCTTCGCCGCGTTCTGCGTCGGCCCCATCGCTGGCTGCGATGTCGCGCCCGAGGCGGCCGTCGCCGACGGCGCCGGCGAGATTGACTTCCGCTACTGCCCGACGTGCATCGGCAACGCGCCGAAGGTCAACGGTTCCCGCGTCCGGGAACTCAGCCTCGCAGGCGCGCCGAACATCGACGGCGTCAAGGTCTTGGCGGCAAAGGACCTCTACTACGGATCGTTGACGCTCGGGGTCGATACCGTCACCAGTAGCCTGAAGGCGTCGAACCAGAATTACCAGCTCGTCGGCCAGGACCTCGAGGGCGTGGATATCGAGCTCTCGACCTTGGCTGGCATCGTCAAGGTGACGATCGTCGATGTCGACACGCTGCCGACATGGAGCGACCTCGGCCACGATGAGTACATCTATCGAATGTCCTACTACGACAGCAATAACGCCCCGCAGCACCTCTGCGACAGTAGCGACCCAGACGGCGACTGGCTAACCGTCCTCCCTCACGAGATCGTCGTCCCGGGCAAGACGCATGTGATCACCGAGGACACAGACTGGTTCACCCTCGCCTGCGTCGGCGAGGCGGCCTTCAAGATGAAGATGCTCGGCTACTCGAGGTACTCGCCGAGCGCCCCGACGAAGGACGAGCGCGTCGCCACGATCCGGATGGTCACCGCCGACTACTGCGGTACGGGAACCTCGTTCACCACCGCAGGTGTGCCAGTCGCCTGGTCAGACCGCAGTGGCACGGTCTCGCCCCCCTTCGCGGAGGTGTCGATGGAGGCCCAGTGGGACGAAGGCGGCGCCGTCTGCCTCAACACTCCGCGCCAATTCCCGATCGAGAGCATCGAGGATGAGTGTGGCGCCATCCCCAAGTGTACCACGAACTGGGTCACCGACACGACCTGGCGGACGATGCTCCCCTGGTAGGCTCAAGCGCACCGCCGAACGCCGAAGATCGCGCGATGATCGACGAGAGCGGCACCCTCGACGCGGATCTCGGGCCGCGTCAACCAGCCCGCGGCGACACCCCCGTCGCCGCGGGCCAGGCGGCTCCGTCCACCGACTCGAGCGTCGGTGACCTCGGCAGCGCCCCGACGCTCCACAGCGACGAGGTCCCCGCCGCAGGCCTAGAGCGCTCATCACTTCCACCGAAGATCGACCGCTTCGTGGTCCTCCGCGAGCTCGGGGCCGGCGGTATGGGGGTCGTCGCCGAGGCCTACGATCCCGAGCTCGATCGCAAGATCGCGATCAAGCTCCTCCGCGGCGATCGGAGCCGCCCCGAGTCGCCGCTCCGGCTCCTCCGGGAGGCCCAGGCGCTCGCCCGGCTCTCCCACCCCAACGTCGTCCAGATCCACGACGCGGGGATCGACAATGGAAACGTCTTCATCGCCATGGAGCTCGTGCCGGGCCAAACGCTGGGCGCATGGCTCCGCGGTGAGCGGCCCTGGCGCGAGGTCGTCGACCTCTTCCTCGAGGTCGGCGCGGGGCTCCGGGCGGCCCACGAGCAGGGGCTCGTCCACCGCGACTTCAAGCCCGAGAACGTCCTGATCGGCGCCGACGGTCGCCCGCGCGTCGTCGACTTCGGGCTCGCCAGGGAGCACCGCGAGGCGGGCGCTCCGGCGGGCGCGAGCGCGACACTCCTCGACGAGAGGTTGACCCTCTCGGGGGCGATCATGGGCACGCCCGCGTATATGGCTCCCGAGCAGTGGCGCGGCGAGGAGGCGACCGCGCTCAGCGACGTCTTCGCCTTCTCGGTCGCCCTCTTCGAAGGCCTCTACGGCCAGCGCCCCTTCCGGGCCGAGACCTCGGCGGCGCTCCTCCACGCGGTCGTCAACGGCGAGATCACCGCGCCGCCACCGACTCGCCGGGTCCCGGCGTGGCTCGACGCGATCGTCCGCCGCGGGCTCAAGCCAGCGCCCGTGGATCGCTTCCCGTCGATGGACGCGCTCCTCGCCGCGCTCGCCCGGGATCCGGGGAAGACGCGGCGGCGCGTCCTCGGCCTCGCAGGCCTCGTCACGGCTGTCGCCGCGCTCGGGATCGGGATCGGCATGAGCTCGGGCGGCCGGGCCGATCCCTGCTCGGGTGGCGCGGAGCTCCTCGCCGAGGTCTGGGGGGAGGGTCCGCGGGCCGCCGTCAGCGACGCCCTGGCCGCCGAGCCGCTCGGCGAGGAGCTCCGCGACACCGTGGTCGGCGGCCTCGATCGCTACGGCGACGCCTGGGCGAGCGCCCACCGCGGCGCGTGCCAGGCCCACCTCCGGGGCGAGCGCTCCGACGCGCTCCTCGATCGGCAGATGAGCTGCCTTGAGCGCCGTCGGCGATCGATCCGCGCGTCGACCGAGGTGCTCCGAACGAGCGAGGGGGTCGCGGTCCGAGAGGCGCCCCTGATCGTCGCCAAGCTCCCGCCGATCGCGCTCTGCGAGGATCTCGACGCCCTTGGCGTCGACGTGCCCCCGACCGACCCGGCGACCGCCGCCCAGGTCGCCGAACTCCGCGGCGAGCTCGCCGAGCTCGACGTCCTCGCCAGCGCCGGCCAGACCGACGCCGCCCTCGCTGGCATCGCAGCGATCCGCGACCGCGCGCTCGGCCTCGGCGATCCGTCGATCCTCGCCGAGGCCGACCTCCACGAGGGGCGGGCCGCCCTCGCCGCGTACGCCTGGGAGCGGGCCAGCGCCCGCCTCCGCGACGCCCTCAACGAGGCGATCGCCGCTCGCCGCGACGACCTCGCCGCGGAGGCGAAGATCCGGGCCCTCTACGCCCAAGGGATGGCGGAGGGAGGGACGGCCGCTGCCCTCGCCGAGAGCGGCCTCGCCGCGGCGCTGGTCGGGCGCCTCACGGGCCGCGCGGATCTCGAGGGGCTCCTGGCGAACATCGTCGCCAATCTCCGCCTCAACGCTGGCGATCGAGTCGGCGCCAAGGAGGCGGCCGAGCGCGCGCTCGCCCTCGCCGAGTCGTCACCGCTAGTCGCTCCGCTCGACCTCGAGTGGGGGATCCGCCCGCTGGTCGCCGCCCTCGAGGACGACCCCCAGCGGCGTGACGAGCTCCTCGCCGCCTCGACCCGCGCCCTCGCCGAGCTCGTCGGTCCCCATCACCTCACGACCCTCCAGATCTCGATGATCCGGGCCGAGTACGCCCCGAGCCCGGCGGCGCTCGATCTTCTCACACCGGTCTGCGAGGCGCTACGCGCGCGCTACGCCGATCACCACGCGCAATGCGAGGTCTGCGAGCTCACTCGCGGACACCACCTCGACCTGCTGGGCGAGACGGACGGGGCGATCGCGGCGATGCGCGGGGCGATCGCCTGCTACGAAGCGCCTGGCCGACCGGGCGAGGACCTGATGCTGGAGCCGCTCCGCGACCTCGCCGCGGGCTACGAACGCCTCCTCGCCGGCGATCGAGTGGCCGCCGAGGTGATCCTCCGCGGCGTCGGGGAGCGCCTCGCTCCGCTCCGCGGCGACTGGTGGATCGACGCGTCGATCGCCGACGCGGCGGTCGGACGGGGACGGGCCCTCGTCGCCCTCGGGCGGGCGAACGAGGCGATCGCCGGCCTCGAGGAGGCGCGCGCCTTGCTCGCGCCGGTCATCGCCGCCCAGGACCGATCGCTCCATCGCGACCTCGACGCGCGGGCAGCCGAGACCCTCGCGGCCGCCCTCCTCGCGGACGCCACGACCGATGACGCGGAGACCCGCGCGGACGATCGCGTCCGGGCCACGTCGCTCCTCGACGTGGCCGAGGCGTACTACCGCAGCGCGGGGCCAGGCTACGAGCGCCGCCTCGCGGCCGTCTCCGCCCTCCGCGGGGCGGGACGGCTTTGAGCCCGCGCACGCCCGAGACGCAGATACGTCGGCCCCCGCGTCATCGGTACGCGGAGAAGGCGCGCCGGTCGACCGACTCGCGTCATCGAGCGCGAGGCGCCGCTGTCCCCGGGGACAGACCCGGGGACACCTCCGCCGCGCCGCGCCTATGACAACACATTCCCCTTTGATTTCAACAGCTTCGCCGGTGGTCCGCAGCATGCAATGTGTTCCCGGCAATGCTCACCACAGCCATCACCTCCCTCACCCTCGCAGCGCTGCCCACGCTCTCCTCGGGCGACGCCCAGGGAACGATCCTCGGCGCCAACGGCGATCGCTTCGGCTACCAGATTGTCAGCGGCGATCTCAACGCTGATGGCGACGTCGACCTGGCGATCTCGGCCCCGCACCAGACGGGCGGCAACACGGTCTACGTCTTCTTCGGGCCGATCGATCTCGGCTCGGCGCCGACCCTCGATCCCGCCGACGCCGATGTGGTCATCGAGGGTCCGAGCGGGTCGGAGTTCGGCTGGTCGCTGGCGGTCGGCGACGTCGTCGGCGACGAGGCCGTGGATCTGATCGTCGGCTCCCCGAGCGAGGGGTCGTACGGGACGGTTCATGTCTTCGAGGGGCCCTTCGCGTCGGCGTCGTCGACCCTCGACACCGGCGACGCGCTGCTCTCGGTCGAGGGCCACGAGACCGATCATCTCGGGAACTCGGGCTATGCCGGCTGGTCGCTGGTCACCGGCGACTTCGACGGCGACGGCGACGAGGAGCTGGTCATCGGCGCCTGCACTGTCAACGGGCGGGGGGCCGCCTACGTCCTCGACACGAAGGGCGAGAGCGGCGCGATCGACACCCAGGCGGCGACGACCCGGATCGCCGGCGCAGGCCTCACGGGCTGCTCACTGGCCAACGCCGGCGACTTCAACGGCGATGGATACGCCGACCTCGTCGTCGGCAGCCACGGAGTGGCCTACACGACAGGCCTCAGCTTCGGGGGGATGGTGTCGCTCGTCTACGGCCGATCGAGCTTCCCGAGCGACATCGACCTCTTCACCAACGACATGCAGGACCTCAAGGACGGCGACTTCGCCAACATCCTCACCGAGTACGCGGCCCAGGGAGGCAACTTCGGCTACGACATCGCGGCCGTCGGTGACGTCAACGAGGACGGCTTCGACGATCTCCTGGTCGGAGCGCCGGCGCTGCGCTGTGACGGCTGCGTCATCCGGGAGCACGTCGGCCGCACCTACCTCGTCCTCGGCGGCGCCGACACCAACGGCGACCGGGTCCTCGCCGGCATGAGCCGCGCCGACGCGGTCGCCGACGTGATCTGGGAGGGCGAGTACGACGCGTGGACCGGGGTCGCGGTCGCCGGGGCCGGCTTCGCCGGCGAGCTCTACAGCACCTACCGCTACGCCGGCGGTGTTCCGTTTGGGGGGCCCGTGCTGCTCTTCGGCGGCGGGGCAAACGTCGCCCACGCCATCGCCTACGATCGCGAGTACCGCCTCGCTACAACCCCGGAGTACGAGTGCGCCGAAGATCCGGAGACCGGGCTCCTCGAGTGCGTCCTCAACCGCTCGAGCATCCCGGCCTCACGCCACGTCCGCCGGGTCCTCGCCAACCTCAGCGGCGGCGGCCACGAGATCAAGGGCGACGTGGGCGAAGTCTTCGGCCTCGAGGTCCACGGCCCCGGCGACCTCGACGGGGACGGCGTGAACGACCTGGTGATCGCCGCCCCTGGGCAGAAGACCTACGAGAGCGCGGCCGGCAACGGCCGCGTCTACCTCTTCGCCGGCCAGTGAGGCCGACCGCGGGTCGCCCGGATAGCGGGCGACCCGGGCGGTGCGAGCGCAAAAGGCGCCTTCACGTGCGCCGCCACGGCAATTTTTCTCGACACACTCGTCGACTCCCCATGGACCCAGGTCCGGCGTCAAAGGGCTGCTCGTCAGCTCGTTTTCGCGGTTCGCGGTATGATGAAGCCATGGTGAGCCTGACCGGGTGTGGCGCCCGCGGGGAGCACTCTTCCCGCATCCAGAGGGGACCTACCCGGTGAGCGGCGCGCGACTCCTGCGAGACACCGCGAGCGGAGTGATCGAGCTCCCGCTAGCCTCGTTCAACGCCCTCGGGCGCGCTCCCGACAACTCGCATGTCTTCGACGACGAGGGGGTCGAGGAGGAGCACTGCGTGCTCTACTCCGGCGAGCACGGCAACTTCGTGATCCGTGACGTCAGCGGGAGCGGACGCACGCTGGTCAACGGCGCGCCGGTCCGCGAGCGCGTCCTCGCGGACGGCGACATGATCACCCTCGGTGGGTTGGCCCTCCGCTTCCGCGATCGGGTGATCCCGGCCGACGCCCCGTGGCGTGAGCGCCCTATCGACCTCCGGCCCGAGGCGATGACTCCGACCCGCGAGGCGGTCCTCGACTTCATCCGGGAGATCCGCGGAGGACGCACGCCTGCGGCGCTGCGCGAGGCCCTGGCCGCTCACCCGCCGAGGCGCGCGCCATCGGCCATCGGCCGCTGGTGGGCGCGCCATTTCGGCGCATCTCCCGACCTCTCGGTGACTCGGCTCGAGCTCTTCCAGGACGGCGGCTTCTTCCGCCGGGCCTGCCTCTTCGCCGTGACGGCACGCGATCCGTGGCGCCTTCCCCTGGTGCTCCTGCCAGGCGGAGGCTCCTGCGGGCTCTTCGCGCTCGGCCCGGAGGGCGTCGAGGCCGTCACGCGAGCGCCGACCACCCTCGCGCGCCTCCTCGTCGGCGAGGATCGCTCGCTCGCCGAGTACCCGCTCGACGGCCTCTGCGAGCTCCTCCTCAGCGCGTTTGAGCGCGTCGGTGACATCGTCGAACGCCTCGCCGGCCCCGCGGCGCTCGACCTCGAGACCCTGAGGCTCCCGGGGACCTGGACGCTCGACGAAGCAGAGCGCGACCGGCTCGCCCCGGAGCTCCGCGCCCCGAGCCTGAGCGGCGAGTGGGGCGTGGGGTGGCGCATCGAGTTCGATGGGATCTCCCTGCCACGCATCGGCACGAAGCCGGTCGAGGTGCTGCGATGGACCTTCTGGATCGACGCGAAGCCCACGCCGACGATCCGGCGGGCGCGTCGTGTCCTCTCGCGGAGCCTTCTCCGCCGCTGGATGCCCTGGAAGGCCTGAGCGCTCAGCTCTCCCCGGGGTCGTCATCGGGCGTCCCGTCGCCGCAGCGCTCAATGATCATGTCGATCGCGCGTCGGGCGAAGTGTTGCACCGGAAAGATGCAGAGGACCGGGGGCATGGATCGCTCGGAGGGCGGGACGGTGGCGTCGGCGAGGAGCCCCTGGAGGGTCGGCAAGGCCCGCATGTCGCCGACCGCTGCGAGGTGGCATACCGCGTCGGCGCGGAGGTACGGGTCTTCATCGCCGCAGAGCTCCATCAGGGCCGCTTGGCCGGCGTCATGGTCTTGCCGGGCGAGCGCGACGCAGGCGAGCGCCCGAAGGTCGCGGAAGGGTCCACGGGTGAGGGCGTCGAGGTCGGCGCGGGCTTCGACGTAGGGGAAGCGGAGGAACGCGCAGACGCCCGAGAGCACCACCTCGTAGCTGCCTTCGCGGAGGAATCCGAGCGCGATCGCGGGGACCCGCGGATCATCGCGGTTGGTGAGGAGGCTCGTCGCGCGGCTGCGGAGCTCCGGTCGAGGATCACCCAGGCGGGCGACGAGCTCGTCGAAGCTCACCTCGTCCCGGAGAATGCTCAGGGCACGTGAGGCGATCTCGGGATCAGCGTCATCGATGAGCGGACGGAGCTCGTCGAACCACGTCGTGAGCCGCGCCACCTCGACGTAGAACACGATCCGACGACGGATCTCGACGACCGGATCACGGAGACGTGGCCGGAGGATCTCGCTCGGCGGCCAGACACACGCGAGGTGGGCGGTGACGGCCGCGTCGCGGATCGTGTCGTCGTCGTCGTCGAGGAAGGACTCGAGCAAGGCCAGCGTCTCGGGCCGGATCGACGGCAGGCGGGCGAGCGCCCGGAGCGCGTCAGCGAGCCGTCGCCGGCCTCGGATCGCCTCGACCAGCTCGGGTTCGAAGCCGGGCATCGTCCGGCCGAAGCTCTCCATCTTGCATCCCGCGAGGAGCTCGTCGAGCCAGCGCTCGTACCAGCGCAGGAAGTCCGGATCCTCCGGGAAGAAGGAGGTCCCGCGGGTGACATCGACATAGACGACGCGACCTCGATGCTCGCCGCTGACGAGGAGGAGGATCGGCTCGTGGTCATCGATGTGGCCGAGGACGAGGGCCCCTCGGAGCAGGAGCGCTTGATCATTCGGGAGCGGCTCACATCCCGAGTGGAGGAGCGAGGGTTGGTCGAGCCTCGCGTGTCGAACGAGCTCGCCCGTCCCTGAAGGGAGCCGCGCAAGCCTCCCATGGGGGCCCGGGAGGCCATCGCCGAGGTAGAGGATGAAGTCGCGATGGCCGTCCGGGAGCCGAATGCCGTGGCGGGCCTCAAAGGCCGCGATCTCTGCCTCGCTTGGGCGCGGACCGAGGGGCGGGAGCGGTCCCCGGGCTCGCTCGGAGAGGATCTGGATCGCCTTGGAGAGCTTGCGCTCGATCCGACGGAGCGCCGGCCGACGCACGCCAAGGATCGCCCGTCGGATGACGGACGCCAGCGACGCGGCGCCTTGCCAGCGAGCACCCTTCGCGTCGGGAGCGTTCATCGGTGAGTTGGCGGGCGGCGCTCAGCTCCGCCCCGGGACGACGATCGCGTAGAACTCGATCCAGCGGGTGATCTGCTTGCGGTCGCGCTCGAAGTGGCGGGCCGTCGCGCGGATGCTCCACCCGTGGTCGATGAGGGCCTGCATGAACTCTTCGCGGCTCGGCCGCGGACGCGCGGGCCTCTGCCCCCCTCCACCCGCGGGCGCCGCCGCGACCGGCGTCGGTGCGGGCATGGGCGCCGTGCTGATGGCCTCCAGCGCTGCGGGCGTCGACGCGGACGTAGGCTCCGCCAGCCACCCCGGCAACGCCGCCCGGCTCACGGGCGCCGTGGTGCTCCGCATCTCGAGGACGAGGCGGTGGAGACCGCGCAGGTTCTCGTCCCAGCGGTGACCGAGGATCACCTCGGCCGCAGCCGCGCTCAGCCCCGGATGGGTTCCCACACCGTCCTGGGCCGCGATCCTGGCGAGCCACCCGAGGAGGTCCCGGCGTCGCAGTCGGAGCGGCGGGACCCGGATCTCCCAGAGCGAGAGGCGGGCGTAGAGGTCGCGGCGGAAGCGGCCGCCCGCGACCTCTTCGGCGAGGTCGCGGTTGGTCGCGGCGACCACCCGGACATCCACGCTCACCGAGGTCGTGGTCCCGACGGGCATGATGTCGCCGTACTCGATCGCCCGCAGGAGCTTCGGCTGAAGCTCGAGCGAGAGCTCGCCGATCTCGTCGAGGAAGAGGGTCCCGCGGTGGGCTGCCCGGAAGAGCCCGGGCGAGCGGGCGCTCGCCCCGGTGAAGGCGCCGCGCTCGTGGCCGAAGAGCTGGCTCTCGATCAGGGACCCGCTCAGGGCCGAACAATTGGCGACGATGAGCGGTCCGGCCCGACGGCTGAGGCGGTGGAGCTCGCCGGCGATCCGCTCCTTGCCGACACCGGTCTCGCCGCTCACGAGGACCGCGTTGTGATCCACGGCGGCCCGAGCGACGGCGGCGCGGACGTCCTGGATCGCGAACGCCTCCCCCGGGATCGCGTCCCGATCGACCTCCGCGGGGTCGAGGAGGGGGGCGCTGCGGGCCTCGTAGATCGCCAGGACGTCCCCGACCCGGATCACCGCGTTGTCGGCGAGGAAGCGGGGGAGCTGCGCGAGCGCGACGCCATCAACCGACGACCCATTTCGCGAGCCGAGATCGACGATCGCGTGCGCGCCGGCCGTGGGATCCCAGCGGATCACGGCGTGGCGGCGCGAGATCGTCGGGTGCGCCAGACGGATGTCGCCAGCCCCGCGAGCTTCGCGGCCGAGTGCGGTCTCGCCCAGCCCGACCGCGAAGCTGGCCTCAAGCGCAGGGGGATGGACCACCGTGAGGCGCGCCTGGAGGAGCGACCGACGGCGCGCGACCTCGCCCTCTCCCTCTCGCGTGCGCGAGATGCTCGCTAGCGCGTCCTGTCCCCCCTGTCCCATGCGGCACTGGCCCGGAGTGTGTCCCCGGGGTCGCGCGGGTGTCAAGCGCGCGGGGTCGAGCGAGGGCGCGGAAGTCGTTGAGATCATGGTGGGTCCTGGCTGAGTCCGTTTCGTGCATTCTGTCGTCGGCGAACAACCCGCGTCACGACGACGGCGCTAACCCGAGGACCGACCATGCAATCCATCCACTTCTCTTCCGCCTTCTTCGCGACGATTTCCCTCGTCGCGCTCGCCGCTTGCGACGTCGACGAGTCGCTCGACCCAACGATCGACCAGGAGTTTCGGACCACGTTCAGCGTCGGCTGCCAGAGCTGCAACTCGCCGATTGTCAATGACGCGATGGTCAACGAACTCAATCTGACCGGTTTGCCCAGCAAAAGTGGCATTACGCTCATTAGTATCATCGACCCGAATTCACAGCTCCAGTACGCACTCAAGGTCGATGAACTCAGCCACGAATTCCGAGTTCTCGACGGCCAGGGGGGCGTGATCTCTGGACAACAGCTCGTCGGCTGGGAGATCCGGGTCAAGGACGAGCAGGCCGTTGAGTACCGCCTCAGGATCGACTCGGTCGAGCGCTGGCCGACGTGGAGCGACCTCAACATCGACGATGAGGTCGTCTACCGCGTCAGCGTATGGAACAATAATGTCTACGTGGCGCAGCTCTGTCCGGCAGAGGATTTCGACGACCAGGCGATCACCATCATCGCCGGTGAGACCTACGACCGAGACGCCATCGAGGTGAAGTCCCAGGACGACACCATGATCACCCTGGCGTGTGTAAAGGAAGCAGCCTTCAAGATGAAGATGCTGGGATACTACCCCAACTCCGTGAACGGCGACGACGAGGAGCAGCGCCAGGCGACGCTCAAGATGCTTACGGCCGACTACTGCGGTATCGGCCACGCCTTCACCAAACCTGGAACCCCGGTGGCATGGAAGAACAGCGGCGGTAGCGTCTATCCCCAGTGGGAGTCCTCGGACGACGCGATCGAGGCGATCTGGGACAAGGACGGGGCGCTCTGTCTCGCCACGCCGCGTCACGTCAAGTACAGCGATGTCGTCGCGCTCTGCAAAGGAGGCACGCCGCCCCTCTGCGACGAGGTTGACGTCATCAATACGCCCCACGAGTGGAGCACCTACCGAGTGCCCTGAGCCGCCATGCCACCCGCTCCCCCCCACCCGTCCTGGACCGCCGCCGGCGAGGATGAGGGTCCCGCGACCCCGCAGGAGCTCCAGCGCGAGCTCGGCACCGCGTCGACCCTCGTCCGCCCCGGCTCCTTCGGCGGCGCGGAGACCCTCTCGGCGGGCGATCGCCCCGGCGTGAGCGAGGCGATGCCGACGCGGATCGGCCGCTACGTGATCCTCGGCCAGCTCGGCAAGGGCGGGATGGGCGTCGTCTACGCGGCCTACGATCCCGAGCTTGACCGCCGGGTGGCGATCAAGCTCCTCCTCACCGGCGAAGGCGGCCCGCTCGGGGCTCGCCTCCTCCGCGAGGCCCAGGCGCTCGCCCGCCTCTCCCACCCGAACGTGGTCCAGGTCTACG
>JACKDU010000021.1 GCA_020633335.1 Myxococcales bacterium | reverse complement strand
CCGCCCCCTCACGCCCCTTCGGCGCCTCCGCCTCCCCGCTCGCGATCGCCTCCAAGATCCCCATCGGCTCCCCCTCGACCCGCCGCCGAAAATCCCGATACCCAGCCATCAGCGCCCGATACACCATCGCCCCGATCACCTTGTGACCGTGATGCGTCAGGTGCGACAGGTCCCCGGACCCGAGCTTCGGATTCGACCGGAACCAGCGCCCCATCGACCCCGCGCCCCCCATCGCCTCGTAGGTGTCAAAGAACGCGCACCCCTCGGCCTCGGCGACCTCGCGCTGCGCCTTCACCAGCCGCGGCACGATCTCGCGGGTGACGATCTGCTGGCCGACCCGCTCGCCGTGATCGAGCGGCGCCATCACCAGGCACGGCAGCGGCGTCTTCCCCCCGCGCATCAGGCGGATCACCTCGCTCATCTCGCCCTTGTACTTGGCCATCGTCCCCTTGGTGTTCATGTCGTTGCCGCCGAACATGAGCACCAGGAGATCCGGATCGCGCCGCGCGATCTGCCCGCCGTAGTGGTCCTTGTCGAAGTTGAGGAGGCGCCGGGTGAGCGCGCCGATCTGGCTCAGCCCGTCCCAGACGACCCCCGGCCCCTCGCGCTCGAGCGTGACCCCGTAGGCGCGGACCTTGCCGCCGCCGGCCGCCCGCACCGAGAGCGAGTGCTCGCCATCCGGGACCTCGATCACCTCCCAGCGATCCTCGATCGCCTCGGCCGCGGTCGCGATCTCGATCGGCGGCTCCTCGTCGACCCGCAGGCGCAGGATCCCGCCCCCCGGCTGGGCCGCGTAGTAGACCTCGAAGCGGCTGACGCGGCGGCCCATCGGCCCCTTGGTCGCGGTCCCGAGGCGGATCTCGGCGCCGCCCGACGAGTCGAAGGTGGTCCCGCCGAAGCCGTAGCGGCCGTCCGAGCGGCAGCCGTGGATGATGAAGCAGAGCCCCCAGCGCGACTTCTCGACGAAGGTGACGCCCTTGTGCTTGTAGCTCGCGTTCGGCTGGCCGAGGAGGTGGAAGCCGTGGCCGGCGTCGCCGAAGCGGGCCTGCATCTTCGCCCGGATCGCCGCGGTGATCCCGTCGTTGCCGACCGCCGAGTCGCCGTAGTGGCTCACGCGGGTGACCGCGCCGGGGAGGTGGAGGTCGGTGCGGGTCAGCGCCGCATAGAATGGATCGAGGCGCTCGGAGTTCTCGAGGCGGCGCTCGACCTTGCGGCTGTCGTCCTCGTGGGCGACGAGCGCGGGGATCGGCTCCTCGTCGGCCTTCGGCTCGACCGCGACCGGCGGGGTCTCGAAGGGCTCGGCGCCCTCGTCGTCGCCCTCCTCGGCGGCGACCTCGGCGAGCGCGAGCTCGGCGAGCTCGCGGGTCTCTGCGTCGGCGTCGGCCGCCTCCGCGCCCTCACCGAGGAGCTCGCGGCCGATCAAATTCCAGAAGGGCACCGGCTCCCCGGGGGTCCAGGGCTGCGCCCAGTGGAGGCCGGGGATCACGTAGGTCGCGACGATCATCACGATCACCGTGATCATCCCGCTCACCGTCTTGCGGAAGGTGCCGCGCGGGTAGTTGCCGGGGTCGGCCGCCTGGCCGGCGAGCACGACCTTGGCGACCTCCTCACCGCCGTCGAGGAGGCCGTCCTGCGGATCATCTGCGGGCGGGGTCGTGCTCATGGTCAGAACTGGAAGTAGATGAAGGCCTTGGGCGCCCCGGACATCAGCTTCATCAGGCCGAGGCAGAGGGCGGCGAACATGATCCCGAGGAGCACCCCGGGGAGGCGCCGCCAGATCGCGTAGCCGAGCTCGTCGACCCAGCGCCGCGGGGTGAAGTGGTAGGCGAGGCCGCCGATGAACACGAGCCACATCCACGGGGTGAGGAGCCCGTCGCGGAGGCCGCGGCCGTCGAAGGCGAGGATCCCCGCGATCATCTGCCGGCTGACCTCGAGGTCATCCGCGCGGAAGAAGACCCGCGAGAGCACCGTGAAGTGGAAGGTGAGGAGGACGTGGAGCGCCGTGTTGAGCGGCGTCCCGCTCTCCGGCAGCCAGGAGACCAGCGCGAAGAGGAGGAGGCCGCTGCCGGCCATGAGCTGCGCGCTCACGTCCGGGAGGCCGATCACGTGGATCCCGAAGAGGTAGACGATCCCGGCGAAGACCCCGAGGCCGGCCGCCCAGAGGGCGAGGCGCGCGGGGGTCAGCGGGCCCCGCCGACGGAGGCGGTTCCAGCGGTTGTAGACCATCGCCAGGGCGTGGATGTTCGAGTAGATCACGAAGTTCCAGCTGGCGCCGTGCCACATGCCGACCAGGAACATCGTCAGCCAGATGTTGAAGTAGGTCCGCCCCGGCGCGCCCCGGCTCCCGCCGAGCGGGAAGAAGAGGTAGTCCCGCAGCCAGGTCGAGAGGGTCATGTGCCAGCGCCGCCAGAACTCGCCGAGGGTGCGGGCCTGGTAGGGGCGGTCGAAGTTCTCGGGGAGCTCGTAGCCGAGCATCTTGCCGATGCCGATGGCGATGTCCGAGTACCCCGCGAAGTCGGCGTAGAGCTGGAGCGTGAAGGCGTAGAGCGCCAGCAGGATCTCGAGCGAGGTGTAGGTCGAGGGCCCGGCGAAGACCGCGTCGGTGAACGACGCGGCGATCCAGTCGCCGAGGATCACCTTCTTGCAGAGCCCCTTGAAGATCCGGAAGAGCCCGTAGGTGAGGTTGTCGGCGCTGAGCTGGGGCCGCCGGTGGAACTGCGGGAGGAGCTCGCTCGCCCGGACGATCGGCCCGGCGACCAGCTGCGGGAAGAAGACGACGAAGAGCGCGAACTTCGAGAACGAGGGCTCGGGCGTCAGGCGCCGCCGCCAGACGTCGATCGTGTAGCTCAGCGTCTGGAACGTGTAGAACGAGATCCCGACCGGCAGGATCAGCTTGAGGTGGGGGACCACCACCTCGAGCCCGAAGGCGCCGGCGATGTCGGCGAAGGCCGAGAAGAGGAAGTTGGTGTACTTGAAGTAGCCGAGGAGCCCGAGGTTGCCGACCAGGCTCAGGCCCAGCCAGGCGTTGCGCCGCCGGGTCGCCCGCTTGACCACCTCGGGGTCGTCGCTCTCGAGGTCGCCGCTGAGCGCGTGGATCCGCGACGAGGCGATGTAGTCGAGGAAGGTCGAGAGGACCAGGAGGCCGGCGAAGTACCAGGGCGCCGGCAGGGGGTCGGTCTTCGGCCCCCCCATGTAGAAGAAGTAGGAGGCGGCGATGAGCAGGGGGATCCGCACCGCCGGCGCGTGGGAGAAGGCCCACGAGAGCAGCAGGACCGGGATGATGAAGAGGAGGAAGTCGAAGGTCGGGAAGAGCACGGCCGCCCCTGGCCGAGGCAGGCTACTCGCGGGCCCGCCCCGACGCGAATCTTCGGCGAGAGCGGGCCCCTGGAGCTAGCCCGCGCCCGCGCCTCGGCGGGCCGCGAGCACCTCGGCGCGGAAGGGCGACGCCTGGGCGAGCTCGTCCATTCCGGCCGCGACCGCGATCGCCTCCTCGCGGCAGAAGGTCTGGATCGCCTGGCGGAGCCCCGGGTGGCGGATCCAGTGGGCGCTGTAGGTCGGCGCCGGCAGGAAGCCGCGGAGGAGCTTGTGCTGGCCCTGGGCGCCGGCCTCAAAGAGGGGGATCTGGCGGGCGATGCAGCGGTCGATCCCGGCGTAGCAGGTGGTCTCGAAGTGGAGGAATTCGATCGCCTCCGAGCACCCCCAGTAGCGGCCGTAGAGCGCCTTCGGGGTCTCGAGGAAGAGGGCGCCGGCGATCATCTCGCCGCCGCGGCGGACCCGGGCGATCTCCACCCGCCCTGGGGCGAGCTCGACCAGGCGCTCAAAGAAGCCGGGCCGGAGGTAGTCGAAGCCCCCGTGCTCAAAGGTGGTCCGGCGGTAGAAGCCGTCGAGGGCGGCGATCTCGGCCGCCTTGAGGTCGCCGCCGGCGACCCAGTCGAGGCCGTCGATCGCCGCCTGCGCCCGCGCCCGCTCCTTGCGCACCTGCTTGCGCCGGCGCGAGGTCAGCTCGCCGAGGAAGCCGTCGAAGTCGGCGTAGCCGTGGTTTCGCCAGTGGTACTGGAAGGACGCCCGCGGGGTGTAGCCGGCGGCCGCGAGCTCGCGCTGCTCGTCGGCGCCGCAGAAGAGCCAGTGGATCGACGAGCACTCGGCCGCGTCGGCGATCCCGCGGATCGCCGCGATCAGGGCGGCGACCACCGGGGCGCGCTCGACGTCCGGGGCGATCAGCAAACGCCGACCGGTCGCCGGGGTCATCGGCGCCGCGATCACCAGCTTGGGGTAGTAGCGGATCCCGGCCTGCCGGGCGCCGCGCGCCCACGACCAGTCGAAGATGTACTCGCCGTAGGAGTGGGGCTTGATATAGGCCGCGACCGCTCCGACCAGCCGGCGAGGGTCCGCCTGCGCGCTTGCGCCCTCCCCGCCTGCGGCCGCGCCCGGCCCCGCCGGGGCCTCGACGAGGACATAGACCGGCTGCCAGCCGGCCTCGGCGCCGACCGAGCCGGAGCGCTCGAGGGCCCGGAGAAACCCGTGCTCGGTGAAGGGCGAAGGCCCGTGATCGAGCGCGTCCCAGGCTGCGGCGTTCACGCTGCCGAGGTCCTCGACCACCCTGACGGTCAGGTCGCCCACCCCCTACGTGTACGCTGGGGCGCGCGACTTGGCTAGCGACCGGCCGGGGGCGCGGTGGAATCCCCGGACCCGGTCGCTACACTAGCGAACGGCACCATGGCGAAGAAGCGGAGCAAGGAGAACCCGGACACCGGGGTGGTCCTCAAGGAGAGGACCGAGCGCAAGACCAAGCGCCCGCGGATGTACCGCGTGCTGATCCACAACGACGACTACACGACGATGGAGTTCGTCGTCCGCCTCCTGCAAGTGGTCTTCCACCGCACCGAGAACGAGGCGGTCGAGATCATGCTCCACATCCACAACAAGGGCGTCGGCGTCGCCGGCGTCTACACCTACGAGGTCGCCGAGACCAAGGTCGCCCAGGTCCACATGCTGGCCCGTCAGGCCGACTGTCCCCTGGTCGCGTCGATGGAGCCCGAGGAAGATCCAGATGCTGAGCGCTGACCTGCGAAAGACCCTCAACGCGGCGATCGCCGACACCCAGCGGCGTCGCCACGAGTACGTCACCCTCGAGCACCTCCTCCTCGCGCTCCTCGACGATCCGAGCGCGCGCAAGGTGCTCCTCGCCTGCCGCGCCGACGTCGAGTCGATCCGCGAGGCCCTCGAGCAATTCATCGCCGAGAAGATGGAGGCGCTGCCGGAGGACGCCGACACCTCGGCGGTCCACCAGACGATCGGCGTCTCGCGGGTGCTCCAGCGGGCGCTCCTCCACGTCCAGGGCGCCGGCAAGCCCGAGGTCACCGGCGCCAACCTCCTGGTCGCGCTCTTCTCCGAGCCCGAGTCCTACGCGGTCCACGTCCTCGGCGAGCACGGGGTGACCCGCCGCGACGCGACCCTCTACATCTCCCACGGGGTCTCGAAGGGCGACGAGCCCCGGCCGCTGGCCCGCCGGACCGAGGGCGGCAACCCCTTCGACGACGAGGAGAGCGACGTCGACGACGATCCGCTCGCGGCCTACGCGGTCGACCTCAGCGCCAAGGCCGAGGCCGGCAAGATCGAGCCGCTCATCGGCCGCGATCAGGAGGTCACCCGGCTGATCCAGGTGCTCTGCCGCCGCCGCAAGAACAACCCGGTGCTGGTCGGCGAGCCCGGGGTCGGCAAGACCGCGGTCGTCGAGGGGCTCGCGCTCCGGATCCACGAGGGCCTGGTCCCGCCGGCGCTCGCCGAGGGCCACATCTACGCCCTCGACATGGGCTCGCTCCTCGCCGGCACCAAGTTCCGCGGGCAGTTCGAGGAGCGCCTCAAGGCGGTGGTCTCGGCGATCCAGGAGGACCCGAACAACATCCTCTTCATCGACGAGATCCACACGATCGTCGGCGCCGGCGCGACCTCCGGCGGGACCATGGACGCGAGCAACATGCTCAAGCCAGCGCTCGCGTCGGGCGAGCTCCGCTGCATCGGCGCGACCACCTACAAGGACTTCAAGTCGTCGTTTGAGCGCGACGCCGCGCTCGCCCGCCGCTTCCAGAAGATCGAGATCGTCGAGCCCTCGGTCGCCGAGACCATCCTGATCCTCCAGGGCCTCGCGCCGGTCTACGAGGACCACCACAACGTCAAGTTCACCCCCGAGGCGATCGAGACCGCGGCCAACCTCGCCCACAAGCACCTCCGCGACCGCCACCTCCCGGACTCGGCGATCGACGTGATCGACGAGACCGGCGCGGCCGCCCGCCTCGCCGCCGGCCCCGACGACGAGGAGGCCAAGACGATCGACGTCGGCGAGGTCGAGGCGGTGATCGCCCGGATGGCCCGGATCCCGCCGAAGTCGGTGTCGACCGACGACCGCGAGGTCCTCCGCCGCCTGGGCGAGGGGCTCCAGGAGGTGCTCTACGGCCAGGACGAGGCGATCGCCGCGGTCGCGGCCGCGATCAAGCGCGCCCGCGCCGGCCTCGGCCGCGCCGACAAGCCGATCGGCTCCTTCCTCTTCGCCGGCCCCACCGGCGTCGGCAAGACCGAGCTCGCCAAGCAGCTCGCCCGCCTGATGTCGATGCCGCTGATCCGCTTCGACATGAGCGAGTACATGGAGAAGCACAGCGTCTCCCGGCTGATCGGCGCGCCCCCCGGCTACGTCGGCTTCGACCAGGGCGGCCTCCTCACCGACGCGGTCGCCAAGCAGCCGCACAGCGTGGTGATCCTCGACGAGATCGAGAAGGCCCACCCCGACCTCTTCTCGATCCTCCTGCAGGTGATGGACAACGCGACCCTCACCGACACCACCGGCCGCAAGACCGACTTCCGCAACGTCATCCTGATCATGACGAGCAACGCCGGCGCCAGCGAGCTGACCAAGCGGGCGGTCGGCTTCGCCGACTCCGGGGCCAAGGTCGGCGATCCCAAGGCGGCGCTCGAGCGGACCTTCTCGCCGGAGTTCCGCAACCGCCTCGACAAGATCGTCACCTTCAAGGCGCTGCCGCCGGAGGTCGTCCGCAAGGTCGCCGACAAGATGCTCGGCGAGCTCGAGCTCCAGCTCGCCGATCGCAACGTCCACTTCGTCTTCTCCGACGCCGCCCGCGACTGGGTCGCCGAGCGGGGCTTCGACGCGCTCTACGGCGCGCGGCCGATGGCCCGCCTCATCGACGAGGCGATCAAGTCGCGCCTGGTCGACGAGCTCCTCTTCGGGGCGCTCGAGCACGGCGGGACCGTCCACGTCGACGTCGGCGCCGACGGCCAGCTCGCCTTCGCCTTCACGGCCCAGGGCTCGGCGGCCTGAGAGGCCGCCGCGTGACGCGCGAGGGCGTCCGAGCTCGGCTCGGCCGCCCTCTCTTCGTCTTCATCACGACGCGCTAGAACCCGCGGAGATCCTCGATCTTCCGGCGCTCGCGCTTGCTCGGCCGCCCGGCCCCGCGCTCGCGCTGGGGGAGCGCCGGCATCGACTCGTCGCGCGGCGGCGGCGGCGGGCTCCGGTCCTCGTAGAGCTCGCGGGCGACCGTCGCCGGGCCCCGGCGATCGCTGAGGCCGACGACGACGAGGATCCGGGTCCAGCCCGAGATCCGGACGTGGATCTCGTCCCCCGGGCGCACCGACTTCGCCGGCTTCGCCGACTCGCCGTTCACCTTCACATGTCCCGCCGTACATGCCTCTGTGGCCAGGCCGCGGGTCTTGTAGCAGCGGGCGGCCCAGAGCCACTTGTCGAGGCGGACGGTCTCGAGGGGAGCCTTCTCGGGCATGGGATCAAGTCCTAGCACGTCCGCGAGGGCGCCGCCTCCCCCTCGCCGATGAGCTCGCGGAGGAGGAGCCCGCGGAGCGCGGCGAGCTCGGCGAGGCGGCGCGGCTTCGGGATCGGCGCCCGCTTGACCTCGGCGAGCGCGGCCTCGTAGCGGCGGAGCTCGGCGGCGACGAAGCGCTCGAAGACCTCGCCGCGGCGGCGCCGGAGGATCGGCCCGAGGCGCCAGTCCGCCGGGCCGTAGCGCGGCCGCGATCGACCGGCGCCGGCGCGCGGCGCCTCGGCGGCGACCGCCGTGTAGAAGCGGCCGCGATCGTCGACCAGGCGCTCATCGACCAGCTCCCAGCCGCGGCTGACCAGCCAGCGCCGCACCGCCTCGACGTCGCTGTTCGGCTGGAGCACCAGGCGCTCGACCCGACGCAGCACCTCGGCGCCCTCGCTGAGGATCGCGCGGACGCTCTCCGCACCCATGCCGGCGATCACCACGACCTCGGCCTCGCCGACCTCGAGGGGCCCGAGGCCGTCGCCGAGCCGGAGGCTGACCTGGCCCTCGACGCCGTGGAGCGCGAGGGTCCGGCGGGCCGCCGCCAGCGGCCCCGGCCGGCGATCGCACGCGATCGCCCGGGCGATCCTCCCGCCGATCACCAGCGCCGCGGGGAGGAGCGCGTGGTCGGTGCCGATGTCCGCCAGCACCTTGCCGGCGGGGATCAGCTCGGCGATCGCCGCGAGCCGCGGCGAGAGGCTGGGGGCGGCCGACACCGGGGAATCGTAGGCGATTTGCCGGCGCCCTGGGCCGCCTCTCGTCAGGCGCGAGATCGACCGAGGCGGCGACGCCACACGATCGCGCGATCGTCCGCGCGATCGCTTCACGATCGATCGCCCGACGCTCGCGGCCGACCGGCTGAATGCGCCCGTGAGCGCGCGTCCTCGCGGCTTGACAAGCATCTAGGCTTCGCCCGACGCTGATATCGGATACGCGAGCCAGCCATGCCGGACCACGATGACAGGGCCGCAATTGAGGCCGCGAGCCGCGGAGACGCCAGCGGCCTCGCGGCCCTCTACGACGCCTACGCCCCGCTCCTCTTCGGCGTCGCCCAGCGGATCCTCGGCGATCGCAGCCTCGCCGAGGAGGTGCTCCGCGACGTCTTCCTCGAGATCTGGACCAAGTCGGCGAGCTACGACGCCTCCGGGTGCTCGGTCCGCGTTTGGCTCCTGATGCACCTCCGCCAGCGCTCGCTCGAGCGGCTGCGCTCCGGCAAGGTCGGCAAGATGGTGTCGATGGAGGACACCCAGATCGCCTACGTCGTCGGCGACGACGAGGACCCGGCGCTGACCCCCGCCCGCGAGCAGATCCAGCGGATCATCGACCTCCTCCCGCCGAAGCAGCGCAACATGCTCCAGCTCGCCTACTTCGAGGGCCTCTCGTCGGAGCAGATCGGCGCCCGCACCAAGGTGCCGACCACCCGCGTCGCCAGCGAGATCGCCAACGCCCTCTCGGTGATCCGCGACGCCTACTCGGAGTGATCGACGGCGATGACCACGCGACCTGAAGACCTGATGGCCGGCTACCTCCTCGGCGAGCTCTTCGCCGACGAGCGGGTCCGGATCGAAGCGATCATGGGCACCGGCGCGGTCACCTCGCCGGAGGAGGGCTCGGCCCTCGCTACCGTCCACAGCGTCGCCCTCTACACGATCCCGACCAAGCCCTCGCCGCGGGTCCGCGAGAACCTGATGGCCTCGCTGACCGGCCGCATGCGCCTCCTCCCCTTCCGCGATCGGATCGCCAAGTTCCTCGAGGTCGACATCGACTCGGCCTACACGATCCTGACGACGGTCGATCACCGCGTCGGCTGGACCCAGGCGGACGACGGCGTGCGCACCCGGTTGATCATGAGCGGCCGCCGCGACCACGACGCGAGCCTGCTCCGGGCGCCCGCCGGCTCGGTCCTCCCGCGGCCGGCGGCCGGGACCTCGGCGGAGCTCTTCGTCCTCCAGGGCGAGCTCCGCGACGACGAGGGTGAGATCGCCGGCGCCGGCGCCCTCCTCCGGCGCCCGCTCGGCTCGCGCTACCGTCACGAGGTCCAGGACGGCGGCGAGGCGATCGTCCTCGCCCTGACCCGCGAGCACGCCGACGAGTCCTGAGGCGCGGCGACCGGGCCCGCCGCCATCGACACCCGCCTCCAGGAGCGCGGGGCGGCCTGTGATCCAGCCGACGAATGAGCGGGGCCGGGCCGACGTCGGAGCCGGCCCCGAGCGGATATGCTAGGACTCGAAGCCATGTCCGGCCCCAAAGCGCAGACCGCGCCCTCGCGCGAGCTCATCCTCGCCAACCACGAGTTCCCCGGCGAGTACATGATCAAGGCCTTCGGCCCCGGGGGCCGCGGCTTCTACGAGCGGGTGGTCGCCTGCGCCCACGCGGTCGTCGACGCCGAGCGGGTCGCCCCGAGCCAGCGGAGCACCCGCTCGGGGGCGAAGATCTGCGTCACCCTCACCCTCCACGTCGAGCGGGTCGAGGAGATCGAGGCGATCTACGCCGAGATTCATGCGCTCGACGACCTCATGCTCATCCTCTAATTCTCGCCAGCCCACGCCCACGCGCGACGCCCGAATCCCCAGGAGCCCCCGATGATCCCGCAGCGCCCCCGCCTCTCCCTCGCGGCCGCCCTCCTCGCCGCCCTCGTCCCCCTCAGCGCCCTCTCGACCGCGGGCTGCAAGCCCAAGGCGGTCCGCGGCGGCGCGGGCACCGACAACCCCAACCTCGACGAGGGGGCGATGAGCACGACCCTCGACCGCAAGGACCTCCAGGACCTCCTGCGGATGAACCTCGACAAGCTCTTCGCCTCGCCCTGGTGGGCGACGATGAAGACCGCGCCGGCCCAGCCGGTGGTCGCGATCTGGCCGATCAAGAACGAGACCACCGAGCACATCGACGACCAGCTGAGCACGCTCCTCGCCGACATCGAGACCGAGCTGGTCAACAGCGGCGTGGTCGCGGTCGTCAGCCGCGAGCGCCAGGCGGAGATGGCCCGCGAGGTCGGCGTCCAGCAGAACACCCAGGTCTACGACATCAACCTCGCCGCCCAGATCTCGCGCCAGGTCGGCGCCCAGTTCTTCATCACCGGCAAGGTCGGCGTCGTCGACGAGTACATGGGCGACGAGCGGCGGGTCCAGTACTCGCTCTTCCTCCAGGTCCTCGAGGTCGAGACCAGCCTGGTGAAGTTCCAGGCGAAGTCCGAGCGCTCGAAGGCGATCGTCCGCTAGCCCGGAGCGAGGACCGTCGATGGCTCGACCGCGGAGACGCCGGCTCGCGTGGGCCCTGGCGGCGGCGCTGACCGCCTCCGGGGCCGCGAGTGCGGCCTGCGCGACCTACTCGGATCGCACCGAGGCGGCCCGCGCAGCGGTCAGCGCCGGCGACCTCCAGGGCGGCGAGAAGGCGGTCAACAAGCTCCTCAAGGTCAAGCGGAGCGACGACCTGCCGACCAAGTGGGGGAGCGAGACCGGCCTCACCGTCCTCGAGCGGGCGATGATCCTGCACGCGCTCGGCCTCTACAAGCTCAGCGCCCGCGACCTCCAGGCGGCGGAGAAGCAGCTCGAGCTCCTCGACATCGCCCGCGACGGCGCCGGCCAGATCGGCAAGTATGTCTTTTCGGACAGCGCGACCAAGTACAAGGCGCCGCCGTCGGAGAAGCTCACGCTCAACGCGATCAACATGATCAACTACCTCGCGCTCGGCGACCTCTCGGGGGCGCGGGTCGAGGCCAAGCGCTTCACGGTGATGCGGCGCTACTTCGCCGACTACGACCCGGAGCACGCCCACGGCGCCTTCGGCTCCTACCTCGCGGGCTTCGTCCACGAGCGCCTGGGCGAGGACGAGTCGGCGATCCGCTACTACGAGGAGGCGCTGCAGGAGCGCGGCTTTGAGCACCTGCGGGCGCCGATCACCCGCCTCGCCGCCCGCACCGGCTTCACCGGCCCGCGGGTCCGCGACTTCCTCGGCGAGACCCCTGACGCCTCCCCCGGCGCCGCGCAGGCGAAGCCGCCCGAGGCCGAGATCCTGGTGGTCGTCAACGTCGGCCGGGTCCCCTACAAGGTGCCGGAGCGGATCCCGATCGGCGCGGCGATCGGCCTCGCCCACACCTATATCACCGGCGACACCCGGGTCCTCGAGCACAGCGCCTTCAAGGTCGTCGTCTACCCCGAGCTGGCGCCGAGCGGCGCCCCCTTCGAGCAGGCGAAGCTGACGGTCGACGGCCAGGAGGTCGGGCTCGAGCTTGCGACCAACCTCGAGGCGGAGGTCGTCGCCGAGTACGAGGAGCTGCGGCCGAAGATCATCGGCGCGGCGATCTCGCGGCTCATCGTCCGGGCGATCGCGGCCGAGGGCGCGCGCGCGGCCGGCAAGCAGTCGAAGGAGTCGCCGAACCTGGTCGGCTTCCTCGCGGCCGCCGCGGTCGAAGGCGCGATGGTCGCCGCCGACCGGCCTGACACCCGGAGTTGGACCCTCCTCCCCGCCCGCGTCTACCTCGCGCGGATCCCCGTACGCGCCGGCCATCATACCCTCACCGTCGATCTCCAGGGCCCTGGGGGCCGTGAGCGGCGAAAGGCCGAGATCGACGTGCCGGCCGCTGGTTTTGCCGTGCTCGACGTCACCTCCCTGCGCTAAAGGATCTGCGATGGTTCTGCGTATGCGCCCGAAGCTCCGCCTCCGCGCCTCCTCCGCCCTGGTCGGCGGCGTCTCCCTCGCCCTCGGCCTCGCCGCCGGCCTCGCGCCGTCGACCGCCGCGGCCGCGGTGACCGGCAGCCAGGGCGTCGAGATCGAGGGCCCCCGCGATCGCCGCGGCTTCTTCATCGGCCCCGGCCTCAACTTCGGCGCCCAGTTCTTCTCGAACACCCTGGTCCCGGCGATGCGCCTCGACCTCAACTTCGGCGGCGGCGTCACCAAGAACTTCACCCTCGGCGCCAACATCAACCTCGGGGTCTACCTGGCCAACCGCCAGGACCGGCAGGTCTTCTTCGGCGGCGACATCGAGGGCACCGGCTTCGTCTACAAGGGCTTCTTCCTCCGCGGCGGCATCGGCGGGGCCGGGGTCCCCCGCGGCGACGGGACCAGCGACGTCGCCCTCGGCGTCGGCGGCCTCGCGGGCCTCGGCTACGAGTTCTGGCTCAACCAGAGCGCGGCCCTCAACCTCGGCCTCCACTACGACATCCGCTACATCCCCGGGAGCGGCCTCCGCCACGGCGGCTACATCGGCCTCCGCTTCCTCTGGTACTGATGTACCGCTTCAGCGACGACGAGTGCGTCCACGTCTCGCGTCACGAGCGAGGGCACCACGTCATCGAGGTGCGCGCCCACCCGGTCTGGCGCGACGGCCAGATCGACCGCTACCTCGACGAGGATCCCCTCCTCGCGCTCGTCACCGTCGTCGAGCGGACGAGCGGGGCGGCGCTCGCCCGCTTCCGCGTCAACGCCGACACGGTGATGCGCGAGCCCTTCGTCCTCAGCCAGGAGCTCGGCTTCGGCGGGGTGAGCGTCGCCACCCGCGCTTCGATGTGGAGCCCCGAGGAGCTGGTCGACGCGGCCGTGGCCGCGCTCCGCTAGCCGTGGTAGCCGGTGCCGTCCCAGCGGTGCGCCGGGTCGGCGTAGAAGAAGACCCCGCCGGTGTCGCGGTACTCCTGGAGCACGTACACGAACCACCCGCCCGGGACCTTGGTGCGGTAGGCCTCGAAGTTGTTGCTCGACGTCAGCTTCTCCCACACGAGGTTCGGCCGCGAGGTCCCGCGCTCCTTCCAATAGGCCTCGCTGTTGGGATCGAGGACTGGATCGAGTGTCTTGCTCATGGGCCTGCGGATGGTCGCACACCTCGCCGCGCGCCAGCAAGCCGGCCTGCTCCCCGCCGAGCGTGGATGGCCGGGAGGTCGGGGTCTGCAGACCTCAATAGCGCTGCGCCGGCGGAATGTCCCGAATTTCGCGGCCAAAGGGCAGGAGGGCGAGCACCGCCAGCTTGAGGTGCTGGAACGCGAAGGGGATGCCGATGATCGTCACCATCAACGCGACCGCGATCGCCAGGTGCGAGAGGAAGATCCAGATCCCCGCGACGATCAGCCAGATCACGTTGAAGACCGAGCCGGTCAGCGCCCCGAGCACGCTCTCCCGCGGCGGCGTCCGGATCTCGCGGCCGAAGGGCCAGAGCGCGAGGCCGGCGAGCTTGAAGCACTGGATCCCGAAGGGGATGCCGATGATCGTCAGGCAGAGCACGAGGCCGGCGACCATGTACTCGAGGGCGATCACCAGACCGCCGAAGATGATCCAAAGGACGTTGAGGAGGAGGGTCATCGGAGCTCCGGGCGGAGTCTAGCAGGGCGTCGGAGAAGTCCTAGGGCTGCTTCGCGGTCACCCAGGCGCCGGTGAAGCCCTCGCCCGGGATCCCGCAGATCGTCCCCGCGAAGGCCGGACCGAAGACCGTCCCCTCCTTGAAGCCGAAGCCGACGGTGGTCGGCAGGCGGAGGCGGTAGGAGCGGCCGGTGATGTAGCCGAGCTCCTTGGCGAAGGCGAGGTTGATGATGAATTGCTCGCTGCCGCCCTTGGGGATCTTCGACTGGTTGAGGTTCCCGCACTTCGTCATCGTCCCGTTCGCCGGGAACTGGAAGGTCTTGTCGGTGACGCAGAGGAAGAACGAGCCGGGCTCGTGCTCGCCGTTGTGGCCGGCGTCCTCGAAGAGCTTGGTCGACGAGACGTCGAACTTCGAGCCGCCGTTCATCGTGTCGAGGGCCAGCGGGATCGCGTCGATGAAGAGGTCCTTGGTCGTGTTGTTCTTGACCACGAAGGCGATCGACGCAAGCTCGCGGAAGTCGACGCCGTCGGGCGGGACGAAGGTCTTGTCGACCGGCGGCGTGTAGTAGTGGGAGATCACGACGTCCGCGTTGCAGCCGCCGCCGGCCGACTTTCCGCAGCCGCCGATCGCGTCGAGCTCGCAGCGCTTCGAGTTGTTGCAGAACCAGAGCTGGCAGCCGGTGTTGGTCCCGCACTCGCTGCTCTGGGTGCAGGCCGAGAAGAGCGGGCAGCGCTGGCCGGTGATCGGATCGGCGGGCGCCCCCTTGCACGCCGGCCCGGGCATCGGCTTGCACACGCCGGCCTCGCAGTAGCCGCTGACGCAGTCGCTGGCGATCGTGCAGCCCTCGTCGTTGGCGCACTTCTCGGGGCAGCCGCCGCCGCAGTCCACGTCGGTCTCGCTGCCGTTCTTCTTGCCGTCGGCGCACGAGGGCGAGGCGCAGGCGTTCTGCTGGCAGATCCCGCCGAGGCAGTCGCCGCCGACCCCGCAGGCCTCGCCGTCGGCGCAGCCCGGGCAGCTCCCGCCGCCGCAGTCCACGTCGGTCTCTGCGCCATTCTTCACGTCGTCGGCGCAGCTCGCCGCCTTGCAGGTGTTGTTGGTGCAGACGCCGCTCTGGCAGTCGCCGCCGCCGCCGCATCCCTGGCCGTCGCCGCAGGTCTGCGGGCAGAGGCCGCCGCAGTCGACGTCGGTCTCGCTGCCGTTCTTGATCCCGTCGCCGCAGGACGCAGGCGCGCAGACGCCGAGCTGGCAGAGCTTGGTCGGGCACTCGTCGTCGGCGAGGCACTCGACGCAGCTCCCCTCGCCGTCGCACTTGCTCCCGCCCTCCTCGTCGCAGGGGGTCCCCGGCGGGCTCGCCTGGACGCCGCAGGCGCCGCCGTCGCAGGCCGGCGCGAGGCACATCGACGGCGGCGCCGGGCACTCCTCGTCGGCCACGCACTCGGGGCCGCTGGTCGGGCCGCTGGTCGGGTCCGTGTCGGTGGCGCTGGCCGTCACGCCGGTACCTGTCCCATCGGTCATGGCCCCAGAGGACTCGCCGCCGGTCGAGCCGCTGGTCGAGCCGGCGCTGGCGCCCGAGCTGGTCGCGCTCGCGCTCGCCGATGCGCCCGTGGTCGCGCCGGTCGAGCCCGAGGCGCTGGCAGTGCTCGCGCTCTCGCCGGCCCCGGTCGAGCCCGCGGACGCCTGCGTGCTGCTCCCGCTCTCGGAGCCCGAGGCGCTGGTCGCCGGCGTCGGGCTACCGCACGCTGCGGCGAGGCTGAGCGCGCCCGCGGTGAACACCCCAAGGACGAATAGACCACTCGAGCGAGCGTGCATCGGAGGATCCTAGCCTCTCCAGGTTCACCGGAGAGCGGACACCTCTCAAACGTGCATGGGAATTCTCCCGCACACGGCCTTCCGGTGGTCCTTCAGGCCGCTGCATTGCGCGGCCCACGGGTACCGGTCCCGGGGGCCCGTGGGAGGGCGCCGGCCGGCGGGCCGCTCGACCGCAGCCTGGGCTCGCCCGCCCGCGGTGAAGGGGTTCAAGGCCCAGGTTCGAGCGAGGCGCAGACGCCGCGCGACGGGCGCCTACTCAGCGCTGACGCCCGCGAGCCGCCTCGATCGCCTCGTCGACGATCGCGTCGTGCTGGCTCGGGTCGGCCCAGCGCGCCCGCCCCTCCTCGGGGAGGAGGTCGATCGGGTCGAAGTAGCAGTAGAAGGCGTCGCGCTTCACGTTGGGGCTGCGGTAGACGCTCACGCCGGTGATCGGGTTGTAGTGCTCGAAGGAGTGGACGTCCCGCTTGCCGCCGCCCCCCGGCGCGTCGACGATGAAGAGCGGCGAGTTGTAGCCGGCGGTCATCCCCCGCACCTGCTTCTCGAGCTCGACCGAGGTGGCGATCGTCGTCCGCAGGTCCTCGACGCCCTTCACCAGGTCGTGCTGGTAGACGTAGTAGCCGTGGACGTTGATGTAGCTCATCCGCTTGACCAGGAGGCCCATCGACTCGACGGTGTCGTTGACCCCGCGGAGGAGCACCGACTGGTTGCGGACGTGGACCCCGTGCTCCACCAGCCGGTTCATCGCCCGCTGCGAGATCTCGGTGATCTCGTTGGGGTGGTTGAAGTGGGTGTGGAGGGCGACGTCCTTGTGGAGCTTGCGGCCGTGCGCGACCACGCCGACCAGCGCCCGCAGCCACTCGTCGTCGCTGAGGATCTTCTGGGGCATCACCGCCGGGCCCTTGCTGGCGAAGCGCATCCGGCGGATGTGGGGGATCCCGAGGAGGCGCTCGCCGATCAGGGTGATCTGCTCGGCCCGGAGGTTGTAGGCGTCGCCGCCCGAGATCACGATGTCCTCGAGCTCGGGGCGCGAGGCGACGTAGGCGAAGATGTTCTCCCAGCGATCGACCTTGGCCTTGAGGCTGACCTTGTGGACCTCGTCGGTGTCGACGCCGACCGCATAGGAGCGCGTGCAATAGCGACAGTAGACCGGGCAGGTGTCGAGGGTGAGGAAGAGCGCCTTGTCGGGGTAGCGGTGGGTGAGCCCCGGGGTCGGCGAGTCGGCCTGCTCGTGCAGCGAGTCGAGGTCGAGCTTCGGGTGATCGGGGAGGAGGCGGCTCCCGAGGGGCACGAACTGCCGGCGCAGCGGGTCGGCGTAGGGGTTCTGCCAGTCGATGAGCGCGACGATGTAGGGCGAGAGGCGGACGCTCATCGGCGCCCGGTGGAAGCCGGCCTCGGCGTCGGCGATGAACTCCGGCGACGCGAGCTCGCGGATCGTGTGGAGGAGCTTGTCGGGGCGGGTGATCGAGTGCTTGCTCTGCCAGCGGTGGTCGAGGAAGGTCGCCTCGTCGACGTCCTTGTACGCCGGGATCTCCCGCCAGAAGTCGCCGCCGCGGAGCTGGCGGTGGATCAGCGTCGCCGGATCGACCGGCGGCTTGACCGCGTGCCCGGGCTGCGGCTGGAAGGGCTGGAGGATCGGCAGCGAACGATCGGTCGGCGAGTCACTGGCGTTCATCGGTCCTTGTGTACGCCCCAGCCCCGCGATTCGCCAGGGTGGCGGCCGCCGCGACCGCAATCTCGATGCCGTTCTGGGGCGTGAGCGAGCGCCCGCGTCGGCGCGTGCGGGCCGGCGCGTGCCGCCCTATGCTCACGACCGCCGTGTCCGCCGCTCCCCCGCCGCACGTCCGCCGGATCCAGGACCGGCGAGCGCTCGTAGAGCTCGCCGACGAGCTCGAGCGCGCGGCCCCGAAGGCGCTCGCCCTCGCCCTCCTCCTCGAGGACGCCGAGGAGCACCCTCGGGACGCGCGCCGCGACCCCCGGCGCGCGCGCCCGGCCGCCCTCGCGCTCGCGGCCGCCGGCCTGCCGGCCGCGGTGATCGACGGCGACGCGCTCGCCGACCTCGCGCCCCTCCAGCCCCTCCTCGCCGGCGACGCCCCGCCCTACGTGGTCACCGACGACGCCCACACGGTCATGGGGGTGCTCGCGCGCCGCGGCCTCGAGATCCCGCGGGTCGGCTGCACGCGGGTCGCCGCGACCCTCCTCGCCGAGGGCGCCGACGGCCGCCGCGACGACCGCGAGCTCGCCCCCCTGGTCGCCGAGCACCTCGGCCGCGAGCTCCCCGGCGGGCTCCGTCAGGGCCTCGTCGGCCGCGCCCTCGCCCCGGCCGCGCCGTCGATCGCCGCCGCCCACGCCGACGCCCTCCTGCCGCTGATGAAGGCGCTCACGCCCCGCCTCCGCGAGCTCCGCCTCGCCCGGATCTTTGAGCTCGAGTGCTCGCTGATCCCGGCGGTCCTGGCGATGGAGGACGCCGGGATCGCGGTCGACGCCCGCGCCCTCCAGCGGCTCATCGACGCCTGGCGCGAGGAGCGACGGAGCGCCAGCGATCCCGCCCGGATCGCCCGCCTCGACAAGCTGATCTCGACCCTCGGCTACTGGCCGCGCGACTGGGTCGATCTCGACGGGCGGATCCGCTGCCGCCTCTTCCCGCTGGCGACCGACTCCGGGCGCTTCGCCTGCCAGTCGCCGAACCTCCAGCAGGTCCCGGCCGAGCACACCGCCCCCGGGGTGCGCGGCTGCTTCATCGCCCCGCCGGGGAGGCGCCTGGTGATCGCCGACTACGCCCAGATCGAGCTCCGGGTCGCCGCCCACATCGCCGGCTGCCGGGCGCTCCGCCAGGTCTTCGTCGACGGCCGCGACGTCCACCGGGCGACCGCCGCGACCCTCGCCCGCCGCCCCGAGGCCGAGGTCTCGGACCACGAGCGCAAGCTCGCCAAGGCGATCAACTTCGGCTTCCTCTTTGGGATGGGCGCCCGCCGCTTCCGCGAGTACGCGAGCGCGAGCTACGGCCTCGAGCTCGACCTCGGCGCGGCCGAGCGGGCGCGCGACGCCTTCTTCTCGACCTTCCCGGGGATCGCCGCCTGGCACCGCAAGGTCGGCAACCTCGCCGGCCGCGGCAAGACGGAGGACGTCGTGGTCCACACCCTCCTCGGCCGCCGCAAGCGCTTCCTCGCCGGCCACTTCTCCTTCAATTCCGCGCTCAACATCCCCGTCCAGGGGACCGCCGCCGAGGGCTTCAAGCTGGCGATGATCGACCTCCACCCCGCCCTCGCCGCGCTCGGCGGCCGCGGGATCCTCTGCGTCCACGACGAGTACATCGCCGAGGTCCCGGAGGATCGGGCCGAGGAGGCGCGGGCGCTGATCCAGGGGACGATGGAGGCGGCGATGGGCCGGGTGATCCCGTCGGTGCCGGTGGTCGCCGAGGCCCACGTCGCCGGCTCGTGGGCCGAGAAATAGGCCTGAGGCCCGCGGCCCCCACATATCCGGGTAGGCCGCGCTTTTTGCGTCCCCGCCGCGTTGGTTGCGCTGTAGGGTCCAGGCCCATGACCGACAGCAGCGACTCGATCCGTGATCTCCTCCACAAGGGCCTCGGCGATCTCCGGACCATGCGCGACGAGATCAAGCTCAAGCTCCACCTCGCCGGGATGGACGCCAAGCAGGCCTGGGAGGCGCTCGAGCCCCGCCTGGGCGAGCTCGAGAAGCAGGCCAGCGAGGTCAGCGAGGCGACCGTCGAGGCCGCCCAGAAGGCGGCCGGCGAGCTTCAATCCGCGTTCGCAGAGCTGCGCAAGAAGCTCGGGTGAGCGAGCCCCGCGGGTGCGGGGTCGACGCGCGATGAAACATGGGTCAGGCTGGGGGGCTCAAAGGGACCTCCCATGCCTGATCCTCGCGTAACTCGTCGCCTCCTGCTCAAGGGGAGCGCTCAGGCGGCCCTCTGGGCGAGCGCCGGGCCGACCCTGGGCGCCTTGCTCCCGGGCTGCACTCGGCCTACACCAGCGACGGGGCCGGCGCTCGCGCCCCCCCACGCGACGACGATGTCCCCGGAGCCCAACCAAACCCTCTCCTACTTCTCGGTCGACGAGTCGACGATCCGCCGGGTGATGGCCGAGCTGACGGCCCGCGGCGCTGACGCGGCCGACCTCTACTTCCAGCACGCGCGG
This sequence comes from Myxococcales bacterium, assembly GCA_020633335.1. Classification (GTDB taxonomy): domain Bacteria; phylum Myxococcota_A; class Polyangia; order Nannocystales; family Nannocystaceae; genus JADJRG01. Next base: position 2,799 of record JACKDU010000021.1, on the reverse strand, counting down.
GCCAACTCGATCACGATGGAGGACGGCCTGATCTCGCGGGCGGCCTCGTCGGTCGATCAGGGCGTCGGCCTCCGCGTCGTCGTCGGCGACCAGACCGGCTACGCCTTCACCGAGGACCTCTCGCTCGAGGCGATGTTGGCCGCCGCCCGGACCGCGGCGAGCATCGCCCACGGCTCGAAGGCGGTCCTGCCGGTCGGCCTCACGCCGCGCGAGCACGCCGACTACTACCCGATCGGGCGCTCGTGGATCGACGTCGGGATCGCCGAGAAGCTCCCGCTGATCCAGCGCCTCGACGCGATCGCCCGGGGCATGGAGGAGTCGATCTCGAAGGTCACGGTGAGCTGGGCCGACGCCGAGGAGACCGTCCTCATCGTCGACATGCACGGCAACATGATCGCCGACGGCCGGCCGATGACCCGCCTCTGGTGCTCGCTGACCGCGACCAAGAACGGCAAGACCCAGTCGAACTCGGCGAACCTCGCGGCCCGCCGCGGGATCGACTGGTACACCGACGAGCGCCTCGAGTTCGTCGCCCGCGAGGCGATCGACCGGACGATGATCCTCTTCGAAGCCCGCCGTCCGCCCGCCGGCGAGCTGCCGGTGGTCCTCGCCGCCGGCGCCAGCGGGATCCTCCTCCACGAGGCGATCGGCCACGGCATGGAGGCCGACTTCAACCGCAAGGGCACCAGCATCTACGCCGAGATGCTCGGCAAGAAGGTCGCCCCCGACTTCGTGACGATCGTCGACAACGGCACCCAGGACTTCGAGCGCGGCGCCCTCAACGTCGACGACGAGGGCGTCCCCTGCGAGCGCACCGTCCTGGTCGAGAACGGCACCCTCGCCTCCTACCTCCACGACGGGATCTCGGCCCGCCACTACGGCATCAAGCCGACCGGCTCGGGCCGCCGCGAGTCCTTCCGCCACTCGCCGATGCCGCGGATGCGCTCGACCTACATGGAGAATGGGCCGCACACCCGCGACGAGATCATCGCCTCGGTGAAGAAGGGGATCATCGCCGAGACCTTCACCAACGGCCAGGTCCAGATCGGCGCCGGCGACTTCACCTTCTACATCAAGAACGGCTGGCTGATCGAGGACGGCAAGATCACCGCGCCGATCAAGGACATCAACATCATCGGCAACGGCCCGGAGGCGCTCCGCAACGTGACCATGGTCGCCGACGACTCGAAGCTCGACTTCGGCGGCTGGACCTGCGGCAAGGACGGCCAGAGCGTCCCGGTCTCCCAGGGGATCCCGACCACGCTGGTCTCCAAGCTGGTCGTCGGAGGTGAGAATGTCTGACTCTGAGCTCCTCAAGGCCGCGAGCGCGGCGGTCGAGATCGCCACCAAGGCGGGTGCGAACGACGCCTGGGCGTCGGTCTCCCGCGACCGCTCGGTCTCCCACGGCTTCCGCGACGGCAAGCTCGAGAAGGTCTCCGAGAGCACCTCGCGCGGGCTCGGGATCTCGATCTACGTCGACGGGCGCTACTCGTCGCACTCGACCACCGACCTCCGCGCGGATCGCCTGCGCTCGTTCATCGAGGAGGCGGTCGCCCTCACCAAGGCGCTCCAGCCCGATCCCTTCCGCAAGATCCCGGAGCCCGAGCTCTTCGAGGGGCGGCCGACGCTCGACCTCCAGCGCCTCGATCCCGCGCTCGCGGGGGTGACCGCCGAGAAGCGCCTCGAGTGGTGCGGCGAGCTCGACGAGCACGCCCACGGCGATGAGCGGGTGATCTCGGCGGAGTCCGGGGTCTTCTCCGGCGAGTCGGCCGGCGCCTCGGTCTCGTCGAACGGCTTCTCCGGCGAGTGGGAGGGCGGCTACATCGGCATGTCGGCGAGCGCGACCGTCCGCGAGGACGCCGACAAGCGCCCCGAGGGCTCCTACTTCGTCTACGACCGCTTCGTCGACGGCCTCCCGAAGGCCGGCGCGGTCGCCGACGAGGCCCTCGCCCGCGCCCTCGCCCGCCTCGGCTCGACCAAGGGCCCGACCGGCAAGGCGACCATGGTCGTCGACGCCCAGGCCGCGGTCTCGCTCCTCGCCCGCCTCATGGGCCCGGCGAGCGCCGCGTCGATCCAGCAGGGGCGCTCGTTCTGGGCCGGCAAGCTCGGCGAGCGCCTCTTCGGCGAGAAGCTGACGATCACCGACGACCCGCTGATCCCCCGCGGCCTCGCCTCCCGCCACTTCGACGGCGAGGGGATCTCGGCCAAGGCGATGCCGCTCATCGACCGCGGGGTGATCCGCAACTACTACGTGGACACCTACTACGGCCGCAAGCTGGGGATGGCGCCGACCTCGGGGTCGCCCTCGAACCGGGTCGTCAGCCTCGGCAAGCGCTCGCTGGCGGAGCTCCTCAAGGCGGCCGGCAAGGGGATCTACGTGACCTCGTGGCTCGGCGGCAACGCCGACCCGACCACCGGCGACTTCTCGCTCGGGCTCCGTGGGCACCTGATCGAGAAGGGGAAGATCGGCGCGCCGGTCGGCGAGATGAACGTCACCGGGAACCTGGCGGAGCTCTTTGGGCACCTGACGATGCTCGGGAACGATCCGTACCCGTACTCGTCGATTCGGGCGCCCTCGCTGGTGTTTGAGGGGGTCAACTTTAGCGGGGCCTGAGGGGCTCTGCGTGAGTGGCGGATGCGGCGGGCCCTGGTGGCTCGCCGTGTTCGCGAGGGGTTCGGACTTTGGAGGCCTTGAGGGTGTGTGTGGGTCGGCGGAGGGGGGTCGCGGGGGCGCGAGGGGTTCGGACTTTGGAGGCTGTGAGGGTGTGGGTCGGCGGAGGGGTGTCGCGGGGGCGGAGT
>JACKDU010000020.1 GCA_020633335.1 Myxococcales bacterium | reverse complement strand
AACAATCGTCGGTGTCGTCGTCGTTGCCGTCGTCGCACTCCTCCACGCCCATCTGGACGAAGCCGTCGCCGCAGCTCGCAGCCACGCAGCCGGCGACGCAATCGTCGGTGTCGTCGTCGTTGCCGTCGTCGCACTCCTCCTCCCCGTCGTGGACGAAGCCGTCGCCGCAGCTCGCGCCCAGGCAGGTGTCGAGGCAGGCGTCGTTGTTGCTCGCGTTGCCGTCGTCGCACTCCTCGCCCATACCGACCTGGCCGTCGCCGCAGCTCGTCAGCACGCAGGCGTTCGAGCACTCGTCGTCGTCGACGTCGTTGCCGTCATCGCACGACTCCCCGGGGCCGACGATCCCGTCGCCGCAGATCGCCAGGGTGCAGGCGTTGGTGCAGGCGTCTCCGTCGACGCCGTTGCCGTCGTCGCACTCCTCGCCCATGTCGACCTGGCCGTCGCCGCAGCTCGCGGGCACCCCCGAGGTCTCGCTCGCGGTCGCGGCCGTGCTGGAGGCGTCACCGGTCGTGGCGTCGCCGGTCGTCGGGCCGGTCGTCGGGCTCGACGTCGGGCTGCCGGTCGTGAACGCCGGCGGCGTCCCGTCGTCGCCAGCGCAGGCCAGCACGCTCGCCGCCGCGAGCCCAAGAACCCCCAGGAGATCCGACCCAAACCCCAAACCACGCGAAGCCATACGAGAGTGATAGTCGACCCTCCTGGCGGGGCAAGGAAGGGTCCTCTCTCGCACGCGATCGCGACGCGCCCGAGGTTCGCAAGTGCGCGGCCGCCCGCGCCGCGGACGAGCGCAGCCGCAGGCGTCGCGCGGGGCAGACGAGCGCGTGAACGACGGACCACCGCGAGCCGCGACCGGCCAGAGAAGGGGCTCAGGGGGTCCAGATCGCCGATCTAGGCCGCATTCGAACGCCGACGTGATCCTGCGCTACCCTTGCGCGCCCCTGACGTCCGTCACGGAAGAAGGCGAAGAAGAAGACATGTCTCTGATCGCGCTCCTCAAGCCCAAGGGTCCCAGCGGCTTCGGCTACGGCTCGACCGCCGAGAAGGTCACCGCCGGCCTCTCGCTCGCCGGCAAGACGATCCTCGTCACCGGCTGCAACTCCGGCCTCGGGGCCGAGACGGCCCGCGTCCTCGCGCTCCGCGGCGCCCGTGTCCTCGGGACCGCGCGCACCCGTGAGAAGGCCGAGGCCGCCTGCGCCAAGCTCGGCGGCGGCGCCACTGGCCTCGCCTGCGAGCTCGCCGACCCCGCGTCGATCCGCGCCTGCGTCGCGGCGGTCCACCAGGACGGCGCGAAGATCGACGCGATCCTCTGCAACGCCGGGATCATGGCCCTCCCCAGGCGCGAGCTCGCCTTCGGCGTCGAGCTCCAATTCTTCACCAACCACGTCGGCCACTTCATGCTGGTCACCGGCCTCCTCGATCGCCTCGCCGACGACGGGCGGGTGGTGATGACGAGCTCGGGCGCCCACTTCGCGGCCCCGCGGCCCGGGGTCGTGCTCGACGACCTCGGCTGCGAGCGCGGCTACAACCAGTGGCGAGCCTATGGCCAGTCGAAGTTCGCCAACATCCTCTTCGCCAAGGAGCTCGCGCGCCGCTTCGCCGGCTCCTCGCGGACCGCGAACGCCGTCCACCCCGGGGTGATCGCCACCAACCTGGGCCGCCACATGAACCCGATCGCCCGGCTGGCGCTGGCGATCGGCAAGCCGCTGGTCCTCAAGAGCGCGGCCCAGGGCGCGGCGACCCAGGTCTACGTCGCCGTCCACCCCGACGCCGCGAAGATCTCCGGGCGCTACTTCGCCGACTGCAACGTCGCCAAGCCGCGCCCGGACACCGAGGATCCCGAGCTCGCCCAGCGCCTCTGGGCGGCGACCGAGGCGATCGTCGCTCGCCTGCCCTAGCGGGGTGCGCCGCGGCGGCCGGTGATCGAGGGGTCGCCGCTGCGCTCGCTCAAGGAGCGCGGCGACGGGGCCGCGTGAGCGCCTCGATCCGCCCGCGCGTTCGCCGCGGCCACCCCAGCCGCCCCCTCGCCGGTTGACAGGGATCGCCGCCCACGTACCCTTCCGCCACCATGGCGCAGGCGATCGGCATCGACCTCGGGACCTCGGAGCTGCGGGCCGCGATCTTCGACCGCAGCGTCGGCGAGCGGGCGACGATCCTCCGCCAGGGCAAGCGCGAGGTGCGGATGCCAGCCGCGGTCGCCGTCGACGCGGGCGGCCACCTGGTCGCCGGCGATCGGGCGCGCCGCCTCCTGATCACCCGCCCGCGAGCGACGATCGCCGCGCCCCTCGGCCTCGTCGGCCGCCGCTTCGACGAGCTCGACGCCGACGCCTGGGCGCCGCTCACCCTGGTCCGCGACGCCCGCGGCGACGCCCGCGTCCGCCTCGGCGAGCGGGTCTTCGCGCCGGCCCAGCTCATCGCCGCCCAGCTCCTCACGCTGCGGGCCGAGATCGAGGCGATCCTCGGCGAGCGCCTACCGCCGGTCACCCTGACGATCCACGCCGGCCTCCGCGACGCCACCCGCCGGGCGATCCGCGACGCCGCGGCGATCGCCGGGATCGAGGTGCTCCGGCTCCTGCCGGCGACCACCGCCGCGGCCCTGACGATCCACGCCGAGGGCAACCTCGTCGACGAGCCGACCCTCGCGCTCTGCGACCTCGGCGGCGGCGCCTTCACGGCGGCGATCGTCGAGCTCCGCGAGGGCTCGGTCGAGGCGCTCGCCAGCGTCAGCGTCGACATCGGCGGCCGCGACGTCGATCGGGCGCTCGCGGACCACCTGACCGTTGAGGCAGCCCGAGCCTGCGACAACGAGGGGATCGGCGACGACCCGGTCGCCCGCGTCCGGATCCGCGACGCCGCCGAGAAGGCGAAGATCGCCCTCTCGAGCGAGCGCGAGCGCCCGGTCCACCTCCCCTTCCTCAGCGCCGACGAGGCCGGCCCCAAGCACCTCGCCGCCCGCCTCACCCAGGGCAAGCTCGAGGCGCTCGCCGGCAACCTGGTCGAGCGCTGCGCCGACGCCCTCGGGCGGGCGCTCGCCGCCAGCGGCCGACCGGCCGACGCGATCGCCGATCTCGTCCTCCTCGGCCGCGGCGCCGAGCTCCCGCTCCTCCAGGACCGCCTGGAGGCCGCGCTCCGCCGCCCGCCGACCCTCCGCTGGATCGGCGCCGATCCGGCGGCGCGGGGGGCCGCGCGGATGGCCGCGATCCTCGCGGGCGACCTCGACGGGCCGAGCGTCCACGAGATCGTCGGCCGGCCGATCACGATCGAGCGCGAGGAGGCGACGGGCGCGGCGAGCGAGGGCGAAGAAGCCGCGCCGGTCGGCCCCGAGCTCCTCTTCCCGGCGACCGCCGCCCTGCCGGCGAGCCGCACCGAGCTCTTTGAAGCCGTCGGCGACGGGCCGACCGCCCACTTCCACCTCAGCGAGGGCGAGCGCGCGAGGTCACCGCTCGGCGAGCACATCCTCCGCGGCCGGCCGGCGATCGACCTGACCTTCAACCTCGACGCCGACGGCGTCCTCGAGCTCTCCTTCCGCGAGACCTTCCGCGGCCAGGAGGCGACCCTCGAGGTGATCGGCCGCGGCGGCATGCCGGCGGAGGAGCTCGCCGCCCTGGTCGAGCACCAGCGCGCGGTCGAGGAGGCGCTCGCCCGCCAGCTCCGCACCCAGGAGCTCACCCTCCGCCTCCAGGGCCGGGGCGAGCGCGGCCAGCGGGTCCTCGTCGAGCTCGCCGAGGGGATCCCCGAGGGCACCCGCGAGCGCCTCGCCGCCCTCCTCCAGGCGGCCCAGGACGCCGTCGTCGCCGGCTCGCTCGAGGCCCTCGAGAGCGCCGACGCCGAGCTCGAGGCGCTCCTCGGCGAGGCCCTGCCGCCGGCGATCCAGCAGGCGATCCGCGGGGTGAGCGAGGCCAGCCCGCCGCCGCCGGGACCGACGCGACCCCGCGAGCGCCCCGCCCGGATCGCGGCGCCGATCGTCGTCGACGAGGGCGCGGACACGGACGCGGACGCCGAGGCCAGCGACGACGCCGGCTAGGGCCGCGGGGTCTCGCCGCGTCGTCGTGCGCGCGCGCGCCGGCGCGAGCGCCCGCGCCTGGGACGAGGCCTGAGCGCGAAGGCGCCTCAGGCCGCGTGGGTGGCCGCGGCGAGGAGCCGCGCCCCGAGCCGCCGCACCTCATCCGCGAGCTCGGCGGGCTCCAGCACCTCGAAGTCGACGTCGAGCATGACGACGTGGATCAGCAGCGACCTCATGTCGGGGGCGCCGGCGAGGAGCTCACAGCGCGCCGGGCCGCAGGAGCGCAGCACGCCGACGTTCGGGGGGATGCGCGCGCCCATCACCTCGACCGGCGCGTGAAAGAGGACACGCGCCTGCACCGGATAGGCCGCGGCCCCGACCGAGCGCTGGACGTAGGCCGCGAGGCCCTCCTCGGGCAGGGGGCGCGCCGCGAAGCGCTGGCCGGGCCGCACCGCGCCGTCGATCCGATCGACCCGGAAGGTGCGAAAGTCCTCGCGGCTCGGATCAAACGCCACGAGGTACCAGCGGCGCACCAGGTGGACGAGGCCGTAGGGCTCGACCAAGCGCTCGCTGCGGCGCCCCAGCCGGTCTCCGTAGGCGAAGGCGATCTCCTCCTGCTCACGGCAGGCGCTGGCGATGGCGGAGAGGCGCTCCGGATCGACGCGGGGGCCGACGAAGGGCACGGCGATGAAGGCCCCCTTCAGGTCGGCGACGCGCCTCCGGAGGCGGCTCGGCAGGATGTTCTGGAGCTTGGTCAGGGCCCGCAGCGCCGACTCCTCCATCCCGTGCACCGCTCCGCCTGCGGCCCCCTGGAGGCCGAGCACGACCGAGAGCGCCTCGTCGTCGTCGAGGAGGAGGGGCGGCATCTGGGCGCCGGCGCCGAGGCTGTAGCCGCCTCCGAGCCCCGGCGTGGCCTCCACCGGGTAGCCGAGCTCGCGCAGGCGATCGACGTCGCGACGGACCGTCCGGGCGTTGACGCCGAGGCGCTCCGCCAGCTCCGGACCCGCCCAGGAGCGGCGCGACTGGAGCAGGGAGAGGAGCCGCAGCAGGCGGGCCGAGGTCTCGAGCATGGTGCGAGGCTGCCACAGGTCGAGGACAGAACCTGTCCGCAATGTGTTTTAGGTTCTCGCGGCAGCCAGGGCTCACCTGGCCCCCAAACACGAGGAGAGAATCCGATGAATCCGACGAAGATCACGTTCTACATGGCCCCGATGAGCAGCGCCACGCCGGTCGACTCCGCCCTCCGCGAGCTCGACGTCCCCCACGAGACCGTGCGGCTCGATCTCAAGGCCGGCGACCAGAAGAAGCCCGAGTTCCTCGCGCTCAACCCCAACGGCAAGGTGCCGACCATGGTGATCGACGGCGCGCCGATGCACGAGGCGCTGGCGATCATGCACTTCCTCGGCGACCGCTTCGGCGTGGAGAAGGGGCTCTGGCCGCGGGCGGGCACCGCCGACCACCGGACCGCCACCTCCTGGTCGACCTGGGCCTACGTCACCCTGCCGCCGATGCTCATGCTCTTCAACGTCGCTGGCGGCCCGCGCTCGCCGGCGGCCCTGCACCATCCGCCGCTCGTGGACTTCGCGCTCGCCGAGCTCCGCCAGCGCTTCGGCGCGCTCGAGGCCCACCTCGCGGACCGACCCTTCATCCTCGGCGAGAGCTACTCGCTCGCCGACCTGATCGTCGGCTCGTCGCTGCTCTGGGCCCAGGTCTGCGGCGCGCCGATCTCCGAGTTCCCGAGGGTGCAGGCGCTCACCCAGCGGGTGGGCGATCGACCGGCGGTGCGCGACGCCTGGCAGGCGACGTGAACCCGCGGATCGCGTGACCGAAGTGCCCGTCACCGCCTAGCGCGAGAGCGTCGGCGACGACGAGACGGCCTCGATGGTCGCCCCTTCGGGCCACCCAGGCGCGCCCCGGAGGCCGGCGAGCGCGTCGTCGACGGCCCGCCAGATCGCGGCCGGATCACCGCCCCGGAGGCCGACGAGCGCGCGCGCGTCGGCCTCCCCATCGCGGACCCAGCCGCGGGGACGGAGCGCCGCTCCGGCGGCCTCGAGCGCCCGCAGGAGCGCGAGGGCGCGGCCGTCGACGAGGCCCCGCGCAGCCGCGAGCGCGCGGCGATCGGCCGCGCGGACGACGAGCTCGAGCGATCGCGTCTCGGCGACCGGCGGCGCGCAGAGCTCGGCGAGCGCGGCCGCCTCGTCACGCCCGTCGCTGACGATCTCCCGGCCGCGGCGGAGCTCCTCCTCGATCAGCGCGAGCGTCGTCGGCAGGAGGCCCCGCGCCGAATTAAAGGCCGGCGCGGTCGGCGTGAAGATCGGCCAGGGCGCCGCGCGCCCGCTGACGCCCTCAGGCGGCGGCGCGTCGGCGACGAGCGGCGCCCCCGAGGACCAGGCGGCGAAGGTCTCGAAGAAGTGGCGGACCAGGACCCAGGGCGTGGTGCCATCAAAATCACAGGTCCGCGAGGACATGTCTCTTAGGACAATGCCTCGGGTCGCCCAGGCGACGAGGATCGCCCAGGTGTAGCCGCCGAGGAGGCCCCAGGCGCCGCCCTCGAGCCCGCGTGCGCGGCTCCAGGCGCGGATCCGCGCGAGCGCGCCGCGGAAGGGCTCGGCCGCCGCGCCGACCATGTGGATCAGCGCGTCGGCGTCGACGCAGCCGAGGAGCGCGCGCCGGCTCGCCTCGTCGAGCCCCTCCAGCGTCTCCGCAGAGAGCGCCCGCGGGTCGCGCTCGACCAGGACCGCGGGGACGCGGGCGAAGAGGAGGTCGAAGGCGACGCCGTCGAGCTCGCCGCGGAGCGCCAGGATCCCGCCGCCGACGACGCTCCGCGCCCCGCCGAGCCCGCGCCGATCGAGCGCGGCGACGATCCGGGCGTGCGCCTCGTCCGTCGCCGCCGGGTCGGCGTGGACGCAGACGAGGTCGAGGTCGCCGTCCTCCGCGGCCACGCCGAGCCGCGCCGAGCCGACCAGGTGGACGCGGAGCGGCCCCGTCAGCGACTCCGCGCAGGCGGCCGCGAGCGCCTCCGCGGCCACGCGATGGGTCGGCGAGGCCCAGCGAGCGCCGGGCGGCGGCGTCGCCAGGGGCCCCTTCGAGTCTGTCCCCAAAGACAGCGAGTGCCGGACCGCGAAGGGCTCAGCGCCGCGGCGCCGGATCAGGTGGACGGCGTCGACCGTCCAGACGCCGGCGCCGAGGCGCCCGCGGACGCGCTCGACGATCGCCGCGATCGTCGCCTCGTCGCCGCTCACCCTGGCGATCGTCAGGTGCGGGGTGTAGCCGTCGTCGCCGCGCTCGCGCTGCTCGCGGCAGCCCGGGAAGAGCGCCTCCACTTCGGCCTGGAGGGCGCACAGCGCCCCCGGCGGCGCGCAGATCGGCTCGACCCAGAGGGTCGTCGAGCCCCGATGATCGAAGCGTCGGAGCGGGCCGAGGCGGACTTCGAAGGGCGCAAACCCCCGGAGGCGCACGGCGATCGCCGCGGCCGCCCCGGCGAACGCCGCCTCGTCGACGAAGCCGTAGATCAGGTTGATATGCGGCATCCAGCGGCCGTAGCTCGGGTCGAGCTCCGCGCGGATCGCCTGGATCGCCGGCCAGATCGCCGACGGCGGCAGGACCACGAGGGCGCTCGTGTGCACCGGCGGACCTTCGATCACCGCCGGCGCGGCCGCGCCCGAGACCTCGAGGAGCGCCGCCAGGCCGCAGTGGTCGGAGGCGTAGCGGGCCTCGTCACCCTCCACGGCGAAGGGCCGATCGCCGAAGCGCGTGACCTCGATCGGCGCGAGCGCAGCCCCAGGCGAGCGCAGGAGGACGCGGTCGTAGCGGGCCGCGCGGCCGCTCCGGCTCATCCGCGCAGCCAGGGAGTTGGCCGCGGGATCGAAGGTGAAGCCCGGATCGTCGGGGTGGAGCGCCCTCCAGGCGTCGACGAGGCCGGCGGCGGCGAGCCGCTGGTTCTCGCCGGCCTCGGCCTCGTCGTCGCCGAAGTTGACGTCACCGAGGATGAGCGCGTCGACGGCGTCGCCCTCGCCCAGGCGGCGGGCGACGACCGCGAGCTGCTCCGCCCGCCGGGCCGCCGCGTCGCCGCGGAAGTTGCTCGTGAGGTGGATCGCTACGACCAGGAGCGGCCGACCGCCGAGGTCGAGGCGACCGCAGAGGAGCGCCTTGCGCGGCGAGAGGCGGCGCTCGTCGAGCGCCAGCGGCCAGCGGCAGAGGAGCGCCTGACCGTAGGGATCGAGGCCCTCAAAACCTGTCCCAGAGGACACGTAGTAGCGCTCGCGGACCCAGGGCTCGGCGAGGAGCGCCGCCCAGAAGCGAGGCGTCACCTCCTGGAGAGCGACGACGTCGGCGTCGCGCTCGCAGAGGAGCGCGAGCGCGGCCGCGACCCGCCGCTCGCTGTAGATCGCCGCCGCCTCGTGAAGATCGACGAGGACGTTGTAGGTGACGACGAGGAGCGACTCGGCGACGACCGGCGGGGCTACGCGGGCGTCGACCGCGACCCAGGCGTCGGCGCCCGCGTCAAAGCGCCAGCAGACCCGCCGGGTCCCCGCGAGCGCGGCCCCGCTTCGCGCCCCCTCCGCGGCCTCGCCGCGGCGACCCGGACCACGGTGACCCCGCCCGCGACCCCGCGGTGGAGCTGCGGCCTCCGCCACGGCCGCGCCGGCGGCGAGGATCGCCGGATGATCGGCGGCCCCGCTCTCGCCCGAGCCGAAGACCAGATCGACCCGCGTCCGCCGATCCCAGACGACGAGCGCCCCCGCCTTGAGCGCCTGGATCCGGTGCCAGGGGATCTCGCCGCCGGCGACGAAGTCGGCCAGCGGGGCCTCGCGCTCGCCCGAGAAGCGCTCCTCGTAGACCACGGCGAAGCGCGACCCGGCGAATGCAGGGTCGTGGCGGAGACGCCCGACGACGTCCTGGATCGGACGCAGGGCCCGTCGCTCTCGCCGGCTCGGCATGACGGGCGACGCTGCTGGAGGCCCGCGGGGCTGTCAACGCGTGGCTTCGCGCCCCGCCGCGAGCTCGCGCTGCCGGCCCGTGGAGCCCGAAGCGCCCAAGATCGGACGCACGATCCAGGGGCGTAGAAACCGACAAGCGGTTGTCCTGTTGACTCTTGGTCGGAAATTCTTCCAGTGATTCCTTTGCAGAATGGCCCTCGCAGGCGGCCGAATTTGCGAGAACACGCGAATTCGGCCCCGCTCGCCGGGGGGCGTCCGGCCGAAAAAAAACCGCCTAGCGCCGCGCCAGCCCGAGGACCACGAGCTCCCAGAGCGCGTCGAGCTCGGCGTGGAGCTCGACCGCCGCCCGCCCAAAAACCCAGGGCGGCGCGAAGGCGGCGAGCGCCTGGAGGAGCGCGCCGGCGCTGCGCCGCGGATCGCCGCAGGCGAACTCCTCGGCGGCGCAGGCCTCCCGGAGGAGCCCCTCGACCAGCTCCCGCTCGCGGCGCTCGAAGTCCTCGCGGGCGCCGCGGATCGCCGGGCAGGCGCCGCAGTGGACCAGGTCGACCGCGTGGGCGCCGTCGGCCGAGATCGCCAGGAAGCCGTCGACCCGCGCCCGCATCATCCGGCGGAGGCGCTCGCCGTAGCCCGGCGTCGAGCCGTCCGCGCCGGCGTCGGCCATCGCCACGAGGATCGCCTCGTAGCGGCGCTCGGAGAGGGCGACGAGGATCGCGTCCTTCGACGGGAACTCGAGGTAGATCGTGCCGACGCCGACCGCGGCCTCGCGGGCGATGTCAGCGACGGTGGTCTTGCCCGGGCCGTAGTGGCCGAGGAGGCGCTCGGCCGCCGCGAGGATCTGCTGCCGGCGCGATTCGGAGCTCTCTGTCATGAACGGCTGAGGGATCGATTCAACGATCTCGCCGCCGTCGACGCAAGCGCTGGCGGCGGCCGCCAGCGCTCCGCGAGCGCGCGATTTTCGCGCGAGCCGCCCCCTCGCTCAGGCCGCGCCCGACGCGCTGTGGCCGCGATCTGGCCGGGCCAGCGCGCCCGCGATACAACGTCGCCGCCCGTGTCCGAGCGCACCATCGCCCCCGACGATCGGCGGCTCCGTGAGGCGGCCCAGGCCGGCGTCCGTCGGCGGCCCCGCTGGCTCGCGCGCGGCCTCCTCTGCCTCGCCCTGGCGACCCTCCTCGACGGCCTCGGGAGCGAGCTCCGTGAGGGGCTCGGCGACGCGCTCCCCGAGGCCCTGCGGGGCGGCGATCCGGGGGCGCTCCTCGAGCGGGCGGCGACGCTCTCGCTGGCGATCCACGGGGTCGCCGCGCTCGCGCTCGTCGGCGCCAGCGCGCTGGTCGGCGGGCTCGGCCCGGTCTCGAGCCCGCGCGAGCCGGCGATGATCGCCCTCCGCGATCGCCCGACCCCGGGGCTCTGGCCGCTCGCCGGCCTCCTCGTCGGGATCGCGCTCCTCCTCCACCGCGGGGTGATCGCCGGCGCCGCCCGGGCGGTCGACGCCGGGCCCGCGGAGCTCCTGTCCTTCTGGTCCGGTTGGCTCAGCGCCGGGCTGACGATCGGCGGCGGCCTCCTGATCGCCGGCGGCCTCGCCGAGCTCGCGCTCGACGAGCGCGGCCGCCGACGCGCGCTCCGCCGGAGCCCGGAGGAGCTCCGCGACGACGCCCGCCGCCGCGGGCGAGGGCCCAGATGAGCGAGCGCCCGAGCGGCGCCTCGAGTGAGCCCCGCCTGGTCTCGGTCGCCGCCCCCGTCACCGTCGATCGGCCCTTCACCTACGCGGTCCCGGCCGCCTGGCCCGAGGCGCCGCCGCCGGGGACCCGGGTGCTCATCCCCTTCGGCGCCCGCCACCTGATCGGCGTGGTCCGCGAGGCCGAGGCCGCGCCGCCGCCCCGCGGCCGCGCCCGCGAGCTGATCGAGCGCCTCGACGCCGCGCCGACCCTCGATCCCGACCTCCTCCGCCTCTGCGAGTGGATCGCCGACTACTACGTCGCGCCGATCGGCGAGGCCTGCCGCCTCGCGCTCCCCGGCCTCCTCACCGGCGCAGATGTCCGTCAGGCCAGCCTCACCCAGGAGGGCGCGGCCGCCCTCGAGAACCCCCTCGCCGGCCTCAGCGGCGGCGAGCACCAGCTCCTGACGGCGATCGCCGCGGCCGCCCCGGCCCCGCTCGCGGTCGCCCGGATCTCGACCCTGCGGCCGCGGATCAGCGGCGCCTACCGGGCGCTCGCCGAGCTCGAGGCCCGCGGCCTCGTCGCCCTCTCCTGGGACGACGCCGGCGACGAGGGCTCGCGGACCGAGCTCCACGTCCGCCGCACCGACTTCCTGCGGGCCTCGGCCGCCGACGAGGAGGAGCTCCGGCGGATGGTCGGCCGTTCGAAGCAGCGGCGCGCGCTCCTCGACTTCCTCGAGACCTTCTCGCCTGGCTCTTGGGTCAGCCTTGGCGAGATCCGCGGGCCCTTCCCGCGGGTCCGGACCCTCCTCCCGCCGCTGGTCGAGGCCGGCCTGGTCGCCGCCGAGGAGCGGCCGCGGGCGCTCGATCCCTTCGCGCTCGGCGAGGTCGCCGCGACCACCCCGCAGGCGCCGACCGCCGATCAGGAGGCGGCCCTCCAGGCCCTCCGCGGGCTCCTCGACGCCCGCCGCTTCGCGACCGCGCTCCTCCACGGGATCACCGGCTCGGGCAAGACCGAGGTCTACCTCCAGGTGATCGCCGCGGCGATCGAGGGCGGCGGCGGGGCGATCGTCCTGGTCCCCGAGATCGCCCTCACCCCCCAGCTCAGCGACCGCTTCCGCGCCCGCTTCGGCGACACCGTCGCGGTCCTCCACTCCGCCCTCACCCCGCGCCAGCGCCTCGACGCCTGGCAGCAGATCCGCGCCGGCGTCCGCCGGATCGTGATCGGCCCGCGCTCGGCGATCTTCGCCCCGCTCCCCGACCTCCGGGTGATCGTCGTCGACGAGGAGCACGACCCCTCGTTCAAGCAGGAGGAGGGGGTCCGCTACCACGCCCGCGACGTCGCGCTGGTCCGCGCCCAGGGCCGCGGCGCCCTGGCGATCCTCGGCTCGGCGACGCCCTCGCTCGAGAGCTTCGAGCTCGCCCGCGGCGGCCGCTACCACCTCCTCGAGCTCCACACCCGACCGACGCCGCGGCCGCTCCCGCGGGTCGAGCTGGTCCCGCTCTCCGCCCACCGACCTGACCCCGAGACCATGCTCACCGCGCGCCTGCGGGACGCGCTCAAGGAGACCGTCGAGGCCGGCGAGCAGGTGATCCTCTTCCTCAACCGGCGCGGCTTCGCGACGACGCTGGTGTGTGGGAGCTGCGGCGCGCTCCTCCCCTGCCCCGACTGCTCGGCGCCGTCGATGACCTACCACCTCCACCGCAACCGGCTCATGTGCCACCTCTGCGGGCGGATCGAGGCGCCGCCGGAGCGCTGCCCGAGCTGCGGCGAGGGCGAGATGACCCACGGCAACCCGGGCACCGAGCGGATCGAGGTCGCGCTCACCCGCGAGCTCCCGGGGCTCCGGGTGCTCCGCCTCGACCGCGACACCAGCCGCGGCCGCGGCCTCCTCGACACCCTCGGCCGCTTCCGCAACCACGAGGCCGACGTCCTGGTCGGCACCCAGATGCTCTCGAAGGGCCACGACTTCCCCGGGGTCACGCTGGTCGGGATCCTCCAGGCCGACCACGGCCTCGGCCTCCCCGACCTCCGGGCCGCCGAGCGAACCTTCCAGCTCCTCACCCAGGTCGCCGGTCGGGCGGGCCGCGGCGATCGCCCGGGGCGGGTGCTCATCCAGGCCTACGCGATCAACCACCAGGCGATCGTCTCGGCGGCCGAGCACGACTACGCGGGCTTCGCCGCCTGGGAGCTCGCCCGCCGCCGCGACCTCGGCAACCCGCCCTACGGCTTCCTCGCGCTCCTGCGGATCAGCGGCCTCGACGCGGACGCGGTGGTCAAGCGGGCGGAGGCGCTGGCGGAGGCGATCGGCGAGCGGATCGCGGCGGTCGCCGCCCAGCACGACGAGCTGATCCCGCCGATCCGCGCGCTCGGGCCGATCCCCTCGCCGATCGAGCGGATCAACCAGCGCGCGCGCTGGCAGCTCCTCCTCCGCGCCCAGACCCGCCACCCGCTGCGCTGGCTCCTCCGCTCGATCCGGCCGCTCCTCGGGACCGAGGGGAGCGGCGGCGGGCAGACGCTGGCGATCGTCGACGTCGATCCGCAGACGCTGCTCTAGCAGGGCCCCTGAGATCGGCGCGAGGACGAGGCTCGTCGAGCTAGACCTCCTCGGGCGTCCAGCTGTCGATCACCCAGTCGCAGTGGTAGATGTTGACGTCGGCGCCGCCCCACTGGCTCGTCGGGTCCTCGTCCCAGGCGATCCCCGACTGGGCGACGTTGACGCAGTAGTCGGGCTCGTTCCAGAGGTGGAGGATGTCGTCGTCGCCGAAGTAGATCTCCTCGGCGTAGTCGCACTTGTAGAGGTTGACGTTGCCGCCCCAGAGGTTGCTCCCCGACATGTTGAGGCAGAGCTCCTCGTCCCAGGCGGCGTGGAGCTTCATGTCCGAGCCGTAGCGCCAGGTCTCGGCGACATAGTCGCAGTGGTAGGTGTTGATGTTGGCGCCGTTGCTCGTCGGGTTGGTGCCGACGGCGTTGAGGCAGACGGCGTCGTCCCAGCCGGCGTGGAGCTCGATCTCGCCGCCCCAGCTCCGGTTGTACTCGATGCTGCACTTGGCCCCGTCGCCCGTCCACCAGTCGCCGGTGTCGATCTTGACGGCGATGCTGCGGGCGAAGACCCCGGCGTCCGCCTGGAGGTCGATCGTGCAGCTCTTGGTCTTCGAGCCGGTGAACGCGGGGTCGTACTTGAACTTGAAGGTGATCGTCGTGTCGTCGGTGAAGTCCGAGAGGATCACGCCCTCGAGGAGCTCCTCGCTGACGAAGTCCTCCTGGACCTCCTTGATCTCGACGCCGTTGACGTAGATCCAGGTGCTGAGGACGTCATTCTCGCTGTCGCCGGCGTTGTAGGCGATGTAGCTCGTCGCCACCATCTCGGCGTCGTCGGGCTTGTCGGCGAGGTAGTCGGAGCTCGCCCACTCCTGGGCCTTCGACACGTAGCGCCGCCGGTTGGTCGCGTTCTCGAAGAACGAGCCGTTGATGTCCCAGATGTTGGGCTCGCCGCGGACGTCGTGGGCGAGCTTGATCGTCCCGGTGACGCCGTCGCGGGTGATCGACTTGGTCTTCCAGGTGTAGCCGCCGTCGTAGTCGTCGACGAAGGCGTGGTCGATCTTCTCGTAGCTCACGTCGCTGTCGTCGCCGGCGGCGGCGACGTTCGGGCCGAGGGCTGCGACGAGCGCGGACGCGGCGACGAGGCGTCCGAAGGAGACGGAGAGGGTGCCAAGGAGTGAGGCGGAGGCGGAGGCGGTCGGGCGGGTGTTCATGGTGATCTCCAATCGGCGGCGCGAGCGGGCGGCGCGGGTCGAGCCCGCGGCCGCGTCAGCGCGGCGCTCGGGAGGAATCACGACCGGCGCGGCTTCTCTTCACCCGCGACAAAATTCTTGGTCGGCGCGACGAGAGGCCGGTCGACGCCCCTCCCGACCTCACGACCCCTGGCTGCGCGGGGCTGCGCGCCCCGGGGCGAGATCGAGTATCTTGGGCCGCCCGTGGCCCCGGACCTCCTCATCATCGGCGAGCCCGGCGAGCGCCAGGACCTCCTGGGGCGCGTCGAGCGTTTTGGCTATCGCGCGGTCGCCGCGGCCGCGTCGACGCTCGCCCGCCACCTCGACGCAGCGACGCCGGCGGCGATCCTCCTCTCGGCGCGCGGGGTCGAGGTCGGGCCCCTCCTCGCCGAGCTCCGCCGGGATCCGCAGGGCCTCGGGATCCCGGTGATCCTCTACAGCGAGCTCGGCGGGGCGATCCGCGACCTCGCCGACGTGCTCGAGCTCGGCGCCGATCGCTTCCTGGTGGCGCCGGTCGACGACGACGAGCTCCGGGCCGCGCTCGTCGAGGTCCTCGGACCCTGCGATCCGACCCCGCTCGGGGCGCCGCGACCCGCCGGCGGCGACGCGCTCCCGCTCCGCCAGCGCGACCCCCTCCTCGCCCAGCTCCGCCGCACCCTCGCCGCCCTCGACGAGCGGGCCGAGGCCGCGGCGGGCGGCGAAGCCGAGGTCCTCGACCTCGACGCGATCGGCCTCGGCGGCGCGGACGAGCTCGACCTCGACGACACCAGCGGCTTCGGCGAGCTCACCGACCTCGAGGTCGAGCTGGCGACCCGGCGGGTGCTCCGACCGGCCGCGACCCTCCGCCTCGACGAGGGCGAGCGCGGGGCCCCATCGCGTCGTGAGCCGACGCTGGCCGACGCGACCCGGCCCGTCGCCGCCCGGGCCCCATCGCCGCCGATCGTCACCGAGCCCCTCGCCGCCCGCGCGCCGACGCCGACACCGACGGTCGCCACCGACGCCCTCGCCGGCGAGCGCGGACCGGCGACGCGCCGCCCGCTGCCGGGCCAGACCGCGACCGACGCGACCCGCCGCCACCCCGGCCCGGCGAGCGCCCGCGG
Organism: Myxococcales bacterium; assembly: GCA_020633335.1. Lineage (GTDB taxonomy): Bacteria > Myxococcota_A > Polyangia > Nannocystales > Nannocystaceae > JADJRG01. The sequence goes on along the minus strand of JACKDU010000020.1, from coordinate 7,569 downwards.
CCGCCTCGCCGACGAGCCCGCGCCCGCGCTCCTCGCCCGCCTCGGCCGCGAGCGCTTCAGCGGCCGCCTGGTCCTCCGCGGTGACGCGGTGATCGAAATAACCTGGCGCGAAGGACAGATCATCGACGCCCGCGGCGATCGCCCGCGCGACCGCCTGGTCGCCGGCCTCCGCCGCCGCGGCCTCGTCGACGACGACGTGGCGGACGCGCTCGATCGCCGCCTCCCCGAGGCGCTCGATCGGGCGATCGACGCGCTCGTCGAGGCCGGCCACCTCAAGCCCGAGGAGGCCGCGCGCGCCCGCGACGAGCACCTCAGCGAGCTCGCCTGCGCCGCCTTCGCCTGGGAGGATGGGAGCTGGTCGCTCCACCCCGAGGCGCCGAGCGAGGGCGGGATCGGCCTCGGGCGGCCGCTCGCCGAGGTGATCCTCGAGGGCGCCCGCCTCGAGCTCGAGGAGGCGCTCCTCCGCCGCCGCCTCGGCGCCGACGATCGCTGCCCGCGGGCCCGCAGCGACGCCGCCCTCGCCGAGCTCCCGCCGCCCCCCGGCCTCGCCGACGCCCGCGCGCTCGTCGACGGCCGCCAGCGGATCGCCGACCTCGCGGCGATCGGCGGCCAGCCCCTCCTCGCCTGGATCTACGCGCTCGTCGTCCTCGATCGGGTCGACCTCGTCGAGGCGCCCGTGGACGATCGCTCGGCGATCGATCGCCGGCGGATCCGCGCCCGCTCGGCGGCCGCCCGCGCCGGCGACTACTTCGCGCTCCTCGGCCTGCCGATCACCGCCTCGCGGGCCGAGATCCGCCGGGCGCTCACCGAGCTCGGACGCACCTTCGCCGACGAGCGCCTCGAGGCGGCGACCCGGAGCGCGCTCGCGGGCGAGCTCGCCGAGCTCCGGGCCGGCCTCGCCGAGGCCCGCGACGTCCTCCTCGACGACGGCCTCCGGGCCGCCTATCTCGCCCACCGCGAGGGAGAGCAATGAGCACCAAGCCACGCGCCGCCTTCATGGGATCGCCCGACTTCGCGGTCCCCAGCCTGCGGGCGACCGCCGCCCACACCGACCTCGTCCTCGTGGTCTCGCAGCCCGATCGCCCGGCCGGCCGCGGCCGCAAGCTCGCGCCGCCGGCGGTCAAGGTCGCCGCCGAGGCGCTCGGCGTCCCGGTGATCCAGCCGACCCGCCTCCGCGACGGGGTGGTCGCCGCCCAGCTCCGCGACCTCGACCTCGACCTCATCGTCGTCACCGCCTACGGCCGGATCCTGCCGCCGGCGATCCTCGAGGTCCCGCGCCGCGGCTGCGTCAACGTCCACGCCTCGCTCCTCCCGCGCTGGCGCGGCGCGGCGCCGATCCAGCGGGCGGTCCTCGCCGGCGACCGCGAGACCGGCGTGGCGATCATGCAGATGGAGGAGGGCCTCGACACCGGCCCGGTCTACATGATGCGCTCGACGCCGATCGGCGCCGGCGAGACCAGCGGCGAGCTCTTCGAGCGGCTGGCGATCCTCGGCGGCGATCTCCTCGCAGAATTCCTCCGCGCCTACCCCGACCTGCCGACCCCGACCCCGCAGGACGACGCGCTCGCCACCCACGCGCCGATGCTCCGCAAAGAGGAGGGCGTGACCGCCTGGGATCGCCCGGCGGCCGCCGTCGTCGCCCACGTCCTCGGCATGGACCCCTGGCCCGGCGCGACCAGCCGCCGCGGTGATGACGACCTCAAGCTCTTTCGGGCGGCGATCTCGGCGCGGAGCGGCGAGGCCGAGGGCGGGGACGCGCCGCCCGGGACGGTGCTCGGCGTCGACGCCGAGGGGCTGCATGTGGTGTGTGGTGACGGGGCGGTGGTGATCGCCGAAGTGCAGCCGCCCGGGAAGCGGCGGATGCCGGCGAGTGCCTATGCGGCTGGGCGGGCGTTCGCGGGTGGGGAGCGGCTCGGCTAGGAGGACGCGACGGTAGTCGCGAGTTGGGACCAGCTCGCGTCACGCGAGGCCTGCGAGATCGACGAAGAGACCGTCTCTGTCTTCCACTGATCGCTCGAGGGTCCGTAGGGTACCACCTCTCACTGAACCTCGCCGAAAGGGCCGCTGAAGAGCCGGCCATGAATGGCCTCGGAGATACCTCTCCGACTGAGAATTCCTCGTTTTCGGAAATTTCTACGCGCACACAGCGCACGTTTCAGGCGTCCGCTCGGCGGTTGCTCGACCCTGGTGGGTAGGCTCAACCGGTGCCTCCGAGTCACGGCACAGGAGTTGAGATGAACATCAAGAAACACGACATCCATGGCCTTTTCACCGGCGTGGATAGCGCGACACTGGAGCGCTACCACCAACTCGCTTTCAAGCAGGTAGGTGGACTTCGCGGAACGCCTACATATGAAGACATTCTCGCCTTCAAGATACTCGAACTCCGCGCGAGCGACCTCGCAAAGCACTACGAGCGGCTGGGAGTTCAGTGGAAAGCTCGGGAACTCCCACCGTTCTTCTGCGGATAGGCCAGCCTCTTCCGCTTCCATGACCACAGGTCGGCGATCTTCCGGCTACCCCGGGAGATCGCCGACCTACTTCACGAGCGTACCAAGCTCCCGGTCGTCGCCGTCGCCCTTGGCGCCCGGTCCACTGCCGATGCACAGCGGAGCCTCGACAAGAGGTGGCGGTAGGCAGGGCCCCATCGCTATCGCCGAAGCAGAGAGATGACTGTCACAAATGCGACGAGGGCGAGTAGTGGACTGGTGCTGATGCTCTTCGCTAGCACAAACAGGGCATCTTCCATGGATTCTCGCTTTCAGTAGACTGTTCCTCTTCAGGGCCGCTCATGCGGCTGCCTGCGTTTGACGTTCTCGCCGAGACGCCGCTGGGTGTCGAGTCCATGTCGCGCGCCTTCTAGCGGTAGTGCGTCGTCGAAGCTCGGAGGCAACCTCCGAGCTTCATCGCTTGGCGGAGCCTATCACGTGTCCTCCATCCACACCCCTGTGGAGAACACTTCAATACGGATTCGTGCCGTAGCCGTACTTCTCCAACGCGTTCTCGCGTACTTGCATCATTCGAAGAGATTCAAGTCAGCGAGCATGTACCTGTTCGAACGGTCAGATCGATTCTCCACAGATCACAAGAGGACTGTGGATAGCGGGAACCGCCCTCATCCCAAGGCCCCTAGGCTTGCGGCCTAGAACACTGCCGCGGCCTCGCCCCCGACGGGCTCGGCCGCGCGCGCATCCCCGGCGAGGACGAGCGCGCCGGCGATCGAGCACACCAGAAGGAAGCGCCGCGGGCCGCCCATATCCTCATCATGCGACGGCCACCACCGCCACCGCCGGGCTCCCAGCCTCCCGCTCGCCGCTTTTTTTGCCCGCCGCAGACACCGACGTACCTTATCCTACATGCCCGAGCTCTCTGACGCCGAGGTCCTCCTCCTCTACACCGGCGCGGTCCTGGCGGTGATGTTCATCTTCCTCGCCCTCCTCGGCCGCCGCTTCGGCGGGCGGGCGCGGGCGGCCAACCAGTCGGTGGTCGGCCTCACCAGCCAGCACCGCCTCCATGTCGTCGAGCTCGACGGTCGCCGCCTCCTGGTCGGCACCGGCCCGAGCGGCGCCCCCAGCCTCCTCGGCGAGCTCGACGACGAGCCCGCCTGGACCCGCGAGGCCGCGCCCCAGCGGTCGACGATGGAGGCGACGATGGGCGGCGGCTCGTGGGCGCGCACCCGGATCCTCGCCCACGGCGGCCGGCCCTACGAGGGCGGCTCGGATGTTCATTGAGACAGGTAGCCTCGGCGACGCGCCGGCCTGGATCCTCCTCGCCGGCCTCCCGCTGATCCTCGCGACCTGCACCGCCTTCACCAAGGTCAGCGTCGTCCTCGGCGCGCTGCGGACCGCGCTCGGGGCCGAGATGCTCCTCCCCTGGGCGGCGATCGCCGCCCTCTCGCTGGTGATCACCGCGGTGATCATGGGCCCGGTCGCGCTCGCGCTCGCCCCCCTCCTCGAGGTCGGCGGCGCCCTCGGGCCCGACCTCCTCGCGCCCCTCCGCGACTTCTTGATCAACAACACCGACCCGGCCGAGCTCGACTTCTTCGCGGCGACCCAGGGCCTCGCCGCCGATCACCCGCTCGTCGTCGTCCCCGCCTTCCTGGTCTCGGAGCTCGGCGAGGCGCTCCACATGGCGGTCGTGATCCTCCTCCCCTTCGCGATCGTCGACCTCATCGTCGCCCAGCTCTTCCTCCTCCTCGGGCTCCCGAACCAGCCCCTCGCGCTGGTCTCGCTCCCCCTCAAGGTCCTCCTCTTCCTGGCGATCGGCGGCTGGCAGGCGGTGATCTCGGGCCTCATCGAGGGCTACGGATGAGCCCCGCCGAGCTCGCCCAGGAGGATCTCCTCCTCGCGTTCACGACGATGATCCCGGTGGTCGCCTCGGCCCTCGCCGGCGCGGTGATCGTCGGCGCGCTCGCGGCCAAGATCGGCGTCCGCGACCCGACCCTGACGCTCATCGCCCGGGCGATCGCGGTCATCGTCGCCCTCACGATCGTCGGCGGATCGATCGCCGCCGAGGTGGTCGATCGCGGCCGCGCCCGCTGGGGCGGCGACCTCGTCGAGGCCGGGCGATGAGCCCCGCGCTCGCGCTCGCCGGCTGGTGGGGGCTCCGCCTCGCCGCCCTCCTCGCGCTCCAGCCCGCCTGGCTCCGCGCCCTCGGGCCGCTCTGGCTGGCGATCGCCGCCCTCCTCGCGCTGGCGATCGCCCTCCCCCTCGCGCTCTCCACACCGCATGTCTTTTTGGACATGTCCGAGGTGATCAGCGCCAGCGCCTGGCTCCGCGGCGCGCTCGTCGAGCTCGCGCTCGGCGGCCTCGCCGGGCTCCTCGTCGGCCTCCCGGGGCTCGCGCTCCTCGGCGCCGCCCGGGCCAGCGGCCGCGCCCTCGGCCTCCGCCAGGCGAACGCCCTCGAGGCGCTGATCCTCGCGCTGGTCCTCGCGCTCGGCCTCGGCCTCGGCCTCCACCGCCCCCTCCTCCTGGGCTTGCGCGAATTCGCGCTCCTCCTCCCACCGGGCGGCGGCGGCCCCGGAGCGCTCCTCGCCGCGCTCCCCCGGGCGACGCCGGCGATCGTCGGCGCCGCCGATCACCTCCTCTTCCTCGCGCTCGCCCTGGCGACGCCGGTGATCCTCACGCGCGCGCTGGTCGAGCTCGCCGGGGCGCTGATGCTGCCGGCGGAGGGCGAGCGGCCGAGCGCCGGCGTCCTCCCCTGGCTCGCCTCGGCGGCGGCGATGATCGCCCTCTGCGCCTCGTGGTCGGCGTACCCCGAGGCCTGGCTGCGGGCGCTCGCGCCTCCTCCGGCGCTCGCGCTCCCCTGACCGCTCACCCGCCGATCGTCGCGCCCGCGCGCCGCCGGGATATGCGATCCTCCGGCGGTGTCGCGGCACCTCCACGGCGCCTGCCTCGGCGCGGCCCTCCTCCTCGGGGTCGGCTGCGGCACCAACGATCCCCGGGCGGCCGCCCTCGACGCGCTCCGCCTGCCGACCGGCGCCGCGCTCGATCCCGGCGGCGGCTGGCTCTTCGTCGTCAACTCCAACCTCGACCAGCGCGAGACCTCGGCGACGCTGGTCGCCCTCGATCTCGACGCGGTCGACGAGGGGCTCGCCTCGCCGCTGGCCGCCGGCGCCGAGACCAGCCGCAGCCGCCCCTGCCGCAAGGGGAGCGAGGGCGGGCCGACCGAGTGCGCGGCCCACCACCTCATCGATCCGAAGGCGAGCGTCCGCCTGCCGAGCGGCGCCGGCAACATCGGCGTCGATCGCCCCTTCGGCGACGACGGGATCGCCCGCCTCCTGATCCCCGCGAGCCTCGAGCGGGCGATCACCTGGATCGACGTCGACGCCGGGGGCCGCGACCTCGAGGTCGAGTGCGGCCAGGATCTCGAGAGCGCCTGCGACGACGCCCACACCCTCACCCACCGCTTCAACGACCCCGATAGCACCCCGCTCCCGCTCGACGCGGCCCGCATCGAGATCGACACCCAGGGCTTCCGCTACGCCTACCTCCCCCACCTGACCGGCGCGGTGATGTCGATGGTCGATCTCAGCGGCGTCGGCGGCCCCGAGATCTCGGAGATCGAGGGCGACTTCTTCCGCCCCGACCCCTACGCGGAGAAGAGCGACACCGAGTACGCTGGCGGCTTCGCGGTCGCCCAGCGCCCCTGCGACCCCGAGCACCCGGCGGCGATCACCCTGGAGTGCGCGCGCCCCCACCTCTTCGTCAGCCACCGCTTCTGGCCGGGGCTCCGCGAGTTCACGGTCGCGGTCGGGGCCGACGTCGTCCTCGCCCGCGGCGACCTCGCCTACATCGACATCAACCCGGGGGTCGTCGACGACCGGCCCTACATGGGCGACCTCGCCTTCGAGGACGAGAGCGGCGACCGGATGCTGATGGTCAGCACCACCCCGCCCTTCCTCCTCCGCCTCGACACCAGCCTCGACGAAGACGGCGAGGTCAAGGCGACGGTGATCGAGAGCGTCGCCCTCTGCCGCAACCCGAACGTCCTCGCGCTCGATCGTCCGGAGGGGGGCGAGGCCTTCGCCTACGTCTCCTGCTACTCGGACGATCAGATCGCGGCGGTCGCCCTCGGCTCCTTCCAGGTCGCGGCGACGATCGACGTCGGCGACGGCCCCAACGAGCTGGTGATCGACGCCGAGCGCCGCCGCCTCTATGTCGTCGAGACCCTCGGGGGCGCGGTCGCGGTGATCGACATCGACCGCGCGTCGCCGCGGCAGCACGACGTGATCGCGCGGATCGGCGGCTGACGCCGGGGCGGCCCGCGAGCCCGGCGCGTCGCCGCGAGCGAGGGCTCGAAGACGCGCCGGCGCCTGATTTTTGCCCCGCTTCTTGACCTTGCCCTTGGGACACTTCGGCGCGATCGTCGGGCGTGCCCAGCCGTCGCGCGCTCACCCTCGCTCTCCTCCTCCTCGCCCCGCTCGGGCTCGCCGTCAGCCCGGCCGCGGCCGCCCCCTCGCGCTCGCTCCTCGGCGGCTCGTCGCGGGTGGACGACGCGCAGCTCCAGCCCGCGACGGCGACGCGGCTCGACGGGGCCCAGCTCCTCGGGCGGGTCAACACGGCCCGGGCGAGCGCCGGCCTCGCGCCGCTGGTCAAGGCGCCCGAGGGTCGAATCGAGCTCTCGGTGCTCCGCCTCTTCGTCCCCGAGGCGCCCGAGAACAACCTCTCGCTGAGCTGGGCCACCCGCGTGCAGGCGAGCGACGCGGGGATCCCCTTCGCCTTCGCCCAATTCACGCCGGCCGGCGCCCCCGGGGCGATCCCCGGCGTCGCCAACCTCCACGTCAAGCTCGCCCCCGGCAAGCTCCACGTCGTCGACTGCCGGGTCGAGGCCCGCGTCGACCAGGTGATCCAATTTCGCTTCAACCACGGGACCACGAGCAGCGTGGTGTCAGCGGTCGACGGGCACGTCTTCGCCGCCTTCAAGGCGCCGCCCTTCGACGGCCCGATCAACGTCGAGCTCGCGGCCTTCGTCCCCGACAAGAAGCCGCTGAACGGGAACCTCCAGGGGTGGTACTTCCACGGCTGCGAGATCACGCCGGCCGAGTAGCTCGCCCCTTCGAGGCCCGCT
>JACKDU010000002.1 GCA_020633335.1 Myxococcales bacterium | reverse complement strand
AGCGCCTCGGCGCAGGCGTTGGTGCAGGCGTCGCCGTCGACTTGGTTGCCGTCGTCGCAGGCCTCGACGCCCTCCTGGACCAGGCCGTCGCCGCAGACCGCGACCTTGCACGCCGAGGTGCAGGCCTTGGCGTCGCCGTTGTCCGCGCCGTCGTCGCACTCCTCGCCGCGGTCGAGGCTGCCGTCGCCGCACTCGCCCCCCATCGGCTCGGTGGCCGTCGGCAGGGTGTCGCTGACCGCGGAGCTCGTGCTCTCGCCGCCGGTCGACGCGCCGCCGGTGGAGGCGTCGCCGGTCGTCGACGTGGTCCCGAGGGAGGTCGTCGTCGGCGAGGTCCCCGCGGTGAAGCCGCTGGTGTTCATCTCGCTGTCGTCGCCGCAGCCCGCCGCCATCGCCCCGAGCAGCGCGCACACCATCATCGATCGTCGAAGTCCGCTCTCCACCATCACCGACACCACCCTTGGAGATCGAGGGTATCGGCGACCCCCGGGCCGGACAAGGTGCGCTTCGGTGAGGTGTCGTGGTCGCGGGCGCGAGCGCGCGGTCGAGGCTCAGGGCGGCGCGCAGAGGCGACGGCGCGTTGGCGATCGACGGGCCGACGCGGCGCAGCGAGGGCGCCGCTAGGGGGGATCCGTCTCGACCTCCGCCAGCTTGTCCCGGAGGGCCGCGACGCCGGCGCGGAGCTCCTCCGGCGCCTGCTCCTGGAGCTCCTCGAGGCTCGATCGGGTGTCGGCGATGACGCGCGTGAGCTGGAGTCGGCGGCGCGCGTTGCTCAGCGCGTCCTCCTCCGCGGCCGCGCGGGTGGGCCCCTCACCGCGGGCGATCACCGCCCCCGGGCTGACGTTGTCGACCTTGCAGAGGAAGCGATCGAGGAGCTTGTACGACGTGATGTTCACGGGCCAGCCGTGGATCGTCTCCTGCCGTTTCTGGTGGCCTTGGGGGCTGAAGGTCCTCATCGCGTGTCCTCTCGGGCGGGTCGTCCGAGGCGTCGGACGGTGTCTCCAAAGATCTCTGGGGCGGCGCCGCGCATCGGCTCAGCGCTCGATTGGCGCCCTCACGAGGTTGCCCCACTCGGTCCACGAGCCGTCGTAGTTGCGGACGTCGTTGAAGCCGAGGAGGTACTTGAGGACGAACCACGAGTGGCTCGATCGCTCGCCGATCCGGCAGTAGGTGATCACCGGCTTGTCGGGGAGGACGCCCCGCGACGCGTAGAGCTCGCGGAGCTCGGCCGCCGACTTGAAGGTCCCGTCGTCGCGGCAGACCTCGCCCCAGGGGATGCTGGCCGCGCCCGGGATGTGGCCGCCGCGCTGGCAGGTCTCGGGGAGGCCCGGCGGCGCGAGGAGGCGCCCGGAGAATTCGTTGGGGGAGCGGACGTCGACGAGGTAGGCGGCGCGCTCGCCCGACGCCCGCATCACGTCGGGGAGGAGGGCGCGGAGCGTCTCGTCGATCGCGCCGACCGTGTAGGTGGTCGGCGCGACGTCGACGGGATCGAGCGTCAGCGGGCGCTCCTCCTCGATCCACTTGTTGCGGCCGCCGTCCATCAGCCGCACGTCGCGGTGGCCGTAGATCTTCATCTGCCAGAGGGCCCAGGCGGCGAACCAGTTGTTGTTGTCGCCGTAGAGGATCACCGTGGTCTCGGGGGTGATCCCCGAGCGGCCCATCAGCGCCGCGAAGGCCTTCGGCGAGAGGATGTCGCGCTCGCTGCGATCGCAGAGCTCGGTGATCCAGTTCCAGCCGATCGCCCCGGGGAGGTGGGCTTCGTCGAAGGACTGGGTGTCGACGTCGACCTCGACGATTCGGACGTTGGGATCCCCGAGCATCGCCTCGACCTCGTCGGTGGTGACCACGGTCTCGGGCGACGCGAAGCTGCTCCCGATCTGCTCCCTCTGATCGTCTTCCACGTCGAGCACTCTAGAACGATCTCGAGGGGCCTTGAACACCCCATTGATCGGCGACGCGGCCTCGATCGTGAGGTCGCTACGGGACGATGTTCTCGGGGCTCTTGAGGTCGAGCGCGCGGACTCGAGCCGACGCGCGCGCGATTTTTTTTGCGGCGCCGGGGGGCATGCGGCCGCCAGCGGCGGCTACGCGAGGACGCCGAGGACGTAGTCGCTGCGGTAGCCGCCGCCTGGGTTGGCGATCTCGACCGCGATCGTCCCGTCGTCGCGGTAGGTGTAGGTCTCGACGATCTCCTGGGCGCTCAGCTCGGGCGCGCGCTCGGGGCGGAGCTCGGCGAGCGGGCGATCGGCGAGGCTCGGATCGTAGGGGAAGCGGATCGTCCGCCAGGGGGTGAGGTCGCCCTCGGGCTGGCCGCCGGCGTCGAGGGCCGAGCACTCGAGGAAGCGGAGCTCGCCGACCCGGTGGATCGGCCGGTAGCGGCGACGGACCACCCGCGGCGCGTCGCCGACGAGGAGGTCCTTGGTGAAGATCGGATCGAAGACCTTGCGGCGGCCGCCCTCGGCCTCGCGCCAGACCCCGAAGTGGCGGGTGGTCGCCTCGCGGACGAAGATCGACGCCGCCGGGTCGCCGGCGATCGCCAGGCCGATCGCGGTCGCGGCGTGGGTCTGGGGCGCGAGCTGGATCTTCCGACCGTAGCGCTGGCGGAGCGCGCGACCGACCGCCGGGAAGGCCGAGCCGCCGCCGACGAGGTAGAGCGCGCCGAGCTCGCTCTGGTTGTCGGGATCGATCCCGTGCTCGCGGAGGCCGGCGAAGAGGCGCTCGACCTGGTCGACGCTGCGATCGATGAGGGGCTGGGCGCGCTCGTAGAGCGCCCGCGCCTCGAGGGTGACCAGGGCGTCGTCGCCGAGCGCCTCGTGGAGGTCGACGAGGATCCGGCGGGAGGCCGAGCTGAGCCCCTCCTTGGCCCGCCGGCAGGCGTCGAGGGCGAGGACGCGGGCGCGGGGATCGAGGGCCTCGAGGTCGACGCCGAGGGCCTCGGCGGCGGCGTCGAGGATCAGCGCGTCGAAGTCGTCGCCGCCCAGGTGGGTGATCCCCTCGCTCCGGAGGAGGGTGAAGCGGCGCCCCTCGAGGGAGACCGCGGCGGTGTCGAAGGTCCCGCCGCCGAGGTCGTAGACGACCACGTAGCGCTTCGGCGAGCGCTCGGAGAGGGCGGCGCGGTGGTGGTGGGCGTACTCGATCGCGGCCGCGGTCGGCTCACCGAGCATCGCCTGGACCTCGAAGCCCGCGCGCTTGAAGGCCTCGAGGGTGAGGAAGCGCTGGCCGCTGCTGGCGTTCGCCGGGACCGCGATCGTCGCCCGCAGCGGGGTCGCGTCGTCGATCTCGAGGTTGGAGGCGTGGACCAGCATCGAGCGCAGCCAGCGGAGGTAGGCGGTCGTCGCCTCGAGGGCCGAGAGCTCGCCGCCGAGCGCCTCGACCGGCTGATCGGGGGCGAGCGAGGTGATCGTCCGCTTGAGCGAGCGGGCGCAGCGGGGGGCGCCGGCGGGGTCGCGGAGGGCCGCGCGGGCGTCGTCGCCGAAGAGGAGGGTGGGCCCCTGGGAGAGGGCGAGGCCGGGGAGGTGGTCGACGAAGCCGCCCTCGCCCTCGAAGGAGACGAGGGGGTAGCGGCCGTCGATCGCCGCGGCGACGACGGTGCGGGTGGTGCCAAAGTCGATCCCGAGATCGACGCCCTGGGCGCTCGTGCGGTCCATGGGCGCGATTGTCGGCGGATCGGCCGATCCGTCAACTTTCGATCGGCCAGCGGCGCGTGACCGGCGCGTCGCGCAAAGACGAGGGGGCGCCCCCTCCCCAGGGGCGCCCCCTCGGGCGGCTCGCTCCCCGCGGGCCGCCATCGGATCGATCTGACCTAAGGGACAGCCAAGACCGCTCCCCAGAGGCGCCTCCCCAGGTCGCCTCCGGTCGCGGCCCGAGCGCGCGGCGCCCTCCCCAGCGCGCCGCTCGCTCGGCCCCTCGGTGTCAGCTCGAACGAGGTTCGGAGGGGAGACGGCGCCTCCCCACGGTCGCCGTCTCCGCTCCGAGGTTCCGCGCGGCGCCTCCCCGGCGCGGGCGCGGACGAGACGCGGAGGCGAGGCATCGAGGTGTCTGCGCGGCGCGTCATCTGGCCCCTTTCTCAGCAAGGGCCGTGCCAGCTCCGGGGAGGGCCTGGGGCCGCGAATTGGCGGGGGTCGGGGCTCTCTGCGCGCGTTCTCGCGCTGTGCGCCCGCCCATCGTGCGCCCGCACGTGCGCCCGCCCGCGCCCGCCCGTGCCCGCCCGTGCACGCGCCGGGCGCGGTCGCCGGGCGTGCGGCGACCACCCGTCGGGTCCGGAGCGCCCGCTACTCGATCCCGAGCTTCTTGAGCAGGCGCCCGAGCTGGTAGCGGTTGCGGAGGCCGAGCTCGCGCCAGGCGACCTCCTTGACCCCGCCGCAGCGCTCCAGGATCGCCAGCACCGACTCGCGGGTGAGGGTCCCGGGGGCGGGGGTCGGCTCGACGGCCTCCGGCCGCGGTCGGCCGAGGCGCACGAGCTCGGCCGGGGCCTCGAGCGCGGGGCCGCCCTGGCTGGCGTGGAGCGCCCGCCAGAGGAGCTCGCTGAGCTCGCGGACGTTGGTCGTGTAGCGGTAGGTGGCGAGCGCGGCCGCGAGCTCGGCGCTGAGGAGCGGCTCGTCGCCGCGGAGGATCGGCGCGACCAGCCCGGGGTCGCTGGCCGCGATCCCGCGGAGGAGGTGGCGGGCGAGGAGCGGGACGTCCTCCGGCCGCTCGTCGAGCCCGGGGATCGTCAGGCGGTGGGGGAAGCGGGCGAGGAAGTCGTGCTTGAGCTCGGCCGGGTCGCGGTTGGTCGCCGCCAGGATCCGCAGGTCGGCCCGCCGCACCCGGGGCTCGCCGAGGCGCTGGTACTCGCCGCGATCCATCACCCGCAGGAGGTGGGCCTGGAGCTGGCGCGGGAGCTCGCCGACCTCGTCGAGGAAGAGGGTCGAGCCGTCGGCCTCGCCGAGGAGGCCCTGGCGCTCCGGCATCCCGGGGTTGGGGTAGTTGCGGAGGTTGCCGAAGAGCTCGGCGTCGATCAGGGTCTCGGGGATCGTCGCCGCGTTGCGGGCGCAGAGCGGCGCGCGGCCGCGGGCGGAGAGCCCGTGGATCGCCTGGACGATCAGCTCCTTGCCGCAGCCGCTGGGCCCGAGGATCAGCGCGTGCTCGTCGCGGGCGGCGAGGAAGGCCGCCTGCCGGCGGAGCTCCCAGGCGGCCGGGCTCTCGCCGACGAGCCCCCAGCGGTCGGCCGCGCCGAAGGGGAATTCTGGCGTAATGTCCCCGGGGACAGGTCGCATCCAGGACATCGGCCGCCGGCTGTAGAGCAGGGTGATCCGGTTCTCGACCTCGATGAGGCCGCCGGGGTAGATCACGCCGGAGGAGAGCGGGTGGCCGTCGAGGCGGAGGACGCCGCGGCCGACCTGCTCGATCCGGAGGCCGCCGCCGCCCTCGTGGGCGATCGCGAGCTGGCGCCGCGAGACGTGGGCGGCCCGCAGGGGGCCGCGCTCGACCCGGCCGCGCGGGCGCGCCTGGCCGAAGGTCAGCGGGATCGCGCCGTCGTCGTCAGCCTGGTCGGCGCGGCCGATCGTGTAGGTGCGGTCGCGGCCGCCGGGCGGCAGGCAGACGACCTCGCCGACCCGCTCGGGCTCGTCGCGCGACCAGAGGAGCACCAGCGCCGCGAGGCTGGTCCGGGGATCGCCGCTCTCCGCGGGCGCCTCCTCGAGGGTCTCGATGAGGGTCGTGTCGAGCGGGCTGGAGCTCCGGCCGGCCATGGAGGGGGCCATCGTAGCGCACTCCCGGGGCCGCGATCGCCGCCCGGCTCAGACCTCGGTGGGGCCGGCGATCTCGTCGGGGGCCGCCTCGTACCAGGGGAGGCCGGCGTCCGCGGAGTGCTGGAGCTCGGCGATCGTCTGGGCGCCGAGGAGGATGATCACCGAGGCGATTTCGAAGGTGAAGAGGACGATCACGCCGGTCGCCAGCGACCCGTAGATCACGCTGATCATCGAGAGGTTGGTGAAGTACCAGGTGAGGACCCGGCGGATGATCTCCCAGAGCACCGACGCCGTCAGGCCGCCGACCAGCGCCCGCCGGAAGCGGACCTTGATCGTCGGCATGAGCCGGTAGATCAGGGTGAAGAGGAGGACGTGGCCGGCGAAGCCGCCGACGTAGAGGAGCGCCGAGGTCAGCTCCGAGATCGGCAGGCCGAGGAAGGTCGCGCCGTTGTTGTGGATCGTGTCGAGGACCACGACCATCGTCGTCAGGGCGATCAGCGCGGCCCCGAGGATCAGGATGTGGATGTAGGGTAGGAGCGCGGAGAACCAGAGGCGGCGGCGGCCGGGGATCCGCCGGTGCTCGAAGATGATCGCCAGCGCGTCCTCGAGCATGCGGAAGGCGAGGGAGGCGAAGAAGAGGAGGACGACGAGGCCGACCCCGCCGATCACGTCGCGCTGGGCGAGGAAGCCGCGGATCTCACCGATCACCGCGTCGACCTCGCCCGGGAGGATGAGGAGGAGCTCGGCGCGGACGATCGTGATGATCTGCTCCTCGTCGAAGATCCGGGTGAGGACGACGAGGAGCACCGCGAGGAGCGGGATCAGCGAGATCAGCGTGTTGTAGGCGATGCCGCCGGCGAGGAGGAGGCCCTTGTGGCGCCGGAAGTCGGCGAGCACCCGTCCGGCGAAGCCGAGGATGCGGCGGACGAGGGTGGCGTTCATCGCTCGGGCTACGATGCCAGAAGAGCGCGGGGGAGCGGCAACCATTGCGGTCCGGCAATTTCGGCGGCGCCCGCGGCGGCAGGCCCCTTGTGGTTGCGGACGGTCGGAGTGGCGCGGCGCGACGGTCGACCCCGCCCGCGGACGCGGGCCCCCCTGGGCTATCATCGACCGCCCGCCCATGACCATGCGTCCCCGTGTACCCGCAAATGCGCGCCGCTCCCGGCGGGCGGTCGTCCAGCTCTGCACCCTCGCCTCGGTCGCCGCCCTCGTCGGCGCCTGTACCAAGGGACAGGAGCCGGAGAAGACCGAGCCGCTGCCGGCGCTGCCGCGCTCCTTTGATCTCTGGGACGGGGTGCCGCCGCTGGTCTCCGAGGCCGGTGACGTCGCCCTCGAGCTGCGGCCCCAGGAGGGCCCGCAGCCGCCGCCGAGCGTCAGCGAGCGGATCGAGCTCCCCTTCCCGCCGCCGAGCGAGGCCGGCGAGGCGCCGCCGCCGGTCGCCGCCGGGCCCCTCGCGGTCCTCCGCCGGAGCCCGGAGGGGGGCGAGGGGATCTTCAGCAGCGTCAGCGTCGCCTTCAACCAGCCGATGGTCCCGCTGGCCTCGGTCGATCAGCTCCGCCAGGAGGCGGTGCCGATCTCGATCGAGCCGGCGCCGCCCGGCAAGGTCCGCTGGCTCGGCACCCAGGCGCTCGCCTTCGAGGCCGAGGGGCGCTTCCCCTTCTCGACCACCTACACGGTGTCGGTGCCGGCGGGGACGAGCTCGACGCTCGGCGGCGTCCTCGAGAAGGAGGTGCGCTGGACCTTTAACACGCCGACGCTCGCGCTCGAGTCGAGCTACCCGGCGAGCGGCGAGGGGGAGGCGCTCCTCGACGCGCCGATCGTCCTCCGCTTCAACCAGGCGGTGCGGGCCGACGAGCTCCTCGCGGCCGGCCTCGAGCTCCGCGGGGGCGGGGGCGCGATCGCGCTGGTGCCGGTGCCGGAGAGCGGCTGGGGATCGCTCGAGGGGGCCGCGCGGGCCGAGGCCGAGCGCGAGCCGCGGGCGCGGGTGATGGTCCTGCGGCCGAAGGAGCGGCTCCAGCCCGACACCCGCTACACCGTGACGATCCCGGCGGGCGCCTTCGGCGAGGGGCCGAACGCGGCGAAGGTCCAGAGCTTCACCTTCTCGACCTACCCGCCGCTGGCGATCCGCGGGGCCGAGTGCCCGAGCGAGGGCTGCAACCCGCGCTACGGGATCTGGCTGGCGACCACCACCCCGCTCCAGGCCGACCCCAAGCTCGCCGAGCGGGTCCATATCAGCCCCGAGGTCGAGGGGTTCGCGGTCGACGACGGCGGCGGCGGCCTCCACCTCAGCGGCCGCTTCGAGGGGTCGACGACCTACGCGATCACCGTCGATCCTGGCCTTCGGGACATCCACGGCCAGGAGATGACGAGCCCGTGGAAGGGGACGGTGAAGACCGCGCCCTACGAGCCCGAGCTCGAGATCGTCGACGGCGTCTACGACCCGGCGGTGCTCGAGCGGGGGAGCGCCCGCACGCTCGCGCTGCGGGTCGCCGGGCTCGACGAGGTCGAGGTCCGCTCGCGGGCGCTGACGGCCCCCGAGCTCGATGACTTCCTCGGCAACCGCTGGTTCGACGTCGAGGCCGGCTGGCCGAGCGGGATGCCGCCGGCGACCGGCTCCGAGACCCACCCGACGCCGGCGAGCAAGCGCCTCCCCGAGCGCGTCGACCTCGACCTCCGGCGCCTCCTCGAGCCCGGCAAGGTGCTCTTCCTCAGCGCCCGCTCCAACCCCTTCACCCGCTGGGGCTACCGCCAGCGGATCGGCTTCGGGCGCTTCGTCGAGGTCACCGACCTCGGGGTGACGGCGGCGCTCGATCGCGGCCGCGGGACGATCCTGGTGACCAGCATCGAGGGCGGCGAGCCGCTCGAGGGGGTCGAGCTCGAGCTCCGGGCGCGGGCCAACGATCGCCCGCTCTGGCGGGGGCGCTCCGACGCCCGCGGCCTCGCCGATCTCCGCTTCACCGGCAACGTCGACTACGACGCCTACGTCCTCGCCCGCCGCGGCGACGACCTCGCCTACCTCCCGCTCGAGCGCGACATCTCGGGGTCGTGGTGGGGCGGCGGCGCCGGCGAGGAGGAGCCGCGCGCGTTCTTCTACACCGACCGCCAGCTCTACAAGCCCGGCGAGACCGTCCACCTCAGCGGGATCCTCCGGCGCGAGGGGCCGGGGCCCGAGGGCGGGGTGGATCTCTGGCGCACCGGCTTCACCGCGCGCTACACGGTCACCGGCCCCCGCGGCCACACGGTCGCCGAGGGCGACGCGACGATCGGCGCGCTCGGGACCTTCTCGGTCGATGTGGCGATCCCCGAGGGCGCGGACCTCGGCGACCACCAGGTCAACCTCTCGGTCTCCGGCGGGTGGTTCGGGAGCGCGCGCGACTTCTACCACTCGTTCGCGGTCGAGAGCTACCGCGCGCCCGAGTTCGAGGTCGCGGTCGAGCGCCTCGAGGCGTCGCCGCTGGTCTTCGGCGATCTCCTCAAGGCCGAGATCCAGGGGCGCTACCTCCACGGCGCGCCGCTGGTCGGCGGCGAGGTCCGCTACACCATGCGGCGGCAGGAGAGCGGCTACACCCCGCCAGGTCCGGAGAACGAGGGCTTCTCCTTCGGCCAGCGCTGGACCAGCCCCTGGGGCTGGCGGGGCTGGGAGATCGGGCCCGGGAGCGGCGGCGGGATCCTGGTCGCCGAGGGCGAGGGGGCGCTCGACGCCCGCGGCGTCTTCGCGGTCGAGCACGCGGTCAAGGCGGTCGAGCAGGACCTCCACGCGCCCAAGGGGACGACGCCGGCGAAGGGCGACGCGCCCGAGGCCGCGACCTACACCCTCGAGGCCTCGGTCACCGATCAGAACCGCCAGGCGATCGCCGGCCGCTCCTCCTTCGTCGTCCACCCCGCGCTCCGCTACGTCGGCGTCCGGGCCGATCGCAACGTCTACCGCGCCGGCGAGCGCGCCCGCCTCGAGGCGGTGGTCGTCGATCTCGACGGCAAGCGGATCGCCGACGCGCCGGTGACGATCGAGCTGGTCCGCGAGGAGACCAAGCGCCGGGCGATCGAGCGGGAGGGGCGCTGGGTCTACGAGTACTCGACCGAGGAGATCGCGGCCGGCGGCTGCTCGCCGGTCTCGGCCGCCGCGCCGGTCGGCTGCGAGCTCGACCTCTCGAAGCCCGGCACCTACCGCGCGCGCGCGAGCGTCCGCGACGATGCCGGCCGCCAGGCCCAGAGCGCGCGGACCTTCTACGTCTACGGCGAGGACGCGACCGTCTGGGAGCAGGACGAGCGGCGGGTCGACCTCGTCCCCGATCGCCGGCGCTACGAGCCCGGCGAGACCGCGACCTTGCTGGTCCGCGCGCCCTTCGACCGCGCCCACGGGATGGTGGTGATCGAGCGCGACGGGATCGCCGAGACCCGGCCGATCACGGTCGAGGGCGGGAGCGCGACGATCGAGGTCAAGATCGGCGCGACGATGATCCCCAACCTCCACGTCGGCGTGGTCCTCGATCGCGGCCGCGTCGAGGTCCCGGGGGCGCCGCCGGAGCAGGATCTCGGGCGCCCCGCCCAGGCGTTTGGGACCATCGAGCTCGAGGTCTCGCCGGAGTCGAAGCGGGTGGTCGTCGAGCTCGATCCCGATCGCACGGAGCTCGCGCCCAAGGAGACCCTCCGCCTCCGCCTCAAGACCCGGACGAGCGGCGGCGAGGCGCTGCCGGCCGCCCTCGCGGTGATGGTCGTCGACGAGGGCGTGCTCTCGCTGATCGGCTACCAGACCCCGGATCCGCTCGCCTTCTTCCACCGCAAGCGCTCGCCCGGGGCGCGGGTCTTCGACCTCCGCTCCTATCTCCTCCGCCGCCAGGACGTCGAGCCGCCGCAAGGGAACGAGCAGAGCGAGAACCAGAAGGCGCCGGAGGAGCCGATGGCGGAGGCCGAGTACGCGCCGCCGCCGGCCCCCGGCGCGTCCGCGGCCGATCGGGCCGAGGGCGGGGCGAAGTTCGCCGAGGAGAAGGCGTCGCCGGCGAAGCCGAAGCCGGTGCTCACGCGGGCCGCGAACAAGGACGCGACCACCGCCCTCGCGCTCGGCGGCGACACCGGGGCGGCGAGCGAGGTCTCGCTCCGCACCCTCTTCTCGACCACCGCCTACTTCAACCCCGAGGTCCGGACCGACGAGCGCGGCGAGGCGACGATCGAGATCCCGATGCCCGAGAACTTGACCTCGTTCCGGGTGATGGCGGTCGCGGTCGATCCCGCGGTCGCCGATCGCTTCGGCTCGGCCGACACCCGGGTGCGCGTGCGCAAGCCGATCATGCTGCGCCCGAGCCTGCCGCGCTTCGCCAACCTCGGCGATCGCTTCGAGGCGGCGGTGATGGTCGACAACCAGAGCGGCGCCGATCAGGCGATCCAGGTCGGCGTCCGCGGCCTCGGGATCGCCCTCGACGGGGCCGAGCGCACGAGCGTCGAGATCCCGGCGGGCGAGTCGCGGGAGGTCCGCTTCCCGATGCACGTCGACGCGGTCGGCCGCGCTCGCCTGCAGTTCGCGGCCCTCGCCAGCGCCGGCCGCGACGCGACCGAGGTGACCTTCCCGATCCAGCTGCCGGCGACCCGCCAGGCCTTCGCCGACTACGGGGTCACGGACGCGTCGGTCGCCCGCCTGATCAAGGCGCCGATGGACGCGCTGCCGGGCTTCGGCGGCCTCGAGCTCGCGCTCTCGTCGACCGCGCTCTCGGGCCTCGAGGACGCCGCCCGCTACCTCCTCGACTACGACTACGAGTGCTCGGAGCAGACCGCGAGCCGGCTCCTGCCGATCTTCGTCCTCGGGCCGATCCTCGAGGGCTTCGCGATCACCGACGGCGCGGGCGCGGAGCGCCGGCAGGCGATCGGCAAGGCGGGGATCGCCCGGATCCTCGCCCGCCAGAACTGGGACGGCGGCTTCCGCCTCTGGGACACCCCGAGCCGCTCCTGGCCCTACGTCTCGGCCTGGGTGACCTTCGCGCTGATCGAGGGCAAGAACGCCGGCTTCGAGGTCGACGCGCGGGCGCTCGATCGCGCGCTCGACTACCTGGGGAGCTACCTCCGCGACGAGGAGGTGACGCCCTGGGGCCGCTACTACGACTGGTCGAGCCGGGCCTTCGCGCTCTGGCTCCTGTCGCGCGAGGGCCGGGGGAGCGAGCACTTCGCCCGGGTCTGGGCCCACCGCGCCGACCTCCCGCTCTACGCCGAGGGCTGGATGCTCTCGGCCGCCCGCCGCTTCGGCCGCGACGACGTGGTCGAGCGCCTCCGCGGCGAGCTCCTCGCCCGCGCGACCTTCGACGCCAAGGTCGCCCACTTCGTCGAGGGCCGCAGCGAGGACCTCGCCGACGGCCTCCAGCTCCTGATGCACTCCAACGTCCAGACCGACGCGATCCTCCTCCAGGCGCTCCTCGAGGTCGCGCCGGAGGAGCCGCTCCTGCCCAAGGTGATGGCCGGGATCATGGCCGAGCGCGACCTGCGGGACGGCGGCCGCTGGCCGACCACCCACGCGAACGCCTGGGCGCTCCTCGCCGCCAACCGCTACTTCACGACGGTCGAGAAGGAGACCCCGGACTTCGTCGCCCGGATCTTCCTCGACCAGGGCTTCGCCGGCGCCCAGGAGTTCCGCGGGCGCTCGCTCGCGGTCTCCGAGCAGAAGATCGGCATGCGCCGCCTCCAGGAGGCGCCGGAGCAGACCCTCACCCTCGCCAAGGAGGGGCCGGGCAAGCTCTACTACCGGATCGGCCTCCGCTACGCCCCGGCCGACCTGACGATGAAGGCGGAGGACCAGGGCTTCGTGGTCTACCGGAGCTACGAGGCGGTCGCCCAGGGCGGCGGCGCGGTCGATCCCGACGCGGTCCGCCGCCTCGAGGACGGCACCTGGGAGATCAAGGCGGGGACCCTGGTCAAGGTCGACCTGACGATCGTCGTCCGCGATCGCGCGACCTACGTGGTCGTCGACGATCCGCTGCCGGCCGGCCTCGAGGGCCAGAACCCGCGCTTCCAGACGACGCTGCAGGACGTCGGCGGGGCCTACGGGGCGGGCGGCGGCGGGGCGCTCGGGAGCCTCTTCGGCGCGGTCTCCCGCGGCGGCTACGACGCGTGGTGGTACCCCTGGTGGAGCTGGGATCACGTCGAGCTCCGCGACGATCGCCTCCTCCTCTTCGCCGATCGCCTGCCGGCGGGGGTCTACACCTACTCGTACCTCGCGCAGGCGACGACGATCGGCGAGTTCACGCTGCCGCCGATCCACGCCGAGGGGATGTACACGCCGGAGCGCTTCGGCCACTCGGCGAGCGCCAGGGTGCGGGTGATCGAGTAGCGAGAATTGGCGCGGCCCGCCCCCGGGAGGGCGGGCCGCCGCGCGCTGGTCTCGCCCGCTAGCGGACGAAGAGGTTGAGCGCGTAGTTGTCGCTGTAGTTCTGGCCGTTGTTGCCGAAGTCGTCCTTCGGGAAGGAGTCGGAGAAGCTCGCGTCGTTGGCCTCGGTGACGCCGATCCCGTGGTCGGCCCGGCCGCAGTTGTTGCCGCCGCCGCCGATCATCATCACCGCGCCGTCGCCGGAGCTCCAGTCCGCCCAGAACGAGATCGAGTTGGGCGCGCCGATGTCGCCGGTGCACTGGGCCTGGGCGAAGCCGTTGGTCCCGTTCCAGTTGTTGGCGAGGTCCGCCGGGCAGTTGCCGAGGACCTGGTTGGTCGCCCAGACCGCCGCGTTCTGGAAGTCGCCGAAGGAGGTGATGTGCGCGCGGAAGGTCTTGCCGCCGAGGCACTGGGCGTTGGTCATCAGGAGGTGGGCGTCGTCGACGTTGTCGGTGCGCGAGAGCTTGAGCTCGTCGGCGACGACCTGGTGGAAGGCCGGCGAGTAGGCGTCGGCGACGTCGGTGCGGCTGGTCGGCATCCCCTGGGCGGCGGTCTGGACGTACCACCAGGCGCCGGAGGCGGCCATCCAGTTGGCGGCGTCGTTGTTGGCGAAGCGCGCGACCAGGGTCCAGCCGCCGCCGTCGGTCGCCATGTCGCAGAACGCGTCGAAGGCCCCGTTGCCGACGTCGAGGCTGTAGGAGCCGCTCTGGGCGTTGTTGTCGGCGTCGAGGATCGCCTTGCAGGAGATCGGCAGCATGCAGTTGTTCAGGCAGCCGTCGAGGTTGTCCATGTTGCCGTCGTCGCACTGCTCGACGCCCTCCTGGACGAACATGTCGCCGCAGGTCGCGGCCACGCAGGTCGAGAGGCAATCGTCGGTGTCGACGTCGTTGCCGTCGTCGCACTCCTCGACGCCCTCCTGGACGAACATGTCGCCGCAGGTCGCGGCGACGCAGGTGGTCAGGCACTCGTCGGTGTCGGAGTCGTTGGCGTCATCGCACTCCTCCATGCCCTCCCAGACCGCCCCGTCGCCGCAGGTCGCGCTCAGGCAGGTCGAGAGGCAATCGTCGGTGTCGCTGTCGTTGCCGTCGTCGCACTCCTCGCCCACCTGGAGGATCCCGTCGCCGCAGCTCGGGAGCGCGCACTGGTTGGTGCACTCGTCGTCGTCGACGTCGTTGCCGTCGTCGCAGGCCTCGCCCGGGCCCTGGATCCCGTCGCCGCAGCTCGCCGCGGCGCAGGTCGAGAGGCAGGAGTCGGTGTCGTCGGCGTTGCCGTCGTCGCACTCCTCGACGCCGGCCTGGACGAAGCCGTCGCCGCAGGCGGCGTTCAGGCAATTGGTCGGGCAGGCGTCGGTGTCGTCGGCGTTGCCGTCGTCGCACTCCTCGCCCTCCTGGACGACGCCGTCGCCGCAGGAGGCCATCATGCAGGTCGAGAGGCAGGCGTCGGTGTCGACGTCGTTGCCGTCGTCGCACTCCTCGACTCCGGTCTGGACGACGCCGTCGCCGCAGGAGGCCGTCATGCAGGTCGAGAGGCAGGCGTCGGAGTCGTCGGCGTTGCCGTCGTCACACTCCTCGCCCGGGTCGACGTTGCCGTCGCCGCAGGCCGCTCCGCCGGTCGCGCTCGCGCCGCTGGTCTCGGTGTCCGCGCCGGTGGTCGAGGTCGACGACGTCGACGTCGACTCGGTCCCGGCGCTGCTGGTCGACGACTCGGTCTCGTTGGCGGTGTCGTCGCCGCTGCAGGCGACGAGGCTGACGCAGGCGAGCGCAGCCAGGCTTCGAAGTGTGATGCGTGAACTCATGACCCCTCCAATTCCATCCTGAGCGGCCGTCCTTTGCCAGCGCGACCGCAATTGATATTGCCAGTGTATCGGAGGGCGTCGGCCCCGTGGGCGTTCACGTGGTCGCTCTGCGGCGAGCGATCGGGCGCGCGCTCGACTCGCGTGCGTGGGGATCGGCTACCCTCCAGCGATGCGTCGCAACGGCCCCGACATCGGACTACGCTGGATCCCCACGGCCACCCTGAAGAAGCTCCTCCGTCACGTCCACCACCAGGAGATCGAGTGCCCGCTCGCGCCGATCCCCCTCGCGGCCCTTGGGCTCCAGGAGCAGGCGGAGCGGCTCCTCGGCGCGCTCCGGGGGCTCGACGCGGCCGGCGTGCGGGCGGTGCTGGTGGCGGTCCTCGCCGAGCGGATCGACGAGGGCTGAGCGCGGACTCTCGCGCCGCTCCACGGTGAGGAGCGTCCGCGCGGGCGCGTGCGGACGAGCGCTCGCGCGGTCGCGACCGGACGACCTCCACAGGTGGAGATGACCGCGCGCCGGCCCTCCGCGTGTGGGGTCGCGGATCAGCGGCTCGCGGGCCGCCCGCGGGCGAGCGTCACGAGGGTCCGCCGCAGGGTCTCGCCGACCGCCTCGAGGCTGCGCGCGCCGAGCTTGTCGAGGGTGTCGGCGTGGGTGTGCCAGTGGGGGTACTCGGCGTCGATGAGGAGCACGGCGGGGATCCCGAGCTCGATGAGGGCGACGTGGTCGTCGGTGATCGAGCGGCTCGGGCCCGCCGCGAACTCGGGGTAGCCGGCGCGCTCGGCCGTCGCCCAGATCTGGTCGATGAGCCAGGGCGCAGCGGTCAGGGAGTTCTGCTCGGGGAGGATCCGGAGCTCGGCGTCGCCGATCATGTCGATGACGATCGCGAGCTCGGCGCCGCGGAGATCGTCGAAGCGGCCGGCGCGGATCTCGGCCGCGAGCGCGCGCGAGCCGGCGCAGTAGCCGACCGCCGGCGGCCGCCCGAGCTCTTCGCCGTCGAAGAGGATCAGCGAGAGGCCGACCTCGTCGGGGAGCGCCTCGGCGACCAGGGGGAGGAGCTCGAGGAGGACCGCGACGCCGCTGGTGCCGTCGTTGGCCCCGGGGATCGGCGCCTCGCGGCGGGCTGGATCGGGATCGGCCTCCGCCCAGGGGCGGGTGTCGAAGTGGGTGGCGAGGATGAAGCGGCGGGGTGCGCTCGGCCGGAGATCGGCGATCAGCGTCGTCATCTCGAAGACCTCGCCGCTCCAGGGATCGGCGGCGCGGTGGTCGAGGGTCCGGATCTCCTCGGCGCCGCGGCGGCGGAGCTCGCCGATCAGGAGATCGACGCTCGCGCCCCGGCGGGGATCGCCGAGCGCCCGCGGGAGGCCGCTCAGCCAGGCGGCGAGCTCGAGCGCGCGCTCGCCCGCGAAGGTGGGCGTGGGCGGTCGGGTCGCGGCCTGCGGGTGACAGGCGAGGGCCAGCAGGAGGGCGAGGGCGGGGGCGAGCGCGACCGAGCGGGTCACCGCGGGGGCGCCCCTCCGGCCGCGCGCTCGGTCCCGCGTCGAGGCGATCACCGGCGCAGGCTACCCGCGGAGGCCGCCCGGCGTCGACGCCGAGCCTGGAGACGCGGGCGGGCGCGCCTTTTGCGGGCGCCGGGGCCGCGGCGCGGTTGCGGGATCGGGGTGGATCGACGAAGATCCGGCCATGCGCGGCTCTCTCGGGGTTCTCCTCTCTCTCGGCCTCATCTTCGGCGCGGGCGCCTGCGATACGCCGCCGCCCGCGGCGGGCGCGGCGGGCGAGGGCAAGGCGGGCGAGGTCAAGGCGGCCGAGGGCGCCCAGCCCTCCGGCGAGGGGGCGGCTGCGGGCGCGGGGGCGACCCAGGAGGTCGGCTACGACGCCTGCCTCGCGGCCTGCGCCGACGATCCCAAGCTCTCGGCCGACGATCGGGCGACCTGCCGCCTCAACTGCAAGGCCGACGACGCGGTCGACCGTCGCAAGGTCGGCGGCGCGACCGAGGACAAGGCGGCGACCAAGCCGTTGATCAAGGAGCTCCACACCTGCGTCGACGCCTGCGCGGCCCTCACCGACGAGGCCGCCAAGGCCGCCTGTCCCGGCGAGTGCGTCGACAAGCAGGCCGCCGCCGAGAGCACCCTGAGGGTCCTCAAGGCGACCTCGCCGGCGGCCGCCGCCGGCGACCCGAAGGCGCTCCAGGAGTGCGCGAAGGGCTGCTTCTCGACCTTTGTGTCCTGCGGTGGCGAGTGCGGGAAGACGGCGGCGGGGACCGACGCCGCGACCTGCGAGCTCAACTGCGAGTCACAGGCCGCCGTCTGCGCCCACAACTGCGGCGGCGGCTGAGCGAGGCGCCCGCCTGCGTCGCTCGAGTTGAGGCGCTCGCGCTCGCGTCGACGGGCTCGCGACTCTCGTCGACGCGCTCGTGACCCGCGTAGGGCGGGCGTCCTGCGGGGCGGTCGCCGGCGCGGTCGCAGGCATGGGCAAATCTTGCGGGCACAGCGCGCCGCCGCGCCTCTATGATCCCGCTCGGATAGCACCCCGATGCCGAAAGCAAGCAAGCAGTGGAGGTCGTTCGCGGCGGTAGCCCTTTGGTTCCTGGCCGGGAGCGCATGTGATTCCCTCGACACCACCGCGGCCGGCGCGGCGGCGAACAAGTCGGAGAGCGCCCCCGCCGAGGCCGACGCCAAGCCCGACGCGAAGGCGAAGTCCGGCGCCCGGGCGGGCGCGCCCGAGGCCGCGGCGGCGCCGAGCGGCGCGCCGCCGCCCGAGCCGGTCGACACCCAGGGGATCCAGAAGGCGCTCACCGAGTACCGCGGCTGCGTCCACGAGTGCATGGACGATCTCAAGGCCAAGGAGACCGATCGCGAGACCTGCAAGCTCACCTGCCGGACCAACGCCGAGGCCGCGGGCGTCAGCCCGGACAGCCCGGTCGTCAAGATCGCCGACCGCTACGACCTCTGCATGGAGGATTGCTACGACCCGAAGATGAAGGAGACCGATCGCGAGACCTGCAAGCTCAACTGCGAGACGGTCGCCGAGGCCCTGGGCTCGACCCTCGACTTCGCCAAGCCCGAGGAGGGCGCCCACGACGACGCCACCCCGGTGGGTCAGGGCTGCGCCCGCTCCTGCAACAGCCAGATGGCCTCGTGCGAGCGCCTCTGCGACGAGCAGAAGGGCAAGGAGACCGACCGCGAGACCTGCCGCCTCCTCTGCACGGCGAACAGCGAGATCTGCCTCGACACCTGCCACATCGAGGCGGCCAAGCGCGGGAAGTAGCCCCGCGTTCACGGCGCTTGGTCGGGGGTCGTGCGTCCGCGCGGCCCCCGATTCGCGATCTCCGCGGCGATCGATCGCCGCTCGCGAGCGCGGCGACCGTGAACGGTCGCCGCCGAGCTCACTCCGTAGCCTGGACTAGCCGCAGGTCGAGCCCATCACCCCGCCCTGGCTGAAGGAGCCGGGGGTGCAGGTGCCGCCCATGCAGTCGGCGTCGCCGTTGCACTCGCCGCAGACGCCGAGCTTGATGAAGCCCATCACGTCGACCTCGCCGCACTTGCCGGACATGCAGGCGGCGTCGCCCTCGGGGTTGTTCGGGCAGAGCTCGTCGTTCGGGAGGCTGCCCGGATCGACGCAGGTCTTGTAGCCGCTGAGCATGTTGAAGTCGACCTTGGGCGAGCAGATCTGGCCGTTCGAGCAGTCGCCCGAGTCGCCGCACTCCGAGCAGGCGGTCGGCACCAGGCCGAAGGTCCCCTCGATCACCTCGGCGCAGAAGAGGCCGTCGGCGCACGAGGCCATCGACTCGCAGGTGGTCCCGAGGCCGCCCTGGGTGCAGATCGCCTGCATCGATCCGGCGTCGAGCGAGCACGAGATCCCGGCGCCCGAGTCGAGGCAGTCCTGGTCGCTCTTGCACTCCGAGCAGACCCCGCCGAGCATCGGGATCGTGTAGCAGTTGCCGGAGGCGCACTCGCTGTCGTCCTGGCACTGGGCGCCGTTGGGGAGCGCGCCGCCGCCGGTCGAGGTGTCACCCTGGGTGGTCAGGAAGCCGGCCGAGGCGTCGGTGGTGCTGCCCCCGGTGCTCCCGCCCGTGGTCTCGGGGGCGGCGCTGGTCGAGGAGGCGGAGTCGGTGCCGCTGCCGGTCGAGCTCGACGAGGAGCCTTCGGTCGCGCTGCCCCCCGGATCGTCGCCGCGGCAGCCGGCGAGGGCGAGGGCGAGGGCGGCGAGGGTGGAGAGGCGGGTGAAGGAGGCAGGGCGAGCGAAGGTCATGGCGATGCGCCGATGATTGCGCGGGCGGTCGCGCCCTGTCCAGGCGGCGTCGCGGCCCGCACTGGCTCAATCGGCGGCGAGGACGCGCTCCATCACCACGCCCTCCTGGACGACCCGCCAGCCGCGCTGGAGGAGCGCATCCGTGATCGCGCTCACGGCCGGCAGGCCATAGAGCAGGAGCGGCGCGTCGGCGGCGAGCGAGCGGCGGAGGGCCTCGGCCGCCGCCAGCGCCCGGCCCTCGCGCTCCAGCGGCGACCCGTCGGCGACCAGGAGGCGCTGGCAGAGCCAGGCCCGGCCCTCGCGCGAGAGGTGGGCCCAGGCGATCGGGTCACCGCCCGCCGCGCCGATCGCGGCGCTCGCCCGCAGCGGATCGGGGGTCTCGGACCACGCCTCGGCGAGCCAGCCAGCGACCTCCGTCGCCCCCGGGAGCGCCCAGGGGAGGGGCGCGCCCAGGCGCAGCGCCCCGCCGAACGCGACGTCGGCCGGGGCCTCGGGAGGGGCGGCGAGGAGGGTGTGGAGGCGGGCGATCGCCAGCATCCCGAAGCGCTCGTAGAAGCCGACGCGCTCGGGCCCGGCGAGGGTGTGGAGGCGGCGGAGGCCGGCGCTCCGGGCCCGTTCGGCCGCGGCGGCGAGGAGGGCGGAGCCGAGGCCGCGGCCGCGATGGGTCGGGATCACCCCCATGCCGGCGGCGCGGGCGACCCCGGGGAGGCTGGGGGGCGCGCCCAGGAGGGCGTAGCCGACGATCGACGCGCCCTCGCGGGCGATCACCGAGAGCCGGGGATCGACGCGCTCACGCCGGAGCTTGCGTTCGAACCAGCCGGCCGGGCGATCGCCCTCGCCGAAGATCGCCCGGGCGATCGGCTCGAGCGAAGCGAGGTCGGCGAGCGCGTCGGCGCCGACGATCGTCGGCGTGTGAAGTGAACGATCGGACATGTTGAAGAGGCCATGGTCTCGGCGACAGGTAGAGCGCCGGCCGCGAGGGGCCCCTAGCCGAGCCCGCAGGCCCGGCGGCAGCGCTCGAGGGTCGCGCGGGCGACCGGGCGGGCGCGGGCGGCCCCGGCCGCGAGGGCGGCGTCGACCTCCTCCGGGTGGGCGAGGAGGTGCTCGCGGCGGGCGCGGGCCGGGGCGAAGAGCGCGTCGAGCTTGGCCGCCAGGTGCTGCTTGGCGTGGCCGTAGCCGAAGGGCTTGCCCTCCCGCGCGCCCGCCTGGTACCAGCCGGCGATCTCGGCGAGCTCGTCCTCGGCGCAGACCAGGCGGAGGAGCGCGAAGACGTTGCAGCTCTCGAAGGGGAGCGGCTGGCCGAGCTCGGTCGAGTCGGTGACGATCTGGCCGACCAGCTTGCGGAGGCGCTTGCCGCTCTCAAAGATCGGGATCGAGTTGCCGTAGCTCTTGCTCATCTTGCGGCCGTCGAGCCCGGGCACCAGCGGCGTCCGCGAGAGGCGCGGCTCCGGGCGGCGGAGCACGTCGGCGCCGCCGGCGAAGGCCTGGTTGAAGTAGGTCGCCATGTCCTGGGCGAACTCGACGTGCTGGAGCTGATCCTTGCCGACCGGGACGAGGGTCGCGTCGTAGAGGAGGATGTCGGCGGCCATCAGCACCGGGTAGAAGAAGAGCCCGGCCGAGGGCTTGAGGCCGTTGGCGACCTTGTCCTTGTAGGCGTGGGCGCGCTCGAGGAGGCCCATCCCGGTCACCGACGCGAGGAGCCAGGCGAGCTCGGCCACCTCGGGGACGTCCGACTGGCGGAAGAGGGCGGCCTTCGCCGGATCGAGGCCGAGGGCGAGGTAGGTGATCGCCAGCTCGTGGCAATTGGCGCGGAGCGCCTCGCCGTCGTGGACCGTCGTCAGCGCGTGGTAGTCGGCGATGAAGTAGTAGACCTCGCCCGGGAGCTCGTCCTGGAGGGCGATTTGCTGCTGGATCGCGCCGAAGTAGTTGCCGAGGTGCTGGGAACCTGAGGCGCCGGAGGGCTGGACGCCGGAGAGGACCCGCGCGGGGGGCGGCGGCGGGGGGCTGGCGGGCATGGGAGGCGAAGGTAGAGGCTTTGCGGCGGGGGGGGGGGGGGGGGGGGGGGGGCGGGCGCCGGGGGTGGGGGCTGACGATCGGTGCGGTCCACGAGGTGGGCGGGCGAAGGCTTGCTCGCGGGCGCGGAGGAGGGGGCTCGACGCTCAGACATTCCTCGATCGCCCACCGACTTCGTCGGCGTGCGATCTGCGGGACTCGCGTCGAGCCCCCTCCTCCGCTCATCGGCGCTGCCACCTTCGCGGGAGTGAGAGCCGCGTTCGGGCGCCTTCATGCGGACGTGCTCGGGCCGACTAGGCGCTCCCCAAAGACTTCGAAGGCCCAGGCTCACCCGCCACCTTCGGCGGCGTCTGAGCCTGGGAGCCGCGCGGTTGAAGGGGGGCGCCTTCTTGGGGTGGTGAGCTGAGTTCGGGCGCCTCCACGCGAACGTGCTCGGGGCCGACCCCGAAGACTTCGAAGGCCGAGGCGAAGCTCCGCGCTAGCGGGTGATCCGCAGGCCCTGGCGGGCCTTGTGGTGGAGCAGCGCGAGGTCGCAGAGGCGGGTGATCAGCTCGCCGTAGGGGACGCCGGCGGCGCCCATCATCTTCGGGTACATCGAGATCGTCGTGAAGCCCGGCATCGTGTTGACCTCGTTGAGGTAGGGCTCGCCGCTCTGCTCGTCGACGAAGAAGTCGACGCGGGCGAGGCCCTGGCAGCCGGTCGCTCGGAAGGCGCGGAGGGCCAGGACGCGGAGGCGCTCGCGGAGCGAGGCCGGGAGCTCGGCCGGGATGTGGAGCGTCGCCACGTCGTGGATGTACTTGTTGTCGTAGTCGTACCAGAGGCCCGGCGGCAGGCGGATCTCGCCGGGGTCCGAGACCATCGTCGACGGGCCGCCGTCGCCGAGGACCGCGACCTCGATCTCGCGGCAGCGCAGGCCCTTCTCGACGATGATCTTCGGGTCGTAGCGGGCGGCGAGCTCGAGCGCGGTCGCCAGCTCGTCGGCGCTGGTCGCCCGGCTCACGCCGACCGACGAGCCCTGGTTCGCCGGCTTGACGAAGCAGGGGTAGCCGAGGCGCTCGCTCACCGACCCGGCGATCGCCCGCGCGCGCTCGGGATCGGCGAGCTCGTCGCCGTCGACCTCGACCCACGGGACCACCGGGATCGGCGGCTCCTGGGCGGCGAGGAAGCGCTTCACCACCGCCTTGTCCATGCAGAGCGCCGACGCCAGGACCCCCGAGCCGACGTAGGGGAGGCCGAGCACCTCGAGGAGACCCTGGAAGGTCCCATCCTCGCCGTAGGGGCCGTGGAGGGCCGGAAACACCAGATCGGGGCCGAGCGCCAGGAGGTCGCGGACCGGCTCGCCGCGCTCGATCACCTCGGCCAGCGGCATCTCGGCCGGGCCCGTGCACCACGTGCCGTCGCGGCGGATCCCGAGGAGGATGAGGTCAAAGCGCTGGCGATCGATCGCCGCGCGGATCTCGGTCGCCGAGCGGAGCGAGACCTCGTGCTCGGACGAGCGGCCGCCAAAGACAAGGAGGAGGCGTGTGCGTTCGGACATCGGGCGGGGGGACGCTACCACGGCGGTGGCGAGCAGGCGTCGGGGAAGAACGCGGCCGTGCGCGCAGATCTTCCCGCGCGAAGCGGTCGCTCAGCCGCGATCGAGGTGATCGACGAGCGCCAGCACCAGCCGATCCTGAAGCC
Organism: Myxococcales bacterium; assembly: GCA_020633335.1. Taxonomy (GTDB): domain Bacteria; phylum Myxococcota_A; class Polyangia; order Nannocystales; family Nannocystaceae; genus JADJRG01. The sequence goes on along the minus strand of JACKDU010000002.1, from coordinate 1,155,458 downwards.
GCCGGCTCCGCTCGAGATCCTGCCGCCCGTTCATCAGGATCGAGAAGGCGAGCGCCCGCTGGCCGTCGTCCGAGGTGACCACGCCGCTCAGCGCCGAGACCCCGCCGATCGTCCCGGTCTTGCCGCGGACCCGGCCCTGCGCCCGCGGCATCCGCAGGCGCAGCGTCCCCTCGCCGCCGGGGCTGGCGAAGGCCGGAAGGAGCTCGGCGGCGTCGGAGCCCGGCGCGCGGGTGAGGGCGAGGAGGTTGACCAGCGCCCGCGGGGCGATCCGGCCGCGGGCGCTGAGGCCCGAGCCGTTCTCGAAGACGAGGTCCTCGGGGGCGTTGCCGATCGCCGCCCAGAGCCCGCGGATCGCCGCGGCGCCGTTCTCCCACGATCCCGGGGCGCCGCTCGCCCGCCAGCCGAGGGTGCGGAGGACCTGCTCGGTCGTGAAGTTGTTCGAGTACTTGAGCGCCGAGGCGAGGACCGCGGCCAGCGGGGCCGAGGTGTGGGTGGCGACGAGCTCGGCGTCCGCCGGCGCCTCGCCGCGGCCGACCGGGAGGGCCTCGTCGCCGCTCCGCTCGGCGAGGATCGCCGCGAAGGCGGCGCCCGCGAAGAGCCCGGGATCGCTGACGCGGCGGCGGATCGTCTGCGGCGCGGCGCCGGCCCGCAGGCTGCCGCTCACCCGGATCCGGGTACGGCCGCCCTCGCCGCGCTCGCTGGTCACCCGCAGGGCGCGGCCACGACCGGTGCGGACCTCGCCGACGACCTCGACCGCGGCGCTGGCCGGCGAAATCGCGACCGCGGCCGCCTCGCCGTAGGCCCCCGGCGTGACCGTCACCTCGACCGTGTTGAAGGCGAGGGAGAGCGCGCCGCTCGGCGCCTGGTAGCTCGCGCCCTCGTCGTCGGCGCGGTAGCCCGGGCCGAGGTGCTCGCGCGAGAAGGCGCCCTCGTCGACGACGATCCGGCGGGCGCCCTCGGCCGCGCCGCGGACCAGCACCTCGCCGGCGAGGTCGTAGAGGTCGCGGGCCTGGAGGCTCGGGTCGCCCTCGCCGATCAGGTAGAGGGTGTCGCCGTCGCGCTCGACCCGGGTCTCAAAGCGGTAGTCCGCGCCGAGGAGCTCGGTCGCCGCGATCGCGGTCACCAGCTTGTGGTTGGAGGCGGGGTTGAGGCGCTCGTCGCCGGCGTGGTCGAAGAGCGGGCGCTCGTCGTCGAGGTCGCGGACGTGGATCGCCAGGCGGGCGCCCGACTCGGCCGCGAGGACCCGGAGGCGGCGGCGGAGCTCGGCGGCGGCGTCGGCGGCGGCGTCGGCCTCGACAGCGGCCGTCGGCTGGCGTTCGGCGAGGGCCTCGAGGCGCCCGCGGATCTGGTCCTGCCAGCGCTCTGCCTCGCCGCGATCGAGCGACCGGGCGAGCCCCGGCGGCCCCTCGGGCGGCTCCTGGGAGAAGGGCGCGAGCGAGCGGCCGGGCCGCTGGAGGCGCTCCACCCCGGCGGTCGCCAGCCCGGTGTAGGCGGTGAGGGCGGCGAGGACGAAGCAGGCGAGGTGGGGCAGGGGACGGCGGAGCACGGGCGGCCTCCGGCTGGGTGGATGTAGGATGTCACCACACCTATAGCTGGAGCCGCCTGGGGCCTCAAAAAAGCCGCGACGATCGGATCCGGGGGCGGATCGATCGTCGCGGGGAGCGGCGTTGGGCCCGGGTGGGCGGCGCCGGTGCGGGCTACTTGCCGCGCTTGCTCTTCGCCGGCGCCGGGGCCTGGGCCTGGCGCTCCGCCTTGGTGTCGGTGGCCTGACGGCGAAGGCGCTGCTTGAGCTTGAGCTGACGACGGCGGCGGCGCATCTTCGGCGTCCGGCGGTTGTCTCCGTATCCCATAATGCCTCTCTCGGGTGTCGCGTCGCGGACGGACGCGGGGTGATCGCGGGGGTATTCGCGGGGTGGTGGGGCCGCGGTTCCTGGCCGTGGCCCTTGGGGGCGCGAGGATGGACCGCGGCGGCGCGGCGGTCAACCCTCCGCGGACGGCCGCCGGTGGGCCCCGCGCCCGACCTTTGTTAGAGTCCGCCGCCATGCTCGACATCAAGCTCCTGCGAGAGAGCCCGGCGGCGATCGCCGACAACCTCGTCGATCGCAACGTCCGGGTCTTCGACGACCTCGGCCCCGGCGAGGAGGGCTGGGCCGCCCGGACGGTGGAGCGCCTGACCTCCCTCGACCGCGCCTACCTCGATCTCCTGCGCGAGCAGGAGGACGTCCGCCGCCAGCAGAACGAGACCAGCGCGGCGATGAAGGGCGTGAGCAAGCTGCCTAAGGCCGAGCAGCAGGCCGCCCGGGCGCCGCTGGTCGAGGCCGGTCGCCGCCTCCGCGAGCGCGAGCAGGAGCTCACTGAGGCCGCCTCGGCGGCGCTCAGCGCCCGCGACGAGGCCTGGGGGCGGGTCCCGAACCTGACCCATCCGGAGGTCCCGCGCTCGATCGACGAGCACCGCGAGCTCCACCGCTGGGGGACGATCCGCGATCTCGCGGCCGAGGGGGTCGAGGTCCGCGATCACCTGACGATCGCCGAGTCGCTCGACCTCGTCGACTTCGCCGCCGGCGCCAAGGTGGCCGGCCAGAAGTTCTACTACCTGAAGAACGACGCGGTGCTCCTCGACCTCGCGCTCCAGCACTACGCGCTCGGGGTCGCCCGCCGCCACGGCTTCATCCTCCACACCACGCCGGACCTCGCGCGGGTGGAGATCCTCCAGGGCCTCGGCTTCAACCCGCGGGGCGAGTCGACCCAGGTCTACAGCGTCGCCGACTCCGACCTCTGCCTGGTCGGCACCGCCGAGATCACCCTCGGCGGGATGCTGGCGGACGCGATCCTCGACGTCGAGTCGCTCCCCCTCCTGGTCGCCGGGCTCTCCCACTGCTTCCGCACCGAGGCCGGCTCGGCCGGGCAGGAGTCGCGCGGGCTCTACCGGGTCCACCAGTTCACCAAGGTCGAGCTCTTCGCCTTCACCGCCGGTGAGCTCGACGAGAGCGAGGCGATGCACCGGCGGATGCTGGCGATCGAGGAGGAGATCTTCCAGGGCCTCGGGCTCCCCTACCGGGTCCTCGACATCGCCAGCGGCGACCTCGGCGGGCCGGCCTACCGCAAGTTCGACATCGAGGCCTGGATGCCCGGGCGCGGCGACTACGGCGAGGTGACGAGCACCTCCAACTGCACCGACTACCAGGCCCGGCGCCTGCGGATCCGCTACCGCCCGGCCGGCGACGGCAAGCCCAAGCCGCGCCACGCCCACATGCTCAATGGGACAGCCGTGGCGACCTCGCGGGCGATCGTCGCGATCCTCGAGAACTACCAGCAGGCCGACGGCTCGGTGCTGGTGCCCGAGGTGCTCCGGCCCTGGGTCGGCACGGACCGGATCGTCGCCCGTGGCGGCGCCGGCGGGTCGGCGAGCTAGCAGGGTGCTGAAACACGCCCCACAACTCCGAGCACGACCGTGACGCACTCGGGGCTCTGCGGGCGCATGCCAGACGAGCGCCGCGCGCGAGTGCTCTGGCTCGGCCGCAGCGACGGCCTCCGAAGCGAGCCCGAGCGCGACCGAGTGAGCGACTCAAGGACTGGGCAACCTCGTAGAAGCGGGGTCTGGTCTAGGAGAGGTGAAAACCGAACAGCTTCTGTTGCTCGGCTTTTCGTAGCAGGCGTACCAAGCCAGGAGCGATCGGACGGTGTTCCTCGTGGGCCGCTCTGAGGAGCCCCGTGAGAACGTCCGCGACCTGGACCTCAGGCGTGCTCTTCGAGTCGACAAAAGTGAGGGTCGTAGGGAGTCTCCTCTGCAGAGGGGCCTCAAGCCGCTCCCTTGCATCGTTCCACCCGTCCTGTAGGAGTTCCTCCTCAGCCTCCGAGGCCATGTGATCGATCAAGACGTGGTCCGCGCCTCCTCGAACATGCTCGAGGTGGATGGCAAGCATGCTGACCAGGATGCGGATCGCACTCGTCGGGTCGATCCGTCGCCCGCCCAGACGCGTAGGGAGGGTGACTTCGTCTCCCGCTTCGTTCTTGTCGAAGGCTATCCACAGGGGCAATGCCCCCCAGTGGTCCATCTCGACAGATAGAAGTGCTTCCGCCCACCTCGGACGCTCCTCGACCCCGAACGTCGACGTGTAGGTGCGCGCCTTCGTCTCATGTTCAGCCCCGTGAGCAGCCCAAGTCCCCCGAAGCTTGTCCACGTTGGCGGCCGGCAGAATCACGCCGCCGAGGAAGAAGCACCGGCGATCGAGCGAAGGGCGAACGTGCTTCTGGCCCGAGTCATCGATGGCCACGACGTAGGAGATGGGCTTGCGCGAGGCCCACGACGGCAATCGCGTCGGCTTCGTCTTCATCTTGCGCATGATAGAGAGTAGCCTACAGACGCCTGGCGGGCTCCATGACGCGCTCCCCGCGTCGCCAGCGGCGACGTTCCCCGCGCGAGGTGGATCGATACGTTGCGGTCGCGGCACTAGGCGGCTTCGAACGCGAGAGAGCGCGAGCCCCCTCGGGGGACCCGCGCTCTCGTCAATTCACGGCGCCGCTAGTTGGCGGCTGCCCGCGCGCCGAGGCGGGCGAGGCGGCCCGGGCGGGCGCCGGTGAGCTTGCCCTCGCGGGCGATCACCTGGCCGGCGACCAGGGTCGCGCGGTAGCCCTCGACGTCCTGGAGGAGGCGCTGGCCGCCGGCCGGGAGGTCGCGGACCAGGCGCGGGCGGTGGAGGCGGAGGTGATCGAGGTCGATCACGTTGATGTCCGCCCGCTTGCCGACCGCGAGCTCGCCGCGGTCGTGGAAGCCGATGAACTCGGCGGTGTCGCGGGTCATCATCTTGATCACCTTCTCGACCGGCAGGCGCCCGCGGGCGCGGTCGCGGACCCAGTGGGTGAGCATGAAGGTCGGGAAGGACGCGTCGCAGATCGTGCCGACGTGGGCGCCGCCGTCGGAGAGGCCGGGGAGCGCCTGCGGGTGGTTCAGCATCGCCTCGACGTTGTCGAGGTTCATCGACCCGTAGTTGAAGATCGGGAAGTAGAGGAGCTGGTGGCCCTCGTCCTCGAGGAGCGCGTCGTAGATCGCGGCGAGCGGGGTGATCCCGCGGCGCTTGGCCTCGAAGAAGAGCGACTCCTGGGGCGCCGGCTCGTAGTTCGGGTCCTCGCCGAGGCGGAAGAGGCGCATCGAGATCCGATCGATCTGGGCGAGGAGGCGATCGGCGAGGGGCGGGATCGGCGAGCCGTCGCCCGCGACCTTGTCGCTCTTCTCCGCGAGCATCGCCTCGCGGACCGCGTCGGTGCGCATCGCCGCGACCCGCTCGGCGAGCGGGAGGTGGGCGATCTTCTTGTAGGAGGGGAAGCCCATGAAGGGGTGGAAGGTCGCCTCGAAGCCGAGCATCACGCCGATCCCGCGGGCCGCGACCTGGACGCGGATGTCGATCCCGCGCTCCTTCGCCGCGTCGACCCGATCGAGGATCCGCCGCCACTGCTCGGGGTCGGCGTCGCGCTGGAGGAGGGAGATCGAGGTCCGGTGGCCGCCGCCGGCCGCCGCCATCGCCTCGATCACGTCGAACTCGGGGTCGAAGCGCTCGGCCGCGATCGGCATGTCGAAGTCGGAGACCGCCTGGAGGACCCCGTGACCCAGGCCGTGGAGCGCCTCGGCGATCCCCTGGAGCTCGCGGATCGACGCCTCGCTCGCCGGCGTCGGCGCGCCGCTCTTCGCCCGGTGGTTGTCGGTGCGGCCGGTCGAGAAGCCGACCGCGCCGGCCTCGAGCGCCCGCCGGGTGAGCTCGCGCATCGTCGCGATGTCCTCGTCGGTCGCCTCCTCGCCGGCGAGCGCCCGCTCGCCCATCACGTAGACCCGCAGCGAGTCGTGGGGGACCTGGGCGGCGAAGTCGATCGCGTGGGGGAAGTCGTCGATCGCGTCGAGGTACTCCTCGAAGCTCTCCCAGCGCCAATTGATCCCCTCGGCGAGGGCGGTGCCGGGGATGTCCTCGACCCCCTCCATGAGCTCGATGAGCGCGGTCCGATCGCGGACGTGGACCGGCGCGAAGCCGACGCCGCAGGAGCCCATCACCGCGGTCGTCACCCCGTGGACCGACGAGGGCATGAGGTCGGGGTCCCAGGAGACCTGGCCGTCGTAGTGGCAGTGGATGTCGACGAAGCCGGGGGTGACCAGCGCGCCGCTGGCGTCGATGGTCTCGCGGGCGGAGCCCTCGACCGCGCCGATCGCCGCGATGACGCCGTCCTTGATCGCAATGTCGCCGCGGTAGGCCGCGTTGCCGCTGCCGTCGACGATGGTCCCGCCCTGGATGATCAGATCGTAGGTCACGCGCTCCTCCGGATTCACAGGGCAACCACCCTGCCGAGGACGGCGTTCATCGTCAATCACCTGCGATGCCGCGGTGGACCGAGACCTCGGTGCACTCGGCGAGCGGGGAATCGCCGCGGAAGGCCGCGCAGCGCCCCTCCGCGCAGCGGGCGGTGATCCCCTTGGAGGCGCAGCCGTCCTTGCATTCGCGGGCCTCGAGGCCGAGGTAGCCGTACCAGTCGCCGCGGATCGCCCCGAAATTGCAGCTCACGCGGCACTCCTGGTCGCGCTCGCAGCGGTGGGCCGGGCCCGGGCGCTGGGGGGCGCGCGCGCGATCCGGGCGATCGGTGCACTCGGGGTCGCGGGCGCCCAGCCGGTAGGCGACGCAGATCCCCTCCTCGCAGCGGGGCGACTCGCTCCCCTTGCTGGTGCAGCCGTCCTCACAGGCCTCGCCGCCGGGGAAGGTCGCCTCGTACCAGCCGCGGTTGACCGCGCCCTGCGAGCACGAGCTCGTGCACTCGTCGTCGCTCGCGCAGGCGATCTCCGCGGGGGCGGACTTCGCGGGCGTCGAGGTGCTCGTCGGGTCGGGAGCGACGACCGAGGTGGGATCGGGTGCGGGGGCGGCGACGGGATCGGGCCGCCGCGGCGTCTCGCTGACCGCGTCGCCACCGGCCGTGGTGCAGGCGAGCGTGAGGGCGAGGAGGAGAGGGGCGGGCCGCTGCATCGGCCGATCGTCGGCCGGCGCTCCGCGGCGCGCAAGGGCTGGGTTCGCGCGGGCGGCGGGGCGCTCGGAGGGCGGGCTAGGCCGCCTTGGGTTCGGTCACCGTGGCGAGCTCGCGTCGTTGTCGACGGAGCTCGAGGAGATCGCGGAGGAAGGGCTGCTCGGTGATGGCGCGGGTGAAGGCGTCGACGAAGGCGAGATCGGTGATGGCGCGGGTTCGCGGGGCGGAGGGGGTCGCGTGTCGCATGGGGCTCCTCGGGGTCCGTCCTTGGAACGCCCGAAGAATGGTTCCGGTTTCACCGGATGCGAGCGGCCTGCGGGGTCGAGGGGCGCGCGCCTTCGATCATGTCCCAAGGGACATCTCACAACCGGGGAGCGTGGAGACGAAGCCCGCCGAGAACGCGGTCGACGGGGTCTGGTAGCCGGGCGCGACCTCGCCGGCGAGGACCCGCAGGGTCGCGGCGATCGTCGCGTCGACGGTGAGCGAGTAGCCCTCGGGGGTGCGCAGGGTGCCCACCACCTCGCGCCCGTGGGGATCGCGCGCGCGGCCCCAGAGGAGGCAATGACCGCCGCGACGGGTGTCGGCGTCGGGGCCCTCGACGAAGCGGCCGACGAGCCGCTGGAGGAGGCCGACGAGCCGGCGGCTGCGGAGCGCCGGCGCGGCCAGCCGGAGCGCGCGCATGCCCCGGATCATCCGCGGCGGCATCGCCATGTAGACGGTGATGTCGGGGATCCGGGTCGACCAGTGGGCGGTCGAGAGGTCGCCCCAGGGGATCGCCGCCGCCTCGCGCGGGCGATCGGCGAAGGGGATCGTCGCCGTCAGCGAGCCGGGGGCGATCGCCTCGAGGGCGCCGCCGCGGCGGACCATCGACGAGGTCATGCTCTCGAGGGTGGTCTTGAGGGTGCCGCGGCTCATCCCGCCGCGGCTGTAGAACGCGAGCTCGAGCGAGGTCGCCTCCGGCAGCCGATCGGCGAGGGCGCGGGCGAGGCAGTCGGTGGGGACGACGTCGAAGCCGACCCCCGGGAGGAGGATGACGCCGCGCTCGCGCGCCTCGCGGTCGCGGGCCTGGAGCGCCTCGAAGACCGCGATCTCGCCGGTGATGTCGAGGTAGTGGACGCCGGCGCGGAGGCAGGCCTCGGCGGCGATCGCCGAGGTCTGGGAGAAGGGACCGGCGGCGAGGACCAGCGCGCCGACGCCGGCGCTGGTGAGCGCGTCGGCGACCGTCGCCGGATCCGCGAGCGGGAAGACCCGGTGCTCGAGGCCGAGGCGCCCGGCGAGCTCGCGGACCGGCCCTTCGCGGCGGCCGGCGAGGATCGGCCGGAGCCCGCGGGCGGCCGCCGCCTCGGCGATCAGGGCGCCGGTGTAGCCGTTGGCTCCGTAGAGCATCCATGTGGGACTCTGTCGCTTGTCCATCGTCGCTCCTGGTCGGCGACCCTCATAGCGCATCTGCGGGCGCGCGCGCAGCCCCTGCCGGCACGCCTCGCGCCATCGCGCGTCCTTGCTCGCTACGCTGGGGGGATGGAGTGGACGACGTACGGTGGATTTGGGCGTGTTTCCTCAACCCTTGCTCTGGGCCTGACCCTCGGCCTCGGCCTCGCCTGCGGCGATGACACGGGGACCAGCGAAGGATCGGGCTCCTCGGGCACCGACTCGTCGACGTCGGCCGGCAGCGCCTCGACGTCGTCGTCGTCGGCGTCGGCGAGCGCGACGGCGACGACCAGCGCGAGCGGCGGGTCGATGTCGGACTCGATGACCGGCACCACGGCGGGGTCGACGAGTGACGGCACGGCCTCGACCTCGGCGGGGACGATGGGGACGACGACGAGCGGCCCCGAGACGACCGGGAGCACCGGCGACACGACCACCGGCACGACCGGGATGACCGGGAGCACCGGGGTCGAGCCGACCACCGGGAGCACCGGCGTCGACACGACGGGGGGCGACACGACGGGGGGCGACACCACCGGTGGGATCGAGCCGCCGCCGGAGTGGCTCCTCAGCATCAACAACCAGACCCGCTTCCTGCAGAAGGTCAGCATCATCGACGCCAAGACGACCGACCTCTGCAAGCTGCCGAACAACACCTCGTACCCGTCGCTGACCTTCTCGCGGGACAACATCCTCTACGCCTCGGCCGGCGGGACCGCGCTCGACGTGATCGATCCCTGCACCTGCGAGGTCACGGCGGTCGGCCCCTACGGCGGCGGGATCGGCGGGGTCAACGGGATCACCTCCGATCAGGCGATCGACCTCTACGGGGTCGCCAGCAACAACGACGTGACGATCTCGATCGACTCCGGGGTCGGCACCGCGACCATCGTCGGCCCCCTCGGCGTCGACTTCGGCACCGGCGGCGCGACCTGGTCGGACCTCCTCCAGGGGCTCTACGCGATCAACGGCAGCGACGACTGGCTCTACACGATCGATCCGAACAACGGGATGGCGACCAAGCTGGTCAAGCTGAGCTTCAACTTCGGGACCGTCGGCATCGAGCTCCACCCGGGCAACAACGTGATCTACGCCTGCTCGTCGGGGCCCGACCTCTACACGGTCGATCCGAAGAACGGCAACGTGAAGTCGGTCGGCAAGATGGCCCAGACCACCTGCTCGAACCTGGCGGCGCCCTACAAGCCGGTCGCCTGCATCGGCCCCTGAGCTAGCGAGGGCTCAGGGCGGGCAGGCGACCGCGAAGGTCTCGGGGAGGGCGTCGACGCCGGTGACCCGGGTCGCGGCGAAGGTCGAGCCGCTCAGGTCAGCCATCAGCGGCATCGTCACCGCGCCCTCGACGTTGCCGCAGAAGAGGTTCTCGTCCTGGATGAAGGCCGAGAGCGAGAGGTTCGCCTCGATGTCCGAGCCGGTGATCGGGTTGGCCATGCCGGTCACGGCGACGGCCCCGAGGTCGAGGGTGAAGGCGCCCTCGGCCGAGACCTGGATGTCCTCGAAGAGGAGGGCGTCGCCGACCGGCTGGCGCGGGGTCGTCGTGCTCTGGGGATCGAGGCTGAGGGGCTGGAAGTTGAGGGAGAGGGTGCCGGTCCCGTCCGGGTTCTGCACGAGCATCGCCGTGCAATAGAACTGGAGCGGGTGGTCGGGGTCGATGACCGACGAGAGCGCCAGGAGGAAGTCACCGTTGATGTCGGCGAGCGTGCTCCCGAGATCTTCCTTGGGCGGCGGGACGTTGCGCTCCTCCTCCGAGGCCTCGAGGAAGGCGTCGAGGCGGGCGTCCGGGTCGGGGCAGCCCCCCGCCAGGCAGGCCGCCAGACTCAGGTAGACCAGGGCACCCTTCTTCGCCGCCGTCGCCAACATCGTCGTGTCCTCGAGGTGAAGGGAGGTCGGCGCTCGCCGACCATCCCGGACTCATAGTAGAGTCTCGCCCACGGCCGGCACAAGACGGCAGGTCGTACGAGGTGCCAGTCATGGTTCGACGCAGCGCAGGGGCACGACGAGGGGCCACGGTGGTGGCGATGGTGGCGATGGCGACGGCCGGGCTCGTCGCTCCGGAGGCCGCGGCCTCCGGGCTCTCGTCCGCCCGCTTCGGCGGCGAGCAGGGCCACCCGACCACCGACAACCCGACCGCCCTCTACTACAACCCCGCGGGGATCGCCCTCTCGCGCGGCACCCGGATCTTCGTCGACGGCACCCTGGCGCTCCGCTGGGCGAGCTACACCCGGCCGGAGTCGGCGGTCTCGTCGCAGACCAGCCTCGACATCGCCCCCGGGGCGAACGACGGCAAGGCGACCCTCTCCAACCAGATCTTCGCCCCCTTCGCCGGCGTGACCTCGGACTTCGGCACCAAGTTCATGACCGCGGGGGCCGCCGCCTACTTCCCCTTCGGCGGCTCGGCGACCTGGGACCAGAACGAGAAGTATCGCGGCAATTCACAGTTCCCCGGGGCGGTCGACGGGGCCCAGCGCTGGTACACGATCGACGGCTCGCTCAAGTCGATGTACCTGACCGGCGGGATCGGCTTCAACTTCCCGCAGATCGGCCTCAGCGTCGGCGCGACCGGCTCGGTGATCCACTCGACGGTCAACACGATCCGGGCGCGCAACGCCGACGGCACCGACGACCTGGTCTCGGGGAGCACCCCCGACACCTACCGCCTCAAGGAGGGCCGCTCGCTCATCGACGTCGCCGGCTGGCAGGGCGGCTTCTCGGTCGGCGCCCTCTGGAACCTCCGCGAGGTCCTTTGGATCGGCGCCTCCTACACCTCGCAGCCCAACGTCACCGGCGGGATGACCCTCACCGGGACCCTGACCAACGTCCTCGCGCTCTCCGATCCCGAGACCCAGAACGTCGAGCTCACCCAGACCCTGCCGGACATCCTCCGCCTCGGCGTCCGGGTGCGGCCGACCCGTCGCCTCGAGCTCCGGGTCTTCGGCGACTACACCCGCTGGTCGGTCTTCAAGCGCCAGTGCGTCCTCAACTCGTCGATCGACGGCCGCCGCTGCGACTTCGCCGGCGACGAGACGGCCCTCTCGGCGCCCGCGACCTACGGGGCCGAGGGCGAGATCGACGGGGTGGTCCAGCACCTCCCGCGCTTCTGGAAGGACGCCGGCGGCGTCCGGGTCGGCGCGTCGTACTGGATCATCGAGAGCCTCGAGGCCTTCATCGGCGCCGGCTACGACTCATCGGCGGTCCCGGTCCAGACCCTCGATCCGGCGCTCATGGACATGGACAAGGGATCGGTGTCGATCGGCGCTCGCTGGCAGATCGTCCAGCGCTTCGCGCTCGCCCTGACCTCGACCCAGATCATCTACCGCAAGGTCGACACCAAGGGGCAGAACCTCCTCAACAAGTGGGAGCAGCCGACCCGGCAGGCGAGCGCGGACGGGGTCTACACCCAGTTCCTCTCGCTGATCTCGATCTACGCCGACGTCCACTTCTAGCGGGCGCGGCGGAGCGCGGGGTGGACGCCTGGCCCTTCGGTCAGGCGTCGGCTAGCGGAAGGGCCCGACGTGGAACCAGAGGTTGAAGGCCCACTTGGTCCCGCCCTTGACCGGCGCGCCGGCGTGGAGCGTGTCGGGGTGGCGGGTGTCGGTGCCGGGTGAGCAGTTGTGGAAGACCAGCGCCCGCCCGCGCTTCGGCGGGACCGCGACACCCAGGCGCGGGAAGGTGGTCTCGCCGCCCTCGTCGACGTCCGAGAGGTAGGCGAGGAGGGTCGCCAGGCGCTGGCCGCCGCGGGCGCAGCAGCGCTGGCCGCGGGGGGTGCTGAGGTCGTAGGCGTCGAAGTGGGGGCGGTACTCCTGGCCGACCTCATAGGTGATCACCTGCATCGACTCCGCGTTGACCAGCGGGAGGCCGACGAGCTCGGCGAGCGCCCGGCAGATCCGGGCGGTCGTCGGCGTCGTGTCGTGCTTCAGCCAGACGACGTCGTTGGTCCGGCCGGCGCTCTGCTGGCCCTTCTGGGCGCCGCTGACCTCGGCCCGCCGGCGCTGCGGCTGGGCGAGGCCGATGATGTGCTGGCAGGTCGCGGCGTCGATCACGTCGTCGACCTGGAAGATCAGCGGATCTTGGTGGAGCACCGTCGCCCGCTCGGGCGGCGCCGCCAGGGTCGGGATCGTGGTCATCGCCGCCCTCCTCCGGAGACACGAGAGACGCCGCTCCCCGCCGCCGTCCGCGGCCCGAGGGGAGGGGAGCGGCGACGGGGCGGCATCGGGATCAGTGCTGCGCGGGCGGCAGCGAGTCGAGGATCCGCTTGAACTCGGGGTGGTTCGGGATCATCTGGAGGGCCGCCTGGCAGACCTGGCGGGCCTCGTCGAACATGTTCGCGTCGCGCATGCAGGCCGCGAGGTTGACCACCGGATCGATCTCGCGGGGGTTGAGGGCGACGACCACCCGGAGGTGCTCGACCGCCTCCTTGGGCCGGCCCTGACGGCGGAGGATCGCCGCCAGGAGCGAGCGGATCTCGACGTCGTTGGGCCGGAGGCGGACCGCGTCCATCAGGTGGGCGAGGGCCGCCCCGTCGCCTTCGGTCCCGCGCACCGCGAGCGCGAGCATCAGGTGCGGCTGCCAGTAGCGGGGCTCGCGGGCGATGATCTTGCGGAGGAAGACCGCCGCCTCGGCCTGGGCCTTGGCCTGATCGGAGCGGACCTTGTCGATCGCGTCGTCGTAGAGATCCTCGAAGTCGGCGACCTCGAGGGTGAGGAGCGCGCGGCGGGCGAAGGCGTCGTCGTCGAGCGAGCGGCGCTGGGTCGAGAGGATCTGCTGGAGGTAGGGGCGGGCGGCCTCCGGGTTGTCGCCCTCGAGGTACATCGAGGCGACGTAGCGGAGGACGCCGGCGTTCTCCGGGTGGAGCTCGGCGGCCTTGAGCAGGAGCTCGGTCGCGGCCTCGACCTTCTCCTCCTCGTGGAGGTCGAGGAGCATGTCGAGGGCGCTCTTGTGGATCTGCGGGAGCTGGACCGCCTGACCGAGGAGGGCGAGCGCCTCCTGGTGGTTCTCCGCGACCTCGTCGTCGTCGCCGTCGCGGTCCCAGAGGACGTTGGCGAGATCGCCGTAGGCGCTCGGGACCTTGCCCTCCTCGATCGCCCGGCGGAGGAAGGGCTCGGCCTCGTCGAACTGATCGCCCTCGATCATCAGCGAGGCGAGCTGGGCCATCACCACCGGCCCCTCGTTGCCGTTCTCGACCGCGAACTTGGCGACCTTGAAGGCGTTCTCGCTGTCGCCGGCGCCGCGGAGCGCGTCGATCATGCCGGCGGCGACCGCCTGGTCCTGGGGCCCGAGGTTGATCGCCTGCTGGTAGGCGGAGATCGAGCCGCCGATGTCGCCGACCCGGCGGAGGACGATCGCCAGGTGGTGCCAGGTCCCCTGGTCGTTCTTGCGGCGCTGGGCGGCGAGGTTGAGGGCCTGGATCGAGAGCGGGATCGCCCCCTGATCGGGCTGGCCGGAGACCAGGATGTCGACCATCGCGTGGAGGGCCTGCATCGCCACGTCCATCTCGGGCGCGCGGTTGATCGCGTCGATGAGCGGCGCCAGGAGCTGCTGCGAGGTGGTCGGCACGCAGCGGCCCTGGAGGGCCGAGAGGTTGCCGAGGCCGACGAGGAAGGAGACCAGGGCCTGGACGTTGCCGGTGCCGAAGACCTTCTGCCACTCCTCCTTGGGGATCTCGTGCCCGAGCTGGGCGCCGACCTCGATGAGGAGATCGGCGAGGGCGGCGGCCATCTCCGGCGGCGCGCCGCTGAAGGTCCAGCGCCTCCGCTCGCTCAGGGTCTTGGCGGCCTGGTCGATGTCGACGAAGCGGGCCTCCCAGGAGAGGTTCTCGTCGTCGACGCGGATGTCGACGATGAGCGCGAGCTTGGCGTTGGGGAAGCGGCCGATCCCCTCGAGCGCGCGCTCGTCGGTCCAGGGCTCGCGGAAGACCATCAGCGCCGGGATCTGGCGCCCGTTCTGCTCGTGGAGCGCGGTGAAGACCGGGGCGGCCGCGCGGGCGCCGTGCTGGGCGAGCTCCTGGGCGAGCCAGCGCTGGATCCCCATGGCCAGCGGCGCGCCCTTGCCCTCGTTGGTGCAGGCGATCGGCAGGACCACGAGATCGATGCTCTTGGCGGCCTCCTGGATCTCCTCGTCGCTGACCGGGGCGTCGTCGTCGTCGTCGCCCTCGTCACCGATCATCAGCTCGCCCTCGTCGCTCTCGAATTCCTGGGTGTCGTCGTCACCGGCCATATGGCGCGCAAGCCTGCCGAAAAGCGGCGGGGGGCGCAAGGGCAAGCCCGCGCGTGTGCGGCGACGACGCATCCCCGCCGAAGGCCGCCTCTGCTATCGTCTCGGGCGATGTCGAGGGGCCGCCGGAGGGTGCGCTGGGGGGCGATCTTCGCCGGCCTCGGGGCCCTCGTGGGTTGTGACACGCCGGTGGTCGAGGCCCGCGCGCTCTGGCTCGATGAGGCCCACCCTGGCGGCGATCGCACGGTCCACGTCTACAGCCGGGGAGCGCTTGAGACCGCGACCCTCGAGGCCGCCGCGGGCGGCCACTCCACCGAGTCGGCGCTCCTCGTCGAGCTCGATCCGCGGGGGCGCGGCGCGCTGGCGATGCTCGGCAACGCGACGCCGCTCCTGGTGGTCGACGTGCCGTGGGTGCGCGCCGGCTACCTCGACTTCGACGGCCGTCGGGCGCTGCCGCTGCGCCTGCCGATGAGCGGCGCTCGCGGGCCCGCGCCGGTGTTCAGCGGCCGCGGCGACGCGCTCGCGTGGATCGACGCCTGCGCCGGCGATCTCGAGGTCGTCCCCCTCGATCCCTCGGTCGTGGCGCCGGTGATCGGCGAGGGGGCGGATCGCCGGGTGAAGCCCCTCCGCCTCGATCTCCGCGGCGACGCGGCGCGGCCCTGCCCGCTCGAGTGGGGGCTGGCGAGCGGCGCCGACGCGCCGGTGCTCTTCGCGATCGAGGCGGTCGATCAGGGCAACACCCTCGAGCTCGCGCAGGGCGGCGAGATCGTCGCGCTCCGCTACCCCGCGTCGGCCGGCGTCGATCGGGCGCTGGTCGAGCTCGGCCGCGGCGTCCTCCCGGGGGTCGGCCAGCTCGCCGGCGGCACCGCCTTCGCCGGGCTCGGCCTCGTCGATCCCGACGGGGTCGCGCTCTCGCTGGTCGCCGGCCCCGGCGAGCCCTGCCGGATCTACCGCTGGTCGTGGGTCGCGGGGGAGAGCGAGGCGGCATGCGTGTGGAGCGGCGACGGCGACGTGGTCGCCGCGATCTCGCCCCGGCACTACGTGGTCGTCCGCGACGACGCGGTCGTCCGCGTCGACTGGCTCGAGGGCGAGGAGGTCGCGCTGCCGCTCGCCGGCGGCCGCGATCGCTGGACCTGGAAGGCGGTGCGCGGCGGCCGGGCGCTGGTCTTCATCGATCGCTCGGGGCCGATCCTCCGGGTCGCCAGCGACGGCCTCGAGGTCGTCAACATCGAGATGACCGAGTGCCCCCTCGCCCAGGATCCGGTGATCTCGCCGTCCGGGCGCTGGGCGGCCTGGAGCTGCTCGGTGGGCTTCAACGAGGCGCTCGACGTGGTCGACTCCTCGCCGCTGACGGCGGTCGTCCGGGCGTCGGTCGGCGGCCTCGAGCGCTACGACGGGGTGGCGATGTGGGCGGTGGCGATCGACGAGACCGGCGAGCTCCTCCTCTACAGCCGGGCCGACGCCTCGCTCAACACCGACCTCGGCGAGCCCGCCGGATCGCCGCGCAACCTCTATGTCCTCGGCAGCGACGCCGAGCTCTCGCGGGTCGACGCGCTCGAGCCCGATCCCGAGCTCAGCGCTGGCCTTGACGGGCGGCTGCGCTGGGTGACCGCGGTCGCGCTCTAGCTCGCGCCGAGGCGGAGGTCGCGGTGCTCGTGCGCCAGGCGGGCGAGCTCGCCGTCGACCGCCGGGTCGAGGCGGCGGCCGAGGTAGAAGAGCTTGGCGAGGACGTAGGCCGCGAGCTCGGGCTCGCGCTGGGCGAGGGCGATGAGCGTGTGGACCGTCGGGTGATCGGCGTTGATCACCAGCACCCGGCGGCGGGCGAGGAAGCCGGAGCCGAGCTCGCGGACCTCGCCCACCTCGTCGAGCGCGCCGAAGCGGAGCTGGGTGATCGCCACGTTGTCGGCGATCGGCGAGCCCGGGTAGGCGAAGCGGCCGAAGGCGACGCCGCTGAGCTTGCCGCCCTGGGCCCGCAGGAGGCGGTCCGCGGCCTCGGCGAGCGGCCGCAGGCGGCTCGCCTCGAGGTCGTCGCGGGGGGGCAGCGGCATGCAGAAGCGCTCGCCGACGGTCTCGAGGCGCTTGCCCCCGTCGAGGTGGGCGATGAGGCGCTGGAGCGGATCGTCCTCGGCCGCGAGGATCACCATCCGCCGGGTCGCCTCGACCGCGTCGCTGAGGGGCGAGCGCTCGCGGGCGACGAGCGGCCGCTCGCTGCGACCCATCGCCTCTTTGAGCGCGCCGAGGGTGATCGGCTGGCCGCTCGGCGTGGTCGCCACCCGGCGCGCCATCACCTCGGCGGGCTGGTCCGCGGTGTCGCCGAGGTGCCAGGCCGCCGCCTTGTAGAGGTAGTCGAGGCCGCTGCGCGGGAGGTGGCCGTCGACCAGCGCCTTCTCGAGAGCGGCGAAGACGGCGGCGCTCAGGGGCCCGCGGATCAGCGCCTGCAGGCGCTCAAGGACCCGGTAGTAGCCGCGGTCCTGGATCACGTTGTCGCGGGTGAGGGTGTGCTCGAGGAGGTCGGAGGAGATCTTGAAGGCGAGCCCGGGGTGGTGCTCCTTGTCGCCCTCGAGGAGGGTGAGGCCGCGGTTGTAGAAGCCGAAGAAGGAGCGCCGGTCGCTGGGGTGGCCGACGACGATCGTCGTCTGCTCGTCCTCCTCGCGGACCCGGATCGTCGCGTCGACGTCGAGGGGCTCGGAGATCAGGTCGCCCTCGAAGCGGATCTCGCCGCGGGTGTGCTTGCACCAGTAGCGGATCACGTCGCGCGAGCGCCGGACCAGGTCCTCGTAGCCCGGGCGATCGACGCGCTTGTAGATCCGGATCTTGGTCCCGTCGACCGGGACCTCGAGGCGGCGGAGCTCGAACTTGCGATCGGCGGTGAAGAGCACCCGCCAGTGCTCGCCCTCGCGGGAGGTGTCGACGCAGACGATCTCGGGCTCGATCGCGAAGACCGAGACGAAGCCGATCCCGAACTTGCCGATCTTCGTGCGGTCGCCGTCCTTCGACGACGAGAAGAGGCGAGTGAGGCGCTTCTCGATGATCTCGCGGGTCATCCCCTCGCCCCAGTCGTCGATGTGGATGATCGCCACGCCCTTGTCGCGCGCCGACTTCCCTTCCTCATAGGTCAGGTAGACCTCGACCTCCTGCGATCCCGCGTCGAGCGCGTTCTGGATCACCTCGCGGAAGAACGAGAGGGGATCCGAGAACTGGTGGATCAGCTTGTCGAGGGCGTCAGAGACCCTGAGCTCCGCCGGCTCGGACATCGCCGCAACTCTACCAGGCGAGGGGCCGGGGGCGCGCTCCCCCGACCCGGGCGGTCGCTGGCGCTGGCGGGGGCCCGCAGGGGGCCGCGCGCGCCCTTGCACGCCCCAGTGCGCTCAATTCAGGCCCCGCGCGGTGACGCTCGCCGTCGCCTCCGCGCCCGAGCATTTTGCGCCCCGAGCGGCGGCGCCGGGCCCTATCGTGGGAGCGATGCGCTGGGATCGTCGCTCGCTCGTCGTCGCCGCGCTCCTCGCGGGGGCCTGCGCCGCCGAGCGCGGACCCGCCCAGCACTTCAACGTCGACGACCCGCCGATCACCGAGGGCGCTTGGTACCGGCCCGGCAAGGAGGCCCGCTGGCAATGGCAGCTCAGCGGCGCGCCGATCAACACGACCTACGACGTCGAGGTCGTCGACGTCGATCTCTTCGAGCGGCAGGCGGACGTGCCGGCGCTCCAGGCCGCGGGCTTTCGGGTGATCTGCTACTTCTCGGCGGGCTCGTCCGAGGACTGGCGCCCGGACTTCGATCGCTTCGACGACGCCGACCTCGGCAAGCGCCTCGACGGCTGGGCGGGCGAGCGCTGGCTCGACGTCCGCTCGCCCGTGGTCTGGGAGGTAATGCAGGATCGCCTCGACCTCGCGGCCCAGGCCGGCTGCGACGGGGTCGAGCCCGACAACGTCGACGGCTTCGCCAACAACACCGGCTTCTCGCTGACCGCGACCGATCAGCTCGCGTTCAACCGGGCGCTCGCCAACGCGGCCCACGAGCGCGGCCTCGCGGTCGCGCTCAAGAACGACGGCGACCAGGTCCCCGAGCTCGTCGACTACTTCGACCTCTCGCTCAACGAGCAGTGCCACGAGTACGACGAGTGCGACCAGCTCCAGCCCTTCCTCGACGCCGGCAAGCCGGTCTTCAACGCCGAGTACACGAACGCCGATGACCTCGCGGCCGCCGAGGCGCTGGCGGCGAGCGTGTGCCCGGCGGCGCTGAGCCAGGGGCTGCGGACGCTGATCCTCCCCTGGGATCTCGACGACGCGTTCCGGGTGAGCTGCGACGAGGGCTAGCCAGCGAGCGCGTCGAGCGAGGCCTGGGTGCGCTGGGTGTCGGGGTGGGCCGCCCCGAGCGCGCGGGCGCGGATCTTGAGCGCCCGCCGGAGGAGCGCGCGGGCCTCGTCGCGCTCGTCGGCGGCGGCGTGGACCCCCGCGAGGTGATCAAGGATCGTCGCCACGCCGATGTGCTCGGGGCCGAGGGTCGCCTCGGCGAGGGTGAGCGCGCGGGCCAGCTCGCCCTCGGCCGCCGGACGATCGCCGCGGCGGGTGTGGACCAGGCCGAGGGCGGTGCGGAGGCGGACCTCGACGCCGGCGTCGGTCCCGGGCCGGAGGGCGTTGAGGGCGAGGTCTCCCCAGCGGAGCGCCTCGTCGGTGCGGCCCTGGCCGTAGCCGATCGCCACCACGAGCTCGGTGCGGGCGCGGGCGAGGGCGCTGACGTTGCCGCCGCGCTCGGCCGCGAGGGCGGCCGCGAAGAGGGTCGCCTCGGCGGACGCGTAGTCGCGGGCCTGCGACTGGAGCGAGCCGAGGAGGACCAGCGCCTCCGCCGAGGTCGCGTCGTCGCCGAGCTCGGCGGCCTCGTCGACCGTCTCCTGCGCCTCGGGGAGCGCATGCTCGACGTCGCCGGCCTTGAGGCGCGCGGCGACCTCGTCGAGGCGATCGGCGAGCGCCTGGGCGCGGGCGACCACCGCCGGATCGGCGGAGCGGACGAGGAGCGCCTGCCCGGGATCGTCGCGGCAGGAGGTGAGGGGGCGGAGCTTGAGCGCCGCCTTGACCGCGTTGTCGAGGAGCGCGTCGGGATCGTGGGTGAGCGCGTCGACCAGCGCCCGGAGCTCGCCGAGGCCGCGGTCGAGGCAGGCGATCTGGAGGTGGGCGACCTCGCTCGAGTCGCTCCCCTCGGCGCTCTGGGCCGCGACGCAGGCGGCCTGCCGCTCCGTCGCCCAGGCGCTCGCGTAGGCGTCGAGGCGCGACGCGACCTGCGTCCAGATCGCGCCCGCGTCGGCGCGCCCGGTCGCCAGGAAGGCGCGGCGGACCGCGGCCCGCTGGGCGTCGCCCCAGGCGGCCTCGGCCTCTGCGAGCGCCTGCTCGCAGGGATCGTCGGCCGCGGGCGCGCGGAGGGCGAGGGCCAGGGCGAGGCCGCCGACGAGGGCGATCACGCCGCCGACGAGCGCGGCCGGAGCCCGCCGTCGGCCCGCTCGCTCGAGGTCCGCAAGGAGCGCGGCCATGTCGGGGTAGCGCCGCGTCGGATCGACCTGGAGGCCGCGGAGCGCGACCCGACGGAGGGCGGTCGGGACCCGCGCGCCCTCGATCGGCCGGGCGATCGCGCCGGCGAGGACCCGGGCGCGGAGCTCCTCGGGGCTCGTCGCCGGGAAGGGCGAGGCGCCGTAGAGCGCCTCCCAGAGCGAGACGCAGAAGGAGAACTGATCGCTGCGGGCGTCGACCACCTCGCCGCGGTGCTGCTCGGGCGACATGTAGTGGAGCGAGCCCATCAGCGCGCCGGCCTGGGTCGCGCTGCTCGGCCCGCTCGGGGCGGCGTCTCCGGGCGACCCGGCCTCGTCGTCGAGGGTCGCTGGCGTCCCGGCGAAGGCGTGGGCGAGGCCGAAGTCGGCGACCCGCGCCCGGCCGTCGTCGCCGAGGAGGACGTTGTCGGGCTTGAAGTCGCGGTGGAGCTCCGGCGGGCGGAGGCGGAGGCCGCGGCCGCGGCCGAGGCGACGCGCGAGCGGGCGAAGGGGGCGCGGCGCGGCGGCGCCGGCAAGCCCCCCGCGGCCACGGGCGGCGCTCCGGACAAGAAGCCGCCGAAGATCACCCTCTGCAAGACCGACGACCCGCTGCAATTCGACTGCCCGTGACCCGCGCTGCCCGCGGGGACGGGATCACCAGGTCGCGCTGATCTCGAGGAGCGCGTAGGTGTTCTCGCCGTGGTTGTCGACGTGGAAGACCAGCGGCGCGCCGGCGGCCGCGGCCTCGCCGAGCGTGAGCTCCTCGAGGACGAGGGCGCCGGGCGCCGGGATCGCCACCGTCTTCGACCAGAGCGGCGCGCCGTCGATCGCCAGGGCCAGGAACGCGTCGGCGGGCCCGCTCGCGCTGAGGTCGAAGTGCCAGAGGCGGATCTTCAGGAGCGCGCCGGCCGGGAGCGCGAAGGGGAGGGGCTGGCCCGCGCTCAGGTAGCCGCAGAGGCCGCTTGCGATCTCGAAGGCGGGCTCGCCGGCGAGGTCCTCGATGCCGAAGCCGGCGGGGTCGCAGGTCGCGTCCGGGCCGCGGCGCGCGGCGAAGGGATCGTCGGCGGGGTCGAGCGGCACGAAGGCGGCGAGGTCGACGATCGACGTCGTCGACCCCGCGAGCTCGCCCCCGTCGTCCGCGTCTGCGTCCGCGCAGCCGGCGGCCAGGAGGGCGATCACCGTTGGCAGCGAGGTCGCGCGGAGCACCGCACGAGGCTAGCAGGCCGCCACCGGGACCGACACCGGTCGGCCGAGGCGCCGCGTTCCGCCTCGCGGACGCGGCGCCCCCGCTAGCCCCGACCGCGCGCGCCGATCTGCGCCTGGAGCCCGCGCACCCAGTCGTCGAGGCGCTCGACGGTCGCCTCGCGGAGGGCAGGGGTCTCGGCGATCCGCTCGCAGGCGGCGACCACCAGGAGCCGCGCCTTGCGGAGGCGGCCGTACATCCCGGGCTCGCTGAGCCCGTGCATGCGCGCGAGCTCGCCGGCGGTCATCCCCTCGAGGTGGTAGAGCTCGAAGGCGATCTGGAGGTCGAGGGGGAGCTCGCGGAGCGCCTGCACCAGGATCTCCTCCTCGCGGCGGCGGGCGAGCGCGTAGCTCGGCGTGGGGCCGAGCTCGGCGACGCTCTGCTCGAGGGGATCGACCCGCTCGAGGTCGCGGCGGCGCTTTCGAAAGTAGCTCAGGAGGATCAGCCGGGCGGTCCCGAGGAGGTAGGTGCGGAACGCCGATTCGCCGCGGAAGCGCTCCCGGCCCTCGCAGATCGCCAGGAAGGTCTGCTGGATCAGATCGGCGGCCGCGTCCTCGGGCACCTTGAAGCGGAAGAAGCGGTGGACCGCGTCGAAGTGGCGGGAGAGGAGCGCCTCGCCGGCGGCCCGCTCGCCCGCCCGCCAGGCCGCGAGGAGCTCGGCGTCGTCGCGCATCGACGCAATCTAGCACGGGGCTCCGGCGCCGCCGAGGCGGCCGGCGGGGCGTCGCGGCGCCCCGAGTTGCCGGCGTCGCGGCGTCGAAGTGGGATCGCGCGTCGGCACCTGGCTCGGCCGGACGTCGCGCGCCGCGACCCGGCGACGCCAGCTTGGCGGTATGATGACGGGGTGAGCAGCGCCGCGAACGACCCACGATCGCGCGTCGATCCGCCGGTTCCGGCCACCGGCGTGCTCGTCGACCTCCGCAACTTCACGCCCAACTTGAACGCGGCGGGTGTCGACGAGCGCGGGACGAACCGCTTCTGCTATACGCTGGCCGACTTCTACGCGGCGACGCTCGATCTCTGCATGCTGGCGATGGCGCCGGCGGAGCGCGCCGACCCGCGGATCTCGGTGAGCAGCACCGGCGACGGCATGCTGGTCGTGTTCATGGGCCCGCGGCACTTCGCCAACGGCCTGCTGGCGGCCTTCCTGCTCGAGGCGGGCCTCACCGGACCATGCGAGCGCCAGAACCGGGCGAACCCCGAGATGCCAGCGCTCTCCTTCGGCGTCGGCGTCGAGTCCGGCGAGGTCTCGCGGATCCGGGCCGGCACCCCCGTCGCCGGCGTCGACACCGTGATCGGCCACTGCGTCAACATCGCGGCGAGGATCGAGGCGTTGACCAAGCTGATCGCCAGCGCGCGCGTGCTCATCGGCGACGCGACCGTCGAGATGTGCGTCCACGCGTTCCACGGGCAGACCTTCGCGGAGCTGCGGGCGCAGGAGCGGGCCGCCACGAACGACGCGGACCGCGTGGCGCTGCAGAATCGGATGAACGAGATCAACCGCGAGATGTGCCTGACCTTCCTCGATCGCTACGCGCTCAAGGGCGTCGACCGGCCCCTGCCGCTCTATCGCCTCGACGAGTCCGCCACCTGCGGGGGCGTGCAGCGCTTCGACCGTCTCCTCGAGCACCTCGTGGCCGCCGATCCCGAGCACCTCCACGAGGTGCGCGGCGTCCTCTGTCACGTCTGCTCGGGATCGCACGAGCGCCGCTAGCCGGTCGTGCCGGTGCCCGTGTCTCCGGTCGTGTCTCCGGTCGTGTCGCCGGTGGTGCCGGTCGTCGAGTCGCCGCCCGGCTCCGCGAAGACGCCCTCGCTCTGGAGGTACTCGTAGGTGTGGGCGCCGACCCGGCCGCAGGCGTCCTTGACCGTGCCGGTGACCTGGACGAGGCCGCTCTCTCCGAAGTCGTGGGGGCTCTGCTCGAGGAGGATGAGGAAGGGGACGGTGGTGAAGGCGTCGTCGCCGGCGTAGAGCGGCGGGCCGTCGAGGCCGAGCGTCCGCTTGGCGAGGGTGACCGGGGCGTCGCACTCGCTGAAGAGCGCGTCGCAGCCCGCCGCCGCGACCTCGAAGGTGACCTCAAGGCCAGGGTAGTCGAGGGCCGGGTTGAGGACGCGGAGCGCGAGGAAGGTGTGCTGCCCGCCCTGGAAGCCGTAGTGGACGTCGACGACCTGGGGCGCCTCGAAGACGCTGAAGCCGGCGTCGGGGTCGGTGTTGCTGAGGGCGATCTCCAGGGGCCCCGCGAGATCGCATGCGGGATCGACGTCGAGCGGCGTGCCGTCGCCGCAGTGGAGCGGATCCTCGTCGCACGGGTCGAAGGGCGGGGGGCGGCAGCCGTCGGCGCAGGTCGTCGAGGCCTCGGTGCCCGCGGCGGTGGCGGTGGCGGTGGCGGTGGTCGTCGCGGTCGTGGTCGTCGCGTCGCTCGCGTCGGTCGCGTCGCTCGTGACGGTCGTGGCCCCGGCGGTCGCGGACCCGGTCGCGGACCCGCCGCTGCAGGCGAGGGCGAGGGCGAGCGGGGCGAGCGTGAGGACGACGGGTCGGCGGGAGCTCATCGCTCATCCTAGAGCGCCGCGACGCGCGATTGCGCCTCGAGATCGAGGTGCGCGCGTCGAGTCTTCGTCGCGAGCCGAAGGCGGGCCCGCGAAGGCGGGCTCCGCGGCTGCGCTAGCGCCCGGCGAGGGCGACGATCCGGGCCATCATCCGCTCGACCTCTTCCTCGGTCGTGTAGAAGTGGGGCCCGAGGCGGAGCCCGCAATTGGGCCGCCAGTCGAGCTTGTAGCGCTCGTCGATCAGCGCCTTGCAGGCGGCCTCGCTCGCCGGGAAGTCGACGGCGACGAAGCCGGTGCGGGCGTCGTCGTCGAGCGGCGAGTGGACGGTGAGGCCGGCCGCGAGCGCGCGGTCGATGATGATCCGCGAGAGCGCGAGGTTGTGGGCGCGGATCCGCGGGACGCCGATCTCGAGGAGGTTTCGGTAGGCCGCGCGGGCGACGTAGTAGGCCGGCATCGACGGGGTCCCGCCCATGAAGTGCCAGTTGTTCCGCGCGTAGGCGATCGGCGCGGGCTCGAAGGAGAAGGGGCGGGCGTGGCCCATCCAGCCGGTGATCCGCGGCTGCAGGCGCTCGCGGAGCTCGGGCCGCATCCACATGAAGGCGGTCCCGGGGCCGCCGCAGAGCCACTTGTGCGAGCCCGAGACGACGATGTCGGCGCCCCACTCGGCGACGTCGATCGGCACCGCGCCGGTGGTCTGGTAGGCGTCGACCATCACCAGCGCGCCGACCTCGCGGGCCCGGGCGCAGATCGCCTTGACGTCCTGGAGCGCGCCCGAGACGTAGATCCCGTGGGAGATCGGGACGATCAGGGTCTCCTCGTCGATCGCCTCGAGGATCCGCTCGGTCGGGACCGTCATCCCGTCGTCGGACGCGACCAGCTCGAGGCGGGCGCCGAGCCCCTGGTGGCGCTCCCACACGTAGATCACGTTGGGGAATTGCAGCGACTCGATCACGACCTTGTTGCGGCGGCCGGAGAAGTCGAGGCACGAGGCGATCTGGGCCTGAAAGAAGGCGACGTTTTGGTTGAGGATCGTCTGGCCCGCGGGCGCGCCGATGAAGCGGGCGGCCGCGTCGGCGACCTCGTTGACGACCTCCACCCAGTGATCCCAGACCTCGACGCCCTCGCGCGCCCAGTCGGCGGCGTACTCGAGGAGGGCGTCGCTCGCCTGCCGCGGCATCGCCCCCATCGAGTTCGAGTTCATGTAGGTCGTGCTCGCGAGGATCGGGTAGTCCTCGCGGTAGCGGGCGAGGCTCGGGTCGAGCGCGGGGCGGATCGTCGTCGTCGCTTCCATGGGTCTCCTCGTTCCTCGGGGCTCAGCTCAGCGCGTGCGGTAGGGGTCGAAGGGCTGGCGGCTCTGGCGGCGGGCGTTGAGGGCCGCGAGCTCGGCGGGCGAGTAGCCGTGCTTGCTCCTCTGCGGGAGCTTGTCGCGGATGAACGCCTCGATCTGTCGGCGGGCGCGCTCGGCGGTGGCGATCCGATCGCGGTCCATCTCCGAGAGCGCCTCCTCGGGGATCTCGCCGGCCTTGATCGCGAAGGCCTCGTCGCACTCGTCCCAGCGCTGGAAGAGGAGCGCGCGCCGGGCCGCGGCCGCCCGCCCGCTCGCCCCCCAGATCTGGCCGAGCTCGCCCTCGAGGGCGGCGAGGCGGCGGCCGAGGAGCTCGCGGTTGTAGGAGATCGCCAGGGCGATCCGGACCTCGCGGGTGCGGGCGAGGAGGTCGGCCTTGACGCGGCCGTAGATGTCGATCCCGTGGAGGGCGATGATCCACTCGTAGGGCCCGGTGACCTGCATGCCGTTGGGCCCAAAGAGCCCGCGCGGCGGCCCGCAGCACTTGCCGCGCTGGGTGTTCTCGTTATCCGGGCGCTTCCAGCGATCGGCGAAGTGGACGGTGCCGTCCTGGTTGAAGGTCGCGGTGAAGCGCTTGTAGGGATCGATGTAGAGGTAGGTGCCGTCGCTCTGGCGGCGGAGGCCGAGGCCAGCGCGCTCGCGCTCGTCGTCGCCGGCGCCGGGCATCGGCCCCTCGCGGACGATCCGCGGCGGCGGCAGGGGACGCGGGCCCTCGGGCTGGGTCGTCGCGGGCGATCGGGGCTCGGCGGGCGTCGCCTCGGCGGACGCCTCGGTCGTCGGGGCCGGAGCCGGAGCGGGCGAAGGGGAGGGCGCGGCGGCGGGCGGCGGCGCGGGCCCTCGGGCGTCGCCGTCGGGGCGGCGCGCGCCGGCGTCGGCAGGCCGACGAGGCCCGCGAGCGCGCGAGCGCGGCGAGGGCTCGCCGGGCCGGCGCCGTCGACGGGGCCGACGACGGCGCGGTCAGGCGGGCGCCGGCTCGATCCACCGGGCCTACCCCTCGGCGAGGTAGGCGTTGTAGGCGTCGGCGCTCAGCAGCTCGCCGAGCTGGCCGGGATCCGAGAGGCGGATCTTGATCATCCAGCCGGCGCCGTAGGGGTCCTGGTTGACGGTCTCGGGGGCGTCCGCGAGGGCGCCGTTGACCTCGACGACCTCGCCGCTGACCGGCGAGAAGAGCTCCGAGACCGCCTTCACCGAGTCGATGTCGCCGGCGCGCTCGTGGGCGGTGACCGCGTCGCCGACCTCGGGGAGGGTGAGCATCGTGATGTCGCCGAGCTGATCGACCGCGTGGGCGGTGATGCCGATGACGATCGTGTCGTCGCCTTCGCGGCGGGCCCACTCGTGATCCTTGGTGTAGAGAAGATCGGCGGGGACGGTGTCTTGCATGACGCTCCTGGTTGCTCGCTACGTGGTTGCTCGGGCGCTGGGTGGCCGAAAGGTCAGGTGGCGGCGGTCGGCCGGCGGTAGAAGGGGCCCTTGACCAGCTCGGCGTCGAGGACCTGCCCGCGCTGGCGGATCCGCAGGGTGCTCCCGCTGGCCATCGCGGTCGGCACGTAGGCGAGGCCGATCGAGCCGCCGACGGTCGGCGCGACGCCGCCGCTGGTCACCTTGCCGACGACCTCGTCGCCCTCGCCGAGGACCTCGGCGCCGGCCCGGGCGATCCCCCGCGAGGTCACGCGGAAGCCGACCAGCCGCCGCTTCAGCCCCTCGGCCTTCTGGCGGGCGAGGGCCTCGCAGCCGATGAAGGGGAAGCCGTGCTCGACCTTGCCGAGCTTGACCACCCAGCCGAGGCCGGCCTCGAGCGGGGTCGTGGTCGCGTCGATGTCGTTGCCGTAGAGCGAGAGGCGGGCCTCGAGGCGGAGGGTGTCGCGGGCGCCGAGGCCGATCGGCGCGGCCCCGGCGTCGACGAGCGCGCCCCAGACGGTCGGCGCCTCGGCGGCGGCGACGAAGAGTTCGAAGCCGTCCTCGCCGGTGTAGCCGGTGCGGGCGGCGACGATCGGCACGTCGGCGACGCGGCCCGGGGCGAAGCCGAAGCTCGCCACGTCGCGGAGCTCGGGGCCGGCGAGGCGGGCGAGCATGTCGACGGCCTCGGGGCCCTGGACGGCGATCAGCGCGGTCTCGGGCGAGCGATCGAGGATGTCGCAGAGGTCGGCGGCGTGGGCCCGGAAGTGGTCGAAGTCCTTGGCGATGTTGGCCGCGTTGACGACGATCCGGTAGAGCTCGGGGCCGAAGCGGTAGACGATGCAGTCGTCGACGATCCCGCCGTCGGCGTAGCAGGCGCAGGTGTAGAGCGCGCCGCCGTCGCTGAGGCGGCTGCAGTCGTTGGTCACCAGGCGCTGGACCGCCTCGAGCGCCCGCGGGCCGATGAAGTCGATCTCACCCATGTGCGAGACGTCGAAGATCCCGACGGCGTTGCGGACGCGGTGGTGCTCCGCGAGGATCCCCTCGTACTGCACCGGCATGTGCCAGCCGCCGAAGTCGACCATCTTGGCGCCGAGGGCGACGTGAGCGTCGTGGAGGGGGGTCTGCTTGAGCTCGCTATGGCTGGCCACGGTCACCTCGCTGTCTGGCCTGGCATAGCGAATGCGGGCGGCCGCACGCAAGGAGGGACACCGCCGCGGCCAGCGCCGCCGTCGTGACCTGGCTCGCCAGGACCGCGGTCGGCGCGGCCGGGCTTTCGCTCGCGGGATCGGCCTGCTACAGATCCCCGGTGCTCCGGCTCCCTCACCTCCGAGGCCGCGCCCTCGCGGCGGCCGCCCTCGCCGCCCTGGCGATCGCCGGGGCGCCGGCCTGCAAGAGCTCCGGCAAGGAGACCTCGCGGGTCCAAAACGGCCAGAACAGCCGCGGGCAGGCCGATCGCTACGTCCGCAAGGCGGTCCGCCGCTCGCCCGAGGGCTTCATCGTCATGCCCTCGAAGAAGGCCGAGCGCGCTTTCGATCGGGTCCGGCTCGGCGACCTCGCCCAGCAGCTCCGGGCGCCGGCGGCCGCCTGCTTCATCAACCGGGCGATCGAGACGATCGAGCCCGGCGACCCGGCGAGCGACGAGCCCTTCCGCGGGGTCCCCGAGGGCCAGGCCAAGCTCCGGGTGCGGATCGCCCCGACCGGCGAGGTCCTCCGGGTCGAGGTCCTCGAGACCGGCTTCGACGACGAGCCGATCGAGCAGTGCCTGATCGGCGTCCTCGAGGGGGCCAAGTGGCCGAAGAACCGCTCGGGCAACACCCACTGGATCGACGTGATCTACTGGGTGAGCCTCGGCGTCGGCGAGGAGGACCAGTCGATCGAGGCGCGGACGACCCTGCGGCGGGAGCAGGCGCTGGCGGCGGTCCGGGCCAAGGGCTGCTTCACCGGCCGGGTCCGGGCCGGGACCTACGCGCTCAAGGGCCTCTCGCTCCTCGACCGCGAGGGCAACACGCTGGTCAACCGGGTCGAGCCCAGCGAGGTCCCCCAGGAGGTCGCCGACTGCGTGGCCCTGACCTTCCGCCAGATCCGGATGCCGCGGGCGCCCGAGGCCTTCGTCCGCCCCTTCTGGACCGCCGCCGAGTTCACCGTGGCGAGCGACGGCGGGATCACCTTCGCCGACGAGCGCTGGCTCTCGCTGATCCTGATGGAGGAGGAGGCCGAGCGCGAGGCCCGGCGAGCCGAGCTCGCGGGCGGCGTGCCGGCGGGCCGTCCGCCGACCCCCGAGGATCTGGTCGACCTTGGCGAGCCCGAACCCGACCCCGAGGGGGAGGGGGCGCCTGCGTCCGAGCCCGGGCCGGTCGCGGTCGAGGGCGCGGCCGGGCGCCCGGCGGGCGAGGGCGAGGCCCCGGCCAAGGAGAGCGGGCCGCGGGGCGATCCCGGCAAGGGCGGCCTCAAGCTCAAGCTCGGCACCCGGCCCTCGGGCTGACGCCGCCGTCCGAGCGCGGCTGTCCTCAGGGACAGGGCGAGCGAGGCCAGGCGTCGCGGCCGAGCACCTGCGCGGTCACTTGCGCGGCGGCGGGACCAACAGGCTGATCACCACCGAGCCGACCAGGAGCGCCGCGACCCCGCCGAGCGACCAGCCGATCGGGATGTGATAGGCCGGGATCCACTCGCCGAAGCCCTTCTCGAGGAGCATCTTGACGCCGACGAAGGAGAGGACGAGGCCGAGCCCGTACTTCAGGTAGTAGAAGCGGTCGATGATGTTCTCGAGGAGGAAGAACATCGCCCGCAGGCCCATCACCGCGCAGACGTTGCTGGTGAAGACGATGAAGGGGTCGGTCGAGATCCCGAAGATCGCCGGGATCGAGTCGAGCGCGAACATCACGTCGGCGGTCTCGACCATCAGCAGGGTGACGAAGAGGGTGGTGACGAAGAGCTTGCCCTGGCGGCGGACGAAGAAGCGCGGCCCCTCGAACTCGCGGGTGACCCGCAGCCACTGCTCGACCTTCTTCTTGACCCAATTGTCCTCGGCGACCGCGCCGGGCTCGTCGTCGCCGCCCTCGCTGACGAAGAGGAGGCGGATCCCGGTGTAGAGGAGGAAGCCGCCGAAGAGGTAGATCGTCCAGGTGAAGAGCTCGATGAGCGCGAGGCCGGCGACGATGAAGACGCCGCGGAGGACCAGCGCGCCCAAGATCCCGGCGAAGAGCACCCGGTGGAGGTACTCCGGCTGGACCTTCATGTAGCGGAAGAGGACGATGAAGACGAAGATGTTGTCGACGCTCAGCGCCTTCTCGATCAGGTAGGCGCTGAGGAACTCGAGGCCAGCCTCGGGGCCGAAGCTCGTCCACACGTATCCATTAAAGGCGAGGCTGAGGGCGACCCAGACCAGCGACCAGACCGCGGCCTCGCGCATGGTGACGCGGTGGGCCTGGCGGTGGAAGAGCCCGAGATCGACGGCCAGCAGGACGAGGATGCCGGCGAGGAAGAGGCCCCAGGTCATGGGCGAACCGACGGATTCGAACAAAGAGGTGGCCCTCGGCCTACTTCGTGATGTTCTGGATGTTGTCGGCCTTGACCCGGAGGACCAGCTTGCGCGGCTTGCTCTCGCTGTCGAAGCGCAGATCGATGAGGGTGCCCGAGAACTCGACCGGCCCGTGCGGGGTCAGCGCCTTGCCCAGCGCCTCGGCGGTGAAGAGCTGGTAGTCGATCGTGATCTCGAAGAGGACCGGGTCGGGGACCGTCGCCATCACCTCGTAGTTGCCGTACTGCGAGTCCTCGACGGTCTCGGCGAGGCCGCTCCCGCTCTGGACCAGCGCCTGCCCGCGGAACGAGCCCTCGGCGGCCTTGAGGTCGCTGACGAAGGCCGAGCGCTCCTTCTGGTTCATGTTGTTGAACTTCTCGAGGTTCACCTTGTTGAAGGTGAGGTCAGCCTCCGCCGGGTTGTAGCCCGGAGGCAGCTTCATCCACTCGGGTTCGGCCTTCTTGTCGACGCACGCCGGGGTCAGCGCCAGGGTCGCCGCGATCATCAAGAGGGAGAGGGCGCGAGACATGCGGGGGACGCTAGCACGGCTTTGCGCCCCGCGGCAGATCAGGCGGGCGGGTCGGTGAGGGCGGCCGGGCCGAGGGCGAGGGCGAGGGCGTCGCGGGCGTCGCGGGCGCGCCCGAGGGCCGCGCCGTGGGACTCGAAGGTCACCCGGACCACGCAGCGGAGGCGACCGCCCTCATCCGCGGTCCAGCGCGGATACGAGCCGATCTCGACGTCGGCGAAGCGGGCGACGATCTGGTTCAGCGGCTCCGCGAGGTCGCTCTCGTCGAGGCTGGTGTGGAGGACCTCGAGGGCCCAGCCGCCGCCGTCCGGGAGCTCGCCCGGGAGCCCCTCGAGGGCCTCGACCTTGGCCCGGCAGAGCTCCGGGATCCCCGGCAAGACATAGATCCGTGAGGCGGCCGGGATCGGCCGGAGCCCGCTCCCCGGCGCCTCGAGGTCGAGGCGGAGCACCGGCCAGCCGCGCTCCGCCCGGAGGAGGCAGCCCTCGGGGACCTCGGCCATCTTCAGCGCCTCCGGGGTGATCGTCGCCCCGAAGTGGCGGCGGAGGAGGGCCTCCATGGTCGGGTGGGTGACCAGCGGGCGCCCGGTGGCCCGCGCGAGGGCGGCCATCGTCACGTCGTCGTGGGTCGGGCCGACGCCGCCGGAGGTGAAGACCAGCGGGGTCCGCTCGAGGAGGCGGAGGAGGGCGTCGCCGATCGCCTCGAGCTCGTCGGCGACGGTGACCATCTCGAGGAGGCGGATCCCGCGGCGGCGGAGCACGGTCGCCAGGAAGTAGCCGTTCTCGTCGCGGATCTTCCCGCTGAGGAGCTCGTTGCCGATGAGGAGGATGGCGGCGGTCGGGACCGAGGGCACCATGGGTCCGCAGAAGAGTAGCAAGGGCCGGCGGCCCGGGGCGCCGGTGACGGCCGGCCTGGCTCACGCGCGACTTCGGCGATCGCGGCTTGACGGCGCCCGGCCCCTCAAGTAGTCACCCCTGGGCCGCGCTGGCGGGGCCCAGGGAGCGTCTGCGATGGCCGCGAGCGCGTTTTCTGGCGAGGGGGCGGGGAGTCCGGCGGCGAGCGTCCGAAGGCGCGGCGCCGACCTCTGCTCGATCGACGACCTCGACGAGGACGCGCTCGCCGATCTCCTCGGCCGCGCGCTGGCGGTCGCCGAGGGGCCCTTCCTCCCGGAGGTCCTCGGCGGGCGCCAGATCCTCGCGGCCTTCCGCGAGCCCAGCACCCGCACGCGGATGAGCTTCGAGGTCGCCGCCCACCGCCTCGGGGCCGCCTTCGTCGCCTACGACGGCGGGGCCGCGACCTCGGCGGTCAAGGGAGAGAGCCCGATCGACGCCCTCCGCAACCTCGACGCGATGGGCTTTGACGCGGTCGTCGTCCGCGACCGCCAGGGGGGCTGGCCGCGGGCGCTCTGCGCCGAACTCGGCGCGCGGGTGCTCAACGCCGGCGACGGGACCAACGAGCACCCGACCCAGGCGCTCCTCGACGCGGCGACGATCCTCGAGGCCCACGGGCGCGCGCCGGCGGCCGGCTCGGGCGCGCTTCGGGGGCTCCGGGTGGCGATCTGCGGCGATCTTCTTCATAGCCGGGTGGTCGGCTCCAACCTCCGCCTCCTGCCCCGCCTCGGGGCCTCGGTGATCCTCGCGGGCCCGCCGGGCCTCTGCGGCCCCGAGCTCCGGCGACCCGGGGTCGAGATCGCCGCGAGTCTCGACGAGGCGATCCGCGGCGCCGACGTGGTGATGATGCTGCGGATCCAGCGCGAGCGCCTCCCGGCCGCCCTCGAGCTCCCCGACGATCGGGCCTACCACGCCGCCTGGGGCCTCACCGAGGCCCGCCTCGCGCTCGCCTCGCCGCGGGCGATCGTCCTCCACCCCGGGCCGATGAACCGCGGGGTCGAGATCGCCGACGCGGTCGCCGACGGCCCGCGCTCCCGGATCCTCCGCCAGGTCCGCCTCGGCGTCGCCGTCCGGATGGCGGCGCTCGCCCGCGCCTGCGGCCGCCTCAGCCACCTCCCAAGCCCCGCCTAGCCATGAGCATGAGCGACCGACGTTCCCCCCACCTCCACGCGATGGCCGCCGACGATCCCCGCTTCCACGGGGTCGGCGCCCTCGTCCTCGCCGACGGCCGGGTCTTCCGCGGCCTCGGCTTCGGCGCCCGGACCACGGTGGTCGGCGAGGTCGTGTTCAACACCTCGCTCACCGGCTACCAGGAGATCCTCAGCGATCCCTCGTACCGCGGCCAGCTCGTCTGCCTGACCTCGACCGAGATCGGCAACGTCGGCGCCAACCCGGACGACGACGAGTCGCGGGGCTTCGGCGCCGAGGGGCTCCTCTGCCGGGCGCTCTCGCCGGTGGTCTCGAACTACCGGGCCGAGCGCTCGCTGCCGGAGTACCTGCGCGCCCGCGGGATCCCGGGGCTCGCCGAGCTCGACACCCGCGCGCTCACCCGCCGCCTCCGCGAGGGCGGCTCCTGCATGGCCGCGCTCTCGAGCGAGCACGACGACGTCGACGCCCTCCTCGCGCTCGCCCGCGGGGCGGCGCCGATCGAGGGCCGCGATCTCGCCTCCGAGGTCAGCGCCCGCGAGCCCTACACCTGGGAGGCCGCGAGCTGGCCGATCCCCGGCGCGGCCCCGGCCCAGCCGGCCGGCGACGTCCACGTCGTCGTCGTCGACTTCGGGGTCAAGCTCAACATCCTCCGCCGCCTCCGCGACGAGGGCGCGCGGGTGACCGTGGTCCCCGGCACCTGGTCGGCCGAGGCGATCCTCGGGCTGCGGCCCGACGGCGTGCTCCTCAGCAACGGCCCCGGCGATCCGGCGGCGCTCGAGGGGCCGATCGCCGAGATCCAGGGGCTCCTCGCGCGGGCGCCGCGGCTGCCGATCCTCGGGATCTGCCTCGGCCACCAGCTCCTCTGCCTCGCCCTCGGCGGTCGCACCTACAAGCTCAAGTTCGGCCACCACGGCGGCAACCACCCGGTGAGCCGGGGCGAGCGGGTGCTGATCACCGCCCAGAACCACAACTTCGCGGTCGACCTCGAGTCGCTCGGCGCCCGCGCGGAGCTCAGCGACACCAACCTCTTTGATCAGACGGTCGCTGGGATCCGCCTGGTCGATCGGCCGATCGCCAGCGTCCAGTACCACCCGGAGGCGTCGCCCGGGCCCCACGACGCGGCCGGGCTGATCGGCGAGTTCGTCGGCCAGGTCCGGGCCAAGCGGGCGAGCTGAGGTGGACGCGGGCGGCCCGGAGACGCCGCCCGGCGGCTGGGGCGAGGCGCTCGATCGCCTCGGCGAGGCGGTCTTCGGCGGCCCCGGCGGGCATGCGCGGGCGGCCGGGCTCCTCGCCGAGATCGACGGGATCGTCGGCGGCCTCAGCCTCGGCGATCAGCCCCACGAGCTCCTCCAGGCCCACCGGGTCGATTGGGCGCTCTGCGAGATGCTGGCGCCGGGGGGCGGGCCCGGCGAGACCTGGGCCTGGCGGGCGGCCCAGGGGATCGTCCCGGGGATCGAGGCGACGCCGGTGGTGGCCGCGCTGGCGACCTCGGTGGTCGGCCTCTTCGAGGTCTGGCGGGCGCGCGGCGCCCTGATCCTCCGCGAGCGCCTCTCGGGGATCGTCACCCACCTCGCGGCCGGCGAGGGGCCCCTCGAGATCGAGGGCGAGCTCGGCCTCTGGGAGACCCGGCTGGTCCTCACCGAGGGGGGCGCGCGCCTCTGTCGGCCGCCGCTCGCCTACCCGCCGGCGATCCTGCCCTGGCTCGAGCGGGCGACCGAGCAGCGCTGGGGCGGCGAGATGAGCGTCGATCTCCTCGACCTCCGGGCGATGCGCCTCGCCTGGGCGCGGGCCGGCGCCGGCGATCCGCGGCCCTTCTTCCGCGGACACGGCGGCTAGCGCCTGCGCTCGTCTTCTTCATGTCCAAAGAGACATGAAGAACAACATGCCGAAAGGACATGTCCTTTCGGACGTGTCACATGACGCTAGCCCTCGCCCTCGTCGGCGGCCGCGTCCCCGCCGACGAGCGCGGCGTAGGGGTGGAGCGGCGCCCCGAGGAGGAGGAGGGGATCGATCGCGGTCGCGCCGATCTTGACGGTGAGGTGGAGGTGGGGCGCCTGCGAGCGGCCGCTGTTGCCGACCAGGCCGATCGCCGCGCCGCGCTCGACCGGCATCCCGGTGAAGGTGAGGTGATCGCTGAGGTGCCCGTACCAGGAGGTGATCCCGGCGCCGTGATCGACGATCACGCAGTTGCCGAGGAAGGGGTCGTGGCCGGCGAAGCGGACGACGCCGTCGGCGATCGCCATCACCGGGTCGCCGATCTGCCCGCGGAGATCGAGCCCGCGGTGGAGCTTGGTGCCGGCGCCGGTGATCGGGTTCTGCCGCCAGCCGAAGGTCGAGGTGATGTGGGGGATCTCGGTCGGCCAGGTCGCGCGCGGGAGCGGCCGCAGGGGCGCGAGCCCGAGCTCGGCGAGGGGATCGTCGGCGATCGGGGCGGGCGGGCGCGAGGGGGTCGGCGCAGCCTCGCGCGCGGCGTCCTCGGCGGCCGGCGGGGGCTCGCCGCAGGCCGTCGCGGCCGCCGCGGGGGCGAGGGCGAGGGCGAGAATGCGCGCGGCCGCGCGCCCGCGGGGCTCACCCGGGGATGACGCAGAGCCCGACATCTTCGTACTGAATCGGCGCCTCGCCCTGGGCCCAGGGCGAGGTGCAGCTCTCGCCCGGCGAGGTGCACTCGTCGCCGTTGCCGGTGAGGTCGCAGACCGGGGTGCAGCAGCGCTGGGTCAGGCAGCCCTCCTGGACCGTGCCGTCGATGCACACCAGGCCCGGGAGGCAGCTCTGGATCGTGTAGCACTCGTCGCCGTCGTTGCCCTTGCCGTCCATGTAGCCGGAGGTCGCGCAGACGAACTTGTCGTTGCCGAGGACCGCGTAGCAGCCGACGTTGTCGCCGATGCAGTCCTGGACCAGGGGATCGCAGGCGACCTCGCAGAGCGGGAGGAAGCCGTCGTTGAAGCCGATGCACTCGCCGCCCGGGCAGGTGTCGGGGTTGTCGACGCTGCAGAGGGGGAGGCAGGTGCCCTCGCCGGTGCCGCCCGACATCATCGTCATGCAGAAGAAGCCGACGTCGCAGTCGTCGCTGTCGTCCATGCGGGTGCAGGTCTCGCCGAATTGCTTGTTGCCGGTGACCGGCGTGCACTTGGTCGAGTCGACGCAGCAGGCCCCGGGCTCGGCGACGTAGGGCGTGCACTTCTCGCCCTCGGGGCAGTCCTGGAGGCCGGGATCGCAGAGGGCGACGCCGGGGCCCATGTCCGGCGGGACGATGAAGGGGCTGCCGGTCGATGAGCCCGCGCTCGGATCGGCGGTGGTCGCCGCGGCGCTGGTCGCCGCGCCGCTGGTGGAGGTCGAAGTTGAGGTCGAGGTCGCGGCGGTGGTCTCGTCGCCGCCGCTGCTGGTCGCCGAGCTCATCCCCTCGCTGAGCCCACCGTCCTTGCCGGAGCAGCCGCCGAGCGTGAAGGTGAGGGCCAAGGCGATGGGGAGTCCGAAGGGGAGCCCAAAGGAATGTCCGGGGGGCGTGCGCATGCTGGCGTCCTCCTCCGCCGATGATATCCGAGAATGAAGCGGGCTGCGCTTTGGTGTACAAGGGGCGCGCCATGAACGACGCCTCGCCACCCGTCGTGACCGTCCTCGGCGCCGGCTCCTGGGGGACCGCGCTGGCGATCCACGCCGCCCGCCACGGCCTGGAGACGCGCCTCTGGACCCGAACCGCGGAGCATGCCGCCGACATGGCCCGCGAGCGGGTGAACCGTCGCTACCTCGCCCAGGCGCGCTTCCCCGATCGCCTCGCGGTCGGCGACGATCTCCGCTGGGCGCTCGACGGGGCCTCGCTGGTGATCGTGGCGATCCCCAGCCACGGGATGCGGGAGTCGATGGCCCGGGCCCGCGCGGTCCTCGACGAGCTCGGCGCCGCTGGCCGCGGACCGGCGCCGATGTACTTGATCGCCGCCAAGGGGGTCGAGGTCGAGAGCCTCAAGACGATGGCCGACGTCCTCGAGGAGGAGCTGCGCCCCGCGGATCGCCCGCGGATCGCGGCCCTCGGCGGCCCCAGCTTCGCCGCCGAGGTCGCCGCCGGGCAGCCGACGGCGGTCGTCGTCGCCAGCCGCAGCCGCGAGGTCGCCGAGACCTTCCAGCGGGTGCTCTCGGGCGACGGCCTGCGGATCTACGTCAGCGATGACGTCCTCGGGGTCGAGCTCGGCGGCGCCTTCAAGAACGTGATCGCCCTCGCCGCGGGCGTCTGTGACGGCGCTGGCCTCGGCCAGAACGCGCGTGCAGCCCTGATCACCCGGGGTCTGGCGGAGATCACTCGCCTCAGCCTCGGCCTGGGCGCGCATCCGGCCACCCTCGCCGGCCTCGCCGGGCTCGGGGATCTGGTGCTCACCTGCACAGGGGGGCTCTCGCGCAATCGCCGGGTCGGCCTCGCCCTCGGTGAGGGGCGCCGCCTCCCGGAGATCCTCGCCGAGATGGGGATGGTCGCCGAGGGCGTGAAAAACACCCTCAGCGCCCAGCGCCTGGCCCAGCGCGAGGGCGTGGAGATGCCGATCACGGCGGTGATGCACGCGATCCTCTACGAGGGCTGCTCGGTCCGCCACGCGGTCGACGCGCTGATGCAGCGCGACCTCAAGCCCGAGCGGGGGTAGGGCAGCGCCCTCGCGCGACAACGGCCAAGGCGGCGGGCGCCAGGGCCCCTCGGTCCCCTCTCGCCGGGGCTTGGCGGTGGATCATGGATCCGTTAGGCTTGTGCGGCCTTGAGCAACATCGAGCCCACGCCATTCGGCGACAAGTATGTGCTGGTGGAGCACATCGCAACCGGAGGAATGGCCGAGATCTATCGGGCCCAGTACTCCGGCATCGAAGGCTTCGCCAAGGAGCTGGTGATCAAGCGACTCCGCGACGAGTTCTCGGCGCGGCCCTCGGTCGTCCAGATGTTCCTCGATGAGGCTCGGGTCGCGGCGACGCTCACCCACAACAACGTCGTCCACACCTACGACCTCGGCGAGCTCGACGGCGAGTACTACATCGCCATGGAGCTCCTGAAGGGTCAGGAGCTCGTCGCGGTCCTCCGCCGCTCGGTCCAGACTGGCTACAAGATCCCGATGCAGATCGGCCTCGGGATCATCATGCAGGCCCTCGAGGGGCTGCACTACGTCCACACCCGGACCGACGAGCAAGGCCGCCCGCTCGGCCTCTTCCATCGCGACATCAACCCGACCAACATCCACGTCGGCTACGACGGCCTCTGCAAGATCGTCGACTTCGGGATCGCGGCGACCCGTCAGTCGATCCAGGGGAGCGAGGGGCAGTTCGCGGGCAAGCTCTCCTACGCGGCGCCCGAGCAGATCCTCGGCCACGACCTCGATCAGCGGGCCGATATCTTCGCCCTCGGCATCGTCCTCTACGAGATGTGCCTGCAGCGCCGCCTCTTCCGCGGCCGCGCCGACGAGGTCGCCAACCGGATCATCGAGGGCGACATCCCGCCGCCGACCTTCGTCGATCCGAACTTCCCGCCTGCCCTCGAAGCCATCATCATGAAGGCGCTCGAGGTGGTCGCAGCTGAGCGCTATCAGAACTGCGACCACATGTTCCGCGACCTCGACAAGTTCACCGAGGAGGCGGGGCTGCGCTGCACCCAGCGGATGATCTCCGGCTACATGGCCGAGATGTTCGGCGAGGGCGCGCCGGCGGAGGTCAACTACGACGACCAGTACGACGACCTGGTCGACGAGGCCCTCGACTTCGATCGCTTCGACAGCCTCGAGAGCGGCGACGCCGATCAGGCGCCCGACTGGGCGATGTCGCTGACCGAGAGCGACGCCAACCGGGGCAACCGCGGCGGCGGCGGTGCCCGGACGATCGGCAACCTCGAGGCGATCGTCGCCAAGCTCAAGGTCGAGACCGAGCAGAACGCGGCGGTCCCGGCCGAGCCCGCGCAGCCCGCCCGCGGCGGCCGCAAGCCCCGGGGCGGGAGCCCGTCGGGGCGCCACCGGCCGGTCCCCGACAGCGGCCGTCGGCGCCCCGTCGGCGGCACCGGCTCCCAGCGGGTGGTCGGCGGCGCCCCGAGCCGCACCGGCGCGCGCGTGCCAGTGACCGCGACCTCGTCGTTCGCCGCCGTCGACCCCTCGCTCACCAGCACCGGCTTCGCCCACGGCGTGATGGCGGAGCAGAAGAAGAAGGGCGGCGCCGTCATCACCTGGATCCTGGTGGTGGTCGGCGTCGGCGGTATCGCCTGGATCGCCTACACGATGTTCACGATGAAGTAGTCTTCGAAGGATTCGGGATGCAAAGCGCCGCGGTCCGTGCAAACGCCACCTGGAACAAGTTCTCCGCCTTCCGCGTCCTCGGCGATCACGAGCCGATGCCGGGCTTCCGCCTGGTCATGCAGCTTGCGGCGACGCCCGAGTCGATCGCCCGGATGCTCGCCGCCCGCGCGAAGCGGGCCGATCTCCTCGACTCCGAGCTCGCGCGGGCGACCGTCCGCGCGGGCGTCGGGCTCCTGCAGTCGCACTTCGTCTCCTTCGCCTACGCGACGCCGGAGGAGATCGTCGCGCTGATCCGCCTCGACGCGGTCCAGCGCGTCGGCTCGTCGCTCGCGGTCTACGATCGCCTGGTGTCGATGTACGCCTCGCGGGTCTCGGTCCTCCTCGGCGAGGAGGTCGTGGTCAGCGGCTCGATCTACGAGTTCCCCGACCTCGGGATCGCCCAGCGGGCCTTCATCGCCGCCCAGGAGTGGGTCGAGGAGGCGACGCCGATGCGCTCGGCCTGGCGGCTGAGCCAGCAGCTCGAGGCCCAGGGGCGCCCGGTCGCCGACTCGGTCGAGACAATGGACGGCCAGGCGGCGATCCTCCGGGGGGCCGGCGTCGATCTCGAGAAGCTCCCGAGCTGGTGGTGGCGGGGGATCGCGGCCCGGATGCGCAACGACGGCGGCGTCGAGCTCTACGACGAGGTCCCGTCGGGGACCGACTTCGCCGCCCTGATCAATGACGGCTAGCGGCGGCGGCGAGGGGACCGGGCTCTACGTCCACGTCCCCTTCTGCGCCCGCGCCTGCCCCTACTGCGACTTCGACTTCGTCGTCGGCCGGCGGCCGGCGATCGACCGCTACGTCGCCGGGATCGAGCGCGAGCTCGACGCCCGCGCGGCCGCGCTCGGGGGCCCGCCGGCGACCCTCTACCTCGGCGGCGGCACCCCGAGCCTCCTCGGCGTCGACGGGCTGCGCCGCCTGACGGAGGCGATCGAGCGCCGCCTGCCGGGGGCCGGCGCGCGCGAGCGGACGGTCGAGGTCAACCCCGAGCACGTCGACGACGCGCTCGTCCATGGCCTTCGGGACATGCGCTTCGATCGCGCGTCGATCGGCGTCCAGACCCTCGATCCCGCGGGCCTGCGGGCGCTCGGGCGGGTCCACGGCGAGGCCGAGGCCGAGGCCGCGATCGCCCGCCTCGCCGACGCTGGCCTTCGGGTCAGCGCCGATCTGATCATCGGCTGGCCGGGGCAGCGGGAGGACTCGCTCGCCCGCGACGTCGAGCGCCTCCTCGCCGCCGGCGCCGAGCACGTCTCGGTCTACTGCCTGACGATCGAGGCGGGGACGCCGTGGCCGAAGCTGGTCCGCCGCGGCCTCCGGGTCCTCCCCGATCCCGACGCGCAGGCGGCGATGTTGGCCCTCAGCGAGTCGCTCCTGGTCGCCGCCGGCCTCCGCCACTACGAGGTCGCGAGCTACGCGCGGCCCGGGCAGGAGGCCCGCCACAACCTCCTCTACTGGACCTGGGGCGACTTCCTGGGGATCGGTCCGTCGGCCGCCTCGGCCTCCCACGGGGTCGACGGCGCGCTGGTCCGCGCGAGCAACCCGCGGGGCCTCGACGCCTGGCTCGCCGGCGGCGCCCCCGAGGTCGATCGCCTGGAGCCCCGGGAGGCGGCGATCGAGGGGCTCTGGGTCGGCCTCCGGCGCCTCGACGGGATCGACGTCGAGCGCTACCTGGGGCGCTTCCCGGCGGTCGATCGCTGCTGGCTCGAGGAGCGCGTGGGCCGACAGATCGGCCGCGGCAACCTCGAGTGGGCGGAGGCGGGCAGGGTGCTCCGGGTCGCCCCGGGGCGCTGGTTCTGGCACGACTCGATCGCCGGCGATCTCCTCGGCTGAGGCGGCGACGTTGTGGATTGCGCGATCTGCGCAAGGGCCATTTCTCGCCCGCGATGACGAGAGGTGTGGCGCCGCGGCGAGGCGCGAGGTAACAAGGTCTGCGGTGTCCGGGGAGCCCACGCTGAGCGATCGCCAGGAGCGGATCCTCCACGCGCTCTGCCGCGAGTACATCGTCAGCGGGCGGCCGATCGCGTCGTCGTCGCTCTCGCGGATGCT
The DNA here is from genome assembly GCA_020633335.1 of Myxococcales bacterium. Lineage (GTDB taxonomy): Bacteria > Myxococcota_A > Polyangia > Nannocystales > Nannocystaceae > JADJRG01. Next base: position 1,114,353 of record JACKDU010000002.1, on the reverse strand, counting down.
CGGCCTCCGCTGGTCGTCGGCGACGATCCGCGCGGAGCTCGTCGCCCTCGAGCTCTGCGGCCTCGTCGTCCAGCCGCACCACTCGGCGGGGCGCCTGCCCTCGGCCGCCGGCCTCGACCGCTACATCCGCGGGCTGCCGGTCGCCGCCGCCCCGCCGCCGACCCTCCAGCGGGCGGTCGATCGCTCGCTCGCCGAGGTCGTACATGGCTCTGAGGACATGCGCGCCGCGGCCCGCGTGCTCTCGGAGCTGGTCGGCTGCGTCGCCGTCACCTTCGTCGGCGAGGCCCGCCGCGGCGAGATGCGCCGCCTCGATCTCCTGGCGATGCAGGGCTCGTCGGCGCTGGTCACCCTCACCCTCGACGACGGCTCGGTCTCGACCCAGCTCGTCCGCCTCGACTCGCGCCTCCTCGAGCGCGCGGACGCGGCGGCGATCGGCGGCCTCGAGGCCCGCCTCCGCGAGCTCTGCGTCGGCAAGACCCTCGACGAGGCCCGCCGTTTCCTCCGCCGCCGCCTCGCCGAGGAGGAGGCGCGCTTCGATCGCTGGCTCGGCGAGAGCCTCCGGGTCGGCCTCTGGCTCTGCACCGCCGCCAGCCTCGATCCGCTCTGGCTGCAGGTCGCCGGTCAGCGGATGCTGGCCCATGCGCCGCTCGCCGGCGGGGATGCTCTGGCTCACATCCTCGGGCTCCTGGAGGATTATCACCAGCTCGCCGAGGTCCTCTGCCAGCTCCTGCCGGCGGCCGAGACCCCGCGGGCCGAGGTCCGCGTCGGCGGCTCGCTGGCGCCGCTCCTGGTCGGCGAGGGGGGCGGCGTGTCGCCCGGGATGAGCCTGGTCGGCTGCCGTCTGCCGGCTGGCGCCGATCGTGAGCGCACCGGCGCGGTCGCCCTCATCGGCCCCGATCGGATGGATTACGAGGCCGTGATTCCTCTGGTAGAGTACGCCGCGCAAGCGTTGGCCTCTCGCACTTGCGCCTGAGCGTGGGCGTGGTCAGTGTTGGCGGGCCATCACGACGGGAGACTCATGTCAGCAGAGCAAGATGACGTCGACATCGACGCCGAGGGCGTGGACGAGGCCGCGCAGATCGAGGCCCTCTCCGAGGAGCTCGCCGCCGCCAAGGACAAGTGGCTGCGCTCGGTCGCCGAGCTCGACAACTACAAGAAGCGGGTCCGTCGGGAGATCGACGACGCCGTCTTTCGCGCCCGCCAGGATCTCCTGAGCGACTTCCTGTCGACGGTCGACAACCTCGAGCGGGCGCTCGAGCTCGCCGCCGGCCAGCCGCAGCTCGCCAAGGGGATCGAGATGGTCCTCAAGGGCTTCCTCGGCGCCCTCGGCAAGCACGGGATCGAGCCGGTGCCGAGCGTCGGCACGCCCTTCGATCCGGCGATCCACGAGGCCCTGCAGCAGGTCGACTCGCCCGATCACGCGCCGGGGACGGTCATCACCGAGTTCGAGAAGGGCTACCGGGTCGGCGGCCGCCTCCTGCGGGCGGCCCGGGTGATCATCGCGGGCGCCGGCTCGACCGGCGGCGCGTCGTAGGAGCCTCGTTGGGGGGCCGAGTCGCCGCGCTCGCGCTCGCGCTCATCGGCGCCGCGGCCCCGTCGCAGATGACACAGCTTCGTTCCAGAGTCGCTCCGGGACCCGGCTAGGGCGGCACGATGGCGTATCAGGACCACTACACGATCCTCGGCGTCGATCCGAAGGCGAGCGCCGACGAGATCAAGCGGGCGTATCGCCGCCTGGCGCTGGCGACCCACCCTGATCGCCACCCCGATCAGCCGGAGGCCGAGGAGCGCTTCCGGCAGATCAGCACCGCCTACGCGGTCCTCAGCGATCCCGCCCAGCGGGCGCGCTTCGACACCATGCGGCACCTCCCGGAGGCCTTTGATCGGCCGCAGGAGATGACCCTTCAGACAGCCAAGGATCTCCTCTCGGCGGTCTTCGGCGACGTCCTCGGCCGCCAGCGACGGCAGCGCAAGCGGGGCCGCGACGTCCGCTACACCCTGACGGTCGACTTCGCCGAGGCGATCCTCGGGGCCGAGAAGGAGATCCGCTTCGAGGCGCTCGGGCCCTGCTCGACCTGCGAGGGGAGCGGCGAGAAGAAGGGCGGCCGCGGTCCGCTGACCTGCTCGCTCTGCGGCGGTCGCGGCGAGATCAAGGGCGAGGGGCTCTTCGCCCCCTGGACCCCCTGCGGGCGCTGCGGCGGGATGGGGCTGATCCACCAGGATCCCTGCGAGCGCTGCCGCGGCCGCGGGGCGCGGCGGGAGGCGCGGGCCTTCCGCGTCCGGATCCCGCCGGGCACCGAGTCGGGCGCCGAGCGGGTGGTCAACGGCCAGGGCGAGCCCGGCTACTTCGGCGGCGAGCCCGGCAACCTCCGGGTGACGATCAACGTCCGCGAGGATCCCTGGCTCCGCCGCGACGGTCAGGAGATCCACGTCGAGCTCCGGCTCAGCCTCAGCGAGGCGGCCCGGGGCGGCAAGGTGCCGGTGCCGACGGTGGGCGGGGACGTGAGCGTCGAGATCCCGCCGGGGGTCGCCCACGGCGCGCGCCTGCGCCTCCGCGGCAAGGGCGTGCCGCAGGAGAAGGGGAGGCCGGGCGATCAGATCGTGACGATCGCGATCGAGACCCCGCGCCTCGACGCCCTCGCCACCGGCACGCCGGCGCGGGCCGAGCTCGAGGCGATCCTCGCGCGCCTCGACGCGCTCGCCGACGAGCACCCGGGCCTCCTCCCGCAGAGGAGCGCCCAGCGGCGACGATAGGAGGGCAGGTGGACGTTCAGAAGCAGCTCGCCGAGCTCGAGGAGGTCGCCCGGACCCTCAAGGTCCGGGTCTCCTACGACGCGATGAGCGGGCCGACCCAGGGCGGCGGCGGCCTCTGCAAGGTCCGCGGCGAGTACCGGATCATCGTCGACAAGCGGCTCAAGCCGAGCGAGCGGGTGCGGGTGCTCGCGGACGCGCTGCGGGGCTTCGACACCGAGGGGATCTTCGTCTCCCCGCAGGTCCGCGAGCTCCTCTCGTGACGGACCGAGCGGGACATGCACGGGCGATTTAGCGCGGGCGCGATCGACCCGTGCGCGGCGAGGGGATGACCGTCCCCGGCTCCCCGGTGATCGCCGAGCTCCGAGGGGCGCCCTCGGGCGGGCGGAGGGCACTACTAGGAAGGCCGCAGGAGCGAGCGCAGGAGCGGGTTGCCAGCGAGGAGGGCGCTGACCTCGGCCTCGACCGCCGCGATCATCTCGGCGCTCGCGCCCTCCGGGAGCTGCGCCGCGACGACCGCGGCGATGAGCTCGCGCTCCGCGGTCTCCGCGTCGATTGCGCCCGTCGCCAGCGCGTCTGCGATCGCCGCTGTCTCGCTGACCTCTGCACGATCGACGCGGGCGATCTCGGCGCTCGCCGCCGTGGCCGCGGCCTCGTCGGCCGCGTCCGCCCGCTGCGCGGGGTCGAGGGCGCCTGCACGGCCGAGGCCGCCGATCTTGAGGCCGTGTTTTGGATCGTCGCCAATCGGATCGTTCATCGGGGCTCCGGCCTCGGGCGAGGCTACCACATGGTCGGCCGCCGGCCCCCGCTGTTGCGCGGCGCTGTCTGAGCCGGCGAGCGCCCGGTGAGCGCCCCCGGCGAGCGCCTCCGGGGCTCCGGGCGGGTCGCTCCCGTAGCCGCCCCCTGGGGCCGTCCAGGGACCGCCCGGGGCCTGGCCGCGGACGCGCGAGGACGTTGACTTTTGCCGCTATCCGGGCTGACATGGTGCAGCCCGGGCCATAAGGCTACCCCCCGAGTCACGGCTATCAGCCCGGACGGAGTCCCTGTTGAACGAAATGACCCAATTCGGCCCCTACAAGCTGATCGATCGCATCAGCGTGGGGGGCATGGCCGAGGTCTACAAGGCCATTGAGTACGGCGTCGAGGGTTTCGAGCGGGTCGTCGCGGTCAAGCGGATCTTGCCCCACATCGCGGAGGACGATGAGTTCATCACGATGTTCAAGGATGAGGCCAAGATCGCGGGCCAGCTCAACCACAGCAACATCGCCCAGATCTACAACCTCGGCCAGCAGGACGATAGCTTCTATATCGCCCTGGAGTACGTCGCGGGCCGCGATCTACGGGCGATCTTCACGCGCTGTCAGCAGTCCGGCAAGCCGATGCCGCTCGCCCAGGCCTGCTTCATCGTGATGAAGGTCTGTGAGGGGCTCGACTACGCTCACAACAAGAAGGACAAGTACGGCCGGCACCTGAACATCATCCACCGTGATGTCAGCCCGCCGAACGTCCTGGTCTCCTACGAGGGCGAGGTCAAGCTCATCGACTTCGGCGTCGCCAAGGCCGCCGGCCGGGTGTCGCGGACCCAGGCCGGCATCCTCAAGGGCAAGTTTGGCTACATGTCGCCGGAGCAGGTCCGGGGCATGCCGCTCGATCGTCGTAGCGACATCTTCTCGCTCGGCGTCGTGCTCTATGAGGTGCTCACCGGCGTCCGCCTCTTCCAGGGCGACACCGACTTCGCGACCCTCGAGATGGTCCGGACGGTCGACGTCCCGAAGCCGCGCACGCGCAACCCGGAGATCCCCGAGGGCCTCGAGACGATCATCATGAAGGGCCTCTCGGGCGAGCCCGAGACCCGCTACCAGACGGCGATGGAGCTCCATGACGACCTCCAGTCGTTCATGTTCTCCGCCGGCATGTTCTACAGCCGCAAGGACCTCGCGGCGTGGATGCGCAAGGTCTTTGCGAAGGAGCTCGAGGCCGAGAAGAGCGCGGCTGGCCCGCCGCCGCCGCCGCCGCCTGGCGGGGCAGGGAACGCGACCCGCCGCTCCGGCCCCAAGCCGGCTGCCGCCCCTGCCGCCGCGGCGACGCGCCCGCCGCCGCCGCGACCCGGCCCCAAACCGCCGCCGTCGATCCGCCTCGGCAGCGGCCCGCCGAAGCCCGAGGAGGCCGAGCTCGGGCCGACCGCCGAGCAGCAGGCGGCGCTCCGCAAGCGCTCCAAGACGATGCTGATGTCGGGCTCGCGTCCGACGACGCTCAAGCCGGGCGCGCCGGCGGCCCGCCCGCCGGTCGGCGGAAAGGGCGGCCTCGCGGCGCCGGTGGTCCCGGGATCGACCGCGCCCGCCGGCCCGCCCGCCCGGGCCGGGAGCCCGCGTGGCGACGCCGGCGCCGACCTCGACTGGGACGACGACGAGCTCGAGACCAAGCTCTTCGACGAGGGCGTCGGACCCGGCGCCCAGAACGTGCCGGCGCAGCCGATCGCCAGCGCCAAGCCGATCGCGCCGGCGCAGCCGATCGCCGCCGCCAAGCCGATCTCGCAGCCGGTGGCGACCGCCCAGCCGATCATGCCGGCGCAGCCGATCGCGAGTGCGCAGCCGATCGCGCCGGCGCAGCCCTTCGGCGCCCCCAAGGCGGCGCAGCCGATCGCAACGGCGCAGCCGATCGCGACGGCGCAGCCGATCGCGCAGGCGCAGCCCTTCGGCGGCGCTCCGCCCGTCGGCAGCGATCCGATGATCGTGGCGCCGGGCCAGCGCAAGCTGCCGCTCGGGCTGATCGCGGGTCTGGTCGGCGGCGTCGTCCTCCTCATCGTCATCGTCGTCGCCTTCAGCGGCGGCGGCGACGGCGAGACCAAGCCCGAGGAGGGCAAGAGCGCCGAGAGCGGGGAGGTCGCCGCGGCCGCGGTGGGCTCGCTGACGATCGAGGTCAAGCCGCAGGACGCGGAGGTCAAGGTCGACGGGCAGTCCTACCCCGGCACCTCGCCGCGGGTGGTCGGCAACCTCGCCGCGGGCAAGCACACGGTCGCGGTCTCCAAGGGCGAGGACTTCCTGCCCTTTGAGACAGAGATCGACGTCGCCGCCGGGGCGCCGGTCGCCCTCCCGGTGACCCTCCAGCTCAAGGAGGTCACGCTGACCCTGGCGGTCGAGCCCGCGGGCGCCGCGGTGTCGCTGGTCGAGGGCGAGACGGTCACGCCGATCGGCAAGGCCGGCGAGACCTACAAGCTGGTCCGCAAGCCGAAGGTCAGCTACCAGATCGAGGCCGCCTTCGACGGCTACGTCACCGACCGCGCGCCGCTCACCTTCTCCGGCGAGGCGACCCAGACGGTCAAGCTCGCGCTGGTCAAGGACCCGAACGCGAAGCCGGCGGAGAAGCCGGTGGAGAAGCCGGTGGAGAAGCCGGTGGAGAAGCCGACGGTCGAGAAGCCGACCAAGCCGAAGGAGCCGAAGGAGCCGAAGCCGAAGGCCGCGAAGACCGCGACCCTGAAGATCGGCACCGGTCCGGGCCTCCCGCCGGCGACCGTCTGGGTCGACGGCAAGAAGGAGACGAAGACCACGCCGGTCGTCGTCCAGGTCACCCCGGGATCCCACAGGATCAAGTGGAAGTGGCCCGACGGCAAGACCGCGACCCAGAACGTCTCGGTCGGCGACAAGGAGTCGGTGGTCGTCAAGGGCGCGCCCTAGACCGCCGTCGATCCGCGACGCGCCGCGCCGCCGAACCAGGCGGGCGGCGCGTCGTCGCGACCTGGGTCAGCGAGTCGGCGCGCCGGCGCGACCTGGCTCTTCGGTCAGGGCGTCGACGCGCCGCGGAGCGACCATCGCTGATCGACGAGCGCGCCCCGGCGATCGATCGTCGCCGCCGCCTCGATCGTCTCGGCCTCGCCGTCGCCGTCGAGATCGGCCGAGGCGCGGGCGAAGATCCGACACGCGCCGCCGCCCTCGAGGGGCTCGCTGGCGAGCGCGAAGTGGAAGGGCGAGGGCTCGCTGAGGCGGACGCCGAGGGCCCGCCAGCCGTCGTCGGCGAGCCAGAGCGCCGCCGGGTAGTCGCCCGCCCGCGGGGGCTGGCTGGCCCGTCGCGGCCGGCAGCGGCCCTCCTCGCCGTCCTCGCAGGCGACCGAGAGCGGCGGCGTCGGCCCGGCGGCGGCGGGGCAGGGGTCCTCGTCGGCCCGCGCGGAGCGGACATGGAGGGCGCTCGCGTGGATGATCTCGCCGAGGGTCGCGGTCGCCGTGTGCCGGAGGGCGAGGCGCTCGGAGGCCCCGCGATCGCGGAGCGTGACCGTCAGCCAGGGGACCAGGGCGACGACCAGGAGGAGCGGAGCGGCGGCGCGGGTGCTCATGCGACTCGCCGGAGCGCGACTAGGAGGTGGGCGCCGAAGTGGCGGAGGAGCGCCTGATCCCGGGCCCACCACTCGGCCCGCGCGAGGAGGCGGCCGAAGAGCGGGACCTGCAGCGTCGTCGAGAAGGGCACGAGGATCCTGGCGGCGAAGAAGGTCTCGCGCTCGAGGGTCGGCGGGATCAGGCTGGCGAGCTTGGCGAGGGTGTCGAAGCGGGTGAGGCGGTGGTCGTCGTCGCGGAGGACGTTGGTGCCGACCACGGTGATCGGGTTGCGGATCCCGAGGGCGAGCCCGCGCAGGCTCCTCGGGTTGTCGATCTCGACGAGGACGTGGCCGCCGGGGACGGTCGCCCGCGCGGCGGCCTCGAGGAGCGCCCGCGCGGCCCGTGGCGAGCTCGCAGCGTCGGCGCCGAGGTGGGGGAGGGTGCGGAGGCAGAGGACGAGATCAAAGGCCGCCTCGGGGAGCTCAACGAGGGGCGCTCCCTCGGCGTCGGCGCGCCAGCTCGCGCTCGGCGAGACCTCGAGCGATTCGCTCACGCGCGCCGCCCAGCGGGCGATCTCGGGCCTCCCGTGCCCGAGATCGAGGACTCTCCGCCCGGTCGCATAGCGGAGGACGATCTCCCCCTGGAGCGCTCCGACGAGCTGACCGACGTGGTCGAGGCGGTCGCTGCGGTCGAGGTCGCCCGCGGGCAACCCTTTCGTTGACCCGATCACGGCCTCCATGGTACGCCTTCGTACCCCAAGGAGCTGGTGCATGCCCAAAATCCTAGCGATCGACGACAGCAAGACGATGCGCCTCGCCATCAAGATCACCTTCCAGGCGGAGGAGGGCGAGGTCGTTGCCGTGAGCAAGGGCTCAGAGGCGGTGGCGCGAGCCAAGAAGCAGGGCTCGGACATTGTCTTGGTCGACGCGGTCCTCGCGGACGGTGAGCCCTCGGGCTACGACGTCTGCCGGGCGCTCAAGGCGGATCCCGAGACCGCGAGCATCCCCGTGATGATCATGGTCTCGAACCAGACCGGGATCGACAATGCGGCGGTCGAGGCCTGCGGCGCCGACGGTGCGATCACCAAGCCCTTCGACACCACCGATCTGATCAACAAGGTCAACGCTGCGGTCGCCGCTGGCGCGAAGCCGGGTGCGAAGCCGACGGCCGCGCCGACGATCTCGGCCCCGAAGGCGCAGGCTCCGAAGTCCTCGCCGGCCCCGGCTCCTGCTCCGGTCGCCGCGGCCCCGAAGCTCACGCCGGCCGCGGTCGCGTCGCCGAAGCCGGCGAAGGCCGGCCCGCGGATCACCCCGTCGCCGGTCAGCAGCCCGCGTCCCTCGTCGATCATCCCGGCCCCGGTCAGCGCCGCCAAGCCGGCTGCGGCCGCCTCGGGCAACATCCCGATCGTCATGCCGATCCCCTTCACCCCGGCCCACGCGCCGACGGCGGGGATCCTCAAGCGCCTCAGCGAGGGCGGCTCGGTCGAGGGGATCGACCCCAAGGCCGTCTCGGCGCTCCTTTCGCTGAGCCGCGAGGTGATCGAGCAGGTCGTCTGGGAGGTCGTCCCGGATCTGGCCGAGCAGATCATCCGCGAGCGGCAGGCGAACTAGCCGCGAACGCCATAACCAAGGGCGGCCGCCGGTGGCTGCCCACCAAGGATGGACTTGCCGCCTCAGCCTCTGGGGCGGCATGTTGCGTGTGGCCATGGAAAAACTGAGCTCCGTCTACGAGCCGAGCGCCGTCGAGGCGCGGTGGTACCGTCTCTGGAACGAGCGCGGCTACTTCAAGCCGTCGACCGCGACCGACCGCGCCCCCTTCACGGTCGTCCTCCCGCCGCCCAACGTCACCGGTCGCCTCCACATGGGGCACGCGTTGACGGCGACGGTGCAGGACTGCCTGGTCCGCTGGCAGCGGATGTGCGGCGCTCCGGCGCTCTGGCTCCCTGGCACCGATCACGCCGGCATCGCCACGCAGGTGATGGTCGAGCGCGAGCTCCAGAAGGAGGGGACGAGCCGCGTCGAGATCGGCCGCGAGGCGTTCCTCGAGCGGGTCTGGACCTGGAAGAACGAGCACGGCGGGATCATCGATCGCCAGCACGAGGCGCTCGGCGCCTCGCTCGACTGGGATCGCTACCGCTTCACCCTCGACGAGGTCTCGTCGCGGGCGGTCCGCGAGGCGTTCTGCCGGCTCCACGAGCAGGGGCTCATCTACCGGGCCTATCGCCTGATCAACTGGGACTGGGCCTCGCAGACGGCGCTCAGCGATCTCGAGGTCGAGCACCGCGAGGTCGACGGCTCGCTCTGGCACATCGCCTACCCGATCGAGGGGAGCGAGCGCCACCTCGTGGTCGCGACCACCCGCCCGGAGACGATGCTCGGCGACAGCGGCGTCGCCGTCCACCCCGAGGACCCGCGCTACGAGGGGCTCATCGGCCAGCACGTGATCCTGCCGCTCACCGGCCGGCGGATCCCGATCGTCGGCGACCCGATCCTCGTGGACATGGCCTTTGGGACAGGCGCCGTCAAGGTCACGCCGGCCCACGACTTCAACGACTTCGAGACCGGCAAGCGCCACGACCTCGACGTGATCTGCGTGATCGACAAGGCCGGCCGGATCCAGGCGCCGGCGCCCGAGCGCTTCCAGGGGCTGACGGTCGCCGACGCCCGCAAGGCGGTGGTCGCCGCCCTCGAGGCCGAGGGGGCGCTGGTCAAGGTCGAGCCCCACAAGCTCAACATCGGCTACTCGCAGCGGACCAACGTGGTCGTCGAGCCGCTCCCCTCGGACCAGTGGTTCGTCAGCGTCGGCTCGATGGCCGAGGCGGCGATCGGGGCGGTCCGCGACGGGGCGACCCGCTTCGTCCCCGAGTACCGGACCAACGACTTCTACCGGTGGATGGAGAACATCCATGACTGGTGCATCTCGCGGCAGCTCTGGTGGGGCCACCGGATCCCGGCGTGGCACTGCCAGGCCTGCGCCCACATCACCGTCGGCCGCGAGGACCCGAGCGTCTGCGCCGGCTGCGGCTCGGCGGCGATCGCCCAGGACGAGGACGTGCTCGACACCTGGTTCTCGTCGGGGCTCTGGCCGCTGACGACCCTCGGCTGGCCGGAGGAGAGCGCCGATCTCGAGCGCTTCTACCCGACCGCGCTGATGGAGACCGGCTGGGACATCCTCTTCTTCTGGGTCGCCCGGATGATGATGTTCGGGATCCACTTCACCGGCGACGTCCCCTTCCGCACGGTCTTCCTCCACTCGATGGTCCTCGGCGAGGACGGTCAGAAGATGTCGAAGACCAAGGGCAACGTTGTCGACCCGATCGAGCTCATCGAGGGCTTCGGCGCCGACGCGCTCCGCTTCTACCTGGCGACGATGGCCGGGCAGGATCAGGGGATCATCTTCAGCCGGGCCCGGGTCGAGGGCTACCGCCACTTCTGCAACAAGCTCTGGAACGCCTCGCGCTTCGTCATGATGAACCTCGACGAGGGCCTCGATCGCGACGCCTTCGAGCGCGAGTGCCTCACGGCCGACGGCCTCGATCGGCTGGGCGCGGCGGACCGCTGGATCCTCGCGCGGAGCGTCGAGGTCGCCCGCGAGGTCGGCGAGCTCCTCGGCGCCTTTCGCCTCGATCTCGCGGCCCACGCGATCTATCAGTTCGTCTGGTACGAACTCTGCGACTGGTACCTCGAGCTGGCGAAGACCGGGCTCGGCGAGGGCGCGACCGAGGAGACCCGGCGGATCACCCAGGGCACCCTGGTGACCGCGCTCGACCTCGTGCTGCGGGTCCTCCACCCCTTCGTCCCCTTCATCACCGAGGAGATCTGGCAGCAGCTCCCGCGCCGGGAGGGCGATCCTGCGTCGCTGATGATCGCCGCCTACCCCGAGGTGACGGCGTGGAGCGGCGACGACGAGGCCCGGCGGCCGGAGACGATGGCCGGGCCGATCGCGGCGGTCGGCGCCCTCCTGGGCTCGCGGGCGGTCGCCGAGGCGCGCGAGCAGATCGCCCGGGTGATCGACGTGGTCAACGCGGCGCGCTCGCTCAAGGCGAAGGTCAAGCTCTCGCTCGGCAAGCGGGTCGACGTCATGGTCCGCGCCGGGGCGACGGAGGCCGCGACGATCGGCGGGATGGAGGCGCAGATCTGCTTCCTCGCCCGCCTCTCCGGGCTCCAGGTGATCGGCCCCGAGGACGAGGCGCCGCGCGAGGCGATCTCCGAGGTGGTCCGCGGCGTCGAGGTGATCCTGCCGCTCGCGGGCGTCGTCGACGTCGCGGCCGAGCGCGCGCGCCTCGAGAAGGAGATCGCCCGCTTCGAGAAGGACGCGGCGAGCCTCGACAAGAAGCTGCAGAACCCCGGCTTCCGCGCGAAGGCGCCGGCCGAGGTGATCGCCAAGGACGAGGCCCGCCTGGCCTCGTTCCAGGAGAGCCTCGCGGTCCTCCGGGCGACGCTCGAGCGCCTCGGCGGCTAGCGCCCGCCAGCGCCACAGCGCGCCTCGTTCCGATCGGAGCGGGGCGTGCGCTCGTTTGGCGCGGCGGTCTAGCGCTTGAGGTAGCTCGACTCGAACGCGTGCGGGAGGAGCTCGCGGATCGTGTAGACCTGCCGCTCGCCGGCGACGTTCTCGAGGATCAGCGTCGCGTCGCGGGCGAACTCGAAGAGGACCTGGCGACAGGAGCCGCAGGGCGGGGTCGGCAGGGCGGCGTCGGTGACGATCGCGATCCGCCGGAAGCCGCGGCCGCCGTGGGTGAGGGCGTAGTAGAGGGCGACGCGCTCGGCGCAGAGGCCGAGGTTGTAGCTCGCGTTCTCGACGTTGGCGCCGCTCCAGCGGACGCCGGCCTCGTCCTCGAGGACCGCGCCGACCGCGAAGTGGGAGTAGTCGCAGAGGGCGCGCTCCCGGGCCGCCCACGCCTCGGCGACCAGCTCATCGTCGGAGCAAGCGTCCATCCTAGACCTCCACCAGCTCGCTGGCCTCGAGCTCCTCGATCTCTTCGCCGTCCTTGTCGCGCTTCTTGACCACCGTGATCTCGGCGACCTCGACGTCGACCTCGTCGATGATGTCGACGTCGACCTCCGGCGCCTCGGGCTGCTTGATGCCGATCTGCGCGCGGATCTTGAGGAGCGCGTCGGTCGACTCGAGGAGGCGCTTGCTCAGCTCCTGGTTGAGGTTCCAGAGGAGCTTGACCGCGAGGTGGGCGTCGCGGTGGAGGATGTCGTAGAAGTCCCGGCGCTCGATCACCAGGAGGCGGCCGTCGGAGAGGGCGGCGGCGGTGAGCGTGCGGTGGGTGGTGTCGATCAGGTCGATCTCGCCGAAGTGCTGGCCGGCGTGGATGATCGCGTACTCGCGGCCGTGGCGGGTCAGGCGGATGTCGCCCTCGAGGACCGCGCAGAGCTCACCGCCCGGGGTCCCTTCGCGGCTGATCGCCTCGCCGCGCTCGAAGGGCCGCATCCGCGAGATCGTCATCACCTTGCAGAGCTGCTGGTAGCTGAGCTGGCGCATCAGCGGCAGCCGGCGCAGGGTCTCGATCGTGAAGTTGAGCTCGGCCGCCCGCCCCGGGGTGTCGGCCGCCTGCGGGAGCTGGACCACCAGCGCGGTGATGTTGTCCTTGCCGCCGCGGCTGTTGGCGAGGTCGATGAAGCGACCGGGGATCTCCTCGATGTTCGGCAGCGCGAGGTTGGAGGCGATGTCCGAGCCCTCGAGGTACTCGTAGAGGCCGTCCGAGCAGAGGAGGAAGGAGTCGCCGGGGAGCACCTCGAAGTCGAGGATGTCGACCTCGACGTGCTCGTGGACCCCGACCGCGCGGGTCATCGCGTTCTTGAAGTTGGCGTAGGGGCTCCCCGCGAACTCCTCGGGGTTGAGCTTGCCGCTGCGGATCAGCTCGTTCATCAGCGAGTGATCTTCGGTGAGCGGATAGACGATGCCGTTGCGCAGGAGGTAGATCCGGCTGTCGCCGACGTAGGCGATGAAGCCCCGGCGGCCGATGATCAGGAGGACGACGACGGTCGTCCCCATCCCGCGCTTCTCGGGCTCCTGCTGGGCCTTGCGGAAGATCGACGCGCACGCCGCATGGACCGCGTACTCGAGGAGCGTCGAGATCTCGATGTGCGCGGCCGGATCGTCGTCGACGAAGTTGTCGAAGAGGTGCCGCTCCGTGAAGATCACCTCGCGGATCGTATGGACGGCCATCGCGCTGGCGACCTCGCCGGACGCGTGCCCGCCCATCCCGTCGGCGACGACGAAGAGGTTGAGGGTCTTGTCGACGAGGAAGTTGTCCTCGTTGTGCGATCGCTTGCGCCCGACGTCGGTCGCTGCCCAGTACTTGATCTCCATGGCGGTCGCTTGGCTCAGGGATGGCGACGCCCCGGAGGTCGTTGCCTAGGGCTCAGGGGGCGCTGCTGCCGAGAATACGGCATCGAGGGGGCTTGCGGTGGCCTCGATCAGCAAAATCTCACGCTCGAGGGCGGCCATCTCACGGGCGCCGATCGCCGCGCCGTCGAGCCAGAGCCCGCTCGGGAGGACCGCGACCTCGCGCGAGAGCGCGTCCTCCTCGGCCTCGCAGGCGTGGGCCTCGGCGGCCGCGTCCAGCGCTCCGAGGAGCTCCGCGGCGCTCGCCTCGGCCAGCGGCTCGCGGGTGAGGAGGCGGAGGTAGTCGAGCTCGCGGCCGAGAATCCGGGCGGCGCAGAGGCGGGTGCGGAGCTGGCTCGCCGCGCGACTTTGCCCGTGGGCGATCACCTGGATCGCCAGGCGGCCCGGGGCGACGCTCCGGAGCTCGAGCGCCGGTCGGAGGATCAGGAGATCGGGGTGATCTGCCTGCTCGACGAGGACCACGAGGCGGTGGGGGAGGGCGACGCCGCCGACGAGGATCCCGGCGTCGGCGGACGGGCGTCGGAGGCGCTCGGCGACGCCGCTGCGGCTGTGATGGGCGACGCTGCGGGGGGTCGGGCGTTCGCGGAGGCGCGCGCCCTCGATCTCGCGGCGGACGGCCTCGAGGTGGGCGCCGTCCTCGAAGGGCGCGGCGTCGCCGATAGCGAAGGCCGGCGCGCGACCGACGCGGCCGCTCGAGTTGGCCGCGCGGAGGCGGAATTCGCGGTCTCCAGCGTCGATCAGCGCGCGCAGAGAGGCCTCCTGCGGGGGCTCGCGGAGGCCGATCTCCCGCGCGAGCGCCGCACGTCCCTCCCGGTCGTCGAGGCGACGGCCGATCCGCGCGCTCCCCTCGCGGGCGAGGAGACGGAGGGCCTCCTCGCTCTGTCCGCGGCAGGCGGCGGCGGTCGCCCAGAGGCGGGTCTTGTTCTCGGTCGGCGTGCGGTGGGTCGCGTTCGACACGAAGATCGGCGCGACCGCGACCTCGCCCTCGAGATCGCCGACCAGCCGGCGGAGCTCGAGCCAGACGTCGAGCATCCCCGGGCCGAGGGGGTCGACGTACCAGCGGACGACGATCGGCGCGTCGGCGGGGCCCAGGGTCGGCAGGCGATCGCAGATCGCCGGCTCGCTGGTGGCGATGAGGGTCGCAAAGAGGGCGGCGAGCATCACCAGGGGCGCTCCTCGGGCGCGGCGGGGCGGGGGCTCGGAGCGGCGGTGGCCACGAGGACCCAGCTTGCCGGCTCCGGTCGCCCTCGACAAGCGTCCCGCCGCGGTGGAGCCGTGGTAGCTTTCGCCGGTGCCTCACCTCCCCCTCTGCCTCGCCGCGGCGCTCGCGCTCGCCCCGCCCCAGGGCCGGGACTACGGCGGCGCCGTCGAGCCCGAGCCGTCGACCGCGTCCGCCGAGGTCGCGCCGACGGGCGCGGGTCCGGCCGATGGCGGAGATACTGACCCCGGAGCGGGTCAGGGCGGCGAAGACGATCCGCTGGCTGACGATCCGCTGGCCGATGACGAGGTGGACGAGGCGATCGAGGACGTCGCCGTCGCCGACGACTACGATCCGCTGCGGGACTCGCCGGAGGCCCGGACGGCCGCCGGCTGGGTCCGCTCCGGGATCATCTTCACGGCGGTCGGCGGCCTCCTGGTGATCGGCGCGGTGGCGATGTCCTTCACCGAGGCCTGCGACTTCTCGGCGGGCAACGGCTGCCAGGAGTCGGCCCGCCTGCGGGCGTCGCTGGCGATGGGGGTCCCGGGCGGGGCGCTGGTCGGCGGCGGGGCGGCGATGCTGGTGGTCGGCAAGCTCCAGCAGCGACGTCTCCGCGCGGCGCCGGTGGCCCTGCGCCGCGGCGGGGGCCTCGCGCTCAGCCTTCAATTCTAGTCGTGGCGTTGGCGCGGGTGATCGAGGTGGATGCGCAGGACCACGACGGGCGCCTCCTCGCGTTCGCGTGTCAGGCCTTCGCCCAGCGCGGCGGTGAGGTGATCGTCCGGCCCGAGGACGACGCGAACTGGGTCCGTCGTCGTCCGGGAGGCGACGGGGCGGACTTCGAGATCGTCGTCGCCGGGCTCCCGAACCTCCTCCACGAGCTCGGTCATGCGGCCCTCTTCGACGGGCTCGCCGACGATCACGGGATCGACTACGGGCTGATCCCGCTCCGCCTCGAGGTCGACTGCGAGCGGCGGATCCTCTGGGAGGAGCTCGCCTCGTCGGTGATCTCCTGCGCCTACCTCGGCCGGGCGGCGGCCGAGACCGACGCGTGGTTCGCTGAGCAGGTCGAGATCCAGGGGATCTTTTACGGCGTCGACGGCGATCTCCCGGCGCTCCGCCGGCTCTTTCGCGCGGCCCTGGACGTCCACCCGGAGGAGGCTGAGGCGGTGATCGCGCTGGCCTACGCGCGCTGCGAGGCGTGGCTCCGTGGCGCGGGGGCGCCGCCCGAGATCGCGCGCCCGCGGCGACAATTTTCCCTCGCCGAGCTCTGGAGCCGTCACGAAGCGCTGCGGGGGGCGTAGATCGTCTGAAACCTGGGCCCTGGCGCCCTGGTCTGAGGCATGATGATGTCCAGGGGAGACATGCGCGCTCTTCGCACACTCGCGCCCGCGGTCGCGGTCGCGGTCGCGTACCTCGGCGGGGCCGGTGAGGCCCACGCCTGGGGTGGCCTCGCGCTGGAGGGTCTGGTCCGCTCGTCGACCCACCTCGCGCTCCACAGCTGCCTGACCGACGTCTCGTTCTTCGGCGGGGTCTTCGCGGGTGAGCTCGGCGGCGGCGGCTCGTGCCAGAGCTCGTGGATCGTCGACTTCAGCGCGCTCCTCTTCTTCTTCTCGACCGTCGTCCTGGTCGTGCGGATGCGGCTGCGGGCGGAGGAGCGCCGCCTCGAGCTCGCTCGCCGCTTCGTCGAGCAGGGAATGGAGCCGCCGGCGGCGCTGTTCCCGTCGGCGGCCCGCAGCGATCTCCGCCGCGGCGTCGTCCTCGTCTTTGCCGGTCTCGGTCTCCTCGCGGCCGGCTCGAGCGAGGGGCACTTCGGCTCGGTGGGGCTCATCCCCGGCTTCATCGGCCTCGGCTACCTCGTCTCGTTTGGCCTCTCCGAGCGGCTCAGCGACCGCAAGAACAGGGATCCCCGATGATCCGTCGACCCCTCGAACGCGCCCTCCCGTGGGCCGCCCCTCTCATCGACGTCCAGCCGGGCGGGACCTCGCTCGTCGATCTCGACGACGCCGACCTGGTCTCTCGGGCATGTCACTTCGGCGACGATCGATCCTTCGGCGAGCTCCTCCGCCGCCACCAGGGCAAGGTCCGGGGGCTCCTCCTCCGCCTCGCCGGCGATCCGACGCTCGCCGATGATCTCGCGCAGGAGGCCTTCCTCCGGGCCTACCGCGGCCTCGCCGGCTTCGAGGGGCGGGCCCGCTTCTCGACCTGGGTCTACCGGATCGCCTACAACGTCTACCTCAACCACCGCGCGCGCACGCGGGTCCACGCGGCGCTCCCCGAGGGCTTCGAGAACGGCACGCCGGCGCCCGAGTCGGCGATGAGCCAGTCGCGCTCCGATCTCCGGCGCGACCTCGAGGCGGCGATCGGCGCGCTGCCCGAGCGCTACCGGGCGGTGATCATGCTCTACTACCTCGAGGACGTCTCGTACCCCGAGATCGCCGAGATCCTCGATCTGCCGATCGGCACGGTGAAGACCCACCTCCACCGGGCCAAGCGGATGCTCCGCGGGCACATGCACGGCTGGGGCGGCGCGGCGGAGGGCGATGACGCCTGAGCCGCGATCGATCGAGGCGCTCGAGGAGCACCTCTATTCGCTCGAGCTCCGGCCGGCGCAGCTCCGCCGCGATCCCGACGGCGAGACCTGGCTCGGGGCCGAGTGGGCGGCGCTCGTGCGCGACGATCCCCGCCTCCGCGCGGTCGTCCACCGCTTCGTCGAGGAGGAGCTCGAGCTCTACGACAGCGTCCGCGGCCAGGCCGACGCGTTCTTCACGGCGCGGGTGATCGCGGCGGCGTCGCCGGTCGAGATCGCCGGAGCCGGGCTCGCGCCCCGCTATCGCTCGTGGATCCTCGCCTTCGCCTACGCGATGGCGCTCGGCGTCGCGGCCATGGTCTTTCTGCCCTGGCTGAAGGGACATGGTGTTCCGAGCATCTCCGAGAGCTTCCACGAGCTGATCGCCCACGAGCTCGGCGGCGAGGGGGCGGGCTCGTGGCTGATCGCCGGCGGCCTCACGCTCGCGGCCGTGGTCGTCGCCTCGGGGATCGTCGCCCGGGGGCGGGCGACGCCGCCGGTTCGCTAGCGGGTCGCCAGGCTCGGCGCTTGTGGACCTCGTCCGGCGCTGGCGCCTCGACGGGCGGCCGCCCGGCCCGCGCGGAGCCCACAGTGCACCGCGTCGGTGCCCGCGCGCGCGCGCTCGCGGGGGGCGCGCGCGAGATCTCCCCAGTGTTCGCTAGAAGACCGAGAATTTCGCCTCTCCCGAGCCATTGGCGACGAGCCGGCCGGCGGGCGTGATCTCGACCACACGCGAAAATTCCGGGGCGCAGCCTCGCGTTGCATACTTCCGGCGGCGCCCCGTCCAAGGGCGCCAGGAGTCACACGTGGCACTACCTTCCCTCGTCCGTCGCCTCGCCCTTGGAACCACCCTCGCCGCCACCGCGCTCGCGGGCGCGTCCCCGGCCGACGCCGGCGAGAGCGTCAACATCCTGGTGCTCCGCGAGAACGGGGTCGGCACGGCCGCCCAGGCCCAGCCCTACGTCGATTCGCTGGTCGCCCACGTCGGCCGGATCAACAAGTGGGCGGCGGCCAGCGGCAAGTACGTGACCACCCGGACGGCGGCCGAGTCGTACATGCACGAGTCCTTCCCGCACTACGGGTTTATGTCGCTCGGCGCCTTCCTCGGCCTCCGCGGTCGCCACCAGCTCGAGGTGATCGGCTCGATCGAGGTCGCCCAGGCCGGCGGCCGCGAGTACCACGTCGTCAGCGTCAAGCAGAGCGGCGTCGACGGCTGCAAGGGCAAGAGCCTGGCGACCGATCACGGCAGCGACACCCGCTTCGTCGACAACGTCGTCGCTGGCGGCGCCTTCAAGCTCGCGGACTTCACCCTGGTCTCCACCCGCCGGCCGATCCAGACGCTCAAGTCGGTGATCAACGGCGAGGCCGAGTGCGCGCTCATCGACGACGCGCAGCTCGCCGCGCTCAGCGGTGTCGAGGGCGGCGGCGCGGTCAAGTCGGTCTGGAAGTCGAAGACCCTGCCGCCGATGGTCGCGGTCGCCTTCCCGACCGCGCCGGCGGACGAGCGCAAGGCCTTCGTCGGCAGCCTCTCGAAGATCTGCGCGGGCGAGGGCGCCGCCTCGTGCAAGGAGGTCGGCATCGCCAGCCTCAAGGCGGCCTCGGAGAGCGACTACCGCGAGGTGATCACGGCCTACGGCAAGTAGGCGCCGACGGTCCGCTCGATCGAGCCCCCTTCCCGCCGGGATGGGGGCTCGACGCGTGTTCGGGGGTCGATGGCCGTGGGGACGAGCGGTGGGTCGTGGTATTCCTTGGCCGTGCGTCCAGGCGTCCCTCTCGCCCTCTTCCTCTGCGCTGCGGCCCTCGCTTGCAAGCCGTCGACGACCGGCGGCGGTGAGCCCGAGACGGTGAAGCCCACCGGTGGTGAGACCGCCGAGGCGCGGACGCCGATCGCGATCTACGAGGCCCTCGAGGCGCTCATCGCCGATGACAAGGACTCGCGTGGCGATCGCGACGCGGCCCTCGAGGAGATCCGGGCGATCGCCGACGACGGCAGCCCCGACTACGCCTTCGCCCGGGCCGCGGTCGCCGGGCGGGTCGCCGAGAAGCGCGGCCTCCAGGCGGGCGAGCTGGTCGGCGAGGCCGAGACCTGGGCCCGCACCTGCATCGAGCGCGAGGCCGACTACCGCGAGGGGGCGGCGACGCGGATGCTCGGGACGCTCTACGTCCTCGCGCCGCCGCGGCTGGTCGAGCACGGCGACTCGGAGAAGGGCCTCGAGATCCTCGAGGGCGAGGTCAAGGCCCACCCCGATCGGGTCGAGGGGCACCTCCGCGTCGCCGAGGCGTACATCGCCCTCGGTGATCCCGAGCCCGGCTATCCCCACCTCTGCACCGCCGTGATGGGGCGTGAGCGGCTCGTGCGCGGTGATCGCAAGCTCCTTGATCGCCTGATCGAGGATGTCGGCGGCGAAGGGGTGCTCGGGTGCGCCGGCGGCGGTTGAGCGCGGGCTCCGGGCTGCTTGTGGCCCTCGGTCTCGCGCTCGGGCTCCAGCTCGGCTCGGGGTGCGCCCACCGATCGCTCGAGCGGATGGTCGCGCGCGGCGAGCTCCAGGAGGCGGTCGACAAGGCCGCGAAGCGTCGGCGCCCGCCGAAGCGCCGGGCCGCCCGCGCTTACGCCGAGGCGCTCGCTGGCCTCGAGCGGCTCGACGAGGCGCGGGCGGTGCTCCTCCGCGACTTCCGGACCACCGGTGAGGTCGCGTCGATGGTCGCGCTCGCGGATCTCGAGGCGTCGATCGGCGCCCGCGGGATGGCGGCCGTCCACTACGGCCGGGCGATGAGCCTCGACGCGGCGATCCTCGCGGGGCGCGACGACGTGTGCGAGCTCCTCCGCCAGCGGGCGGCGCTCTTCTTCGATCGCGGCGAGGCCCTCGCCGCCGATCAGGATCTCCGACGGGTGGCCCTCCTCTGTCCGTCGGCCCCGGGCTCGACCCTCGCCCAGCGCGACGCCGATCTCGCGGCCAAGGTGCGGGCCGAGGCCGAGGCCGACGCGCGGGCGATCCGGGCGCTGCAGGGCTGCGAGGACGGCTCCTGCGTCGCCGGACGGAGCGCGCGCGCGGGGGCGATCGAGGTCGCGCTGGCGACCGCCCGGGCCCGCGGCGCGCGGGCGCTGCGGGCGACGGCCCGCGAGCTTCGGGTGCAGGTCAGCCCCGAGGACGTGGTCCGCCTCCTGGCGGCCGAGCTCGACGGCGAGCTCGGGGTCAGCCTGGTGGCCAACGACGAGCTCCGGGCGTGGATCGGCGAGCTCTCGATCGAGGAGATCCAGCGGGCGACCAGCGCGCTCACCGGCGACGCCGAGCAGGCCTACGTCCGCCTCCGCCTCGGTCGCCTGGGGCCCGGCTACGCCCTCCCAGTGGCCGCGGACGCGCCCGGGTCGGAGGCCGCGCTGGTCACCCTCACCCTCGAGGATCTCGACCGTCGCGGGCCCCAGGCGGGCGCCCTCGGCTGGCGCGTGCTGGCGCTCATCGGCGATCTCCCGGGGGCCGAGATGGCCCTGGTGTCGGCGCTGCGGGGCGGCGATCGGCCGCCAGGCGAGGCCGCGGCCGAGCCCTCGCAGTCGGCGGTCCCGGTTCCCAACCACTGGGCCGGGCGGGTCGCGGTGCGCCCGGGCAACTGGCGCCTCCTCCTGGTCGTCGCCCGCCTCCGGGCGAACGCGGGGCGGGCCGACCAGGCCCTCGAGATCAGCCGCCACGCCCTCGCGGAGGCCCGCGCCCAGGGCTTCGTCGACGTCGACGCCTTCGCCCGCGACGAGGCCCACGACGCGCTCGCGGCCGGTCGGCCCTGGCAGGCGATGGCGATCGCCGACGCGGTCGGCGGGATCGAGGTGATCGACGGCCCCGCGTCGGCCGCGATCCTCCTCGAGCGCTCGGTCTGCGCCGACGGCTGCGGCGAGGCCGAGGACCGCGCGGTGGTGGCCGGGGTGGTCGGCGACGCCTGGGTGGCCGCCCGCGAGGCGCGGCTCATCGAGAGCGCGACCCGCCGGCGCTTCGCCGCCCGCGGGTCGGTGAGCGCCTGCCCGGGGATCGCCGAGCTCCTCGCCAGCGACGCCGTCGGGCCGACCGCGGACGCGCTGCGGAGCCTGCGGAGCGGCGACCTGCGGACCGAGCCGATGATCCGGGCGGCGATCGAGGCCGACCTCGGGCTCGCCTGCGCCGGTCAGCTCCTCGCGCCGGTGATGATCGATCGGGGCTACCGGGTGGCGGCCCGGATCCTCGTCGACAACCTCTCGCAGGCGCCGCAGATGGTCGCCGCCGATCAGCTCGCGCTGAGCGCCGAGCTCGCGCTCGCGGCCGACGAGGAGGAGCGGGCCCGGGCGCTCCTCGACGCGGCCGCGGGGTCGAGCCCGGAGCCCGCGAAGATCTGGCGGCGCGCGGCTCGGCTGGGTCGCCTCGCCGGCGCTCGCGAGGTCGAGCTCATGGCGCTCCGCAACGTCCTGATGCACGCGCCGAGCGACGCCGACGCCCGCTGGGCCCACGAGGCGCTGCTGGTCCGCGCCCTCGCCGACGCGAACGCGGCCTGGGCGACCCGCGGCTCCGAGCTCGGGCGCGAGAGCCTGACCCGGGCGGTCGCCGACTACCTCGATCGCTTCGCCGCCGCCGAGCGCTGGTGGGCGCGGGAGGAGCTCGCGCGGGCGCTGGCGGACGAGCGCTGGCGCGACGCCGAGGCGATCGCCACCGTGCGGGCCGCGGTCTGGCCAGAGCCCGAGCTCGCCTACCTCCATCCGGCGGCGAGCCTCCGCCTCGAGGCGTCGCTCCGCGGCGGCGGCGGCGGGCGGATCGATCCGCTCTCGCCGGACGAGCTGGCGACGGCGGTCGCTGCCGGCGGCCCGCCGTCGGCGATCGAGCGCTTCTTCGCGGCCTCCGACCTGGTCGCGCTTCGGCTCGCGCGCCTCGGCGGCGGGGCGCTCGACGGCGCCGGCCGGCGGCAGGCGATCGCCGTCCTCGTCAGCGGCGAGCGCGAGGAGCGGCAGGCCGCGCTTGGCCTCCTCCTCGAGGCGCTGCGACGCGCCGGCGAGGACGCGGGGCGGCGCGCGCTCGAGGATCTGATCCTCGCCGAGCCGGCCGCGCTCGCGCCCGGAGCTGACACGAACCAGGCGATCGTCGGCGATCCGGATGTGCTCATCGAGCTCCTCCTCGGGATCGGCGAGCGCGGGCGCGCCGAGGCGGAGGCGGGCGCAGGTGGCACGTCAGCGCCGGCCGCGGGAGGCCCGGCCGCGGGGGCCGTCGCCGGCGGATGAGGGCCCGGAGCAGGCGTCGGCCGGGGCGCGCGGCTCGGCCCCCGGAGGCGGCCGCGGCCGTCGACGGCCGGGCGCGACGAAGGTCATGTCTCTTTGGACATGTCCTTTCAGCTGCGCTCGTGCTCCTCCCCGCGTGCACGGACGGAGAGCGCGGCGACGAGGCGGCGATCGCCCCGGTGCTCGCCCCCGAGGCGCCGACCCGCGCGAGCGCCCCGCTCGCACCGGTCTCCCGGATCGAGGCGGCCGACGTCTGGCAGGATCTCCTCGCCCAGCGGCCGAGCGCGGGATCGGTCCGTGAGGGCCGCCTGGTCGTCGATCTCGGCCTCGAGCACGCCCGCAAGTACCTCGAGATCTCGCCCTCGTCACCCTGGCACCTCGGCGAGGTGGTCGACGGGTCGCGCGCGGCGGTCATCGAGGGGCAGGGGGCGAGCCTCGATCTGCCGATCGACGGCGAGCTCGCCGTCGCGCTCGCGGCCGCGGCGGCCGGCGGCGAGGCGCCGGCCGAGGGGGAGGGGAGCGGCGGCGAGGCGCCCGGCCTGGCGATGGCGATCACCCTGCGCTCGCTCGCGCCCGACCAGGCGGTCACCGTCCTCTGGCAGGAGCAGGTCCTGGCGAATCTGGTCATTGGGACAGGATGGGAGCGGCGCACCTTCACGCTGCCGGCGAAGCTCGCGAAGGTCGGCGACAACCGCCTCCGCCTCCACTTCCGCCGGCGGGTCGAGGAGGGCGGGCGCGCGGTCTCGGCGGCCGTGCGGACGATCGAGATCGGCGCCCACGCGGTGATCACCGCCGGCCCGCCGCTCGCGGCCGCGACCCCCTACACCGTCGAGACCCGCGAGCCGACCCGGCCGACGCTCGCGCTCGCGGCCGGCGCGGGGCTGGTCTACTACGTCCAGCCGCCCCGGCGGGCGCGCCTCCGCCTCGACGTGCGCGGCCGTGGGGCGCTCGAGGTGCTCGCCAGCACCGACGAGGACCACCGCCTCGGGCGGCCGCCGACCCTCCTCCTCGAGGAGCCGCTGCGGGCCTCGCAGAGCCGCCACGAGGTCGATCTCTCGGGCTACGGGGGGATGCCGCTGCGCCTCGAGGTGCGGGTGCGGAGCCGCGGCGAGGAGGGCGGCGCGACCCTCAACGAGCTCGCCGTCATCTCGCAGCGGGCGATCCCGGTCGATCGCCGGAGCCGGGTCCCGCGCGACCTCTACGTCCTCGCGGTCGAGGGGGCGCGCCCCGACGACCTCCTCGAGGGGTCGCCCGGCGGGCCGAGCTACCCGGCGATCGATCGCCTCTACAGCGAGTCGCTGGTCTTCGATCGGGCCTACGCGGTCGCGCCCTGGGCGATCTCGACGCTCGCGTCGTCGCTGACCTCGGTGGTCCCGCCCGCCCACAAGACGATCAACGGGACCTTCGTCGCCGAGAGCCAGACCCTCCTCTCGGAGGTCGTCGATCGGGCCGGCTACGCGACCGTCGCCGCGACCGCGGACCTCGACTTCAGCGCCGCCCGCGGGCTCACCCAGGGCTTCGACGAGGTCGTGAGCCTCGCCCGCGGGCCGAGCCAGCGCAACGACGCGCCGATCGTCGTCAGCGCCGGCCTCCGGGCGAGCGCCGCCCGCAGCCGGCCGCGGATGCTCTACGCCGTCGTCGCCGATCCGCAGGCGCCCTACGAGCCGCCGCGCGAGCTCCAGGGCGAGGCGGCGCGCCCGGCCGAGGCGCCGCTGCCCCACCTCACCCACCTCTGGCTCGGGCGGGTGCGGGCCGGCAAGGTGGCGCCGACCCGGGCCGAGCTCGCCTACGTCCGCCGCCTCTACCGCGGCGAGCTCCAGGTCGTCGATCGGGCGCTCGGCGAGCTCCTGGAGGCGCTCGAGCGCGACGGGGGGCTCGACGACGCGATCGTCGTCCTGGTCGGCCTCCACGGCGAGGAGTTCCTCGAGCACGGCGGCGCCGGCCACGGCTTCAGCCTCCACGAGGAGAGCCTGCGGGTGCCCCTGGCGATCCGCGCGCCCAAGCTCCTGGCGCCCGGGCGAGTGCGGGTGCCGGTCGACCTCCTCGACCTCGCGCCGACCCTGGTCGACCTCCTCGGGCTCCCCTTCCCGGTCGAGTGGCAGGGGGAGAGCCTGGTCGGGGTGATCGACGACCCGCAGCCGCCGCCGCGCCTGGTGGTCGCCTACATGGGCGACGGCTCGCGGGCCGCGATTGTCGGCGACGCCAAGCTGATCGTCGGCTCGGGGCGCGGCCTCGAGGCCCAGCGCCTCTACGACCTCGCCCGCGACCCGGGGGAGCGCGAGGACCTCCTGGCCCGCGGCGGGATCGCCCTGCGGATCGTCCGCCAGGCGCTCGCCTGGGAGATCGCCGAGGAGGGCCGCTGGAAGCGGGCCCGCTGGGGGAGCGGCGCGGACCTGCGGCCGGCGTTCGCGCTCGACCACGGAATGTAGTACAAGGCGCGCCCATGGCAGCCAGCGCCCAGGAAGTCCTCAGCCAGATCCCCTCGCTCGTCCAGCAGCAAGACGCCGCGGCCCTCGTCGGCCTCGCCGAGCATGATGACAAGGCGGTGCGGAAGGCGGTCCGCAAGGCGATCCACGTCCTCCGCACCCGCGGCGTCGAGATCCCGGCGGAGGGCAAGAGCTGGCGGCCGGGCGAGGGCGAGCCGCTCCGCGGCGAGCTGGTGGCCGGGGCGATGCTCGACGTCGGCTCGACCCCCGGGCTCACCCGGATCTACATCACGATCCCGGGCGAGGAGACCAACGGCCTCCTCTTCGCGGCGACCCTCACCGCCTTCGACCAGATCGTCGGCTTCAAGGCCTACGTCCAGACCGACGGCCAGCGCGCCCGCGTCCTCCGCGACTGGGCCCGCCAGGCCAACCGCCAGGTGCCGGTGGAGTACGCGAAGGCGCGGATCCGCTGGGCCCGCGAGAACACCCTGAAGCTCGGCGTGCCGGTCCCCGACGAGGTCAACCAGGCGCTCATCCACCTCGGCGACGCCCCCGGCGCGCGGCCGGCGGGGCTGGTCGCGGCCGCGTTTGACGGCGCGCCGGCGAGCGCCGATCGGGTGCTCGGGTCGGTCGGCGCCAACGTGTGGCCGCCGCTCATGGAGGTCGAGCCCTTCCTCAAGCGGATCACCGAGGAGCACCCCGAGATCACCCAGGAGACCCCGGAGGAGGAGCGCCAGGCGGTGCTCCTCGCCGGGATCGCCGGCGACGAGGCGGTCCGCAAGGCGCTCCGCGGGCCGATCGCCAACCTCCTCGAGGACTCGTCGGTCGGCCTCTGGCTCGCCGGCAGCGACGAGGCCGCGGGGATGGCCGCGGGGATGGCGGCCGCCCTCCGCGAGAGCGAGGCCCCCGAGGCGCTGCCCTGGATCCACCGGGTGATCGGCCTGCAGATCGCCAGCACCGTGATGTACCAGCAGCAGCAGCAGGCGCAGCAGGGTCGCGCGAGCTAGCGCGCGGCCTCGGCTGGCCGCTCCGGGGGGCATGTCTAGACGGACATGCCCCTTTTGTCATGTGAAAACGACATGTCCGAATGGACATGTCGTCACTCGCCGGGGGGCGGCGGCGGCGCTCAGGTCAGCGCGACCTCGCGGAGCCCGAGGAAGGCGTCCGAGAGGAGGAAGACCGCGAGCTCCTGGGCGTTGCGGCTGAAGGAGATCCGCTGCTTGAGCGAGCCGTTGGCGAAGCCGTCGAGGAGGCAGGCGGCGCTGAGGCAGCCGCTGACGTCGCCCGAGAGGATCGCCGCCATCCGCAGATCCGAGGCGAGGGTCCCGCGGGCGGTCGTCGTCGGCTCGAAGTTGGTGGAGGCGAGGCTGTGGCAGACCCGGAGGAGGGTCTTGCGCTGGCGGCGGCCCAGCTGCTTGACGAAGATCGCCGAGAGCTCGCGGAGGCGGCGGGAGTCGGGGTCCGCGGTGATCGCGTTGAAGACCTTGGCGGTCTCGAAGGAGGCCGCGAGCGCGAGGTCCAGCTCCTCGGCGGTGAGCGCCCGGACCATCACGCCGCCGAGCGCCTTGCGGGCGAGCGCGAGGGCGGCGAGGCCCCGCCAGGCGACCTCGTCGCCGCGGAGCCAGAGGTTGATCCCGAGGCGCAGCGACGACTCCGAGCCCTCCTCGAAGAGGACCGAGGCGTTGTTGGTGGTCGTCGCCCCGAGGAGGAGCGGGTTGCAGCCGAGGAGCGCGCCCCAGCGATCGAGGCGCGGGGTGATCGTCGAGGCCGCGACGTTCGGCGGCAGCGGCACCAGGTCCTCGGGGCGGAGGCCGGTGAACTCGGTGTAGGAGCGCTCGATCGCGGTCTCGATGCAGGTCAGGAGGTCGTTGAGATCCGGCGACTCGAGCGGCGAGAGGACGGCGGTCCGCAGGGTCGGCGTCGCCAGGAGGCGCTGGAGGCCGTCGAGGGTCGCCGCCTGCATGTGGCCCTCGGGCGGCGGCACCGAGGTCGGCTCGATCGCGTAGCCGAGGAGGCGGGCCATCCCGGCGAGCGCCGGGTTGGTCCCCTGGGCGACCTCGGCGAGGAGCTTGAGGTCGTTCGGGCTGACCTGGCCGCGGCCGATGTTGGCGAGCATCGCGTTGCGGATCGGCTCGAGGAACGCGGAGACCCGGGTGGTCTGGCCGGTGCGATCGAGGAGGCGGATCAGCAGGAGGATCGTCGCCCGGTTGCCGGGGTTGAGCTCGGCCGCCCGCTCGGCGGCCGCCAGCGCGTCGCCCTCGCGGCCCGGGAGCTCGGCGAGGAGGCGGGCGCGGCGGGTGTGGAGCTCGTGGAGGCGATCGGCGTCGCGCTCGCGGTTGATCAGGCGCTCGAGCATCTCGACCGCCTCCGAGGGGAGCTGCGAGCGCTCGAGGAGCTCGGCCATCAGGAGGAGCGCGCGCGGGTCGTCGGAGCGGGCCTGGAGGACGATCCGCGCGTGCTCGAGGGCGCGGTCGAGGGTGCTCGGCGAGCGCGCGAGGTAGTTGGCGAGGGTGAGGCGGAGATCGATCGCCGAGGGCTCGCCGGGATCGTAGAGCGCGAGGAGGCGCTCCATGATCTCGGCCGACGCCTCCTCGTTGCCGAGGCGCTGGTGGCGACGGAGGAGGCCGCGGAGCGCCTGCTTGCCGTCGGCGCGGGCGTCGGCGGCGACCTGGAAGTAGGCGAGCGCGTCCTCGTCGCTGGTCGACTGCTCGCCGAGGAAGACGCCGAGCTCGTAGCGGAGCGCGCCGTCGGTGATCCGGCCGAAGACGGTGCTGAGGAGGTTGATCGCCGGGGTCGGATCCTGGAGCTGGGAGACCAGCGCGCGGGTGAGGCCGAGGGCGTCGCGGTAGTGGGGATCGCGGCCGAGGATCTGCCCGAGGAGATTGAGCGCCTCCTCCGCGTCCTTGGGATCGCCGCTGGTGCCGGCCCGCACCGCCGCGTCGCGGGCGTCGGCCATGAGGGTGTGGATCGACACCGCCTTGGTCTGCGGCGTCGCCTCCGAGCGCTGGCCGCCGCTGGCGATCCGGGTGAGCCCCATCTCCGCCGGCGCGAGCCCGGGCATCGCCCGCAGCGCGGCCCGGTAGGCCCGCGTGGCCTCGTTGTCGGCGCCGGCGCGCTCGAGGAGCTCGGCGCTCTCGAGGTAGAAGATCGCCCGCTCGGAGTCGGACTGGGCGCGGACCGCCCGGGCGCCGACGGCGTCGGTCATCGCCACCGGCGAGCGCGGATCGGAGAGGAGCCCCTCGAGCTGACGGACCGCGTAGGGGTTGCCCGGATCCTCGCGGAGCGCCCCGAGGATCGCGTTGGCCGCGAACTCGCGGTCCTCGATCGCCCCCGAGGTGAGGAGCGCCTCGGCGGACTCGACGAGGAGGGTCGCCTTGTAGTGGGTGTCCTCGGAGATCCGCGCGAGCGCGAGGCGGATCGTCGGCAGCCCCTTGGTGTCGTCGGTCTGCCGCAGGAGGTTCTCGTACTCCCGGCGGATCATCGCGTCGTCGGGGGCCGACTCGACCGCGCCCTCGTAGTAGGAGCGGGCGGTCGCCTGGCCCTCGGGGCGGGCGAGGTGGAGGCGCGCGAGCTGGATCTGGAGGCTCGCGCGGGCGTTGCCCTGGAGGTGGCCGAGCTGATCCTCGAGGAGGCGGATCAGGTTGGCGACGTCGCCGGCGCTCACCAGGAGGCGGCGGGCATGCTCGAAGGCGAGGCCGTGATCCGGCTGGATCGCCAGGGCCGCGCGGTAGTGCTGGAGCGCGCGGTCGCGGTCGATCTCCGGGCGCGCGTCGGTCGGATCGCTGGCGGCGAGCTCCTCGGCGAGGCGGCCGAGGCGGTAGTTGTAGTCGGCGAGGAGCGCCTCGCCGTTCGGCAGATCCTGGGCGCGGAGGAGGTCGTAGCACTCGCGGACCCGGCCCGAGGCGCGGAGGAGCTGGACCAGGAGCTCGCGGGTCGGCGCGAGGTCGGGGTTCTGCTCGTAGGAGGCGAAGAGGTGCTCGATCGCCCGATCCATGTCCGAGATCTCCTCGAGGCAGATCCGGGCCGCCTTGAGCGAGAGGACCGCGGGGTCGGTGATCGTGTCGACCTTGGGATCGTGGAGGCCGAGGAGCGCCTCGTAGTCGCCGCGATCGCGGTAGATCCGGGCGAGGGCGCGGAGCGCCGGCGAGTAGCCGGGGCTGCACTCGAGCGCGCGCTCGTAGGAGATGCGGGCGGCGTCGACGTCGCTGAGCGCCCGCTCCTGCGCGTCGCCGATCTCGAAGAGGGTCGCGGTCCGGGCGGCGTTGTCCTCGAGGCGATCGACCAGGAGCTCGAGCGCGCTGAGGAGATCGTGGTGGCGCTCGTGGGCCCGGCAGAGCGCGGCGAGCTGGTAGAGCGAGAGGATGTCGTCAGCGTCGAGCTCGGCGATCTCGCGGAGGGTCTCGATCGCCAGGTCGATGTCGCCGATCTCGTGCTCGGCGAGGGTGGCGACCCGGCGGAGGGCGGCGAGGCGATCGGGCGGATCGGCGGTCGCCTTGGCCTGGCGCTGGAGGGTGTCGATCGCCTGCGGCCAGCGCTGCATCCGCTCGTAGATCGAGCCGAGCGCCCGCAGGCAGCTCGGGTTGCTCGGGTCCTCGGCGACCGCGAGCTCGTAGATCTCGGCGGCCATCGCCAGGTCGCGGCGGAGCTCCTCGTGGACCCCGCCGAGGCGCATGAGCACGGCCGCGCGGCCGGGCCCGGCGGAGTGGATCA
Source organism: Myxococcales bacterium (assembly GCA_020633335.1). Lineage (GTDB taxonomy): Bacteria > Myxococcota_A > Polyangia > Nannocystales > Nannocystaceae > JADJRG01. The sequence goes on along the minus strand of JACKDU010000002.1, from coordinate 1,084,814 downwards.
GCGCCCACTCCTCGAGGTGATCGACGAGCGCGTCGACGTCGCGGAGGTCGCGGAGGGCGGCCCCGAGGGTGTCGCGGATCCACCGCTGCTCCGGCTGGTGGGCGAGGCAGAAGCGGAGATCGTCGATGAGCTGCTGGTAGCGGCGGGCGACCTCGTCGGCGAGGGGCGGCGGGCCGACCAGGACGTCGTCGGCGGTCGGCGGATCCGGGCGCTCGGCCTGGAGCGCCGCCCAGCGGAGGCGCGCGAGCTGCTCGCGGATCACCGCCTGCTCGTGGAGGTCGTCGACGAAGGGGTAGAGGCGCTCGAGGAGGTCGACGTAGCCGCTCTCGTCGACCGCGCTGGGATCGCTGAGATCCTGCTGCTCGACCGTGCGGACGATCTCGGCGAGGAGCGGGAAGGCGGCGATGTCGTCGCCGTGGCGGTCGAGCCAGGCGCGGATCGCCGCGAGGGTCGCGTCGGCGCTGATCGGGCTCTCGCCGAGGGCGGTGAGGGCCTGGTGGAGCGCGGTCCCGGCGGCGATCGAGTCGCCGGCGACGGTCGCGTAGCGGCGGTAGAGGCTCGAGAGGTGGCCGACCTCGCCGGCGGCGCGGACCAGCGGGAGGAGGCGGCGGAGGGCGGTCGGCTGCGGCGCTTCGCCGGCGCTCGCGGCCTCGAGGATCGTCCGGCGCTCGCCGGGATCGTCGGCGAGGGCGGCCTCCTCGAGGCGGTAGGCCCCGGCCAGCGGGCCGCTGGGGGCCGCGGCCGCGGCCAGGGCGGCGAGGTGGGCGCGGGCCTCGTCAGCGCGCCCGAGGAGCGCGGCTGTCTGTGCGGCCAGGTCACGGGCGACCGGGTGGTCGGCGACCGTGTCGAGGGCGGCGCGGTAGGAGGCGAGCGCCCGCTCGGGCTCGCCGGCCCGCTCCTCGCAGAGGAGGCCGTGCTCGATCCAGGCGGCGGCCCGCTCGGCCGGCGCCCGCGCGCCGTCGCCGGCCTGGGCCGCGAGCTCCTCGAGGGCGGCGCTGAGGTCGAAGAAGGGCTCGCGGGCCGCCGAGATCATCAGCGAGGGGACCTCGGAGCCGGAGTCGCGGATGATCGCCTGCCCCTGGAATTGCTGGCCGAGCTCCTGGATCAGGATCCGACCTGCCTCTCCGGCCAGGATCGACTTGAGCGGGCCGCTGCGGTGGCCGCTCTCGGCGAGGAGGTAGTCGGCGAGCCGCTGCGAGCGCTCCGAGCGGCCGGCCGCGCTCAGGAGGCGGGGGTGGGTGGCGAGGTGGAGGGGCCAGAGGCCCTGCGGGAGGTCGGCGAGGCTCGGCGGCGCGCCGGCGTCCGGGTCGCGGGGGGGCGCCTGGTCGAGGGTGCGCTCGACGTCGATCGGCCGGTCGAGCTCGTCGACGATGGGCTGGTCGCTCATGGGATCTCCTCGACGTCGTCGATGTCGAGCTCGACCTCGATGCTGTAGCCGAGGGAGCGGCGCAGCGAGAGGTGATCATCAGAGATGAGGTAGGTGAGGAGCGCCTGACCGCGGGCTGAGGTCAGGGCGCCGGTGCGCCGGAGCTCGCGGATCGAGATCCGCGGGTCGCCGGCGCAGAGGACCGCGGCCCGGTCCTCGGCGATCACGAAGGCCGCCCGGAGCTGGGTCGGGTCGAAGGTCTCGACGCAGCGGCTGAGGCGCTCGGCGTGCTCGCCGAACTCGAGGGAGGCGGCGCCGGTCGAGAGGATCTCGATCACCGCCTCGGCGACCGCGCTATCAACCGGGTGGCGGAGCTCGAGGGTGATGCCGACGCTCTCGCTGAGGCCGGCGAGGAGGCCGAGGAGCTGGGGGTTGGGCATCCGCTGGACGACGTGGTCGCCGCCGAGCGCGAGGCGGAGGAGCGCCCGCCCGAGCTTGTCGCGCGACTCGGCGGTCCCCGGCGAGTGCGAGAGGTTCTTGCCGATGACGATCGACGGCGAGCCGCTCGCCCAGGCGTGGACCCGGCGGTGCTCGTCGGGGTTGAGGTAGATGTCGGGCTCGGTGATCCCGAGGGCCTGGGCGAGGGCGCTGGTCACCTGGGCGACCGACGAGACCGTCGGCAGCGAGCGCCGGTTCTGGATGATGTCGGGCGGCGGCGGCACGCCGGGGATCTCGGTGAGGTACGAGATCCCCTCGCGGATCAGCATCATCGCCGCGATCGTCGCGTCCTTGCCCGAGCAGAGCGCCGGGAAGAGATCGTCGCGGGGGACCGGCAGCGGCCACTCGCCGGGGTGGAGCGAGTCGGCGTCGCGGTCGGCGGGGAGCGAGCGCGGATCGACGATCTCGAGGATCGACGCGCAGGTGTAGACGCCGTTCTGCTCCTCGGTCGCGTCGAAGAGCTGGTGGAGGCCGATGATCGCCGCGGGATCGGAGTCGCCGTCGCGGTTGCGGAGGCCGCGGAGGGCGATCGCCCGGCGGTGGGCCGCGATCCCGCTGACCAGGGTCGCGTAGGCCTCGTCGTGGCGATCGAAGTCGCGGAGGACCTCGGCGAGGCGGGTGATCGCGGCGATGTCGGTCGGCTCGAGGCGGAGGAGCTCGCGGAGGTAGCCGATCGACGCCTCGGCCTCGCCGAGCTCGCCCGCGTGGAGCTCGGCGAGCTCGCGGAGGCCGCGGAGCTTCTCGTCGAGCTCGCCGCGATCGACGAGGAGGCGGAGCACCTCGATCCGCTGGCCGATGCTGCCGATCTCGGAGGCCAGGCGATCGGCGGTGGTGAGCGCGTGGCGGGGGTAGTAGCCGCCGCGGCTCGCCTCGATGTAGTGGTGGATCGCCGAGTCGCGGTTGCCGGCGCGCTCCTGGGCCTCGCCGGCGAAGAAGTGGAGCGCCGCCCGCTTCTCGGCCGAGGGCTCGAGGCGGAGCGCCGACTGGAGCTGCTGGAGGGCGTCGCCCCAGCGGTCGAGGTGGGCGTAGGCCTGGGCGAGGTCGACGTAGACCGAGGCCTCGAAGCCGGCGACGGCGATCGCCTTCTCGAGGAGCGAGGCGGCCCGCCGCGGGCCGTCGACCGCCATGCCGATCCGGCCGAGCGCGCGGACCTCGGAGACCGTGAGGCCGCCGGTGCGGGCGTGGATCTCGAGGCGCTTGTCGAGGGTCGGCCCGAGGACCGGCGCGCCCTTGCTGCCGTGGCGCTGGAGGGTCAGCCAGAGGCCGCGGAAGGCGAGCTCCGAGGCCGGCGCGGCCTTGAGCGCCTCGCCGAAGAGCTTCCAGGCGAGGGGGCCGGGCTCGTCGATCTGCGGGCGGGTGAGGGCGAGCCGGCCGGCCTGGCAGAGGATGTCGGCGCGGGGGCCGGCGTCGTGGAGCTCGTGCGCCAGGCGCTCGAGCGCGTCGATCGCCGCCCGCGGATCGTCCTCCTGATCGCAGGCCTGGGCGAGCATGAAGAGCGCCGGCAGGTAGCTCGGCGCCTCCTTGACCGCGCGCTCGAGGTGGGCGCGGGCGGCCTTGTGGTTGCCGCGGCGGAGCTCGAGCTCGGCGGCCCGGCCGAGGAACGCGGCCCGCTCGAGGGGCGCCTCACTCGCCTCGGCGGCGGTGGTCAGGGCGTCGAGGCTCCGCTCCCAGGTGGTGGAGCCGATCGCCGCGAGGCGATCGCGGCCGCGGCGGGCGAGCGGGTCGGAGACCTGCTTGACCAGCTCGGCATAGGCGCGGGCGGCCCGGAGGGTGTCGCCGGCCTCCTCGCGGGCGTGGGCGGCCTGGAATTGGATCGCCCGGAGCTGGGCGTCGCCGGCCGGGACGAGCTTGGTGAGGGTGGCGGCCGCGCCTTCGAAGGCCTCGGCGGCGCCCCGCAGATCGCCGCTCGCGCGCGACGCCCGGGCGAGGCGCAGGCGGGCCGAGACGTCGCCGGGATCGCCGGCGCAGGCCGCCCGGAGGTAGGCGAGCGCGAGCTCGGGCTCGGGGGTGTTCTCGGCGAGGAGGAGGGCGATCGCCCGGCGCTCCCCGGGGCTCCGCTCGCGGGCGAGGCCGTCGAGGGCGACGTCGCGGAGGAGGGCGATCTCGCCGCGCTGGAGGCAGAGATCGAGGAGGAGCGCGCGGGCCACCCCGAGCTCCGGCCAGAGCGCGAGGGCCCGCCGAAGATCGGTGATCGCCGCCTCGTCCTCACCGAGCTCGCGGCTGCGGATCAGGGCGACGCGGTAGAGGAGGAGCGCCTGGGTGCGCGAGCTCTTGGCGGCGGCGACGTGCTGCTCGAGGAACTTGACGAGGAGCCCCCAGCGCCGCTGATCGACCGCCAGCCGCTCGCCGCGGTGGAGCCCCGGGAGGTGGCCGGGCCAGGCGTCGAGGAGGGTGTCGATCTCGGCGAGGGCGGCCTCCTTGTCGCCGAGGCGGGTCGCCTGGAGGTTGGCGATCTCGAGGTGGAGGGCGACCCGCCGCTCGCGGTCGACGGTGTGCTCGAGGCGGCGGCGGAGGAGGTCGAGGAGCTGGACGTCGTCGCCGTCCTCGCGGAGGAGGCGGTCGAGGAGCTCGATGCTCGGCTGGTGATCGTCGATCGCCGCGAGCGCGCCGTGGAGGAACTCGAAGGCCCGCTCGCGCTCGCCGAGCTCGAGCGCGAGCTCGGCCGCCCGCTGGAGGAGCTTGGCCCGGCGGGCGGCGCTGAGGGTGAGCTTGACCTCCTGCTCGGTGACCTGGAGGAGGTCGCGGGGTCGCTGCGCGCGGGCGAGGAGGCGGGCGAGGAGCTGGATCGAGGTCAGGTGCTCCGGCACCTCCTTGAGGAGGGTGACCAGGTACTTGATCGCGGTCTGGGGATCGGGGTCGCGGGCGGCGAGCTGCGAGAGGAGCGAGAGGAGGAAGACCTTGCGCGGCGGGTCGCTCGTCCGCCCGAGCTCGGCGTGGTAGTGCTCGCGGAGCGCGGTGTGGCGGCCGAGCTGGTGGAGCACCCGCTCGAGGCGATCGCTCGCGGGCCGGAAGGTCGGGCAGGCGGTGAGCGCGTCCTCGTAGAGCTGGCGGGCGCCGTCGAGCTCCTGGAGGCTCTCCTCGAGGATCTGGCCGGCCCGCACCAGCGACTGCGAGCGCTCCTCGGCGCTCGCGCCGGTCGCCTCGGCGTTGGCCGCCTGCTCGCGGAGGAACTCGAGGAGCTGGGCCCACGACTCGTTGGCGATCAGGTAGCGGCCGGCGTCCTCGAGCGCCGGGATGTGGAGCGGGTCGAGGCGGAGGGCCTTGCGCATCGCCGCCAGGCCCTCGCCGACCCGGTCGAGGCGGATCATCGCCAGCTTGCCGATCCGGTAGAAGAGCTCGGCCTGGAGGAGGGGATCGCCGTCGCCGAGCGCCTTGAGCTGACCGACGCAGGCCTCGACCGCGACCTCGTAGGCGGCGGCGGCCATCGCCTGGTCCTCGAGCATCCGCCAGAGGCTGTAGACGTGGGGCTGGCTGAGGGCGGCGGCCTCGAGGAGCTGGAGGGCCGCCGAGCGCTCGCGGTTGGCCCGGAGGAGCCGGCTGATCTCGGCGAGGGGGTGGCCGCGGCGGTCCGGCGCGAGGGCGTCGGCCTCGGCCTCGAGCGCCCGCAGCTCCATCTCGACGTCGCTGGCGAGGGCGGCGACCCGGTAGAGATCCTGGGCGACGCTGAGGTGGCCGTTGACCTCCTCGAGCGCCGTCCCGAGCATGTCCGAGGCCAGCCGGAGGTCGCCGCCGCGGCGGCTCTCGAGGAGCGCGAGGTCGCGGAGGATGCCGGCGACGGCCGGCGGATCGTGGAGGACCTCGAGCTGGAGCTCGAGGTTGGCGATCAGGTTGAAGATGTTGCCCTGATGGAGGGCGATGGTCTCGACCGAGCGGAGGACCGCGAGGTCCCGCGGGGTCGCCTTGAGGGCGGCCTGGTAGCACTGGAGGGCGGCGTTGCGGTCGCCGAAGTGGGTCTCGACGAGCTTGCCGCGCTCGCGGTAGAGGGCCGCCGCCTCGCGCGGGTGACGGGTCGCCCGGATCTCCTGGTCGAGGTAGCGGACCGCGCTCCGGACGTCGCCCCGCCGGAGGTAGAGCCGGTAGAGCAAACGCATCGCCGGCCGGAGGTCTGGGACCAGCTCTAGAGCATGGGCGAGGAGGCGGAGGGCCTCGTTGTCCTCACCCCGACCGGCACACCATCGACCACAGGTGACCGCGACCACCGCCCGCAGCTGGGCTTCGGTGACAGGTGTCCGCGACAGCACCTGCAACATCTCGAGCAGGGGCATTTCGTCAGCAGCGGCCGGCATGTCCGGCGCAGTCTACACCCGCTCTGCCCTAGCTGGGGCGATCGGCGGCCTCGGCGAAGGCGGCGACGTAGTCGTCGAGCGTGTAGGTGCGAGGTTCACATCCGCGCGCCTGCTGCTGGCCGGCGAGGAGCTCGAGGATCAGCTCGAGGGTCTCGAAGCGGCAGGTGAGCGAGTGGTAATGATCCTCGGGGACTGGTGCAAAATTTGCGAGGGCCTCGCTGAGCCAGCGGGCGTCCTCGCCGTCGTCGCCGCTCGCGAAGTGGAACGCGGAGTCGACCGGCGCGTCCGCGGGCGCCCGCGGATCCCCGGGGTCGATCGCCTCGCCAACGATCGCCTCGAGGGCCATGGCAAAGGGTGAAAAGTAGATCGGCTGGGGCCCGAGGAGGACCCGGAGGCTGGTCGCCCGCGCGCCGTCGCCCAGCCATCCCCCGCCGATCGTCCGGCAGACGAGCTCGCCGAAGTAGGCGGCCGCGCCGGCGGCCAGGAGGCTGAGGATCGGCTCACGGGTCTCCTCGCGGGCCTGGGCGAGGTAATAGTCGACATATGCGAGCGAGGTCACGGAGTGGTCGAGGTCGACCCCGAGGGCCCGCCGCACCTGCTCCGCGAAGACCCTGCTGAGGTCCGCGACCAGCCGCTCCGAGGCGGCCTGGAGGCGCGGGAGGTCTGACTTCGAGGGGGCGGGCGCGGGCGGACGCATGGCCATGCTTTACACCACAAAAGGCGGTCCGCTATCGTCCGCGGCGTGGAAAACCTCGCCGAGTGGAGCTGGGCCGATGACGTCGTGTTTGCCTGCGGGTGCGGCGTCTACTTCGCCGCGCGGCGCTGGCGCTGGCTCGACGCGGAGGCCAACCCGGAGCTCGCCGAGGCGGTCCGGGGCCGCGGTCCGGTCGTCGGCGAGTGCCCGGCCTGCGGGCGCTCGGCGGACGCCCACGTCGACTGGCTCGAGCTCCACCCGGCGGTCGAGCGGGCCCGCCTCTGGCTCGGTCCCCAGCAGCGCGCGGAGGTGATCGAGCTCCTCCGCGGCCACCTGGAGCGGGTCGGCGCGCGGCCGAATTTCGCCCGCGGATGGCTCCTGCGGCCCGAGATCGAGTTCATCACCCCCGCCGAGGGCGAGGCCCAGCAGCAGATCACCCGCGACACCGCGGTGGTCCCGACCCCGGTGCCGCCGGAGCCCTCGGGCCCCGCCTGGAACCCGCCGCCGGCGGCCGACGAGATCCTCTGGGCGGCCAACGGCGAGGTCGACATGATCGACGGCGAGGTGGTCGTCCGCCTCCAGGTCGACGAGGCGACCGTCCGCGTCTGGTCCGAGGCGACGATCGAGGCCCGGCCGATCAACCTCCGCGACCTCGGCTACCCGCTCCTCGGGGTCCGCCTGGTCGGCGTCTACCTCGGCGAGAAGGCGGTGATCGACGGCTTCATCGACGTCGGCGACGTCGAGGCCCACGAGATCTTCGGCCGCCTCGCCGAGCAATTCCGGCTCACGCTGGTGATCCACGGCCCGCGGGGGACGACCGCCCTCCGCCGCGAGGTCGCCTCGCCGGGCCTCGAGCGCAACGCCGCCCTCTGCCTCGAGTCGGCGAGCTCGCTCCTGGCCAGCGGCGACTTCGGGCCGAGCGCCTACCTCGACGCCCTCCGCACGCTCCAGGGCCTCTCGGCGAGCGAGCGCCTGCGGCCCGCGGGGGTCGAGATGCACGCCGGCGACCACCGCACGCTGGCCACCGCCGCCGCGGCCTGGGCGGCGCTCGATCACCTCGATCAGGCGTCGGGCCGCGACAACCTCACCCACCTCCTCGAGATCGACGGCCTGCCGCTCAACGAGTACGAGGCGATTCGGCGGACCGTGCTCTCGGCCGCGGTCGAGTTCGGCCTGACCCCGCCCTCGCGCTTCTGGCGGCGGATCCTGGTCCCCGAGGTCGGCCCCGACGCGGCGGCGATCGTCGCCCGCCTGGCGAAGACCCGGGCGAGCGGCCGGGGGGGCGAGCTCTCGCCCGAGGCGACCGTCGAGAACTGGTTCCGGATGCGGGACCTCGCCGATCGCAAGCGGGTCGCCCACCCGCCGGAGCTCCGCCAGGCGCTCGCCGACGACCGCGGCCCCAAGCGGCCGCTCGGGCGGCGGCGCTCGCAGCAGCCGCCGATGGTCGCCTCCGGCGAGATCGGCGACTCGTCGCCCGCGTCGTCGAGCCCGGTGCCGCCGGCGCCCCCGCGCTCGCCCAACCGCCTGGCGAAGGCGACCGAGATCCTCGAGGGGGTGCCGACGATGGACCAGCTCGCGTCGGTCATCAAGTCGATGGAGGACTTCGACGCCGACGAGATCCTGGCGCTCCTGCCGGCGCTCTCCGAGCTCGGCCCCTCGGTGACGCCGATGATGATCGAGCGCCTGCGGTCGCCGCGGCGCGAGGTCCGGCAGTCGGCGGTGATCCTCCTCGGCCTCGCCCGCGACGGCCGGGCGATCGATCCCCTCTGCGACGCGCTCCTCGCCGAGGAGACCAACGTCTGGCGCGACATCGCGCGGGCCCTCGGCAACCTCGGCCCGCGGGTCATCGGGCCGCTCTGCGAGGTCGTCCGCCGGGTCGATCCCCAGCGGCGCGACACGATGGCCAACCGGGTCGCCCGGGCGCTCGCGGAGGTCGTGCTGTCGGATGGAGACGCACGTGGGGGTCCGGGTCGGCATGCGGTCGAGGCGCTGGTCGACGTCCAGGACCCGGCGATAGCGTCGGCTGCGACCCACGCCCTTGCTACACTGACCGACGTGAGCTCGGCCGGTGAAGAGATCCGAGGAGAGCGACCCCTGGCCGAGGACACCGCGGTCCGAGGCTTCGCGCGTCGCGCCTACGAGGCGATCACCACGCCCGAGCTCGACATCCTGATCGAGGATGATCTCGAAGTCGAAGAGGTCGGGTAACGGTCGATGCGCTACGGAATCTTCTCTGACACCCATGGCAATCTCGAGGCCCTCGAGGCCGTCCTCGGCGCGCTCGAGCGGGAGCGCTGCGACGCGCTCGTCTGCCTCGGCGACACGGTCGGCTACGGCGCGCAGCCCAACGAGTGCTGCGATCGCGTGCGCTCGCTGACCCGCCACACGATCCTCGGCAACCACGACGCCGCGGTCGCCGGGCGGATGGACTACTCCTACTACTACGACGCCGCCCGCGAGGCGCTCGACCTCCACGCGTCGATCCTCAGCCCGGAGAACCTCGAGTGGCTGAAGGGGCTCCGCTACAGCGAGCGCGACGAGGCCGCCCACTTCTGCCACGGCTCGCCGGTCGACCTCGAGGAGTTCGAGTACATCTTCAGCGTCGATCAGGCGGCGACCTGCCTGCCGATCTGGGACCAGCTCGCGCAGGTGACCTTCATCGGCCACTCGCACCTCTGCAAGTCCTTCGCGATCTCGCGTGATCGGGTCTACGAGGTGGTGACCAAGGACTTCGAGATCCACCCGGAGTTCCGCTACATCATCTCGGTCGGCTCGGTCGGCCAGCCGCGGGATCACGATCCGCGGGCGAGCTACACGATCTACGACGGCGATCGTGGGGTCTTCAACTTCAAGCGGGTCGAGTACGACGTCGCCGCGGCCGCCCAGAAGATCTTCAACGACCAGCGGCTCTCCGACTCCTTCGGGGCGCGCCTCTTCGCCGGCGTCTAGCTGGCCGAAGGGCCAGGCGCGCGGTCACGCCGCTAGTCGTAGACCGTGACGCCCGGCCGCCCGCGGAGCGCCTCGACCTGCGCCGACGGGAGCTTGAGCCCGCGGAGGGTCACGGTCTTGAGCTTCGGCGCGGCGAGGAGCGGCGCGATGTCGGCGACGGCGGAGCCGTGGAGGGTCACCTTCTCGAGGCGCGGGAGCTTCGCCAGCGCTGCGATGTCGGCGACCGGGGTCTCGCCGAGCGAGAGCTCGCGGAGGTGCTCGAGGCCGGCGAGGGGGCTGAGGTCGGTGACCTGGGTCGAGCCGAGGTCGAGCTCCTCGAGGAGGACGAGGCCGGCGAGCGGCCGGAGATCGCGGATCGCGGTGAAGCTGAGGTCGAGCCTGCGGAGCCCGCGGAGCGAGGCGAGGGGCGCGAGGCTGGTGAGGCCGGTCTGCGAGAGATCGAGCTCGACCAGCGAGGTCATCCCTGCGAGGAACGCGAAGTCGGCGCTCTTCGCCGCCGGCAGATCGAGGGCCTCGAGCTTGGTCGCCTGCGCGAGGGGGGCGAGGGGCTTGGCCCGGAGGTGACGGAGGTGGAGGCGGCGGAGCTCGCCGAAGGGCGCGAGCGCCTCGAGCGTGTCGAGGTCGACGCTGTCGCTCGAGAGCTCGCGGAGGTCGCCGCAGGCGGCGAGCGCCTCGACCTCCGTGCCATGGAGGCGAGCGAAGGAGACCCGCTGGAGCGCGCAGGGGGCCGGGACCGGCCCGAGGAGCTCGCCGTTCCAGCGGAGGGTGTGGAGGCGGCCGAGGAGGGCGAGGGCGTCGGGGTCCCAGGCGCTCGCGTGGGCGTTCTCGCCGGCGGCCTCGAGGTAGCGGAGCTCGGGGAGGGCCGCGAAGGGGAGGGCGTCGACGAGCGCGAGGCGGCCGGCACCCTTGCCGGGGGAGAGCGCGAGGACCTCGAGGTGCGGGGCCTCGCCGAGGCGGGCGACCGCGGCCGCGCTGGCGAGGCTGAGCGCGAGCCCGCGGATCCGCGGGCGGAGCTCGGCCTCGGCGAGGAGGGCCGCGAGCTCGGCGTCGCCGTCGCAGGTGTCGTCGACCCGGTGCGCGCGGTGGAGGCAGCCGGCGAGGTAGAGGGGCGCGGCGGGGAGGGCCGCGACGCAGCCGCTCGTGCGCGCGCTGATCCCCGCGGGGAAGGTGAGCATCAGCCGCGGCGGATTCGCCTCGGCGATCGCGGCGGCGAGGATCGACGAGCAGGCGCTCACCTCATCGACGATCAGGGTCGGTGTCGGCGTGGCCGCGAGGGCGCGGGCGAGGAGGCGGGCGCGCTCCGGATTGCCGTCGCCGAGGCGGCCGCCGTCGAGGTCGAGGACCGAGGCTCCCGGGTTGCCGAGCGCGTGGAGGGGGACCAGCTCCGGCAGCGCGACCCAGCCGACATGAAAGGTGATCCGCGGGTCGTAGGTGATCGAGAGCGGCGGGAGCTCCCCCGGGGTCGTGGTGGTGACCGCCTTCGGTCCGGCGGGGGCCGGTGTCGTCGCCTCCGCGCCCGTGGGGGCGGGCGTCGGCGCGCTCGTCGGCGTCGCCGCGCCGCGATCGCATCCAGGTGTCCAAAGGGACAGGGTGAGGGTGACGGTGAGCGCGAGCGCGCGCGCCGCGGTGGGGCGTGATCGTCGCATGTCCCGGCAGCCCGAGCATAGACCGAGGCCGGCGCGACGGCGAACCTGCGCGCTCCGCGGCCTCCGGATGCGACGAGCGCCGCGGCCCGGCGAGGGGCGGCGGCGCTCGTTCTTCGGCGAAGATGTCTCGAAGGACAGCCGGCTAGGCGGGGAGGAAGGCGGGCGCGGCCATCTCCGGCCGGCTGGGGACCTCGAGGCGCTCGACCCGGGGGAGGCCGCCGAGGAGGAGCTCGACCAGGCGGGGGTGGGGGATCCCGGCGGCCCGGGCGATCCGGGCGACGACCCCGTCGCGGTGGAGGGGCGGGAGCGCCTCGACCTCGAGGATCTGCTCGTTGTGGCGGTCGCTGACCAGGATGTCGACCCGGCAGATCCCGCGCCCGAGGTCGAGCGCGTCGGCCGCGTGGCGGGCGAGGTGCTCGAGCCCGTGGAGCATGCTGGTCGAGAGATCGGGCGGGCAGGTCATCGCCTCGATCTCCTGGAGATCCCGCGAGCGCTCGACCTGCATCGCCCCGAGGACGACGCCGTCGAGGAGGACGACCTGGACCTCGACCCCCTGGGTCGCGCGCTCGACCAGGATCTCCCCGCCGTGGGCGAGCTCGTCGTCGACCAGGTCGGCGATCTCCTGCGCGCTCTCGAGGCGGAGGACGCCGCGGCCGAGGCTGCCCCGGCGGGGCTTGAGGATCGCCGGCCAGCCGAGGTAGGCGAGCTCGCGGCGGGGGGTCTGGAGGCCGGCGCCGAAGGCCAGCGAGGTCGGGACCGGGAGGTTGCAGCGGCTGAGGCGATCGCGGGCCCGGAGCTTGTCGTAGGCCAGGGTGACCGCGGCCGCCGAGGGGCCGACGTGGGGGAGGCAGCAGCGGCGGAGCTGGGCCTGGAGGCGGCCGCTGCCGCCGAGATCGCCGTGGGTGGCCAGGAGGCAGCCGTCGAGGACCTCGCGGCGGAGGGCGAGGGCCAGGGAGAGCTCGTCATCGGCCGGGATCACGGTCGCCCGGTGGCCGAGGCGTCGGATCGACTCCGCGAGATCCTGGGCGCTGCGGCCGTCCAGGGCCGCGGTGTCATCCCCCTCGGTCGGGGGCTCGGAGCAGAGGACGCCGATGTGGAGGGGCATGCACCTTTGCCGCTAGCAGGTCTTGCCAGTGGCCAGCAAATTTTTGGATAGTCTGGCGAGAGCGTCGGCCCCGGACGGAGCGCGCCGGCGAGACCACATGACTTTCCTCGAAGCTGCGATCGAAGTCCTTCGCACCGCGCAGGCCCCCCTACATTTCTCTGAGATCGCCCGCCGAGCCGTTGACCGCGGCCTCCTCTCCCACGTCGGACGGGATCCCGAGTCGACGATGCGCACCTGCCTGAACAGCGCGGTGCGGGGCGGCAACGATCCGATCTTGGCCCGCTCGAAGCCCGGGCACTACACGATCCGGCCGGGCGCCGAGCTCCCCGAGCCGCCGGAGGAGGCCGCGGCCCTGCCGGCGGCCGAGCCCGAGGGCGGGGTCGGCGAGGCGGCCGAGAGCGTCGCGGCCGAGCCCGCGGCGGAGGCCGAGCCCGAGGCGGAGGCGGAGGCCGAGGCCGATGAAGAGGAAGGCGACGAGGCCGAGGCCGCCGAGGAGACGGAGGCCGAGGAGGCCGAGGACGCCGACGAGGAGGCCGAGGAGGCCGCCGAGGAGTCCGAGGACGCGGAGTCCGAGGAGTCCGAGGAGGAGGCCCCCGCCGGCGGCAAGCGCAAGCGCCGGCGCCGGAGCACCGGCAACCGCTTTGGCGTCCGCGGCGAGGCCCCGCCGCCGCAGGTCGTGGCGGTCAAGCCCTCGCGCCGCGGCGCCGACCCGAGCAAGCGCAACGAGGTGATCCAGCGGGTCCAGAACCTCGAGTTCGAGGCGCCCCAGGGCTCCGGGCTCGAGGGGGTGACGGACGTCGCCCTGGTGATGGCGAACGCGATGTCCCGCCTGGTCGACGAGCGCCCGGAGCTCCGCGGCGAGCTCGAGCTGATCCAGCAGCGGGCCCAGGCGGCGACCAACAAGCGGCCGCCCACGGCCGCGGCCGCCAGCGCGGGTCCGGCCCGCGAGCGCGATCGTGAGCGCGAGCGCGAGCGCGAGCGTGAGCGTGAGCGCGAGGAGGACGAGCGGGGCGGCCGTCGCCGTCGCCGTCGTCGTCGCCGCAACCGGCGGGTCGAGTGGGCCGAGGGCGGCGAGGAGGGGCGTCCGCGCGCGGCCGATGAGTCCGGCGCCGGCCTCCTCGCCCAGGTCGCCAAGGTCCTCGAGGGCGCGGGCGCGCGCTCGCTCCACATCCGCCAGCTCGCCGAGCAGCTCGCCAACCTCGGGGTGCTCGGCGGCGAGATCTCGGAGATCGAACGGGTCGTCACCGCGGCCCTCCTCGCCGACATCCGCCGCTTCGGCCGGCGCTCCCGCTTCGTCGCCCGCGGCGACGCCCGCTACCAGCTCCAGCGCTCGCGCCTGCCGGCCCCGGCCGCGGTCGCCGAGGACGCGCTCCGGGTCGCCGCCGAGGCGGTCGCGGTCGAGACCGATCGCCAGCTCGTCCACTGGCTGAACGCCCTCGGCCTCCGCGGCCTCGAGGCGCTCGCCCGGATCTACCTCGCCGAGGAGGGCTACGTGGTCCGCTCCGCGCTCCCGGCCGGCAAGGGGGTGAGCCGCCTGGTCGCCCTCGATCCCGATCCCGAGGACGAGGATCCGCGGGTCCTGGTGATCGTCGCGCCGCGCAAGGTCGCCGCCGATCCGGCCGCCTGGGCCCCCGAGGTCGAGCGGGGGATCGTCGCCGGCGCCCTGGTGATCTCGATGGCCGACGGCGAGTGGGGCGACGTCCGGGTGATCGGCGCGTCGGAGCTCGCCCGCTGGCTCCGCGAGCGCGGGATCGGCGTCGAGACCATGAAGATCGAGGTCCCGGTCCTCGACTCCACGTTCATCGAGTCGATCAGTGGCCTCGACACCTGAGCCGGCCGGGCCCCTCGTCGCCGTCTGGCTCGGGCGCCAGCCCTTCGCGGAGACCCTCGGGCGCCAGCTCGCGGCCCGCGACGCGCTGGCGGCGGGGGAGGGGCCGCCGACGCTCTTCCTGGTCGAGCACCCGCCGACCCTGACGCTCGGGCGCCGGGCCTCGCGGGCCGACATCCTCTGGAGCGACGAGGAGCTCGAGGCCGCGTCGATGGCGGTCTGCGAGACCCCGCGCGGCGGCCAGGTCACCCTCCACGCGCCCGGGCAGCTGGTCGCCTACCCGGTGGTCCACGTCGGCCGGCGGATCCGCGATCACATCGTCACGATCGCCGAGGTCGCCCGCCTCCTCCTCGCCGAGCTCGGCGTGGAGGGGCCCGAGTTTCGGATGGACCACCCGGGCCTCTGGCTCGGCGAGCGGAAGATCGCGTCGATCGGGATCCACGTGAGCCGCGGGATCACGGTCCAGGGGATCGCCATCAACCTCGACGTCGAGCCGACCCTCTTCGCGTCGCTGGTCTCCTGCGGGCTCCCGGGCGTCGAGGTCACCAGCGCCGCCAAGCTCGGCGCGCCGGCGCTGCCGTCGATGGCCGAGGCGGCCCGCCGCTACGCCGAGCTCTTCGCCGAGCTCCGCGGCTTCGAGCTGAGCTGGGGCGAGGGCGGCGCGCCGGGCTGAGGCGCGGCTCGGCGTCGCGCCCGGTCAGCGAAAAAATTGGCGTCTGGAGTGGCGCTGCCGGGTCACGGCGCGGCCGCTGCGGGGGCGTTCGCGGCTCGCCCGCGCCGTGGCGCCGTCTGGTGGAAAATTGTCTGTGCGCGATTGGCGCTGCTTCGCCCGGCCCGCGCTCCCACGGGTGATCCGCCCCCCGGGCGCCGCTCCGGGCGCTTTGCTATGGTTGCCCGGTCGTCGATGCCGGTCGCCTCGTCCATCGCTGCTCGCGCGCTCCTGGTGCCCGCCCTGGCGCTGGTGGGGTGCGCCGGCGAGGGCGGCGAGCCGGGCTCGCGGGCGGTGCGGATCGAGCAGGTCCATCAGCGCCTCGAGGACGGCGGGGTGAGCGATGAGGCCCGCCTGATCCCAGCGATCCGCGGGAGCCTCGGCGGGCTCGGCGGGCTCCATGCCGCCGGTCGTGATCACCGCGGCGTCGCCCTCGGCGCGGAGATCTGGTTTCAAGAGCAGCCGGCCGACGGGGGCGCCCGCGAGATCTACCTGCAGGCGCAGATCGACGTGCCGACCGAGGCGCGGCCGCTCCTCGGCCCGCAGATCCACGCGACCGTCCTCCTCGAGCGGAGCGGCGGCGACGTGAGCCTCGACGATGACGTGACCCTCGCGGCCGAGCGCGCCTTTGCGATCCTCGACACCCGCCTGGCGCTCGCCCGCGGCGACGTCGGCGTGGTCCGCAGCCTCCTCGCGGCCGACGATCCGGAGCTCGTGCTCCTCGCCCTCGAGTGGATCCGCGAGCGCGCGCCGGCCGAGCTCGTCGCCGACGTCGGCGCGCTCCTCACCCACCCGGACGAGCGGGTCGCCGCCCTCGCGGTCGAGTGCCTCGGCTACTCCGGCGATCGCGGTCAGGTGGCGGCGATCATCCGCGAGGCGCGGCCGCGGAGCCGCACTCACACCCTCGAGGTCTACCGCGCGCTCGCGCGGCTGCGGGGCCCCGAGGCCCTCGGCTATCTCCGCTTCGCGGCGGCCAACGAGGATGACAGCATCCTCCAGGAGGAGGCCGAGCGCTCCCTCCGGCTCGCCCTCACCGGGATCCCGGCCGAGCCGCGGGCGACCCCCGGCGGCCCGGAGCCTCGTCTGGCGAGAGGACATCGACAATGATAGGGACACTCCTCAGCGCGCTCCTCCTTGCCCCGCCGGCCGCGTCGGGACCGACGACGATCGCCGTCAGCGTCGACTCGCCGGAGGCGAGCGCGAGCGCCCCGGCGACCGCGACGACCACGACCACCGTCGAGGCGGTCGCGCCCGCGAGCGAGACCTCGCCGGTGCCGGCCCCGGCCGCGCCCGCGAGCGAGACCTCGCCAGTGCCGGCCCCTGGCGGTGAGACCGTCGCGGTCCCGCCGAGCGAGCCCACGGTGGTCGTCGAGACCGTCCAGGCGCCGGCCGAGGGCGCGGCGAAGCCGGTCTACCAGCCGATCATGGATCCGCTGCCGGCCCCGCCGGCGCCGGTCAGCCGCTCGAAGATCCGCCGCGGCCCCTGGCGCGGGCGCTGGTGGGCCGGGCTCCGGATCGGCCTCACCGGCCCCCTCGGCGGCGAGCGGCCGGCGAGGCCCGCGGCCGGGGCGATCGGCGGCGGCTTTGACGTCGGCTACCGGGCGACCAACTGGCTGGGCATTGGGACAGGTATCTCCGGACAGATCCACGACGAGGCCGAGGTCCAGGTCAACACCGCCTACGGCGCGGAGACCCGGACGCTCTACGGCAACATGATCTACTGGGATCCCGTCTTCGTCCGGGTCTTCCTCCCGGTGAAGCGCCGCTTCCAGCCCTTCGCCGAGTTCGGCGGCGGGCTCGCGAGCTACGAGCGGCCGGCGGGCGGCTACCTCCTCGGCGGTCAGATCCGGAGCGGCGTCGGCTTCGACGGCTGGGTCTCGTCGAACATCACCCTCGGGGTGATCGCCAACTACCGGCTGACCAGGCTGACCCAGAAGTTCGCCGACGACACGGCCCACTTCCCGATCGGGCACTCGTACCAGGTGATCGCCGAGCTCGGGCTCCACTGGTAGGCGACGCTCGCTCGTTGTGTCGACGCTGCGGGTCGACGCTGCGCGCTCGTCGGTAGCGTGTCGTCGCCGCGAGGCCGTCGTTGCCGGCGATCGTTGTCGTCGAGGGTCGTGCTGAGCTCCGCCGAGGTGGCGGATGGCGAGAGCTCGCCGCGGATGCGACGAGGCCCGGCGTTGGGATGCGCCGCGGTGCGGAAGCGCGCTGGCCGGGTGAGCGCGAGAGCACGTCCGTCAGGCGTCGAACGATGTTCTTGCGGGTCGTTGGCGGCTCGCCGAGCGCGCTCATGGGCCGCGTTGGCAGCGGTGCCAACGCGGTGTAGTGTCGACAACGTGATTGGCACCCTGCCGCCGCGCTTCGTCGACGTCCGTCGCCTCGGCGAGGGCTCCGAGGGCGGCACCTGGGTCGGCCACGATCGCGACGCCCGCGCGCGCAAGGTCGTCCTCAAGCACGTGCCGGCGGCCCGCGGCGCCCACGTTCGGCGGGCCTTCGAGGTCCTGCGGCGGGTCGCCTCGCCGCACCTGCCGGCGGTCCTCGAGCTCCTCCCGGCCGACGACGGCGGCGCCTGGCTGGTGACCGCCTGGGTCGAGGGCGAGCCGCTGCCGACGGGGCCGGTGCCGGCCGCCCAGGCGCTCGCCGAGGCGGTGGCGATCACCCACGCGCTGCGGGCGATCCACGCGGTCGGCACGCACCACGGCGACGTCAGCCTCGGCAACCTCCTGGTCCGTCCTGACGGCGGGATCGTCCTCACCGACTTCGGCCAGGTCGGCTGCTACGGCGCGGGCACCCCGGGCTTCCTCGCGCCGGAGGTGCTCGGCGGCGGCGGCGGGCCGGCGAGCGACGTCTTCGCGCTCGGCTGCGTGCTCGCGGCCCGCCTCTTCGGCGCCCCGCCCTGGCGCGATCCGGCCGAGGTCGCGGGCCTCCCCGGGCGTGGCCGCGGGGCGGTGCGGGCGAGGATCGGCGAGCTCCAGCGGCGCCTCGGCGAGGCGATCGATCCCCGCCTCTTCACCCTCTTCGATCACCTCCTCGATCCGGACCCCGAGGGGCGGGTCAGCGATCTCGGCGCGCTCCTCGGGCGCCTCGGGGAGCTCCGCGAGGGCGGCGGCGGCGGGGCGACCTGGTGGTTGCCGGCGCGCTGGCCCTACCGCGGCCTCGACCTCGAGCGCTGGGTCGATCTCCTCGCGGGCGCCGGTCGGCCCTGCCTGGTGGCGATCGCCGGGCCGACGGCGAGCGGCCGCGGGCGGGTGGTCGAGGAGCTGGTCCAGCGCCTCCAGGCCCGCGATCCCGCCGCCCTGCGGGCCCGCCTCTGCACCCCGGAGCGCCTCGCGGGGGCGCTCGGCGGCGACGACGAGGGCTGGCTCGCTGCCTGGATGGCCGGCGACGGCGAGCGCGGGATCATCGGCGTCGGCGATCCGCTGAGCTGGCCCGGCGAGCTCGCGGACGCGAGCGACCCGCTCCGGCAGGCGCGCCTCCAGGCGGCGGTGCTCCGGGCCGGCGCGGCCCAGGCCCGCGACACCCTGATCCTGCCGGTGTCCCCCGAGCTCGGCGAGATCCTGTCCGAAGGGTCAGAGTCCTCGCTGGTGGTGATCCGCCTGCGGCCCTGGGGGATCGAGGAGATCCGCGGCGCGCTCGCGTCGACCCTCGAGGGGGCCGGCGAGGAGGGGACGGCGTCGTGGGCGAGCGCGCTCGCGGAGGTCAGCGGCGGCTGGCCGGCGCGGGTCGTCGGCCTGATCGTCGCGGCCGCCCACGCCGGGATCCGCCGGCCCGGGGTCGAGGCGCTCGCCCGGCTGCCGGTCGCCGGCGCCCCCCTCGATCCGCTGGTCGCCCGCGAGCTCCTGACGGTCGCCTGGGAGCTCGGGCGCCGCTCGCCGCCGGTGCCGCCGGCGATGATCGGCCTCTACGCGAGCGACGGCGAGCCGCTCCCGGGGGCGCTGGCGGCCGCCCGGCGGGTCCTCGGCGACGAGGCCGACGCGCTCGCGCGGGAGCTCCTGGCGGCCGAGCGCCGGCAGCGACGACCGATCCGCCTGGCGCTCGCGGTCGACGCGGGCGATCGCCCGGCGATCGAGGCCTGGCTGGCCGCGGCGCCGCCGGTGATCCGGGCCGAGCCGGCGCTCGAGCGCCTCGCGGGTCGGGTCCTCGACGGGATGGAGGTGCGGGCGGCGGCCCGGACGATCCTCGCCCGCCACCTCCTCCGCCTCGGCGACGCGGCCCGGGCCCTCGCGGTCGCCCGGCCGGCGCTCGCCGACCCCGAGGCGCGCCTCCTCTGCGCCCGCGCGCTCGAGCAGCTCGGTCGCCCGGCCGACGCGCTGGATGTCCTTGAGGACATGCTCAAGAGAGCGGGGACGGGGGGCGACGACGGTGCGCCCGGCGCGGGCGGGCCCGCGACGCGCGCGCGGGCAGGGCGAGGGCGAGGCGCGCGGGGCTGGGGCGCGCGGGCAGGGCGACGCTCCCGCGGGCGACGAAGCTTCGGCGCCGGCGGGGGGCGGGGCGGTCCCGGACGACATGGTGATCCGGACAGGTCTAAAGAGACATCCAGCTCGGGGCCGCGAGCCCGCCGCGCGCTCCGGTCGACGCGGCCGCGCTCGCCGAGCGCCGGGCGCGGGCGCTCGGCCTCCGCTGGCGGGGCCTCGTCGATCTCGGGCGCGCGGGCGAGGCCCACCGCGAGGCGCTCGGCTGGGTCGACGAGGAGCACGCGAGGGGCGCGGGCGCGGCCGAGGCCCTGACGTGGGGTGCGCTAAGCGCGCTCTACACCGGCGACGAGCTCCGGGCCGGCGCCTGGCTCGATCGGGCCGACGCGCTCCTCGCCGGAGACGCCGGCGCGGACGGCCTGCGGGCGCGGATCGAGCAGCTCCGCGGCAACATGGCCCATGGCCGCGGCGAGCTCGCGGCGGCCGAGGCGGCCTACGGGCGGGCGGCGGAGCGCTTCGAGCGGGCCGGCGAGCGGGGCGGGCGCGACTGGCTGGCGGCCAACCTCGCGGGCCTCGCGGTCGAGACCGGCGCCCTGACCCGCGGCCTCCGCAGCGGGCGCTCGGCGCTCCGCGGCCTCCTCGCCCGGGGTCAGCTCCAGGCGCTCGACGGCCTCGCGGTCAACCTCGGCCAGCTCCTCCTCCGAGTCGGCGCGGTCGAGGAGGCGGCGGCGCTCGAGCGCCTCTGCGCCGAGGTCGTCCGCGGGCCGCTGGCCGAGGCCCGCCTCGCCCGCCTCGCCGCCGATCGCCTGCGGGCGGCGGGCGCGGGTCGGCCCGAGGTCGAGCGCCGCTACGCCGCCTGCGCGGCCGCCCTCGGGCCGCGTCGGCGCCCCGCGAGGCGATCGACGCCCACCTCCAGGCGTCGGCGCTGGCCCGCTTCGGCGGCCGCCACGACGCCGCCCGGGCCCACGTCGACGCCGCCCTCCGGCTGGTCGACGGCGCCGAGGCGGCGACCGACGAGGCCCGGATCGCCGCCTGGGTCGAGGCCCTCGCCGTCGCCGCCGGCCTCGGCGATCGCCTGCGCTTCGACGGGGCCGCGGCCGCCCTCGCCGGCCTCCCCGGCGCCGACGTCCTCCGCGGGCGCGGTCACCTCGACCGCGCCTGGACCTACGACATCACCCTCCTCGCGGCCCTCAAGGTCGCGGGGATCGGCGAGCCGGCGGCCCTCCGGGCGCTGGTCGGCCGCCTGCGCGCAACCGTGGAGAGCATCATGGAGAAGGTTGACCCCCTCGATCGCCCCGCCGTCCGCAACGCCCTGAGCCGCGAGGTCGACCCCGCCCTCGGCGGACTCCTCGCGGATCTCGAGCCGGCGGAGGCCGGCGCCGAGCGCCCGAGCGAGCGGGTCGCCCGCGAGGGCGCCGGCTACCACGCGCGGCTGATTCAGATCTACCGCCGCCTCGCCCGCGAGGACGACATCGGCCGCCTCCTCGCCCAGGTCGTCGACGCGATCATGGAGCTCTGCCACGCCGAGCGCGGGGTCGCGGTCCTCCTCCCCTGGCGCGAAGGACAGGCGCGGGTGGAGGTCGTCCGCGAGCTGGCGACCGGCTCCGACGGCGCGTCCTTCTCGCGCTCGATCATCGATCGGGTGCTGGCGACCGGCGAGCCGATCCTCTCGGTCGACGCCGCCAGCGACGATCGCTTCGACGGCTCGCGCTCGATCTCCCACCTCCACCTCCGCTCGGTCCTCGGGATCCCGCTCTTCTGCCGGGGCGAGCTGGTCGGCGCGGCCTACGTCGATCACCGCCTCCGCCGCGGCGCCTTCGACGAGGACGACCTCGCGGTCGTCGAGGAGCTGGTCGAGCTCGCGTCGCAGGCGATCGTCCACGCCCGCACGCTGGCGATCCTGCGGGAGCAGACGGGGGCGCTCGAGGCCCAGGGGCGCGAGCTCGCCGAGCTCCTGGAGGAGCGCGAGCTCGAGGTCCGGGGCCTCCGCGAGCAGGTCCGCGGGGGCGGCGTCGGCGAGGCGACGGCGCCGGCGATCTACCGCGGGATGGTCGGGACCTCGGCGGCGATGCAGGCGGTCTTCCGCCTCATCGATCGGGTCGCCGACGCCGACGTGCCGGTGGTGATCTATGGCGAGAGCGGGACCGGCAAGGAGCTGGTCGCCCGGGCGATCCACGACGCCGGCGCCCGCAAGGCGCGGCCCTTCGTCGCCGAGAACTGCGGGGCGATCCCCGAGAGCCTCCTCGAGAGCGTCCTCTTCGGCCACGCCAAGGGGGCGTTCACGGGGGCCCACAAGGCGAGCGCGGGGCTCTTCGAGGCGGCCCACGGCGGCACGATCTTCCTCGACGAGGTCGGCGAGATGAGCCCGGCGATGCAGACCAAGCTCCTCCGGGTGCTCCAGGAGGGCGAGGTCCGGCGGGTCGGCGACACCTCGCCGCGGAAGATCGACGTCCGGGTGATCGCCGCGAGCAACCGCAACCTCGAGGCGATGGTCGCGGCCGGCACCTTCCGCGGCGACCTCTACTACCGGATCCAGGTGGTCAAGATCTCGCTGCCGCCGCTCCGCGATCGCACCGAGGATCTGGCGCCGCTCATCGAGCATTTCCTCGCCCGCTACGACCGCGAGCGCCGCCTCTCCTTCGCCGCCTCGGCGCTCCGCTTCCTCGCGCGCTACCCCTGGCCGGGGAACGTCCGCGAGCTCGAGAACGAGATCCAGCGGCTCGCGGTCCTGGTCGAGAGCCGGGTCGAGGCCGAGGATCTCTCGCCGCGGATCCGCGAGGCCGCCGAGGGCGGCGGCGCCCCGGATCCGGACGATCTCGCGCTGCGTCCGCGGATCGATCGCCTCGAGCGCGAGCTGATCGCCCGCGCGCTCGAGCGAGCGGAGGGCAACCAGACGCGGGCGGCCGAGCTCCTCGGCCTCAGCCGCTACGGCCTCCAGAAGAAGCTGCGGCGGATGTCGGGCGACGAGGTCGACGGCGACGGCGGGTGAGCCGCGGGCGAGGGGAGGGCAAGCGCGCCGACGCCAACGTCGACGTTCGCGCCCGGGCGCGCCGAGACGACGCCGTGCGCGTCGCGTCGCGTCCGCGTCGCGCTAGGGACAGCCGAGGTTGAGCTTGGTCAGATCGATCGTCTGATCGTCGTCGGCGATCGACGCCCGGTAGTAGTTGAAGGGGCTCTCGTGGCCGTCCTCGCCGGGCTCCTCGTACCAGACCTGCATGCAGTTGTCGGTCAGGTCGAGCTCGACGTCGGTGAAGGTGAACGCGCTCCCCTCGGCGAAGACGAAGTAGCCGCGGCCGCTGCTGTGCTCGTAGAGGAAGACCAGGGTCTCGGGGACCGGGTCCATCAGGGTGGTGTCGCCCTGGACGTCGACCCGCTGGACCGGCGCCTCAAAGAGGCTGGGCGGCGGGATCGGGATCGAGATGCCGATGAGGTCGGGCTCCGGCGGCACCAGCTCGCTCGCCGGGCAGGCCGTGAGCCCCCCCGCCAGGAGGAGCGTGAGCGCCGAGCTCGCAAGAGTCCGAAGTCGCATGCGCAGGTGGTCCATGGTCAGCCCCCTCGAACACTACAGCAACGTGCGTGCCATGATTTCGGCCTCACCTGCTCGGGAATTTGGGGGCGCCAGCCCCGGCTCCGGCAACTCCTCGCCCGACGCCGCCAACCGAGTTGGCAGGCTCCAAATGGAAAGGGCGCCGCGGCTCTGCCGTGGCGCCCTCGCGTCGGCCCGGAGGCCGCTACTTCGAAGCGGGCTTGAGCTCCGAGCGCTTTGCCTTGGGCGGGAGGTAGAACTTGACGCCGAGCTGGACCGTGACGTTGTGGTTCCAGTTCTTGTCGTTCTTGTCCACGACCACGCGGCCCTCGTCGAGGATGTCGGTGGTCGTCCGGTTGAGGCCGGCGATGTTGTTGAAGCTCATGATGTCCTGAACCTCGAGGTTGAGCGAGGCCCAGTCCGACATGAAGATGTGGAGGCCGCCGCCGAAGCTCGGGCCGAGCTTCACGCCGGTGTCGGGGACGACCGGGTGGAGGACGCACTCCTCGTTCGCCGCGCCGCCCGAGCCGTCGGTCGGCCGGCAGTCCTCACCGAGGTTGAGGAGCTCGCTGGTGTTCTGCTGGTTCGGGTAGTGCCGGTTCCAGCCAGAGAGACCGAGGCCGCCGAAGAGGTAGATGTCGTACTCGGTGAAGATCGCCGAGAAGAGGCCGAGCTTGCCGGCGAAGGGCGTGAAGACCACGTCGGCGCTGGCCAGCCACTGGTTGCGGGTGAGGCCCGCGTCGAAGTCGTGGCGGAGCGGCGCCGGGTTGTCCTTCTCCGTGATCGGACGGAGCGGCGCGGCGGTCGGGTTGTCGGGCGAGCCCGCCGGGATCCCGTTGGGGAGGCCGCCGTCCGCGTGGAGGGCGTTGAGGAGCTTCGCGTCGCGGGGGAGCACCCCGTACTGGAAGGTGCCGCGGACGCCGATCCAGTCGGTGACGTAGAACTGCAGCTTGGCGCCCGCGTAGCCCATGTGGACGAAGGGCTGCGAGAGCGAGACCGACGCCATCGGCGTGATCGTGAAGCGCAGCTTGCGGTGCTCGAGCTTGCGAACAACCACCGGCTTGCCCTCGAGCGGGCTCTTGCGCTTCGCCTCGGCGGTCGCGGGGACGAGGAGCGTGGCAGCGGCCAGGGAAGCCGCCATGTAGGTGAGCAGTCGATTCCTGGTCATGTCGAGGAGCTCTTAGCGGCGGGTGGTGTATTCGAAGGAGGTGGGGAAGTAGAAGCTCACGCCCAGGAAGAAGACCGTGTTGAACGAGAGCGCGCTCTGGGCGTTCGCCTTGGCCTCCTTGGGATCGTCGAGGTTGGCGAGGTCGCCAAGACCGTCGACCCCGGTGCTCGGGCCGCGCTGGGCGGGCTCGAGCTTGTCGGGGAAGATCCAGGTGCGGACGCCGATGTTGAACGACACGAAGTCCGACGAGGGGATGTAGTAGCGCGAGCCGATCGTGAAGTTGCCCTGGGGGGCGATCGTCCGGAAGGGCTCGTGGAGCGCCTCGAAGCGCGGGATCACCTGGGTCTGGATGACACCGCCGCCGACCTGGATGTAGGCCTCCCAGTGCATCAGCGCGCGGTTGAAGACCGAGATCTTCCCGTAGATCGGGTTGTAGAGGAAGTTCGCGCTCGCCTGCCAAAGCGTCTTGTTGGCGGTGAGCAGGAGGCCTTCCTGGGCGCGGATGTTGCTGTAGCGCGAGGTCTTGTTGCCGAAGAAGCCGGTGCCGGTGATACCCACCGCCATCCGGTTCGACAGCCAGTAGTTGAACTCGGCGCCGACGACATAGTGGCGGACGAAGGGATCGTTCGCCGTGATGCCGAACTGCGGCTGGATGTCGAAGCGCTTCTTCTTGAGGAAGCGTTGGCGCTGGACGACGGTGATGAAGGCCTTGTCCTCCTTGAGCTGCTGAGCCTCGGAGTCCGCGCCACCGGTGTCGCCCTTCTCGGAGCTCTCGGTGGTGTCCTTCTTCTTTTCGTCGCCGAAGAGGCCGCCGACATCGACGCCGGCCTCGGCTCCAGCCTCGGCTCCGGCCTCTCCGCCTTCGCCCTTATCCCCCCCTTCGGCAGGGGCGGCGTCGCCTTCCATCTCGTCGTCGTCAATAACGACGTCGTCATCTTCTTCGGGGGCGGGGGCCAGGGCGGCGTTTGCCTGGGTCGGGATGGCCCATGCTGCGGCCAGTAGGGCTACTGCAGCGGTGCTTCTAAGGGTTCGTCGCATGCTCACCTCAGGGTCGACGGGCGCTGAAAGTTCGGGGGAGGGAGAGCTCGGGAAGTCGGAGGGTCTCGAACGTTGCGTACACAGCGATACGCAGGTGGTGCCGGACGGTAGCACAGGGCGCCGCTAGGTCACAACTGGGCGAAGGGGGGGGTCCAAGGTTTTTGCCAGGGTTGCCTGGCCGTCTTTGACCACGCCTGGCTGCAGGATCCGCCGTCCATTCGAGGACGTGATCGCCGTCGCCCATCGCCGCGCCGCGAAACCTTCGAAGGGATCTCCGACGCGCAGGATAGCTCTGAAGGGCCCCAAGGCGGTCGGGCGCGCCTCTAGAGAGGTTATGCCGCGCCCTCCTGGGGGGCGAAGAGGGCGTCGACGAACATCTCCGGGTCGAACTCGCGCAGGTCGTCGACACGCTCGCCGATCCCGACGAAGCGCACGGGCACGCGGAGCGAGTCACAGACCCCGAGGATCACTCCCCCCTTGGCGGTGCCGTCGAGCTTGGTCAGGACCAGGCCGGTGAAGTCCATGGTCTCCTTGAAGAGCTCGGCCTGGGCGAGGGCGTTCTGGCCGATGGTCGCGTCGAGGACCAGGAAGGTGTCGTGGGGGCCGGCGATCGCCTCGGCCTCGGCGTCGGCGAGGCCGCGCCCCATCGCCTTGGCGCAGGCCCGACGGATCTTGCCGAGCTCGGCCATCAGCTCCTTCTTGGTGTGGAGGCGGCCGGCGGTGTCGCAGAGGACGATGTCGTAGCCCTCGTCGCGGCCCCGGGCGATCCCGTCGTGGATCACCGACGAGGGATCCGCGTTCTCCTTGCCGAGGTGGATCCCGGCGCCGACGCGCTGGGCCCAGACCTCGAGCTGCTCGCAGGCGGCGGCCCGGAAGGTGTCGCCGGCGACCAGGAGCACCTTGCGACCGGCGGCCTTGTGCATCGCCGCCAGCTTGCCGAGGGTCGTGGTCTTGCCGACCCCGTTGACGCCGATCATCAAGAGGACGTAGGGGCCCGGGGTCGGGTCGTAGTCGAGGGGCGGCGCCGGGACGTCGAGGATCTCGAGGCTCGCCTTGCGGATCACCGACCAGACCGCGTCGGGGTCGGCGACGGTGCTCTTGTCGAGGACGTCGGAGACCAGCTCGATCATCTTCTGGGCGGTGCGGACCCCGATGTCGGCGGTGAAGAGGACGGTCTCGACCTCATCCTTGAGATCCTCGGAGACCTGCGGGCGCCCGCGGAAGAGGCGGGAGAGGCGGGCGACGAAGCCGCCGCGGGTCTGCGCGAGGCCCTTGAGGTAGCGCTCGCGCTGCTCTCGCTGGGCGGGGCTCTCCGCCGGTTTGGCGACGGGGGCCGGGACCGCCTTGGGCTTGGCCGGCGTCGGGCCTTCGACGGGGGTGACCGGCTCTGGGCGCTCGGGCGCCTCGGGCTCGAGCATCCGCGGCTCGGCGCCGGGCGGCAGCTCCTGTCCTCGGCGGGTGACCGCGTAGATCACCGCGCCGATCAGGACGGCGCCGAGGATCGCGACGATGGCGATGACCGCAGGACTCACTGCAGGGGGTCTCGTAGCACAGGGGCGGGGGGCCTAAAAGGGAAAAGCCCGGGACCGACGGCGGCGGGGAGATCTCCCGGGATCGCCTCGGGATCGCGTTTTGGGCCGCCGAGGGGCCCTCTGCGACCGCGGCCGCCGCTCCGGGCCGCCGCCTCGGGATCGCCGTGCGCGCGCGAATTGTCGCCTCTCGCCGCCCTCCGTGGCTCACCCGAGATATCCACAGGAGGGCCCTGGGCCCGCTCTGCGGGGTCCGGGGCCCTCCTGGCGGCCTTTCGGCGCAGCCTGTCGGGTGCTATCCCAGCGCGGCCGACCCATGCGGATCAAGAAGATCGAGATCATCGGCTTCAAGTCCTTCGCCGATCGCGAGGTCATCCACGTCGACGACCACGTCACCGGGGTGATCGGGCCGAACGGCTGCGGCAAGTCGAACATCGTCGACGCGATCCGCTGGTCGCTCGGCGAGCAGCGGGCCAAGCACCTCCGCGGCAGCGGCATGCGCGACGTGATCTTCGCCGGCTGCGCGACCCGGGGGCCCGGCGGGATGGCCGAGGTCACCCTGACCTTTGAGAACGACGGCTCGGTGCCGGCCGCCTACCTCAACTACTCCGAGGTGGCGATCACCCGCCGCCTCTACAGCGACGGCACCAGCGAGTACCTGATAAACAAGGTGCCCTGCCGCCTCCGCGACATCCAGGAGCTGATGCTCGGGACCGGCGCGGGCGCGCGGGGCTACTCGATCATCGAGCAGGGGCAGGTCGGCAAGATCGTCTCGTCGAAGCCCGAGGATCGCCGGGCGATCATCGACGAGGCCGCCGGGATCACCCGCTTCAAGGGGCAGAAGGTCGCGGCGGAGCGGCGGATCGAGCAGACCCAGCAGAACCTCCTGCGGGTCTCCGACGTCCTCGGCGAGCTCGAGGGGCGCCTCGGCACCCTCCGCCGCCAGGCCCAGAAGGCCGAGCGCTACAAGCGGTACCGTGGCGAGCTCCGCGATCTCGATCTCTGGACCTCGAGCCACCGCTTCCTCGAGCTCGAGGTGACGAGCCGGGTGCTCGAGGCGCGGCGGGTCGATCTCAGCGAGCAGGTCGGCGCGCTGCGCTCGGCCCTCGCCGGCCACGAGGGGCGGATCGAGGCCCAGCGGGTCGAGCTCCTGGGCCGCGAGGAGGCGCTCAAGGCCGCCCAGCAGCGGGTCTTTGACCTCGAGAACCGCCTCCAGGTCGGCGAGGCCGAGGAGGGCTTCCGGCGGCGCGAGCAGGAGAGCCTGCGGCAGGCGGTCGGCCAGTCGCGGGCCGAGGCGGCGGCGGTCGATCGCAGCCTCGAGGCGATCGAGGCCGAGCTCGAGGAGGCGCGCTCGCAGCTCGTGCTCCTCGAGGAGAGCGAGGGCCCGGGCGGCTCCGAGGAGACCCTCGAGCGCTTCGAGGCCGAGCACGAGGATCTCAGCCTCCGGCTCCGCAACCAGCGGGCCGACGTCGATCGGGCGCGCTCGGAGGAGTCGCGGGTGCGGGCCCAGCTCGCCAGCCTGCGGGCGACCCTCGCGTCGCAGGCCGAGACCCTCGCCGATCTCGAGCAGCGGATCGCCGGGCTCACCGGCGAGGACGAGCGCCTCGGGGCCGCGATCGCGGCCGCCAGCGAGGAGCTCGAGGCCGCCCGGCTCGCCCGCGAGGCCGCGGAGGGGGCGACCGAGGAGCTCCAGGCCCGGCGGGCCGAGCTCGACCGCGAGCGCCAGGTCCTCCGCGCCGAGGTCAAGCGCTCCGAGGTCGAGCTCGACACCCGCCGCGGCGAGCTCCAGCGGGCGCGCTCGCGGCTGGTCTCCCTCGAGGAGATCCAGAGCCGCTACCGCGGCTGCGCGAGCGGGGTGCAGGTGGTGATGCAGCGGCGGGCCGAGCTCGCCGCCGACGCGGGCGGCGAGGCGGTGCTCGGGATCATGGCGGACTACATCGCCGCGCCCGCCGACCTCGAGGCCGCGGTCTCGGCCCTCCTCGGCGATCGCCTGCAGGGGATCGTCGTCGCCGCGCCGCCGGTCGGCGCCCAGGGGGTCGAGCTCCTCAAGGAGGCCCAGGAGGGGCGCACCGCCTTCCTGCCGGCGGCCTGTCGGAGCGTCCGCTCGGCCCGCGCCGAGGTGCCGCGGTGGGCGACGCCGAGCCGCGAGGGGGCGATCGAGATCGTCGATCTCTCGGGCGAGTCGGACGCCTCGCCGACGGCCGACGTCCCCGCGTCGCCCGAGGCCGAGGCGCCGCCGAGCCTCCCCGGCGTCCGCGGCCGCCTCGTCGATCTCATCGACGTCCGCCCCGAGCTCCGCCCCCTCGCCCACGAGCTCCTCGGCGACGCGGTCGTCGTCGATCGCCTCGCCGACGCCCTCGAGCTCTGGCAGCAGGGCTCCGTGCGCGCGACGATCGTCACCGCCGAGGGCGATCGGATCGAGCCCTCCGGGGTGATCGTCGGCGGCTCGTCGAAGTCCCTCGACTCCGCGCTCCTCCAGCAGAAGCGGGAGATCCGCGAGCTCGGCGAGGCGGTGCGGGTGCTCGGCGAGGACCTCGAGGCCGCCCGCGCCCGCCACCAGGGGATCGCCGAACGCCTGGCGAGCGTCGAGGCCGAGCGCGAGGAGGGCGAGGCCCGCCTCCTCGAGGCCGAGCGGACCCGAGTCGCACATGTCCAGGAGGTCAGGCGCCTCGAGCAGGCGATCGCCGGCCTCGAGCGCCAGCGGGACGGCCTCGTCCGCGATCGTCAGCGCCTCGAGCAGAGCCGCGACGGCCGCGCGAACGAGCGGAGCGGCCAGGAGGAGGCGCTCGCGGCCGCCGAGGCCCGCCTCCCCGAGCTCGAGGCGACCCAGCTTGAGGGCGCCCAGGCGATCGAGGCGCTGACCGAGCAGCGCGATCGGATCGGCGAGATGCTCACCGAGGCCAAGGTGGCGATCGCCCGCTGGCAGCAGCAGCGCGACGCGCTGGTCGGCGCCAAGGCCCGCCTCGAGCGTCAGGTCCAGAGCGAGCGCGAGCGCGCCCGTCGCCTCGCCCAGCACGCGGCCGACGGCGAGGCCCGGATCACCGAGCTCGACGCGGCGATCGAGGCCGCCCGCGAGGCCCGCGCGGGCCTCCTCGACGAGCACAGCGAGGCGGTGAAGGCCGGCCACGACGCCCGCGAGGCCTACGACTCCGCCCGCGTCGCGGTCGACGAGACCGAGCAGGCGATCCGCAACCTCCGGCGCCTCCTCGACGAGGAGCGTGAGCGCCTGCGCGAGGTCGAGATGGCGCTCAAGGAGCTGAGCCTCGAGCTCGGCCACCTCCGCGCCGACATCGGCGAGCGCTTCGACGTCGACCTCGCCGAGGTGCTCATCGACTTCCACGATCGCCCGCAGGCGACCCGGGCCGAGGCCGAGCGGGTCAAGGAGCTCAAGCGGATCCTCGGCCGGATGGGCGAGGTCAACCTCACCGCGATCGAGGAGTACGAGGAGGTCTCGGAGCGCTTCGAGTACCTGAGCGCCCAGAAGAAGGACCTCGAGGACGCGATCGCCCAGCTCCAGGAGGCGATCGACAAGATCAACCGGACCACCCGAGATCGCTTCATCGAGACCTTCAAGGCGGTCAATGACATGTTCCAGACGCTCTTCCCCCGCCTCTTCAACGGCGGCCGGGCGGAGCTCAAGCTCACCGATCCGAGCGACCTCCTCGGCACCGGCGTCGAGATCATCGCCCAGCCGCCGGGCAAGCAGGTGCGGAGCCTGGAGCTGCTCAGCGGCGGCGAGAAGGCGTTGACCGCGACCTCGCTGATCTTCGCGATCTTCCTGATCAAGCCGAGCCCCTTCTGCCTCCTCGACGAGGTCGACGCGCCGCTCGACGAGGCGAACGTCGGCCGCTTCTCGAACCTGGTCAAGGAGCTCGCCGAGCGCACGCAGTTCATCATCATCACCCACAACAAGCGGACGATGGAGGCGGCCGATCGCCTCTACGGGGTGACGATGGAGCAGCGCGGGGTCTCGAAGCTGGTCTCGGTGAACATGCGGCGGGCGATCGAGCTGGCGTCCTAGGCCGGATGTCTCTCAGAACATGTCGTTCGCCGCGGCGTCCGGGGGGTGGCGGACCCAGGCGACGAGGTGCTCGAGCGCCCGCACCGTGTCGAGCTTGCCGAGGTGGCGGAAGGCGACCCGGAGCCAGCGGACGCGGGTCACGGGGGCCGTCGGCGAGCCGGTGGCGAGGAGCGGCGCGAGCGGCTCCGGGAGCGCGAGCGCGGCCGCGTCGGGGGGATCGCGATCGCGGTCGAGCTCGACGTGGAAGACGTAGCGGTCGTAGTCGTGCTCGCGGTTCTTGACCCGGAGGCGGACCTCGACCTGACGCCCCTCGATCTCGCCCTCGAGCTGGGTGACCGCGGCCGTCGACTTGACGACGCGGAGCCCGGGGAAGCGCTCCAGGAGCGCGTCGCGGCGGGCGGCGACCGCCCGCGCCCGCCGCTCCTTCCAGGGGCCGGCAGCCTTCACCTTGGCGACGCAGGCGGGGCAGAGGCGGCCGTAGGCGTAGCCCAGCCAGCCCGGCGCGCGGTCGATCACCGGCGCCGGGGCGGCGCAGAGCGAGCACGCCGGGACGAAGTCCGGCAGGCAGGTCGTGCACGCCCACCACGCCCCATGCAGCCGGGGGGGGAGGGCGTTCGCGTGTCTGCAGCCGTACCAGGGCATCAGCGGATCCGGGGCGGTGACTAGCTTTTGTAACTGTCCTTTGGGACAGAACCAGGCCGTCGCCGGGCGCGTCGCGCCCAGGGCCAGGATAGCAGCGAGAGGAGCGCGAAGAAGGCGAGGACGAGCGCCCGCTGTGAGAGCACGAAGAGGCCGATCGCCGCCGGGTCGAGGGCGCCGAGCCAGCCGAAGGCGCCGGCCCAGCCGGCCTCCTGGATCCCGAGCGCCCCCGGGGTGACGCCGATGATCCCGGCGAGCTGGCCGACCGGGGCCGCGAGGGCGATCGTCCGGAACTCGAGGGCGATCCCCACCGCGCCGGCGACCGCCCAGTACTGGCCGAGGATCGCGACGTAGCGGAGGACGCTGAGGATCCCGACGCGGGCCGCGAGGCCGCGATCGATCGGCGTCGTCAGGAGCTCCTCGCGGACCTCGTCGGCGATCTGCCGGCCGCGGCGGGCGGCGATCCAGAGGTAGGCCCGGAGGGCGACCTGCGCGAGGGGCCAGAGGATCAGCGCGGCGAGGAGGGCGAAGGCCGCGAGGATCGCCGCGAAGGTGGCGACGACGATCCCGCCGGTGGCCGCCGCCTGGTGGATCGCCAGCGCCCAGACCAGGAAGACCGCCGGCAGGAGGAGATCGAAGAGGCGCTCGAGGATCGCCTGGGTCATCGCGTGGCCGAGGCCGCGCTCCGAGCCGGCCGAGCGCAGCGCGAGCCCGCGGCCGACCAGGTCCATCGCCAGCGTCGACGTGAATTGCCCGAGCACCTTGGTGAGCACGAGGCCGTGGAAGTAGATCGCGTAGGGGAGGCGGGTGCCGCCCATCGCCTCGACCATCACCTTCCAGCGGGCGCTGGTGACCAGGGCCGCGATCACGGTGCCACAGAGGCCGACGAGGCCGAGGAGCGGCGCCGGCTCGGCGCGCTCGGCGATCGCCGCGAGATCGGGGGTGATCCAGCGGACCACGGCGATCAGCAGGGCGATCCCGAGGACCAGCTTGGCGGCGCTCCAGAGCCGGCGGCGGCGGTCGGTGGTCATGGTGAGCCGCCTACGCGCCCTTCGGCCGCTCCTCGGCGCCCGCGCCCGCGCTCGGCCCGAGCGAGCGCTCGTCGCCGCCGCCGACGAGGCGCGCGAGGAGCCCCCGCCAGGGGACCTGGAGGCGGCTCTGCGACCAGACGCCGAGGAGGACGCACATGCCGATCTGGGTCGTGTAGAGGTAGAAGGCGTAGCGCACCCCCGCCTCCTCGAGGACCTCGCGCGGGACGAAGATCGCCAGGCCGCCGAGGATCCCGAGCTGGAAGGTGCCGAGGTGGCCGGGCGCGCCCGGGACCAGGAGCGCGAGGTTGAAGACGGTCATCACCGCGGTCGCCTCGACCAGCGTGATCTCCATCCCGCAGCCGCGCGCGAGGAACCACATGCCGACCGCGTTGATCCCCCAGTAGAGGGCGGTCGCGCCGGCGAAGGCGACGAGCGGGCGCGCGGAGGGGAGGGCCCGGAGGCCGTCGGCGATCCCGTCGGCGATCCCGCCGAGGCGCTCGGCGAGGCCGGGGTGGATCCGCCGGAGGAGGCGGCGGGCGAGCGCCCCGGCGAAGCGCGGCCAGAGGGCCATCGCCAGGACCACGAGGAGCGCGCCGAGGAAGAGCCCCGAGACCGTCGCCGCGATCGCCTGGAGCTCGATCACCTCGGCCCGCTCGCGGTGGGCGGCGAGGGTGACGAAGAAGAGGCCGCAGACCACCAGCCCGTCGGTGATCCGCTCGATCGCCACGGTGCCGAGGATCTCGCTCGCGCCGATCGGCGCCTTGTGGGCCATCAGGATCGGCCGCGCGAGCTCGCCGAGGCGCCAGGGGAGGAGGATGATCCAGAGGAAGCCGGCGAGGGCGACGTCGATCGCCAGCCGCCGCTCGACCGGCGCGATCGCCCGCACCAGGATCGTCCAGCGCCACGCCCGGGTCAGGAAGTAGACGACCAGGAGCGCGACATAGGCGGGGAGCGTCCACCAGGGGACGGCGAAGGAGTCGGGGATCGTGCCGACCCGTCGACTGGCGATCACCAGGGCCGCGCCCGCGATCACCAGAGACGCGATGAGGCGAAGCCACCAGCGCTTGCCTGTGCTCCGCCCCATGCGTGCTCTTGTACCACCGCCTGCGCGCCGCGGGCCCCGGGCGCGCAGGCCGGGCGAGCGCCTCGGCTACTTCTTCCGGAAGCGGCTCGGGAAGTCGCTGCCGAAGTCCTTGTCCGCGTGGAGCTTGCGGGCGCGGGCGATCAGCTGGTCCTCGGTCTCGCGGTGCTCGGGATCGGGGAGGCAGCACTCGACCGGGCAGACCGCCTGGCAGGCCTCGTACTCGTGGAAGCCGACGCACTCGGTGCAGAGGTCGGGATCGATGACGTAGGTCTCGTCACCCTCCGAGATCGCCTCGTTCGGGCACTCGGGCTCGCACGCGCCGCAGTTGATGCACTCTTCGGTAATGTGGGTAGCCATCGCTCAGGGGACTCCTTGCCGGTGCGGGGACAAGTCTATGGAAAGGTGACGTAGCGTCAAGGTTGAACAGAGACGCTCTGAGGGCCTGATAAACCACATTTGACCCTGGAAGTCACCCCCCAAGGAGGTCCCCCAGGCGGCGGCTGAGGCCCGCGAACGAGGCCTCGATCACAGCGAGCGGCTCGATCTCGCCGCGGGCGGCGTAGAGGGCCGCGAGGGTCAGGTCCCCTGCGAGGGCGGCGCTCATGAGGATCCCCCGCTCGGCGCCGAGGGTCACGATCGGCCTCCCGAGGCCGCGGCCGGCGGTCCACGTCCGCAGGGCCGTGAGCGCCCGCTCGATCTGGGCGCCGACGATCTGGAGGTCGAGGCGCGAGATCCGGTCGGGTCGGCGGGCGAAGTCGATCGGGTGGCCGTCGTCGTCCGTGAGGATGATCCCGCGGCACGAGGCGAAGGCGGCGACGTGCTCGCCGAGGAGCGCGCCGATCTCCGAGACCCCGCGATCGATCGGCGGCGCCGCGTCCTCGCGCACGGCGTCGTCGATCTCGAGGTCGTCGCTCGCCACCGCTAGAAGGGCATCGAGAAGGCGATCGCGCCGAGGCGGGCGTCGCCGAAGCGGGTGGTCTGGAAGACGTGGTTGTAGGTCGCCTCGATCGACGCGCCGCGGAGGAAGTGGAGCGCCGGCACCCGGGTCGCCACCGGATCGAGCTCGAAGGCGATCTGGCCGCCCGGGGTGTGGGAGTGGAAGGCGCTCATCTTCGGGTCGGCGGTCCGGTAGACCTCCTCCGGGAGGTAGACCCCGTCGTCGCGCCAGAAGAAGGCCGCGCTCTGGGTGTAGTAGCGGTAGCGGAGGCGGAGGAGGAGGTGGCGGAAGACCCGGAAGTGAAACCGGGTGTCGATCGCGTGGGCGCGGATCCCCCAGTCGTCGGCGTAGTAGCGGTAGCGCGGCTCGATCACCAGGTGGGCCTTGGGGATCGCCCAGCGGAGATAGACGCTCGGGGCGAGCCGCTGGCGCTTGAGCGGGTGGGACTCGTCGAGGCCGTTGAGGACCTTGCGGTAGGGGTTGTCCTGGGGGCCGAAGGCGAAGATCGCCTCGACGTTGACGCCGCCGAGCAAGGTCCGGTGGAGCGCGTGGGCGTAGCCGAGGTTGAGGTAGTGGAGCTGGAGGAGGTTGTCGTCGCCGGTCGAGGTCCAGCGCCGGAGGTCGCGGATGTTGGCGCGGATCCAGTAGACGCGATCGTAGTTGAGGGAGTAGCTCGCGCTCACCGTGCCCGAGCGCTGGAGGACGTCGCGGGCGTAGGCGAAGCCGCCGACCCGCGAGCGGTAGTCGCTCTCGGTCGAGTAGCGGAAGAAGGCGGCGAGGCGGTTGTCGCCGAGCTTCGAGGCGGCGCTCACCGTCGACTGGTGGCGCATCTCGGTGAAGACCCGGTCGCCGCCGGTGACCGCGGCCGCGCCGGCGGCGATCGACGCCGACGAGACCGCGTCGAGCATGTAGCCGGCGCCGAGGGTGAAGCGCTCGTCGGGGAGATCCTTGGTGAGGATCACCTCGGGCGCGAGGATCCGCGTCGACGCCTCACGGTAGTAGTTGCCGCGGATCGTCATCCGATCGGCGGCCGTGAGCGGGCGCGGGCCGAGGGCGAGCCCGCCGGCGCAGAGACCAGCGAGCGCGAGCCGGGCGAAGGTCGGCCGCCGGGGTGTCAGCCGCAGCCGCATCCGCCACCCGCGGCCCCGTGGCCGCCGAACGCGCCCTCGCGGGCGGACTCGACGTGGGAGTGCCAGACCTCTTCGTCAGCGTCCTTCGCCGGATCCATCTCCGGGCGGCTGAGGACCTGACGCTCCGACGGACGGACGGTCACGCAGGCGACCTGGGTCGCGCCGATCGCCGCCAGGAGGGCGAGGACGACGACCCGCGTGCGCGGCGGGAGGGGGCGGGGCGGGCTCATCGCGGTAGACCCTGCCCGACATCGGCGGCGCCAGCAACCCACGCCGGCGGCCCTCCTCCATGGGCGACCGCACGTCGCCGGCCAATGCTGACCGGTGGTCATGGCTCGTCGTGGCCCGGAGCCGCGCGTCGGCTGCTATCCTCCCGCGGCCATGACCGCCCCCCCCAAGGCCCCCTCGACGCCGCCCCGCCTGATCGTCATCGACGGGCCGGCGGGCGCGGGCAAGAGCACGGTCGCCCGTCGGCTGGCGGAGCACTTCGGCCTGCCGCTCCTCGACACCGGGGCGATCTACCGGACGCTGGCGCTGGTGGCCCTCCGGCGGCCGATCGCGCTCGACGACGGGGCCGCCCTCGGGCGCCTCACGGTCGATCTGCCGATCGCCTTCCGGAGCGGGCGCGGGCCCGACGGCGCGCTCATCCAGCAGGTGCTCCTCGCCGAGGAGGACGTGAGCGAGGCGATCCGGACCCCGCAGCTCTCGGAGGCGGCCTCCAGGGTCTCGCAGCACCCGGAGGTCCGGGCGGGGCTCCTGGAGCTCCAGCGCGCCCTCGCCGCGGGCGGCTGCGTCGCCGAGGGGCGCGACATGGGCACGGTGGTCTTCCCGGCGGCCCGCGACAAGTTCTTCCTGACCGCGAGCCTCGAGGCCCGGGCCCAGCGTCGCCACGCCGAGCTGGCGGAGGCGACCGGCGCTGACCTCGGCGATGTCCGCCGCGAGGTCGCCGAGCGGGATCAGCGGGATCGCTCGCGGGCGGCCGCGCCGCTGGTCCAGGCCGCGGACGCGGTGGTCCTCGACTCCTCGCACCTCGACATCGCCGAGGTCGTGAGGCGGATCATCTCGATCATCGAGGCCCGAGAGGCGTCATTGGCCGCGTCCGAGGCCACCTCCGGGGCGTCCGAGGGCGCGGGCCAGGAGGCGGGCGAGGTCGGCCGAGACCCGGCCGCCCCCCGCGCTTGACGCACCTCGGCGGTTGACGCTTCCCGGAAAACCCCCTACGGTGCGCACCGCTCTGGGGTCGGCTGCGCGCGTACATAGGTAGGCGTGTGGCGGGCCGCCAGGGGCAAAAATTGGAAGAGAGTCACCCCCACAACCATGAACCACAACACCCAACAAGTCGCTGGCGATGACGATTTCGCCGCACTTTTTGAACAGTCCCTTCAAGAGAGCCCCGAGATCCGCGAGGGCTCGATCGTCAAGGGCACCGTCGTCGACATCATCGGCGACTACGCGGTCGTCGACATCGGCATCAAGGCCGAGGGGCAGGTGCCGCTCCGCGAGTTCATCGAGGAGGACGGCAGCGTCTCGGTCGGCATCGGCGATCGGATCGAGGTCCTCCTCGAGTCGCTCGAGGACCAGAACGGCCTCGTCATCCTTTCGAAGGACAAGGCCCGCAAGCGCAAGGTCTGGGACGAGATCCAGTCGGCCTGCGAGGCTGACGGCATCGTCCGCGGGACGATCACCGCCCGGGTCAAGGGCGGCCTCAGCGTGATCCTCCAGGGCGGCGTCAAGGCCTTCCTGCCGGGCTCGCAGGTCGATCTCCGGCCGGTTCGGAACCTTGATACGTTCATCGATCAAGAGTTCGACTTCAAAATCATAAAGTTCAACAAGAAGCGCGGCAACATCGTCCTCAGCCGCCGCGTGCTCCTCGAGGCCGAGCGGGCCAACCTCAAGTCCGACACGCTCAACCGCCTCCAGGAGGGCGAGATCGTCGAGGGCGTGGTCAAGAACCTCACCGACTACGGCGCGTTCATCGACCTCGGCGGCATCGACGGCCTCCTCCACATCACCGACATGTCGTGGGGTCGGGTCAACCACCCGTCCGAGCTCTTCCAGGTCGGCGACAAGGTCAAGGTCAAGGTCCTCAAGTTCAACTCGGACTCGGAGCGCGTCAGCCTCGGCCTCAAGCAGATCACCGACGATCCGTGGATCAACGCCGAGGAGCGCTACATCCCGGGCACCGTCGTCGAGGGCAAGGTCGTCAGCCTCAAGGACTACGGCGCCTTCATCGAGCTCGAGGAGGGGATCGAGGGCCTGGTGCACGTCTCCGAGATGTCGTGGACCCGCCAGATCAAGAACCCCAAGCAGTTCCTCAAGATCGGCGACACCGTCCGCGCGGTCGTCCTCGACATCGACGTCTCGCAGAACCGGATCTCCCTCGGCATGAAGCAGCTCGAGGAGAACCCCTACGAGAAGGTGGTCGAGAAGTACCCGCCCCGCGAGATCGTCGAGGGCACGGTCCGCAACATCGCCGACTTCGGGGTCTTCGTCGAGCTCGAGCCGGGGATCGACGGCCTCATCCACATCACCGACCTCTCGTGGACCCAGCGGGTCCGTCACCCCTCGGAGCTCTTCAAGAAGGGTGACCAGGTCCGGGCGATGGTCCTCAACATCGACGACTCCGGCGAGAAGCCGAAGATCAGCCTCGGCCTCAAGCAGCTCGAGCAGGACCCCTGGGATCGGATCCCCTACGACTACCCGATCGGCAAGATCACCGAGGTCAAGATCCTCAAGCTCACCGACTTCGGCGCCTTCGCCGAGATCGAGCCGGGCATCGAGGGCCTGATCCACATCTCGGAGATCAGCGACGAGCGCGTCGAGGATCCGCGGACGCACCTCGAGCCGGGCCAGAAGGTCCGCGCCGAGATCATCCAGATGGACGCCAAGGAGCGGAAGATCGGCCTCTCGATCAAGTCCGCCCGCCGTCAGGACGAGCTGGCCGACGCCCAGGGCTTCGTCAACGCGAGCGACGCGGGGGCGACCCTCGGCGACGTCCTCGCCGCCAAGCTCGGCAAGGTCCGCAGCGAGTAGCCGCACGGGCCGCGGATGGGGGCCGACGGCCCCCGGGCCCGACCCAGGGCCAACTCAGGCGGGGTGTCCTTCGGGGCGCCCCGCCTTTGTCGTTTGCGGCCGCTTGAAGGCGCAGGGGGGCTGATGTATGCCCTCGCCCATGCATGACGCCAGCGCCAAGGTGCGGGTGATCGAGGGGTCGCTCGACGCGACGGGCCTCCGCTTCGCGATCGTCGTCACCCGCTTCAACGCCTTCATCACCGAGCGCCTGCTCGACGGGGCGATCGACACCCTGGTGCGCTCGGGCGCCCGCCCGGAGGACATCACCGTCGTCCGCGCGCCGGGCTCCTTCGAGATCCCGATGGTGGTCTCGCAGATCCTCGAGGCCGGCCGCTTCGACGCGGTGATCGCCCTCGGCTGCCTGATCCGCGGCGACACGATCCACTTCGACCTGATCGCCGGCGAGGTCTCGAAGGGGATCGCCCAGCTCGCGCTCGCCTTCTCCACCCCGGTGACCTTCGGGGTGATCACCACCGACACCCTCGAGCAGGCGATCAACCGCGCGGGGGCGAAGGCCGGCAACAAGGGCGCCGAGGCGGCCCAGGCGGCGATCGAGCAGGCGCGGCTCTTCCGCGCGCTGGCGGCCCTCCGGGGCGAGACCGAGGACGGTTCCGGAGAGTGAGCGGCGGAGAAAAGGCCCAGGGCGGCGGCAAGCGGCGCGGTCGCGGCGGCGGCTCGTCGCGCGGGCGCAGCGATCGCGCGGACGCGCGCGAGCTCGCGCTCATGGCCCTCTGTCACCTCGAGTCCTACGACGCCTACGAGGGCGACGAGGCCCTGGCGATCTTCTGGGAGAACCCGCCGGGGGAGGGCCAGGAGGAGGCGCCGCCGATCGCCGCCTGGAGCGCGAAGGAGGCGACCCGCGAGTTCGCCGAGCGTCTGGTCGCCGCGGTCCGTGAGCGCGGCGGGGCGATCGACGCGACGATCGAGGCGACCTCGCGCTCGTGGCGGGTCGCGCGGATGGACCGCGTCGATCGCAACATCCTCCGCCTCGCGGTCGCCGAGCTCGAGGCGGTCCCCGAGACCCCGCGGGCGGTGATCCTGGCGGAGGCGGTCCGCCTGGCGGCGCGCTACGGCGGCGAGCGCTCGGCGCCCTTCGTCAACGGCCTCGCCGAGAGCCTCGCCCGCCGCCTCCGCCCCGACGAGGCGCGCGCATGATCCAGGACGAGGCGCATCAGAACGTCCGCGCGTTCCCGATGTCCTCGCGGACAGGTCGGCTCCGCTCGCCGCTGCGGGTCCACGAGCTGACCATGGACGTCCTCGACCTCCTCGAGGGCGGACCGGCCGACACCCTCGTCCTGCCGGTGTGGAGCGACGAGCGGCCGCTCACCGGCCTCGCCGCCCTGGTCGACTGGCGCGCCTGCGGCCAGCTCTCCGCCAACCTCCGCCGCGGCCTCACCACCGGCGCCCACGGCGAGTCGACGCTCACCCTGACCCGCGGGATCCCGAGCGCCTGGCGGATGGTCCTGGTCGGCCTCGGCCCCCGCGGCGACCTCGACCGCGAGGGCGCGGAGGCGGCCGGCGACCACCTCTACGAGGTCATCCGCCGCCTCGGCGCCCGCCGGGTGATCCTCGGGGTGCCGAGCGGGCGGCGCGATCCCTCGCTCCCGCTGGCG
This sequence comes from Myxococcales bacterium, assembly GCA_020633335.1. Lineage (GTDB taxonomy): Bacteria > Myxococcota_A > Polyangia > Nannocystales > Nannocystaceae > JADJRG01. The sequence continues at coordinate 1,044,530 of JACKDU010000002.1, read as the reverse complement.
CTGGTCGAGGCCCTCTTCGAGCGCCTCGGCGCCGACGCGCTCGCGGCCGCCGACCCCCGCGACGCGCCGATCTGGTGGGCGATCGCCGAGCCCGAGCTGATCCCCTACATCCGGGCGATCGCCGAGGGGCGCTCGCCCTCGCGCTGAGCGCGGCCCCGGATCGTCCGCGCCCGCCCGCGTCCGCCCGCGTCCGCCCTCCGCTCGCCCTGGCGTATACTCGCGGCGATGGACCCCTCCTCGTCGGAATTCATCGGCGAGGCTCAGGAGAGCGTGGAGACCTTCTCCCGCCACCTCCTCGAGCTCGAGGCCCAGTCGCGCTCGGGCAACGTCGACCCCGATCGCCTCAACGCGACCTTCCGCGCGGTCCACTCGCTCAAGGGGCTCGCCGGCCTCTTCAACGCGGTCGAGATCGGCACCCTCGCGCACGCGGTCGAGGGCACCCTCGATCGCCTCCGCCTCGGCCGCATCGACCTCTCGAAGGAGGTCCTCGACGTCCTCTTCGAGGCGGTCGAGCTCTTCGGCGCGCTCCTGATCCCGCGCGGCGACGAGGACGACATCCCCGATCTGATCGGCCTCCTCGAGAAGATCGAGGGGCTGAGCCGCAGCGGCGGCGGCGAGGGGGCCGAGGACGCCAACCTCGAGTGGCTCGGCGAGGCGATCCTCTCGGTCCTCTCGGAGTACGAGGAGCACCGCCTCCGCGAGAACCTCCGCAAGGGGCGCTCGCTCTACCGGGTCCACGCCTCCTTCGACATCCTGGCGATCGACGTCGGGATCGAGCAGCTCAAGGAGAAGATGAAGGCCTACGGCGAGGTGATCACCTACCTCCCGAGCGCCGACATCACCGCCGAGGATCGGATCGATCTCGACATCATCCTCGGCACCAGCCTCTCCTTCGGCGACGTCTCGAACGCGCTCACCGAGGTCGACGTCACCGTCCACCGCCTGAGCCCGCCGAGCGCCGGCGAGCGGGCGCCGAGCCGCCCTGCGCCGAACGCGCCGCCGCCGCCGCCGCCCCTCCCCGAGCCCACGCCAGCCCCGCTCACCGCCCCGAGCTCGCGGCCGGCCCCGGAGCGCCCGCCCGAGCGGGCGGCGACGCTCGTCTCGACGCCCTCGCAGGTGATCGACGGGCGGAGCAGCGGGATCGTCGATCCTGCGGAGGCCGAGGTCAGCCTCCGCTCCCTCAGCCAGACGGTCCGCGTCGACCTCCGCCGCCTCGACATCCTGATGAACCTGGTCGGCGAGCTCGGCCTCATCCAGGCCAACCTCACCGACCTTCAGGAGCGCCTGCGGGCGGGTGATGTGGCGGCCGACGCCGGTCGCCAGCTCCAGTCGCAGGTCCGCGACATGGCCCGCAAGCTCGCGCTCCTCCAGCAGGGGATCCTGGACGTCCGGATGGTCCCGATCGGCCAGATCTTCGACAAGCTCCACCGGGTCGTCCGCAAGCTGAGCCGCGAGCTGAGCAAGGAGATCCGGCTGATGATCTCGGGCGCCGACACGGTCCTCGACAAGCTCATCGTCGAGGAGCTCTCGGACCCGCTGATGCACATGATCCGCAACTGCATCGACCACGGGATCGAGGCGGCGAATGAGCGCGCCCAGGCCGGCAAGCCGCCGGCCGGGCGGATCGACCTCCGCGCCTTCCAGAAGGGCAACCGGGTGGTGATCGAGGTCGAGGACGACGGCCGCGGGATGGACTGGCGGCGCCTCCGGGAGCTCGGGATCCGCCGGGGCCTGATCACCATGGACGAGGCCGAGGGGATGAGCCCGACCGAGGCGATCAACCTGATCTTCGCCCCCGGCTTCAGCACCCGCGAGGAGGCGAACTCGGTGAGCGGCCGCGGCGTCGGCATGGACGTCGTCAAGACCAACATCGCCAAGCTCAGCGGGATGATCGACGTCCACACCGAGATCGGCCGGGGCTCGCGCTTCTCGATCACCCTGCCGGTGACCCTGGCGATCATCCAGGCGCTGGTGATCGAGAGCGCCGGCCACACCTTCTGCATCCCGCTCAACGCGGTGCTCGAGTCGATCATGGCCGAGCGCGGCGAGGTCGGGACGATCGAGGGCCAGGAGGTGATCACCGTCCGCGGCAAGACCCTGCCGCTCCTCCGCCTCTCGCGCCTCTTCGGCCTGCGGGCGCCGCCCGGCTACCGCCCCGACTCCAACCGGATCTACGTCGTCGTCGTCGGCCTCGCCCAGCACCGCGTCGGCCTGGTGGTCGACGAGCTCCTCGGGCAGCAGGACGTGGTGATCAAGCCGCTCGGCAAGGCGATCCGCAACGTCCCCGGGATCGCCGGCGCGACCGAGCTCGGCGCCAACCGGACGGTGCTCCTCCTCGACGTCGCCCGCCTGGTCGACGAGGGGGTGCGCGAGCTCGCCGGCTTCGGCGTGGGAGGGGGCGGACATGGCCGCTGAGGGCGACGATCTCTGGCAGGCGCTCGCCCGCAGCGGCGAGCAGGTGGCGACCGACGAGGACTACGAGCACGGCTACAAGCAGCGGGAGGTCCGCCGCGACCTCCGGCACTACGTCTCCTTCCGGGTCGGCGACGAGATCTACGGCCTGGCGATCGGCGAGATCGAGGAGATCACCAAGCAGTTCCCGACCACCTTCGTCCCCCGCACCGCCGACTTCCTCCTCGGGATCGGCAACGTCCGCGGCCGGATCATCCCGGTGGTCGAGCTCGCCCGCCGCCTCGGCCTCCGCTCGTCCGGCTACGATCGGGCGGCCCGGGTGCTCATCGTCACCCTCGACGACGAGCCCTACGGCCTCCTGGTCCACGAGGTGCTCGAGGTCGTCCGGATCCCGCCGGAGGCGATGGAGGAGCGGCCGGGCGGGATCAGCGGGCGGCGGGCCGAGTACATCCGCGGCCTCGGCCGCCACCGCGGCGCCCTGGTGATCATCCTCAACCTCGCCGAGGTCCTCGATCCCAAGGACTTCCTGCGGCTGCGGCCGGGCGACGAGGGGGGGAGCTGGTGAGCGACGAGAGCCGCCAGGGCGCCGAGGACGAGCTCAAGCTCGCCGGCTTCTACGTCGGCGGCGGGCTCTACGGGATCGACATCATGCGGATCAAGGAGGTCATCCAGGCCAAGCCCTACAAGATCCGCAAGGTCCCGCAGGCGCCGGCGATCGTCGAGGGGGTGATCCAGCTCCGCGGCGTCGTGATCCCGGTGATCGATCTCCGGCGGCGCTTCGGCGTCGAGGTCGATCCGGAGATCGAGCGCCTCAACAAGCTCATCATCGTCTCGGTGAGCGGTCGGATCGCCGGGCTCAAGGTCGACCGGGTGGTCGGCGAGCTCCGGGTCGATCTCCAGAGCCTGCGGCCGGCGCCGTCGATGCTCCGCGGCGACGCCTCGGGCGCGCTCGGCGAGGACATCTTCTCGGGGGTGTCCAAGGTCGGCGACGACATGGTCTTCGTGATCAACCTCGACGGCCTCCTGCGGGTCGGATAGCAGGGAGGAGGAGGCACCAAGATGGACAAGCTCCGGATCCTCGTGGCTCACCAGCGGCCGGCGATCGCCCGGGCGATCAAGCAGATCCTCGACACCTACGGCTTCGCCGCCCAGGCCTTCAGCGACGGTGACGCGGCCGCGCTGGCGATCAAGTCGCAGACCTTCGACGGCGTGGTCGTCGACGCGGCCCTCCCGGGGCGGCCGGTCCACGAGCTCTGCGAGCTCGCCAAGGGCGCCGCCCGGCCGGTGCCGGCGGTGATCGTGATCGGCGCGATCTTCCGGCGGGGGAGCTACAAGCGGCGGCCGGCCCGGCTCTACGGCGCCGATGAGATGGTCGAGATCCACCGGGTGGCGACCGAGCTGCCGGCGCTGATCTGGCGCCTCCTCGCCCGCAAGGGCGCGCAGGCGGCGGCGATCGCCGAGGCCGACATGGCGCTCTGGTCGCTCCACAACCAGGTGAGCCCCGGCCCCGAGCGCCTCGCCGGGTTGGTGGTCGCCGGGCTCCTCCTCGCGCGGGCCGACGAGGTCGCCGAGATCGACGCGCCGGCGGGGCTGGTCGGGCTCCTCAGCGGCGACCTCGAGGCCGCCCGCGCCGATCTGGCGGAGGCGACGGGCGATCGCGCGCACGACGAGGCGATCCTCCGCTCGTTCCAGGAGCTGCTCACGGGGCCCGGCTAGGGGTACGATCGATCCGGTGGAGAGCCCGCAGCGACCGCCCGAGGGTGAGCGGATCGCGATCTCGGAGGCCGAGATCGGCGCCCTCCAGGCGATCGTCGAGGGCTACTGCGGCCTCTCCCACGGCCTCGACTCCGGCTACCTCCTCGAGCGCCGCCTCGGGCCTCGGGTCCGGGCGCTCGGCCTCGACTCCTTCGCGTCCTACTGCGAGTACCTGAGGCGGCCGGGGGACGGCCCGCAGGAGCTCGCCGAGGTGATCGAGGAGCTCACCACCCACGAGACCTACTTCTTCCGCGAGCAGTTCCAGCTCGACGCGTTCCAGAGCGAGGTGCTCCCCGAGCTCGCCCGCGCCCGCCGGCACTCCCAGCGGCTGACGATCTGGAGCGCCGGCTGCTCGACCGGCGAGGAGCCCTACACGATCGCGATGCTCCTCCTCGAGAGCGGCCTCTTCCGCGGCTGGTCGATCTCGGTGATCGGCACCGACATCAGCCGCAAGGTCCTCTCGGCCGCCCGCTTCGGGGTCTACGGCGCCTCGAGCTTCCGGACCACCGATCCGCTCCTGCGGGAGCGCTACTTCACCGCCCAGGGGGAGGGGTTTCGGATCCGCGACGAGGTCCGCGGGCTCTGCTCCTTCCGCCAGCACAACCTCCTCGACCCCTGCACGGTCGTCGGCGCGGGCGGGGCCGACGTGGTCTTCTGCCGCAACGTCCTGATGTACATGGGGAGCGTCGCCCGTCGGCGGATCGTCGGCTGCTTCCACGACTCCCTCAGCCCCGGCGGCTACCTCCTCCTCGGCCACTCCGAGAGCCTGATCAACCTCGCCACCCCCTTCGAGCTCGTGCACCTCGATCGCGACCTCGTGTACCGCCGCGCGCTCTAAGGTCACTCGCCCATGGAGCCCTCGTCCCCACGCCTCTCCGTCGCCGCGCCCCTCCGGGTGCTGGTGGTCGACGACTCGGCGTACAACCGCCAGACGATCGCGGCGATCCTCGCCGAGGATCCGCGGGTCGAGGTGGTCGGGCGGGCGGTCAACGGCAAGGAGGCGCTCCAGCTCGCCTTCGATCTCCGCCCCGACGTCATCACCCTCGACCTCGAGATGCCGGAGATGGACGGCTACGCGTTCCTCCGCCTGCTGATGGCCAAGGTGCCGACGCCGGTGATCGTGATCTCGAGCCACGACGATCGGGGCTCGGTCTTCCGCGCCCTCGAGCTCGGCGCGCTCGACTTCATCGGCAAGCCGGGGCGGCAGATCGGCCCCGAGCTCCGGTCGATCGCCGACGAGCTGCGGGCGAAGATCGCGATGATCGGTCGCCTCCAGGCGGTCCGCCTGCAGGAGCGGGCGCAGCGGCTCGCCGGCCTCGGGAGCGGCCCGCATCCGACGGTCGCCGAGGCTGCGGAGGCCAAGCCCCCAAGGAGCGAGGTCCAGCGCCCCCTCGGGCTCCTCGGGATCGCCGCGTCGACCGGCGGGCCGCCGGCGATCCAACAGCTCCTGCGGGCGCTCCCGGGGGAGCTCCCGCTGGCGATCGTGATCGCCCAGCACATGCCAGCGCGCTTTACGCGGGCGTTCGCCGGCCGCCTCGATCGAATGTGCCCCTTCCGGGTGCGCGAGGCCGAGGACGGCGACCTCCTCGAGCGCGGCGCGGTCTACATCGCGCCGGGGGCCCACGACGTCGAGATCCTCGGCGATCCGCAGGGGCCCGGTCGGATCCGCGTCCGCGACGCCCGCGGAGCAGGCTCGCTCATGCCCTCCGGCGATCTCCTCTTTCGATCGGGGGCCCACGCCTACGGGCGGCGCTTCTGCGCCCTCGTGCTCACCGGGATGGGCTCGGACGGGGCCGCGGGGGCCATGGACGCCCACCGGGCCGGCGCGCTGATCCTCGCTGAGGACCCGCGGAGCGCGGTGATGCCGGGGATGCCGAGCTCGGCGATCGACGCGGGGGTCGTCGATCAGGTGCTCGCCCTCGACGAGCTGCCGATCGCCATCGCCCGCTTCGCCGAGCGCTGCCGAGGCGGGGACCTCGGGGCGCTGTGATATCGTGGGCCGGATGAGCGGCCAGAGCGGGGGACAGGACGATCCGAGGGAGAGGACGGAGGCTCATCTCGCCGAGTTCTTCGGGCGAGGCGAGGCCTTCGCGCGCCAGCTGATCGCCGAGAACGAGCGTCTGCGGCGGGAGCTGACCGCGGCCGCCAGCGACGACGAGGCGACGGTGTTGCCGGCGACGGTGGTCGAGGACCTGATCGCCCGGGTCTCGGAGCTCGAGAAGGAGGTCGCCGGCGGCGGCCGCCTGACCGTCGATCCGGGCTCGGTCCGCGAGCTCGAGGATCGCTGCGCCGGCCTCCGCGAGGAGGCGACCACCCTCCGCGGGACGGTCGAGCGCCTCGAGCACGAGAACTACCACCTGGCGACCCTCTACATCGTCGTCCAGCAGCTCCTCGCCTGCTGCACCCTCGGTGACGTGATCCAGACGATCTCGGAGGTCTGCCTGAATTTCGTCGGGGTCGGCGGCTTCTCGCTGCTGATGGTCGACGAGGTCCGTCAGGTCGTCTTCCCCCTGGTCCGCGAGGGGGCGTCGATCGACGAGCTCGAGGAGCGCCCGCTCGCCGACAACGGGCCGATCGCCGCGGTCGCCGGCCTCGGTCGGGCCTGGCAGGGCGGGGACCCGGTCCCCCACGAGTTCGGCGTGCTGATGTACTTGCCCCTGGTGAGCGGGGATCGGATGCTCGCGGTCCTGACCCTCGAGGCCTACTTGCCGCAGAAGAGCGCCCTCAGCGACGATGACTTCGCGGTCCTCGCGATGCTCTCGGAGAACGGCGGCCACGCCCTCGAGAACGTCTGGGTCCGGACCTACGCCAACGCGGCGCCGATGACCCGGCAGGCGGTGGAGAGACTCCTCGAGGCATGACCCTGGGACCGACGCAAAGCGGAGAGCCGCCGCGCTGCACGGCGCTGATCGTCGACGACAGCCCGCCGATGCGGAAGATGATCGTCTTCGCGCTCTCGCGGATCCCGGGCCTGCGGATGGTCGAGGCCGAGGACGGCGTCGACGCGCTGCGCAAGCTCGCCGGCGCCCGCTTCGATCTGATCATCACCGACATCAACATGCCGATCCTCGACGGCCTCAAGCTGGTCAAGCGGCTGCGGGCCGACGAGAACTACCTGACGGTGCCGATCATCATCATCACCACCGAGGGGGCGGCCGAGGATCGGCAGCGGGCGCTCTCGCTCGGGGCCAACGCCTACATCACCAAGCCGATCCAGGCCGGGCAGGTGCTCAAGCTGGTCCGGCAGATCCTCGAGGAGCGCGGCCTGTGACCGTCGACGAGCGGATCGACGAGTTCCTCGACCACCTCCGGGTCGAGCGCGGGCTCCGGCCGAACTCCCTCAGCGCCTACGCGACCGATCTCCGGATCTTCGCCGCCTTCCTCGCCGACCTCGAGGTCCGCCGGCCCTCGGCGATCGATCGCCGGCTCCTCCAGCGCTTCCTCGACGAGCAGGGCGCCGGCGGCCTCAAGAGCTCGACCCAGGCGCGCCGCTGGGCGGCGATCCGCGGGCTCTTCCGCTACCTCCGGCAGGAGGGGGTGATCCGGGTCGATCCGACCCAGGGGGTCGAGACCCCGAAGGTCGGCCGCCGGCTCCCGGATCTCCTGACCCGCGACGAGATAGGCGCGCTCCTCGCGGCCCCCGGGGTCGAGACGCCGCTCGGCATGCGGGACACGGCGATCCTCGAGCTGATGTACGCCAGCGGCTGCCGGGTCTCGGAGGCGGTCGAGCTCACCCTCGATCGCCTCAACCTCGATCAGGGGGTGGTCCGCCTCCGCGGCAAGGGGGACAAGGAGCGGCTCTCGCTGGTCGGCCAGCCGGCGATCGTCGCCCTCGTCCGCTGGCTCGACGAGGGGCGCCCCCACCTGGTGAGGCCGGCCAAGCGGCGGGCGCCGCCCTGGGTCTTCATCAACCACCGCGGCGATCGGCTGACCCGCCAGGGCTGCTACCTCAAGATCCGCGAGCTCGCGCTGGTCGCTGGGATCACCCGACCGATCTCGCCGCACCGCCTCCGCCACTCCTTCGCCACCCACCTCCTCGAGGGCGGCACCGATCTGCGGACGCTCCAGCTCCTCCTCGGCCACGCCGACATCTCGACCACCCAGATCTACACCCACGTCTCGCAGCAGCACCTGCGGGACGCCTACCGCAAGCACCACCCGCGGGCCTGAGGGCCCGCCAGGGGGGCGCCGCGGCGGCCGCGAGGAGCGCAGGGGGAGGCGCTGCGCTATTTGCGCGGAGGCGCGGTTGACTTGGCCAATTGGGGCTGCTACTCCGAGGCCGATCGCGTCGCGCAGCCGCCGCGAGAGCCCTGTGGAACGCTTCACCCAAGCCTCGGTCCTCGCGCTCGTCGGCATCTCCGCCGCCGATCTCCGGCAGGTCGCCATCTACGTGGTCTGCCTGGTGATCGCCATCAGCATCCACGAGTTCGCCCACGCCTTCACGGCCGATCGCCTCGGCGATCCGACGCCGAGCCGCGAGGGGCGCCTCACCCTCAACCCGATGTCGCATGCCGATCCGATCGGCACGCTGGCGTTGCCGGTGATGGCCGCGCTCTTCCGCCTCCCGCTCCTCGGCTGGGGGCGGCCGGTGCCGACCCAGCCGAGCTTCTACACCCGCAAGATCTCGATGCGCGGGGGCCTCGCGCTGGTCGCCTTCGCCGGCCCGCTCTCCAACTTCCTGCAGGCGATCCTCACGCTCGGGGTGCTCAAGCTCCTGCGGGTCGCCGGGGTCTCCTCGCCGGGCCTCGATGGCATCCTCGCCGTCTTCTTCCAGCTCAACCTGGTGCTGATGGCCTTCAACCTCCTGCCGCTCCACCCGCTCGACGGCGGCAAGATCCTCTCCTGGCTCCTGCCGCCCAAGCTGAGCTACATCGACGCGTTCTTCGAGCGCTGGGGCGGGCTCATCCTCTTGATCCTGGTGGTCGCGCTCCCCGAGGTCCTCCACCTCATGCTCTCGCCGATCTTCAAGGCGGCGACCTGGCTGATCGGCCTCCTCGGCCTCTAGGGGCGCGCGCGTGGCCAGCGAGACCGCCAGGGGCGCGGACGCGGGCGCGTCGAATCTCGCCGACGAGCGCGGCGCGGCCGTCTACGCGGTCGAGCTGCCGATCTTCGAGGGGCCGCTGGACCTCCTCCTCCACGTGGTCCGCCGCCACGAGCTCGACATCCTCGACATCCCGATCGCCTTCATCACCGAGAAGTACCTCGAGTACCTCGACATGATGCGGGCGCTCGACATCGAGATCGCCGGCGACTACCTGGTGATGGCCGCGACCCTCGCCTACCTCAAGAGCCGCGAGCTGGTCCCGCAGCGCGAGGAGGCGGAGGGCGAGGCGGAGGGCGAGGGCGAGGAGGGCGAGGATCCGCGTGAGGCGCTGATCCGCCGCCTCGTCGAGTACGAGCGCTACCGGGCCGCGAGCCGCGAGCTCGACTCGATGCCGGTGCGCGGCCGCGACGTCTTCCTCCGCGGCCGCGAGATCGATCTCCCGCCGCTCGACCCCGGGATGGCGCCGGTGACCCTCTTCCGGCTCGCCGAGGCCTATTCGAAGGTCCTCCAGCGGGCGAAGATCAGCAAGAGCCACGAGGTCGTCCTCGAGCCGATCACCGTGCGCCAGCGGATGGAGCAGCTCTCGCTCCTCCTCGAGGAGCGCGGGGTGGTCGAGTTTGAGAGCCTCTTCCTCGGGCGGAGCTGGGGGAGCGAGCTCGAGCTCCGGCAGATGCTGGTGGTGACGCTGATGTCGGTGCTCGAGCTGGTGAAGCTCGGGATCATCGGCGTCGATCAGGTGACGGAGACCGAGGCGATCCGCCTGCGGCGGCGGGCCAGCCACGCGGCGGCGATCCAGGCGATGACCGGCTACGACGAGGCGTCGAGCTTTGGGACCGCGGCCACGCCTGGCGCTGGCGCGGGGCCGTCGGCGCCTCCGCAGCCGCTGGTGGGTGTGGCCGGGGCGGCGAGCGAGGGCCGGGACGAGGCGGCGGACGAGGTGGTCGACGAGGTCGCGGTGGATGCTGCGAGCGACGAGGTCGAGCGGGCAGGGGACGCCGGCGCTGGGGATGATGAGGAGGAGGACGAGGAGGACGTCGTCGAGGCGGAGGTCACGGCCTGGCTGACCCGCGACGAGCCGGAGCGCCGCGCTCGCGCCGCGGCGGGCGAGGGCGCTTCGCTGCCGGCGATCCCCTGGACCGAGGCGGGGGGCGAGGCGATCGACGTCGAGGAGGAGGCCGCGCTCGCTGGCGGACGGACGGGCGATGACGACGACGGCGATGTTGAGCGTGCCGTCGGCCCGGCGATCCCGTGGAGCGAGGCGGCTGACCTCTCGCATGACGAGGATCGCGACGGCGACGGCGCGGAGGCCAGCGGAGCGCCCGAGGAGGCCGAGACGCTCCTTGAAGGAGAGGCTGGCCTCGGGGAGCCGCGCGAGGAAGAGCTTCACGTCGACGCCGAGAGCGTCGAGGTCGGTGACCCACACGACGCGGGCGCGGACGAGCGAAGGGTCGATGAAGGCGCGTCGGGCGACGACGATGATGAGGACCGTGAGAGCGAAGACGCCGCGGTCGAGCGAGGTGCGGCGGATGGCCTCGACGCCGACGATGAGGACGAAGAGGGCGAGGCCAGCGGGTTGGTGTACGAGCCCGACGAGGTCGAACCCGCGGAATTTGAAGGGGCCGTGGTCGAGTACGAGCTCGCCCCGGACGACGGGCCGGAGTCCGAGCCCGACGGCGGCGATGAGGCAGACCGGCTGGTGTACGAGCCCGACGAGGACTTCGTCGCGGTCGACGACGACGTGATCTTCGACGCCGACGCTGGCTTTGACGCGGACGACGCGCTCGATGACGCGGCAGCCGAGCCCGGCGACGACAACGACGAAGCAGACGAAGCAGACGACGAGCGCCGCGAGCGCGACGAGTAGCCGACGAGCATGGCAAAGCGACCCCGCACCCCTCCCCGCAAGGCGCCACCGCGTCGTCCGCCGCCTCGCCCTGGCCAGGCCGGCGCCGACGCTAGCGAGCCGGAGCTCGCCGAGGTGCCGTTGACCAACCTGATCAGCGCGCTCGGAGGCGAGGCCGAGGGCGGGGCAGGGGAGGGCAGCGGCGACGCCTCCGAGGCGGCCGCGGGCGCTGAGGTTCTCGCCGCCGAGGGCACGCGCGAGGACGCGGACGCTGAAGCGGACGAGGACGCGGGGGCGAGCGACGAGGGCGCGCGCGAGGACGCGGACGAGAGCGAGGGGGCGAGCGTCGACGCGGAGGCCGCGGACGCAGGCTCCAGCGACGAAGGCGAGGACGCGGCGCGCGAGGCAGAGGGCGGGGACGAGGGCGGTGAGGCCGGCGAGGCGTCCGCAGAGTCGACCGAGGCGAGCGACGAGGCCGACGTCGAGGTGGCCGAGGCCGACGAGGGTCCGCAGGACGACGACTCCGAAGACGTCGGCGCGCCGGGTGACGAGGCCGCGACCGAGGGCGCGACGCCGGCGGACGACGCGGGCGACGAGGACGCGGCGGCCGACGCCGAGGCCCGCCGCGCGGCGGCTGCGGCCGCGGGGGTCCAGCTCGCCGACGAGCTGGTCGCTGATCCCGAGGATGACCTCCGGGCGATCGAGGGCGAGGCGTCGCCGCGCCTGGTGTCGATCGTCGAGAGCCTCCTCTTCGCGGCGGACCGCGCGTTGACGGTCAAGGACATCCGCAAGGTCCTCACCGAGACCAGCCAGCGGCAGGTCCAGCTCGCGCTCAAGCACCTGATCGAGGCGACGCGGGAGCGCGGGGTGACGGTCGTCCAGGTCGCGGGCGGCTTCCAGATGCGCACCCACCACGACAACGCGATCTGGGTGCAGCGCCTCCTCCAGGCCAAGCCGGTCCGGCTCAGCCGCTCTCAGCTCGAGACCCTCTCGATCGTCGCCTACCGCCAGCCGATCACCCGGCCGGAGATCGACGAGGTGCGCGGGGTCGACAGCGGCGCGGTCCTCAAGGCGCTCCTCGAGCGCGAGCTGATCCAGATCGTCGGCAAGAAGGAGGAGGTCGGGCGGCCGCTCCTCTACGGGACGACCCACCGCTTCCTCGAGTTCTTCGATCTCCGCTCGCTCCGCGACCTGCCGACGCTCCGCGACTTCCACGAGCTCTCCGAGGAGTCCAAGGCGACCCTCCGGCGGCGCTACGGCGAGGCCGAGGCCGAGGCGCTCGGGCAGGAGGTCATCTCCTTCGCGGGCGGGGAGGATCGCGGTGACGGCGAGAGCGAGGGCGTCGAGGCGCTGGCCTCCGACGAGGGGGCGGGCGTCGAGGTCGACGGCGATCAGGCGAACGAGGCCGCCGAGGCGAACGAGGCCGTCGCGGACGAGGCCGGCGACGCAGCTGGCCTCGGCGACGAAGCGGAGGGGAGCGACGCCGCAGTGGCCGACGAAGGACGCGTCGAGGCGGCTGGGGACGACGAGCCGCTCGAAGAAGACGAGCCGCTCGTGGACGACGAGCCGCTCGAAGACGACGAGCCGCTCGCGGACGACGAGCCGCTCGAAGAAGACGAGCCGCTCGAAGAAGACGAGCCGCTCGAAGAAGACGAGCCGCTCGCGGACGAAGAGGCGCCCGAAGACGAGGATGAGGACGAGCCGCTCGAAGAAGACGAGCCGCTCGAAGGAGACGAGCCGCTCGCTGAGGCGCCCGAAGTAGAGGATGAGGCGCTCGAAGAGGAAGACGAGGCGCTTGAAGAGGACGATGAGCCGCTCGAAGAGGACGATGAGCCGCTCGAAGAGGATGAGCCGCTCGAAGACGATGAGCCGCTCGACGAAGACCCCTCCTCCGCGGACGACGAAGACGCCTAGACCCGTCTGCGCGGACCCCACCGCCAGCCCCGAGCGTCAGCGCGGGGGCCGAGCCCCGCAGCGCCCCGGGAGGGTCGCGCGAGGCGCCGCGTGAGCCCACCCGTCGCGCGCGCCCACACAATCGGCTTGCGCCGGCCGCCGATGTGCGGGATCTACTCCCGGATCATGCGCCCGACGAAGAGCACCAACCCGGCGAAGCGGCCCTCCCGCGGCCGGGGCCGCGGCCCCGCCACCTCCGCAGGCCAGCGCCCGGCCGCGGCGCTCGCGGGCGCGGCCGCCAGCGGCGTGCGCCTCCAGAAGGTCCTCGCCTCCGCGGGCATCGCCTCGCGCCGCAAGGCCGAGGAGCTGATCGCCGCCGGCAAGGTCAGCGTCAACGGCCGGATCGTCCGTGAGCTCGGCACCCGCGTCGACCCGGAGCGCGACCGGATCATCGTCGGCGGCAAGCGGATCGTCCCCGAGCGCCGGGTCTACTTCGTGATGAACAAGCCCGACGGGGTGGTCTGCTCGGCCGAGGGCAAGGTCGACGTCCGCGGGCGGCCGACGGTGCTCTCGCTCCTGCCGCCGATGAGCGAGCGGATCTATCCGGTGGGCCGCCTCGACTATCACTCACGCGGCGTGCTGATCCTCACCAATGACGGCGCCCTCGCGGCCGCGCTCACCCACCCGCGCCACGCGATCGCCAAGACCTACCACGTGAAGTTCCAGGGGAGCCTGGAGCTCGCCGACCTCGAGGCCCTCCAGCGGGGGGTGACCCTCGAGGACGGGACCGTGACGCGGCCGGCCGACGAGGTCTCGATCGTCCGCGAGACCGAGACCAACACGTGGGTGCAGCTGACGATCCGCCAGGGCCTCAACCGCCAGATCCGGCGGATGGGCGAGGCGATCGGCCACCCGGTCCTCAAGCTGATCCGGGTGCAGATCGGCGGTCTCAGCGCGACGGGCCTGGACGACGGCGAATTCCGACCGATGACCCCCAGCGAGGTCTACGAGCTCCTGGTCGCAGCCGGCGCGAGCGACGTCTAGAGCCCCCTGCGGGGCGTTCAAGAGGGTTGCGCGGGGCCCCGGCACAGGGTAGGTTCCCGGGCCCAAGCCACCGCCAGCTCCATGCCCGAGCTGTACGGCTTGCCTATCCGAGGACCGTCATGGCCAAGCAATCTCAGGTTCTGCGCGACAACAAGCGCGACAAGCTGATCGCCAAGTACGCCGAGCGTCGGGCTGATCTCCGCAAGAAGCTCAAGGATCCGGAGCTCGACTTCGAGGACAAGCTCTCGATCTCCGCCCAGCTCGCCAAGCTCCCCCGCAACTCCTGCCCGACCCGGAAGACCCGCCGCTGCATGCTGACCGGCCGCTCGAAGGCCGTCTACCGCAAGTTCGGCCTCTGCCGCGTCGTCCTCCGCGACCTCGCCCTCCGCGGCGAGATCCCCGGGGTCACCAAGTCGAGCTGGTAGCTCGAGAAAGGTCTGGTTTGCGATGAAGATGGGAGTCCATCCGATCTACCGCAAGACCCTCTTCGTCGACGGCGCGACCGGCGACGAGTGGATCACGTACTCCAGCATGGAGGGGTCTGACACCCGTGAGGTCGACGGCGAGGAGGTCCAGGTGGTCCGCCTCGACATCACCTCCTTCAGCCACCCCTTCTGGACCGGTCAGGCCCGCGAGGTCGACACCGAGGGGCGCATGGATCGCTTCCGCCGTCGCTACGGCATGAAGCGCAAGTAGGGCGCAGCCCGCCGATTCAACGGCCTGGCCGCCGGGGTCTCCCGGTCGCCAGGCCGCTGGCAATTCTGGGGTCGGAGTCGCGGCTCCGATGACGCGGGGGAGCGGGGCTTCGGGGCGCGGCGGCAGATCGTGTCCGATCGACCCGATCGACCTCCACGCTACGAATCGAGTCATGATGAAGAGGACATGTCGAAGTAGACATGTCCTCTTGTTCTCAAGTGATCGCGGGGCAAGCCGCGATCTCGCCGCCGGCGCCCTCACGCGTCGCTCGCTCGCTCGCACACGCGCACGTATGCATGCACGCGGAGGGCTCTCCAGCGCCCAGACATCGCAGCCTCGCGAAAGTTCCCGTGCGCTCTGCCGGGAACCCGCGCCCCCAGGCGCTGTCTCTCTCGCCGAGTGCTGGAGGTCGAGATGTCGAAGAAGAGCCGCCGCCCCGTCGTCGCCGATGTGAACGCCCAGATCACCACCCGCCTCGGGGACACGATCATCGATGTCCGCGAGCTCCAGGCCGCGCGCCCGCAGCCGCGCGCCTGGCCGCTGATCGCCGCCGGGGTCGCGCTCGCGGGGGCCGGCCTCGGCCTCTTCGGCTACGACGCGAGCCAGGATTGGCGCCGCCACTGGGAGGAGACGCAGGCGGCCGAGATCGCCGAGATGCCGGCGCCGGCCGCCCCGGGGCTCGGCTTCGGCGGCCTCTCGCTCCTCCTCGCGCTCGCCGGCGTCGTGCCCCTCGGCCTCGGGCTCTGGCGCCGCGCTGAGCGTCCGGCGACCCGCTTCTCGATCGGCGAGGGCCGGGGCGCGACGCTGGCGGTCCCCGGCGAGGGGCTGCCCGAGCCCAGCGCCTTCGATCTCGTGGTCGCTGGCGCCGATGGGATGAGCATGCGCTTTGGGACAGGGATGACCGGGATCCTCGACGTCGACGGCGCGGCGGCCTCGCTCGCCGAGCTCGCGGCGACCGGCGCCCTCCACGAGTCCGCGGGGATCCACCGCGTCCGCCTCGACGCCGGCACGCGGGCGACGATCGTCCACCACGACCTCTCCTTCACCGTCGAGGCGGTCGCGCCGACCGTCCACGGCTGCGATCGTCCGGCGATCGATCGCCCCTTCTGGATCGCGACCGCGGCGGCGGCCCTGGTCCTCGGCGGATCGCTGGCCGCCTGCGCGCTGGCCGACGTCACGGAGCCCGATGGCGCCGCCTACGTCGTCGACGAGGTGCCGCTCGGCGAGAGCGAGAGCCCGACGATCCGCGCCTTCCTCTCCATGAACCTCGATCCCGAGATCGAGGAGGACGACCTCGAGATCCCCGAGCTCGCGCCGCCGAGCGACGAGCTCGACCTCGAGGCGATCGCCGAGGCCGCCGACCGCATCCGCGCCCACCGGCACCGCGGCGAGGAGGGGAAGATGGGCAAGCCGACCTCCAAGATGAAGTCCGGCCTCTACGCGATGCGAGGGCCCCGCGACGCCGCCCCGCAGATGGCCCGCAGCTACGATCCCGAGATGGCCGGGCGCCAGAGCGGGATCCTGGGGGTGATGAGGCAGCAGAGCGGACACTTCCTCGCCTCGCCCCACGGCGGCGCCTACTCGGTCGGCAAGGAGTCGAGCGACGTCTGGGGCGGGCTCTCCGCGGGCCGCGTCGGGCCGGTGCAGATCGGCCACCCCGGCGATCGCTACGGCCAGATCACCGAGAACGTGTGGAGCCGGGTGAGCGAGGCGCCGCTCTCGACCTTCGCGGTCGACGTCGACACGGCGGCCTACGCCAACGTCCGCCGCCACCTCGGCGAGGGGTTCTGGCCGACGGCGTCGGCGATCCGGGTGGAGGAGATGATCAACTACTTCGACTACCAGGATCGGGCGCCGACCGGCGACGTCCCCCTGGCGGTCGCCGCCGAGGTCGCGCTCGCCCCCTGGAACCCCCAGCACCGCCTGGTGCGGATCGGCGTGAAGGCCCGCGAGGTCGCCAAGGGCAAGGTGCCGCCGCGCAACCTCGTCTTCCTGCTCGACACCTCGGGGTCGATGCAGGGCGCTGATCGCCTGCAGCGGGTGGTCAAGGGCCTGGTCGGCCTGGTCAACGAGCTCCGGCCGGAGGACCGGGTGTCGATCGTCACCTACGCTGGCGACTCCGGGATCGTCCTCCCGCCGACCCCCGGCTCGCAGCGGCGGGCGATCCTCGAGGCGCTCACCGATCTCCGGCCGGCGGGCGGCACCAACGGCGCCGCCGGGATCGGCCTCGCCTACCGCCTCGCCCACCGGCACGCGATCAAGGGCGGGATCAACCGGGTGATCCTGGCGACCGACGGCGACTTCAACGTCGGCGTCTCGAGCCGCGACGCGCTGGTGACGATGATCGAGCGCGAGCGGAGCCGCGGGGTCTTCCTCTCGGTCCTCGGGGTCGGCCGCGGCAACCTGAACGATCACATGATGGAGCAGATCGCCGATCACGGGAACGGCAACTACGCCTACCTCGACAGCGACCGCGAGGCCGAGCGGGTGCTCGTCGACCAGGCGTCGTCGACCCTGGTCACCGTCGCCAAGGACGTGAAGATCCAGGTCGAGCTCAACCCGGCCAAGGTCGCCTCCTACCGCCTCATCGGCTACGAGAACCGGGCGCTCGCCGCCGAGGACTTCGCCGACGACGCCAAGGACGGCGGCGAGGTCGGAGCGGGGCACACCGTCACCGCGCTCTACGAGGTGATCCCGACCGGCTCGCGCGACGCCCTCGACGGCCAGGAGCTCCGCTACCAGAACCCGCGGACCCTCGCCGCGGCCGCGGCCAGCGACGAGCTCCTCTCGGTGAAGATCCGCTACAAGGAGCCCGACGGCGAGCGCAGCCGGCTCATCGTCGAGCGCCTCCGCGACCGCGACGTCGACGCCGGCCAGGCGAGCGACGCCTTCCGCCTCGCGGCCGCGAGCGCGGCCTTCGGGATGATCCTGCGGGGCTCCGAGCACGTCGGCGAGTGGACGCTCGCCGACGTCGCGGCCCTCCTCGAGCGGGTCGCCCTCGACGATCCGAAGGGCGAGATCGCCGAGCTCCGCGCGCTGGTCAAGCGGGCGGTGGAGCTCCAGGGGCGGGTGGCGATGCGCTAGCGGCGTGCGGGTGCCGAGACCGACGCCCTGCGGAGCGGGGCGTCGGTCTCGTCGACGGCGAGGCGCGGCGCCTCGCCCTCTGCGCCTCGACTAGTCGATCTCGATCGCCGAGATGATCCGGGTGCCCCACCACTTGTAGTAGGCGGAGAGGTCCGTCGGCGAGCCCCCGCACTCCGGGATCCCGGGGAAGCAGGTCGCCGGATCCTTGGGG
This sequence comes from Myxococcales bacterium, assembly GCA_020633335.1. Classification (GTDB taxonomy): domain Bacteria; phylum Myxococcota_A; class Polyangia; order Nannocystales; family Nannocystaceae; genus JADJRG01. The sequence continues at coordinate 1,026,548 of JACKDU010000002.1, read as the reverse complement.
TCGTCGCAGCCGGTGAGCTCGGGGTGGCGGAAGGCCGCGCGGTGGATGCAGACGGCGCCGTCGGTGCCCCACTCGGCCTCCTTGTAGAGCCCCGGCGCCTCGTCCTCGGTGTTGACCTTGTAGATGTCGGCGATGTGGATCGGCGTGCCGTTCGAGGTGTGGGGGACGCCGTCGCCGGCGTAGTCGGCCCGGGCCATGCGCAGGCAGGTCTGGTGGGTCTTGGGCATCACCCCCGGGCGGTAGCCCCACTCCGCGCACTTGGCGAGGGCGGCGTGGCGGCAGGCGATCGTGATCGCCTTGGGATCGGTGGTGATCGCGGTCGCGGTCTGGTGATCCCAGAGCCCCGGGAGGAGGAGCGCCTCGGTCGGCTCGCCGAGGCCGTCGACGCAGAGCGAGGCCGGCTCGCTCCAGCTGCCCTCCTCCTCGACCTGGTAGTTGATCGTGTAGTGGTAGAGTTCGCCGCCCTTGACGTCCTCGGCCGGGACCAGGACCGCGTCGTCGATCCGCAGGCGGTAGATCGCCGCGGCGCTGGCGTAGGTGAGCTCGGTGCCGACGACCTCGTCGCCGCTGAAGCTCCCGCCCAGATCGCTCGAGATCGAGAGCTCGCCGCTCTTCTTGTCGAGCTGAACGTTGGTGACCGCCCCGCCGTCGGGGGCCGAGGTCGCGTCCAGGGTGACGCCGTCGACGTCGCCGCCGTTGAGGAGGATGCCGTTGAGGATGATCCCGTTGAGGATGATGCCGTTGAGGATGATGCCGTTGAGGATGATCCCGTTGAGCGCCCCGCTGTTGTCCTGAAGCACGCGGGCCTCGAGCGCGTCGGCGTCGCCTGGGTCGCAGGCGGGCGTCGCCAGGGCGGCGGCGAGGGCGAGAGCTGTGAGTGTGGCGGTCGTTTTCATGGCCTGTCCTCCTCTTTCCTGGGTTGGCGCCCAGCGGGCGCGGTGGGCTCGGGGGGAGTGAGCTCGGCGAGCCAGCGGTCGATCGCCGCGGCCGCGCTGGCGTGCTCGCGGCTGGCCCCGTAGGAGGACCGGGCCGCGCTGGCGAGCTCGCGCGCGCGCCCCGAGTCGACGCCGACGAGGGCGCGCGCGAGCGCGAAGTCGATGGGGGCGCGGCGGACCGGATCGAGGGCGGTCGACTCGGGGCGCGCGAGGAGATCGGCGAGGAGGCGGCGGGCCTCATCGGCCGCGTCGACGTCGAGGAGGTGATCGGCGAGCTTGACGACGAGGCGGAGGTGCTCGTCGCCGAGCGGCGCGAGGGTGGCGTGGACCTCGATCGCCCGCCGGCTCAGCGCGACCGCGGCCTGGCGATCGCCCGCGTCGCGGCGGAGGTCGGCGAGCGCCTCGAGGGCCTCGGCGAGCTCGCTCGGCGGCGGGGTGCTGGCCTCGAAGCCCTCGATCGCCGCCTCGAGGTGGGTCTGGGCGACCTCGCGGTCGCTCGAGGCGATCGCCGCCCGGGCGAGCCCGAAGTGGGGGTAGGCGAGGTTCGGGTGGGTCGGGCCGAGGGTCTCGCGGAAGATCTCGAGGGCGCGGCTGTGGTGCTCGCGGGCGCGATCGACGGCGCCGCTGCGGAGCTCGGCGTCGCCGGCGTTGGTCAGGGTGGCGGCGAGGTAGGGGTGGTGATCGCCGGCGACGCTCGCGTAGATCTCGAGGGCGCGGCGGAGGTAGGGGAGGGCCGAGGCGGCGTCGCCCTCGTCGGCGTGGGAGAGGCCGAGGTTGTTGAGGGTCGCGGCGATCTCGAGGGGGTTGGCCTCCGGCGAGCGCTCGCTGAGGGCGAGGGCGCGGCGGTAGAAGGAGCGCGCGCCCGCGAGGTCGCCGCGGCGGTGGGCGACCGCCCCGAGGTTGTTGAGGACCAGCGCCGGCAGCCGGCTCGTCGGGCTCGCGCGCTCGGCGAGGACGAGGGCGAGGCGCTCGAGCGCGAGGGCGTCGTCGGGGCGCGCCTCGGCGGCGCCGACGACGAAGAGCCACTTGGCGATCGCCTCGAGCGAGGTGTCCTCGTCGCCGACCTCGAGGGCGATCCAGATCGCCTCGTAGAGCGCGCTCTCGGCCGCGGGGAGGCGGCCGGTCTCCATCTCGAGGCTCCCCTGGCGGACCAGCGTGCGGGCGACGATCGGCCGGTAGGGGAGGTGATCGACCTCGGCGACGAGGGGGCCGGTGATCGCCAGCGCGTCCCAGTACTGGCCGGCGTTCTCGCGGGCGGCGGCCCGGGTCAGCGAGAGCTCGATCGACGCGACGGTCTCGGCGAGGGCGGGATCGTCGGGGGCGGGGATCGTCGCCGCGAGCGCGGAGCCGTCGGCGCAGCGGCCGAGCGGCGGGAGGGCGGCGACCAGGTCGACCGCCGACGCGGCGATCTCCGGGGTCGCGCCCTCGAGGACGTCGACCGCCGCCGCCAGGCTGCGGCGGCGCTCGTCGAGGCAGGCGACCCGGCGGTCGAAGAGGGAGTCGGACTCGCGGCCCTGGCGGTGGGCGAGGCAGGCCTCGCCGCGGAGCGCGACCCAGTCCTCGGCGTAGCGATCGATCCGGGCCTCGACGCGGGTCCAGAGCTCGTCGCCGTAGGCGACGCCGGAGCCGACGAGGGCGCTGCGGGCCGCCTCGCGCCGCGGCCGATCCCAGACGCCGGCGAGCTCGTCGGCCACCCGCGCGCAGGTCCGGGCCGGCGCCTCGCCGAGGGTCGCGGCGCCGTAGCCGAGGGCGCAGAGGGCGAGCGCGCCCACCGTCCCGGCCATGATCCGTCGGCGCCGGCGCAGCGGATCGGCGGCGAGGGCCGCGAGGAGGGAGGGCATCGACGGCCAGCGCGTCTCGGGGTCGGTGCTGAGGCCGCGGGCGAGCACCCGGTACACCCAGTAGGGGACCCGGGTGGTCGTCGGCGGGGTCTGGAGCGCGCCGCGCTTGACCGCCTCGGCGACCTGATGGGCGCTCGATCCGGGGAAGGGGAGGCGCTCGTAGAGCGCCTCGTAGAGCGCCGCGCAGAACGAGAACTGGTCGGTGCGCGCGTCGATATGGCCCGCGCGCCATTGCTCTGGGGACATGTAGGCGGGGGTGCCGACGATCTCGCCGGGGCGGCTCTCGTCGAGCGAGACGACCGGCGAGGGGGCGAGCGTGACCGCGTTTGATCCCCGCGCCTCCGGCGGGAGCGAGGGCGCGGGCGCGGGCGAGGGCGCCGGCCGCTTGGGGCCGGACTTGGTGGTGGCCGGCTCGCTCGGGCGGACGAGGCCGAAGTCGAGGACCCGCGGGCGGCCGTCGGCGCCGACCAGGACGTTCTCCGGCTTGAAGTCGCGGTGGACCAGGCCCGCGCCGTGGGCGGCCGCGAGGCCCCGGCCGGCGTCGGTGAAGACCCGGATGATCTCCTCCCACGCCCGGGGCTCGGCGCCGCGCAGCCACTCGCGGAGGGTCTGGCCCTCGACGAACTCCATCGCCACGTAGACCTGGTTGCGGTGGATCCCGACCTCGTGGACCGAGACCACGTTGGGGTGGGAGAGGCGGGCGAGCGCCTGGGCCTCGCGGAGGAGGCGGCGCTGGCGGTCCTCGTAGCCCTCACCGGCGTCGCCGTGGACCAGCTTGATCGCGACCTTGCGGTCGAGCTCGGCGTCGTAGGCCGCGTAGACCACCCCCATCGCCCCGGCGCCGAGGGTGTAGAGGACGGTGAAGCGGCCGATGCGGGTCGGGACCTCGTCGATGCTGGCGAGGATCTTGGGGCTCTGCTCGCCGCCGCCGGCGTTCCACGTCGCGGCGATCGCCAGGCCTTCGCCGCGCCGCCCGCTCCCGCCAAGAGATCGACCCCCGTTGCTCACCAACCGCCTCCACGCTCGAGTTGTCCCGACGGTCGCGCGATGCCGCGACCGGGGATCTACGGATCCATGGGGAGCTTCCTACTCCGCACCAACCGAACGATTCCAGGCTATCACGGCCGAAGGAGGCGCGCATCTGTCCAACTTAGACCACAGACGATCTGTCTCAAGGGGCAGGGTGACTGGCGGCGGGTGTGACCGCGACGGTGAACATGTAGGTGCGACGGCGGGGCGCCGGGCGATCCGCGGCGGGACGCGCCACGCGGGGTCGGAGGGCGGGTTTCGGTGAAATACGGCGCGGCGCGGGAAACGTCCTCGGCTGCGGATCACGCGGCTTTGTGCCCCCATCGGGCCTCCACGAGGCCGCAGTCGATCGACCCCGGGGCGGCGAGACCCCGCCCCGCGCTCCCTCGCTCGCGCCGCCCGCTCGCGCCTGGGCGTGGCGCGGCCGCGGCCCGAGCGAGGGAGCGCCCGCGCTTCACTCGAGGTCGAGCTCGACGGCGCTGACGATCCGCGCGCCCCACCACTTCAGGAAGACCTTGAGGCTCGAGGGCGGGCCCCAGCACTCGGGGATCCCGGGGAAGCAGGTCGCCTTGTCCTCGGGATCGTCGCAGCCGGTCAGCTCCGGGTGACGGAAGGCCGCGCGGCGGAGGCAGAGCGCGCCGTGGGGGCCCCACTCCGCCTCCTTCACCAGGCCTGGCGCCTCCTCCTCGGTGTTGACCCCGTAGATGTCAGCGACGTGGATCGGCGTCCCGTTGGCGGTGTGGGGGACGCCGTCGCCGGCGTAGTCGGCCCGGGTCATCCGCAGGCAGGTCTGGTGGGTGTTGGGCATCAGCCCGGGGCGGTAGCCCCACTCCGCGCACTTGGCCAGGGCGGCGTGGCGGCAGGCGATCGTGATCGTCTTGGAGTCGTGGGTCAGCGCGGCGCCGCTCTGATGGTCCCAGGCGCCGGGGAGGAGGAGCGCGTCGGTCTCCTCCTCCTGGCCGTCGAAGCAGAGGGGCGAGGGGTCGGTCCAGAGCTCACCCGCCTTGACCTGGTACGAGATCGCGTAGCCGAGGAGGGGGCCGCCCTTGACCTCCTCGTCGTCGACCGGCATCACCGCGTCGAGGCGCAGGCGGTAGGTCCCGCCCTCGCTGCTGTAGGTGAGCTCGGTGCCCGCGACCTCGTCGCCGTGGAAGTAGCCGCCGGCCTTGCTCTTGATCGTCAGGGCGCCGCTCGCCTTGTCGATCCAGATCTTCTTCACCTTGGCGCCGTCGGGGGCCTTGGAGGCGCTGAGGGTCACCCCCTCGACGTCGCCGCCGTTGAGGAGGATGCCGTTGAGCAGGATCCCGTTGAGGATGATCCCGTTGAGGATGATCCCGTTGAGGATGATCCCGTTGAGGGCCGCGCTGTTGTCCGCGAGCACGCGGAGCTCGGGCTCCCCGGGGTCTCCGGGGTCACAGGCGGGTGTCGCCGCGGCGGCGGCGAGGGCGAGGGCGACGCTGAGTGCGGTGGGGCGTTTCATGATCTCTCCTCCTCTTGGCTCGTTCCTTGGTCGGCGTCCTCTGGGCGCGGCGCGGGTCGTCGCGGCGGCGCGAGGGCGCGCGCTCGTGGGCGGGTGGTCGGAGCGGACGCGGCGTGTCGGAGCTCCGGGCGCGCAGCAGACCCGTGCGCGGCGCACCCCACCATGCGCCGCCCGCTGCTACCCATCGCTCGACCCTCGCCGCGCCTCTCCATGACCACCTCCTGCGATCGCACACGCCCGCCCGCGGGACCTCCTGACCGCGCGCACGCGCGGTCGGGGGGGCCCGTACGAACGGTCCATCCCAACGCCTAATCCAAGCGGACGTCTCCAAGTTAACACGACGAGAGGGGGCGCGCATCTGTCAATCTTTGACCCCATATCGATCTGTCTTTCAAGACAGGTCAAAGGGCGGGCGGTGTGGACCCGCGAGGGCGCGTGTAGGTGCAAGGTCGGCGCCCTGGGGCCTCGCGCCCTGGGCGAGGCGGCCGCGCCGGGGAGCGGCCCAGCGCCGCGAATTCACGGGGCGCTGGGGGGCGAGGGTCCGCCGCCGGGGCGCCGCCGATGCGCCCGGAGGCGCGGCGAGGGGGCGCGGCCAGGCGACCCCAGCGGAGCGATCGTCGCTGGGTGCTCGCAGCGGCGGCGCCCGCTCGGCACCTCCGCCTACGTGTCTGTCTACGTGTTTGTCTCGGGGCGCGGGAGCCAGGCGTCGGCGAGGTGACGGAGGCGCGACGCGATCGCCTGGTGGTGGCCGCCGACCGCGAGCACGCCCGCGTCGTTGCCGATCCCCGCGCCCCGGTAGCGGAGGGGATCGCCGCGGAGGTCCGAGACCGCGCCGCCGGCGGCCTTGAGGATCGCATGGGGGGCGCCGGTGTCCCAGAGCTTGGTCCCCGCGCGCGGGTGGACATAGAGGTCGGCCTCGCCCCAGGCGATCGTCATCATCTTCACCCCGGTCGAGCCGATCCGGAGGTTGCGCTCCGGCGGGATCCCGAGCGCGCCCATCACCTCGAGGATCTTCGGCGAGGCGTGGCTCTTCGACGAGACCAGGCGGAGGGCGCCCGGCGGGGTCGCGGCGGTGTGGAGGCGGCGGGCCCGGCCGCCGGCGGCCTCGCCCCAAGCGACATGTTCATCAAGACATGTCCCCCAGCTCAGGCGAGCGCGGGCAGGCTCGTGGACCACGCCGAGCGCGGGCTCGCCGTCGACGCAGAGGCCGATGTGGATCGCCCACTCGTCCTCGCCGCGGGCGTACTCCGAGGTGCCGTCGATCGGGTCGATGAACCAGCAGCGGCGGGCGCGGCGGCGGGCGGCCTCGCCGGCGGCCGCGCTCTCCTCGGCGACGATCGTGTCGCCGGGGAAGGCGGCCTCGAGGGCGGCGACGAGGCGCGCGTTGAGCTCGGTGTCGGCGCGGGTCACCGGCCCCTCGCCGTCCCCCTTGTCGCGGGTCGCCAGCGCCGACGGGCCCCGGCGCTGGAGATCGAGGGCGATCACACCGCATTGGCGGGCGAGATCGAGGGCGACATCAAGCTCACGCGCGAGGCTCACGTTCGCCGCTATACCGCTGCTAGCGGCACGATTGCAGCGAGATCATTGTGGAAAAAATCGGTGGCACGTTCATCAATGCCGACGCAGCCAGGGGCGGATGTCCGCAATGGCGGGCAAAATCGTGTTTTCACCAAGCCAAAGAAGTGTTAGCCATGAGGAATGTCACGGCAAAGCCGCTCGGGTCTGCGTCAAGCGATCATTCAGGCGAGCCTGGAGCTCGGGCAGGAGCTCGGCGAGGAGGGGCTGACCATGCGCGGGATCGCGTCGCGCCTCGGCGTCAGCGCGACCGCGCTCTATCAACACTTCGAGAGCAAGGCGTCGATCCTCCGTGAGATCCGGATCTACGGCGCCGAGCTCCTCGCGCACGAGGTCACCGAGCCCTGCGCGGGCGTCGAGAACCCGTGCGAGCGGATCAAGCGGATGGGCGAGCTCTACATCAACTTCGCCCGCGCCCGACCCTGGCTCTACACCGTGATGATGCAGTCGGAGCAGCTCGACTGGTCGACGATGAACGACGACGAGATCGAGCGGACATTGCGGCCGTTGACCACCCTCCGGGCCTGGATCCGCGAGGGCTCCGAGAAGGGGTGCTGGCGCCCGGGGATCGACCCCGAGGTCGCCTCCTTCCGCCTCTGGGCGGCGTTCCACGGGATCTGCTCGATGCTCATCAGCGGCCGGATCGACGAGGAGCACCCGGCCTTCCCGGTCGCCAGCCAGGCGGAGTTCGTCAAGAGCTTCGTCGACGGGGTGATCGACGGCCTCACCTGCGCCCCGCCTGCCTGAACCAAGGGACATCTTCGCCGGGGGCCCGCGGCGAGCCCCTCAGCGCTCGAGGAGATCGTCGAGCGCGAGGAGGCAGGCCCCGCCGGCGCTGATGACCCACGAGCTCGGCCGGGCGCGCCCGCGGATCGCCGCCTGGAGCTCCTCCGAGAGGCCGCTGAGCTCGCCGAAGGGCGCGGGGCCGGGGAGCCCGCGGCTCGCCCCGGTCGGCCAGGGGGCGAGGACGAGGCGGCGACCGTCGCGGTCGAGGATCGGCTGGATCCACGGGTGGTCGACGGCCGCGAGCTCGTCGACCAGGCGATCGGGCCAGCTCGCGGCGGCGGCGACCAGGAGCCCGGCGCCGGCGATCAGGTCGTCCTCGGCGTCGCCGAGCGGGCCCCCGGGGCCGCCCTCGTCGCGGAGCTCACGGGCGTCGGCGGCGCGGATCCGGAGCATGCCGAGGAGCGCGCGGGCGTCGGGGCGGGCGCTCGGATCGTCGGCGGTCGCCGCCCGGATGATCGCCTCCTCGCGCTCGCCGATCCCCTCCATGTCGCCGTCGACGCCCCCGCGGAGGAGGGCCGCGAAGATCGCCCCGACGCTGTAGATGTCGCTGGCGAGGCTGGCCGGCGCGCCGAGGCGGCACTCGGGGGCGACGATCGTCAGCAGCTCCTCGAGCGAGCCGGTGCGGGTCGCCGTCAGGCCGGCGAGCGCGTCGCCGCCGAAGGGCCCGAGGAGGGGGCGACCGGCGGCGTCGCAGACCAGCTGGCTCGGGAGGATCGCGCCGTGGACCATCCCGCGGGCGTGGGCGACCTCCAGGCCCTCGAGGAGGAAGGCGCAGAGCCCCCGCGCGCGGGTCGGCGAGATCCCCGGGGGGTGGATCAGGGTGCGGAGCGGCGGCCCCTCGGCGTGCGGGAGGACGACCAGGCCGGCGTCGGCGTCGAAGCGGACCAGCCCGCGGATCGCCGGGTGGCTGAGGCGCGCGGCCGCCTCGGCCCGCCGGGCGAAGCGCTCGATCGCCGTCCGCACCTCGGGGCCCACGGCGCCCTCCTGGAAGTCGGCGAGGAGGAGGTGGATCTCGACCTCCTGCAGGGTCACGCGATCGATCCCCTCGTAGGCCGAGCCGGCGAGGGTCGGCGGCAGCGTGCGGCGGACGTGGTAGCGCCCCGGCATCGCCGACTCGGCGTGGCCCTCGTGATCGACGCTGCCGAGCGCGATCTGGGCGGCGAGGTCGTGGCCGAGGGAGGCGAGCGCGCGGCCGAGGAGGCGCTGGAGCGCGGCCGCGCGGTCTGGCCCGAGGCCGCCCCGGAGCGCGCGCTGGGCGTGTCGGACGCTGCTCTCGGCGTCGCCGAGCTCCCAGCAGAGGCGGGCCGCGAGCGCGTGGGCCTCGACCTCGCCGCTCGCCTCGCCGCCCTCGAGCCCGAGGGCCGCGAGCGCGTCGGCGATCCGCCCGGCCTTGGCGAGCGCGTCGGCGGCTGCCAGGCGATCGCCGCCGCGGCGGAGCGCCTCGGCCCGGGCGTCGACCCCCTCGGCGTCGCGCTCGAGGAGGCGGGCGACGTCGAGGTGGCGGCCGCGTCGGCGGAGGATCGCGATCGCCTCGCGGCGATCAGGTTCGGGCGCGACCTCGACGATCTGGAGCGCGCGCTCGAGGCCCGCGGGGTTGCGGATCTCGAGGGCGACCCGGAGCGCGTCGAGGCCGAGGCCGGCCGCGAGGTAGGCGGAGAGCGCCCCCTCGAAGTCCCAGATCTGCTCGAGCACCCAGCCCGCGGCCGCGTCGCGCCCGGCCGCGCGGAGCTCGGCGGCGACCGCCTCGTGGCGCCCGGCGCCGAGGCGCTGGCGCTGCTCGGGGCTCAGCTCGTCGCTGCGATCGCGCGGCCGGTACATCCTAGTGGCCCTCCGCCGCCAGCTCGCGGACCCGATCGAGGTACCAGGCGAGGTGATCGAAGTCGGCGTCGGTGATCCCGCCGATCTGGCCGACCTCGTCGATGTGGTCGGCGATCATCTCGCCGCGGAACTCACCCCACATTGCGCTCTCGATGGTCACGAGCCCGTCGTTGGGGCCGCGGGCGACCTTGAGGATGTCGTAGCCGAGGACGATGAGCGGATCGACGTAGTCGTTGCACATCTTCTTGGGATCGAGGAAGTCGATCGCCGCGCAGGTCCGGCCGGTGTACGAGATGTAGTGGACCCCGGGATCGTCGGGGTTCTGCGGGTTGAACTCGCCCTCCATGTAGGCCTCGCTGAGGCTGTAGAACGACGCCTTGGCGTCCGACTTCGCCTGGGCGGTGACCGCCCCGAGGAGGTTGAGGAGGAAGGAGAGCGCCTCCTCGGCGGCCCCGGGCGCGAGGCCGAGGGCGAGGTCGGTGATGTAGGTGCCGTGGTGGGGCGAGGCGATGGTCAGCAGCGCCGACACCCGATCGCCGTAGCCGAGCGTCGAGATCACGTAGCGCGAGTCGATCCCGCCCTGGCTGTGGCCGATCAGATCGATCTTGCGGGCCCTCCACTCGACCATGAATTCGTCGACCTGCTCCGCGAGCTGGCCGCCGCGGACCTCCGATGAATTGTAGGGGTCGAGGACCGCGACCGAGAGCGGGTAGCCGAGGGGCTCGATGTGATCGCGGACGCCGAAGAAGTACTCGAGGGGCCCGATGTTCTCGAAGCCGGTCCAGCCGTGGACCCAGACCGTCGGGAAGCGGGTGGTCTCGCGCTCGCAGCCGCTCAGGCAGCGGAGCTCGAGGTCGTAGGTCCCGCCGGCCTCGTCGTCGAGGGGGGCGACGTGGAGGGCGAACTCGCCGGAGCGCGGGACCTCGAGGGCGACGACCGCCGCCTCGCCCTGGCTGCTCTCAAGGACAGGTACCAGCGGCTCGCCGGCGGCCGCGGCGGGCGCGAGGTCGGGGTAGGCGACGAGGCCGCTGACGCCGCTCGCCTGCCCGCGGATCGTGATCTCGATCGTGCTCTCGCTGGCGCCGACGAAGTACCAGCGGTCGAGGCCGCAGGGCTCGATCGTCAGGCCGCGGGCGGAGTCGCCGACGACGAAGAGATCGCGGTCGACGAGGCCGGGCTCGTCGCCGCAGGCGATCGCACCGCCGGTGCTGGTGCCCGACTCGGTCCCGCTGCCGCCGCCCGAGGTGCTCGTCCCCGCGCTGGCGCCCGTCGTCGTCGTCGCCCCGGCCCCGCTGGTGCTCGGGTCCTCGCCGGTGCTCTCGCCGGCGCTCGCCTGGGTCGCCGTCTGGTCGTCGCCGCAGCCGGGGGCGAGGAGGGCGAGCGCGAGGGCGGAGGGGACGAGGCGGCGGAGCATCGCCGCCATGGTACGGCCGGGGCGCGCGGCTGCGGAGCGGCGCGGGCGGCGGCGCGAAAGCGCGCTCTCCGCGCGGCCGCCCCTCGAGATCACGGCGGCGGGCGCTGCAAAGTGCCAGTCCGGCGGCGCCTTTGGTAGATCCCCGTGGTCATGGCCGCCCCCTCCAAAGTCTTCGCCAGCGCCGCCCAGGCCCTCCACGACCTCCACGACGGCGCCTCGATTGCCGTCGGCGGCTTCGGCCTCTGCGGCAACCCCGAGGCCTGCATCGCCGCGGTCGCGGCCAGCGGACACGGTCGCCTGACGATCGTCTCGAACAATTGCGGCAACCAGGGGATGGGCCTGGCGATCCTCCTCAAGCAGCGCCAGGTCGCCAAGGTCGTCGGCTCCTACGTCGGTGGCAACCCGGATCTCGAGGCCCAGATGCTCGCCGGCGAGGTCGAGGTCGAGCTCAACCCGCAGGGCACGCTGGCCGAGCGGATGCGGGCCGGCGGCGCCGGGATCGAGGGCTTCTTCACGCCGACGGGCGCCGGGACGGTGGTCGCCGAGGGCAAGGAGACCCGGATGATCGGGGGCAAGCTCTGCGTCCTCGAGACGGCGATCCGCACCGACTTCGCGATCGTCCGCGCGGCCAAGGGCGACCCGCTCGGCAACCTCCGCTTCTACCGCACCGCCCAGAACTTCAATCCGCTGGCGGCGATGGCCGGCAAGGTGACGATCGCCGAGGTCGATGAGCTGGTGCCGATCGGCGCCCTCGATCCCGACGACATCCACCTCCCTGGCATTTTCGTCGATCGTTTGGTGCATGTGCCGAATCACGCGAACATTATCGAATACCGGACCACCCGTCCGGCTCCCCTGGAGAGTGTGTGATGCGTGAAGACGAGCCGATTCGCCTGCCCCGAGCCCTGATGCTGGTGCCCGAGGGCGCCGAGGAGATGGAGGTAACGATCGTCGTCGATGTCCTCCGGCGCGGCGGCGTCGACGTCGTCATGGCCTGCCTCAACGGCGGCGAGCCGGTCCGTTGCTCCCGCGGGGTCCACATCTCGCCCGACACCCGCTTCGTCGACATCGAGGGCGACTTCGACGTCGTCGTCCTCCCGGGCGGCGCCGAGGGGGTGCGCCGCCTCTGCGCGAGCGCCGACGTCGGCGAGCTCCTGCGGCGGCGCGAGGCCAAGGGCGAGCTGGTCGCGGCGATCTGCGCGGCCCCGCTCGCGCTCCGCCACCACAAGGTCTTCGCCGATCGGACGATGACCTGCCACCCGAGCGTCGAGAGCCGGGTGATGGAGCACGGGCGCCGCGGCGAGGGCGCGGTCGTCGTCGACGGCAACCTGATCACCAGCCGCGGCCCCGGCACCACGTTTGCGTTCGCCCTGGCGATCCTCGCCCGCCTCCGCGGCGAGGGGATCGCTCACGACGTCGAGAAGCCGCTGATGCTCGCCGGCTGAGGGGTCGGCCGCTATCCTCCGCCGCGTGGACGAACTCGGCGCGACCCGTGATCTCGGCCTGACGCTCGCCGGCGGCGGCAACCGGACCCTCTACAACCTCGCGCTCATCGAGCGCTGGGGCGAGCGCCTCTGGCCGCGCCTGGCGGCCGTGGGTGGGGTGAGCGCGGGCGCCTGCATGCTCGCGCTCTACGTCAGCGGGCGCGCCCAGGCGGCCCGCGACTTCTGGCATATCCGCCGCCGCGAGGTCTCGCGCAACCTCGATCCCGCCCGCCTCCTCCGCGGCCAGGCGATCGCGCCGCACGGCGAGGTCTACCGCGACACGCTCCTCCACGCGTTTGATGCGGAGGCGCTGGCGCGGATCCAGAGCGCGCCCTTCCCGGTCCTCTTCCTCGCGGCCGCTCCGCCCTCGCCGCTGCCGGCGAGCCTCGGCACCGTGCTCGGCTTCGGCGCCTACAAGATCGAGAAGGGGCTGCGGGCGGGGCTCGTCCACCCGAGCGCCGGGCGGCGCCTCGGCTTCCGGCCGGTGATCGTCGACGCGCGGAGCTGCGAGTCCGCCGAGGAGCTCGCCGACCTGATCCTCGCGTCGTCGTCGACGCCGCCCTTCACGCCGATCGGCAGGTTCCGCGGCGAGGCGCTGATCGACGGCGGGGTGATCGACAACGTCCCGGCCTTCGTCGCCGAGACCGTGCCGGAGGTCCGGCGGAACCTCGTCCTCCTCTCGCGGCCCTACCCGACGTCGGTGCTCGGCCGCCAGGGGCGGCGCCTCTACCTCGCCCCGACCGCGACGCCGCCCTGCGAGTGCTGGGACTACACGCGCTCGGACCTGGCGGAGGCGACCTACGACATGGGGGCGCGCGAGGCCGATCACCACGCGCCGATCCTCGGGCGCTTTTTGGGCGATCGCTGAGGCTCAGGAGGCCGCGCCGCGGCGCTCGGCCGAGCGGCGGGCGAGCTCACGGACCCGCTGCGCCTGGTCGAGGGGACAGATCAGGATCTTGCCGCCGCTGGCGATCACTGCGAGGCCGGAGACCCCGAGGGCGGCGATTTCGACCCCCTCCGCCCAGAAGAGCGAGCCCTCGCACTCGATCGCCTCGATCGCCCCCGCGGCGTCGGCGAGGAGCGCGTTGCCGGCGGCGTCGCGCGGGCTCGCGGCGTGGATCGCCGCCCAGGTGCCGAGGTCGTTCCAGCCGAGGCGCACCGGCAGGACGTCGAGCGCGCTCAGCCGCTCGAGGACGGCGATGTCGAAGGGGAGGGCAGGGACCGCGTCGTAGGCCCGCGCGAGCCCGGCGTCGCGGGCCGCGGCGTCGCGGGCCGCGAGCGCGGGCTCGACCGGCGCGAGGGCGTCGGCGAGGGCCGGCGCATGCTCGCGGATCGCCGCCAGCGAGGGCCCGAGCGGCAGGACGAAGATCCCGGCGTTCCAGAGGAAGGCGCCGCTGGCGAGGAATTGCGCGGCCCGGGCGGCGTCCGGCTTCTCGACGAAGCGCCGCACCGGGTAGATCGGCGGGCCCGCCTCGCCCGGGTGGGCCGCGTCGCCGCGCTCGATGTAGCCGTAGCCGGTGTCGGGGCGGGTCGGCTCGATCCCCAGGGTGACGATCACCCCCCGGGCCGCCGCATGCTCGGCCGCCCGCGCGAGCGCGGCCTCGAGGGCCGCGGGATCGCCGATGTGATGATCGGCCGGCAGGGCGATGACGGTCGCGTCGTCGCTGGCCTCCCCGCGGCGGGCGAGCGCGGCCCGGATCTCGAGGAGCCCGAGGGTGATCGCCGCCGCCGTGTTGCGGCCGCGGGGCTCGGCGAGGATCTGCTCGGGCGGCACCTCGGGGTGGGCCCGGAGGAGCGCCGGCCGCTGCTCGGCGGTGGTGATCATCCAGATCCGCGCGGGGCCGAGCCAGCGGGCCGCTCGCGCGACCGTCTCGTCGAGGAGGCTCGGCGCCCCCGGGGCGAGCCCGAGGAGGTGCTTGGGCCGCTCGGCGGTCGACGCCGGCCAGAGGCGGGTGCCGCTGCCGCCAGCCATGATCAGGACGAAGCGCTCGGGCATGGGGCCCGAAGCTATAGCAGCCCCTCGCCCGACCGGAAACGCCGGCGAGCGCCCGCCCGCGAGAGACCGGGGCCGGCGCCCGGCCTGCCCTGGTAGAGTGCGACGATGGACGTGCGGACAACGGTAGGGTGGCTCGCCCTCGCCTTCGGGCTGGCGAGCTGCGGTGATGACGGCGGCGGATCGGCGAGCGCGACCGGCACGAGCGGGGCGACGGCGGCCACCAACGGGTCGACGAGCGCGGCGAGCGGGAGCAGCGGGAGCGCCGGGTCGAGCAGCGGGAGCGGCGGCGGCGGCGAGACCAGCGGCACGAGCGGCGGCGGGTCGACCTCGGGCGGCGCGACCACCGGGTCGAGCAGCGGGTCGAGCGGCGGCGACACGACGACGGGCACGAGCACCGGCGACACGACCGGTGTCGGCACGAGCGGGTCGAGCGGCGGCACCGACTCTGACACCGGGGTGATGCCCTGCGGGATGGGCGGCGGCGACCTCGAGTTCTCCTACATCTGGATCTCGAACACCGGCCAGAGCACCCTCACCAAGCTCAACACGGTGACGATGGTCGAGGAGGGGCGCTACATCACCCGCCCCGATCAGGCGGGCTCGCCCTCGCGGACCTCGGTCAACCTCTCGGGCGACGTGGTCGTCGCCAACCGGAGCGGCGGCCTCACCAAGTTCTACGCCCGCCACGAGGACTGCGAGGAGAGCAACGGGATCGACGGCCTCCAGACCTCGAGCGGCGCCAACGACATCCTCCCCTGGGCGAACGAGGAGTGCCGCGCCTGGTACACCGCGATCTCGACCACCAGCAACCGCCCGGTCGCCTGGACCTCGGGCGTCCAGGATCCCAACACCTGCGCCTGGGTCGATCAGAAGGTGTGGACCTCGACGACCACCCTCGGCCAGGCCGGGAGCATGAAGGTGCTCCGCCTCAACGGCGACACCGGGGCGATCGAGGTGACGGTCGATCTGCCGGCCGTCAGCATCGGCTCGTGGGGCGCCTACGGCGGGGCGGTCGACGGCGAGAACAACTTCTGGCTCTCGACCCACGGCTCGGCGACGCCGCCGAGCGTCACCCGCGTCCGCTACGACACCCTCGAGGTCAACACCTGGCCGGTGCCCCAGGGCCTCGCGCCCTACGGGATGACGGTCGACGCCGAGGGCCGGGCCTGGGTCGCTGGCTACGCCGGCGGGGTCGCCCGCTTCACCCCCGAGAGCGAGAGCTGGGACGTGGTCCCCGGGGTCACTGGCCTCGGCCTCCAGGCCGACGGCGAGGGGCGGGTCTGGGTCGGCTCCTACCCCAACCAGGGGGTCACCGGGATCGACGTCGACTCCCTGGCGGTGCTGACGATGATCCCGATCGCCGCGTCGGTGACCAAGGGGGTGAGCATCGACTTCTACGGCAAGGTCTGGGTGGTCGACATGGCGTCGAGCGCCTACCGGGTCGATCCGGAGTCGAAGCAGATCGACGTCTACAGCGGCCTGACCTCGGCCTACACCTACAGCGACATGACCGGCTGGGGGCTCAAGAACGTGATCCCGCAGTAGGGTCGGCGTCGGCGTCGGCGGGCGAGGATGTCCTGGAGGACATCCTCGCCGCGCACCGGCTCAGGGGTCCGAGAGGACGATGTGGAGCTTGTTGGCCCCGGAGTCGGCGATCGCAAAGTCCGGGACGCCGTCGGCGTTGACGTCGAGAGAGGCCATCGACTGGAGGCCGACCCCGACCTCGACCACCACGGGCTCGCCGAGGCCGCCGTCGCCGGGGAGCGGGAAGAGCGAGAGCCGGCCGCCGGGGTCGTCGCCGTAGGGCCCGCCCTGGTGGATCAGCGCGAGCTCGGGGACGCCGTCGCCGTCGAGGTCGCGGGCGAGGCCGTCCTGGGGGCCGCGCGGGAGCATGGCGAGGCTGGCGGGGCCGAAGCCGCCGTCGCCGTCGCCGATCTGGAGGGCGAAGGCGCCGGGTGAGTTGCAGTAGGGATCGACGCCGGCGACGTAGCAGTCGCTGGTGAGCGCCAGGAGATCGAGGGTCGCGTCCTGGTCGAGGTCGGCGAGGACGATCCGGTTGTTGTAGTAGGGGCCGGCGGGGACCACCGCGACCTCGGGCGCCTCGGCCTCGAGTCCGCGGACGACCGCGCTCGCCGAGGGGTCGCAGGAGCTCTCGGGAGAGAGCCAGGCGCCTTGGCAGCTCTCGAGGGCGACCACGACCTCGAGCGCGCCGTCGCCGTCGAGGTCGGCGATCTCGAACCCCCGCGGGCGCTGGCCGACGGCGACCTCCTGCCAGGGGGCGAAGCCGCCGTCGCCGTCGCCCTTGAAGACGAGGAGGAGGCCGTCGCTCCAGGCGTTGGTGATCAGGTCGACGTCGCCGTCGCCGTTGAGGTCGGCGAGCGCGAGGTCGATGAGCGGGGCGTCGAGCGGGATCGTGGTCAGGAGATCGTAGGTGTCGCCGAGGCGGGTGTGGATCTCGATCTTCGTCTCGTAGTTGGTGTTGACCGAGGCGAGGACCTCGTTCACCCCGTCGCCGTCGACGTCGCCGATGGCGACGGCGCCGATCCGCCAGCCGGGGGCGTCGATGGTCCCGGCGGGGAGGATCGATCCGGAGCCAGCCTCGACCTGGAAGAGGAGGCGCTGGCCGGCGGTCGTCCCGACCACGAGGTCGTCGCGGCCGTCGTCGTTGAGGTCGCCGGCCGCGAGGAAGAGCGGCTGGGCCGGGAGGTTGGCGCTCACCGGCGGCTGGTAGCAGAGCTCGCCGATCGCCGGGGTCCCATCGCCGCACGCCGGCGCGGCGCCCGTGGTCTCGCCGCCGCTCGTGTCCCCGCCGCTCGATGTGCCCTCGCCGGAGCCGGAGCCGGAGGTAGCGCTGGCGCTGGCGCTGGCGCTGGCGCTGGCGGCCGAGGTCGAGCTCATCGAGTCCGAGCCCGCGCCGGTCGACGAGGCGTCCCCCTCGCTCGCGGTCGATTGCGGGGTCTCGCCGGTGCAGCCGGCGGACGCGATCAGGAGGAGCGAGGCGGCGAGGCGGAGTCCCTGGGGTGTCATCATGGATCACGCTAGCAGCGTGCGAACGCTGTCACAAGCCGGCAGCGCGGACGTGTTCAATGCTGTCCCTTGGGACATGTTGTAGTCCAACATAGTGGACAGGTCGAGGGGGCGAGTGACCTCACGACCGACGGATCCGTCGACGTCGCCCGGCCCGACGCGCGGCCTCGCCCGAGCTCCCAGCCTAGCCGCGGAGGAGCGCCCGCAGCTCGGCGAAACCGCGGCTGCGGGCGGCCGCGTCCGGGTGGACCCGCCGGCCGAGGGCGGCGGTCCAGGCCGGCGTCGACCCGCAGCAGGATCCGACGAGGTGGAGGCGCGGGTGCTCGGCGACGATCGCCGCCATCCGATCGGCGAAGCCCTCCGCGTCGATCGCGTGGGTCTGCCAGCCGCGCTCGGGATCGTGGTGGCCGGTGTGCGGGTAGAGCCCGAGCGCCCAGGGATGACCCTCGGCGGCCTCGAGAAACGCGGGGAGCACCGCCGGCAGGTCGGCGAGCTGGGTGCAGTTGACCAGGAGCGCGCCGATCCTGAGGCCGGCGAGCGCCGCCGTGAGCTCGCCGAAGGTCTCGCCGCCGAGGAGGCGGCCGTCGCCGCGGCCGACGACGCTCACCCAGACCGGGAGGCCGGTCTCGAGGGCCGCCTCCGCGGCCGCGCAGGCCTCGTCGACCCGGCCCATGGTCTCGCAGAGGAGGAGGTCCGAGCCGGCGGCGGCGAGGTCCCGGGCGATCGCCCGGTGCTCGGCGAAGGCCCGCGCGCGGACCGGCGAGCGCTCCGGCTGGTAGCAGTCCTCGAGCGGCGAGATCGACCCGGCGATCGCCGCGTGGGCGACCTCGGGGTCGACGGCCGCGACCTCGATCCGGGCCTCGCGCGCGAGGGCGACCGCGAGGCGGGTGAGCTCACCTGCCCGATCGGCCATGTCGCCCGCGGCCAGGTTGCGGGCGTGGGTGCGGAAGGTGTTGGTGCTGATCACCTGGGCGCCCGCGAGGAGGTAGTCGCGGTGGATCGCCCGGACCAGCGGCGGATCGTCGACGAGCGCGTGGGCCGACCAGAGCGGGAGGGCCATTCGTGCGCCGCGGCGCTCGAGCTCCGTGCCGACCGCGCCGTCGAGGAGGATCGTCATCGTCGCGGTCGGTCGCGCGGAGCGGCTACTTGAGGCAGCCGTCCATCATCGGGTCCATGATGCACTGCTTGGTGCAGGTGGTATTCATCAGGCAGAATTTGGGATCGCCCTCCATTCCGAGCGTGGGCAGGATCTGGCAGGTGTAGCCGTCACGCTGGCACTCGTCGTCGCTGGTGCAGGGGACCGCGCAGGCCTCGAAGAAGCCGTCGGCGCCGAGGCAGGTCATCCCGTCGCCGCACATCGGCGAGTCGGGGACGTACTGGACCCCGGGATCGAGGTCGCAGGGCTTGTAGCAGTAGCCCTGTGGCAGGACGTAGATGTCGAGGATGTCGATCAGACACTCGGCGTCGGCGTCGCCGGTGAGGTCCTTGCACGCCTGGTCGGTCGTGCAGGGCGCGCCCCACTTCTCCATCAGGTTGGTGCCGGAGCCCGCGACCGCGTCGCCGGAGCCGCAGAGCTGGGTCATCGGGTCGTCGCCGGTCTCGCTCTCGCCCGCGCTCGCGGTCATGCTCGTCGAGCCCGTCGATGCGGTCTCGGTGCTCCCCGTGTCATCGCCGCTGCAGCCGGCGATCGCGAGGGAGAGGGGGAGGGCGAGGAGGGCGGACGAGAGGAGCAGGCGCATGGGCGCCGATAATCAGTCAATCGCCGCGCGCGCGAAAGAACGGAGCGTTTGCGTGTCTTGCGCTATGTGCTCTCGAGCACACACGCGATCCCCTGACCGACGCCGATGCACATCGACGCCAGCCCCCATTTGCCGTGCTCGCGCTCGAGGCCGTGGGCCAACGTGCAGACGATCCGGGCGCCGGAGCAGCCGAGCGGGTGGCCGAGGGCGATCGCGCCGCCCGCGGGGTTGACCTTGGCGGGGTCGAGGCCGAGCTGGCGGATCGACGCGACGGTCTGGCTGGCGAAGGCCTCGTTGAGCTCGATGACGTCGAGCTGGCTCGGGGTGAGCCCGGCCCGCTGGAGCGCCTTCCGGCTCGACGGCACCGGGCCGATCCCCATCACGCTCGGGTGGACGCCGGCGTGGCCCCAGGCGGCGATCCGGGCCATCGGCTCGAGGCCGAGCTTGTTGGCCCGGCTGAGGCTGGTGATCAGGAGGGCGGCGGCGCCGTCGTTGAGCGGCGAGGCGTTGCCGGCGGTGACCGTGCCGTCGGCGCGGAAGACCGGCCTCAGGCGCGCGAGCTTGGCGAGGGTGGTGTCGCGGCGGACGCTCTCGTCCTGGCGGACGCGGATCGGATCGGCGCCCTTCGGCTGCGGGATGTCGACCGGCACCATCTCGATGTCGAACCACCCCTCGTCCTGGGCGTTGGCGGCCCGCTGGTGGCTCTCGTAGGCCCACGCGTCCTGATCCTCGCGGGAGATGTGGTAGCGATCGGCGACGTTCTCGGCGGTGAGGCCGAGGCCCTCGATCGGGTAGAGGCGCTCCATCGACGCGTTGATCATCCGCCAGCCGAGGGCGGTGTCGTAGAGCTGGGCGCCGCGGTCGAAGGCCTCGGTCGCCTTCGGCAGGACGTAGGGGGCGCGGGTCATGCTCTCGACGCCGCCGGCGATGTAGACGTCCCCCTCGCCGCTGATCACCGCCTTGGCCGCCTGGAGGACGGCCTCCATGCCCGAGCCGCAGAGGCGGTTGACGGTGACCCCGGGGACCTCGACCGGGAGGCCGGCGAGGAGCCCGGCCATCCGGGCGACGTTGCGGTTGTCCTCGCCGGCCTGGTTGGCGGCGCCGAAGTAGATGTCCTCGAGCTGCTCCATCGCCGCCGGGTTGTGCTCGGCGATCGCCCGGACGACATGGGCGGCGAGATCGTCGGGGCGGACGGCCGAGAGCGCGCCGCGAAAGCGGCCGATCGGCGTGCGCACGGCGGCGACGATCACGGGCGTATGGGCATCATCAAAGCGCATGATTTCTGGCGTATCACGGGGCGGCGCGGGTCGATCGCGGGGCGAGATTGCGCGATCTCACATGGTCGGGGGCCGTCCCCGGCGCTGGGCGGCCGGCGCTCCCCCGGGCCTTCGCTGCCCGATGGCGCGCCCGCGGCGTATAACCATGGCGGAAGTGAGCAGACGGAGCGACAGCGCCGGGTCGTCCTCGCTGACCTGGGTCGGCGACGGCGAGGACGACTCGTCCGGTGGCGCCCGCTCGCCGACCGACACCGGCGCCAACGCGAAGACGCCGGTCCACGGCGAGAACCTCCAGTTCCTCGACTTCGCCAGCCACAAGCGCTTCTCGATCCGCCGCCGCCTCGGCGCCGGCGGCATGGGTGTGGTCTACGAGGCCCTCGACCGCGAGCGCGGGGAGTGGATCGCCCTCAAGACCCTCCTCGGCGTCTCGCCCCTCGCGCTCTACCGCTTCAAGCGCGAGTTCCGGGCGCTCGCCGACGTCTCGCACCCCAACCTGATCACCCTCCACGAGCTCTTCTCCGAGGGCGAGCAGATCTTCTTCACGATGGAGTTCGTCGACGGGGTCGACTTCGTCGAGTTCGTCCGCGGTAACGACCCCGACGACCCCGAGATCCGGGCGTCGCTCTACGATCGCCTGCGCTCCGCGCTGCGCCAGCTCGCCGGCGGCCTCGGGGCGATCCACGCGGCCGGCAAGCTCCACCGCGACATCAAGCCCTCGAACGTCCTGGTCAACACCAAGGGGCGCCTGGTCCTCCTCGACTTCGGCCTGGTCGCCGAGTCGGTGGTCGAGTCGAGCTCGTCGTCGGGCGGCGACATGGTGGGGACGCCGGCCTACATCTCGCCCGAGCAGGCCGGCGGCGGCGAGGCCTCGGCCGCCAGCGACTGGTACGCGGTCGGGGTGATGACCTACCTCGCGCTCACCGGCGAGCTCCCCTTCCGCGGCAAGGGGCTGACGATGCTCCTCGCCAAGCAGGAGCGGGACCCGCGGCCGCCCTCCGAGCTGGTCGCCGGGATCCCCGACGACCTCGAGCGCCTCTGCCTCGACCTCCTGAGCCGCGATCTGGCGAAGCGACCGGCGGCGCCCGAGGTGCTCCGCCGCCTCGGCCACACCCCAGGCGAGCCGACCTTCGTCGAGAGCGGCCCCGGCGAGTCGCTCTTCGTCGGCCGCGAGTACCACCTCCGCCTCCTCCACGACGCCTTCGACGCGACCCACCGCGGGCGGCCGGTGGCGATCCAGGTCTACGGGCGATCGGGGATGGGCAAGACCGCGCTGGTCCGCCGCTTCCTCGGCACCCTGCGGCAGAGCGACGGGGCGATCGTCCTCCTCGGCCGCTGCTACGAGCGCGAGTCGGTCTCGTTCAAGGCGCTCGACTCGCTGATCGACTCGCTCTGTCACTATCTCATGCGGCTGCCGGACGCGCGGGCGGCCGAGCTCATGCCCCGCGACATCCTCGCGCTCGCCCGCGTCTTCCCGGTGCTCCAGCGCGTGCGGGCGGTCGCCGAGGCGCCGCGGCGGGCGGCCGAGATCCCTGACCCCCGCGAGCTCCGGCGGCGGGCCTTCGCGGCGCTCAAGGAGCTCCTCGCGCGGATCGCCGATCGTCGCTCGCTGGTCCTCCACATCGACGACCTCCAGTGGGGCGATCGCGACTCGGCGGTCGCGCTCGCCGACCTCCTGCGCCCGCCCGACGCGCCGGCGCTCCTGCTGATCCTCTCGTACCGCTCCGAGTCGCTGGCGACCTCGACGCTCTTCCGCTCGCTGATCGAGCACTCGCGCGACGAGATCGACATCCGCGAGCTCGAGGTCGGGCCGCTGGCGATCGAGGAGGCGGCCGAGCTCGCGCAGGCGTGGATCGGCCGGGCCGCCCGCCAGAAGGCCGACGCCCGCGCGCCGCTCCGCCTCCGCGCCCGCCAGATCGCCCGCGAGGCCGAGGGCTGCCCGCTCTTCGTCAACGAGCTCGTCCGCCACGCGGCCGCCGGCGGCGAGGCCCAGTCGAAGCGGAGCGGCGACATCCTCCTCGAGCAGGTGATCGAGTCGCGCCTCGATCGCCTGGGCCCCGAGGCCCGCCGCCTCCTCGAGACGATCGCGATCTTCGGCGGCCCGCTCAAGCAGCGCCTCGCCCTCGACGCCGCCGAGATCGAGGGCGACGCCCGGCAGACCCTGGCGGCGCTGCGGGCCGAGCACCTGATCCAGACGCACAGCGACAACGACGTGCCGATGGTCGAGATCTACCACGACCGGGTCCGCGAGATCGTCCGCTCGCGGCTGGAGAGCGACGAGCTCAAGCTCCGCCACCGCCGCCTCGCGCTGGCGATGGAGGCCGCCGGCGACTACGACTCCGACACCCTCGCGGTCCACTTCCGCGAGGCCGGCGAGTACGAGCGGGCCGGCGACCACGCGCAGATCGCCGCCGATCAGGCCGCCGAGGCGCTCGCCTTCGATCGCGCCGCTCGCCTCTACCGCCTCGCGCTCGAGCTCAAGCCCCACAGCGACCCGCGGCGCTCCGAGCTCCTCTGCAAGCTCGCCGACGCCCTCGCCAACGGCGGCCGCGGCGGCCGCGCGGCGAAGATCTACCTCGAGGCCGCCGACGTCGCGCCGGACGCCCAGGCGCTCGACCTCCGCCGCCGCGCGGCCGAGCAGTACCTTCGGACAGGTCACGTCGCCGACGGCCTGGGGGCGCTGCGGGGGGTCTCGGAGGCGGTCGGCGCCCCGCTCCCGGAGAGCAGCCGGGCGGCCAACACCGCGCTCCTCTTCGAGCGCATGCGCCTGCGGGTCCGCGGGATCGGCTTCCGCGAGCGCGAGCCCGGCCAGATCAGCCCCGACGATCGGATCAAGATGAGCGTCTTCCGGACGATCGCCAGCGGGATGGCGTCGATCGATCCGGCGATCGCCGCCCTCTACCACACCCGCCACCTCAGCCTCGCGCTCAAGTCCGGGCTGACCTATGAGGCAGCCTGCGCGATGGGGACCGAGGTCGGCTTCCTCTCGACCGCCGGCGTCAAGGCGCGCGAGCGGACCGAGCGGGTGGCGACCGCCGCCCAGGCGCTGGTCCAGAAGGTCGAGGATCCCTTCCCGCGGGCGCTCCTGACGATGTCCCGCGGCCTCGCGGCGGTCAACATCGGCCGCTGGCAGGAGAGCGTCGGCCTCTTCGCCCGGGCCGAGGAGATCTACCGCAACGAGTGCGTCGGCGTGAGCTACGAGATCACGCTGACCCAGGCCTATCGCCTGATCGCGCTCTTCTTCCTCGGGCGGATCGGCGAGCTCGGCGAGCGCCTCGCGGCCGCGCTGATCGAGGCCCGCGAGCGCGACGACATCTGGTCCGAGAGCACGCTGATCGCCGGCCCCCAGAACCTCTACTGGCTCGGCCAGGACGACCCGGACCGCGCCCGCATCGAGCTGATCCAGGCGAGCGCGCGCTGGTCCGAGGGGGGCTTCGCGCTCCAGCGCCTCTGGGCCTTCATCGCCCACGTCCACATCGACCTCTACTCGGGCGAGGGCCTCACCGCCTGGCACCGCCTCTCGCGGCGCTGGGACAACCTCACCCGCAACTACGGCTGGGAGACCCAGTGGTACCGGGTGATGTTCACCTTCCTGCGGGCGAGCGCGGCCCTCGCGGTGCTCCGCGGCGGCAAGGGGGTGATCGAGCACGAGGGGCTGCAGGCGCTGATCGCCGAGGACATGCACACCCTCGAGGGCGAGCGCGCGCTCTGGGCTCGCCCCTTCGCCGAGCTGATCGGCGCCGGCCTGGCGTCGGCGCGGCGCGACGAGGCGGGGACGGTCGCCAGCCTGCGGGCGGCCGAGCAGGGCTTCCGGGCGGTCGACATGGCGCTCTACGCCGCGGTCGCCCGCCGCCTCTGCGGCCTCCTCACCGGCGGTGAGCAGGGGGCGGAGATGGTCGCCAGCGCCGACGCCTACCTCGCCGAGGAGGGGGTCCAGAGCCCGAGCGGGATCACCCGGATGATCGCCCCCGGGATCCGCCTGCCGGCGTCGGCGTCGAGCTCGGGCTCCGGGCCGCTCGGGGCCGGCGCGACCCTGATCGGCGAGGACACGTCGCCCGGATAAAGTGTCCCTTTGGACATGTCTAGGGGCTCAGGGAGGGCGGCTGGTTGTAGGGGTGCTTCGGCGCGATCCGCTGGACCGTCCGGAACTCGGCCATCGCCTCGCGCAGCCGGCTCTGCTTGAAGAGCGACCAGGCGAGGCCGACCCGCATCTCGACGTCGGCGGGGTAGGAGACCAGGAGCGCGCGGTAGAGCTCCTCGGCCTCGGCGAAGCGGCCGAGGTTGTAGTGGATGTAGGCGAGGCGGCTGCGGCCCGTGTAGTGGTTGGGGTCGAGGCGGAGCACGGCCTCGCAGGTCGCCTTGGCGTCGAGCCAGAGGTGGAGGGCGATCTGCGGGAGGCTGAGCCCGAGGCGGGCCTCGATCGACGCGGGGGTCGTCTTGATCGCCCGTCGGTACTCCTCCATCGCGTCCCAGTGGCGGCCGGCGAGGTAGAGGAGCCAGCCGCGGCGGAGGCGGTAGAAGTAGCTCTGGCGCTCGTCGCCGTCGATCTGGTCGAGCGCCAGGATCGCCTTGGCGTACTCGGCCGTGGCCTCGAGCTCGTAGGAGCGCTGGTAGTGCTCGCTCGGGTCGGCCGCGCCGGCGTACGCGGGTACGAGCGCGAGCGCGAGCGCGAGCGCGAGCATGAGCGCGAGCCCCGGGGTCCTCCTCATGGCCTCACCTCCTCCGCCGCGTTCGCCTCGTCGAGGGCCGGCGGCGGCGGCGCGGCGGCCTCGTCGCGGACCCGCTCCGCCTGGATCGTCCGGCCGAAGGCGCGGACCTCGAGGCGCTCGATCCCGACGTCTTCGTGGAGCACGAGCGTCGACTCGACCAGCGCCCGGCCGCCGCGCTCGCGGGCCGCCGAGGTCGCGCAGATCGTCAGCTCCCGGCCGACCCGGCGGAGGCGGTAGTCGACCTGCATCAGGCCGTCGCCGCGGAGCGGCGCCAGGAGGTCGTGGAGGAGGCGGCGCGGCCAGGGGAGGAAGCCCCGGCGATCGAGGCGATCGGACCAGCGGAGCTCGTCGCTGAGCTCGAAGGGGATCCGCGCGAGGGCGACGTGGAGCGGCCAGAGGAGCGAGCTCCGGCGCCCCTCGGTCTCGTAGAAGACGAGCATCTCGGCGCTCCGCTCGAAGTGCGCCCGGGCGCCGCGCTCGCGCGAGCGGAGGATCAGATCGCCGAGGAGATCGACCTCGACGGCGATCGTCTCGATCGTCTGATCGTCGGCGCGGCGGAGGCGGAGCTCCTCGCCCGGGGTCAGGCTGAGGAAGCGGGCGAAGGCGCGGGCCGGCTCGAGGTTGCGGACGACGTCGCCGCGGCGGGGGACCAGCGCGCTCTCCCAGCGGCGCGCGGGCGCGGCCTCGCCCGCGGGCGCGGCCGGCTCGACGACGACGTCGTGGAGCTCGCCGGCGATCGTCGGCGCGCCGACGTGGGGGCTCGCCTGGAGCTGGAAGTGGAGGTGGGGGACCGGCGAGCGCCCGGAGGCGCCGCAGAGGCCGAGGCGATCGCCGCGGCGGACGAGCTGCCCGGGGCGGACCGCCGCGCTCCCCGGCGCGAGGTGGCAGACCAGCGAGTAGACCGCGGGGGCGTGGTAGAGGAGGACGTAGTTGCCCCAGTTGTTGCGGAGGTCGGGCTCGCCGATCGGGTTGTCGGGGTGGTGATCGACGACCTCGACGACGCTGCCGTCGGCGGCCGCGACCACCGGCAGGCGGTAGCAGTAGTAGTCGCCGAGGCTGCGGCCGTCGCCGCGGAAGGTCCGGCCCTCGGCGTCGGCGACCTCGAAGTCCCAGGCGTGGCGCCAGGCCTCGCGGTGGGTGTGCTCGCCGTCCCAGCCCTGGGTGCATCGCCAGCGCCCGAGGAAGGGCGCGTGGACGCGGACCGGGAGGTGGGCGCCGAAGCGGGCGAAGCGGGCGCGGTGGCGGACCAGGTGCTCCTCCGGGGTGCCGCCCGGGCTGTCGACCGCCGGCGGCTTGGCGTCGCCGATCCGCAGGCGCATCGCGTAGAGGAGGAGGATGATCGTCAGGTTGAAGGGGAGGATCAGGAGGGGGAGCGCGCCGACCGTCATCAGCGGCGCGAGGCCGATCGCCACCATCCCGCAGACCAGCGTCGCGCCGATCGCCAGGAGGAGCGAGGCCCGCGAGGGGACGAACCACACCCCGCCGACGGCGATCGCGGTGAGGACGAAGTTGTAGCCGAGGACGAAGGGGAGGGTGCCGTCGAGGATCAGCACCGCCCGACCGGCGACGAGGATCGCCAGGGCGGCGCCGACCAGCGAGAAGACCCAGGCGATCCGGCTGTGGAGGAGGAGCGCGCCGAGGACGACCGCGCCGACGTCGACCCGCGGGAGGAAGAAGAGCGCGCCGAGGCTCTCGAGGTAGACGACCAGCCAGCTCGGCATCCAGGCCGGCGCCGGGATCCGGGCGAGCGAGAGGTGCTCGAGCGGGATGTCGAGGACCCGGGCGGCGCCGAGGACGAGGTAGAAGACCAGGAGGAAGGGGATCGTCAGCGGCGGCAGGTTGAAGTAGGTGCCCATCGCCGCGTGGAGGGCCGAGGTCATCACGACCGCGGTGGCGACCCCGATCACGGTGATCGCGTGGGCGTCGATCGTCGGCTCGAAGAGGACGGCCGCGCCGAGGCCGACGAGCATCGACGAGTAGCCGAGGAGGCCGGAGCGGATCAGCTCGGGGCTGAGGCGGAAGAGGCGGGCGGTGGCGAGGGCGAGGAGGACCGCGGCGAGCCCGTAGGCGAGCGCGCGCGGGGCGAGCGCGGTCCCGAGGAGGAGGACGAGCCCGACCGCCCGCGAGCTCGAGAAGAGGATCTGGGCGTAGGCGCGGAGGACCGCGTCGACGACGAACTCGACGCGCCCCCGCAGGCCGCCTACGGGCGGGGCCAGGGCGCCGCTCAGAGCCACTCGGGGAGCTCCTCGTAGCGGAGGAGCGCGTCGAGGTCCTCGCGCCGGCGGATCCGGGCGTGGCGACCGTCGCGGCCGATCATCGCCACCGCGGGGCGGTAGGTGATGAACTGCATCCACTGGGTGACGTTGTAGGCGCCGACGTTCTTGAAGACCAGGCGATCGCCGACCTCGAGGGGCGGGAAGACCAGGGCGTCGCGGACCACGTCGATGTTCATGCAGAGCGGCCCGTAGAGGACCGTCGGCTCCGGCATCCCGTGGAAGGGCTGGGCCGGGATCACGTCGTGGTTGTACCAGAACGCGGTGAAGAGGACGTTGACGCCGACGTCGAGGACGACCGCCCGGCGGCCGTCGGGGAGGCGCTTGTTCGCCAGGGTGGTGGCGACGAGGTAGCCGGCGTCGTCGATGAGCGCACGACCTGTCTCAAGGACCAGGGTCGGCATCTCGCCGGGCTGGTAGCGGAGCTCGGCGATCCCCTCGGCGATCGCCTCGGCGTAGCGGGCGAGCGAGGGGGTCGACTGCTCGCCGGGGAGGTAGGTCGCCTTGAGGGTGTTGTGCGAGGCGAAGCCGCCGCCCAGGTCGATGAAGTCGAGGATGATCCCGTGGTCGCTCCGCAGCTCATTCGCGAAGCCGGCGAGCTTGCGGGCGAGCTCGCGGTAGGCGGCGGGGTCGGTGATGAAGGTGCCGATGTGGGCGTGGAGCCCGCCGAGCTCGAGCACGCCGCCGGCGAGGATCCGGCGGACCGCGTCGCGGGCCTGGCCGCTCTCGAGGTTGAAGCCGAAGCGGCTCCAGGGGGGCGCACCGGCGACCGCGAGGTTGATCCGGATCGCCACCCGCGGGCGGATCCCGAGGCGGCGGGCGATCGACTCGACGAGCGCGAGCTCGTCGAAGTGATCGATGTGGATCATCGTCCCGGCCGGGAGCGCGCGCTCGAGCACCGCGGCCGACTTGTCGGGGCCGTTGAAGTGGATCTCGTCGGCCCGGAAGCCGAGGCGGAGCGCCTTGTCGTACTCCATCTCCGAGACCACCTCGGCGTGCGCCCCCTCGCGCTGGAAGACCCGGCACACCGCGTCGAGGTAGTTGGTCTTGTAGGACCAGGCGAGGCGGACCTTGGGGTAGCGGAGCGCGAGGAAGTCGTGGAGCTCGCGGTAGCGGAGGACGATCTCGCGCTCGGAGAAGACGAAGAGCGGCGAGCCGTAGGCCTCGACCAGGGCGTCGACGCTCACCCCGTCGATCTGGGTGAGCGGCTCGATCGCCTGGGCGCGGGCGAACTTGTTCATCATCCCCATCTGGTGGCGGATGATCGTCGGCCGCTCGTAGATCGGCTTGCCGGCGGCGGCGCTCTTGCTCGGGTCAGGGCTCGTCATGGGGCTCCTCGCGGGAGAGGGGGTAGTGGAGCTCGCCGGCGGTGGTGATCGCCTGGAGCTGATCGAGGGTGGCGATCTGATCGATCGCGATCCGAACGAACATGGTGCCGACCGTGTAGTCGCGGCGCGGCGGCGTCGGCAGGCCGCAGGCGAGGCGGGCGACCGCGTAGGGGAGGTTCTGGCCGGCGCCGGCGCTGAGGTAGCACCAGGCCGGGAAGCGGGGGTTGACCTCGAGGAGCTGGTGGACGCCCTCCTTGTCCTTGAGGAGCTCGATCTCGCAGGGGCCGCGCCAGCGGGTCGCGGTGAAGAAGCGGCGGGCGATCTCGAGGAGCGCCGGGTCGCCGATCGTGATCCCGGCCCAGGCCTTGCCCTTGTCGGTGAGCACGGTCTTCTTCATCGGCACCGCGCCGATCATCCCGCCCTCGCCGTCGCCGACGGCGACGATGTCGATCTCCTCGCCGCTCACCGAGGCCTGGGCGATCACCGGGAGCCCCCACTGGGCGACCATCGCGTGGTAGTGGAGGCGCGCCTCGTCGACGCTGCGGGCGAGCTTGGCCCCGTAGTAGACCCCCTTGATCCAGAGCGGGTAGGGGAGCTCGTCGTCGCCGAGCTCGTAGAGGTCGTCGACCGAGGTGAGCACCCGGGTCTTCGGGGTGGCGATCTCGGTGCGCTCGCCGAGGGCCTCGAGCTGGGCCTTGGAGCGGAGCTCGAGGAGCTCCTGGCTCGGCAGGAAGGTGCCGATCCCGAGCTCCTCGAGGAGGCCGCCGGGCTCGGCGAGGCGGATGAAGGAGGGGAGCTCGGCGTCGACGTTGGGGATGATCGCGTCGAGCGCGACCTCCTCGTGGATCTGGCGGATCCGGTCGGAGAGCGCGGCGAGGCCCTGCGAGGGGTAGGGGATGATGTAGAGGTCGTCGCAGAGGTCGCGGGCGTAGATCCCGGGGTCCATCGCGTCGTAGCTGAGGCCGACGATCCGCCCCTTGAAGTCCGGGTGATCCCGGAGCGCGCGCGCGACCGCGACCCCGGGGCCGGGGTTGTCGGTCGCGTTGAGGGCGGTGACGCCGATCGTCAGGGGACGCTCGCTCACGACGCGCCCTCCTCGGCGATGAGGCCGTGGTGGCGGAGGAGGTGGAGGAACTCGTCGAGGTCGCGCTCCAGATCCTCGCCGTGGACGTCGAAGCGCTCGTGGAGGAGATCGAGGATCGCGTCGCGGTCGGCGCGGCGCCGCAGCGCCTCGAGGATCACCAGGCCGCTCGGGTTGACCGTGAAGGTCGCGCCCGAGTAGGGGTCGAAGACGAAGCCGGTGTCGGAGATCGCGAGCTCGCGGAGGCGGTCGTCGGGCGGCGTGGTCATGCTCTTCTCCTGATCTAGTCCTGGCGGGTGGGGCCGTGGCTGCGCCAGCCGAGGCCGAGGGCGATGAGGTGGGCGCTCCCGGGATCGCCGCCCTGGAGGTCGGCGATCCGGTGGAGCTCGTAGCTGAGGAGGATGTGGAGGCGGCCCGGCAGGTTGATCGTGCCGCCCCCCCAGAGCCCCCAGCGGATCTCGCCGTCGACGCTGAAGGTCGTCGGCACGTGGAGGTAGACCGGCCGGCGCTCGCGGCCGTACTTGCCGCCGATCCAGAGCGAGCCGGGGCGGCCGTGGAAGGTCGCGGCGAGGTAGCCGGCGGCGAGCGGCGAGCGATCGGCGACCTGGAGCGCGGCCGCCGGGGTGATCGTCAGCCAGCGGGTCGCCGGCGCGGCCCAGGCGAGGGCGATCCGCGGGATCGCCTGGTCGGGGTAGAAGGACCCGCTGGCCGCCAGGGTGAGGTCCCCGAGGGGGCTGTAGCGGAGCATGAGGCCGGCGACGTGGGCGTTGCCGACCAGCGCGCCGCCGTCGTGGATGTAGCCGTAGTGGCCGGTGAAGCCGATCCGATCCCAGGTCGCGCCGGCGTGGGCGTAGATCGCGTGGCGCCGCGCCGTTGTGTCCCCAAGGACAGGTGTGCCCGCGGCGATCGGGCCGGGGCCGTGGCCGGGGCCGGCTCCTGGACCCGCGCCCGCGCCGGCGCCCGCACCCGCGCCTGCGCCTGCGCCCGCACCCGCGCCACTCCCGGTGCCCGCACCGGCGCCGCTCCCGTCCATGTTCATGTCCATGGTCATGGTCATGTCCATGGACCCGCCGCCACCGCCACCGCCGTTGCCGTTGCCGTTGCCGCCGCGCGCGCTGAGCGGATACGAGGTGAACGAGGCGAAATTGTAGTCGAGGCCGAGGAGCACCCGCTCGCGGATCAGCAGGGGGACGCCGGCCGCGACCCCGGGCGCCGCCGTGATCCCGCCGCTGTAGGGATAGAGCTGGACGGTCGCGGCGGCGCTCGGCCAGGTGATCACCGGCACCCGGTAGGTCGCGGCCCGAAGCCCCTCGCGCGCCCGCGGGTCCTCCGGCGACTCGGCGAGGAGGGCGGTGAAGCGCTCCTCCGCCTCCTCGCGCTCGCCGATCCGAAGGCGGGTCCAGGCGAGGCCGAGGCGGGCCTCGTAGGCGCCGCCCGAGAGCTCGATCGCCCGCCGGTAGAGCGCCTCGGCCCGCCCGTACTCCGCGGCCTGGAAGCGGAGCCAGGCCGTCTGGATCAGGATCGGATAGTCCTGCGGGTAGTCGGCGAGCCTCGGCTCGAGGAGGTCGGCGGCCGCCGTGAATTCGCCGGCGGCCTCGAGCCGGCTCGCCTCGGCCATCGCTTCGCCGTAGGGATCGGCGGGGGCGGCCGCGGCTGCGGGCGTCCCCGCGAGGACGAGGAGGCCGGCGAGCGCGAGCGTCAGGTGGCGCCCCCGCGTGCCGCGTTCGCTCCCCGGCGCTCTCGTGGTCTCTCGCATGGCCGTCGGCGATCCTCGCTGGTGCCCGCCCGAGGAGGCTACTCGATCGGCGCGTCGCCGACGTCCTCCCCCCTCATGGCGCCCGGGGAGGCACAATAGGGAGAGAAACGATGTTCCGTGGGCGCTAGGAATGCGCTCGTCAGGGCGACGACGCGGACGGGGCTGCGCGGCGGGGAGGATCCTTGTTCGATCGAGCATGTCCGATCGAGCATCGGCGACCGCGAGATCCGGCCTGGCGCCTGCCGGCTAGGCGAAGACGTCGACCCTGCGCCTGGAGAGCGTGGCGACGGCCTCGCGGATCGGCGCCCGCGGGAGCTGGAGCTCGCCCTCGACCGCGTCGGCGAGGGCGTCGAGGTCGCCGAGGGCCTGGCGCTGGGTCTCGTTGTGGCGCGTGATCGCGACCGTCGCGTTGTCGATCGTCGCCACGCCCCAGGTGAAGATCCGGGTGAGCCGCAGGCGCCCGAGCGCCGCCCCGGCGGGGTCGAGGTAGTCGCGGATCGCCGCGCTGAACTCGCTGAGCTTGCGGGGCTCCGGGCGGATCACGAAGGTCGACGCCGGCCCCCCCTGGAAGGTGGTCGTCAGCGCGAAGCAGCCGGGGTCGCTGTGGGCCTCGAGGGCGTAGTGCCAGTCGCCGCTCTCGATCCGCAGGGGCAGGCGATCGAGGGGGAGGGGCTCGTAGAAGGGCGCGCCGAGGCCGACGTCGACGAGGTGGGGTCGCCCCTCGTGGAGCACCTGGAGGACCGCGTGGCCGAAGGGGACGCCGTCACGGTCGGCCGCCAGGAGCTCGACGTCGTAGTCGAGGTAGCGGAGGAGCTCGGCGAAGTAGCCGTTGTTGGTGAAGGCGTTGCCGCCCAGGTCCTGGTTGGCGATCCCGTCGAGGAAGGTCTCGACGTCCGGCAGCGCGCGCTTGTCCGCGAGGATCGCCGAGACGTTCTCGACCGGCACCTTGATCAGGTGGGTCCGAACGAGCTCGACCAGCCCGGGATCGCCGAGCCAGCCGAGGGCCTGCATGTAGCGGCGGAAGAGGCGGTCTGCTTCCTGGATCATGGCGGCGCTCCCCGCCGCCGCACGGGCGGCAGCGGGCGGCCATCGTACCCGCCCTCGCCCCGGGGGTCAGCGTGCGCATCTTACGCGATATCGCGCGCGTGCGCGCTTTGGTCTGGCCCGGGTCCCGCGTGGGCCGCCAGGGGCCGCGAAATGTGCTAGCCAAGCGGCATGAGCGTCGATACCGCTGCCGAGTCCACCCCGCCCATGAGCGCCGCGCAGACGATCTGCAAGAGGAGCCCCGTCAGCGGCGAGGTGATCGGCGAGTTCCCGATCTCGGACGAGGCCGCGGTCGCGGCCGCGGTCGCCCGGGCGCGGGCGGCCTTCCCGGCCTGGAGCGCGCTCTCGCTGGAGGCGCGGATGGAGCGCCTCGATCGCCTCCGCCATGTGCTCGTCGAGCGCGGCGAGGAGTTCGCGGCCCGCCTCAGCGAGGACACCGGCAAGCCGCGGATCGAGTCGCTCTCGACCGAGCTCCTCCTGGTGCCGACGCTCCTCGACTACCACCGCAAGGTCGCGGCCAAGGTGCTCGGCCGCCGCAAGGTGTGGACGCCGATCTACCTCGCGCCCAAGGCCAGCTACGTCGAGCACTTCCCGCGCGGGGTGATCGGCGTGATCTCGCCGTGGAACTTCCCCTTCCAGCTGGCGATCGCGCCGATCCTCCAGGCGCTCACCGCCGGCAACACCTGCGTCCTCAAGCCCTCCGAGGTCACGCCGATCGCCGGCGAGCTGATCCGCGAGGTCTTCGCGGCGATCGATCTCCCGGCCGGGGTGGTCGAGGTCGTCCAGGGGGACGGCGGGACCGGGGCCGCGCTCTGCCGGGCCGACGTCGACATGATCTTCTTCACCGGCTCGGTCGCCACCGGCCGCAAGGTGATGGCCGCCTGCGCCGCGCGGCCGATCCCCTGCGAGCTCGAGCTCGGGGGCAAGGACGCGATGATCATCTGCGAGGACGCGCCCCTCGAGCGGGCGGTCCGCGGGGCGGCCTGGGGCGGCTTCACCAACGCCGGCCAGGCCTGCATCTCGGTCGAGCGCCTCTTCGTCGTCGACGCGATCTACGACCGCTTCGTCGCGCTCTTCGAGCGCGAGGTCGGGGCCCTCCGGGTCGGCGGCCCCGACGAGGACGCCGACGTCGGGCCGATGATCTTCAAGGGGCAGCTGGCGACGGTCGAGCGCCACCTCCGGGAGGCGGTCGCCGACGGCGCGAAGATCCTGGTCGGCGGCGAGCGGGTCGAGCGGGCCGGGCAATTCTTCGCGCCGACCGTGATCGTCGACGTCCGCCCGGAGATGTCGATCTACCGCGAGGAGACCTTCGGGCCGGTGGTGCCGATCATCCGGGTGAAGGACGAGGAGGAGGCGATCCGCCTGGCGAACAGCCACGAGTACGGCCTCAACGCCAGCGTCTGGACCCGCGATCTCGACCGCGGCGTGGCGATCGCCTCGCGCCTCGAGTGCGGCCAGGTCTCGGTCAACGACGTCCTCAGCAGCGCCGGTCACCCGGGGCTCCCCTTCGGCGGGGTGAAGTCGAGCGGGATCGGCCGCTACCACGGGGAGGAGGGGCTCCGCGCCTTCACCCACGTCCGCGCGATCCTGGTCGATCGGGCGCTGACCAAGGCCGAGCCCTACTGGTACCCCTACGGCGGCAAGTACCGCGGGGCGGTCGAGCTGGTGATGGGGCTGATGCGGAAGAAGCCGCTCAAGATCGTCCGCGGCTTCGTCAAGATGGCCCGGATCAAGCGCGAGCCGGGCGAGGGCTAGGGCGCCTCGTCCAGGCCCGCGGACGGGCGGCCGCGGCGTCTCGGCGTCTGGCGGCGTCTGGCGGCGCCCCGGGGCTGGCGGGCGGCGCGGCCCCGCGGCCGGGCGCGGCGCCGCGCCTTTGGGAAAAATTCACCGCCCGGGGAACCCGCCGGGGGTGGCTGTCAGTGGAGGCGTAACGCATCGACCAAGGACCGCGCCATGAACACCCGGACCCTCGCCATCAAGATCTTCTACGGCGACCAGCTCGTCGACTCCAAGACCCTCGATCAAGACGTCATCAAGATCGGCAAGCTCAAGAGCAGCCACCTCTGCCTCGACGACGAGGCGGTCGCCCGTATGCACGCGGTGATCGAGGTGTCGGGCGATGAGGTGCGGATCATCGACCTGGGCTCGTCGACCGGGACCGTCCTCAACGGCCAGCGGATCGACAAGAACGCCCCGCTCGGCGACGGCGACGTCCTCGAGTTCGGACCCTACCGCGTCGAGATCGGCTTCGTCGCCGAGGCGCCGGTGATGGCCGAGGCGCCGGCGGCCGCGGCCGCTGTCGCCGCGCCGATGATGGCCGCCGCCGCGGCTGCGCCGATGATGGCCGCCGCGCCCGCGCCGATGCCGATGCGCCCGCCGATCCAGATCGACGCGAGCGAGTACGAGGTCCAAAACGGCACCCGCGTCGCCGAGGTCGTGGCGATGTACGGGACCACCGTCCTCGACGTCCAGCACGTCGGTCAGATCAAGAACCGGCGCTCGCAGGCGCCGCTCTGGCTGGCGATCGGCGGGGCGATGATGCTCGGCGGCATCGGCCTCTTCGGCTTCGAGGTCTCGCAGGACTGGGACGGCTACCAGAAGAAGGTCGCCGAGGCCCAGCAGACCGGCGGGATCATGCCGCAGAAGCCGGGCACCGGCCTCGGCGGGATCGGCGTGGCGCTCGCGCTCCTCGGCCTCATCCCCTTCGGCGTCGGCATGGCGCGGATGAGCGACTACGCCCCGCGGGACTACACGATCGGCGAGGGACACGAGGTCTCCTTCCACGTCCCGCCCGCGGGTCTGCCGACCCCGGCCGGCTTCCCGCTGGTCCGCGGCTCCGACCACGACTTCGCCCTCAACTTCACCCAGGGGATGAACGGCGAGGTCACGCTCGACGGCCAGACCGTCCCGCTCGCCCAGCTCGTGAGCTCGGGTCGCGCGGCGGCTGCCGGCTCGCACTACACCTTCCCGCTGCCGCCCGGAGCGAGCTGCCGGGTCGCGTACCAGGACGTCACCTTCTACGTGAACTCGGTCGCGCCGGGCGCGGTGCTGGCGGGCGGCTCGGAGACCGACAAGCCCTTCTGGTTCTACAACGCGGGCTCGCTCGCGGTGATCGGCTCGATGATCTTCCTCTCGCAGATGATCCCGGCCGAGGCGCAGGACCTCAGCATGGACGAGCTGATGGAGGAGAACCGCTTCGTCGGCTACCTCAACCAGCCGGACAAGCCCCCTGAGGAGGAGGAGCCGCCGCCGGAGGATCAGGAGAATTCGGACGACGAGGCCGGCGGCACCGGTCAGCGCCACAAGGGCGAGGAGGGCAAGATGGGCAAGCCCACCTCCAAGTCGAAGTCCGGCCTCTACGCGATGAAGGGCCCCAAGGACGCGATCCCGCAGATGGCTCGTAACTTCGACCCGGAGATGGCGGCCCGCCAGGCCGGTATCCTCGGGGTGATGAGCCAGCAGAGCGGCCACTTCCTCGCCTCGCCCTACGGCGGCGCGTTCGCGGTCGGCAACGACGACTCGGACGTGTGGGGCGGTCTGACGGGCACCGAGGTCGGTGAGGCCTTCGGCGTCGGCGGCCTCGGCCTGGTCGGCACCGGCCGCGGCGGTGGTGGTACCGGTGAGGGCACCATCGGCCTCGGCAACACCGGCCTCATCGGCAAGGGCGGCGGCGGCGGTACGGGCTCGGGCTACGGCCGTGGCTCGGGCGCAGGCTTCGGCGGCCGCGGCAGCCGGGTCCCGCAGGTCCGCCAGGCGAAGGCGCAGGTCCAGGGCGCGCTCGACAAGGACATCATCCGTCGTATCGTCCGCGCGCACATCAACGAGGTCCGCCACTGCTACAACCAGGGCCTCGCCAAGGACCCGAACCTGAAGGGCCGCGTGGCGGTGCAGTTCTCGATCGGCGGCGGCGGCAACGTCGTCTCGGCGGCGGTCGCCGACTCGTCGATCAAGGACGCTGGCGTCGGCAACTGCATCGCCCAGGCGGTGCGGCGCTGGAAGTTCCCGAAGCCGCAGGGCGGCGGGTCGGTCATCGTCACCTACCCCTTCGTCCTCGAGCCCGGCTGATCGGGAGCGGGCGGGGGATCGCCTCCGGGAGAGGGCTCGGCTTCGGCCGGGCCCTCTCTATTTGTGTGTCCTCATGAGCATGTCTTTATGGACATCAATGGTGGCTGCGGAGGATCGGGGCCGCGGTCCGGGAACCTCACCCTCCGGCGGCTGTCTTCGTCGGGGGGGGCGGCGATGACGAGCGTCGAGATCCAGGTCTATCGCGGGGAGGAGCTGGTCGAGGTCCAGCGCTTCGAGGAGGAGGTGATCAAGATCGGTCGCCTCCCCAGCGCCCACCTCCGCCTCGTCGATCCGGAGGTCGCCCGGGTCCACGCGGTCCTCGAGATCGTCGGCGAGCGGGTGCATGTGATCGTCGCCGACCCGCTCGCGGCGACCCGGGTCCGCGGGCGGGCGATCGTCGGCGAGGTCTGCCTCGGCGGCGGCGCGCCCCTCGAGATCGGGCCCTTCCGCGTCGAGGTCGAGCTCTGCGGCGCGCTCGCGCCGGCGGTGGTCACGACGCGCGACGAGGTGGTCGCTCCCGAGGGCGCGCTGCGTCCGCTGAGCGCCAGCGTCGGCGCCGAAGCGCCGTCGCTCGCGGCCTCGGGGAGCGGGTGGAGCCTGGCGACCGAGCCCGCGCGGGCGACCGGCGGAGCGACCCGGGTCGGGATCCTCCTGCTCGCGCTCCTCTGCGCCCTCGCGGCTGCGCTCCTGGCCCTCGACGCGG
Source organism: Myxococcales bacterium (assembly GCA_020633335.1). Lineage (GTDB taxonomy): Bacteria > Myxococcota_A > Polyangia > Nannocystales > Nannocystaceae > JADJRG01. The sequence goes on along the minus strand of JACKDU010000002.1, from coordinate 989,191 downwards.
GCGGCCGCGAGTGGCAGCGCTGCGCCGACGCGCTGGCCATGGCCTCATGGTCATGTCCGATCAGACATTCATGGACGCCGCCGAGCCGGGCGCTCGCGCTCCTCCTCGCGGCCCTCGCGGCCCTCACCCTCGGGCTCCGACGGGGCCCACGGCGCGCGCATGTCTCAAGCAGGGTCCGCGAACGCGAGGCCCTCTGGTCGCCGCTCCTCGCCGAGTCGGGCTGCTGACGAGCGCCGATCAGCCGCGCTCGATCGCAAAGCCCGGGATCAGGATGCTCGACCAGAGCGCCGGATCGGCGATCTCCTGCGAGCGGAGGAAGGCGTCCGCGGCGTCGATGAGCGGCTGGCCCTCGTCGCCGAGGCACTCGCCGAGGCGGCGACGGGCGCAGGCCGCATGCATCTGCATGTCGGTCGACTGGAAGCCGGCGACCGCCCCCTCGAGGTGCTCGATCGCCTGCCGACGATCGCCGTGGAGCGCGGCGATCCCCGCGCGGATCGCCAGCACCGTGGCGATCCCGTCGCGGCGGCTTCCGGAGTGTCGCTCGAGCTCGTCGGCCGCCCCGGAGGCCGCCTTCAGGAGGCGCTGCGCCTCCTGGGCGTTGGCGTTGGCGGCCGCCAGCGCGGCCCCGGCGCGGAGGTGGACCGAGAAGATCCGGAGGAAGACCCAGCTCAGGATGTGGGAGCTCTCGATCGCCGGCCACGCCGCCTGGATCCGGTTCCACGCCGCCATCGGCCGCCCCTGGTAGAGGTCGCAGGTGACCTCGACGGCGATCGCCAGGAGGTGCTGGAAGGAGAAGCCCTGGTGTGACCAGCGATCGATCGCCGAGCGCACGCTCTCGCGGGCCTCCTCGGGCTTGCCGGCGGCGACCCGCGCGTAGGCCCAGAAGAGCGCGGCCCAGACCTCGGAGTAGAGGTCGCCGGCGTCCTCGGCCTCGCGCCGCCACCCCTGCGAGCGCACCTGGAGCTCGCGGAGGCGGCCCATCGAGAGGAGCGAGCGCATCGTCCCCATCTGGGCGACGGCGCTCTCCCAGGCGATCCCGGCGCAGCGGTCGTGGAGGATCTGGACGCCGCCATCGAGGCGCTCGAGCGCCCGCCGCCAGCGGCCGAGGGTGACGTTGGCGAGGCCGTCGGCGATGCTGGCGAGGCCCATCAGGTAGGGGTCGTCCAGGCGCCGGGCGATCGCCTCGGCCTCGCTCACCAGGACCGCCCCGCGGGTGCTCCCGGCCTCGCCGCTCCGGCTGCTCATGAAGAGCCCGGTGAGCGCGAGGCCGCGGGCGACCCGGCGCGGCTCGCCGAGCTGGAGGGCGAGGAGGAGGCCGCGGAGCGCGAAGGCGAAGCCGCGGATCGGATCGACGAAGTTGAGCCCCTTGCTCGCCGAGAGGCAGACGTCGACCTGCCGGAGATCCGCGGGGTCGATCGCCTCGGCCGCGCGCTCGCGGAAGTTGGTCCCGCGGAGCCCGAGCTGGGTCGAGCGGGCGATGATCGAGAGGTTCGCGCGGCTCGGCGTCGACGGGTACGAGAGGGAGACCGCGGCGAGGAGGGGCCGGAGGATCTTGACCCCAGCGTCGATCTGGCCGCTCACCAGGTACTGCTCGGCGGCCCGGCGGCGGAGCTCGATCCCGGCCGCCGAGGGGGCGCTCTCGGCCGCCTGGAGGTAGAGGGGCGCCGCCTCGGCGCAGCGGCCGGCGTGGACCAGCGCGTCGGCGTGGCGGATCAGGAGCTCCTGGCTCTGGGGGGTGCCGGTGGGCGCCCAGGTGCGGGCGAGGCGGAGGAGATCGGCGGCCCGGTTGAAGGCGAGGGCCGCGGCCGCGCGATCGGCCGCGAGGGTGGCGTAGCGGGCCGCGCGGCTCTCCTCGCCGGCGTGGTGGTAGTGGTGGGCGATGAGCTCCGCGTCGCTCTCGCCGGCGACCTCGAGCGCCTCGGCGAGCGCCCGGTGGTAGGTCCGCTGGCGGTTCGACGGGATCGACGCGGCGACCGTCTCGCGGATCCGATCGTGGTAGCACTCGAGGATCGTCTCCTCGTGGCGCCCCCGCGCCCGGATCATGTGGAGCGCGCGGAGCTGGGTGAGGGCGACCGTGGCCTCGCCGATCCCGGCTGCCCGAACGACCAGGTCCTGGAGGAGCGGCCGACCGGCGATCGCGAGGACCTCGAGGAGCGTGCGGGCGGCGGGGGAGAGCTGGCGGACCCGGCTGCGGACCACCCCCTCGAGGGAGATGTCGAGCGGGGTGCCGTCGGAGGGCCCGTAGGCCGCGGAGATCCGCGCCTGGCGGACCAGCTCCTCGACGAAGAGCGGCGAGCCGGCGGACTCGCGGGCGATCATCGACGCCTGGTCGAGCGCGTGGAGGTCGCTGCGCTCGAGGAGCGAGAGGGCGAGCGCGCGGGACTCGCTCGCCGAGAGCGGGCCGACCGCGAGGTTGCGGATGTCGTGGCGGAGCGCGCTCTGCGAGTAGAGGCGCTTGAGCTCGCCGAGCATCGGCGAGTTTTGGGCCTCGTCGTTGCGGTAGACGCCGATGATGAGGAGCGCCGGCGGATCGGGGGGGGCGAGGATGTCGGCGAGGAGGCGGGCGGAGTCGGCGTCGCCCCACTGCATGTCGCCGATCGTCAGGACCAGCGGCCGGCGGTCGGCGATCTTGGCGAGGATCTCCCGGAGGCCGCGGAAGGCCCGGCGGCGGAGCTCGAGCTGATCGGGGGCCTCGAAGGTCCGGCGCGGCGCCTCGAGGACCACCTGCACCCGCTCGAGCACCGGGAAGACCTTGGCGAGCGCGTGGATGTCGCGGGGCATCAGGACCGCCGCGTCGACGCTCGGGAGGCGGCGGAGGAAGCGGGTGAGGGAGTCGACGAGCGAGTCGAAGGCCTTGTAGGGGACCGACTCGCGCTCGTAGCAGCGGCCGCTGAGGACGACCACCGACGAGTCCTGGCGGACCAGGTCGGCGAGGAAGTGGTCGACCATCGCGCTCTTGCCGATCCCCGAGGGGCCCTGGACGTAGACGGTCACCGGCGCGCCGCTGCGGCTCGCCCGGTAGGCGTCCCCCAGGAGCCCGAGGAGGTCCTCACGGCCGACGAAGACCGAGGCGTCGCCCTGGGGCGCGTCGCCGCCGAGGTCGTCGAGGCGGTCGAGGATCGCCGCGCCGTCGAGGCGCGCCGCCGGATCGCGGGCGAGGAGGCCCATGCAGAGGTCGGCGAGGTCCTGCGGGGTCTCGGGCGCGAGCTCGGTGACCGCGACCGGCTCGGCCTGCTGCTTCTCGGCGATGATCTTGAGGGTCGGCCCGGAGTAGGGGAGCTCGCCGGTGAGGCTCTCGTAGAGGATCACGCCGACCGCGTACCAGTCGCTCGCCTGGGTCGGCGGCAGGCCGCAGGCTTGCTCCGGGGACATGTAGGCCGGCGTGCCGAGGATCCCCTCGTCGACGGTCGCGTCGATGCTGTCGACGAGGGAGTCGGCGGCGAGGCCGAAGTCGAGGAGGACGACGCGGCCGCGGGCGTCGACCAGGACGTTCGAGGACTTCACGTCGCGGTGGAGCTTGCCGGCGGCCTGGAGGGCCATGAGCCCGCGGGCGAGCTGACGGAGCGCCGCCCGGGCCCGCGGCGCAGAGCGCTCCGGCGCCCGCCGGACGTGCTCGACGAACGAGATCCCGTCGATGTACTCCATCGTCATGAACCACTGGCCCTTCTCGGAGACCAGCTCGTGGAGGGTGACGAGGTTCGGGTGGACGACGTCGGCGACCGCCCGGAATTCGTTCTTGAGGCGGTAGAGGGCGCTGGGGTCGAGCTTGTGGAGGGTCTTGAGGGCGACCCGCTCGTCGCGCTCGGTGTCGACGGCTTCGAAGACGACGCCCATCGCCCCGGCGCCGATCCGGCGGATGATCTGGTAGCGCCCGAGCATCCGGCGCTGGGCGGGCGGGCGCTCAGGGGTGGCCGCCTCCGCGGGGGAGGTGGAGGGCGCGCGCTGGTCTCGCTCGTCCCCGGTCACGAGGGCGAAAATATCGCAGAGAGGGGCCGCTTCGCCGAGGAAGTGGCCGGGTCTGGGGCGCCGACGGGCGCGTAAAATTCGACGGCGGTACGTCGGGGAACGGCCCCGGACCCGCTCACCCTGCGAGGAGGACCTGAATGCGGGCGAGGAGCTCGTCGGGGGCGGCCGCGCCCGCGCGGACCAAGCGCGCCCGGTGCTCGAGCTCGGCGAGGCTCGCGGCGTCGAGGTGCGAGCGCGCCGACCGGAGTGAGCGCTCGATGTGCTCGATCAGCGAGGGCGGCAGGGACCAGCGCGGCCGATGGTGCCGGGCGTTGATCAGGTGCATACCCGACCAGTCTACGTCAGCCGCCGAGGGGCCGCCGCTGGGTTTTTTCGCGCGCCGACGAGTGCGCCACTGGCAGATTCGCGCGCGCTGGGGAGCTCGATCGGATCGACGGCGCGGTCGCCTAGCCGGGCGCTGCGGCGCCGGCGAGGGCGTGGGCGAGCCCGTCCGGGTCGACGCCGATCCCCGGCCCCGCGAGGGCGGGCGGCGCGGGGTCGAGGCGCTCCAGCGAGCCCGGCGGGACCGGATCGCCGACCGTCAGCATGTGGGCGTCGAGGTCGAGGGCGTCGACGCTGCCGCTGAGCTGGGCCGCGGCCGCGAGCCCGACCCGCGACTCGATCATGCAGCCGAGGAGGATCTGCCAGCCCTCGCCGCGGGCGAAGTCGATCATCGCCAGCGCCTCCGAGATCCCGCCGCACTTCATCAGCTTGATGTTGATCCCGTCGACGCGGCCGCGGAGCGCCGGCAGCGAGGCGAGGGACTGGACGTCCTCGTCGGCGAAGATCGGCAGCGGGGAGCCCCGGCGGAGCGCCTCGAGGGCCGCGAGCGCGCCGCGGGCGAGGGGCTGCTCGACCATCTCGACCCCGCGATCGGCGAGGTGGGGGAGGAGCGCCCGCGCCTGGTCGAAGGACCAGCCGCCGTTGGCGTCGACCCGGAGGCGGGCGCGCGGGGCCGCGGCCGCGACCGCGTCGATCGCCGCCCGATCGAAGTCGGGATCGCGGCCGAGCTTGATCTTGAGGAGGGGGAGGGCGGCGGCCTCGCGCCCGCGGGCGGCCATCGCCTCGAGGGTGTCGAGGGCGATCGTGTAGGTCGTCAGGCCGGCGGGCGGCGGCAGGCCGAGGTGGGCGTGGAGCGGGAGGCCGCGGCGACGGGCCGCGCGATCCCAGAGGGCGACGTCGACCGCGGCGAGGGCGGCGGGCACCCCCTCGGCGAGCTCGCGGACGCCGGCGATCGCCGCCCGCGGATCGTCGGCCGCGTCCTCGGCGAGGGCGGCGACCAGGCGCTCGATCACCGGCCGGTGGTCGGCCGCCGAGACCCCGAGGTAGCGGACCGGCGCGGCCTCGCCGACCCCCGCGGGGCCCTCCGCGGCGTCGAGGCGGAGGAGCAGCGTGGGCAGGCGATCGACGCTCCCGCGGGAGATCCCGAAGGGGTAGCGGAGCTCGAGCTCGGTCAGCCAGGTGGTCGCCCGCACCCTCCGAGGTTGCCACAGCGGCGCCCGCCTGCGCGCGCCCTCGCCCGGGCGCGCACGGACGACCCACACCGACGACTTTGTGGAGCCGCCCCCCGCCCCTGGGGTATGGGTAGGCGGTGACGAGCGAACCGGATCGCTGGGGCGAGCGGCTGCCGCGGCGGCTCGGGCTCTGGAGCACGGTCGCCGTCCTGGTCGGCTCGACGATCGGCAGCGGGATCTTCCGGACCCCGGCGGTGGTCGCCGAGCGGGTCCCCGACCTCGGCCTCTTCGCGCTCGCCTGGGTGCTCGGAGGGGTGGTCGCGCTCGCCGGCGCCCTCACCCTCGCCGAGCTCGCGGCGGCGATGCCCCGCACCGGCGGGATCTACGTGTACATCCGCGAGGCCTTCGGGCGCCTGCCGGCCTTCCTCTTCGGCTGGTGCGAGCTGATGATCCTCCGCCCCTCGGCCTACGGGGCCCTGGCGATCACCTCGTCGGAGTACCTCTGGCGCCTCGTCGGCGCCGACGGAGCGGCCCTCCTCGCGCCCCTGCCGCTCTCCCGCGCCCAGCTCACCGCGGCGGCGATGCTGATCGTCGTGGCGATCGTCAACATCCGCGGCGTCCGCCTCGGCGCGCTGGTCCAGAACGTGTCGACGGTGATCAAGGTCGCGGCGATCCTGGCGATCATCGTCCTCGGCGTCGCCCTGGTCCCGACCGCGCCCGAGCTCGCCGCGCCGGCCGGAGCCGGGGCGGGGGCGGGGACCAGCGCCGCGACCTTCGGCCTGGCGATGGTGTCGATCCTCTGGGCCTACGACGGCTGGTCGGACGCCGGCTTCGTCAGCGGCGAGGTCCGCGATCCCCAGCGGGCCCTCCCGCGCTCCTTTATCCTCGGCACCCTCGCGGTCGTCGTCCTCTACCTCGCGGTCAACGCGGTCTATGCCAGCGTGATCCCGATCGCCGAGATGCCGGGCTCGCCGCTGATCGCCGCCGACGTGGCGACTCGCCTGATCGGTCCGGTCGGCGCGACCCTGGTGGCGGCGGCGGTGATGGTCAGCACCTTCGGGACCCTCAACGGGACGATGATGACCGGGCCCCGGGTCTTCTTTGCGATGGCCGAGGACGGCCTCTTCTTCCGGCGGATCGCGGCGATCCACCCGGTCTACGGGACCCCCTCGGCGGCGATCATCCTCTCGGTGCTCCTCGGGGTGGTCTTCGTCGCCTCGCGCTCCTTCGCCGAGCTGGCGGACGGCTTCGTCGTCGGGATCTGGCCCTTCTACGCCCTCGCGGTCGCGGCGGTGTTCGTCCTGCGAAGGCGCCGGCCGGAGCTCGAGCGGCCCTACCGGGTGGTCGGCTACCCGCTGGTGCCGCTCCTCTTCCTGGTGGCGTCGATCTACCTCCTCGGCTCCTATGCGGTGACCACGCCCTGGACCTTCGCGGTCAACGTCGCCGTGATCGCCGCGGGGGCGCCGATCTATGCGCTCTGGCTCCGTCGGCAGGGCTGAGCGGGGATCCGCGGCCGATAGCGAGGGCCGCGCGGAGTAGTGCGATCGGCGTTGCGCAGATAGGGCTTGCACCTACATTGGTTTCGGTGTAGTTGGGGGCGCCTTTTCTCGGGGATCGCTTCGGCCGCCAAATATTTTGATCGGCGGGCCGACGCGAGACCAACACGAGACCAACACTCCTCGCAGGGGTCCGCGTTTCGCCGAAGCGACCGCGAATTCCCGGGAGGCGGCGATAGAAGTTGTGAAATCGCAGTGGCCGCGATTGCCAACGCTTCAATGGAAGTCGGTCAATCGCCCCGCGCAGGTCTCCACTGTCAATTCTGGCCGTGGGGAGACCTACCCATAGTTGCGTCTACAAACTCCATAGACGCCGCCGTTCCAAGAAATTCCGGGTTGAGATTCTCGTCTGGCCGTGCAAATGGTCACATCGCGTGAATGCTCACGTGGTCGCCACATGGACCGGCGACGACGCGGATAGAGGAGAAGAACGATGTTCAAGCGGAACCTAGTTGCCCTCGCCACCCTCGGCGCCCTGGTCACCGGCTGCTATTCGGGGAGCGACGGTGAAGAACGTGGCCTCGTGATCTCGGCCGCCGACCTCGACGCCCTCGCCCCCGGCGAGCCCCTCGTCGTGGATCTCAGCGCGCCAGACGCGCTCGTTCGATTCGATCTCGGCGACGGGCCGATCGACGTCGCGCGGGTGATCATCGTCCGCCCGGACGGCGCCCAGATCAGCCTCCGCGACCTCGTCGCGCTCTATGGCGAGGCCCTCGACATCGACCTCATCGAGGCCCAGGGCTTCACCCTCACCTCCCACGACCTCTCCGGCCTCGCGCCGATCTCGGCCTTCCTCGGGACCCTGATGCCGAGCCAGAGCGACGCCCTGGCGACCCTCCCGCGGATCGACGGGATCCGCCTCGACGAGCGGGCGCTGCCGCGGACGATCGTCGGCGACCTCGGGGTCCTGGAGGGCGACGCGGCGAGCGGCGCCCAGGCCTTCGTCGACGGCCTCCGGCCGGCCTTCCGCCTCGACGCCGGCCAGGAGCTCGAGGTGGTGCGGGTCGACGAGGACGAGCTCGGCCAGGTCCACGTCCGGATGCAGCAGCTCATCGACGACCTGCCGGTCGTCGGCGGCGATCTCATCGTCCACGCCGACATCGCCAGCGGGTCGATCCACGCCCTCACCAGCCGGCTGGCGCCCCGGGTCGGCGCCGATGAGGGCGACCTCCTCGACGGCGACGCGGCGATCGAGGCCGCGCTCCGCGATCTCGAGGGCGCCGGCTTTGAGGTCGTCGACGCGGTCGATCTCGTCTACGTCGTGGTCGGCGGCGCGCCGGTGCTCGCCTTCACCGCCCAGGTCGCCTACGAGGGCGAGGACGGGCCGGAGCTCGACCAGGTCTTCGCGGACGCGCGCGGCGGCGCGCTCGTGGCCCGCCACCCGAAGATCCACCGGGCGAAGAACCGCAAGGTCTACACCGCGAACAACGGCGGGTCGCTCCCCGGCACCCTCAAGATCAGCGAGGGCGGCTCGTCGGGCGACGCGGCCCTCCAGGCGGCCTACGACAACTCGGGCCTGACCTACGACTTCTACAAGGCGAAGTTCAACCGCGACTCGTACAACGGCAGCGGCGCCCAGCTCAAGTCGACCGCCCACTACGGCAACAACTACAACAACGCCTTCTGGAACGGCTCGCAGATGGTCTATGGCGACGGCGACGGCTACTACTTCACGTCGCTCTCGCTCTCGCCGGACATCGCGGTCCACGAGCTCACCCACGCGGTCACCGAGTACAGCGCGAACCTCGTCTACCAGGACGAGTCGGGGGCGCTCAACGAGGCCTTCTCGGACATCATGGCCTCGGCCGCCCAGGCCTGGAAGGCGGGGGGCGTGAGCTCGGCGACCTGGAAGCTCGCCGAGGACGTGTGGACGCCGAGCGATCCGAACGACGCGATGCGCTACATGGACGACCCGACCGCCGACGGCCAGTCCTACGACTACTACCCGACCCGCTACACCGGCAACCAGGACAACGGCGGCGTCCACCTGAACTCGGGGATCGCCAACCTCGCCTTCAAGCTCGCGGTCACCGGCGGCACCCACCCGCGGGGCAAGACCAACGTCAACGTGCCGGCGCTGGGGATGGCCAAGGTCGAGCAGATCTTCTACCGCGCGCTGACCACCTACCTGACCTCGTACGCGGACTTCGAGGACGCCCGCAACGCGACCGCCCAGGCGGCGACGGACCTCTATGGTGCGAGCGCGGCCTCGGCGATCCACGCGGCCTGGGACGCGGTCGGGGTGCCGGGGACGCAGAACCAGCCGCCGCCGGACAACAACGATCCGCCGCCGCCGGATGACAACCAGGACCAGTGCGGCGGCGTCCCCTACGCCGGCTCGCTCTCGGGCAAGGGCGCGGTCCAGTACCAGCCGGGCGGCACGTACTACTACTCCTCAAAGTCGGGGACCCACGCCGGCTGCCTCAGCGGGCCTGGCAGCGCCGACTTCGATCTCTACCTCCTCAAGTGGAACGGCAGCGGCTGGACGCAGGTCGCCAAGTCGGAGGGGGAGACCTCGGCGGAGTCGATCTCGTACAATGGCGGCGCCGGCTACTACGTCTGGAAGGTCTCGTCCTGGTCGGGGAGCGGCGGCTACTCGCTCGGCCTGACGACCCCCTGAGCGGGCGTAGGCGGCCCCGGGACGAAAGAGAGCGGGCACGGCCAGGACGGCCGTGCCCGCTTGTTTGCGCCTTTTTGTGGATGGCTCGGAGCGGCGAAAATGGCCACAAGGTCATCCAGCGCGGACGGTGCCGCACTGGATCGCTCGCTGAGGCGACGCCGGCCGTCGGCGATGCGCCGGCGGTCGGGCGTGCGCTGGCAGATTCAACGCCGGTCGACCGGACGCCCATCGCCGCGCCTCTGTGGCGATGGACATGTGGTCGAGCCCACTGTCAATTCTGCCGCGGCGCCGGGAAACGCCGCTCACCGGCGCCTCCATGCGCCTTTGTGGCCATCTGGACCATCCGAAACCCACCCCTCAATACTTGAAGCAATCGCCGCAGGTGTCAACGGTAGAAATAGAGCGCCGCGAATTTGCCACCGGCCGCGGGGCGTGGCGCGCCCGCGGCCGGCGTTGACCAGCGAACCTGCGCTTTGGATCACATGCGTTCGAAGATGCCTGCGGCCCCCATGCCGCCGCCGATGCACATCGTCACCATGCCGTAGCGGCTCTTCCGGCGCTGCATCTCGGCGATCAGCGTCGCCGTCAGCTTCGCGCCGGTCGCCCCGAGGGGGTGGCCGAGGGCGATGGCGCCGCCGCTCACGTTGACCTTGTCGGGGTCGAGGCCGAGCTTGCGGATGACGGCGAGCGACTGGCTGGCGAAGGCCTCGTTGAGCTCGATGAGGTCGATATCGCCGAGCTGGAGGCCGGTCTGGCGGAGCACCTTGGGGATCGCCTCGATCGGCCCGATGCCCATGATCTCGGGCGCGACACCGGCGGTGGCGAAGCCGACGAAGCGCGCGATCGGGGTGAGGCCGAGCTCCTTGGCGCGCGATGCCGACATGACGACGGCGGCGGCCGCACCGTCGCTGATCTGCGACGAGTTGCCGGCGGTCACCGATCCGCGCGCGTGGAAGACCGGCCGGAGGGCGGCGAGCGACTCCGGGTTGGTGTCTGCGCGAGGACCCTCGTCGATCGTGAACTTTGGCCCCTCGGCGGTGCGAATCGGCACGATCTCGCCGGCGAAGCGGCCCTCGGCGATCGCCGCCAGCGCCCGCTGGTGCGAGGTCAGCGAGAAGGCGTCCTGATCGGCGCGCGAGACCTCGAATTGGCGGGCGACGTTCTCGGCGGTGAGGCCCATCGAGATGTAGACCTCGGGGTGCTCGGCGACCACCTTGGGGTTGAAGACCGCCTTGTTGCCGCCCATCGGCACCATGCTCATCGACTCGACGCCGCCGGCGATCGCACACTCGGTCGCGCCGACCATCACCCGCTCGGCGCAGGAGGCGATCGCCTGGAGGCCGCTCGAGCAGAAGCGGTTGATGGTGATCGCCGAGGTCGAGTTCGGGAGGCCGGCGAGGTGGCCGATCACCCGGGCGACGTTGAGGCCCTGCTCGGCCTCAGGCATCGCGCAGCCGAGGACGAGGTCGTCGACCTCGGCGGGCGGGAGGCCCGGGAGCGCGGCGAGCATCCCGGCGATCACCTGGGCGGCGAAGTCGTCGGGGCGGGTGTTGCGGAGCGTGCCCTTGATCGCCCGACCGACAGGCGAGCGGCGGGCCGCGACGATGACTGCATCACGAATGGAGGACATTTTTGGGGATCTCCGGGGCTCAGTTGCGCAGCGGCTTGTGGGTCTTGAGCATGTGCTCGATCCGGGCCTGGGTCTTCTCGGTCCCGGCGAGGCTGACGAAGGCCTCGCGCTCGAGATCGAGGAGGTCCTGGGCGCGGAGCACGGTCGGCGTCAGGGTCATGCCGCCGCTGAGGACGTGGGCGATCTTCTGACCGATGAGCTTGTCGTGGGCCGAGATGTAGCCGCCCCACTCGAAGAGCTGGGCGCCGAGCATCAGGCTCGAGCCCCGCGGGCCGCCGATCACGTGGATCGCCTCGTTGCGGTCGGGCGGGACCCAGCCGGCCTCGGCCAGCGAGATCGCGATCTTCTTGGCGTCGGCGATCACCCGCGAGCGGTGGAAGGTGATCCGATCGCTCGCCGCGAGGAAGCCGAAGCTCCGGGCCTCGAAGGCGCTGGTCGCCACCTTGGCGCCGCCGACCGCCTCGAAGGCCCGGCGGACGGCGGGGTAGGGGTCTGGGTCGGGGACCTGGAGCGCCCAGGCGGAGGCCCGGCGGACCAGCTCCTTGAGGCCGCCGCCGGCCGGCAGGAGGCCGACGCCGGCCTCGACGAGGCCCATGTAGGTCTCGGCGTCGGCCTGGATCGCGCTCGCGTGGAGGCAGACCTCGACGCCGCCGCCGAGGGTGCGGCCGTGCGGGGCGGCGACCACCGGCAGGGGCCCGTGGCGGAGGTCCATGAGCGTGTCCTGGAGGTCGCTGACCGCCTGGCCGAGCGCGTCGAAGTCGCCCTCCTGGGCCCAGCGGAGGATCTGCTTGAGGTCGGCGCCGGCGCAGAAGTTCGGGGTCTGATCGCCGATCACCAGGCCGCGGAAGCCCCCGACCTGCATCAGCTTGGGCACCGCCTCGCGGAGCATCGCCAACACCCCGTCGTCGAGGATGTTGAGCTTCGGCGAGCGGAACTCGAGGCAGGCGATCCCGTCGCCGATGTCGAGGAGGCGGGCGGTCTTGTTGCTGTGGATCGGCGGGTGCGCGTCGGCGGCCGCGTCGAGGATGATCATCCCGCTCGGCGTCGGGATCGGCTGGTGGCCCTGGCCGGCGACGAAGACGGTCGGCGCGCTCGGGCGGCCGCCGAACCAGCGGGCCTGCGGGCCGTCGGCCTCGACGAGCGCGCGGGCGGCCGGCGCGGGCTCGATCCCCATCGCCTCCAGCTGCTCGATCCCCCAGGCGACGCCGGCGGCGTCCCAGAGGGCGAAGGGGCCGAGCTCCCAGCCGTAGCCCCAGCGCATCGCGTCGTCGATCTGCTTGGGGTCGTCGCAGATCTCGCCGAGCCGGCGGGCCGCGTAGTTGAAGAGCGGGAGGTAGACCTTGCGGAGGAAGTCGCCCGCCCGACCGCCGGCCCGGAGGGCGGCGTGGACCCGGGCCGCGGTGTCGCGGATGCCCGCGGCCTCAGCGAGCTCGGGGAAGACCGGGGCGACCTGCGGGCGGTACTCGAAGGTCTGGAGGTCGATCGCCTCGATCACCCGCTCGCCCTTGGGGCCCGTCGCCTTGCGGTAGAAGCCGCCGCCGGTCTTGTCGCCGAGGCGCCCCGCCTCGATCATCTTCGCGATCATCGCCGGCACGACCATCTGCGCGTGGAGCTCGTCGTAGTTGGCGGCCGCCGGGTCGGCGCTCAGGGCCTCGGCGAGGTTTCGGATCACGTGGCCGAGGATGTCGATGCCGACCATGTCGGCGAGGCGGAAGGAGGCGGTGCGCGGGCGCCCCATCAGCGGCCCGTTGAGGAGGTCCACCTCCTCGACCGTGAAGCCGCTGTCGATCGTCGCCGGGAAGGTGAGGAGCATCTCCCCGGTGCCGATCCGGTTGCCGATGAAGTTCGGCGTGTCGCGGCAGATCACCACGCCCTTGCCGAGGACCCGGTCGCTGAAGGAGGCGACCATGTCGCGGATCTCCGGAGCGGTGTCGCGGCCGGGGACCACCTCGAGGAGGTGCATGTAGCGCGGCGGGTTGAAGAAGTGCATGCCGACCACCCGCGGGCGGACCTCCTCAGGGAGCGCGTCGGCGATCGCCGTGAGCGAGAGGCCGCTGGTGTTCGAGGCCAGGATCGCGGTCCCGGGCGCGGCCGCGGCCACCCGCTGGAAGAGCGCGGCCTTGATGTCGAGGCGCTCGACGACCGCCTCGATCACGAGGTCGCTGGTCGCCACCGCCCGCTCGAGATCATCGTCGAAGTTGCCGATCGTGATCCTCGAGGCGAACGCTGGGTCCATGAAGGGCGCGACCTTGGCCTTGGCCATGACCTTCATCGCGCCGGCCGCGAGGGCGTTGCGTTGGCCGCCGCTCGCCCCGCGCGGGACGATGTCGAGGAGGAAGGTGTGGATCCCGGCGTTGGCGAGGTGGGCGGCGATCTGCGCCCCCATGGTGCCAGCGCCGAGAACGGTCGCGGTGATCTGATGAGGTGGACGCAGCAGTGGCACGGCCGCGAACATAGATCAGGCGGTCGACAGAGCACCAGCGCCCGATCTGCGTGACCGCGAGCGGCCCCGAGAGGCCCCGCGAGCGCGCGGGCGCGGTCGCCGAATCCGAGGGAATTTTGCGGGCCGTGCTACCATCGAATCGAATGTCTTGGGGATCTCATGGGGGATGGATCGCGCCGCTCGGACGAGCGACGGTCGCCCTCGCGCTGATCGCCGGCTGCCGGACCCAGGCGGTCGAGGAGGCGGTCCACCGGGCGCCGGCGCCCGAGACCGTCTCCGCACCCGCGCCCGAGCCCGCGCCCGAGCCCGCGCCGGCGCCGGCCGAGCCGACCCCGGCCCCGCCGGTGGTCCTGGAGGGGATCGCCGGGGCCGCGCAGGCGCTCGCGCTCGGCCACGCCGACGACGCCTTGCGGCGCCTGGCGAGCGCGCCGACGGTCGACGAGGGGAGCCGCGAGTGGTTCCTCGTGGCGGCGATCCGCGGGCGGGCGGCCCGACACATCGGCGATCACGCGGTCGCCGTCGCCGCCCTCGAGCCGATCGTCGATCGCCGCGACCTCGCCAAGCACCTCCCGCCCGAGCTCATGATGATGGAGCTTGCGGTCGCCCTCGAGGCCTGGGCCCAGAGCGGCGACCTCGAGCGCGAGGAGGCCGATCGCCGGCTCAAGGAGGCGGCTCGCCACCTCTCGAAGGCGATGGGGCGCAAGCCGATCCGCAACCTCGCGGCGATGAAGGTCGCCCACGCCCGCCTCCTCGCGGCGGTCGACGGCGGCGGCGGGTCGGGGACCCGCGGCGCCGCCCTGCAGGCGACCAAGGCGCTCAAGAAGATCCTCAGCGAGTACCCGGGGCACCCCGAGGTAGGCGAGCTCCGCCTCCTCTACGCGCGCGCGCAGATCCGCGCGGGCAAGCTCAGCGAGGGGGCCGACGAGCTCCGCGGGATCGTCATCGATCGCGCGGGCGAGCCCGAGGCCGAGGCCGCGTGGGCCGAGCTCGTCCAGCTCGCGGAGAGCGAGCGGCGGGTGAAGGCGCCGGCGCTCGGCCTCGGCGAGCGCATGCGGCAGGCCGAGGCCGCCCGCCAGCTCCGCAACGTCGAGCTCTCGCGGTCGATCCTCGACGAGGTCCTCGAGGACGACAAGCTCCCGCCGGCGATGCGGACCAGCGCCCTCCGATCGCGGGCCTGGACGACCTACAAGGAGCGCGACTTCGCGGCCTGCGTCGCCGATCTCGAGGTCTTGTACGCCGACGTCAAGTCGGCCGAGACCCGCGAGTTCCTGGTCCGCTGCCTCGATCGCGGCCGCTTCTACGATCGAGCGCTCGAGCTCCTCCTCGCCCAGACCGAGGGCAAGTCGGGGCGGGGCGCGGCCGGTCGCCAGGCGCTCTGGTCGGCGATCGATCAGGCGGTCAAGGGCGGCCGCTACCAGGAGGCGCAGGAGCTCCTCGGCCGCTACGACAAGAAGTTCAAGGGCCACGTCCCCGAGCGGCAATGGCTCGACGCCTGGATCAAGATGCGCCTCGGCGATCGCAAGGCGGCGGTCGCCGCCTTCGAGCCGCTCGAGCGCCGCGGCAACGATCGCCTGCGGGCCCGCTACTTCCGCGGCCGCCTCCTCCTCGAGAGCGACGACGCCGACGAGCGCGCCCGCGGCGAGGCCAACCTCAAGGCGATCGTCAAGGAGCGGGGCCTCGAGTACTACGGGCTGATGGCCCGCCAGCGCCTCCTCGACGCCGGCGTCGAGCCGGGGCCGGAGCCCGCGCTGGCGGCGATCGACGGCGAGTCGGCGGAGGTCGACGAGGCGGCGCTCCGCGAGCTCTTCGCCGAGCTCGCCGCGAGCTACGGCGACGTCCTCCCGGCGCTCGCCCGCGCCGAGTCGCTCTTCGCCGCCGGCTACCTCGACGAGGCCCGCCGCGAGCTCCGGATCGCGATCGACGAGCACCTCGAGGCGACCGGCACCAAGGGCGGCTACGAGCCCCACCACGAGGACCGCTACGTCGGCCTCTGCTGGCGCCACACCTGGCAGCAGCCCAAGGTCGCGCCGAGCCGCGAGGCCCGCAAGCGCCTCCGCGATCGCGCCGAGGCCGAGACCCTGCGGGTCGGCCTGCGGACGCTCGCCGGCGCCCTCGACGAGCCCCACCGCTTCGCCCGCCTGACGACCACCGCCGAGGGGCCGCTGCGATCCCGCTGGTACATTCGGGCCTTCCGCGAGGACATCGAGCGCGAGGCGGCGGCCCAGGGGGTCGACCCGATCCACCTCTGGGCGCTGATGTACACCGAGTCGCGCTTCCGCAGCCACGTGATCTCGCCGGCCGGCGCCCGCGGGGTCCTGCAGATCATGCCGTGGACCGGCCAGCAGCTCGCGGAGCGCCTGGGCGAGCTCGGCCCGCGCTTCGACGCCGACACGCTCTTTCATCCGCCGACAAACATCCACCTCGCCGCCTACTACGTCGCGGAGCTCCTCAAGAAGTTCCACGGCCAGCCGGTGATGGCCTACGCGAGCTACAACGGCGGACCGAGCAATGTCGCCCGCTGGTTGGCGGCGAAGTCGACGAGCCCGCGGCCGCTCGAGCTCGACGTCTTCATCGAGGAGATCCCGTTCTCCGAGTCCGCGCGCTACGCCCGGCGGGTGCTCGAGACGCAGGCGATCTACTCGCTCCTCTATCGCGGCAGCCTCCCGCGCTGGTCGCAGGCCGTCGATCCGAGCTACGAGGACAACATCGACTTCTAGCCAGCGGGCGGCGAGCCGCTGACGGGCCGGGCGCGATCGCGCCGACGCCGCGACGCCCTCCCGGGGCGCGAGGATCGTGTAGGATCGTCGCGCGCCGCGATGCCGATCACCGAAGAGCTCAAGAGGCTTGGCCAGAGCGTGCACCGGCTCAACGAGGGGAGCGAGGAGATCAACGCCCTCGTCGCCGACTTCGATCGGATCCTCGGGGAGCTCCTCCTCCCCTTCGACTACCTCCACCCGCGACCGCTCCGCGAGACGACGATCGTCGGCCGCGAGGGCAAGCGGGTGATCGAGGTCGCCTACCTCGGCTACTTGCCCTACCGCGGCCAGCGTCACCTCGTCGTCAAGACGGTGAAGGTCGTCGAGTCGAAGGCGGCCGCGGCCGAGGGCGGCGGCCAGACCCTGACGCCGCTCCTCCTCGCGCCCCGGCCGCTCCGCCACGCGGCGGTCGACGTCCTCGAGGAGGTCGCGTCGGCGATCCGCCGCCAGCTCGATGAGCTCGCCGACGAGGTCGATCGCCGGCGGGGCAGGGCGCGGGCGGCGGTCGACGGCCTCGAGGCGGTCCGCGATCGGGCCTCGTCCTCCTCGTCGTCGGGTCGCCGGCCCCGCGTCGACGAGGGCTAGGCTCCCCGGCATCGCCGGCAATTACGCCGTTTTCGCCGGCGTTGGGCGGGCGATGCTCGGCCGTGATAGAACGCCGGCCCCATGTCGAATCGGGTCCTGGTCACCGCCGCGCTCCCCTACGCCAACGGGTCGATCCACCTCGGCCACCTCCTCGAGGCCGTGCAGACCGACGTCTACGTGCGCGCCCGCAAGATGGCCGGCGACGACGTGATCTTCATGTGGGCGGCCGACACCCACGGGACGCCGATCGAGCTGCGGGCGCGCCGCGAGGGGATCACCCCGGAGGCGCTGATCGAGCGGGCCCACGCCGACCACCTCGCGGTCTTCCAGGGCTTCGGGATCGGCTTCGACATCTACTACACGACCCACTCCGACGAGACCAAGGCGCACGCCGAGCGGATCTTCAAGGCGATCGAGGCGGGCGGCGGGATCGCCAGCCGCGAGACCCACCAGCTCTACTGTCCCCACGACCAGATGTTCCTGCCGGATCGCTTCGTCAAGGGGACCTGCCCCAAGTGCGGCGCGACCGACCAGTACGGCGACGTCTGCGAGCGCTGCGGGGCGACCTACGACCCGACCGACCTCAAGGACGCGGCCTGCTCGCTCTGCGGGACCAAGCCCGAGCTGGCGGCCTCCGAGCACCTCTTCGTCCCCCTGGCCAAGCACGAGGCCTGGCTGCGGAGCTGGCTCCGGCCGATCGAGGAGGGCGGCGAGACCCACCTCCAGCCGACCGTCCGCAACTACGTCCAGGGCTGGGTCGACCAGGGGCTCCGCGACTGGGACATCTCCCGCGACGCGCCCTACTTCGGCTTCGAGATCCCCGGTCACCCCGGCAAGTACTTCTACGTGTGGTTCGACGCGCCGATCGGCTACATCGGCGCGACCCAGCGCTACTGCGATCAGACGGGCGCCGACTTCGGCGCCTACTGGCAGAGCGGCGACGCCGAGATCGTCCACGTGATCGGCAAGGACATCGTCTACTTCCACTGTCTCTTCTGGCCGGCGATGCTCCACGCGGCCGGCTACACCACCCCCTCGCGGGTCCAGGTCCACGGCTGGCTGCAGGTCAACGGCGAGAAGATGTCGAAGACCCGCGGCACCTTCATCCTCGGCCGCACCTACCTCGACCACGCCTCGCCCGATTACCTCCGCTACTACTTCGCCGCCCGCCTGGGGGCCGAGCAGGGCGACATCGACCTCTCGATGGAGGACTTCGCCAACCGGGTGAACGCCGACCTGGTGAAGAAGGCGGCGAACCTGGCGAGCCGGGCGATCAAGTTCGTCGGCTCGCGCCTCGACGGGAAGGTCGGGGTCGCGGCCGACGACGCCGCGCCGCTCCTCGCCCGCGCCCGCGAGCGCCTCGCCGAGGCGCCGGGCCTCTACCGCGAATTCGAGTCCGGGCGGGCGCTTCGGCTGGCGATGGAGATCGCCGAGGACTTCAACCTCTACCTCACGGAGGCGGCACCCTGGAAGCTGGTGAAGAGCGACCCCGAGCGCGCGCGGGCGGTCTGCACCGCGGTGATCGAGGCCTGCGTGATGATCGCGGCGATCCTGAAGCCGGTGCTCCCGGGCTGGGCGGAGAAGGTCGAGCGGATGCTCCGCCTTCAGCCGCTCACCTTCGCCAACGCCGGCGCCTCGCTGGCCGCGGGGCTCGCGATCGGCGAGTACGAGACCCTCGCCGAGCCCCTCGATCCCGCGAAGCTCGCGGCGATCATCGAGGCGAGCAAGGAGAGCGCCCCCGCGGCCCCGGCGGCCGAAGACGCGCCGGCCTACGAGGTCGAGCCGCTCCAGCCCGAGGTGGCGATCGACGCCTTCGTCGGCCTCGACCTCCGGGTCGCCCGGGTGGTCGCCGCGGCCGCGGTCGAGGGCTCCAACAAGCTCCTCCACCTCACCCTCGATCTCGGGCCGCTGGGGAGCCGCTCGGTCTTCTCGGGGATCGCCAAGAGCTACGCCCCGGAGGCGCTGATCGGCAAGAACGTCGTCGTCTTCGCCAACCTGAAGCCGCGGAAGATGCGCTTCGGGGTCTCCGAGGGGATGGTCCTCGCGGCCGGCAGCGCCGACGACGCGATCACCGTCCTCGAGCTCGACGGCAAGGCGCGACCGGGCGAGCGGATCTCCTGAGGGGCCCGCAAATGCATGGCCCTGGGGACATGTCCCTTGGTCCATGAACGAAGAGAGGAGGCTCCGCCGGCGGCGGGCCTCCTCTCTCGTGTGTTGATCTCTCGCCGCTCGGCCTAGAGCGCGAAGCGGAGCGCGCGGTGGGCCGAGCGATCGAAGGCCTCGATCCGGGCGGCGAAGCGGCCGCGCGCGAGCGCCTGCGCGCCCTTGACCAGGCGCTCGAGGGCGACCTCGGCCGCGGTGATCACCCGCCCGCGCCAGGTGAGGCGGCGGGCGGTGGTCTCGCGGAGCTCCTGCAGCGAGGTCAGGAGCTCGCCCTCGATCCGCTCGGCGATCCGGCTGAGGTCGGGGTCGGGGTAGACGAGGTTGTAGTGGACCAGCCCGGAGAGGGCGGCGCAGGCCTGCGCCTGGGCCTCCTGGAAGAGCTCGACCTTGCGGCGGGCGTCGCCCTGGTGGCAGCCGTCGGTGAGGTGCTGGATGAAGGCGAGGAGCGCGGCCTCGGGCTCGGCGAGGAGCGCCTCGTCGGCGCGTGGATTGCGCCGGATCTCCGCGACGGTCGCCAGGAGGGTGGTGGCGATATTAAAGGTGTCGAGCTCGCGGATCGAGTTGGGGTAGTCGCGGGCGCCCGGCTCGGCCGGCGAGCGCTCGCTCTCGAAGGAGACGGTGAAGGTCGGGCGGAGGCCGCTCTCCTCGCTCGTCGGCACCTCGTGCACGTGCTGATGGGCGTGCGCGTCTTCGTGCTCGGCGGCGACGCTGGCGGCGGCGTCCATCTCGAGGAGCTCGTCGTTCGCGGCGGGGGAGGGCGGTGCCAGGTCGGCGCTCGGCCGACGACGCCGCCGCTTGCCGAGCTCGTCGAGGTCCGCGCGGCTGATCACCCAGCGCGAGCCGATCCGCTTCGCCGGGAGGCGGCCGGTCTGGGCCATGTGGCGGACCGTCCGCTCGCTCTTGCCGATGTAGTCTGCTGCTTCCTTGATCGAGAGCTCCATAGCGCGGCGGACTCTAACCGATGTCGGCAAGAACGTGGCAATTCTCGGCGAAGATTGCCGGCACTGGCAATGCGATCGGCGGCGACGGCGATCGCCGCCGGCTGAGCTATGGTCGCCGGCGATGCGGAAGCCCGAGCACCAGTGGGAGACCCGCCACCACCGCGCCCGGCGGCGGACGCTCGCGCCGGGGTGGGAGGCCTCGCCGCGGGCCGAGTCCTTTGATCTCGAGCCGCTCGACGGCGGGGCGCCGCGCCAGGCCCACCTCGCGCTCGATCGCCAGGTGGTCGAGCGGGCGGCCGTCGCCGCGGATCCGGCGCTGGTCCACGCGGTGAAGTGCTGGGTGGCGGCCCGCGGGGGTCGGCGCATCGACCTCGAGGATGAGGCGGGGGCGGCGATCGAGGCCGGCGAATTCACGGTCTGGGAGCTCGGCGAGGCGCCGACCGGGCCGATCACCACGCTCATCACCCTCTGCCCCTCGAACGCCGAGATGATCGCCGCCCTCGGCCTCTTCGATCGGGTGATCGCCTGCGAGGACTCGTCGGACTACCCGCCGGAGGTCGCCGCCTGCGAGCGCCTCGGCCCCGACCTCGCCCCCGATCTCGACCGCGTCCAGGCCCTCCAACCATCGCTGGCGATCGCCTCGCTCTCGGTGCCGGGGATGGAGCGGGTGGTCACCGGCCTGCGGGCGCGGGGGATCCCGCAGGCGGTCCTCGCACCTCGCAGCCTCGCCGAGGTCGAGGCGGAGGCCCGCGCGCTCGGGCGCTGGCTCGGGGCGGAGGGGGCGGCGGCGGCCCTCTGCGATCGCCTGGAGGCCGAGCGCGCGGCCCTCCTCGCCGCCCGCCCGGCGACGCCGCTGCGGGTCTACCTCGAGTGGTGGCCGCGGCCGATGTTCACCCCGGGGGCGCTCTGCTACTCGAACGAGCTGATCGCGCTCGCCGGCGGGGTCAACGTCTTCGGCGATCGGCCAGGCTCGAGCCTCGAGGTCAGCCCGGCCGAGCTCGTCACCGCGGCGCCCGACCTCTGCTTCGTCTCGTGGTGCGGGGTCGCCGAGGCCAAGCTCGACCCCGGCAACCTGATCCGGCGGCCTGGCCTCGAGGACCTGGAGGCGGCCCGGACCGGCCGGGTCTATCCCCTCGACGAGGCCTTCGCCGGTCGGCCGGGGCCGCGGATGTTGGAGGCCGCCCGGCGGATGGCGGCGGCGATCCAGGAGATCGCGCGCGCGCGCTGATTTTTTTGCCGCCGCCCGGCGACGTGCGAGTGTGCGGCGATGTTCCCCAAGGCAGAGGCCCAGATCCGGCGCCTGGTCGAAGAGCTGAGCCACCATCGCGGCTACCGGACGCTCTGGCTCGACCGCCGGGGCTACCTCTGCCACTCGGAGCCGGACGACGACTACGAGTCGGTCGGCTTCACCTACGTCACCACCGTCTTCCGGCCGGGGGCCGACGAGCTCGGCGGGATCCTCGGGTCCTTCTTCGCCGCGCGCGAGCGCGAGCGCGAGATCGCCCACGGCCTCGTGCCGCTCCTGGCGACCGCCTAGACGGCCGTCTAGACGGTCGCTGGCTCAGCGCCGGCGCCGTCGCCCCGCCGCCAGGAGGAGCGGCGCGAGGAGGCCGATCGCCCGGCCGCGACCGCCTCCGTCGCTCCGGCAGGCGCAGCTCCCGTCGTCGTCCTGCCCGCCGGAGGAGCCGGCCGACGTGTCGCCGTCGCTCGACGACGACGAGCCGTCGCCGCCGCTCGAGGTGCCGGTCGTGCCAGCGCCCCCCGAGGTGCCGCCGTCGCTCTCGCTCTCGCCGCCGGTCCCGCTCGGGTCGGGCGTGCAACTCGGCGCCGGCGCGGTCGGCCGATCGCTCGCGGTCCGGTTGACCAGCGCGCCGCGTCCGCGGGTCTGCTCGACCCACATCTCGATCGAGCGCTCGACCACCGCCTCGATCGCCTCGAGCTCGTCCTCGCAGAGGACCTCATCCGGCCGCTTGATCAGCAGGAAGGAGATGTCGAAGCTCTTCGGCGAGTCCTCGTAGCTCGGGATCCGCTCGCCCTCGAAGAGGATGATGTCGTCGATCGTGAAGTCCTTGCGGGTCCCCGAGACCGTGTAGGTCGGCGCCTGGAACTGAAAGGCGTCGGCCGGGGCGCACGACTTGTCGGGCTTCGCCGAGTCGACGCAGTCGTGGGGATCCTGGATCAGGAACCAGGGCTGGACCTCCTTCGCGCCCATCAGCCCCATCAGGTAGAGGTCGAGGTCGCTGTATTGGAAGGAGTCGTGGGGATGGGCGGTGAAGGTGCCGTCCTGGTTGTCGACCCAGTCGTGGCCCTGGATCGGCGAGCCGCCGGTCTGGAGGTAGAAGCTCCAGTGGGCGAGGGCGCGGCCCAGGAGGTCGGTCTTGCCGTCGTCGTAGCGGACGAAGGAGAGCCAGGCGTGGCCGAGCTCCTGGCCGAAGACCAGCGAGATCCACTCCTCGTCGAGCCCCCCCAGCTCCGGGAGCACGTGCCAGGTCCAGTCGTTCATGTGCATGAAGCCGAAGACCTGGCTCTTCGGCGTGTCGTCGAAATAGGGCGCGGGGATGATCGCGTCGATCGCCGCGGCGTGCTCGTAGCCGATGCCGTGGACGTCGTTGGCCATCGACTGGAAGAAGGCGCCGACCCCCGCGGGGAGCTCGAAGGTGGTGTAGATCGCGATGAATTGCGAGTCGTCGGGGTGGACCGCGAGGAAGCCGTCCTCGATCGCCTGGTAGCCGACGAAGAAGGGGTCGCGGGCGAACCAGTTGTTGTGCTCGACGGTCCCGTCGACGTCGTTGAAGACCATGTAGTTGCGGCGGGCCTCGACGAGCTCGATCGGCGCGGCCGCGGCCGGGCGGGTCGCGCTCAGGGCGGCGAAGGCCGCGAGGGCGACGAGCGAGCGGTGGGCGACGCGGGGGAGGGCCAGCGCGGGGCGGAGCACGGGAGGAGGGTAGCGCGCTTCGGCGCGTCGAGAGGGCGCCTTCGCCCGGCCCGCGGTCCGATCGCGAGGCCGCCCTCGCTGGCGAGGCCAGGAGGGCGGCGAGCGCGGAGGCGCGCGAGCGGCTAGGAGTGCCCCGCGACCTCGCTGAGGAGCGACTGGAGCCGCTTCACCATCCCGGCGGGATCGGCGACCTGGCCCTCGGCGAGGGCCGCCTGGTCGTGGAGGAGCTCGATCCAGGTGCTGATCCGCGGGTCGTCCGGCGCCTCGGAGGCGATCGTGTTGAGGGTGCGGACGAAGGGGTGGGTCGGGTTGATCTCGAGGATCCGCTTGCGGGTCGGCACCGCCTGGTTGGCCATCCGCAGGATCCGCTCCATGTTGCGGCTGAGATCGCCCTCGTCGTCGACCAGGCAGGAGGGGCTCTCGGTCAGGCGCTTGGAGGCGCGGACCTCCTTGACCTGCTCCCTCAGGACCTCGTTCGCCCGGGTGAGGGTCGACTCGATCTCCTTGGCCGCCTCCTCGTTCTTCTTCTCGTCCTCCTCGGGGAGCTCGAAGTCGCCCTGGGAGACCGAGATCAGCGCCTTCTCCTTGTACTCGCGGAGGTCCTGGACGACCCACTCGTCGACCGCGTCGGTCATCAGGAGGACCTGGAAGCCGCGGGCGCGGCAGGCCTCGAGGTGGGGCGAGCGGGCGAGGGCGGCGGGGTCGTTGCCGGTGATGTAGTAGATCGCGTCCTGACCCTCGGGCATCGCCTCGACGTATTGCGCCAGCGAGATCGAGTCGTCGCCGCTGCTCGAGGTCCGGTAGCGGAGGAGCTCGACGAGGTCGTCGTGGTGATCCGAGTCGGTGTGGATCCCCTCCTTGAGGACCGCGCCGAAGTTCCTCCAGACCTTCGCGTACTCCTCGGGCTTGTCGCTGGCGAGCTCGGCGAGGAGCTTGAGCACCTTGCGGGTCAGCGAGCGGCGGATCCCGGTGAGGACCTTGTGCTCCTGGATCATCTCGCGGGAGACGTTGAGCGGGAGATCCTCGGAGTCGACGACGCCGCGGATGAAGCGGAGGTAGAGCGGGAGGAGCTTGTCGCAGCTCTCCATGATCATCACCCGGCGGGCGAAGAGCGTCAGCGACTTGCGGTCCTCCATGAAGAGGTCCGCGGGCGGTCGGCCGGGGATGTAGAGGACGGTCGAGAACTGGATCGGCGCGTCGGCCGAGAAGTGGAGGTGGGCGATCGGCTCGTCGCCGGGCATCACGTAGCCGCCCATGACGTGCTTGTAGAACGCCTTGTAGTCGTCCTCGCTGAGATCCTTCGGCGAGCGGGTCCAGAAGGCCGAGGCCTCGTTTACCTGCTGGGCGTCGCCGGTCGGCTTGCCGTCCTCGAGCACCTGCAGCTTGATCGGGTGCATCACGTAGTTCGAGTAGCGGCGGACGATGTTCTCGATCCGCAGGCGCTCGGCGAACTCGGTCGCCTCGTCCTTGAGGTGGAGCTCGATCCGGGTGCCGCGGATCTCACGATCGGCCGGGGCCGTGGTGAAGGTGCCGTCGCCGGTCGAGCTCCAGTGGACCGCGGCGTGGCCGGCGTGGGCCGAGCGGCTGTAGACGTCGATCCGGTCGGCGACCATGAAGGCGGAGTAGAAGCCGACGCCGAACTGGCCGATCAGGTTGACGTCGGGGCGCTCGCCGCTCTGCTGCTGCTCCTTGAGGCGGCGGAGGAACTCGAGGGTGCCGGAGTGGGCGATCGTCCCGAGGTTGCGGGTCGCCTCCTCCTGGCTCATGCCGATCCCGTTGTCCTCGATGATCAGGAGCTTGCGGTCGGGGTCGGCGGTGAGGGTGATCTCGGGGGCGAGATCGCGGCCGAGGAGCTCACGGTTGGTCAGGGCCTCGAAGCGGGCCTTGTCGAGGGCGTCCGACGCGTTCGAGATCAGCTCGCGCAGGAAGATCTCCTGGTTGGTGTAGAGCGAGTTGGTGACCAGCTTCAGGAGGGCGCTGACCTCGGCCTTGAATTCGTGCTTGTGGGGCGTCCCAGTGTCCACGGTGGCTTCTCCGTATCGGTAGTTGGGGGGTCTCTCCGAGGGCGGCACCTTAAGGTGGTCGCCGGCCCCGTCAAGGCCCCTTGGCGGAGCGCGCGCCAGCCCCGCAGAATGGTCCAGGGGTGGCTCTGGCGCGGCCCTGGGGGCCGAACGCGACGAGGCCGCGCTCCCGGCGGACGGGGGCGCGGCCTCGTGGGGCCCGGGGCGCTGGCCGATCAGCCGGCGAGGCGCTGGGCCGAGGACGGCGAGAGGCGGCGGTGCCAGACCTGGGCGCCGACGAACTCGTCGTCGCGGGTCAGGTGATCCGTGAGGCGTGCGGTGACCTTGAAGCCGAGCTCGCCGTAGGCCTGGTTGCTGAGGAGGTCATCGGCCGCGCAGACGGCGAAGACCGAGGCGGTCTCGTTGCGGGCGAGCTCCTCGAGGAGGACCTTGAGGCAGTACTCGAGCACCGGGAGATCGGCCTCCTTGCCGGGCCGGGTGATCATGTCGACCTTCGCGTGGCCGAAGGAGGCGTCGGTCTCGGCGCCGACCCAGAGGTCGCGGCGGCCGAGGCGGGCGAAGAGGCCGACGTCGGGGTTGAAGACCCCGCGGCGAAAGGGGGCGTAGCAGCTCTCGAGGCCGAGCTCGCGGGTGATGGACTCGAGACGCGTGATATCCGTCACGAGCTCCGAGGTCAGCCCGCGGGGCTTGGTGATCTGCTTCTCCTTGACGGTGAGGGAGGGCAGCGCCGGCGGGTTGAGCTTGGGGGCGCCGCCCTGGATCGGCTCGCCCTCCTCCGTGTAGACCCGGCTCATGATGTACGCGTCAGCGGTCCGGAAGTACCCGGGGATCGCCCCCTCGCGGGAGAAGCCGACGCTCCGCCAGCTCTTGGAGTCCTGCTTCTCGACGACCGTGAAGACCTTGCGGAGCCCCTCGGCCCGGGCGATGCGATCGAAGAAGTCGCGCTTCTGTTGATAGTTGCCGACCCGGTAGTCGAAGACCCGCAGGTTGTGGTGACGACGATTCAGCAGGAAGCAGAAGTCGATGTCACCCTTGCGGTAGTAGATCTCCTCGACCGCATCGTCTCCGCGCGTGAGTCGCGCGGCCTGTTGCGTTGCCATGGGTTCTCCTGAAAGAATGCGCAGGGAGTTACCAAGGCTCGCGCTACGGCGGGAGCGTTGGCCATTTCGAGCATCGCACCTCGCAGGTGCCAACTACCACTACCACCGTCAATTATCGATGTCAAAGCACTTGACGAGGGGCTGTGGAGCGGCGATGGCCAGGAGCGAAGAAGTGCAGAGAATCGCCCCCTCTCGGGCCAAGCCGGCGATGTTTACTCAACCCGAAGTTTTTTTCCAGGGGGATCTGCAGGACATGGGGGCTGACCCGGAAACGTCGTTTGAGCGGCCTATTTTGGGGGTCCGGTGGCTCTTTGGCGGGCCGGGTCAGGGGCGGCGGCGAGCGCTCGGGGAGGCGAGGAACGCGCTTATTTTCTCTTTTGTCGCCGTGTTTTGCGCCGCCTGCTCGGCGCTCGGCGGCGGGGGAGCCGGCGCGTCGGCGGCGTCTGGCTCCTGCCCGACCGGGGGCGATTGCTCGCCCGAGGCCGACGGCGGCGGCGGCGGTGACGTGCCAGCGGCGGCGGCGAAGCGCGCCGGGGCGCGGGGGGCCGCGCGCCCCTGGAGCCGCGGCGGGGCGGGCCCGGGCGGCCCCTCGAGGTGGTCGGCCCCGCCGCTGCCCCGAGCGTGGTCTGGGAGGTCGAGCTCGGCGCCGCGATCACCGGGACGCCGGCGCTGGCGACCCTCCAGGGCGAGCCCGCGGCCTTCGTCGGCACCCACGCCGGCCGCTTCGTCGGCGTCCCCCTCGCGGGGCCGCAGGCGGGGCGCGTCGCCCTCGATCTCAACGTCCCCGGGCTGATCTGGGGGAGCCCGGCGGTCGACGGCGAGGGCCGCCTGATCGTCGGCGCCGATGATGATGTCCTCTACGCGATCGATCCCGACGCCGCGGCGATCGTCTGGCGGCGCCGCCTCGGCGCCTGCGAGCCGCCGCGCGCACCTGGCCCTGAGGGCAGCCGCTGCGATCCCGACGGCGGGCCGACGATCGGGCCGGGGGGCGGGATCTATGTCGGCGCCGACGGGATCTACCACCTCGACGACGACGGGACGATCCGCTGGCACTTTCCGAAGGAGGCGGGGGAGGAGCCTGATCGAGAGGGGGGGGCGGACCCGGGGATCGCCGCGCGGGCGGCCCACGTCGGCGCCGCGCCGCTGGTCGCCGCCGACGGATCGCTCTTCGTCGGCGCCCAGGACGGGGGGCTGATCGCGCTCGATCGCGAGGGGGCGCTGCGCTGGCGGGTCGAGCTCGGCCCCGACGTCGACGCCGCGCCGGTGATGCTCTCGAGCGGGGTCGTGGTCGCGGCCGCCGACGACGGCCGGGTGATCGCGGTCGATCCCGCGGGCGCGCTCCGCTGGACCTTCACCGCCGGCAGGGACGTCCGCGCGCCCCTGGCGGTCGCCGCCGATGACACGATCTACGCGGCCGCGCTCGACGGGGTGCTCTACGCGATCCGGCCGGACGGCGCCCTCCGCTGGTCCTATGCCGCCGGCGACGCGATCGCGTCGGCGCCGATCGTCGACGCCGAGGGGAGCGTCTACTTCGGCGCACGCGACGACTTCATCCGCGCGCTCGACCGCCGGGGGCGCGAACGCTGGCGCTACGAGCTCCCCGAGGACGTCGACGCCGCGGTCGCGATCGCCGAGGACGGGCTCCTGATCGTCGGCTGCGACGACGGCGTCCTGCGGGCGCTCCGCTGAGCGTGTGCCAGGGCACTCGCCTGGAGGTTGCCCGGCGGCGGGGCGCGTGCGAGCTTGCCGGCGTGCGTTCAAGCAAGCGACAAGGCGGGTCGGATGAGCCCGTCGCCGCCCGCCTCCAGGTGAACCCGGGGGGCTACGCCTTCGCGGTCCGCTCCGACGGCGAGGGATCGATCTTCCTCCCCCCCGGCCGCTTCGCCCCGGCGATCGACGGCGACGAGGTGCTGGTCCGCTACTGGTCGGCCGAGCGCGGCGACGAGGGGACCGTCGAGGCGGTGATCGAGCGCCGCCGCGCCCGGATCACCGGGATGCTCCGGCAGGCGGGGCGCTTCTGGCTCCTCGACCCCGACGACCCGCGGATCTTGTGCCACGCCGAGGTCGAGCAGGCCGAGCAGGACGCGCTGGTCACCGGCGTCGTCGTCGTCGGTCGGATCCTCCGCTACCCCGATGCTGTCCATGAGGACATGACCGTTGAGATCGAGCGGGTGCTCGGCGAGCCGGGATCGCTGGCGACCGAGCAGGCGAAGGTGCTGATCGAGCACGGGATCGACCCGCTCTTCCCGCCGGAGGTGCTGGCGGCCGCCGAGGAGGTGCCGACCGAGGTGGGCGAGGCCGACCTCGAGGGGCGCGACGATCTCCGCGGGCTCCCCTTCATGACCATCGATCCCGAGGACGCCCGCGACTTCGACGACGCGGTCTGCGTCGAGCTCCTCGGCAAGGATCTCCAGGGCGCGGACATGCGCCTCCACGTCGCCGTCGCCGACGTCTCCCACTACGTCCGCGAGGGCTCGGTGATCGACCGCGAGGCGGCCTGGCGCTGCTTCTCGACCTACCTCCCCAACCGGGCGATCCCGATGCTGCCGGAGCAGCTCTCGTCGAAGATCTGCTCGCTGGTCCCCCGCGAGGATCGCTGCGCCATGGTCGTGTCGATGCGCCTCGACGCGTCCGGCGAGATCCACGACACGGAGGTGCGGGCGGCGGTGATCCACAGCCGGGCCCGCCTCTCCTACGACCTCGTCGCCCGCGAGCTGGCGACCGGCGAGCACCTGCCGCCGGAGATCGGCGATCGGATCGCGGTCCTGCGGGCGGCCGCGGATCGCCTCCGCCGGCGCCGCCTCGCGCTCGGGGCGATCGAGCTCAACCTGCCGGAGACCAAGGTGGTCCTCGACGAGGACGACCCCGAGCGGATCCGCGACATCGTCCCGAGCCGGGCGACCCGCGAGATGACCCGGGCCTACAACCTGATCGAGGAGCTGATGCTCGCGGCCAACGAGGCGACCGCCCGGATCGCGGTCGCCCGCCGCTTGCCGATCGTCTTCCGGGTCCACGCGCCGCCCGACGAGGAGCGCCTCGAGCGGCTGGCGCGGGCGGCCGAGGTCCTCGGGGTCCGCGTCGAGCCCGAGAAGCTGACGACCTCGCGCGGCTTCCAGAAGCTGGTCTCGAAGGTCAAGAGCCACCCGCGCTCGCAGCCGCTCAACATGCTGATGCTGCGGGCGATGTCGCAGGCGGAGTACCGGGTCGATAACCTCGGCCACTTCGCGCTGGCGAGCGACGCCTACGTCCACTTCACCTCGCCGATCCGCCGCTACCCCGACGTGATCGCCCACCGCGTCCTCAAGGCCTGGCTCGCCCGCAGCGGCGGCAAGGCCGGGCCGGCGCCGGCGCCGACGATGCCCGAGCGCGACGCGAGCGGCGCCCAGGCCCAGCGCTCGAGCCTCCGCGAGCGCGAGGTGCTGGCGGCCGAACGTGACACCAAGGCGCTCTTCGCCGCCCACTTCATGCGCGAGCGGATCGGCGATCGCTTCGAGGGGATGGTCTCGGGGATCGCCCAGAGCGGGATCTTCGTGGCGATCGAGCGGCCCTACGTCGACGGGATGATCCGCCTCAACACCCTCGAGCGCGAGCGGGCCGAGAGCTTCGAGATCGAGGACAACGGCGTGCGGGTGGTCGGTCGGCGGAGCGGCTTCGCGCTCTGCGTCGGCGACCGGGTGGTGGTCGAGGCGATCGACTCGGACCTCCAGCGGCGCCGGGTCGAGTTCGTCCTGATCTCACGCCTCGAGGCGGCGACCTAGCGCCGCGTCCGCGTCGATGTCACGATCGACGCGGCCGCGGAGCCGTCAGGCGCTAGAACTCGATCGCCAGGCCCAAGAGCCAGGTGCTGCTGCCCAGGCTCATCGCGTTCTCGCGGCCGAAGTTGTCGATCCGCGAGAGCTGGTACTCGCCGAAGAGGTAGGTGTGGTTGATCCCGGTGGTCCGGTCGAGGGTGCGCGACGAGCCGACCTCGAGGAAGTCGAGGCGGAGCATCCCGCCGGCGTTGAGCTGCCAGCCCCAGACGCCGCCGAGCGCCTTCTCGCCCATGCTGTTGCGCGAGAGCTTGCCGTCGCCGTTCTTCGACCACCAGAGCGACCAGGCGAGCCCGCCCTTGACGTAGGGGACGATCGGGATGTGGACGCGGTCGGCGAGGAGCTCGAAGCGGTAGACCAGCTGGAGCGCCATCGGCATCACCCAGAAGACCGTCGAGTCGGCCTCGGAGCGGACCGAGCCGGTGGCCGGCGGATCGGCGAGGAGCGCCTGCGCCTTGTCGCGGGCGAAGGAGAAGGTGTAGCCGAGGCCGAGGGGGCCGATCCCGCCGGGGTTGAGGAACTGCCACTCGAAGGCGGCGGCGGTCATCATGAGCTTCTTCGGCGCGCCGGTCGTCACCCCGCGATCGTCGGTCTCGCCGAAGATCTTGGCGTAGGGTCCGAACTCGTCGGGGCCGTTGTAGCGGCGATCGACGTCGGGGAGGTAGGGTCCGAATTTGATCTCGGCGGCGAAGTTCTGCGGCGACTCGTACTGCGCGTAGCCCCGCTTCTTCGGGGCGTTCAGGGCCTCGGTGAGCTCGGGGTTGCCCTGGCGCTCGACGGCGGCCGAGGTCGGCGGGACCTGGGGCTCCTCGGGCGGCGGGATCACCCAGGGCTCATCCTCCTCGGCCGGCGGGGCCTCGGGGGGGGCGTCCGCGGTCTCGCTCGGGGGCGCCTCGCTCGGGGGCGCCTCGGCGTCCTCGCTGCTGGCGACGTCGACGGGCTCGGCGGGCGGGGGAGGGGCCGCCGTCTCGCCGAGGATGATGAGGAGCGTGGCGAGGGTCGTGATCACGGGATCTTCCTGATCCAGCGGCGGCGGCGGGCGGCGGCGAGGCCGATGCCGATGACGAACGCGAGCGCCCCTCCGTGGCCGCCCTGGGCCTCGCGGTCGACCGCGCAGAAGCCAGCGTCGCCGCAGATGTCACCGTCGGCCTCGCACTGCTCCCAGAGGTCGTTGGTCTCGACCGGGGCGACGTTCTCGATCTTCCCGACCGAGATCGGGTTGCCCGCCTGATCGTAGGCGAGGAGGAGGAAGTTGTAGCGCTTGCCGTTCTCGAGGCCGGTCACCCGCGTGCTCTTGGTGTTGCCCGCGAGGTGGTTGGTGCACACGTAGTCCCACTTGAGGCTGCAGATCCCGCTCTCGGGGCGATCGTCCGGGCAGACCGTCGAGACCGGCGTGTCGCCGCCGGTGTCGCCGCCGGTCGTCCCCGTGGTCGCGTCGGTGGTCGACGCGTCGGTGGTGCTGGAGGTCCCGGTGGTCCCGGTGGTCGTGCCGTCGGTGGTCGTGCCGTCGGTGGTCGTGCCGTCGGTCGTGCCGCCGGTGGTCGTGCCGCTCTGACCGGAGGGCGTCCACCAGGCGCCGTCCGGGCAGAGGTTCTCCTTGGTGTAGTAGATCGTCCCGTAGGTGTTGGCGGCGACGCCGGGGTCGGAGACCAGGCCGCTGACCGCCGGCTCGCCGCTCTCGGCCACCTCGCAGAGGACGCGGAAGCCGTAGGCGTCGCTGCCGCCCGCGGGGAGGCTCCACGAGAGGACCACCGCCCCGTCGCCGACCGACGCCGAGAGGTTGGTGGGGAGCGAGAGCGGCGGCTGGTAGTCGACGGTGATCCCCTGCGAGGTCGAGCCGTCGGTGAAGTTCACGTTCTGGGTGCCGGTGATGAAGAACTCCTCCGCCTGGCAGCCGGCGTTCGAGTCCGTCTGTCCGCAGAGCCAGATCCCGCCCTCACCGGGGGCGCCGTCGCAGGTCCCCGCCGGGGTCGCGGTCTCGGGGTCGCGCGCCTCCTGGTCGGCCATCTCGGAGAGGTTGTCGACGCCGCTGGTCAGCCAGATCGGCGCGAAGGCGACGCCCTGGTTGGAGAGGAAGGAATTGGTCGGGGCCGCCGTGAACTGGGCGCAGCGCTTGAACTGGGGGTTGAAGGAGGTCTCGGCGGTCGCGCACTGGGTGCCGATGTAGCCGTAGATCTGGATCGGGTTGTAGGGCGTCCCGGTGCTGAGGAGGCGGACCTGGGAGTCGATCTTCTGCCCGCACTCGCAGCGCGCCTTGTTGACGAAGTAGCGCATGTCGTTCGGCGTCATCTGCCGAACGCGGTTGCCCTCGCCGTCGGTGAGGTAGTAGCGGATGGCGAAGGAGTCGGCGCCGGGGTTGACCGACGAGCCGCTGCCGGGATCCTGGGCGACCGCAGGGGTCGCGGTCAGGGCGAGGCCCGCGGCTGCGGCGGCGAGGAGGGGGCGAAGGTGTCGCATGCGATGCGTCCGGGTATTCTGCAACGATTCCCTCCTTGCAACCAGAGTGCCAGGGTGAGGCGGGGAATCTTCATCACCTTTCTGGGCGGGCGCGGGTCGTCTCTGTGACATTTTGTCAGCGCTCGCCCGGGGCCGCTGTCGCTTCGGCGAGGGGGCGCGGAGCGCGTAGAGCGCGGCGCCCGACGGGCCCGGCGGCCCACCGGGTCCACTAGTCGCTGCGCTTGCGCGCGAGCATCACCCCGTCGCGGATCGAGAGGAGCACCTGCTCGACCCGCGGGTCGGCGGCGACCTGGCGGTTGAACGCGACGATCGCGTGATCGCTGGCCTCCTGGGGGTCGAGGACCTTGCCGCTCCAGAGGGTGTTGTCGGCGACGATGAGCCCGCCCACCGGCACCAGGGGGAGCACCGCCTCCCAGTAGGCGCCGTAGCTCTCCTTGTCGGCGTCGATGAAGACGAGGTCGAAGCGGCGACCGGCGGCCGCGAGCTCGGCGATCGTCTCGATCGCTGGCCCCAGGCGGATCGCGATCTTGTGGCCGTGGCCGCTCTCGTCGAAGTAGCGGCGGGCGACCGCGGTCGCCACCGGATCGACGTCGCAGGTCACCAGGGCCCCGTCGTCCGGGAGCGCCGAGGCCATCGCCAGCCCGGAGTAGCCGCTGTAGGTGCCGATCTCGAGGATCGAGCGGGCGCCGGCGATGCCGACGAGGAGGCGGAGGAAGGCGCCCTCGACCCGGCCAACCTGCATCTGCGGCGCCGCGAGGTCGGCCTGGGTCTCGTCGCGGAGGCGGGCGAAGAGCTCGCCCTCCGGGGTGGTGTGGGCGTGGACGTAGTCGGCGATCGCCGGCGGGAGGAGGGTGAGCTCGCGGGGGGCGCTCATGGGCCCGAGGCTAGCACCCGCTCGACGGCGGCGACGAGGCGATCGATCCCGACCGCGAGCGCCTCGGGCGGGGTCAGCAGCGAGAGCGCCAGGTAGGCGCCGTCGAGGTCGTAGAGGTAACCCGGCTGGCAGATCAGGTCGGCGCTCTCGAGGAGATGGTGGGCCCAGCCGCGATCATCGAGATCGGCGAGGAGCGGGAGGCGGAGGAGCGCCGTCCAGCCGCCCTCGACCGGCAGGAGGGTGATCGCGGTGCCCTCGACCGCCCGCGCGAGGGTCGCGAGGTTGGCCCGGAGGCGCCGGCGGATCGTCGCCTGGATCGCCGGCGCGGCCGCGAGGAGGCGGGGCAGGGCCCGCTGCACCGGGGTGCCGACGCTGAGGAAGGTGTCGGCGATCACCTCGAGGCGCTCGAGGGCCGGGTGCACGAGCGCGGGCGGGCCGCTGGCGATCGTCCACGCGAGCTTGAGCTGGGGGAGCGCGGCGAGCTTGGAGAGGCCGCCGAGGGTGAAGGTGAGGGCGCCGCGCGGGCCCTCGAGGGGGCCGCGGTGCGGGCGATCGTCGACCGGGAATTCGTGGAAGACCTCGTCGACGATCAGGGCCAGGCGACGGGCGGCCGCGAGTTCGTCGAGGGCGGCGATCTCGTGGTCCGAGAGGTAGTTGCCGGTCGGGTTGTTGGGGGCGATCGCGACGATCGCCCGCGCCCGCGGGGTCGCGTCGAGCTGGGCCCGGAGGTCGCCGAGGTCGACGTGCCACGCCCCGTCGAACGCGAGGCGGTAGGGGACCAGCTCGAGGTCAGCGAGGTCGGCGAGGTAGCGGAGGAGCGGGTAGCTCGGGCTCGGGACCAGGAGGGCGTCACCGGGATCGGCGAGGAGCGCGAGGAGGTGGGCGTAGGCCTCGCTGGTCGAGGCGCTCAGGCAGATCGAAGCGACGTCGAGGGCGACGCCGCGGCCGCGGTAGTGGTTTGCGACCGCCTCGCGCGCGGCGGGGAGGCCGAAGGCGAGGGGCTCGTAGGCGGCGTCGTCGGGGTCGCCGAGGGCGGCGTAGAGCTCGGGCGGGTGGCGGAGGCCGACCGCGCTCGGGTTGGCGATCGTCAGGTCGAGGAGGGGCGCGCCGCGGCGGCGGGCGTCGGCGATCGCCAGGGCCAGCGGCGAGGCCTCGGTCACCCAGGCGCTGCGGCGGGAGAACATCGCGGCGGTTCTACCAGAGGGCGCGGGGGCGCGCGTAGGCGCAGGGGCGGGCTCAGGCGGCGTCGCCGAGCGGTCGGGCGGCAGGCGGGAGGGCGACGACCAGGCGCATCCCCTCGCCGATCTCCTGGATCGAGAGGCGCGCGCAGCTCTGCCGGAGGATCGCGTCGGCGATCGCCAGGTCGAGGCCGAGGCCGGGGAGGCCGGCGAGGCGGTGGAAGGGGCGGCGGGCGATCGTCGCCTCGACCTCCGAGAGCGGGCGCCGCGGGGTGCTCACCTCGATCCGCAGGCCGAGGAGCTCGCGCGGCTCGTGGTCGAAGCGGACCTGGAGCGGGAGCTCGCCGACGCGGAGGCCGGCGAAGGTCAGGAGGCACGCGAGCGCCTGCTCGGCGCGCGCCGGGTCGATGTAGGCCGGCGGCAAGCCCGGGGCGCCCTCGACCTCGACGTGGAGCTCGCCGAGGCGGGCGCGGGCGCGGGCGATCGCCCGCGGCAGGATCGCGGCGACCGGCGTCGGCGCGGGGCGGAGCTGGGCGCGGCCGTCGGCGAGCTCGGCCGCGTCCTGGAGCTCCGCGAGGACTCGCCCCAGGCGGCGCGCGCCCTCGTCGAGGCCCCGGAGCGAGCGGGCCGGGGCCGGGGCGCGGCGCTCGGCGCTCGCCCCCAGCGGGCCGGCGAGGTCGGCCAGCGCCTGGACGCCGGGCTCGAGCTCGCCGCCGATCGTCGCCATCAGCTCGAGGCTGCGGCGATCGGCGTCGTCGCTCGACTCCTCGGCGAGGTAGCGGGCGAGGTCGACGTCGGTGCGGCGGGCGATGATCTCGTCGATCCGCGGCCGCAGCGATCGCCACTCCGGGCTCGTCGGCGGCGCGGCCGAGGCCCCGCGGAGGCGGGCGAGGGCGCCGTCGACGTCGTCGTCGAGCTCGCGGAGGAGGGCTCGCGTGGCGAGGCCGCCGGTGGTCATGCAGATCAGCGCGAGGAGGCCGAAGGGGAGGAAGGGGGGCGCCTCGGTCGGGGCGATCGGCACGCTCACCGCGGCGCCGTGGGCCTGGGCCGTGACCCGCGAGGGCCCGCCGCCGAGCTCGCCCGCCGCGCCGTAGAGGGTGCCGAGGGCGCTCTCCACCGCGACGCCGGGGTTCGCCGCGAGGAGCGCGCCGAGCTCGCGCTCGCGGCCGCCCTGGGTCGCCTCGAGGAGCTCGGCCGCGAGCTCGACCGCGTCGGCCCTCGCCCGCGCGTCGCCCTCGGAGCCGAGCCAGAGGTGGGCGACCAGGATCGGCGCGCCGCAGAGGCCGAGGTTGGCGATCATCAGGGGGCCGACGAGCGCCGCCCCGGGGCTCGGGCGGCGCTCCGCGAGCTCGACCGGGCTGGCGGTGACGAGGAGCTCGCGGCGGGCGAGGAGGCCGACGCCGAGGCCGATGATGATCACCAGCGAGGCCGCGAGCGCGGCGATCAGCAGGGTGTGATCGACGACCCGCCAGGGGGCCGCGCCGACGCTGCGGATCGCCGCCTCGCAGGCGATCGTCAGGGCCGCGGCGATCGCCACCCGGAGGCCGACCCAGCGCGGGAGCTCGAGCCAGCGCTCGCTCGGAGTCCGCTCCGAGCGGCGGCCGAGGTGGAGGATCGCGATCGCCGGGAGCGCGGCGAAGCCGGCGATGTAGAGCGGCGTCCGCCACCAGGGGTGATCGTCGGCGAGCGAGCGGGCGCCGGTCGGCAGCCCGCGGGCGAGGGCGCCGAGGAGGAGCGCGAGGCCGACGAGCGGAGCGGCGAGCGAGGGCGCCATCGGGACGCTCCGGGCGTCGCCGGTGAGGACCATGGTGGACGCGGCGAGGAGGCAGGCGAGGAGCCAGAGCGCGGCGACCAGGGCGAGGATGTCCTGGGCGGTCGCTCGCCCGCGGCCGGGGAGGTGCCGGCTCACGCGGCCCTCCCGGAGGGCGTGTGCCGCCGCCGCTGCCGGCCGTGGCTGCGCGTGAGCTCGCCGAGGTCACCCTCGGTGCGTCGGCGGGTCGGTTCGAAGGGGAGCGTGAGCGTGAAGATCGATCCCTTGCCGGGGACCGAGGCGACCTGGAGCGCGCCGCCGTGGCCGTCGGCGATCGCCCGCGCGAGCGCGAGGCCGACGCCGCGCTGGCGGCCGCGCTGGCGATCGCGGTGGCGGTAGGCCTCGAAGATCACCTCGAGGTCATCGCCGGCGATCCCGATCCCCGGATCGCGGACCTCGATCGCCACGCGCCGGGCGTCGTCGTCGATCCGCGTGGTGATCGTGATCGTCCCGCGCTCGGAGAACTCGATCGCGTTGGCGAGGAGGGCGTCGATCGCCTGCCGGAGGCGCTCGCCGTCGGCCCGGATCCGCGGGAGCGCGTCGCCGCGGCGGCGGACGAGCGTGAGCCCGTGGGCGTCGGCCGCCGGCGCGAGGGCGGCGATCGCGTGATCGACGAGGGCGTCGACGTCGGTCGGCGCGAGGCTGAGGTGGAGATCGCCGGCCTCGATCATCGCCACGTCGAGGAGGCGCCGGAGGTCGCCGAGGAGCTCGTCGCCGAGGCGGCGGATCGCCGCGAGGTCGTCGCGCTCGCTGGCGCTGAGCGGCGCGCCGCAGCGCTCGAGGAGCTCGGCGTGGCCGAGCACCGGCGTCAGCGAGGCCCGGACCTCGTGCTCGAGCGCGCAGATCTCGGCGATCTTCGCCGCGTCGGCCTCGCCGAGGCGGGCGAGGGCCTCGGCCTGGCGGGCGAGCGCGTCGAGGAGGCCGAGGCGCTCGCGCTCGAGGAGCGCCTGGAGCTCGCCGATCCGATCGTCGCGGGTCACCCGGAGCGGGACGTTGGGCTGCTCGCGGTTGCGCTCGAGGGTTCGGGCGGTGCCGACGAGATCGCGGCGGAGCGTGAGACCGACGATCCCGCCGCCGACCGCCGCGAGGCCGACGGTCGCCGGGATCCCGAGGAGGGCGAGGGCGAGCTGGGCGGGCGTCGGGATCGCCCCCTGGCCGCGGCCGAGGGCGACGCCGGCCATCAGGAGGAGCGAGGCCGCGGTCGTGGTCGCGAAGATCCACGCGAGGCGCTGGGGGAGCGGGCGGCGGGGCGCGGCGGCCCTCCGCGCGAGCTCCGGGGCGGCGCCGGCGACCAGGAGGGCCGCGGCCCAGGCGGCGGCGAGGATCGGCGCGAGCCGGGTGATGGGCGGGAGCGTGCCCTCGCCGAGGATCGGCGCGGCGGCGATCAGCGCGAGGGGCGGGAGGAGCCAGGGCGCGAGCGCCTGGCCGCGCGGGCTCCCCTCCGCGCCGGCGACGAGCGCCACCCCGCGGGCGAGGAGGGTCGTCAGCAGCGTGAGCGCGACGGCGATCGCCCCGTGGTCCGCGAGCGCGGGTCCGAGGACGAGGAGGACGAGGAGGGTCGCAACGCAGACCTCGACCGTCGTCGCCACGAGCGCGTGGCGGCGCCGAGCTGAGCGATCACCGGGCCCATCGACCATGTCCAATCCCGGCCCAGCGTATCACCACTTCGAAATGAAAAAGGGCTTCTGGCGCACCAGAAGCCCCTCTACGCGCCATTTCGCGCGATTGGTGTTCGACTACGCGCTGCGGTGCGCGCTGACGAGCTGGGTGAGGCGCGGAATCGTGTCCTCCCACTTCGCGACCAGGCCGTAGTCGGCGAGCTGGAAGATCGGCGCCTCCGCGTCCTTGTTGATCGCGACGATCACCTTCGAGCCCTTCATGCCCGCGAGGTGCTGGATCGCGCCGCTGATCGCGACCGCGATGTAGAGCTCGGGCGCGACGATCTTGCCGGTCTGACCGACCTGCAGATCGGCGGGGACCATCCCCGCGTCGGTCGCCGCACGGCTCGCACCGAGGGCGCCGCCGAGGGCGTCGGTGAGCTTCTCGAGGTGGGCGAAGTTCGCCCCGCTGCCCATGCCGCGGCCGCCGGAGACGATCACGCGGGCCTCGGTGAGGGCCGGGCGGGCGCTCTCGGTCTTCTGGATCGAGAGGACCTGGACGCCGAGGTTGTTCAGGGCCGGGGCGGCCATCGCCGCGACCGGGGCGGCCGCGCCGGCGGCCGGGGCCTCGAACTCGGTGCCGCGGGCGGTGAAGAAGATCGGCGTGCCCTTGACCTTGAGGTCGAGGAGCGCGCGACCGGCCGAGACCGGGCGGGTGAAGGTGTCACCGCTCTTGACCGCGACCGCCTCCGGGCAGAGGGGCGCGTCGAGGAGCGCGGCCGCCCGGGGGAGGGCGTCGCGGAGGCTCGAGGTCGCGGTCCCGCCGACGTGGGTCGCCCCGAGGGTGCGGGCGGCGTGGACGATCGCGTCGGCCCAAGCCTCGGCGGTGAAGGGCTCGAGCGCCGGCGAGGCCATCACGTGGACCGCCTTCGCGCCGTAGCCCGCGGCCGCGACGGCCTGGGCGGCCCCGGCCGGATCGGCGCCGAGGACCAGGAGGTGGAGCTCGCCGCCGGTCGCCTTGGCGATCTGCTGGCCGCAGGTGATCCCGGGGAGCGACGTGGAGCGGACGCCGTTGCCGGCGGTCTCGAGGACAACAAGAACCTTGCTCATCAGATCACCTTCGCTTCCTTGGTGAGCTTCTCGACCAGCTCCTCGACGGAGCCGACCATCTGACCGGCCTTGCGGGCCGGCGGCGCGGCGACGGCGACGTCCTGCTCGGAGCCGCCGGAGGCGACGCCGAGGGCGGCGAGCGTGAAGACGTCGACCTTCTTGCGCTTGGCCATCGTGATCCCGCGGAGGGACGCGAGGCGCGGGCCCTCGTTGTAGGCGTGGTCCGGCGAGGTCGCGCCGTTCTGGACGCTCTTCGGCAGGACGATCCGGAGATCGACGGAGACCACCGCGGGGAGCGGGATCTTCTTGACCTCGACGCCGTCGTCGACCTCGCGGCCGACGGTCAGCGACTTGCCGGCGCGATCCCAGGCGAGGTTGGCGGCGAAGCAGGCCTGCGGCACCCCGAGGAGGCCGGCGACCCGCTGAGCGACCTGGTTGCCCTCGAGGTCCTGGGAGAGCTTGCCGGCGATCAGGAGGTCCGCGCCCTCCTTCTTGAAGACCGCGGCGATCGCCTTGGAGACCGCGATCGTGTCGAGCGAGTCCTCCTCGGCGTCGACGACGATCCCCCGGTCGGCGCCCATCGCCAGGAACTGGGTGACGTGCTGACGCTGTCCCTGGGGACAGATCGAGAGGACGACGACCTCGGCGAGGCGATCCTTGCCGCCGACGACCTCGGCGAGGCGCAGGGCGGTCTCGACCGCGTACTCATCGAATGCGTTGGGGACCCGCTTGTGCGACGAGTAGTCGAGCCCACCGCCGGTGAACTTGAGCCCCTCGTCCGGGTCGGGGATCCGCTTGACGGTTACCAGGATCTTCAACAGGCGTTTTCCTCCTGGGGCGGGTGTATCGCGCGGGCCCCCGGGGGCTGTCAATGCTGGCCGGCGGCCTGCGACGGCAGGGGCCCCGCTCATGGTTGCAGTGGGCGCGGGCCTGCGTTAGCGTTCCCCGCGCGTCGCCGCCATCGCCCGCAGGGGTTGCCGGCCGACGGCAGGCAACCAAACGGCAGGCAACTACGGGATCTCCGGGATGAACGCGTCGAAGTGCACTCTCGCGCCCCTCTTGTTCGTACTCGCGGCCTGCAGCCCGGCCTGCTCGGCGCCGGAGGCCGTCGCCCCGGAGGCGGGCAAGGCCGGATCGGGCGCCTCATCGGTCCAGGCCGCGCCGCCGACCCCGGTGCCGCCGGCGGAGCTGATCACCGAGGCCAAGGGCGTCGATCTGACCAAGCTCACGGATCCGCAGAAGACCTCCTTCTATCAGATCATCAACACCGAGCCGAGCGCCTGCGGGAAGCCCCACTCCCTCGCGGTCTCGCTCCGCGACGACGACGCCTGCCGCGACTCGCTCTCGGTCTCGCAGTTCGTCGCCGACGCCCTCGCCAGCGGCGCGTCGCCGAGCGACGTCAAGGGGGCGCTGGAGGAGGTCGTCGACTCCCTCCGGGTCCGTGAGATCCCGATCGAGGGGCGGCCGGTCTACGGCAACGAGCGCGCGCCGGTGACCGTGGTCGTCTTCGCCGACTTCGAGTGCCCGCACTGCCGGGCCGAGTCGCCGGTGCTGATGCAGACCGTCGATCAGTACCGCGGCCGGGCCAAGCTGGTCTTCAAGCACTTCCCGATCTCGGGCCACCTCCGCGCCAAGCCCGCGGCCCTGGCGACGATGGCCGCCCACGCCCAGGGGAAGTTCTGGGAGATGCAGCGCGAGGTCTTTGAGAACCAGCTCAACCTCGAGGACGACGACCTCCGGACCTACGCCAAGCGGATCGGCCTCGACATGGCGAAGTTCGAGGCCGACCTCAAGGCCGGGGTCGGCAAGGAGATCGTCGAGGGCGACCGCGCCGACGGCGAGAAGCTCGAGATCACCGGCACCCCGGCGGTCTTCATCAACGGCCGCTACTACAACCAGTTCCTCTTCGGCGGCTCGATCGCCGGCTGGATCGACGACGCCCTCCGGCGCTAGCGGGCGTCGGCGATGGCCCGGGCGGAGGGCGCGAGCGAGCGCGAGCGGCTGGAGGCCGCGGCCGCGCGGCTCCGGGGGGCCCTGCGGGCGCAGGTCGCCCTCGCCGGCGAGGGGCGCCTGATCAGCGCGGCGCCGGTCCCCGGCGATCCGGCGGTGATCGACGCGCTGCGGGCGGAGCTCCGGATCCCCGAGATCTACGCGGAGTTCCTCCGCCACCACCACAGCCCGGCCTTCGGCGAGGACTTCAACCTCCGCTGGCAGGGGGTCTCGCTCTGCCTCCCGGGGGCCGCGGCGATCGACGCGCTCCACAGCTCCTACGCCGACGAGCGCTGGCCGGCGTCGTGGGTGGTGATCGGCGCCGAGTACGAGGGCTGCTACTTCATCGAGGTGGAGGCCGGATGGATCGGCTACCTCGATCACGGGGTCGGCCTCGACTACGAGGAGGCGGCCGCTGATCTGCCGGACTTCCTCCTCCAGGTCGCCGCCCGCACCGGCCCGCCGCCGCCCTCGGCCGCCCACGCGGCCGCGGCCGCCGACGACGTCAAGGCCCTCGCGGAGGCGCTGGCGGGCGAGGGGGCGCCGGACGAGTCGTCGCTCACCGTCCTCGGGGTCGCGGTGCTCTACGGCGCGGGCGCGGCCGTCGACCACCTCCTCGATCACGGCGCCGCGAGCGAGGCCCGGAGCCCGGCGCTCGGCTGGACCCCGCTCGGTATGGCTCTTGGGACAGGTCAGAAGGAGCTCGCCGATCGCCTCTTCGCCCGCGGCGCGGACCCGAAGGCGGCGGCGGTCCAGGAGCCCCCGAAGGCGGGCGCGGAGGCGCGGGCGACGGCGGCGCGGGAGGCCGCGGGGGGCGCGTGGATCCTCGCCGTGCTCGCCGTGCTCGGGCTCGCGGCGCTGGTGCTCCTCGCCCGCTGCGTCGCCGGCTAGCCGATCGTCAGTGGAGGAGCGACGAGGTCACCCGCGCCCCGGGCCCGACCTGGTCGACCCAGCCCTTGCCGGCGACGCCGTGGTTGGCGAAGGCCTCGTCGAGGATGTCGAGGAGGGCGGTCGCGCGCTCCTCGCTCCCGGCGAGCGCGAAGGTCGTCGGCCCGGCGCCGCTGATCGAGCAGGCGATCGCCCCGGCCTCCTGGGCGGCGGCCTTGGCCTCGGCGAAGCCGGGGATCAGGTGGGCGCGGGCGGGCTCGACCAGCTCGTCGACGATCGCCTCGCCGACCAGCGTGAGATCGCCCTGGTGGAGGGCGTGGACCAGGAGGCCGAGGCGGGCGGCCTGGCGGACGGTGGCTCCCAGCGGGACCTCGCGCGGGAGCACCCGCCGAGCGTCGGCGGTGGCGACCTCGCAGCCCGGGGTGTAGACCGCGATCCACATGTCCTTCGGGCTAGGTAGCGAGATCAGCCGGAGGGGCTCGAGGTTGGGGATCAGGACGACGCCGCCGACGATCGACGGGGCGACGTTGTCGGGGTGCGCGGTCCCGCAGGCGAGGCGCTCGCCCTCGCGCGCGAGATCGACGAGCTGGGTGTGGCCGAGGCCGAGGCCGAGGGCCGCGTCGCCGGCGACCAGGGCGGCGCAGGCCGAGGCGCCGCTCGATCCGAGGCCGCTGCCGAGGGGGAGCCCCTTGTCGAGCTCGAGCTCGAGGCCAGCGCCGGGGGCGAAGCGGCGGATCATCTCGAGGAGGACCGCGCTCGCGGTGTTCTCCTCGGGGTCGGTCGGCAGGCGGCCGCGGTCGCCGGTGATCGCCCGGATCACCACCCCGGGGGCGTCCTGCCGGCGGACCCGCACGCGGTCGCCGGCGCCGCGGATCGCCAGCCCGAGGCAGTCGAAGCCGGGGCCGAGGTTGGAGATCGTCGCCGGGGCGAAGGCCTCGATCCACGGGCGCGGGCGCTTGCTCATGGGCGGGAGACTAGCAGGGCCCCGGAAGAGTCCCCAAGGGCTGAGGAAGACCCGGGGAGCGGCGGGATCGATGTCGCCGAGGTAGAGCCCGCGGGCTCGCCCGAGCTGACCTTGAGGTCAGGCTCTCGGGGGGCCGCCGCGCCCATCCCGTCGAGGAACTGGCGCTCTTGGTCGACTCTCGGACGGAGTTCTCCATCTGCGGAGTCTATCCCCCAGCGGTCGCCCCCGGTCGCGGCCGCGTGTGGCCGGTCATGGGGCGCCCGCGCCCATCGCCGCGGCGGCGCGCGGCGGCGCGCGCTGGGGCGCGAGCGGGCGCACATCAGCGCTCGTCGGCGCTTGACCGCGACATGATCGGCCCGGCACACCGGTCGACGCCATGATCCTCCGCGCCCCCGTCCGCCCCCTCGCCCTCGCGGCGCTCGCCGCATCGATCACCACCGCCGCCTGCGGCGGCAAGGCGGAGCCCGCGACCGTCGCCCCCGAAGACGGGCCGACCGAGCTGAGCTCGACGCCGCAGGACAGCGGCCCGCTCGTTTTCTCGGAGTACAGCGCCGGCGGCGTGCTCAAGGGCCTGCTCACCCGCGCCGAGGGGACCGTCGATCCGCCGGTCGGCTCGAAGATCAAGGTCGGGCTCTGGGCTGGCCAGGGGGAGTCCAAGATCGTCCTCGAGCGCGAGATCGAGGTCACCGGGCCCGCGCCCTGGGCCTTCGAAATGGTCCTCGAGGAGAGCGCGTACGATCCGCACAGCACCTACGGGATCTCGGCGACCCTCACCGATCCCGGCGGCGACATCTGGTTCCTGACCCGGCCGGTCCTGGTCTTCCAGATCGGCGTCCCGCAGGGGGCGATCGAGCTGGTCTTCGATCCGATGGACGCCCGCGCGACCGGCAAGTAGAGCGCGGCGGAGGGGAGGGGATGCGTCCCCTCCCGCGCCGCCGCGCTCGAACGCTGCGCTCGGCCCTCGCTAGCCGCAGACGTTCTTGTAGTACCAGTTGTTGGCGTAGACGAAGGGCTCGGTCCCCGCCGGCGCCTGCTGGACGAAGCAGTTGGCGCCGTCGTAGCGGCTCCCCGGCTTCGGGCAGGTCTTCCCCGCGGCCGGCGTGTAGTAGAAGTTGCCGGCGTAGAGGAACGCCTTGGTCCCGGCGGGCGGCGAGCCGAGGTAGCAGTTGGCGCCGTCGAAGCTCCCGCCCTTCGGGCACGGGTTCGCGCAGCCGCCCTTGGCCTCGCGCGCGCTCTTGACGATCTGCGGCTCGGCGCCCGACTGGCCCTTGATCCGGTACTGGTGGCCGTCGGTGCCGAAGGGCTTGGAGAGGAGGATCACCGGGGTGAGGCCGGCGACGCCCTGGAAGGTGCGCTCGAAGCGGGGCGCGCCGCGATCGATCGTGAAGGTCGCCGGCGCCTGGGCGACCTCGCCGCGCTCGTCGAGGAAGCAGACCGTCCCGGTCATCGCCTTCTTCGCCTTGCCGCCGGTGCGCTCGAGCTCGAGGCGGTAGGTGTCGGACATCACCGCCGGGCCGGCGAAGGTGCGCTGCGCGAGGAGGGTGCCGGTCGCCCAGGTCCCCTCGCCGAGGCCGCGGGGGCCGACCTTCCACTGCGAGTCGCCGGCCATGCCGTTGTACTTGACGATCGTCGCGTCGACCTGGGCCTTGGCGCGCTCGTAGTCGTCGACGCACTTCTGGGCGGCGGCGGCGTCGTCCTTGTTGAAGATCTGACAGATCCCCTTGGCGATCTTGGGGCCGTTCGCGTCGAAGAAGCTCTTGAACTTGATCCACTCCGAGGTGCAGGGGTTCGCTGCCGAGGCCG
The DNA here is from genome assembly GCA_020633335.1 of Myxococcales bacterium. GTDB lineage: Bacteria > Myxococcota_A > Polyangia > Nannocystales > Nannocystaceae > JADJRG01. Next base: position 944,502 of record JACKDU010000002.1, on the reverse strand, counting down.
GGGCGGCGGCGCCGAGGGTCAGGGCGGCGGCGGTCGCCGCGGGGGCGAGGACGTGGAGGAGGTGCTTGCGGGGGGTGCTGCGGGTCATGCCTCCCCGTATGCGGCGGCGTCGGCAAACCAACGCGACCCCTCAAATTTTTTTTGTCGCCGGCCTCGCGCGGTCGGCGGCCGCGCGACGCCGCGCCGCGCCGCGCCGCGCCTCGCTCCCTATCCTGGCCTTTGCGACATGTCGGTCGCCAGCGCTCAGCGGAGGTAGCGCGGCGCCTCGTCGCGGACCTCCGGGCCCGAGAGGACGTGGAAGACCCGGAGGCGATCGATCGTCGCCGGCGCGAGCTGGCCGATCGGCACGTGGAGGATCTTGCGGTCCATCCGCGCGGCGATCTGCCGGAGCTGGCGGCGCGGGGGCCTCGCGGCGACGTAGACGACGATCCGCTCGCGCGCGTGATCGAGGGCGGCGAGGAGGAGCACCTCGGCCTTGGTCCGGGCGTCGGTGAAGTAGGGATCCTGCCAGACCCCGAACATCGCGCCCGCCGGGCGGCTGAGGAGGAAGCCGCCGTAGTGGGCGCGGCCGATCCCGGGGCCGACGATCCGCGCGAAGGGGTCGGTCGCGTAGAGGGCCATGTCCCCCTCGTCGTCGCCCTCGCCCTGCCAGGTCATCTGCCAGGGGAAGCGGGGCTCGGCGTCGTCATCGAGGTCGGCGAGGGCGAGCGGCTCGTCGTCGAAGATCACGACGACCGAGCCCGCCTTCGCCCGCGTCGCCCGATCGAGGCGGACGTAGATCGTCCGCTCGTGCCAGCGGCGGATCGTCTCGCGGACGTCGATCCCGTCGGCGAGGCTCGAGGTGAAGCGGAGCGTCGAGGTCTGGCCGGCGGCGATCAGGCTGGCGGAGCGGCGGCGGAGCTGGTCGCCGAAGCCCTCGATCGCCAGGTCCTCCGGCGGGTAGGAGCAGATCCCGTCGCTGAAGCGCTCGGCCCACTCGCCGGGTCGGCGCTCGCGGGGGCGCGGCTGGACGACCTGCATCAGCCGCCGACGCCGACGGAGGAGGCGCGGGCGGAGGTGGATGTTGCGGGTGCGGGCGGTGAGGTCGCGGAGCGAGAGGTCGAGCGCCGGGATCTCCGGGGCCTCCGCCTGCCAGGGGTAGGTGGTGGCGACCTCCCAGAGCTCCTGGGCGTAGTTGTCGTCGGCGAAGCCGCGGCCGGCGATCACGAGCTGGTAGAGGTCCGGCGCGAGATCGCCCTCGACCCGGGCGTAGCGGCAGGCGTAGCCGAGGAGCGCGGCGATCGCCCCGGGCCGGAGGACGCCGCCGTGGGCCCGCTCGTAGCGGCCGCGGGCCTCGCGGCAGATCGCGTAGAAGAGGGCGAGGCGGCCGGCGAGGCGGGGCGTCGCGGGCGTGTCCTGCGACCTGTCCGGAGGGACCTGAACCAAGGGCGGGGCGCTCGCGGGCGGGCGTCGGCGGAAGAGATCGACGACCTCGGCGAGTCCGGGCTCGGGCGGGGCGGCGCCCCGCTCCGCGCCTTCGCCCTCTCCGGAGCCGTCGCCGCGGCGCGCGAGCTCGAAGGCCGCGTTGATGAAGGGCATCTCGCCGAGGACCTCGCGCGACGACTCCTCCGAGAGGTGGTGGAGCGCGGTCTCGGGGCGGCCGCGGGCGCCGAGGAGGAGCGCGTCGCCGAGCCCCTCGCCGGCGGCGGCGGCCTCGTCGATCGCCCGGACGAGGCGGCGGGCGTGGGCGAGGCCGGCGATCACCAGGACCCGCGGCGCGCCGCCCTCGGCGCGGGCGCGGGCGATCCCGACGGCGACGTGCTGGGCCATCGTCGCCTCGCGGAGGTGATCCTCGGCGGCCGGCGCGAGCGCGTCGGCGGCCGCGAGCGCGTGCCCCAGGTAGGCGCGGGCGCCGACCGCCTCGGCGGCGACCGGGTCCGGGATCCGATCGCGGTGGGCCGGGTAGGCGGCGACGTCGCGGTCGATCCACCAGATCGGCAGGCCGAGCTCGCGCCCGCGGCGGACCGCCTCGACGAGCGGATCGGCGGGCTCGACCACCAAGTAGCGCGGCCGCCCCGGGCCGCGATCGTCGCCCGGATCGAGCGCGTAGGTGATCACGCTGAGGAGGGGGAGGCGGTCGAGCGCGGCGTCGACGGTCGCCATCAGGCTCCGCGGGAGCTCGACCGCGATCGCCGTCGGCCGGAGGGCGGCGATCGCCTGGCGGACGATCCACGCGAGCTCGAGGTGGCCGTGGGCGATCGGCAGGACGAAGCCGCCGTCGAAGTCGAGGCCGAGCGCCCGCAGGTCGTCGGCCGCGAGCGCGAGGGGATCGGCGCCCAGCGCCGGTCGGTAGGCCGGGACGTCGATCATCCGATCATTCGTCGAGGTCGAAGTGGTTGATCGCGGCCTCGCCGGGGAGGTAGGGGAGCGCCTCGTCGCCGAGGACCTGGAGGGTCGCCCGCCGGAGGTGGGGGTGGATCGCCTCGCCCTCGATCGCCTCGCCGGCGCTCGCCGCCAGCTTGAGCGCGTAGCGGGCGATGTTGATCCCGTCGCGGACGGTGTAGGGCTCGTCCTCGGCGTGGGCCCGCTGGAGGAAGGCGGCGAGGTACTGAAGGACGGGCCCGCGGGCGAAGGGGAGGTTTTGCCGGAGGATCGCCAGCTCCTCGTCCTGCTCGGGGAAGTCGATGAGGAGCTGGGGCTGGAGGCGGCTGTGGATGTACTCGGGGAGGTCGAAGGTCGACGCGTCCTCGTTCATCGTCGCGCAGATCCGAAACTCGGGGTGGGCCTGGATCTTGACCCCGGCGACCACCGACTCGACGTAGCGGCGGCGATCGAGGAGGGGCGCGAGCGAGGCCCAGCTCTTCTCGCTCATCCGGTTGCCCTCGTCGAGGATGCACACGCCGCCGCGGATCATCGCCGAGACCAGCGGCGAGGCGACGTAGCGCAGGCGCTGGCCGTCGGCGATCACCGGGGTCACCAGGAGATCCTCGGGGCGGGTGTCCATCGTCGCCTGGAGGACGTAGATCGGCCGCCCGAGCGCGCGCGCGGCCGCGGCCGCGAGGGTGGTCTTGCCGACCCCGGGCTTGCCGACGAGGCGCGGCGAGAGCGGGTAGTCGCCCTCGCCGAGGATCATCCAGGCCGCGAGGAGCTGGCGCAGGAGCTCGGGGCGGCCGACCCACTCCCACTCGAGGACATCGGCCGGGCTCAGGTGGAGCTCGACACCCTGGATCACCACGCTCTCCATCGACCGCGGTATAGCAGCGAGCGCGCGCCGGTGAAAAATCCCGGAAAGTTGCCCGGGGCCCCCGGCTGTGTATGGTGGCCCCCGGCCCAGAGCGGCGCGTCGATCGAGCCGCCTCGGCGAGCGCCGATCCGATCCCCGCATGCAGAAGCCCCGCACAAGCCTCCTCAGCGCCCTGCTGACGCTCTCCTTCGTCCTCCCGGCGACCGCCGCGGTGCCGACGAAGGTGCACGAGCGGACCCTCGAGGTGCTCCTCCCCGGAGTCCTCGACGACGCCGACGAGCCGCCGGACGAGCTGGAGGCGCCGGTCGTCGACGGCCAGGAGGAGGCCGGCGCCGACGAGGACGGCGAGGGCGAGGAGGACACCTTCGGCGAGGTCGAGGGGGAGGGGGAGAGCGAGGACGAGGAGGGCGCGGCCGACGACGAGGCGCCCCCGCCCCGCCCCAGCAAGACCAGCCGGACGAGCAAGTCCGGCGCCAGCAAGTCGAGCACGTCGAGCAAGTCGAGCAAGCAAGCGAGCGCGACCAAGAAGCCGAGCAAGCAGAAGCCGCTCGAGCGGCCGAAGGGCGCCAAGGAGTGCGAGTACCGGACCCCGCTCTACGAGCACGAGGTCGCCAAGGGCGAGAACCTCGGGGCGATCGCCGGCCGCTACGGCGTCCGCCGCGATGACCTGATCCGCCTCAACCAGATCAAGAACCCCAACCTGATCCGCCCGGGCCAGCGCCTCAAGGTGTGCCCGGAGATCGCCCCGCGCACCCGCAAGGAGGTCGAGCACGTCGTCGCCAAGGGCGAGAACCCGACGAAGATCGCCGAGCGCTACGGGATGACCGCGAACGAGCTCATCGCCCTCCAGAAGGGCAAGCTCGGCGAGCGCCTCAAGGCGAACCCGCGGGCGCTTCGGATCGGCGATCACCTGACGGTGATGGTCGAGGTCGAGGCCAAGCCCGAGCTCGCGCCGGCGGCCGAGGAGCGCGGCGTGCTGCGGGCGAGCGTCCAGCTCGCCGGCGGCGCCCACTACCACGTCAAGCGCCCGCACCTGGCCTATGGGACAGACAAGACGATCCGGGCGATCAAGTCGGCGATCTCGCGCTACAAGCAGCGGCGGCCCAAGGGGCCCAAGGTCCACGTCGGCGACATCTCACGCCAGGGCGGCGGGCCGCTCAAGGGGCACCGCTCCCACCAGCGCGGGGTCGACGTCGACATCGGCCTGGTCCACAAGGGGATCTTGGCCGGCGAGAAGAAGTTCGTCGACGCCAACCCCCAGACCCTCGACATCGCCCGCACCTGGGCGCTGATCAAGGCCTTCACCGACACCCGCGAGGTCCGGGCGATCTTCCTCGACTACGGGGTCCAGAAGATCCTCTACGACTACGCGCGCAAGAGCGGGGTCAGCCAGGACACGCTCGACGAGCTCTTCCAGTACCCGCGCGGCAAGGGCCACGCCCACGGGATCATCCGCCACTGGAAGGGGCACCGAAACCACTTCCACGTGCGCTTCCGCGGCTAGGCTCGTCCGCCCGCGCGCAGCTCAGCCGCCGAGGCCCGCGACCACCTCGCCAGCGGCGTCGCCGAGGAGGACGACGCCGAGATCATCGGCGTGGACCGGCCCGCCGGGCGTCGCCTCGAGATCGACGAAGAGGAGGCGGATCGGCCCGCCGTGCCCCGACGCGGCGACGCCGACGTGGGTGAGCGGCGCGTCGAAGCAGTGCTCGGCGATCAGCGACCACTGGGCGCCGTCGGCCGAGCCCCAGCCGCGGGCGCAGAGGCCCCCGGCGTCGCGCTCGAGGCGGACGAAGGCCGGCGTCTCGTCGTCGAGGCCGGCCGGCGGACCCTGCTCGATCGCGTCGCTGTCTTCGCCCTGGGCCGCCCGGAGCTGGACCCGGAGGCGCTGATCGTCGGCGGGCCGGCAGACCGCGAGGTAGGGCGCCGCCGGATCGACGCCCGCGCGGGCTGCGAGGCAGGCCTTGGCCCACTCCTCGGCGCTGCTGCTCGGGGTCGCGATCAGGGCCTCGAGGGTGATCGCGTCTGTCCCTGGGGACAGGTGCGCAAAGAGGGCGTCGTCGCTGCTCCCCCAGAGGTCGTCGGAGTCGACCAGCGCGGCGGCGACCGGACCGGGCTCGGCGCTCGTCGCCCCCGGACAGGCGTCGATGCAGGTGAAGGGCCAGCCGTCGGCGCCCGCGCTGCTCGCCCAGGGATCCTCGGCGGCGTTGATCATGTCGGTCGCCAGGTGGTGGGCGCCGGCGGCCTCGGCCTCGGCCCAGGCGTCGGCGTCGTCGAGCACCCAGATCCGCCCGACCAGGCCGGCGGCCCGCACGTCCGCGGCGAGGTCGGCGTCGCTGGCCTCGAGGTTGTGAAAGATCGCCTCGGGGTGGTCGCCGATCGCCGCGGCGTCCGCGAGATCGGGGGCGACGAAGGCCGCGCGGGCGTCTGGATCGCCGCCGACGTAGCTCGCCAGCGCGCCCTTGGGGTCGTCGAGATCGCCGCCGGTGAGGACCGCGATCGCCCGGCCGTGGAGCGCGCTGAGGGACGGCCACCCGCACTCCGGGAGGGTCACCGCCTCCTGGAGGGTGGTCGCCGCCGGGCAGGCCGCGAGGAGCTCCGCCGGTCGCAGGAGGCGATCGCCGAACGCGTCGCCGAGGCGCGCGTCGAGGTCCGCGGGCGCGTGCCCGTCCTCGAAGCCGTCCTTGAGATCGATCCAGATCGTCACGACCTCGTGCTCGGGGAAGGCCCCGGCGAGCGCGGCGATCTGCGCGAGGCATTGGGAGAGGAGGCGGCAGTGGCTCGCGTCGTCGAGGATGTCGACGTGGTAGACGTACCACTCGCCGGGGAGCTTGGGGGCGAAGCTCTTGTCGGTGTGGATGTCGAGCTCGAGCGAGCGGATCCGGTGGTAGACGAGCTGATCGAGGAGCGCCTCGTCGCGCTGGAAGGCGTTGTGCGCCGACTTCTGGCGGACCTCGTGGTAGCGCGGGCCGAGCTCGGCGCCGCCGGTGGTGGTCTCGTCGCCGCTCGTGGTGGTCGCGTCGCCGCCGGTCGAGGTGTCGTGGCCGGTCGAGGTGGCGCTCGTCGTTGCGTCCGCGCTCGCGCCCGTCGTCGCGCCGGCGGTGCCGGTGCCGGTGCCGGCGTCGGTCGAGGCCCCGCCGCTGCTCGTCGCGTCGCCGCTGCTCGATCCGCCGCTTCCCTCGCTCGCGCTCCCCTCGGTCGGCTCGGGCCCGCAGGCCAGCGCGGCGGCGAGGGGGAGGCCGAGGACGGGGAGCCAGCGGGCGCGCGACATCGCGCCCAGGATCACCCGCGCGGCGCCGCCCCGCAACGGCCCCGATCGCCCTGGTCGATCAGAGCTTGGGGGCGCCCGCGCAGATCCAGCCGGTGATCGCCGCGAGCTCGGCGTCGCCGAGCGGCGGCGCCTGCTTCGGCATCTGCAGCCCGTCGCAGAGCTTGACCCCGAGGAGCTTGTCGACGAGGTAGCTCGCCGCCGGGTCGCCGGGGACGACGTGGTCCTGATCGCCGCATTGGAGGCTGGTGACGCCGACCAGCGAGGCCCAGGCGCCCTGGGGGGAGAGGTCGAGGCCGGCCTCGTTGGTCGGCGGCCCGTGGCACTCGGGCATCGCGCAATTCGTCGCGAGGATCGGCTGGACCGCGGCGAAGGTGCCGAGGTCGCCGTCGCAGACGCAGGCGCCGGCCTGGCAGGTCGTGCCGGCGGCGCAGGGGAGCCCGCAGCCGCCGCAGTTCGCCGGGTCGACCTCGACGTCGACGCAGACGCCGTCGCAGGGCGTGAGGTCGCCGCACTCGAGCGCGCACTCGCCGGCCGCGCAGACATGGTCCTTGGGGCAGGCGATGTCGCAGCCGCCGCAGTGGGCCGAGTCGGCCTTGAGGTCGGCGCATCCGTCCACACAGAGATCCTGTCCTTGCGGGCAGGCGCAGCTCCCCTTGGCGCAGCTCGCCCCCGGCGGGCAGACGGTGTCACATTCGCCGCAGTGGTCGGGGTCGCCCTTGAGGTCGACGCAGGCGAGCCCGCCGCAGGTCTCGCAGGTCGGGACCGCGTCGTCGATCCAGCCGCTCAGGCAGGCGAGGAGCGCGTCGTCCAGCGGCTCGCCGCCGACCGGCATCGGCGCGCCGCAGCTCGGCGAGCCCGCGACCTTGTCGACGAGGAGCGAGTCCGCCGGCGCGCCCGGGGTCACCAGGAGCCACCCAGGGCAGCCCTTGGCCGCGACCCCGACCAGGCGGTCGGCGACCCCCGGCGAGACCAGGTTGAGGCCGGCCGCCGGCTGGACGCTGTCGTGGCACTCCATGCTGCCGCAGCGCGCGAGGAAGATCGTCTTGTAGATCGAGTCGATCTCGGGGGCGCAGGGCGGGTCGACGGCGGTGGTCGACGGATCGCCGCCGCTCTCGGTGCCCCCGCTCGTCGAGGTCGTCGAGGTCGCGGGCTCGGTGGCCGTCGCGCTCGTCGGGTCGCCCTGGGTGGCGCCGCTGCTGGTGACGCCGCCGCTCGCCTCGCTGGTCGAGGCGCCGCTGCTGCTGCCCTCGCTCGCGGTGCCGGCGGGCCCGCCCGCACAGCCGCCGCCGACCGCGAGCACGAGCGCGAGGAGGAGAGCGCGCGAGATCCTGGGAGACCGGCCGGGGAGCGCCACGAGGCCCTGATCGTAGCAGCCCGAGCGAGACGCGGCGCGGGCTCTGAGGGGGGGCAGGGGTGCGCGCGCGAGCGCGCGGCTCAGGAGGAGGGGTCGGCGTCCTTGCGGTAGGGCGCGAGCTTGGCCCGGAACTCGTCGCTCCACGGCGTCGCCTTGCGGGTCTCGGGATCGACGCGGACGAGGACGCGGTGGCCGATCGCGTAGTCGACGTCCTGATCGAGGGGGAGCACGCGGAAGCCGAAGGTCGCCGAGCTCCGGCCGAGGCGCTCGACCCAGACCCGCACCCGCACCTGGCCGGTCCCCTCGACCGGGTGGAGGTACTCGATGTGGTTGGCGCGGACCAGGTGGTGCTGGTCGTTGTTGGCGTTGAAGTCGAGCTTGCCGGCCCACCCGAGGTGCCGCCAGAAGGCGCCGATCGTGTGCTCAAAGAGGAGGAGGTAGCGGGCGTTGTGGAGGATCTGGAAGGCGTCGAGGTCGTCGAAGTAGACGCCGTGGACGATCTCGAAGAAGCGCATGGCCTGAAGAGTAGCGCCGGCGGAGCGCCCGGTCGGCCGGCTGCGGGTGACCGGCCTCACCCGCGCGCGCGCGCGCACGTCGGGGCTCGACGGCCCTCCCCGCGGCGGCCTATCCTCGGATGATGGTGATGGTGATGGCGAGGTCGACGGTGGGGCGGGTGAGCGGCTCGGAGGCGCGTCGGGGCGCGGCGATCGGCGTCGTCCTGGCGCTCTGCGGCGCGGCCCTCGGGGTCGCGCTCGCGGCCTCGGAGGGCGAGCGCCCCTGCGGCGTCGGGCCGGCGATCGACGACGCAGTGTCGGCCGCCGAGCTCGGCCTCCCGGGCCCCGAGGGGCTGGCGGTCGACGACTCCTGGGGCGCGCTCGGGCCCTGATCTGCGGCGCAGCGGCGCAGCGGCGCCGGTCGAGAGGGCCAGGGTCGAAGGGCCAGGTCGCCCCGGTTTGGATCGGCGGTCGTTGGTGGTGTACATCTCTCCGGGTGAACCTCCACGATCCCGTCGCCCGGATCATGAGCGTCCCGGTCTACTCGGTCCGCCCCGACCGGCCGGTGAGCGAGGTCCGGCGGCTGATGAAGGAGCACCGCTTTCACCACGTCCCGGTCGCCGAGGAGGGGATCCTGGTGGGGATGGTCAGCGCCGCCGATCTCCTCCACCTCGGGCTCGGCGACTTCGGCGTCGATCGCCGCTACCTCGAGACCTATGTCGACACCCGATACCCGATCCGCGAGCTGATGACCCGCGATCTGGTGACGATCGGGGCCACCGAGACGATCCTCCGGGCGGCCGAGATCCTCGCCTCCGGGAGCTTCCACGCGCTCCCCGTGGTCGACCGGGAGCGCCGGATCAAGGGCCTGGTGACGAGCACCGATCTCCTCCGCTTCATGGTCCACCTCGGGGCCGCCGGCGGCGGGGCAGGGTGACGCCCACCGGGGACACCTGCGCTGGCATGTGGGGGCGCTCTGCCTCGATTTGCGCCGCGTTGTCAGCTAAACAACGCTAATTTCTGTGCCAGTACATCCTGTGTGGGCGCGGTCGTTGCGGGCGATCCGATGCTGGTGTAGTCGGTACCTTCGGAGGTTCTCGCTTCACATGACGCGTCTACGGATGGATCGACGGCTCTCTCTGGGCATCGTGGCCCTCTTCCTCGCCTGTGGCGACGACTCCCGGGAGTCGGGCTCCGCGAGCGCCTCGGTGAGCGCCAGCGGCTTCGTCACCTCGGCCTCGAGCGCGACCGCGGCCAACACCTCGGGCGGCTCCGAGAGCGGCTCGGGATCGGACTCCGAGGGATCGAGCGGCGGCGACGCGAGCACCAGCGCCTCCTCCGCGAGCAGCGACGGCACCAGCTCGACGACGAGCGCGAGCGCGAGCGCGAGCTCGACGAGCGCGAGCTCCGACCCGACCACCGGCGACCCGACCACCAGCGGTGGCAGCGATAGCGACACCGAGGGGAGCTGCGCCGAGGTCACGGTGATGGCCGAGAACAAGAAGCAGCCGGCCGACATCATCTTCGCGATCGACAACTCGGGGAGCATGGACTTCGAGGAGGGGGAGGTTCAAAAGAACATGAACACCTTCTCGAATCAGATCATCCAGAGCGGCATCGACGCGCACGTGGTCCTGATCTCGAATTCGAACATCTGCATCGCCCCGCCGCTGGGCTCGGGCGCCTGCCCGGTCGACGACAAGCCGCCGAGCTACAAGCACGTCAACGACGGGGTCGGCTCGAACGACGCGCTCGACAAGATCCTGAACCACTTCGCGGACTGGCAGGACATGATGCGGCCGGACGGCCAGAAGCACGTCGTCGTGGTCTCCGACGACAACGCGAACATGGCCGCCAACACCTTCCACACCATGTTCAAGGCGTTCGGGCCGAGCTACGAGGACTACAAGTTCCACGCGATCGTCGGCACCTGGGACGTCGGCGACGTGTTCAAGTGCGCCCAGGACCCGGTCTGCTGCGCGACGATCGCCGACGAGGGCAAGGTCTACAAGCAGCTCGTCTCCCTCACCGGCGGGGTCCTCGGGCCGCTCTGCGACGGCGGCAAGCAGAAGTTCACCGAGCTCTTCACGACCCTCTCGATGGAGGTCGTCCAGGAGGCGACGATCGCCTGCGAGTGGGACATCCCGGAGCCGATGGGGATGGACCTCGACTTCGGCAAGGTCAACGTCGACTACCTCGACGGCATGGGCGGCAAGCAGGTGATCCCCAAGGTCGACAGCGCCGACGCCTGCGGCAACCTCGAGGCCTGGTACTACGACGACAACGACATGCCGACCAAGATCTACGCCTGTCCGGCGCTCTGCACGAAGATCCAGGCCAACCCGATGGCCAAGGTCGACGTCAAGTTCGGCTGCGAGTCGATCATCCCGCAGTAGCGAGCGCGGGCGCCGGCGCGCGCCCGCGGCTGCTATCCTCCGGCGGTGCGCGAGCGGCTCGGCGGCGCCTCCCTCTTCGTCGTCCTCCTCCTCGCCAGCGTCGGCTGCCGGGGCGCGGGCGAGGTGGAGGCGCAGCACCCGGTCTACGCGATGGTCGAGCGGCCAGGTGACGCGAGCTCAGGAGGCGACGCGGTCGCGGACGCCAAGCCCGACGCTGGCTCGTCCGGCGAGGTGGGGGACGAGGGCGCGACGTCCGGCGAGGCCGCAGAGGCCGCACCGGTCGACTACGACCTCGACGCCTGGCGCGAGGTCCAGGCGCTCGATCCGAGCGTCGTCCTCGACATCCGCTACGCCACCGCCGACAACTTCGTCGGCGAGCCGCTCTATCCCTGCGGCCGCTGCTTCCTCCGACCGGCGGTCGCCGAGGCGCTGGTCCGGGCCCACCGCGCGCTCCAGGACGCCGGCTACGGCGGCCTCAAGCTCTTCGACTGCTACCGCCCGACGCCGATCCAGGCGCGCCTCTGGGAGATCACGCCCGATCCCCGCGCGGTCGCGCCGCCGACGACGGGGTCGATGCACAACCGCGGGATGGCCGTCGACCTGACGATCGTCGACCGCGAGGGCGCCGAGCTCGACATGGGGACCGCCTACGACGCCTTCAGCGCCCGCTCGTACCACACGTACAAGGGGCTCCCCGCCGAGGTCCTGGCGAACCGAAGGCTCCTCCGCGAGACGATGGACGCGGCCGGCTTCGCGGCGCTGAAGACCGAGTGGTGGCACTACTCGTTCCGCGGGCCGCGGGAGCCGCTCGCCGACTTCGTCTGGACCTGCACGGGACCCTGGCCGGCGGGGCCGCTCTACTGGGAGCGTCGCGGGCCCTGAGGCGCTGACGACCGCCGGCCGCGCCCCCTCGACCGATCCGCGGCGCGGTGATACTCCCGGGCGATGCGACGACGATCCCCAGCGCGCGCGGCCGTTGGTGCGCGGGCGCGCGCGCTCGCCCTGGCACCCGGCGCGCTCCTCCTCGCCGGGCTCCTGGCCGCGTCGCCCGCGCTCGCGGCTCCGGAGGCGGCGGAGGCGGAGGCCGATGCGAGCGCCGGGGCGGAGGTGGCGATCGTCCGCGCCGACGGCGAGGCCGCGTTTCGCACCTTCGAGGGCGATCCGATCGGCGTCCGCGAGCGCCGCCTCGCCAACGGCCTGACGGTGCTGATCAGCAAGAACCACGAGGTCCCGCGGGTCTTCGGCGCGGTCGTCGTCCGGGCGGGCGGGAGCGACGATCCGGCGAGCGCGACCGGGATCGCCCACTACCTCGAGCACATGCTCTTCAAGGGGACGGCCGAGCTCGGGACCGTCGACTACGCCGCCGAGTCGCCGCACCTCGAGGCGATCGAGGCGCTCTACGAGCGGCTGCGCACCCTCGATCCCAAGGACGACGACGGGCGCGCGGCGATCTACGCCGAGATCGAGCGCCACGCCCAGGAGGCGGGGCGCCACGCGATCCCCGGCGAGCTCGATCGGGTCCTCCAGGACCTCGGCTCCGAGCGGGTCAACGCCTTCACGACCCCGGACATCACCGTCTACCACAACGAGCTCCCGGCCCGGAGTCTGGACCGCTGGCTCGCGGTCTACAGCCACCGCTTCCGCGCGCCGGTCTTCCGCCTCTTCCCGTCGGAGCTCGAGACGGTCTACGAGGAGAAGAACCGGGCGATGGACGGCTACGATCCGATCGCCGACGAGTTCCTCGCCAAGCTCTTCCCCGGCCACCCCTACGGCACCCAGACGATCCTCGGCTCGGTCGATCACCTCAAGCGGCCCTCGCTCCGCGAGATGTACGCCTTCTACCGCCGGCACTATGTCCCGGAGAACATGGCGCTGGTGCTCGCCGGCGACCTCGACCCCGAGGCGATCTGGCCGCGGATCGAGGAGACCTTTGGGACCTGGCCCAAGAGCCACTACGAGCGGGCGGCGAAGCCGGCGGTCGCGGCCAAGGAGGGCCGATCGAGCGCGACCGTGCGGATGACCCCGGTGCGGGCGCTCGGCCTCGGCTTCCGCCTGCCGCCGGAGGGCCACCCCGATCACCCGGCGGTGCTGGTCTGCAACGAGCTCCTGACCAACGAGCAGGGGGCCGGGCGCCTCGATCAGCTCGGCCGCTCGGGGGCGGTCTTGTTCGCCCAGGCGGTGCCGATCCCGCTCAACGAGTACGGCGTCGGCTTGGTCGCGGTCGTCCCCCGCCTGGTCACCCAGACCTTCGCGGGCGCCGAGCGGCGGCTCCTCGGGGCGATCGGCGCGCTGCGCCGCGGCGAGTTCAGCGACGCCGAGCTGGACGCCGCCCGGCGGGCGCTCCTCGGCCGCTACGCCCGCAAGTGGGAGAGCAACCAGGAGCGGGTCCTGGAGATGGTGGCGAGCTTCGGCCGCGGCCACTCGTGGGCGACCAGCGTCGACGCGCTCGCCCGCCTCGCCGCGGTCGATCGCAAGGCGGTGATCGCCGCCGCCGAGCGCTACTACGGCGACGACTACCTCGCCTTCCACTCGCGGGTCGGCTTCCCCGGCAAGGATCGCCTCGAGAAGCCGGTCTTGAAGCCGATCAAGCCGGCGGCCGGCCGCCGCTCGGCCTTCGCGCGGCGCCTCCACGAGCGCCCGGATCCGCCGGCCTCGCCGCGCTACGTCGACTTCGCCCGGGCGATCGATCGGGCGATGGTCGCCCCCGGGGTGGTCGTCGAGGCGAGCGCCAACCCCTTCAACGAGCTCTACACCCTCGAGCTCCGCTTCGGCGTCGGCCGCTACGCGATCCGCGAGCTCGGGGTCGTGGGCGACTACCTCAAGAGCGTCGGCACCCGCGAGCGCGACGCCGACGCCCTGCGGGCGGCGCTCTTTGAGCTGGCGACGACCCTCGAGGTCGAGGCGACCGAGGAGGCGCTGATCTTCCGCCTGGAGGGCCCGGAGGCCGGGCTCGGGGCCTCGCTCGCGCTCGTCGACGAGATCCTCCGCGGGCCCGCCGAGGACCGGGCGGCGCTCCGTCGGGTCCGCCGCGAGCGCTGGGGGCGGGCGCTGGTCGAGCGCCGCCAACCCAGCGTGATCGCCGACGCGCTCCGCGAGTACGCGAGCTACGGCGAGCTCTCGACCTACCTCCGCGACGTCGGCCCCCAGGAGCTCCGCGGGCTCCGGCCGCGTGATCTGATCAAGGCGCTCGATCGCGCGCAGGGCCACGCGGTGACGGTGCGCTACGTCGGCCGCCGCTCGGCCGCCGAGGTCGCCCGCGAGGTCGGCGCGGCGGTCCGCTTCCGTGACAAGCTGGCGCCGGCGAAGCCCAGGGTGGTCCGCGAGCGGATCGTCCGCGAGCGCGATCGGGTCTTCCTGGTCAAGCGCCGCCAGAGCCTCCAGACCCACGTCTACGCGCTGGTCGAGGGCAAGGCGATCGCCGGCGACGAGCGGGTCGGCCTCGCGGGCTTCAACGAGTACCTCGGCGGCGGGATGGGCGGGCTCATCTTCCAGGAGATCCGCGAGCTGCGGGCGCTCGCCTACTCGGCGCGCGGCCGCTACTACGAGGGGGTGCGGGCCGGCGCTCCGGGGGCGCTCCTCGCCTACGTCGGCACCCAGGGCGACAAGACCCTCGACGCGCTCGACGTCCTCGCCGAGCTGATCCGCGAGCTCCCCGAGCGCGAGGGGCGGATCGAGAGCGTCCGGGCCGCGCTCCTGCGCTCGACCGAGGCGGCCTACCCGGGCTTTCGTCAGCTCCAGGAGACCGTCGAGGCCTGGCGCCTCCTCGGCTTCGGCGAGGATCCGCGGCGGGGGCTGATGGAGGGGCTCGAGGAGCTCGACTTCGCGGCGATCCGCCGCTTCCACGCGGCCCACGTCGCGGGGCGGCCGCTCACCGTGATGATCGTCGGTGATCCGCGGCGCTTCGACGCGGACTCGTTGGAGCGCTTCGGCGAGGTCGAGGTCGTGTCGCTTCGCGACCTCTTCGCCCGCTAGGCGTCCTCGTCCTCGCCGCGGGCGACCGCGATCTCGTTCTTCGCCGCCCAGCTCTTGAGGTCCTGGCGCTGGATCGCCGCGGCCATGAGCTCGGGGAAGAGGTCCGGGGTGCAGGCGAAGGTCGGGATCCCGAGCTCGGCGAAGCGGCGGGCGTTCTGGTGGTCGTAGAAGGGCGCGCCCTGGTCGCTGAGGGCGAGGAGGCAGACCACGCAGACGCCGGAGGCGACCAGCGAGGCCGCGCGCTCGAGCATCTTCTTGCGGTCGCCGCCCTCGTAGAGGTCGGTGATCAGCACGAGGATCGTCTGCGAGGGCCGCCGCACCAGCCCCTGGCAGTAGGCGAGCGCGCGGGCGATGTCGGTGCCGCCGCCGAGGCGGCAGCCGAAGAGGAGGTCGACCGGATCGCGGAGCTCGGCGGTGAGGTCGACGATCGCGGTGTCGAAGACCACCATCTGGGTCGAGACCGCGCGCATCGACGCCAGGACCGCGCCGAAGACCGACGAGTAGACCACCGAGGGGGCCATCGATCCGCTCTGGTCGATGCAGAGGATGATGTCGCGGAGGCTGGAGCGCTTGTGGCCGAAGCCGTGGAGCTCGGAGGCGATGATCGTCTTGCGATCGGGGAGGTAGTTCTTGAGGTTGCGGCGGATCGTCCGCGGCCAGTCGATCTCGTTGAGGCGCGGGCGGCGGGTGCGGATCGCCCGGCTCAGGGCGCCGCGCACCGCCTGGGTCATCGACGCCCGCAGCCGCTTCTCGAGGTCGTCGACGACCTTGCGGACGACCATCCGCGCGGTCTCCTTGGTCCGCTCGGGGATCACCTTGCTCAGCGAGACCAGCGAGGCCACCAGGTTGACGTCGGGCTCGACCGCCTCGAGGAGCTCGGGCTCCATCAGCATCTTCTTGAGGCCGAGGCGGTCGAGGGCGTCCTTCTGCATCAGCTTGACGACCGGGGTCGGGAAGTAGGTGCGGATGTCGCCGAGCCAGCGGCTGACGCTCGGGGCCGAGGCGCCGAGGCCCCCCTTGCGGTCGCTCTCGTAGAGGGCGGCGAGGGCGTCGTCCATCGCCACGCCCTCGCGGCCGAGGGCGCAGCCGAGCGCGTCCTGGGCCGGCTTGCCGAGGATCAGGCGCCAGCGGCGGAGGCGCTCGTCGTCGTCGATCGCGTCGCTCATGGGGTGGCGTCTCCCGAGCTGGCCCCGGGGGCAGGTACCCCGAGGATGGTCGCAAGGACAGGCAGGACCCGGTCGGCGCGGTCGCGCTCGAGATCGGCGAGGCCGGCGGAGGCCGCCGCCGCCTGGGCGCGGGGCCGGGCGCCGCCGCCGAGGTGCTTGACCTTGTCGCCCATCTGCCGGCGCTCGGGGTCGGAGAACTCGACGAAGGCGCGGCGGAGGAGCGGGAGGACCGCGGCGAAGGCGTCGTCGCTGAGCTCGACCAGCCAGCCGTCGAGGACCCGCCAGATCGCGTCCTGGTGGATCAGCAGGAGGCCGGAGCCGCGGAGGAGCCCCTCGGCCCAGGCGGCGGCCTGGGAGGGCTCGTTGGCCCGGGAGAGCGCGAGGCTGGCGGCCTGGGCGAGGGCGGCCTCGTCGAGGTCGCCGAGCTCGAGGCGGAGGCGGGCCGCGCGGCCGCGCACTCGCCCGTGGATCGCCTCGTTGGCCATCAGGCCGGCGAGCGCGACCAGCCACTCCTGGCGGAGCGCGTCGCGGTCGAGGAGGCGGACGCTCTCGTGGACCTCGCCGAGGCCGGCGACCATGTCGTCGGCGGCGTCGTCGTCGAGCGACGCGCAGGCGGAGGGGAGGCCGATCAGGATCCGCTCGCAGAGGCCGTCGATGAGCGGCCGCAGCTCGGCCTCGCGGGCGCCGCGGACGTCGCCGTAGCGGCTCACGCGGGCGAGGGGCGGGAGCGCCTTCATCAGCTCGCGGACGTCGGCGGTGACGGCCGCGACCGCCTGGAGGCGGGCGAGGAGGGGGGCGAGCGCGGGCTCGAGATCGGCGGGGAGGATCGCCTCGAGGAGGCCGGTGAGCTCGCCGAGGGTCGCGCCCTGGGCCCTGCGGCGGACCCGCTCGATCGCCGCGCTCTCGACCGTGTTGCCGAAGACGTTGGCCTCGATCACCTTGACCGCGAGCTCGGGGGTCCAGGCGTAGCGCCACTGCTCGCGGAAGGAGCCGACGCCCTTCTCGCCGCTCCGCTCGCTGAGCTCGCCCCAGGGGATCTCGAGGATCGTCAGGCGGTGGAGGAGCGTCGACTTCTCGAGGTCGCCCGGCTTGCGGAGGTCGAGCTTGAGATCCTTCTGCTCGGCGCTGGGCTTGAGGCGGAGGCGCTTCTGGGCGAGGAGGAGGTCCTTCTGCAGCGGCACCATCGGCGCGCCCTCGGGGACCTCGCCGAGGGCGTCGCCGACCTCGAGGGCGCGGCGGACGAGCGCGAGCGGGGTCGGGTCGCCGTGGCAGAGGACGGTCTCGATCGACTCGCGGAGCTCGGCGAGGCCGGGGAGCGGGAGGTCGCGGAGGGCGGCGAGCGAGTGGGCGAGGCGGACGACCTCGATCACCGAGGCCGACGAGGCGTCGAGGTCCTTCTCGCGGAGGAGGCGGGCGGCGAGGGTCGCCCAGCGGATCGCCGAGCGATCGGGGGCGCTCCAGAGGTGCTGGTACCAGCCGGGCGAGGCGATCCCCGCGCCATAACCGGACTCATAGGTCAGGCGGTCGTAGGTCCAGGGGATCCAGGTGGCGATCACCTTGGACTTGCCGAGCCCCTTGAGGAGCGCGTTGTCGGCCTTGGCGCCGCCGAGGTCGACGAGCGCCGGCCCGTGCCAGGCGCCGCAGACGACCGCGACCGTCGCGTGCTCCTTGGCGGCCGCGCGGATCGTCTTGCGCATGTGGGCCTCGCGGAGCGCCTCGTGGCCGGTCGGCGGCGGGTGCTGCTCGCGGAGGGCCGTCATCGCCTCCAAGATCCCCTCGAAGAGGCCGGCGGGGTCGATCCGCTGCTCGACCTGCTGCTCCCACCAGAGCTCGCGGTCGTTGTAGCCGGCGGCCTCGGCGAGGACCCCGAGGGGGTCGACGCGGAGGGCGGCGGGCTCGTCGTCGTCCGGCGCCTCGTGCTCGTGCTCGCATTCGCCCGCGCCCGCGCCCGCGTCCTCCGAAGGTTCTGTCTCTTCGGTCAGCTCCGCCGGGAGCGCGGCGGCGGCCTCGGCCTGGGCGCGATCCTCCTCGGCGAAGCGGTGGGTGAGCGGGAGGTCCATGAAGCGGAGCGGGATCCTGCGATCGAGCGCGTAGCGGATCGCCTGCCACTCCGGCGAGAACTCGGCGAAGGGGTAGTAGGCGGCCCGCTCCGGCGCGCCCTCCGGGTAGATCAGGAGGGCGACGGGCGGGCTCATCGCGGGATCGACGGCGAGGGCGAGCACGTCCTCGGCGTCGGGCGGCCCCTCGATCACCACGCACTCGGGCGCGAGCGCCTCGAGGGCCGCCCGCAGCGAGCGCGCGCAGCCGGGGCCGTGGTGGCGGATCCCGAAGATGTGGACGGCGGCGGCCACGGGCTCCTAGTCGAGGACCGCCTTGCAGGCGCGGTAGAGGTCCTTCCAGCCGGCGCGCTCCTTGACCACGGTCTGCAGGTACTCGAGCCAGACGATCCGATCCTGGACCGGGTCCTTGACGATCGCGCCGGTGAGGCTGGCCGCGAGGTCAGCCGCGCGGACCACCCCGTCGCCGTAGAAGCCGGCCATCGCCAGGCCGTTGGTGACCACCGAGATCGCCTCGGCCGGCGAGAGGGTGCCCGAGGGCGACTTCACCTTGGTCTTGCCGTCGGCGGTCTTGCCGTCGCGGAGCTCGCGGAAGATCGTCACCACCCGGCGGATCTCCTCGAGCGCCGGCTTCTCGGCCGGGAGCTCGAGGTTGCGGCCCATGTCGGCGACCCGCTGCTCGACGATCGCGACCTCCTCGTCCATCGTCGCCGGGGTCGGCAGGATGACCGTGTTGAAGCGGCGGAGGAGCGCGCTCGAGAGCTCGTTGACCCCCTTGTCGCGGTTGTTGGCGGTGGCGATCACGTTGAAGCCGCGGCGGGCCTGGACCTCGCTGTCGAGCTCGGGGACCGGCATCGTCTTCTCGGAGAGGAGCGTGATCAGGGTGTCCTGGACCTCGCTCGGGACCCGGGTGAGCTCCTCGATCCGCGCGAGCTTGCCGCCCTCGAGCGCCCGCATCACCGGGCTCGCGACCATCGCCGCCGGCGACGGCCCCTCGGCGAGGAGGCGGGCGTAGTTCCAGCCGTAGCGCATCGCGCTCTCGTCGGTGCCGGCTGTCCCCTGGACCAGGAGGGTCGAGTCGCCGGAGACCGCGGCCGCGAGGTGCTCGCTGACCCACGACTTCGCGGTCCCCGGGACCCCGTAGAGGAGGAGCGCGCGGTCGGTCGCCAGGGTGGCGACGGCGATCTCGATGAGGCGGGCGTTGCCGATGTACTTCGGCTTGATCTCAAAGCCGCTCTTCAGCTTGCCGCCGAGGAGGTAGAGCTTGACCGCCCAGGGCGAGAGGAGCCAGCTCGGTGGGCGCGGGCGATCGTCCTCCTTGCGGAGGGCGGCGAGCTCCTCGGCGAAGATCTCCTCGGCGTGGGGGCGGAGGACCGGGGCTACGGTGGTGGCAGGATCGGTCGCGGTCACGAGCGCATCTCCTCGGCGAGGCGTTGGCGGAGGTTGAGAGCCTCGGTGAAGAGGCGGGAGTTGGCGCGCCAGCGGTCGAGGTACCAGTTGCTGGCCTCGGCGGGAGCCGGCGGGGAGGGGAGCGCGAGGGCCTCGGCGATCCGGCTCGAGGGGAGCGCGCGGCCGGCCGTGCGCAGCGACTCGAGCCAGGGATCGTCGCTCTGGGGGCGCCGCTTGCCGAGGCCGGCGAGGCGCTCGCCGAGGCCCTTGAGGTAGGCGGCGGCGACCCGCTCGGTCCACGGGGTCGGCAGCGCGCTGAGGATCTCGAGGATCAGCGTGCCGACCCCGAGGAGCTCGCAGACCCGGGCCTCGGCCGCCTCCGCGTCCATCTCGGCGATCAGCGCCGAGAGCGGCTGGGGGACCAGCGGACCGCCCTTGCCGAGCGTCCGCCAGAGGTCCCAGAGCGGGCCCATCCACGCCTTCGCGCCCTGACGGAGGGCGGCCGCCGTGAGGCCGTCGACGAGGGCGCTGGCGAAGGAGTGGCCGCGGACCAGGCCGACGATCGCCGCCGGGTCGGCGCCGAAGCGGGCCTCCCAGTGGGCGAGGGGGGTCGCCGCGAGGAGCTGGCTGAGCCACCAGGCCTTGCGGCCGACGCCGCCGGGGGGCGCCTCGATCACCGCGTCCTTGGCCCAGCTCGCGTCGAACTCGTCGGGGAGGGCGACGACGAGCTTGCCGAGCGCGGCGTCGCCGCGGACCGCCGCCTTGAGGCGGGCCGACACGGAGGCTGCCTCAAGGGACAGGATCGCATCGGCCCGGGCGATCATCCGCTGGCAGAGCGCCGAGGCCGGGAGGCCGGCGAGGAGCTCGGCCGCGCGGCCGCGGACCGCCTGGGCGCGGTCGCCGAGGGCGGCCTCGAGGAAGGGCTCGTCCCCCTCGCCGAGGCCGATCGCCATGATGGCGATGAAGGAGCGGCGGACCTCGGCCTTCTCGCTCTTCCAGGCGGCCTCGAGGAGGGCGCGGGCGCGCCCGGGGTCGGCGCGGCGGAGCTGGCGGAGCACCCGGCGGCGCTCGCTGAGGTCGCCCTCCTCGAAGAGCCGATCGGCGTCGGCGGGCGGCGGGTCGTCGGCCGACGCCGACTCGCGGAGCGCCCAGCTCCACTCCGGGTTGTGGGCGGCGAGCCAGCGGCCGCGGCTGCCGAGGAGCGGGAGGATGAAGGGTCGCTGGTCTTCGGGACAGGCGAGCGCGGTCGGCAGGAGCTCGGCCGGGAGCGCGAGCTTGTTGCCCCGCATCTCGACCAGCGCCAGCGGCAGGAGGTCGCGCTGATCGCCGCTGAGCATCGCCCGGATGATCTCGGTCATCGCCGACGAGCAGGGGCGGAGGGTCTCGGGCGGGCAGGGGAGGGGCGTCGGCGCCTCGCCGCCCGGCCGCGCGCCGGCGATCCGGTAGATCGACGCGGCGCCGGCCCGCAGGAGGAGCGCGAGCTCACGGGCGTCGGCCTCGCCCGCGAGCGCGGCCTCGACCAGCGCGTCCGTCGGCCCGCTCGCCGGCCCGGCGTCGCCGCCCTGGGCGGTGCCGACGAGGGCGCTCTTGACCAGCGGGTCCATGGCCGCGCGAACGTACACCGGCGGTGGCTTGGTTGGCCAGGCCGATCGGCCGGCTAGTCGTCGCCGCCGGGCGCCTGGAGGGCCGGCTGCAGGAGGTGGAAGCGCCCGCCGGTCGCCGTGATGAAGGGATGGAAGCGCTCGCCGTCCCACTCGCCGCCGACGTCGATCGGCGCGCCGCCGGAGAGCGCGAGGAGGAGGTAGGGCTCACCGGTGGTGACCGGCAGGTGATCGCCGGCGGCGTCGATGAGGTGGAGGACGCCGTCGTCGCCGCGGGCCGGGGTGACCTGGGCCAGGACCGCGCCGAAGCGCTCGATCCACGGCTGGCGGGCGAGCGCCTGGCTGGTCTGGTCGAGGAGCGCGGCGATCGCCTGGCCGCCAGCGAGGGCGCCGACTGAGCCGGGCGCGCCCTCGCGGCCGACCAGGAGCGCCCGCTGGCGGGCGGCGCCCGGGTAGAAGGCGAGCTCGGCCTCGATCTCGGCGCCGAGGAGCATCAGCTCGGGGAAGCGCGCCTTCGGTCCGGGGGCGAATTGCAGGATCAGCGCGGCTTGCCCGGTTGCCTGTCCCATGAGCCAGGTCCGCTGGGTCCGCAGGCGCTCGTCGTCGATCACCTCCTGGGCGATCACCTGCCAGCGGTCGCGGACGCGATCGCCGTGGGCGAGCACCTCGTCCTGGCCCATGCTCCAGCCGATCTGCTGGCGGACGTCGAGCTGGAGGGCGGGGTCCAGGCGCTCGAGCCCGCGGTAGGCCCGGGTGAGGAGGGCGATGCGGCCGAGCTGGGCGAGGAGTCGAGCCGGCCAATCGCTCCCCGAGAGCGGGATCGTCGAGAGGCGGCGGACCCAGCCGGCGAGGCCGGAGGCCTGGGCGTCGACCAGGCGCCGCGCCTCCTCCTCGAAGATCCCCGGCGAGCTCTGCTCGACCGACGCGAGGCCGACGCGGACGAGATCGCTGAGCCAGCGGTCGAGCTGATCGAGGCCGTCGGCGATCTTCTCCTCCCGCTTCTCGACCCGCTTCGCCTGGGCGGCGGCGTCGACCGGCGCCTTGCCCTCGCGGGCCTGGGCCTTCTTGGTCGCCTTCGCCTGGGCGGCCGCCTGACGGCGGGTGATCCAGTCGGCGACCCACTCGGGCTCGGCCCCCGCCGCCAGCTCCTTGGGCCGCTGGGCGGCGAGGAAGAGGAGCCCGAGGGTGTGCTTGCAGGGGAGCTGGCGGCTCGGACAGGAGCACTTGGACGCGAGGTCCGAGAGATCGACCCGGACCTGGTAGGTCGACGAGCCCTTGCACTCCCCCCAGATCGCCCGCTCCGACGATCCGAGGCCGGACCAGTTGCGGGGCTCGCCGAGCTTCTTCGCCCGGGCGACGGCGGCCTTGTCGGGGGCGAGCGCCTCCACCTGCTGGTTGGTGAGCTGCACGGTCGGCCGCAGTGGACCGCGTTTTCGCCCGGCGATCAAGCGCCCTCGCGGCCGCGCGCGCCGGCCCCAGCGACGACGAGGCGCCCGATCGCCCTATTCGGCGAGGTCGGCGATCATCCGGAAGTGGAAGCGGTCGCCCTCGGCGTCCTCGACCGTGTGGGTGTTGTAGTGACAGCCCGGATCGCTGGCCTTGATGCAGCCGAAGTTGGTGTGGGTCCCCTGCCAGTAGGTGTTGAGCGGGACCGGCCAGAGGCCGTAGGCGTCCGGCGCGTAGAAGTGGAGGACGACGTCGCCGAGGTTCGGGCAGACGACCGCCGTCGAGACGTACGTGGGGTCGGCGCTCCCCTCGATCCCGTCCCACTGATCGTTGACGCAGAGGGTGTAGTCGTTCTCGAGGCCGCCGCCGAGCGAGCAGGCGGAGGCCGGGGACTTGAGGAAGTCGCGGTCGCAGAAGCCCTGGCGGTGCTCGGCCGCCCGGATCCAGTCGGTCGCCGAGGGCCCGAGGATCCCGAGCGGGCGATCGCCGACGTGGAGCGCGAGCTCGGCGAGCGCGGGCGGCATCGGGGCGTCGTCGGCGAGCGCGGCCCAGAGCTCGGCGAGGGTCCGGACGTCGGACCCGATCCCGGGATCCTCGGTCGGCGCGCCCGACCAGACGACGAGCACCTCGTCGGGCTCGGGCTCGTAGATCTCGAGGAGGAGATCGTCGACGACCTCGAGGCGGAGCACCAGACCGAGGCTCTCGTCGTTGTCGCGGTGGGCGGCGACGAGCGCCTCGGCGAGCGCGCCGAGCGGGCGCCGGAGGTCGTCGAGCGCCGCGCGAGCGGCCTCGCCGGCGGGCGCCGGCTCCGGCGGCGCGGCGTCGCAGGCGAGCGCGAGCGCGAGCGCGAGCGCGAGCGCGGGAGCGGGGCGAGTGCGGAAGGATCGAGCCACGAGCGAGCGGACGTTGTTCATGCGGATGCCTCCACTCTGGACGTCGCTCGAGCCCGGCAAACGATCGCGTCGCCCGCAGAAAAAAATCGACGGGCCGCGGCCGACCCCGAGGGGAGCGAGCGCGGCCCGACCCGGCGGCGAGGCGCCGCGCTAGCTCGCGCGCGTCGGCGCGCCCATCTCCATGATCATGAAGTAGGCGCCCTGGGGATCGCTGAGCATGGTGAAGCGGCCGACGCCCGGGACCTCGGTCGGCGCCATGATCATCGCGCCGCCGTGGCTCTCGGCCCGGGCGATCGCCGCGTCGAGGTCGTCGGTCTGGAAGTAGACCATCCACATCGCCGGCATCTCGCCCCACTCCTCGCGGAGCTGCATCGCCCCGGCGGCCGCGCCCGCGCCGATCCCGAACTGGTAGTAGGGCTGGCCGCCGCTGCCGAGCCCGCGGCGGATCTCGTAGCCGAAGAGGTCGGCGTAGAAGGCCGAGCCGCTCTCGAGGTCGCGGGCGTAGAGCTCGTACCAGCAGAGGGCGCCGGGCTCGTTGAGGCGCTGGGCGCCGATCTCCCCCTGGGCCTGGTAGAGGGTGAAGCTCGCGCCCTCGGGGTCGGCGAGGACGGCCATCCGGGCGACGCCGGGCATGTCGTGGGGCTCGGCGACGACGGTCGCGCCGAGCTCGGCGGCGCGGGCGGTGAGCTCGTCGACGTTGCGGGTGGCGATGTAGCTCTCCCAGTGGGCGGGCACGCCCTCCGCGATCATCGCCTCCGGCATCTCGTACGCGGCGGCGACGTTCTTGCCGTCTTTCTGGAAGATCACGTAGCGGCCGGCGCCCTCGGGCATCTCGGCCTCGTTCGCGCTCCAGTTGAAGAGCTCGCTGTAGAAGGCGATCGCCCGGTCGAGCTCGGTCGACGGCAGATCAGCCCAGCAAAAGGTCCCAGGACGGTGTGCGCGGACTTCAGGCATAGGTGCTCCGGAAATTTTTCAGCGGTCGTGGCCGACGGGCGATCGTGCCCGGGGCGCTCGCGCGCGACGATAGCTCGGATCTGCGCGGGATCTCCAGGGGTGGGGGCGGGCGGCGACGCCCCGTGGCAATGATCACCAACGCGGCCTTGAGGGCCCCCTCACGGTCCCGGCCCGGACCCCCTCGCCGGCGAAATGCGGCGAATCTGCCGGAATTTGGCGGCCTGCGCAGGTCTGATCGCGGTGAGTCTTCTCCCGTCGAGGAAGCGAATGCGCGCCGGCGCCTGCCGGGGGCGGTGGTAGTGTGTGCGCGAGCCGGGTGCTGCGGGAAGCGCGCATGTTCTATCGAGCGGCAGCCGGGGACGCCGGAGGACGACGATGACAACAGCTCTCACCGAGAACCCCCACGTCATGGGCTGGGTCGCCGAGATGGCGAAGCTCTGCCAGCCGGACCGGATCCACTGGTGCGACGGGTCGGAGGCCGAGAAGAAGGCCATGACCGAGCAGGCGGTGCGCGAGGGGATCCTGATCCCGCTCAATCAGGACAAGCTCCCTGGCTGCTACCTCCACCGCTCGAGCCCGGCCGACGTCGCCCGGGTCGAGCACCGCACCTTCATCTGCACCCCGACCCGCGACGAGGCCGGTCCGACCAACAACTGGATGGCGCCGGACGAGGCCTACCGCAAGCTCGGCGGGCTCTACGAGGGGTCGATGAAGGGGCGGACGATGTACGTCGTGCCCTACGTGATGGGCCCGGTCGGCTCGCCCTTCTCGAAGATCGGCGTCGAGATCACCGACTCGATCTACGTGGTCCTGAGCATGCGGGTGATGACCCGGATGGGGCAGGCGGCGCTCGACATGCTCGGGATGGCCGACGACTTCAACCGGGGCCTCCACGCGATGCTCGACATCGACCCGGAGAAGCGCTTCATCTGCCACTTCCCCGAGGACAACACGATCTGGTCGACGTCGTCGAACTACGGCGGCAACGTCCTCCTCGGCAAGAAGTGCCTGGCGCTGCGGATCGGCTCCTACCTCGGCAAGCAGGAGGGGTGGCTCGCGGAGCACATGCTGATCCTCGGGGTCGAGAGCCCGGAGGGGCAGACGACCTACGTCGCCGCCGCCTTCCCGAGCGCCTGCGGCAAGACCAACTTCGCGATGATGATCCCGCCGAAGCGCTTCAAGGGCTGGAAGGTGTGGACCGTCGGCGATGACATCGCCTGGCTGCGGGTCGCCGAGGACGGCCGCCTCTGGGCGATCAACCCGGAGGCCGGCTACTTCGGCGTCGCCCCCGGGACCTCGGGGAAGTCGAACCCGAACGCGCTCAAGACCGTCCAGCGCGACACGATCTTCACCAACGTCGCGCTCGCGCCCGACGGCACCGTCTGGTGGGAGGGGATGAGCGACACCCCGCCGGAGGGGCTCATCGACTGGAAGGGCCAGCCCTGGGATCCGAGCTCGGGCGAGAAGGCGGCCCACCCGAACTCGCGCTTCTGCTCGCCGATGATCAACAACCCGGCGCTCTCGAAGATGGCCGACGACCCCGAGGGCGTGCCGATCTCGGCGATCATCTTCGGCGGCCGGCGGGCGACGACGGTGCCGCTGGTGCTCCAGTCCTTCCACTGGACCCACGGCGTCTTCCTCGGGGCGACGATGGGCTCGGAGACCACGGCCGCGGCGACCGGCAAGGTCGGGATCGTCCGCCGCGATCCGATGGCGATGCTCCCCTTCTGCGGCTACGACATGGGCTCCTACCTCGCGCACTGGCTCGAGATGCGCGACCGGATCAAGTTCCCGCCGAAGATCTTCCTGGTGAACTGGTTCCGCAAGGGCGCCGACGGGCGCTTCCTCTGGCCGGGCTTCGGCGAGAACATGCGGGTGCTCAAGTGGGTGATCGATCGGGCGCACGTCCGGGTCGGCGGCCAGGAGACCCCGGTCGGCTGGATCCCGCGCGAGGGCGACCTCGACCTCTCGTTCCTCAAGATCACCAGCGAGGACTTCGAGGAGGCGACCCGGGTCGACCGCGACGAGTGGCGCGAGGAGCTCGAGTCGCAGATCGAGTGGTTCGATCGCCTGGGGCCGACGCTGCCGAAGGCGCTCCACTCCCAGCGCCAGCTCCTCGTCGACATCATCGACGCGCTCTCGGGGAAGCGCGGCGGCGAAGCGGCGAGCTGAGCCGCCCCTCGACGCGCATGCGCGGCGGAGCGCCGGCCCGGGCGACGGGTCGGCGCTCTGCGCAATTCAGTGGGCGCTCAGTGGGCGACGTAGGGCTCGGCCTCGCGGACCGGCGCCGGGGCGGGCCGCTTGATCTTGAGGCGCTCGAAGTTCGACATCATCCGGGCGTAGGAGTCCTCGAGGAGCTGGCGATCGCCCGGGCCGAGCTGGGCCGAGAGGACGGTGAAGGAGCCGGTGATCCCGTTGTAGAGCTCCTCGCGGCGCTTGGCGCCGAGCTCCTTCGGGTCGTCGATCTCCTCGAGCTGGCCGAGGAGGGCCTCGAAGGTGCTCAGCGCGTCGTTGCGGCTCGGGACCTCCTTGAGGCTGGCGGGCGCGTCCGCGGGCGGGTCGTCGTCGCTCGCCGGGCGGGGGTCGATCGTCGGCGTCTGGCCGGCGCGGATCATCCGGGCGAGCGGCGACTCCTCGGCGGCCCGGGGCGCGGGCTTTGTGTCGGCGCTCGCCTGGGCCCGCGGGCGGACGGGCTCGCGGTTCTGGACCGCGTAGATCGCCAGGCCGGCGAGGCCGAGGGAGGCGAGGGCGAGGGGGAGGAGGAGCGCGGGCTTCATCGTCAGGGGCAGAGGTCGGGGAGCGCGTCGAACTCGTCGAGGAGCTCGCCGTAGGAGTTGATCGTCCGGCCGCCGTAGACCGCGTCGACGAACTGGAAGAAGATCCGGTTCTCGAGGGGCTGGACGTCGGCGTTGTCGTAGGCCTCGGCGTCGCTCTCGCGGTTGCCGAAGGCGTAGACCGGCTTGAGGCCCTTGGCCGCGAGCATCGCCAGCTCGCCGCTCTTGTAGATCGCCGCCTCGCCGTTGAGGGCGCCGCTCTTCGAGAGGGTGGTGTGGATGATCCCGTGGGGGAAGCCGTGCTTGACCACGAATTCGCGGGTCCGCTTGTAGAGGAACTCGGGGCGGGCGGTCATGTACATCGGCCAGTAGCCCTTCGAGCGCAGGAGGGTGAAGGCCTGGGCGGCGAAGGCGTTGGCGTCGGGGATCGTCCCGAGGAGGAGGTCGTAGAACTCCTCGTTCTCCGAGGTCGTCAGGGTGCCGTCGACGTCGCTGACGAAGATCGGCGCGCCCTTGGGGACGACGTCGATGTACTGGTCGGCGACGCTGTTGTCGTCCTCGACGATCATGTGGATCTTGTGGCGACCGGGGGCGAGCTTCTTGTCCTCGGGGATCTTGAAGTAGATCCGGCCGCCGGTGTCCTCGACGCCCTCGACCGTCGGGTTCTGGCCGTCGTCCGAGGTGATCGCGGTGCCGAGCTCCTCCCACTCGCCCTGGCAGCCGCGGAGGAGGAAGATCCGCACGGTGTAGCCGTGGTAGTCGAGGTCGAGGATCCCGCCGTCGGCGAACTTGGCGAGCACCCACTGATCCTCGCCTGTGACGTAGAACATGTCGCGGCCGCGGTGGTTGTCGTCGTCGGGCGGCGGCTGGTTGTTGAGGGTCGGCACCGGGACCGCCTCGCAGTCGGGGATCGGCTCGCAGAGCGCCCCCGGGAAGCCGCCGGTGTCGCCGGTGGTGTCGGAGGTGTCGCCGGTGGTGTCGCTGGTGTCGCCGGTGGTGCCCGACGTGGTCGCGTCGCCCGTGGTCGTGCCCCCGCTCGCGGTCGCGCTGCCGCCGCTCGAGCCCTCGCTGCCGCCGCTCGAGCCGTCGGTCTCGCCGCCACCGCCGGTGGTCGTGCCGCTCGCCTGGGTCGCGGTGTCGCCGACGGTCGCGGTGTCGCGGCTGCTGTCGTCGCCGGCGCAGGCCGAGGCGAGGAGGAGGAGCGCGGCGGCGCCGAGGCGGAGCGCGTGAGGGCGAGCGGGGACGACGTAGGCCATGGATCGGGGACGATAGCGCATCCGCGCGCGCGTCTCTACGTGCCCGGCGGGCCGGTGGCGCGGCGGTGAGGCCGCGCTTGCCGGGCGCTTCGAGGCCGCGGAGCCGGCGCGGGGGACGTGGCTGGCGCGCGTCAGTTCGGCGCGGAGCCCCGCAGCGCGCAGCCGGCGATCGTGACGCGGTGCATGACGCGCGCCTCGCCCGGGTAGTCGTTGCGCGCGTAGTGCCAGGTCGCGCGGTTGTCCCAGAGGGCGACCGAGCCGGGCCTCCACGTGAACCTCGCGACCTTCGCCGGCCGCGTCGCGTGGAGGTAGAGATAGGCGAGGAGTGGGAGCGACGTCACGATGCTCCGCCCCGCGAAGCGGAGGGTGAACGACGGGTTGATGTAGAGCGCCTCGCGGCCCGAGAGCGGGTGCTTGATGACGACGGGGTGGATCACGTCGTCGAGCGCGTCAGCGAGCTCGGGGTTGTGTGCCAGCTCTCCCGCGCCGAGGAAGCGGCGAATGCGCGTGGTGCGCGAGCCGAAGATGTGCTTCGCGGAGTGGACCGCTCGCATCCGGCGGAGCCTCTCCTTCACCCGCTCGGGGAGGCGCTCGAAGGCGTCGTACATGCTGACGAACCACGTGTCGCCGCCGCGTCGGGGGAGCTCCCGGGCGACAAGGATCGACCCGAGCGCTGGCTCGGTGTCGTACGAGTGATCGGTGTGCCATCCGCCGCCGACGTTGATCCGCTGCTCGGGCCGCTTCGAGACCACGGCGATCTCCGGGTGCTCCGGGTGCCGGGGAAAGAAGCGGTTGACGTTGATCGCGCCGAAGCGCGCGGCGAAGGCGATGTGGTCCTCCTCGCGGAGCTCCTGATCGCGGAAGAAGACCAGGCCGTGCTCGACGAAGAGCGCGCGGATCGCCGCGAAGGTCGCGTCGTCGACCCTCCGGAGATCGACGTCCCAGATCTCGACACCGGCGCCGGGGTGAGGCTTCGTCTTCATCGGTCCGAGTGTAGAACGGGGGCCCCGTCGGCGGCGCGCGGCGAGGGGTCGCCCGAGGGGCGGGAATCTCTGCCCCAACGTCGGGCGTCTCCTCGAGGTGCTCAACCTCCCGCTCGCCCTCGGTCTTGGTCTCGGCCTCGCCCTCGCCTCGCTCGCGCCCGCGCCGTCCTCCGGGATCGAGCGCTTCGTCAGCGCGATGGAGGGCGCGACGGTCGATGAGCAGACGGCCGGGCTCACCAACGATCAGCACTACCTCGCCTCGAACGAGCGCGACCTCGGCCTCATCGAGGCGGACGTCCGTGATCGGGGCGGGGTGCTCGTCGCGGTCGGGGCCGATCCGGGCTACGTCCTCGCGGCCTGGGCCGACGCCAGCGCGCTGATCCTCGTCGACCTCGATCCGGCGATCCCGGAGCTCCACCGGATCTACGCCGCCTTCTTCGCCGAGGCGGCCGCGCCGGCGGACTTCCTGCGCCTCTGGAGCGCGGCCGGGACGGCCGAGGCCGACGCGCTCCTCGCAGCGATCGCCGCCGGCGACGACGACGCGGCCGCGCTCCGCGAGCTCTTCGCCGAGGCGCAGCCGAAGATCGCCCGCCACCTCGCCGACCTCGGCAAGCGCATGGCCGCGGCCGGCGTCCCCTGGCTCCTCGATGACGACGCGCTCTACCAGCGCACCCGAGCGCTGGTCCTCGCCGGCAAGGTCATCGCGCTCCGCGGCGACTTCACACGCGGCGGGGTCGTCCGCCTCCTGGGGGAGCGCCTGCGGGAGCACGGGCAGGAGGTCGGCCTCCTCTACCTCTCGAACATCGAGCAGTACTTCCTCTACGGGCAGGACTTCCGCGACAACGTCGGCGCGCTGCCCTTCGCCGCCGGCGGCCTCGCCCTCCGGACCCTGCCGGGTCGGCCCGCGGGCTTCGAGTACATCGTCCAGGACGGCGCTCACTTCCAGGAGCTCCTCGCCGATCCGAAGGTGCGCTCGGTCTACCGGATCCGTGGCTTTCGCCGCGGCGACCACCTCGCGGGACGCACCCGCTTCCGCATCGACCCGTGAGCGGCGCTAGCGATGGAGCGTCGCGTACCAGCCGCTCGGGATCATCGGCACGCTGTGCTGGCTCAGGTTCTTCACGGTCTGGAAGGTCCCGGCCATCCGCCAGAGCGGGTCGGCCTCGTCGAAGTGGAAGAGGTAGGCGGAGAACGCCTGCTCGATGACGTTTGGGATCACCCGGGTGAAGGTGAAGTGGAGGGTCGCGGGATCCCAGCGGGCGTCGCGGATCGTCCCGCTGCTCATGGTCGCGGTGACGTCAGCGCCGGCCTGGGCCGTGATCTCGAGGGTGTAGACCCGGCCGTTGGCCATCGCCCGCCAGCTCCCGAGGGGCAGGGCCGTGCTCTTGGCGTAGGGGCCGTCGAAGAGCGAGTCCGCAGGGAACACGCCGGGGAGGTCGGGGAGATCGACGTAGGGCATTGGGTCATCCTAGACGACCTCCGGAGCAGATGCGGGCGGATGCGCGCGCCCTTGCCCGCAAATTGGGTCGAGCGCCGCGCGGGGCCGCTCGATCGCGTCATGCCGCGCCGACGACCTGCCACGCCTCGATCGCCAGCGGCTCGCTCAGGAGGCCCGCGCAGCAGGCCTGGACCGCGTCGGCGGCGAGCACCCCGTCGCGGCCGATGAAGATCAGCTTGGTGTCGTCGCGGGCGTGGACCCGATCGCCGACGAGGAGGACGCTCTCGACCCGCAGGAGGCGGCCGTCGACCGCGGTCGCCCGGGTGTCGACGAGGTAGCGGGTCCCCGCCCGGAGCTCGCGGCGGTAGACGATGTGCTGCTCGGCGACGACCGGCTTGATGCCCTCGCTCCGCCAGCGCTGCCAGGCCTGCGAGCGGATCACCCAGTCGGTGCGGCCGTACTCGGCGACCCTCGCGTAGACGGCCTGGTTCATGTGCAGGTTTGGATCGATCTCGCCGAAGCGGACCCGCCGCTCGAGCCGCGAGACGAGGCGGCCGTCGCGGTTGCGGGTGGCGCGGACGATGACCGGGATCGTGCGGACGAGGTAGCTGAGCACGGCGGGAGGATACTCGCTGGCCGCCTGCCTCGCGTATCCTCCGCGGATGAGCGACGAGCCCTGGCGACCCGAGCGGGCGGTCGATCCCGCGGCAGCCGCGGTCGCGCTCGGCCGTCACCTCGACGTCGATCCGCGGCGCGTCCGCAGGGTCGACGCGGGCTGGGACAACCTCGTCCTCGAGGTCGACGGCGTCTACCTCCGGGTGGCGGTTCGAGCCCTCGCCGATCCGCTGGTGCGCCGCGAGCAGCGGCTCCTGCCGACCCTCGGCGATCTGCCGCTCGCCGCCCCGCGACCGCTCGCGCTCGGCGAGCCCGAGCCCGGCCTCCCGGGGCCCTGGATCGCCTACCGCCCGGTCGAGGGCGAGGCGCTCGCCGAGCTCCTCGGACGCGGTGAATCGCTCGCCGATCCCGAGGCGCTCGCGCGGGCGCTCGCCGAGCTCCATCGACCCGCGCGGGCCGCCGCGGCGCCGCCGGGGACGCCCCGCGATCCGCTCCGGCGGGCCGATCCCGCGGCCCTCGCCGGGCGGGTCCTCGAGTGGACCCGGCGGGCCGTCGACGCCGGCGTCGATCCCCCGCGCGCGGCCCTCCTCCGCCTCCTCGACGAGAGCGAGGGCGGCCCGACGGACGGGCCCGAGGTCCTCGTCCACGGCGATCTCCACATGCGTCATGTCCTGGTCGACGGAGGGCGTCGGCCGGTCGGCGTGATCGACTGGGGCGACGCCTGCCTCGCGCCGCCGGTCGGCGACCTCGCGGTCTACTGGTACGGGCTCACGCCTGACCAGCGCCCGGGCTTCCTCGCCGCGTACGGTGCGGTCGAGCCGGCGATCCTGGCGGCGGCGCGGCGCTGGGCGGCCTTCTCGTGCCTCGCGCTCGCGGCCGCGAGCGCGGCGAGCGAGCGCGCCGAGGTGCTCGCCGGGGCGAGGGAGGGGCTGCGGCGGACGCTTCGCAGCGAGCGAGCGGTCGTTTTCGCCCCAGGCGCCGGGCGTTGGGCGTAGGCTGGCGCCCGACTATGGAAGGCAACGAGACCCCGTCGCAGCCCGCGGCCGCTCACTTCCCGATCGTCGGCGTAGGCGCCTCCGCTGGCGGCCTCGAGGCCCTCTCCGCGTTCTTCCGGGCGGTCCCGGCGGCGTGCGGGGTGGCCTTCGTGGTGATCCAGCACCTCGATCCGAGCCACCCTTCGCAGCTCGTCCCGATCCTCCAGCGCGCGACCGAGCTCCCGGTGTGCGAGGCCGAGGAGGGGGCGCGGGTCGAGCCCGGCCGGGTCTACGTGATCCCGCCGACCCACGACCTGACGATCCGCGGCGGCGTCCTCCACCTGACGCCGCCGACGAGCGCGCCGGGGCTCCACCTGCCGATCGACCTCTTCCTCCGCAGCCTCGCCGGCGATCGCCAGGAGCAGGCGGTCGCGGTGATCCTCTCGGGGATGGGCTCGGACGGGACCGCCGGGCTCCGGGCGATCAAGGAGCGGGGCGGGCTCGTCCTCGTCCAGGAGCCGGCGAGCGCCGGCTTCCAGGGGATGCCACGGAGCGCGCTCAGCACCGGCCTCGTCGACGTCGTCGCCGTGGCCGAGGTCCTCCCCGAGAAGATCGTCGGCTACTTCGAGCGCGCCCCCCGTCCGGCCGAGCCGGCGGAGATCCTCGATCCGGCGATTCAGAGCGGGATGCATGCGATCGTCCTGCTCCTCCACGCGCACACCGGCCACGACTTCTCGCTCTACAAGGACACCACCCTCTACCGGCGGATCCAGCGGCGGATGGGGATCCACCAGCTCGACCGGATCGGCGAGTACGTCCGCTACCTCCGCGAGAACCCCGGCGAGATCGAGATCCTCTTTCGGGAGCTCCTGATCGGCGTCACCCGCTTCTTCCGCGATCCCGACGCCTGGGGGTGCTTGCAGGAGATCGCCCTGCCAGCGCTCCTGGCCGCGCGGCCGGCGGGCGCGACGATCCGCGCCTGGGTCCCTGGCTGCTCGACCGGCGAGGAGGCCTACTCCCTGGCGATCGTCTTCCTGGAGCTGCTGAGCGGCGGCGGCGGGCCCCATCGCCTCCAGATCTTCGCCACCGATCTCGACCGCGACGCGATCGCCCGCGCGCGCCAGGCCGTCTACGCGACCAGCGTCGCCGACGACGTCTCAGCCGAGCGCCTCGGCCGCTTCTTCATCCGCGAGCAGGGCCGCTTCCGGGTCCGCAAGGAGCTCCGCGACATGCTGGTCTTCGCCCCGCAGAACGTCGTGATGGACCCGCCCTTCACCAAGCTCGATCTGGTGAGCTGCCGCAACCTCCTCATCTACCTCAAGCCCGAGATCCAGCGGACCCTCCTCTCGCTCTTTCACTACAGTCTCAACCCCGGCGGGATCCTCTTTCTCGGCAGCGCCGACTCGATCGGCAGCGCCGCCGAGCTCTTCGCGCCGATCCGCGGGAGCGCCAAGCTCTACCGCCGGATCGAGGTCGCGGCCCGCCCCGGCTTCGTCACCTTCGCGCCGCTCGTCAGCCCGACGAGCGGCGAGGTGCCGCGGGGGATGGCGTCGCCCGCGAGCCTCGAGGCCGAGGCGGACAGGTTCCTCCTCCGCAACTTCGCGCCGGCGGCGGTCCTGGTCACCTCCGCCGGCGACATCGTCTACTGCAACGGCAACACCGGCCGCTACCTCGAGCCGGCGGCCGGCAAGGCGAACTGGAACGTCCTGGCGATGGCCCGCCGCGGGCTCCTCCACCCGCTCGGCCGGGCGATCGCCGAGGTCCGGCGGAGGCGGAGCGCCGCGGTCCAGGCCCGGGCCGTCGTCGAGACCGAAGCGGGCGAGCGGGCGATCGAGCTCACGGTCCGGGCGCTCGACGAGCCCGGGCCCCTCCAGGGGACCTTGATGATCGTCTTCGTCGACGCGAGCGCCCCGCCGCCGGGCGTCCCGCCGCCGACGAGCGCGGCTGGCGAGGCCGAGGCGGTCGATGGTCTCCAGCGCGCCCACGACGAGTGCGACGCCCTCCGCCGGGAGATCCAGCTCATGCGCGAGGAGATGCAGGCCTCGCAGGAGGACATGATGTCGACCAACGAGGAGTTCCAGGCGGCGAACGAGGAGCTCCAGTCGACCAACGAGGAGCTGACGACCTCACGCGAGGAGATGCAGTCGATGAATGAGGAGCTCCAGACCCTCAACGCCGAGCTCCAGGCGAAGGTCGACGAGCTCTCGCGGGCGAGCGACGACATGCAGAACCTCCTCGACAGCACCGAGATCGCCACCGTCTTCCTCGATGAGGCGCTCCACATCCGCTCCTTCACCGCCAAGGTGACCAAGCTGATCCGCCTGATCCCGAGCGACGTCGGCCGCCCGCTCGGCGACATCACGACGATCCTCGACTACGAGGGGCTGGTCGACGACGCCCGCCAGGTCCTCGAGACGCTGGCGCCGGTCCAGCGGGAGGTGGCGGCCAGCGACGGACGCTGGTTCGGGGCGAAGCTCAAGCCCTACCGGAACATCGAGAGCCAGCTCGCGGGGGTCGTCATCACCTTCTCGGACATCACCGCGGTCAAGCGGCTGGAGGCCGAGCTGCGGCGGGTCGCGGCGCGCCCTGGCGATCCGTCGACGACCGCCTCGACGGAGGGATAGCCCGCCGTCGAGGGCGTCGACGGATCCTCGGTGGGGTCGTCCGCCCGGTCCTCGGGGGGGCGCAGCCCTCGTCGTTCGCCCTCGACGGGCTCTCCTGCACGCAAGCTCTGCGATGGGTCGCCGATCGACGCGGTGCTATTCTTTAGGAGTTCTCATCGAACCGCGCGGCCGACCTGGCCGGGAGGCGCGAAATGACGGAAGTCAAACATCGTGTCTCGGCCGACCCTCGACGCCTCGCAGAGGCTCGGTTGGCGTCGGGAGACACCTCGAGCGACGAGTCGCTGGATCTCGCGGGCCTGGTCCATGAGCTCCACGTCCAACAGATCGAGCTCGAGATGCAGAACGAGTCGCTGCTCCGGGCCCAGGACGAGCTCGAGGCGTCGCGTCGCCGCTACCTCGATCTCTTCGAGCTCGCGCCCTTCGGCTACCTCACGCTCGACGGCCGGGGGGCGATCGTCGAGGCCAACGCGGCGGCCGCTCGTCTCCTCGGCCTCGATCGGGCGACCCTCGTGGGGCTGCCCTTCGGACGCTTCGTCGAGGCGGGGGCGCGTGAGCGCTGGAGGAGCTTCCTGGAGGGGGTCCTCAGCGCGCGAGATCAGGGTCCGTCCGACTTCTTGATCGACGCAGGCGAGCGGGTCTTCATGGCCAGCGTCTCCGGGGTCGTGCTCCGCGGCGGCGACGGCGAGGCGCGCTGTTGCTGCGCCCTCGACGACGTCAGCCAAGAGCGCCTGGCGGAGGCGCTCCAGCGGGCGAAGGAGAGCGCAGAGGACGCCTCCAGGGCGAAGAGCGAGTTTCTCGCGCGGGTCAGCCACGAGCTGCGGACGCCGCTGAGCAGCATCCAGATGGCCACTGAGCTCGCCCTCACCGAGGCGCTCCCGGAGCGGGCGCGCCGCTTCCTGGAGCTCGCGCTGCGGGCCTCGGAGGGGCTCCTCTCGGTGATCTCCGACACGCTCGACTTCGCGAAGATCGAGGCTCGGCGGATCGAGCTGGCGGACGAGCCCTTCGAGCTCACGGCGGCGCTGGAGGCCAGCCTCGGGTCGCTCCGGGCGAGCGCCGAGGCCAAGGGGATCACCTTCGCGATCGACGTCGACCCGACGCTCCCGCGCTGGGTCCGCGGCGACCGCGGGCGCCTCGGGCAGGCGCTGATCAACCTGGTCGGCAACGCGATCAGGTTCACGGCGCGTGGCGGCGTCCGGGTCGTCGTCCGCCCCTCGGATGAGCCGCCGAGCCGCGCCGACGGCCTGCGGATCGCGTTCGTCGTCGCCGACACCGGCGCAGGCTTCCCGCCCGAGGCGAGCGAGGCGATCTTTGAGCCCTTCAACCGGGCGGGGAGCGGCGGCGTCGGCCTCGGCCTGACCATCACGCGCGAGCTCGTCGGCCTCATGGGCGGGCGGATCTGGGCGGTCGGGCGGCCGGGGGTCGGCGCGACCTTCTCCTTCGTCGTCGAGCTCGGGGTCATCGAGCGCTCGCCGCGAGCGCTCCTCGCGGGCGACGTCGAGGCTGCGCCGGCCGAGGCGCGTTCGCGGACGATCCTCCTCGCGGAGGACGATCCGATCTGCCGCGAGACCGAGGCGGCGCTCCTCGAGCGCGCCGGTCATCGGGTCATCGCGGTGGAGGACGGGCAGCGGGTGCTCGAGGTGCTCAGGAGGCGGGGCGACGTCGACGCCCTCGTCATCGACGTCCAGATGCCCGGCCTCGACGGCGACGAGGTGACCCGGCGGATCCGCGGGGGCGCGGCGCCAGGCGTCGCGCGAGACCTCGTCGTCGTCGGCCTCACCGCGGTGCTTCTCGCCGGCGCGCGCGATCGCTACCTGGCGTCCGGGATGGATGAGTGCCTGGCCAAGCCGCTCGACGTCGACCGCCTCCACGCCGCGCTCGCGGAGGCCGAGGCGCGGCGGGCGACGCCGCCGCGCTCGCCCGCCGCTTGACGCGGCGGCGCGGAGGTGGCGCTCGTGCTTCACAGCGGAGCGCGGCCCGCTCAGCGCTGGAGCTCGAGCTGGAGGTGGGTGTGGAGCGAGCGGGCGTCGGCGCCGGCGGCCGCCGGCTCGCGGTCGAAGGAGACCTCGAGGCGGACCCCGCGGAGGCGCTCCATCAGGCGCTCGATCGGCGCGCCCTTGATCGGCAGCGGCGGGTAGGCGCGGGCGATCGCGGTGCCGAAGAGCGGGTCGCTGGCGCCGGTCGGCGTGAGGTGCATCGGCGGCGCCCCGCGGGCGCTGAGGGGGATCGCGCCGAAGTAGGCGAGCGCGAGGTCGGCGACCAGGGCCTGGCTGTGGGCGCCCTGGGTGCCGAGGAGGAGGATCTCGGCGCCGCGCTCGGCGATCGTCTGGGCGCTCGTGGCCTCCGCCTGGAGGAGCCAGTGGCCGACCGTCCAGAGCGCCTGCCCGGGGCCGGAGGTCGCCTCGAAGACGAGCTGCGGGCCGTCGGCGGCGCCGGGCTTCGGCGCGTGGCCGTCGAGGAGGCGATCGAGGACCGGGTGGAGGACCTCGGGATCGAGGGCGAGGACGACCGCCTCGCTGGTCTGGGCGTAGTAGAGCGCGATCGCGTCGGCGAGCTCGGGGCGGGTGAGGAGCGGCGCGTCGCGGCGGACGCCGACCCGGACGATCGGGATCGCGCGGTGGCGGCTGTGCTCGCCCCACTCGATGGTGCCGGGGACGATCTCGTTGAT
Source organism: Myxococcales bacterium (assembly GCA_020633335.1). Lineage (GTDB taxonomy): Bacteria > Myxococcota_A > Polyangia > Nannocystales > Nannocystaceae > JADJRG01. Next base: position 906,960 of record JACKDU010000002.1, on the reverse strand, counting down.
CATCGTCCGCAGCGCGCCGAGGGTGGCCACGAGGGCCGCTGACGAGCGGACCGCCGCGCCCGCGTAGACCGGCGCCCGGCCGACCCGGTGCCAGAGATGCTCGTCGCCGAAGATGTCGTCGGGCCGGCTCCGATCGGGGAGCTGGATCCGGTCCTCGAGCCAGACGTAGAGATCGGCGAGCGCCGCCCGATCTTCGATGCCGAGCATCACCCAGTCGCCGACCCAGCCGACGCCGATCTCGGCCTTGCCGGTCGCGGCCCGGAGGAGGCCGTCGAGATCGCGGCGGAGCGGGCTCTCGGCGCCGACGCCGTAGACCACCCGGAGGCCGCGACCCTGCGCGCTCACCTCGATCCGGGCGTCGCCGACCATCTCGGTGAGCTCGCGGTAGTCGGTCGCGTCGATCAGCGGCAGGACCCTGACGTCGACGTCGACGAGCTCGCGCTGGTCCTCCTGGGCCCGGATGTCGAGGTTGACCGCGACCGGATCGATGAAGCGCTTCCAGTAGGTCTGGTAGGTCGCGGCGAAGCCCCGGTAGGCCGACTCCTCCTCCGCGCTCACGCGGGTGAGGGGCGGGAGATCGAGGATCGGCGTGAGCTCGGCGGGGGTCCCCCAGGAGGAGCGGGTGGTCTCGGTCGGCGGCGCGAGGTCCGGGGCGAGGCGGGGCGCTTCGAAGTCGATCTTCTCGCCGTCGCGGTGGCGGAGCTCGTCGGCCGCGAGGAGCCCGCTCTTCACCAGCGCCTCGCGGCTCGCCGGCGCCGCGCCCTCGAGCCAGCCGTAGAGGAGCGCGGCGTAGCCCGGGACCAGGAGCTCGGCGAGCGCCTGCTCGCGGCGGGCGGCCTGGATCTTCTGGACCGGGCCGACGACCGCGGCGATCAGCGCGTCGCTGAGGAAGATCGAGACGTCGTGCGCCTGGGCGCCCTCGCGCGCCCGCATGTAGCGGAAGTCGGCGGCGTCGGCGAGGCGGGGGCGGCGGCCGGCGATCGCGTCGATCACCCGCTCGATCGCTCGCGGGCTGTTGGAGACCAGGCCGAGGCCGCCGACGATCGCCCGCTCCTGGCGGCAGCGGTGGAGCGAGTCGCGGGTGCTCTCGATCGTCACGCCCTCGTAGTCGCGCGCGCTGGTCTTGAGCCAGCCGCCGCTGGACTCGGCGCGCTGCTGGGCGGCGAGGCGGTAGCGGTCGAGCTCGGCGTTGTAGAGGGTCGGCTCGCGGAGCTCGAAGATCAGGGTGACGTCGGTGCCCTCGCGGACGTAGGGATCGGAGCCGACGATCGCCACGTGGCCGACCGCGGCCGAGCCGAGGACCCGGGCGATCTCGCCGCGCTGGACCCCGAGCGAGGTCGCGTAGCGCTCGCTGAGGCGGCGGTCCTCGGGGTTCTGCTGGAGGAGCTGGACCGCCGGCGTGATCCAGGTGTCGGCCTCGTCGAGGAGGCGGAGGAGGAGCGGCAAGCTGGCCGATCGGACATACCAGAACTCGGCGGGGGCGGCCGCGGCGAGGGGCTCGGGGGCGCCGGCGTTCGGGTCGGGGAGGGCGGCCTGCATCGCCGCGAAGGGGTGCTCGGCGAGGGGCGGGCCGCTCAGCGTGTCGATCGGGATCGTCCGCGCGCCGGGCTCGCGCCGGAGGCGGAGGCCGCGGTCGTGCTGGAGCGCCTCCTGGATCGAGAGGATCCCCGAGGTCGTGTCCATGAGGCGGACGAGGTCGGTGCGGGGGCCGCGGCCGGGGTCGCCGGCGGCCGCGGCCGCGCGCGCGCGCGGATCGATGAGGGTGAGGAGGCGGCCGGCCGCGAAGTGGTCCCAGGGGTGGATCGCGCCGCTCCCTCCCCGCCAGAGCGGGCGGGTGAGCGCCTCGCCGGCGGCCTCGGCCCAGCGGCGGGGGAGCTCGGGGGCGTCGGCGAGGGCGCCCTCGGGGGCCGCGGTGAAGGCGTGGCGAGACCAGCGGCGGTGGCCGTCGATCCAGCGGAGCCCGTAGAGGGCGCCCTGGATCGGCCCGGCGAGCTCCTTGCCCGCGCTCGCGCGCACGAGGACGCTCACCGCCTCGCCAGCCGAGGTCCCGCCGATCACCGCGACCTGCCCCGGGAGGTCGCCCTCGAGCTCGACGTGGAGGCGATCCCAGTCGATCCCCGACTCGTCGCCCTTGAGCGGGAGGCGGAGCTCGACGTAGGTCGCGCCCTCGTGGCGTCGCTGGGCGATCTGGGTACCCGTGAGCGCGCGGCCCTCCTCCGGGGTGTCGACGCCGCTGCGGAGCGTCGGCAGCGGGGCGTCGACGGGGGCGGCGGCGGCGGTCGCTTCGGTCGGCGCGGGGGCGGGGGTCGGCGCCTCCTCCGGGGCCTTGGACTTGCACGCGGCGCCGCCGGCGAGGGCGGCCGCGAGCGCGAGGGGGGCGAGGAGACGGGGCATCGCCGGACAATAGCCCGCGGGGCGGCTCGCCTGGAAGCCCAGGGGCGCGAGGGGGGCCGCGGGAGGAGCGATGAACCTGTCTGAAGGTTCATGTGCTGCTGGCGGGCGCGTGGCCCCGTCGGCGCGCTGGGATCGCCGGCACGGGGGCGCTCGCGGAGGCGGGTGAGCGCGGGGGAGGGGTCGACGTCCGGCCGGAGCGATCTCGGCCGAGGCGCTCGCGCTATTGCGCGTCGTGATCGACTCCGCGCATCCACTGTCACAAGACCGCTCGCCGCGCGCGCGCACGCGCGCAGGCGGCGATTGCCGGGCGAGATCACACGCGAATAGCGTCGGCGGTGGATGTTGCTCCGCTACGACGCTGGCACCGATCCGGGCGCGGCCGGCCGGGAGAATGAGGACGCCCTCCTCGTCGCCCCGGACATCGGGCTCTTCGCGGTCTTCGACGGCGTCGGGGGGCGCCTCGCCGGCGAGATCGCCAGCTCGACCGCGGTCGAGGTGATCGGCGCGTCGCTGCGCGCGGGCCTCGGCGCGATCGCGCAGGCGCGCCTGGAGGAGCGCCGCGAGCGGGTGGCGACGCTCCTCCGCGACGCCTTCGCGCGGGCCAACGCGACGATCCGTCGCCTCGGCCGCGACGACGCCGGGCTCCGCGGGCTCTGCACGACCGCGACCGCGCTCCTCGTCGACGACGCGCGGGCCTTCGTCGCCCACGTCGGCGACTCGCGGATCTATCGGATCCGCGGCGGTCATGCGCAGCAGCTCAGCGCCGATCACAACCTCGCGGCCTGGGCGCGGCAGGGCGGCCACGCGTCCGAGAGCGCCTCCCGCCTCTCCGGCCTGACGGCCGCGCTCGGCCTCCGCGACGCGCTGGCGACCGACGTCTTCGAGGTCGAGGTCGACGTCGGCGACCGCCTCATCCTCTGCACCGACGGCCTCTACGCCGCGCTCGCGGGCGACGAGGCGCTCGCCCGCCTGGCCGCGGCGCCGCTCGAGGAGGTCGTCCCGCGGGCGATCGCCGAGGCCCACGCCCGCGGCGGCGAGGACAACGTGACCGTCGTCGTCGTCGCCCGCGAGGGCTGACGATCACGACGCCTGGCCGCGCTTGCCCGCGAGGTAGGCGCTCGCGGCCAGGGCCGCCTTCGCGCCCGCGCCGGCGGCGACGATGATCTGCTTCTCGCGCTCGTCGGTGACGTCGCCGGCCGCGAAGAGCCCGGGGACGGCCGTCGCCTGATCGCGGTCCACCGGGATCTCGCCGGCGGCGTTGAGCTCCACCAGCCCCTTCACCGGCTCGGCGTTGGGCACCAGGCCGATCTCGAGGAAGACGCCGTCGACCAGGAGGTCGAAGCGATCGCTGCCGTCGACCCGGGCGAGGCGGATCCCCTGCAGGCGCTCGCGGCCGAGGTACTCGAGGACCCGGGTCGCGGAGTGGAGGTGGACCTTGGCGGAGCCCCGCACCTCCTCCAGGAGGACCGGGTCGGCGATGAATGCCGGGGCGATGTCGATCACGTGGATCTCGCTGGCGTAGCTCAGGAGATCGCGGGCGGCGCTGAAGGCCGAGTTGCCGCCGCCGATCACCGCGACCCGCTGATCGCGGAAGAGCGGCGCGTCGCAGGTCGCGCAGAAGGCGACCCCGCGGCCGAGGAAGCGCTCCTCGCCGGGGACGCCGAGGCGCCGGTACTGCTTGCCGGCGGTGTAGATCACCGCGAGCGCCCGGAGCTCGCCGTCGCTGGCGGTCTCGACGATGAAGGCGGAGCCGTCGCGGCGGATCGCCTTGACGGTGACGCCCATCTGCTCGGCGAGCGGGTAGTGCTCGGCGTGGTCGCGGAACATCATCGCCAGCTCGTCGCCGCCGACGCTCGGCTGACCGAGCCAGTTCTCGACGGTCGCGGTGTTGGTGATCTGGCCGCCGACGTCGCGGGCGACGAGGGCGACGTCGAGGTCCTTGCGGGCGGCGTAGACCGCCGCCGAGAGGCCGGCCGGGCCGGCGCCGACGATGATGACGTCGTAGGTGTGGCCGGGCTCGACCTCGTGGACGCTGCGCTCGCCCCGGGCCTCGCGGATCGCCGCGTCGAGGCGATCGTACTCCGGGCGATCGACGGCCTTGAGGATCTCGAGGATCGCCGTCGGGGCCGGGAGCGCGCCCTCGAAGCCCGGCCGCTCGTTGATCACCGTCCGCGGGACCCCGTTGACCTCGTAGCGCTGGACCAGGGTCGGGAACTCGGCGGCGTCGATCATGTCGCCCCGGACCTGCTCGTTGACGAAGGCGAGCTGGTGGGCGAGGCGGACCATCCGCGGGCAGTAGGGGCAGCCGAGGGTCACCATGATCTCGAGGTGGACGGGGACCGTGATCCGCTCGGCGAGGCTGCGGAGCTCGGGCGAGAGGCCGGCGTCGCCGGTCGACGCGGTCTCGATCGCCTCGAGGAGCGAGCCGAGCTCGTAGCCTCCGGTCAGCCCGTAGAAGCGGATCCCGCGGTCGCGGTCGCCGACCACCGCGGTCGCCGGGACCTTGTCGACGCCGAAGCGGGCGGCGATCGGCGCGTCGTCGACGAGCTCGTGGACCTCGAGGGTGAGCTTGTCGGAGAGGCCGGCGATCGCCTCGAGGAGCTCGCGCTGCTGGGCGCAGCGGCCGCAGGCGTGGCGCTGGGTGAAGTGGACCAGGCGGACCGGACCCTCGAGCGACGCGAGGCGGGTGCGGAGCTGATCGCGGACGTCATCGGGGAGGAGCTCGGGCATGGGCGGATGATGCGACAGGCCAGCGCGCCAGCGCGATCATCCGGGGCGCTGGCGCTGCTTTTGCGGGCTTCCGGGCGCCGCGGCGCTCACCCGCCCTGGACGCGTCGCACGCCGTCGCCGCGCCCGGCCATCGCGGCGAGGAGCGCGAGGTCCTTGGCGTAGAGCTCGGCGTAGCCGCAGCCCTCGCAGACCCAGGCCTCGAGCTCGACGATCTGGCGGGCCTTCTTGGGGGCGCCGAGGAAGGAGGTCTCGCCGCTCTCGCCGTAGAAGCCGGTGAGCCCGAGGGGCTCGAGGGCGTTGGAGAACTCGTAGTTCGGGCTCTTCACCGGGTCGACGACGAAGAAGGCCCGGCCCTCGCAGCGCGGGCATCGCTTGCTGGACTTCATGGCCGGAGCCTACGCGATCTCGGGGCGCCCGGCGGCGCGCGGGCGCCCCTGTAATCGCGCTGTAACGATCCTCGCCAGGCCCCCGCGTCGCCATCGATGCATGACGTCGAGCTCCTTTCCCGCTGAGTCCACGCTCCACCTCGTCCCGCGGCCTCGCCGCGCTCGCGTGATATCGTCGAGCGGCGACCGAGGCGGCGCGTCTGGGCGTCGCGCCGGTGACTCGTCGATGGAGCGCACGTCCACCACCCTCGCCGAGGAGTCCGTCGGGCTCGGGCTCGCCGCGACCGCGCAGAGCGGCGAGCGACCCGCGGTCGACGTCGAGCGGCCACCCGGGGCGACGCTCGGCCGCTACGTGCTCCTCGACCGGCTCGGCGCCGGCGCGATGGGGGAGGTCTACTCGGCCCACGACCGCGAGCTCGATCGCCAGGTCGCGATCAAGTTCCTCCAGCCGGGGCTCGCCAGCGAGGGCCTGCGGGTCCGCCTCCGCCGCGAGGCCCAGGCGATGGCCCGGCTCAGCCACCCGAACGTGGTCACCGTCCACGACGTCGGCGAGGAGGAGGGGCAGATCTTCGTGGCGATGGAGTATGTCCGCGGGGTCACCCTGCGGGCGTGGCTCGGCGCGCAGGCGCGGAGCTGGCAGGAGATCCTCGAGGTCTTCGTGCCGATCGGCCGCGGCCTCGCGGCGGCCCACGCCGCCGGGATCGTCCACCGCGACTTCAAGCCGGACAACGTGATGGTCGGCGAGGACGGGCGGCCGCGGGTGATGGACTTCGGCCTCGCGCGGGCCGACGAGGGGGATGTCGGCGCGGCCCTGCGGGGCTCGAGCTCAGGCTCGAGCCCGAGCGGGTCGGCGCTGACGATGAGCCTCACCCAGGCGGGGGCGATCCTCGGGACCCCGGTCTACATGGCCCCGGAGCTCTGGAGCGGCGCGATCGCGGACGCGCGCTGCGACCTCTTCGCCTACTGCGTCGCCCTCTGGGAGGCGCTCTGGGGGGAGCGGCCCTTCGCCGGCGCGAGCCTGCCGGCGCTGATCCGATCGGTGAGCGGGGGGGCGCTGGTCGCCCCGAAGGGCGCGTCCCGGGTGCCGACCCGCGTGCGTCGAGCGATCGAGCGGGGGCTCGCGCGCCAGCCGGAGACCCGCTGGGCGTCGATGGACGCGCTGGTCGCCGAGCTCGAGCGGGCGCTCCGTCGGCCGGTGCGGCGGGCGACCTTCGGCGCGGTCGCGGTCCTCAGCGTCGCGGTCGTCGGCCTCGCGACCCCGCGCGCGCTCGAGGTCCAGGAGGCCCGCGCGAAGGAGGCGGCCTGCGACGCGAAGGCCGACGCGATCTTCCCCGATCCCGATCACTGGTCGCTGGTGCGGGCGCTCGCCAACCTCCCGACGGACACCGAGCCCCGGGGAATCCATCGCCTCCTCACGGCGATCTCTCGCCACCAGGCCGGGATCCGCGAGGCCAAGTGGAGGTGCCAGACGATCTGCCTCGATCCTCCGGAGCAGGCGCTCGCCTGGCCGTGGCTCGAGGCGCGGATCGATCGCTGCTTCGACCGCGTCGCCCATGACCTCGAGATCTGGGAGCGCTGGATCGCCAGCGCCGACCCGGTCGCCCTCTACGACCTCGTGCCGCCGGGCGCGGCCGAGTGCGTTGACTTCGGCGGGGCCTTTCACGCGATGAACGCGGCCCCCGAGGATCCGGCCGCGCGCGAGCGCTGGCGCGCGCTGCGAGCACGCCTCGTGGACGCGCGGGTGGCGATGGTCGACGCGCCGCGCGCGACCTTCGAGGCGGAGCTGGACTCGATCGACGAGGCCGCGCGGCGCCTCGACGATCGCTTCCTCATGCGCTGGACGGAGCACCTGCGGGCCCGCCACTTCTTCCTGATCGGCAGCCCGCGGCGGGCCCACGAGGCGCTCGCTCGGTCGCTCGAGGGCGATGACGGTCAGGGCAGCGTCACGTCGCCGGTCGATCCGAAGGCGCTCGCGCTCCACGCGTTCGAGGGGGGCGCCGCCGAGGAGGTCTCGCTCAAGCTCGCCGCGCGGCTCTTCGAGCCGCGGATCGGCCCCTCGCCGGAGGAGTACCGCGACTCGCTGGGGGCGCTGATCTGGTGGCCCGAGGGCCCGAAGGCCGAGCTGATCTGGGGGGACGGCGGGGTCGAGCGCCCGCTCGATGGCTTGCCGAGCTTCCTCGACGCCGGGGCGACGACCCGGCTCGAGGGGGACGCGCGCCTCCTCGTCCTCGCGGGTGACTACGATCTGGCGGCGTCGCACGCCCGCAAGGCGCTGGAGATCGCCGCCGGCAGGGGCTTCGCGTGGCCGGCGGAGCGGAGCTCGCTCCTCCTCTCGCTCGGCCGGGCGGAGCTGGGCCTCGGGCGGCTCCGGGAGGCGGCGACGGCCCTCGCCGAGGCGCTCGCAATGAGCGACCCCGAGCACACATCGGCGGCGCGGCGCGGCGCGGTGCTCCTCGCGTCGGCCGAGCTCGCCGCGGCCCAGGGTGATCTCGAGGGCGCCGAGCGTCGCCTCGCCGAGGCGTCGGCGCTCGCGGGCGAGGCCGCGGGCGAGGACGCGCTCTACGGGTCGCTCGTCGAGCTCGTCGCCGGCCGCCTCGCGCTCCGCCGGGGCGAGAACGAGGAGGCCAAGGCGCGGCTCCTCCACGCGCGTCGCGGGCTCGTGACCAGCGCGGGCTTCGCCCGGGGGCGCCTCGCCGAGGTCCACGCCGAGCTCGCGGCGCTAGCGATCGCCGAGGGGCGCCTGGACGACGCCGACGAGGCGCTCGACGAGGCGCTGACGATCCGCCGGAGCCTCATGGGCGACGAGCACATCGCCGCGGCGCCGCTCCTCGCGCTCAAGGCCGAGGTCGCGGGCCTCCGCGGCGCGCTCGAGGCGAGCGCCGAGCTCGGGTCGAGGGCGGCCGCGCTCGAGGGCGCGAGGGCGGCCCAGATCCGCGCGCGCGAGGACGCTTGTCCTCGCTTCGCGCCCGCCTTCGTCGGGCTCCGGCCCGGCGATGACACCGGGCGCGCGGAGGCGCGCGAGCTCTACCTGGCCTGCCGTGACGCCGGCGTCGGCGGCAGCGACTTCTCGTGGATCCGCGGGCGCGTCAGCGTCGAGTGAGCGGCCGCGGGACCGGCGCGGCGGCGGGCGATCCTCGCCGCGCCACGACGGGCTGCGTCGTGTAGCGTGCCCGCATGATGACGCGTCGCTGCCCGCCCCTCGCCCTCATGCTCTCGCTCGTCGTCGCCTGCGGTGACGACGGCGGCGACGCGACCGCGACCACCGGCGGAGGCACCAGCGGCGCCTCGGCGACGACGTCTGCGACCGCGACCGCGACGTCGACCACCGGCGGTGGTGGCAGCGGCGGCGAGAGCTCGTCCTCGGGGACGAGCGGGCCGACGACGACGAGCGGCGCGACCGAGAGCAGCGGCGGGACCACGGCCGGGACCTCGTCGTCGACCGGCGCGACCACGGGGGGCGTCGATCCCAGCGATCCTTGCCCGCCGCTGCCGGCCGCCGACGGGCCGACGATCGAGGTCAGCCCCGACCAGGCGGGCGAGCTCCCGGGGATCGTCCAGGACGCCGCGCCCGGGACGACGATCCTCTTCGCCGACGGCACCTACGACCTCGGCACGGTGCTCCACGTGACCAAGCCCGGCCTCAGCCTGCGCTCGGCGAGCGGCGATCGTGACGCGGTGATCCTCGACGGCGGCTACAACACCGGCGAGGTCGTCCTGGTCCAGGCCGACGACGTGACGATCGCCGACATGACCCTGCAGCGGGCGATCTGGCACCCGATCCACGTGACCGGCGCCGGCGATCACACGATCGAGGGGACGCTGATCTACAACGTCGCGGTCATCGATCCCGGGCAGCAGGGGATCAAGATCAACGCGAGCGCCGACCTCTACTTCGCCGATCACGGGACGATCGCCTGCTCGCAGATCGAGCTCCGCGACAGCGGGCGGCCGCACGTCGAGAACTGCTACACCGGGGGGATCGACGCCCACTCGGCGCTCGGCTGGGTGATCCGCGACAACCACATCGAGGGCTTCTGGTGCGCGCAGGGCCTCTCGGAGCATGCCGTCCACTTCTGGGTGACGGGGCGCGACACCTTGGTCGAGCGCAACCGGATCGTCGACTGCGCCCGCGGGGTCGGCTTCGGCCTCGGCGCCAGCGGCAACGGCAAGAGCCGCGACTACGGCGACGACCCCTGCCCGGGCGCGGACTACCTCGGTCACATCGACGGGGTGATCCGCAACAACATGATCTTCGCCGGCCGCCCCGAGCTCTTCGCCAGCCAGTCGGGCTTCGACTCCGGGGTCGCGCTCGAGCAGGCCTGCGGCGCGGTCGTCCGTCACAACACGGTGGTCTCCGTGGAGCAGCCCTTCGTGTCGATGGAGTACCGCTGGCCGAACACCAGCGCGACGATCGAGAACAACCTGGTCTCCCACACGATCGTCGCCCGCGACGGCGGCCAGGCGGCGCTCGCCGGCAACATCGAGGGGGCAGGGGGCGAGCACTTCGTCGACCAGGCCGGCGGCGACCTCCACCTCGCGCCGGGCTCGGCGGCGATCGACGCCGGCGGCGACGTCGGCGTCGTCGACGACTTCGACGGTGACGCTCGCGACGCGAGCCCCGACGTCGGCGCCGACGAGCGGAGCGGCTGAGCCCGCACCTGGCCGCGAGGACCTCTTCCCTCGCTGAGCTTGCCGGCGCCGAGAGTGCGTCGGCGATCGGGTCTGGTGATGCAATTAATTCGGAAGCGGCGCTCCATCGGTGTTGCTACACGAGACGCGTCGACTTGGATTCGAAGCCGGAGGGCGCGATGGAGGCGTCCTCATGGCGATCGTCGACGCTCGCTCGAGGAGAGACCATGACGCTTCGCCACCGCCATCGCCGTATCCACTCGCGCCCCTGGACCCGCGCCTGCGTCGCCGGGCTCCTCCTCGGCCTCGCCGGTGTCGGCGCCGGCGGCTGCGGGGAGGACGAGAGCGAGAGCGACGTCTTCATCCAGGGCGAGCCTTCCGCGGTCAGCAAGCTCCAGGGTCTCGGCGCGACGATCCGCACCGTCACCTCGCGCGGGATCATGACCGCGACCGTCCCGCTCTCGCGGGTTCGGGCGATGGCGGAGCTCGAGGACTTCAGCCGGATCGAGGCGTCGCGGAGCGTCAAGCTCTACAACGACCTCTCGAACGGCCTCGGCACCACGCCGGAGGGTTTCCTCTACGGGATGGCCAACGAGGATCGCCCGCGGACGGGCGCTGGCGTGGTCGTCGGGATCCTCGACACCGGGATCGACTGGACCCACGCCGACTTCATCGTCGACGCCAGCGAGGGGACGGCGGCGCCGCTGACCCGGGTCCGCTACCTCTGGGATCAGAGCGACTACAGCGACGACGCGCCGGCGCGGGCCTCCCGAACAACGACTGGGGCCACGGCAAGATGGACATCGCGGCCGCGCTCGACTACCTGGACGGCTACGCTGAGTGCACCGAGGGCTGCCTCGAGGACGAGGAGTGCGGCGAGGGCTTCAAGTGCGCGGCCGCGTCGGATCCCTGCGCGTGCGGCACCTGCCAGGCCTGCAAGGCGGCGAAGGTCGAGTGCACTTCGAACGACGAGTGCTGCTCGGGTGTCTGCTCCGGCAAGCGCCGCAAGGTCTGCAAGTAGTCGCGCGTCGACGCGATCGCCGCTCTCCGCCTGCCGCACGTCTTGACGCGGCGGCGGCGGGGCGCAACCCTGCGGACCGCGAATGACCGGGGAGTCGCATGACGCACGGCCACGGCCGCTCGCCGGGGGGGTCCGCCGCCTCCGCCACGGCGTGCTCCTCAACCACCGCGTCGCCGCCGCGATCGCCGGCCGCGACCTCCCGCTCCTCCTCCTCGCGGTCGTCGTCGGGGTCGCGGGGGGCTACGGGGCGATCGCCTTTCGGGCGCTGATCGGCCTGGTCAACCGCCTCGCGTTCCCCGATGGGATCACCCTCCAGGCGATCGGGGCGATGCCCTGGTACCTCGTGGTCCTCGGGCCGGCGATCGGCGGGCTGGTGGTCGGGCCGATGGTCTACTTCCTCGCGCGCGAGGCCAAGGGGCACGGCGTCCCCGAGGTGATCGACGCCTGCCGCAGCCGCGGCGGTCGGATCCGGCCGCGGGTCGCGGTCGTCAAGATCCTGGCGAGCGCGGTGTCGATCGGCAGCGGCGGCTCGGTCGGGCGCGAGGGGCCGATCGTCCAGATCGGCAGCGCGGTCGGATCGTCGGCGGGGCAGCTCCTCGGGATCCAGGGCGAGCGCCTGCGGACCCTGGTCGCGGTCGGCGCGGCCGCGGGGATCGCCGCGACCTTCAACGCGCCGATCGCCGGGGTCTTCTTCGCCGTCGAGATCATCCTCGGCCGGGGCTCGGTCCGGACCTTCACACCGATCGTGATCGGCGCGGTCGTGGCGACCGTGATCACCCGCGCGCACCTCGGCAACTCCCCGGCCTTCACCGTCGATCCCCACGATCTCGTGAGCCTCTGGGAGCTCCCGCTCTACGTCCTCCTCGGGGCCCTCGCGGCCCTCGTCGGCGTCGCCTTCACCCGCGGCCTCTACGGCCTCGAGGACCTCTGGGATCGGCTACCTGTCCCGGAGTACACCCGCGCGCTCTTCGGCGGCGCGGTCGTCGGCGCGCTCGCGCTCGGGCTGCCGCAGGTGATGGGCGTCGGCTACGAGGTGATCGAGCACCTCCTCCGCTGGAGCACCCACGGGATCGACGGGTCGCCGGCGCTCTGGCTCCTCGCGCTCCTCGTCGCCGCGAAGATCTTCGCGACCGGGACGACGATCGGCAGCGGCGGCTCGGGGGGGATCTTCGCGCCCTCGCTCTTCATCGGCGCCTGCCTCGGGGCGGCCTTCGGCGAGGTCGCGGGGGCGCTGATGCCCGCGGGGACGGTCGCCAGCCCCAGCGCCTACGCGCTCGTGTGCATGGGGGCGGTGGTCGGCGCGACCACCCACGCGCCCCTCACGGCGATCCTGATCGTCTTTGAGCTCACCAACCAGCACACGATCATCCTGCCGCTGATGCTCGCCTGCGTGATCGCCACGGTGATCTCGGTGCGCCTGGGCCGGGAGTCGATCTACACGCTCAAGCTGAGCCGGCGGGGGGCCGTCGCCGCCGGGGTCGGGGTGATGGCGACGACCACCGTGCGCGCGGTCTGCGAGCCGCCGCCGGCGCTCCTGCGGCGCGGGATGCCGCTCCGCGAGGCGTCGAAGCTCCTCTTCCACGGCGAGGGGGATCAGGGCTACGTCCTCGACGAGGAGGGGCGCCTCGAGGGGGTGGTGATCGCCGAGGACGTGACGGCGCTGGTGCGCGAGGGCAGCGACCTCCGCGGCCGGGTCGTCGACGGCGGCCTCGTCCGCCCGCCGCCGGCCACCCTCGCGCCCGACGACACCCTCGAGCGCTGCATCGATCTCTTCTCCAAGCACCAGGTGGTCGAGCTCCCGGTGGTCGAGCCCGAGGGCCGGCGCCTGGTCGCGCGGGTGACCGAGGGGGGGATCCTCCGCTTCTACAACCGCGAGGTGCTCCATCGCGAGGCGGCGCTGCGCCTCGGCGAGGGCGGCGAGGAGCCGGGCGAGGGCGGCGAGGGCCCGGGCGGAGCGCGCGGGTAGGGGGTCGTCCGCGCGCGGCCGCGTCCCGAAGCTCGGTGCTACGATCGGCGACGTGGAGGACGTGCTCGTCGGCGCTGTGGTGGGCGGGCTCGTCGGCGCGATCGCTGGCTTCCTCGCGGCGATCGCGATCCAGCTCAGCAAGGGCCTCCGCAACCGGATCATGGCGCGGCGCGGCGCGGGCCAATTCAAGGACATGGTCTTCCCGCGCCTCCACCTCCCGGCGGCGATCCTCGGGGCGCTCGTCGGCGCCGCGATCGCGCCCTTCTGGGGCCTTTGGTGGGCCGCTGCGGGGGCCGCCGCGCCGCCGCTCCTCCTCGCGCTGGTGGCGATCCCGGCGACGCTCTGGGTCGCCTGCACGATCGCGGTGATCGACGAGACGCAGGGGCCACCCGGCGGCGCGTGAGCGACGACGACGACGCTCACGCGAGGTCGCGACGCTGGGCCCGAGGGCTGCGCGGATGCGCTACCCTCGACGCTCGGAGGGACGATGGCATCGACCGAGCAGCTCCTGGACGCAGCCCTCAGCGCGGGGCACGGTGAGAAGGTCGCGCTGATCACACAGGAGGACGCGCGCTGGACCTACGCCGAGCTGGCCGCTGCCGTCGCCAAGACCGCCGCTGGCCTCCGTCGCCTCGGCGTTCGGCGAGGCGAGCGGGTGCTCCTCGTCCTCGACAACACGCCGGCGTTCTACGCGGCCTTCCTCGGGTCGATGCGGATCGGCGCGGTGCCGATCCCGGTGAACTTCCTGGCGCGGGCCGAGGACTTCGCCTTCTTCCTCGACGACGCCTACGCGAGCGCGGCGATCGTCGATCAGGTCTTCCTCGATCGCTTGGGCCCGGTCGCCGCGGCCCGTCCGGCGCTCCACCTCGTCGTCGCCAACGGGGCGGCGCCGGCCGGCGCGAGCTCGCTCGACGCCTGGCTCGAGGGCCAGGCGGAGGCGATCGAGGCGGCGTCGATCCACCCCGACGACCCCGCCTTCTGGCTCTACTCGTCGGGCTCGACCGGCCGCCCCAAGGGGGTCGTCCATCGCCACGCGAGCCTGCGGGCGACGGTCGAGCGCTACGCGCGGCCGGTCCTCTCGATCCGCGCCGACGACGTCGTCTTCTCGACGACCCCGCTCTTCCACGCCTACGGCCTCGGCAACGGGCTCACCTTCCCGCTCTCAGTCGGCGCGACGGTGGTCCTGGCGACCGGTCGGCCGACGCCGGCGAAGATCCTGGAGCGGGTGGCCAGCCACCGCCCGACGCTCTACTTCTCGGTGCCCGCGCTCTACGCCGCGCTCCTCGCCGACGCGGCGACCGGGGGCGTCGAGTGGTCGAGCGTGCGCCACGGGGTCTCGGCCGCCGAGTCGCTGCCGGCCGACGTCGCCCGCCGCTTCCAGGAGCTCACCGGGGTCGAGATCCTCGACGGGATCGGCTCGACCGAGATGCTCCACATCTACTGCTCGAACCGCGCGGGCGCGGTCCGCCGCGGTACCTCGGGGACCCCGGTGGACGGCTACCGCGTCCGCCTCGTCGACCCCGAGGGGCGCGAGTGCGGGGACGGCGAGGCGGGCGAGCTCTGGGTCGAGGGCCCGAGCGCGCTCGTCGGCTACTGGCACCAGGTCGATCGCACGCGGGCGAAGCTCCAGGGCACCTGGTTTGCGACCGGCGATCGCTACCGCCGCGACGAGGCCGGCGCCTACGTCTACGAGGGGCGGGTCGACGACATGATGAAGATCGGCGGCCTCTGGGTGAGCCCGATCGACATCGAGGCCCGCCTCGTCGAGCACCCGGCGGTGCGCGAGGTCGCGGTGGTCTCGGTGACGATCGACGAGCGCTCGCGGATCGCGGCCCACGTGATCCTGAGCGCCGAGGAGGAGGGGAGCGAGGCGCTGGTCGCCGAGCTCCAGGCGTGGTGCAAGGCGGCGCTCCAGCGCTACCAGTTCCCCCACGTCGTCCACTTCGTCGACGACCTCCCGCGGACGAGCACCGGCAAGATCCAGCGCTTCCGCCTGCGCGGCGCCTGAGCGCGCGGAGCTCTGCGCGATCGCGCTACCCCGGGATCGTGCAGAAGGGCGCCTTGAGGAGGATCTCGTTCGCGGGATCGACGACGCACTCGGCCTCGTTGGGGACCGCGACCACCCGCAGCTCCTCGAGCCCCGCGGTGTTGACGTCGATCGACATCGCGTCGGCGTACTGCCCGGGCTGGAGGACGATGTCGACCGGGACCTCCTGGATCAGCGACTCGATGCCCATCATCGTCCCGTAGATCTGGATCGTCACGCCGGCGGTCAGCGGGACCGCGCCGACGTTGCCGAGCTGCAGCCAGATCGTCACCTGATCCTGGCCCGAGCACTCGTTGAGGCAGCTCTCCGGCGAGAGCATCACGAGGTCGGGGGCCTTGAGGCCGTCGGGCGGCGAGAGGTCGCCGGAGCGGAAGTTGTTGTAGCTCAGCCAGTTGGGGTCGGGGTTGGCCGGGATCGTCCCGTCGTCGTTAACGTTGGTGATGTCGCTCCGGTGCCCCTCCATGGGGCCTTTGGGCCGCGAATTCGGGGCTTTCGATCCAGCCGATCCGAAATCAAACCAGAATCAAACCAGATCCATCCGGCTGGGAGGAGATCGCGTCCTCGCGCGTCGACCTGTCAGGTGGGAGAGAAGTTGTCCACACCCGGCGGTCGGTCGGCCGGATGGCTGCCGAGATCGATCCAGGCGAGGCGATCATCGGTTGCGCGATCTTCTTCCTTCGCGCGCTCGTCCGCGCTAGCGTCCGTGCGCGATGCCGAAGCTCCCGCACGAGGCGCTGGTCCAGCTCGTCCGCAACGCGCCGTCGATCATCCCGAGCCTTGTATGGCCGGAGAGGCAGGTCAGCTCGGCGACGACGCGGGTCAGCGCCGCCGAGTTCGTCGACCTCAACCTCGCGGAGTACCGGGCCGACGCGGTCGTGGTCATCGGCGACGATCCACAGCGGCCGGCGACGGCTTTCGTCGTCGAGGCTCAGACCGAGGTTGACCCTCGCAAGCGCTGGACGTGGCCGCTCTACGTCGCCGGCGCGCGGGTGCGGCTCGGGTGTCCGGTGGTGCTGGTGGTGCTCGCACTCGACCGCGAGGTCGCCGCGTGGTGCGCTGAGCCGATCGACCTCGGCGAGGGCTGCTGCATCCTCCGGCCGCGTACGCTCGGGCCCGATGCGATCCCGCGGATCACCGACTTCGACGCGGCCCGGGCGGCGCCCGAGCTCGCGGTCCTCTCGGTCGCGGCCCACGCCGACGAGCCCGGGATCGAGGAGGTTGCGCTGGCGGCGCTGGCGGCCGCCCATGGGCTCGACAGGGAGCGCGGGACCTTCTACCCTGACTTCGTCCTCGCGCTCCTCGGGAGCGCCGCGAGGGCGGCACTGGAGCAGCTCATGGCGACCACCGGACACGAGTTCCAAAGCGACTTCGCCCGCAGGTACTTCGCCCAGGGGAAGGCAGAGGGCAAAGCGGAGGGGAAAGCAGAGGGGAAGGCAGAGGGCAAAGCCGAAGGCGAGGCCATGCTCCTCCTCAAGCTCCTTGAGCTGCGCGGGTTCGTGGTCTCGGATGAGCTGCGCCAGCGGATCCTCGAGTGCACGGAGTGCACGGTGATCGAGACCTGGGCCGGGCGTGTCCTGACGGCGAAGAGCCTCGACGAGGTCTTCGCGGACGCGTAGCGCTGCGACGGACACGTCGGCGGCAGAAGGCAGGCCGCCTCCGGAGGCGATCTGGCGAGCGACGGAGCTCGTGCGCGGTCTAGAACGGCTCGGGGATTCGGTGGATGCTGAGGGTCTTGCGGAGCCTGTAGATCTTCTCCCGATCATCCGCGACGGTCGTCAGGATCGCGTTGAGCTGTGCGTCGACGTTGAGATCCTCGGAGTTGATCCTCAGCGCGACGCAGATCGCGTCCATCGCCTCCGTGGCCCGAGAAGCCGCGCTCAGGCGCGCCTTGAGCTTCGCAATCTCCTCGTCGTGCTGAGGCCGACTCTTGTCGGAGAGGCGCAGGCGTTGGCGTGTCGCCTCGTGGGCGCGTTTCTCACGCTCAATCGCCGCATGCAGATCCCTGTTCCCCAGCTGCGCTTCGCGGAGTGATCTGTCCAGGTTGGCGATCGCGGTGGCCTGTCGATCGCGCAGGGCCTCGAGCTCGCGGCAGGCGTCGCGGAGCGACTCGGTCTCTCGGTTCGCCTGCTCCCGAAGTTCACCCAGGAGCCGAGCATGATCGTCGCCATCCTTGATGGCAGCGAGGAGGCGAGATGCGACCTCGTCGCGCTCCCGCGTCATCGCGGAGGCCGCCTTGCGAGCGGCCACGAGGTCGGTCGCCAGGCGGTCGTGCTCCGCCGTGAGCACGTGGCGCCGCTCCGTCGCCAGGCGACGCTCGCGGTTTCGCTCCTCTCGGGC
Source organism: Myxococcales bacterium (assembly GCA_020633335.1). Classification (GTDB taxonomy): domain Bacteria; phylum Myxococcota_A; class Polyangia; order Nannocystales; family Nannocystaceae; genus JADJRG01. The sequence continues at coordinate 889,450 of JACKDU010000002.1, read as the reverse complement.
GGCCACGAGATCGGCCGCCATGCGATCGCGCTCCGCGGCGAGCGCGTCGATCCGCTCGCTGGAGGAGCGGCGCTCGCGGTCGAGCTCGTCGCGGGCCAGGGCGAGCTCGGCGGCCAGGCGGTCGCGCTCGGTGCGGATCGATCCGGCGCGCCGGGGTGCTGCCGAGGGGTGGAGCCCCGGGCCCGCGAGCATCGCGGGCGTGACGGCGCCTCGGAGCGCGGTGGCGAGCGGCGAGTCCGGATCACGCGCGCTCCCGATCCAGGCCGTCCAGGTGCGCGGGCTCCTCTGGGTGATGAGCGCCGACACCGACGCGATCAGTCGGATCGCCCCGGTCATCGCGCTGTCGCTCGGGCAGCTCGGGATCAATCCTGCTGCGACGAAGACCCGGAAGAGACCAGGGGCTGAGTCAGTGAGGTCGCCAAGGCCCAGCCTGGTGGCCTCCGGGATTGCGTGCAGCCAGAGGATCGCCGCCTCGACCCCGCGCTCGCCACGGGGGAGCGCCGTGATGGCAGCCCTGCACGCTGCCGTGATCCACATGATCGCATCGCCCTCGGCTTCACCACCCATGCCGCCCTCCCTGCCAACCTTTCCATCTTCCGCGTTAGCGAGGAGACGTGCAAGCAGACTCGTCAGGGAGTCGTTTGCGAATCGACTCCGACTGATCGACGATTCCCGCGCGAATCAGGCCCGAGTCGTCGTCGACTGCGACCGAGTCGCCGCTGGGGGTACTCGTGGGCCGATGGTGCGCGCGACCGCCGAGGCGGAGCGCCTTCTCGAGTGCGCGGGAGACCCTGGTGTTCGGTGTCGCGTGCTCGCGCGCCGACGAACTCTCCTGCCCCGAGCCTCGTCGCGCGACTTCGTTCGGCTCTGTGGAGATCTGACAGAAGTGACAGAGCGATGGCTCGGAGCGCGTGGTGGTCCCACGCATTCCACAGAGCTGACCATCGGCTGGCGTCGGCCTGCTCGGCTCGGTGTCACGCGGCGGGCAGCGCTCGCGGTCGACGCTCGCTGTCGGGGCAGACGCGATGGCCTCGGCAGGTCCGAGACCGCCCGGTTGCCGTGGTACGCTCGGTAGCGACCATGACGCTCTCCTCCATCAGCGGAACGATCGGCAAGCTCCTCCGGGCCGCGAAGGGCGACCCGACGGCGATGGCCCAGCTCGCCGACGCGGCGAGCGGCCGCCACATGGAGCGCTTCTTCAAGACCCAGGACGAGGTCCTCAAGGGGGAGATCGACGCGATGACCCGCGACGGCTTCCTCGAGATCGCCAAGCAGGTCGACTTCCTCTCGACCAGCTTCATCGTGGTCCTGGAGGTCCTCGACCGCTTGGTCGCCGACAAGGAGCGGTCGGTCGCGCTGGAGAAGGCGTGGGACCAGCACGGCGGCGAGCCCCCGCCGCTCCGCGATCTGATCAGCGGTGCGACCCGGATCGAGGACGCGTACTCGCGCTCGACCGCGCCGATCCAGCGGCTCTACGTCGACGCGCTCCGGGGCTCGTTCGCGCCCGCGATCTACGGGTTTGGTCGCGGCCCCGAGTTGATGGACGCGCTGATCCGCTCGGGCGTGGGTCCGGTCGAGATCGAGCACCTCGAGGACCTGCGCGCCAAGGGGGACCGGCAGATCCAGCTCACCGCCGTCGACGAGAAGCTCGAGTCCTACGAACACCTGGCCGGCGGCGACTTCGTCGAGATGCTCCAGTCGGGATCGCCGGGGCACCCGCTCTTCATCCGCCACCGGACGGAGGCGGTGCACCCGGCGGTCAAGATCCGAATCACCCCGCGGGGTCGCCGGCTCCTGGACATGATTGCAGCAGGCCGCGGGCGGGTCGCTGCCCGCTGAGGGCTTGGAGCCGGAGACTATGGCGAAGAAGAAGCGAAGGCCCGCACCCACCACCGTCTCGGCGGCGAAGGACGTCGAGGACTTGATCCATGAGCCTGGCGAAGACTCCGCGCCCCGGGAAGCTCACTGCCAAGAGCGTGACCTCACGCCACCACGAGTCGGCGAAGCGCTGGGCTAGGCGATCGATTGCGGGAGCACCAACCGTGGCGATGTCGAGGGCTGTCAGGTACTCCTGGAGTCCGAGATGGAAGAAGCCGTACTCGCCGGGCGCGAGCTCGTCGAAGATCCCCACCTGCTTGCGCAGCCACTCGAGGACCTCCTCCGCGTCGAGCTTGGTGTGGCCGAGCTCGTCGAGCCGGTCGCCAATCCGGTCGATCAGCTCGTCGCGCTCGACTTGCTCGCGAACCTCGCTCTCGTGGACGAAGGCGGCGATCGGATGCAGGAGCTCGATCGCCGCTTCGGCATGGAGGAGCGGGCGGGCGGCCCCGCTGGGGGCGGCTGATGGGTCGTCGTGCTTCGCCCGCTGCCAGGTCTCCAGGAGCACCTCCAGGCACGCCTGATAGAACTTGGCGCGGTTCTCCGGCATCGAGTGCCCGCGTTGGACGACGACGCAGAGGAGGGTCAGGATCAGCGGCGTCGCGTACATCGCCCGGCGACGATCAGCGAAGCGCGTGTCCTCGAGAGAGGTAGCGAGGTGGGCGGCGCGGGCCAGGGCCTCGCGCCGCGGGAAGGCGTTGCCGAGCTCGCGCGACGCCTCGTCGAACCAGCGCGTGATCAGGACCCGGGCCTGCTCTGGCGAGAGGGGACGGACTTCTATCCGGGCGAAGAGTGCGTCGTCGAGGCGGACCTGGCGGCCGTCGTGGCCACTGAAACGGCTGGTGACGACCGCCCGGATGGCCAGGCAGCGATTGGTCTTGAGCTGGCTGCCGAGCCAATCGCAGAGCTGCGCCCGGAGGTCGGTGTCGGCGATCTCGTCGAGGCCGTCGAGGAGGAGGACAAGCTGGCCGTGGCCCCAGAGTGCCGCGGTCAATGTTCGATCGAGCGGGCGCGGGCTGTCCTTGGAGACGTCGGCGAGCTCGCGGGCGACGAAGTCCTCCAGGGAGCCGTTGATGTCCGCCACCTTGAAGGTGCGGAGGCGGACAAAGACCGGCAGGGAGCGGTCGCCGAGGCTCTCGGGCAGGAGCGCCGCGTCGCCGCTGGTCTCGGTCGGTACGGGCGGGGCGTCGCCCCGCGCTCGTAGGGCCTGATCGCCGACGAGCTGCGCGAGCTTGCGCAGGGCGGTGGTCTTGCCGCTCCCCGGGTGCCCGAGGATGAGCGCGTGCCGGCAGGCGTCCAGGTGGGCGAAGAGCGCCGCGATCTCGAAGTCGACGCCCTCGCACGGGTCGAGCCAGTGCTTCGCGCGCGGGCCGTCCTCGCGGCGCTGGCGGGTCAGGCTGAGGGGGACGTAGACCTCGCGGAGATCGAGCCGGAGGTCCGCCCCGCCGACCCCGCGGAGGTCGACGCCCACACGCCGCGCCGCGAGCCAGTCGAGGTAGCGACCGACGAGCGGAGGAGGCGACCAGCGCTCGGGGACGTCGGCGTTTGGGCCGTGGTTGTGGACGATCTTGTCGCGGGCGACGAGGTCGCCTTCGATGTCGAAGCGCCGGCCCTTTGGGGCCTTCGGGTCGTCCTCGCCGCTCATGCGAGGTCGACGCTACCACGGGCGCCGGGCTCACTGCTCGACGCAGTAGAGGAACGCCTCGATCCCGCAGAAGACCGAGTCAAAGTCCGTCCACACGGCGTCGGTGAAGCCGCTCACGCCTTGCCGCCCGAGCACCTCCGGCGAGGAGTTGGTCCAGTTCTCACAGTGAAGGCCCTCGCCGCTGCCCTCGCCGTTCGGCCGGGTGCCTGTCCATACCGCGGTCTCGTACTGCAAGACGCCCGTGATCGTCCTATCGATCCCATGGGTGAGCTCGCCGTCGGTCAGGTCCTCCCAGTTCTCGGCCACGACCTCGCCGGTCACCTGGACGTAGCGGCCCGCCGAGTGGAAGAAGCGCGTTGACGGAGACTCCTCGCCGTCGCTGAGCCACGCCTTGAAGTCCTGGTAGTTCGTGAGACCGGCGTCCATCGCTACCTTGCGGCAGTGGTTGTCGGCGAGGAAGAGGGAGCCGAAGTCCCCGGGCTGCAGCGGCTCGCTCGTGACGAAGACCAGCCGATCACGGACACACGCCGCGTTGCACTCGTCGTCCGGGTCGAGGTTGCCGTCGTCGCACTCCTCGACGCCGACGTGAAGGACCCCGTCGCCGCACGCCGCCGCCAGGCAGACCGTCAGGCAGGCGTCGTCGTTCGCCTCGTTGGCGTCGTCGCACTCCTCGACGCCGGCCTGGACGAAGCCGTCGCCGCAGACCGCGGGTTCGCAGGTCGACGGGCAGGAGTCGTCGTCGGCCGTGTTGCCGGCGTTGGTCCCGGTCCAGGCGGCCGCGCTTGCGACCGCTGCTCCGCTCTCATCCTGATCTGGAGCGGCCTTGAGGGTCCCCGAGGTGAGCTGCGCCCAGTTGTCGGCGACCTTGAGCCCGCTGGGGAGCCGGTAGGGCTTACTCGGATCGAGCTCGCCGATCCACGTCGCGGGCGCGTCGGTGCCGGCGCTCAGCCACGCCCGGAAGCTCTCCGCCCGCGGCAGCTTGGCCGCGGCGGCGAGTACCCTGCACTTCGTGTCGGCGCCCTCCACCCCACCGAGATCGCCCGTGAAGACCGCGGAGCTGACGAAGATCAAGCGATCCACGGTGCACTTGTCGGAGCACGTATCCGAGTCCGGCCCCTCATCGCACTCCTCGTTGCCCTGGATCACGCCGTCGCCGCAGTGCGGGCCGAGGAGACACGCCTCGGTGCAGCCGCCGTACTCGTCGCTCTTGACCTTGGTGTCGCATTCTTCGACGCCCTCGTGGACCTTGAGGTCGCCACAGACCGCGTTCGTGCAGGCGAGCGTGCAGGCGCCGGTGTCGCTGTTGCCCTGGCCCTCGTCGCACTCCTCCACGTCCTTGAGGAGGAGGCCGTCGCCGCACTTCGCCTCCTCGCAGGCGCTGGTGCAGCCGGCGTCGTCGGCGTTCATCGGGCCCCAGTCGCACTCCTCGCCGGGATCCTGGACGCCGTCGCCGCAAAAGGGCGGGGCGGCGTCGGTGGTCGAGCTCGCGTCGGCGGTCGTCGTCGAGGTGTCAGTTGCCGTGGGGAGTGGGTTGGTCGTGCTGGTCGTGCTGGTTGTCGGCGCCCCGGGGCCGTCGCCGCCGCCGCTCGTCGAGTCCTCGGAGGTGTCAGTCGATGGATCGTCGCCGACCGTCGCGCTGGCGAGTGACCCATCCTCGTCGCCAGGGCAGCCTGCGGCGGTGAGCGACGCGAGCGCGCCTGCGAGGGCGCAGGCGGCCCTCCAAAGTGCCGATGGATCGTGTCTCCGGAGCATCGCGTCCCCATGGTCGGTCACTTGCTCGGGGTGTTGCACGTCGAACTCTCGCGTGCGAAAGCGCGCGGGATGGCTGGATGATCATGTCCGTCGGGACACATCTCGGGTCGAAGAGTCGCCGCAGGCGGTCTTCGCCTCGCCCGCTCGTGGGCTCAAGATCTACCAGCCGGCTCGCTGGCCGCCGACCTCCGCGCACGCGGTTCCTCTCCGCCGGGGTGACGGAGCTTACGCCGGTGCTCAGCGCCGTGGTGGACCTCGTGCTTGTTGCCACCATCTCTGATGACCGCGTCCGGAGCGCTCCGGTTGCCGTCGGCGATCGACGGTTGCGGGGTGAACCGTGGCCAAAGGGCTGAACGACGTCGCCAGAGGGCCGCTTGCCGTCACGGTCGCGGAGCGCTGGGCCCGCAGCCCGCTCAGCGCTATCCTCGCTCGACTGCGGCGGTCCCTGAGTCCGGGGGCTCGCCGGGAGTTGTCCGACCAGGACGATATGCGCATGACCCCCGAGAGCGCCCTCTACCAGCTCATGCTCTCCCTCTTCGAAGCCGATGCACTCCGCAACTGGCTTCGCTTCGACACCAAGGCGTCGGTCATTGTGCACGACCTCCCTGGCTCGACGGCGTCGAAGAGCGCGCTTGCCAGCGCAGCTGTCGACCGTCTGGTGGAGCATGGGCTCGTCGATCGCGGCCTCTTCGCCCGACTCCGAGACGCCCGACCGGATCGTGCGGCGGAGATCGATCAGGTTGCTGGCCTCTGGCGGTCGGCCAACCACAGCGGTGCGGTCGACGCGAGCACAGCGGCGAGTGCTCGATCGACGACGGCCGCTCAGGGATCGAACGTCAGTCAGAGCGGCGGCTTCTTTGCCCCGGGCTCCACCTTCAACGTCCAGGGCGGCCAGTACGCCGGCGACAAACACGAGGTTCATCACCACTACCACGGCGTCGCGCCGCCGGTGGGCCGGGAGCCCGCGGAGCTGCTGGACCGCGCCCGGCTTCGACCCGGCGCAGCCCTCGAGATCACGCCCTTGGAGCCGCCCGCTCAGGCGATCGCCTTTTGGCCCGCTGGAGAGCCCCAGTCGGACGGACTCCACGCCGAGGTTGTCGAGGACAGCGGCGATCGCCTTGTCATTCGAATGCATGCCTTGGCCTTCGGCGGGTACGTCGTCGGGGTGCAGGGGGACCAGGTGTACGAGGAGCACGACCGGACCCCGGCGGACGTCGAGCTCCGAATCCCCGCCGCGGAGATCGAGTCGATCGCGCCGTCGCTCCAGGGCGACTCCTTCGAACTCCATCTCTCGCGCCCGCTGCGCTACGAGCCCCGAACTCGCCGCTGGGTGCTTGGCGCACCTGGTTCGGTCCGACCGTCGATGTCGCCCGTATCGCCCTCGCAGACGTCTCCGGTCGGGGCGGCGCCTCGGGTCGGCGCCCCGAGTGTGAGGCCCGCGTCAGAGCAGGTCCTCACCGCCTGGGTGCACGTCTCGGACATCCACTTCGGCCACGGCAAGCCCAGTCATCAGTGGGACCAGCAGCTGATCACCGCGGATATCCTCCGCGATCTCCGAGAGGTCCTTCGAGGGGGCGCCACACCTACTCCGCGCCATGTCTTCGTGACCGGCGACATCGCGTTCTCTGGCGGCGGGCGTCGGCCGGTCGCGGGGAGCTCCGAGTACCAGCTCGCCGCGACCTGGCTGGACGGGCTCGCAGAGGTCCTTGGCCTCGGTCGGGACCAGGTCTTCCTCGTCCCTGGCAACCATGACGTTGATCGTGGGGTCGAGCGAGCCGACCGCGACGTCCGCCGGCTCCTCCAGCTCGCGCGGGCGGGCACTGAGCCGCTCGATGAGCTCCTGCAGCACGACGAGGACGTCGCGCGCCTGCAACAACGTATGGCCGCCTTCGTCGACTTCGCGCGGTCCTTCGGTCCTGCGGCTCGGAAGGACTTCCACGGCGGCCTTTGGTGGCGTCACAGCGTGGCGCTGGCCGAGGGCGTCCGTCTGCGGATCTGTGGCTTCAACACGGGTCTCCTCAGCGCTGACGACGAGGACCAAGGCAAGCTCGCGGTGAGCGCTCGTCAGCTCGCCGAGCTGCTTCTCCCCCCGCCCGATGAGCTGGAGCTGGTGGTGGCGCTGAGCCACCACCCGCTCACCGGGAAGTGGGTCTCCGATGAAGCCGCTGCCCGAGGGCGTCTGGATCGGGAAGCCGCGATCCATCTCTTCGGCCACCTCCACGATCCGGACTCCGAGCAGGCGCGCCACGGTTGGGGGACCGGGTGTCTGCGGATCGCGGCCGGTGCGACTCACGCCGAGGCGGCGAAACCCGGCGAGCCGCCGATTGGCCATGGCTACGGCCTGGGGGCGCTCGTCGCCCTGCCGAGCGGTGAGCTCGTGGTGCGGATCTGGCCGCGGCGTTGGTCGTCGAAGTCGACTCGCTTCGTTCCCGATGTCGATAACATCGACGAGGTGAAGGGCTACGCGGAGCACCGGCTGCGCCAGCGCATCTCTCGGCAGACGCGCCCGTCGGGTGGGGCAATGCGGCGCTCGGTGGCTTCTGCGGCGCTTCCCACGCGGTCGACGAGCGCAGGGCCGGTACAGGAGCCGCAGGCATCGAAGGCGCCGGTGAGTGGTCCGCCGACAACCTCGCTGGCCGCGACGGAGAATGAACCTCCTTCACGCGTGGACGGGGGCGAGCGCAGGCGGTCTTGGGATGCGGTCGGCGTGGTCACGAAGATCCTCGCCGACGCTCCGCGGTGGCTGGCGGAGGCGCTTGATCGCGGCGTCCCGGGTGCTCAGCGGGGCGCGCGCGGCGAGAGCCATGCCGAGCTGGCGCGTCGGGTCGCCGGGAACATCGACGCCCTTGGGGCAGGCATCGAGGCGGCCGGGATCCTGATCCGGGGTTGCGACGACGCCCTCTTCCCCGAGGATGGGGATCCAGAGCCAGATGTCGACGTCGCTCGCCACGCGGTTCGCAAGCTCCTCTGCGAGTGGATGCCGCGGCGCTACGACGACGGCGCCGCGGTCGAGCGATCGAGCCACGCCGAGTGCCCGGATCTGCGGCTCTCGACCGCGAGCGAGCTGGTCGCGGCGTTTCACGTGGCGGGCGAGAACGATCTCGCCGCGGAGATCGACGGCAATCGTCTCCGGAGCAAGCGGAGCCTCGAGGAACCCGCAGCGCTCGCGGCCGAGATGCACGGTGATGACCTGGCGGACAGGATCGCCGAGGATGTCCTCGGCAAGGAGCCCGAGATCGCCCGCCAGGGTCAGGACACCCCCGCCGATCGGCGCGATCTGGTGGCGGGTCGCTTCGCTCGGCTGCATCGGCGAAAGAAGCCCCGCGACCTCACCCTGTCGAGCGCCACCTGGGCAAGGCTCGCCACGCCCCAGGCGCGGGCTCGACTCAAGCAGATCTTCGAGATGCTGCGACAGGTCGAGACGACGGCCTCCTCCGCCGAGGAGAAGGCACTCCGAGAGATCCTGATCGACATCTTCAGGGACGAAGACGATGACTAGTGGAGTTCTCGACGGGGATCGGGACTGACATGACCGACATGACCATCAAGTACATCGACGTCGACAAACTCCAGGGCCAGGAGTGCACGCTCCCCAAGCTCCGCGGTCTCCGGGAAGTCCGTCACCACTTCGAGAGGGAGAGCTTGCACGCGATCAACGCGGCGCTCGCGGCCGAGCGGCCGCTTCTGATCCGCGGTGAGCCGGGGACCGGAAAGAGTCAGCTCGCCCGCGCCGCGGCCTTTCTCCTCGGGCGAGGCTTCATCTGGCGCGTGGTCGACGCGCAGACCCAGGTCGCTGACCTCTTCTACACCTTCGACGCGATCGCCCGGCTCGCCCGCTCTCAGGTCGCCGGTGCGCTCTTGGCGGCCGGCAAGGGGACGATCGGCTCGCTCCTCGATGAGCGCAACTTCGTCGCGCCTGGCCCGCTCTGGTGGGCCTTCAACCCGAAGAAGGCGGAGGACTGGCACGACCGCTACCGTGAGCAGAGTGGTGCCGACGACGAGCCCGAAGACCCCGAGCAGGGCTCAGCGCTCGCGCGCCTCCGGGCCGTGGACTTCGCGAAGGGCGCCGTCGTGCTCATCGACGAGATCGACAAGGCCGACCCCTCGGTCCCCAACGGTCTCCTGGAGGCCCTCGGCCAGGGCACCTTTCCGGTGCCGCGTGGCGGGACGGTCTCGCTGGATGGCGCGGGTCCACCGCCGCTGATCATCATCACCACGAACGAGGAGCGTGAGCTCCCGAGCGCCTTCCTCCGGCGCTGCCTCGTGCTCCACATCCCCGTGCCCAAGGGGCGCGAGGGCTTCATCGAGTGGTTGATGGAGCGGGGGAGGACGCACTTCATCCGCGCGCAGACTTATGACGGCGAAGTCCTCTCCGAGGATCTTCTCAGGACCGCAGCGGAGCAGACCTTCGAGGATCGCCGCGCCGCCGAGAAGGAGTGCCTCTCGGCCCCTGGTCAGGCGGAGTACCTCGATCTGCTCCGGGCGCTCGCGCGGCTGCGGAAGACAGACGAGGCGCGGCTCGACCTCCTCAAGGAGATCGAGGACTTCATGCTCGTGAAGCACCGAGAGGTCCACGCGGCCAAGGCGAGCGCGCGCGCGGCGAAGGGAGCGAAGGATGGCGGTCCGAGCGGGGACCCGCGCCCTCGTCGGCCGGGCTGAGCTGCTGGAGATCGCGGCTGTGCTCGGCGAGCGAGGTGCCGGATCCGAGCTCGACGACGCGGTCGAGAGCGCCGCGCGGGCGCTCGGCTTCGTCCGCGTGGAGCGCCCGCCGACATTCCCGAAGGCGGGGGGCTCCGACGAGCTGCGGAGCTCGACAGAGTCGACGCCGCCGCCGCCGACCCACACGCCAGCGCGTCCGGTGGAGGATCTGCTCTTTTGGCAGCCTTACCGCTTCGCCTGGCATGACGAGGACGACGCCCAGCAGCGCGTCGTCGCGGCGGAAAAGGAGGCGCGCGCGGCCGCGGCTGCGGATGCCGCCGCCGTGGCCGCGCTGCGAGCGTTCGCTCGACCGACGACGCCCCCCCTTTCGCCTCGTTCGCGCCTCATGCCGCTCCTCGGTCGCGGGCTGACCGCCGAGATCCAGGGGCGGGAGCTCGACATCGACGCGCTTGTCCGACGCTGGACCCGCGGAGAGCACGTGGCGAAGCTCCCGCGAATGCCCCTCCGTCGCTGGCCGCCGCTGCTGGTGATCGTCGACCGCTCGCATGATTTGGCGACGCTCTGGGACGACATGGACGGCCTCCTGCGGCTCTTGGAGGGCCAGCTCGGCGCGAAGGCGCTGACGGTCTGGGAGCTCGAGGCCGGCGACGGCCCCGAGGACGTGCCCCTCATCGACGCCCTCTTGGCCGGGCCGGCGGTCCTGGCCCTCACCGATCTCGGCTGGTACTGGGGCTCCTCGCGTCGCCGGGCCTGGCTGCGCCTCGGTCGCCAACTACGCCGGGCTGGCCAGCGGATCCACGCGCTTGTCCCCGTACCGCCGTCGCGCTGGACCGAGGCCCTGACCCGGGTCTGGTCGCCGCTCGCCTGGGAGCGGCCGTCGGGGGCGGATCCTTCGCCCGCCGAACGGGAGGTGCGGGAGAGCCGGCTCCTCGATCTCGCGGCTCAGGCCCGACGCCTCGAGCCGGGGCTCCTGCGGGCGCTGCGGCTCCTCCTGCCCCGCGACGAGGCCGACGTGGGTACCGAGGTCGACGCCTGGCTCCACGGTGACCTGGCGAGCCGCTGCCCGGGGGCGACGGTGGTCCGCGCGGACAAGGCGGAGGCGCGGCGGGCTCGTTTCGCCGCGGAGGACACCGCGATGAAGGCGAAGGTGCTCGAGGCGATCCGCCGCTGGCACGCGCGTCGCCGTCCGGAGCTCCTCTCCATGGAGATGCTGGCGCTGGCGGAGCGCGGCGCTGTGGTTGAGGAGGCGGAGCGCCGCCGGGCGGAGCGCCTCCTCGTCAGCATCCAGCGTCGGGCGCTCGACGCCGCCGAGTCGGGCGATCCCCGCGCGCGGGCCGAGGTCGGTCACTGGCTCGACTATGTGGCCCAGCACGCCCCGGCGCTCTTTGATCCGGCGAGCGCGGCCGGGCAGGCGCTCCAGCCAGCCTGGGCGGCGACGCACGAGCCCGACGACCCGCCGCCGAACGCCGATCCCAGCCTCCTCGCGCTCGGTCGCGGCACCAGGCCCGGGAGGCCGGAGGCCGCGGCGGTTCGGCAGGTCGGCGAAGAGCTCGAGATCATCTGGCCCCAGGCGCTGGTCCAGGGTCGTCGAGTCCCGCCCGGCGGGTTGGTGGGGGCGCTCTGGGCGGGCGAGCTGTGGGTCTACCCGAACCTCCGCGGCCGTGCGCTGTCGCGGCCGCTGCCGATCACCTCGCCGGCCCGGCTCCCCGCCCCGCCGACCCCCGGCGCGGTGATCGAGCTCCGCAGCGATCGCTCTTCTCTTGTCCTGCGAGCCCTCACGCGACCGCCCTGGGCGACTGCGATCGGCCGCGATCACCGGGGGCTCTGGGCCGAGGTCGAGGTCGAGGGCGTCGCGCTCCGCTTGCGCTGGATCCCGCCGGGTCACTTCACGATGGGCTCGCTGCCGGACGAGCCGGGACGCGATGACGACGAGGTCGAGCACGAGGTGGTCCTCACCCGGGGTTTCTGGCTGGGGGAGACCCCCGTCACTCAGCGGCTCTGGGAGGCGGTGATGGGGTCCAACCCGAGCCGCTTCAAGGACCCACAGCGGCCAGTCGAGCGGATGAGCTGGGAGGACGCCGGTCGCTTCGTCGTCGAGCTCAACCGACGGATCGACGCGGACGCCGACGGCGCGGCGTTTCGGCTGCCGAGCGAGGCGGAGTGGGAGTACGCGTGCCGGGCAGGGACGAAGGCGGCGACGTACGCGGGGGCGATCGAGATCCGCGGGGAGAACAACGCGCCGGTCCTGGACGCGATCGCCTGGTACGGGGGCAACAGCGGCGTCGGCTACGAGCTCGCGCAGGCATACGACTCGTCGGGGTGGCCGGAGAAGCAGTACGAGCACAGCCGGGCGGGTACGCGCGAGGTCGGCGAGAAGCAGCCGAACCCGTGGGGCCTGCATGACATGCTGGGCAATGTCTGGGAGTGGTGCGCGGACGCATGGCAGGCCGACAGGACCGCTGGCGGCGCTAGCAGATCCGCTAGCAGACCCACTGGCTCGGCTAGCAAGTCGCCTGGTGTGCAGACGAATCCGTACATCGAAGGCAGCAAGGGCGATCACCGGGTTCGCCGGGGCGGCTGCTGGTTCTCGCACGCGGGGCTCGTGCGCGCGGCGTACCGCTCCCACGTCCACCCTGGCGACCGCAGCGTCGACCTGGGGCTCCGCCTGGCCCGAGGTCAGGGACTCCAGGGCCCGGAGGGCCAGCCGCCCGGAGGGCGCTAGCGCGTCAAGCGGGCCCGGCGTGCGGCGGGCAAGCGGGACGCGGAGCGCCGCGCAGCCCGCCGCTCGCAGGGCCTGCGCCCGCTCTGGAAAGTGATGCTCGTTTTCGCGCGAGTGCGCTGTGCGGATGCACTTCGTCAGCGTCCCCGTGGTCGACGGCGCCGAGGCCGAGGCCGAACTCAACCGCTTCCTCGCCGGTCACCGGATCATCGCAATCGATCGCCAGCTCGTGATCGACGGCGCGCGCAGCCTCTGGGCGATCTGCGTGAGCTACGTCGAGCGGCCGGGCTCGGCGAGCGCTACGCTGCCGAGCGCTTCGGTCCCGACCGCACGGGCGGCCAACGAGAGCAAGCGGCGGCCGACGATCGACTACCGCGAGGTCCTCAGCGCCGATGAGTTCCAGCTCTTCGTCCGCCTTCGGACGCTGCGAAAGGCGCGGGCCGAGCAGGACGGCGTGCCCGTGTACTCCGTCTTCACCAACGAGCAGCTCGCTGAGATGGCCCGCGGCAAGGTCCGCAGCGCCGCCGAGCTCGCCGGCGTGAGCGGTGTCGGCAAGGCCCGGATCGAGCGCTACGGCCCCGAATTCCTCGCGCTCCTGGGCGACACGGCGGTCGCGGGGATGGTCCGCTACATGGACGACGTCGTCGCCTGGTGCTCGGGGCGCGAGCAGGCGCGGGCGATCTTCGACGGGATCCGCGGGCGCATCGCCGAGCTCGGCCTCGAGATCCGGGGCGAGGGGCTGATCCAGCGGAGCGCCTGCGGCCTCTCCTTCCTCGGCTACCGGGTGTTCGCGGGGGGGCTCCGGCTCTCGCGGCGTCGGCGGCGTCGCTACGCGCGGGGACGACGGGCGCTCGAGGCGGCCTACGGCCGGGGCGAGATCGACGCGGAGGGCCTCCAGGTGGGATTTGACGCCGTTCTGGCGATCACCGCGCATGCCGACGCGGCCGCCTGGCGGCGCGAGGAGCTGCCTCGGCGGCCCCCGCCAGAGCTGTGAGCCGGCCGGCGATCGCGTTACGATGCCCGTCGGTGCGAGGCAAACGGGCGATCACCGGGTCAACCGGGGCGGCAGCTGGAACTCGAACGCGAGGAACGTGCGCGCGGCGTACCGCAACCACGACCAGCCTGGCGACCGCAACGACAACCTGGGGCTCCGCCTGGCCCGAGCGCAGGGGCGCGCTGGAGGGCGCGTCCCTGATCCGCCTCGTGACCTGACCGTGGAGCCATGCGAAGCGGCGAAAAGCAAGCGGACGCCGGCGTGCTCGTAGCCCGGGCAGAAGCCCGGGTGAGCGCTCGCCGGCGGCCCACCTATCTTCGAAGGCCCCCGAGTGCGGTCGCGGGAGGGGAGCGGCGGTGAGCGCCGCGCTCCGCGGACACCCGCTGGGGGGCGGCTGCCCGCCGGTCTGGGCCTGCTCCTGGGGACAGGATCGCTGGGGCGTCTTCGCGGGGTTCGTGATCGACGGGATCGAGCAGCGGATGCGCTGGATTCCGCGGGGGAGTTTCATCATGGGCTCGCCGCCGGACGAGCCGGGGCGCTGGGACGATGAGGGGCCGGCGCACGAGGTCGAGATCACCCGGGGCTTCTGGCTCGGCGATACCCCGGTGACCCAGGGGCTCTGGGAGGCGGTGATGGGCGCCAACCCGAGCCGCTTCAAGGACCCTCGGCGGCCGGTCGAGACGGTGAGCTGGGAGGAGTGTCAGGCGTTCTGCGCGGCCCTCGAGCGGCTGGCGCCTGGGCTTGGGGTCCGGCTGCCGAGCGAGGCGGAGTGGGAGTACGCGTGCCGGGCCGGGACGGAGACAGCGACGTACGCGGGGGCGATCAAGATCCTCGGGGAGCGCTATGCGCCGGTCCTCGACGCGATCGCCTGGTATGGGGGCAATAGTGGCGTCGGCTACGATCTTGGGGAGGCGGCGGACTCGACGGGGTGGCAGAACAAGCAGCACGAGCACAGCCGAGCAGGCACGCGCAGGGTGGGGCAGAAGCAGGGGAACCCCTGGGGTCTGCATGACATGCTGGGCAATGTCTACGAGTGGTGCAGCGATGCATGGCATTCGTACAGCAGCGCTGGCAGCTCTCAGCAAGATCCGCTGCATGCAGGCAGTACGGGCGATCTCCGAGTCGCCCGGGGCGGCGGCTGGCGCTCGTACGCGAGGCTCGTGCGCGCGGCGTACCGCTTCCGCGACCCCCCTGGCGTCTGCGGCGACGACCTGGGGCTCCGGCTGGCCCGAGATCAGGAACCAGCCAAGTAACCAGCCGCCGACCGTCGCACGCGGTCGAGGGGGTCCTGGTCACCACAGACGTTGGCCTGGAAGTCCTCGCCGCCGGCTTCATCGGTGAGCGACCGGAGCCACGAGGCCGGTTGGGCGAGCCGGCCCGGAAGTCGCCGTCGCCTCAGCGATCGGGCACGAGGCTCATCAGCAGCGCCAACGGCGACCACGCCGGATCGAGCCGAGCGGCCAGCCGGGCCATCTCCCTCGCGCGCCCGTACTCGAAGCAGGTCCAGGCCGCGAGCGAGCGCTTCGCCTCGTCCGAGCCCAGGCACGCGGGCCGGGTAGCAGCCTCGCCCTCCCCCAGCCCGCGGCCCCGCATCACCTCGACGATCGCCGCGTCCATCACGGCCGCCGAGGCGAAGCGCTCCGCCGGATCCTTCTCGAGCGCGTGGAGGACCAGCGCCTCGAGCTCCTCGGGGATCCCGGCGCCCGGAGCCAGCGCCCGCGGCGAGGGCGGCGGACGCTCGACGATCGCGGTGAGCACGTCGTACTCCGCCCCCACAAAGGGCAGCCGTCGGCTCAGGAGCTCGAAGAGGATCACGCCGACCGCGTAGAGAGCGGCGCGCTCGTCGACCGCGCGGCCGCGGGCCTGCTCGGGGGCGAGGTAGGGGAGCGTGCCGATCAGCACGCCCGCGCTCGAGCGCGGCGCGAGCGAGATGAGGCCGGGTCGCCGGGCCTTCGCCAGGCCGAAGTCGACGATCCAGAGGTGATCGCCACCTGACCTCTGGGTCAGGATGCAGTTGCCGGCCTTGAGATCGCGGTGGAGCGCGCCGGCGGCGTGGATCGCCGCGACCCCGGCGAGGAGCTGGCGGACCAGCGCGAGCGCCCGCGGCCAGGCGACCGCCCCCCCGAGGACGAGCTCGCGGAGCGAGATGCCGTCGAGGAGCGGCATCACCAGGAACGCGAGGAGCTCGCCGTCCGCGAGCGCCTCCTCGCCGTAGTCGAGGAGCGGCAGGACGTGGGGGTGATCGAGGAGCCCGACCATCCGCGCCTCCTGACGGATCCGCCGGCGCTGCTCGTCGCCGCGGGCGTGCTCGGGGTGGATCACCTTGAGCGCGACCCGCCGACGGAGGCGGCGATCGAGCGCGGCGTAGACGGTCGCCGTCCCGCCCAGGCCGACCACCCGCTCGAGGAGGTAGCGACCGGCGAGGAGGCGCCCGCGGTGGTCGGGGCCGGCGACGTGGGGGCGGGGCTGGCTGCTCGGCATCGCGCGCTCCTCTGGCTCCTGAGACTACACCAGGAATATCTTATGACGCGCAGATTGTCATAGCGTCATCTGTTGGGGCGCCGGCGCGCCCTGCGGTAGACTCCCGCGGCGTGACCCCCGAGCAATGCCGCGCGGCCCGGGCGCTCCTCCGCTGGACCGTCCAGGACCTCCACAAGGCCTCCGGGGTCGCCGCGCACACGATCAGCACCTTCGAGGCGCGGAGCGCGCCGGACCGCAAGTTCCGGACGGCGACCCTGACGACGCTCCAGCTGGCGTTCGAGCGGGCGGGGATCGAGTTCCTTGGCGACGGGGCGCCGGGGGTTCGGCTGCATGCGGTGTCGGCCAGCGCTCCTCGGAGGTGACCAAGCCGGCGATCCGCTGGTACACATCAAGGGTGCGAGCGTCGCTAGTCCTCTTCTTCGCGCTCCTCACGGGCGCGGGCTGTGTCGAGGATCGCAACGACACCGCGAGCGCAAGCGACGACGGTCCCTCGGAGGACCAGGGGCCGTGCGGCGGCGAAGCCTGCGATCCAGTCGGGGAGTACTGCCTGGTGCCCGAGGACGCGGACGAGGCTGCCGGCTCTTGCGCCAACCTCCCGCCGTCGCCTCCCTGCCCGGCCGACGATCCATGCGCATGTCTCCTCTCGCTCGAGCTCTGCGAGGACGCGACCTGCGGAATCAGCGATCACGGCTGGGCGCTCCTCAGCTGCGACCTCGAGTGACTCGGCGCTAGATCTCGACGCAGATCAACCGCGCCGAGGCCTTGCAGGTCGCGTCACCGACCGACGTCCATCCGCCGTCGGTGACCAGCGAACTACCCAGCGACCGAAGCTCTCCTTGCCCGCGCTCGTCCAGTCCACGCACCGCGACGCGTGGGCCGTGGCGACTCGCCTACTTCCTCCGTGGCCGCCCGTCACCGCGGTCGTGGTGATGGTGGTGCACCTCGTGCTTGTCGCCCTGGATGAGGTCGCCGCCGATCGTGAACGTGGCCCCCGGCGCGAAGATGCCGCCGCTCTGGTTGTTGTTGACGATCGACGTCGGCGGGGCGGAGTCCGATGGAGGCTGACCGCCGGGCCGAGGACGGGCCCCCGCCGCTCCGCTTGAGTCGATGCGGCGCTTCGCCCAGATCGCCTCGACCTCCACGATCTCATTCACACGGCCGGGACGCACCTTGCGGAGGCCGGCGAAGAGCGCCGCGTCGACGAGCCCGTGCTGCGCGAGCGCGTCGATCACAGCGTTGACCAGGGCGCTCTTCGAGGCGATCGCGCCGGGGAGCTCGTCGACGATGACGCCGCGCCGATCGTCGTAGGCGATCCAGCGGCGGAGCTCGTCGGCGCTGAAGAGCGAGAGGAGCAGCGCGTAGAGGGCGTCGTGTGGGTTCATCGGGACCTCGTCGATGCCAGGAGAGCGGATCTCGGCGACCCCGAGGGGGGCCGGGGCGATCGCGGCGACCCCGAGGATATCGCGTCATACTCGCGCTCAAGCGCGTAGCGCGACAAGGGGCGGAGCGGCGGCGGGATCGCCTCGATGGGGTCGGGAACGTCGGCCGGGTAGTAGACCGGGATCAACTTGCGGCCGTGGTTCTTGCCGCCGTGATCGTAGAGGTGCTGAAGGAGCAGGAGGCCCTCGAAGGAGGCGCCATTCCCGACGCCAGTGTCCTCGCGGCCCTCGCAGCGGCGGCGATAGGTCGGCGTGCAGACCATGATCACCCGGGCGGCCGCCTCGATCTCGGCGATCATCCACCGCGCCCAGCCCTCGGCGGGCGAGATGACGAAGCGATCGAGTCGGGCGTCGACGCCGTCTCGTCGGAGGCGCTGCGCCAGGGCGAGGACGCGGCCCATGTGCTCAGGAGAGTCGTGGCTGTAGCTGACGAAGACGCGGATTGGCACGGAGCCCACGGAGGCACGGTAGGCGAGCGCTCGGTGCCCGGCAACCAGCCGCGGCGCGACCAAGCCCACGCGCCTGGAGTCGCCGAGCCGGGATCCAGGAGGCTGGTCCCGGGCACTGTGGTCCCGGGCCGATGCCGCCCGCCGATTCAGGACCCGACGCCGCCCGCGTGATAGGCTCGCCCAAGGATGAGCGGCGACGACGAGACGACGCCCCCCGCCTCGGGGAAGACCGGCCCACAGCCTTCGCATCCGGCGATCACCAACACCGACCAGAGCGGCGGTCTGAACGCCCCGCACGCGACGATCAACGTCCACCGCGACTTGATCCTCGGCGGAGGAGCCCGGGGCGAGGCCCCGTGGTCCCCGGCGCCACCGCTGCGCCGCTACCTCAGGTGGCTAGCGACTGATACCGCGCTGGTGAACCTCCGTGGGATCGGCGGTGGTGACCTCCACCTCCGCCTCGCTGAGGTCTACGTGCCGCTCAGTCTGACCCGAAGTCACGACGAGGACCACCAGGCCCGGCGACGGCGGGGTTGCGACGACACCTTCGAGATCGCGGCGATCTTCGGCCACCTCTCAGCCGACCGCAGGCGGCGGCGCGATCGTCACGCCATCATCCTCGGCGATCCCGGCAGCGGAAAGAGCACGGCGATGCGCAAGCTCGATCTGCTAGTTCGTGACCAGGTGCGGCGAGCCACCGGCGAGGAAGTGCGTGCCGGCGATGGCATCGATGAGATCCTTGCAGCGGAGACGCTCGCGGGCGACTTCCTGCCCTTGCGCGTCCTCCTCCGCGACTTCTCGCGGGCGGACCTAGAGTGGTCGCTCCGCGACTTCGTCGCCCGCGAGCTCAAGAAGCGCTCGGCTGAGGCGATCGACGACGCCGTGATACAGGCGCTCTGGGCCCACGGCAGGCTGGTGCTCATCCTCGACGGTCTCGACGAGATCGCTGAGGTCGAGGTGCGCGACGGCTTTTGTCGGAAGCTCAACAACTTCGCCGCCGGGAAGGAGAGCGGCGAGGTACGAATTATCGTGACTAGCCGCAGAGCCGGCTACTACGAGCTCATGGTCACGCCGGACGAGGCCTTCACGCGAGTGCGCCTGGAGCCGCTTTCCCCCGACCAGGCGAAGCGGCTTATCGGCCAATGGTTCCGCGCCCTGGTCGGGAAGGTCGACGACTTCTCCGACGGCGACGCTGACGCGCGCACTGACGAACTCGCGCGGGCGATCGAGGATCCGCGCTTCGCACTCGAGCGGCGCTCGTTCTACTCGACGCCCCTGATCACGTCGCTCCTCTGCGTGATGAACTACCGCGCGTGCAGGATGCCAGAGAGCCGGGTTGAATTCTACGAGACATGCCTCCACATGCTTCTCGAGACCTGGCCGGAGTCGAAGCATGACGGCGCCGCGGTGGGTCGGCGTGCCGAGCGGCCGCTGACGACCACGAAGGCGATCGAGCTCCTCGCGCCGCTCGCCTACGCGATCCACGACGGGCGGACGGGCGAGCAACTCCACCACCAAGTGCTCCTCGCCCGCATAGGCCGCGGCCTCGGGGCCGCGGCCGCGAAGAGGCAGGCAGTCCTCCGCTGGCTCCACAAGGACGCCGGGATATTCGAAGAGCTGGCCCCGGGGGAGCTCGGTTTCTTTCACCTCGGCGTGCAGGAGTACCTGGCGGCGCTTCATGTGGCGATGGAGGGGGACGAGGCGATCCGGGGACTCGCGGGACGCCTGCGCGAGGCCCGCTGGCGCGAGGTCCTGTTGATGGTCGGGGCGCTGCCGCTCCGTCGGGCCTTCGCGCCGCTGATGCACGAGCTCGTCGCGCGCTTCGATCCGGCGCGTGATGATGACGTCGAACTCCTGAGCCACGTGGTTCGAGAGGGGGACTTCGAGGTCTCGCCCTTCGCCGAGCACCTCGGCGACGCGGCGCTCACGGGGGCCAAGGCGTTGCAGCTCCTGAGCCTCGTGAAGCAGCGCCATGATTCCGAGTTGCTCGGCCCGGCGCGGGCGCTCGCCGCACGCGCCCGAAAGAAGGCTGCGCGGCTCCCCAAGAGGGCGCCGGAGCGGGCGGTGTGGGAGGCCGTCGAGGCGCGGGCGACCCAGCTCGTCGCCGCGATTGAGCGCGTCGGCACGGGCGACGCGCGCAACTTCGACGTGGCGGTCGTCGGCCCGGGCGACGCGCTCGCCGCTCGTCAGGTGCTCCTCCAGCGGCTGCGCACGGCGACGCCGCCCCTGCGGGTATGGCCGCCCGAAGAGGAGGGGGCGGGGAGGCCCCTCGGCGAGCTTGACGTCGACGCGGTGACTGCCGCGGCCGACGCAGTGCTCGCGGTGCTTGTCGACCTCGCGCCGTGGGAGGATGACGAGGTGGCGACGGCGCAGCTCTCATTGCTCGCCCAGGATCGGCCGCTGACGTTGGTGCTCGCGCCGGGGGCCACTGTGAGCCTCGACGGCGCGCCCACGGAGGCGGTGGAGCTGGCGCCGATCGATCAGCGCGCGCGCGGAGCTTGGGACGTGGGAGCGCTCTTGCGGCGACTTCGCCGCCCACTTGGCACCTCCTCTGCGAAGCCGGTGGTCGGCGCGCTCGTGCGAGAGCTAAGGCGCGTGTGCGTGGAGCCGAAGACGGGGATGCGCTTCGTCTGGGTACCAGCGGGGACGTTCACCATGGGGAGCGAGACGCTCCGCGAGGCGTGCAAGCCCGAGCACTGGGTGCGTGTGGCGGAATTCTGGATCGGCGAGACGCCGGTGACCAACCGGATCTACCGTCTCTTCGTGGAGGCGCGGCGGCACCGGGAGCCGCGGGGGTGGCGAGACCGGCGCTTCGGTGACCCCGAGCAGCCGGTGGTGACGGTGAGCTGGGACGACGCCAGGGCCTTCTGCGCCTGGATGACGGACGCCACAGGTTGGGCTGTGGGCCTGCCGACCGAGACGCAGTGGGAGTATGCGGCGCGGGGGAGCGACGGGCGACCCTTCCCGTGGGGGTGGGAGGAGCCGGACTACACGCGGGCTTGCTTCGACCAGGGGCGACCGGCGGCGGTCGGCTCCTGCCCGGCGGGGATGGGCCCCTTCGGGGCGCTGGATCAGTCGGGGAACGTTTGGGAGTGGTGCGAGGACGTCTGGAACCCGGTGGCCTATTGCGACCGTCGGCTCCCGCCGTCGGTCAACGAGGCCCGAGTTGTGACGAAGGGGCCGTACACGAGGAGCTACGCACTTCGAGGGGGCAGTTGGCGCGACAACAACAACCTCGGTGTGCTGGCGGCCGCCTACCGCCTCGGGTGGAGCTGCGGCAATGGCGGCACCGACGATGGCTTTCGTGTGGTGGTGGTGGCACGTGAACCGGCTTGATCTTTCATCTCACGCACGACCACCACGCGAAAGCCCCAGTCTACGCTGGCGTAGCTGGCCCGCCAGTATCGGTCGTAGCGGGCGGTCTCCAGCGCGCTGCGGTCATTGTCGCGAGCGCAGCCTCCCTTGAGGTATCGTTCCTCTGGAGCACCCTCAGGACCGTCCAGGCACCACTCCGAGACGTTGCCGGCGAGATCGACGTGTCCCTTCGGCCCGGCGCCGGCTGGGTAGCAGCCGACCGGGGTTAGCTTGCCGTCCTGCGCGGCGAAGTTGGCGAGGCGCTCGGCGATTTCATTGTCGGCGAGTCGTTGGCCGCTCGCGCCCCGCTCGGACCCCCACGGGAATGGGCCGTCGGCATGCGTCCCCGCTCGCTCCCATTCGTCCATCTTGGGTAGGCGCACATCCCTGCCGAGTCGCTTGCCGAGCCACCGACAGTACGCGCGGGCCTCATACCACATCACGCCGACCACCGGCCGACTCGGGTGCTCCTGCTGGCTTTCCCAGTTCCACGGCTCGGTCTTGCCTTTCTTCTCCAGCTCTGCCCACCCGTCGGATTCCCACCAGCCACGATTCTGGTACCCGCCCTCGGCGACGAAGCGCCCGAACTCCTCCACCGTGATCGGGAACCTTCCCATGGCGACCGGGCTATCCGCGACATCGATGAAGTTGTCGACGTCGTCCGCCAGGCGGGGGTCTCCAAGACGCCCGATCGCCTCGGCCGCGGCGATTCGCGTCCTTGTCTCCACGGCCTCGGCTCCCTGGACGGTGAAGATTTCCAGCACCCGACCCGCGAGCGCCTTCTGTTTGTCCCGCAGGGTCTTGGGGAGGTTGTAGTTGTAGGCGTGCAGGGGGCCCTGGATGTGGTCGAGGACGTCGACCGCGAGGGCGGCCTCGGCCAGCGTCCCGTACTCGCCGAAGGTCAGCAGGTCGACCATCAGGGTGTCCACGTGTCCACGGGAGAGTTCGTGGACGCAGCCGCCCAGGAGCGCGAGTGTCTCGCGCCACTGGAGATCGCCCAGGTGGGGCTCGATCTCCCGCCAGGTCGAGCCCCCGCCGGCGATCGCCCAGGCAGCCGCGAACTCCTGGAAGGTGAGGTGCCAGAACTTGATCTGATCGCCCTCGATCTCCTGGATGAGGTGGCTCCACTCGCACTCCTGGCGGAGCCACTCGCGGGCCCGTTGGATCCGGCGGGTCCCGTTGTCGGCCGGGAAGTCGCGGGCGATGCCCTCCTCGATGGCGACCGCGGCGTCGCCCAGATCGATGGTGGTGACCTTGCCCCGCATCATCGCAAGGGCGAGGCGCTGGAGGGCGTCCTCGACGAACTCGATCGAGTAGCCGAGGGGCCCGCGGAGATCGTGACGCGAGGCGAGCATCCACCGGAAGACCTCGCGATAGACCCGGGCGCGCCCCTCGGGGAGCGTCCCGCAGTTCCAGTGGATGACGCAGAGGCAGGTCAACATCACCGGGCTCTCCGCGAGCCGCTGGATCTTGCACTGGCGCCCGAGCGCGCGGTGGAAGGTGCGGGCGAGCTCCTGGCTGCGATCGGGGGCTTTGGCGTCGTAGACAGCGTCCGACCAGAGCGCGACGAAGCGGGCGATCTCCTCGTTGTCAAAGGGGGCGATCACCGCCTTCTCGAAGCCGAGCTGGACCATGGCCTCGGTCGAGATCGGGCGGCTGGTGACGACGATCCGCGCCCCTGGCCACGCGCGGGCGGCCGCGCCGACGACCGAAAGGACTCGCTTGCGAAGGCGTTCGTCGGCGACCTCGTCGAGGCCGTCGAGCAGGAGGAGCGCGCGGCCCTCCTTGAAGAGATCATCCCAGCGACGGCGGCGCTCTTCGTGGTCGGGGCGGTGATCCTCGACATGGTCTTTAGGGCAGGTCTCTGCAGCCAGGATGTCGAGGATCCAGCGCTCATCGTCGGGGAGGTCCTCGCCGCGACGGAGGCGGACGAGGAGGGTCGAGAGGTGGATGAGCGCGGGGATCGGCGGCGGGTCGGTAGGATCGAGCCCGAGGTGCTCCGTCCGCCAAGGGGCGCCGCTCCGGGGCTCGACGTGATCGCGGGCGAGCATGCAGGCGACGAGCTGGATGAACGTGCTCTTGCCGGCGCCCGGCTGGCCCTCGAGGAGGAGGCGAGGGGTCGCGCGGAAGAGCTCCGGCAGGGGGACGCGCCGGGGCTCGCGGGGCACGGGCTGGGGCTCGCGGGGCACGGCGTCACGACTCGCTGGCTGGAGGGGGACGCTGCAGAGCGGGGTGTAGAGCGCCTCGATCGGCCGGTTGATCGCGCTGACCGAGGCGATGCCCTTGATCTCGAGGGTTGAGACCTTCTGGAGGAGCGCGCGGAGGTAGCGATCGAGGTCTACGTCTCGAGGCGGAGACGGCGACGGGAGCGGCGCGGCGTAGTGGTGGTGCGTCTCGTGCTTGTCGCCAGCGACGACGTCATTCTCGGCTTGATGCGTGGGCCCATGGTGATGGGTCTCGACGCGGTTGCGGTCCCCCTGCACGAGGCTCCCGCCGACGCTCTGCGGGCGCGGGCCGGCCGGCCCGCGCTCCGCGAAGGTCTCCAGGGCCGCCAGGACGAGGCCGACTCCGGCGAGCACGACCAGGGCGATCATGCTGCCGCCGCCGTTGACGATGAGGTAGCCGAAGCCGCCGAGGTCAAGGGCAGCTCGGAGCTGCGGCGCGGAGGCGAGGGTGATCGTCGCACCGACGCAGGCGCCGGCCAGGCGGCGGCGCCACAGCGCAGGGTTCTTCAACAGGACGACGACGAAGACCATCGCACCCACCGCGAGGATCACGGTCGCCCAGCCGAGCGGGAGGAGGAGCGCGACGACCAGGACCACCATCGAGGCGGCGGAGGCGATGAGGGCGGTGACCCACCACGGGCGCGACGGGGGCGGCGGCGAGTTCATCCTGGCGAGGATGGCCGAGTGGCCGCGCTACGCGCAAGCTCTAGCCCCGATGGTGGCCGCGCGCTGCGCACAGTGCCTGCACGCCGCGGCCTTGCGCTTCGTCTCTTGCCGGTTGCTTATCCTCGGGCGACTATCTGCCCGTGACTCCGCCCTCCACGAGCTCCCCGTGGCTCGTCGTCCTCGTCGGTTGCCTTGCGGTCGTGACGGTCGTGGCCGTCGCCTTCCACGAGGGGGAGACGGTATGGCCTGCGGTGATCGTCATGGCGGTTGCGCTCGGCATCTCGGCGAGATGGCCGACGACGACGACGACGGAGACGACGGAGATCCGGGTAGAGCGGGACCTCGTCCTTGGCAGCAAGCACGAGCATCATTACGCGGTCGAGCCCGCCGCGGCGTCGACCGATGAGTCGAGCACCCCCACACGCTCGGGCGGCTCCGCTCTAGCCGCGCTCGCGCTCGCCGGGGCTGCGACCGAGGCTCGCGGTGCCGCCGCGGGCGCGTCGACCTCGAACCGCCTGGTCTTCTTCCTCGTCATGGTTCTCGGCGCCATCGCGGTCGCTCTGGTCGCGTTCTTTCTCGTGCGTTGCCGGTCCCGCCCCGCTCCCGCCAAGACGGCGCCGTAGTCCACGACTCGCGGATTCTCCTCGGTGTGGCCAGCCCCGCTGCGTCACTCCGCTTGTCGACCAAGGACGCCGCAGACGCGCTCCCAGGTCCCGTCAGCGCTCCACCGCTTGTGCCACCGCCAGGCGGTCGTCGGCGTGCCGAAGCGCGGTGGCAGCTCGCGCCAGCGGGCACGTCGATCGAGCACCCAGCGGATCCCGTCGATGACGCTGCGGAGGTCGACGGGCGGCCCAGCGCGCGGGCGTTCGGCGCCGACGAGCGGGGCGATGCGTGCCCAGACGGCGTCGCTGATCGGGCTGAAGGTAGGGTCGCCGGCGCCAGTGGCCGAAGGCGTACCCCAGGCCGGCGCGGCCTGGTCAGCGCCGACGATCCGCTGCGTCGCCGTCTCGAGCGCGTCGCGGACGACGTGGTCGGCGAGGTGCGCGTAGCGCTTCGTGGTGCTCGCCTGGCGGTGGCCGAGGAGCTCGCCGACGATCGCCAGGGGGACGCCGGCCATCAGCGCGTCGCTGGCGAAGGAGTGACGGAGATCGTGGAGGCGGACGTCGGCGATGCCAACCGCCTGCCGGACGCGGTCCCAGGTCTCGTTGATGCAGCGGAGCTTGCCGCCGTTGCGGCCGCGGAGCACCAGGCCCGCGCGGGGGGAGCCGGTCGCCTCGTGGATCTCGCGCAGGAGAGCGATGGTTTCGCGGGAGATCTGGACCGAGCGCTGGCCGGTCTTGGTGTCGGGGTAGTGGATGCAGCTGTGCTTCCAGTCGACCATCGCCCAGCGGAGCGAGAGGATCTCGTCGCGGCGCTGGCCGGTGAGCATTAGGAGGCGGAGCGCCCACGCGCTGAAGGGCTCGATTTGGCCAGGTCGTCCCCGCGGGATCCTCAGCCCGGCGTCGAGCTCGGCGAGGACGGCTCGCCGCTCCGCGGGGGAGAGGAAGCGCTCGCGTCGGCGCGAGCCGAAGCGACGGAGACCAGCAGTCGGGTTGCGGATGTCGGCGAGCTCCCAGTCGTCGATGATCCGGGTGTAGAGGCTGCCGAGGACGCAGACCACGTAGTCCGCGACGTTCGGACGATCCGCGAGGCTGGCGTGGAGGGCACGGGCGTCGGCGCGGCTGACCTGGTCGAAGGGGCGCTCGCCGAGCGCCGGGAGGATGTGGCTTCGCAGGTGCCGGCGGTAGTTCGCGGCGCTCGCGGGCTTCAAGTAGACGTCGATGTAGAGGCGTTCGAAGCGATCCGCGAGCTCGGTGAGGGTGGGATGAGGCGGGCGCGGGGCTCGTGCCTGGACCGTCGACCTCGCGGTGGAGCGTGAAGAGGCCGGGAGTGCATCGTGTCGCTCGACTGCCGGGAGCGGCGCTGCGTCGTCGTGCTCGTGGCTCGCTCCCTCGTGGCCAGCGTGCCCGTCTGAGCGATCGGAGTCGTCCGCGTCGATCTGCGATTGGAAGGGTTGCAGAGGCTCAGGAGAGCGCGTCGACGACGCTCCGACACGCGCACTGGACCGCGCGGCGCTGCGCCCTGTGCGGCCGGTGGCGCGCCTGGCCCGATGGCCAGCTTGTTCGGTCGCGGCCGCGTCCCGATGCTCGGAGGGCGCGTCCTCATGGAGTCCGACCGGCTGGCCTGCGAGGATCGCCATCGCCTGCCGTCGGGCCTCCTCGAGCGAGAGCGTCGCGTCCCACACGCCGATCCGGGTGCGCGTGTCCCGGCCATCGACGCGATGGCGGACGAAGAAGACCTTCTTGCCGCTCGGGAGGATCCGGACGAGGAAGCCAGCCAGGTGGCCGCAGGTGATCTCGTACATCCGGCTCTTCGGCCGGAGCTGGCGCAAGTTCGCGGCGGTGAGAGCCCCGGCCATGGGGTCCATAAAATCAAACCAAAATCATTCCAGACAAGGGCCGTTTTCATGCTGTCCGAAAATACACATTGTCTCGCTCGAGGGCGCGCAGGGCGATTCTGATGCGCCTGTACGACATTGGTGATGTTGTAGGCGTGCTGGTTCCAGATCTTCCGCCCCGGCCGCCACGACTTGTCCATGTCGCCGAGCACGGTCAGGCCGTAGGAGGTCTGGATCAGGTTGTTGTGGATCACGACGATCTCGACCTGGCCGTCGTTGTCGACGTCGACGACGATCGGGTACTCGATGAGGGTGCCGCTGTTGTGGGGCTCGTACTGGAGCTTGATGGTCCCGTCGACCCCGGAGTAGACGTAGAGGTTGATCTCGTCGGCGTAGACGACGTCGGCGATCCCGTCGCCCTCGAAGTCGTAGACCGACGAGCCGGTGATCGCCGAGCTCGCGTCCTGGGTCGCCTTCTGCCAGAGGATCGTCCCGTCCGAGTCGAAGACGACGTAGCCAGCCGAGCCGGCGACGCCGACCTCCGGGAAGCCGTCGCCGTCGTAGTCGGCGATCGTCGGCGGGCCGCCGACGCCGGCCGGGTTGGCGACGTTCCAGGTGACCGTGCCGCCGGCGTCCTGGAGGCGGACCGTGCCGGCGCTGACCACCAGGATCTCGGCCTCGCCGTCGAGGTTGAAGTCGGCGACCGCGGGGTAGCCGTCGGGCTGCTGGTTGTACCAGTAGGCGTTGCCGTCGGCGTCGTAGAGCGCGTTGCCGACGACGACCTCCTGGATCCCGTCCTGGTTGAGGACATCGGCGGCGAAGGAGGTCGAGCCGTAGGTCGGCGCGCCGGTGCCGTAGGCCCCGACCCCGCGGATCGTCCCGTCGTTGTTGAGGATCGCCCGGCCGAGGAGGATCTCGGGCTTGCCGTCGGCGTCGAGGTCGGCGATCGCCGGCGCGGCCATGAAGGGGAAGGCGACGTGGCTGGCGACCGAGGGGCTGGTCCACTTCAGGGTGCCGTCGTTCTCGAAGGCCTTGACCACGCCGCCGCTGGCGACCGCGACGATCTCGACCAGGCCGTCGCCGTCGATGTCGCCGGCGGCGAGGCCGGAGCACGCGTAGATCGCCTGATCGGCGATCGACAGGATCTCCTTCTGGCCGTCGCCGGAGATCGCCCGGAGGACGCCGACGTCCTGGTAGGCGTTGCCGGTGTAGGTGACGTAGAGGATGTCGGGGATCGAGTCGCCGTCGATCGACGCGACGATCGGCGCCATCATCACCTGGTTCGAGGCGGGGGCGGCCGTCCAGGCGGTCTTCTGCCACTCGACGACCGGGTTGAACATGCCGATCGCTGGCTCGTTCTCGCACTCCTGGTTGACCGCGCCCATGAAGCCCTTGGGCGGGTCATCGCCGCAGTAGGGGATCTCGCCGCTGGTGGTCGAGGAGCCGCTCGCCGAGGCGCTCTCGGTCGCGTCGGAGGTCGAGCCGGTCGCCGAGGTGACGCCGGCGGAGTCGCTCTCGGTCCCGCCGCCGCCGCTGGTCGTCGCCGAGTCGGAGGCCCCGGAGGCGCTCGCGGTCTCGGTGCCGCCGGAGATGCTCGCGCTCATCGCCGACGAGTCGCTGGCGCTCTCGCCTCGGGAGTCGTCGCCGTTGCAGCCGGCCGCGGCGGCGCTGAGGAGGGTCGCGGTGAGGAGGGGGAGTCGAGTGCGCATGTCCAATGTCATCCAACCTAGCGGGCGCACGATAGCACGGCGCCCCGCGCCGACGCGGGCGCTCGGCGGTCGGCCGCCGAGGTGTCTCTTTGGTCATCTCCAGGTGAGGGCCCGGGGCCCGGGGCGTCGGCCCTCGGCCGGTCGGCTGCGCGCGCCGGGGGCGAGGGCGCGCGGCCGGCCTGATCGGCGCGCTTCGGCGCTGGTCGCGATGCGGGCTCGCCGGCCGGCTCAGCGCCCGCGCCCGCGCGCTCGAACACCCTCGAGGAAGGCGGCGAAGAGGCGATCGCCGCGGGTCCGCGCCGCGCTCCGCGGGTGCTCGGCCCCCAGCCACTCGGGGTGCCACTGGACGCCGACCCAGAGGCGCGCGGGGTCGGCGGCCTCGACCCCCTCGATGAGGCCGTCGCTCGCCCAGGCGCTCGCCCGCAGGCCCTCGGCGAGGACCCGGATCCCCTGGTGGTGGACCGAGTTCACCGTGTGCTCGCCGGGCCCGTAGACGCCCGCGAGCCACGAGCCCTCGGCGATCGTCACCGGGTGATCGTGGTCGTCGTAGCGGTGGTTGTCGCGGTGGGCGATCGGCCCGGGGCGCTGGCTCGGGAGGTCCTGGTAGAGGGCGCCGCCGAGGGCGACGTTGAGGAGCTGGATCCCCCGGCAGACCGCGAGGATCGGCCGCTGGTGGGCGAAGGCGGCGTCCAGGAGCGCCCGCTCGTAGGCGTCGCGGATCGGGTCGCCGGCCCACTCCGGGCGCAGGGGCGCCTCGCCGTAGGCCCGCGGCGAGACGTCGGCGCCGCCGCTGAGGATCAGCGCGTCGAGGTCGGCGACGAAGGCGGCCAGGGTCGACCTGTCCTTGAGGTCAGGGATGATGTAGGGGAGGCCGCCGGCGCCCGCGACCATCGCGCAGAACTCCTCCTCGCCGTAGTGGAGGGTCTTGCCGCGGAAGACCTCGCGCTCGGGATCGGCGTGGAAGATCGAGCAGGAGATCCCGACCCGGAGGCGCGCCGGCATCGTCGCGCTCCTCAGGCCGCCGCGTCGCCGCCGAGCCCCGAGCGCCGGAGGAGCGCCTCGGGGTCGGGCTCGCGGCCCATGAAGGCGACGAAGAGCGCGAGCGGATCCTCGCTGTCGCCGCGGGCGAGGATCGTCCGGCGGAACTCACCGCCGACCTCGGGGCTGAGGATCCCGCCGTCGCGGAAGCGGGTGAAGGCGTCGGCGTCGAGGACCTCGGCCCACTTGTAGGAGTAGTAGGCCGCGGCGTAGCCGACCGGCGAGGCGAAGAGGTGGGTGAAGCCGGCGAGCATCGCGTAGCCCTCGGGGAGCGGCGCCGGCGCGAGCTCGGCCATCAGCGCGCGGGCGCGGGCGAGCGGGGGGCCGTCGCGCTCGGGGTCGTAGTCGACGTGGAGCGCGAGGTCGACGATGCCGAAGGAGAGCTGGCGGATCGCCGCGTTGGCGCTCCGGTAGTTGCGGGCGCGGATCATCCGCTCGAAGAGCGCCTCGGGGATCCGCTCGCCGCTCTCGTAGTGGTGGGCGAAGAGGTCGAGCGCGTCGCGCTCCCAGCACCAGTTCTCCATGATCTGCGAGGGGAGCTCGACGAAGTCCCAGGCGACGTTGGTGCCGGCGAGCGAGCGGACCTCAACCTCGGAGAGGAGGTGGTGCATGAGGTGGCCCATCTCGTGGAAGAGGGTCTCGACCTCGCGGTGGGTGAGGAGCGCCGGGGCGCCGCCGGCGGGGGGCGTGACGTTGGCGCAGATCAGGCCGACGTGGGGCTGCCAGGTGCCGTCGGCGCGGGTGCGGCCGGTGTGGAGGGCGTTCATCCAGGCGCCGCCGCGCTTGCTCTCGCGGGGGTAGAGGTCGGCGTAGAAGAGGCCGATGAGGTGGCCGTCGGCGTTGTGGAGCGCGTAGGTGGCGACGTCTTCGTGCCAGGCGGGGAGGCTCGGCTGGGCGACCACGCGGACCCCGTAGAGGCGCTGGACGATCTCGAAGATCCCGGCGAGGACCTTGTCGGCCGCGAAGTAGGGGCGGAGCGCCTCCTCGTCGAAGTCGTAGCGGGCGCGCCGCTCCTTCTCGGCGTAGTAGCCGATGTCCCAGGGGGCGAGCTCGGCCGGCGCGTCCGGGAGGCCGCGGACGAAGGCCGCGAGCTCGGCGTTCTCGGCGTGGAAGGCGGGCTCGATGCGGGCGCGGAGATCGTCGACGAAGGCGCGCGCGCGGGCGCCCGAGTGGGCCATCCGATCGTGGAGGACGAGGTCGGCGAAGGTCGCGTAGCCGAGGAGCGCGGCCTTCTCGCGGCGGAGCTCGAGGATCCGGGCGATCACCGGCGCGTTGTCGTGGGGCGCGTCGGCGCCGCGGCGGTTGTAGGCGCGGTAGACCTGCTCGCGGATCGCTCGATCGTCGAGGTAGGTGAGGAGCGGGATCACGCTCGGCGCCTGGAGGGTGAAGCGCCAGCCCTCGATCTTGCGGGCGGCCGCGGCCTCGCGGGCGGCCATCCTCGCCGAGGGCGGGAGGCCGGCGAGGCGGGCCTCGTCGGTGATCACCAGCTCCCAGGCGTTGGTCGCGTCGAGGACGTTCTCGGCGAAGCGGGTGGTCAGCTCGGCGAGCTCGACGTCGAGGGCCGCGAGCCTGGTCTTTCCGTCAGGATCGAGGTCGGCGCCGTGGCGGCGGAAGTCGTCGAGGGTCTTCCCCAGGAGGCGGGCGCGGGCGCCGGTGAGCCCGCGGGCCTCGTCGGTCTCGGCGAAGGCCTTGAGCGCCCGCCAGAGCCCGTCGTCGAGCGGGATCGACGAGAAGAAGCGGGCGACCTCGGGCTGGACCGCGTTGTAGGCCGCGCGGAGCTCGGGGGTGGTCGCCACCGACTCGAGGTGGCCGATGATCGTGATCGCGACCTCGACCGGCTCGGTCGCGTCCTCGAGGGCCTGGAGCGTGCTCGCGTAGGTCCGCGGGGCGGCGTCGTCGGCGATCGCCCGGATCGCCGCGCGGGCGTCGGCGATCAGCGAGGCCATCGCCGGCTCGACGTGCTCGGCGCGGATCGAGTCGAAGGGGATCGTGGTGTCGATCGTCAGGAGCGGGTTGGCTGCGTCCATGGTTCCCTCGGCCGCGAGGGTAGCACCGGGCGGCTCGAGGGGGCGTGGGTCAGCGGACGCGGGCGGGGGCGCGCGGCCGCGGTCGCGGCGCTAGGGGGCCGCGAAGGCGCCGATGTTCGGGGGATCGCCGTAGCAGGCGCCCTCGGCGTCGCCGCTGAGCGCCGGGTGAGCGGTCCCCGCGGCGATCGCCGGGCTTTGGGGCGCGATGTGGAGGTCGCCGGGGGGGCCGACGAGGAGCGGATCCTGACCCTCGATCGCGCCGCTCTCGGGCGCCGGCAGATCGCCGGCCGGGCTCGATTGCCCGGGGTCGTCGCTCGCGTACCAGAGGTTGGTCGTGAAGGTGAAGGTCTCGGGCGCGGTCCCGGAGCCGATGTTGACGTAGGTCGAGAGGTCGCCGCGCTCGAAGACCACGAGGTTGTTGATGAAGGCGCCGCCGCTCGCCGGCAGGAACTCGTAGTCCGGGGTCGAGGTGGTCTCCTGGAGGATCCGGAAGATCCAGTTGTGGGGGGTGTAGATCGTGTTGTTGAGCGCGAGGCACTCGACGCAGCCGACGAAGGCGAGGGCGGCGTCGGAGCCGACGATCGTGTTGGCGATCACCCGGATGTCGCGGGCCTCGAAGTTCGGCGCGTTCATCGAGAGGGGCGGGCGGAAGAACTCGAAGCCGGTCGAGCCGCCCATGTTGATCGCCCGCTCGCCGGAGTCGACGATCTGGTTGCCGCGGATCTCGATGTCCTCGCTCCCGCCCTTGCACTGGACCGCGTTGCCGCCGTTGTCGTGGAAGTGAGAGTCGACGATGAGGCCGCGGTGGCAGCCGACGTGATCGATCGCCGAGCCGCCGTCGCCGCAGTGGTCGAGCTCGACCCCGCGGATCACGTAGTCGTTGAGCCCCGAGAGCTTGAGGCAGTCCTGGTTGCCGCCCTGGCCGATCTGGTGGACGTGGAGATCGCGGAGGATGACGAAGCGGGCGGCCTCGGGGTCGCCGTAGTCGCCGCCGTCGTCGATGTTGATCCCGTTGCCGACCGCCCCCTGGGCCTCGAGGTCGTGGACGATCACGTAGCGCGGGCGGCTGAGGTGGAGGGCCTCGGTGCCGCCGTTGATGACCGGTCGCGCCTCGCCCGGGGCGCCGCCGATCCAAATCGGCGCGTCGGCGCTGCCGGCGAGATCGGCGACGTACTGATCGGCGGCGTGGGTGCCGGCGTGGAGGCGGATCGCGGTCCCCGGGGTCGCCTTGCTCGCGGCGCCCTCGATCGTCGCGCAGGGGCTCTGCTCGGCGCCGCAATCGGGCCCGTCGGCGCCGCCCGGGGCGACGTGGAGGATCGTCGTCGGCGACATGCCGTCCTCGAAGGTCGAGACGCCGCCGCACTCGTCGGCGCCGCCGGTGGTCTCGACCGCGCCGGTGATCGAGCCCGCGGTGGTCGAGGTGCCCGCGCTGGTCGAGGTGCCCGCGCTCGTCGTCGTCGTCGTCGCGCCGCCGTCGCTGGTGCTCGCGTCGCTGGTCGCGGCGGAGGTGCCGGTCGTGCTCGCGCCGGTGGTCCCGCCGCTGCTCGCCTCGGTCGCGCTCCCCCCGTCGTCTGCGCCCGCGCAGGCGGCCAGCGAGGCCGCGATGAGGATGGGCAGGGGGAGGGCGAGAGCGTGGCGGCGTGCGGACATCGGCGGCGATCACGATGCCGCAAGCCGACGTCCGCGTCACGGCGGCGGGCGCTGAGCGGAGCGCGAGCGCAGGGCCGGCTGGCCGCCTGGCGCCGTCGCGATCACTCGCCCTGGTCGGGCTCGTCGTCGCTCGCGTCGGCGTCGCTGCTGCCCGCGTCGGCCGCGTCGGCCTGCGCGCCGCCGCCCCCGAGGTAGCGCTCGGGATCCTTGGCGACCTCGTCGCGGGCCTTCTCGGAGCAGAGGACGTAGGTGACGCCGCCGTGCTCGATCTTGGGCGAGTCGGCCTTCACCTCGAACTTGCGGCCGCTGTAGGGGCAGACCGTGACGTCGCCGGGCTTCGCCGACGGGTTGTCGACGACCTCGCGGCCGGCGAAGGGATCGGTCTCGCCCGCGGCCGCGTCACCGCCGCTCGGCGGCGTGCTCTCGCTCTTGCGGCAGGCGGCGAGGTCGAGGGTGAGGGCGAGGGCGAGGAGCCCGAGGAGCGGCGAGGCGAGGCGGAGGCGGGGCATGGGCGACCCATAGGCTAGGCGCGGTCGCGGGATCTCGGCAATCCTTGCCGCAGGGCCGCGCGCGGGCGCGCGGGCGAACCTGATGATCTGGGCTATCCTCGGCGGATGGTCGCCTACGCCGTCTCGCTCCTCCTCGGCGCGCTCGCCTTCCTCGCGGTCGCCCGCCTGATCCCGGGCTTCGAGATCCGCGGCGGCTTCCGCTCGGCGCTGGTCGTCGCCCTGGTCTACGGCCTGATCAAGGCGCTCCTTCAGAAGGTCCTGGTGGTGGTCTCGCTGCCGATGGTGATCCTCTCGCTCGGGGCCTTCATCCTGGTGATCAACGCCTTCCTCCTCTGGATCACCGACAAGCTCCTCGAGCGCTTCGAGGTCCGCAGCCTCGGGGCGCTGGTCCTCGGGACCCTCCTCCTCACGGGCTTCGATCTCCTCGCCCGGCTGATCGTCCGCGGCGGGACGATCTTCTAGCGAGGGCGAAAATGTGCCCGCCGGGCGGGCTCCCGGGCTAGCTTCCCGGCGATGGAGAAGGTCGTCATCCACCGCCCCGGCGCCCACGATCGCCTGCGCCTCGAGGAGCACCCCGACCCCGAGCCCGGCGCCGGCGAGCTGCGGATCAAGGTCGCGGCGATCGGGGTCAACTACGCCGACTGCATCGTCCGGATGGGGCTCTACGCCTCCGCCCGCGAGTACGTCGGCTGGCCGATCACACCTGGCTTTGAGGTCAGCGGTGAGGTCGACGCGGTGGGCGAGGGGGTCGACCCCGCGCTCCTCGGCGCGCGGGTGATCGGCCTGACCCGCTTCGGCGCCTACGCGTCGTCGCTCGTGGTCCCCGCGGGCCAGGTCTTCCCGATCCCCGAGGCGCTCGATCTCCCGCGGGCGGCCGGGATCCCGGTGATCGCCCTGACCGCCTACTACGGGCTCTTCGAGCTCGCCCACCCGCGCCCGGGGGCGACGGTGCTGATCCACTCGGCGGCCGGCGGGGTCGGCTCGGCGCTGATCCAGCTCGCCAAGATCGCCGGCGCCCGGGTGATCGGCGTGGTCGGGGCCTCGCACAAGGTCGAGGCCGCGCGCGCGCTCGGGGCCGACGCGGTGATCGACAAGTCGCGCGAGCCGCTCTGGGCGGCCGCCGAGCGCCTCTCGCCGCGGGGCTACGACGTGGTCTGCGACGCCAACGGGGTCTCGACCCTCGGCCAGAGCTACGAGCACCTCGCGCCGACCGGCAAGCTCGTGGTCTACGGCTTCCACTCGATGCTCCCCCACAGCGGCCGCCCGAATTGGCTGCGCCTCGCCTGGGACTACCTCCGCACCCCGCGCTTCTCGCCCCTCGAGCTGACCCAGAAGAACCGCTCGGTGATGGGCTTCAACCTCTCCTACCTCTTCGATCGCCAGGACATCCTCGCGGCGTCGATGGGCCGGATCCTCGGCTGGATCGAGGGCGGGGAGCTGCGCTCGCCGGCGGTGACGACCTACCCGCTGCGGGCGGTCGCCGAGGCCCAGCGGGCGCTCGAGTCGGGGCAGACGGTCGGCAAGCTGATCCTGCTGCCGGGCGCCTAGCGCCCTTCGGCGCTTCGAAAGGGCGACGCCCGCCCGGCGGAGCGCGGGGCGGGCGTCGATCGACGAGCGCGAGGACGAGGCTCAGGAGGCCGAGCCGGCGCCGCGCTTGTCGATCGCCACGTAGTCGCGGACGTCGGCGCCGATGTACACCTGGCGGGGTCGGGCGATCCGCTGCTCGGGGTCGACCAGCATCTCCTGCCACTGCGCGAGCCAGCCGGCGGCCCGGGGGATCGCGAAGAGCACCGGGAACATCTCCACCGGGAAGCCCATCGCCTGGTAGATGAGGCCCGAGTAGAAGTCGACGTTCGGGTAGAGCTTGCGCTTGATGAAGTACTCGTCGTCGAGCGCGATCTTCTCGAGCTCGAGGGCGATGTCGAGGTAGGGGTTCTTGCCGGTGACGGCGAAGACCTGGTGGGCGAGCTCCTTGATGATCTTCGCCCGCGGGTCGTAGTTCTTGTAGACCCGGTGGCCGAAGCCCATGAGGCGCTGGCTGCCGTCCTTGCACCCCTCGATGAAGCTCGGGATGTTCTTGACGCTGCCGATCTGCTTGAGCATCCGCAGCACCGCCTCGTTGGCGCCGCCGTGGAGCGGGCCGTAGAGGGCGGCGGCCGCGGCCGCGAGCGAGCAGTAGGGGTCGCTCTCCGAGGATCCGACCGCCCGGGCCGCGCTCGCCGAGCAGTTCTGCTCGTGGTCGGCGTGGAGGATGAAGAGGACGTCGAGGGCCCGCTCGAGGACCGGATCGGGGTCGTACTTCGGCTCCCCCATGCGGAAGAGCATGTTGAGGAAGTTGCCGCAGTAGGAGAGCGAGTTGTCGGGGTAGATGTAGGGCCGGCCGGTCGAGTGGCGGAAGCACCACGCCGCGAGGGTCGGCATCTTGGCGATGATCTTGACGATGTGCTCGTCGCGGGTGCGGGCGTCGCGGACCGCCTTCGACTTCGGGTAGAAGGTCGAGAGCGCGGCCAGGAAGGTCACGAGCTTGCCCATCATGTGGGCGTCGTAGAGGAACCCGTCCATCGCCCGGTTGACGTACTCGTGGACGTAGGTGTGGTGGGTGATCTCGTTGACCCACGCCTTGTACTCGCCCTCGCTGGGGAGCTCGCCCTTGAGGAGGAGGTAGGCGACCTCCTGGAAGGTCGAGTGCTCGGCGAGCTGCTCGATCGGGTAGCCCCGGTAGCGCAGGATCCCCTTGTCGCCGTCGATCAGGGTGATCGCCGAGCGGCACGAGGCCGTGTTCATGTAGGCCGGGTCGTAGGCCATGAGGCCGAAGTCCTCGGCGTCGGCCTTGATCTGGCGGAGATCGAGGGCGCGGATCGTGCCGTCGGTGATCGCGAGCTCGTACTGCTTGCCGGTGCGGTTGTCGATGATCGTCAGCGTGTCGGCCATGAGGGGCCTCCAGGGTCGTGCGTGCGTGGTTGTGGCGGGAGAGGGGGCGGGCGGGGCCCGGGGCGCCTCATTCAGGGAGCAGGCAGGGCCGGCGTGAACACCTGCCAGCGGTCGACCGGCTGGTCTTCAGCGGTCACGCCGCCGAGCAGGAAGGTAACACCTGTGCCCAGGTTAACGGAATGCCCCCCGGCCGCGCGATCTGCCGCGGTCGGGATCTCGCTCAGGGTCAGATCCTGGCGATCGACCCGGAGGAGGCGGCCCGCGCCCTGTGCGTAGATGGCGCCCTCGTCGCTGAAGAGGCGCGGATCGCCGAGCTCGACGGGGAGCCAGGCGGCGAGCACCTCGACCGTCGGCGGGCCCGCGGGGGGGATGTGGACGAGCGCGGCGTCGGCGGTCGCGGCCCCGTCCAGGAGACCGCCGACGCAGAGGACGCGGAGCTCCGCGTCGGCGCCTGCGGACGTGCCGATCTCGACCTGCTGGCAGCCGGCGCCGGTCCAGCGCAGGGTCGGTCCGGCCGCGCTCGGATCGCCGGTGAAGCGCGCGATCGGGAGATCGTCCTGGTCGCCGCCGAAGAGGAGCGCACCCTCGCCCGCGTCGGTTCCCTCGCGGGTGACCCAGGCGGCGCTCGCCAGGCGGCGCGGGCCATCGAGCGGGGGATCGATCCGGCGGACGAGGTGCTCGCCCTGGTCGTCGGCGACCAGCGCGATCTCGACGATGTCGCTCGCCTCGCCGCCGCCGAAGAGGATGAGGTATTCGGCGCTCGCGTCGACGAGGTGGGCGGCGCCGCTCCGCGGGCCGAGGTCGAGCTCGCCGCCGAGATCGAGGTCGCTCCAGGCGTCGAGCCCCGGGTCGAAGCGCCAGCCGACCAGCGGATCGGCCCAGCTCAGGCGGATCACGCCCGCGCCGTTGTCGGCGACCAGGGCGCTCGCGTCGGCCGGCGGCGGGTCGTCGGGGAAGTCCTCGCCGGCCTCGGTCGTCAGGGTCCGCTCGCTGAAGAGGAAGGTCCCGCCGTCGTCGCCGACCACGAGGATCCCGCGGCCGAGCGCCTGGGCGGCGACGAAGTCGGCGCCGCCGCTCACCGCCCCGGGGAAGGTCGAGAGCGCGCCGGGCCGGCCGACGAAGAGCGCGAGGTCGGTGGTGCTCTCGGCGAAGGCGAAGGGGGCGGAGCGGCCGTAGGCGAGGAGCTCGTCGCCGCGGGCGAGGTAGAGGGTGGCGATCCGCTGGACCGCGTCGACCTCGAATTCGACGGCGAGGCTGAAGTCGACGCCGTCGATCGCGAAGCTCTTGGTCGGCCCGGGATCGAGGACGAGGGCGGCGTTGTCCGCCCGGTCGAGGTCGTCGTCGCCCTCCGGCAGGACGACGTGGAGGGGGAGGGAGCCGGCCGACTCGCAGGCGAGCGCGGGCGCGAGCGCGGCGACGAGGGCGAGGGCGCGCGCGCTCGCGGCGAGGGCGGGCGCCGGCGCTCGCGGTCGCGGCTGGGGGGGCCGCCGCCGGGCCGCCGCCCGCGAGGCCGAGCGCGCGCCGGACCGCGTCGACGTCGACGCCGACGACCCGCAGGGTCTTGCGCTTGCCGGTGTGGCCGCGGGCGATCGACACCGCGCCCCTGGGACAGGCGAGGAGGTCGGCGATCACCTCGATGAGCGCCTCGTTGGCGGCGCCGTCGACCGGCGGGGCCGCGAGCTGGATCTTGAGGCGATCGCCGTGGACGCCGACGACGCGGCTGCGGGAGGCGCGGGGGACCACCTGGACGTCGATCTCGACGCTCTCACCGGCTCCGGCGCGGATGATCGTGGCGCTCATGTCCTTCCTTGGGCGGGCCCGTCGACGCGTCCCTGCGTCGACGTGAGGGCGGGCGCGGGTCGCTGCTCAGGTGAGCCAGGGGTGGTGGCCGCTGGCGATCGGGCTCTCGCCGACGACCGCGTGGTCGCGGACCAGGAGGGCGACCCGGTAGAGGTTGACGGTGGTGCAGACGTGCTGCGGGACGAGCCAGAGGAGGCGGCCGAGGGCCGGCGGGGCGAGGCCGCCGAGATCGAGGGGCAGGTGCTCCTCGCTCGGGGTCTGGGGGAAGAGCTCGGGCCAGCCGACGACCTCGCAGGTCGGCGCCGGGCAGTCGGGGGCGATCGCCTTGGAGCCGGCGTCGACGGTGATCCGGCGGACGCCGTCGCGGCTGATCACGCGGGTGGCGACGAGGGCGGCCTGGAGGAGCCCGAGCTCGGCGATCGCCGGGCCGCAGCGGCGGTCGCTGAGGACGAGCGTCCCTGGCGAGACCGTGTGGTGCCAGGGGCCGCCGGCGAGGCCCGCGTGGTCGAGCGCCGCCGCGTAGGTATGGGACCCGGAGGTGCAGATCTCGGCGATCGTCACCCCGGCGTCGCCGAGGCGCCGCGCGAGCTCGCAGAGCGCGTCGTAGCCGGCCGCCGCCTCGGCCCGCTGATCCCACCCGAGGTGCCCCTCGTAGCCGTGGAGGCCGACGATCTCGAAGCCCTTGAGGTGGGCGGCGAGGTCGCGGATCTGGGCGGCCCAGCGGGCGGCGAAGGTGCCGGTCCGGTGCATGCCGGTGTCGACGTCGAGGAAGAGCGGCCAGCGGCGCTCGCCGTCGCTGGCGCCCTGCAGCGCGCGCGCGTGCTCCGGGCTGTCGGCGAGGAAGGAGACCCGGACGCTCGGGTGGACCTGGGCGAGGCGGATCGCCGCCTCGAGGGCGCCCGGGTGGAGCGGGTAGGCGACCAGGACGTCGACCCCGCGGGTGCCGGTCGACGAGGCTGTCTCAAGGACCATGCGGAGCTCGTCGAGGGTCGCGCACTTGCAGGCCCGGACGCCGGCGGCGAAGAGGCGCTCCAGGAGCGCGGCCTGCTTGATCGTCTTGACGTGCGGCCGCCAGCGCTGCCCGCCGCCGCAGCGGCCGACGATCGCCGCGATGTTGTGATCGACCGCGTCGAGATCGATGAACAACGCGGGGGTCGCCAGGCGCTCGACGAGGGGGGCGACCGCGGCGTCGAGCCGGGTGTGCTGGGGCGCGTGCACGGGCCAATGTGTATCACCTGGAGAGAGGACGCACAGCCCGCGGCTTCGCCCGGACGCGGCCGAATTCGCCCGGCATGGGCCGGCCTTGGCCGCGGCCGGCCGCGCCGGGGCCTGCGGGCGCGATCGGGGCGGCGGGCGGTCGCGGGCGTGAGGCGACTCGCCCTCGCGTGGATCCTCGCGTGGATCGCCGGCCGGCGCGGGTCAGGATCCGGCCGCGGCGGATGGACGGACGGGCAGGTGTGCGGGCGGGTGTCCCCGGGGGGGCGAGCGACCGCGGCGGGCAGACGCGGCGTCGCCTGGATGCCCCTTCGGACATGTACTCGATCACACGCGGGAGCGCGGGGCCGGACCGGTGATCGCGGGGCGGCGCTCGGACGGCACGGCCGCGGCGCCCGGGCCCGGCGGCCTGGCGATCGCTTGGGGGGCGTCGGCCCCAAGAGACACGCTCGATCGGGCAGACGTCAGCGCCCGACGAACGGCGTCGATGTCGGTGCGCGTGGGCGACGGTGGCCTCGTATCGCGCCTCGCTCGCGGGGTCGCGCGCGCTTTCGATTGACGGGCCCGATCTCCTCATCGATAGTCGGCGGACCATGAATTCTCGGATTTTCCTGCTCCATGGGGGCCTCGCCTCGGCCCTCGTCCTTGGCCTCGGCGCGTGCGGTGATGATGCCGTCGGGACCTCGGCCACCGACTCTGCCACTGGCTCGTCTTCGAGCGGATCGGCGTCGACCGGCGACGGCACCGACTCGACGTCGACGTCGACGTCGACCGCCGGGACCGTGAGCGCGACCGGCACGAGCACCAGCACGACCTCCTCGGGGACCTCGACCGGCGGCGAGACGACCGGGCTGCCGACCTCG
Organism: Myxococcales bacterium; assembly: GCA_020633335.1. Lineage (GTDB taxonomy): Bacteria > Myxococcota_A > Polyangia > Nannocystales > Nannocystaceae > JADJRG01. Next base: position 849,013 of record JACKDU010000002.1, on the reverse strand, counting down.
ACCGGGACGACCGCGGTCGACACCGACGTGACCGGGACGACCGCGGTCGACACCGACACCACCGACGGCACGACCGGCGGCGACGTCGACTGCGTGCCCAACAACGTCGACGTCCCCGACCCCTACTGCGACGATCCCAACACCCTCAACCTCGTCTACGTCGCGACCCCGGTCAACGGCGGCTCCGATCTCAATGACGGCCTCTCGCCAGTGACCCCGGTGGCGACCCTGGCGAAGGCGATGGAGATCGCCCTGACCTGCGACGAGGTCTGCGATGTCGTGGTCTCCGCCGGCGTCTACCCGAAGACCGTCACCCTCACGGCCGGCGTCGATCTCTTCGGCGGCTACGAGCCGATGACCTGGAAGCACAACGTCGCCAACAACGAGACGATCATCGAGGCGAGCGAGGAGCGGGGCGTGATCGCCGACGGGCTCGGGATCAAGACCCGCTTCAACGGCTTCACGGTCCAGGGCAAGACCTACGGGATGGGCGGGCAGTCGACCTACGCCTTCTGGGTGAAGGACGTCGTCGACGATCTCCTCTCGATCGAGAGCTCGCGCCTCCTCGCTGGCGACGGCGGCAAGGGCAAGGACGGCGCCGCCGGGAGCAAGGGCGACGACGGCGGCCTCGGCGGCAAGGCCAACGCGGGGACCGGCGGGAACGCCGGGGCGTCGACCTGCGGGGCGGTCGGTGGCGCCGGCGGGAGCTCCTACGACTGCGGCTCGGACAACGGCGGCGACGGCCAGGCGGGCGGCGACGCGACCCCGGGTGGCGCCGGCGGGATGGCCGGCGCGAGCTCCTGCGGCGGCTGCAACGACCAGGGGCTCAACGCGCTCCCGGGGATGATCGGCGACGCCGGTAAGGCGGGCGCCAAGGGCGACGGCCCGGTCAACGACAAGGGGAGCTGGGGCGTCGACGGGCTCTGGATGGGCGAGGGCGGCGGGATCGCGGCCCGCGGTGATCACGGGCGCGGCGGCGGCGGCGGCGGAGCCGGCGGCTTCGACGTCGACCCCTGGTTCTGCGTCTTCTGGAACGGCAAGGAGGCCGGCGGCGGCGGCGGCGGCGGCGGCGGCGGCGGCTGCGGCGGCAACCCCGGCGAGTCCGGCGGGGCCGGCGGCGGCTCCTTCGGGCTGGTGGCGATCGCCTCGGGGATCCAGGTGATCCAGACGGAGATCGTCGTCGGCAAGGCCGGCAACGGCGGCACCGGCGGCGACGGCGGCAACGGCGGCGTCGGCAAGGCCGGCGGCGCGCTCGCCCTCGGCGGCGATCAGGACGAGGGCGGCGACGGGGCCAGCGGGGCCGCGGGCGGCGACGGCGGCGGCGCGGGCGGCGGCGCGGGCGGCTGCGGCGGCATCGCCATCGGCATCGCCCGGGTCGGCGGCGCGGTCGTCTCGGAGCAGGACGTCAGCATCCAGGCCGGGGTCGCGGGCAACGGCGGCCTCGGCGGCAAGGGCGGCTACGAGGGCAACTCGAACGCCAAGCCGCAGGCGCTCGGCGGCGGGGCCGGCTGCAACGGCGCCGAGGGCGACGCGGTCGACTTCTAGCGGCCGCGCCTCGGCGGCGCACGAGGGCCCCCGGAGCGCGCCTCCGGGGGCTTCGTTTTTTGCCTGTTCGTTCGGACAGGTAGTGACTGCCGCGCCGACTAGCCCTGCGGGATGTTGGTGCAGGTGTCCTCGAGGGCCGCCGCGAGCGCCTCGCCGACGACCTCCGTGTAGCTCTCGGTCGCCTTGATGTCGCCCCAGGTCGGCGTCCCGCCGAAGGCGGTCATCATCTGCCAGAGCTTCTGGTTGATCCCCTCAATGCAGGGCGGCACCAGGCCGGCGGTGAGGATGCACGCCTCGCCGCCGCAGGCGCTCTTCGCATCGAGGAGCATCTGCTTGTAGGTCTTGAGCGCCTCCGGTGACTTGTCGGGCTCGTCGGTGAGGAAGATGACCAGGAGGACCGCGTCCTCGTCGCGGATGAAGCCCGCGTTGGTCTCGGCGTTGGCCGGGTGGGCGACGTAGCCGGCGGCCGCGACCGGCATCTCGAAGGAGCAGCCGAGCTCGCCCGCCGCCTTCGCGGCCGCGGTGAACCAGTTCTTGAGGGGCGCCGGATCGTCGGCGGTGTTCGACTTGAAGTAGGTCTGGCCGCCGTGCTTGAAGAGGCGCCCCTGGCTGCCGTTGATCCCGTTCGAGCCCTCGGTCGGCGGGGTGTAGTACATCTCGATCGTCGCGACGTCGGCCGCGCTCTGGCAGGAGATCGTCGAGTCCGGGCAGGCGCACTCCTCACCGTCGCCGTTGCAGAAGAAGTCGGTGGTGGTGATCCCGACGTGGATGTCGACGCCCTTCGGGAGGTTGGCGAAGATCGCGTCGACGAAGCCGGGGAAGGCCTCGGCGAGCGCCTCCTGGTAGGTGGCCATCGACGCCGAGTTGTCGATCACGAAGAGGATGTCGACCGAGTCGCAGCCGGGGAGCTCGACGTCGGGGGCGAGGTCGAGCTTGTCGCCGCCGGACATCGACTCGGAGTCGCTGCCGCTCGCCGAGAGGTCGCCGCTCGATCCGCTGGTCGACGACGCGCTGGTCGCCGCGGTGGTCGTGCCGGTGGTCACGGTCGTCGCCGCGGTGGTGATCGACGTCGCGCCGCCGGTGATCGAGGTCGCGGTCGCGCCGCTCCCCTGGTCGTCGCCGCCGCTGCACGCGGCGAGCCCGATCGTGGCGGCGAGGGAGAGGGCGAGGCGGGCGAGGGGGCGCACGGGGACCGATTATGCCCAATGCGCGGGCAGAATTGCACGGCCGCCAGCCGCGCAGCCGGACCCCGCATTTGCTAGCCTGGCGCCATGAGCCTCAACCTCGCCGTCATCCTCCGCGAGAGCGCGAACGCCCACCCCGATCGCCCGGCCCTCACCCTCGGGTCGACGACCCTGAGCTACGGGCGGGTCCACGCCGCGGTCCAGCGCCTCGCCGGCGGTCTTCGGGGCCTCGGGATCCGCCAGGGGCAGCACGTCGCCCTGATGCTCCCCAACGTCCCCCACTTCACGATCGCCTACTTCGCCACCCACTACGCCGGCGGCGCGGTCGTCCCCCTCAATGTCCTCCTCACCGCCGATGAGATCGCCTATCACCTCGCCGACTCCGAGGCGGTCGCGCTGGTGGTCTGGGAGGGCTTCCTCCCCCAGGCGGAGGCGGCCTTCGCCCGCGCGCCGGGGTGCAAGCACCTGATCGTCGCCAAGGCTGACCCCGGGGACATGAGCGCGCCCGAGGGCGCCAAGAGCATGGGGGCGCTGATCGCGAAGAGCGACCCGGTCGCCTACCTGCCGCCGACGATGCCCGACGACACCGCGGTGATCCTCTACACCTCGGGGACCACCGGCCGGCCGAAGGGGGCGCAGCTCACCCACTTCAACATGTTCTACAACGCGCTCTACGTCCGCGACGACCTCCTCGCGCTCGACGGCGACACGACCGCGCTGACCGTGCTCCCGCTCTTCCACTCCTTCGGCCAGACGGTGATGCACAACGCGGTGCTCTTCGGCGGCGGCCACATCGTCCTCCTCCCGCGCTTCGACGCGACCGCGGCCTTCCAGCTCATGCAGGCCCACAAGGTCTCGCTCTTCGCCGGGGTGCCGACGATGTACTTCGCGCTCCTCCACCACCCGGACGCCGACACCTACGACCTCTCGTCCCTGGAGCGCTGCGTCTCCGGCGGCGCGGCGATGCCGGTCGAGGTGATGGGCGCCTTCGATCGCAAGTACGGGGTCAACATCCTCGAGGGCTACGGCCTCAGCGAGACCTCGCCGGTCGCGTCGTTCAACGTCCTCGATCGCCCGAAGAGGCCGGGCTCGATCGGCCTGCCGATCTGGGGCGTCGAGTTCCAGCTGGTCGACGCCGAGGGCAAGGTCGTCGACGCCGAGGGGACGCCGGGCGAGATCTGCATCCGCGGCCACAACGTGATGAAGGGCTACTACAACAAGCCGGAGGCGACGACCGAGGCGATCGTCGATGGATGGTTCCACACCGGCGACATCGCCACCCGCGACGCCGAGGGCTACTACTTCATCGTCGATCGCAAGAAGGACATGGTGATCCGCGGCGGCTTCAACGTCTACCCCCGCGAGATCGAGGAGGTGCTCTACGGCCACCCGGCGATCGGCGAGGCGGCGGTGATCGGCGTGCCGCACGAGAAGCTCGGCGAGGAGGTGAAGGCGATCGTCGCCCTGAGGCCCGGCCAGAGCGTCACCCCGGAGGCGCTCATCGCCTACTGCAAGGAGCACCTCGCGGCCTACAAATACCCGCGGATCGTCGAGATTATTGAGGCGCTCCCGAAGGGTCCGACCGGCAAGATCCTCAAGCGCGAGCTCCGGGCGCAGCCGGCGAGCTAGCCCACGCGGCCCCATCACGAGCCCAGGGAACGATGTTTGAGTCGGCGGCGCGCCGACCTGGTCCGGGGGCAAGGCGAGGGCGAGGGGGCAGAAGCACCTGGCGCGCCCGCCGCGGCTTTCCGGGTATCCTCGCGTTGCCCCCATGGAAGCCACCTTTCTCAGCAAAGTCGTCCTCCCCGCCTCGCTCTTCATCGTCATGCTCGGGATGGGGCTCTCGCTCGAGCGGGCGGACTTCCGGCGGGTGCTCGCGTTCCCCAAGGCGGTCGCGGTCGGCGTGCTCCTGCAGATGGTGGCGCTGCCGATCCTCGGGCTCCTGGTGGTCAAGCTCTTCGGGATGAGCGGCGCGCTCGCGGTCGGCCTCATGGTCCTCGCGCTCTCGCCGGGCGGCGTCACCTCGAACATGATCTCCTTCCTCGCCCGCGGCGACGTCGCCCTCTCGGTGACCCTGACGGCGATCGTCTCGCTGGTCACGCCCTTCACCCTGCCGCTGATCCTGGCGCCGGTGATGGACGATCTGATGGGCTCCTCGCAGGCGGTCGCGCTGCCGGTCAAGGAGACGATCATCCAGCTCCTGGCGATCACGGTGGTGCCGATCTTCCTCGGGATGGTGATCCGCCGCTTCGCGCCGGGGGCCGCGGCCCGCTCCGAGAAGCCGGTGAAGATCTTCTCGATCGTCATCCTGGCCGTGATCATCGCCGGGATCATCAAGCAGAACTCCGACCGGATCCTCGACTTCTTCGCCCAGGTCGGCCTCTCGACCCTCGCGCTCAACCTCCTGGCGATGGCCGCCGGCTTCGTCGGCGCGCGGGTGGCCGGCCTCGGCCGCCGCCAGGGGATCACGATCGGCGTCGAGGTCGGGATCCAGAACGGGACGACCGCGCTCCTGGTCACCTCGACGATCCTCGGCGACAAGGTGATGAGCATCGCCCCGGCGATCTACAGCCTGGTGATGTTCGGCACCGGCGGGGTCTTCGCCTACCTGGCGAGCCGCCGGGGCGACGACGGCGACGCCTGAGCGCGCTCTCCTACGCCTGGCTCTTGGGCCAGGGGACGCTGACGAGGACGCGGACCTCGGGCTTGATCTTGATCACCCCGAGCGGCGCCTTGTAGGGCTTGATCCCGAACTCGGGCTGGCTCAGCGTCACCTCGGCGACCTGGCGATCGCCCTCGGGGCGGGTGGTGAAGGCGATCGGCCGGGTCTGGCCGTGGAGGGTGAGATCGCCGCGGATCCGCAGGCCCTCGCCGGCGTCCTCGACCGCGGTCGAGGCGAAGCGGATCTCCGGGTAGCGGTCGGGGTCGAGGACCTTCTTGCGGATGTTGGCCTCGATCTCCGCGCGGTCCTTGTCGCTGAGGGAGCCGCCGCTGAGGGGGCCGACGACCCGCAGCGAGCCCGCCTGGAAGGTCGCCTTGACCGCCCGGCTGGCGTCGTCGACGGTGATCTCGAGGCGGTCGACCGCGATCTTGAGATCGTGGCCCATCGCCGCGAGGAGGCCCTCCTTGAATGTGTGGATCTCGCAGGAGGCGGTGGTCGAGTCGAAGCGGGCCATGGGCAAGGGGTAGCGATCGCGGCGGCCGCGGGCAAGCGCAGGATTTGGCGCTCCGCCGGTGCGGAGGGGCGAGGTGCGGAGGGCGAGCGTCAGGGCGCGGTCGGCGGGCGCCCTTGATCGATCCGCTCGCTCGGCGCTCGCCCGGCGGCCTCGGCCTCGGCGCCCCGCGACTCGGCGAGGAGCCGGCGGATCGCCCGGATCTCGTCGATCTCGAGGGCCGCGCGGACCCGCAGGGCGGGGCCCTCCTGGGCGATCGTCACCCGGTCGATCGCCGCCTGCGGGAGGCCGCTCTTCGCCAGGCGCTGGCGGATGTTGCCGAGGCGGCGATCGAGCTCCGCGCGGATCCCGGCGGCGATCGCCGGCGAGGCGGCCCGCATGTCGAGATCGAGGGCGAGGCCGGCGTCGAGGTCGATCGCGCCGGCGAGCGAGGTCAGGTTCTCGGCCTCGCCGCCGAGCGCCGGGACCTGGCCCGCGAACCAGATCGCCCGGCCGTGATCGAGGCCGGCGAGGGCCTCGCCGAGGGGGCCGACGGCCGGCGAGGCGCCGCCGCCGGCGAGGCGCTCACGGAGCGCGCCGTCCCAGCCCGCTGAGGCGAAGATCACCTGATCGGGGCCGCGGACGTGGCCGATCGCCGCGCCGCCGTCGAGGCGGATCGTCGCCGCGTCGCCCTCGCCGGCGATCTGCCAGCGATCGGCGGCGCCGCCGAAGAGGCGCTCGCCGACGCAGGTGAGGCGCTCGGGGGCGCCGATCCCCTCGCCGAGGACGCTGGCGATCACCTGCGAGGTGCGGCTCTCGACCGCGATGTCGATCGCGGTGAAGCGGGCGAGGCCGAGGTCGCAGGCGGCGAGGGCGTCGAGGGTGCGGCGGGCCTCGGCGTCGCCGGTCATCAGCGACTCGTTCTCCCGCCAGAGCGGCGAGGCGAGGAGGCGGCGGAGATCGACGTGGGCGATGAGCTCGGCGTCGCCGGGGACGTGGGCGAGGGCGGGGAGGTCGACGGTGGGCTTCGCGGCCGGCGGCGCGGGGGCCTCGGCGGCCGCGCTCGCGCCTGCGCCCGCGCCCGCGCCCGCGCCCGATCGCTCGCAGGTGCAGCCGGAGGCCCCGGCGACGGTGAGGGCGAGCGCGAGGCCGAGGCCGAGGGCTCGCGGGGCCAGGGACGAGCGGAGCGGCGAGCGGGGCATTGGCGCCGTGTATACACCGCGACCCGCGGGAGGCAACCTCAGCGCAGCCACGCGCGGGTCGCCTGGACCTGGGGGTGATCGGGGCCGAGGAGCTCCTCGAGGGTCTCGACGGCCGCGTGCATCTCCTCGAGGCCGAAGGGATCGCCGAGCTGGCGCATCGCCGTCCCGCAGTTGAAGCGCGTGGTGATCGTCTGCGGGTTGTCGACGCCGAGCACCCGCTGGCGGATCGCCAGGGCCTGGTGGTAGCGCTCGAGCGCCTCCTGGTAGCGGCCCTCGCTGTAGAGGACCTGGCCGATCGCGTTGAGGATCATCGCGGTCGCCGGGTGCTCGGAGCCGACCGACGCGCGGTAGCCCTCGAGGCAGCGCTCGAAGGCGCGCCGGGCCGCCGGGCCGTCGCCGCGGCGGTGGAGGGCGCGGCCGAGGTCGTGGAGGACGCCGAGGACCTCGGGGTCGGCGTCGCCGAGGGGCTCGAGCTCGGTGAGCGCGGCCTGGAAGCGGCTGATCGCCCCGTCGAGATCGCCCTCCTGGTAGGCGAGGTGGGCGGCGAGCGCGTTGGCCATGCCGATCTGGATGGCGTTGCCGAGGCCGTAGATCTCGGTCTCGAGGACCTTGTCGGCGTGGACGCGGGCCTCCGCGATCTGGCCGGCGCTGGCGAGGAGGCGCGCGAGCGCGAGGTGGGCGGCGATCGTCTGGGGGTGGAGGGCGCCGAGGCGGCGCTCGAGCACCGGCAGCGCGCGCGTGAAGGTGTCGAGGGCCTCGACCTGGAGATCGGCGGCGAGGTAGGCCTCGCCGAGCTCCATCAGGGTGAAGGCGATGAAGGGGTGGCTCGCCGAGATCGCCTCGCGCTTGGCCTCGAGCGCCCTCTGGAGGTGCTCGATCGCCGCGGCGTGATCGCCCTTGCGGCGGAGGATCTGGCCGATCGCCGTGAGCACCGAGGGCCGGAGCGGGTGCTCGACCGGGAGCCCGGCGAGGCGCCCGCGGTAGTAGGTGAGCGCGTCGTCGAGGCGGCCGCGCTGGAGCAGCTCCTGGCCGACGGCGTGGACGACGATCGCGGTGTTCGGCAGGCCCAAGGGAGCGGCGATCCTACGCTTGCGGGTGGGTCGATCACAACGGCCGAGGTCCGCGCGCGCCGGATCGTCGCCGCGCGCGGGCTCGCGAGGGCGCGCGCGGCTCAGGCCATGATGGCGCCGAGCGGCGTGGTCGAGTGGCCGTTGCCGCCGCCGGCCTCGCTCGCCTGGGGGGCGACCGTCTTGAGGCAGGCGAGGAGGACGTCGGTGGAGTTCGCCGACTGGGCGTCGTGGTGGATCCCGGGGTGGGTGAGCGCGCCGCCGCCGCGGCCGGCGACGATGCAGGGCTGGTTGAAGTCGCTGTGGCGGAGCCCGGAGGCCGCGTCGCTGCCGAGGAGGAGGCAGGAATTGTCGAGGAGGTTGCCGTCGCCCTCGGGGGTGTCCCTCAGGCCCTGGAGGAGGTAGGCGAAGGCCTCCATCGTCTTGATCGTCGCCGCGTCGACCTGGTCGTTGGCGTTGGCGTCGTGCGAGAGGTCGTGGTGCCCCTGCGACTGCCCGAGCATGTGGAAGACGGTGTAGCCGACCGAGCCGGTGTACTGGATGCTGGCGACCCGGGTGATGTCGCAGTGGAAGGCGAGGATCAGGAGATCCGACATCACCTTGTTGACCGAGTCGAGCGGCTCCTTGCCGTCCTGATCGCTGTTGGTCTCGCCGGGCTGGGGCGGCGCCGAGCACTCGGGGGCGATCGACTCGATCTGCTTCTGGATCTGGGCGATCGACGAGAGGTGGGCGTCGAGGCGCTGGCGATCGTTGGAGCCGACGCGCATCTGCAGCCGCTTGACGTCCTCGGCGACCGCGTCGAGGGCGCTGAGGCGGAGCGGCTTGGTCGGATCGTCGGGCGGGACGAAGCCGCCGAAGAGCTTCTGGAAGGCCTCCTGCGGGTTGTGGATCGGCTGGAGGGGCTGATCCGGGCCCTTGTGCGAGAGGTAGTTGAGGGTCGGCCCCTCGGAGGTGACGATCCGCTTGGAGATCCGGAGCTGGACCGAGGGCAGGAAGGTCTGGTCGCCGATGAAGGAGGCCGCGACCTGGTCGATCGAGGGCCCGCCGAACTTCGACGAGTAGTTGGCGCCCATCGGATCGAGCTTGATGTAGGGGTAGCCCGAGAAGAAGCCGGAGACGCCGGTGTGGTGGCCGCGGACCTCGGGGTGCTTCGCCCGGACCTCGAGGTTCGAGATGACCGAGCAGTACTCCTTGACCCCCGAGAGCGGGGCGAGCTGGGTCGGCAGCGAGTAGCCGGGGCCGTAGTCCGGCGGCGTCCACTTGAGCTGGTTGTTGTTCGGGTCGAAGGGGTTGACCAGGGCGACGCCGTTGCCGAAGAACCACGTCACGAAGCGGCGGGGGAGGGGATCGCCGTTGGCGTAGGCGGTGCCGTTGGCGTTGAGCATCGCCTCGAGGGGCGGCAGGGCGAGGGCGACCGCGGTGCCGCCGAGGACCCCGCGGAGCATGGTGCGTCGGTTGAGGGTGAAGCGCTTCATCGCTGCGTCCTTCTCTCTCTGCGTGCGGGGTGGATCACTCGGGGACGCCGACCATCCGGAAGGTCGGCGAGGAGACCAGCTCGACCAGGAGGTCCTGGAGGCTGTGGTCGTGCTCGGCGAAGACGTCGTCGAGGAGCATCAGCGTCGGCAGCTCGCCGGTGGTCTCGACGTGGCCGGTGCTGTGGCGGAAGAGGTTGCGGATGATGCAGAGCGGGACGTTCTCCTGCTCGCGGACGACCGCGCCGAGCTCGCGGGCGCCGTCGAAGGCGGCGCCGTTGAGATCGCTCGCGGTGTTGATCTGGGCGCCGTTCTCCATCGTCCGGAAGACGCCGAGGCCGTCGAAGTTCTCGAGGCCGAAGCCGATCGGGTCCATCGCCACGTGGCAGGCCGCGCAGCCGGGGTCGGTGAGGTGGGCCTGGAGGCGCTCGCGCATCGTCGGCAGGGCCTCGCCCTCGGGCGGGATCACCATGTTGACACCGGGCGGCGGCGCCGGGATCGCCTCGCAGAGGAGGGTCTCGCGGACGAACTTGCCGCGGAGGGTCGGCGAGGTGCTCGAGATGTGGGCGAGCACGGACAGGAGCGCGCCCTGCCCGAGGATCCCGCCGCGCTTGCTCTCGGCCGGCAGCGGCGTCTTGACGAAGGCGTCGCCCCAGAGCCCGCCGCCCGGCGGCGTCAGCCCGTAGAGCGGGCCGATCAGGTTGTTGGCGAAGGTGTAGGGGGCGTCGAGGATCTCGAGGAAGTCGGCGTCGCGCTGCCAGACCACGTCCTGGATCAGCATCAGCGTCTCGGTCCGCATCGCCTGGGCGAGCGCCGGCGACCACTGCGGCCAGACCCCGCTGTCCTTGGCGAGGGTGTCGAGGCTGCGGAGGCGGAGGAGCTCGGCGAAGTAGTTGTCGAGGGCGACCCGGGCGGCCGGCTCGTCGAGGAGGACGCGGGCGGCGTCGCGGACCCCGCCCGGGCTGTCGAGGAGGCCGTCGTCGGCGCCGTCGAGGAGCCAGGGGGGCGGCGTCGTGTCGTTCAGGAAGAAGGAGAGGCGGGTCGCCATCTCGTGGCTGGTGAGGTAGCGGCGGCCCTGGTCCTCGGGATCGGCCTCGCCGATCTCGACCATGTAGAGGAAGTTGGGCGACTGCAGGAGGGTGGCGATCGCGTTCTCGACGCCGACGTAGAAGTCGCCGTTGTCGAGGGCCGCGGTCTGGGCGACGGCGACGTAGCGGCCGACCTCGTCGTCCGTGAGCGGGCGCCGCCAGGCGAGGCGGCCGAAGTTGCGGATGAAGTTGGCGTGGCACTCGCTGTCGCCGGGGCCCTGGGGCTGGCACTCCATCAGCGCGCCGATCCGCCCGAGATCCTGGATGGCGACGGCGGCGGCCGCCCGGGCGGAATTCTCGTAGGCCTCGACCGAGGCGTCGCTGAGCGCGAGCTGCGACGCCCCGATCGCGTCGAAGCCGTTGATCGGCGTGTCGAGGGGCGGGTTCACGACCGCGGCCGCGCCCTCGCCGAGGAGGTCGCGGATCGCGTTGCGGTAGTGGCGGTTGAGGAGGAGGCGGATCGACGCGGGCGCGGGCGCGAGCTCGGGCGGCGGATCGTCGCCGGCGGAGTCGGAGCCCGCGGAGTCCGATCCGGCGGAGTCCGATCCGGCGGAGTCGGAGCTCGAGCCGGCCGAGGCCCCCTGCGTGAGGCCAGCGGTGAACCCCTGGCCCGCGCTGTCGTTGTCGACGCCGACATAGCAGCCGCCGTCGACGATCGACGCGAGGATCAACGCGGCCCCCAGGAGCGGATGGGAAAGGGACAAACGGCGCATCTTCACCACCTCAGGACCGCACGCTAACAGAGCCGCGCACGGCAATGCCAGCGTTCGCCGGCGGAATCTCGCGGCGATGATGATGAGGTCCGCGGGCCCCGGGGCGAGGCCCCAGCCGCGCGCGTGTCCGCGGCCGCGGGGTGTGCACGGCGCTTCGCTGTATGCGCAAGGATCGGGCGGGGAGCGAGTCGCTGACGCGCCGGGCGATCGGCCGCGCTGCGCTTCGTGATCATCCGCTCGGGTCGGGCGTCAGATCGGAGCCTCGGATCGGATCCTCGGATCAGCACCGCGACCAGCGCTGCGCTCCGCGGGCGCTCCCCCGGAGGCCCGCGGGATCGCCCGCGGCGCGCGTACCCGCAGCCGACGGCCGGATCGCAGGGGTGCTGAACTTATGTGTAGTAATGTGCGGCCATCGGCTGTAGGACAATCCCCGGGCCTCCTCGGCCCGGCGCCGATGAACCTGCGCAACCCGACCTATATCTGCCTCGACATCCCGGAGCCCTTCCGCACCAAGGTGAGGGAGGTCCGCGAGGCGTTCTGCGATCGCCTGACCAATTTCCCGATCGAGATCACGATCGCCGGATCGAGCGGGATCGGGGCGATCGCCGGCGACGCCGAGTGGGCGACGGTCGAGACCCGGCTCCTGGCGGTGTGCTCGAAGACCGCGCCGATCGTCGCGCGCTTCGGCGGCGTCGTCCGCTTCCCGGGGACCGACACCTTCGTCCTGAGCATGGGTGATCCGATGCCCTTCGTGACGATCCACGAGCGCCTCAAGCACTCGGGGATCCCCTTCGAGCCGAGCAACTTCCCCTTCTTCCCGCACTGCTCGCTGCGGATGAGCGGGGAGCTCTCGCCGGCGGACATCAGCCGCCTCTTCTCGCTGCGCATCGAGGGGGAATTCGAGATCGATCTCCTCGCCCTCCAGGCGCGCGACGACGCGACGGGGCGGGTCGGTCGCGTCTGGGAGCATCGGCTCACCGGTCGACCGATGTAGCAGGCGGGGGCCGGAGCCCACGCCGGCGATCGCGTCGCTCCTCGACGACGTGCGCGCGCGGTGAGTGAGCGGCGGCGTTTGGTGCGCGTCTGCGTCGCCAGAGGGGGGACGCGACCTCGGCAAAGCTCTGGCCGATCGCGGCTTGGTCGCGGCCCGCGCGGGGGCGAGGTTTGCTAGCCAGGGGAGCATGCGTTGTCGCCATGCCTTGATGTTCTCGGTCCTCCCTTCGCTCGCCCTCCTCGCGGGTTGCCCGGCGCCAGCGCAGACCTCGGACTCGGCGACTGAGGGCAGCAGCGGATCGACGATCGACTCCACCGGCAGCACCGACGGCACCGGCAGCACCGGCAGCACCGGCGAGGGCGAGACCGACGCGATCTCCTGCGAGTGCGGCGCGAGCGAGGCCTGCATTGACGGCGCCTGCGTCGAGGTCGATCGCCAGGCGATCGAGGCCGGCTGCCACCCGCTCCACGAGGCCGGCAATTGCCTCTACCCCTGGCCCTCCGACTTCACGACGGTCCCCGACCAGACGGCGACCGGGCTGCGGGTGGCGATGAACCCCGCGCTCCTGCCGGTGAACGACGCCGGCCTCGAATTTGCGGCCGACGAGATCATCAACCTGATGGACGGCTTCACGCCCCACGCCCAGCTCCGCTTCGTCACCCCCAAGGGGGTGATGGCCGAGGACCTCGCGGGGCTCGACGCGATCGCCGACTCGCTCGCGGACGACGCGAAGATCGTCCTGCTCCGCGACGACGGCATGCGCTGGCCGACCTTCGCCGAGGTCGACGCGCGGACCGACGATCTCAGCCGCAAGGCGGTCTTCATCCGGCCGATGCGCCGCCTCGACTTCGGGTCCCGCTACATCGTCGCGGTCCGCGGCCTCCGCGACGCCGGCGGCGCGCCGGTCCTGCCCTCGCCGATCTTCCGGGCGCTCCGCGACGATCTGCCGACCGACATGCCGGAGGTCGAGGCGCTCCGCCCGGGCTACGAGGCGCTCTTCGCCGATCTCGAGGCCGCGGGGATCGCCCGCGACGAGCTGATCCTCGCCTGGGACTTCACGACCGCCTCCGAGGGGCTGGTCAAGCGCGACGCCGAGGCGCTGGTCCCCCAGATCGAGGCGCTCGCCGGCGCCGGGAACCTCGGCTACACGATCGACAAGGTCGACGACTCCGACGGCGCCGTCGCCCGGGTGATCCGCGGGACCTTCAACGTCCCGAATTGCATGACCGGCCAGGCCGAGCCCGGTGAATTCCTCCGCCGCGACGACAAGGGCCTGCCGGTCTGCGAGGGGGTGGTCGAGGCCCCCTTCGTCGCGGCGATCCCCCGCAAGATCTTCGACGCCGGGCAGCCGGCGCCGATCGCCGTCTACGGCCACGGCCTCCTCGGCAGCGCCGACGAGGTGATCGGCGTCGCCCAGAAGGCGAGCGAGCTGGTGCTGATCGGCACCGACTGGTGGGGGATGTCCGAGAGCGATCTCATCAACATCGCCAACCTCCTCGGCGCCAACTTCAAGGACGGGCGAGCGCTCCCCGAGCGGCTCATGCAGTCGACGATCAACTTCTCGGCGCTCGGCTACCTGGCGACCGGCGATCTCGCCGGCGATCCGGCGCTGATGAAGGACGGCGCGCCGCTCCTCGACACCTCGGTCGTCCACTACATCGGCGGCTCGCAGGGCGGGATCATGGGGGGCACGACGGTCGCCCTCGCGCCCAACCTCGACCGCGGCGTCCTGGTGGTCGGCGGGGCGAACTACTCGCAGATGATCTGGCGCTCGACCGCCTTCAACGGGGTCAACTCGCTCTGGGTCGGCTTCCACAAGGACGAGATCGAGCGCGAGTTCCTGATGGCGCTCTTCCAGACGGCCTTCGACCTCGCCGACCCGGTGATCTACGCCGAGGAGATCCGCGAGGCGCCCTTCGAGGGGAACAACCCAAAGCAGCTCCTCCTGGTCGAGTCGATCGGCGACGTCCAGGTGCCGAACATCTCGACCGAGATGATGGCCCGCTCGTACGGGATGAAGATGATCGGGGCGCCGATCTACGAGGTCTTCGACGTGCCGACGGTCGCCGAGGTCGATGACGTCGCGCTCCTCCAGGTCGACACCAAGCCCGCCTTCCTGCCGCCGACCGAGAACCTGCCGGCCGACGAAGACAACGGCGCCCACGGGAAGTCGGCGGACGGCCCCGGGATCCAGGACACGATCGCCTACTTCCTGCTGGGCGGGTCGCTCGCCAGCCAGTGCGACGGGGTCTGCGATCCTGACTAGCGGGCGCGCTCGGGCTGTCCCTACGGACAGTAATTGCTGGCGGGGTTCTCCGAGTTACAGGTGCTCAGGTAGGCGTTCTGGCCCTTGCCGACCGAGACCGTCTCGATGTGGATGTGGGGCCCCGACGAGCACCCGGAGTTCCCGCTGTAGGCGAGGAGCTGCCCCTGATCGACGTGGGAGCCCTGCTTGATTCCGCCGGGGACGCCGTCGATGTGGAGGTAGTAGACGTAGAAGTCGTTGGACTGGTTGTTGGGGTCGCCGCAGTCCGACTTGATCTTCACGTAGTTGAACGAGTTCCAGCAGCTCTGCGAGCAGCCGTTGTTGTAACAGTTGGGGTAGCCGAGGGCCATCGACACCACGGTGCCGGCGATCCCGGCGTAGATCGGCGTGCCGACGGCGGTCCCGTAGTCGATCCCGTAGTGCGAGCCGCCGTTGCCGCAGGCGCTGTAGCTCTGGGTGAGGGAGCCCGGCGGCTTGTCGAGGCAGCACTCGTTGCCGCCCTGCATCGGCGCGCAGACGTCGGGCTCGCCGGGCGGCTTCTGGACGCAGCCGTTCGCGCAGGTCTGCTGGCTCTCGGTCTTCTTGTTGACGCACTGGAAGAGGACGTCGTCGGCGATCCCGCCCTTGAGCGACGACCCGCAGTAGGCGCCGTTGCCCGAGGTCGCGTACTGGCAGAGGTCGGCGGAGTTGCACTTGTCGGGGCTCCCCGGCGGGTTGACCTGGCAGCCGTCGGGGCAGCTCTGGGTCTTGTTGGTCTTGCCGCCGATGCAGGTGTAGAGCGCCCCGCCGTCGCCCCCCGGGAGGGTCGAGCCGCAGTAGTCGCCGTCGCCCGAGTTGGCGCCCGCGCAGGGATCCATGTCGGCGGGCGGCTTCTTGCAGAGGTTGTTCTCGCAGCCGAGATCGCAGGGCTGGGCGCTCTGGGTCTGGCCGCCCGCGCACTGGTAGAGGCTCTGGTGATCGGCGGTGCCGCCGAGGACGTCGCCGCAGTAGATCCCGTCGGCGACGTTCTCGCAGGGATCGTCCGGGACCATCCCGCTGTCGCTCATCGCCCCGCTGGTCGTGCAATTCCCCATCTCCATGCAGGGATCGCCGGAGGTCGAGGTGGTGCTGGTCGTCAGGCCGGTGGTGCTGGTCGACGTCGCGCCGGTGGTCGCCGGCCAGGTGGTCGGGCCCGAGCTCGACGCGTCGCCGGTGGTCCCCTCGGAGTCGGAGTCGCCGCTCCCCTGGCTGGCGCTGGCGCTGGCGCTGGCGCTCGCGCTCGCGCTCGCGCCGGTCGGCAGGGTCGCCCCCGAGAGGCTCGAGGACGAGAGCTCCTCACCGGTGCTGCAGGCGGCCGCCGTGAGGGCGAGGGCGAGGAGGGCGAGGTGGGGGCGGCGAGGCATCGGCGGCTCCGATCGGCGGGCGGATCTGCGCGACGTTAGCACGGACCCGGCGCGATCGCGGCCACTGGGTGCGGGGGAGCGCGCGGGAGCGCCCTATTTGCTCCTGGAGAGGCCGATCATCAGCATGACGATGAAGACGACCACAGGGAGCGCGTAGGGGATCGCCGCGACCCCGAAGAGCTCGAAGGAGCTCCAACCGACGAGGACCTCACCGGCGGTGACCGATCCGGCGACGAGGAGGGCGCCGATCGCCTCCGGCCAGTCGCTCTCGACCTTCAGGCCGATCCAGAAGATCACGAGGCCGAGGGCGCCGCCGATCGTCGGGAAGGCCCAGGCCGGGAGCCCGAGCACGGCGTCCATCCCCTGGTCGGCGAGCTCCGGGTTCTTGACCGCGAAGTTGGCGATCACCACGCCGATGACGAGGACGAGGCCGAGGAGGAGCCAGCTCCACATCCGGGACTTCTCTTGCCTGCTGTCGAGGGCCATCGCCGCGATCGTCGCTGCGTCGGGGTCCGGGCGCAAGGGCCGAGGGCGCGCGCGCGTGCCTTTGGGGGGCTGGCTAGCGCGGGCGCTCGCGGATCACCAGGAGGCGGAGCTCGCTCATCGCCTCGATCGAGAAGCGGATCCCCTCGCGGCCGGTGCCGCTCGCCTTGACGCCGCCGTAGGGCATGTGATCGACCCGCCACGAGGGGACGTCGTTGATGATCACGCCGCCGACCTCGAGGGTGTCCCAGGCCCGCTGCACGCGGTCGATGTCGCGGGTGAAGACGCCGGCCTGGAGGCCGTAGCGGGAGTCGTTGACCTCGCGGAGCGCCTCCTCAAAGTCTTCGAAGCGGCTCAGGCAGGCGACCGGGCCGAAGACCTCGTCGCAGTAGAGGCGGGCGTGGCGGGGGACCTCCTCGACCAGGGTCGCGGCGACCAGCGGGCCCTCGCGGGTGCCGCCGCAGAGGACCCGGGCGCCGAGCGTGCGGGCCTCGTCGACCCACTCGATCACCCGCGCGGCCTCGGACTCGGCGATCATCGGCCCGATGAAGGTCGCCTCGTCGCCGGGATCGCCGACCGGGAGGGCGCGTGCGCGGGTGACCAGGCGCTCGCGGAGCTCGTCGTAGAGCGAGGCGTGGGCGATGATCCGCTGGACCGACACGCAGCTCTGCCCCGACTGGTAGAAGGCGCCGACGATCAGGCGCTCGACGACGTCGTCGAGATCGGCGCCCTCGTCGACCACGCAGGCGGCGTTGCCCCCGAGCTCGAGCGAGACCTTCTTGGTGCCAGCCCGCGCCTTCATCCCCCAGCCGACCGCGCCCGAGCCGGTGAAGGAGAGGAGGCGGAGGCGCTCGTCGGTGACCAGGGGCTCGGCGGCGGCGTGGGTCGAGGGGACGATCGAGAAGGCGCCGGCGGGGAGCTCGGTCTCGGCCAGGATCTCGCCGATGATCAGCGCGCCGATCGGCGTCGACGAGGCCGGCCGGAGGACGAAGGGGCAGCCGATCGCCAGGGCCGGCGCGACCTTGTGGGCGACCAGGTTGAGCGGGAAGTTGAAGGGCGTGATGAAGGCGCAGGGGCCGATCGGCACCCGCCGCCAGCTCCCGCGGTAGCCGCGGGCGCGGGGCGAGATCTCGAGGTTCATCACCTCGCCGCCGATCCGGATCGCCTCGCCAGCGGCGTAGCGGAAGGTGTCGATGAGGCGGGTGACCTCGCCGCGGGCGTCGCGGATCGGCTTGCCGGCCTCGATCGAGAGGGCCCGCGCGAGCTCCTCGAAGCGCTCCTCGAAGCGGCGGACGCAGTGCTCGAGGGCGCGCTGACGCGCGTAGGGCGGGAGATCGCGGAGCGCCGGCGCGGCCGCGGCGGCGGCGGCGATCGCCTCGTCGACCGCGGCCCGGTCGGCGCGCGCGACCCGGGTGACGACCTCGCCGCGGAGCTTGTCGCGGACCTCGAGCATGTCCTCGGACCCGCGGGGTCGGCCGGCGAGGTAGAAGGGGTAGCGTTCGGCGAGCATCCTCCGGGTTTTGGGCGATCGCCCGGGCGCGCGTCAAGCGAGGGGCGTTGCCGAGCATGTGCGGATCTGTGATAGTGGTCCCTCGGCCGCGGCGCGTGGTCGCGCGGCCGGGGAAGGTCCCCATGCTCTTTGGTCCTCGCGGTGAGAGTCGGCGCGCGTACGCGCGCGTGGTGGTCGCGCTGGTCGCGGCGTCGCTCGTCGCCTGCGGCGACGACGGGTCGGCGAGCGACGGCTTCTCGGCGTCGGCGAGCGGATCGAGCGGGACGATCGGCGACTCGACGTCGAGCGGCGGGTCGACCAGCGGCGGATCGACGAGCGGCGGGTCGACGAGCGACGGGTCGGCGAGCGGATCGACGAGCGGCGGCTCGACCGGGAGCGGCGGGTCGACGAGCGCGGGCGAGACCTCCGGGACCACCGCGGTCGCGACGACGACGGGCGACCCGACGACGACCGGCGGCGACGAGGTGTGCGCCGCCCCGGGCGAGCTCGTGGTCTGCGACCTCGGCCTCGACGGCTCGAAGAGCGATCACGCCTTCGCCGCCCTCGGGGTCGGCTGCAAGGGGGCGATCGACAACACGATCCCGATCTCCAACGCCCGCTTCAAGAAGTTCAGCCAGTGGAACAACCCGGAGTCGTGGCGGGTGGCGGCGTCCTTCGGCGAGGCCGAGGACCCCAACATGCCGGGGATGCCGCTCTTTCGCCCGCGGGAGGGCGAGCGCTTCCTGATCATCTCGACCGGCCGCCTCGGCGTCCCCGACGGCGACGGCGCGCTGATCGAGCCGCCGGGCTCGCAGTACGACAACAACAACAACGCCAACGACGACGGCGACGCGCTGATGGCCCCGCTGGAGCCGGCGATGGGCTCGAACGGCGGCGCCGGCGGGACCCCCTTCATGGGCTGCGACGGCGTCGGCGACTGCTCCGACAGCATCTGGCCGAACTGGGTGCTCGGCAACCAGGACCCCAACGATCAGCTCGCGCTCGCCTTCGACGTCACGGCGCCGGAGGGCGTCCACGGCTTCCTCTTTGACTTCGTCTTCTTCTCGTCGGAGTACCCGGCCTTCGTCGACAAGGAGTTCAACGACATGCTGATCGCCTGGTCGACCAGCGAGGCCTACACCGGCAACATCACCTTCTTCGAGGGCGAGCCGCTGACCGTGACCTCGCTGGCGACGGCGATGGAGAGCGCCGGCTACGTCCTCGACGACCCCGAGCTCGCCGGCACCGGCTTCGAGGGCCATGGGTCGACCGGCTGGGCGAGCGTCGAGGCGCCGGTGAACCCGCTCGAGAGCTTCACCTTCGCGGTCGCGATCATGGACATGGGTGATTCGAACAAGGCGAGCGCGGCGATCCTCGACAATTGGCGCTGGGACTGCGCGGGCTGCGTGTCGAAGGAGGTCGATCCGGCCTGCGGGGGCGACGGGCACCCGCCCTGCTGCGGGGTCTGCGTCGAGCCCGAGGACGATCCGGATTGCGGCTCGCCGGGGCACCCGAGCTGCTGCCCCGATCCGAAGTAGGGCGGGCGCGCGAGGTCGCCCGTCCCCGGCATTCACGCGCCGCGCTAGGATGCGGCGATGGAGCTGCGGACCCCCGTCATCATCGGCATGATGTGCCTCGTCTGCGCCTGCGCCGGCCGCAAGGGCAAGGCGACGCCCGCGGGGCCGACCGACGAGGAGATCGCGGCGAGCTGCGCCGAGCGAGCCTGCCGCCCCGACACGCCGCAGCGGATCCAGGTCGACGCGACCCATGTCTGGGAGGGGGTCTATCCGCGCTCGCCCTACGTCGTCGGCCCTGACGCCATCGTCATCCTCCCGGGGGAGGAGATCGAACTCGCGGCGACGCCGAAGGCCGACGGCACGCTCGACGATCTCAAGGTCGTCCCCGAGGGGGGCGCGATCAAGGTCAAGTTGTGGCGCATGGCGGGGACGAAGGAGGGCCTGCCGCCGACGACGATGCTCATGGTGTCGACGACCTTCGATCGCCCGCTCCACTACTGCGCCTACATCAACATCCCGGGGGTCGGGCGGGTGAAGACGTCGATCATCGGGGTCGGCGCGGGCATCAGCGGCACCGAGACGTGGATGGATCCGATCATCGAGATCATCCTCACCGACCTCCGCCTCACCGAGACGCGGACCGAGTGTCGCTGAGGCGGGTCCCTCCGGCCTTGTCGGTGCCGGCGGGTCTCGGGTATGAGGGCGGCGATGCTCCTCTCTCCCGCGTCCGATCCTCCGCCCTGGTCGGGACCGCCGGTCCGCCTCGGGATCCTCGCCTCGGGCTCGGGGTCGAACTTCGCGGCGATCGCCGACGCGGCGGCCGCGGGCGGGGCTCCCTACCGGATCGCCGGCCTCGTCTACAACAACCCCGGCGCCTACGTGGCGACCCGGGCGAGCGAGCGCGGGATCCCGGCGCGCCTGGTCGATCACCGGGGCTTCGGCGGGCGCGAGGAATTCGACGCCGCGGTCGTCGAGGCGCTGCGGGCGATGGAGGTCGAGTGGGTGGCGATGGCCGGGTGGATGCGGATCTGCACCCCGGTCTTGCTCGACGCCTTCGCCGATCGAGTGCTCAACCTCCACCCGAGCCTCCTGCCCTCGTTTCGCGGGTTGCGGGCGGTCGAGCAGGCGCTCGCGGCCGGGGTGACGATCAGCGGGTGCACGGTCCACCTCGTGCGGCCGGCGGTCGACGACGGACCGATCATCGCCCAGGCGGCGGTGCCGGTGCTCGCCGGCGACGACGCCGACGCGCTCCACCAGCGGATCCACGCGGCCGAGCATGCGCTCTACCCCCGGGCGATCGCCCTGGCGATCAGCCAGGCGCGCGCTGGCGCGGAGGGGGAGGGGGCGGCGCGCTAGGCCGCCTCGTGAATGTCCAAAGGGACAGGTGAGAGGGCGCAGATGATCTACTTCGAGCCGACCCGACTCCGCGGCCTCGCGCTCCAGAGCCGGGTGATCAAGTCCGCGACCTACGAGGGGATGAGCCCGGGCGGGCTGCCCTCGCCGGCGCTGATCGAGCACCACCGGGCGCTGGCGGCTGGCGGCGTCGGCCTGACCACGGTCGCCTACTGCGCGGTGAGCCCGGGCGGGCGCTCGTTCGCCGAGCAATTGTTGATGACGCCGGCGACCGCCGAGGCCCTCCGGCCGCTCACCGCGGCGGTCCGCGCGGCCGGCGGCGAGGCCTCGCTCCAGCTCACCCACTGCGGCTTCTTCTCCAAGCTCCAGCGCCCCCGCGGTGAGCGGCCGCTCGCGCCCTCGCGGGTCTTCAACGCCTACGGCGCGCTCTCGGGGGAGCCCTGGAGCCGGGCGATGAGCGAGGCCGAGATCGAGGTGACGATCGCCGACTTCGCGGAGGCGGCGGCGATGGCCCAGGGCGCCGGCTTCGGCGCGGTCGAGCTCCACATGGGGCACGGCTACCTCCTCTCGCAGTTCCTCACGCCCTCGGTGAACCGCCGCCGTGATCGCTGGGGAGGCTCGCTCGAGGGGCGCCTGCGGATGCCGCTCGCGGTGGTCGCCGCGACCCGCGAGGCGATCGGCGAGGCGATGCCGATCGTCGTGAAGATGAACCTCCGCGACGGCTTCCGCGGCGGCCTCGAGATCGACGAGGCGGTGGCGATCGCCCGCGCGCTCGAGGCCGCGGGCGTCGACCTCCTGGTGCTGAGCGGCGGCTACACCTCGAAGACGCCGCTCTTCCTCCTTCGCGGCGGTCGGCCGCTCGCCGACATGATCGCGGTCGAGCCGAGCGCCGCCCAGCGCTGGGCGCTCCGCCTCTTCGGGCCCCTGGTGGTCCGCCGCTATCCCTTCGAGGAGTGCTTCCTCCGCGAGCTCGCGCTCCAGGTGCGGGCGGCGGTGAAGATGCCGCTGGCGCTCCTCGGCGGCCTGGTGAGCCGGGCCAACCTCGAGGCGGCGGCGGCCGACGGCTTCGAGTTCGTGGCGATGGCGCGGGCGCTGATCGCCGATCCCGACCTCGTCGTCCGGATGCGTCGGGGCGAGATCGAGCGGACCCGCTGCGACAACTGCAACCGCTGCATCGCCCTGATGGACGCCGGCGGGGTCCGCTGCGCGCTCGACGAGCCGCCGGGGCCGCTGAGCCGGCCGCGATCCAAGGCGTAGGGGTAGCGAAGCCAGAGTCAGAGGGGGTGGTGAGACCCTGCGTCGCGGGCGAGGGGCGCGGGCGCGCCTCGCCGGCCGCGCGGTCGCGGCGAGGCTCGCCCGGTGCCCGCGCAGTCGTAGACCAGGCCGATGCGCGGGGCGACGTTGTCCCAGATGAAGATCTGGCGCTGACCCTGCGATAGCGTGGGGCCATGGACCGTGGCGCGAGACCTGGGGGGACGTCTCCCCTCGACATCAAGGCGCTGCTGAGCGTCGCCCTCGAGCAGCGGCCGCGGGATGACGTGCAGGACCGGGTGATGCAGCGCGTCGCGCTGATGGCGACCGCGACCGAGTTCGCCCGGTTGATCTTCGTCGCGCCGGTCCAGGGGCTGCTCAACAACGCCGCGACGGCCTCCGGGGCCGGCGAAGACGGGAGCGCGGAGAGTGATGATGAACCTCGTGAATGAAGCGCTCCGGGCCGGCGAGCCGGCGGCCGCGCTCGAGCCGGTGACGTCCGCAGCGCTGCGGCCGGTCGAGGCGCTCTGGGCGACGATCCTCGCCCACGCGCCCGCCCTCCTGAGCGCGATCGGCCTCCTCCTGGCGATGTGGCTGGTCGCCCGGGTGATCCGGAGCGTCGTCGCCCGGGTCCTCGGGATGACCCGGCTCGACGCGCTCACCGAGAAGACGCAGCTCGGCAAGCTCCTCCGGGCCTTCGACGGCGCGATGACGATGTCGCGGGCGATCGCCTCGCTCGCCTACTTCACGATCCTCTTGATGGCGTTCATGAGCGCGGCGGATCTCCTCGGCCTCACCACGCTGAGTGAGGCCCTCGCCGGCGCCCTCGCCTACCTGCCGCGGGTGGTCTCGGTCCTCCTGGTCCTGGCCGCGGGCGGCTTCGTCGCCAACGCCGCCCGGCGGGCGGTGGGGGCGATGCTCAAGGAGATGCGGAGCCCCTACGCGGGGCCGGTCGAGGCGGCGACCGAGATCGCGATCATGGTGATCGTCATCGCCATCGCCGTCGATCTCCTCGGCGTCGACATCTCCTTCATCACCGCCAACCTCTCGCTCATCGTCGGCGTCTTGCTGGTGACGATGGCGTTCCTCTTCGCCTGGTCGATGCGCCGTCCGGCCGAGGAGATCATCGCCAACTACTACCTGCGGCGGCTCGTGAACCCGGGCGATCGCGTCACCCTCGGCGACGTCGAGGGCACCGTCGAGGGCTTCGTCGGGATCGGCGTCGTCCTCCGCGACGCCAAGGGCGCGGAGCGCTTCATCCCCGCCCGTCATGTCCTCGACGGCCTCACCTGCGCGGCGCGCGCGCGGCGCGGGGCGTCCGCCCGCGGCGGAGAGCGCTGAGCCGCGTCGATGACCCTCTCGCCCACGCTGCCGCTCATCGAGGTCGACCCTCGGCGTGAGCTCGGCGCCTCCTTCGGCGCGCCGGAGGGGCCCGAGGAGGAGCTCGGCCTCGACGACGCGGGCCTGCTCACCGAGTACCTCGGCGGCAACCCGGCGGCCTACGGCGAGCTCGTGCGCCGCCATCAGATCGCGATCTTCCGCCTCCTCCTCGGCCTCCTCGCCGACGAGGACCTGGCCGAAGAGGCATGCGAGGAGGTCTTCGTGGTCGCCGAGCGGCGGCTGCCTGACCTCACGGACAGGACGGGCTTCTACCACTGGATCCTCGGGATCGCCCGCGAGGTCTCCGCCGCCTACAACGAGCGCGGCGCCTTTGACGAGACCGTCGCCTCCTTCGCCAGCTCGCCGCGGGACCGCCTCAAGTTCGAGATCCACGCGGTCCTCCAGGTCCTCGCGCCGGATCTCCGCCTCGTCCTCGTCCTCTCCGAGCTCCGCGGGGCCCCCGACGAGGACGTCGCGGCCGCCCTCGGCTGCCCGAAGGGCGACGTCCCCGGGCTCCTCGACGAGGCCCGCGCCGAGTTCGCGCGGATCCTCGACGCCCGCTCGACCGCCACCGTCCCGGGCTCCGCGTCGCCGCGCGGCTCGATGCTCCCGGCGCGCCTCGAGATCGGCGCGGTGATCGACGACACCTACCGGATCGTCGCGCCCCTCGACGAGGGCGGGATGGGGGCGGTCTACCGGGCGTCGCCGCTCGACGGCGGGGCTGAGGTCGCGCTCAAGACCCTCCTGCCCGCGCTCCTCAACGACGACCAGGCGCTCCGACGCTTCGCCCGCGAGATCGAGGCGATCCAGCGGATCGGCCACGAGAACTTCGTGAAGGTCCTCGGCCACGGGCGCTCCGGTGAGATCCCCTACCTGGTGATGGAGCTCCTCAAGGGGAGCTCCCTCTCGGATCTGCAGCACCGGGGGCCGATCGCTCCGAGGCGGGCCGTCCGGCTCACCTGCGAGATCCTCCGGGGGCTTGCCCACGCCCACGACGTCGGCGTCATCCACCGCGACCTCAAGCCGGCCAACGTCTTCGTCCTCGATCCGGGCGGCCCGGCCGAGCGGGTCAGGATCCTCGACCTCGGCCTCGCCAAGCTCACGACGGCCGAGGACGATGACGCGGCCCGGACCCGCCTCACAGAGGAGGGCATGGTCTTCGGGACGCCGACCTACATGGCCCCGGAGCAGGCCCTCGGCGAGGAGGTGGACGCCCGCGCCGATCTCTACGCCGTCGCCGTGATCCTCTTCCTGCTGCTGACCGGCCGCCACCCCTTCGAGTCACCGAACGCCTCCGCGCTCCTGGTCATGCACGTCTCGTCGCCGCCGCCCATCCTCGACGACCTCGCGCCGCAATTCGCCGGAACGGGCCTCGCCGAGGTCCTCGTGCGCGGACTGGCGAAGAAGCGCGAGGACCGCTTCGGGAGCGCGGCGGAGCTCATCGCCGCCCTCGACGCCTGCGTCGCGCGGGGCCTCCCGGGCCCGGACGAGGCCCTGGATCCGACGCTCCGCAGCCTCCCGTCGCCGCCTCCGCCGGCGTCGGCGCGGGCCCCTCAGGCGTCGGCGGTCGAGGTCGCGGCGGCGGCCCCGAGCCGACGCGGGCGCTGGGTCGCGCTCGTGGTCGCGCTCGTGGTCGCGGTCGGGGTCGCGGCGCTCGTTCTCTGGGGCCGCTAGCCAGGGGGCGCAGCGCGGCCCCGGCTAATCCTGTCTCTTCGGACAGGGAGGATCGTCGATCCGCCGCCAGCCCGCGCCCTCGCGCCGGAGCTCGAAGGTCGGGAAGTACTCGAGGTCGAGGCGGATCGTGATCAGATCGTTCTTGCCGTCGATGTCGAGGGTCGAGAGGCGGAGCGCGTCGCCGGAGCAGCGGCCGGCGACCTGGGCGAGGAACTCGTCGAGGCTGGCGACCGGGCGGCCGTCGACCGCGGTGATCAGCCGCGCGGCCCGCAGCCGCGAGCGGCTCGCCGGCGATCCGTACCAGTAGAGCGAGACGTAGACCCCGGACTCGGCGAGGCCCCGCTGGACGCGGACGCTCCGCGGGACCTCCTGGATCAGCGCGCCCGCCCAGTGGAGCACCCGCTCGGTGCCGCGGCCGCTCACCGGGGTCGCGCCGACCTCGATCTCGACGACCTCGCGGTCGCGGAGCACCCGCGCGCGCATCGTCGGCCCGAGCGCGGCGTCGAGGGCGTCGAGGTCGTTGACGATCGCGCCGTCGAGCTCGAGGAGGATGTCGCCGCTCCGCCAGCGATCGTCGCCGCCGGCGACCCGCTCGACGATGAGGACCTGGCGGCGCCGGGGATCGGCGGCCTCGAGGCGGTGGGCCCAGGCCTCGCCCAGGCCGTGGTTGCGGGCGCTCGCCAGCGGGAGGTAGCGGAGCTCGATCCCGGGATCCCAGGCGGTCGGCGCCTCGCCGCGGCGGAGCGCGTCGACGACCCCGCGCCAGAGGCGGACCGAGAGGCCGAGCTCGACGGTCTTGTGGTCCTTCTGGTTCTGGTAGGCGAAGGTCGCCCAGAGCGCATGCACGGCCCCCTCGTCGTCGGTGAGGACGCCGCCGAGCGACGAGCGCACCGAGTGGTTGAGGGCGATCTTGTCGAGGTTGGACGCGCGGTAGCGGGGCGGCCGCGGCAGCGGGAGATCGAGCGCCGAGACGGTGGCGACCTCGTTGCGCTGAGCGAAGACTTTTTGATCGCGGCGGAGGCCGACCACCCAGACCGGCTCGCCGGGGCGTGGCGGCGCGTCGCCGAGGGTCGCGGCCCGCAGCGGGGTGTCGCCGAGCTCCGCCGGGTCGTAGGCGAGGATCGCGTAGTTGTGGAAGGGGTGGAGGAAGGCGATCCGGGCGTCGACCTCGACCGCGCCGGCGAAGGTGAGGCGGACGTCGGCGAGCGCCGCCGGGACCGTCGAGCGATCGGTGATCACGAGGCCGCGCTCGTGATCGACGATGAGCCCCGAGCCCCGGAAGTTGGAGGCGTGGACCCCGTCGATCTTGTGGGGCACGGTCGCCTCGACGGTCACCAGCGAGGCCGCGAGCGCCTGCGCCCGCGGGTCGTCGACCAGCGGCAGGGTGGTCGAGAGCGGGGTGACCGGCGGCGGCGGAGGCGGCGGCGGGGCGGGGCTCGCCAGCCAGATCCCGGAGTCGTCGTCGCGGGTGCGGCGGGTCATCGGGAAGAAGCAGCGATCGACGGTGATCACCGCGACCCGCTCGCGGAGCGGCGCCTCGACGTCGAAGTAGCGGAGCGAGGTCCGGGTGCCGTGGGGGAGCTCGGTGAAGATCGCCTCGAGGCTCGCAAGGTCCGGGGTCGGTCGCCCGCCCACCGCCTGGATCACCGCCCCGCGATCGATCCCCAGCGAGGCGAAGATGTAGCCGGTGCTGGCGACGTAGACCCCGCGGAGCGGGACCTCGAATTGGCGGGCGATCTGGTAGGAGAGGTCGTGGACGACCGCGCCGCCGAGCTCGAGGAAGGAGCTCGGGGTGATCGCGTGGAGATCGCGGACCGTCGTCTCGGCCTCGACCTTCCTGCCGCCGCGCTCGACCTCGATCGCCAGGGTCTCGCCGACCCGCGCGTCGAGGATCGCCTCGAGCGCGGCGAAGTCATGGACCGGCTTGCCGCCGACGCTGAGGAGCACGTCGCCGAGCTCGAGGGCGCCGTCGGTCGGTCCCCCCGGGAGGATCTTCTCGACCACCAGGAGGCTGGTCGACGCCGGGAAGGCCGCCCGCATCGCCTCCTCGGTCGCCGGCGTGAGGCCGAGGCGGCGGAGCTCGTCGTAGGCCCGAAAGCCGAAGGTCGTCGTCAGGGTCCCGCGGGTGACCGGCAGCCCCTCGCGGATCCGCTTGAGCGCGCGGACCACCCGGCCGAGCGGGAGGAAGAAGCTCGAGGCCGCCTGGGTCCGCGAGCCGGCGTTGAGGGCGACGACGTCGCCCTCGATGTCGACCACCGGCGAGCCCGACGAGCCCCCGGAGGTGCTCGAGGCCGCCTGGATGTAGGAGGTGTTGAAGTCGTTGTAGCGGCGGAGCCCGTAGTTGGGGACCGGCCGGTCGAGGCGGGCGATCGTCCCCGCGAGGATCGAGAGCTTCTCGCCCGCGTCGTTGCCGACCACGCGGATCTCGGTGCCGATCTGCGCCTTCTCGGGGGCGAGGCGGAGGCCGACCGGCTCCATGAAGCGGAGCGCCCCGGGGTCGAAGCGGAAGAAGCCGAAGTCGTGGACCGGATCGCGGTAGACCGGCCGCAGCGGGGCCTCCTCGTGGTTGAGGAAGACCGCCTCGGCGACCGCCGGCCCCGGGCGGACGACGTGGCGGTTGGTCAGGAGGAGCCCGGCCTCGGCGTCGACGACGAAGGCGGTCGCCTGGGCCGACTCGTTCCAGTCGGTGTCGAAGGGGCGGGGGGCGTCGATCCGGACCGAGACGACCGCGCGGGCGACCCGTTCGAGGCTCTGGCGCCAGGTGTCGGCCGGGGCTCGGGATACGTCGTTCATGGCGGCTGGCGACCCGGCGAGGGGGCCGGGGGCCGCAGTATACGGCCTTGGGGGCCGGCGGCTGGCGGCCTGGGCTGGCCCTGAGGAGTCCGCGCGCGTGTGCGATCTCCAGGGGTATCCCCGCGCCGGTCGCTACTTGACCGGCGGGCCGGATCGCGCGAAAAAGCGAGTCATGGTCTGGCGTGGCGCACTCTTCACCCTCCTGACGATGGCCCTCATCCCCGCCTGCGGCGACGACGAGGGGACCGGCAACAGCCTCAGCGGCGGCAGCCAGACGGCGAGCGCGTCCGCGGGCTCGTCGGGCTCGTCGGGCTCGGGTTCGTCGGGCGGCAGCGGCGACGCCTCGAGCGGATCGGCCTCGGCCTCCGATGGTTCGTCGTCGAGCAGCGGCGGCGGCAGCACGGGCTCCGAGACGACCGGCGTCGGGACGACCAGCGACGGCACGACCTCGACCACCGACGGCACGAGCACGAGCACGAGCACGAGCGGCACGACCGGTGGTGGCGCGTGCAACAACGGGATCCTCGATCCCGGCGAGCAGTGCGACGGCAACAACCTCGGCGGCTTCACCTGCGAGAGCCTCGGCTACGGCGGCGGCACCCTCTCGTGCGACGCCGTGATGTGCATCCTCGACACCTCGCTCTGCGAGATGGGCGGGTCGACCGGCGGCACCACCGGCTAGCCGGTCCCGGTCCCCGCGTCGCCGGGTGAGCCCCGCGAGGCGAGCCGAGCGGTGATGGATTCCAGGCGAACGGCGCGGCGGCTCCAGGCCGCCGTCGCGCTTTTGACAGCGTCCCTCCTGATCGGCACGGCGCCCGGGCGGATCCCCTTCCCGGACGACGAGATCGTCTTCCAGACCACGCGCGCCCTCTGGGAGGAGGGGAGCCTGGCGATCCCCGGGATCCCCAAGCGATCCGGCGAGGTCGACGGGCAAGAGAAGGGGACCTTCGGGTGGGCGCCGGGCCCCGACGGGCGGCGCTACGGCTTCTTCGGCCACGGCCTCTCGGCGGCCGCGCTGCCCTTCTACGGGCTCGCGCGCCTGACCTTCCCGGTGGTGCCCGAGCTCTGGCGCCACGCGATCCGCCCCGATCACCACGCCTTCCACCGCCGCGAGCCGCTCGAGGACTGGACCCGGCTGGTGGTCTCGCTGACCAACTGCGTGGTCACCGGGCTCGCCGCGGCCGCGCTCCTCGGCTGGCTCGTGACCCTCGGCTTCGGCCTCACGGCGGCGACCTTGAGCGCGCTCGCCTACGCCCTCGGGACCCTCGCCTGGCCGACCGCGCACACCTTCCTCTCGGAGCCGCTCTCGGGCCTCTGCCTGATCCTCGCCGCCGCCTGGATCGGCCGCTACCACGCGACGCTCGGCCGCGCTCGCACGGGCTGGCTCTGGGCCGCGGGGGCGATCGCCGGGCTCTCGGTCCATGTTCACGTCCTCAACCTCTCGGCGCTCCCCTGTCTCTTGGGCTATGCGCTCTGGCCCCTCTGGCGTGAGGGGCGGCTGGGGGAGGAGCGTCGGGCGTTGGCGGGCGCGCTCGTCCTCGGCGCGCTCGGGATCGCGGCCCTCGGGCTCTCGCACTACCTCCGCTTCGGCTCGCCCTTTGAGACCGGGCGCTTCGGGATCTACAGCCGCTTCGTCCCGCCCTGGACCGGCCTCGCCGCCTTCGTGATCGCGCCCGGGCGCTCCCTCCTGATCTACGCGCCGGCGGCGACGATCGGCCTCTTCGGCTGGCCGGCGCTCCGTCGCCGCCTGCCGCGGGTCGCGTGGTTCGTGGTGGCGATGGTCGCCGTCCGGGCGCTGACGATCGCCACCCGCAGCGACTGGTTCGGCGGCTGGGCGCTCGGGCCCCGACACCTGGTGCCGGTGCTCCCCTTCGCGGTCGCGCCGCTGGCGATCCTCTGGGATCGCTTCACCGCCCTCGGGGTCGGCGCGCGGGTCCTCCTCGTCGCCGGCAACCTCGCGGCGATCGCCCTCTGCGGCTACCTCAGCCTCTACTCGATCTTCGAGTGGATGTTCCGCCTCGGCGCCCGGCCGGAGATCCGCAGCGGCGTCCGCCGGCTCATGCACACCTCGCACTGGGATCCCGCGGCCTCGCCGATCGTCGGCTTCTGGAGCCTCGAGCCCGACCTCCTGGTGGTCGGCGCGTGGCGCCTGGCGGAGCGGGGGCATGGCTCGTTCTTCGCGCTCTTCGTCGGGGTCTTCGCGATCACGATCGCCGCCGCGGCTTGGATCGTCGTCCTCCTGCGGCGGCGCCGCGGCGCCGCGATCGAGTCACCCTGACCTTTGGGACAGGATCGACTCACCGGTCCTGGGGATCGGCGGGCGCGCGCGGACACGAGGGCAGGCGGGCCTGCACGGCGCCCGGGAGCGGCCCGAGGGCCGCTCCCCGCGTCGCCGATGACCGACGCTAGTCGGTGACGATCTTGAACTCGATGCGCCGGTTCTTCGCGCGGCCGGCTTCCTTCTCGTTGCTCTCGAGCGGCTCGTCGGGGCCGGCGCCGCGGGTTGTGATCCGCGAGGCGTCGATCCCGTGCTCGACCATCCAGGTCTTGACCGCGTCGGCGCGCCGCTGCGAGAGGTCGAGGTTGGCCTCGCGGGTGCCGACGTCGTCGGTGTGGCCGGAGATCTCGACGCGGATGTCCGGGAACTCCTTGAGGACCTCGACCGCCGTCGAGAGCTTGGGCTCGGACTTCTTGCGGATCTTGTCCTTGCCGAACTCGAAGAAGATCCCCTCGATGACGCCGGTGAACTTCTTGACCTTCTCCGGGATCTCGTCGGGGCAGCCGTCGGCGTCCTCGTAGCCGTTCTTGGTCTCCGGCTCGTCGGGGCACTTGTCGACCTCGTCGAGGATCCCGTCGTTGTCGCGGTCGCGGAGCGGGCAGCCGTCGGGCTCGATGCCGGGCTCGGTCGGGCACTTGTCGTCCGGATCCATGAAGCCGTCGCCGTCGGTGTCGCGGATCGGGCAGCCGGCCGGCGCCTCGCCGATCTCGTCGGGGCAGGCGTCGATGTTGTCGAGGTAGCCGTCCGCGTCGCGGTCGCCGATCGGGCAGCCGTCGGGCTCGGGGCCGGGCTGGTAGGGGCAGCGATCGTCGGCGTCGGCGTAGAGGTCGCCGTCGCTGTCGCGGGGCGGCGGCGGCGGCTTCGCCCGGCCGAGGGTGACGCTGAGGCCCGCGAGGACCTCGAAGTGGCTGGTGAAGGCGGAGCCGTCGGTCGCCCCGCGCTGGCGCCCCTGGTAGGCGCCGATCAGGTGGCGACCGTCGAGGCGGGCGACCAGCCACTTGTTGATGTAGATCTTGAAGCCGGCGCCGTAGTGACCGACCGGGTCGATGTCCTTGCCGACCACGCTGGGGTCGGAGGAGACCCCGATCAGCCCGTAGCCGCCGAGGAGGAAGGGCGCGAAGCGGTAGGGGAGCTGGAGGATCGCGTGGCCGCGGACGTTGTAGAGGAGGACGCTCTCATTGAGGTCGGTCCGGGCCTTGGTCGGCATCGCCCCGCCCTCGACCTCGAGCCCGAGGAAGCTGAGCGGGAAGAACGCGACCCGGGCGCCGACGTCGGGGCCGAGCCTCCAGAGCGGGATCTGCGGGGCGGTCGCCGGGTCGAAGAAGTCGTGGTTCTCGGAGACGATGAAGAGGCCGCCGTAGACCCCGAGCTCGGCCATGTTGCGCTCGGGCCGGTAGCGGCGCATCCACGGGGTCTTCTTCGGGTCGGCGGAGGTGATCTTCTTGGGGGCGCCCGCCGGCTTGGCGTCGCCCTCGGCCTTGGTGTCGCCCTCGGCCTTGGCGTCGCCCTTGGCCTTCGCGTCGCCCTTGGCGCCCCCGATCGAGACCGAGCCGCCGGCCTTGGCCTCGCCCTTGGCGGGGGCTGCGTCCGCGCCGGCGGGGGCGAGCGCGATGGCGGCGGCGAGGAGGGGAGTAGACCAGAGTGGGGCGGTCATGCTGGGTGCGGGCATGGTAGCAGGGCGATCGTAAGAGGAGGTGGCGGAGCGCGGGCGGATCGGGCGATCGGGCGGGCGGGCGATCAATGCATGCAGGCGAGGCCCTCAGCCTCGCACCCCGGGGGCTCGTCGAGGGCGAGGTTGTTGAGGAAGCAAGCGGTGCAGTCGTCGCCGCCGAGATCGTTGGGATCGCAGGCGCCGGTCTCGATGCAGAGATCGGTCACGCAGTTCATGAACTTGAAGAGGTCGTAGACCTCCTCGGCGCTCATCCCCTCCTCGCACTCGAGGAAGCAGGAGAGATCGGGCTCGGGCGTCGGCTCCGTCGGGACGTTGAGGGCGCAGTTGATCAGGCAGGCGATCGCCCCGCGGCAGCTCAGGTCGCCGGGCTCGCCGGTCGTCGGATCGACGGCGGTCGTCGAGAAGTCCCAGGGGGGAGGCGGCTCGGTGGTGATCGGGCCGGTCGACGAGGTGCTGGTGGTTGAGTCGTCGACGAGCACGAGGTCCGAGTTGCAGGCCGCGGCGAGGAGGCCGGTGACCAGGAGGGCGCTCGGCAGGCGCGGCAAGGACAAGCGATAAGCCAGAGCCATCACCCGAACATACCAGCCCGCTCCGGCGGCGCACAATGATCCGCGGCGGCGACGGGGGTCTGGGTCACGCCCTCCACGGGTCCGGGGGGCGCTTGACTCAGGTCGCCGTCAGACCGGTGGCGCGGGCGTCTTCGCCCCCGCTCTCCCCGCACCCCCTGGGCCGCCGGATCCCCCCGCTCCTTGTCACGTCTGCGGCAAACCGACATACTCGAGAGGCTCGGCGGGGGCCCTCTCGCGTCCGCCGGCGCCCCCGGCAGAACCTGCCAAAGGCACCTTAATCGCTGGAATGAGCCATGCACACGCAAAGGGTCGTCGTCACCGTCGCCGCGAGCACGCTCGCCCTCTCCCTCTCTTCCTGTCGCGGGCTCGACCGCTCCTTCGACTGCTCCTACCAGGCGGAGCGCTTTGAGGCCGTCGTCGACAAGGAGGGGATCCTCCTCGCGGACGTCACCGACATCGGCACCTACCCGATGGCGCTGATGGTCTCGGAGGAGGGGGTCAACCGCCTCCTCAACGGGGTGGTCGGCTCCAAGGTCCCCTTCGCGTCGACCATGCAGCTCGGGCCCCTCCTGGTCGAGTTCACCCCGAGCTCGACCCCGGTGATCGACATCGCCTCGATCCCGACCTGCTCGCAGTGCGTCCTCTTCTCGCTCGAGTTCGAGTTCGGGGTGGTCCAGGGCGACGAGGGGGTCGCCGCCGGCCTCGGCGACGCGGCCCTGGCGATCCCGATCCGCCTCGACCAGCGCCCGGACGGCAACGCGGTCCTGGTCGCCGAGTACGGCAACGCGACCGTGTCGAAGATGGACCTCAACGTCAACGGCTTCGACTCCGAGCAGCACGAGGCGATCTCCGGCGCCCTCGCGCTCCTGGCGACCGACACGGTCCGCGAGCAGTACGGCGACACCGAGCTCCTGACGATCGGCTCCCTCCAGATCGGCAACACCGACGTCCGCTCGATCGCCCGCGACCTCTTCGTGGTCCCGGCCTACGACGCGCTCCTCTTCGGGATCGAGACCAACCTCGAGCTCCCCGAGGGGGTCGGCCTGACCCAGCCGATGGCGCTCCCCGAGGGGGTGAACATGGGCCTCCTCTATGACCCGCTGATGCTCCTCGCGGTCTCCCAGCGGATGATCGTCGAGGGCCAGATCGCCCGCCGCTACAACGACGACGGCGACCCCGATCCCGAGGGGATCTACGGGGTCACCCTCCACGACATGGAGCCGAACGCGGTCGCCGACGATCGCCTCGACACGGCCTTCCGGATCTGGCGGACCGACGAGGGCTACTGCGGCTTCGCTGCGGCGGAGATGCCGCTCTTCCTCGGACTCGAGGGCAGCGGGATCTCGGTGATGGCCGGCGACGCGGTGGTCACCGGCGGTGAGGGGGCCGGCAAGATCGCCGCCGACAAGGAGGAGCTGGTCGAGAAGAACCAGAACCTCATCGACAACTTCAAGACCCAGCTCGCCTCGCAGGTCGGCTTCACCATCGACTTCAAGTCGATCGGCGTCGAGGGGAGCACGATCTTCTTTGAGCCCCTCGACCTCACGGTCGACGAGGACAGCGTCAACCTCTTCCTTGACTTCATCGTCGCCGCCAGCGAGTAGGCGGTCGGCCAAACCTGATTATCCCTAGGCCTAGTCCATGCGTTCGCTCCATCTCTACGCCATCCCCCTCCTCGCCGCGTCGCTCGCCGCCTGCAACGGCGGCATGATGACGAGCGAGAGCGACTCCACCTCCGGGACCACCGGCCAGACCTCGATCACGACCAACCCGTCGACGACCGAGCAGACCACCGGGCCGGTGCTCCTCTGCGTCCCCGGCGCGGTCGACTGCAACGACGCGATGACGGCGACGCGGGTCTGCAACCCGGACGGCCAGGGCTGGGAGGAGACCCCCTGCGGGCTCTACCAGTCGTGCATCGTCGACGAGTGCCTCGGGCCCTGCGAGCTGATCGCCGATCCGCCCTCGTCGGAGGGGTGCTCCTTCTGGTCGAACCGAATGCGCCACTACCAGGAGGACGAGGTCGACGCGCTGATCGTCGGCAACATCTCGAACGCGATGCCGGCGACCGTCCAGCTCTACCACATCCCCAACGGCAAGCGGCACGAGGAGCCGGTCGGCGATCCGGTCGTCGTCGAGCCCGGCAAGACCCACCTCTTCGAGCTCGACAACACCTTCATCGGCGGCTTCTCGCAGTACCGCACCGGCGGCACCTACCGGGTCGTCGCCGACCTCCCGGTGATCGCCTACCAGCACTCGCCGCTCGACAACGTCGCGACCAACGACTCGTCGATGCTCCTGCCGGACCACACCCTCGGCGACGTCTACGTGATCGCCTCGTACCCGGCCTTCGGCGAGCCGAGCTACTTCAACGTCGTCGCCAACGAGGACGAGACGATCGTCCAGTGGACGCCGAAGATCGACACCGCCGGCAACAACCTGCCGATCCCCTTCGTCAAGGCCGGCGAGACCGGCATGATCACGATGAACCGCGGCGACACCCTGCAGATCGGCGCGTCGGCGGTGATGGGGACGCCGGGGTGCATGGCCGAGAAGGACGCCTGCATGGACGACCCCGACGTCTGTGAGGCGACCTATCAGGACTGCGAGCGCAAGACCCGCGACGTCTCCGGTACGGTGGTCACCTCCGACAAGCCGATCTGGGTGGTCGGCGCGACCAACTGCGCCTTCGTCCCCTTCGAGGACGGCTTCTGCGATCACCTCCAGGAGGTGATGATCCCGCTCAAGTACTGGGGCAAGGAGTACATCGGCGCCCACTCGCCGGTGCGCCTCGACGAGAAGCACTACTGGCGGATCTACGCCGGCGAGGACGGGGTCAGCGTGACCACCGAGCCGCCGCTGCCGGGGACGCCGATCAACCTGGCGAAGCGCGGCGACTTCCAGGAGCTGGTGGTCGACAACGGCGTCAGCGTCGTCTTCAAGAGCCAGAAGCCCTTCCTCCCGGTGCAGTACCTCGCGGGCGCCCAGACCGGCCCCGGCTTCGGCGACCCGGCGATGTACCAGATGGTCCCGGTCGAGCAGTTCCTCAACCACTACGCCTTCGTCACCGGGGTCAACTACGCGCTCAACTACGCCCAGATCATCCACAAGAAGGGCGACGCCGACGTCCTGATCGACGGCGAGGTGGTGACCGGCTACTACGACGTCGGCGCCTACGAGGTCGCCGACTGGCTGATCGCCGAGGGCGCCCACGAGGCGGTCTCCGACAAGCCCTTCGGCCTCCTGAGCATCGGCTACACGATCCCCAACAACTGCCTGCCGGCGATCGTCGATCCGGATTGCGACACCGACGGTCACCCGCGCTGCTGCACCGCCTGCGTCGGTTCGAAGACCGATCCGCAGTGCAGCCAGGACGGGCACCCGGTGTGCTGCACCGGGCCCTACGCCTCCTACGCCTACCCGGGCGGGATGCGGCTCAAGCAGATCTACAGCCCCTAGGTCGCCGGGTCGCGCGCGCGGGCGACCGCGCGCGCAGGTCCGCGCGGGCTCGCTAGCCCCTCTCGTAGCGCTCCTGGCGGAGCCGGAAGGCCTCCCAGCCGCCCTCCATGAGCCGGAGGATGTGCTCCTTCGTCCCGTGGAGGTCGTCCTGGGCGATCGCCCGTGACGAGCGGCCGTCGGCCTCCATCACGATCACCCGCTCGGCGTCGCCGAGCACCGGCAGGTTGGGGTTGTGGGTGATGGCGATGAGCTGGCGCTGGCGCTTGATCTCGCGGAGCTGCGGGATCACGGCGTCGGAGATGAAGGAGTTGTCGAGGTTGTCCTCGGGCTGATCGATGAGGAGCGGCGCCTCGCCCTCGAGGAGGAGGATCGGCAGGATCGCCGAGCTCTTCTGGCCGGTCGAGAGGCGATCGGCGCTCCGCCAGGTGTCGCCGACGCTGAGCTCGATCCGCGGGACGTCCTCGCGGTCGATCGTGTCGAGCTCGAGGCGGCGCTCGGGGTGCTCGCGGAGCTGGTGGAGGAGGGTCTCGGCGAAGTCGGCGTTGACGTCGGCGGTCGCGGCGAGGGCGGCGTGGTCGTTGCGATCGGCGAGCTCGCCGAGGGCGGTGGGGGCGATGGCGGTGACGATCCGCTCGATCGGCGCGTTGTACTGGCGGCCGCTCTTCTTCATCAGGCCGACCAGGAAGTCGCGGTAGCTCCCGTGCTCGGCGTCGGCGGTGACGATCACCCGGACCTTGCCGCCGAGGCGGCCGCTGATCTCGGCGGCGATCCGCGAGCGGGTGGCGAAGCGCTCGCTGCGGAGATCGGCGTAGGCGTCGAGGAGGCGGCGGCGCTCGCCGATCGCCGCCGCCTGGGCTCGGTCGAGCTCGACGAGCTCGCCCTTGGCGGCGCTGAGTCGGAGCACCTGGGCGGCGGCCTCGTCGCGGGCGGAGAGGCGGGCGGAGTGCTCGTCGGCCTCCTGCATCAGCGCGCGGTAGCGGGCCTCGGCGGGCTCGTGGCGGGCCTGGACCTCCTCGCTCGCGCGGGCGAGCGCGCCGTCGAGGTCGCGGAGGCGATCGACGACCGGCGAGAGGAGGATCTCGAGCTCGGTCTCGCGGCGCTTGAGCTCGCGGCGGAGGTCGCCGAAGAGCGCCCCGTTGGGGCCGGCCTCGACGGCCTCGGGGATCTCGGCGCCGAGCCCCTTGATCATCGCCAGGGTCGGGTCGCCGAGGTGGTCGCGGAGCTTGCCGATCGTCTTGCGGGCGCGGGCGAGGGCGGCGCTCTCCTGCTCGCGGAGGCTGCGCTCGGCGGCCGCGCTCTTGAGGCCGGCCGAGAGCCCGTCGTCGGCCATCGCCGCGTCGGCGGCCGCGAGCTTGCTCTCCCAGCTCGAGAGGTCGACGAGGTCCTGGCGCGCGCTCTGGCCGCGGGCGGCGAGCTGGAGGAGGCGCTGGCCGTTCTCGCGGAGGGCGCCGGCGGCCTGATCGATCCGCCCCTGGAGGGCGTGGAGGGGCTGCGAGCAGAGGCGATCGAGGAGCTCGCGCTGGGCCGCGGGGTTCTGGGCGATCTCCTCGATCTCGTTGTGCGAGAAGATCGCCGCGTCGATCAGGATCGACGAGGCGAGGACCTTGGGATCGACCGCCTTGCCGCGCTCGTCGGTGATCGTCGGCGCCTCGTGGGCGGTCCGGCGGAGGTGGTAGACGAGCCCCTCCTGGCTCTCGAACTCGACCTCGACGCAGCCGGTGTTCCCGAGGTTGGCGCCGAGGAGGCTGCGGAGGCGCTCGTCGGCGATCTTGCCGGTGGTGGTCGGCTTCGGCAGGCGGTCGAGGGCGTAGCGGATGAACTCGAGCACCGTCGTCTTGCCGCTGCCGCGGCCGCCGATGATGCAGTTGAGCCCGTCGCCGAGGCGGAGGTCGAGCTTGTCGAGGAAGCCGCCGTAGACCCGCAGACGCCGTATCTTGTGATGTCCCTGACCCATCGCTGCCTCCCGCTCGCGGCTGCGAGCTACCTTACCCGCCGCCTCTTCGGATGTTCAGGTGGAGCGTCGCGGGCAGGGTGGCGCGATTATGCACCCACTCGCCGTCGGGATCGACGTCCGGGGCGAGTGGTCTCGGGCCGGGCGCGGGCGTAGCCTTGGGGGGACGTGGCCGGCGCTCTCTCCTCGACCCGCACCTTCGCCTGCGCGCTCGCGGTCGCCGGGCTGGCGCTCGGCTCCGGCTGCGAGCCGCGTCCCGAGGGCGCGGGCGCGGCGACGGTCGCGGGCGCGGGCGCGGGCGCGGCGACGCCCGCCGCCTCGGCGACGCCCGTTCCTGCGTCTGCGCCCCTCGCCGACGCCTTCGGGGCCGCGCTCACCACCGGCGTCCGCCGCAGCGCCGACGATCCGAGCACCTTCGAGGTCGACTCCTTCCTGGCGACGGTGATCGTCGAGGCGCTCCTCAGCGGGACCAGCGGCCTCGAGATCACGGCGCGGCAGGGCGAGGACGGGGCGATCGCCGGCTACCGGCTCGGCGGGATCGGCCCGGGCTCCCCCTTCACGCGCCTCGGCCTCGCCGAAGGCGACGTCGTCGCGGCGATCAACGGCGTCGGCCTGACGAGCCCGGGGCGGGCGCTCGCGGTCATCGAGACGGCGCGCCGCCAGGTCGTGGTCGCGATCGAGCGCGGCGACGAGGCGCTCTTCCTCGACTACCGCCTGGTCGACGGGATGGCCTGGGCGTCGACCCTCAGCGCCAAGGGGGTCGCGGCGCCGGCCGAGCCCGCGCCGGCGGCGATGGTGGTCGACGCCTCCGCCCTGGTCGCGGCGGTCGAGGACGACGCCCTCGCCGAGGTCGCCGGCGACGCGCCGGCCGTCGTGGTCCCGTCGGCTGGCGCGACGCCGCCTCCCGCCGCGGGCGGCGGCGCGGGCAAGCCGGTCACCCCGAGCAAGGGGCCGAGCAAGGCGCCGAGCAGCGCCCCGTCGCCGAAGAAGCAGCCCGCGGGGTCGAGCTCGTCGGGGGGCTCGTCGCCCGCCGCGAGCTCGTCCACCAGCGCCCGCTGCTCGTCGGCCGAGAGCTGCACGATCAGCCGCAAGGAGATCGATCGCGTCCTCGCCGATCCGAGCAAGGCGAAGGGCCAGGCGAGCGTGGTCCCCCACATCAGCGGCGGCAAGCACGTCGGCTACCGGCTCACCAACATCAAGCGGGGCTCGGCGGTCGACGCCCTCGGCTTCAAGAACGGCGACGTCGTCACCTCGATCAACGGCCACCGCCTCAACGACGACGCCGACGCCTTCGCGCTCTACCTGAGCCTGCCGGCGACCTCGACCTTCCGGGTGACCTACCAGCGCGGCGGCAACACCCGGGTCAAGACGGTGAAGTCCGTCTGACGCAGCGAGCCCGCCCTCGGCAGGCCGGGGCGGGCTCGGGGGGCGGGCTCGGGGGCCCGCCTAGGCGTTGGCGACGGCGTGGGGGACGGGATCCTGCGCCGCCTCGGTGGGCGTGGGGCCCTGGTGGTGGGCCCGGTCGCGGCGCTCGATGAGGCGGCCGATCAGCGGATCCGCCGGCATCTCGGGCTCGCCTTCGCCGGTCAGCGCCGCGATCGCGTCGTGGTCGCTGAGGAAGAAGGCGCCGGCGCCGATCCGGTCGATGAAGCCCGAGCGGGCCATGACCTCGCGGACAGGTCCCTTCACGCCGGCGAAGACCAGCGTGATCCCGCGCTCGGCGTACTCCGCCGCGATCTCGTGGAGGGCGCCGTCGGCCGACGAGTCGAGGTTGTTGATCGCGCTGGCGTCGAGGACCACGGCGCGGAGCGGCTCGGCGGCGGCGGCCTCGAGCTCGCGGAGCGTCGACCGGAGGAACGAGACGTTGCCGAAGTAGAACTGGGCGTCGATCCGCAGGATCAGGATGCCGGGGTAGGTGATCGCCTCGGGGGCGTGGCGGACGTTGCGGAAGACCTCGGTCCCGGGGAGGCGGCCGAGCACCGCAAAGTGCGGGCGGGTGGTCCGGACCACGAACCAGAGGAGCGAGGCGGCGACGCCGACCAGGATCCCGCTCTGGATGCCGATCGCCAGGACCGCGGCGAAGGTCACCCCGAGGAGCGCGAGGTCGCTGCGCTTGACCTGCCAGAGGTGCCCCACCTGCTTGAGGTCGATGAGCCCGAAGACCGCGGTCATGATGATCGCCGCCAGGGTCGCCTTGGGCAGGAAGTGGAGGAGCGGGGTGAAGAAGAGGAGGGCGATCGAGATCACGAAGGCGGTGATGAGCCCGGCGAGCGGGGTCTGGGCGCCCGCCTGATCGTTGACCGCGGTCCGCGAGAAGCCGCCGGTGACCGGGTAGGCGCGGAAGAGCGAGGCGGCGACGTTGGCCGCGCCGATCGCCACCAGCTCCTGGTTGGCGTCGACCTCGTAGCGCTTGCGGGTGGCGATCGCCTTCGAGACGCTGATCGCCTCCATGAAGGCGACCAGGGCGATCGCCAGGGCGGTCGGCAGGAGCTCGGTGACCGCCTCCATCTTGATCTCCGGGAGCGCCGGGCTCGGCAGGCCGGCCGCGACCTCGCCGACGATCTTCACGCCCTGGAGGTCGAGGCGGAAGATCCAGACCACGAGGGTGGTGATCACGACGACCGCGAGCGCCCGCGGGAAGCGGGGGCGGAGCTTCTTGAGGAGCTGAAGGACGACGATCGCGCCCGCGCCGATCGCCACGGTGAGGAGGTGGGTCTCGCCGATGTGGGTCCCGACCTCGCGGGCGATCTCGTGGATCAGGTTCGACGCCTGGAGGGGCACGCCGATCAGGTGCTTGAGCTGGCTGAGGCCGATGATCA
Source organism: Myxococcales bacterium (assembly GCA_020633335.1). Taxonomy (GTDB): domain Bacteria; phylum Myxococcota_A; class Polyangia; order Nannocystales; family Nannocystaceae; genus JADJRG01. The sequence goes on along the minus strand of JACKDU010000002.1, from coordinate 808,260 downwards.
GCGCGGCCGCCGAGGTGAAGCCGCTGATCACCGGCTGCGAGAGGAAGTTGACCAGGAAGCCGAGGCGCGCGAGGCCCATGCCGATCTGGAGGACGCCGGCCATCAGCGCGAGGAGGACCGCGTAGGCGATGTACTCCGGCGAGCCGGCGGCCGCGATCGCGCCGACGCCGGCGGCGACCAGGAGCGAGTCCATCGCCACCGGCCCGACCGCGAGCTCGCGGGAGGTGCCGAAGAGCGCGTAGGCGATCAGCGGCGTGACCGAGGCGTAGAGCCCGACGATCGGCGGGAGGCCGGCGAGCATCGCGTAGGCCATGCCCTGGGGGATCAGCATGACCGCCGTGGTGAGCCCGGCGATGATGTCGCCGCGGAGGTTCTCGCGGCGGTAGCCGGGGAGCCAGCGGAGGATGGGGAAGAAGCGCGTGAGGGTTGGGGGCATCGGGACCTCGCGGGGGTCCATGCAAGCACCGTACACAATTCGAAAGGCGGCCCTGGCGCTCAGATTCGGCAGAATTCGCGGCTTGTGGCGGCCGGTGTCGCGACGCCAGGACGTCTCGCAACATCATCCAGTGGGCGAATGCGCGAGGGGCGCGATCGCCCCCCTGGCGATCGCCAGAGAGGCGCAGAAACGGCCCCACGACCGCGTCTCGCGGGATTTTCCCATCGAGTAGGATGGGATGGTGGCAGGCGGGCGTGGGCGTGGGGCATGGGGGGTGAGCCTGGCGGCGGCGATCGTCGGCCTCGCCTGCGCGACAGGATCCAACACCGACGGTGGCTCGCCGAGCAGCGGGAGCGGGACGCCGACCAGCGGCGAGGGGAGCACCGACGCGTCGACCTCATCGAGCTCGGGCGGCGACGCCTCGACCTCGACGTCGACCGGCGGCGACACCTCGACCGGGACGGCGAGCGCGAGCTCCTCGACCACCGCCGAGAGCAGCAGCAGCAGCGGCGCCGAGGCGTCGACCTCGTCGACCTCGACCACCGGACCCTTCAAGGGCTGCGGCGACGGCCTCATCGACGGCGACGAGGCCTGCGATGACGGCAACATGATCGACGCCGACGGCTGCAACGACGACTGCACGGTCTCGGGGGAGCTCCTCTGGAGCGACTCGCTCGGCAGCGGGCTCGGCCAGCCCGACGAGGCCTTCGCGGCCGCGACCGACGGCTTCGGCAACCTCTACGTCGCCGGCTACGTCAGCGTCGACGGGCCGAGCTCCGACATCTGGTACCGCAAGTACGACGACGCCGGCGCCGAGCTCTGGACCACGACCGTGGACGGCCCGGCGAGCGGCAAGGACCAGGGGCGGGCGATCGCGGCGGAGGACTCCGAGCTCTTCTACGTCGGCGGCTACACGCCGGTGGCGATGGAGAGCAACAACACCTGGCTGCGCCGCCACGGCGCCGACGGCAGCACGATCTGGACCGAGGCCTACAACGGCGTCAGCGCCTCGAGCGACATCATCCGGGCGATCGCCCTCGACGGGATCGGCGGGCTGGTCGCGGTCGGCCACACCACGGTCACCGGCGAGGGGCAGAACGTGTGGATGCGGCGCTACAGCGAGGGGGGCGTCGCCACCTGGACCCGCACCTTCGGCGGCGCCGGGCTCGGCAACGACTCGGGGATCGCGGTCGCGGTCGCCGGCGACGGATCGATCTACGTCGGCGGCGCCGAGACGGTGCCGGGCGAGGGCTACAACATGTGGCTCGCCCACCTCGACCAGGACGGCAACACCCTCTGGACCCGGGTGCGCAACGGGCCGGCGAACAAGGCCGACTACATCAACGGCGTGGTCGCCCTCCCCGGCGGCGACGCGATCGTCTGCGGCTACGAGGGGATGGCCGACATCCCCTGGCAGGCGTGGATCCGCCGCTACGATAACGCCGGCGGGATCGTCTGGACGACGACCTACGACGGCGAGACGCACGAGGGCGCCTACTGCGACGGGATCGCCCGCGACTCCGCCGGCGACCTCGTCTTCACCGGCGGCGAGAACGTCGACGGGGTCCGGCGGATCATGGTCCGCAAGCTCGCCGACGACGGCTCGACCCGCTGGGGGACGACGGTGCCGCCAGCGGCCGCCGGCCCCGACTTCGGGCGCGGCGTGGCGATCGGCCCCGACGACTCGATCTACGTGGTCGGCGCGGCCGACATGGGCACCGACGCCCGCGATCTCTGGGTCGGCCGCTTCCGCCGCTGAGCCGCGCGGGGGGGCGCTCAGGGCCGCCAGGGCTCGCCGTCGAGGTAGAGGCGATCGATCGCCAGGGTCCCGTCGTCGCTGATCGTCACCCGCAGCGCGGCCTCGCGGGTGCGCAGCGCCTCCTCGAGCTCGGTCCCGCGATCCTCGGGGATGAAGTAGCGCTGGGGCGGCGCGAGGTCGCGGGCGCGGGTCCAGCTCAGGCAGCCGTCGACCTGATCGCAGGCGAGCTGGCGGACCCCGGGGTAGGGGCTCCAGCTCTGCTCGCTGAAGCAGAGGCAGCACCCCTCGGCGAGCTGGATCTCGCCGAAGCCCGCCGCGGTCTCGCCGCAGGTCGAGCCCTCCCAGTCGAGCTCGTAGGCGAAGCGGAGGTAGTGCCCGGAGATCAGGTCGCGGGGATCGTAGCCGTGGATCCGCAGCATCCACGGGCGGCCGTCCAGGAGCTTGAATTCGGCGCGGCCGATCAGCGCGAGGAGCCCGAGGATCGGGATCACGACGGCGACCAGGAGGAGGCGATCCTTCATTGCGGGTGCTCCGATCCCGGGGCTGATGGGGCCGGGTCGCCGAGCTCGGCCGCGAAGTCGCGGCGCTTCTGGGCCCAGGCGTAGGCGATCCCGAGGGTGAGGAGGCCGCCGCTGATCAGGCCGAGGCCGGTGCTCAGGAGCGAGCCGAAGACCTCGAAGTAGATGATGAGGAGGCGGAGCCCGATCAGCGCGGTCGCGGTGTTGAGGAGGCGGCGGTGGTGGCTGGCGTGGGCGAGCCAGGCGATCGCCGCCCAGAGGCCGAGGAAGGCGAGGGCGCCGACGAGGTTCTGGTCGTCGACGCCGAGGAGGGGCGGGAGGTAGCCGATCGCCAGGGCGCTGACGAGGACGACGCGGAGCGGGGTGATCGCCTCCCGGCGGGCGCCGACGAGGCGGCCGGCGCGGGCGCAGAGGAGGGCGACGAGGGCGGCGGCGAGGACCGCCCCGATCACCAGCCCGCCGCGCTCGCCGTCGCGGAAGGGGTTCTCGTAGAAGAGCAGCGTCGCGCCGCTGGCGGCCCACGCGAGCTCGGTCCAGGCGAGGCCGGCGAAGGCGGCGACCAGCCGCGGGCGGGCCTTTTGGACCTGGTCGAAGGTGCAGACGACGAGGGGGAGGAGCGCGGCCAGGGGGAAGACGCCGTAGGCGATCGCCTCGTCGCCGGGGAGGCCCTCGATCAGCGCGCCGACGCAGAGGGCGAAGGTGACCTGGAGGCCGAGGAGCCAGGCGGTGGCGAGGCCGCGGCTCTGGGAGCGGGTCATGAGGACGAAGGTCAGCGCGCTCCAGGCCGAGATCGCCTGCCAGGTCGCGCCGCCGAGGTGATAGACCTGGGCGATGAGGCCGATCGACGCGAGGACGAAGCCGTAGTAGAGGCCGATCAGCGCCTCGCGGAGCCAGGGGCGCGAGGTCTTGAGGATCGCCGCCGCGATCCCGCAGGCGAAGGCGAGGTCGACCGCGAGCTTGAGGCCGCCGGGGATCGCCTCCCAGTTGCTGGCGACGATCGCCAGGACGCCGAGGGCGATGGTCAGCGCGCCCAGGCCGGCGACCGCGTAGAGGAGCACCGGCCGCTGGCCGTCGGACTCGTAGGCGCGGATCTTGGCCGCGGTCTCGGCGTCGATCAGCCCGTGGCGCTGCCACTCGCTCAGCTTGCGGTCGTAGAGCACGGCGTTCGGCGAGGATAGCAGAGCGGGGGGCGGCGGCTCGCGGCGCCGATCACTCGTCGACGGAGCCCATCAGCTCCATCAATTGCGCGAGCTCGACGAGGCGGCGCATCGCGTCGATGGTCGTGAAGACGCCGATCGGCGCGCCGTCCTCGACGACCAGCACCGACCCGAGCTTGTGCTCGATCATGACGCGGACGACGCTCACCAGGGGGTCGTCGGGGGAGCAGACGAAGGGCTGGGTCCGCATGACCTGGCGGATCGAGACCTTCTTCCGCTGGCGGTTGGTCAGGGTGTCGATCAGCGCGAGGTCGCGCTCGGTGATCAGGCCGACGAGCTGAGCGTTGTGGACCACGGGGAGGTGGCGGATCTTGTTGGCGAGCATCCGCTCGGCCGCGTCCGCGACGCTGAGATCCGGGGTGATGGTCACGACCGAGCGGGTCATGTAGTTGCGGACGCGTTGGACAGCCTCGGTCATGGGCTCGCTCTCGTGTGCTGGGGGCGGAGGTCATGGGGTCCGAGACCCCCGATCCTCAGGGTAGCCGACGAGCGCGTCCGCGAGCCACGGCAAAGGTTACCGCGGGGCGGATCCTCGGCTTGGGTCCACGGGGCCGGGTGGGCCGGGCGCCGGATCAGGAGGAGGCCTTGGCGCCCTTCGGCTTGGTCTTGCCGAGGTTGACGATGACCTTCGGCGAGCCGGTGTGGACGATCGGCTTCGGCTTGGCGAAGAGGCGGGCGCAGGCGACCCCGTCGCGGAAGGGGCGGGCGGACTCGTAGTTCGGCTCGATCACCGTCTTGCCCTGGCGATCGATGTAGCCCCACTTGTGGTTCATTCGGATCGCCGCGCGGCCGTCGGCGAAGGACTCCGCGACCTCGAAGGTCGGCGGGATCGCGATCTTCCCGTCGCGGTCGATGTAGCCCATCTTGGTGCCGATCCCGACGGCCGCGAGGCCCTCGGAGAAGTTGCCGCCGCCGCGGAACTCCATGTCGATCACCATCTCGCCGTCGCGGTTGATGTAGCCGGTGTGGCCCTCGTCGTGGATCGCCGCGAGCTCCTCGTGGAAGTCGCTGGCCTCGGTGTACTGCGGGTCGATGATCACCTTGCCGCGGGGATCGATGTAGCCGAAGAGGTCGTCCTGCTGGATCCGAGCGATCCCGTCGCCGAAGTCGAAGGCCATGTCGTACTCCGGCTGGATGGCGATGTCGCCGGCCTTGTCGATGTAGCCCCAGCAGGCGACGCCGATCCGGTTGAGCGCCTTGAAGCGCGCGAGGCCCTCGACGTACTTGCCGACCTGGAGGGTGCCGGGGCGGTCGGCCGTGAACTTGCCGTCCTGATCGACGAAGCCGCCCTTGTCGGCGAGCTGGACGTGGGCCATGCCGTCGGAGAAGTGGCTCGCCGAGGTGAATTGCGGCGGGATCACCATCTGCCCGCGGGTGTCGATGTAGCCCCAGCGGTCCTCGACCTTGACCGCCGCGAGCCCCTCGGAGAAGCCGAGGGTGAGGTTGAACGCCGCCGGGATCACCAGCTCGCCGGTGATCTTGATGAAGCCGTAGCGGTCGTCGACCTTGCAGGCGAGGAGGCCGTCGGCGTAGGGCATGCTCCACGCCATCGGCGAGGCCGGCAGCGCCTTGCCGCTGCGGTCGAGGAGGACGAAGGCGCCCGGGCCCCCGTGGGGGTTAATGTAGGGGAAGTCGATCCCGCGGCCGAGCTCCAGGAGGAGCGTGTCGAGGTGCTCGTCGGGGTGGACCCCCTGGGTCAGCTTCTCCGCGAGGCGCGAGAGGAGGGTGATGGTCTCCTTGATCCCGGTCGGCGCGTGGCCGATCAGCGTGCCGAACTCGTGGTTGAAGCGGAGGGTGCAGCGGGCCTTCTTGCGGGTGCCCTCGTGGACCTCGATCTCGTGGGTGTAGTCGGCCATCGCGTCGCCGTGGACGCCGGTGACGCTCTTGAACGAGTACTGCTCCAGGCGCTCGACGAGCTCCTCGAAGGCGCTCTCCGGGAGCCGCAGGTTGTACTTGTTGTCCCGTGTGTTCAGGCTGACGTCGCCGCTCGCCGCGATCACCAGCGTCTCCTCGTCGCTCGAGAGGCGCGGCCACATCCTGTAGACGATCTGCGTGGCGCGAGAGAGAGTTCTGGACATGTGGCTCCTGGTCCGGGCAGGGGGCTCCGCGGGATTGTACAACCCTCACCGGCCGCCGCGCCTCCCCGGGCGGCCGCGCGATCGCGCACCCACGGCCCCGGAGCGGCGTCTGGCGAGGACGTAGAGGGGGGCGCGCGCTCGCCGACCGCGAGGCGCTCGCGGACGCCTGCGTCGGCGTGGTGCTGCGATCTGGAGATCGTGAGCGCAGGCCGCTCGCGCGGCCCCCGCTCGCAGGGGCTCATGCGCGCGCCGCTGGCAGGTCATCGCGCTCGCGCGGCCGTCCCCTCGGGCCGCGCGAGGTCCTCGATCAGGAAGTCGAGGAAGGCGCGGATCTTCTGGTTCTGCCGCTGCGAGGGGAGGTAGACCGCGTGGATCGCCGGGCCCGCCGCGGCGAAGGGGGCGAGGACCTCGAGGAGGCGACCCTGCCGGAGGTGATCGGCGAGCATGAAGTCGAAGACCTGGGCGAGGCCGAGGCCAGCGAGGGCGCCCTCGAGGAGGAGCTCGCCCTGATCGGTGTCGACCGGGCCCGCGACCGCGAGGGTCTCGGCGGCGCCGTCCGGGCCGACGAAGGTCCAGGGGATCGTCTTGCCGCGGGGCGAGCGGAAGGAGAGGCAGGCGTGGGCGTGGAGCTCGTCGGGGCGCTGCGGCGCGCCCCGGCGGGCGAGGTAGGCGGGGGCGCCGACGGTCACCCAGCGGGTGTCCATGATCCGGCGGGCGATGAGGCCGCTGTCCTGGAGCTCGCCGACGCGGATCGCCACGTCGATCCGCTCGTCGACCAGCCGGGTCCGCCGATCGCTGAGGCGGAGGTGGACGTCGACGCCCGGGTAGAGCGCGGTGAAGCGCGGGAGCTGGCGGACGAGGGCGCGGCCGAGGACGAAGGGGAGGGAGACGGTGAGGGAGCCGCGGGGGACCCCCTGGGCGCGGGCGATCGCGTCGCGGCCGGCCTCGACCTGGGCCATCGCCTCGCGGCAGCGGGCGAGGTAGAGCGCGCCCTCGTCGGTGAGGCGGACCTGCCGGGTGGTCCGCTCGAGGAGGCGGACGCCGAGGCGCTCCTCGAGGCGCAGGACCGCCTTTGAGATCGCCGCCGGGGTCACCCCGAGGCGCTCGGCCGCCCGCCGAAAGGAGCGCTCCTCGGCCGCGTGGACGAAGGGGACGAGGCCCTCGAAGAGGTCGGACGACATCGGCGTGATTGATAACAAAAAGTTGATAGAAAAACGACCGCGGCGTGGCTGGACGCCCGCCCGCCCCGGCGATAGTGTTCTCCCCGTCAGGCGGCCGCGATGGCCCCGCAATCAAGGAGAGAGTCGCCATGAAGTACGCAGTTTTGGGCACCGGTATGGTCGGTCAGACAATCGCCACCAAGCTCCACGCCCTCGGCCACGAGGTGATGATGGGGTCGCGCGCCCGCGGCCACGAGAAGGCGGTCGCCTGGGCGAAGGGCGCCGGGGATCGGGCGAGCGAGGGCTCCTTCGCCGAGGCCGCGGCCTTCGGCGAGCGGATCGTCAACTGCACCGCGGGCGTCCACTCGCTCGCCGCCCTCGCGGCCGCCGGCGACGACAACCTCGCCGGCAAGATCATCGTCGACATCGCCAATCCCCTCGACTTCTCGAGGGGCTTCCCGCCGACCCTCTCGGTCTGCAACGACGACTCCCTGGGCGAGCAGATCCAGCGGGCCCACCCGAAGGCGAAGGTGGTCAAGACCCTCAACACCATCAACTGCCTGTTGATGGTCGACCCCAGCCGGGTGCCGGGGAGCCACTCGATCTTCGTCTGCGGCGACGACGCGGGGGCGAAGGAGGAGGTCCTCGGCCTCCTCGCCGAGTTCGGCTGGTCGCGGGGCCAGGTGATCGACGGCGGCGGGATCTCGTTCGCGCGGGGCACCGAGGCCTACCTCCACCTCTGGGTCCGCCTCTACGGGGTCTTCCAGTCGCCCGACTTCAACGTCGAGCTCAAGGTCGCGGGCAAGGCCGGTCAGGCCAGCTAGGGGGGGATCATGGAGGGCAAGCGCATCGCCGTGATCACCGGGGCCAACCGCGGCCTCGGCTTCGGGACCGCCCGTGAGCTCGCGCGCCGCGGCTACCGGGTGGTCCTCACCGCGCGCTCGCGGGAGAAGGCCGAGGCCGCCGCCGCCGAGCTCCGGGGCGAGGGCCTCGACGTCGTCCCCGAGGTCGTCGACGTCGCCTCCGACGAGAGCGTCCGCGGGCTGGTCGAGCGCCTTCGCCGGGACCACGGCCGGGTCGACGTCCTGGTCAACAACGCGGGGGCGATCTTCGAGGCGAGCCACGATCCGGCGCACCCGGCGGGCGCCGGCACCCTCGAGGTGTCGCCGGCGACGGTGCTGCGCGCCCTCGACAACAACAGCGTCGGCGCGCTGCGGATGCTCCAGGGGATCCTGCCGATGATGAACGCCGCCGGCCACGGCCGGGTGGTCAACGTCTCGTCGGGGATGGGCGCGCTCCACGACATGGGGAGCGGCTGGCCGGCCTACCGGATCTCGAAGACCGCGCTCTCGGCGGTGACCCGCCTCTTCGCCCTCGAGGCCCGCGGCGACGTCAAGGTCAACGCGGTCTGCCCGGGCTGGGTGCGCACCGACATGGGCGGGCCGAACGCGACCCGCTCGCTCGAGGAGGGGGTCTCGGGGATCGTGATCGCCGCGACCCTCGGCGCCGACGGGCCGAGCGGGGTCTTCCTCCGCGACGGTCAGATCATCGAGTGGTAGGCGGGCGGCGGCGTCGGCCTCAGGAGGCCGCCGCCGCCCCCTTGAGGTGGAGCGCGGCGCGGGCCTCGTCGGGGCTGGCGATCGCCCGCCCGGCCCGCTGGGCGCAGGCGGCGAGCGCCTCGACGAGCTCGCCGTTGCTCGTCGCCTTGGCGCCGTCCGGGAGGTAGAAGGTGTCCTCGAGGCCAGTCCGCAGCGAGCCCCCGAGATCGGCGGCGCGCTGGTGGAGCGGCCAGACCTCCTGGCGGCCGATCGCGGTGACCTCCCAGCTCGACCCCGGCTTGGTCTGCCCCACCAGGTAGGGGAGGAGCTCGGGATCGGCGGGCATCCCCGAGGCGACGCCCATCACGAAGTTGTAGTGCGGTCGCTCGGCCATGCCGACGTCGACGAAGAGGCCGACCGAGCGGACGATCCCGAGGTCGAAGCACTCGAACTCGGGCATCGCCCCGGTCTCGCGCATCACGTCGAGGAACTCCTGGACCTTGCCGACCGGGTTGTCGAAGATCATCGGCGGCCAGGCCCAGCGGCCGTCGCTGCGGGCCTTGAGGTAGTTGAGGGTGCCGGCGTTGCAGGCCGCGATCTCCGGGTGGACGCGGCGCATGCAGGCGGCGGGGCCCGAGATGTCGGGGCCCATCACGCCGGTGCTCATGTTGATGATGATCCCCGGGCAGCGCCCGCGGATCGCGTCGATGATCGACGCGGCGACCTCGGGATCCCAGGTCGGCATGTGGCCCCACCCCGGCTCCTGCGCCCGGAAGTGGACGTGGACGATCGCCGCGCCGGCGTCGAAGGCCCGCCGGGCCTCGGTCGCCATCTCCTCCGGGGTCACCGGCACCGGGTGCTGCTTCGGGTTGGTGAGGACGCCGGTCAGGGCGCAGGTGATGATCGCTTTGTCGGTGGTGGCCATCGTCCGCTGCTCGGGCGAACGCTACCGCAAAAGCCCTGCGCTGGGGGCTGGGGGTGGGGCTTGGGGGCGCGGGCCCGCGGGCGGGCGACTCCTTGTCGGCGCCGCGGCGATTGGGTTCACTCGAGTGTGATGAGGAGGCGAGGGCGATGAGCGACGCGCCGACGTGGCCGTGGCGCGGGGCCGGCGACGAGCTCGTCGATCTCTACGATCCCGAGGCCGGCCTGCGGGCGCCGGAGCGGGTCGCCTGGGCGGTCTCGCTCGAGCTGATCCCGCCGCGTCACGAGCTCGAGGAGGCGGGCGCCGGCTGGCTCGAGATCCTCGCGGCGCTCCTCCGCGAGCGGGCGGTCGGCCGCCTGCGCTCGCTCTTCCTGATCGACTGGAGCGAGTTCGCGTTGGACCCCTGCGACATCGCCTTTGAGGACGGCGATCCGCTGCGGGTCTTCGCGCACCACGCCGGTCGCCTGCGGGCGCTCGAGCGCCTGCAGATCGGCCTCTTCCCCGGCGATCGCGGGCCCCTCTGGGGCTTCTGCCAGGGGGTGGGGCCGGCGCTGCCGGAGATCCCGACACTGCGGCGCCTCCACCTCTGCGGCGAGCGGGGCTGGGAGCTCCTGCCGAAGGCCGGGCACCCGCGCCTCGAGGCGCTGGTCCTCCACGTCGCCGAGCCCGATGACGAGCCCCTGGACGCGCTCGAGGAGGGGAGCTTCCCGGCGCTGCGGAGCGTCGATCTCTGGGCGGGCGCGGTCCTCGGCGAGATGCTCTGCGAGCGCTCGTTCGACGCGGTGCTCGCGGGGTCGGGGCTCCCCGCGCTCACCTCCCTCTGCCTCCGGGGGATCGACGACGCCGCGGTGATCGACGCGCTCGCGGCGGCCGAGGGGCTCGGGCGCCTGCGGGAGGTGCGGATCACCGACGCGCCGGAGCTCGGGGACGAGGCCCTGGAGGCGCTCTGTGACGCCGCCTGGATCGGCGAGCTCGCCCGCGTCGATCTCCGGGGGAGCGGCGCGAGCGAGGCGCTGGCGCGGGCGCTCGCCGCCCGCGGACCCGAGGTGCTGGTCGATCGCGTCGCCTAGGCGACCGGGGAGCCGTCGCCCTCGGGCTCGATCTCGACGAGGAGCGCCCCCGGCTTGACGAGCGCGCCGGCCTCGACCGCGAGGGCGCGGATCGTCCCGGCGATCCCGGCGGCGAGCGAGGTCTCGATCTTCATCGACTCGACGATCGCGACCACGGTGTCGGCCGCGACCGCGGCCCCGACGGCGTGGGGGAGGCGGACCACCCGGCCGCTGGTCGGCGCCCGCACCTTGCCGTCGCCGGCGCGGGTCTGGGACTCGGGCTCGGCGCCGCGGGGGACGACCTCGGAGAAGCGGAGGAGCGCGCCCTCCTCGTCCTCGAGGTGGAGCGCCCCGTCGGCGACGAGCGCGTGGACCCGCGCCCGCAGGCCGTCGATCTCGACCTGGCGGCGGGGCCCCTCGTCGCCGAGGAGGGCGACCCGGAGCGGCCCCTCGGCGCCCGGGCAGCCGCGGACCACCGCCGCGCGCGCGCCTTCGAGCCTGACCTCAAGGACAGCCTCGTCGTCGCCGCAGCGGAGGATGAGCGGGAAGTGGCCGGCGCCGCTGCTCTGCCAGGGATCGTCGTGGGCCTCAGGCTCGCGCCCCTCGTAGCTCCAGAGGAGGGCGGCGAGCGCCCAGGTCCCGGGGCTCGCGGAGGGCCGCCGGCGGGCGTCGTCGCCGAGGTCGCGCTCGATGAAGCGGGTGGTCGCGTCGCCGGCGGCGAAGACCGGGTTTCGCAGGACGTCGAGGAGGAAGCGCTTGTTGTGCTCGGGGCCGAGGAGGACGCTCTCGCGGAGCGCCCGCGCGAGGCGGCGGCGCGCGTCGGAGCGGGTCGGCCCGTGGGCGATCACCTTGGCGACCATCGGGTCGTAGTAGGGGGTGATCGCCTGCCCCGCGGCGAGGCCGTGGTCGACCCGCACGCCCTCGCCGGCGGCCGGCGACCAGGCGAGGACCGGGCCTGCGCAGGGGAGGAAGTTGTTGTAGGGGTCCTCGGCGTAGAGGCGGACCTCGATCGCGTGGCCGCGGAGCTCGACGTCCTCCTGGCCGAAGCCGAGCGCCTCGCCGGCGGCGACCCGGAGCTGGAGCTCGACGAGGTCGAGGCCGGTGCAGAGCTCGGTGACCGGGTGCTCGACCTGGAGGCGGGTGTTCATCTCGAGGAAGTAGAAGTGGCCCTCGGCGTCGAGGAGGAACTCGACGGTGCCGGCGCCGACGTAGCCGATCGCCCGCGCGGCCTGGACCGCGGCCGCGCCCATCCGCTCGCGGAGATCGCGGCTGACCACCGGCGAGGGCGCCTCCTCGACGATCTTCTGGTGGCGGCGCTGGATCGAGCAGTCGCGCTCGCCGAGGTGGACGACCTTGCCGAGGGCGTCGGCGAAGACCTGGATCTCGACGTGGCGGGCGTCGACGAGCGCGCGCTCGAGGATCACCTCGCCGCTGCCGAAGGCCGAGGTCGCCTCCGAGCGGGCGGAGGTCAGCGCGGCCTCGAGCTCACCTGGCTCTTTGACCAGGCGCATCCCGCGGCCGCCGCCGCCGGCCGCCGCCTTGATCAGCAGCGGGAAGCCGATCGCCGCGGCCTCGCGGAGGAGGCGGGCGTCGCCCTGGCCCTCGGGGGTGCCGTCGCCGGAGTAGCCGGGGACGCAGGGGACGCCGGCCGCGATCATCCGCACCTTGGCCTGGGCCTTGTTGCCCATCAGCCGGATCGCCGCCGGCGGCGGGCCGATGAAGGTCAGGCCGGCGCCGGCGCAGGCGGCCGCGAAGTCCTCGTTCTCCGAGAGGAAGCCGTAGCCCGGGTGGACCGCGTCGGCGCCGCTGCGGCGGGCGGCCGCGAGGATCCGATCGATCGCCAGGTAGGAGTCGCGGACCGGCGGCGGGCCGATGCAGATCGCCCGGTCGGCGAGGCGGACGTGGAGGGCGTCGGCCTCGGCCTCGGAGTAGACCGCGACCGTGCGGTAGCCGAGGGCGTGGGCCGAGCGGATGATCCGGCAGGCGATCTCGCCGCGGTTGGCGATCAGGATGGTCGAAAAGCCAGGCATGGCGTGACGCTCGCTCAACTCACTCGGCCCACTTGGCGCGGCGCTTCTGGAGGAAGGCGACGGTCCCCTCGACCCCCTCGGGGCCGCGGATCGCCGCCGCGAATTCGCGCGCGCCCTCGTCGAGGAGGTGATCGAGCGGCGCGCACTGGGTGGCCATCATCAGCCGCTTGGTCGACGCGACCGCCCCCGGGGCGCAGCGGTGGATGTCGGCGAGGACCTCCTCGAGGAGGATCTCCATCGCCAGCGCGTCGGGGCGGACGAAGTGGACGAGGCCGAGGCGGAGCGCCTCGGCGGCGTGGAGCTTGCCGCCGGTGACCGCGAGGCGGCGGGCCTGGGTGAGGCCGAGGCGCTGGACGATGAAGGGGGCGATCTGGGCCGGCGGCACCCCGAGGCTGGTCTCGGGGAGCTTGAAGACCGCGTCCTCGTGGGCGATCGCCACGTCCGAGACGCAGGCGAGGCCGAAGCCGCCGCCCATCGCCGCCCCCTCGATCACCGCGATCACGGCCTGCGGCGCCGCGTTGACCTCGCTGATCATGGTCCCGAAGAGGCGGTTGGAGTGGGCGAGGGGATCGCCGCCGTCGGGCCCCGGCTCGGCCTGGCGGGCGGCGGCCATGTCCTTGATGTCGCCGCCCGAGCAGAAGTTGCCGCCTGCCCCGCGGAGGATCACCGCGCGGATGTCGTGGCGGGTGCGGATCGCCTCGAAGACCGCCATGATCTCCTCGACCATGGCGAAGCTCATCGCGTTGCGGACGTAGGGGCGGTTCAGCGTGACGTGGAGGCGCCAGCCCTCGTGGCGCAGCTCGAGGTTCTCAACGTGGGGTAGGCGGGACATCGTGCTCGGCTCCGTGGTGGTGCTCGGGGGTCACATGCGGGCGACGCCGAAGGTGTTGGTGTGGAGGGGGCGGCGGGCGGCCTCGTCGATCGTCGCGAGGGCGAAGGCGAGGACCTTGCGGCTGTCGCGGGGGTCGATGATCCCGTCGTCCCAGAGGCGGGCGGTCGCGTAGAGGGCGGTCGACTCGGCGTCGAGGCGGTCCTTGATCGACTTGCCCATCTGGCCCATCGCCTCGGGGTCGGGGTTCATGCCCATCCGCCGGAGCTTGGCGGAGGTGATGATCTCCATCACCTTGGCCGCCTGCTCGCCGCCCATCACCGCGATCCGCGAGGCCGGCCAGGCGAAGACGAAGCGGGGGTCGAAGGAGCGCCCGCACATCCCGTAGTTGCCGGCGCCGAAGGAGCCGCTGAGGATCAGGGTGATCTGCGGGACCGTCGCGTTGGCGACCGCCTGGATCATCTTCGAGCCGTGCTTGACCATGCCGGCGCGCTCGGCCTCGGTGCCGACCATGTAGCCGGTGGTGTTCTGGAGGTAGACGATCGGCACGCCGGCCTGCGAGCAGAGCTGGATGAAGTGGCCGGCCTTGGTCGCGCCGTCGGGGTCGACCGGGCCGTTGTTGCCGATGATCCCGACCGCGTGGCCGTCGATCGCCGCGTGGCCGCAGACGGTCGCCGAGCCGTAGAGCGCCTTGAACTCGAGGAAGTCGGAGTCGTCGACGATCCGGGCGATCACCTGGCGGACGTCGTAGGGGCGGCGGAAGTCGGTGGGGACGAGCCCGAGGAGCTCCTCGGCGTCGTAGCGCGGCTCCTTCACCCGGCGGGCGCGGGCGGGCGGCAGCGCGTCGTCCCAGCGGAGCTTGGCGAGGAGCTCGCGGGCGAGGAAGATCGCGTGGGAGTCGTCCTCGGCGAGGTACTCGGCGGTGCCGGTGACGTTGGCGTGGAGCTCGGCGCCGCCGAGCGCCTCGTCGGTGGCGATCTCGCCGGTCGCGGCCTCGACCAGGGGCGGCCCGGCGAGGAAGACCTTGGCCTTGCCGCGGACCATGATCACGTAGTCGCTGAGCCCCGGGAGGTAGGCGCCGCCGGCGGTCGACGAGCCGTGGACGACGGTGATCTGCGGGAGCCCGGCCGCCGAGAGGCGGGCCATGTTGGCGAAGATCCGGCCGCCGTCGACGAAGATCTCGGCCTGGTAGAGGAGGTTGGCGCCGGCGCTCTCGGCCAGGGTGATCATCGGCAGGCGGTTCTGGAGCGCGATCTCCTGCGAGCGCAGCGACTTGCGGAGGCCCATCGGCGAGACCGCGCCGCCCTTGATCGCCGCGTCGGCGGCCCCGACCAGGCAGCGGACCCCGGAGACGTAGCCGATGCCGACGATGTTGCCGCCGCCGGCGATGTCCCGCTTGCCGTCGTCGTCGTGCATCTTGTAGCCGGCGAGGCTCGAGAGCTCGAGGAAGGGCGCGCCGCGATCGAGGAGGCGGGCGAGGCGGGCGCGGGGGAGGAGCTGTCCGCGCTTCGAGAACTTCTCGGCCTGCCGGCTCGAGTTGTCGCGGACCCGCTGCTCGAGCGCCCGCACCTCGGCGAGGAGCGCGAGCTGGGCCTCGCGGTTCTGCTGGAAGATCGGATCGCTGGTGTCGATCGAGGAGGCGATGACCGGCATGGGCGTCTCGGGGATCAGTCCTCGGCCTTGCGGAGGACCTCGGGGAGGGTAGCGCGGTGGAAGCCGTTGTAGGCGGGCGCGCGATCGTGCTCGCTCATCGGCCAGAGGACGGTCGCGTGGGGGGCGGCGCCGTCGATCCGCAGGGTCGAGCCGCTGATGAAGGCCGCGCCCTCGCTGAGGAGGAAGCAGATCGCCGACGAGACCTCGGACTCGGTGCCCATCCGGGCGAGCGGGACGGCGGCCTTGAGGCGGGGGATCATCGCCTTCACCGGGCCCGAGTAGGTGTCCATCCCGGAGGAGGCGATCCACCCCGGGGCGACCGCGTTGACCCGGATCCCGGAGGAGGCCCACTCGAGCGCGGCGGTCTCGGTGAAGTTGACCATCCCCGCCCGGGCGGCGCCTGAGTGGCCCATCCCCGGCATCCCGAACCACATGTCGGCGACGATGTTGACGATCGATCCGCCGTGGGCGGCCATCGTCTGCGAGTAGCACTCGCGGGCCACGAGGAAGCCGCCGACGAGGTTGGTGCGGACGACGGTCTCGAAGCCCTTCTGGGAGATCGCGGCGAGCGGCGAGGGGAACTGGCCGCCGGCGTTGTTGACGAGCCCGTGGATCCGTCCGCGCTCGCCGACGATCGCCTCGACGGTCGCGCGGACCTGCGCCTCCTCGCGGATGTCGCAGGTGTGGAGGGAGACCTCCCCGCCGTCCTCGCGGATCTCGCCGGCGGTCCGCTCGAGCTTGTCGAGCTTGCGGCCGAGGATCACCACGTGGGCGCCGAGGGAGGCGAGCTCGTGGGCGGTGCAGCGGCCGATCCCGCTGCCGCCGCCCGTGACGAGGATGGTCTGGCCGGCGAAGAGGTCGGGGCGGAAGATCGAGCGGTATCCCATGGGCGGATCCTCAGTGGCGGGCGTCGGGTGGGGCGGGCGCGAGACGCTAGTTTGTCGGCCCCGGAATATGGTACCTAAGGCCGCCGATACCTCATTTCGCCCACCAGGGAAAGAGAGAGCGTCCAGTGACGAACAACATCGCAGGCTACACCCAGGCCGTCGCCGAGAAGGTCGGTGAGGACTCCGGCCTCGGCTCCACCCTCAAGTTCGCCTTCAACGAGGGCGGTTTCCTCTTCATCGACGGCAAGTCCACGCCCAACCGGGTCCACAACGACGACGAGGCGGCCCAGTGCACCGTCAAGGTGTCGCTCGACGACTTCGGCAAGCTCATGGACCGCCAGCTCGATCCGATGACCGCCTTCATGGGCGGCAAGCTCAAGATCGAGGGCGACATGGGCGTGGCGATGAAGCTCGGCCGCCTCTTCCAGGGCTAGCCAGCGCGCCTTCGGGCGAGATGACGCCGCCTCCCGGTGTGGGCTGAGGGCCCGCCGGGGCGCGGCGTCTTCATTTCTCCGCGGAGCCCGGGAGGGCGGGGATCCCCGCGCGGAGGTCCGTGGACGTCTTCGGCGCCTGGCGCGCGGTACGAGGAATTCTCCCCGGCGGTCCTCGGGGCGATGAGTTCCCGGGAGGTCCGTTGTGGATCCTCGCGGCGATGCGCGATATCAAGCGAACATGGCTCGCTTTGGCGCTCCGCTCCCGCTCCTCCTCGCTTCGAGTCTGCTCCTCGCCGCCTGCGGCGACGAGGGCGGGCGTGAGTCGTCCGCCACCTCGCCGATCACGGGCGCGAGCAGCGTGACGATCACCGGCGCGAGCGTCACGGTGACGACCGCGAGCGCGAGCGCGAGCGCGAGCGGGACCGAGGGCTCGAGCGGCGGGGCCACCGACTCCGCGACCGGCACCGGCGGGTCGGCGAGCGGCGGATCGATGACCGAGTGCAACGGCGACGACGAGTGCCCTCCTGGCGAGCACTGCGGGACCCTCTCGGGCAAGTGCCTCGCCGACGGCGAGTGCATCTACTTCGAGGACTGCGAGGGCGGGAAGACCTGCGTCGACGGCAAGTGCGTGATCGGCGGGGAGTGCGGGGCGCAGGGGTTCAACCTGACCAAGCTGCCCCCCAACGTGATGATCGTCCTCGACCGCTCCGGGAGCATGGACGGCGACGTCCAGGACTCGAACAAGACCCGCTGGGAGGTCGCCAAGGACGCGATCTTCGCCCTCGTCGACGCCTTCAACAACGACATCCGCTTCGGCCTCGTCACCTACTCGGCCTGCAAGCTCCTCGAGGAGTGCACCGCCGGCGAGGTCGTCGTGCCGATCATCGACAAGGCGTCCAACCTCATCACCGGCTTCCTCCAGGGAAAGGGCCTCGAGTACCTCTGCAACTCGGGGATGCCGGAGACCAGCACCGGCAACACGCTGGCCGCGCGGATCGGCGATCCGACGCTCCAGGACCCGTCCCGCGGCAACGCGATCATCCTGATCACCGACGGCGGCGAGAGCTCGGAGTGCAAGGACAAGACCGACGGGCAGATGGCCGCGGCCGCGCTCTACGGCCAGGCGATCCCGGTCAAGACCTACGCGGTCGGCTTCTCCGACGGGATCATCGGCTCGCTCGCCGAGATCGCCGCGGCCGGCGGGACCCAGACGCCCTACAACGCCAACAACCCGCAGAGCCTCCAGGACGCGCTCAACGCGATCGCGGCCAACGTCGCCTCCTGCGACTTCGTGCTCGACGGTGATCCGCCGGACATGGACGAGATCTTCGTCTTCTTCGACGACGACCCGGCGGGGATCCCCTACGACCCGGTCAACGGCTGGACCTACGACCCGGACACCAAGACGATCCACTTCCACGGCGAGGCCTGCGAGAAGCTCAAGAACGGCGAGGTCGTCGACATCGACGTGGTCTACGGCTGCAACGCGCCGATCCCCGGCTAGGCGCTCGCGCGGCGCGGTGGCGGGGCGTACCATGAGGGGATGCGATCCCCTGCGCTCCTTGTTGTGCTCCTGGTGGGCGCCGCTTGCACCTCGGGCGAGATGTCGACGGCCTCGGCGGGCTCGGCGACCGAGGCGACGACCGGCGAGTCGTCGAGCGGTGCGATGACGGGGACCTCGTCGACCACCGCGGGGGCGACCACGGGCTGCGGGGACATCTTCGGATCGAATTGCTTCTCCGACACCGACTACGTCTGCTCGGACACCAAGTGCGTCGACGGCGAGTGGGTCTGCCACTGCATGCACGTCCCGAGCTCGGCGTCCGAGCCGAGCACCTCGGGGGCGACGACCGCGAGCGACACGACGACGGCGACGGACGGCACGACGGCGATGACCGACGCGACGACGGCGATGACCGACGTGACCACGGGCGGCGACACCGACTCGACGACGGGCGGGGGCGCGGTCGAGTACCACGCCTTCGTGCTGATCGGCGGCCTCGATCGGGTGGTCGTCCGCAAGCTCGACGACGACGCCGGCCGCTGCACCGAGCTCCGGCTCTACTCGCCGGTGGACGTGGCGATGTGGCCGATCATGACCCCGAAGCTCTGGCAGGTCGAGGCGGCGTCGATCAGCGATCAGGTCGCGCCGTGCCTGACGAACGACCCGCTCGATACGCCCGTGTGGGCGACCAACGGGGCTGGCGTCGTCGACTGGCCGCCCCTCGATCCCAACATGATCTTCCCCTGCGAGATCGACGTCGACGTCACCCTCGACTTCGACGACCCCCAACCCTGGGTCCCGGCCGCCGACGCGATGCAGGTCATGGGCCTCGCGGTCGACGGCTGCTGAGGGCCTCGCTCAGCCGCCGCAGAGCCCGGGGTCGGGCGCCGGCGGGGCGGGGTAGGCGTCGGTGGCGGCCCGGGCGAATTGGCACTGGAGGTCGTCGTCGAAGCAGCCGCTCTGGGGGATGCACTCGCCCATCGCGTCGGTGCCGAGGCAGAGGCAATCGGAGTCGGCGGGGTCGCAGATCTCGACGAGCTCCATCATGCCCTCGTCCTCGTGGTTGAGCTTGTGACAGTGGAGGACGAAGGAGCCGGTGAAGGCGCGGGGGTTCATGATCACGTCGCGCGCGCCGTCGTCGACCTGCACCCACATGGTGTCGCGCCAGTGGGCGAAGTTTGGCTCCTTGTTCGAGTCGTTGGGGCAGACCAGGAAGGGGTTGATGTGGATGTGGAAGGGGTGGCCGTCGAAGGCGCGGATCTCCCAGCGCTCGGGGACGCCGACGGTCATGAGCCGATCGGCGCGGTAGCCCCAGGCGCGGCGATCGTCGAAGCGTCGGCAGGAGATGTTGGGGTCGGGGCAGAGGCAGACCGGGGCGTCGGGGTCGATGGTGTGGTGGGCGTCCGCCGGGTCGCAGGCCGCGAGGGAGACGTCCATCGAGAGGTCCGGCGGGCTCTGCCCCGGGGTCGGGACCAGGAGGACGAGCTTTTGGTCGATGTCGGTGAGGGTGTCGCAGCCGATCTCGGCGGGCTGACCGTCGATGGTCCCGGGCCAGGTCACCGGCGGCGCGACGGCGGCGATCTCGGCCTCGTCGGGGAGCTCGGTCTCGGTCGGCTCGCCGGCGGCGGGGTCGACCGCGACGATGGCGATCACCGAGCCGAGGATGTCGTTCGGGCGGCGACCGACGAGGCAGAGCGTCTGGGCCTCGTCGGGCATCTTGACCAGGACGTCGGCGCGGTAGCCGGGGGAGACCCAGACCGTGTCCGAGCGGTAGAAGCGGGGGAGGGTGACGCCGTCGCGGGCGATCTGGGTGGTCTCGAGCGGGGTCCGCTCGAAGTCGTCGCAGCGCGGGTCGCGGGCGACGTGGAGCTTCATGCCCATCTCGTCGGGGCTGCCGCCGTAGATCATCCGCCAGCGCTCGACCTGGCCGGGCGGGGTGACGATCTTCGGCAGGCGCTTGCCGTTGACGAGGGTGGCGCGGAGGGTCTCGACCGCGAGGAAGTCGTGAACGGAGAGGTTGTCCTCGGTGCATGCCTCGCCGTCGGCGAGGGGGCGGGTGTTCTCGTGATCGATGGCGATCTGGGTCAGCATCATCACCCGCTCGCGGGCCCGGGCGATCCGCGGGATCGCGTCGATGTCGCCCTCAATGATGAGGGGGCCGGCGGCGCCGTCCATCACCTGGATCGCGGTCGAGCCGTGGACGTGCGGGTGGTACCAGTCGGTGCCCTCGTGGTGGACGCCGTCCTCGTCGAGGTCCCAGCGGTAGGCGGCGACCTCGCCCGCGCCGACCTCGTGGAGGACGTTGTCGCCGAGGTAGCGGCCGTCGACGCAGCCCTCGCCCGCGCAGGGGTCGGCGGGGTCGTCGGTGGCGAAATTGGGCTGGACGTGGAGTCCGTGGCCGTGGAGGTTGGTGATGTTGAAGTCGTGGCAGGTGTGGGCGCCGTGGCCCATCATGCTGGCGATCTCGCGGAACTCGGGGCGGGTGAACTCGTTGCGGAGGCGGAGGTGGAGGCGGCGATCCTGGCCCTTGGGGACGCGGATGGTCGGCCCGTTGACGAGGCCGTTGTAGGTGCGGAGGCAGAAGCGGCGGCCGTCGATCTCGACCTCGGCGGGGCCGTAACGGAGCTCGTAGAAGCCGTCGTCGCCGGGCTGGAGCTCGGGGAGCTCCTCGTAGGGGACCGGCTCACGGGGCGCATCGTCGCCGCAGGCGGCGAGGAGGAGGCCGGCCAGGAGCGGCGCGGGGAGGGTCCATCTATATGTCCTATGGGTCATGTAGATCGGGTGCGAGGGCGCGCTCATGAGGTCCACGGCGATCTCCATGGGCCGACCCTAGCAAGCGCGGCGTGGCGGTGATGTCCGAAGGCGGTCACCCCTGGTCCCGTGGCGGACACGTCCGGGGACCCGGTCGCGGCGATGGACGGCGGGGCTGGCCTCTGTCTATGATCGGACCCCGCGCTACGATGGACCTCGCCGAGCTTCGCGCCTTGATCGCGGTGGTCGACCTCGGATCGTACCAGGGCGCCGCGCGGGCGCTGGGGGTGTCGCGGACGACGCTTCGGCGGCAGGTGGCCTCGCTCGAGGCGCGGGCTGGGGTGCCGCTCCTCGAGGCTGGGCGCCAGGGCGTGGTGCCGACCGAGGCGGGGCGGCTCCTGGCGCGGCAGGGCGCGACGATGATGCAGGAGGCGGGGGCGCTGCTTGCGTCGATCCGCGAGTGCGGCCAGGAGCCCTCGGGGACCCTGCGGGTGTGCATGCCGGTCGGGCTGCCGCCGCAGGTGCTGGCGCCGCTGGTCGCCGCGCTGCGATCGCAGCACCCGCGGCTCTCCTTTGAGGTTCGCTTCAGCGATGACCCGCTGGGCGAGGCGCGGAGCGACATCGACCTCGCGGTTCACTTCGGGGTCGACCCGCCGCGGGGGAACTGGATCTCGCACGTGGTGATGGGCGTCCGCGAGTGGCTCCTGGCGAGCCCGAGCTACCTCGAGCGGCGGGGGACGCCGCGGACGGTCGAGGAGCTGCGCGGTCACGATCTCCTGGTGTGGAGCCCGCCCGGTGAGGACGCGCGGGTGTGGCGGACGAGCGCGGGGATGAGCTTCTCGGTGGAGCCGGTGCTGGTGGCGACGGACATCCACTTCGTGCGGCACTGCTGCCTGGCCGGGGTGGGGATCGGCCGGTTGCCCGATGCGCTGGTGCCGGACCCCGGCGTGCCGGAGGGGTCGCTGGTGCCGGTCATGAGCGAGACGGTGCGCCACGAGCGGGCGCTCCGCGTGTCGGTGCCGGCGGCGCTGGCGGAGATCCCGAAGCTGAAGATGGTGGTCGAGCTCGCGCGGCGCTTCGCGCGGGAGATCTAGGCGGTGGCCCGCGGGCGCTCGCCTAGCCGGGGATCACCTCGATGCAGGCGATCGTCGTCTCGATGTGGAAGTTCGACTCGACGGTGTGGCGCTCGGCGAAGAAGAAGTCGAGCGTGTAGACGCCGCCCGGGGAGATCCCGAGGGCGCCGGCCTGGGCGTTCATGTCGATCGTCCCGCTCATCGGCCCGTGGACGCCGCCGAGATCCATCGCCAGCTTGCCGTTGACGAAGACGAAGAGGTCGTCGTCGCCGGTGAACTTGAAGACCTCGCCGCCGAGGTACTTGAACTTGGTGTGGAGCTCGAGGGTGAAGTGGTAGTTGTGCGGGTTGCCCTCGTTGCCGAAGCCCTGGCCGTCGATCGGGAAGAAGGCCGCCGAGTCGAAGACGTAGGCGCCCATGCCGTTGTCGGTGAGCGGGATCGACACGTCGAAGGGCTGATTGACCCCGCCGACGTCGTTGTACCACTGGTCAAAATACTGCTGCCCGTGGGTGGTCTGGGTCCCGCCGCCGCCGGCGTAGACCGGCTTGTGGTCGCCGCCGAGGTCGACCGCGACGATCCCCTTCTCGGCGCCGATCTCGGCCTCAAAGTCGGGGTGCGAGCTCTGGAAGTCGCGGACCTTGGCGAGGAGGTCGGTCGCGCACTCCATCATCTCGCCGGTGGTGTCGCCGGTGGTCGAGGTGGAGGTGGAGGTGCTCGTGGAGGTGGAGGTGCTCGTGGACGTGCTCGTGGAGGTGCTGGTCGAGCCCGAGGTCGAGGTCGTGGCCCCGGAGCCACCGGTGGCGCCGTCGCCCGTCGTGTCGCCGGTCGAGCCCTCGCTCCCGCCCTCGCTCCCGCCGGTCGACGAGCCGCTGGCGCTGGCGCTCGCGCTCACACTGGCGCTGGCGCTGGCGCTGGTGATGATGCCCGAGGCGGACGAGCCCTCGCGCTGATCGCCGTCGCCGCAGGCGACGACGAGGCCGAGAACGAGGGGGAGGAGCGGGCGGAGGGCGAGGCGGCGGCGTCCCATCGCCCCCACGATCGCCAAATGTGAGGCGGCGCGCAATTGCGCGCAGCGTGCCCCTCCTTACTGGGCCTACTGGCGTGGTAACGTCCCGGGCCATGCAGGGCATCGACGAAGAGGTCCGCGCCGCCTTCGCCCAGGTCGACAAGGACGGCAACGGGAGCATCGATCTCATCGAGTTTCGCGCGCTGATGCGGAGCCTCGGCGATACCCACGACCCGGCGACCGTCGAGTCCTTCTTCGACGCGCTCGACGGGAGCGGCGACGGCCTCATCGAGATCGAGGAGTTCGCCCGCTGGTGGGCGAGCGAGCCGCGCCTCCACATCGACCCGGCGATCCGCGCGGCCTTCGACGAGGTCGACGGCGACGGCAACGGGACGATCGACCTCATCGAGTTCCGCGGGCTGATGCAGCGCCTCGGGCACGACGAGGCGCCGGCCGCGATCGAGGCGCTCTTCGACGGGATCGACGAGGACGAGGACGGGCTCATCATCGTCGGCGAGTTCGCCAAGTGGTGGGCGAGCAAGTCCGCGGGCGCCGCGAGCTGAGCGGGCCCGCGGAGCGGGAGCCGGACGCGCGTGGCGCGTCGGAGTGGCGCTTGCGTGGCGTGCGCGTGGCGCTGGCGCTGAAACGCCGTGCAGGTGCATGATCGCGCCTCGATGGCGACGGCGAAGAAGAGCGCGAAGGTGACGGCCACGGCCGCGGCGAAGAAGGCGAGCGCGAAGAAGAGCGCGGCGAAGAAGTCGAGCGCGGCGAAGAAGTCGACCGCGAAGAAGTCGACCGCGAAGAAGTCGACCACGACGAAGGCGAGCGCGAAGAAGGCGAGCGCGAAGAAGTCGACCGCGAAGAACGCGACCGCGAAGAAGGGCGCGGCGAAGAAGAGTGCGGCGAAGAAGAGCGCGGCGAAGAAGAGCGCGGCGAAGAAGAGCGCGGCGAAGAAGTCGGGCGCGGTGAAGAAGTCGAGCGCGGCGAAGAAGGGGCCAGCCCCCGCCGGCCAGATCCGCCTCGATCCCACGCACACCTGGCCGTCGCGGCCCTGGCCCGCGCTGCCGGTCCAGCGTCAGGACGCGGAGGCGGCGGCGCGCTACGAGCGGCGGCCGACGAGCGCCCTGACGATCCGCGGCGAGCTCACCTATGACGACGCGGAGACCCTCCAGGCCGCAGTCGCCGCCTTCGACGACAACGCCTACATCGAGTTCTACTCGTCGGCGGACCTCAAGATCGACGGCCGGCGCCTGACCGTCGATCTCGACGGCGAGCTGGAGGCCGACTGCACCGGCTTCGACGAGGGCTTCGTCGCCCTGACCCGGCCGGCGCGGAGCGGCGCGGTCGTCGTCCACGCCGGCTTTGGGGTCGGCGCGCGCCGCTACGTCGCGGGCGCCTACGGCTACCGCGCCGAGCTCCCGGCGCTGCCGCCGGGGGCGATCGCCCGGAGCGGGGCGCCCCTCGGCGACGACGAGCGCGGCGACGATCGCCGGGTCTGGTCCTTCGCCGATCGGACCTGGCTCTTCGACCAGGGCTTTCGGGGCTCCAAGCTCGAGGTCCGGGCCCCGGACGGCGAGGTGCTGGCGATCCGCTCGTTCCGGCGGGCGGCCGTCGACGTCGCCGCTGGCGGCGGGGCGGCGATCCTGATCTCGGAGGAGGGGCTCGAGATCGTCGGCCCCGACCTCGAGGCGCGGCTGCGCTGGCCCCTCGATCGTGATCTCGGCCGCCTGGCGATCACCGCCGATGGCCGCCTGATGATGCTCATCGACGAGTACTCGGAGCGCCTCCGGGTCTTCGACGTGGCGAGCGGCGAGGCGCGCTGGAGCGCCCGCGGGTACTTCCGCGACGCGGGCGACTTCGTCGGCGGCGATCGCCTCGCGCTCGCGGGCGCCCTCGAGGACGAGGACGCGGGGGAGGGGCTCCTCCTCTTCGACGCGGCGAGCGGCGCGGTGATCGCCCGCCGCCCCGTCGACGATCTCCGATCGATCGCTCCGGACCCCGGCGGCGAGACCTTCCACGTGGTCGCGCGCGGCCGGATCGAGGTCTTCGCGGCGGCCGACGGCGCGCCGATCTCGTCGCTCGAGCTCGTCGAGGGCGGGGCCGAGGAGCTCGAGGCGGCCGCGGGCGAGTGGCGCTGCCGCGAGGGCGGCGAGCGCTGGGATCGCGCGAGCGGGCTCCCGCTCCACGATCATGTCGCGGCGATCCAGTCGCTCGCGCTCGCCGGCGACCGGATCATCAGCCGCGATCACCAGCTCCTGATCGTCCGGCGCCTCGACGGGGCGGTGCTCCTCCGCGGCCTGGTCGGCGGCGAGGGCCGGGTGGCGATCGATCCGACGGGGGCGCACCTCGTGCTCGTCGAGGACGGCGCGCTCGTCCACCTCGACGTCGAGGGCGGGGCCTGGTCGCGGAGCCGGAAGATCGGCGCGACGGCGGTCGCCTTCACCCCCGACGGGCGCCTCCTCAGCGGTCACAAGGACGGCTCGATCCGGGTCTGGGCGAGCCCGGCGGGGGGCGCCTTCGAGGCCCACCAGGTCGGGCCGCGGCCGATTGAGGCCCTCCACGTCGGCCCCGACGGCGCCCTCGCGCTGGCGATCTCGCCGGAGGGGCGGGGGGCTCGGGCGCGCCTCTTTGACCTCGCGACCTTCAAGGTCCGCTGCTCGGTCGCCTGCGGGCGCTGGTCGCGGGCCGGGGCGGTCACGGCCGCGGGGACCTTCGTCGTCGCCGACGAGCAGGGGACCGCGCTCTACGACGCCGAGGGCCGCGAGCTCGCGCGCCTGAGCGGGGCGCCGACCCAGGCGGCGGCCGCCGATCTCGAGCGCCTGGTGGTCGGGATCGGCCGCTTCCTCTTCCTCGTCGATCCCGCCAGCGGGGCGCGCCTCGGGGTCCTCGAGGGCCACGAGGACACGGTGTGCGCGGTCGCGCTCGCGCCCGGGCGGATCGTCAGCGCCGATCGCCAGATCCTGGTCTGGGATCAGGGGGCGATCGCGGCCCTCGGCGGGACCCACCCGATCGACGAGGAGCTCTCGCCGCTCCCGTGATCGCCGCGCATCTCGAACATGTCTATTTGGACAGGCTGAGAGACTAGAGGAGGCGGGCGAAGAGCGAGCCGAAGGTCCGCTCGATCGCCCGCCGCATCAGCCGGAAGCGGCGCTCGCTGTAGGGGAAGAGCCAGGGCTGGCGGAGCTCGACCCGCGGGGAGGCGATGTGCTTGACCTCGCAGAGGTCGCGGAGCGCCTGGAGGCCGTGGACCCGGCCGATCCCCGAGCGCTTGACCCCGCCCCAGGGGGCCTCGGGGAGCGCGTGGGTGTAGAGCACGTCGTTGATCATCACCGTGCCGGCCTGGAGGCGGCCCGCGAGCGCCTCGGCCCGCGCGTGATCGCGGGTGAAGAGGTAGGCCGAGAGCCCGAACTCGCTGGCGTTGGCCTCGGCGATCGCCTGGTCGACCCCGCGGAAGCGACGGATCGGCAGGCAGGGGCCGAAGGTCTCGTCGCGCCAGATCGCCATCTCCGGGGTGACGTCGACGAGCACGGTCGGCGGGTAGAAGTTGCCGGGCCCCGGGCTCGGCGCGCCGCCGCAGAGGACCCGCGCGCCGGCGGCGACCGCCTCGTCGACGTGGCGCTGGACGAGATCGCGCTGGGCCGGGACGACCATCGGCCCGAGGTCGATGTGGGGATCGATCGTCGGATCGCCGCTGCGGAGGCCGCGGGCGAGCTCGACGACGCGGGCGACCAGCGCCTCGTAGAGCGACTCGTGGACCAGCACCCGCTCGACGCTCGCGCAGATCTGGCCGCAGTTGGCGAAGGCGCCGTAGGCGATCGTCCGGGCCGCCCGCTCGACGTCGGCGTCGGCGAGGACGATCGCCGGGTCCTTGCCGCCGAGCTCGGCGGTGCAGGGGATCAGGCGCTCGCCGCAGGCGGCCGCGACCTTGCGGCCGGTGGCGACCGAGCCGGTGAAGACCATCATGTCGATCCCCGCGTCGAGGAGCGCGGCGCCGGTGCGACCGTCGCCGGGGACCACGCCGACGAGGTCGGGATCGAGGCCCGACGCGTCGAGGAGCTCCTTGGCCGCGAGCATCACCCGCGGGGTGTGCTCGGAGGGCTTGACGACGACCGCGTTGCCGGCGGCCAGGGCCATCAGCACCTCGCCCATCGGGATCGTGAAGGGGAAATTCCAGGGGGCGATCACGCCGATCACCCCGCGCGGCTCGAAGCGGAGGACGCTCCGCTTGAGCGCGCCGAGGAGGTGGAGCGGGAGCGGCTGATCGGCGAGCGCCGCCTGGGCCCGGGTGGCGAAGAAGTGGGCGAGGTCGACGATCGGGAAGACCTCGTGCATCAGCGCCTCGAAGCGCGGCTTGCCGGACTCGCGGGCGAGGACGTCGAAGATCACGTCGGCGCGGGCGAGGAGGTGATCGCGGAAGGCGAGGAGCCGGCGCTCGCGCTCGCGCCAGGGCCGCTCGGCCCACGCCCCCTGGGCGGCGCGCGCCCGCGCGACCACTCGGGCGACCTCGTCGGCGCCGGCGATCGGCACCGGCGGGAGAGGGCGTCCGGAGGCCGGCTCGCGGCCGTGGAGGAGGGGGCGATCGTCGGCGTCGGCGCTCACCCGGCGAGCGTCCGTCCGGCCCCGCGCGGGTGTCAAGGCGTCGGCGGAGCGGCGCGCGCGACGGCCCCGCGCCGCTCCGCTATCCTCGCGCCGTGCCCTTCCGCAGCGACGACCTCGAGACGCCTCACCACCTCCTCCCGGCCGATCCGCTCGCCCGCTTCACCGCCCTCTACCGCGCCCTCGAGGACGGGCGCCGCTGGTGGCAGGACGACGTGCCGCTCCGCCTCGCGGCGATCACCCTGGTGACCACCCACGGCGACCCCGAGCGCCTCGCCGCCGGGATCCGCGAGGCCGACGCCGCGATGAGCGCGCGGCTCCCCTGGTACACCGGGATCAGCGCCTCGGTGCGCCTCGTCCTCGCCGCTCAGCTCGTCAAGTACGGCGACTCGGTCGACGCCTTCCTCGACGAGGTCGCGCGGATGCGGGCGCTCTTCCGCGAGGTCGGCCTCCGCCGCGACGAGGTCCACGAGGCGCTCGCGGTCCTGGTGCTCCGGCGGGTGACCGGCGGGCGGCCGGCGGGCGCCGACGAGGTCGCGCGCCTGCGGGGGATCTACGAGGCGATGAAGCGCCACCACTGGTTCCTCACCGGGCCCGAGGACTTCCCGGCCTGCGCGATGCTGGTCGGCCGCCCGGGGACGCCGGAGGCGATCGGCGAGGGCGTCGAGGCGATCTACCAGGCGCTCCACCGCGACGCCGGCGCCTGGCAGGGCGACCCGCTGCAGACCGCGGCCAACGTCCTCTACCTCAGCGGCCTCGAGGCCCACGAGATCGCCCAGCGCTTCTCGGCGCTGATGGCCGCCTTCCGCGACGCGGGCGCGAAGATCGGTCAGCGCGAGTACGACGAGCTGGCGATCCTCTGCTTCCTCGCCCAGCCGATCGAGCGGATCGTCGCGTCGGTCGTCGACTTCCGCGATCGCCTGCAGAGCGCGCTCGGCTGGACGAGCAAGGCGACCGCCTTCAACCTCGCGGCGAGCCTCGCCTTCGTCCGCCTGGTCGGCGGCGACGTCGAGCTCGGGACCCTGGCCGACGCCAAGCTCCTCCTCGACATGCAGGCGATCGTCGCCGCCCGGGCCGCGGCCGCGGCCGCGGCCGCGTCGGCGTCGTCCTGAGCGCCACCGCGCGGGGCCTGGGGGCGCGAGACACCTCGCGGGGAGGGGTCCTCGCGGCTAGGATGGCTCGGCGGCGAGGTGTGTATGGGAGCTCGGGGGACGGTGGGCAGGACGATCAACGCGGCGCTCGTGGGCCTCATGGGCGTGGGGCTGGGGCTTGGCTGCGCCCCGCCGGCGCCTCCCGAGGCGGCGTTCACGATGACCGTGATGGGCGACGCGCCGGCGGCGACGGTGGTCTTCACCAACGAGAGCGTCGACGCCGAGAGCTACGCCTGGGAGTTCGGGCCGGGCGCGGCGAGCCCCGGGTCGAGCGAGGCCCTCCCGGCGCCGCTCGCCGTCGATCGGGCGGGCGAGCTCAGCGTGACCCTCACGGTCACGAACGAGGGCGGGTCGTCGACGGTCACCGAGAGCGTGACGATCGCCGGCCACTCGGCGATCGACGTGATCACCGACCTCGAGTTCGGCACCGACGAGTTCATCCTCGACTACGGCCGCAACTACTCCTTCGAGACCGGGGTGATGTACTCGGACGCCGAGCTCGACGAGACGACGGTGCCGCTCATCGATCTGATCTTCGAGGGCTACACCGGCGAGACCTTCTTCTTCTTCGCCAGCCCTGGCGACTACTACCCGGACGAGGGCGGGCGGCCGACGAAGATCGACAACTACACCGTCCCGGGGGAGGAGCAGCTCAGCGCCGACGAGTTCAAGGCGATGGCGGACGACGCGCTCCTCGCCGGCCTCACGATCGAGCACATGGAGGAGGCCAACGGCTACGACGGGAGCGAGCAGATCGTCTTGTTCGAGACCGCCGACGGCCGCAAGGGGGCGATCCTCCTCAAGGCGCTCAACGCGATGCGGATGCTCGTCGACATCAAGATGCAGCGCTACGGGTCTGCCGCGGGCTAGCGATCCCGACGTCCGAGCGCCCGCTCGAGGCGGCGCCGGAGCTCGCCCCGGAGGCCGCGGGCGACGGCCCGCGCCATCACCCGCTTCGAGGTCATCGCCGGCGGCGGGAGCTCGCGGCTGAGGACCCGGAGGAAGGTGTCCTGGTAGTCGGGGTCGCTGAGGGTCCAGCGGATGATCGTCCGGATCACCGCGAGCGGCGGCTCCTGGTAGAGTTCGCGGGCCAGGCGGCCGGTGGTCGCCACGAACATCGGGTGGGTGGCCTCGTGGAGGCGGCGGGCGTAGCTGGCCATCGCCCCCTCCCAGGTCGCGTCGCCGATCAGGGCGACGTCGATCGCCGCGGCGAGGAGCTCGGCGCCGAGGAAGGCGTCGTAGATCCCCTGGCCGTCGACGGGGTCCTTGTAGTGGACCGCGTCGCCGCAGAGCGCCCAGCCGGGGCCGCTCGCCCGCCGGTAGCCGTTGCCGATCCGCTTGACGCCGATCACCGGGGTGACCCGCTCGGCCCTGGCGAAGCGCTGGCGCAGCGGCGCGAGCGAGCGCAGGGTCTCGTGGTAGTGGCGCTCGGCGTCGCCGCGGACGTCGACGCGGTCGCTGCGGGCGTGGGTGTTGATCGACACTCGACCGCCGGGCATCGCGAAGAAGACGACGTCGAGGCCGCGGGCGGTGGTGTGGACGAGCCCCGCCGGCGGGCCCTCGTCGATCGGCTCGATCCCCTCCCAGTCGGCGAAGTAGGCGGTGCTGGTGTGCTGGTCGCGGGCCTCGGTCACCTCGGCGCCGACCTTGCGGGC
The DNA here is from genome assembly GCA_020633335.1 of Myxococcales bacterium. GTDB lineage: Bacteria > Myxococcota_A > Polyangia > Nannocystales > Nannocystaceae > JADJRG01. The sequence continues at coordinate 778,014 of JACKDU010000002.1, read as the reverse complement.
GATCAGCGAGAAGCGGCCGTCGGCGCCGACGACCCAGCGGGCGCTGAGGCGCTCGCGCTCGGCCGCGCCGGCGCGCGGGTGCGGGCCCCCCTCGACGCCGACCACCCGCTCGCCCTCGCGGAGGACGTCGGTGACCGCGAAGCCCTCGCGGCGCTCGACGCTGGGGTAGCGCTCCAGCTCTCGCCAGAGGCGGGCGTCGAAGACGTTGCGGTCGAGGCCGTAGACGTAGGCCCGGCCGTCGCGCATCCGCGGCACCGGCATCTCGACCGAGAACTCGCCGGAGAACTCGATGATGAGGCGGCGCATCTGCGCCTCGGGCACGCCGTAGTCGGCCTCGGGGATCCCGAGCGCGTCGAGGAGCTGCATGCCGCTCGGGTAGAGCACCGGCGACGAGGGGACCTGCGGGAGCGAGGGGAAGGTCGCGCGATCGACGATGAGGACCCGGTGGCCCCACTCGCCGAGGCGGGCCGCGAGGGTCGCTCCGGCGGGTCGCCCACCGACGATGATCACGTCGTAGTCCACGATCCGGGATGGTAGCCGATGCTCGCGCCCCGTCCGCGGCTGGCGGGCGCGCGCTCGCGCGTGAGAGCGCGCGGCTCAGCGCGGCGCTCGCGGATCTGCGCTTGCCCGGGCCCCGCGGCTCAGGGCTCGTCGCCGACGCGTCGCGCGTGCGCGTCACCGGGCCGGCGCTCGAACATCAGCGACACGCTCGGTGGGAGCCCAAGCGAGATCTCGGCCATGTCCTGTGTCGCCCCGACACCGGCTGTAGCCCCTCTCCGCTACGAGGTGGGGCGTCGGTAGTATGTGGAGGTCGAGATCCCGCGCCTTTGGCACACCTCGGCGATGTTGCCGTGCCGCTTCCCCTCACGGAGGATGCGGCCGAGCTGAGGTCCCCTACTACCCCTGAGCGCGCGCGCATGAGCACCTTCTCGAGCCACCACCAAGTCCGGGCCCCGCAGGAGGATGTCCTTGAGGTCATGTCGTGGATGCTCTGGAGCGAGCCCGACGTGATCGACGTCGAGGTGCTCACGCCGGCGGAGGCGCGGGCGCGCGGCGAGGCGCTGGAGCTCGGCGAGGACGACGAGCTCCCGCGGGTCTGGGCGATCGCGCCGACCGACCAGGGCGGGTGGACGGCGCTCTGGGCGAGCTGGGGCGGTCATGACGAGCCGCTGATCCGCCGCCTCGCGGCCGAGCTCGGCTGCGACGCGCTCTACGGCCACGACAACGACCAGGTCGACAACTGGCGGTGGATCCGGATCCGCGGCGGCGTCGAGGTCGACGAGGCGTGGTTCCTCGGGGAGGCGTGGGCCCGCGAGCGCGGGCGCCCGCTGCCCTCGATGTCGCTCGGTGAGGCCTTCGGGTCCTTCGGGCGGAGCTACGAGCACCGCTCGTTCTCGGCCGCGCTCGCCGGCGCCGACGAGCGCTGGCGGGTGCTCCGACGGGTCGTCCGCCTCCGCTCCGGACGCTAGGCGCCGAGGGTGACGATCCGGCTCGGCGTGTCGTCGCCGGCGACCACGCGCGCGCAGCGGGGCGTGATGCCGTCGAAGCCGAGCTTCTCCACGGGCCGACCGAGGCGTCGCTCGACCTCCGCGCTCGCCTCCTGGATCTGCTCGGCGAGCGGCTTCTCGCCGGCCCTGGCCTCGACCTCGGCGGCGACCTCCTCGATGACGCGCGTCGCCTCCTGGTCCCCGGGCCCGGCCACCAGCGCACAGGCGGTGTAGGTGCCGGGGTCGACCGCGTCGAAGATCGCCGGGCGCATGCGGTCGTCGCCGCCGAGGAGGATCGTCCGCGGGCCGCGGCCGTCGCTGCCCGCGGCCGCCTTGAGGGCGGCGAAGTCCTCGCCCGGCTCGATCGCCCCGGCGTAGAGGAAGAAGTGGACGGCGCTCCCCTCCGCGGGCGTCGGATCGACGAGGAGGAGGCCGCGCTCTGGCAGGCGATCGCCGAGGGTCCCCGCGGCGTAGGCGTCCGCGATCTCCCGCTTCTCGGCGACCCGCGCGCGGATCGCCGCGTGGTCGAGCGTGGGCTCGTCAGCCTCGGCCGGGGCCGCGGGCGCGGGCGCCTCCGGGGGGCGCTCGCTCGCGGCGGCGGAGCGCGGCTCGGGATCGTCCAGCTCGGTCCTCTCGGCGCTCTCGCCGGGATCGCAGCCCGCGGCCACGCCCATCGCAAGGAGCCACACCTTCAACACCGTCATCGTCGGTCCACGCATCGATCTGTCCTTTCACGAGGGACCGAGTGCATTGGTCGCCTCAGGGGGGACGTGCCGCGGCCGGGGGCAAACGATCACGGAAAAATGAAATTGACGTGGACGGCGACCGAGCGCCCCCCGCGCGGGCGCGCGAGGTCCTACTGCGGGATGACGACGACGTCCGAGAGGGTCGCCGCCGCGCCGCCGGCCGGGTAGGCGTAGGACGAGTAGGAGTCGAGCCCCCAGACCACGAGCCCGAAGGGGCCCTCGCTCTCGGCGAGGTGGTGGCCGTTCTCGCAATTCATCACCGGGATGTCGGCGCGGATGATGTCGACGGTCGTGAACTCGTAGAGGTCGCCCTGGCCGACCGGCTTCCAGCCGCCGAGCTCGCCGAGGCAGTCGACGCTGACCGGCGCGAAGGCGCCGTCCTTCTTCGCGCGGGTGACCACGAGGTTGGTGGTCGGGTAGGTCGGGTCGGTGAAGAAGGCGTAGCGCTGGAGGAACTGCGCCGGCGGCAGGACGACGACGAACTCCTCGTCGCCGAGCGCCGGCGGGTAGCCCATCGCCGTCGCCCCCGGGCGGGTGCCGCCGGGGAGGTTGGCGGTGTCCATGAGCTGGGCGAGCGCGAAGGGGTGATCGCCGTCCTGCGAGCGGACCTCGAAGGCCTCGGTGGTCGCGAAGTCGGCGACCTGCCCCTCGTCGAGGGTGGTCGGCGCCCCCGGGACCGGCGGGTCGTAGGTCAGGGTGGTCCCGTCGATCACGCCGACGATCCGGTAGTCGACCTCCTCGGGGGCGAGGTCCTTGCGCCGGGTCTCGTAGGGGGCGGCGACGTAGGCCGAGCCGAGCGCCGAGATCGCCGAGTTCTGCTGGTGGGCCGACTCGCCGCCGGGGGCCGGCATCGGCTGGAGGCGGAGGAAGCGGTTGCCGGTGTGGAGGGCGACCGGCTTGTCGCTGAGGAGGAGGCTCCCCGAGGGATCGAGCTTGTTCTGCGGGAGCTCCCACTGGAGGATCTCGCCGGCGCCGAGCTCGTAGACCGCGAGCTGGTTCGCCATCGCCCCGTTGAGACCTGGCCCCTGGAGCAGGTCCGCGGTCGGCCGGAGCTCGACCTTGGTGCCGTCCTCGAGGCCGACGATCTGCAGCCAGAGCGGCCCCGGGGTCGCGTAGGTGCCGGCCGGCGGGGCGATCGCCACGTAGTTGGTCCCCCACACGCTGGTCGGGAAGAGGAGCTCGGCGCTCGGGAAGTGGGAGGGGGCGCCGCCGAAGGGGAGGATGTCGTAGGCGGTCACCGGGATGTCCGCGCCGATCACGAAGGCCTGGCCGCGCCCCGAGCCCGGGATCACCGTCGACGAATCGACGGCCGGGGTCACCGGGCAGGTCAGCGGGACCTTGGTCTCCGGCATGATCGAATTCGGGTCGCTCGAGAGGAAGACGACCGCGACGCCGTCGGCCGGGATCCCCTCGGCGCCGAGCGGCGGCCAGTCCTTGGGGGCGACGCCGGGGGTGACGAGGCGGGCGGCGCCGCTGATGTCGAGCTCGACGCCGCCGCGGCTCACCGTGATCTTCGCCGGGTGCCCCCAGGTGTTGGCGAGGAAGGCGGCGAAGCAGGGCGGGAGCGCGGGCGGGTAGGCGGGCGGCGTGGGCACGATAAAGCCGCAGCCGAAGCTCGCCTTGCTCGCGGCCGCGGCGTCGCAGGCGGGGACGCAGGCCCCGTCGGCGCAGCCCTGGTCGTCGGCGCACATCTCGAGGACGTTGCCCTCGGGGTCGACGACCGCGTGGAGATCGGCGCTGCACTCCATCTCCGGCGGCGGCAGATCGCCGCCGCCCATGTCCATCTTGAGGCCGTCGGTGGTCCCGCCGCTGGTCGAGGTCGCGCCGCTGGTGCCGGCGCTCGTCGTCGACGCGGAGGCGCTGCCGGTCTCACCCCCGGTCGCGCCGCTGGTGCCGGTGCCGGCGCTGGTCGACGCGCTCGCGCTGGCGCCGGTCGTCGCCGTCGCGCTCACGCCGGTCGTCGCGCTCGCGTTGCCGTCGTCGCCGCCGCTGCAGGCGAGCGCGAGGCTCAGGCCCGCGGCTCCAGCCCAGGAAGAGGTCCACGTCCGTGCCATCACCAACTCCGATCATCCGCCGAGCCACGTCGGCCATCCGACGATCGCAGAGGCGATCGCGGGAGACAAGCGGCCCGCCGCCCCCGATCCCGGGCGCGCGCTAGCGATCGCCGAGCGCCGCAGGGAGGCTGGCCGGGCGTCGCCGCGGGATCACCACGGAGAAGGCGCTGCCCTCTCCGGGCGTGCTCTCGACGCTGATCTCGCCGCCCATCGCGTCGACCAGGCGGCGGCTGATCGCGAGGCCGAGGCCGGTCCCGCTGTAGCGGCGCGTCGGCGACATGTCGGCCTGGTAGAACTCCTCGAAGAGGCGGCCGAGCTGCTCGCGGGTCATGCCGATCCCGGTGTCGCGGACGACGAAGCGGATCTGCGCGTCGTCCTCCTCGGCCCGCACCGTGAGGGTGATCGTCCCCGACTCGGTGAACTTGGCGGCGTTGTTGAGGAGGTTGAGGAGCACCTGCCAGAGGCGCATCTGATCGGTGATCAGCTCGCCGAGGTCCTTCGGGCACTCGACCACCAGGCGGTTGTGGCCGCGGAGGATCAGCGGCTCGACGGTCGCGGCGATCTCCTCGATCACCGGCGCGATCTCGAAGGGCCGCTCGATCAGCTCCATCTTCCCGGCCTCGATCTTCGAGAGGTCGAGGATGTCGGAGATCAGCCCGAGGAGGTGGGTGCTGGCGCTGTGGATCCGATCGAGATCGCCGAGGACGCTCGCCTGATCGCGCTCGGGGAGCTCCTCCTGGAGGAGCTCGCAGTAGCCGATGATCGCGTTGAGCGGGGTCCGCAGCTCGTGGCTCATGTTGGCCAGGAAGGCGCTCTTCGCCCGGTTGGCGGCGAGCGCCTGATCGCGGGCGGCGGTCAGGGCCTCGGTGGTGCTGGCGATCTCGATGGCGATCGCCAGCTGGGAGGCGATCGCCTGGAGGATCTTCGAGTCGCGGCGGGTGAAGATGCCGGCGGCGACCCGGTTGTCGAGGTAGACGACGCCGGTGAGGCGCTCGCGGAGGAGGAGCGGGGCGGCGAGGATGCTCCGGAGATCCTGGGTGACGACGCTCTCGGAGCCGAGGATCACGCCCTCCTCGGTGCCGGTGATCACCAGCGGCTCGCTGGTGGTCTGGACCCGCGAGACGACCGTCCGCGAGTAGCGTCGATCCTCGTCGGTCGCCGGCGCGCGGGAGGCGATCGTCTCGAGGTCGCCGTCGGCCTTGGCGAGGATCAGGAAGGCGCGCTCGGCGTTGAAGACCCGCGCGAGGACGCCGAGCGCGGTCTCGGCGAGGTCGTGGAGGTTGGTCGCCGAGGCGGCGGCGAGGCTGACCTCGAGGAGCGCGTCGAGGTGGCGGAGCTGACGGACGTTGAGCGCGCCGTGGACGCTCGAGGAGCCGTCGAAGAGGAGGGGCGAGCCGGACGAGCCTGAGCCCGAGCCTGAGCCCGAGCCCGAGCCGCTGGCGGTCGCGCCGACCGTGCGGCTCAGGACCTTCGACCAGGAGGGCTGGCCGCGGCGGCTGAAGGTCGAGACGATCCGGCCGAGCGGCGCGTCGGGGCGCATGTCGTCGCGGATCCAGCGGACCCGCCAGACCCAGCCGTTCTCCTGGGCGAGGTCGACGGCGATCCGGGCCTCGTCGGCGGCGCTCTCCGGGTTGCCGGTGGAGGCGAAGATGTGGGCGCGGAGGCGGGCCGCGTGGAAGCGGACCGAGGGCATCACCTGGGCGCGGGCGAGGTCGTCGGCGAGGCTCAGGTGGGCGAGCGCGCCGCCGATCTGGCCGCGCTGCCACTCGCCCCACGCCTCGAGCACGCGGAGCGTCGCGTGGTCGCTCGCATAGCGGGCGCCGGCGCGGACGAGGTCGATCGCCCGGGCGAGGAGCTGGGCGCGGAGCGGGCGCTCGTGGGGCTCGCAGGCCAGCCACTGGCCGAGGCGGGCGAGGGCCATGAAGGTGTAGGCGATCGAGGCGTGGGGCGGGGCCTTGGCCGGCGGGAGGCCGCGCTGCTCGAAGGTGGCGAAGACCCCGTCGAGGGCGGCGCCGAGCTCACCGCGTTCGGTCAGGACGTAGGCGCGGAAGCCCGAGCACATCGTCCAGTTGATCCGATCGGTGGAGCTCCGCTCGACCAGGCCGATGAAGCGCCCGAGGGCGATGTTCGCCTGATCGTTGCGGCCGACGGTGACCAGCGCCGACGCGAGCACGCCGCCGAGGAGGGGCATGAGCGGGTGGCCGTGCGCCGGATCGCTGAGGTCGTCGCCGAGGCGGGCGAGGACCTCCTGGATCAGCGGTTCGGCCTGCCGGCAGTGGCCGCGGGCGACGAGGTGGAAGATCAGCGTGCTCGCCTGGGTGGTGTAGTCCCAGGCCGGGAGGCCGTCGCCGTAGCGCTCGAGGGTCGCCCAGTAGAGGGGCTCGGCCGCCCGCGCGTCGCCGGCGAAGTCGAGCATGAGGGCGCGGGTGAAGGCGACGTGGGCGATCTCGTTGGGGCTGCGGATCGCGGTCGCCACCGCCTCGGCGCGGTCGATGAAGGCGTCGCTGAGCCCCCGCATCCGGGCTACCGAGAAGACCATCGACTGGGTGACGAGGCCGCGGGCGTAGAGCGCGGAGTCGCCGAGGAGGTGGCCGAGGTAGAGGCGGCGGACCGCGGAGTGGAAGAGCTCGACCTGGCGGCGGTGGTACTCGAGGTAGGCGACGTTGGCGAGGGTCCCGAGGAGCGCGCCGTGGAGCTGGATCCGCTCGCGCTCGCCGGCCGGCGCTCGCCCGCCGCCGCGGCCGATCATGATGAGGAAGAGGGCGACCCCGAGCATCCAGAGGCTGCGCAGGAGCTCGCGCGGCGAGGCCCGCGGGTAGGGGACGCCGAGGCTCTCGAAGGCCGAGAAGAGCGCGCCGTGGGCGGCCTCGAGGTCGGTCGCCTGGAGGTGGGCGTCGGCGATCGCGTTCCACACCCGGGCGCGGGCGAGGGGGTTGTCGTGGCGCTCGAGCGCGGCGCCGAAGTGCTGGAGCGCGTCGGTCATCCGCCCGAGGCGGGCCGAGACCTCGCCGAGGCGCTCGAGGAGGTCGCCGCCGATCGCCAGGCGACCGGCGCGGCCGGCCTCGAGGGCGGCGGTGAGGAAGGCGAGCGCCTCGTGATCGGCGAAGGCGCGGACCGCCGCCTCGCCGGCCTCGGCGCAGGTCTGGTAGACGCGCTGGTGATCGATCCCGCGGTAGCCGGCGAGGGTGTGGCGGGCGAGCTCGTAGATCGACACCTCGCCCTCGCGGGCCGCGAGCCAGTCGGCGACCGCCCGGTGGCAGCGCCGCTGATCCTCGCGGTCGAGCTCGTTGAGGAGGACGTGGCGGAAGCGATCGTGGGTGAAGTGGAGGGCGCCGCCGTGCTCGCCCTCGATGATGTGGGCCTGCATCCCCTCGGCGATCACGTCGACGAGGATCCGGCGCTTGCGGCCGGTGACGACCTCGAGGCCGTCGAGGGTGAAGCGCTCGCCCCAGACGGCGGCGTGGGCGAGGGCGCGGCGGGCGACGTCGGAGAGCGCGTCGATCCGCAGCATCCCGAGGGCGAGGACGTCGCGCGGGAGATCGAGGCGGCGGAGCGCGCTGAGATCGACCGACCAGCCGATCCAGGTCGGGTAGAGGGCGCCGCTCTCGAGGAGCGAGAGGAGGTACTCGCGGACCAGGAGCGGGGTCCCCTCGCCGCGGCGGATCAGCGCGTCGACGAGGTCGCTGGGGACCCGCTCGGAGCCGAGGAAGGCGACCACCAGCTCGCGGAGCTCGGCCGGGGTCAGCGGGCGGGGCTCGATCCGCGCGGCCCCGAGGTCGAGCGCGTGCTCGAGGAGGACGCTCCGCTGATCGCTGCCGAGCGGCCGGTGGCTGAGGACCAGGAGGAGCGGGAGGCGGGGGAGGCGGCGGAGGAGGCGGCGGAAGACCTGCTCGGAGCCGGAGTCGAGCGCGTGGAGCCCGTCGATGTGGATCGCGGCCGGGTGCCGGCTCAGGAGATCGGCGACGAAGGCCGCGAGGATCTCGTGGCACTGCTCGCTCTCGTCGAGGGCGGCGCCGCCCTGCGGGCGGGTCCCGAGCCAGGCCGCGAGGCTCGGGGCGACGGCGACGAGCTGCGCCGGGATCTCGGTGAGGGCCTCGCGGTAGCGCCGACGCTCGTGCTCCTGGTGGTGCTGCGGGAGGCGGCGGAGGCGGGCGGCGTAGCCGTCGAGGAGATCGCCGAGGGCGGCGTAGGGGCGATCGCTCTCGCTGACGCACTCGACGCTGAGGATCCGGGCGCCGGTCACCGCGAGGCGGCCGAGGAGCTCGTCGACGAGGCGGGTCTTGCCGATCCCGGCGCGCCCCTCGACGACGGCGATCTGGCCGACCCCGCGGCTCGCCTCGCTCCAGAGGGCGGCGAGGTCGGCGAGCTCGTCGGCCCGGCCGATGAGCGGGATCGTCGACTCGACCGCGAAGGTCGCGTCGCGCTGGCCGAGCTCGACCCGCTCGCCGCTGGCGATCGCCTCCTCGAGCTCGGAGACCCGCCGGAGGTCGGCGGCGAGCGAGGTCCCGCTCTGGTAGCGGTCGTCGGGATCCTTGGCGAGGAGCTTGTGGATGATCGCCGCGAGCGCGCGGCTGACCGGCCGCCCGAGCTCGCGGAGATCGGGGGCCGGCGCGCTCGCGTGGAGGTGGAGGAGCTCGCCGGCGTCCTCGGCCGCGAAGGGCGGGTGACCGGCGAGGCACTCGAAGAGGACGACGCCGAGGGCGTAGAGATCGGAGCGCCCGTCGATCGGCCGGGCGAGCATCCCGGTCTGCTCCGGGGCGGCGTAGACGAAGGTGCCGACCGCCTCGTGGCGGATCGGCAGATCTTGATCGCGGTGGGCGAAGCCGAAGTCGATGATCCGCGGGGCGCCGTTGGCGTCGAAGAGGATGTTGCCCGGCTTGAGATCGCGGTGGACGATGTGGTTGCGGTGGACGATCGCCAGGGTGTCGGCGAGGGCGATCGCCAGGCGCAGCACCTCGTCCTCGCTGAGCGGCCCGCGCTCGATCCGGCGGGCGAGGGAGCCGCCCGGCAGGTGCTCGAGGACGAGGTAGGGGATCCCCTCGGAGCGGCCGACGTGGTAGACGCGGGGGAGGGCGGCCTGACCGAGGCGGGCGAGCTGGGCGGCCTCGCGGTAGAAGCGGGCGATCATCCCGGCCGAGACCGGGCCGCGGCTTGTGTCGTAGATCTTGACGGCGACCGGCTGTCCGCCGCGGAGGCCGAGGAAGACGAGGCTCGCCGCGCCGCGCCCGATCGGCTCGACCAGCTGGACCCCAGGGATGGAGAGCGCGAGTGACACGGAGGGCTCCCGACCGGCGCGGGAGGCCGAGGGTAGCACGGGGAGGGGCCCGCGGGAGCGGCCCGGGGCGGCCCCTCCGACGACGAAATCGCGCGCGGTGGGCGGCGTCGTGGGGGAGGCGAGGGCGGACCTCCGCCGACGCAGCGGGTGCCCTTCGGTCGGGGGGCTGACCCGCAGGCGATGACGTCGGCGGGGCTCTTCAGACTGTCTCTTGGGTCATGTTTTGTTGGGGGCGTCTCACCCCCGGGCCGGCGGCCAAAGGGCGGGCCGACCCCTCCGAGAAATCGCCAATGATCACCAGCGAGATCGCTGGCCGTGCACATGCAACAGCAGCGGTGATGCTCACGCGCACCTACTCGGCAAGCATCCTCGGCGTCGACGCCTTCCTGGTCACGGTCGAGGCCGCCGTCGGCCTCGGGATCCCGGGCCTGACCCTCGTCGGCCGGGCGAGCGGCGCCCTGGTCGAGGCCCGCGAGCGGGTGAAGAGCGCGCTCGCCCACTGCGGCCACGCGATCCCGCCGCGCAAGCAGGTCGTCAACCTCGCGCCGGCGGACGAGCGCAAGGAGAGCCCGGGGATCGATCTCGCGGTCGCGGCCGGGCTCCTGGCGGCCCACGGCGTGGTCCCGGCCGAGCGCCTCGGGCGCGAGCTCCTCCTCTGGGGTGAGCTGGCGCTCGACGGCGTGGTCCGGCCGGCGGTCGGCACCCTGGTGATCGGCGAGTGCGCCCGCCGGGAGGGCTTCCGGGCGATCGCGGTCGCCGAGGAGAGCGCCGCGGAGGCGAGCCTCCTGCCGGGGATCGAGGTCCTGCCGGTCCGCGATCTCGGCCAGCTCGTCGCCCACCTCCGCGGCGAGGCGACGATCGAGGCGGCGCCGCCGCGGGCCCTCGACGCGTCGGCCGAGCCGCCGCCGGGGGAGCTCGACATGGCCGACGTCCGCGGCCTCGTCCTCGCCCGGCGGGCGATCGAGGTGATGGTCGCCGGCGGGCACAACCTCCTCCTCCACGGACCGCCCGGCGTCGGCAAGACGATGCTCGCGCGGCGGGCGGCCGCCCTCTTCCCGCCCCTCGATCACGAGTCGGCGCTCGAGGTCACGAAGATCCACGGGATCGTCGGGGGGTCGCGGGGCGGCGGCGGCCTCGTCGGTCGCGCGCCCTTTCGGGCGCCGCATCACACGGTCAGCGTCGCCGGTCTCCTCGGCGGGGGCTCGCCGCTGCGGCCCGGCGAGGTCAGCCTCGCGCACCACGGGCTCCTCTTCCTCGACGAGCTCCCCGAGTTCGGTCGCGGCTGCCTCGAGGGGCTGCGCGAGCCGATCGAGGAGGGGCACGTCAACCTCGTGCGGGCGCAGGCGAGCCTCCGGCTGCCGGCCCGCTTCCAGCTCATGGCGGCGATGAACCCGTGCCCCTGCGGCTACCTCGGTCACCCGGAGCGGAGCTGCGTCGACTCGCCGGCGGCGGTCCAGCGCTACCAGCAGCGCCTCTCCGGGCCGCTCCTCGATCGCCTCGATCTGGTGGTGCCGGTCGCGCCCACGAGCCCGGACGAGCTCGCGCGGCGGCGCCCCTCGGAGGCCTCGTCGATCCTCCGCGAGCGGATCGTGCGGGCGCGCGATCGCCAGCGTCGGCGGCTCCGCGGGAGCCCCTGGCGGACCAACGCCGAGATCCCGGCCGACGGCGGGACCCTCGATCGCCTGGCGCCGCTCGATAGCGAGGCCGAGCGCCTCCTCCAGGCGCTCGCGCGGCGGCGCTGTCTGAGCCCGCGCGCGCAGCACCGGCTGCGGCGCGTGGCCCTGACGCTCCGGGACCTCGCCGACGATCCGGGCGCGCCCTCGAGTCCGCTCGGGGCGGCGGCGATCGCCGAGGCGGCCCACCTCCGGCGGCTCCCGGAGCAGGCGGCGTCGTAGTGTCGAGCCCTACGAGGGGGCGCGCCGATTGTGACACCTGGTGCCGGTGGACCGCGCCCTTCGTCGGCGCCGCCGCGGCATCGCGACCCCCAGCTCAGCGCTCGTCGTCGATCGCCTCGCGGAAGTCGTCGAGGGTGATCTCGCCGAGCTCGAAGCGGGTGTTGAAGGCCGAGTAGATCAGGAAGGCGGTGAGCGACGCCCGGTTGTTGACCCACGGGGGCTCGTAGAGCGGGCCGCTGAGGGCCCCCGAGCGGAACCAGGGGTCGAGCTCGAGGGCGTCGCCGAGGGTCATCCGGCCGGCGAAGAGGTGGTGGATCAGCTCCGGCCGGTTGCGCTGGCAGGCCTTGAGGAGGAAGGCGTGGACCTGAATGAGCCCCGGGAGGTAGACGATGTCCTTGGTGAAGGCGATCCGGCCGCCGACGTCGCCGCCGCGGAAGACCCGCATCGCCGAGTGGAAGCTCTCGTCGAGGTTTTGCCCCTCGCTGTGGAAGAAGCGGAAGAGGTCGATGAAGTCGGCGCCGTCGAGGGCCATCTGGACCGCGACCACCCGGAGCGCGAGGCGGCGGAGGCGGGCGAGATCCATCGAGTTTGTGATCATCTCCGCGAAGGTGGCGAGGCCCTCCTGGACCGCGGTCGTCCGCGGCGCGCCGAGGCCCAGGCACTTGATCTGGGGCTGCTCGCGGCCGTTGAGCGCGGTCACCGAGTGGACGAAGATCTCGTGCTCGAGGAGCTGGGCGACGTCGTTCGGGGTGAAGCCGGTCGACGCCCGCAGGCGCACCCGGCGGGAGCCGGCGGCGGCCTTGGAGGCCATCGTCGGGTCGATCACGACCTCGATCTTGTGGTCGACGAAGACCGGGTCGATCCGGGCCCGGAGGGTCTCGGCGACGGCCTCGGCGCCGATCACGTAGGCCTCGTCGGCGATGTAGCTGGTCTCGATGAGATCGCGGGTGCGGTTGAGGAAGTGCTCGGCGGCCGCGAGGTTGGTCACCCGGGCGGCGCCGAGCTCGTCGAGGGGGGCGCCGTAGAGCTCGCGCGAGCGCTCGGTGAAGGCGGGGGTGCCGAGGCTGGCGATCATCTCGGCCGCCAGGAGGTAGGAGCGGGCGCTGCGGTAGAGGAAGCGGCCGATCGGGTGCTCGCGGTCGCAGGCGGTCATCACTCGCCGGAGCTCGTCGATCGCGTCGCCGTTGACCCGCGGGACCGGCGTGTAGCGCGGCAGGCGGGGGTTGCCGGCGCGCCAGGCCGCCAGGAAGTCCTGGAGGGGCTCCGGCGGCCAGGCGAGCGCGCTGAGGATCTTGATCTCGCGGGCGACCTCGACGAGGCGGGCGTCGAGCGCGGCGAAGGGGGCGAGATCGCGGTCCACGGGGTCCCTGCGCCGACGATAGCAGCCGCAGGGAGCTCGGGACAGGCCGCGCAGCCGTCCGCGTTCGCCGAAGCGGCTTCGCGCGCGGGCCGCGGTCGCGCCGCGCTGATCCGGGCGTTTGCCGGCGTGTGCGCGGTGGACTATCGTCGCGCCCGTCACCTCATGCCCTACCAAGTCGGCCAAGACATCGACGCGTGGTGTACCCGCTGTCGCCTCGACACCACCCACGTGATCGTCGCCATGGCGTCGGACGGCACCAAGCCCAAGCGGGTCGAGTGCACGTCGTGCCACGGCCAGCACAACTACCGGCCGCCGAAGACGGCGAAGGCGACCGCGGCGGCCAGCCGCGGGAGCGGCCCGGTGAGCCGCAAGGCGCTCGCGGTCGCGGCCGCGAAGGCGATGGCCGAGGCGACCGCCGAGGCGATGCCGGCGGGCCACAAGCCGAAGCCGAAGCCGCCGGTGGTCACCGCGTCGGCGCCGGCGGCCCCCAAGACCCCGCGCAAGCGGGCGGCCGCGAAGACGGCGAAGCCGCGGACGAGCCGGGCGGCCGAGGCCGCCGCCAGCGACTGGAGCGCGCGGATGGAGATGGCGGATCTCACCGGCGCCCGCAAGTACTCGATGCGCGAGCGCTACGCCGAGGGCGACATCGTCGAGCACCCGACCTTCGGGGTCGGCTTCGTCGTCGACGTCGCGGACCCGCAGAAGGCGGGGATCCTCTTCGAGGGCGGCGTCCGCGTGCTGGCGATGGGCCGCTAGCCGATCGGCCATGTCCGTTCGGACCTGTCTTCCAGGTCCTGTGACGGGCGCGCGCTCAGAGCAGGATCTCGATGTTCTCGCGGACGTCGCGGCGCTCGCCGAGGCGGATCAGGAGGAGCGCGAGCCGGCCGATCGGCGGCCGCCAGAGCCGCTTTCCGAAGCCGGCCGCCCAGGCGTCACGCTCGGCGATCGCGGTCGCCTGGGCGCCCTCGTCGAGGTGGGCGATCGAGGTCGCCAGCTCCCAGGCGGCGTCGCGGGCCTTGGCCATCGAGAAGTTCACGCCGACGTCCTCGATGGTCCCGGAGATCCGGTCGAGGAAGGCGAGCGGGCTCCAGATCTGCGCGAGCTCTGACTTGACCTCGTCGACCAGCGACGCGAGGAGGCCGTTGATCCGGTTGAAGTCGTCGCGGAGGCCGTCGAGCTCGGCGCCCGGGGAGGTGAGCGCGGCCGCGACCCCGAGATCGAGGTTGATGTGGGCGTTCATCCCGAGGAGGAGGTGCTGGAGGACCAGCGGCGTCCAGGCCCGGCTCGCCTGGAAGGCGAGGTCCCAGGCCTGGAGGGGGGCCTCGCCGCGGCGCTGGGCGTCGACCGCCTCGAGGTAGCGGTTGGCGAAGCGGACGTCGAGCTCCTCCATCCGCGCGCCGTCGTCGAAGTCGCCGGCGGCGATCGCCCGCTTCACCTGGATCGTCACCTTGCGGTAGAGCGCCGCGAAGTAGCCGGAGCGCGAGCCGTCGCGGCGGGCGTCGGCGATCACCGCGTCGAGCTGGCTGATCACGTCGTCGATGGTCGTGGCGGTCGGCATCGCTAGCGGCCCTCCTTCGGCGGGAGCTTCCATCCGGCGCGGAGCTCGGCCGGGATGTCGAAGCTCGGGCGCTCGCCGGCGCGGCCGCGGCCGATCAGCGAGGTGATCATCGTGTGGCTGATCCGCCGGACGATCCACCGCGCGAAGGGCCCGAGGTCCTGGAAGGCGTCGCCGGCGGCGACGAGCCGGCGGTAGCGGCCGAGGAAGAAGCGGGTCCAGTTCGAGGGCGGGACGTCGAGGAGATCGGCGAGCTCGTCGCCGCAGAGGTGGCGGAGCATCGTCGCGTTGATCCCGTCGAAGAGGCGCCCGGGGACCAGGCCGTTGGCGAAGTCGAGGAGGGCGCCGGCGAGGGCGGAGCCGGCGGGCGAGCGCCCGCGCTCGCGCTCACGGACCCGGCGCCAGAGCGCGAGGCCGTCGTCGAGATCGTGGAAGAGGAGGTCCTCGCGGACGCCCATGATGTAGCCGACGACGTTCCAGCAGTGGATGTAGGCGCCCTCCTCCTCGGCCGTGAGATCGACGCCGAAGCGCCGCAGGGAGTCGACGATCAGCGCCGAGAAGGAGCCGAGGGTGGCGACCATCTCGAGCTGGTTGATCGGCTGGCGCCCCGCCGGGGCCCAGCCGGCCGCGCGGAGGTGGGTGCGGATCGCCGCGTGGAGGAGGCGGACCCGCTGCGCCGATCGGATCCCGCGGCCCTCGGGGCCGAGCCCGCCGGGGACCATCACGTCGACCGTGAAGTGGACGGTCTCGAGCACCCGCTGCCGCGTGAGGTGATCGAGGCGGCCGGTCTGGATCAGGATCTCGGCGCCGGCCGGCATCGCGTAGCACTCGGGGAGCGCCCGCAGCATCAGCCCCTGGAGCGCCGGCAGGCCGTAGCGGACGAAGAGCGCCTCGCCGGCGTCGATCCGCGCCGGATCGGCCCAGGGCGGCAGGGCGGCGGTGCGCTCGAAGTAGTCGATCACCGGCGGCGGGAGCTCGGCGGGGACCGGCTCGGCGTTGTGGGTCAAGCTCCGCATGAGCGCGTTGATCGCGTCGAGCCGGCCGTCGGCGAGGACGGCGGCCGCGACCGCGTCCGCGGTCGGATCGGTCGCGGTGAGGAGCTCGTCGAGGAGCGTGTCAGTCCATTCGCGGGCGGCCATCACGAGCCTTGTCGAGGATGTCGGATCGGTCAGGCGAGCGATCGAGGTCGCGATCGCCGGCGGCTCCGAGGATCGCGGTGATGATACAGGGATGCGTCGGCGCGGCGACACCCGACCTCGGCGCTCGCTCGCCCCGCGTTCGCGCGCGGGCGAGCGTGCCTCGGCGCGCCCGCGCGCGAGCGAGCGTCGAGCGAGGCTCGCTCGCGCGGGTCGCTAGGCGAAGCCGCGCAGCGGCAGCTCGTCCGGGCGCTGCAGCCAGTTGTCGGCGGCGTACTCGGCCTCGCCGTCGATCACGTGGAGCGCGTAGGCGCGGCGCGGCGCCGGCGAGCGGTTGGCGGCGCTGCGGTGGGCGAGGAGGCCGTGGAGGACGACCAGGGTCCCGGCCGGGACCGGCAGCGAGCGCCAGCCCTCGCGCGGCCACGGGCGCGGATCGAGGCGCTCGGTGTGGGCCCGGTCGCCGTCGCGGCGGTAGCGGCTGCGGAGGCCGCCCTGGTGGCTCCCCGGCAGCACCTCGAGGCAGCCGTTCTCGAGGGTCGCCTCCTCGAGCGCGAACCAGAGGCCGATCACCGAGACCGGCTCGGTGTAGAGGTAGGTCGCGTCCTGGTGCGCCGGGACCTCGCCGCCGACCTCCGGGTACTTGAAGATCAGCATCGACTGGAGGAGGAGCGGCGCGGCGACGCCGAGCTCGCGGACGAGGGCGTCGAGGCGGGGGTCGCGGGAGAACTCGGAGAAGGCCGGGACCCGATCGTGAAGGGCGTGCCCGAGCTTGTTCACCCGCTTGGGGCCGCCGGGCGTGTCCTCGAGGAAGGCCCGGACCTCCGGGCCCGAGTCGAGGAACCAGCGATCGCGGCCGTGACCCTGCCCCTGGGCGTCGAAGACCGTCTCGAGGGCGTCGATGTCGGTGGCCGCGACGATCGCCTCGGCCGATCGGATCAGCGCCGCGCAGGCGTCCGGGCCGGCGAAGTCGCGGAGGACGAGGAAGCCGTCACGGTCGAAGCTCCGGCGAAGCTCGCTCATGGCGGGAGTCTAGCAGGGTGTTCTAGAAGGCGCCGCGGAGCGCCAGGACGGAGCTGGTGCGGCTGGCCGCGAGGTTGAGGCCGAGGCCGGCGAAGCGGCGCGAGGACGCGCGGCGGCGGTGGAGCGCCGGGATCACCAGGCCGACCGCCGAGCCGGCGATCGCCCCGACGACGACGTCGCTCCAGAAGTGCTTGCCGGCGGTCACCCGCATCACCCCGGTGGTCGCCGCGGCGCCGTAGCCGAGGATCCACACCGGCGCGATCCAGGGCGAGCGGGGGTGGCGAGCGGTGAAGAGGTAGCCGTAGGCGGTCGCCATCGCGAAGACCGTCGAGGTGTGGCCGGAGTAGAAGGAGAGGCGGGCGTCGCCCTCGGTCGGATCGTAGTCGCCGCCGCTCATCCCGTAGGAGTAGGGGCGGGGGCGGGCGACCGCGTACTTGACGATCCCGGTCATCGCCGCGTTGACCGCCCCGACCTCGACGAGGACCGCGAGGTCCTTCGACCAGCTCCGCATCCCCTTGCGGTGGATCAGCACGTCGCCGAGGTCGGCGACGATCGGCGCGCCGATCGACGAGTAGAGGAGGATGTCGGAGGCCAGCGCGGCCGGCTTGCTGTAGTTGTCGAGGACCCGGCGGTCGAGGGGGCCGAGGTGCGAGGGATCGCAGGTGGCGCAGCCGGCCCAGGTGAATTCGCCCTGGAGGAGCTCGGTGCTCAGGTAGATCGCCGCCGCCGCGCCGATCACCGGGAGGTCGATCGCCAGGTCGAGCTTGAAGGGATCGTCGGCGTCGCTCTCCGCAGGGACCGGGACCTCGCCGGGCTTCACCCGCGGGAGCTCGGAGGCGTCCGCGCTCGCGCCTACCGCGGGCGCGGCGGCCTCGCTGGGCGCCGGCGCGGCGGCCTCGGTGGGCTCGGCGGCGGCCTCCGGGGCCTCGATCACGGTGTTGGGGTCACGCTCGGTGGGCTCGGGCCCGACGAGGGCGAGCGCCGTCGGCAGGAGGAGCGGGAGGGCGGCGAGGCTAGCGGGCATGATCTCCGCCAGCCTCGCACGAGTCCGCGGCCCCGCGAAAGTGCCGGTCCGAGGCGCTCGCGCAGGTCGTCGCGCGGGGCCTCGGGGCGCGCGGGGCCTCGCCTTGTCGGCGCCCGCCGGGGCCGCTATGGTCCGCCGACGATGCCGCGCCGGCTCCCGCTCGATGCCTACGTCGATGGTGTACGCGCCGGCGATCGAGCGATCGTCGGCCGGGCGATCACCCTGATCGAGAGCCAGCGCGCCGACGATCAGGCGCTCGGCCGGGCGCTGATCGAGCGGCTGATCGGCGACACCGGGCGGGCCCACCGGATCGGCGTCACCGGGGTCCCGGGCGCCGGCAAGAGCACCTTCATCGAGGCCCTCGGCACCCGCCTCTGCGCCGCCGGCCACCGGGTCGCGGTCCTCGCGGTCGATCCGAGCTCGGCCCGCAGCGGCGGCTCGATCCTCGGCGACAAGACCCGCATGCAGGAGCTCGCCCGCGAGCCCCGGGCCTTCGTCCGCCCCTCGCCCTCGCTCGGCGCCCTCGGCGGGGTCGCCCGCCACAGCCGCGAGGCGGTGCTGATCTGCGAGGCCGCCGGCTACGATCTGGTGCTCATCGAGACCGTCGGCGTCGGCCAGTCGGAGGTGATGGTCGCCCACCTCGTCGACACCTTCCTCCTCCTGATGATCCCGGGGGCCGGCGACGAGCTCCAGGGGATCAAGCGCGGGATCCTCGAGCTCGCCGATCTGGTGGCGGTCAACAAGGCCGACGGCGATCGGGTGACGGCGGCCGAGCGGGCGCGCCGGGACTACGGCCACGCCCTCCACCTCATGCAGCCGCGGAGCGCCGGCTGGCAGGTGCCGGTGCTCACCTGCTCGGCCCAGAGCGGCGCGGGGATCGACGCGCTCTGGGCGAAGATCGTCGAGCACCGCCGCCACCTCGAGGCGAGCGGCGAGTGGCAGCGATCGCGCGAGGAGCAGCAGGTCTTCTGGATGTGGCGAGCGCTCGAGGAGCGCCTCCTCGCCGAATTCCGCGGGCACCCCGCGGTCCAGGCGCGCCTCGGGGCGATCGAGGCGGCGGTCCGCTCCCGCCGCCTCTCCCCCGATCACGCCGCGGCCGAGCTCCTGGCGCTCTTCAGCGGGCGGGGCTGAGGGCCGCCTCGTCGCCCGTGGGCCGCCTTGTCGCCCCGGGGGCGCCGGGGTAGCGTCGCGCGGTCATGCGCTACTTCATCACCGGCGCCACCGGCTTCATCGGCGGCCACGTCGCTCGCCAGCTCCTCGCCGCCGGCCACGAGGTCGTCGCCCTCGTGCGGACCCCGGCGAAGGCCCAGGCGCTCGCCGAGGCGGGGGCCGAGCTCGCCCCGGGCGACATCACCGATCGGGCGAGCGTCGCCGCGGCGATGGCCGGCGTCGACGGGGTCTTCCACATCGCCGCCTGGTACGAGGTCGGCGTCGCCGACACCTCGCGGGCCTACGCGATCAACGTCGGCGGGACCCGGACTGTCCTCGAGGTCATGCGCGATCTCGGGATCCCGAAGGGGGTCTATACGAGCACGCTGGCGGTCCACTCCGACACCCACGGCGCCCTCGTCGACGAGTCCTACCGCTACGACGGGCCCCACCTCAGCGAGTACGATCGGACCAAGTGGGCCGCCCACTACGAGGTCGCGCTGCCGATGATCGCCGCCGGCCTGCCGCTGGTGGTGGTCCAGCCCGGCGTGGTCTATGGGCCAGGTGACCACTCGACGATCCGCCAGACCCTGATCGACTACCTCCGCGGTCGCCTGCCGATGGCCCCGAAGGGGACCGCCTTCTGCTGGGCGCACGTCGAGGACGTCGCCCGCGGCCACATCCTGGCGATGGAGAAGGGGCGGCCGGGCGAGTGCTACCACCTCGCCGGGCCGGCGATGACCCTGGTCGAGGTGCTCGCGGTGGCCGAGCGGATCACCGGGATCAAGGCGCCGCGGATCGCCGCCCCGCCGGCGCTCCTGCGGGGGATGGCCGCGCTGATGGCGGTGGTCGAGCGGGTCCTGCCGGTGCCCGCGACCTTCCGCTCCGAGACCCTCCGGGTCTCCGCCGGCACGACCTACATCGCCAGCGCCGACAAGGCGCGGCGCGAGCTCGGCTTCGAGGCCCGGTCGGTCGAGGACGGTCTCCGCGAGACCCTGGAGCACGAGATGGCGCTCCTCGGGCTGAGCCCGCGCCGCTGAGCGCCGTGCCGCGCTAGGGCGTCGGCCTGAGGACGACGTCGAGGACGACCCGCGCGCAGCCGCCGATGAAGATCGAGTGCCACTCCGCGCAGGCGCCGGCGGCGTTGATGAGCGCGCCCTCGTAGCCCGCGCGCTCGAGATCGAAGCGGCAATCTTCATCGATGCTCCCGAGCTCGCGGGCGGCGAAGCGGCCCTCGGCGTCGCTGCGGAGCGCGAGGTTGGGGAGGCAGCTCGCGCGCACCTCGACGTCGGCGAGCGGCGCACCCTCGGCGTCGCGGACCTTGCCCTCGAGGCGCCAGCGGGCGTCGCAGCCGGCGACCGCGAGGAGCGCGAGCGCGAGCGCGAGCGTCAGGGCGGCGCGGCCTCGGGCGATCATCCGCCCTCGCCGAGCGCGGCTGCGCCGAAGGTGAGGGCGGTGAAGGCGACGTGGAGCGACGAGAGGACGACGATGAGCCGGAGCTCGTGGCGGGTGAGCCCGACCTTGGCGCTCCCGGGGGCGTAGAGCGCCTCGTACTCCGCGCTCGCCAGGCGATCGGCCCGCGGCATCGCCTCCTCGAGGACCCGTAGGCGGTCGTACCACCAGGCCATGAGGCGCTGGTAGTCGAGGAGCGAGCGCCGCCAGAGGTCGCAGGCGGCGATCCCCGCGATCATCAGGAGGGCGGCCGCGAGCCCGCGGAAGACCGGCGTGAGGGTGTCTGAGCGGGCGATGAAGGAGATCGCCGCGAGGAGGGCGGTGTTCACCCCGAGGCCGAGCGACGAGGCCGCCTGGCGGCGCTTGAGGAGGGCGGTCGCCCGCTCCCAGGCGCGGGCGTAGGTCGCCGGATCGACGGCCTCGCTCACCGCGCGCTCCCGCCCGCGGCGCGCTCAAAGGTCGCGCTCTCCGGGTCGTCGCCGCGCTGGCGGATCTCCGGGTGGTTGGCGGCGAGGCGCCGGAGCGTCTGCCAGACCGCGACCGGCTCGTCGTCGAGCGCCTCGGCGAGGGCGACCGCGGTCTGCGGGGCCGCGGCCTCGGCGAGGGCGGCGAGGAGGCGGCGCTGGCGGGCGATGACCGCCTTGGCGGCGACCTTGCCGGCCTCGACCCCGGGCTGGTGGTAGGCGTTGATGTCGATGAGCTCGGCGTAGAGGCCGACCGCGCGCTCGAAGAGGGCGATCGTCGCCCCCAGCGTGCGGGCATCGAGCTCGCGGAGGACCAGGGTCGCGCTCGCCCGGCCGCGCTCGCGCAGCGCCTCGCGGGTGCCGAGGTAGAAGCCGTCGAGGCAGTCGCCGGAGGAGACCTCGGGCTCGACCTCGAGCCCGGAGGCGCTCGGCCCGTCGGTGAGGACCCGGACGAAGAGCGCGAAGAAGTTGGCGAGGCCGTCGCGGAGCTGCTGGACGTAGGCGTGCTGGTCGGTCGAGCCCTTGTTGCCGTAGACGCTGAGCCCCTGCCAGACCTCGTGCCCCTGGCGATCGAGGCGCTTGCCGAGGGACTCCATCACCAGCTGCTGGAGGTAGCGCGAGAGGAGGACGAGCGCGTCGCGGTAGGGCAGGACGACCATGTCCTTTTGGCCATGTCCGCCGCCCAGGTGGTGCCACATCAGCGCGAGGAGGGCGGCCGGGTTGTCGCGCGCCGGCTCGCGGGTCCAGGCGTCCATCGCCGCGGCGCCGGCGAGGAGCTCGCGCCACGGGTGGCCGAGGAGGGCGACCGGCAGGAGGCCGACGGCCGCGGTCACGCTGGTCCGGCCGCCGACCCAGTCCCACATCGGCACGATCTCGAGCCAGCCCTCGCCCCGGGCCTGGTCGGCGAGGAGCGAGCCCTCGCCGGTGACGGCGATCGCCTGGCGGGCGAAGTCGAGGCCCTGGGCGGCGAAGGCCGCCATCACCTCGCGCATGCCGTTGCGGGTCTCGACCGTCGACCCCGACTTCGAGACCACGAGGACGAGGGTGTGGGCGAGCGAGGGGATCGACGCGAGCGCGCGGGCGATCCCCGCGGGATCGGTGTTGTCGAGGACGAAGAGGTCGCGGGCGCCGGGGCGGGGGCCGAGGGCGTCGGCGACGAGCTGCGGTCCGAGGGCCGAGCCGCCGATCCCGACGAGGAGGACGTGGCGGAAGGGCTGCCCGTCGCTCGCCGCGAGCTCGCCCTTGGCGACCCGATCGGCGATGTCGTCGACCTGCGCCCACATCGCGCGGACGGCCGCGGTGATCGACGGATCGGGGGCGCGCTCGGGATCGCGGAGCCAATAGTGACCGACCTGGCGGCCCTCGTCCGGGTTGGCGATCGCCCCGGCCTCGAGGGCGGCCATCGCCTCGCGGGCGGCCTCGAGGCGGCGGAGGAGCGCCGGGTCGGCGTTGTCGAGGTCGGCGTCGGCGAGGTCGAGCTCGATCGCGGGGGCGAGCCGCGAGACGCGCCAGCGGCGGTATTGGGAGAGTCGCGCGTGGTCCATGGGCCCTCGGCGCCCACTATCGCCGGCCGCCGCGGGCGCGCGCAAGCGGCCTCCCGGGCCCCGCGCAGCCGGCGCTAGCGATTATTCGCGGGCGATCAGCGCGCGGATCCAGGGCTCGGCCGCCGCGAGGTCCTCGCGGGTCTTGATCGGCACGAAGCGCTCCGCCCGATCGACCTCGAGGTAGGCCGCCGGCGCGTGCTCGGTGATCTGGCCGATGAGCTGCTCAAATTGCACGGCCTCGATCTCCTCGTCGCCCCAGCGGAGCGCGCGGTGGACCGGGAAATAGTCGAGCGGCGGCTCGGCGGCGAGGGCGTCGAGGGTGAGCCAGAGGGTGTTGGTGTTGAAGTGGTGGTAGCGCGCGGGGTCGGTCCCCGCGGGGATCCGGAACCACTCGACGATCTGCGCCCGGCCCTCGACCTCGACGACGCAGCCGCCGACGTCGCCGGGGATCCGCGGGACCACCTCGACGCTGAGGGCCGCCCCGGCGGCGACCGCCTCGAGGTGACGGCCGAGGTGGAGGGGATCGAGGACGGCGCCGAGGTTGTCGACGTTCGAGACCAGGACGTGGGCGACGCCGCGGGCCCGGAGGCGCTCGACGACGCCGCTCTGGACGGCGGCCCGCAGGGTGTCGCCGTGGCCGGGGGCGGCGAAGAGCTCGCTCGCCGCGAGGTGCTCCGCGCCGGGGCGCGTGAAGAGGGGGGCGCCGTCGAGGCCGATCCGCGGGAGCACCGACTGCTCGAAGGCGTGGCGATCGGCCGTCGGGATCCCGCCCCAGGCGATCGCCTCGAGGTGGGCGAGGCTCGCCTCGCGGGTGGCGAAGGAGGACATGACCAGGGTCGGCACCGCGCCGCCGCAGGCCGCCGCGACCCGGCGGATCGCCGCCAGCTTGAGCGCGAGGAAGGAGCGCTCGGGCTCGCCCTCGAGGACCGGGACGACGCCCTTGACCACCCCGCCGAAGCGGGTTGCGAGGCCGCCGTTGAGGATCAGCACCGCGACCTCGCCGCGGCGGATCGCGGCCTCGCCGGCGGCGACCCAGGCCGCGCGGGTCGCCGGGTCGCCGGCGGCGAGCGGCCGAAGGCGGCGATCGGCGGGGTCGAGGGGTCGCGGCGGGGCGGCCAGGCGCGAGCGCTCGCGGCTCACCTCACCGGCCCGGAAGGCCCGCTGGAGGGCGGCGAAGAGCTCCTCTTCGAAGCGGAGGTCGTTGGCGTTCACGGGGCGCTCCCCAGGCGACGCGGGGCTGGCGGGTCGCGTCGCGGGAAGTATGCCCCACGGGGGCCGAGGCGCCGAGTTGGCGCGCTCGCCGAGATTCGACGCGCGGGTGATGAAGCTCGCGGCGCGCAGGCGCCGCGCGATCAGAGCGCGCCGCCGTGGAGGCGACCGAGCGCCCGTGCGAGCTCGAGCGCCATCAGCGTCACGCCGAGCGCGAAGACGATCGCGTGGGCGCTGCGTCGGAGCTCGAAGCGGCCGCTCCGCACCAGCAGGAGGTAGGCGACGAGGAGGTTGAAGAGCGCCCAGAGGACGTTCACCGTCGCCGACGAGAGCCCCTCGGTCGGCGGCGAGGCGAAGGGGGTCTGGAGCGCCCTGCCGGAGACGCCGGCGACGAAGTGCGGCACCGCGTTGGTCAGGGACGCGCCGCCGAAGAAGTAGGCGACCAGGTGATACCAGCGGGTGGGGGCCTCGGCTTCGCGTGTCATCGCCGCCTCTGGCCTCCAGTGGACGCGAGCGGGCGCTCGCTGTCAATCGGGCGACGAGCTCCGCGCGTCCTCGCCGGCGCTGGCCGAAGGGGCAGGTCGGCTGCCGCGGCACTAGTACGGGATGTAGCAGGCGCCGACCCAATCGTAGCCGGGCGCGGGATCGGTGAAGGCGGGGTTGCAGGTCGCCGGGATCGGGCAGGTCTCGGGGGCCTCGAGGTCGCAGACGGCGGTGCAGCAGAGCCCAGTCGGCGACTGGCAGCCGGGGATCAGGACGCCGGCCTCGCAGACGTAGCCCTGGCCGCAGCCGCGATCGCCCTCGGAGTAGCACTGCGCGGTCTCGGTGCCGATGTCGACCTCGGTCGGGAAGAGGCAGGCGAAGGCGTCGTCGGTCTGCCGGCACTCGAGTTCGGCGGGGCAGATCGGCGTGAGGGGGTCGCAGATCTCGCCGCAGACCGGGACGCGGTTGTAGGGGTTCTCGATGCAGCGGCCGCTCCCGCACTCGCTGTCGCCGAGGCAGAGAGGGGCGCAGATCCCGGTCCCGCCGTCGCCGCTGGTCGGCGCGCAGACGGTCGAGGGCGGGCAGAGGTCCTGACCGCTGACGGGCGCCGGGACGCAGGTCGAGTAGAGGGTGAGCGCGGTGTCGTCCTCGACGCAGTCGTAGACGTTCTGGTAGTGGCCGACGAGGAGGGCCGTGCACTTCTGTCCCTCGGGACAGCTATCAAGATCGGCGGGCTTGCAGTGGAGCTCGGCGACCGGCGACCCTGGATCGCCGCTCGCGCTGCCCTGGGTCTCGTCGCCGCTCGCGCTCTCGCTCCCGCCGCCGCCGCCGCCCCCGCCGGTGGTCGGGTCCTCATAGTAGGGGTTGCAGGCGAGGGCCGCGGCGATGGCGAGGAGGGGGGCCTGGAGCCAGCGGCGATCGGAGGGCATGGTCAAGGCTAGCAGCCTGCGGCCGCCAGCGGGTGCCCCGACGCGCTCGGCCGAAGGGCGCGCGTTGGTGCGCGTCGCTGTCGGGCTAGGCGTCGGCCTCGACGATGACGCGGGCGCGTTCGACGAGGCCGCGGGCGAGGCCGAGCGCCTCGAGGGCGGCGGCGTGGGGGCCGCGGCCGAGCTGGAGGAGCGCCTGCCCGCCGCCGCTTGGGGCGATCTGCAGGAGGGCGGCCGCCTCGTCCGCGGCCGCCCTCGGCAACGGCGCGACGACGTCCGGCGGGAGCGCCGCGGCCAGCGCCCGGAGGTGGTCGACGTAGCTCCGCCCCCACCGCGAGGTCGCCTGATCGGGATCGCCGCCGCGCTCGACGAGGGCGACCAGGACCCCGTTGAGCGCCATCCCGGCGGCGCGGCGGGCGTGGGTGACCGCGCTCCGCCGGCTCTCCAGGTGCTCGCTGCCGGCGGTGAGTTCGGCCTCGGCCGCCCGCAGCCAGGCCGCGGCGTCGAGGCGGAAGAGCCAGTGATCGGGGTCGTGGGCCATCGCTGCGGCGGACGCTCGCCCGCGGGCGGCTCAGGTGGTGCCGGTGGTGCCGGTGGTGCCGGTGGTCGCGTCGGTGGTCCCGGTGCTGGTGCCGGTGGTCGCGTCGGTGGTGCCGGTGGTCGCGTCGGTGGTCCCGGTGCTGGTCCCGGTCGCGTCGGTGGTGCCGGTGCCGGTGCTGGTGCCGGTGGTCGCGTCCGTGGTCGACGAGGTCGCGTCGGTGGTCGAGCTCGAGGTCGAGCCCGAGGTGGTCGCGCCGCTGGTCGACGAGCCGCTCTCGCCGTCGCTGCTCGTTGGCACCCCGAAGTCCCGCTTGTTCATCGGGTACATGTCCTGGCCGGGGTCGACCTCGGTGTCGAAGCCCGCCTGGGCGTCGACGCTCTCGACGCAGACGGCGTGGAGGTCGGGGTCGTTCGCGTAGCAGCACTCGGTGTCGCCGGGGACGCCGCAGCCGTCGATCTTGCGGGGCTTCGCGCCCTCGGCGGCGCACTGGAGGCCGCTCCGGCAGTCGGAGGCGCAGCGGCAGGCGTCGCCCTTGCCGGCCTTGCAGGCGGGGAGGGCGGCGGCGGCGACGAGGGCCGCGAGGCCGAGCGCGCGGGCGAGGAGGCGGACCATCAGTCGATCGCCTTGTACTCGATCTTGATGACCTCGTACTCGCGATCGCCCTTGGGCAGGCGGAGGAGCACCTCGTCCTCGACCTGCTTGCCGAGCATCGCCCGGGCGAGCGGCGCGGTGATCGAGATCTTGCCGGCGCCGACGTCCGACTCGTCCTCGCCGACCAGGCAGTAGACGACCTCGGTGTCGTTGTCGACGTCGAGGAGGGTGACGGTCGCACCGAAGGTGACCTTGGTCTCCTTGAGCGTGGTCGGGTCGATCACCTGGGCGCGGGCGATCTTGTAGTCGAGGAAGCGCATCCGGGCGTCGATCTCGGCCTGCTTCTCCTTGGCCGCGTGGTACTCGGCGTTCTCCCGGAGGTCGCCGTGGGCGAGCGCCTCCTCGATATCGCGGACGTTCTGCATGCGCTCGACCTCGCGGAGCTGCTTGAGCTCCGCGCGGAGCTTGGCGAGGCCGGCCGGGGTCATCGGGAACCTGTCTTCGGACATCTTTCGCTGCCTCAGGGCTAGGTGAGCGGGCTACGGTAGCCGATGCCGGCGCCGGGCGCATCCCCGCGCGCGGCCTCGGGCTGGTCGTCAGGGCTGGGCGTCAGGGCTGGGCGTCAGGCCGGGCGTTGGGGCGGCCGTGGTAGGTCTGGAGCGAGTGGGCGAGGGCCGCCTCGTCGCCGCTGCGGGCGGCCTCGATGGCCTTCGCCGCGGCGATCGCGCCAGCGATCGTCGTGAAGTAGGGGACGCGCTGCAGGAGCGCCGTCCGCCGGATCGTGAAGGAGTCGCGGATCGACTGGGCGCCGATCGTCGTGTTGATCACCAGGGCGATCTCGCCGTTGACCAGCGCGTCGACGATGTGCGGGCGACCCTCCTTGACCTTGTTGATGTCGCGGCAGCGGAGGCCGGCGGCCCGGAGCGAGCGCGCGGTCCCGCGGGTGGCGACGAGCTCGAAGCCGAGCTCGACGAGGTGGCGGACCGCCGGCATCACCAGCTCCTTGTCGTCGTCGCGGACCGAGACGAAGACGGTGCCGGACTGCGGGAGGCGGACGCCGGCGGCCAGGAGCCCCTTGTGGAAGGCCGCGCCGAAGTCGGCGGCGATCCCCATCACCTCGCCGGTGCTCCGCATCTCGGGGCCGAGGATGGTGTCGACGCCGTGGAACTTGGCGAAGGGGAAGACCGGCACCTTCACGGCGATGTGGAGGGGGGCGGGCTCGGTGATCCCGAGGGCGGCGAGCGACTCGCCGGCGGCGACCCGGGCGGCGATCTTGGCGAAGGGGACGCCGGTGGTCTTGGCGACGAAGGGGACGGTCCGCGAGGCCCGCGGGTTGACCTCGAGGACGTAGAGGCGGCCGCCCTGGATCGCGTACTGGACGTTCATCAGGCCGACCACCCCGAGGGCGCGGGCGAGGGCCGTGGTGGTCGCGCGGATCTCGTCGAGGATCGCCTGCGGGACCGCGACCGGCGGGAGCGAGCAGCCGGAGTCGCCGGAGTGGACGCCGGCCTCCTCGATGTGCTCCATGATCCCGGCGATCACGACCTGGTCGCCGTCGGCGACCGCGTCGACGTCGATCTCGCTGGCGTTGGCCAGGAACTCGTCGATGAGCACCGGGTGGTCGGGGCTGGCGAGGACCGCCTGCCGCATGTAGGCGTCGAGGTCGGCGTCGGAGTAGACGATCTGCATCGCCCGGCCGCCGAGGACGTAGCTCGGGCGGACGAGGACGGGGTAGCCGATCCCGCGGGCGATCTCGAAGGCCTCGGCCGGCGAGCGGGCGACGCCCCAGCGCGGGCAGCGGATCCCGAGCTCGGCGACCAGCTCGCCGAAGCGGCCGCGATCCTCGGCGCGGTCGATGCTCTCGGCCGGGGTGCCGAGGAGGCGGTAGCCGGCGGCCTCGATCGCGGCCGCGAGCTTGAGCGGGGTCTGGCCGCCGAACTGGGCGAGGACGCCGACGATCTCGCCGTCCGCCGACTCGTGGTCGAGGACCGCGAGGACGTGCTCGGCGGTCAGCGGCTCGAAGTAGAGGCGGTCGCTGGTGTCGTAGTCGGTCGACACCGTCTCCGGGTTGCAGTTGACCATGATGGTCTCGAACCCGGCGTCGGCGAGGGCGAAGGCCGCGTGGCAGCAGCAGTAGTCGAACTCGATCCCCTGGCCGATCCGGTTGGGGCCGCCGCCGAGGATCACGACCTTGCGGCGGCCGGAGATCGCCGCCTCGTCCTCGTCCTCGTAGGTCGAGTAGAGGTAGGGGGTGAAGGCCTCGAACTCGGCGGCGCAGGTGTCGATCCGGCGGTAGACCGGGCGGAGACCGACGCGCCGGCGGGCGTCGGCGATCGCCGCCTCCGAGACCCCGGCGAGGGCGGCGATCCGGCGGTCGGAGAGGCCGACGCGCTTCCCCCAGGCGAGGGGGCCGTGCTCGGGGGCGCCGCCCTGGGGGGCCGCCGACGCGGCGATCCGGTCCTCGCAGGCGACGATCTCGACGATCTGGGCGATGAACCAGGGATCGATCCGCGTGAGTTCGTGGATCCGCGCGGGCGTGACCCCGAGGCGGAGCGCCGAGGCGACGTGCCAGAGGCGCATCGGGTGGGGGCGGGAGAGGAGCGCCTCGACCATGCTCGGCGTCAGCCCGCGGGTGTCGCGGTCGAAGCCGTAGGTGTCGATCTCGAGGGAGCACATCGCCTTGCCGAGGGACTCCTTGAAGGTCCGGCCGATCGCCATGACCTCGCCGACCGAGCGCATCTGGATGTCGAGGGTGTCGTCCGAGCCGGCGAACTTCTCGAAGGCGAAGCGCGGGATCTTGGTGACGACGTAGTCGATGCTCGGCTCGAAGGAGGCCGGCGTCACCCGGGTGATGTCGTTCTTGAGCTCGTCGAGGGTGTAGCCGACCGCGAGCTTGGCGGCGATCTTGGCGATCGGGAAGCCGGTCGCCTTCGACGCGAGCGCCGACGAGCGCGAGACCCGGGGGTTCATCTCGATCACGATCTGGCGGCCGCTCGCGGGGTCGACCGCGAACTGGATGTTGCACCCGCCGGTGGTCACGCCGATCTCGGTGACCACGGCGCGGGCGCTGTCCCGCATGAACTGGTACTCCTTGTCGGTGAGCGTGAGCGCCGGCGCGACCGTGATCGAGTCGCCGGTGTGGACGCCCATCGGGTCGACGTTCTCGATCGAGCAGATGACGACGAAGTTGTCCTTCGCGTCGCGCATCACCTCGAGCTCGTACTCCTTCCAGCCGAGCACCGACTCCTCGATCAGGATCTCGGCGCGGAGGGACTCGGAGAGCGCGTGCTGGACCTGGGCCTCGTACTCGTCGCGGTTGTAGGCGATCGCCGCCCCCGAGCCGCCGAGGGTGAAGGAGGCGCGGATGATCGCCGGGAAGCCGATCTGATCGAGGGCCGCCCAGGCCTCGGCGAGCGAGTGGCAGTAGATGCTCCGCGGGACCTGGAGGCCGATCTTGACCATCGCCGCCTTGAAGCGGTCGCGGTCCTCGGCCTTCTCGATCGCGTCGAGGTTGGCGCCGATGAGCTCGACCCCGTGGCGCGCCAGCACGCCCTGGCGGCCGGCCTCGAGCGCGAGGTTGAGGGCGGTCTGGCCGCCGACGGTCGAGAGGATCGCGTCGGGCTTCTCCTCGGCGAGGATCCGATCGAGGAAGTCGACGGTGAGCGGCTCGATGTAGGTCCGGTCGGCGATCTCCGGATCGGTCATGATCGTCGCCGGGTTGGAGTTGACGAGGACGACCTCGTAGCCCTCCTCGCGGAGGGCCTTGACGGCCTGGGTCCCGGAGTAGTCGAACTCGCAGGCCTGACCGATGACGATCGGGCCCGAGCCGAGGACGACGATCTTGTGGAGATCGTTGCGGCGAGGCATGGCGGGTCTTCGGGGGCTCCTAATAGCCGCGAATGCTCCGGAGCGCGAGGGCTACTTCGCCCGGACGCGGGTCCCGTCGAACTCGAAGTCGTAGCCGAGGTGCGGCTTGATGGCGTCGCCGTGGCCGGCGAGCTCCCAGCCGAGGCTGGCGAAGCCCGAGAGGATCCGGTTGCGGATCCGCAGGGAGTCCTCGTCGGCGTGGGCGAGGCGGGCGACCAGCGCCTCCTTGCTCGCGCCCTCGTCGGCGATGTCGAGGAGCGCCTCGACCGCGCGGAAGCGGACCCCCTCGTCGGGGTCGTCGAGGTAGCGGACGATGATCGTCGGCACCTGCGGGTCGTCGATCTCCTGGATGTGAGTCAGGAGCTGGAGCTTCTTCGAGGGGTCGCGCTCGTAGACCGGCGGGTGCTTGGCGAGGACCGCGTCGATGATGTCCCACTCCGTGGCGGGGTCGGCCATCTCCTCGACGATCCGCAGGACCCAGGCGATGTTGTCGTGGTTGAGGCAGAACTCCTTGGCGGCCGGCAGGACGAGCTCGGGCGGCATGCCGCTGAGGCGGCGGTAGAGCCAGCCCTTCTCCTCCTCGTCCTCGATGCTCTTGGAGGCGGCGATCGTGAAGCGGCGCATCACCCCGATCAGGCTGGGGACGGTCGCCATGTTGAGGAGATCCTCCATCGCCGCGTAGCGATCCGGGGACTGCGCGTACTTGTTCTCGACCTTGCGGATCAGCTTGTCGAGGCGCGACTTCGAGCGCGCGGAGCTTGAGAAGAGGTCACGGAGTCCCACGGGTCTTCCTTGGTGGCGATGTCGAGGTCGTGTTGTTGCGGCCGGCCCAGGGCCCGCAGGGGCCCCGCAGGTGCGGAGCGGGCCGGTCAGAGAGTGGTGGTGCCGGTGGTGTCGCCGGTGGTGCCGGTGGTGGTGCCGGTGGTGCCGGTGGTGCCGGTGGTGCCGGTGGTGCCGGTGGTGCCGGTGGTGTCGCCGGTGGAGGTGCCGGTGGTCGGGTCGCCGGTGGTGCCGGTGGTGCCGGTGGTGCCGCTGGTCCCGGTCCCCGAGGTCCCGGAGGTCGACGTGCCGGTCGACGAGGTGGTCGGATCGCCGGAGGTCGAGGTGGTCGGAGCGCTGGTCGAGGTCGTCGACCCGGTCGTCGACGTCGAGCCCGAGTCGCTGGCGCCGGTGCTCAGGGTCGCCGAGCCGCCCGAGGCGCCGAGCTTGCAGGCGCCCGCGTTGGCCTCAGGATCGCTGCCCTCCCGGTGGCAGCAGCCGTCGTCGCCGCAGGTGTAGCCGGCCGGGCAGGCGCCCGAGCCCGGCGGATCGCAGGAGAATGCGACGTCGCTCGCGGGGGCGTTGAAGCAGCCGCCGAGGCCGAACGCGAGGCCGACGAGGAGGCCGCTGAGGCCGGCGCGGATCAAAAGCGGACCTCCAGGCCGCCGCCGCTCGGCCGGATCCGGGCGCGGGCCGAGCTTCGGCGCTGGCGCGCGCCATGGACCGCGAAGAGCGAGATCCCGGCGACCAAGGCGACCCCGGCGCCGATCAGGAGGCCGCGGGCGGCCCACGCCTGGCGCTCGCCCTTGGCGAGGATCGCCTCGTACTCGTCGGCCTTGTCGGCGTAGTTGAACGCGCCGCCGGACTCGAGATCGATGGTGCTGGCGAGGCGCGACGCCCGATCCTCCTGGACCTCGGCGAGGCCCGCGAAGACCCCGCCGGCGCTCGCCAGCGCGAAGGAGCCGAACATCGTCCACCAGGCCGCGCGCTGGAGCGGGGGGAGTCGATCCGGGACCTCGGCGCTGGTCTCGAGGAGCGAGGTCCCCTCGAGGTCGGCGCGGGCGCGCCGGGCCTCCGGGTTTTGGCTCGAGATGACGCTGTTGCCCATCCCGGCGGAGGTCGCCGGCTGCTCGGGGGTCGGGGGCGGGGTGACGCCTTCGCCCTCGGCGGGCTCGGGGCTCTCGGGGCTCTCGGCGTCCTCACCCGCGCCGCCGCCGGCGTCCGGCTTCGCGCTCGCCTCGAGGTCGGCGCCCTCGCCCGCCTCATCCGCTGGCGGAGCGGCGGCCGACGCCGAGGTCGACGCGAGGGAGAGGGCCACGGCGAGGGCGAGGCCCCGCCGCCTGCGCATCGATCCCGTGGCGGATCTCAAGGTCATCGGCGGGGGGGATTGTAGACGTGCGAAGGGCGCTGGGCCAGCGGCGCAAACGCGCCCGGAGAGCGAGCTGCGGCGATCTGCGTGACTTTCGCCACGGCAGGCGCGGGGCCGGGGAGGGCGCGTCGCGGGCTGGCTCGTCGGCCTTGGAGGGTGTATCGCTCCTCGTGTGTCGGGGATCCGCAGGCCGAGGCGACGGCGATGGGGCGCGCTCATCGCTCCCGTCGCGCTGCTCGCGGGCCTCGCCTGCCGGCCGGCGCCGGGGGCCTCGAGCGCGCCGAGCGTCCCCCCGGCCGAGGCCTACGACGCGCCGAGCGACTTCGCCGGCGAGTGGCTCGGCCAGAGCGACGGCTCGCCCGGGCAGATGACGATCAGCCGCCTCGGCGAGCGCCGCTACTACGGCCGCTTCGAGAGCGAGGACCGCACGCTCCGCTACGTCGCCAACATGATCCAGGAGACCGCCCAGGTCGGCGAGTCGGAGGTCGCCGCCAACGTCGTCCGCTTCGAGTGGCAGGACGGGCGCGGCGGCGTCGGCTCCGGCTGGCTGATGATCAATAAGGAAGGCTCGGCGCTCACCGGCGAGATCGTCTACGGCGTCGCGCCGACGGGCGGGGCGCTGGCCTACGTCCGGGTCGAGGGCGAGCCGCCGAGCGCCCTCGCGTTGGCGGCGACGGCGGGGGCGACGGCGGGGGCCGGCGAGGATCAGGCCGCCGGCCCCTGAGGCCGTACCGCCGGGAGAGCTAGCTCGCGGCCCCGGCGCGCTGGGGATCGTAGGTCGGCCAGTGGAACCACGCGACGTAGTTGTGGTCGCGGACGGTCGCGCCGATGTAGCCCTTGGCCACCAGCTCCTCGATGTCGGTGACGCCGACCGCCGCGCCGACCAGCGACGCGCAGTTGTTGAGGCCGATCCCGTGGCCGCCGCGGGTCACCCCGCCGCTGTAGAGGCGGCCGAGGTCGTCGCCGAGGCTCTCGCGGAGGTGGAGGTTGTGCTCGGGGTAGATCGCGTTGGTGATCACCCAGCGGACCAGCCGATCGCCGATCGGCAGGACCGCGATCGACACCTTGTCGTCGGCCGAGAAGCGGGCGGCGTTGTTGACGTGGTTGTAGATCACCCGATCGAGGGCCGCGGTCTCGAGGTCGAAGTGGCAGACGAAGCCGTCGTACTCGCAGTCGGTCGTGACCTCGACCTTGCGCTCGCCGACCCGGTAGATCGTCCGCGCCCACTTGGTGATGAAGTCGAGCATCGTGTGGGTCTTGATCCCGGCGTCGATCGCCCGGAGCACCGGGTGGAGGTCGCTGATCGCGTTGCGCATGATCCGGGCGTGGTCGCGGGCCCGGAGGATCACGGTGCGCAGCTCCTGGCTGTCGATCGTCTCGCCGCGGACGTCGGCCGCGGCCGCGCCGATCAGGGCGAGGAGGGCCCCGCCGCGGATGTCGTGGAGGGCGGAGCGGACGTCCTGCGGCGGCGTGCCGAGGGCGTAGGTCGCGGAGCCGAGGTCGCGGAGGCTGAGGAGGAAGCGGCGATCCTTGAGCTCGGTGAGGATGTGTTGGCTCAGGAGGTCGTCGTGGTGGGTGTCGCTGAGGTGGGCGGCGTCGCGGATGTGCAGCCAGAGCCCGTAGGCCCGCTTGACGACCTCGTAGGTCTGGCGGATGAGGTCGATGTCGGCCTGGGCGAAGCGGCTCAGGGTGACCGAGAAGCCGCTGCCGTCGAAGCGATCGCGGCGGCGCACGGCGAGGTCAGTGGGGGCGAGGGCGAGGTTCTCGTCGTGGGTCATCGTCGGCTTCCGGGCCCCGGATGGTGGGACGCTGGGCGTCACGTCGAAAGGGGGTGTGCCGCGCGGATGAGGAGGGGATCCTCACGCCCTCGCAGACCTCTGCGCAGCGACGCGGCGCGAGTCTGCTCCTCCGCGTCGGCGCGTCCGCAGGTGACCTGGTCCAAGGGACAGCATGGTGATCTCCTCGCGGTGCGAGGAGGTCAGCGCTCGTCGTGACTGGTGACTCCAGGGAGCGCGAGCGGGGGATGGTCGTCGACCCCGGACCCCGCCGAGGAGGCGACCTCCTCGGCGATGCCGGCGCCGACCGAGGAGGCGACGCCGATCCACGCAGAGGTCGCCATCAACGCCGACGAATCATTGTTCCGACTGGAATCGTGAGTTCCGGGGGAGGCGTCCACAGGCGATGAATGGAGCCAACGCGAAGCGATCTATGCGCGTGTGTGTGATTTCGCGCACGCTTGTCTAAGGCCGAGGATGGAGGGATGGAGGCCTCGCTGGCGCCGAGGGGACGCGACCCGCGGAGCCCGGTGCGGATCCGCGCCTGCCCGTGCGTGTCTCTGTCGACGGCGAATTCGGACTCTTGATATGATTGCGCGGTTCTCCGCCGAGGGCTGGGGATCTGCCTAACAACCGCAACCGGATGAGTGCGTCGTGACCAAGAATACCTACTCCATCAAGCACCCTAAAGCCCTCGCTATGAGCCTCGGGCTGCTCTCCATCGTCGCCTGCTCGGCGGGCGATGACACCGGGACCATCACCGACTCCGCGACCGGGACCGACTCGGCGACGACCGTGTCGACGTCGGCGGCCTCGGCCTCCGCCTCGGCCTCCGCCTCGGCCTCCGCCTCGGCGACGATGTCGGGCTCGGGCTCGGACTCGGACTCGACCTCCGGGAGCACGTCGGGCGGGACCAGCGGCACCTCCGGGACCACCACGACCCCCGAGACCACCGGCAACCCCAGCACCACCGGCTCGACCGGCGTGATGTCGGACTCGATGACGGGCGGTGGCATGTGCGGCGACCTCGTCATCGATCCCGGCGAGGAGTGCGACGACGGCAACGACATCCCGGGCGACGGTTGCGAGCCCGACTGCACCCTGACCCCGCCGCCCAACGACTGCGGCAACGGCCAGATCGACGACGGCGAGCAGTGCGACGGCGACATGCTGCCGATCACCGACTGCACCGAGTTCAACGACTCGTTCAGCGGCGGCACCCTCTCGTGCGCCATCAACTGCTCGTACGACACCAGCGGCTGCGAGAAGTGCGAGGCGCCCGGCCAGCACACCCCCTGCGACAGCCAGGACGACGACCTCCTCCACGCGATCGAGCTCAACTGCCAGACCCTCGGCGGCGACTGGGCCGACACGAACAAGCACGTCCCGGTCACTAACTACGCCCTGATGTCGCCCGACAACACGGCCTACCGGGTGATCAAGCAGTTCGGCACCTACACCGACCCGAACGACAACAACCTCCCGCTCTGGCGGCCGAAGGCGGGCGAGAAGATGCTGATCATCGGCTCGGGCAAGTTCCCGGCGCCGAACGGCCAGGGCGTCCTCACCCAGGCGGGCGGGACCATCTCGAGCTCGAACGGCAACCCCGACAACCAGAACAAGCTGCCGGGCGTGATGAGCCACCTCAAGGGGTCGAACAACGGCGGGGGCGGGACCCCCTTCATGAACTGCGACCTCGTCAACGACTGCTCCGACACCCTCTACGACCAGTGGACCAAGGGGAGCGGCGCCAACGACGTCCTCCACTTCTCCTTCGACCTCAAGGTCCCGAAGGGCACCTACGGCTACGTCGTCGACTTCGCGTACTTCTCGTCGGAGTACCCGTCGTGGGTCAACACGTCGTTCAACGACATGGCGCTGATCTGGTCGACGAGCGAGACCTACACCGGCAACGCGTCGTTCATCACCGACAACAACAACAACCCGCGGCCGCTCTCGGTCACCGCGCTCGCGCAGAACGGCCTGATCAAGTACAGCGGCAACGCGGCGCAGCTGGTCAACACCGGCTTCACCGGCAACGGCGCGACCGGCTGGGCGACGGTCAAGGGCTCGGCGGCCCCCGAGGAGGAGTTCAACCTCTCCTTCGCGGTGATGGACCTCTCCGACACCATCCTCGACACCGTCCTGATCATCGACAACTGGCGCTGGGACTGCGTGGGCTGCGTCCCCAGCGAGATCGACAGCTGCGGCGTCCTCCCGCAGTAGGCGATCGCCACCGACGAGGCCGCGGATCCGCGTCAGCGGGCCGCGGCCTCGCCGCGTCGTGGGGGCGAGAGCTGTCCCATACGACAGCCCAGGAGCGCCGCTAGTTCAAGCCGGCGGGCGCGTCGGCGGGCGCCTTGGTGGCGTCGGCGGGCGCCTCGGGCGGCGCGTCGGGGAAGGGCTTCCCGTCGGTCCGGGTGATCGTGTCGGGCGCGTCGGGCGAGACCTTGGCGAACTGGACGTTGAGGCGGGCGGCCGTCCGCAGGCCGGTCTGCTGCGTGACCTCGGTGTTGATCTCCTCGCGGAGGAGGTGGGGCTCGCCGGCGTCGGCGAAGAAGAAGAGCGTGCCGCCGAAGGTGCCGCTGCGGGTGTTCTTGCCGTCGCTGGCCTCGAAGGTGCCGACCTCGCGGAGCTCGACCCGCTTGCCGCCGCCGTCCGGATCCTCGTCGATCTTGGCGACCTCCCAGGTCACCTTGCGACGGGCGAGGCGGCCGTCGGTGCGGAGCGTGCACGTCGCCTCCCAGGCCGCGCCGACGCCGACCGGGACCTCGGGGAAGCGGATGCAGTAGAAGCGCTCGACCTCGGCGAGGGCGACGACCGCGGGGTTGTCGGCGAGCTCCGGCGGCGCCTCGATCGCGGTGTCGCCGATCCGCTCGCCGCTCGCCTTGATCTTGTGGGTGGTGGTCACCGGCCGCATCGGCCGCTCGTCGCCCTCGATGAACTTGCCGTAGGGGGGCTCGGCCTCGAATTTGGTCGTCCGGTGCTCGAGGAGACAGATCCGGCCGGAGCCCTCGCCCTCGCAGGCGCTGAGCGTGATCTCCTCGCGGCGGGCGAAGCCGGTCGCCTTGGGCATCCCCGGGTACTGCACGAGGCCGACGGTGGTGATCTGGTAGGTGGTGGGCTCGTGGAGCGCGAGGCGGAGCTCGACGGTCGGACCCTTGCCCGCGCGGATCAGCCCGTCGGGCCTCGGGGCGACGGGCGCCTTGGGGCCGGCCTCGGCGCCCGCGGGGGCGGTCTCCGGGGTCGCCGGGGTCGCGCGGGCAGGCGCCTCGGCGGCCCGCGCTTCGAGGCGCGAGGGGGGCTCGCCGGCGCAGCCCGTGAGGAGCACGAGGGCGGGCGCGAGGGCTTGGAGGCGGGGGGCGCGAGCGACGGGGACGGGGGGACGCACGGCGGCGAGGATGGCACGCCTGGGCGCCCTGGGCCACTTGGAGGCGCGATCCCGCCCGGGTGGCGGCCTCCGCCGCTTGGCCGCTATCCTCGGGGGATGCGCACCCTCACTCCAGGCCTCCTCTCTCCCTTCGTCGTCGTCGCCATGGGCGGCGCGCTGACCCTCGGCGCCTGCAAGGGCGGAGCCGACGGCGCGGCCGAGGGTGGCGAGGCGAGCAAGACAGGCGCGGCGGAGGCGGGCGGCAAGGGCGACGCCGCCGCGGCCGCGGGCGCCGACGCGAGCGCCAGCGCGGCCGCGGTCCCGGCCGCCGCGCCGCCAGCGACCGTCGACGATCTCCTCGCGTTGATGCCCACAGGTCCCGACACCTCGTTCGTCGCCCTCCGCCAGCCCGGCCTCCTCCTCGACTACGGGGCCGCGGCCTTCGGCTTCTACGAGGGCCCGCTCGGGGCGATCGCGGCCCACTCGGCGTCCCACGGCGAGGCCTCGCTCGGCCAGCTCGCCGAGCTCGCGCGGGTCGGCCGCGACTACGCCGAGGCGAAGAAGCGCTTCGATGAGGTCCGCGCCCAGCTCAGCGGATCGGCGGTCGACCTCCAGCGCGGCGTCGCCTTCATCAAGAACAAGGAGAGCTCGCTGGTGGTCTTCGGCTCGACCAAGCCGGACTCGCTCCGCTCGCTCTTCGCCGCGCTCGGGGCCTCCGAGGCCGAGACGATGATCTGCAAGGCGGTCGCCGACGCCCCGGGCTACGCGGTCTGCGGGGACTCGCAGGCGGAGATCGACGCCTACCGCCCGGGCGGCGCCGGCCCTGCGACCAAGGCGCGCCTCCAGGCCGAGCTCCCGGGCGTCGCCCTCGACGACGCCCAGATCGTCGCGTCGATCAACGACAACGAGCCGCTGACGATGGCGCTCACGGTCAGCGGGGGCGACCTCGCGTTCCACGTCGCGTCGCCGAGCGCCCAGGGCGACCTCGCGGAGATGCGCCAGGTCCTGAGCCCGGGGAAGCCCGACCTCGTGCGCTTCGTCCGGCCGGGGACCGGCTTCTTCTGGACCAAGGTCGATCCGGCGGTGGTCCGCAGCCGCAACCCCGACATCAACTCCCTGCCGCCGATGTTCTCCGGCCTCGTGAACTCGCTCACCGGTGAGGTGATGATCGGCGGGGTGAGCCAGCCGTCGGCCCTCCAGGTGCGGATCGGCGTCAGCGACACCGCGCCCTTCGCCTCGACCCTCGCGCTGGCGTCGATGCTGAAGTCGCAGGTGCCGAAGAGCATCCCGGGGATCACGGGCTCGAAGCTCTCCTTCGAGCAGACCAAGGTCGGGCCCAAGGACGCCAAGGTCGACGCGCTCCACCTCGGCGCCTCCGGGCTGCCGATGATCGAGTCGTTCCGCGAGAAGCTCGGCTTCTCCCTCGACCTCTGGCTCTTCGCGGCGGACGGGGCGATCTCGCTGGTCGCCGGCGCCGACGAGGTGGCGACCGAGGGCCTGGTGGCGGCCGGCAGCGCAGGCGGCCTCGCCGGGCTCCCGCCCTCGCTCGCCCGCTCGCTCGAGTCGGGGGACACGGCGGCGGCCCTCCACCTCCCGCTCGATCCGCTGCAGGGGCCGGTCCTTCGGACGATCCTCGAGGAGGCGAAGGCTCGCGGCGCCGACGTCGATCCGGAGCTCGCGCGCCTGGTCGTCGGCCTCGGCGGGCCGCTCTCGAGCGTGTCTCTCTGGGTCAGCGAGGCCGATGACAAGATCACGGTTCACACGTCGGTCCAGCTGATCGGCGATCTCTCCTCCGACGAGGGCAAGGCCGCCCTCGAGGCCGCGAAGGCGGTCGCGGCAGGCGGCGACGCGAAGGCGCTCTTCACCGATCTCCTCGGCCGCTACCCCGACTCGGCGCGGGCGACCGCCTACAAGGCCCGGGCAGGGGAGGGCGGCGCAGGCGATCTGGTCGGCTCGGCGCTCGGGGCGATCATCGGCGTGGCGACGATGGCCTCGCCGGTGATGAGCGGGACGGTGGATGCGATCGAGGAGCCGGTCGTCCCGCCGGTGGTGCCGGTCGCCGAGCCGGCGAAGGAGCCGGCGAAGGCGCCGGCGAAGGCCCCTGCGAAGACGCCGGCGAAGGCGCCGACGAAGGAGCCGGCGAGCTCCGGCGGGAGCGGCAGCGCGGCCGGCGGGAGCGGGAGCGGGAGCGCGGCCGCGGGTGATTCGAGCGCGTCGACGACACGCCCCGCCGACGGAGCGAGCGGCACGACGCCGACGGTCCCGACCCTCCCGGCCGAGCCGGCGACGCGCCCGAAGCGGGTCGGTCGTCAGCCGGGGGGCTGAGCCTGCGGCCGAGGCGTCCTCGGACGTCTCGGCCTCGTCGCCTCCTCGTGTCGTCGTCGGCGGGGGAGATACGTGTCCACATGGACATGTCTCTTGGAAGGGGAGAGGTCGCGTCGCCGGCGGGACCGCAGCGATCGAGAGCTGCGCGTGCTCGCGCGCGATTGTGGACCGTCGTCAGGGAGACCTCCCGCGTCGCTGGGGCCTCGCGACCTCGGTGTCGAGGGCGCCGTGTTCCACGATCGTGGACGTCAGAGCGCGCTGCTCATCGGCGTCGCCCGCCTCACCAGCGCCGCGCCGATCGATCGAAGGACCCTCGTTCGGGCGTGCTCGCGGTCGCCGGCTCTTCCGTCGCCGACGCGACGACGCGTCGGTGCAGGTGGGCGTCGGTAGTCACGAAGGCGTCCTCGTGAGCGCCCGAGAATCGCCGCAATTCGCTTCCTCGCTGCACTCCTTTGATATTCTGCCTCCATGGTGTTTCGCCCCTCGCTGCTCGCACTGGCCTCCGTCTCCCTGGTCCTCGGCGCTTGCTCTGGTGACGATCCGGATCCCAACGATGGTTTCACGGACGCGGAGATCGCGAAGATGCAGGACTTCTCGCCTGCTCCGACCGCGATCAACGACACGACCAACAAGTTCGCCGACAACGAGGACGCGGCGATGCTCGGTCACCGCCTCTTCTTCGACGCCGGCTACTCCGGGCCGATCGTCGTCGGCGATGACGGGAGCAACGGCGGCCTCGGGGCGGTCGATGAGACCGGCAAGGTCTCGTGCCGGAGCTGTCACCTCGGCGACTGGCTGATCGACACGCGCTCGCAGCCCAACGGCACCTCGCTGGCGATCGACTGGTTCTTCCGCAACGCGCCGACCCTGGCGAACGTGGCGACCTACGAGACCCAGTTCGGCTGGGTCGGCTTCAACGACAACCTATGGGGCAAGAGCCTGATCCCCGCCGAGTTCGTGATGGGCACGACCCGCACCGGGATCGTCCGCTACCTCTACGCGAACTACCAGGCGGACTTCGACGCGATCTTCGACACGCCGCTCGACTCGGGGCTCGATCCCGCCTCGCCCGACATCGACACCCGCTTCCCCGCGGACGCGAGCCCGATCGCGATGAACGACTCGTGGGCGATGATGGCCGACGCCGACAAGGAGATCGTCAACGAGGCCTACGCCAACTTCGGCAAGGCGCTCGCCGCCTACCAGCGCAAGCTGATCACCGGCGACTCCGACTTCGATCGCTACGTCGCGGGTGACCGCGAGGCGATGAGCGCGTCGGCCAAGCGCGGGCTCAAGCTCTTCATCGGCAAGGCCGCCTGCGACGGCTGCCACAAGGGCCCGACCTTCTCGGACGAGAAGTTCCACGTCACCGGCGTCGAGCAGATCGGCGATCACGTCCTCGGGGCCCCGGACTACGATCCCGGCCGAAACGGCGCGATCCCGGTCTACCTCGGCTGGGACTTCAACACCGCCGGCAAGTACAACGACGATCCGAGCATCAACCGGACGACCGGCGTGGCCGAGGATCCGGCGCTCCTCGGCGCGTTCCGGACCAAGGGGCTCCGCAACGTGGCGATGACCGGGCCCTACATGCACACCGGTCACCTGAACACGCTCCGCGAGGTCGTTGAGTTCTACAACGAGGGCGGCGCGGCGTCGGGCTTCGCCGGCACCAAGGATCCGCTGATGGTCCCGCTCAACCTGACCGAGACCGAGATCGACGACATCGTCGCGTTCCTCGAGGCCCTCACCGGCGACAACATCCCGGGGGAGTGGCTGGTCGACCCGACCTAGTCTGGCGGAGATCGCCGCTCGCAGGGGCTCGCCGTCGCGGTGGTGACGGCGAGCTCCTCGCTCGAGCGCCGGCGATCTAGCGGACGCGGAAGACGACGACCGAGATGTCGTCGTCGACCTCGTCGCGCCAGGCCTCGGCGGCGTCGGCGAGGGCGTCGGCGATCTCCGAGGTCGGCGCGGAGCGTCGCGCGAGGATGATCTCGCAGACCCGGTCGATCCCGAATTGAGCGCCGTCGGCGTCGCGGCCCTCGATCAGCCCGTCGGTGTAGAGGACCACGAGATCGCCCGGCTCGAGGCGGAGCTCGGTGTCGACGAGCGCGTCGTCGATGTCGTCGAGGACGCCGATCCAGGTGCCGGGGGTCGGGATCTCCTCGACCGTCGTCGCGCCCCTTCGGAGCACGAGGAAGGGCTCGTGGGCGCCGGCGAAGACCAGGCGGCCGTCCCGGTGGTAGCGGAAGAGCGTGAAGGTGACGTGCTCGTCCTGGCGGAGGCGCTCGCGGACGTTGTCGCAGACGATCGCGTTGATCGTCGACACCAGCTCGCGCGGCGGCGCGCCTGGACGCTCGCGGACCAGGCTGGCGACCGCGCTCTGGATCATCAGCATCACCAGGCCCGCCTTGAGCCCGTGCCCGGCGACGTCGCCGACGCCGATCCAGGCGCCGTCGTCGGCGCGGACCAGGTCGTAGTAGTCGCCGCCGACTTCGGTCGCGGGCCGCATGAGGGCGGCGACCTCGATCCCGGGGATCTCGAGCGCCGACGGGAGGATCGAGGTCTGGATCCGCGCGGCGATCTCCATCTCGTCCTCGAGGCGCTGCTTCGCCCGGAGCTGCTCCCGCGACTCGGCGAGCTCGCTGACCATCTGGTTCATCGCGCCGGCGAGGGCGGCGAGCTCCTCGGGCCCGCGGACGACCTCGCGCGGCTTCAGGTCGCCGCCGGCGATCGCCCGGGTCTGATCGACGAGGCGATCGAGGGGACGCGCGAGGCGGCGGGCGAGGGCGATCGCCAGGATGACGGCGATCGCGATCCCGAGGCCAGCGATCAGGAGGAGGCGCTGGACGATCGCCCGCGAGTCCGCGAGCGCCTTGTCGAGGGAGCGGAGGACCGTGAAGCGGAGCGCCTGATCGTCGCGGGCGCCGGGGAAGACCCCGCTGCGGGCGACGTGGACCGAGTGATCGAGATCGAGGCGCTGGGTCGCGTCCCCTGGCGACGCGCCGATCGCCGCGAGCACCGTGGCCGCGCCGCCCGGGAGATCGTCGAGCGACGACGCGGCGAGCGAGCGACCCTCGAGGCTGATCACCACCTGCGCGCCGGTCTGCCGGGCGACCGTCTCGGCGACGCGATCGTCGATCGCGAAGCCGAGGACGACGACGCCGATCGCCTCGTCGGCGTAGCTGAGGCGGCGGGCGAGGACCTGGTAGGCATGCGCCTCGTCGACCCAGATCGCGCTCCCCGAGCCGTCGCGGAGGGCGTCGGCGATCACCGGCATCCCGCTGAGGTCGAAGCCCTCGGCCTTCGGATCGGCGGTGTCGGCCCGCAGGAGCCCGCGGCCGTCGGTGAGGAGGAGGAGATCGGAGCCGGCGGAGCGCTGGAGCTCGCGGGCGCTGTCGAGGACCGTCGCGTGGTCGATGTCCTCGGTGTTGACCACCGCCTTGAGGCGCGGCTCCTGGGCGACGACGTCGGCCTGCGCCCGGAAGAGCGAGAGGCGGTAGCCCTGGAGCTCGACGAAGACGTCGACCGAGCGCGCGAGCTCCTCGTCGACGTCGCGGCGGGCGGACGCGTCGATCGCCGTGCCGACGACGACGACCGCGGAGACGACGACTCCGGCGACGAGGGCGATCGAGCTGGCGAGGATGGCCGAGCGAAATTTCATGGGGAGCGCGGCCGCCTGCCGCTCCCCGAGTATCGCCGATCCTTCCGCTCGATCGCCACGTCGACCGCGGCGACCTGCGAGTCTGCGGCGGGCGTGATGCCGAGGGCCTCCGCGACCGCGGGCGCGACACCTCGTCGGAGGACCTCGACGCTCGCGGAGGCCGCAGCGGCGGGCACCTTGAAGCGCTCGTGACGGCGCTCGCCGGGGGCGAGGCGGCTGTCGCTCTCGACCCGAATCGCGCGGATGAAGGGCGCCTCCTGGCCCTCGCCGTCGACGAGGATCCGCGCGTAGCTCCGCTCCTCACGGCCGAGCTCGGCGCCCTCCGGATCGAGCGCGCGGACCAGGAGGACCAGGCGGCGCCCGGCGAGGCCGGCGGGGATCGAGTGGGCGGCGGCGAGGTTGGTGACCTCGACGTCGAGCCAGAGGGCGTCCTCCTCCGGGCTCAGGGTCGCCCGCAGGCCGACGCCGATCCGCCGGAGCTCGAGGTCGTTGCCGAAGAGGTCGTGGCGCGAGACGTTCTCCCGGGTGATCCACCCGCGCGCGACCTCACCTGGCTCTCCAGCCATGTGACACTCCTGGCAGGAGGAGGAGTTGAGGTCGTTCGCCTGCCACTCGTCGAAGTCGGTGATCACCGGGAGCTTCGGCCCCGCCTGGGTCGGCCAGGCGAGCGTGTGACAGGCGGCGCAGAAGCGGCTCTCGGCGTGGAGCGAGGAGCAGCCGAC
Source organism: Myxococcales bacterium (assembly GCA_020633335.1). Classification (GTDB taxonomy): domain Bacteria; phylum Myxococcota_A; class Polyangia; order Nannocystales; family Nannocystaceae; genus JADJRG01. The sequence goes on along the minus strand of JACKDU010000002.1, from coordinate 734,252 downwards.
CCGGTGGAAGTAGTGGTCGCGGGCGTCGCAGAGCGGGCCGTACTTGCGGTTGGAGGTGAGGTCGAAGTCGATCGCCGCGACGCCGGCGTCGAGCTTGACGTCGCGGATCGCGTGGCAGGCGTCGCAGGTGACGCCCTCCTCGTGGATCGGCTCGTCGCGGTCGAGCGCCGCCCGGAGCGGCTGGTGGCAGCGATCGCAGCGCGGGTCGTCGCCGCCGCCGAGCGCCCGGTAGTAGGGGCTGGCGGCGGCCTGGGCGTGCGCAGAGGCCTCCCAGCCCCGCACGTAGGGCTCGTGGCACTCCTCGCAGCGGACCGCCGAGCGGACCTCAGCGACGGCCTGCTGCGGCGCGACCGGGTCGACCCGGGGCGCGGGATCCTTCTTCTGGGGCGGCTGGCCGGACTCTCCGCAGGCGAGGAGGACGGCGAGGGCGAGTGGCGAGCGCGCGAGCTTCACTTGTAGCGACCGTAGGGCGTCCCGTCCTTGCGGAGGTGCTCGACCTGACCGGTCTCTTCGACCAGATCGATCTCGAGCCGCTGGGTCGCGCCAGCCGCGATCGTGACCTCGCCGCGGAAGGACTCGCCCTTCGCCTGCCAGGCGACGACGGTGTAGGTGCCAGCCGGGATCCCCTTGAGGGAGAAGCTCCCGTCCTCGCCGGTGACCGCGAAGTGCGGGTTGTCGAGGACCAGGACCTTGGCGGCCATCTCGGGGTGGATGTTGCAGTAGATGTCGACGATGCCCTTGCGCTTGGCGACCACGCTCTTGCTCGACCCGCTCTTGTAGAGGCCGAGGTCGAACTTCAGCGCCCGCGACATCGAGAAGACGTTGTGGAAGATCTTGTCGTCGTTCGGGAAGGCGATCGTCGTGCCCTTGACGACCGCGGAGACCCGCGGGAAGAAGGCCTTGTCGCGCTGGCGGATCTCGAGGGGCTCGGCCGGCGGGGTCGGCTCGGGGCCGGCGACGCCCTCGAGGTAGACGACGACGTCGCCGCGATCCTTGAGCGCCTTGCCGTTGGCCTTGATGAGGTGGACCTCGCCCTCGAGGGCGCCGGTCGCCGGCTCGGCGGCGCGCAGCGACGGCGCGGCGAGGAGCGCGGCGGCGGCCGCGAGGAGCGCGATCGTGCGGCGGCGCGGGAGCGCGCGCGGCGTCGAGGGGCGGTCAGAGCTTGGCGACAACGGAGGTAGTGAAGACATCGTTGGGGAAGCTCGGGATCCGGCCGAGCTCGCGGTTGACGGTGTATTCGATCTTCATAATCACGTTGGTCCCGACTTCAAATCGAAAACCTGGCGTGAAGCGGATCAGATCGGAGTGGTAGACGAAGCTCGCGCCGCTGGTGTGGACCGCCGAGCGCCAGTCGGTGCGAAAGTAGGGGATCAGCCAGTTTAGCGCGCGGTAGCCGACGAGCCCGTAGGCCCCCTTGAAGTCGAGGCAGGGGGCGATCCCGCAGGCGGGCCCGCCGGCCTCCTCGGCCCCCTGGAGCTTGCCCATCACGAACTCGCCGGTCAGGTCGAGGCCCTTCAGGTCGAGGTGGAGGTCGGCGCCGTACTGCCACTGGTAGACGCGATCGGAGGGCTGGAGGTCCTGGGCTCCGAATGCGCCAGAGGCGCCCACCTCGAGGCCGGAGCCGAGCGGGATCACGTAGGAGAGGCGGCTGGCGACGGTCTTGAAGTGGTTGCGGTCGACGTCGCTGGCGAAGCCGAAGCCCTCCCACATGCTGCTGCCGTTGGTCACCGAGAGGGCGGCGATGAGCGCCCGGCTCTCGAAGAAGCGGGCCCGCACCTTGACGCCGACCGGGCGTCCGCAGTTGTAGCGGCAGATCAGCGAGGGCGTGATCGTCAGGCGGTCGGGGGACTCCTGGATCCGGTACTCGTAGCCGACGACCGGGTTGATCTTGCCGGCCATGATGTCGAGGTCGACGCGCTTGGTCGGCGGCGAGACCCGGAGGTAGGCGAGCTTGACGTCGACGTAGTCGCCGAGGAAGAGGCCGGCCGGGTTGGCGACGTCGCGGCCCCGCGGGAGGAGGTCGAAGAGGCCCTCGACGGCGCTGTACTTGCCGATCCCGGCGAAGATGTTGACGTTGAGGTTGTTGACGATGAAGGAGGACTTCCCCTGGCTGTCGACGGCGTCGAAGGTGATCGCCCGCGACTCGCCGGTGTCCGCCGGATCGCCGCGGGAGTTGATCATCGTCGAGAGGGGATCGCCCATGAAGACCCAGGAGTCCGGGATCACGCCCTCGTGCTCGGGGAAGTGCTGGTAGCCGAGGTCGGGCCGGATCCCCGATCCGTCGCCGCCGACCCAGAAGAAGCCGAAGTCGATGTAGCCGCCGAGGCGGCCGGTGAGCGGGAGGATCGCCTGGAAGCGCTGGTCGAGCGCGTCGTGGTCCTCGCGGAGGATCTCGATCTCCTCGCGGAGGTCGCGGTTCTCGGCCTCGAGGGCGTCGAGGCGCTCCTCGAGGGGGCTCTTGGTCGTCCCCGGGTCACCGCCCTCGTCGTCGTCGTCGCCGGCGGCCCTCGGCGGCTCCGCGGGGAGGGGCGCGTCGGGGCCCTCAGGGGCGGCGCCCTCGGCCGCCGCGTCCGGATCGGCCTCGCCCGGCGCCAGCGCGTCGGGCCCCTCGCGGGGCGCTGGTGGGACCGCGAGGGCGACGACGAGCGCCAGCGCTGGACCGGTCATCGCGCCTCTAGTTGTCGCTCTCGATCACGATCAGCTCGCCGCCGAAGTAGCTGATCGCGTGGAGGCTCCGCTTCTGCCACGGGTGCTTGCTGGTCGAGAGGAAGCGGATCCGATAGCGGCTCTTCGGGTCCATCCGGCGGACCTGGACGATCCAGGTGATGAAGCCCTTGAAGCAGGACGAGTTCATGAACTCGAGCGCGCGGATGTCGACGATGACTTCGCTCGCGGGGTCGCGGAGGATCTCGGCGTGGACCTTGCCGAGGAAGGCCTCGAGCTCGCGGTCGACGCGGGCGTCGGCGTTGCCAGAGAAGGAGAGGCGGACGCTGTCACCGTCGCGGGCGCCGCTCGCCGTGAGCTCGCCGGACACGAGGTCAGGGATGTTCATGTCGACCTCCTTGGCTTGAACGTGGTGCGGGCTCGGATCTCGAGCTCATCGTCGACGATGGCTGCCTCGAGGGTCATCCCGGTCTCGGCGGCGATCCGCGCGATCCCGAGGCCGGAGCCGTCGACGCGCTCGGCTGCTTCGTGCATGAGCTCCTGGTAGTAGGCGAAGGGATCGGCGGCGCCGGCGAGCGCGTCGATGAGGCGGCGGGCCTCGGCGATGTCCTCCTCCTCGGCGCGGTTTCGGATCGCCACGGTGATCGAGAAGCCGTCGTCCAGCTCGGCGACGGTGACCGCGAGGCCGGCCTCGTTGGTCGTCCCGTACTTGACCGCGTTCTCGAGGAGCTCGTGGGTGGCGAGGGCGAGCTGCGAGGCGAGCTCGGCGTCGTCGAGGACCTTGCCGTAGAACGAGTGGACGAAGCGTCGGACGATCGAGATCAGGTGGCTGCTCGGCGAGAAGCGGATCGCGAATGACGCCGGTAGCGCCTCGATGCCGCCGCTCTCCGCGGGGATTCGTCGATCGTTCACCATCTCATCCTAACCTTCTGGGTCCTTCTGGGGCAGGGGTGCGGGCGATGAATTGTCGGGTCAGGTTCCATGACGATGCACGAGGAGGGAGAGGCGCTCGCGGAGGTCATCATGCGGGCAGGTGTCGATGTCGACGATCGCGTGGGGGCGGGCGAGCTTGATCGGCTCGGAGTGGGCCCCGATCACGACGAGTGCCGGCAGGGACGAGGGCCAGGGCAGATCCGAGAGCGCGGCGAGGGCCTCCTCCGACGCCCGGAGATCGACGACGACGGCGTCGGGCGTCGGGGCGTCGGGCGCCCCCGGATCGAGGAGCTCCCAGCCGGCGTCGCGGAGCTGCGCGCTCAGGTTGAGCTCCGGGGAGGGCGGGTCGCCGAGGAGCGCGATCGTCCCGAGGCGCGGCGTGTGGCGGTGACGGGCGGCGATCTCGACGACGCGCGCGGGATCGAGCGGCCGCCGGAAGAGATCGCTCGCGCCGAGGGCGAGGGCCCGGGCCCGCTCGGCGCCGTCCGCCGAGACGATCACGGGGGTGGGCGTGTGTGCGCTCTTGAGGGCGGAGAGGACCGCCCATCCGTCGATCCCCGGGATCTCGAGGTCGAGGAGCACGAGCGTCGGCTGGATCGTCGAGACCAGGCCCATGACCTCGTGCTGGTTGGCCGCGGAGATCACCGAGAAGCCGTCGCGGGCGAGCCAGCGCCGGAGGAGGTCGTGGACCCGCGGGTCGCGATCGGCGACGACGACGATGTTGCTGGCGAGCGCCGGGAGCTCGCGCGGTCGCGACGACCGGGCCTCGATGTCGAGGGGGAGACGGATCGTGAAGGTCGAGCCGACGCCGACCTCGCTCTCGACCCGGAGCTCGCCGCCCATCATCTCGACGAAGTGGCGGCTGATCGTCAGGCCGAGGCCGGTGCCGCCGTAGGAGCGGCTCGTCGAGTCGTCGGCCTGGGTGAAGGCGCCGAAGATCACCGGGACCTTCTCGGGGGGGATGCCGATCCCGGTGTCGCTCACGGCGATCTCCAGCCAGCGGCGGGTCGCGGCCCGCGTCAGGCGGGCCGCGAGGCGGACCGCGCCGTGGCTGGTGAACTTCGCGGCGTTGCTCAGGAGGTTGTAGACGACCTGCTGGATCTTGAGGCGATCGGCGGCGAGCGTGTCGACCTCGTCGTCGATCGCGATCTCCAGGGTGTTGCCGCGGGCGCGGAGCATCGGCTCGACGGTCCCGGAGATCGCCCGGAGGAGCTCGGTGACGTCGAAGGTCTCGACGACGATCTCCATCTTGCCGGCCTCGATCTTCGAGAGGTCGAGCGTGTCCTGGATCAGGTTGAGGAGGTGGAGCGCGGCGACCTCGACCTTGCCGAGATCCTCGCTCGCGCTGGCGACGAGGCCGTCGCCGAGCTCGTCGCGGATCAGCTCGCTGTAGCCGATGATCGCGTTGAGCGGGGTCCGGAGCTCGTGGCTCATGTTCGCCAGGAAGGCGCTCTTCGCCCGGCTCGCGGCGAGCGCTCGATCGCGGGCGTCGGTCAGCTCGGTGGTCGCCCGCGCGAGCTCGTCGCCCATGATGTTGAGGCCGATCGCCAGGGCGTTGACGATCCAGTCGTCGTCCTCGTTGATCTCGACCTTGCGGTCGTACTCGAGGGCGGTCATGCAGGTCACGACCGCGAGCATCTCCTCGAGGCGGCCGCCGATCCGCGAGAGCTGCTCCTCGGCGAGCTGCAGGCGCCCGCTCATCAGTTCGGCGGCGCGGGTCAGGAGGGCGAGGCGATCGGCGGTGGCGGCCTGTGAATTGGCCTCGCCGACGAGCACCTCCTCGAGGTTCGTCAGCTCTCGCTCATGCTCTCCTGAGTTCTTCGCCACGCGCGCGCCGGACTCGCGGGACCATTATAGGGTGGCGGGCGGCCGATAGAACGACCTCGAATTGGGCGTCTGCTGACGTGGGCGCCAGCCCCCCTTCGTCACCATGGGGCCCCACTTGTACGAGCAAGCGGGCGTCTCCTCGCGTGGGCGCTCATCGAGGTGGTGAGCGAGTCGGAGCTCCGTCGGCGAACGTGGGTGGAGAGAGCAGGGATGACAGGTGTGTTGATCGGAGACGTCGTCCGTCGATGCCGCCCGCGAGCGAGCGCTGCCGGGCGAGTGCGGCGCCGCTCGTCGACGCGCGCGTGAGTCACCCTACCCTCACGTGAGGGTGTTGATTTCGCGGGCAGCACGGGGGCTGGCAGAGGGGCCCAATCGTGGGCGAGCAGGGCCCTTGACACCCTCTCAGAGCCGTGGCAACTCTCTCTCCGCGAGGAAACCTAACCTTCACGTAAGGTTTGGCTTTGAGGGAGATGGCGCAGACGCCGCAAGGACGGATGAAGATCGGTGAGCTGGCTCGAAAGACCGGCAAGACCTCGCGCGCCCTGCATCTCTACGAGGAGCTCGGTCTCCTCCAACCTGCGACCCGCACCGAGGGCGGCTTCCGCCTCTACGGCGCCGACGAAATCGCGCGGGTCTACTGGATCTCGAAGCTGCAGGACATGGGCTTCAGCCTCCCGCAGATCCAGTCGCTCCTCGGATCGGTGGCGGCGTCTGCGACCGCGCCGGAGGCGATGCAGGGGGTCCGCGAGCTCTTCCGGGCGAAGCTCGACGAGACCCGCAAGCAGGTCACGCGCCTCCTTCAGCTCGAGCGTGACCTCGCCGAGAGCCTCGCCTACCTCGAGGGATGCAGGGTCTGCTCCGAGCCCGCAGCCCCCGAGATCTGCTCGTCCTGCGCCAGCGATCGGCGCGGCGATGAGCCCACCCCGAGCCTCGTCGCCGGCATCCACCGCGGCCCTCGCCGCGCCGCCGAGGCGGACGCGGAGGGCGACGCGCCCGCCGGCCAGCACGAAAGGACCGAACACCCATGAGCGTCAAGACGCCGATCTACCTCGACTTCGCCGCGACCTGCCCGGTCGACCCGCGTGTCCTCGAGGCCATGCTCCCCGCCTTCACCGTCGACTACGGCAACGCCGCGAGCCGGACCCACGTCTTCGGTTGGCGGGCGGAGGAGGCGGTCGAGCGCGGCCGCGCCGAGGTCGCGAAGACGATCGGCGCCGACCCGAAGGAGATCACCTTCACGAGCGGTGCGACCGAGTCGAACAACCTGGCGATCAAGGGCGCGGCCGAGTTCCTCGCCGATCGCGGCAAGCACATCATCACCGCGGTCACCGAGCACAAGGCGGTCCTCGACACCTGCAAGTACCTCGAGCGCCGGGGCTGCGACGTCACCTACCTCCCGGTCGACACCCAGGGGCTCGTCACCCCGGCCCAGATCGCCGAGGCGATCCGCCCGGACACGATCCTGGTGTCGGTGATGTTCGCCAACAACGAGACCGGCGTGATCCAGCCGATCGCCGAGATCGGCGCGCTCTGCCACGAGCGCGGGGTCCTCTTCCACACCGACGCGGTCCAGGCCTTCGGCAAGGTGCCGATCGACGTCCAGGCGATGAACATCGACATGATGAGCGTCTCCGCCCACAAGATCTACGGGCCCAAGGGCGTCGGCGCCCTCTACGTCCGGCGCCGGCGGCCGCGGGTGCGGATCGCCCCGCAGATCCACGGCGGCGGCCACGAGCGGGGGAACCGCTCGGGCACCCTCAACGTCCCCGGGATCGTCGGCTTCGGCGAGGCCGCGCGGATCGCCCGCGAGGAGATGGCCGAAGAGTCAGCCCGGATCCTGGCGCTCCGCGAGCACCTCCGCGCCCGCCTGAGCGCCGAGATCCCCCACGCGATCGTCAACGGCACCCTCGAGCGCCACCTCCCCGGGACGCTCAACGTCTCCTTCGCCTACGTCGAGGGCGAGTCGCTGCTGATGGGGCTCAAGGACATCGCGGTCTCGTCGGGCTCGGCCTGCACCTCGGCGAGCCTCGAGCCGAGCTACGTCCTCCGGGCGATGGGGCTCGACGACGAGCTCGCCCACTCGAGCCTGCGGATCACGATCGGCCGGCCGACGACCCGCGACGAGATCGACTACCTCGCCGATCGCGTCAAGGAGCAGGTCGAGCGCCTCCGCGAGATGTCGCCGCTCTGGGAGATGGTCCAGGACGGGATCGACCTCAGCACCATCGAGTGGACGCCGCACTGAGCGCCCCGAAGCCACCACGAGACCCCTGAAGAGCGAGAAGAAGCCATGGCGTACAGCAACAAGGTCATCGATCACTACGAGAACCCCCGCAACGTCGGCAGCCTCGACAAGGACGACGACGACGTCGGCACCGGCATCGTCGGCGCGCCCGCCTGCGGCGACGTGATGAAGCTGCAGATCCGGGTCGAGGGCGGGGTGATCACCGACGCCAAGTTCAAGACCTACGGCTGCGGCTCGGCGATCGCCTCGTCGAGCCTGGTGACGGAGTGGGTCAAGGGGATGAGCGTCGACGAGGCGATGAAGATCCAGAACTCGCAGATCGCCGAGGAGCTCTCGCTCCCGCCGGTCAAGATCCACTGCTCGGTGCTCGCCGAGGACGCGATCAAGGCCGCGATCCGCGACTACCAGGAGAAGCAGCAGAAGCCGGCGACCGAGGGCGCCGCCGAGTGACCTGGGGAGTGCTACGATGTCCGCCGCAAGAGACCTCCGAGGGATGCCGACGATCACGATCACCGGTCGCGCCGCCAAGGTGATGCGCGACCAGCTCCAGCGCCGGGGGACGCCGAACGCGCGGATCCGCTTCGGGATCCGCGGCGGCGGCTGCACCGGCTACGCCTACCTCTTTGAGTTCGAGGACCGCGAGCCGCGGGCGAACGACCACGTCTTCACCAAGGACGGGGTCACGCTGATCGTCGATCCGAAGAGCATGCTGATGCTCGACGGGACCGAGATCGACTTCGAGACCGGGATCCGCGGCCACGGCTTCCGCTTCAAGAACCCCAACGTCCAGGACTCCTGCGGCTGCGGCGAGTCGATCTCCTTCTAGGACGCCGAGGAGCCCGGTGAACGAGCCCCGCAAGCAGGGGGCCGGCGAGGTCGACTACTTCGCCTGCCTCGATCTCCCGCGTCGCCACGCGATCGATCGAGCGGCGCTCGAGCGCCGCTACCTCGAGCTCAGCCGCGAGGTCCACCCCGACCGCTTCGCCGGCGCCAGCTCCGGCGAGCAGCGGGCGGCGGTCGAGCGCGCGAGCCTGGTCAACGCCGCCTACCGGGCGCTCCGGGACCCGGTGCGTCGGGCGGAGCACCTGGTCAAGCTCGGCGGGATCGACCTCGACCTCACCGATCCCGAGCGCGGCGCCCCCGATCCCGGCAAGGCCTTCCTGATCGAGATGATCGAGCTCCGCGAGGCGCTCGAGGAGGCCCAGGGGGCGGGCGCGGCGGCCGTCGGTCGCCTCCGCGGCGCGATCGAGGCCCGGGCCGAGGAGACCCTCGACGCCGGGATCGACGCGATCGACGGCGGCGAGGTCCGCGAGGCCGCCCGCCACCTGGTCATCCACCGCTACCTCCAGCGCTTCCTCGACGAGATCGACGGCGAGGCCCACTGAGCCCGATGAGCACCCAAGGCCCCTCCATTCACGACACCGGCGCGCTCTTCCAGATCGCCGAGCCTGAGGAGCGGCGGGCCCCCGCCCGCGCGCCCGGGCGCGGGATCGGCATCGACCTCGGCACCACCAACTCGCTGGTGGCCCTCGCTCCCCACGGGGATGACCCAAAGGTCCTGGCCGATGGGGAAGGTCGGGCGCTCCTCCCCTCGGTGGTCTCCTACGTCGGCGATCGGGTGATCGTCGGCGACGCCGCCCAGGCCCAGCAGGAGGAGGCGCCGGGCCAGGTGGTCTCGTCGGTCAAGCGCTTCATGGGGCGCGGGCTGAGCGACGTCGACTTCACCCACCCCTACCACCTGGTGGCGCCGAGCCAGGGCGCCGGCGTCCTCCGCCTCGACGTCGGCGCCGAGGGGGAGCCGCACCTGGTGACCCCGGTGGAGGTCTCGGCCGAGATCCTGCGGGTGCTCCGCCTCCGGGCTGAGGACGCGCTCGGCGGGCCGATCGACGGCGCGGTGATCACGGTGCCGGCCTACTTCGACGACGCCCAGCGGCAGGCGACCCGCGACGCCGGCCGGATCGCCGGGCTCAACGTCTACCGCCTCCTCGCCGAGCCGACCGCGGCCGCGCTCGCCTATGGCCTCGATCGCGGCGGCCAGGGGCTCTTCGCGGTCTACGACCTCGGCGGCGGGACCTTCGACGTCAGCGTCCTCCGCCTCCACGACGGGGTCTTCCAGGTGCTGGCGACCGGCGGCGACTCGGCGCTCGGCGGCGATGATCTCGACCGGGCGCTCGCCGCCCACCTCCTGGGGCGCGCTGGCTTTGACGAGACCCGGCCGCCGACCCGGCACCAGCGCGAGCTCGCGCGGATCGCCGCGCGGGCGGCCAAGGAGGCGCTGAGCGAGCAGGGCGAGGTCCGGGTGAGCGTCGCCGCCTGCGGGATCGACGATCTCGCGGTCACCCGCGCGACCTTCGAGGAGCTGATCGAGCCGCTCGTCCAGCGGACGATCCGCGCCTGCCGGGCCGCGCTCCGCGACGCCGGCGTGCGCGCGCGCGAGCTCGACGGCGTCGTCCTGGTCGGCGGCTCGACGCGGGTGCCGCGGGTGCGGGCGGCGGTCGAGGAGACCTTCGGCCGGCCGCCGCTCACCGACATCGACCCCGACAAGGTCGTCGCCTACGGCGCGGCGATCCAGGCCGACATCCTCTCGGGCTCCGCCCGCGAGGGGGTCACGCTCCTCGACGTCGTCCCCCTCAGCCTCGGGATCGAGACGATGGGCGGGATCGTCGAGAAGTTGATCCCGCGCAACGCGACGATCCCGATCGCCGCGCGCCAGGTCTTCACCAACTACTCCGAGCAGCAGACCGGGATGCAGATCCACGTGGTCCAGGGGGAGCGCGAGCTCGCCTCCGACTGCCGCTCGCTCGCCCGCTTCGAGCTCCGCGGGATCCCCCGCCTGCCGCCGTCGATGGCCCGGGTCGAGATCACCTTCCAACTCGACGCCGACGCGCTCCTGACGGTCACCGCCCGCGAGCTGATGACTGGCGTCCGGCAGTCGGTCGAGGTCAAGCCGACCTACGGGCTCAGCGAGGAGGAGGTCGATCGCCTGGTGATGGAGAGCTACGACCACGCCTCCGACGACTACGCCGCCCGCAACCTCGCCGAGGCCCGGGTCGAGCTCGGCCGGGTCGCGCTGGCGGTCCGGACCGCGCTCGCCGAGGTCGGTCACCTGACGGCGATCCTGCCGGCGGAGGAGCGCGCGTCGATCGAGGCCGCGCTCGTCAGCGCCGACGCGCTGATGCGCGAGGCGAGCGAGGCCGAGGCGGTCAACGCCGCCCGCGTCGAGATCGAGCGGCGATCCGAGCCCTTCGCCCGCCGGCGGATGGAGCGGGCGCTCCTCGCCGGGATGGAGGGGAAGAGCCTCCACGAGATCGAGTCGGTGCTCGCGGCCGAGGAGGAGCACCTCGACGAGCGCCGCGGGGGCCACAGCGCCGAGGTCATCGACGGCTAGCGGCCGCGACAGAGGAGAGCATGCCGAAGATCCGTTTTATCGAGCCGGACCGCGAGGTCACCGTCGAGGCCGCGCCGGGGGTCACCCTCCTCGAGCTCGCCGAGGAGCACGGGGTGAAGATGGGATCGGCCTGCGGGGGCGTCTGCGCCTGCTCGTCGTGCCACTGCTGGATCCGCGAGGGGCTCGCGTCGCTGCCGGAGATGTCGGAGGCCGAGGAGGATCGCCTCGACATGGCCTTTGACGTCCGCCCCTCCTCGCGCCTCGGCTGCCAGGTGAAGGTCGGCGCGGCGCCGCTCACCGTCGAGCTCACCGAGGAGTCGATCACCACCTGGCACAACGAGCACCCCGGCCAGGGCTGAGGGCGCCGGTCGACCCGCGGGTCACGCACTCGGCGGCCGGGCCCCGGCGGCCGCCTCCTCCTGGCCGCTTCGGGGGCGCTCTCCGGGTCGGCGGGCGGTCGGCGGGCGCTCTCGAGGGCGCGTGCTAGAGAGCCCCGGGCGTATGTCGCCGACCTGCACGGAGGCCCTCGAGGGCCGCTTCCTCGAGATCGCCCGGAGCGATGACCAGGCGATCGATCTCGGCGAGGCCGCGGCCCTGATCGGCCTTGCGGAGGATCCGGCGACCACCAGCGCCGAGGTCGCTCGCGCCCTCGACGCGCTCGCCCGGGCCGCGCGTGAGCGGGTCCCGGCGGAGGGTCCGGCGCTCGCCCGGGTCCGCGGGCTCCTCGACTTCCTCTTCGAGGAGGAGGGCTTCGCCGGCAACGAGGGCGACTACTACGACGTCGCCAACTCCTACCTCCATCGGGTCCTCGAGCGCCGCCTCGGGATCCCGATCACCCTCGCGGTGGTCCTCATCGAGGTCGCCCGCCGGATCGGCCTCGAGCTCGCGGGGGTCGGCTTTCCGACCCACTTCCTGGTGACCGCGCCGGCGCTCCCTGGGCTCTACATCGATCCCTTCCACGGCGGGAACCTCCTCGCCCGCGGCGAGTGCGAGGCGATCCTCCAGCGTCTCGGCGGCGAGGGGGGCGAGGGGGGCGACGCCGGGCGCTTCCTCCGGCCGGCGAGCGCCCGCTACATCCTGGTTCGCATGCTCAACAACCTCAAGGCGATCCACCTGACCCAAAGTTCATGGGAGCGGGCGATCGCCGCCCTCGGGCGGATCCTCGCGCTCCTCCCGGGATCGTGCGACGCGCTCCGCGAGCGGGGGATCCTGCGGATCCACGTCGGCGACCTCGCGGGCGGGATCGACGACCTCGGGGAGTTCCTCGCGCGGGCGCCCGCCGGCCGCGAGAGCCAGGCGGTGCGGGCCCGGATGATCGCGGCCGAGCGGCGCCTGCGGGGCTGCCACTGACCCGCGCGCGCGGGAGATCCTCCGCGCCTCACCTGCGTTGCCCCTGGGATGCGTCGTCGTCACTTCCTCGCCGCCGCGCTCGGGGGCGCCGGGTCGCTCGCCCGCCCCGCCGCGGCCGCCCGCCCGCGAGATCGCCGCTCCTACGCCGAGATCCAGGGGGTCAACGCGGCGACGCTCGACGGGCTCCTCGGCGAGCGCGGGGAGAATTGGCGGCCCTGGCAGTGGATCGTCGTCCACCACACGGCGGCCGAGCACGCCTCGCTCGAGGGGATCGATCGCTACCACCGCGTCCACTTCGGCGATCCGCTGGGCGCCGAGTACCACTTCGTGATCAACAACGGCCGTCGGCGGGCGCTCGGCCTGATCGAGCCGGCGCGCTGGCGCTACCAGGAGCTCGCGGCCCACCTCTTCCACCCGGAGCGGGCGCCCGAGTCGCTGGCGCTCTGCCTGATCGGCAACTTCGAGGAGCGGCCGGTGCCGGCGTCGATGATGGACGCGCTCGCGCTCCTCTGCCGTCGCCTGATGGGGACCCTCGAGATCCCGATCGAGCGCGTGACGACCCACCGCGCGGTCGATGGGCGCCTCACCCAGTGCCCTGGCCGGCACTTCGACCTCGACGATCTGCGGGCCCGGATCGTGGGCCGGGTCGACGAGTAGCGGGGGCCTAGACCCCCGTTCGAGCCCATAAAGGGGTCGGGTAGCCCCATTTTCCCGGGCGGAGACGCGCGCGCGCGAGCACCTCTCCGGGGCGCGCGGGGCGGCTCACGGGCGAGGGGAGTGTCCACTCGAGTGGACGGTCCTCACCCCGCGCGCAGAGCGGCGCGCGTCGGGTATGCTCGGTGAACCCGAAAATGCTCGGCCTGCGCATGATTCGTCCGCCCGGGCTCCGGCCGGCGGGCCTGGTCCGAAGAGCGTGGAGGTCGCGCGCATGTCCGATCGTGCAGGTTGCGCGTCGTCCTGGGGGCCGGTGACCGCGATCGTTTTGGAGCGAGATTGAGGATCGATGGATGATCTCCTCCCACCTCGAAGGCCGCGACCCTCGCGCCCGCGCTCGCGTGCCCATACGCGGGCTGCCTCCGAGGTCGCCGCCGAGACGTCGAGGATCATGCCGACCGGGCCCTTCCTCGGCGAGCACGCGATCGTCATCGGCGGCAGCGTCTCCGGGATCCTGGCGGCGCGCGTGCTCTCCGACCACTTCGAGCGGGTCTCCGTGGTCGAGCGCGATTTCCTCAACGCTCGACCGATCGGCAGGAAGGGGACGCCGCAGGCCCGCCACTTCCACCTCCTCCTCGCCGCCGGCGCGGCGGTGGTCCGCGACCTCTTCCCGGAGCTCGCCGCCGACATGCCGGCCGCCGGGGCGATCCCGGTCGACTCGGCGAAGGATCTCCGGTGGTTCCACTTCGGGGTCTGGAAGGCGCGCGTCGAGTCCGGGATCACCCTCTATCTCTGCAATCGCATGGTCCTCGAGACGGCCATGCGGGCCGAGCTCCGGCGCCGCGCGAACGTCGAGATCGTCGACGACTGCGACGTCGTCGGGCTGATCTGCGAGGACCAGCGGATCACCGGGATCCGCTGCCAGCGCAAGGGGCAGGAGGAGGGCGAGGCCGAGGCCCTGCACGCCGACCTCGTGGTCGACGCCAGCGGTCGCGGGACCCGGTCGCCGCGCTGGCTCGCGGATGTCGGCCTCCCGCGGGTCCGCGAGTCGGAGGTGCGGGTCAACGTCGGCTACGCCTCGCGGGTCTACCGCATGCCGCGCTCCTTCCCGAGCGAGCGGCTGCCGCTCGCGGTCTTCCCGAAGCCGCCGGAGAGCGGTCGCCTCGGGGTGATGGTCTCGGTCGACGGCGGCGTGCTGATGGTGACGCTCGGCGGCGTCTGCCGCGACTACCCGCCGACCAACAACGAGGGCTTCGTCGAGTTCGCGCGCTCGCTGCCGATCGACGAGTTCTCGATCCTCCTCAACGAGGCCAAGCCGGCGCCGGCGATCCACGGCTATCAGGTCCCGTCGAACCTCCGCCGCCACTACGATCGGATGCCCGGCTACCCCGACGGCTACCTGGTGGTCGGCGACGCGCTCTGCTCGTTCAACCCGATCTACGGCCAGGGGATGTCGGCCGCGGCGCTCCAGGTCCAGGCGATCCAGCGCGCGCTCGGGCGGCTCCGGGCGAGCGGACGCTCGCTCCGCGCCCGCGGGCTCGGGCGCCGGATCCAGCGGCAGGTCGCCCGGACGCTCAGCCTCCCCTGGCTCCTGGCGACCGCCGAGGACTTTCGCTTCGCCGGGGTGACCGGGCCGCGCCCCTTCGGCCTGCCGATCATCCAGTGGTACGTCAGCCACATCCTCCAGCTCTCGGCGACCCACCCGGAGATCGCCCGGCGCTTCGTCCGGGTCCTCAACCTCCTCGCGGGGCCGACGATCCTCTTCACGCCGAGCATCGTCTTCGCGGTGCTCTGGCACACGATCCGCGGGCGGCCGAACGCCCGCCTGGCGATGCGTGGCCCGCTGGGGGAGCCGCCGCTGCCGGATCTTCGGCCGCTGGCCGACGACGAGGGCGAGCACCTCGAGACCGGCGAGCGGCCGAGCGCCTAGCGGAGCGCTGCGAGGCTCCGCGCGGCCCCGCGGGAGATCATCGATGGGTCTCGAGGTCGACCGCCGGGGCGCCGCGGGCCTCGAGGAGCCCGCGGGCGACCTCGGCCCGATCGGCGATGAGGGGCCGCGGCCAGAGCCCGAGGACGAGGAGGAGCGCGCCGAGGAGCGCGAAGCCGAGGGTCTCGCGCGGGCGGAGGAAGAGGTTCGGGCCCGGGCGGGGCGCGCGGCCGGTGAAGAGCGCGAAGTAGGCGCGCATCAGCGCGATCCCGCCGAGGGCGCTGGCGAGGGCGACGGCGAAGCCGAGGAGCGGGAACTCGAGGACGGCGCCGTCGATGAGCAGCTCCTCGCCGACGAAGCCGAGGGTCCCGGGGAAGCCGACGCTGGCGATCCCGAGGAGGAGGAAGAGGGCGGCGAGGAGCGGCGTCTTCTCGAGGCCGCCGTGGAAGCGGTCGAGGCGGAGGCGGCCGCGGCGGGCCTCGAGCACCCAGAGCGTCATGCCGAGGCCAGCGAGCGCGAGGCCGCTGGAGATCCAGAGCGAGAGGCCGCCGCTGAACGAGGCGAGCGAGACGCACTCGAAGCCGACGACGACGAGCGCGGACTGCGAGATGAAGAGGTAGCCGTAGGCCCGCCGGGCGTCGGCCTGGGTCGTCGCCATCGCCGCGCCGTAGACCGCGGTGAAGAGGGCCGCGGCCGCGACCCCGCGGAGGACCAGCGCCGGCTCGTCGGGGAGGACCACGCGGGCGAGCGCGTAGGCGCCGACCTGCGGCGCGGTGAAGAGGATCGCCGAGCCGAGCGGCGCGTGCTCGAAGAAGGCGGGGGACCAGGAGTGGAGCGGCGTGATCCCCTTGCGGATCATCACCGCCGCGACCAGGAGGCCGGTGGCGAGGGTCGCCAGGGCGGGCTCGCCGGCGCCCCGGAGGGCGACGCCGACGGCGAAGGCGAGGGCCGATGCGCCCATGTAGATCGCGAAGACCCGGCTCGCCTGGCGGGCGCTCGGGCCCCGGCCGCGGAGCTCGAGGAGCGGCGGGATCAGCGAGAGCGCCCAGAGGAGCGCGAGGAGGCGCGGATCGACGGTCGCGAAGATCGCCAGGGTGAGCGAGAGCGCGAGGAGGAGGCGGGCGATGAGGCCGGGGCGCTCGCCGACCCGCGGCGCGACCATCACCGCGACCGCGGCGATCACGATCGCGAAGGGGAGGAGGGCGGCCGAGAGGCGGTCGATCGCCAGGAGCGGCGCGTCCCCAATGATCTGTCCGCCGAGCCAGGTGTCAGCGAGGGAGGCGGCGCCGCGCCGGTGGAGCTCGGCGAGGGCCGCGAGCGCGAGGCCGAGGTCGAGGCCGAGACCGGCGAGCGCCGCCCCGCGGGTCCATCGCCGCTCGCCGGCGAGGGCGAGGGCGAGGGCGAGGAGGAGCGGGGTGGCGACCGCGAGGGTGAGGAGCGGGTGGGTAAGGGACCCGTCCGCCGCGCTCGCCGCGGACGCGAGGAGGAGGGCGCTCTCAGCGGGCATCGCCGCCTCCCTTCGAGGTGTCCTCGGGGACAGGATGATCGTCGGCTGCGGGCCCCCCGAGGAGCGCGCACCAGCGGCGCTCGGCCCGGTCGAGGCCGGCGCTGAGGCGCCGCAGCGGGGCGACGAAGGCGGCGATCAGGAATTCGTCGAGGCGCCAGCGGGCGAGCGAGGCCGCGTAGAGGCGGCGCCGGGTGCCCTCGGGGAGGAGGCGCTCGAGGTGGCCGCCGGTCCGCGGGAGGTGGCCGCCGACCGCGGTCTCGAGGGTGTGGAAGTCGTGGAGGAGCGAGGGCGCCCGGAGGATCTGGAGCGAGCGCAGGGTGGCGTGGCCGACGATGTGGAGGAGCGGCAGCCAGCGGAGGCCGACGCCGATCTCGACCAGGATGATCCCGACCTGGGTCAGCGACGCGTAGGCGAGCGCCGACTTGATGTCGGTCTGGACCCGGCCGACCATCGTCGCGTGGAGCGCGGTCGCGAGGCCGACGAGCGCGACCAGGGCGGCGGCGAGGGGGGCCGCGTCGAGGAGGGGCCCGGCCCGGAGGAGGAGGTAGGCGCCGGCGTGGATCGAGAGGGCGCCGTAGAAGATCGCGCTCGACGGCGTCGGCCCCTCCATCGCCCGCGGCAGCCAGCCGGAGAAGGGGAGGAGCGCCCCCTTGCCGAGGGCCGCGAAGAGGAGGAGGAGCGCGACCGCGCCCGCCTGGCCCGCGCTCAGCGGTGTCTGTCCGATCGGCCAGGATGTCCCGAGGAACACGTCAAAGTCGCCGCTCCCCTGGAAGTGGTGGACGAGCACCGCCGCGCCGAGGAGGCCGAGGTCGGTGAGGCGGTAGACCGTGAGCGCCCAGAGGCCGCTCTCGACCGGCGCCGGCCGCTCGTGGAAGAAGGCGATGAGGAGCGCCGAGGCGAGGCCGACCAGCTCCCAGCCGGCGAAGACGACCTCGATCGAGCCGGCGAGCGCGATCAGGAGGATGCCGGTCGCGAAGAGGGCGAGGAGCGCGAAGAAGCGGTGGTAGCCGGGCTCGCGGTGGAGGTAGCGGTTGGCGAAGGCGGCGACCACCCCGCAGAGGACCGCGCAGAGGCTGGCGAAGATCAGCGCCGGCGGGTCGGCGAGGAGGCGGAGGTGGAAGGCGTGATCGCCGGCCGCGAACCACTCGCCGAGATCGATCGCCTGGGCGGCGGCGTCGGCCGGCAGGAGGAGCGCGGCGCCGCTGACGAGGGCGAGGGCGGTCAGCGAGAAGATCGTCCGGGCGACCGGCGAGAGCCAGCGCTCGCGGAGCGGGGCGCCGACGAGGGCGGCGGTCGCCATCACCAGCCAGAGGCCGGCGGGGAGGGTGACGGCGCCGACGACGAGGGCGCGTCCGAGCTCGGCGCTGATCATCGGCGGGCCTCCTCCGCGCCGCCCGGGGCGGCGCCGCTGATCTGGGCGCAGGGGAGGTGGTCGCGGCGACCGCGATACCAGGCGACCGACGAGGGCGCGCGGGCGAGGGTGGCGCTCGTCGGTCGGTGGCGGAGGGCCGCGCCGGCCGCGAGGAGGTCGATCTCCGGGCCCCCGGGATCGAGCGCCGCGATCTGCACCCAGCGCCCCTCGACGAGCTGGCGCAGCGCGGGGTTGGCGTCGAGCACCGCCCGCAGGCGCTGAAGCGGGGCGTCGACGATCACCAGGAGGCGCACCGGCTCGTGGATCTCGACCATCTGCCAGGGGAGGCCGGTGCGGAGGTCGCTCTGGTGGCCGTCCATCACCCCGAGGAGGCCGGTGATGTTGTGCGGGAGCTTGGTGCCGGCGCCGTAGCCGACCGGGTCGACCCGCGAGAAGTAGTACTCGAGGTTGATCCCGGCGCAGACCGGCAGGGCGGCGCCGAGGATCCGCGCGAGGATCGCTCCCTCGTCGTCGCCGCTCGGATCGTAGGAGACCAGGAAGGCGCGGCGATCGAGGAAGAGCCCGCGGGTCCGGGCGCGGCGGCCGACCACGCAGATCGCGTTGGTCGCGTGGCCGTACTCGGGGCGGACCTGGGCGAGATCCTCGGCTCGGCCCTCGACGTGGGCGAGCGCCAGGGTCGGCGGCAGCCAGCTCGGCGCGGCGTCGAAGCGGCGGCAGCGCTCGTGGGCGTCGCGGGTCCGGGCCTCGTCGAGCGCCCGGCGGGCGCGCTCGACCAGCGGCTGCGTCGCCTCCGGGATCAGGTCGGTGTCGAAGAGGATCACCGCGTCGTCGCAGGTGTTGTGGATCCCGCCGACGAACCAAGTGGTCGCCGGGATCTCGAGGCCCTCCTGGGCGAGGCGATCGCGGACCGCCGGGTCGTTGGCCATCTGCGCGAGCGCGCGGGCGTTCGGTCCGCCGCGGCCGCCCCCGCAGGCGCCGCAGTCGTGGGCCGACTCGTGGGGGTTGTTGAGGGAGACCGAGCCGTGGCCGAGGACGATCACCAGGGGCGCGAGGCGGCCGGCGATCCCGAGGTCCTCGAGGAGGCGGCGGACGATCGCCGCCATCTCGTCCTTGGTGAAGCCCATCACCTCGCCGAGGTGCGGGTGGGCGTCGTCGCGGCGATCGAGCGCGAGGCGGGTGCGCGAGGGGCCGCGCCAGAGGACGTCGCGGCTCCGTCGGCGGAGGCGGCCGGCGAGGCGGGGGAAGAGCACGCGGAGGACCATCGGCACCACCGCCGCGACCCCGGTGAGCGCGGTCAAGAGGGTGCCGCGGGCGAAGGTGCGCGTGCCGACGTCGAAGCCGCGGCGGAGGCGGCCGACCACCCGCACCGAGCGGGCGCGGGCGCGGGCGCGCTCGGCCTCGTCGCCGACCGCGATCTCCTCGACCTCGTGGCGCGGGCGGATGACGATCGGGCAGAGCGGCACCGGGTGGGCGTCCTCGATCCCGCGGTAGTACATCGCCACGCCGAAGAAGCCGGCGGCCCCGAGGGTCTCGCAGCTCGGCTCGATCTCCTCGAGGTGGCGGCGCAGCGACTCCTCGCGCTCGTCGATGCAGAAGACCGCCTGGAAGGAGGGCTCGGCCGGCGCCGGCGCGCCGACGGGGGCGGCCGCGTGGAGGGCGATCGCGTCGAGGATCTCGAGGCGATAGCGGCGCTCGTAGGCGAGGTGGAGGAGGCGTCGGCGCTCGACCGCGTCGAAGCCCTCGATCTCGGCGAAGAGCTCGGCGACCGCGGCCGGATCGAGGTCGTCGAGGGCGCTCGCCTCGATCCCCAGGATCTGGGCGCGCTGGAAGAGAGCGAAGGCGCGATGGGCCGGCGAGGGGGCGCGGGCCGGCGCCTCGGGGAGGGCCGCGAGGCGCTCGCGGAGGGAGCCCGCCTGGCCGAGGTGGGCGCGGGTGAGGCGGGCGAGCGCCGCCCGCTCGAGGAGGAGGCGGAGGGCGACGAAGTCGGCGAGGGTCGCCGGGTGGGCGTGGACCGGCGCGCGATCGGGGCGCTCCTCGAGCTGGCGGAAGAGCCCGGCCCAGCCGCGGAGCGCGAGGAGGGTCTCGCGGAGGAAGGGCTCCTGATCGCCGTCGTCGATCCCGAGCTCGTCGAGCGACGCGGCGATCGACGCGAGCGCGCCGCCCCGCTCGAGCGCGGCGAGGGCCCCGGGGAGGCGGGCGGCGAGCTCTGGATCGGCGGCCGCGGCCGCGCCCTCCGGGCCCAGGAGATCGAGGGACGCGCGGAGGAGGCCGCGCTCGCGCCCCGGCATCGGCCAGTAGGCGATCCCCTGGTCGAGGTAGGCGCCGGCGAGGCGGATCAGCGTCGGGTGGACGAGCGCGTCGCTGTCGATCCCGCGGGCGGCGAGGAGGCGATCGCGGGGGCGGAGCGGCCGGGACGCGGTGACGCTCGGCGCCGGCGCCCGACGGGCGCCGCGGAGGCAGGCGTCGTGGAGCTCGCGGACCAGCGCCCGCTCGATCGCGGCGGTCGAGCGATCGCGGCCGTAGATCGCCCGGCCGCGGTCGAGCCAGCGGCGCCGCGTCGCCTCTGGGAGGTCGCGGCGGAGGCGGGTGAGGGCGTCGCTCTCGGCGAGGATCCAGGCGAGGGCGGCCTCGTCGGGGGCGCTGATGCCGTGCTCGAGCGACGCCCGGCGGAGCTCGCCGCGGCCGCAGAGCCCGGCGATCGCCCGGTCGCCGGCGTCGCCGAGATCGCGCGCCAGGACGGCCGCGAGATCGTCGGCGGTGATCCGACCGCGGGCGAGCTCGTCCCGGTAGGTCGCCTCGCTGAGGTAGGGCTCGCAGCCGAAGAGCTCGCCGGCGGCCGCGACCGCCTCCTCGAAGCTCTGCGATTCGAAGGCGTGGAGCGTGTTGTGGTGGATGAAGACCGAGATCGGCCCCTGCGCCGGCAGGAGATGAGCGGCGTGCTCGAGGTCTCGCGCAATTGACGCGAGGCGGTCTTCGCGCGGAACCGCCCCCTCAGCATCGACGTTCATGGTATTTCTTGGTCAATCTATGACATATGATGAACACGTGCGTCAAGGGACGCACGGTCGCTGACGCCCATGCCCACCGATCCCGACCGCCTCCTCACCCTGCGCGAGCTCGCCGACTACCTCCGCCTCGGTGAGCGGACCGTCCTCAAGCTCGCCCAGCAGGGGGAGGTGCCGGCGGCCCGCATCGGCAACCAGTGGCGCTTCAAGCAGGGGGTGATCGACGCCTGGCTCGACGACCAGATGCTGGGGGTCCGCGGCGGCCGACGCCCCGATCCCGATGAGCTCGCCTCCTTCTCGATCGACACCTGCTTCGCCGCCGATCACGTCCTCCCCGAGCTCGAGGGCGGGACCCGGGCGGCGGTGTTGGAGGAGCTCGCGCGGGCGGCCCACGCCCTCGAGCTGGTCCGCGATCCGACGTGGTTCCTCGGCGCCCTCCTCGAGCGCGAGAACATCCTGACGAGCGCGGTCGGCGAGGGCGTCGCCTTCCCCCACACGCTCCATCGCCACCCCGAGCAGGTGAGCCGCCCCTTCATCCTCCTCGGCCGCGCGCGCGCCGGCGTCGACTTCCTCGCGCCCGACGGCGCGCCGGTCCACCTCGTCGTGCTGATGGGGCTCCGCTACCAGGAGCTCCACCTCCCATGGCTCGCGCGCCTCTCCGCGCTCCTCCGCGAGCGGCCGCTGCGGCAGGCGCTGATCGACGCGGAGCCGGCCGCGATCTACCCGATGATCCGCGAGCGCCTCGCCGAGCTCGGCTGAGGGCTCAGCGGGGGATCCAGCGGAGCCGGCCCTTCTTGTCGCGGACCGGTACCGCCTCGCCGCCGCCGTCGTCGTCGTCGTCGGCCGCCTCGTCGTCGTCGTGGATGCTCATCCGTTGGGGCTTGTCGCCCTTCTTGGCGCCCGCCTTCGCGGCGTTGCCCTTCTTGTCGCTGCCGGCGGCGGCTGCGGGCGCGTCGGCGTCGGCGGCCGGGTCGTCGCGTCGGGACATCCAGGTCAGCGCGCCGATCAACGCGACCGCGCCGAGGACCACGCAGGCCGCGAGGAGGATCATCACCTGGCGATCGCGCCCGGCCGGCGGGGCGGCGCCGAGCTGGGTCGCGGCGCCGAGCGGGGCGGTCACCGCCGGGCGATCGGGGAGGGTCGCTTGCCCGGGCGCGGTCGAGCTCCAGGCGAGCCCGCCGGGCGCGCTCAGGGAGAGGGCCGCGCTCGCGGCGAGCTCCGAGGGGCTCAGGGTGATCAGCGCCCGCAGCGAGCTCCGGACCGCGGCCGCGCTCTCCGGCCGCTCGTTCGGGTTGCGGGCGAGGAGCGCGGCGATCAGCGCGTCGAGCTCTTCGGGGAGCTCGATCCCGTCGCCGGCGCGGACCGAGGGCGCCGGCGCCCGCATCTGCCGGCTGACGATCTCGGTCAGGCTCTCGCCGTCCCAGAGGAGCTGGCCGCGGATCGACTCCCAGAGGATGATCCCGAGGGCGTAGAGGTCGGTGCGGACGTCGACCTTGTCGCCGACCGCCTGCTCCGGCGCCATGTAGCCCGGGGTCCCGAGGACCAGGCCGTAGCTGGTGAGCGGCTGGTTGGGCGCCGCCGGGTGGAGCTGGGCGTCGGCGCTGAGGCTGGCGATCCCGAAGTCGAGGACGGTCGCCAGCGGGGTCCCGTCGTCGCGGTCGCCGACGATGATGTTGTCGGGCTTGAGATCGCGGTGGATGATCCCGAGCGCGTGGGCGGTCGCCAGCGCGTCGGCGATCTGGGCGGCGATCTCGACCGCCCGCGGCCAGGGGATCGGCCCCTCGTTGAGGTGACGGCTGAGCGAGCGCCCGCGCGCGAGCTGGGTGACCAGGAAGGCGCCGCCCTCCGGGAGCTCGCCGTAGTCGACCGCCGAGGCGATGTGGAGGCTCTCGATCTGCGCGGTCGCCATCGCCTCGCGGGCGAAGCGGGCCGAGATCTGGGGATCGCTGGCGATCTCCGGGCGGATGATCTTGAAGGCGACCTCCTTGTGGAGGCGGAGGTGCTCGGCGACGAAGACCGCGCCCATCCCTCCCTCGCCGAGGATCCGATCGAGGCGGTAGCGG
Organism: Myxococcales bacterium; assembly: GCA_020633335.1. Taxonomy (GTDB): domain Bacteria; phylum Myxococcota_A; class Polyangia; order Nannocystales; family Nannocystaceae; genus JADJRG01. Next base: position 711,317 of record JACKDU010000002.1, on the reverse strand, counting down.
CCGTCGATCACCCGGCCGATCCACGCGGCGTACGAGTCGCTCATCGGCGGTCGAGTATACACGGGGAATCCCCGGAGTGACGGGGGCGAGGGGCCCCGGGCTGGGCAAGGAGGGCGGCGGGCCGGCATACTCTCGGGGCGGAGGCAGGATGCGGAGAAACGAAGATCTGACGGCGAGCCAGCGGCTCTTCCGGGCGAGCTGGGGGGCGAACCTCTACCGGACCATCGACGGCGCGCCGGTGGTCCCGGCCGAGTTCGTCATCGAGCTCGGCCGCGAGGTCCAGGTGATCGACGTCCGCGACGAGGCCGAGCTTGACGGTCCGATCGGACATGTCGCAGGGGCCACCTGGGTGCCGATCGAGCGGATCGACGAGGTCGCCGGGGTGCTTGCGGATGACACCCCGGTGGTCGTGGTCTCGAACCGGGGGCGGCGCTCGGCCCGGGCGGCGCTCCGCCTCGAGGAGCTCGGGATGCGCTTCGTCGCGTCGATGCGCGGCGGGATGGTCGTCTGGAAGGGCCTCGGCCTCGACCCCTCACGCGATCCCAAGACGCTCCGCAGGGAGCTCGGCGAGGTCCCCGCGGAGGTCGCCGGTCGGCCGGCGTCGGTCACGATCGAGATGATCCGCGAGCAGATCGGCGATCCGGGGGCGATCCGCTGGGCGAAGATGGCGGCCTTCCTGATGCAGAGCCGGATCTCCTGCGTCGACGGCCGCGACGATCACGGGATCGTCGGCACCCCGGGGGGCGACGCCGGCGAGGTCCTCCTGGCGATGGCGGCGATCGAGGCGCTGACCGACCGGGCCCTCGATCAGGCGGCGGTCGGCCAGCTCCTCGCGGGCTACGTCCGCACCTTCGGCTCCTTCTACATGCACACCGATCTCCACGCGCTCCAGGCCTGGGTGGCGGTGATGCGCGCCGATCCGCGGCTCGCCGGCCGCCTCCCCGAGGAGCCGCCGGGGACCGGCTCGGGGGTCTGGCAGCGCTGGCTGCGGCGGCCGCCGGCGGAGCTCCAGGAGGCGGTGCTCGAGTCGGTGGTCGCGCCCGCCCACATCGGCTGCGGACACATCCGCCTGATGACCCAGCACGCGGCCGACTACGGGATCCGCCAGGAGCTGGTGCTCGCCTTCCTCCGCGCCTTCTTCCGCCTCCGCTGGGCGGGCGAGGCCGACGTGGACTACGTGATCCTCGCCGGCGATCACCAGGAGTCGGCGGTGGTCGTCGTCCGCCTCGAGGATCAGGTGTGGCCCTTCAGCCGGGTGCCGCTGATCCGGCCGGCCGGGGTGATCCAGATCTTCGTCGATCACCCGCAGGTGGTCTCGTTCCTCCGGCGGCAGACCGCCGGCCACTTCGCGCTCCAGCCGATCACCGGCCTCCTCCCCGGCGATCATGAGCGCCTCTTTGAGCGGATCGAGGAGCTCGCAGCCAGCCAGCTCAGCGCGACCCTCGGCCGCCTGGCCCAGGGGCTGCCGCTCTTCGAGGCGCTCTTCAAGCGCGACGGGAGCTACGAGGTCCGGGCGCTCAGCTAGCCTCAGCCCTTCAGGCGAGCGCGAGGTAGATCGCCAGGCCGATCCCGAGGGCGACGACGATCACCGAGGTCCCGACGAGCACGCCGTCGCCCGGCGGGCGGGCCTCGGGGTCGATGATCTTGGCGTAGATCACGGTCCGGCGGGCGCCGACCAGGGTGACGAAGACGCCGATGAGCACGAGGATGACCCCGGCGACCCGGGCGACGCCGTGGTCGCCCTCGATCCCCGCGCTCGCGCCGACCATGTCGAGGAAGAGGGAGAACTTGGCGACCACCAGGCCGAAGCCCATGAGCGCCAGCGCGGTCCGGATCCACGCGAGGAGCGTGCGCTCGTTCGCCATGCGATCGCGGAGCTGTCCGGAGGGATAGGTCGGTCGGGCGTCGTCTGGCATCGCGCGCTCGCTCTCAGTCGTGGTGGTAGGGGTGGCCGGCGAGGAGGGTCGCGGCCCGGTAGAGCTGCTCGAGGAGGAGGAGGCGGGCGAGGCGGTGAGGGAGGGTGAGCCGCGAGAGCGCGAGGAGGCGATCGGCGGCGCCGCGATCGGCGTCGTCGAAGCCCATCGCGTCGCCGATGTAGAACGACATCAGCCGGCCGCCGCGGGCCTGGGCGTCGCCCAGCCAGGCCGCGAATTCGCGGGTGGTCGGCTCGTCGCCGCGCTCGTCGAGGACGACGTGGGGCCCGGGCTGGCGGCGCCAGGCCTCGCGGAGGGCGGCGAGGTCGCGGACCTCCGTCACCTCGGTCGCCATGAAGGGGCGGAGGCGGCGGACATAGCGATCGCAGAGCCCCTCGAGGGCCGCGTCCTTGAGCTTGCCGACGGCGACGACCCGCAGGCGCAAGCGCCGGCTCCTAGGAGGTCTTGCGCCGGGGACGACCGGGCGCGGGGGGCTCGTCGGCGCCCTCGTCGGCCGCTTCCTCGTCGTCGCCGAGGTCCTCGTCGACGAAGTCCTCGTCGCCGTAGTCCTCGTCGTCGGCGAAGCCCTCGTCGTCGGCGAAGTCCTCGTCGTCGACGAAGTCATCCTCGTCGCCGTAGTCCATCGGCCCCTCGTCCTCGTCGTCGGGCCCGAGCTCGTCGTCGAAGGCCCCGAACTCGGCGCCGCGGTAGCCCGGCATCACGTCGGGCGGCGGCAGGTGGCCGAGGCCGGAGACGTCCATGACCTCCTCGGGGAGCCCGAGCTCGACGCGCGGCGCGTCGCTCCACATGCTCTCGAGGTCATAGTAGACGCGGACCGGGTGGTAGAAGACGTGGACGATGAAGTCGTCGAAGTCGAGGAGATCCCAGAGGTGCTCGTCGAGGCCGTCGGTGCCGAGCGGACGTCGGCCCTGGCTGCGGAGGGCGTCGACGATCGCCTCGGTGATCCCGCGGACATGGCGATCGGAGCGGCCCGAGAGGATCAGGACCCAGTCGGTGTAGCCGGCGATCTCGGTCACCTTGAGGACAGCAGGCGCGAGCGCCTTGACGTCGAGGGCGGCCTCGAGGGCGCGGAGCAGGGCCGGTGGGAGGGCCGCGCGCGTGGGTGCGGGTCGGTTCACGGGACGCTTGTAACGCGGGGTCCGCGGGCGCGGCAAGCCCGGGCGCGGCGCCGCTCAGCGCTGCGGGCCGCCCTGGAGGAGGCGGCGCCGCTCGTCCTCGTAGCGGACGCGCTCCGGGAGCGGGGCGCTGGTCGCCGGCGGCTCGATGGTCAGCGTCGGCAGGAGCGTGCGCTCGCCGACCAGGCGCGCGCTGCCCGTGAGGGTTCTCCCCTCCGCGTCCGGGAGGGTGTAGTCGACCTTGAGGTCGGCGCGCCGCCAGAGGCCGTGCTCGCGGTCGATCTCGAGGGTCCCCTCGATCGCGGTGACGACCGCCCCGCGGCGCCAGCCGGCCGCCTCGCGCGGATCGGCGAGGGCCGCGTCGACGGCGTCGGCGCGCGCGAGCCCGAGGCGGAGCACCCCGTCCTCCTCGCCCTCGACGCGGAGCGCGAGGCTCGGGGCCGCGAGGGCGAGGACGTCGTGGACGCTCCGCTCGGCGTCGTCGAGCCAGCGCCAGTGGAGCTCCGAGTCGAGCTCGCGGCGGAGCCAGCCGCGGTAGGGGAGGCGCGAGTACACCTCCTCGCCGAGGATGATCACCGCCCGCGCGCCCTCCTCGTCGGGGCCCTGGCGGAGGTGGATCGCCGGCGCGCGGTCGTCGTCGCCGGCCCACTCGAGGAGGAGGACGTCGTGGACCTCCTGGGGGCTCGGGATCGCGGCGTCGACCGCCGGCGGCGGGGTCTCCCCGGGGGTCAGGGTGAAGTCCGCGGTGTAGGTCAGGCGGTGGCGCCCGAGCGCCCGCCGTGCGCGTCGGTGGTCCTGGGCGAGGAGCTGGAGGAGGCCGCCGACCGTCGGCGGGTCGAGGAGGGCCGCGGGATCGAGGGCGGGAGCGCCGGCGCCGGCGGCCGCCGCGGGCGCCTCGTCCGGGCGCGCCTCGTCGCCGCCGCAGCCGGGGCCGGGGCCGAGGGCGAGGGCGAGGACCAGGGCCGCGGGGAGGCAGGGGCGCACGGGGCCGCAGGATAGCAGCGTCGGGCGCCCTTGACCGGCCTGATACACTGCCGCCGTGCGGCGATCCGACGAGCGCGCGGGCCGGGCCTCGCGGCCCCTGGGGGGCGGTGGGTGGCGATGAGCCCCGATTTTCTCTTTGATGGCGCGCCGGTGGTCGCGGTCGATCCCGTGCTCGTGTCGATCCTCCTGGCGCCGCTGACGATCGTCGGCGCCTTCGTCTGGGGCCTCCTCTGGGGGAGCTTCGCCAACGTCGTGATCTGGCGGGTGCCGCGGGGGATGAGCGTGGTCCACCCGCGCTCGTCGTGCACCCGCTGCGACGCGCCGATCGCCTGGTACGACAACATCCCGGTGGTCTCGTTCCTCCTGCTGCGCGGCCGCTGCCGGCGCTGCGGCGAGCCGCTCTCGCTCCGCTACCTCGTCGTCGAGCTCCTCGGCGGCTTCATCTCCTTCGCCTTCTACATGCTCTGCGTGGTCCGGCCGCTGATCGAGGGCGGCGCGCCGGCGCTCGCGGCCTGGCTCCTCTGGACGACCTACGGCCTCGGCCTGATGATCGTCACCTACACCGACATCGATCTCTGGGTGATCCCGAACGCGGTCGTCCTGCCGATCGCCGCCCTCGGGATCGGCGCGGCCCTCGTCGATCCGACGGTCCTCGGGGTCGGGCCCGTCGAGGCGCTGGCGGCCGCGGTCGGCGGCTACGCCTTCGTCGCCCTGATCCGCTGGGCCTACCTCCGCTTCCGCGGGATCGAGGCGCTCGGCCTCGGCGACGGCAAGCTCCTGGCGATGGTCGGCGCCTTCAGCGGGGCCGCCGGGGTCCTCTGGGCGGTCGCCGCCGGGGCGATCCAGGGGCTCCTGATCGCGGTGCCGATGCTCCTCCTCGGCCGCAAGGTCGCGGCCACCGACCTCCAGGAGGTCCACGGCGACGATCCCGAGCTCGGTGAGGAGGATCCGGACGCGGGGGTGATGGGGATGCGGATCCCCTTCGGGCCCTTCCTGGCGATCGCGGCCCTCGAGCTGGCGCTCCTGCGTGAGACGATCCTCGACGCGCTCGCCTGGCTCGTCGGCTAGGAGGGCGCGGCGGCGCGGGGATGGTGGCTGGGCGGCGGCCCGGGAGGGCACTATCATCGGCCCGTGGCTCCCCTCCGCCGCGTCCTGCCGGTCCTCGGCCTCGGCCTCGTCCTCGGGCTCGGCGGGTCGACGGCGCATGCCGAGCCGGGGGCGGTCGCCTCGGAGTCCTCTTCGGTCTCCCGCAACCCGCGCGAGCGCAGCGACTGGTACCTCGGCCTCGCGCAGGCCTTCGGGATCCTCTTCTCGGGCCGCCAGCAGGTCGCGCCCGGCTCGATCACCGCGGTCCGGATCGGCGGGGTCGTCAACCCGCGGGCGCTGGTCGGCGTCCAGATCCTCGCCGGCTTTGACATCGGCAAGAGCACCCAGTCGGTGCTCAGCGGGACCCTCAGCGGTCTCTTCGAGTTCACCCTCTTCCCGCTGGTGCGCGGCGGCTTCTTCGTCCAGGGGGGGCTCGGCGCCGGCGCCTACTGGGCGCAGGATCGAAGCGCTTTGGGGCAGCCGCCGGGGGTCGAGCCGCGGCTCCGATCGATCGCCCCGGGCGGCGCGGCGATGGCCGCGATCGGTCAGGAGCTGCGGATCGGTCGCAGCCTCAACCTCGGGATCTTCGCCCGCTACGACGGGATGTTGATCTTCGAGGGGACGCGTTTGGTCAACGGCGCCGGGATCGGCGTCGCGCTCCTCTGGTACTGATCGGCGGCCTTGGTCGCCTTGTCGTCGTCGCGCGCGTCACGGCGGAGCTTGGCGAGCGCGCGTCGCCGCCGTCGACGGCCGAGGGCGACCGCGAAGGGGAGGAGGATCGCCAGGGCGTCGCCCTTCGCTCCGGGGCCGGCGTCGCAGCGGTTGCAGCCGTGGCCCTCGGGATCGGTGTCGAGGCACTTGCACGAGGCGCAGCCGGGCGGGCGGAGGTCGACGCCGGTCTGGTCGCTCACCCAGCAGAGGATCGGGTAGGGGACCCCGTAGATCCCGCCGTCGCCGCAGTCGTAGCCGCGCGAGAGGACGCCGATGAGGCGCGCGTCGGCGCCGCTGCCGATGAACGCCGGGCCGCCGGAGTCGCCGCGGCAGGAGTCGATCCCCATGCCGCCGGCCTCGAACTCGAGGCCGCTCTCGCTGAAGCCGGTGAGGGTCGTCTTGGCCTCGCGCTTGATCCCCATGAGCTGGTGCTCGTTGACGCCGAAGCCGACCAGGGTGACGTCCTGGCCGATGAACATCAGGTCATCCCAGACCGCCTGGGTGTTGAGGATCTTGGAGGGCGGGAACTCGGCCGGCGCCGGGTCGGTGAGGTAGATCCAGGCGAAGTCGTGGATGTCCTCGCCGCAGGTCGCGGCGTTCGAGCAGAAGTCGGGGTGGACGCCGTAGGAGGCCGCCACGGTCTGGAAGGAGGGGAGCACGCTCTCGTCGCCGAAGTAGATCCGCACCTTGTTGGTCGCCGGGTTGGCGCGGAAGCAGTGGGCGGCGGTGAGGACGACGTGGGGGTCGACGAGGGTGCCGGTGCAGAGGAGGTCGTCGAGCTGGACGGCGACGACCGAGGGCCAGTCCCCAGGGGCGACCCGCTCGCCTCCATAGATCCCGTCGGCCGCCGGCGGGCGGTCGGTGATCGGCGCGCTGGCGACGAGCGAGGCGAGGCCGAGCAGCGCCCAGGGGAGAGCCATCGACCAAGCATAGCAGCGGAGGTCGTGGCCGGGCTCGCAGGTCCTGCGGCCCGCGGGCCCCTGCGCTCGCAGGGGGACCGGGGTCAGAGGACGTGGTTGTCGGTGATGCACGCGGGGCCGCGCGGGCACCCGAGGTGCTCCTCGGGCTAGGGCTCCTCGGGCGCGGGCTCGCCCTCGGTCTCGTCGTCGCTCTCGAGGTCCGCCCACGTGTCGTCGTCGCCGTCGAGCGTGTCGAGCGAGGGGTCGGTGGGGGCCTCCTCGTCGGCGTCCGGGGTCTCGACCGGTCGGCTCGTGTCGGCGTCGGCGTCGGCGTCCGTGTTGGCGTCAGACGCCTCGTCGGCGTCAGACGCCTCGTCGGCGTCCTCGGCGGGCGCGTCGTCGCCGAGCTCGGCGGCCGCGAGCTCGTCAAACGCCTCGACCTCGTCGACCGCCTCGACCTCGGCGACCTCGTCGACGGCCTCGATCTCCTCCGGCGGCGGCGCGCTCGGGCGCGCGACGATCGGCCGCCCGAGGCGGCGCGGCGGGTCGACGCCCTCGCGGAGGGTGAGGTGATGGCCGAGGCCGCGGCGGGCGGCGGCGTAGCGCGGGCTGCCGGCGAAGCCGAGGAGGTCGCGGAGGACCACGTCGCCCTCGGCCCGGCGGGTCAGCTCGATCGCCCGCTCGTAGGGATCCTCGGGGAGGCCGAGGACCTCGAGCGCGATCCGGAGGTTGCCGGCCGCGCAGAGCCCGAGGCGGTTGGCGCCGCGCTCCACCCAGGCCCGCCAGGTGCGGCTGTCGAAGCTCTCGGCGAGCCCCTCCTGGAAGAGGCCGGCGAGGGTCCGCGAGACCTTGAGCGGGAGCTTGCGCGCGAGGTGCTGGGCGAGCTGGTGGGTCGCCTCGTCGTCGTCGCGGATGTAGTCGCGGCGGTGGGCGTGGCGCGGGTGGAAGGCGAGGAGGGTCGCCGCGAGGACGGTGACGAGCTGGTCGCGCGGGAGGGCGGCGACCACGAGGTTGCCCGGCCGCGCGAGGAAGACCGAGCGGCCGATCACGAAGCGGAGGTGGGTGGGTGCCTCCTCGTACTTCGCCTTCGGGCCGACGACCATCACCGGCGGGTACTGGCAGTGGGGGATCAGCCAGCCGCCGGAGACCTCGGCCGCGACCGCGGCGGCGTCGACCAGGGGGTAGGGCGGGGCGCCGATCCGCGCGCGGGTGTCGCTCCAGATCCCGTAGAAGCCCTCCTCGCTCTCGCGGATCATCGCCCCCTCGGTGACGTCGAGGCGCGGGAGCTTGGCGCAGAGGATCGCCGCGCCGCCCCGCCAGAGCTGCGACATCGCCTCGATCACCCCGCCGCTCGCCGGCGGCGGATCCTGGATCGACTGGATGTCGAAGTCGCCGCGCTCGCCGAGGCGCTGGTCGTAGGCCGCGAGGAAGTCGGCGGCGTCCTGGTCCTCGGGATCGAGGAGGGTGAGGAGCTCGGCGAGGGCGTGGGCCTGATCGAGGTCGCCGCTCTGGTGGCAGAGGTGGGCGAGCGCCCGGACGTTGACGAGGTCGGTGGGCTCGAGCTCGAGGATCGCCTCGTAGTTCCGGCGGATCCGCCCCGCGTCGGCGCCGGCGGCGAGGTAGAGCTGGGTGAGGTGGCGCCGCTCCTGGACCCCGAGGCCGCGGGCGTCGAGGGTCGCCGCCTTCTCGAGGAGGCGGATCGCCCGGCCGGGGTGCGCGGTCTGGGTGTCGGCGAGGCGGATCAGGAGGGCGGAGCGCTCCCCGTCCTCGGCGCCGCCCTTGGCCGAGCGCAGCCCCTGGCGGTTGAAGAAGCCGAGGACCAGGCGCTCGATGTTCTCCTGCGACTCGTGGCCGCCGTAGGCCTGGAGGACGTCGAACATCGCGGAGATCGGCGCCGCCCGCTCGGGGAAGCCCTCGCAGGCGCCGTGGGCGTAGCGGTAGGCCCGCTGGATGTCGCCCTCGCCGGCCCGCGCCAGGGTGAGGCGGACGCCCTCGAGGAGGAGCTCCAGGCGGGTGTGGGCGCGGAGGTCGTCGCGGAGGAGGAGGCGCTCCAAGCAGCCGAGCGCGGTGTCGGTGTCGCGGGTCGCCGACACCCAGAAGGCGACCTCGAGGTGGCGGCGCTCGACCACCGGCGTCGGGTGATCGATCACCAGGTGGAGGCCGCCGCGGAGGAACTCGTAGGCCTCGTCGCGGAGGCTGATGATCTTGGCGCGCTCGTCGGCGCTGAGCGGGGCCTCGTCCTCCCGCTCCTCGATCGCCGCGGCCGCGCCGGCGGCGAGCATGCCGGCCTCGATGAGGAGGCGGCCGCGCTCGACCGGATCGGCGACCGCGGCCGCGCGCGCGGCGGTGAAGCGGGCCTGGCGGTCGACCAGCCCGCGGGCGCGGGCGAGCTCGACCAGGCGGCCGAGGGTCTCCTGATCCTCCGGGTCGGCCTGGACCGCCCGCTCGAGGAGCGCGAGCTCCTGATCGGGATCGCCGAGGTGGGCGGCCGAGTCGGCGGCGAGGACCAGCATCGTCCGCAGGCTCTGGCGATCGCTCCGGCTCAGCACCTTGCCCTCGGCGACGACCGCGTCGGCGCTCTCGAGGGCGGCGATCGCCTCCTTCCAGCGGCCGGCGCGGTGGCGGTTGCGGACGATCGCCGCGCGGATCGAGAGGTTCTCGGGGTCCTGGCGGAGCGCCGACGAGAGCCGGCGGTAGGCGTCCGACGAGCGATCGGTGTCCTCGAAGAGCTGGGCGAGGAGGAGGAGCCCGTGGGCGAGGTGCTGGTGATCGCGGGTGAGGATGTGGGCCTCGACCGCCTCCTCGAGGACCGGCTCGGCCTCCTCGAGGCGACCAGCGAGCATCAGGACCTCGCCGAGGCGGAGGCGGGCGACCGCGTAGTCGGAGTCCTCGATGAGCGCGGCGGTGAAGCGGGCGCGCGCGAGGTCGAGGTCGCCGGTGGTCCGCCAGAGCGCGCGGCCGAGCTCGGTGTGGATCTTGGCCCGCAGCGCCGGGCCCGGGATCGCCGAGACGTGCTCGTGGATCAGCGCGTCGGCGCCCGCCCGATCGCCGGCGGCGATCCGGAGGTGGACGAGCCCCTCGATCGCCGCCGAGAGGCGGGCGGCGGCCGCCGGCTCGAGGCCCTGCTTGTCGGCGGCGGCGATCACCGCGGTGTAGAGGCGGGCCGCCCACTCGGCGTCGCCGAGGCGGTGGCGCGCGAGGTCGGCGGCCTCGAGGAGCCCGGCGGGCTCGCCGAGGTTGCCGAGGGCGTCGACCAGGACCGGGACGTCACCGAGGATCCGCGCGAGGCGGGCGCGCTCCTGGAGGAGCGCGGGATCGCTCGGGTGCTCGGCGAGGATCTCCTCGATCACCGCCATCGCCTCCGCCGGCTCGCCGAGCTCGTCGGCGAGGATCGACGCGAGCGCGAGGGTCAGGGTCGCGCGGGCGTCGAGGGCCTCGGGCGGGAGCTGGGCGAGGCGCTGACGGAGGACCTCGACGCCCTCCTGGACCCGACCGCCGCGGCGGTAGAGGCGGCTGAGGCCGAGGATCACCGCGTCGTTCTCGGGGTCCTGGGCGGTCAGGGCCTCGAGGATCTCGGTCGCCCCGGCCTCGTCGCCGAAGCCCTCCTGGAGGGCCTGGGCCTTGACCACGAGGATCGCGATCCGGGCCTCGTGGTCGTCCTCCCAGAGGCCGGCGAGGCGGCGATCGAGGATCTCGACGAGCTCGGCCCAGCGGCGGGCGGCGAGGTAGAGCTCCTGGAGGTGCGAGAGGGCCTCGGGGTCGCCGGCGCGGGCGCTGAGGATCGCCTGCCAGCGGCCGATCGCCGCGTTCGCGGCCCCGAGGTGGGTCTCCTCGAGGGTCGCCAGGCGGGCGAGGATCCGCAGGCGGGCGTCGCCGCTCGCCGCCGGGCTCTGGAGGGCGGCCTCGAGGACCGCGGCCGCGGCCGCCCACTCCTGCTGGCGGGCGAGGAGATCGGCGAGATCCTCCTGGATGTCGACCCGCTCGGGGAGCTCGCGGGCGAGGGCCTCGAGGCGGCGGGTCGCGTCGACGAGGCGATGGAGGCGCTGGTCGAGGTCGCGGACGAGGCCGCGGATCATCGCCTCGCGCTCGGCCGGCGGGGCGCTGGGCGCCTGCAGGTCGACGAGGCGGCTGCGGATCTCGACGTACTCGCGGTCGCGGCCGGCGGCGTCGTAGATCGCCGCGAGGGCCTCGAGCGCCGCCTCGTGCTGGGGCAGGACGCCGAGGACGTTGCGGTAGCACGCCTCCGCCCGCTCGAGGTTGCCGGCCTGGTGGTGGAGGGCGGCGAGGCGGAGCGAGTAGGCGACGAGGTGCTCGGGGAGGGTGACCTCGCCGACGAGGTGCTCGTAGGCGGCGATCTGGCGGGCGCCCGCGTCGTGGCGGGCCGCCAGATCGTCGAGGGCCGCGAGGGCGCCGGCGTGATCAGGGAGGATCACCAGCGCCTGCTCGAGCTCGGCGAAGGCGCCCTCGGTGTCGCCGGCCCCCTGATCGAGGAGGCGGGCGAGGACCATGCCGAGCTCGACGCGCTCGGGCTTGCCGGGGGTCTGGACCTCGCGGTAGGCGGCCGCGATCTCACCCCAGGCGCTGGTGACCGCCGGGCGCGTCGGCAGCACCGGCTCGCCGAGGCTGGGGATCGCCGGGAGGCCGGCGGTGAGCGCCGGCAGGGTCGGCGCGGGGGTCGGCGTGACCCCGGCGCCGCGAGCGGGCGGGCGCGGCGGGGCCGCCCGGTGGGGGGCGCTCGGGGGCCGCGGAGGGGGCGCTGGGGGGGCGCTCGGGGGCCGCGGAGGGGCGCTGTGGGGGGCGCTCGGCGGGCGCGGCGGGCCTGCGCGGTGGGGGCGGCTCCCGGGTCGCGGGGGCGGCGCGCTGCGCGCAGGCGCGCTCCCGGGGCGGGGCGGCGGGGCGCCGGTGCGGGCGAGGGGCGCGTCGGCGTCGCGGATCGCCGCCGCCCGGAGCTCGAGGAGCTCGGGATCGTCCGGCGCGAGGTCGAGGGTGATCGGCCCGTCGAGGTCGTCGTCGATCTCGTCGAGGGGCTCGATCTCCGAGAGCTCGACGACGTCGGAGACGTCGGTCACGTCGATCACGCCGGTGATCTCCGGGGGCGGCTCGTCGACGCTCTCGACCTCGGAGATGTCGACGACGCCGGTGATCTCGGGGACGACCTCGTCGAGCGGATCGATCTCGGAGATCTCGGAGAAGTCGACGACGCCGGTGATCTCGGGGGGCGGCTCGTCGACGGTCTCGATCTCCGAGAAGTCGACGATCGTCGTCGACGGGGTCTGGGCCGCCTTCGAGCGATCCTCGCGCGCGCGCAGGGTCAGCGGGTGGAGGCCGAGGCGGCGCCAGAGCGCGTCGTCGCCGATCTCCGGGGCGTCGACCTTGGGCCAGAGGAGGGGATCGCGGGGCGGCGGCGGGGTGGTGTAGGTCCCGGTGATCGACGCGAGGTGCCAGATCGATCCGTGGATCGGCCCGAGATCGCCGTCGGCCGGCGGCAGGGTCGGCCGCAGCCGCCACGCGCAGAGGCTGGCCCGAAGGGCATATTCGGGGCGGGCGAGGTAGTCGGCGTAGAGCTCGGAGATCCGCCCCCAGAGGGCGACCTCCTGCTCGTAGTGCTTGGGCGTCGGCGGCTGGCCGGGGCGCCGGTGGGCCCGCATCTGCTGGATCTCCCAGGCGGGGACCAGGAGCATGAGATCCCAGAGGTTGCCGGCCTCGGCGAGGCGCTCGAGCTCGAAGCGGGCCTCCTCGGAGCTCGGCTGGAGCCCGAGGATCCGCAGCCACTCGGCCATCGCCCCCTTGCGGTCCTCGAGGTCGCGCTCGCGGATCGACGCCCGCTCCTTGAGCCAGCCGACCTTGGCGGCGGCGTCGTCGGCCTGGCGGCAGAGCTCCTGGAGCGCGCCCAGGAGGGTGAGCGAGCCGAGGCGCGGCTCGCCGGCCGCCCGCTGCCCGTCGACCTTGGCGGCGAGCGCCCGCAGGGGCTCGAAGAGGGCGGCCCCCTGGCGATCGTAGGGGAGGCCGCCGCGGAGGATCCGGAGGGCGGCGACCGGATCGCCGCAGCGCTCGTCGGCGATCCGCGCGGCCTCGCGGAGGCTATTGAGGCCCTCGGGGATCGCCTTGCGATCGAAGAGGCGGGAGGCGGCGGCCTGGCGGAGGTCGCTGAGCTCGGCCCAGAGGCCGGCGCGCTCGCAGAGCGAGACCGTGAGGTCGAGCGCCTCCTCGGCCATCGAGCGATCGTCGGCGTAGATCTGCTCCCAGGCGGTGCGGAGGCGGCGGGCGGCCCCCTTGGCGTCGCCGAGCTTGCGCTCGAGGAGGCGGGCGATCCCGAGGTGGGCCTCGAATTGCGCGAGGCTGCTCTCGGAGCGGCCGAGGTTGGACTCGTGGAAGGCGATGAGCGCGGGCCAGAGCTCGTGCTTCTCGGCCAGCGCCTCGATCTGCTTGGCGAGGTCGATGTCCTCGGGGCGCAGCGCGTAGGCCCGCTGGAGGAAGGCGATCGCCTTCTCGGGCTCATTCAGGCGGTCGCGGGCGATGTCGGCGGCGGCGAGGAGGAGCTCGAGGCCGGCGAGGTCGCCGGCTGGCCCCGAGAGCAGCTTGAGCTCCTGCTCGTAGACCGCGAGGAGCTGGGCCCAGAGGCCGCGGCCCTCGGCCAGCGCGTGGATCCGCTCGCGCGGCTCGCGGGCCTCGCGGGACTCGCGGCCGGCCTCGAGGGCGACGAAGTAGGCCTTCTTGGCCCAGGCGAAGGCGAGGTCGTAGTCGCCGATCTGCTCCTCCGCGGTCTTCGAGGCGCCGAGGCACATCTCGATCTGCCCGCGGATGTCGGAGCGCTGGCTCATCTCGTTGAAGCGCTCGCCGTAGGCGTGGAGGAGGTCCTTCCACATCCCATGGCGGGCGGCGATCGCCTCGAGCTTCTCGCGGACGCCGCTGTGGCCGGGGGCGATCCCGAGGGCCTTGCCGAGGAGGGCGATCGCCCGCTTGTGGTGGCCCTGGTGCTTCTCCGAGATCTCGGCCATCCGCTCGAGGGTGGCGACCTGGGCGCTCGGATCGCGGAGGAGGCTCAGGTAGCGATCGAGGGTCGCGACCGCGCCGGCGTGGTCGCCGGCCTGCTCCTGGAGGTCGGCCTGGACCCGCAGCGCCTCGGGCTCGTTGCCCGACTCCTTGACGTAGCGATCGAAGGCGGCGAGGCCATTCTTGGTCTCGCCGAGGGCGATCCACGAGGAGGCGATCGCCTCGTAGAGGCGGCGGCGATCGGCGCGGCCGCGGGCGGCGAGGAGGAGCACCTCGGCGTGGCGGATCGCCTTGCGGTGGTCGCCGGAGCGCGCGTAGTAGCTGGTCAGGCGCTGGCTGATCTCGGGGTGGCCGGGGGCGATCGTCGCGTCCAGCTGCTCGAGCACGCGGGCGGCCGCGCTCGCGTTGTCGAGGTTGTCGGCGAGGATCTCGGCCCGCTCGAGGCCGAGCTGGAGCACCTCCTCGTCGGTGTCGACGAGCTCCTGGAGGTTGCCGAGCATCGCCGCGAGGCCGTGCCACGACGAGATCGTCCGGTAGAGGCGGGTGAGCGCCTCGACGGCCGCGCGGTGGTCGCGGTGGATCCGGAGGACCCGTTCGAAGGCCGAGCAGGCGAGGTCGGGGTCGCCGAGCATCCCCTCGGCGACGTGGCCGAGGCGCATGAGGTAGTCGAGCTGGCGGATCGGCGGGGTCTTGGCCGAGGCGGCCGCCTTGCCGAGGAGGGTGGCGAGGTCGTCGAAGCGGCCGGTGGTCTCGTAGATCGCCGCCATCTTGTCGATGATCTCGAGGTTGTGGGGGTCGACCGCGAGGAGGTCGGCGTAGACCCTGGCGGCCTTGCGGTTGTCGGCGAGGCGGGTCTCGGCGATGTTGCCCATCCGCCGGAGGAGGCGGGCCTTGGCCTTGGGATCCGCGGTGATCGCCAGCTCGCGCTCGAGGGCGGAGTAGAGGGCGTCGTAGCGGCCGGTCTCGAAGAAGAGGTTCTCGAGGCGGTGGATCGCCTCGAGGTCGTCGTTCTTGTAGGAGAGGAGCTGCTCGCAGGCCCAGATCGCGTCGTCGTGCTGCTGGAGGTCGTCGTGCCAGAGGGCGGCCATCTGCCGCAGGAGCTGCATCTGCTGGGCCGGCCGGCGGGCGGCCTCGAAGTTCTGGCGGAGGATGGCGATGAGCCCCTGGTGGTCGCCGACCTGGCCGTAGAGATCGGCGAGCGCGGCCTCGGCCTGGCTGTTGTCGGGGTCGAGGGTGAGGAGCTCGTGGAGGTGATCGATCGCCCGCGCCGGATCGAGGGTGCGCTCGCGGTAGGCCTGGGTGAGGCGGCGGAGGAGGGCGAGGCGCTTCTCGGGCTCGTGGGCCCGGTGGAGCTCGGTCTCCTGGGTGTTGATCATCGAGTCGAGCATCCGGATCCGCTTGTCGAGGCGGGCGATCTGCTCGCGGGGGCGCCAGTCGTTGGGGTAGGAGGACTGGAGGCGCGACCAGGCGTCGAGCGCCCCGTCGAGGTCGCCGAGGCGCTTCTCACAGATCTCGGCGAGCTCGACGAACTCCTCGGCGAAGGAGGGGTTCTGCAGCGGGTTGTCGGCGCCGCGGTAGGAGGTCGCCTGATCGATCTGGTAGAAGATCAGGTCGCGGAGGTGGGCCCACTTGTTCTTCCGCCGCCAGTACTCCTTGTAGCCCTCGAAGGCGGCCGCGTTGAAGGGCTCGCGCTCGAGCACCTTGAAGAAGAAGAAGGACGCGCGCTCGTCGTTGTGGAGCTCCTCGCGGTAGGTCTCGGCCGCCTTGAGGAGCTTGTCGATCGGCATCGAGTCCGGCATCTGCTCGGCGTAGGACTCGAAGAGGCCGGCGAGCGCCTCCATGTCGCCGAGGGCGGCGTAGAGCTCCTCCAGGCGCTGCCAGGCGGGGCCGCCGGGGGCCTCGTAGCGGGTCGCGGCCTCGAAGCAGATCCGGGCGTCCTCGCGGCGGGCGAGGTGGGTCTCGAGGAGCTCGCCCCGCTGCATCCAGAGCGAGTAGGCGTCCTCGGGGGCGACGTAGTTCAGCCACTGGCTGTAGAGATCATCGAGCTCGGTCCAGCGCTGCCCCTGCGAGAGGAGCTCGGCGAGCATCATCCCCGCGTCATAGTGGTCGGGGCGGAGGGTGAGGGTGCGGCGGAGGAGCTTGAGCGCCTCCCGACGATCACCTTGCTGATTGGCCAGCTTGGCGGCGCGGAAGAAGATGTCGGAGGCCTTGGCCATCCCCTCGTCGCTCGCCTTGCCCGAGCCGAGGTACATGACGCCGAAGGCCCGGAGGGCGCGGACGTTGTCGGGCATCGCCTTGAGCGCCGACTGGAGGTGGACGGCGGCGGCGGCGATGTTGTCGTTGACCTCGTGCTCGATCCGGGCGAGGCGGAGGTGGAGCTCGGCGATCCGCTCGCGCTCGCTGGTGGGGTCGAGGCGGGCGAGCTCGGCGGTCATCAGCTCGGCGGCCTTGGTCCAGGAGGAGGCGTGGAGGTAGAGGCGGACCAGGCCCTCGGCGGCGGCGCGGCTCCGGCGATCACGGGCGAGCGCGCGCTCGTAGATCGCGATCGCCTCCTTGATCGCCATGAAGTGCTCCTCGAGGATCCCGGCGAGCTCGACGAGGAGCCCGGAGACCGCGGCCGGGTTGGCGCGCTCGGCCTCGCGGATCCGCCAGCGGAGGAGGATCACCCGCTCCTGGTGCCAACCGAGGTCCTTGTAGAGGTTGTAGAGGAGCTGGACGCCGCGCTCGTGCTCGGGGGCGGCCTGGACCGCGCGGGCGAGCGCGTGGGCGGCCTGCGCGGGATCGCGGACGCGATCGAGCCAGAGCTCGTAGGCCTGCTGGGAGAGCTCGGCGACCTTGCCGGCGTTGGTCGTGTGGGCGGCGTAGATCACCAGGAGGGTGGCCAGCGAGCGCCAGTCCTCGACCTCGCGGAAGCGGCGGCGGAGCTTGACGAAGGTCGAGTCCTGGACCGGGCCGGCGCGGAAGGCCGCGAGCTCCGCCGGCTCGTCCGGGGCGGCCGGCGGCAAGGGGCACGGCAGGCCGAGCGACGATGAGTTGGATGCGGCCGCGGCTTCGCTCTCGGACATCGGCGAGCTTCCTCCTGGCGCCCCTGGGGCGCAAAAACAAGCGGCGCGACCGTACCATGTCCGTGACCGCACGCGGCCGGCCCGATGTCTGCGATCGTGGGAAATTATCCGCCTGCCGGCGGGCCGGCCGCGGCGTCAGTGGCCGGGGATCGTACGCCAGGGGAGGTGCGCGGCCGAATGCGCGGGGTGGCGTGTGGCGGGGGCGCCGCGCGCGGATCTCGGGCATACTTCCGGCCCGCCGCCGCCCGGCGGCCCCGATCCCGTGCCGCGTCCCCGCCCGTCCAGCCCGCGCTCTCCCTCCCTCGTCCATCGCCGCCTCCCCGGCGGGGCCCGCGTCCTCTGCCTTCCGGCCCTGGACCCCGGCGCCCCCGTGGCGATCCAGCTCTGGGTCGCCGCCGGGACCGCGGCCGAGCGCGCCCGTGAGCACGGCTGCGCCCACCTCCTCGAGCACCTCCTCTTCAAGCCCTTCGCCGAGGGCGGTCCGGAGGGCGACCTGGCCCTGCGGATCGAGGCCCTGGGGGGCGACGTCAACGCCTTCACCAGCCACGACGAGACGGTGCTCTACGCGACCGTGCCGGCCCCGGCGTGGGGGGAGGCGGTCGACGCGATCCTCTGGGCGGGGCTGCGGCCGGCGCTCGACCGCGAGGAGGTCACGCGCGAGATCGAGGTCGTCGTCGAGGAGATCAAGCAGTACGACGACGAGCCCGGCCAGCGGGCGGCCCAGTCGCTCCTCAGCGCGATCCACGGCGAGCACGCCTACGGGCGGCCGGTGCTCGGCCTCACCCGTGAGGTTCGCGCGCACTCGGCGCAGGTCCTCCGGGGCTTTCATCGCCGGGTCTACGCCGGCGAGCGCCTCAGCCTCGTGGTCGTCGGCCCGGTCGATCCGAAGGCGGTGGTCGCCCGGGCCCGGCCGATTCTCGGCAAGATGCCGGAGGCTCGGCCGATCGCGGCCGGCAAGGCGCCGCCGCCGGCCAAGCGCCGGGTCCAGGTCCGCCGCGATGACATCCGCGAGGCCCACCTCTTCCTCGGCTGGCGGGGGCCGCCCCTCGAGCACCCGCAACTCGCGGCGATCGACGTCGCGGCCGTTGTCCTCGGCCACGGCGACGCCTCGCGCCTGGTCCGCGAGATCCGCCGCGGCGCCCACCTCGTCACCGATGTCCACGCCAGCCTCGACGTCGGCCGCGAGGGGTCGACGGCGATGATCGTCGCCCGGACGGGCCCGGCCCAGGTGGCGGCCGCGAGCGCCGCGATCCTCGATCAGGTCCGACGCCTGGCGACGGCGCCGATCGGCGGGGAGGAGCTCGCGCGGGCGCGGGCGGTCCTCGAGAGCGATCTCGTCTACCGCCGCGAGACCGTCCAGGGGCAGGCCCACGTGATCGGGTACTACGCCAGCCTTACGGGCGATCCCGGGCGCGAGGAGGCCTACTACAGCGCGCTCGCCGCGCTCACGCCCGAGACGGTCCAGGCGGCGGTCGCCGCCTGGTTGCCGGCCGACGCGGCGGCGATCACCGCGACCTTGCCGGAGGAGATGGTCGACGCCGCGGGGGCCCGCGCTTGCCGTTCGGCAATTGCCGCGACCGGACGGGCCACCGGCCGGAAGCGGAAGCTCCACGCGGAGGAGGGGGTCCTCGCCGTCGATCTCGAGTGCGGCCTGCGGGTGCGGATCCTCCCGGATCACGGGGTGCCGATCTGCGCCGGCTGGCTCGCTTGGCTGGGCGGGCAGGGGAGCGAGCCGGCGGCGCAGGCGGGCCTCGCGTCGCTGACCGCGGCGACCCTCACCCGCGGCAACCAGCGCCTGGGCGGCGACGACCTCAGCCGGGCGATCGAGGGGGTCGCCGCGTCGCTCAGCGGCTTCGCCGGCCGGAGCTCGATGGGCCTCCACGGCGAGGCGATCGCCCGCCACTTCCCCGAGGTCCTCGATCACATGATCGAGTGCGCGCTGACGCCGACCTTCCCCGAGGACGAGGTCGCCGAGGAGCGCCGGGTCGCCCTCGAGGAGCTCGCGGCCGCCGATGACGACCTCGGCTCGGTCGCCCTCCGGGGGCTCCGCGAGCTCCTCTACGGCGAGCACCCCGGCGCCCGGCCCCTCCGCGGGACGCCGAAGGGCGTCCGCGGGCTCCACTCGCGCGCGCTCCAGGGCGCCTGGCGGCGTGGCTACCCGATCGGCGAGGCGGTCCTGGCGATCGTCGGCGACGTCGACGTCGACGCGCTCGTCGCCGCCCTCAGCGCCCGTCTCGCCGATCTCGACGCCCCGGCCGCCCGCCGCGCCCGGCGGATCGCCCGGCCGAAGGCGCTCACCCGGCCGCGCCGGCGCACGCTCCACCGCGAGCGCGAGCAGGCCCACCTGGCGATCGGCTACCCCGGCCTGGTCCTCGACGACCCGCGGACGCCGGCGATGGAGGTGCTCTGCACGGTCCTCGGCGGCCAGTCGGGGCGCCTCTTCCTCGCCCTCCGCGAGGAGGAGGGGCTCGTCTACCACGTCGACGCCCACTCCTCCGAGAGCGTCGGCGGCGGCCACTTCGCGGTCTACGCGGCGACCAGCCAAGACAAGCTCGATCGCGCGCTGGCGGCGATCGACCGCCACCTCGATCGGATCGTCGACGAGGCGGTCGACGCGGCCTCGCTCGCGCGGGCCAAGGCCTGGCTCTGCGGACAGCATCAGATCGGCCTCCAGCGGCGCTCGCGGATCGCCAACGAGGTCGCCTTCGACGTCGCCCGCGGCCTCTCGCCGACCCGCTACCGCGGCTACGTCGAGCGGATCGAGGCGGTCGACGCGGCCGCGGTGCTCGAGCTCGCGCAGGCGATCATCGTCCCGAAGCGGCGGGCGCTCTCGCTGGTGACCAGCCCAAAGCGCCGCTCGCGCTAGCCAAGGCTGAGGACGTAGACGTCGTAGAGCGCGTGGGTCCAGGCCGCGACCGCGAAGCCGCGGAGCTGGTAGACGATCGCGAAGAAGACCCCGGCGAGGGTGCGGTAGACGAAGGCGTCGAAGGTGAAGGCCTCGGCCGCCGGCCCGACGTGGTGGGCGAGGCTGAAGACCAGCGACGAGATCACCAGGGCGGCGAGCCAGGCCCGGCGGCGGCCGGTGATCCCGGCGAGGAGCCAGCCGATCCCGCCCATGCCGAGCAGGCGGAAGATCAGCTCCTCGTGGAGGCCGGCGCCGGCGGCGATGACGACGACGTCGAGGGGCGCGAGCGCGCTGGCGATCGCCAGGCGCGGGACGATGTCGAGGAAGCGCTGGATCACGAAGAGGATCAGCGTCCCCATCGTCGCCGCGTAGAACGACGCCTCGACCAGCATCGGCAGGAAGGCCCGCGGCGAGAAGGTGCCGCGGCGGCGGAGGATCACGAGGATCGCCAGGTAGGCGAGGCAGAGGCCGCCGAGGGTGAGGAGGTAGTTGCCGAGATCGCGCTCGCAGAGCTCGATCAGCGAGCGGGTGACGAAGTCGACCCCGTTCTGCCCGCGCCCGCCCTGGCTGAGGATCCCGAGCTGGTAGGTGACGAAGAGGGGAAAGACCAGGATCGCGCTGGTGAAGGGGTCCTGGCGCCCGCCGAAGTGCTGGCTCAGGGTGCCCCGCCTCGGGCGCTTCTTTTCGGGCGCTCCGGCCATCGCTTGCTCGTCGGGGCTAGCGTGCGCTATCCGTGGGCTGTGGACAAGCGAGCGGCGGATCGACGGTGCTTGAGCTGATCGCGGTCTTCGTCGCGGGCGGGACCGGCGCCTGCTTCCGGCTCCTCCTCGGACGCTGGGTCGATCTCCTCTGCGCGCCCCACCTGCCGAACGCCGGGATCCTCGCGGCCAACCTCCTCGGCTCGCTGGCGATCGGCTTCGGCTCGGCGCTCCTCCCCGACGGGGTCTGGCGGGTGGCGCTCCTCACCGGCCTCCTCGGCGGCTTCACGACCTACAGCGCCTTCGCGCTCCTGACCGTCAACATCGCCGGCGCGGGCCGCTGGGGGCTCCTGGCGATCCAGCTCGGGGTCCACTTGATCGGCGGGGTCCTCTGCGTCCTCGCCGGGGTCGCGCTGGCGCGGCTCGTCCGCGGCGCCTGAGGTCTCTTCGCGACGCAGCGGCCGACGCCGAGGCGCGGCCGCTGCGGGTGTCCGGGCGGACGGGCTACTTCTTCTTCTTGCCTGCGGGCTTCTTGGCGGCCTTCTTGGGGGCGGCCTTCTTGGGGGCAGCCTTCTTGGGGGCGGCCTTCTTGGGGGCAGCCTTCTTGGGGGCAGCCTTCTTGGGGGCGGCCTTCTTGGGAGCGGCCTTCTTGGGAGCGGCCTTCTTGGGGGCGGCCTTCTTGGGGGCAGCCTTCTTGGGGGCAGCCTTCTTGGGAGCGGCCTTCTTGGCCGTCTTCTTGGCGGCTGACTTCTTGGCGGCCTTCTTGGGAGCGGCCTTCTTGGCGGCCGTCTTCTTGGGAGCGGCCTTCTTGGCGGCCGTCTTCTTGGCGGCCTTCTTGGTCGCGGGCTTCTTGGCGGCCGTCTTCTTGGGGGCGGCCTTCTTGGTGGCAGCCTTCTTCTTGGCGGCGTCCTTGGCCTTGCGGGCCTTCTCGGCGTCCTTGGCCTTGCGGGCCTTCTCGGCGTCCTTGGCCTTGCGAGCCTTCTCGGCGTCCTTGGCCTTGCGAGCCTTCTCGGCGTCCTTGGCCTTGCGGGCCTTCTCAGCGTCCTTGGCCTTGCGGGCCTTCTCGGCGTCCTTGGCCTTGCGGGCCTTCTCGGCGTCGCGCTTCTTGGACTCGGCCTTGCGCTTCTTCTCGGCCTCGCGGTCCGCCTTGGCGCGCTCGCGCTCCTTGACCTTGCGCTCCTTCTCGGCCTCGCGGGCCTCCTCGCGCTGGGCCTTGGCGGCGGCTCGCTCCTCTTCCTTGCGCACCTTCTCGGCCTCGCGCTCGAGGCGCTTGGCGTCGCGCTCGGCCTCGCGCTCGAGGCGCTTGGCCTCACGCTCGGCCGCACGCGCCGCACGCGCGGCCTCCTGGGCCAGGCGCTGCTCCTCGCGCTTGCGGGCCTTCTCGGCCTCCTCCTCGGCGATGCGCTTCTCGCGCTCCGCGGCGAGCTGCTCCGGCGTGGGTCCGAGCTCGAGCCCGAGGAGCTGTTGGACCTCCTCGGCCGGGACCTTCTCCGCCTCGAGCTCCTCGGGGGTCTCGCCGCGCCCGTGGATCAGGGTTCGGGGCATGTCGTTACGGAACGTGACCTCGGCTTTCTGGTCGCCGAGGAGCTCGCTGACATAGCCGATCCCGAAGGTCGGGTGAACGACGATCTGGTGGTGATGGAGGG
This sequence comes from Myxococcales bacterium, assembly GCA_020633335.1. GTDB lineage: Bacteria > Myxococcota_A > Polyangia > Nannocystales > Nannocystaceae > JADJRG01. The sequence continues at coordinate 689,281 of JACKDU010000002.1, read as the reverse complement.
CGGCCTTGGGGCTGTAGCGGACCGCGTCCTCGGCGTCGAGCGAGTTGACCGCGTCGAGCCACGAGAGCTTCTTGACGGTCTTCTTGCGGACGCTGATCGGCTCTGGGCTCTCATCTTCGCGGCCCCGCGGGGTCTTGAAGGCATGCGCGTCGCTGCAGACGCTGCACTGAACCCGCCGGATCTCGTTGCCGTAGCTCTCGAGGATGACGTGGGTGGTGTCCGTGCGGCATTTCGAGCAGTAGGCCTCGACCTCGCCGCCGTTGGAGCTCTGGTTACCGCCGAAGTGGCTCTCGAAGATCTGATCCATAGCCAATCTCCGAACCCTGGATCGTGGTTGGGTCGGTCACGCGGCTCCGCCGATTCATGGGGCAAAGACCGCCATTGCTGGGGCGTGCGGGGGAATTGCGTTCTCCGGCGCGCACCATGCGGTCACCGAATAGCACCAGAAGCGGCGAAAATACAGATCAAAAACCGAGAGAGGCCGGCCCGGGGGGTCCGCGGCGGTCCTCCGCCGGCCCTCTCGTGGGCCGGCGCGGGGGCCCCAGAACGACCGCCAGGCCGGGAAATTCGCGCTCCTGGGCCATTGTTGTAGGCGCAAGCGGTGGCCGGCGATCGCTGCCGCGGGGAGATCGGAGGGTCGGCGGGGCTGTGCGATCGGCCAGGCTCAGGGCGAGCCGGCCCCCTCGTCGCCCCCCTCGTGGCCCATCGCCAGGAGGAGCTTTCGGACGTCGGTGACGGTCGCCCGCGCGCGATCGGCGAGGGTGCCGAGCTCGCGGCAGACCACGCGGAACGCGCGCCCGTGCTCGCCGGCCTGGGCGGCGATGATGTTGCCGTTGAGGGCGAGGAGCTGGAGGCGGCGGGCGACGTCGTCGAGGAAGTCGCCGACCGAGGTCATGCCGTCGGCCCAGGCGTCCTGCTCGAGATCGCGGGCGGCCGCGCGCTGCTTGGCCGCGACCGCGAGGATCTCGTAGTAGGCGCGCTCGTCCTGGAAGGCCTCGATCATGCCGACCGGCGTGTTGTCGCCGGCGTGCTCGCTGGCCATGAGCGGGCGGGCGACCACGAGGTAGGAGGCGTCGCCGCGGACGAGCGTGCCCTTGTAGACCTCGCGGCGGCGGAGGACGACGTCGACGAGCTCGGCGTCGGCGAAGGCGTCGATCGGCGGGGCGCGGCCGGCGTCGAGGATCGAGGTCGCGGCGATCCGGCGGTTGCCGAGGTAGAGCGCGAAGCCGAGGCTGGTCGCGCGGGCGATCGGCGCGAGGTGTCGCTCGTCGCCGTTGAGGCGCTGGTTCCCCGCCCGCAGCTCGCCCTCGTGGCGGCTCAGGGGCCCGAGCTCGTGGAGCATCCGGGCGCAGAGCTCGGTCGCCGCCACGCCGCGCTCGAGGATCCGTCGGCGCAACACCGACCAGATCGCGTCAATGGCCTCATTCCCGCTCGTCACTTCGCTCACGCGACCCGAGTCTAACCATGTCTCGGGCCTCTGTGGTAGGGACACGCGCATGCGCGAGTCAACCACTCCGCCCGGGCGGCTGCCTCCGCGGGTCCGGATCGCCCCGAGCCCGACCGGCGATCCCCACGTCGGCACCGCCTACATCGCCCTCTTCAACTTCGTCTTCGCCCGCAAGTACGGCGGGCGCTTCGTCCTCCGGATCGAGGACACCGACCAGGAGCGCTCGACCGCGAGCAGCGAGGCCGCGATCCTCGAGGCGCTCCGCTGGCTCGGTTTCGAGTGGGAAGAGGGGCCGGACGTCGGCGGGCCCCACGGGCCCTACCGCCAGTCCGAGCGCCTCGGGATCTACCAGGCGCACGTCCAGCGGCTCCTCGACGGCGGCCACGCCTATCGCTGCTTCTGCACCCGTGAGCGCCTCGACGCGCTCCGGCGCGAGCAGATCGAGGCGAAGGCGTCGCACCTCGGCTACGACGGGCATTGTCGCGCGCTCAGCCCCGACGAGGGCGCGCGGCGGGCGGCCGACGGCGAGGCCCACGTGGTCCGCCTCCGGGTGCCGAGCGAGGGCGAGACCTCCTTCTTCGATCACCTCCGGCAGGAGACGATCGGCTTCCAGAACGAGCAGATCGACGACCAGGTGCTGGTCAAGTCGGACGGCTTCCCGACCTACCACCTCGCCAACGTCGTCGACGATCACCTGATGGGGATCACCCACGTGATCCGCGGCGAGGAGTGGATCACCTCGACGCCGAAGCATGTGCTCCTCTACCGGGCCTTCGGCTGGGAGGAGCCCTGCTTCTTCCACCTCGGGCTCCTCCGCAACACCGACCGCTCGAAGCTCTCGAAGCGGAAGAACCCGGTGTCGATCTTCCACTACCGCGACCTCGGCTACCTGCCGGAGACGCTCCTCAACTTCATGGCGACGCTCGGCTTCTCGATGGGCGACGACCGCGAGCGCTTCACCCTCGACGAGATGATCACCGCCTTCGAGTGGTCGAAGGTGAGCGCGGGCGGGCCGGTCTTCGACGCCGCCAAGCTCGACGCGTTCAACGGCGCCGACATCCGGGCGATGGACGTCGACACCCTCCACCGCCGCCTGCTGGAGACGACGCTCGCGCCCGAGCGACTGAGGGCGCTCCTCTTCCACGCGAAGGAGCGGATCGCCCGGCTCGATGACGTGGTGCCCTACATCTCGTTCGCCTTCGGGGCGGAGGTCGACTACGGGCCGGTCCTCGACAAGGTGAAGATCAAGAAGCGGAGCCGGCAGGACGTGATCGACGTGCTCGAGCGCTTCGCCGAGGAGATCGAGCGCGATCCGGCGGCTCGAACGTTTGAGGCGGCGGCGCTCGAGGCGTTCTCGCGGGGGTTCTGCGAGCGGAGCGGGTGGAAGGCGAAGGATCTCTTCACGCTGCTGCGGATCGCGGTGACGGGGCGGACGGCTGCGCCGCCGCTCTTCGATACGATGGCGATCTGCGGGAAGGATCGCTGTCGGTTGCGGATTCGGGATCTGATCGGCGTGCTGGGTGGGGTCGCGGACTGGTAGGGGCGGGGGTGCGCGGTGGGTCGCGGACGGGGCGAGGCCACGTTCGAAGGCCGTGAGAGCGGGGCGAGGTGGAGGTGGTCGCGGGGCGCGGGGCCCAGGGGCCCTCGTCGCTCACACAGGTGCTCGGTCGCCCGTCGACTTCGTCGACGAACGCCCTGCGCGACTCGCTCTCGAGGGCCCCTGGACCCCGCTTGAGCGGCTCCTCCGCCTTCGCTTGGGAGGGAGCCGCATGCAGGCGCCGTTCGCATGGCGGGGCGCTGACGCGGCTGCTCGCGTCACGGCACTTCGACTCGCAAGCGGAGGCGGGTCGCTCGGAGGATGGCCGGCACTTCGACCGGCGAGCGGAGGCGGTCGTCGGTGCGGGGCTTGAAAAGGTTGGCGGGCGGGTCGCTCGTGGGTGGCCGGCACTTCGACTCGCAAGCGGAGGCGGTCGTCGGTGCGGCGGAAAAAGGATGGCGGGCGGGTCGCTCGTGGGTGGCCGGCACTTCAACCCCTACACGCAGTAGGTGGGTGCCACATTGCTCGCATCGGGCTTCTCGTCGGACGAGCCTGCGCGCCCGCGATCAGGGGCGGCTCCCTGGTTGAACAAAATGTAGGTAGAACTTTGGGCCCCCTGGCGAGCGACCCGCTCGCCGTCCTCTACACTAGCAGCAATTTTTCCTGCGGGAGAGGCGACGTTCGCGGCGTGGTGCGGCGCGGCGCCGCGAGGGGCGCTATTGCAGCGGGAAGGGCGTCAGCACGTAGTCGATGCCGCCCCCGTGGCAACCGGTGCAGAGGCCGACACCGAGGTCGCCGCCGTACTCGGTCATGTCGATCTTCTCGTACCAGTACCAGCCGTTGCCGCCGGCGCTCTCCGGCTGCACCTTGACCTCGACCGCCCAGCCGATCCGCATCTGGCCGTCGCCCCAGAGCTCCTTGATCGCGGTCGCGCCGGCCGGGTGGGCGCTTTGGCCCTGATCGAGCGAGTCGAAGAGCGCGTCGTTGATGAAGGTGCGGACCTGGCCGCCGTGCGGTCCGGCCGACGCGTGGATCCCTGACTCGGCGTGCCAGCTGGTGTATGATTCGCCCTCCAACCAGGCCAGGAGCGCGTCGACCGAGTCGACGGGCGGGATCTGGTCGGGGTCCACGCCGGTCGTGTTGTCGCCGGTCGAGGTCGAGGCGTCGCCGGTCGACGAGGTGGTCGAGCCGCTGCTGCCGCCCGTCGAGGTCGCCTCCGACGAGGTGCCCGTCGACCCGCTCGAGTCGGCGCCGCTCGTCGAGGTGCCGTCGGTCTCGGCGCCCGTCGTGCCCTGGCTGGTCGACGCCGAGGTCGTGCTGCTCTCGCCGTCGTCGCCCGCGCTCTCGCCGTCGTCGCCCGCGCAGGCGGCGAAGAGGAGGGCGGCGAAGAGGAGCGGGCGAGGTGGCGAGATCACGTGCATGCCGGGGGATACGCCGTCGGCCGCGCGAGGTTACGGCGATGCGCACCGGCCTGGCCGTCGCGCGGTGCGGCCGCGCTCGCGCCCGGTGAGCGCGTCCAGTCGTGGGGCAGGGCCCTCGCGGCGAGCGCTCCGCGAGCCGCGGACGGCGATGAGGAGCGCGGTGGCGGACTCAGAGCTCGCGCTCGCCGAGGTAGCGATCGGCCTGCTCGATGAGCCCGCGGACCGCGATGATCATCGCCGCGAAGCGCGGGTCGCGGGTGTGGCCGCGGGCGAAGCGGACGTAGATCTGCTGGGCGACGACCGCGGTCTTGAAGAGCCCGAAGCAGTAGTAGAAGACGACGTCGCCGAGGTCGCGGCCGCTGCGTTCGGCGTAGGCCGCGGCGAGCTCGCGGCGGGTCAGGGAGCCCGGGATCGCGGTGGGGCCGAAGGAGAAGCCCTGGAGCTCGGGCGGATCGCCGGCCTCGGTCCAGTAGCAGAGCGTGGTGCCGAGGTCCATGAGCGGGTCGCCCTGGGTCGCCATCTCCCAGTCGAGGATCCCGCGGACACGCCCGAGGTCGTCCGGATCGAGGACGAGGTTGTCGTACTTGAAGTCGTTGTGGATCAGCGTCGGCGGCGGCGACTTCGGGAGATGTCCGAGGAGCCAGGTCGCCACGCGCTCGACCGCCGGGATCTCGTCGGTCTTGGCGTCGGCGTAGCGCTTCGCCCAGCCGCTGACCTGGCGCTCGACGTAGCCCTCGGGCTTGCCGAGGTCGGCGAGCCCGCAGGCCGCGAGGTCGACCGCGTGGAGGCGGACCAGGGTGTCGACGAAGGCGGCGCAGAGGCGGCCGGCCGCGGCCTCGTCGATCGTCAGCCCGGGCGGGAGGCGGCGCCGGAGGATCACCCCCGGGATCCGCTCCATCGCGAAGAAGGGCGCGCCGAGGATCGACGGATCGTCGCAGCGGAGGATCGGCGCCGGCGCGAGCTCGAAGTGGGGCGCGAGGTGCGAGAGGATGTGGTGCTCGCGGCCCATGTCGTGGGCGCGCTTGACCTGGGTGCCGAAGGGCGGGCGGCGGAGCACCAGCTCGCGCTCGCCGAGGCCCACGAGGTAGGTGAGGTTGGAGTGGCCGCCGGGGAACTGCTCGACGCTGAGCGGCGCGTCGGCGGGCGCACCGAGGGCCTCGCGGAGGTAGGCGCCGAGGCGCTCGCGGTCCAGGGCCTCGCCCTCGCGCTCGGGCCGGGGGCGGTCGATCCAGGCGTCGCTCACTTCCCACCTCCGGCGGCCCGGCGGCGGTAGCCGGAGAGGATCCGGCGGGCGACGACCATCTTGTGGACCTCGTCGGGGCCGTCGTAGATCCGGGCGCCGCGCTCGCGGGTGTAGAAGAAGGAGAGGACGGTGTCGTCGGTGATCCCGAGGGCGCCGTGGGCCTGGATCGCCCGGTCGAGGACCTCGCCGAGGACCTCGGCGACGTGGAACTTGATCAGCGAGACGGACTCGCGCGCGGCCTGGAAGCCGTGGTTGTCGATCGTCCACGCGGCGTGGAGGGTCAGGAGGCGGGCGGCGTCGATCCGCGCCCGGCACTCGGCGACCCAGGCCTGGATGATCTGCTTGTCGGCGAGGCGCTCACCGGGCGCGAGCTCGCGCGCGTTCGCGCGCGCGCAGAGCATGTCGAAGGCGCGGCGGCAGATCCCGAGCCAGCGCATGCAGTGGTGGATCCGGCCGGGGCCGAGGCGCTCCTGGGCGATCACGAAGCCGGCGCCCTCGGGGCCGAGGCGGTTGGTCGCCGGCACCCGGCAGCCCTCGTAGGCGATCTCGGCGTGGCTGTCGTAGCCGCCGCCGGCGTGGCCGAAGATCGAGATGTTGCGGACCAGGCGGAAGCCCGGCGTGTCGGTCGGGACGATGATCATCGTCGCCCGGCGGTGGGCCTCGGCCTCGGGGTCGGTGATCGCCATGACGATCGCAAAGGCGGCGCCGTCGGCCGCGGTCGTGAACCACTTGCGGCCGTCGATCACGTACTCGTCGCCGTCGCGGCGGGCGGCGCAGGCGAGGAGGGTGGGGTTGGAGCCGGCGTTGTCGGGCTCGGTCATCGAGAAGCACGAGCGGATCTCGCCGGCGGCGAGGGGATCGAGCCAGCGCTCCCTCTGCGCCGGGGTCCCGTACTTCTCGAGGATCTCGATGTTGCCGGCGTCGGGCGCCTGGGCGCCGAAGACGTAGTGGCCGAGCGGCGAGTAGCCGAGGAGCTCGGAGACCAGGCCGTGATCGAGGAGCGAGAGGCCGAGGCCGCCGATCGAGGTCGGCAGCTGGGGCCCCCAGAGGCCGAGCGCCTTGACCTCGGCGCGCAGCGCCTGGAGCTCAGCGTCGCTGGCGGCGAAGCCCTGGCCGAGGATCGTGGCCTCGCGGGGCAGGAGGCGCTCCTCGACGAAGCCGCGGATCTTCGCCAGGAGCTCGGTGGTCGCCGGTGGGGTCGAGAAGTCCATGGTCGGTTCGGGGGCGATCCTACCAGGCGATCGGCGGCGGCGCCCAGCCGCGTATACTCGCCGGCGATGGCCTCGGTGCGCAGCGGCAAGGTCGTGGTCACTCGCCGGGGGGTCCGCTCGGCCCGCCTCCGCGATCTCTACCACCACCTCATGACCCTCTCGTGGCCGGCCTTCCTCGGCTCGATCGCCGCGGCCTACCTCGTGGTCAACCTCTTCTTCGCGCTCCTCTACCTCGCGGGCGGCGACGCGATCGCCGAGGCGCGGCCGGGCTCGCTGCGCGACGCCTTCTTCTTCAGCGTCCAGACGATGGCGACGATCGGCTACGGGCGGATGTACCCGCAGACCCTCTACGGCGACCTCCTGGTGACCCTGGAGGCGATCCTCGGGATGATCAGCGTGGCCGTCGCGGCTGGCCTCTGCTTCGCTCGCTTCGCCCGCCCGCTCGCAAGGGTGCTCTTCTCGCGGGTCGCGGTGATCTCGGCCCGCGACGGCGTCGAGACCCTGATGGTCCGGGTCGCCAACGAGCGGACCAACCACATCGTCGAAGCGTCGGTGCGGGCGGTGCTCTCGCGGGTCGAGCGGACCCGCGAGGGCAAGCGGATCCGGCGGATCCACGACCTCCGCCTCGAGCGCGAGACCAACCCGCTCTTCGCGCTGACCTGGACGATCGCCCACCCGATCGACGATCGCTCGCCGCTCTTCGGCGAGACCCGCGACACCCTGCGGGCGAGCGACGCGATCATCCTGATCTCGCTGGTCGGCCTCGACGAGTCGCTCGCCCAGACGGTCCACGCCCACCACGCCTACGACGCCGGTGACCTGGTCTGGGGGATGCGCTTCGCCGACATCCTCAAGGTCCACCGCGAGGGCGAGGTCGGCGAGGTCGACCTCGGGCGCTTCCACGACGTGGTGCCGGTCGATCGCGCGGGGCACGACACCGGCGCGCCCCAGGACGTCTGGGTCTAGCGCCTGAGGAGGACGTCGACCAGGAGCGCGCCGAGGAAGAGGAGCCCGAAGCGGCGGTTGTAGACGAAGGCGTGGGCCGAGAGGTAGAGCGGCCAGGCCGAGGCCGGGAACTCCTCCGGGCGCTCCTGCGGCCGCGGCCGGGCGAAGACCGCGGCGACCTTGCGGAGCGTCGGCACCGCGAGGAAGGTGGCGAGGAGCGGCCAGCCGAGCGAGCCGCGGGCGACCAGGAGGCCGGTGAGCGCGAGCTGGGAGATCCAGAGGACGACCGTCACCCGCCGCGAGAGCGACTCGCCGAGGAGCACCGGCAGCGTGCGGATCCCCTTGGCGCGGTCCTGCTCGAGCTTGTCGGTGTGCTTGCCGAAGAGCACGGTGGTCGGGCCGATCGCGTAGGCGAGCGAGATCAGCGCGACCTCGGGGCTCCAGTGGCCGCCGCTGACCACGTAGTAGGTGCCGCCGATCATCAGCGGGCCCCAGACGGCGATCACCGCGGGCTCGCCGAGGCCGATGTACTTGAGCGGCCAGGTGTAGAAGAGGACGAAGAAGGCGCCGATCCCCAGGAGGGTGAGCGTCACCATCCCTGTCTCTGCGACCAGGTAGGCCCCGGCCGCGAGGGCGATCGCCCCGGTCGCGGCGATCCACTTGAACATCTGCCGCTCGCTGAGGAGCCCGTGCTCGAGGGGCTGGGGGCCGTACATCGTCCGGTAGTAGTTGTCGCGGTCGACGCCCTTGCGGTGATCGGTGAGGTCGTTGATCAGGTTGTTGGTCGCGTGGGCGAAGACCAGGCCGATCATGCAGGCGACGAGGCGGGGGCCGTCGAGGAGGCCGTCACGGAGCGCCAGGAGCCCGCCGATCCCGCAGGAGGTCGCGGTCATGATGAAGACGGCGGCCCGAGTGGCGACGAGCCAGCGGGCGATCGGATCGAGGCGCTCCCAGCCCTCGCGGTCGAGGCGCGGGATCCCGGTGAGCGCCTTCCCCCACATGCGGATGTCGATCATGGCGGACCGACACTAGCAGCCCGCGGCCGCGGCCGACACCCGCGCGGGCTCAACGGAGCGTCCGCAGCTCGGGGCGATCGAGGTGGGGGAGGGCGTTGAAGGTGGCGAGGGTGAGCTCACCGGGGCGGTGCTTGAGCTCGGTGAGCGAGGCGTTGGCGACGACGAAGGTCGCCCGCATCGCGTCCCAGGGCTGGAGGGTGAAGGCGGCGCGGACGGCCGCGCCGATCGTCCCGGCGGAGGTCACCGCGGCGATCCGCGAGCCGCGGCCGCCGAGCTCGAAGAGGCGGTCGATCCCGCGCTCGACCCGGGCCTGGAAGGCGGCGTAGGTCTCGATCCCCGCGTCCGCGAAGGCGCCGTCGACCCACCGGCGCATCATCGCCTGGAAGACGAATTCGAAGGCCCGGCGGAAGGCCCGGGGATCCTCGCTCTCGCGGGCGAGCGCCTGGGCGGCCGCGAGCTCGGCGATCTCGGGATCGCGGGCGGCGAGGTCGGGGACGCAGCGGGCGAGGATCTCGAGCGCCGGCATCTCGTCGAGCTCCGGCACGAGGAGCACCTCGGGGAGGGCGAGGCCGGCGGCGGCGGCCGTCGCTCGCAGGTGCTCGGCGGTCTCGCGCTGGCGGCGGAGGGGGCCGCTGGCGATCACGTCGAAGGCCTCGCCGCGGCGGCCGAGGTGGGCGCCGAGGAGGCGCGCCTGCTCGACCCCGAGGTCGGAGAGGACGTCGTAGTCGGCGCCGCGCAGCGACGCCTGCCCGTGGCGGATGAGGAGGAGCGTGCTCACGAGGCCTCGGGGTCTACGCGGGCCCCGGGCGCCGGTCAAGCGCTGGGCTCGTCGTCGCTGCCGGTGCAGGCGGCGATCCCGAGCGTCGCCTGGTAGGCGCAGAGCCACTGGACGAGCTCCTCGCTGAGCGCGCTCGCGCGATCGATGTCGTCGCCCGTCCGGACGGCGTCGGCGTAGTCGTCCCAGCTCGCCTGGATCGCGGCCGCGTCGAGCCCCGCGTCGCCGAGGGCGCGGACCATCGCGGGGAGCACCAGCGCGAGGTAGGTGCGCCCCTCGATCGCGCCCTTGTAGCCGCTCGGCGTGCCGCTCGCGCCGTCGTCGAGGGCCGCGCTCGCGTAGGCGCGGGTGCGCTTGGCGAAGGCGATCGCCAGCTGGCGGCCGAGCTCCTCGACGTCGATCGTCGCCGGGTCGGCGAGCATGTCCTCGATGATCGCGATCCCCGGGGTGTTGCGGCCCTCGAGGCGATCACGGAGGCCGCCGAAGTGGGCGAGCGCGCGGGCGGCCGCCCCGGGATCGCTGACGCCCTCGGCCGCCTCGGCGAGGAGGAGGCGGTGGAGCGCGCGGAAGAGGTTCTTCTCGATCACCTGCTTGGCCGGCGGGAGCACCCACTCGTCGAAGGAGGCGGTCGGCGCCTCGCCCTCGATCGCGGCGTGGCCGTCGGCGAAGGCGCCCTCGATCGCGGTCACCAGGCCGGCGTCGAGCGTAGGGTCGCCGGCCGCTTCACCGGCGGCGGCGAGGCCCTGGATCGCCCCCTCCCAGAGGCAGTGGGCCTCGTCCCAGGCGGCCCGCGGATCGTCGACGAGGGCCTCGGGGGCGGCGATCTCGAGGCGGAGGCGGGCGAGGAGGGCGACCTCCACGGACGCGGTCGCGGTCGCCAGGTCGCCGCCCTCGAGGGCGGCGCTGATCGTCAGGTCGTCGCCGCGCTCGCCGGCGGCGTCGCTCGCCTGGATGTAACTCTGGAGCGCGCTGCCCTCGTAGGTCGCGCTCGCGCTCGCCGCGTCGGCGGCTCCCTTGAGGGGAGCCCACTCGGCCATCGCCGCGCGGCATGCGTCGCTGGCGGTCTCGCCGAGCGTCGTCATCACGCCGCCCGACTCGGCGATCGCGGAGCTGCAGCCGACGAGCGCCTGGATCGGCGCGAGGGCGAGGGCGAGGGCGAAGGCGTGGCGGGGGCGGGCCTGCATTGGGGAGAGTCTAATGAAAACGAAAATCAATTGCAACATGAGACCACTCACTTTCAAATTCGACGCTTGGTCAGCTTGACCGGGCCATTTCTGGGTGATACCCGTCCTTAAGAAAATGAAAGTGATTTTCAATTTTCTCGCCTTCGGGGCGGCGCTCGCTCTCCCGCTGGGCTGCGTCAACCTCGAGGTCGACGGCAGCGGCGGCTTCTCCGGGGAGGGGATCCCCGCGGAGGTCGAGACCTGTTCGGGCTGTCTCGAGAGCCAGGAGATCCGCGGCGAGGCGATCCTCCTGGTGAACACGCGGCTCACCAACCCCGGCTCCAACTTCACGGCCAACTTCCCGATCGACGGGAAGGGCCGCTTCGTCGGCGCCGCGCTCTACCTCTACGATCCAGCCCGGGTCTGCGACGACGGCGGCAACGGCTGCCGCCTCGCCCGCCTCGGTCACCTCTGGCTCGACGACTCGATGGGGATGCTCTCGGTGAACGACGGCTCGCTCGAGCGCTTCACCGTCCGCGACCTCGCCTGGGATCGCGCGCGCGGCCTCTGGGGTCTCAGCTACGACGCGCTCAACGACGAGTGGGGGCTCACCGAGCTCGCGGTGCCGGACTGGCACGCCGACGACAACCACGTCGAGGTCCACCGCTACACCTTCCTCCCGGGGCCGGTCGACGACACGGCGACCGACGCCTGCTACTGGCGGCAGAGCCTCACCGGCCTCGGCTTCGTCGACGGCGAGCTCTTCGTCGGCGCCGCCGGCAAGCCGGGCAACGGCCTCGACGCCCGCGGGGCGGTCTTCGGGATCCCGGGCGACTTCATCGCCGCGCCCGAGCACTGCGTCTACGCCAACGATCGCACCCTGGACCCGAACTACTACGCCTGCGTCCCCCTCTGTGGGATCCGGGCGAGCTTCGAGGACTGGCTCGGGATCGCCGGCGACATCAGCGACGACGCGAGCGGCGTCGGCATGGTGGCGATGGTCAACGGCCAGGACGAGGCGGCGATGCCCGCCGATCGCAACGCGCTCTTCACGATCGATCCGGCCGGCGGCGCGCCGACGGCGACCAACGTCGTCGTCGACGGGATCCTCGCGGGCCGCGACATCGAGGGGCTCGCGCGGATCGGCGGGGTCCTCTACGGGGTCGACGCGTTCGGCAAGGTCTACGCGATCACCGAGCCGACCGCCGAGGATCCGAGCGCCTGGTCGGTGACGGTCCATGACGACCTCGCGCCCCTCTTCGACAACGCGGCCGAGAGCATCCGCCTCCGCGGGGCGACCCGCGTCGTCGTCGAGTAGGCCGAGGCCCGAGGGGAGAACGTGAACCTCGCGCTCGCCATCTTCCTGGCCGCGGCGCCGCCGCTGAGCCGGGGCTACGAGGGGCCGGCGAGCGCCGACGCCGACGCGGGCGAAGGCGCGGGCGCGTCGGCGCAGCCCGGGCGCGGCTATCAGGGGCCGGTGGCGGCGGGGGAGGGCGCGCCGGCCCGCGCGCCGACGAAGCGGTCGGCGACGCCAAAGCCCTCGCCCAGGCCGACGCCCGAGCCCGCGCCCGAGCCCGCGCGGGCGGCCGATGAGGGCGACGCGGCGGAGGACGACGCGGTCGACCTCGACGCCCTCGACGAGGTCCCCGAGGAGACGATCGGCGACGAGGCCGAGGACGACGCCTCCGAGGTCCGGACGATCGTCGTCACCACCGACCTCCTCGGCGGCGGCCAGCGCATCGATCTCTTCCGCCACGCCGGCGGCCGCGCGCTCGTCGAGGTCGATGACACCAAGGATCTCGGGATCTCGTCGGTCGGCGAGGCGCTCGATCGGATGCCGGGCGTCCGCGCGGTCGAGGGCAACGCGGGGATCGGCAGCACCAGCACAAAGCTCAACGTCGGCGTCCGCGGGGCCAACCCGCGCCTCTCGTCGGAGGCGACGGTGATGCTCGACGAGGTGCCGATCGCCCCGGCGCCCTACGGCCAGCCCCAGCTCTCGCTCTTCCCGATCTCGCTCTTCTCGATCGATCGGATCGACGCGGTCCGCGGCGGCTCGTCGGTGCGCTTCGGGCCCCGGACCTCGGGCGGGGTCTTCAACCTGATCTCGCACCCGATCCCCGAGCACCCGCGGATCTCGGTCTTCGCCCAGAGCGATCAATTCGGCGACGCCGGCCTCGCCACCTCCTACGGCGGCACCCACCGCGGGGTCGGGATGTACCTCGAGTACGCGCCCCGCTTCGGCCGCACCTACCGCGAGCACAGCGAGTTCCAGGCGCACGGCGGCCTGATCAAGCTCGCCTTCTCGCCCTCGTCGACGGTCGACCTCCTCTCGACCACCCACCTCTTCTTCGAGGACTCCAACCTCCCGGGCGGCCTCAACGAGAAGCAATACGCCGAGGGCGATCGCTTCCGCTCGATCCGCCCCTACGACCGCTTCGAGGGCGACCGCGCCGGCACCAGCCTGCGCCTGCGCTGGCGGCCGCGGGAGGAGCACGAGCTCCAGACGATCGCCTTCTTCAGCCACACCTACCGGATGAGCGTGATGGAGCGGCAGGTCAGCCTCGAGGGCGAGGCGCCGACCTTGTACTTCCGTCCGCGTCAGTACGACATCTTCGGCCTCGAGCCGCGCTACGCCCTGCGGATCCGCCACCCGCGCGAGATCTTCCAGGACCTCTCCTTCGGCGGTCGCTTCATGTACGAGGCGGGCCACAGCCGCGAGTGCCGCGAGATCTCGCCGCCCGACATGCCCGGGGTCTACACGGCCACGCTCGGCGAGACCTGCCGCGGGCTGGTGCTCGATCGGAGCGCGCTCGACCCGGCGATCCGCCGCGACGGCGACGCCCGGATCGCCGCCTACGCGGCCTACGTCGACGACAAGCTCTACCTCCTCGACACCACCCTGGTGATCACCGGCGGCGCCCGCCTCGAGCTCGCCCAGCTCTCGGGGCGCAACAACCTCAGCCAGCGCTCGCTCTCGCGCTTCTACTGGCAGGTGCTGCCGGCGGCGTCGATCTGGTACGGGCCGATCGACGAGGTCGCGCTCTTCGCCGGCTACGGCCGCTCCTTCGGGCCCTCGCAGTTCCTCCAGGTCGACACCGCGACCTCCGACTCCAACTACCAGCTCAACCCCGAGATCGCCGACATGGTCGAGGGCGGGATCAAGCTCCTCGAGCTCGGGGGGGTCTACGCCGACTTCACCGGCTGGTACCGCTACTACCGCGATCTCACCGACATCGGCGAGACCCAGGTCGATCGGATCGCCGGCGCCCACGTCTACGGCGTCGAGACCGACGTGTCCTGGGAGCCAGGTGAGGTCTGGGAGGCGGTTGAGGGGCTCGAGCTAAACGTCGGCTACGCCTGGACCCAGAGCAAGATCGCCGCCGGGCAGTACACCGGCAACCACCTCGCCTGGTACCCGGCCCACGAGGTGTGGGGGAGCGCCGGCTACGAGTTCCCCTTCGGCCTCAAGCTCGGCTCCGACGTCTCCTACAACTCGTCGCAGTTCACCGACTACGCCAACCGGCCGGCGGGCTACGACGCCTCGGGCGCGACCGGGGTGATCCCGGCGTACACCCTGGTCGGCGCCTTCGCCCGCCTCCGGGCCTCGCTCCCCAGCCACTGGCAGGTCGAGGTCACCTTCGGGGTCAAGAACCTCCTGGGCGAGGAGTGGTTCATGCGCACCGACGACGAGAACCGCGGGATCCTGGCGATGCGGCCGCGGACCTTCTACCTCAACCTCGGCTTCAGCCACGACTTCCTGCCGCGCGGGCGGCGGGCGGCGAGGCGACGCGACGTGGCCGCGCGGCAGCCGGGGATCGCCGGCTTCGGCGTGCGCCGAAGCCCGCGCGCGCAGCTGATCCAGATGATGCGGATGGGCGGCGCCTTCGCGGGCGGAGGCTGGCTGTGAGCGCGCGCTGGCGGGGCTGGTGGCCGCTCCACCGGCGGATCGGCGTCGCCCTCGCGCTCTTCGCCGTGGTGATCGCGCTCTCCGGGCTCCTCCTGATCTTCCGCGATCAGCTCCGCCCGCCGACCCCGAAGGCGCCGCCGGTCGCGGCGACCCTCTCCCTCGACGCGCTGGTCGCCCGCGCGGTCGCCAGCGGCGACGGCTCGCCGGCGACCGACATCACCCTGCCGTCGGCGCCGGGCGAGCCCTATCAGATCTGGCTCGACGACGACGACGAGACCGTGATCTTCCTCGACGGCGGCGGCGCGGTCATCGGGCGGCGGACGTCTCGCGGATCGCTCACCCGGGTGCTCTTCGAGCTCCACACCGGCGAGCTCCTCGGCCCCGCCGGGACCCTGATCACCCTGGTCACCGGCGTCGGCCTCCTCGGCCTCGCGCTGAGCGGGGTGGCGATGGCGAGCGCCCGCTGGAGGCGGCGCCGGCGATGATGCGTGAAGGTGTGCAGCGGCGGGGTGACCCGCAGAGAGCGAGCGCGACGTGCCCTTGATCTACCAGGAGCCCCTCGACGACGGCAGCGGCTTCCAGATCGTCCTCGACCGGATCGTCGCCGCCCGGACCACCGCGGTCCAGGAGGTGCTGATCGCCGACACCTCGGCCTACGGGCGGATGCTCTTCCTCGACGGCCTGATCCAGTCGGCGTCGTCGGATGAGGCGCTCTACCACGAGACCCTGATCCACCCGGCGCTGGTCGCCCACGGCCACCCGCGCAGGGTCCTGATCGGCGGCACCGGCGAGGGCGCGACGCTCCGCGAGGTGCTCCGGCACCGGGGCGTCGAGTCGGTGATCACCGTCGACATCGACGCCGAGGTCGTCGCGCTCTGCCGCGAGCTCCTCCCTGAGTGGGGCGCGGGCTCGCTCGACGATCCGCGGGTCGAGGCGCGGATCGAGGACTTCGCCGCGACCGTCGCCAGCGCCGAGGCGGGGGCCTTCGACGTGATCGTCTCCGACCTCACCGGCCCCCACGACGAGGGCCCCGAGGCCGCCCTCTGGTCGCCGGGCTTCTTCCGCGGGATCGCCCGCGCGCTCGCCGACGACGGGGTCTTCGTCTGCCAGGCGGGGGAGCTCGATCCGGTCGATCTCTACATGACCCGGCGGGTGCGCTCGACCCTCCTCGAGGTCTTCCCGACGGTCGAGGTGCTCTACGCCTACGTCCCCTCGTTCGGCTGCATGTGGGGCTTCGCGGTCGCCTCCAAGGGGCCCTTCGCGCTCTGCCCCGACGACCTCGAGGCCCGGGTCGCCGGGCTCGACCTCGCCGGGCTCCGTGTCTACACGCCGCTCGCCCACCGGGCCGCGTGCGCGCTCCCGCCCTTCCTCTATTCGATCCTGATCGAGCCGGCGGCGGTGATCGACGAGGCGTGATGAGCCGCGTCTTCAGCCGGACCAACCAGCTCATCATCGCCGCGGCGGCGCGCCTCGGCGCCCGGGCGGAGCCGCTGAGCGCGACCACCACCGACTACTTCCTCTGCCTCCGCCACGGCGATCGGGCGGTGATCATCTCGAAGACCCGCTCGCCCTTCCTCACCCAGGTCGCGCAGTCGCTCTCGAACAACAAGCGGGTGAGCCGCGATCTCCTGGCGGCGGCCGGCCTGCCGGTGCCGCCGGATCTCCTGGTCGATGAGACAGGTGATCCCGGGGACGCGGCCGCGCTCGCCTTCCTCGGCGAGCACCAGGCGCTGGTGGTCAAGCCCAACTGGGGGAACCGCGGCGCCGGCCTGAGCGCGCCGATCCGCGACGCGGCCGCGCTCGCGCGCGCCTGCGCCCGCGCGCAGGAGGGCGACCTCGACGAGGAGGCGCTCGTCGAGCCCTTCCTCCCGGGCGCCAACCTCCGGATCGCGGTGATCGGCGGCGAGGCGGTGGCGGCCGCCGAGATCGTCCGCCCGCGCCTGCGGGGCGACGGCCGCCGCAGCGCCCGCGAGGCGGTGGCGGCCCTCAATCGCGATCCGAGGCGCACTGGCTGGGAGCGTCAGGGGCTCGTCACCCTCGATCGGATCGACGCCGACGAGGAGCTCGCGGAGCACCTCGCGGTCCACGGCCTCGACGTCGACGCGCCGCTGCCGGCTGGCTTCGAGATCGAGCTCATCAGCGAGGAGGCCGAGGTCATCGATCGCAGCGAGGCGATCGATCCCGGGTGGCGCTCGCTCGCCGAGCGGGCCTGCGCGCTCCTCGGCGTGGACGTCGGCGGCGTCGATCTCCGGGGGCCGCTCGACGCGTTCTACGAGCCGCCGCGCGCGGGCGCCGACGCCTGGCGCCGCGGCGCGCTCCTCGAGGTCAACGTCCTGCCGGCGCTCCACCTCCACGCGCTGCCGACGGAGGGGACGCCGCGGTCGGTCTTTGAGGCCTTCGTGGCCTACTGCCTGGGCCTTCAGGGGGCGCCGTCGCCGATCAGCGCGATTGGCGCGGCTTCCCTGGAGGGCCCCTTGCCGCCGCGCTGACGGCCGTGCAACATGTTGCGACATGCAGCGCGCGCCCCTCCAGCGGCCCTCGCGGCCGCCCCATGAGCTCTTCGGGATCTTCACG
Organism: Myxococcales bacterium; assembly: GCA_020633335.1. Lineage (GTDB taxonomy): Bacteria > Myxococcota_A > Polyangia > Nannocystales > Nannocystaceae > JADJRG01. Next base: position 672,042 of record JACKDU010000002.1, on the reverse strand, counting down.
GTCGCGCCGCAGATGTTCGGCCTCTTCGATCTCCTGCCGAAGGTCGCGCGCAGCGACGCGAGCGTGCTCATCCGCGGCGAGACGGGGACCGGCAAGGAGCTCGTCGCCCGCGCCCTCCACCTCCTCTCGCCCCGCAAGGAGGGGCCCTTTCGGGCGCTCAACTGCGCGACGCTGACGCCCGAGCTCCTCGCCTCCGAGCTCTTCGGTCACGTCCGCGGCTCCTTCACCGGGGCGATCAAGGATCGACCGGGCCTCTTCACCCTCGCCGATCGGGGGACGATCTTCCTCGACGAGATCGCCGAGATGCCGCTCGACATCCAGGCCCGCCTCCTGCGGGTGCTCCAGGAGCGGACCTTCATCCCCCTCGGCGGCTCGGAGCCGCTGCGCGTCGACGTCCGCGTGCTCTCGGCGACCCACCGGGCGCTCCGCGAGGAGGTCGCCCGTCGCCGCTTCCGCGAGGACCTGATGTACCGGGTGCGGGTCGTGCCGGTCTTCCTGCCCCGCCTGGTCGAGCGCGACGGCGACATCGAGGCGCTCACCTGGCACTTCATCGGTCACTTCAACGCACGCGAGCCCCGCAAGATCGAGGGGATCGAGCCCGAGGTGATGGACGCCTTCCTCGCCTACGCCTGGCCGGGCAACGTCCGCGAGCTCCGTAACGCGGTCGAGTACGCCTTCGCGATCGGCGAGGGGCCGGTGATGAGCGCCGACGAGCTCCTCCCCGAGCTCCGCGGCGAGCCGCCGCGGCCGACCGCGACGCCGGGCCGCTTCGACCCGCTCGCCGAGGAGCGCGAGCGGATCCTGAGCGCGCTGCGGGCGACCCACGGCCGCAAGGGGGAGGCCGCCAAGCGCCTCGGGATGAACCGCTCGACGCTCTGGCGGAAGCTCCGCGAGCTCCAGATCGAGAACCACTGAGTTGTCGAGGCCCGCGGGATCGACTATGAAGGCCGCGTGATCGGTCGACGCGCGCTCCTCGTCGGCGGGGCGCTGGGCCTCGCGCTCCCCGCCTGCCGCCGGAAGGGGACGGTGGTCCCCCCTGGCAATCTGGTCGCGCCCGACTTCACGCTCACCGACAGCGACGGCGAGCTCGTCACCCTCAACGGCCTCACCGCCCACGGACCGACCGTCCTGGTCTTCTACCGCGGCTTCTGGTGACCCTTCTGTCGGCGCCAGTTCGGCTCCCTGGTCGAGATTCAAGACGAGCTGCGGCGGCGGAAGGTGACGATCGTCGGGATCAGCCGCGACAGCGCGGAGGAGTCCAAGGACTTCGCCGCCAAGATCGGCATCAAGTTCCCGCTCCTCGCGGACCCCGAGATGGTCGCCGCGACCGCCTACGGGGTCGCCGGGGAGGAGGTCGCGATCCCGGCGGTCTTCGTCGTCCGCCAGGAGAAGAGCATCGCCTGGAGCTACGTCGGCGAGCGGACCTCCGATCGCCCGGCCTCGCAGATGGTCCTCGAGGCGGTCGAGGCCGTCCTCGCCGAAGATCGCTAGCGGCGAAGACGGCCTCGCGGCCGCGCGGGGTGACCCGCGCCTAGTCGGCGCTCTTGGCCGGCGCCTTGATGTTGAGCGGGATCTTGAGGAAGCGGCGGCCGTTCTCCGCCGGCGCCGGCAGGCGGCCGGCGTCGATGTTCACCTGGACGCTCTGGTAGAGGAGCTTGGGGGCGGCCAGGGTCGCGTCGCGGGCCTCGCGGAAGGCGATGAACTCGGCCTCGGATCGACCCGCCGGGAGCTGGACGTTGCCCTCCTTCTCGGCGGCGATCGTGCTCTCCCAGGCGACGTCGCGGCCGCCGGGGAGGTAGTCGTGGCCGACGAAGACCCGGGTGTCGTCGGGGAGCGCGTAGAGGCGCCCGGTGATCGACGCGAAGAGGTCGCGGGCGGAGCCGGCCGGGAAGTCGCAGCGGCCGGTGCCGTAGTCGGGCATGAAGAGCGCGTCGCCGGTGAAGACCGCGTCGCCGATCAGGTAGGAGACGCAGGCCGGGGTGTGGCCCGGGGTTGCGATCGCCTTGACGCTGAGCGTGCCCGCGGTGATCGACTCCTCGTCGCCGATCAGGCGGTCGAACTGGCTGCCGTCGACCGGGAAGTCGGCGCCGAGGTCGAAGAAGCCGCGGAAGAGCTCCTGGACCGCGGTGATCTTGTCACCGATCACCACCTCGGCGCCTGGGAGCGCGCGGCGGAGCTCCTGCGACCCCGAGAGGTGGTCGGCGTGGGCGTGGGTCTCGAGGATGAAGTGGACCTTGAGCTCGTGCTGGTGGACGAAGGCGAGCACCTTCTCGGTCGACTCGCCAAAGACCTTGGAGCCGATCGGCTCGTAGTCGAGCACGGGATCGATGATCACCGCGTCGTGGGTCTCGGGATCGAAGACGACGTAGGTGAGGGTGTAGGTGCGGGGGTCGAAGAACGCTTCGATCTTCATCGCTGGCTCTCTTTCACGCGCGGCTGCGCAGCTTCTGGTAGGTGGAGTGGAGGCCCATGCCCGCGAGCATCGCCGCCACGAAGATCAGGACGGAGCTCATGCCGGTCGCCGCCGAGGTCAGCGCGGGACCCGGGCAGAAGCCGCCGAGGCCCCAGCCGGCGCCGAAGAGGACGGCGCCGCCGAGGAGGCGGGGATCGATGTCGCGGCGGCTCGGGATGCCGAAGCGCTCGCCGACGATCGGCTTGTCCCGGCGGCGGACGATCACGTTGAAGACGAGGAAGTAGACGACGACGGCGCCGCCCATGACCATGACCAGGCTCGGGTCCCAGGCGCCGGTCACGTCGAGGAAGCCGATCACCTTGGTCGGCTGGGTCATCCCGGAGATCCCGAGGCCGACGGCGAAGATGAGGCCGGTGATGAAGGCGATGCTGCGGTGGTTCATACCGAGGCTCCCAGGAGGTGATGGGTGATGTAGACGGTGATCATCCCGGAGAAGAGGAAGGTCATGGTCGCGACGAGCGAGCGCCGCGACATCCGACCGATCCCGCAGACGCCGTGGCCGCTGGTGCAGCCGTTGCCCATGCGGGTGCCGAAGCCGACGAGGAGGCCGGCGCCGACGAGGGTCATCGGCGAGGCGTCGATCGTCGTCGGGAAGGCCGCCGGGTAGATGAAGCGGAGGATGACGCCGCCGACGAGGAGGCCGATGAGGAACATCGCCCGCCAGTCAATGTCGCCCCTGGTCGCCGGGAGGAGGCCGCCGATGATCCCGCTGACGCCGGCGATCCGGCCGCTGAAGAGGAGCATGAAGGAGGTCGCCGCGCCGATGATGAGGCCGCCTGCGAGGCCCGCGAGGAGGTCTGAGGTTGGGACGTTCATAGTTCGTCGCTCGTTTGGGAAAGCAGCAAGCGTGCCAGTTGTCAGGAGCAGCGTTTGTGGGGGAACAAGGGCCCCCGAGGGGATTCCCCCGACGGTTCGTCGTTTTTGGTGCGACGTCGATGCGACATGAATGAGCGCTCACTCGGATCGGCGGCGGCGGGTTGCGAGGCGCGCGTCCGCGATCTCGACGGCGATCCAGTGGGGCGATCGATCGCGTCGCCGGGACTCGCGGTCGATCGCTCGGACGAGCTCCGGGAGGGCGGCCATCCGCGCCTCGATCGCCGCGGCCTCGCCGATCGTCGTCAACGCGCCCTCGATCAGCGCGCCGGCGTTGGCGACGAAGTCGGGGACATAGGCGATCCCGCGGGCGTGGAGGCGATCGGCGTCGGATTTGGTGGCGAAGGGGTTGTTGGCGGCCCCGCAGATCCGGCGGCAGCGGAGGCGCTCGATCGCCGCCTCGCCGAGGACGCCCCCGTGGGCGCAGGGGGCGAGGACGTCGACCTCGGCCTCGAGGATCGTCGCCGGATCGACGCGCCGGACCCCGCGAGGGGTCGCCGCGTGCGGGCTCGGATCGGCGGCGAGGACCTTGATCCCGCGGGCGACCAGGCGCCGCGCCAGGGCCTCGCCGACCCGCCCGAGCCCCTGGATCGCGACGCTCGTCGGGATCTCGGCGGCGAGCATCGCGAGCTCGACGCCGGCCGCGGTCGCGTCGCTGAGATCGCCGGTGGCGATGTGGCGCGTGCGGGCGCGGACGGTCGCCTCGTCCTCGACCGTGAAGCCGTAGTCGCCGCCGCAGCAGTAGCTCCCGCCGAGCGACTCGATGATCGCGGCGAGCTCCTCGAGCGCCTCGCGTCGGCGCTCCGGCGGGGGTCGCATCATCACCGTCTTCGCGCCGCCGCCGGGGATCTCGGCGAGCGCCGCCTTGCGCGACATCGCCTGCGAGAGCGCGAGTGCGTCCCCGAGGGCGGCGCGCTCGCTCGGGTAGTCGCGGATCCGGATCCCGCCGAAGGCGCGACCGGTGAAGCGCGTGTGGATCGCCAGGAAGGTCGGCGCGCCTCCGCACTCGAGGCGATGGACCTCGTCGTAGCCGGCGATCTCCAGGGGTCGCATGGGCCGAGCATACGCGGAGCGCGGTCTCGCGGCGCGCGGGAGATGCGGCCGCGTCGACGCGGACCCCTGCGAGGTCGCGGCGACGCGGTCTGTGCGAGCGACGACGGCGCCGGCGGTGCAGGGTTGGACGCGGGATCCTGCGCAGCTCGCGGGACGTGCGTGGACGCCCGCACGGGTCGCGCCGGGCGCCTGGCGATAGCGCGCGCAGCCGCCCTGGCGCCGCTTGCGGGGCTGTCCGCGCCTATGCAAAGCTGGCGGCGAGGCGATTCCAGATCCGTATGGGGCGCGCGGCTGCTCAGCTTGAGATGCGATGGCGACGGCGGTCCGCGGCTGGGCGCTCCAGAGGCGCGGTGAGCCTCCGCCGGACCCCGGGCCGGGATCGTCGACGCGCAGAGGGGAGGCCGGATGCTCGAGGAGGCTGAGTGGACGCCCCCCGACGAATTCGATGAGTACCGGATCGTCCGGCAGCTCGGCCGCGGGAGCATGGGCTCGGTCTACCTCGCCCACGACATCGTCCTCGATCGCCCGGTGGCGATGAAGTTCCTCGGGGCGCTGCGCCCCGACCCGATCGAGCGCGAGCGCTTCCTGGTCGAGGCGCGGGCGGTCGCGCGGATCCTCCACCCCAACGTCATGTCGATCTTCCGGGTCGGCGAGATCAAGGGGCGCCTCTACCTGGTCACCGAGTACGTCCGCGGGGAGAACCTCGCGGATCTCGAGCTGCCGATCCCGTGGACGCGGGCCCTCGAGGTCGGCATCGGCCTCGCCCGCGGCCTCGCGGCGGCCCACCGCCAGGGGGTCCTGCACCGCGATCTCAAGCTCTCGAACGCGGTGATCGACGAGGGCGGTCAGGTCAAGCTCCTCGACTTCGGCCTCGCCAAGCTCGTCGACGTCGGCGATCGGGCGGAGTCGTCGTCGCCCTCGCACGCGCGCGAGCGGACCGAGGACCCGGTCGCGCTCGCCGGCAAGAACGCGCTGACGATGGCCGCGTCGCGGATCTCGGACACGCTGCGGGCCGAGCAGACTGACGCGACCGCGCCGACGCCGAAGCTCAAGGAGCGGCGCGAGGCGACCCCGCGGCTCGTGACCACCAGCGGCGACACCGGCGACGGTGAGGACCTCCGCACCCGCCGCGAGCGCTTCGGGGCCTGGAACCGCAGCGGCGCGTCGATCACCCGGGTCGGCACGGTGATGGGCACGCCGCACTACATGGCGCCCGAGCTCTGGCTCGCCGATCCGGCGTCGCGGCGCTCCGACGTCTACGCGCTCGGCGTCGTCCTCTACATCCTGGTCGCCGGGCGGCCGCCGCACGACGCCGAGACCCCCTTCGAGCTGGCGATGGAGGTCCAGGAGAACGACCCGCCGCCGCTCATCGACGTCGCCCCGGCCTGCGATCCTCGCCTCGCCGCGATCATCGATCGCTGCCTCCACCGCGATCCCTACGAGCGCTTCGCCGCCGGCGACGAGCTCCGGACCGCGCTCGAGATGCTGCAGATGCCGGCGCGGGCGCGCGGCGGCAAGGTCCCCACCGGCAACCCCTACCGCGGCCTCCAGGCCTTCGAGGCCGAGCACCGCTCGCTCTTCTTCGGCCGGACCGCGGAGGTGCGCTCGGTCGTCGAGCGCCTGCGCACCGACTCCTTCGTCGTCGTCGCAGGCGACTCCGGCGTCGGCAAGTCGTCGCTCTGCCGCGCCGGCGTGATCCCCTCGGTGCTCGAGGGCGAGCTCGATCCCTCGAAGACCTGGCGCTCGGTGACGATGACGCCCGGCCGCTACCCGCGACACTCCTTCGTCTCGGTGATCGCCCGCGGCTTCGGCCTCGGCGAGGACGAGGTCTCGGAGCTCCTCGGCCGCGAGCCGGAGGCGCTGGTGCGGGCGCTCCGCAAGCAGCTCGGTGAGAGCGGCGGCTGCCTGATTTTCCTCGATCAGTTCGAGGAGTTCGTGACGATCTCCGAGCCCGCCGAGGCCGAGGTGATCGGGCCGATGATCGTCCGCCTCCTCGCCGGGATCCCCGGCCTCAAGGTGCTGGCGACGGTGCGTGGTGACTTCCTCACCCGCGCGGTGACGGTCCCGGGTCTCGGTGAGGAGGTCGCCCGCGGGGTCTTCCTCCTGCGCCCGCTCTCACCCGAGGGCGCCCGCGAGGCGATCGTCGGCCCGGCGCAGGTCCACGGGGTCGCCTTCGAATCGGACGAGCTGGTCGACGAGCTCGTCGAGGCCGGCGTCCGGGGCTCGCTGCCGCTCCTGCAATTCGCCCTCGCCGAGCTCTGGGAGAGCCGCGACCAGAGCACCTCGGTGATCTCGGCCGGCGAGCTCCGGAAGATCGGCGGGGTCACCGGCGCGCTCGCTCGCCACGCCGACGGGGTGATCGCCAGCCTCCTCCCCAACCAGCGGACGGCCGCGCGGCGCCTCTTGATGCGCCTCGTCACCCTCGACAACACCCGCGCGTCGCTCACCGAGGAGGAGCTCGTCGCTAGCGACGAGGCTTCGAAGGCGGCCCTCGACGCGCTGGTCCGCGGACGTCTCCTGGTGATCAAGGAGGCCGGCGAGCGGATGGTCTACGAGATCGCCCACGAGGCCCTGGTCGGCGGCTGGAACCAGCTCGCCGGCTGGCTCGACGAGGAGAAGGAGGCGCGGGCGGTCCGCTTCCGCCTCGAGCAGGCGGCGGTCGAGTGGGAGCGCCTCGGCAAGGGGCGCGAGGGGCTCTGGAGCGCCGCTCAGGTCGTGGAGGCGAGGGTCCTCGAGGCCGAGAGCCTGCGCGAGCGAGAGCGCGAATTCCTGAGCTCGAGCACCGCCAACGCGGCCCGCTCGCGGCTCCTCCGGAGGGTGGCGATCGCCTCGGTGCCGCTCCTCATCGGGCTCACCTACGCGGGCACGTCGCTGCGGAGCGCCCGAGAGCTCCAGCGCCGGGTCGAGGCCCAGGTCGCCGAGGCGAGTGAGGTCCTCGGCGAGGGCAAGCGCAAGGCGCAGGAGCGTGCGAGCAAGAAGGCCGAGGCGTTCTCCCGCTTCGACTCGAAGGACATGGAGGGCGGCGAGAAGGCCTGGGCCGAGGTCGCCACCATGACCCGCGATCTCTCCCGGCTCTTCGTCCGCGCCTCCGACCTCGCTGAGCGGACGCTGAGCCTCGACAACGAGAGCCGCGAGGCCCGGCAGGTGATCGCCGAGGTCCTCTTCGAGCGCGCGCTCCTGGCCGAGGATCTCGGCGACCCGACGGCCTTCACCGAGTACTCGTCGCGCCTCGCGCTCTACGACGAGGGCGGGGCGATCGCGCGCCGCCTCGACGGCGCGACCTCGCTCTCGATCCGGGCCGGCGACGCGAGCGCGACGGTTTCGCTCCTGCGCTACGAGGACGAGGACGGCCGGCTGGTCCTCGCCGATCCCGTCGAGCTAGGGGCCGCGCCGACCCCGTCGCGGCCGCTCGACCCCGGCTCCTACCTCGCGCTCTTGACCGACGCTGGGGGGAACGAGACCCGCTATCCGATCATGCTCAGGCGCGGTGAAGAGCGTCAGGTCGACGTGCTCCTGCCGCGGCCCGAGCTGATCCCGAGCGGTTTCGTCTTCGTGCCGCCGGGCCCCTTCGCCTTCGGCTACGCGGGCGACAACGAGTTCCGCAACGCGCTCCACCACACCGCGCCGCTCCACGAGGTCTCGACCGGCCCCTTCCTGATCGCTCGCAACGAGCTCACCTTCGGCGAGTACCTCGAGTGGGTGGCGACGCTCCCGGAGGAGGAGAAGACCAAGCGGCTGCCCAATGACGGCGAGATCGTCAGCGTGTCTGCAAGTGACAGTGGCTGGAAGATCTCCTGGGCGGCTGAGGAGGGCCCCCATGAGGCCGTCTCCGGCGCTCCTCTCGTCTTCCCGAAGCGCGAGGAGCACCGCGAGATGGAGTGGGGGAGTCTGCCAGTGAGCGGCGTCTCCGCCGAGGACGTCGCCGCATATGCGGCCTGGCTGGCGGCCAGCGGGCGGGTCCCGAACGCGCGGCTCTGCAGCGATCTCGAGTGGGAGCGGGCGGCTCGCGGCGCCGATGGTCGGCTCTTTCCCCACGGCGACCGCCTCGCGCCCGCGGACGCCAACTTCGACGAGACCTACGGCAAGGACGCCCAGAAGATGGGCCCCGAGCCGGTCGGCAGCCGGCCTGCGAGCCGGAGCCCCTTCGGTGCCGACGACATGGCCGGGAACGTCTACGAATGGGTCGTGTCCTCGCTCGGCGACAGCGACCACGTCATCCGTGGGGGCTGCTTCCTCCACCTCGAGATGACCAGCCGGTCGGTTCACCGCGAGCTCCTTGGTTCGAACCTCCGGTCGGCGATGATCGGCGCTCGCATCTGTGCTGATGTCGAACTCTGACGTCGCACCTACATCGTAGACCGATGTGTAGACGGCTCTTACGGCCAAATTTCGCGGAAATCACCTGGACACTTTGTCCGCGCTGGTGCTAACTTGATCGTGCTTGGGGGTGAGGGTATGAGGAGCACGAGAAACATTGGTATCGCGCTGGCGTCGACCCTTCTGTTCGCGGGGTGCTACGAGGGCGCGGCGCAGCACGGGGACATCGAGTCCCGGTTTGTCGTCGGCAACGCGTCGAAGATCAACACGTTCGTGGTCAACAGCAGCAAGCTGGGGGCCTTCAATATCAATGGCGTCCGCTTCGGCGTGATCAACGGCGTCAAGTGGAGCGTCATCAATGGCGTCAAGTTCGGGACCGGCTACAACATCAACGGGACCCGCCTCGACTCGGTGACGATCGACGGCGCGGACTACACCGACTTCCAGGTCGAGGGGTCGACGCTCGTTGGCACCGTCCTGCAGAACGGTGAGGAGGTCGAGCTCTCGGGCACCGAGATGATCGGCACGGTCTTCGGGCTGACGATCGCTTCGGTCGACGAGGAGGGCAACGATGTCGAGGTCCAGGCGGAGATCCGGATCGACGACGTCTATCCCGATCCGAACGCCTACGACGACGACGTGATGGCCTACCAGCTCTCGACCCGCGAGGTCGGCGGCGAGTGGAGCTCGCCCTGCCTCGACTTCGGCGGCGAGGCCCAGCCGGCGATCGTCCTCTCGAACTACTGGGACACCGAGACCGGCGATCGGATCGACGATCCCACGGTCTTCACCTTCGCCTGCACGACCGGCGTCCTCGCCCACTGCACCGAGTGGGGCTACCGCCCGTGGGCCGAGGCTGAGCTCTGCAAGAACGGGAAGAAGGGCAAGAAGGGCAAGAAGTGCGAGACGGTCCAGCTCACCGACCACCACCAGGCCTGCACCCGGATGGCCCGCGCCGACTACTGCGGCAACGGTGAGCCCTGGACGGTCGACGGCACCCACCTCGACATCTGGGACAACCTCTCGCCGCAGATCCAGGAGCGTGCCTTCGACTGGGTGGTCGAGGCCGAGTGGACGCCGGACGGCGCCTACTGCTTGAACGACATCCGCCAGCAGGGCTGGAAGGCCGAGGGCCTCTACCCGTCGTGCGGCAAGAAGTGGGACAAGCACAACAAGACCGTCAAGAACTGCGGCTCGCTCAAGAAGAACCGGGCGCTCCTGGTCTCCTCCTTCGAGCCCTAGTCCCCACTTCTGAGAGATCCCAAGCCCCCAAGGAGGGCCGCGCTCCCGAGCGCGGCCCTTCGTCAATTCGGCTCGGCGACGTGCCGAGGCGTCGCCTAGCCCGCGGAGTAGCCGATGTGCGGGAGGAAGAGCCCGGCCGTCGCCTCGATCGTCAAGCCCTCGCCCGCCAGCGCGTGGACCCGCGGGTGTGAGTCGGTGCAGACGATGTCGGTGAAGAGCCCGCTCGCCTGGATCCGCTGGAATGCGTCGCCGGGGAAGACCCCGTGGGTGGTGATCACCGCCAGTGAGCTCGCACCGGCGTCGCGGTAGGCCCGGCCGGCGCCGAGGAGCGAGGAGCCGGTGCGGATCATGTCGTCGTAGATGATCACGCGGCGGCCCTCGACCTGGGCGTTGACCGCCGCGACCGCGGTCTCGGAGCCGCTGAGGCGGCGCTTGTAGACGAAGGCGGGCGTGACCCCGAGGTCGTTCGCCAGCGACTCGACCCACTTCGCCCGGCCGGCGTCGGTGCAGGCGAGGACGAAGTCGTCGCCGCCGAGGCGGCGCGCGGCCTCGCGGATGATCGGCTTGCCGTAGACGTGGACGGCCGTCACCTCGCCCTCGAAGTAGTGCGGGATCCCCTCGGAGTGGAGATCGAGGAGGAGGATCCGGTTGCCGTAGCAGGCGGGCGGGATCGCCGAGAGGAGCGTCGCCCGGGTCTTGGCGGTGACGACCTCGCCGGCGCGGACGGCCCGCTCCATCGTCGAGTAGGCGAAGTAGGGGACGATGAGGGTGAGGTGGCGGGCGCCGTAGCGGACCAGCGCCGACGCCAGATCGAAGAGGGTCAGCGTCGCCGCGTCGGTGACGGTCCCGCCGATCAGGACGATGTCGCGGCCGTCGACCGGCGTCAGGATCCGGAGGTAGCGCTCGCCGTCGGGGAAGGTCTTGACCTCGAGCTCGCCGGCGTCGAGGTGGCCGCGCGCGCAGAGATCGGCCTGCATGTACATGTACTCGGGGATCGCGAAGACGAGCGGCGTGCGGGAGGCGTGCGACATGGCCTCGCTCAGGATAGCGACGGGCTCCGCGACCCGCCAGGAAGGCCGCGCGCGAGCAGGCGCGCGGCCTCGTCGGCGATCTCGCGCGCCGCCAGGACGTTGTCGACCTCGGTGTAGGCGTAGTCGCTGATCCGGCCGTCGACGCGCATCCGCAGGAGCGCCTTGGCCCGGCAGCGGGGGGCGAGGAGGGCGGCGCGATCGATCAAGGCCGCCTCGCGCGCGGGCTCGGGGAAGAGGATCGGATCGAGGCTGCGATCGAGCGTCGCCCGCGCGAGGCCCCAGCCGCGCCGCGCCGGGAGGCCGAGCGCCTCCTCGGCCCAGCGGAAGAGGGCCGCGAGGTGGGCGTGGAAGAGGGTGTGCGCGAGCTTGTCGCGGACCTCCGCGAGGTCGTCGGTGACGATGAAGGATCCGGGGGCGAAGGCGAGCGTGTGGCCGGCGGCGGCGAGGCGGGCGCGGTGGATCCGGAGGCCGCCGAGATCGCGGACGACGAAGCCCGCAAGCCCGCGGGGGCCGACGACCGCGAGGCTGTTTTGGAGGTGGAGCTCGAGGGCGATCCCGTGGCCGCTGAGGAGGCGGAGCGCCGGCGGGACCAGGAGCGCGACGTAGCGGGCGAGGAGCTCGTCGACGCTGGCGTGGCGGGAGGCGAGCTCGGCGAGGAGGACGCGTCCGCTCGCCGGGGCTCGCTCGCCGAGGGCGGCGCAGACCCAGGCCTCGCAGGCGTCGCCGGTCGCGGCCGCGGCCACCCGCTCGGGCGTCGAGCGGAGGATCACCCCGAGGTGGGCCGCGCGCTCGCCGGCGATCTCGGGGCGGAGCCCGGCTCCCGCGTGATCGCCGAGGATCCAGAGGCCCGCGCCGGTCGCTGGATCGCCCCGCTGGATCGCCGCGAGGAGCCGGGTGAGCGGCGGCCCGTTGTCGACGCTCATCGCCGAGACCGTGCGGCGGGCGCTGGTCGTCACGACGTCGATCGCCAGCTTGACGTGGCAGGGGTCCTCACCGTCGATCGCGACCGTCCGCAGCGAGAGGAGGCTGCGGCCGCGGAGGGGCTCGACCGGCGCCGCCCGGATCCCGCGCCCCCAGAGCTCCGGGAGGAGCGCGGGGAGGCGGCGCCGCTGGATCCGGTGGATCGGCAGGCGCACCCAGCCGGGCGCCGGCGCCGGGAAGATCCGCGCGAGCGCGTCGTCGGCGTCGCCGCTCCTCTGGACGAGATCGGCCGCGACGTCGACGGCATCAACTGTCCCAATAGACAGGTGCTCGGGGGCGAAGCGGAGGACCTCGCCGGGGCGGAGGCCGAGGCGGGTGCGGCACATCGGGTGCCAGGGGTGGCCCTCGATCACCAGGTTCTCGGGATCGAGGGGCGCCGGCCAGCGGCCGCCGGCGGCCAGGCGGCGCGCCCGGAGATCCGCGCTGAGGCCGGCGAGCGCGAGGTTCTGGGTCGAGTCGGCGAGCTCGCGGGCGAGCCCGCGGGCGGCGTCGATCGAGAGCCCGAGCTCGGGCGCGAGCGCGCGCAGGAGCGCCCAGGGATCCTCGAGCGCCGGCGCCCGCGGGGCCTCGAGGTCGGGCGTGTGGAGCTCGAGCTCGCCGATCCGCCGCAGGGGGAGGGTGAGCGGACCCTCGCGGCCGCGGAGGGCCAGCGCGCCGCCGTCGATCGCCGCGTCGACGAGGCGCTCGCGCGCGCAGGCGAGGGCGACGCGGGCGGCGATCCCCCGCCTCGCCCAGCGCCAGCGGCGGTCGACCAGGGCGGGCTCGGGGCGCTCACCGAAGGCCCGCGGGAAGGCGAGGGCGACCCAGCGTCCCGGTCCGTTCGCGTGGTCGATCACGGCCGCGAAGCATAGCCGTCGAGATGCCGCAGCGTCACCGGGCGCCGGCCGCGGTCGCGCTCCGTGGCCGCCTTGACCGCCGTCGAGGCCCGCGGTGATAGTGGGCGCTGGACTCCGATGGCGAGCGGCCGATCCGCGGCGAAGCCCACCCTCCTGGCGTGCCTGGTCATCGCGCTCTGGTCCCTGGCCCAGCTCAGCGCGCTCGTCCGCGGGCTCCTGCCGGAGGGCGCGCCCGGGGCCCGGACGCTCCCCTGGAACATGTTCTCCACCCCGCGGGCGGTCCAGATCGACGTGCGGGCGGAGGGGCGGCGGGCGGACGGCGTGTGGGTGGAGATCCCGCTCGATCGCTACTTCCACTTCACCCGCGGCGCGACCGGTCAGCGCCTCTACATGAGCTCGCGGATCCTCACCACCCCCGGGCACCGTGAGGAGCGGCGTCGCTTCGCGCTCTGGCTCGCCGAGCGCATGGCCGCCGAGGGGACGCCGGTGATCGAGGTCCGGCTGATCCGCGAGAGCACGTCGCTCGCCACCCACGAGGTGAAGCGCCGGGTGCTCGGGCGCTTCGAGACGGGCGACGCGGACGGCCCTGGAGGCGGCGCGGGTGGCTGAGGGGCGGGTAGGGGCGGCCCTGCGGCGCACCTTCTTTGAGCCCGCGCCGGTCGCCGCGGTCCTGCGCTTTCGTCGTCTCCTCGCGCTCTGGACGGCGGTCTACGTCGGTGTCCGGCTCCCTCACCTGGGCGAGCTCTACTGCCAGGGGATCCTCAACGACGGCGTCCTCTACCGCCACGTCGACGTCGCGCCGCCGTCGGAGGGCGTGGTCGTCGGCATCGTCGTCGCCCTCGGGGTCGCGCTCGCGCTGGTCGTCGTCGGCCGGCGGGTGCGGGCCGCGACCCTCGCGGCCTTCGTCCTCTTCGGGCTCCTGGTCGGCATCGAGGCCGCGGTCCCGCGGGCCTACGCCGAGCTCGCGCTGATCCAGTGGGGGCTCCTGGTCTTCGCTCCGGGTCCGCCGGCGCGCCTCGAGGGCGGGGCTGAGCGGGTCGAGGCGCCCTGGGCGAGCCGCCTCGTGGTCCTCCAGCTCGCCAGCGTCTACGTCTTCGCGGGCCTCGCCAAGCTGATCGGCGGCGCCGGCTGGTGGAGCGGCGAGGCGGTCCTCCACGTCCTCCGCTTGCCCCACTACGGCGATCACCTGCTCTCGTCGTGGTGGGCGCTCGGCCCCGGCGGGGCGGCGGCGATCGCCTGGGCGACGATGCTCGGCGAGCTCGGGATCGGCGTCGGCCTCGTCTTCGCGCGGACGCGGCGCTGGGCGGCCCTCGGCCTCGTCGTCCTGCACGTGGCGATCGCCCTGAGCATGCGGGTCTCGCTCCTCTTTCACGCGCTGGTCTTCGCCCACCTCGTCCTCCTCGTCGGCCCGCGCGGCGTGACGAAGATGTCCCAGGGGACAGGTAGCTAGGCGGTCGAAGGCCCGCCGCCGAGGCGGAGCGCCGCTCGGGCGAGGGCGTCGACGACCTCGTCGGCGACCCCGAGGGCGCCGGGGATCAGGGTGATCGTCGCCTCGGGGTGGCGCGCCTGGGCGGCGTCGACCAGCGCCGGGATGTCGCGCCGGAGGTGCTTGCCGCCCGGCGAGAGGAAGTAGGCGACGACCCGGAGGTCGCGCTCACCGTCGGCGACGAGCGCGGCGACGGCGTCGGCGAAGGAGCCGGGATCGAGGGTCGCGGTCCGGACCGTGAGCGCCGGCGCGAGCGCGCGGATCCGCGCGGCCGTCCCGTCGATCGGATCCATCCACGCGGGATCGGGGCTCCCGTGGGCCAAGAGGACGAGCGCCGGCATCGACGTCCCTCAGGCGACCGCGCCAGTCGCCCGCAGCTCGACCGCGAGGATCGTCTCCTGATCGCGGAGGCGCCCGAGGAGGAGCTCGCTCGGCCGGTGCTCGAGGGTGATCGTCGCGCAGGCGGCCTCACCCCGGGCGAAGATGATGTTCTGCATCTCCTGGACGTTGAGCGACTCCGAGCGGAGGGCGCTGAGGATCCCGGCGAGGACGCCGACCTGATCGAGGTGGCGGATGATCAGGCGGAAGCGCGAGACCCGATCGCTGACGATGTTGACCGTGTTGTGGACCAGCCCCTTCGCCAGGTAGTCGTGGACGATCCGGATCACCTCGTCGGCGATCGCCCCCTCGGCCTGGTCGGTCGAGGCGGCGATGTGGGGGGTCGCGTAGACGCCGTCGAGGCCGCGGAGGGGGCCGGAGAACTCGGCCTTGCTCGCCGCCGGCTCCTCCTCGAAGACGTCGAGGCCCGCCCGGATCCGGCCGCTGGCGACCGCCTCGGCGAGGGCCGCGTCGTCGACCACGCCGCCGCGGGCGGTGTGGATCAGGAGCGCGTCCTTCTTCATCAGCGCGAGCTCGTCGCGGCCGATCATGTGGTGGGTCGAGGCGCCGTAGGGGACGTGGATGCTGACGATGTCGCTGGTCCGCAGGAGGTCGGCGAGGCTCGAGACCGGGGTGACGCCGTGGGCCTCGGCGAGCTCGGGATCGATCGGCGCGCGATCGAAGGCCTGGAGCTTGACCCCGAAGTTGCGGGCCCGCTGCGCGACCTCGCGGGCGATCATCCCGAAGCCGACGAGGCCGAGGGTCTGGCCCTTGATCCCGCGGGCCTTGCCGTAGCGCGCCTTGTTCCAGCTCCCTTGCCGGAGCTCGAGGGTCGCGTCGACGATCCGGCGGTCGAGCGCGAGGATCATCCCCATCGTCAGCTCGGCGACCGCGATCGCGTTCTTGCCCGGGCAGTTGGCGACGAAGATCCCGCGCTTGGAGGCGGCCGCGAGGTCGATCGTGTTGACGCCGGCGCCGGCGCGGATCACCAGCGAGAGCGCGTCGGACGCGGCGAGGGTGTCGGCGTTCACCTTGGTCGAGCGGACGATGAGGATGCTCGCGCCCGCGTCCTTGACCGCGTCGGGGAGCGTGTCGGCCCCGAGGTCGGGGCGGTAGATGACCTCGTCGACGATGCCCTCGAGGGTGGCGACGCCTTGCTGGGAGAATTTGTCGGCGATCAGGACCCGCATCGGCGCGCGAGGTTAGCATGTTGCCCCCGAGGATTGGCGTTGCCCGAGAAAGCCCGCTATGTGTTGGAGATGAACGGCCGTCGACCGCGAGTCCGGGTTGGCCTGGCGTTGGCGCTGGCGCTGGGCGTCGTCGGCTGCGGCGCGCGCGGGGCGAGCGAGCCGACGCCGGCCGAGGTCGTCGCCGAGGGGTCGGCTGCGGCGGCGATCGACGAGCCCGCGCCGGCGAGCGGCGAGGGGGTCGGCGAGGGCGAGGGCGAGGGCGAGGACGAGGACGCCGGCGAGGGGACGGTCGCCTCGGGCCGGCCGCCGGTGGTCCTGCCGACGCCGGCCGACGCCGGCGCGTGCCCGGCGAAGGGGGCCGGCGATCCGGCGCTCGGGATCATGGTATCGCCGCAGGAGCCGGTCGCCGGGGCGCCGATGCGGGTGGTCGCGGCGACCCTCGCCGAGGAGGCGCCGCTGGCGATCCGGGTCGAGCGGGAGGGGGCGCCGTTGGATCTACAGATCACCCACCGCCCCGGGGTGCCGGCGGCGGTGATCGGCGCCCTGACGCCGGCCGCGGCCGGGACGATCACCGTGATCGTCGGCCGCGACGGGGTCGGGATCGGCTGCGCGACGATCAAGGTGCGCTCGTCGGCGCCCGCCGGCCCGCGGGCCGCCGGTCGCGCGGTGTGGCCGCTGGCGCGGACCTGGAGCGGCGCCGAGGAGGCGCTCTTCAGCGCCTGGGTGCGCGAGCTCTTCCACGCCGAGCCCGGTGAGGATCTCGCCTATCGCTCGCTCGACGAGGTCACCCGCGAGGCCGATCGCAACCTCCTCCACAACGCGCTCGCCTGGGACGAGGACAGCGCGGGCTCCCCCGCCGCCCTCCGCCTGCGCCCGGACTGCGCCGACACGCCCTACTTCCTCCGGGCCTACTTCGCGTGGAAGCGCGGGCTCCCCTTCGCCTTCCGCAAGTGCTCGCGCGGGACCCCGGGCAAGGCGCCGCGCTGCGGGCCGCCGATCTCCAACCTCAGCGCCGAGCAGGGGAGCGGGCCGCAGGCGGGCGAGCTCGGGGCGGTCCAGCACTTCTTCCGGCGGACGCTGGCCTGGGGGGTGCACACCGGCAACGGCCGGGTCGCCCTCGACGACGAGGGCTCGGATCTCTACCCGGTCCGCCTCGATCGCCGCGGGCTCCGGCCCGGGACGGTCTACGCCGATCCCTACGGGCACATCCTGGTGGTCTCCGAGCTCGTCGATCCGGTCGGCGAGCGCCCCGGGATCCTCTATGCGATCGACGGCCAGCCCGACGGGTCGATCACCCGCAAGCGCTTCTGGGAGGGCAACTTCCTCTGGAACTCCGACCCGGCGCTCGGCGGCTCGGGCTTCAAGAGCTTCCGGCCGGCGTTCCGCCGCGAGGTCGAGGGCCAGAGCGAGCTCGTCCAGCTCGGCGACCGCGAGCTCGCTGAGCTCGCGGGCTACGGCGACGTGTCGATGGAGCAGGCGAAGCTCGACGGGGTCGCCTTCTACGACCGGATGGAGGCGCTGATCACCCCCGGCACCCGCGATCCCTTCCTCGCGCTCGAGGAGGCGGTGACCGCCCTCCACGAGGCGGCGAAGGTCCGCGTGACCTCGGTCGACAACGGCGAGCGCCACTTCGCCGGCGGCGGCGGGTCGATCGCGATGCCGGAGGGCTACAAGATCTTCGAGACCACCGGCGCCTGGGAGAACTTCTCGACGCCGGCCCGCGATCTCCGCTTGCTGGTGGCGATCGATCTGGTGAACGGCTTCGCCGACAAGGTCCGGCGGCAGCCCGAGGTCTTTGGGGTCGGGCCCGGCCCCGATCAGGCGGAGCGCCTGGCCAGGGTGATCGCCCGCCTCGAGGCCCGGCGGGCCGAGCTGGTCCGCGAGCCGCGCTTCCGCTTCGAGTACACGCGGATGGACGGGTCGACCCAGACGGTCGGCCTCGACGAGCTCCTCGGGCGGGCGCCGGCCCTCGAGATGGCCTACAACCCGAACGAGTGCCCGGAGCTCCGCTGGGGGGCGGCCGAGGGGTCAAAGGAGGCGAGCACCTGCCGCCGCCGGATCCCCGCCGACCAGCGCGCGAAGATGGACCGCTATCGGGTATGGTTCCGCGAGCGCCGTCGCCCCGCGCGCGGCGCGATGGAGCCCTGAGCCCGCCATGGACGGCACGACGAGGGAGCCCCGGAGAGGGCAGGGGAGGCGCGCGCTCGCCGGGGTGGTCGCGCTCTCGCTGGTCTTCGGGGTCGCTACCCCGGCCGCGGCTGCGCCGGCGATCCAGCGCCGCGCGGCCGAGGTCCCGCTCAGCGTCGAGGGGCCGACTCCTGACTTATCGGACAGGTCAAGAGAGAGCGCGAGCGGCGGGGCCGAGGCGGACGCGTCGGTCGTCGAGGGCCCCGCGCCCCCGCCGGCGCCCAGCGGCCCGCCGCCGCCACGCTACGATCCCGAGGCCGGGCCGCTCCTCATCGCCGTCGGCCTCGGACCGAGCGCGCCCGGGAGCCGCGAGGAGCTGGCGATCGTCGCCGCGCTGGTCACCAGCGCTGGCGCCTCATCTGTCCCAAAGACCAGCGTTCGTCGGCTCCGCGGCGGGGCCGGGGAGGCCCGCGCGGTCTGTCGCCAGCAGCGCGACGACCTGGTGATCATGGTCGACTACGTCCCCGAGCGCGACGCGCCGGTGCTGGTCGCCCACGACTGCGTGCTCGATCGCGCCCTGGGCACCCGGCCGGCGGAGGCCGCGGACGAGCCCGGCCTCTGGGCCGCGCTCTGGGAGGAGCACGAGGCGCTGGTCCGGGCGGGCGCGCAAGCTCGTCGCCCCCCCTTGTTGCCCCGTCGGACGCGGACCATCCTCATCGCAGGTGGCTCGCTCGCGGTCTTCGGGGTCGCCCTCGGGCTCATTTTGGCCAGCGCCTTGCGCCCCTCGACGGTCGTGCTCACAGTCAGCCCATGACTTTCCCGAGGGCTTGGCTTCGCCGTCTCCATTGGTTCGTCCTCGCGGTCGCCATGGCCCTCCTCCTGCCCTTCGGCCAGGCGCGCGCCGAGGCCGGGCGCCCCGTCGGCTGGCAGGTGGCGAGCGCGACCTCGGAGGTGATCGTCGGCCGCGTCGTCCTTCATTATGATCCGGCGCTGAGCGACGAGGCGATGGCCCTCGCGACGATGGTCCCGGAGTGGTGGTCGGAGATCGAGCAGGCGATGGCCGGCGACCTCGACGATCGCCTCGACATCACCTACGTCGCCCACTCCGGGCGGATCGCCGAGGCCACCGGGATGCCCCGCTGGGCCGCCGGCGTCGCCCACCCGCCGACCGGTCAGATCGTCATCGCCCGCCACGCGCCCGACGGCACCCTCAGCGATCTCGACAACCTCCTCCGGCATGAGATGGCCCACGTCGCCCTCTTCCGGGCGACCGGCGGCGTCCCGCTCCCGCGCTGGTTCCACGAGGGGATCGCCGAGAGCTTCGCCGACCGCATCGATCTCCTGCGGGTCCAGACCCTTGCGGCCGCGATCTTCGGGGTCGGCGTCCCGCGCCTCGACGCCCTCGAGGCCAACTTCCGCGGCGATCCCCAGGAGGTCACCGTCGCCTACGCGGCCGCCCGCGATCTGGTCAACCACCTCCGCTACCGCGACGGCAGCGGCGTCGATCTCCGCCAGCTCCTGACCGAGCTCCGCCTCGGCCACAGCTTCGATTCGTCGGTGATCCGGGCCTACGGCGTCACCCTCGGCGAGCTCGAGGTCGAGTGGCGGACCGGCCTCCGCGGGCGCTTCTCGTGGTTCCCGATGGTCGGCTCCGGCGGGCTCCCCTTCTTCGTGCTGATGCCGCTGGTCGGCTACGCGTTCTTCCGCAAGCGCCGCCAGATCAAGGCCGGCTGGGATCGCCTGGAGCGTGAGGAGAGCGACGCCCGCGCCCGGATCGTCCGCGCCCTCCCGCCGATGGTCGTCCACGGGCCCTGCCGCTGCTGAGCTGCGTCGCCCCATGCGCGGGTGACGTCGGCGGCTGACCGGGCTATATCGCCGACGTGCAGCGGATCGTCGCGGGCCGCCTCCGCGGTCGCAAGCTCCTCCCTCTGCCAGGCGCGGCGCCTGTGCGGCCGACCGGGGCGAAGGTGCGCGAGGCGATCTTCAGCCGCCTCTTCGATCAGGTCCGCGGCGCGCGGGTCCTCGATCTCTTCGCCGGCAGCGGCGCGCTCGCGTTCGAGGCGATCTCGCGGGGGGCAGCGGCGGCCACCCTGGTCGACCGCGATCCGGCCGTGATCCGCCACCTGCGGGCCCAGGCCGGCGTCTTCGGGGTGGAGGCAGAGGTCACCCTGGTCAACGCGGACGCGCTCGCGTTCCTCGGCAAGGCGGCGGCGGGCGGGCGCTTTGATCTGGTCTTCGTCGATCCGCCCTACGCCGAGGTCGAGCTCCTCGCGCGCGTGCTCACCGCGCTCGCCGACGAGCGCTGGTTGGCGGCGGAGGCGGTCGTCGTCGTCGAGCGCGCGCGGGGCCGCCAGGGGAGCGCCGCCCTCTCGCTCCCAATCGGTCTGCGGGCGGAGCAGAGCCGCGACTACGGCCAGACCAGCGTGGATTTTCTCCGCGCCGCCCCGCCGTCGCGCTAAAAACGGTCAGTGACCCGTCGTGTGATCTCCGAGCTCCCTGTCAACGCGCGGGCGGCCGCGATCCGCCCGTCGGCCACCCTCGCAGTCGCCAGCCGTGCGGGCGATCTGCGGGCCGCAGGCAAGGAGGTCCTCGACTTCTCGGCGGGTGAGCCCGACTTCCCGCCGCCACCGCCGGTGGGGGAGGCGGTCGCGGCGATGGTCGCCACCAGGCCGATCCACTACGCGCCGGTCGCCGGTCTCCCCGAGCTCCGCGACGTCGTCGCCGCCGAGCTCTCCGAGTACCACGGCCAGCGCTTCACCCGCGCCGAGGTGATGGTCAACTGCGGGGCGAAGCACAGCCTCGCCGGGCTCTTCCTCGTCACCCTCGAGCCGGGCGACGAGGTCATCGTGGTCTCGCCCTACTGGGTCTCGTACCCGGAGATGGTCAAGCTCGCCGGCGGCGCGCCGCGGATCGTCGCGGCGACGATCGACAATGGCTGGCGGGTGACGCCGGAGGCCCTGGCGGCGGCGCTCGGGCCCCGGACGCGCTACGTCGTCCTCAACAGCCCCTCGAACCCGACCGGCGCCGGCTACCGCGAGGCCGACCTCCAGGCGCTCTTCGAGGTGATCGAGGCCCGCGCGCCGCAGGCCTGGATCCTCTGCGACGACATCTACCGCAAGCTGGTCTACGACGGCTACGAGCACGTCAGCGCCTTCCGGGCGCTGGCCGGACGCAGCGAGCAGGTGATCGTCGTCGACGGCGTGTCGAAGAGCCACGCGATGACCGGCTATCGGATCGGCTTCCTGGTCGCGCCGGCGCCGATCATCGCCGCCGTCTCGCGCGTCCAGGGGCAGATGACCTCGGGGGCGGCGACGCCCTCGCAGGTCGGGGCCCTGGCGGCGCTCCGGGATCCTCGCTGCGCCGAGGCGGCGGCGGCGATGCAGACGGCCTTCGCTCGCCGCCGCGCGCTCTCGCTGGCGGCGCTGGCGGCGATCCCGGGGCTCCGGGTGCATCCGCCGGAGGGGGCCTTCTACGTCTTCGTCGACGTCCGCGACTACCTCGTCGGCGGCGAGGGGCCGGCGGACGACGTCGCGCTCGCGACATGGCTCCTCGAGCGCAAGCTGGTGGCGACCGTCCCAGGCACCGCCTTCGGCGCGCCGGGCCACCTGCGGATCAGCTACGCGACCAGCGACGAGGCGCTCCGCGAGGGCTTCTCCCGGATCGCCGAGGCCCTCGCCGAGCTCCCGCGCGGCGCCTGATGGCGCCAAGGCCAGGTCATACGCGCGAGCGTTCGCGCCCGCCCGGCGCTCGCGTCGGCCGCTGGGGACCTTGCCGCGAGGCCGCCGATCGCCGATCGTTGATCTCGCGATGTTGATTGAGATCGAGCGAGGCCGACGACACACGCTGCAGCAGATCCGCGACCTCGCCGCCCGCTACGGCAACCGGATCGAGATCACCGAGGGGACCGGCGTCTTCGACACGATCCACGTGATCGGCGACACCCGCGGCTTCGGCGAGCGCGAGGACTACGTCCGCTCGCTGCCGGGCGTCCGCGCCTTCTTCCGGGCGGCGAGCGGCTACGCCAACATCGCCCGGACGATCCGCGGCAAGAGCGGCCAGGCCCAGCGGCGAGAGCGGCGGATCGTCGAGGTCCCGGGGCTCGACGGCAAGGTCCGGCGGATCGGCGCCGGCAAGCACATCTTCCTGGTCGGGCCCGACTCCCCGCAGACCCTCGAGCAGACCCTGGCGATCGCCAAGATGGCGCGGGCGATCGGCGAGCGCCTCGGGGTCCTCGATCGCATGATCCTCCGCGGCGGCGCCTTCAAGCCGCGGACCCGGCCGAACGACTGGCGGGGCCTCGGGATGAAGGGGATCGCGATGCTCGACGCGGCCCGCGAGGAGAGCGGGATCCCCTACGCGACCGAGATCATGGACCTCAACCGGGTCGACGAGATCGGCGCCCACGCGGACATGCTGCAGATCGGCACCCGCAACGCCCAGAACTTCGACCTCCTCGAGGCGGTCGGCCGCTTCGGCAAGCCGGTGATCCTCAAGCGCGGCTTCGGCAACGAGATCGAGGAGTGGTTCTACTCGGCGGAGTACGTCGCCAACCAGGGCAACCTCAACATCGTCCTCTGCGAGCGGGGGATGAAGACGCTCTTCACCAAGGGCGGCTACTGCCGCAACCAGCCCGACCTCAACGCGATCACGCACGCGCGCAAGCAGACGATCCTGCCGATCATCTTCGATCCGAGCCACGTCGCCGGCGACTATCGGATCGTCGCCGAGAACCTGATGGCCTCGGTCGCCCACTTCGTCGACGGGACGATCACCGAGACCCTCCACGAGGAGGCGTTCCGGGCCGAGCAGCTCTGCGACGCCGCCCAGGCCCTGACGATGGAGAGCTACGAGGCGATCGTCCAGGCGGTGCTGAACTACGAGGAGAAGGTCCAGCCGCTGATGCGGCGGGCGATCGGCGATCCCGACGCCTAGGCGCTGCTGCGGGCGCCTAGCGGCCGATGCCGGTGTAGGCGAAGCCGAGCGACTCGACGTGGCCGCGATCCCACTGGTTGCGGCCGTCGAAGAGCACGGGCTCGGCCATCAGCGCCCGCAGCCGCTCGAAGTCGGGGCTCCGGAACTCGCGCCACTCGGTCACGAGGAGGAGCGCGTGGGCGCCCGTCGCCGCCTCGTAGGGATCCTCGACCAGGGTCACCGAGCCCTGGTGATCGCCGAGGATGGCCATGAAGTTGGCGCCGGCGACCGGGTCGTGGACGCGGACCTTGACCCCGTCGGCGAGGAGCGTGTGGACGATCTGGAGGGCCGGCGCCTCGCGGACGTCGTCGGTGTTCGGCTTGAACGAGAGGCCCCAGAGCGCGAGGGTCTTGCCCGGGAGATCGTCGCCGAAGTGGCGCCGCACCTTGCGGACGAGGACCAGCTTCTGGCTCTCGTTGATCCGCTCGGCGGCGGCGACGATGTCGAGCGGGAGGCCGTGCTCGCGCGCGGTCGTGATCAGCGCGCGGGTGTCCTTGGGGAAGCAGGAGCCGCCGTAGCCGACCCCGGGGTAGAGGAACTTCGGGCCGATCCGCGGGTCGGCGCCCATCCCCCGGCGGACCAGCTCGACGTCGGCCCCGACCGCGTCGGCGAGGTTGGCGATGTCGTTGATGAAGGAGACGCGGGTGGCGAGGTAGGCGTTGGAGGCGTACTTGGTGAGCTCGGCCGAGCGCGCGTCCATGAAGATCATGCGATCGTTGGTCCGGCAGAAGGGCTGGTAGAGGCGCCGCAGGACCCCGCGCGCGCGCTCGTCCGAGGTCCCGATCACCACCCGGTCGGGGTGCATGAAGTCGTCGACCGCCGAGCCCTCCTTGAGGAACTCGGGGTTGGAGGCGACGACGATCGGCTGGTCGGTGTGCTCGCTCATCACCCGCGTGACCCGCTCGGCGGTGCCGACCGGGACGGTGCTCTTGTTGACGATGATCGCCGGCCGCTGGAGGCCCTGGGCGACCGCGACCGCGGCCCGCAGGAGGTAGGTGAGGTCGGCGGCGCCGTCGGTCGCCCGCGGCGGGGTGCCGACCGCCATGAAGATCACGTCGCCGTGGGCGGCCGCGACCCCGTTGTCGTGGGTGAAGCGGAGGCGGCCGGCCTCGAGGTTGTGGGCGACCAGGGCGTCGAGACCGGGCTCGTAGATCGGCACCTCGCCGCGGCTCAGGGCGGCGATCTTCTGGGCGTCGATGTCCGCGCAGACGACGTCGTTGCCGTAGTCGGCGAAGACGGCGGCCGCGACCAGACCCACGTAGCCGGTACCGATGATGGAGACCTTCATAGGCGCGCGAGGATACGCCATCGGCCCTGCGCCTGCGAGCGCGCGGCCGGTCGCGGAGGCGCGCTGCTCGCCCGCCTGGGGCGCTGGCCGTCCGCGAGCGCGGCCCGGGGTCGGCGGACGTCTCTGCGTCCGCGACGGGGGGGCGAGGCCGTCGATTGCTCGCATGCGCCGGACCGCTTTTGCTACCCTCGCGCCGCCGATGCAGCCCCCAAGCGCTGACCGCGGCCCCGCGCCCGAGATCACGGTCGTCGTCCCGGTCTACAACGAGGTCGGCTCGATCCCCGAGCTCTATCGCCAGCTCACCGCGGGCTGCGCGGCCGTGGGCCGGAGCTACGAGATCCTGGTGATCGACGACGGGAGCCGCGACGGCTCGGCCGACCTCCTCGACGAGATCGCCGAGGCCGACCCGCGCGTCGAGGTCCTCCACTTCCGCCGCAACTTCGGGAAGTCGCCGGCGCTGGCGGCCGGCTTTGAGCGCGCCCGCGGCGAGATCGTCCTCACCCTCGACGGCGACCTCCAGGACGACCCGGCGATGATCCCCGACTTCGTCCGCAAGATCGACGAGGGCGCGGACCTGGTCTCGGGCTACAAGCAGCGCCGCCACGATCCGCTCGGCAAGACGCTCCCCTCGAAGTTCTTCAACGCGGTCGTCCGCCGGGTCAGCGGGATCAAGCTCCGCGACTTCAACTGCGGCTTCAAGGCCTACCGCGCGGAGTGTGTGCGCGAGCTCAGCGTCTACGGCGGCTTCCACCGCTTCCTGCCGGTGCTCGCGGGCGATCGTGGCTTTCGCATCGAGGAGCTGGTCGTCAACCACCGCCCGCGCCAGCACGGGGTCTCGAAGTACGGCCTGCGCCGGCTCATCGACGGCTTCCTCGACCTCCTCACGGTCCTCCTGGTGACCCGCTTTCGGAGCCGGCCGCTCCACTTCTTCTCGGTGCCGGCCGGCCTCCTCGGGGTCCCGGGGCTGGCGATCCTGCTCTACATGACGGTGCTCTGGGCGCAGGACGAGGCGATCGGCACCCGGCCGCTCCTCACCCTGGGGGTCCTCCTGATGATCACGGGGATCCACTTCCTCGGGCTCGGCCTCCTCGCGGAGCTCCTGGTCCGGACCACCCTGCGGTCGACCGAGATCTACTCGATCCGCGCGCCGCGAGCCCGACGGCCGGCGACGTCGGCCGCCGCCGCGCCCGCGCCCGCGCCGGTCGCCGCCCAGGAGGGCCACCCGTGACCAGCGGCAACAAGCAGAAGCACGAGAGCCGCAACCCGATCCAGCGGGCGCTGATCGGCAACTTCACCCGATCGATGCTGGCGATGATCGCCCGCGCGCGGCCGCGCTCGATCCTCGATCTCGGCTGCGGCGAGGGCTTCATGCTGCGGGCGATCGCCGACGCGGAGCTCGATGTCGAGCTCTCGGGGATCGACCTCTCCGAGCCGGCGATCGCCGACGCCCGCGCGCGCCTCGGCGATCGGGCGACGCTGCGGGTCCGCGACGCCCGCGAGCTCGCCGAGCACGGCGAGAGCTACGACATGGTGATGATGCTCGAGGTCCTCGAGCACCTCGACGATCCGGCGGCGATGCTGCCGATCCTCGGCCGCCTCGCGCGCTCGCACGTCCTCCTCAGCGTCCCCTGGGAGCCCTTCTTCCGCGGCCTCAACCTCCTCCGCGGGAAGAACGTGCGGGCGCTCGGCAACGACCCCGAGCACGTCCAGCACTGGGGGCGGCGCTCCTTCACCCGCTTCGTCGAGCGCCGCTTCCAGCCGCTCGCGTCGCCGCCGGTCTTCCCCTGGGTGATGATCCTGGCGGCCAACGAGCGCCCCGATCCCTGACCGAAGGGACAGATTCCTCGCCACCCGGCGAGCGCCTCAGTGGATCAGGTGCTCGTCGCCGCCCTCGCCACCCTCGCCGTCGGGGAGCGGAGAGGGGATCCGGTACTCCTCGTCGAGCCAGCGCGCGAGATCGATGCTCTTGCAGCGGGCGGAGCAGAAGGGCCGGTGGGGGAAGTCCTCGGGGACCTCGCCCAGCTCGCGGTGGCAGATCGGGCAGCGGATCAGCACAGGGCGAGCCTAGCAGGGCTTCGGCCGGTTCGGGAGGTGCGGGTTGGCGGCGAGGCTGTGGCGGTGGATGCCCGCCGGCCGACCCGCTAGAAGCGGCGGGTGTAGCCGAGCATCACCGTCCGCGAGTCGGGGGCCGCCTCGCTCGCGCGGCTGCGGCGCGCCCGGCTCTCGTCGATCGAGAGGGTGATCACCCCGCCGGCGAAGAAGAAGGCGCCGGCGCCGATCGCCGTGAAGGCGCCGATCCGGGTGTTGTAGATGTCCTTGCAGGTGCCCGGCATCGACGCGCTCGGCTTGAAGCTGAGATCGCCGACGCAGTAGTCGTCCATCCGCAGGAGGAAGACGCCGGCGCCGACCGCCGCCGCGCCGCCGACGATCGACGTGATCTCGAGCCAGCGGGGCAGGGCGCGGCGTCCCTTCTTGCCGCGCTTGCCCGCGGTCGGCGCGTCGATCGGGAGGTTGGCGTCGGCGGGCCCCTCGGCCGCTTGCGCGGGGAAGGGGAGGCGGACCTCGCGGGCGTCGGGGCCGAGCTCGAGGTCCGCGGTGTAGGGCGCCTCGCCGCCGCTCGACGCCTCGATCCGCACCCGGTAGCGGCCGAGGAAGAGGCCGCCCGCGTGGGCCGGCGCCGGGTGCTCGTTGATGAAGACGCGGCAGGGGAGGGCGCACTCGACCCGGATCGTCCCGCGCCCCTGGGCGTCGAGGGCGGCGAGGCGCTGGCGGTGGAGATCGGCGAGGCTCGGGCCGAAGCGCTGCGGGCTCAGCGGGTCGTTGCCGGCGTCGCGGAGGGCGCTGTCCATCGCCGTAGCCGCGGCCTCGGCGTCGCCGAGGGTGAGGAGCGCGCGGCTGAGGCTCAGGTTGCCCTCGTTGCGCTCGCTCCGGGCGGCGTCGTCGCTGGCGAGCTCGACCGTGAACTTGGGGGCCTCCGCGAGCGCGCCGCGGAGCTCGTCGACGCCGGCGGCCGGGTCCTCGTTGGTCGCGTCGACCGCGGCCGAGAGGCGGAGCTTCCAGGCGTTGAAGGGGTCGATGGTCGACCCGGGGCTCGCGCTCGCGGTCGCCCGCGCGGGCGCAGGCGCCTCGGCCGCGTCGTCGTCGCTCGCGCTCAGCGTCGGCTCGCCGGCCGCGGGCTCGCTCTCCCCCTCGGGCGCGAAGAGGGCGAGGGCGAGGAGTGGGAGCGAGGATCCGAGCGCGAGCGGCATGGCACTTCTCCGGGGCGCGAGACTATCACGGCTCGGTCCCAGGGTGCGTGATCGGCCAGGTCGGTCGGGCGTTGCGTCGACGCGGCCGCGGCCGACGGATCAGCCAGCGACCGCCTCGCCTTCGAGGGCGAGCTGGCCACAGGCCGCGCCGATGTCGTCGCCGCGGGGCGTGCGGGTGTAGGCGTGGAGGCCGCGCTCGCGGCAGCCGTCGACGAAGGCGGCGACCCGCCGCGGGCTCGGCCGTTCGAAGGGCGCGTGCGGGTGCGGGTTGAAGGGGATCACGTTGACCTGGGCCCGCATCCCGCGGAGGAGCGCGGCCAGGCGCTCGACGTCGTCGTCGCTGTCGTTGACCCCGGCGAGGAGCACGTACTCAAAGGTGACCCAGCGTCGGCGATGGATCGGCAGGCGGCGCAGCGTCGCCATCAGCTCGGCGATCGGCCAGCGCGTGTTGATCGGCATCACCCGATCGCGGATCGCGTCCGTGGTCGCGTTGAGGGAGATCGCGAGGCCGACCTCGAGGCCGAGCCCCTCGCGACCGAAGCGCTCGATCGCCGGGACGAGGCCGGCGCTCGACACCGTGATCCGGCGGCCGGCGATCGCCGCCCCGGCGTCGTCGGTGAGGATGCCGATCGCCCGCTTGACCTGGTTGTAGTTGTGGAGCGGCTCGCCCATCCCCATGAACACGAGGTTGGTCAGGCGCTCGGGCCACACGGCCTCCTCGGTGTCCGCCGCAGCGGCCTCACGGGCGAGGAGATCCTGGGCTTGATAGACCTGATCGACGATCTCCCAGGTCGCGAGGTTGCGGCGAAAGCCGAGGCTCTGGGTCGCACAGAAGGCGCAGGTGAGGGCGCAGCCGACCTGCGACGAGACGCAGAGGGTCGCGCCGCGGCCCTCGTTGGGGATCAGCACGCTCTCGATGAGCTGGCCGTCGACCGTGCGGAGGCGGAGCTTGCGGGTGCCGTCGCTCGCGGGGGCGACGAGGTCGACCCCCAGGCGGCGGAGCGTGGTGAGCTCGCCGAGGCGCTGACGGTCGGCGCGCGAGAGGTTGGTCATCGCCTCGACGGAGTCGACCCGCTTGCCGTGCACCCAGCCGAAGATCTGATCGGCGCGGTAGCGCGGCAGCCCCTGGGCGACCACCCAGGCCCGCGTCTCCTCGCGATCGAGGTCGCGGAGGTTGACCTTCGGGTCCTTGGGGATCGCGGCCGCGGGGCCACGGATGGCGACGAGATCGGCCATGGCGGAGCGTTCTAGCACGGCCGGCGGAGGTCGGCAGGGGGCGCCAACGACG
Organism: Myxococcales bacterium; assembly: GCA_020633335.1. GTDB lineage: Bacteria > Myxococcota_A > Polyangia > Nannocystales > Nannocystaceae > JADJRG01. The sequence continues at coordinate 643,260 of JACKDU010000002.1, read as the reverse complement.
AAACCCTGGCGAATGCGCAAAAGGCGCAAATCGCCAGGGCCCCGGGTCCGCGCGGCGTCGGCGAGCCGACGCGCGGGCTCCTAGAGGTCCGCGAGCTCGAGGCCGCTGAAGAAGAAGCCGATCTCGTAGGCGGCGGTCTCGGGCGCGTCGGAGCCGTGGGTCGCGTTGCGCTCGATGCTGGTGCCGAAGGTCCCGCGGAGGGTGTCCTTGGGGGCCTTGGTCGCGTCGGTCGGGCCCATCAGGTCGCGCCAGCGACGGATCGCGCCCTCGCCCTCGAGGACCATCGCAACGATCGGGCCCTCGGTCATGAAGGTCACCAGGCTGCCGAAGAAGGGGCGCTCGCGGTGGACGTAGTAGAAGCCCTCGGCCTGGGCCTTGGTGAGGTGGAGGGTCTTGGCGGCGACCAGGCGGAGGCCAGAGTCCTGGATCCGGGCGATGATCGCCCCGGCGTGGCCAGCGGCGACGGCATCGGGCTTGATGATGGCGAAGGTGCGTTCCATATCGGCAGATTCTCCGTTTGAGCGGGAGGGTGGTCCCGCGGTGCGGGCGCGCACCCTATAACAGAGGGGCCGGGCCCTGGGTACCCGCGCGGAGTGTGCGCTTCCTCGGGGGCCTGCACCTGCCTGCGTTCGCCTATACTGGCGCGGCCATGGCGAAGGCCCCGGTCTCGAGCGTCGCCTTTCGGACGATTGTAGCGATCGCCGCGATCTTCATCATCGTCGCGGGGATGCAGGCGGCGGAGGACGTGGTCCTGCCGACCCTCCTGGCGGTCCTCCTCTCGATCATCTCGGCGCCGGTGGTCCTCTGGCTCGAGCGCCGGCGGGTCCCCGCGTGGATCGCGGTGCTGGTCGTGGTGATCGCGGTGATGGCGATCCTCGCGGTCTTCGGCACCGTGCTCGCGGCCTCGGTCGGTGACTTCAGCCGCGCGGTCCCCCACTACAAGGCGCGCCTCAGCGGGATCATCGGCTCGGTCGACGCCTGGATCGCCAACGCGGGGATCGACGCCTCGCTCGATCGCCTGACCCGGATCGAGCCGGGCGCGGCGATGGACACGATCGGCGCGACCCTCAACGGCCTCCTCTCGGCCCTCACCAACACCGCGCTGGTGGTGCTGACGATGGTCTTCATCCTCCTCGAGGTCGCCGAGATGCCGCGCAAGCTGCGGGCGGCGCTCGACGATCCGGCGCGGGCGCTCGGGCGCGCGCGCCGGCTGGTGATCGAGGTCCAGCGCTACCTCGTGATCAAGACGATGATCTCGGCGCTCACCGGCGTCATCGTCGGCGGCTGGACGGCGATCCTCGGGGTCGACTTCCCGCTCCTCTGGGGGACCCTCGGCTTCCTCCTCAACTTCATCCCCAACGTCGGCTCGATCCTCGCCGCGATCCCGCCGATGCTGGTCGCGCTGATCCAGATCGGCCCGGGGCACATGGTGCTGGTGGCGGTCGGCTACGTCGTCGTCAACATGCTCCTCGGCAACATCCTCGAGCCGCAGTGGATGGGCCGCAAGCTCGGGCTCTCGCCGCTCGTGGTCTTCCTCTCGCTGCTCTTTTGGGGGTGGCTCTGGGGCTCGGTCGGCATGCTCCTCTCGGTGCCGCTGACGATGGTCTTCAAGATCTCGTTCGAGCAGAGCGAGGACCTCAAGTGGATCGCGATCCTGCTCAGCGCCGCGCCGGACGTCGAGGATCAGCGGGTGCGGGCCGAGCGGAGCTCGACCAACTTGCCGCGAGGAGCGGCGCGCGGGGGGGCGAGCAGCGGCGAGTCGATGGCGACCGCGACCGCCGCGCCGGTCGACGAGATCAGCGACTAGCGTCGCGCGCGGGGAGCGGGCAGAGGAGCTCGGCCCGGAGGCCGGTGATCGGGTGGCGGACGACCTCGCCGAGCCAGCCGCGGCTCAGGGTCCAGAGCTCGGGGGTGTCGATCGGCCGGACCGGCACGTCGTCGCCGAGGATCCGCTCGAGCTCGATCGCCAGGGCGTCGCGCTCGGGGCCGGCCGGGGTCCGGGCGAAGCGGGCGTGGACCGCGTCGAAGCGCGGCGAGCAGTAGCCGGTGTAGGAGCCCGGGCTCTGGCACACGAAGGGATCGAGGAAGCTCGCGGGATCCGGATAGTCGGCGTCGAAGCGGAGCGAGAAGAGCTGGGCCCGCGCCTGACCGCTGAGGATCTTGTAGAGGTAGGCGTCGTCGTGGGTGACCACGAGGTCGTAGCCGAGGGGGCGGAGGGCCTCGCGGAGGATCGCCGCCTCCTGCTGGGCGGCCGGGCCGGTGGTGGTCGCGTAGCGGAGCTCGCGGCGGGGCGCGTCGGCGGCGGCCGGCGGCGGGGGAGGGCGGCCTGGGCCCGCGGAGGGGTGGAGGGGCGCGGCGGCGCCGGGATCGAGGAGGACGCGCGGGACCACCTGCGAGGCGGGCTCGCCCCACGCGCCGTTGCGGATCACCTGGTGGTAGCGGCGGTCGTCGAAGGCGGCGGCGATCGCCTGCCGGCGGGCGCGGTGCTCGGCGTCGACCGCCGGGTCCGCGCTCTGGCCGAGCTCCGGGTCGTCCATCCGGAAGACGAGCAAGGTGGTCGAAAGGACAGGTGACTTGGTGAGCTGGGTGTCGGCCGGGACCGCCCCGGGGATCGGCGCGCCGGCCTCGATCACCTCGGCGAAGTGGGCCTGGCCGGGCGCGAGGGTGGCGATCTCGCCGGCTTGGAAGAGGCGGAGCGCCGCCTCCGGGCTCGCCGGGTGCTCGAGGATGATCCGTGGGACGCCCGGGATCGTCGGGCAGCGGGCGGCCGCGGGTCCGGGCATCGGCGGCCGCGGGCCGTCGTCGCGGGCGATCAGCACGGCCGCGCGCGGGAGCTCGCTGGCGCCGCGATCGAGGCGGTAGGGGCCAGAGCCGACGGGGTGGCGGGCGAAGGGCGGGTGCGCGTCGTCGCGGCCGTCGTAGTAGGCGACGCACTCCGGGGGGACGATCGCTAGCTGCGGGCTCGCGAGGATCGCTGGGAGCTCGGGCTGCGGCCGCGTGAGGCGGAGGGTGATCGTCCCGGCGGTGTCGTCGATCGCGATCCCCTCGGGGAGCGGCGCGCGCTCGCCGGGGGCCGCGTCGCGCCAGGCGTCGAGGCCGACGATCCGCCCGGCGAGGAGCTCCCAGGCGCCCGCGATCCCGGGATCCGCGTGGCGGAGGAGCGACGCGGCGACGTCGCTCGCCTTCACCGGGCGGCCGAGCTTCGCGCTGTCATCACCGGCGAGGCAGGGATCGGCCGTGAAGCGCCGGGCGTCGTCGCCGACCCGGAGCTGGAGGCGGAGGGTCGTCCCCCCGGCGTCGAGGGTCGGCGGCGTCGCCAGGAGCTCGGGGACCAGCGTCGGCGTGGCCGCGGCGGGATCCCAGTCGACGAGCGTGTCAAAGAGTTGTCCGGTGAGTCGCCGGCTGACCGCGTCCTGGGCGGCCGCTGGATCGAGGGTGGAGATCATCGCCTCGAGCGGCAGGCGGATCACCTCGGGGGCGCCGCGCGTGGTCGCGGCGTCCTCACGCTGCGCCTCGCCCGCGGGCGATCGCTGGCAGGCGAGCGCGACGATCGCCAGCGCGTAGGCGGCGATCCGCGGCGCGCGCCGTGGCCCTCGCGCCGCCGGCGCTGATCGATCGGGCGGACGGCCGGCCGTGGGCAGCCCCGCGCGCCTGCGGTAAGGTCCCGCCCCATGGCGACCGACATGAGCGGCGACGCAGCCGGGGTCTCGGACTTCGCTCACCTCCATCTTCACTCGCAGTACAGCCTCCTCGACGGGGCGATCCGGACCAAGGACCTCTGCAAGGTCGTCCGCGAGCGCGGGATGAAGTCGGTCGCGGTCACCGACCACGGCAACATGTTCGGCGCGGTCCAATTCTACCAGGAGGCCAAGGCCCAGGGGGTCAAGCCGATCTTCGGCTGCGAGGCCTACGTCTCCGACGGCGACATGGAGGCGCGGAGCGACCGCAAGAACTACCACCTCGTCCTCCTCGCGCGGAACGAGGTCGGCTACCGCAACCTCCAGAAGCTGGTCAGCTTCGGTCACATCAAGGGCTTCTACTACAACCCGCGGATCGACCGGAAGACCCTGCGCGAGCACAGCGAGGGGCTGATCGGCCTCAGCGCCTGTCTCGGCGGCCATATCGCGCGCCTGGTCAACGCCGGCGACATGGACGCCGCGCGCCAGACCGTCCTCGAGTACAAGTCGATCTTCGAGCCCGGGCAGTACTTCCTCGAGCTCCAGCCCAACGGCATGGAGCTCCAGGAGCGCCTCAACCCGATCCTCGCCGAGCTCGGCCGCGACCTCGACGTGCCGCTGGTGGCGACCAACGACTGCCACTACGTCAACCAGGACGAGGCCCACGCCCACGAGGTGCTGATGTGCATGGGGCAGGGGCGCACCCTCGACGATCCCAAGCGGATGCGGCACGAGTGCGACGCCTTCTACATCAAGCGCCCCGACGAGATGGAGGCGTACTTCCGGCGCTACCCGGAGGCCTTCGCCAACTCGTGCGAGATCGCCAGCCGCTGCAACGTCGAGCTCCACCTCGGCTCGCCCGAGCTCCCCGACTTTCAGCTCCCGCCGGGGGTCGAGCACGACCTCCCGGGCTACCTCCGCGAGGTCGCCGCCCGCGGCCTCGACGAGCGCCTGGCGGAGATCCGCGCCCGCGGCCTGCGGCCCGATGAGGATCGCTACCGCGAGCGCCTCGCCTACGAGCTCGACATCATCATCTCGATGAAATTCCCGGGCTACTTCCTGATCGTCTGGGACTTCATCCGCCACGCCAAGGTCCACGGGATCCCGGTCGGCCCCGGGCGCGGCTCGGGGGCCGGCTCGCTGGTCGCCTACGCCCTGCGGATCACCGACCTCGATCCGCTCCTCTACAACCTCCTCTTCGAGCGCTTCCTCAACCCCGAGCGCGTGTCGATGCCCGACTTCGACATCGACTTCTGCATGGACCGGCGCGAGGAGGTGATCCGCTACGTCACCGATCGCTACGGCAGCGATCGGGTCGGCCAGATCGCGACCTTCCACTCGCTCAAGGCGCGCGGGCTGGTCCGCGACGTCTGCCGGGTCAAGGGGGTGAGCGTCGCCGAGGCCAACGAGATCGCCAAGATGGTGCCGGAGGGGCCGAAGGTCTCGCTCTCGCTGGCGATGACCGACCCCGAGCCGCTCAAGAAGGAGATCAAGAAGAACCCCGACCTCGAGGGCAAGTACCGCGAGAAGATCGAGATCGCCGAGGCGTCGACCAAGCTCCGCCTGCGGGCCGAGGCCGATCCAAAGGTCGCCGACGTGCTCAAGATCGGCGTCGCCCTCGAGGGCCTCAACCGCCACGCCGGAATGCACGCCGCCGGCATCGTCATCGGCAACCGCGACCTCTGGGAGCACGTCCCCTGCTTCAAGGCCGACGGCAAGCTGGTCACCCAGTACACGATGACCGACGTCGAGCGGGCGGGGCTGGTGAAGTTCGACTTCCTCGGCCTCAAGACCCTGACCGTGCTCTCGACCGCGGTCGGGCTGATCAACCAGTACCGGCCGAAGGACGACCCCTTTGACCTCTCGGCGATCCCGATGGACGACTCGGGGGTCTACGAGATGATCTCGCGGGGCGACACCACCGGCGTCTTCCAGCTTGAGTCCAGCGGCTTCAAGGAGCTCCTCAAGAAGCTCAAGCCTGACTGCTTCGAGGACATCATCGCCGCCGTCGCCCTCTACCGGCCGGGGCCGCTCGAGGGCGGCATGGTCGATCAGTTCATCGAGTGCAAGCACGGGCGCCGCGAGATCGAGTACCCGCACGACCTCCTCGAGGGGGTGCTCCGCGAGACCTACGGCGTCTTCGTCTACCAGGAGCAGGTGATGCAGGCGGCCCAGATCCTCGCCGGCTTCTCGCTCGGCTCCGCCGACCTGATGCGGCGGGCGATGGGCAAGAAGAAGAAGTCGGAGATGGATCGCCAGCGCGCCCTCTTCGTCGAGGGGTGCGCGTCGGCCTCGGCGATCGACGCGGCCAAGGCCAACGAGATCTTCGACCTCATCGACAAGTTCGCGGGCTACGGCTTCAACAAGTCGCACTCCGCGGCCTACGGCCTCATCACCTACCAGACGGCCTACCTCAAGCACCACTACCCGGTGTCGTTCATGGCCGCGCTGATGACCTGCGACAAGAGCAACAACGACAACGTCGTCAAGTTCATCGCCGAGGCGCGGTCGATGGGGATCACGGTCCTCGCCCCCGACGTCAACGAGTCGGGGCGCGACTTCTCGGTGGTCCGGCGGCCGCACGCCGAGGGCGAGGGCTTCGACGAGGAGATCCGCTTCGGCCTCGGGGCGGTCCGCAACGTCGGCGAGAACGCGGTCGACTCGATCCTCGACGGGCGCCGCGACGGCCCCTTCACCTCGATCTTCGATCTCTGCCGCCGGGTCGACGTCAAGCGGGTGAACAAGCGGACGCTCGAGGGGCTGGTCTACGCCGGCGCCTTCGACGACGTGAGCGGCGGGCGGGCGCGGGCCCAGATCCTGGGGGCGATCGAGTCGGCGGTGGAGCAGGGGCAGAGCGCCTCGCGCGACCGCGAGAGCGGCCAGACCGGCCTCTTCGATCTCTTGATGTCGGCCGCGCCGACGACCGTCTACACCGAGGAGTACCCCGAGTGCGAGGAGTGGCCGCCGAAGCAGAAGCTCCTCCACGAGCGCGAGGCGCTCGGCTTCTTCGTCTCCGGCCACCCCCTCGATCGCTACCAGCAGGACATCGACAACGCCGGCGCCCGTCGGACCTCGGATCTCGTGGCCGGCGACGGGGGCAACGAGCTCACGGTCGGCGGGGTGATCTGCGGGCTCCGGGAGGTCCAGACCCGGAGCGGGAAGGGGCCGATGTGCTTCTTCCAGCTCGAGGATCAGCTCGGGCGGATCGAGTGCGTCTGCTTCCCCAAGACCTACGCGCGGGTCGACGAGGAGACCGGGCTGAGCTTCGGCGATCGCCTCGCGCAGATCGGCGACGAGCCGGTCTTCGCGAGCGGCAAGATCGAGGTCGACACCAACGACGAGGGCGAGGTCAGCGGCTTCAAGATGCTCCTCGAGGACGTGCGGCCGATCGCCGAGGTCCGGGCCGAGCGCACCCGCCGGGTGCTCCTGACGCTGCCCCTCGATCTCCTGACGCCGGCGCGGATCTTCAAGCTCAAGGAGGTCGTCGCCAACCACAGCGGCGGCTGCACGATGGAGCTGGCGGTGACGCTCGACGGCGCCTTCGCGTCGAACCTCGTCTTCGGCGACAAGTTCCAGGTGACCGCCGACGACGGGCTCCTCCTCGCGCTCGAGCGGCTCTTCGGCGGCGTCTACGCTCGCCTCGTCTAGCCAGCGCTCGGAGCGGGAGATCTTCTAGCCCTGGTCGATAGGCCAGGGCCAGAAGGACATGTCCTCGAGCGCAGTGGGCCGGCCCGGCGGCCGCCCGGCCCCGCGGCAGGTCCACGGCAGGTCAGGGCGGCGCTCAGGAGTGCATCCGCTTGCGGCGGCGGCGGCGCGAGGGCTTGGGCTCCTCGGGCGCCGGCTCGTTGACGACGACCTCCTCGATCATGCCGCCCTCGCCGAGGGGGTGGAGGCCGAGGGCGACCCGCCGATCGTCGTCGAGCTGGAGGAAGACCGCGAGCTCCTCGAGGACCGCGAAGCGGAGCTCCTGGTCGAAGAGCTCCGGGCTCCGGGCGAGGCGCATGATGTTGCGGCGATAGATCGCGATCCCGGTGAGGTGGGCGCTCGCCCCCTCCTGGGGCCCGCGGCTGGCGAGCGCGAGGGCGGTGACCCGGGGATCGACCCCCTCGAGGACCAGCTCCATCGACGGCATCTCGTGGACCAGGACGACCAGCGCGACCCGCCGCTGCCCGAGCTCACGGAGCGCGGAGTCGGGGCACTCGGTGAGGATCTGGACGACCTTGCGGTGGAGCTGCGCGGGGTTCGGGAGCCACTTCGGGACCGCGAGCTGGGAGTCGAGGCGGTAGACCCGGAGGGCCGCGTGGCAGGCCGCCCGCGGATCGCCGTGCTGGTACTCGGCCTCGCTGAGGAGGTGCCAGGCGTCAGCGTTGTCGGCGTAGCGCTCGACCAGCGAGCGCAGGAGCGGGAGGGCCTCGTCGGGGAGGCCGGCGTCGAGCCAGAGGCGACCGAGGCGGAGGCAGAGGTGGAGGAGGCGGGTCTGCTGGGCGTCGCGCTCCTCGTCGTCGAGGGGCTCGCCGTCCTCGTCCTCGACCAGCTCGTTGAGGACGTGCTCGGCGCCAGCGGCCTCGCGCTCGGCGAGATCCCCCCGGACCGCGGCCTCGATGAGCCCGTGGCCGGCGACGGCGGTGAGGCGATCTCGGGCGGCGTCGACTTGACCCAGGCTGAGCTGGCACTCGGCGCTGAGGAGGCCGAGGTCGACGGTGTCGAAGGCGGAGATCCCCTCGAGCTCGAGCGCCTCGTCGCAGATCTGGAGCGCGCGGCCGGCGTCTCCTAGGTCGAAGAGGGCGACCTGAGCGGCTGCTAGGTACGGCTCCAGGTACTCGGGGTCGATCTCGATCGCCGACTCGTAGCAGCGGAGGCTCTCCTCGGCGTCTCCCTCGGCCAGGGCGATCGCCCCAAGGAGCACCGGGGCGTCGGGCGCGTCCGGTCGGAGCCGCTGCGCGTGGCGGGCCGACTGTCGGGCGGCGCTGTAGTCCGCGCGATCGAGGAGCGACCAGCCGCGGTCGAGATGGGCCGCATAGCGGCTGTTCTCGCCGAAGCCCTCGTCGCCCGAGTCGTCGTGCTCGCTGGGTTCGCTGGCCATGGCGACCTGGTATAGCACGAGGGCGAGGACCCCACGAGACGGCGCGGGATCGCCGCAAATCGCGTTTGATTGTCGCTCGGGCCCCTGCGCGCGTATGGTTGCGCCGATGCGGGAGCGAGGGTCGATGCTCGGCGCGGTCGCGCGGTCTGCGGTGGTCCTGGTGCTCTCGACGGCGGCCTGCCGGTCGACGACGCCCGCGGGGCAGGGCGCGCCGATCGGCGCGGCGGCGATCGCTCCCGAGCGGGTCGCCCCGGAGTACCGGGAGGACCTGCGGGCGGTGCAGAGCGCTCAGCAGGCCGATCCGGCGGGGGCCGCGGTCGTCCAGGCCGCCGATCGCCTCCTCGGCCGCGATCCTCCGTATAACCTCCGCCTGGCGGCGGTCCACGCCAAGGTCGGCCACGCCTACCTCAACGGCGACGACGCGATCGCCATCCGCTGGGCCGACGAGATCCTCGGGGCAGGGGCGAGCGCGGAGGCGGCGGGCGACGCCGCAGAGGCCGGGATCGTCGCCGATCTCAAGCGCCTGCGGGCCCTCCTCCACGCGCGCTCGGGCGATCCTGCGTTCGCCCTGACGGCCCTCGACGAGGCTGAGCGGGCGCGCGCGATCACGCCGGGCGATCTCTGGGCTGGGCGGGCGCTGGCGAGCGAGCGCGCGGGGTCGGCGGCCCATGCCGTCCATGCCCTCGGGATGTGGCGTTCGGAGGTCGCCGACGGGAGCCCCGAGGCCCGCTACATCGAGTCCCGGCTGGCAGCGCTGGCGACGACCGCCCCGGATGCGCTGCGGCGGGTCGCTGCGCGCTCACCCGGCACCCCGGCGGCGCTCTGCATGGCGATCATGGCGGGCGATTCTCCGGTCGCCGCGGAGCCGTCGTGGATCACCGCCTGCGCGCCACGAAAGGTCAGGGTAGGGGTCCTCTTGCCGCGGAGCGGCAAGCTCGCGGCCTTTGCCGACGAACAACTTGCCGCGGCAATTGCCGCCGCGCCGATCCTTGCCGCGCAGAGCCCCGGCATGGAGCTGCTCTGGGCGGACGCCGGGTCCACGGCCGAGACCACGCGGGCTGGCGCGAGCGCGCTCCTCGAGGCGGGGGCCTCGGTGGTGGTCGGTCCCCTCGGCGCGGCCGGGGTGACGGCCGCGCGCTCGGTCCTCGGCGCCGAGGCGATGATCGTGCCGGGGGAGGGGAGCGGCGGCGTGTTTGGGGTCGCGCCGACCCTCGAGGCGCGGATCGGCGCCCTCGTCGCGCACGCCCGCGGCGAGCGGGCGAAGGGGCTGGTGATCCTCGCGCCGGCCCATGGCTATGGCAAGCGGGCGACCGAGGCGGCACGCCGTGCGGCGGCCGAGAGCGGCATTGCCGTGGTCGAGGCCGCGACCTACGAGGAGTCGACGACGAGCTTCGCAAGCGTCGTTCGGCCGGTGGTGCCGGCGCTCAAGAAGGGGGCCGCCCTCCTGATCCTCGATCGCGTCGCCCGGATGGAGCTCCTCCTGCGGCAGCTCGCGCGTGAGGGCGTGACCCCCTCCGCAGCCGCCGGGACCGCGCCGATCCTCGTTCTGAGCACCGGTGAGGCGCTCTCGCTGGCGGAGCAAGGGGACGGCCACGAGATCCTGGAGGGAGTCTGGATGGCGCCCGTGGCCTGGCCGGACGACGCGCCGGAGACCCGGGCCTTCATCGAGGCCTACGCCGATCACGAGAAGCGCCTCCCGGGGGACCAGGCGCTGCTGGTCTACCGCGCGCTCAGCGAGGCGATCGAAGGCGCGCGGGCACCTTCCTCGGCGACGCTCGTCAGGGTACAAGGGGGCCGACTTGTCACGCAGACGCCCCAGATCAGCGTCAAGCCCTCGGGGTGAGCCGCGCCGCGAGCGCGGCGGCCCGGCGCCGTCGGCCGCCTACGTGGTCCCGGGCGAGCGCGCGATCATCGAGCTCCTGCGCGCCGATCCGCGGCGGATCGAGGCGCTCTACCTCCTTGAGGGGCGTTCGGCCCCGCCCGTGGAGGAGCTCGCGGCGGCGGTCGGCGTGGCGATCCAGCGGGTCCACGAGGAGCGCCTGGCGACCTTCGTCGCGCCAGCGCTCGCCCGTGGGATGGTCGCGGTCGCGGCTCCCCCCCGCGAGTGGACCGTCGAGGAGCTCCTCGACCTTCCGCAGCGGGAGGGCGCGCGACAGGTGCTGGTGGCCGCGGACGGCGTTCAGGACCCCCACAACCTCGGCGCGATCCTCCGCAGCGCCGAGTTCTTCGGGGCCGCCGGGGCGCTCTGGCCCCGCGATCGCGCGGTCGGCCTGACGCCGGCGGCGATCCGGTCGTCGGCCGGCGCGAGCGAGCGCCTGCCGCTGGCGCGCGTCACCAACCTCGCCCGCGCGCTGGACGTCTGCAAGGACGCGGGTTTCTGGGTGCTGGGGACGGTCGTCGACGGCGGGCGAGCGCTCGGCGAGATCTGCGCGGAGACCCTCCCGGACCGCCTGGTCCTCGTCCTCGGGAGCGAGGAGCGCGGAATTCGGCGGCTAACGCGCGAACGCTGCGATTTTCTTGCGACGATCCCGCGGCGGGGCGCGATCGGCTCCCTGAACGTCTCGACCGCTGCTGCGGTCGCGCTGGCGGCCGTCTGCGCGTGAAGTCGGGGCGCGCGACCACGCCCCGCTCGCTGCCGGACCCGCGCGATCGTCGGACGGCGGAAAATCTCCCAGGTGCGGCCACTGCGACCTGGATTCAATCGCCAATCTTGGCGACCATGTGAGTCTCCAGGCCGGCCGATCCCCAGGGGGAGTGTAGGTCCTGGGGTTATCACTCCCCCGAGGCTCCTATGTCCGAACTTCGCTCTGCTCTCGTTCAGTATCTGCGTGCCCTCGATGACCCCGCGCTGCGCTCCGAGCTCGAGAGTGCCGTCGGTGACATCGACCTCGTCACCGCGCGTGCTGACGCCAAGAAGGACCCTGCGTCCGTCGAGGCGGCGGCCGCGGTGCTCGGTCGGCTGGTCGTCGACTCGGCGAGCGTCGATGAGATCGTCGACGCCGCGAAGCACTCTGCCCAGCGAGCGCCGCGCAACGACGCCGGCAACGACATCGCCCTCCTCGCCGGCCTCGTGGTCTGGAAGGTCGGCCAGCAAACCGATCTCGCCGAGCCCTTCTTCCGGCGGATCCGCCGCTCCGAGCCGGCCAACCTGGATGTCCTCGGGTTCTACCGAGAGGTCTTCTCGGCCGACAAGGACGCCAGCCAGCTCATGCAGGTGCTGGTCCAGGCCCGCCGGTCGTTGAAGAAGGACGACGTCGATCGCCGCTTCGAGCTCGCCGAGGAGATGGCTGAGATCGCCGAGCAGAAGCTCGGCAGCGTCGATCGTGCGATCGAGGTGTGGCGCTCGGTGCTCCGCGAGGACGGCCACGACGATCGGGCGGTGAGCGCCCTCCAGCGCCTCTATCGCGAGGGACAGAAGTGGACCGCGCTCGTCGAGCTCCTCAAAGAGGACTACGATCGGATCCCCGCCGCTCAGAACGACGAGCGGATCGCCAAGCTCCTCGAGATCGCCGAGCTCTACCGCGATCAGCTCCGCCTCGACGCGATGGCGCTGGCGACCCTCCAGCGGATCCTCGACATCGATCCGCACCACGCCGCGACGATCCAGGCGCTGGCCGACACCTACGGCAGCTCGGGGCGGTGGAACGACCTCCTCGGCGTCTACTCGCGCCTCGTGGACACGGCCCGTGACGAGGGCGACACGGCCCGCCAGATCGAGTTCCTGATCAAGACCGCGGAGGTCTGGATCGACAACATGGGCGCGCCGCAGCGCGGCCTCGAGGCGCTCAACGAGGTCCTCGGGATCGAGCCGGCCAACCCCGACGCGCGGGCGCTGATCGCCAAGATCTACGAGCAGAGCGGCGACTGGCGCGGGCTCATCGAGCTCAAGCGCGAGGCGATCGCTGCGTGCTCGCCGGAGGACGCGGCCGAGCTCCGGATCGACATCGCCCGCCTCCTCGAGCAGCGGCTCGGCGAGCGCGACGAGGCGATCGCCGCGTGGAACGAGATCCTCGAGCTCCACGGCGAGGTGCCGGCGGCCCTCGACGCGCTCGCCCAGACCTACGAGGGCGACGGTCGCTGGGACGCGGCGGCGGAGCTCCGCCAGCGCCAGATCGCGGCGACCAAGGATCCCGAGGAGGCGATCGAGCTCCTCCTCCGCCTCGCCTCGGTCCAGCGGATGCGCCTCGGCGACGAGGAGGCGGCGCTGCGCTCCTTCCACGAGGTCCTGCGCCTCCAGCCCGGCCACGAGGCCGCGATGGAGACCCTCCGCGAGGCCTACATCATCGGCGAGCGATGGGACGACCTGGTCGCGCTCTACGAGTCGGAGAAGCGGCTCAGCGACGTCGTCGAGATCCTCTACGTCGCCGCCGACACCCTCGAGCTCGAGCCGCGCGTCGGGCTCCTCCGGCGGATCGTCAACCTCAGCCGCGATCGCCTCGGCCAGCCCGAGCGCGGCCTGCGGGCGCTCGAGCGGATCCTCGAGCTCCAGCCCGACAACCAGCAGGTGGCCCGCGAGCTCCTGCCGCTCTACCGCGAGCAGGGCAACTGGAACCGGCTCATCGCCACCTATGAGGTGCTCCTCGAGGCGGCCGACAACGACGACGATCGCCTCGAGCTGATCGCCGGGATCCGCGACGTCGCGCTCCACAACCTCGGCTCCGCCTCGCAGGCGCTCCACTGGGCCGCCCGCGCCTACGCGATCCGTCCCTCCGACGAGATCCTGCGGGCCGGCCTCGAGAGCGCGGCGGAGCGGGCTCAGGAGTGGGGCGAGCTGATCAAGGGCTACGAGGAGCGGATCGCCAGCGACGAGTGCGACGACGCCGAGCGCCTCGAGCTCCTCGATCGCCTCGCCGAGATCGCCCGCGGCAAGCTCAGCGACGATGACCTCGCGCAGCGCTTCCTGAGCAAGATCGTCGACATCGATCCGAAGAACGAGTCGGCGCTCACCACCCTCGAGGAGATCTACAGCGCGAGCGAGCGCTGGGCCGACCTCGCCCAGATCCTCCAGAAGCGCCTGGTGATCACCCCGGAGTCCCAGCGCCTCGCGCTCCTCCGGCGGATCGCCACCCTCCAGGAGGACAAGGTCCACGATCTCGACGGCGCGGTCGCAACCTACGAGGCGATCCGCGAGATCCTGCCCGGTGATCTCGAGGTGATCGACAGCCTCGCCCGGATCCACCGCGAGCGCGGCGCGTGGCGTGACCTCGCGGACACCCTCCAGCGGCGCCTCGAGCTGATGGACGGGAGCCCCGAGCAGGTCAACGTCCTCTTCGAGCTCTCGCAGATCCAGGCGGTCCGACTCCGCGACTCGCAGGCGGCGGTCGGCGGCTTCATGACGATCCTCGATCTCGATCCGGATCACCTGCCGACGATCGACGCGCTCGAGGCCCTCCGCCGCTCTGATCCCTCGTGCTCGCTGACGGTGATGCGCGGGCTCCTGCCCTACTACCGGAGCATCGGCGACCGCGACCGCGAGGCCCAGGCGCTCGAGGTGATCGTCGCCGCGGAGACCGACGTCGCTACCCGTCGGGGGATGCTCGGCGAGCTCGCCGCGATCTACGACCTGATGGGCGACGAGCGGAAGGCCGACGCCCTCCGGATCCGCCTCGAGCTGGTCGCCCTCGACCCGCCGGAGCGGGCTGTCCGTGAGGGCATGTTGCAGGCCGCCCGCGAGCTCGGCCAGCTCGACGTGGTCGCCCGCTCCTACGAGCAGGGGATCAACATCCTCACCGAGAAGATCAACCAGGCCGAGCTCGACGGTCAGAGCGCGAGCGCGGAGATCGAGCTCCGCCGCGAGCTCCGGAGCGAGCTCGCCACGCTCCTCCGCGACGAGCTCGACCGGCCCCTCGACGCCGAGCGGGTCTACCTCTCGATCCTCAATTATGATGAGGCGAACCAGGACGCCTACGACGCGCTCAACGAGCTCCTGCGGGCGCGCGGCGCCCACGAGGAGCTGATGAAGCTCTACCGCCGTCGGGTCGACGTGATCTTCGACAGCGAGGAGCAGAAGGTCCTCCTCGATCGCATCATCAAGATCGCCCGCCACGTCCTCGACGATCGGGAGACAGCGATCAAGACCGCCGAGGAGCTCCTCGACATGATCCCCGAGGATCTGCCGACGATGGAGCTCCTCGCCGAGATGTACGAGGAGAGCGCCGAGATCGAGAACCACTACTCGCTCGAGGATCTCCTCGGACGCTGGGGCGAGCTGGTCGAGAGCGACGAGATGCGCCACCAGATCGCCTGTCGCCGGGCGGCGCTGCGGATGCAGCGGCTGAGCGACGCCTTCGGCGCGGTCGACCTCCTCGGAACGGTCCTCGCCGAGGACCCGGGGAGCCTGCGGGCTCGCCAGCTCCTCGAGATGCTCCTCGACGAGAGCGACGTCCAGCTCCAGGTCGCGGCGCTCCTCGAGCCGATCTACGTCGCCCTCCACGACCACCGCGCGCGCGTCCGGATCCTCCAGGTGCGCCGCGAGAAGGCCGAGGAGCTCGGCTCGATCGACGAGGCGACCTCGCACCTCCAGCAGATCGCGCGGATCCAGGAGAACGAGCTCAACGACCCCGAGGCGGCCTTCGTCGCCCTCGCGGAGGCCTACAAGATCGACCCCCGCCGCCAGGACCTCCGCGGCGAGCTCCAGCGCCTCGGCATCGAGCTCGGGCGCCTCGAGGAGCTGGTCGCGGTCTGGCGCGAGGCGCTGACCAAGCTCGAGGATCGCACCCTCAAGACGGACCTGCTCCTTCGGGCAGGTACACTCCTCGACGATCACATCCGGGACATCGATCAGGCGCGGCAGGTCTACGCCGAGCTCCTCGATCTCGATCCGCCGGACGTCGAGGTCGCCAAGAAGGCCTCGACCGCGCTCGTCCGCCTCCACCGCGAGGCCAACGACGAGCAGGCGCTGGTCGGCGCCCTCCGGGCCCACCTCCGCTTCGCCGAGGACGACGCTGAGCAGGTCAAGCTCAACCTCGAGATCGCCGAGCTCCAGGAGAAGCTCGGCGATCCGCGGACCGCGACTGAGTCGTACTACGCGGTCCTCGATCTCGACCCCGAGAACATCGAGGCGGCCGACGCCCTCGAGCGGATCTTCGTCGAGCTCGAGGACTGGGACTCGCTCTGCGCCGCCCTCCGCCAGCGGGTGATGGTCACCGAGGACACCTTCGATCAGGCGCGCCTCTGGCGGAAGGTCGGCGAGATCCAGCGGGATCACGCCCAGAACCCGCACCGCGCGGTCGAGGCGTTCCAGTGGATCGTCGATCTCCGGCCGAGCGACAAGGAGTACGCCTTCGCCCTCGACGCGATCGTCCGGATCAAGTCGAACCTCGAGGAGTGGGGGGACGTCGAGGACGGCCTCCGGCGCCTCATCGAGGTCAACGAGGAGGAGGACAAGGCGAAGGCCGATCTCCTGATCCGCACCGCCGACGTCGTCGGAAACCACCTCGATCGCCACCACGAGGCGATGGAGCTCCTCGAGAAGGCGCTGGCGATCGATCCGCTCGATGAGACCGCGCGGCGCATGATGATCGCCTACCTCGATCGGGAGGACACCCAGGACGAGGCGACCCGGATCCTGATCCCGGTCTACGAGGGCGAGCACAACTGGGAGGCGCTCCTCGACCTCGAGGAGCGGGCCGCTCGGCGGATGGACGTCGGGCCCGATCGCACCAGGGCGCTGATGAAGGTCGCCCAGAGCTACGAGGCTCGCCTCCTCGATCCGCTCAAGGCCTTCAAGATCCTCTGCGACCTCCTCCTCGAGGCGCTGGATCAGGTCGCCTTCCCGACGATCCTCGCCGAGGTCACCCGCCTCGGCGCCGACCCGGACCTCAGCGACGACCTCCTCCGCACCTACCTCGACGCGGCCGATCAGCTCAGCGACTCGGAGCGCCTCCTGCAGGTGCTGCGGATGGCCGGCGAGGTCGCGCTCGTCCGCCTCGAGCGCCACGACGCCGCTCGGGTCGCGTTCGAGCGGGTGCTCGAGCTGGCTCCCGATGACACGCGGGCCTTCGACGCGCTCGAGCACATCTACCTGATGGA
Organism: Myxococcales bacterium; assembly: GCA_020633335.1. Taxonomy (GTDB): domain Bacteria; phylum Myxococcota_A; class Polyangia; order Nannocystales; family Nannocystaceae; genus JADJRG01. The sequence continues at coordinate 626,469 of JACKDU010000002.1, read as the reverse complement.
GAACGATCAGGACGCGCTCGCTCGCCTCCTCCTCGCCCGCGCCGAGCGCTGCGAGGGTGATCAGCGCGACGACTACCTGATCCGCGCCGCCGAGATCTACAGCGGCGAGCTCGAGCGGCCGATCGAGGCGATCGAGGCCTACGAGCGCCTCAGCGCCGAGGGCCTCGGGCGCCCGCGGGTGCAGGAGGCGCTCGAGCCGCTCTACGAGCGGACCGAGCGCTACGTCGAGCTGGCGGCCTTCCTCGAGCGGAAGATCGAGCGGCTGAGCGGCGACGCGGTCGTCGAGACCCACCTCCGACTCTCGACGATCCACCGCGAGCAGCTCCTCAACCCCGAGGAGGGGCTCCGCCACTTCGTCGCCGCGCTCCGCCTCGATCCGGCGCGGGCGATCGGCACCGGCGATCTCGATCGCTACCTCAGCGACGAGGACATCCGCTTCCAGGTGATCGAGCTCCTCGAGCCCGCGTTCACCGACATCCAGGATTGGCCGCGGCTGATCCAGATCCAGGAGCTGCGCCTCGAGCGGGCGCTCGACTCGACCGAGCGGGTCTCGATCCTGATGCGGATCGCCGAGATCCAGGAGGCGAAGCTGATGGAGGTCGAGCAGGCCTACGGGACCTACCGTCGGGTCTTCGAGGTCGCGCCGGAGAACGTCGAGGCCCGCGAGAACCTCCTGCGCCTCGCCAACATCCTCGCCCGCGTCGAGGACTACGTCGAGCTGATCAGCGACTTCGTCGACGGCCCTGGCCTCGGCGACGAGCGCGACGAGATCCTCGCCGTCGTCCGCGAGGCAGCCGAGCTCTGGTCGCGCCTCGGGCAATACCCGCGGGCGGTGCCCTTCTTCGAACGCCTCCTCGACGCCCGTCCGGACGACACCAGCGTCTTCCCGGCGCTCGAGAGCGTGCTGACCCACGCCGAGATGTGGGATCGCCTCATGGACGCCTACTGGGCCGAGGCCGATCGCTCGTTCGACGAGGGCCATCAGGTCGAGATCCTGATGCGCCTCGCCGAGCTCGCCCTCGGGATCCTCGTCGACGACGAGGCCGCGGCCCGGGCCTACCGGCGGGTCCTCGAGATCCAGCCGGACTCCGAGCTGGCGCGCTCCGCCCTCGAGCGGATCTTCGAGCGCACCGAGCAGTGGGAGCTCCTCATCGAGCTCCTCCGCGACCGCCTCGAGCGGACCGTCGACGCCCAGATGCGTGAGGCGGTGCTCCTGCGGATCGCCGAGCTCCAGGACTCGAAGCTCGATCAGCCGGAGTCGGCGATCGACACCCTCGATCGCCTCTTCGCGGAGATCCCCGGCGACCAGGCCGCGATCGCCTTCCTCGAGGGGCTCGCCGAGCGCCGCGAGGAGCAGCGCGAGCGGATCTTTGCGATCCTCCGCCCGCTCTACGAGGCGGCCGGCGACACGATGCGGATCATCGCGGTCGACGAGTGGCAGCTCTCGGTGACCGACGATCCCTTCACCCGCCACGAGATCTATCGTGAGATCGCGATGCTCCTCGAGCGGATGGGCGGCGAGGCGGCCGGTCACGCCCTCCAGGTGCTCCTCCGGGCGCTCCAGGAGCCGGGGCCGCAGGGCTCGATCGAGGGGCTCGACGCCGAGGTCTTCCGCCTCGGTGAGGCGCTCGCGGCGATGGAGCACGTGATCGCGTCGATGATCGCCGCGGCCGGGTGCGACGCCCTCGCCGACGAGCGCGAGCGTCGGATCGACCTCCTGGTGAAGGCGGCCCGCTACCAGCTGGCCAACAACTACCTCCACGAGTCGGTCGAGAGCCTCCGGGCCGCCCTCCAGATCGACGAGGAGAACGCGGTCGCGCTCGAGCTCCTCGATCAGGGGCTCCTGATGCTCAATAACTTCGAGGAGCTCAAGGCTGTCCTTGAGCGCAGGATCGAGGTCACCGGCGATCCGACCGAGCGCCTCGATCTCCTCCGTCGCCTCGCGCGCCTCCTCGAGGACACGCTGGTGATGCCGGAGGCGGCCGAGCAGGCCTGGCGTCGGCTCACCGACATCGAGCCCTCGGACCTCGAGGCCCTGCAGCGCCTCCGCAACCTCTACCAGGCGAGCGGATCGAGCAGCGAGCTGATCGAGGTGCTCGAGCGCCTCATCGAGGTGAGCGCCGACCCGAGCGAGCGGCGGACGCTGCGGATGGATCTGGCGACGATCCAGCGCGAGCTGATGAACAACCGCGACGCCGAGATCGAGGTCCTCCGCTCGCTCCTGATGGAGGAGCCGCACGACGAGGACGCGATGTCGAGCCTGGCGCGGGCGCTGATCGCCGAGGAGCGCTTCGGCGAGGCGGCGGACGTCGTCCTCGAGCGGGCGTCGATGGTCGACGCTCCGGAGACCAAGGCGGCGCTCCTCCTCGACGTCGCGCGCCTCTACGCCGGGCCGATGGCGGATCCCTTCGGCGCGCTCGCCCACTACGAGTCGGTGCTCCAGTCGCAGCCGGATCACCAGGGGGCGCTCGCCGATCTGGTCACCCTCGCCACCCAGCAGGACTACTGCGAGGCGGCGTCGAACCTGGTGCTCCCCTACCTCGAGCGGCAGCACTACTGGCAGGAGCTGGCGAGCGTCTACGAGGCCCGCTCGCGCTTCCTCGGCGACACCTTCATGATCGCCGAGGCCCTCCGCAACCTGGTCCGGATCCGCTACGAGCGGCTCTCGGATCCGGCGGGCGCGCTTGATGCCGCGTACCAGCTCCTCGACAAGGTCCCGGCGGACGAGCTCAAGCCTGTCCTGGAGACCACGGCGCGCCTCTCGGTCCACCTCGATCACGCGGACGAGCACGTCGACAACCTCGGCAAGCGCTCGCAGAACCCGAACGTCGATCCGGCGTCGCGGGTCCAGATGGCCCAGTCGGCGGCCGAGATCGCCGAGGAGATCCTCGGTGACAAGGCCCGCGCGGTCGCCCTCCTGGCGCCGCTCATCGAGGCCGAGATCGGCGATGAGGGGCTCTGCCGCAACGTCGAGCGCCTCGCTCGCTCGTCGGGCAACAAGGAGCTCCTCGCGCGGGCGCTCCGCGAGTCGGCGCGCCTCGCCGAGGGGCAGCCGGGCCACGCCGACGTGCTGGTCCGCCTCGCCGACGCCGAGCTCGACATCAACGCGATCGACCGGGCGATCGAGGCCTACCGCGAGGCCCTCGACATCCACCCGGGCTTCGCCGGCGCCGTCGCCGGGATCGAGCGGATCCTCGAGAACTTCCAGCGGGAGGGGCAGAGCCCGCCGTCGGCGATCTTCGAGGCCCTCGAGCGCTCCTATCAGGACGCCGGCAACCTCCCGGGGATGGCCCGGATCGTCCGGATGCGCCTCGAGGCGGCGGAGGGCGACGAGTTCCTCCAGATGCTCGAGCACCTCGGTCGCCTCTACGAGGACGGCGGCGGCTCCCGCGAGGAGGCGCTCGACGCCTGGGGCAACCTCCTCCTCCGTGACGCCGAGTCGAGCGTCGCGCTCGAGCGGACCGTCGCGCTGGCGGCGGATCGGGCGCTCCTCGGTCGGGCGATCCACTTCATGGCGGCGGCGATCGACGCCGCCCGCGAGCAGGGCCGGCCCTGCGTCGAGCTCTGCCTCGCAACCACGCGGATCCTCCTCGACGACATCCACGACCCGCGCACCGCCCAGAAGGCGCTCGCGCCGGTCCTCGACGAGAACCCGGAGCACGCCGACGCCCTCGCCCTCCTGGTCGAGGCCGGGCGCGCCGCCGGCGATCTCGAGGTCCTGCACGACGCGCTGACCCGCTACGCGCGGGTGCTGGTCTCGCCCGAGGAGGCCGCCACGCTCTGGCGTGAGGCCGCCGAGGTCGCCTCGCGGCAGGGCGAGATGGGCCGGATGAAGGAGGACATCGAGCAGCTCCTCGAGCTCGATGAGGACGACGACGTCGCCTGGCAGAAGTACCTCGAGGTCCTGATGGCCTTGACGGACTACGACGGCCTCGCGGACGCGCTCGGTCGGCGGGTGATGATCACCGCCGACGAGGAGGAGCGGCACCAGCTCCGCCACTACCTCGCGCGCCTCCTGGTCGACTACCTCGATCGCCTCGACGAGGGCATCACCGTCTACCACGACATGCTCGGCGCCCGTCCGGATGACGTGAACGTGATGCAGGAGCTCGAGGCGCTCCTCCGGCGGATCGGTCGCTGGCCGGACGTCCGCGACATCCTCGAGCGGCGCCTCGAGTACATCGAGGGCGACGACAAGATCGCCGCGCTCGATGAGCTGGCGAAGGTCGTCGAGGAGCGCCTCGACGACGCCGCCGAGGCGGTCGAGATCCACCACCGGATCCTCGCCGACGCGCCGGACCACGGCCCCAGCCTCGCGGCGCTCGAGCGCCTGCTGACCCGCTCCGAGCGCTGGAGCGAGCTCGCGGAGCTCCTCGAGCGTCGCCTCGAGATCCTCCGCGGCGCGGGGGCGACCGAGGAGGCGCAGGAGCTCGCGCTCCAGCTCGCCGGCCTCCTGGCGAACGAGCTCGGCGACACCGAGCGCTCGCAGGGGATCCTCGTCGAGGTCCTCGAGCACGATCCGAACAACGTGCCGGCGCTCCTCTCGCTGGCGACGGTCTACGACGCGCGCGGCGAGGAGGAGGCGATGATGCAGATCCTCGAGCACGCCGCCTCGCTCAACCCCGAGGGGGAGCTCGGGTCGATGCTCCAGCTCCGCCTCGCCAAGATGACGGATGATCCGGAGCACCGCCGGGCCTACCTCGAGGCGGCGCTGCACTTCCACCCGACCAACCTCGAGGCCGCCGAGCTCCTCCTCGAGCTCAGCCGCGAGGAGGGCTACTGGGAGCAGGTCGCCTACCTCCTCGCGCTCATCGGCAGCCAGTGCGAGGACCCGGCGAAGCGCCGCAAGCTGGACATCGAGCGCGTCGACATCCTGATGGAGAAGGTCAACGATCTCGACGAGGCCCTCCGCGCGCTCGCGCCGATCTATGAGGAGGTCCAGGACGACATGGACGTCAACCGGCGGATCGCCGACGCGCTCTACATGAGCGGCCGCTACGAGGAGGCGGTCGGCATGTACGCCTGGCTGGTCGAGGTCTCGGCTGCGGTCAACAAGCGCTCGAAGGAGCACGCCGGCTTCCTCACCCGCCTCTCGCGGGTGGAGCTCGCCGGCGGGATCTCTGACGAGGCCGTCGATCGCCTCCGCGAGGCCTACCGGATCGACACGACCAACCCGGAGACGCTGATCACCCTCAGCGACGTCTACGCGGCCCTCGAGCAGTGGAGCGACGCCCTCAAGATCGCCCGGGCGATGCTCCTCCAGAACGTCGACCAGTCGGGTCTCGTCCGCCGCGGCGACATCTACGTCCGCCTCGCCAACGCCCACCTCGGGCTCGGTGAGAACTCGAAGGCGCTCTCGATGCTCCGTCGCGGCGCCGAGGAGGACTCGGATCACCCCGAGATCCAGGCGATGATCGCCGAGCTCCAGAGCCGCTAGGCGGGGGCGAGGACGACGCGAGGGAGGCCCGGGCGATCGCCCGGGCCTCTTCTTTTTTCACCCGCCTGATGCCTCGATGGGAGGCGACGCGGCGTGCGATCGAGATCGAGATCGAGATCGCGATCGCGTGTGCGAGACGACGCGCTCGCGTGCGGCCCTGTCCACGCCGTCTTCGACGGATGTCTCGCCGCTCGTCCCGCGCTCGACCTTCGAACGACGAAGACGGGCAGGGGAGCCCCCGCCCGTCCTCCTCGACGCGCCGTCGCGCCGCGCTCTAGCGCTTGTTGAGGTCGATCGGCTGGCCGGCCTTCACCTTGGCGGCCGCCTCCGGTGAGAGGCAGTTGTCGTCGACCTGGTTGTTGCAGTCGTCGTCGAGGCCGTTGCACACCTCGGGCGACTCCTGGATGTTCTGGACGCACTGGATCCGGCCGCCGGCGCACTTCTTGACGCCCTTCTCGCAGACGCCGGGCTTGCCGGTGCTGCACTCGGCGCCCTCGCCGGGGAAGTCGCCCTCGTCGATCTGGCCGTTGCAGTTGTTGTCGAGGCCGTCGCAGATCTCCGGCGTCGAGGGCGGCGGCGGGGCGTCGCAGACCGCCTTCGCGCCGTCCTTGGAGCAGTGCCAGACGCCCTGGGTCTTGCAGGAGCCGGTGCCGATGAAGCAGATCGCTCCGTCGCGCTCGAAGTCGTTGTCGACCACGCCGTCGCAGTCGTCGTCCGCCCGGTTGCAGAGCTCGGGGTGGGGGATGACCTCGCCCTCGCAGGCGCCCCAGCTGGCGTCGTCGCCGCAGGAGTGGGTCCCCTGCTTGCAGAGGCCGCGGCCAGCGGTCCCCTCGGCGCCGGTGTAGCAGGGCTCCTTGGCGCCGGGCTTGCACTGTGCAGGCTTCCCGGAGCCCGCCTTGCCGAGCTCATCGAGGAGGCGCTGCTTCTCGAGGTTCTGATCCGTGTTGGCGCAGGCTCCGATGGCGCCGCCGGTCACCAGGCCAGCGACCAGGGTCAATACCAGGCCGAGGCCGCCCTGGCGTTGCCGTGTGCTGACGTTGGGGGGGTGGTGCGCAGCTCTTCCCATGGCCCAGAGCATACACCGCTTGATATAACCTCCGCGAACTTCGTGTCCCTGCTCGGCAAAGCCTACCTTGCGGTGACCCTCGGGCTCTTTTTCGCGGGGCTGCTCTGGGCGTCGCTGACGATGCAGGAGAACGCTGCGTGGGTGGAGGTCGTCGTCTGGGCTCCCCACGCGGACTTCGTCGCGCCGTTTGTGCGCCGCCGCTTCGAGGTCAACGTCGCCGGCCTGATGATCGGCTGGATGGTCGCAGGCGCGCTCATCGCTCTCTACGCGATCCGCGCGCCCTTCAAGATCCGCGGCGCGGCGATCGCGCAAAGGCGCCTCCGTGAGCTCGAGCGCGAGGTCCTGGAGCTCCGCACGCTCCCCCTCCGGCAGCAGGAGGAGGACGAGATCCTCGCCGCCGAGGCCCACATCGAGGCCGGCTCCAAGAAGGTGATGATCGAGAAGATCGAGATCGATCGCCGGGGCGCGCAGGGGGGGCGCGGGCCCCTGCCATGACCTACCTCCTCGTCGCGCTCCTCTGCCTCGCGGCCGGCTTCGGCGTCGCCTGGTGGCGCCTGGCGCCCGAGCGGCGCGCCCTCGAGGGGCTGCGCCGGCGCTCGCATGTCCTCTACGAGGTCGCCGAGGGGGATCTCGACAACGTCGCCCACGAGCTCGAGGCGATCGCCGAGTCGGAGCCCGGCGACGCGACCGTCTTCCTCGCGCTCGCCGCCCTCGATCGCCGACGCGGGCGGGTCGAGCGGGCGAAGGCGATCCACCGCACGGTCCTCGCCTCGGCCGAGCTGCCGCCGGAGTCGCGGGTCGCCGCGCTGGTCGGCCTCGGCCGCGATCTCCTCGCGCAGGGCAACGAGCAGGCGGCCGTCGGCGCGCTCTCGCGGGCGATCTCCCTGGCGCCGCGCTCGGTCGCCACCCTCGAGAGCCTCGCCCGCGCGCTCGAGCAAGCGGGCGCCTGGGAGCGGGCGGCCGCCGCCTGGGAGCGCCACGAGAAGCTGGTCGAGGGCCGCCGCCGACGCGAGAGCCGGATCGGCCGCGGCCACGCGATCGCCGGCCAGGCGATGGTCGCCCTCGCCGACGGCGATGAGCGGAAGGCTCGCAAGCTGATCGAGCGGGCGGTCGAGCTCGCCCCCGACAGCGGCCACGTCTGGTACGTCAAGGCGCGGGTCGAGGCGACCCTCGGGATCAAGGTCGCGGCCCTGGAGTCGTGGCAGCGGGCCTGGGAGCAGGCCCCCGGCGGCGCCCACCTCATCGTCCCCGAGGCCTGGGGCTGGGCCAGCGACGAGGGTGCCCAGGAGGACATGGTCGAACGGATGGTCGCCAGCCTCCGGATCGCCCGCGAGCCGACCCTGGTCGTCGCCCTCGCCGAGCGGGTCGCCCGTCAGCACCCCGACCAGGCGGCCGCCGCCCTCGAGCGGGTCGGCCCCGCGTCGGCGAGCGCTGTCCTGACGCTGGTCCGCCTCCGCCTCGCCCGCGGCCAGCGCGACCAGGCCCGCGAGGCGGCGATGATCGACCTCGGGTCGCCGACCGTGATCTGCCGGCGCTGCGCGGGGGCGATGCGCCGCTTCGGCTTCCGCTGTAGTAATTGCGGGGCGTGGGACAGCGCCGTCGCCCTCGGTGATCGAGCCGCGGTCGGCGCGGACCCGGACCCGAGGAGCGCCGTTGACCTCTCCGCCTGATCAGACGACGACCCGCGGCCGCAGCCGCGGCCGCCGCGTCGAGTCCTTCTTCGCGCTCCTCCGCCGCTTCTCGCGGCTCTGGGGCTTCGCGCTCTTCCTCGTCTTCACCGTCTACCTCTTCCGCGAGGTGGTGGTCCCCTTCATCTTCGCGTTCGCGCTCGCCTACCTCCTCTCGCCGATCATCAAGCGGATGGCCCCGCGGATCGGTCGCGCGGCCGCGGTCGTCGTCGTCTACCTCGGGGTCTTCGCCTTCGTCGGCGGCTTCGTCGGCGTCCTCCTGCCGGCGCTGATCCAGGACTTCGCCCGCCTCCGCGACTCCGCTCCGGAGATCGTCACCTACGTCGACGACAACCTGGTGCCGCGGGCGACCGAGTGGCTCGAGCTCTCCTTCGGCTCGCTCGACGACGCGACCCGCGAGGTCGCGGTCGAGGCCGGGGCGATCGAGGGGGTCCGCGAGGCGATCGGCGAGCCGCTGGCGAACCAGCCGCCGCCGGAGTTGATCGCCGTCCAGCGCCCCGACGGCTCCTGGCAGATCAGCCTCGAGGCGGTCCGCCTCCACATCGAGGAGACCGGCCGCGGGAGCTGGACGATCGAGGCCCCGAGCGCCGAGGCCGGCACCCTCAGCGACACCCTGCGCAAGCTGGTGGCGACCAAGGGGAGCGAGTACACGGGGATGATCGCCGAGGGCCTGCGGGCGCTGGTCTCGGGGGTCACCGCGTTCCTGACGAAGTTCATCATCACCCTGATGCTCGCGGCCTTCATCCTGGTCGACCCCGGGCGGATCAACACCTTCATCCGCTCGCTGATCCCGCCGGTCTACCGCGACGACTTCGACGAGATCCTCGGGCGGATCGACGTCGGCCTCTCGGGGGTGATCCGCGGCCAGCTCCTGATCTGCCTGGTCAACGCGATCCTGACGTGGATCGGCCTGATGATCGTCGGCGTCAAGTACTCCTTCCTCCTCGCCCTCAGCGCTGGGCTCTTCTCGCTGATCCCGATCTTCGGGACGATCATCTCGTCGATCCCGATCATGGTGGTGGCGATGGTCTCGGGCGAGGACGGGGTCGCCATCGGGCCGCCGCTCCTGATGCTCGCCTGGATCTCGGGGATCCACCTCCTCGAGGCGAACGTCCTGAACCCGAAGATCATCGGCGACTCCGCGCACATGCACCCGGTGATCATCATCTTCGCGCTCCTCGCCGGGGAGAACCTCTACGGGCTCACCGGGGCGCTCCTGGCGGTGCCGGTCGCCAACGTCGTCCAGATCCTCTACCTCTTCGCGCTCCGCCGCTCCGAGGTCTACCAGCGGGGCGACGCCCCCGACGTCTCTGCGGTCGCGACCTTCGACGGCGACGACCCCGGCGACTCGATCTGAGGGCGCGGGCGGAGGCGCGCGGACGTGGTAGAACCGCCCGCGTGAGCACCTCCGCACGTCCCTACAGCGGCCCGGGGAGCGTCTACCTGATCGACGCGAACAACTTCCTCTACCGGGCATACCACGCGCTGCCGCCACTCTCGGCGCCGGACGGCACGCCGGTCAACGCGGTCCACGGCTTCGTCCGGATGGTCCAGGCGATCCGCAAGGAGCTCACCCCCGAGACCATCGTCGCGGTCTTCGACAGCCCGGGGCCGAGCTTCCGCGCCAAGCTCTACCCCGAGTACAAGGCCAACCGCCCGCCGCCGCCGGACGATCTGGTCCCGCAGTTCGAGCTCGTGCGCAAGGCGACCGACGCCCTCGGGATCCCGCGGATCGAGGCCCCGGAGATCGAGGCCGACGACCTGATCGCCTCCTACGCCCTCGCCGCCCAGCGGAGCGGCAAGTCGGTGGTGATCGTCTCCTCCGACAAGGATCTGATGCAGCTCGTCGGCAAGAAGAGCGACGGCGGCGCGGCGATCGAGATCTACGACACGATGAAGAACAAGGTCGTCGATCCGCAGGCGGTCGTCGACAAGTGGGGGGTCGGGCCGGCGCTCCTCGGCGACCTCCTCGCGCTCACCGGCGACTCCTCGGACAACATCCCGGGGATCAAGGGGATCGGCCCGAAGACCGCGGCCGAGCTCCTCAAGGAGTACAAGGACCTCGAGGGCGTGCTCGCGGCCGCGCCGGGGATCAAGCAGAAGAAGCGGCGGGAGATGCTGATCGAGCACGCGGCCGACGCCCGCCTGAGCCGCAAGCTCGTCGAGCTCCGCGGCGACCTCGAGCTCCCGCGCCCGCTTGAGGAGATGAAGGACAAGGGCACCGACCCCGACGTGATGACCGCCTTCTTCGCGCCCCTCGGCTTCCGCTCGCTGGTCGGCGCGGCCGCGGTCGCCAAGGCGGTCGCCCAGGTCACGGCCCGCAGCGGCGGCGAGACGGTCGGCGCCCACGAGCTCCAGCCGGCGAGCACGCCGCTCAAGCTCGATCCCGCGACCTTCAAGGCGATCCTCGCGGACGACGAGGCCCACCTCGTCGAGACCCTCGCGGCCCTGGCGAAGTGCGAGGCGGTCGTCGTCCAGGTCGCCGTCGATCACAGCGACGCGATGCTCGCCAACCTCGTCGGGGTCGCGCTCGCGGGGGTCGGCGACGAGGCGCCCGCGCCGATCTACGTCCCGCTCCGCCACCAGGGCGACGGGATCCTCGCCAAGCAGCTCGCCGAGGCCCGGGCGAAGGAGCTCCTGCGGCCGCTCCTCGCCGCCGCGGAGCCGGCGAAGATCTGCCACGCTTCGAAGTTCCAGGCGATCGTCCTCGGCCGCCACGGCCTCGAAGTGGGCGGGGTGACGATGGACCCGCAGCTCGCGTCCTACACCGTCGACCCGGCGCGCCCCAGCCACACCCTCGCGGCGCTGGCCGCTGACCTCGTCGGCTACGCGGTCGAGCCCCCCGAGAAGGTGCTGGGCAAGGGCAAGAAGGCGGTCACCTTCGATCACGTGCCGATCGAGCACGCGACCCGCTACGCCGGCGAGCGGGCGGCGGTCGCCGGCGCCCTCGGGACCCACCTGAAGGGCGAGATCGAGCGCTCGGGCGAGGCGGTCAAGCGCCTCTTTGAGGAGCTCGAGATGCCGCTCGCCGGCGTCCTCCGGCGGATCGAGGAGCGCGGGATCCTCGTCGATCCCAAGGTGCTGAAGGCCCAGTCGGACGACCTCGCCAAGGAGATCGACAAGCTCAAGGCCGAGATCGACAAGCACGCCGGCTACGCCCTCAACCCCGACTCGCCGACCCAGCTCCAGAAGCTCCTCTTCGAGGATCTCGGGCTGCCTGCGACCCGCAAGACCAAGACCGGCTACTCGACCGACGCGGCGGTGCTCGAGGAGCTCAGCCTCTACCACCCGGTGGTCTCGCAGATCCTCGAGTACCGGAGCCTGACCAAGCTCAAGGGGACCTACCTCGACACCCTGCCGCTGGCGATCAACCCGCACACCGGGCGCCTTCACACCTCCTTCCGCCAGGCGGTCGCCCAGACCGGGCGCCTCTCGAGCAAGGACCCTAACCTCCAGAACATCCCGATCCGGACGGAGCTCGGCCGGCGGATCCGCGAGGCCTTCGTCGCCGGCGAAGGCAAGGTGCTGGTCACCCTCGACTACTCGCAGATCGAGCTGCGGGTGCTCGCCCACCTCTCGGGCGACAAGAACCTCTCGTCGGCCTTCCGCGACGGCGTCGACGTCCACCGGCGGACCGCCTCCGAGGTCTTCGAGGTCCCCGAGGCCGAGGTCACGTCGGAGCAGCGGCGGGTCGCCAAGGCGGTCAACTTCGGGGTGATCTACGGCCAGACCGCGTTCGGCCTCGCGCGCCAGCTCGGCATCCCGCGCGGCAAGGCCGGCGCCTACATCAAGGCCTACCTCGCCAAGCTCCCAGGGGTGACGCAGTACATGGACGCGCTGATCGAGATCGCCAAGCGGCACGGCTACGCCGAGACGATCCTCGGCCGCAAGCGGCGGATCCCCGAGCTCCAGAGCCGCGGGGCCGCGCGCTCCTACGGCGAGCGGATCGCCCGCAACACGCCGATCCAGGGGAGCGCGGCGGATATCCTCAAGAAGGCGATGATCGACGTCGACGCGGCGCTCGCCTCCGAGGGCTTCGCGCAGATGCTCCTCACCGTCCACGACGAGCTGATCTTCGAGTGCGAGGAGGCGCGGATCGACGATCTCGTCGCCATCGTCCGCCCGCGGATGGAGGGCGCGGTCTCGCTCTCGGTGCCCTTGGTGGTCGAGATGGGCCAGGGCAAGAGCTGGGCGGATTGCAAGGGGTAGGGGAATCGTGCGAGGAGATCGCCGGTGAACGAGACCCGCGGAGCGCTGCCCACGACGATCGACGAGGCCGCCGCCCGGATGGCGGCCGCGCCCCTGCCGGCGGCGATCCGCGAGGTCGCCGAGGTCCTCCACGACGCCGGTCATGACGTCGTCGTCGTCGGCGGGGCGGTCCGTGACTTCCTCCTCGGCCGCGAGCACGGCGACTGGGACCTGGCGAGCGCCGCGACCCCCGACGAGGTGATGCGCCTCTTCCCGAAGACGATCCCGACCGGGATCGATCACGGGACCGTGACCGTCGTCTGCGGCCGCGGGGCGGGGCGGGTGACCACCGAGATCACGACCTTCCGCGGCGAGGAGGGCTACAGCGACGGCCGCCGGCCGAACGCGGTCCGCTTCCTGCGGGCGCTGGTCGAGGACCTCGCGCGCCGCGACTTCACGATCAACGCGATGGCCTGGAACCCGCTCACCGGGCGCTTCACCGACGCCTTCGGCGGGCTCGAGGATCTCCAGCGCGGGGTGATCCGGGCGGTCGGCGAGGCGAGCGCGCGCTTCCGTGAAGATGGCCTTCGGGCCATGCGAGCGGTGCGCCTCTGCGCGACCCTGGGCTACGCGCTCGAGGCCGAGACGGCGCGGGCGATCGCCGGCGCCCTCGACATCCTCGATCGGGTGAGCCGCGAGCGGGTGCAGGTCGAGCTGGTCAAGCTCCTGGGGGCGCCGCGGCCCTCGCTCGGGCTCTGGCCGATGGTCGAGACGTCGATGTGGGAGCACGTCCTCGCGGGGGACGACGCCGAGGTGATCGCCGCGTCGATCGCCGCCGTCGACGCGCTCCCGCGCGACGCGATCCTCCGCCTCGCCCGCCTCCTCTGGCCGCTCCGCGACCAGCCGGCGCGGATCGAGGGGGTCCTGGACGGTCGCCTGCGGCCGAGCCGGGACGAGCGGAGCCGGGTGATGGCGCTCACCCGGGCGAGCAACGCGGCCCTGGCGACGATCGCCGGGGCGCCGGCGATCCGGCGGGCGGTCGCCGAGCTCGGGCGCGCCCACCTCGCGGACGCGCTGGCGATCATCGAGGTCGAGCCCGGGCGGCGGCAGGAGGTGCTCGCCGCCTGCGAGGGGGCGGCGCTCAGCGTCGGCGAGCTCGCGCTCCGCGGCCGCGATCTGATCGCCGAGGGCCTCCTGCGGCCGGGGCCGGCGATCGGTCGGATCCAGGGGGAGCTCCTCAGCTGGGTGCTCGACGAGCCGGGGCGCAACCAGCCGGAGATCCTGCTGGCGGAGGCCCGGCGGCGCCTCGACGCCGGCTAGGTCGGGCTCGCGCGCGAGCGCGACAACGACAGCACTGTCTCAAGAGACAGGTAGTGAGTCGCCGAAGCTCAGAGCCCCTCGAGGTGGGGCCGCTGGGTGATCCGGGCGTCGAGCGTCACGTAGCCCCGCTCGCCGCCGATCATCCGGATCGGGTTGAGATCGACGCTGAGGAGGCGATCCTCGGAGCGCCGCACCAGCGCGTCGAGGCGGAGGAAGAGCTCGGCGAGGACCTCGACGTCGGGGTCGGAGCGGCGTCGCAGCGCCGGCACCGGCACCCGCGTGAGGATCGCGTTGGCGAGGAGGAGCGCGTCGGTCGGCCGCAGGGGCGAGGCCGCGAGGATCTGCTCCTGCGGGGTCGTCAGGCCGATCGCGCGGCCGTAGAGCGCCATCTCGCCGGAGGCCAGGCGGATCGCCCCGCAGTGGATCTCGAGGCCCTCCTCGATCTGCTCGGCGACCAGCACGCCGTCGAGGTGGGCGCTCGGCGCCTGCTCCTCGACGTTGGTGACGATCGTCGCGTAGGCCCGACGGACGGCGGCCGAGGTCGCGAGATCGAGGATCACCGCGCCGAGCTCGCGCTTGCGCCGGAGATCGGGGCTCACCGCCTTGAGGACGACCGGGAAGCCGATCTGCTCGGCGAACGAGGCCGCGCCGGAGGCCGAGGAGGCGACCGCCTGGCGCGTGACCTCGACGCCGAAGCCGTGGAGGACGACCTTGCTCTCGTGCTCCGAGAGGACCTCGCCGGCGCCGCGGAGGACCTCGATGGCGCGCTCGATCCGGGCGTCGTCGAGGGCGTCGTCATCGACCTCAGCGAGGGCACGCTCCTGGAGGGCGAGGCTCTGGGCCTGGCGGAGGAGCGCGCGCTGGGCCAGGAAGGCGGCGCCGGGGTCGTCGCTGCGGAGGCCGGGGTGGGGCGCCTCCATCCCCGGGGCCGCGCCGGTGAGGGGGAGCGCGCGGCGGGCCTGGTTCCAGCGGCCGAGGAGCGCGGCCGAGGGCTCGAAGCCGCGGCGCGGCGGCCCGAGGCCGCGGGCGAGCGCGGCGATCACCGCCGCCGACGGGTAGAGCGGCCCGGTGGTCCGTTCTAGGGCGTGGGCCGCGAGCGCGCGGCCGAGCGAGGGGTGGCGCGGGGCGTCGACCCGCGGGGCCTCGACGCCGAGCGGGATCAAGATGTGACGGGTCGCCTCCTCGAGCGTTCGCCCGCGCAGCCAGGCGGCCCAGCGGGGATCGAGCGCGTCGGCGCCGACGAAGCCGACCGCCCGCAGGCCAGCGTCGGGCTCGCGGATCCAGGTGATCAGCCAGGGGGGCGTCGGCGCGAGGGCGAGGGCGACCGGCGAGGGCGCGAAGGCGGCCCGCAGATCCGCGAGCCCGGCGGCCTCGACCGCGCAGAGGAGGAGATCGCTGTCGCCGTCCTCGATCTCGAGGATCCCGTGGGGGCCGAGGAGCGCGAGCTCGGGTCGACGCGCGAGCGACTCGAGGGTCTCCTCGTCGGCGTCGCCGGTGACCACAAGGATGATCGGCGGCGACTCGCGGAGCGCCCGAAGGAGCGTCGGCGAGAGCGCCTCGACGGCGACGAGGGCGGCGGGCTCACCTGCCTGGAGGCGGCGGGCGATCGTCCGCGCGTCGACGAGCTCGGCGCCGGGCACCCGCACATGCTCGGCCGCGATCTCGCTGACGAGGATCGCGGATCGTCGCTCCCGGGTCCCGCGGAGGACGCCGAGGAGCTCGCTCAGGCCAGCGTCAGCTTCCACATCTCGCTGTGCAGTTGCTTGGTCGCCTCGGGCCAGAGGCCCGGGAGCACCCAGTCGGCGCACGACCAATTCGGGTGGAAGCGGGGCGAGACGCCGGGGAAGAGGACGAGCCGGACCGCGGGGCCGCGGCTGGCGACCTCGGGCGGCGGCGCGGCCGGATCGGTGGCGAGCCAGAGGACCGTGCCGGCCTTGAGCTTGCCGACCTCACCGGGCTCGACCGGGCTCGCGCCGAGGGTCGCGAGGTTCGATCGCGTCATCGGATCGATGTCGCCGGGGCCGACGTAGAGGAGCGGTCCCGAGGTCGGAGAGTCGACGTCGAGCGCCCACGCCGGGAGAGCGACGTCGGCGGCGTCGATCTCGATGTCGGCGTCGAGGACCGTGGCGAGGTCGTACCAGGGGAGGGTGCCGGCGATGATCCCCGAGACCAGCGCCTCGCTGGTCCACTCGGGCTGCGGCTCGTGGAGGAGGTGGGGCGTCGCCGGACCCTCAGGGAGGGTGCGGGCGACGCTGATCCCCTCGTCGGTCCACGGCACCAGGACGAGGCCAGGGTTGAGGCGCTTCTGCAGGGTCGCCAGCCCGCTCGGGCCGGCGAAGAGGAGGATGTCGGCGCCGAAGCGGCCGGTCGCCCTGGCGATCTTGTAGTTGGCCTTGCCGGCGTCACCCGGGCAGACCGCGGTGATCGTCGCGCCGAATTCCGAGCCGAGATCACGGGCGAGGCAGAGAGCCGCCGCGCTCGCGGGGTGGATGCCGTGGGGGGTGCGTTGGGCGTAGACCAGGATGTGCGCCATTACTCGAGCCCGTGCTTGCGTTTGACCATCTCGAGCTGCCGTTGGTACTCGATCTCAAACGCCTCGGTGTTCTCGGCGAGGTGCTTGAGGTGCCGCCGGACCTCGCGGTCGATGTCCTCGTCCGCCTGCATGTGGCGGCGGAGGACGTCCCGGAGCTTGCGGCGGAGCGTCGCGTCGTCGACGTAGATCTCTTCGACGTGGCTGGACTGCATGAAGAGCTCGAGGAGCTGGCTAGTGATCCATTGTACGGCATCGTCGCCGATCCCGAAGTCCTCCGCCTCGGCGAGCGCGCGCTTGGTGCGGAATAGCTCAGGGTAGGGGAGGCCGCGCTTCTCGAGGATGTCCTTGGCCTGCTCGGTGAGCTCGCGGTCCTTGCGGCGGTACTCCTTGAGCACCGCCTCGAGGTCAGCCTTGAACTCCTCGCGGTCCGTGACATCGAGATCGCCCGAGTCGATCAGGAGACGGGCGATGGCGTCCGCGATGGTCGAGATCTTGTTGGCATAGAGGCGCATGGGCTGCCCGGAGGATAGGCGTTGCTTCTCCGAGCGTCCAGCTTGCGCTATGACGCTTGCGCATGGAGAAGCCACCCCGAAGGCTCCTGGTGGTCGCCGGCCTGGTCTGGCTGGCCCCCGAGCGCCTCCTCGTCCAGCGCCGGGGCGCCGCTGCGGCTCACGGCGCGGCGATGGTCGAGTTCCCTGGCGGAAAGGTCGAGCCTGGCGAGGCGCCGACCGCCGCCCTCGCCCGGGAGCTGGTCGAGGAGTGGGGCGAGGCCGCGTCTGCCCTGCGGATCGGGCCGATCGCCGAGGTCCTCCACCACGACTACCCGCCGCCCGGGCCCGAGGTCGTGCTCCTGCTCTACCATGTCGATGGTGCGGCGCTCGTCGCGCAGGGGCCCTGGGAGGGGCGTTTGGTCCCGGCGGATGGGGCGAGCCTCCTCGACTTCACGTGCGCGGAGCTGCCGGCGCAGGAGTTCCTGGCCGCCGATCGCGCGTTGATCGAGCGGCTCCGTCGGGGTGAGCTCCGGTCGCCGTGGCAACGCGCAGGCTAGCGCCGCGAGACCACGAGGACGCGGCCGCGCTCGCTCACATCGCGGGGTCGCGGGGTCGGCCCAGGGGCCGGGCTAGATCGCCGCGCCCGGGAAGCGGGCGACGACGCCGTAAGCCGCCTCGCCCCCGTCCGCGCCCCTGCGGAAGAGGAGCGCCTCGCGGATCTCGCCCTCCTGCGCGTCGATCACCAGGTACGCGACCGGGTACCCGGCGGCCAGGGCCGCGCGCTCGTCCTCGGCCGAGAAGTAGGCGCCGACCCGCGGGTGCGAGTGATAGATCACGGTCGCCGGCCGCTCGCCCTCGAAGGATCGCACGAGGTCGAGGAGCTCGCGCCCGCCGATGTTGTAGGCGTTGGCCGCGGTCCGCGGGTGGGCCTCGGGGTCGAGCGCGTGGAGCTGGTCCTGACGGTTCTTGCAGCGCCGGACCTCAAGGTCAGATCCGCTGCCGATCAGGTAGCCGCAGCACTCGTTCGGGAATTCGGCCCGTGCGTGCTCGAAGATGTCCCGAAGGGCAGCCTCGGGGATCTCGACGATCGGCGGGGAATCCTGGTCGCTCATGCGTTCTCCTCGCGCCGACGGGCGCTACCAGACGTAGTTGCGCTCCCAGCGGAGCGGCACGAAGTAGCGGTCGCCGCGGTCGCAGAGGATCGTGACGACGACGCCGCGCTCGCCGCGGTCGGCGAGCTCGCGGCCGAGGCGGAGGGCGCCGGCGACGTTCGCCCCCGACGAGTGGCCGACGAAGAGCCCCTCCTCCTCGGCGAGGCGCTCCGCCATGTCCCAGCCCTCGTCGGTCGGCATCCAGATCGTGTCGTCGAGGACGCCCTCGTCGTAGATCTGCGGGACCAGCGAGCTCGGGAGGTGCTTCATCCCCTCGAGGCCGTGCATCGCGTCGTCCGGCTGGATGGCGACGCAGCGGATCGCCGGCGAGATCTCGTGGAGGCGCCGCGAGGTCCCGACCACCGTGCCGCTGGTGCCGATGCCGGTGACGAAGTGGGTGATCCTCCCCGCGGTCTGCTCCCAGATCTCGGGGGCGGTGGTCGCGTAGTGGGCCCCAGGGTTCGCCGGGTTGGAGTACTGGTCGGGGTAGAAGTAGCGCCCCGGGTGGCGCTCGACCAGCTCGCGGGCGAGGACGATCGCGCCGTCGCTCCCCTCCATCGGGCTCGAGTAGATGATCTCGACGCCGTAGGCCGTGGTCACCTGCTTGCGCGGGACGGTGACGTTCTCCGGCATCACCAGGGTGACCGGCACGCCGAGGGCTGCGCCGACCATCGCGTAGGCGATCCCGGTGTTGCCGCTGGTGCTGTCGATGAGCCGCATCCCCGGGCGGATCGCCCCGCGGGCGAGCGCGTCGCGGACGATGAAGAGGGCCGCGCGATCCTTGACGGAGCCCGCCGGGTTGGTGAACTCCGCCTTGGCGTAGAGCTCGACGCCCGGGCACGAGCGCTCGATGTGGTGGAGGCGGACCAGCGGGGTGTTGCCGATCAGCTCGGTGATGCTGTCGACGCAGACCGCCCGCTTCGCCCGGAGCGCGGCCATCACCTGGTCGCGCGCCCGCGGGCCCTTCGCGGCCGGGCTCGCCGTCGGATCAGCCGCCGGCGATGGCAGGGACGATGCTGATCTCATCGCGCTCCGCGACCGGGGTCTCGAGGTTCTGGAGGAAGCGGATGTCCTCGTCGGCGACGAAGACGTTGACGAAGCGGCGGACGCGGCCCTCGGCGTCGCAGATCCGCTCGCGGATCCCCGGGCAGGCGCCCTCGAGGTTGGTGAGGATCTCGCCGACGGTCGTACCGGCGACGCTCACCTCCTCCTGGCCCTGGGTGTACTTGCGGAGCGGGGTAGGGATACGGACAAGTGGCATGGCTTGCTCTCGGGTGTGCTCGTGGGTGGGGCGTCAGTGGGGGGCGCTCGGGCAGGCCCACGCGGAGGCGAGCGCGGGATCGATCCCGCGGCCGGCGCAGGCGGGGCAGGCGGTGCGCGGGCGGGGCCTGAGGGTGTGGATCTCGAGGGTCAGGAGGTCAAGGGCGATCAGCTGGCCCGCGACCTCCGCGGCCTCGCCGGCGGCCAGGCGCCAGGCGAGGAGGGCCATCAGGTTGCCGAAGAGGCCGACGGCGGCGCCGATCACCCCGACGGCCGCGCAGGGCTCGGCGAGCTCGGCGGGGGGCGGCGCCTCGAAGATGCAGCGGAGGCAGGCGCCGGCCCCGGGCGCGACCGCGAGCGCCTGTCCGCGCCAGCGGACGCCGCCGCCGATCACCGCCGGGATCCCGCGGGCCAGACATGCGTCATTGACCATGAACTTCAGGACAGGGTTGTCCGTGCACTCGAGGACGACCGCGTCGCCGGCGACCGTGTCGAGGAGCGCCCCCAGGCCGGCGGCGTCGAGATCGAGGGCGAGGCCCTCGACGTCGAGGGGTGCGCGGCGGCGGAGCTGACGGGCGGCGGCGGCGGCCTTCGGGGCCCCGAGATCGCCGACGTCGAAGAGGACCTGGCGCTGGAGGTTGGAGAGCTCGACCTCGTCGCGGTCGACGATCGTCACCCGGCCCGCGCCGGCCGCGAGGAGGCCGAGGAGCGCGGGCGCACCGAGGCCGCCGGCGCCGACGACGACGAAGTGCTCGCGCAGCTCCGGGGCCTTGGGCATGGGCGGATCAGCGGAGCTCGCCGGTCGACGTGAAGTACTCGTCGAGGCTGAAGTAGCGCTCACCGGTGTCGCAGAGGATCGTGATCACGTGCTTGCCGGGGCCGAGCTCGGCCGCCAGGCGCTCGGCCGCGACCACGCCGGCGCCGGCCGAGATGCCGACGAGGAGCCCCTCCTCGGTGGCGAGGCGCTTCTTCATCCGGTAGGCCTCGGCGTCGTCGACGGTGGCGATCGTGTCGTAGACCGCCCGGTTGAGGACGCGGGGGATGAAGCCGGCGCCGATCCCCTGGATCTTGTGGGGACCCGGGCGGCCGCCGCTGAGCACCGGCGAGCGCAGCGGCTCGACCGCGACCACCCGGATCGCCGGGTTGTGCGCGCGGAGGGACTCGCCGACCCCGGTGATCGTGCCGCCGGTGCCGACCGGCGAGACGAAGCCGTCGATCGTCCGCGCGCCCATCTGCTCGATGATCTCGGGGGCGGTCGAGCGGCGGTGGATCTCCGGGTTCGCCGGGTTCTCGAACTGCTGGAGCATGTGGTGATCGGGGCGCCGGCAGAGCTCGATCGCTCGGTTGACCGCGCCCTCCATCGTCTGGTCCTCGGGGGTGAGGACGATCTCGGCGCCGTAGGCCTTGAGGAGGTTGCGGCGCTCGAGGCTCATGCTCTCGGGCATCGTCAGGATCAGGCGGTAGCCCTTGACCGCGGCCACGAGGGCGAGGCCGATCCCGGTGTTGCCGCTGGTCGGCTCGACGAGGACGCTCTTCCCCGGGGTGATCTGGCCGGTCGCCTCGGCCGCCTCGATCATCGCCAGGGCGATCCGATCCTTGACTGAGCCGCCCGGGTTGAGCATCTCGCACTTCCCCCACACGGTGGCGTGGGTCTCGGGGGAGCCCGCGACCTTGCGGAGGCGTACGAGCGGGGTGTTGCCGATCAGACCGAGGATGTCATCAACCAGTACAGGTCGTTGCATGGTTAGGCCAGGACATGCGGCGCGCGGGCGCGCGGCGAGCATCAGATCACATAGTCGGCCGCGAGGCGCCGGAATTGTTCGCGCGCCTCGCCGAGGAGCTCCTCGAGGCTGAGCGCGCCGACGGCGTTGGCGAAGCGGGAGTCGACCGCCCGCTCGACGAGGCTGGTGATCTCGTCCTGGGGCTCGCCGGCGTTGGTCGGGGCGCCCGCGCCGAGGGCGATGAGCACGTCGGCGAGGACGATCTCGTTGGCCGGGCGCGCGAGCTTGTAGCCGCCGCGGGGTCCTCGCTTGCCGATCACGAAGCCCGCCTTGCGGAGCTCGCCAATGATCTCCTCGAGGTAGCGGGAGGGGATCGACTGCTTCTCGGCGATCACCTGGGCGGATGCATAGCCCCGGTGGGCGACGTGGCAGAGGGCGCGGAGTCCGTATCGGGCCTTGGTGGTCAGGTGCATGGCGATCCTTCGAGGGGCCTCGCTGGCGAAAAACCCCAAACGCTATGTGGCATCGGTCGCGGACCGGCTGCGTCGTCTCGGGTCGGGCGACCCCAGACTACCCGAACACCAGCGCAAAATAAACTACGCCAAAAAATGAGGTTATTTGTGCGCATGATCCGCCGATGCGCGTGCCAGCGCCGCCGGTTGACACCGCGCGCATGAGCAAGTACCTAGGCCGCCACCCGAGGACCGAAACGCGATGGACGTCTCCGACCTGCGCAAGAACGCCAAGCTCCAGATCGATGGCCACCCCTACGTCGTCGTCGACTTCCAGTTCGTCAAGCCCGGCAAGGGCCAGGGCCTCTACAAGTGCAAGATCAAGAACATGATCACCGGCTCGGTCCTCGACCGGACCTGGCGCTCTGGTGAGAAGCTCGAGGCCGCGAACGTCGAGTCCCGGAAGATGCAGTACCTCTTCTCGACCGGCGAGGCCTTCGCGTTCATGGACAACCAGACCTACGAGCAGGTCGAGCTCGCCGCCGATCTGATCGGCGATGACGCGCGCTTCCTCCTCGACAACCTCGAGTGCGACGTCCTCTTCTTCAACGATCGCCCGGTCGGCGTCTCGCTCCCGAGCCACATCGTCGTCGAGGTGATCGAGGCCGAGCCCGGCGTGAAGGCCGACAACGCGACCGGCATGACCAAGGGCGCGACGGTGAGCACGGGCTACAACCTCCAGGTGCCGCTCTTTATTAAGGTTGGCGAGCGGATCAAGATCGACACCCGCACCGGCGACTACATCGAGCGGGTCAACAACTGACCCGCCCGTCCGCTGACCCGATGCGCCGCGCCGCGCCTCTCGGGTGGCCGGAGCGCGTCGACCTCTGGGATCGCGCGCTCGCGGTCGTCCGCGCCCATTTCCGCGGCGAGGGGCTGCGTGAGGTGTCGACCCCGGTGCGGGTCGCCCACGTCGCCCTCGAGCCCTACATCGAGCCGATCGCCGCGCCGCCCGGGCTCCTGGCGACCAGCCCCGAGCTGGCGATGAAGCGGCTCCTCTGCCGGGGGAGCGGATCGATCTTTCAGATCGCGCACGTCTTCCGGCGGGCGGAGATCGGCGCGCGCCACAGCGAGGAGTTCCACCTCATCGAGTGGTATCGGGTCGAGGCCGCGCTCGCCGAGGGCCGGCGCGACGTCGAGGCCCTGGTCGCCGCGGTGATCGAGGTCGCCGGGGGCGAGGGGCCGCGTCGTTGGGAGAGCCACGGGATCCTCGACGTCGTCGACGAGACCCTCGGCGTTCGACTCCGGGGCGACGAGGAGGCCGGCGTCCTCGCCGAGCTCGCGGCCGCCCGCGGCCTCCCGCTCGTCGCCGTCGGGCTCGACGATCATGACCTGGAGGTCCGGCGTCTCGCGGCCTGGACCGCGTTCCTCAGCGAGTGGTCGGATCGCCACCTCGATCCCTGGCTCCTCGCGCGGGCGGAGCGGGGGATCCACCTCGGTGATTTTCCGCCGGCCCTCGCGGCCCTCGCCGAGCTCGTCGAGGTCGGCGACGGCCCTCGAGTGGCCGCGCGCTTCGAGAGCTTCGTCGGCGGGGTCGAGCTCGCCAACGGCTACCAGGAGCTCCGCGACGCCGGCGACCAGCGCCGCCGCTTCGTCGCGGTCGCCGGCCTCCGGCGGGCCCTCGGTCTGCCACCGCTCGCGCTCGATCAGGCGTTCCTCGGCGACCTCGAGGGACGCGGGCTGCCGCGGGCCGCTGGCGTGGCGCTCGGCCTCGATCGCCTCCTGATGTTGGCGGTCGGCGCGAGCTCTCTCGCCGACATCAGCCTCGCGCTCGGGGCCCCGGGGCACCCTGCGGACGGCGCTTGAGCGCGGCCGGCAGAGGTCTGCGCCGCCTGGTAGACGGGACCTGGGCGAGGGGGAAGGGGCAGCCGCGGCGGTCTCGTGGGGGAGATCGCCAGGCCGCGCACCGCGCCGGAATTCTCCGTGGGGGGCCGCACCGGCTCGGCCCGCGAGGCGGTGATTTCGCGCGAAGGGGGCGCTCCTCGGCCCCCTTTTGGCGCTCGGAAAGGGCCTGCGCTGACCCGCCCGGGCGTCTTGCGATCTGGGGCCAGGTCTGTACACTGGCGCTCTCCATGCGTTCATTCGTCATCGGCGTCGCCGTTGGTGCACTGCTCGGGCTCCCCGGATGTACGAAGATCCAGTCGCGCGATCTCATCCGTGAAGGGAACGCCGACTACCGAGACGGTCGCTATCGAGAGGCGATCGAGAAGTACACCGAAGCCATCTCCCTCGAGCCGGACGGGGTCACCGTCTACTGGAATCGCGCGTGCGCGGCCGAGAGCATCGTCCTCAAGTCGAAGGACCCCGAGGCGCTGAAGGGGCGCAAGGACTACGCCGACATGGCGCTCTCGGACTTCAAGACGTGGCACGACCGCCTCCCGGAGCCGACCCCGGAGGACTCGGAGCAGTACCACAACCACCGGCTGGCGATCCTCGACGCCGATGAGCGCTGCGACGAGCTCCTCACCCACTGGCTCGACAAGCACAACAAGAACCCCAACGAAGAGGGGCTCTACAGCACGATCGCCCGGCAGTACGACAAGTGCAACCGGACCAAGGAGGCCGACGAGTGGTTCGAGAAGCGGATCACCGACTTCCCGGACAGCGTTCGCGCCTACCACAGCCTGGCGATCCGGCGCTTCGAGCCGCTCTTCCCGGACCCCGAGAGCGGCGGCCTCTTCAACTCGAACCTCTCGGACCAGGAGCGCCTGGACATCGCCAACGGCGTGATCGGCCTCCTCGACAAGGCCAACCAGATCGATCCGAAGTTCCGCGACGCCTACATCTGGCGGTCGATGGCGTACTCGCAGCGCGCGCTCGCTCGCCGCTACAGCGACGACGTCGAGAACCAGACGCTCGAGGAGAACCTCAACCGCCTCCTCGCGCGCGAGGACACGATGCTCGCCTGGCGCCAGCAGAAGGCCGTGTGCGATATCGACCAGCTCCCCGAGTGCACCGAGGAGCAGCTCAAGGCGGGCGAGGCGGGGTCTTGCTGCATGATGCCGCCGCCGCCGCTGACGACCGAAGAGGTCGCGGCCGACGCCGAGCTCAAGCGGGAGATCGAGCAGCAGATCCGCGACGCCGAGGGCGACGCGAACCAGCCGCCGCCCAGCAAGAAGAAGAAGGGCAAGGGGAAGCGCTAGCACAGGTGTAGGCCCGGGCGCTTCTCGGCTCGTTGGAGCCGGGGACCGGAGGAGGAGACGACCCATGTTCGAGCACTACATGACCTACCAGTACGCCGACCCGCGCCGCCGGACGGCGATGATGGCGGCGGCGATCGTGTCTTCGGTGGCGACGCTGTCGATGATCACGTTCGCTTGGGCGGCCAACAAGATGGACATCTCGAAGGTCGAGCCGCCGACGATCAACTACATCGTCTTCCAGCTCGCCGCCGACGAGCCGCCGCCGCCACCGCCGCCGCCGCCGCCGCCCGCGGGCGACGACTCCGAGCCCGAGGAGGAGGAGGAGGAGGTCCCTGACGAGGAGATCCCCGAGGAGGAGATCGTCCAGCCGAAGGACACCCCGGACAAGGTCCCCGACGCCAAGAAGGCGCCGGGCAAGGGCACCAAGATCCCGGGCGGTGTGCCGGGCGGCGTCCCGGGCGGTGTGCCGGGCGGCGTCGTCGGTGGCGTCCTCGGCGGTCAGCTCGGCGGTCAGCTCGGCGGCGTCGCCACCAAGCGCGATCCCCAGCAGTCGACCGCGCCGCAGCCGATCAACGCGGTCATGTCGCAGAGCGTGTACACGCCCGACCCCGACCCGAAGCTCTTCGCCAGCACCAAGGCGGGCATGTTCGACAAGCGGCCCTGCGTCAACAAGACCTACTTCTGCGTCGAGCCGAACGGCAAGGTCAGCGACGTCCGGACCAAGAAGAAGTGCTACGACCCGAAGGTCGACGAGATCTGCCGGGAGACCGTCAAGAAGTGGCGTTTCAAGCCCTTCATCGTCGGCGGCAAGCCGGTCAAGACCTGCTCGATCGTCGAGTTCGATCTCAAGTTCAACAAGTAGCGCTGAGGGCCCGGGCAGGCGAGGGACGCGGCCCGGGCAGGCGCGAGAGTCCACCCAAGTACGACCGAAGAAAGCAAGGCCACCCCGATGGAGTTCACATTCACGACGATACTCGCCAACACCGGTGTCGACTTTAGCCTCGCGGGCATGTGGGAGCAGATGGGCGTCATCGCCAAGGTGGTGATGGTGCTCCTCGGCCTCATGTTCCTGATCATGCTCGCGGTGTCGATCGAGCGCGCCCGGGTCTTCGCGCGCGCCCGCGGGCAGTCGATCCGCTACATCATGATGCTCCGGACCTTCCTCCAGGAGCGCAAGCTGCAGGACGCGGTCACTGCGGTCGCCACCCACAGCGACTCGCCGATCGCCAAGGTCGTCGGCGCGGGTCTCAGCGAGTACATCAAGGGCATGGACGCCCTCCACGAGGAGGGCCCGGATGACGTCGGGGACTTCGACCTCGTCGACGCGGTCAACCGCCAGCTCGAGCGCGCCAAGGAGCGCGAGACCGCCAACCTCAAGCGCGGCCTGACGGTCCTCGCCACCATCGGCTCGACCGCGGTCTTCGTCGGCCTCTTCGGCACCGTCACCGGCATCATCAACTCGTTCCAGGGCCTCTCGTCGGACGGCGGCGGCGGCCTCTCGTCGGTCGCCGGCGGCATCTCGGAGGCGCTCGTCGCCACCGCGGTCGGCCTCATGGTAGCGATCCCGGCGGTCGTCTTCTTCAACTACTACAACGCCCGGATCGAGCTCTTCCAGATCGACATGAACGACGTCGCCTCCGAGCTCGTCGACTTCGTGCTCAAGGAAGGCCGCTACTAAGATGAGCGCGGCAGGAGGCAAGCGGCGCGCGGGCAAGCGAACCCGCAGCGTCCCCTACAAGAGCGAGAAGGCGATCCACAGTGAGCCTCCGGCCTCTGAGATCAACGTCACTCCGCTCGTCGACGTCTGCCTCGTCCTTCTGATCATCTTCATGGTCGTCACGCCGATGCTCGGGCGCGGCAAGGATGTCGCCCTGCCCAAGCTCGCCGAGGCCACGAAGCACAAGGAGGGCGACCAGGTCTTCGTCTCGATCAACGACGACGGGGCCTGGATCGAGACCGACCTCTACCTCTCGAAGGGCGACTTCCTCGGCGCCCTCGAGGAGTCCCTCAAGGTCGCCGCCGGCAAGGCGGCGGCGAATGGGTACAAGGGTCCGCTCCTTTTCCTCAAGGGCGACCGGGAGACCGACTACGCCAACGTCCGGATCGTGATGGAGTGGATTACCTCCAGCGAGACCATGATCTCGGACGTCGCACTGGTCGTGGACCTGGAGGAATCGGGCTAGTGATGGCCCGGAGGAGGGCGCCTGGGCCGGCCGGTACCGGCTTGGGCGCCCTCTGCGCGGTTTTGATTTTGCTGTTCGTTCCGCCAGGGTTGGCGTAGTCTCTCGCTCAACCGGGCGAAGAGGAGGAGTGTTCTTCCATGGGCATGTCAGTCGGCAACAAGGGGGGCGGCGCCCAGGCCGATATCAACGTCACCCCGCTCGTAGACGTATGTTTGGTGCTTCTCATCATCTTCATGGTGATGATCCCCAAGCAGGTCCCCGAGATCTCGGTGCGGGTCCCCCCTGAGAGCAAGCAGGCGCGGCCGACCCCTCCGACCCAGGACACCCTCGTGATCGGTCTGACGAAGGAGGGTGGTGTCACCCTCAACCGGACCCCGATGGAGAAGTCGGCCCTCGGCGAGGCGCTGACTCGGCAGCTCGAGTTCCGCGACAAGAAGGTCGTCTTCGTCGACTTTGACGACGACGCCAAGTACGGGACCGCGGTCGAGATCCTCGACATGGCCAAGAAATCCGGTGCCGAGGTGCTCGGCATCATGAAGCGCAAGGACCGCCCGACCCCGGACAAGCTGCCGGGTCGCTAGTGCGGCGAGATTCCCCCGAGACACGAGACCCGAGAAGTCACAGGACTGACCAACATGCGTAGTGTGGACCCCAAGCAGGAAGCACCGATCTCTGTCGTGCGGGCGTCTCTGGTCGCTACGGCCCTGATGGCCGCAGCGACGGCGATGCCGGGCTGCATCACGGATCCCGATTGCGGCATCTGCGATCCCGAGAACCTCATCCTCGAGACGATCGCCGCGTCGAACTTCGCCGGCAAGGAGATCTACGTCCTCTCGCCGGAGTGCAAGGGCGACGCGTGCCCCGAACCGCTGACGGAGGCGAAGTTCTACGTCAACACGATCTCGCAGTGTGAGGTCAGCGAGGACGCGGTCAACGAAGACGCGGAGACCGGCAAGAACCTCCGGAGCGAGAAGGAGTGGTGCCGGATCTCGCCGCTCATCGTCGGCGCTGGCATCAACTTCATCTTCAACAACCTCCTCGATCCGCAGTCGATCGAGCTGGTCCGCAAGCAGCTCGCCAACCCGAACCTCTTCGAGGTCTACGACTGGAAGACCCGGATCCTCAAGATCACGGGGCCGACCAGCCGCTACAACGGCGACTACTACAAGGGGTCGAACCAGAACCCGGACGTGATCACGCGCGCGGTCAACCTCTCGTGCATCGACAACTTCGCCGATCTCGGGGTGCCCTTCGATCACAACGCGCTCAACTCCAAGATCTGCGACGACTTCTTCTTCGACGGCGGCGGCAAGCTCTGGCCGCTCCGTACCCGCCTCGGCCAGGAGATCAAGGCCTACAGCGGCAAGACCGACTGGCGGAGCGGCGGCAACTCCTGCGAGGCGCCGGACGAGGGTCCGGACACCTGTTGCACTGCCTGTGACTTCGAGCTCTCGGTCAACGTGTCGCGCTACGGCGCCGGCGGCTTCGACGGCAAGACCGCATGCGATCCGATGGCCGACGACAAGTTCGTCGCCTGCCGGAACGTGACGACCGCGGTCGACCGCGCCTCCGAGGACCCGAACCGCTACAAGTTCGACTGGAACGGCGAGTACATCTCGTCGCCGATCCCCAAGCAGGACCTCCTCCGCGAGACCCACCCCGACGATCGGCCGGCGGGTTCGGAGCAGAAGAACGTCCCCTGCAACAGCAACTCGGACTGCACCTCGGCGACCAACGCCAACCTCCCGGGGACGGAGTGCGTCGGTGAGCTCGAGAACAGCGGCAACGCCTGCTCGAAGGACTCGGCGGGCGAGGCCTGCGTCAACAAGCACTGCGTCGCCGAGTGGTTCGTCACCTGCGGGACGACCCAGGCGGGCGGCTTCTGCGTCGACAAGCGCTTCTCCGACAACGGCACCGCCGGCTGCTTTGAGGCCGCCGAGGCCTTCACGGCGAACTCGCCGACGCTGATGGAGACCCGCAACGTCGGCAAGGGCAAGAGCCTCGCGCTCGCCGACATTGATGAGAACGGCCTCCTCGACACCGACGAGGCCTGCGACGGCGGGGCCTGCGATCCCTTCTACCAGCGGGCGGTCCCGGTCAACACCTACGACCGCAAGAAGACGCTGCCGGAGCGGACCCGCAGCTGCGTCTGCCCGCGCCCTGGCGCCGGCTCGCAGGACGGCAGCGAGAGCGAGAAGTACACCTACGCGTGGATGCGCAAGCAGGCGCTCGACTCCTGCGTCTCGGCCAACAGCCGCAAGGAGGACGACGATCCGAGCAAACTCAGCGAGGCCGACGCCCTCGCCGAGTGCTCGCAGGACGAGTCCTGGGAGTGCTTCGAGGTCCTGCGCGACATGTGCAAGGACGGGGACAAGTGGAGCACGACGATGGCGGATCGCTATGCGACCCGCTTCGTCACCCAGAACGGCGGCGTGATCTATGACCCGTCGGTCAAGGGCGTCGCCTTCCGGGCCGCGGACGTCGGCTCGGTCCGCCGCGCCTTCGCCGAGTCCTGCGCCCAGGGCCGGAGCAACATCGGCGCGTTCAACATCAAGGATGGCTGGCGCGCCAACGACTCGAGCTCGGAGACCGACGAGAACTTCGATCGGGCGATGTGCTCGAGCTCGGACTACGAGATCGTCTTCGCCCTCCCGGAGGACTCGGACGTCGGCGCCGACGGCCAGTACATCCAGGACAAGGTCGGCAACACCCTCAAGGGGCGCCGGACCTACCGCTTCACGACCCCGGACTTCCACATCGTTCCGGGCAGCGGTTTCCCCAGCGACAACCTCCGGATCGGCGCGTGCGACGACTTCGAGATCGGCTTCTCGAACAAGTACGACATGAGCCCCCACAACCTCCAGAAGCTCCAGATCGTCGAGCTCGACGACATGGGCAACGAGGTCGCGGTGGTCGCCGGCGGTCTCAGCTGCACCGAGGATCCGGAGCAGGTCTCCTCGTCGAAGCCGCCCTGCCTGACGGTCAACGTCCGCTCGCAGCTCATCGGCAAGGTCGGCGTCTTCGTCAATCCGAAGGACTTCGGCCAGGTCCTCCAGACCGGTCGGACCTACCGCCTCAAGGTGCCGGGCCTCGACTTCGAGAGCTTCGACAAGTTCCGCGAGTTCTACGCGACGGACGCCGCCGGCGCGAAGGCGCTCTACGAGCAGGCCTTCTGGGACGCCTGCGGGATGCCGCTGATCCTCGGCGGCGTTCGTGACCCGAACAAGCCGGACCACCACTACGACTTCAGCATCGACCTGCCGAAGGCGAAGGAGGACAAGGACGGCGTCCTCGGCCAGTCCTTCATCGGCCCCGACGCGATGAACACCTGCGATCGCCAGGGCGACGCGGTCCAGTTCTCCTGCGACAACGCCCCGAACCACTACAACCCGGGCCAGGAGGACAGCGATCTCGACGGCTTCGGCGACGTCTACGACCTCTGCCCGACGATCGAGACCGCGATCAACACCGCGGACGCGGACAAGGATGGCGTCGGCAACGAGTGCGACGTCTGCAGCAAGCTGCCGTCGGCCTACAACAAGGAGGCGGCGAAGGCCGGTGTGCCGCCCTACCTCCTCGTCTACAACACGCCCTACCAGGGCGACGCGGACGGCGACGGCGTCGGTGATGCCTGCGACAACTGCGTGATGCTGGCGAACTGCGGCGACTTCGGCAACGAGCCGGGTCAGACGCCCTTCGAGGTCGGGGACGTGGCGCCGACGGACAACACCAACATCTGCCAGACGGACATCGACACGCTGCCGATGATCGGCGACGCTTGCGTCGACCAGGGCGTGCCGATCACCTTCCCCGGCGCGGCCGGCCCGGTCGGCTTCGGCAACGACGACGACTTCGACGGCGACGGCCTGCGGAACATCGTCGATTTCTGCCCGCGCATCCCGATCACCAAGGTGATGTGCAACGACGACAGCGAGTGCCCGGGCAGCGAGTGCACCGACGGCATGTGCAACCACTCGGACTCGGACGGCGACAAGGTCGGCAACGACTGCGACACCTGCCCCTACGACGTGAACCCGGGGCAGATCGCCGACGGCGGTATCCAGGACGACGACGAGGACGGCGACTTCGTCGGCCGGGTCTGCGAGACCGACACCGCCTGCGTCAAGCGCCTCGATCCGCGGCCCTTCGCCTTCTACGACGTGTCGGCGAACGGCTGGTGCTGCACGGTGATCTTCGACGAGATCAGCCAGACGCGCGCGCCGAAGGAGCCCTACCTGGTCGACGTCGACGAGAGCGGCAACGTCGTGATCGTCGGCGGCGGGCGGCCTCTCAAGGTCGACTGCCCGGACGAGAACGATCCGACCTGTCGCAAGCTGCCGGACTCGGTGATCAACCGCCCGGGTATGGTCACCCTGCCTGCGGGTTGCGAGGAGGCCCTGACCGCGGCCGGCTACGACTGGCAGAACAAGGTCTACGCCAAGCGCCTCGCGCTCGCCGACGTCGGCGGCGACGAGTCCGCGCTCTGGGCCAACCGCTGCACCCTCCCGCAGTGGGACCAGGACTTCGACGGGGTCGGCGACACCTGCGACCTCTGCCCGTTCGCGTTCGACCCGGACAACGAGCCCTACGTCAACGAGAACGGCCGCCTCTACCCCGAGGCCGGCAAGTACTGCAACGGCAACTACGACATCGACAAGATCGATGAGGCCCTCAAGGCCCTCCAGCCCACGTGCTACGAGGCCGAGGGTGAGACCGGCGGCATGATGGAGACCGGCGGCATGGAGACCGGCGGCTAGTCGCCGGACGCGCTCCAGCGCACGAGGGCGGGGCCGAGGCTCCGCCCTCGCGCGTTTCGAAGGGCGAGCCTCTCGCTTGCTCACGTCTCGCTCGCCAGCTTTCGACGTCGATCGTGTGGGCACACGATGTGCCGGAGCGTCGGCGTGGTCCGAGCGCTCGACACTCCGGCCGAGAAGCCGCGGTGACGAGCGACCCGACGGCTCCGTCAGCGCGGCGGGCGGTCCCGCCGTCTCCTTCCCACGTCTCGCTCACCAGCTCGCGGCGTTGTTCGTCTCGCGTGAGCTCCAAACGGCAGGACGAGCCGGAGCAGCAGCGCCGCGTCGCTGATCAATCATCGACGCTCTCCCGAGCGGTGCCGGGTCGGGAGAGCCCTCGTCACCGAGGTTTCGGGAGGTGAGCGTGCGCTCCCAGGTCTGGGTGGCCCGGACGAGGAGCTCCGCGGCCCGTCAAGGCGCGCTCACTC
This sequence comes from Myxococcales bacterium, assembly GCA_020633335.1. Lineage (GTDB taxonomy): Bacteria > Myxococcota_A > Polyangia > Nannocystales > Nannocystaceae > JADJRG01. Next base: position 594,555 of record JACKDU010000002.1, on the reverse strand, counting down.
GTCGGTGTCGGCGATGTAGAAGTCGAAGTGGATGTCGACCACCGGCACGCCAGACGGCTCGAAGAAGTGCCAGGTCAGGCGGGCCGCGTTCGCGTGGTTGTCGACGCGCTTGAAGTAGAGGTAGCCGCGCATCGTCGTCCCCGGGAGGAGGACGCCCCAGGGGAGGGCGGAGGGGGCGATGTCGCCGAAGGGCGAGATCGACGAGAAGTCGTTCGAGCGGCCGATCGCGTAGGTGTGGGTGGCCTTTCCCTCGAGCGCGAAGGTGCCGCCGGCGTCGAGGAGCTCGTGGCGGAAGCCTCGCTCGTCGATCAGGTCGAGATCGCCGGGCGCGAGGCGGACGGGCCGATCGCCCATGTTGGCGATCACCGCGTGGATCACCGTGAGGTCCTCGTCGAGGTAGTAGGGGTCACCCTCCCAGGCGCCGGTGGTGAGGACGACCGAGACCTTGGAGGTGGGATCGACGGCGGACTGTCGTCGACCGCCATCGGCCGCCACGAGCTCCCCGCGGGGCTGGCAAGCCAGGGCGCCGAGGAGGAGAGGGGCGGACGCCAGGAGGCCGAGGAGAGGTCGTCGAGGACGCGTCACGGCGTCCAGCATAGCGCGCGGCGCCAGACGTCGCATGGTCCAGGAACGGCGCGGATTGCGGCAGGGGCGCGCAGAGCTGTCGCGGGGCCGACGGGGGCCCTGGCGGCCGCCTTGCGGGGTCTCGCTGGCGTGATCGAGGTCGCAGCGGGGCCTAGCGAGGCCCTTGGCGTGCGGTCGGTCCGTGGCTCCTGCGGGATGCCTTGGGCCGGCCTGCATGCGGCGGGCGAGCCTCGCTCGCGCCTCTGCCCGGCGCAGATTCGCGGGGGGACGCTCGCGCCTCGGCCCGGCAGACCTGCGGGGTTGGACGCCCGCTGCGGCGAGTCTGCGCCTCGCTCGCGCTTCGGCGCGGCGCAGATCCGTGGTTGTCGATCGCGTTGGTTGATGGTGTGTCCGCGCGGAGTCTCTCCACCGCCTAGCCGACGCCATGGTCGAGCGCCCTCCCCGCGAGGAGGGCCTGGACCTTCGGTTGCGCGAGGTAGGAGCGCCGCAGCTCGGGCGAGCGGAGGTCGTCGAGGCGCGCCTGGGTGAGCTCGGCGGCGCGCCTCAGCGCCTCCTGGGACCCAGCCAGGTCGCCGCTCGCGTCGAGGAGGAGGCCGAGGTGGTGGATCGAGAGGATCCCGTCGACCGGCGCGGCCCCGGCGGCGTGGAGGTCGACCGCCTCGCGCTCGAGCGCGATCGCCTCGGTGAGCGCGCCCCGGCGCTCGGCGACCCGGCTGAGGATCTGCAGCGCCCGGACCGAGGCGGTCCGCAGGCCCTGGGCGCGGGCGCGGTCCAGGACCTGGGCCGCGAGCGCCTCGGCGGCGTCGAGGCCTGCCTCCTCCGGACCTGCCTCATCGACCAGGACGCCGGCGAGGCGCGCGTGGGCCCGGAGCTCGGTCCGGAGATCGCCGCGGGCGCTGGCGATCGCCGCCGCGTCGCCGAGGAGCGAGCGGGCCGCGGCGTAGTCCCCGAGCTCGGCCATCACCTCGCCGAGGTGGACGACCACGTCGCCGAGGAGGCCGGTGTTGCCGAGCGCCTCGTGGAGCTCCAGCGCCTTCCGGAGGTAGCGCTCGGCCCGGCGGTAGAGGCCGATCGCGGTGTAGGTGATCCCGAGGTTGGCGAGCTTGGTGCCGGTGGCGATCCGATCGCCGAGATCGCGGTCGATCTCGAGGGCCTCGAGGAAGGCGTCGATCGCCTGCTGATAGCGGGTGCTGCGGCCGGCGATCTCGCCGGTGAGGGTGAGCGCGTCGCCCTGCAGGCGCTTGTCGGCGAGCTCGGCCGCGAGCGCGAGGGCGGCGGCCGCGGTCACGCCCGCGTCCTCGAGATCGCCGGCGCGGAGCTGGGCCTGGCCGAGGCGGAGGAGGAGGAGCGCGCGCTGCCGGGGATCGAGGGGTTCGAGCGCGAGGGTGAGGGTCGCCGCCTCCGCGGCCTCACGGAGGGCGCCGCGGGCGAGGAGGAGATCCGCCCGCACCTCGCCGAGGCGGGCGCTCGCCCAGACCGGGTCGCTGAGCTCGGCGATCCGGGCCTCGAGGCGCGGCAGGAGCTGGTCGGCGTGGTGGCTGCGGCCGCACTCGGCGTAGAAGCGGAGGAGGCGGAGCGAGGCCTCGACCTCCTGCGCGGGGCCCTCGGCGAGGTCGAGCATCTGGCGGATATCCGCGCCCTGGAGGCGTCTGCGGCCCCAGGCGCGGAGGATCGGCTCGCGCTCGCCGAGCACGTCGAAGCGCCGGGGATCGCCCTCGGGGAGCGCGCGGAGGGCGAGGCTGAGGAGGTAGTAGGCCTCGCCGCTGGCCCCGAGCGCGCGGGCGGCCGCGGCGGCCCGGAGGGCGGGGGCGATCGCCTCCTCGGGCCGGCCGGCCTGGACCAGGTGCTCGGCGATCGGCCCGTCGTCGCGCCCCGGGCGGTAGTCGGGGCGGCTCCGCTTGATCTCGACGGCGCGGGCGTGGAGGGCCTCGATCGCCCCGCTGGCGATCGCCTGCTTGCAGATCTCGTGGAGGCTGACGCTGGTGAAGCGGAGGGCGCCGGCCTGCGAGGGGTCGGCCTCGAAGATCCCGATCGCCACCAGGCGATCGAGGAGCTGGGTCCGCGGCGCGTCGACCAGGCGATCGATCTCCGGCGGGCGGAAGCTCTGACCGAGGACCGCCGCGGCCTCGACCGCCTCGCGCTCGCCCTGATCGAGGGCGTCGAGGCGGGCCGTGAGGGCGGCCTCGACGCTCGGCGGGACCTCGATCTTCGCGCCGCGCTGGCGGACGGTGAGGAAGCGCCCCTGCGCGTCCCAGCCGATCACCCCCTGGCGGAGGAGGAGCGCGAGGGTCTCTTCGATGTAGAGCGGGTTGCCGGCGGTTCGCGCGAGGATCGCCTGGGCGAGCTCCTCGGCCTCGGCGGGGTCCTGGAAGCGGCGGACGATCAGCTCGTGGCGGGCCTGGGCGTCGAGCTCGCGGAGATCGAGCTCGACGAGGCCCGGCAACTCCCGGAGGCGGTCGAGGCGGGGGCTCGGCCGCGAGGTCATCACCACCAGCGCCGGCAGCGTCGCCTGTCTCTCGAGCCAGCTTGCGAGGAGCTCGAGGCTCTCCTCGTCGACGAAGTGGACCGCCTCGACGACCGCGAGGATCGGCCGCTCGTCGGCGAGGGCGCTGAGGAGGCGGCGGAAGAGGCGGGCGAGCGCCTCCCGCTGGGCGGTCGGGTCGCGGCTCGGGCGCTCGCCGGGGAGCTCGAGCGCGCGGGCGAGGGCGGCGGCGAGCTCCGGCGCGGGGTCGATCCCGTGGCCGCGGAGGCGGGCCTCGACCTCCGCCCGGGTGCTCGCGGCGCTGAGCCCGAGGAAGCGCTGGAAGAGGTCGAGGAGCGCGCCGAGGGCGACGTTGCGGCGGCGCCACTGCCCGCTCACCCGGAGGAGCGCCGCCGAGCCCCGCGGGAGGCCGCCGATGAAGCGCTCGAGGAGGGTGCGCTTGCCGAGGCCGGGGGCGCCGGTGAGGAGCACGGCCCGGGTCCGGCGGGCGCGGATCGCCTCGGCGAAGGACTCCCGGAGGGCGCGGAGCTCGAGCTCGCGGCCGTAGAGGACCGCGCGCGCGCCGGGGACGTGGTGGATCCGGCGATCGAGCGCGTCGAGGGGCCCGAGGAGCGGGGCGACGCGATCGAGGCCGGTGAGCGTCGCGCTCCCCTCGCGCGGGGTGGGGCGGGCCTCGCCGAGGCGCCAGCGCTCGGCGAGCGCGTCGATGAGCCCGCCGGCGACCATCACCGGGCCGTCGAGGGCGGACGCCGCGAGGGCGTCGAGGGCCGCGTCGATCGCCGGGTCGACCTCGACGACCACCGGCGCGCCGGCGACCCGGTGGACCGGGAGCTGGAGGGCGGCGACGGCGACGCCGATCCCGAGGCCGGGGGCGGCGTCGCCGATCGCCTCGCGGAGCGCCTGGGCGACCCGGATCGCCTGGCTCGCGGGGCTCTGGGTGATCTCGATGACGCCGAAGGCGAGGGCGATCCCGCCGGCGTCGAGGCGGAGCTGGAGGGCGTCGCGCTTGAAGGCGATCGCGCCGGCGAGCTTGAGGAAGCGCTGGGGATCCGGCGCCGGCTCGCCGCCGCGGAGGTGCGCGCGGAGGAGGACGACCTCGTGGGTCTCGCGGCGGGCGACCGGCGCCCGCCGCTGGGGCTCCGAGAGCTCGCGGGTCGCGTCGGCGTCGGCGACCCGCAGCTCGTCGGCTGGCGGGCTCGAGGGCGGGTGATAGCGGGTGACGAAGGCGCTGAGGACCTCGTCGTCGACCACCGGATCGGCGCGGTGGAGGAACGCCGCGAGCGCCCCCTGGAGCGCCCGCGCGCTCTCCCAGCGGGCCGCAGGATCGCGGGCCAGGGCGCGATCGACGAGGGCCAGGAGGGGCTCCGGGAGCTCGGGCGCGAGGCCCCGGAGCGGCGGCAGCGGGACGCTCCGGACCTCCTCGAGGAGGGCGGTCGGGCTCCGCCCGCGGTAGACCAGCTCGCCGCTGAGCATCTCGTAGAGGACCACGCCGAGCGCGTAGATGTCGGCGCGGGGATCGACGCGGCGGCCCATCGCCTGCTCCGGCGCCATGTAGGCGACCTTGCCCTGGATCGTCATGTCCTCGAGGACATCTGACCCATGGAGCAGGCGGTGGGTCGGCAGGGCGCCGCTCGCCTGGGCCGGCCGGGCGATCCCGAAGTCGAGGATCTTCACGGTGCCGGCGAAGGCGATCATGATGTTGTGGGGGCTGATGTCGCGGTGGACGATGCCGATCGGCGCGCCGTGGTCGTCGCTCTTGTGGTGGGCGTAGGCGAGGCCGGCCGCGGCCTGATGGGCGATGTAGGCGGCGACCACCGGCGGGATCCGCTCGCCGCGGCCGGTGACCGTGTGGAAGAGGCGCATCAGGTCGACGCCCTCGACCAGCTCCATCGCCAGGTAGAGGTCGCCGTGGACCTGGCCGAAGTCGAAGACCTGGACGATGTTGGCGTGGTTGAGGCCGAGGGCGATCTTCGCCTCGTCGACGAACATCCGGGCGTACTCCGGCTGATCGGCGCAGTCGCGGCGGATCTTCTTGACGACCACCCGCTTCGCCAGCCCCTCGGCGACGGCGACGGTCGCCGCGTAGACCTCGGCCATCCCGCCCTCGCCGATCTTGCGGTGGAGGGTGTAGCGGCCGAATTGTTGGGGCAGGGGGGACATCGCGGTCGGCGCAAAGGTGGGGGCTGGGGCCCCGGAGGGCAAGCCCCGCGCTCGTGAGGGGCCGCCGGGCCGGGGGGCCGCGCTCGCCGGAGCCGCCGGGCCCGCGCCTGCAGATCTGCCCGCGGGGGCAGGCAGGGTGTGTGACGATCAGAGGGCGTAGATCACGAGGTTGTCAAAGCGCACCGGCGCCTCCCAGCCGCTCAGCGCGAAGTGGCGGTGGCCGGCGCCGCTCAGCGGGCGCTCGTCCTCGAAGGTCAGGAGCTCGCGGCCGTCGACCTCCCAGCGGATCGCCCCGTGCTGGCGGGTGATCGTGAAGTGGTAGCGGCGGCCGGCCTCGACCTTGGGGGCGCTGGCGGTCTGGCGATCGCGGCCGTGCTCGCTCCGCCGGGCGATCGCCGAGAGCTCGTTGTTCCAGCCGCCGAAGACCAGGACGTAGCCGCTGGCGACGTAGTTGGCGGTGGTCGCCGCCGAGTGGCCGTCGCCGGCGAGCTCGACCTTGATGTCGCCCTCCTCGCTCTCGGCGATCGCGTCGAGCTCGATCCGGAGGTCGTCGGGGAGCTCGAGGGTGAGCCAGAGGGGGTGGTTCTGCAGGCCCTCGACCCGGAGGGTGCCGCCGTCGATCCGGGCGCCCTCGCCGGTCGCCTTCCAGGCGGCGCCGAGGGTCGGGCCCTCGAAGTCGTCATGGAAGATCGGCGTCGCCCCGCTCCCGGGGGTCGAGTAGGTCCGCGGCTCTTCGGCGCAGGCCCCCATGGCCGCGAGGGCGAGGGCGAGGGCGAGGGCGAGGGCGAGGACGCGCGGCAGGTGGGCGGGGCGGGGCATGGAGAGGCGATCGGCGCGCGGCTCAGGGGAGGGCGCGGGCGGCGGGATCGGCCGCGAGCATCCGCCGCAGCCGCTCGCTCCAGCCCTCCGGGAGCCCCTCGGGGACCTGGGCGGCGGCGTCGAGGTCGGCGCTGGCGCGGTCGAAGAGATCGGCGAGGGGGGCGGGCGCCGAGGCGATCTCGAGGAGGACGACGCCCGCGCTGAAGATGTCGGCGGCCTGGCTGGCGCGGGCCTGGCCCTGGCGGAGCTCGGGGGCGAGGTAACGGAGGGTGCCGACGTTGGTGGCCTCCCCCTGGCGGGCGCCGGGGAGGGCGAGGCCGAAGTCGCCGAGGGCGATCGGCGCGCCGGGTTCGGGCGCGCGGAGGAGGATGTTGGCCGGCTTGACGTCGCGGTGGATCGCCCCGGCGCCGTGGACCGCCCGGAGGGCGCTGGCGAGCTCGTGGCCGATCCGCGGGAGGTCGGCGGGGCCGACCTGGCTCCGCCGCAGGGCCAGCCGGAGGTTGCCGCCGCGGCAGAGCGAGAGGGCGATGAAGCCGTGGGCCGGCTGGGCGTCGAGGAGGGCGACGACGAAGGGCGAGCGGACGCCGGCGAGGGTCCGGGCCTCGTCGAAGAAGCGGGCGCGGAGGATCCGATCGCCGCTCCCGAGGAGGCGCTTGAGGGCGACCTCGCGGCCGACCCGGCGGTCGAAGGCCTGGTAGACGACGGCGTGGCGGCCGCGGCCGAGGGGGCGGCCGAGCTCGTAGCGATCGGAGCCGAGGCCGCCCTGGAGCTCGAGCTCGGCGAGGCCGTCGAGGAGGGCGAGGCCGCGGCTGCGCTGGCGGGGCGTGAGGCCGCGGAGCTCGAGCGCGCGGGCGGCCTCGCGCCAGCCGCGGAGGGCCTGGTTGTTGTCGATGTCGGTCGCCAGGACCGCCTCGAAGTGGCGGAGGGCGGCCGCCGGATCGCCGGCCTCGAGGAGCGCGTCGCCGAGGATCAGGTTGGCGACCGTGAAGGGCCCGCCGAGGAGGGTCCGGCTCTGGTCGACGCTCGGCAGGGTGAGGAGCGCGCGGGCGACCGCGATCCCGAGGAGGGGCGCGAGGGCGTCGATGAGCTCGCGGGCGAGGAGGAGCGCGAGGTCCGAGCGCGGGCGCTGGCGGAGGTCGGCGGCGATCGCCACGACCGCGCCGCGGAGGTAGCCGTCGTGGCTGAGCTGGCGGACCTGGCGCTCGATCAGCGCGAGTGGGAGCACCCGCCGCAGGCTCTCGGCGAGGTCGGCGAGGCCGGCATGCTCCTGCGGCAGGGTCGCGCCGACGGCGAAGCGATCGAGGACCGCGACCAGGGCTTCATCGAGGACGCTGGTCGTCCCCTCCGGCTCGAGGGTGATGCTCATCGCGGGGCGGCGATCCTAGCAGCAGCGGGCGGTCTGCGGGGCGCTCGGCTAGCGGAGGAGCTCGATGGTCGTCCCGAGCCCGCTCGCCGGGAGGATCTCGACGCGATCGCCGATCAGCGCCTCGATCCGCGCGCCCGGCTCGAGGAGCACCGAGCCCAGGCGGAGGCGGGCGTCGGGGTCGGCGGCGATCTCGAGGAAGGGCGGCCGGAGCTCGACGCTCGCCGGCAGGCGCTCGCCGGGGGCCAGGGTGAGGGGGCCGCCGCCCGGCAGGAAGAGGTGCCAGGTGGGGCTCTGGGCCGCCCGCAGGAGGGCGCCGACGGCCTGATTCGGCGCCCCGAGGGGGTGGACCGCGAGGCTCGCGGCGAAGCCGAGGCCGAGCTCGCCGCTGCCGATCAGCGGCTCGGCCTCGCCGGCGATCAGCGGGTCGCCGTTCCAGAAGGAGCCGACCCGCGATCCCTGATCGACGGCGACCAGGGCGACCCCCGGGGGCGCCGGCGGCAGGCGAGGGGCGAGCGCGAGGTGGAGATGATCGCGGGAGAGGGCGGCGACGGCGAGGGGGACGTCGGCGTCGGGCGAGCGGCCGAGGTGGAGGCGCTCGCCGGCGTGGAGGATCGTCGTCTGCGGCCCCAGCGGGCCCTTCCAGCCGATCGCCACCCGGGTGCCGTGGGGGAGGGCGGCCTCGAGGGCGCCGAGGCGCTGGACGAGGCCGAGGCGGGGGAGGCGATCGCGGTGCTGGGTGGGCAGGAAGCGGTCGCTGGTGTGCTCGGCCAGGAGGGTGTGGGCGAGGCGGCGGTGGCCCACGCGCAGGGCCTCGTCGACCGCCCGCTCGGTCGCCTGGATCGCCGCCTGGGCGGCCTCCTGGCGGTCGATGATCTCGAGCGCGTACTCGAGCTGGGAGACCGCGCCGGCGCGCTCGTAGGCCTGGGCGGCCCGCCGCCAGAGGCCCAGGCGCTCGTAGATCATCCCCGCGTCGGCGCCGCGATCGGCCTCCTCGAGCGCGCGCGCGGCCTCGATGAGGAGGGCGCGGCGGGGGGCGCCGTCGCCGAGGGCCTCGGCCTGGCGGAGGAGCGCCTCGGCGAGGGCGCGGTGGAGGGCGCGCCCCTCCTCGGTCTCGCCGCTGTTGCGGGCGCAGCCCTCGCGGAGCATCTGCAGGCGCTGGCCCTGGCTCTGGCTGGCGGTGGTCGCGTGCTCGAGGCGGACGACCGCGGCGACCGCGTGGGCGCCCGAGCTCTCGAGGAGGCGGGCGGCCTCGCGGAGCTCGCCGCGGTCGATCAGCGCCAGCGCCGTCTGGAGCTCCGGGCGGCTGCCGGTGATCAGGATCCGGGTGCGGACGGGGCCGGGGGCCGGCGCGTTGCCCCGGGCGGGCGGGGGAGCGGGCGGCTTCGGTGGGTCGGCCACGGGGGGCTCCATGGTAGCAGCCCGGGGCGTCGGTCGACACGCCGACGGATCCGTCACCCGGGACCGAGATCGCCCCGGCGGTCGGCGACGGGGGAGGGGCTCGATGGCCGGCAACCGGGGCCGCCGGGCTGGTAGACTCCCGCCCCATGGCGCAAACGCTGCTCGAGCCGATCGCGGCGGGGCAGACCCGCTTCCGCATGCAGGGCCTCCAGCCCGACGCGCGCGGGGTCGCGGTCGGCCGCGAGACGCTCCTCGTCTTCCCGGCGCTCGATCGCCTGGTCGCCTTCCTCGGGGCCTACAGCGAGGAGTCGAGCCTCGACGATCTGATCCCGACGATGACCCTCGAGCGGGCGCGGCGGGACGGGGGCGGCCACGCGATCCTGGTCCGCTGCGCCGGCGCCGACTCGTACTCGCTCGATCGCCTCCTCCGCCTGACGATGGCGGTGCGCGGCGTCCTCTACGTCGGCGGCGGCACCCTCTTCGTCCGCTACCGCGAGCGCGCGGCCCCCTTCGGCTACGACCTCGCGGCCCCGGTCGCCGCCGGGGCCGACGACGTGGTCGCGGTCGACCTCGACTTCACCGCCCGCTACAAGGTCAGCGATCGCCTCGATCCGGTCGAGCTGATCCAGCGCCTCTCGCTCCGCCAGGTGCCGCTGCCGCTCGGCGGGATCGCCGAGGATCCGCGCCTCTGCGGGCTCGCCGAGCTCGCCCTCGTGCTGGTCGCCCCGGGCCTCGGCGAGCGGGTGCTCTCGTACCTGTGGCGGGCGAAGGTGCAGATCGCCGGGGTCCGGGTCGCCCTCGCCGGCGAGCGGCGGGCGAGCCTGCTGCTGCGGCTGCGCGCGCCCACCGGTCATACCCTTGATGTCCTCCAGCGGATCCCCGGGGTCGAGCTCCTGGTGCCGGTGTCGCCGCGGGCGGCGGTCGAGCTCGGCTACCGCCACCCGATCCACCTCGCGTCGGCGTCGACCTGCCTGCCGGGCGACGAGATGTACCTCTTCCGCGGCCGCGCCGGTCGGGTCGAGCGCCTCGAGGGGGCGCCGCGCTTCGTCGACGGCGCCCACCTCGTCACCTCCGAGCTCGGCGGGCGGATCGCCGAGCCCGGTGACGCGCGCACCCTCGGCTTTGAGCCGCTGCGGATCGCGATCCGCCTGCGCTCGACCACCGCCGCCCGCGAGCCCCGCGGGGCGCTGATCCCCTGGGAGCAGATCGAGCTCCTCCGCCGCCTGATCTACGTGGTCCCGCCGGGCTCGCTCTCGGCCGCCCGCCTCGCGCTGGTCGACGAGGGGGTGCTGGTGCTCACCGGCGGCCTCGGCGGGGCCGGGGCCGCGGGGGCGGCGGGCGTCGGCGCGGCCGCGCTGATCCCCCTCGGGCGGCGGATCTGCGAGGTCGCGCCCGGGGTCCTGGTCCCCGACGGCTACGAGCTCTGGCCGCGGGTGCGGCCGGCCCTCCTCCGCGAGCTCCTCGGCCTCGACGCCGGCCAGCTCGCGCTCTTCCGCGGCCCCGGGAGCGAGCCGCTGCGGCTGCGGCCCGAGCACCTCGCGCCGCTCGACGCGGCGATCGTCGGCCGCCTCCAGCTCGCCGAGGGGCGCGAGCTCCCGGGCGAGCTGGTGGCCGCGACCGCGCAGCCGTCGATCGTCAACCAGCGCCTCGGTCGCTTCGCCCTCTGGGGCTACGGCCGCGGCATCGAGGTCGAGCGTGAGCCGGGCGCTGAGTGAGTTCCTCGACGCCTTCGTCCTCCCGCTCCTCGGCGGCGGCGAGGTGCAGGTCGGCCCGCCGCTGCGCGGGGAGGACGTCGCGGCGATGGCGAGCGAGCTCGGCCAGCGGCCGATCCCCGACCTCGAGCACCTCCGCCTCCAGCGGGCGCAGGCGGTGGTCGCCGAGCCGGTGCTCGAGGAGGCCGGCGCCGACGAGGTCGCGCTCTGGGCGGCGCTCCACAACGTCCTCCTCTTCGATCACCCGGAGCGCGAGCGGGTCTGGACCCGGCGGATCACCTGGCGGCGCCTCGAGGCCGGCACCCGCACCCTCCTCGCGCTCGGCCAGCCGGCGACCTTCGAGGACGCGCTCGCCCGCCACACGGCGGTCGGCGCCTTCCTCGATCTCGTCCGCCACGACATCGTCATCCTCACCCTCGAGGGCGAGGAGCGCTACGAGGGGCAGCCGCTCCCGCGCCGCCGCCTCCGCTACGGGCGCCGCGAGGAGGTGATCCGCTGGGCCGACCACGAGCACAACGTCGAGGTCGCGCGCCTGATGCCGGATGTCCTTTGGGCCAGCCCGGTCACCTGCCTCCTGCGGCCGCGGATGGCCCCGCAGGGGTGGTCGCCGCTGATCGCCGCGCCCTACCTCGCCCAGCGCGCCTTCGCCCGGGCGGTGACCTACGCGTGGGCGGGCGAGCGCCAGTGGATCGAGGTCGGCGGCGCGGTGATGGGCGGGCTTTCGGCCTCGCTCTTCCCGCAGCCGCAGCCGATGCCGGCGCCCGGCGAGGCGACCGACGAGATCAAGGCGCTGCCGCCGGGGGCGCCGGTGATGGCCCTCCCGGGCTCGACCTTCAACGCCGGCCCCCTCGAGATCGGCGCGCTCGTCGGCGCGCTGATCCACCTCCACTTCCTCAAGGTCCTCGAGCTCGGCGCCCGCCTCGGGGTGGCGACCGCGACCCGCGAGCGCGCCGTGCGGACCTTCCTCGCGCTGCCGCTCCTCGGCGAGCGCCTCGCCCCCCTCCTCGGCGCGCCGATGAGCCCGCCAACGCGGCCGCAGGGCTTCGACGCCCAGGTCGACCGGCGCTGGACCGAGTACATCGATCACCTCGCCGAAGTGCTCCCCCGGGAGGTTGTTGAAAACCTCCGCGAGACCCTGGTACCACGCATCCTGAAAGACCCCGCCCAATGAGCGCAATCCCACCGCCCTCCGGCGTCAACCTGCCGGAGCTCGCCCGCCGCCTCCAGGACGGGGCGCGCCAGCTCGAGCAGCTCTTCCTCGGCAAGGAGGAGATCATCCGGCTCCTCTTCGTGTCGGCGATCGCCGGCGAGCACCTGGTGATGGTCGGCCCGCCCGGCACCGCCAAGAGCGCGCTGGTCCGCGCCTTCGCCTCGGTGGTCGACGGCCGCTACTTCGACTACCTCCTCACCCGCTTCACCGAGCCCAACGAGATCTTCGGCCCGGTCGACATCCAGGCGTTCCGCCAGGGCGCCTACCGCCGGCGGATCGACGACATGCTGCCGGAGGCTGAGGTCGTCTTCCTCGACGAGATCTTCAAGGCGAACTCGGCGATCCTCAACAGCCTCCTGACGCTCCTCAACGCCCGCCGCTACACCCACGGGACGACGACGGTGAACGTCCCGCTGATCTCGCTCTTCGCCGCGAGCAACGAGGTGCCGACCGACGAGGCGCTCTCCGCCCTCTTCGACCGCTTCCTCCTGCGGGTGCGCTGCGACTACCTCGACTCCTATCACTTCCGCGGGCTCCTCCAGAAGGGCATCGACATCGAGACCCGGCAGATGGCCGAGGCCGGCCGCGAGAAGCCCGCCCGCAAGGTCACCTCGGCCCGCGAGCTCCTCGCGCTGCAGCAGCGCTTCGGCGAGTTCATGCGCTTCTCCGAGGACTTCCTGGCGACCTTCAAGGGGCTGGTCTTCCAGATCCGCTCCGAGGGGATCGGCCTCAGCGATCGCCGGGTGGTCAAGCTCCTCAAGATCTTCGCGGCCTCGGCGATCTTCGACGGCCGCCGTGAGGTCAACGACGCCGACTTCTTCGTCCTCCGCCACGTCTGGAACACGCCGGAGCAGGAGGAGCTCCTCCAGGAGATCGTCGGCCCGGTGCTCGATCGCTGGTACGACGCCCACCCCGATCAGGCGCGGATCGGCGCGACCCCGACCAGCCTCCAGGACCTCCTCGAGGAGCTGCGGGTGATCCGCGAGACCCTCGCGGGCTCCGAGGTCCTCTCGGACATGCAGCTCTTCTCCCAGCTCCGCAACCTCGGCGACATCAAGGCCGCGCTCCAGCGGATGCCCGACAACCCGGCGGCCCAGCGGATGATCGGCGAGGTCGACAAGGTCCTCGAGGCGATGTTCGCGTCGAGCCGCTTCGTGTAGCGGGGGGCGATGGCGGAGCCAAGTCGGCGAGCGGCGAGCGCCCCCCCGGGGCCGGAGATCGAGCGGCAGATCGGCACGCTCGCGCTCTCGCAGATCGAGGGCGCCGGCTCGCTGGCGATGATGCGGGCGATCGCCTGGCAGGGGATCCTCGCGCGCCTCGGCTACGCGGTGCCGCTGGTGGTGATCCACGACCTCGGCTGCCTGATCGCCGGGATCGGCGCGCCGGGATCGGTCACCCGCGGGATCGCCGAGATCGAGCTCTGCGACGGCTGGCGCACCCTCCTGATCGAGCTCGCCGAGTCCGAGCTCTGCCGCTCGCAGGCCGCCTGGAAGCACCGCGACGCGATGGTCGGGGTGGTCCTCGCGCGGATCCTGGCGCCGGTGATCCCCCAGCTCCCGGAGGCGGTGCGGGTGCTCCGGGCGATCGAGCTGCCGAACGACGCGGCCCTCTACCTCCGGATCGATCCGAGCACCGCCTTCAACCGCTACGACCCCGGGCAGGCGCTCGCCTGGCTGGCGACGATGGGGAGCGTCCGCCTCCTGCCGATCCTCGCGGTCGAGCAGCTCGACGTCGACGCGCTCCGCCTCTTCGGCCTCTTCCGCGGCGGCCCCGGCGAGGCGGCGAGCGGGGTCGATCTCGCCGACCTCTACTCGGTGATGGTCTCGCCGGCGCTCGCCGACGTGATCGACTTCTCGATGGAGCTCCTCCCGTCGATCCTCGAGGTCCGCCGCGACAGCGGCCAGCAGGCCTTCTCGATCGACGGCTACGCGTCGATCGAGCGGCGCGGCCACCTCGACGATCTGGTGCTCTCGCAGCTCGCCCTCGACGAGGACGTCTTTGAGCAGAAGCTGGTGGACAACGAGCTCTTCTACTTCACCCACGAGAAGCAGGTGGAGAACGAGGAGCGCACCCACATGGTCCTGGTCGACGGCTCGGCGTCGATGCGGGGGGTCCGCGAGGTCTTCGCCCGCGGCCTCGCGCTCGCGCTCTGCAAGCGCCTCGCGCTCCTCGGTGAGCGGGTGATCCTCCGCTTCTTCGACTCGCGCCTCTACGAGGGGGTCGAGGTCGGCGCCGAGAGCCACGCCGAGGTCCCCTATGTCCTCCAGTTTCGGGCCGAGCACGGCCGCAACTACGCCCGGGTGATCCGCCAGCTCAGCGGCGAGCTCAGCGGCGCGCGGCGGGGCCGGGGCAAGGTGCTGGTCTACATCCTCACCCACGGCGAGTGCCAGCTCCCGGTCGACGAGGTCCAGGCGCTCGCCGCCCGGGTGCCGCTCTACGGGGTCTTCATCCTGCCGAGCGTCGGCCTCGAGCTGCCCTACCTCGACTACCTCCACCGGGTCCACGTGATCGACCGCGACGCGCTGACGATCGGCAAGCGGGCCCAGCGGGCGCGGCAGATCATCGCCGACGTCGAGGCCGACCGGCACGCGCAGCCTGGCGGCCGGGGAGGGGCGCGCCGATGATCGACACCGCGCTCCTCTGGGTCCGGGCCGAGACGGCGATGCGCGCCCGTCGCTGGGCCGACGCGATCGTCCACCTCCAGCAGCTCGTCCAGGTCGTCGACCGGATCGACTTCGAGTACGAGGAGTGGCTGCGGGCGCTCGCCGAGTGCCTCCGCCAGGTCGGTCGGCGGCGCGAGGCGATGGCCTGCGCGGCCTACCTCGGGATCAAGGATCTGCCGGGGCCGGCGCTCCTCGAGGAGCAGGCCGCGAGCGCCCGCGCGGGCTCGACCGAGGCGCTCCGCGGGCTCCGCCTGGTCGGGATCTACCTCTCGCGCGCCGGTCAGCACCGCCTCGCCGCCGACTACTTCGCGGCCGCCGAGATGACGGTCCACCACGCGATCGAGCTCGAGCGCGCCGGCGAGGATCGCCTGGCGGCCGAGCGCTGGGCGGGGCTCCTGGCCGCCGATCGCCTCCGCGATCGGGCCTACGAGCGGGCGCTCGCGCGGATCAACTACGGCCTCTGCCTCTATCGCCTCGGCCACGAGCGCGCGCGCTCGGCCCTCGCCGAGGCGACGACCGCGGTCGAGGAGGTCGCCGACGGCTTCGAGAGCGAGGGGCTCCGCGAGCGCGCCTTCGACTGCTACCAGCTCCTCGCGCGGGTCGGCCTGGCGACCGGCGCCTTCGAGAACGTCGCCGAGGGCTCGCTCAACTCCGTCCGGATCCTCAAGGACGACGGCCTCAAGCTCGACGCGCTGCGCCTCTACGAGGCCTTCGTCGCCCACGCGCGGCGGGCGGGCGAGCACCACGCGGTGGCGACGATCCTCCGCGAGGCCGGCGAGTTCTGCACCCGCGCCGGGCTCCCCTACGCCGACGACCTCCGCCTCCGCTCGGCCGACGCCTGGATGAAGGCGGCGAGCGAGGCGCTGAGCGCCGGCCACCCGCTGCAGATCGTCGAGAACGCCTACCTCGCGGCCGCCGAGCTCCTCGCCTCGGTCCGCGCCTTCCGCCAGGTCGCCGAGGTCTACCGGCGGATGAGCGCGCTCGAGATCCCGCCGAAGAGCCGCGAGCGCTGCGCCCGGATCCTCCGCCGCCTCGCCGACGCGCCCGCCGATCCGCCGCGGCCGATCCCGGTCCCGGACTTCCTCAAGCAGATCCCCGACTACGAGGAGGTCTGGTACGTCGACCTCGCGGAGTGGGAGGTCGGCGGCGAGCCGGCGCTCTGCGCCGCCGGGGTGATGGCCGATCGCCGCTTCCCCGACTACGTCCGCCGGCACGCGCTCCTCCTGGTCCTCGAGGTCGAGCGCCGCGGCGCCGAGCTGCCGGTGCGCGACGTCGTCCGCCGCCTCGAGGCGGTCCGCGCCTACCCGGTGATCGACGCGCTCGAGCACCTCTACGCCCAGGGCGGCCGCGAGATCCGCGAGGCGGTCGCCGGGGCGATGGGCTCGCTCCGCTTCAAGCGCTCGTTCACCCTCCTCTCGCAGGCGCTCCGCGACGACGCGCCGAGCGTCCGCCAGGCGGCCGCGACCTCGATCTCGCACCTCGTCTTCCCCCACGCCTTCGAGCCGCTGCGGCGGATCTTCGAGTCGCGCGACCTCCCCGACGCCGAGCCCCTGCGGGTCGCCGCGCTCCGGGCGATCGGCAAGATCGGCACGGTCGAGGCGCTCGACTTCCTCTGCGATCGCCTCCGCGAGGGCGAGAAGCCCTTCGTCAAGCTCGCCGGCGCGGCGATCTCCGAGCTCGCCAACCCCGAGCTCCTGCCCTACCTGCGGCGGCAGATCGACTTCGTGCCGCCCGAGTTCCGGGCTGTCCTCGAGGACACGGCCCAGCACCTCGAGTCGCGGATGCGCTAGCGGGGCGCGCGCTCAGGCCTCGGAGCCGACGATCGCCTCGAGCTCGTCGATCCCCTTGGGGACGAGGTGGGTGAGGACCTCGGGGCCGGCCGCCTGGATCAGGACGTCGTCCTCGATCCGGATCCCGGTGCCGCGGAGCTCGGCCGGCGCCCGCTCGTCGTCGGCCGCGATGTAGAGCCCGGGCTCGATCGTCAGGACCATCCCCGGCTGGAGCGGCCGGGGCTCGCGGTGGAAGCAGTAGTGCCCGGCGTCGTGGACGTCGGCGCCGAGCCAGTGGCTGTGGCGGTGGCGCGTGTAGCCGATGTAGCGGGCCTCGTCCTCGAGGATCCCGTCGAGGTCGCCGTCGACGAGGCCGAGATCTCGCAGCCCCTGGCAGAGCGTGCGCAGGCACACGTGATAGATGCTGTCCACCGTCGAGCCCACCTGGGCCTCGCGGATCCCGGCCTCGTTGGCCGCGAGGACGATCGCGTAGAGGTCGCGCTGGGCCGGGGTGAAGCGCCCGCTGACCGGGAAGGTGCGGGTGATGTCGCCGGTGAAGTAGTCCCACTCCGCGCCGGCGTCGATGAGGACGAGGTGGCCCTCCTCGAGGCGGCAGCAGTTGTCGACATAATGGAGGATCGTCGCGTTGTCGCCGGTGCCGACGATCGACCCGTAGCCCGGGCCCGACGAGCCCAGGCGCCGGAAGTGGTACTCGAGGAGGGCCTCGAGCTCGTGCTCGTAGAGCCCCGGTCGGCAGGCGCGGAGCGCCGCGAGGTGGCCGCGGGCGGAGATGTCGACCGCGCGCCGGAGGCTCCCGAGCGCCCCCGCGTCCTTGATGATCCGATCCTCGCCGAGGAGCGCGCGCGCGTCCTCGAGGCGCTCGGGGGCGACGTCGCCGTAGCGGTTGCGGCGGCGGAGGTGGTCGATCGCCGCGAAGACCTGGCGATCGAGCGCCTCGTAGGCGGCGAAGGGGAGGTGGACCGTCGCGCAGCCGTCGAGGAGGCGGGGGAGCTGCGCGGCGAGCTCGCCGATCGGCCAGGCCGCGTCGGCGCCGTAGACCGCGCGGGCCTGCTCCGGGCCGATTCGCCGGCCGCTCCAGATCTCGGCCTGGGGGTCGCGTGGCCGGACGAAGAGGGCGAATTCCGGATCGCGCCCGGGCCGCACCACGAGGACCGCGCCGGGCTCGCTGAGGCCGGAGAGGTAGTGGAAATTCGAGTCCGGCCGGAAGCGGTGCTCGGTGTCGTTCGAGCGGATCCGGCTCTGGCCGCCGTGGAGGATCAGGGCCGCCCCCTCGCCGATCCGTTCGGCGATGCGCTGCCTGCGTGCGCGGTAGACCGCGGGGCTCGGGCTCGGCTGCTGCGTGAGTGGGAGCACGAAGCGCAGCATAGGCAGATGCCAGGCGGCCGTCACCACCATCCGACGCGCTCCCCTGCGCACGCGCGTGCGCACGCGTGAACTCCGGGGGATGTTGCGCGGCGGAGCCGGCTGCACGATCGTTGCTGCCGATGCCGACCCAGAAGCTCAGTAGCCAGCGGATCCGCGAGGTCCAGAAGGTCCTGACCGCCTACACGCCGACCCTCCCGGGGACCGACCTCGGGCTCCTCACCGCGCTCTCGAAGGCGGTCCTCGCCTCCGTGGATGTCCGCGATCTCCGGCGGGTCTCGAGCGAGGAGCTGGTCGCCAACTTTGAGTCGCTGCTGGCGACGATCCGCGAGCGCGGCCACGGCGAGATCTGCGTCGCCCTCCGCGAGGTCGGCGGCCGCTGGGTCATCGAGAGCTGCATGGAGGATCAGCCCTTCCTGGTCTCGTCGGTCCGCGCCTGGCTCGCGGCCTCGGGCCTCAAGGCGAGCAGCGTCGTCAACGCGGTCGTCAAGATCCGCCGCGACGCGGGCGGGGTGATCACCTCGGTCGGCACCGGCCCCAGCGAGTCGATCATCCGGATCGTCCTCGACTTCGACGGCGCGCCGCCGGCCGATCTCAAGGAGCGCTACTGCGAGCGCCTCCGCCTCGCGCAGGCGATGGTCCGCGACTTCCAGCCGATGCGGCGTCGCCTCCAGGATCTCGCGGACGACTACCTGCGGGCGTCGGTCGCGGTCGAGCCCGAGCGGGCGATGATCTTCCGCGAGACCGAGGGGATCATCCGCTGGCTCTGCGAGGAGAACTTCGTCCTCCTCGCGGTCGAGGAGTTCGACATGGCGGGGCAGATGATCTCGAACCTCGGGATCGCCTCGGTCGTCGATCCCGGCCGCGACGCCGAGCGGATGGCGGCCTTCGCCGCCGAGGGCGAGCGGACCGTCCGCTACCGCCGGAGCAACGACGAGTCGCCGGTCCACCGCGCCGGCCGGCCGGGTCACTTCATCATCACCCGGATCGAGCGCGACGGGACGCCGATCGGCACCTGCCTGATCAACGGCCTCTTCACCTACCGCGCGCTCCACACCCCGCCCGAGGAGATCCCGCACCTCCGCGTCGTCCTCCGCGGGATGCTCGTCGATCGCAACGTCTCGGTCGACTCGCACCGCGGCAAGAGCATCACCAACGCCTTCAACTCGCTGCCCCTCGAGTTCATGCTCACCGAGCCCCAGGAGAGCATCTGGGAGCTCACCGACCGGGTCCTGCGGGCCGAGGCCGAGGGCGAGAGCGACGTCCACATCCGGATCGGCGAGGACCGCCAGTCGATCTTCGCCTTCATCTCGCTGCCGCGCGAGCAGTTCTCCGAGGAGCTCCGCCTCCAGGTGCAGGAGCTCCTGATGCGCGAGTGCGGGGCGACCTACGCCGACTTCGGCGTCTACATGGATCGCTACGACAACGCGATCATCCACTACTACCTGACGGGCCCCGGCGCCTTCGGTGAGATCGACACCGAGAAGCTCCGCACCCAGGTCCTCGCCCTCGCCAAGAGCTGGAACGAGCGGCTCCGCGAGGCGCTCAACGAGCTGGTCGGCGCCGACGAGGCCGAGTCGCTCTTCGAGATCTACCAGGACGCGTTCATCGAGGAGCACAAGCGCCGGGCCGGCGATCTCCGCCTCCTCGGCGATCTCGCCTGCCTCGAGAACCTCCGCCGCGGCGCCGACTTCGACTGCGACCTCTTCATCTCGACCACCGGCGATCACCCCGGCTCGCTCAACCTCCGGGTCTTCCGCCGGCAGCCGCTCGGCCTCTCCGAGGAGCTGCCGCTGATCACGTCGTTCGGCCTGCGGGTGATCGACGAGTACGTCCGGCCGGTCCACGTCCTCCACCACCCGCCCTTCGAGATGGACAACTTCCGCCTCGACGTCCGCCCCGAGCGGATCCCGGCGCTGATGGCCCGGGCGGAGGAGTTCCGGGCGGCGATGCGCGAGGTCTACGCCGGCTCGCTCGGCCGCGACAGCCTCAACCAGCTGGTGATCAAGACGTCGATGACCGCCCTCGAGGTCGAGATCCTCCGGGCCTACGTCGCCTACATCCACCAGATCCGCTCGCCCTTCACGACCGGTCTGATCCGCCAGGTCCTCACCCACCACCCGACGGTCACGCAGGCGCTCCTCGCCTGGCTCTCGGCCCGCTTCGACCCGGCCCTCGCCGGCGACGCGGCGGCCGAGCGGGCGACCGAGGAGACCCTCGCGGCCGAGCTCCGTGACGTCTCCGACTACACCGCCGACCGCGTCCTCCAGACGGTCGCCGCCGTCGTCCGCGCGACCCGCCGGACCAACGCCTTCATCGCCAAGCGGGGCGAGGGCGCGGCGCTCGCGTTCAAGCTCGACGGCGCCCAGATCCCCTTCGGCCCCGAGCCCAAGCCCTGGCGCGAGATCTGGGTCTACCACCGCGAGTTCGAGGGCGTGCACCTCCGCGGCGGCCGGGTCGCCCGCGGGGGCCTCCGCTTCAGCGACCGCCCCGACGACTTCCGGACCGAGATCCACGGCCTGATGGCGACCCAGATGGTGAAGAACGTCCTGATCGTGCCGATGGGCGCGAAGGGCGGCTTCGTCCTCCGGGACGCGCCCTCGGGCCGCGACGCGCTGCGGGCCGCCGGCGATCGGATCTACCAGGTCTTCATCACCGCGCTCCTCTCGGTCACCGACAACGTCGTCGCGGGCAAGCCGGCGACCCCCGACGGGATCATGGTCTACGGCGAGGAGAAGGACCCCTACCTCGTGGTCGCGGCCGACAAGGGGACCGCCCACCTCTCCGACACGGCCAACTCGATCTCGATGGCCCACGGCTTCTGGCTCGACGACGCCTTCGCCTCCGGCGGCTCGAACGGCTACGACCACAAGGCGACCGGGATCACCGCCCGCGGCGCCTGGGAGACGACGAAGCGCTGCTTCCGCGAGCTCGGCCTCGATCCCGAGGAGGACGTGATCACGGCGGTCGGCGTCGGCGACATGAGCGGCGACGTCTTCGGCAACGGCCTCCTCCGCAGCCGGACGATCAAGCTCCTCGCGGCCTTCAACCACGCCCACATCTTCATCGACCCGAACCCGGCGCCCGAGGCCTCCTTCCGCGAGCGCGAGCGCCTCTTCGAGCTCCCGCGCTCGCAGTGGAGCGACTACGATCCGACGCTGATCTCGAAGGGCGGCGGGGTCTACTCCCGCAACTCGAAGAAGGTCGATCTCTCGTCGGAGGCCCGCCACCTCCTCGGCTTCGGCGACGACCAGACGGTGAGCGGCGAGGACGTGATCCGGGCGATCCTCCAGCTCCCGGTCGACCTCCTGTGGATGGGCGGGATCGGCACCTACATCAAGAGCCGCGACGAGAGCCACGCCGACGTCGGTGACAAGGCCAACGACTTCGTCCGGATCAACGCGAGCGAGCTCCGCTGCCGGGTCCTCGCCGAGGGCGCCAACCTGGCGATCACCGACCAGGGGCGCGTCGACTTCGCCCGCGCCGGCGGCCTCAACTACACCTCGTACCTCGACAACTCCGGCGGCGTCGACACCTCCGACCACGAGGTCAACATCAAGATCCTCTTCGCGCCGCTCCTGGCGAGCGAGGCGGTGAGCCGCGAGGCCCGCAACGAGATCCTCCGTCGCTGCACCGACGAGGTCTGCGAGATGGTCCTCGAGAACAACCGCTCGCAGAGCCGGATGGTCTCCTTCGACTGCCGGCGGAGCCTGCGGGACATCTTCCGCTACTCGCGGACGCTGAACTACCTGACCCAGGAGGTCCCCTTCAACCCGGAGTCCTTCGCAATGCCGAGCGAGGACGAGCTCGAGCAGCGCTCGCGCAAGGGGCTCGGGCTCTACAAGTGCGAGGCGTCGGCGCTCTGCGCCCACGGCAAGATGCTCGCCTACCGCCAGCTCCTCGAGTCGCGGCCGCTCAGCGAGGCGCTGGTCGCCCGCCTGGTCCGCGACTACTTCCCGCCGGCGATCGCCGAGGTCGCGGGCGAGGCGGCGGTCGCCGGTCACCTCCTGCGCCGCGAGATCGCGACGACGATGGCGGTCAACCAGATCATCGACAACGCGGGCGCGACCTTCTTCCCCGAGCTCCTCACCGGCACCGGCCGCTCGGCGGCGGCGATCGCCGAGGCCTACTTCTCTGCGCTCGACGCCGGCGACATCCCGACGATCCAGCGGGCGCTCTACGCGATCGAGGACAAGCACCGGCAGGGGGCGATCTACGCGGCGATGGAGCGGATCCAGGGGGCGATCGAGGACGCGACCTACTTCCTCCTCGAGGGCGCCGAGCAGATGGCGATGCCGGCCGACGGGATCGACCAGGCCCGCCGCCTCCTCGAGCACGTCGAGACCCTCCTCCCGGTCTCGCAGCGGCCGATCCTCGCCCGCCAGATCGCCGAGCTCGAGAAGGAGGGGATCCCGAGCGAGCTCGCCGACAAGATCGCCCGCCTCGAGCACCTGCCGGCGATCCTCGAGTCGGTGGCGATGGCCGGGGACACCGGCCGCTCGCCGCGTGAGGTCCTCCGCCTCCGCCTCGAGATCGCGCGGGCGATGAACCTCGGGCGGCTCCAGGAGGCGCTGGCCCACATGGTCTACCGCTCGCGCTGGGAGGGCCCCGCGGCCCAGGCGCTCTCACGCCACCTCAACGCGCACCTGCGGACCATGGTGCGGGCGGTCGAGGGGGACGACGTGGCGGCGATGATCCAGCGCCTCCACCTCGACGCGGTCCGGCAGCAGGGGGCGGCGAGCCTCGAGGGGGGCGTGTCGATCGCCGGGATCGTCATGTTCGATCACCACCTCCGCCGCCTCCTCGCGGCCCGGGCCTAGGCCCAGGCCCTGCGATCGTCCGGCGTGCCCTGGGCCACAGGGCGCTCCGGCGCCCTCCAAGGGGGGTCCAATCCCTCGATCTCGAGGGGAGATGCTGTTAGGATGCCGCCTCCCGTGTGAGGACGGCGCCCATTCGCTCTCCTCGCGCGGGGGTAGATTTGGGGGTTTTGCTAGATAGAAGCCACGTTTAGCAGTTGCGCGTGGAACGTAGGCTATGCAATGCTTCGCAGGTCGGGCAGGGATCTGACCTCTGAAGACCCCAGGGGCGCAGTATCGAGCACCCAGCGCGACCGTCGGTGGAACCGAGGATCCGAGCTCCAAGACCACCGTCTTCCACTACCTACCGATCACCATTCACGACGAGGGACCACCTATGAAGTTCAACGCGATTTTTGCCGGCCTACTCTCCGGCTCGCTCCTCCTGGTTGCCTGTGCCGGCGACGACGGCAAGCAGATGACGGCCAGCAACAGCGCCACCGCCAGCGCCAGCGCTTCGGCCTCGGCCTCCGCCTCGGCCTCGGCCTCGGCCTCGGCCTCCGCGACCGACGGCGAGACCTCCGGCTCCACCGGTGGTGGTAGCGCCAGCGCCAGCGCCGGCACGACCACGACCGCCGGCGGCAGCACCGGCGACGCGACCGCGATGGGCACCGACACCTGCTCGATCTTCGGTTGCGACACCACCGGCATGATCGGCACCGCCTGCGACATCTGGGGTCAGGACTGCCCCGATGGCGAGAAGTGCACCGCCTGGGCGAACGACGGCGGCTCGTCGTGGAACGACAACAAGTGCGTTCCGGTCGACCCGAACCCGAAGCAGGCGGGCGATGTGTGCACGGCGCAGGGCTCCGGCGTCAGCGGTCTCGACGACTGCGACAAGGGGATGATGTGCTGGAACACCGACGAGAACAACATGGGCTACTGCATCGAGTTCTGCATGGGGAGCCCGGACGCGCCCTTCTGCTCGGACCCGCAGTCGGCCTGCGCGATCGCCAACGACGGCGTCCTGCCGATCTGCCTCCCCGGCTGTGACCCGCTCCTCCAGGACTGCCCGGGCGACGACGCCTGCCTCCCGCTCAACGACGGCTTCGTCTGCGTCCTCGACGCGTCGGGTCCGGACGCGGGCGCCGACGGCGATCCGTGCGAGTACGCGAACGCCTGCGACCCCGGCCTCTTCTGCGCCAACGCGGAGTTCGT
Organism: Myxococcales bacterium; assembly: GCA_020633335.1. Lineage (GTDB taxonomy): Bacteria > Myxococcota_A > Polyangia > Nannocystales > Nannocystaceae > JADJRG01. The sequence goes on along the minus strand of JACKDU010000002.1, from coordinate 570,994 downwards.
CCCGGGCTGCCAGGCGGCGGGCTGCTGCTCGTCCTTCTGCAACCTCGACGACCCGAACATGTGCCCGCTCATGGGTCAGGGCGCCGAGTGCGTGCCCTTCTACGAGATGGGGATGGCCCCGCCCGGAAAGGAGAACCTCGGCGGCTGCGGTCTCCCCGGCTGATCCCGGAGAGCTCGCGCCAGCGAGGAGAGGGGGAGCCCTTTGGGGCTCCCCCCTTTTTTTTGCCCGCGCGCCGCGGTAGCGACGATGTCCCTTCGACCAGGTTGATCGTCGGCGAGCCCACGACGCGCGTCTCACAGTGACCCCGACCTCCTCGCCCGCGCGGCGCGCTGGGGACGATGTCTCTTTGACCAGGAGGATCGTCGGCGAGCTTGGGCAGCGATCTGGCCAAAGGGACATGTATTGTCTCGCGGCGCGGGAGCGGGGAGCCTGTTGCCGTGACGGCCCCTCTCTGGCTCTAGATCAGAAGTGTGTTGCACGGTACGTTGTGTGGTTGTGTCGAAGAGGGCGACTTGGCGAGTCGCTGTCATCGCTCGCCTCGAACGTTGATATTCGAGCTCTCCAGGAGCAATGGCGCATCCAAGTGATAGTTGGTAAGAAAGGAATGGCGGTTAAAGTCGTTTTAACAGTTGAGTTTTAAAAGTTGGTTATGTGATGATTGGTCGGTCGGGTTGGCTCGCTGCCGACCTTCACCCAAGCGACGAGGGACCACCATGCAGACCACGACGACGATCCTTGCCGGTCTCCTGACCGGAGCGCTCCTCCTTTGCGGCTGCGCCGGCGATGACGGCAAGCAGATGACGGCGACCGGCCAGACCGGGGCGTCGTCGCCGACCAGCGACTCGAACTCCGGGGCCAACGGCACGGACGCGACCGATGGCAGCACCTCGGACGGCTCGGCCACGGGCACCACGACCGGCAACCCCTCGACGAGCGGGGGCGCCACGACCGACGACACGGGGACCAGCGGCGCCGACACCTGCTCGATCTTCGGCTGCGGCACCACCGGCACGATCGGGGGCTGCGACATCTGGGGTCAGGACTGCCCCGACGGCGAGAAGTGCACCGCGTGGGCCGACGACGGCGGCTCGTCGTGGAACGCGAACAAGTGCGTGCCGGTCAACCCCGATCCGAAGCAGACCGGCGACGAGTGCGTCGCCGAGGGCTCCGGCGTCAGCGGCCTCGACGACTGCGACAAGGGGCTGATGTGCTGGAACACCGACGAGAACAACCTCGGCTACTGCATCGAGTTCTGCATGGGTGACATGGGCGCGCCCTTCTGCTCCGACCCCAACGCGGTCTGCGTGATCGTCAACGACGGCGTCCTGCCGATCTGCCTCCCGCCCTGCGATCCGCTCCTCCAGGACTGCCCCGGCAGCGACGCCTGCCTCCCGGTCGGCGAGGACTTCGTCTGCGTCCTCGACGCGTCCGGTCCTGATGCCGGCGCCGACGGCGATCCCTGCGAGTTCGCGAACGCCTGCGATCCTGGCCTCTTCTGCGCGAACGCGGAGTTCGTCCCCGGCTGCCAGGCGGCGGGCTGCTGCTCGTCGTTCTGCAACCTCGACGAGCCGAACATGTGCCCGCTCATGGAGCAGGGCGCGGAGTGCGTCGCGTTCTTCGAGATGGGCATGGCCCCGCCCGGCAAGGAGAACCTCGGGGGCTGCGGTCTACCTGGCTGATCCCGGCGAGCTCGGGCCGGCGATCCGGGAGGGGCTCCTCCCACTTTTTCTCGAGGTCTGCGGGCTACTCCGGGGCGCCAGCGGCACGGCCGCTCCGTTGCGGCCGCGCACGCGGCTCGCGCGGGCGGAGCTCGATGAGGTCGCCGTCGATCACCATCTTGAAGCGGCTACGGAGGCCGCCCGGGACCCGAAAGGCGAAGATCCGCTGGCCCTCGTCGAGGCGCTGGGCGAGCTCGGCGGCCTCCGGGCGGGTCAGGATCTCGACGTCGCGGCGGAGGCGGTGGGCCTTCTGGTAGTAGAGGAAGACGGCGTAGCGCTCCCACTCCGGCGGGCGGTTGTACTTGATCATCACCGCGCCCTCGGGGAGCTTGGCGACCAGCATCTCGCCGTACTCGGCGGCCGAGCGATCGCCGCTGCGATCGGCGCCCTGGTAGTTGGCGACGAGGAGGTAGGCGGGGAGGGCGGCCGCCGGCGCGAGCGCGAGGGCGGCCGCGAGCCGGCGAGCGAGCGCCCCGAGGGCGGGGGCGAGGCGCTCGGCGAGCGCGTCGGCGGAGACCCCGAGGAACGCGCAGGCGAGCGCCGTCGTCGGCAGGAAGAAGACCTCGGGATCCTGGACCTGGTAGTGGAGGAAGAAGCGGAGGTTGCCCGCGGCCGCGAGGAGGAGCGCGGCGCCGACGAGGCGGTTGCGGCGGACCAGGACGACCGCGCCGACGAGGGCCGCGATCACGCCGATCCACGTCAGGGCGTCGACCTGGAGATCGAGGAGGCGGGCCCAGTCGTCCTCGCCGGGCCGCATGCGCCCGCGGAAGCGGCCGCCGCGGGCGTTCGCCCAGAAGACCGCCCACTCGTGGCGGGAGCCGAGGTCGCGGAAGGTACGGAGCGGGATCGTCAGGAAGGTGGCGACCGTCGCCGCGACCCCCGTGAGGCCGACCGCGAGGATCGTCGCCCAGCTCCGCGCGCTCCGGAGCCCGCCGGGGCGCCGCCGGAGGACGCCGCCGGCGACCAGGAGCGCGAAGCCGAGGCCGAGGGTGCCGACCGACATGTGCATCCCCATCCCGAGGCCGGCGAGGGCGGCGGCCGCGAAGAGGCGGCGGAGGTCGCCCTGGGCCTCGCCGTCGAGGAGGAGGAGGAGGGCGCCGAGGCCGAAGACGAGGCCGCCGGTGTAGACCTCGGCGACCGTCGCGTTCTGCCAGAAGGGCGCTGCGACGGCGAGGGTGAGGGCGCCGATCGCCGCCGCGCCCGGGCGGGCGCCGAGGCGCCGGCCGACGAGGAAGAGGAGGCCCACCGCCAGCGCCCCGCAGACCGCGCTCATCAGGTTGACGCCGAGAGCTGGCTCAAGGGGCAGGCGCGTGAAGAGGTGGGCGAGGGGGACGTAGAGCGGGTAGCCCGGCGGGTGGGCGACGCCGAGGGTCGCGGCCTCGGCGGCGTACTCGGCGCTGTCGTACCAGTAGACCCCCGGGCAGAGCGTGGCGAGGTAGAGCGCGCCGCAGGCGAGGGCGAGGAGGCCGGCGAGCCGGCGGTCGCGCCGTGGGTCGAGGGGGGCCAAGACGGCGGGATTATCCGGTCAGCCGGCGTCGATCGGCAAGGCTCAGGGGCGGCCGCGCGCGGGGGCGCGGGGGCGCGCGTCAGCGGACGTAGACCATCCCGGGCTTGCCGTTGATCAGCCCGCCGACGCAGGTGTCGTAGCAGCTCCGCCAGCCGCTCGCCGTCAGGCCGAAGCCGTTCCCGTCGACGTCGCGGAAGTGGAAGGTGTCGGTGTTCGCGGTGAAGCCCATCCAGTTGAACATCGACGAGGCGTCGCAGTCGCCCAGCACCTTGGCCGGCTTGCCGATGAAGTAGTGGGTGTTCTGGTGGACGTTGATGAAGTCGGCGATCACCGTGTGGCGGTAGGCGTAGCCGGCGAAGGCCTTGGTCCCGCCATGGTTGCCGAAGAGGACCTGGGTGAACGCGAGCCCCTTGCCGGCGGCGTCGAGGGAGTAGGCCGCGCCGTCGTTTTGCACGGAGCCCTGGGCCGAGCGCCAGCCGAAGTTCGCGCCGTTGTCGGTGCCGGCGCAGCCGGGTGAGCTCGGGGTGTTGCGGGAGCGGCCGACCAGCGTCCAGCCGCCGCCGTCGGTCGTCATGTCGCAGTACACCTCGAAGGGGATCTTCGGGCCGTCGCCGTCGGTGTCGATCTGGTAGACGCCGCTCGCGGTGTTCGGGAGGCCGTCCTTGAGCTGCTTGCAGCTCGTCGGCAGGTTGCACGAGCCGTTGACGCAGGCCCCGCTGGCGCAGTCGGTGTTGGCGGCGCAGATCTTCCCGTTGTTGCACTTCGGGCAATCGGGGCCGCCGCAGTCGATGTCGGTCTCGGCGTTGCTCTTGATCTTGTCCGTGCAGGTCGCGTTCTCGCAGGTGGTCAGGCAGGGGTCGGCGTTGCTCGCGTTGCCGTCGTCGCACTCCTCGACGCCCTCGTAGACGACGCCGTCGCCGCACTTCGCGTCGAGGCAGGTGCTCAGGCAGGCGTCGGTCTCGATCATGTTGCCGTCGTCGCACTCCTCGCCCATCTGGAGGTTGCCGTCGCCGCAGCTGGCGAGGGCGCAGGAGGAGGTGCAGGCGTCATTGTCGTCGGTGTTGCCGTCGTCGCAGGCCTCGCCGGGGCCGAGGTAGCCGTCGCCGCACTTGGCGAGCTTGCACTCGGCGACGCAGGCGTCGCTGTTGTCGTCGTTGGCGTCGTCGCACTGCTCGATCCCCTCGCGGATGATCCCGTCGCCGCAGATCGCCATCACGCAGGTGCTCAGGCAGGCGTCGGTGTCGACGTCGTTGGCGTCGTCGCACTCCTCGCCAGGGCCGACGAGGCCGTCGCCGCAGACCGCGACCTTGCAGCCGCTGGTGCAGGCGGCGGCGTCGTCGTTCGCGGCCCCGTCGTCGCACTCCTCGTCGCCCTCGATCACACCGTTGCCGCACTCGGGCTCGGGGTTGGGGTTGGTCGTGGTGCCGCTGGCGACGCCGGTGGTCGCGTCGGTGTCGCTCTCGCCGCCGCTGGTCCCGCTGGTCCCGTCGGTGGTCGTGGTCGCGGTCGCGGTCGCGGTCGCGGGGGTGGTCGTGGTCGGCGAGCTCCCGCCCGTGAAGGAGTCGCTGGTCATCTCCTCGTCGCCGCTGCAGGCGACGAGGGCGAGCGAGGCGAGGGCGAGGGGGCCGAGGAGGAGGCGACGGGAGGCCATCGGAGACGATCGTAGTGGATGGCGCGCGGCGGGGACAGCTCGGCATCCGCCGGTCGCGGGCCATCCGCAGGGCCGGGCCGCAGGTCGCCGCGCCCCCACTGAGCCGCGCTTCGCCGGGGGCGCGGGCGAGCGCGACGCGAGCCGCGAGCGATGGCGCGCGTGACCTGGGTCGGCGCGGTCGTGTGGTGTGAGACGTCGTCGTCGGCGAAGCGTCGCCGGTGGCTCGACGACCGCTCCCCGCTCGCTGACGGTGACGCGATGGAAGGATGTCTGAAAGGACAGGAGTGCGAGCGGGGCGGGCGCCCATGCGCTGATTGACTATTGCAGACCGTTGTTTTGGTGAATCTCTGTGGCTAGTGTCTCTACGCTGGGTGCGGGCGCTTCTTCCAGAGCGATCGATGACGTGGGGCCGCGTGCTGCTGGTCAACTTCGCGCTCGCGTCGGCTTACTTCGCGCTCGGCAAGCTCGGCCTGGCGATGGCGCTGCCGCCGGGCTACGTCTCGGCGATCTGGCCGGCGGCTGGCCTCGCCTTCGCCGCCGCCTGGGTCTGGGGCGGCGTCGCGGTCGCGCCGGGGATCCTCGTCGGCTCCTTCATCACGAACTCGACCCTCGGCGGCGCCTTCGAGCCGAGCGGGGTGGGGCTGGCGATCGCCTTCGGTTCGGCGATCCAGGCCGCGGTCGGCGGGACCTGGCTCCGGCGCTTCAACCCGCAGATCGCCTTCGACACCCTCGCGGAGGTCGGGCGCTTCTCGCTGATCGGCGCGACGAGCTGCCTGATCGCCGCGTCGATCGGCAACCTGGCGCTCCTCCTCGGGGGGATGATCGGCGCCTCGGCGTTGCCGACGAGCTTCGTCACCTGGTGGCTGGGCGACGCGCTCGGCGTCCAGATCTTCGCGCCGCTGGCGTTGATGGCCTTCGTCGCGGATCCCGGCTGGCGACGCCGCCGCTGGTCCGTCGGCGCGCCGCTCCTCGTCGCCTTCGTGATCTGTGGGATCACCTATCTCGCGGTCCGGCGGGTCGAGGAGCGCGAGCTCGTCCGCGCCTTCGCCGAGCTCTCGTCGCCCTTCGTGTCCGCGCTCGGATCGCTGGATCCGATCCAGGGGCGGGCGTTGGCGCAGCTCGCCGCCTCCTACGAGCACCGCGGGTCCGCGCCGGACGTCGAGTTCGAGGCGCTCGCCGGCGAGGTGCTGGCGGCGACGCCGGGGCTGCGGACGATCGCCTGGGCGCCGCCGGACGGGGCCGCGCCGCGCGGGTCGGCGCTCCGGATCGCAGCGGTCGTCCCGACGAACCCTGGCGTCGTCGGATTGGATGTCCTCGCGGACAGATCGTTCGGTGAGACGTCGAGGCGGGCGCTCGCTCGCGACGCGCCGGCGATGAGCGCGACCCCCGGCGGCGCCGGCGATCCCCTGGCCGAGGGGGCGCTCCTGCTGGCGGTCCCGGTCGATCTTGCGAGGGGGCGAGGCCTCCTCGTGGGCGTCCTCGACCTCGCGGTGGTCGACAGCTGGCTGCCGCCGGAGGCGGGGATCCGCTGGGAGCTCCGCGAGGTCGTCGACGGGCCTGCGTGGCCGATCTGGCGCCGCGACGGTCCGCCGCTCCCGACCTTCGGCGAGCGGACCTTCGTCGACCACGAGGGCGTCTACACGACGCTGGAATTCGATCTCCTGGATCGGCGATGGGAGGTCGCGCTCGGCCGCGACCACCGCGCCGTCGCGGCGGGCTTGAGCTCGTCGCTCCTCGTGCTGGTCCTCGCGTACTTCGCCTGCGGCGTCTTCGCGGGCTTCCTCCTCCTCGTCAGCGGCGATCGCGATCGGGTCGCCGCCCTGGTCGCGGCGCGGACGGCCGAGCTCCGCGGCGAGGTGCGGGCGCGGGCCGAGGCGGTGAAGTCGGAGCGCCGCCGGGCCGCCAGCCTGGTCGCGCTCAACGGCGTCGTCGCGCTCCCCGAGGGGTCGCTGCGCGAGCGCCTGCGGGCGGCGCTGCAGATCGGCGCCGACTTCCTCGGCCTCGAGACGGCGATCGTCTCCAAGATCAGCGGCGACGTCTTCCAGGTGGTCGTCTCCCTGGCCGCCGAGGGGGTCGAGGAGGGCGACGTCTTCCCCCTCGGCCAGACGATCTGCGCGCGGGCCTGGGCGGCGGACGCCGTCGTCTTCGCCGAGCGCGCTGACCTCGATCGCGAGGGCCACCCGGTCGCCCGAGGTGCCGGCGTCGAGTCCTACATCGGCGTGCCCGTCCGGGTCCAGGGCGAGCGCTACGGCACCCTGAGCTTCTCGTCGACGAGCGCCGCCCGCACCTTCGACGACGGCGACCGCGAGTTCATCCGCCTCCTCGCGCGCTGGGTCGGCGCGGCGATCGAGCGCGACGCCGGGGTGAGCTCGCTGCGCCGGGCGATCGCGGCCGCGGAGGGGGCGAACGCCGCAAAGAGCCGCTTCCTGGCGATGATGAGCCACGAGATCCGGACCCCCCTCAACGGGGTCCTCGGGATGGCCCAGCTCCTGATGACCCCGGGGGTCGACGAGGAGGCCCGCCGGCGCTACGTCGAGACGATCCTCCGATCGGGGCAGACGCTGATGACGCTCCTCAACGACATCCTCGACTTCTCGAAGGTCGAGGCGGAGCGGCTCGATCTCCAGCCGGAGGTCGTCGATCCGCAGGCGCTCATCGCCGGGGTGGCGGCGCTCTTCGAGGAGCTCGCGCACCAGAAGGGGCTTGGGATCGTGGTGCGCTGGCTCGGTCCCTCGGTCGCCGTCGTCGCCGATCCCGTCCGTCTGCGGCAGATGCTCTCGAACTACGTCCACAACGCGATCGCGTACTCGGAGTCTGGGACCGTCGAGATCCGCGGGGAGCTCGTCGAGCGTGACCGGGGCGACGGGATCCTCGAGCTCTCGGTCCGGGACAACGGCGTCGGCGTCGCGTCGGAGATCGGCGAGCGCGTCTTCGATCCCTTCATCCGCGGCGAGGGGCGGGCGATCACGGGGCGGGCCGGCACCGGGCTCGGCCTCGCGCTGGTGCGGGCGCTCGCGCTGGCGATGGACGGCGCGGTCGGCTTTGAGCGATGCGAGGGCGGCGGCAGCCGCTTCTGGCTGCGGGTGCGCGTGGGGGTCGTGGAGGCGCAGGGGGCCGGTGTGGGCGCCGACGACGAGCCGGCGACCACGCCCCTCCCGGTCGCGCGCACCGCGGACTCGCCGCTGGTGCTCGTCGTCGAGGACAACCTCGTCAACCGCGAGATCACCCAGGCGATGCTCGCGTACCTCGGGTGCAGGAGCGTCGCCGCCGGCGACGGTCGGGAGGCGCTCGCGCTCCTCGCTCGCCTCGAGGGCCCGCCGCCGCGGCTGATCCTGATGGACTGTCAGATGCCGGTGATGGACGGGTACAGCGCGACCGTCGAGCTCCGGCGGCGCGAGCGAGAGGGCGGGCGAGCGCGGGTCCCGGTGATCGCCCTGACCGCGAGCGCCTTCGAGAGCGATCGTGAGGGCTGCCTGGCGGCCGGGATGGACGACTTCCTGACCAAGCCGCTGGCGCTCGAGGAGCTCGGCGCGGCGCTCCAGCGCTGGCTCGGGGGGTGAGGTCGGCGCCGGCTCGCCGCCGCTGAGCCTCCGGCGGGCGCAGGGGCCCGATCGGGGCCCCCGCGTGGGCCGCGGCTACTCACATAGACCTGTCCCTTCGGTCTTGTTGTTCCCCGGGCGGCACTCGGTCCACTTGGCGTCGGCGTTGACGACCGCGAAGGCGGGGTCGGAGCCGTCGATGAGGTTCGCCGGGGCGTTCGGGAGCGCGAGGTCGACGTCCTCGGCCTCGGCCGGGTAGAGCTCCTTGGTGGTCAGCGAGGAGCCGAGGAGGACGCCGCCCTGATCGGGGTCGCCGACGTAGAAGTCGACCTTGACGCCGTTCGGGATCGCCTGCTGGCCGATGTTGCGGACCCGCGCCCGCAGGCCGTAGTCGCCGTCGCAGATCGGCGTCACCGAGGCGACGAAGACGTCGGGCGCCGCGAAGATGTTGGTGATGTAGTTCTGGCGGAAGTTGTTGAGGCCCGGCTGCGACCAGTTCGGCGCCTCCTGCGTCGGGATCGTCCCGTCGTCGTTGACGTTTGTGACGTGGTAGGTGTGCTGGTTCCAGATCTTGCGGGTGCGGGTCCAGAGGGGGTTGGAGAAGACCCGGACGCCGGTGGTCTTGACGTTCCCCGGGCAGACGAAGCCCGAGTAGTTGTTGGAGACCGCGACGATGTCGGCGTGGCCGTCGAGGTCGACGTCGGCGATGAGCGGGTACTCGTGGAGGGTGCCGGAGGTGTTGCACTCCTCCGAGAGGATCGAGCCGTCGAAGCCGCGGTAGATCCGGAGGAAGAGCTCGTCGCCGTAGACGACCTCCGCCCGGCCGTCGCCGTCGAAGTCGTAGACCGAGGAGCCGGTGAACGACGACGAGCAGTCCTGGGTCTGCTTGATCCAGATCAGCGTGTCGGCGTTGGCGACGTTGGGATCCATGAGCTTGGCGCCGTTGAAGACCGCGTAGCCGATCCCGCCGGCGACGCCGACGTCGGGGTGGCCGTCGCCGTTGAACTCGGCGATCGTCGGCGGGCCGCCGCCGCCCGAGTAGCCGTTCGAGCTCGCGGGGCAGAGCGCGGGGGCGAGCGGGCCGTTGATGTTGACGCCCTGGCGGACGATCTTCGCCTTGTCGGGCGCGTTCGCGTCGTAGGCCCAGACGTGGAGGTGGTGGATGTTGCTCCCCTTGCCGAGGTTGGCGATGACGACGACCTCGGGCTTGCCGTCGCCGTCGAGGTCGGCGACCGCCGGGAAGGTGCCGCTCAGCTTGGAGTCGGCGAAGAGCGTGCCGTCGGCGTTGAAGGCCGCGCTCGCGGTGATGATCTCGAGGACGCCGTCGTCGTTGAGGTCGGCGGCGGTGACCCGCTCGCGCCACCAGCTCGCCGGGTTCTTGACCGGGAAGGTCGCCTTGACCGCGCCGGTCTGGCCGTTGAGGACCGCGCCCTCGACCAGGACCTCGGGGTCGCCGTCGCCGTCGAGGTCGACGATCGCCGGCGAGTCGCAGTAGGTGATCCCGTTCGCGACCCAGTAGGTGCCGCCGTCGGGACCGAAGGCGCGGGCGCGCCCGTTCTCGGTGCAGGTGACGATCTCGGCCCCGGGGTCGCCGTCGAGGTCGCCGGCGGCGATCGCCTTGCCCGGCCAGATCCGGTCGCTCTGCGGGTTCTGCGACCACTTCTTGACGAGCTGGCCGTCGATCACGGAGTAGGCGTGGAGGGTGCCGTTGTTGTTGTAGGCGCCGCCCGCGAAGGAGGCCCAGATGATGTCGGGGATGTCGCGGCCGTCGACCTTGTCGTCGCAGTTGTCGTCGTCGAGGTGGGTGATGATCGGCGGCATCATCACGCTCGCGCCGCCCCACGCGTACTTGAGGGTCGACTCGAAGACGCCGTCGTTCTCGAAGTCGCAGGTCGGCAGGCAGGCGATCGCGTTGGGATCGTCCGGCATCTCGCCCATCATGCAGAGGGGCGGATTCGGCATGCACTTGCCGGTGTCGGGCGAGCCGCCGCCGCCGCAGACCTTGTCGCCGGCCTCGCCGAGGCTGTAGTCGCAGTAGGCGTCGGCCGGGCACTCGCTGGCGGTGACGCAGGCGTCGCCCGGATCGACGCAGGTCTGGAACGCGCAGACCTGGCCGTCGCCGCAGCACTCGTCGCCGCAGGCGTTATCGACCGGGCAGCAGATGTCGCCGACGCAGACGCCGTCGACGCACTCGTCCTGGCAGGTCGGGCCGCCGGAGGTCGTGCTCCCCTGGGTGACGCCGCTGGTCTCGACCGCGGTGGTCGAGCCGGTGCCGCTGGTCGCCGTGCCGTCGCTGGTCGAGGTGCCGTCGGTCGCCGAGGCGGAGGCGGAGGCCGAGTCCGTCGCCGAGCCGCTCGCGGTGTCGGTCGCGGAGGCGGAGGCCGACGCGGAGGCGGAGGCCGTCGCGGAGGCGGAGGCCGACGCGCTCGCCGAGTCGCCCGTCGACGATCCGGTCGCGCTCTCGCTGGTGACGACCCCGTCGTCGCCGCAGCCGCCGATGAGAGAGAGCGCGCCCGTCAGCGCCGCCCCGAAGAAGAACCCGTCCCGCGTCCACACCTTCGCCATACCCAGCTCTCCTGCGATCCAGGAGACCATCGGCTCGCCGGCCTCACAAGCCGCGAGGGGCGGACGCGGGCGGCGGCGGCGGCCCGCGGGGATCGGCGGCGGGCCGCGGAAGCGCGCGCCGCTCGCTGGCGCGCGGAGCGATTCCTCATGCGGGCCGGCGTCGATCGAGGTGTGTGCATGTCCACAGGAGTAGACGGCGTCCGTGGAGCAGCGTCCGGTGCCCGGCCTGCGCCCGCGCGCGAGCGTCGAGATGTCCGATGGAGCAGATCGGCGCGGCGCCCATAAGCGCGCCTCCGCGAGCGCGGGCGGCGAACTCGACCGTTGATCCGGCCCCGGTCCCCTGTGTCATCCTCGCTAGGTCATAGGGGCGGAGACCCTGGGAGGCGTGCATGAGTGACGAGATTGTTCGATACGACCTGCCGCAGTCGGCGATCCCGACGCGCTGGTACAACATCCAGGCGGATCTGCCGCGGCCGCTGCCGGCGGTGCTCCACCCTGGAACGCACCAGCCGGTCGGTCCCGATGATCTCGCGCCGCTCTTCCCGATGGCGCTGATCGGCCAGGAGGTCTCGCAGGAGCGCTTCATCGAGATCCCGGAGGAGGTCCGCGAGATCTACAAGCTCTGGCGGCCGACCCCGCTGATCCGGGCGCGGCGGCTGGAGAAGGCGCTCGACACCCCGGCCCACATCTACTTCAAGTACGAGGGGGTCTCGCCCAGCGGATCGCACAAGCTCAACACCGCGGTCCCGCAGGCCTACTACAACAAGCTCGAGGGCGTGCAGGGGCTGACCACCGAGACCGGCGCGGGCCAGTGGGGGACGGCGCTCTCGATCGCCTCCAACTTCTTCGGCCTCGAGTGCATCGTCTACATGGTGAAGGTGAGCTATCACCAGAAGCCCTACCGCCGGGCGATCATCCAGTCCTTCGGCGCCCAGGTGACGGCGAGCCCGAGCGACACCACCGAGGCCGGGCGGCGCTTCCTCGCCGAGAACCCGGAGAGCACCGGCTCCCTCGGGATGGCGATCTCCGAGGCGGTCGAGGTCGCGGCGATGAGCGGCGGCAAGTACAAGTACGCGCTCGGCTCGGTGCTCAACCACGTGCTCATGCACCAGACGGTGATCGGCCAGGAGGCGCTCCTCCAGCTCCGGCGGGCCGAGGCCTACCCCGACGTCGTGATCGGCTGCACCGGCGGCGGCTCCAACTTCGCCGGCATCGCCTTCCCCTTCATCCGCAACAACCTCAACTACGGCAACAAGACCCGGATCCTCGCGGTCGAGCCGGCCGCCTGCCCGAGCCTGACCCGGGGGACATACACCTACGACTACGGCGACACCGCCGGGATGGCGCCGCTGGTCAAGATGCACACGCTCGGCGCCAACTTCGTGCCGGCGCCGCTCCACGCCGGCGGGCTCCGCTACCACGGGATGGCGAGCATCATCTCCGAGCTCTACGACCAGCAGCTCATCGAGGCCGTGGCGATCCCGCAGCTCGAGGTCTTCAAGGGGGCCGTCGAGTTCCTCCGGGCCGAGGGGATCGTCCCGGCGCCGGAGCCCTCGCACGCGATCGCCGCGGTGATCCGCGAGGCGCTCGCGGCCAAGGAGGCGGGCGAGAAGCGGGTGATCCTCTTCAACCTCTGCGGCCACGGCCACTTCGACATGGCCGCCTACGACGCCTACTTCAAGGGCGAGCTCACCGACTACGAGTACCCCCAGGAGGCGATCGACGCGGCGATGGCCAGGGTGCCGCAGATCGGCGGCGGCGAGAGCTAGCCGGCGCGCGCCTGAGATCGAGCCCGGCGCGGTCGCCCGCGCCGGGCTCGTCGCGAGGTCGCGCGCCCGTGCTAGGCTCGCGCGGTGCGGATCCTGGTCAGCGGCGGGGACGGCTTCGTCGGCGCCGCCGTGGTCGCTGATCTCCGCGCCCACGGCCACGAGGTCACGGCGATGGTCTACCGCCGCGAGGCGAGCGACGGCGCCGACGAGGTGTGGGTCGATCTCGGGCGGCCAGGGGGGCTCGACGCGCTCGCCGGCCGGCGCTTCGACGCGATCGTCCACACCGCGGGGATCGTCGATCAGCGGGCCCCGGCGGCGCTTCATCACCGGATCAACGCCGGCGGGACGGCGGCGATGGTCGAGCTCGCGGGGGAGCTCGGCGTCGGGCACTTCGTCCAGATCTCGTCGATCGCCGTCTACGGGATCCGGGCGATGGGGGAGGGGCGGAGCGAGGCGACGCGGCGCCTCCGATGGTTCGCGCCGACCCCCTACATGGGCTCGAAGGCGCGGGCCGAGCGGCACGTCGAGGCCGGCCGGGTCCCCTACACGATCCTCCGCCTCCCGTCGATCGTCGGCGCCGGCGATCCCTTCGTCAGCGCCGCCCTCGTGCCGGCGATCGAGCGCGGGGCGATCGACGTGATCGGCCGCCGCGACCGCCGCTTCTCGACCGTCTACGTCCGCAACCTCGGGCCGATCCTCGACGCGCTCCTCGCCCGCGGGCCGCTCGGCGAGGCGCTCCATTGCAGCGACGAGGCGACGACCTGGGGGACCTTCGTCGACGCCCACGCGGCCGCGCTCGGGGTCACGCCCCGGCGGCGGCGGCGGAGCCGGGCGGCGATCCTCCGCAGCCTCGCCGACAAGGACGCGCTCTTCCTCCTCACGGGCTCGGCCTTCGGCGCCCACTTCCCCGCCGATCGGCTGCGCTCGCGGCTCGATCTGCCGGCGCTCGCGCCCTGGCAGGAGGGCGTCCGCGAGGGGGTCGAGGCCTTCCTCGCGCGGAGCGGCCGGCGGTCGCCCGCCTGAGCCCGCGGCGATCGCCGGTGACATTTGCCCGGGCTCGCACTAGAAGAGCCCGGTGACCGAGTACGAGCGAGCGCTCGCCGCCAAGGTGGCCCGGGTCGAGGGGCTCTTCCGGGATCTCGAGCACCCGACGATCGAGGTCTTCGGGTCGCCGCCCGAGCACTACCGGATGCGCGCCGAGTTCCGCTTCTGGCACGACGGCGACGACGGCTACTACGCGATGTACGAGAAGGGCGAGGGGCGGCCGGAGCTCTACCGCGTCGATCAGCTGCCGGCGGCGTCACGGCGGATCAACGCGCTGATGGTCGCGCTCCGCGAGGCGATCCTCCGGGAGCCGGCGCTCCGCCGCCGCCTCTTCCAGGTCGAGTTCTTGACCACGCTCTCCGGCGAGGCGCTGATCACGTTGATCTACCACCGCCCGCTCGACGACGCCTGGGAGGCGGCCGCCCGCGCGCTCGAGGTCGAGCTGGACGCCGCGATCATCGGTCGCTCGCGGGGGCAGCGGATCGTCCTCAGCCGCGACTACGTCACCGAGCGCCTCGAGATCGGTGGCCGCGCGCTCTCGTGGCGCCAGCCGGAGGGCGCCTTCAGCCAGCCCAACGGGGCGATCAACCGGGAGATGCTCGCCTGGGCCGACGACGTCGCGGCGGCGCTCGGCGGCCGCGATCTCCTCGAGCTCTACTGCGGCAACGGCAACTTCACGATGGCCCTCGCCGGCCGCTTCCGGCGGGTGCTGGCGACCGAGGTGTCGAAGGCGTCGATCGCCGCCGCGCGCCACAACCTCGAGGCCAACGCGATCACCAACGTCGACGTCGCGCGGATGGCGAGCGAGGAGGTCGCGGCCGCGCTCGCGGGCGTCCGTGAGTTCCGCCGCCTCGCGGGGATCGACCTGGGCGCGCTCGAGCTCGACGCGGTCCTCGTCGACCCGCCGCGGGCGGGGCTCGATCCGGCGACCCTCGAGCTGGTGGGCCGCTTCCCGGCGATCTTCTACATCTCCTGCAACCCGGAGACCCTGCGGGCGAACGTCGGCGCGCTCGCGGCGACCCACGAGATCGCCCGCTTCGCGCTCTTCGATCAGTTCCCCGGGGTCCACCACGTCGAGTGTGGGCTCCTCCTGGTGCGGCGGGGCGGCGCATAGCGTCGCGTCGCCGCTCCGTTCGGGGCCGACGCTCAGGCGACGACGGGCAGATGGCGCGCGCTCGCGACCTCGGCGCGCGCGCGCGCGGCCGGGCGGGGCTCGGCGGCGAGCTCGGGCCGCGGCGCGCCGCAGACCTGGGCCTGGAGGCCGAGCATCTCGAGGAGCTCGAGGTCGTCGTCGACGGTCCGGTTCGGCGTCGTCAGGAAGTCGCCGATCATCATCCCCGAGGCGCCGGCGCTGAACATCAGCGGCAGGAGCTGGCCGAGGTGGTGGCGGCCGGCGGCGAGGAAGATGTTCTGGCGGGGGAGCGCGAGGCGGAAGGCGGCGATGATCCGGAGCATCGCCCGCGGCTCCAAAGGCTCGCGGCCGGCGAGCGGCGTCCCCTCGACGTCGACCAGGAAGTTGAGGGGGACCTCGTCGACGTCGAGCGCCCGCAGCTCGAGGGCGAGCTCGGCCCGATCCTCGGGCGCCTCGCCCATCCCGAAGATCCCGCCGACGCAGGTCCGGAGGCCGAGCGCCTGGGCGTCGCGGATCGTCTGGATCCGCGCGTCGTAGGTGTGGGTGCTGACGATCTTCGAGAAGAAGGCGCGGCCGCTCTCGAGGTTGTGGTTGAGCTCGGTGAGGCCGGCCTCCTTGAGCTCGGCGAGCGCGTCGCGGCTGACGAAGCCGAGCGACGCGTGGGCCTCGGTGTGGCCGGCGTCACGGACCGCGCGGACGCCCGCGACGATCTGCGCGAGGGCCCGCGAGCCGTCCTCGAGGCCGCGGGTCGCGGTCACCAGGCCGAGCGCGCTCGAGCCGACCTCGCCCGCGCGGGCGCTCGCGTCGACGATCGCCGCCGGCTCGAGGAAGCGCTCGGGCTCGACGCCGGTGTTGTAGCGCCGCGACTGCGCACAGAAGCCGCAGTCCTCGGGGCAGCCGCCGCGCTTGGCGTTGACGATCGAGCAGAGGTGGACGCTGTCGCCGAAGCGCGCGCGCCGGAGGCGATCGGCGGCCGCCATCAGCTCCCAGAGGTCGCCCTCGCCCGCGAGGTAGCGGGTCAGCGTCGCGCCGTCGAGGGCGTCACGCTCACCCGCGAGGATCCGCTCGGCGATCGCTTGGGGCGAGGGGAGGGGGGCGAGGGTCGAGTCGGCCATCGGCCGGCGTTATAACAGAGGCCCGCGCGACGGGGCGCGAGGGGGAGGCGCGAGGGGTCCTCGCGGTGATCTGCGCAGGCGCCTGCGCACTTCGTCACCCCCGCGCCGGTGAGCTTCCGCGCCTTTCGCCGCTCGCGCCCCTGGTGATACCCTCCGCGGGCCTCGCCATGACCACTCCGACCGACCCGACGTCTGCCGATCCCGGCAACTTCGACGCTTACTTCCAGAGCCGCGAGGACACCCTCCGCTGGTACCGCGAGATGCTGCGGATCCGCCGCTTTGAGGAGCTCGCCGCGCGCTCGTACACCCGCGGCAAGATCAGCGGCTTCCTCCACCTCTACATCGGCCAGGAGGCGATCGCGGTCGCCACCAAGGAGGTCCTCCAGCCCGCCGATCGGGTGGTCTCCGCCTACCGCACCCACGGCTTCGCGCTCGCCCTCGGCTCCGATCCCAGGGCCTGCATGGCCGAGCTCTACGGCAAGGCGACCGGCCTGGTCGCCGGCGTCGGCGGGTCGATGCACTTCTTCGACCGCGCCCACCAGCTCTGGGGCGGCTACGCGATCGTCGGCAACCACTCGCCGGTCGCGGCCGGCCACGCCTTCGCCTCGAAGTACCTCAAGGACGGCGGCGTCACCCTCTGCTTCCTCGGCGACGGCGCCCTGGCGATCGGCCCGACCCACGAGGGCTGGACCCTCGCCGGCCTCTGGAAGCTGCCGATCGTCTACGTCGTCGAGAACAACCGCTACTCGATGGGGACGCCGCTCAGCCGCTCGGTCCCGGTCGACGACATCACCCTCAAGGCGCCGGGCTACGGGATGATCTCGGACCGATTCCGGGTGACCAGCGTCGCCGAGACCGCCGAGCGCCTCGGGGCGATCGTCAAGCGCGCCCGCGAGGAGAGCAAGCCGGCGCTCGTGGAGCTGATCACCTACCGCTTCCGCGGCCACTCGATGAGCGACCCCGGCAAGTACCGCGGCAAGGAGGAGGTCGAGGAGTGGCGGCGCTGGGATCCCCTGGAGCGGACCTACCGCGCCCTCCACGAGCACCACGGGCTCTCCGAGGACGAGCTCGAGGCGCTCGACGCCGAGGTCGTCGACGAGATGGAGGCGGCGGTCGAGTTCGCCGAGGAGTCGCCGGTGCCCGAGCCCGAGGCGCGCTTCCGCAACATCACCATCGAGAGCTAGTTCCGAGAGAAGCAGGAGCCCGAGCGATGCCCGAGATCCAGATCCGTCACGCGATCCGCGACGCCATGCGCGAGGAGATGGAGCGCGACGACCGCGTCTTCCTCGTCGGCGAGGAGGTCGGCTACTACAACGGCGCCTACAAGTGCAGCGAGGGCCTCCTCGACCTCTTCGGCGAGCGCCGGGTGATCGACGCGCCGATCGCCGAGACCGGCTTCGCCGGCGTCGGCATCGGCGCGGCGATGTGCGGCCTGCGGCCGATCGTCGAGTTCATGACCTTCAACTTCTCGGCGGTCGCCTTCGACCAGATCCTCAACAACGCCGCGAAGATCCACCACATGACGAACGGCCAGTTCTCGGTGCCGATCGTCTTCCGGGGTCCGAACGCCGCCGCCCACATGCTGGGCTCGACCCACTCGCAGGCCTTTGAGCCGTTCTACGCCCACGTCCCCGGGCTCATCGTCATCGCCGTGGCGACCGCCTACGACGCCAAGGGGCTCCTCAAGAGCGCGATCCGGGATCCGAACCCGGTGGTCTTCCTCGAGAGCGAGCTGATGTACTCGGTCAAGGGCGAGGTCCCCGAGGAGGAGTACCTGATCCCGATCGGCGTCGCCGACACCAAGCGGGCCGGCGACGACGTCACCGTGATCACCTGGGGGCAGGGGGTGCCGGTCGCCCTCAAGGCCGCCGAGCTCGCGGCCGCCGAGGGGATCGAGTGCGACGTGATCGACCTCCGCACCCTCCGGCCCCTCGACACCGAGGCCGTGCTGGAGAGCGTCCGGCGGACCAACCGCGCCGTCGTCCTCTTCCACGGCTGGCCCTACGGCGGGGTCGGCGGGGAGATCATCGCCCGGATCCAGGAGATGGCCTTCGATCATCTCGACGCGCCCGTCCTCCGGGTGTGCTACGAGGACGTGCCGATGCCCTACGCCGAGAACCTCGAGCACCTGGTCCTGCCGACCCCTGAGCGCGGCCTCGAGGCGATCCGCGAGGTCGCCTACCGGCGCTAGGCCGCAGCCCGAGAACCTTCCGAGAAGCGAGAGAGCGAGGAATCCCATGGCAACCGTCGTCGAGCTCCCCCGGCTCACCGATACGATGGAAGAGGGCGTGATCGCCAAGTGGCGGGTCGCCGTCGGCGACAAGGTCAAGCGCGGTCAGGTGATCGCCGAGATCGAGACCGACAAGGCGACGATGGAGTTCGAGTCCTTCGACGCCGGGATCGTCCTCAAGCTGATCGCGCCCGAGGGCGAGACGATGCAGCTCGGGGCGCCGATCGCCGTGCTCGGCAAGGCCGGCGAGGATCCCGAGGCCGCGCTGGCGAAGCGTGGCGGCGGCGCCTCGGCTCCGGCCGCGCCCGCGCCGGCGCCCGCGAAGGCGGCCGCGTCGGCGCCGAGCGCCGTGCCGGCCCTGGCTCCGGTCGCCGCCCCGGCCCCGGCCCCGGCTGCGCCCTCGGCGCCGGCCGCTCCGGCGCCGTCCGAGGCCAACAGCGACCGAATTCCCGCGTCACCGCTCGCCCGCCGCCTGGCCCGCGAGCACGGCCTCGAGCTCGCGTCGATCCCCGGCAGCGGCCCCCACGGTCGGGTGATCAAGGCCGACGTCCTCGCCGCCGCCCAGGCCGCGAGCGCGAGCCCGGCGGCCGCCAAGGCGGCGGTCCAGGCCGCTGGCGCCGCCTCCGAGGTCGACGAGAACGGCCGCCCCTACGCGACCTTCCCCAACCGCCAGGTCAAGCTGACGCCGATGCGGAAGACGATCGCCCGGCGGATGACCGAGTCGAAGCGGGAGATCCCCCACATCAACCTGACGATCCCGATCCACATGGACCGGGTGTCGAAGCTCCGCAACGAGCTCAACGAGTCGCTGAACGGCATCAAGATCTCGTTCAACGACTTCCTGATCCTGGCGGTCGCCAAGGCGCTGCGGATCCACCCGCGGGTCAACGGCGCCTACACGCCAGAGGGCCTGGTCGAGTACGGCGACGTCCACGTCGGGGTGGCGGTCGCGGTCGACGGCGGCCTCGTGGTCCCGGTGGTCCGCCACGCCGATCAGAAGACGATCAAGCGGATCTCGCTCGACACCCGCGACCTCGGCAAGCGGGCGAAGGACAAGACCCTGCGCCCCGAGGAGATGAGCGGCTCGACCTTCACGGTGTCGAACCTCGGGATGTTCGGGATCGAGGCCTTCACCGCGGTCGTCAACCCCGGCGAGGGGGCGATCCTGGCGGTCGGGGCGATCAGCGACGAGGTCGTCGTCGAGGCCGGGCAGATGGTGATCCGCAAGGTGATGCGCTGCACCCTCTGCAGCGACCACCGCCTCTTCGACGGGGCCGACAACGCCCGCTTCCTGGCGACCTTGAAGAAGCTCCTCGAGGCGCCGATGACCCTCTTCGCCTGACCGCGAGGTCGAGGCGGCCTGCGGGGCGTCGGCCAGCGGCCGGCGCCCCGTCGATTTTTGCGGCGAGGGCCCGGGCGTGGACGGCGTGAAGGCGCGCGTCGGCCAGCTAGGATCGAGGCCAGGAGTCAGGAGCCCGCATGCCACGCCTCATCCGCCACCGCCTCCACGTCGCCCTCGCCGTCGCCCTCGGGTCGGCGGCCGCGTCCGCCTGCGCCGCTCGCTGCGAGTCGATCAAGGAGGAGGCGCGGGCCCTCCGCGCGGAGGCCGAGGCCTGTGGGGCCGGCGACGCCTGCGTGGTCGTCGACCTCTACGCCCTCGCCGGCGCCAACAACTGCCTCGGCGCCTTTCAGTGCGCGGCCGCCTTCAACCAGAGCGTCGACCTCGATGCCTTCGCCGCCGACGCGAAGTCGCTCGCCGCCGACTACGAGGGGTGCCAGTGCACGATGGCCGGCTGCCTGGACCCGTCGGCCTTCGACGCGGTATGCAACGCGGAGGCCGGTCGCTGCGAGCTGGTCCAGAAGGAGCCCGGACAATGAGCAGCCGCCGCCTCGAGGGAAAGGTCGCGATCATCACCGGCGCCAGCCGAGGGATCGGCCGGGTGATCGCCCTCCGCCTCGCCGACGAGGGCGCGAAGATCGTCGTCGCCGCCAAGAGCGAGGTCGAGCGCCCCAACCTCCCGGGATCGATCCACACGGTCGCCGCCGAGATCGAGGCCCGCGGCGGCGAGGTGCTGCCGCTGCGGGTCGACGTCCGCGAGGCCGACGAGATCCAGGCGATGGTCGCCCGCGCGGTCGAGCACTTCGGCCGCCTCGACATCCTGATCAACAACGCCGGCGCGCTCTGGTGGATGGACGTCGCCGACACGCCGATCGCCCGCTTCGACCTGATGCACCAGATCAACGTGCGGGCGTCGTTCATCGCCAGCCAGGCGGCGCTCCCCCACCTCGAGCGGGCGGGCGGCGGCCACATCATCGTCTGCTCGCCGCCGGTGATCCTCGACAAGATGGGCGGCAAGACCGGCTACCTGATCTCGAAGTACGGGATGACGATGCTCGCCCACGGCCTCGCCGAGGAGGTCCGGGACAGGAACATCGCGATCAACGCGCTCTGGCCGGTCACGTTGATCGAGAGCCAGGCGACGATCAACTTCCGGATCGGCGGCCCCGCGCAGTGGCGCAAGGCCGACATCCTCGCCGACGCCGCGCTCGAGCTCGTGACCACGCCGCCGGCCGAGCTCAGCGGCGAGGCGCTCCTCGACGAGGACTTCCTCCGCACGCGGGGCTTCACCGACTTCACCCGCTACCGCTGCGATCCCGAGCACGAGCCGCCGCGGCTGATCCCGGGCGGCGTCCCCAAGGTCGGGCGCGCGCCGACCTAGCGCGCTGCCGCGCTGCCACGCTGCCGCGCCGTCACGGTGGCCGCCCAGGGCCACCGGGGGGCCGCCGATGCTGGTCTCCCGCGCTCGCGGACGATAGACTGGCTGGCAGAGCGAGGCGGCGATGACCGAGCGCGAGGGTGATGGTGCGAGCGACGTCGAGGTCCCGAGCCTCGGCGATCAGCTCCGGTTCTTCTGTCGGCGCCTCGGGATCGGCGTCGAGGCCCTCGAGGCCCGCCTCAAGATGCCCGAGGGCGCGCTCAAGAAGCACCTCCTCACCGCCGGCGCCGACGGGGTCGATCTCCCGCTCGCCCATGCGCTCCGCGAGGCCTTCCCCGAGGTCGATTGGGTGCCCGGCAGCGCGTGGTTCCCGGGGCCGAATTGGCGGCCGTCCGGCGACGGCCTCGACGACGACCCGCGGACCGCGACCGAGCGCGACCTCCTCAAGATCTGGCGGCGGGTCTTCGCCGACGAGACGATCGGCATGCACGACGACTTCGTCGCGCTCGGCGGCGACTCGGCCCACGCGCGGAAGATCCTGACCAAGATCCGCGACGTCTTCGAGGTCCGGCTGCCGCCCGAGATCGCCGCCCACGGCCGCACCGTCGCCGAGCTCGCGGAGATCGTCGATCGCGCCCTCGAGGCCGAGCGGACGGTGATCCTGCGGGTCCGTCCCCGCCCGGACGAGGGCTAGCGCCGCGCCGCGAGAGGGGCGCGGCCCGATCGCGGCTTTGTCGGCCGCGGCCGCGCGTCGCTCGCTACAATCCCGGCGATGCGCATCCCCGCCAACGGCCTCGACGACGACACCCTCTTCGCAACCCTCGAGAGCTTCCGCGCCCAGGATGTGAGCTGGCGCGACGGCCGGACCTGGGCCTACGTCTACGACCCCGGGGCCGAGGCCGACGCGGTGCTCAAGCGCGCCTTCACGATGTACCTCAGCGAGAACGGCCTCGACCCGACCGCCTTCCCGAGCGTCCTCCGCCTCGAGAACGAGCTGGTGGCGATGGCCGCCGCCCACCTCGGCGGCGACGCGGACGTGGTCGGCAACTTCACCAGCGGTGGCACCGAGAGCATCATGCTCGCGGTCAAGACGGCCCGCGATCACGCCCGGGCCTTCCGCCCGCAGATCGCCCGCCCGGAGATGATCCTGCCGGAGACGGCCCACGCCGCCTTCCACAAGGCCGCCCACTTCCTCGGGGTCGAGGTGGTCCTGACCCCGGTCGATCCGGTGACCTTCAAGGCCGACGTCGAGGCGATGCGGGCGGCGATCACCGAGAACACGATCCTCCTGGTGGGATCGGCGGTCTCCTACGCCCACTGCGTGATCGACCCGATCCGTGAGATCGCGGCCCTGGCGGCCGAGCGCCAGCTCCTCTGCCACGTCGACGCTTGCATGGGCGGCTTCCTCCTGCCCTACTTCAAGCGCCTCGGCGAGCCGGTGCCGGACTTCGACCTCTCGGTCCCCGGGGTCACCTCGATCTCGATGGACTTCCACAAGTACGCGTTCGCGGCCAAGGGGGCGTCGGTGGTCCTCCACCGCAACCGCGAGCTCCGGCGCCACCAGATCTACGCCTGCTCCAACTGGACCGGCTACACGATCGTCAACGCGACGGTCCAGAGCTCGAAGTCGGCGGGCCCGCTGGCGGCCGCCTGGGCGGTCCTCCACCACTTCGGCGACGCCGGCTACATGGAGATCGCCCGCCAGGTCCTCGACGGGACCAAGCGCCTCTGCGCCGGGATCGACGCGATCGACGGCCTGCGGGTGCTCGGCGAGCCGGAGATGAACCTGATCGCCTTCACCTCCGACGAGGTCGACGTCTTCCACCTCACCGACGAGATGAAGATGAAGGGCTGGTACATCCAGCCGCAGCTCAGCTACGGCGCGTCGAAGGAGAACGTCCACCTCTCGGTGAACCCCAACTGCCTGCAGTGGATCGAGCCCTTCCTCGTCGACCTCGCCGCCTGCGTCGAGAGCGCGAAGGCCCTGCCGCCGTCGCCCCTGGTCGGGGTGATCCGCCAGATGTTCGCGGCCTTCGATCCGTCGACCGGCATCGACCCGGCGATGATGAAGCAGATGATGGCGATGGGCGGCATCAGCGCCTCGGCGCTCCCCGAGCGGATGGCGGAGATCAACCAGGTCCTCAACGCCCTGCCGATCCGGGTCCGCGAGCTCCTCCTCGTCGAATTCATGAACGAGCTCTACGCCCCGACCCACGACGAGGCGGCCCGCTGATCACGGGCCCCGTCGGGGGCGCAATCGTTGCTGGCCCGGGGAGCAGGCGCGGCGAATCCTGCTCGCCGGGCCGTCTTGTCGCCGATCCGTCCGCGCGCTATCGATCGCGCCGATGAAGCGCCTCGTCCTCCCGATCTCCCTCGTCCTCGTGGCCGTCGCCCCCGGCTGCGTCACCAAGGCCAAGTACACCGAGCTCCAGGGGCAGCTCGACGCGGCCCAGCAGGAGCTCGCCGGCCGCGAGACCCGGATCGGCGAGCTCGAGAACGAGATCACGGTGATGGATCAGAAGATCGCCGATCTCGAGGCGAAGCTCGCGGCCGCCAAGGAGGAGCACGCCCGCCTCGGCGAGCAGATCGCCAAGGGCGACGCCGACATGGCCGCGCTCCTCAAGGATCGCTCGCGCCTCAAGGAGTCGATCGACGACATGACCCAGGCGCTCGCCGAGCAGCGCAAGCGGCGGGCCGAGGCCGAGAAGCGGGTCGCGGAGTTCCGCGACATGCTCCTCCGCTTCAAGGGGCTCATCGAGGCCGGCAAGCTCAACGTCAAGATCGTCGACGGGCGGATGGTCCTCGCGCTGCCGATGGACATCCTCTTTGACACCGGCAAGGCCAAGCTCTCGGACGACGGCAAGGCGGCGATCACCGAGGTCGGCGGCGTCCTGGCGACGATCCCCGAGAAGAAGTACCAGATCGAGGGGCACACCGATAACGTGCCGATCTACAACGAGAAGTTCCCGTCGAACTGGGAGCTCGCGTCGGCCCGCGCGCTCGTCGTCCTCAAGACCCTCCAGCACGCCGGGGTCGCGCCGACCCAGCTCTCGGCCGCGTCCTTCGGCGAGTTCAAGCCGACCGCCGACAACGGCAGCGACGAGGGCAAGGCGAAGAACCGGCGGATCGAGATCGTGATCCTCCCCGACCTGACCAATCTGCCAGGTTTCGAGGAGCTCAACGCGCTCGCCGGCAAGTAGCCGGGCGGCGCGCGGAGGCGCGGAGGGCCGCGCTCGCCGGTGGCGGGCGCGGCCTCGCCAATTTCGGCGTTGGGCGTTGAGCGAGCGCCGGGGGAGGGGAGGGCGCGCGGGCGCGATGAACGAGACGATGAAAAGGGCCGCGCTCGCCGGTGGCGGGCGCGGCCCTTCGCGCGTGGTCGAGCGACCTACTTGCGGTTCTTCTTCTTCGAGTCGCGGGCCTTCTTGCGCTTGGCCGCGACCTGGGCGTAGCGCTGGCTGGCGCTCGGGCCCTGCTGGCGCTGCCCGCCCTGGCCCTGGCCGCCCATGCCGCCCATGCCGCCGAGCCCCGGCATCCCGCCGCCCATGCCGCCCATCAGGCCCTGCATCGCCTGCGGGTTCTGCATCAGCTTCCGCATCGCGTTGAGCTGCTTGAACATGCCGGCGCCGGGGATCTTGTCCATCAGGCCGCCGCCGCCCCCCCCGGGCATCCCGGGCATGCCGCCGAGGAGGTTGCCGAACATCCCGAACATGTCGCGCATCGCCATGAAGCGGCCGACCAGCGCCTGGACCTCGTCCTCCTTGCGACCCGAGCCGCGGGCGACGCGGCGGACGCGGGAGGCGACGAAGTCACCGGGGCCGAGCTGGCTCGGATCGAAGTCCGGCTTGTCGGGCCGGCGGTGGCGACGGGAGAGCTTGGCCGACGCCTTGGGCTCGTCGAAGGCCTTGAGGAAGAGCTCGGGCTCGGCCTTCTCGTCGCGGGTCATCGACCGGATCATCGCCTCGATCTTGACCAGCTCCTTGTCGTCCGCGGCGGCCTCGAGCTGCTCCTGCGGGATGTCGATCCCGAACATGTTGCCGAGCGGCATCTTCTGGACGATGTCCTTGAGGCTGCCCATGCTCTGGATCGTCTTGATCTGATTGAGGAAGTCATCCATCGTGAACTTCCCGCTCATCATCTTGGCGGCGTCCTTGGCCGCCTGCTCCTCGTCGACGACGTCCTCGAAGTCGCGCATCAGGCCGACGAGGTCGCCCATCCCGAGGATCCGGCCGGCGAGGCCCTCGGGGCGGAACTCCTCGAGCTTGTCGAGCGACTCGCCCATGCCGAGGAACTTGATCGGCTTGCCGGTGGTCGCCTTGATCGAGAGGGCCGCGCCGCCGCGGGCGTCGCCGTCGAGCTTGGTCAGGACGATCCCGGTGATCGTCAGGCGGGCGTCGAAGGCCTTGGCGGTGGTGACCGCGTCCTGGCCGATCATCGCGTCGATCACCAGGAAGACGTTGGCCGGCTGGACGCGGGTCTCGATGTGGACGAGCTCCTGCATCAGCGGCTCGTCGATCGTCAGGCGGCCGGCGGTGTCATAGATGATGAAGTCGCAGCCCTCGACCGCGGCGACGTCGGTGCC
This sequence comes from Myxococcales bacterium, assembly GCA_020633335.1. GTDB lineage: Bacteria > Myxococcota_A > Polyangia > Nannocystales > Nannocystaceae > JADJRG01. The sequence goes on along the minus strand of JACKDU010000002.1, from coordinate 545,427 downwards.
GTTGGCGCAGATGTCGACCGGGTTGGCGCCCTCCTCGTGGTAGACCTTGATCCCGAGCTGCTCGCCGAGGACCTTGAGCTGGTGGACGGCGGCCGGGCGATAGACGTCGGCGGCGACCAGCATCACCTTGTAGCCGGCCTTCTGGAGCTTGCGCGCCAGCTTGCCGCAGGTGGTGGTCTTTCCCGACCCCTGGAGGCCGACCATCATGATCCCGCTGACGCCCTTGCGGGCGCGGTTGATCGAGGTGTCGACCGGGCCCATGAGGTCGACCAGCTCGTCGTGACAGATCTTGACGAAGTGGTCCTCGGGCTTGACCCGCATCTTCTTCTCGGCGCTCTTGGCGACGAGCTGGACCTTCTCGCCCAGCGCCTTCTCGCGGACCGACTTGAGGAAGCCCTTGACGACGCCGAACTCGACGTCGGCCTCGAGGAGGCTGAGGCGGACGTCCTTGAGGGCGGCGGTGATCACCTCGTCGGTGAGCTCGGCCTGTCCGGTGATCCGCTCGCGAGCGGCGCGAAACCCCTTGGAAATGGTCTCAAACACGGCCGGGCTACATACCACGGTCAGCCCGCCGCGTCGCCCCCGGGCTGCAGGCCGGCGTGAGCCGGCTCTCCGTCTCCTGGTGAATGGCCCGGGGTCGTTGTACGTTGAAGGGCCCCATGCGAACGCGCCGTCCCGACGCCAGCGACCCCTGCGGATGGCGCGTGAGCCTCGACTTCCGCGGCTACCGCCTGAGCGAGCGCGGGTACGGCGGCGGGGAGATCGTCCGGGTCGGCGAGGGGAGCGGGGCCAACCTGGTCCTCCCCGGGATCGGCGGCGAGGGCGGCGAGGCCACCCTCCTCGACGGCGACTGGCTCTTCTGCGTCGACGGGATCGAGGGCGAGGTGACCCTGGCGGGCGTCCGCCACCGCCTGGCGGACTTCACCAGCGGCGGGGCCGTCCGCCTCGAGGCCGGCGATAGCGCCGAGCTCCACCTCCGCGCCCACCCCGAGGTCGCCCTCACGCTGGTCCACGAGCCGCTCCCGAGGGTCGGCTGGGGGCTCCGCCTCGGCCTCCGGGATCTCGCCCAGAGCCTCGCGCTCGGCGGTGTGATGGCCGCGCTGGTCGCGCTCCTGGTCCAGGTCGAGCGCCCGGTCACCGAGGTCAAGCTCGCCGGCGAGCCCGAGGGGAGCGAGAGCGCGTTTCGCCGGGTCCTCTTTGCGTCGCTGGTCGATCTCCCGCAGCGGACGGCGCCGCGTGCGCTGCCAGCGATCCCGACGGAGATCCGACCGCCGGCCGCGCTCGGCGATCCCCGGCCGTCGGCCGCGCTCGGCGTCGGCAAGGTCGCCGAGCCCGCGGCCGCGCCGGTGGCCGAGGGCGGCGAACTCGCGCTGGTCGGCGGGATCGCCGAGGACGAGGTCGCCGATCCCGGCAATGACGCGCTCCTCGAGGCCGTGCCCGAGTTCGGCGAGCGCGACGAGATCGCCCAGATCCTGACGGCCGACGATCACGCGGCCGGCCTCCTGGGGGTGCTCGGCGGCGGCGGGGAGGTCGCGGAGCTCTTCGCCGACGGCGAGCCCGAGGAATTGGTGGCGATCGGTCGGGTGCTCGACGCCCCGGTGGTGACCGGCTCGGCGGCGGTCGACGACGACGACGAGCCCCCGCGCTTCGGGGTCCTCGGCGGGGTCGAGAGCGGCGTGGTCGGCGGCGTGGTCGGCGGGGTGGTCGTGCCCGGCGACTACGCGCCGCTCCCCAGCGTCCTCGAGGAGCCCGGCGACCAGCCCGAGCCGCGGAGCGGCGGCCGCGACTCCCACAACGCCGAGGGCGGCCTGGTCCTCCGCGGCGAGGGCGGGACCGCGGCGGTGGTCCCCGAGGTGGTCTGTGACGATCCCGATCGCCGGCCCAAGGAGCAGGTCGACGTCGTCTTCGTGGTCGACGTGTCGACGACCATGGGCTTCATGGTGGATCGGGTCGAGCAGGGGATCGGCGAGGTCGACGCGGCGATCCGCGGCCTCGCCCGCGACCCCCGCTACGGCCTGGTGGTCTTCGTCGACGACGTCCTGGTCGCCAACGGCGGGCAGGCCTTCACCGAGATCACCGATCTCCAGGCCGAGCTCACCCGCTGGCGCCACTTCACCAGCTCCAACCGGCAGATCCAGAGCCCCGAGAGCAACCTCGACTGGCCGGAGAACTCCCTCGACGCCCTCCACGCGGCGGCGACCCGCTTCGATTGGCGGCCGGCGTCGTCGACCCTCCGCCTGGTGGTCCACGCGACCGACGACGACTTCGGCGAGGCGCCGGCGATCCAGAGCGGCCAGCGGGTCGAGCACACCTACCGCGAGACCGTCGAGGCGCTCCGCGACCGCGAGATCCGGGTGGCGACCTTCGGCGCCAGCCTCGGCGGGCAGTGCGAGTGCCTCGACGTCAAGCCCGGCCTGCGGGCGCCCTACTTCGGCCAGCCCTCGATCCCCGACGCGACCGGCGGCGCCGCCTTCGACATCGACGCGGTCGCCAAGGGGGACCTGAGCTTCGCGTCGGCGGTCAAGTCGACCCTCGGGTCGACGATCTGCCGGGCCTATCCGCTCCTGCCCTTTTAGCCAGCCTCGGCCGGCTGCTCCTCGATCTGGCCGGCCGCGGTGACGTGGTAGACCTTGGTCGAGCGCCCGCCGTCGACCGTCACCGCGATCGTGTCGGCGTCGACCCGCTCGAAGGCCATCGTGATCGTCTTGTCGCGCGGCGTGTGGAGCGAGTAGAGCCCCGCCTGCGGGACCGGGTCGATCCAGCGGACCTCGACCTCGTCGATGTCGAGGTCCCAGAGCCCGTTCTCGCCCTCCCAGTGGCGCTCGCCGTTGATCACGATCCCGCCAGCGAGCCCCTGGGCCTCGTCGAGGAGGGTCTGGAGGCGATCGGAGGTCGTGTCGATCGTCTTCCCCTCCTTGTTGACGAAGGCGTAGTCGGTCTCGATCCGCCGGGACTGGTCCTGGTAGGTGACCTTCTTGGTCCCGTTCATGGTGATGTTGCCGTTGGTGAAGTCGCTGTAGGTGTGATCGACGATCGTCGCCGCGCCCTCGATCGAGATCGCGATCGTCACGATCCCGGCGTAGGTGTGGCCGTTGTAGGTGCACTGGTCGTCGAGGGTCCCGAAGTCGATGGTCAGGGTGTTGTCGGCGCCGCTCACGGTCGAGCAGGGCGCCTGGGAGGCGATGAAGTCCTGGATCTCCTGGACCACCTCGGCGACCCCTCCGCCGATGGTGAAGGACGTCGTCAGCTCGGTGATCTCGTTCTCGATCCCCTGCGCCTGACCCTGGGCGACGATCTCCCCGACCGCCGCCCGCATCTCGAGGTTCGAGGCACCGCCGGTGTCGAAGCAGCCGCCGCTGAGGCCGAGGCCGAGGCAGAGGAGGGTGGTCGAGGCGGCGCGGCGGGTGAGGCAGAGGATGTTCATGGCGATCTCCTTGGCCGATCTTGAAGCAATCGGGGGGCCAGGGAAAAGCGGTAGATCTCGCGGGGTCGCGCGGATCTGTGGCAGAACACGACGCTCCCGAGTGTCGCGGATCACGACGCGGCGCGCGTCGGCGAGCGGCTCTTTGGCGCATCTCCTGCGTTGGCCGATCCAGGGGCCCGCCAACCCTTCGGCGCGGCCCTCGTCCGCGTGCCATTGCGGTGACATCGGCGTGAACGTATGCTCCCGCGGCCGTGAATTTGGCCGTGCGCGCGAGGCGTTGGGTTCGGTCTCAGCTGCCTTCATCCTGGAAGGACCTGATCCCGCCGCGCCACGGCTGGATCCGCCTCCTTACGTCGTTCTCGACCTACGTGCTGACGGCCTCGGCGATCGCCACGCTGGTCGCCAAGAGCATCGCGGTCTACGACCTCGAGGGCGTCTCGCACCCGCTCATCCTCCTCGCCTGGGCGCTGACCTCGGACGGCCTGGTCTACTTCGGGGTCGCCGCGCTCCTGGCGCTCATGGAGTCGCGTTTTCGCTGGGCCTGGGTCGTGACGGCCCCCCTCGCGCTCGGTGGCGCGATCACCGCGACCCTGAACACGGGCTATCTCCTGATCACCGGCGAGCAGGCGACCTGGGAGGCCTTCACCCAGCTCTTCGCACGGATGCAGGACGTCGCCGACATCACCAGCGAGGGCCTGACCACTGAGGTGGTCCTGCGGATCGTCGGCGGCCTCCTCGTCGGCATCGGCTTCCCGCTGATCCTCCGCTGGGAGCTTCGCCGCCGCCGCTGGACCTTTGAGCGGCGGATCCACGGCCGGGCGCGGATGCTCTGCGCGGCCTGGCTCGCGGTCCTCGCGTTGATCGTGATGATCGTGACGCCGCGGCCGCAGACGGCGATGGCCCGCAACCTCGGCAAGAACGCGCTCCTCTCGACGGTCCGGACCCTGGTGACCAGCCTCAACACGGGCTCCTTCAAGGGCTACAAGCCGGTCCGTCTGGTCTCGGCCGAGACGATCGACGAGGTCGCGGCCCGCCCCGACCTGCCGAACGTCGTCGTCGTCGTCCTCGAGTCGACCCGCTACGACAAGACCTCGCTCTCCGGCCGCGAGGAGGTCGCGAGCACCCCCAACCTCGAGGCCCTCGCGGAGTCGGGGCTGGTCGCCCACCGCACCCGCGCGGTCCTCCCCCACACCACCAAGTCGCTCTTCTCGATCCTCTGCGGCCGCTTCCCGCTGATGCAGAAGAAGATCGTCGAGGTCTCGAGCGACCTCAAGGTCCAGTGCCTGCCGTCGATCCTCTCGGACATCGGCTACACGACCGCGTTCATGCAGAGCTCGTGGGGCACCTTCGAGTGGCGCCCGCGCCTGGTCCATCGCCTCGGCTTCCAGGACTTCCTGGCCTGGGAGGACATCCAGGGCCAGAGCCTCGGCTACCTCGCCTCCGACGACGAGAGCCTGGTGCGCCCCTTCGGCCGCTTCCTCAACGAGGCGAAGGCGTCCAACCAGCCCTTCATGGTCACGCTCCTGACCTCGGCGACCCACCACCCCTACCGGCTCTCGCGGAAGTCGTCGAAGATCGCCAAGGAGCAGGAGCTCCCGCGCCAGACCAACGAGGAGCGCTACCTCCGGCTCATCGAGTCCGAGGATCGGATGCTCGGCGGCCTCCTCGCGGAGCTCGACAAGCGCAAGCTCCGCGACAACACGATCGTCGTCGTCGTCGGCGATCACGGCGAGGGCTTCGGCGAGAAGGGCGTCAAGCAGCACGACACCAACTACTACGAGGAGGGGCTGCGGGTGCCGCTGGTGATGAGCGGCCCCGGCGTGCCGCAGATGGAGGTCCGCGGCAACGCCAGCCTCGTCGACGTCACCCCGACCCTCCTCGCGCTCCTCGGGATCCCGGTCGACGAGAAGGCGAAGGACTCGGTCAACGGCTTCAACCTGATCGCCGACGACTTCCCCGGCGACAAGCCCCGCTACTTCACCTGCTGGTTCGAGCAGCGCTGCGCGGGCTTCGTCGTCGGCGATCGCAAGGTCATCGTCGAACCCCAGACCGACGAGGCCTGGTACTACGACCTCCTCCGCGATCCGGAGGAGAGCAACCCGCTCGCGCTCACCCGCGAGCTCGAGGCCGAGCTCCGCAACCACGAGCGCGAGCTCGCCCGCTACCGCGCCCGCAAGTGGGACGTGAAGTGGGGCGAGGTCGCCTATCCGCTCTGGCTCTGCGCCAAGGGATCGAGCATCTGCAAGCACCCGAAGGCGAAGAAGGAGAAGTACCGCCTCGAGCCCAAGGACGGCGACGACAAGGACAAGGACAAGGCGAAGTCGAAGGACAAGGCGAAGCCGAAGGCGAAGGGCAAGGCGAAGGAGGGCGAGAAGGGCGAGAAGGGCGAGAAGGCCGCGCCCCGGATCCCGGATCTCCGCGGCGTCCTCCCCGGCGCGACCGGTGGGTCGAGCGCAGACGCCAAGACGGGCGACAAGGCGGCGGACACCAAGGCGGCGGGCGACAAGGGCGCGTCGGTCAAGCCGGGCAAGGCGTCGGCGCCCGCGAAGGTCGAGCCCCTGGACTCGACGGCGCCGCTCGGGCCGAGCTGACTCAGATCGGCGCGACGTCGACGTCGATGCAGTAGCGGGCGGCGTCGGTCCCGTAGACCGCGCTGAGCGGCTTGAAGTTGTGGGTGCAGTTGGGCCCCCCGTCCATCTCGACGAAGGAGGGGCCCGGGGTCGGCGAGTCCTTCATGATCGCCGGCGCGAAGGTCGTGTTCATCGTGTCGCCGCCCTCGATCGACACGCAGAAGTCGGCGACGTCGACGATGATCGGCGGATCGAGCGGGAAGTCGACGTGTCCGTCCTGGTTCACCGGGGCGAGGACCTCGAAGTCGATCGACATCGGATCGATCTTCATCCCCTGGGCGTCGAAGCGGAAGACGGTGAGGGAGGGCGTCGGCGTGCCGACGCGCGCCTTGATGTCGGCCCCCACCCTGGTGATCTGGAAGGGGGGCGGGAGCGGCGATGTGTAGCACTCAAAGGCGACGATCCGCGCCGGGACGGGCTCGTTGGTCTGCTGGTTGATGCAGTAGATCCCGTTCTCGCAGAGGCCGTCGACGTAGTTGTGGAGGCGCGTCGGCTCGGCGTTGGCCCCGGTCGTGCCGCTCGTTCCGGTCGCCGCGGCCGTGCTGCTGCTGGTGCTGCCGTTGCTGCCGCTGCCGCCGTCGCCCGTGGACGTCGCCGACGCGGCGGTCGCCGAGGAGGTCGAGGTCGAGGTCGAGGACGACGACGAGGTGGAGGCCGAGACGGAGGCGCCGGTCGTCGACGTGTCGTCGTCGAAGGACTGGTTGTCGAGGACGCAGGCGCCGGCCGTGAGGGCGCCGAGGAGGGCGAGCACGGGGCGGAGACCGGTCATCGAACTACGCTATCACCCGGGCGAGCGCTCGCGGGCGCGGATGGGCGCGCGCGTGCGAGCGCGCGGCCGCGAGCGGCGTCCGGGTTCAGCCCGCGCGCGCGCGATCGCAGCCGCCGACGATCGCTAGCCCGCCGGCCTCGACGCTGATCCGCGCCTCGCCCGGGAGGAGGAGCGCGAGGTCGCCGGCGACGAGGCGCTCGTCGTCGATCGTCGCGGCGCCTGCGAGGAGGACCACGAGGGTGGGATCTGCGACCGCGAGCGCGTGCTCGCCGGGGCCGAGCGGCGTCAGATCGAGGTGAGCGCCCCGCAGCGTCCGCGGCGGATCGCCGGGGCTCCACACGGTCGCCTGGGCGTCGACGGCGAGGGCGTCGAGGGCGGCGTCGACGTGGAGCTCGCGGCCGCTCTGGTAGTCGTAGAGGCGGTAGGTGCAGTCGCTCGGCTGCTGGATCTCGGCGAGGAGGATCCCGCCACCGATCGCGTGGAGGGTGCCCGCGGGGACCAGGATCACGGTGCCCGGGCGCGCGTCGATCGCCCGGAGCTCGGCGAAGAGGGCGTCCTCGTGTCGCCGATCGCGCGCGCGCGCGCGGCCGCGCGCGGCGACGCGGTCGCGGTCGCTGCCCGGCGCGAGGCCGGCCCAGAGGCGCGCGCCCGGGGCCGCGTCGAGGATCATCCAGGCCTCCTCCTTGCCCGGGGCGTCCGCGCGGTCGCCGGGGTGGACCTGGACGCTGAGGGGGAGGGCGGTGTCGATCAGCTTGGCGAGGAAGGGCAGGGGCGCGCCGAGCCAGGCGTCGAGGGCGCGCCCTCCGGCCCGGCTCTCGCGGCCGGCGAGGGTCGAGAGCTCCCACGACTCGCCGATCTGCGCGCCCGCGGGCGCGCCGCGGAGGCGGCCCAGGCGCTCGCCGCCCCAGCGGGTCGCCTTGAGGGTGTCGGGCCCGGGCTCGGGGCGTAGGAGAGGGGCGCGTTTGGCCGCCGTCATCCCGGCATCCTAGCCCGAAGCGTCGCCGCCCTCCCAGCCGGCGACGGCGGGCTGGCCTTCGCGGTACCCTCCGAGGACCAGGAGCAAGCGGCGATGGCAGACGACGAAAAGGCGGGCGAGGGGAGCTCGCGGCGGACGATGCTCAAGATCGGCGTCGGCGTGATCGGCGGGGGCCTCGGGCTGATCCCGCTGGCGCCGGCGATCGGCTACGTGGCCTTCCCGCTCGATCACAAGGTGACCTCCTCGGGGGGCGGCTTCCTCCCCTGCGGCAAGCGCAAGGGCTTCGGCGCCGAGCCCGTGAAGGTCGACCTCTTCGCCGATCAGGTCGACGCCTGGCAGCGCTCGAAGGACGTAAAGATCGGCTCGGCATGGGTGATTGAGCTCGACGGCAATCTCACCGCCTTCTCGACCGTCTGCCCCCACCTCGGCTGCGCGATCGACTTCGATCCGTCGGCCAAGAAGTTCATCTGCCCCTGCCACAAGTCGTTCTTCTCGCTGAGCGGCGCGGTCGAGGAGGGCCCCTCACCGCGGGCCCTCGACGCCCTCGACGTCAAGGAGGACGGCGATCTGGTGACGATCCGCTACGCCCGCTTCCGCCAGGGCACCGACGCGAAGGAGGAGGTGTGATGGCCGGCCGTCTCCGCGCCTGGCTCGACGATCGCCTCGGCCTCGGCGTCCTCTCGGAGTGGGCCGTCGGCGGCTCCGTCCCCGGCGGCGCCCGCCTCCGCTACGTCTTCGGCTGGGTCCTCCTCTACCTCTTCATCCAGCAGGCGTTCCTCGGGATCCTGCTGGCCTTCTATTACTCGCCCTCGGTGACCTCGGCGTGGGCGAGCACCGCCTATCTCAACGACCAGGTCGTCGGCGGCTGGTTCATCCGCGGGCTCCACTACCACGGCGCGTCGGCGATGATCGTCGTGATCGTCCTCCACCTCCTGCAGGTGGTCTTCGCCGGCGCCTACCGCAAGCCGCGGGAGGTCAACTGGTGGAGCGGCCTCGCGCTCGCGGGGATCGTCATCCTCTTCGCCTTCACCGGCTACCCGCTCCCCTGGGATCAGGGGGCGTACTGGTCGACCCAGGTGCGCTCGGGGATCATCGCCTCGGCCCCCGGCGGCGAGGTGGTCCGCGACCTCATGCAGGGCGGCTCCGAGACCGGCAACCTGACGCTGACCCGCTACTACGCGCTCCACGTCTTCGTCCTGCCGCTCGCGTTCACCCTCCTCGCCGGCCTCCACCTCTACCTCCGTCGGCGCCACGGGCCGACCCCGCCGGTGACGCTCAGCGACGAGGAGGCGGCCGCCCGCGCGCAGCCCTTCTGGCCGAACCAGCTCTTCCTCGCGGTCGTGGCGATGGCGCTCTGCGGGGTGATCCTGCTGGTGGCGACGATCGCCACCCACGGCTCCGAGCTCTACGCGCCGGCCGATCCCTCGAGCAACTTCACCGCCCGCCCCGAGTGGTACTTCCTCGGGCTCTACCAGCTCCTCAAGCTCTTCCCGGGGCCGCTGGCGATCGTCGGCAAGGTGGTGATCCCGGGGGCGCTCGCGGCCTTCCTCTTCGCGCTCCCCTGGGTCGACCGGGCGGAGAGCCGGCGGCCCCGCGCCCGCCTCGGGATCCTCGCGGCGATCGCCGCGATCCTCTCGGGCGCGGTCGCCCTCTCGGCGGTGGCGATCGTCGACGACGCGAACAACGAGGCGCTCCAGGAGGGCCTCGCGGAGGCGGCGAAGGAGGCCGAGAAGGCGCGCGAGCTCGCCAAGGAGGGGGTGCCGCCGGCCGGCGGCGTCGCGGTCTGGGAGAACGATCCGGAGTTCGCGGTCCGGGCGCTCTTCCGCGAGCACTGCGCGAACTGCCACCTCCTCGACGGCAAGGGCGGCGAGGAGGGCCCCTCCTTCGACGACTACGGGACCCGCGAGTGGGTCGCGGCGATCATCCGCAACCCGGCCGATCCCCGCTTCTACGGCGGCACCAAGCACAACACGATGGAGCCGCTGCCGGTCGACGATCTCGGCGACGATGATCTGCGCGCGGTCTCCGAGTACGTCTACAGCCTGATGGGCGAGTCGGCGAAGGCGGTCGACAGCGAGCTCGCGGCCCGCGGCAAGGCGATCTACGACGACAAGCTCGAGTGCTCGGGCTGCCACGAGCTCGAGGGCGAGAGCACCGGCCCCGCGCTCAAGGGGCGGGGGAGCGTGGATTGGCTCAAGCGGATCATCGCCGACTCGTCGGCCGCGGACCTCTATACCGATACGGCGGAGATGCCGAAGTTCACCGGAAAGCTGACGCCGGAGGAGATTGAGGCGCTCGCGCAGCTCCTCGATCGCCAGCGGCAGAAGGCGGAGGGGGGCGCTCCGGCGGCCGGCGAGGGCGCCTGAGCGCCCGCGGAATTTTCCTCCGAGAATTTTCCCTCGCCGCGTGGAATATTGTTCTCTGGCCGTCGTCGACGGCCCATCGTCCCTAGCCCCGGAGAACCACCGATGAGCCAGCGCGCCCTCCGTTTCCCCTTCGCTCCCCTCACCGTCATCGCGCTGGTCGGCGCGCTCTTCGGCGCCTCCGCCCCCGCCGGGGCCGATGACAACCCCTGCACGGCCTCCCGCTTCGAGTTCAAGGAGGTCGAGAAGGCGTGCAAGGAGGGGGGCCGCGTCGCCGCCAAGAAGATGATGAACGCCGTCGTCAAGAAGGCGAAGGAGGCGGGCGAGCAGATGAACTGCAAGACCTGCCACAACGACGTGAAGGACAAGTTCGACCTCAAGGCGAACGCCAACGCCGACTTCAAGCGCTGGCTCTGATCGCGCGAGCACGATCGCGCCGAGCGGACGAGGCCGCGCCTCCCGATGCGACGGGGGCGCGGCCTCGCGCGTCTCGAGCGGCGGCGCGGCGCCTCGGCCCGCGCGCGCCGACTTGTGGGGCCGAGAGCGGCCTCGCTATCCTCGTCAGTCCAAAGGAAGGTTGGCCTTGGACTACAGGATTGGATGGGGATGGGCGGCGCTCTCGGGCGCCCTGGTGATGGCCGGGTGCAACGGCGACGACGGCCGGGGCGAGAGCAGCGGGTCGGCGACGGCGACGGCGACCGACTCGGCGAGCGCGTCGGCGACCGACTCCTCGAGCGGGAGCGCGAGCGCGAGCGAGGGCTCGACCTCGGCGAGCGGCAGCAACAGCGAGAGCGCGACCCAGGGATCGACCAGCGACGCGACCGCGACGACCTCGGCGGGGACCAGCGGGACCACCAGCGGCGGCGGCGAGACGACGACCACCGGCGGCGCGGTCTGCCCCGCGGACTGCGAGGACAAGGGCGGCGTGTGCGTCGGCGGGATCTGCTGCGAGGAGGACCTGGTCTGCGGCGATGTCTGCTGCTCCGGCGGCGAGGTCTGCTCCTTCAACACCTGCGTCGTCCCCGGCGAGGCCTGCATCGACGCCAGCGAGTGCGGCCCCGACGAGTACTGCGAGTACAGCCTCGGCGAGGAGATGATGGGCGGCGAGATGTGCCAGGGGCAGCAGATCAAGAACGGCAAGTGCCTGCCCTCGCCGCCCGAGTGCGGCCCCGGCGAGGAGCCGATGGAGGGCGAGGAGATCACCTGCCTCGCCAAGTGCGAGTACGTCCCCGACGGCTCCTTCAACCCGGTGGTCAAGTACCACTGGAACAAGGGGACCGTGATGATGGCGCCGATCGTCATCCAGCTCGACGACGACAACTGCGACATGATCGTCGACGAGCGCGACATCCCGGAGATCGTCTTCGCCTCCTTCGCCAGCGGCCAGTACAACAACAACGGCACGCTCTGGGCGATCTCGGTGGTCAATGGTCAGCTGGTCGAGAAGTGGAGCGTCCACTTCGACACCGATCGGATCAACCCCGGGCGCGAGATCGCCGGCGGCGACATCGACGGCCAGCCGGGCAACGAGATCGTCTTCTGCACCGAGAACGGCAAGGTCCGGGCGATCGACGCGGCCGGCCAGCCCCTCTGGACCTCGACCTGGGCGAGCGGCTGCGTGCAGCCGACGATCGCCGACCTCGAGGGCGACGGGAAGCCCGAGGTGCTGGTCGAGGGGGTGGTCCTCGACGGGGCGACCGGCGCGATCAAGGTGATGCTGCCGGGCTCGTCCTACTCGACCGCGGCCGACCTCGACAGCGACGGCCAGCTCGACATCGTCCACGCCCGCGGCGCCTTCAACTCGGCGGGCGGCGTGCTGGCGGAGACGATGGTCGACGGCCTCTTCCCGGCGGTCGCCGACCTCGATCTCGACGGCAAGCCGGAGGTCGCGGTGATCTCGAACAACGGCGGCACCCTCAAGCACCACCTCGTGGTCTGGCGCTACGACCCGAACATGCCGAACAAGGTCGAGATCATCCGCAACGGGATCGACATCAACGGCGCGCTCAACCCCAACCTCTGCCCGGCGAATTCGGCGGGGAACACCCGCGGCGGCGGGCCGCCGACGATCGCCGACTTCAACGGCGACGGCACCCCCGACGTCGCGGTCGCCGGCGGGGTCGGCTACGCGGTCTTCGACGGCAAGAAGCTGATGGACCCGAACATCCCCGGCAACCAGACCTTCCTGTGGATCCAGCAGACCCACGACTGCTCGTCGGCGGTCACCGGCTCGTCGGTCTTCGACTTCGACGGCGACGGCTCGGCCGAGGTCGTCTACTCCGACGAGTGGTACCTCCGGATCTACAAGGGCGCGACCGGCGAGGTCATCTGGAGCACCTGCAACACGACCGGCACACTCCGCGAGCTCCCGCTCATCGCCGACGTCGACAACGACGGCCACGCCGACATCGTCGCGGTCTCGAACAACTACTCGTCGATCACCTGCGAGGGCGGCAAGCAGACCGGTGTCCGGATCTTCGGCGACGCCAAGGGGCAGTGGGTGCGGACCCGGCGGATCTGGAACCAGCACGCCTACCACGTGACCAACGTCAACGAGGACGGGACGATCCCGGCGATGGAGAACGCCAACTGGACCCAGCCGGGGCTCAACAACTTCCGGCAGAACGTCCAGCCGGCGGGCGAGTTCTCGGCGCCCGATCTGATCGTCCGCCTCAAGAAGCAGTGCGATCCCGAGCCCTACGGGCTCATCGGCCAGGTCCGCAACATCGGCGAGGCGGCGGCGCCGAGCGGCGTGCCGGTCTACTTCTACGAGGGCGATCCCGACATGGGCGGCGTCCTCCTGGGGATGGGCGTGACGACCAAGACGCTCTACCCGGCCGAGGCCGAGGACGTGCTCCTCCTCCTGCCGGACGCGCCGATGGGCGTGGTCGACGGGACCTCCGAGCTCTGGGTGGTGGTCGACGACGCGATGCCGATGCACGAGTGGCACGAGTGCAAGACCGACAACAACCGCGACAAGGGCAACGGCAAGTGCCCGATGCCCGGCTAGCGCGGTCCTGAGCGCGTGCGCTCGCCCCTTCGCTGGGACGAGCGCGCCGGCCCACGGGGCGGCGCGCTCGTCCGCTTTGCGCCGGCGCCCGGCTCCTCCTAGACTGCCGGGGTGACGACGAGCCCGCGACGACGCGCCTGGATCTTCGGCCTCTTCGCGCTCTGGCTCCTCGAGTGGGTCTTCGCCTTCTCGGCGGCGCTCGGGCGGCCAGGCGAGCTCCTCGGTCTCCTCTGGTGGATCGCGCTCGCCTACTTCGTGATCGAGAGCCGGACCGGACGGATGCCGCGCTGGCTCCACACCTGGCTCTGGCTGGGGGCGGTCCTCGGGATCGCGGTGCTCCGCGCCTGGGTGATCGGCGACGAGGGGCTCCTGATCTTCCACGCGTTCGCCGAGATGGCCGGCGAGCCCGAGCGCCTCGGGGCCCTCGTCGCCAGCGGCGAGTGGATCGCCGCCGACGCGCTCGTCACGTCGATGCTCCTCGGCATGCTGATCGGCATCGCCGGGCTCTGCGAGTCGCTGGTGATCATGGGGATGAGCTGGGTCGGCGATCTCCTGGGCTCGCGGCGGGAGGCGGCGCGGGTGGGGATCGTCCCCCGGATGGTGGTCTGGGCTCTCCAGGCGCCGATCTTCGGCGGGCTCATGGGGTGCAGCCTGGCGATCATCGCGGGGGCCGTCGGCGCGCTCGTGCATCCCGGGACCTCGGAGGTCGGCGACACCGCTGGTCTCGCCCTCGGCGTCGGCCTCGGCGGCTGGGCGCTCGCCGTGCTCCTCTTCGGCCGCCTCGGGGCGCTGGCCCGCGGCGGGCTCGTCACCCGCGTGATCCTCGGGATCTACGCGGTCTTCGGCGTCGTGGTGCTCCTCGCGCTGACGCTCCCCGGGCTCGGCGCGCTCCTCCTCGGGATCGCCTGGCTGATCGCGCAGGTCGCCGCGCTCCGCTGGGCGCGGCCGCGAGCTGCGTGACGGGCGTGCGCGCGGCGTACTCGCGTCGTGAGCGCGGCGCGAACGCGCGCGCGCTGGCTGGTGGTCGACAATGAACGGTCGGCGGCGGCCCTTTCTGGTCGGCCCGGCGCGGATTTGTTATCCTGCCCGCCCCTCGAAGCCCGGGAGCCAAGACCATGAAGATCCAACTCGACCGATTCCTGGCCACCACCGCCCTCCTCGCTGCGACCGCCGTCGGCGGCGGCTGCGGCAAGAAGGATGAGCCCAAGAAGGACGAGCCCAAGAGCGAGGCCAAGGCCGAGGAGGCCAAGCCCGCCGAGAAGGCCGAGGAGGCGAAGCCGGCCGAGGAGGCGAAGCCGGCCGAGGAGGCGAAGCCGGCCGAGGAGGCGCCCGCCGAGGCGGCTGAGGGCGGCGGCGCGGCCAAGGAGCCGGCGCCGACCGAAGAGACCCCGAACTGGTAGCGCGTCGCGGGCTCGCCTGACCTCGCTCCGTGGCGAGGTCGCGGGCTGATGCCGGCGCCCCGGCGATGCCGGAGATGCGCTCCTAGCTCGCCGCAGCGCCGAAGACCCCGAGGATCGCTGCGACCATCGCCTCGTCGGTGGTCGCGTCGGCGATCGCGTCGACCCGGAGATCGAGCGCACGCGCGGCCGCGGCGGTCACAGGCCCGAGCGCGATCACCTTCGCGCGAGAGACGATCGCCCGGGCCTCGTCGTCGCCGAGGTGCTCGCGCAGCGTCTCGAGGAAGTGCCGCGCCGACTTGCCGCTGGCGAAGGTGATCGCGTCGATCCCCTCGCCGCCGTCCGCGGGCGCCCGCAGCGAGCGGACCAGGAGCTCGGGGACCGCCGGGCGGATCGTCCGGTAGCCGATCACGAGCTGGTACGACCCGCCGGCCTCGGCGATCGCCGGGCCCAGGAGGTCGCGGCCCTCGTCGGCGCGGACGTGGAGCCAGCGGTCGCAGAGGAGCTCGCGGGCGGCGAGCTCGGCGATCAGCCCCTCGGCGCGCGGCTGCGCGGGGATGATGTCCGGTCGGATCCCGCGGGCCTCGCAGGCGCCGGCGGTGCCGGTGCCGATCACCGCGACCTTGCGATCGGCGAGGGCGCGGGCGTCGAGGCCGGCGGCCGCGAGCGCCTCGAAGAAGGCGTTGACCCCGTTGGGGCTCGAGAGGATCACGCCGTTGAAGTCGGCGATCGCGGCGACCGTCGAGCGCAGCGCCTCGGGATCCTCGGGCGGCGCGATCGCCAGGCAGGGGAAGGCGACCGCGTCCGCGCCCTCGGCGGCGAGGCGCTGGATCAGCTCGCCGGCCTGGTGGCTCGCGCGGGTGACGACGATCCGCCGGCCGAAGAGCGGGCGGCGCTCGAACCACTCGATCCGCTCGCGGAGCTCGACGACGGTGCCGACCACCAGCACCGCCGGCGCCCGCAGGCCGACCTCGTCGGCCCGATCGGCGATCGTCGACAAGGTCGCCACCAGGGTCCGCATGATCCCGCGGGTGCCCCAGCGGATCAGCGCCGCCGGGGTCTCGGGATCGCGGCCGCCGGCGATCAGCCGCTCGGCGTTCTGCCGGCAGTTCTTCACGCTCATCATCAGGACGATCGTACCTGCGCTCTTGGCCAGGTGATCCCAGGCGACGTGGAGGCCGCCCTTCTCGAAGGCCTCGAAGCCCGAGACGATGCTGACCGCGGGCGTGTGATCGCGGTGGGTGAGCGGGATCCCGGCGGCCTCCGGGGCGGCGATCGCCGCCGAGACCCCGGGGACCAGCTCGTAGGCGACGCCGTGGGCGCGCAGGTGATCGGCCTCCTCGGAGCCGCGGCCGAAGATCATCGGATCGCCGCCCTTGAGGCGCACGACCCGGCGGCCGGCGTTCGCCTCCTCGACCATCAGCGCGTTGACCCGCGCCTGATCGAGGCGGCCGTCGTGCGGCCCCGCGACCCGCTGGTGGATCGTCGCGTCCGCGCGGCAGTGCATGAGGTGCGCGGGGTTGACCAGGTAGTCGGCGATCACGACGTCCGCGCGGCGGAGGCGCTCGCGGCCGGCGAGGGTGAGGAGCTCGGGGTCCCAGGGGCCCGCGCCGACGATCGAGACGAAGCCAGACACGGGGCGAGAGTATCGCCTCCGCGGCGATCTGCTACCCTCCCGCGGCCATGTCGGGGCCCACCCTCATCGTCGTCGGCGCCGGCCATGCCGGGCTCGAGGCCGCCTTCGCGGCCGCCCGCGTCGCCGCCGGGCGGGGCGGGGGTCGGCCGCGGGTGATCGTCGTCACCGGGCGCCTCGACACGATCGGCCAGACCCCCTGCAACCCGAGCGTCGGCGGGGTCGCCAAGGGGCACCTGGTCCACGAGATCGACGCCCTCGGCGGCTTCATGGGGCGGACCGCCGATCGAGCGGCGATCCACGGGCGGATCCTCAACGCGAGCAAGGGGCCGGCGGTCAGGGCGACGCGCCTCCAGGTCGACAAGGCGCGCTACGGGGGGATCGCCCGCGCGGCGCTCCTCGGCCACCCGGCGATCGAGGTGATCGAGGGGCTGGTCGCGGCGATCGCGGTCGACGGCGCTCGGGTCCGCGGGGTCGAGCTGGTCGGCGGCGGTCGGATCGACGCCGACGCCGTGGTCGTGACCACCGGCACCTTCCTCGGCGGGGTGCTCCACACCGGCGGCGAGCAGACCCCCGGCGGTCGGGTCGGCGAGCCGCCGGCGAGCGAGCTCTCGCGCTCGCTGCGGGCGCTGGGCTTCGACCTGCGGCGCCTCAAGACCGGCACGCCGGCGCGCCTCGACGGGCGGACGATCGCCTGGGATGACCCGCGCCTCGAGCGTCAGCCGAGCGAGGCGCCGCTGCCTCGCTTCACGCTCCCCGACGATCTCGAGGGGCCGCCGCCGATCCTCCCGCAGGTCGAGTGCTCCCTGACCTGGACCGGCGCGGCGACCCACGAGCTGATCCGCCGCCACCTCCACGAGTCGCCGATCTACGGCGGGGCGATCACCGGACGCGGCCCTCGCTACTGCCCGTCGATCGAGGACAAGATCGTCCGCTTCGCCGACAAGGCGCGCCATCAGGTCTTCCTCGAGCCGGAGGGCCTGGACACCGTCTCCGTCTACCCCAACGGGATCTCGACGAGCCTGCCGGCGGCGGTCCAGGAGGCGATGATCCGGACGATCCCGGGGCTCGAGGCGGCGGTGATCCTGCGGCCGGGCTACGCGGTCGAGTACGACGCGGTCGACGCCCGCGCGCTCGATCATCGCCTCGCCGCCAAGGCGATCGACGGGCTCTTCTTCGCCGGTCAGATCAACGGGACCTCGGGCTACGAGGAGGCCGGCGCGCAGGGGCTCGTCGCCGGCGCCAACGCGGCCCTCGCACTCGTCGGCGCCGAGCCGCTGCGGATCGGCCGCGACCAGGGCTATGTCGGCGTGATGATCGACGACCTCGTGACCCAGGGCTGCGACGAGCCCTACCGGATGTTCACGTCGCGCGCCGAGTACCGGATGATCCTCCGCGAGGACAACGCTGACGCCCGGCTCAGCGAGCTCGCCGCGATCGCGGGGCTAATCACGCCGGCCCGCCACGCGCGGGTGCAGGCGCGCCTCGAGCGGGTGGGGCAGGCGATCGTCGCCCTCGAGCGGGGGCGCGAGCCCGAGGCCGAGGGGCTGGAGGCGTGGATCGGCGCGCGAGCGCGCGCAGAGCGCTGCTACGCCGGCTACCGCGAGCGGCAGGCGCGGGAGATCGCGCGGATCCGCGGGGCGGCCGGCCAGGAGCTGCCGCTGCCCGCAGACGTCGACTACCACGCGCTCGCGGGCCTCACGCGGGAGGCGGCCGAGCGCCTCGCCCGGGTGCGGCCGACCAGCACCGGCCAGGCCGCGCGGATCCCGGGGATCACGCCGGCGGCGCTGATCTGCGTCTGGGCCCACGCGCGGGCGCTCCTGCGGCGGGGTGAGGCGAGCGGCACGGACGAGGGCGGGCTGTCGGCGGCGTCGTCGGGGAGCGGCCGCGCGGGCTGATCGGGCACTCGCCTTCGCATGTGCATCGACTTGCGCGCCGATCGCTTCGCACCCTTCCATCACTCTGTCTTTTGGGGCAGGTGGTCGCGATCGCGCGGGCTTCTGTCGTAGGGTGGGGCCATGGCGATGTTCCGTCGGGTCCTCGTCCTCTTCGTCGGTCTCGGGTTGGTCGCGGCGAGCGGGGCGATCGACGCCTCAAGCGGACCCGACGAGGTCGCCGACGCGACGAGCCCGAGCGCGGAGTCCGACGCCGAGGCGGCCGCCCGTCGCCTCCGCGATCGCGGCGCGAGCCGGCTCGACGCGGCCCTCGTCGCCTCGCTCGCGGCGGATGACGACGCGCCGGGCTTCGAGCTCCGCCGCCTGCCGGCGCGCGAGCGGGCGGCGCTCCTCGGGGTCGCGGCCGCGGCGATCGACGGGCCGATCGCCCTCGGCGTGCGCGAGCCGATCGCCGCCGGCGGTCAGCGCCTCGATCTCGTCTCGCGCGGCGGTCACGTCGATCTCCGGGGCGACCACGCGAGCTTCCGCGGGGCGCCCGAGGTCTTCCGCGGGCCCCTTCGTCCGGCCGCCTACCTGACCTTTGAGGCGGAGGCCGGGCACCGCTACCTCGTCGAGTGCGCGGTCGAGGCGTCGCAGCCCGGGACGACCTTCACCGCGAGTGACGGCGCCGCGTCCTTCAGCGTCGCCGGCGACGAGCGCTCGACGCTCCTCTACCGCCACGAGCGGCCGGAGGACGCGGGGAGCGGGCCGGTGCGGGTGGTGATCAGCGGCGATCGGCCGGGCTGGCACCTCGCCGGCTGCGACCTCAGCGGCGCGCCGGTCGAGTGAGCCCACCCCCTTCTCGCGGGGCGGCGGCTGGGCGATAGTCGACGGCGATGCACATCGTCCACGTCTTCGTCCACGTCAAGGAGGAGGCGGTCGACGCCTTCAAGGAGGCGAGCGTCGCCAACGCCCGCGCGAGCGTGCAAGAGCCGGGGATCGCCCGCTTCGACGTGATCCAGGCGAAGGACGATCCGACCCGCTTCGTCCTCGTCGAGGTCTACCGGACGGTCGACGATCCGGCGCGTCACAAGGAGACCGAGCACTACAGGACCTGGCGCGACGCGGTCGCGTCGATGATGGCCGAGCCGCGCTCGGCGATCGTCTACCGCGAGGTCTTCCCCGACGAGGCGGGCTGGTAGCGTGAATTTCGAATTTGCGAGCGCGGGGAGGATCCTCTTCGGGGTCGGGCGCGGGATCGAGGCTGGGGCGATCGCCGCGTCCCTCGGTCGGCGCGCGCTCCTGGTCACTGGTCGGGCGCCGCGGCGCTTCCCCGCGGTCATCGACGCGATCGCCGACGCCGGCGTCGAGATCGTCGGCTGGACGGTGGGCGGCGAGCCGACCGTCGCCGACGCGCTGGCCGGCGTCGCGCGGGCGCGGGAGGCCGGCTGCGACCTCGTCATCGGCCTCGGCGGCGGCTCGGCGATCGACGCCGGCAAGGCGATCGCCGCCCTCCTGACCAACCCCGGCGAGCCCCTCGACTACCTCGAGGTCGTCGGTCGCGGGCGGCCGCTGAGCGAGGATCCGGCGCCCTTCGTGGCGATCCCGACGACGGCGGGCACCGGCTCCGAGGTCACCCGCAACGCGGTCCTCGCGGTCCCCGAGGCGCGGGTCAAGGTCAGCCTGCGCTCGCCGAAGATGCTGCCGCCGGTGGCGATCGTCGATCCCGGGTTGACGCGCTCGATGCCGCCGGCGCTGACCGCCGACGTCGGCCTCGACGCGCTCACCCAGGTGATCGAGCCCTACGTCTGCAATCAGCCGAGCCCGATCACCGACGCGCTCGCCCGCGACGGGATCGCCCGGGCGGCCGGCGCCCTCCGGCGGGCGGTCGCCGACGGCGATGATCTCGAGGCCCGCACGGAGATGGCGCTGGCCAGCCTCTTCGGCGGCCTCGCCCTGGCGAACGCCAAGCTCGGGGCGGTCCACGGCTTCGCGGGGCCGATCGGCGGGATGTTCCCGGCGCCCCACGGGGCCGTCTGCGCCCGCCTCCTGCCGCCGGTGGTCGCCGCCAACGTCGCGGCGCTCCGAGCCCGCCGCGGCGACGCGGCCGCGGCCTCGCTCGATCGCTACCTCGAGGTCGCGCGCCTCCTGACCGGATGGCCAGACGCGACGATCGACGCCGGCGTCGCCTGGCTCGCGCGCCTCGCCGACGAGCTCGGGATCCAGCGGCTCGCGGCCTACGGGGTCGGCGAGGCGGAGATCCCCGCGATCGTCGCGGCTGCCCGGCGGTCGAGCTCGATGCGCGGCAACCCGGTCGAGCTCAGCGACGACGCGCTCGCGTCGATCCTCCGGGCCGCGATCTAGCCGACCTGGGCCTGCGCCGAAGCGGCGCGCTCGGCCGCGTCCTCACGCCGTCCCATCGCCCGCAGGTGGCGGAGGTGGGCCGCGAGGATCGATCGAAAGGTCGGGAAGTTGCGGTAGGGGATCTGGCGCTCGCGGCAGAGCGCCTCGACGATCGCCGCAATCGCCGGGTAGTGGCGGGGATCGAGGGTGGGGAAGAGGTGGTGCTCGATCTGATGGTTGAGCCCGCCGCTGAGCCAGCAGAAGACCCGTGAGCCGGCCCGCCAGTCGCTCGCCGTGCGGATCTGTTCCTCGGTCCAGGAGCGCGTCGGGCCGGCCTCGCCGATGTACTCGACGCGATCGTTGACGTGGGTGACCGCGAAGTTGAGGCTGGTGACGTAGCTCGTGGTGACGAAGTAGATCGCCAGGAGGCCCGCGGCCTCGGCCGCCGGGAAGAGGAAGAAGGGCGCGGCGAGGAGCGCGAGGTTGGCCGCGCGGAGGAGGAGCGGGATCACCTGGCGACGCGCGCCCCGGCCGGCGAGGCCCTCGATCGGGCTCATCAGCCACCAGCGGGCGGCGACCAGGGAGTAGAGCGGGAGCACGTAGAGGTGCTGGAGGCGGTGATGCCAGCGCCGCGGCTGCGCGGGGTGGAGGCGGAGGAGCGGCCAGTGCTGGAGGTCGGTGTCGATCGTCGTGTTGGTGTTGAAGTGGTGGTCGTCGTGCTCGATCTCCCAGGCGATCGACGAGGCGCCGGCGAAGTCGAAGGCGTGGCCGGCGAGGCGGCGGATCCACGGCGTCCGGGCGAAGCCGCCGTGGAGCGCGGCGTGGCCGAGCTTCATGCCGAGGAGCGCGGTCATCACCCCGCAGAGGGCGGCGATCCAGGCGTGGCCGAGGACGAGGCCGCCGTACCAGGTCAGGAAGAAGAGGCCGCCGACGATGATCACATCGAGGAGCGCGCCGTTGCGGGGGATCGCCGGCAGCGACGCGCTTGCGAGGTAGGCCCGGACGCGGCGACGGAGCTCGACGCCGAGCTCGTCGTCCTCGCGCGGGAAGACGACGCGGGAGCCCCAGCGGCCCTTCACCCGCCAGATCGCGGCGTCCTTGAGGCGGCCGACGCGGCGGATCCCGGCCTTCGCGCGCCAGGCCGGGGAGGCGAGGAGGCGATCGAGCTCGGCGACGTGGCTCGCCCGGATCAGCGCCCCGGACTCGCGGCCGAGGCAGCGCTCGATCACCGGGCCGCCGGGGTGCTCGGCGAGGAAGCGGCCGAGGTCGTAGACCACCCCGTCGATCGCCACCCAGGCGTCGCCGGGATCGCGGTGGGCGGCGAGCTCGGAGGTCGTGATGATCGGCTCGAGGTCGTCCACGCGGGGGCGCGCTGATCGTGCCGAGGGGACGGAGCCTCCGCAAGGGTGGGGCGCTCGATGGGATGTGCGCGGTCGCGCGCCTCTCGGTGGTGTCCGAAGAGACAGGTTCGAGCGCCTAGCCGCCCTTGACCCCGAGGTTGCGCCGCTGGAGATCGATCGCCGCCTCGTCGCCGACCGCCTCGGCCTCGGTGAGGAGCCAGCGGAAGATCGGCTTGGCGATCCCGGTCTCCTTGCGCTCGTTCCACAGCCAGACCGCGAAGTTGCAGGCGGAGCGGTGGACCTGCGGGAACATCAGGCGCCGGAGGTCGAGGCCGCCGAGCGCTCCGGCCCGCTCGTAGCGCCGCCGGAGCTCGCTCCAGGCCCGCCACTCCTCGACCGCCGGGAGCGCGCGCTTGTCGACGGTCCGCGACTCCATGGTCTCGGCGAGCTCCTCGACGCCCTCGAGGAGCTGCGAGCGGACCCGGAAGATCGCCCGCTGGGAGAGCTCGCCCGGCGGATCGACGAGGCCGGCGATCGCCACGCCGGAGCGCAGGGAGAGGTCCGCGAGGTCGGCCGCGACCTCGTCGTGGAAGCGCTCGACGATCGCCTCGGCCTGGCCGAGGATCCCGAGGCGGGCGGCCCTCGCCTCGGCCTGCCGGCGGGCGGCGCCGCTGCGGTGGACCTCGTCCCAGGCCCGGCAGAGGTCGCCGAGGCGGCTCGGGACCAGGCGGAGGTGGAGGGGATCGCGGGCGATCCAGTGGGCGTGGAGGGCGAGCGCCCGCGGCAGCGGCTCGCTCGGGAGCGGGCCGAGCTCGTCGACCCCGCCGCCGCGCGCCGGCGCCTCCTCGAGGTCGGGGCGGCGGTGGAGCACCCGGGGGGTGGCGATCGCACGTTCGAGGAGCGGGCGGCTGTCCTTGTGGCCAGGGCTCAAGAGCCAGAGGATCCAGAGGCCGGTGTCGGTCGGCGAGTGGGTGCCGGCGAAGCGGGCGGCGGCGCCGGCGAGGAGGCGGGCGCTCGCTGGCAGGGCGGGGCCGCGCGCGTCGGCGAGCTCGACCACCCGGCGCCAGCGGCCGCGCTCGGCCGCGTCGGCGATCAGCCAGGCCCGGGCGATCCGCTGGGGGAAGGGGAGCGCCTTGGTCCCCTCGATCTCGAGGGCGCCGAGGAGGAGCTCGCGGGCGCCGTCGCGGTCGCCCCGGCTCGCGCTGGCGAGCGCCGACGCGGTGATCCCAGCGGCGCCGATCGTCGCGACGCTGTCGACCAGCGCGGCGATCCGCTCGGCCGCCGCGGGGTCGTGGCGCGGCCGCCGGAGGAGCGCGAGCGCCTCGGCGAGCGCCGCCCCGCCCTCGGGATCGCGCTGCCACTGGTTGGCGTGGCGCGCGAGGTAGGCGGCGGGTCGGCCGAGGCCGAGCGGGATCAGGACAAAGCGGGCGAGGGGCCAGCCGAAGGCGCCGCGGAGGGTGATCAGGAGCCCGAGGAGGGTCAGGCCGACGGTCACCAGGACCATCAGGACGGCGAAGACCAGCGCCGGATCGCCGCGGCGGGCGATCGCCCCGCCAGCCCCGAGGCGCCCGACGAGCCCGCCGACGAGGAGCGCCGCGGCGACCAGCGCGAGCGCGGAGCGGCGGCGACCGGCGCGGGTCCAGGGGCGCGCGCTCACGGGCGCCTCCAGCCGAAGAGCGCGAACGCGCCGGCGATCCCCGGGCCCTCGTCGTCGTCGCTCTTCGGCGCGCTCGGCTGGGCGGGGCTGCGGAAGGGATCGGCGCCCGCGCTCGCGCTGGCGTCCGCGTCCGCCTCCGCTCGGGCGAAGCTCGCCCAGAGCTCATGCAGGAGCCGCTTCTCGGGCGCCCGCAGCTCGGCGAGGGCCGCCCGCACGGCCTCGGGCGTCCGCGCCTCGGGCCCGGTCGGGGTCGCGTAGGTGGCGGCCGAGCGGAGCCCGAGCTCGAGCATCCCGAGGAGCTTCTGCCCCTCGCGCTCGAGCTCGACCCGCGGGCGATCGGGCTCGGCCCCGAGGACAAAGAAGGGGTTGTGGGCGAAGCGCGGCGGCGGCGTGGCGGCCATCAGCGGACCCCCGAGTCGTAGGAGAGGCGGCGCTTCTCGACGTCGCTCGGGAGGAGCTGCCAGAGCTTCTGGGTGATCGAGCGGAGCGCCCCCTGATCCTCGCGGGCGGCCGCCTCGCGCCCCTCCTTGACCAGCGCCTGCGCCTTGACGATGTCGCTGGCGTTGCCGACCTGCGAGGCCGCGTGCTCGAAGCGGCGGGTCCAGGCCTCGGGGTGGCGGAGCGAGGCGGTGTTGCCGAGGCGGCTGATCAGCCGGAGCTGGCGCTGGAGCTCGACCGGGTCGCGGTCCTTGCGGGCCTTCTCGAGCGACTTCGCGGTCTCGCTCATCAGCCGCTGCTCGTGCGGGAGGCCGTACTCGGCGACCCACGAGGTCGCCCAGATCAGGCTGTCGCGGGCGTCCTCGTCGATCTCGGGCCACTTGCGATCGAGCTCGAGCTCCTCCAGGTGGGCGTCGAGCTCGAGGAGCGCGCGGCGGGCCTTCTGGGCCGCGTCGGCGTCCCCACCGCGGGCCGCGGCGATGTCGGCCTCGAGGTCGCCGAGCGACGCGTCGAGCGACGAGAGGCGGTCGAGCTGGGGCCTGGCCGAGCGGCGGAAGGCGTCGGCGCGGAGGCTGGCGATCCGCTCGCGGGCGGCGTCGATGCTGGCGGCGAGGACCTCGGGATCGGCCTCCGGCACCAGGAGCTGGGCGACGTCCTCGAAGACCTGATCGATCGCGGGGATCAGCGCCCGCGCCGAGAGGCGACCGCCGCGATCGAGCTCGAGGGTCATCTCGATCTCCGAGCCCGAGGGGAGGCTCTCCTTGACCGCCTCGCCGGCGATCTCGAGGGTGCCGACGAGGCGGCAGAGGTGGGCCTCGTCGTGCTCGCCCTGGACGATCGGGATCTTGAGGAGGCTCTCGCGGCTCCCCTTCGCCACCCCCTCGACGGTCATCAGCGTGAAGGTGCGGCGGGTCGGCAGCGGCGCGCCACGCTCGAAGTAGACCCGCACCTGATCGTTGGCGAGGGCGACCCCGATCGTCCGCGAGAGCGGCGGGTCGGAGATCGTCAGGCCCTGGACGATCGTCAGGGTCGAGGGCGCGAGGTGGACGTGGGCGCCGTCGTCACGGCGGCCCTCGATCTTGAAGACGTTGGGGCGGCGGGCGATCAGCGAGGTCGTGATCACGAAGGCGCCCTCGTCGTCGACCGGCGCCCAGGGGCTCTCCCAGAGGCCGTCGGCGCGGACCATGCGGATCTGCGAGGGGGCGCTGCGGCCGGTCTCGACCAGGCGGCCGACGACGTGGGGCGTGAGATCCGAGGACATCGCCGGGTACTGCAGCCAGACCTTCTGGCCCTCGCTGACGGCGATCTCCTGGGTGCGGGCCTCGAGGCCGGCGGTCGCGGCGTAGATCGCCGCGCCCTGGGCGACCAGGGTCATCGGATCGAGGCGATCGGCGAGGGCGCAGGCGAGCCCCTCGCCGACCAGCTTGCGGACGGCGGGCATCACCGAGGGGCCGCCGACCATGACGACGTGGCTGAGCTGCCCGGGGGCGAGGCCGTGGGTCTCGAGGAGGCGGCGGCAGACCGTGAGGGTGCGCTCGATCGCCGGCTGGCAGAGGCGCTCGAGGGTCGCGCGCGTGAGCTCGAGGTCGAGATCGAAGGGGCCGTCGTCCTTCTGAACCAGCGCCGGGACCGCGAGCACCGTCGAGCTCGCCCGGCTGAGCTCGATCTTCGCCTCCTCGGCCGCGAGCTTGAGCTTGCGGATCGCCCCGGCGTGGGCCGGGTTGGCCCGGCTCAGCTCGATCCCCTCGCGGGCCTTGAGCTCGCCGAGCGCCCACTCGACGATCGCCCAGTCGAAGTCCTTGCCGCCGAGGAAGTTGTCGCCGTCGTGGCCGACCACCCGCAGGAGGCCGTCGCGGGTCTCGAGGAGCGAGACGTCGAAGGTGCCGCCGCCGAGGTCGTAGACCAGCCACGAGCCGATCGCCTCGTCGGCGCTCCAGCCCGCGGCGAGGGCCGAGGCGATCGGCTCCTGGAGGAGCTCGACCCGGCGAAAGCCAGCGAGCCGCGCGGCCTCCGAGGTCGCCGCGCTCTGCGGGAGCTCGAAGAGCGCGGGCACCGAGATCACCGCGTAGTCGGGGACGAAGCCGAATTGTTCCTGGATGTCGGCGCGCAGCGACTTGAGGATCTCGGCCGAGAGCGCCTCGGGGGTCCGCCGCTGGCCCGACGCCGGGAACTCGACCTCCTGCGAGGTCCCCATCAGCCGCTTGAACTCGAGGCGCGTGTTGTCGGGGTCGCTCTCGAGGTAGCGCCGCGCCCGGGAGCCGACGAGGAGGTTGCCGCGGCCGTCGATCCGGACGATCGACGGGGTGAGGGTCCCGCCCTGGGCGTTGCGGACCAGGGTGACGGTGTCGCCGTCGAAGACCGCGGCCGCCGAGTTGGTGGTCCCGAGATCGATGCCGACGTAGCGGGGCGAGGTAGTCATCGCCGGCAAGGATAGCCGCCGATCCTCACTCGGGGGAGCGCGGCCGTCGGCGGCGGCCGAGGAGGCGATCGACGGTGATCCCCGCGCTCGCGCCGAGGCCGAGGAGGGCGAGCACGAGGAGGGCGAGGGGCAGGCGCGCGCCCCCGGTCGCCGGCGGGGCGGCGGGCGGCGGGGCGGCGACCCGGTCGAGGGTGATCCGGGCCGCGGGATCGCCGAGGATCGCCTGGGCGACCGCCGCGGCGCGGGCGTCGATCGCCGCCACCTCGGCGTCGTCGCCGAGGCCACCCGCGAGCGCGAGGTCGATCAGCGCCTCGGGCGGCG
Source organism: Myxococcales bacterium (assembly GCA_020633335.1). Classification (GTDB taxonomy): domain Bacteria; phylum Myxococcota_A; class Polyangia; order Nannocystales; family Nannocystaceae; genus JADJRG01. The sequence goes on along the minus strand of JACKDU010000002.1, from coordinate 518,833 downwards.
CGCCGTCGCGCAGGCGCACGTCGACGCGGATCGCCCGCAGGCGCCCGTCGAGCGCGAGCGCCTCCTCGATCGCGCCGGCGAGCGCGAGCTCCTCGCGGGCCCGCTCGCCGCGGCGGGTGGGCACCAGGGTCGCGTCGCCGTAGATCGCCGCCTTCGCCCGCGGGCCCGCGACGGGAGCGCGCCCGCCCCGGTCGACGTCGGCGGTCGGCGCCGCCTCGGGCCGACAGGCCGCGCCACTGAGGAGCGCGAGGGCGACGGCGATCGTCGGCAGGGGGCTGCGGCGCCGCGTCATGGCGGCCCGGTCGCGTCCGGCATCAGCGTGCCGAGCTTGCGCAGGAGCCGGGCGTGGCGGCGGGAGACGGTGCTCACGCTGACGCCGAGCTCGGCCGCGTAGGCGTGCATGTTGAGGTCGCGGTGGTAGAGCGCGTCGATCAGCGCGCGCTCGTCGTCGGCGCAGCGGCCGACCGCGCGATCGAGGTGGTCGTGGAGCTCGGCCCGGATCACCGCCTCGTCGGCCGGCGTCGACGCCTCGTCGTGGGTGGTCTCGGGATCCTCGGGGGTCATCCGCGAGAGGAGCACCGCCGAGGTGGTCTGCCGGATCAGCTCGGCCGCCGCCTCGACCCGCTCCTTGAGCGTGCGGGGATCGGCGCCGCGGGGGGCGTTCTTCGCCTCCTCCTCGTAGAGCGCCTGGGTCGCCTCGAGCGCCCGCATCGCCCGCTTCTGCCGGCGGATCGTCGGGTTGGCCGCCCGCAGCGCGTCGATCATCGCCCCGCGGATCCGGAGGTAGGCGAAGCCCTGGAAGGGGACGCCGGCCGCCGGGTCGTAGCGGAGCGCGGCCTTGACCAGGGCCTCGTAGCCGGCGCTCTCGAACTCCTCGACGGGGAGGGTGCCGACCTGGGATCGCACGGCGCGGGCGATCTCGACGACCCGCGGCGCGACCCGCTCGACCAGCGCTTGTTGCTCGCGGCTCAGGCGGCCTTCGGACATCGCCGGCGCTCGCCTAGGTGCTGGCCTCGACGCTCTCGTCGACGTGCTTCTTGAGGAGCGCCTTCTGCTCGTCGCTGAGCCCCTGGAAGCGGACCGCCATGTCGCGCTCGCTGGCCCGGACGATCACGCCGGTGAGCGGGAGGTTGATCTCGCCGAGGTCGGGGAAGGAGAGGATCATCGTCACCGGCGCGCCGACCTCCTCCCACGCGGGCCCCGCGAACTTGCAGCCGCCCAGGCTCACGTCCTCGACCGGCGCGGCCAGGAGGACCTCGGTGCCGATGATGTCGGCGTTCGCGTGGATGCGCAGGCGAGGGTGAAAGCGAGCTTCAGCCACCGGCGGATGATAGCGGGCGCGGGCGCCGATGGGGGAGGCCGTGGTGGGTCGCAGCGGCCCGCAGGGCGCGCACTCGCGGGTCCCGGGACGCGGTGACAGGGGCTCGGCGGGGCCCGTGACAAAATGTCAGGCGGCGGCGCCTTGCGGGCGCCGAGACCCCGCGTAACCACACGTCTTTCCACGGGATCGTCGGATCGCTGGCGTTGGCGGGCGCTTTGCTGTACCAACCCCAACGACCCCCAGGTCCCGACCGCATGATCCTTCGGAAGCTCACCCGCCGCCTCGCCCTCGCTGTCGTCGTCGCCGTCGCCGCGCCCGCGCTCGGGGGCTGCAAGAACGTGCCGACGATCCCCGGGACCGAGATCCCGGACACCGACGAGAACCGCGAGATCCTCCAGGTCCTCGAGCGCTTCCGGACGGCGATGGTCCGTCAGGACACGGCGGCGATCCTGACGACCGCCCACGAGACCTACTACGACGAGTCGGGGACCGACGATCCCGGCGACGACATCGTCTACGAGGAGCTCCCCGCGCTCCTCCAGCGGCGCCTCGCCCAGGTCGACTCGATCCGCTTCACGATGGAGTACCTCGACGTCTACGTCCGCAACGACCGGGCGACCGTCCACGTGTGGATCGACGCGTCCTTCCACATGAAGCCGATCCTCAACGAGGACGGGACCCCGCGCCTCCAGCCCCGCTTCTCGCGCAAGCAGGACTACGGGAAGTTCGAGCTCCTCCGCGACGGCGACTCCTGGCGGATCACCAAGGGGATCTGAGGCACGACCGACGCCTGGCCTCAGAGCCAGGTCGGCCGCGGCCGCTCGAGGCAGCTCCCGGCGTGATCGTCGAGGCCGACCGCGCCGCGGCGGACCTCGGTGAAGCGCGGCGCGACGTGCTCGCGGACGACCTCGTTGATGCAGAGCACGAGCATGAAGCCGGCGAGCGCGGTCAGGATCGCCTGGCCGGGCGGGGTGTCGTCGCCGGGGCGCTCGTCGATCACGAACCATAGCGGCGCGGTGACCACGAACCAGAGCCCGTACATCAGGGTGCCGAAGACCAGGGCGAAGGCGAGGTCGTCGTAGCAGAAGAGCTCGTGGATGAAGGGGTTGGCGTTGAGGAGGGTCTCGAGGCCGGCGACGACGAAGCAGAGCGGGAGGTAGATCAGGCGTTGGGCGAGCGGCGAGGCGCCCGGGCCGAGCGCGCGCCGCAGGGCCCTCCACCCCATGTCGACCAGGGTCGCGTAGGTCGTGAAGTAGACCGCGGTCAGGGGGTAGAGGAAGAAGGGGACCTGGTGGAGGTTCCACGAGGTCCCGAACCCGTAGTGCATGTGCAGGATCTCGTAGAAGTACTCGCTGTAGTAGTTGCCGAGGAAGGCGAAGATGAACATCCACGCCTGGAACTTGGTGTGGGTGCGCCGCCACCACGGCCGCGCCCGCTCGCTCGCCGGCGCGAGGGCGTAGCCGCCGATCAGGAGGGCGATCCAGAGACCTGCGCCAAAGGCCATGTACGCGAGGTCACCCCAGGGGGCGTCGCGCCAGGCCTGGGCGGCGCCGCTGAGCATCACCAGGCCGGCGACCGCCCCCCAGATCGGCGTGAAGATCAGGTACCAGCGCTCGGCCGCGGCCTTGCCGGGGTGGCTGGAGCGCCAGGCGGGCGGGCTCATGGGGATCCGTCCGGCCGCGCGGGAGCGGGCGCGGTGATCGGCGCGCCGGCGACGTCGTGGGTCGCGCTCGGGTCATCGGCCGGCGGGGCGACGATCGGCGCGCCGGCGACGTCGAAGGTGCCGTCGGTCGCCGCTGCGGCGACCTCGTCCTCGCCTCCCTGGTCGTCGCCCTCCGCGTCGTCGCCCTCGTCGTCGGGGATCACCGGGAGCCCGAGCGGCGGGAGCGGGATCGGGGCCGGCAGGTAGGTGCGGAAGAAGGCGATCCGCGCCCGCCACTCGCTGTAGGTGTGGCGGTGGCCGTTGCCGATCCCGGGCTCGCCCTCGAGGAGGCCGAGGAGCTCCTCGGCGCGGTCGTAGCGGCGCTCGCGGACCAGGGCGTTGACCAGGTGGATCCGGGCGGAGCGGACGAGCTCGATCGAGTGGAGGGGGAGGGCGCCGCGGCGCGGCTGGAGGCTCCGCTCGAGGTGGACGATCCCGCCGACCGCGTCCTCGATCCCGAGGAGCACGAGGCCGGTGAGGTAGTCGCCGAGGGGCGCGTAGGTCGGCAGCTCGGCGATCCGCCGGGCGGCGTAGAGGCGGCGGAGCGGCACCGTCGGCCGCATCGCCGCCGACTCGAAGGGCATGAAGTAGTCGCGGAGGTAGGGGCTCAGGACCGGATCGTCGGCGGCCAGGAGCTTGACCTGGAGGGTCCGCGTCTGGGCCTCGCTGGTGGCCCGGCCGAGGGCGTCGCGGAGGTGCTCGCCGGCGCCCTTGAGATCGCCGCGGATCAGCGCGAGATCGCCGAGGCGCTCGTCGACCAGCGCCCGCAGCGTCGACGTGAGGCTCGCGCTCCCGAGCGCGGCGTGGAGGAGCTGGTCGGCGTCGGCGAGGCGATCGGCCGAGGCGAGCGCGGTCGCCAGGGCGATCGCGTGCTCGGGCTGCTCGGGCTCGATCGCGCAGAGCGACTCGAGCGCCTGGAGCCCCGCGTCGACGTCGCCGCGGGCCTGGGCCTCGGCCGCCTCCTGCGCGAGGTCGGCCGCCCGGTGGGCGCAGGGGCGCTGGAAGATCGAGCGGCGCTCGAAGAGCTGGCGCATCGCCTCGACGTCCTGGGGGCGGAGCTCGCGGGCCCGGAGGAAGGCGAGCCACTCGGCCTCGAGGTCGACGAGGTGCTCGCCGTAGGAGGCCTCGAAGTCGCCGGCGGAGCCGTAGAGGGCGATGAGCGGCCCCGCCCCGCGGGTCTCGAGGAGCCAGAGGCAGAAGGAGCCGGCGGCGGTGTAGGCCCGCCGCGAGGCCTGCCCCCAGAAGGCCACGCCCATGATGTCCCCGAGGTCAGGTCGGAGGCCGAGGCGATCGAGGACCGCGGCGGTGTCGTGGAGGTCGAGGCCGTCGCGCGAGCGCGGGGCGAGGGCGGTGGCGACCCCCTCGACGAGGGCGAGGTTGAGGCGGAGGCCGCGGCGGTCGAGCGCCCCGCTGACCCCGAAGACGCGGTCGCCGATCGTGCTCTCGAAGGCGTGGGCGAGCTCATGGGGCATCACCGGCGCCGGGAAGGGCTGGTGGTTGAGGTAGAGCTGGAGGCGCCAGGGGGGCGCGACCTCGGTGGTCGCGGCCCCGACGGTCCGCCGCTTGAGCTGCGGGTTCGGGAAGACGAAGACCTCGACGCGCCCCTGCGGCGCCCGCCCGAGGGTCTCGCGGAGGCGGAAGTGGGCGAATTCGAGCTCGCCCATCACCACCTCGATCTCGCGGGCGGTCTCCGAGGTCGGCGCGTAGTGGACGATGAAGTGCTCGCTGAGGCGGGTCGCCGGCAGGACCTCGGCGATCCCGTCGACGGTCGCGTGGAAGCCGTAGCGGGCGGGCTGGAGGCCGAGCCAGGCGCTGCCGGCGAGGCCGAGGCAGAGGAGCGCGCCGGCCCAGGGGTGGAGGCGGAGGCGGGTCAGCGCCGGGAGCTGGGCCTCGCGGGCGAGGATCCGCTCGCCCCAGAGGCGGACGGCGGCGAGGGCCGCGGCGGCGGCCAGGAGATTGTATGTCCGAAAGAGCAGGTAGCGATCGTCAATGGCGATCGCCTCGTCGTAGAGCGGCCCGGCGAAGTAGCCCCAGAAGGGATCGAAGGCGTAGACCGCGGGGTCGAGGTAGAGGCGGAGGAGGCCGACGACCAGGCAGTAGAGCGGCGCGGCGAGGCCCGCGAGCGCCTGCAGCCAGCGCCGCGGCGGCCGCTGGATGATCACCGCGCCGACGATCCCCGAGACCGCCCCGAGGGCGCCGGAGATCAGCGGGCCGAGGGCGAGGAAGACGAGCCCGCGGCCGGGATCGCAGCTCGGGTGCCAGAGCTGGGCGACCACGAGGACGGCGAGGGCGGTCCCGGCGAGGGCGAGGAGGTCGCGGGCGGCCCGGCGGGCGATCGCGTCGAGCCCCGGCCCGCCCGCGCCGCGGACCGCGTCGACCCCGACGAAGACCCCGAGGAGGGCCATCGGCGGGGTGAGGGCGACCGCGTTCTCGTAGCCGAGGGTGCCGACCAGGGGCTGGCTGGTGAGCGCGAGGGCGTAGAGCGCGAGGAACCAGCGCCGCCGGAGCTCGGGCTCGCGGAGGTGGCGGCGGAGCTGGGAGAGCGCGGCCATCGGCGGCGGAGTATAGCGGACGGGGCCGCGGGCGGTCCGCGGGGCTCAGGGCGACGATCGTGCGCGCGCCCCAGCGCCCGCGGGCTCCGGCGCCGGTGGTACAACCGCGGCGATGCGGCCCAACGCCTGGTTCCAGTGCATCCGCGGCTGCCCCGAGCGGCACCCCCTGAGCGCGATCCTCTACCGCTGTCCGCGCTGCGACGCGCTCCTCGAGGTCGCCCACGATCTCGCGGCGCTCCGCGAGCTCGCCGATCCCGCGGGCTGGCGCGCCCGGATCGCCGGCCGCCGCGGGGGCGCCTGGCCGCTCCAGAGCGGGGTCTGGTCGGCGCACGAGCTGGTCCAGCCGCACGTCGCGGAGGAGCACATCGTCTCGCTCGGCGAGGGCAACTCCGCGCTCCTGCCGGCGGCCCGCCACGCGGCGTCGATCGGCCTCGGCGAGCTCTACGTGAAGCAGTGCGGGACCAGCCACACCGGCTCCTTCAAGGACCTTGGGATGACCGTGCTGGTCTCGTCAGTGCAGCAGATGATCGCCGACGGCGCGCCGATCCGGGCGGTGGTCTGCGCGTCGACGGGCGACACATCGGCGGCCCTCGCCGCCTACGGCGCGGCCGCCGGGATCCCGGTGATCGTCCTCCTGCCGGCGGGCAAGATCAGCGCCGCCCAGCTCCTCCAGCCGCTCGCCCATGGCGCCCTGGTGTGCTCGCTCGCCACCGACTTCGACGGCTGCATGCGGGTGGTCCAGCGCCTCAGCGAGGACCCCACGCTCTACCTCGCGAATTCAATGAACAGCCTGCGGGTCGAGGGGCAGAAGACGATCGCGGTCGAGATCCTCCAGCAGCTCGGCTGGGAGCTCCCCGAGTGGGTGTTGGTCCCGGGCGGCAACCTCGGCAACGTCTCGGCGATCGCCAAGGGCTTCGTCGAGCTGCGGGCGCTCGGGCTCATCGATCGCCTGCCGCGCCTGGTCTGCTGCCAGGCCCACCGCGCCAACCCGCTCTACCGCGCCTTCGCGCGGGCGCGCGCCGCCGGCCATCCGCTCCGCGAGGAGGACTACCAGGCGGTGGTCGCCGGCCCGACCCAGGCGTCGGCGATCCGGATCGGCGCGCCGGTCTCGCTGCCGAAGGCGATCCGCGCGCTCCACGAGTGCGACGGCCTGGTCGAGGAGGCGAGCGAGGAGGAGCTCGCCGACGCGGCCGCCCGCGGCGATCGCCACGGCCTCTTCTGCTGCCCGCACACCGGGGTCGCGCTCGCCTGCCTCGAGAAGCTGATCGCCCGCGGGGTGATCCTCCGGGACGAGCGGGTGGTCGTGATCTCGACCGCCCACGGCCTCAAGTTCTCGGAGTTCAAGGCGGCCTACCACGAGGGCCGCGCGGAGTTTGCGAGCCACCACCAGAACCGGCCGGTGATGCTGGGCGCCGAGCCCGAGGCGGTGGTCGGGGCGATCCACCGCCTCCTCGACGAGGCGGCCACGTAGCGAGCGTTTTCGCGCGCTTCGTCGACGCGGCGCGGGCCCGGCCGGCAGGTGTCGCATCCTGCGACGCTGCGCTTTCCGCCGCGCGGCGCCCTGCGACTCCTCGCGTCGCCGAGAAAGCGCTGTGATCACGGCATGATCGAGTTCGGCGTCGAGCTTGCTTTGAACGCCGGCATGGCTCGCTTCCTCGGCTACGGCGTCTTCACCTCGACCCTCGCCCTCGTCCTCGTCCAGCTCGCCGGCGGCTGAGCGCGCGCTAGCTCAGGCGCCCGTCGACGGGCGTGAGGAGGGGCGGGAGCTCGCGCTCGCCGAGGCGCTGCCGGAGGTTGACCTCGATCATCCGGGCGAGCGTCGAGAGCGGGAGATCGTTGGCGTCGGTGCCGAAGGGGTTCTCGATCTCGTCGCCGACCGCGTCGAGGCCGAAGAAGGCGTAGGCGACCATCATCACCACCACCGGGGTGAAGACGCCGACCGTGTCGACGAGCCCGAAGGGGAGGGTGAGGCAGTAGACCGCGACGATCCGGTGGATCAGGACGGTGTACGAGTAGGGGATCGGCGTGCTCTTGATCCGCTCGCAGCCCCCCTGGATGTCGGCGAGGTCGGTGAGGCTGGCCTCAAGGACAGGCAGGTGCATCGGGTGGATGAGGCCGCGATCCCAGAGGGCGCGGAGGTCGTCGCCGATCCACTGGAGGATCGCGATCGGCCGGTTGAGCTCGTCCGCGAGCGCCCGCCGCCGCTCCTCCGGGAGGAGCCCCGCGAGCTCGTCCAGCGCCTCCTGATCGCGGAGGTGGTGGCGGAGCGCGTGGACGTAGGCGATCACCTGGTGGACCAGGCGGCGGCGCTCCTCGTCGGCGAGCCCGCGCGCGCCCTCGTCGTCGCCGGGGTGGCCGACCAGGGTCAGGAGCTGGCGGGCGAGGCTCCGCGAGGTGTTGACCAGGCGACCCCAGAGCTTGCGCCCCTCCCAGTAGCGGTCGTAGCTCGTGTTGTTGCGGAAGCCGAGGAAGATCGAGAGCGCGAGGCCGATCAGCGAGAAGGGCGTGACCGTCAGGTTGAAGTGGAAGAGGTCGTGGTGGGCGTGGGCCTCGCTGACGATGAACGCGAGCGCGGTCGTGAAGAGGATCCGCCGCCAGATCCGCGGCATCGCCGAGCCGGTGTAGGTGAAGATGATCCGGAGCCAGGATTGCTTGCCGCTGACGATCATGGGCGAGGGCCAAACAAGCGGGCCCGGGCGCGGCTGTCAAGCGCCGCCGCTCGCCCGCGCGCGTGGACGGGGGGCCCGGCGCTCGCTATGAAGAGGGGCGATGCGGATCGTGGTCCCGAGCGCGGCGGAGCCGGCGGTCCTCGAGGCGATGGCCGAGCTGGCGCTTGAGGCAGCCGCGCAGATCTCGGAGCGGTGGCTGCCGTCGCTTGCGCGGGCCCGCGAGGAGGTCGCCGAGGCCCTCGGCGAGGGGCGTCGGACCCGGATCGCCGTCTCGCCGGCGGGCGAGGTCGCGGGGTGGATCTCGTGCTTCCACACCTACGGCGATGTCTGGGAGATTCACCCGCTGCTGGTCGCGCCGCGCTTCCAGGGCCAGGGGATCGGGGCGCGCCTTGTCGGCGAGGCCGAGCGGCTGATCGCGGCGGAGGGCGCCGGCGTGATCATCGTCGGCACCTCGGACGAGGTGCGGGGCACCAGCGCGAGCGGCCGTGATCTCTACGCCGACCTCGCGGGCGCCCTTGCGACCTTCACCGCGTCGCCCTCCCACCCGGCGGGGTTCTGGCTGAAGATGGGCTACACGCTCGTGGGCTTCACGCCGGACGCTGAGGGGCCGGGGATGCCGTCGATCAACTTCGCCAAGCGACCGGCTAGGGATCGGCGAGGACGACGGTGATCGTCCGCTCGGCGAAGGTCGCCGCCACCAGATCCGGGGCGCCGTCGCCGTCGATGTCGCCGATCCCGAGCTGATCGGCGGGGACCGGGAGCTCGACCCGGATCACCGGCGCGAAGCCGCCCTCGCGGCTCCGCCAGACGTCGATCGCCGGCTCGTCGGCGACCGCGGCGAGGATCTCGCGATCGCCGTCGCCGTCGAGGTCGGCGCTGAGCATCGGCCCGAGGGCGCCGTCGACCTCGATCCGCGCGGCCTCGGTGAAGGTGCCCGCGCCGTCGCCGTGGAGCACCACGAGGTCGCCCTCGGGGCCGTCGCGGCTGAGGAGATCGATGTGGCCGTCGCCGTCGATGTCGGCCGCGCTGAGGCCGATCGGCGCCGCTGGACCGCCGAGCGCGCTCGGGGGAGCGAACGCGCCGCCGCCCTCGCCGCGGCCGTAGAGGAGCCCGGCCTCGCTGAGGAGGACGAGGTCGGCGAGGCCGTCGCTATCGGCGTCGACGAGGGCGAAGCCCTGGGGTCCGAGGCCGCCCATCGTCGTCGCCGGACCGGCGGCGAAGATGCCGGGCGCGTCGGCGACGAGGACGTGGAGCGCGTCGTCGTCCCCGAGGACCGCGAGGTCGTCGTCGCCGTCGCCCTCGAGATCGACGAGCGCGGCGATCCGCGGGATCACCGGGAGGCCGATCACGTCGGGGCCGCTGAGGCGCCCGCTCGGGCCGCCGTGGAAGAGGAGGAGCTGGGGCTCGCAGGTGGCGACCAGGAGGTCGACGAAGGCGTCGCCGTCGACGTCGCCGCTCACCGGGTGGGCCGAGCAGCCGTAGAGGCCGGGGTCGATCGCCTCGCCGAGGCTCACGCCCTCGCTGAGGCGGAGCTCGCCGCTGACGCCCTCGGCGTCCAGCCCGGTCACCAGGACGTCGGCGAGGCCGTCGTCATCGAAGTCGGCGACCCGCAGGGCGATCGGGTCGAGGCCGATCGTGTAGGCCCGAGGCGGGCTCCCGAGGCAGACCTGGTCGGCGTCGATCACCCCGTCGTTGCAGAGGTTGACGACCACGCGATCGTCGCTGCAGCCGAGCCCGAGGGCGGCGAGCGCGAGGACGAGCGAGCGGGCGCGGGGGAGGCCGGGCAAGACACCCGAGGATAGCCGGCGGTGGGGCGCCTATCCATGGCGCGCCATCGGCGCCGGTGCGCCCGCGCGCCCGCGCGCGCTCCCGATGTCCAGGCTGTCCAGCATGTCCAGGGGGGCCCGAGGCCCACCTGTCCGAAGGATCAGGAGCCCGAGGCCTCGGAGGTCTCGGGCGCGTCGCCCCCGGAGGCGGGCCGCAGCGGCGCCTTGATCACCTCGTCGCTCGGGACCTCGCCGGTGCGGACGAAGTCGGCGACGATCCGCTGGGTCTTGGCGACCAGCGCGTCGAGCTCCTTCGCCTTGAGGCCCGCGGTGTCGAGCTGGGGCCCGACGAAGACCTTGATCTTCGCCGGCTTGACCAGGAGCGAGCCCTTCTGCATCAGGTCGCGCATCCCGTGGACGGCCAGCGGGACCACCGGGAGGCCGGCCATCTTGGCCATCAGGAAGACGCCCTTCTTGAACTCGCGGACCTCGCCGTCGAGGGTGCGGTGGGCCTCCGGGAAGGCGAGGATCGAGATCCCCTTGGCCGCCCGATCCTTGGCCGCCTCGGCGATCGATCGGAAGCGGCCCTGGCCCTTGGGCACCGGGATCCCGTCGGCGAGCTTCATGATCCAGCCGTAGACCGGGATGTGGAACTGCCAGGCGTTCATCAGCCCGCAGAAGGCGTGGGGGATCGACTTGCAGGCGACGTGGGCGTCGAGGAGGTTGACGTGGTTTTGGCAGAAGACCGAGCGGCGCTCGGGATCGAAGTCGGGGTGGTAGATGACCTCGATGTCGCTGAGCGTGATCTTGAGGACCGCGGCCATCCCCGGCCCGCCGATGTAGTTGTGGGTCTTGCGCGGCGAGACGAAGATCCCGCTCACCGCCCAGGTGGTGGCGACGGCCCCCATCCAGACAAACGAGGTGGTCCAGACCGCGGTCGAGAAGGCCGCCTGCGGGATCTTTTTCAGCGCGCTCATGGTTCTACCTACGCCCTTACCTGGAGGACCCCCGGCAGCACCTCGAGGCGGCGGGGCTGGAGGTCGAGCATCTCGCCGTCGATCATGCAGGCGATCGGCCGGTCGATGTCGAAGTCGATCACCCGCGCCTGCGCGGTGGTCACCGCCGGGTTGTGGATGTGGGTGCCCTTGAAGATCTTCGGGAAGGTCTGGAGGAGCGAGAGGCGGCTCAGCGCGCCGACCCGGATGATGTCGAGGAGGCCGTCGCCGGTGTCGGCGCTCGGGGCCATCATCATCTTGCCGCCGGTGAAGCGGCTGTTGTTGACCGACAAGAAGGTCATCTCGCCGCGGTCCTCGGGCCCGTCGTCGACCCGCATCGGGAAGACGTAGGAGTGGAGGCCGGCGGTCTGGACGATCACCCCGATCACGTAGCCGAGCTCGCCGAAGGAGGCGAAGCGGTTGTTGCGGAGGGCGCCGACGTCGGCGACGAAGCCGATCGAGAAGATGTTGATGAAGTGGACGACGCCGCCCGCATGGGTCAGGCGGATCACGTCGCAGTCGCGGGCGCGGCCGGCGATCAGCGACTCGATCGCGTACTCGGCCCCGCGATCGCTGAAGTCGCGGAGGAAGGAGTTGCCGGTGCCGAGGGGGAGGAAGCCGAGGCGGGGCCGATCCTCGGGGGCGCGCCCCCGCGGGTCCTCGTCGCCGAAGAGGCCGGCGAGGACCTCGAAGGAGGTCCCGTCGCCGCCGACCGCGATGAAGTCGCGCTGCCCCGCCTGGTAGGCGGCGCGGGCGATCTTCGCGCCGTCGCCGGCCGCCCGGGTCTCCTGGACCTCGATCTGGAGGCCGGCGTCGCGGAGGCGCTGGAGCGCCTGCGGGGCCCGCTTGCCGGAGGCTCCGCCGCCGGCGGCGGGATTGACGATGGCGAGGTGGGTGGCCATGGGGGTCGGATGATAGCGGTCCGCGGAGGCGGGCTGCTAGCTAGAGATCCTGGATCTCGCTGCGATCGGCGCGCTCGCGGATCGCCTCGGCGAAGGCCGGGCGGCGGAGCTTCTGCGAGGCGGTCCGCGGGAACTCGTGCTCCCAGATCAGGTAGCCGGAGATCCGCTTGAAGTCGGCGAGGCGGCGGTTCTTCCGGCGGAGCGCGGCGATCGCCTCGTCGGCGGCCGAGCTCTGGCCGGGAGAGGCCTCGCGCTTCGGCCGGAGCACCAGGACGAGGCGCTCGCCGACCATCGTCGCCGCCGGCCAGATGTAGTTGGCGGCGTAGACGGCGTGCTCCTCGCAGCCGTCGAGGTCGCCGAGGAGCGCCTCGATGTCCTCGGGGTAGACGTTCTTGCCGCCCTCGGTGACGATCATGTTCTTCGCCCGGCCGACCAGCTTGAGGTGGCCGGAGGCGTCGATCACCCCGAGGTCGCCGGTCCGCAGCCAGCCGTCGACGAGCGCCTCCTCGGTGAGCTCGGGGGCCTCGAGGTAGCCCTGGAAGACGGTCGGCCCGCGGGCCCAGACCTCGCCGATCCCGGCCTCGTTGGGGCTGCGGATCTCGATCTCCGTCCCGTCGACCGGCTTGCCGACCGTGTCGCCGCGGTAGGGCTTGAGATCGTTGACCGTGAGGACGGTGCCGGCCTCGGTGAGGCCGTAGCCGATCACCACCGGGATCCCGATCCGGTTGAAGAAGTCGGCGGTCTTCCGCTCGATGAAGGCGCCGCCGGCGAAGATGAAGCGGAGCTTGCCGCCGAATTGATCGTGGAGCGGCTTGAGGATCTTCGACGAGAGCGGGTGGTTCGGCCGCCGGCGGGTCGCCGCCTCGTTGATGTCGAGGAGCCCGTCGATCACCAGGCGCTGCCACTTCGGGAGGTCGTCGAGGCGCTCGCGGAGCTTCTTCTCGAGGTTCTTGAGGATCGTCGGCACCAGCGCGATCTGGGTGATCCCGTAGCGCTGCATCGTCGACGCGAGGTAGGCCGGTCGCAGGGTGCGCTGGTGGACCACCGTCCCGCCCATCATCAGCGAGAGGAGGAAGCCGCACATGAAGTCGATCGCGTGGTTGGTCGGCAGCACCGAGAAGAAGCGATCGCCCTCCTCCATCGGGAAGAGCTTGCCGAGCACCTCGGCCTGCGCGAGGTAGTTGGCGTGGCTGAGCATGCACCCCTTGGGGGTGCCGCCGGTGCCCGAGGAGTAGACGATGCAGGCGAGCTGATCGCGGCCGCGCGGGTGCATCTGGAAGCGCTCGGCGGCGCCGGTCTGCCAGTGGACGGCGGGCGCGATCGCCATGTCGTCGGGGGCCTCGGTGACCATCACGAGGGTGCGCTCGAAGAGCTCGGGGCGCCCCTCCTCGCGGAGGCGGGCCCAGGTCGAGGCCTCGGTGATCAGCACCCGCGGCTGGCAGTGGGCGATGAGGTCGAGCTGCTCGCTGGCGGTGAGCTTGTAGTCGAGGGGGACCAGGGTCGCGCCGGCCCAGAGGGCGCCGGTCGCCGAGATCAGCCACTTCGACTGGTTCTGCATCAGGATCGCGCAGCGATCGCCGGGCTCGAAGCCGCGCTCCTGGATGTAGGCGGCGACGCCCTCCGCCAGGCGGCGGAGCTCGGCGAAGGTGTAGCGGGCCTTCTCGCGGTGGCGGTCGACCTCGATGAGGGCGACGCGCGACTTGAAGGTGGTGGTCGCGTCGGCGAGCGCCTCGCCGATGCTCTGCACGCGGGAGAGGTCGAGCATCAGCGCCTCTTGTCGATCTTGGCCGCGAGCGCCGCGAAGGTCTTGACGCCCTGGAGCTCGTAGTCGGGGAGCTCGACGTCGAATTCGTCCTCGAGCTCGGAGATCAGCTCGACCGCCTGGAAGGAGTCGATGCCGAGGGCCTCGAAGAGGTCGTCCTCGGGCCGGAGCTTGTCGAGCTCGGCCTTGAATTGGCGGGCCGCGAGGGCCATCAGTTTCTGGACGGTGTCGCTGCTCATGGGAGGTAGGGCCTGAGGTCGGTGCTCTCGACGAACTTGGTGAGGGCGGCGAGGAGGGGGGGCCGGAGCGCGAGCTCGATGAAGAGCTCCTTCTCCTGGGCGAGCTCCTCGGCCGGGAGCTTCTTGATGAACTTCTTGCAGGCGCGGCGGGCGTAGTCGTCGAACTTGCCCGACTGGCTGGCGAGCGCGCGGGCGGCCTCGAGGCCCTCGCCGCGGCCGACGACCTGCGAGCAGAGGCCGAGGGCCTGGGCGCGCTTGCCGGAGATCGAGCGGCCGGAGAGGAGGAGGTCGCGGATCACCGCGTCGCCGACCTCGCGGCGGAGGCGGGGGATCCCGCCGAAGCCCGGGATGATCCCGAGGCGGAGCTCGGGGAAGCAGAAGCGGGCGCTCTTCTCGGCGATGAGCACGTCGCAGGTGAGCGCGAGCTCGAAGCCGCCGCCGAAGCAGACCCCGTGGATCACGCCCACGGTGGTGACCGGGAGCATGTCGAGGCGATCCATGACCGCGTGGATCCGGTCGAGGAAGGCCCGGAGGGCGGGTTCGTGCTCGGCCGCCGGGCGCGAGGCGAGGCCGGCCTGGAGCTCGCGGAGGTCGGCGCCGGCGCAGAAGCCCCCGCGCACCGACGAGCGCAGGATCAGGGTGTGGATCCGGTCGACGTCGAGCCCGTCCAGGAAGCCCTCGAGGGCGGCGACCATCGCGGTGCCGATCTCGTTGCAGGGCTCGGCGCGGAGGACCAGCTCGCCGACGCCGTCGCTTTCGGAGAAGTCGATCATGACGAGGCGTAGAGCCGATCGAGCTCGGCGAGGAAGTGCTTCTCGATCACCCGCCGCCGGAGCTTCTGGTTGGCGGTGAGGAGGCCGCTCTCGATCGTCAGCGGCTCGGGGACGTGGAGGTACTTGCGGATCTTGCGGTAGTGCGGGACCTCGGCGTTGACCCTGTCGATCGCCGCCTGGATCGCCGCGGCGTCGACCTTGCCGGTGACGATCGCCGTCAGGTAGGGGCGGGCGTGGCCGATCAGCACCGCCTGCTCGGCGCCGGGGAGGTGCTCCAGGAGCTTCTGCTCGATCGGCTCGGGGGCGATGTTGTGGCCCGACTCGGGGACCAGGATGTTCTTCACCCGTCCGATGATCTTGTAGTTGCCCTGGGCGTCGACCTCGGCCTGATCGCCGGTGTGCATCCACCCGCTCTGGAGGGTCTCGGCGGTCGCCTCGGCCTTGTTCCAGTAGCCGGCGAAGATGTTGGGCCCGCGGATCAGGAGCTCGCCCTCGTCAGAGAGCCTGAGCTCAAGGCCAGGGAGCGCGTGGCCGACCCGGCCGGGGACGGCCTGGCCGGGCTTGTCCATCGTCACGATCGCCGTGGTCTCGGTGAGGCCGTAGACCTGGTAGACCGGGACGCCGATGATCTCGAACCAGCGCTGAGTGTCCTCGGAGAGCGGCGCCGAGCCGCAGATCAGGAACTCGAGGCTGGGGCCGATCTGCGCCTTGATCTTGGGGAAGACCAGCTTGCCGGCGAGGGCGGCGAAGAGGCGATCGCCGAGGCCGGCCTTGCCGTCGATGATCGCCCGCGCGCCGGCGACCCCCTTGGCGTAGATCGTGAAGACGAAGCCGCCGCGCTCGCGGAGCTTGTTGTAGACCCCGGTCTTGACCCGCTCGAGGAGCGCCGGGACGTTGAGGTAGTAGTGGGGATCCGCGGTGCCCATCTCCTGGACCAGGTTGGTCAGGTCGCTGGACATCATCAGCGGGTTCCCGCGGTGGAGCTGGGTCCAGAGCATGATCCGCGACCCGGCGAAGCAGAAGGGGAGGTAGTGGAAGACCTTGTCCGGGGCGCCGCGCGAGCCGGTGATCTCGCCGAGGCTCGCGGCCGTCTGCGGGATCATGTAGTCGACGTTGGCCCGGGTGGTGATCACGCCCTTGGGCTCGCCGCTGGTCCCCGAGGTGTAGATCAGCGTGACCGGATCGTCGGCGCCGCGATCGTGGAGCGGGGCGGCGAGGGGCTCGGCGGCGAAGACCTCGTCGAAGAGCGCGATCTGGCCGTGCTCCGGCCAGGCCTCGGCGATCGCGTCGGCGAGCTCCTGGGTCGCGGCGATGAGGAGCACCGGCGCGCAGTCGCGGGTCATCACCGCGAGCTCCTTGGGATCCTGGCGGGCGTAGAGGGGGACGACGATCCCGCCCTCCGCGAGGATCCCGAGGTCGCAGGCGACCCAGCGGATCGAGTTGGGGGCGAAGAGCGCGACCCGGTCGCCGGGCTTCACCCCGGCGGCCTTGAGGAAGCCGCGGACGTGGGCGGCGAGCCCGAGGAGCTCGCTGGCGGCCGCGGTCTTGCGCTCCTTGCCGTGGATCTCGACCAGCGCCGGCCGATCGCCGGCGGCCCGCAGGGACTCGAAGATGGTGTCGATGAAGCTCATCCGTAGCGCTCCATGAGCTGCTGGACCGCAGGGGGCAGCGGCGGCAGGTGGGCCTCCCAGGTCCGTGGGAGGTCGCGGCGGGGGAACTCGGGGTAGACCCGGCAGAGCTCGTCCATGAAGTCGATCCCCATCTGCCCCATGAGCGCGAGCTGCTGCGGGATCACCCGGCCGATGTCGGCGGCCAGCCCCTCGCGCTCGTCGTAGAGGCGGCGGAGCATCGCCAGGATCTTGTCGCCGAGGTCCTCCTCGTCGACCTCGAGGAAGAGGTCGGGGTGGCCGCGGTCGTTCATCAGGTTGCGGATCCGCTCGTCCATCGTCACCCCGCCCGAGGCGACGAGGCCGGGCATCGAGGTGACGATCGCGTGGAAGCGCGACGAGACCATCATCGCGCAATTCCGGAGCACCGAGACCATGTCGTACATGTTGTGCTCGTCGGAGATGAAGAGGGGCGCGCCGTGGTCGAGGAGGGGCGCGACCATCTCGCAGGAGCGGCGGTCGAGCTGCTCCATGCCGACGAGGATCGGGAAGACGTCGCTCCGCTCCTCCATGAACGCGTTGGTCGCGTCGGCGAAGGCCTGGATGTAGGTCTCGAGCTTGCGGTCGATCTTCTCCGAGTTCGCGTGGAAGTAGAACGACTTGTAGTGCTCGAGCTTGTACTGGCCGCCGAACTTGAGGGCCGCGAGCTTGGCGAGGTCGGGCTTGACCGGCCACCAGAAGGGGTTGATCGGGCAGAGCGCGAGGACCTTCTTCTTGCCGTCCCAGCCGGCCTGGCGGAGGAGGTGGGCGCCGCGGCTGAGCGGCGCGGGGTCGAAGGTCCAGGCGGTGTCCGTGCCCGCGCTCGTGCGGACCCCGAGATCGCCGAGGACCCCGCGGGAGGGCACGTTGCGGCAGATCACCAGCGACTTCGAGCAGTGCTTGCGGACGAAGTCCTGGAGCGCCGGGATCATCGCCCCGGCCTCGGCGCCGTAGCCGACGCTGAGCTTGTCCTCGGCGTTGGCGAAGCCGAGGGCGCCGGCCATGAAGGTGGTCAGCGCGCTCGCGAACTTCGACTTGAACATCGAGCCTTCGCAGGCGATGACGCCGTGGCGCTTCGGCACCTCCTCAAAGAGGAAGCGGGGGAAGACCGCCGGCATCTGGATCTGGTGGACCGTCTTGAAGTACCCGGCGCTGAGCTCGGGATCGACGGTCATGATCGTCTGCTCGAGGTGCTCGTCGCCGACGACGTGGCGGATCTGCCGGATCATCTCCTCGACCCGGACGTCGGCGCCGGTGTTGCGGGTGCCGACGTAGCCGGCGTAGAGGAGCTTGAGCGGCTTGCCGGGCGCCCAGCGCTCCTGGTCGACGTCGAGGGCGCGCTTGACCGCGACCGCCTCGATGAACGACCCGGTCACCGCCATCAGCGCGCGGTCAGGATCGACGGTGTCCTTGAGCCGATCCCAGAGGCTCTTCTTCTTGGCCGGGGCCTTGGTCATCGCGGGCTCCGCCTCAGGCGACCTTGCGCGGCGAGACCGCGCCGGGCCAGGGCTTGTAGGGGTAGGAGAAGCCGCCCTCGCTGGCGAAGCGGAAGAGCGGGAGGGCGTAGTCGGTGAAGGGCCGCGGCGCCTCGCCGAGCTCGTCGATCACCCGGGAGTTGTCGAAGACGGTGTTGAAGGTCAGGTAGGGGAGGAAGACCTTCATCAGCGAGGCCGGCAGCGAGACCCCCCACTTGCGCGGGGTGCTCATCAGGGCGTTGACCGCCCCCGAGAAGGTCCCCTCGAGGCGCGGCGCGAAGACGTGGCGGACGCCGAGGCCCTGGCGCTCCATGTGGTCGACGATCTCGCGGTAGGTGAGCGAGAGGGCGCCGCTCGAGAGGTTGTAGGCGTCGTACTTCGGCCGCTCGCGCATGTGGGCCGCGATGATCCCCCTGGAGACGTAGTCGGCGGGGACGATGTCGACCCGCCAGGCGGGATCGAAGGGGAGCACCGGCATCTTGGCGAGCATCACGAAGGCCCGCACCATGTCGAACTGGGTGGTCTCCGGGAAGCGCGAGTCGCCGAGGACGATGCTCGGCCGGCACACCTTGACGTCCACGTCCGGCAGGAGCTCGTGGATCATGTGCTCGCAGAACTTCTTGGTCCGGGCGTAGGGGTCGTAGTCCGAGCGATCCCAGTCGATGGTCGCGTCCTCGGTGACGACCGCGTCCTTGCGCTCGCCGGCGACCGCGACGGTCGAGATGTCGGTGAAGCGGCGGAGCCCGTGGTGGGCGTGGGCCGCCTGGGCGAGCTTGATCACCGAGAGGGTGCCGCGGAGGTTGACGTTGAAGCAGGCCTTCGACGACTTCCGGTTGAGCGAGGCGGCGATGTGGAGGAAGGAGTCGGCGCTGTGGATCAGGCGCTCGCGGGCCTCGTGATCGAGGCCGAGCTCGGGCTCGGTGAGGTCGCCGAGGTAGATGTCGCAGCGCGAGCGGACGAGGTCGATGAAGCGCTCGAAGTCGAGGTGGAGCTGCATCGAGTGCCAGAGGCGCTTCTCGGCGTCGGCCGGCGTCTTCGCCCGGACCAGGAGGGCGAGGCGGGCGTCGGGGTAGTGCTCGAGGATGCCCGAGGCGACGTAGGAGCCGATGTAGCCGGTCGCGCCGGTGAGGAAGATTGCCATCTAGCCGACCTCTCCTTGGGCCTCAGCGTCGCTCGCCGGGGCGCTCTTGGTCTCCGCGCCCTCGCTCAGCGAGAACTTGTAGCGCGGCTTGTAGGACTCCGGGGTCTTGCCCTCAAAGAGCGGGTAGCACCACTTCCGGAGCCCGGGGATGTGGACGTTGATCCAGTAGTGGCGCCAGTCGAGATCCTTCGGATCCCAGCGGTGCTCGGGCTCGACGATGTCGTACGAGAGGAGGTTGTCCGTCCGGAAGACGAAGGTGTTGTCGTGGATGAAGGGGAGGTAGAGGTCGATGAGGTGCTCGATCGTGTCGAGGGACTCGTCGATCTTGTCGGCGCGCTCGGCCACCTTCTCGGCCCGCCGCCGGATCGCCTTCGGCCAGCGCCGCGGGAGCTCGCGCATCGTCCGGGCGACGCCCTGGGTGAAGCGGCGGAGGTTGGGGACCGAGAGGGTGTGGTCGATGTCGTCGGCCCGGACCCCGTCCCAGCGCGCGAGGATCACCCGGTCGACGACCGTGTCGCCCTTGCGGCGGAGGTGCTTGCGGTGGGCGAGCGCGGTGAGGTCGCAGGCGCGGTCGATCGAGAGGCGGTTCTTGTCGGAGGTCCCGCACTGATAGACGGTCTCGTGGCAGCCCTGGAGGAGGGCGGCGCCGGCGATCGTCATCCCCGTGCACACGTAGTCGACCGGGATGATGTCGAAGGGGTTGTCCTTGCGCATCGGCAGCTCGCGGAGCCAGCCGGCGAGCATGTAGGAGAGCGGCCCCGAGGTGTTGAAGCCCTGGTTCCACCCCGGGAAGGGGTAGGCGAGCGACGACTCGACGATCGCCGGCCGCAGCAGCGAGAAGCGGAACTTGCCCTGGTAGGGGACCAGCACCGACTCCGCGAGGCTCTTGGAGTAGGTGTAGATGTTGGTCCAGCCCCAGCGTTGGGCCCGCGACTGGCCCTCCTCGATCATCGCGTCCTTGATCGACTGGCGCTTGATCCGGCGGGAGATGTTGCGGACCAGGGTCGGGTTGTCGGGGTCGAGGCGGCGCTCGCGGATGTGCTTGAGCGCGTCGAGGTGGATCTCGGCCTCCTTCGCCGGGCCGTCGTGCTCGGCGATGATCTCGTCGATCCGCGCGCGGGCGGCCGCGAGCTCGGCGGCCGCGTCGAAGGGCTCGCCGTTCGGCGCGTAGTCGGCGATCAGGGTCTCGTCGATCACCCCGTTGCGGGTGCCGGCGACGTAGCAGGTCGAGATGTGGAGGAGCGCGGCCTTCTGACAGCGCTCCATGAACGAGGCGACGTGGAGGGTGCCGTCGACGTTGGTCGTCAGCGCGTCGCGGAGATCGGGGTCGAAGTCGACGAGGCCCGCGCAGTTGATCACGAGGTCGACGTCGCGGTGGAGGCGGGCGGCGACCTCGGGGTCGAGGCCGAGGCCGGGCGACGAGATGTCGCCGTCGACGACCTCGATCCGCTCGTTGATGAAGCGGGCGAGGTCGCGGCCGTAGCGCTCGTGGAGCGGCTTGAAGGCCGGCGAGGTCGCGACGATCCGCTCGAAGCGGTCACGCGCCGGTCGCAGCGCCTTCTTGCGGAGGAGCACGTAGATCTTGGCGATCTCCGGGAGCCCCTCGAGCGCCATCGTCAGCCAGACCTTGCCGAGGAAGCCCGAGGCCCCCGTCAGCAGGACGTGTTTGCCGGCGTAGCTCTCGTGGATCGATAGGCGTCGCATGCTTCCTCCTCCTCCTCCTCGCGCCGGGGCGCTCACTCCTGGTAGTCGATCACCGGCCACTCTGCCTCACGGGCGGAGCGGCGGAGCGTAAAGTCCGGGTTGACGGCGCAGGGACGACCGACTCCTGCGAGGAGGAGGAGGTCGGTCCCGTGGGCGCCGTAGGCCGCGCAGGCCCGGAGATCGAGGCCGTGGCGCTCGGCGTAGCCCTGCACCCACTTGCCGTCGCCGTGGCTGCCGATCACCGGATCGAGGAGCTTGCCGGTCGCCTCGCCGTCGGTGATCTCGAGGTGGTTGCACACGAGGTCGTCGATCTTCGGGAGGTGCTGCAGGAGCGGCTCCATGATCTGGGCGATGTTGTCGCTGAGGACGACGATCCGGTGGCCCTCGGCGCGGGCGCGCTTGATCAGCTCGACCCCCTGGTCGAGGATCTTGTCCTTCAGCATGTCCTCGGCGTACTCCTCCCCGAGCTCGGCGAGCCGGTCCTCGCTCATCCCGCGGGCGGCGAGGAAGGCGAGGCGGTTGGCGAGGGTGCGATCGTTCTGCCCGAGGAGGCCCTGGAGGGGCGCCGAGAGGGCGACGACCCCGAGTCGCAGGGCTCGCTCGCTGAACTTCTGGGCGTTGGCCGCGTAGTAGGCGGTCGCAGCGAGCACGCCGCGGCTCAGGAGGACGCCCTCGGCGCGGAAGAATGCTGCTCTCTTGGCGGTGGTCATAGGCCGTCGAATCGCGCTGGCAGAGGAGGAAAGAGTGGCGGGCGGCGGCCAGCCGCCGCGGGATGCTCTGTAGCGCAGGGCGTCGGCCTAGCTCAAGCCCAGAGGCCCCCGAAAACGCGTGCGAAAGCCAATTCCAGGCGTGCACCCGATTTCGCATCGGCCCCTGTGAAGGCGAGTTCACAGGTCTGCGACGGCTCTGGCGCGACCGAGCTACTTCGATGTCGGCGAAGCGCGGGCGAAGCTCGCGGCGCCAGGCGCTAGTCGTCGCTCGGTGGCAGGACCATCCCCTGATGATCGAGCGTCTTCCAGAATTCCGGCCAGCGGGGAATCTCGCGGAGGGTTGCGAGGACGTCGCGGGTGTTGTGGGGGTAGGCCCGGCGGATGTAGAGGACGGCCGCATCGGCCGTCGGCGCGGCGATGAAGCGGGCCTCGGTCGGCGGGAACTCGTAGCGGAATTTGCGGAGCTTGGCGGTCATCGTCGGCTCGTCAGCGCTGGCGGCGGGAGTCCCAGAGGACCTCGGGGCGGTGGAATTCGGCGGCGGCCGCCCGCGCGAGGACGAAGAAGAAGTCGCTGAGGCGGTTGAGGTAGCGGATCGCCTCGCCGCGGACGGGTTCGAGCCGGCGGAGCGACACCGCCTCGCGCTCGGCCCGGCGGCAGACGGTCCGCGCGAGGTGAGCGGCGACGGCGATCGGCCCACCGCCGGGGAGCACGAACGAGCGCAGCGGGAGGAGTCGATCGTTGAGCGCGTCGAGCTCGGTCTCGAGGCGGAGGATCATCTGGTCCTCGATCTTGAGCTTGCTCTCGCCGGCGGCCGCGCCGGGGTGCGCGAGCTCGGCGCCGAGATCGAAGAGCTCCTGCTGGATCCGCTCGAGGATGGCGTCGAGGTGATCGCAGAAGCTCGCGTGGTCGGCCCGGGCGGGCTCCCGCGCGATCTCGAGGCGGACCCCGCCGACGATCGCGTTGAGCTCATCGACCGCGCCGTAGGCGATGACCCGGGCGGAGTCCTTGTCGGTGGTCTCGCCGTTGGCGAGCATCGTCCGGCCGTCGTCGCCGAACTTGGTGTAGACCTTCGAGATGTAGACCATCGCGGCGCCTCTTGTAGCAGGGCTTGGGCGCGGCGACAGCCCTCATCGCTGCTCGGCCGGTGCCCGGGGAGGCACCGCCCCGCGCCCGTCTCTGGCGAAGGCGCGTCGGCTATCCCCCGAGCGCGCTGGTCAGGCGCGGGAGGATGTCGGGGATGATGAACGAGAAGACCAGGCCGAGCTGGGTCCGGGCCCCGTCGAGCGTCATCGCCCAGCGGTGGCGATCGTCGATCTCGATCACGAAGATGAAGATCCCGTTGTCGCCCTCGATCACGAACTGACGGACGCCCTTGGCCGGCGCGTCCTCAGCCCGCGCGAGCGCGTTGTGGAGCTGCTCGGAGAGGTGATTGAAGAGCGCGGAGGAGCGGGTCGGCGAGTTGATCCCGGCGATCGACATGCCGGTCGCCTTGGAGATCACCGCGCTGCCGATCAAGGCGCCGCCGAGCTGCTCGTCGACCTCGTGGAGGAGCCCGCGGACGGTCTCGATGTCGATGTTGAGCTCGGGGATCGGCTCATCCGGCAGGACCTCGGGCTCGGGCTGCGCGGCCGCCCGCGGGTTCTGCCGCTCCTCCTCGTCGCGGACCCGCGCGCGGTCCATCAGGAGCGCGGTGATCGACGACTTGGTGACGGTCTGTGGGGTCTCGTTCGGGAGCTGCGACGAGGAGACCGAGCCCTCGCGCCACTCGAGCATCTTGTCGACCGCCTCGTCGCCGACGTTGTCGCCGGCGATCGCGTGGCGGAGGTTGCCGCCCTCGAAGAACATCGCTCCGCTGCCATGCGGCGACTCGACCGAGAGCTTGACCGACATGCGCGAGGTCTGCGCGAGCTGCAGGATGTCCCAGAGCTCGAAGCCCCCAATTTGGGCGATCGTCGTCGGCATCAAGTGATCCCTCGCATGTCGGCGAGAGCACAGTCCCCGGCGCGACCGGTGGGTCCGGCTGGCTCTCGTCGGCTGTCGTTGACCGTCTGCTTCACCATCCGTGTTCGCCAGAGGGCCTACTGAGGCTCGCCGGCGCAACGTATCACCCGCCTGGAAAAAAAGCTACGGCGGCGGCGCGCGCGGCGGACGCGAGCGGCCGCCAAAGGTGCCCACGGAGCCGTGAGAATACGGCGCGCCGGTGGGCGTGATCAGCTGCGAACGAGGGCGGTCACGACGAGTGTGAGGAGTGCCAGCGTGAGGAGGGGCCCGAGCGCCCGGGCGGCCAGCGTCGCTGGCAAGCGGCGGCGGAGCGCGGCGATCCCGAGGGCGATCGCGGCGCTCTTGCCCAGGGTGAGGACGACGCCGAGCGCGAGCATCAGCCCATGGGGAAGGGCGGTGAAGGGGAGCCCGGGCGGGGGGGTCCAGCCGCCGAAGAAGACGAGCGTGAGGAGGGCCGCGATCCCGAGATCGTCGGCGCCGACGCGCGAGGCAGCGGAGCCCCGGAGGGCGGCCGCGGCGAGGGCGAGGAGGGCGGCGATCGGGTGGCGGATGACCCCCCAGGCGTCCTCCTGGGCGAGGGCCAGGGCGTCGACGGCGAGGACGTCGGCGCCGGCGAGGGCCGGCGCGATCGCGAGGAGGAGCGCGAGGTCGGCGAGGAGCGAGCGGGCCCCGCTGCGGAGGGCGCTCGCGGGCGCCGAGTCGCGGGCCGCCGCGCCCCAGCGGGCGAGGTCGACCAGGAGGAGGAGAGCGAGGCCGAGGCCGACGCCGAGCTCGGTCGGGGCGAGGACCAGGGGCGCGCCTCCGTGGCCGAGCGCGCACTGCTCGAGGGCAGCGCGGCCGAGGCGTGCGCCGACCTGGTCGACGCAGAGCGGTGGGCCCCAGGGCAGGATCGCCACGGCGACGAGGAGGGCCCAGGGGACCGGCGCGCTCGCGGGCCGTCGCCGGCGGAGGGCGACGAGGAGGGCGAGCGCGGCCGCGAGGGTCCCGAGGCGACCGAGCTGGAGGGCGAGGCCCGGGGTCGGCGGGGGCTCGAAGCGGAGCTCGATCGCCCTCGCGCCATCCGCCTGGAGGAGGAGGCGGCTGCGGCCCCGGCGGTAGTGGGGGGGCTCGCCGTGGGCGTGCTCGCTGACGAAGTGCTTGGTGTCGGCGCGGAGGTGGAGCTCGACCTCGCCGCCCGCGGGCACGCTCCGGGGGAGCGCCGCGTCGGTGAGGACGAAGGAGCCCCAGTCGGGGGTGCGGGTGTCGAGGCGGACGCGCGCGAGCGCGACCTCGGAGGCGCCGGCGTTGCGGAGCGTCAGGGTGCGTGAGGGGTGGGCGGCGTCGAAGTAGAGGATCGACGGGGTCACGCGCACCGGCTCGTCGGGAGCGCACCCGACCGCGAGCGCTGCCGCGAGCCCGAGCCCGAGCAAGCGCCTGGTCCCGACCGAGCGCTGGCCTGGGCGGAAGATTGCCCTTGGGCCAGGTCTCCTCATCCGCGCTCGCCGATCGCCCGGAGGTCGTCCCAGAGGCCGAGCACCAGCGGCAGGGCGGCGAGGCCGAGGATGATCCACGCGGCCGCGCCGAGGGGCTCGCCGGGGGTGCAGGCGGTCGCGCCCCGACCCTCGCAGGCCGGGAGTCCGGCGCTGACGATCACTGGGAGGGCGGCGAGGGCGAGGAGGGCGATCGCGCCGCCGCCGATCGCCGCCCGTAGGGTGGTCCACGGGAGCTCGGCCGCCCCCCGGTCGCCGCGCGTCGAGAGGCGGACGAGGGGGGCGTCGTCGCTCGCTTCGCCGCTGCGGCGGCTCAGCCGACCGACGAGCGCGCCCGCGCCGAGGAGGACGAGCGCCGTCAGGAGGGTCTCTTCGGCGGCCACTGCGGGATCGTCAGGGCGTTCGCGGGCGTCGGGTCAGGGTCGGATCAGGGTCAGATCAGGGCGGGCCGCCGTCGATGGCGACCTCAAAGACCTCGACGTCGTTGGCGTCGCGGGCCATGAGGAAGACCTTGAGCGGGCGCTCGCCGCGGAACGACTTGAACTCGGAGTGGATCGCCCGCGCGGCCTCCTCGGCCGGGATCCCGCTCTCGAACGCGCCCATCAGCGGCATGGCGATGGTCGTGAAGCCCTTGACCCGGGCGGCGACGAGGACGGCCGCGGTCGCCCGGAGGACGTCCTCCACCTGAACCTTGCCGCCGGGCTTGTCGGTGTTGGGGACGTGGATCAGGTGGTGCGCGCGCATCCGGCCGGCGCCGCTGACGAAGGCGGCGCCGATGGCCAGCGGGGTGTGGGGGCGGACCTGCTCCTCGATCCCCGGGCCGGCGAGGTCACGGATCTTCGAGGCCGGGAATTGGCTCATCGAACCCTCCGAATTGGTCGGGCAGACGAAGGCGTCGCACTCGACCTGGTCCCAGGGGAGGGTGCAGATCTGGATGTCGGTGTACTCGTTCTGTTCGCTGGCCACGGTGGTGCCCCGGAGCTTACTTGAACATCGAGTCGAGCTCGTCAGCGATCTGCGACTCGGGGCGGCTGCGGGCGGTGCTCAGCTCGCGGACCACCAGGGTGCGCGCGGTCTGGAGCATCTGCCGCTCGCCGTGGGAGAGGGTCTTGGTGTTCTTGAGGAGGCTGAGGTCGCGGTAGACCTCGCCGACCTCAAAGAGCGAGCCGGTGCGGATCTTCTCCATGAAGCCGCGGTAGCGGCGGTTCCAGGTCTGCCGGTCGTGGGGGACCTCGTGGTCGCGGAGGAGCTCGTAGAGCTCGTCGATCGCGGCGTCGTCGGCGATCGGCCGCATGCCGATCTCTTCAGCCTTGGTCATCGGGACGATGATCTTGAGCCCGCTCCCGAGCACGTGGAGGTGGTAGAAGGGGTACTTTTGGCCCTGGATGACCTTGGTCTCGACGGCGACGATCTCGGCGACGCCGTGGGCTGGGTAGACGACCATCTCACCGACCTGGAACTGGGACTCCATCACTTTTCCTCCAACAGACGTGCGCCATTTTGACCCTTTTGCCGGCGATGGGCAATCTCGTCCACCGATGGTGGCGGGGTCGCCGCCGGAAGGGGGGTAGCGGGGCCTGCGCGGGGTCGCTCGTCACCCTGGAGCAAGGAGCGTGGAGTGCGCGCAATCGCCCGCCTGGGGCGCTTGTCGCCTGGTGATAGCAACAATCAGCCGGCGATCCAGGCGCCGCGACCGGGCAAAGCTCACGAGACGGCGTTTGTCACTGAAATGAGGTGATCTTCCAGCCGTCCGGGTGCTGCTCGAGGGCGATCGAGCGCCCCTTGTCGTAGCGGAGGCGTGCCTGCCGGCTGTCCGGGCTCAGCTCAATGGCTCCAGGCTCCTCCAGGCGGGCCTCGATCGCGCTCACCCGCGCCTCCCACTCGTCGGCGATCCGCGCCCGCAGCTCGTCCGCGAGCACCGCCTCGAGGGCCGCGAGATCAGCCCCCCGAACCGCCGCGATGAACGCGCGGATCGCCTCGGCGGGGGTCGCCCGATCGGCGAGCGCGGGGAGCCCGCTGACGACCAGGTAGTCGCCGCCGGCGACCGTCCACTGGAGGACCGCGCCGTTGCTGTGGATCGTCGTCCCGCGCGCCAGCGGGGCCCGCAGATCGGCCGGCAGGGCCGCGAGATCGGCGGCCGCGGCCTCGCGGTCGGCCGCCTGATCGCGCCAGCGGGCGGTGAATTGCTCGCGGCTCATCCGCGCCTGGACCTCGGGGGCGAGGAGGGCGTAGGCGGCGTCGGGATCGTCGCGCTCGAGGGCGGCGGCGTAGGCCTCGCGGAGCGCCTCCGGTGAGCGATGGCCGCGGCCGGCGCAACCCGGCAGGGTGGCGACGAGGCCGATCGCGAGGCCAATCGCGAGGGCGGCCCGGAGACCTGGAGAGGGGGCGATCATGTCTCGGGGCCGCAGCTCTTGTCGATCACCGTGTCGCGGGCGAGCTCCTCGCGGGTCTCCGGATAGTCGAGGGTGTAGTGGAGCCCCCGCGACTCCTGTCGGCGGCGCGCGCATTCGATGATCAGGTGGCCGCAGAGCGAGATGTTGCGGAGCTCGACGATGTCGCGGGTCACCCGAAAGCGCCAGTAGTACTCGAGGATCTCCTCGCTGATCAGCTCGATCCGCCGGCGCGCCCGCTCGAGGCGCTTGTCCGAGCGGACGATGCCGACGAAGTTCCACATCAGCGCCCGGACCTCCTCCCAGTTGGCGGTGACCATCACCGCCTCGTCGGAGTCGACCGCCGCGCCCTCGTTCCAGGGATCGACCTTGAGCGGCGGCGCGCGGCCGAACTCGTCGGCGACCGAGGCCGCGCCGTGGGCGAGGACGACCGCCTCGAGGAGGCTGTTGGAGGCGAGGCGGCAGGCGCCGTGGAGGCCGCTCATCGCCACCTCGCCGATCGCCATGAGGCCGGGGATCGCGGTCCGCCCCTGGTGATCGACGACGACGCCGCCGCACATGTAGTGGGCGGCCGGGACCACCGGGATCGGCTCCTCGCGGAGGTCGATCCCGAGCGAGAGGCAGCGGGCGAAGATCGCCGGGAAGCGCTCCTGGAGGAACGCCCCGTCGAGGTGGGTCATGTCGAGGAACACGCAGCGCTGACCCGATCGCTTGAGCTCGGCGTCGATCTCCCGGGCGACCACGTCGCGGGGGGCGAGCGAGCCCATCGGGTGCCGCCCCTTCATCAGATCGCTGCCGTCCTTGCGCCGGAGGATCCCGCCCTCGCCCCGCAGCGCCTCCGAGATCAGGAAGGTGTTGGCCTCGGGGTGGTAGAGGCAGGTCGGGTGGAACTGCATGAACTCGAGGTTGGCCACCGGCGCGCCGATCCGGTACGCCATCGCCACCCCGTCGCCGGTGGCGACGTCGGGGTTCGAGGTGTAGCGGTAGACCCGGCCGGCGCCGCCGGTGGCGAGGACGGTCACCGGGGCGACGAAGGCCTCGACCAGGCCGCTGCGGTTGTCGAGCGCGTAGACCCCGAAGCAGCCCCTGGAGCCGTCGACCTTCGACCAGCTCAGGAGGTCGATCACCGTGTAGTGCTCGATCACGGTGATGTTCGGGTGGGCGGCCGCGGCCGCGATCAGCGCGCGCTGGATCTCGGCGCCGGTGGTGTCGCGGTGGTGGACCACCCGGCGGTGAGAGTGGCCGCCCTCGCGCCCGAGCGCGAAGGGGGCCTTCTCGTCGTCGCCCTCGTGGTCGAAGCGGACGCCGTAGCGATCGACGAGGCGGCGGACGAGATCGGGGCCGAGCTCGACCGCGTGCATCACCATGTCGCGGTGGCAGAGGCCGGCGCCGACCCGGAGCGTGTCCTCGACGTGGCCAGCGAGCGAGTCGTCGTCGGCGAAGACCGCCGAGATCCCCCCCTGCGCCCAGCTCGTGTTGCTCGAGTCCCGGCGGTGCTTGGTCAGGACGGTCACCGGGCCCCGGTCGGCGACCTCGAGGGCGAAGTAGAGGCCGGCGAGCCCGCTGCCGATCACCAGGGTCCGGCTTTGGTGGACGGTCGTCGCAATGGGCATGGGAGCGCGTTCGAGGGTAGCAGGCGGCGATCGCTTGCGATAGCCCGGGTCCGGAGCTGCTATCCTCCGCCGATGATCGGGGGCGCTCGAGGGCTGGTGGTCGGCGGGCTCGCGCTGAGCCTCGCGCTCGGCGGGGTGGCCGAGGCGGCGACGCCGACCTACGCCCGCTACACCGACGCCGACGGCGTGGTCCACGTGGTCGCGGTCGCCGGCGGACCGCGCGGCGGCTGGGAGGGCGCCTACCGCCGCCAGACCGACGAGGAGGGCGCGGCCGAGGCGGACGTCTATCCCCTCGACGACGAGCGGATGCGCCGCTACGAGCGGCATATCCGCGGGGCGGCCCAGCTCTATCAGCTGCCGGAGGCGCTCCTGCGGGCGCTGATCCACACCGAGAGCCGCTTCCGGCCGAACGCGGTGTCGGGCGCCGGGGCGATCGGCCTGACCCAGCTGATGCCGGCGACCGCCCGCTTCCTCGGGGTCCAGCGGCCCTTCGATCCCCGCCAGAGCATCTACGGCGGCGCCCGCTTCCTCCGCCTCCTCGCCAACCGCTTCAACGGCGATCTCGTCCTCGTCCTCGCGGCCTACTTCGCGGGCGCGGGGGCGGTCCAGAAGCACGCCGGGGTGCCGCCCTACCCGGGGGTGCGGGCCTACGTCCGGGCGGTGCTCCGCCGCTACTACGGCTACGACCGCCTCCTCCAGAGCGCCGGCGAGGCGAGCGAGGTGCCGACGCGGCAGATCGCCGAGTGAGGAACGCCCGAATTTTCGCGCGCTTCGGTGTGGAGGCGCCCGATGGTTCGCGGTAGGCTCGGCCCGCGTGCGCTTCGCAGAGCCTGAGATCGCTGGCCTCACCGAGCTCGCCGTCGCCCGCCTCCTTCGGGGGGCTGAGGCGGGGCGCTCGATCTCCCTCCTGGAGGGCGGTCACCTGGTCCTCGACGTCGATCCGGCGATGCTCGTCCGGGTCGACGCGGCGGCGCTGATCGGCGACGGCCTCCGGATCCGCCGCCTGCCGCGGCGGGGCCCCGGCGGGGTCGAGCTCGGACCCGGGCCGCTGGCGCTGGTCGACGGGCAGGGGACGGTGGTCTTCGCCCGCGGGCCCGGAGCCTTCTACATCACCCGCCTCCGCCGCGATCGCTGCTACCTCCGCGAGGACGCGCTCTGGGCGGCCGAGCCCTCGCTCCACTGGGAGCTCGGCGCGCTCCCGGGCACCCGCCACGACGACGCGCCGGAAGGCGCGCTCTTCGCCCGGGTCGCCGGCGACGGGGTCCTGGCGCTGCGGGCCCAGGGCGACCTCCTGGCGGTGAAGGTCGCCCCCGGGCGCTCGCAGCGGGTCGATCCGGGGGCGCTCCTCGGCTGGATCGGCGACATCGTCGCGATCGGCGAGCCCGAGCTCCGGCAGCTCCGCTGTGAGGGCGAGGGGGCGCTCCTCATCGACCTCCGACGCGACGGGGCGGCGGCGACCGACGAGGGGAAGCGCCCATGAAGCGCTTCGAACGCTTCAAGCGGGAGGTCCTCAACCTCCCGAACATGATCACCATCGGTCGGGTCTTCCTGATCCCGCCGGTGCTCCTCCTGGTCGACAAGACCGACCCCTACAAGTGCGTCTACGCGATGCTGATCTTCGTGGTCGCGTCGGTCCTCGATCTCGTCGACGGGGTCCTCGCGCGGCGGGCGGGGCTGGTCACTGTCTTCGGCAAGTTCGTCGATCCGCTGGCCGACAAGATCATGGTCGCGGCCCTGCTGATCTACCTGGTCGCCGACGGCCGGGTGCCGGCCTGGATCGTCGTCCTCCTGCTCTCCCGCGAGTTCTACATCTCCGGGCTCCGCTCGCTCGCGTCCTCCGAGGGCGTGGTGATCGCGGCGGGCGCGGGCGGCAAGGCGAAGACGGTCTTCCAGCTGATCGGGATCTGCTTCCTCCTGGTCCACTACCCCTACCGCATGCTGGGTACGGACCAGTGGGTCGACTTCAACAAGGTCGGCCTCATCACCCTCGGGATCTCGCTGATCGCCTCGGTGGTCTCGGCGGTCCAGTACACCGTCGGCTTCGGCCAGGCGCTGGCCAACCAGCGCTCGGAGTGAGCGCGCGCCTCCCGGCGCGGGCGCTGGTACGGGGGCCCTGTCCTTGAGGACAGGGTCTTCGAGCGCGCCTAGGACTCCGCCTTGGGCGCGGGCCTCGGCTCGGCGTGGAGGAGGAGGTAGGGCAGGAGGAGGCCGACGCCGGCGACGAGGGCCGCGTCGGCGATGTTGAAGTTCGGCCAGGGGCGCCCCGGCAGGTAGTAGACGAGGATCCAGTCGACGACCCCGTGGCGGAGCTCGCCGCCGATCTCGAGCGCGCGGATCAGGCGATCGTGGAGGTTGCCGAGGGCGCCGCCGATCACCAGGCCGATCGCCAGGTGGCCGTAGAGGCGATCGGTCGGCAGCTTGCGGAGGAGGAGCGCCATGTAGGCGACGGTCACCAGGGTGACGACGATGAAGAAGGGGCGGGCGAAGTCCTGGCCGCCGAAGAGCCCGAAGGCCGAGCCGGTGTTGAACGAGAACTCGAGGTAGAGCACCCCGTCGATCACGGTCTCCGCCGGCTGCCCGCGGAGCTTGTCCCAGACCCAGGCCTTGGTCCCGAGGTCGAGGGCGAGCGAGGCCGCGGCGAGGACGAGCGCAGCGGTGACCCGGCGGGCTCTCTTGGGATCACGTTCGGACGCGGGGGCGGTCATGGGCGGCGGTCGGCGGAGGATAGCGCATGCTCGGCCCGACGGGTCCGGATGATCACCGCCGCGCCCCAGGCGATCAGCGCGAGGCTGACGAGCTGCGAGGTCGAGAGGAGGAAGGGCTGGTCGGCCGGGAGCCGGAGGAGATCGGCGAGGCCGGGGAATTCGACGGTGAAGAGGTGGTTGCGCGAGTGATCGCCGCGGAAGAGCTCGGTCACCATCCGGAGGCCGCCGTAGAGCAGGGCGTAGCGCGCCGACATCCGCCAGCGGCTCTCGACGCCGCGGAGCACCCGGGTGGCGACCAGCGAGAGGCCGATCACCTCGAGGCCGACGACCTCGGCGAGCTGGACCGGGAAGAGGCCGACCGTGTGCGCGCCCGCGTGGGCGACCTCGCCGCCGTCAAACGCGATCGAGCCCGGCGGGAAGTGGAGCGCCCACGCGGGATCGCCGACCACCGGCGCGCCGAAGCAGCAGCCGGCGAAGTAGCAGCCGACCCGCGCGACCCCGTGGCCGACGCCGATCCACGGCGCGAGGAGGTCAGCGACGTCGGCGACCGGCCTCCGGTAGCGGCGGGCGAGCCAGACGAAGCCGAGGAGGACGCCGAAGAGCGAGCCGTAGAAGACGAAGTTCTCCTGGCCGCTGAAGATCCGCATCGGCTCGGCGAGGAAGACCGCGGGCCGGCTGAGGACGTCGAGGAGGCGGCCGCCGACGAAGCAGCCGACCACCAGGACGATGTAGAAGTCGAGGAGGAGCTCGCCCGGCATCCCCCGGCGCTTGGCGTCCCACCAGAGCCCCGGCGCGAGGCAGAGGCCGCCGAGGAGGACCATCGTCCCGTAGCCGTGGAGGTCGCCGATCCAGGTGTCTTCGAGGAGGATCGGGTGCATCTCGTGGGGGCTCGGGGCGCTCGCGCTCGAGCGCGCGCTCGCTAGCGCCGGGCTGCCCCGTCGAGGGCGGCGCCGTGGCGTCGGAGGTAGATCATGAAGAGGATCACGCCGGCGACCAGGGCGACGTCGGCGACGTTGAAGGCCGGCCAGCGCTTGCCCGGCCAGTAGTAGAAGACGAGGAAGTCGACGACCCCGTGCTTGCCGCCGAGGAGTCGGAAGAAGCGGTCGTGGAGGTTGCCGAGGGCGCCGCCGATGATCAGCGCGACCGCCATGTAGCCGCTGATGAAGCGGGCCGGCAGGGTGAGCGCCAGGCGGACCATGTAGATCACCGCGGCGATCGTGATGGCGATGAAGAAGATCCGCGACCACGAGGCCGAGCGGAGGAAGCCGAAGGCCGAGCCGGTGTTGAAGGCGAACTCGAGCTGGAAGAAGCCCTCGACCATCACTCGCTTGGGGAGGAAGCGGAGGTTCTCCCAGGCCCAGGCCTTCGACCCGAGATCGAGGGCGAGCACGAGGGCGGCGACGACCCCGGTGAGGATGAGGCGAGGGGCGCGCTTCGGCTCGGCGGCGGCGGCGGCGGCAGTCTCAGTCAGCGTCTCGGCGGTCATCGGGGCTGGCGGAGGATAGCCCACCGCCGACCACCGCTCAAAGCGAGGCCGCGTTCGGCCGGCGGAGGAGGTCAAAGAGCGCCGGGCGGCGGCGCTGCGGCCAGCCCTGCTTGGCCCGGGTCAGCGCACGCCGACCCCGCGAGACCCGCTGATCCATCGCCTGCCGCGAGAGGCCGTCGAGCGCGAGCGGGCGCTCGGCCTGGAGATCCGTGAGCTCGCGGCGCTCGCCGCCGAGGAGCGAGGCGAGCGCGTTCTCGAGGAGCACCGACTCGGCGAGGCGGAGCTCGCGGAGGGCCGCGCGGAGGCGGGCTCGCATCCGCACCTCGTCGCGGAGATCGGGGCCAGCGAGGCGGAGGGCCTCGGCCCGCTCGGCGGCGTCGCGGGCGAGCGAGACGCTGGCGGTCGCCCGCAGGAGGTGGAGGGGGCGGACCTCGGGATCATCGAGCTCGGGGCGGTGAAGGAGCGCCTCGACCTCGGCCCAGGCGATCGCGTCGAGGTCGGCCTCCTCGCCGCCGACGGTCTCGTACTCCTCGCTGCCGAGGGCGATGACCAGGAGCTGGAGGCGCAGCGCCTCAAAGACGAGGAGCTCGGCGAGCGCCTGCTGGAGCTCGGCCAGCTCGCTGACGTCCGAGGTCCCGCGCCCCTGGGCGGCGCCGACGAGCATGCGCTGGAGGTGATCGACGGCCGCGCCCTCGACCGCCGCGGGCCCGTCGGTGACCGCCTGAATCCAGGGATCGAGCTCGCTCGGGATCTCGAGGAAGAGGGCGTCGCGGATCCCGAGGTGGAAGGTGCGGAGGCTGGGGAAGGCTGGATCGTCGACCGCGTCGAGGAGCCGGAGGCCGCGGCGGCGGGCGGCGACGACGTCGCGGGCGACCGCCTCGAGGTCGCTCTGGACCTCCGTCAGATCGATGGTCGGCCCGTCCGCGAGCGCGGGGAGAGCGTGGGTGACGGCGGACGAGACGGTCAAGCTCATGGCGTGGGAGAGGGTTTAAGCACCAAGCTCCGGGCGGCAAGGGGCCCCGTCGACGACGACCTGCGACAGCCCCCTCCGGCCCTCGAGCTCGAAAGGCGCGCGATCGCGGCGCTGGCGCCGTCGCTCGAGGTCAACGGTAGGGGCCCGGGTTATGGCGGAGGAGCGCGCTTTCGAAGCCCTCGAGCTGCTCGGCCATCACCTCCATCTCGCGGCGGCGACGCTCGGCGGGGACGGTCGCGGGCTCACCCGACTCGGGCTCATCGGCGAGGAGGACCGCCTCGATCCCGCCGACCGAGAGCCCGAGCTCGGCGAGCACCTGCTGGTCCGCGTAGGGGAGCTCGCGGACCTCGGCGATCCAGGCCCAGACGCCGCGGGCGGCGTCGCTGTCCCGCCGATCCGCCGACTCGATCGCCAGCCGGAGGATCCGCGTGGACTCGACGAGGGCGGCGAGGCGCGGGCTGAGGTGTCCGGTCGCCAGCGCGGCGTCGCGATCACCTGCCCGAAGGGTCCGCTCGATCAGCCACTCCGGCAGGGCCGTGCGGGCGAGGAGGGGGAGCGTGATCACCGAGATCACGACGGTGATGAAGAGCGCCTCGGCGGCGAGGTAGGAGTCGCGGCCGGCGAGCACCAGCGCGGTGAGGGTGAAGGTCAGCGCGACCCAGGTGATCCCGAGGGCGATCCGGTGGCGGCGACGGAGGCGGTTCGCGTCGCGGGCCGCGAGCTGCCGGCGCTGGCGGGCGAGGCGGGCGAGGTCGCGG
This sequence comes from Myxococcales bacterium, assembly GCA_020633335.1. Classification (GTDB taxonomy): domain Bacteria; phylum Myxococcota_A; class Polyangia; order Nannocystales; family Nannocystaceae; genus JADJRG01. Next base: position 484,080 of record JACKDU010000002.1, on the reverse strand, counting down.
CTCGCCCGCGCCTCGCTCGGGGAGGGCGCGTCGATCGCGTCGATCTGGGGCTCGCTCTCCATCCCGACCTAGCGCGACGCTTGGGAGCGAGGGGGCGCCCCGGAGGGGGCGGAGGAGCGGGCTCCGGCGCGGACTCTGGGCGGGAGCGGGGCCCCTGCGCGCAGCCCGTGCGTGGTGACCTCAGCCGCGCCGGAGCAGGTCCGCGCTGGCAGGGCTCGCGGCGCCCGGAGGACCAGACGAAGCACGACCACGGCCGATGAGTGTACGGTGGCGCGCGGTCCTCAGCAAACCAACGCGGCCGAGGTTGGTGCTCGCGCTCCCTCGATTGTGCGAGACTTGAGGCCCGTCGACCGATCGCGGTCGAACACGCGCACATGCCCCTCGCCGCCCTCGCAGCCACTTCACCGCCGCCGCTCTCTCGGCGCCTGAGGCGGCGCCCTTCGGCCCGGATCGCGCGGGCGCTGGGGCTCGCGTCGGCGCTCGCGCTCGGCCTGGTCGGCGGCGACGCGGCCGCCGGTGATCGACCGGCGGCGCTGCGCGAGGGGACCCGCCCGATCTACCTCCAGGTCGGCGTCGGTCCCTCCTTCGGCATCTCCCGCGGCCAGTGCTACCAGGGCAGCTACTACATCGGCCCGCTCTTCGACGATCCGCTCTTCCGCGGCGCCTGGGGCTGCGGCGGCGCGTTCAAGGTCTCGCAGGAGATCGGCGTCCACTTCAGCGGCCGCGCCCGCGGGCCGGCGCTGGGGCTCCTCGCCCAGGAGGAGCTCCTCGGCCGCGGCTACTTCGGCCTGGTCCTGGCGCCGAAGTTCTCGTGGGATATCCAGGTGGTCAAGGGCCTCGGCTTCTACATCTCGCCGAACGTCGCCCTCGGCTACCACCTCGCGGCCTGGCGCGGCTACCGGGGGATCCACGGCGCCGACATCCAGGCGGGGGTCACGAGCAAGCTGGTGGTCAACGACCGCCTCCTGATCTGGGCGGCGATCCCCCACTTCGACGTCGTCCTCGGGCCCCGCTACCTGATCCCTCGCTACGATCTCATGGTCGGCGCCGGGGTGACCTTTTAGACAGGTTGGAGGCGGCGTGATGGAGGTGGCCTCGCAAGCGAAGGCGGCGGTGGTCGGCGCCGGCTTCCTCGGGCGCGAGGTCGCGCGCGCGCTCGGCAGCACACGGCCGGTGATCGCGACGACCCGCGACGGCGTCCTCGAGGGCGCGCCGCCCGGGGTCGAGGCGCGGGCGCTGGATCTCCTCCACGCCTCCGCGGAGGACGTCCGAGGGGCCCTGGAGGGCGCCCAGGCGCTGGTCCTCTGCTACGCGGCCGGTCGCGGCCAGGATCGCCGGGCGCTCTACGTCGACGGCGCCCGCCGCCTCCTCGAGGCCCTCGCGGCGCGGCCGCCCCGGCGGGTGGTCTACACCTCGTCGACCTCGGCGCTCGCCGACGCCGAGGGTTGGGTCGACGAGGACGACGCGCGCTGGCCGGAGAGCGAGCGCGGTCGGGTCCAGCGCGAGGGCGAGGCGGTCGTCCAGGAGCTCTGCGGGCGCCTCGGGATCCCCTGGGTGATCCTCCGCCTCGCCGGGCTCTACGGCCCCGGGCGCGGCCTCGGCCGGATCTACCGCGACGATCCGACGGCGATCCTCGCCGGCGACGGCATGCAGGCGACCAACTTGATCCACCGCGATGACGCGCTCGCCGCGGTCCTCGCGGCTGTCGACGCGCCGCCGGAGCTCTCGGCGCTGATCCACGTCTGCGACGACGATCACCGGCCGCGGCGCGAGATGTACGCGCTCCTCGCCGAGGCCCGTGGCGAGCCGCCGCCGCGCTGGGAGCGGGCGCCGAGCGACGGGCAGGTCCACGGCAAGCGGGTCGCCAACCGCCGCCTCGGGGAGCTCCTCGGCGTCCGCCTCCGCCACCCGCTCCACGTCCTCGATCCCTGAGCGCGGCGGCTCGGGGCTCAGGACTCGCGGAAGCTGGTCATCACCGCGTGGGCGTCGTGGCGGTGCTCGAAGCCGGTCGCCGCCCGGAAGGCCGCGGCGTCGACGACGATCGGGTACTTGATGTGGGAGACCGCGCCCGGCGGGAGGTGGGGGAGGCCGAAGCGGCCGATCACGTGGGGGAAGAGCGGCTCGGGGATCGGCAGCGCCTGGCGGTGGGTGCCGCGGCAGAGCACCGAGAGTGGCACCGGCGGCGGCCCGGCGACGTTGAAGACGCCGTTCAGCCGCTTCTCGACCGCGAGGGTGACCGCGTCGGCCGCGTCCTCGTCGTGCATCATCTGGAAGAGCGGATCGAAGCCGAGGATCATCGGCACCCGCGGCCCCGCGAGGAAGGACGCGAGGGTCCCGCGGTGGAGCGGCCCGAGGGTGTAGACCAGGCGGAGGACGGTGGTCTTGAGCTCCGGCCAGCGCCAGAGCGCGGTGCAGGCGTGGAGATCGGCGGCGACCAGGTCGGCGAGCTCGGGGAAGGTGGTGACCGCGAGCGGCGGCTCGTCCTCGCCGCGGTAGAGCGGCGCGTCGGCGGCGGCCCCGTAGATCGTGTGGCGGCCGACGAAGACCGCGTGCTTGACCCCGTGCTCGTGGCAGTGCTCGAAGACGATCCGGGTCCCCTGGAGGTTGATCCGGAGGCGCTCCTCGCGAGACCCCGAGAAGTGGGTGATCGTCGCCATGTGGATGACGACCTCGGGCCGCTCGTTGCGGAAGACGTCGGCCGCCGGCCGCTTGCGCACGTCGGCCTGGAAGACCCGGATCCCCTCGGGCGGGTTCGGCCAGGCGCGGCGATCGAGGCCGATCACGTCGTGGCCGGCGGCGGCGAGCTTCTGGGCGATCATGCGCGCGTGGGCGCCGCTGATGCCGGTGATCAGGATCTTCATGGGCGCTCTCCGAGGTGATCGAAGGGCAGGCCGGCGCGGCGTTGGCCGTGGATCGCGCAGCCGTAGGTGATCTGTCGGGTGATCGCGTCGCGGACCTGCTCGACGTAGCCCTCGATCACGTGATCCGCCTCGTTGCCGTTGCCCTCGAAGCGGAGCGGCTCGCCGAAGTGGATCTCGCAGGGGAGGGGGAGGGGCATCGGCACCAGGTAGGGCGGGACCGGCCAGTAGGGGGCGCCGAAGATCTTGGCGAGGGTCTTCGCGTGGTAGATCGTCGGCAGCGCCTCCTCGCCGCCGATGAAGGCGATCGGGACGATCGGCGTGCCGGTCTGGAGGGCGATCCGCATGAAGCCGGTGCCGAAGCGGACGAGGTGGTAGCGGTCCTTGTAGAGCTTGCCGGTCCCGCGCGCGCCCTCGGGGAAGACCATGAGCACCCGGCCGTCGCGGAGGAGGCGGATCGCGTGCTCCGGGAGCCCGGGGAGCTGGCCCATCCGCGAGAACCACTGGGAGACGAAGGGCCAGGTCTGGGCGAACTTCTCGACCATCCCGTGGGCGAGGCGCGGCGGGTTGTGATCGAAGAAGAGCGACGCGAGGATCATCCCGCCGTCGGCTGGGATCCCGCCGGAGTGGTTCGACACCAGCATCACCGGGCCGGTCGCTGGGACCCGGTCGATGCCGAAGCAGCGGACCCGGAAGTAGTGCTTGTAGAAGACCTCGAGGAAGGTGAAGAAGAGCCCGAGGTGGCGCTTTGAAATCCCGTAGGGATCCATCCCGTACTGGTTGAACGGGAGAGCCAGGGCCTCGAGGCGCTCCGCGACGTCGCGGCTGACCAGGCTCGATTGATCCATCGGCGCGGAGTCTACCTCATGGGACCCTCTGCGCTCTAGGACGACATGCCGTCGCGGGGGGGCGCGCGGGAGGGGCGCGAGGGGCTCGAAAACGACGTTCGTGGGGGCTCAGGCGAGCCCTCAGTCGATGCACTCGACGTTCTTGATCGTGTCGCCGGGGCCGTGGGTGTCGAGGAGGTTCTTGTTGACCCACATCACCGGGCGATACACGCCGTACTCCGGGAGCTCCCCGAGGTTCTGGCGGGCCTCCTTGCCCATCCCGTCGTCGATGAAGTAGGCGACGTGGGCGCAGCCGAAGCCCGAGCCGTTGGTCGGCGGGCCGACGTTGACGGCCGGGTTGAAGCTCTTGGCCTTGGCGGTCGGCGAGCCGAGCTTGAGCTGGCAGAAGAGATCGGCGTCGGCCTTCTGGCAGCCGTCGACGTCGTCCCAGGTGCACTTGGCGAAGCAGTAGAGCTGGGTCGCCTTCGAGAAGTTGTAGGTGCAGTTCTGGTTGCAGGTGACGTTGGTCTGCGGCGGGTTGGTGTCGCAGCGCTCGCCCTCGTTGTCCTGGACCACGGCGTCGCCGCAGTGGGGGCCGAAGGACTTGCAGCCGGGCGCGCAGCCCTCGTAGTTGCCGGCGTTGACCCCGTCGTCGCAGAGCTCCTCGCCCTTGTAGACGTAGCCGTCGCCGCAGACCGCCTCGACGCACTCGTCGGTGCAGGCGTCGGAGTTGAGGATGTTGCCGTCGTCGCACTCCTCGAAGCCGAGGTACTGGTAGCCGTCGCCGCAGAACGCCTCCTTGCACTCGTTGGTGCAGGAGTCCGAGTTCTCGCCGTTCCCGTCGTCGCACTCCTCGACGCCCTTGAGCACCTTGCCGTCGCCGCAGGTGGCGAGCTTGCAGGTCGAGAGGCACTCGTCGTCGTCGTCCTGGTTGCCGTCGTCGCACTCCTCGTCGCCCTGGGCCACGCCGTCGCCGCAGAAGCCCTGCTCGCCGGTGGTCGTCGAGCTCCCCTCGCTGTCGGTCGCGCCCCCGGAGGTGCTGGCGTCGGCGGTGGTCGAGGTCGTCATCAGGCCGGTGACCGTCGACACGTTGGTCGTGACCTCGCCGGTCGACGCGTCGCCAGTGCTGGTCGTCAGGACCACGTCGCCGTCGTCGTTCGACATGCGAGGCTGACAAGCTGCGAGTAGCAGGGCGATCGAGAGCGCGTGGCGGAGCTGGTGCATGGTCTCACTCGTCGTCATCTGGCCGTCCGTGGCCGTGTAGATGCAACGTAGACGAGCGTCCTTAATGCGCTCCAGGGGCCGATTTTGCAAGACAGGCCGGATTTGGTGACGTCGCGAGAACGATGTATTGGAAAGCCTGCTTACGATAATTTCAGAGTTGCGTGTGGGTGGACGAGGGGAGGCGTGGGAGGCCCCAAATGCGACGAGGACGTCGACCGCGCGGTCGACGTCCTCGTCTGCTCGACTGAACGTTTGTGCCTGTCCCGGAGGGCTAGGAGGCCTGCTTGTTCATCGCCGCGGCCATCGTCGAGCCGAGGTCCGACGGGGTGTCGGCGATGTGCACGCCAGCCTCGCGGAGCGCCTCGAGCTTGGCCTCGGCCGTGCCCTTGCCGCCGGAGATGATCGCGCCAGCGTGGCCCATCCGCTTGCCGGGCGGGGCGGTGACGCCGGCGATGAAGCCGACGACCGGCTTGGTGACGTGCTCCTTGATGAAGGCCGCCGCGTCCTCCTCGGCCGAGCCGCCGATCTCGCCGATCATCACGATCCCCTCGGTCGCCGGATCCTCCTGGAAGAGCTTCAGGCAGTCGACGAAGTTGGTGCCGTTGACCGGGTCGCCGCCGATGCCGATCGCGGTGGTCTGGCCGAGGCCGAGGGTGGTCAGCTGGTGGACGGCCTCGTAGGTCAGGGTGCCCGAGCGCGAGACCACGCCGATCCGGCCGGGCTTGTGGATGTAGCCCGGCATGATGCCGATCCGGCACTGCTCGGGGGTGATGATGCCCGGGCAGTTGGGGCCGATGAGGCGGGACTTGCGGCCCTCGAGGTAGCGCTTCGCCTTGACCATGTCGGCGACCGGGATCCCCTCGGTGATGCAGACGATGAGCGGGACCTCGGCGTCGGCGGCCTCCATGATCGCGTCGGCGGCGAAGGGCGGCGGCACGAAGATCACGCTGGCGTTGGCGCCGGTGTGCTCGACCGCCTGGGCGACGGTGTCGAAGACCGGGAGGTCGAGGATCTTCTCGCCGCCCTTGCCGGGGGTGACCCCGCCGACCACCTGGGTGCCGTAGCTCAGCGACTGCTGGGCGTGGAACATCCCGACCTTGCCGGTGATGCCCTGGACGATGAGGCGGGTGTTCTTGTCGACGAGGACGCTCATTTCACCATCTCCACGATCTTGGCCGCGGCGTCGCGGAGCGACGAAGCGGTGGTCAGGTTGAGGCCGCTCTCGTCGAGGAGCTTCTTGCCCAGCTCGACGTTGGTGCCTTCGAGGCGGACGACCAGCGGCACGTTGAGGCCGACCTCCTTGACCGCGGCGATCACCCCGTGGGCGATCGTGTCGCACTTCATGATCCCGCCGAAGATGTTGACGAGGATCCCCTTGAGCGCGGGGTCGTGGGTGATGATCTTGAAGGCCGCGGCGACCCGCTCCGCGGTCGCGCCGCCGCCGACATCGAGGAAGTTCGCCGGCGCCCCGCCGAAGTACTTGATGATGTCCATGGTCGCCATCGCCAGGCCGGCGCCGTTGACCATGCAGCCGATGTTGCCCGTCAGGTTGACGTAGCTGAGGTCCCACTTCTTGGCCTCGAGCTCGGCCGCGTCCTCCTCGTCGGGGTCGCGGAGCGCCTCGAGGTGCTTGTGGCGGAAGAGCGCGTTGTCGTCGAAGTTGGCCTTGGCGTCGAGGGCCAGGACCTCGCCGTCCTCGGTGACCACCAGCGGGTTGATCTCGAAGAGCGAGGCGTCGAGGCGGTCGTAGGCGACCGCGAGCTTCTGGAGGAAGCTCGCCATCTTCATCGCCACCTTGCCCTGGAGGCCGAGGCCGTAGGCGAGCTTGCGGGCCTGGAAGGCGCCGAGGCCGATCGCCGGGTCGATGGTCTCCTTGAGGATCTTCTCCGGGGAGTGGGCGGCGACCTCCTCGATCTCCATCCCGCCCTCGGTCGAGGCCATGACGGTCACCCGCCCGCTCGCGCGGTCGAGGGTCATGCCGACGTAGAGCTCGCGGGCGATCCGCATGCCCTGCTCGATCAGGAGGCGCTGGACCTTCTTGCCCTCGGGGCCGGTCTGGATGGTGACGAGGGTCGAGCCGAGCATCTTCTCGGCGACCTCGAAGGCCGCGTCGTCGCCCTTGACCACCTTGACGCCGCCGAGCTCGGGGTGCTCCTTGTAGCGCCCCTTGCCGCGCCCGCCGGCGTGGATCTGCGCCTTGACGACGACGACCTCGCTGCCGGTGCGGGCGATGAGATCGGCGGCCGCGGCCTTCGCCTCCGCCGCCGTGAACGCGACCTGCGAGAGCGGCACCGGCACACCGGCGTCGCGGAGCAGATCCTTGCCCTGGTACTCGTGGATCTTCATGGATGTTTCCTCGGTGGAGGGCGGCCGCCGCGAGGGGCGGAGGGCTCTCCGGGTCTGCGAGCGTCACGTCCCCGTGGGGGCTCGGCGCTGCATATACCAGCGGCCGGCCAGCGCACGCAACGCCAGCAGCCGCGCGATCGTGCGCCGCGAAAGCGGCGATCGGCGGAGGAGAGGCCGTCGGCCCGGCGCGCCGGATCCGCAGGCGCCCGCGGGGTCGAGATCGTCCGCGGCCGCGACCTCCCTGGACTCGGTCGCCGCGCAGATGTCGTCGTCGCGGGGCCGGGCTAGCGGCGCGCAGGCGCGGAGGGGGTCATCTTCAGCGAGACCCGCTCCTCGCCGCGGAGGACGACCACGTCGATCTCGACGTCGGGCTTGAGCATGGCGAAGGTCGCCATGTAGTCGTCGAGGTTGTGGATCTCGCGGCCGGCGAGGACGACGATGACGTCGCCCGCCTTGAGGCCGGCGGCCTCGGCCGGGCCCCCCGGGCGCACCCCCGAGAGCTTCACCCCGTCGAGCTGGGCCGCGTAGTCGGGGATCGTCCCGAGCGAGACCCGGAAGCCGCCGCGCTGCGAGGTCTTGCGCTCGACCTTGATGTAGTCGAGGGCGGGGCGTTCGCGCATGACAATGCTGACGAGGTTGAGGGCGGCGTCGCCGATCGCGATCGCCCCCTCGCCGTTGATCCGCTCGATGTCGTCGCTCGGCCGGTGGTAGTCGTCGTGGGGGCCGCTGAAGTAGTGGAGGACTGGGATCCCGGCCTCGTAGAAGGAGGTCTGATCGGAGGCGCCGTAGCCGTCATCGCTCGCCTTGACCGTGAGGCCGCCGCGGCTCTGCTCGAGGAGCTCGGGCCAGCGGCTCGAGGTGCCGGTCCCGGAGACGATCACCGTGTTGTCGCGGAGGCGGCCGACCATGTCGAAGTTGAGCATCGTCAGGATCGCCTCGCGCTCCGCCTGCGGCATCGCCTCGACCAGGTGCTTGGAGCCGAGGAGGCCCATCTCCTCGGCCGCGAAGGCGAAGAAGACGACGTCGTAGGGGCGGGCGCTCGCGGGGATCTTGGCGAGCGCCTCGGCGAGCGCGAGGATCGTCGCGACGCCGGAGGCGTTGTCGTCGGCGCCGTTGTGGATCGCCGAGACCCCGGGGGCGAGCGACGAGGCGGTGCCGTGGCCGAGGTGATCCATGTGGGCGCCGATCACCAGGCGCTTCGGCTCGGCGCCGCTCCCCCGGAGGACGCCGCCGATGTTCGCGGTCGCCAGGCTGATCGGCTCGATCGGCGTGGCGATCTCGACGCTCTTGCGGCTGCGGGCGCCGATCTTCGGCGGCTTCCCGCCCTTGCCGCCGACCGCCGCGAGGATCTTGCCGGCGTCGGACTTGCCGACCGCGAGCACCGGGATCTGGAGATCCGAGTGGGCGCCGTGGTTGGGGTAGGGCTTCTCCAGCTCGAGGTCGACGATGAGGGCGGCGATCGCCCCGCGGTCGCGGGCGGCGATCACCCGGGACTGCGGCCGCGTGCTCGCGGGCGAGAGGTGGGGGTCGTTGGGCGCGCCCGCGAGGATCACCGCGATCTTGCCGCGGAGCGCGTCGCCGAGGCCGGCGTAGTCGCCGTCGCTCCCCTCGCCGGCGATCCCGTGGCCGACGTAGACGAGCTCGCCGCGGACCGGGGCGTCGCCGGTGTCGTGGCCGAAGGGGACGAGGGTGTGGGCGATCGGCGTCTTGCCGAGGAGGAGCTCGGTCTTCGCGTCGCCGCGGGTGCGGACCCCGTCGGTGACCGTGAGCGGCTGGCGGTAGGCCTCGCCGAACGCGGGATTGAGGCCGATCTCGATCATCGCCGCCTCGACGTGGTCCTGGACCCGGCGGTCGGCGTCGGTCCCCGGCGGGCGGCCCTCCTGGGCGTCGTCCGCGAGGAATTGGAGGTGGGCGTCGAAGGTCCCGCGGGTGAGGCGCGGCGGGCTGGCCCAAGGGTCAGGCTCGGCGGAGGCGGCCGCGGGCGGCGCGGCCTCGGCGGGCGGGCTCGCCGGCGCCTCGGAGGGCGGGCGACAGGCGGCGAGGAGCAGGAGGAGGGCCCAGGTGCGCGGGCGAGCGGAGCGACGCATGGGCCGCAGAGTAGCAGCCCCGGCGCGATCTGGAGCCCCGCGGAACGCCGACGACGCGGTCGGCAGACGCGGGGGACGGCGCGCTCGAGGCGAGGACGCCTACGCCGCCGGCGCCTGGAGGTGATCGTCGCCGCCGCCGAGGCGGGCCTTGCGGAGGAGGTTGGGGTTGAGCTCGCCGCTCTCGAGGACCGGCCAGGTGTCGCGGCGGCGGATCGTCTCGAGCTCCGGCGGCGTCACCACGTGGATCACGAAGCGGCGGGGGCGGAGGCGGCGGGGGCGCTCGGTGAGCGAGCGGAGGAGCGGCGAGGGATCGATGAGCGAGGCGCAGCCGCCGGTGATCACCAGCGCCTGATCGAAGGCGCCGGCGAGGCGGTGGAGGACGATCGACGCGCCGAGCTCGATCTCCTCGGGGTCGATGCGGACGCCGAGGCCGACGAGCGCGCGCAGGTAGCCCTGCGAGCGGCGGCGGGCGAGGGGCGAGCGGAGGGCCTGGGGGCGGAGGTGGATCTGGCCGAGCTCGCCGCCGAGCCAGCCGACGATCGGCTTGCAGAGCGCGTGGAGATCGAGGTGGCAGGGGCCGCGCTCGCCGAGGCGACGCCACGCCGTCGCCAGCGACGCGCCGTCGACGAAGCAGGCGATGGTCGGGCGGGCGCGGGTCGTCGGGGAGGGCTCGTGTGGCATCGCGGCACCGTCGAGGGCTAGGGTTCGTCGCCCTCGATGACGATGTTGAAGTCGAAGCGCGATCGCAGCTTCTCATCGTCCGGGTAGTAGAAGAAGAATTCGACGCGTCGGTTCTGGGCGCGGCCGGCCGCGTCCTCGTTCGAGGCGATCGGGTTGGCCTGGCCGCGGGAGCCGATCCGGATCCGCGTGAAGTCGACGCCGACCCGGCGGATGATGTCCTCACAGACCTCGCGGGCGCGGTCCATCCCCCGCTCGAGGTTCTTCGCCGCCGGCGCGCCGATCGAGTCGGTGCGGCCGATCAGGAGGAGGTGGAGATCGGGGTCGTTCTTGAGGTGCGTGGCCGCGCGGTCGATGTTGACCCGGTTGGCCATCGTCGCGGTCACCGGCTCCTTGGGGCCGCCGTAGAGCACGGGGTCGACGCTCGGAATCACCCGCGCAGGGGCGGCCGGCGGGGGCGCGGCGACGGCCACGGGCGGGGGCGCTGGCGGCGGGGCCTCGGTCGCTACCGGGGCGCAGGCGATGAGCGCGAGCGCGAGCGATCCCCCGGCGCCAGGGCGCCTCGACGTCGATCGAGCTCTCACGTGTCGCATCGAACCATGCTCCCAACACGGGCGCGGTGCGGCGCCCGATATCGCGCGCGGGCCTACGCCCGCCTACCAGTCGATGATCGCCGAGCCCCAGGTGAACCCGGAGCCGAAGGCGACGAGGGCGATCTTGGCGCCTGGGCGGAGGCGCCCGTCATCGACCGCCTCGGCGAGGAGGATCGGCAGGGTCGCCGCCGTCGTATTGCCGTAGCGCTCGATGTTGTGCGGGACCTTGTCGGCCGGCAGCTTGAGGAGCTCGGCGACGTATTGATTGATCCGCAGGTTGGCCTGGTGGAAGAAGAAGAGGTCGATGTCGTCGAGGCCGACGTGGAGGTCGTCGCAGGCCTGCTTGAGCACGCCGGTCATCTTGGCGATCGCGTGCTTGAAGACCATCCGCCCGTCCATGTGGGCGTACATGTGCTCGGGGGAGACCCGGCCCCAGCCGTCCTCGCCGAGGGGGATGAAGGGGCGCTCGCGGATGTCCCAGACCCGCTGGCAGAGGGTCTCGGCCTGCGAGCCGTCGGCCCCGAGGTAGCAGCCGCGGATCCCCCGGTCCTCGGTGGTCGCCGAGACGACGACGGCGCCGGCTCCGTCGCCGAAGAGCGAGGAGACCGTGCGGCCGCGGGTGGTGAGATCGAGGGCGGCCGAGTGGGTCTCGGCGCCGACCACCAGGACGTGGCGGGCGGCCCCCGAGCGGACCATCGCGTTCGCGGTCGTCAGCCCATAGAGGAAGCCCGAGCACTGGTTGCGGACGTCGAGGGCCGGGACGTGGCGCGCGTTCGGGCCCTCGTTGAGGCCCAGGCGGTGCTGGAGGAGGACGCCGCTGCCGGGGAAGGCGTACTCCGGCGAGAGGGTGGCGAAGACGATGAGATCGAGGTCGGTGGCGGCGATCCCCGCGTCCGCGAGGGCGTCCTCTGCGGCCCGGGCGCCGAGCTCGGCGCTGCCGACCCCGCGCTCGGCGTAGCGTCGGGCTTCGATGCCGGTCCGCTGGATGATCCACTCGTTGGTGGTCTCGATCCCGTAGCCGTTGACCAGATCGTCGTTGGTCACGATCCGCGGCGGCACGTAGAAGCCGGTGCCCGAGATGTAGGCGTTGATGGGTTGGGCCGCGGTCATCGAGGGGGGCTGACTCTACCACGGGACCGGCCGGGCGGGCTGATAACGAGGCCAGATGCCTCCCGAGTTGACCCGAGGTCGGGATCCCTCGCGCTGGGGGCATCTGGCCTCATCTGGGCCTCGTGGGGGCCTCATGCAGGCCGGACCGCTGGCCTACTCGTCCTCGGCGGCGGCGCGCTTGTCGTCCGCGCCGGCGTCGATCTCCTTCCAGAGGCCGGTGACCATCGCCTCCTGGCCCTCCCAGGTCTCGCCGTCGAGGCCGCGGCCGGGCTCCTTGCCGAGCATCTTGAGCGAGACCCGAGCGTTCGGGTCGATGCCGACCCGCCGGGCCCGCGCGTCGAAGTACTTGCGCATCGTCGCCGCCCGCTCCTCATGCTTCGAGGGACAGATCTTCCCGCCGGAGACCGCGCGGTGGATGTTCCCCCAGGTCGGCTCGACGGTGATGTCGAAGGTGTCGCCGTCCTGTCCCTTGCAGCGGATCGGCCCGCTCAGCATCTTCCGGAGCGCGCGCTCGGCCGCCCGCCGGTAGAGGATGATGTCGACGATCGGATCGCAGAGCACCCGGGGATCGGCCTTCTGATCCCAGAGGAGCGTGAAGTAGTTCGAGTTCATCCCGAAGAGGCCGTAGGTCTGCCAGAGGGTCGGGTCGCTCGCGTGCGGGTTGTCCTCGTAGCGCGCCGACATCTTCCGCCAGCTCGAGTAGCTGGCGTTTAGGTCAGGTGAGAGGCGGTGGACGAGGCCCGACTGGTAGCTCGACTCGCGGAGGGCGATGAGGGCGAGGAGCTTTCGGAAGTCCTCGTGGACCCCCATGCGCTTGGCCGTGTGACGGATGATCCGCTTGGTGAGGAGCTGGGCGGACTTGGTGATCCGCGGGCGCTTCTCGTCGAGCGAGTGGACGCAGGCCCGGGGGACGAAGTCGGCGGCGGCCTCGTCGTCGCCCGCGCTCTCGGCGGCGTCGGCGTCGGCGTCGGGATCGGCGTCCGGGTCGGCGTTGCCGTCGCTCTCGAGGAGCGCGAGGACCAGGTTGGAGTCTGACTCCTCGATCGCCGCGAGCTCGCGGCCCTCGCTGAGCTCGCCGCTGGAGTTGGTCTCGTCCTCGTCGGGCACGCCGCCGCAGGCGAGGGGGCCGGCCAGCAGCGTCGTGAGAAGCGCAGGCAGAAGCGCAGGCAGTGCGCGTCGCATCAGTGTCCTACTCCTTGTCGGGGACCAGGCGCCGGGCGAGCGCTCGCTCGTCCGGGCCGTCGGGAAGCCGGGGCAGAGGTGGCGCGGCTGCGCCGGTGATATGCGTTGCTCGGCACGGTCTCGATCACGACCTGGGGTGAAGAGGGCGACCATCATAACGATGGTTCGGGGCCTTTCGTAGTGGTCTATGCACGTCTGTTCAGGCGCGCATTCGCCCTGATGTATGTGCACGTAATCTGACACTGGCACTTGATCGCTCGCCGCGTGATCGAGCGCGGGCGAGGGCGATCGCGACGCGCCCCAAGATGTCGTGGATCGATCGCGCATGGCTACCCAATATGTTGTGGTCTTGTCCTCTGGGAGATCATGCGCAGCGCGCTCCCGCGGCCGGCTGCGCGGCCGGCTGCGGGGTCGCTGGCGAGGACGCGCCGCGCGATCGCAGGCGTCCCCCCACGCGAACCCGATCGCCGCTGGGGTCGGGATCCCTCGCTGACGCTTTCGCCCGCACGCAGGGGCGCGCAGGGCGGTCTTGAGCGATGCTCAGCGGACCATGTATTTAGAGACATGTTGCTATGGACATGTCTTTATGGGATGCTCTGAGGGATGTCACATCGTCTGGCGGCGCCCTCGGGGACGTCGCCCCGTGAGACAAATCTGTAGCCTTCTTCGCCAAAAAGGCTGTGAAAAAGGGCCGGGCGAGGGCGTCGCTTGTAGCTACACTCGACGACCGTCGGCGCCTGACGGCGCCCGCAACCCGAAGGACATGGCCGCATGGTGAGACCCCCGAAATACCTCGCAGGCGCCCTCTCGGCCGCGCTCGGCGTCGCCTGTGGTGGCCCCTCCGAGGGGGCGAGTGAGGGCGGGACCAACGCGTTCCCCTCGAGCGGAGACCCGGGCCCCGGCTCGTCGGGGGAGGGGTCGACCGGCGCCTCGTCGTCGAGCGGCGGGGAGAGCGGGGAGGGGACCAGCGGCGGCCAGACCGGCGGCCAGGCCTGCGGTCAGACGGTCAACCTCGAGATCACGTCGCCGGGGGCGAGCGCGGTCAACCCGGTCACGATCACCGCGGTCGCCGACGGGCCGGTCGCGCGGGTGGTCTACGAGGCCGAGGCCGTGCTCTACATCGGCGAGAGCACGGACGTGGCCTCGGACTTCGCGGTCGAGTACACCTTCGCGCCGGTCGGCCCGCGGTCGATCCAGGCGACGGCCTACGACGGCTGCGGCTACATCGTCGGCGGCGCGACGCGGGTCACCGTGGTCAGCGACGGCGAGGACACCGGGGACACGGGGGACACCGGGGACACTGGCGTCCTCGGCGACGACGTCTGCTACCCCGGGCCCGGGGGCGCCTGGGATGTCTGCTTCCCGCTGGTGCTGCCCGCGGCCGACGAGCTCGGCTTCGAGTACCCGCCGCCCCTCGATCAGGACCCGAACTACCGGGCGCCCCTGGCCTTCATCGACCTCACCGGCGTCGACCTCGGGATCAAGGTCGCGCCGAACTTCGCGTTCAGCGAGCTGGTCACCGCCCAGTTCGGGCCCTACGTCGTCGTCCAGCCGTCGGCGGTCGAGCACATCCAGGCGATCCGCGACGCGCTCGGGCCGATCACCGTGCCCTCGGGGTTCCGCAACCCGGTCCACAACGCGGGCCTCGGCGGCTCGACCTGGTCGCGCCACATCTACGGCGACGCCTTCGACCTCAAGGCGTCGAACGCGAGCCTCGCCGAGGTCTACGACCGCTGCGGGGTCGAGGGCGCCGGCTTCCGCGAGGTCTACGACGACCACGTCCACTGCGACTGGCGCAATGAGCCGGTCGACGAGCGCTTCTTCGGGCCGGCCGGGGCGCCGCTCCCCGAGGAGCCCCCCGCCTACGCGGCCGCGCTGGTCGGCGACGGCGACGGCTGGCTGGCGCCGGCGGAGGGCTGGGACGAGGGCGAGCCGCTCCGGCGCTGGCGGGCCTTCGACGGGGAGGGGGCGCTCGTCGGCGTCGGCGTCGGCGTCCGCTTCACGCCGCCGCCCGAGGCGGTCGCGGTCGAGGTGACGATCGGCGAGGTGCTCGTGCGGCGGGTCGAGATCGAGTAGCGGCGCTGCGGCGCGTGACGACGAGCCCCTCGAAGAAGATGTCCGAAGAGACATGTCGTCGAGGACCTTCGGGGGCGCGATCAACATGTCCACTCGGACATGCAAAGGCGACGCCCCGCTAGTGCGCTAGAGCCCGTCGACCCGCACCCGCTGGCGCCAGAGGATCCAGAGGAAGAAGGGCGCGCCGAGGAGGCTGGTGATCACCCCGGGCGGGAGGACGAAGGACGTGAACGCGCGGGCGCCGGTGTCGACCAGGAGGAGGACACCGCCGCCGATCGCCGCGCTCAGCGGGATCAGGCGGCGGTGCCCGGGGCCGCCGAGGCGGCGGGCGAGGTGGGGGACGATGAGGCCGATGAAGCCGATGATCCCGGTGAGCGCGGTGGCGACGCCGACGAGGAGGCCGATCGCCGCGATCGCCTGGAGGTGGAGGCGGCGGAGGTCGACGCCGAGCGAGCGCGCGCTCTCGGGGCCGAGGAAGAGGACGTCGAGGTCGCGGCGGATCCAGAGGCTGAGGCCGAGGCCGAGGCTGACGATCGGCGCGGCGATCGCCAGGTGCCCCCAGCTCCGGCCCTCGAAGGATCCCATGAGCCAGTGGATCACCCGGAGCCCGAGATCCCAGCGCGCCGACGCGAGCGCGAGGATCAGGGTGGTGACCGCCGACGCGAGGGCCGCGACCGCGACCCCCGAGAGGAGGAGGGTGGCGACGTCGATCCGCGCGCCGACGAAGGCGAGGAGGAGGAGGAGGACGCTGGTCGCTCCGCCGGCGGCGAGGAGCGCGGCTGCCCACGGGGTCGCGGCGTCGAGGCCGAGGGCGAAGCCGATCACCGCGAAGAGGGCGGCTCCGGAGGAGATCCCGAGGACGCCGGGCTCGGCGAGCGGGTTGCGGAAGAGGCCCTGGGTGATCGCCCCGGCGCCGCCGAGGGCCGCGCCGATCACCGCCGCGAGGAGGGCGCGGGGGAGGCGGAGCTCCCAGATGATCGCGTCGGCGATCGGCGGCGGCGCGGCGTCGACGAGGCCGAGGTGGTGGCCGAGGATCGCCGCGACGTCGCCGGGGCCGAGCTCGCCGGGGCCGACGAGGAGCGCGAGGGCGAGGGCCGCGAGCGCAGCGGCGAGGGCGAGGACGAGGGGGAGGCGGCTCACGGCGCCTCCGGGAGCGCGAGGCGGCGGGCGCTGAGGAGCTCGGCGGCGACGATCATCCCCTCGCCGGTGCTCGCCAGCGCGGCCGCCGGGAGCGCGATGATCCCGCCCTCGCGGGCCGCCCGGGTCGCGGCGATCCCCGGCCGCCCGGCGAGCTCGCGCTCCGCCGCCTCGCAGCCGGGCGGCTCGCAGCCGATGACGATGACCTCGGGATCCCAGGCGGTGAGCTCCTCGATGGTCAAAGGGACATGTCCCACGAGACCGCGGGCGGCGGCGAGGTTGTCGAGCCCGGCGGCCCCGGCGATCGCGTCGAAGGAGGTGTCGCGGGCGGCGATCATCCCGTCGCCCCAGGAGACGGCGGCGGGGCGGCGCCCGCGATCGTGATCGCGGCGGAGCGCGGCCAGGCGGGCCTCCTGGCCGGCGATCAGCGCCTCGCCCGCGGCCTCGGCGTCGACCGCCGCGGCGATCGCCCGGGTGTGGCGCCAGAGATCGTCAAAGCCGGTGAAGGCGTCGAGCTCGAGGGTCTCGACGTGGTGGGCCTCGAGGAAGACGCGGGTCTCGGGGGCGGTGAAGGAGGCGATGATCACGAGGTCCGGCGCGAGCGCGAGGAGCGACTCCGACGAGCCGGCGAGGCGGGGCAGCGCGGGCGGCCAGGCGCCGGGGATCGTCGAGTAGCGGGGATCGTCGACGAGCGGCGAGACGGCGATCACCCGGGCCTGGGTCTCGGGGCCGAGCGCCCAGAGGATCTCGTCGCTGAGCACCGTCTGCGAGGCGACCCGCCGGTGCTCGTTGGTCTCCGCACGCGGGGCAGGGGGGCGCGCGCAGGCCGACAGCGAGGTGGCGCAGGCGAGGGCGAGGGCGCCGGCGAGGCTGCGCAGGCGGGCGCGAGGGCGTCGCTCGCGGGGCTCGGTCGCGGCGGCGACGTCGAGCGAATCGCCCGCGCGCGCGCGCCCGCTCGACCTGGTCGTGGGGACATCTCCGGCGGCGGCCGCCGACGCCCGACGCCGCAGGCGGGCCCTGTGCTCGCCTCCGCGCTCCCCGCGACGCTCGTCTCCGCGCATCGTCATCACGCTCAGGGGACCACACTCAGGGCGTAGGGCGCGAGCCCGGTGGCGAGGGGGGCGTCCAGGCGCGGGCTCAGGGCGCCGCTGCTCGGGTCGATCGCGTAGGCCCGGATCCCGGCGGCGCCCGGCGTGCGGTCGCCGATCCAGAGGGTGTCGCCGATCACCTCGAGGGTCTGCTCGCTGGTCATCAGGCCGCTGAGGACCTCGACCGCCGCAGCCTCGGGCTCCGCCGCCGGATCGACGCGGTGGACGACCACCTCGGAGAAGTCCTCGCGGTAGCTAGCGAGGTAGATCGCGCCGCTCGCCGGGTGGAGGGCGAAGGCCTGCGGCTGGAGGTAGGAGCGGATCCCGAGCCCCTCGAGGAGCGCCGGCGCGACCAGCCAGGTGCTCTCGCCGGCCGCGAGATCGAGGCGCTCGATCCCCTCGGTGAGGACCAGCAGCGTCGTCCCGCGCGGGTCGTCGGGATCGCGGCGCCATTGCCGGGCCCAGAGCCCCCGGAGCTCGATCCCCTGGATCCCCGGCGCGTCGGCGTCGAGGTCGTGGAGGCGGCCGCTCGCGCGGTCGATCACCGCGACCTCGTCGTGGTCCTCGCGCGGGGCGAAGGCGGCGTCGCGGTCGAGGCGCTCGAGGGTGACGAAGAGCGCGTCGCCGCAGGCGATCGCCAGCGAGGCCTCGGGGTTGCCGTCGGCGTCCGCGAGCGCGCCGAGGGCGATCGTCCCGCTCCGCCGCGGGTGCGCGGGATCGCCGAGGTCGTAGACGGCGATCGCCGGCGCGCCGAAGAAGGAGACGTAGGCGAGGCCGTCGTCGGCGAAGGCGATCGCGTGCGGGTTGGCGCTCCCGGGGCCCTCGTGATCGATCGCCTGGGAGTCGACCAGCGCCCACTCGGCCGCCGGATCGATGACGTCGAGGGCGTCGAGCTGGTAGCGGTGGAGCACGTAGAGGAGGCCCTCGTGGGCGAAGGGCTTGGCGTCGGAGCTGGCGAGGGCGACGTCTGGCGTCGACGCCATCGCCTCGACGTCGACGATCGAGAGCGCCCCCGTGGTGAAGTCGGTGGTCGTCACCGCGAGGAAGCGGGGGGCCTCCGGCGGCCCCTCGCAGGGCCGATCGAGGGCCGGCGCGCCGACGATCGGCGGCGGACCCTGGTCCGGCGGATCGATCGGCGGCGGCGCCGAGTCGCAGGCTACGAGCGCCAGGAGGGCGGCGAGGGGTCGGCGGGGCATCGGCGCCTCAGGGGATCGGCAGGAGGGTGTAGGGCGGGAGGCCGGTGTCGAGGGGGGCGGCGGTGACCTCGGTCGGCGCGCCGGCGGCGAGGTCCCAGACCCGGAGGCCGCTGGCGCCCGGGGTCGTGTCGCCGACCCAGAGGCGGTCGCCGATCCGCTCGAGGACCTTCTCGTGGGTGGCGATCCCGCTGATCACCTTCTCCGGGGCGGTCGGCGCCCGGCCGTCGAGGCCGGCCCGGAAGACCGCCGCCGCCGGCCACTCGCCGTCGCTGGCCGCGAGGTAGGCGACCTCGCCGGCTGCGTCCGTGACGAAGGCCTGGGGGGCGAAGCCGGCGATCCCGGCGGCCTCGAGATCGGCGGCCGCGAGCGCCCACTCGCGGGTCGCGCTCGGCAGGTGGATCCGCTCGATCCCGCTGGTCAGCACCAGGATCGTCTCGCCGCTCGGATCGGCCGGGTCGACCCGGATCTGCCGGGGCCAGGAGCCGGCGAGCGCGAGCCCCTGGATCCCGTCGGCGCTCGGGTCGAGGTCGATGGCTGTCCCCAGGGTCATGTCGAGCGCGACGAGGTAGCTCTGGTCGACCGGCGTGAAGCTCGGATCGAGGCGCTGGATCCCGACGATGAGGGTCGAGCCGCAGGCGATCGCCACCCCGGCCTCGGGGTTGCCGTCGTCGTCGGCGAAGGCGCTGAGGTCGATCGTCCCGACCTCGCCGCCGCCGCCCGCGAGGTCGAGGACCTGCACCTCGGGCGCGCCGAAGAGCGTGAGGTAGGCGAGGCCGTCGTCGCCGATCACCAGCGTCTGCGGGTTGGGCTCGGCGACCCCGTCGACGCTGACCATGTGGCTCCCCACCTTCGCCCAGGAGGCGCCGTCGAGGACGTCGATCGCGTTGAAGCCGAAGCGATGGACCAGGTAGAGGCGGCCGTCGGCCCAGGTCGCCAGGGTGTCGGTGGTCGCGGCCGCGACGTCGAGGCTGACGCTCATCGCGGCCGCGTCGGCGACGCTGAGCGAGCCGTTGACGAAGTCGGTGGTGATCACCGCGAGGCGGCTCGGATCGGCGACCGGGCCCTGGCAGGGGCCGTCTAGCTCGAGGATCGTCGGCGCGCCCTCGGTGTCGGAGTCGGTCGCCGCCCCGGTGTCGGAGTCAGAGTCGGTCGCGCCCTCGGACTCCGAGGTCGCGCTCCCGCCGGTGCAGGCGAGGAGGAGGAGGAGGGGAGCGGCGAGCGCAAAATCGCGCGGGCGCGTCGGGGTTCTGAGGGTCGGGGTCTGCATGTCGTCTCTGGTCTCTTCCGTGAGTTGGAGGTCGCTAGTGCGGGCGATCGAGGTCGATCCGGAGGCTCGCCCAGAGCGAGCGACCGGGGAGCGGGTAGCCGATGAAGTCGCTCACCGGGACGGTCAGCGGCGAGGCCCCGCGGACCGGCGGGGTCCAGGTGGTGGTCCGGAGATCGAGGAGGTTGCGGAGCTCGAGCGCGAGGCGGAGGCGCTCGGCGAGCTCGACGCTGATCCCGCAGCCGTGGAGCACCCGCGGCGGCACGGCGACCCGCTCGGAGGCGTCGAGGAAGGTGCCGGAGGTGACCTCGAGCGTGTAGTGGAGGCGCGGCTCGATCGCCCCGGCGACCGCGCTGGCGAAGCGCCAGCCCGCGCTCGCGCGGGCGAAGAGCTGGTGGAGGGGGCGCCCCGGCAGGCGCTTGTCGGCCATCGACGCGTCGGGGCTGAGGTTGCGGGTGGCGAGGAGCGTGTAGCTCGCGTCGACGGCGAGGAGGCGCCGCCAGCTCGCGGCGAGGCCGAGCTCCATCCCGCGGACCAGCGCCGCGGCGAGGTTGCGCGGCTGGATCACCGGCCCGGTCTGCACCCACTGGATCAGATCCTCGGACCTGGTCCAAAAGCCAGCCGTGTGCAGGCGGAGGTCGAGATCGCGATCGCGGCCGCCGCGGCGGTAGACGTAGCCGCCCTCGAGGTTGGTGCCGCGCTCGGGGCGGAGCCCCTCGTTGCCGATCACATAGCCGCGGTCGCCGAAGAGCTCGACGAGGGTCGGCGCCCGGAAGTAGCGGCCGGCGCTCGCCCGCAGGCTCAGCCCCTCGCCGAGATCGAGGCGGGCGGCGAGGCGCGGCGAGGTCCCGAGGGTCGCGGCGTCGCGCCCCTGATCGTCGACCTCGCCCTCGCCCGCGGGGACGGCGAAGCGGCTGCGGAGGGCGTCGATCCGGATCCCCGGGGCGACGAGCAAGCGGCCGCCGAGGCGCTGATCGAGCTGGAGGCCGGCGGCGGCGGCGAAGCGGCGGCGGCGGGCGTCGCCGCTCGCGCCCGGGACCCCCTGGGCCTCGTCGACCGCGATCGCCTCGCCCCGGCCCTCGCCGAGGAGCGAGAGGATCGCGCCGCGCCAGAGCGGCACCGCCAGGCGCGGCGAGAGGTAGGCGTCGGCGGCGAGGAGGCGCTCGTCGTCGTTGCCGAGGCCGACCTCGCCGAGGGGATCGCGGTAGCGCCGGCGCTCGACGCCGACGCTGGCGACCCAGGTCAGCGGCGCGCCCTCGCCGAGGAGGTCACTGGCCTCGGCGCTCGCCAGGGTCCGCGCGCTCAGGGTCTCGAGCTCGCTCAGGGTCGACTGGGCGTAGCCGGGCCCCGGGATCCCCTGGCGCTTGGTGGCGACGAGCTGGCGGCCGCGGAGCACCCAGCGGCCGCGGCGGGCCGCGACCCCGAGCTGGCCGAGCGCCCGCTCGTATTGATTGTTGCGGCGCCGGACGAGCCGATCGTCGGCGGGGTTCTGCGGGGTGCCGCGGGTGTCGAGGAAGTCGAAGTCGCCGGCTGCTCCGGCGACCCCGGCGCGGGCGCTGAGGCAGACCCGGCGGATCCGCCAGCGCGTCGCGAGGCGGGCGTCATGCCCGGCGAAGGAGCCGACCCCGGCGATCGCCCGCAGGGCCGGGCCGCGGCAGCGGAGATCGCCGACGAGGTTGATCGCCCCGCCGATCGCCGAGCCGAGCGCGAGCGGGAGGTGGCCGCGGTGGACCTCGATGCGATCGAGGCCGTCGAGCGGGAGATCGCCCGCGCTCTGGAGGCCGCTCAGCGCCTGGCCGAGGGGGACGCCGTCGATGTAGTAGGCGACCTGCTGGGCGGTCGAGCCGCGGATCGACACCGCCGAGAATTGCCCGAGGCCGCCGAGCGAGCGGACGTTGGTCGCCGCCCCCTCATTGAGGAGGCGCGGGAGATCGTCCGCGGGGCGGCTGTCCTCGATCGCCGCGACGTCGATCGCGGTGACGAAGCCCGGGCTGCGGGCGTCGGCCTCGGCCTGGGGATCGCGGCGGCTGCGGACGACGGTCCGCAGGGCGCCGGGTGAATCAGCCTGCGATCTCCCCGGTGCTTCCTCGGTGGGACGCGCGGAGCCCCCTGCGGCCCCGTCCTCACCTGCGGCCATCGCCGCGGCAGGCGCCGCTGCTGTGGCGGCGCCGAGGAGTCCGGCGAGGGCGCTGAAGAGAGGGGGGTAGGGGCGTCGGCGTGTGATGGCGAGTTCGCTCCCGTCTCACCAATTCCAGGGAGGCGGGAGCCCGCCGAACGCGGGCGCTCCGGTCCATCCTCCCGTGGACCGCGCCCCGCATCGAGCGGGGCGGCGAGGTCGCCTGCGGCAGGTCTCCTGGCTTTCGGGTCATCCTCGGTCTGCGCCTTCCCAGGGTTTCTCCCCCAGTGGCTCTTTGCAGACCTCGTCACCGATCACAGTGGCGGGAGCCGCGTCGGATCTTCACCGACTTCCCTCTTTTCACGCCGTCCTCGGGCGTGACCGCAGGCCATTCAGTTGTTGAGCGGATATGACCCAGGCGGATCGAGCCTGTCAACCGGCGCTCGGCGCGTCAGCATCGTCGAACGACGAGTGAGGAAGATCTCGTCAATTCCTGCGCGCTGTGTCGCTCGTCGATAGCGTTGGCTGTCCAAGTATTATAACTACCTTATCTGACATGCGCCGCGTAGCTGTTCCCCTGCTCTCCACCGTCCTTACCCTCTCGGCCTCCGCGTGTGGTGACGACAAGGACTCCGGCTCTGACTCGAACGCAAGCGCGACCACCGGTCTCGCCACCGGCACCAGCGGCGCGACCGAAGGGACCGGAGTGGCGACCGAGGCGACGACGGGCGTCCCCTTCGAGCCCTACCCGGCGCACGGCGTCTCGATCATCAAGGTCGAGGCGAACCCCGGCGTCGCCGTGCCGATCGGCCTCAACGGCGGCGCGGTCGGGGGCAGCGGCCGCAACGCCTACATCCCGCCGCGCCGCGACACCCTGATCCGGGCCTACGTGACGGTCCCCGAGGGCTGGGTGACCCGGACGATCCGAGGTGTCCTCAAGGTCACCCAGGCCGACGGCACCGTCGAGGAGTTCGAGGACGAGTTCGAGATCTCGTCCGATTCTCGCGAGAGCGCGGTCGCCAGCGGCCCCTTCTTCGGGATCCCGGCCGACCTCATGCAGCCCGGCGTGAAGTACTCGATCTCCCTCTGGGAGACCGAGTTCGGCCATGAGAGCGAGCCCGAGGGCAACCCCATCTTCCCCTACGACGGCTCGAACGCGCTGGTCGGCGTCGAGGACTCCTACCAGAACATGCGGGTCGTCCTGGTCCCGGTCGACTACAGCTACGGCGGCTGCAACGAGGTGGTCGACGCCGAGGCGCTCCTCAAGAGCTTCGAGGACGCGATCTTCGAGCAGAACGGGCTCGAGTCGATCGAGCTGATCGCTCGCCCGCCGCACAAGGTCACCTACGATCTCGGGACGATGAACGGCCTCAGCAAGCTGGTCAACGAGATGAGCCAGCTCCGGGCCGCCGACGGCGCGCCGCCGGAGGTCTACTACTACGGGAGCTTCAAGAGCTGCGGGAAGTGCATCGGCGGCGGCGGCGGGATCAACGCGGGCTGCACCGTCGGACTCGCGGCCGACATCACCGGCCCCGCCAAGAGCGACGCGTCGGGCCGGGCGGCGGCCGGTCAGCTCGACAGCATCGGCGGGGAGGGGGCCGCCCCGTCGACCTTCGTCCACGAGATCGGCCACACCCAGGGGCGCCGGCACATCGACTGCCCGAACGGCGGGGCCGCGGGCACCGATCCCAGCTACCCCTACAGCAACGGCAACATCGGCGTCTGGGGCTTCGGGATCCGCGACTTCGGCCTCCACCACCCGACCGCGACCAAGGACTACATGTCCTATTGCGGGCCGACCTGGTGCTCGGACTGGCAGTGGAACGCGACCTACGAGCGGATCAGGACCCTCTCGGCGTGGGAGAACGAGGCCCCGCCCGCCGATCCCGGCCCCGGCCCCGGCCTGCTGATCGGCGCGATCACCCCCGACGGCGAGGAGGAGTGGTGGACGGTGCCCGGGAGCTTCGACGACGTGACCGCGAGCGAGCGCTCGAGCGACCACGTTGTCCGCTTCACGGTCGGCGGCCAGGTCTTCGAGGAGGCCGCCAAGGTGAGCGTGCGGCCCCACTACCCGGTCCTCAACGTGAAGGTGCCGCTGCCCGAGGGCTTCGACCCGGCGGAGCACTCGATCCGCTTCGCGGTCGGCGACGACGAGCGGACGGTCGAGCTCGATCCCGGGAAGATCTTCCACCGCCCCGCGGAGCTGAGCGCCCGCTAGCCCGCGTCCGCCGGCCTGCGCCCGCCAGCCCGCGCCCGTGGGGAGAGATCCCGCGGGCCCGGGGTGACGTGGCGCAGCGACGCATCGGGAATAAATCCGCGTTCGCGCCCCGTTGGCCGCGGTCCGGGGCGGTGGCGGACATCGGCCGCCCGGCCGCCGCCCGAAGACGCCGCCGGGGGGCGCTCTCGCCGGTGGTCAGCGGGCGGCGAGTTGCGGTAGCCTGGGGCCTGGAGAGAAGTGATGCTCGAGTTTCCGATCGCAGAGCTCATCACCCCCGAGGAGCAGGTCGCTGTCGCCCGCGCGGTGGCCATCATGGCGTCCAGGGACGAGCAGGTCTCTGACAGCGAGCGGCACTTTGTCGAGGAGCTGATGGGCCAGATGATGCTCCTCCCCGAGGAGCGCGATCTCGTCCGCCGTGAGTTCACCAACCCGAGCGACCTCGTCGAGGTCGCCCACTCGGTGACCCACCGCGAGGCCCGGATCTTCCTCTACTACCAGGCCGTCCGCGCCGCCTTCGCCGACAGCCGCCTGGTCGAGGGCGAGCGGGAGGCGCTGGTCGAGCTCGCCGAGGCCTTCCGCTTCAGCGGCGAGCACGCCGTCGCCTTCATCAAGTGGGTCGCCGACAGCATCGAGCTCCGGGAGCGCGGCCAGCAGCTCCTCGTCGAGATGTAGTCGACGCGCGAGGTCGCGGGCGCTCAATAGGCTTGCGCGGCGGAGCGCGACTCTCCATACTCGCCCGCCCATGGCCCGCGTCACCGTCGAAGACTGCCTCGCACGCGTCCCCAACCGCTTCGCCCTGACGATCCTCGCGTCACGGCGTGCTCGCTCCCTCCTCGAGGGCAAGGGCCGGGCGCTGGTCGAGTGCGAAAACAAGAGCGCCGTCACGGCGCTCCGCGAGATCGGCGACGATCACGTCCGCTTCGTCGAGGACGTCGACGGCGTGATGGTCGAGTTCATCGAGGAGCAGCGGAGCCGCCTCAAGGCGAGCACCGGCGACGGCTCCTACCTCGACGCGGCGGCCTTCAGCCTCGAGGGCGACGAGGGCGAGGAGGTCGGCGCCGACATCGAGGAGCTCACCGCGGACCTCGAGAAGCTCGGCACCAAGCCCAAGGAGAAGACCGACGACGACTCCGAGGACGAGGAGGACGAGGAGGAGGACGAGGAGGAGAGCTCGGACGACGAGGACGAGTCGAGCAGCGACGACGAGGGCGATCTCGACAGCGGCGACGATCTCGACGAGGACCTCGGGGATCTCGACGACTCCGACCTTGGCGACCTCGAGGACGAGTCGGAGGACGAGTCGGAGGACGACTCGGACGATTGAGCGACCCTCGCTCCCAGCTCCTGACGAGGCCGGGCCCTGCGCTCGGCCTCGTCGTGTTTTGTGGCCTGCTCACGGGGTGCGTGGGCCGTGCGCCGCCGCCGAAGTGGCCGCCGCCGCCGCCGCCGTCGGTCGCGCGGCCGATCGAGGACGGCGGACCGACCGGGCCCGCGGGCGGCGGCGCTGGCGAATGCTCGCCGGCCTGTGCTACCGATCCCCCGGCCGATGATGACCAAGCCGACGTTCCGCAAGATCCTGGTCGCCAATCGCGGTGAGATCGCCCTCCGGGTCTTCAAGACCTGCGCCGAGCAGGGGATCAGCACCGTCGCGGTCTACTCGGACGCCGACCGGGGCGGTCTCCACGTCGCCGGCGCTGACGAGGCGGTCCATCTCGGCGGCGCCGCGGCGAGCGAGAGCTACCTGAGCATCGAGAAGATCATCGCCGCCGCCCGGGCGACCGGCGCCGAGGCGATCCATCCGGGCTACGGCTTCCTCAGCGAGCGCGCGGTCTTCGTCGACGCCTGCGCGTCGGCCGGGATCGTCTTCATCGGCCCGCCCGCCGAGGCGATGAACGTGATGGGCGACAAGGTCCGGGCGCGCAAGGCGATGGCCGCCGCCGGCGTGCCGGTGGTCCCCGGCGTCAACGACCTCGAGTCGGCCGAGGACGCGCTCGCGGCCGCCGAGTCGATCGGCTTCCCGGTGATGCTCAAGGCGTCGGCCGGCGGCGGCGGCAAGGGGATGCGGATCGTCCACCGCCGCGAGGATCTCCGGCGGGCCTTCGAGGGCGCGACCCGCGAGGCGACCGCGGCCTTCGGCGACGGCCGGATGCTGATGGAGCGGGCGGTGATGCGGGCCCGCCACGTCGAGATCCAGGTGATGGCCGACAACCACGGCAACGCCGTCTACCTCAACGAGCGCGACTGCTCGGTCCAGCGCCGCCACCAGAAGGTGATCGAGGAGGCGCCGAGCCCGAGCCCGCAGATGAGCCCGGCGATCCGGCGGGCGATGGGCGAGGTCGCGGTCAAGGCGGCCAAGGCGGTCGGCTACAGCGGCGCCGGCACGGTCGAGTTCCTCTTCGAGGAGACCGAGGAGGGGCCGCGCTTCTACTTCCTCGAGATGAACACGCGCCTCCAGGTCGAGCACCCGGTGACCGAGGCGACCTGCAACCGCGATCTCGTCCTCGA
This sequence comes from Myxococcales bacterium, assembly GCA_020633335.1. GTDB lineage: Bacteria > Myxococcota_A > Polyangia > Nannocystales > Nannocystaceae > JADJRG01. The sequence goes on along the minus strand of JACKDU010000002.1, from coordinate 457,575 downwards.
TCAGATCCGTGTCGCCGCCGGCGAGCCCCTCGGCTACACCCAGGAGGACGTCGAGCTCCACGGCCACGCGATCGAGTGCCGCCTCTACGCCGAGGATCCGGTCCGCTTCCTGCCCTCGCCGGGCCCGGTGCACTTCGCCCGCTGGCCGGTCGGCGGCAACATCCGGGTCGACACGGCGGTCGCCAGCGGCAGCGAGGTCTCCTCCTTCTACGACCCGATGATCGCCAAGCTCACGGTCTGGGGCCCGGATCGGCCGACGGCGATCCGGCGGATGCGGGAGGCGCTCCGCGAGACCGTCCTCCTGGGGATCCAGACCAACATCGCCTTCCACCTCCGGGTCCTCGACGAGGCCGACTTCAACGCCGGGCACTTCTCGACCCGCTACATCGACGAGCATCCGCACCTTTTGCAGAGCCCCGAGATCGACGCGCCGACCTCGCGGGCGATCGCCGCGGCGGCCGCCTTCCACGCGGCCGGCTCCCTGGGCGCGCCGGCCGGCGGCTGCGGGGAGGGCGAGACCCCCTCGGGCTGGCGCCAGGCCGCCCGCTGGCGCCGCTAGCCGGTCGCGCGCGGAGGTCGCTGCATCGGACCGGTCCGCCTCGGCGCCGCCCGGTCGGTGATTGATCGGCCCGCCCATTCATGGCACCAAGGCGGCCGTGCGTACCAAGCGGGTGAAGGCGACCAAGTTCATCTTTGTCACCGGCGGCGTCGTCTCGTCGCTGGGCAAGGGCCTCTGCGCGGCGTCGATCGGCGCGCTCCTCGAGGCCCGCGGCCTCAACATCGGCCTCCAGAAGCTCGATCCCTACCTCAACGTCGACCCCGGGACGATGAACCCGACCCAGCACGGCGAGGTCTTCGTCACCGACGACGGCGCCGAGACCGACCTCGACCTCGGCCACTACGAGCGCTTCGTCTCCCACCGGATGTCGCGGGCCTCGAACTTCACCTCGGGCCAGATCTACGAGTCGGTGATCCGCAAGGAGCGGCGCGGCGACTACCTCGGCCAGACGGTCCAGGTGATCCCGCACGTCACCAACGAGATCAAGGAGTGCATCCTCGAGGCGGCCGAGGGGCTCGATCTCCTGATCGTCGAGATCGGCGGCACGGTCGGCGACATCGAGAGCCTCCCCTTCCTCGAGGCGATCCGCCAGCTCCACCTCACGCTCGAGCCCCAGGACACCGCCTTCGTCCACCTGACGCTGCTCCCGTACCTGCCGACCGCCGGCGAGATCAAGACCAAGCCGACCCAGCACTCGGTGATGAAGATGCGGGAGATCGGCCTCCAGCCCGACATCCTGATCTGCCGGAGCGAGCAGCCGATGGCCCGCTCGGTCCGCGAGAAGCTCGCGCTCTTCACCAACGTCCGGGTCGACTCGGTGATCTCGCTGACCGATCAGGACACGATCTACAAGGTCCCGCTGGTCCTCCACGACGAGGGCCTCGACGACAAGCTCTGCGAGCTCCTCAACATCTGGAGCGCCGAGCCCCGCCTCGACGAGTGGAAGCGGATCGTCTCGACGATCCAAAACCCCGAGCAGCGGGTGAAGATCGGCATCGTCGGCAAGTACGTCGACCTCGCCGAGTCCTACAAGAGCCTCCACGAGGCGCTGGTCCACGGCGGCGTCGCCTGCAACGCCGCGGTCGACGTCGAGTACATCGACGCCGAGCAGATCGCCGCCAGCGGCGCGGACGAGCTCCTCCGGGGGATCGACGGCGTCCTGGTCCCGGGCGGCTTCGGCGAGCGCGGGAGCGAGGGTAAGGTCGCCGCGATCCGCTACGCCCGCGAGGAGGGGATCCCCTTCTTCGGGATCTGCCTCGGGATGCAGCTCGCCGTCTGCGAGCTCGCGCGCAACGTCGCCGGGATCCGCGGGGCCCACAGCGCCGAGTTCGGCGCCGACGACGAGACCGCGGTGATCCACCTGATGCACTCGCAGGAGGGGATCAGCGACAAGGGCGGGACCATGCGCCTCGGCGCCTACGAGTGCGATCTGGTCCCGGGCACCCTGGCCGCCCGGATCTACGGCAAGTCGCGGATCTCGGAGCGCCACCGCCACCGCTACGAGTTCAACAACCGCTTCCGTGAGCCGCTCAGCGAGGCCGGCCTCGTCCTCTCCGGGATCTCGCCGGACGGCGCGCTGATCGAGATGGTCGAGCTGCCGGCCGAGGTCCACCCCTACTTCGTCGGCTGCCAGTTCCACCCGGAGTTCAAGAGCCGGCCGACCGCTCCGCACCCGCTCTTCGTCGCCTACGTCGCGGCCGCGCTCCACCACCAGCGGAGCCGGCAGAGCCGCACCTGAGCGGCGCGGGCGTCACCTGACCTCTGGGGCAGGACCGGGCGCCACCGGAGCAGGGGTCCGCAGCGCGAGCGGGCAGGGACCCGTCGCGGTGTCGGGTGATGTGTGCGCGGCCGCCGCGACACTAGTAACACGTCCGGGTTCTGGTATCCTGACCCCTAGCCTCGAAGGCGGCTACGAGGAGCGAGGAAGAGCGACGATGGCCCTCCAGATGCGCCCCGACCTGCGGATGAGCCAGCAGCTGGTGATGACGCCGCAGCTCCAGCAGGCCATCAAGCTGCTTCAGCTCTCGCGGATCGAGCTCAGCGACCTGGTCCGTGATGAGCTCCTCGAGAACCCGCTCCTCGAGGACACCCAGGAGATCGGCTCCTCGGCCGAGGAGGGCGCGGACGCGAGCGGCGACGAGCGCGGCGACGAGCGCTCGGAGGAGCGCTCGGCCGAGGCGCCGGCCGACGCCAAGCTCGACGAGGTCAAGGTCGGCGAGGTCCCCGACCGCGACAACTTCGACTGGGAGGCGGTCCTCGAGAACAACACCTACCTGCCGCCCGATCCGGGCGCCGGCGGGGGCGGTGACTCCGAGGAGCTCCCCTCCCTCGAGGCGACCCACTCGCGCCCGGAGACACTCGACGAGCACCTCCTCTGGCAGGTGCGGATGTCGAGCTTCTCGCCGGCCGACGAGGAGATCGCCGAGTACATCGTCCGCTGCCTCAACGCCTCGGGCTCGCTCGCCGACACCTCGGTCACCCAGATCGCCCGCCGCCTCGGGACCTCGACGCTGCGGGTGGAGTCGGTGCTCCGGCGGGTCCAGCTCCTCGACCCGGTGGCGGTCGGCGCCCGCAACCTCGCCGAGTGCCTGTGGATCCAGGCCAACCACCCCGAGCACCCGATCGAGGACCCGCTGGTCCTGGCGATCATCGCCAAGCACCTCCACAACCTCGAGAACCGCAACTACCAGGCGATCGCCCGCGACGTCGGCGAGGCGCTCGAGGAGGTCTACGAGGCGACCAAGGTGATCATGGGCCTCGATCCCCGGCCGGCCCGCGAGTACGTCTCGGAGTCGCCGCAGTACATCGTCCCCGACGTGTACATCCAGAAGGTCGGCGACGACTTCGTCGTCACCCTCAACGACGACGGCCTCCCGAAGCTCAAGATCTCAAACTACTACCGCTCGGCGATCCACTCCGACGCCAAGGCCAAGGAGTACATCTCCGAGCGCCTGCGCTCGGCGCAGTGGCTGATCCGGTCGATCCAGCAGCGGCAGCGGACGATCGTCAAGGTCACCAAGAGCATCCTCAAGTTCCAGCGCGAGTTCTTCGAGAAGGGAGTCCACTACCTCCGGCCGCTGATCCTCAAGGATGTCGCCGAGGACATCTCGATGCACGAGTCGACGGTGTCGCGGGTGACGACCAACAAGTACGTTCACACCCCGCAGGGGATCTTCGAGCTGAAGTACTTCTTCAACACGGGGATCAGCCGGCGCGGCGGGGACGAGCTGGCCTCGGAGGCGGTCAAGACCAAGATCAAGGTGTTGATCGACAACGAGGACCCGGCGAAGCCCTACAGCGATCAGAAGATCGTCGAGCTCCTGCGCAAGGAGGGGATCGACATCGCCCGGCGCACGGTCGCCAAGTACCGTGAGCAACTCAACGTCCTTTCGAGCTCCAAGCGCCGCCGACTCTTCTAGCCCAGGGCCGGGCGAAGGCGGCGGGACCACAGGTGCCAGCACGATGCAGACCCACTTTGTCTTCCGCCAGATGGAGTCCTCCAACGCCCTCCGCGGCTACACCGAGGAGCGCCTCGAGAAGATCAAGCGCTACTTCGCGGACCCGCTGAGGATCTCGTGCACCTTCTCGGTCGAGAAGATCTATCACATCGCCGAGGTCGAGGTCGTCCTCCGCAACGGGCTCCAGCTCCACGCCTCCGAGGCGACCGAGAACATGTACTCGTCGGTCGACATGGCGCTGGCGAAGATGGAGCGCCAGGTCCGGCGCTACAAGGATCGGATCCGCCACCACAAGGCCCACGAGGGGCGGAGCGCCAAGGTCCGCCTCGGGGTCCTGGCCGCCGAGCGTGAGACCGACGAGCAGGTCGGCGAGGTCGAGCCCGCCGAGGCCCAGGCCGCCGCCGGGCCCGAGGTCGCGGCCGCCCCCGAGCGCCCGCAAGTGAAGGTGATCAAGGTCTCGGAGATCGACACCGAGCGGCTCACGGTCGAGCAGGCCGTGATGCAGATGAACCTGGTCCACAAGGCCTTCTACGTCTTCACCAACGCGGAGACCGGCGGCGTCAACGTGGTCTATCGCCGCGATGACGACACCTACGGGCTGATCGAGGCCGCCGACGGGGTCGAGCCCGCGTCGGCGGAGTGAGGCGAGGGGCCGCGCGAGCGGCCGCGGGGGGTGGTGTAGAGTGGCGCCCATGTCGCGCGAGATCACGGTCGAGGTGGGTCAGCTCTTTCGGGCCTGCCAGGAGACCCTCGAGCTCTCCCTCATCTCCGACTGGGGCGAGCTCGATCGCAAGATCACGCGGCCGCGGATCCAGAAGGCCGGCCTCGCGCTCTCGGGCTTCGTCAAGCACGTCTTCCCCGACCGCCTGCAGATCCTCGGCCTCACCGAGCTCGACTACCTCCTCAGCATCCCCCTCGAGCAGGCGATCGCCGGCCTCGACGCCTTCTGCGGGCGCGGCCTCTGCGGCCTCCTGATCACCCGCGGCCTCGAGGCCCCCGACTTCCTGCTCGAGGCCGCCCGCCGCCACCGCGTGCCGGTGATGCGGAGCCCGCAGATGAGCTCGACGGTGATCACGGTGGTCACCAACCGCCTCGAGGAGATGATGGCGCCGCGCACCCACATCCACGGGGTGCTGGTCGACGTCTACGGGATCGGCCTCCTCCTCATCGGCCGCAGCGGCGTCGGCAAGAGCGAGGCGGCGCTCGATCTGATCCTCAAGGGCCACCGCCTGGTCGCCGACGACGTCGTCGAGGTCACCGTGCGGCCGCCCCACACCGTCTGGGGCTCGGCGACCGAGCTCCACCAGCACCACATGGAGATCCGCGGGATGGGGATCCTCAACATCACCAGCCTCTTCGGGGTCGCGGCGGTCCGCGACACCAAGAAGATCGAGGTGGTGGTCGAGCTCAGCGAGGCCCACGACGCCGACTACGATCGCCTCGGCACCGAGGACGAGGTCTGGCCGATCCTCGGGGTCGACGTCCCGCTGGCGCGGATGCCCCTGCGGCCAGGTCGCAACATCGCCGCGCTCATCGAGGTCGTCGCCCGCAACCAGATCCTGAAGTACCGCGGCCACGACTCGGCCCGCGAGTTCCAGGAGAAGATCAACGCCCGGATCGCCGCCTCGACCGGCGCCGGCGTCCCCGAGCCGATCGCCCGGAGCCAGTCGGCGCCGCTGCCCGCGATCGAGGTGGAGTAGGGCGGTGGAGATCCTGGTCGTCAGCGGGATGAGCGGCGCGGGCAAGTCGACCGCCCTCGACGCGCTCGAGGACATCGGCTTCTACTGCGTCGACAACGTCCCGGTCCCGCTCCTCCCGCAGCTCGCCGATCTCGTCGCCAACCGCGAGGGCGGGCGCCGGGTCGCGGTCGGCATCGACGCCCGCGAGCCCGCCTACCTCCGCGACTTCGAGGAGGTCCAGCAGGCGCTCGCCGACGCCGGCCACAGCCTCGAGATCCTCTTCCTCGAGGCGCCGACCGACGTCCTCGTCCGCCGCTACTCGGAGACTCGGCGCAAGCACCCGATGGGCCCGATCCCGGGGTCGATCGACGAGGAGCGGGCGCTCCTCGCCCCGATCCGCGCGCGGACGAGCGCGACGATCGACACCGCGACCCTCCGCAGCCGCGACCTCCGGCAGATGATCCGCGACCGCTACGGCGCCCGCGGGGTCCTCCACCTCGTGCTCCTCTCGTTCGGCTTCAAGAGCGGCCTCCCGGCCTTCGCCGACCTGGTCTTCGACGTCCGCTTCCTGACCAACCCCTTCTACATCCCGGAGCTGCGGCCGCTCACCGGCCTCGACCCTGCGGTCGCGGACTACGTGCTGGGTCAGCCGGAGGCCGGCGAGCTCCTCGACCACATGGAGCGCTTCATCCGCTTCCTGGTCCCGGGGACGGTGCGCGAAGGGCGCTCCTACCTGACGGTTGCGATCGGCTGCACCGGTGGTCAGCATCGATCCGTCGCCCTCACCGAGCGCCTCGCCCGGCGCCTCACCGAGGGGGACGAGCTCTCGCGGCCGCCGCCGCAGCTCATCGTCCGTCACCGAGACATCAGCGAGGGGTAGGGGAGGGGATGGTTCCCATCACAGAGCACACGGTCGGGGTCGTGATCGTCGGTCACGGCAGCACCGCGTCGCAGCTCCTCGAGGCCGCCCGCGGGATCGTCGGCGGCGACGCGCTCGACGACGTGGTGGCGGTCGACGCCGGCGCCGGCCAGACCCCCGAGCTCGCGCAGCGCCTCTTCGCGGAGATCGGCGCCGCCGATCACGGCGCCGGCGTCCTCCTCGTCGTCGATCTCCTGGGCGCGAGCCCGTGCTCCTGCGGCCTCCGTGAGGGCGTCGGACACTCGCTCGCGCTCCTCTCGGGCCTCAACCTGGCGATGCTCCTCAAGCTCGCCTCCCTCGATCGCGCGAGCCTCGGCCCGACCGAGCTCGCGGCCGCCTGCGCGGCCTCGGCCCAGCGATCGGTCACAATACGTCCTCCGGAGGAGAGCGGATGAGCAAGGCACAGGAAGTCGCCGGTGAGCTCGAGATCGTCAACCCCCTGGGCCTCCACGCCCGGGCGGCGAGCAAGCTCGTGAGCCTCGCCAACAAGTTTCAATCGGACGTCTGGCTGGCGAAGGGCGAGACCGAGGTCAATGCCAAGAGCATGCTCGGCGTCCTCATGCTCGCCTGCGGCAAGGGGTCGAAGGTGCGCCTCCGCTGCGCGGGCGGGGACGCGGCGAAGTGCTTCGACGCCCTCGCCGAGCTGGTCCGCGGGGGGTTCGGCGAGATTTGAGCGAGGCCGGCAGCGAGGGCGCCCGGACGGCGCCGCGGCACGAGCGGAGCGGCGTCGCGGCGAGCTCCGGGATCGGCATCGGCCCGGCCTACGTGATCGATCGCCGCCGGGTCCACGTCCCGCGGACCAAGATCGAGCGGGAGGTCGCCGACGACGAGGTCCGGCGCTTCCAGGAGGCGATGCGGGCGACCCGCCAGCAGATCGAGGTGATCAAGGGGCGCCTCCCCCACGGCGAGCACCGGGCGATCCTCAAGGCCCAGCAGATGATGCTCCGCGACCCCGACCTCATCGGCCGGGTCGAGGTCCTGATCCGCGAGGAGCTGCGGGGCGCCGAGTGGGCGGTGGCGACGGCGGCCGACGAGGTCCACGAGATGCTCGATCGGGCCGACGACGACTACTTCCGCGAGCGCCGCTCGGACATCATGTTCCTCGCCGAGCGGGTGCTCCAGGCGCTCCTCGGCGACCACACCCACGAGATCACGCCGCCGGCCGGCTCGGTCGTCATCGCCCACGACCTGAGCCCCGCCGACACCGCCCACCTCCACCGCTGCCAGGTCGCGGGGATCGTCACCGCCGCCGGCGGCAAGACCTCCCACTCGGCAATTATGGCGCGATCGCTGCAGATCCCCGCGGTCGTCGGCGTCGACGGTATCCTCGGTGAGGTCATGACAGGCGACCTCGTAGTGGTCGACGGCGTCCGCGGTCAGGTGATCGCCCGCCCGGAGGGCGAGGAGCTCGGCGAGCACGAGGAGGAGCGCGATCGCTACGACGCCTTCGAGCAGCGGGTCCAGCGCGAGCACGCCTTCCCGGCGATCACCGAGGATGGCCTCCGGGTCATGTCGCGGGCGAACCTCTCGCTGACCGAGGACATCGAGCTCGGGATCCGCTACGGCGCCGAGGGGATCGGCCTCTACCGCAGCGAGTACATGTACATGAACCGGGACGCGCTCCCCCGCGAGGAGGAGCACTACCGGACCGCGAAGATGGTGATCCGGCGCTACGCGCCCTACCCGGTGATCTTCCGGACCTTCGACCTCGGCTCCGACAAGCCGAGCAAGCTGATCCCCTTCTCGAAGCCGGAGGCGAACCCGGCGATGGGGCTGCGCTCGCTCCGGCTCGCGCTCCGTCAGCGCGAGATCTTCCTCGACCAGCTCCGCGGCCTCCTGCGGGCGGCGGTCCACGGCCCGCTGCGGATCATGCTGCCGCTGGTCTCGTCGCTCGAGGAGCTCGACGCCGGCCTCGAGGCGGTCGCCGAGGCCCGCGATCAGCTCGAGAGCGCGGGCATGGCCTACGCGAACGATGTCCCGGTCGGGGTGATGATCGAGACCCCGTCGGCGGCGATCTGCGCCGATCTCCTGGCGGCGCGGGTCGACTTCATGAGCATCGGCACCAACGATCTCATCCAGTACACGCTGGCGGTCGACCGCGACAACGACGACGTCGACTACCTCTACCAGCCGCTCCACCCGGCGATCCTCCGGCTGATCAAGGGGGTCGCCGAGGCCGGCGCGCGCCACAAGGTGCCGGTCTCGCTCTGCGGCGAGATGGCGGCCGATCCCCGCTTCACCTGGGTGCTCATCGGGCTCGGGATCACCGAGCTCTCGATGAGCCCGAGCGCGGTCCCGGTGATCAAGCACATCATCCGCGGCTCGACCGCGGCCGAGATGCGGGCGATCGCCGCCCAGGTGCTGGCGACGACGACCGCGCGGGAGGCCAACGAGATCGTCCTGGCGGCGATGCGCGAGCGCTTCCCGGAGCACCTCAAGCACGGGGGCGGGCGCTCGGCCGAGGAGGAGGGGTGAGGATCCGACCGGCAGCGCCGGCGATCGTCGATCGATCGCGGATGCTCACCCTCAGCCACGGCCGCCTCTACCTCAGCGAGCGCGGCCCGGCCGCGGCTCCGCCCCTCCTGCTGATCCACGGGCTCCTGGTCCATCACCACGAATTCGCGCGGATCGTGCCGATGCTCGCCCGCGCGCACCGGGTGCTCACGCCGGACCTCTTCGGCGCCGGCGAGAGCGACGCGCCGGCGCCGGTGATCGCCGAGGGCTACTCCTTCGACTGGCACGCCCGGGTGCTCGCCGAGCTCGTCGATCGCCTCGAGATCGACCGCCTCGCGGTGGTCGGGCACAGCACCGGCGGGACGATCGCGGCCTGCCTCGCCCACGTCCTCGGCGAGCGGGTCTCGCGCCTCGTCCTCGTCGACCCGGTCTGCTTCGATATGAGCCTCCCCCTCGAGGGCTGGGTCGCCCTCCTCCCGCGGGTCGGGCCGGCGCTCTTCAAGAACGTCTACCGCCGCACCGAGCTCCACCGCTACTTCGAGAAGGTCTTCGCCGATTCCGCGAAGATCGACGACGACGCGATCGACGTCTACTGGGACCGCCTCGCCCGCCCGGGGCGCCGCGAGGCCGCCCACGCGATGCTCGAGCACCTGGTCGACATGTCGCCGATGGGCCCGCGCTTCGCCGGGATCCGGGCGCCGACGCTCCTGGTCTGGGGCGCCGAGGATCGGATCATCCCGCCCAGCGACGGCGAGCGCCTCGCCGCGCTGATCCCGGGGGCGCGCCTGGAGGTGATCGAGGGCTGCGGGCACGCGCCGAACGAGGAGTGCCCGGAGGCCCTGGTCGCCCGGATCCGCGGGTTTCTGACCGAGGGATGAGTCGGCCGAGGGCTGAGGGGCGGACGCCGGAGGGCGACCGCGTCGCGCAGGGGGGCCGCGGCGGCCTGGGCTCTGTTAGGCTTCGTGCGGCTGTGGCCGGCGCTCCCGCAACCTGGTCCCGATCTCGGCGCGTGGCGGCCGCAGCGGCCTGGCTCTGCGTGTTGGTCGGGGTGCTCGGATCGCCGACCGAGGCCGGGGCGACGAGCCGCGATCTCAAGTGGAGGACCCTCGAGACCGAGCACTTCTACATCCACTACTACGCGGGCGAAGAGGAGGCGGCTGCGCGGGCGGCGATGCACGTCGAGCGGGCCCACGAGCGGCTGACGGCGGCCTACGGCCACGCGCCCTTCCTCAAGACCCACATCACGATGGTCGACAACACCGACGGCGCCAACGGCTCGGCGACGGCGGTGCCCTTCCCGCGGATCAACGCCTTCGTCACCGCGCCGGACTCGATGTCGGTGCTCGAGTCCTACGACGACTGGCTCAACATCCTCCTCACCCACGAGTACGTCCACGTCGTCCACCTCGACACCGTCCACGGGATCCCGCGGCTGATCAACGCGCTGGTCGGCTTTGGGGTGCTGGGCAAGCTCTGGTCGCCGAACATCCTCCAGCCCCGCTGGTACGTCGAGGGGCTGGCGACCTACGAGGAGTCGCACCTGACCAGCCAGGGTCGGCGGCGCTCGGCGCAGTTCGACAACATGCTCCGGCTCCACGTCTTGGAGCAGGGCTTCCTGCCGATCGATCGGGTCTCGAGCGGCGCCAACGTCTTCCCGCACGCGACCGTCGTCTACCTCTACGGCCTCCACCTGATCCACTACATCGCCACCCACTACGGCCGCGACAAGCTCCAGGAGCTCGGTCACATCTACGGCGGGCGCCTGATCCCTTACTCGATCAACCGGGCGCTCAAGCAGGTGATCGGCGTCGACTACTACCAGCTCTGGGAGGAGTTCAAGCTCGACACCACCCGCCGCTTCCAGGCGCAGGCGCGGCGGATCCGGGCCCGCGGGATCCGGGAGGGGCGGCGCCTCACCTTCTCGGTCGGCAACGCCGCCTCCGGCCAGTTCTCGCGCCACCCCTTCTGGGCGCCGGACGACGAGCACGTCTACTTCTACGAGGACGACGGCCACCGAAACCCGGGGCTCCGGCGGATCCGCGCGCGCGGCGGGCGGATCCGCGAGGGCGTCGGCATCGGCCGCCAGGGGATGAACCTCGACGTCGAGCGGATCCTCGACGTCCAGCAGTCGGCGACCGGCTCCTTCGTCGCGGTCTCCGACGACATCGTCTTCGAGCAGGTCCGCACCCACGACTTCCGCTACGCCTGGAACGACCTCTACCGCTGGCACGCGCCCAACCCGAGCGCGATCGAGCGCCTCACCTTCGGCATGCGGGCCCGCGATCCCCACGTCTCGCCCGACGGCCACAGCGTCGCCTTCTCGCGCAACGACAGCGCCCAGTCGCGCCTCGCCTTCCTCGATCTCGACACCCTCGAGGTCACCGAGATCCCGCCGATGGACCGGATCTCCCAGGTCTTCTCGCCGATGTGGTCGCCCGACGGCAAGAGGGTCGCCTTCTCCGGCTGGCGCGAGGGCGGCTACCGCGACATCTACGTCTACGACCGCGAGCGCGGCGAGGTCGAGCGGATCACCGCCGATCGCTTCCTCGACATCGAGCCCTCGTGGACCCCGGACGGCCGCTACATCCTCTTCTCGAGCGACCGCGACGAGGTGATGAACGTCTACGCCTACGAGGTCGAGGCGGCCAAGCTCTGGCAGGTCACCAACGTCCTCGGCGGCGCCTTCGAGCCGGTGGTCAGCCACGACGGCGAGCGCTTCGCCTACGTCGGCGCGAGCTCGACCGGCTACGACATCTGGGTGATGGACCTCGATCCCGAGGCCTTCTTCGAACCGCTGCCGGTGATCGACGCGCTCCCGCAGATCGACGATCCGACCCCCGAGCTCGGGGTCGATCGCGGGCGCCACGCGAGCCAGCGGAGCCGGCGCTACCGCCCCAGCCGGACGATGTTCCCGCGGGTGATCGTCCCGGCCAACGTCGAGTACCAGGGGGCGGAGAGCGGCCGCTTCTTCGGGCTCAACTCGTCGATCTCCGACGTCGTCGGCCTCCACTCGCTGAGCGGCTCCTTCGGCTACTACTTCGACGCTCAGCAGCCGGTCGGCTCGGTGAGCTACCGCCTCTACCAGCTGGTGCCGAGCCTCGCGCTCGCCTTCGGCCGCGGCTTCGCCTACCGCAAGGGCTTCAACCGCTACGACTACGAGCACCCCGACGAGGGGACCTACTTCCGCAACACCTACGCGGAGCGGAGCACCCGCTTCGCCGCCGAGCTCGGCGTGCCGGTGCTCCGCCACCCGATCCACCAGGCGGACGCGAGCCTCGGCTACTCCTTCACCCGCTACACCAACCTCGACGCCGGCGAGCCGGTCGATCCCAACGCGCCGGCGTCGACTTTGCCGCTGGTCGGCGACGTCGGCCAGCTGGACCTCAGCTTCGCCTACGACAACACCCGCACGGTCCGCCACGCCTACGCCAGCGAGACCGGGCGGCGGGCATCGATGCGCCTCTCGCTCGTCGACCCCCACCTCGGCGGCGACTACGGCGACGTCCAGATCTCGGCGGCCTACACCGAGTACCTGCGGATGCCCTGGCGCGGCCACCAGGTGCTGGCGATGCGCCTCGGCGCTGGCGCCTCGGCGGGGGGCTTCGGCCGCCGCGGCGCCTACTTCATCGGCGGCTTCTCGCAGCAGCAGGACATCATCCGCACCCTGATCGCGCGCTCGGCCTTCGCCGAGATCGGCGTCCTCCAGGGCTACGCGCCGGGTGCGTTCTCGGGCAACTACTTCGGGGTCCTCAACCTCGGGTATCGGATCCCGATCGCCGACGTCGAGCGGGGGCTCGGCACGGTCCCGCTCTTCTTCCGGCGGATGACCCTCCAGCCCTTCTCGGACATCGGCGGGGCGTGGAGCGGCAAGCTCGCGCGCGAGGCGATCAAGGTCGGCGCCGGGGCCTCGCTGATCTTCACCTTCAAGATCGGCTACCTCGAGTACATCAACCTCTTCGTCACCTACGCCCACGGCTTCGACAAGATCGACGGGATCGACACCTTCCGGCTGGCGATCGCCCGATCGCTCTAGCGCGCTCGCGGGGCGCTAGTGGGTGGGGCGCGGGAGGAGCTCGATCCCGAAGCGGCGCCGGATCTCGGCGAGCGGGGTGTCGAGGTAGTCGCGGTAGCCGAAGAAGGGCCAGCGCTCCTTCATCCGGCGGGAGCGGCCGAAGATCTTGAGCGCCCGCGGGATCGCCCGGACGGAGCCCCGGATCATCGGCCAGGCGCCGATCTGCTTGATCAGGTCGGTGAACTCCTCGTGCTTGAGGTACTGCATGTACTCGCGGAGGGTCACGGTCGAGGCGGCGAGGGTCCAGGTGTCGGCGAGCGCCTCGTCCTCGACCGCGGTGGTCAGGCCGAAGAGGACGTGGCAGGCGTCGTGGGCCCGGGTGAGGCGGCCGAGCTCGGTGCTCTCGTCGGAGGGGATCAGGCCGGGGTTGGCGGCGGCGAACTCCTCGAGGCCCTCGGCGAGGGTGAGGGGGCACTCCTGGTCGAGGTAGCGGCAATGTTCGGGGTCGGGTTGCATGTCCTTTCGCTCCTTGTCGTTGGTCGTTGTGGTTGTTGTTGTCTGTCTCAAGAGGAAGGTTCGCTCGGGGCGCCGAGGAGCTCGAGGGCGAGCGGCAGCGGCGCGGCCAGGCGGATGAAGAGATTGGCGCTGAGGTCGGGGAGGGCGGCGAGCTCGTCGGCGCTGAGCTCGGACCAGCGATCGATGAGCCAGCGGTCGAGCGCCTCGCCGAGGCCGGAGAGGAGGTGGGCGAGGAGCGGCGTCGGCAGGTCGCTGCGGATCGCCCCGAGGCGCTGGCCGGCGTCGACGAGGCCGGCGACGAGCCCGGTGGTCTGGCCCATGTAGCCGGCGAGGGCCTCGACGAGCGCGGGGTCGCGGGGCGCGAGGAGGCTCTTGGCGAGGCCGGGGAGGCGGGGCTCGTCGGCGATGAAGGCGAGGAGGCGGGCGATGAGCGCCCGCATCGCGCCCCAGAAGGAGCGCGCGTCGTCGAAGCTCGGGAGCTCGCCGAGGGCGGCGAAGAGGCGCTCGATCATCCCGCCGAGGGCGGTCAGGTAGAGATCGGCCTTGTCGTCGAAGTAGTAGTACATCGCCCCCTTCGAGATCCCGGCGCGGGCGATGATCTGGTTGTAGGAGGCGCCGTCGAAGCCGTCGCGGGCGAACTCCTCGATCGCGGCGTCGAGGATCGCCTGGCGGCGCTCGGGGTCGAGGGCGGTGAAGCGGGGGCGGGGCATCGGCGGGTCGGGGCGGGGGCGAGGAGGTGACTGGCTGGTTCGACCGAGTGGTTCGACCGGTCGTTTCGACCGAGTGGTCTAATACTTGGACCGCCCCCAGCGGCCGCGCAAGGGGAAAATTCGCTGCACGCGAAAAAATCTGGAGGGGCGCAAAAACGCGCGCGCGGCCGGGCGGACCCGGTCGCGCGCGTTCGCGCGTTCGCGCCCCGGGACGCTCAGCGCCGACGCCGGCGCGCGAGCCCGAGGAGGCCGAGGGCGAGGAGCCCGGCCGCCGCCGGATCGCCGCCCTCGCTGCTGCACGAGCAGGCCGAGCGGACGTTGGCCGACGCCGATCCCTTGCCGGCGCCGGGCGCCTCGCTCGGCGGGGCGCTGCCCTCGGCCGGGGGCGGGCTCGCCGAGTCGGGCGCGCCGCCGACGACCGCGGTCCCGCCAGCGGGGGCAGGGGCGGCGACCGCCATCACCCCGAGCTCGGGGATGTCCTCGCGGACCATCTGCTTGAGCTCGATCGCCCCGCGCGGCGCGAAGGCGAGGTCACGGGCGGCGGTCGTGCCCTTGTTCTCGACGCCCGGCCAGGGCCCGCCCCAGCGCCCGCGGATCGGGTCCTTGCACGCGATCTTCCCCTCCCAGGGGTGGCGGATCGCATAGCGGGCCTGGAAGTTGTTGTAGCCGCTCGGCAGGGCGCCCTTCTCGAGGCCCTTGTCGCCGATCCACTCGCGGCCGCCGACGATCGCCCCGGCCTCGCGGAAGATCAGATCCTCGCCGAGCGAGCCCTTGTCGTAGCGGGCGTGGAGGCGGGTGAGGACGAAGCCGCCGCCGCCCCAGGGATCGAGGGGCGGGCCGCCGAGGACGTCGGCGCCGAGGGTGGTCAGCTCCTCGTTGGTGAGCGGCGGCGTCGGGCAGGGATCGCAGGTGCCGGAGTCCCAGGCGTACTCGGTGACCACCGCCTTCGGGTGCTTGCCGAGGGTCGCGTCGAAGAGCGCGGCGTAGAGCTCGCCGAAGCGCTCGCGGGCCTCGGGGGCGACGTCGAGGTTGGTGGGGATCGTGACGTTGTCGTAGTTGGCGAGCTCGTAGCGCTTGCCGCGGGCGAGGATGTGGACCAGGAGATCCTGGGCGCCGCTCGAGTTGATGAGGCCGAGGCGCACCGGCAGGCGGAACTCCGGGGTGTCGTAGTGGAAGCGCAGCGGCGAGAGCATGGTCTTGCCCTGGGCGTCGATCTTGACCTTCTTGATGTCGACCTTGGCGACGAAGAACTTCATCCCCTCCTCGACGTAGGGCCGGAGGAGCGGCTCGGCGCCCGCGGGGATCGTGTACTTCTCGCGGCGGAGCCAGGTGTCGAGGCCGGTCGAGTCCTGGGCGCTGAGGACGACGATCTGGTACTCGCCGACGGTGAACTGGGCCTCGATCTTGACGCCGAGATCGTCGGCCGCGCCGCCGCTCGGCGCCGGCGAGGGCGGCATCGCGGCGTCGCGCATCGCCCCCTCCTCCTCCCAGGGCGGCTCGACGTAGCAGGGATCCTGCTCCCAGTACTCGACCAGGCGGGGGGCGGCGAGCTGATCGACGTGCTCGAAGACCTCGTGCGGGAGGGTCTTGACGTTCTCCTCCTGGAGGACGACCGGCACCGGGACGACCATCGCGAAGTCCTCCGGCGGCCCCTGGTAGTTGTTCTGCATCGAGAGCACGGTCCGGGTGCCCTCGCGCATCATCACCACCAGGGTCGCGTTGTTGAAGAGCTTGGCGTCGGCGCCGCTCACGTAGAAGCCGCAGAAGGCGTCGGCGAGGCGCGGCCCGGCCAGGCAGAGCGGAAGGGCGAGGGCGAGGGCGAGGCTGCGGGCGAGGCTGCGGCGGATCATCGGCGGCTCCCTGTCGAGGCGGCCATCGTACTACCCCGCCGGCCGGCCCGTCCGCGATCGCAAGGGATGCGCGGGGACGCGCCGCGCTGCGCCAGGGGGCGGCGCGCGACACGTCTCCCTGGCCGCGCCCGCCGGCGGCCAGGGGACCAATCGCGGTGTCCGAGTCGGCGCGCTAGAACGCGTCCGGCAGCGGCCAGCTGGTGAGCGGGCCGTTGTAGATGTACTTCACCGGCGTGAACCAGAGCTTGCCGCTCGGGCTCACCGCGACCCGGCCCTTGCCGGGCATCATGTCGAAGGTCGCGACCTCGCCGGTGAAGGGGTGGAGCTCGACGATCTCGAGGGTCGAGAGGCCGGCGTAGACCAGGCCGGTGAAGGAATCGTGGCTGAGGCTGGTGACGTCGGCCATGAGGTCGACGACGAGCTCGGCGTCGCCGGTGTTGGTGTTGTAGCGGTAGACCTCGCCGCCGATCAGCGCGACCAGGATGTGGGCGGGGCTCACCGGCGCGCCCGCGGTCACCCGCGAGTCGAAGGTGAGGAGGAGATCCTGGGTCATCATGTCGAGGTCGGCGGTGTTGAGATCGCCGTTGTTGGTGCTGTTGCCGACATAGAGGACCCGGTCCTGACCCCAGGTGAGGCCGTGGGGGCCGGCGTCGGCGGCGGTCGAGCCGAAGGGGCCGGTCCCCTGGGTCGGCTTGGCGACGATGATGATCGGCAGCGGGTTCTGCATGTCCATCTCGTTGAGACGGGCGACCCCCTGGGGCGGGTCGACGAAGCAGCCGCAGCTCGGGCAGCAGGTGTAGGTGATCGCGACCTCGCCGATCCCCTCGACCGGGGTCGGCGGCGTGACCTCCTCGCCGGCGAGATCGGTCGGGGGCTTGAGCGCCTGCGGGACCGTCAGGCGCTTGAGCACCCGGACCTCGCCCATGTTGAGGTTGGCGACGCCGGCCCAGGTGGTGACGACGCCCTCGGGCGTCAGCTTGCGGAGGTAGTCGGTGCCGCTGCGCAGCGTGACCATCCAGGCGTTGCAGTCGTCGGCGAAGTCGAGGCCGCCGATGTCGACCGAGAAGGGGCCGTTGAGGAGATCGGCCGACGGCTCGGTGCACTCGATCTCGCGGGTGCAGGAGCAGAGCGCGCCCCAGCAGGCCTTGTCGTCGGTGCACTCGACCGCGGCGCAGGGGGCGATCGGCACGCACTCGCCGAGGCCGTCGCAGACCGAGCCCGGGCCGCAGATCCCGTCACCGCAGGGCTCGGAGCCGCCGGCGAGGGTGCAGGGGGCGTCGGCCGCCTTGCACTCGCCGCTGATCACGTCGCAGACCTGATCGGGGCCGCAGGGGTCGGGGTCCTGGCCCTGGCACGAGGTCACGCAGACGTCGTCGATGCACTCCTGGTTCGGCTGGTTGCAGATCCCGCAGCCCATCACCCCGGTGGTGTCGCTGGTGGTGGCGGTGCCGGTGCCGGTCTCGGGGGTGCCGGTGCTCCCCATCGTCGCGGTCGCGGTCGCGGTCGGGTCGGTGGTCGACGAGGCGCTGGTGCCGGTGCCTGAGCTCTCGGTCGCGCTCCCCGAGCCGTCTGTCGCCGAGCCGCTCATCGTCGCGGTCGCGGTCGCGGACGCGGACGCGGTCGCGGACGCGGCGCTCGTCGAGCCGTTGGTCGCGCTCGCGTCGGTCGCCGAGGTGCCCATGTCGTCGCCGTTGCAGGCGAGGCCGAGGGCCAGCGCCCCGAGCCCCGACAACGCGCGGAGAGTCGTGAAATTACCTGCCCAGCCCATCATCCATCACCCGTCCTATCGAGGTATGCGCGGCGCTCGGCCGCCGCCCCATTGTAGCGGCGGCGCCGCCCAGGGTCGTCGGCGATGCGCCCGGATCGTCTGCGCGCCCCGCACGCTGCGGCGCCGGGCGGGGCTCCTCGCCCCCCATCGGCCTCGCAGGAGGTGATGGCTGGACGCTTCGGGGGGACGCGGCTAGCCTGGTACGGCGATGGAGTTGAATGAGGGCCGAGGCTTCGGATGGTCGTTGCCGCTCCGCGGGCGGGCGCCCGAGGAGATCGCCCGCGAGCTCCTCGGCCTCCGCCGCCAGGTCGAGCAGATCGCCAACGCGTACTTCCCCGAGCGCGAGGGCTACACGGTCGAGGTCGCGGGCGAGGCCGCGCTGACGACCGGGGGCCGCGGCTTCGAGGGCGCCTTTGAGGGGCTGCGGATCGCCGTCCGCCGCGGGGACTTCGACGCCGACGTCGAGTTCACCTGCGTCGCCCCCCGCGAGCCCGGGGCGCCGGCCTGGGTCCGGCTCAGCGGCCGCTCCCAGTCGCGCGCGCTCAGCCGCGCGCGCCGCCTCGGCCTCGGCGCCTCCGAGCTCCTCCGCTGGGTGATGGGCGGCTTCGGGCTCCTCGCCTTCGCGTCGATGAGCTCGCTCCTCCTGGTGATCCCGCCGCGCTTCGCGGTCGAGACCCTCTTCGTCCTCGGCGGCCTCCTGATGGTGGTGGTCGCGATCCTGACGGTCGTGATCGGCGCGTCGTTCGGCGGCTGGATCGGCGATCAGTTCTCGAATCTCCTGCGCGGGCGCGCGCTCGCCCGCCTCGCCGGCGATCAGGGCCACCCCCAGGACCTCCAGCGCTGGCGCGCGCTGACCCGGCAGATGATGGCCCGCCGCGAGGTGATCGCCGGTGATCTGCGTCGCCAGCCCTTCCGCCACGACCGCGAGCCCTGGGCCGAGCCCGAGCTCCGCGGCGCCCTCCTGGGCGGGGCGCCCGTCGCCGTCGGCGCGTGACCCGGGCCGCGGCCTCGTGGTAGTGGCAGGCATGCTCGAGCGCGCCAGCGTCGAAGTCGTCGTCGTCCGGGTCTACATGGTCGGCGGCTCAAGCAGCGTCGACACCCTCCTCAAGCGCCTCCACGCCTGGGGGAAGGTCCGCGGCGTGACCGTGCTGCGGGGGATCCAGGGCTACGGCGGGAACACGCCGGTGCGGCCGACGACCTCGCTGACCGAGGAGGAGATGCCGCTCGTGGTCGAGTTCTACGAGGAGCCGGGGCGCCTCGAGGAGATCCTGACCCACCTCGAGCCGATGCCCGGCGTCCGCCACATCATCCACTGGTCGGCCTGGGCGCGGGTGCCTCAGGAGTAGGGCGAGGCCATCGTGCGGATCTTCATCACCGGCGCGACGGGGTTCATCGGCGGTCATTTGGCCCGGCGGCTCCTGAACGAGGGGCACGAGCTCGTCGCCTGGGTCCGTGACCCGGCGCGGGCGCGCCTCGATCCGGCGGTCGAGCGGGTCGCGGCGGGCGGCGGCGCGGCGGCGATGAAGGCGGCGATCGACGGCTGCGACGCGGTGATCAACCTCGCCGGTGAGCCGGTGATCGGCCGCTGGTCGGAGGCGCGAAAGCGCGCGCTGATCGCCTCCCGGGTGGACCTGACCGAGGCCCTGGTCGCGGCGATCGCCGGCGCCAAGGCGCCGCCGCGGGTGCTCCTCTCGGCGTCGGCGGTCGGCTACTACGGCGATCGCGGCGACGAGGAGATCGACGAGGCCGCGGCGCCTGCTCCGGCCGGGGACTTCCTCGCCGATCTCTGCAAGCGCTGGGAGGCGGCGGCCGCCGCCGCCGAGGACGCCGGGGTCCGGGTCGTCCTCCTGCGGATCGGGATCGTCCTCGGCCGCGAGGGCGGCGCGCTCCAGGCGATGATCGGGCCGGCGCGTCTCGGCCTCGGCGGGCCGATGGGATCGGGGGCGCAGTGGATCCCCTGGATCCACGTCGACGACCTCGTGGCGATGATCGTCGCCGCCCTCGGCGACGCGCGCTACCGCGGGGCGGTGAACGGCGTCGGCCCGGCGCCGGCGCGGAGCCGGGACTTCGCGGCGACCCTCGGCGCGGTGCTCCGACGGCCGGCCTTCCTGCGGGTGCCGGCCTTCGCCCTCCGCATGGGCCTCGGCGAGGCCGCGAGCGCGCTCCTCGGCGGCCAGCGGGCGCTCCCGCGGCGGGCGCAGGCGGCCGGCTTCCGCTTCCGCTTCGCTACCCTCGAGGCGGCGCTCCGCGATCTCGTCGGCTGAGGCGAGCGCGTCGGCGAAGGGACATGTCCGAATGGACATGTAGGTTCGAGGCCGTCGCGGTGTCACTTCTTGATGTCTGAAGGGACATCTTCGTCAGCGATGGATCAAGGGAGCGCGCGGCTCGGCGACGGCGCGAGCGGGATCCGCAGGAGGCGGATCGGCGCCCGCGGGTCGCCGGGCTTCCCCCGGATCTGCGGGTTTGCGAGGAGCCAGAGCGCCCCTTCGGCGATCGTCGCGGTCGTCGGCGCCTCGATCCGGGGATCGCCCGACGAGAGGATCGTCGGCGCGCCGAGCCCCTCGGGGCCGAGCGGCAGCGCCCAGATCCGCGGGGCGCCGAAGAGGTTCTGGACGCCGACCAGGCGCCCGTCGACGAGGCAGAGGCCGTCGACCCCGCCGACGTAGGCGCCCGGCGGGGCCGGGAGGCGGCGCGCTCGCCCACTCGTCGTGTCGACCGCGCTGAGGCCGTAGAGGTCGGCGACGTAGAGGGTCGCGCCGCCCTCGTCGGCGACGATCCCGTTCGGGCTCTCGAAGGTGCCGGGCGGCGCGAGGGGCCGCAGCTCGCCCCCCGCGAGGTCGCCGAGGTAGACCGCGCCGCGCTGCGAGTCGGTGACGGCCGCGCGCCCGCCGGGGAGGGGGGCGACGTCGTTGAGGAGGCTCGGCGCCGAGGGATCGCCGATCGCGAAGCTCGCGCGGGCGCGCCCGCTAGCGAGGTCGAGCGCCACCAGGCGGGCGCGGCCGGCGTCGGCCTCGGTGTAGCCCTCCATCACCCCGAAGGCGACCGACGCGACCCAGAGGGTCTGGGTCGCCGGATCGACGTGCATCCCCAGCGGGGAGAACATGTCCCCGGGGGCAGGTCCTCCGAGGGGCGAGGGCTCGCCGTCGAAGGGCGCGCGGAGCACCCGGCGCGCGGGCGCGTCGCCGAAGTAGAAGGCGCGGCCCGCGGGGTCCCAGGCGATCCCCTCGGAGAAGAGGCCGGTCGGCGCGAGCTCACGGACGACCTCGCCGCCCGCCACCCTGGGCTCGCGGTCGGCGAGCTCGCGGGCGATCGCGGCGTACTCGGGGAGCGCGCGGGCGGTCGGGAAGTCGTCGTCGTCGAGGGCGTAGTCCCAGCCGAGCGGGGCCAGCTCGCGGAGGCGTGCGAGCGCCCGCTCGGGCTCGCCGCGGCGCTCCTCGAGGAGGGCGAGGACATAGCGGAGGCTGGCGTCGCCGGGGTGCGCCTCGGCCCGCGCCTCGAGCTCGGCGAGGAGCGCGGGCGGCTCCGAGCTCGCCGCGTCCGCGGCCGCGGCCGCTTCCCCGCGGGCTCCGGCTCCGCCCTCGCTCGCGCGCTCGCCTCCGCGTCCGGCGCAGGCGAGGAGGAGCGCCGCGAGGGCGACGAGCTCGGCGCGCCGACCGGGGCGCGCTGCGTCATGGGGGCGTTCGGCGGACGTCATGAGCCCTCTCCCTGAGAGGGCGCGCGCGCCTGGATTGTTTCGACGCGCGGCCCTCGCTCAGCCGGGCGGAGCCGGGGCCCGCTCGGGGCTAGGCGCGCGGGCGCGGCCGAGGCGGAGCCCGAGCGGCCAGAGGAGCTGCGCGAGGTAGCCGCGCGGCCACGGATCGGTGAGGCCGAGGGGGTAGCGCTCGGGGTCGCGGGGGCAGTGATAGGTCCCAAAGACCAGGTCGACCCAGGGCGCGAGGTTGGCGAAGTTGTGGCGGGTCTCGGCGACCCGGGCGTGGTGCCAGTGGTGGAGCTCGGGGGCGCCGAGGAGCACCCGCAGGGGACCGAGCGGCAGGCGGACGTTCGAGTGGATGAAGATCGCCCAGAGGCCGCGGAGGACGACGAGGCCGCCGACCGCCTCGAAGGGGAGGCCGAGGGCGATCGCCGGGACGTTGATCACGAGCTGGGTGAGGAGCCCGTCGACCGGGTGCTCGCGGTGGGCGGCGAGCCAGTCGAGGTGCTCGGCCGAGTGGTGGACCGCGTGGAAGCGCCAGAGGAGCGGCACCTGGTGGCACGCGCGGTGGAACCAGTAGACCAGGACGTCGCCGATCGCGAGGGCGAGGAGGCCGCGGAGGAGGAGCGGCGTCGCCTCGCTGGCGGCCCGCAGCGGCCCCGGGATCAGCGGCTCCAGGAGCCCGGCGGCGCCGCCGAGGAGGATGAGCGCGAGGCCGGCGAAGGCGAGGTACTGGCCGAGGAAGAAGGCGAGATCGATCGCCAGCTCGGGGCGCAGCGTCGGCTGCCCGCGGCGGGCCGGGAAGGCGCGCTCGAGCGGGCCGAAGATCAGCGCGAGGAGGCCGAGCGAGAGCGCGGTCGAGGCCAGGAGATCCATCGGCGCTAGCGCTCCGGCGCCGGGTTGAGGGCCTGCTGGGTCGGCTGCGGCGCCTGCTGGGCCTGCCGGGGGCGCGCGTTCTGCTGCTGGCGCTTGCCGTGGTCGGTCGGCTCGGGCGCGAGGGCCTGGGGCTCGATGAGCGGGGCCATCGCCTTGCTCGCCGGGAAGTAGCGGGGCTTGGCGACGGGCTCGGGCTCGGGCGGGGTCGGCTCGCCGGCGCCAGCGACGATGCCCGCGTCGGTCGCCGGCTCGGCGGGCGCGGGCGCGGGGTTGTCGGCGGGCTCCGGCGTTGGCTCGGCCGGGGCGGCCGCGACCGGGGCCTCGCTCGATGGCGCCTCGGCGGCGGCCGGGTTCTCGCTCGCCGGCGGCGCGGGCGAGCGCGACGCGCTCTCCGGGCCGCAGCCGGGGACACCTGCCTGAAAGACCAGGAAGCCGGCGATCCCGAGGGAGAGCGCGAGCGCCGGCAGGCGGACGAGGAGGCTGGGGCGATCGGCGGCGGCCATTCGCCCATGGTAGCCGGGGAGTCGCGGGCGCGTCGCCCGGCGCTCTGCGTGCTCGCGGCGGTGGCGCCGCCGCCAGGTCCGGGCCCCCCGCCGCGCGCCCCCATCGGCGCCCGTGGCCCGCAGACGCCCATTCTTGGGGGTCCCGGACGACCTCGCCGGGGCGGCGCGCGGGGCGACGGCCGCGGGTCAGCGTGCTATAAGGCGCGCCACTCGCGGCGCGCGATCGACCCGATGGAAGCCCGGACCCACCTTCAGATCAGCCCTCGCCTGGTCGGCGCGCCGATCGCCCTCAGCCCCGGGCGGGCCGAGGTCGCCCTGACGACCCTGCCGGAGATGGCCGCCGACGAGCACGGCCTCGTCCACGGCGGCTTCATCTTCGGCCTCGCCGACTACGCGGCGATGCTCGCGGTCAACCACCCCAACGTCGTCCTCGGCGGCGCCGAGCTCCGCTTCCTGAAGCCGGTGGTCGTCGGCGACGAGGTCGTGGCGATCGCCACGGAGGCCGCCGGCGAGGGCGGCAAGAAGCGGCGGGTGAGCGTCGAGGTCCGCCGCGGGGACGAGGTCGTCCTCAGCGGCGAGCTCACCTGCTTTGTGCTCGAGACCCACGTGCTCGCCCGCCGCGGCGCGGGCTGACTTCTGAGGAGGACGCGATGGACGGTGGCGCCTGGATTGCCGAGGTCCTGCACAAGCAGGGCGTGCGCTGGCTCTTTACCCTCTGCGGGGGGCACATCTCGCCGATCCTGGTGGGCGCCAAGCGCCGCGGGATCTCGGTGATCGACGTCCGCCACGAGGTCAACGCGGTCTTCGCCGCCGACGCCGTCGCCCGCCTCACCGGGGTCCCGGGGGTCGCGGCGGTGACCGCCGGCCCTGGCCTCACCAACACGATCACCGCGGTCAAGAACGCGCAGCTCGCCCAGTCGCCGCTGATCCTCTTTGGCGGCGCGACGGCGACGGTGCTCCGCGGCCGCGGGGCGCTCCAGGACATCGATCAGATGGCGCTGATGCGGCCCCACGTGAAGTGGGCGACCTCGGTGCGGCGGGTCCGTGATCTCGTCGGCGTCGTCGAGCACGCCTTCCAGGTCGCCCAGGCCGGGGTGCCCGGGCCGGTCTTCATCGAGGTGCCGGTCGACCTCCTCTACGAGGCCTCGGTGGTCAAGAGCTGGTACGGCGCCAAGTCGAAGCCGGGTCGCTCGCCGACGATGCAGGAGCGGGCGATGGCCGCCTACCTCGGCGCCCACACCTGGCGCCTCTTCGCCGGCGCCGATCGGCAGTCGGTCGCCGAGGCGCCGACGATCGCGCTCCCCGAGCCGAGCCCGGCGTCGGTGAAGGCCGCCGCCAAGGCGCTCGCGGCCGCCGAGCGGCCGGTCCTCCTGGTGGGCTCGCAGGCGCTGGTCTCCCCGGGCGAGGCCGACGCGCTCGCGCGGGCGATCGAGGGGCTCGGGATCCCGGTCTACCTCTCGGGGATGGCCCGCGGCCTCCTCGGCGTCGGCCACACCCTGCAGATGCGTCACGGCCGGCGCAACGCACTCAAGCAGGCCGACCTGGTGATCCTCGCCGGGGTCCCGGCCGACTTCCGCCTCGAGTACGGGCGCCACATCCCCTCGCGCGCGACCTACATCGCCGCCAACCGGAGCATGGAGGAGATGCAGCGCAACCGCCGGCCGGACGTCGCGGCCCACGGCGACGCCGGCCGCTTCCTGATCCGCCTGGCGGCGGCGCTGCCGAGCGCGGGTCGCCACGGCGACTGGATCGATCGCCTGCGCGCCGCCGACAACGACCGCGAGGTCGAGATCGCGGCCAAGGCCACGCCCGCCGAGAAGATGGTCAACCCGGTCGACCTCTGCCGGCGGATGGACGCGGTCCTCGAGGAGGACTCGGTGCTGGTCGCGGACGGCGGGGACTTCGTCGCCACCGCGTCCTACACGATGAGCCCGCGGGGGCCGCTCCGCTGGCTCGATCCCGGGGTCTTCGGCACCCTCGGCGTGGGCGCGGGATTCGCCCTCGGGGCCAAGCTCGCGCGCCCCGAGGCCGAGACCTGGATCCTCTACGGCGACGGCTCGGTCGGCTACAGCCTCGCCGAGTTCGACACCTTCGCGCGCCACGGCGTGCCGGTGATCGCGGTCGTCGGCAACGACGCCTGCTGGTCGCAGATCGCCCGCGAGCAGGTCGAGATCCTCGGCGATGATGTCGGCTGTCCGCTCGCGCGGACCGACTACCACCGCGCGGCCGAGGGATTCGGCGGCGTCGGCTTCGTGATCGGCGAGAGCGCCGAGATCGAGCCGGTCCTGGCGGCCGCCAAGGAGGCGGCGCGCGCCGGCAAGCCGGTGCTGATCAACGCCCACCTGGCGACCACCGACTTCCGCAAGGGCTCGATCTCGATGTAGGGCCGGCCGGCCGCGCGGTCGGCGAGCGCCCCAATCGCCGATGGCCGGCCGGGGCGCGGGCGGCTACCATCGCCTCATGGCCCGCGTACTCCCCATGGCCGCGGTCGGCCTCGTGCTGCTCGGCTGTCCGATGGACAACCCGGCCTGGCACGAGTACGCGACCACCGGCAAGACCACCGGCGGGGAGACCGTCAGCTCCGACTCGCAGGTGAGCGCGAGCGACGGGTCCGCGAGCGCGACGAGCACGAGCACGAGCGCGAGCACGTCGACCACGAGCGCCGGCAGCGGCGGCACCTCGACCACCGATCCGACGACCGCCGCCGACACGTCGACGAGCGAGCCGATCACCAGCGGCACGACCGACACCAGCACCACCGGTGGCCTGGTCTGCGAGGTCGACGACTCGCTCGCGCCCTTCCTCCTCCTCGAGCTCTCGGACGTCGAGCCGGGCTTTGCGATCCCAGAGCCGCCGAATTGCGGCGAGATCCGCTTCTTCACCGGGGCGATCAGCGCGATCGACGGCGGGATCAAGGTCGTCGCCGACGACTTCGCCTGCAAGGGGAGCCCGGTCGAGAGCTGGGTCAAGGTCTTGGCGAAGTGGCCCGACGGCTACGCCCCGGTGCTCCCCCCAGACGCCTGCGCGCGGGTCTTCCTCCACTTCGTCGAGCGGGGCGGCGTCTGCGAGTTCGCGGCCTACCAGATCTTCCAGGGGCCCAACCCCGAGGCGATGAACGCGCTCGATCCCCTCTACGTCGCCGGCCAGGGCGTGGTCTCGCTGCCCAAGCCCGCGCCCCTCCTCCATGATCTGAGCCCGAACGCCACGGGCCCGGGCTGCGTCCCAGATCCGGTGACCTGCGATCCGCCGGAGGGGACCTTCACGCTCCGCTGGGAGGCGCCCCAGATCGAGATCCTGGAGCTGGAGGAGGGGTTCTGCGGGGTGCACAAGTGCAAGGCCCTGCAGACCCACGTGCACAGCGCGCTCGATCCCAACGCGTCGTGCGGGCACCACGTCGCGTGGATCGTGGCGATGCCGAAGTGAGGTGATGAGCGTCGGGGTGGCGAGCCCCCGACGTCGCGGCCCCGTCGAGGGCGACCGGATCGCGCGCGTCGCCGCGCCGTGCTGATAGACTCCGGGCGCCTCGAGGCCGCGCCCGCGGGCCGGTCACGGGTTCAAGGACTTGGCCATGTTGAAGACCCTACGACGCGCCTGCACGACCCTCAGCTCCGCCGCTCTCGCCCTCCTCCTCGCCTGCAGCGGCGGCGACGGAGACACCGAAGGGGAGGGCGGCACCGCCGGCCTCGCGTGGGAGGATCTCGAGACCTTCCCGGGCCTCGCGGACGAGGTCGAGATCAAGATCGACACCCGCGGCGTCCCCCACATCTACGCGGCCAACGACTTCGATCTCCTCTACGCCGCCGGCTATCAGGTGGCGACCGATCGCCTCTTCCAGCTCGACCTGATGCGGCGGCGGGCCCACGGGCGGCGGGCCGAGGTGCTCGGCTCGGGTCGCCTCGGCGACGACGAGCTCGCCCGCCTGATGGACTTCGCCCGCTGGGGGGCCGAGGACGCGGCCCGCCTCCGCGACGAGAACCCCGAGGAGTACAAGCTCTTCGTCTCCTGGGTCGCCGGCGTCAACCGGCGGATCGCCGAGATCGAGGCCGGCGAGGCGCCGCTCCCCTACGGCTTCGGCCCCGGGGAGCTCGACTACATGCCCGAGCCCTGGACCAACGACGACCCCTTCGTCATCGCCAAGCTGATCACCTTCGGCAACTCGAACTCGGTGGAGAACGAGCTCCTGGCGACGGTCGTCGGCCGCTGGACCTCGCTCCTCGACGCGATCGAGCTGCCGAAGCCGGCCTTCCAGACCTTCACCGTGCCGCCCGAGGATCGACCGGCGCCGAGCGTCGGCAAGGCGCCCGCCAAGGGCCTCGCCGCGCCTCCGCGGGCGATGCCGGCGGAGCTCCGCGAGCGGCTCCCCGAGGCGCTCCGCGAGTTCCGGGCGAAGATGGACGGGATCCGGATCCAGGGCTCGAACAACTGGGCGGTGAGCGGCCAATTCACCGAGAACGGCCGGCCGATCATCTGCAACGATCCCCACCAGCCCCTCGAGTCGCCGTCGGTGATGTACGCCCTCCACCTCAACTCCGCGGATCGGGCGGGCAACGTCGACGTCGCCGGCTTCGGCTTCGTCGGCGCCCCCGGGGTCCAGCTCGGGCACAACCGCAAGGTGCAGTGGGCGGCGACCACCGGCTTCGCCGACGTCATGGATCTCTGGAGCATCACCCTCTCGGGCGACGAGACCAAGGCGAACGTCGCCGGCCAGGAGGTCGCGATCGTCACCCGCGACGAGGTGATCAAGGTGAAGGGCGCGGCCGATCGGGCGATGACGATCCGCGAGGTCCCGGGCTACGGCCTCCTGATCGACAACTACCTCCTCGACGAGGCGCTCCTCGTCGATCCCGGGCGCAAGGTCCTCTTCAATTGGACCGGCTTCCGGGCGACCAACGAGGCGCTGGCCTTCCTGCGGATGATGCGGGCGGGCTCGGTGAGCGAGTACGAGGAGGCGGTCGACACGATGGAGGTCGGCACCTTCAACTTCGTCTCGGCCGACGCCCAGGACATCTCCTACCGGGTCCACGTGCTGATCCCCGATCGCGGTGATCCGAGCGCGCGGCCGATGCCCTTCCAGGTGATCGACGGCGACGACGTCGGCTCCTACTGGACCGGGACCTGGCTCGGCCGCGACAAGATGCCGGCCTCGCGGGCCGCCCAGACCGGCTTCATCGTTACCGCCAACAACGACCCCTGGGGCTTCACCGGCGACGGCGACGTCGGCAACGACCCCTGGTACTACGGCACCTACTTCGCGCCGGGCTACCGGGCCAAGCGGATCGAGGATCAACTGGGGCTCCTCACCAGCGCCGGCCCGGTCACCGTCGACTCGATGAAGGCGCTGCAGAACGACGCCTACTCGCTCAACGCCGAGGTCATGCTGACGGCGCTCGAGGACGCGTACTCGCGGGTCGACACCGACGACGCGCTGATGGAGTTCCGCGGCCGCCCCGAGCTCGACGCGCTGGTCAAGCTGATGACCCAGGACTGGGACCGGCAGATGCGCCGCGACTCGGCGGCCGCGCTCGCCTTCCACGTCTTCGCCCACGAGGCGACGATCGCCGCGCTCCGCGACGACCTGCCGGAGGCCTTCTACGAGCAGGTCTTGTCGGCCGCGCCGGTCTACATCATCAAGTTCGGCATGCTCCTCTACAGCGGCGCCTACCCGGAGGGCGACTCGATCCTCCAGCAGGGGCGCGACGTGCTGATCCTCCGCGGCCTCGCGGAGGCGGCGAATTGGCTGACGACCGAGTTCGGCGGGGTCGATCCCGCGGGCTACGCCTGGGGCGATCGCCACGGCGCCCACTTCCGCAACCCCTACGGGGGCGACCTCGACAGCCCGTGGACGCCGGTCGACGGCGGCGAGGACACGGTCAACGTCTCGTCGTCGAAGTACCACGACGAGATGGGCGAGATCGCCGGCCGCTTCGACTCGCACGACGGGCCGGTCTTCCGGATCGTCACCGAGTTCGACGATGACGGGCTCCCGGTCACCTACCTCAACTTCCCGCGGGGCAACAGCGGCGAGCCGACGAGCCCACACTGGGCCGACGGCCTCGACGAGTGGGTCGCGGGCGAGTACCACCGCCTCCCCTTCACCCGCGACGAGGTCGACGCCGACGTCGAGGCGACCGTGACCCTCAAGCCGGAGTAGGGGAGGGGATCGAGCCTGTCCTCGGGGACAGGCTTGTTCTCTCGCGCCTAGAGCCCCTCGGCGGCGGCGCGGGCGGCCCCGAGGAGGCCGACCCGCGGCTCGGTGACCACCGCCACCTGGAGGCGACGGAGGAGCGGCTCCATCCGCCCCTTGGCGCAGAGCGCCTCGACGAAGGCGCCGCGGCGGAGGATCGGCAGGAGCTTGGGGGCGATCCCGCCGGCGACGTAGAGGCCGCCGCGCGGCAGCGTCTTGAGCGCGAGGTTGCCGGCCTCGGCCCCGTAGATCGCGACGAAGCGATCGACGGCGGCGACGCAGGCCGGATCCGCGCCGGCGAGCGCGAGCTCGCCGATCACCGCCGCCGGGTCCTCGGCGCCGAGGCGCGCGCGGGTCGCCGCCGACTCGGCGACCAGCCCCTCGGCGACCAGGAGCTCGTAGATCGTCGCGATCCCTGTCCCCGAGACCAGGCGCTCGTAGGAGACGTGCTGGTGGCGATCGAGGAGGCGGCGGAGGAGGCGGAGCTCGATCGCGTCGCGGGGGGCGAAGTCGGCGTGGCCGCCCTCGGTGGCGATCACCCGCGGCCCGCTCGGCGTCGGCACGAGGATCGCCTCGCCGAGGCCGGTGCCGGCGCCGATGATCGCCTGCGGCCCGCTCGGGTCGACCTCGCCCGCCTGGAGGATCTCCACCTGGTTCGGGCCGAGGACGCCGATTCCGAGCGCGAGCGCGTGGAAGTCGTTGAGGAGGCGGACGCGAGGGATCCCGAGCCCGCGCGCGAGCTCGGCGGCGTCGATCCGCCAGGGGAGGTTGGTGGTCGTGCAGACGTCGCCGACCACCGGACCGGCGACGCCGAAGGCCGCGCGCTCGATCGTCGCCGACGCTCCGCCGAGGAAGGCGTCGACCATCGCCGACAGGCCGGAGTGCTCGGCGCTGCGAAAGCGCGCCGACGCGAGCTCGCGGGGGGCGCTCTCCCCCGATGGGTCGACGCGGAGGAGGGCGAGGTCAGTC
The DNA here is from genome assembly GCA_020633335.1 of Myxococcales bacterium. GTDB lineage: Bacteria > Myxococcota_A > Polyangia > Nannocystales > Nannocystaceae > JADJRG01. Next base: position 427,427 of record JACKDU010000002.1, on the reverse strand, counting down.
TTGGTGCCGCCGATGTCGCCGGCGAGGATCTGCATGGGCGAATCCCTAGCACGGTCGCGGACGGCCCGCGACCGGCGGATGCGCGGCAGAGCGCGCGCGCTTTGCCGGGGAAGGGTCGGCCAACGAGCACGGGAACCCGGCTACAATCGATTGTCGTCGCTGATGCCGTCGATTGTCCCGCTGATCTGGAAGGAGCGCACCCGCCTGGTGGCCGAAGTCGCCGGCGCCTTGCGGAGCGATCGGTCGCGGACCTTTGACGTCGACGTCTGGGCCGATCACCTCTGGAGCCGGGTGGTCGAGGCGATCGACGGGGCCGACGTCCACCGCGTCGTCCAGCACGTCGTCTCGCTCCTCGACGCCTGCTTCCCGCGCGAGGTCGCGGCGGCGCTCGACGTCGTCGAGGTCAACCTGGTCGACGCGGCCGAGACGCTGGCGGACGCCCGGCGGGTCGCCGAGATCCTCGGCCGCAGCCGCGACGCGCTGATCTCCGCGGCCGGCGGCGAGGGGGACGACGCCCGCAAGTTCCGGGCGGTCTTCGACTCGTCGAACGACGCGGTGATGCTCCTCACCACCGACGGCTTCTTCGACTGCAACGCGCGGACCCTCGAGCTCTTCGGCGTCGCCGAGCGGGCGAGCTTCATCGGCCGCCACCCCGGCGAGCTCTCGCCGGCCACCCAGCCCGGCGGCGTCGACTCGCTGCGGGCGGCCGCGCAGTGGATCGACGTGGCGGTGGCCCGCGGGTCGATCGAGTTCGACTGGGTCCACACCCGCGCCGACGGCAGCACCTTCCCCGCGCTGGTCTCGCTCCGTCGCTTCTCCTACGGCGGTCGGATCGCGTTGATCGCGACGGTCCGCGATCTCAGCGAGCGTGAGCGCTCGACCCAGGCGATCCGCGAGCGCGAGGGCAAGTTCCAGGCGATCTTCGAGGGCTCGAACGACGCGATCATGCTCCTCAACCGCGACGGCTTCTTCGACTGCAACACCCGCACCCTCGAGATGTTCGGGCTCGGGTCGAAGGTCGCCTTCGTAGGCGCCCACCCCGGCGACTTCTCGCCGCCGTCCCAGCCCGGCGGCGACGACTCGTGGACGGCCGCTCAGGCCCACATCGAGGCCGCCTTCGCCGACGGGAGCCGGCGCTTCGAGTGGATCCACCGCCGCCAGGGCGGCGTCGACTTCCCGGCCGAGGTCCTCCTCACCGCCTTCGACTACGGCGGCGAGCGGGTGCTGCAGGCGACGGTCCGCGACATCACCGAGCGGCGGGCGGCGCTCGACGCCCTGCAGGCGAGCGAGCGCCGCTTCCGGGCGATCTTTGAGGGGTCGAACGACGCGATCATGCTCCTCAGCCGCGACGGCTTCTTCGACTGCAACACCCGCACCCTCGAGATGTTCGGGATCCCGTCGAAGGACGACTTCGTCGGCGCCCACCCGGCCGACTTCTCGCCGGAATTCCAGGCCGACGGCGCGTCCTCGCGGGAGCAGGCGCAGGCGAAGATCGACGTCGCCTTCGCCGAGGGGAGCGTCCACTTCGAATGGCTCCATCGCCGCCGCGACGGCGAGGCCTTCCCGGCCGAGGTCCTCCTCGCCGCCTTCGACTACAGCGGCGAGCGGGTGCTGCAGGCGACGGTCCGCGACATCACCGAGCGCAAGGAGGCCGAGATCGCGCTCAAGCGGGCGAAGGAGGAGGCGGAGGCCGCCAATCGGGTCAAGAGCCTCTTCCTCGCCAACATGAGCCACGAGCTCCGGACCCCGCTCAACGCGATCATCGGCTACTCCGAGATGCTCGTCGACGAGGCGACGGGATCGCGGGCGGCGCTCGCCGACTACTACAAGGACCTCACGCGGATCACCTCCGCCGGCCGCCACCTCCTGGTGCTGATCAACGACATCCTCGATCTCTCGAAGATCGAGGCCGACAAGATGCGGCTCAGCGTCGAGGACTTCGAGGTCCCGGCGCTGGTCGACGAGGTCGTGAGCACCCTCGGGACGATGGTGGCGATGAATCACAACCTCCTGAGCGTCCGCCTCGATCCGGCGGTGACGACGATCCGGAGCGACAAGACCCGGGTCCGCCAGCTCCTCTTTAACCTCCTCTCGAACGCCTGCAAGTTCACCGAGCGTGGCGAGATCTCGCTGAGCGTCACGGCCAGCGGCGACGAGGCGGCGCCGATGATCGACTTCGCGGTCGGCGACACCGGGATCGGCATCGCCGCTGATCAGGTCGAGAGCCTCTTCGAGCCCTTCGTCCAGGGGGAGTCGCCGGAGCGCTCGCGGTCGTCGGGGACCGGCCTCGGTCTGGCGATCTCGCGGCGGATCGCCCGGCTCATGGGCGGCGACGTGACCGCGACCTCGGTGCTCGGCGCCGGCTCGACCTTCACCGTCTCCCTGCCGCTGCGCTTCGAGGCCGAGGCCGAGGTCGAGGCCGAGGGCTGATCGTCGGATCGACCCCCGAGGCGTGCTACACCGCCAGCGATGGTCGCCGAAGGTGACATCCTCCTGCCGCCGGACGGCGATCGCGAGTGGCTCCTGGGGGCGCTGGCCGAGCTCGTGCGGGCCTGTGGGCCGGCGCCGCTCCTGGTCGCGCCGCTGATCGCCGGCGACGCCCGTTTCTTCCCCGATCCCTGGGCCGGCGGCAAGGCGAGCGTCCGTCGCCTCCTCCGGCGCCTCCTCGGCTACGCGGGGATCGACGCCGACACCGTCGAGGTCGAGGTCTACGGCGCCGACGACGAGCGCGCCCGCGTCGGTCGGCCAAGCGGCAACCTCGCGGGGGTCAGCGATCTCTGGCTGGTCGAGGCCCGCGGCGCGACCCTGCGCTTCGCGGTCGAAGGGACCCTCCTCGCCGATCCCGAGGCGGTGGTCGCGGCCGCGGCCCGGGCGGTCGCCGACGCCTTCCGTTCGCTCCGCTCGCTGCGGGTCCGCGACGCGACCGAGGAGCAGCGGCGGATCGACGTCACCGCGGTCTACCTCGGCTTCGGCCGGCTCACCGTCGACGCCGCCCACCGCTACGCCAGCGGCCGTCCGCGGCCCAGCCGACAGGGTCTCTTGTCGCCGAAGGCGGTCGCGTTCCTCCTCGGCGCGGTGATCGTCGCCCGCGAGCTCGACGCGCGCGCGCTCAAGGCGATCGCCGGCGGACTCCAGGCCAACCAGCGCGCGTTTGTGCGGCGCTCGGTCGAGATCCTCGAGGAGGAGCGCCCGCCGCTCGCCGAGCGCCTCGGCCTCCCGCCCCGCGATGCGTGGCCTGAGGCCCCCTCCCTCGCCGAGCTCACGGCGCCCTTCGCCGACGAGGAGCCCGGCGCGAGCGTCGAGGCCTCGGAGGCGGTCGAGGACCGCGGGATCGTCGGTACCAACCTCGGCAAGCCGGTCTTTCGGGTCGAGCGGCGGGCGGGTCTGCGGATCGCCAAGGTCGCGGTGATGGCCGCGGTGATGCTCGGCGGCCTCGCTACCCGTCCGCAGATGGGAGAGGTCCTGACCATGGGGCAAGTGGCGATCGGCGCGGTGATCCTCGGCGTCGCCGGTCTCCTCCTGGGGTCGCTGATCCGCGAGAGCCGCTGCTCCGAGCCCAAATGCGGGGCGCCGCTGCGGCCCGAGATGACCCAGTGCCCGCGCTGCGGCGGGACGATCATGGGGTCGATCCGCCATCCGCGCGAGCGCCTGGCGGCCGAGGAGGCGCTCCAGCGCGACGCTGGGGCCTGAGCCCCGCAGCCCCCGCATCCGCCGCTGCGCGCACTTTGCCGCTTCGACGCCTGGCGATGCTCGAGCATTGGGAGCATTCTCAACATCGCCGAGGCGCGGACGCTTGAGTGTCCGGAGCCGAGGCGCTAAGAGGAGCGAGGCGATGCTCGAAGGTGAGGGACAGAGCCACGGCCACCACGCCGGCGAGATCGAGCTGAAGAAGCTCGGCCACCTCCTCCTGAGCTATCTCCCGGGGCTCGGCGGGCGGATCAAGCCGCCGCGCTACCTCGAGGTCGAGGAGCGGCCGATGCGGGGCGTCGAGACCTGCACGCTCTGCGGCGCGACCGTCAACATGGGCGAGCTCAGCGTCCGCAACCTCGACAACGAGCTTCAGATCGAGCTCCCCTACATCGCCGTCCACGCCCTGGTCACCCACGGTGATCGCGGCTTCCACGGGACCCTCCGCGGCGACGGGCAGATCGACGTCGATCTCCTCAAGGACGTCCTCAACTACGAGGAGTACCGGATCGGCCGCTTGATGACCGCGCTCCTGGCCCACACCTCGCTGCTCCCCGAGCACCTGACGATCGAGGAGCACATGATGCGCGGGGTGGTCCCCTGCGGCGAGTGCGGTGACCACGTGAACATGGGCTACTTCGTGGTCACCAACACCCACAACGAGCGGTCGATGCAGGTGCCCTACCTCGCGCTCCACGGCCTCGTCGAGCACAAGGACGCCAACTACGCGAGCCACGAGCTCGGCGACTCGGTCGACGCGGGCGCCGACGAGGTGATCGACGGGCGCCTCGACATGGAGCTGCTGCGCTCGATCCTCGGGCAGTCGCGGGCCCACGCCGAGTTCGGCCAGCGCCTCGCCTCCTACCTCGAGGGCCTCGGCGGCAGCGAGCCGACCCCGCGCCACCTCGACGTCGTCGAGCACGTCCAGCGCGGGCTCGAGACCTGCGCGGTCTGTGGCGAGTCGATCAACATGGGGACCTTCGAGCTCCGCAACCGCCACACCGGCCACGAGATGGTCCTCCCCTACGTCGCCGTCCACTCGCTCGCCGCGCACGGCGACGCCTACTTCCGGGGCTCGCTCCACCGTGGGTGGGTCGACGTCCCGCTCCTCAATCGCCTGGTGAAACGGACATGGCCAATCGTCCAGCGAGTGCGCCGCACCCGACGGTGATCCCCCGGTCTCACCCGGCGTCGGGGCCGCTGCGCCGCGATCCGGCGAAGCGGCGGGCCGACAACCTCCGGCGCCTGCGGGAGCACGACGAGGATCTCGCCTACCTCGCGCAGCTCACCTGCGTCGGCCTCAAGCCGCTCTCGCGCTACGAGCGGCCGCTCAACGACGGGCTCCGGGCCGAGCTGGTCGCCCTCGGGCTGGTCCAGCGGACCTGCCGGCGGCGCACCGAGGAGGGCGGGGAGGTCGACGAGACCGTCTTCTCGCGGCACACGCCGCTCCTCGAGATCTACCGCCAGGCCTTCGACGGCGGCCCCCTCCGCCTCAGCCGCGAGCTCGGGATGCTCGAGGGCTACCTCTTCGGCTTCCCGCCCTGCTGCGTGAGCGCCTACCTCGCGCGGCCCTACGCGCCCAACGGCCTCGATCGGGAGGAGCAGGCGATCCTCTTCCACTGGGCCTGCAGCGGCTGCTCGATCACGCCGCTCCTCCTGCCGCGCTACCGCGAGGCGCTGGCGGCGGTCCGCGAGGCCTGAGGGCGCCCGCCGTGTGCCTGCCTGCCTGAAAGGTCAGGTCGAGCGCGGCGCCCGATCGACGAGCGGAGCGAGGGCGGCGAGCGCCCGATCGATCTCCTCCTCGCTGTTGTAGTGGGCGAGGCTCACCCGGACGAGGCCGCCGGCCGCCGGATCGAGGCCGAGGGCGGCGATCGCCCGCGGCGCGTAGAAGTGGCCGCTGCGGAGGGCGACGCCGGCGTCCGCGAGGTGGGCGGCGACCTCGGCCGAGGGGACGCCGTCGATCGTGAAGGTCACGAGGGCGATCCGCCGCTCGGGATCGGCGCTCGCCGGGCCGACGACGCGGACCCGCGGCGACGCCCGGAGGCCGTCGAGGAGGCGCGCGCAGAGGGCCGCCTCGTGGTCGGCGATCGCCGCGAAGATCCGCCCGCGGGGGGCCTCGCCGGCGTCGCCGCGGAGCGCGAAGGTGTGCTGATCGAGGGCGTCGAGGTAGTCGAGGATCCCGCCGACCGCCGCCACCAGCTCGGGCGGCGCCCCGCCGGGCTCGTAGCGGAGCGGCGGCGAGGCGGCGGCGAGGAAGTCGTGGGTCGGCGGCGAGGCGCCCTCGAGGAGCTCGCGGCGGCCATAGAGGGCGCCCAGGTGGGGCCCGAAGATCTTGTAGAGCGAGACCGCGTAGAAGTCGGCGCCGAGCGCCCGGACGTCGACGGCGCGGTGGGGCGCGAGCGCGACCCCGTCGACGCAGGCGAGCGCGCCGGCGTCGTGGATCGCCCGGGTGATCGCGGCGACCTCGTGGATCGCCCCGACGACGTTCGCGCAGTGGGTGAAGGCGACGAGGCGCGTGCGCGGGCCGAGGAGAGGGAGGAGATCGTCCAGCTCGAGCGTCGCGCTCTCGGGCCGCGCGCGCCACTCCCGGACGTCGATCCCGGTCGCCGCGAGGCGCCGCCAGGGGCCGATGTTCGCCTCGTGATCGAGGTCGGTGACGATCACCTCGTCGCCGGCCGACCAGGCCGGCCGGAGCGCGCGGGCGAGGAGGTCGAGGTTGGCGGTGGTCGAGGTCCCGAGGATCACCTCATCGGGATCGCCGCCGAGGAGCGCGGCGGCGGCCGCGTGACCTGCGGCGTAGGACTCGCCAGCCTCGCGTGAGCTGCGGTGCGGACCGCCGCGCGCGAGCATCGGCGAGCCGGCGGCGGCCGCCTGGAGGCGCTCGATCACGGCCCGCGGCGCGGCGGTCCCTCCGGCGTTGTCGAGGTGGGCCCAGCCCCCCTCCAGGGCCGGGAAGGCGGCGCGGACGAAGTCGAGATCGAGCACGGCGCGATGGTAGCAGGCGCGCCCGGGGTGGTATGGAGCCCCCATGCCGGCCGCGGCTCGTCTCCTCGCCGTCCTCGCGCTCGTCGCCCCTGCGCTCGCCGCCTGCACGCCGAAGGGCGGCGTCGTCGAGGCGAGCGACGATCCGCGGGCGCTCCTCGAGGACACCGCGGCGGTTTGCACGATGATCGCCGGCGGCGATCCGCACACCTGGCGCGACGCCGCGGTCCGCGGCACGACCTGGAGGATGCTGATCGAGCGCGCCCGCGCCGGCGATCCGAAGGCGACCTGCGACGCGGCCGCGCTCATCGACCGCCGCTGGCGCGAGACCCTGACCTGCACCGCCGCCCAGGCGAAGGCGCTCGCCGGTCTCGGTCGCTGCCGGCTCGGTCACTGAGGCGAGGCCGCCGGTCTGCGGTTGCGCTATAGTGCCGCGGATGATCGGCGACGACGCGGAGATCCTCCTGCGCACCGAGCACGGCACCCTGGCCCACGATCGTCGCCGCGATCGCGTGATCCTCGTGCGCAACCGCGCCCGCCTCGAGGTGGAGGCGCTGCGGAGCGAAGTGGACGCGCTGATCGCCGCGGTCGCCGGGATCCCGATCGGCGCCGCCGACCTCGTCCTCGACATCCGCGCGCCGGTCGGCAACAACGACGACGCCTTCGAGGCGGCCGTCCGCGATCTCCTCGGGCGCTTCGTGAGCCGCTTTCGGCGGACGGTGATCCTGGTCCGGACGATCGCGGGCCGTCTCCAGGGCCAGCGGATCGTCCGCGGCACCGAGAGCGGCCCGGTCGTGATCACCGACGACGTCGACGCCGTCGACAGAATCCTCGGCCGCTAGTGGTCCTTCTCGGGTCGCGCGCTCTCGTCCGCGAGGGCCCTCGTCGAGGACGCGGGCGCGTCCGTCCGACCTTGTGGAGCTTGCCCGACGAGCGCGCTGTCTTCATCGTCAATGGGTGTGGGTGGACGAGGGCGAGGAGGAGTCGCGGAGGGCCGCTGACCTCGCTCGCTCGCACCTCCCGCTCGCCTGGCTGGAGCGGCTGATCCCGGCCACCAGACGCGCGACCGACCCCGTCGACGCCCTGCGCCAGCGCCTCCTGATCGCCTCCGGCCTCATCGTGGCGATCGTCGGCGCGGCTACCATCGTCCCGCTCGTCGTCGCCGATCCGACGCCGGGACCGGCGTGGCTCGTCGCCGCCGCCGTCGTCGCGGCGATGCTGGCGACGCCGCTCTGGGTCGGCGTCGCCGGGCCGCGGAGGGGCGGGCTGGTCCTCGTCCTCCTCCTCAACCTGGCGCTCCTCTTCAGCAGCGCGACGCTGGGCGTGGCCGGGCCGCTCGCACCCTTCCTCGTCATCATCCCCGCGCTCGCGGTGCTCCTGGTGGGTGTCGCGGCCGGCTGGATCAACGCCGCGCTCCTCGCCTTCGCTGCGCTCGCCGCCCCGATGGTCGGCGTCGACGTCGGGCTGGCCTCCGGGGGCGCTTGGCTGCTGACGACGAGCGCGAGCTTGGCCCTCCTGGCGGTCACGTCGGTCTTCGCCTCGCTCCACGCCCGCCAGAGCGCGGGCTTCGCCGCCGATCGCGAGAACGCGCTCGCCCTCTCGTCGGCCAAGTCGCGCTTCCTCTCGGTGATGAGCCACGAGCTGCGGACGCCGATGGTCGGGGTCCTCGGGGCCGCCGAGCTCCTCGAGCGCACCGACGATCGCGGCGAGCAGCGCCGGCTCATCCGCATCCTCCGGCGCTCGGCGCAGTCACAGCTCGAGCTCATCGGCAACATCCTCGACCTCTCGCGGATCGAAGCCGACCAGCTCCAGATCGAGCGCGCGTCGCTCGACCTCCGGAGGGTCTTCCATGACGTCGAGGCGATGTTCCGGGCCCCGGCGGAGAACAAGGGGCTGGCCCTCAGGGTCGTGATCGAGGACGCGATCCCGGCGCGGATCGTCGGCGACGCCTTCCGTCTCCAGCAGATCCTCGGCAACCTCGTGAACAACGCGATCAAGTTCACCGAGCGCGGCGAGATCAGCATGTCGGCGCGGACGCTCCGCGACGATCGCGTCGAGCTCGTCGTCCGCGACACGGGGGTGGGCTTCTCCGACGACGTCAGCGATGACATCTTCGCCACCTTCGTCCAGGCCGACAGCACGACCGCGCGGCGCTTCGGCGGCAGCGGCCTCGGCCTGGCGATCTGTCGCCGCCTGGTCGCCGCGTTGGGGGGGACGATCGAGGCGAAGAGCGTCCCGGGGCGCGGCTCGACCTTCGTCGTCACCCTGCCTGCGCCGGAGCCGAGCGACTCGGCCGAGCTGGCGATCAGCCGCGACACCCCTGCGACCTCGAGCTCCTCGCTCGGCGGCAGGAGCCTGAGCGTCCTCGTGACCGACGACGAGCTCGTCAACCGCGTGGTCATCTCGGCGATGCTCACCTCCCTCGGCTACCGGGTCCTCGAGGCCGCCGATGGCTACGAGGCCCTGGCGCTCCTCGACAGCGAGGCGATCGACGCCGTCATCCTCGACATGCACATGCCCGGGCTCGACGGGCCCGCCGTCATGTCGAGGATCCGTGGGTGCGGGGATCGGCGCGCGGAGCTCCCGGTCATCGGCCTGACCGCGGACGTCGTCCCCGAGAACCTCCACCGCTACGCCCAGAGCGGGCTCACCGCCATCTTGAGCAAGCCGATCGGCGTCGAGGGTCTCCGCGAGGCGATCGAGGCGGCGCTCGAGCCGGGCGCCGCCGCGTCCGCGCGAGGGCTGAGCGCCGGCGGCGGCCCGCTCCTCAGAGCGTGAGGCCCTGGAGCGCCTCGGCGAGGGCGTCGCCGTCGGGGTAGCGCTCGTCGGGAGCGCGGGCGAGCGCCCGCTCGACGACCGCGACCAGCTCCGGTCGCAGGCTCGAGGAGAGGAGCCCGAGCGCGGGCGGCGGCCCGGCGATCACCTGGTCGACCACCTGCCGGGCGTCGTCGCCGGGGTAGGGGAGGACGCCGGTGAGGACGTGGAGGAGGATCGCCCCGACCGCGTAGACGTCGCTCCGGGGATCCGCGGCCTCGCCCCGCGCTTGCTCGGGGGACATGAACGAGGGCGTGCCGACGATGTGACCGGCGAGGGTGCGGCCGCTGTGGCCGGAGGGGGGCGGTGCGTCGTCGGCGACCGGCTCATCGTCCTCGGCGAGGTCCTTGGCGAGGCCCCAGTCGATGATCACGGGCTGGCCGCGGTCGCTGATCAGGACGTTCTCCGGCTTGAGGTCGCGGTGGATGATCCGCCTGCGGTGGGCGCTGCCGATCGCCTCGGCGCAGGCGCAGACGTGGCGGAGGAGGGGGAGGCGCTCGCGGAGGAGGCGGGCCTGGGCGACGAGCTGGCTGAGCTCGATCCCGTGGATCAGCTCCATCACGTAGAAGGGATCGCCGCCGGGCCAGCGGCCGACGCCGAGGATCTCGACGATCCCCGGGTGGCTGAGCCGCGCCGGGAGGTGGGCCTCGCGGAGGAAGCGGGCCTCGGTGATCGGCGAGAGCGGGCCGAAGAGCTGCTTGAGGGCGACGTGTCGGCGGGCGCGGGTGTCGTAGGCGTGGACGACCCGGCCCTCGTCGCTCTCGGCGATCCGGCCGACGATCATCAGCTCCTCCGGATCGAGCTGGCGGAGCATCGCGCTCTCCGAGCACTCGCGGGCGCGCCGAATGAAGCTCGAGCGGCGCCCCCGCCCGGAGTGCTGCGTGTCCTCCCCCGATCCGCGCCCGGTCACGCCAGCCTCCATCATCGCACCGCGCTGTCATGCAAGATGAGTGCGAGGTGAGATTTTCCAGGAAGTGTGTTGTGGACTGGGTTCTCTTGGCCACATGTGTGGCAATTGTCCACGCTCGTTCCAAATTGGGGCGGGCGCAGCCGGGACGAGCGGGCCTCGGTGTGCGGGCCGGCCGGCACGCCCGCGCGCGGCCAGTGGGCGAGGTCGTCCGAGATGACCTAGTATCGGCGCATGCAGATGCGCTATCGCCGCTCTCTCCTCTCGCTCGCGCCGGTCCTCCTGGGCGGCTTCGCCTGTACCCAGCCGGATCATGTGATGTCGAAGGCTGGGTCGCCGGAGGCCGCCGAGTGCCCGCCTGCGGCCGCGCCGGCGGAGGCGAAGGCGCCCGCGGCGGCTCCGACCCCCGCCGAGTTCGACTTCAACGAGCACGCCTTCTCGGCCCGCGACTTGATCGCCTTCGATCGGGTCGGCGATCCCCAGGTCTCGCCCGACGGCAAGCGCGTGGTCTTCGTCGTCCGCAGCACCGACACCGCGGCCAACCGCGGCCGCACCGATCTCTGGATCACCAGCGTCGACGGCGGCAAGCCGCTGACCCTCGCCGAGCACCCGGAGGCCGATATGTCGCCGCGCTGGGGTGCTCGCGGCGGCGAGGTCTTCTTCCTCTCCCGTCGCTCGGGCTCGTCGCAGATCTGGGTGGTCGACGCCGACGGCGGTGAGCCCCGCCAGGTCACCAAGGTGCCGGTGGACATCGGCTCCTTCCTGGTCAGCCCCGACGGCGAGCACCTCGCCTTCAGCGCCGAGGTCTACCCGACCTGCGAGGACCTCGAGTGCAGCGCCCACCGGATCGCCGAGGCGAAGGCGCGGAAGTCGACGGGGATGGTCCACGATCGCCTCTTCGCCCGCCACTGGGACACCTGGAAGGGCGAGCTGCGCTCCCACCTCTTCGTCGTCCCGATCAAGGGCGGGCCGGCGGTCGACGTGACCGCGGGCCTCGACGCCGACGTCCCGTCGAAGCCCTTCGGCGGCGACGAGGAGATCGCCTTCACGCCTGACGGCGGGCACCTCGTCTACACCGCGCGGGTCGCCGGCCGCGAGGAGCCGTGGTCGACCAACTTCGACCTCTTCAAGGTGGCGATCGGCGGCGGCGAGTCGACCAACCTCAGCGCCGACAACCCGGCCTGGGACACCCAGCCGGTCTTCTCGGCGGACGGCAAGAGCCTCGCCTACCTGGCGATGAGCCGGCCGGGCTTCGAGGCCGACCGCTTCCGGATCATGATCCGAAGCTGGCCTGATGGTCAGGCGCGTGAGGTCGCGCCGGAGTGGGATCGCTCGCCCGGCGGCCTGCTCTTCTCGGCCGACGGCAAGACCCTCTACGCGACCGCCGATGACCTCGGCCAACACCCGCTCTTTGCGATCGACGTCGCCAGCGGGGCGGTGACCAAGGTGGTCGGTGACGGCTACGTCGCCTCGCCGCGCCTCGCCGGCGATCAGCTCGTCTTCGCCCGTGACGACCTCCGGTCGCCGGCGGAGCTCTTCCGCGTCAAGGCGAGCGGCGGCGATCCCGAGGCGATCACGGCGATCAACGGGGCCCGGGTGGCGGCGCTCAAGATGGGGGAGCCCGAGCAATTCTCCTTCGCCGGCTGGAAGAAGGAGACGGTCCACGGATGGGTGGTCAAGCCGGTCGACTTCGACGAGAAGAAGCGCTACCCGGTCGCCTTCCTGATCCACGGCGGGCCCCAGGGCTCCTTCGGCAACCACTTCCACTACCGGTGGAACCCGCAGGTCTACGCCGGGGCCGGCTACGCGGTCGTGATGATCGACTTCCACGGCTCGACCGGCTACGGCCAGCGCTTCACCGACTCGATCTCGGGCGACTGGGGCGGCAAGCCCCTCGACGACCTCAAGCTCGGCCTGAAGCACGTCACCGACGCCTACCCGTGGCTCGCCGAGGATCGGGTCTGCGCGCTCGGGGCCTCCTACGGCGGCTTCATGATCAACTGGATCGCCGGCCAGTGGAGCGATCGCTTCCGCTGCCTGGTCAACCACGACGGCGTCTTCGACAACCGGATGATGTACTACGCGACCGACGAGCTCTGGTTCGCGGAGTGGGAGCAGGGCGGGCCCTACTGGAAGCACGAGAAGGAGCACGAGCGCCACAACCCGGTCCGCTTCGTCGAGCGCTGGAAGACGCCGATGCTGGTGATCCACGGCTCGCTCGACTACCGGATCCCGGAGACCCAGGGGCTCGGGGCCTTCACCGCGCTCCAGCGCCGCGAGATCCCGAGCCGCCTCGTGATCTTCCCGGACGAGAACCACTGGGTGCTGAAGCCGGCGAACTCGCTGCAGTGGCACGACGAGGTGCTGGGCTGGCTCGACACCTGGACCGGTGAGTCGAAGTGAACCAGGCGCTCCCCGCGTGGCTGGCCGAGCTCCCCGCGGCGCTCGCCTCGGGGGCGGCGGTGGTGATGATCCGCCACGCCGAGCGGGGGCCGCTCATCGTCGGTGAGCGCGGCGACGACGTCCCGCTCACCGCCGCGGGGCGGCGAGCCGCGCGGGCGCTCGGGGGGGCCCTGCCGGGCGCGCTCGTCGGCCTCCGGGCGAGCCCGGTGGCGCGGGCGCTCGAGACCGCGGAGTGCATCCGCAGCGGCGCCGACGCGCTGGTCCGGATCGAGAGCTCGAGCGACCTCGGCGGGCCGGGCCCCTTCGTCGCCGACGTCGACGTCGCCTGGGAGGCCTTCTGGCGCCTCGGCAAGCACCGCCTCATCGAGCGCCTGGTCGCCGGGCCAGGTCCGCTGGCGGGCTTCCACGAGCCCCGGGCGGCGGCCGCCGGCCTCGTCCAGGAGCTCCTCGCGCCGGCTCGGCGGACGCCCGGCCTCCACCTCGTGGTCTCCCACGATCTGATCATCGCCGCGCTCGTCGGCGTCCTCCGCCGGCGGGTCCTCGCCGACGACGCCTGGCCCGGCTACCTCGAGGGCGTGGTCTTCGAGGTCGTCGGCGGCCGGGTCCGCTGGCGCTATCGCGGCGAGGACGGGCTCGTCAGCGACTAGCGTAGCGACACCAGCATTCGAACGCGACGAGGGCCCGCGGCGGTCGCGGGCCCTCGGTGGCGGGCGGCGGGGCGGCGCTCAGTCCTTCTTGGCGACCAGCGCGAGCTTCGACTCGAGGCGGGCGATGAGCCCGTCGATCCCGTCCTGCTTGAGGATCTGGTTGAACTCGTACTTGTAGTTGCGGGCGAGGCTGACCCCGTCGGTGATGATGTCGCGGACCTGCCAGCGACCGTCGACCTCGTGCATCAGGTAGTCGACCTCGACGACCACCGGGCGCCCCTCCTTGACGTACTCGACGGTGGTCTGGACCCGGACCCCGCGGGGGCGCTTCTCCTCGCCTACGAAGGTGACCTTGTGGTCCTTGTCGCTGCGCAGGCGACGGAGGTAGTTCTCGCGGATCAGGCGGGCGAGGAGGGTCTCGAGCTCGTCGCAGCGGGGCTCGCAGCGCTTGGGGAATTGGGCGGCGCCGCCGAGGGACTCGACCGCGAGCGCGTGGTAGTCGAGGAGGTTGTCGACCTCGGTCTGGAGGGCCGAGGTGTCCGCGCGGCTGGCGAGGAGCGAGGAGACCTTGGTGTGGCTGGTCCGGAAGGTGTCGAGGGCGCCCTCGGCTGCAGAGGCCACGCTCGGGGCGATGGCGACGGCGGTGAGGAGGCAGATACCGGCGAGAGTCTTGCGAAGGGCGCTGAGCATGGGTCCTCGTGGCGGGTCGGCGAGAGACGGGCTGACCGCGGCTTTGTTCAATGGAATCATTCGCAATCTCGCAGCCAAGCCCCCTGCAGGAAAAAGGCTGTGATCACGGGTGGGGTGGTCGGCCGGGCCGGCGCCTCTGTGGCGTTCTGCGACGCATTTCGCGACAGCGTGGGGTGAAGGCCGGCAGGGTCTGCGCGGTCCAGCGGACGAGCTGGGCGGGCGATGACGCGCCCTCGGCGCGGGCCTGAGCGGTCGTCGGTGCATGGCAAGATCTCGCCGGCTTGATACCGTTGGAGCGGTGACGAGGGCCCTCCTGACGCTGGCGCTGGCGTTCTCGGTGATCGCTCCGGCGGCCGCCCACCCGCGCCTCGCCGATCAAGAGGACGCGCTCGATCGGGCGATCACCGCGGCGCCCGGAGATCCCGAGCTCCGCCTCCGGCGGGCGCGGATCCGCCGTGAGCGGGGCGATCACCGGGGCGCAGCGGCGGATCTCGAGGCCGCCCGGCGGGCGGCGCCGGAGGATCGCCGGATGGATCTCGAGCGCGCGCGCCTGCGGGCCGACGCCGGGGATCCAGCGGGGGCCGAGGAGGCGCTCGCCCCGGCGCTCGCGGGTCCGCTGTCGGCGGGCGAGCGCGGCGAGGCCCACGAGCTGCGGGCGCGCCTCCGGCTGGGGCGCGGGGATCCGGAGGGCGCCCGCGCCGATCTCACCGCCGCGATCGAGGCCCGGCCGACGCCCGAGCGCTACCTCCTCCGCGGGCGGATCGACGAGGCCGCGGGTGAGCTCGACGCGGCCGCGCGGGGCTATCGCGAGGGGCTCGATCACCTCGGCGGGGCGGTGGTCCTCGAGCTCGCGCTGATCCGGGTCGAGCGCGAGCGCGGCCACCTCGCCCTGGCGATCGCGCGGATCGACGCGCTGATCCGCCGGGCGCCGGTGGCCGCCGATCTCCGCCTCGAGCGGGCGGCGATCCTCGCGGCCGCCGGCGATCGCGAGGGCGCCGAGGCCGAGCTGGGGAGGGCGCTCCAGGAGATCGACGGGGTGCTCGAGCGGCGTCCGAGCGCCCTCCATGCGCTGACGCGCGCGCGGATCCTCGCCGCCCTCGGTCGCCGGGCGGAGGCGCGGACGATCGCGGCGGCGATCGAGCGCGAGCACCCGAAGCTGCCGCAGGCGGCGGCCCTGATCGCCGAGCTCGCGGTCGACGGAGGGGGTCGTTGAGCGGGCGACGGGCGCGGTCGCGAGCGCGCGGGCGCGTCGCCCCCGGAGCGATCCTCGCGGCGATCCTCGCCCTCGCCTGCGCGGAGGAGGTGAGCGCGGGCCTCGATCGCGGCCCCTACCTCCACCAGACGACGGCGACCTCGACGATCGTCGTCTGGCGGACCGCCGACGACTCGACCGGCGAGGTCCGCTTCGGCACCGCGCCCGAGCTCCTCGACGGCTCAGTCGTCTCGGGGGTCGTCGGTCGCCAGCACGAGGTCAAGCTCAGCGGCCTCCAGCCGGCGACCCGCTACTACTACGCGGTGATCAGCGACGGGGCGATGGTCGCGGGCGGCGACGCCAAGCACTACGTCGACACCGCGCCGCCGACCGGCGAGCGCGCGAAGATCCGCGCCTGGGTGCTCGGCGACTCGGGGACCGGCAACCAGAACCAGGCCAACGTCCGCGACGCGATGCTCACCCACGTCGGCCGCGATCGGCCCTCGCTCCTCCTCCACATGGGGGACATGGCCTACAGCAACGGGACCAACGCCGAGTTCACTGACAAGTTCTTCGCGCCCTACCGCGAGATCCTCCGCAACACGACGGTCTGGCCGGCCCTCGGCAACCACGAGGGATCGTCCGCCGACTCGGCGACCCAGACGGGGCCCTACTACACCGCCTACGTCCTCCCGAGCGCGGGCGAGGCCGGCGGCCTCGCCTCCGGCACCGAGGCCTACTACTCCTTCGACTACGGCAACGTCCACTTCATCGTCCTCGACTCGCACGAGTCGCCGCGCGAGCCCGACGGGGCGATGCTCCAGTGGATGGCGATCGATCTGGCGACGACCTCGGCGGAGTGGGTGATCGCCTACTGGCACCACCCGCCCTACACCAAGGGGACCCACGACTCGGACACCGAGACCCAGCACATCGAGATGCGCGAGAACGCCCTGCCGATCCTCGAGGCCGGCGGCGTCGATCTCGTCCTCGGCGGCCACAGCCACATCTACGAGCGCTCCTACCTGGTCGACGGCGGCTACGAGACGCCGACCACCGACGCGGGGATCCTGTCGATGATCGACGGGCGCGCGGACGGTGACGGGCCCTACGTCAAGCCGCCCGGCGGCCTCGGTCACCTCGGCGCCCTCTACGTGGTCGCCGGCCACGGCGGCGCGACCGTCGGCTCGCTGCCGCAGCACCCGCTCATGTACTTCGCCGAGGCCCAGCACGGCTCGTGCATCCTCGACGTCCACCAGAACCGACTGACGCTGATCAACATCCGCGACGACGGCGAGGTCAGCGATCACGTAACCCTGATCAAGGGGCAGGGGATCGAGATCTTCGCGCCAAACGGCGGCGAGGCGCTGACGGTCGGCGGGGTCGCCGAGATCGGCTGGGCGACGGTCGGGCCGATCGCCGAGGTGGGCCTCGACTACTCGATCGACGACGGCCTGACCTGGATGCCGATCGCCGACGCCGTCCCGAACACCGGGGTCTACCCCTGGTTGGTCCCGCCGGTCGATACGGCGAAGGGGCTGGTGCGGGTGAAGGCGGTCTCCGACCCGACGATCTACGACGAGAGCAACGCCTCCTTCGTGGTCGAGGGCGGCGTCGAGATCGGCGCGATCGACTTCGGCGCGGAGTGGTCGTACCACGACCAGGGGGTCGATCTCGGCGACGCCTGGCGGATGCCGGGCTACGACTTCAAGGAGTGGCCCTCGGGCCCCGCCCAGCTCGGCTACGGCGAGGGCGACGAGGCGACGGCGATCCTCGACGCCGACCCCAACTACCCGAGCGCCTACTTCCTGCGGACCTTTGACGTCGATCAGGAGATCGTCGGCGCGACCCTCGAGGTCCTCCACGACGACGGCGCGGCTGTCTGGCTCAACGGTCAGCTGGTGGCGTCGGTGAACGCTGACGACCTCGCCTACGACGCCTGGGCGAGCGCGCAGAGCGACGACAACGCGGTCGCGGTCTTCGACCTCGCGCTCGCCCCCAACCCGCTGGTGATGGGGACCAACGTCATCGGGGTGATGGTCAAGCAGGTGAGCGGGGACTCGAGCGATCTCTCCTTCGATCTCAAGCTCACCCTGATCGCGCCGGCGGTCGAGCCCGAGACCACCGGCGGCGAGACCGAGGGGGGCGAGGGCACCACGGCCGGGGGGGGCAGCAGCGGCACGGCGAGTGGGGGATCGACGGGAGCGAGCTCGGCGACCGGAACCGCCGGGGACGACGGGGGCGGCTGCGCCTGCCGGAGCCGCGAGGGCGGGGAGAGGCTCGGGCTCGGGATTGGCGCGTCGCTCCTGGTCCTGCTCCGACGTCGACGGCGTCGCGTCCGGGCGTGAGCCGGGCGCTCTTCAGAGGAAGATAGGGGGCGGGCGGCCCAAGATCGCGCTAGGGGGCGAAATGGACACCTGCTAGTGTTGCGATCGTTGGCCATTTCGCCCGTCGTGGGCGCGAATGGGCCAGGGAGACCTACCGATGCAGTCTATGTCCTTGAACTATCGTATCCGCGCCTGCGCGCCCCTGACCGTGCTCCTGGCGCTCGCCGCCTGCACCGCCGATGACACCTCGGGGGAGTCCGAGGCGACCTCCGCGAGCGCCGCGACCAACGCGGCGACCTCGAGCGCGACGACCAACGCATCGATGTCCGGCTCGACAAGCGACGCGAGCGGCTCGGGGACGATGGACGCCTCGAGCGGCACCACCGGCGACACCGGGGCGTCGACCGGGAGCGGGACGACCGGCACCGGCGCGAGCGCGAGCGAGCCGACGACGTCGATGTCGACGACCGCGCCGATGGGCTGCAACAACGACGGCAGCATCGACCCCGGCGAGCAGTGCGACGACGGCAACCTCGAGGGCGGCGACGGCTGCGAGAACGACTGCACCTACTCGCCGCCGGGGAATTGCGGCGACGGGATCGTCGACTGGGACGAGGAGTGCGACGACGGCAACGACGTCCCCGGCGACGGCTGCGAGAATTGCATGGAGAAGTCGCCCGCCTGCCCGAACGAGGACACGGCGATCAAGTGCGACAGCGACACGATGGACCCCTTCAAGGCGATCGAGCTCAATTGCTCGGCGAACCCGGAGGAGACCCCGGTGCTGATGAACAACAGCATGCACTCGAACAACGCGAGCGCGTGGCGGGTCGCCAAGGGCTTCGGCTCGTACATGGAGATGGGCAAGCTCCTCTACTCGCCGCGGGGCGGCGAGTCCTTCCTGATGGTCTCGACCGGCGTGATCAAGGCGCCGAACGCCCAGGGGGTCGTCGTCGAGACCCCGAGCTCGCAGGAGAGCAACGGCGACAACGGCAACGACGACTCGGACACGCTGCCGCCGCCGATCAACGTGAGCAAGGGCTCGAACAACGGCGGGGGCGGGATGCCCTTCATGAATTGCGACGGCGTCGGCGACTGCTCGGACTCGCTCTACGACGCCTGGGAGCTCGGGACCGGCGACCCCAACGACAAGCTCTGGTTCACCTTCCAGACCAAGGTCCCGAACGCGGTCGAGAGCTACTCCTTCAACTTCGCCTACTTCTCGTCGGAGTGGCCGGACTGGGTCGACACGACCTTCAACGACCTCCTGATCGCCTGGCAGACCTCCGAGGCCTACACCGGCAACGTCACCTTCATCGGCGACGCGCCGCTCACCGTGACCTCGCTCGATCCCTACCTGAGCACCGACGGCTACTCGGGCAACGAGCCCCAGCTCCAGGGCACCGGCTTCGAGGGGAACGCGGGCTCGGACTGGTTCGCGGCCAACCAGAACGTCGTCGGCGGGGAGACCCTGACCATGACCTTCATGATCGCCGACATGGGCGACTCGATCCTCGCCACCATGGCGATCATCGACAACTTCCACTGGAACTGCGAGGCGTGCATCCCGGCGAACGCGCCCGAGTGCCAGGGCGAGGTGCCCGATCCGAATTGCTGCGGGGTCATCGAGCCCCAGTAGCCCCGCGGCCGGCGGCGATCGAGGGCGAGGGCGCGCTCCCTCGCCCTCGCCGTTCGAAAGCGGACCGGGCGCGGCGCCCCGCTCGGCGCGCCTCTGCGCGTGTCCGGCCGATCGGCCTCCTGCTATCGTGCGGCGTCGGCGGCGAGCTCCGCCAGGGGTGAAGGATGATGACGATACGGATGAATTTCGTGGGGCGCGTCCCCGGGCGCGTGGGTCTGAGTGTGGGCCTCCTCTTGGCGATCGCCGGCTGCAACGGAGATGACGTCGTCTCCTCGGACACCGCGACCGCCAGCGAGAGCGACTCCGACGCCAGCTCGACCGGCGGGACGACGAGCGGGAGCGCGAGCGCGACCTCCTCGACCTCGACGACGATGGGCGGCTCGGAGTCGGACTCGGCGACCACCAGCGGGACGACCGGCGACACCACCGGGCTGACGGCGACGACGGGCACCACGGAGCCGACGACGACGGTGTCGACGACCGGCCCCGATCCGGTCTGCGGCGACGGCAACCTCGATCCGGGGGAGGAGTGCGACGACGGCAACCTCGATCCCGGCGACGGCTGCGAGAGCGACTGCACCCTGACGCCGGGCGAGTGCGGCAACGGGATCATCGAGGTCGGCGAGGAGTGCGACGACGGCAACGTCGAGGACGGCGACGGCTGCGAGGGCGACTGCACCCTGCCGGTGATGGGCGTGTGCGGCGACGGCAACCTCGATCCGGGGGAGAGCTGCGACGACGGCAACCTCGATCCGGGCGACGGCTGCGACGCCAACTGCAAGAAGGAGGGCGGGATCGGCGTGTGCCCGCAGCCCGACGAGTACATCGTCTGCGACGAGGACACCGCCGACTGGTACAAGGCCTTCGGCCTCGGCTGCTCGGATGATCCGTCGAATGCGGTGGTGATCATGGATCCCACCTTCAACTCGAACAATCAGAACGCCTGGCGGATCGCCAAGGGCTTCGGCACCTATCACATCGACAACGATCCGAACAAGCCGCTCCTCTACAGCCCGCAGGAGGGCGCGTCCTTCCTGATGGTGTCGACCGGCGTGATCGCCCAGCCCAACGGGATGGGGATCGTCACCGAGGCGGCGGGCTCGCAGGAGAACAACGGCGACAACCAGAATGATGACTCCGACACCCTGCCGCCGCCGATGAGCCAGCTCATGGGCTCGAACAGCGGCAACGGCGGGACCCCCTTCGTCGACTGCGACGGGGTGAACGACTGCTCCGACACCCTCGAGGCCCAGTGGATGCTCGGCGGCGAGGATCCGAACGACAAGCTCTGGTTCGGCTTCAAGGCGACCGTCCCCGACACCGTCGAGGGCTACTCGTTCTCCTTCGCGTACTTCTCGTCGGAGTGGCCGGACTGGGTCGACACCGGCTTCAACGACCTCTTCATCGCCTGGCAGACCTCGGAGGTCTACACCGGCAACGTCACCTTCATCAACGACCAGCCGCTGACGGTGACGGCGCTCGATCCCTACTTCATCCAGGACGGCTACACCTACGCCGAGCCCCAGCTCGCCGGCACCGGCTTCGACCCCGGCGGCTTCAGCCTCGGCAACGCGGGCTCTGACTGGTTCTCGGCGAAGCAGAACGTCGCGCCCGGCGAGACCCTCGAGATGGCGTTCATGATCGCCGACATGAGCGACAGCATCCTGGCGACCCTGGCGATCGTCGACAACTTCCGCTGGGCGTGTGAGCCCTGCATCCCGGCCGATGATCCGGCGTGCACGGGCGAGGTGCCCGATCCGAATTGCTGCGGCGTCATGCCGCCGCAGTAGCCCCCGCGAGCGGGCGGTGGCGTCGCCGTCGTGGTCCGCGGAGCGGATCGCGGCGGCGCGTCAGCTTGCGAGGAGCGTGCGGGCGAGGGTCGCCAGGAGGGCGATCTCGAGGAGGTAGGTGAGGGCGGCGGCGTAGCGCATCGGCGGGCTCGTCGGCCGCGTCAGCATCCCGTAGGCGTAGCTGATCCGGCCGGCGACGAAGAGCCCGCAGAGGACCCAGAGCCAGGTCGCCGACGCTCCGCCTCGCTCGGCGAAGAAGATCAGGAGGAGGAAGGGGAGGCCGTGCTCGAGGGTGTTGCCGTGGGCCCGGCTCGCGCGGCGGATCGACTCCTTGGCCTCCGGGCCGGCGTCGCGGGCGAAGCGGAGGCGCTGGCGGGTCGTGTTCATCGCCAGGCTCGTCAGGAGGGAGCCGAGGAGGAGGGCGAAGGTGGCGCTGATCGGGCTCATGGGTCGCTCCTGAGTCGTCGGGGGTCAGGGGTTGTCGCCGCGGAGGCGTCGTCGGAGTCGGCCGGCGATCCGACCGAGGCGGTCACGGGCGCCGGCCCGGAGATCCGCGGCGGTGGGGAGCGCCGAGCGGACCGCGAGGGAGGCGAGCGCGGGCGCCTGGAGGAGCGCGCGGGCGAGGCTCGCCGAGAGCTCGAGGGGGGAGCCGGCGCGGGCCTCGATCGCCACGGTCTCGCCGCTCTGGAGATCCTCGATCGCGCCGCGGGCGATCGTCCGCGAGCCGTCGGCCCGGAGCTCGATCATCAGGCGCGCGACCACCGGCGGCTCGTCCGTGCCCTCGAGGGCGCCCGCCGGGGCTGCGTCGACGAGCTCCGCGCTCGCGGGTGCGTCCGGGCGGGGCGGCGTGCGGTCGTCGGCCATCGGCGCGGAGGATAGCACGCCCCGAGAATTTGGCCGGCGGCCGGCGGCCTGCGAGGATCGCCGGCCGTGGACTTCGCCCTCCCGCCGCGCCCGGTGAAGATGCGCCTCGTCAGCGGCCGCGGCCACTACGACGCGGTGATCGGCGCGGTCCAGCGGGCGACCCGATCGGTGTGGGTGGCGACCGCCAACCTCAAGGAGATGATGGTCGAGGGGCGGCGCCTCAGCGCCCGCGATCGCGGCCGCTATCGATCGATCCTCGAGGTCTTCGACGAGCTCGCGGCCGCCGGCGTCGAGCTCCGGATCCTCCACGCGTCGCGCCCCTCGGGGCCCTTTCGTGAGCGCTTCGATCGGCTGCCGCGGCTCTATCAGGGGGGCGTCGAGCTCCGCGAGTGCCCGCGCGTCCACCTCAAGACGGTGATCGTCGACGGGGCGCTCTGCTACATCGGCTCGGCCAACTGGACGGGCGCGGGGCTCGGGGCCAAGGGCGAGGGGCGGCGCAACTTCGAGGTCGGCTTCGTCACCGACGACGACGACGTCCTCGACACGATCCAGGAGATCTACGATCGGATCTGGCGGGGGGCCGAGTGCGCCGCCTGTCGGCTCCGCGAGGAGGGGTGCGAGGCGCCGCTCGATCTCTTTAATCCGCGGCGGCTGGCGGGGCGGGCCCATCGTCGCGGCGCGGCGCTCGGAGCCGGGGGCGTCGCCGTGGAGCCCGGGGCGCCGGCGGCGAAGAAGAAGTCGGCGAAGAAGAAGACGGCGAAGAAGAAGACGGTGAAGAAGAAGACGGCGAAGAAGAAGTCGGCGAAGAAGAAGTCGGCGGGGAAGAAGTCGGCGGGGAAGAAGAGCGCCGACAAGGGGCTCGCGCTAGCGGCCCCTGCGGCTCCCAAGGACCCAGTCGCGTAGCGCCGCCGGCGATCAGGGGGGCGATACCTCGCCACACGAAGGACATGTCCGCAGGGAAATGTCCGATTGGACCTCGGCGATCGCCGCCGCCAGCTCGGTGGTGATGTCCTTGAGGGCGAAGCGGCGCTCGTGGGTGAGCGCCCCGCAGGCCTCGCAGTACCACTGGAGCGCGTCCACCTCGCCCGCCAGGCGCCGGCGCTCGATCACCAGGCCGACCGTGTCGGGTCCGCGCCGCGGCGAGTGGGGGACGCCGGCCGGCAGGAGGAAGATCTCGCCCTCGCCGATCGAGACCTCGCGGGGGCGCCCCTCGTCGATCACGACCAGGGTGATCGCCCCCTCGAGCTGATAGAAGAGCTCCTCGCCGGGATCGACGTGGAAGTCGCGGCGGTGGTTGGGCCCGCCCACGACCATGATGATGAAGTCGCCGTCGTCGAAGACCCGGGCGTTGCCGACCGGCGGGCGGAGGAGGTCGCGGTGCGTGTCGACGAAGCGGCGGAGATCGAAGGGGGCGGGGAGGGGCATGGCGCGGCTCCTGGGCGTCGACGCGGCCGGGCGCGTCGCCCTCGGCGTACACCAGGCGGGCGGTCGGCGGCCAGCAGGCTCGCGGGCCTGGGCGCACGGGGTCGTCGTGGTGCGCCACGTAGTGCGGCTCGCGGCCCCGGTCGGCGTTCGGTCGTCGACGTCTTGCGGGCCTGGAGATCCGGTCCCATGGTCGTTCAATGGTCAGCGGAGCGGCCGCCTTCAACGATGCGCTCCGCAGCCTGCGGCAGGCGTCGCGCCATCTCGAGCGCCCGCGCATGCCCCACTCGCCGCACCGCGGGAGCCCGGAGGCGGCCGATCTCGCGCCCTTCCCCTGCTTCTGGCTCTGCCTCGAGTGCGGCCGCCTCCACCCGCCGGAGCAGGTCGCGGGCGCCTCGTCGCCGCGGGTCTGCGTCGCCTGCCGGCGGCCAGCGCTCGCCGATCTCCGGCCGAACGGGGCGATCGTCGCGCTCGCGCGGATCGACGAGGAGGACGCCCCGGCCCGGGCGTCGCGCGGGCATCGGCTCCTCTCGCGGGCGCTCGGCTACGGGATCGTCGCCGGCGCGCTCGGGATGATCGCCGTGCTGGTCTGGGCGATCGTCGTCGCCCACACCCTCGACCCGATCTACATCTCGCTCTGGCTGGTCTGCCTGATGCCGCTCCTCCTGACGGCCGGGACGATCCTCAGCCGTCGCCTCGCCGGCAGCCAGGCGAAGCCGCTGCCCGCCCGCTGGCTGATGTCGCTGGCGTCGGGCTCGCGTCGACGCGGGGCCCGGATCCAGGGGCGTCCTGCCGCCGCCGAGCTCCTGCGGGCGCCCCTCAGCGGCCGCCCCTGCGTCGCCTACGAGGTCGGCGCCCGCCGGGATCGGGACGCCGACGACGCCGAGCTCGGGAGCTGGCTCCTCCTCGAGCAGCGGAGCGCGGCCTTTGTGATCGGCGAGGTCTCGGTCGCCGCCGATCGGGCCGCGCTCTCGCTGCGACCGCGCGCGCACTTCGCGGGCGACGACGCGCCGGATCCGGCCGCGCGCGACCGCTTCCTCCGCGAGCGCGGGATCCTCTCGACCGAGCCGATCGAGCTCTTCGAGACGATCGTCGCCGCCGATGACGAGTGCGTCCTCCGGATCGGCGAGGGGGCGCCGGTGCTCGAGCGGGCGCGGCTGCGGGCGCTCCCGCGCGCCGGCTGAGGCCGCGGGATCAGCCGTCGGCGGCCGCGGCCCGGACGACGAATTGCTCGCTCGCCTCGTCGAGGGGCGCGCCCTCGAAGCCGCCCTCGAGCGCGAGGAGGCGGAGGCCGGCGGCCACGAGGAGGCGCGGGAGCTCGCGGACGAGGAGGTAGCGGTGGCGGATCGCGCTGCGAATCGGCGCCCCGCCGTCGCGCGGGCGGTGCTCGTAGCGGACCTCGACGACCTGCTCGCCCGGCCGCCACCGGCTGGCCTCGAGGACATCGTAGTCGCGGCCCCGCCAGCGGAGCTCGGCGACCGCGATCGGCGGGTCGTCGACGATCGCCTCGCCGGCGAGCTCGTCGTGGACCGCGTCGACCTGGTAGGCGTCGAAGATCACCTCGCCGCCGGGCGCGAGGTGCTCGCGGGCGCGGCTGAGGGCGGCGATCACCTCGGCCTCGTCGGCCAGGCAGAAGATCCCCGAGTAGGGGATCAGCACCCGCTCGAAGGCGCGGCCGAGCGCGAGCGTCCGCATGTCGCCGGCGATCAGGCGGAGGCTCGCGGGGCGCGGACGGGCGCGGCCGCAGCGGTGGCGGGCGAGGGCGAGGAGGCCGGGGTCGAGGTCGACGCCGACGAGGTGGCGATCCGGGGCGGCGAGCGCCCGGAGCACCCGACCCTCGCCGCAGCCGAGCTCGAGGATCGTCGTCGCCCCCTCGCAGGCCCGGCGGTAGCGCTCGAGATCGCCGGGGTTGCCGCTGTGGAGGCGCGCGTAGAGGTCGGCCCGATCGGCCGGCGAGAGCTCGTCCGTGATCATCCGCCGACCGTGAAGCTCGCCCGCAGCGCGGCGTGATCGGAGCCGCCCCAGCCGCCGCCGTCCCAGGCGGTCGGCGAGCGGAAGATCTTCGCCGAGCCGGGGACCGCGGCGCCCGCGGCCGAGAGCGCCTGGAAGAGGTGATCGAGCGCCGACGCCTTGCCGTCGTAGAGGTAGGTCGAGTCGTCCGCGAGCTCGGAGGCGACCCGGAGGAGGGGCCCCGACGACTCGAGCGCCTGGAGCGGCGGCGAGGCCGGGACGTCGTTGAGGTCGCCGCCGAGGACGATCGTCGCCTCGGGGTACTCGGCCGCGCGCATCGCCAGCCACTCGCCCGCGCGCTGGCCCTCGGCGAGGCGGCGGCCGGGATCGTCGTCGACCTTCGAGCGGAAGTGGGCGGCGAAGACGATCACCCGGGCGCCGTCGACGTCGACGTGGACCTCGAGGAGATCGCGGGTGAAGGAGGTGAGCCCGCTGCCGTCGAGGCGGGGGAACTCGTCGTCCTGGTGGGAGATCAGGGCGAGCGTGGGCAGGCCGACGAGGACCGCGGTGTCGAGCGACGCCGCGTAGCCCTGCTCGCCGATGTAGCCGTCGCTGAACTCGGGGAGGCGGGCGAGGAGCGCGTCGATGCAGGTCTGGTTCTCGATCTCCTGGAGGAGGACGACGTCGGCCTCGAGCTCGGTGATCGCCGCGGCGATCTGATCGGCGCGGGCCTCGAAGGCGGCGAGGGTCGGCGCCTCCTCGAAGTCGTCGGGGCCGCAGGCGCCGGAGTCACAGACCGGATCGAAGAAGCGGCGGACGTTGAAGGTGGCGATCGTCAGCGAGGCCGCCGGGCCGCCGCTCTCGCTCTCGCCGTTGGTCTCGCTCGCGCCGGTGTCCGTGCTCGTCGCGGTCGCGGTGGCGCCGAAGGGCGCGAGGACGCAGGCGGGGAGGAGGGCGAGGGCGAGGGCGAGCCCGCCTGCTCCAAGAGATCGCACGCCGCGAGACTAGCGCGCCGGAGGTCGCGGGCGCCAGGTGGTCGGAGGCAGACGCGGGGCCGGGGTCACAATCGGCCGCTCGCCGGGCTATCCCGCGGCCGCGACCAGGAGCGCGAGGATCGGGTCCATCGCCGCGTTGAAGCTCGCCGGGTCGCCGCCCTTGCCCTTCCAGGCGGCGACCAGGCCGAGGCTCGGGATCACCGTGAGGACCTCGCCGTTCCAGTGGCCGTTGGCCTGGAGGGTGTCGGCGGGGGCGCTCGGCCAGGTCGCCCGACCCGGGTTCATCCACCAGTTGAACCCGTAGATCCCCGGGCCCAGCGGGGTCTGATCGGCGCCGCCGCCGGCGCTGCCGATCCCGAGGTAGTCGTCGACCGGGGCGCCGGCGGTCCGCGGGAGGTTGCCCGGGACACCTGGCGTTAGGGCCAGGTTGACGAGATCGCTCGGGACGATCTGGGTCTCGCCCCAGCGGCCGTGGTTGGCCCAGAGCCAGCCGAAGCGGGCGAAGTCCCGCGGCGTCGTGGTCACCCGCGGGGCGCCCTTGACCAGCGAGAAGAAGGGGCCGTCCTGGAATTGCAGGGGGCCGAGGCGGCCCGGCGCGGCCGCGACCGCGTCGGCGTCGCCGTCGGTGAAGACCCGCTCGAAGAGGGTCCGGGCGTAGAGCTTGATCGCGTAGTCGTTGTAGCCCCAGGCCGCGCCGGGGGCCTCCGGGAGCGCGTAGCCGCTGACCTGGTTGGCGAGGTGGCGGAAGGTCATCGCCTGATCGGCGCCCTGGAGCGGCCAATTCCAGGCGGCGATCGGCGCGTCGACGTCAGCGAGCTTCCCCTCGGCGACCGCGAGGAGGAGGAAGGTCGACCACACCGGCTTCGACGCCGACGCCCACTCGAACTCCGCGCCTGGATCGCCCCAGCAGGTTGCGAGGTAGCCGTAGCGGAACACGCAGCCCTGGCCGCCGCCGGTCGCCGACGCGAGCTGGCCGAGGAGCCCGGCGTCGAGGCCGAGCTCGGCGGGATCGCGGCTCTCCCAGGCGGCGCCGGGGAAGGCGGGGCAGGGATCGAGGCCGGGCGGGCAGGCGTAGGGAGGCGGCTCGATCCCGCCGGTGGTCGTCGCGTCGCCGGTCGTGTCCGGGCCGCCGCTCGATCCCTGGGTTTCGCTGGCGCTGCTGGTCGAGGCCTCGGTGCCCCCGCCGCTGCTCGAGTCGCCGCCGCTCGAGGTCGACGCGCCGCCGCTGGTCGTCGAGCCCGTCGTGCTCGCGCCGGTCGCGGTCGCGGTCGCGGTCGCGGTCGCGGTCGCGCTCGCGCTCGCGCTGGTGATCGGCGAGGTCGAGCCGCCGTCGCCGGTGTCGTCGCCCGAGCAGGCGAGCGGCGCGACGAGGAGCGGAGTGACGAGGGCGAGGGCGAGGGCAGGGGCGCGACGCATCGCCGGGACGATACCAGAGGGCGGGCGAAATCGCCCGCCGCGCTCGCCCGGGCCGCGGCCTCCCAGACTAGACGCGCTCGAGCAGCTCGATGGCCCGCACCGGATCGTCGGTCTCGATCCAGTCGACGCCCTGCTCGTGGAGCTCGCGGAGCCGGCTGACCTGCGCCTCGTCGCTGAGGTGGTGGCGGACGCCGGTCATCTCGAGCGGGAAGAAGGTGAAGGTGCCGACCGCGGTCCCCCGCGCCTTGAAGCGGCCGATGCTGTCGGGCTCGATCAGCGTGTGCTCGCCGGCGACGACGCTGGCGCCGATCCAGCGGCCGATCCGGTTGGCCTCGAAGAGCCGGTTGACCAGCGCCTCGCGGTTGCGGCTCTCGCCCTCGGCGATCTCGGTCACCTGGGTCTCGAGGTCGGGGAGCCGGGAGATCCAGCGCGGCAGCACCAGCGCGAAGTCGTCGTCGTAGGCGAAGCCGGAGTGGATCGGCGAGTGCTCCTTCTCGAGGGCGTGGAGCTTGAAGAAGTCGAAGGAGGTGACGATCACCGAGTCGAGGACCGCGGCGTCGCGGATCACCCGGGCGGTGCGGGTGCCGACGTGGCGCTCGCGCCAATTTGGGGTCGCCGGCTTGAGCTCGACGTTGATCGCCAGCGCGCCCGCGAGCTCGTCCAGGACCTCCGCGAGGAGGGGGATCCGCTCGTCACGCTCGTAGTGGAGGACCACGTCCGAGCCGTCGGCGGCCTTGCCCATGAAGAGATCGCGCTGGATCCGCAGGCGCGACACCTGATCCCAGGTCATGTCCTCGATCCGCCCGGCGACCCCGGTGAGGCGGGTGGTCTCGTCGTCGTGGAAGACCACGACCTGGCCGTCGCGGGTGCAGCGGACGTCGAGCTCGACGCCGTCGACGCCGAGCTCGCGGGCCCTGTGGAAGGCCGCGAGCGTGTTCTCCTGATGGAGGAGCGGGACCCCGCGGTGGCCGAGGACCAGGGGGCGCGCCTTTTTGACCATGAAGGGGTTGCGCTCTTCCATCGAGTCAGAGGTTACCAGCAGGCGCTTGACCTCCGATATGGTTGAGGTGATGGCACGTGCTCGCCAGCGCGCG
Organism: Myxococcales bacterium; assembly: GCA_020633335.1. Taxonomy (GTDB): domain Bacteria; phylum Myxococcota_A; class Polyangia; order Nannocystales; family Nannocystaceae; genus JADJRG01. The sequence continues at coordinate 398,608 of JACKDU010000002.1, read as the reverse complement.
GGGATCACCTGGACTGCGCTCCTCGCCACGCTCCTCGCGGCCGCCGCCTGTCGGGGCACGGCGACGATCACCCCCGCGGGCGAGGCGACGGACGCGGGCGGCGAGGCGGCCGAGGGTCCCGGCGAGGTCGGCGAGCAGGACGCGTCGGCGACGGGCGAGGGCGAGGGCGCGGCGGCGGACGACGCGGGCGAGGACGCGGCGCCGGTCGAGCGCTTCGCCAGCGCCGACGGCCTGGTCTCGGCGCCGCGCCCGGCCGGCGAGGGCTGGGAGTGCCTCGAGCAGCAGGCGGAGCCGCCGAGCCCGCCGGCGACCCTGATCAAGTGCCGCCAGGACGATCGTGATCGCTTCTTCTTCGTGATGGTCAAGGACTCGGAGGTGCCGGCGTCGGAGCGCCGCGACGTCGATCGCCTGGTCGACGAGGCGCTGCCGCGGACCTACGGCGAGCTCTTCGCGCGCTTCGAGATCACCCGGAGCGCCAAGGTCGAGCGCCACGGGATCCGCGGGCGGGAGCTCTGGATCGAGGCCGAGCACGCGCGCATGGGCAAGATCCGCAAGCGCGTGCGGATCTTCGTCAACGGCCCCCACATCCTCGAGATCTCGGCGGAGGGGCGGCCGGAGGTCTTCGACGCGATGGGCCCGGTGATCGACGCCTGGTTCGCCGGGGCCCGCCTCGCCAACCTCCCCTGAGCCCGCGGCGCGCGGATGGAGATGTCCGAGAGGACAGGTCGATCGGGCTAGCCCTCGACGTCGCCGTCGGCGCGGGCTAGGCGGGCGCGCCGGCGCGAGGCGATCCGGGCCGAGCCCGCGCGCTGGCGCTGGTGGGCGCTCTGCTCGGCCGCGAGCTTGAGGAAGGCGGCGTGGCGCTCGGCGGCGAGGCGGCCCTCGGCGACCGCCGCGACGACCGCGCAGCCGGGCTCGCCGCGGTGCTTGCAGTCGCGGAAGCGGCAGCCGGCGGCGATCGCCTCGACGTCCTCGAAGGTCCCGCCGATCGCCGGCTCGTCGGTCCAGAGCTGGAGTTCGCGCATCCCCGGGGTGTCGATCACGAGGCCGCCGGCGCCGCCGTCGATCGCCATCAGCTCGCGGTGGGTGGTGGTGTGCCGGCCCTTGTCGTCCTCCTCGCGGATCTCGGCGACCGCCTGGCGCTCGGCGCCGAGGAGGTGGTTGATCAGCGACGACTTGCCGACCCCGGAGGAGCCGACGAAGGCGAGGGTGCGGCCGCGCCCGAGGTAGGGGGCGAGGGCGTCGAGGCCGGCGCCGCTGGTCGCCGAGAGCGGGTGGACCGGCGCGTCGCCGGCGACCGCCTCGAGCTCGGCGACCCAGCGGGCGAGCTCGCCCTCGCAGAGGTCGATCTTGTTGAGGAGGACGGCGGCCGCGGCCCCGCCGTCGGCGATCGCCGCGAGGTAGCGCTCGACCCGGCGGGGGCTGAAGTCGCGGTTCGGCGAGGTGACGACGAAGATCGTGTCGACGTTGGCGGCGACGACCTGGGGGGCCGTGCGGCGCCCTGCGGCCTGGCGGATGAGGCAGGTCCTTCGGGGCAGGATCGCCTCGACCGTCGCCATCCCGCCGCCCGGGTTGTCGGCGATCACGACCCAGTCGCCGACCGCCGGGGTGTGGGCCGGATCGTCGCCGAGGCGCCGGCGGAGGCGGCCGCGGAGCTCGGCCCAGCGGGTCCTGGCGCCGTCGACCACCGCGAGGCGGTCCTGGTAGACGATCGCCACCCGCGCGGGCGCGCCGGCGACCCCGGCGTCGGCCAGGGCGGCCGCCCAGCGATCGTCCCAGCCGAGCTCCTCGAGGCTCGACGGCTGCGCTTCGGCGCCCATCGGCCGAGGAGTGTTGGGGCGACGGGCGAGCGGGTCAAGGAGGAATCGCGGCCCGGCGGCGGCGGGGCGGGGCGCCCGCTCCCGGGGGCCTGGGCGCGGACGCCTCCGGGGGCCTCCGGGGGGTCTCCGGGGGCTCGGGGGGATCGGCGGCGCTCTCTCTGTCCTTTGGGTCAGGGAGCGGCGGGCGCCTCGGTGAGGTTCTTGAACGCCGCGCCCGTGAGCCAGGCGTCGATCGCCGCCTCCTCGGCCTCGTAGTCGGGGGGGAGCCCCTCGGCGGAGAGGATGAAGACGTGCTGGCCCTGGGTGAGGACCCGCTCGCGCTTGCGGATCGGCCCGGTCTTGGCGTGGACGGCGTCGATCCAGAGGTCGATCCCGGCGTTCCCGGCGACCAGCACCGGCTCCTCGCGGGTGAAGGTGTAGCTCTCGTAGAGCTTGTCGTAGGTCCGCGGGAGGACCTCGCGGACGATCCCCTCGGGCCTCCGGATCTGCTCCTCGGGGACCGCGTAGTCCTTGGCCATGAAGAAGAAGAAGCGGCCGGGGGTGGTCTGCCGGCACTTGATCAGGGTGGTCTCCGGATCCGGCGGGCGGGCGACCCGCTCCTCGCACTCCCAGCCCTCGCCGCGCGGCCGGGGGGCGCTGACCAGGCCGTCGCTGCTGGTGAAGCGGCCGTCCTTGTCGGCGTCGGCGTCGGCGTCTGCGCCGGGCTTCGGGGCGTCGGGGGCCTTCTCCGCGGTCGCGCTCGCCGGGGCCGCCTCGGCGCTGGGGCTGGCGCTCTTCGGGGGATCGACCCGGGTCGTCGGCTTGTCGGCCGATTCGCCGCCGCTGCAGGCGAGCGCGGCGACGAGGGGGACGAGCGCGAGGGCGCCGGGGCGGGGCGAGCGGGGGCCTGACATCGCCGCGAGCGTATCACGCGCTCGCGCGGGGCCGTGAGGGTCGCGCGCGGCCCCGCGGGGCCGTGAAGCGGCGCCGCGAGACGGGACCGCGGAGCCGCCACCCGGGCGCCGGAAGAACATGACCAAAGGGTCAGTTTCGCGCGAGCGCGTGGTGCTCGCGGAGCCAGGCCATGGTCTCGGCGATCGTCGCCTCGAGCGGCCGCGGCGTGTAGCCGAGCTCGTCGCTCGCCTTGGCGTGGGAGATCGTCGCCGGTCGCAGGGCGTCGACGGCGACCGGCGAGAAGATCGGCTCGCGGCCGACGAGGCGGCTGAGGCCCTCGGCCAGCGGGGCGCCGACGGCGAGGAGGCCGAGCGGGAGCACGATCCGGGGGCGCCGGACGCCGATCGTCGCGGCCGCCATCGCCGCGAGCTCGGTGACCGGGCGGTAGTGACCGCCGAGGAGGTAGCGCTCGCCGCGGCGACCGCGGGCCTCGGCCGCGAGCGCCCCGGCCGCGATGTCGCGGACGTCGACCCAGGTCTGGCCGCCGCCGCTGAGGGCCGGCAAGGTCCCGCGCCCGAGATCGAGGAAGAGCTTGCCCATCCGCGAGGGCTTGAAGTCATAGGGCCCGATCACCGCCGCCGGGCTGACGATCACCGCGTCGAGGCCGGCCTCGATCCCGCGGAGCACCTCGAGCTCGGCCTGCGCCTTGCTGCGATCGTAGGGGCGGGCGCCCGGGCGATCGGCGAGGGGGCGGCGCTCGTCGATCGCCCCCGGCGCGCGGAGGTCGAGGGCGTTGAGCGACGAGACGTGGACCAGGCGGCCGACGCCGGCGCGGAGGCAGGCGTCGACCAGCGCCCGGGTGCCGCCGACGTTGACCTCGAAGGCCCGCGGGTCGTCCTTCGAGCGCAGCGAGATCTGGGCGGCGGCGTGGTAGACCGCGCTCGCGCCGGCGAGGGCGGCCGCCAGGCGCTCGCGGTCGGTGACGTCGACCTGGATCCGCTCGACGTCGAGGCCGGCGAGCGCCCGCGCGTCGCTGCGGATCAGCGCCCGCACCTGGCGGCCCTCGGCGAGGAGGGCCCGGACGAGGGCGGCGCCGACGTGGCCCGCGGCTCCGGTGACGACGACGGTCATCGGCGGGATGATGGTTGCCGCCGGAGAACGCAGTCAATCGCGGCCGCGCGGGCTGTGACCCAGGCCACCGCGGGGGCGCGGCGGGGCGTCGGACGTGGCGGCGGCGGAGCCCTCGTCGGGTCCCGGCTCGTCGTCACCCGGTCAGCGCTGGCAGAAGGTGGCGTCGCCCGCCTTCAACCTGTCCTTACGGACATCTCCGTCGAGGCGCTAGTTGCACTCGGTGCCGCGGGTCAGGCACTCGCCGAAGGAGCAGGTGCAGCGGATCGAGCCGCCGCTCGGCAGCGAGGTCTCCCAGCCGCGGGTGAAGCACTCGCTGAAGGAGCAGGTGGTCCGGCTGGTCGAGCCGTCGGGGAGGTGGGTCTCCCAGCCCCGGGTCGCGCACTCGCCGAAGGAGCAGGAGGTCCGGGCGGTCGAGCCGTCGGGGAAGCGGGTCTCCCAGCCGCGCTGGAGGCACTCGCCGAAGGAGCAGTCGGTGCGCGCGCTCTTGCCGTCGGGGAAGCGGGCCTCCCAGCCGCGGGTGAGGCAGTCGCCGAAGGAGCAGGAGACCCGGACCTCGCCCTGATCGGTGCGGACGCTCCAGCCCCGGTGGGCGCAGTCGCCGAACTCGCAGCGGCCGGCGGCGAAGACCGCGGCGACCGCGTAGAGCTCGCGCTGGGCGGCCTCTTTGGCCTCCTCCTCGCGGCGCTTGGCCTCCTCGGCCTCGCGGCGCTTGGCCTCCTCCTCGCGCCGGCGCATCTCCGCCTGGTAGGCCGCGAGGTCCTGCTTCGAGCCCTTCCAGCTCAGGCGCTTGGCGTCGCCGCCGGCGCGGTCGAGGCAGATCGCCATGAAGTCGGGGAGGGCGTCGTCGCTCACCTGCGGGCGCACCTTTGGGCAGGCCTCGACCACCCGCGTGTCGTTCGCTCCGCCGGCGGAGAGGCCGGCGAGGGCGTTGAAGAGGTCGACCCGCGGCTCGGCGGCGATCGCCTCGGCGAAGCTCGCCCCGGCCGCGTCGGCGTCGCCGAGGCGGGCGTGGATCGACCCGGCCGCGCTCGCCAGATCGACGGTCGCCGCCGGCTCGGCCTCCTTCGCCTGGGCGAGGTAGCCGAGCGCCTCCTGGGCGACGACCGGCCCGTCGATCCGCCCGCGGGCGACCGCCTCGCTCTCGTAGGCCTTGAGGGTGAGGTCGGCGAAGCGCAGCGCCCGGGTGCTGTCGACCCCGGCCTCGGCGATCTCCTGGCGGGAGGCGTCGAGCTCGCTGGCGAGGCGCCGGTGGGCCTCGGAGAGCTCGGCCTCCCGCTCCTTCTGGGGATCGCTGGGGGCCGCCCCGCCGCCGCCACCACCACCGCCGCCGCCGGCGTTGGTCGAGGTCGACGCGTTGGTCTTGAAGAGGCCCGAGAAGATCGAGCAGCCGGCGAGCGTGAGGGGGAGGGTGAGGGCGACGGCGAGGGCCGAGCGAACCATGGGCGGCATCATCCGCGCGCTCCCGCGCGCCTGTCAACGCCGGCGCGACCTCTGGTATGAACGGGCCGATGCGCTTCCTCCACACGATGGTCCGGGTCCTCGATCTCGACGCAAGCCTCGACTTCTACGTCGGCAAGCTCGGCCTTCGGGTCGTCCGCCGCCACGACTACGAGCAGGGCCGCTTCTCGCTGATCTACCTCGGCACGGGCGCCGAGGGCGACGCGGCCGAGGTCGAGCTCACCCACAACTGGGACGAGACCGAGCCCTACTCCGGCGGGCGCAACTTCGGCCACCTGGCCTTCGAGGTCGACGACATCTACGCGCTCTGCGAGCGCCTGCAGGCGGCCGGTGTGACGATCCTGCGGCCGCCGCGTGACGGGCGGATGGCCTTCGTGCGCTCGCCCGACCAGATCTCGATCGAGCTCCTGCAGCGGGGCGGAGCGCTGGCGCCGCGCGAGCCCTGGGCGTCGATGCCGAGCCAGGGCGAGTGGTAGGGCTGCTATCCTGGGCGCCGCCCCGCCATGGCCGACGCACCCGCCCCGCCCGACGCACTCGCCCCGCCCCCCGCCGAGAGCCCGCCGACCCCGCCCCGTGAGCCCGCGTATTCGCTGGTTTCGCCGGGATCCTTTGAGCCCGAGCGCCACTTCTACGCGCGGGTGCTCAACGCCCAGATCCACCCGCTGGTCCGCTTCTTCCTCAACCTCGGGAACGAGCGGATCATCGCCCGCTACGTCCACCTCAACCCGCAGGTCGACGCCGCCGCCCTGCGGGCCCTGCTGACCACTCAGCCCCGCTACTTCCGCTGGGCGGGCTCGGACCTCCTCCACGCGACGACCGCCGGCGGCAACCGGCAGATGGTGATCGTCGAGACCAACTCCTGTCCTTCGGGGCAGAAGTCGATGCCCCTCTACGAGGAGCACGACGAGCAGGGCGGCTACCGGATCAACCTCGAGAACGGCTTCCTGCCGACGGTGCGCGGGCGCCAGCTCCCGCCCGGCGAGCTCGCGGTGATCTACGACAAGAACTACATGGAGGCCTCGGGCTACGCGGCCGCCCTCGCCGATCTCCTGCAGGAGCCGGTCCACCTCGTCGAGTTCCCCGATCGCCCCTACGCGCCGCGGGCCCGCTTCGTCGACGGGGTCCTGCAGGTCCGGCCCGAGGGCGACGAGTGGCGGCCGATCCGCTGCGCCTTCCGCTACGTGACCCAGCGCCCCTGGAACCGGATCCCAGTGGCGACCAAGACGGTGATCCTCAACCCGGTGCTGACCTGCCTCGCCGGCGGCCGCAACAAGCTGGTCGCCGCCAAGGCCTACGATCTCTACAACGCCGAGCTCGACGGCACCGGCCTCCAGATCCGCACCCCCGAGACGATCTGGGACGTCACCTGGGACGAGATCCCGCTCTGGATCCGCCGCCTCGGCGGCCACGCGGTGATCAAGGTGCCCTATTCGAACGCCGGCCAGGGGGTCTACACGATCACCTCGCAGGCCGAGCTCGACGCCTTCCTCGCGGACGCGCCCCGCCACTACGAGCGCTACATCGTCCAGAGCCTGATCGGCAACCACAAGTGGAGCTCGCGGAGCTCGCAGGGGCGCCTCTACCACGTCGGCACGATCCCCAACCGCAAGGGCGAGGCCTACGTCGCCGATCTTCGGATGATGGTGAGCGGCGGCCCCGAGGGCTTCCGGCCGCTGGTGATCTACGCCCGTCGGGCCCGGACGCCGCTGGTCGACGAGCTGGTCCCGGGCTCGCCGAGCTGGGACATCCTCGGGACCAACCTCTCGATCAAGCTCGCGGACGGGAGCTTCGACTCCGACCACGCGCGCCTCCTCCTGATGGACCGCAAGGACTTCAACACCCTCGGCCTCGGGATCGACGATCTGATCGAGGCCTATATCCAGACGGTGATGGCGACGACGGCGATCGATCGGATGGCGACGGCGTTGACCTCGTCGAAGGGCAAGCTCAAGACCAAGCTCTTCCGCTCGCTCGACGACGACGCGGTCCTCGCCGAGGAGATCATGCGCTAGTGGCCGAGCTCCACGAGCCTCAGCCGGTCGACGCCCTCGAGCTCGACGCGCTCCCGCCGGCGTCGATCACCCGCCTCAAGGTGCGGATGATGGCCGACTCGATCGGCGCGCCGATCCGGGTGCCGGTGATCGTCGCCCGCGGCGCGTACCCGGGGCCGACGGTCGGGATCACGGCCGCGGTCCACGGCAACGAGCTCAACGGGATCCGGATCATCCACCGCCTCTTCGCCGATCTCGACCCCGATCAGATGCGGGGGACGGTGGTCGCGGTCCCGGTGGTCAACGTCCCCGGCTTCGCCCGCAACACCCGCGCCTTCGCCGACGGCGTCGACATCAACCGGGTGATGCCGGGGCGCCCCCACGGGCCGAGCTCCGAGGTCTTCGCCTACCGCTTCGTCGAGCGGATCGTCCGAAAGTTCGACTACCTGATCGATCTCCACACGGCGAGCTTCGGCCGGATCAACTCGCTCTATGTCCGCGCCGATCTCACCCACCCCGAGACCTCGTGGATGGCCCGGGCCCAGCACCCGCAGATCATCGTCCACAACCAGGGACAGGGGCAGACCCTGCGGGGGGCGGCGATGGCCCTCGGGATCCCGGCGATCACCGTCGAGGTCGGCGATCCCCACCGCTTCCAGAAGAAGATGATCCGCTTCGGGATGATCGGCGTCGGCAACGTCCTCGCCCGCCTCAAGGTGCTCGAGCTCGACGAGGAGCTGCCGGAGCACGAGCCGATCGTCTGCTCGCGCTCCCACTGGCTCTACTCCGACGAGGGCGGGCTCCTGGAGGTCTTCCCCGAGCTCACCGAGGAGGTGATCGCCGGCCAGATGGTCGGCCGGATCACCAACATCTTCGGCGACGTGGTCACCCGCTACTTCGCGCCGGAGGCCGGGATCGTCGTCGGCAAGTCGGTCAACCCGGTGAGCCCCACGGGATCGCGGATCCTCCACCTCGGGATCCTCGGCGAGCCCGAGGCGGCGATCGAGGCCGACGACGAGTAGGGCGCGGGGGGGCGAGCGCTACGAGGAGGTCTGCGGGCCCGCGGGCCGGCGCGATCGTTTGATGCGCGCGTTCGATCGCGGGGGCGATGCTGCGCTATCGTCCCAGGGCGCTCGTGTTCCTCCGCCTCCTCATCGCCCTGGGCCTGGTCCTCACGGGGCTCGTCGATCCCGACGCGGAGCTCGTGAGCGCCTGGCGGCGCGCGATCGCGGAGGAGGGCGCGCCCCCGAGCGTGGCGGAAGCCGAGCGCGACGAGGCCGAGGAGGGCGGCGAGAGCGAGGGCGAGGAGCCGGGAGAGGACGGCGTGCTCGACGGGGTCGACGGGTCGACGGACGCGGAGGACGAGGACGAGGACGAGGACGCGGGCGACGACGAGAGCGAGGAGGGCAAGACCTGGGTGATGCATGAGGTCGTGCCGGCCGAGGACATCGCCGCGCTCGCGCTCCGCTACCGCGTCGATCCCGGGAAGATCCGGGCCTGGAACGGGCTCGGGGCGCGGGCGAAGATCCGCCCCGGGCAGCGCCTGCGGATCCTCGCCCGGCGGACGCCGCCGCCGCGCGAGCTCCGGCGCCACCTGGTGATCGAGGGCGAGAGCTGGAGCTCGATCGGTCGGGCCTACGGCGTCGACGCCAGCGACCTCCGGGTCGCCAACGCGAAGCGCGTCGGTCGGCGCCTGCGGCCGGGCGTCGAGCTCGAGGTCTGGATCGATCCGCCGCTCTACGCGGCGATCACCGGCGACACGCCGCCGCCCGGGTTGGCGGGGACGATCCGCCCGGGAGCCTTCGCGAGCGGTCGCCCGCACGCCGGGCGCCTGATCAACGGCGTCCAGATCCCCGAGGGCGAGGACTACGAGCTCCGCTACCCCGCCTCGGCCTGGGGGACGACGAGCGCGGTCCGGGCGACGGTGACGGCGCTCCACGCCTGGCGCGAGGCGACCGGCTACGAGGGGCGGCTGACCCTCGGGGCGATGAGCCGGCAGCGCGGTCGCAAGATCGGCGGCCACCTCTCGCATCAGAACGGCCGCGATCTCGACATCCGCCTGCCGCTCCGCGCCGAGCTCCGGCAGGACCTCGATCCGCTCCCGCGGCGGGTCGACTGGATGGCGGTTTGGGAGCTGGTGCGGTCGTTTGAGGCGAGCGGCGAGATCACGAGGATCTTCCTCGACTACGCGATCCAGAAGCGGCTCTACAAGGCGGCGAAGGAGGCCGGGATCTCGCGGAGCGAGCTGCGGCGGGTGATCCAGTTCCCGCGGGGATCGAAGGCGCCGCGCGGGCTCATCCGCCACTCGCCCGGGCATGACATCCACCTCCACGTCCGCTTCCGCTGCGCCGCGCACGAAGTCGAGTGCGCGGGTCGCTAGGCGATCAGGGCGGCGCGCCGGCGTCGGTCTGGCGGGCCTCGCACGCCGCGAAGTCGGCGGCGGCCTGCTCGCTCGTCACGCCGAGGTGCTCGACCCGGGCGTCGCGGGGGAGGCAGCCGCGGACGTTGGCGCGGAGGTAGCGGAGCCACATCGCCTCCATCAGGGACTCGCCGGTGGCGGCGTCCCAGAGGCGGGCGCTGCCGTCGCTCGAGGCCGTCAGGACCAGCCGCCCATCGGGGGAGAAGCGGGCGCTCTCGATCCCCGCGTCATGGGTGAGCGTGCGCCCGATCTGCTCGCGCGTGCGCACGTCCCAGAGCTGTGCGGTGTCGCCGATTCCGGAGGTGAGGAGCGTCCGCGCGTCTGGCGAGAAGGCGACGTTGTGGCCGAGCCCGTCGGTGGTGATCGGCTCGCCAAGCGGCGCGCCCGAGCGCGCGTCCCAGAGCCGCGCGGTCCCGTCGATGGATCCGGTGGCCAGGAGGTCCCCGCGCGGGGAGAAGCGCACGTCGAGGACCTGATCCTCGTGCGTCATCGGGTCGCCGATCGCCGCCCCCGTGGCGGCGTCCCAGAGGCGCGCCGTGGACTCGACGGAGCCGGTGGCGATCACCTTCCCGTCGGGGGAGAAGCGGGCCACGGTCACGCGCTTGTCCTCGTGGGTGATCGGGGGGAAGCGGAGCGCGCCAGCGTCGAGGCTCCACACGCGGGCGTTCATGTCGGTAGCGACGGTGACGAGCGAGCGGCCGTCCGGCGAGAAGCTGGCTGAGCGGACCTGTCCGGGGTGGAGGAGCGGTTCGCCGATCGCTGCGCCGGTGGTGCCGCTCCAGATCCGCGCGCACCCATCCTCTGACGCGGTCGCAAGCATCGCGCCGTCCGCGGAGAATTCGGCGCTCGAGACGGAGCTCTCATGGAGCATCGGCTCGCCGATCGGCGCGCCCGAGCGCGCGTCCCAGAGGCGGGCGCTGCGGTCCCCGCTCGCCGTGAGGACGCGGCTGCCGTCCGGGGACAACGCCGCGCTCGAGACGGAGCTCTCATGGAGCATCGGCTCGCCGATCGGCTCGCCAGTGCTCGCGCTCCAGAGCTGGGCGCTGCCGTCCCAGGACGCGGTGACGAGTCTGCTCCCGTCGCCGGCGAGGCGCGCGTCCTCGACGATCCGCCGGAACTCGCGCTCCTCTCGCGGGGCGAGGAGGGCGTCGTGGGTCATCACGCGGCCACGACGGAGGCCCACTGGCCAGCGGCGGATCGAGCCGTCCACGGCGGCCGTGATGATCGACGCGCCGTCGCTCGAGAACTCGGCGAGCTCGACGTTCTCGTGGCGCATCGGCAGGCCGAAGGGGGCCCCCGAGCGCGCCTCCCAGAGGCGGATGTTGTCGAAGCCATCGAGCGTCAAGACGAGCTCGCCGTCGCGCGAGAGCGCGGCGGTGCGGAGGCCGTAGATCACCTCGTCGCGGACCTCGTCGTAGGTGATCGGCGGGCCGATCGCCTCGCCGGTCTGGGCGCGCCAGAGGCGGACCTCCGAGTTCGAGACGGTGATGATGACGCCCTGCTCGCGCTCGAGCGACGCGCGCTTCACTCCCTCGTGGTCGAGCGGCGGCCCGAGCGAGCGACCCGTCGTCGCGTTCCAGCGCCGGGCGACGCCGCTGCCCCCAAAGGAGCTTTGGACGACCACCAGGTCGTCGTCCTCGCGGGTCTGGCTGCGGCCGCGTTCGAGGGGGAGCGGCGCGCCGTCGTGCGCGCTCCAGCGGAGGACGCCGTCGGCGAAGGTGGTGATCACCGCGGCGCCGTCGGCGGAGAAGAACGCCTCCTCGCCGGGCATCGGCTCACCCAGGGAGGCGCCGCTGCGGGCGTCCCAGAGGCGCGCCTTCCGACTCCATGACGAGGTCAGGAGAGTGCGCCCGTCATGGGAGAAGAGGATGCCCTTGATCGCGCTCTCGTGCTTGAGCGGTGGGCCCAGCGGCGAGCCGTCCGCGGCGCTCCAGAGCCGAACGTCGCCATCCCAGGTCCCGGTGGCGATGACCGCTCCGTCGGGGGAGAGGGCGACGATCTGGAGGTAGCGCGGGGTGGGGGTGAGGCGGCCGGTCGCGTCCGGGCCGCGGAGCGCCAGCGGCCCGGCCATCGGTGCGCCGGTGTTCGCGTCCCTGAGGCGGACGACGCCGTCACCGTAGAGGACGGCGATCACCCGGCCGTCGCCGCTGCTCTCCGGGTAGTAGATGTCGTCCCCGGAGTCGAGGACGCGCTCGGCCACCTGCGTGTCGGCGGTGAGGGAGCGAATGATCGCCTCGAGCCCCGGGACCGGCTCAGCGGCCTCGACCTCGGCGAGGATGAGGGCGGCGGCGGTCGGATCGCGGGTGAGGAGCGAGCGCGCGGCCGAGAGCCGGGTCGCGTTGCGGGCCCGTCGCGCCTCGGCGAGGGCCTCCGCGGTCTTGGTCTCGGCGATCTCGGTCTGCGCCTCGGCGACCGCGGTCTGCTCGCGCGCGACCCGGGCCTTGTCCTCAGCGTCATCGCGCGCGCGCCCGGCCGCGATCGCCTGGACGATCGCGATCACCGCGGCGATCGAGATCGCCGTGAAGACCGCGCCGATGATCGCCCGTCGGCCGCGGAGGCGGGCCCGCTCGCGCTCGGTGCAGCGCTCGACGAAGGCGCCGAGGAGGCGCTGGTCGCCGGCGCCGAGGCGGGCGCCGTGGCGCGACCACATCTCCGCCGCGTAGGCGAGGCGGGTGCCGGTGAGGAGGTAGTCGGTCTCCCGCGTCCCGCCCTGGTGGGGCGACCAGGCCTCGGCGTAGGCCCGGAGATCATCGGTGTAGTCGAGCCACTCGCGGGACTCGCGGAGCCAGGTCTGGAGGCGGGTCCAACCGCGGATCAGCGCCTCGTGGGCGATCTCGATCCAGGCCCGGTCGAGGCCGCGGCGCTCGTCGCTCGAGCAGCCGCGGACCAGGAGTCGGGCGTCGACCAGGGCGTCGACGGCCGCGTCGAAGTGGGCCCCCTCGGCGGCGGCGGCCGGTCGCAGGCGATCGAGGTGACCGCGACGCCGTGTCGCCATCGCCGGGTCCTCGGCCATGTGGACCAGCTGGACCAGGAGGCGCTCGGCCTGCGCCTGGCGGGCGGGAGCGCCGAGCGACGCGTAGAGGTCGTCGGCGGTCGTCGTCAGCGCCCCGACCAGGCGGCCGAGCGCGTCGTAGGTCTGGTCCTTGAGCCAGCGGCCGCGGCGGTGCTGCCAGAGGAGATCGAGGGTGTAGCTGAGGAGAGGGAGCGCCCCGGGCTCGCGGCCGACGTCGGCGCGGAGGCGGGCGACGAGACCGTCTTCAAAGCGGAGGCCGACCGCCCGGGCTGGGCCGTGGATGATCGCGTCGACCTGCTCGGGCGCGAGCTGGCGGACGAAGTAGCGGAAGCGCTCGTCGAGAGCGACGGCGTCGAACTTGCGGCCCTCGTCGTCCATCGGCACCTCGCCGAAGCGGCCGATGAACTCGATCCGCACGGTCGCCACGACGACATCGTGGCCCTCGGTGGCGAGCCCCCAGAGCGCCCGTGTCAGGCTGGTACGCGCGGGCTCGTCGACCTCGGTGAAGAGCTCCTCGAGCTGATCGATGACGACGACGACGGCGCGATCGGAGCCGGCTTCGGCGGCCCGGGCGAGGCGCTCGCGGAGGAGCGAGAGCGGATCGTCGGGGCGCTCGCCCGGCCGGAAGAGGACGAGGTCGGTCGCGGGGTCGTGCGGGAGCTCGGGGAGCGCGGAGTTGGCGAGCGCCGGCAGGAGCCCGGCGTGGACCAGCGACGACTTGCCCGAGCCCGACGCGCCGGCGACCAGGAGGAGGCGGGGCCCGCCCTCGCGGAGGCGCGCGCCCAGGCGATCGACGAGGGCCGCGACGTCATCGTCGCGGCCGAAGAAGAAGCGGGCGTGACGTGACTCAAAGGGCAGGAGGCCGCGGAAGGGGCGGAAGGCGATCGGCCGGCTCTCGAGGCCGACCTCGGGATCGGCGTAGAGCTGGAGCGCCGCCCAGTCGAAGCTCCCCGGGATCGCCACCTCGTCCTGGCGCGCCGCCAGGGTCGCCGCCTCGGTCGAGCGGAGATCGACGAGGAGCGAGCGGTAGAAGCGCTCGGTGATCCGGACCGACCCGGCGACGGAGAGGGGATAGCGGGAGGCGAGGACCACCGGGATCCCGGCGCGGTGGATCGCCTGGGCGACGCTCCCCGCGTGGGACTCGAGACCGCCCGTGTTGCCGCTCTGGCAGGCCTGGACGACGACCAGGCGGAGGGTCGCGGCGTGGGGGCGGAGGAGCTCCGCGAGCTCGCGCGGCGCGACGACGTCGAGGCCGCCCTCGTCGTCGGCGAGCCCGAGCCCGAAGCCGTCGTCGCCCGGGAGCGGGACGCCGTGGCAGAGGAGGTGGAGGACGGCGACGTCGTCACTCGCGTCCAGCGCGGCCTTGAGGCGCGCGCGGGTGACATGGTCGATCACGTCGGTGTCCCATTCGAAGTCGAGGCGACCCTCGCTCGCGGCGCTGCTGATCGCCCGGAGGTGCTCGGCCGCCGGCACCGCGCCGGCCCTCGCGGACCAGGCGACGACGATCCGCCCGGCGGTCTGGGGCTCGGTCCGCGCGAGGGGGTCGTCCTCGCCCGGAGCGACGAGGCGATCCGCGCGGAGCTCATCGTCGGGCCAGTCGTAGCGGACGACGCACCCTGGCACGCGGGTGGCGGGGCCCTGCGCGAGGGGCAGCCACTCCCAGGGCAGGGCGTAGAGCTCGGCGGCTGCCGAGCGGATCGTGATCACCGCGCCGCGCCCCTCGTCGATCGCCGCGTCGACGAGCGGTGCGTAGCGAGCCCACGGCGTGTCCTCGAGGAAGCGCCCGACGAGGGCGGCGAGGCGGAGCGCCGCCTCCTCGAAGTCCCGGAGATCGGCGAGCGCCGCGAGGTCGGCCTGGACCGCCCGCGTCCACCGGAAGGAGCCCTCCGCGTAGCGGCCGGTGTCGTCGGGATCCCGCATCAGGTAGAGCTGCTCGTCACCCGGCCTCGCGCCGTGCTGCGTGGCCGCGTCCTCGGCGCGCACGAGCTCGATGAGGAGGTGGAGGGGCTCCATGATCGCAATCGTAGCCGCGCGGCACGCGGATCACCTAGCGTGCGGGTCGCGCGGTCGCGCGGACGCGCGGACGCGCTCCGTGCCTGCACTTTTTAGTATGTCTTAAAGTTCATGTCCTCTCGGTCGCGGGAACGCACGTCGCTCTCGGTGATCGTCATGAACGCCCGCAGACGCCGTTCTCGTGCGGAGCAGGCGACTTCGCGCGAGTGCGGCGGGCGCTCTTGATCCCGCGGAGCCGCGATTTCGACGTGGTAGCGTGGCCCGGCCGGCGTGTATCGGGGCGCTCGTCTGCGCTCGATCATCACGCTGAGTCGCTGGGAGTGGGACGATGGAAATCGATGTGTCCTCGTATTCGCCGAAGGTCCTCGCGGATCGGCCGATCGCCTTCTTTGAGATGACCGAGGTCGCCGGCGCGGCGATCGTCGACTCGAGCCCGAACGCGCGCCGAGGGGCGATCGTCGGCGGCGTCACCCTCGGCGCCGAGGGGCCGATTCCGGGGGGCAAGAGCCTCGAGCTCGACGGGAGCAGCGGGCACGTGGCCCTCGAGGGGAGCTGGGCGAGCGGTGGGGGCGAGCTGACGATCGAGGTCTGGGTCCGTGGGATCCGCGGCGGATCCGAGGGCCAGGCGATTGTCTCGTCGACGACGACCGAGCTCGTCCACCTCCAGATGAGCGAGGACCCCGGCTATCGCAACGCGCTCTACGCCGACAACGGTGACCACATGGTCCCGGTGCTCTCGCCGCTGCCCCTCGAGGTCTGGCGGCACATCGCCTTCATCGTCCGCCCGGGGATGGTGACGATCGTCGAGGACGGCGTCGTCCGCTCCGAGACCGCCGTGACCTTCACCGATCTCCGGCCGACCAGCCTCCTCCGGATCGGCTGCGGCTGGGGGGGCGGCCGCTTCTTCGCCGGCCGGATCGGTCCGCTGGCGATCTACGACCGGGCCCTCAGCGTCGCCGCGATCCGTGGGCACCTCGGCCTGCCGACGGTTGACGCGACGATCTACGCGGCGAGGGTCCTCGGCGATCAACCGATCGCGTACTTCCCGATGGGCGAGGTCGCCGGCACGGCGATCGCTGATCAGAGCTCGCACGGCCGCCGCGGGACCCTCGAGGGCGGCGTCCGGGTCGGCGCCGCGGGGCCGATCGAGGGGACAAAGAGCCTCGAATTCGACGGGAGCGGCCGGGTGGTCCTCGACGGGAGCTGGGCCGGCGAGGGCGGCGAGCTGACCGTCGAGGTCTGGGTCTGGAGCGCCCGCGGCGGTCCCGAGGGCCAGGCGATCGTCTCGGCGGTCGGCGGCGAGTTTGTCCACCTCCAGATGAGCGATGACCCGGGCTATCGCAACGCGATCTACACCGACGCGGGCTACTCTCTGGTGCCGGTGCTCTCGCCGGCGCCGATCGGCGTCTGGCGGCACATCGTGCTCATCGTCCGTCCGGGGACGGTGACGATCGTCGAGGACGGCGTCGTCCGCTCCGAGACCGCGTGCGCCTTCAACGAGATCGTGCCCTCGTCGATCGTTCACGTCGGCAGCGGTTATGGCTACGGCCGCTTCTTCGCCGGGCGGATCGGTCCGCTGGCGATCTACGCCCGGGCCCTGACGCCGGCCGAGATCCGGGCCCACCTCGGCTTCGACGAGGGGAGCTCGGATGAGGTCCGGGAAGAGGCGGCCCCGGGCACCTACGACGAGGCGGTCCTCGCCGACGGGCCGGTCGCCTTCTTCAACTGGCGGTCGACCGAGGGCGGGATCGCCCGCGATGTCACGGACGCCGCGCGCACGGGCGCCCTCCACGGCGCCGTCACGGTCACCGACGCCGAGGGCCTGGTCGGCCTCCGTTGCCTCGAGCTCGACGGAAAGACCGGCGAGGTCCGCCTCGACGGCGAGTGGGGCGGCGGCACCGAGCTCACGGTCGAGGCCTGGATCTGCAGCGGCCGGAGCTCATGGGACACGCAGGCGGTGGTCGCCGCCGCGGACGAGGCCTTCCTCTTCCTCCACTGCAACAACGACGACGAGAAGAAGATCCGGATCTTCACGACCGGCGCCGACGACGAGAAGGTCGAGCTCCCGGTGGTCTCGACCCTCCCCCTCGATCAGTGGCGCCACGTCGTCGTCGCCGCGCGATCGGGCTCGCAGCGCCTCTACGTCGACGGCGTCCTGATCACCGAGGAGAGCACCAGCTACGGCCTCCTCACGCCGACCAAGGACCTGCGGATCGGCGCGGGCTACGGCGGCGCACGCCACTACCAGGGGAAGATCGGGCCGGTCGCGATCTTCGACCGCCAGCTCGCTCCCGAGAACGTGATGGCCCACTACCGCGCGGCCACGGACGGGCGCGGGCCGACCCTCTACTTCGGCGAGCTCTGCGTGCTCCTCCTCGCCGAGGAGGGATCGACGGTCTTCAGCGCGAGCGTCGATTCGGTGCCGATAACGGCGATCCTCAGCGCCCTCCTGGGCGGCGTCGCCCTGCCGCCGGAGGTACCCAAGGTGACCCTGAAGAACGTCGAGGTGTCGCTCGACCTCAGCGACGGCGCGCTCAAGGTCAGCGGCGACGCGGTGACCTTCCTGCGCATCGAGGGGGTGGACCTGACGGCGACGGCGCGCCTGGTCTACGAGCGCGGCGGCGGGCCGAATCACCCGAAGAAGTGCGCGATCACCCTCGGGGCGCTCGGGCCGGTCGAGGTGGTGCCCGGCCTCAGCGTCGGCAGCGTCGAGCTCGCCTTCGCCTACCAGGAGACCGAGAAGACCGACGAGGAGACCAAGAAGAAGACGATCGAGAGGAGCTGGGCGGTCGGCGGCGGCCTCAGCACCTCGATCCTCGGGGTCTCGCTCGCGCTCTCGGCCGGCTACGAGGTCAAGGACGGCAAGCGCAAGCTCACGCTCTTTGGCCAGCTCGGTGACTCGGGCCGCACCCTCCTCGACATCTTCGAGGTCGCGGCGATCAAGGCGACCCAGGTGATCCTCACCCTGGCCAAGCCGGTCGACGCGGACGACGACGACGATCGCCTCGAGGTGTCGCTCAGCGTGAGCAGCGGCGTCCGCTTCCTCGACATCGTCGACGTCAACATGACCCTCGAGATCGCCGACGAGGAGAAGCGCCGCTTCCTCGCGCTGACGATGGATCAGGCGTCCTACTTCGAGATCCCGATCGAGGTCGGATCCGGGCTCAAGATCCGGATCTCGGCGCCGCGCATCGCGCTCACCCAGAAGATCGACGGCGACAAGAAGACCTACGAGATCGAGGCGAAGGTGTCGCTCGCGCTCCTCGGCCTCCCGGAGTGGGTCCACCGCTACGCCTGCTTCCCGCGCAAGGTCACGGGCGAGCTCAAGGGGACCAAGGAGGGGCTCATCCTCAAGGCGACGAACATCCTCGAGCCCCTCGACATCGCCCTCCCGAACCTCGACCTCGGCGCCGGCGTGGTGATCGAGACGAGCAAGCTCGGGACCACGCGCCTCCACCTCCGCGAGCTGAGCGCGAAGATCCTCAAGAAGAAGCCCGAGGGGACGCTCACCGTCTCGCTCGGCCTCCCCGCGGGCGTCAACCGGATCTTTGGGGTCGACGAGAACGACCAGCCGCGGGCCAACATCTTCCGGACCTTCAACCCGCAGCAGCCGCTGACCTCGACGATCGACTTCGAGATCGGCGTCGGCACCGGCGCCGACAACAAGGCGAAGTTCATCCTCCGCCTCAAGAACTCGCCGGTGACCTTCCTGGTGATCCAGGACGGGGTCTGGTACGTCGACCTCGGCGAGTTCGGGGCCTTCGAAGTCGACATCCCGACCTTCACCAGCAAGGACGGCGGCCTGGCGGCGACCGGCGGGATGCGGGTCACCCGAGACTTCGCGATCCCGCTCGTCCACGCCAAGGCCCTCCTTGGGCTCCTCGGGCTCGGCGACGTCGCCGCGCGACTGCCGACCAAGATCCCGGCGATGGACGTCCGGCTCTACGACGAGGAGGGGAAGCTCGCCGCCCGCAAGGTCGTCGAGTACTGCGCCTCCTTCGCCTCGGGGGTCGGCCTCGCGCTCCCCGAGGGGCTCCTCGCGCTCCTGGAGCCGCCCCTGGAGGCGGTCGCCGAATTCACGGAGCGGCTCCCGGACGCGTTCAAGGACTACCTCAGCATCGAGGTCCCGCGAACCCTCTCGTTCGACGTCGTCTACCGCGGCGAGACCAACTTCTCGATCAACATCTGGGGCGACGAGGATCGGCCGCTGCGCCTCTTCCTGCCCTACTGGAACATGACGCCGATGTTCCCGCTCCTGATCGGCGTGTCGATGAGCCGCCTCTCGGTCGGCATGCTCCTCGGCGGGAACCTGGTCTCGCTCCAGACGACGGCGACGATCGACGTCTTCGATCCCTTCACGATCGCCGCCGGCATGGTGATCCCGCCGAACCAGTGGATCCCGCAGGGGAGCGCGATGCTCCGCCAGCTGGTGATCGAGGATCTGATGATGTTCGTGGTCACCGCGACCAAGATCCCGATCCCGATCCCGCTCTTCTACGAGAAGCTCGCCTTCCGGGTGCAGGGGGTCGAGGGGATCTACATCGGCGCGGGCGCGCACTTCCCGATGCCGCAGCTCGGGATCACCGAGGCGGTGCGGATGGTCTCGGCGCTCCTCCACTTCTTCAAGGATCCGGCGGCGCGGCTGCCGATGATCGAGGCCTCGGACGTCAACACCGAGATCGCCGTCATCGCCGTCGGCTCGGCGCTCGACGTCTGGGCGATCAACTCGGGAGGCGAGCTCCTGCGGCGGGCGAGCGATGGCTCCGGGACCTGGTCGGTGATCGGGACCCCGGCGGCGCCGACCCACGTCTCGGTCGGCGGCGATGGGACCCCGTGGATCCTCGCCGACCGGATCCCCTACCGCCGCGAGGCCGACGGGACCTGGACGAGCTGGGCGGCGCAGCGCTTTGAGCACCTCGACGCGGCGTCGCGCGATCAGGTCGCGGCGGTCGACGGCGAGGGCGTGATCTTCCGCTACGAGCCCGGGCCGAACGCCTGGGCGCCGGTCGAGGGGATCGCCGAGCACCGGGTCGTGCGGATCGCCACCGACGCCACCGGCGCGTTCTGGGCGATCGCCGAGCACCGCCTGCCAGGCGCGGTGACCCGCGGGCGCTTCTTCTGGCGGAGCGCCGAGGGGCCGTGGAACCTCGATCTGAACCGCACCTTCGACCAGATCGCGATCGCCAGCCTGAGCCACCACGCCGGCGTCGCGCCCGACGGGACGATCCACGTCTACGCGGCGGGCCCCGGCTGGCAGCGGATCGACGATCCGCTGCCCCAGGGTACGCGGGCGATCCAGGCCGCGGTCTCGAGCGAGGGCGACCTCTGGGTGGTCGGCCAGGACAACGCGCTCTTCCAGCGGCAGGGCGCCGCCTGGCACTCGCGCGGCAAGGAGCAGGGGGCGCTCCCGCAGGGGCTCGATCTCCGCTTTGGGATCGACGACGCGATGATCCGCCTCCCGCCCTACCTCGGCGGCTCGCTCCTCGGCAAGGAGGGGAAGCTCGTCGAGCTCAGCGCGGTCCGGATCATCTCGGGGATCCTCAACACGTTCAAGTTCGGGACCTTCGCCGATCTCCTCAACGTCGTCGATCTCGAGTACCGCAAGGGCCAGCAGGAGCTCGCGTTCTTCTTCATCCGCTTCACCGCGCAGTGGTTGGTGTCGACGCCGCGCGAGTTCCGCGAGGGGGCGGCCGCGAGCATCGGCGTCGCCGGCCTCGACGTGAACCGCTACATCGGCCTCCTCCCGGACGCGCGGGACGACGACGGGATCGTCGTCTTCCTCCGCGGGGCGACGGAGATGCCCGGGGTCGGTCACCTGGAGAGCGCCTTCGGCCTGATGCTGACGCCGACCGGCTTCGTCACCGGGCTCCGCTTCGCGGGGACGATCGCCGGCTTCCAGGACTACGAGATCGCCGGTCGCCTCGAGATCGACGGGGAGGGGCCGAGCTTCGAGATCGCCGGTCAGGCGCACCTCGATCAATTCGGCCTCCGCCTCTTCAACGCCGCGGGCAAGATCCGGATCGAGGCCGAGCGCTTCCTCCTCAGCGGCAAGCTCCAGCTCTTCCCCGACGGGGCGCCGCTCCAGCTCGTCGCCGCGGTCAGCGGGCGGATCGACGCCCAGGGCGTCGATCTCCGCGGGGTCGCCTCGGCGAACGCCTTCGCGGTCGGGCCGATCGCCTCGAGCGCGGTGGTCCTCAGCAACCAGGGGTTGGTGGTCGACGTCCGGGTCTTTGATCAGGCCCTGGCGGCCCTGACGATCGGCGATCTCGGGGACGCCCGCGGGCTCGACTTCGCGGCGTCCTTCGGTCCGCTGGCGACCCACCATCGCCTGGCGATCGCCAAGAGCGGCGCGTCGGGATCGTACCGGGTGAGCGCGACGATGGGGACGATCGCGCTCCTCGGCGATCTTGCGATCACCCCGGGGGCGGCGAGCGGGGCGCTCACGCTCGACGCCTTCGGGCGCCGCGTCCTCAGCGGGACGATGAGCGCCGGCCCGAGCGCGTTCGCCCTCGCCGGTCGGCTCCAGCTCTTCCCCGAGGGCTCGTGCGTCCAGCTCTACGCCGATCTCAACGGCCGGGTCGACCGCAGCGGGATCACCCTCTCCGGGCAGACCGCCGTGAACGCGCTGGCGGGGCCGATCTTCGGCTCCGGCCGGATCGAGGTGAGCCCCACGGGCCTCCTCATGGAGGTGCACGCGCTTGGTCAGCGGGTCGGCATGATCCAGATGGCCGACCTCGGCGACACCTATCGCTTCGAGTTCGCCGCGGACCTCGGGGGGGTCGCGTCGGATCACCGGATCTTGCTCTCAAAGGACGGGCGCGGGGGCTCCTACGCGCTCAGCGGCGGGGTCGGACCCTTCCACTTCGCGACCGCGATCGCGATCGGCGGGCCCGAGATGCGCGGCGACGTCGCGCTCGACGGCTTCGGCCAGCGCCTCCTGAGCGGGCAGATGATCGCCGAGCCCGGGCGCCTGCGGGTGGAGGGGGTCGGCGGCTTCAGCCTCCCGGGGTTGTCGATGGTCCTCGACTACGCCGGCGAATTCGGCGGCGGCGGCCTCCACCTCAACGCCAAGGGCGGCGCCTCCTTTGCGATCGGCGGCCTCCCCTTCGCGGGCGCCGAGGCCGGGCTCAAGATCGCCGGCGCCGAGTTCACGGTCGCCCTCAAGATGTGGATCGGCGCGATCGAGGTCCACGGGATCGCGTCGATGCGGACCTTCCAGGGGCAGCCCTGCTTCCTCGCTGCCTGGCTCGAGGGGCCGAGCCCGCCCTTCCTCGGGACGGGCAACTGCAACCGCCTGATCATCTACCCCGACGGCGGCGTCCGCCTCGACTGGCACTGGATGACCTGGGGCGAGGACGGCTGGCCCGCGGATCTGCGCCCCGACGGGGGGCCGATCGCCTTCGCTGCAGGCGACGAGGAGGCGCCCGAGGATCTCAACGCGGGGATCGAGGCGCTGCCGACCGACGCGGCGATCGCCTCGCTCCTGCGGGGGGCGGCGGCGGGCGAGGACGCCGAGGCCCGGGCGAAGGAGTCGCTGCAGGCGCTGCGCGGCCTCGGCTACCAGCCGCTGACGATCGTCCGTGGCGGCGACGGGGGCGCGACCGAGATCCGGCTCCCGCTCGCTGCCGGCCCAGCGGACGCGGGGATCGCCGCCGAGATCCAGGGCGCGCTGGCGACCGAGGGGCCGCTCGCCTTCGGCGCCGATCTGGGCGACGAGGCGGCGTCACGGCCGAGGCCGCGGGGGCTGGTCCTCCGCAGCGGCGGCGCCGAGGGACCGCTCGCCGAGCTCGAGCTCGAGGGCGAGGGAGGGGCGATCCAGGCGCGCTTCGACGCCGACCGGCCGGGTGCGTTCCGGGAGGCGCTGGGGGCCGCGCTCGCGCGGAGTAGCTCCGCGGAGTAGCGGCGGCGTTCAGCGTCGCGCGGGGGGGCGAGCCTTCGCGGGCGGGCGCACTCGCGCGCGCGATCGTGCGATCGTCGCGCATGAAGAGGTCGGCGAGGGCCGGCGAGGAGGCGGAGATGATCGGGAAGAGAGAGCGGATGTGGTGCGCCGGCGCGGGCCGCTGGTTGGTGGTGCTCGTCGGCGGCCTCGCGCTCGCGGCGTGCAGCGGCGACGACGGCACGCAGACCAGCGAGACGGGCTCAACGACGTCGACGACCGACGCGTCGACGACCGCGGTGTCGACGACCGATGTGGGGACGACCACCGACGCGACGACGTCGACGAGCGGTGATACGACGTCGACGGGTCCCGGCTCGACCTCCGAGACCACCGGGACCGGCGGACCCGTCTGCGGGGACGGGGCGGTCGATCCCGGCGAGGTCTGCGACGACGGGGTCAACGACGGCGGCTACGGCGGCTGCGCGCCCGACTGCAGCGCCCTCGGGCCCTACTGCGGCGACGGCAACCAGGACGCCCGCGAGGGCTGCGACGACGGCAACGACGTCGACGACGACGCCTGCTCGAACGCCTGCGTGCCGGCGGGCTGCGGCGACGGCGTGGTCCAGGCGCCCGAGGTCTGCGACGACGGCAACGCCGACAACAGCGACGCCTGCCTCGACACCTGCGTGGCGGCGAGCTGCGGCGACGGCTTCGTCCAGGAGGGCGTCGAGGGCTGCGACGACGGCAACGACGTCGACACCGACGCCTGCCTGACGACCTGCGTGGCGGCGAGCTGCGGCGACGGGGTGATCCAGGAGGGCGTCGAGGCCTGCGACGACGGGGTCAACGACGGCGCCTACGGCGGCTGCGCGATCGACTGCCTGGCCCTCGGGCCCTACTGCGGCGACGGCGAGGTCAACGGCGACGAGGAGTGCGACGACGGCAACGACGTCGACGACGACGCCTGCTCGAACGCGTGCACCGGCTCCTTCGCCGGGGTCTTCTCGACCTGCGGGGCGACCCTCAACCTCGGGCCGAGCGAGGCGATGTGCACGGCGGCCTACGCCAACACCGACATCACGGTGAGCGTGAACGCCGGGATCCAGCTCTGGACGGTCCCCTACACCGCGACCTACCGGATCGAGGTCTGGGGGGCCGAGGGCGGCAAGCACAACTTCGGCGTCGGCGGCCGCGGGGCCCACGTCCGCGGCGACTTCGCGCTCACGGCGGGCGACAAGCTCAAGATCCTGGTGGGCCAGAAGGGCAAGGACGGGACCGCCTACGACGTCGGCGCCGGCGGCGGGAGCTTCGTCGCCCGCGACGACAACACCCCGCTCATCGTCGCCGGGGGCGGCGGCGCCTCCGGCAACTGCGGCGCCTGGAACCTCCCGGAGCAGGACGGGAAGTCGATGGCCGGCAACGGGCAGGGCGGCGACTCGTCGGGCAACGGGACCTGGTGCGGCTGCGGCGGGGCCGGCAGCGCCGGCGGGGGCTTCCTCACCGACGGCAAGAACAGCGGCGCCAAGGCCTTCGTCAACGGCGGGGCCGGCGACGCCACCGAGCGCCCCGGGCAGTGCGTCGACTCCGGCCTCGGGGGCTTCGGCGGCGGCGGCAACGGGGGCAACGGCGGCGGCGGCGGCGGCGGCTACCAGGGCGGCAACGGCGGCGGCCAGAACGGCGACGGCACCTATTCCTACGGCAAGGGCGGCAAGTCGTACAACGACGGGACCAACCCGATCGCCGAGGACGGGATCCGGGTCGGCCAGGGCGAGGTCCAGATCACCAAGCTCTAGAGCCGCGAGAGCAACGTATCGATCCAGCTCGCTTGGTCTCGCCGCCGCTGGCGTTGTTGGCGAAGCTCGAAGCCAGCGACGACGAGCCCGGCGCGAGCTGGATCGATGCGTCAGTGTCGCGGCTCTGGCCCGCGTGGGGCCAACAAGTCGAATCGGACATGTCGGATTCGACATGTCCGATTCGCCTTTCGAAGAAGCTAGCCCTGGCGGACGATCGCCAGCGCGACCTCGGCCCCGATCCCGTCGGGCCGCGGCCAGGTCGCCTCGGCGCCGGCGACCTCGACGCTCTCGACGTGGGTCGCTCCGCTCGCGGCGTCGAGCCAGCGGAGCTCGTGGGTGCCGGGGACCAGCCCCGAGACCCCGAGCGAATCCGAGCCTGGTGAATAGACCAGGTACGATCGGCCAGGATCGGCGAAGACGATCGTCGCCGGGGTGAGCGCGAGCTCGTCGTGGGGGGCCATGTCGACGAAGGAGGGGGTCGCCCGGAGGTGGTCGACGAGGTGGCCGCAGGCCTCGAGGTCGGAGACCGGCGTCGACGCGATGTCCATCCCGAGGACCAGGACGTAGGCGCCGGCGAGCGCCGCCCCCCATGACTTCTGGCGGTGGAGGGCGCCGCTCCCCCAATTCGCCGCCTCCGCGAGGCTCAGCCCGTAGGCCCCGCCGGCCGCGCTGAAGGCCTGGCGGACGCCGTCGTGGAGCGCCGCCGGGGCGTCGACGTTGTACTGGATCGCGAAGTGGTCGATGTTGGGATCGCCCGGGAAGTCGAAGACCAGCCCGTGGTTCTGGTGGACGGCGATCGCGTGGCCGTGGTCGTCGCGCTCGCGGATCACGGCGGCGATCGCCGAGACCCGGGCCGGCGAGAGGACCTCGGCGTACTCCTCGGCGATCACCCAGACCAGGAGCGGCACGTCCTCCAGGCGATCGACGAGCTCGCCGAGGAAGGCCGCCTCCTCGGGGCCGACCTGGTCGCCGGTCTTCCAGACCAGGGCGCTGTCGTCGTAGATGAAGAAGTAGGTGGCGATCCCGGCGTCGCTGAGCGCGTGGAGCCAGCCGGACCACTGATCGAGGACCGCTTGGTTGAGCCCCTTGCTCGGGTCGTGGTCGATGAAGGGGTTGTGGGTCGCGTCGCCGTCACCGCCGTGCGAGCGGATCGCCTGGACGTAGACCGAGTTGGCTCCCGTCGGCGCGAGCTTGGCGATCAGCGCCGCCTGATCGCCGTCGCGGGTGCCGTCGGGGAGGAGCGCGCCGCGATGGAGGAAGTCCTCGGGATCCCCAGGTCCGCAGATGAAAAAGGGCCCCTGGCCGTCGACCTGGAGCCAGGCCGGGTGATCCGGGTCGACGCGGAGGAAGCCGTCGCCCGGATCACCGCCGGTGCTGGTCCCGCCATCGGTCGGATCGCCGCTGCTCGTCGGGTCGCCGCCGGTGGTCGTGGCGCCGCTGGAGCCGCTGGAGCCGCTCGATCCGCCATGGCCGTGGGTGTCGGTCGCGGCGCCGGTCGAGGCCGAGCTCGCGGTGGTCGAGCCGCCCTGTGAGCCGGCGCTGGCGGTGATCGTGCTGGTGGTCGCGGTCGCCCCGCTCGTCGATCCCTCGCCGTCGTCGCCGCAGCCGGCGGCGCTCAGCGAGAGCATCAGGAGGGCGGGGAGGGCCGCCGAGAGGACGCGTCCGTGCATCGTCGTCGGGAGCATGGCGCCCACGATAGTGCAGGTCGACGATTTCCGGGGGCCGCGCGCGCAGGGGATGCGATAGCTTCGAGCGTGATGTCCCGCGCCCGCCCTGCGATCGTCCTCTCCGCTTCGTTGCTCGTGCTCGGCCTCGGCGCCTGCGCGCTCGGGGACGGCGACACCGCGGCGCCGGGGCTCTCGGCGGGCAATCAGAGCGCCAGCGCGACGGCGACCGGCAGCGGCACCGACTCGACCACCGGCGGCGACTCGGCGAGCGGCGATCCCTCGAACGCGAGCGATCCCGCGGGGAGCGAGAGCGAGGGCGACACCGTCGCGCCGCCCGGCTGCGGCGACGGGGTCGTCGAGGGCGACGAGGTCTGCGACGAGGGCCCGTGGAACGGCGCCGGCTACGGGTGGTGCAACGGGATCTGCAGCGGGATCAAGGGGACCTCGCCGAACGCGATCTACGTCGCCACCTCGGGCGACGACGGCAACCCCGGCACCCGCGATCAGCCGCTCAAGACCGTCGCCGCCGGGATCACCAAGGCGGCGGCGACCGACGCCGATGTCTACGTCGCCAAGGGCGTCTACCCGGAGGCCGCGACCCTGAAGATGGCCGACGGGGTCTCGGTCTTCGGCGGCTACGACGAGGGCGACGACTGGTCGCGCTCGCCCGACAACCTGACGCGGATCGAGGTCGGCGACCCGACCGCGGTGCGGGCGGAGGGGCTGGGGTCGACGACCGTCCTCCACCTCCTGACGATCGCGGGCGGCGACGCGCCGCCCGGGGCCTCGGCCTACGGGGTCTTCGCGTCGGGGTGCGACGACCTGGGGATCTTCGAGAGCGTGATCGAGGCGGGCGTCGCCGGCGACGGCGGCGACGGCGAGGACACCTCGGGGTCGGCCGCCAACGGCGGCGCCGGGCAGCCGGGACAACCTGGCTGCGAGGACAGCACCGGCCTCTGCTCGACCTGCTCGAAGCCGCAGGGGGGCGGCGGCGGGAGCTCGAGCTGCGGGGCGTCGGGCGGGATCGGCGGGCAGCCGGGGAACGGCCCGGCCTCCGGGAGTCCGGGCGGCGGCGGCGGCGGCGGGACCGCGGGCGGGCAGGGGACCCCGTCGAACCAGGGCAACTGGAACACCCCGCAGAGCTACTGGGGGCAGAACGGGGCGCCCGGCGGCGATGGCGCGAACGGCCTCGCGGGGTCGACGGGCTACGGGAGCTCCGGCTACGCGCCCAAGGGCGGCGACGGCGGGGGGGACGGCGAGAACGGGAAGGGCGGCGGTGGAGGCGGCGGCGGCGGCGGCGGCGAGAACCTCTGCGACTCCTTTGGTGGAGGCGGTGGAGGCGGCGGCGGCGGCGGCTGTGGCGGCGGAGGCGGCGGCGGCGGCGCGAGCGGAGGCGGCTCCTTTGCGGTCTTTCTCTGGTCGAGCGCCGCCCGGATCGAGGCGAGCGAGCTCCGCACCGGCGGCGGCGGCGACGGTGGCAAGGGCGGCGGCGGCCAGCCCGGCGGCCAGGGCGGGGAGGGGGGCGTCGGCTCCCTCAGCGGCGCCGGCAACAACTATGGCGGCTCCGACGAGCAGGACGACGGCTCCAACGGCGGCCGCGGCGGTCGCGGGGGCGACGGCGGCGACGGCGGCTCCGGGGGCGGCGGCGCGGGCGGGCCGTCGATCGGCGTCCTGATCGGCGGGGCCTCGTCGCCGAAGACGGTCGATCTCACCTTCGATCTGGGACCGGCGGGCGCCGGCGGATCGTCCCCGGGCAACAGCGGCCCGGCGGGCGCGAAGGCGGAGACTCAGCAGCTCTGATGTCGGCCGCGCGCCCCTCAGCGCCTGTGCGGGTCCCCATTCGGCGGGGCTGATCGGGCGCTTTCGACCGCGCGGGGGGGCTCCGCGGCCCCCTGGAGGTGTTATCCTCGCCGGGCTGTGCAGCGGGGAGATCCAGCGCGTGAGTGACGGCTACCTCCAGATCCGCCGGGGGGACACCCTCCTCCGCGTGGCCCCGATGGTCGGCAACCGGATGGTCGCCGGCCGCTCCCCCGACGTCGAGGTCGTGCTCGAGAGCGACACGGTCTCGCGCCAGCACCTCGAGATCCTCCGCGACGAGGCCGGGCGCTGGTGGGTCCGCGACCTCGGCAGCCGCAACGGAACGGCGGTTAATGGCAAGCAGATCACCGCCCACCGCCTCGCCTACGGCGACGCGATCCAGGTCGAGGACTACGTCCTGACCTATGTCCGGGCGCCCGCCGAGGGGCGCGGCCTGCAGCCGCGCAAGCCGATCACCGCCGAGGGCTCCCTGACCCGGCTGACGATGGTCGACAGCCCGGTCGGGGCGGTCCGCTCGCTCCGCGACCTCGGCGCGCCGAAGATCGACGCCTCGCAGCTCTCCCGCCTGGTCTCCCTCTCGGCCGAGCTCCTGGCGACCGAGGACGACGCCGCTCGCCTCCACGCGCTCTGCGAGCTGATGATCGGCCGCGACCTCCGCGGGACCGCGGCGATGGCCCTCCGGGTCGCCCGCAGCGGCGACGGCGATCCCGAGCTCCTCGGGCCGCCGTCGCTCACCGGCGGCCGCGACGTCCCCCATATCTCGCGGACGGTGGTCCGCGCCGTCCTCGCCTCGGGCACGCCGGTGATCGCCTCGACCGCGGCCTCGGGCGGCGGCAACACCGATCTCCTCAAGCTCTCGGTGGTCGTCCAGTCGATGTCGGCGGTCGCGGTGCCGCTCGGCGGCGGCGACGACGCGCTCAACGTCCTCTACGTCACCTTCCCGAGCAACTACGCGACCGCCGAGTGGCTCGCGCTGGTGTCGCTGGCGGCCGAGCTCTACCGCCAGGCCGAGGCCGCCTGGGTCGCCCGCAAGGCCGCCCAGGAGCAGGCGATCCTCGAGGAGGAGCTCGAGCGGGCGCACGACATCCAGACCCGCCTGGTGCCGGCCGACTTCCACCTCGGTCAGCTCGACATCGGCTTCGGCTTCGAGGCGTGCAAGTGGGTCGGCGGCGACTACGTCGACGCGCTCCCGCTCCGCGACGGCCGCGTGCTCCTGACGGTGATGGACGTGTGCGGCAAGGGCCTCGAGGCCGCGCTGATCGCCGCCGGCCTCCACACGACGGTCCACGTCCTCGGTCACGAGGGCCTCGGCCTCGCGGCCCTGGTCCGCTCGCTCAACCGCTACCTCTGCGAGACCCTGCCGGCGGCGTCCTTCGTGACGATGTGCGCGCTGGTGATCGACCCCGAGACCGGGGCGATCGAGCACGTCAACTGCGGCCACCCGTCGCCGCTGGTCGCCGGCGCCAACGGCTACGCCCGCGAGATCGAGACCCACGATCACGCGCCGCTCGGCTTCCTCGACGTCAACGAGGAGATCGTCGTCACCCGCGATCAGCTCCCCCGCGACAACGTCCTCTGCCTCTTCACCGACGGCCTCTCCGAGCTCCTCAACGAGCAGGATCGGATGCTCGGGGTCGAGGGGCTGAGCTCGCTGGTCGGCGAGGTCGGCCGCCACACCCGCGACGCCTCGGCGACCCGCCTCGCCGGCGAGCTCCGGCGGGCGCTCGCCGACTTCCAGGGGCGCGCGGTCGCGGCCGACGACCTCTCGTTTATCCTCGTCCTGCGGACGACGCCGCAGGTGATGCGCACCGGCCCCCAGCGGGTCGCCTCGCTCCTCCCGCCGACCCGCCGCTAGACCGGAGCTGACCCTGCGCCGCCACCTCCACCCGATCTTGATCCGCGGCCCTTGGCCGTTGAGGGAGAGCCCATGATCGTCGAAGACAAGGAATACAGCGTCGCCTTCGAGTCGACCGAGCGTCGGGTCCGCTTCGAGGGCCACCTCCGCCTCCGCTCGCCCCGCGACTACGGGGCGATCCTCGAGCTCCTGCGGGCCGCCCACCAGAGCGGCCTTGGGACCCTCACGCTCGACTTCCGTAACCTCGAGATGCTCAACTCGTCGGGGATCGGGACGATCGGCGCCTTCCTGATCGAGGTGCGCAAGGCCGGGCGGATGACGATCACGATCCTCGGGGCGGCCGCCAAGCCCTGGCAGGGGCGGACGCTCTCGACGCTCAAGAAGATCTGGCCGCAGGTCGAGCTGATCATCGACTGATCGTCGATGACCCGAGGGCCAGGTGGTGCGCACGCGCGCCGCGGCCCCTGCGTGCCGTTCGCGGGCGTCGTCAGGCGGGCGGCCGCGGCCGCCGGGCCCGTGGAGGCCGCGCTCGCCTAGCCGACCGCGAGGCCGATGCTGCGCCGCGCCTCGAAGTAGGCCTCGCTGACGCTGTAGACGATCAGCTCCTTGAGCGCGTCCTTGCCGTTGATGTTCTGGCCGCTCGAGCGCTGCTCGGCCGCGATCGCGTGGGCGGCGGCGTCGAGGTCGTTGCAGAGGAGGAGCCCGAGGCGGTAGTTGGCGATCGCGGCCGCGCGCGCCCAGACCTTGACGTCGGTCTGGCTGAGCTGCCGGGCGAGCCCCTTGACCTGCTCCAGCGCCGCCGGCGTCAGGCGGCTGGCGAGCTCGCCGGTGATCGCCGCGACCCCCTGGCCGCCCTCGTTGGCGCCGCGCTCGGCGAGCACCGAGCAGGCGACCAGGAGCTGCTTCAGGTTCTGGGGGGAGAGCTCGAGGAGGAGGAAGGCCTGGTGCGGCGGGTAGAGGTTGGCGAGGACGCGGGCGACCTCGAAGACGACCTCGCCGTCCTCGCGCTCGCGGAGGAGCGCGCCGTGGGCGATCGCAAGCTGCTCGATCTCACCGCCGCGGCGGCGGACGATGTGGAGGCTGAGGTCGCCGGGCTCGCTCGGCTGGAAGTAGAGCGCCGGCTGGGTCGCGCCGAGGACCCGGCAGACGTAGGCGTGGGCCTGGGCGGCGATCGACGGGCTCTCGGCGGTGTCGATCGGCTCGCTCCCGCGGAGCGAGGGCGGCGGCGGCTTGGCCCGCCAGGAGGCGAGCGCCGGCGCGACCAGGCCGAGGAGCGTCGTCACCGTCGGATCCTGATCGCCGGGGAGGATGTAGCGGCGGAGCACGTCGTCGCTGAGGCGGCCGCGGGCCTGGCGGAAGACCGCCGGCGGCCCGCTCTGATAGAAGCGGGTCTCCTCGTCGGTCGCTTGCTTGAGGAAGATCAGCGTGCGGGCGACGCAGTATGCCTTGTCGAGCGCGCTCTGCATCCGGTAGATGTTATAGATCTGGTGGTAGCTCTTGTAGTAGGACGGATCGAGGCGGATGAGCGTGTTGTGGCTGCGGATCAGCGACTCCGTGAAGTTCGCCGGATCCTCCTTCATCAGCATCGCGTAGAGCTCGGAGAGCATGAGCTGACGCTGGAAGTTGCTCGGGTCGAGGCTGATCGCGACCTCGAGCGCCTTGGCGGCCGAGCGGAAGTCGCCGAGGCGTGAGCGGTAGATCTCGGCGAGGTTGTGCCAGAGGAGCTGCTTGAGCGGCGAGGTGTCGTCGGCCGGCAGGCGGTTGATCATCTTGCGGTAGGCCCGCTCGAGCGCCCGCCAGTCCTTGCGCTTGGTGATCAGGGTGTCGATCGCCTGGAAGGCCTTGAGGAAGGAGGGGTCGTCGCGGAGGACGAGGTCGAAGCGCTCGATCGCCGCCGCCTCGTCGCCGACCTCGTCGCGCTGGAGCGCCGCCGAGGTGTAGAGGTACTTCGCGCGCCGCTTCGGATCGGCCTCGATCGCGATCAGCTCGTCGAGGATCGGCATCACGTCGGTCCAGCGCTTGGCGGCGGTCTGGAGCTCGAGGAGCGTGTGGAGGAGGGTCTGGTCCTTGGGGCGGAGCTCGTGGGCCCGCTGGAACGCGGCGATCGCCCGATCGGGCTCGCCGAGGCGGTCGCGGAAGAGGCCGCCGATCTCGACGAAGGCGTCGGCCTTGGCGTCGCCCTTGAGCTGCGGGAGCTTGCCCTGGAGCGCCTTGAGGAGCGAGCGCCAGTCCTTGCGCTCGCGGTAGACGGCGATGAGGCCGTCGTGGGCGTGGAGGTTCTTCGGCCCGTCGGCGATCGCCGCCTTGAACTCGTTGATCGCGATGTCGGGGCGCTCCTGGGCGATCGCGATCTCGGCGAGCTTGACGTGGATCGCCGACTTGTCGTCGTCCTTGCGGCGGGGGAGGAGCTTCTCGTAGGCGACCCGGGCCTCGTCCCAGGCGCCGCGCGTCATCGCCAGCTCGGCCTGGCCGAGGAGCGCGTGGCTGCTCTCGGGGTCGAGCTCGAGCGCCCGCTTGTAGAGCTTGCTCGCCTTGTTGAGCGAGCCGACCGCGCGCGCGACCTGGGCGGCGCGGACGAGGACGCCGACCTGGCTGGTCGGGCGGAGGCCGAGGTTGTCGATCTTGCGGACGAGCGCGTCGAAGATCGGCGCGGCCGCGACGTAGTTCTTGTTCTCGTAGTAGATCTTGCCGAGGATCGTCCCGACCTTGGTGTTCTCGGGATCGAGCTCGACGACCTTGGCGAACATCGGGATCGCCCGGTCCTTGACCTGGAGCTTGTCGATCCACAAAAAGCCCGCCTCGGTCGCCCGCTCGATCTTCTCGTAGTTGCTCGGGGTGTGCTCGACGATCGTCTCGAGGACCTCGGCGAGCTCGAGCCACTCGTGGCGGGCGCGGAAGAGCTCGGCGAGGAGCTTGAGCGCGGGGAGGTGGCCGGGGACGAGCTCCGTCGCCTGGAAGAGGCGGGTGATCGCCGCGTCGGTGTCGCTCATCTTGTTGTGGAGGAGGTCGCCGAGGTGGGCGAGCTCCTCGGCGCCGCGGGTCGCGTCGGGGCAGAGCTCGATGAAGCGCTCGTAGTGGGGGATCGCCTCCTCGACGTCGCCGTGGCGCTCGAGCGCCCGGGCGAGGCCGAGGTGGCTCTCCATCGAGTCCGGCTGGGCCTCGACGAGCTCGCGGAAGAGGGTGATCGCCTTCTCGTAGCTCAGGAGGTTGTTGAGGTAGAGGCCGGCGAGCGCGCCCTTGAGCGCGAGGAGGTCCTCCTCGCTCGGGGCGAGCTCGAGGCGGCGGCGGTAGACCCCCTCGAGGTCGCGCCAGCGCTCGGCGGCGAGGTGGCGCTGGCCGAGCTGGAAGTAGGCGTAGTCGCGCGCCCGGCGGATCCACTCGCGCCAGCGGACCGCCTCGTCGGAGTCGGGATCGGCGCCCGCGAGGCCCGCCAGCGCCTTCTCCATCCGGTCGAGGATCCCGAGCTGGGCGTCGGGATCGGAGGCTGACGCGAGCATCCCCTGGAGCGCCTCGATCGACACGAAGAGCGCGGAGTCGCGGGTCGGCTGATCGCCGAGCGGGCTCGCCGGCGCGAGGCCACCGGCGGTGCTCACCCGCGGCGGCGGCCCCTTCTTCTTCGAGCGCCCCTCGTCGTCGATCTCGCGGACCTCGCGCTCGAGGGTGAGGAGATCGGGGAGGCGGTCGTCTGGCTTCTTGGCCAGGCAGCGGAGGACCAGCGCCTCGACCGCGGGCGGGATGTTGGCGTCGGGGGCGATGTTCCGCGGCGGCGGCGGCGGGGCGATGTTGTGCTGGGTGAGGATCTGGTGGGGCTCCTTGCCGGTGAAGGGGACGGAGCCGGTGAGGAGGTTGTAGAGGAGGACGCCGACCGAGTAGATGTCGGCGCGGCCGTCGGCCGCCTTGCCCTCGCCCTGCTCGGGGGCCGCGAACTCGGCGACCTCGATCAGCTCCTCGCCGCTGAAGAGATCGATCCGCGAGGCCGGCATGAGGCCGAAGCCGATGAGCTTGACCCGCTCGGCGCCGCCGGGGCCCGGGGTGATGTAGACGACGCTCGGGCGGATCCCGCCGTGGATGATGTCCTTGCCGGCGGCCGCCCGGAGGCCGGCGATCACCTGGAGGATCAGCGCCTTCGCCCGCGGCCACGGGAAGCGCTTGGTCCCGGCCTGGTGGCTGCCGAGGTCGGAGCCCTCGAGGAGCTCGCGGATCAGGTAGATCCCGCGATCCGGGGTCTGGCCGTAGTCGATGAGGCGGGCGACGTTGTCGTGGCGGACCAGCGACAAGACCCGGGCCTCGCGGAGGATCCGGGCGGCGTAGACCTCGTTGGTCGCCAGCTCGGGGTCGAGGATCGTGGCGATCACCCGCTTGCGGAGGGTCGTCTGCTCGGCGACGTAGTCGTGGCCCGAGTCGCTCGGGCCGAGATCCTCGATGAGCGTGTACTTCCTCGCTACGACGGCGCCGAGCCCCGGCGCGCCCGCCTCGCCTCTGCCTGAGTCGTTGTTCACCACCGGCTGACGATAGCCGATCGAGGCGCACGAGGGATCGACGGGGAGGTCGGCAGCGCGCGCGGACGAAGCTTGCAGGTGCATCGAGCGGGCGGCGGGCCGGCGGAGGCGCGCGAACGCGCGTCGTTCGGCGTGGTTGGCGATTCCGCCCGCGCCGCGGGCCCCGGCGCCCGCGTGACGCCTGGGGAACGACGTTGCGGGCCCGAGGCCGGCGCCTCGGCGCGGCCCCGGGCCCCCGGGGAGGGGCGGCGAGCCACGTTCGCGTGGTCTCTCGGCGACCCCCGATCGGCTGCCGCTAGTAGGCGACGCCGATCTCGTCGGCCTGCTGCCGGAGCATGTCGACGACCTCGCCGTCGAAGCCGCCCGCGGCCTTGTTGTCCTCGAAGTAGGCGTCGCGGCGCCGCGAGGTCTCGAGGATCCGCTCGTTGAGGAGCGCCCGCTGGTTCTTGAGGTCGTCGACGTAGGCGTTCTGCTGGTCGAGGGTCATCGCCTGCATGACCTCGGGGAGGGCCGCGTTGTCGACGCGATCGAGGGCGATCCGACCCTCCTCGAGGGCGGTGACGAGGTCCTCGTCGTGGAGGCGCCCGGCCTTCGCGGAGTAGGAGGCGGCCGCGGCCGCCGACTCGCCGCTCAGCGAGGCCCGGGCCTTCGCCTTGCGGTAGGCCCGCGACTTGTCGGTCGCGCTCCCCCAGCCGAGGGAGGTCGCCGCGAGCGAGCGGTTGAGCTCGGCGAGCTCGTCGTCGAAGGGGGTGGCGAGCGCCTGGACGCCGCCGTCCTGGGCGATCGTCGTCATCTTGCCGCCGGCGAGCTGGGCGATCTTCTGCCAGGCGGTGGCGGTCTCGGCCCACTCGCCGCAGCGGATCGTGTTGATCGTGATCCCGGCGGCCTTGGCCTCGCGGGCGATCGACTCGCTGGTGATGTTGTCGGCGTAGTCGTCGTGGGGCGGCGCGTCGCCGACCAGGAAGATCAGGCGGAGGACCCGATCGCCGCGATCCCACGACATCCCGTGGATCGCGTCGCTGAGCCCCTGGTTGACGTGCTCGGGGCCGTCGCCGCCGCCGGCCGCGACCAGGCCGCTGAGCTGGCCGTGGACCGTGTCGAGGTCGCTGGTGAGCGGGAACGAGCGGGTGACGTACTCGTCGCCGAGGTCGCGGTAGGCGACCAGGCCGACCCGGATCTCCGGCCGCGGCTCGCCCGAGGCGAGGCGGTTGGCGATCGACCAGATCGTCTGCTTGGCGCCGTCGATGAGGCCGCCCATCGACCCGGTGGTGTCGAGGAC
The DNA here is from genome assembly GCA_020633335.1 of Myxococcales bacterium. Taxonomy (GTDB): domain Bacteria; phylum Myxococcota_A; class Polyangia; order Nannocystales; family Nannocystaceae; genus JADJRG01. The sequence continues at coordinate 363,100 of JACKDU010000002.1, read as the reverse complement.
GAAGACGACGTCGATCCGCGGGCGCTCGGAGGGGGCGGGGGCGAGGTTGTGGGGGCCGGCGACGGAGACGGCGGTCTGCGGGGCGCTCATCGGCTGGGGGAGCGGCCAGATCGCGTTGGCGATCAGGGTGCCGCACATGAGCGAGGTGAGGGCGGCGCCGATGTAGATCATGTGGGAGGTGCGCATTGTTCTTCTCCGGGGGGGCAGGTGCGTGGTGGGCTTGAACGGAGCATCCCCCAGGAGGGCCTCTGGAGCCTGTAAAAGCCCGGTAAAACGCTCGTGCGCGCGCGCCTACGACGTGCGCGGGCGCGGGCGCGGGGCCGCGCACGGGCTCACGTCGGGCGCATCAAGGTGAGCATTCGTGCATGTCGCATGGGACATGCATGAAGGCTCATGCTCCTCAGGCTACTTGCACTTGGCGAGGGCCGCGTCGAGCTTCGCCGACTTCTTGTAGGACGCGCGCGCCTTCTGGGCCTCGGGCTTGCGGCCGAGGGCGCAGAGCGCCTGGATCTGGATCTCGAGGCGCTGCTCGACGAGCTGGGAGTCGGGGAAGTCGCGGGCGTGCTGCTGGGTGTAGGCGAGCGCCTGCTTGGGGTTGGAGGCCAGCGACTTCTTCGCCTGGCTGAGCATCTGGAGCTCCATGATCACGCGACCGGAGTCCTTGGCGCCCTTGCCCGAGCTTGAGGTGGTCGCCGGCAGCGGATCGATGTCCCCCTTGGTCGAGCCCTTGCTCGAGGTGCTCTTGGTCTTGGTGCTCTTGGTCTTGGTGCTCTTGGTCGCGGCCTTGGTCGAGCCGGCGGCGCTCGCCGGGGTCGGGGCCGGATCGCCGGCGGCCGGCGGCGCGCCGCTCTCGCCGGCGGGCGGGCTCGCCTCGCCGCCGGTCGCGGCCGGGGCGGGCTCGGGCTCGGGCTCGGGGGCGGGCTCGGGCTCGGGCTCGGGCTCGGGCTCGGCGACCGGGGCGGGCTCGGGCTCGGGCTCGTGCTCGAGGAAGCCGGGGACCCAGGGGAGGTCGACGATCTCCTGCTGATGGAGGATCCCCGCGGTCGTCACGCCGACCGCGCCGAGGCCGATCACGCCGACGAGGATGAGCGGCCAGCGGCGGCGCTCGCCGAGGACCGCGTCGGGGCGATCGTCGTGGAGATCGTCGGCGCCGACCATCTCGCTCGAGAAGGTCTGGCCGCGGGGCAGAGAAACCGAGCCGAGCTCGCTCGAGAAGGTCCGGCCGTCGCTCGGCGGCGCCGCGAGCTCGCTCGAGAAGCTCTGGCTGCCGCGCGCGTGCTGGGGCGGCGCGGGGGTCGGCGTCGGCGCGGTGACTGACGGGAAGCCCGGCGGGCTCGCGGGGAAGGGATCGCCCGTCGCCGGCGTCGGCGTCGGCGGGCTCGCGGGGGAGGGCTGCGGCTGCGCTGCGCGTAGGCCTGGGGTTGTGCGAAGGGGCTCTGCTGCGGTTGCGCGAAGGGCTGCTGCTGCGGCTGAGCGAAGGGGCTCTGCTGAGGCTGAGCGAAGGGGCTCTGCTGAGGCTGAGCGAAGGGGTGCTGCGGCGGCTGAGCGAAGGGCTGCTGCGGCGGCTGTGCGAAGGGCTGCTGCGCGGCTGCTGAGCGAAGGGATGTTGCTGCGGCTGAGCGAAGGGATGTTGCTGCGGCTGAGCGAAGGGATGTTGCTGCGGCTGAGCGTAGGGCTGCTGCTGCGGCTGTGCGAAGGGCTGCTGCTGCGGCTGCGCGAAGGGGCTCTGCTGAGGCTGCGCGAAGGGCTGCTGCTGCGGCTGCGCGAAGGGCTGCTGCTGCGGCTGCGCGAAGGGGCTGCTGCTGCGGCTGCGCGAAGGGCTGCTGCTGCGGCTGCGCGAAGGGCTGCTGCTGCGGCTGCGCGAAGGGCTGCTGCTGCGGCTGCGCGAAGGGCTGCTGCTGCGGCTGTGCGAAGGGCTGCTGCGGCTGCGCGAAGGGCTGCTGCTGCGGCTGCGCGAAGGGCTGCTGCTGGGGCTGTGCGAAGGGCTGCTGCGGCTGAGCGAAGGGGCTCTGCACAGCCGGCTGGTTGAGCGGATGATGGGCCGCGGGCTGATTGAGCGGGTGCGCAGCCGGCTGGTTGAGGGGATGGTGGGCCGCGGGCTGATTGAGCGGGTGATAGACCGCGGGCTGGTTGAGAGGATGATGAGCCGCGGGCTGGTTGAGCGGGTGATGAGCCGCGGGCTGATTGAGCGGGTGATGGGCCGCGGGCTGATTGAGAGGGTGATGCGCAGCCGGCTGGTTGAGAGGATGATGCGCGACCGGGCTCGGACGCGGAGCCTGGCCGAAGGGACCTCCGACCGGGCGGGGCGATGGCGTCTGCGACGGCGCAGGCGCCCGCGCGAAGGGGTTCCCGGGCGCCGTCGTGTGCGAGGTCGCGGCGCTCGGGACCATGCCGATCAAGGTCCCGGTCGAGCCTGTCGCCGGAGCCTGGGGAGCGCTCGGTCCGGCGTATCCCGTCGGCACCTGCCAACCACCCGGCGACGGGGCTGCGGCCGGCGATGGGACCGGCGATGGGGTCGTCGGTGGGGCCGGGGTGGTCGTCGTCGCCGGCTCCGGCTCCGAGGGCTTCGAAGCGCTGACGAGCGACGGGATGGTCCACGGCTGCTGGGGCTTCGAATCGTCGGACACGCGGAGGAAATAGTCTCACGCCTGGCGAGGAGCGAGGCAACCGCGCCGGCGGCACGCTGCGCAATTGTGGGGGGCCGCCGGCCCCTGAGGGCCGCGCGCGCCTGGCTCCAAGCGCGAGCGGGGCGAGCGGCCCGGGCGCGTCGCTCGCCGCGCTTGCGCGCGATGGCCTGCGCGACTACACCATGGCCCCTGGATTTGCTGGACCACCGGAGCACAGATCTTCCCCGGCGCTCGCGCTCGCCTCGCTGCGGCTGGCGCAAGGCCCCGCGCCCCGGCGCGCGGGCTCCCCTCGATCATGGACGCTGACGACCTCAAGGCGCGAGCCATCGACGCATGCCTGCGCGCGGGCGCGACCCTGCCGCGGGCGCTCGTCGACGGCATGATCGAGCTCCTCGAGCCCGCGCTCCGCCTGGTCCCGCGGCCATCTCCGACGAGCGTCGCCGACGACGAGGACGAGGAGCTCGCTGCGAGCGACCGACCGAGCGGCGCTTCGCGGATCGGCGGCCTCCCGGACCTCCCGGACGATGTTCGCTGGCCGACCTTTCGCGGGCTCCCGAGCTCGCCGAACGCCCGTCGCTGGGCCCGCCATGTCGGCCATCCGCTCTCCTTCGTCGCCCAGATCGATCTCGCCGAGGTCGCCCCGCTGGTCGCGCCGGGGCTCCTCCCGGAGCGGGGCTTCCTCTTCTTCTTCTACACCGACGCGATGGAGGTCTTCGATCTCTACCCCGATCAGGGGGCGCTCGCGGAGGTGCTCTGGGCCGACGTCGACCGCGACGCGCTCCGCTACACGATCCGCCCCTCCGAGCTCGCGGCCGACGAGGTCTACCGCGGCGCCCCGGTGGCGCCGGTGCGCGTGTGGACCCTGCCGACGCCGCGCCGCCTGATCGCCGCCGGGCTCGATCCCGAGGTGATCGAGGAGCACGTCGACGCCTGGGATCGCCTGGCCCTCGAGGTCGCCGCCGCCCAGGGTCAGGGGCGCGCGGCGCCGCGTCACCACCTCCTCGGTCACCCCGAGCTGATCGAGAGCCAGGGGCTCCGCCAGGGCGAGCGCCTCCTCCTGCAGATCGACTCGGATCCACCCGTTGGCAGCGGCTTCCCGCGGACCGGGATGATGTGGGGGGACGCCGGGCGGATCTTCTTCACGATCGACGAGGGAGATCTCCGGGAGCGGCGCTTCGATCGCGCGCGCGCGATCTTTGAATGCGCATGATCCTTCGGGCGCTGGCGGCCGGGGAACCCCCTACGAGGGGGTCACGGCGCCGGTCTGCGGCTGCAGCGCGCCGAGCTGGTTGCCGTACTTGTCGATACAGCGATTGAGGATCTCGCCCGCCCGCGAGCGCGTGACCTCGCGCGAGGCGTTTTCGAACGCGTGCTGCTGGCAGAGCGCGACCTCGACGCTCTTGTGATCGAGGCACTCGGCCTCGGCCTTGTCGAGATCCATCGCCTTGAAGACGTTCCAGCGGTCGAGCTCGGTCGTGTCGTGCTGGATCCGCCGCTGGACGAATTGGTCGTAGGCCTCGCGCATGCCAGCGCACGCGCGCTTCAGGTCGACGCCGGCGGCCGGCGGGGCGACCGTGACCGCGTCGATCGCCTCGCGGATCGCGGCCTCCTGCTTGGCGGCGGTCCGCTCCTTGAGACGCTTCATGTCCTCGGAGGCCTTCTTCGCGTTGGCCTCGGGATCGGCCGCGTTCTCGAAGGCCTTGGCGATGTTTCCGCGGGTCTTGCCGTCGTCCTGGCCGCCGCAGGCGACGGCAGCGGCGAGGAGGGCAGAGAGCAGGGCGTGGTGGGCTTTCATGGGGGGACCTCCGTGTCGAGCGAAAGCGCCCCTCGGGTATGCCACGCGCGGACTCCGACGGACAAGGGGCGCTCGCTCGGCGCTCGCCAGGGCGCCGGCGGCGGCGCGGACTCGTCCCTCGCCCACGGCCCCGGAAGGTCGCCTCCGAGCGCCCGCACGGGCCCGCGGGACGAAGTTTTCTCTGGCGATCCTGGGGCCCCACGTCCAGGATATTCGGGCTGGTCTGCTTGATGCAGGCGATCACCGGGGGAGAGGCGCAGGGGTCGGGATAGCGAGATGGATCTGACGCTGCTTGCAAGGGAGCGCGTGGGGAAGGTCCTCCGCGGCAAGTACCATCTCGACCGTCTGATCGACGTGGGCGGGATGGCCGCGGTCTATGAGGCGACCCACCGCAACGGGACCCGGGCCGCCATCAAGATGCTCCACCCGAAGTACGTCTCGGACGTTCAGGCGCGCACCCGCTTCCTCCGGGAGGGCTACGCCGCCAACCTGGTCGGTCACCCCGGCTCGGTGACGGTGATCGACGACGACGCGACCGAGGAGGGGGACGTCTACCTGGTGATGGAGCTCCTCGACGGCGAGTCGCTCGAGAGCTGCCTCGCCCGCGAGCACGTCCTCCGCGAGATCGACGTCCTCAGCATCGCCGACCAGCTCCTCGACGTCCTCGCGGCCGCCCACGCGAAGGACATCATCCACCGCGACATCAAGCCGGCCAACATCATGTTGACCCGCGCGGGGATCGTGAAGCTCCTCGACTTCGGCCTCGCCCGGGTCCGCGAGCTGCCGGCGGTCGCCGGCGTCCACTCCTCCGAGATCGTCTTCGGCACCGTCGCCTACGTCTCGCCGGAGGCCGCGCGGGCGAGCAACGACGACATGGACGGGCGCGCCGACCTCTGGGCGGTCGCGGCGACGATGTTCAAGGCGCTCACCGGCGAGACCGTCCACGGGATGAACGGCTCGGTGGTCGAGCGCCTGATCCGGGCGGCGAAGTCCCAGGCCCGCTCGCTGCGGACGCTCGCGCCCCACCTCAGCCCGCGGGTGATCGAGGTCGTCGATCGGGCGCTGATGTTCAACCGCGAAGATCGCTGGCCGAGCGCGGCGGTGATGCAGGCTGTCGTCCAGGACATCCTCGCCGAGATGATCGAGGAGCGGGGGATGCCGCCGTCGATCTTCTACCGCCCGAACCTCGGGCAGATGGCCGCCGTCTACACGCCGTCGGGGCCGATGTCGTCGAGCACCGCCGCGGCGACGCCGACGCCGCGGCCGATGGCCTACCAGCCGCACGTGGCGACCCCGTCGCCGAGCCCGATCCCCTACGCCGCCGGCGGCAACCCGCTCAACCAGGTCCACGGCGGCGGCTGGCAGCAGCAGCAGGCGCAGCCGCAGGCCTACAACCCGCTCAACCAGGTGCAGGGGCGGCAGTCGGCCAATCCGCTCAATCAGGTGCAGGCGCGCCCGCAGGCGGGCAATCCGCTCAATCAGGTGCAGGCGCGGCCGGCGCAGCCGCGCTACGCCCAGCAGCCCAACGTGGTCAACCCGCAGACCCAGGCCCACGCGCAGGGGCGGCGGGGGGGCGCCCCCCAGAACGTCGCCTCCGCCGGCCAGGGGCGGCAAGATGTCCGAACGGACAGGCACGCGACGGCCGACACCTCGGGGCGCTACTTCCAGCGGAGCGGGTCCTCGTCGAGCGCGATCGACATCGACATCGACGACATCGACGAGCCGCCGGCCGGCGAGAGCGCGCTCGATCTGACGATCACCTTCGAGGAGGAGGAGGTCGAGCTCGGCGATCTCGGGCCGCCGGCGGACGCCCCGAAGCGGCGGGCGACGACGATGCGGGACCTCGGCTCCGTCGCCGCGCGGGCGCGGGCGGCCCTCGAGGCCAAGCTCGCGAAGTCTCGGGAGAGTGCGCCTGCGCCTGCGCCCGCGGCGACGGAGAGCTTTGACATCGACATTGCGGTCGACGAGAGCGCGACCGCGGCCCCGGTCGCTGCCGCCTCCGGCGACTTCGAAATCGTCGAACCCGAGCCCGAGGCGACGTCTGGACCGACCGAGGACACCGTGCGCCGGCCGCCGCCGAGCATCGGCTCCGAGGAGACGGTGCGTCGGCCCGCGCCGGCCCCCGCTGGCGACGAGGGCTGGCACTCCGAGCCGGTCGAGCACTCGCTCGGCCTCGACGCCAGCGGGATCCTGGTCGAGACGCTGAGCGGCGGCGAGGAGTGGCCCGAGGATGAGGAGTGGCCCGAGGACGGCGTCGGCGTCGAGGTCGATCCGGGGGCGACCAACCCGGAGGGGCTCGTCGCGCCGGATCTCGCCGCGCCGCCGGAGGAGGACTACGTCGACATCTTCGCCGACGACTCCGGGACCGCGCCGATCGTGGCGGTGTCGACCACCCGGCAGGACACCGTGCGGGAGCCAGCACCGCGGCCGCCGACGCAGGACACCGTGCGGGAGCCCGCCCCTCGGCCGCGGCAGGAGGACACGGTGCGGGAGCCCGCGCCGCTCGGCCCGCCTGCGAGCGACACCCGGACGGTCGGCGGTCTCCTCGGGATGCCGCCGCTGAGCGCCGGGCGCATCGGCGCGCCGTCGGTGACGCCGGTGCCGCCGACGATCGGCGCGCCGCCGACGATCGCTGCGCCGCTCGTCACGCCGGTCGCGCCGACGATCCGCGCGACGCCGGTGGTCCCGACGATCGGTGCGCCGGTGGCGACGCCGGCGGCGCCGACGATCGGCGCGCCGCCGAGTGTGGCGACGCCCGTGGCGCCGACGCTGGGTGCTCCGCCGACCTCGCGCTCGCCGGGCAAGCTCGGCGCGCCAGCGGCGACGCCGGTCGCTCCGCTCCTCGGCGGCTCACCGTCGACGTCGACCGCGGCGTCGAAGAGCGCGTCTCCGGCCTCGTCGACGCTGGCGAAGCCGAGCGTCGCGGCGACGCCGGTCGTGCCCGCGCCGGCGCCGTCACCGAAGCCGGCGAGCGCTCGACCGTCGTCCGGTCCTGCGGCGCCCCAACCGAGCCGCTCGGAGCCGATCCGCGTCGAGCCCGGCTCGCGCACAAGCACCTCCCCCGATCGCACCGTGCGGGTGGCGATCCGGACGCCGACGACGCTGCCTGACGTCGGGATCGGCGGCTCCTTCGCGCCGCCCTCGGCCCGTCGTCAGCCGCCGGCAGAGGACGCGATCGAGGAGATCGAGGAGATCTCGGAGAGCATGCTGACGCGCGTCGAGGAGGGCGGGCCGCCGCGGCCTCCGCCGAAGGCCCCCGCGCCGAGCAAGCCGGAGGCCAAGGGCCCGCTCAAGCTCCCGCGCCTCCCCAAGCTGCCGCCGCGCAAGTGAGCGGGCGCTGCCGGCTCAGGCCTGGGTCAGCGACTTGTTGTAGAGGTCGACGCCGCTCTGCGGATCGATGAAGCGGACGTTCACCGCGTCGGCCATCGGATCGAAGGTCAGCACGCAGCCCCGCGCCTTGTGGGTGCCGTAGTCGAATTGGGGCTGGTTCAGCTGGGTGAGGATCTCGGGGATCGGGTTCTCGTTGCCGCCGGTCACCGCGATCTCGCGGGTGCGGTTGGCGAGCGCGCTCCCCGAGGGCTCGAGGCGGGAGACGAAGCAGACGTGGAAGTCCCCGGAGAGGAACCACACGTTCGTGATGTCGTTTTGGGTGATGAAGTCCATCACCTCCTTGCGCTGCCCCGGGTAGCCCTCCCAGCGGTCGTTCGCCGCGATGTCCCAGGGGAGCGGCATGTTGGTGATCGGCACCGAGTTCATGACGATCTTGAAGTGGCAGGGCGAGTTGAGCAGGCGGTCCTTGAGGAACATCATCTGCAGCGCGCTGATGTAGAGCTTCTGCGAGGGCCGCCGCTCGTAGCGGCAGTCGAGGACGATGATCTCGGCCGTCATCCCCCAGCGGAAGGAGCGCCAGAGCCGGTAATTCGGCCCCTCCGCGTCGATCGGCACCAGCTCGAAGTACGCGTCCATCGCGTTCTGCCGGCGCTGGAGCTCCTGCGGGTCCATGGTCTCGCGATCGAAGTTGCTGTTGTCGTCGATCTCGTGATCGTCCCAGGTCGCGTAGAGGCCGGCGCGGGCGTAGGCGAGCTTGAAGCCGGCGACCGAGAGGTACTTCTTCCAGCTCGCGCGGTACTCCTCGAGGGTCTCGGCGCCGTCGTTGTAGGCCATGTCGCCGAGGTGGATGAAGACGTCGTAGTACTCGTCGGCGGTGACCTCGAGCGCCGGCCAGTCGAGCGACGAGCCGTTGCAGGCGGTCATGGCGATCGTCAGGGTCTCGAGGGCGTCGTCGGCGATCGCGGTCCGGACCTCGCCGATGATCGAGCGGCCGGTGAAGGCGTCGGGATCGCCGGCGAAGAAGCCGTAGTAGTACCAGGTGCCGGGGCAGAGCCCCTCGACCGCGAGCTTCGCGTAGCCCTCGGGGGTCGGGATCATCGGCGCCTCGTGGATCAGCTCGACGAAGCCGTCCTCCTGGCTCTTGCGCCAGATTCGGAGGGTCTTCGGCGCGCCGTCGGCGATGAAGACGGTGACCATGATCGAGGTCGGCTTCATCTCGCCGGCCATCACCGCGAGCGGGAAGGTCTCGTCGTCGAGCGGGATCGCCTCGGGGTCGAAGGCGATCACCTCGCCGGCGCAGAGCTCGTCGCCTGTGGTCGTGTCGCCCTCGGTCGTGGTTCCGCTGGTCGCGGTGTCGACCGCGGTGGTCGAGGTGTCGCCGCTGCTCCCGCTGGTCGAGGGATCGCCGGTCGAGGTGCCGTCGCCGGTGGTGCTCCCGGCGCTCTCGCTGGCGCCGCCGCTGGTCTCGCTGGTGCCGTTCGAGGTCGACGCGCCGCCGCTCCCCCCGGTGGTCTCGCCGGTCGAGCCGCTGGTGCCGGCGCTCGCCGAGTCGCCGATCTCGTCGTCGCCGCAGCCGGCGAGGAGGGCGGCGCCGCCGAGGGAGAGGCGGAGGAAGTCCCGGCGGGGGAGGTCGGTGGTCGTCCTGGGCTTGCTCAGATCATCGCGTCGCTCGGCCATCTCGCGCTCCTCGGGGGCCCGCGCGGACTCGCGCGGCGCCGCCATCGTACCCTGGCGCGCGGAGCCCCGGGTCACGAGTCGGTCACAGCCGGGCCGCGATCCCTGCACACGTGGGGCGTGCGGCGTCAGGGCTCGCTGGCGGCGAGCTGCCCCTGGCGGACGACGATCGCGGTGGTCTCGCGGATCTCGATGATCAGCGCGAGCTGACCGGCGTCGATCTCTCCCTCGTCGGTCGTCGCCAGCATGTCGACGGTGGTGCCCTGGATCTGCAGGCGGATCTTCCCGAGCCCGCCGGGGCGGACCGGCACCAGGACGCGCCCGCTCTGACCGACGAAGTCGCGGCTGGTCGGCGCGGCGCCGGTGGTCCCGGCGGCGAGGCGGCGGAGGACGACGGTGGCGGTGGTGCCGATGAGCCCGCCCATCGTCAGCGCGAGGATCATCGCAGGGATCGCGCCGACCAGGCCGAGCCCCTCGAAGACCGCGCCGGTGAGGCCGAAGAAGGTGGCGAAGAAGGTCCAGAAGCGGAGGGAGGAGAGGGTCGAGAGGAGCGGGTTGCGGCGTTTGCGCCGGGAGAGCTGCCCGCGCTCGACGTGGATGAGCGCGCCGGCGTCGACGTCCGCGTGCGGGTGGGCGAAGCCGTCGCCGTGATCCGCGTCGGCGTCGACATCCGCGTCGGCGTCGGCGTCGATGTCGGCGTCAGCGTCGACGTCCCCGACGTCGGCGTCGGCGTCGACGTCCCCGATCCCGTCGCCCGCGTGGAGGGCCGCCGGGCCGTCGGCGTCGGCGTCGTCATGGCCGCCGAAGACGATCGACGCGAGGAGGACGACGCCGCCGGCGACCAGCGAGAAGATGTAGGCGCTGAGGAACATCGGCCTCGGTCCCCCCGAGTGTGCCCGGAGAGGCTGGCGCCGGCCAGCCTCGATCGCCCGCGCGGATCGGCCCCCCGAGCGAGATCGCGGGCGACGATCCGGAGCGAGATCGGCGGTCGAAGCCTGGAGGCGCCCGTCGCCGCCTCCACCTGCGATCGCCGCGCCGCCGCCGCGCGCCTCTGCTATGGTGCCGAGCCGCGATGTTCTCCGTCGATCCCCGCAAGCTGAAGATGCCGACGCGCGCCGAGGCCCTCCCGGGGCGCGCCGAGGCGATGCCTGTCCCCGAGGTCCACTTCGTCACCGGTCATCGGATCGTCCCGCCCTTCCCGGAGGGGATGGCCCGGGCGATGTTCGGGCTCGGCTGCTTCTGGGGGGCCGAGCGCCGCCTCTGGCAGCAGCCGGGGGTCTACTCGACGGCGGTCGGCTACGCCGGCGGCCTCACCCCCAACCCGACCTACCGCGAGGTCTGCAGCGGCCTCACCGGCCACAACGAGGTCGTCCTCGTGATCTTCGATCCCACGAAGACCACCTACGAGGCGCTCCTCAAGGTCTTCTGGGAGAGCCACGATCCGACCCAGGGGATGCGCCAGGGCAACGACGTCGGCACCCAGTACCGCTCGGGGATCTACACCTTCGACGCCGACCAGGCGGCCGCGGCGACCCGGTCGCGGGCGCTCTACGGCGAGCGCCTCGCGGGCGCCGGTTTCCCGGCGATCACCACCGAGATCGTCGACGCCCCGACCTTCTACTACGCCGAGGACTACCACCAGCAGTACCTGGCCAAGAATCCGGGGGGCTACTGCGGGATCGGCGGGACCGGGGTCGGCTGTCCGATCGGCCTCGTGAGCGCGGGCTAGCGACCGCGGCGCCTGGCGCAAGGATTGCCGAGGCGCGAGGGCGCTTCAATTTGGCGCTTCTGCGGCGCTCGTGCGAGCTTTTGAGGCCACCATGCGACGGCTTCTTCCGCTCCTCCTCGTCCTCGCTCCGCTGGCCTGCTCGAGCTCGTCACGGGGCGAGGAGAAGGCGACGGTGGAGCGATCGAGCGGCGAGAAGTCGGCCGAGGCGCCCGCGGACGCGGAGCCGGCCAAGGCCGAGCACCCGGCGAACCATCCGCCGATGATCGAGCACTTCCAGCAGGCCGCACGGATCCGCGACGCGGTGATCGCCGGCGAGCTCGAGGACCTGCGGGAGCCCGCCCGCTGGCTCGCCGAGGAGATGAAGGTCTCCGAGTACCCGGAGGGGTGGCGCGCGCACGTCGAGCACATGCAGCGCGAGGCTCAGGGGCTGGTCGCGGCCCAGGAGATCGGGGAGGCGGCCGCCAAGGCCGCGAGCCTCGCGGCGGTCTGCGGCGAGTGTCACCGCGCGCTCGGGGTCGGCCCGCGGCCCGAGGTGCTCGATCCGCCCGACCGGGTCGAGGGCGTCGTTCCCCACATGATGCGTCACCAATGGGCCGCGGAGCGGATGTGGGAGGGCCTCATCGCGCCCTCCGACAAGGCCTGGGCGCGGGGCGCGGAGGTCCTGGCGGAGTCGCCGATGCATGCCGAGGATCTCACCGAGAACGTCGAGCTGCCCGAAGAGATAGTCGCCCTGCGGAACCGCGTTCACGAGCTCGCAGGGAGCGGCAAGGCGGTCCGTGAACCTGCCCACCGCGCCGCCCTCTACGGCGAGTTCCTGGCGAGCTGCGCCACCTGCCACAAGGGCGGCTGCTAGCGCACCAGTCGGGCAGGCCGCGACACGTCTCACCTTGACCGCGGACGTGAGTCGCCCCTCGCGCCGGGCGTCGACATCGGCCGGGTGCCCACAGGACGCACCTCCCTCGCCGGGGCGGAGCGGCGCGGCGTGGCTGGTCAAGTCGAGTGGCGCTCGCTATGGTGGGGAGGTCAGGGTCTCGACGGCGTGGCGTTCGACCTCCCCTTTGTCGTTCGCCGTCTACCTCCCCACCGCCGTCGAGGCCCTGACATCTTACGAGCGCTGGCGACGGCGCCGACCGACGCCGACGAGGACGAAGAGACCGACGAGGGCGGCGGGATCCGTGCTGGTGCTGCGGCACGAGCAGCCGCTATCAGGCTCGTCGTAGAAGCCGCTGGCGCTGGCTGAGCCGAGCGAGGTCACGCCGGCGGTCGCCGAGCCCGAGGCCGAGCCCGACGACGATGACGCCGCGGAGTCGGAGCCACCGCCCCCGCTGGAGCCGTCGGAGCCGCCGGTGCCGGAGGCGGAGTCCGAGGAGCTCGCGCTGCCCCCCGTCCCCGCGCCGGTGGCGGTGCCGCTGTCATCGCCGGTGGTCACCGGATCGCCGGTGCCGGAGTCGTCGGAGCACATCGACCAGGGGCCCCAGCTGCAGCCGTCGCAGGTCCGCGTCTGCTCGCCGTTGTTGCCGCAGGGCAAGCTGTCCGTTTGGCCAGGCATGCACTCACAGGGCGCGACCCCGGGGACGATCTTGAGGGCGTCGATGGCGATCCGCTTGCCGTTGTCGCCGGGGAGGTCGTAGTTGTCGCCGAGGCGCACCCACTGATCGCCGCCGGCGGCGAAGGTGAAGGTCCCGAGCGACGCCCAGTTGCCGGCGACCGCCGCGTGGTCGACGTAGGCCTTGGTCGCCTGGCCGTTGAAGGCGATCTTGTAGGTCGCCTTGTTCGCCGGGCTCGGGAGGCCGGCCGGGACGAAGACCGAGAGCTCGTAGTCGCCGGCCTGCTCGAAGTTGAGGAGCCAGATCCCGCCCTCGGCGTAGTCGGGGGAGGGGACGTCGAGGGCGGTGTGGTAGGCGTGGCCGCCGTTGCCGGCGATCTCGCCGTAGTTCGCCGGCTTGCCGCCGAGGGTGAGGCAGGGGCCGTCGTCCTCGAGGATCGCGCCCTGCGGCGGGATCGCGTTGCACATGTCGGGGGGCGGCGGCGGCGGCTCCTCGTCGCCGTTCATCGACGTCATCAGGTCGCCCTGCTTGAGGTTCGAGTAGCCGTCGATCGGCTCGGGGACGGTCGCCCGCCCGCCGTAGGAGCCGCCGCTGCCGGAGCCGCCGAAATTCGAGTCGCGGTGGAGCGCGAAGTGGAGGTGCGGGGTCGAGAAGTTCGCGCAGCTCTTGGCCTCGTTGCACGACTGCCCGAGGGTGCCGAGGGTGTCGCCCATCGCCACCTTCTGCCCCTGGGAGACGGCGACGGTGTCGAGGTGGGCGTACATCGTGACGTACTTGTGGCCGTCGGCGTTGTAGTCGTGCTGGATGTAGACGCGCTGGCCGTAGGAGGCCCAACCCGAGGTCCCCCAGCCGGCGGCGATCACCGTGCCGCTGGCGGCCGCGACCACCGGCTGTCCCTTCCCCCAGTTGGCCTGGTTGGGGAGGACGAGGTCGAGCGCATGCCAGTCGTTGGCGCAGCTCGAGTCCTGGGCGCGGCAGTGGAGCGACGAGCCGGCGTTGGGGCCGTAGCCCGAGAGCACCTTGACCGTCTCGCCCGACTTGAAGGGGAGGCTGAGCGCGAAGTCGGCCGGCTTGTTGACCGCGCCGTCCGACTGGCAGTTGGCGTACTGACAGGCGTCGGCCGGGCGAGGGGCGCCGGCGAGCGCGAGGCCGACGAGGAGGGGGAGGGGGGCGAGGAGAGCGCGAGACATGGCGACGAGAGCCGATCATCGCAGCATTCGCCCGGGTGAGCCTGGGGAATGATTGCCCCGCAAGCGGGAAATGAGCGCAGAGGTCCGCGCGCGTTCGTGAGCGTCTGCACGCGCGGTCACGCCCGCCTGGGTCGGCCCAGGGCCTAGAATGCGCCTCGCAATGTCTTCATTTGAGGGTTTTCTGACACGGGCGGGAGCGATCTCGCTGGCACTTGGTCTCCTGGTCGGCTGCAGCGGCGGCGAGGGGGATGGCAGCGGCAGCGCGAGCGCGAGCGCGAGCGCGAGCGAGGGGTCGACCAGCGAGGAGACCGGCGCGAGCACCAGCGCCGGCGGCTCGACGACCACCGCCGGCAGCGCGACGACCACCGACGCGAGCGCGAGCGCGGGCTCGACCGGCAGCAGCAGCGGCGACGCGACCACGACCGGCGATCCCGGCACCGACAACGAGTGCGATCCGAGCAAGCAGGACTGCCCCGAGGGCGAGAAGTGCACGCCCTACGTCAAGGAGGGGATGGGCTGCTGCGTCAACGCGACCCACTGCGTCCCCGACGAGGGCGACAAGCAGTTCGGTGATCTCTGCACGCGGATGAACGGCACCGACGACTGCGATGTCGGCCTCTTCTGTCACACGAAGACCAGCGGCGGCGAGGGGGAGGGCGTCTGTATCGTCCTCTGCGATCCCGAGGATCCGAACACCTGCGAGGGGGTCTGCTACGCCTGGAACGACGGCGCGCTGCCGCTCTGCGACGTCGAGTGCGATCCGCTGATCCAGGACTGCGTCGCCCCCAAGCACGGCTGCTACCCGATCCTCTCGGAGGGCAAGTTCGTCTGCATCGTCAACGGCTACGGCGACGGCCTCGGCAAGGACGGCGACGCCTGCGAGGTCGTCCAGGGCTGCGAGCCGGGCCTCGTGTGCGAGTCGGGGACGGTCCAGGAGGGGTGCGATTCCGACTCCTGCTGCACGCCGGTCTGTGATCTCACCGGCGATCCAAACCAGTGCCAGGAGGCGACCGAGGAGTGCGTCTCGCCGTGGGCCGAGGGCGAGGCGCCGGTCGGCTACGAGAACGTCGGCTTCTGCGTGATCCCGACCTGATGCGCGCACGCGCCAGCGGGCGCGGATGCACTGCGCGGGCGCGACCAGGGGGTCGCGCCCGCTTTTTTGCCGCGGCCTGCGATGGCCGAAAGGCGGGGCGGCCTCTATGCTGGGCGCCTCTTGTCACGAAGGATGGATAGAGAGATGTCCGATCGAGGCCGCGAACGCGATCTAGTCCTCGCACCCAACGAGTTCGCCTTCATCCTGGATGAGACGAAGGGCAACATCAACGTCTACGTCGGGCCCCACAAGACGAGCCTGGCCAACACCGATCAGCCGGTGGTCTTCGATCCGGAGACCAAGCGCTTCGGTCGGCGGGTCCTCGACGAGGCGATCCAGCCGCTGGCGATCGCCCCGGAGGGCTGGTACCTGGTCCTCAAGAACCCGGCGCGCGACGGCTCCCACCCCCGCACCGGCGCCCTCAACAACCTCCCGGAGCTCGAGGTCGGCCGCAAGGTGAACATCCCCGGGCCGGTCTCCTTCGCCCTCTGGCCGGGGCAGATGATCCGGACGATCAAGGCCCACAACCTCCGCTCCAACCAGTACCTCCTGGTCCGCGTCTACGACGAGGCGGGCGCCAAGAACAACTGGAAGAACGCGGTGATCAAGCCGCAGAAGGTCGAGGTCAGCGGCGAGGTCGCGACCGAGACCGGCGCCAGCGAGGAGGACTCGATCTTCGCCAGCGATCGGGTCCTCGAGGACCTGACGATCGGCAAGGTGCTGGTGATCCGCGGGACCGACGTCTCCTTCTACATGCCGCCGACCGGCGTCGAGGTCGTCGCCGACTCCGAGGGCAACTACGTCCGCGACGCGGTCACGCTCGAGCGCCTCGAGTACTGCATCCTCCTCGATGAGAACGGCAACAAGCGCTACATCCAGGGGCCGGCGGTGGTCTTCCCGCGGCCGACCGAGACCTTCATCAACCGCGGCGGCGCCCGCAAGTTCCGGGCGATCGAGCTCAACGAGAACAGCGGCATCTACATCAAGGTGATCGCGCCCTACGAGGAGGAGGGCGTCCGCTACAAGGTCGGCGACGAGCTCTTCCTCACCGGCAACGAGCAGATGATCTACTTCCCGCGCCCCGAGCACGCGATCATCAAGTACGGGGAGCAGGAGAAGCACTACGCGGTGGCGATCCCGGCCGGCGAGGCCCGCTACGTCCTCGACCGCCTCAGCGGCAAGATCTTCCTCCGCCGCGGGCCCTGCATCTTCCTCCCCGATCCCCGCAAGGAGGTGATCGTCCGGCGGATCCTCGACCCGCGGACGGTCGCGCTCTGGTTCCCCGGCAACCGCGAGGCGCTCGACTACAACCGGATGCTCGCGGCCAACGAGCGCGGCGGGGTCGCGCCGCCGGAGCCCGAGCCGGCCAAGGGCGCGCGCAAGGAGCGGGAGGTCGCCCGTCAGGCGAAGTCGGAGTTCGCCGGCGACGGCTTCACCCGCAACCAGACCTTCACGGGGCCGCGGACGATCGTCCTCGACACCCGCTACGAGGGCGCGGTGTCGATCGACGTGTGGACCGGATACTCGGTCCTGGTGGTCAACAAGACCGGCGAGCGCCGGGTCGTCAGCGGGCCGACGACGCTCCTCCTCGAGTACGACGAGTTCCTCCAGGTCCTCGAGCTCTCGACCGGCACGCCGAAGAGCGACGAGGAGCTCCTGCGCACCGTCTATCTCCGGGTCCTCAACAACAAGGTGTCGGACGCGGTCGAGGCCGAGACCCGCGATCTCGTGCGGGTCCACCTCCTCCTCTCGTACCGGGTCAACTTCGAGGGCGAGGCGTCGCGCTGGTTCGAGGTCGAGAACTACGTCAAGTTCCTCACCGATCACCTGCGCTCGCTGATCCGCTCGGCCGTCAAGCAGGAGGGGATCGAGCGCTTCTACGCCGACGCGGCCGGCTTCGTCCGCGACGTCGTCCTCGGCAAGATCGGCGAGGACGGCAAGCGGCCGGGGCGGCGCTTCGGCGAGAACGGCATGCGGATCTACGACGTCGAGGTCCTCGACGTGCAGATCGGCGACAAGACGATCGCCGGCCTCCTGGTCGACGCCCAGCACGCGGTCGTCCAGCAGACGCTCGCGCTCGCCGAGGGCCAGCGCAAGCTCCACTACACCCGGGAGAACGAGGCGATCAGCCGGGAGATCGCGGCCGTCCAGTCGCAGACCCGGCAGGAGGCGCTCTCGCTCAAGCGGACCGAGATCGAGCGGATGCTCGAGGTCCGCCTCGCCGAGATCCAGGCCGACGCCGAGGCCCGCGCGCGCAAGCAGGCGGCCGAGCTCGCCGCTCAGGAGGGGCTCGACGCGATCCACAGCGCCGGCCTCGAGCGCGATCGTCGAGGCCGCGAGCTCGAGCTCGCGCTCGAGGCGAAGGCGCTCGAGCAGCGCCTCGGCGAGCTCCGGGCGGAGGTCCAGGCGGTGGTCGACAAGGCCCAGGCGGTCTCGCCGGATCTGGTCGCCGCGCTCCAGGCCTTCGGCGATCGCGCGCTCGCCGAGAAGATGGCCGAGACGATGGCGCCGCTGGCGATCCTCGGGGGCGAGAGCGTCGCCGAGGTGCTCGCCCGCCTCCTCCGCGGGACCCCGCTGGCGCGCTATCTCGGCGCGGCCAAGGGCGACGCGGACGACGGCGAGGGGTAGGGCGCCGGCGCGGCCTCGGGTCGCGAGGAGGGCTCGCCGACGACGGTCGGCGAGCCCTCGTTTCTTTTGGGGGCCGGCTAGTTGCTGCGGATCCCGAGGTCGAGGTCCATCTTCATCGACATCGACTGCTTCTGGCCGCCGGCGTCGACGTTCATCGCCATCTTCGAGCCCAGCGACATGTTCCCCTCGACCGGCACGACCTTGTTGAGGTCGAAGGCGGTCTGGCCGTCGCCCGACGAGGCCATCGACTCGAGGAAGACGGACGCGGTCGCCGGCATCCCCGGCGCCTTGATCTGCTGGGGCGGGGCGCTCTGGACGATCGCCGTCTTCATCTTCAGGGTGTCGCCGTCGCGCTCGACGATCTCGTAGGTGCTCTCCTGGTTCAGCGCGATCCCGTTGACCTGGGCGAGCTTCGAGGTGACCTTCCAGCGGGCGCCGACGCCGACCGCCTCCTCCGGGAAGGGGATCGCGATCTGCTGGATCGACTGCTGCATCCCGTCGAGGGTCTGCTTGACCTGCGGGGTCGCGTTCGGCGGCACCTTGAAGCCGGCCTCGCGGACCTCGCCGCGGTTGGAGACGACCGAGTGGCCGCTGAGGCCGACCATCCCGGCCATCGCCCCCTTCATCGCCTCGCGGAGCTCCGGCATGGTCCCGGGCGCGTCCTTGATGTCGACGCCGGCGAGGTTGAACTCGTAGCGGAAGTCACCGGTGTCGGAGACCGAGGTGATGTGGAGGTCCATCTTCATCTCGATCGGCGGCATCTTGGTGAAGGGCATGCCGCCGAGGCCGCCCATGTCCATGCCCATGCCCATCGTCATGACCATGATCATGGTCTCGCGCTGGCCGGCCTGGACCTTGACCCGGAGCGGCTCGCGGGGCTCCTGGCCGGCGTCGAGGACCTCGATCTCGGGCGGGGCGGAGGTCGTCACCGTCGCGGCGGCGTCCGCCGGGGCCGCGGGCGCCTGGGCGACCGGGGCGGGGGCGGGCGCGGCCTCGGGGGCGGGCGCCTGGGCCTCGGGCGCCGGCTTGTCGACCGTCCCGGGCGCGTCGCTCTTGGTGCAGGCGGGCGCGAGGGCGAGGAGGGAGAGGAGGGCGAAGAGCGGGCGGATCCGGCGACGCATCGGCGGCGATCCTACACCCAGTCTCGCTCTGTGGACACGGCTCCGGGGCGGCCCGCGGGCCGCCATGGAAGGGCATGGCGCGCGCCCCGCCGTCAGCACGAGGAGCTAGCCAGCGCGCCCGGGGATGCTGGCGAAGCCGACCGAGCCGTGGCTCGCCTGGAGGCGGCGGATCAGCTCGGCCTGGCCCTCGGCGTGGTAGCTCGAGCGGACCAGCGGGCCGCTCTCGACGTGGAGGATCCCGCGGGCGAGGGCGATGTCGCGGAGCTCGGCGAACTCGTCGGGGTGGACGTAGCGCTCGATCTGGAGGTGCTGCTTGCTCGGCTGGAGGTACTGGCCGAGGGTCAGGATCGTCAGGCCGAGCTCGCCGAGCTGGTCGATCACCTCGATCACCTCCTCGCGGGTCTCGCCGAGGCCGAGCATGAGCCCGGTCTTGGTCAGCGCGCCGCGCTCGCGGCCGCGGCGGAGGACCGCGAAGGAGCGCTCGTAGCGGGCCTGCACCCGGACCTGGCGGCTGAGGCGGGGGACCGTCTCGAGGTTGTGGGCGAAGACGTCGGGGTCGGCGTCGAGGACGGCGTCGACGTCGGCGATCGAGCCCTTGAAGTCGCCGACCAGGACCTCGATCGTCATCTTCGGCGCGAGCTCGTGGCAGGCCCGCAGGGTCGCCGCCCAGATCGCCGCGCCGCCGTCGCTGAGGTCGTCGCGGTCGACCGAGGTGATCACGGTGTGGTTGAGATCGAGGGTCGCCAGCATCTCCGCGACCCGCCGCGGCTCGCCCTCGTCGACCGGCAGCGGGCGCCCGGTCTTGACGTCGCAGAAGCGGCACGAGCGGGTGCAGATGTCGCCGAGGATCATGATCGTCAGCGCCCGGTTGTTCCAGCACTCGCCGATGTTCGGGCAGCTCGCGCTCTTGCACACCGTGTTGAGGCCGAGGCCCTTGAGCATCCGATCGATCTCGCGGTAGCCGTCGCCGCCCGGCATCTTCACCCGCAGCCAGCTCGGGTGGCGGCGGCGCGGGGCCGCGGGATCGGCCTGGTCGACGATCGGCAGTCGCGTGGTCACGCCCGATCCATAGCATGCGGCGGGCGACGGGCGCCCGGGCGGGGCGGCGAGGGAGCACACGCGCCGGCGATCGGGCGCGTGGCGGCGCGCGCTCGCCTCGCGAAGACGGCCCCGACGTCGTCACGTCGAGGCCGTCGGCTCGCCCGGCCGAGCGCCGTTTGGGCGCCGCTAGAGCTTGAGGCCGGCCCGCGGATCCTCGCCCTCCTGGAGGGCCTGGAGGGCGTCGAGGAGCTCCTTCGAGCCCGCCGCCGGCATCCGCAGGTCGAGGCGGACGAGCAGGTCGCCCGGGGTCTTGCCCGACATCTGCACGCCCTTGCCCTTGAGGCGGAGGAGCTGGCCGTTCTGCGAGCCGGGGGCGAGCTTGACCGTCAGCGTCCCCCAGGGGGTCGGCACGTCGACCGGGCCGCCGCGGTAGGCCTCGAGGGCGGTCACCGGCAGGTCCATCTGCAGGTTCATGCCGTCCCGGGTGAGGTTTGCGTGGGCGCGGACGCGGACGGTGAGGAGGATGTCGCCGGGGGGCGAGCCGCCGCCCTGACCGCGGAGGCGGAGCTTGCCGCCGTCGCTGATCCCCTGCGGGATCCGGACGTCGAGCGTCCGGGTGCCGCCGCCCTGCGACTCGACCCGCAGCGGCACCGTCACCCCGAGGAGGGAGTCGAGGAAGTCGACCTCGATCTCGCCGGTGATGTCGTAGCCGCGGGCCTGCTGCTGCTGTCGCGGGCGGCCGCGGGCGGCTCCGAAGAGGTCGTCGGCATCGCGGACCCGGCCGCCGCCGAAGAGCTGGGAGAGGAGGTCGTCGAACGAGGTCCCGCGGGCGTCCGAGAAGTTCGAGAAGGAGAAGCCGCCGCCGCCGGGGAAGCCGCCGCCTCCGCCGCCGCCCGGGAAGCCGCCGCCGGGGAAGCCGCCGCCCGCCCGCGCCTGCTTGTAGGCCCGGGCGCGCTCGGCGTCGAAGCCCTGCGTGAGGCTGATCTCACCGAACTCGTCGTAGAGCTTGCGCTTGTCGGCGTCGCCGAGCACCTCATAGGCGGTCGTGACCTCCTTGAAGCGCTCCTCCGCCGCCTTGTCCCCCGGGTTCTTGTCCGGGTGGAGCTGCTGCGTCAGCCCGCGGAACGCCTTCTTGATCTCCTTGGCGTCCGCGTTGCGAGCGACGCCGAGAACGTCGTACAAGTCCTTCACTGGCGCGCCATGTTAAGCCCTGGCGGATGGCGCGCAAGGTCCCGCGTGCCCGATGGCCGCATGGCGGCTCGCGGCGGGTGGCCGGCGGGCGCCTTCTATGGCAAGAAGGGCCCCCATCTGACGTGATGTCATGTTCAGCGACGCTGCGATCCAGGACCGTCTCGCCGCCGGGGGCGCATTCGACCCCGACGCGCACCCCTACGCCGAGCTCCTCGCCCGAGTAGCCAAGCCCGGCCGCTACCTCGGCGGCGAGGAGCAGCAGATCCGCAAGGCGTGGGGGGACGCGCAGGTCTGCCGCTTCGTCCTCGCCTTCCCGGACATCTACGAGATCGGGATGAGCCACCTCGGCACCCGGATCCTCTACAACCTGGTCAACCAGGCGCCGGATCTCCTCTGCGAGCGCGCGTTCAGCCCGTGGACCGACATGGAGGCCGAGCTCCGCGGGCGCGGCCTGCCGCTCTTGTCCCTCGAGAACCAGCGGCCGCTCGCCGACTTCGACGTGGTCGGCTTCAGCCTGCAGTACGAGCTCTGCTACACCAACGTCCTCCTCAACCTCGAGCTCGGGCAGATCCCGCTGCGGGCCGACGAGCGCGGCGATCAGCACCCGATCGTGATCGCCGGCGGGCCGACCGCGACCCACCCCGAGCCGCTCGCGGCCTTCATCGATCTCTTCCTGGTCGGCGAGGCCGAGGAGGTGCTGCCCGCGCTCCTGCGGACGATCGGCCGCCTCCGCCGGCAGGGGGCGACGCGGGCCGAGGTGATCGCGGCCGCCGTCCAGCACCCCGGGGTCTACGCGCCCGAGCTCTACCGGGTCGAGGAGGACCCCCGCACGGGGCTCCAGGTGGTCGTCGGCCGGACTCCGCGGGGTGAGATCGTCGGCGCGCCGGCGCGGGTCGAGCGGGTGTGGGTCCGCGATCTCGACCAGTACCCGTTCCCGACCGAGTTCCCGGTGCCCTACGCCGAGGCGATCTTCGATCGCGCGTCGGTCGAGATCACCCGCGGCTGCACCGAGGGGTGCCGCTTCTGCCAGGCCGGGATCATCTACCGGCCGGTCCGCGAGCGCGATCCGAAGGCGGTGATCGACGCGATCCTCGAGGGGGTCGATCGCTCGGGCTTCTCCGAGACCAGCCTGACCGCGCTCTCGACCGCCGACGTCTCCTGCATCGATCCGTTGATCCAGGAGCTGGTCGCCGAGCTCCGGCGCCGCAAGGTCAAGCTCGGGGTCGCCTCGCTGCGGGCCTACGGGCTCAGCGAGGGGCTCATCGACGCGATCAAGGGGGTCGGGATCTCGGGGCTGACCTTCGCCCCCGAGGCCGGCACCCAGCGGATGCGCGACGTGATCAACAAGAACGTCAGCGACGACGACATCCTCGCGTCGGCGCGGCGGATCTTCAGCCGCGGCTACGACCGGATGAAGATGTACTTCATCATGGGCCTGCCGACCGAGACCGAGGCCGACGTCGTCGGGATCGCCGAGACCGGCCGCAAGGTCCGCGAGGTCGCCCGCGAGCTCGGCCTCAAGCGGCCGCCGACGGTCACCTGCTCGGTCTCGCAGCACGTGCCGAAGCCGCACACGCCCTTCCAGTGGGCGGCGATGGAGGCGGTCGACGATCTCCAGGGGAAGATCGACCTCCTCAAGGGGCTGGCGCGGCGCTACAAGCTCGGGCTCAAGACCCACGATCCCCGCGAGAGCTGGCTCGAGTGCCTCTTCGCGCGGGGTGATCGGCGCCTCGGCGAGGCCCTCGAGATCGCCTATCGCAGCGGCTGCCGCTTCGACGGGTGGAAGGAGGTCTTCTCGATGGAGCGCTGGCTCGCGGCCCTGGCGGCCGCCGGGATCGAGACCGAGCGCTACACCCGGACGCTGCCGGTCGACGCCCGGCTCCCCTGGGATCACGTCGACATCGGCCTCGATCCCGACTTCCTGGCGGGCGAGTACCGCAAGGCGCTGAAGGGGCGGGTGTCGCCCCCCTGCGGCAAGCCGGCCGGGGCGCAGGTCCACCCGACCAGCGTCGCCGAGGCCGAGGCCGAGACCCGGCGCCTGGTCTGCTACGACTGCGGGATCGCCTGCGACATGAGCGAGATGCGGGGCGAGCGGCTGGTCGCGCTCCGTGAGCTCGACGGGGTGCGGGCCGATCGCCTGGCGCGGGAAGCTGCGGAAAACGCGCGGATCGCCGCGCACGCGCCCGTCGAGGTCGTGGAGGTCGTGGAGGCGGCGGACGAGGGTGACGACGAGGCCGGCGTGATCCCGGTCGATCGCCTCACCCGGCACCTGAAGAGCATCACCGGCGCGAGCATCCTCGACGAGGGCTCGGCCTTCAAGGCGGCCGCCGAGGCGGCCTTCACCCGGGTGCGGATCCACTTCGCCAAGGCCGGGCCGATGCGCTACATGGGCCACCTCGATCTCCTGCGGGTGATCCCGCGGATGCTCCGGCGCGCGCGCCTCGAGGTCGCGTTCACCCGCGGCTTCAACCCGGTGCCGCGGATGAGCTTCGGGCCGGCGCTGCCGCTCGGGACCGCCGCCCGCGAGGAGGTCGCCGACATCGACCTGATCCTCGACGACTCGCTGGAGGACATGACCGGCGAGTGGAGCGAGGCCAAGCGCGAGGCGGTCGCCGCCGATCTCCGTCGGCGCCTCGAGGCGGTCGCGCCCCCCGGGCTCGGGATCGTCGATCTGCGGGTGGTCAGCGCCGGCGAGCGCCGCCTCGGCGAGCTGATCGCCGCGGCCGACTACGCCGTCAGCCTCGACGACGCCCAGGCCGAGGAGGTCGCCGCCCACCTCGGCGAGCGCCTGGCGGCCCCGGAGCTGCCGATCGAGCGCGAGGCGCGGAAGAAGGGCAAGAAGAAGGGGGGCGGCCGCCGGGGCGCGCCCGAGGTCAAGGTGCTCGACGCCCGGCCGCGGATCATCGACGCGACGATCGACGCCGACGCCCGCCTCCTGCGGCTCCGCCTGAAGATGGGCCCGGACGGCGGCGCCCGCCCGCGTGAGGTGGTCGAGGCCCTGGTCGGCGAGGCGATCGCCGATCACCGCTTCACCCGCGAGCGGCTCCTGGCGGAGGTCGACGGCGGCTATGTGTCGACCCGCGAGCTCGGGGTGTGCATGCGCCCGCCGCCGCCGCCGAAGCCGCGGCCGGCCGCGGTCGAGGCCGAGGCCGAGGCCGAGGTCAGCGCCTGAGGGCTCCGCCGATCACTCGTCCGCGGTCGGGTCGTTCCCGGCCGTCGCCGACTCGTTCGCCGTCGGTGGCTCCGTCGTCTCCGGCGCGGGCGGGTCTCCGTGGCTCGGTTGATCGGAGGCCGTGAGCGGCGCGAGCGCCGGCCGCAGGCTCGGGCGGAGCATCACCATCTCGATGCCGTGGAGTTCGCCCCGGACGTCGTCGGCGACGATGTTGAGCCAGCAGGGGGTCTCCGGGTCCCCGCGACCGTACCAGTCGGCGATTTGCCGGGGATCGACGTAGGCCCGCGCGCCGCACCGGAGGACGCGGAGCTCGCGCTCCTCCTCGCCGCAGCGCAGCCGGATCTCGCGGATCTCCGTGACCTCACGTTTGTCGTAGCCCCTGAGGTCGAGCACCCAGCGCTCGTCGGTCGCGTAGGGCATCACGTAGCGCCGGTCGAAGCCGATGATGACGAACTCCGGGCGCCAGATACCGTCCCGGGCGACTCGCTCGTCCATGGTCTCGCAGCGCTCCGCCTGCTCGCTCACGGTGAAGCCTTGCTGGATCTCGAAGACGCCCCACGGCGGGGCGCAGCCCGCGAGGGCGAGGAGGGCGAGGAGGGTCGTGTTTGGCCTCACCGGCCGCCCTCCAGGATCGCGCGGGGCGATCGGCGGACGATCGCCGTGTGGCCCTGGGAGCTCATCCAAGGGCTCCACCGGTTGCCGGTGCGGAGATTGAAATTCAGGAGGCAGGGCGCATCGAGCTGGCCGACCTCGGTGACGCCCTCAAGCGCCTGTAGATCGAAGACCCCGTAGGCTCGACCGCGGATCCGACAGGTCCGCACGGGCAGCGTGTGGGCCGTCGAGCCGCACACGAGCGTCGCCTGGATCTCGCGGATCCGTTGCGCGTGCAGATATCGCCCCGAGCGGTGGAGCCGCTTGAGCTCGCCGCGGAGGAGGATGGTCTCGTCCCAGGCGAGCACGTGTGTGTGGTTGTTGACGATCACCGAGAGGCCGCGCTCGCGCGCCTCAGCCACGAGCTCGGCGCAGGGGGTGCCGCTCGGGAGCGGGACCATCGCGTAGTCGATCATCGGGTAGTCCCAGGAGGCCCGGCAGCCGCCAAGGAGGACGAGCAGAGCCACCAACGCGTCGCGCACCCCGGCCACCGGCGGCGATTGTAGCCGACGACCGGAGCGCCCCGGGCTCGCCGCCGCGCGCCTAGGCGAGCGGCTTCTGGAAGGCCGGCGCCTTGCCGCGGAGCATCGCCGCGACGCCGATCTTCGAGGTCGACATCGCCAGGCTCTCGGCCGCCTTCGCCTCCTCGATCGCCGAGGCCTCGGCCCAGGGCTTGCCGACGCAGGCCTCGATCGTCGCCGCCAGGAGCTCCCGGAGGTCGGCGTCGAGTGGGACGCCCTGCTCGTTGCGCGGGTCGACGCCGCGATCGACCGCGACCTCGGCCGCGGCCTCGCGGAAGGCCGGGAGCGGCGCGCCGCTGGCGAGCTCGGCCGCGAAGGCGAAGCTCGCCTGCGGGAGCTCGCGGACGCCGACGATCTTCGAGACGAAGCCCCAGCCCGCCGCCTCCTCGGCCTTGAAGGCGTGGCCGGTGAGGAGGAGCTCCGAGATCCGGCCGAACGCGTCCTCGGCCGAGAAGCGGTGGATCTGGTGGCAGCCGCCGAGCCCGGGGAGGACGCCGACGGTGGTCTCGGGCTGGCCGAGGATCGTCCCCTCGGCGGCGATCCGCGCGTGGCAGGAGGTCGCCAGCTCGAGGCCGCCGCCGAGCACCCGGCCGACCAGGGCGGCGACCGTCGGCTTGCCGCCGCGGAGCTTGCCGAGGGTCTGCTTCCACCGCTGGATCAGCGCGAGCGCGGCCGCCCGGTCGCCGAGGACCGGGACGAAGGCGTTGAGATCGGCGCCGTGGCCGAATTCCCGGCTGAAGAGCCCGTCGGGGGCGATGACGATCGCCTTGACCGCGGGGTCGCCGTCGAGGGCGGTGTAGGCCGCGTCGATCTCGGCGAGGAAGGTGTCGCTGAGGGTCGTCCGCTTGAGGGAGATCAGGCCTACGCCGTCGTGAACGCTGGTCCCGACGTAGATCTGACCCCAGGGGGCCTTGCCGGCGGCCGGGTCGAGGGCGGCGACGGGGGCGACCTCGTCGGCCCGGGTGATCGCCTGGCCCTCGAGGAAGCGGCGGGTGATCGCGATCGCCTCCTCGGCGCCGAGCGCCTCGATCAGCGCCGGCGGCCCCTCGCGGAAGGCGAGCGCCTTCTCGGCGAGGTAGTTGAGCGCGTCGAGGGCGACGATCTTGTGCTCGAGCATGTAGGCGGTGAGGGCGAAGAGCATCCCGAGCATCCGCTCGCGGACGGCCGCGAAGTGCTCGGGCGGGCAGCGCTGGCCCCGCTCGTAGGGCCATTGCTTGCCGGGATCGGCGATGTAGGGCCGCCATGCCTCGGGGATCGCGTAGAGGGTCGAGTCGACCTCCTCGACCATCAGCTCCATGCAGTGGGCCGAGAGGCCGTTGGCCCCGCGGATCAGGTTGTGCACGTAGAAGGGCGAGGTGCCGAGGACCTGCTTGCACACGTCGTCGACCTGGGCGGGCGTGAGGCCGAGGTCGGCGTGGATCCGCACCGCCTCGAGCATCATCCCGCAGAAGAGGCGATCGGCGGCGAAGCTCGGGACGTCGGCGACCGGCACCAGGGTCATCCCCAGGCGATCGAAGAGGCGGCGGATCGCCTTGACCTCGTCCTTGCCGGTGACCGCCCCGTGGATCGGCATCTCCCAGAGCTTGTTGGTCAGGTGGGGGAAGAAGGGGTGGAGGACGCCGCAGCGCTCGGCGCCCGCGAGGCCGTCGAAGAGCTTGTGGGAGGTCAGGCCGCTGGTCGCCGAGAAGATGAAGGCCTCGGGATCGCGGGTCCGGAGGGCGCTGTAGAAGGCGCGCTTGAGATCGAGGCGTTCGGGGATCGCCTCGAAGACGAAGCCGATCTGGAGGGCCTCGGGGACGTCGGCGAGGGTGCCCTGGACGATCGTGATCGCGTCGGTGATCTCGGCGATCTCGGGGGCCGAGAAGCGGCGGCCGAAGGCCTCGGCGAGGCGGCTCTTGACCTCCTGGACGGCCGGTGCGAGGTCGAGCGCGATCACCGGGACGCCGTGGCGGCCGAGGAGGCGGGCGAGCTGGCCGAGCTTGCCGAAGCCGACGTTCCCGCAGGCCCCGGCGACCAGGAGGGCGCGGGGGGGCGCCTCGGGATCGGGCTGGAAGATCGCTCGGATGGCCTGATCTCGGATCTGCTGGAGCATGCGCGGAGGATAGGGGGCGGGCGTAGGCGCTCGCCACGGCAGGGTGCTTGAGCTTCCCCACGGCATGAGAGTGGAGGAATGGCAGTTATCAGGAAGTCAATTCGCGCGATAGTGCGCAAAACTAGACTTCAAATGTGGATGACGCGCACTGGATTACGCGATCGTTGCCGATTTGCCGCATTTTGGCGTAGAGTCACGGACACGACTCGATCCACCGATCAATTGTGTAGGGAGATCTGCCCATGAAGCTCGACAGCAAGTTCCTGGTTGCGGCGCTTACCGCCCTTTCTCTCTTTGCTCCTGCGTGTGGCGGCGACGCCAAGAAGGAGGAGCCCAAGAAGGAGGGGGAGGCCAAGGCCGACGAAGGCAAGGATGAGAAGAAGGACGAGGCCAAGCCCGAGGCCGCCGGCGAGGAGAAGAAGGACGACGCCGCCGGCGGCGAGGAGAAGAAGGACGAGGCCGCCGGTGAGGGCGAGGAGAAGAAGGAAGAGGCTCCGGCCGAGTAGCCTTCCGCTCCGTCCGCGCGGCGTCCACCTTTGTTCGCCGCAGACCAAGGCGCCTCCGGGCGCCTTGTTTTTTGTGCCCAGATCGCTAGCCTCCGGGCCCATGCGCGCCGACGGACGTCGACCTGACGAGCTCCGACCCACGACGATCAGCCCCGGCTTCATCGGCCAGGCGCTCGGCTCGGCCCTGGTGACCGCCGGGCGGACGCGGGTGATCTGCACGGCCAACCTGGAGCCACAGACGCCGGGCTGGCTCAAGCGAGGCGGCTGGGTGACCGCCGAGTACTCGATGTTGCCAGGGGCGACCCGGCCGCGCGGTCGTCGGGATCCTGGCGGTCGTGGCAAGGAGATCCAGCGGCTGGTCGGCCGCTCGCTGCGGGCCGCCGTCGATCTCGGCCGCCTGGTCGGCCGCGACGGGCCGCTCTCGATCATCTGCGACTGCGACGTGATCGAGGCCGACGGCGGCACCCGGACGGCGTCGATCACCGGGGGCTACGTCGCCCTGGTGATCGCGCTGCGCCGCCTGGTCGCCCAGGGGATCCTCGAGGCGGCGCCGATCATCGCCCCGGTCGCCGCGGTCTCGGTCGGCATGGTCGCGCTCGGCGGCGGCAAGGAGACCAGCGCTCTCCTCGATCTCCCCTACGCCGAGGACAGCGTCGCCGCGGTCGACCTCAACGTCGTCATGCGCGGGGAGGGGATGGTCGAGATCCAGGGGACCGGCGAGGACGGGGTCTTCTCGCGGCCCGAGCTCGCGCGGATGCTCGATCTCGCGGAGCACGGCTGCCGCCAGCTCTTTGCGATCCAGGCGGCGGCGCTCGAGGTGGCCGATGCCTAGGCGGGTGATCATCGCCTCCGGCAACCGCCACAAGGTCGGCGAGCTCCAGCGGGCGATCGCCGGGCTCGGCGGGGTCGGTGAGGTCGAGGTGCTCGCGGCCTCCGAGCTCGGCCCGCTCCCCGAGGTCGTCGAGGACCGCGAGACCTTCGAGGGCAACGCGACCCTCAAGGCGCTCGGCTTCGCGGCCTGGCTGCGGGGGCTCGGCGAGGAGGGGGCGTCGCTGGTGGTCGCCGACGACTCCGGGCTCTGCGTCGACGCGCTGGAGGGGGCGCCCGGGGTCTACTCGGCGCGCTTCGCTGGCCCCGGGGCCAGCGACGCCGACAACAACCAGCGCCTCTGCGACGAGCTCCGGGCCCGCGGCCTCGATTCGTCGCCGGCCCACTACGTGTGCGCGCTCGCGGTCGGCCGGGTCGACGGCGGGGCGCTCCCCGGGCAATCGGACGAGGGGGTGTGCGTCTTCCGCGGCCGCTGGGACGGCGTCGCCCGGACGGTCGCCCGCGGCTCGGGCGGCTTCGGCTACGATCCCTTCGTCTGGCTGGGCGGCGGCGCGCGGACGGTCGCCGAGCTGACGCCGGAGGAGAAGGGCGCGCGCTCCCACCGTGGGGCGGCGACGGCGGCCTTCCTCGCGGCCTTGCCGGGGCTCCTGGCGGGCTAGGGCCCCGAAGGGCCGGGTCCGGACGCGTCGACGGCGCGTCCGGGCGGCCGCTGGACGGCCCCGCGCTCCTCGGGTATGGTCCCGGGCCTTCGGGGCGTGGCGCAGCCTGGTAGCGCGCCTGCTTTGGGAGCAGGATGCCGGAGGTTCAAATCCTCTCGCCCCGACTCTTGCGCCTGTAGCTCAGCTGGATAGAGCATCGGCCTTCTAAGCCGGCGGTCGCAGGTTCGAGACCTGCCGGGCGCGCTCCCTGGACCAACGAAGCCCCGGCCCGGGCAGGACGCCGAGTCCCGCCCGGGGCCGGCGCCTGACCTGGTATCGTCGGACGACCATGGTCGACGCGAACGAGGACTGGGGCGAGGACGGGGACGGGGCGACGACGGCGCGCGCGGGCGGGTCGATCCCGGGCGAGGTCGCGCTGGCGGGGATCGGCCTCGGGCTCGCCGGCGCCCTGCCGCTCACGGTCGGCGGGCGCTCGTTCTTCGACGTCGCCTGGGAGCTCCTGAACACGGTCGGCTGGGCGGCGGTGCCGATGCTCCTGATGGTCGGCGCGCCCTTCCTCCTCGGCCTCCTGATCGGCGCCGCCGGGCTCGCCCCGGGCTCGCAGCTCCTCTTCCTGGGGATCTCGGCGCTGGTCTCGCTGATCCAGGCCGATCTCGTCTACCTCGCGCTCCACCTGATCGGCGCCGAGGGGCCGGTCGCTCCCTACGCGCTGATCGGCTTCGCGGCGGTGACGTCGGTGGCGATGATCCTCCGGAGCGCCGAGCTCCGGGCGCGGGGCGACGGCCGGCGCCCGCCGCTGCGCTGGTGGATCCGCTGGGGCGCGCTCTTGGTCGCCGGCGGCGCGCTCTGGTTCCGCCTCCAGAGCCTCGCGGGCGCGCCGATCGGCCCGGCGATCGATCTCTCGCTGCTGGCGTCGATCGTGATCGTCGGGCGCCTCGCCCGGCGCTAGCGCTCGCGCGTGGAAGATGTCCGAAAGGACAGGTGGCGCTAGCCCCTCGACTCGCTCCACCAAGCGCGCGAGCGGCACCGCCTCGCGCTCCTCGATCCAGATCTCCGGGAGCATCTCCCAGGGCCGGCGGTTCGGCGCCTGGAGGAGGAGCTCGGGCGGGCTCGAGAGGAGGCCGCGGGCGGCCGCGAGGGCGGCGTCGAGGCGCACCGGGTCGAGGGCCTCGAGCTCGAGGAGCGAGGTGTCGAGGCTGCCGCCGTAGATCAGCGCGCGGTTCTCGGCGTCGACGAGGTCGCGCTCGTCGAGCATGCCGGTCGCTTCCAGGTAGTCCTTGAGCCTCATCTCCGCCTCACCACGTAGGTCCGCGCGAGGTGATCGTGGAGCCCTCGCTTCTCCCGGTCGAAGGCGATCCAGAGGACCCCGAGCCCGCCCGGCACGAGGCCGAGGAGGAGCGCGAGGGCGCGGATCGTCGCCCGGACGAAGCCGGGCCGGCCGCCGTCGCCGCGGACGATCTCGAGGCCGAGCGCGCGCTGGCCGAGGGTCGCGCCGGCGAGGGCGCTGAAGATCACGAGGTAGCCGACCGCGATCCCGAGGAAGGGGACCATCCAGATCACGACCTTCTCGGGGGGCAGCGCGAGCCAGAGGAGGAGGGTGTCGAGCGAGAGATCGCCGCGCACCGGCGCCTCGATCCCGAGCGCCCAGTGGACCCCGCGCTGGAGCGGACCGGCGGTCAGGAGGAGGACGAAGAGGTCGAGCGCGCCGGCGAGGAGGCGGCGCCAGAAGCCCGCGACCCGGCGAGGCGCGAGCACGAGCCCGCAGCTCGGGCAGGTCGGGCGCGCCTGCGTGGCGAGGTCGGCGGCGAGCGGCCCATCGCAGGCCGGACAGGGGCCTGGACGCAGCGCGGAGGACCACAGCGGCATCGGCCCGCAGGGTATCACGGACGATCGCCGGCGGCGGCCCTCGAGTGGGGCCTTCGAGCCTCTTCGCGGCCCCGGTCAGGGGCGGAGGTCAGGGGGCGAAGAGGAGGCGCGTCAGGCCGACGAGGGCGGCGGTCTCGGTCCGGAGGGTCCAGGGGCCGAGGGCGAGGGGCTGGAGGCCGGCGGCGGCGGCCTGGTCGGCCTCCGGGCGGGTGAGGCCGCCCTCGGGACCGACCAGGAGGCGGGCTCCAGCGCTGACCCTCGGAGGCGGCGCGTCCTGCCCGCGGAGCGCCTCCCAGGCGAAGTAGCCCGGATCGTCGGCGGCGATCGCCAGGGCCTCGGCGAGCCCCAGCGGGCCCTCGACGCCCTCGACGTGAGGGGGCAGCGGCCGCCCGCACTGGCGCTGGGCGGCCCGCAGGACCCGCTCGACCCGCGCTGGCCCGGGGTGGGTGTTCTGGCTGCGGGCGCAGCGGACCAGGACGATCGCCGCGGCCCCGAGCTCGGTCGCCTGGGTGATCGCCTGGAGGGCGGCGGAGGGCTCGGGGAGGCCGAGGAGGAGCGTGAGGCGAGGGGGCGGCGGCGGCAGGGGGACCGCGTCGATGATCGCCGCGACGCTCGCCTTCGGGTCGCCGCCCTCGAGGGTCGCGCTCCAGAGCCCGCCGACGCCGTCGAAGATCTCGATCGCCGCGCCGTCGCGGGCCCGCCGGACCCGCCGCAGGTAGTGGGACTCCTCGGCGTCGAGGCGGACGCGCGCGCCCGCCTCGAGGGCCCCGGGCGCGCCCGCGAAGACCCGCAGGCTCATCCCGCGCCTCGGGCGAAGTGGAGGGCGACCCAGTCGCCCGCGGTCTCGCGGCCGCGATCGGTCAGGCCCTCCGTCGCCAGGTAGGGCGCCGCGACCTCGTCGCCCTCCTCGATCAGGATCCCGGAGCAGAGGAGGTCGCCGCCGGCGGCGAGGTGGCCGGTGATCGCGGCCGCGGCGGGGATCAGGACCGAGGGGCGGATGTTGGCGAGGATCAGGTCGAAGTCGCCGGCGACGTCGTCGATCGTCCCGGTGACGATCTCGATCCCGTCGACGTGGTTGATCGCCGCGTTCTCGGCGGTGGTCTCGGTCGCCTCGGGGTCGAAGTCGACGGCGCAGAGGCGATCGAGGGGGCCGAAGAGGCGGGCGGCGGAGAGGGCGAGGATCCCCGAGCCGCAGCCGAGATCGAGGACCCGTCGGGGCCGGCGGCCGGCGGCGGCGAGGCGGCAGAGGAGCTCGAGGCAGAGGCGGGTGCTCTCGTGCTGACCGGTCCCAAAGGCCCGGCCGGGATCGAGGACCACCTCGAGCTCGGGGTCGCCGGGCTCGCGGGGGATCCAGCTCGGGCGGAGGAGGAGGGCGCCGCCGCCGAGGCGCATCGGCGCGTAGAACTGCTTCCAGGAGTCGCGCCAGTCGTCATCGTCGCGGATCGCCGCGTCGATCGTCAGGTCGATGCCGAGGCGGCGGGCGAGCTCGGCGACGTCCGGCCGCAGCGCCTCAATCGCCGCAGGGTCGGTGTAAACAATGAGTTGAGGATCGTCGCTACTTCCCCCCAGGGTCGTCGCGTCGCGGACCTCAACCCCGCTGATCCGTTCATCCTCGCCGAGGAGGGCGGCGAGGGCGTCGACCTGGTCCTCGCTGGAGGTGCCGCTGGCAGAGTCGAGGCGGAGGTGGAGGGTGAGTGTGGCCCATTGCGTTTGCATGTTTTGCGAATCCGATTACGCCAATTTCGGCGGCTCTTCGGCCGGGCGAGCCCCTCGGGGGGTCGCCGGAGGATGCGCGATTTTAGCTGGATAAATTCCGGGGATGGTGTAGAACCGCCCTAGATTTCGACTGGGCGGCGTCTCCACAATGCGCCGCGATGTGGGAGGACCATGGTGGCATTTACCGGAGTGAAGGTGTTCTCGGCGACCAAGGCGTGGGAGCGGGAGCAGATCAGCGAGCGGATCAACGAGTGGCTGGCGGCCAACCCCGGCGTCGACATCGTCGACAAGGTGGTCACCCAGAGCTCGGACTCGGAGTTCCACTGCCTGACGATCACGCTCTTCTACAACACGCCGAAGCAGGCGCGCGCGAGCTGAGGTCGCGAGCTTCGCGACCACGTGAGCTCCAGCCCACCGGGCTGGGGCTCTTTGCGTTTCTGGCGGGTTGATTGGAGAGACATGAGAGACAAGCGAGGGGACCGACGCGGACGTCGGCCCCCTCGCTGGCGACCTCGTGACGGCCTGGCGGCCGCCTACTCGTCGCCGCTGAAGCTCGCCCGCGCGTAGTCGCGGTTGAGCGTCATGATCGCCTCGAGCGGGATCTCCTTGGGGCAGGAGGCCGAGCACTCGCCGTGGTTGGTGCAGGCGCCGAAGCCCTCGGTGTCCATGGTGTGGACCATGTTGAGGACGCGGCTGCGCCGCTCGACCTCGCCCTGCGGGAGCTTGCCGAGGTGGGCCACCTTGGCGCCGACGAAGAGCATCGCCGAGGCGTTGGGGCAGGCGGCCACGCAGGCGCCGCAGCCGATGCAGGCGGCGTAGTCGAAGGCCTCGTCGGCGTCCTTCTTGCCGATCGGCAGGGCGTTCGCGTCGGGGGCACCGCCGGTGTGGACGGCGACGTAGCCGCCCGAGGCGATGATCCGATCGAAGGCCGAGCGGTCGACCATCAGGTCCTTGATGATCGGGAAGGCCTTGGCCCGCCAGGGCTCGATGTAGATCTCGTCGCCCGACTTGAACGAGCGCATGTGGAGCTGGCAGGTCGTGGTCGCCTTGCGGGGCCCGTGGGGGCGGCCGTTGACGACCATCGAGCACATCCCGCAGATCCCCTCGCGGCAGTCGTGATCGAAGGCGATCGGATCCTCGTTCTTCTGCAGGAGCTCCTCGTTGAGGACGTCGAGCATCTCGAGGAAGGACATGTGCGGGTTGACGTTGTCGACCTTGTAGGTCTTGAGCTCGCCAGGGGCGCTCGGGCCCTTCTGGCGCCACACATGCAACGTGATCTTCATCTTCTCGTCAGACATCACGCGTAATTCCTCGTGGCGAGCTTGACGTATTCGAAGGAGAGCTGCTCCTTGTTGAGCGCAGGGGCCTGATTGTCGCCCTTGTACTCCCAGACCGCGCCGTAGGCGAACTTGTGATCGTCGCGCTTGGCCTCGCCGTCGGCGGTCTGGTGCTCCTCGCGGAAGTGACCGCCGCAGGACTCCTCGCGGTTCAGCGCGTCGAGGCAGAGGATCTCGGCGAACTCGAGGAAGTCGGCGACCCTGCCGGCCTTCTCGAGCCAGATGTTGAGCTCGGAGGCCGAGCCGGGGACCCGGATCTCCTTCCAGAAGCGCTCCCGGAGCTCCGGGATCAGCTGCAGCGCCTTCTTGAGGCCGGCCTCGTTGCGGGCCATCCCGCAGTACTCCCAGAGGATGTCGACGCCGAGCGTGCGGTGGAAGTAGTCGACGCTCTTGTCGCCGCCGACGCTGAGGAGCCTCTTGAGCCGCCCCTTGACCGCCTCCTCGGCGGCCTTGAAGGCGGCGTGGTCGGTCGAGACCTTGGGCTGCTTGGCGGTCGCCAGGTAGTGGCCGATCGTGTAGGGGATCACGAAGTAGCCGTCGGCGAGCCCCTGCATCAGCGCCGACGCGCCGAGGCGGTTGGCGCCGTGATCCGAGAAGTTGGCCTCGCCGAGGACGTGGAGGCCGGGGATCGTGCTCATCAGGTTGTAGTCGACCCAGAGCCCGCCCATCGTGTAGTGGACCGCGGGGTAGATCCGCATCGGCGTCTCGTAGGGGTTCTCCCCCGAGATCCGCTCGTACATGTCGAAGAGGTTGCCGTAGCGGTCGCGGATCGCGTCCTCGCCGTCGCGGCGGATCGCGTTGCCGAAGTCGAGGTAGACCGCCGGGCTCCCGGCGAGGACCGAGCGGCCGGAGTCGACCGCCTCCTTGGCCGCCCGCGAGGCGACGTCGCGCGGGACCAGGTTGCCGAAGGCCGGGTACTTGCGCTCGAGGTAGTAGTCGCGGTCCTCCTCGGGGATCTCGCGCGGCCGCTTGCGGCAGTCCTCGGCCTTCTTCGGCACCCACACCCGGCCGTCGTTGCGCAGCGACTCGCTCATCAGGGTGAGCTTCGACTGGTAGTCGCCGCTGACCGGGATGCAGGTCGGGTGGATCTGGGTGAAGCAGGGGTTGGCGAAGCCGGCTCCGCGCTTGTAGCAGCGGTAGGAGGCGGTGACGTTCGACCCCATCGCGTTGGTCGAGAGGTAGAAGACGTTGCCGTAGCCGCCGGTCGCCAGGATCACCGCGTCGGCGGCCCACGACTCGATCGCCCCGGTGATCAGGTTGCGGGTGACGATCCCGCGGGCGTGGCCGTCGACCAGGACGAGGTCGAGCATCTCGGTCCGCGGGTGCATCTTGACCTTGCCGGCGCCGATCATCCGCTCGAGCGCCGAGTAGGCGCCGAGGAGGAGCTGCTGACCGGTCTGACCGCGGGCGTAGAAGGTGCGCGAGACCTGGGCGCCGCCGAAGGAGCGGTTGGCCAGCATGCCGCCGTACTCACGGGCGAAGGGGACGCCCTGGGCGACGCACTGGTCGATGATGTTGTTCGAGATCTGGGCGAGGCGGTAGACGTTGGCCTCGCGGGCCCGGTAGTCGCCGCCCTTCACCGTGTCGTAGAAGAGGCGGTAGATCGAGTCGCCGTCGTTCGGGTAGTTCTTGGCCGCGTTGATCCCGCCCTGGGCGGCGATCGAGTGGGCCCGGCGGGGGCTGTCCTGGAAGCAGAAGCAGTCGACGTCGTAGCCGAGCTCCGCCAGGGTCGCGGCCGCCGAGCCGCCGGCGAGCCCCGAGCCGACCACGATGATCTTGAACTTGCGCTTGTTGGCGGGGTTGACCAGCTTGAGCTCGAAGCGGTGCTTGTCCCACTTCTCGCTGATCGGCCCGGCGGGGATGCGAGCGTTGAGCTCCATGGCGATGGCTCCTTAGATGTGGACCAGGCCGGCGAGGACGCTGATCGGGAACGAGAGGTTGCCGAGGAGGACGAAGGCCGCGATCGCCGGCCCCACCTTGGCGAGGATCGGGCGGTAGCGGCCGCTCTGGAGCCCCAGGGTGGCGAACATCGAGGTCACCGAGTGGCTGAGGTGGAAGGCGAGGGCGATGTTGGCGACGATGTACGCGATCGAGGTCGCCGGGTCCTTGAAGGACGTGACGACCATCCGCCACACGTCGTGGCGCCCCTCCGCGTCGAGGACGTGGAAGTTGTCGGGCTGGACGACGCCGCCGGTGAAGTGGAGGAGGTGGTAGATGACGAAGAGGAGGATGACCACGCCGGTGAGCGCCATGAACTGGGCGGCGTAGGAGGTCACCTGGGTCCGCTGGCCGGCGGCGTAGCGCTGCGGCCGCGCGTCGCGGTTGCGGTTGGTCAGCTTCATCGCCATCTGGATGTGGATGGCGATGCAGGCGAGGAGGAAGGCCCGGCCGCCCCAGACAAACCCGCCGCCCATCATGTGCTTGAGGTTGTGGGCGTAGCTGTTGAGGGCCTCGGGGCCGGCGTAGAGCTGGAGGTTCATCACCATGTGCTGGACGACGAAGCCGACCAGCACGAAGCCGGTGAGCGCCATCAGGATCTTGGCGCCGATCGTCGAGTCCATCAGCCCCGCGAGGCCGCGCTTGGCGGTTTTCTTCGGTGCGCTCATATCACTCCCACTCGCCCGGGAATGGCCCGGTGACTGCGGGTCTCCTAGCACAAGTTGGGCGGCTTTTGGGCGGCGATCGTCGGGGTAATTTTACGGCGCCGCGCGGGTGACCGGGCAACGGCGCTCAGCGCCCGTCTGTCGCCGACGAGGCGCCGCCGATCAGTGGACCTTGACGCCGGCCGGCGGCGCCCAACTCAGCTCGAAGTGGCCGAGCATCACCGGCTCGCCCTCGCGGAGGCGGACGACTGCATGGCTCGGACCGTCGGTCTCATGCCCCGGGCGGACGCCGTTGGTGCTCGCGAGGTCGTAGACCAGGAGCGAGGTCGGCCCCTCCTCGGCGACCAGCGCGTGGACGCGGGAGAGGTTGCGGCCGGAGCCGGCGAGGGAGCAGCGATCGCTGTAGCGGCCGATCAGGAGGCCGCGCTGGAGCTGTTCGGAGTCGACGTCGAGCTCACGGACGTTGTCGCCGCCCTTGCCGGTCCGCGACTGCAGCGAGCGCAGGCGGAGGAGGCCGCGGGAGGCCGGCTTCTGGTCGACGTCGATCGGCCGGTAGCCGCCGATCTGGGCGACGCTGGGCTCGGCCATCGCCGAGAGCGCGAGGCGGACGCCGCCGCCGCGGGGGTCGAGGCCTGTGAGGCGCTCGAAGGCCTCCGGCGCGTCGCCGGCGAGGAGATCGAGGCCGACCTTGCCGCCGGGGAGGACGAACATCGCGGTCCGGCCGAAGGAGAGGGCGACGTGGCCGAGCGCCGAGAAGCCGGGGACCCGCTTGCCGTCGGCGAGGACGATCCCCGCGCGGCCGCCGAGGTCGTAGCCGCGGAAGCGGAGCGAGCCCTGACCTGGCCAGGCGGTCAGGAGGATGTGCCGGAGGCTGACCCGCGAGTCGTTGGGGATGTTGAGGGTGCAGCGGTTGTGGCGACCGACGACGATCGCGTGGGGGAGCCCGTCGGGGCGGCGGATGACCCGCTGGGCGACCGGGAAGCCGCTCGCGTCGGTGGCGACGATGAGGGTCTCGCCGTCGCGGGTGTTGCCGACGAGCGCCTGGAGCACCGCGTGGGCCCGCTTGAAGGCCTGCAGGAGATCGACCGCGCGTGGATCATCGCTGCGCGCGTCGCGCATTTCGTCGTTCATGCTCTCCTCGTCGTCCGAGGAGCCGCGACCGATCCTGCGAGCCAGCGGGTCTTCCGGTTTTGAGCTCACGGATCGGCAGCCTATGCCAGGCGTGCCGACTTCGCCAACGGCTTTCGTGAGGGGCGAAAGAGCGCCTCACCCTTTGGACAAATGTACAGTACCCAGGCGCACTGGTTCCCGCTAGGGTGCGCGCGGTCATGGACCGGGGCGAACCCGCGCGGGAGCCCCGCGCGGGAGGAGACAACGATGGCGACCAACGAGATCACAACCATCCTGGGCAAGGGCAGCAGCTTCGACGGGAAGCTCACATTTGAGGGCGCGGTCCGGATCGACGGCGTCTTCTCCGGGGAGATCGACACCAAGGGCACTCTGATGATCGGCGAGACCGCCGAGGTGAAGGCGAAGATCCACGCCTCCAACATCATCATCGAGGGGCTGATCCGGGGCGAGATCGTCGCCGCCAATTCGCTGGAGATCCACGAGACCGCCCGGGTCTACGGCAACCTCCTGAGCCCGACCCTGATGATCCAGAAGGGCGCGATCTTCGAGGGCAATTGCCGAATGGACAGCTCCGGCGGCGCGCGTGAGGCTGACAAGCCGAAGATCGCCCTCGCCGAGAGCGAGTGAGCGCGGCCCTCTCCGCCGTGCTCCAAGGGCCCGCCCGGTCGCCATTGCTGGCGATCCGGCGGGTCTCGTCGTGTCCGGAGGGATCGCCGTCGCGTGAGCCTTCCCGCGTCGTCGCCCTCCTCGATCGTCGCTCCGCCCGCGCCCGCGGAGGTCGCGGCGGAAGCTTCGCCGGGGAGGGCAGGAGAGGGGGCTCTGCGGCGTCTGGGCCGGCCGGCCGCGGGCTTCGGGCCGGGCGTTGACGACCACGGACCCCCGTGGTAGTAGCGCGCCGCCTTGCCGGGATGCGGCAAGGGCAGAGCCCGGAGATTGACCTCAAGGAAGGGGTCGGCCCGGCCAAGAGCAAGAGCCAAGGACCATGCAGATCCTCGCACCCATCCTCGTCGCGGCCGCGCCCGTCGTCGACATCGACGGCACCGCGTACCTGCAGCTCGGCATCTTCCTGCTCTTGATGCTGATCCTCCATCCGCTCCTCTTCAAGCCGTGGCTCGAGACCCGCGAGCGCCGCGAGCAGGCGATCGCCGGCGCGGTCGCCGAGGCCGAGCGCCTGACCGGCAACGCCTCGTCGCTCGGCGACGAGTACGACAAGAAGCTCGCCCGCGTCCGCGACGAGGCCCAGGGGATCCGCAACGACGCCCGCAAGGAGAGCGAGGCGACCCGCAGCCGGATCGTCACCGACGCCCGGGCGAGCGCCGGCCGCGAGCTCGAGGTCGCGCGCGAGACCGCCGCCCGCGAGGCCCAGGAGGCCCGCGAGGCGCTCCAGGGGGAGATCGAGGGGCTGGCGGCCGAGGTCGCCGGCAAGCTGCTCGGGAGGGCGATCTGATGACCAACAAGCTCCGCCTCCTCGTCGGGACCGTCGGTCCCGCGCTGATCACCCTCACCCTGGCGGGCGACGCCTGCGCCTCCCCCTCGGGCGGCCACGGCGGCGAAGAGCACCACGGGATCACCCTCTTCAACTGGCCGAGCGACAGCGATCCGCGGATCGGGCTCGTCTGGATCCTGATCAACTTCGTCGTCCTCGTCCTCCTGCTCAACAAGCTGATCTTCCGCAACCTGGTGCAGAGCAACGCGGAGCGCCACGACGCGATCAAGCGCGAGCTCGAGCAGGCGACCGAGGCGCGGGCGAAGGCCGACGCGGTCCTCGCCGAGTACAAGTCGAAGATCGACGCGCTCGAGGGCGAGACCCGGTCGATCCTCGGGTCCGCCCGCGCGTCGGCCGAGGAGGATCGCAAGCAGATCCTCGCGGAGGCCGAGGCCGAGGCCGCGAAGATCGTCAAGGCCGCCAACGCGGCCGCCGAGCGCGAGGCCGCCTCGCGCCGTCAGGCGATCGAGGCCGAGATCGTCGGCGCGGCGATCGAGCGCGCCCGCGAGCTCCTGATCAGCCGCTTCAACGACGCCGATCAGCGCCGCCTGGTCGACGGCTACGCCACCGACCTCTCCACCACCTCCCTCAAGGACGCCCGATGATCCCCGGTAGCCTCGCCCGTCGCTACGCCCGCGCGCTGATGCTCCTCGCCGAGACGGCGATGCAGCGCGAGACCTTCGGCCGCGGCCTCAGCGACTTCACCAACGCCATCAAGGTCGAGGACGGCAGCGGCTCGACCCTCGGCGGCGTCCTCGACTCCCAGCGCTACCCGCTGAGCGAGCGCCGCGCGGTCCTCACCTCGGTCTGCCGGCGCCTCGGCGTCGACGCGACGGTGCTCTCCTTCCTCACCTACGTGCTCGAGCGCGGCCGGATCTCCGGGGTCGCGCAGATCGCCCGCTTCTACGGCGAGATGGCCGATGAGCTCGCGGGTCGGGTCCACGCCAGCGTCCGCTCGGCGCGGCCGCTGACCCCGGACGCGACCCTCAAGCTCACCCGCGCGCTCGAGCAGGCGACCGGTCGCACCGTCGTCCTCGAGAGCTCGGTCGACCCCGCGCTGATCGGCGGCGTCGTCTGCCAGGTCGGCTCGATGGTCGTCGACGGCAGCGTCCAGACCCAACTCGAAACCCTCCGCACCACCCTCAGCGGCACCTAGCGCCGCCGCCAGCCAACTTCCCACCGATCGATTTCGCGCCCCCGGGCGCCCCACGCAAGCGAGCTTCCCCATGGAGATCAGAGCCGACGAAATCAGCCGGATCATCAAGGAGCAGATCCAGGGCTACGAGACCAAGGTCGCGGTCGAGGAGACGGGCACCGTCCTCACCGTCGGCGACGGTATTGCCCGGGTCTACGGCCTCAACAACGCGATGTCGGGCGAGCTCCTCGAGTTCCCGCACGACGTCCGCGGGATGGTCCTCAACCTCGAGGAGGGCAACGTCGGCGTCGCCCTCCTCGGCAACGACCACCTGATCAAGGAGGGCGACGTCGTCAAGCGGACCGGGACGATCATGAGCGTCCCCGTCGGCGAGGCGCTGATCGGCCGGGTCGTCAACGCCCTCGGTCAGCCGATCGACGGCGGCCCCGCCCTCGACACCGCCGAGTCCCGCGTGGTCGAGCTCAAGGCGCCGGGCATCATCGCCCGCAAGAGCGTCCACGAGCCGCTCCAGACCGGCATCAAGGCGATCGACTCGATGATCCCGATCGGCCGCGGTCAGCGCGAGCTGATCATCGGCGACCGCCAGACCGGCAAGACGGCGATCGCGGTCGACACGATCATCAACCAGAAGGGGCAGAACATGATCTGCGTCTACGTGGCGATCGGGCAGAAGGCCTCGACCGTCGCCACGGTGGTGGATCGTCTCCGCCGCGAGGGCGCGATGGAGTACTCCTTCGTCGTCGCCGCGACCTCGTCGGAGTCGGCGCCCCTCCAGTTCATCGCGCCCTACACCGGCGTGACGATGGGCGAGTACTTCCGCGACCGCGGCGGCCACGTCCTCGTGGTCTACGACGACCTCTCGAAGCAGGCGGTCGCCTACCGCCAGCTCTCGCTCCTCCTCCGCCGCCCGCCGGGCCGCGAGGCGTACCCGGGCGACGTCTTCTACATCCACAGCCGCCTCCTCGAGCGCGCCTGCAAGCTCTCCGACAAGCTCGGCGCCGGCTCGCTGACCGCGCTGCCGATCATCGAGACCCAGGCCGGTGACGTCTCGGCGTACATCCCGACCAACGTCATCTCGATCACCGACGGTCAGATCTTCCTCGAGAGCAACCTCTTCTACCGAGGCATCCGGCCGGCGCTCAACGTCGGCATCTCGGTCTCCCGCGTCGGCGGCGCGGCCCAGATCCCGACGATGAAGAAGTTCGCCGGCCCGCTGCGGACCTGGCTCGCCCAGTACCGCGAGCTCGAGGCCTTCGCGCAGTTCGCCTCCGACCTCGACAAGGCGACCCGCGACACCCTGAACCGCGGCTCGAAGCTGGTCGAGCTCCTCAAGCAGGCCCAGTACGCGCCGCTGGCGGTCTCGCTCCAGGTCGCGTCGATCTTCGCGGGCACCCGCGGCTACCTCGACGGGGTCGCCCACAAGGACGTCGCCGAGTACGAGGGCAAGTTCCACGCCTGGCTCAAGTCGAGCCGGCCGGATCTCCTCGATCTCGTCGCCACCGCGCGCTCGAAGCCCGACCTCAAGAAGGTCGAGGAGGATCTCGAGGCCGCGTGCAAGGCGTTCGGCGCGATCTGGGCCAAGGAGCACGGCGGCTAGCCGCCGGCTCGCGGACGAAGGCTCGCCGGAGGGGACGCGATGGGTAATCTCAAAGAGATCCGCAACCGCATCGGCTCGATCAAGAACACGCGGAAGATCACCCAGGCGATGGGGCGGATCGCCTCCGCGCGCCTGGTCAAGGCCCAGCAGGCGGTGACCGCCGCGCGCCCCTACGGGACCCGCCTGGCCGAGGTCGTCGAGGCCCTGACGGCGGCGAGCGACGACGCTGCGGTCGATCCGCTGATGGCCGCGCGGGCCGAGATCCGCAAGGTCGCGGTGGTGATCGTCAGCGCCGATCGCGGCCTCTGCGGGGCGTTCAACGCCAACGCGATCAAGGCCACGGTCGCGCTGATCAAGCGCGAGAAGGCCGCGGGCCGTGAGATCACGGTCATCGCGATCGGCAAGAAGGGGAACTCGGGCCTCACGTACGCCGGGGTCAAGCCCTCGTACTTCCACGAGGTCCCGAACCACGACAACTTGATCGACACGGTCAAGGCGGTCGCGACCGAGGCCACCGGCCTCTTCCTGCCGCCGGACGGCGCGGCCCCGCAGGCCGACATCGTCTACCTGGTCTACAACTTCTTCAAGAACGCCCTGGTCCAGGAGGTGCAGACCGTGCAGCTCCTGCCCTTCGCGCCGGCCGAGGTCGATCCCGACGCGCCGCCGGTCGAGCCGGTCTTCGAGCCGGGCCGCGAGGCGCTCCTCAGCCACCTCCTGCCGGTCGCCCTCGAGTCGCAGCTCCAGCAGGCGCTGCTCAACTCGATC
This sequence comes from Myxococcales bacterium, assembly GCA_020633335.1. Lineage (GTDB taxonomy): Bacteria > Myxococcota_A > Polyangia > Nannocystales > Nannocystaceae > JADJRG01. The sequence goes on along the minus strand of JACKDU010000002.1, from coordinate 320,048 downwards.
TCGGCCGAGCTCGCGGCCCGTCGGACGGCGATGAACTCGGCGACCGACAACGCCAGCCAGATGATCAACGACCTGACGCTGCAGTTCAACCGCGAGCGCCAGGCCGCCATCACCACCGAACTCATGGAAATCATCGGCGGCGCCGAAGCCCTCAAGGGCTAGGCCCCCCAACACCCCCTGGAGCACCTCCCCATGTCCATCCAGCCGCCCTCCAAGCCTGGTTCGCTCTTCGGTACCCCCGGTGGCTCGCTGCTCGGTTCGTCGCTCGGCAGCATCCAGACCGCCCAGAAGTCGGACTCCGTCGCCGCCGCCGAGAGCGGCGTCAACGTCGGTCGGATCACCCAGGTGATCGGTCCGGTCGTCGACATCGAGTTCACCGGCGCCCTCCCCGAGGTCAACACGGCGCTCCTCGTCTCCAACAAGGGGATCAGCGACGAGCCCGACAACCTCACCCTCGAGGTCGCGCTCCACCTCGGTGAGCGGACCGTCCGGACGATCGCCATGGACACCACGGACGGCCTCGTCCGCGGCATGGAGGCGCGGGACACCGGCAAGCCGATCATGATGCCGGTCGGCAAGCCGACCCTCGGGCGGATCATGAACGTCGTCGGCAAGCCGGTCGACGAGCAGGGTCCGGTCGACGCGGCCGAGTACCGGCCGATCCACCGCCCCGCCCCGGCCTTCGTCGAGCAGAGCACCAAGGTCGAGGCCTTCGCCACCGGCATCAAGGTCATCGACCTCCTCGCCCCCTACCGCCGCGGCGGCAAGATCGGCCTCTTCGGCGGCGCCGGCGTCGGCAAGACCGTTCTCCTGATGGAGCTGATCAACAACGTCGGCAAGAAGCACGGCGGCTTCTCGGTCTTCTGCGGCGTCGGCGAGCGCTCCCGCGAGGGCAACGACCTCTACTTCGAGATGATCGAGTCCGAGGTCATCAAGGCCGACTGGGACGAGCACGACCGCACGGTCCACAAGATCCACTCGGAGGACTCGAAGGTCGCCCTGATCTACGGGCAGATGAACGAGCCGCCGGGCGCCCGCGCCCGCGTCGCCCTCTCCGGCCTCGCCGTCGCGGAGTACTTCCGCGACGAGATGGGCCAGGACGTGATGCTCTTCGTCGACAACATCTTCCGCTTCACCCAGGCGGGCTCCGAGGTGTCGGCGCTCCTCGGCCGCATCCCCTCCGCGGTCGGCTACCAGCCGACCCTGGCGACCGAGATGGGCGCCCTCCAGGAGCGGATCACGACGACGACCAAGGGCTCGATCACCTCGGTGCAGGCGATCTACGTCCCCGCGGACGACCTCACCGACCCGGCGCCGGCGACCGCGTTCGCCCACCTTGACGCGACCACGGTCCTCAGCCGCGCGCTCACCGAGATCGGCATCTACCCGGCGGTCGACCCCCTCGACTCGACCTCGACGATCCTCACCCCCGAGGTCGTCGGCTGGGAGCACTACAACACCGCCCGCGGCGTCCAGCAGATCCTTCAGAAGTACAAGGAGCTCCAGGACATCATCAAGATCCTCGGTATGGACGAGCTCTCCGAGGAGGACAAGCTGACGGTCGCCCGCGCCCGCAAGATCCAGAAGTTCCTCTCGCAGCCCTTCGACGTCGCCAAGGTCTTCACCGGCTCCGACGGCGTCCAGGTCGACCTCGAGGACACGATCACCTCGTTCCGCGAGATCCTCGAGGGCAAGCACGACGCGCTCCCCGAGGAGGCCTTCTACATGGTCGGCGGGATCAACGAGGTGAAGGCGAAGGCCAAGCGCCTCGCCGGCGGCTAGTCCGGGCCCTCGGCCCGCCCGTAGGAAGGGAGCAAGCCCGTGGCTCAGAGCACCATCACCCTCGACATCCTCACCCCGCAGGGGGCCAAGCGCAGCGGCCTCGAGGTCCCGGGGGTCGAGGTCCCGGGGATCGCCGGTGAGCTCGGCGTCCTCCCGGATCACGTCCCCTTCATCACCCCGCTGATCCCGGGCGTGATCCGCTTCCGCGAGAAGGACACCTCGCAGCGGCTGGCGATCGGCGCTGGCTTCCTCGAGGTCACCCGCGACGGTCGCGTGTCGATCCTGACCGAGCGGGCGCTCACCGTCGACGAGATCGAGCTGACCAAGGTCCATGACCGCCTCAAGGAGGTCAACGCCGAGCTCGGCAAGGACAGCGGGCCGATCGATGCGATCGAGCACCGCAAGCTGGTCAACGAGCAGCGCTGGCTCGAGGCCCAGATCCGGGCCGCCGCCTCCTAGGCTCGGGCCCGCTTCGGGACCCGTGAACGGGGCCTCCGCGAGGGGGTCCCGTTCTTCGTTTTCGGGGCGCCGGCGCGTGCCTTACGACATGTCCTGAGGGACATGTCGTGAGCGGCGCCTACCAGCCCTCGCGGAAGGAGAGGATCCGATCGCGGATCCGCTGGTAGACCTCGGTGGTCGCCCGGATGTCGCCGCGGTTGTACTCGGCGATCGCCCGCACCTCGCCCCTGGCGTAGGCCTCGGAGACCTTGGAGCCGTCCATCGCCCCCTTCGGCGACTCGATCCCGAGGGCCCAGCAGACGACGTCGAGGCCGGTCGGGCCGAGGGCGCGGCCGCCCCCGGTGAGCACCCGGTAGAGATCGAGGTGGGGGCGGAGGCTGTAGGGGCTGCCCATGAGATCGACGCGGGCGCTGATCCCGTGGACCAGCGAGCGGCCGATCAGGAAGGGGATGTCGAAGCCGCGGCCGTTGTAGGTGACGACCACGTCGGCGGCGCCGGCGAGGGTCCAGAAGGCGCGGAGGAGGTCGGCCTCGGAGACCGGGCGCAGCCATTCGGGCGGGTCGGTGATCGGGTGATCGGGGTGGGGGACGACGAGGACGGTCGCCTCCTGCTCGCGGGGATCGACGTCGCCGTCGCCGAAGGCCAGCGAGATCACCCGGCCGAGCATCGGCGAGAGGCTCATCACCAGCGACTCGTCCCCGCCGTCGCGGGCCGCGAAGCGCTCGATCGCGTGGTGGACCCCGGCGGGGAGCTCGGCGACGGGTGTCCCGGGGACCGTCTCGATGTCGATCACGAGGGTCCGGCAGAGGCGGTCGCCGACGATCGCGTGGCCGTCGCCGAAGAGGAGGGAGGGGTCGTAGCCGGGCTCATCGTCCTCGGCCGGGCGGAGGCGGCGGACCACCAGCTGGACCGCCCCCTGGTAGGTGTCGGCGCGGGCGAGGACCTTCACCGCCTGGCCGACCTCGAGGGTCGCCGCGCTCTGCATCGCCTCGCCGGCGTCGTCCCAGATCTTCGCGCTCAGGGTCCGCGAGGCGTCGCCGAGGCTGAGGTCGTAGAAGGGGCGGCCGGCCTTGGTGCGGCCGGCGTGGATCGCCTGGACCGCGGCGAAGACGGTGATCAACTGGTCGGGATCGGGGCTCACCTCGGCGAGCGAGGCGACCGCGAGCGGCTCACGGCGGGGCGGCTGCATGGGTGGGCGGAGGATACACGCGCGCGCAGGCGCGCGTCGGCGCGGAGGGGCGGCGGGGAAGGCGCGTCCTCGGCATGCGGAAACCGCAGGGGGCCCGTCAGGGTCGCATCATCCCGGACCAGGGATTACCCTGGCGCACAGGTGCAAATGATGACACGCGCAGCTCTCCTCACCCTCGCCACTCTCCTCGCCGCTTGCCAGGTCGCGCCCGCGAAGGCCGACAAGGGGGAGGCATCCGCCGACGCGGACAAGGACAAGGAGAAGGAGGGGGAGAAGAAGGACGACGCGCCGGCGATCCCGGGGATGGCGGGCCTCGGCAACCTCGGCCCGCTGGGCGCGATGATGGCCCAGAAGCTCGAGGAGCCCGGCCCCTACGACGCGCTCAAGGCCTCCGCCGGCTTCGCCAAGGACAAGCCCCACTGGCTGAGCATGCGCCTCGAGGGGCAGGTCGCGGAGATGACCGAGGTCTCGCTCTCGCTCGGCGGCCCGCCGACGCCGACGCTCGAGCTGGAGCCCTTCCTCGCGCGCCTCGCCAAGGCCGCCGCCGATCCCCAGGTGAAGGGCCTCGTCCTGCGGATCGACGAGCTCGCGCTCGACTGGTCGAGCGCCGAGGAGCTCCGCGCCGGCCTCGTCGCCTTCAAGGGCGGCGGCGCGCGGCAGGTCGCCTGCCACGCCGACATGGCCTTCAACCCGGTCTACCACCTCCTCAGCGCCTGCGATCGCGTCGGCCTCCCGCCCCACGGGATGATCACGATCTCGGGGGCCGCGGCGACGCCGGTGCACATCAAGGGGCTCCTCGATCGCCTCGGGATCGTCGCCGACTTCATCCACGTCGGCGCCTTCAAGGGGGCCGCCGAGCCGCTGACCCGGACCGCGCCCTCGAAGGAGATGGAGGAGACCCTCGGGGCGATCGTCGATCAGTACTACGCGACCCAGAAGAAGGGGCTCACCGAGGGGCGCGGCCTCGACGAGGGGGCCGCGGTGGCGGCGATCGATCGCGCGCTCTTCCACGCGGAGGCGGCGAAGGAGGCCGGCCTCGTCGACGAGGTCGCGGTCTTCGAGGACTTCCGCGCGGGCGCGCTCGCGGGCTCGGAGTGGACGACCCTCAAGCTCAAGGAGGGGGAGGGCGCCTTCGACTTCTCCAAGCTCCAGGTCTTCCTCGGGCTGATGCCGCCGAAGACCCCGCAGGTCCCCCACGTCGCCCTGGTCTACGCGCTCGGCAACATCATCGACGGCGACGGCGAGGGGATCCTCGGCGCCCGCGGGCAGATCGCCGGCCACACCCTGGCGACCGCGATCCGGCGGATGGCCGACGACGACAAGATCGCGGCGATCGTCCTCCGGGTGAACTCGGGGGGCGGCTCGGCGATCGCGTCGGAGCAGATCGCCCAGGCGATCGTCGCCGCCAAGGCCCGCAAGCCGGTGGTGGTGTCGATGGGCCGGGTGGCGGCCTCGGGCGGTTACTACATCTCGACGAACGCGACCAAGATCTTCGCGCTCCCCGAGACCCTCACCGGCTCGATCGGCGTCGTCGGCGGCAAGCTGGCGCTCGACAAGGCGCTCGGGCGGATCGGCATCAACACCTATCACATCGGCCGCGGCAAGCGCTCGGCGCTCTGGTCGATGATGACGCCGTGGACCGCCGACGAGCGGGCGTCGATGCTCGAGATGATGGAGGCGGCCTACAAGATCTTCGTCACTCGGGTCGCCGAGGGGCGCGGCAAGACCTACGAGCAGATCCACGAGATCGCCCAGGGGCGGGTGTGGACCGGCGCCGCCGCCCGCGAGCGCGGCCTGGTCGACGAGCTCGGCGGGCTGGAGGCGGCGCTCGCCGAGGCCCGCTCGCTCGCCAAGGTCGACGCGAGCGTCGCTCTCGAGGTCTACCCGCCGGAGCCGACCCTCAAGGACATCGTCGCCAGCCTCGGGCCGGTCTCGCTGCCGATCGGCATGCGCGCCGCGCTCGCCGAGATCGAGGCCCACGCCGGCGAGAAGGTCGCGGCGGCGGTCGAGGACACGCTGGGGAAGGTGATGCTCCTGCGGGCGGAGCCGGTCCTCACGGTCGCGTTTGAGCCGGCGATCTTCGAGTAGGCGCGGTTCCGCGGGAGCTGTCTGGACGGCCAGGTACTTCGGTGCCTGGCCGTCGCGTCGTGCGAGGTCGCGTTGGCGCTAGCTCGCGGGCTCGGCGTCGGACGAGGGGGGGGGCTCCTCGGCGGCGCTCAGCTCGACCCGGAGGCGGGTCTTCTTGCCGGCCTGGAGGCGGAGCGGCTCGTCGACCGAGGCCTCGAGGACGTGGTTCGGGTCGGTGATCGCGTCGCCGTTGATCTTGACCGCGCCTCCCTCGATCCGCTGCCGGGCCTCGCGCTTCGACTTGAAGGCGGCGACCCGGTCGTGGGTGACGAGGTCGACGAGCTTGAGCGGCGCGGCGGCGAGCTGGACGAGGTTGACCGCGCTCCAGTCCTCGCCGCCGCCGAAGGCCTGGGCGGCGGCGACGCGGGCGGTCTCGGCCGCCTCGTCGCCGTGGAGGAGGCGGGTCGCCTCGTAGGCGAGGCGGGCCTTGGCGCTGTTGATCGCCGCGCCCTCGACCTTGATCAGCGCGTCGATCTCCTCGAGCGGGAGCTCGGTGTAGAGGCGGAGGAGGCGGCCGACGTCGCGGTCGTCGACGCTCACCCAGTACTGGTAGTAGTCGAAGGGCGAGAGGCGCTCGGCCGAGAGCCAGACCGCGCCGCGCTCGGTCTTCCCCATCTTCTTGCCGTCGGCGGTCGTCAGCAGCGGGAGGGTGAGGCCGTGGGCGATCCCCGGCGCGTCGCCCTCGCAGGTGACCCGGCGGATCAGCTCGACGCCGGCGACGATGTTCCCCCACTGATCGCTGCCGCCCATCTGCAGGGTGCAGCCGTGGGTCTGGAAGAGGTGGAGGAAGTCGTAGGCCTGGAGGAGCTGGTAGTTGAACTCGAGGAAGGAGAGCGGGATCTCCTGGTCGAGGCGATCGCGGTAGGTCTTGACCGCGACCATCCGGTTGACCGTGAAGTGGCGGCCGATGTCGCGGAGGAACTCGATGTAGCGGAGGCCGGCGAGCCACTCGGCGTTGTCGAGGAAGATCGCGGCGTTCTCCGAGCCCTCGTCGGCGTGGAGGAAGACCTTGAACTGGCGGATGATCTCGGCGCGGTTGGCCGCGATCTCCTCGGCCGGCAGGATCCGCCGCATCTCGCTCTTGCCCGAGGGATCGCCGACCATCGCCGTGCCGCCGCCGAGGAGGGCGATCGGCCGGTGGCCGTGGCGCTGGAGCACGCGCATCGCCATCAGCTGGAGGAGCGAGCCGACGTGGAGCGAGGGCGCCGTCGGATCGAAGCCGATGTAGAAGGTCACCGGCCCGCGCTCGAAGGCGGCGTCGATCGCCTCGATGTCCGACGCCTGCTCGAAGTAGCCGCGCTCAAGGAGGGCCTTTAGCGCGGGCGAGCGGGCCTGGTAGACGGGCGGCTGGCTGGGCATGGGCGGCAGGATAGGGCGATCGGCGGGCCCGGTCGAGCGCCCTCGGGGCGGGCCCGCGCGGCCCCGCGTCCGCAGGGGGAGGCCACGGGCTCGCTCAGGGATCGTCGGCGCCGCGCCCCGGGTGCTCGGCCGGCGCGGCGGCCAGGGCCGCGAGGTGGCGCTGGTGCTCGGCGAAGGCCTCCTCGATCGCCGCGAGGCGCTCCCGCACCTGGTCGCGGAGGCGACGGTGGAGGTCGCGCTCGCGGAGGAGCTCGTCGGCGAGCTGCATCGCCACCAGGACGAGCGCCCGCTGGAGCCCCTCACCGCGGCGTCCGCCGACGAGCTCGTGGAGGTGGGCGTCGACCAGCGACGCGAGCTCGCGGACGTAGGCCGCCCCCTGGTCGCTGCGGATCACCAGGCGCTGGCCCGCGACCTCGACCTCGACCGAGCGCTTGGCCCCGGCGCCGGGCACCGCTAGTTCGCCTCGGACTGCTCGGCGAGGCGATCGGCCTCGTCGCTCGCCCGCAGCGACTCGATCACGTCCTCGATCCCGCCGTCCATGAAGTCGCTGATCGCGTGGCGGGTGAGGTTGATCCGGTGGTCGGAGATCCGGTCCTGCGGGAAGTTGTAGGTCCGGATCTTCTCCGAGCGGTCGCCCGAGCCGATCTGCCCCCGGCGCTGGGCCGCGCGGGCGCTCTGGTACTTCTGGATCTCGATGTCGAGGAGGCGCGAGCGGAGGAGGCGCATGGCGATCTCGCGGTTCTTCTGCTGCGACTTCTCCTGTCGGCAGTGGACCGCGATCCCGCTGGGGATGTGGGTGATCCGGACCGCCGAGTCGGTGGTGTTGACGTGCTGACCGCCGGCGCCGCTCGCTCGCATCGTCTGGATCTCGAGGTCCTTCGGGTTTACCTCGACGTCGATGTCCTCGGCCTCGGGCATCACCGCGACGGTCGCGGTCGAGGTGTGGATCCGGCCCTGCGACTCGGTCGCCGGCACCCGCTGGACCCGGTGGACGCCGCTCTCGAACTTGAGGAGGGCGTAGACGTCCTTGCCGGTGATCTGCCCCGAGATCTCCTTGAAGCCGCCCGCGCTCGCCTCGCTGACGTTCATCATCTCGATCGTCCAGCCCTTGCGCTCGGCGAAGCGGCTGTACATCCGCCAGAGATCGGCGGCGAAGAGGGCCGCCTCCTCGCCGCCGGCGCCCGCCCGGATCTCGAGGATGACGTTCTTGTTGTCGTTCGGATCCTTGGGGAGGAGGAGGCGCTGGAGGCTCTTCTCGTGGTCGGCGAGCTCCTCGCGGAGGCGGCCGACGTCGGCCTCGGCGAGCTCGCGCATGTCGGGATCGGCGAGGAGGGCCTCGGCGTCGGCGAGCTCGGCCTCGAGGTCGATGAGGCGGCGGTAGGCCTCGGCGACCGGGGAAATCTCGGCGTGCTCGCGCGAGAGCTGGAGGAAGCGGGTCTTGTCGGTGGCGATCTCCTGATCGCAGAGCATCTCCCCGAGCTCCTCATGATGCTCGGCGATGCTCTCGAGCTTGGCTCGGAGGGAGGATTCCATGGTGCGTCTCGGGGCCCGGGCGACGGTGGGAGGCCATCGGCGGCGCGGGACCGTAGCACCGGCGCCCGGCGCCAGCAATCGCCGCGGCGGGCGTCCGCGGACCCTGCGGGGGACGAGGCCCGTTGCAGAGGCCGCCGACCCCGGGCTAAGACTGGCCCCGCATGTCCGTCGAGCCGCGCTGGGCCGCCCGCCACCAGCTCCTGCGGGAGCTCTGGGAGGGGCGCGACCGGATCCTCGTCGATCCCGGGATCGACGCCGTCCTCGGCGGACGCCGCCCCGGCGGCCGCGGACCGGCGCAGGAGCTCATCGCCGATCTCCTCGGCCGCGGCGGCGGTCGGGTGTGGGTGGTCGCCGCCGACGCGCGGGCGCAGGCCGCCGGCCGCCGCCTCCCCGGGGTCGAGGTCGTCGACGACGAGGGGGCGATCCGGGTGGTCGAGGGGGCGCCCTGGGAGGTAGCGATCGTCGATCTGAGCCGCTTCCTCGGCGAGCACGCCGCCCCCTCGCGGATGCTCCGCCGCGATCTCCCGGGGCTCGCCCGCCGCCTCGACCGCCGGGCGATCGCCCTCCTCGACGCGCTCGCCGACGGGGCCGCCCGCGGCAAGGTGATCGCCCTCTCGGTCGCCGCGAGCGACGTCAAGGTCGCCGAGTTCCAGGGGCTGGTGGAGGCCTGCTTCGAGCGGGCCCACCTCGTCGGCCTCGCGCCGCTGCCGGTGATCGCGGCGATCGACTTCGGGGAGATCGTCCGCGATCAATCGGGCGGGGCCGGCGACGCAGAGGTCGGCATCGCCTTCGACAACAGCCTGGGGAGCGACCCGGTCTTCTCGCACTACGTCGCGGTCGTCGGCCAGGCGCTCCCTGGCGGGCTCACGCTCCTCGAGGTCCCGCCCGAGGGCCCGGCGCCGGCCGCCCGTGAGGCGACCGACACCCTGCGGATCCAGCTCGCCCAGGCCCGCCGTCAGCTCGAGCTCGCGGCGATGGCCCGGGAGTCGCTGGTCGAGCAGCTGGACGCCGCCCAGGGGCGGGTCGGCGGCCTCGAGGATCGCTGCACGGAGCTCGAATCGAGGCTCGCCGAGGCCGCCTGGGCGCCGGGGGAGGGGACCCGGAGCGCCGCTGGCGGTGAGGTCGGCGGCGCCGCCCAGGCGACGATCCAGGGCCTCCGCTGGGAGATCGAGCGGGCCCGCGAGGAGGTCCGACGCCTCGCGGAGCGGCCGATCGGCGCCATCGAGGCCGAGAACGCCGCTCTCCGGGCGCGCCTGGAGGCCGCGGGAGGGGCCGAGGAGGCGCCGGCGCAGGCCGGCGCGGCGGCGAGCGGCCCCGGGCCGGGCACCCCTGGGCCGGGCGTCGAGGTCGAGCTCGGCAAGGCCCGGGCGCTGGTCGACCTCCTGGTCCGTCGCCTCGAGCGCGGCGGGATCGGCCGTCACGAGCTCCGCCGCAAGCTCACCGAGCTCGCCGCGATGCTCGGCCCCGACGAGCCCGCCACCTGAACCTGACCTGCCGCAGGGGGAAGCTCGGGCGGCGCTCGGTCACCGGCGGGTGCAATCGAGGGTCGCTTGTTGCGGGCCCCGGATCGGCGGCTTATCCTGGGCCCCTGACGGCGGCTCCCCCCAGGGCCCCCGTCCGATCTCAGCACCTGGCGCGGCGCCGACCCCCTGACCAGCGGTCGTCCGCGCCCTTGACCTGTGGAAACGAGCACTAGCCATGCGAATTGTCAGCGGCGCACCCGTCCCCGATTGGGCGGCCCTCGAGACCGCGTTTGAGCACAACGCACCCGACACCCACTCCTACCTCGATCTGCAGACCGGCCAGGTGATCACGGTCGTCGACTCGCGGCCCGAGGACGAGGAGAAGCGACAGATGGTCCGCCGCGGCGGGTCGCGCTTCGTCCACCTCGATCCCGCGTCGTCGCGCGAGCAGTACCGCTGGATGGAGCGCTTCGTCGCGTCGGTCGAGGACCCGACGCTCAAGGAGCGCCTGATCCTGGCGATCGACGGCAAGGGCGCCTTCCGGCGCTTCAAGGACGTCCTCCTCTCGTACCCCGTCGAGCGCGATCGGTGGTTCTCCTACCGGGCGAACCTCCTCCACATCTACATCGATGGTTGGCTCGAGCCCCGCGACATCGTCCTCGGGGAGGCGCCGCCCTGGGGTGATCCGGAGCCGCCGGCGGAGCCCGACGTCCCGCTCCAGAAGCCGCTCGGCGATCGCGGCGAGGGACCGACCGAGGCGCTGAGGCGGCAGGCCCGTGAGATCATCGATCGCATGCCAGCGCTCGAGCTGCCGGCGGCGGTCGCCTACCTGCTCTTCCTCAACGAGCGGATGCCCTCCGTCTCCGAGTGAGCCCGCTGCTTGGCGAGCGCGCCTGAAGAGGGGCCCGACGCGGGTCGTGACGCGGCCGACGACGCGCCCCCGCGAGCGCGGGCGTTCCGTCGCTTCCTCGGGATCAACCTGGGCGGCGGCCGCGGCAAGACGACCGCGGTCGCTCGCCTCGAGCGCGAGCCCGGCTCCAGCGAGCGCGTGCGGGTCGTCGAGGCCCGCCTCCGCGTCGGCCACCGCGGCGGCGGCGAGGAGGGGGCGGCCGAGGAGGGGCGCGACGCGCTCTTCCGCGACGACGTGCTCGTCGCCTACGTCCGCCGCTGGCTCGACGACGAGACCGTCGTCGCGATCAACGCGCCGCTGACCCTGCCGCCGTGTATTCGCTGTCAGCTCCCGTGCCCGGGGATCGAGGCCTGCGAGGTGCCAGTGGTCGCCTGGATGCGGCACCACGCGCCGATCCTCCTCGCCCGCTCGGGACGCGGCGACCGTCGCAAGCCGTCGGTGACGCCCTACACCCAGCGGGCGGTCGACGTCCTCCACACCCAGGCTGGGCTCCAGCCGCGGGAGTCGCTGGGGCAGGGGATGGGGCCGCTGGCCGCCCGCGCGGTCTATCTCCGGCGGGCCCTCTCGCCGGCGCTCCGCCTCCACGAGAACCTCCTCGAGGTCCATCCGCCAGCGACCCTGGTGCGCCTCTGCGGGGCCGAGTTCGAGCGGAGCCTGCGTCAGGGCGAGACCGCGCGGCTCTGGAGCCGGCGCAAGGAGGCCCTCGACCGCCTCGACCGCTGGCTCCGCTTTGACTACGTTTGGCCGGAGATCGTGGTCCGCAGCCCCCATATCTTTGACGCGGTGATCAGCGCATTTACGGCCGCGCGCTGGGCCGACGAGGGCTGGAAGGGGCCCGCCGATCTCGTCGAGGAGGGCCCCGCGGACCCGGTTTCGGCGGCGATCGACGAACTCGGGATGGCCTGGCTCGAGGACGGGTGGATCTGGGCGCCGCCGACCCCGGGGCAGAGCAGGTCGGGGAATGTGTGATTGACCACGTGCGACCGCCAAGACCGGAGCCGGGGCTCGGGCGTTGGCAGGGCTTCGATGGTCACCCCCACTCCAGCGGCCGGCAGGCGGCCGGGCTTGCCGCCGCGGCGCGGAAGGGTGCACTCTGGAGCGACGAGCGGTGATCGCGTGCGTACTCGAGGCCTGGCGGAGAACGAGGTGAGGCGTGGCTGATCCGGCGCCCGAGGGCGAGCTTGGCCCCAATGACCTCGACCTCCTCGAGGACGCGCTCGCCGATCTCGACGCGCCGCTGCCCGCGAACGCCTCGCCGGAGGTCGCGCTGCGCCTCGCGTCGTTCCGCGAGATCCTCGAGCTGACCCGCGAGGGCATGCCGATCGTCGAGGTGCCCGACGGGATCCTCGACGCGGTGCTCGCCGAGGCCGAGCGCTCGCCGGCGATCGTCGACGAGCCGGAGCGCGGGCCGGGGCTCTGGGAGCGCCTCCGTCGCTCCTTCGTCCTCCCCGGGTTCGCCCTCGCGGCCACCGCCGCGCTCCTGGTGGTGATCCTCCGGCCGAGCGACGATCTCAAGGAGATGTCCGAAGAGCCAGCTTCGGCGGCGCCCGCGGAGGCGAAGGACGCCGCCGAGGACGCGAAGGCCGAGGAGGCGCCGTCCGACGCCGCCGCGGCGACCTTGCCCGAAGGACAGGATCCCGTGGTCCCCGCGGCGCCGCCGGGGGCGGCCGCCGACGAGGATGACGCCGAGGGGGAGCCGGCCGCGGTCGCCGACGAGGCCCGCGCCGACGCGCAGGGCTACGCCCCGAAGTACGAGAAGCCGAGCGCGATCCCCGAGCCGAAGCGGAAGAAGTCGAGCAGCAAGAAGAGCATGCCGGTGCCGCTCCCCGGCGACGGCTTCGACGCGGCGCCCGAGGCCGAGAAGATCGACAGCGGCGACAAGTCGGCGCTCCGCGATCTCCTCGCGCAGGCGGACAACGATCGCCGCCGCGGCCGCTGCGGCGAGGCGAGCGCGGCCTACCAGAAGATCGTCGGCTCCGCGGGCGCCGAGGAGGCGAAGGCGCTGGTCGGCCTCGGCCTCTGCGCCGAGGCTCGCGGCGACGACGAGGCGGCCTCCAGCTACTTCCGCAAGGCCCGGTCGATCAACCCGGCGATCGACTCGCTGATCTCGTCGGAGCGCTCGAAGATGTCGGCGCCGAGCAAGAAGGCGAGCAAGGCGAAGAGCGACCCCTTCGAGTAGCGGCGCGCGGCGCCCGTCGAGAGTGCCCGAGGAGACATGTCCCCTCGGGCATCTTCGTGATCGGGGCGGCCTCCGCCGCTAGTCGACGTCGAAGCGGAGATCGACCGCCATCGCCGGGCCGTCGCGGCTCGGGAAGCGGTGGTCGTAGACCGCCTTGCGGATGCAGGGGATCGCGCCGCTCTCGCGGATCGCCGCCGGGGCGCTCGCCGACACCGAGAGGACCTTGCCGTCGCCGCCGACGCGGGCGCTGATCTTGACGGTCCCGCGGAGCTCGCCGCCGCCGCTGGCCGCGTCGGCGATGCAGCTCTGGAAGCGGGGCGTCAGGGTCCGCATCGCCGCGTTCACCTGGGCGTCGCTGAGGCGCTCCGAGCCGGCCTTGAGATCGATCGTCTGGGGCTCGTCGGCCGAAAATTGCGGGATGTTCCGGTCATCGACCTGGGGGCGCGCGCTTGCGCCGTCGCCCGCCTCGACGTCCCCCTCGTCGCCGCCGGCCGCCGAGCCCCGCTTGCGGGCGCCCTTGCGGCGACGCGGCCGCTTGCCCTTGGCCTCGGGCTCGGCCTCCTCCGGGGCGGCGACCGCGACGCAGAGGTCGTCCTCGCAGGTGGTCCCGGGGCCGCAGCGATCGTCGCAGGGCGCCGCGCTCTCGGGCTCGGCCTGGGCGATGAGGAGCCACCACGCCGCCCCCCAGACGAGCGACGCGAGGAGGGCTCCGCTGACGAACTTGCCCACGCGACAACCTTCGTAGGGGGTCTGGAGGGGGGCTGTCAAGACGGGGGACCGGCGTTCCCTGGGCCCCCCTGGACGTGGTACGGTGCGTCCGCCGAAAACCGAGCCGGAGCCCGAAATCACCATGCCGATGCCGATCCTCCCTGGCCTCCTCCTCGCCCTCTGGCTGGCCGATCCCTTCAGCTACTCGTTCAACAACCTGACGAGCGAGAAGGGCGAAGCCGAGCTGGTCCTCACCGCCAACGAGAACGTCGGCGCCTTCGAGGTGACGATCAAGGGCGACAAGCAGGTCATCAAGAAGAGCGTCAACGGCCTCAAGTCGGGCCAGACCTACAAGGTGAAGTGGGTCCAGAACGGCCAGCAGGCGGCCTACTCGATGGAGATCGCCGGTGCCCTCCAGGGCTCGGGCAACTTCGAGATGATGCGCCCCGCGGCCGGCGGCAAGGCGACGGCGGCCGGCGGCAAGATCGAGCCGCTCTTCAACATCGACGACATCCGCGAGCGCCGGGTCGCCTACCGCGTCCCCTACGAGGTCGAGACCTACACCTTCACGGTCTACGACAGCGACGGCAACGTCATGTTCGAGGACACCGGCCGCGATCCCGGCAAGGCCGGCCAGCGGATCGAGCTCCGCTGGAACGGCGACGCCGAGGTCTTCATGATCAAGTTCGCGGTCGTCGGTCGTCAGGGCCAGACCGCCGAGGACATCCGGGTCCCCTGGTCGGTCGACATCCCGCACACCGACGTCGTCTTCCACAGCGGCAAGGCCGACATCCGCAAGGACCAGGAGGGGAGCGTCGACGACGCGGCGATCGTCGCGATGCACGAGCTCGCCGGCCTCGAGAAGGCGAACAAGGCGGTCGGCGCCAACCTCACCGCCCAGCTCTACATCATCGGCTACACCGACACCGTCGGTGGCGCGGCCGACAACAAGAAGCTGAGCGAGGCGCGGGCGAAGTCGATCGCCGAGTACTTCCGCAAGAAGGGCGTCTGGTGCGAGATCTACTACGCCGGCATGGGCGAGCAGGGCCTCAAGGTCCAGACCGCCGACAACGTCGACGAGGAGCGCAACCGCCGGGCCTCGTACATCCTCTCGCCGCAGCGGCCGCCCGCCGGCGGACCGATCCCCGGCAACTGGAAGAAGGCGGCCGACGCCCGCATGCGGCCGGCCGGCGATCTCCCGCCCTACCCGGAGAAGTACCGCGAGGCGCGTGAGAAGCAGAAGTACGGGAGCGGCGGCGGCGGCGGTGGCTCGTCGAGCGGCGGCTCGTCCTCGTCCGATGGCGGCGGTAGCGGTGGTGGGAGCGGCAGCGGCCCGACCGAGCCGAGTGACGAGGACGCGTACGGGTCGTCGTACTCCAGCGGCTCCGAGAGCTACGACAGCGCCCCGAGCGAGGGGCCGGGCGAGGTCGGCGGCAGCCCGGGCGCGAGCTCGAAGGGCTGCGCGGTCGCCTCGGACTACCGCGGCGCCCTCGCGGTCGGCCTCTGGGCGGGCCTCTGGGGCTTCGCGCGCCGGCGCCGGCAGGCGTAGGCGCAGGCGCTCACCTCGCGCGGGCGGGCGTCGTCTCCTCCGGGGGCGACGCCCGCGTCGCGAGCGGCGCCCGCCTTGCGAGCGGAGCACGCACCCGCGCTGCGAACGACGCCCGGACTAGCGCGGCGCGTGCATGGCGGACGAAGCCCACGAAGCGAGCGGCGCCCTGGCCGAGCGGTCGTCCCTCGTCGGCTTCGTCGGCGGTGTCGCGGTGTTCTCCTCCGCGCCGACGAACATGTCCGATCGAACATGTCGCAAAACGATCGACACCCCGCGCCGTCGGCGACGGGCGGGGTGTCGGGCGGGCGAGCGAGCGGCTCGCTGCGATCAATCGATCAGTCGATCAGTCGATCGCCGGCGTGACCCCCATCTCCTGCATCAGGTGCTCGGCGCCGTCGACCGCGTCCATGATCCAGAGGATGTAGCGGATGTCGACGTGGATCGACCGGGTGATCTCGGGGATGAAGAGCCAGTCCGAGGCCATCGCCTCGTAGTTGCCGTCGAAGACCAGGCCGACGAGCTCGCCGCGGGCGTTGAGGGTCGCCGAGCCCGAGTTGCCGCCGGTGATGTCGAGGTCGGCGAGGTAGTTGACCGGGACCTCGCCGAGGACCTCGTCGACGTAGGGCCCGACCTTGCGGGCGCGGGCGGCCTCGAGGAGCTCGGGCGGCGCGTTGAAGGGCTCCTCGCCGGTGTGCTTGGCGAGCATCTCCGAGAGGGTGGTGAAGGGGCGGTAGATCGGCGCCTCGGGGCGCGGGCGGTAGCCGCGGACGGTGCCGAAGGTGACCCGCAGGGTCGAGTTGGCGTCGGGGGCGATGTCGCCGTTCTTCTCGCGGAGGGCGGCGATGTAGCGCGGCCGGAGGGCGGCCATCGCCCCCGCGCGCTCCTCCTGGCGCTTGTCGTAGGCGTCGACCTCGGGCTGGAGGGCGATCGCCAGGCGGATGAAGGGATCTTTGCTCGACTTGAGCGAGGCCGCGCTCGCGCTCTTGAGGAGCTTCACCCGGACCTTGGGATCGCCGAGCTTGGTCCCCTTGTAGAGGCGGTCGAGGGCCTTGTCGATCGCCGCGTCGTCGATCGTCGCGGCGTCGACGATGGTCGCCAGGACGGCCGGACGATCGGCCTCGGGGAGGCGGGCGGCGCGGGTGAGGAAGAGGCGGAGGACCGCGCGGTCGAGCTCGGGATCGAAGGACGACTGCATGGCGATCATCTCCTGCTCGAGATCGCCGAGGTCGCGCTTCTGGTAGCCGGGGGCGCGCTTCTCGTCGGGCTTGCCGCGCTCGTCGGCCATCTTGAGGATCCGCTGGGCGGTCCGCAGGAGCGCCGACGCCCGGATCACCTCGCCGTGGGCCATGTCGCGCTCGCGGGTGGTCGACTCCTCGGCGTCGAGCTTGGCCATCGCCGCGAGGACGTCGCCGTACTTCGCCTTGCGCTGGGCGTCGGCGTCGATCCAGGCCTGGAGCTCGCCCTCGATCTTGACCCGCTCGTCGGCGAGCTTGCCCTTCACCAGGCCGTCGAGCATCCCCTTGAAGTTGGTCAGGTAGTTGTTGAGGCCGCGGAGGCGCCCGGCCGCCTTGATCCCGATCTCCGGGCGCCCCTGGCTGGCCGCCTCGAGGGTGGCGATGTACTCCTCGTACATCGCGATCTGCCGCGGGTAGTACCAGCTCGCGGCCTCCTGGACCTCGGCGGCGGTCTTCAGGCGCGAGGTCCGGCCGGGGTAGCCGGCGACCATCACGAAGTCACCGGCGCGGGTCGGCTCCTGGGCGACCCGGAGGTGGTGCTGCGGCTGGAAGGGGACGTTCTTCTCGGAGTAGTCCGCGGGCTTGCCGTCGGGGCCGACGTAGGCGCGGAGGAAGGAGTAGTCGCCGGTGTGCCGGGGCCACCGCCAGTTGTCGATCTCGCCGCCGAAGACGCCGATCCCCGCGTCCGGGGCGTAGACCAGGCGGACGTCGCGGATCTCGAGCTGCTCGATCTGGTAGTACTCGGCGCCCTCGTAGAAGCTGGCGACCTGGCAGCGGGTGTTCTCGTGGGCGCGCTCGCACTCGCCGACGATCTCCTTGCGGCGGTCGGAGATCGTCTTGTAGCGCTCGCCGCCGGCGACGTTGTCGAGGCCGCCGAGGACCCGGTCGGTGACCCGGGTGAAGGCGCGGGTGACGTAGACCCGCTTGGTCGGCCCGCCGGAGCGCTCGTCGGCCCGGGTCCGCGCGAGGTAGCCCTTCTCGAGGAGGTTCGCCTGCGGGGTCGAGTTGTGCTGGAGGTAGCCGGTCACGCAGTGGTGGTTGGTGATGATCAGCCCCTCGGGCGAGACGAAGGACGCCGAGCAGCCGCCGAGGCTGACGACCGCGCCGAGCGGGAAGGCGGTCGGGTCGGTGAGGACCGCGGGATCGAGGGCGAAGCCGGCCTTCTTGAGCTCATCGACGTGGCTGGCGAGCTGCTGCGGCATCCACATCCCGCCCTGGTTCTCAAAGCCGCCGGTCGCCGCCTGGGCGCCCCCCTGGGCGCCGTCAGCGGTCGCGGGGGGCGGGGTCGAAGGGCTCGCGCCGTCGCCCGTCGTCGCGCAGGCGCTCACGCAGGCGAGCGCGAGGGCGGTGACGAGGGAGGCGCGGGGGAGGAGGGTGCAGAGGGCGGCGCGCATGGTGGTGTCGGGGGTATCAGATTCGAGCGAGGGTGGGGCGGGTTTCGCGGGCGATGCGTCGTGCGGTGCCGCGCGTGTGATCGCGGTCCGGTGGGGGCGCGCGCCCGAGGGCCGGGGTCGCGCCCCAGGCCCGAGAATGGCCGCCGAGGACGGCCGCTCTGCGGCGATCCAGGCGTGTGGCCGCCGGCCCTCGGCCCAGGGCCCCCGCCCCGGAGACAAGTGATACCCTGGCCCACCGTGCCGAGGCCCCGCGTCTCTCTCCTCGTCGGCAACCCGACCGCCCGCACCGGCAAGGCAGCGGCGGCGATCCGCCGGGCGATGGACGCCCTCGAGCGGCGCCGCCTGGAGCCCGAGCTCTTCGCCACGCTCCCGGGCGGGGCGACGGTGCCGGCGCTGGCCGAGCGCCTCGAGGTCGGCGACGTCGCCCGGGTGATCTACCTCGGCGGCGACGGGACCTTCGCCGAGACCGCCAAGGGGATCATTTTGGCCCGCGAGCGCGCCGGCGTCGACGTGCCGATGGGGATGCTGCCGATGGGCACCGCCAACGATCAGGGGCGCTCCTTCGGGGTGATGGCCGGGGTCAAGGCGATCGATCGCAACGTCGAGATCATCGCCGAGGGGATCGAGCAGTGGCTCGACGTCGGCCGGGTCTCGGCCTTCGACGAGGGCGGCGAGGTGGTCCTCCAGGACCTCTGGTTCGACTCCTGGGGGGTCGGGCTCTCGGCCCAGATCCTCGCCCGCCGCAACCGCGACCGCGAGCGGGTCGCCCGGGTGCCGGTCTTCCGCCGGGTCTACCGCGACAAGGCGGTCTACGTCCGGGCGGCCTTCGCCAGCTACTTCCGCTCGCTGGTCGGCCGCTCGCGCTTCGCCGCCGCGGTGACGATCGACGGGGTCTGCCACGAGTACAGCGGGGTCACCGACATCGTCGTCAAGGGGACGCTCCTCTACGGCGGCGACTGGATCTTCGCGCCCGACGCCAAGCCCGACGACGGCCGCTTCGAGGTCGTGGTGATGCGCGGCCACGCCGACTGGATGGCGGCGACGATCACGGCCCACAAGCGCAACCCGCTGACCCGCGACGACCTCGCCGTCCTCGGCCTCGGCCGCCCGGAGATCCCGGCGGGCAAGGAGATCGAGGTCCGGATCTACCGCTCGCCGCGGATCCGCCGGCTCTACGCCCAGCTCGACGGCGAGGAGTTCCACTACGCCGACCACTACCGGGTCGAGAACCTCTTCCACTACCTCAGGATCATCGTCCCCGCCGATCCCCACTGGATCTAGGCGGGGGCGCGTGGCAACGTGGTGTGGCGGCGATGATGCGGTTCTTTGGCGTATTTGCGGTGGTGGGGGGCATCCTCGGGGGCGCCTGCACCCAGGACACCTCGGCGCAGATCAAGGACGCGCTCGAGGAGACGATCAAGGACAAGCTCAAGAAAGAGGAGGTCGACGCCCCGGGCGCGGCCGTCGCCCAGCCGGAGCTCCTCGCCAACAAGCTCGGCCTCTACATCGAGTGCGCCCGGGCGACCGACGCCGCGGTCCGCGAGCGCCAGCGCCTCTACCTCGCGCGGGTCGACGAGGGCGGGATCCCGCGGACCAAGGAGCCGCGCGAGGAGCTGGGGCCGATCCCCGAGCAGGGGGTCGAGCGCTGCATGAAGGCCCGGAAGGAGGGGCCCCACCTCCAGCCGCCGCAGGCTGATCTCGAGGCCAAGACGGCCGCCTACGTCGACGCGCTGACCGCCTACCGCGAGCGCCTGGCGGCGGCGCTCGCATCGATCGACGCGCTGGCGACCCACCGCGGCCAGCCGGACCCGGCGACCCGCGAGCGCCTGAGCGCGGAGCGGAGCGCGCTGGTCTCGGCCTACGACGCCTGGGTCGCGGCCGCCGAGGGCCTCGGGATCGAGATCGCCGCCAGCCAGGAGCGGGTCGACACCGCGGTGCTCGAGCGGATCGAGCGGCGCTCCGGTCGCGGGCTCGAGTACCAGAGCCGGGCCTTCGTGATGCGCTCGCGGCCGCTGATCCAGTGCCTCGGCGAGGGGCCCACGAGCGCCTGCGAGGCCGCCTACTTCACCCTCGAGGAGGCCCACGGCGAGCTCCACGCCTACCTCGAGGCCCACCCCGACGAGGGGGCGCGGGTCTTCTGGTTCGATCACTTCATCACCAGCGCCGACGAGTACTTCACGGCCGCGCGGGCGCTCCTCGGGCGGATCCGCGGCGGCGACGCGGGCCGGGCGGAGGTCGACAAGGTGCTCGCCGAGTTTGGCGACCTGGTGCGCGACGCCAGCAACCTCCGCTTCGATCGCCTCGGCCAGCGCGGCGAGGGGGCTGCCGCCGAGGGCGCGGGCGACAGCGGCGGCGCGGCGGCTGCGGCCGAGAGCGCGGGCGAGTGAGGCGCGCCGGGGAGCCGCGCGCCTCCCCGCGCCCTACATGTTGTTGATGTACTGGATCGCCAGCTCGCAGTAGGGGTTGAGCTGGAGGGCGCGCTCGAAGCTCTCGCGGGCGCTGTCGGTCGCCCCGAGGCCGAGGAGGATCGCCCCGCGGTAGGCGTGGACCATGTCGAGATCCGGATCGCGCTGCTCGGCGTAGTCGAGGAGCTCGAGGGAGTCCTGGGCCGCGGCCGGGTTGCCACCGGCGGCCCGGTAGCGGGCGTAGGCCAGCATCGAGTGGAGCTCGGCGTAGTCGTAGCCGTGCTGGTAGGCCTCCTCGAAGAGGACGCTGGCCGAGGCGAAGTCGCCCTCGCTCATCGCGTTGACCGCCTCTTGATAGCGCTGGCCGCCGACGTCGCCGCCGAGCTCGTCGTCGAGGGCGAGGTCGTCGATGTCGTCGAGGTCGCCGATGTCGTCGATGTCACCGATCTCGGCGATCTCGACCGGCGCGGCCGCCTGGCTCTCGCTGACCAGGAGGTCGTCGTCGATGTCGTCGATGTCGCCGAGGTCGAGGTCGTCGAGGTCGCCGAGGTCGTCCGCGAGGTCGTCGAGGTCGCCGAGGTCGCCGAGCTCGACGTCGTCGAGGGCGAGCTCGCCGGCGTCGAGGGCGAGGTCGTCGATGTCGTCGAGCTCATCGAGGACGTCGGCGACCGGCGCCACCTCGCTGATCTCGTCGAGCGGGATCGCCTCGATCGCCGAGTCGCCCGGCTCGAGCTCGGGGAGCGCGTCGAGGCCCGTCGCGCTCAGCTCCTCGATCACGGCGGCGGCCGGCAGCTCCATCGAGTCCTCGGGCTCGATCGCCGCGGTCGCCAGCTCGTCGATGTCGTCGAGGTCGTCGTCGAGGTCGTCGTCGAGCGCGTCGAGCGGGTCGATCGCCGCGGGGGCGGGCTCGGGCTCGATCGCCTCGATCGCCTCGACCGGCTCGACCTCCTCGACCATCTCGACCATCTCCTCCTCGTCGAGGAGCTCGACCTCGTCGTCGAAGCTCTCCTCGTCGAGGTCGAGGGGGCCGCCGTCGAGGGTGGTCGGCTCCTCGCGGTGGGGCGCCTCGTCGTCGAGGTCGCTGAAGTCGGTCTCGTCGTCGTCGAGGTCGCTCAGCGGGGCCGGGGCCGGCGCGGGGGCGGGGGCCGGCGCGGGGGCGAAGCGGCCGGGGCGTCCGCGGATGTCGCGGGTGTCGAGGACCACGCTCTCGTCCTCGTCGAGGGCGGCGACGCCCGCGAACATCTCCTCGTCCTCGGTCGGCAGCGCCGGCAGGCGCGAGGTCGACGCGGCCGGGCTCGGCAGCCGGCTCGGCAGCGGCGTGTCCTCGTACTCGCCGATCACGCTGGCGGGCTCGAAGTCCGGCGCGAGGTCGTCGTCGTCGAATTCACGGGGCTGGAGGATCGGCTTCTGCGGCCGCGGGCGGGCGAGGAGCTTGCGCTCCTTGAGATCGACGATCCCGGCCTCGATGAGCCCGTAGAGGAGCGTCGACACCCGCGGGACCTCGGGGTCGATCGTCCCGCTGAGGAGATCGTCGACGCTGCGGCTGCCGTCGAGGCAGCGGACGAAGTACTCCTCCTCGGGGATCAGGCCGAGGGGCGCGATGTTCGAGGTCCAGCGCGGCGTCGCCACCGGGTACTTGCCGGCGAAGGGGCGGAGGGCGTGGCGCGCCCGCTCGTCGGTGTAGCGCTCCTGGATCGCCGCGATGATGATGTTCTCGTGGCACTCGGAGGGCGGCGCCTCGCCGCCGTCGTCGCCCCCGGGCTTGAACTGGAAGCGCCCCTCCTCCCACGAGAAGATGTCGCCGAGCTTGGTCCGGAACTGGGCGTCGAGGCCGTAGTGGAGGTTGCCCTCGGAGAGGAGGCCCATCTCGATCAGGAGCTCGCCCTGCTTCTTGCCGGTGCGGCGGACCGCCTCGAGCGAGTTGTCGCTCTGCTCCTGGGTGATGATCCCCTCCTGGGCGAGGATCTGGCCGAGGCACTCGGAGATCACGTTGGAGCGGACCGAGACTGGCTTGCCGCTGCGGAAGAAGACGACCTTCTTCGTCTGGCCGTTGAGCAGGTAGAGGCTGCCGGTGATCTCGGCGCGGGCGATCTGGCGGACGAGCTGAGGGAAGGGGATGCGCTTGAGCGACCCCTTGGTCGGGAAACCGGAATCGGTGTCGGCTTGCTCAGTCATGAATCACTCGCGGGCTAGACCGGCCGGACGCGGCGGGCGTCGAGGGCAGGCTTGCACAGGGGCAACGCTAGCGCCAAGAGGATATCGCGGAGAGCCGGGGAGCGGGGCGCGCTCTGCGTCCGGCGAGGCGCGAGAGCGGCCATCGCCGGCTTTCGGGCGCTTTGTCGCCGGCGGTCGCGTTCGCGGGTAGGGTGCGCCGGTGCATCCCCCAGCAGCACTGGTCCTCGCGGCGGGCAAGGGGACGCGGATGGGCTCCGATCTCGCCAAGGTCCTCCATCCGGTCGCCGGGGCGCCGATGGTGCTCTATCCCCTGCAGGCGGCGGTCGACGCCGGCGCCGGCGAGCTCGTGGTGGTCGTCGGTCACCAGGCAGAGCGGGTCCGCGACGCGGTCGCCCGCGCCTTCCCGCGGGCGCGCTTCGCCCTCCAGGCCGAGCAGCGGGGGACCGGGCATGCGGTCCTCTGCGGCCTCGAGGCGCTGGCGGAGCACCGCGGGGCCGTCCTCATCCTGAGCGGCGACGTCCCCCTCCTGCGGGCGGCGACCCTCGAGGCCCTGGCGGCCGCGGCCGGACGGAGCCCGGCAGGCCTCGCGCTCGTGACCTTTGAGCCGCCCTCGGTGACCGGCTACGGGCGGATCCTCCGCGAGCGGGGGCAGGTCGTCGGGATCCGGGAGGAGCGCGACGCGAGCCCGGAGGAGCGGGCGATCCGCGAGTGCAACGCGGGGATCTATTGCGCCGATGTCGACCTCCTCCGCGAGGAGCTCCCGCGGCTGGGCACCGACAACGCCCAGGGTGAGATCTATCTCACGGATCTGGTCGAGCGGGCGGTCCTCCGCGGCGAGGTGATCGCGGTGTCGGCGAGCGCCCAGGAGGTCGCAGGGATCAACACACCGGAGCAGCTGGCGACGATCGACGCGCTGCTGAGGAAGCGGCGAGGATCGTCGACCTTGTAGCCGCCTCGCTCAGGGGGGGCGCTCAGGGGGCGCGCCGGGCCTCGGCGGCGGTCGCCAGCGCCTGGCAGAGGGCGTCGATCGCGTAGGGCTTGGCGACGAAGGCGTCTGCGCCGGCGGCCAGCGCCTGCCGGCCCTCGCCGCGGCGGGTGCTCGCGGAGAGCGCGACGATCGGCAAGTCGGCGCCCTCGCGGGACGCCCGCAGCGCGCGGATCAGGCCGAGGCCGCCGACGCCCGGGAGATCGAGGTCGACCAGGGCGACCTCGGGGCGACGGCTGCGGATCGCCGCGAGGCCGCGCTCCGGATCGTCGCTGCCCTCGATCGCGAAGCCCTCGCGCTCGAGGATCGCCCGGGCCAGCGCGACGTGGCTGGGATCGGCCTCGACGTAGATCGCCAGCTTCGTCGGCGGCACGTCGCCCAGGGTATCAGGCCGGCGAGGGGAGGGGCGCTCTGTACTACACTGCCGCGGATGCCCCACCACGACCCCCTGACGGGCCCCCGGCGCGCGGGCGCGCGCGCCGTCGCCGGTGTGGGGTGGGTGGTCGTCGGGCTCGCGCTCGGGGGCCTCGGCGGCGCCCGGTCGGTCGGCGCCGCTCCGGCGTCGAAGTCGGCGGCGGCGTCGGCCCAGGGCGCCGCGTCGCCGTCGGTCTCGGAGTCGGTACGCTCGGTGCGGATCCTCGAGATCCGGGTGGTCGGCACCGAGCAGGTCGCCGAGCGCCAGATCCTCGGCGCGCTCGAGGCCGAGGACCTGCGGGTCGGCGCCAGCGTCGACTGGCCCGAGGATCCGCGGGTCGAGCGGGCGCGGCTCCGCCTCCTGGGGACCGGCTACTTCTCGCGGGTCACCCTCAAGCTGCGGCCGGCCGGCGGCGATCGGGAGGGCGGCGCGCTGATCGTCGACGTCGAGGAGCGGGCGTCGCTGACGGTCACCGATCTCTTCCTCGGCTCGTCGACGATGACCCCCTTCCGCGGCGGCCTCCAGCTCGTCGAGCGCAACTTCCTCGGCCGCTCGATCCACGTCGGCGGCGGCTTCATCTGGGGGACCCAGCCGCGGATCGCCAAGGCCCGCCGGCAGCAGGGCGTCCGCCTCTTCATCGAGGCGCCGCGCCTCCCGGACGCGCGGATCGGCCTCGGCGGGACCTTCTACCTGCTCTCGGCGAGCGAGCCCTACCGGGTCGCCGGGGCCCTCAGCGATCCCTCGCCGTCGCTCTTTCGGACGGTCGACTACACCCGGATCGGCGGGATCCTGGGGGCCTCGTTCCCGATCACCTCGCGCTTCGAGCTCGGCGTCGACTACCGCTTCGAACAGGTGAGCGCGTCGCCGCCGGGGGATCCGATCTACGTCGATCCGGCGGGGCAGGGGACGCCGGTGGATCTCGGGCTCGCGGCCGGCTGGCAGCGGCTGACCTCGACCAACTTCACGCTCAACTGGGACGGCCGCGATCGGGCGGCGCAGGTCGGGCAGGGCGGCCGCTTCGCCCTCGATCTCCACCTCTCGTCGCCGCTCGTCGGCTCCGAGTTCGAGTACATCCGCCTGGTCTCGGGGGCGGCCTACACCTTCCGGCTGCCCTGGCGCCACTGGATCACCCCGAGCATCCTCGCCGGCCAGATCGGCGGGCGAGCGCCCCGCTTCGAGCGCTTCTTCGCCGGTGATCTCAGCGAGCTGACGCCGGGGCGCGAGCTCGGGCTGATCTACACGACCCGCGGGCCCCTCGACATCCTCGGCACCGGGATCGACACCCGCACCTTCGGCACCCTCTTCGCGCGCGCGGACCTCGAGTACGTGTGGCCGCTCTTCCGGCGGCAGCGGCCGCGCTGGCTGGTCGGCGGCCACCTCTTCTTCGCCGGCGGGGTCTTCACGATCGCCGGCGACGCGGCCGAGCGCGCGGCCTGGCGGGCGCTCGGCGCCGCCGCGGCGCCGGTCGGCCTCAACCTCAACCTCGGCCTCCGCCTCGAGACCTCGATCGGCACCCTCGATCTCTCGGTCGGCAACGTCCTCCGGAGGTCGCCGCTGTGAGGCGCAGGGTCTTCCTGATCGCGGGGCTCGGCCTCGGGGCGCTCGGCGCCGGCGGCCGCGAGCTCCTGCGGGGGCGGCGGGCCGAGTTCGTCGAGTCGGGCGACGCCGTGCTGGTGAGCGTCGCCCTCCCGGAGCTCCTCTCGCTCCGCGACCGCGACGCGATGGCCTCGCTCGACTCCGCCTTCGCGACCACCCTGGTCTTCGAGATCAGCCTCTATCGCACGGGCTCGCCGCGGCCGATCAGCGGCCAGCGGCGGGTGGTGAAGATCCAGTGGGATCCGTGGAAGGAGCGCTTCGGGGTCCAGACCAGCGATCCCGGCCAGGGCACGACGACCGCCTACTTCCGCGAGCGCGAGCCGGCGATCGCCCGGGCGGTCTCCCTCGATCGCCTGCGGATCGCCCGGGCCGACGCGCTCGAGCGGGGCCCGCAGGCGAGCTACTTCGTCACCGTGGTCGGCCAGCGCAACCCGATCACCGAGGCGCTCCTGCCGGAGGACGAGCTCGCCGGCAGCCGCGGGCAGGGGCGCGACCTCTCGGCCTTCTCCCGCTGGATCGGGATCTTCATCCGCGACGCGCCGGCGGCCGAGAAGACCTTCGCGATCCGGACGACCCCGGCCTTCTACCTGGTGAAGCGATGAGCGCCCCGACCCGCCGAGCCCGCGCGATCCGCCGGGTCCCCTGGTGGGGCCGCCTCGAGTCGCGGGTGATCACCGCGCTGGTCGCCGTCGGGATCCTCTGCGTCGGCGCCTCGGCCTACCTCGTCAAGCTGACCATCGAGTACTTCGACGGCCTGGTCGGCGCGGCGATCGAGCGCAGCGATCAGGCGGTCGACATCGCCGCCGCCCACTACGTCGATCTGGTGAGCGCCCGCAAGGAGGCCTACCGCGCGCGCGCGGCCGCGATCGCCCGCGAGCTCGAGGTCGTCGCGCTCCGCGAGGGGCGGGCGATCGAGGGCGCGGATCTCGAGGCGATCCTCGCCCGCGAGGGCGACATGGTCGCGCTCTCCCTCCTCGACGGCGAGCGGGCGCTGATCGAGGCCGAGCGCCGGGCGCTCCTGCCGGAGGCGAGCGGCGCCTGGATCTGGGTGGCGGCCGATCCGATCCCGGTGGCCAGCGCGGCGGCGCCGGAGGCCGATCGTGAGCCTGAGCTGGTCGCCCTCTTCGCGCTCGATCCGACGATCGAGCGCCGCCACCAGGCGCTCGGGCGGCTCAAGCGGGAGAGCGAGCACGTCGCCGTCGGCCCGGCGGTGATCGTCGCCCGCGGCGAGCTCGAGCGGGCGGCCTTCCAGGCGATCGCGGCCGCGTCGGCGCTGGTCTTGATGGTCGCCTTCATCGCCGGCTTCATCCTCGCGCGCTCGACCACCCGCCGGGTCTCGGAGCTCAGCCGGGTGATGCGCGCGGTCGCGGCCGGCGATCTCCAGGCGCGGGTGCGCTCCCTCGGTCAGGACGAGCTCGGGCTCCTCGGCGCCGCCTTCAACCGGATGCTCGACGAGCTCGCGGCCGCGCAGCGGACGGTCGCCTACCTCGAGCGCGTCGGCGCCTGGCAGGAGATGGCCCGGCGGATCGCCCACGAGATCAAGAACCCGCTGACGCCGATCCAGCTCGCGGTCCAGAACCTCCGCGACAAGGATCCGGGGCTGAGCCCGGAATTCAGCCGCCTCCTGGCGACCTCGGTCGAGATCGTCGAGGACGAGGTCGGCGCGCTGCGGCGGATGGTCGGGACCTTCTCGCAGCTCGCCAAGGTGCCCGAGGCCCAGCTCGAGCCGGTCGCGCTCGGGCGGATCCTCGACGAGTTCGGGCGCGCCTACGGCCACCTCACCGAGCGGCCGAGCGACGTCCTCGAGATCGCGCCGGCGCCCGAGGTCGAGATCGTCGGCGATCGCCAGCTCCTCAAGCAGTGCCTGGTGAACCTGGTGGAGAACGCGGTCCTCTCGGGGCGCGAGGCCGGGCCGGCGCCGGTGCGGGTCCGGATCCGGGCGGCGGTCGACGCCGACGCCGGCGCGGTCGAGCTCTGGGTCGAGGACAACGGCCCCGGGATCGCGCTGGCGCGGCGCGAGCGGGTCTTCGAGCCCTACGAGTCGTCGCGGGCCGAGGGGAGCGGGCTCGGGCTGGCGATCGTCAAGAAGATCATCCTCGATCACCACGGGACGATCCGGGTCGAGGAGAGCGAGCTCGGCGGGGCGGCGTTTGTGATCCGGCTGGCGACCGCGGGCTAGCGTGGCGACCCTCTCTCGCGCCGGGTCGGGCAGAGCGCTGGCCGACCCGCGACGGGTCGCGCGGGCTCGCCGCGGCGTCGGCGCGAGAACGGACGGGGCCGCGAGGCCTGGAGCGAGAGGTCGGCAGGCCAGGGCGGCGGGCCGGTCGTCCATCGCCGGCCGCCGCGACGCGGCGTCGCACATCCGGCCGGCGATGGACGACGGGCGACCGGTCGCCCTGTCCCGCCCGGTCGTCGGACGAGTTGGCCGCGTCCGGTCACCGGAGGAGTCCGCCGGGTCGCCGTGGCGTGCCGTGGCAGGTCGCCGCCGCGCCGCCCCTGCGGGTGTGTGCCCGACGACCACCCCGCGTGGTGCCTCGCCGGGGCCCGGGGCCGATCTGGACAAAGCAGTTGCGCCCCCCTCTGGGGCTGTGCGAGGCTAAAAATCTGGCCGTCCAGGTGATTCGAGCGCCGTGGCGACGTGGACAAGAGGCAGTGGCAGGAGCGGGTGGCGAGCCCACCGGGGGCGGCGCGTCCGCCTCGCCGCGCTCGCGTCGCTCCTCGGCCTGACCGCATGCACAGGCGGGATCGAGGCGCCCGCGGACACGACCCCGGGCGGTGATCTGGTCGCCGAGCCCGCGCTCGTCCGCGGCGAGTCGCCGATCACGCTCCGCGGCGAGGACGGCACGCCGCTGCGCCTCCGCGAGGTCGCCTACCGCGGTCAGCTCGACGCCTTCTTCGGCGCGACCGAGGTCGAGATGACCTTCGAGAACCCCGAGGGGCGCTCGCTCGACGGTCGCCTCTCGATCGCCCTGCCGGCCGACGCCCGCCTGGTCCGCTTCGCGGTCCTCGAGGGGGGCGCGTGGCGGGAGGCCGAGGTCGTCCCGCGCAAGGCGGCGTTTGACAGCCTCCTCCGCGACGTCCGCGAGCCGGCGCTGATCGCCGACGGCGGCGGCGGTGACCGCCTCCTCGTCCGCCTCCCGCGGATCCCCCACGGCGAGCTCCGGGTGCTGGTGGGCTACGTCGAGGAGATCCGCGGGCGCGAGCAGCCCTACCGCGTCGCCCTCGCCGGGCTCCCGCGCCTCGACGCGATCGACGTCCGGGTCACCGGCGCCGAGCTCCACGGGCGGGGCCCGGGCGAGGCCAACAAGCTCGCCGACGGGCGCACGCTCTACGCCTTCCGTGGTCGCGGGACGGTCGAGCAGGACATCGTGATCCACTCGCCCGGGCAGCGGGTCGGCGGCCTCCGCCTCGACAACCGCGTGGTCGCTCGGATCTCGCCGGTGCCCCACGATCACGCCGAGCCGATCGGCAGCCTGACGATCCTCTTCGACACCAGCGCCTCGCAGGCGCTCGGCTTCGGCGCCCAGATCGATCGCCTCGCCGAGCTCGTCGACGAGATCCGGCGCTGGACCGCCGACGACATCCCGCTCCGCGTCCTCTGCTTTGATCAGGGGGTCGAGACCGTCTTCGAGGGCCGGATCTCCGCCTTCGGCGAGCGCCACCTCGCGGCGATCCGCGGCCGCGGGGCGCTCGGCGCCTCTGATCTCGTCGGCGCGCTCCGCTTCGCGGGCTCGCAGCCGTCGCGTCGCTACGAGCGGATGATCATCTTCACCGACGGGGTCGTCACGGCGGGCGCGGGCCACGTCGAGGCGCTCCAGGGGGAGGTCGCGCGCCTCGCCGAGGTCGGCGTCAAGCGGGTCGACGCGGTCGCCCTCGGCCACGGCCGCGGCGAGCTCCTCGCGGCGATCAGCCGCTCGGGCCTGCCGCGCGACGGCCTCGTGATCCGGGCCGACGCCGCCCCGGAGATCGCCCTCCGCAAGCTGGTCCACGAGGTCGTCTCGGGGGTCGAGGTCAAGGTGACCGGGAGCCAGTGGGTCTACCCCGAGCGCCTCGACGGCCTCCAGGCGGACGACACGGTGCTGGTCTACGCCGACCTCGCGCCCGAGGAGGATGACGTCGAGGTCGTCGTCGGCGGCTCGCTCCGTGGGCGCCAGGCGGTGACCACGGTGGCCGCGACGGCGCCGTCGATCCTCGAGAACGCCTGGCGCGCGGGCCATGTCCGGTGGATGGAGGCCCAGGCGCGCGCCTGCGAGGGCGACACCTGCGAGGCCTGGCGCCGGCGGATCATCGACGCCTCGCTCCGCCACCGGATCCTCAACGACGCGACCGCGCTGATCATGCCGGGGCGGGCCGACGAGCGCCCGCGCTTCGGCCTCGACGCCGGCCGGCTCGCGCCGCTCCTCGCCTTCGGCAGCGAGGGGGTCGAGGTCCGCGAGCGCGGCGACCTGGCGATCCCCGGCGGCTCGGCCTCTCCGAGCGCCCACGTCCTCGTCGCCGAGCCTGTCCTTCCGGACATCCACCGCAGCGACCTCTCGCAGGTCTCGCAGGGGGCCGGGCGCTCGCGGCCGACGGCGCCGCCGGGCGCCTCGCGGCCGCTCCCGGTCGGCGCGCCGGCGACCTCGCGGCCGGGGGCGAACGCGGCGCTGGTCGCCGATGGCCGCTGGCCGGCGGCCGACGAGGAGATCCCGGAGAAGCCCCACGTCGGCCCGCGGCGGCGGCCCAAGGACGCCTACGACGGCCTCCTCCTCGCGGTGATGGACAGCCTCCGCCTCGGCGATCGGCCGAGCGCCGGCAGCCTCGCGCGCCGCTGGCGTGACGACGAACCCGCCAGCGTCCTCGCGCTCATCGCCTTGGGCGAGGCGCTCGAGGCCAACGGCCGGATCGACGAGGCGGCCCGCGCCTACGGCTCGATCGCCGATCTCTTCCCGACCCGCCCGGAGATGCGCCGCCTCGCCGCCGCCCGCCTCGAGCGCCTCGGCGACGTCACCCGCTGGCTGGTGATCGACTCCTACGCCCGCGCGCTCCGCAAGCAGCCGAGCGATCCCTCGAGCCACCGCCTCTACGGCTACGCGCTCCTCCGGCACGCGCTCCTCAGCGGCGATCTCAGCTACTACCGCGAGGCCTTCGACATCCTCCTCTCGGGCTTCGCCTGGGCCCGGGCCGACGCCCGCTCGCAGGCGATGGCGCGGGTGCTCTACGAGGACATCGGCCTGGCCGCGGCTGCCTGGATCGCCGCCCGCCCCGACGATCGCGCGTATGTCCTCGAGGCCCTCTCGGTCAACGGGATCGCCCTCGCCGAGGAGCCCTCGCTCCGCTTCGTCCTGACCTGGGACACGGCGATCTCCGACGTCGATCTCCACGTCCGCGACGGCGACGGCCGCCACGCCTTCTACCGCCAGCGCTCGCTCGAGTCGGGCGGTCGCCTCTACGCCGACGTCACGGCCGGGCTCGGGATCGAGGCCTTCGTGATCGACGGCGCCGCCGGCGGCTTCCCCTACAGCCTGCAGATCGACTACGACACCCTCGACCCGCTCCTCGGCTACGGGATGGGCAAGGTCGAGATCATCGAGCACGACGGCCGCGGCGGCCTCTCGTTCCGCGAGCTCCCCTTCGTGGTCTCGCGCGACGGCGCCAACCTCGATCTCGGGGTGATCGAGGGGCCGCTGGCGGCCGCGAGCGCCCCCTCAGTCGACGAAGGGTGAGCGGATCATCGGCCGCTTCGGGGTGTTGAGCCCGAGCTCGGCGTAGCTGCCGCGGAGGTAGCGGGCGTCGAGGGCCCGCGGGTGGATCGCCTCGCCGCCGACGATCGCCGCGACGGTGGCCCGCCAGAGGCCGCGGGCGCTGACCCCGGGCGTCGGCCGGGCGCGGCCGCGGAGCGCCTCGGGGATCGCGTCCAGGTAGGCGGCGGCGCCGGGGCCGAGGAGCGCGTCGGGGGCGTGCTCCAGCTGGTCGAGGAGGGCGGCGAGGGGGGCGGCCTGGTCGTCACCCTCGCGGGTGAGGACCAGCGTCGGCTCGCCCGGGTCGCCGGCCCGGAGGGCGAAGGGGGCGGCGTAGACCTCGCCGCGGCGGGCGTCGAGGAGCGCGAGGATCCGCTCGCCGGCCGCGCCCTCGCCGGCGAGCGCGGCCAGGGTGCTGATCGGGAAGATCGGCGCGCCGGCCCCGAGCGCGAGCCCCTGGGCGGTGGCGACCGCGATCCGCGTGCCGGTGAAGGTCCCGGGCCCGCGGCCGCAGGCGATCCCCGCGAGGTCGGCGATCTTCACACCTGCCTCTTCGGTCATCTCGGTGATCTTGTCGATCAGCCAGGTCGAGGTCTGGTTGGCGCCGTCGATCTCCTCGAAGCTCACGCAGAGCTCGTCGGCGCCGCTGCGGCGATCGACGCGGCCGAGCGCGAGCGCGCTCCGGGGCGAGGAGGCGTCGAGCGCGAGGAAGAAGGCGGCGCCGGCCGGGCGCTCAGGGGGTGAGCCAGAAGCGGATGACATCGTTGCGGAGGGCGATGAGGAGGAGCGCGAGGATGATGATGAGGCCGATCGCCGACGCGACCTCGCGGGCGCGCTGGCCGAGCGGTCGCCGGCGGATCGCCTCGAGGGTGAAGAACATGAGGTGGCCGCCGTCGAGGATCGGGATCGGCAGGAGGTTGACGAAGCCGAGGTTCATGCTGATCAGCGCCATCAGCAGGAGGAACTCGCCCGGGCCCTGCTCGGCCGCGGTCCCGGCGACGTTGAAGATCCCGACCACCGACGAGAGCTCGTCGACACCGCGCTGGAGGGTGACGAGCTGCCGCAGGCTGGTCCACATCATCTGCAGCATCGAGAGGGTCTCGTCGATCGCCGAGCGGGCGGCGTAGGTGAAGCGGCCGCGGATCGGCTCGGGCGGCGGGAGGTGCCGGCTCGCGTAGGGGTTGGCGCCGAACCAGAGGTAGGAGTGCTCTTGGCGGTAGATGTCGCGCCAGGTCCGGGTCTCCTGGCGGATCTCGACGCTCCGCGGGGCCTCGCCGAGGGAGCGGACGCTGAGGCTCACCGGCGCGTCGCCCTGGCGGTCGAGGAGGATCGCCAGGGTCTCCCAGCGGGTGATCGGCCGGTCGCCGACCATCAGGATCTGATCGCCGGGGCGGAGGCCGGCGCGGGCCGCCGGCGAGTCGGGCTCGACCGCGCGGACGAAGGTGTTGACCGGCTGCAGGCCGGTGGCGAAGCGGGTCTCGGCCCGCGGCAGGAGGCGGGCGTGGGCCGACTCGAACCAGAGGAAGGTGCCGAGCTCGGAGCGCGCCGGCCGGGCGCGGAGGTAGGTCAGGCGCAGCGAGGTGTCGCGGGTCTTGGCGAGCTCGCGCTCGAGCTGCTCGACCGTGTGGATCGGCTCGCCGTTGATCGAGGTGATGATGTCGCCGGTCCGCAGCCCCTCTTCGAAGGCCGGCGAGGCCGGGTCGACGATGCCGATCTGCGGGGCGTAGACCCAGGGGTAGACCCCGAGGAGGCCGCGCGGGATCGACTCGCCGAGGACGTCCTTCGCGGTCGTCCGCCGGGGGGTGACGAAGCGGTCGAAGCGGACGCCGTCGCGCTCGATCTGCAGCCGGAGCTCGCGCTCGGGCGCCGCCCGGACGTGGGTCTGCATGTCGTGCCACGAGTGCACGTCCTCGCCCTCGATCTCGACCACGCGATCGCCGGCGCGGAGCTCGGCCGCGGCCGCGGCTGAGTCGTCGAGGACCGTGCCGATCACCGGCGGGCCGACCACGGTGTGTGAGAGGAAGAAGGCGAAATAGAGGATCAGCGGGAGCGCGAGGTTGAAGACCGGGCCGGCGCCGAGGACGAAGAAGCGGGCCCAGAGCGGCCGGCTGCGGAGCGCCCGATCCTCCTCCTGGGGCGACACGTCCTCGTCGGGCCCCTGGCCGAGGAGGCGGACGTAGCCGCCGAGGGGGATCGGCGCGATGCAGTACTCGGTCTCGCCGATCCTGATCCGCGCGAGGGGCCGGCCGAAGCCGAGGGAGAAGCGGAGGACCTTGACGTTGACGAGCTTGGCCGCGAGGAGGTGACCGAGCTCGTGGATGAAGATCAGCGGGCCGATCAGGAGGATGAAGGCGAGGACCTGGGTCATCGGCGCCCCCTCGGGAGGGCCCGGCCGCCGGTCGTGTCGGGGGATCGCCGCATCCTCAGGGCCTGGATACTCGACCTCGGCCCGGGGATCCATCGTCGCGAGGGCGCCCGAGGGTCGATGCCGCGCGGGCTCCTGGGGCCAGAGGGGCGGTAATTGCGGCCCAGATCACGTCTTTTCACGGGATTTACCGAGCGCGCGGCGAGCGCGTCGCGCGGGCTGAATCTCCCTGGCGTTGCGGCCGTCTCAGGGCCCACGTTAACCTGCACCCCCGAGGAAAGCCCCATGCGCCGCATCTCTCTCCCCCTTCTCGCCACCGTCGCCCTCGCGTTTGGTTGTGCCAGCTCCAACTCCCAGTCGAATGTGCAGAACCCCGAGGACGCGGGGCAGGTGCAGTATGACGTCGGCAGCGACGGTGCGGACGGCGGCGACGCCGACGCGGGCGCCGCCGAAGGGGGCGGGAGCAAGCGCAAGCCGAAGGATCAGATGGGCACCAGCGGCGCCGACACCCCGGCGAAGGCCGTGAAGAAGCTCGCCGCGACCAAGCCGCCGCGTCCGGACGAGCCGGCCGCCGAGCCCAAGACCAAGCCCAAGCGGACCGGCCGGACCACGCCGCACGGCCTCCTCGCCCAGTTCTACGGGATCGACGCGGGCACCGACGCGCTCCCCGACTTCGCCTCGCTCGGCGACGCGGCCTCGGCGTCGATCGTCGAGAACCTCGAGATCATGGGCCGCTTCGCCGGCGCCCCCGGTCAGACCTTTGCGGTCAACCTCACCGGCTCGCTCAACATCACCCAGGGCGCCGAGTACAACCTCTGCCTGACCAGCAGCGACGGCTCCCAGCTCCTCATCGAGGACACCCTGGTCGTCGACAACGACGGCGTCCACGAGAGCAAGGAGGTCTGCGAGGTGGTGTACATGGAGCCGGGTGAGTACGCGGTCAGCCTCCGCTACTTCAACGTCAGCGAGGAGATCGCCCTCAAGTGGACCTGGGACGTCGGCGGCGCCGGTGCCCAGGTGGTCCCCAAGAACTCGCTCTTCAAGCCGGAGGGCGCCGACGCGGCGGTCGGCAAGTAGCCGGCGGCGAGCGTGACGAGCCGACGGGCGGGCGCGGGGAGACCCTCGCCCGCTCGCCGCGTTTCGAAGCGCGGCGGCGCGGTCCGCCTCGCTTGGCCAGCCTCTGAAATGCCTGGGTCGAGCCCCTAGTCCGCGCAGCCGATCCGGCCGAGCGCGGTCTCGCTCGCGGTCTCGAAGAGGACGTGGCCGCGGCCGGCGGGGGTGAACGACGCGCCCGGGCGGATCGACGCGCCGCTGATGTTGTCGAAGTCGATCGCGTAGCCGATGAGGCGGGCGGCGAACCAGTTGCCGTCGAAGGCCTGGCCGAGCGCGACCTGGCTGGTGAGCTGGAGGAGGTGCGAGTGGGTGTACTTCGGCAGCCGGGCGATCATCGCCGAGGTCGCGTCGAGGATGTCGTGGCGGAGGAGCCTGTCCTGAAGGACATCATCCGGCGCGAGCTCCTCGGGGGTCGGCCCGTCGGCGACGACGCCGGCGATCACGTAGTAGCCGGCCTCGTCGCGGGCGATCTGCCCGGGGTCGATCCGCAACGAGCTGGTCGAGTGGCCCCAGAGGAGATCGACGTACTCCCGCTTGACCGCGGTCGGCAGCCCGTTCGCGGCGCGGGCGAGCTGGAGGGTGGCGACGCCGGTGGTCTGGGTCGGGAGCCCCTCGAAGGCGCGCTCGAACTCGAGGAGGAGGAGCGCCGGCGACACGCCGTCGGCCTCGGCCTGGTCGAGGACGTGGAGGCGCGGGTAGGTCGCCGGCAGGCAGGGCGAGGAGCCGTCGGTGAAGCACTCCGGCGAGAACGAGAGGTCCCACACCATCCCGATCGCCAGCTCCGGGGTGAGGGCGCCGAGGACGAAGGAGAAGGCGTCATCGGTGCCGCTCCGCGGCGACGCGAGGATGTAGGGCTCGCGGCCGATGAAGATGAGCCGCTCCTCGACGTCGTCGAGCGCCGGGAAGTCGCCGAGATCGGCCTGCTCGAGGGTGCCGTCGGCGCCGAGGCGGGCGATCTCGAGGGTGCTGGCGCCGCTGAAGGTCACCCAGACCTCGCCGACCACCGGTCCCGGCAGGAGCGTGAAGGCGTCGGCCATGTCGACCGCGACGCCGGTGCTCAGCGCCGGCCCCTCGGGGATCTGCTGGAGCTTGAGCGTCGACCCGCCGTCGTCGACCAGGGCCCACCCCGCGCTCTCGCCGTCGCTGGCCGCGAGCGCGTGGACGGTCACGCCGGGGAGGAGATCGGGGGCGACGATCGAGACCTCGAGGAGCGAGCAGATCCCGCCGAAGTCGATGTCGAGGCCCGGCTGCGCGACCCCGCCGCAGGTCGCGGCGAGGAGCGCGAGGGGGACGGCGCGCCTCACCCGAGCACCTCCTGGACGCTGGCGATCGTCCGGGTGGCGAGCGCGTCGAGCTCGTCGTCGGCGATCGAGAGCGGCGGCATCCAGTAGATGGTGTCATGGAGCGGCCGCAGCAGCACCCCGTGGGTGAGGGCGGCGCGTCGGAGCTCGAGGCCGAGGCGGGGGAGGGCGGGGTGCCCCGCGGGGGCGTCGACGTCGAAGGCGACGATCATCCCGATCTGGCGGTGGCGGGCGATCGCCGGGCAGGCGCCGCGCACCCGCGCCGCCGCCTCCGCGAGCGCCTCCGCGCGCCCCGGGAGGCGCGCCAGGAGGCCGCCCTCGGTCAGCGCCCGGAGGCTGGCGAGGCCGGCCGCGCAGGCGATCGGGTTGCCAGTGAAGGTGTGGCTGTGGGCGAAGGAGCGCTCGGGGCCCCCGCGGAAGAGCGCGTCGAGGCCCTCGCGGATCAGGACGGCGGCGAGCGGCAGGACCCCGCCCGAGAGCCCCTTGCTCAGGCAGAGGAAGTCGGGGCGGACGCCAGCCCACGCGCTGGCGAAGAGCCGCCCGGTGCGGCCGAAGCCGACGGCGATCTCGTCGGCGATCACGTGGATCCCGAGGGCCTGCGCGGCCTCGCAGATCCGGCGGTAGAAGCCGCCGCCGGTCATCCGCATCTTGCCCGCGCACTGGACCATCG
The DNA here is from genome assembly GCA_020633335.1 of Myxococcales bacterium. GTDB lineage: Bacteria > Myxococcota_A > Polyangia > Nannocystales > Nannocystaceae > JADJRG01. Next base: position 283,419 of record JACKDU010000002.1, on the reverse strand, counting down.
GCTCGACGACGAGCGCCGAGAGCTCGGCCGCGTGGGCCTCGAGGAGGGCGATCGCCCGGTCGGTCTCGGGGTGATCGGCGCCCGCGTCAGGGCCGGCGTCGGCGAGGCCGTGGTTGGCGAGGTCGGGCGCCGGCAGGCGGAGCGCCGGCATCAGGAGCGGGCTGAAGGTCTCGCGGTAGGTGTCGCTGCCGCAGAGCGCGAGGGCCCCGAGGGTCTCGCCGTGGTAGCTGTTGGCGAGGGTGGCGAAGCGCCGACGCTCGCCCTCGCCGGCGAGGAGGCGCGACTGGAAGCTGATCTTCAGCGCGATCTCGACGGCCGCGGAGCCGCAGTCGGCGTAGAAGACCCGGCCGTAGCCCGGCGGCGCGCTGGCGACGAGCGCCTCGGCGAGCTCGACCGCGGCCGCGTGGGTGAAGCCGGCGAACATCACGTGATCGAGGCGGGCGGCGGCCTCGGTGATCGCCTCGACGATCGGCGGGAAGCAGTGGCCGTGGATCGACGTCCACCAGGAGGCGATCGCGTCGAGGATCGGCCGCCCCTCGACGTCGTGGAGCCAGCAGCCGGCGGCCCGGGCGATCGCGATCGGCGGCAGGCGCCCGAGATCGTCGAAGTGGGTCGCCGGGTGCCAGATGATGTCGCGGTCGCGGGCGACGAGGTCAGCCTCAGCCTCAGCCATCGGCGGCAGGCTATCAGGGCGGGGCGCGCGGCGCCCGGGCCGGCGAGCCGGCGAACGCGCCGCTCCGCGCCCGCGAAGGTCGTGCGCTCCGTCACCCCGACCCCGCCGCCTCGCGCTACACTCCCGGGGCCATGCGGATCGCCCTCTCGCTCCCGTCCCTCGCGTTCGCCGCCTTCACCGGCCTCGCGCTCGGCTGCGCGGTCTATGTCGACCCCGGGGAGTCGGGCTCCTGCGAGGACATCTGTGGCCAGCACGCCTCCTGCAAGAAGGGCGTGTGTGTCTGCGATTCCGGCTACGACGGCAACCCGGAGGCCGATCAGGGCTGTCAGCCGACCTCGCCGCCGCCCGAGGCCGGCGCCTGCGAGCGCGGCTGCGGCGTCAACGCTTACTGCTCGGACGGCCTCTGCTACTGCGATGTCGGGTCGATCGCCGTCTGCGGCACCGGCGACTGCCTCCCCCTCTCGCAGCTCTGCGACGACAACGTCGACTGCTTCAACGGCGCCGACGAGGCGGTCGAGATCTGCAGCCCGACCGTGGTCATGGACTGGTCGGTGATCGACTCCTGCGCCGACGGCTACGACATCGAGTGGCGCCTCTACGCTCAGGACCGCGACTGGGTGTGGCCGAGCGCCGAGACGGTGTTCTACACCGGCGGCCTCGACGTCGAGGTGATCGAGGCGATCGAGTGCTCGGAGGGCGAGCTCATCTGCTTCGGCGGGGACGCGGGCGATCGGACCTGGGGCGTCGGCATCGACGGGCTCGACGACTGCGACGACTGCTGCTGGGAGTGCGGGACCTATGTCGCCGAGGTCCCCTACCTCATCTGCAATTAGTCGGCCGAGTCGTTTGGCCTTCTCCGGCGCCTTCCGCCGTTGACTTTGCATTGGCACCGCCGCCTTTTTGCGGTATGCCGCGCCGCACGGGCGTCTTGTCTCCCCAATGGTGGGGTGGCATAGTCCGTTGATGCGCCGGGTGCTCTCGGCGCCTGGCCAACGCGCTAGTCCTCATGACCGAGATTGCCCAGCTCTTTGAGTCGGCATTGCAGCAGAATCGTGCGAGCCTGCTGCGCAAGGCCGCCCTTAACACTGTCGCCAGGATGCCGCCGTCGATGACCCTGCGCGAGCTCCTCAAGAGCGACGCTGGGGCCTCGCTGCGCGAGCTGACGCTGCGCGAGCTCGGCGAGGCGCTGCGTGGCCTCGTCGGCGGCGAGCCGCGGCCGGCCAGCGCCAGCGCTGGGGCCGAGACCAGCGCCGCCGTCGACGACGACGACGCCCACGAGAGCCGCGAGGCCCGGGTCTACCGCCAGATCCTCGAGGCGGTCGCCAGCGGCCCCCTGACGATCGGCCAGCTCGCCAAGCAGATCGACATCGACATCATCGAGCTCCGCGGCTACCTCACGTGGATGAAGAAGAACGGCCGGATCGCCAGCTCCGGCCGCGCCCGCGCGACCCGCTACTTCCCGGTGGCGCTCTGATCGGCCGCCGGAGCGCGCTCTCGTCGGACGACGCGATGTCCAGCCTCGACCCGTCGGCGCTGATCGAGATCGTCGCCGCCCTCAAGCACGACCTCGGCAAGTACTCGTCGTGGATGTCGGCCAACCTCGACGACGAGGAGTGGAGCGGCCCCCTCCGGGACTCCTTGGTCGACGCGCTCGCGCGTGATCTCCTGCGCACCCGGAGCGGCGCCGACGGGGCCCCGGAGGCCACCTGGGAGGTCTGGGAGCGCCTCGCGGACGAGCTCCCGCGGCCGCTGCCGGCGCCCGAGCTGGAGGCCGTCGAGGCCGCCGTCGCGGTCCTGCGGCGGGCCGAGGCGCCCCTGCGCGAGGACGATCGGCGGGCGATCGCCGAGCTCCGGCCGGCGATCCGTGAGGCCCAGCGGGCGATCCGCGGGGAGCTCCTCCGCCTCCACCGACGCCTCCTGCGGGCCCAGGAGGGCTGAGCCCGGTGGTCTGCGCGCTCTCCGACGCTCCGGCGCGCTGGGCCCGCGGGCCCGCGCTCGCGTAGGATCCCGCCATGTCGTCGATCCTCATCATCGATGACGAGGACAACTACCTCGAGCTCTGCCGCCGCTTCATGCCGGAGCACGAGTTCTTGCCGCCTGCCCGCAACTACCGCGAGGCCGCGGCGGCGCTCCGGCAGCAGCGCGCGGCGATCGACCTCGTCCTCCTCGACGTCCACTTCAACATCGCCGAGGACGAGCTCCTCCCCTACGACAAGGAGGCGCTCTTCGCCCGCGGCGATCGCCGGCGGGTGATCGAGCGGCTGCGGCGGACCCAGGGGCTGCAGATCCTCGATCGCCTCCGGCAGGACTACCCGGACCTGCCGCTCATCGTCATGACCTCGCGCGACGACCTCCCCCTCGAGGTCGACGCCGAGCGCCTCCACGCCGAGGACTACACCTACCTCCTCGCCGACGAGTATCTCGACGCGCGCTCCCTCAAGCTGCAGATCGAGGGGATCCTCGCCCGCCGGCAGGAGAGCGCGCCGGCCGAGGCGGAGCCCTTCTTCTGGGGGGCGACGCCGGCGATGCTCAGCCTCCGGCGCCGCCTCGGGATCCTCGCCCGCGGTCGCCTGCCGATCATCATCCAGGGGGCGACCGGCACCGGCAAGAGCCTGGTCGTCCGCGAGTACATCCACCCGCACTCCGGGCGCTCGGGGCCCTTCGTCGCCGTCGACCTCTCGACGATCCCGAGCGATCTGATGGCCGCCCACCTCTTCGGCGTGATCAAGGGCGCCTACACCGGGGCGACCGCGACCCGCGAGGGCGTGCTCGCGCGGGCCGACGGCGGCACCCTCTTCCTCGACGAGATCGGCAACCTCTCGCTCGAGCTCCAAAAGTCGCTCCTCCTGGTCCTCCAGGAGGGGAGCTTTCGGCCGGTCGGCTCGGTCAAGGAGCGGAGCGTCGACATCAAGCTGGTGGTCGCTACCAACGAGGATCTGGCGTCGTTGGTCCGCGGCGGCCGCTTCCGCGAGGATCTCTACATGCGCCTCAACCCGGCGACGGCGGTCACCCTGCCGGGCCTCGCCGAGCGCTCCGACGACTTCGCCGAGCTCCTGACCTTCTTCATCCGGCGGGTCGCCTCCGAGGCCTACAACCGCGACCTCGTCCTCCAGTACGCCGAGCAGCGCGGGCTCCGGCTGCCGAGCGGCGGCGGCCTCCTGCCGGTGAGCGTCGGCTCGTCGGTGCCGAGCCGGAGCGAGCCGGGGCGGATCCACTTCCTCTTCCACCCGAGCTCGCTCAAGCTCCTCCGCGCCTTCGAGTGGCCGGGCAACTTCCGGCAGTTCGAGATGACCCTCTCGAACCTCGTCACCTTCACGCTGGTCGAGCTGGTCGAGCGGGCCTCGCAGATCGAGCCCGAGGATCCGGGGAAGGCGAGCCGCCCCGACGTCGTGCCGATCCCGCCGAAGACCGTCAGCGACCTCCTGCGGCCGATGGCGAGGGCGCAGCGCGGCGAGGTGGCGAGCGCGAGCGACGACCTCCCGGGGCGCAAGGTGACGATCCGCCTGGGCGCCGAGGAGTCGCTCAACGCGGTCTCCTGCGCGGTCGAGCGCCAGTACCTCGAGGCCCTCTACAGCCAGGCAGGCGGCGATCTCGGGCAGATGGGGCTCTGGCTCCTCGGCAGCGCCGACACCGGGCGGAAGATCCAGCTGCGGATGAACCAGCTCGGGATCAAGCTCCGCAAGCTCAAGCGGAAGCAGGGGGACTAGCGCGGTGAGGCGGCTCCGTCGCGGGGCGCGCGGCCGCGGGGGCGCGCGCGGGGGGGCAGGGCTCGCGCTCGTCGCTCTCCTGCACCTGGTCGATCGGCCAGCTTCCGCGGCGCCGCCGGAGACCGAGCCGACACCGACGCCGGGCGCCCTCGGCCTCCCGCGGCCGCCCGGGCTCGGCGAGCCAGGGGAGGGGACGACCGGCGGCGTCGAGGTCGATCCGGCGCGCCTCCAGGAGGAGCGCCAGCTCGAGTTCGACCTCCACCTCTTCCGGGCCCAGCGCTTCGAACGCGAGGGCAAGATCGACGACGGGATCCGCGAGTACACCGCGGCCCTGCGCCTCCAGCCCGGCGACCCCGGGGCGCTCCGCGGCCGCGCCCACCTCCGCTTCAAGCGGACCCGCGAGGGCTCGTGCCCGCGGCGGGCGATCGAGGACCTCCGCCTCCTCCGCCTCTACGATCCGCTCGGCCTCTGGAGCGAGGAGCGCTCGACCGTCCTCGAGTGGATGTCGCTCTGCGGCGACCGCTACCGCCGCGACCGGATGGACCTCGCCCGCGAGCTCGCCGAGGAGGATCCGCGCTCGCCCAACCGGCCGCCCGAGATCCGCTACATGGTCGCGGCGATCTACGCGGCCGAGGCCGAGACCAGCGGCCCCGGGCGCGAGGCCGGCGACCTCCGCGATGCCGCGCTCCAGCAGCTCGAGCGCTACCGCGAGGAGTGCGTCACCTTCGGCCGCCGCCCCAAGGTCGCGGCGCTCCGCCTCCAGGCCGAGCTCTACCGCGCCCGCGGCGACCTCGCCGAGGCGATCGCGGTCTTCCAGGAGCTCATCGAGGGCTACCCCGGGGTGCCGGAGGCGGCCGAGGCCGAGCGGGTGGTCGGCGAGCTCCAGCTCGAGGTCGAGCTCGCGCGCCTCGAGAAGGAGCAGGGCGGGCGGCCCTCCGCCGAGGCCGAGGCGAGCTATCAGATCGCCGACGCGGCGCTCCGCCGCGGCGACCTCGGGCTCGCGGAGGCCGAGCTCCGCAAGGCGGTCGAGGACGCGCCCTGGTTCCCCAAGGCCCACTACGCGCTCGGCCTGGTCCACGCCCGCAACCGCCGATTCACCGACGCGGTCGAGGAGCTCAAGCTCGCGGTCCGGATGGATCGCTACGACTACGAGGCGCACATCGCCCTCGGCCTCCTCTACAAGAAGGAGTTCGCCGGGGCCGAGGACGCCGCGGCGATCGATCACCTCAAGCGCGCGCTGGTCCTCCGCCCCGATCTCAACAACCTCCACCTCCTCCTCGGCGAGCTCTACGCCCGCTCCGACCGCGACCTCGCGCGCCGCCACTACGAGCTCTTCCTCCAGAACGCGGCCGACGACGACCCCGAGCGCGAGCGCGCCCAGACCGCGCTCAAGAACCTCAGCCACGAGCTCCGGGTCGAGGATCCGCTCTTTGAGATCCAGCCGCCGACCGACCTCCGGCGCCTCGATCCCGGCCTCCAGCGGATGATCAACGAGGCCTACCTCCGCCACGAGGACGACGACGACTGGGATCAGGCCGAGCGGATCCTCGAGGAGGCGCGCCGCAAGTACCCCGATGAGCCCCAGGTGCTCAACGAGCTGGCGATGGTCGCCTACGCCGACGGCCGCCCCGGCGACGCCCGCCTCTTCTGGGAGGAGAGCCTCGGCAAGGACGCCGATCAGGTCGACGTCCACGAGCGCCTCGGGATCCTCCTGCGCTCGGAGCTCCCCGAGGAGGCGAGCGCCCACCTCCGGCGGGCGGCCGAGCTCGGCTCCCGCAACGCCCGCTTCCACCTCGCGTCGCTCCTCTGGGAGGAGAACGAGCTCCGCGAGGCGGCCGCCCAGCTCGACCTCTACATCTCCGAGGCCGGCCCCTACGACCTCTTCTACGACCGCGCGCTCCTCCTCCGCGGGGCGATGGACACGCTCTTCACCCGGATCTACCTGGTCGCCGGCGGCGTCCTCCTCAGCCTCCTGACGATCCTCGGCGTCCTGATCTTCCGCCGCCTCCGCGGGGCCTCGCTCGACCAGCTCCTCGCGCGCGCCCCCAAGAGCTTCCCCGAGGTCGCGCGGATCCTCTCGCTTATCCGCCACGAGATCCTCAAGCACAACACCGCCTTCCTGGTCGACGTCGGCCGCGCGCTCGAGTTCGACGAGGCCGACGCCGAGGTCCGGGCGGCGATCGTCGCCCGCCGCCTCTTCGGCGGGGGGAGCGGGCGCAAGGGGCGGGCGAAGGTCGAGCTCGCGTCGTCGAGCCGCGATCAGGGGATCTACGGCCGCTTCCTCGGCTACGTCCTCGAGCTCGAGAAGGTCGGCCGGGCCCACGGCGTCACCCTCAACCTCCAGCGCAAGGACCCGATCTTCTCGCCGATGATCCGGGCCTTCGAGGACCTCCGGGTGCTCGGCGAGATCCAGGAGGGGCGCGGCGATCTCCGGAGCCGCAAGCTCGAGCTCGCGCAGCGCCTCACCCGCTCCGGCAACGAGCTCGGGCGGCGGGCCTTCGAGCGCCTCTCGTCGCTGATCCAGACGCTCTGCGTGGTCGACGTGACGCCGACGATGATCCGCGAGGTCTTCGGCCTGGTCGCCGCCGAGTCGCAATTCGCCCGGGCCCAGATCGCCGAGGTCGAGGTCGCCGGCGAGGGCGCGAAGATCCGGGTCTTCCGCACCGACCTCGAGGACATCCTGACCAACGTCCTCCGCAACTCGCTCCACTCGAGCGTCCTCTACGGGCCCTCGCCGACCCAGATCGGCGTCGACCTGGTGACCGAGTGCGATGAGATCACCGGCCTGACGACGCTGGCGATCCGGATCAAAGATCGCTCGTCGGAGCAGCTCTCGGACGAGATGCTCCGCGGCCGCTACGTCGAGCGCGGGATGGGGATTACCGTCGACCTCCTCTCGCGTTACGATGGGGCGATCGCCGTCGAGCCCGAGCCGGGCTGGCAGAAGGCGGTCGTCCTGCGCTTCTTCACCGTGGAGGAGACCCCGTGAGCGCCAGCGCCCCCGTGATCGAGGTCCTCGTGGTCGAGGACGGCGACGAGTACATCACCAACCTCAGCACCTTCGTCGCCGGCGGGATCCACTACACCCAGGCGAAGAGCGGCGGGGCGGCCTGCGAGCTCGCGCGGCGGATGGGTCCCGACGTCGTCTACCTCGACATGCGCTTCGATCGGACGCCCTTCGAGGAGCTCCTCGGCGACATCGTCTCGCTGACCGCGCGCTTCAACGGCGACGTCGCGCGGGCGCGCGCCTTCCTCCAGGACAACCAGGGGCTCTTCATCCTCCGGGCGCTGCGCGACGCCGGCTACCGCGGGCCGGTGATCCTCTCCTACGACTTCGGCGGCGAGGAGCGGCGCTTCCGGGCGCTCTCGGCCAAGGATCCGGCGCTCTCCTACTGCCCGGACTACGCCGACGCGCGGGCGATCCGGGCGGCGATCGTCGGCGCCGCCCAGCAGGGCCGCTGAGCGGGCGCGCGCCGATTTCTCGACATCGCGGCGGCGACCTGCGACGACCGGCGTCGATGGACGAGCCGGCGATCCGGGTGATGATGATGCCGCGCGACACCAACGCGCACGGCACGATCTTTGGCGGGGTGATCCTCAGCATCATCGACCAGGCGGGGGCGATCGTCGCCCAGTCCGCCGGGGTCGGGAAGGTGGTGACGGTGGCGATCCGCGAGGTGATCTTTCGTCACCCCGTGCGGGTCGGCGACATCGTCTCCTGCTACGGCGACGTCACCGCCCGCGGCCGCACCTCGATCACCGTGGTGGTCCGGGTGGTCGCCCAGGATCCGCAGCACCGGCGCTCGGTCGTGGTCACCACCGCCGAGCTGGTCTACGTCCAGATCGACGACGGGGGGCGGCCGGCCGCGCTGGCGCCCGCGGCGGCGCCTTGACGCTCCGCGGGCCTCGGCCGTAGCGTAGGCGACGGCCCACCTCGGGTGGAGACAAGGAGACCAATGATGCGGATCTTTGGAGTGTTCATCCTCGGCTTTTCCCTGATCGGCCTCGCCGCCTGCGCGGAGCAGCCGGGCAAGAAGAAGGAAGAGAAGGCCGAGAAGACGGACGACGCGGACAAGGCCGACGACAAGAAGGCCGACGAGAAGGCCGAGGCCAAGCCCGAAGAGAAGAAGCCGGAGTAGCCCGCCGGCGTCGGCGGATCGCCTCCACGGATCGGAGCCCCTGTGCGCCTCCCGCTGCGTCATCCGCCGCCCGGGCGTGACGCGCCGCTCGCTCGGTGCGCTCACCTGGAGGCCCTCGCCGACGCCTCCCTCGGCCTCGCGCTCGCGCCGGCGGCCGGCCTCTTCACGGCCCGCCGCTCGCGCGGGCGCTTTGGCAACGCGCTCCAGTGGCATTTCGGGCTCGATCCCCACGACGGCCTCCCGCGCCTCGACTGGGAGGATCGGATCGAGCTCAAGGTCGTCAGCGTCTGGCGGCGGGGCGGGGCGATCGTCGCCGACAAGCTCAAGGTCTGCGACCTCGCGCTCGATCCCTGGCACAAGCTGAGCAACGTCCTCTTCGTCTTCGTCGACCGCCTGACGCGGGTGGTCGTCGGCCACCGCTTCTGGCGGCTGGCCGGGCCGGCGCGGGAGGCCCTCGAGGCGTCGTGGCGCCTCGACCCGCACTTCGATCGGCCCCACCTCTTCGTCGAGGCCCGCGAGCAGGACGAGCGCCAGGCGCCGGCCTACTACGTCTCGGCGAGCTGGCTGCGGGAGGCGGGGATCCTCCCGCGTGAGCTGCCAGGGGTCTTCACCTATGACGCCGCGTGGTGGCGGGAGGCCCGGGCGAGCCACCGCCGGGCGGAGCCCTTCCTGACCCTCTGGCGCGGGGAGGCGGGGAGCTCCGTCCCCTGTCCGCGCTGCGGCGGGCGCGTGCAGGCGCGGCTCGACGTGGTCCGCGAGGAGGGCGGGGCGCCGGCGGTCCACGCCCTCCCGGGCGGGGCCGAGTGCGCGCTTCGGGCCCACTATGTCATCGACGCCGGTCGCTTGCCGATCGGCCCGGGTCACCCCGAGCGGCGCGAGCTCGAGGCTGCGCTCGAGGGGCGGGTCGCCAGCGAGCAGGTCTGGCGCCTCGCCGACCGGGTGGCCGAGCCCGAGGATCATCTCCACTAGCGGCGCGCTCTGGCGAGCTGGCGGAGGCTCGTGAGCTGGCGTCGCGCCGGGCCGGCCGCGCTGCGCCGCGTCCACCCGTGGAGCGCCATCGGCGAGCCGGGCCGGCGCGCCTTAAAAACGAGAACCCAGGACAGCTGACCAAGCCGTCCTGGGTCCCCCCCCAGTTCTAAGTTTCAGCACCGACCATGCGAACGCGCCGGAGCGCGTCAATTCGTCTATTTCAGTCCAGAGAAGGCCAAATAAGCCAACAAGAGAGGATTCAAGCCAAGCGCAGGAGGATCTGAGAAGCCATCAAGCGAAGGAGAACCGAACAGAGGAGCGGGCGCGCTCAAGCGGTAGGGCGAGCGCGTGCGTAGAGGGCAAGGAGCGAGCGGCAGGTGAGACCAGGCGAAGCGAGACCAAGCGGCAAAAGAAGAGGCGAAGTCAGGCCAAGTCAGTCAGTCGAAGTCAGGCAAGCGAGTCGAAGAGCTAGGCTAGAAGGGTCTGCTTGTTGGGCAGACGCCCGCCTTGTCTGCAGGTCGGGTGCCACTTTGGCAAGTCGTTGAAATTGTTGATGCCACCTTGTCGGGGCGGCCGTGCGCGCACGAATTTCTGACCTAGGTATGACGCAGATGTCAGGGGCGCGCCGCCCGCTTGCGCAGGCACCCTGACATCTCTGTCATGCCTGACCCTCGATGTCATACCTGGTCGCTGCCCGCGTCGGCAGGTGGTACAAGCCGGCCTCGAGGCGACCCATGACCCTTGCGCGCTCCAGAGACTCCGAAAACCCTGCGCGTTTCCGCGCGGCTGTCATCGGCGGCACCGGCTACGGCGGGGCCGAGCTGATCCGACTTCTTGTCACCCACCCGGCGGTCGAGCTCGCCCGCGTGACCAGCATCGATCACGTCGACGAGCCCCTCGAGGCGGTCCACCGCACCCTCGGCCCGACCGGCCTGACCTTCGAGAAGATGTCGGCGACCGAGGCCGCCCAGGGGGTCGACGTCGTCTTCCTCGCCCTCCCGCACAAGGTCAGCGCGACCATGGCCGCCGAGCTCGCCGGCGTCGACGCCCGGATCATCGATCTCTCCGGCGACTACCGCCTCCGCGACAAGGAGCTCTACGCCCGCTTCTACGGCGGCGAGCACCCCCACCCGGAGTACCTCGGGACCTTCATCTACGGCCTCCCGGAGCTCAACCGCGCGGCGATCCGCGGCGCCCGTCGGGTCGCCTCGCCGGGCTGCTTTGCGACCACGATCGCCCTCGGCCTCCTGCCGCTGGCCCGCGCCGGGCTCCTCCGCGGGCCGATCCACACGGTCGCCGCGACCGGCTCGTCGGGCTCCGGCGCCTACGCCTCGTCCGGCACCCACCACCCGATCCGCGCCGCCAACCTCAAGATCTACAAGCCGCTCGCCCACCAGCACACGCCGGAGATCGAGCAGACCCTCGGTGACGCCTGCGCCCTCGGCGGCCACCCGGCGAGCTTCTCGCTGGCCTTCGTCCCGGTCTCGGCGCCGCTGGTCCGGGGGATCCTCGTCAACTCCTTCATCGAGGTCCCGGCGGAGACCGACCAGGCGACGATCGAGCGCCTCTTCGGCGAGTTCTACGCGGACTCGCCGGTCGTCCGGGTCCGGGGCTCCCGCGACCAGGCCGAGGTCGTCGCGGTCAAGGGGACGATCTGGGCCGACGTCTCGTGGACCCTCGGCGTCGTCGATCCGACCAGCGGCAAGCGCCAGCTCGTGATCACCAGCGCCCTCGACAACCTGGTGAAGGGCGGCGCAGGTCAGGCCGTGCAGTCGATGAACCTGATGCTCGGGCTCCCCGAGGCGATGGGCGTCGATCTCCCCGGGATGTGGCCATGAGCCCGATCGCCGTCCTCAAGATCGGCGGCGACGTGGTCGCCCAGCCGGGGCCGCTCGCCGAGGTGCTGCGCGACGTCGCGGCCCTGGTCGGCAAGGGCTGGCGGATCGCGATCTGCCACGGCGGCGGGCCGCAGGCGAGCGATCTCCAGGGGCGCCTCGGTCTCAAGGCGCACAAGGTCGGCGGCCGTCGGATCACCGACGCGCCGACACTTCAGGTGATGAAGCAGGTGCTCGCGGGCGAGGTCAGCGTCGATCTCGTCGCCTCGGCGCTGGCCGCCGGCGTCGACGCGATCGGCGTCTGTGGGGTCAGCGGCGGCCTCGTGCGGGCCCGCAAGCGGCCGCCGGTGGTGGTCTCGGGCGGCGGCCCGGAGCCGGTGGATTTTGGGCATGTCGGCGATGTCGTGGGGATCCGCACGGGTCTCATCGAGCACCTCTGGGCCGCCGGTCTGACGCCTGTGATCAGCACCCTCGGCGTCGATCCAGAGGGCGATCCCGTGCGGGCGCCGGTGTTCAACATCAACGCCGACACCGTGTCGGCGGCGATCGCCGCGGCCCTCCGCGCCGATCACCTCTTCGCCCTGACCAACGTCCCCGGGGTGCTCCGCGACCGCGACGATCCGAGCTCGCGGATCCCGAGGATGCGGGCGGCCGAGGTCCGCCAGGCGATCGCCGAGGGGGTGATCGTCGGCGGGATGATCCCGAAGGTCGAGGAGGCGCTCCGCAACCTCGAGGCTGGGATCGGCGCGGTCCATATCCTCGGCGTCGGCGCCGGCGCGCTCGCGGGCGAGGCCGAGGCGCCCGGGAGCCACGGAACCGTGCTCCTCGGCGACGACACGGCCGCCTGAGCGCGGACGCGATCTCCCGGGCGCGCTCCGGAGCGCGCTAGTTCGCCGCTCCCTCGCCGCGGGGGTCGCGCGGGCCCGCGCCCGCCGCGATCGACGAATGCGGTAAATTGCCGGCCATGACCGTGCGCAGCGATCTTCATGAGCGCCTGCGGGAGCGGATCGCCGCCGACTTCGAGGCCGAGCAGGTGCCCTGGCTCCGCCGCCTGGTCGAGCAGCCGAGCCACACCTACGCCCGCGCCGACGTCGAGGCCGCGGCCGCGATCGTCGACGAGGCCGCGGCCGCGATCGGCCTCGGGCGGACGGCGATCGCCGACCCCGGCGGGCTCTTCGCGGACCACCGGGTCTACGCGACCCCGGCGACGGCGGAGGGCGATCGGGCGATCGCCCTGGTCGGCCACGTCGACACCGTCTTCCCGCGCTCCCTCGGCTTCCTCCACTTCCGCCGCGAGCCCGCGGACGACGACGTGATCCACGGCCCCGGGGTCCTCGACATGAAGTCAGGGCTCTCGGCGATCCTCTTCGCGCTGCGGGCGCTGTGGGCGGTCGATCGCCCGCGCTTCGACGCCCTCAAGGCCCGCTTCGTCTGCGTCAGCGACGAGGAGGTCGGCTCGCCGAGCTCGAACGAGGTCGTCTACGAGGCGCTCGCCCCCCGCTCCTCGGCGGCCCTGGTCTTTGAGGCAGGTCGTGAGGGCGACCGGATCGTCACCGCGCGCAAGGGCGGCGGCGCCTTCACGGTGACGATCCACGGCCGGGCGGCCCACGCCGGCAACGATCACGAGGCGGGGGTTAACGCGATCCACGCGCTCGCCCTCCTGATCCCGAAGATCGAGGGACTCACCGACTACGAGCGCGGGGTCACCCTCAACGTCGGCCTCATCGAGGGCGGGACCGCGAAGAACACGGTGCCCGAGCAGGCGCGGTGCTCGATCGACGCCCGCTTCGAGACCGCCGCCGACGCCGACGCGGTGGTCGCAGCCCTCCACGCCCTGGCGGACGATCCCTTCGCCGGCGTCGAGGTGATCCCGGAGCGCCTCCGGACGGTGCGCGTGGAGGTCGCGGGGCGGATCACCCGGCCGCCGATGGAGGCGACGCCGGCGAGCGAGCGACTCCGCGAGCGCTATGAGCGCTGCGCGGCCGCGGTGGGCCTCGGGGTCGGCGAGGCGCCGCTCCAGGGAGGGGGCTCCGATGCCAACCTCCTGGCCGCCCGTGGGGTCCCCTGCATCGACGGGCTCGGTCCGGCGGGCCGCTACTTCCACCGGGTCGACGAGTGGAGCAGCCTCTCGAGCCTCCGGCAGCGGACCCTGGCGCTCGCGCTCTTTCTGGCCGAGGCGGAGTGAGCCTGCGCGCGCGGATGGCGCGACGGTGACTTGCGGGGTTGGCCAGCGGCGTGCGAAAAACGCCTCAACACGATGAGTGACGCCGACACCCTCGGGGTGCTGACCGTGGTGCTCTGCCTCCTCGGGAGCATGTTCTTTTCAGGCTCAGAGACCGCCGTCACCTCGCTGGATGAGCGACGGGCCCGGCGGATGGTCGAGGAGGGGGGCTTCCGCGGCCGGGTGATGCGCGCCTGGGTCGAGGAGCCGGTGCGGGTGCTCTCGACCATCCTGATCGGCAACAACGTGGTCAACACGTTGATGGGCGCGGTCGTCACCGCCCTCGCGATCCGCCACTTCGGCGACGGGCCGAACGCCGACTACGCGGTGGCGATCGCGGTCTTCGTGACCACCGCGCTCCTCCTGGTCTTCGGCGAGATCACGCCGAAGGCGATCGGCCGGGTCTTCGCCGAGAAGGTCGCGGTCCCGGCGCTCTGGTTCATCAGCGTCCTCAGCCGCCTGATCGCCCCGGTCCTCTGGCTCCTCTCCCGCCTGACCAACGTCCTGATCAACCGCCTCGTGACCTCGTCCGGGACCAGCATGATCAACCGGGTGACCGCCGACGAGATCGGCTACCTGGTCGACGTCGGCCACCGCGAGGGATCGATCCGCGCTGGCCAGGCCGCGCTGATCCAGGGGATCATCCGCTTCGAGGACAAGATCGTCCGCGACATCATGGTCCCCGGCGATCGGGTGACCGCGGTCAACCGGGCCTGGGAGGTCAAGCGGATCCGCGAGGTGGCGATGCGCTCGGGCCACAGCCGGATGCCGGTCTTCGAGGGCGACATCAACAACGTCGTCGGCGTCCTCCACATCAAGCAGCTCGTCGGCCTCCCGGAGAAGGGGACGGTCGAGCGGGTGATGCGGCCGCCGGTCTTCATCTCGGAGTCGCTCCGCCTCCACGATCTCCTCCAGCGCTTCAAGGAGCAGCGGGTCCACCTGGCGATCGTCGTCGACGACGCCGGCGACACCGCGGGGGTGGTCACGCTCGAGGACGTGCTCGAGCAGATCGTCGGCCAGATCTTCGACGAGACCGATCGGGCGCCGCCGAGCCAGCCGCAGGACCAGCCGGGCTTCGGCCACTTCGACGGCCAGGACACCCTGACGATGGTCGAGGAGCGCCTCGGGGTCGAGATCGAGGAGGAGATCGAAGGTGTGGTCAGCATCGGCGATCTCCTGACCTACCTCGCGGGCCAGATCCCGATCGCCGGCTCGGTCTTCGTCTGGGAGGGGCTCCGCTTCAAGGTCCTCGCGGCCGACGCCCGCCACGTGATCAAGGTCAGCGCCGAGCAGGTCGAGGCGGATGACGACGACGACGACTAGCGACGAGCGCCGTTGACCGCCGACCTGCGAGACGCTGACGATCCGCTCGCGCAGCGCTCGCGCTGAGGCCGGCGTCGATCCTGGTCTTTCGACCAGGTAGCGCGCGACGTCGCGTCGTCGACCTCAGCCCTCGGCCGAGTGCTCGCCGAGGTAGCGGGCGAGCGCCCAGGCCGGGAAGATCTGGCGGTAGAGGTCGTAGTCGAGGACCGCGGTGTTGAAGAAGACGCCGCTCGCGCGCTCGCGCGGCCAGGCGCCGTCGGGGCCCTGGCGGCCGCTGACGAAGGCGATCCCGCGCTCGATCGCCCGCGCGGCGTCGGCGTCCTCGGCCGGGGCCGCGGCCATCAGGGCGAGGAGCGCCCAGGCGCTCTGGGTGACCAGGCTCGGCTCCTCGGGCGGGAGGCGGACGTCGCTGCCGTCGAGGACGCCGCGGAAGTCCTCGCCCCAGCCGCCGTCGGGGCGCTGCGCCCGGCAGAGCCAGCGGCAGGCCCGGCGGAGCGCGGGGTGGTGGGGATCGAGGCCGCAGGCCCGCAGGGCGCCGGCGACGAAGAAGGTCCCGTAGGTGAAGTTGACCCCCCAGAAGCCCGCCCAGCCGCCGCCCGCGTCCTGGGCCTTGAGGAGGAAGGCGACGCCGCGCTCGATCGCCCCCTCGACCTCGCGGGCGAGGCCGCGGGGGAGCGCGTCGCCCAGGCGATCGCGGGCGTAGGCGAGGCCGCGGACGCAGGACGCCGTGCACTCGGCGTAGGAGTACTCGAGCATGCAGTTGCCGTAGATCTCCGCCGGGTTAAAGTGGCGGATCACCATCGACCCGCGGCGGGCCTCGTAGGAGCCGAAGCCGCCGTCGTCGTTCTGCCGGCCGAGGACGAAGCGGATCGCCGCCAGGGCTCGGTCCTTCGGGAGACCTGGCCCTTCGACCAGGCCGGCGTCGGCCGCTCGCAGCAGCCCCTCCATCGCCTCGGCGGTGCAGTCGGAGACCGGCCAGGGGTGGTGCTCGTCGGCGAAGCCCCAGCCGCCGGCCGCCGGCGAGCGGAAGTGGCGGGCGCCGTCGGGGACGTCGGCGCGCATCTGGGCGGTGGGCAGCCAGCGGCACGCGTCCTCGGCGATCGCCGCGGCGGTCTCGGAGCGGGGCCCCTCGGCGAGTGCCTGGAGGGCGAAGGCGGTGTCCCAGATGTCGGAGCGCGCGCCGGCGATCCGCATGCCGTCGACCTCGTCCTCCCACACCCAGTACTCGAGGCCGCGGATCGCCGCCGGCAGCTCGGGGTGCCGACGATCGCGGGCGAAGAGCGCGAGCGTGAAGAGGAGGCCGTTGACCGGCGAGAGGCAGACGTAGGCGGTCGAGCGGAGCTCGAAGAGGATCTGATCGAAGGCCCGATCGAGCGCGCGTCGGCGGAGGAGCTTCGGGCTCAGGCGATCGACGAGGCGGAGGCCGGCGAAGGCGGTCCGGAGGCCGACGCCCGGCGCCTCGTAGAGGTCGGTGACCGCGATCGTGTCGCGGTAGCGCTCGAAGGGCGCGGCGGCGTAGCCCTCGGGGTAGAGCTCGTCACGGATCGCCCGCAGCAGCCCGTCCTCGTCGGCCTGGAGGCGGCTGCCGTAGACGAAGGAGAGCCCGAGGTAGATCAGGCGCATGTGGCAGTAGAGGCGCCGCGGGTGGAAGGGCGAGGCCTCCGGCAGGAGCCAGATCTCGGGGACGATCGCCTGCACGCTCTCCCACGGGTAGAGGCCGAGGAGCGCGAGCCAGATCCGCCCCCAGGTCGGCAGCACCAGCGGCCCGCCGTGGTTGTGGATCCAGCGGAGGGCGGCGGCCGCGAGCGGGTCCTCGGGCGGGTGGCCGAGGAGGCGGAGGGCGACGTAGGCGAGGGTCGTGTGGAAGAGGTAGGACTCGGAGTCGGGGTGCATCCCCCAGCCGCCGTCGGGTCGGACCTGGCGCTCCAAGCTGAGGCGGATCCGCCGGCGCCGATCGTCGGCGATCGGCTGGCCGAGGAGCTTCATCGCCATCACGTACTGGCAGATGAGCATCGGGTTCCAGATCACCTCGCCCGCGAGCGCGCCCTTCGGCTGCTGGACGGCGCGGAGGTGATCGAGGGCGCGGGCGTAGGCGTCGGCGGCGCGGGCGTGGAGGTCGTCGTTCGGCGTCGCCGAGGGCGCGGCGCTCGCGGCCGCGGAGGTCGTGGTGGTCACGGGGCTCGCTCCTGGGGGGTCCGGCGGGAGGGCTCAGCGGACCCGGAAGATCAGGAAGTGCTGGTAGGGGAGGAAGGTCTCCTCGCGGTCGAGGGTGAAGCCGGCGGCCTCGGCCTCGGAGATCACCGTCGCCTGCGGGATCCTGTACTTTGGGTCAGGTGCGTCGTCGCCCGGGACGTTGGCGTCCTCGCGGAAGCCGACGATCGCCAGGCGCCCCCCGGGCCGGAGGACCGCCCGCACCTTCTTGAGGTAGGCGACGCGATCCTTGAGGTAGGGGTAGGTGTTGGACATGAAGACGAGGTCGACGCCGGCCTCGGGGAGCGCAGGATCGTCATAGAACGCGAGGCGGGGCTCGATGTTCGGGGTCCCCCAGGCCTCGCGGTTCTTCTCGATGTAGGCGTGGAAGCGATCGTCGATGTCGACCGCGTAGACCAGGCCGGCCGGCACCTCGCGGGCGAGGCGGCGGGTGAAGTAACCCGAGCCCGCGCCGATGTCGGCGACGACCGCGTCCTTGGCGTCGATCGCCAGCGCCCGGACCACGCGATCGGGCATCGCCCAGGCGTCGCGATCGTCCCGCTCGAACTGGACGATCATCGCGTCGGGATCGTCGTAGTGCTGCGGGAGCCCATCGCGGGGTCGGCAGCCGAGGGCTGCGGTGGCCGTCAGGACGCCGACGACGACGAGGCGCGCCGCAGAGGGCAGGGGAGCCGGGCCACGACGGGGCGGGACCATGGGGCAAGGGTATGCGGGCGACCTTCACCTGTGAACCCCCATCGCCGGCGCAGGTCGGGTATGCTCCCGCCGCCGTGACCTCCGCCACTCCGCCACGCGATCGGGCCGCCCGCCGCCGCGCCGTCGGCGAGCGCCTCCTCGCCGACGAGGGGGTGCTCTGGAGCGCCCTCCCCGTCGAATGGCCGCGTCAGCCGCGGAGGGCGGCGGGTGCGCGCGACGACGAGGACGAGCTCCCGGGGTGGCGCTGGCGGGTGATTCGCACCCTCTGGGCGCTCCTCCGTCGGCCGCGGGAGAGCTTCGCCGACGTCCAGGAGCCGGTCGCGCACAGCTCGATCCTGGCGTTCCTCTACACCGTGCGGATCCCGGTGTGGCTGGTCACCGTCGTCGTCCTCGGCCTGCGGGCGGCGCTCGGAGCGGGCGAGGAGTTCGTCGTCCGGCCGATCGACGACGTCCTGGATCCCCACCTGGTCGAGGTCCTGGGGGTCTGGATCCTCCTCATGGTGCCGATCGGCCTGCCGCTCCTCTACTTCTTCGGCGGGCTCCTGACCCACGTCGCCCTCGCCCTCACCGGCGGCGCGCCGCGCTCGATCGCCGCGTCGATGCGGGCGACCGGCTACGCGATGGCGGCCCCGCTGGCGGTCCTCTCGCTCGCCGAGCTCCCGCTCTACCTCGGCGTGGCCGGGAGCTTCCCCTACTACCTCGTCGTCTTCGGGCTGATGTCCGGGCTCTTCTTCCGTCAGCTCGCGCGCGCGCTCGCCGGCACCCACCGGATCTCCCTGCTCCGCGGGATCCTGGTGGCGATCGTCCCGCTCGCGCTCTTCGCCGCCGCGGCCGTCATCCGGCTGATCTTCGTCCTCCAGGAGCTCCCGGGGTGGTCGCCGCCGCCGGCGAGCCCCTACCTGCTGCCCTGAGGCGGGATCGTGGCGGGAGCGCTGGTCGAGCCGCCGGAGCGCCTCTGCGCGCCGCTGCGCCTCCGCGGGGTGGGCGGGGCCGAGCTCGAGGCGCTGGTCGACGCCGCCGTCGGCGCGCTCTTTGAGATCGCGGGGGTGCTGGCGGTCGCCGAGGTCGAGGGGATCGGGCCGGCGCCGGAGGAGCCGCGCGCGCCGGCGCGCTGGGGGGCAGGCGAGGGGGCGGGAGACCACGAGGCGTCGGTGATCTTGGAGGTCGCGGTCCTCGAGGTCGCCGATGACGCGGTGTTGCTGGCGATCGCCTGGCAGGGCCGCGCGATGTCGGGACGGGTCGAGCGGCGCTGGCGCTGGCGCGATCGCGGCGGCGCGCCGCAGGCGATCCCGGCGGCGGCGCGCGTCGGCCTACGGGCGCTCTGCGCCTAGCCCTCGGCCGGCGCCTAGCCCTCGGCCGGCGCGTCCGCGGCTCCGCTGCCGCCGCCGAGCACCTCGACGATCGCCGCGTTGAGCCCGGCGAGATCGCTGGGCGCGGTCGCCGAGTAGCGGACCGCGTTGCGGCTGTCGGCGAACATCAGCGTCCGGCTCTTGGTGATGTTGTAGTAGCCGTCGAAGGCCTCGTTGCCGCCGCCCTCCTCGAGGGCTGGGACGACCACCGGGATCGTGATCCCGAGCTCCTCGCGCATCGCCTTGACCTTGGCGATCAGCTCCTCGCGCCCCTCCTTCGGGGTGAGGCCCTTGCCGTCGTGGATCTCGGCGATCACGCCGAAGGCCTTGAGCTTGTCCTCGCCGTACTTCTTGACCACGGCGTCGATGTTCTGGAGGTCGGTCCGAAACGCGGGGTCGTCGAGGTCGCCGACCGCCATGATCTTGGGCGAGGCGCCGTAGCGGCAGACCTGGCAGTACTCCTCGCCGCTCTCGCAGTTGGTGATCTGGAAGGCGCGGAGCTTGCCACCCACCCCGAGGCCGGAGTCGGCGAGGACGCGGTTGTCCGCCTTCGCCTCCGGGGCCCCCGGGGCCTCGGCGGGGGCGGGCGCCGCCTCGGGGGCCCCGGCCACGCTCGGGGCCTGGGGCGCGTCGGCGGCCGGCGGCGGGCTCCCGCAGGCGGCCCCGAGGGTGAGGGGCGGGGCGAGCAGGAGGGCGATCAGGAGGCCTTGCGGGGTCTTTTTCATCGTTCGCTCCGGGGGGCATCATGGCCCCGATCGCGGGCGATTGCCAGCCGCGCCTTGCGGTATAGTGGCCGCCGATGTCGAGCTCGCGACGCTCCTTCCTGGCCCTGGCAGGGATCGCCTCGGCCGGCTTCTTGATGCCGCGCGGGCGGGCCTGGGCGGCGCCCGAATTCCGCCGCCCCGCCGCCAACGCGGCGCCGCAGAGCGCGATCCAGACCGCCGACGTGATCGCCGGCTCGCGGCTCCCCGCGGACGAGCCGATCGCCCGCCTCGCGGTCGAGGCCGCGGTCAAGGCGGGGGCGAGCTACGCCGACGCGCGCCTGGTGCTCTGGCGCCGCGACCGGGTGAGCGTCCGCGACGATCACGTCTCCGGGGTCGGCGCCAACGAGGAGTACGGCCTCGGCCTCCGGGTCCTGGTCGACGGCGCCTGGGGCTTCGCGGCCTCGTCGACCGTCGATCGCAAGGTCGCCGCCCGCCTCGCCAAGGACGCGGTGGCGATGGGCCGCCGCAGCGCCGCCCTCCGCCGCCAGCCGATCGTCCTCGCGCCGGCGCCGGCGATGGTCGGCGAGTGGGTCTCGCCCTTCGGCCGCGATCCGATCGCCGTGCCCCTCCAGGAGAAGGCCGACATGCTCCTCGCCGCCGCCCAGGCGGCGCTCCGGGTCCCGGGGATCCGCAACGTCGACGCCTCGGTGCTCGCGGTCCGCGAGGAGAAGATCCTGATCACCAGCGAGGGATCGCGCACCCACCAGGTCTTCTTCCGGGTGATGCCCTCGCTGACCGCGACCGCGATCGATCGCCGCCGCGGCCGCTTCGCCTCCCGCGATCACGAGGTCGCGCCGATGCTCGCCGGCTGGGAGCACGTCGAGGGCGCGCGCCTGGTCGAGGAGGCGCCGGTGATCGCCCAGGAGGCGCTCCAGAAGCTCCACGCGGCCGCGGTCGAGCCCGGCCTCAAGACCGTGATCCTGGCGCCGAGCAACCTCTGGCTGACGATCCACGAGAGCATCGGCCACTCGACCGAGCTCGATCGCGCGCTCGGGATGGAGGCGAACTTCGCCGGCACCTCGTTCATCAAGCCGAGCGACACCGGCAAGCTCCGGATCGGCAACGACAAGGTCTCCTTCTTCGCCGATCGCACGCAGGCCGGCGGGCTGGCGACCACCGCCTGGGACGACGAGGCGGTCGCCGCCCAGCGCTGGCCGCTGGTCAAGGACGGGGTGCTGGTCGGCTGGCAGACGACCCGCGAGCTCGCCGGGGCGATCGGCGAGGAGGCGAGCCGCGGCTGCGCCTACGCCGACTCCTACGCCTCGGTCGCCTTCCAGCGGATGCCCAACGTCAGCCTCCAGCCGGGCCCCGAGGGCTACACCACCGAGGACCTGATCAACGCGACCGACGACGGGATCCTGATCAGCGGGCGCGGGAGCTGGTCGATCGACCAGCAGCGCTACAACTTCCAGTTCAGCGGCCAGGCCTTCTGGGAGATCAAGAAGGGCCGCCTCCGCCGGCCGCTCCGCGACGTCGCCTACCAGGCGAACACCGTCGAGTTCTGGAATTCCTGCGACATGATCGGCGGCGAGGGGAGCTACCGCCTCGGCGGCTCCTTCAGCGACGGCAAGGGCGAGCCCGGGCAGTCGAACGCGGTCAGCCACGGCTGCCCGCCGGCGCGCTTTCGGGCCAACGTCCTCAACATCGGGGGGGCGAAGTGAGCATCTCCAAGCAGGCGGCGCGCTCGCTCACCCAGGCCGCGCTCAAGGCCGCGACCCTCAAGGACGTGTCGGTGCGGGTGACCTCGTCGGCCCGCGGCTACCTCCGCTTCTCGCAGAACCAGGCGGCCGCCAGCGGCGAGGCCGAGCGCCTCGAGGTCGAGGTGAGCGCCAGCGTCGACGGTCGCTCGGCGAGCGTCCGCGGGAGCGGCGGCGATCGGGAGGCGCTCGCCCGCCTGGTCGCCCAGGCCGAGGAGCTCGCCCGGATCGCCCCGGTCGATCCCGAGCTGATGCCCCCGCTCGGCCCCCAGACCTACGCCCAGGTCGACGCCCGCGATCGCGCGAGCGCGGCGATCGGCGCCGACGCGCGGGCCGAGCTCGCGGGCAAGATGCTGCGGGTCGCCAACAAGGCGCGCCTCGACGCCGCCGGGATGATCGAGAGCGCCGACGTCGCGGTCGCGCTCGCCAACACGGCCGGCCTCTTCGCCTACCACGCGTCGACCGAGGTCTCGGCGAGCATGACCTGCCGGACCCGCGACGGCACCGGCTCGGGCTGGGCGTCGGCCGCGAGCCACCGGATCGCCGACCTCGATCCGACGGCGCTGGCGACCCGGGCGGCCGACAAGGCGACGCTCTCGCAGAACCCCGAGGAGCTGACGCCGGGGCGTGTGACGGTGGTCCTCGAGCCGGCCGCGGTCGCCGATCTCCTCGCCTTCCTCGGCTTCGCGCTCGACCGGCGGAGCGCCGACGAGGGGCGCTCCGCGTTCTCGCGGGCGGGCGGCGGCACCCGGATCGGCGAGGCGATCGGCCAATCCTCGATCACCCTGCGCTCGAACCCGGCCGAGCCGCTCTGCCCGTCGATCCCCTTCGCCGGCGACGGCCAGCCGCACCCGGCCACCACCTGGATCGACGGCGGCGTCCTCAAGGCGCTCGCCTGCTCGCGCTACTGGGCCAAGCGGGAGGGGCTCTCGCCGCTCCCGAGGCCGGCCTCGTTCCTCCTCAGCGGCGGCTCGGCGTCGGTCGATGAGCTGGTCCAGGGGGTCGACCGCGGCGTCCTGGTGACCCGCTTCTGGTACAACCGGATGCTCGAGCCGCAGACGATCCTGGCGACCGGGCTGACCCGCGACGGCACCTTCCTGATCGAGCAGGGCAAGGTCGTCCGGGCGATCAAGAACATGCGCTACAACGAGAGCCCGCTGACGCTCCTCAAGAACGTGCTCGCGCTCGGGCGCCCGGAGCGGGTCGGCGGCGGTCGCCAGACGGTGGTCGTGCCGCCGATGGTGGTCGCCGACTTCAACTTCTCGAGCCTGAGCGACGCGGTCTAGGTCGCGGGATGCGCGCGCTTCCGCGCCACGAGGGCCCGCGCTGACCCCCGCGGCGCGTCGCTTTTTTGGAGCGGGGCCGCGTCTGGAAATATCCTACATGGGACCACACTGGAGCACGTCCCATGATTGATCGTCGCAACGAGCGCAGCACTGTCCCGTGGGAAGCCGCGGGTTACTACCTCAAGTCCATCTCCGAGCGGACGGGCCTCCACACCGTGGCCCTGGCCTCGACCAAGGGGCTCTGCGTGACCGGGGTCGGCGACCGCTCGGAGAAGCTCGCCGCGGTCGCGCCGATCGTCGCCGAGGAGCCGGCCAACCTCAACCAGGAGCTCCTGGACGCGATCACCCGCGGCGAGGTCGTCCAGATCTGGCGGGTCGAGGTCCGCGGTCGGCCCTTCTACCTCGCGGCCCTCGGCGAGCCCAACCACCTCACCGAGGAGGTGCAGTTCGCGATCGATCGGATCTTCGGCCAAGCTCAGGGCGAGCGCCTGCCGAGCTGATCGGGATCCACCTCGAGCACGAAGACGGGCGCGCCGACTCGGCGTCGCCCGTCTTCATGTTTCTGCGGGCCCGGCACTAGCAGGTTGCTGAAAAACCCTGCGTAACCACACGCAGCCGAGCTCACTTCGGGTCTTCGCGACCGACGCGCGATTTCGTACAACCGTCGTATGCGCGGCGCGAAGGACCCCCAGACCTCCCTTGTCTGCCTTGTCGACGTCGAGAGTCGGATCCCGCAGCGGCACCCGATCCGCGAGGTGAAGACGCTCGTCGACGGGATCCTCCGGGAGATGTCGCCGCTCTTCGATGAGATGTACGCGGCCGTCGGCCGGCCTTCGATCCCACCGGAGTCGCTACTCAAGGCGACGGTGCTGATGGCCCTCTATTCGGTGCGCAGCGACCGGATGTTCTGCGAGCAGCTCGACTACAACATGCTCTTCCGCTGGTTCCTCGACATGGACATGACCGAGGGCGCGTTTCACCCGACGACGTTCAGCAAGAACCGCGAGCGGCTGATGGACCACGACGTCGCGCGGAGCTTCTTCGCCGCGGTGGTCGCCAAGGCGAACGCCGAGAAGCTCACGAGCAGCGAGCACTTCACGGTGGACGGGACGCTGGTCGAGGCGTGGGCGTCGCTGAAGAGCTTTCGGCCGAAGGACGAGTCGGCCGAGGAGCGCCCCGCGAGCGACGGCTCGCGCAATCCGACCGTCAACTTCCACGGCCAGAAGCGGCGCAACGAGACCCACGCATCGACGACGGATCCCGACGCACGGCTGGCCCGCAAGGGCTTTGGGAAGGAGGCCAAGCTCTCCTACGCGAAGCACGTGCTGATGGAGAACCGCAACGGCCTCATCGTCGATCTGGTGGTGACGCACGCCCACGGGCGCGCAGAGGTCGAGGCCGCGGCGACGATGATCGGGCGGCTCGCACCGACGAGGAACCGACGCACGCTCGCGGCCGACAAGGGATACGACACGCGAGCCTTCGTCGCGCGCTGCCGCGAGCTGAAGATCACCCCGCATGTCGCCATGAACACCAAGCACTGCGGCGGCTCGGCGATCGACGGGCGGACCTCGCGTCATGAGGGCTACACGGTCTCTCAGCGGGTGCGAAAGCGAGTCGAAGAGATCTTCGGCTGGGACAAGACGGTCGGCCACTTCCGGAGGACAAGGCTTCGGGGCCGAGAGCGTACGGAGATGGCGGCGCTCTTCGTCGGCGCCTCGTACAACCTGCTGCGGATCGCCAAGCTCCTGCTCGGCAGCGCATGAGGCCGGGGCCCGGAGGCCGCAGAGCGCGGCCTTCGGGACCCGGTGAAGGCCCCCTGCAAGGGCGCGCGAGCCGGCGGGGACGTGTCCTCCCGAGTCTCGGAAGGACCGCGGCCGGCTATCGACGCGATGCGCCGCGCATTTCTCAGCAGCCTGCTAGTGCCGCGACCGCGACGTATCGACCCACCTCGCTTGGTCTCGCCGCCGCTGGCGTTGTTGCTCGTCGGTTACAGATGCCCGATCTGCGCCCTCCTCGCGCCTAGCCAGCGACGGCGATCCCGACGCGAGGTGGGTCGATACGTCGCGGTCGAGGCACTAGTCGGCGAGGTGAGCGTCGGTCAGGCACCAGTCGATCGGCGCGTCGCCCATCTTGGCGAGGTGGCCGTTGATCGTCGAGAAGGGCTTGCTCCCGAAGAAGCCGCTCCGGGCCGAGAGCGGCGAGGGGTGGGCGCCCTTGACGATCACGTGGTGGCCGTCGATGAGCTTCTCCTTCTTCTGGGCGAAGCCGCCCCAGAGGACGAAGACCATCGGCTTCGGCCGGCCGCTCAGCGCCTTGATCACCGCGTCGGTGAACTTCTCCCAGCCCTTCCCCTTGTGCGAGTTCGGGGTGTGGGCGCGGACGGTGAGGACCGCGTTGAGCATCAGCACGCCCTGGCGCGCCCAGTGGGCGAGGTAGCCGTGGCTCGGGCGCGGGCAGCCGAGGTCGGCCTCCATCTCCTTGTACATGTTGACCAGCGAGGGCGGCGGCTTGATCCCCGGCTTGACCGAGAAGGAGAGGCCGTGGGCCTGGCCGTCGTCGTGGTAGGGATCCTGGCCGAGGATCACGACCTTGACCTGG
Source organism: Myxococcales bacterium (assembly GCA_020633335.1). GTDB lineage: Bacteria > Myxococcota_A > Polyangia > Nannocystales > Nannocystaceae > JADJRG01. The sequence goes on along the minus strand of JACKDU010000002.1, from coordinate 257,948 downwards.
TCGAAGGGGGTGAGCGCGAGGGCGGTGAAGACCTCGTCGGCCGGCGGGAAGACCTGCTCGCTCTTCCTCTCGGCGGCGAGGAAGTCCTCGAGCTTGCGGAAGTAGGGCTTCGAAAGCTCGTCGCCGACGGCGGCGCGCCAGCCCTCCGGGATCGTCATCGTCATGTCGTGCTCGTGCTCCTGGGCCCGCCCGGGGCCGCTAGAGATCGTCGACCGCCTGGGCGACCAGGGCAACCCCGAATCCGGTCGCGCGGTTCTTCGGGAAGGCCGGGCCGGCGAGGTCGATATGGCACCACTTCACGCCGGTGTCGTCGATCTGCCAGTAGACGAACTGGGCGGCGCAGGCGGTCTGGGCGTTGGCGCGGTTCCGCACCGAGTTGCACATGTCCGCGACCGCGCTGTCGAACTCGGCCTTGAAGAGCTCGGGGGCGAAGGGGAGGGGGTGGACGAGATCGCCGCTCTCCTTGCCGGCGGCGATGAAGGTCTTCTCGACCTCGTCGTCGTTCGAGACCACCGCCGCGTGCTGGAGGCCGGTCGCCACCAGCTGGGCGCCGGTGAGGGTCGCCGCGTCGATCACGGTGTCGGCCTTGAGGACGCGGGCGGCGTAGGAGACCCCGTCGGCGAGGAGGAGGCGCCCCTCGGCGTCGGTGTTGTTGATCTCGACGGTCTTGCCGGAGTGGAGGCGGATGATGTCGTCGGGCTTGTAGGCCGCCGGCCCGATCGCGTTCTCGGCGATGCAGAGGACAAGGCTCACCCGGTGCTTGCAGCCGCTCGCGACCAGCACCCGGAAGGCGCCGAGGAGGGCGGCCGAGCCGGCCATGTCGCACTTCATGTTCGGCATGGCCCCCTGGATCTTGATGTTGAGGCCGCCGGTGTCGTAGGTGACGCCCTTGCCGACGAGGGCGACGTGGCGCTCCGAGGCCCCCTTGCCGGCCGGGGTGTAGGAGGCGATGAGCATCCGCGGGGCCGCGAGGGCGCAGCGGCCCACGGTGTGGATCCCCATCAGCCCCTGCTTGACCAGGGCGTCGCCGACGATCTCCTTGATCTTGACCCCCTTGAGCCCGTGGAGGAGCTGGCGGGCCTCGTGGGCGTAGGTCTCGGGGTTGAGGTCGCTCGGCGGGGTGTCGACCAGGGAGGCGATCGCCCGGGTGGTCTCCATCGTCTCGGCGATCCGCGGGTTCGACTTGATGGTCTCGCCGTGGCGATCGATCGCGACGATCGTCAGCTTGAGATCGGAGCCGTTGCCGCCCTTGGCCGAGAAGAGGGGGAAGGCCCGACCGACCGCGTTGGCGGCCGCGAGGTAGTGGCTCGGATCGTCGAGGATCAGGATCAGCGCGACCTTCTTGTACTGGCCGAGGTCGCCGGCTGGGATCACCCGACGGATCGACTCGGCGCGGGTCGGCGTGTTGTAGCGGGAGAGCTTGTCGGGGAGGACGCCGACGTAGATCCGGCCGGGGCTCGCGCCCGTCAGCGTGCTGCCGCCGGCGCCGAGATCGCCGGGCTTGATCAGGGCCGCGAGATCGGTGGTCAGACGCTGCACCGGCGGATCGAAGAGGGCCGGGAGGGCGTCGGCGGCGAGGGTGGAGGCGGGGCCGATGACGACCACCGCGTCGCTGCCCTTGACGGCAGTGCGAACGGAATTGGCGAAGCTCAGCGTGGGCACGGAGCCAGGAGTATGCACCAGGACCTGGCCGTTGGGGCAAGGGTCGGCGGCCGGAGGGGGGCGTGTCGGCGGCCGCTGGCGGAGTCCTCTTCGGCCGCTTTCGGCGGCCGAAAGAGGCGGCCTTGCCGACGTCGCCAAAGGGCCGCCAGCCGCCAGCGACGTGGCTTATGTGGGTTTTGTGCGAAAATGCCCCACATGGGGGCGGGGAGCCGCGGAGGGTCGATGGGACCCCAGCGTCACCGGCGTGTCGACGAAGCATTGACGCTTGTGTCGGTTGATCGTCGCCGTGCTACAACCCGGCACCCTCGCCCGTGCGCCGAAGATCAGTCGAGGATGACCAAGCTGTGATAGCGTCTAGGCGCGCATCGTCGCTGCCGGCGGCGCCGAACCAATGATTCCAATGACCACGCTCAACGAACGGCCGCAGCAAAAGGATCCTCTGATCGGTACGGTCTTCGCGGGCCGCTACAAGATCGAGCGTCGCCTCGGCCGGGGCGGCATGGGGCTCGTCTATCGGGCGAACCAGACGGACGCCAACCGGAAGGTCGTGCTCAAGGTGCTCGCCCCCGACTGGATCGGGGACCCGGAGGCGCTCGCCCGCTTCGAGCGCGAGGCCCGGGGGCTGAGCGCGCTCCAGCACCCGAACATCGTCGCCATCCACGATTACGGCTCCTTCGACGGCCGCGCCTACATCGTCATGGAGTACGTCGCCGGCGAGACCCTCGAGCGCTTCGTCAAGCGCAAGGGGCAGCTCACGCTCGCCGACTTCGTGCCGATCGCGGCCCAGGTCCTCAAGGGCCTCGGCGAGGCCCACTCGCGCGGGATCATCCACCGCGACATCAAGCCGGCGAACCTGATGCTCTGCGAGCGCCAGGGGCGGGCCAACTACGTCAAGATCCTCGACTTCGGCCTGGCCAAGCTGGTCTCGGGGTCGTCCGACATCACCAAGCAGAACGTCCTCGGGACCCCGACGTGCCTCTCGCCGGAGCAGATCAAGGGCGAGAAGCTCGATCAGCGGGTCGACGTCTACGCGGTCGGAATCCTCTTCTACTACATGCTCGCGGGCCGGGTGCCCTTCGCCGCCGACAACGACGCGTCGATCCTCTACAAGCACGTCCACGAGAAGCCGGAGCCGCTCCGCAACCACCTCCCGGAGGGCCACCAGGTCCCCGACGGCGTCATCGATCTGATCGAGCGCTGCCTCGAGAAGACGCCGAGCAAGCGCCCGCGCGACGCCAACGAGGTCGTCGAGGGGCTCATCGATCAGGTGCCCTTCTCGATGTTCAAGCTGCCGCGGGCCGAGCCCCGGCCGCCCGAGCAGGAGGAGGAGGACCTCGACGAGCCCTACCAGGACCAGGCCAGCGGTGAGGTCTCGGCGGAGCCGATTCCGGGGCCGCAGGACATCCAGGTCGGCACCTTCGGCCGCGGCCTCGACGCCCCCTCGTCGGTGATGTCGGCGCCCTCGGGGATGATGGCTGCGCCCTCGGGGCCCTCGGGGATGATGGCCGCGCCCTCGGGCCCCTCGGGGTTGGTGCCGGCGACCTCCAACACCTCGCAGAGCTTCGCCGCCTCGGCCGCCCAGGTCGCGGTCGGCTCGCAGACCGGGCCGATGGGCCCGAACCCGCTCGGCCTCGGGCCGACGGGGATGACCGGCGCCCACCAGGCCCACCTGGGGATGATGCCGTCGTCGATGACCTACCCGCCGGGGGCCTTCCCCCAGCTCGACGTCCAGCCGGAGCGCTCGCGCAACGGGATGGTCGTGCTCGGCGTCCTGACCCTGGTGGTCGTCGCGGTCCTCGGCTACTACGCCCTCACCCCGCGGGAGACGACCCCGGAGGTCGGGGCCGCCGGGCAGAGCGACGAGGCCGAGGAGATCGCGCGCCTCAAGGACACCATCGCCCGGGCCGAGGCGGCGATCGAGCGGGGCCGCTACAACCCGGCGAGCAGCCTCCTCGACGCCTCCTACAACGACTTCGCCCGCCACCCCGACCTCATGGAGAAGGTCGTCTCGCTCAAGGATCAGATCGAGATCGGCAACCTCCTCAACAGCGGTCGGACCTTCGAGGAGGCCCGCCAGCGCGACGAGGCGCTCAAGGCCTACCGCGAGATCCTCCTCCGCAACCCGAACCACGGCGAGGCCCGCGCCCGGATCGCCGCCCTCAGCGGGGCGCCGAGCGAGGCCGCCCTCGGCTGGCTCTCGGCCGCCTCGTCGCCGGTCGGCGGCGCGGTCTTCGTCGACGACAGCGGCGCGCCGATCGGCATCACGCCGCTCGAGCCCCAGCCGCTGGCGGCCGGTCCCCACGTCGTCACGATCCGCCTCGACGGCTACCTGCCGTGGAAGAAGTCGGTGACGATCGAGAGCGACAAGACCTTCCCGATCAACGCCGAGCTCACCCCGCAGTCGACGGGCGCGACGGGGGGGACCAAGATCCGCAAGACGACGAAGTCGACGAAGCCGTCGACCACGAAGTCCGCGCCGTCGACGACCTCGACGAGCAAGCCGTCGACCAGCAAGCCGGCGACGACGACCTCCTCGGCGAACTCCGGCGGCCTCATGTCGGTCAAGAAGAAGAAGAAGTAGGCGAGCGTCCCTGCCCGCCGTCTGCGTCCAGGATCTCCGAGAACGAAGATCACCCATGCAACGCCTCATCCCAACGATCGTGACCGCGTCGCTCCTCGCCACAGGCCCGGGGATCGCCCACGCGTCGCCCTTGCCTCTGGCTCTCGTCGCGCCTGCCGAAGAGACCTTCGACACGCTCACCGAGATGGCGGCCGAGAAGTACGCTGAGAAGGACTACGCCGGCGCGATCGCCCTCTTCGAGCGGGCCTACGCCCTCGAGCCCGAGCCCAACATCCTCTTCAACATCGGCCGGATCCACGAGGAGGCGGGGCAGCTCGAGGACGCGATCACGTACTACGAGCGCTTCATCTCCGACCCGCAGGTCGACATCGAGGACAAGCAGGTCGCCCTCCGCCGCCGCGACATCGCCCGCGAGGTCGTGGCGATCCGCAAGAAGGACGAGGAGAAGCCGCCGCCGGTCGAGACGACGCCGCCGGTCGAGACGACGCCGCCCCCCGGGGAGACGACGCCGCCCGAGGGAGGCGGCGGGGAGCCGGGTGTCGATGACCGTCCGAAGCCCCGCAACGTCCGGCCGATCGGCTACGCCCTGGTCGGCACCGGCGCTGCCGCGCTGATCGGCGGCGCGGTGGTCGGCGGGATGGCGAAGCGCCAGGAGTCGATCTTCGCCGCCGCCCAGAGCCGGGAGGACGCGGACGCCGCGAAGGCCAAGGGCATGCGCCTGGCGCCGGCGGCCGACGGCCTCTTCATCGCCGGTGGGATCCTGGCGGCCGCGGGCATCGTCATGCTGCTGGTGCCGCAGAACCGCAAGAAGGCCGACGCGAAGTCGCCGACCGCGCGGATCGTGCCGCAGACGTCGCCGACGCAGGTCGGCCTGGGTGTTGTCGGACGCTTCTAGTCCAGGAGCAGAGCCTCTCATGCGTACCTCCGATGTGAACATCGCGTGCTCCAACCCCGCGTCTCGGGCCCTCGCCCTGATGGCCGCTGGCCTCCTCGGCGCGTCGATCGGCGCCTGCACCAAGTCGCTCGACTTCACCGAGTGCACCGAGCATTCCGACTGTGATCGCTTCGTCGACGAGGACGGCCCGCTCCGCTGTGAGAGCGGCACCTGCGTCAAGGCCGAGTGCAAGCAGCACAGCGAGTGCACGACCCTCGGCGGCAGCCAGGTCTGCGGGATCGACGGGGTCTGCGTCGACGCGCTGAGCGACGCCTGCGAGTTCCTCGTCCTCCCCGGCGGCGAGGTCGGCGACGATCTCACCCTCCTCGGCGCCGTCTACGACGCGTCGACGCCGGTCGGCAAGCTCGCGGCGGCCGCCTTCAAGCTCGCGGTCGAGGACTTCAACAGCGCCGGCTCGCTCGCCAACGGCGACAAGTTCGGCCTCGTCGCCTGCGACTCCGCCGGTGATCCCAACGCGGCCCGCACCAACGCGGCCCGCCTCGTCGAGGAGGTCGGGATCGCGGCGCTCCTCGGGCCGATGGACGACGACGCCTTCGTCACCGTCGCCCAGGACGTCGTCGTCAAGATGGGCAACTTCGTCTTCACGATGACGCCGACCGCGACCGCGCCGATCGGCTTCGAGGACTCGGGCGTGCTCTGGCGGGCGACGCCGGGGGCCGCCGCCCACGCGAAGGCGATGCTCGATCGGGTCCACGACGACGCGGTCGACTCGACGATCATGCTCCTCCGCGGCAACAACTACGGGATCGGCATCTACAACGAGCTGACCGAGGAGAGCGGCATGGACCGGGTGATCCCGGACGTCGCGGTCCAGGCGATCCTCTCGTATCAGACGGTCGACGAGGGGCGGACGGCGCTCACCAACCTGGCGATGCAGGTCGCGGAGCCGACCTCGATCATCCTGATCGGCGGCGACGAGGTCGGCGAGCTGATCCTCAAGACGGCGGAGCTCGGCCTCACGCCGAAGAAGATCTACACCTCGCACGCCGGCCTCCGCGGGATCCAGAGCGCGATCATCCAGAGCGGCGACCCGGCGCTGATGGGGCGGATCGAGATGATCGCGCCGGTCGCCGAGCACCCCGAGAACGCGCCGATCCTCTACAACCGCCTCCTCGAGGCCTCGCCGGGGCTGGTCCTCGGGACCGAGGCGCCGCTCGCCTACGACGCGGCGATGACGACGATGCTGGCGATCCGCGCGACCCCGGGTTCGACCCTCACGGGCCCGACGATCGCCCCGCAGATGGCCAAGCTCACCAGCGGCATGCCGATCTCCTTCGGCGAGGTCCAGGAGCTCACCTTCGTCCGCAACGCGGTCGCGCTCCTCGACAAGGGGGAGTCGATCGACGTGGTCGGCAACAGCGGCGATCTCCGCTTCCAGCAGGAGAGCGGCGAGCCCTGCGGGCCCTTCTACGCGCTCCACTTCAGCGACGTCACCAACCCGGTGCCGGTCCCGGCGGCGACCTACAACTTCGCCTGCCCGATGAAGACGGGCACCTGGCAGTAGGGACAGGTCCGCGCGAGGTGACGCCGACGCCGGCTTGGCCGCGCGTCGGCGTCACGCGTTGATGGGCTGGGCGCGTCGGGTCGCCGCGCCGCTCAGGGAGGCGCGGGTCATCATGGCGGCGCGCCCGCCGAGTGGCCCCAATATCCTCGCTGAACATTGTTTTGTTTGTTCGAGGCGGCCCTCCTTGGATCGCGCGCCGCCGCGATTCGAACGAAAAACACCGGCCCGCCGCGAGCGGCGAGCCGGCGTCCACGTCGCGGCGCTAGGTGAAGAGCGTCGGATCCATGCAGCTCTCGTCGCCGCTCTGGATGATCTTGCCGAGCGCGACCGCCTGCGGGAGCACCGACGAGACGAAGAAGTCGAGGCTGAGGAGCTTGCCCTTGAGGAAGGGGGTCTCGCCCTCGGCGTCGATCTTCCGCTTGGCGACGACCGCCTGCTCGATCGCCTCGACCGCGAGGAGCACGGTCCCGAACATCCGGAGGAAGGGCGTCGCCTGGACCATCGCCGCGTCGATCTTGCGGGTGCGGCCGAGGTTGGCGAGGTGCATCGCCGTCGCCGCCAGGGTCTGGATGGTCTTCGAGATCGCCGCCGACTGCGGGATGAAGCCGGCCTTGGCGGCCGCCCGGAGCCCGGACTCGGTCTCCTGCATCCAGTCGATGAAGAGGGCGCCCGAGCCGATCCGCATCTTGCGACCGAGGAGATCGAGCGCCTGGATCCCGTTGGTGCCCTCGTAGATCGACATGATCTTGGCGTCGCGGACCAGCTGCTCGACCGGGAACTCGCCGGTGTAGCCGTAGCCGCCGTAGACCTGGACGGCCATCGTCGCCATCTCGTAGCCGACGTCGGTGCAGATCCCCTTGAGGATCGGCACCAGGAGATCGACGCGGCCCGAGAGGCGCTGGCGCTCGCCCTCGTCCTCGCTGTGCTCGGCGAGGGTGGCGTAGAGCGCGAGGCGGGCGCAGAGCGCCCGGGTGGTCTCGGCGTGGACCTTGAGGAGCATCAGCATGCGCCGGACGTCAGGGTGCTGGACGATCGCCACCCGCTGCGCGTCGGGGTTCTTGAAGTCGCGGAGCGCGGTCCCCTGGATCCGCTCCTTGGCGTAGGCGAGGGCGAAGTTGTAGGCGGCGGTGGCGATCCCCATCCCCTGGACGGCGACGCCGATCCGCGCCTCGTTCATCATGTGGAACATCAGCTCGATGCCCTGGCGCTCCTCGCCGATCAGCCAGCCCTTGCAGGGCGCGCGGGCGCCGAGGCCGAGGGTGCAGGTCGCCGAGCCGTTGATCCCCATCTTGTGCTCGATGCCGAGGACGTGGGCGCCGTTGCGGTCGCCGAGCTTGCCCTCGGCGTCGAACTCGAACTTCGGGACCAGGAAGAGGCTGAGGCCCTTGGTCCCGGGGCCGGCGTCCGGCGTCCGCGCGAGGACCAGGTGGATGATGTTCTCGGTGAGATCCTGATCGCCGCCGCTGATGAAGATCTTCTCGCCCTCGAGGAGGTAGACCCCGGGCTCGTCGGAGGGCGTCGCGCGCGAGCGGTTGTCGCCGACCGACGAGCCGGCGCCGGACTCGGTCAGGCACATCGTCCCGCCCCACTCGCCGCGGAACATCTTGCCGGCGACGAGCTCGTTGTAGGCGGGGTCGCCGTAGCGCAGGATGACCCGGGCGGCGCCGGCGGTGAGGCCGGGGTACATCGTGAAGGCGGTGCTCGAGCCGCAGAACATCTCGCTGATCGACGTGGCGATCGCGAAGGGGAGGCCGCCGCCGCCGTGCTCGACCGGGGCGGTGGTGCCGATCCAGCCGCCCTCCGCCATCACCTTCCAGGCCTCGGGGTAGCCGGTCGGCGTGGTGACGTTGCCCTCGCTGTCGAGCTTGCAGCCCTGGCGATCGCCGACCCGGTTGATCGGCGCCAGCACCTCCTCGGCGATCCGACGGGCCTCCTCGAGGGTCGCCTCGTAGATCTCCCGATCGAGCTCAGCGTAGGGGGCGAGTGCCCCCATCTTCTCGTGGACCCGGTGCTGGTCGAAGAGCGCGAAGCGGATGTCGTTCAGATCGGCGGAATAGGTGGTGCTGCTCACTCGGCCTCCTGCCCGTCGGGCGGGCTCGTCGCTGTCCATACTGCCATGTCGGCCGAGCGTCCAGGCGACAAGGTGGCGCAGACCACCGAAGCGGCTTTTTGCTGGCCTCTCCCTCGGTCATGATGGCCCCGGGCGCAAACGCCCGGCGATGATCGTCCTCCTGCTCAACAAGCCCTTTCAGGTGCTCACCCGCTTCACCGATCCGGCGGGGCGGGCGACCCTCGCGGACTTCGTCGATCGCCCCGGGGTCTACCCCGCCGGGCGCCTCGACTTCGACAGCGAGGGGCTGGTCGTGCTCACCGATGACGGCGCCCTCCAGCACCGGATCGCCGACCCGCGGCACAAGCTGGCGAAGACCTACTGGGCGCAGGTCGAGGGCGAGCCCGACGAGGCCGCGCTCGATCGCCTGCGGGGCGGGCTGGTCTTGCGCGACGGCCCGACGGCGCCCGCCCAGGCGCGCCGAATCGAGCCTCCCGATGTGTGGGCGCGGGTCCCACCCATCCGCTTCCGCGCGGCGATTCCGACGGCCTGGATCGAGATCGTGCTCGTCGAGGGGCGCAACCGCCAGGTCCGCCGGATGACGGCCGCGATCGGCCACCCGACCCTGCGGCTGATCCGCCGCGCCGTCGGACCCTGGAGCTTGGACGGCCTCGCGCCAGGGGAGTGGCGGGTCGCTCCGCCCGCGACCCTGCATACGCTCCACGAACGCGGGGCGCGTTCGGCCCGCAGGGGGCCGCGGCGAGGGCGAGGGGCGCGCTCGGGGGATTGAGACTTGCTTTTCCGGTTTTCTCGACCGTGCTAGCGTCACCGGGTCACGCGAACGGGTTGTTCCGAGGCAGCGACGCAGTGGGCAAGGATTCGGACCAGGCGAGCACAGGCGCGGCGTCAGCGGGCGCGCAGGGAAGGGGCTCCCCGAGCGGATCGCAGGGGGGAACGACCCCGTCCCCGCTCGCTTCGTCGTCCACACGCGCGCCGGTCGTCCCGCCGGTGATCGGCGCGCCGCCGGTGATCGGCGCGCCGCCGGTGATCGGCGCGCCGCCGGTGATCGGCGCTCCGCCGGTGATCGGCGCTCCGGTGATCGGCGCTCCGCCGGTGATCGGCGCCCCGATGATCGGCGCCCCGCCGGTGATCGGCGCCCCCTCGGTCGCTCCGCCGCGGGTCGGCGCGCCCGCGGTCGAGGCGCCGCGCTCCGCCCCGCCGGCCTTCACCGCGGCCTCGCCGGCGGTCACACCTGTCCCCGGAGACAACCAGCGGATCTCGTCGCTCCTCGCGGGGGCGCGGGCGTCGCTGCGTGGAGTCGGCTCCGCGGCCCCGGCGATCGGCGCGCCCGAGCCGGCGAGCCCGGCGAGCGAGCTGGAGCCCGAGATCGAGCCCGACCTCGATCCCGACGTCGACCTCGACGACCTGCCGATGCCCTCGCCCGAGCTCAACGACGAGGACTTCGACGACTTCGACGACGAGGACGACGAGGACGACGACGACCTGACCGCCGAGACCAACACCTTCGAGACCGACGGCGTCGCCCGCCCGGCGCCGGTGATGGGATCGGAGACCGCGTTCGACGTCAGCCTCGACGACGACGAGCCGAGCCCGCCCGCGCGCGCGCCGACCACCGACGAGACCGTGGTGATCGCCACGCCGGCGCCCGAGGAGCCGAAGACCGGCCAGCTCACCCCGCGCCGCGACGCGCTCTTCGGCTCGGTCCTCGCCGACCGCTACCGCGTCCTCGATCTGATCGGCAAGGGCGGGATGGGCAAGGTCTACCTCGCGGAGCACGTCGCGATCGGCAAGAAGGTCGCGATCAAGGTGCTCTCGCAGGCCTACTGCCACCGCCCCGACCAGGTGAAGCGCTTCCTCCGAGAGGCGCGCGCGGCCTCGACGATCGATCACGAGAACGTCATCGACATCACCGACTTCGGTGAGATGTCGAACGGCTCGGTCTTCTTCGCGATGGAGTACCTCCAGGGCGAGGATCTCGGGAAGCTCCTCCGCCGCCACGGCCGCCTGCCCTGGCCGCGCGCGCGTCGGATCATCCTCCAGATCTGCCGCGCGCTGCAGGCCGCCCACGCCCGCGGGATCATCCACCGCGACATGAAGCCGGAGAACTGCTTCCTGATCACCCGCGGCGGGCGTCGTGACTTCGTCAAGGTCCTCGACTTCGGGATCGCCAAGGTCGTCGACGAGGAGCGCAAGGTCTCCCACACCCTCACCCAGGCCGGGGCGCTGATCGGCACCCCCGAGTACATGGCCCCCGAGCAGGTGACCGGCGAGGTCGCCGACCCGCGGATGGACATCTACTCGATCGGCTGCATCATGTACCAGCTGCTGACCGGGCGCCTGCCCTTCCAGGACAAGACGATGTTCGGCGTCTTGACCCAGCAGGTGAACATGAAGCCGCCGCCGCTCCGCGAGGTCGCGCCCGAGGCCGACATCCCGGAGGAGGTCGAGGCCATCGTCCTCAAGTCGATGGAGAAGACCAAGGAGGCGCGCTTCCAGACGATGCTCGAGCTCGTCGAGGCGATCGCCGCGGCCCCCCGGGGGGGCGCCGGCTCGCACGGCGATCGGTCGATGACGCTGGGCACGTCGAACCTCGCGGCCGCGGCCGCCGAGGCCCGCAAGATCGCAGAGGCGGTGCAGGCGGGGCAGGCCGGCGCGAGCGCGGCCGCGATGCACATGACCGGCGCCCACCCGGCGGTCAGCGCCAGCGGGCCGGTGATGGTCACCGGCTCCTTCCAGCCGGTCTCGGCGACGGGGCCGCATGCCCACTTCGGCTCCGACTCGCAGCCGGGGACCGGGACCTGGGATCCGAGCGTCGATCCCTCGGCGACCGCGTCGGTGCTGGTCTCGAACCCGAAGGTCCTCTTCCGGCTCGCCCTGGCGCTCGGCGCCGTCGTCCTCCTCCTCCTCTTCGTGCTGGTCTACATGCTCCTCCGCGATCCGGAGGGCGCCGAGCCTGAGCCCGAGCCGCAGACCGCGGCCGCCGTCAGCGCGGCGGAGCCCGAGCCCGAGCCTGAGCCGCAGCCCGAGGTCACGCCGGAGCCTGAGCCCGAGCCCGAGCCCGAGCCCGAGCCTGAGCCTGAGCCTGAGCCCGAGCCCGAGCCCGAGCCCGAGCCGGAGCCCGAGAAGACCAGCGCTGGCGACGAGGGCGGCAAGACCACCAAGCCCTCCGGTGGGACCAAGCCGTCGACGACGACGACGACCAAGAAGAAGCCGACGACGACGACGACGACGACCAAGCCGGAGTTCCTCCTGCCGAGCCTCGATCCGCGCGACGTGAACGAGGAGATCAAGAAGATCCACGGCGACATCGAGGCCTGCAAGAGCAAGTTCAACGATCCCTCGCAGGTCAAGCTCGAGCTCACCTTCCAGGGGAGCACCGGCAAGGTCTCGAAGACCACGGTGCTCTCGGGCAACCCGAAGGTCGCCGACTGCGTGGCCAAGGCGGTCAAGCGCAAGCTCAAGGTGCGCGCCTTCTCGAAGGCGACCGACACGACCCGGCGGACCTTCTAGCCAGCGCCGCCGTGCGGGTCGCCTTCACAACCCTGGGCTGCCGGCTCAATCGCGCCGAGAGCGACGCGATGGTCCGTATGGCCCGAGAGACAGGTCATACGATCGTCGACGTCGACGCCGGGGCCGACGTGGTCGTCGTCAACACCTGCACGATCACCCACGAGGCCGACGCCGACGCGCGCCAGCGGATCCGGCAGATCGCCCGCCGCTGGCCGGCGGCGCGGATCGTCGCCACCGGCTGCTACGCGAACGCGGCGCCCGAGCGCCTCGGCGAGCTCCCGGGGGTCGCGCTGGTGATCGGCAACGGCGAGAAGGAGGGCTGGCTCGGTCACCTGGAGGCCGCCCGTGAGGGGCGCGTCGACGTCGTCGTCGCCGACCTCGCCCGCCGCCGCCGCGTCACGCGCCTGCGCCCGGACACCACCCCGGGGCGGGCCCGGGCGCTCCTCAAGATCCAGGACGGCTGCAACTACCGCTGCGCCTTCTGTGTGGTCCCGAGCGTGCGCGGGCGGAGCACCAGCCTGCCGATCGCCGCGCTCGTCGAGCGCTTCGACGAGCTCGCGGCCGCCGGGATCCCGGAGGTGGTGCTCACCGGGGTCCACCTCGGGACCTACGGCTGGGACCTCGCGCCGCGGGCGAGCCTCGCCGAGCTCGCCGGGGCGCTCGTCGAGCGGGCCGAGGGGACCCGCCTCCGCCTCGGCTCCCTCGATCCCCACGAGCTCACGCCGGCGCTCCTCGGGCTCCTCGAGGCCCACGCGCCCCGCCTCGCGCGGCACCTCCACCTGCCGGCGCAGAGCGGCGATCCGTCGGTGCTCCGGCGGATGCGGCGGGCCCATCGGGCGGAGGATCTCGAGGCGAGCGTGCGGGAGGCCCACGCGCGGATCCCCGGGGTGGCGATCGGCACCGATCTGATCGTCGGCTTCCCGGGTGAGGACGACGCGGCCTTCGAGCGGACGGCGGCGACCCTCGAGGCGCTGCCGATCGCCTACGCCCACGTCTTCGCCTACTCGCCGCGCGACGGGACCGAGGCGGCGACGATGCCCGATCAGGTGCCCGCCTCACTCCGGTCGGCGCGCTCGGCCCACCTGCGGGCGCTCTCGCGGCGGAAGTGGGCCGCCTTCAGCGCGTCGCAGGTCGGCGCGCGGGTGTCGGCGGTGGTCCACCGCGCCCGCGATCGCCGGAGCGGGGCGCTCGTCGGCCTCTCGGACAACTACCTCAAGGTGCTCTTCGAGGGGGACGACGCGCTCCTCGGTCGGCGCGTCGAGGTCGAGGTCGTGGCGATCGACGGCGAGCGGCTCCGCGGGCGGCGCGTCGCCCAGGCCGCAGGGTCGCTCAAGGAGGGCGCCGCGACGCGCCAGACGACCTTCTAGACGTCGAGGACCATGCCGTCGCGCGCGGCGATCGTCGCCGGCAGCTCGCGCTGGGCCGCCGACTCGATCGCCTTGAGCATCTCGTCGTCGTGGCCGGGGTCGTGGCTGTAGAGGACCAGGCGGCCGACGCCGGCGGCGCGGGCGAGCTTGATCGCCTCCATGTACGTCGAGTGGCCCCAGCCCTGCTTGCCCGCGCGGTACTCCTCGCTGGTGTACTGCGCGTCGTAGATCAGGATGTCTGCCCCTTCGGCCAGCTTCGCCAGGCTCTCGTTGAGGTGGTCCGGCGCGTGCTCGGTGTCGGTGGCGAAGACCACCGAGCGGCCGCCCTCGTCGATCCGGAAGGCGGTCGACTCCTGCGGGTGCGGCAGCGGGATGTTGCGGACCTGGGCCTCGCCGATCGTCACCGGCGCGTCGGAGGTGAGCTGATGGAAGCCCCGCTTGGCGAACATCGCGTCGAGCCCGACCGGGAAGAAGGGCGTCCGCATCTGGTTCTCGAGGATCGCCTTCGCGTCCTTCGTGCAGTAGATGTCGAGCTTGAAGGTCGGCACGTACGCGGGGACGAAGAAGGGGAAGCCCTGGATGTGATCCCAGTGGGCGTGGGTCAGGAAGAGGTGGATCGAGCGCGAGTGGAGATCGGCGGTCCGCACCAGCTGGAGGCCGAGCTCACGGATCCCCGACCCGGAGTCGATGATCATCGTGTCGGTCGTGCTCGCCAGCTTGATCTGGAGGCAAGGCGTGTTGCCGCCGAACTCGACGTACTTCGGCCCGGAGACCGGAATGCTGCCGCGCGTGCCCCAAAAGACTACTTGCACGGGGCACTGTCCTTGGTGGGCTGCATGCTCGCCGATGATAGCCCCTCAGGAAATCGAGGCGCAAGCGTCGGTGCTGGGGGTCGGCCTGCATTCGGGGAAGATCGCGGCGAGCGATCGGGCGCGGGCCGATGCGCGAGATGGAGCCCGCTAGCCGATGATCATGTCCTCCCGACGCGAGGTCGGCGCGCCCTTGAAGCGCGCCGGATCCCAGCGCTGGAGCATCGGGTGGGCCTCGCCGCGGACCAGCCAGCGGGCGACCAGGCGGGTGGCGGCCGGCGCCATCATGAAGCCGTGGCCGGTGAAACCACAGAGCTGGATGAGATCTGGGTGGCCCGGCGTCGGCCCGACGATCGCGTCGCCGTCCGGTGAGACGTCGTAGGGGCCGGTCCACTGTCGGAGCACCTTGAGCGACCGCGTGATCGGCATCAGCGCGGTCAGCCGCGCGGCCAGGACCGCGAGGAAGCGGAGCGAGGAGTGGAGGGCGAGGGAGTCGTCGTCGTAGCCGTCGACGTCGGGGAGCGAGATCCCGGTGACCAGCTCGCCGCGGGTGCTCTGGGAGAAGTAGAGGCCGCTGTCGAGATCGACCACCAGCGGATCCAGGAAGGGCCGGAGGGGCTCCGAGGAGAGGATCTCGTGGCGGTGGGGGCGGTTCGGGAAGTCGATCCCGAGGCGTCGGTTGATCTGGTTGCTCCACGCGCCGGTCGCGTTGACCACCCGCTCGGCGCTGACCCGCTCGCCGCTCGCGCAGACCAGCGTGAAGCCGCGCGCCTCGGGGAGGAGGTCGACGATCTCGGTGTGGGTGCGGACGACCACACCGCGGTCGATCGCCCGGGCCGCGTAGCCCCAGACAAAGGGCCAGGGGAAGACGACCCCGTCCTCGGGGTTGTAGGTCGCCGCCCGGATCGGCCCGGGATCGAGGTGGGGGACGATCGCCTGGGCCTCGGTCGGCGAGAGGAGGCGGGTCGGCGCGCCGACCTCGCGGTGGAGCTCGGCGTTGCGGTGGAGGCGCGCCTCGGAGGCCTCCGAGCGGGCGACGAAGAGGTAGCCGCCCTGGCGGAACCAGAGGTTGATGCCGAGCTCCTGGGCGAGGCCGCGGCAGATCTCGATGCTCTCCATCATCAGGGCGACGTTGCCGGCGTCGCCCCACTGCATGCGGAGGCCGCCGCCGTTGCGGCCGGAGGCGCCGCTGACGAGGTAGGAGCGCTCGATCACCGCGACCGATCGTTGGCCGAGGGCGGCGAGGTTGTGGGCGAGGCCGAGGCCCATGATCCCGCCGCCGATGATCGCGATGTCGACGCGCTCGGGGAGCGGGGCGCGGGGCGAGCCCATGCTCGTGCTCATCGCGCCGCCTCCGGGTCCTTGTCGTCGTCGGCGGCGCCCGTGTAGGGCGGCTGGGCGCTGGCGAGGGCGGCGAAGGTGACTGGCTCGGTCGGCGGCCTCGCGGTGAAGGGCTGGACGGTCGCCGGCTCGGCGAGGCCGCGCTCACAGAGGAGGCGGGCGAGCGGGACCATGCACTCGCGGCCCTGGCAGGGGCCGGTGCCGAGGCCGGTGTAGCGCTTGATCTCCTCGATGGTCGTCAGCTCGCGGGCGATCGCGTGGTCGATCTCATCGAGGGTCACGTCCTCGCAGCGGCAGACGAAGACGCGGCGGGTCATCGGGCGCCCTCCAGAGACTCGAGGAGGGCGGCGGCGACGGCCTCGCCGTCGGCGGCGGCGGCGGTCGGGCCCATGTAGCCGCGGAGATCGCCGGCCACCCAGAGGGTCCAGGGCTGCGGCATCGCCGGATCGACGATCGCGCGGCCGCGCTCGTCCGAGGTCGCCGCGAAGCCGTGGCCGTCGAAGCGGAGGGTGATCCCGGCCTGGGCGGCGAGCTCGTGGGTCGGCGCGGGGATCGGCGCGAGGGCGACGAGGCCGCAGGCGATCCGGCGGCCGCCCTTGAGGGTGACGCCGTCGACCGCGTCGCCGCCGTGGATCTCGACGACCTCCTCGGGGCCGACGACCGCGGCCGCGCCGAGGGCCTCGCCGAGGATCGCCGCCTCATCGCCCTCGCCGATCACGACCACCGGCACCGCCGGCCGCGAGCCGCTGCGGGTGAGGAGGAGGTGGAGGCCGCGGGCCGAGACGACCCCGGGGAGGTCGTTGTTGGCGAGGGGGAGGAGGGGATCGCGGGCGCCGGTCGCCAGGAGGACCGCCCGTGGGTGGATCGTGTGGAGCTCCAGCGGCGCCTCCAGGGGATCCGAGGCGGCCGTCCAGAGGCCCTCGTGGGGGTAGGCCGCGAAGACGCCGGCCCGCAGGAGCTCGGCCGGCAGGGGGCCGGGGGCGGCGACCTCGAGGGTCGCGCGGTCGCGGCGATCGACGCAGAGGACGTCGACGCCGGCCGCCTCGAGGTGCCGGGCTGCGCGTCGGCCGGCCGCGCCGGCGCCGACCACCAGGACGGTCGGCGTGTGGACGACTTGCCGGGCCTCGGCCGCCGCGCTGGTTGCCGGATCCGGCAATGTGCCGAAGCCGGTCATGGTCCGCGCGACCTTCTGCATCACCGCGTTGGCGATCCGCGGGCGGACCACCAGGTGGTGGTGATCGATGCCGCCGCGGAAGACCTGGTCGATGAGCCCGGTGGGATCGAGGCCGCGCGGTCCCCAGCGGTTCTGCGGGGTGATCGCCAGGCGATCGCGGGCGAGCGCGGTGCACGCCCGGAGGTTGGGCTGGCCGGCGATCCGCACCTGGCAGGAGCCGCACTCGCCGCGGAGGCAGTAGGGCCCGCGCGGGCGCCGGTACTTCGGCGAGCGGGTGGTGGCGAGGACGCCGGCCCGGAGGAGGGCGGCGCTCACCGGCTCGCCCGCGCGGGCGGGGATCGGCGCGCCGTCAAATTCGAGGGTGACCGCCTCGTCGGCGGGGAGCGGCGAGGCGAGCTCGAGGAGCGGCCGGGGCTTGCTCACCCCCTCGCTCTTATCACCGCGGCCACGCGCCGACAACGCGTCAGGCGGGGCGGGGGCCGAAGATCGCCGTGCCGACCCTCACCAGGGTCGCGCCCTCCTCGATCGCCTCCTCGAAGTCGGCGCTCATGCCCATCGAGAGGTGGTCGAGGGCGACGCCGGGGCGGCCGCCCGCGGCCAGGCGATCGCGGAGCTCGCGGAGGCGCGCGAAGTAGGCCCGGGTCTCGCTCGGCTCGTCGACCGGCGGGATCACCATGAGCCCGCGGCAGCGGAGCGCGGGGGCGTCGGCGAAGCGGTCGAGGAGGGCCGGGAGCTCGGCCTCGCGGACGCCGGCCTTCTGGGCCTCGTCGCCGAGGTTGACCTCGACCAGGACCTCCTGGGTGACGCCGTCGCGGGCGGCCCGGGCCTGGAGGGCGTCGATCAGCGCCGGTCGATCGACGGTGTGGATCAGCGCCTTGCCGACGACGTACTTGATCTTGTTGGTCTGGAGGGCGCCGATGAAGTGCCAGCGCGGCGGATCGTGGCCGAGGGCGGCGACCTTGTCGCGGAGCTCCTGGGCGTAGTTCTCGCCGAAGTCCGCGAGGCCGGCGGCGAGGGCCGCCTCGAGGGCGGCGATCGGCTGGCGCTTGCTCACGCCGATCAGGGTGGGGAGGGGGCCGGGGCCGCGGCGGGCGACGGCGGCGGCGATCCGATCGCGGATCCGGGCGAGGTTGTCGGCGATCGCGGTGCTCATCGGCGCGTCCGCGACATTAGTACATCACTCCATCCCAGGGCGGACGCGACCTCAGGGGCGGACGCGCGGGGGCGCGGGGGCGCGCGTGCACGCGCAGGCTCAGCGGGGCGCGTCCAGGGCCTCGAGGCGCTCGATCACCTCGGCGAGCGGGAGGCCGACGACCCCGGTGTAGGAGCCGACGATCCCGCGGACGAGGGCGGCGGCGTGGCCCTGGATCGCGTAGCCGCCGGCCTTGCCCCGCCACTCGTCGGTGGCCACGTAGGCGGCGATCGCCGCCGGCGAGAGCGCCCGGAATTCGACCTCGGTGGTCGTCTCGCCGTGCTCCCAGCGCGGGCTGGGGCCGCGGGTGTCGACGATCGTGAAGGCGGTCGTGACCCGGTGGACGCGGGCGAGCGTGAGGCGCTGGAGGGTCGCGGCGGCGTCGTCGGCGTCGACCGGCTTGCCGAGGGGGGCCTCGTCCTCGCGGATCCACACGGTCGTGTCGGCGGCGAGGATCACGTGCCCGGGCGGGGTCGCGGCGTGCGCGAGCTCGGCCTTCGCGCGGGCGATCCGGCGGGCGTAGGCGACGGGCGCCTCGCCGGCGCGCCAGCGCTCGTCGCACTCGACCGGGGCGATCGTCGGATCGAGGCCGGCGGCGCGGAGGAGATCGGCGCGGCGGGGGGAGGCCGAGGCGAGGACGAGGGGGAGCACGGCGCCTTTTTTGCCGATCGTCGGGGCGCGCGCAAGCGTCGCAGGCGCGGCGGGGCCGACGTCGGTCGGCGAGGCTGCGTTATCCTGCCCGGCGATGTCGCAGACGAAGATCTCCACCGGCTGCTCCCTCGTCGGTCTCCTCGCGGTGCCGCTCGTCCTCGCCCTCGCGGGGATCGAGCGCCCGGCCCCGGCCCCGGCCGCGACGACGATCGTCGAGGTCGACGAGGCGGCGCTCCTCGCCGAGGCCGCGGCCGTCGATCCGGCGTGCGACGAGGCGCCCGCGAGCGATCCGCTGGTCGGCGTCTGGCACCGCTTCGCGGCCCACTCCGAGGGCGATCTCGTCCGCTTCTACTACTTCCACGGCGGCGGGATCGGCCTCTACCGCTACGGCAAGGTCGGCCTGACCAACACCCACGCCTTCGACTACCGCTTCGTCGGCGGGCGGGTGCACCTGCGCTTCCGCAAGACCGGCGAGGAGCACACGCTGGCCTACCGCCTCGAGGCCGATCCGGAGATCCCGGGGCGGACCTGGCTGATCCTCGAGGGCGATCCGCGGGAGGCGGGGGCCCGCTACTTTCGCGACGGCGACGCGCGGGCGGTCGCCTGTGACGTGGACCACGAGGTCGACGCGGCCGGAGGGGGGATCGGCAACCGCCTCTGGAGCGACGAGCGGCGCTTCGCTGCCGGCGGGATCGGCTTCGGCATGTACCAGCTCCAGCCGCAGACGATCGACGGCCGCGGGGTCGGCTGGTTCCACCGCGGCGACTACGACGAGTGGACGACGGAGGCGCTGACCTACCGCCGCGCGGGGGACGTGCTCACCCTCCACTTCATGCTCTCCGGGGAGTCGATCTCGACGCCGATCGCGGTGGTCGCGGGGGCGCGGGAGGGCGAGCGCTTCCTCGACGTCGCCGAGGACCCGCGGGACTTCTGGCGGGGCCACCGCTATCGGGACGCGGGGCCCTCGTTCGCGGCCGCGGGCGAGCTCGGCGGGGCGCTGGGGATCGTCGGCTGCGGGCGCTGAGTTGTTCTTTTCTGTCCGAAGGGACATGAAGGATGGGCGCGCCCGCGGGGAGGGGCGCATCCACATGTCCAATGAGACATGTGGTCCAGCGCGGGCCCGAGGGAGAGGGCGGCGGTGACGGCGCGAGACTTTTTCGCGCGCGGGCGCGCAACGGCGGCGCTCGGCGGTCGAGTGGGATGTCCATGGGATCGCCATCGGCTCCCCGCGCCAGCGCCAGCGCCAGTTTTCGCGTGTTCGGCCTGCTCCTCGCGTTTCTCGTGACGAGCGCGAGCGCCTGCGTGGAGTGGGAGGCGGACGCCGATCTCGAGGGCCCGCGGGTGATCGCCGCGAGCCTCGCCGGCCCGCGGACGCTCGAGGTCGGGGTCGCCGAGGTCCACGAGATCGCCTTCTCCGAGCCGATCGATCCCGCGAGTCTGGCCGGGGCGCTGGCGATCGTCGAGTGGGAGGAGGTCGGCCGCTGCGACCTCGCGCCGCTCTGCGCCGAGGGATCCTGCGAGCGGGGGCGCTGTCAGGTCGATCCGCTCGGCAGCGGCGAGCTCGGGCGCCTCGATCGCGGCGACTTTGAGGGCATGATCGCCGTCGCGTGGTCGATCGTCGACGGCCCGGGCGGACCTGGATCGGTCCTCCGGATCGGCCCGGCGGAGCCCCTCGTCGAGTTCTCCCGGCACTCTCTGGTGATCGGCGGCGCGCTCCGGGATCGCAGCGGGGCGCCGCTGGTCGACGGGCGAGGCGAACGCGGCCGCTGGCGGGCCGACTTCGTGACCGCCGGCCGTGGCTCCTCGGGGCCCGAGGCGGAGCTTCTGGTCCCCGCGGCCGGCGAGGTGGTCCCGCGCAACCTGGCGACGGTCGTGACGCGCTTCGCCCGACCGGTCGCGCTCGCGGGCGACGACCCGCGCCTCGAGCTCGTCGGTGACGACGGCGCGGTGATCTGGCTGGTCGAGCCGATGCCCTGCGCCGGCTGGGTGCAGGGCCTCTGCCTCGAGTGGCGGGTCTCGGCGGGCCTCGAGCCGGGGCGCGGCTATCGCCTGGGCGGCGGGACGATCCGCGATCGGGAGGGGCGCGAGGCGATCCCTCCGCCGGCGGCGCCGCGCTTCGTCGCCGCCGCCGACGAGGATCGGAGCCCGCCGCCGCTCGCGGCCGTGACGACCGTCCGCCGCGGGCGCTGCGTCCACGCGATCTACGAGGGCGACGAGGCGCTGCGCCTCGAGCTCTGGATCGACGGCCTGGCGCCGGCGCGGGCGAGCGGCGAGGGGAGGGTGGCGGTGGCGAGCTTCCTCGAAGATTGGCCGGGCGCGCCGACGATCGACGCGTCGATCGTCCTCGTCGATCGCGCCGGCAACCACGCCGCGGAGCTCCGGTCGATCGCCCTCGGCGAGGGTCCGGAGCCGCCGCCGCTGGCGATCGCCGAGGTCCTCGCCAACCCCGCGGGGCCCGAGCCCGCCCAGGAATTCGTCGAGCTCGTCGATCCCCGCCGGGGCGGCGAGGCGATCGCGTTTTCGGGCGAGGCGCTCTGGATCGCCGACCGGAGTTGGGAGGAGATCGAGGCGGCGCTCGCCGGCGGGGGATCGATCGGCCAGGCGCTCCCGCCCTTCGAGACCACGCCGGGGGCGCGGGCGGTGATCGTCGGCGGCGCCTACGATCCGGACGATCCCCGCGATCCGGCGCCGGCGGCCGGGTCGACGCTCCTCACCCTCAAGGGGTCGCTCGGCGCCGGCGGCCTGAGCAACGGCGGCGAGCCGCTCACCCTCTTCCAGATCTCGCCGCCGACGCTGGTCGCGTCGATGCGCACGCCGGTCGCGGTCCAGGCGGCCGCCGATCAGGGGCGGAGCATCGTCAACGTCGACGCCGGCGGCTGCGATCGCGACGACGGCTGGCGCACTCACCCGCTCGGGAGCGCGTCGCCGGGGTGGGCGCCGTGAGGTCGACGCGGGCGGCGCTCGGCCGGGACGATCTCGGCGCAGGGGTGCGCGGGTCGAGTGAGGGCGCGCCGCGCTCGTGCACCGCCCTGGCCGCGCTCACGCAGCGCGGCGCAGGGGTGCGCGGCGCGGGTGAGGACGCGCTGACCTTGGGGCTTTCGCCTGCGACCGCGCTGTCGCATTCTTGCGCGGCCATGGCCGGCACCGCTGATCCTTCGCGCGACGCGGGCGACCCGGCCTCCGAGGTCCGCCTCGAGGGGCGGGTCTCCAACACGGTCTTCTTCTCGCGCGACTCCCGCTACACGGTCCTCCGGGTCTACGTGAGCGGCGAGGCCGAGCCCTCGACCTGGGTCGGCCGCTCGCTCGGGGTCGAGGACGGCGCCCAGGTCTCGGCCGCCGGCGAGTGGGTGATGCACCCGGTCCACGGCCGCCAGTTCTCCTTCGCCCGCCTGGTCGTCAAGGCGCCGACCACCCTCCCGGGGATCCAGCGGCGCCTCGAGAAGTACCCGGGCCTCGGCAAGGACAAGGCCGACAAGATCGTCCGCCGCTTCGGCGCCGACACCTTCACGATCCTCGACAAGCAGCCGCGCCGCCTCCTCGAGATCGAGGGGATCGGCCCGAAGACGCTGGAGCGCGTCCTCGAGTACCACTCGAGCCGCTCGGGGCCGCTGGTCGAGGTCGAGAACCAGCTCGTCGAGCTCGATCTCCCGGCCCACCACGCCGAGGCGCTGGTCCGCCGCTACAACGCCGACGCGCTGACGGTGCTCCGCCGCCACCCCTACCGCCTCGCGCGCGAGGTCCGGGGGATCGGCTTCCTGACCGCCGACCGGATCGCCCGCGCGCTCGGGGTCGACATGGAGAGCGACGATCGGATCGACGCCGGCCTCCTCTACGTCCTCGAGCAGGCGGAGAGCGACGGCCACTGCGCGCTCCCGCGCGAGCGCCTGGTCCACGACGCGGTCCGCCTCCTGGCGCTCCCCGCCGGCCGCGATCCCCAGGCGATGGTGCTCAGCGACGGGATCCCGCCCGAGCGGGTCGACGCGGGGATCGGCCGCCTCCTCCTCTCCGGCGACCTGATCGAGGAGCGGCGCGAGCGCGGCCCGGCGCTCCTCTTCCCGGCCCACCTCCACGCCGCCGAGGAGCACGTCGCGGCGATCCTCGCCGAGCTGGCGACCACCACCGCCCACGCCCGCTGGGATCCCGGCGAGCTCCCGAGCCACCTCAGCCCGGGCCAGGTCCAGGCCGTGCGGGCGATCGCCGAGGCTGGCCTTGTGATCCTGACCGGAGGGCCAGGCACCGGCAAGAGCACGGTGATCCGCCAGGTGATCGAGATGGCGCTCCGCCACGAGTGCGAGCTGATGCTGGCGGCGCCGACCGGGCGGGCGGCCAAGCGCCTCGCCGAGGCGACCGGCCAGGAGGCGCGGACGATCCACCGCCTCCTCGAGATCCAGGGGAGCAGCGGCGCCTTCACCTACCACGCCAACAACCCGCTCCCCTCGCCGGCGCTGGTGGTGATCGACGAGGCGTCGATGCTCGACCTGCCCCTCGCCGAGGCGCTCTTCACCGCGCTCACCCCGGAGCACCGCCTCATGCTGGTCGGCGACGTCGATCAGCTCCCCTCGGTCGGCCCGGGCAACGTCCTCCGCGACGTGATCGCCGCGGCCGATCGCGCGGGCTCGCCGATCCCGGTGGTCCGCCTGACCCAGATCTTCCGCCAGGCCGAGGGCTCGTCGATCATCGTCAACGCCCACACGATCCTCGAGGGCGGGCGCCTGCAGCCGGACAGCGGCGGCGCCGGGCAATTCTTCGTGGTCCACGCGCGCGACGCCGAGCGGGCGCACGAGCTGGTGATGAAGGCGGTCTGCGAGCGCGCGCCCGAGGCCTACGG
This sequence comes from Myxococcales bacterium, assembly GCA_020633335.1. GTDB lineage: Bacteria > Myxococcota_A > Polyangia > Nannocystales > Nannocystaceae > JADJRG01. The sequence continues at coordinate 234,303 of JACKDU010000002.1, read as the reverse complement.
GCTCGACCCGCGGACCGAGGTCCAGATCCTCTGCCCGATGCACAAGGGGAGGGCCGGGACCGCGGCCTTCAACAAGGCGCTGCAGGAGCGCTTCACCGCCGGCAACCCCGAGCTGGTCACCGAGGCGGTCGGCCGCGCGCAGCCGCGGGTCTTCCGGGTCGGCGATCGGGTGATGCAGACCCGCAACGACTACGAGCGCGGGGTCTTCAACGGCGACATCGGCCAGGTGGTCAGCGTCAGCCCCGATCGCGGGACCCTGGTGGTCGAGGTCGACGGCCTGCCGGTGACCTACGAGCAGAAGCAGCTGCCGGCGCTCCAGCTCGCCTACGCGGTGACGATCCACAAGAGCCAGGGGAGCGAGTTCCCGGCGGTGATCATCCCGCTCCTCGGCGAGCACTACGTGATGCTCCGCCGCAACCTCCTCTACACCGCGGTCACCCGCGCGCAGCGGCTCTGCGTCCTCGTCGGCGACCCGCGGGCGATCGCCCAGGCGATCCGTCGGGCCGACGCCGCGCGCCGCTTCACCGGCCTCGGCGAGCGCCTGAGCGCGGCGATCCGCGGGGCGATGGGCGAGCTCGAGATCATCGACGTCGACTAGCTGGCGTTGCGACGCCGCGGCGGTCGCTCCTCGCGCCGAGAGCGTCGTCGGCGGCCCGGCGTCGGACGAGGTCGAGGTGGGCGTGGCGCGGGGAGGGGCCGAGGCTGCGCGCGAGCGAGAGCGGCGTCGGGGAGGTCCGTTCTCGCGCCGGCGGATCGTCGGCGGCGGGCGGCGGGCGTCGCTCTGGCGTCCGAGTTGTGGGGGCGCTGCGCGCGTCTTCGCACCACGCGTCTTCGCGCCTCTCAATGACATGTCTCTTCGGACATGCGAGAGCGAAGGAGCGCCTCGGGGGCGCGGAATCGTGGCCGGGTTTTGTCGAGCGGAGCGCCTCGCACCCTCGCTACCATCGTCGTGTGGTGGTGGGTGACGAGGACGGGCGCGGGCGCGGGCCGAAGGACACGTATCAGACGATCGGCGGCGGAGCCGTCGAGGTCGCGCGGGGCGGCGTCCTGGAGTCGATTCGAAGCGGCCCGCCGGTCACCACGGCGGGCTCGAAGAGCGACGACGACGACGGTCTCTCGCTGGCGGCGCTCGCCCTGCAGGTCGGCGTCTCTGCGCCGTTGCTCGCGGAGCCCGTGGAGGATGACGCGGCGCCCGAGGGCGACGCGCTGGCGTCCGGGCTCGGCGCGAGCGGGGGCGGATCGATCCTCGACGCGCTCCTGAGCCCGCGGAGCGAGGACGAGGACGAGGACGACGCCGACGAGCCCGCGGCGGCCGAGGAGGCCGACGTGAGCGGCGAGGGGCCGGCGACGGAGCCCGCGCCCGACGGGGCCGGCGACTCGCTCGCCGAGGGTGACGCGCCGGCCGATGTGGCGCCCGGGGACGCCGAGGCGTCGGCGGACGCGTCGGAGGACGCGTCGTCTTCGGATGCGGCGGAGGGTGCGTCAGAGGATGCGTCGGGAGAGGCTGCGGAGGCTACGGAGGCTGCGGAGGGCGACCTGTCGACCGAGACGCCGCGGCCGGTGGACGAGCTCCTGAAGACGCTCCTGGAGCCGGACGACGACGACGTCCCCGCCTCGGAGTCGCGTGGAAAGTCCTTCGTCGAGCGCTGGATGTCGGCGGCGCTCCTCGACGCGCCGCCGGAGCCCGCGTCGCCGGAGGGGGAGGTCGCGTCGCTCCTCGAGAGCCTCTCGGAGCTCTCCGCGGCCGAGGCCAGCGGGTCGTGGTCGGCATCCGAGCGCGCGCTCGCGTCGCCCGAGGACGAGGACGAGGAGCTCCCGGAGGCCGCGTCGGCGCCCCCCGAGACGACCTCCGCCCTCCTCGACGCGCTCCCGGAATTCGCGGCGCAGGGTCGCGGCGTCGGGTCGCTGGCGGCGATCGCCGAGCCTTCGGCCCCGGTCGACGGCTCGATCGAGGAGGACACGGCGACCCTCGCGGATCGATCCGCGGCGCCCTTCGCCGAGATCGACGCGCCGCCTGATTTTGCCTCGCTCGGGAGCGGGGTCGGGCCTCTCCACGAGGCCCACGAGAGCGCCACGGACGGAGAGCACGAGATGCCGATGGAGAGCAGCGCCTGGCTCTTTGAGACCTCTTTTTCGGGGCAGCACGAGCTGCCGAAGTTGCCCGGCGCGGCGACCGAGGGCGGCTCGCTCGAGGAGACCCGCGATCCGTCGGCGGCCGAGCCCGCGCCGACGTCGATCGAGGCGGTGGCGGAGGGGACGATCGCCGAGACCCGCGCGGGCCTTGGACCGCTCGGGGCCCATCGCCCGCGCGCTGCGCTCGACGAGACCCGGGTGAGCGAGGCTCGCTGGGGCGAGACCCGGGCCAGCGATCTCCCGCGGGCCGCCGGCGGGATCGACGAGACCCGCGCGAGCGAGGCCGTGCAGAGCAGCTTTGACGTCACGCTGCAGAGCCTCGGGCAGGCGAGCGGCGCCGTCCAGACGCTGCCACGGGGGTCGATCGTCGGCCGCTACGTGATCCTCGATCCCCTCGGCGCCGGGGCGATGGGGGTGGTCTACGCCGCCTTCGATCCCGAGCTCGACCGCAAGATCGCCCTCAAGCTCCTCCGCCCCGAGCTCGGCGCCGGCTCGATCTCCGGGTCCTCGGGGGCGCGGGCGCGGCTCCTCCGCGAGGCCCAGGCGCTGGCGAAGCTCTCTCACCCCAACGTCGTCGGCGTCCACGACGTCGGCGTCCACGGCGACGAGGTGTGGATCGCCATGGAGTTCGTCGAGGGCCGGACGCTGACCAAGTGGTTCGGCGAGGACGCGCACTCCTGGCGCGAGGTCCTGGCGCTGATGCGATCGGTCGGCGAGGGCCTCGCGGCCGCCCATGCCGCCGGGCTCGTCCACCGCGACGTGAAGCCGGAGAACGTGATGATCGGCCGCGACGGTCGGGCGCGGGTGATGGACTTCGGCCTCGCCCGCCGGGGCGCGAGCGGGCCGGCGGAGGAGCTCACGACCAGCGTCGAGGGGCGCCTCGCGGTCGACGTCACCCAGGCGGGCGCGGTGGTCGGCACGCCCGCCTACATGGCGCCCGAGCAGTTCGCGGGCGGCGTCGCCGGGGCGCCGGCCGACGTCTTCGCCTTCTGCGTCACCCTCTGGGAGGGCCTCCACGGCGTCCGGCCCTTCGGCGGCGAGAACTTCGCGGAGCTCCGGCGAAACGTGATGACCGGCGAGCGCCAGCCGCCGCCGCGCGGCTCCGGGGTCCCGCGCTGGCTGAACCGGGTGCTCGAGCGGGGCCTCGACCCCGATCCCGAGCGCCGCTGGGCGGACCTCCGGGCGCTCCTCAGCGCCCTCGATCTCCACAGCACGCGGACCCGCCGCGCCCGCTATGCGGTCGCCGCCCTCGGCGTCGCCGGCCTCGCGGTCACCGGCTTCGGCGTCGACGAGGCGCTGCGGCAGCGGACGATCGCCGGCTGCGAGGCGGAGGGCGCGGCGATCGCCGAGGTCTGGAACGACGAGCGCCAGGCCTCGCTGCGCCGGGCCTTCACGGCGACCGGCAAGCCCGCGGCCGCGACCACGGCCGACAAGACGATCCCCTGGCTCGATCGCTGGGCCGCCACCTGGCGGGGGAGCGCGACCCAGGCCTGCGTCAACCACGAGGTCGACGCGATCTGGGACGACGATCTCCGGGTCCGCGCGCGCGCCTGCCTCGACGAGTCCCGCGCCTCCTTCGCCTCGCTCATCGAGGAATTCGACGGCGCGAGCGCGACGACGCTGGTGCGGGCGACGGCCGCCGCGGCCGGCCTCGAGGGGGCCGAGGAGTGCCTCGACGTCGCCCGCCTGCGCGAGCGAAGCTTGGCGAGCGCCGGCGAGATCGAGGCCTTCCGCGACCTCCGCGGTCGCCTGCGGCGGGCCTCGTCGCTGGTGGCGGCCGGTCAATTCGTGGCCAGCCGCGACGCCGCGAGCGAGGCCCTGAAGGCGGCGGAGGCCCGAAGGCGCCCGGATCTCGAGGCTGAGGCGCTCTTCGCCCTGGCGAAGGCCGAGGGCGAGCTCGGGGAATTCGAAGCCGCCGAGGGATCGCTGATCCGGGCGTTGGAGCGCGCGCGCGAGGCCGGCGAGGCCCGCCTGGCGATCTCGATCATGACCCACCTCGTGTGGGTCGTCGGCGATCGTCGCAACCGCTTCGCCGAGGGCCAGGTCTGGGCCGAGGCGGCGACGACCGCCCTGGCGATGCTCGGCGCCGGCGAGGAGCGGCTCCTGCGGGCGCGGATCGACAACGCCCTCGCGCTCGCCCACTACTCGGCCGGCAAGTACGAGGAGGCGGCCCGCCTCCACGAGCGGACGCTCGCGGCCTGGGAGGCCGCCTACGGCCCCGAGCACCCGATGGTCGCCCAGGCGCTCCACAACCTGGCGATCACCAAGGAGAAGCTCGGCGAGCCCAGGGAGGCGCTGGCGCTCCACCGGCGGGCGCTGGCGATCCGCGAGGCCGCCCTCGGGCCCGAGCACCCGAAGGTCGCCGAGACCCTCGACAGCCTGGCGAGCGCGCTCCGCAGCGGCGGCGAGGTCGACGAGGCGCTGGCGCTCCATCGGCGGGCGCTGGCGATCCGCGAGGCCTCGTTCGGCGACGATCACCCGGACGTGCTCGGCAGCCTTAACAACCTCGCGGCGGCCCTCGCGGCCAAGGGCGAGGGGGAGGAGTCGCTGGCGATCTACCGGCGGGCGCTGGCGATCGTCGACGCCGATCCCGACGCGGAGCTCAAGCTCAAGGGGACGCTCCTCTACAACATCGGCCTCGGCGAGCTCCGGGCCCACGACTTCGAGGCGTCGCGGCGGACCAACGAGCGGGCGCTCGCGGTGATGGAGGAGGCGCTCGGGCCCGAGCACCCGAACGTCGCCTACCCGCTGGAGGGCCTCGCCGACAGCCTCTCCCGGCTCGGTCGCGACGACGAGGCGGTGCCCTACTGGACGCGGGCGCTGGCGATCCGCGAGGCCGCCCTCGGCAAGGAGCACCCGGCGCTGGCCTCGAGCCTGAGCCGCTTCGCCCACCTCCAGCGCAAGCGGCGGGCCTTCGCCGAGGCGCTCGCCCTCGACGGGCGGGCGATGGCGATCTTCGAGGCCCGCGGCCTCGCCAAGGAGGGGGTGATGACGGCGATCGGCCTCGGCCTCGATCGCCTCGAGCTCGGCCGCTCCGCCGAGGCGGTCGCCGGCCTCGAGCGGGTGCTGACGCTCGGGCTCGCGGACGGCGATCCGCGCCTCGCCCTCGCCAGGGCGACCCTGGCGCGGGCGCTCTGGGAGGCCCGGGGCGACCGCGAGCGGGCCCGGGAGCTGGCGAGCGCGGCCCGCACGGTCTTCGCCGGCTCGCCCGACTTCGCCGACGAGCTGAGGGACGTCGACGCCTGGTTGGCGACCCACCGCCGCTGATGGCTGCGCCTTAGAACATGTCCAGAAGGACATTCTCTCAGGCAGGCCATTAGCCGAGGCTCGCGCCGCGCGGTCGGGCGATCAGCGAGGGCGCGCCCGCGGGCGCCGCGATCCCGTTGGTCAGCCAGTCGGCGACCGTCGGCGACGGGTCGCTGAGCTCGACCTCGTAGTCGCGGAGGAGGCGGGCGATCGACATCATGATCTCCTGGCGCGCGAGGTTGCGGCCGAGGCAGGTGTGGATCCCGCGCCCGTAGGGGACGAAGTGGCTGTTCGGCGGGGCCGCGGCCGGGCGCCGCGGGCCGGCGAGGAAGCGGTCGGGGTCGAAGACCTCGGGGTCCTCGTAGACCGCCGGATCGCGGTGGAGGATGTAGGGCGAGAAGCCGATCAGCGAGCGGGCCGGCACCCGGTAGCCGCCGATCTCGACCGGCGTCAGGGTCATGCGGATGTGGATCATCGGCGCGTAGACCCGGAGCCCCTCGAGGTAGGTCGCGTTCAGGACCGGCATCGCCTTGAGGGCGGCGGCGTCGATCGTCGGCCCGCGCTCGCGGCTCACCGCGGCCTGCTCCTCCTCGAGGCGGCGCTTGAGGGCGGGATCGGTGAGGACGCGGTGGAGGGTGATCGCCGCGGCCGCGGGGGTGTTGGCGACGGTCCCGAAGAGGATCCCCTGGAGATCGCGGGCGATGATCTCGTCGCTCAGGCGCGGGCCGCCGGCCTCGGCGGCGGCGGCTGCCGCCGATCGCATGGCGTCGCCGATGTCCCGCGGCGCGTCGCTCGTGGGTGGTCCTCGTCCCTCGAGCTCGGCGCGCATGCGGGCGACCGCGCGCCCCCGCGCCGCGAGGCCGCGGGCGACGGGGCGGCGGCTCCAGGGCGCCCGCAGGCAGGCGAGGGTCGCCTCGTCGAAGTCGCAGAGGTCGGCGATGAAGGTCCGGTCGCGGGCGAGGTCGGGGCCGAGGAGGAGGTGGGCCGTGAGCCGCAGGATCGCCGTGCGGAGGACGCCGAGGAGGGGGGCGCGGCCGCTCGCCAGCCCCTCGCGGAGGGCGACGCTGAGCTCCTGGTCGAGCTCGGCGCCGACGCTGGAGATCCGCGCGCCGAGGTGGCGGCGGAGCACCTCGAGGGTCAGCGTCGACCCCTCGGGGCCGGTGAGGCCGATCTCGACGAGGTCGCCGACCCCCGGGAAGACCTTGATCCCCTCGAAGAACGAGACCTCTTCGGTCCCCGCCGAGTAGAAGAAGCGGGCGTACTCGGGATCGCCGCCGAAGGTGATCTCCTTGCCCATCACGTAGAGCGTGAGCGGGAAGCCCCGCCGCTTGACCTGGTCGAGGAGCCAGCCCGGTCCGTGGCGGCCGATCTGCACGCCGCAGCCGATCAGCGGCACCTGCCAGCCGAGGAGGGGCGGGCGCTTGGGGTCGAGGCGGTGGCGGACGGCGCCGCGCCAGGTCCGGAGCTCTTGGCCGATCTGGATCATCGCCCGGTCCCTCAGAGCTTGAGCCCCTTGTAGCGGAACTCGACGGAGAGCGCCTCGTCGAGCGCCAGGAGCTTCTCGAAGTTGGTCGCCTTGCCCTGGAGCGGGAGGCTCACCGGCACCGGCACCGCGCCCTCGCCGAGGGAGCCGTCGTCGGCCTGGGCGCCGCCCTGCTGGGCGACCTGCGGGGTCATGGTCTCGATCGCGTAGACGTCGTTCTCCGGGATCGGATCCGAGAGGTAGCGGACCTGGCGGAGGGAGCCGTCGAAGCTCCGCTTCTTCACCTTGGTGCCGGTCGGCGAGTAGACCGTCCAGGCGACGTAGGTGCTCGGCGCGTCGGCCCGCGGGAGCTCAGCCTTGAAGGTGCCGCGGCCGGCCTCGCTGGTCTTCTCGCCGCTCTCGACGTAGACGAGCTCGACGTTGAAGGCGGCGAGCGAGCCCCCCGAGGTCTGCGAGCGGAGGAGCGGGATCATCACCCGGCCGTCGCCGGCCTTCGCCGGCTGGACCGCCCGGCCGCCGACCGAGACGCTCCAGAGCTCGGCGCCGGCGGGTAGGGCGACGCGGAGGAACTGCCGGCGGTTGTTGCGGATCTGGTAGCGCACCGAGGTGATCCGCCGGCCCTCCGGGGTCCACATCGTCCGCGCGCGGATCTGGTCGAGGATCGTCACCAGGACGTCGATGTCCTCGTGCTCGGCGACCTCGAGGGGGACCTGCGCGTCGGCGCCGAGGTACTTGTAGCCGAGGAGCACCGGCTGGCTGGTGATCCCGAGGATCGCCGCCGGCAGCGAGCGGACGTCGACGGTGGTCGCGCCCTTGACCTCGCCGGCCGAGATCTCGAGGTTGCCCCGCGACTCGACGCCGACGTAGCCCTTCGCCCGCTCGACCCCCTGGGGGACGACGATCGGCGCGGCGATCTTCTTGGAGCCCTCGCCGATCACCTGCTCGAGCTCGACCGCGAGGCTGTAGGAGCCCTCGGCGGCGTAGTTGAGCGCGACCTTGAGCTCCTCGCCCTCGAGCTTCCAGTCGCGGATGCCGTTGCCGGTGACCGAGAGGATCGTCATCCCCTTGGGGACCTTGAGGCGGAGCTCCGACTGGCCGGCGAAGAGGATCGTGTAGGAGACCGAGGCGGTCGCCCGCAGGAGCCCCTCACCGAGGCTGACCAGGGTGTAGACCTCGGCGTAGACCCGCGACTGCTGCTTGGCGGCCTCGGGGATCTCGCGCTGCCACTCGATCACCAGGGAGCCGGTCGCCGGCAGGGTCGCCTCGACGATCCGCTTGCCGCCCTCGACCTTGTCGGACTTGAGCTTGGCGCCGGGGACCGTGAAGTCGAGGTCGTCGGCGACCGGGACCGCGAGCGAGACGCTGGTCGCGCCCGAGGGGACCAGCTCGAAGCCGACGTTGCTCTTGCCGGCGGTGGTGGTGATCCCGGCGGCGAAGGAGAGGGAGAGATCGAAGGCGCCCTGCTGCTTGGTGATCAGGGTGTAGTAGTCGTTCTCGATCACCACCGCGGCCTCGGCGTTGCCGATCTTCGCCGACTGGAGGGCGACGGTCGCCGGCAGGATCGGCACCCGCGCCCAGCCGTCCTTCTTGAGGTTCTCGATCCGCATCTTCGCGGTGAAGACCGCGGAGGTCGGATCGCCCTCGGCGACCAGGACCTCGCCCTGGTAGCGGGCGGAGGCGATCGCGTGATCGCGGGGCGCCTTCTCGGCGGTGGCGAGCGCCTTGTTGGCCTCGTAGAGGCGGAGGAAGTCGTCGAGCTTCATCACCACCCGCTCGGGCTCGTCGGCGGCGGAGGCCGGGCGGGCGGGGGCGAGGAGGGCGAGTGCGAGGGCGAGGGCGAGGCTTGGCTTGGTCATCGGCGTCTTCTTCGTCTCTTCTGGAGGAGGGGCTCGCGGGCGGCGATCTCGATCGCGTAGGCGCTCTCGGCCGCGAGGAGGAGGTGCTGGTAGAGGACCGCCTCGCCGGCCGCGGGGATCACCACGGACATCGCGGAGGCGGTGACCTTGGGGGCGGCGAGGCGGTCGAGGCCGCCGCGGCCGTCCTCTTCGAGGGGCTCGGGCGTGCCGTCTTCGTCCTCGAAGCCGTTCATGTCTTCGGGGAATTCGTAGATGACGTCGATCTCGTCGACGAGCCCGTCGCCGTCGGTGTCGGGCGGCGGCGCTCCGGCGTCGGCGCTCGCCGTCGGCGCGAGATCGACGACCGCGGTGAAGTCGCGCCTGCTCCCGCCGACCGGGATGTTCTTCGCCTCGTCCATCGACACCTTGGTGGTGACCGTCGCGTCGGTTGGTTGATCGACGGCCTGGACCGGGGGAGGCGCGGCGGGGGGCGGCGGGGGGCCGTAGCTCGGCTTGGGGCGGACGGAGGCGGACTTCTTCATCCCGCCGCCGCCGCCGCCGCCAACGCTGCCGTAGGCGACGCTGTTGCGCTCGCGACCTCGCCCACCGCGACGGATCCGGCCGCCGCGGCTCCGGCGGGTGGCCGGCTCGGCCTCGAGGCCGCCGCTGATGCCGGCGAGCCGGACCTCGGGCGCGGGCGCGGGCATCTCGGCGACCGGCTCGGGGGTGGGCTCGGGCTCGGGCGGGGGCTGGTCGATCGGCTCGGGCTCGGGCGCATCCTGCCGCAGGCGCCAGCGCGGCTCGATGCCGCCGGTCGCCATCCGCGGCGGCTCGGTCGGCCCGAAGAGCGAGCCGTTGCGATTGTAGGTGCCGGGCACCACGTCGACGACCGCCGTGAAATCGCGCGAGCTCCCTGCGCCGACCGGGAGCCGCTTCGCCTCCTCCATCGACACCCGCGCGGTGGTCGTGGTCGCCGTCGAATTGATGTTGGCGCCGTCGACCGTGTAGGCCGACTCGGGGGCGTTGCTGCCGATGACGCGGACCGACCCGCTGTCCGTGGAGCCCGGGGTCGTCTGGGCGTTCGGCTCCTCCGGCGTCTCCCGACCTGTCTCTCCGGCCAGGGCGCCGACCTTGCCGAGGCCGGGCCCGTTCATCGTCGTGAGCCCGCTGGCGCGGTTGCGGCCGCGGCTCGAGAGATCGGCGCCGTCGGGGCGGAGGAGCTCGCCCTCGACGTCATCGTCCTCGAAGTCGTAGAGCACCGTCCCCGCGCCGCCGCCCCCGCCGCCCCCGCTCTCGGTGCCGACGCCGTCGGCGCTCTTGTCCCTGTAGACGACGTTGCCCGTCGGGTCGGCCGCGGGCGTCTTGGCGAAGCCGCCGATGCTCGCGTCGCCTTCGCCGCCTGCGGGCAGCTCGACGGCCGCGTCGACGTCCCACTCGGCCTCGCCGGCGCTGGCGTAGACGTCCTTCTTGCCCCGCTTCTTCTTGGGCTCCGCCTTCCTGCCGAAGCTCGACGCCCGCCGGGCCTTGGTCTCCTTGACCGACTTGTACTGGCGGGCCAGATCCTCGTTGGCCCGCTGCTGCTCGACCGACTCCTCCTGCTCGAGGAGCGCGAGGCGGTCGCCGATCTCCATCGCCTTCTCGTACTCGGCCTCGGCCTTGTCGTACTCGCCGGCCTGCTGGTACGCCTCGGCCTTGCTCTTGAGGTCGGACTGGGCCTGGATGTCGGCGCTCGCGCGGGCCTTGGCCTGCTCGCGGATCCGCCGCTCGGCCGCCGCGTCGCCGCCCGAGGACGAGCCGCCGCCCTGCTTGCCGCCGATCACGTCGAGGTTGGCCTGGAGGCGCTCGATGTTCTCGTTCGACGCGCCCATCGACCGGAGCGCGTCGAGCTCGGCCTGGGCGCCCTCGAAGTCGTTGGCCAGCCAGCGGCCGACGGCGGACTGGAAGCGCTCATCGGCCTCGGCGACCCCGACCTCGCCGATCGCCATCCCGTAGGTGATCCCCTCGCCGCGGGTGAACTCGCCGACGACGTCGCCGTCGCCGGGATCGAGGCGCGAGGTGTAGCCCGGCGGGAGGTGGAGGGTGAGGCGGGTGACCGCGACCGGGGCGCTGACCCGCGGGAGCGGGAGCTGCCGCCGCTCTCGGCGCTTCCACGCGTCGCCGTCGCCGAGGAGGGTGACCTCGACCGCGAAGGAGAGCGCGCCCTTGACCGTCTCGATCGAGCGCTTGAGCGGGATCAGCCAGGCGCCGTCGGGTCCGCGGGCGGGGAGGGCGGTCTCGCCGGCGACCCGCGCCCCGAGGATCTTCATCCCCGGCGGCGGGGTGATCCGGAGGTGGGCGGCCCGCTCGTTGCGCACCTCGTAGTGGGCGCGCATCAGCACCCGACCCTCGCGGCTGGCGGCGATCGTGATCCCGGCGACGTCGACGACCACCGGCGGGCCCTCGACCGGGACGAAGCGGAGGAGCGAGAGGCGGCCGCCGCGGGGCTCGGCGGCGGTGTAGGCCGCGGTCGGGGTCCCCTCGACGAGGCCGTGGGCCCACTCCGGGAGGTCAGCGCTGGCGACCGCGGTCCACTCGCCGACCTCGGGGATCACCTCGATCTCGCCGTCGCGGGCGACCTGGAGCGCCTGCGAGCCGCGGAAGACGCCCTGGGGCTCGATCCGGGGGATCGTCAGGGAGGACTCGGCGGCCTTGGAGAGGGCGCTCGACCAGGCGAAGGTGAGGTCGACGCGATCGCTCACCGGGGCCTGGAGCTCGATCTCGATCCGATCGCCGCTCCGCCGCCACTCGCGGATCCCGGCGCCGGTGATCTCGAGATCGTCGCCGAGGCCCTCGGCGCGGACGCTCACCCGATCGAGGCTGCCGCGGCGGAGCGCCCAGGTGACGTGGGCGCGGCCGCGGGCCTCGGCGTCGCCGACGGTCACGCCGATCGCCGTGGTCGCGGTCACCAGGGTGCCGGTCTCGGCGCTCTGGCGGGGCGCCTGGCGGAGCTCGAGGCGGGCGGCGCCGGAGAGGATCCGGTCGCCGTCGCGGGGGATCACCGCCTCGGGATCGCCGGGATCGTGGACCTGGTAGCGGGCGTCGTCGGCCGCCGGCGGGAGGTCGACGCGGCCGCGGATCGCCGGCAGGAGGCTCAGGGTCACCGGGCCCTCGCCGGGGTCGTGGTCGATGAAGGCCTCGACCTCGAGGGTCACGTCGCCGCGGACGTAGCCGGCGACGAGCGTCAGGTCGCCGGCGCGGTCGATCGCCGCGGGCTGGCCGTTCCAGGTCGCCTTGCGGACCTCGGCGCCGGGCCCCAGGAGATCGCCCATGAACCAGCCGGGGCGGAGCGCGCGGATCGTCCAGCGGCCGCGGACGCGGAGCCCCTCGCCCTCGCGCTCGACCTTGACGTCGCGCTCGGCGACGAAGGGCCCGGGGAGCTCGACCTCCGGCGCGCTCGCCCCCTCGTGGAGCTCTCGCCAGCGCGGCCCGTCGAGATCGACGGTGCCGCCCGGCGGGGCGAGGGCGAGCACGGCCATGAGGAGGGCCTTCATGCGGCGGTCATCCTACTCGATCGGCGCCGGGGGGCGCGCGCAGGGCCGTCAACGCGGGCGGGCGCCGGACGATCTGCGCCCCCGCGGGCGATCTGGGGGAGCGGGGCGGGGTCCAGAGGCACCAACGACGCGCGCGGCCCGGGAGAGCCCCGCGCCGCGCGTTCGCGGACCGGCGTCGGTCGCCGGCTAGAAGTGGAGCTTGAGCCGCTGCTTGACCAGCTTGCCCTTCGCCTTGGGCTCGAAGGTCGCCTTCTTGAACTGGCGGACGATGCAGTGGCGGAGCTGGCGATCCATCGACGAGTCGCCGACCCAGACCTCGGGGACGGTGCCGCTGCGCTCGTCGATCTCGACCTTGACCCGGATCTCGGTGCCCCGCTCGGCGAGCGGGCGACACTCGCGGAGGGCCATGCGCTCGGGCTGCGGTGAGCTCGCGGTCAGGGTGGCGATCCCGTAGAAGTCGCGGTCGGCCTTGGCCTTCGTCGGGGTGGCGTCGCCGGAGCCCGAGGGGGGCGCGTCGGCGTCGGCTTCGTCGTCGATCACCACGTCGTCGTCGGCCTCGCCGGGGAGCGAGCGGGTCGCGCCCGGACCGGCCGAGGCCGGGATCGCCGCGTCGCGCTGGCTGAGGCGGATCTCGTTGGCGAGCTCGGCGAGGGGGGCGGCGACCTGGCTGCCGGCGACCGGGGCCTCGACCGTGGACGCGACCTCGTCGGTGCCGGGGAGCGCCCAGTAGATCAGGAGGGCGGCGACCATCAGGGCGGCGCCGACGGTCCAGCTCGGGCGGAGCGCGCTGACGCCACCGCGTCGGCGGTTGCGGCGGGGGTGGCCGACGCGGGAGCGCTGGCGGTCGCGCTGGCGATCGAGCATCCGCGAGGCCGCGGTGCGGGCGCGGCCGACCGCGGCGGAGGCGGCGGACGCCGTCGCCGAGGCCGCGCTCGCGGCCACCGAGGCCGCGGCGGAGGCCGTCTCCTGGGCCCACTTGGAGGGGATCAGGCGGCGGTTCGGGCGTGGCGTGGCGCTCCGGCGCGGGGTCTCATCGACGGTCTCGAGCTCGTCCGCGGCGGCGGCGACTGGCGCCTCGAGATCGAGGTTCGCGGGCGCCTCGTCGAGGAGGCCGTCGAAGGGATCGGCCGCGTCCTCCGGCGCGGTCTCGAGGGCCGCGCTGTAGTGCGGCGCCTCCTCGCGGAGGAGCGAGGCGGCGGCCGCGGGGGCCTCGAAGGCGGTGAGGGAGGGCGCGGGCGCGTCGTGACGGGGCACCTCGAAGGTCGGCGTCGCGGCGGCGGAGAGGGACGGGGCCTCGTGCGTGAGCGCCGGCGCCACCGGGGTCGCTAGCGTCGGCGCGGGCGCGGCGAGGAGCTCCGGGGCGAGGACCGCGGCCGGCGTCGGCGTCACCCGCGGGAGCTCGGGCTCGGTCGCCGGGACGATCCGACGCGGGCGGGGGACGTCGTCCTCCTGCGGCGCCGGCACGTGGGCGTCGAAGAAGTTGGCGAGGGCGATGTTGCCGCTCTGCTCCGCGTCGTCGTGCACGTCGCCGAAGAGGGCGCCGCGGCCGTCGTAGTCGGGCCGGGTGCGACGCCGGAGGGTCGGCGCCGAGGGCTCGGGCGTGATCACCGGGGCGGGGGAGGGCGCCGTGTGGATCGCGGGCGCGGGCGCGGGCGGGGCCACGGGCTCCGGGATCGCGTCGAAGTTGAAGCGGAGGGCGCCGCCGCGTCGGGTGACGCTGGGCGTGTCGGCCTCGCTCATGGGGGTGACGAGCGTCGGCGGCGGCGGGGCGACGGGGGTCACGACCACCGGAGTTGGCATCGCGGAGGCGAGGGCGGGCGACTCGTCGAGCGCGCCGAAGACCTCATCGAGCTCGATCGAGAGGGAGGCCTCGTCGGCGTCCAGCTGACGTCCGGGCGGCGTGGCCTCGGGCGCGGGGCGACGCCGGGCCGCGGGCGAGGGGGCGCCGGCGGCGAAGGAGGTGGCGAGAGCGTGGAGGTCGCGGTTGCCGATCGCGGTGTCGGCCGGCGACTCGTCGGTCGCCTGCTCGTCCTCCTGCTGGCGCGCGAAGGCGTCGCGGAGGCTGGTCGGCGCGCGCCAGGCGTCCGCGGGGGCGTTGATCGCGGCGGCGAGCGCCTCGCGGGCGGCGGCCTCGCGGGCGGCGGCTTCGCGTGCGGCGGCCTCGCGGGCGGCGGCCTCGCGGGCCTCACGGATCGAGGCCTCGCGGGCGGCGGCCTCGCGGGCCTCACGGATCGCCGCCTCGCGGGCGGCGAGGCTCGCGAGCTTCACGAGCGGCGGTTTCGCGGGCGGCCTCGCGGGCAGCGGCCTCACGGGTAGCCGCCGCCTCGCGGGCAGCGGCCTCGCGACGAGCGGCGGCCTCACGAGCGGCGGCCTCGCGGGGCAGCGGCCTCACGAGCAGCGGCCTCGCGACGGGCGGCGGCCTCACGGGCGGCGGCCTCACGGGCGGCGGCCTCACGGGCGGCGGCCTCACGGGCGGCGGCCTCACGGGCGGCGGCCTCACGGGCGGCGGCCTCGCGAGCAGCCTCACGGGCAGCAGCCTCGCGAGCAGCAGCCTCACGGGCAGCAGCCTCACGGGCAGCAGCCTCGCGGGCAGCAGCCTCACGAGCAGCAGCCTCACGGGCAGCAGCCTCGCGGGCAGCAGCCTCACGAGCAGCAGCCTCACGGGCAGCAGCCTCGCGGGCAGCAGCCTCGCGGGCAGCAGCCTCACGGGCAGCAGCCTCACGAGCAGCAGCCTCGCGGGCAGCAGCCTCCCGAGCAGCAGCCTCACGAGCAGCAGCCTCGCGGGCGGCAGCCTCGCGAGCAGCAGCCTCCCGAGCAGCAGCCTCCCGAGCAGCGGCCTCACGAGCAGCGGCCTCACGAGCAGCAGCCTCACGCGCCGCCGCGACCTCATGCGCCGGCGCGACGATCTCTCGCACGCCGCGCTCAAGCTGCGTCTGCGCGTAGCCATGGCCTTGCGCGGAAACGCTCTGCCTCCGCGGCTTGGCCTCGTCGAGCTCGAGGTCGACCTCGAGCTCGTCCTCGTCGCCGTGGCGCTGGCCCGGCTTGACCGCCGAGAGGAGCGCCAGGACGGTCGCCACGTCGCGTGAGGCGACGTCGAAGCGGGTCGGCGTGCCGACGGTCGGCAGGCTCAGCTGGACCGACCAACCCTCGGCGAGGAGCATCGCCCGCTCCTCGGCGTCGAGGTCGAGGCGCCGGAACTCCGCCCGCGACGAGCCGCGGGTGACGACGATGAGCTCCCCGTCGAAGACGAGGAGATGGGTCTCGCCGAGGAGCCCGTCAGGGCCGCCGCGCAGCGGGACGTGGTGGGTGATCTGGGATTGATCAATCCCCCGGGGCAAGCTCGCAAGCAGCTCACCGGGAAGTGGGCGTATCGCCATGGCGGGCACAGTGTAGCGGAGGCAGATCGGGGGGGTTGTTCTTTCGCGGTGACGCACCGTTGTCGGAGATCGCAGCGGCGACCTCCGCCGACGCCCTGGGAGGGGACGTCGATCACCACCTGACCGAGATGCCACGTCCCCGGGAGCGGGCCAAATTTTTGCCTTTTTCCGGGCGACGTGCCTTCGCTGAGGCGCCGACGATCGACGTGGCGATCCGCCGATCACGAGGCGACGACCTCCTGGTCCCGAAAAATTCGAGATCGAGTCAGTGAGATCGGCTCACCGAGATCGGCTCCGATCGACGCGCTCGAGAGATCGTCCCGGTGAGATCCGCAGACCGATCAATCGAGCCTCGAGCCTCGACCCTCGGCCCCGGCCCGCGATCGGCCTACGCCGCCGGGCTCGCGGCCGCGGCCGCGTCGGCGGCCGCCCCTCGCCCGCGCGCCGCCGGCTCGGCCCGCCGCCAGCCCCCAAACGCCTCCTCGAGGGCGCCGGCGACCGCGATCGTCAGGTGATCGTCGCCGCGGCGGCCGATCACCTGGACGCCGACCGGCAGCCCGTGGCGATCAAAGGCCACCGGCACCGTCGTCGACGGGAACTCGAGCACATTAAAGAGTCCGGTGCAGACGAAGTCGAAGGGCGTGAGCATCGGCCCGTAGTGGCGGGGCGCCGGTCGGCTGTAGGGCGGGTGGAGGAGGATGCCGTTCGGGCCGAGGATGTCCTCAAGCTCGCGCTGGAGCGCCTTGCCGGCGGCGACCATCGCGTCGACCCGCGCCGGGATCAGCTTGGTCACCCGCTCGGCGGCGACGACCATCGCCGCCGGGAAGGTGTGGCGCGAGCGGCCGACGAGCATCTTGAGGAGCTCGCGCCCCGGCCGCATCGGCGCGTCGCCGCCGAGGATCTCGCCGTAGCTCGGGCCGCCGGCGGCGGTCATCATCGACGACCAGATCATGAAGGCCCGCTTCATCGCCGGCGCCTTCAGCTCGGCGATCGTCGCGCCCCGGGCCGCGAGCGCGTCGGCGGCCCGCTGGACCCCCTGGCGCATCACCCGGCGGACCCGGGTCGCGCCGTTGCTCTCGACCGGGAAGACGACGACGTCGCGGAGATCGACCGCGTCGGGATCGCCGAGGGTCCAGGGGCGGCAGACCGGATCGGCGCCGTCGGGGCCGGCGAGCACCTTGAGGATCGGCATCAGGTCGCGGCTCGAGCGGGCGATCGGGCCGCAGACGAGGTAGGCCGAGAGCTCGCCCTCGGCCTCGGGCCAGAAGCCGGTGTTGGGGACCATCCGCCCGGTGGGCTTGTGACCGACCGCGCCGCAGAAGGCGGCCGGGATCCGGATCGACCCGCCGACGTCGGCCCCGAGGGCGAAGGGGACCCCGCCGGCGCCGACGATCGCCCCGTCGCCGCCCGACGAGCCCCCGCAGGTCCGCCCGAGGTGCCAGGGGTTGCGCGTGCGCCCGTAGATCGCGTTGTAGGTCTCCATCCAGAGGCCGCCCTCGGGGACGTTGGTGATCCCGACGAGGATCGCCCCGGCGCCGCGGAGGCGGCGGATCGTCTCGGCGTCGCGCTCGGCCCGGACGTGGCGCCGCGCCCAGACCCCGCCGCTCAGCGGCATCCCCTCGGCGGCGATGTACTCCTTGGCCGTGAAGGGGATCCCGAGGAGGGGCGGGAGGGCGTCGGCGTCGCTCGTGCGCATCACCTGCGCCTCGGCGGCGGCGGCCTCCTCCCGGGCGGCCGCGAAGCGCTCGGCGATCACCGCGTTGATCCGGGGGTTCACGGCCTCGATGCGGGCGATGTGGGCGTCCACCAGCTCGACCGGCGAGAGCGTGCGGGCGCGGATCCTGCGGGCGAGGTCGTGGATGGGGGCGTCGAGGAGCTCGGGCACGGCGCGGAATGTAACGCACATGGCCCCCTGGCTGCCGCCCGAGAACTCCGTGAATTGTCGGCGCTGAGGGCGGCTCCGCGGCCCCAGGGCCGTCGCTCCTCGGCGGCGATTTCGGCGCTGGGGCCGGCGGGGTCGTTGTTAGCATCGCCCCATGATCTTCTCCTCGGCGGGCGCCCGCACCTTCTTCACCCTCTCCTCGGCGGCCGCGGTCGCTCTCCTCGGTCTGCGCGCGGACGCTGCGATCGTCCCGGCGTCGGTCGTCGTCAAGGTCGGCGACGTGCCGCCCGGCGAGAACGAGCCCGTCCAGGTGATCAATTCGCCCTTCACCGACGGCGACGGCGACGTCGCCTTCACCGGCCGCCTCGGCGCGAGCGACACCTTCGTCTGGAGCGCCGGCGGGGTCGCCTTCAAGGCGAGCGATGAGCTGGTCGAGACCCTCACGGGCGGCGAGTCGACGATGGGCGCGAGCTCGAAGGGCTTCATCTACAGCCCGTCGATCTCCGGCTCCGACGGCGTCTGGGGGCAGAGCGGCAAGATCGCCAGGGCGACCGAGGCCGCCGCCGGGATCGCCAACGCGGTCACCACCTTCCACAGCCGGCCGACGATGACCCCGGACGGCACCGTCTACTGGGTCGCCGGCTTCAACGATCAGGGCGGCAACTCGTCGGTCGCGCGGGTCTTCTACAAGGCGGTCGACGCCGACCCCAACAACATCGAGGTCGTCTTCCGCTCCGACGACGTCTTCGGCGGCCTGGCGATCGACCGGCCGAGCGGCGTCGGCTTCGACTACGAGATCGCGAGCGACGGCAGCCACCACATCCACGAGGTCCTCTTCGACACCGGCTCGACGGTCAACGACGGCGCGCTCCTGGTCGACGGGATGATCGTCGCCCGCGAGGCCTCGCCGAACGGGACCGGCGACAACTGGGACAACTTCGGGGTGCCGTCGATCAACAAGGCGGGCAACTACCTCTTCTCCGGCGACACCGACGGCGACGGCGCGACCGATCACTTCATCGCCTACAACGGCCAGATCCAGATCCGCGAGGGCGACCAGATCGCCGGCGTCACCCTCCTCAACGCCGCGACGGTCAACGCCCTGAGCATCTCGGACATCGACTCGGCGGTCCACCTCTGGGGCTACACCGGCGGCAACGAGGTCCTCTTCTACGCCTGCGACGCCGCGGCGATCGACGAGTCGAAGGTCGTCCTCCACACCGGCGACGAGATCGACGTCGACGACGACGGGGTCGGCGACTTCACGGTCACCGACTTCAACGCCTCGTCCGGGATCGGCCCCGGCCTCGATCTCTTCACCGACGGCTTCGTCTACGTCGAGGTCGACATCGACGACGGCAACGGCGCGGTCGAGGCGATCCTCAAGCTCGAGCTGCCGAGCTGCTGCGGCGACGGCAAGATCCTCCAGGGCCTCGAGGGCTGCGACGACGGCAACGACATCGACACCGACGAGTGCACCTCGCTCTGCCAGCCGGCGGCCTGCGGCGACGGCTTCGTCCAGGACGGGGTCGAGGCCTGCGATGACGGCAACGACATCGACACCGACGATTGCACGTCGGCCTGCGCGCTCGCGGCCTGCGGCGACGGCTTCGTCCAGGAGGGGATCGAGGGCTGCGACGACGGCAACGACGTCGACACCGACGCCTGCACCTCATTCTGCCAGCCGGCGGCCTGCGGCGACGGCTTCGTCCAGGAGGGCGTCGAGGAGTGCGACGACGCCAACACCGAGGACGGGGACGGCTGCTCGGCGACCTGCCTGATCGAGGCGGGGACCACCGGCACGACGACCGACACCGACGGGACGACCACCGACGTCGGCACCGGGACCACCGACGCGACCACCGGCGGGGTCTCGACCGGCGGCGAGACCACGGGGGCGAGCACGGGCGGGACCACCGACGCGAGCGGGACCTCGGACTCGGCGAGTGGCACCGGCGGGGCGACGACCTCGGCGACGACCGCGTCGACCGCGGCGAGCGGGGGGAGCACCGGCGACACCACAGGCACCGACTCGGCGACCAGCGGCGGCGAGGTCCTCGATGAGGACGGCTGCGGCTGCCGGGCGGACGCGGAGGGCGGCCGGCAGGGGCTCCTCGGCCTCCTCTCGCTCGCCCTCTTCGGCCTCGTCCGCCGCCGCCGCTAGGCCGCAGGCGGCGAGCGAGCGGAGAATTCGTGCCGTGGCGGGGTCCAGTGACCTCGCCGCGGCTCACGCGCGGGGCGCGCTGACGGGACGCTGGCATCTCCGCCGGCGCGCCGGAGCGCGCCGAATGCTCGACACCGCGCGCGGCCTGTGGGATAAGCCGCCGCCATGAAGCTCACACACATCACGGTCGTCTCGATGTTCACGCTCGCGCTGGCGGCCTGCGGTGGCTCCTCCGAGCCCGCTGCCTCCGGTGACAAGGCCCCCGCCGAGGGCGCCGACAAGGGCGACGGCGCCAAGGAGGCCGACGCGGCCCCGGCCGTTGAGGTCCCGAAGCTCACGATCAACGAGGCCGACTGGGTCGAGAAGGACCTCAAGGAGGTCTCGCCCATGATCAACGTCACGGTCAAGGCGCCGAAGGACGCGGCCTTCGAGAAGAACGGCAACGGCGGCGTCGACATCAAGATCGCCCCCCACTACATGATCACCGTCGGCGCCCTCGCGGTCTCCTCGGTCAAGGAGGGCATCGAGTGGGGTGAGTCGTCGTCGATCGGCAACTCCTCGTACAAGGACGGCAAGAAGATCGTCGACGAGGACGCCGGCTTCGTCTTCACCTACCAGATGAACGACGAGGACAACGGCATCAAGTACGCCCCCGAGTCGCACTGGTACTTCTTCGTCGAGAAGGACGGCGCCATCTACTCGTTCCACGACGACAAGCCGATGGACGCGTTCTCGACCCCGCCGCAGGCCTACACCGAGGACGACGCCAAGAAGGTCTACGAGATCGTCAAGGGCTCGGCCAAGGCCAACTAGCCCCCACGCCGCGGACTCGCGGCGGCGACGACCTGCCTCAGGCGAGCGCTGACTCCAGTGACGAGTCGTGCACGAAGAGGCAGGTCGAGCCGATCCCGCGCTGGATCGCCGTGAGCGCGGCGAGGTCGATGGTCTCGGGGATCCCGAGGATCGACACCTCAGCCGCCGGCGCCCGGGCCTGGAGCGCCGCGAAGTTGCCCTCCTCGACGACGATCTCCGTGCTCGCGTCGAGGCGGGCTTCGTCGCGCATGCGCCGGAGGTAGTGGCGGGCGGCCGGCAGGTTCTCGGCGTCGGCGATCACCGAGATCAGCCGGAGGCGGCCGCCGGAGTTCCGCTGGAGCTGGTGGCCGAGGAGGAGCGCGAGGTCGAGGTTGGCGAGCTGGAGGCCGAGGCGCCAGTTCGGGCTCTGATCGCGGACCCAGAGGTTGATCGCCTGGATCGCCGGCGCCGGCCCGCCCTCCGGCGGGAGGAGGAGGACGAAGCCGATGTCCTGGCGGCGGGCGAGGCGGAGGAGCTCCTGGATCTCCTCCTCGGTGCGGCCGCTGCCGTCGATGAAGAGGACGTTGGGCCGGTAGAAGGCGCCGGCGAGGACCGAGAGCGCGGCCCGGATCGCCGGCAGGAGGCCCGGCGCCTCGATCGGCGCGTAGCGGGCGAGGAGGTCGGCGCGGTGGAGGCCGGCGAGGAGCTCGGCGATCCCGGGCGGCGGCTGGCGGGCGGCGCCGCCGGCGAAGACCCCGAGGATCTGCACGCTCCCGCGCGGGCAGACGACGTCGCGGAGGAGCATGCAGGCCGGTGAGAGGCACTCGCCGGCGACCACCGGCATCAGCACGTCGGGCTTCCAGGCCCGGTACTGCGGCCCGGAGATCCGCTGGCTCGCCTTCGCCACCCAGTCGGCGATCGCCGTCACCAGGCCGGAGCGGACGGTCTCCCAGGGGGTGTCGAGGTTGCGGCGGCTAAAGAAGAGGTAGAGGCCGACGACGACCGCGAGGGCGATGAGGCCGAAGGCCGGGTTGGTGACCACCATCGCAAAGACCGAGGCGGCCGCGCCGAAGAGCGGGACCACCTTCGGCACCCGCAGGGTCGGCCGGAACGAGATCAGCTTGAGGCGCTGCTCGACCAGGACGACCAGGTTGATCGTCGCGTAGGTGATCAGGAAGAACATCGTGATCATCCCGGCGACCCGGTTGAGGTCGCCGAGGAGGATCGCCAGGGCGACGATCGCCCCCGAGACCAGGACCGCGACCCGGGCGGTCCCCGAGCGCGACTGCCTGGCGATCCGGTCGGCGAAGGGGACCAGGCGGTGGCTGGCGAGGGCGGCGAGGACGTTGGGGGCGGCGACGACCGAGCCGAGCATCGCCGAGAAGCACGACGACATCAGGCCGATGAGGACCCCCGGGCTCCAGGCCGCGCGGTGGATCGACACCAGCGGATCGCCGCGGAGCTCCGCCGGGGTGGCGACGGCCGCGTACCAGAGGAAGGTGAGGAGGTAGACCGCGAGCGCGACCGCCCAGGCGCCGAGGATCCCCCGGGGGATGCTCCGGCGGGGCTCCCGGAGCTTCCCCGTGAGGCTCGCGCCGACCATGATCCCGGTCCCGGCGGGGAAGTAGACCGCGAAGAGCTCCCAGAAGTCGCCGTCGGCGAAGTCGCCGATCAGCTCGGGGCGGTGGAGCTCGGGGGCCGTCCAGAGCCCGCCCCAGATCGACGCGAGGGCGACGACGACCCCGAGCATCACGATCGATTGCGAGCGGAGCGCGAGCTTCTCGCTGATCAGCGAGAGCCCGAAGCCGCCCGCGAAGACCCCCCAGAGCACCCAGGCGCGCTCGTGGTCGGGGAAGAGGTAGAGCCAGCCCTCGGCGAAGCCGTACATGTAGAAGGCGACCGAGAGCGACTGCGCGAGGAAGAGGGGGATGCCGATCGCCCCGCCGGCCTCGAGGCCGAGGGAGCGGGAGACCAGCGCGAACGCCCCGCCGGCGCCGATCCGGATGTTGGTGGTGATCGCCGAGAAGGAGAGGGCGGTCGCCCCGGTGATCGCGAAGGTCAGGCCGAGGATGGCGAGGCCGCCGAGGAGGCCGGCGTTGCCGACGACCCAGCCCTGCCGGAGGTACATCACCAGGCCGATGATGGTCAGGAGGGTGGGGCGAAAGACCCCGACGAAGGTCCCGAGGGTGGCGCCGCGGCCGGGGGTCGGCGGCAGCCAGCCGGCGTCGCCGATCAGCGACGCCGACGAGTCCCCGTGCTCACGCTCCGCGCCCACGGCGGGCGAGTGTACCCGACCCCATTTTCCCGCGAGAGGCCCTGTGGTACCTACGGTGGCGATGTCCGGCCACAGCAAATGGTCCACGATCAAGCGGAAGAAGGCGCTCGTCGACGCCAAGAAGGGCAAGATCTTCACGAAGATCGCCCGTGAGATCATGGTCGCCGCCAAGGAGGGGGGCGGCGATCCGGCGGGGAACCCCCGTCTGCGCCTCGCGCTCGCCCAGGCCCGTTCGGCCAACATGCCGAAGGACAACCAGGAGCGGGCGATCAAGAAGGGCACCGGCGAGCTCGGCAACGTCACCTTTGAGGCCTTCCTCTACGAGGGACGGGGGCCGGCGGGCGCCTGCTTCCTGGTCGCCGGGATCACCGACAACAAGAACCGCACGGTCGCGGAGATCCGCTCCCTCTTCGGCAAGAACGGCGGCGAGATGACCGCCGGCGGCTCGGTCGCCTGGATGTTCGACTACAAGGGCGTGATCGAGATCGACAAGGAGAAGATCGGCGAGGAGGCCCTGATGGAGCGGGCGCTCGGCGCCGGCGCCGAGGACATCCAGGACTGGGACGCCTCCTGGGGGGTGATCTGCGAGCCCACCGACTTCGCCGCGGTCGAGGGGGAGCTCAGCGACCTCGAGCCCAACGCCGAGGTCCGCTACCTCTGCAAGCCGGAGAACGAGCTCGCGCTCGAGGGCTCGCAGGCCAACCAGGCCGGCCGCCTCTGGTCGCTCCTCGACGAGCACGACGACGTCCAGAGCGTCTACGCCAACGTCACGCTGCCTGACGACGTGATGGAGGAGTACGGCCTCTAGCATCCGCGCCGAGGGCTCGATTCTGCGCGGGCGCTCGAACGCCGGAATTCTGGCGCTCCTGCGGTCGCCCGTGCGAGCCTAGGCGTGTGCTGGCGATGCGCAGCCGCTCGCAGGCGATCCGGGTCCTGGGGATCGATCCCGGGACCCGGGTGGTCGGCTATGGCGTCCTCGATCTCGCGGGGCCGGCGGTCGAGTACGTCGAGTGCGGCGTCCTCCGCCTGCCGACCGACGAGTCGATCCCCCAGCGCCTCCATCGCCTGGTGACCGCGATCGACGAGGTGATCGGCGAGCTGCGGCCGGGGGTGCTGGCGATCGAGGCCGCCTTCCACGGGGTCAACGCGATGTCGGCGCTCAAGCTGGGCCAGGCCCGCGGGGCGATCCTCGCGCTGGCGGTCGCCCGCGGCCTCGAGATCGAGGAGTACCCGCCGGCGATGGTCAAGAAGGCGGTGGTCGGCCACGGGCGGGCGACCAAGGCGGAGATCCAGGCCCGGGTGCGCCTCCTCTGCCGCCTCCGCCGGGAGCCGAGCTCGGACGCCGCCGACGCCCTGGCGATCGCCCTCTGCTACGGGCACACTCGCCACGCCCCGCCCGCGGGCGGCGGCCCACGAGGCGCGCGTCGATGATTGGATGGCTCTCAGGACAGGTTCTGATCCGCGACCCGCGGAGCGCGACGGTCACCGTCGACGTCGGCGGGGTCGGCTACGAGGTGCGGGTGTCGATCCAGACGCTCGGGTCGATCCCCGCGGTCGGCGAGCGCTGCGAGCTCTGGATCCACACACATGTCCGTGAGGACATCATCGCCCTCTTCGGCTTCGCCAGCGCGGCCGAGCGCGAGCTCTTCCTCCGGCTCCTCGGGGTCCCGAAGGTCGGGCCGAAGAACGCGATCGCGGTCCTCGGCGGGCTCCCCTTCGGTGAGCTGGTCACCTGCCTCGCGGCCGGCGAGCAGGGCAAGCTCGAGAAGATCCCGGGGATCGGCAAGAAGACCGCCGAGCAGATCCTCCTCTCGCTCAAGGGCAAGCTCGACGGCCTCGTGCCGGCGGAGCCCGGGGCGGAGGCGCCGGCGGAGGCGGCGGCCGGCGACCCGAGCGACGCGCTCGTGGCCGAGGCCAAGGAGGTCCTGGTCGGCCTCGGCTGGCGCGCGCGCGAGGTCGACGCGGCCCTCGGCCGCCTGGCCGCGACCGGCGACCTCGGCGACGCCAGCCTCGACGAGGTCGTCCGGCGGGCGCTGGGTCAGCTCATGGAGCGCTAGCCGCGAGCGGCGCGCCTCTCCGCGAGCGGCGCGCGTGGGCGCGCTCCGGCAGGCGCCCTCGGGTCGCTAGAAGCGGCCGACGATCGTCAGGCCGCCGAGGGTCGGCAGCACGCGGATCTGCGCCTGCTCGGCCTTCCAGACGTCGGTCTTGCGCTTCCCCTTGGCGAAGAGGACACCGCCGGTGACCGCGAGGGCGACCCCGAGGCCGGTGATCCCCCAGCCGACGCCGGTGAGCACGTTGGCCTTCTTGCCGTCGCTCAGGGTCGTGCTGATCTGAGCGTCGAGGTCGGTGCAGGTCCCGGGCGTCAGGTTGTCGGCGTCGCAACTGGCGTCCGCGAAGTCCTGGCGGAGGCCGGCGATGTCCCCCTTGAGGCCGAGCGCCTTGACGCCGAAGGCGATCCCGACCCCGGCGCCGCCGAGGACCGCGGCGCCGCCGACCCCGAGGAGGATCAGGCCGGCCGTCTTGTCCTTCTTGCCCGGGTCGGCCGCCTTCTCGGGCTCAGGCTCGGGCTCGGGCTCGGGCTCGGGCTCGGGCTCGGCCGCCTCGGCCTCCGCCAGGAGCTCGTCGATCTCCTCGATCTTCGGCTTCACGTCGGCCGGATCGCCGAGGGTCGGGTCGGCCTGGAGGGCGACGATGAATTTCTCGAAGGTGAACTTCGCCTCGCGGAGGTGCTCGACCTTCTTGCTCTCGTTGTACCAGTCCCGATAGGCCTGACCGATGTAGTAGAGCATGAGCGGATCGCCCGACTGCTCGTACGCGTCGCTCATCTTCTTGACCGCGCTCTCGAAGAGGCCCTTGGCGTAGTCCGCCTGTCCCTCCGTGTAGAGCTGCTCGGGATCCGGCGCGTAGGCCTGGGCGACCGAGGGATGCGCGACGCCGCCAGCGCTGATAGCCGCGGCGAGCGCGAGGTGGAGTGGGGATCGCATGGGACCGCAGAAGCTTAAGGGCAAACGCCGGGATTCGCCTAGAGGCGGATGCCACATGCGGGGCCCCCGCGCAGACCTGGCGGGGTCGCTCGCTTCGGGATAGTCTGCCGCCCGGAGGCTCCCCCGTGCTCAAACGATGGCTCCAAAAGGCGCAGGAGATCGCCGAGCGCCACATCCCCGACGAGGTCCGCGAGGAGGGCAAGCGCCTCGCCGGGCGCGTCCTCGAACGGGCCCCGGAGCGCCTTCGCAACCTCCTCGGCGACGAGGAGGCGGCGGACGAAGCCGCCGGCGGGGAGATCCGCCGGGAGTACGACGAGACTCGGACCGAGCCGCTGGTCGTCGTCTTCGGCTACCCCGAGGACCCGGTCACCCAGCGCGTGTGGGCGCTCTTCGCGGAGGACGGGATCGAGGCCCGGCGGATGAACCTCCACCAGCAGCCCGCCGCCGCCCGCCAGATCGCCGGGGTCACCGGCGTGATGGTGCCCCCCTACGTGTACATCCGCGGGCGCTTCTGGGGCAGCGAGGGGGAGATCGTCAGCCTCCGGGCGACCGGGGATCTCGCCCACGTCGTCGCCGGCCGGATGGACGCGATCAGCGACGAGGCCCGGCGGATCGGCAAGATCCAGCGCGAATTCGACGAGGCGATGACGGCCGAGAACATCGCCGCGCGGCTCCGCCTCGGGCACATCGTGGCGATGGACGATCTCGACTGCTGGTGCGAGGTCGATCCCGCGAGCGCCGAGGAGCGGGTCTTCTACGAGGGGAGCCCGCGGCCGCTCGCCGATCTCCCGGCGATCGCGGCCGAGATCGCCGCGCGGGTCGAGGCCGGTGAGGTGAGCGCGCGCTGGCTCTTCGAGCCCGAGGTGTCGCTCCACTAGCCTCGTCGCTCCGGGCGCTAGCCCTCGAGCGCGCGCTCGCAGATCAGGTGGCCGCCGACCTCGCTGATCTCGACCCCGAAGAGCGGGCCGAGGGTGGCGGGCGCGAGGACGGCCGCGGCCTCGCCGGCGACGACGCGCCCCGCGGGGTCGCCGAGGACCAGCGCGTGGTCGGCGTGGGCGCGCGCGAGATCGAGGTCGTGGAGGGCGACGAGCACGGTCGCGCCGCCGCGGGCGAGGTCGCGGCAGAGGGCGAGGAAGGCGAGGGCGTGGCCGATGTCGAGGCCGGCGCAGGGCTCGTCGAGGAGGAGGATCGGCGCGCCGGTGGCGAGCATCCGGGCGAGCATCACCCGCTGGCGCTCGCCGCCGCTGAGGGTCGAGAGCCGGCGCCGGGCGGCGTCGGCGAGGCCGACCCGGGCGAGCGCGGCGGCCACGACGGACGTGTCCTCAGGGCCAGGTCCTGTGAAGCGGCCGAGGTAGGGCGTGCGCCCGAGCATCACCACCTCGGCGGCCCCGAGATCGTGGGCGAGCGGCGTGTGCTGCGGGAGGTAGGCGATCTGGCGGGCGCGCTCGCCGGGCGCGAGGCGGTGGAGGTCGGCGCCGCCGAGGGTGACGCGGCCCTCCGCCGGCGCCCGCAGGCCCGCGAGGTCGCGGAGGAGCGTCGACTTGCCGGCGCCGTTGGGGCCGACGAGGACGGTGACCGTCGACGCCTCGAGGGTCCGGTCGAGGCCGCGGTAGAGGACGCGTGAGCCGAGGGCGCGGCCGAGGCCGAGGGCGCGGAGCGGCGCGGGGGCGCTCGTTCGAGGTGCGGTCGCGGTCGGCATCCGGAGGCGAGGGGGCGGAGAGGGAGCGGTCGGGGCGCTGGGGTCTGGCGGCCCCGCCGCCCGCGCGGAGGGAGGCTGCCGCCGCCCTGGCGCCCCGTCAAGCCGCGATCGCTGGGCAGCCGCGCGCGCCGGCGCTACCCTCCGTCCTCCATGTCGCTCGTCACCCTCCGGCGCTCGCGCGGCCCCGCCCGCGACCTCACCGGCTTCCTCCCGACCACCCCGGAGGAGATGCGCGCGCGCGGCTGGGACCAGCTCGACATCCTCTTGATCAACGGCGACGCCTACGTCGATCACCCGGCCTTCGGGGCCGCGCTGATCGGCCGCTTCCTCGAGGGCCGCGGCTACCGCGTCGGGATGATCGCCCAGCCGCGCTGGGATGGCCCGGAGGACATCCTGCGGCTGGGGCGTCCGCGCCTCTTCGTCGGGATCACCGCCGGCAACCTCGACTCGATGCTCAACAAGCTGACCGCCCAGAAGAAGGTCCGCTCCGAGGACCACTACTCCCCCGGCGGGCGGACCGAGATGCGGCCGAACCGGGCGTCGATCGTCTACACCAACCTCGCGCGCCAGGCCTTCCCGGGGCTGCCGGTGGTCCTCGGCGGGATCGAGGCGTCGCTCCGCCGGATCGCCCACTTCGACTACTGGAGCGAGAGCGTCCGCCGCTCGGTGCTGGTCGACTCCAAGGCCGATCTCCTGATCTTCGGGATGGGCGAGCGGCCGGTCTGGGAGGTCGCCGAGCGCCTCCGCGCGGGCGCCTCGCTCGCCGAGCTCCGGGAGATCCGCGGGACCGCCCACGTCCGCAACCCCGGCGAGTGGGAGTCGATCACCCCGAGCCGCTACGTCCGCGACGGCCGGCCGCTCCTGCTGCCGAGCTACGAGGCGGTCGCGGGCGATCGCGCGGCCTTCTCGGCGATGTCGCGGGCCTTCCAGCACGAGACCAACCCGGGCAACGCGCGGCCGCTGATCCAGCCCCACGGCGATCGGGCGGTCTACCTCAACCCGCCGGCCGAGCCGCTGCGGACCGAGGACATGGACCAGCTCTATGATCTGCCCTTCAAGCGGCGCCCCCACTGGATCTATGGCGACGAGCGGATCCCGGCCTTTGACACGGTGAAGCACTCGATCGTGACGATGCGCGGCTGCTTCGGCGGCTGCTCCTTCTGCTCGATCACCGAGCACGAGGGGCGGATCATCCAGTCGCGCTCGGCCGAGAGCGTGCTCCGCGAGGTCCGGGCGCTGCGGCGGATGGACGACTTCCGCGGGGTGATCTCGGACGTCGGCGGGCCGACCGCCAACATGTACCAGATGCGCTGCCGCTCGTCGGCGATCGAGGGGGCCTGCCGCCGCCTCTCCTGCGTCCACCCCGGGATCTGCGAGAACCTGGTCACCGATCACCAGCCCCTCCTCGATCTCCTGGCGCGGGTGCGGGGGGAGGAGGGGGTGCGCCGGGTCTTCGTCGCCTCGGGGGTCCGCTACGATCTGGCCGAACGGTCACCCGAGTTCATCCGCGAGCTCGCCCAGCACCACACCGGCGGCCAGCTCTCGGTCGCCCCCGAGCACAGCCGCGATGACGTCCTGGCGAAGATGAAGAAGCCGGGGATCGGCGCCTACGAGCGCTTCGCCAGCGCCTTCCTCTGCGCGAGCGCGGACGCCGGCAAGGAGCAGCACCTGGTCCCGTACTTCATCTCGGGTCACCCGGGCTGCTCGCTCGGGGACATGATCGACCTCGCGCTCTGGCTCAAGGAGCGGGGGATGCGGCCGCGCCAGGTCCAGGACTTCATCCCGACGCCGATGTCGATGGCGACGTCGATGTACTACACGGGCCTCGATCCCTTCACCGGCGAGCCGGTCTACACCGCCCGCGATCTCCGGGAGAAGAAGCTCCAGAAGGCGCTCTTGCTCTACTGGGATCCGGCCCACCACGCGCTCGCTCGGGCGGCGCTGCGCAAGGCCGGGCGCGCCGATCTGATCGGCATGGCGCCCGGCTGCCTGGTCCCGCCCGAGGGCGCCGGGCCCCGGGCCCGTCCGGCCGAGGGGCGCGCGCGGCCGCGATCAGGCGGCGGCCGCGAACGGCGGGATCGGTCGCCTGGGGCGCTCGCCCGAAAACGCAGACGGGATCCAGTGTAGGACCCCGTACGCCGCCAGATCTGCACCGATGGCCACTTTTGGTGTCTGGGCCAACGCCGGCTCCCTCTGTATAACGAATGTCGTCTCAAGGGACTGACCTCGGATGCCTTCGCCTATGCCTTCGCCTCGCTCCGCACTCGCCATGCTCGTGACGGCCTCTCTCCTCGCAGGCGGGAGCGCGGGCTGCGAGCTCTTCGGGGACACCAGCCTCGTTCAGCTCAACGTCTACGCGAGCCACCACGGGCGGCGCGACCAGACCGGCGAGATCCCGGACTACGGCCTCCCGGAGTCCAAGCGGACCTTCGTCAACGACCTCGGCTGGGAGATCAACGTCAGCGACGGCTACTTCGTGATCACCGGCGCCACCCTGATCGCCTGCGACGGCGCCCAGCATGAGATCCACATGCCGCGCGGGCCGCTGCCGGAGTGGGTCAACGCGGCCGATCGCGACGTGACGATCATCGGCGGCACCGAGCTCCCGGAGGGCAAGTACTGCGAGATGGTCGTCGAGTACGGCCCCTACTCGGCGGCCGTCGCCGCTGAGAGCCCGGAGACCCCGCACCCGATCCCGAGCGGCGCGCCGATCGAAGGGATGACGATCTTCCTCGCGGGGGTGGCGGTCAAGGACGGGGTGAACGTCAACTTCAACCTCGTCTCGAGCGACTCGCGGATCGTCAAGGACAAGCTCCGCGACGGCGACGGGACCCCGGACGAGTACGACATCGTGGCCGACTCCGGCGCCCACAAGACGACCGCGGCGAAGACCTATGACCGCTTCTTCGACGGGATCGACTTCTCGACCTACGAGGCGAACGCGGCCCAGATCAACGCCGGTCTCATGGACATCCTGGTCGCCGAGACCAAGACCTACCACGGGACGACGATCTACTGAGCCCGCGCGCAGTCGGCCAAAACGAGCGACGCCAGCCCATCGTTGGGCTGGCGTCGTGCGTTTCGGGTTGGCGCCCGCCAGGGCGCTAGCGGCTAGCCGAGGGCGGCCGCCTTCTCCTCGCGCTTGCGGGCGTTGTGATCGAGGAGGCGCTTGCGGAGGCGGAGGCTCTTCGGCGTCACCTCGAGGAGCTCGTCGTCGTCGAGGTAGGCGAGCGCCTGCTCGAGCGAGAAGGCGATCGGCGGGGTCAGGAAGAGCTTCTCGTCGGCGCCGCTCGAGCGGACGTTGGTCAGCTTCTTGGTGATGCAGGGGTTGACGATGAGGTCGTTCTCGCGGCAGTGCTCGCCGACGATCATCCCGGCGTAGACCGGCACCTGTGAGCCGACGAAGAGGCTCCCGCGGTCCTGGAGGCGGTGGAGCGAGTAGGTGTTGGTCTCGCCGGGATCCATCACGACCAGGACGCCGCGGGCGCGGGACTTGCGGGCGCCGAGGTAGCGGCCGTAGTGGGCGAAGGTCGAGGCCATGATCCCGGTCCCGCGGGTGTCGGTGAGGAGCTCGGAGCGGTAGCCGATCAGCGAGCGGGTCGGGATCAGGAACTCCATCCGGGTGCGGCCCTCGCCGCCGGTGTCCATCGCGATCATCTCGCCGAAGCGCTGGCCGAGCTTGTCGATCACCGCGCCGGCGTAGGGGCTCTCGCAGTTGATCGTCAGGCGCTCGAAGGGCTCCTTCACCCCGTCCTCGTCCTCGCGGAGGATCACCCGCGGGCGCGAGACGCAGAGCTCGTAGCCCTCGCGGCGCATGGTCTCGATGAGGACCGAGAGGTGGAGCTCGCCGCGGCCGGCGACCTCGAACTCGTCGGCCGAGTCGGTGGTGCTCACCCGCAGGGCGACGTTCGAGCGGACCTCACGGGTCAGGCGCTCGGCGATCTTGCGCGAGGTCACCCACTGGCCCTCGCGGCCGGCGAAGGGGCCGTCGTTGATCCGGATCCGGATCGCCATGGTCGGCGGATCGACGTCGAGGCGCGGGAAGATCGTCCGCGACTCGACGTCCTCGGTGGTCAGGGTGTCGCCGACGGCGAGGGACTCCATGCCGCTGATCGCGACGATGTCGCCGGCGAGCACCTCGTCGCGCTCGAAGCGGCGGAGCCCCTGGAAGCCGAGGAGCTTGCGGGCGCGGAAGACCTCCGCGACCTTCGGATCCTCGCCCTTCTGGCCGGGGCGGACCAGGGCGATCCGATCGCCGACGGCGAGGCGGCCGCTCTGGATCCGGCCGATCGCCACGTAGCCGAGGAAGGGGTCGTAGTCGAGGGTCGACACCCACATGGCGAAGCCGCCTGCGGGCTGGCAGCGCGGCTGGGGCGCGTGCGCGAGGATGAAGTCGAGGATCGCGTGCATCGGCTGCGGCGGATCGTCGGGATCGGCCATCGCGTAGCGCTCGCGCGCGCTGCAGTAGATCACCGGGAAGTCGAGCTGCTCCTCGCTCGCGTCGAGGGAGGCGAGGAGGTCGAAGGTCGCGTCGACGGCCTTGTGGGGCTCGCAGCCCGGGCGGTCGATCTTGTTGACCACGAGGAGGATCCGGAGGCCGGCCTTGACCGCCTTCTCGGTGACGAAGCGGGTCTGGGGCATCGGCCCCTCGAAGGCGTCGACCACGAGGAGGGCCGCGTCGACCATGTTGAGGACGCGCTCGACCTCGCCGCCGAAGTCCGCGTGTCCCGGGGTGTCGACGAGGTTGATCCGGGTGCCGCGGTACTCGAGGCTGGTCGGCTTCGAGGTGATCGTGATCCCGCGCTCGCGCTCGAGATCGTTGGAGTCCAGGGCCCGCTCGGTCTCGCCTTCGCGGCGCTCGAGGGCGCCTGCGGCGGCGAGGAGGCCGTCGACCAGGGTGGTCTTCCCGTGGTCGACGTGGGCGATGATCGCGAGGTTTCGAATGTCTGCGGAGGCCATGGTGGAGCCGCCGCAACTATCCCTGTGCGCGCTCGCGATGCAAGCCCCTTCGCGATCAACGGGCGGCGCCCGCATCTGCGGTGGGCGCTCGCCCGTCGGCTTCTCTCGGCGGCGGCGGCGGCGTTCAGGCGGCGCTCCGCTCCTCCTCGTCGCCCTTGTCGGCGGGCTTGTCGGTCTTCGGCCGGCGATCGCTGGGCGTCCGGGCCGGCGGTCGAGAGGCCTCAGGAGCGGGCTTCTCGGCGCTTTCGGGGAGATCGGGGTCGTCGGGTGGAGGCACCTGCTTCGACGACCCGCGGTTGAGGCGCAGCTTCGGGGTCTTCATGGATCCGATCGTCACTGAACGTATTTTCAGTGTCAATCGGATCCCTGCTCGGACGCACAGTGTAGCGAGGTGATTCTCCTCCAGAACGGCGAATTGGCGGGCGTGAGTGCGCGTGAGGAGCGTTCGCGCGCGGCCCTGCGCGGCAACGCGCGGGGGCCCGGAGACCACGGCGGACGTTGGGCGCGCGGAGCCGCGCGCGACGTCGTCGATGGGGGTCGAGAGTAAGGGACATGTTCAAAGAGACATGTCCCATTCAACTTGTTGATCGAGGCGGCGCGTCGGCCCGCGAAGCGTCGACGCGACACCACGCGTGGAGCTCGCCGACGCCGACGCGGTGCCCAGCGTCGAGGTCGGCGGCGCGAGGTTCGGGTGGCCTTGCGAGGGGCTAGGTCGCCGGCGCGGGGGCGCGGAGCGACGCGGACGCCTTGAGGCCGCGGCCGATCAGGTACTGCTCGGTCGACGACGCCCGGGTGTTCTCGGCGTGGTAGGCCTTGCCCTCCTGGAAGGCGCCGCGGAGCTCGCGGAGGAGCTCCGGGAAGGCGCCGCCCTGGAAGACCTTGACCACCAGGTGGCCGCCGGGGCGCAGCGCCTGGCGGGCGATCTCGATGGCCCGGCGGCAGAGCTCCTCGCTCCGCCACTGGTCGCTGTGGCGATCGCCGGTGGTGTGCGGGGCCATGTCGCTGAGGACGACGTCGAAGGTCTCCCCGGCCGGCGGGCTCCACTCGGTGACGTCACCGACGATCGCCTCGCAGAAGTCGGGGAGGGCGATCGTCACCTCGCGGAGGTCGATGCCGAGGACCCGGCCCTCGGGGCCGACCTTGCCGGCGGTGTACTGCATCCACGAGCCGGGCCAGCAGCCGAGGTCGATGACCCGGGCGCCGCTCTTCAGGAGCTTGAAGCGCTGATCGATCTCCTGGAGCTTGTAGATCGCGCGGGCGGCGAAGCCCTCGTGCTTCGCCTTGGTGTAGGCGCGGTCGTGGCGGCTCGAGCGATCGCTCAGCTTTGTGCGACGGGGGGGCATCGGCGGGGAGGGTAGCAGAGGGGCGCGGCGTCGCCCCCGCAGAGGGGCCGAGAACCAATGAGGGAGGCCGCCGCCTCGGTCGAGGTCGGCGGCCCGCCGCGCAGGAGGGCGATTAGCCCTTGTTCTTGCCGGCCCGGATCGCCGCCTTCACCGAGTGGCGGATCGTCACGTAGCCGTTGTCCGAGCCCGGGATGGTCCCGCTGACCAGGATCAGACCCTGATCGGCCATGATCTTGGCGACCTTGAGGTTCTGCTGGGTGACCCGCTCGTTGCCCATGCGGCCGCTCATGCGCTTGCCGGGGTGGACGCGGCCGGGGGTCTTGCGGCAGCCGATCGAACCGCCGTGGCGGTAGAACTCGTGCTGGCCGTGGGTGGCCTTCTCGCCCTCCATGTTGTGGCGCTTCATGACGCCCTGGTAGCCCTTGCCCTTCGAGACGCCAGCGACGTCGACGAGCTCACCCTCGGTGAAGATGGTGACCGGGACGTCCGCGCCGACCGGGTGGGCGCCGAGCGCGTCGGCGGCGACCCGGAACTCACGGAGGCGGTAGCGGGGGCTCACGCCTGCGGCCCGGAAGTGGCCGGCGTCGGCCTTGTTGGTGCGATGGGGCTTCTTCTCGTCGAAGGCGAGCTGGAGGGCGACGTAGCCGTCGCGCTCGGCGGTCCGGTGGGCGGTCACCGTGTTGCCGGCGGCGGCGAGGACGGTCACCGGGATCCGGTTGCCATCCTCGTCAAAGATCTGCGTCATCCCAATCTTCTTGGCGATCAGCCCGAGCTGAAAATTCATTGTCCGCTTCTCCACAGGCCGCGGGCAGGGGGGCCCCCCGCGGGAGGGGGACTATGGGACACCCGGGGGCCGCGCGTCAACTGCTGGGAGGTGAGGAGACGGACGCGGCCGCCGGCGGCAGGCCGAAGGCCCGCTCTGCGTTCGCGGCGGCCTGGAGGGCCAGATCCGCCGGATCCTGGCCGCGGAGGGCGGCGAGGCGTGCGCAGGTGAAGGCGACGTAGGCCGGCTCGTTCTTCCGGCCCCGCATCGGCACCGGCGCGAGATAGGGGGCGTCGGTCTCGAGGAGCAGGCGATCTCCCGGGCAGGCCCGGGCGGCCTCCTGGAGGGCGGTCGCCGACGGGAAGGTGGCGATCCCCGAGAAGGAGAGGAAGAAGCCGCGATCGAGCCAGCGGGCCCCCTCGTCGGGGGTGCCGGTGAAGCAGTGGATGATCCCCGGGCGCTCGCAGGGCTGGGCGTCGACGATCGCCAGGGCGTCGTCGTGGGCGTCGCGGATATGGAGGACCAGCGGCTTGCCGAGGCGGTTGGCGAGGTCGATGTGCCGGGCCATCGCCGCCTGCTGGGTCGCCGGCGGCGAGCGGTTGTAGTGGTAGTCGAGGCCCGACTCGCCGATCGCCAGGACCCTCGGGGAGGCCGCCAGGGCCTCGAGCTCGGCGAGGGTCGCTTCGTCGAGGGTGGTCGCCTCGTGGGGGTGGACGCCGATCACCGCGTAGACCGGCGGGAGGCCGGGGCGCTCGGCCTCGGCGAGCTCGACCGCCCGGGCCATCGAGCGCCGCGAGCAGCCGATGTGGATCAGGCGATCGACCCCGGCCGCGGCCGCCCGGCGGAGGGTGGCGTCGAGATCGTCGATCATCGGCGGGTAGTCGAGGTGGCAGTGGGTGTCGACCAGGCCCGGGATCCGCGGGGGAACGTGCTTGCTCACGCGGGCGGAGGGTAGCAGATCGGCGCCTCGGCCATGGCGCGCGGCCGGGGCCCGCATTTGCCAGCGGGGCTCGCCGCCAAGGTCAGCCCCCGCGCGCCAGGGCCTCGAGGGCCGCCCGGGCGTCGGCGACCGCCTCGCGGACCGACGCCGAGCGGCTCTTGCCGAAGCGATCGAGGAGCGCGAGCCCCTCGGCCGGCGCGAGGCGGGCGAGCGCGTAGGCCGCGCGGACGCGGGTGATCCGCGGGGTCAGCCAGGCGCTGGCGAGCGCCCGGATCGGCGGCAGGGCCTCCGCGGGCGCGGCCTCGCCGAGGGCGGCGAGGGCCTCGAGGGCGCGATCGCGGCGCTCGGGGTCGCGGAGGGTGGCGATCAGGATCCCCGCGCCCCCGGGGTCGCGGGCGGCGGTGAGGCCGAGGGCGGCGGCGAAGCGGGCCTCTGGATCGGCGTCTGCCGCCTCGCTGACCGCCCGCAGGGCGTCGACGGTCGCCGGCGCTGGGCGGTCGATCCGGGCGAGGGCCTCGCAGAGGGCGCGGCGGACCTCGGGGTTGGTCTCGGCGATGAGGACCTCGGCGAGCGGCGCCTCGGCGTCGTCGCCGATCGCGTCGACGAGCGCGCCGGCGCACTGGAAGCGGAGCTCGGGCTGGGGGGCGGCGAGGCCCTCGCGGAGCGGGGCGGCGATCGCCGGCAGGAGCGCGGGGGCCCCGTCGCGGGCGGCGCTCGCCAGCTCGGCGAGGGCGATCGCCCCGCACTCCCGGCGGAAGCTCGCCTCCTCGCCCTCTGTCTCTTCAGTCAGCATGGCGCGAAGGACAGGTAGTGAGTGGAGGTCGCCGAGCTGGCCGAGGCCGATCGCGGCGAAGCCCTGGAGGACCGGCGAGGGATCCTCCTCGGCCGCCCGCCGCAGGGTCGCCAGCGCGTCGGCGCCCCGCGGGTGGCGCTCGGCCGCCCGCCAGCGGGGGCCGGGGCCGAGCTCGGCGAGGAGGGCGTCGGCGAGGTGGCGGAGCGCCTTGTCGCGGACCCGGGGATCGTCGTGGCCGGCGTCGCGGAGGGCGGCCGGCAGGGTGATCGGCGGGCCCTTCTTGGTCGCGCGGATCATCGTCGTCCCCCGGCGCTCGCCCTCAGGGGCGCACCCGCAGCGGCGCGTCGGCGGCCGGGTTCGGGCTCCCGTAGAGCCGCGTGACCTCGGCGGCCATCCGCCCGCGGAGCGCGAGGCTGTACATCTTGAGGTCGGCGAGGAGCGACCAGAGCGGGTACTTGAAGGTCGCGGGGCGGTTCTGCTCGATCCCGAAGTGACCGATCCAGGCGGGCCCATAGCCGACCACCGGGGCGAGGAGGAACCAGCGCGGATCGCCGCTCGTGAGCGCGAGGGTGACGACCGTGAGCATCAGCGACGTGCCGACGTAGTGGAGGCCGCGGCAGGCCGGCGAGCGGTGCTCACCGACGTAGTAGGGCCAAAATTCGCGGAAGCTCTGGATGCGCATCGCCGGGGCGCGATGGCAGCACAGGATCACGGGGGCGCGCAAGGCCGCCAAACGGCGGTCCGCGGCCGCAGATCGGCACGCGGCGGTGGCGCCGACAACGGTCTGTCCCTCCCTCTCGCCGCGCAGCCTGATGGTGCCGCGACTTGCTGCGGCCTGGCGCTGTGGCTGGCAGCGCGTGGCGACGCTTCTCGGTCAGTGGGCGCTGGCCTGCCCGAGCTCGAGGAGCGTCTCCTCGAGGATCAACCGGACATTGGCGTTGCGGCTGATCCGCTGGGTGAGCTCCTGGAGCACCGCGAGGCGGCGGACGAGCTCGGCCGGCGGCGGATCGGCGAGGCGGGGCGCGCCCGGGAGCCCCGGGCGGCCGCGGAGGCGCTCGCGGAGGTGGAGCACCCAGAGCTCGGCGAGGCGGCTGGCGACCCAGCGCTGCTGAGCGGCGCTCGCCTTCGCCTTGCCGTCGCCCTTGTCGGCGGCGTCCTTCTTCTTGGAGCTCCGCTTCTTCTTGCCGGAGGCGGCGGCCTCGTCGGCGGCGGCCTCGGCTGCAGCGGCCGCCTCGGCGCTGACGACCTCCTGGATCGCCGCGTTGTAGCTCTCCCAGAGCGGGCTCCGCTCGCCGGCGAAGATCCCCCGCGGCCCGGCGGCGGCCGCCCGCATCGCCTCGCGGACCAGCGCCAGGCAGCGATCGAGCGCCGGATCGAGGGCGAGCTCCATCGCCACCCCGGCGCTCCCCTCGGCGAGGAGCACGGCCATCCGCCGGCGCTCGTCCGCGACCTCGGCCGCGCGGGCGTCGACGATCGCGGCGACGTCGGCGTCGTCGAGGCGTCCGAGGCGGATCGGCAACGTGCGCGAGAGGATCGTCGGCAGCACCCCCTGCATGTTGGTGGTCAGGAGGATGAAGTGGATCCCGGGGCGCGGCTCCTCGATCGCCTTGAGGAGCGCGTTGCCCGAGTACTCGTTGAGGGCGTCGGCCGGATCGACGACGACGACGTAGGCCGCGCCCTCGTAGGGCCCGCCGGCCTGGCGGACGTGGCAGGCGCGGGCGCTGTCGATCGTGATCTGACCGCCCGAGCCCTCGGGGAGGAGCCAGTCGACGTCGGGGTGGGCGCCCGCCTGGATCCGCCGGCAGACCGGGCACTCGCCGCACCCGCGCCCGGGCGCGCGCGGGCAGAGGAGCGCGCAGGCGAGGCCGCGGGCGAGGGTCGCCTTGCCGATCCCGCGGGGCCCGATGAGCATGATCGCGTGGTGGAGCTGGCCGCGGGCGAGCGCTCGGGCGAGCATCGCCTGGGCCTCGTGGTGGCCGCGGACCCCGGGGAAGGCGGGGCTCGGCTGGATCTCGGCGCTGGTCATGGCGGGCGCGGGAGTGCAGAGCATTGGCGAAAGCTCGCCGGCGAGCAAGCCCGCGGGCGGCGCTGGCCGACGCCGACGAGACAGGGGCCCGCTCTGGCAGTACACTCGCGGACCTGACCATGAGTGACAAGCCCGGGCTCTTCAGTCGAATGCGAAGGTCGATCTCTTCCGCCCTCAGCGACGCGGTGGAGGCGGTCTCGGACCCTGGCCAGGAGATCGCGCTGATGCTCGATGACCTCGCCGATCAGATCAAGCAGTCGGAGCGCGACCTGCACCAGTCGATCGTCGACCACAAGGTGATGGAGAAGAAGGCCGAGGCCCTCCGCAAGAGCGAGGGCGAGTGGGAGAAGAGGGCCGAGCAGGCGGTCCGCCTCGGCGACGAGACCCTCGCGCGGGCGGCCCTGCAGCGGCGGGTCGAGATCGCCGCCGAGCGCCAGGCCTGCGACGAGGGGCTGGTCGAGCAGCGCAAGCTGATCGAGAGCATGCGCCAGGGGATCGCCGAGGCGAAGACCAAGCACAAGCAGCTCAACCTCCGCCGCGGCACCCTGATCGCCCAGGCGCGGGCCGCCAAGAAGGGGATGACCTCGACCGGGGCGATCCACGCCGGCGGGGGGCTCGACCGGATGTCGGCCATCGAGGATCGGATCGCCCAGCTCGAGGCCTTCAACGAGGTCCACGCCGAGACCATGGACGCGGCCGCCCAGGAGGCGGCGATCGACGCCCAGCTCGCGGCCCTCGGTGCCGGCGGCGCGACCTCCGAGGTCGACGACGCCCTCGAGGCGCTGAAGGCGAAGATGCGGGCCCAGCAGGCGATCACCGCGGGCAAGGACAAGGGCGAGGGCTGAGCGGCTGCGCTGCCGCGGGGCAGGGGAGCGTCACCCCGCGTCCCGGGCGATCGCGCTTGACCGCCCCCGCTCGCCGGCGCTAGGCCGGGCGTCGGTGTCCGCTCGCCGCCGCCAGGGGCTGATCCTCGTCGGCCTCCTCGCCGTCGCCCTCGGCCTCGGCGTCCCCTACTTCGAGGCGATCCGCAGCGCCAACGAGCGCCCGCGCCTCCTCCAGGGGATGGCCCTCGTCGAGTGCGGCGAGTGGGCGATCGACGGGCCCTCGGCCCGCGGGCTGGCGACCGGCCCCGACGTCGCGCGCTCGCCCCGCGACGGCCGCCTCTACCCGAACAAGCCGCCGGCGACCAGCCTGGTGGCGGCCGCGGCCTACGCGATCGCCCGCCGCGGCGAAGCGCCGACCCTCCGCTCCTACACCCTCGGCGCCCGCCTCCTCGGCGGGCTCCTGCCGACGCTCCTGCTCTGCGCCTTCTTCTGGCGGCGCTTCGCCGGCCCCCTGGGGGCGGCGCCGACGGCCGCGGCGATCGCCCTCTACGCGCTGGCGACCCCGGCGGCGGCCTACGCCCACCTCCTCTTCGGCCACCAGCTCGCGGCCGCCCTCCTGGGGATCGGCGCGGTCCTGACGCTCGACGGCCTGGGCGATCGCCGGCCGCTCCGCGCCGGGCTCGGCGGGCTCCTCGCGGGGGCCAGCGTCGCCGTCGAGTACGCGGCGGCCTTCGCCGGGATCCCGCTGGCGATCGCGGTCGTGGCCGCCCTCTGGCGGGGCCGGCGGGCGGCGCTCGGCGGGGCGCTGGCGGCCGCTGGCGGGGCGCTGGCGCCGATCCTCGCGCTCGCGGCCTACCAGGCCGCGGTCTTCGGCGGGCCCCTGCGGACCGGCTACCACCACGTCATCAACCCCGAGTTCGCGGCCAAGCACGGGCAAGGCCTCCTCGGCCTCGGCGCGCCGTCGCTGGCGGCGATCCGCGAGCACTTCTTCGCGGCCGACACCGGCCTCCTCTGGTGGGCCCCGCTCGCGCTCCTCGGGCTCGGCGGGCTCTGCGGCCTCGCCCGCCGCGGCGACGAGCCCGGGCTGCGGAGCGAGGCGCGGGTCTTCGCCGCGATCTTCGCGCTCTTCCTGGTGATCACGGCGAGCCTCTCGTTCACCGGCGGCTGGCGGATCGGCCCGCGCTACCTCGTCGTCGCCCTGCCGGCGATGGTCCCGGGGATCGCGTGGCTCCTGGGACATGTCCGTTCGAGCATGGCGTGGATGACCGCGATCGCGGCGCTCGCCACCTGGTCCCTCGCGCTCAACGGCCTCGCCGCCAACCTCTGGCCGCACCTCGATCCGACCAACATCGACTACCCGCTGGGGGAGGTGCTGGTGCCTCTGGTCCGCGGGGGGAGGGGGCCACACGACGTCCTCACGGCGCTCGGCGGCGGCGGGCTCCCGCTCGCGTGGTTGGTCACGCCGGCGACGATCGTCGCCGGCCTCGGCGGCCTGGCGGCGTGCGCCCGGGGATCGCGTGCGCGGCTCGGGGTCGGCCTCGGGGTCGCGCTCGGCGGCCTCGCGATCGTCGGCTCCCTCGCCTTACCTCCTCATCCGCGGGCTGCCGCCAACCTCCGCTACATCGAGCGGGTCTGGGAGCCGGATGCGAGGGCGTCTGCGGGGGCGTCGGCGAGCGCCCGCCTGGGGCCGCTCAGCCCGGCCGACGCGGCCCGTTGTCGGTCCCACGGGCGCTAGGGGGGCGTTGACCTCAGGTTCGCCGCATCGGGCGCTTCCGCCCGGCGGACGCTGTGTTGCGCCGTTGGTGCGGGTCCGGACCCCGGAGGCCGTCGTCGTCGATGCTGCGTTCTTGCCAAAAGCGTGGCCCACGGCGTCGCTGTGATACCTTTCCGGGCGGTACCCCGGCGCGCAGGCGGTGGCGGCCCCGCGGTCCCAGCTCGGACACCGCAGCAGACGGCATGACGACCAGCAGAGCACCAACCTCCCCCGACCTGCTCATCGGGCGCACCGTCGGCACCCACTATGTGGTCACGCAGGTGCTCGCGCGCGGGCAGCGGAGCGCGACCTACCTCGCGGAGCACCGCTCTCTTCATCGCCAGGTCGTGCTCAAGCTCCTCGACGTCGAGTGGGCGGGCGACAGCGACGCGGCCAACCGCTTCGAGCAGGCGGCGCGCTCGCTGAGCACCCTCGAGGCGCCGAACATCGCCGCCCTCATCGACTTCGGCCGCGATCCCGGCCGCGGCGTCTTCGTCGTCGCCGAGCTGGTCGAGGGCGAGTCCCTCGCCGACTTCGTCGCCCGCAAGGGCTCGCTCAGCCTCGACGAGTTCGTGCCGATCGCCGCGCAGCTCCTCAAGGGGCTCGGCGCGGCCCACCTCCGCGGGCTCCTCCACCTCGATCTCAAGCCCGCCAACGTCCGGATCTGCGTCGACGACGGCGACACCACCCGGGGCTTCACCCGGATCCTCGACCTCGGCCTCGTGCAGCTCGTCGAGGGCCACGTCCAGGGAACGGAGGCGCCGGTCGTCGGCGATCCTCGCTACCTCGCGCCCGAGCAGATCTCGAGCAAGCCGGTCGACACCCGCACCGACGTCTACGCGCTCGGGGCGATCTTCTACGAGCTCCTCGCCGGTCGGCCGCCCTTCGTCGGCGCCGACGCCCAGGTGGTCTACAGCCAGGTCAACGATCCGCCGCCGAGGCTCGCCGATCTGGTCGGCGACGAGGAGCTGCCGGAGGAGCTGATCGAGCTGATCGAGGACTGCCTGCGCAAGGATCCCGACGATCGCCCGGTCGACGCCAA
Organism: Myxococcales bacterium; assembly: GCA_020633335.1. GTDB lineage: Bacteria > Myxococcota_A > Polyangia > Nannocystales > Nannocystaceae > JADJRG01. The sequence continues at coordinate 192,460 of JACKDU010000002.1, read as the reverse complement.
CGAGATCGTCGAGCGCCTGATCGACTGCGTGCCGGCGGCGCTCTTCCGGGTGCCGGTGCCGCCGCCCAAGCTCGAGGCGGAGGGGGCCGACGAGGCCGCGGCGCCGGTCGCCGCGGCCGGCGTGGTCGCGGCGGCGGAGGACGAGGAGGAGGAGCCAGAGGTGCCGAGCGCGGCGGCCTCCGCCCACGCCCGCCTGGCGGCCCCGGTCCTCGAGGAGAACATCACCGAGACCCACGACGATCCCAACGAGGACTCGAGCGTCCGCGGGGCGGCGCCGGCGATCGGCGACCTCTCGATCAAGGAGCCGCCGACCGCGTCGTCGTCGTGGGCGGTCAACGAGGCCCCCGAGCGGCCGGCGCCACCGGAGGAGGAGAAGAAGGGGGGCGGCAACGGCTTCCTGATCTTCCTGGTGTTGGTCGCGGCCGTCGTCGGCGGGATCTACTTCTTCAAGCCCGAGCTCCTCGGGCTCGGTCCGCCGCCGCAGCCGCAGCCGCCGATCACCCAGCAGCCGCCGACGCAGCCGCCGCAGGTGCCGGTCGCGCCCGAGGCGACCGACGTGGCGACGCTCCTCGCCCGGGCCAAGCAGCTCGAGGCCGATGGCGATGAGGTCGCGGCGCTCGCGGCCTACCACCAGATCCTGGCGACCGACCCGGAGCACGCCGAGGCCAACGCCCGCCTGGCGGCGCTCAAGGGCGACGCCGACGCGGGCAACGCCCCGCCGACCGGGGAGGCCCCGAGCGAGGCCGCGACGACCACCGCCGCCGCCGAGGTCGCGGCCGCGACCACCAGCGGCGGCGACGAGGACGCGACGAGCAGCGGCGGCGAGGGCGAGAGCACCGGCGAGGAGGCCGCGCCCCCGCCGGTCGCCGGGGGCGTCGCCGTCGAGTTCACGGTCAAGCCCAAGGCGACCCTCTTCGTCGACGGCAAGAGGGCCGGCACGGTCCCGGGCACGGTGTCGCTCCCGCCCGGCCAGCACACCCTCAAGATCGAGGCGCCGCGCTACAAGAGCTGGGAGGAGAAGGTCGAGATCAAGGCCGGCATGGCGCCGATCGACGTCTCCCTCAAGCGGAAGCCCCGCGACCTCAGCGGCGAGAACGTCGACATCGACCCCGCCGAGGAGGGGCCGATGACCCAGTTCAAGTTCAAGAAGTGAGGAGCCGGGCGGCGAGGTCGATCCCTCGCCAGGCCCAGATCGCGGTGAAGCCGGCCGCCTCGGCGGCGACGCAGTTCGGCCGCTGGTCGTCGATCACCGGCGAGCCGGGCGGCGCCCAGGCGGCGACCTCGGCCCAGAAGGCGGGGCTCGGCTTGGCGACCCCGAGGCGGGCGCTGACCAGCCAGCGCTCGACGAGGTCGGGCTCGATCGTCGCCGCCAGGTGATCGGCCCAGGCCGCGCAGAGGTTGGTGGCGACGAGGATCCGATCGCCGCGATCGCGGAGCCTGCGGAGGAGCGCGAGGCGGTCTCCCCGGAGGCGGAGCACCCGGCGGTAGGCGGCGGCCTCCTCCGGGCTCCAAAAGGCCTCCTCGGCGATCATCCCGGTCTTCAGCGCCGTCCACGGGGCGCGCGCGGGCGCGCGGGCGAGCTCGCGCCAGGAGGGCTCGGCGAGGACGCCGATCAGATCGAAGACGAGGACGCGCGGGTGCATCGGCGGCGGCGGATCAGAGGAGGCCAAAGCGGATCAGGTACTCGGGGCCGCGGGCCCAGAGGTGGCCGACGATCGCCTGCGCGGCCTCGTCGAGGCGATCGGCGTTGTCCCGGAGCGCGCGGTAGGTCGGCGAGCCCTCGCGGTGATCGTGGTCCAGGCGATCGAGGTGCTCGCGGCGCTCGGGGTCGGCGATCGCCGCGAGGAAGCGCTCGTAGGCGAGGAAGAGCGGCCCGCAGAGGGGCCCGCCGTCGAGGGCGCGGAGGCCCGCGGCGATCCGGGCGAGGGGCGGGAGGTCGAGGTGCTCGCCGACCAGCGCCTCGCGCTCGTCGTCGGCGACCGTCGCCGCCCACGAGAAGAGGACGAGGTTGGCGAGGTGCCAGAGCTTGCGGGAGTGGCGGAGCTTGAGGTTGCGGAGCGCCCACCCCTTGCCGGCGACCTCGACCTTGAAGCGGTAGTCGACGCAGATCGTCCGGTAGTAGCGCTGGAGGTCGTTGGCGAGCGCCGAGAGGTAGCGCCCGGAGGCGATCGCCCCGCCGGTGTAGGCGCGGAAGAGGTCGTCCTGGACCGCCCGCGCGGTCGCTGGCGCGCTCAACCAGGCGCCCTCGGTGAGGAGGAGCGCGCGGTGGGTGAGGTGCTCGTTGGTGTCCATCCGCCCGCCGATGTCGCGGACCAGGACCGCCTGATCGAGGGCGCGGGCGAAGGTCTTGTCGGCGACCGCGAAGCCGAGCTCGCGGAGGAGGGCGGCGGCCTCGGCCCGGAGCGCGTCGGCGTCGGGATCGGCGGCCGCGTCGGCCCGGCGGATCACCGCGAGATCGAGGTCGCTGGCCGACGACGCCTCGAGGCGGCCGAGCGATCCGAGCGCGAAGATCGCGACGCCGGGCGCCTCGGGGAGGGCGTGGGCGAGGCGGCGGCGGGCCTCGCCGAGGCGCGCCCAGGAGGCCTCGGCGGCGCCGAGGATCGTCGGCAGCGCGCGCGCGTCGACGCCGATCGCCGCGGCGATCGCCGCGTAGTCGGGGGGCGTCCTCACAGCTCGGGGGCCTCCACCGCCGCGAGGCTGCGATCGAAGCCGGGGAGCGTGAGCTGATCGCTCGGCCGCCGCGGCACCAGGACCATCACCTGCCGCTCGTGGCGGTAGCGCTCGCTCCAGCGCCGCAGCGGCAGCCCGGGCTCGTCGGCGAGCGCCCCGCGGTCGACGTAGTAGCGCTTGCGGGCCCGCCGGAGGAGGGCGTCATGATCGCTGCGCGGGAGGAAGGCGAAGCGCTCGTCGTCGCCGCGATCGAGGCCGCTGCGGGCGACCTGATCGGCGACCAGGGGCGCGAGCGCGGCGTCGTCGAAGCGATCGAAGGCGGCGAAGATCGCCGGCCCGAAGCGCTCGGCGACCGCCGACGAGAGGCCGGCCTCGCAGAGGATGTTGGAGGGGAGGGTGATCACCTCGCCGTAGACCCGGTCCTTGAGGGTCCAGAAGCGATCGATCACCGGTAGCGCCTCGGGGCGCAGCCAGACCTCGCCGCCGTGGCCGGCGAAGAGGCGGGGCGGCAGGCGGAGCGCGCGGATCTTGAAGGAGCGGGCGGCGCGGACGATCCCCTCGAGGGTGTCGAGGTTGATCGGCGCCTTCATCACGTCGGCGAGCGGGCGCAGGCGGGGGTCGTCGCACTCGCCGGTGATCAGCCCCCAGCAGAGCTCGGGGTCGATGCCGGCGGCCTCGAGATCGGGGCGGAGCGAGCGCGCCGTCGGGATCGCCCCGTTGCCGCGGATGATCCACTCCGAGACCTCGTGGTGGGCGACCCCGAGGGCGCGGGCGAAGCCGGGCTCGGCCGCGTGCGAGAGCGGGAAGTGGCCGATGTCGTGGAGGAGGCAGGCGGCGACGAAGGGGCGGGTGAGCTCGGCCGGGACCTCGAGGTCGGCGCAGAGGCGGCGGCCGAGCTCGGCGACCCCGAGCGAGTGATCGAGGCGGCTGGTCGAGCGCTGGCTCTGGGGGTGGTAGTCGAGGGTGCCGAGGAAGGAGATCCGGCCGAGGCGGCGGAGCCAGGGCGAGGCCAGGAGGCGCTCACCGACGACGGCGCTGAGCTTGCTCGGGGATCCCACGGCGGCCGGCAGGCTAGCACGGTCTTGCCCCGGGGCGCGGGATCGGGCGAGGCTCCCGGCGATGGCTGCCACTCGCCCCCCGACCTTCTGGCTGATGAAGAGCGAGCCCGACGTCTTCTCGATCGACGACCTCAAGGCCCAGCGGCGCGCGCCCTGGGACGGCGTCCGCAACTACCAGGCCCGCAACTTCATGCGCGACCAGATGGCGGTCGGCGATCTCGTCCTCTTTTATCACTCGAACGCGAAGCCGCCGGGGGTGGCCGGGATCGCGCGGATCGCCGGGGCGGCGAGGCCTGATCCGACGCAGTTCGATCCGGCGAGCGAGGCCCACGATCCGGGATCGAAGCCGGAGGATCCCCGCTGGCTCCTGGTCGACGTCGAGTTCGTCGAGAAGCTCCCGCGCCTGGTCAGCCTCGACGAGCTCAAGGCCGACCCGGCGCTGGCGGCGATGCTGGTGATCCAGCGCGGGCAGCGGCTCAGCGTCCAGCCGGTCGCGGCGGAGCACTTCGCGCGGGTGCGCGAGCTCGCCGGTTCGGCCGGGCCGGCGACGGCGACGAAGACGGCGACGAAGACGGCGACGAAGGCGGGCGCGACGAAGGTCGCGGCGAGCGCGGCGAAGGCCGCGGCGAAGCCGGCGAGCGCGGCGAAGGCCGCGGCGAAGCCGACGAAGAAGGCGAGCGCGGCGAAGCTGGCCAAGAAGGCGAGCACGGCCGCGAAGAAGCCGGCCAAGAAGGCGAGCGCGGCGAAGAAGACCGCGACGGTCCGCGCGAAGGCGGGCGCGGGCGCGGGCGAGGGGCGGGGGCGGGCGTGAGGGCCAACCTCGAGATCAAGGCCCGCTGCCCGGATCGCGCGGCCGCCCGCGCGGGCGCGCTCGCCCTCGGCGCGGCGCCGGCCGGCCTCGAGCGTCAGCGCGACACCTTCTTCCACAGCGCCTCCGGTCGCCTCAAGCTCCGCGAGATCGAGGGCGAGCGCGCCTGGCTGATCGGCTACCACCGCAGCGACCGCAGCGAGGCCCGCCGAAGCCGCTACACCCTGGTCGAGATCGGCGATCCGGCGGGCCTCCGGGAGGCCCTGGCCGCGACCCTCGGGATCCGCGGCGAGGTCGTCAAGGTCCGCGAGATCCTCCTCTGGCGCAACGTCCGGATCCACCTCGACGAGGTCGTCGGCCTCGGCTCCTGCCTCGAGTTCGAGGCGGTCCTGGGCGAGCGGCCGGGCGAGGACGAGGCCGCGTCGGCCGACTCGCTGGTCCGGCTCTGCGAGGCGATGGCGGTCGCCGAGGGCGATCGGATCGCGGTCGCCTACGCGGACCTCCTCGGGATCTGAGCGAGCGATCATCGATCTCGTCAGCGACCTCGCCGTCGGCGATCCTGACGGCGATGGTCCGCAACGCTCGTCTCGTCCTCGCCTCCCTCCTCCTCGCGGGGCTCGCCGCGCCGGCGCTCGCCCACGCGGACGTCGCGCCCGACACGGCCAGCGATAGCGACGGCGATTCGAAGAAGGACGACGGCTGCTCGATCGCCGGGGACGTCGGGGTCGGGGGGCTCGTCCTCCTGGCGCTGGGGCTCGGCCTCGGGCGGCGGCGCTGAAGGCCTGCGGTCCCGGCGGCGGGCGCGCTACGACCAATTTCCGGCCTCCCCGTGGGATAAGTGAGGCCATGCACGGACTCTCCCGCTCCCTCCAGATCGCGGCCCTCAGCGCGCCGCTCCTGGTCCTCGGCGTCACCTCGGCGCGGGCCGACGTCGTCCCCGACACCACCTCGACGTCGAGCGCGAGCTCATCGTCCACCAGCGACTCGAGCTCGAGCTCGAGCTCTGGCTCCTCGAGCTCGAGCTCGTCCACCAGCGCGGCGACGAGCGAGGGCTCGGCGACCACCGGCGACGACACCGAGAAGAAGTCGGGCTGCTCGATCGGCGGCTCTTCGTCGGCGCTCGGGCTCCTCCTCGTCGGCCTCGTCGGCCTCCGCCGCCGCGCCCGCTGAGCGGCGCTCAGGCCGGCCAGGCCTCCGGTGACGACACGGCTGGCCGATCAGACATCCTGTCCTGATAGACAGGATATCCAGCGCGCGCCGGCTAGCGCCGCTGCTGGACGCACTCCCAGGCCTCGTCGCCGATCTCCCAGATCGCGTCGCCGCAGGCCTCGCCGGAGGCGAGGAGGTGGCGGTCGCCGCCGCTGGTGAGGTCGAAGTTGTGGCGCTTGCTCGCCTTGACCGCGTCGTCGCCCTCGCAGCGGACGCTCCAGGAGACCTCGCAGCGGACGTCGTAGGTGCAGCCGTTGTGGATCCGGATGGCCATGCCGGAGCCCCCGGGCTGGGCCTCGACGTCGACGCACTCCGCGTCGGAGGCGGCGACCGGCGCGGCCGCGGACGACGGCGCGGCGGCGACCGGCGACGGGGCGAAATGAGCGACGAGGACACCGCAGGCGAAGAGCACCCACGGCGCCGCAGTGATGGCACGGCGCATGACAAGACCTCCTGGGGCCCCGGGTCGCCCGCGCACCGCGAGCGCCTCCCCAGCCCCTCTGGCGGCCAAGACAGCGGCCCGCGGCCGAGGTTCCGGAGGTCGTCGAAATTTCCGAAGCTCGGCGCAGGGCCGTGAACGCGCCGCCGGCTCAGGGCTGGGGGTCGCGGCTCGCCTGGCGGCTGAGGATCTCCTCGCGGAAGCCGGCGAGCGCCTTGCCGTCGAGGGCCCACGTCGAGAAGCCCTTGACCGGCTGGCCGTCGATCTTCGGGAGCTCGTCGCTGACGTCGAGGTTGTCGAGGGTGTAGGGGACCCGCCGCAGGGTCATCCCGAGGAGGTTGCGGAATTGGATCTCGCCCTCGGTGACGACGATGAGCGGTCGGCTGAGCTGGAGGATCCCGAGGACCAGGAGGACGACGCCAGTGATCGTGTTGACCGAGGGCCCGGTGAGCGCCGAGACCCCGAGGATGAAGGCGCTCGCGGCCACCAGGAAGATCGCGAAGATCGGGTTGGTCCGGATCCGGTGCTCCATCCGCGGATCCATAGCACGGCGGTCGCTCCAAACCCGGCCGCAGCCGCGATCTGTCCACTATTCAGGACACTCGCGGGGGCGGGATCTCGCGCCCTCGCGCGCCTGTGAGCCGACCCCGGGGAGTCCTGCGAGCGCGCCAGGGGCAGGCGAAGCGACGCGGGGTTGCCGTTGCGATCGCCGTCGGCCCCCGCGCGGGCTGGCGGCGGCCGGGTAGGATCGTCCGGTGGATCAACGACGTGACGTGACGTTGGCGACGCGGGGGCGCGCGCTCCGGACCCTCGCCTTCACCTTCACCTTCACCCTCAGCCTCGCGCTGGTCAGCGGCTGCAGCGGCGGTGACGATGGCGGCGGCGACACCGAGGGGGCGACGCCGGCCTCCTTTGAGCAGGCCTGCGCCGGCCTCTTCTCCTGCGCGTGCGAGGACTTCGGCTTCCCCAGCCAGAAGGCCTGCGTCGACGCCTACGCCTTCGACTGGGGGACCTTCGAGAGCCAGGTGAAGGCCGCGGGGCTCACCCCGGACGCCGACTGCTTCGCCAGCCAGCTCCCCTATCCCGCCTTCGGCTGCGTCACCCCGGAGGAGGTCGCCGACGCCGGGCTCGCCTGCGAGCTCTGCCAGTACGGCTACGGCAAGCTCGGCCCCGGGGCGCCCTGCACCTACGTCTCCGAGCGGGTCAGCGACTGCGCCCAGGGGCTCGTCTGTCCGAAGAGCGGGAGCGCGGTGTGCATCGATCCCTGCGCGCCGGCGGCGGTCGGCGAGTCCTGCGGGCTCCAGCCCTGCGCCGACGGGCTCCACTGCGATCTCGCGACGCTCACCTGCGCGGTCCGGCCGACCCTCGGCCAGAGCTGCGGCACGGTCCCCTGCAAGGAGCCCTACGGCTGCTTCGGCGGGGTCTGCACGGAGACCTCGGGGATCGACGAGGACTGCTTCGCGCACCTCTGCGACCCCGTCCTGGTCTGCGACACCTACGGTGGGATCTGCGTCCTGCCGGGCAAGGACGGCGACGAGTGCAACACCCACCCCTGCGCCGTGGACTTCGTCTGTCAGCCCGACGATCTCCTCTGCAAGGCGTTGCCGACGCTCGGGCAGACCTGCACGGGTGAGTGCGCGAGCGGCTTCGAGTGCGACACCGAGATCCACCTCTGCGTCCACGGTTCGCCGCTGATCTGCGCGAAGTAGGCGAGCGCTAGTCGCCCCGCCGGCAGAACTCGACGAAGAGCGCGAAGGGCCCGTCGCCGACGAGCTGGTGGGCGACGCCCGGCTCGACCACGCCGACGCGCGCGGGCGTGAGGACGAGGTCGCGCGGGGTCGGTTCGAGGATCCGGTAGGTCACCGCGCCCTCGAGGACGACGATCCGCGCCCAGGTCCCCTCGCGGGTGGTGTGGCGGCCGCGGAGGCCGGCGGGCAGGGTCGCGGCGTCGAAGGTCGCGGTCCTGCGGTAGGGGCGGGCGTCCTCCGGCAGCGCGGGCATCTTCGCCGCGTCGTCGTCGTTGTCGTCGTCGTCGCCGGCCATCTCAGGTCGCCATCGCCAGCGAGGGGCTGCGGTGGTGGCGGGCCGGCGCGTCCTCGCCGAGGTGCTCGCGGAGGATCGTCGCCAGCGCGTCGACCCAGACCGGCTCGGCGTTGAGCCCGGGGACCAGGCGGAGCTCCTCGCCGCCGGCGGCCTTGAAGGTCTCGCGCGCCCGGATCCCGATCTCCTCGAGGGTCTCGAGGCAGTCGGCGACGAAGGCCGGGCAGAAGACCGCGAGGCGCTTGACCCCGCGCTGCGCGAGCTCGAGGAGGACGTCGTCGGTGTAGGGGCGGATCCACGGGGTCCGGCCGAGGCGCGACTGGAAGCAGACGGTGCTCGCCCCGGCGCCGAGGCCGAGGCGGGCGTCGAGCTCGCGCGCGGTCGCGTAGCACTGGGCGCGGTAGCAGCTCCGGTTGACCGCGGTGATCGCCGCGCAGCAGGCCTCGCGCTTCAGGCAGTGGGCGCCGCTCGGATCGCCGTTGGTGAGGTGGCGCTCCGGGAGCCCGTGGAACGAGTAGACGACGTGGTCGGGCTGGAGCTCGGCGAGGAGCGGCGCGCCCTGGTGGGCGAGCGCGTCGATGAACGCCGGGTGGTCGTAGAAGGGCGGCAGGACGTGGAGGAAGGGGGTGGTGAGGCGCTCGCCCGCCGCTCGGTAGACCGCCTCGAGGGCGGAGCCGGTCGACGACGAGGCGTAGTGGGGGAAGAGGGGGGCGACGAGGATCCGATCGCAGCCGGCGGCCTCGAGCTCGCGGAGGCCGGCGTCGATCGACGGCGCGCCGTAGCGCATCGCCAGGACGACCGGGTGCGCGGGCAGGCGCTCCGCGAGGGCGGCCGTCAGCGCCCGCCCGTGGACCAGGAGCGGCGAGCCCTCGGGGCCCCAGATCGCCCGGTAGGCGTGGGCGGACTTCGCCGGCCGCACCCGGAGGATGATCAGGTGGAGGAGGAGCCAGCGGGCGACCGGGTGGATGTCGATCACCCGGGGGTCGCTCAGGAACTCGGCGAGGTAGCGGCGGACGGCGGCGGTCTCGGGCGCGTCCGGGGTGCCGAGGTTGACCAGGAGGATCCCGAGCTTGTCTGGGGCGGGCATGGGCGAGCGCTGGATGGTACCTTGTCGGCGCCCGCGGGCCCGCGCAAGTCGCGGAGGGGGGCGGGGCGCGGCCATGCAGGAGTCGGCGATCGAGCTCGGGGAGGGGGAGATCCACGTCTGGGAGGTCGATCCGGAGGGGCTGACCGCCGCCGAGCGCCTCGCCCGCTACGCCGCCTGGCTCAGCCCCGACGAGGAGGCCCGGCGCCAGCGCTTCATCTTCGAGCGTCACCGCCACGCCTTCCTGATCGCCCGGGCGCTGGTGCGGGGGACGCTCACCCGCTACGCGCCGGTGATCGAGCCGGCGGCCTGGCGCTTCTCGATCGGCGCGCACGGGCGCCCGGAGATCGAGGCGGCGCAGGCGGCCGCCCACGGCCTCGAGGGGCTCCGCTTCAACCTCTCGCACACCGACGGGCGGGCGGTCCTCGCCCTCGCGCGCGGCGAGATCGGCGTCGACGTCGAGGCCCGCAGGCGCCGGGGCAACCTCCGGGGGATCGCCGATCACTTCTTCGCGGCCCCGGAGGTCGCGGCCCTCGAGGGGCTGGAGGGGGAGGCGCTCGCCCGCCGCTTCTTCGACTACTGGACGCTCAAGGAGGCCTACATCAAGGCCCGCGGGATCGGCATCTCCCTCGGGCTCGATCGCTTCTGGTTCGAGGTCGGCGCGCCCGGGGCGGCGATCCGGATCGACTTCGCGCCCGATCTCGAGGATGACCCCGCGAGCTGGAGCTTCCGCCGCTTCGATCTCGGGGAGGCCCACCCGGTCGCCCTCGCGCTCCGGCGGCCGCCGGCGGCCGGGCTGGCGGTCCGCCTCTGGTCTGGGCTCCCTGGCGATCCCGTCGACGACGCGCCGGCGACGATCGAGTGATCACACGATCATGTCCGAAGGGACATGTTTTTAATACCTGTCTTGATGGACAGGTCTAGCCCTTGGCCGCGGACCCGCCCTGGTCGCGGAGCCAGGCCTCGATCACGAGGAGCGCGCGGCGCTCGCTCGGGCTCTCCCGGAGGGCGTCGCGGGCGGCCTCGGCGAGCGCGCGGGCGCGGGTCGGATCGGCCGCCGGCGGCCGCGAGAGCGCGCGGGCGAGGGCGAAGCGGGCGCGGGCGGCGGCCGCGATCGTCGACGGCGCGTCGCCCTTCAGGCGGGTGAGCGCGTCCTCGAGGCCGGCGCGGGCGTCGACGACCCGGCCCTCGGCGAGCGCGACCTCGGCGAGGCCGGCGAGCGCCTCGCCGACGCCGGCGTTCTCGGCCCCGAGGGCGGCCTCGCGGATCGCCCGCGCGCGGGCGAAGCCGGCGGAGGCCGCCGCGAGGTCGCCGTCGGCGAGCTGGACCTCGGCGAGGTGGAGGAGCGAGGTCGCGACCTCGGGGTGCTCGGGCCCGAGAGCGGCCTCGCGGATCTGCAGCGCCCGCGCGAAGAGGGGCGCCGCCTCGTCGGGCTCGCCGGCCAGCCAGTGGACGGTGCCGAGGTTGTCGAGGGGGGTCGCCAGCGCCGGGTGCTCGCCGCCGAGGCTCCCCTCGATGAGGGCGACCGCGCGGCCGTAGCGGGCGCGCGCGCGGTCGAGGGCGCCGCTCACCCGGTCGATGTTGGCGAGGTTGTTCAGGGTGTTGGCGAGCTCGGGGTTGTCGGGGCCGTAGGTCGCCTCGAAGATCGTCAGCGCCTGCTCGAGGAGGGGCCGCGCCTCCTCGAGCTCGCCGCGGCTGTAGTGGACGGTCGCCAGGTTGTTGAGCGCGTAGCCGCGGTTGGGGTGGAGGGGGCCGAGGGTCTCGGCGCTGATCGCCAGGCTGCGGGCGTAGGTCGCCTCGGCGCGGTCGAGCTCGCCGCGGGCGTAGAAGACGTCGGCGAGGTTGGTGAGGTTGTCGGCGACGAGCGGGTGGGACTCGCCGAGCTCCGCCTCGTTGATCGCCAGCGCCTCCTCGAAGAGGCGCTGCGAGGCCTCGTAGTCGCCGAGCGCGTAGTGGATGTTGGCGACCGAATTGAGGACCGTCGCCCCGCGCGAGCGCTTGGCCTGGCCGAGGCGGCGGATCAGCATCTCGGCGGCGCGGCTCCAGAGGAGGCCCTCGCGGTGGCGGGCGGCCCGGTAGCCGACGGTGAAGATCAGGCGGTTGGCCGCGTCGACCGCGACCTCGTCCATCCCGAGGGCGCCGGCGTCGACGAAGACGTCGGTGAGCATCGCCTCGGCCCGCTCGAGGTCGCCGAGGGAGGAGGCGAGGCCGCCGACCTGGACCCGCACCTGGATCTCGAGGGGCGGATCGCCGAGCGCCTGGACGTCGGCGAGGAGCGCCTCGGCCCGGGTCATCGCCTCGGTGAAGCGGCCGGCCTCGTGGAGGCCGATGACGACCATGAGCCTGCGTCGGAGCTCGGCGACCTGATCGCGCACCGCCTCGGGGGGCGGCGGCGGTCGGCGCTCGAGGAGCGCGCGCTCAGTGCAGGCGTCGACCCGCGGGAGGCCGGCGGCGATCGGCACCGCGTACCACACCGATCCGGGCGGGGCGTCGGCGAGCCCCTCGAGGAGGCCGACGAGGCCGTCGCGCTGCTCGTCGAGGCAGCTCTGGGCGCGCTCGTAGAGGTCGGGCGACCAGGCGCCGTCGATCTCGGCGGCCCGGCAGAGGACGCTCCGGGTCTCGCGCCACGAGGCGGTCCAGGCGTCGAGCCAGGGGTGCATGCGCCGGTTGACGTCCTCGGCGATCGGCGCCCCGGAGTCGAGGAGCCCGCGGCGGAGGCGCTCGCGGGCGGCGTCGTTCCAGGCCTCGTCGATCGCCGCGCCGGCGGCCTCGCAGCGGGCGCGCTTGGCCTCGAGCTCGATCGCCCGCCAGCCGAGCCCGGCGCCGCTCGCCAGCGCCAGCGCGCCGGCGACGGCGATCCAGCGCCAGCGCCGGCTCCGGCCCTGCCCGCGGGCGAAGTCGGCGAGGAGCGCGTCGATCGAGGGTGGCCGCTGCCCGGGGTCGGCGGCGAGGCCTCGCTCGCAGAGGCGGCGCACCCAGCCGGGGACCGTCGAGCCCCGCGGGATCGGCCGTAGCTTGCCGCCCTCGACGTTGGTGGTGAGCTCGCTGAGGGTCCGGCCGGCGAAGGGTGTCTCGCCGTAGAGCGCCTCCCAGAGGGTCGCGCAGAAGCCGAAGAGGTCGGAGCGGGCGTCGGCCTCGGCCCCGCTCAGGCTCTCCGGGGACATGTAGGCCGGGGTCCCCATCATCGAGCCCGCCTGGGTGATCCGCAGCGACAAGACCGCGAGGTCGCCGCTGGTGGCGAGCGCCCGCTCCGGCAGGGTCCTTGGGGGCTCGTCGTCGCCGCCGGTCGCCCGGGCGAGGCCGAAGTCCATCATCCGCACCCGGCCGTCGACGCCGACCATGATGTTCTCCGGCTTGACGTCGCGGTGGATCAGGCCGGCGGCGTGGGCCGCCGCGAGCCCGCGGCCGGCGTCGAGGACGACCGCCAGGATCTCCTGCCAGCGCCGCGCCCGCGCGCGCCGCCAGGCCCCGAGGGTGCGGCCCTCGACGTGCTCCATCGCCAGCCACACGTGATCGCCGAAGGTGCCGACGTCGTGGATCGTGACGACGTTGGGGTGGCTGAGCTTGGCGAGCGCCTGGGCCTCGCGGAGGAGGCGCATGCGGCTGCCCTCGCTCTCGGCGGCGGCGCTCGAGTGGAGGAGCTTGATCGCCACCTTGCGATCGAGCTCGGGATCGAAGGCGGCGTAGACCACCCCCATGCCGCCGGCGCCGAGGCGATCGAGGATCACGTAGCGGCCGATCAGATCGCCCCGCGCGAGGTCGTCGCGCTCGTCACGGAGGCCGCCGGGGAGGGTCACCTCGCGCGGCGAGGCGAGGGTGTCGTCGACCCCGAAGGTCGGCGTATGCAGCGACGCCTCCTGGGTGATGGCCAGCGAGTCCTCGGGATCGCCGCTGCCTGTGAACGTCGACGCCACGCGCGGACCTCCGAGTATCGAGGCCCGGGGGCGAGGTCAACGGTGACGCGTGGGCGGGGCGTCGGCGCGCGGCGGCGGGTCAAGCGGCGCGCGGAAGCGCGCCGACGTCATGTGTCCGCTTGACCCCTGGGGGGCTCGGGCTCGTGCCACCAGGGGGGGCGCGTGGCTTCGAGCGCCTCGCGCAGCGGTGCACATGCCGAGAGCTGAGCGACGAGATCATGGAGTGACTTCCGCGCGGCGAGGACGCTGTCGAGCGGATAGGAGGTGCGTGCGAGGTCGAGGTTGTGCCCCGCGCGGAAGCAGAGCGCTTCTTTCGGCTTGATGAGCTCGTCGAGCGCACCTCGGTCCGCCGTCCAGGTAGCGAGCGTGGCCTGGCATCCCCCGCGGCACTTCGGATTGGCCAGGCAGTGGGCGAGCGCCCGCTCCGTGTTCTGGAAGTACCAGGCCTCAACGCTGTAGAAGGGGACGATCGGGATCAGCTTCTCCATGAGGGGAGCCGTCGGTACTGGGGGCGCCGAAGCGTGTCTCCGAGGTCGGCGCATCGGCGGAGGACCTCCGAGGATGTCCCGGACGTGCTTCTGGATCAGCTCGTTGAATTTCTTGATGTTCTCGCTGGCTTCACGGTCGCGGTAGGGTCGGTCGCCGTCAAAATGGAAGAAGACGAAGCCGCCGGGGCTACGGAGCTTGGCCGCGATGTACTGACGAAGCTGAACGAGCTCCCTCCGTGCCGGGCTCTTCCACGCGTTGCCACGCACAACGGCGCGGACATCGCCTTCGGCGGGATCCCAGCTCCCAGCATCGACGCTGGCGCCTGCGACGACTCGACGGAGCAGGCGGTCGAGAAAGGCGCGGAGCGCAGACTCCGCCTCCTTGCCGCTGTCTTCCGTCAGGAGCAGGAGCGAGATCTTTGAAGGGGGCTCGCTCACCAGAGGCCCCGGGTGATCAGGATGTCACCGACGTGCTCGATCCCGGCCTCATAGGCTCGAAAGAAGACCTCCGCGTCGCCGTGACTCATGTTGCGCCAGACCAGCATCTCGCGGTCATCGACCATCTCGAGGTCGCAGACGATGAAGCGGTGCATGACCTGCTCCACGGACTCGAAGTCAGCGTAGTCGAAGAGGAGCGGGTTCTGGCTCGTGAGGAACGCCTGCCGCGAGCCGATCTCCTTCATGCAGGCGTCGATCCATCGGTGGTGGAGGCCGTTGACGAGCTCGTCGGCGATCACGACGGATGGGTTGCATTCGAGGTAGTAGAGGAACGAGAGCAGGCGCTTCTGGCCGTAGCTCAGGCGGTCGTGATGGATCGTGGTTCCGTCAGGGCGGGTGACCTCGAACGTGAAGCCCTCTGCCGAGATCGAGCGTTCGTGGGACGTGATCCGACGCTCGGTGACTCTCGGCTTCACAACCACGTTCTGAACATCCATGAGCGTCGCGGCCTTGTCGGTGAAGTTCTTGGCTGCGTCGTCGACCGAGAGGTCCGCGTCAGGATCTGCGAGCCGGAACACATGTCCCAGTGCATTTGAGAGGGATGGAGGAATGAACTCGCCATCGGTGACGTGGAGCCCTCGCCGTGAGGTGTAGCCCTTCCGGGCCAAGGGCGGCGACTCGGGTCCACCCAGGACGCTCTGACGACCGGTCATCGAGGCGAAGCAGTCGAGCGACTCATCAAATCGGAACGCCGACCCGAAGCTGCGAAAGAGCTCGTTCCGCAGGTCTGTCCAGGACTCCTTCCGGTTCGAGAGGAGCGCGGCGATGAAGGACCACTCCATGATGAGGTCGACACGTCGGTGTCGACTCGCCCGCTCGCTGTCGATCGACAGCTCCTCTCCTGTGAGCAGGTCGGTGAAGGTTGTCTCGTAGTGATCATCCCAGAGCGGCCCTGCGCCGATCTGCTGCTCGTCGTCCGTCGTCGGTACCTGCCGGTGCGAGACCTTCGCTTCGACCGAGAATGCGTCGTTCGAGAGGGTGTACTCGAGCTCGAATTCCTCGTGCTTGATCCCTTCGAAGACCGACCGACAGACCGCCGAGAGCAGGGCCAGGAGGGTCGTCTTGCCGGACGCGTTCTTGCCCAGCACCAGGTTGAGGCCGTCGTCGAAGCTCAGCTCGCAGCCCGGCTTGACGTTCCGGTAGTGGAGGATCTTGAGGCGCTTGAGCTTGAGCATCGTCGCCCCGCCTACTCGTGGTCGTGCCCCTCGATCACCTCGGTGATCGGCGGCGCCTTGTGCTTCTCGAAGTCGCCGGCCCGCAGCCGCGCGAAGTAGCGCCGGTAGGCCTTCATCGTCGACGCGCCGAAGAGGAGCATGATCGGGATGTTGACCACCAGCATCACGCCGGTGCCGAGGGTCGTGAGGTTGTCGAGCTCGGCGTCGGTGGTCACGAGGCCGACGGTCGCCAGGACGATCGCCGCGCAGTAGATGATCTTGTAGGGGATCACCCAGCGCTGGCCGCCCATGTACACGACGCCCTGCTCGCCGTAGTACGACCACGAGATCATCGTCGACACCGCGAAGAGCCACGACGAGAACAAGACCAGCCACTTGCCGAGGCCCGGGGTGACGCGGTCGAAGGCGTGGCTGGTGAGGGCGGCGCCGACGTAGTCGCGGTAGATGTCCGGGCCGACCGCGACCGGCGCGGCCGCGGTGGCGACCGGCGACCAGCGGATCGCCCAGGCGTCGCGGTCGGCCGCGTCGCGGACGACGGTGCCGTTGACCCGCTGGAGATCGGTGCCGGTGGCCTCGTCGACCTCGCCGAAGCGGGCGATCAGGAAGACCCCGTCGCCCTCCTTCCAGGCCCCGCTGATCGCCTCCGCCTCGGCGCTCTTGCGGGGGAGCGCGACCTCGCCAGGGATCCAGCGCGGGCCCTTGTCGGCGGCCTCCTCGGCGGCGACGAAGGCCGGGGCCTCGGCGAACGTGGCCTCGCCGCCGCGGTTCCAGGCGCCGCTGGCCATGATCACCAGCGAGGTCAGGGTGGCGACGACGATCGTGTCGATGAAGGGCTCGAGGCCGGCGACCACGCCCTCACGGACCGGCTCGTCGGTCTTCGCCGCCGAGTGGGCGATCGGCGACGAGCCCTGGCCGACCTCGCTCGAGAAGAGCGCGCGCTTCATCCCCCAGAGGAAGGCGAGGCCGAAGGAGGCGCCGACGAAGGCGCCGCCGGCCTCGGCCGGGTTGAGCCCCGAGACGACGATGAGCCGGAGCATCGCGGGGATCTCGGCGATGTGGACCCCGAGCACGTAGAACGACGCGATCAGGTAGACCAGGCACATGAAGGGGACGATCCGCCCGGCGACCGCGCCGATCCGCTTGATCCCCCCGAGGATCACCGCGCCGACCAGGACCGCCTGGATCGCGCCGACCAGCGGCTGCGGGATCCCGAGCCCCTCCTCGGTGACGACCGCGACGTTCCAGGCCTGGAACATGTTGCCGCCGGTGATCGTCGCGATCAGCAGGGTGATGCAGAAGAGCACGCCGATCGCCCGCCCGAGCGGCCGCAGCCGCGGGCTCCGCTTGGCGAGGCCCTCCTCGACCACCCACATCGGCCCGCCGTGGGGCTCGTCGGCGTCGTCGGTGTTCCGGAAGAGCATCGACTGGGTGACCTCGGTGGTCTTGAGGGCCATGCCGAAGATCCCGACCACCCACATCCAGAAGATCGCCCCGGGGCCGCCGAGGGCGATCGCTACCGCGACGCCGCCGATGTTGCCGAGGCCGACGGTCGCCGAGAGGGCGGCCGAGAGCGCCTGGAAGTGGTTGATCGCCCCCGGGTCGTCCTTGTCGTCGTAGCGCCCGCGGATCACCGAGACCCCGTGCGAGAGCGCGTGGTACTGGCAGAAGCCGCTCCAGATCGTGAAGAGGACGCCGACGCCGAGGACCGTGAAGAGGACGACGTCGTGGAAGATGACGCCGTTGATCGCGCTCAGGACGTCGTTGAAGGTCTGGAGGAAGTCGTCCATGGGCCGCGGGGGGAGG
Organism: Myxococcales bacterium; assembly: GCA_020633335.1. Taxonomy (GTDB): domain Bacteria; phylum Myxococcota_A; class Polyangia; order Nannocystales; family Nannocystaceae; genus JADJRG01. Next base: position 175,274 of record JACKDU010000002.1, on the reverse strand, counting down.
CCGCATCATGGCGGGCGATGGCTCCAGGCGCAATCGCCGACGGGACACGGCGTGAGCGAGGTCCCGCGCGGTCGTGGTGACCTCGCGGGCAATTCACCCGCGCGCGCCCGGACCTCTACTGCTGGGCCATCTTCTTGGCGAGCGCGGCCTCCTCCTCGGGGCTCAGCTTCGGCGCCGGCGGGGGCTCGGCGGGCGGCGGCGCGACGAAGGCCGGGGTCGGGGGCGGCGGCGGCGGGAGGTCGGTCTTGCCGAGGATCGGGGCGTCGGGGCGGACACCGTGGGGGACCTCGATCCGCTCGCCGACCGTCACCTTCTGGCCGAAGTGGATCGCCGTGACCCGGACGACGAGGTCGGCGAAGGTCCAGCGGACCTCGAGGTTGCGGCCCTGCGGGAAGGTGACCTGGCCCTTGGCGTCGGCCACCGGGAGCTCGCCGCGGCGCTCGCTGGGCTCGCCGAAGATCGCGGTCATCGCCTGGACGGCGTCCTCGAAGTCGGCGAGCGCGGCCGCGTGGCTGCGATGCGAGCGCTGGTAGGAGGCGTGGCGGAGGGGGTGCTCGTCGCTGTCAAAGACGAAGAGGAGGCGCCCCTGCGAGGGCGGCCGCAGGCGATCGCCGACCTGCTCGGCCTTCACCGTCGGACAGGCGAAGCGGACCTGCGGGTTCTCCTCGCGCTTGCTCTTCTTCTTCATCCACGAGGCGGACGAGACCGCGTCCTCGCCACCCTCGGCCCGCTTCTTGGCCTCGGCCTCGCGCTTCGCGGCCATCATCGCCCGGATCGAGGTGTCCTTGCAGGTGAGGCCGCGGGCGGCCACCAGGGCCTCGACGTCGGCCACCTTGGCGGCGCCGATCCGGGCGCCGAAGACGTCGCTGGTCGGCGCCCGCGGGCCCTCGCCGGCCTCGCGGAACTCGAGGGGCGCGGCGATCTTCTCGAAGAGCTTGCCGCCCGTGCCCTTGGCCGCGGTCGCGTCGGCGGCGGGGGTCTCCGCGGTCTCGCTCTTGGCCGGCGCGGCGCCGCTGGCGGGCGCGTCGGCGCGGCCGCAGGCGGAGCCGCCGAGGAGCGAGAGGGCGAGCGCCCCGAGGAGCGTCAAGGCGGCGGGGAACGACGTGGAGGGCGCTCGGATCGACACGGCGGCGATACCCTAGGCGAAAGCGCGGGGCCGCGCCAGTGCTCCGGCGGCTCACTCCGGGTAGCGGGCGGGGGGCAGCGAGAGGCTCTGACGGGCGGCGGCGATCGCCGCCCGGAGCTCGTCGTCGGCGACCGCGTGGATCGCCTCGACGGTCTCCGGATCGGGCTCGACCGGGAGCGGCGGCGCGCGCGGGGGCATCCGGATCGGCGGATCGACCGGCGGAGGGGGCGGCGGCTCGCCCTGGGCGAGGCGGAGGCGGACCCGGGTGATCCCCGCGTTCGGCGCGAGGTCGACGATCCGCCGGAGCAGGGCCTGGCGCATGTACGTCAGCTCGTGTAGCCACTGGTTGTCGTGGACCGCGATGATCGCCTCGTCCCCCGAGACCGCGTCCGGCCAGGCGCGGCGGGCCAGCGCCTCCCCGGCGATCTTCGGCCAGACGGAGCGGAGGCGGAGGAGCTGGACCGAGTCGCCGGGGACGTGCGAGCGGACCAGCGCCCAGATCGCGTCGTCGATCCGGCGCGGCTTCCCTGCGATGTTCTTGCGGCGCCGGCGGACCACGTCGGGCGAGGATGCCACAGGCCCGCGTCGGCGACGAGCGCGGGCGCGCGGGGCTCAGGCGGTCGGCCCGCCTGGGTCCTCGGTGTGGCGCTGGCGGCCGTGATCGCGCTCGTCGGCTGCGCCCCGAGCCAGGGGTGGCAGCGGACCGGCCTGCGGACCTGCGCGAGCGCCGGGCCGCCGCGGGTCTGCGTCGACGCCGATCCCGATCGGCCGCTCCGCTTCACGGTCGGCGGCGCGGCGCTGGTCCCGGGGGAGTGCGTCGACGCCCCGCGGGCGCGCGGCGGGCAGGTCCGGATCGCGGTCGCCGACGGCCGCAGCGGCGCCCAGGCGGCCCGCTGGATCCGGGCGCCGCGGGGGCGGGTCACCCGGGTGGAGGTCCGCGCGGGGGAGGTGCGGATCCGACCCGGCGGTCGCACGCGCTGCGATCAGGCGCCGGCGATCGACGAGTGAGGGCGGGTCGGCGATCTCCGTGTCATGTCCCTTTGGACATGTTCTTGAGGCCGGCGGCGGGTCGATTTTTCTGTCCCTATAGACATGCTCCATGGCTCATGTCCGAAAGGATAGCCAGAGATCAGGGCTCGGCGCCCTCGTCCGTCGGCGCCGAACCCTCGCCGGCCTCGCTCTCGCCGGCCTCGTCCGCGGCGATCGGCCCCTCGAGCTCGGCCGCCAGCGAGCGCGGGCGGTTGGCGAGGAGCTGCTCGGTGGCGATCGCGTCGCTCTGGCCGCGGGCCTCCTCGGCCGCGAGGGCGAAGCGCCGCCGCAGCGCCCGCTCGCGCGCGGCCGGCTCCTGCGGCGGCCGGAGGCGGGCGGCGGCGACCGAGGCCCGCAGGCGCGCGCGGGTGACCAGGTCGCGGGCCTCGACCTCGGCGAGGAGCCAGGGGAGCTCGCGGATCAGCAGCGAGCGCCCGCTCTCGGTCGACGCGGGGTCGTCGGGGAGGATCCGGCGGATCAGCGCGAGGGCGGCGTCGGGGCGCTCGCGGAGGGTGAGGATCGCGGCCGCGACCGCCGCGGGCCGGGGCCCGTCGCCGGTGAGCGAGGCCTCGAGGCGCTCGGCGATCGTCGGGGCCGGCGGCCAGGGCCGGCCGCGAGGCGTCGGCACCGGCGACTCGCCGACGATCGGCGGCGTCGGCTCCTGCTCCCGCAGCGCGCCCATGCGCTCGACGCTGCGGCGGCGCCCGTCGTCGCGCTGGGCCGCGGCGAAGGCGGCGAGGAGCGCCTCCTCGATCGGCGCGACCCCGGCCTCGCGGACCCCGCCCGCGCCGAGGTCGATCGCCTGATCGACGAAGCCGGCGTCGATGAGCCGGACCATCTCGTCGCTCCAGGGCGGCAGGACCTCGGCGGGGTCGCGGCCGCCGGCCTCGCGGAGGCGCTTGCGGGCGCCGGCGCCGAGGAGGTGGCGGCGGACCTGGGCGCGCTCGTGGAAGAGGAGCGCGTCGTCGGCCGCGTAGGGGGTCGCCTCGATCACCTCCATCACCGCGAGGAGGCGGCGCTCGAGATCGGCGGCCAGCGGATCGAGGCCGGCGACGCTGCGGCGCCGCTGGGCGCCGACGAAGGCGCGGCCGAAGTGGAGGAAGCGGCCGGCGAGGACCCGGACCAGCGGCGGCGCCGGGGCGCCGGCGGCGGGCCCGAGCTGGAGGAGCGCCTCGTTGTGGATCCGGGCGAGGAGGGCGTTGGCCCGGACTCGATCGGGGTAGGGGACGTCGCCGCGGTGGCGGCGATCGAGGGCGAGCGCGACCTGGGCGAGGACCCCCTCGTCGATCGGCGAGACCACGGCGGCGACCGGATCGGCGGGCTCTGAGGCGGTCTGGGCCGCGCGATCGAGGGCCACCAGGCGGGCGATCCCCTGGAGGTCGGGGGCCGCCGCGAGCTCGGGCGCGAGGGCGGCGGCGGCCGCTGGCGCGTCGGCGGCGAGGAGGCGGGCGAGCGCGTCGTCGCCGGAGCGCTCGCCGCAGAGGAGGTGGCGGAGCGCGGGCGGGGCGGCCTCGCAGCCGCGCGGGCCGGCCTCGCGGGCGGGCGCGTCGGCGGCCGCGTTCGGGCTCGCGGTCGCGGTCGCCGGGGGGGGGGGCAGGGGCGGGCGCCTCCGCGGCGCCGCCGCAGGCCCCCGCGCAGGCGAGGACAGCGACGCCGGCGAGCGCGAGGGACGCGAACGAGAGGCGCGACGCTCCCCGCACCGCGCCCCTACTCGTCGACGATCCGCCGGATCACCTCGCGGATCCGGTGGACCCCGCCCATGTCGCGGGCGACGAACTCGACCCCGCAGCCCTCGGGGTTGTCGTGGTTGCGGATCACCGCCTGGAGCTCGAGCGGGCGGGCGCTGCCGGGGGGCGTGATCTCGATGATGATCTCGTCGCCGAGCGCCAGGGGATCGCGGGTCAGGAGGAGCGCGCCGGCCTCAGAGATCTCGGAGATCGTCGCCGGCGCGAGCTCGGGATCGCCGGCCCGCCGCCAGCGGATCTCGACGAGCACCGGCTGCCGGACGTGGCGGCGGCGGGGCATCATCTCGGTGCAGCCGAGGGCGACGTCGCGGAGGAAGAGGAGCTTGCGCCACTCCGAGCCGATGCAGCGGAGGACGCCGCCGGCGCGGACGCGGAGGCGGGGGCGGGCGTTCTGCCACTTCTTGCCGATCGCCCGGACGATCATCTTGCCGGGGAGGCCGGAGAAGAAGACCTCGGCCAGGACCTCCTCGCCGGGCTCGAAGCGCTCGGTGGTGAAGACCTGGATCGCGTTGTCCTCGCCGGGGCTCTGGAGAGCGTCGACGAAGGCTTCACCGGAGGCGTAGTGGCAGCGGATCCGTCGCACGGGGTCTTCCAGCGGCCCCTTCGCGCGTCGTAGCGAGCGCCGAGAGGGTGCGCGGGATGGTATCAAGGGCCGTCGAGCGCTCGCAAGCGACCCCCACTTGCGGCCCCCCTTGCGTGCTCCCTGCGCGCGGGTCCATAGATCGGCACAGGCTGTGTCCATCACCCCTCAATCGATCCGCGGTCTGGTCCTGGTGCCGACCTACAACGAGCGGGAGAACCTCGCGGCGATCACCCGGGCGATCCACGCGGCCCAGCCCGATCTCGACGTCCTGGTGATCGACGACGCGAGCCCGGACGGCACCGGAGAGCTCGCGGATCGCCTGGCGGCCGCCGATCCGCGGATCAAGGTGCTCCACCGGGCGGGCAAGGAGGGGCTCGGCCGGGCCTACCTCGACGGCTTTCGTTGGGGGCTGGAGGACGGGGCCGACTACACCCACCTGATCCAGATGGACGCCGACTTCTCGCACGATCCCTCCTTCCTCGGCGATCTCCTGGCGGCCAGCGCCGACGCCGACGTGGTGATCGGCTCGCGCTACGTCGCCGGCGGGTCGACCGAGGGCTGGACGCTGCGGCGCCGCCTCCTCTCGCGGGCGGGCGGGGTCTACGCGCGGACGGTCCTCGGCGTGACGATCCGCGACCTCACGGCCGGCTTCGTCTGCTACCGCCGCGGCGTCCTCGAGGCGCTCGATCTCCGCGGGGTCGAGGCGAGCGGCTACGGCTTCCAGATCGAGATGAAGTACCGCTGCCTGCGGCGGGGCTTTCGGGTCCGCGAGGTGCCGATCGCCTTCCCCGACCGTCAGCGCGGCGCGTCGAAGATGTCCCTCGGGATCATGGTCGAGGCCCTCGGGCTCTGCTGGCGCCTCCGCCTCGGCGGCGATCGCCTGGCGGGGGGGGCGTAGGAGGCCGCGGCGGCGGCGGAGCGGAGGCGCGATGGCGATCAAGGTCTATTTGTCGACGGCAGGCCGACCCCTCGATCCGGGGGAGGCGACGATCTCGGTCTTCGACCGCGGGTTCCTCTACGGCGACAGCGTCTACGAGACCCTGCGGACGATCGGCGGGCGCTTCGTCGAGATGGGGCGCCACCTCGATCGGCTGCGGCGGAGCGCCGACGGGATCGGCCTCGAGATCCCCTTCAGCGATCCGGAGATCACGGCGGCGACCCGGGCGACCTGCGACGCGACCGGCAACGCCGACTCCTACGTCCGGATCGTCGTCACCCGCGGGATCGGCGAGCTCGTCCTCGATCCGCGGCACGCCGGCGCGCCGCTCCTGGTGGTGATCGCCAAGGAGATCCACGTGCCGCCGCCGGAGGTCTACGCCCGCGGCCTCGCGGTCCGGATCGTCGACGTCCGCAAGATCTCGCGGCGCTCGCTCGATCCGACCCTGAAGACCGGCAACTACCTCAACTCGATCCAGGCGCTGCGGCAGGCGACCGAGGGCGCGGCCGAGGACGCGATCATGCTGAGCATCGACGGCGCGGTCGCCGAGGGCGCGACCTCCAACGTCTTCATGGTCAAGGAGGGGCGCCTCCTCACCCCCTCGCTGAAGACCGGGCTCCTCTCCGGGATCACCCGCGCGGTCGTCCTCGAGCTGGCGGCCGAGCTCGGGATCCCGAGCGCCGAGGCGACGATCATGCCGGACGAGCTGCGGGCGGCGGACGAGGTCTTCCTGACCTCGTCGGTGCGCGGGCCGATCGCGGTGACGACGCTCGACGGCGCGCCGGTGGGCGACGGCGGGGTCGGGCCGATCACCCGGCGCCTGAGCGCGCGCTACGACGCCTACCTCGCGGGGATCGCCGCCGGCGCGGGGCGATCGGGCGCGGAGTGACGGAACTTGCGGTGGTGCCGGTCGACGGCCCGCGCTAGCGTGGTGGCCCTTTGAGGGAGGCTCTCGTGACGCGCGGAATTGTCGCTCTCTTCGGGCTCTGGCTGGGGCTCGCGCTCGCCTGCGGCGATCCCAAGGGCGGGTCGGCGACCGCGAGCGAGACCGGGACGACGGGCGCGAGCGGGAGCGACGCGTCGACGGCCACGGACTCGGCCTCGTCGACCGGCGGCGGGGGGCCCGGCGCGGGTGAGCGCTGCGCCCCGGTCGCCGAGCTCGGCGGCGGCGCGTCGGAGTGCGGCGCCGGGCTCCTCTGTTGCTCGGACGATCCGGCCGCCCAGGCGGGGCTCCTCCCCGCCTACCGCGCTGCCCCCACCGACGCGACCCACGGCGTGCCGATCTTCTCGGAGAGCAACAACGTCCTCAGCTACAGCGGCGTCTGCGTCGATCCCGAGGGGGTGTCCGACCCGCTCCTGAACCAGTGCGCGGTCCCCTGCAACCCGCGCTGGAGCCCCTCTGAGATCGCGTCGGTGTGCGGCGGCATGACCTGCTGTCAGACCCGGCCGCTCGGCCCCAAGGACTGCGTCGTCGATCCCGTCACCGGCCGCTGGCGGGCGTTCACCGGGGCCGACATCCTCGCCGGGCTGACGACCTGGGGGAGCTCGGTCTCGACCCCGCAGGATCCGACGGCGGCGAGCTGCGAGCTCTTCGCCGGGACCGCGGACGTCAACAACCCGACCTTCGCCGACTGCCTCACCCAGCTCAGCGTCGCCGATCAGCGGGGCCTCTGCGGGAGCGAGTGCCCCTGCGTCGAGGACGCCTGCGATCTCAAGAACCCGGACGCGATCCCGCGCTGCTCGCCCTGACCGATGTACCGATGGCCATGTCCGTGAAGACATGGCCATCGGGGCATTGTTGGACGAGGCCCGCGGACGCCAGTCAGCGCCGCCGCGTCGGCGCGTCGAGGCGATCGACGGTGTCGCCGTGGATCACCGCGCGGACCCACTCCGACCCCAGGAAGTCGTGGGGGAAGCCGAGCGAGATCGCCGACGCCGCGTCGAGGCGGGCGAGGTGCTCCTCGCAGAGCGCGAAGTCGAGGGCCGCGAGGTTCTGGCGGATCTGGGCCTCGGTGCGGGCGCCGAGGATCGGCGTCGGCCGGCAGGGGCGCTGGCGGACCCAGTTGATCGCCACGGAGGCCGGCGCGACCCCGAGCTCGGCGGCGATCGCCACGACCTCGGCGGCGATCGCCCGGCTCCGCTGGCTGAGGCGGCGATCGTTGCTCGCGCCGCGGGTCGTGTCGGCGCTCTTCGGGTCGCTGACGCCGTGGTACTTGCCGGTGAGGACGCCGCCGGCGAGCGGCGCCCAGGCGGTGATCCCGAGGCCGAGCGCCTCGCTCATCGGCACCAGCTCGCGCTCGACCGTCCGCTCGATCAGGCTGTACTCGATCTGGAGGCCGACGAAGCGCGACCAGCCGCGCAGCTCGGCGAGGGTGTTGGCGCGGGCGACCACCCAGGCGGGCGCGTCGGAGATCCCGACGTAGAGGATCTTGCCGGCGCGGACCAGATCATCGAGCGCGCGCATGACCTCGTCGAGCGGCGTGATCCCGTCCCAGGCGTGCACCCAGTAGAGGTCGATGTAGTCGCAGCCGAGGCGCCGCAGGCTCGCCTCCACCGACTGAACCATGTTCTTGCGGTGGTTGCCGCAGGCGTTGGGATCGCCCTGCGCGGTCGCCAGGGTGTACTTGGTGGCGAGGACCACCCGGCCGCGCTCGCCGGCGATGAATTCGCCGACGAAGGCCTCGGAGGTCCCCTCGGTGTACTTGTTGGCGGTGTCGATGAAGTTGCCGCCGCGTCCGCGGTAGGCGTCGTAGATCCGCCGGCACTCGGCCTTGTCGGCGCCGAAGCCCCAGGTCTCGCCGAAGGTCATGGTCCCGAGGCAGAGCTCGGAGATCCTAAGGCCGCTCTCACCGAGCATCCGGTAGCGCATCGTCGTCATGGTTCACCTCGCTCCGTCGCGCCCAAGGGTACATCAGCGCGCGCGCGGAGGCGGGCGATCGCGGCCGCGCATGCTCAGCGCGGAGGCGGCCGCGGCCCGGCCTCCGCGTCTGTGGTAGCGTCGCCCCCGGCGGCGCGTGAGGGGCCTGGGCGGCGGCTTTGCCCGGGTCTGGCGCCCGGCCGCCGAGCGTCGAAGGAGAGTCCCGATGAGCATGCAAGTCACCGTCCGCGTCCGCAATTCCGCCGGTTCTCACATCCTCCCGGGCGTCCTGGTCGCCAGCGGCGAGGACGCGGGCGCGAGCTTCGGGGGATCCTTCGCGGCCGAGGGCGCCCACCTCCTCCTCGCGGGCGACCGCAAGTACCACGTCCGCCTCGACCCCGAGCCGAGCGCCGAGGCGGCCGAGGTGATCCGCGATCGCGTCGGCAAGCGGGTGACGATCCGCTTCATCGGCCGCCGCGGCACCTACCGCCGCCAGCTCGAGGCGATCGCCGGCCGCTTCTTCGCCCCCGAGGCCGCCCCCGAGCCGACCAGCTTCGAGGCGGCCGAGGCGGCCGAGGCCGCCGAGGTGCCGACCCACGCGGGGTGATCCACCTGACGGCGACGATCTACGGCGCGCGCCCCCTCTACCTCCTCGCCGACGGCACCCTGGCGGCGAGCGAGGAGGGCCCGGCCCCGCGGGGCCAGGACGCACTCGAGGTGATGGTGACCGCGGCCCGCTGGGTCTCGGCCCGCCGCACCTCGTCGTTCGAGCGCCTCTTCCCGCCCTCCGCCTTCCACCCCGACGCGCCGCTCCGCGAGGAGCGGCTGACGGCCGAGCAGGCCGGCGGCCTCCTCGATCAGCTCGCGGCGATCCTCGCGGCGGCCGCGGTCGGCGGCGAGGGGGACGCGGACGACGCGGCCCAGCTCCGCTCGGCGACCCTCACCGTCCTCGCCCACGTGATCGCCACCGCGGCCAAGGATCCGGGCTTCCGCGATCCGGCCGATCGGGCGGCGGCGATGATCTTCGCGCTCATCGACGCCGAGGTCGGCGCGGGCGCGCGGCCGGAGATCCGGGCGCACGCGGTCCAGCTCCTCTCGCAGCGCGGGCCGGCGCTCACCGAGGCCGAGCGGGCGCGGGTGAAGGCGCTCCTCGGCGGCCTGCGGCGGGCCTCGCCGCCCTACGAGGAGCTCGATCGCCCGTGGCGGGTCGCCCTCAACTCCGGCTACGAGTTCCACCGCGGCGGCCTCGAGGTCCTCAAGAAGACCCACAAGTTCACCGAGGTCGAGGCCCCGGAGGGGACGCCGACGCCGCCCGGGGTCTTCTCGACCGGCTACGTCGTCCTCGAGGCCCCCTTCACCGGTCCCAAGGGGCAGGTGATCCAGATCTTCGCCCGGCCCTCGAGCCCGCAGCACGAGAACGCCGAGATGGGCGACGACTTCTTCGTCGGCGTGGCGATCAACCGCCACGCCAACCTCGGCTCGGCCGACATGAAGGCGGCCTGCGTCGACGTCCGCCAGAAGGGCTACAAGCTGATGCTCAACGCCCAGTGCGCCGGCCTGACCACGCGCTTCGCGATCTCGCAGATGTTCCCGGAGGCCGACATCTACTCGTCGTGGGACTCGACCTACTTCCGCACCGGCGGCGACGGCGAGCTGACGGCGTCGGAGGGGCTCGACTGCCTGGTGGCGATCCTCAAGGGGATGAGCGAGGGCGAGGACTTCGGGGCGATCGACGCCCGGGTCAAGAAGGCGCAGTGGTACCACTCGCAGAGCCGCAACAAGGACTTCGTCCAGTTCATCGGCCCCGGCCACCCGCTGGTCGCCCGCCGCTACGAGGACATCAACCGCGACGGCAAGGCCGACTACTACGACGGCTTCCTCGATCTCCGGCTGGTCGAGATCGCCGAGGACCTCCGGGTCTCGGCGCTCCCGCGCGACCCCGGGGCCGCCGCCTCGCAGATCTCCGGGGCGGCCGCCCGCGGCCTCGGCTGGGCCGCTGGCTCGCTCAACCGGGTGACCCAGTACTCCGAGCTCTGGGACGAGCTGCCGGGGCAGACCGAGCTCTTCTACGCCTTCCGCTCCGGCGGCTTCTTCAGCCAGGCGGTGCCGCCCCAGGACGTGCCGATCGGCGAGGGCCCGGCGGTCGACCTCGGCCACCTGCCGGCGGTGGTCCGCTACCTGAGCGAGGGGGAGAACGGCGCGGGGATCGGCGCCGAGGTGATGGTCCACGCCTGGCTCAGCCACGCCGCCCAGGAGCTCAAGCGCCTGCTGGCGGCCGCCGACGCCTACTGGCGGGCGATCGACCTCGGCTACCTCGGCGGCCGCGAGCCCCTCGACACGCCGGTCGGGCGGCGGGGCGGGCTCCTGATCACCCTCGCCGGGCTCCTCGAGTTCCCCGCCGATCAGAACATGATCGACGCGCTCTGGGGGATGGCCCTCGAGATGCTCAACCTCCCGCCGATCTCGCGCTCGCTGGTCCGCCGCTGCATCAACGACGAGGACCACGATCGCGGCAACTACTACGGATCGCGCCGCGGGATCCACGAGCTGATCGGCGCCGAGGGGGCGCCGGGCAAGCTCGAGACCAGCGACCCGGTCGCCTACGCGGCCCTCGCCGCCGACGATCCCTCGGTCGGTCGGGCCAAGCCCCTCAACCTGAGCCCGGCGCCCGCGGCCGAGGCCGGCGGCGGGGAGTAGGCGCCCCGGCACCCCGGCGACGGCGAGCGCTCAGCGCTCGCCGTCGGGGCGGAGCGCGACGCCCTCCCAGAGGGCCGCGAGCTCGAGCTCGATCGCGTCAAAGGGGCGGGCGCGGACCTTCGCGTCGCCGTGGAAGTGGTCGAGGAGCGTCCAGTGCTCGCCTCGCCGATCGAGCACCTCGAGGGTGTGATCGCGGGGCTCGACCAGCCAGACGTGGGAGACGCCGGCGCTGCCGTAGATCCGCAGCTTGGGGCCGCGGTCGAGCCAGCGGGTGCTCGGTGAGAGGACCTCGCAGAGCCAGTCGGGGGCGAGCTCGAGGAAGGGCGCGTCGGGGATCTCCGGGAGACGCTCGCGCCGCCAGCCCGCGAGATCGGGGACGAGGATGTCGCCGCCGAGGTGGAGCTCGGGCTCAAAGATGATGTGCCACCCGCCGGGGCCGCCGCGGCCGCGCTTGAAGGGGGGCCCGAGCTCCTCGCCGATCGCCGTCGCCGCCATCGCGTGCGGCGTCGCCGGTCGCGGGTGGAGGAGGAGCTCGCCGTCGACGATCTCCGCGACCATGTGCGAGGGCGCGTTGCGTACGTCCTCGTAGGTCGCGCGGCGTCGGGCGCTCTCGCTCATCGACGCCAGTGTACCCCCGGGCGATCGACGGAGCCAGGGCGCCCCCGGCGAGGCGCCCTGGATCGCGTCCGCGCGGGACGTCCGCCGCGGATCAGCCGGGGCAGAAGGTGTCGAGCGGCGGGGTCGCGTTGTTGGTGTCGTCGCACTCGTGGAACTTCGGGTTGTTCGGGTCGACGACGATCCGGGCGATGAAGGTGTCCCCCGCCATGCCGACGTCGACCGGGACGATCACCTGGAAGACCTCGGTCTGCCCGGGGAGGAGCGGCTTGGTGGTGGTGACGGTCTCGACCAGGGTCTCGACCATGCCCTCGACCTTGAAGACCGAGGCCTCGACCCCCGCGGGGAGGCCGACGAGGCCGAGGTTGCGGACGCCGACCTCGAGCACCAGCGGCGGCTCGCCGCAGAGGCTCTGGAGCGAGACCGCGGCGTCGGGGGCGTCGAAGATCCCGCCGTCCTGGACGTTCTGCCGGAAGTTGTTGAGCCAGCCCTGCTTCCAGTTCTGCTTCTCCTTGGCCGGGATCGACCCGTAGGGCGCCATGGGATCGCAGGCCGAGTCGCGGGGATCGCAGATGTTGGTGACGTAGTAGGCGTGCTGGTTCCAGAGGGTGCGGGTGCCGACCCACGAGTTCGCGGAGTCGCCGAAGACCGAGATCCCCTTGTAGTAGGTCTGGTTCGGCGGCGGCTTCCAGGCGGGCGCCCGGTCTTCGGATCGGGCTGGTTCCACGGGGCGGTGTTGCACTGCCAGTTGGCGCTGTTCGAGACCCGCACGACCTCGGCGTGGCCGTCGCCGTCGACGTCGGCGACGATGATCGCCTCGGTCGCGGTGAAGGTCGTGTTGGGCTCGGCGAAGCGGAGGGTGCCGTCGACGCCGTCGAGGATCCAGAGGAAGCACTCGTCGGAGTAGATGACCTCGGCGCGGCCGTCCCCCTCGAAGTCGAAGACCGACGATCCAGTGACCCGGCTCGAGGTGTCCTTGGTCGCCAGCTGCCAGGCGATGTTGATCTTCGAGTTCTGGTAGTCGGGCTTGAAGACCGCGTAGTAGGCCCCGCCGGCGACGCCGATCTCGGGGCGCTTGTCGGGCTCGCCGTCGAAGTCGGCGACGGTCGGCGGGCCGCCGCCGTTGAGGCCGCCGGGGATCGCCACCGGGCCGAGGTCGATCCCGCCGTTCTCGGCCTGGAGGATCCAGACCTGGCCGTTGCCGACGAGGACCACCTCGGGGGTGCCGTCGAGGTCGAAGTCGCCGATCGCGGTGAAGCCGTCGGGGAGCCCGGCGTTTTGCCAGAAGATCGAGCCGTCGGCGCTGTAGGCGGTGTTGCCCGCGAGGAGCTCGAGCTTGCCGTCGTTGTCGAGGTCGACCATGTGCGAGAGGGCGCTGGTGTTGCCGCCGCCGATCCCCCCGGCGCCGACCCACTCGCGCTTGATCCCGTTCTTGGTCGAGAAGAGCGTGCGGCCGAAGGCGATCTCGGGGTAGCCGTCGCCGTCCATGTCGGCGACCGAGAGGCCGCCGCCCCAGCCGAAGGCGCCGGCGTTCTGGCCGTCGATCTGGAGGTCGCTGATCGCCTCGACCACGCCCTCGTTGCTGATCGCCGCGACGAAGCCGTCGCCGGTCGCGGTGATGATCTCGACGTCGCCGTCGTTGTCGATGTCGCCGAGCGCGACCGAGACCCCGGCGAAGCCGTAGTTGCCGGCCTTGGCCTTGTCGAGCGACCAGATCTCCTGGCCGCTGGCGCCGTCGAGGACCCGGAGGATGCCGGTGCGGCAGGTCGAGATCGGCTCGTTGCCGCAGGAGCAGCAGGTCTGGTTCGAGTTGCCGGAGACGAAGACGACGTTGGGCGGGTCGGTGTCGTCGACCTTGCCGTCGCAGTTGGCGTCGTAGATCCGGCCGACCGTCGGCGTCGACCAGACGTCGGAGAACTTCGAGAACTCGTCGGCGGCGTAGAGGCCCCACTGCCACTTGAGGGTCGCGTTGAGCTTGCCGGCGTCGGGGTAGTACTCGCAGGCGGCGACGCAGCCGTCCTTCATCGGATCCTGGCCGGGCCCGCAGACCTCGGGGAGCTTGAGGCAGTAGCCGGCGTCGGGGATCGACTGGGTGCAGGCCATGTCGCCGCCGGTGGTGTCACCGCCGGTGGTGTCGCCCTCGCCCTCGCCGAGCGCGGGCTCGCAGTACTCGCCCTCGGCGCAGTCGTTGGCGCTCTTGCAGGGGGCGCCCGGGACCACGCACTGGTCGAAGAGACAGACCTCGCCGCCGCCGCAGCAGGCGACGTCGCCGCACGCGTCCTCGATCGCGCAGCAGGATCCGGCGATGCACTTGCCGTCGCCGCACTGGCGGTGGTCGGTGCACTCGACCCCGCCGGAGGTCGTCGCCCCGGTGCTGCCGCTGGTGGTGCCGACCGTCTCGCCGCCGCCGCTGGTGGTGCCGGTGCCGGTGCTCCCGCTGCCGCCGCCGCTGGTGCTGCCGGTCGCGTCGCCGGTGGTGCCGCTGGTGCCCTGCGTGGTCGCGGTCGTCGTCGCCGATTCGGAGCCGTCGCCGCGGCCCGAGTCGCCGCTGCAGGACGCGGCGCCGAGGACCAGGGCCAGCGCCGCCACCGACGACACCTTGCGAAGTTCGAGACTATCCATGGGCCCATCATCGCCGGGTGACGCGGCTGCGTCCATCGCCCGCGATCCTGCGTCGCGGTGGCGATATCGAGCCGCGTCGGGGCGCGCGCTCGAGCGCTTGAAGGCGTCGGCGCCGCCTGGTCGACGACGCGCGACGGCGACGCCTGCGAGCTCGTCGCCGCCGCGTGGGCCGGTCCTACGAGGCCGCGCCGCCGCCGACCGGGAGGTGCTCGCCGAGGAAGGCCATGGTCTTCGCCCAGGCGCGCTCGGCGGCCGCGGGGTCGTGGAAGATCGGCGCGAGGTGGTTGTCGAAGGCGTGGCCGGCGGCCTCGACGTTGACCGTGAAGCCGGCCGCGCCCGCGAGCGCCTCCTCGACCGCGCTCACCTGCTCGCGCGGGATGAAGGGGTCCTGGCCGCCGAAGTGGAGGAGCACCGGGCAGCTGATCTGCGCGCGGAGGCCGAGCATCTGCGGGACGAAGGAGCCGTAGTAGGAGACGCAGCAGGCGGGCTGGGAAGCCGCGGCCACACCCCAGGCGAGCGAGCCGCCGAGGCAGAAGCCGATCACCCCGGGGGCGCCGTCGACCTCGGCGAGGCCGGCGAGGTGGCCGAGGGCGGCGACGCAGTCGGCGACCGCGAGCTCGGGCCTCAGGTTCTGGGCGAGGGCCATCGACGCGGCGACCCCGGCCTCGTCGTGGGCGGCGACCCAGCGCGGGTGGAAGCGCCAGAAGACGTCGGGCGCGGCGACGACGTAGCCGGCGGCGGCGAGGCGCTCGGCGACCGCCTCGATGTAGGGGCCGACGCCGAAGATCTCCTGGATCAGCAGGAGACCGGGCCCGTGGCCGGCGGGCGGGGTCCAGAGGTGGAGGTCGAAGGATCCGCCCTCGACCTGGACGGACTCGATGCGCTTTTGGGACATGGGCCGAACGGTAGTCGCAGGCGGGGGAGGCTGGGTAGGGGGCCCCCGTCGGGCCGGCGGGGCAGGGGGCCGCCCGCTCACGTCGGCCGGCTGGGCGGCTGGTCGCGTGACCTGGGGGCGGCGCCCCACGGCGGCCGCTTCGGGCACCTTCGCGCGTGGTAGCGTTGGCCGATGCGCCCGACCATGCCCTCGTCTCTCCACCGTCCGGCGATCTCCGCGATCGCCTCGCTCGTCGTCGGCCTCGGCCTCAGCGCCTGCGGCGACGACATGATCGTCGACTCGGCGACCGCGAGCGCGAGCGAGAGCGGGAGCGCCAGCGGCGGGCTGACGACGAGCGGCACGAGCGGCTCGACCGGCGGGACCAGCGAGAGCGAGTCCGGCAGCGGCTCGGCCAGCGCCGGCGCCTGCACCCCGGGCGAGGAGACGTCATGCACCTGTCCCGAGGGTCAGGGTACGCAGGTCTGCAAGGGCGACGGGTCGGGGTGGGGCGGCTGCGAGTGCCCGGGGATCCCGAGCTGCGGCGACGGGGTCGTCGAGGGCGACGAGGAGTGCGACGAGGGGGCGGCCAACGCCGACGACGCCGGCTGCACCTCGGAGTGCAAGGTGGCGATCTGCGGCGACGGCCTGGTCCACGAGGGGGTCGAGGCCTGCGACGACGGGACCAACGACGGGGGCTACAACGGCTGCGAGCGCGGCTGCGCCGCCCGCGGGCCCTTCTGCGGCGACGCGATGACCAACGGCCCGGAGGCCTGTGACGACGGCAACGCGGTCCAGGGCGACGGCTGCAACATCGACTGCCTGGTCTCGGGCTCCGAGGTCTGGACCGTCAACTACAACGGCCGCGACGCCGGCGACGCGATCGCCCACGGGGTCGCGGTCGACGGCGACGGCAACGTCATCGTCGTCGGCGAGCAATTCGTGGTCGGCGAGGGGGCGAACATCTGGATCGCCAAGTACACGGCCGAGGGCGATCAGCTCTGGACCAAGACCTACATCGGCGAGGGCACCCTCGGCGACATCGCCCGCGGGGTCGCCGTCGATCCCCAGGGCGACTACGTCGTCGTCGGCCAGCTCGCGGTCAAGGGCGAGGACACGAACTTCTGGGTCGCCAAGCTCGACCCCGCCGGCAACGAGCTCTGGAGCGACATCTACAACGGCCCGAGCGATCTCGGCGACTCGGCGCGCGGGGTGGCGGTCGACTCCGACGGCAACATCTGGGCGGTCGGCGACGAGTACAAGCTGATCGGCCTCGCCAACATCGTCGTCCGCAAGTACGACCCGGCGGGGACGCTCCTCTTCTCCGACGTCTACGATCACAAGGCGGGGATCGATCGGGCCCACGGGGTGGCGATCCTCAGCGACGACTCCGCGGTCGTCGTCGGCGAGATCTACGAGCCGATCGGCCTCGCCGACCTCTGGATCCGCCGCTACACCGCCGCCGGCTCCGAGCTCTGGACCAAGAGCTGGGACAACAAGGCGGGCAACGACATCATCCGCGCGGTCGCGGTCGACGGCGAGGATCACATCTTCGCGGTCGGCGAGGTCTACGAGCCGATCGGCCTCGCCAACATCTGGATCCGCAAGCTCTCGGACACCGGCGTCGAGGCCTGGACCCAGACCTACGACTCCAAGGGATCGGACAACGACATCGGCCGCGGGGTCGCGGTCGCCCCCGACGGGACGGTGGTCGTCGCCGGCCAGGAGTACACGGCCAACGACTTCGCCGGGATCTGGGTCCGCAAGCTGACCAACATGGACGGCGCCGAGCTCTGGACCCACACCTACGACGGCCCCGGCGCCGGCCAGGACATCGCCCGCGCGGTCGCGATCAACGGCGACGACGGCTACATCTACGGCGCCGGTCAGGAGTACATGGCCGGCCAGTTTGCGACGCTCTGGCTCCGCAAGATCAACCCCTGAGGCGCGCGCTCGGGCGCGACGGCTAGATCCGAAAGAGCGCCGAGCGCAGGCGGTCGAGCTTGGCGAGGAGCGCCCGGTCGCCGCGGATCGACGCGAGGACGGCGGCCTCGGACTCGGCGACGAGGGCGTCGATCATCGCCAGGCTGAGGCCGACCTTGGTGCCGATCGCGGCGATCCGCGCGAGCTCGTCGTCGGAGAGGCCGTCGCGGGCGGCGATGTAGGCGACGCCGCTGACCAGGTGGCGGGCCTTGGCGCTGTCGGTCGGCACCAGCTCGCGGATGTGCTCGTCGTTCGCGCCGGCGAGGTCGACCTGGTGGAGGGCGGCCTGGGCGGCCGCGGGGACCCCGTAGAAGTCGAGGAGCGCCGTCATCCCGCTGGACTCGGCGGCGCTGAGGCCGTCGGTCGAGGCGATGTGCTTGGCGACGAGGGCGAGGGCGAGGGCCTCCTCGATCGTCAGATCGACGCCGGAGGCGATCGAGGTCTGGCGGGCGGACTCGGCGAGCTGGGCGGCGAGCTCGCCCTCGAGGTCGGCGAGGATGGTGCGGGCGCTGTCGATGAAGGGATTGGCCATGATCGATCGGCGACGCCTTGCGCCGCGCCTCGATGGTCGCAGGCGCCGGGCCCCCGGGGCAAGCCGGCCGGGCGCGCTCAATCGCTCGTCGCTGGCGCCTCGCCGTCGACCACCCGCGCGATCCAGGCCGCGAAGCCCTCGCTGGTGATCACCCGGCGGGCGTGGAAGGCCACGCGATCGCGGACCAGCGGGCGCCACGCCTCGACCAGGCCCGATCCCTCGGCGACCTCGGCGAGCGAGCGCGGGCCGATCACCTCGAGGAGGGCGGCGAGCGCCCGGCTGAGCGCGCCCTCGAGATCCTCCCAGGCGGCGATCGCCCGCAGGAGCGTGACCGCGTCGGCGGCGACGTCGGCGTCCTTCACCTTGTCGAGCTCGTCGACGAAGCGCACCTGCGGCTGGTTGATGATCGCCGGGACCATGTCCGCCCGCCACGCGGCCATCTCGTCGGCGTGCGCGGGATCGGCGATCCGATCGATGACGATGTCGATCGCCGACGCGAGCGCGCCGTCGACGAAGGTCTTCACGCGATCGTCGAGCTGGCGCTCGACCTCCGAGCCGACCACGCTGGCGACCCCCTTGGCCATGTCCATGAGCCGCGAGCGGAAGCCCGAGCCGGGGATCTTGGAGGTGTCCGGGAGCGTCGACCACATCTTCTTGCCGAAGTCGTAGAGGGTGCGCTGGAGGACCGTGCGCATCATCGCCCGCATCGCCGCGTGGTTGACCGCCGCCCGCACCAGCTCGCGCCCGGGGTGAAGGGGTGGGAGACCGCGCCGGCGATCGCCTTCGGCAGCGCCGGCGGGAGGTGGGCGCGGAGCGGCCGCTGGTCCGGGCGGAGCTGGCCGCGGAGGTCGCCGAGGGCGGCGCTGATCCAGCCCTCCAGGCCCTCGGCCTCGGCGCTCGCGCGGATCGCCGCCGCCAGCCCGGGGGCGAGCGTCGCCGGGTCGAGCGCGCCCCCGAGCGGCTGCGCGAGCGCGTCATCGAGGAGGAGGTCGACCCCGGCGTCGACGAGGGCGGGGTCGGAGCGGAGGCGGGCGAGGATCGTCGCGGCGTCGGCCATCGCCGGCGAAGGTATCAAAAGTCGCAGGGCCGGCGAAAATGCCCGCGATGGGCGCATGCAGAGGTGGCGCGGGCCCGGCGGCTGTGGCCCAATCGCCCCATGGTCTTGATGCAGGGGTTGGGTGGTCGTGGGGTGCGCGTCGGGGGGCTCGCCGCCCTCGCGCTGGTCCTCGGGTGCAACGGCGACGACGGGGCGAGCGGCAGCGACTCGGCGACCGGCTCGACCTCGGGGCCGACGAGCTCGGGGAGCGCGACGACCTCCGGCAGCGCGAGCGCCGGGACGGATACGGACACGGCCAGCGGCTCGGGATCGGCGAGCGCGACCACCGGGACCTCGGCGAGCGAGACCACCGGCGCGACGACGATGGGCGCGAGCGCGACGACGAGCGGCTCGACGTCGGCGGGGACCGACACGAGCACCGGCGGTGACGACCTCTGCCTCGGCGGCACCCTCTGCGGCGAGCCGGCGGCCTGCTGCCCGGCGGGCAACGAGTGCATCGAGGGCGCCTGCCTCCCGGAGTGCGCGAGCGAGGTCCGCTGCGGCCCCAAGCTCGAGATCTGCTGCGCCGAGGGGGACGTCTGCTCGGGCGACGCCTGCGTCACCCCCGGGAAGGATTGCGAGGACTCCTACGACTGCATGCAGGGCGAGTACTGCGAGCCGGTCCTCGGCAAGTGCCTGATCCAGCCCGACCCGCTCACCTGTGAGATCGTCCCCGACTTCGACGCGCTGAGCGTCGCGCTCGAGTGGTCCTACACCGCCGACGAGATCATCTCGATCCCGGTGGTCGCCGACATCAACGGCGACGACGTCCCCGAGATCGTCGTCAGCACCACCAAGGAGCAGGGCGGATCCTGGCCCAACGGGGGGATCGTCGCGCTCAACGGCCAGACCGGCGACGTCCTCTGGAAGATCCTCCACGACCCCAACAACGGCAAGTGGGGCTCCCACGGGCGCGCGTCGATCGCCCTCGGCGACGTCAACGGCGACGGCCTCCCGGACATCATCTACGCCGGTCGCACGGTCGGCGGGCGCTCGCCGGTGCACGCGGTCGATCACACCGGCGCGCTCCTCTGGACCTCGCACAACCCCGACAACACCCAGGCGACGACGACGATCGAGAACGGCGCGGCGACCCTGGTCAACCTCGACGACGATCCCGAGGCCGAGATCATCTTCGGGCGCCGCGGTCTTCGACAACGACGGCCTGATGGTCTGGTCGCAGGGCGGCAACGGCGGGACCTACGGGACCAACAGCGGCTACACCGGCGGGATCTCGGCGGCCGTCGACCTCGACGGCGACAGCTACCCGGAGATCGTCTCCGGCCGCAACGCCTGGAAGATCGACTGGCAGGTCGTCAACAACGCGCCCAAGGTCACCCTGACCCAGCTCTGGCAGAACAACGACGGCGGCGACGGCTACCCGGCGATCGCCGATCTCGACGACAACGGCACGCCGGAGGTGATCCTGGTCGGCTCGTCGGCGCTGCGGGTGCTCGACGGCGCGACCGGCAAGCTCTGGTGCGGGATCGATCCGAGCGGGGTCGCCTGCCAGAACAACGACGCCGCCCGCACCAAGGCGATCGCGGTCCGCGGCGGCGGGATCGGCGGGCCGCCGACGGTGGCAGACTTCGACGGCGACGGCCGCCCCGAGGTCGGGATCGCCGGCGCGACCCGCTACGCGGTCTACGACTTCAACCGCGACGGCGAGGAGATCGTCAAGCCGATGGGCGACCCCAACCCGGCCGCCGGCGCGATCTTCGTCCGCTGGGCGCGGGTCACCCAGGACGCCTCGTCGAACACCACCGGCTCCTCGGTCTTCGACTTCCAGGGCGACGGCGCGGCCGAGGTCATCTACAACGACGAGTGCTTCATGCGGGTCTACTCGGGCTCGGACGGGACGATCCAGCTCGAGCTCCAGAACTCGAGCTCGACGATCCACGAGTACCCGCTGGTGGTCGACGCCGACGCCGACGGCAACTCGGAGATCGTCGTCGTCGCCAACACCCTCAACTGCAACGTCCCGAACTACACCCCGCGCAAGGGGCTCTACGTCTACGGCGACGCCGGCGACGGCTGGGTGCCGACCCGCAAGGTCTGGACCTCGCACACCTACCACGTCACCAACGTGAGCGCCGACGGCAACGTCCCCTTCACCGAGGTCGACAACTGGACGGTCCCGGGCCTCAACAACTACCGCCAGAACGTCCAGGGGGAGGGGGTCTTCAACGCCCCCGATCTCACGGTCGACCTCTCGATCGGCCTCGACCTCTGCCTCGACCAGCTGACGCTGATCGCCACCGTCTGGAACAAGGGCTCGGAGGGCGTGCCCGCCGGGGTCGAGGTCGCGTTCTACGAGGGCCCGGACGCGAGCGGGACGCTCCTCGGCAAGATCCCGACCGCGAAGGCGCTCCTCCCCGGCGGCTCGACCAAGGTCAACCTCGTGATCCCGGCGCCCGCCGATCCGACCGACTACTACGTCGAGGTCGACAAGGCGAGCGAGGGCAACGGCGACATCCCCGAGTGTCACGAGGACAACAACTCGAGCAAGGTCACCGCCGCCCAGTGCCCGCAGCCGGGCTGAGCGGGCGTCCGCATCGGCGTGCCGGCCGCGGCCGCGGGCGGGGACGCGCGGTGGGGAAAATTACCCCACGCAGAGCACTTGGAATCGGCCGCGGGCGCGGGCTCCAAGACGCATGACTTTGATCTCACGACAGGGCCGCCTCCTCACCTCCATCTTTGCGTCGACGCTCCTCCTCGCCTGCAGCGGGGACGACGGCAGCACCGCGGGCAGCACCGGGAGTGGCGAGAGCGAGAGCGCGAGCGCGAGCGCGAGCTCGACCTCCACCTCCTCGAGCTCCGCGTCGACGAGCGACGGGTCGGGATCGGCGAGCGACTCGTCGACCGGCGATCCGACCGCGGCGGGGACGACCACGACCGACTCGGGGACGAGCGCGACCGACTCGGGGACGAGCACGACCGACACCAGCACCAGCACGACCGACACCAGCACCAGCACCGGGACCACCGACACCAGCACCACCGGCACCGGGACCACCGACACCGGGACCACCGGCGGGACCACCGGCGGGGTCGACTGCGCGATGCTCGGCCCCAACCAGTGCAAGGCGGAGCCCGCCTGCATGGCGATCACGGGCTCGAAGATCAACGCCCAGAAGCAGTGCCTGCAGAAGCCCCAGTTCCTCGGCTGCATGGACGCGATGGCCTGCGGCGACGCGATCACCAACGCCTGCGATCCGCAGGTCGATCCGCCCGAGCCCTACCAGTTCCCGGACACCTGCATCCCGATGGACTGGATGATGTGCGAGGGGCCGGGTCCGCTGATGCCCTGCTAGACCCGGGGTCGCGGCTTCGGCCCGCGTCGGCCGACCGCTCGAGTCGGCGTGGGACCGCCTGGGCGGCCGCGCCGGGCGTGCGGCTCCCCGCGGGAGGGGGCGGCGCAGAAGGCGCATCGGTGGCGCTTTCCCGGTTGCACGGACGGGGGCGCGCGGCTAGGGTGCCGCGACCTTCGTCTTAGGGAATCAAGGACCGTGAAGCCGCTCCAGATCTGTCACCACCTCGGGGCCGAGAACCTCGACGCGTACTTCGGCGAGCTCTCTGGCAAGGAGATCCGCGCCGTCCTCAAGGCTGGCGGGACCAGCGTCAACGTCCCGGCCACCGCCTACACCCAGGCCGCCCGCCGCAAGGCGTGGCGCAAGCGCTTCGACGCCGAGGTCGCCGGCAAGAACGAGCAGATCGCCCTCGCGCTCCTCCTCGAGTGGCTGATGCGCCACCACCGCGAGATGCTGGTCGACTACCTCGATCACCTCGGCGTCAGCCACACCCAGGGCGAGACCGACGAGGACTTCTGCGAGACCAAGAGCGAGGACGAGCTCCGCGCCGGGATCGCGGTGCTCCTCGGCAAGTACCCGGCGCACCACGTCGCCACCTACCTCCTCCTGGTCGGCAACCTCCAGAACACCACGGTCTTCGATCGCAACGCCGAGGTCCTCAAGGCGATCGGCATGGACGACGCCGCGGCCGCGGAGCACGTCGCCCAGACCGAGGCCCGCGACGCGGCCAAGGCCGCCCGCGCGGCGTCCTAGGCCAGGGGGCGGAGCGATCGTGGACCGCCTGGGGATGCTCGCGCAATTCGCCGCCCAGCGGCCGAATGATCCCTTCCCGCGCTACGGCCTGGCGATGGAGCTGAAGAAGCTCGGTCGCCTGGCCGAGGCCAACCAGGCCTTCGCCGAGCTCCTCGATCGCCACCCCGGCTACATCCCGGCCTACCTGATGGCGGGCAACGCCCTCGCCGAGGCCGGCGACGCGGCGGCGGCGATCGCCGTCCTTGAGCGCGGGGTCGCGGCCGCGACCGCGGCCGGCGATGACCACGCCCGCGGCGAGCTCGAGGGCGCCCTGGCGGCGCTGCGGTGAGCGCCAGGGTCCTCCCCGAGCTGGTCTTCGCCAGCCCGCGCAAGCTCCCGCGGGCGGCGTCGCTGCGCGGTCGGGTGGTCGTCCTCGACGTCGCCTTCGCGGCCGAGGGGGTCGGCCCCGGCTTCGACAAGACCACCGGCAAGCTGATCCGCGACCTCGGGCCCCGCCTCGCGCGCTGGGTCGATCACCACGATCACGAGCGCCACCGCGACTACGCCGGCGATCCCCGCTTCGTCCTCTGCACCAAGGCCGAGCACGGCGCGTGCCCGGAGATCATCGACGAGGTGATGGTCGCCGACGCCGGGCCGATCGACACGATCCTCGCCCACTTCGACCTCGACGGGCTCTACGCGGCGGCCAAGTGGATCCTCGGCGGCCGCGAGCCCTACCCGGGGGCGGACGACGACGCGCGGGCGGTCGACACCCGGATCGGCGAGCCCTCGCCGGTCGCCGCGCTGATCGACAAGGCGCTCCGCGCCCACTACAACGATCCTGTCCTCAAGCACAGGATCGTCCACTACCTGGTCGGCGGGCTCCGCAAGGGGATCGAGCTCGAGTCGATCCGCGAGGCCGCCGAGGACTTCGACCGGATGGCCCACAACGCCCGGGTGCTCGCGGCCGCCTACCGGATCGATCGCGGGATCGCGGTGATCGAGGTCGAGCGGGGCGCGCCGCCCTACGACAAGACCGAGCTCCTCCTCCTCGGCCAGGAGCTGGCGCTGGTCTCGATCGTCGCCGACGACGCGAGCGTGTCGATCGCCGCGCCCTTCGACAGCGGCCTCGACTTCGTCGCGCTCATGGAGCTCGGCGGCGGCATGCCGACCCGGGTCTCGGTCCCCCGCAAGCGCCTCGGCGAGGCGCTGATCCGGATCCGCGAGGCGATCGAGCGGCGGGGCTGAGCGGACGCCGAGGGCCGATCAGCGGCGGAAGGCGCCGGCGTGGCCGTTGGCGATCGCCTGCGCGACCTTCTCCGGGGTCATCCCCGGGAGGGTGCCGGCGAGCGCGACCTCCGACGACGACGTGACGTCGGAGAAGAAGGTGTTGTCGGTGCAGATGCAGGCCCGCACCCCGAGGTCGAGCCAGCGCGCGAGCGGGTGATCCGTGGCCCGGGCGATCGCGCCGATCTGGACGTTGGAGGTCACGCAGGCCTCGATCGTCACGGCGCGCGCGCGGATCAGGTCGACCAGCGTCGGATCGCCGAGGAGGGTGGTGCCGTGGCCGATCCGGCGGGCGCCGAGGAGCTCGATCGCGGTCCGGATCTCGTCGGGCGGGCGGCCCTCGCCGGCGTGGACCGTGACCCCGAGGCCGAGCTCGGCGGCCCGCCGGAAGGGGCCGGCGTAGTCCGCGAGGCGCCAGCGATCGCCCGGCGTCGGCCCGCCGGCGATGTCGACCCCGACGACCCCGGGGCGGCTGCGGGCGAGCTCGACGTGGCCCGCCAGGATCGCCGGATCCTCGCCGTAGAGCCCGCAGAGGAGCAGGCCCGCGCGGCCGGCCGCGCCCGCGAGGGCGGCGTCGACGATCGCCGCCGGCGGGGCGCCGCGGTGGAGCTGCGGCGCGAAGCGGATCTCGAGGGTGGTCACCCCGTCGGCGGCCGCGTCCTCGCAGATCTCGGCGGCGACCCGCTCGACCGCCGCCGGCGTCTGGAGGACCGCGAGCGTGTGGCTGAAGCGGGCGAGGGCGCCGGCGAGGCCCATGCCGGTCTGGAAGCGGAGGTCGGCCGGCGCGTCGTGGCCGATCGCGGCGGCGAGCTCCCGGAAGGTCGCCGGGCGGAGCGAGCCGTCGAGGTGGCGGTGGAGATCCGAGAGCCCTTCCATTGGCCCCAGGATAGCACTGCGGCCGCGGAGACCGGCCGAAGCGGTCGCGCGCTGGGTCGGCGCCGGGGCGCGCGCCGGCGCGGAGGGGAGGGCGCGGCGGCCCTTGGACGGCGACGGGGCGCGTCGCTATCCTCGCCGCCATGCTTGATTCATTCCTTGGTCTACGTGGAGAGATCCTGGCGGCGCTCGGCTGCGTCGCCCTCCTGGGGGGCTGCGCCGGCGGCGACGACGGCAAGTCGGACACGGGCGAGTCGGAGGGCTCGAGCGGCGAGGCGAGCTCGTCGTCGACCGATCCGAGCGGCGGCTCGATGTCCTCGACCTCGGCGGCGTCGACGAGCGGCTCGGCGAGCGACTCGGCGAGCGGCGGCTCGACCAGCGCGGGGACGACCAGCGCGGGCACCGGCTCGACCAGCGGCGGCTCGACCAGCGACGCGACGACCGGCGTCGCCACGACCTCGTCGACCAGCGACGGGACCACCGGCTCCGGCGTCGAGTGTGATCCGGTCCCGGTGCCGCCGCCCACCTACACCTCCGAGGAGGCCTGCTTCCCGCTCCCCGAGGGCCTGGCGAGCTGCGACGAGTGCGACGAGGCCTGCGCGCTGCCGCTGGTCGACGCGGCGATCACCGGCGATCCGCTCTTCTGCTCGGCCGACGGGCTGATCCTCCTCTGCGGCCCCGAGCCGAACTCGCGGCCCGGCCAGTGCTGCTACTACGCCGCCTACACCGGGATCGTCTGCGAGGGGCGGCCGCTCCGGGTCGCCGGCGAGGCCCGGGTCGCGCCCCTGCGGCCCCGCGGCGACTGGCTCGGCGAGCCCGGCGAGCCCGCGTCGGCGGCGCTCGATCGCCGCACCCGCGAGGCGCTGGCGGCCGCCTGGGGCGAGGACGGGCAGATGGAGCACGCCTCGGTCGCGGCCTTCGCCCGCCACATCCTCCACCTCATGGCCCTGGGCGCGCCGGCCGAGCTGGTCAGCGCGGCCCAGGCGGCGCTCGCCGACGAGATCGGCCACGCGCGCGCCTGCTTCGCCCTCGCCAGCGCCTACGCCGGTCACCCCCGCGGCCCGGGGGCGCTGCCGATCGACGGCGCGCTCGCGCGGACGCCGACCCTCGTCGAGCTCGCGGTCGACACCGTCGTCGAGGGCTGCGTCGGCGAGACGATCGCCGCGTCGATCGCCCGCCTGGCGGCCGCCGGCGCCGGCGACCCGGCGGCAAGGGGCGTGCTGGCGGCGATCGCCGACGACGAGTCGCGGCACGCCGCGCTCGCCTGGAGGATCGTCCGCTGGGCGATCGAGGTCGGCGGCGCGACGGTCCGGGGGGCGGTCGCCGAGGCCCTGGCGGGCGCGATCGCCCGTCCGCCGCGGGCGCGCGCGGCCCTGCCCGGGGTCGAGATCGCGGCCTGGGAGGCCCACGGGCGGCTCTCCGAGGCGAATGAGGCGGCGGCGATCCGCGGGACCCTCCGCGAGGTGATCGAGCCCTGCGCGCGGGCGCTCCTCGGGGCCGCGCCGCCGGCGATCGCCGAGGTCGAGCTCCTCTCCTGAGCTGCTCTGAGCGTCGGAAATGGATGACCCGATGAGCATGTCCTCACGGACATGGTCATCGGGTCAACGAATCGAGCCCGCCGATCAGGGCAGGGTGCAGATCCCGACGTTCTCCCAGGGCGGCGTCGGCTCCGGGAAGAAGGCGCTGCAGAGCTCGCCGGCGCTGCACTCCGACATGTCGCCGTCGAGGGCGCAGAAGGGGTTGCAGCAGCCCTGGAAGCCGGGGTCGCAGTCCTCGACGACGTCCGGCGGCAGGCACTGGAAGCCGGGGACGCAGGCGTTGTCGAAGGCGCACTCGTCGTTGTCCATGCCCGGGTTCTCCGGCGAGACGTCCGACTTGTAGCAGATGAACGCGGCTTCATCGACCGAGCCGATGCAGGCCTGGTCGGAGGAGGGGCAGTCCTGGATCAGCGGATCGCAGAGGACCAGGCAGATCGGCAGGGCGCCGTCGTTGGCGATGATGCAGGCCCCGTTGTTGACCTTGCAGGTCTCGTCGACGCCGCAGAACTCGTAGCAGATGCCGTCGGTCCCGTCGTCGTTGATCTCGAGGCAGATCAGGCCGGGGGCGCAGTCGTCGACCCCGGAGGCCGGCTCGTTCGGGGTGAGGACGTCGCAGGACTCGCCGACCTGCTTGTCGCCCATCACCGGGACGCACTTGTTCTCCTGCCAGTAGGCGCCCGGGTCGATCTCGTAGGCCGAGCACTTCTCGCCGTCGGGGCAGTCCTGGAGGACCGGGTCGCACATGACGATCCCGCTGGTGTCGGTCTCGCCGCCGGTGGCGCCGGTGGAGCCGGTGGAGCCGGTGGAGCCGGTGGAGCCGGTGCCGCTGGTGGAGCCGGAGCCGCTGCCGCTGCCGGTCTCGGTGTCCGCGGTGGTGCCCGAGGTCGAGGTCGAGGTCGCCGTCGTGGTCGCGCTCTCCGAGGAGCTCTCCTTGCCGTCGTCGCCGGCGCAGCCGCTGACGAGGCTGAGGCAGGCGCCGAGGGCGATGAGGGTCGAGGAGAGGCTGCGGGATAGGGTCAGGATCATTCGAATACTCCTTCAGTATCGACGGCGATCCTTCGCCTACGCGCCCGCGCTCCCTGCGGGTCCGATCCACTCTGCGGGCCCGGCACCGCATGCGTCAAGCGGGGGGGGGCGCGGCGGCCGCGAACGGGCGTATTCGCCACGCCGAGCCCGCGCGCGCGATTGCCACGGGGTCGGCGATTGACTAGCCTGGCGCAAGCGCAGGTGACGGTCGACGTGCAGGACGCGAGCCGAGAGGACCTGCAGGCGGTCGGCCTGCGGGTGACGCCGACGCGCGTCGAGGTGCTCCGCCTCCTCCGCGCGGCCGAGCACTCGATGACCCACCAGGAGATCGTCCGACTCCTCGGCGGCCACGGCTTCGAGGCGACGACGATCTACCGCAGCCTGATCGCCCTGGTCGACGCCGGCCTCGCCCTGCGCACCGACGTCGGCGACCACGTGTGGCGCTTCCAGGCGGTCCGCGAGGGCGACGCCCAGCACGAGCACCCGCACTTCGTGTGCGTCGAGTGCGGGGGTGTCGAGTGCATGCCCGAGCTCGAGGTCAAGGTGCCGCGGGGCTCGCGGGTGCCCCGCAGCGTGAGCCGCCAGGCGGTCGAGGTCCAGGTCCGCGGCCGCTGCGACAACTGCTCCTAGGGGTGGTGCTTGCGGACGAAGACCCGCTCGACGCCGTCGTCGACGCGGACGCCGGCGGCGTAGATCTGGCCGACCTCGTCGAGGGTGATCGCGCTCCAGGCCGCGCCCTCGACGTCGACGCTGAGCTGCTCCCAGCGATCGCTCCACTGGCCGTCGGTGCGGTGCTTGCTCAGCCAGGCGACCGGGCCGTCGTCGAAGGAGACGGCGGCGCCGGCGACGACGACGTCGCCGCGGGGATCGATCGCCAGCGCCCGCCCCGACTCCGGCCCCGCGCCGATCCCGAGGCTGCGGCGGCCGAGGAGGGAGCCGATCGTCGGCTCGTGGCGGGCGAGGAGGAAGCGGCTGGCGGTGTTCTCGAGGCGGTGGGAGCCGGTGACGAGGAGCGTGCCGTCGCCGGCGACCGCGATCCCGAGGCCGTAGTCCTCCTTGATCGCGTCGATCGCGGTGACGTGGACCCACTCGATCTCGCCGGCCGGCGTCACCTTGAGGAGCGCGATCCGCCGCTCCTCCTTGCCGCCCGCGACCGCGCCGGTGACCCAGAGCGCGCCGTCGACGAAGGTCAGCGCGGCGCCGAAGTTGGGGCCGCTCCCCGGGCTCGCGTGGATCACCCGCCAGAGGAGGTAGCCGTCGCGGTGGTACTTGCGGAGGACGATTTCGCTCTCCTCCTCGTCCTCGCCGGGCTTGCGGCGGCGGAAGCCGGCGACGTAGATCGCGTCCGCGGGATCGGTGGTGACGGCGAGGCCGGCCTCGTCGATCGGGTCGACGCCGAAGTTGTAGAACTCGGGCTCGGGCTCGTCGAGCGTCGAGTAGCGGCGGAGCCAGAGGCTCGGGTGGCCGAGCTCGTCGCGGAGCTCGCCGACGACGATGAGCCGCCCCTCGCTGTCGACCGTCAGGGCGCGGCCGCTGCAGGCCCCCGCCGGGACCTTGGGGTCCTTGGCGATCAGGTAGCCCTCGCCGGTCTCGGGATCGATCTTGTGGAGGGTGATCCAGGCGTTGCCGTCGAGCGAGTCGCTGGTGTAGCGGCGGCCGGTGACGTAGAGCGCGCGACCCGGGGCGAGCGCGACGCCCTCGGCGAAGGCGGGGCCGAGGGCGTCCGTGTCGGTGTAGGACCAGAGCGGCGACCCGCCGGGCGGGAGGTCGAAGGTGATCGGAAGATCGGCGTAGGCGACCTGGCCGCGGCTGTCGACGACCCGGGCGGTCAGGGTCTGGGCGCCGTTGAGCGCCTCGTCGGCGGCGAGCCAGGCCTCGCTCAGGGTCGCGCCGGTGCTCGCCGGCGGCGGCAGGTGCTCGGCGACGACCTCGGCGCCCATGAGCACGCGGATCTGGGCGATCCCGTGGTCGTCCGTCGCGTCGACCCGGAGGTTGAGGAGGGTCGCTCGGGTGACCGTCGGCGGCGCCTCGCTGCCGTCGATCGTGAAGCTGATCAGCGTCGGCGAGCGGTCGTCGTCGGCCGGCGCGCTCGGGTCGTCGTCGCCGGTCGACGACGCGTCCTCGCCGGTCGACGACGCGCCCTCGCCGGTCGAGGACGTGCCCTCGCCGGTCGACGACGTGCCGCCGACGCTGGTGTCGCCGCCGGGCCCCGACGAGCTGGTGCTCTCGCTGTGGGGGCCGTAGCAGGCGCCCGCGAGGGCCGCGAGGAGGACCGCGTAGAGCGAGCGCGACATCGCTCGATCGCTACCAAAGGCGGCCTGCGCCGGCAATGCGCCGATATGTGTGAAAAGTACGTAGGCCACATCGCCTCGGCGACGGTGGCCGGCGAATGATCCGAAATTTGGCGGTGCAGCGGCGGAGTCGCTAGCGTTCGCATGTGCAGGAGCTCGCCCCAGCGATCGACGATGTCGTCCAATTCGACGGTCCGGCCGTCTCCCAGCGATCGGTCGACGATCTCGGGATCGGCGGGATGGTCGGCCACTTCAAGCGCTACGAGGTCCGCTGCTGCATCGGCGAGGGCGGGATGGGCCGGGTCTACCTCGCCTACGACCCGATGCTCCGCCGCGAGGTCGCGGTCAAGGTGATGCGGCCCGACGTCCCCGACACCGAGCGCCGCCGCTTCCGCCGCGAGGCGATCTTCGGCGCCCGCTTCTGCCACCCGAGCATCGTCCGGATCTTCGACATGGGCGAGCACGCCGGCGCCGACGGGCGGCCGGTCGAGTGGTTCTCGATGGAGTACCTGCCGGGCTCGGACCTCGAGCGGGTGCTCGGCCGCGCGAGCTCCCACGGCGCGCTCCTGCCGATCCTCTCGGTGGTCGACATCTTCCGCCAGGTCCTCTCGGCGCTCCACTACGCGCACGAGTGCTTCGTCGTCCACCGCGACGTCAAGCCGGCGAACATCTACGTCACCCGCGACCCCAACACGCGCTTCCTGACGACCAAGCTCCTCGACTTCGGGATCGCCCTCGATCTCGACGGGCCGGCGAAGACCGAGGTGCTCTGCGGCAACCCCTTCTACATGGCGCCGGAGCAGACGATCCACGGCGCGGCGATCGACGGGCGGGCCGACGTCTACGCCGCCGGGCTCTCGTTCTACGAGGCGCTCACCGGCCGCCACCCGCTCGACGACTTCCGGCGCTCGCCGGTCGAGACCGTCCTCTCCGCCCAGGCGAAGTACGTCCCGCCGCCGCCGAGCCGCTTCCTCCCGCCCGACACCTCGTCGCGGGTCGCCCAGGCGGTCGACATGATCTTTGAGCGGGCCTGCGCCAAGGATCCCGACGAGCGCTTCCAGTCGGCCGGGGACATGCGCGAGGCGATGCTGGTCTTCCTCTCGCCGGTCTAGGGCGCTCGAAGATCGCGGCGCGTCACGGCACGAGCGCCCGCGAGGAGGGTATGCTCGCTCGGTGCAGCTCCTCATTTTCTTCGGGCTGGTCGTCATCCTGGCGTACGCCGCTCATCGCTGGTGGACGTCGGAGGGCGAGGTGACCAAGCGGATGCTGCGGGGCGCGGCCCCGGTGGCGATCGGCGAGTACCCCGACGGCGGCTGCCGGCGCGTCGACGGCGAGCTCGAGATCCTCGAGCGCGAGCTCCAGGCGCCGCTCTCCGGCCGGCGCTGCGCGGCCTACGAGATCATCATCGAGGAGTCCACCGACAAGGACTGGCGCCAGGTCGCGCGCGACGTCAAGGTCGTGCCCTTCGTCCTGCGCGACGGGAGCGGCCGGGCGATCATCAAGCCCGAGAGCGCGAGCCTCTCGATCGTCGCCGATGTGCACACGTGCTCCGGCACGTTCCAGGATCCCGGCCCCCGCGAGCTTGCCCTCCTCGATCGCCTCGGCCTGAGCGCGCGCGGGCTCCTCTTCAATCGCTCGCTGCGCTACCGCGAGGGGGTGCTGGAGCCGGGCGAGCGGGTCGCGGCCCTCGGCTACGGCGCCGTCTCGGCCGACGAGGAGGCAGGGGGCGCTCACCATGACGGCGGCTACCGCCAGCCCGGGGGGCGGACGAAGGTGACCATCAGCGGGGCGGTCTATTTGAGCGACGACCCCAGCGTGCTCTCGCCGGGGGCGCGCCTGCCTCCACCAGCGGACCTCCGCGGTCGGAGTTGAGCGCCGCGCAAGCCGGTTGACCGCGGCGGCGATGTGGAGGAGGTTGACGCCGGAGTGCTCGTCGTCGTCCCTCGCACGCGCCGCTCGACGCTCGCCCGTCGCGCCCTGGTCGCCCTGGTCGCGCTCGTCGCCCGGCGTCAGCAGCGGCTGCGGCGACGCGCCGGCCGCCGAGGCGCCGAAGCCCCCGGCGCCGCCGCCCGCGAAGGTCGAGGTCGCGACCGTCCGCGCGGGCGCGCTCGACGATCGCCGCGCCTTCCTCGGCGAGGTCCGGGCCTTCCTGCGGGCGGAGATCGGGGCCGGGGCCGCCGGCGAGATCCAGGAGGTCCGGGTCCGCGAGGGCGATCGGGTCGCCCGCGGCGAGCTCCTCGCGGTGATCGACACCTCGCTGGCGAGCGCCCGCCTCCAGGCCCTCAAGGCCTCGAAGCGCCGCGGCGTCGCCCAGCTCGAGCAGGCCCGACGGGACGCCGAGCGGGCCCAGAGCCTCGGCGCCGAGATCGTCGCGGCCGCCGAGATCGAGCGCGAGCGGACGGCCGAGGAGGCGCTGCGGGCCGAGGTCTCGGGGCTCGACGCCCAGGCCGTCCAGGCCCGGGCCGAGCTCGCTCGCCACCGCCTCGACGCGCCCTTTGATGGGGTGGTCGCCGCCCGCAGCGTCGACCCGGGCGACTGGGTGAGCGCGGGGCAGCGGGTCCTCGATCTCGTGGCGACCGATCGCGCGGAGGTCCTGGTCGGGGTGCCGCCCGCGATCCTCGGCTACATCGCCGAGGGCGACGCGGCGACGATCGAGGGGCCGGGCGGGGCGGCGATCGAGGCGACGATCGTCGGCGTCGTCCGGGCGCTCGATCCCCGCACCCGCACCGCTCGCGTCCGCCTCGAGCCGCGCGAGGGCGCGCCCTGGCTCCTCCCGGGGGCGCCGGTCGACGTCGCCTTTCGGATCCGCCGCGAAGGGGAGGGGCTCCTGGTGCCGCGCGACGCCCTGGTCGCCGGGGTCACCGAGACCCGGGTCGTCCGCGACCAGGACGGGGTCGCGGCGCCGGTGGTCGTCGAGGTCGTGGCGACCGCCGGCGACCTCGCGCTGGTCCGCGGCGAGGGGCTCCAGGCCGGCGATCGGGTGATCGTGCGCGGGAACGAGCGCGTCCGCCCGGGGCAGCCGCTCGAGGTGCTCGGCGTCGTCGACGGGCCGGCGAGCGGCGCGGCGGAGGCGGGCGCGGCGGAGGCCGGCGGATCGACCGGCGGCGCCGCGTCGGAGGGCGGATGAGCGCGGACGCGGACGCGGACGCGAGGTCCGGGGAGGACCTGGCGAGCGGGCCCGACGCGCCCGGGTTTGACGCGCCCCTGGGCGACGAGCCCGGCCTCCTGGCGACCGTGATCCGGCGGCCGGCGACGGTCCTCGCCAGCGTCCTCCTCCTCCTCCTCCTCGGCGCGCTCTCGGTGCTCTCGCTGCCGATCCAGCTCACCCCGGACATCGCGGTGCCGACCCTGACGGTGACCACCGAGTGGCCCGGGGCGGCCCCGGCCGAGGTCGAGATGGAGATCTTGGAGGAGCAGGAGGACGCGCTCAAGAGCGTCCCCGGGCTGGTCAAGATGACCTCGACCGCCCGCTCCGAGCGCGGTGAGATCACCCTCGAGTTCGAGGTCGGCACGGCGATCGAGGAGGCGCTGGTGCGGGCCTCCAACCGCCTCTCGCAGGTCCCGCGCTACCCCGAGGCCGCCCGCGAGCCGGCGATCAACACCTCGAACAACGCCGGCCCGCCGCTCGCGGTGATCACGATCAAGGGGATCGACGGCCGCAACGTCGACGCCTACCGGACCTGGGTCGACAAGCGGATCCTGCCGCGCCTCGAGCGGATCCGCGGGGTCTCCGGGATCATGGTCCGCGGCGGCCGCGAGCGCGAGCTCCACATCGACTTCGATCCGATCGCCCTGGCGGCCCGCGGCCTCACGGTCTCGCGGGTCGCGGCGGCGATCCGCGGCGAGCTCCGTGACGTCTCGGGCGGCGACCTCACCCTCGGCAAGCGCCGCTACCTGGTGCGGACGCCGGTCGCCCCGGACGCCCCGAGGACCTCGCCGCGGTGGTCCTCGGCGCCTCGGCCGACGGCACGCCGATCCTCCTCGGCGACGTGGCGACGATCCGCCTCGGCCTCCGCAAGCGGAGCGCGATGGCGATGACCGACGCCTCGCCGTCGATGGTCCTCCTCCTCTGGCGCGAGGCCGGGAGCAACGTCCTCGAGGTCACCGAGCGGATCAAGGAGGAGGTCGCGGCCCTCCAGGAGAGCCACTTCGCCCGCGAGGGGCTCGAGATCAAGCTGATCTCCGACCAGACCGGCTACATCAACGCCGCCCTCGGCCTCGTCCGCCAGAACCTGGTCCTCGGCGGCGCCCTGGCGATCGTCGTCCTCCTCCTCTTCCTCCGCAGCGTCTCGGCGTCGATGTTGATCGCGATCTCGATCCCGGTCTGCGTGGTCGGGACGATCCTCGGGATGTCGCTCCTCGGGCGGACGGTCAACGTCGTCTCGCTCGCCGGCATGGCCTTCGCGGTCGGCATGGTCGTCGACAACGCGATCGTCGTCCTCGAGAGCATCGAGACCTGGCGGACGCGGGTCCGCTCGGCGGCCGAGGCCGCCCTCCGCGGGGTCCAGGAGGTCGGCGGGGCGATCCTCGCGTCGACCCTGACGACCGCGGTCGTCTTCGTGCCGATCGTCGCCTGGCAGGACGAGGTCGGCGAGCTCCTCCGCGACGTCGCGGTGGCGATCTCGCTCGCGGTCGGCTTCTCGCTCCTGGTCTCGGTGCTGGCGATCCCGAGCTTCTCGGCCCGCCTCCTGCGGCCGCGGGCGAGCGACGCGGGGGCGCGGGCGCGGGCGCGGGCGCGGGGAGTGGGGCGGCGGCGCTGCGGGCCGGGGCGGCGATCCGCGCGGCGATCGGCCGCCAGGTCGCGTTTGTCTCGGCGACCGGCCCGCGGGCCCTCGCGGTGGTGCTCGCCGGCGTCGGCCTGACGAGCGCGCTGGCGATCGCCTTCCTGCCGCCGATGGAGTACCTGCCGACCGGCAACCGCAACCTCGTCTTCGGGATCCTGGTGCCGCCGCCCGGCTACTCGGTCGACGAGACCGAGCGGATCGGCCGGTCGATCCAGACCCAGGTCGCCGCCCACATCGGCGTCGAGGAGGGCGGCGTGCCGGCGATCGAGCGCTCCTTCTTCGTCGGTGACCCGAGCCAGGTCTTCATGGGCGCGGTCGCCCGCGAGCCCGCGGGGATCAGCGGCGTCCTCGCCTACTACCGTGAGCTCGAGGCCGGGGTCCCGGGGGTCTTCGCGGTCGCCACCCAGGCCTCGCTCTTCGGCCGCAACATCGGCGGCGGACGGGCGGTCGAGGTCGAGATCGCCGGCGCCGACCTCGACGTGATCGTCGACTTCGGCGGCCGCCTCCTCGGCGAGATCCGCGGGGCGATCCCCGGCGCCCAGGTCCGGCCGATCCCCTCGCTCGACCTCGGCGCCCCCGAGATCCGGGTGCACCCGCGGCGCGACGACGCGGCCGCCCTCGGGATCGGCGGGGCCGAGCTCGGCCTCGTCGTCGACGCGATGGTCGACGGGGCGATCATCGGCGAGTTCGGCGAGGAGGGGGAGGCGAAGATCGACGTCGCGCTGCGGGCCGCGCGGCCGGGCGGCGAGGGGGCGGCGGTCGTCGATCCGGAGGACCTCGCGTCGGCGCCGGTGGCCGTCGCGCTCCCCGGTCAGGCGGGGGAGGGGGTGGTGGTCCCGCTCTCGACCCTGGCGACGATCGACGAGGCGCCGGGGCCCTCGCTGATCCAGCGGATCGAGCGGCGGCGGGCGATCACGCTCCAGGTCGCGCCGCCCCTCGACCTCGCGCTCGAGGACGCGATGGAGCGGATCCGCGACCAGGTCGTCGGCGGCATGCAGGCGCGCGGCGAGGTCCCGGAGGGGATCGACGTCGTCCTGAGCGGGACCGCCGGTCAGCTCGAGGGGGCGAAGGAGCGCTTCGGCGAGGTGCTGATCCTGGCGATCATCATCTCCTACCTCCTCCTCGCCGCCCTCTTCGAGGACTTCGTCGCGCCGATCGCGGTCCTGGTGACGGTGCCGCTGGCGGCCGCCGGCGGGGTCTTGGGGCTCCGCCTGGTCGACGCCTACCTCGGCCCCCAGCCGCTCGACATGATGACCGCGCTGGGCTTCCTGATCCTCCTCGGGGTCGTGGTCAACAACGCGATCCTGGTGGTCGATGGGGCGCTCGCCCGCCTCCGCGCCGGCGAGCGCCTGGTCGACGCGGTCCCGGGGGCGGTCACCGCCCGCGTGCGGCCGATCTTCATGAGCTCGCTGACCTCGCTCGCCGGCCTCCTGCCGCTGGTGCTCTTCCCGGGCTCGGGCTCCGAGCTCTACCGCGGGGTCGGGGCGGTGGTCCTCGGCGGCCTCGCGCTCTCGACCGTGCTCACGCTCTACGTCACCTCGAGCCTCTTCACGCTCCTCTGGCGGGCCCGCGGCGCCCGCTAGCGGCTCACTCGGGCGGGCGGCGGCGGTCGAGGTAGAGGCTCGGCGGGAGCGGCCCGCCGAGGAGGGCGCCGATCTCGCGACGGAGCTCGGCCTGGAGCCGGCGGCGGCGCTCGGGCTCCGCCAGGGCGCCGACCGGGAGGAGGCGGGCGATCAGCTTGGCCGCGCGGATCCGGTAGAGGTCGGCGCGGCTCAGCGAGCCCTCCTCGTCGACCGGATCGCCCTCGAGGAGGCGGGGGATAGCCTCGGCGATCGCCGCGTCGATCGCCGCCTCGTCGATCGCCGCCGGGGTCGGGTGGAGGCGGCGGACGAGGGCCGCGAGGGCGCGGGCGAGGCCTTGTCGATCCACCGGGGGACGATAGCCCGCGGGTGGACGCGCCGCCAGATCGCGGGGGCGTGGAGGTGGGTCGGTGTCGGTGCGCTGCGCTGCTGCGCGCTGAGATTGAACATGTCCGAGGAGACATCTGGAACCGTCGACGGGGATGACCCTGTCAAGGTCGATCTCCGCGCATCGCGGCGGCGCGGCGCGTTCGCGGCGGCGCTCGCGGGCGCGGCCGCGGATCCTCGGGCGCGACAAGAGTCCTCGCCGACCGCCGATCGCCGGGCTACGATGGGTTGTCGAGGCGGGTGAGCGTGGGGCGGTGGATCGATCCGGGGAGCGGCGGGGTCAACCTCGAGGCGGGCCTCACCCTCGATCCCTCGTGGGACCACGGCCGCTTCGCCCGCTCCCGCCTGGCCGCCGGGGCGACCCGCCAGGCCGACTGGTTTCGGCCGCGTCCGCAGCTCCTCGACGGCCGCGCCGCTGAGCTCTGGCTCTGCTTCCGCGGCCACCTCCAGGAGCTCCGGATCCGCCTCCTCTGCGGCGACGGCCGGCCGCCGGAGGCGGAGCGGGTGATGATCCGCGACCTCCGCCACTGGACCTGGCTGGCCAACGGCCTGGGCGCGCCGAGCTACGGCAACCGCGGCGGTGTCCTCTACGCCTTCCCCTGGGGCTGGGTGCATGCGGGGCGCGGCTCGGTCCACGTCTCGTACCCCCACGCGCTCGGGGGCGTGCCGCTCCCGGACACCGAGGGCGCCCGCAGCGAGTACCGCTGCATGCGCTGCGCGAACGTCGAGAGCTTGCCCTACGGACATGTCGTCGAGGTCCCGCGGACGCGAGGGGGCGCGCCCTGTGGGGCCTGCGGAGAGGTCGCCTGGGTGCGGGTCGGCACCGAGGCCGAGCGCCAGCGGATCTCCGCGCGCCCCGACTACTGCGAGGTCGGTCGCCACGTGATCAAGGGCGTCCGCACCTACCTCCTGGTGGCCAAGCGCGATCCGCCGGTCGCCGACGGCCGCAACCTCGAGACCCGATCGGTCCGCTGCTGCGAGGAGCACCGCGCCAACCTCCTCGCGGGCTTCTACGGCTTCGTCCTCCCCGACGAGGACGAGGCCCGCGGCTGATCTCGGCGGGCGACACCGAAAGGTCTGCGTCGTCGCTCGTGCGTCGCGCTCGTCGATCGCTGGCGTAGTCTTCGGGGCTCCGCGCTGCCCGGGCTCGAGGGGCCAGAGGCCGGTCGGCGGGCCTGGAGAGGGCGCCTGGCGCGTCGGCGCGCGTCGTGCGCCGGACCATAGTCAGGGCCTGCTCCTCCGGGCATCATGTCCTCATGCGCCTCGCCCACCTCGCGCTCAGCGTCACCACCTTCGCGTCCCTCGCCCTGGCCGCGCCGGAGGCCCAGGCGGTCCCGAGCTCGCTCCGCGACGGGACCAAGGCCAACCGCTTTGAGTTCGGACCGCACGTCGGCTACGGCTTCGGCCGGGGTCCGGGCCCGGCGGGCGCGGCCTGGCTCGACTACCTCTACCACTTCAAGGGCAACGCCGAGGGGCCGGCGCTCGGCGTCGTGACCCACGTCGGCGGCTGGGCCCGCTACTTCGGCTTCGCCGTCGGGCCGATGTTCGAGTGGGACTTCAAGCTGATCCCGTCGAAGCCGCTCGGCCTCTACCTGGGGCCCCACGTCGCCGCGGGCTACGGCTTCTACAAGTGGAACAAGACGCCCTACCACTCGTTCTTCGCGATGGCGGGGCCGACCGTGAAGCTCATCGTCAACGACTTCTGGTGCTTCTGGGCGCGGCCGGTGAACATCGACATGCGCTGGTACGGCTTCTTCGCCGCCTCCTACGGCGCGGCGATCGGCGCCGGCATCACCTGGTAGGGCGGGGGCGGGCGCGAGCCCGCGTCGCGGACGTCTTCGGCGCGAGCGCGCCCCTCGGGCGGCGCGCCCCTCGGGATGAGCGGCGTTCTCGCGGGAGGGCGAGCGCCCGCCGCGGCGGAGTGCAACAATGAGGGCCATGGCTTGGGTACGTGGTGGTCGCGGTGTGCTCCTGAGGATCGGGCGTGGCTTGGCGC
The DNA here is from genome assembly GCA_020633335.1 of Myxococcales bacterium. Lineage (GTDB taxonomy): Bacteria > Myxococcota_A > Polyangia > Nannocystales > Nannocystaceae > JADJRG01. The sequence goes on along the minus strand of JACKDU010000002.1, from coordinate 136,776 downwards.
TGGCGCCCCTCTTGCTCGTCGCCGCCGGCTGCTGGTTCATCGACGACGACGACGATCACGGGACCGCGACGGCGACCACCACCCCGGAGTGCACGACCGAGTGCGAGGCCGGCGTCTGCGAGGATCTGACCTGCGACGAGGACAACGTGTGCAAGGCCGAGTACCTGCCGGCGGGGGCGATGGACGACGACATCCACGGCGACTGCCGGGGGCTGATCTGCGACGGCATGGGCTCGTGGCAGACGGTGATCACCAACGATCCGCCCTTCGACGATCGCGGCGACTGTCACTTGCCGGTCTGCGACGAGTCCGGCGGGATCATCCTGGTGCTCGATCAGACCGACCCGCCGCTGCCGATCCACGGCGACTGTCAGACCGCGAGCTGCGGCCCCGACGGCGAGGCGATCTTCGAGGTCGACGAGTCCGACACCCCCAACGACGGCAACGAGTGCACGGTCGACTCCTGCGACGGGATGACCCCGGTGGCGACGCCGGTCGCGGTCAACACCCCCTGCGCTGGCGGCTACTGCCACCCCGACGGCGTCTGTCGCCCCTGTCCGACCTTCGCCGAGTGCACCAACGAGCCGGGCGAGCCCAACGACAGCCAGGCCTCGGCCTACTCGCTGGGGACGATCTCCGACGACGACGCCGACGGGAGCTACGTCTGCGCGACCCTCGACGGCCCGGACGACGTCGACTGGTTCGTCTACAACGGCGAGGACAAGCCCTTCAACGTCGTCAACCCGACCCGCCAGCTCTCCGCCAACGCCCAGGCGCGCCTCTGCGTCTACGCCCGCTGCGCGTCGAGCGGGACCTCGGTGCTCTGCGCCGGCGAGACCCCCGACACCGCGCCCCAGGGGCAGAAGGGGTGCTGCTCCTTCGGGACGGTGACGCCGACGATCAACTGCGACGGCCTCGACGACAGCGCGACGATCTGGATCAAGGTCGAGAACCAGAACGCGCTCGAGTGCGTCGAGTACCAGCTCAGCTATCACTTCTAGCGGGGTGAGGGCCCGTAAAGTTCGCGCCTCCGCGCCCCGCCGCTCGCCCTCCTTGCGCTGGTCGTCCCCGCGCCCCGGGGGCATCAAGGCGTGAATGGATGCGCGCCGCCTCGCCCTCGGGCTCACCCTCAGCACCGGTCTCCTCGGGGGCTGCCAGCGTCACCTCGAGCTCCACGAGCTCGACGACCCGCAGGCGATCTGCAACGACGGGACCCCGGCGGGCTACTACTACCGCCCCGGGAAGTCGTCGCGCTGGCTGATCTACCTCGAGGGCGGCGGCTTCTGCGACAGCGTCGAGGAGTGCGACGCGCGGACGATGGACCTCCAGTCGTCGTCGGGCTGGCCGGAGGAGCTCAACCCCGGCGGGATCTTCGCGACCGACGAGGGCACCAACCCCGACTTCCACGACGCCCACCACGTCTTCCTCAAGTACTGCTCGTCGGACCTCTGGTCGGGGGATCGGGCGGCGGCGCCGGAGACCGGCGATCGTCACTTCCGGGGCTCGCGGATCCTCGAGGCGGCGCTCGACGATCTGATCGACCAGGGCTACCTCGAGCCCTCCGCGGGGCTCGACGTCCTCTTCGCGGGGACCTCCGCCGGCGGCGTCGGGGTCCTGATCAACCTCGACCGGGTGAAGGCGCGCCTCTCTCCCGCCAAGGTCCGCGGCCTCGACGACGCGGGCTGGCTGGTCGACATCCCGCCCTTTGATCCGGCGCTCGGCTCCTACTACGAGCGGGCGACCGCCGGGGTCGCCTTCTGGGGGGCGCGGGTCGACGAGTCCTGCGCCAGCGAGCACCCGGGCGACCTCGGCCTCTGCTACCTCGGCGAGATCGCGGTGGCGGCCCTGAGCGCGCCGATCTTCATCCACGTCGCCCAGCAGGACATCGTCCTCCTCGGCTACCTCGGGGTCGACTACCCCTACCTCGGCGACCGCGCGCAATACGTCAATTGCACCTTCGGCCCGGCGGTCCGCGACTCGATCGCCGATCTCGACGCGACCTTCAGCCCGGTGACCTGGCTCCACGGGCTCCTCACGCTGGCGTTCTTCAACAGCGTCAAGGTCGATGAGCACTCGCAGCGGACGCTCCTCTCGAGCTGGCTGAGCGGCTCCGGGACCACGCACGCGGTCGAGGTGCCGGACGTCAACTGCCCCTGAGGTGTGAGACCCCGCCGGGGCGCGTCGGTCGGGCGCCCGGCGGGGTCTCCTTGAACCTGTCGAAAGAGACAGGTCTGTCCGGCGGCGGAGGCCGGCCTCAGCTCGCCGGCTTGTCGCCGCCGCGGGGCTGGAGGAGGCCGCCCATCCCCATGCCGGTGAACATCCCGGCCTGGATCTGATCGGTGAGGTTGTTGATCGCCCGCGGGCCGTCGCCCGAGAGGTTGTCGACGACGGTCCGCAGCGGCCGCTCGCCGGTCGGGGTCTCGCAGAGCCGCAGGACCGCGTCGGCGACGTCCTGGGGGTCCGGTGGGTTGGGGCCGTTGAGCATCCCGCCCATCGCTTGGCCGATGATCTCGGGGAGCGCGGCGTTGTCGCCGTAGCCCTGGGCGCGCTCGCCCTCGACCCCGTACATCGTCCGCGTGAGGATCCCGGTCGGGAAGGCGCCCGGCTGGATGATCACCGAGTCGACGCCGATCGGCGCGAGCTCGTAGCGGTAGGCCTCGGCGAGCGCCTCGACCGCGAACTTGCTCGCCGAGTAGATCCCCATCACCGGGAAGATGATCCGACCGAGGCCGCTGGTGATCTGGATCAGGAGGCCCGAGCCCTGGGCGCGCATCGTCGGCAGGGCCGCCCGGTTCACCCGCTGCGGGCCGATCACGTTGACCTCGAAGAGGGCCTGGAGCTGCGCCGGCGTGAAGGCCTCGGCGAGGCCGAAGGTGGCGACGCCCGCGTTGTTGACGACGACGTCGAGGCGGCCGCCGCCCTCGCTGAGGATCTCCGCGATCGCGGCCGAGACCGACGCGTCGCTGGTGACGTCGAACTCGACCGGGTGGATCCGGCCGCTCGCGTGCGCCTTGAGCTCGGCGGCGGTCGCCGCGTTGCGGCCGTCGACCTCGCGGATCCCGGCGAAGACCGTGTAGCCGTGGTTCGCCAGGGTCTCGGCGCTGAGGCGGCCGAAGCCGGTGCCGGCGCCAGTGATCAGAACTACCTTGCCATTGCTCATCGTCGTCGCTCCTTCGAGGGTCGCCTCGAGTCGCGGCAGGGTATCGCGTGGTCGGCGGCGTCCGACAGGCGTCACCGCCCAGGGCCGCGCGGAGGCGCGGGGGCGATCGGGGTCGTCGGCCCACAGAAACGCGTGGATGTCCGAGGTTGAGCCCCGCCGCGGCCCGGGGTAGCTTCGAGGGCGGCGGCGCTGATGCACGCGAGCGGCGACGATAGTGACGTCGAGGCCCTCCTCCTCGCGCTCGGGGGAGGAGACGTCGGCGCCTGGTCCTGGGATCGACAGAGCGGGAGGACGACGGGGCTCTCAGACCTCGCTCCGATCCTCGCGCGCGGGCAGGCCTTCGGCCAGCCGGGTGATCTTCCCTTCGAGGCGCTCCTGGGCGACGACGAGCGCCTCGCCCATCGCCTCCGGATGGTCGGCCTTGAGCGCGATCGCGCCACCTTCTCGAGCGAGGTGGGCGCGCTGATCGGCGGGCGGCGCCGCGTCCTCCGGATCCGCGGGCGCGGTCGCTGGAGCGGCGACGGCGAGCTCCTCGACGTGCGCGGGACGATCGAGATCATCGGCGACCAGGAGGCGGCGCCCAGGCCCTGGGATCACGCCTTCTTCTGCGCGCGCCTCCCCCTGATCGTCGGCAACGCCGACTTCCAGCGGGTCGAGATGGTCAACGGCGCCTTCGCCGAGAGCCACGGCTACACGATCGACGAGCTCCTCGCCCTGCCGCCGCGCGAGCTCTTCGCCCCCGAGGTCCGGGCCGCGCTGCCGGCGGAGATCACCGAGGCCCACCGCCGCGGGCACTACTCCTTCGAGTCGGTCCACGTCCGCAAGGACGGCACGCGCTTCCCGGTGATCGTCGACGTCACCACGCTCAAGGACGCGAGCGGGGTGGTCCTCCACCGGATCGCCGCGGTCCAGGACATCAGCGATCGCAAGGCCGCCGAGGAGCGGCTGCGTCGGAGCGAGGAGGCGCTCCGCCAGATCTTCGAAGCGTCGCCGATCTCGATCACCCTCTATTCGAGCGAGGGGCGGGTGCTCCAGGCGAATCCGGCGGCGCTCAAGCTCTTCGGGGTCGACGGGATCGACGGGCTGCGGGGGATCAACCTCTTCGAACGGGTGGCCCTCCGGGCGGAGCAGCGCGCCCGGATCGCCGCGGGTGAGGGGGTCTATCTCGAGTCGACGATCGACTTCGACGAGCTACGGGCCGGCGGCATCGCGTCGACTCGGCGGGGCAAGGCCGACGTCGTCCTCGTGATCACGCCGCTCGTGGGCGGCGACATCCTGGTCCAGAAGCTCGACGTCACCGATCAGCGGGAGGCCGAGCGCGCGGCCGCCCGCCTCCAGGCCGAGCTCGATCAGAGCCACAAGATGGAGGCGATCGGCCGCCTCGCGGGCGGGGTGGTCCACGACTTCAACAACATCCTCGCGGTGATCTCGATGCGGGCGGAGCTCGCGCTCGACGCGCTGCGGCCGAACGATCCCGCGAGCCGTCATGTCCGCGGGATCATCGAGCGCGCCCGCCACTCGAGCGACCTCGTCCGGCGCCTCCTCAGCTTCGCCCGCCGCGAGGAGGTGACCCCCAAGATCATCGAGCTCGGCGGCGCGGTCGAGGGGATGCTCGAGATGCTCCGCCAGCTCCTCGGCGAGGAGATCGGGCTGAGCTTCGCCCGTCGGGGGGAGCCTTGGCGGGTCCTCGCCGATCCAGGCCAGCTCGACCAGATCCTGGTGAACCTCTGCGTCAACGCCCGCGACGCGATGGCCGGCCGCGGGCGGATCGACGTGCGGGTCGAGAGCGTGCGGCGACCGGATCCGCGGGCCTCCGGCGCGCTCGCGGACTACGTCCGGCTCAGCGTCCACGACGACGGGCCCGGGATCGCGCCGGCCGACCTCCGGCGGATCTTCGAGCCCTTCTTCACGACCAAGTCGGCGAAGAAGGGGGTCGGGCTCGGCCTCGCCACGGTCTACGGGATCGTCCAGCAGTGCCGCGGGGTGATCACGGTCGAGAGCTCGCTCGGGTCGGGCACGACCTTCCGGGTCGACCTCCCGCGCCACGTCGGCGAGGAGCGCGGCGCGGGCGCGGGCGCGGGCGAGGAGGTCGTCGCCGCGCCGCCCCGGGCCCGCGCGGGCGAGCGCGTGCTCGTCGTCGAGGACGATCCCGAGGTCCTGGCGAGCGAGCGCGACGCCCTCCTCAAGCTCGGCTACGAGGTCGTCGCCGCCCGCGGGGCCGCCGAGGCGCTCGAGATCGTCGACGAGATCGGGCCGTCGATCGCCCTCCTGGTCTCGGACGTGATCATGCCGGAGCTCCGGGGGCCGGCCCTGGCGGCGGCGATCCGCGAGCGCTTGCCGGAGCTCCGCGTGCTCCTGATCAGCGGCGACGTCGACGGGGTCGACCTGGAGGGCCCGGGCGACGAGGTCCTCGACAAGCCCTTCACCTTCGACGCGCTCGCCAGCGCGGTCCGGCGCGCGCTCGATCGACCGCCGCCCGGATGAGGCTCCGGCGCGCTAGTCGGCGAGGGCGGCGTCGAGGTCGGCGAGGAGGCGATCGATCCGCGGGCGGTGGGTCCGGAAGGAGAGGACGCAGGCCCGGAGGGTGGTGATCGAGCCCCCGGGGATCGGCAGGCGGGTGCTCGAGAGGTGCACGCTCTGGCGGCGGTTGATCCCGGCGAGGAGCGCGAGGTTGCGGCGATCCCAGGCGTCGGCGGCCTCGCCAGGGCGCCGCCGGAGGCGGAAGGCGACGACGCTGAGGCGGGTCGGGGTCGGGATCTCGAGGGGCGCGCCGGCGGCGATCCGCGCCCGCAGGCCGGCCTCGATCGCGGCCGCGAGCTCGATCTTCTCGTCGAGGGCGTCGCGGAAGGCGGCCGCGCCGTGGACGATGAGCGGCAGCCAGAGGCGGAGGCCGCGGAAGGAGCGGCTGAGCTCGGGGCCGTAGGCGCTGGGGCTCGGCGCCTCGCCCTCGTCCTCGAGCGACGCGAGGTCCTGGAGGTAGTCGCCGCCGCCGGCGTGGGCCCGGGCGAGGCGCTGGCCGTCGGCGACCAGGAGACAACCTGTCCCATAGGGCAGGAACATCCCCTTGTGGGGGTCGAAGGTGATCGAGTCGGCGCGGTCGATCCCGGCGAGGCGGGCGCGGGCGCGGGGGCTGAGGGCGAAGGCGCCGCCGTAGGCCCCGTCGACGTGGAGCCAGAGGCCCTCGGCGCGGCAGATCGCGGCGAGCTCCGGCAGCGGATCGACGGCGCCGGTGTTGGTGGTGCCGGCGGCCGCGATCACCAGGAAGGGGCGCGCGCCGGCCTGACGATCGGCGGCGATCGCCGCCCGCAGGGCCGCGGGCCGGAGCTCGAGCGCCTCGTCGACCTCGACCAGGCGGAGGTTGGCCGCCGGGATCCCGGCGAGGCGGAGCGCCTTGGCGACGCTGTGGTGGGCCTGGCTCGAGGTGTAGGCGATCGCCCGGCGGTAGTCGCCGTCGTCGCCGAAGGCGTGGACCCGGGCCGTGACGATCGCGGTGAGGTTGGCGATCGAGCCCCCCGAGGTCAGGAGGCCGCGGGCGTCGGGGCCGTAGCCGAACTCGCGGGCGAGCCAGGCGAGGACGTCGGCCTCGAGGCGGCAGAGCGCGGGCGCGGGCGCGGCGGTGCCGGTGTAGCGGTTGGTCGCGCCGGCGATCAGCTCGGCGATCGCCGCGAGGGGGAGGCCGCCGCCGGGGATGTAGGCGAGGTAGCCGGGGCCGGCGGCGTTGAGCGAGAGCGGGATCGCCTGGCGGAGGATCGCCAGCGCGCCCTCGAGCCCGCCCTCGAGCGGCGCCTCGGCGATCGGCGGGCTCAGCTCGCGGGCGCGGCGGTTGGCCTCGGCGCCGACGAGGCCCTGCGCGGGCGCGTCCTCGAGGCTGTCGAGCTGCTCGCGGACGAAGGCCGCGGCGGCGGCGAGCCAGGCCTCGCGCTCGCGCGGCGTGCCCTCGAGCGGGGCGGGGGATCGGTCGTTCATCGGCTCGTTCGGCGCCGCCGGTCGACGGCGTGTGGTATGGAGAATCCTATCGCGCCTCCCTGGTCACGTCGCCGCTTCGCCGCCGGCCTCGGGCTCGGGTTCGGCGCTCTGAGCTGCGCGGGCCGTCGGCAAGCGTGGAGCGCCGCCGACGAGGAGCTCTCGCGGGAGACGCCGCCGCGTGGGGGCCCCTTCGCCGGCCTCGCCGCCTTCTGCGTCGACGCCGAGCCGATCCAGGCCAGCGAGTACGCGGCCCGCCGTGAGCGCGCCCGTGAGCTGGCGCGGGCGATCGGCGTCGACGCGATCGTCCTCGAGGCCGGGGTCAGCCTCTACTACCTCACGGGCGTCCGCTGGGGGCAGAGCGAGCGCCCGCTCCTCTACGTCCTGCCGGTGGAGGGCGCGCCGCTCTGGCTCGGCCCCGCCTTCGAGTCGGGGACCCTCGGCGAGCGGGTCGGCGACGAGGGGGAGATCCACCTCTGGGAGGAGCACGAGGGGCCCTACACCCAGATCACCGCGCGCCTCGCCGCCCTCGGCCGGGTCGCGGTCGATCCGGCGATGCGCCTCTTCGTCGTCGACGCCCTCCGGCAGGCGGCCCGCCAGACCCACTTCGAGATCGACGCCGGGATCCTCAGCGGCTGCCGGATGATCAAGAGCCCGGCCGAGCTCGCGCTCCTGCGGCGGGCCTCGGAGGCGACCAAGGAGGCGCTGCGGCGGGCGGCCGCCGAGATCCGGGTGGGGATGAGCGAGGCGACGATCGCCGAGCTGGTCCGCGAGGCGCAGGAGGCCGCCGGCCTCACCGACGTCTGGACCCTGGTCCTGGTCGGCTCGAACGCGGCCTTCCCCCACGGGACCAACATCGAGCGGGTGCTCAGCCCCGGCGACGCGATCCTGGTGGACACCGGCGGCTCGCTCCACGGCTACCGCTCCGACGTCACCCGGACCTGGTTCACGGGAAAGCCCTCGGCCGAGCTGCGGGCGGCCTGGGAGGTCGTCCACGCCGCCCAGGCGGCCGCGCTGGCGGCGATGCGCCCCGGGGTGAGCGGCGGATCGATCGACGAGATCGCCCGCCAGGTGATCGACGCCGCCGGCCACGGCCCCGGCTACCGCCGCTTCACCCACCGCCTCGGCCACGGGATCGGCCTCCAGGTCCACGAGGACCCCTACCTCGTCGGCGGCGCCGAGGTCGTCCTCGCGCCCGGGATGGTGATGTCGAACGAGCCCGGGATCTACGTCCCCGGCGAGTTCGGGATCCGGATCGAGGACATCGTCGCGATCACGCCATCGGGCGTCGAGGTCTTCGGGCCGCTCTCGCGCTCGATCGAGGATCCCTTCGGCGTCGGCTAGTGCCCCGACCGCGACGTATCGATCCAGCTCGCGCCGGGATCGGGAGGGCGCAGATCGGGCCTCTGCAACCGACGAGCAACAACGCCAGCGGCGGCGAGACCACGCGAGGTGGGTCGATACGTCGCGGTCGCGGCACTAGGCGGCGGACGCCGATCCGGCGACCCGCTCGACCAGCCAGAGCGCGCCGGCGAGGGCGATCGCCAGGCTCAGCCAGCGCCGCCAGGGGCGCGCCCGGAGCCCCGGGAGCGCGTCCAGGGCGGCGAGGAGCGGCAGGAGGAGGGCGAGGGCGAGGAGCTGCCCGGCCTCGACCCCGAGGTTGAAGAGGGCGAGGGCGGGCGCCTCCTCGCCCGGCGGCAGGCCGACCTCGGCGAGGGCGCCGGCGAAGCCGAGGCCGTGGATGAAGCCGAAGGGGAGGGTGAGGCGCCAGCGGCCCTGCTCGCGATCTGTCCCAAGGACCACGTTCTCAACGCCGACGTAGATGATCGACGCGGCGATCGCCGGCTCGACGATCGCCGGCGAGAGGAGGAGCGCGCCGAGGGCCGCGAGCGCGAGGCTCAGGGAGTGGCCGGCGGTGAAGGCCGTGATCACGGCGATCCGCCCGCGGAGGCGGTCGCGGACCAGGACCAGGCCGAGGAGGAAGACCAGGTGATCGGCGCCGATCAGGATGTGCTCGACGCCGAGGGCGAAGTAGGGCCAGCGCTCGCGCTCGGGCCCGCGCTCGGACGCGGGGCGGGCGCCTCGGCGGGGCGCGTCGGCGCGGGCTCGGGCTCGGCGACCGCCGCGGGTGGGCGCGGCTCCGCGGCCCGGGGCGGGCGGGTCGCGGCGCCAGCCCGACCTCGACCCGCGGCCGCATCCGCCCGAGCACCCGCTCGATCCGGGCGTCGTCGCTCCCCGGCGGGATCACCCGAGCGACGTGGCGGTGGCCGGGGCCGAGCTCGCCGAGGAGGGGCAGGGTGATCGTCAGCGCCTCGCCGGCCGCCGGGCAGGCGAAGGTCATCGTCACCTCGAGGCCGTCCTCCTCGGTGAGGGCGGCCCGCTCGAGCGCGCCGACGCAGGGGCGGCCGTCGAGGGCGAGCTCTACGCCGGCGAGCGCCCGCGCCTCGAGGTCGGCGACGCCGGCGAGCACCTCGCCCTCGGAGAGCTCGCCATCTCGGTCGCGGTCGCTGCCGGGGACCAGGCGGCGGAGCTCGCCGCGGGCGAAGGTCAGGGTGACCTGGACCTCGGCGCCGCGGACCCGGTAGCTCCCCTGCGAGAGGCCGACGCTGTGGGCGGCGGCGGCCGAGGGCGCGAGGCCGAGGGCCGCGCCGACGAGGGCGAGGGCCAGGCCCCGCCTCGCGCGCCCGCGCCGCTTGCGCCGCCCGCGCGCCCGCCTCGATCCCGGCGCCCGCACCCTATGTCCTCGTCGACATGTCCATATGGACATCTCTTCGGGCTAGCGCTCGAGGTGCTCCTTCGACCAGGCCGCGAGGGCGGCCGCGTGGGCGTCGACGAGGCCGGCGATGTGGGGCCCGAGCGAGTTGGTCTCCTCGTAGTGGTCGCCCTCGGCCTCGTTCACGTAGGGCATCGAGTCGGCGAGGACGTAGTCGTAGTCGGGGATGATGTAGCCGAGCTCGTCGTTGCCGAGGCCGATGATCCAGCGGTAGGTGCCGCCCATCCGGTCCTTGATGTAGGGGCCGGCCGGCGCCTGGTCGACCTTCGGCGGGTTGGTGTTGTTGGGGTCGATGAGCGGGACCCCGGGGGCGTTGATCCGCGAGCCGTCGTAGCCGCCGACCGCGAGCTCGGGGAGGAGCTCGCCGGGGACCGTCAGCATCTGGATCGGCCCGAGGTTGAGCACCGACATCTCGGTCTTGATCCGCATCTTCGTGCTCCCCTCGTTCGGCGGGTAGGTGGTGCGCTTGAGCACCCCGGTGTCGAAGAGGAGCTGGAAGGTCGTGTTGAGGACCTCGGGGTAGAACTCGACGTTGGCGAAGGAGAGGCGCGCGTCGTCGATCACCTCGCCGTTCTCGATCGCGTCGATCGCCATCTCGCCGAGGAGCTGGCCGATCGAGTCGGCCTTCTCGAAGGTCGCGCTCTTGTAGGAGTCGCCGTCGGGGTTGTGGACCTCGACGCCGAGGGTCGTCATCATCCCGCCGACCGCGGCGTTGAGGTAGATCGCCGGGCCGCCGAAGCCCTCCTTGGTCGGCGCGGAGTTCCAGATCGAGCCCTCCTCGACCGTCCGCCGGAGCGCGTGGACGAAGTCGGCGGTGATCAGGAGGTTGTCGTCGGCCAGGGTCTCGGGGTGGCAGCCGTAGGAGATCAGGCTGGCGATCGTCCCGCCCTCGCCGTCGACCAGGCGGGCCGCCGAGAGGAACTCGTCGACCACCCAGGGGTCGCGGTGATCGCTGATCACGTTGGCGACGCCGTTCTCGTGGTAGGTCGAGATGTCGACCTCGCCGACCGTGATGTGGGCGACCGGCCGGAGGTCCTTGAGCATCGCCCCCTCGATCGCGTCGGCCATCGCCATCCGGACCTGCTCGCCGTAGGCCTCGATGTAGCCGGTGCCCTTGAGGAACTGCGCGCCCCAGAGGCCCATCGTGTCGGGCCCCTCGTGGTTGTGGATCGCCTGGACGATCAGGTGGTCGATCTCGACCCCGCGCTTCTCGAGCTCCTCGCGGACCAGGACGACGTCGTCGTTGAAGAGGCCGATCGTGTCGATGCTGACGATCGCCGCCGTCGTGTTCCCCTGGCGGAGGACCAGCGCCCGCGCCCACCAGCCGTCGCCGTCGCCGACCAGGCCGGTCTTGGCGTCGCGGATCCCGGCGGCCGGGCGGCCGTTGCCGAAGCCGGCGAGCCAGATCGGCTGGAGCTCGCCGTCGCCCTCGCCCTCGTCGGGGGCGACGTAGCCGGGATCGCCGGGGCAGAGGCGGTCGCAGCCGCAGTCGAGGAGCACGTCCTTGGTCGACTCGAAGACCGAGTTCTCGTTCTGGTCGATCCAGCTCTCCCAGCAATGGGGGAGGATCGACACGACCGCCGCGCCGGCCTCGAGGGGCGCGCCCGGGGAGTCGTCGCAGGCGCCCCTGGGATCGCCGGGGCACGAGAGGCCGGGGACGATCGGCTCGTCGGGGCCGCCGGTGCTGCCCTCGGTGTCCGAGTCGCCGCTGCTCCCCGCGCTCGCGCTGGTCACCGTGGAGACCGACGTCGTCGACGACGAGGTCGAGGCCGAGGTGCTCGTCCCGGTCTCGCTCGCCGAGTCGCTCGATCCCTGGGTCGTCTGGGTCTCGCTGCCGGAGCCCGCGCAGGCGGCGGTGAGGAGCGAGGAGAGGAGGGTCGCGGTTGTCGTCGAGATCCGTGGCATCGTGTGGGGGCCTCCTGGCCCCGTCGACCATACTGCCGAATTCGAGCGTCGCGCTATATGGGGGTGTTTGACCCCATTCCTCGGCTCTTCGAGACCTCGCGCGATGGCGCCCGTGGGCTGCTAGCCTGGCGACGATGCTCCGACTCCGCGTCCCGCCCCCGCTCGTCGCCACGCCACTCTGGGCCGCGCTCGGCCTCGCCTGCGGCGGGCCGCCGGGGGAGGTGAGCGGGTCGGCGACCGAGGGGACGAGCTCGGGGACGACGGCCGTGACCACCACGTCAGGGGCGGAGACCGAGGGCTCGACGACCGGCGAGGACAACGTCCCGCCGACGGCGGGGCCGCTGCGGGCCGGGGTCGCCCTCGGCTTCCTCGACGGCCCCGTCGGGGTGTCGATGGCCGGCTACGGCGGCCGCACGGTCGTCAACCGGACCCCGTGGAACGACCAGCTCAACGGCTCGCGCGGCTTCCGGGAGTCGCCGTCGATCAAGGCGATGGTCCTCGAGGTCGAGGGCGAGCGCCTGGTCCTCCTCAAGGTCCCGACGATGAGCTCGGAGGCGTCGCTGACCGAGGGGACCGCCGCCAAGCTCCTCGAGCGCCACGGGATCGATCTCCGCGGCCGGATCATCACCGGCGCGACCCACTCCCACCACACGCAGGCCCGCTACTGGCGCCTGCCGTCGGCGCTCGGGCTGATCGGCGCCGACTCGCCGGACGAGGAGGTGATCGAGCGGATGAGCGTCGCCTTCGCCGACACGATCAAGGCGGCGATCGACGACCTCGGGCCGGCCGAGTGGGGCTACGCCTGGGCCGATGGCTGGGACGACGACGATCGGATCTACCGCGACCGCCGCGGCGAGAACGACCCGACCTACGGCAAGGATCCCCGCCTCACCCTGGTCGCGGTCCGGCGCCCCGGCGGCGAGGCGATGGCGACGATCATCAACTTCGGGATGCACGGCACCCTCTTCGACTCGGACAACGAGATCATCACCGAGGACGCGGCCGGGGGCCTCGAGCTCCGCTTCGAGGAGGCCTTCTACGCGGCGACCGGCCAGCCGATCCTCGGGATGTTCATCCAGTCGGGGGGCGGCGACGCGTCGCCGGCCGGCGGCTTCCTCGGCCACCGCACCGAGCAGAAGGCGGCGATCCTCGGCGGGGCGGCGGCGCCGAAGATCATCGATCTCTACAACTCGATCGAGTGGCGCCCCGAGCTCGCGCTCAGCGTCCGCTCGCGCCGCCACGACCTCCGCTACGAGACCTTCGGCTACGACAAGATCCCCGAGTTCGTCTCCAAGGGCGGCACCCCCTACACCTGGGGGGGCTGGCAGTGCACCGGCGACGGGGTCGACGACAACAACCCGGCGACCAGCCTCGAGGGCAAGCCCAAGGAGTGCATGTCGGTCGGCGCGCTCCTCGAGTCGCTCGGGGCGCCGATCCCCCACGGCGAGGTCCACCAGGTCTACATGAGCGCCGCCCTCCTCGACGAGCTCGCGCTGGTGACGATGCCCGGCGAGCCGACCCACTCGGTCGTCAAGTACGCGCGCGAGCTCATCGCCGATCGGGCGCTCGATCCGATCGTCTTCGGCTACTCCCAGGATCACCTCCTCTACCTCACCCACCCCGACGACTGGTTCCAGGGGGGCTACGAGACCGAGATGAGCCTGTGGGGGCCCTTCGCCGCCCGCACCTTCGTCGAGCTCCAGGCCGAGCTGATCGACGACCTCGTCGCCGGCGTGCCGGGGCCTGACTTCTCCGAGGAGAGCCCCAACCTCTCGACCGGCGAGCCCTTCGACGCGCGGGCGCTCGAGGCGAGCGAGGACGCCGGCGTGATCCTCAAGGAACCTGTCCCCGAGGTCAGCCGGATGGACTCGGCGCGCTTCGCCTGGGGCGGCGGCGACCCGAGCGTCGACGCCCCGCACGTGACGGTGCTCCGCGAGGAGGGCGGCGCCTTCGTCCCCGCGCCCTCGCCGGGCGGCTGGCCGGCGGCGGTCCTCGACAACCGCCGCGACGCGATGATCACCTGGTACACCGGCGACCCGACGCCGAAGGGGGAGATCGCGGCGAGCCGCAAGCACCACTGGGAGGTCGCCTGGGAGATCCCGGTCGACTTCCCGGCCGGCACCTACCGCCTGGTCGCCCGCGGGCGGGCCTTCGACGGCGCGGCGACCAGCGAGTACGAGCTGAGCTCCGCGCCCTTCGTCGTCACCCCCGGCGACCTCAAGCCGACGGCGACCCTCAAGGGCGACACCCTGACGATCGGGATCGACGCCTACCCGCCGCCGCCCGAGATCCTCCCGGGGACCAAGTGGGTGACCCGCGGCTATCGGGTCCACGACCCCGAGGTCGGCCCCGATGGACCCTTCCACCCCCGGGTGCCGCTAGTCCTCGCGTTCACGGTCGACGGCGTCGACGACGACAAGACCTACGAGGCCGCCTTCGACCCGGAGCTCGGCGTCCACGTCTTCGACTTCAGCGCGACCGGCCTCGAGGCGAAGGGGCTGGTCGTCCGCTTCTACCTCAAGGGGGACGTGGAGCCCGGGTGGATGTACAGCGGGGTCGACGTGCTCTGAGGGTCGCGCGCGCTCAGACGTCCCCCGGCCGGAGCACGTGGGCGAAGGCGTCGATCATCGTCGCCCGCGCGTCGCGCTCGATGAGCCGCCCGTGGGCGATGATCACCCGCTCGAAGGGCCAGGCGAGGAGGGCCCGCACGCCGGCGCGGGTCGCCTCGGGATCGTCGAGCGAGAGCTTGAGGTCGGTCGGCGCGGTCGGCCGCCGGGCCATCCCCGCGAGCTCGAGGCCCCAGCGGACGAGCGCCGAGGCGGTCTCCGGGGCGTGGCCGAGGTTCTCGATCTGATCGCAGAGGAGGAGGGTGCGGCTCGGCCGGTGGTAGAGCGCGACCTCGACGTGGAAGGGGTGGCCGCGGAGGGTCACGTGGTCGACGAATGATCTGTCCCAGGGGACATCATCGTCCGAGCTAGCGAGCACCCCGGCCCAGGGGAGGTCGGGGCGGCGCTCGGGGAGGCCGGGGGCCGCGTACGCCCGGGCGGCGGGGAAGGCCTCCAGCCAGGGGCCGACGAAGAGGTGGTGGAGGAGGTTGGGGGCGACGATCCAGCGGACCTCGCCGAGGGCGCGGACCTGGTCGAGGATCGCCGGCGTCGGGGCGATCGGCGAGTGGATCAGGAGGTGCCCCTCGCGGTCGCCGCGGACGACGACCATCCGCGCGCCGAGCTGGCCGCCGAGGAAGCGGAGCGGCATCTGGGCGACCCAGACCTCGCCGGGGACGTACTCGACGAGATCGGTCGCGCGGAAGTAGGGCTGGAGCGGGTGGGGCTCGCCGGGGCGGTGGGGGAGGCTCGGGAGCTGGCACTCGGGGCGCGGCGGCGGCGGGAGGACGTGAGCGATCGCGGACGCCATCAGGAGCGCGATGGCGGCGAAGACGAGGGCGACGACGCCGACGGCGGCGACGATCCAGGCCAGCGCTCCGCCGAGGGCGAGGGCGGCGGCGGCGAAGGAGCCCGCGGCGATCGCCGCGAGCGCGAGGATGATCGGCGCCCACGTCCGCAGAGGGGAGGGCGCGGGCCGGCTGAGGAGCGCGGCGCCGGGCGGGCGATCGCCGGCGAGCCAGGCGAGGCCGTGGCGGAGCATGCCGCGGAGGACCAGGGGCCACTGCGCGGTCAGATCGGGGACGCGGTTGTCGTCGGCGACGTCGCGGATCCGGGGATCGACCATCGGCTCCAGGGTAGACCAGCCGGGCCGGGCGACGGACCCCGAGGCGAGCGGGCCTCCGGCGGGCCAGGAGCGCGTCTGCCGCCGGCGCACGCAAGCGAGCCGCGCGCTTGCGCGCCCGCGCGTCCTCGCGCGACACTCCCGGCGGAGGACCGCTCGATGCAGGCAAATTCCCCGCGCACCCGCTCCCCAGGGGCCCTCGCCTCGGCGCTCGCGCTGGCGCTCGCGTTTGGCCCGCTCGCCTGCGCCGAGGACGGGGGGCGCTCGGAGTCGTCCTTCAGCGGCTCGGGCGCCTCGGGCCTGACCTCGGCGAGCGTGAGCGCGAGCGCAGGCGTGAGCGCGAGCGCTGGCACCGACAGCGACGGCGACAGCGACACGGCGACCAGCGGCGGTGAGGACTCGCAGGGGACCACCGGCGGGACCTCGCAGGCGACCTCGCAGACCGGCGGGACCACCAACCCCAACCCCGACGGCCTCCCCAACGGCACCGAGTGCACCGCCGACGACCAGTGCATGAGCGGCAATTGCTACGACATCACCCTGCCGGTCGACGGCCTCCCGGACGGGGTCTGCGGGGTCTGTGACGAGGACGCCGACTGCGTCGCCCAGAACCTCGGGATCTCGTGCTCGCTCGACGTCGGCGGCTACCAGACCAAGTGCACCGACGGCGGGATCGGCTCGTTCTGCGAGAGCCAGGCGGCCTGCAAGGACGGGCTCTACTGCGACGAGCTGATCGACGGGATCGGCGCGCTCCTGCCGATGTCCTGCGGGACCTGCCTGACCGACGCCGAGTGCAACGGCTCGGCCCGCTGCACGCCGATGCTCAACGTCGACGCCTACACCGGCAACAAGTTCTGCGCCGAGCCCGGGTCGGTCCAGAACGACGGGCTCTGTCCGATGGTCAACGGCGACGTGGTCTGCGCCTCGGGGATCTGCGCGATCGTCGATCTCGGGGTGATCCAGGCCGCGGTCTGCGGCGAGTGCAAGGGCGACGGGGACTGTCCGATGGGAACGACCTGTCAGCCCGGGAAATTCGACGGCGGCTTCGTCGGCCCGACCTGCGGGTGAGCGCGGGGCTCGGTTCGGTCTGTCCCTTGGGACATGTACTGACCGGGGGCGGGGACGGGGGCCGGCGAGCATCCGGGGAGGGCGCGCGCTCACGGACACCCGACGAGGGCAGGCGGCCGCGGGGCCCGCGTGGGCGCCCGCACGCCCCCCGGGGCGGGGCGCTGGCGCGGGCCCTCGGCGGCGGCTAGGATCCGGCGGATGGCCTCGCGGATGGCAGCGTCGGCGGTCGCGCTCGCTCTGGTGAGCGCCGGCTGCGGCTACACCTCGAGCTACGTCCCGCCGGACGGCTGGCGGGCGCGGCCGCTCTACCACGGCAACGAGGTGATCATGGTGGGCGGCGGCGAGGTGCCGGTCTGCGCCGGCGAGCTCGCCGAGGTCGAGCCCGGCGCCGGAGGCCCGCCGCCGATGTACATCGACAGCGGCGGCTACTGGGCGCCGGTCCGGGTCAACGTCTTCTACATCGGCCCGCACCCGCCGGTCCTCCTCCCGCACCCCTACGTCTTCAGCCCGCCGGGGCCCCACAACCTCTTCGGCCCGGCGATGCTCAAGGGCTTCGGCGGCGGCGGAGGCGGGAGCGGCAAGGGCGGGGGGATGGTCGCGGCCCTCGCGGCGGCGATCCTGGTGGTCGCGTCGTCGGGGATCGCCATCGGCCTCGCCGCCGATCCGCCGGAGGACGACGACGACGTCGCCGAGGGGATCGACGCGGTCAACCGCCACAACGATCAGGTCCGCCGCAAGGTCGCCGAGTGCTACGCGGCCGCCGAGGCCGCCCAGGCGCGGGCGCAGGTCGAGGTGGTCGCGTCGGCGCCGGCGGGCGCGGTCGTCCGGACCGAGGTCGAGGGCGCCGCGGCGGTGCGGACCGAGGTCGTGGGCGCCGACGGGGCGCCCGCGGTGGGACCAGCGTCGAGGCGGCGACGACGGGACGACCCGGGCCTACGTCGGCGCCGACGAGGCCGCGCCCGGCGAGGTGGCGCCGTGGTAGGGGGCGCGCGGGGGCTCGCGCTCGTCGTCGCGGCCGCGTGCGCGCTCCCGGCCGGGGCGGGTTGCGCCTCGGCGCGGACCGGCTACGCGCCCGAGCACGTCGCCGCCGGCGAGCTCACGCTCCGCTACGAGGGGCGGATGGAGATCTACGCCGGTCGGAGCTACCTGACCTCAGGGCCACGTTATCGCGGCCTCGCCGAGTACGTCCGCTGCGTGCCGATCGCCTACGAGCATGCGCGCTACGCCGAGCGCCACGGGCGGGCGCGGGTCGGCCTCGCCTGGAGCGGCGGGGCGCTGGGGATCGCGTCCCTCGGCGGCCTCAGCGGCTTCGCCTTCCTCGACGAGGACCCGGCGCTCGCCTTCGGCCTCCTCGGCAGCGGCCTCGCGGTCGGCGTCGCCGGGATCATCCTCGCCGCGGCCTCGCGCTCCGCCGGCAACCGGGCCCACGGCAACGCGATCGACGCGCTCAACTACTACAACGACGCGGTCGGATCGGCGGGCGGGAGCTGCGGGGGCGCCCCGCGGCCGGCGGCGACGCTCAGCCTCCCGCCGCTCGATCGCCACCTGCCCGCCGGGCCATCCGCTCCGCGGATCGCCCCCGGGGCCCTGGGCGCGGGCGGCGAGCTCGGGCGGCTCTGAGCGGCTACTCGCGGACCGAGACCGTGACCCACTCGGCGGGCTCGGGGGTCGCCAGGTAGTCGGCGGCGGCGGCGTTGCCCCGGAGGTGGAGGTCGAAGAAGGCGAGCGCGTAGGCGCTGGCGAGGCCGCGGGCGACGTCGATGTCGAGGTAGGTGAAGGGATCGTGGGGCGCGGCCATCCGCTCGCCGTCGCCGCAGCCGGCCGCGAAGGCGTCGGTGAGCCCGCAGATGTCCGAGAAGTTCCAGTGGCCGGCGTCGCGGACCTCGACGAGCCAGGAGGGCGGCGCCGCGTCCTTGAAGTTCTGACGGATCAGGTTGTTGCCGATGATGCTGATGCTGTTGTCCTCCTCGGCGAGGACGAAGAGCATCGGCCGGTCGATCGCGGCGATCATCGTCCCGGGGAAGATCGGGTTTTGGACCGGGGCGGCGAGGGGGAGGGCGGCGAGGGGGCGCGGATCGTCCTGGAGGAGGCGGCCGACCGTCGCCGCGCCGTAGGAGTGGCCGAAGGCGCCGACCCGCGCGGGATCGAGCGCGCCGTGGAGCTCGGCCGGGACCTCGGGCGCGTCGCCGAGGAGCGCGTCGAGGAGCGCCTGGAGGTCGCCGCGGCGGATCACCAGGAACTCGTCGCTGAGGTCGGCGCTCATCCCCGCGAGCTCGTCGAAGAGGGTGTTGCCGGTGTGATCGGGGGCGGCGACGACGAAGCCGTGGCTGGCGAGGTGCTCGGCGAGGCTGAAGGCCGAGAAGCGCAGGCAGTTGTGACAGTGGGAGAAGACCAGGAGGGGCCAGGGGCCGCCGGCGGCCAGGGCCGCGTCCTCGGCCGAGCGGGTCTGGAGGCGGGTGCCGATCTTGCCGGCGGGCGAGAGGGCGCCGAGGAGCCCCTCGAAGGCGTCGCGGTCGGGGCCCGCCGGGACGAAGTCGGCGATCGGCCGGCCGGCGTCGGCGGCCGCCTTCGCCGAGGCGTCGGCCGGGTACCAGACCTCGACGAGGAGCGTGCGATCGCCGCTCGGCAGGGTGAAGCGGCGGTTGCCGACGGGGTGGGGGCCGGGGGCGCCGTAGTCGATCGCGCCGCCCTCGGTCTCGCCCTCGGTCCCGGCGCCGGTGCTGGCCGCCGTGCCGCTGCCGGTCGCGCTGCTCTCGGTCGCGCTGGCGGTCGCGCTGCCGCTCGTCCCGGTCGAGCCGGTCGTCGAGCCCGTGGTCGCGCTCGCGGCCGTCTCGCCCGTGTCGCCGGTCGAGCCCGAGCAGGCGAGGGCGGCGACGAGGGGGAGGAGGAGGAGGAGGGGGCCGAGTCGGCGAGGCATGGGCCCGGCGATAGTCGACGATCGCCGGGCCGCTGGGAAGGGGTCATGCGGCGCGACGCTGTAAAATGTCCAAACGGACATGTGAAATCGACGGGCCGCGGAGCCCGGCGTCTGGGCTATCCTCGGGTGATGTCCGGTCGACGCCCCGCATCGCTCGCGCTCCTCCTCACGGCCGCGCTCCCGCTCGTGCTCTCCTCGGGCTGCGCCGATCGAGAGGGTGCCGACGACCTCCTCGATCGGATCGAGGGCGACGCGTTCCGGACGACCTACGCCCGCGCGCCCGGCTGGGAGACACCGCGCTCGCCGAAGGCCGGGGGTCCCCACGGCGACTTCCTCGACATCTACGTCAACGAGACGATGAGCGCGGCGATCGCCGCGGGCGAGCCCCTCGACGCCTGGCCGGTCGGCTCGATCATCGTCAAGGAGAGCTGGGCGAGCGTCGACGCGGAGGAGCCCGACTTCCTGGTGGCGATGGAGCGCCAGGCCGAGGGCTGGTTCTGGGGCGAGTGGGAGGCCGACGGCTCGGTGGTCGTCGCCGGGCTCAACTCGGGCCGCTGCACCGGCTGCCACGACGCCGGCGAGGATCAGGTGCGGGCCTTCGGGCTCCCGCCGATCTGAGGCGGCCGACGAAGAACATCGCCGATCCGCGGGCTGGCTCCGCTAGTATCCCCCGCCGCAGGTCGTGAGCATGAGCCATCCCCACGAGAACCGACGCGCTCCGCACCCCGAAGGTCCGGAGCCAGGGGGCGCAGCATGAGCGCCCGCAAGGAGAAGGAGCCCGTCCGCCCGGCCGAGGGGATCGGCGAGCCGCTGCCGCCCAGCCGCCGCCTCGGGCGGATCCTCGACTTCATGCGGATCGTCTGGGCCGTCGATCACGGCCTCCAGTCGGCGTCGAAGCGGATGGGCGCGGCCCTCGGCCTGACCGGCCCGCAGCGCCTGGTGATCCGGATGGCGGGGAAGTTCCCCGGGATCTCCGCGGGCGAGCTCGCCGAGATCCTGCATGTCCACAAGAGCAGCCTCACCGGGGTGCTCCAGCGCCTCGAGAGCCGCGAGCTCCTGCGGCGGACGATCGATCCCGAGGATCGCCGGCGGGCGACCTTCAACCTGACCGCGAAGGGCCGGGAGCTCGACGGCCTGCGGGCCGGGACGGTCGAGCAGGCGATCCGCCGGGCGCTCGCGCGGGTCAGCGACGCGGAGGTCGAGGCGGCCCGGGTGGTGCTGGTGGCGATCGCCGAGGAGCTGCTCC
Organism: Myxococcales bacterium; assembly: GCA_020633335.1. Classification (GTDB taxonomy): domain Bacteria; phylum Myxococcota_A; class Polyangia; order Nannocystales; family Nannocystaceae; genus JADJRG01. The sequence continues at coordinate 116,018 of JACKDU010000002.1, read as the reverse complement.
GCGAGGACGTGTAGGCCGACGAACCCGCCGCCAGCGCTAGTTGACGACGAATCCGGCCGAGGTCCCCGAGATCGGCTTGATCACCCCGCCGAGCGACTTCGCGTCGCCGTGATAGACGAACCGATACGTCCCAGGCGTGACGTCCGCCGGGATCCGCCAGATCAAGTCGACCTCGGACATCGGCGAGAGCCCGCCGCCGACGCGCCGCCAGCGGAAGCGGGTCTCGGGATCCCAGTCGCGGGCGACGATCGCCCACTCGCCGCCGCCCTGATCCCGCTGGACCTCCATGTAGCCTGTCCCAACGCGCAGGTTGTTCCGGGGGTGGGCGCCGCGGAAGGTCACCATCACCACGTCGCCCGGGCCCGCGCTCGCCGGCGGCGCGAGGACGACGTCGCCGAACTTGTCGCTGAGGCAGAGGGCGGCGTCCGGGAGCGGGCAGGGGGAGTCGGCGACGACCCCCGGGACGTTGATCACCTGCTTGTCGCTGAGGTCGAGGGGCTCGCCGGTGGAGGTCGCCGGGGCCTGGTCGCGGAGCGCCTCGGCGACCTCGGCGAAGCTCTGCTGCCAGGCCGCGAGGGTCCAGGGGCCGAACTGGGTGAACGCGCCCTCGTAGTGCTGGGCGGCGTACTCCTCGCGGGTGCTGACGTAGCTCGAGTAGCCGTTCGACAGGCCAGCGACCACCGCCCGGGTCACCCCCTCGCCGCCGAGGATCTCGAGGACCGTCTCGCGGAGGCGACGCCCGGAGATCGTCGTCACCTCGAAGGGCGCCGGCAGGATCGCCAGGGTGCCGAGGCGGAGCACCTGGGCCGGCAGGATCGTCGGCGACCAGGGGTAGGGCTGCATGCGGCCGACCGGCAGGAGGATCGTCTTCTCCTCGTGGCAGGCCTGATCCTCGGGGACGATCGTCACCTTCGGGAGGTCGCCGTACTTGATCCCCTCGTCGATGAAGGCGACCGCGACCCCGTCCTCGGCCCCGGCGGCGATCGAGAAGCCGATCGCCGCCTTGCAGGTGGTGTGCTCGTCCTCGCCGGTGAACTCGGGGCCGACCGTCACGTTCTCCATGTCGATGAAGGCCATCCGCCCGCCGACCGGGCCGGCGAGGCGCTCGCCCGCGGCCTCGAAGAGCTCGAGCGCGCGCTCGTGCTGCCAGGTCCCGTGGATCACCGCGTTGGCGAGGTCGTCGCAGGCCGGGTCGGGGTCGTTGTCGCAGGGGCGGACGACCGTGTTCTTGGGCTCGCCGATCACGACCTCGCTCGGCGAGACGTCGCCGGCGTCGCTCTGGGCGAAGGCGGCGACGAAGGGCGCGGGCGCGGTGTAGTCGGCGCCGAATTGGCGCTCCGTGAGGTAGGAGGCGAGCCCCTTGTGATCGCCGCTGACCAGGCGGTTTTGGTTGGAGACGCTGGTCGCGTGGCTCGAGAACCAGGCGATCATGCCGATCGGATCGCCGTCGAGCCCGCCCTCGGCGGTCCGCTCGAGGCGGAGCACGGTCATCCGGGTGTTGGTGTCGCGCATCATCTCGGCCTCGTGGGCCGCGCGCTCGGGGGCGGGGTTGCCGGCGTAGGCCTGCGGGCTCCGGTTCCAGTTGGCGTCCTGGAGCGGCCCGTCGGCGATCTTGATCACGCCGTGGTCGAGGTCCTGATCGGCGGCGATGATCGCCTGGACGATCCCGTCGACGATCACCTCGAAGTTGTCGGGGTCGAAGCCGCCGACCGCGAGGTTGAACATCGTGTAGTGGGAGAAGCCGCCGAGCCCCGAGTGGGTGTGGGTGGCCGAGAGCGCGACGTTGTCGAAGGTGTAGCGGTCGTCGCCGTAGTGGGCCCCAAGGCGCTCGATCACCGCGAGGTGGACGCTCTGGAAGATCTGGCCGAGGTCGGCGCTGACGAAGACGATCCGGCCGCCGCTGCAGGGGTGCTCGACCGCGAAGGCGCGGGCCCAGAGGCGGGTGCTGATCCCCTCGGCCTTCTGCTCGGGCATCGAGTAGCCCATCATCACGAGCTCGGCCGAGGGGCCGGTGACGTCGCGGATCGCCGCGCCGACCCGGTAGTGCGGCGAGCTCGCGCAGGCGTCGACGCCCCCGGTGGTCGCGTCGCCGCTCGTCTCACTTGTGCCCGTGGTGCCGGTGGTCGCTCCGGCGCTCGCGCTCCCCATGGTGGTCTCGCCCGCGCTGGCGCTGGCGCTGGCGCTTGCGCCGGTGCTCGTCCCGGCGCTCGCGCTCGCGCTCGAGTCCCCGGTAGAGGCCGTTGCCGAGCTCGCGGCTTGATCGTCGCCGCAGGCGGGCGCGGCGAGGGTGAGGGCGGCGAGGGGGACGAAGAGGTGGCGGCGCATGGAGGATCCTTGGCGGGTCGCTAGGCGGTCCCGGGCTTGTACCAGTCGAAGGTGTTGGGGCGGGCGAAGGCGTTGAGGGCGACGCTGATCGAGAGGTCGAGCGCGCGGACGTGGTGCCACCAGCCGACCGGGAGGAAGAGCGCGAGGTCGTCGAGGAGCGGCCGTAGCCCCGGGCGCGCGAGGTTGTGGTTGCGGGCGATCAGGTAGAGGTCGTCGCTCTCGCCGGCGGCGAGGACCCGATCGACGTAGTCGGCGAGGCGGAGCGTCTGGCGGTGGCGGAGGTAGTTGATGTCGGGATCGACGTCGCCAGCGCGGCCGAGCTCGGCCTCGATCTCGACCTCGCCGTAGCGCTCGCGGAGGTGGGCCGGGCTCCAGCGGCCGAAGGCCGGCCAGCGGGGGACCAGGTCGCTCAGGATCACCGGGGTCGAGGTCGCCCAGTAGCGCTCGAAGAATTCATCGGCGTCCGGGGTCGTCCGCCGCTCGATCGTGATCGCCTCGCCGCGGAGGGCGGCGTGGAGGCGGAGCACCTGCTCGGCCCGCTCGGCCCGGCGGCGCGCCGCCTGGGCGAGCGCGACCGCCTCGCCGGCCTCGAGCGTGCGTCGGGCGATCTCGCGCTCGGGGACGCCGGCGCCCCGCAGGAGTTCGGCGAGGGCCGCCGGGTCGGCCCCGCGGGCGAGGTTGTCGGCGAGCCAGCGCCGCCAGGGGAGGGCGAGGACCCGGCGATCGCGCGGGCGCCGGCGCCGGGCGTAGCTCCTGCGCGGGATCGACATGGTCCTTGGAACCTGCTCTTAGGGACCTGTCGGATTGGGCATCGGCGGGATCTCGGTGGTGCTCCCGTCGGTGGTCCCGCCGTCGGTGGTCCCGCTGCTCGTCCCGTCGGAGTCGGTCATGGTCGGGTCAGGCATCGGCGGGATCGCGGTGGTGCTCCCGTCGCTGCTCCCCGACGAGGTCGAGGCGTCGGTCGCCGTCGGGTTGGGCATCGGCGGCTGGCCGGTGCTGGTGCTGGTGCTGGTGCCGCTCTCCGAGGGATCGGGCATCGGCGCGACCGTGTCGCTCGCCGCGGTCGAGGTCGTCGGGATCCCGGGGGTCACGGTGTCGGTGCTCGCCATCGGCGGCTCCGCGTCGCCGTTGCAGGCGGCGCCGAGGGTGATCGCCAGGGCGGCGCGGCGGACCATCGCCGGCGTCTTCGGCGAGGGCGTCGGGGCCTGCGGCGGGTTGGTGCGGCGATCGTCGTCAGCGCTCACCCTCCTATCTGCGCGCGGGCGACGGGGCCCTGTCAAGCGGCCAGGAGCCCCCGATCCCCGCGAGAGCCCCCGGGCGGCCGGTCGGGGGGCCTCAGCCTGCGTGACGACAAGCGCTCGATCGCGTCCTCGGCAAGGCCCGGGTGATCCGCTACTCTTGTCCGCTGGGATGCCCGCCTGGACCGCAGATCGCCTGAGCCGCGCGCTCACGGCCCGGGAGCGCGGGGAGCTCAACGAGCTCGCGCGCCACCTGATCCCGGCGGTGGTCGTCGGCCGGGCGATCCTCCTGAGCCGCAAGCCCTACCTCCAGGGGAACGCGGCGAGCAAGGAGGACGACGTCCAGGAGGTGCTCGTCGGCCTCTTCCGCGACGACGCCCGCCTCCTCCGCAACTTCGATCCGGCGATGGGCAAGGGCCCCGAGGAGGAGGCGCTCCGCCGCTTCGTGATCGGCGTGACCTGGAACGTGCTCCAGCGGGCCTACCAGAAGCGGCGGGTCCGCTGGGAGGCGCTGGAGGACGACCTCGCGGGGATCGACCACGAGCCCGGGCTCCTCCGCGGCCTCGCGGGCTTCTGCCGGGTCATCGATCTCGAGCGGGCGGTCGAGGCGCTCTCGGAGGGCGATCGCGCGCTCTTCTCGATGATCTACGTCGAGCAGCGCGAGCAGACCGAGTGTTGCGCGCACCTCGGGATCTCGGAGAACACCTTCCAGGCGCGGAAGTCACGGCTCCTCCGGCGCTTGCGCGGGCTCCTCGACGACCGGGCCGAGGCCCCGGCGATGCGGAGGGCCCATGGATGAGGACATGATGATCGACGAGGAGGCCCTGCGGATCGCCGACGAGGTGCCCGAGGCGTGGTTGGCCGCGGCCGCTGGCGAGGGCTCGCTGGACGGGCTCGGCGAGGGCGCGGGGATCGCCGGCGACGACACGGCGCTCCGCGAGCTCCTGCGGCCCCTCGATCTCTCGACCGAGGCCCGGATCGCCGATCGGGCGGTCGCCGCCTACCTCGAGGAGGAGGCGGCGAGCCCCGCCTTCGCGGTCGACGAGCCGTTGGCGATCACCGAGATCCCGCGGATCGCCGCGGTCGCCGAGAGCCGTCGCTGGTGGCGGATCGGCCTGCCGCTGGCCGCCGCGGCGATCCTCGTGATCGTCGTCCTCGATCGCCCGCTCGGCGATGAGATGCGGGTGAGCGCGTCGGAGCTCGCGGGCGCCGACGGGGGCGGCGAGCGGGCGACGCCGGGAGCCTGGCCGAAGACGGTCGCGCCCGGGCGCGGGGTGATGCGGAGCGAGGTCCCGGACGAGGCTGAACCTGAAGAGGAAGAGGCGGAGGTGCCCGGGGCGCGTCCTGGCGCGGGCGCGGGCGCGGGCGCGGGCGCCGGGTCGCGGGTCGTCGAGCTCCCGGGTGGGGTCGCGGGCGGGGTCGTCGGCGGGGTCGTCGGCGGTCAGGTCGGCGCCGTGCGGACCGAGCCGGTGGGCCCGGTGGAGGCGCCGCTCGCGAGGAGCGAGCCCCCGCCGCAGCGCCCCCTCGGGCCGATCACGGGCGTGCCGATGACGATCGAGGCGGTGATGGCCCAGGGGATCTACACCCCGGACCCCGACCCGAAGGCGCTCACGGCGACGACCGCCGGGCTCTTTGAGCGGCGCGCCTGCACCAGCAAGATCGCCTTCTGTGTCCAACCGCAGGGGAGGACGCTCGAGGTCCGGACGACGGGCTCCTGCGACGACCCCGAGGTCGACGAGATCTGCCGCCGTGCGGTCCGAAGCTGGCGCTTCCGGCCCTTCGTCGTCGACGGCAAGGCGACCACCGTGTGCACCGAGGTCGCCTTCGACCTCCGCTTCGGCAAGCGCTGAGCCGGGCTCGCGGGCGCGCGCGGCGGGCCTCGGCGCCCGTCGAAATTTATTTTTTGAGCTCCCTGTCAGGAGTCGTCGGCGACCGGGAAGACCGAGATGTACCCCGACGAAGGTCCGCGCGCTGCGGGCCGGGATCGGGGCGGACGCAGGGCGGTGACGATCGCCCAGGTGTCCGATCGGTCATGTCATTTCCACGGTGAGCTCGGCGGCCGCCTCGGTCGCGGAGGAGGCGCGATGTTTGAGCACTACATGAGCTATCAGTACGCGGATCCCCGGCGGCGGCGCCTGATGAGCGCCGCGGCGGCGGTCTCCGGCCTCGTCACCCTCTCGATGGTCACCTTCGCCTGGGCGGCGAACAAGATGAGCATCGCCCGGGTCGAGGCGCCGGCGAGCGAGTACCTGGTCTTTCAGCTCTCGAACGAGGATCCGCCGCCGCCTCCACCGCCGCCGCCGGCGGCCGGCGGCGATCGCCAAGATCGCGAGGAGAAGGCGAGCGACGACGATCCGCCGGACGAGGAGCCGCCGCCGGATGAGGAGCCCCTGACCCCGCCGAGCGTGACCCCGCGCGAGCTCCCGCGGAGCCGCGGCGGCGACGTCGGCGGCCCGGGCCCGCGGGTCCCCGGGGTCCCCGGCGGGAGCGCCATCGGGATCCCGGGGGGCACGCCGGGGAGCCTCATCGGCGATCCGAACACCAAGCTGGTCGCCCGCCGTGAGCCGACCAAGGCCGCGCCGCCGCAGCCGATCTCCGCGGTGATGGCCCAGGCCGTGTTCACCCCGGATCCCGACAAGCAGCGCCTGGCGAGCACCCGCGCCGGCCTCTTCGACAAGCGGCCGTGCACCAACCGCACCTCCTTCTGCGTCGACGCGAGCGGCAAGGTCGTCGACGTCACGACCAAGGGGCGCTGCTACGATCCGCAGGTCGACCTGGTCTGCCGCGAGGCGGTGAAGCGCTGGCGCTTTCGGCCCTTCATGGTCGGCGGCAAGCCGCAGAAGACCTGCTCGGTCGTGACCTTCGATCTCTCGTTCGCAGGGTGAGCCTGACGGGAGGGACGCGCGGCGTCGCGCCCTCTGCCGGCGTCGCGCGAGGGATCGGACCCAAAGGCCATGTGCTAGGGTGCCGCCGATGCGTCCGATCCTCGCCCTCGCCCTCGCCCTCAGCCTCGCCGCCTGCTCCTCCGAGCCCAAGCCCGGGCAGCGGGAGTTCGACGCCGCGAGCTCGCAGATCGCCAGCGAGTCGAGCGGCAAGGCGTTCTCCGGCAACACCGAGGCCGCCCGCGCCCGGGCCGAGCTGGTGTCGATCGCGGTGACCTCGCTCGACCGCCAGCTCTTCGCCGGCCAGGACGAGGACAAGGTGATGACGCGCACCGAGTCCTTCATGGTCTACGCGCAGCACGGGGCCGAGGGGGTCGTCTTCCTGATCCACGTCCCGCAGTTCAAGCGCTACAAGGACGAGGTCCGCGAGACGCTGGTCAAGGCCGCCTGGACCGCGGCCCGGGGCGCGACCGCGGATCTGCGGGCGAAGGGGCCGCTCCGCCTCGGCGTCGGCCTCCGCGGGAGCCTCCTCTACGGCGCGGTCGCGGTCGGCGACGCCGACGGCGAGCCGACGATCGACATCGGCGGCGCGGTCTCGACCGACGCGCTCTACCCCTTCTTCCTCGGCCCGACGCCGCCCGAGGCCGAGGTGATGCCGGGCGCGGGCGAGGCGGCGAAGGCCGAGGAGGAGGCCGCCCCCGAGCCTGAGGCCGCCCCCGAGGAGCCCCCGCCGGCGCCGACGCTCCAGGTGAAGACGCTCTTCATGAAGGATCTCGCGGCCTCGCTGGTCGACCGGACGATCCGCGCGAATGACGAGGGGCTCCAGGCCTGCGCGGCCGGCCTCGAGGCTGGGGTCCACTACGACTATCTCCTGGCGATGAAGGGCAACGGCAAGGTCACGAGCCTCAAGCCAGCGGCCGACCGGGATCCGGCCCCCGAGGCCCTGACGAAGTGCCTCGCCGAGCTGGCGAAGTCGTGGACCTTCCCGAAGAAGGAGGCCGGGCAGACCAAGCCGGAGAGCGGCCGGGTCCGCTTCGCCTTCCAGGCCGAGCCGATGCGCTAGGGGCGAATTCGCTCGCCCCCTGATGCCTGTCCGAAGAGACAGGTACCAGGGGCACGGGCTCAGAGCTCGACCGCGTCGGCGTAGACCAGCCGGGTCCCCTGCGGCAGCAGGGCCCCCGTGCCGAAGGCCGTCGGCAGCGCCTCGTGCTCCTCGATCACGATGCGCTGGCGCAGCGCCCCGCGCTCCGCCGGCAGCCGGATCTCGCCGCTCCAGAGCGCGACCGTGCCGGTCACCTGGCTCTGCTCGAGGGTCTGCCAGGGGTCGTCGGCGGGCAGCCAGCGCGCCTCCTCGCCCTCGGCGGGCTCGCGGGTGAGGACCTCGACCCGGACGCGGATCGCGGTCGCCAGCGCGCTCGCGGCGTTGCCGCGGTTGGCCGGCCCGGAGACGCTGAGCCGCACCTGGTGGGGGTCGCTCGGATCGGCGCCGATCCAGGCGAGGCGATCGGGCGCGAGCTGGATGAAGTCGGCGAGGACGACCCGCGAGACCTCGATCCCCGCGAGCGAGCGCGGCTGGTAGCGGGCGAGCGCGAGGCGGACGAAGGGGAAGTAGGCGTCGCCGGTGTCGAGGTCGAGGTCGCAGAACCAAAGCCCGCGATCGGCGTCGAAGGCGACCTCGTGGCCGGCGACCGCGAGCCCCCAGGGCGACTTTGAGGGCCAATTGAGGCCGTCGAGGCGGATCCCGATCTGCTCGGCCTTCTTGCCCGGGAAGTGGTGGAGCGAGGGCGTCGGCCAGGTGGTCGCGCTCGCCCAGATCGGATCACTCCCCCAGCCGGTGACGTAGCGCCGGAGCTGCTCCGGCGGCTCGGGGACCACCTGGCCGCCGAGCCAGGTCCGCTCGGCCGGGTCGAGCGAGTCGTAGGTGACCCGCGGCCCGTGGGCGACGATCACCCCGAGGAGCTCGCCCTCGCCGCTCGAGAACCACGGGCGCCCGAGGTAGATCCGGACGCCCTGGCCGCGGCGGCGGCTGGCGAGGCCGTCGGGCTCCTCGTGGCGGCGCCAGCCGAAGGTCGGGACGATGTACTCGATGAGGGGCGCGGCCGGGCGCGCGCTCGAGAGGATGTCGAGGCGGCGGGCCTCGGCGGCCGCGCGGGTGAGATCCGGGAGCGCCGAGGTCCCGTCGGTGGGCAGGAAGTTCTCGCGGAAGCGGGAGGTCGCCACCAGGTCGTAGTCGACCGGGCGGTAGCGGGTGTCGCCGAGCGCGTGGGTGAGCTCGACGTCGATCGCCGCGGCCTCGGGGTCATCGACCAGCGGCGACGCGACCTGGCCCTCGCGCTCGACGAAGACCGCGCCCTCCAGGCTCTTGCCGTCGTCGACGAGGTCGCGCCAGCGGGCGACGACGTCGACCTTGGCGCTGCTCTTGCCGTCGACGTCGATCGTCGCCCGCAGGGTCGCGGTGGTCTCGCCGACCGCGCGGGTCGCCCGCAGCGCGGCGAAGGCCGGATCGAGGAGGGGCCGCTGGACCGCGTGGACCAGGGTGATCGCGCGGGCCGGCGTGATCGCCCAGAGGGCGCCGGAGAGCGCCCAGCCCTTCGCGGCCGCCAGCCAGCCGGGCGGGCAGGCGCCCTCGATCCAGCTCCAGACGCCGAGCGTCTCCAGGGCGTCGGGGCCGGGGAGGCGCGACGAGAGGCGCACGTCGGCGACCTCGCCCTTGGGGAGCTCGACCCTGAGGGTGCGGGTCGCCGCCTGCCAGAGCGGCGGGCCGCTCCCCTCGTGGACCTCGATCCGGAAGGGGCGGGTCTCGGGCCAGGTCTGGGCGCACTCGATCTCGAGGGGCTCGTCGCTCCCCGGGAGGCCGGCGAGGCGGATCCCGGCCGCCAGGGGATCGGGGAGGTAGCGGATCTGCGCGAGCGGCAGCGGCTCGGCGGCGGTCGGCGGCGAGGTGAGCTCGGGCGGCTGCACGCGGTCGCGCTTGGCGAGCATCGTGTAGGTCGCGTGGTCGTGGCGGACGCCGCCGCCGGGCGCGTCGAGGCTGCCGTGCTGCTCGGCGAGGAGGACCGCGCAGCGCGGCGGGAAGAGGCCGCGGGCGGAGGTCTCGGCGGTCGGCACGGCGTCGTCGGCCGGGGTCGCGTTGAAGGAGCGGATCACCACGCGATCGATCGACTCGCCGGGGCGCGGGTCGGCCTCGCGGCTCAGGGTCGGCGCCGGCACCGGCTCGAAGCGGAGGTAGGGGACGGCGGGGGTCGCCGCGCTCGCGTCGCTCGAGGTCCAGGGGAGCGAGTTGCCGGCGAGGTCGACGAGGCGGGCGCGGAGGCGGTAGCGGGCGCCGAAGCGGAGGCGCGGGAGCGAGCCCGGGGCGACCTTGTAGGTCGACGCGAGGCCGAGGGCGTTCTCGGCCGGGTTCGCGGAGTCGGCGATCCCGTGGCCGACCCGATCGACCCGCTTCCCCGGCCGCTCGACGCTGAGGCTCCAGCCGCTCCAGTGGAAGAGGGTCTCGTGGAGGTAGAGGTCGTCGCCCTTGGCGGGGTCGCTGGGCGAGGTCACGGACGCGGTCAGGACGCCCTCCTCCTCCTTGACCCCGGGGTCGAGGGGCTGGATCGCGTCGCCTGTCTTGAGGGTCAGGGTGGGCTCGCGGCGGTGGAGCGAGCGCCAGCCGGCGGAGGCCGCGGGATCGAGGACGTCGATCCGGAGGCCGCGGGTGATCTCCTCGGCGTGGAGCACGAGGTCGCTGCCGGTCCCGGCCTCGACCGCGTCGTGGAGGGCGCCCTGGCCGTCGATCGTCCGCCTGAGGTCGCCCGCGCGATCGCGGACGCTGACCGAGAAGCCGGCGGAGCGGAGCGCCGGCGTGCCGCCGGAGTCGGGGGCGCCGAGGTTGCCGCGGGCGCGGAGGCGCGCGCTCGCCTCGGCATGCTGGATCATCTTGAGCGCGCCCCCGTCGACGTCGACCTGATCGACGGCGATCGTCGGCCGGCCGAGGTCGAGGAAGCCGTGGCGGCGGCGATCCGGGAGGGCTGGCGTCGCCTCGAAGGTCGCCCCCGCCGCGTAGTCGATCGCGGTCCAGGGGGTGACGGCCTCGACGATCCCGGCGGGGCCGAGGTGTGGGGTGAAGCTCGGGTGGACGCGGATCTTGGTGAAGGCCTGCGGCGGCGCCGGGACGACGACGTCAAAGACCAGGCCGAGCTTGCGGAGGAGCGCCGGGTAGTCGGCGAGGAGCGCGACCGCCTCGTGGAAGTCGACCTTGGGTGGCTTGAGGGTCGAGCCGTAGGGGCGCCCCTTGAAGCCGTGGAAGACCATCGCCTGGAAGAAGTCGAGGTCGGGGACGGGGTCGTCCTCGGCGGGGACGTAGCCGTACTCGGCGAGGCGGGCGTCGATCACCGAGCCGAGCTTCTTGCGGCGCTCGACCGACGAGAGGTCGAGCTTGTTGAGCGGGCTCTTCTCGTCGGCGAGGGGGGGCTCCCCCTCCGGGCTCTGGACTACGCTGGCGAGGACGTAGTCGTGGATGAACTTCCGGACATGGCCGACGGGGAAGGATCGGATCTTGCGCCCGCGGAGGTCGGTCGGCGTGTGGGCGCGGACCTCGGTCTGGGCGAAGAGGCGGCCCCAGAGCGCGGGATCGAGCGCGCCCGCGTCGGCGGCGACGCTGGCGAAGATCCGCGGGCGGCGGATCGGGGTCGGCGGCAGCGGGGTCGGCGGGCCGTCGATCTCGAAGCCGAAGGTGAAGGCGTGGCTCGCCCAGTTGGGCTCGGGCTGGCCCGGGGACTGGAGCTCGGCGAAGGCCGAGAGCGGCGCGCTCGCGCCGTCGGGGTGGAGGCGCGGCGAGAGGTGGATCGAGAGCTCGAGCTCGCCGCTCGGGCGGATCCCGCGGGGGAGGACGGTCCAGACGATGGTGGCTTTCATGGTGCGCTCCGGAGGGATCGACTAGGCGGCGAAGGCGGCGGCGTACTCCGCCCACTCGGCCTCGCTGAGGGCGTCGGCGAAGGTCGGGGAGACCGACGAGCCCGAGAATTCGCGGCGGACGGTGACGCTGAAGCCGACGCTGAAGAAGAGGACCTCGACCTCGACGCTCAGCGACGCCTCGCCCCAGGCGACCGAGGAGTCGCCGGTCTTCTGGTAGGTGAGGCCGATGTAGAGCTCGATCGAGACCGAGACGATGCCGAGCACCGAGATCCCGCCGCCGGCCCGGACGTAGCCGGTGAGGGCGGTGGTCGCCGGCTCCTCGTGGCGGATGTAGATCCCGGCCATCGCGTGGATCCCACCCGAGGCGACGCCGAAGTCGAGCGCCCAGTTGCCGCCGAACTCGAGGAGCACCTCGACGCTCTCGACCCCGTCGAGGCCGACGCCGAGGGCGAAGAAGCCGCCCCCGCCGAAGATCATCACGGTGATCGTGAAGGGATCGGTGCGCGAGGAGAAGGCGAAGCGCGCGCGGAGCGGGGTGCCGTCGAAGGGGAGGGTGAGGCCGGCGGAGAGGCGGAGGTTCTGCAGCGAGAAGACGCCGATCGTGATCGCCGGGATCGCCAGGGTGTAGCTCACCGTGATCCCGCTGGCCGACACGTCGATCGCCGGCGGGTCGTTGAAGTTGGCGAGGTCGAGGAAGTCCTTGAGGCGGTTGACGAAGGAGAGCGCGCCGAGGAGGCGGACGTCGCTGATGTCGACGTCGACGTCGGGCTTCTGGCCCGGGCGGGCGATGAAGGCGAGGCTCTGGAAGTCGACGCCGATCACCTCGAAGAGCTCGATCCCGAACTTCGTCAGGGTCGCGCTGGTGGTCGCCGCGACCGCGCCGTCGGTGGCGACCTCGGCGACCGCCTCGAGGGTCAGCGAGGTCGCGCCGCGGCGCTTGAAGAAGCCGCTCTCGACGAAGTCGGTGGTCGACCAGGCGAGGCGATAGCGGCGGACGCCGCCGGCCTCCTCCTCGACCCAGTGCGGGGTCTGGCCGGCGCTCAGGGGCGGCTTGCCGAGGATCGCCGCGAGGGTGATCCCGCCGAGGAGCTTGGCGTCGGCGATCCCGCCGAAGTAGGTCGCCGGGTCGAACTTGCCGCTGTCGAGCGAGCTGAGCCCCTCGCCGACGAGGCCGAGCTTGCGCGAGAGGCCGCCGACCTTGAGGTTGGGGGTGATCAGGCCGCCGACCCGATCGGCCGAGTTGCCGCCGCCGAAGGCGAGCTCGGGCGGGCTTGCGAGGGCGAGGAAGACGTCGCTCTGGCCGTCGAAGCCCGAGCTCAGGTAGCGCGCGTGGTAGGTGACCGCGTGCGGGCCCGGGCCGCCGCCGAAGTGGCGCAGCGTCGGCGCGACGATCGTCGCCGCGGCGGTCCAGGGGAAGAAGGGGCGGTGGGCGTCGCCGGGCTGCCAGGCGGCCCCGGTCGCGCTCAGGGTGACGCTCGCGGCCTCAAAGGTGGTGTCGCGCGCGGCCGCGCTCGGCGCGAAGGCGAGCGCCTGACCGCCGAGATCGTGGGTGTTGCGGGCGGTCGTCGCGGCCATGCTGGCGATCGCCGCGTTCGCCATCACCAGCATGCGCCCGGGGGGATCGAGGGGCGAGGGCTGGGCGATGAAGGCCGCCGGGGCGCAGAGATCGACGCGCTGGCCCGCGCGATCGGTGCCGACGATCGTCAGCTTGAGATCGGCGCCGCCCACCCGCAGCCAGAAGGCGCTCTCGGGGCTCCAGGGGCCGCTGATCTGCGAGGCCGGGCCGACCGCGTCGAGGTTGGGGGTCCGGCGATCGACGATCCGCACGGTCTCGAGCGCGACCTCGCGGCCCTGGTGGGGGTAGCGGGCGGCGTCGCCGGGGAGGTAGGTGAGCTCGGGCTCGAGGATCACCACGAAGGTCCGCTTGCGGAGGTAGGCGGCGAGGCGGCCGATCGGCTGCTGCTGGAGCTTGCGCTCGGTGACGTCGATCTTCAGCGCGCGGTGGCCGAAGGGGAAGATGAAGCCGCGGCGGACCACCCGGACGAAGTGGTCGCGGCCCATCGTCGCCCGGTGATCCCAGGAGAGGAGGGGGAGGCTCTCGTCGCGCCAGAGCGCCTCGAGATCGAGCCAGGCGCCGAGGCTGCTGAGGAGGAGGAGGTCGGCCCGCGCCGGATCGCTGTTGACTGTCTGATAGACCAGGTCGCGGCGGTCGTCGCCGTTGAGCGACATGGTCATCGGCGACGCCGGCGGGGTCGGGTAGCCCGGGGTCCAGATCGCGCGGATCCCCGGCCGGAGGTCGCGGCGGAGGACGCCTTGGGGGATCAGCGGGACCCGCGGGACCAGGCGGCGGACGGCCTCGGCGACGTTCACCCGGCGGACCGTCGGCGTCGCGCCGGTCCTGGTCGGCGCGCTGATCGGAGCGCGGACCCGGCCCGTGCGGGTGGTGGTCGGCGTGGTCGTCGGTGTGGTCGTGCGGGTGGTGGTCGGCGTCGTCACCCGGACGCCGGGGATCCGCGGGGTCACGACCCGCCCGGGCCGCGCCGGCTCGACGACGATCGGACCCGGGCTCGCGCCGCCGCCGGTGCTCCCGCCCGCGCGCGCGACCCCGCGATCGAGGCGGGTGTGCCAGAGCTCGGCCCGCCCCGCGTGCTCCGCGACCTCGCTCTCGTGCGACCAGACGCCGGCCTCGTCGGGCGAGATCACGACGTGCCAGGGCGCCTCGATCGCGGTCTCATCGGCCGCGGGGACGCGGATCGTCGGCGGCTGCGCGCCGCTGCGGGTGCTCAGGGCGGCCGGCGCCAGGCGGGGGCTGAGGCGCGGGTCCTGCCAGTCGAGGAGGGTGGTCAGGTCGAAGTCGAGGGGCTCGTTGCCGTCGATCGTGAAGACCAGGCGGCTCGGCTCGGCGATCAGCGCCCGCACCGGGGGCGGGTGGACGGAGACCAGCGGGTCGTCGTTCTCGCCCTCCTGGAAGGCCTCCTCGCCGATCGACTGGGGCGGGAAGCGGACCGCGAGGCGGGCCTGGGCGCCGCCGACCCGGACGATCTCGCCGCGCTCCCCCTGGCAGCGGAGGCGGAGCCCGAGGAGCCCGAAGCTCAGGACCATGAGGTCGGCGGGGCGGACGACCTCGAGCGTGATCCCGGCGGGCGAGGTCAGCCGCGAGCCCTCGGCGAGGCCGACCCGGAGCTCGCCGACGTCGGCGGGCGGAGCCGCGGCGAGCTCCCCGTGGACGATCCGCAGGCGGGTGAGGGACGGAGGGGCGCTGGGATCGGCGACCACCCGGCCGGGGCGGGCGGCGTGGGCGAGCCACTGGAGCTCGCACTGGATCCCGAATTTGTCGCCGATCTGGCCGAGGACGAAGGCGCCGAAGTCCCGGGGACGCCCGGCGAGGACCGAGAGCCGCGGGGTGTGGAGGCCGGCCCGCCGATCCATCGGGATCGCCAGGAGGCCGCGGCCGAGCATCGCGCCTGTCCCATCGTAGATGGCGATAAAGACAGGCATGTTGAGGGCGACGCGGAAGCGATCGCCGTCGATGGCGATGACGTCGGCGGCCGGGCCGAAGTTGACCCGGGTCTCCATCACCCCGGTGGCGAGGATAGCCCGCTTGGCGGCGCCGTCGGGCTCCTCGCCGACGTCGAGCACGAGCCAGCGGAAGGGCGTCGCGCCCGAGGTGAAGTCGAAGCCGCCGGCGCCGTCCGCCCAGAAGTCGAGGTCAAAGGGGACACCTGCCCCGACGACCAGGGCGCTCCGGCGGGAGGGCGGCGCGAGCATCACGCTCGCGGCGTCGGCGGCGACCAGGCCGACCGCGAGGAGGTCGCGGCGGAGCTCCTCGCCGTAGCCGCGGAGCTTGACGATCGACGGGCCGGTCACGAGGATCAGCCACGAGGGGTTGAAGACCGCGCCGCCGAGCCCCCCGGCGACGACCTCGGCCGGGCCGCTGAGCGGGCAGAGGCGGGCGCCGCCGAGGGCGACCGCCGAGGCCGCCTTGGCCGAGCCGTCGAGGAAGCCGACCAGCTCGATCGCCTGGGCGTGGAAGCCGCCCCAGACGATCTGGAGCTCGATCATCCAGGTGAGGCCGACGCGGAAGATCCGCGCATCGAGGTCCGCCGGGATCTCGGTCCCGGGGAAGCGGGCGCCGCTCAGGGTGATCCGGTAGGCGGCGTCGCTCTCCTTGATGACCTTGAGGACAGGTGTTCCGGCGAAGCGGTCGACGTCGATCGTCCAGCGGTCGTCGCCCGCGAGCTGGAGGCGGACGACGCCCGCGCTGTAGAGCAGCTTCACCGATCCGAGCGTGACCGTGTGGAGGAGCGAGGGGAGCACGCCGGCGGCCGGGATCACGTGCCAGGCGACCGCCGGGCCGCCCGTGCGTCGCGGGAGGAGGAGGTGGGTCCCGGCCTCGGCGACGCGGAGGCGGGCGGCGTCGTCGCTGAGGGCGCTGAGGTTAATGAGGGTCTCGAGCATCGCCGTGGCTCCGTCCTGGGGAGGGCGCCAGGCTAGCCGTCACCCCGGGCGCTCGGCGTCCCGCCTGTCGGCAGAATTTTCCCGCGAGGTGTGGTCTAGCGCCCTCGCTCGTCGCCCCCGACCTCGGCGAGCGGGGTGGGCGACGGCGCCTCGCGCTGCCAGGCGTCGGGGATCGAGCGGATGTGGAGGTCGCGCTGCGGGAAGGGGATCTCGATCCCGCGCTCCTTGAAGGCGTGCCAGGCCGCGAAGTAGATCTCGGAGCGGAGGATGTCGGGGAAGTGGATCGCCTCGCGGGTCGCCACCCGGAGGTCGAAGTCGAGCGACGAGTCGCCGAAGCCCATGAAGAGCACCTCGGGGGCCGGCGCCTCGAGGATCCGCGGGTTGGCGGCCGCGATCGCCATCAGGATCTGCCGGACCTCCTCGACGTCGGAGCCGTAGGAGACGCCGATCCGGAAGCGGAAGCGGACCATCCGATCCTGGTTCGAGAGGTTGACCACCCGGTTGCGGACCAGCTCGGAGTTCGGCAGCAGGATCTGGAGGTTCTCGTTGGTGACCACCAGGGTGACCCGCGCCCGGATCTCGCGGACGGTGCCGACGAGGTCGCTGAGCTGGATCCGATCGCCGACCTTGATCGGCCGCTCGAAGAGGAGGATGAGGCCGCTGACGAAGTTGTCGGCGTTGTGCTGGAGGCCGAAGCCGATGCCGACGCCGATCGCCCCGAGCGCGACCATCAGCGACGAGAGGTCGAGGCCGAGGAGGGGGAGGCCGATCAGCGCGGCGATGCACCAGACGACGTAGCCGGCGATCCGGGCGGAGGCGTAGCGCGCCCCCTCGTCGAGGTGGGTGCGGCGGAGGACCGCGCCGACGAAGCGGTTGCGGACCAGGCGCGCGGTGAGGACGGTGAGGGCGACGAAGCCGACGAGCTTGAGGATCCAGGCGGCGGTGATCGTCGCCTTCCCGAGGTGGAGGAGGGGGGCGTTGAGGGTCTCGACGAGGTCGTCGAGGACCTCGATGTGGGGGGCGCTGATCATGGGCTCTTCTCCACGTGGACCGCGAGGGGCGGCGCGCCGACCACCTCAAAGGTCGCCGACGCGAGCTGCACCCGGCCGCCGCTGGCCTCGATCGCCGCGAGGATCCGGGTGAAGAGCGCGTCCTTGGTCGTCCGCCGGAGCTTGAAGTCGACGACGTAGCGGAGCGTGAGCTCGACCCAGTTGTCGTTGGCGACGAGGGTGACCATCGGCTGGACCCGCGCGTCCTCGATCCGGTAGGTGCGGACCATGTGCTTCCAGGTCGCCTCGGCCGAGCGCGCGTAGTCGCCGACGACCTCGTCGGCGACGCTGGCGAGGATCCTCCGGGCCTCGGCGTAGTCGCTGCCGTACTTCACCGGCAGGCGGAGCTCGTCCCAGAGGAAGGCGAAGTCGGCGGAGTAGTTGAAGACCGGCTCCTTGAAGACGTAGGAGTTGGCGAGGCGGACGATCCGGCCGTTGTAGAGGTCGCCCTCGACCCAGCCGCCGCACTCCATCACCGTCGTCCGGAGGACGCCGATGTCGATCACGTCGCCGCGGATCCCCCCGAGCTGGATTCGATCACCGACCTTGTAGAACGAGCCGATCGAGAGGGCGAGCCAGCCGGCGATCGAGACGATCACCTCCTGGAGGGCGAAGGCGATCCCGGCGCTCGCGGCCCCGAGGGCGACGGTGAGCCCGGAGAGGCGCCCGGAGACCTCGGCGAGGAGGTAGAGGAGGGCGACCAGGTAGCCGAAGAAGAGGATCGCCTTCTGGGTGCGGTAGCGGGCGTCGACGTCCTTGATCACCCGCCGCGCGGCCGCCCGCAGGAGGGTGATGACGATCCCGAGGAGGATGAGGGCGATGACCACCCCGACGAGGTGGCGGAGGAAGGGGTCGCTCCAGAGCCCGCCGATCAGATCGACGGTCGTCCGCGGATCGAGGGGGTTCTGCGCCGCGGGGTCGGGGGCGCTGAGGAGGTGGAGCACGCTCTGCATGATAGGGCGCCCGCGGGGGAGGGCGCGGCGCCGGCGTCAGCGTGCCGGCAAAGCGACGCCGCGTCGACGGAATGCGGACGCGCCCGTCAGCGTCGGGGCTGGCGGGCGCGGGTGCGCAGGTAGCGTGTTCCTGGCGATCGGCGGCTAGCCGGCGATCGCCGCCAGCAGCGAGGACTCGCTGAAGTGGCTCGGCCAGCGGGTGCGCGGCCCGTGGGTGGCGCCGCGGAGGGCGACGTCGCGAAGGGTGGTCAGGGTGAGGCCGGTGTTCCGGAGATCGGCGCCGCTGAGGTCGGCGTGATCGAGGGTCGAGCGGCTCAGGTCGGCGTCCCGGAGGTCGGCGTCGACGAACGAGACGCCGCGGAGATCGGCGTTCGGGATCAGGACGCCGCGGAGGTGGGCGCGTTCGAAGCGCGCGCCCTCAAAGACCCCCGAGAGGTAGGCCTTCTCGAGGATCGCCCCCTCGAAGTCGCTCTCCTGCATCGCGCAATTCGTGAGCATCACGCCGAGGAGATCGGCGCCGCGGAGGGTGCAGGCGGCGAGGGTGCAGGCGCTGAGGCGGGCGCGGGCGAGGATCGCCGTCGACAGGTCGCAGCGGGTGAGGGTCGCCCGATCGAGCTCGGCGCGGCCGAGCTTGGCCTGGGCGAGGTCGACCTCCGCGAGGGTCGCCTCGCTGAGGCAGGCGCCGGTGAGGTCGCAGCGGCGCGCCCGCGCGCGCTCGAGGTGGACCCGCGCGAGGCTGGTCTGGATCATCTTGGCGTCGTCGAAGTTGGCCTCCTCGGCGCGGAGCCCCCGGAGATCGCAGCCGCTCAGATCGGCGCGGACGAAGCGGGCCCGGTCGGCGCGGGCGTCGACGAAGGACGCGCCCGTGGGGGTCGTGGTCGAGGGGTCGCTGAGGCTCGTCGGGCGGCCGTTGGTCTCCGAGAGGTCGGCGTCGCTCAGGTCGGCGCCGCCGAAGTCGGCCTTGGCGATCTTCGCCCGCCGGAGGTCGGCGCCGCGGAGGTCGGCGCCGCGGAGGTCGGCGCCGCGGAGGTCGGCGCCGCGGAGGTCGGCGCCGTGGAGGTCGATCTCACGGAGGTCAGCCCGGCTGAGGATGACGCTCGAGAGGTCGATGCCGGAGAGCGGGAGGCCGCGGAGGTCGAGGCCGCGGAGGCAGGGGAGCGTGCGTCCCCGGCGGAGGGCGGCCCAGGCGAGCGCTGGATCCTCGCCCTGGAGGGCGGCGAGGATCTTCACGCTCCCCGAGGGCTTGCCGGCGGCGTCCTTCTTTCTCGACGGGGTGCTCATGGTCTGCTCCTTGTGGTTATGTCGTTCATGCGTGCGTCAGCCGATGCGCCGGAATCGCGGGGGATGATCCGCGCGACACCGGGCGCTCGTCGGCGGCGGTAGGGGGCTGAAGGCCGACCCATCGATTCGACAGACCTGCGCGGGACGGCGACAAGAGCCGGACGAGCGCCTGGAACTGAATCGAACCACCTGCACGAAGGGCAATGTGATTGATTTTGAGTGTCATAATGTAGCAGGGCATCCAATCATCGTCAAGCGCGGGCCAGGGCCGCGATTTCGCGGCCCTGGCCCGGAACTAGCGCGTTCAGGGGGCATGCCGGTGGGGGCTCGCGGGTTCACGTCGGCGCGCGGGCGCGCGCCGCTCGCCCGCGCGACAATCGTCATGGTCGGCTGCAGGGGTCTGCGATAGCGTGTCCGGGTGCCGACGATCCGCGCCCGCCACCTCGGCGTCGTCGCTGCGATCGTCCTCGCCGCGTCGCCGCTGGCATGCGCGCACAAGGCGAAGCCCGCCGAGAGCGCGGCGACAGCGGAGCCCGGGCCCTCGGCGGTCGTGGTCACGCCGGTCCAGCCCGAGCGGCGGCCGCCGGCGGCGATCCTGGGCGGTCGCTTTGAGCGGGGGGAGGATCCCCCGATCGTCCTCCGCTACCACGCGGCCGCCGATCCGACGGTCGCCGTCGGCGCGATGGTCGGCCTCTATGGGCGGGGCGAGGCCGGCTGGGAGGCGGTCGGCGTCGGCGACGTGATCACCGCGAGCGGCGGCGGGATCGACGTCGTCGCCCTCTGGGTCGCCCCCCGCGCGATCCAGGAGGAGCTGACTCTTGGGCCCTTGCCCGACGGACAGGTCTTTGGGAGCATCGTCGGCCAGGTGGTCGGCGGCGACGGCCGGGCCGGCGAGACGGTCGCCCTCAACCTCGGCGGCGCGCAGGGGCTGGCGGTCGGCGAGCTCTTCGAGGGGATCGCGCCGGGGGCGAGCTTCGGGGCGGCGGCCGGCCGCGGCGCGGCCCTCCTCGAGATCGTCGAGGTCCACGGGGAGCGATCGATCGCCCGGGTGCGTGAGGGACGCGTCCGCCGCTCCGCGTGGGTCCGATCGCTCGGGCGCCCGGCGCCGGCGCTCGCCGGCGACGACGGGAGATCCGGCGGAGCGGCGGAGCTCGGCCTCGATCGTCTCGGGGAGATCGGCGAGGCGATCGGCGAGCTCGCCCGGGCGCGGGGATCGGTGGCGGCCGCCGCCCAGGAGCTCCGCCGGCGCGTCGCCGCGGGCGGGCGAGGGCAGGCGGAGGAGGTGCTCCGACTCGCCGGCGCGCTCCTGGTCCTCGGCGACTACGCCGGCGCGAAGTCGGCGCTCGCGGGCGCCGACGACTCGGCCGCGGCGCGGCTGATGCGGGCGCGGGTGGCGATCGAGCTCGAGGACTACGGGCGGGCGCTGGTCCTCCTCGTCGAGGCCGAGAACGCGGCCCGTGAGGCCGGTGATCGGCGGATGGGCGCGGCGATCCTCACCGAGCTCGCGGAGCTCCAGACCCGCCGCTGGGAGCTCGACGCCGCGGTCCGGGGGCTCGCGGAGGCCGCGTCGATCTACATGTCGCTCGGCCAGGCCAGCGACGCCGCCCTCGCCCACGCGAAGATCGCCGACGTTCACCTCCGGCGCGGGGACTACGAGGCGGCCCGCCGGAGCGTCGTGGAGCGCGCGCTCCCGGGGCTCGGGCAGAGCGCCGATCGCCGCCGCCGCGCGCTCGCGCTCGACGTCCTCGGCGAGGTCTACCTGCGCCGCGGCGAGCTCGATGAGGCGCTCCGGCTCCGGCGCGAGGAGGAGGTGCGGCTCCTCGAGCGGATCGGCGATCGCCGCGGGGTCGCGGTGGCGAAGCTGCGGATCGCCGAGATCCTGATCCGCAAGGGGGAGCTCGACCCGGCGGCCAAGCTCCTCGACGAGGTCGCGCCGATCTTCGCCGCGGAGCCGCGCCGGCTGCCGGTGCTGGCCTTCGAGAACCGGGTCGAGATCGCCTTCATCCGCAACGACGTGGCGACCCTCAAGGCGACGCTCAGCGCGGAGATCGCCCGGGCCCAGGAGGCCGGCGACCACCGCCGGCGGATCGCCGCGATCGCCCTCGACACCGATCTCGAGGGCTCGCAGGGGCGGGTGCTCCAGGCCTTCCGGAGGGTCCGCGACGAGGTCCTGGCGCCGTCGATCTGGTTCGGCGACGAGCGCGAGCGGGCCTACGCGCTCGGGCGCATGGCGGCGATCTACAACCTCCGCGGGCTCCCCGGCGAGGCCCTCCAGCTCTACCGTGACGAGGCGATCCCCCGCCTCCGCGGGCTCAGCGACGAGCGCTCGATCGCGGCGATGCAGATGCAGGTCGCGTCGATCCTGACGATGCAGGGCGAGCTCGACGAGGCCGAGCGGATCCTCCGCGAGGAGGTCATCGCGGTCTACGCTCGCCTCGGCGAGATCCGTGCGCAGATGATCGGCCTCTCGTACCTGGCGACGATCATCGACACGCGCGGCGACCCGCGCGAGGCCGCGCGGATCCTCCGCGAGGAGGAGCTGCCGGTCTACGAGCGCCTCGGCGACGCCCGGGCGGTGGCGGTTTCGAAGTCCGATCTCGCGGCCTACGACGTCCAGGCCGGCCGGGTCGACGAGGCCCTCGCGGTCCTCGAGCGCGAGGTGCTGCCGGTCCACCGGGCCGCCGGCGACATCGGGGCGATCGCCGCGACCCTCAGCCAGATCGCCGACATCCGCCAGATCCAGGGGCGCCTCGACGAGGCGATGCGGATCTACGTCGACGAGGTCATCCCGCTCTACGACACCCTCGGCGACGTCCGCTCGCGGACTTCGATGCTCTTGATGATCGCCGATCTCAAGGCCGAGCGCTTCGAGTTCAAGGAGGCGCTGGCGCTCGCCGGGGAGAGCGCGGCGACCTTCAAGGAGCTCGGCGACATCGGCAACCAGGCGGCGGCGCTGAGCCGGGTCGCCGACTACCTGGGGCTGGCGGGTCGCCACGACGAGGCGCTCGATCTCCTCCGCAAGGAGATCGCGCCGCTCTACCGCCGCAGCGGCGACGTGATGGCGCTCGCCTACACCCAGGGCCGGATCGCCACGACCTACTACGCCCGCGGCGACTACGCCGAGGCGCTGCGGATCCACCGGGAGGAGGAGCTGCCGATCTACGAGCGCGCCGGCCAGGGGCGGGCGAAGGCGCTGGTGCTCGGCGAGATCGCCGACTGCCACGCGCAGCTCGGCGAGCACGATCGGGCGCTCGAGCTCTATCGCCGCGACGTCCTCCCAGGCCTCGATCGCTTCGGCACGCGCAGCGACGTCATCTACGCCCAGGGGAATTTCGCGTACGCGCTGATCCTCCGCGGCCGCACGGAGGACCGCGCCGAGGCGGCGACGCTCCTCAAGCAGGCGATCGCGGGCGCCGACGCGATGGGGTTGCCGAGCGCGCAGTGGTTTCGTGATCTGAAGGCGACGCACGGGCTCTGACGGCGGCGGCGAGGGGGGCGGGTCCTCGCCGCGACGCGGACGACGCGCGGCCGGCTCGCAAGGTCGACCTCGAGGTGTACGACCTCGTGACGGTCGATCGCGGCGTCCGCTCCGATCGCGGGTGGCGGCAGGGCCTCGGCGGGCTCGCGTGGCTGCGGGCCGAGCGTGGCAGGTGCAGGAGCTCTCGGACCGGGGCGGGCGAAGGCGCTGGTGCTCAGCGAGATCGGCGGGCGCGTCGGCGGAGCCATCGTCGAAGTCCAGCGACCGCTGCCGAGAGGAAATTCGCGGGGCCCACGGGGACGAACACGAAGAGGGCCTTGCCCGCCTCCCAGTTTGGCACCCGTGCGGTGAATTCTCGCGCGTGCGGGCCCGCGTTCTGGAGCCTCGCGGAGGCCTTCAGCGCGTCGATCTGACGCTGGCTGATCGAGAAGTCGACGACGAAGGGATCGGCGGGATCCTGGACGAGTTGGCGACGGCGACAGATCTGCGGGAGGGCCGCCTCGATGTACCTCGGGGTCGGCCGCACCGGGTTGGGGTAGTACTCGCGAAAGCTGTCCACGAGCGTGTGGTACGCGACCGGAGTCGTAAAAATTGCCCCCCAGATGAAGTGGGAGCGCAGGTGAGCCAAGCGCAGGCGAAGCACGGTGCGGTAGCCGCGTCGGAGCAGGGCTGTGAACGCGTCGTACTCGAGGCGGATGAAGACTCCGGTGCTCAGCAGCGCGATCCGTTCGCCGTCGACGTCGAGCTCCAAGACGTTGAAGTTGTAGAAGCCGGCGAGGCGCCCGGCGCGATCGTACGCGGCGCCGAGGCGGGTGTCGTCGAAGAGATGGGTGGCGACGAAGCGCTGGCGATCCATCCCCGCGAAGAACTCGGACCACAGCTCGTAGCACGCGCGCTCGAGCTCGTCGCGCGCGGGCGCCGGGAGGTCGCCGAGCACGACCTCCTCGACGCGGGCGATCGGGAGGCGGTCGCGGCGCTGGATCGTCATGGGGCGTCCCCCGAATCGGCCGCGCGCGCGGCGTGGTCCCCGAGGAGGAGCGCGCGGATCTCGGGCGGGATTGTCTCCGCCCGGAGCTGCTTCGGGTCATCGACAGAGCCGACCCCCCACACGCGGATCTCCTCGCCCTCGACGACGAGGCGCGCGTCGACTACGAGCTCGTGGCGGACCGTGAAGGAGCGCCTCCCCGCCGCGGCGATCCAGCTCGTCGCCGTCAGCGTATCGCCGAAGGTCGCCGGCGAACGGAAGCGCGCAGAGGCCTGGACGAGGGGCGCGCCGATGATCCCGAAGTCCCGGCGCAGGCGGTGATGATCGAGGCCCAGCGCGTCGAGGAGGCGGTGCGCGCAGCGATCGAACCAGGCGTAGTAGCGGGGGTAGAAGACCATCCCTGACGCGTCGCAGTCGCCCCAGGTGACGGGGAGCGTCGTGCGTGTCCGCGGCCCCCCCCGAGTGTGATTGACGTCCGTCATCTGCACGTCTATCGAGAAAGGCAGGGATCGCCGATCGATCGGCCCGACGTTGGCGTCTCGAGCAAGAGTTCACCCGCGGCGAGATCGTCACCGCTCCGGGGCATCGAGGGCAGCGTATCCCGGAGCGTGGGCGGGGGCAAGAACGCGGCGGATCGGCGGCCGCGCTCGCCGATGCACGATCACTGCCTTGAGCGGTAGATCGCGGAGGAGCCTCGCCATGCCGATCGACGTCGGACTCCGCAGGATCTGCGGTGGCGATCGGCATGGTGAGGCTCCTCCGGCTGGGTTTGTCGCCACGTTACCGGGTGTCTATTGGGTCAGGTGAGCGCGAGCGAGCGCCGGCGGGCGCGGGTCGCTGGTCAGCCGGCGGGCTCGGGGGTACTCTGCGTTCGCCGATGGAACACAACCCATTCGCCCCACCCACCGCCGAGTCGTCGCCCACGGAGGGCGGCATGGTCTTCTCCGCCGAGGGGGTCGCCGTGGTCACGAGCCTGGCGAAGTGGATGCGCGGCCTCTCGATCTTGATCTTCATCGGCCTCGCCTTCGTCGTCGTCGTCACCTGCGGGGTCATGTCGACGGTCGGCCGCTTCGGCGGCGCGGCCGTGGCCGGCTACGTGATCGGCATTTCGATCGCGGGCGCCTTCTTCGGCGGCGCGGCGATGGTCCTCCGCTCGGCCGCCCGCAGCTTTGAGCGCGGCGTCGTCGGCGACGACGAGCTCTCCCTCGGCGCCGGATTCCGCAGCCTTCGGGTCTACTTCATCATCTTTGGGATCGTCGGGATCATCTCGACGATCGGCGACCTCCTCAAGGCGCTGCGGTGAACGCCATGACCTCCGACGCCAAGCGGATCCCCTTCACCGAGGAGGACGAGCGGAAGATCGGCAGCGCCGCGATCTGGGGGATGATCGTCTCGATCACCTCGCTGATCACCGGCACCCTGACGCTCCTGGCCGAGCTCGCGATCGCCCGCGCCAGCCTCAGCCTCCTCCTGCCGATCCTCGCCACGGCCTTCGGCGTCCTGATCAACGTCTGGCTCCTCCAGGCCAGCCTCGCGCTCCGCAAGGTAGCGACCAGCGACGTCGCCGATCAGGCGCACCTGCTGAGCGGCTTTCGCCGGCTCCGCACCTACTTCATGGGCCAGGTGATGCTCGTCTTCCTCACCTTCGGCATGGCGCTCCTCGGCGGGGTCCTGAACGCGCTCTGAGGGCCCGGCGGGCGATCGCTAGAGGTCGCCCGCGCGCTCGCGGGCCCGCGCGCCGGCGGCGATCTCGAGGACCTCCTGGGTGCTGGCCTCGCGGCGGGCGGCCGAGAGGTGGCGGCGGAGCTTGTCGGTGCGCTCGTCGAGCCAGCGCTCGGCCGACTGGGTCGCCGCCAGGCGGGCGCCGTGCTCGGCCGCGAGGGCGTCGAGGAGGAGCTCGTACATCGTCGCGAAGAAGAGCTCGCGGACGGCGACCGCGGCGAGGCGGCCGGGGCGGGCGTAGCGGGCGACCGGCACCGGACCCGAGGGGGGCGCGGCGCGGAAGGGGAGGAGCGCGGTGGTCGTCGGCCGGTGGAGGCCGACTCCTTCGAAGCGGCTCGAGAGGACCTCGAAGCCGGACATCCGCCGGCTCACGTAGGCCTCGATCATGTCGCGGGCGACGCTGAGGAGGACGTCGGTGATCCCGCGGGTGCTGGTCGGCGCCGCGTAGGCGCGCTCGAGCTCGACGTCGTGGCGGCTGAGGAGGGTCGCCGCCCGGCGGCCGACGCAGAAGGTCGGCCCGGGGCCGAGGGCATGGCGACGCTCGGCCCCGGCGGCCGCGATCGAGGAATTGTAGCTCCCGCAGAGCCCGAGCTCGGCGCCGATCACCAGGAGGCCGATCGGCCCGTCGCCGGCCGGGAGCTCTGCGCCGGTCGCCTCGGCGAGGCGGAGGACCCCCTCGCGGTAGGTGCGGGCGGGCTCCAGCGCGTCGCGGGTCTCGCGGAAGTGGTGGGCCGAGAGGCTCTTCATCGCCGAGACCGCGTCGCCGAGGGTCTCGAGGGAGTGCAGGCGTCGGCCGAGCTCGAGCTCGCGCTTCACCCCGGCGCCTCCCGGCTGCCGTCGACCACCGCCCGAAGGCGCTCCTTCCAGCCCTCGGGGAGCTCGCCCTCGCCGCCGAGGGCTGCCCCGAGATCGGTCGCGTCGTCCGCGAGGTGGGCGAGGGCGCGGGTGAGGACGCGGGCGGCGTCGGCCGGCGCGAGCCCGTCGAGCCAGCCCCCTGAGACCGCGGCGAGGGCGACGACCTGGTGGGCGACGCCGCGGATCGTGAAGCGCGGCTGGCGGAGGAGCTCGCGGAGGATCCGCCCGCGCTCGATCGCCTGGCGGGTGCGGGGATCGACGTCGAGGCCGACCCGGGTGAGGGTCTCGAGCGCCTCGAAGCGGGCCATGTCGATCCGGACGTTGTGGGCGACCTTGCGGATCACCGGCGGCTGGGCGACCCCGCCGATCCGCGAGACGCTCTTGCCGACGTCGACCGCCGGCCGGAGGTTGCGCTCGAAGCGGCCGGCGTCGAGGTAGATCTGGCCGTCGGTGATCGAGATCAGGTTGGTCGGGATGTAGGCCGAGATGTCGGAGTCGGTGGTCTCGACGATCGGCAGCGCGGTGATCGAGCCGCCGCCCGCGGCCTCGGAGCGGGGCGTCGCCCGCTCGAGGAGCTCGGCGTGGATGTAGAAGATGTCGCCCGGGAAGGCCTCGCGCCCGGGCGGTCGGCCGAGGAGGAGCGCGAGCTCGCGGTAGGCGTCGGCGTGCTTGGTGAGGTCGTCGTAGACCACCAGCGCGTCGCGGCCCTGATCGCGGAAGTACTCGGCGATCGCGGTGCCGGCGTAGGGCGCGAGGTACTGGAGGCCCGGCGACTGGGCCGCGTCGGCGGCGACGATCACCGTGTGATCGAGGGCGCCGACCTCGGCGAGCGCGGCCCGGATCCCGAGCACCCGCGAGAGCGGCTGGCCGATCACGACGTGGACGCAGACCACCCCGGTCTCTCGCTGGGCGGCGATCACGTCGAGTGCGAGCGCGGTCTTGCCGACGTTGCGATCGCCGACGATGAGCTGCCGCTGGCCGCGGCCGATCGGGATCGCGGCGTCGACCGCCATGATCCCGGTGAAGAGCGGGTGGCAGACCGGGGCGCGCTCGAAGAGCGCCGGCGCCTCGCGGAAGACCGGCACGCGGGCGCCGGCCGGCGGCGGCCGATCGTCGAGGGGGCGGCCGAGGGGATCGACGATCCGGCCGAAGAGGTCGGGGCCGACCGGCAGCGAGGGGAGGGCGCCGGCGGCGACGGCCCCCTCGCCGGCCCGCACCCCGTCGGCGCCGGTCAGCAGGATCACGCCGGTGTGCTCGGGGGCGAGGTCGTAGGCCATCCCAAAGGTGCCCGAGTCGAAGCGGACCAGCTCCTCGTAGCCGGCGCCGCGGAGGCCGACGACCCGGGCGACGCCGTCGCCGACCTGGGCGACGAAGCCCCGCGGTCGCAGCGCGGGCGCGAGATCGACCGCCTCGATCGCCTCGAGGCGCCGGCGCAGCGGGTCGTCAGGGGCGCTGGCGGGGGCGCTGGCGGGGTCGCTGGCGGGGTCGCTCACGGAGCTGTCCCTTCGGGCAGGCCAGCCGCGCGGAGCTCGCGGGCGGCCTCGCGGGCGAGGGAGCGGGCCGATGCGTCGATCTGGCCGGCGCTGGTGGTCACCCGGACGCCGGCGCCGAGCGCCGGATCGCTGCGCTCCTCGAAGTCGCGGCCGAGCGCGCCGCGGAGG
This sequence comes from Myxococcales bacterium, assembly GCA_020633335.1. Lineage (GTDB taxonomy): Bacteria > Myxococcota_A > Polyangia > Nannocystales > Nannocystaceae > JADJRG01. The sequence goes on along the minus strand of JACKDU010000002.1, from coordinate 88,235 downwards.
AGGCCGCGGGTCTCGGCGTCGAGGGGGCGGGCGCTCTCGACCACCGGCGCCGCCCGGGCGCCCTTGGCGAGGGCGCCGATCTCCGCGCTCGCGGCCCGGATCAGCGCGGCGTCGAGGGAGGGGCCGTCGACCCGCTCGAGGAGGCGCTGGACCGAGGTCGCGGCGATCCGGCCGAGGGTGTCGGCGAGCCCCTCGGCCTGGCTCTGGCGGAGGGCGTCGAGCTCGCGCTCGAGCCCGGCCATGCGCTCATCGCGGGTCTTCTCGGCCTTGGCCTGGATCTCGGCGGCCGCCCGCTCGGCGGCCGCGAGCGCCTCGGTCCGCGACGCGTCGAGCTCGCTGGTGAGGCGCGCGTGGGCGTCAGCGGCGTCGGCCCGCAGCTTCTCGGCCTCGTCGCGGAGCGCCTTGAGGTCGGCCTCCTCCTTGGCGTGGCGCTCGCGCTCGCGGTCGAGGGCCGCGCGCACCGGCTTGAAGAGGAGCCAGCCGAGCGCCCCCGCGAGGACCAGGAAGTTGGCGGCCTCGAAGAGGAAGTTGGCGAGGGTCGGCGACACCGCGGCTAGCCTCCGCCGGAGACGTAGGGGTTGGCGAAGAGGAGGACCAGCGAGATCACCAGGCAGAAGATCGCGGTCGACTCGACCATCGCCAGGGCGACGAACTGGTTGCGGGTGATCGCCCCGGCCTCGTCAGGCTGTCGCGCGAGCGCGTCCATCCCGGCGGCGCCGATCCGGCTCTCGCCGAGCGCCGCTCCGACGGCGCCGACGGCCATGGTGAAGCCGGCTGTGAGGATCGAGCCGAGCGCGAGGATCGATTGTGCGGTCATGATTCTTCTCCAACGCGGATCGCCGCGCCGACGTAGACGCTGGCCAGGATCGTGAAGATGTAGGCCTGCAGGAGGCCGATGAGGAGGTCGAGCGCCATCAGCGGGACCGGCACGAAGAAGCCGGCGAGGGCGACGATGAGCGCGACCACGAGGTGGCCGCTCATCATGTTGCCGAAGAGGCGGAGCGAGAGCGCGACCGTCCGCGAGAGCTCGCTGATGATGTGGAGCGGCAGGAGGAGCGGGTTCGGCTTGAGGTAGTGCTTGAAGTAGCCGCCGACGCCGCGGGCGCGGATCCCCGCGAGCGGGACCGCGAGGAAGACCAGGACCGCGAGGGCCGAGGTCGCCGCGAGGTTGGAGGTCGGCGCCGGCACCCCGGGGAGCTGGCCGACGACCGCGGCCGCGGCGATGAAGAGGAAGAGCGAGCCGGCGAAGGCCTCGAGCGCCGGCCACTCCTCGCCGGCGGCGTCGCGGACCAGATCGCGGAGGAAGCGGAAGGTGAGGCGGCCGAGCGCGGCCATCCGGCTGTCGTCGCGACGGAGGATCGCCCGCGCGAGGAGGGCGGCGACGACGATCAGGATCGCCGAGATCGCCGCGCTGGTGACCATCGTCCGGGTCAGCGGGAAGGGGCCGAGCCAGACGAGGACGGGATCGCCGAAGAGATCGGGGCTCATCGCCACCTCCGCGCGAGGGTGAGGGCGGCCGCGGCGAAGGCGAGGCCCCAGCCGAGGGCCGCCGGGAGGAGGTGACCGGCGAGCGCGGCCGCCAGGAGCACGCCGCCGACGAGGGCGAGGCGGAGGAGGAGGCCGAGGCCGAGGGCCGCGCCGCCGGCCCGCGCCGCCCGGCGGAGGCCGAGCGCCTGGACGAGCCCGGCGAGGGCGCCGGCGACGAGGGCGAGGAGGGTCGCGGGCGCGAGCATCAGCCCCCCTCCCGCGCGCTGCGGTAGGCCATGAAGGTGCCGATCGCCGTGCCGATCCCGAGGAGCGAGAGGGTGAGGCGGAGCCCGGTGTCCCAGCGCGCGTCGAGGAAGCGCCCGAGGAGCGCACCGCCGGTGGCGAGGAGGACGATCGGCCAGCCGACCGAGCCGATCAGCGCGACCGCCCCCCAGAAGCGGCTCGCGGGCTCGCGTCGGCGGCGACGATCGAGGTCGCGCCGGGTCCGGGCGTCGACGTCGTTGCGCCGGAAGAGCGCGTCGTCGTCGCGGTCAGCCATCGCCGCCGCCTCCCCCCTGCGGCATCGTCCTCGGCCGCTGCCCGAGCTCGTGGACGATCCGCTCCTCGAGCTCGCCGAGCTGGCGGCGCGCGAGGATCTCGGAGCTCGGCGTCGCCTTGATCTTGGCGAGGGCCGCGAGCATCTCCTCCTCCGAGGCGCCGACGACCGCGTAGGGGGTGTAGAGGGTGCAGCGCTGGCGATCGGTCTCGACCAGGCCGCCCGCGGTCGCGGCGAAGCGGAGCGCGCCGCCGCTGCGGAGGACGACGAGGCCGGGCTCGACGGCGGCGACCAGGGGCTCGCCGCGCGGGCGGATCCCGGCGAGGCCGCTCTCGGTCGGGATCCGGGCGCCGTCGATCGCCTCGTCGAAGATCACCGCGTGGGGGGTGCGGATCGTCATCGCCAGGGTCGCCGCCTCAGCCACCGGTCACCTCCGAGAGCGCGCCGATCATGAAGAGCTTGTCCTCGGGGATCTCGTCGCAGCGGCCCTCGACGATCGCGGCCGCGCCCTCGACGGTGTCGCGGACCGAGACCCGCCGGCCGCCGCGATCGGTGAAGGCCTGGGTGACGAAGAAGGGCTGGGTGAGGAAGTTGCGGAGGCGGTGGGCGCGGCCGACGAGGAGGCGATCCTCGCGGGCGAGCTCGTCGATCCCGAGCATCGAGATGATGTCGCGGAGCTCCTCGAAGCGGGCCAGGATCCGCCGGGCCTCCTCGGCGACCTCGTGGTGCCGGGGGCCGACGATCGCCGGATCGAGCGCCTTCGACGACGAATTGAGGGGATCGACCGCGGGGTAGAAGCCCTCGGCGGCGATGTCCCGCGAGAGCACCAGCGACGAGTCCATGTGCCAGAAGGCGTGGGTGACCGCGGGGTCGCCGTAGTCGTCCGCCGGCACGTAGACCGCCTGGACCGAGATCATGTCGCCGCGGCGGGTCGCGGTGATCCGCTCCTCGATGAGCGCGAGGTCGGCCGCGAGGGTCGGCTGGTAGCCGACGCGGGAGGGGAGGCGGCCGAGGAGCCCGCTCACCTCCATGCCGGCCTGGACGTGGCGGTAGAGGTTGTCGACGACGAAGAGGACGTCGAGGCCGAGCTCGTCGCGGAGGTGCTCGGCGACCGAGAGGGCGGCGAGGCCGACCATGAAGCGGGCGCCGGGCGCCTCCTTCATCTGGCCGAAGACCATCGCGGTCTGATCGAGGACGCCGCGCCGGCGCATCTCCTCGTAGAGCTCGAGGCCCTCGCGCGAGCGCTCGCCGATCCCGGCGAAGACGGCGGCGCCCCGGAGCCCCTCGACCGCGTTGTGGATGAACTCGGTGAGGACGATGGTCTTGCCGACCCCGGCGCCGCCGAAGACCGCCGCGCGGCCGCCGTGGAGGAAGGGGCAGAAGAGGTCGATCGCCTTGATCCCGGTCTCGTAGACCTCGCCCCAGGGGCGCCGCTGACCGGGCGGCGGCGGCGGGCGATGGACCGGGCGGCGGGGGAGCGCGTCGAGCGAGGGGCCGCCGTCGAGGGGGCGGCCGTGGAGGTCGACGACCCGGCCGAGGAGCTCGCGGCCGACGGGCACGGTGAGCGGGGCGGCGTCGCTCTCGACCGCCGCGCCGCGCCGCAGGCCGCGGGTCGACTCGAGGGCGATCGCCCGGACCTGGGCGTCGCCGACGTGGGCGTGGACGACCGCGGTGATCCAGTGATCGTCCGAGATCTGGCAGCGGAGGGCGGCGGAGATCGGCGGCAGCGGGCCGTCGAGGGCGACCTCGAGGATGGTGCCGCGGACCGCGATGACCTGCCCTTTAAGGCAGATCACGTCCGCTCCGCCTGCGCGCTGGCTCGCCGTGTCCATCGCCCCTCGCCCGCTCCCTTCCCCGCGCGACGCTCGGCCTAGAGCGCCGCGATCACCCGCCGGAGGCGAGCGTCGGCCTCGTCGGCGACGGGCGCGACCGCCGGGTTGTCGACCACCTGGAACATCGCCTTGGGATCGGCGATCGAGACCCGGGCGCCGCCCTCGGGATCCGCCTGAACGACGACGTTGCAGGGGAGGAGGAGGCCGATCTGGGGCTCTGCGCTGATCGCGCTGTGGGCCAGCTTGGGGTTGCAGGCGCCGAGGATCACGTAGGGCGGGACCTCGACGCCGAGCTTCTTGGCGAGGGTCTCCTTGACGTCGATCCGGGTGAGGACGCCGAAGCCCTCGCGGGCGAGCGCCTCGGTGACGCGGGTGATCGCCTGGTCGACGTTGACGTCGGCCAGCCGCCTTTGAAATCCGTAGCGGAGCTCGTCCATGTCTTCTCCTCGCCGCCGCCGGTGCGACGTCCGGCGAGATTGGCTAGTACCCCGGGCCCAGACAAACGCAAAGACTTCGGCCGTGGGGGTCGGCGCTGTGGAGGATCTCCTCACTTTGCGTTGGCCGGCTCTCGCGCTAGAGGAGATGACGCGCCTTGATCTCGAGGTAGCGGTTGACCGCGTCGACGGTCAGCGCCCGCGGCTCGACGTCGAGGACGTGGGCGCCGAGGCTGCGCAGCGTCCGGATCAGCCGATCGCGCCAGCCGAGGAGCTCGGCGGCGGCCGCCCGGGTGTAGAGGTCGGCCTCGTCCGCGCCGTCGCCGATCCGCGCGAGCGCCTCGAGCTCGGGGTCGCGGAGGAGGATGATGAGCGGGAGGTGGCGGGGGAGGAGGCCGCGGGCGTGGCGGACCAGCGCGGCCGCGGCGACGTCGTCGTGGACCTGGGTGAAGACGACGACCAGGGTCCGCTGCCGGAGGTCGCGGCCGATCCGCGAGAAGGCGGCCGCGAGGTCGGGCTCGACCAGCTCGGGGTGGACGTCGTAGGTCGCCTGGACCAGGCGGACGGTCGCCGAGCGCCCGCCGGCCGGCGGCAGCGCGGCCAGGATCCGATCGGAGAAGGCGAGGAGGCCGACTCGATCGCCGCCGCGGGCGGCGACGTGGGCGAGCATCAGCGAGGCGTTGAGCGCGTGATCGAAGAGCGGGAGGCCCTGGACCTCGGCGCTCATCAGGCGGCCGGCGTCGATCATCAGGGCGATCGTCTGGCCGCGCTCGATCTGGTACTGGCGGGCGATCAGCTTCTGGCGGCGGGCGGTCGCCTTCCAGTCGATCGCCCGGAACTCGTCGTCGCGGCTGTACTCGCGGAGGCGCTCGAACTCGCTGGCGCCGCCGACCCGCCGGCTCGCGCGGGTCATCGCGTGCGCCCGATCCTGGCGGGCGAGGAGCTCGTAGGCCCGCACCGCCTGGACGTCGGGGTAGACCCGCACCTCGTCGTCGGCCCTGATCCGCTGCTGGCGGATCCAGAGGCGGAGCGGCGTCGGGTAGCGGACCGTGTGGGCGCCGAGGTGGTAGGCGCCGCGGCGCCGCGGGGTCAGGAGGTAGCGGACGCTCGCCTCGCCGCCGGCCGGGAGGTGGACGCGGGCCGGCAGCCCCTCGCGCGCGGCCTCGGCGAAGGTGTCGTCGCTGACGTCGACCTCGAGGTCGCGGCCGGCCCGCGATCGGAGGTGGAGGGTCACGGGGTTGGGGCGGCCGACCGAGAGCACCGGCCGGACCTCGCGGCGGACCTCGACGCGGCGGCCCCAGCCGAGGAGCGCGTCGACGCCGGCGATCAGCGCGAGGGCGGCGTCGACGAGGAGGACATTCGAAAGGAGCGCGCGATCGACGAGCGTCAGGAGCGCGAGCGCGAGCGGCCCGAGCATCAGGAGCACGAGGAGGCGCGAGGGGATCATCATGCGGCGCTCCTCGGGACCTTGGCCTCGTCCAGCACCTCCTTGACGCAGAGGTCGGGGCTCTGGCCCTCGAACTCGGCGTCGGCGGCGAGGATGATCCGGTGGCGGAGGACCGCGGGCGCGAGCGCCTTGACGTCGTCGGGGATCACGAAGTCGCGGCCGCGCATCGCCGCCCCCGCGCGGGCGCCGGCGACGAGGGCGATCGACGCCCGCGGCGAGGCGCCGAGCTCGATCGAGCGGTGGGCGCGGGTGCGGCCGACGACGTCGACGATGTAGTCGAGGATCGCCTCGTCGACCCGGACCTCGTTGAGCGAGCGCTGCATCACCTCGACCTCGGCGGCCGTGACGATCTGCTGGAGGCCGGCGGCCTCGAGCGCGCTCGCGTCGAAGCCGGCGACGTGGCTCTGGAGGATCCGCTTCTCGACCTCGGCGCTCGGGTAGGAGACCTCGACCTTGAGGAGGAAGCGATCGAGCTGGGCCTCCGGGAGCGGGTAGGTCCCCTGGGACTCGACGGGGTTCTGGGTGGCGACGACGAAGAAGGGCCGCGGCAGCGCCCGCGCCTGGCCGTCGGTGGTCACCCGGCCCTCCTGCATCGCCTCGAGGAGCGCCGACTGGGTCTTCGCCGGCGCCCGGTTGATCTCGTCGGCGAGGAGGAGCTGGGTGAAGACCGGCCCGGGGACGAAGTCGAAGCTCTGGGTCCGCTGGTTGAAGACGTTGCCGCCGGTGACGTCGGTCGGCATCAGGTCCGGCGTGAACTGGATCCGCTTCGACTCGCAGCCGAGGACGCGGGCGAGGGTGCGGACCAGGAGGGTCTTGCCGAGGCCGGGGACGCCCTCGATGAGGACGTGGCCGCGGGCGAGGATCGCCGCCAGGACCTGTTCGGCGAGCTCGTCCTGGCCGACGAGCACGCGCCCGACCTCGCGGAGGATCCGCTCGCAGGTGTCGCTGAAGGCCGCTGGGTTCATCGTTCTCCTCGTTCTCCGCGCTTCGCTGGGGGGTCGACGAGGTCGCCGAGCTCGCGGAGCACCCGCAAGTCCTCGGCGTCGCCTCGGTGGTCGTCATCGGGGGCGCTCTGGGCGTGTTGGGCCTCGGCGAGGAGGCGCATCACCGCGGTCTCGTCCTGGCCGGTGCGGGCGGCGATCCGGCGGGCGAGGCGGTGGAGGCCGCGCGGCGCCCCGCCGCCGACGCCCCCGCCGTGGCGCTCGACGATCCGCTCCATCGCCCAGCCGGCGTAGAGGCGGAGCGCGTGGCGGCGGGCGCCGGCCCGCTCGTAGTGGCGGGCGAGCGCCTGGACGTGCTCGGCGAAGCGGCGGCGCGAGGGCGGCGGCGGGTCCTGGGGGCGGCCGAAGTGGGCGCCGCGCCAGAGGAAGAGGAGGAGCGCGAGGGCGAGGAGCTGGAGGATCGCCGGCGTCAGGTGGGCGCGGGCGACCGCCTCGAAGGGATCGTCGGCGCCGCCCTCGATCGCCAGGTCGCGGACGCCCCCCTCGACGAGCTCGACGCGATCGCCGAGGGCGCTGACCAGGCCGACCAGGACCTCGCCGTTGTCGGGGATCGCCAGGGCGCCGTTGGTCAGGAGGCGGTCGTCGGCGAGGACGACGAGGAGGCCGTCGCCGAGGCGGATCCGGACGCCGTAGGCGACCCCGTCGGCGTCCGCGCGGAGGACGACCGCGCCCTCGTGGGTCGAGGCCAGGCCGCGATCGCCGGGGATCACCAGGGCCCGGCCGGGGACGAGGTCGTCGGCGAGGGGCGGCATCTGGGCGCCGGCGCGGGCCTTGGGGGTGATCTCGAGCTCGGACGGGAGGTCGTCGCCGAAGCCGGCGAGGAGCGCCCGGCCGCCGCCGCGGACGTGGTCGAGGAGCGCGCTCCACTCGCGCTCGCTGAGCTCGGCGCCGTCGACGACGATCGGCGAGGGGCCGGCGGGATCGAGGGCGTCGAGGGTCTCGAGGCGGTAGTCGACCTCGAGGCCGCGGTCGCGGAGGAGCTCGAGGACGCCGGCCGCCCCCGAGGGCGAGTGCGACCAGGGGTAGCTCGGCGCGTCGTCGCAGGCGAGGCCGGTCCAGAGGAGGAGGAGGACCCCGGCGATCTTGGACATGGCCGATCGGACCTGTCCCAGGAGACCTTCGGCGTCGGCGCGGACGATCGGCGCGTGGCCGAAGTGGACCCGCTCGACCACCCGGACCACCCGGCGGAGATCGTCCTGGAGCGGCGGATCGCCGCGGAGGGCGCGGACGTGGTCGCCGTTGGTGAGCGAGGGGTGGAGGCGGATCCGCTCGCGCTCGGCGAGGCGGTGGAGGAGCGCCGCGTGGGCGTCGGCGATCGCGGCCTCGAGCTCGCCGGCGCGGAGGTGGGCCTCGGCCCGTCCGAGGAGGCCGTCGACGCCGAGCTCGGCGGCGTCGACCGGCGGGGCGACGAGCGGCCCGCCGGGCGCCTCGGCGTCCTCCTCCGCCGCCCTGGGAGGCGGGCGTCGCCGGCCGCCGCCGCCGCGGAGCTGGGCGAGGAGGACGACGATCATGCCGCCGACGATCAGCCAGACGAGCGCGTGGGCGAAGGCCCCGAGGGCGCCGGGCTCGAGCTCGGGCTCGGGCTCGTCCTCGGGGGCCTTGTCGGCGCCCTCGCTCGCGCTCGTGTCCGCGTCGGCCGACCGGCGATCGTCGCGGCCGCCCGCGGGTCCCCGGCGCGCGCCCTCGCGGCGGCCCTCGCCGCCACCGGCCGTGGGGGCGCCCTTGCGCCGGGCGGCGACGGCCCCGGGGGGCCCGTCGAATTCGGCCCGCGGCGCCAGGCAGGCGGCGCGGAAGGCCGGGCAGATCGGATCGGCGGCCGGCAGCAGCGGGCACCACGCGGCCTCGCCTTCGGTGAGCGGGTAGCGCTCGTCGTGGCAGAAGCCGAAGCGACGATCGGCGAGGACCGAGCGGGCGTCGGCGGCCGCCGCCGGGGCGCCCGCGCCGACGAGGACGAGGGCGACGCTCGCCCCCAGGAGCCAGCGCGGCGCCCTCATGGGCCCCTCCGGCGCTCGGCCGCGAGGGCCATGAAGCGGAGCTGGATGTCCCAGCCGTCGCCGCGGGTGCGCTCGTCGACGTAGCCGAGGAAGCGGGCGACCGCGACGTAGGGGATCGCCGCCTGGAGGCCGAGGAGCGCGTAGAGCGAGCCGTCCTCGTGGACGAGGTCGCCGAAGGGACGGCCGAGCTGGAGGACGAATTCGACGACCCCGTGGCCGAGGAGCTCGGCGGCGACGATCGACGCGCCGATCGCCAGGCCGAGGCCGCCGACGAGGACGCTGATCTCGAGGCCGCGGGCGCGACCGAGCGCCCAAGCCCGCTCGGTCGCGGCGATCGGCGACGCACCCTCGAGGAGGCAGGCCTCGTGGACGAAGGCGACGCGGGCCCAGGCGACCGGCAGGAGGACGACCGTGAGGGCGCTGAGGGCGAGGAGCCCCCGGGTGATCACGAGGGCGACGAGGTACGCCGGGAGGCGGGCGGCGAAGCCCCGGAGGACCTCGCGGACCGGCACCTCGGCGGCGAAGAGGGCGCGGCTGGTGGCGATCGTGAAGACGCCCTGGGTCACCGTGCCGAGGACGATCGCCAGGATCCAGACCTCGCTCCACGACCACTCGCCGAGCCAGCGGGCGGCCGCGCAGAGCCCGAGGGAGGGCAGGAGGACGATCGCCGCGAGGCGGGCGTAGAGGCCGCGATCGACCGCGAAGCACCAGAGCGCCGCGAGGTCGAGGATCTCGCCGAGGGCGCGCGGGCGGAGGACCACCCGGACGTCGGCGAGGTTCATCGCCCCCCTCCGCGGCGGCCGGCGAGCGCGAGGTAGGCGGCGACGAGGATCGTGAAGATCGCCGCGACCGCCCACTTGAGCGGCGGCGGCGCGCCCGAGGGCGACCAGAAGCCCTCGACCATCGCGGCGATCAGGAGCATCAGGGCCGCGCCGCCGACGACCGCCCCGACCTCCGGCGCGGCCGCCCGCAGCGAGCCCAGGCGGGTGCGCCCCCCGGTGCGGATCATCGCGTAGCCCATCTGGATCCCGGCCCCGCCGGCGATGCAGATCGCCGTGAGCTCGAAGGGGGCGTGGCCGCAGACGAAGGTCAGGATGTTCTCGCCGTGGCCGCGGGCGATCACGAAGCCGATCGTCGCGCCGATCACCAGGCCGTTGTAGAGGAGGAAGAACGCCGCCCCGAGGCCGAAGAGGATCCCGGCGGAGAAGCAGCGGAAGGCGATGCCGATGTTGTTGCGGATGTAGAAGCCGGCCATCGTCGCGTCGGTGCTGCTCTCCCGGCCCTGGAGGCCCTCGGCGTAGGAGCGGGCGGCGCCCTCGAGGGCGCTCTTCGGGAGGATCGCGGTCGCGAAGTCGGGATCGAGGAGGGTCGCCGCCAGGGCGCCGGCCATCGGCAGGACGAAGAGGGCGCTGGCGATCGCGAAGAAGCGGGCGTTCCGTCGCAGCGCTCGCGGGAAGGAGCGGGCGACGAATTCGGTGAGCGCGCCGAGCTCGACCGGTCGGGCGCCGTGGAGGAGGTTGTGGGCGCGGGCGGCGAGGCCGTCGAGGTGGGTGACGAGCTCGTGGTCGTAGCCGGCCGAGCGCGCCCGCATCAGGTCGGCGCAGAGATCGCGGTAGAGCGCGCCTGCCTGCGAGATCGCCGGGGGCGGGAGGAGGTGGAGCTCGACCTCGCGGCCGAGGAGCTCCTCGAGCGCCTGCCAGGAGCTCCGCCGGGCGGCGACGAAGTCGTCCTGGGTGTCCACGGCTAGGGCGTCGCTCCCTGGGGGCGGGCCCCGGCGACGTCGGCGGAGCGGCCGGTCGCGCGGAGGTAGAGGAGGGTGAGCGCGCGGGCCGGTCGGGCCTCGGCGTCGGCCGGCAGGGCGCCGGCGAAGCGGGGGAGGAGGAGCGCGGCGAGCTCGTCGGCCCGGGCGGCGCCGAGGCGATCGAGGCGGCGGACGAAGAGGTCGAGGGCCTCGCGCTCCTCGCTGCCGAGGCGGGCGGCGGCCGGCACCGACGCGAGCTCCTCGGGGGTCGGCGGCGGCCGCAGGCGGACCGGCGCGCCGACGTGGGAGCGCTCCTCGACGACCACCATCGTCCCGGCGACCAGATCGCCGAGGCGACGGAAGCGGGGATCGACGCTCATCACCGCGGCCCCGAGCGCGTAGCCGCCGGGGAGGAAGTCGGCGCCGCGGAGGAGGTTGCGGAGGAGCGCGTCCATGAAGTTGATCGGCTGGCCGCCCTCCTTGACCACCCGCAGCCGCATCACCCGCTTGCCCGGCGTCTGCCCCCGCATCAGCGACTCAAAGAGGACGCCGTAGCCCCACTCGGCGACGAAGGCGACCGTGAGGAGGAGGCCGATCGTCCAGCCGGCGCTCGCCTTGAGGTTGACGCCGCCGAGGAGGAGGAGGCCGCCGAGGACGAGGATGACGCCGGCCTTGATCAGGAGGTCGAAGAGGTAGGCGAGGACCCGCCGGGAGGGCCCGGCGAGGCGGTACTGGAAGCGCACGAGCTCCGGCGACTCGACCCGGGCGATCGTGTCGAGGCGCTCGCCGGCCGGCGCTCGCCGCCTCCCCGGGGCGCGTGCGGACATCCTCGGCCGACACTAGCACCTCCGCGCCGGGCTGTCCGGAGAACCATCCGACCGAGGACGCGGGGACGCGCGCGTCGCCTCGATCAGCCGGCGGCGGCGATCCGCTCGGCCCAGGCGAGGCGCTCGCGGCGGAGCTCGTCGGCGGTGAGCGGCCGCAGCTCGCGGATCCGCGCCGGCACCTCCGCGGCCGGGACCCCGGCGAGGAGGAGGAGGGCGGCGGCGATCATCCCGGTGCGGTGGAGGCCGGCGGCGCAGTGGAGGTAGAGGCGGGCGCCGCCGCGGATCGTCGCGAGGATCTCGGAGAGCTCGCCGCGGATCTCGAGGTCGCGGTCGACGGGCGGCGGCGCGGCGTGCTTGAGCGCGAGCCAGCGCCAGGCCCAGCCGCGATCCTGCGCCATCTCGCGGATCTCGAGGGCGCCCTCCTCCTCGCTGAGCAGGGTGAGGATCGTGTCGCAGGCGGCGCGCTCGAGGCCCGGCAGGCTCCGCTTGCCCGGGCGCCCGCCGATCGCCAGGGCGCCGTCGCCGATCGGGAGCCAGGTGATCGGTCGATGCGCCGCGGCCATGCCGATCTCGACTCTAGCATCGACGTCGCACGGAGCTTCTTCGCGTCGTCGGGCGATCAACCAGCCTCCGCTGCGACGACCCGGAGGCGACAATGCGCCGACCGTGCGCCGGGCGAGCGACCGAATGGCGTGCAGATGCAACGAACGCGATCCGCCTGGAGCCACTGAGGTCTGGCGGACCCAGAAAAAATCGACGTTTGGCGCCTATGGGCCCCTGGAATCGCCGAGCGGTCGGTGGTCCAAGGGGTCGTGCGCACAAACGCGTTTCTCTCACGTCCCCTGATCATCACCCTGGCCCTCGCTGGCTTCGCCTGTGACAAAGACGCCGGGGTCGCCGGCGAGGGCGAGGTCGCCGTCGCCGCTGACGCGAAGGCGGAGGCCGGCGCCGAGGTTGCGGTCGCCGCCGACGCGGAGGCGGCCGCCGGCGTCGAGGCGACCTACCTCGCGCGGGTCAACCCCGACGACTTCAAGCTCGCGGCGGTCGCCGAGGTGATCCAGGAGGGCGAGATCGAGGGGGCGGCCGAGCTCGAGGTCGCGATCAACGACGAGGAGAGCGGGATCAACCGCCTCGACGTCGACGCCGACGGGACCATCGATCACGTCCAGGTCGTCGAGGTGAAGGCGCCGACGGTGGCGGTCGCGGGCGGGGCCGACGTCGCGGTCGACGCGGACGCGGACGCGAGCGGGGCCGTGGTCTTTGAGTACCGGGTGATCCCGTCGAGCGTGAACACGGCCGACGCCGCCGTGACCTTCGCCTCCCACACCTTCACGCGGGTGGAGGCCGGCGCCGCCGCCGATGTCGACGTCGAGGTCGCCGCCCCCAGCGTCGAGGTCGAGGTCGAGGTCGACGCCGACGTGGCGCCGCCGACCGTGGTCGCGGAGGTCGACATCGACGCCGACGTGCGGCCGCCGACGGTGGTCGCGGAGGTCGAGGTCGACGCCGACGTGCGGCCGCCCTCGCTGATCGCGGTCGCCCACGCCGACGCGACCGCGACCCTCCGGGCCGGGGCCCACATCGACATCCGCGGCGCCTTCGTCCCGGTGGTCCCGCACGCGGAGCTCCACATCCAGCACGTGATCGCGCCGGTCCGCCTCGAGGCCGGGCTGGTGGTCGGCGGCCCGGTCTTCTACGGCTGGCTCTTCACCGTCGATCGGCCGACCTACGTCGCCCACTACGAGGTCGACGCCGGCGGCCGCTGGATCCCGCCGGGGCACGTCAAGCACGGCCACTGGAAGGCGACCGGCGAGGGCCCGCCCGGACACATGAAGGGCTCGGCCCACGGCAAGGCGAAGGTCAAGGGCGGCGGCGGCGGCAAGGCCGACGTCGGCTTCTTCGGCAAGACCAAGGGCGGCGGCAAGGGCAGCGTCGGCGGCTCGGCCTCGTTCGGCAAGAGCGGCAAGGGCGGCAAGGCCGGCGGCTCGTTCGGCGGATCGGCGAGCGCGAAGGGGGGCGGCAAGGCTGGCGGCGGCGGCAAGGCTGGTGGCGGCGGCAAGGCGGGCGGCGGCGGCAAGTCGGGCGGCGGCGGCAAGTCGGGCGGCGGCGGCAAGTCGGGCGGCGGCAAGGGCAAGAAGTAGCGGCGCGCGGGTTCGCGCTCGCGGGCCCGCGTCTGTCGCATCGCGTCCGTCACGACCTCATCCTCGCGTCCCGGCGGTGAACGGCGCGAGGCGGGGGACGCCGGCTCAGCCGCGGCTCAGCCGTGGTGCCCCGAGAAGGGCCGCGGCGCGCCCGAGCGATCCGGCCGCGGCGGCCCGTCGTCCGCGTGGAGGCGGATGATCCGCTCGTCGCCGCCAGGCAGGCGGAGGATGACCTCGTCGCGCCGCCACTCCGCGCCCACCGGCGCACCGCTGACCGGGACGCTGGCGATCGGCGCCTCGGGCCGCCGCAGGTCGATCACGTCGACGGTGTCGATCCAGGCCCCGCCGTCCAGGTTGCGGCCGACCAGCGCGTGTCGTCCGCCGGGCGAGAGCTCATGGGCGATCGCCGCCGAGGTCCAGAGATCGCCCCCCGCGGCGCTTCGGAGCTGCGCATAGCCGACGCCCGACCCGGCCCCGCCGGAGATCCACAGGGTCTCGTGGTCGATCCAGAGGATCGCGCCATTGGTCGGGTTGCAGGTCGTCGCCGGGTCGGCGCGGGCGGATCCGTCGACGTCGTAGAAGCCGATCGTGCACGCTCCGTCGCGGTCGAGGAGTTCGACCACCAGGTATTGCCCGGTCGGCGAGGGCGAGCGCCGGCCAATCCTGGCCCCCGACGCAGGATCGAAGGACGCGAGGTGGCGGCAGGGCTCGTCGTCGGCCGCCGGACAGGCCGCCAGCCCCACCACCTCCCCCGCGGAATCCGTCGACCAGCGGAAGGAGACCGGCGGCGGCGCGACCTCGGGGCCCGGGGTCGACGGCGGCGGCGTGACCTCGGGGCCCGGGGTCGACGGCGGCGTCGCGCAGGCCGCGAGGAGGGCGAGGGCGAGGGGGGGCAGGCGCACGGGCCCATGAACGCGCGCGCCTGCGCGCTTGTTCCTGCGCCAGGCTAGCCCTCGTGGACGAAGGCGCTGATGCACCAGGGCGAGCCGCCGATCGTCCGGACGTCGGTGTGGGTCGGCAGGGTGCAGCCGCCGCTCCCCCCGAGGAAGCTCGTGGACCAGGGCGGCTGGGCGCCGGTGGTGGCGATCCCGAGCTGGGTGGAGAGCGCGTCGCCCGAGCGGACGCCGACGCAGACCCGCGGGGTCGACACCTCGACCGGATCGATCGCCACGCTCTGCTTGCCCTCGCCGTCGATCGCCCCGAGCCACTGGGTGGCGATCGGATCGAAGAAGGGGCGCTTGGTCGCGGCGTCGTACTCGTAGATCTCGATCGCGGTCGGCGGCGCGCCCTTGCGGGCGAAGACCTGGAAGTCGACGCGATCGACGATGTAGGGCGGGGCGATCCCGACGTCGAAGCACTCGACCGGGAGGTTGACCGCGCCGACCTGGCCCTGAAGACACCAGAAGGTCTGGTCGCAGCTCGCGTCGCTGGCGTGGCCGACCTCGATCCCGGCGTCGCCGCCGGTGGTGTCGGCCGTGCCGGTGTCGGCCCCGGTGGCGACGCCGTCGGTGTCGGTGCCGGTGCCGGTGCCGGTGTCGGTGTCGACCCCGTCGCTCCCGCTCCCGCTCGTCTCGCCGCCGCTGCTGCTCGCGCCCTCGCTGAGCCCGCCGCTCGCGCCCTCGGAGTCGCCCCCGCTCGAGCTCCCGTCCTCGCCCTCCGAGTCGCCGCCGGAGAGGCCGTCGCTGGAGCCCCAGCTCGCCCCGTAGCTGGCCGCGCCCACGCCGGTCTCGGCGCCCGAGAGCCCGTCGAAGCTCGGGTTGTCGAGGACGCAGCCGGTCGCCATCGCGGCGCCGAGCAGGGCGGTCAGGAGCGTTGCAGAGGAGGCCATGGCGGCCCCCCGATGCAGGTGGCGTGCCGTCCGCGAGGGCGCCGCCGAGGGCGCCAGGCGGCGCTCCTGGTCAGTCTGTTGCAATTTGTCGCACCCGTTGCGGCGACCTTCGCGCCGGTACGGGCGTTCGCGCGCGCGCTGCTCAGCGCCGGCGGAGGACGTAGCGGGTGCGGCCCTTCACCAGCATGACGATCCCCGCGATCATCAGGGCCGCGCCGGCGCCGAGGAGGATCCCGCCGGGGCGGGCGAGGCGATCGGGTGCGACCCCGAGGAGGGTGCCGCCGACGATCACGCCGGCGCCGCCGTAGGAGGTCGCGAAGACCCCGCCGATGAGCATGCCGATCCGCCCCGGCTTGACCTCGGCGTGGAGCTCCCCCTCGGCGTAGTTGAGGTAGACGGGGCGCGAGAGCGGCATTCGATCGCCGCCGAAGAAGAAGGGGTAGCCGGCGCGGCCGTCGATCACCTGATCGCAGGGCGCCTGGCAGACGGAGCGGAGCACCATCCCGGAGCGGACGGTGGTCATCGTCAGGGTCGGGTTGGAGGTGCTCGAGGTCGACGCCGTCGAGACCGCGACCGCGCCGTCGCCGACGGTGAAGAGATGGACGGGTCGACGGCCGCGGGCGTCGATCGTCAGCCGCGGGAGGCCGCGCCCGCCCTCCGCGAGGTCGGGCAGGGGTCCTGCGGGAGGTCCGGGGGTCGGCGTGGCCGCGACCGGCTGCGGGCGATCACCGAGCTCTGTGTTGACGATCTCCTCCCATTTGTAGGTCCGCGGCGAGCTCTCGCCGGCGATCAGGATCGTCACGGAGTCCCCCGGCCGGAGCTCGACGATCGTCCCCCGGACCATGCCGCCCCCCTGGAGGCGGACGACGTCGGAGCCCGGCGCGCCCTCGCTCGCGCGCGCTGGCGGCGAGCCGGCGGCGATCAGGGCGGCGCTGAGGAGGGCGGCGAGCCAGGGCGAGCGCGGCACCGGTCCACGCTACGCGATGGGCGGGCGATCGTCGAGGCGCTAGCCCGCGGGCTCGCGCGGCGCGTCGGGCTGGCGCAGGGGATCCGCGGCCGCGAAGCAGGGGAGCGCCAGGCAGGCGGCCTCGATCCGCAGGAGGGTCGGCGCGCCGCCGAGGTCGATGCCAAAGCGCCGGGCGAAGGCGAGCTCGGGGATCAGCACGAGATCGGCGAAGGAGAGCTGGTCGCCGACCGAGAAGCGCCCGGCGATCGGCGCCGCGACCTCCTCGAAGGCCGCGAGGCCGCGGCCGACGTGGCGGCGGATCCAGGCCGCGCTCTCGACCCCGAGGGACTCGAGGTGGCGGACGACGCCGGTGTTCTGGAGCGGCTGGATCCCGGAGTTGACGATCTCGGCGAGCTGACGGGCCCGCGCGCGGCCGAGCGGATCGCCGGGGAGGAGGGGCGGGGAGGGGAAGCGATCCTCGAGGTACTCGAGGATCGCCAGCGACTGCCCGAGGAAGGCGGGCGCGCCGGGGTCGTCGCCGGCCTCGAGCTCGAGGACCGGCACCTGGGCCATCGGGTTGCGTCGGCGGTGCTCGGGGCGGTGCTGGTCACCGCCCTCGGCGTTGAGATCGATCGGGTGGACGGTGTGCTCGACGCCCTTGTAGGCGAGGGCGATCCGCACCCGCCAGGTCGCGGTCGAGCGCCAGTAGCCGTGGAGGATCATCGGCCGACTCTGACACGGCGCGGGCGGAGATGCCCAGCCCCCGGAGGTGGCCCCCGGAGGTGGCCCCCGGGCCAGGCCGCGGGCGGCTCCGCCGGGGCGGTCGAAAACGCCATTGGACGGCGTTCCTGCGGCCCTTTGCGCCTCCCCTGGACGGCCCGCGCCCGCCTGACCTACCGTGGGGGCGCCGCGGCACCACGCCCTCCGCGGCCCCGAGGTCGCCGTGCTCGTCTGTCCGAAGTGTCGCACCCAGAACGCCGCCACCGCGAGCTTCTGCGAGTCCTGCGGGGCCAGCCTCGCCGCCGAGCGCGAGGCCGACGACAAGATCGAGGCGATGCTCCTCGCCCAGGCCCGCAAGGGGGTCTGGGCGCTCGGCGTCGTCGCCGTGGTCCAGATGATCGCCACCCTGGTGATCGACGCGGGCAACCCGATCCTCTGGACGATCACCGGGCTCTTCGCGGTCCTCGCGGTCTGGGCGCTGCGGGCCCCGCTGATCGCCTCGGGGCTCGGCCTCGGGATCTTCGCGGTCCTCCACATCCTCGAGGCGTTCGTCGATCCGAGCTCGATCTACAAGGGGATCCTCCTCAAGGTCGTGGTCATCAGCCTCCTCGTCGGGGCGATCAAGAACGGCCTCGCCCACCGCAACTTCCGGCGCGAGCGGGGGCAGGCGTGAGCGCCTACCGTCGGGTCGAGCCCGCCTTCTGCCGCGGCTGCGGGCGCCCCTGGGTCGCCGGCGCCGACGTCTGCGCGGCCTGCGGGGAGTCGATCGTCGCCGCGGCCACGGCCACGGATCCGCAGGCGCCGCGCAAGCTCCGGGCCGCGTTGATCGCCGTCAGCCTGGTGCTCGGCGTCCGCTGGATCGTCCTCTTCCTCCTCGTCGACGAGCCGGCGAGCGCCGCCGAGACCTGGTTGACGGTCGCCGCCGCGACGATGGCGCTGGTCGTCCTCAGCGCGCGGGCCTGGTACCCGGGGCGCTGGTGGGCGGGCGGCGAGGGTCCGCGACGGATCGTCGGGTCGGCGCTGGGGCTCGGCCTCGGGCTCGCCTGCGGGCTCGCCTTCGCGTTCGGCGACCTCGGGATCGGGGGCTTCGGCGGCGAGCTCGCGATCACCCTCGCGGGCGACGTGCCCGCCTGGATCGCGGTCGCGGTCGTCGTCGCCCTCCTCGACGAGCTCCTCCTCCGGGGGATCCTCTTCGACGGCGTCGCGGCGATCGGCGGGACCGCCAACGCGGTGATCGCCGGGGCGCTCGTCTCCGGGCTCGCGGCCTTCGATCCCTTCGCCGCGGTGGTCGGCGGCGTCGCCGGCCTCCTCCGCGGCTGGTCGGGCTCGCTGGCGCCGTCGCTGGCGTTTCGGCTCGCCTGGGTGGCGGCGTTGATCGGCGCGTCGACGCTCTGAGTTCGGGCGGGGCGCTCAGCGCTCGGGCGGGACCGAGATCGGGATCCGCTCGAGGCGGCGGAGCTCGACCGTGACGCCCTGGGGGTCGGCGCTCCGGACCACAAAGTCGAAGTCGCGCCAGCGCCAGCGGCGGTCGTGGCCGAGCGGGTGCTGGGCCTCCTCACGGCCCTCCGGGGTCGCGTAGCGGATCTGGAGGGCGCCCTCCGGGGTGTCGCCGAGGAGGGTGATCGTCACGCCGTCGGCGAGCGGGAGGTCGCGGCCGCGGGCGAGGCGGAGCTCGGTCGGCGCCGCGGCGAGGGGCTCGCCCATGCGATCGACGCGGACCGAGATCGCGCTCTCGTCGATCACGCCGACCTCGAAGCGGAGGCCGAGCGCCCAGACGACCTCGCGGCTCTGGTAGCCGGGTGAGAGGCGGACAAATTCGACGACGGCCTCGCCGAGCTCGCCGCGGACCTCGACGGTGGCCGTGACCCCGCTGCCCGCGGGGTAGGACTCGGGATCATCGGGGCTCGCCTCGATCGTCTCGCTGACGATGCTGGTGAGGGTGAGCGTGACGCCGGCCGCGATCTTCGCGGGGCGATCGAGCCAGAGGCGGGCGAAGGTCTCGTTCATCGACGGGGGGGGCGTCGCCTCGTCGCTCGCCTGGCCATCGGCCGGCGCGGGGGATGGGGCGGGCTCGCGGGCCGGCGGGGCCGTGGTCGCCGGCGAGCCGCAGGCGACGAGCGCGAGGGAGAGCGCGGTTCGAAGGCGCACAGCGAATGGTCGCACGTCGCCTCGACGGCGTCACGGAGGTCACGCTGCCGGTGGCGGTCACGCGGGCGCTGGCCTACGCTGAGGGACCAGCGATGGGATCCATGTCGATCGCGCGGCGACGCCTCGCCGCGAGCATATGCGCGCTCTGCCTCGCCTGCGTGCCGTTGGACGGCGACGGCGAGAGCGAGAGCGACGGACCGGCGCCCGGCGGGCCGCCGGGCGCGACCGGGAGCACGGGCGGAGGCGGGGGCTCGACCGGCGGCGGCGCGACCTCGGCGTCGACCTCCGGCGGGAGCGCGAGCGGCACGACGACGACAACAACGACGACGACCTCGACCTCGACGACCTCGACGACGACCAGCGCAAGCTCGGCGAGCGGCGGATCGGGCGGCGGCGGGGGCGGCTTCGACGGCTCGCCGCTCGCCGAGCCGGTGACCACCGAGGTCCATGACTTCCTGGCGATGGAGGTCGCCGACATCGACGGGGACGGCCGCGTCGATCTGATCCTCCAGGGCACCGGCGCGCCGCCGCGGGTGAGCGTGTATCCGGGGCAGGCCGACGGTCGCTTCGGCGAGGGCGTGACCACCGAGGTGGCGACCTTCGTCGGTCTGGTCGCCGGCGACGTCGACGGCGACGGAGCCGGCGACGTGATCGTCGCGGGGAGCGGGCAGCCGCCGCGGGTGAGCGTCCACCGCGGCTCGCTGGGCGCGCTCGCGGTGGCGACGACGGGGGTGATCACCGAGGTCTGGGCCTTCGATCCGGCGCGGATGGTGGTCGCCGATCTCAACGCCGACGGCCGCGCGGATCTCGTCCTCGACAACAAGGGCGGCGCGCCGCCGACCCTCTTCGTCCACGGCGGTCAGGCGGACGGCGGCTTCGCGGCGCTCGCCGAGGCTCAGGTCTGGACCTACGACGTGATCGCGGCGGCCGATTGCGACGGCGACGGCGTCGGCGACGTGATCACCGGCAGCGGCGACGGCTTCCCGCGGATCTGGGTCTGGCCGGGCGAGGGCGACGGCGGCCTCAAGGCGGCGATCGAGAGCGACGCCTTCACCTTCACCCGCCTCGACGCCGGCGACCTCGACGGCGACGGCCGAGCTGACGTGATCACCGACGTCCCCGGCAACGCCTGGCGGCTCCAGCTCTTCCGAGGTCTGGGCGACGGTCATGTCGCGCCGCCGGTGATCCACGAGGGGCACAACTTCGAGGACCTCGAGGTCGGCGACGTCGACGGCGACGGCAAGGCGGACGTGATCACGCGACCGAGCGGCTGGCCGCCGCGGGTCGAGGTCTACCGCGCGCTCTAGCAGCCGCCGAGGACCTGGCGCGCCGGGACGATGAGGCCGGTCCCGCCGCAGGCGCAGGGCTCTCCCGGGCGGGCCATCCACACCCCGGGGATCGCCAGCGCGTCGTTGCAGTAGAAGGTCGTCCGCCGGGCGCCGGCCGTCGCCGCCTCGACCACCGCGGTGGGCAGCGGGCAGGGGGCGAGGCACCTGACGCAGAGGGTCTCGATCATCGCCTCGGTCATGGGTCGGTCCGAGGATAGCCGGGGCGGGCCGACGCGGGCGCGCTAGCGATCGATCGGCCCGCCGTCGGCGGAGCGCCGCAGCGGGATCGGCCGGGCCGAGAGCTCGACCCGGCAGTGATCGCCGCCGTGCTTGGGGATCGTCTCCATCAGGCGGTAGCGGAGCCCGAAGACCGCGCAGACGCCCCCCTGGAAGGAGCCGAAGATCCCGCAGTGGCCGGCCTGCCAGCCCGGGCGCGGGTGCCAGGGGCAGGCGTCGCCGTCGATGAAGCCGTGCCTCGCCGCCTCGTCGGCGCCGACGCTGTGGCGCTGGTTCACCCGGAAGAGGAACTCGGTGCCGCGGAGGAGCTCGATCGCGTTCTGGACCGGCGTCTCGGTCGGGAGGTCGAGGAGGTCGCGCATCTGTCGGCCGTAGCGCTCGCCGAGCTGGAAGCACATGTCGGCGAGGAGCGCCCGCGCCCGGGGGACCCGCGCCGGCAGCCGCTCGGTGGCGACGATGAGCGCCTCGCCGAGGTGGACGCTGAGCTCGCGCCAGCGGGCCTCGAGGTTGAGCGGGCGGAGGAGCCGGGCGGCCCGCAGCCACTCCGCGCCGCGGGGCGGGCCGCCGAGCGATCGCCAGAGCCAGGCGTCGCCGGGCGCGAGCGCGAGCTGGTAGAGGGCGGCCATCACCAGCGCCGGCGCCCGCGGATCGACCTCCGGCGCCGGCAGGTGGGGGTGCTCGGCCCGGAGCGCGTGGTAGCGCCGGCGCGCCATCTCGGCGAAGAGCTCGGCGACGACGGCCCGCGACTCGGCGGCGAACTCCTTGCGGAGCTTGTGGGCGAGGAGGCGGAGCCAGCCCCGGAGGGCGCTCGCGCAGCCGCTCCAGCAGACCAGCGGCGGCCACGGCGTGCGACCGTGGAGCCGTCGGAGCAGGCGCGCGGCGGCGGGGACCATCGCGCGATGCTAGCGGGTCGCTGGTGGGCTGTCGAGGCGCGCCTCGCCTAGCGCTTGGCGGTGACCGGGAAGCTCTGGTTGACGCAGGGCGTCCCGAGCTGACCGTTGAAGCAGGTGCAGTCGGCGCCCTGGAACTTGATCTCGTAGGTCCCCGCCCAGGTGTTCGCGTCGCTGAAGGAGCCCGTGACCGCGTAGCTCTCGGTGCAGCCGCCGGGGATCGAGCCCTGGTTGGCGAAGTCGCCGTCGGGGCAGGTGGTCTGCGCGCCGCTCATCGGCACCGGGTTCGAAGGGGTCGTGGTGATCGACGCGCCGTTGTTGAGGAGGGTGAAGGCGTTGACGTTGACCGTCACCAGGCCGTTGCAGCAGGTGTAGCTGATCGGCGCCCCCTGGACCTGGTAGAGGCCGTCGGGATCGCAGGCCTCGATCTGACAGCTCGCGTCGCAGCCGTCGCCCGGGTCGGTGTTGCCGTCGTCGCAGGCCTCGCCGGGATCGAGCTGGCCGTCGCCACACGCGGTGCAGGCGCTGGAGTCGAGGGTGCAGGAGTCGAGGCAGGTGAGCTCGCCGCCGTCGAAGCCGAGCGAGGTGCAGGTCGCCCCGCCGAGATCGGCGCTGTCGCACTCCTCGCCGGGATCGACGACGCCGTCGCCGCATTCGGGCCCGCCGGTCGAGGTCACGGCGTCGGTGGTCGACGAGGTCGGCGCGCCGGTGGTCTCGCTGGTGCCGCTGGTCGAGGTGCCGCTGGTCGAGCCCTGGCTCGCCGATCCGGTCGACGCGTCGGTGGTCGACGTGCCGGTCGAGCTCGAGGTGTCGCTGGTCGTCGAGGTCGAGGTCGAGGTCGAGGTCGAGGTCGAATCCGTCGCGGAGACGGTCCCGACGTCGTCGCCGTTGCAGGCGATGAGGGCGGTGGCGGTCCAGATGGAGAGGGCGAGGGCGAGGGCAGCGCGGCTTCGCAGCATCGGCTGATCTCACGCGCTTTCTCCCGCGGGCGCAAGCTTCAGGTCCGGAGCGGCCGGCCGGGCGGCGCGCTGGAGCGTCCAGCGAGCGCGCGCGAGGGCCGTGCGCTGCGCGATCGCGCGGGCGCTCGTGGATCACGCTCGTTGGGCGCGGTCGAGGCAGGGCCGATCCCGGGATACACTCCCGTCGATGCGGGCCGGGCTCGTCGCTCTCCTCTCGATCGTCCTCCTCGCGGGGTGCCGGAGCGGGCCTGGGCCCGCCGCCGCGGCCCCCTCGGCCTCCTCCGGCGAGGCCGAGGGCGACGGGCCTGGACCCGAGCCTGGGCCCGAGGTCGAGGCCGAGGCGCCGACGCTGGTCGGCACCGCCGTCCCTCCCGGGGATCCGCCCGCGAACGCGCAGCGCTGCTCGATCCGCGACGACAACGGCCCGCTCGAGGGCGGGGCGTCGACGAGCTCGGGCTGCGACGCCGACGCGATCTGCGTGTGCACGGCCCAGGCCGGCTACAGCTGCGCCGGCGCCTGCGTCCGCGACGGCGCCTGGGTGCTCGCGCCGGGCTCGTGAGCCTCGCGGACGACGCAGCGGCGGCGCGATCCCTGGGGGGTCGCGCCGCCGCTGCTTGCTCTCTCGCGTGTCTCGACGCTGGCTCGACTAGGCCGGCTCGCTCGCGCCCTCGACCTCGGGGCGCGACCCCTTGCCGCCGCGCTTGCGGTGCTCGCCACGCTCGCCGCGCTCGCCCCGGGGGCCGCGCTTGCCGTGCTTGCCGTGGCCCTTCTTGCCGCCCATGAGGCCGTGGAGGCCGCGCTCGGCGATCATGTCGGCGACGACGCCGCGCTGGCTCGGGGTCAGCACCTCCTGGATCTCGAGGACCATCGCCTGGCGGGCCTGCTCCTTGGCCTCGCGCTTGGCCTCGCCGTCGGCGCGGAAGCCCTCGAGATCGGCGCCCGTGAAGCCCTCGCCGCGGAAGGCGGCCGCGAGGGTCTGGCGGGCCGCGGCGCGCTCGGCCTTGCGGGCCTCGCGGTCGCCGCTCGGCGCGGGGTGGAGCTCGCTCGCGCGGGCGAGGAGGGCGCTCCGCTGATCGTCGCTGCACTCGACCTTGGTGCAGAGCTTCTCGATCATCCGCCCGGACTTCGGGCCCCCGGCGTGCTCGCGCTCGCCGTGCTCGGCCTTGTCGCCGCGCCCGGCACGCTCGGCGCGCTTGCCCTCCTTGCCGCGCTTGCCCATCTCGCCGCGCTTGCCCATCTTGCCGCGCTTGCCCTCCTTGCCGCGCTTGCCCTCGCCGAGGAAGCGAGGCCCGCGCTCGGCGATCATGTCGCCGACCTGGGCGCGCTGCTCGGGGGTGAGGAGCGCGTGGAGCTCGACGAGGAGCGGCTCGCCCTGGGCGCGGGCCGGCGCCTGGCGGGTGAGGTCGCTGGCGCTGAGGGTGCCCTGGCGGAAGGCCTCCGCGAGGGCGGCCCGGCGCTCGGCGCCCTTCTCGGCGCGCTCGCGCTTGCCGGCGCGCTTGCCCTCGCCCTTGGCCGGGTGGCGCTTGGCGAAGAGCTCGGCGATCGCGGCCGACTGGGCGTCGCTGCACTCGATCGCGGCGCAGAGGCGCTCGCTCGGCGGGCCCCGGCGGCCGCGCATGTCGGCCTGGCGATGGTCGGCCTCTGCGTCCGCGTCGTCCTCTGCGCCCTGGCCGTCGTCGGCCTGGAGCGCGGACTCGCCCGCCCGCTCGTCGACGGGCTCGCTGTCACACGCGGCGAAGAGGAGGGTGAGGGGGAGGGTGATGGCGGCGATCCAGCGGGACATGGTCGTTTCTCCTTGGGCGCCGGTCGGTGGCTGCCGGCGACATAGACCAGGATGGTCGAGGGCCCTCAAGGGCCCGCTGTCGCCCGGTAAGGCGGTCGTAAAGCGGTCGACCCCGCCGCTGCGGGAACACCTTGACCGCCCACGACGCCCGGGGGTACGTCGATCTCCGCGTCGCGCTCGACGCTCAGGAGGAGGTCCCGTGCGCGCCACGATGATGACCACGCCGCTGACGCTCGATCGTCTCCTCGAGCGGGCCGGCACGCTCTTTGGTGACGTCGAGGTGGTCTCGCGGCGCCCCGATCGATCGCTCCACCGCTACCGCTACCGCGACATGTACGCGCGGGCGCGCCAGCTGGCGAAGGCGCTGATCGGCGCCGGCGTGCGGCCCGGGGATCGGGTGGCGACGCTGATGTGGAACCACGCGGCCCACCTCGAGGCCTACTTCGGGGTGCCCGCGGCCGCGGCGGTGCTGCACACCCTGAACCTCCGCCTCTTCCCCGAGGACATCGCCTACATCGCCCGCCACGCCGAGGATCGCTTCCTGATCGTCGACGACGTGCTCCTCCCGCTCTACGAGAGCTTCAAGGACCAGGTCGACTTTGAGCGGGTCTTCGTCGTCCCCTACGGCGGGCCGGTGCCGGCGGGCTACGAGAGCTACGAGGAGCTCCTGGCGACCGGCGTCGGCGACTTCGAGTACCCGACGATCGACGAGGGGGCGCCCTGCGGCATGTGCTACACGTCCGGGACCACCGGCCGGCCGAAGGGGGTGGTCTACGCCCACCGCTCGTCGGTGCTCCACGCCCTCGGGATGTCGCTCCCCGACGCGGTCTCGCTCTCGTTTCGCGACACCGTCCTGCCGGTGGTGCCGATGTTCCACGCAAACGCCTGGGGGATCCCCTACGCGGCGGCGATGGTCGGCGCCCGCCAGGTCCTGCCGGGGCCCCACCTCGACGCGGAGAGCCTCCTCGAGCTCTTCGCCGACGAGCGGGTGACGGTCACCGGCGGTGTGCCGACGATCTGGATGGGCGTCCTCAAGGCGCTGCGCGAGGCGCCGGAGCGCTGGCGGCTGACGCCCGGGATGCGGATGTTGGTCGGCGGCTCGGCGACCCCGCCGTCGCTGATCGACGCCTTCGACGAATTCGACCTCAACATCGTCGCCGCCTGGGGGCTCACCGAGACCTCGCCGCTGGCGAGCGTGTCGAACCTGCGGCCCGAGCTCGACGCGCGCCCCGAGGCCGAGCGCCTCGCCTACCGCGCGCGCGCCGGGGTGCCGCTGCCCCTCTGCGAGCTCCGGATCGCCGGCGACGAGGGGATCGCCCCCTGGGACGGGGCCTCGGTTGGCGAGATCGAGATCCGCGGGCCCTGGATCACCGCCCGCTACCACGAGCGCCCGGACGCCGCCGATCGCTTCAGCGACGACGGCTGGTTCCGCACCGGCGACGTCGCCTACATGACGCCCGAGGGCTACATCAGCATCACCGATCGGGCCAAGGACCTGATCAAGTCGGGCGGCGAGTGGATCAGCTCGCAGGCGCTGGAGAACGAGCTCATGGCCCACCCGGAGGTCGCCGAGGCCGCGGTCATCGCGGTCCCGCACGAGCGGTGGATGGAGCGGCCGCTGGCGGTCGTCGTCCTCCGCCCGGGGGCGACGGTCGGCGACGCCGAGCTCCGCGCCCACCTCGACGGCAAGTTCGCCCGCTGGTGGCTGCCGGACGCGTTCGTCTACATCGACGCGATCCCGCGGACCTCCACCGGCAAGTTTCAGAAGCTCCGGCTGCGCGAGCGCTTCGGCGACTGGGATCGGATCGACAACGTGATCCAACCGGCCGGGGCGCCGCGGAGCGAGGATTGAGGTGAGCGTGGCCGAGCGTCAGAGTCCGAGTTATCGCGTCGAGGAGGTCCCGGTCGAGGGGGGAGCCCTCGCGGTCGCGCAATGGGGGAGCGGCGAGCCGGTGGTCCTGGCGCTCCACGGGATCACGGCGTCGCACCGCGAGTTCGCGATGCTGGCCGACGCGCTCGGCGAGGAGGTCCGGCTCATCGCCCCGGATCTCCGGGGTCGCGGCCGCAGCAACGGGGTGCCGGGGCCCTGGGGGATGCGCGCGCATGCCCGGGACATGATCGCGGTGCTCGATCACTTCGGGATCGCGCGGGCCGACGTGGTCCTCGGCCACTCGATGGGCGGCTTCATCACCGCGGTCCTCGCCGCCGAGCGCCCCGATCGCTGCGGGGCCGCGCTCCTGGTCGACGGCGGCCTGCCGATCATGCCGGCGCTGCCGCTCCACCGCCTCCCCTTCGGCGACTGGATGATCGAGAAGGTGGTCGGCAAGGTCCTCGGCCCCGCGCTCGAGCGCCTGGACATGACCTTTGAGAGCGCCGAGGCCTACCGCGCCTACTGGCGCGATCACCCGGCGCTGCGCGCCGACTGGTCGAGCTACGTCGAGGATTACCTCGACTACGATCTGGTCGGCGAGGCGCCGCGGCTGCGGGCGTCGACCACCAAGCGCGCGCTCCTCGAGGATATCCGCACCCAGCTCTTCGAGGATCTGGTGCCGGGGTCGCTGCGCCGGATGAGGGGGCCGGTGCGCTTCCTCAGGGCGCCGCGCGGCCTCAAGGACGATCGGCCGCTCTACTCGCCCGGGCGCCTGCGGAGGATCGGCCGGCGGATCGCTGGCTTCTCCTTCGCCGACGTCGCCGACGTCAACCATTACACGATCATCTTCGCCACCCGCGGGGCCGCGGCGGTGGCCGACGAGGCGCGGGCGCTCCTCGGCTGAGGCTGAGCGATCTCCACGGGCGATCGAGCCCCGAGCGAGGGCGTCTGCGTCGCTGCGTTCACCGCGCTAGGGGCATCTTGGGTGGCCGTGAAGCCTGGATCGCGGGTCCATTGGAGCGGTCCGCGATGTCTTCGCTCGCCGCTCCCTCGCCGACTGCGAATTCGTGTGCACATCCCCGGCGGAGGGCTGGGACGCGGGGATGCGCGCGGCCGCGCGAGCAATCGGCCTTTACAGCGATCGCAAGCGAGCGCTAGCGATCTTGGTATGACTGCTCCTTCGTCTCGTCGATCGCCCGGCCGCCGCGGCCTCTTCGCCCTCCTCTCCCTGACCTTCGTCGCCGGCCTCGCCTGCGGTGACGACGGCGCGACGGTCTCGGCGACCGACACGGAGACCAGCTCCGGCACCGACACCTCGACGACGACGTCGACCTCGACGACCTCGACGACCTCGACGACCTCGACGACCTCGACCTCGTCGACCTCGTCGACCTCGTCGACCTCGACGACCGCGGCCGAGACGGACACCGCCGGGACGACGACGGGCGTGGTGCCGGTCTGCGGCGACGGCGTCGTCGAGGGCGACGAGGTCTGCGACGACGGGATCAACGACGGCTCCTACGGCGGCTGCATGCCCGGCTGCTCCGCGCTCGCCGAGTTCTGCGGCGACGCGGTGGTCAACGGCCCCGAGCTCTGCGACGACGGCAACGACATCGAGGACGACGAGTGCACCTCCGCCTGCGCGCCGCCGAGCTGCGGCGACGGGTTCATCCAGGGCGATGAGGCGTGCGACACCGACAATCTCAACGGCGCCGACTGTACGAGCCTCGGGTTCAGCGGCGGCGACCTCTCCTGCGTCGCCGACGCCTGCGTCTTTGACGTCTCCCTCTGCCTCGGCTGCGGCAACGGCATCATCGAGGACGGCGAGGTCTGTGACGGCGTCTCGCTCGGCGACGAGACCTGCGAGACCCAGGGCTTCGTCGGCGGCGAGCTCGGCTGCAGCCCGACCTGCGACGGCTTCGACACCGCGCTCTGCAACAACTGCGGCAACGACCTCCTCGACGACCCCGAGCTCTGCGACGGCATCGAGCTGGGTGGCGAGAGCTGCGCGACCCAGGGCTTCTTCGGCGGCGAGCTCGTCTGCGCGATGACCTGCGACGCCTTCGACACCAGCCTCTGCAACCTCTGCGGCAACGACGCGATCGACGACCCCGAGGTCTGCGACGGCGCCGATCTGGGCGGCGAGGACTGCATCACCCAGGGCTTCACCGGCGGCGAGCTCGGGTGCTCGCTGACCTGCGACGGCTTCGACACCTCGATGTGCTCGAACTGCGGCAACGACATGATCGACGGCAACGAGGTCTGCGACGGCGCGGATCTCAACGGTCAGAGCTGCGTCGACGTCGACCCCAAGGTCTATGCCGGCGGCACCCTGGGCTGCGGGATGGCCTGCGACGCCTTCGACACGAGCCTCTGCGCGTCCGGCGACTGCTGCACGACGCACGGTCCGGGCTGCGAGGTCCCGGACATTGAGGCCTGCGTCTGCGCGCTCGACTCGTTCTGCTGCAACAACCAGTGGGACGGGATCTGCGTGAACGAGGCGAAGGACAGCTGCGGCGCGGCCTGCCCCTAGGGACATGTAGGCGCGAAGCGTGAGCGCGTCCGGGGTCGGCGAGGCCGGCCCGGACGCGTCGTGGGCGCCTCGGCAGGGAGCCGCCGCGGGCGCAGATGGGCCGTCGCGGCGGCTCCCCGCGTCTCTTGCCGAGGGATACTATCGCGCCATGCACACCACGATCGGTCGCTGTGCCCACGTCGCCCACGTCGCCGCGCTCGCGCTCGTCGCCTGCACGCTCGGCGGCGGCTCGGGCGGAGGCTCGGCCAGCGACGGCGCGGCGACCTCGGAGGGCGCGAGCTCGGAGGGCGCGGCGAGCGGTCCGGGCGGCCCGGGGGGCGGCGGCCCTGGCGGTGGCACCAGCGCGTCGACCGACGGCGGCGGCGGAGGAGGAGGTGGTGGCGGCACGGGGACGGGTGAGCCGCCGCCTCCCGGGTCCCTCTACTTCACCGACGTCACCGAGAGCGCCGGCCTCGCGGTCCCGCAGGGCGAGTTCAAGATGCCGCCAGAGTGCCTGGTCGACGTGATCCCGCTGATGAAGAAGGGCTTCTTCTGCACCGCCGAGTGGGAGACCGGCGGCGCGGCGGCGGCCGACTACGACGGCGACGGCCGCGTCGACCTCTACGTCGCCCGCCTCCACGGCAAGGACGCGCTCTTCCACAACCAGGGCGACGGCACCTTCGTCGACCGCGCCGCGGAGGCGGGCCTCGCCCTCGATCTCCACTCGGCCGGCGCCGCCTGGGCCGACATCGACAACGACGGCGATCTCGACCTCTACGTCACCACGGTCGGTGACGTCCGCCACTACCTCTTCATCAACGACGGCGCTGGCCACTTCAGCGAGGAGGCGATCGGCCGCGGGGCCTCGCTGATCGGCCCCGATCAGCACGTCGGCACGACCCCGGCCTTCGGCGACTTCGATCTCGACGGCTACGTCGACCTCTTCGTCGGCGAGTACCGGACCCACCTCGCCCTCGGCGACGCTCCATCCTACAACCGCCTCCTCCGCAACCGGGGCGCGGAGGGGCCGGGGACCTTCGAGGACCTGACCGAGAAGGCAGGTGTGGTGATCGACGACGTCTGGGAGACGATCGTCCAGCCCTACCCGATCGCCGGCGCGCTCGCGCTGACGCCGGCCTTCGTCGATCTCGACGGCGACGACTACCCCGAGCTGGCGATCGCCGCCGACTTCATGACCAGCCGCCTCTTCTGGAACCAGGGCGACGCCTCCTTCGTCGACGGCACCGCCCTGGCCGGGGTCGGCACCGACGAGAACGGGATGGGCGCCTCCTTCGGCGACTTCGACGGCGACGGCGACCTCGACTGGCTGGTCACCTCGATCGCCGGGACCAGCGGCAAGACCGGCAACCACCTCTACCGCTACGACGGCGATCGCCACTTCACCGAGGCGACCGACCTCGCCGGCGTGCGCGACGGCTTCTGGGGCTGGGGCGCGTCCTGGGCGGACCTCGACAACGACCGCGATCTCGACCTGGTGATGACCAACGGCTGGAACGCGACCGACTACCTCTTCGACCCGATGCGCCTCTGGATCGCCGACGGCGAGGGGCCGATGATCGAGTCCTCGGCGGCGCTCGGGATCACCGACGATCGGATGGGCCGCGGCCTCCTCACCTTCGACTACGACGACGACGGCGACCTCGACGTCTTCGTCGTCAACTTCGCGTCGACGCCGGTGCTCTACCGCAACGACGGCGAGCTCGGGAACGGCTGGCTCCGCGTCCGGGCGGTCGGCACCAAGAGCGACAGCTCGGGGCGCGGCGCGCAGATCCGGGTGCGGGTCAGCGAGGACGGCCCGGAGCTCCTGCGGGTGATCGGCGAGCCGACCTACCTCGGCCACGGCGATCTCCGGGCGCACTTCGGCCTCGGCCCCGGCGACGCGCCGATCGCCGAGGTGCGGGTGCGATGGCCGGCGAGCGGGGCCGAGGTCGTCCTCAACGACGTCGCCCGCGACGCGGACCTGACGGTCGTCGAGCCCTGAGCGGGCGGCCCGGCGTCCAGGCGGCCGGCGAATCGGGCTAGGATGACCCATGCTCTCCGTCCGCGGCCCTTCGCGCCCTCTGGCGCTCCTCCTGGCGCTCGTCGCGGGCGCCTGCCATGCGGGCTCGGAGCGGGTGACGAGCCCGGAATTCGTCGCCCACTGCGACGCCGAGGTGCTCGGGCCGGCGACGCCGACGAGCCCGGAGGCGGCCGAGGCGGCGCGTGCGGAGGGCGCGTCATGGTCGAACGAGGCGATCCGCGAGGTCTATCTCTGCACGATCGCCGGCATCGACGCCGCTGACCGCTCGCGGGCCGCAGAGGGCGCGTCGCTCGAGGCGCGGGCGCGAGCGGCCTTCGAGATCCGCCACGGCGCCCGCCTGACCGCGCGGGCGATGATGGCGGACCAGGCGGAGGTCGAGGCGCTGCGGGCCCGCGATCTCGAGAAGTACGGGAACCCGGACGGCCCGACCTTTGAGTCGCTGGTGGCCGCCGGGCGGGCGGAGGGCAAGGGCGACGACGCGATCTACCGGGGGATCATCGAGTCGTCGCAGCGGACCAACCGCAAGGCCAACAGCCGCAGCGGCCTCTGATGTGTCCTTTTGGTCAGCTTCGTTCGGTGGGGACGAAGGCCGGGAGCTCGTCGCGGAGGAGGAGGAAGAACGCCTCGATCCCGAGGTCCCAGCGGATGAAGCGGCGGATCAGCGCATGCATGTCGGGGGAGAGCTCGCCGCGGATCAGGATCGAGAACCAGGCGACGACCGTCACCACCGTCAGGATCACCGCGAGGATCGCGAAGACGATCGCGTAGGGGATCAGCAGGAGGAGGCGGACGCCGACGCGGAGGCGATCGCGGGGGCCGACGGGCGCCGGGAGCTCGAAGTGGGCGGGGTAGGGGTCCTCGCCGAAGGGCGGGTACTCGTCGCGGAGGAGGAGCATGTAGGCGAGCGCCTGGGCCCGCCAGCGGAGGTAGAAGTGGCCGAGGCGCCAGAGGCCGTCCGGGTGCTTGCCGGCGAAGACCAGCGTGAACCACGCGATCACGGCGCAGGCCCAGGCGACCGCCCCGAGGACGCCGGCGTGGGAGCCGAGCTCGATCCCGCCGCCGCCGTCCGAGCCCTGGGCGGCGACGGTGAGGGTCACCAGCGGTGGGCCGCCGATCAGGATGAGGTGGGGGAGCGCGAGGATCGGGCGAAAGAAGACCGTCAGGCGGTTGCGCGGGCCCGCGGGGCGGGGGCACGTGAAGTCGACGGGGAGCTCGGCGGGGGGACTCTTCGCCTCGGTCATGGGGGGACGCTAGCGAGGCGCGGGGCCGGGCGGGGGCGCTCATTCTGCGGCCCACGACAGCGGCCCTGGTCTGTGCTTGGATCGCCCGGTGAGCGGCGCGCTCGGCCTCCTCCATCTGGGCGATCTCCAGGTCTCCTACCCCTGGTCGCGGCCGCGCTTGCCGGGGATCCTGGCGGCGCTCGGCTGGTCGAGCGAGGGCGGTGAGGGCGAGGTCCGCCGTGATCCGCCGCCGCGGCTCGCGGTCGTCGTGCCGATGCACCTGGTCGCCGCGCTCGATTGGCACCGCGCGTGGCTCCGGCAGGCGCGATCGATCCTCGTGATCCGCGAGATCGCCGAGCCCGAGGATCAGGAGGTGCGCGACGACGCCGAGCTCCGCGAGGTGGTGGGGGAGAGCTACGCGGCCGCCGAGGCCCGCCTCGGGCGCCCCGTCGAGGCGATCTGGTGGACCGGGAGCGCGGCCTCGACGGCGGCGCTCCGCGGGCGCCTCGAGGCCCTCGCCGCCCGGGCGCCGGTCGACGCGGGCCGGGCGATGACGCTCCCGCGTCCCGACGTCGCCCCGCCGGCGGCGCCGCCCGGTCCCTGGCGCGCCTGGGAGACCGAGCCCCTCGGCGGTCTCGGAGCGCTCGCGCGGACGATCTGCGTCGACGCCGGGCGGCCGGCGATCCTCGAGATCGGCCGGGACTCGCTCGCCCTCCGCTCCCTCGAGAGCGGGGCGATCCTCCGGAGCGGGTCGCCGCTGCAGCGGGTGGCGATCAGCGGCGACGGGCGCCGCGTCCTCGGTCGCGCGCCCGCGGGCGCGCTGGTGGAGTACGGCCCGCTGGAGGGGCCGCGGCGGTCGGTCGCCGGCATCGACCACGCGACGCCCTTCTACCTCGCGCCGGCGCTCGGGCTCGGGGCCGCGGGGAGCCGCTGCTGGTTCCGCTGGCTCCGCGTCGACGACGACGACGCCTCGGTCCTCGCGCCGGTCGTCCACGAGTGGCCCTGCGGCCACGGCAAGAAGCTCTGGGGCTACATGGACAACGAGCCGGTGCTGGCGGAGGTCAGCGCGGCCGCGGACGCCTACCTCTCGGTCTACGATGTCGACGCGATCGTCGGCTCGGTGGTCGAGCCGCGCTGGCGCGCCGCCGGCCCCCTGCAGGTCCCCGTCTGGCCGCCTCACGATCCCCTGCGGGCGCTCTTCACCTGCCCGGACTGGCGCTACCTCGACGGCCGCGCGCCGGCGGCCGGCCTCGCCGACGAGGACTGCCGCGGCGACGCGCCGGCGATCGCCCTCGGGCCCGACGCCGAGCACCGCTACGCCCTCGGGCTCGACCGCGAGGTCTGGCGCCTGCGCGGCGAGGAGGCCGTCCAGCTCGGCGCGGGCGGGGAGGGCTACGCGATCTACAGCGCCGATCATCGGCTCTGTCGTCGGGGCCGCGGTCGCCTCCTCTGCGGGGGCGCGGGGTGGCTCTGGATCGAGGCGGAGGGCGCCATCTGGCGCGAGCCCATCCGCGGCGGGGAGCGGGTCCGCTGCGTCGACGTCGATCGCCGGATCGACGCGGCCCTCGCGCTCCCCGGGGCGGCGAACGCTGTCCTGATCCACGTCGTCGCCCCGCCGGAACCCGCGGAGTCGGAGGACCACGAGGCCCGTCGGGTGCCCTGGTTCCACGAGCGCTTCGAGCTCCGCCTGGTCTAGCGCCCCGCTCGCGGCGTCTGCGGGTCGTGCGCGCTTCGGGGCCGAGTGAGCGGAGACGCGCGCATCCTGGTAAGGTGGCGCCCTCCTCTTGCCTCGGAGTCTCCCCATGGTCTGTGCACGTCGTCTCTCGCTCGCCTCCACGCTCATCCTCCTCGGTGCCCCGCTCGCCTGCACCTCCGACGACGCGATGAATTCCGGCACGTCCGGGGTCACCGGCGCGTCGGCGACCCAGGGGACGACGACCACGACCGGCGCCGGATCGAGCACGAGCACGGCCTCCGGCACGGGCACGACGGGCGGCGCCAGCGACAGCGCGACGACCGGCACCGGCTCCTCGGCCGGGAGCAGCGGCACCACGGTCAACCCGATCTTCGATGTCGGCGCCGAGACCGACGGCGAGACCGGCGGCGGCGAGGTGATCACCTGCCTCGACGCGGCCAACAAGCCCTCGAACATCGGCTGCGAGTTCTGGGCGGTCGACATGGATCAGCAGGACGCCTTCAACGACCCGGCGAGCGCGCCCTGGGGCGTAGCGATCTCGCCGGTCGCCGGCGGCCAGACGACGGTGACGATCGAGATCAACCTCGCGGCGCCGGGCGAGCCGCTCGACCTGATGATCATCGAGGAGCTGAACATCGGCCCGGACGAGGTCGTGCCGGTCGAGCTGCCGACCCGCGAGCTCGACTGCGGGGCGATGCCCAACGACTACAACGCCCCGGGCACCTGCCTCTCGTCGAACGCCTTCCGGATCACCTCGTCGTCGCCGGTCGTCGTCTACCAGTTCAACGTCTTCAAGAACGCCTTCTCGAACGACGCCTCGCTCCTCCTGCCGACGCCGGCGCTCGGCAAGAACTACCGGGTCCTCGGCTGGCCGGCGGGGCACCCGATCAAGGTCCTCGGCGGGATCATCGATCGCTCGGCGGTGACGATCGTCGGCACCGAGCCCGACACCGAGGTGAAGATCGCCCCGAGCTGGCGGATCAAGGGGAACGGGCCGATCCCGCCGATTCCGGCGGGGGGCTCCTACATCACCAAGATCGGGCCCTTCGACGTCCTCAACCTCGAGACCGCCGACGGCACCTTCCAGGACGACGTCAAGAAGATCGCCGATCTGACGGGCACGGTGGTCACCTCGGACAAGCCGATCGCCGTCTTCTCCGGGGTCGAGTCGACGGCGGCGCCCGGCGGGGTTGTCGACATCCCGACCTACCCCGACTGGAACAGCGACGACACCTGCTGCCTCGATCACCTCGAGGAGCAGCTCTTCCCGGTCGAGTCGATCGGCAAGAACTACGTGATCACCCGGAGCCCGATCCGCTCGACCGGCTCCTACCACGAGCCCGACGTGATCCGCTTCGTCGGCGTCGCCGAGGACGCGCAGGTGACCACCAGCCTGCCGCCGCCCTTCGACTCCTTCACCCTCAAGCCCGGCGACGTGCGGACGACCTGGGCCGACGCCGACTTCGTCGCCACCGCCACCAAGCCCTTCATGATCGCCCAGCTCCTGATCTCGCAGGAGTACGTCGACGGCCCCTACACCGGCGATCCGGCGCTCACGGTGTTCCCGCCGGTCGATCAGTACCGCGACGAGTACCGGATCCTGACGCCCTCGGACGACGGGATCTGGGGGTGGGCGAAGAACTTCGTGGTCCTCTCGACGCCGCCGACCAACGTGGTCACGATCGACGGCGTCGAGCCCCAGGGCTGCGTGATCACGCCGGCCGGCATGGTCAACGGGACCGAATACGAGTCGCGGCGCTGCCCGGTCTCGGCCGGCGTGCACTCGCTCAAGGGGACGGCGGGGTTCGGCGTCATCGCCTACGGCTACGGGCCGGCGGGCTCCTACGCCTTCCCCGGTGGGGCGGACGCCGAGCAGATCTACGTGCCGCCGCAATAGGCGGTCAGCGATGTGTCGGTCCCTCCGCACCAGGCGGGGGGTCGTCGTCGTAGTCGAGCGGCGCCTCGCGGCGGGCGCGGGCGGCGAGGAAGATCCGGGCGAGCTCGAGGTCGCGCTCGAAGTGGCTCGTCGCGTGACGCCCGGGGCGGCCGCCCTGGTGCCAGCCGCGGGTCTGGGTCTCGACCTTGAAGGTCGGCGGGAGGGGACCGGTGGACTGGCTGCTGTCGACGCCGAGGCTGAGGATCGCGTCCAGGGGCGCACCGACGGCGTCGACGAGCGCGTGGAGGTCGTCGGCGACCTGCTCTGAGGGCCAGTAGCGGCCGGCGAGGGCGTCGTCGTCGCTGGCGGCGAGGGGGAGGGTGGCGGTGAAGAGGCGGAGCCTGCGGGGCGCGGCGAGGGCGTAGGAGCGCGCGCGAAGGCCGTGCGCGAGCTCCTGCGTGGCCTCGAGGGCGGCGCCGGGGTGGGCGAGGGCGACGGCGCGATCGAGGCTGGGCGGGTCGCGGACGAAGGCGTCGGTCGGGTTGTCGGCGACCCCGCGGAAGGAGCCGAAGGCGGTGACGAGGATCGCCCCGCCAGCCGGCGGCGTGAGCCCGCGGAGGGCGATCGCGACGACGCTGGCGATCATCTCGAGGTTGGTCGCGCGATCGTGGAGGGCCGCCTTCACCCGCGCGAGCGCCCCGCTCGCGTGATCCGGCGGGACGTGGAGGAAGCCGACGCGGAGGCCCGCGCGCTCCGGCTGGCGCCGGAGGTGGATCAGCTCGGCGAGGAGCGCCCCGCAGAAGAAGGTCCCGGGATCGACGCCGAGGCGGACCGCGGCCTCGTGGGGCCCCGAGCGCGCGCGTGCCCGCAGCGGGTCGCGGGCGTCGACGTAGCGATCGCTGCTGCGGATCCCGAGGTCGGCGACGGCGCCCGTCGTGGCGGGGCTGTAGTCGCGCCCGTAGGCGTCGAGGTCGTCGAGCTCGCCCGTCATCCGCGATCGTCCCCCTCACCCAGGGTAGCCGATCGCGGAGGACGAGCGAAGGCGTCGGCCGCTAGCGGACGGTCAGGTAGAGCCGGTAGTTGCTGCCGTCGTGGAGCATCGACATGTCGTGGAGGTCGCTGTTGCCGGGCGTGCCGGCCAGCGTGAGCACCGGGATCGAGTTGTGGCCGTAGGCGTAGGTGCGGCCGTTGAAGGAGCCCTGGTAGAACTCGGTGTTGGAGCCGAGCTTGAAGGCGTAGAAGCGGTAGGCGCGGCCGTCGTGGAGCATCCCCCAGCGCGACCAGTCGGTGTCGGCCGGGAAGCCGGTCACCTTGATCTGCGGGATCGAGTTGTGGCCGTAGCGGTAGGTGGTGGTGCCCGGGACCCAGGCGGCCTGGTAGAGGGTCGTGCGGTCGCCGAGGCGGCGCATGTAGAGGCGATAGGCGCTGCCGTCGTGCAGCATGTCGAAGGAGCTGGCGTCGGTGTCGGCCGGGAAGCCCTCGAGGGTCAGCTCGGGGATCGAATTGTGGCCGTAGGCGTAGGACGAGCCGTTGAAGGAGTACTGGTAGATCTTGTTCGCGGTGCTCCCCTTGAAGGTGTAGAGCCGGTAGGCGCGGCCGTCGTGGAGCATCGCCATCCGGTCGATGTTCGCGTCGCCGGGGGCGCCGGTGATCGGGATGTTGGGGATCGAGTTGTGACCGAACTTGTAGGTCGTCGTCCCGGCGACCCACGCGAATTGATTGAGCGATGACATGATTCTCTCCTCGCCGGCCGCCGAACCATCGTCGTCGGCGCGCCTTCGATGTGCGGCGCCATGCTAGCAGTGGTGGTGGCGCGATAGTATTCGCTTGCGGACCGGTGAATGCGCGAATTCGCCGAACATGGCTCGATTCTGCGGCCTTCGGGCGTCGTCGTGCTCGCTCAGACTATGCGCATTGTGGAATCGCCCACGCGCGGCGCCGCCCGAGCGGAGGAGCGCTGGCCGCTGTCCCGGACAAGTGTCCCGGCGAGGGGCCGGAGCTCGCGTCGACGTGACGAGATCATTGGCTTTTCTCGCCGGCACGTCGCCTGCTCTGAGGGACAGGCATGAAGAACACCACCCTCGTCCTCTCGCTCTCGCTCTCCCTCCTCGCCCCCCTCGGCTGCGATGACGCGCGCTCGCCGGACGCCGCCGAGGCGCTCCGCGACCAGGACACCGCGATCCTCTGCGCCGACGCCGAGCTCCTCCGCGACGGCATGGGCGGGGTCGCGGCCGATCCGAAGCTCGGCGCCTTCGTCCACGGGGCCCTCCTCGCGGCGGCCGAGGGCGGCGCGCTCGAGGTGCCGCTGAGCGACCTCGTCGCCGCCGCCGAGGCCGAGGAGCTCGACCTCGCGGCGGCGATCGAGGCCGGCGTCCGCGGCCGCGGCGGGAGCACGGAGGACGCGGGCCGGGCCCGGGCGATCCTCGGGGACTTCGGGATCGCCACCCTTCGCCCGGGGCAGCAGACCCGGAGCGCCGCGCCGCAGTGGCTGGTCGCCCTCGCCGCGGACGCGGATCTCGGGGCCTGCGGCGACCTCGACCTCCAGGCCGAGCCGCAGTCGACGGCCGCCGCCGCGGGCCCCGGTGACCTCGCCGTCGACGGCCTCGACCAGAGCGCCAAGAAGGCCGGCGAGGAGCCGAGCTGGGAGGAGTTCTGCGGCGACATGGGCCTCTGCGTCTGCTACGAGGCGCCCTTCTACTACTGCTGCGAATCGATGCTCTGAGCGTCGGCGCTGGGAGCTCGTGGTCTCCGGGCGTGGCGGCGGATCGACAGGGGTCGACGCCGGCCGCCGCGCTCCCGATCCGGGGTCATCGACGGCGCACCGCCGAGGGTGGTAGGTCGCGGCGATGCGCTCGCGTCGCTGAGCGGCCGCGAGGGCCCGCGGGGGCGAGGACGCCCCCGGCGGGCGCAGGGGAGGGCGCCCGCGCGCGGCCCTCTGGGCGCAGCGCGCTTGCCCCCGGGGGTCGCGGGTGATACGTAGCCCGCGCGCGCCACCTGGCGGGTGGGCCCGAGGGAGGTCCGACACCCGGCGGCGCGGCAGCCTCGAGGCTGCGACCGGAGCTCAAGGCAGCGGCCCCTTGATCACGGGAACACCCGGCGCGAAGGCGCTGGCAGCCGCCAAGAGCGAGAACACGTGAAGCAACACCCCCCCGCGCGCGCCGCAGCGTCCGCGCACTCGTCCATCTCCAATTCGAATTCCGCCTCCGCCTCGGCCTCGACCGCGGGGGCGCCCCCCAGCGCCCCCGCGAGCGCGGCGCCTGACTTCGCGTCCCTCGGGGTCGCGCCGACGCTGATCCGCGCGCTCGACGAGGTCGGCCACCGGCGGCCGACGCCGATCCAGGCCGCGGCGATCCCCGGCGCGCTCGCCGGCCGTGACGTCCTCGGCCTCGCCCAGACCGGCACCGGCAAGACCGCGGCCTTCGCCCTGCCGATCCTCCAGCGCCTGCTGGGTACGGATCGGGGCGCCGATGCCGCGGCCGCGCCGCGCGGCCGCGGGCCCGCGGGCCGGCGACCGATCCGGGCGCTGGTGCTCTCGCCGACCCGCGAGCTCGCCTCGCAGATCGGCGACACCTTCGCCCGCTACGGGCGCCACAGCGGCCTCCGCCAGCTCGTGATCTTCGGCGGCGTCGGCTTCGCCCCGCAGGTGAGCGCGCTCCGCCAGGGCGTCGACGTCCTCGTCGCCACCCCGGGGCGCCTCGTCGATCTCCTCGAGCAGGGCCACGTCGAGCTCGGCGCGGTCGAGGTGCTGGTCCTCGACGAGGCCGACCGGATGCTCGACGCCGGCTTCCTGCCGGGCGTTCGGCGGATCCTCCGGCGCCTCCCGGGGCGGCGCCAGACCCTCTTCTTCTCGGCGACGATGCCCGACGAGCTGGTCCCGCTCACCGGCGAGGTCCTCGATGATCCCCTGCGGGTCGCGGTCGCGCCGGTCGCCTCGACCCCCGACAAGGTCGACCAGAGCGTCTACCTGGTCTCTCAGGCCGACAAGCGCCGCCTCCTCGAACATGTCCTCCAGGACAGCGAGGTCAGCCGGGCGATCGTCTTCACCCGGACCAAGCACGGCGCCGATCGGGTCGCCCGCCAGCTCGCGGCGGTCGACGTCGCGGCCGCGGCGATCCACGGCAACAAGTCGCAGAACGCCCGCGAGCGCGCGCTCGCCAGCTTCCGCGCCGGCGGCCTGCGGATCCTGGTGGCGACCGACGTCGCCGCCCGCGGGATCGACATCGGCGGGGTCTCGCACGTCCTCAACTACGACATGCCGATGGATCCGGAGGGCTACGTCCACCGGATCGGTCGGACCGCGCGGGCGGGCGCGACCGGGGTCGCGATCTCGTT
This sequence comes from Myxococcales bacterium, assembly GCA_020633335.1. Lineage (GTDB taxonomy): Bacteria > Myxococcota_A > Polyangia > Nannocystales > Nannocystaceae > JADJRG01. The sequence continues at coordinate 48,412 of JACKDU010000002.1, read as the reverse complement.
CTGCAGCATCGAGGAGCGGCCGCGCCTGGCGAGCGTCGAGAAGCTGATCAAGCGGCGGCTGCCGGTCGTCGGCGATCACCCCTTCGTCGCCGGAGCGGCCGCGCCGAAGCCCGAGTCGCCGCAGCCGGCCCCGCGCCGGGCCCCTGCGGGCGGGCGCCCCGGGCAGGGGTCGCGGTCGGGGCAGGGCCAGGGCCCGCGGCAGGGCCAGGGACGGTCGCAATCGCAGGGAGCAGCGCAGAGCGGGGGACGCCGCACCGGTCCGTCGCGTCGACCTCGTTGACGCCGCGCTCGGGGGCGGACGACCATCACCCCATGCTCGGCGGCTCGGCCGTGTTTGCCCGTCGTCGGCGAATCGCAGGCGTCGGCCCTCGATCGTGGCTCTGGCCCGGGCCGCTCGGCGGACACGCCGGGCTCGCGGGCCCCGCGGTCGCGCTCCTTGGGGCGCTGGCGGCGAGCGCCGCGATCACCGGCCTGGCCCTCCTGAGCGGGGCCCGTGAGCGACGCGCGCGCCTCGCTCGCACCCGCCCTGCCGCCGCCGCGCTGGCGGAGGCGCTCGGCCTGCCGCCGCCGCGTCCCTGCGAGGAGCCCTGGCGCGAGGGGCTCTGGCAGATCGACGGCGTCGTCGAGGGCCGCCTCCTCCGCCTCCTGGTCGGCCCCAGCGGCGTCGAGCTCTCGTTCGCGGTCGCCGGCGCCGAGGGCCTCGATCTCGCCCGCGACGAGGACTTCGGCCGCGGCGGGATCGCCAGCCCGCCGGAGGACCCCTACCAGCGCCTGCCGGTGGAGGTCGCGGGGCCCGGCTGGTGGGTCCGCGGCGTCGATGGCCCGCGCCGCGCCCTGGCCCTCCCGGGGCCGCTCGGCGAGGCGCTCCGCGAGGGGCGCGTCGCCCTCGTCGACGGCCGCCTGACGGCCTTCTTCGCGGCGAGCGACGCCGACGCGGCGGCGATCCGGGCGCTGGTCCAGCGCCTCGTCCCGTGAGGCGATCGAGGCTGGCCTCCGCGCCCGGGGGATGCCAGGCTCCCGCGCCGTGCGGCGGACCCTGCAGCTCCTGGCGACGATGACCCCCCAGCGCCACCCCGCGGGTGAGCCGTATCCGCGTCGTCGCGCGCCGCCGCCGGAGGCGGTCGCGGAGGCGATCGCCGGCGCCTTCGCGGCGACCTCGCTGCCGCCGGAGGGGGAGACGCTGCGCCTGGCGATCGACGTCGCCGACGGCCGCAACCTCGTGGTCGCGATCGGTCCTGATCGATTGGACATGTTTGGAGAGACAGGCGAATCGACCGGCGATGACGATGATGACGACGCGGACCAGCCGCTCGAGCGCTGCATCGAGGCGCTGGTGCCCCTCCTGGTCGACGTGACGGGCTGGGAGGCCGAGAGCGAGCTCCTGATCTACGACTTCGAGGGCGCCTGCCCGGGCTGCGGGCGCGGCTTCTACGACTGGGAGAGCGCCTGCCGCGACTGCGGCCATCGGGTCGACGGATCGATCGACCCCGAGCTCTGCCGCCGGCGGGCGCAGGAGCTCCTCCGGCGGATGGTCGCGGCCGGCCTCGTCGAGTGGGAGGAGGGCGCCGTGGGGAGCGAGCCCGGCGAGCTGGTGGAGCGCCTCGCCAGCCACATCGAGCGCCAGGCCGGTGAGGTGAACCCGGCGCAGGTGCTGCGGATCCTCGAGGCGAGCCCGCGCGTCGCGGAGCTCTACGGCGACGACGACGACGTCCGAGCGGCCTGGGCGCACGTTGGGCGCTGAGCATGGGGCGCGAGCATAGGCGGGGCCGCGCGCGGAGGAACGCGAGCGCCCGCGGACGCTGCGCTCTCTTCGCTCGCGCCGCCGCGCCGCCCGGGGCTCGGCGTGCGCGCGGGCTCGACAGCCGCGGCGGCCCTCGGCTAGGTTCGCGGCGCCGATGGCCGAGACCCTGACCCTGTCGCCGACCGCCGATCCGCACGTCTTCGTCGCGCCCGACGGGCGCCGCCTCTCACCGCCGCCGGGCTGGGAGTGCCTGCCGCCGGGCGACGCCGGGCTCACCCGCCGGGTCAAGCAAGCCGGCCCCTGGTGGGCGGTGGTCGAGAAGAAGGGGCGCAAGGCGTTCTCCCGCGGCCTCTGGGCGCCGGCCGAGACGATCGCGCGGATCCGCGCCGAGCTCGCGGCCGAGCGCGACACCGACGCCTATCGCAAGCGGCGGGTCGCCGACGCGGCCCGGCGCGAGCGGACGCAGACGGCCTACGTCGGCGACTTCGAGCGCGCGGTGCTCGGCTTCCTCCGCTTCGCGCCGCGCTGGGAGGGGATGGCGCGGGACCTCGCCGCCCGCGTCACCGCCCACGCGACCCCGGTCGGCAGCGGCACGGTCGCGCGGACCGAGCGGATCCCCGTCGACGAGCGGGCCCAGGCCGCGGTGATCGCCTGGATGCGCCACCAGACGACCGCGTATGACTCGATGACGATCGCCCGGGTGAAGGGGGCGCGCCGCGAGGTCCGGCGCGAGCTCGCCGAGGTGTCGCGGGCGATCCTCGATCTCCATCGCCGCGACGCGCCGCACGGCGCCCGCGCCTGTCCGCTCTGCCAGGCGCTCGTCGTCGCTTCTCCGGCATAGCGCGATCGAGGGGTCCCCTCGGGCCTCGCGGTCCGAGGGGCTCGTCCGAGCGCGCCCCGTCAGCGCTCGCGCTTCGGAAAGAGCGGCGCCCCGGCGGTGACGGTCGTTCCCGGCCGCAGGCCGCCGAAGCGCGTCTCCTCGTCCCAGGCGCCGATCGGCGCCTCACCGAGGCCGAGGTGGGCGCGGATCGTCGCCGCCGCCCGCGGGATCACCGGCCCGAGGAGGAGCGCGGCGAGGCGGAGGGCCTCGGCGAGCTCGTAGAGGGTGGTGGCGAGGAGGGCCTCGCATGCCGGGTCATCGCGCTCCTTCGCCAGTCGCCACGGCGCGCGCTCGACCACGTGCTTGTTGGCGAGCTCGACCAGCGACCAGGCCGCGGCGCAGGCGTCGTCGACCCGGCGCTCGTCGACGGCCCGCTCGACCCCGCGACGGGCGGCGTCGGTGGCCGCCTCGATCGGCCCGCCGAGTCCGGCCGCCGGACCCGGCACCCGGCCCTCGTAGTAGCGGGCGATCATCGCCAGGGTCCGCTGGAGGAGGTTTCCGAGCTGATCGGCGAGCTCGGCGTCGTGGGCCACGGCGAGGCGGGCCTCGCTGAAGTCGCCGTCGCGACCGGCGCGGAAGTGGCGGCAGAGGTACCAGCGGAGCGGATCGACGCCGTGGCGGGCGGCGAGCGCCTCGGGATCGATCGCGTTGCCCAGCGACTTGCCGATCTTGCGGCCGTCGACCGTGAGGTAGCCGTGGACGGCGATCGTCGTCGGCAGCGGGAGGCCGGCCGAGAGGAGGATCGCCGGCCAGTAGACCGCGTGGAAGCGGGTGATCCCCTTGCCGATCACGTGCACGCGATCCTGTCCCTTGAGCCAGTATCGTTCGAAGTCCGGGTCGCCCTCCGCGTAGCCGAGGGCGCTGACGTAGTTGCCGAGGGCGTCGAACCACACGTAGATCACCTGCTCGGGGTCGCCGGGGACCTCGATCCCCCAGCCGCCGGCGCGGGCGGCCGAGCGCGAGACGCTGAGGTCCTCGAGGCCGCCGGCGAGGAAGGCGAGGATCTCGTCGCGGTAGTGCTCGGGGAGCACCCGCAGCGCCCCCGACTCGAGCGCCTCGCGGATCGGCGCGGCGTAGCGGGAGAGGCGGAAGAAGTAGTTCTCCTCCTCGACGAGCTCGGGCTCGCTCCCGTGCTCGGGGCAGCGCCCCTCGTCGAGCTCGGCGTCGGCGTAGAAGGCCTCGCAGCCGACGCAGTAGCGCCCACGGTAGGTCCTTCGAAAGAGGTCCCCGCGGGCGGCGCAGGCCCGCCAGAGGGCGGCGACGCCCTCGCGGTGGCGGCGATCGGCGCTGGTCCGCAGGAAGTCGTCGAAGGAGAGCCCGAGGGTCTCCTGGAGCCCGCGGAAGGCGGCGGCGTTGCGATCGACGAGCGCCGCGGTGGCGACGCCCTCGGCCTCGGCGGCCCGGACGTTCTTCAGCGAGTTCTCGTCGGTGCCGGTGAGGAGGTGGACGTCGCGGCCGCGGAGGCGCTCGAAGCGGGCGAGGGCGTCGGCGAGGATCAGCTCCATGGCGAAGCCGACGTGGGGGCGCGCGTTGACGTAGGGGATCGCGGTCGTGATGAAGCACGTGGGCGGTCGGTCGGTGGTCGGCATGGCGGTGGGTCCTTCGCCTCGGCGGCGGTGGAGGGTGTTGATCGGTGGTGATTGTTGGTGCTTGTTGATTGGCGGTGGTGCGTGAGGGGAGCGCGAAAACGCGAAGACCCGGCGGGCCTGGGGGCCGACCGGGTCTCGAAGCTGGCTGGAGTCGATTCTAGGCAGCTCGCACGGACGCCCCACGCGACGGATCGCGCATCGGCATCGACATGCTCTGGCCCTTGCGAGTCATGACTGCTCGCACACTATGACGGCAAGCGGCGTGGGCGTCACGTCCTTTTTTGCCCGGAGCTTGCCCGGAGCTCGCTAGATGTCGACCCGGACCCCGAGGAGGGGGAGGATCGGCATGCTCAGGCTGCCGACCCGCTGGCGAAGGTCGACGCTGTAGACGTAGGCCTCGGTGTTTTGGTGGTTGAGGACGTTCTGGACGTCGAGGTAGGCGCCGACGATCGTCCGCCTCCGGATCCAGCGCTTGTCGACCCGCAGATCGAGCTGGTGAAAGAGCGGGAAGCGGTCGCTGAGGAGGGCGCCGCGGATCGGGTCAAAGGAGGCCCCCGAGCCCACGGCGCCGATCACCGGCGTGTAGGGGAGCCCCGAGGTGAGGCGGAAGCGGCCGCCGAGCTGCCAGTCCCGCGGGAGGCGGGCGCTGAGGACCGCCACCAGGTTGTGGCGCTGATCGTAGAGGCCGACGCCGTAGCCGTGGTCGCCGCGGATGTCCGCGAGCTCGCGTCGGGACCAGAGGAGGGTGTAGGCGACCCAGCCGTAGACCCGCCTGGTGAGGCGCTTGCGGACGATCACCTCGCCGCCCCAGGCGCGCTCGCCGGCCGAGCCGTAGAGCGCCGGGCGCTGGGGATCGCGGAGCTCACGGACGAAGCCGTTGCCCTCGATCTCGATCCCGTGATCGAGGTGCACGGTCGCGCCGGCGCTCGCCTGCAGCGCCCGCAGGACCCGCATCGCCAGCTCGTAGTGGAAGGTGGTGGGGTCGTAGTTGGCGAGGATCTGATCGGGGAGGACGTAGGTGGACGGGACCAGGCTGGTGGTGAGGCTGCCGCCGTTGCCACTGACCTGGCCGATCCACGGCTGCGAGTAGAGGCCGACGCCGCCGCTCAGGGTCCAACGCTCGCCGATCGCCTGACGGACGCGGACACGGGGATCGACGGCGAAGGCCTCGATCCCCTCGGTGACGAAGGCCGAGAAGCGGGTGCCGGCGGCGAGCATGAGGCCGCGGTGGCGGAGGACCGCCTCGCCGTAGAGGCCGAGGTAGGCGTGGTTCAGGGTGGTCGTGTTCGTGGTGCCGGTGCCGCCGACGACCAGCGTGCCCGGGAGTACCGTCGTCTCGTCGACGAGCGCGTCGCCGGTCTGGTGGCCGAGCTCGGCGTCGCCGCCGACGACGAGCGTGAGCCGGTCGGTCAGCGCGTGATCGAGCTGGGCGCGGAGCGTGGAGACGAGCGCGCGACGCGGCGCGAGCTCGGTGTTCTCGCCGGTGACGCGGTTGGTGTCGAAGCGGAGCGCCGGGGTCAGGAGCACCGCGCTCCGACCGACCTTCGCGCGGTAGGCGAGGTCGACGCGGTGGAAGGAGATCCGCGGCTCGAAGAGTGCGACGCGGCCGCGCACGGGCTGGGCCACGCCCATGAAGCCGAGGCGATCGCCCGCGCCGAGGAAACCGACGTGGAGGCTGCGGCCGCGGCCGAGCGGGCGATCGTAGAAGGCCTGGTAGTCGTAGTAGCTCGGGTAGATGATCGACGAGCGCGGGTTGAGGGCGCCGACGACCCGGAGCGGGAGGTCGAGGTGGGCCCGCCGGGCGGCGACCAGGAAGGAGCCCTTGCCGAGCGGCCCCTCGGCCTGCCCGCCGACGCCGCCGATGTCGAGGGAGGCCTGGCCGTGGTAGGCGTCGCGCCGGCCCGCCCGCGGGGTCAGCGAGACCAGGCCGCCGCTCGCGTTGCCGAAGGCCGGCGCGAAGTTGCTGGGCGCGAAGGTCATCGAGTCGATCGCCCCGGCCGGGAGCACCGACGCGAGGCCGCTGAGGTGGAACGCGAGCGGCACCGGATGGTCGCCGACGTAGACCAGCGACTGCCGCGGGCTCGCCCCCCGGAGGACCAGGAGGCCGGCCCCGAAGGGCGCCCGCGCGACCCCCGGGAGGCTCTGGAGCGCCCGCAGCGGGTCGCCCTGGCTCCCCGGCAGGGTGCGGATCTCCTCGCTGCTGAGCTGGCGCTCGACCGGCGCCGGCTCGGCGATCGTCGGCCGCGCCCGCTGCTCGACGACGGTCGTCCGGTAGGGCGAGTCGGCCTCGGGGCGGAGGTAGAGGCGGAGGCCCCGGAGCGGGATCCGGGCGGTGTCGATGATCCAGCGGGTGCGCACGTGGCCGGGGACGACGGCCTCGAGGGCGAGGAGGCCGGGCGGCAGATCGTCGATCACAAAGGCGCCGGACTCGTCGGTCTCGATCCGCCGCACCCAGGGCGGCTCCTCGGTCGGCGGCGCGGGGTCGCGGAGCTCGCCCCGGCGGGCGTCGGCGGGGGCCGGGTAGGCGAAGAGCGCGACCCCGGCGAGCGGCGCCCGATCGCCGGCCCGGCGGAGGAGGCCCTCGATCCTCCTCCTACCAATGTCCGAAGAGACAGGTTCATCGGCGGCGAGGGCCGGCCAGGGGGCGAGGGCAGGGAGCGCGAGCGCGGTGATCACCGCGGCGCGGGCGAAGGGCCTCACGGGGCGGCGTCCCCCGGCCCGTCCGGGACGATCCGCACCCAGAGGAAGCGGCTCGATCGGACGCGGGTGCGGACGTCGACGTAGAGGTGATAGCCCCCGGGCTCGCGGGGTCCCGCGAGGAGCTCCACGCGCTGCCCGACGCTCCACGCCCAGGCGTCCGGGTCGAGCGCTGCGTCGGGATCGGTCGTCGCCCAGCGCGGAGAGAGCACCTCGTCGAAGACCTCGCCCCGCGGGTAGGTCGCCCAGCGCTGGAGCTCGTCCTCGTCGATCTTCAGCTCCGCTCGGATCCGCGCGTCGGGGGCGACCGCGATCGTGTCGCCATGATCGGCCCGCAGCATGCGGGTCTGTGCGCCCTCGTCGATCGAGAGCTCGAGCCAGGCGGCCGAGAGGTTGTAGTCGAGCTCGACGGGCTGGTAGTAGTCGCCCTGGTCCTGGAGATCGGCGACCCGATTGGGCGGGCCGTAGTCGAGGCGGAAGTCGTCGATGTGGCACTCGAAGAGCCCGTCGTCGTCCCGCGTGATGAGGCGCCGGTAGCACTCGTCGGCGCCCGGCCCCTCGGGGTCGCTGACGATCACCCAGAGCTTGGGCCAGAAGCTCGAGCCGAGCTCGGCCGGCGGGAGCGGCGGGAGGGCGAGCTCGTCGCCGCGGATCCGGCAGTCGCGGAGGCCGTCGAGGCCGTCCTCCGCGCACTCCGGGAGCGCGCCGTCGGGATCGGGCGCGAAGACCACGAAGCCGCTGCGGATCAGGAGCGGCGGATCGCGGGGGGTGATCGGCCCCCCCGGTCCGACGATCACCGGCCGAATGCGGATTCGATCGCCGGGGAGGCCCTCGCGGCGCGTGCGCCCCGGCGGATCGAGGTCGAGCGGCTTCGAGAGGGCGCCTGTGGCGATCACCTCGACCTCGAGGAGGAAGAAGCGCGGATCGAGGATCAGCCACTCGGGCGGCTGCTCCGGGAGGCAGGCGGCGCAGGCGAGGGCGAGGAGGAGCTCGCGGGCGCGGGCGGGTCTCCGGCTCTTCGGGCGCGGCATGCTCGAGCGATTGCGGGGACCCACCGGACGCAGCCTATCGTGAGGCGGTCGGCCGCGACCATCCTCTCGTTGCGAGGGAATGCTTGCAGCGCACACGCGATGATCCCGGCAATGGCGAGAGCCGAAGGGGGGGCGGGGGTCGGGTCGTCGCCGTCGAGCGGGACCCCGCGGGACCCCTGGGCAGCGCTCGGGGCCCTCTGCTATCCTCCGCGCGTGAACAGCTCACGCGGCGGCTTCTTCATCGCCCTCGAGGGGATCGACGGCGCCGGCACCTCGACCCAGACCCGGGCGCTGGCGCAGCGGCTGATCGACGATCTGGGGGAGCGGGTCCACATGACCTGCGAGCCCTCGCGCGGGCCGATCGGCCGGATGATCCGCGAGCAGCTCAGCGCCGGGGCCGGTGCCTTCAACGCCGAGACCCTCGCGCTCCTCTTCGCCGCCGATCGCCTGGATCACTACGAGCGCGAGATCCAGCCGGCGATCGCGGACGGCCGGGTGGTGATCTCGGATCGCTACGTCCTCTCGTCGCTGGTCTACCAGTCCCTCGAGTGCCCGGCGGAGTGGGTCGAGACGATCAACGCCCGCGCCCCCTGGCCCGACCTCTGCGTCCTCGTCGACCTCCCCTGGGAGGAGGCGCTCGCCAGGGTCGCGCGCCGCCGGGCGACGAGCGGCGAGGAGAAGGAGCGCTACGACGAGCCCGATCTCCAGCGGCGCCTGGCGGAGGGCTACGGGCGGGCGCGCGACGCCCAGCGGCCGGGGCCGATCGTCACGATCGACGGGGGCCTGACGATCGACGAGGTCACCGAGCGCCTCTTCGAGGCGGTCCGCGCCCGCCTCAAGGCCTGAGGCGGGCTCGTTCGTCCGTCGGGTCTGGCCACCGCCACGCCGTTGCCAAGTCGATGCATTGCGCGGCCGCGGCGCGGCCGAATGCACATACTTGGTGTCACTCGATGCCCGACGGCACCACGACGACGGGGCAGGGCGAGAGCCGGATCACCTTGTCGGCGGTCGTGCCGAGGAAGGCGCGGCTCACCCGGTGGCGGGCGCTGACGGCGAGGACGATCGCCTCGACCTTCTCCTCCCGCGCGGCGGCGAGGATGACGTCGAGCGCGCGCCCGGGCCGGATCACGGCGCGGAGGGTCACGCCCGGGCAGTGCCGGCGGGTGACCGCCGCGAGGACGGCGGTCGCGTCGGCGCGGGCGTCCTTGTCGAGCTGGGAGAGGCGCGCCGGCGTCATCCAGGTCGGGAAGTCCATGAACTCCGGGGTCGCGTGGACCACGCAGACCTCGCCGCCGCGGGCGATCCGGGCCGCGAGCTCGAGCGCCTTGACGGTCCACTCATTGACCGCGACCCACTCGTGATCGCCGACCTCGGCGCTGCGATCCTCCGCCGTCTCGCGCTCGCTCGCGGGCTCAAACTCGATCGGCACCAACACTCTCTGGAACACACCCTTCGTCGTCATGCTCACCTCTCGTGGGCGCCGCGCTCCGGGAGATCGTGGAGGCGGGCGCGGGCTTTGGGGGGCGACACCTCGTCGCCTCGATCGCGTGGGGGGTCGCCTACTCGTTGACCAGCCGGCCCAGGGTCTTGATGTCGACTTCGAGGGCGCGGGCGGCGTGGGCCTTGACGCCGCCGTGCTGGGCGACGGCCCAGCGGGCGTAGCGGCGCTGGATCTCGCGGAGCGGCAGGACGTCGTCGCCGAAGAGGACCGGACGGGCGCCGTCGCTCGCCGGCCCGTCGCCGCTGGTGAGCGCGCGCGGGAGCTCGGCGGCGCCGATCACCTCGCTGCGCGAGAGGAGGACGAGGCGCTCGACGAGGTGCGAGAGCTCGCGGACGTTCCCCGGCCAGCGGTAGTCGATCAGGGCGGCGAGCGCGTCGTCGCCGAAGCGGCGGGCGGCGGCGGTCGGGTAGCGGCGCCGGGCGGCCTCGAAGAAGGAGTCGATGAGGAGCGGGATGTCCTCGCGGCGGTCGCGGAGCGGCGGCACCTCGAGGACCACCAGCGCGAGGCGGTAGTAGAGGTCCTCGCGGAACTCGCGGCTGCGCACCGCCGACTCGAGGTCGAGGTTGGTCGCCGCCAGGATCCGGGTGTTGACCCGGCGCTCGCGGCTGCCGCCGACCGGCCGGACGACGCCGCGCTCGAGGACGTGGAGGAGCTTGGCCTGGAGCCCGGGCTGGAGCTCGCCGATCTCGTCGAGGAAGAGGGTGCCGTGGTCGGCCTCGGCGAAGAGGCCCGGGCTCGCCTGGGTGGCGCCGGTGAAGGCCCCGCGGGCGTGGCCGAAGAGCTCGCTCTCGAGGAGCTGCTCGGGGATCGCGGCGCAGTTGACCGAGACGAAGGGCGCCGAGGCGCGGCGCGAGCGGCCGTGGAGGGCGGCGGCGATCGTGCTCTTGCCGGTGCCTGTCTCTCCAGTCAGGAGGACCGGGACCTCGGCCTCGGCGACCCGGGAGATCATCTCGAAGACCGCGCGCATCGCCGGCGAGCGGCCGACCAGGCCCTCGGGGGTCGCGTCGCCGAGGCGCCGGCGGAGCTCGCCGGTCTCGCGGCGGAGGCGGCGGTCGTCGAGCGCGCGGCGGAGGAAGAGGACGAGCTCGTCGATCCCGAAGGGCTTGGTCAGGTAGTGGAAGGCGCCCCGCCGGATCGCCTCGACCGCGGTGTCGATCGCCGCGTAGGCGGTCATCACGATGGTCGGGAGCTGGGGGACGAGCTCCTGGGCCTGGACCATCAGCGAGACCCCGTCGCCCTGCTCGAGGCGGAGGTCGGTGACCATCGCGTCGAAGGGCCGGGCCTCGAGCTGGGCGAGCGCGGTCGCGGCGTCGCGGACCACCCGCACCTGGAAGCCGCGGCGGCTGAGCTGCTCGCCGAGGGCGTCGCCCCACTCGGGCTCGTCGTCGACCAGCAGCACGCGCGGGCAGAGGACCTTTCGTTCGTCGCTCATCTCGCCTCCGTCGGCAATTTCAGTGTGGCGATCGCGCCGCGGGTGGGCCGTGAGGCCAGCGTGACCGCGCCGCGGTGCATCCGCGCGATCTCGTTGGTGAGGGCGAGGCCGAGGCCGGTGCCGTGCGCCTTGCGGGAGAAGAAGGGCTTGAGGAGGCGCTCGCGATCCTCGGGGCGCACGCCCTCGCCCTCGTCGAGGACCTCGAAGAGGACGTGGCGCCCCTCCCTGCGGGCGCAGAGCGTCACCAGGCCGCCGGGCGGCGAGGCGTCGCGGGCGTTGATCAGGAGGTTGACCAGCGCGTGCTCGACCAGGAGGGGGCTCACCTTGACGCTCGGGAGGTCGGGCGCGACCTCGATCTCGAGCCTGACCTCGGCGCTCTGGAAGCGGTGGGCGATGAGGTCGTGGACCGCGCGCACGAGCGCCTCCGGGCTGACCATCGCCTGCTCGGGCACGCTGCCGCGGGCGACCCGGAGGAAGCCCTGGACGACCTCGCGGAGGCGATCCACCTGGGCGAGGATCGTCTCGGCGTCGCGCTCCTCGGGGGAGTCCTCGAGGGTGTCGCGGAGCGCCTCGGCCTTGACGCGGATCAGGCCGAGCGGGGTGCCGACCTCGTGGGCGACGCCGGCGGCGAGGGTGAGCATCGTCGCCGTCCGGTTCTCGCGGGCGAGCACCTCCTCGCTCGCGCGGCGCTGCTCGGCGAGCTCGAGCGCGTGGCGGGCGGAGACCTCGGCGCGGAACATCCGGAAGGCGAGGAAGGCGAAGGCGATCGTCGTCGTGCCGGTGAGGAGCACCTTGATGATCACCCGGAGCCGCCCCCGGCGATCGCGCTCGACCTCCTGGTGGGTGGAGCCGACGACGGCGACGCGCCAGGGGCCGAGGACGCCGCCGTCGGCGACGTCGACGCTGACGAAGGCGGGGTAGGCGGGGAGCCCGAGCGCCTGCGCCTGATCGTCGGAGAGGAGGGTGCCGGCGCGGCCGCCCAGCCCGTCGAGGCGATCGAGGATCCCCGGGGCCGCCGGGTCGCCGCGTAGATCAAGGAAGGAGAGGGCGCCGGGGGGCTGGATGAAGATGTGCTCGTCGACCGAGTCGAGGTGATCGGCGGCGTGGAAGAGCTGCTTGATGTCGACGCAGAGCGGCACCACGCCGCCTCGTCCGTCGGGGACCGACGCGCTCCAGGTGCCGTCGCGCGCCCGCGCGGCGTCGTCGGCCGCCGCGCCGAGGTCGATGCGTCGGGCGGCGTCGCGCTGGAGGCTGCCGAGCTCGACCGCGAGCTCGACCGCCAGCAGCGCGGCGAGGTCCGCGAGGCGCTTCTCCTCGCGCTTCATCGCCAGATCCGACTCCGCGTTTTCGAAGCGGATGCCGACCGCGGCGACGGCGGCGACGCAGAGGAGCGCGCCGAGGAGGAGCATCAGCCCGCGGGACCGCAGGCTGCGCTCGACCGGTGCCTTCGGCCGCCGCGTCACGCGGCGACTCGCGGGCAAGGTGCATTATCGCAGGTCGCAGGCTGCGCGTAGATCATGGGCGAGGCTCCTCGGCTCCCTGCCATGCAAACGGCGATCCGAAGCTCCGGGGAGATCGCCGTGATCGACCGGAGAGCCTGAAAAAGCCGCCGGAGGGCGACGCGGCCCGCGAAGGCCCGCGAAGAGACCCCCAGCAGATGCGGTCACGTGCGGTGGATGGGATGGGAGTCCTTCCCTGTCTCCCTGGGAGATTCTCCCCGCCGAGCGCCCCCGCCCGCGACTTGAACAATGATTTCGCCGAGGTGCGGGCCGGTACGGCGCGTGAAAGGAGGGCGCTTGGCTGGGCCGCGGACGACCCATGCAGGGAGCGACCAACACGCCCCCTCGTCGATCGCCGAGCCCTTCTGTCCAGACAGCGATCTGAGAAGACGCCATGCACCGAATCACTGCGCTAGCAATCTGCCTCGCGGTCCTCTTCCTTTGGGCGTGTGAACCACCGCCCGAGAGGCATGAGGAGGCCGGGGTCTTCGCCGTAACGACGCCGCTCCGCCAGGACGTGGAGCTGACCCGCGAGTACGTCGCCCAGGTCCACGCGATCCAGCACATCGAGGTCCGCGCCCAGGAGCGCGGCTACTTGACCGGGATCTTCGTCGACGAGGGTCAGCGGATCGAGGAGGGGACCAAGATGTTCCAGATCATGCCCTTCCTCTACCAGGCGGACCTCCGCCGGGCGGAGGCGGAGGTCGACCTCGCGTCGATCGAGTACAAGAACACCAAGCTCCTCGCCGACAAGGACGTGGTCTCGCAGGCCGAGCTCGCGCTCGCCTCGGCCAAGCTCAAGCGGGCGAAGGCCGAGCTCTCGCTCGCCGAGACCCACATGCGCCTCACCGAGATCCGGGCGCCCTTCACCGGCCTCATGGATCGCTTCAAGGTGCGGCTGGGGAGCCTGGTCGAGGAGGGGGAGCTGCTGACGACGCTCTCCGACAACCGGACGCTCTGGATCTACTTCAACGTCCCCGAGGCCGAATACCTCGACTACCAGTCGGACCCCGACCAGAAGCTGGTGGTCAAGTTCAAGATGGCGAACGGCAAGATATTCGACCAGGAGGGCAAGGTCGAGGCGATCGAGGCCGACTTCGACAACACCACCGGCAACATCGCCTTCCGCGCGACCTTCGCCAACCCGAGCGGGCTCCTCCGCCACGGCGAGACCGGCAACATCCTGGTGGCCGCCCGCTACCCGAACGCGATGCTGATCCCGCAGAAGGCGACCTTCGAGATCCTCGATCGCCGCTACGTCTTCGTGGTCGACGACGAGGGGACGGTGAAGACCCGTCCGATCTCGGTCGCCGCCGAGGTCCCCCACGCCTTCATCCTCGACGGCGGCCTCGAGGACAGCGACCACGTCCTCCTCGAGGGCCTACGCAAGGTCCAGGACGGCAAGCACGTCGACGTCAAGTTCGAGGAGCCCGCCGAGGTCTTCGCCGGCCTCAAGTACCACGCGGAGTGAGGGTAACGATATGTTCGCAAAGATCCTCAAGCGCCCGGTCCTGGCGATCGTCATCTCGATCCTGATCGTCCTCCTGGGATTCCTGGCGATCAAGACCCGGCCGATCTCGCAGTTCCCCGAGATCGCGCCGCCGCAGGTCCAGATCACCGTCGCCTACCCCGGCGCGAGCGCCGACGTCCTGATCCAGTCGACGCTGATCCCGCTCGAGCGGGCGATCAACGGCGTGCCGGGCATGCGCTACATGGTCACCGACGCGACCAGCGCTGGCGAGGCGACGATCCAGGTGATCTTCGACCTCGACACCGATCCGAACCAGGCGCTGATCAACGTCAAGACCAGGATCGATCAGGTGATGCCGCAGATGCCCAAGCTGGTGCAGCTCGAGGGCGTCATCCTGATGCGCGTCATGCCGAGCATGTTGATGTACGTCAACGTCTACAGCACGGACCCGACGGCAGACGAGAAATTCCTCTTCAACTTCGCCAACGTCAACCTCCTGCCCGACCTGATGCGGGTCAAGGGCATCGGCCAGGCGAGGATCCTCGGGAGCCGGCAGTTCGCGATGCGGATCTGGCTCGATCCCGATCGGATGCGCGCCTACAACGTCTCGGCCGAGGAGATCCAGGATGCGATGGCCGAGCAGAGCATCATCGGCCGCCCCGGCCGCGTCGGCCAGGCCACCGGCAAGACCGCGCAGGCGCTCGAGTACACGCTGGTCTGGGAGGGCCGCTACAACAAGCCCGAGCAGTACGGCGACATCATCATCCGGGCGACCTCGGACGGCCACGTCCTCCGCCTCAAGGACGTCGCCAAGGTCGAGCTCGGCTCCGAGTTCTTCAACATCTACTCCAACCTCGACGGCCACCCGTCGGCGGCGATCACCCTCAAGCAGACCCTCGGGAGCAACTCCCAGGAGGTCATCGCCAACGTCAAGGAGACCCTCGACCAGATCAAGGAGACCTCCTTCCCGCCGGGGATGGACTACGCGATCAGCTACGACGTCTCGCGCTTCGTCGACGCGTCGATCGAGCAGGTCTCCCACACCCTGGTCGAGGCCTTCGTCCTGGTCGCGCTGGTGGTCTTCATCTTCCTCGGCGACTGGCGATCGACGCTGATCCCGACGCTGGCGGTGCCGGTGTCGCTGATCGGCGCCTTCATCTTCATGGCGGCGCTGGGGATCAGCATCAACCTGATCACGCTCTTCGCGCTGGTGCTGGCGATCGGCATCGTCGTCGACGACGCGATCGTCGTCGTCGAGGCGGTCCACGCGAAGATGGAGGCCAAGCACCTGCGCCCCTACGAGGCGACCAAGGAGGTGCTCAGCGAGATCAGCGGCGCGATCATAGCGATCACCCTGGTGATGACCTCGGTCTTCGTCCCGGTCGCCTTCATGCCCGGGCCGGTCGGGGTCTTCTACCGCCAGTTCTCGGTGACGATGGCCTCGTCGATCGTCCTCTCGGGCTTCATCGCCCTGACGCTGACGCCGGTGCTCTCGGTGCTGATCCTCAAGCCGGTGCACGACCACGGGTCGAGCCGCAACCCGATCACCCTCTTCATCCGCGCGTTCAACCGGGTCTTCAACTGGGCGACCGGGATCTACGTGCGGGTGATGCGGGCGATCCTCGGGCGCTTCTACCTGACGCTCCTGGTCCTCGGCCTCTTCGTCTTCGGGATCTTCCAGGTGAGCAAGGTGCTGCCCTCGGGCTTCGTCCCCAACGAGGACCAGGGGATCATCTACGCGATCATCCAGACCCCGCCGGGGACGACGATCGAGCGGACCAACGCGGTCTCGCGCGAGCTCCAGGCGATCGCCGAGGAGCTCGAGGAGGTCGACTCGGTGTCGGCGCTCGCGGGCTACGAGATCCTCACCGAGGGGCGGGCGTCGAACGCCGGCACCTGCCTGATCAACCTCAAGGAGTGGTCCGAGCGCGACAAGTCGGTCAACGAGGTGATCGAGGAGCTCGAGGAGAAGGCCAAGGACATCGGCGCGGTCGTCGAGTTCTTCGAGCCGCCGGCGGTCCCCGGCTACGGCGCGGCCGGCGGCGTCTCCTTCCGCCTCCTCGACAAGACCGGCGCCTCCGACTACTACGAGTTCGACAAGCTCAACCAGGAGTTCATGGCGGCGCTGCGCGAGCGCCCGGAGTTGACCGGCCTCTTCACCTTCTACGCCGCCAACTACCCGCAGTACGAGCTGGTCATCGACAACCAAAAGGCGATGCAGAAGGGGGTCTCGATCGCCAAGGCGATGGAGAACCTCGACATCATGATCGGCTCGAACTTCGAGCAGGGCTTCACCCGCTTCGGCTTCTTCTACCGGGTCTACGTCCAGGCGCTCCCCGAGTTCCGGGCGCTGCCGAGCGACGTCCTCAAGATGTACGTCAAGAACGACGCCGGCGAGATGGTCCCCTACTCGTCGTTCATGACGATCGAGAAGCGCCAGGGCCCGAACGAGATCACCCGCTACAACATGTACAACTCGGCGGCGATCCGCGGGAACAACGCCCCCGGCTACACCACCGGCGACGCGGTCAAGGCGATCAAGGAGGTCGCGGCCGAGGTCCTGCCGCGCGGCTACGACATCGCCTGGGAGGGCCTCTCCTACGACGAGGCGCGGCGCGGCAACGAGGCGATCTACATCTTCGGGATCGTCCTCGTCTTCGTCTACCTGGTCCTCGCGGCCCAGTACGAGAGCTTCATCCTCCCGCTGGCCGTGATCACCTCGCTGCCCGCGGGCGTCTTCGGCTCCTTCGCCTTCCTCGAGTACATGGGGCTGGCGAACGACATCTACGCCCAGGTCGGCCTGGTGATGCTGGTCGGCCTCCTCGGCAAGAACGCGGTGCTGATCGTCGAGTTCGCGATCCAGACCCGGCGCGAGGGGGCGAGCGTCTTCGAGGCGGCGGTCGCCGGCGCGCGGGCCCGCTTCCGGGCGATCCTGATGACCTCGTTCGCCTTCGTCGCCGGCCTCTACCCGCTGGTCGTCGCCAAGGGCGCCGGCGCAGTCGGCAACAACACGATCGGCGCCTCCGCGCTCGGCGGCATGGTGATGGGGACCGTCTTCGGCGTCGTCCTCATCCCCGGCCTCTACTTCATCTTCGGCCACCTCGCGCGCTTCGAGAAGTTCCTGCGGATCGGCGAGTCGCCGGCGCTGCCGCACGGCGAGGCGCACCACGGCGAGGCGCACCACGGGGAGGCGGCCGCGAGGACCGATGCCGCGCTCGCGGTGCCGGCGGCCGGCGAGATCGAGGTGACGCTCAACGGCCATCCGCTCGCCGAGTCGACGGTGGTCGAGGACGAGGCCGAGGACGCGGCGGACGAGGTGCCGGCGCTGCCCGCCTCCGAGGCGCTGGCCGATCTCATGGAGGCGGAGGACTCGAGTGAGGCCGACGCGCTCCCAACACCCGCGCAGCCCGACGAAGCGCGCGCTCAGGAGGAGGATCCCCGTGACTAGGTGGAGTCATATCGTCGCTGTCGCCGTCGCCGCCCTCGCCCTCTCGCTCTCGGCCGGCTGCTCGAGCTTGCTCGGGAGCAACCAGCCGCGGGATCCGAGCACCGAGGTCCCCGATGACTTCGGGCAGCCGGCGGTCCAAGCCGGGCCGAGCGTCGCGGTCCAGCGGCAATGGGACGCGTTCTTCGACGACCCCAACCTCCGCAGCCTGATCGCCGAGGCGCTCGAGAACAACCAGGCCCTGAACATCCAGGTCCAGGAGATCATCGTCGCCCAGAACGCGATGGCGGGGATCCGCGGCGAGTACCTCCCGAGCCTCGACGCGGCCGCCGGCGCCGGCGTCGAGCGGGTCGGCGGCTTCACCTCCCAGGGGGTGAGCGACGCCGCCAACGGCGTGCCGAACCCGCTGCCGAGCTTCGGCTTCGGCCTGGTCGCCTCCTGGGAGACCGACATCGCCAGCCACTTCCGGAACGCGCGGAAGGCCGCGGGCTACCGCTACGAGGCGACGATCCAGGAGCTCAACTTCCTCAAGACCGAGATCGTCGCCGAGATCGCCCGCTCGTACTACGACCTCTGCGCGCTCGATCTCCAGATCGAGATCCTCCAGCGGAACATCGAGTTCCAGAAGAGCGCCCTCGAGATCGTCAAGCTCAAGAAGGCGGCGGCCCGGGGGACCGAGCTCGGCGTCCAGCGCTTCCAGGCGGAGGTGCTCAAGAACCAGGGGCGGGTCTTCGATCTCGATCAGCAACGGATCATCGTCGAGAACCGGATCAACTTCCTGGTCGGGCGCTTCCCGCAGCCGGTGCAGCGCTCGACCGCGACCTTCATGAGCGCCCAGCCCGAGGTCGTGACCGTCGGGCTGCCCGCGGATCTCCTCGACAACCGCCCCGACGTGAAGGCGGCGGAGCTCCGCCTCGAGGCCGCGAAGTTCGACACCAAGAGCGCCAAGGCCCGCTTCTACCCCTCGCTGCGGATCGACGCGGGGGTCGGCTTTCAGTCGTTCAGCGCGGCCCACCTCCTCTCGCCCGAGTCGCTGGTGATGAACGTCGCGGGCGGGCTGGTGGCGCCGCTCCTCAACCGGACGGCGATCAAGGCGGAGTACCGCTCGGCCAACGCCGAGCAGATCCAGGCGGTCTTCGAGTACGAGCGGGCGATTTTGCAGGCGTACACCGACGTCTACAATCAGCTCCTGGCGATCTCGAACTACCGCCAGCGCTTCGAGCAGCTCACCCAGCAGGTGACGACGCTGCGCGAGGCGATCGAGGTCTCGAAGGCGCTCTACCAGTCGGCGCAGGCCGACTACTTCGAGGTCCTGATGACGATCCGCGACTCGCTGGAGGCGGAGATCGAGCTCGTCGAGGCGAGGAAGGTGCAGCTCCAGGCGATCGTCGCGGTCTACCAGGCGCTCGGCGGTGGCTGGCGGGTGAGCGCCGCGGCGGGCGGGGACGCCGGCACGTCCTGAGGCTCTGTGCGCGCGCGGATCAGGGGCCGGCGAGCCAGCGGCTGACCGCGGCCTCGCCCTCCTCGTCGCGGCAGGTCGCGTACTCGCGGGCGGCCGCCTCGGCGAGCGCGCGCGCCTCGGGGGAGCGGCCGTCACGGGCCGCGAGGGCCCGGGCGGCGGCGAAGTGGGCGGCCGCGGACCAGCGGGGGCCGACCTCCTCGGCCTCCGCCAGCCGGACCGCGCGCTCGCCGAGGCGGGCGGCCTCGTCGGCGTCGCCGTCGGCGAGCGCGACCTGTGAGAGGGCGCTGAGGCTCGGCACCAGCGCGGCGTCGCTGGGGCCGAGGCGCGCCTCGCCGATCGCCAGCGCCCGCGCGTAGCTCTGGCGCGCCTCGTCCTGGCGTCGGGTCGCCAGGAGGGCGTCGCCGAGGGCGACGAGGGGGGCGATGAGGTCGCGGTGCCGGGGATCGCGGGCCGCCTCACGGCGGGCGAGCGCGTCGCGTCGCCGGGCGATCGCCGCGTCGCTCAGCCCCAGCGCCTGGTCGATGTCGGCGACCCGCTCGAGCGCCGCGGCGATGTCGGGGTGCTCCGGCTCGAGCGCTGCCTCGAGGATCTCGAGGGCGGCCGCGCTGCGATCGATCGCCAGCACGTCGCGCCCGCGGGCGAGGTCGACCGCGGCCATGCTCAGGAGGCTCTCGGCGAAGGAGGGGTGGCGGGCGCCTCGGCGCGCGCGCTCGGCCTCCATCACCCGCTGGAGCATCGGCTCGGCCTCGTCGACGCGGCCGAGGGCGAGGAGCGCCTGGCCGAGCTCACCGAGGTCCTGGATCGTCTTGGGGTGCTCCTCGCCGAGGACGCGCTCGTGGATCGCCAGCCCCTGGCGGAGGAGCGCGAGCGCCTCGTCGACCTCGCCCATCGCGAAGAGGGCGCGGCCGCGGAGCACGGCGATCTCGGCGACCTGCGGGTGCTCGTCGCCGACCTCGTCCTCCCAGCTCGCCTGGGCGCGGACGAAGCTCCGCAGCGCCTCGCCGTGGCGGCCCTGGGCGAGGTAGACGATCCCGAGGTTGCGGAGGGCCGCGGTGGTGATCGGGTGCTCGGGTCCGAGGGCCGCGCTCCGCATCGCCAGGGCCAGCTCGCCCTCGGCCGCGGCGGCGTCGTACTCGCGCTGGCCGGCGAGGACCTGGGCGAGGAGGTAGTGGCCCTCGGCCGCGTCGAGGCCGCTCGGATCCGCGATCGAGGCCGCGAGCGCGTCGGCGTGACGCGACCAGACCTCGGCCTCGTGGAAGCGCCGGAGGCCGGTGTAGACGCCGATGAGCGAGCGCGCCGCCCGGAACGCGACGACCGTCGAGCCGTCGCTCAGGGCCTCGAAGTAGGCGCGGAGGAGGACCTCCTCCGCCTGTCGGGAGCGCCCGTCCTCGTGGAGGCTGCGCCCCTCGGCGAAGCGCGCGAGCGCCAGGAGGGGCGACCAGCCCAGCGCCTCGGCGCGCTCGCGGCCCTTGATCGCGAGGTCGAGGGCGTCGCCGCTGTGGCCCTCGTAGCGGCGCTGATCCGACGCGCTGATCGTCGCGCGGATCGCCCGGACCTCGCCCCGCACCTCGAGCGGCGGCACCGGGAGGCGCTCGAGGAGGTTGGGATCGAGGCAGGTGGCGACGGGATCGAGGTAGGAGGCGATCCGGACCGCCCGCCGGGCCGACGCGGGGCTCAGCGTCGAGATCTGCTGGACGGTCGCCTCGAGCTGGAGGCGTCGGTCCTCGAAGCACCAGGCGGAGCGATCGAGGAGGGCGTCGCCCCACGCCTCGGTGATCGTCGCGTTCGCGCAGGCCTCGCTCCGCCCCGCGCTCCAGGCGTCGCGGTACTCGTCGAGCCAGGGCACCAGGATCTCGAGGCTCTGGGCGGCGAAGCGCGAGCCCGTCGCCTCCATCCCCGCCCGCAGCCGGGCCCGGGCGGCGTCGTTCCACACCTCGTCGATGACCGCGCCCTCGGCCGCGCAGGCCGCTGTCTTTTGGGACATGTCGTGACGGTCAAGCGCGATCGGTCCGCCGACGAGGGCCGCGACCCCGAGGGCCGCGCCGATCCAGCGGCGTCGCCGCGCGCGGGCGCGCCCGCGCTCGATCGCCGAGAGGAGCGCCGCCATCGACGGGAAGCGGTCGCCGGGCTCGACCGCGAGGCCGCGGGTGTAGACCCGGCGCAGCCAGCGGGGGACCCGTCGGCCCTGGCGCGGGGGCGGGCGGATCGCCCCGGCCAGGACGTTCGCCGCGAGCGCGACCATCGACGCGCCGGCGAAGGGGCGCTCGCCGTGGAGGGCCTCGTAGAGGGTGACGCAGTAGGCGAAGATGTCCGAGCGCGCGTCGAGCTCGCGCCCGCGGAAGTGCTCGGGGCTCATGTACGCCGGCGTCCCGAGGATCGCCCCGGCGCGGGTCACCTGGAGCTCGATCCCCGAGAGCGACGCCTGGACGTCCTCCGGCAGCGGCGCCTCGATCGCCGCGTCGTCGATCTGCGGGCCCTCCGGGCTCGCGCGCGCGAGCCCGAGATCCATCACCCGCGCGCGGCCGTCGCGGCCGACCATCACATTCTCGGGCTTGAAGTCGCGGTGGAGGAGCCCGGCCTCGTGGGCCGCCGCGAGCCCGCGGCCGGCGGCGATCATCTTCTCGAGGATCGCGTCGGTCGTCCGCGGCGTCGCCTTCAGCCAGGCGTCGAGGGTGACGCCGTCGACGTACTCCATCGCCAGCCAGACGCTGCCCGCGTGCTCGCCGACGTCGAAGATCGCGACCACGTTGGGGTGCGAGAGCTTGGCCAGCGCGTGGGCCTCGCGGACCAGGCGGGCCTGGGCCTCGCTCTGGCTCCGCGAGCCCGCGATCTCGGCGCGGAGGAGCTTGAGCGCGACCCGGCGGTCGAGCTCGGGATCGTAGGCCGCATAGACCACGCCCATCCCGCCCGCGCCCAGGGTGCTGACGACGACGTAGCGACCGACGATCGCGCCGACGGCCAGGCTGGCGTCGGCGTCGACGGGGCCGGGCGCGGGCTCGGGTCGCCGCGAGAAGGGCCGCGTGCGCGCCTGGCTCACGCCGACGGTGGCCATGAGCGCCTCGCTGGCGGACATCCCGTCATCGCTCGCACGCCGCTGCGTCATCGCGCCTCCCCACCCCAGGGGGGCTCTCGCACCCGCGGGCGGCCTCTTCAACGTATCACGCGCTCCCCGGCGAATGCGCGGGGGCGCGGCCCGGCGACCGGCGGCGGGCGATCGAGTGCGGGGGACGCGGTGCGGCGATCGGGCGGACGAGAGCACGCGCGTCGACGCGCGCTCGGGCGTCGCGCGCACGCAGGCGTCGCCTCGCCGGGCGCCGCTCTACCCGAAGCCGAGCGCCTTCTTGCGGGCCGCGGCGGTCGGCAGCGGATCCTGCGTCTCGGTCACCGTGGGGGTGGTGCGGGCCTTCGCGGCGTTGACCTCCACCCACCTGACGAGATCGTCGGGGAGCTGGCTCTCGTCGTAGATCGCCTCGACCGGGCACTCCGGGACGCAGGCGCCGCAGTCGATGCACTCCTCGGGATCGATGTAGAGCATGTCCTGATCGCCGTGGAAGCAGTCGACGGGGCAGACGTCGACGCAGTTGGTGAAGCGGCAGCGCAGGCAGTTGTCGGTGACGACGAAGGCCATGTCGGTCTCCTTGGTGGGAAGGTGTCGCGTCGCGGGGGCCGCGGTAGCGAGCCGTGATCGTACATCGGTCCGGCGCTCTGGCTCTCTCTGATCGCAGCGGGAGGTGGGCGCCGAGGTCAGGGACGTCCGCGCGTTCGTCCGCGCGCGTGGCTGGGTGCCGCGCGCTCGCACCCGCACCCGCAGCCTCAGGGAGCTCTGCCACGCCGCGCCCAGGCGTCGCGCGCTTGTACGCGCATCATCAGCGGCCGGGCGAGGCGCAGCGTCGACATCGGCCGGGTGGCGATCGGCCGCTGATCGCTCCGCTCGAGGTGGAAGCGGCGGACCATCATCGCCAGGAGCACGACCCCCTCGAGGATCGCGAAGTGCTCGCCGATGCACGCCCGGCGCCCGCGGAGGAAGGGGAGGTAGGCGTAGGGATCGATCGCCTCCGCCCGCCCGGGGGCGAAGCGCTCGGGGTCGAAGCGCTCGGGGTCGCTCCAGTACTCGGGGTGGCGGTGGGCGACGTAGATCATCGCGATCACGTTGTCGCCGGCCCGCACCCGGATCCCGTCGAAGGCGTCCTCGTCGATGGCCTCGCGCGGGACCGCTGGCACCGGCGGGTAGAGGCGCATCGCCTCGAGGAGGACCATCCGGGTGTAGACCAGCGCCGGCACGTCGGCGGCCTCGATCGGCCGATCGCCGAGGACCCGCCGGAGCTCCGCGAGCAGGCGCGCCTCGACCTCGGGGTGCTGGGCGAGGAGGTAGAGCGTCCAGCTCAGGGCGAGGCCGGTGGTCTCGTGACCCGCGAGGATCAGCGTCTTGACCTCGTCGATGATCTGCTGGTCGGCCATCGGCTCGCCGCTCTCGCGGTCGGTGGCGACCAGGAGGCGGGAGAGGACGTCCTGCTCGTGGGTGGCGCTTCGGCGGCCGCGGGCGATGAGGTCGCGGACGATCCGGTCGATCTCCCGGACCGCGCGGCCGGCCGCGAGGTTGCCGGGGGTCGGCATCCAGCGGCGGAGGAGGCCGACGCTGAGCATCTGGCGGGTCGCCTGGCGGAGGCAGATCTCGAGGCCGTGGCCGATCGCCTCGGCCTCGCGGTGGAGGTCGCTGTGGAACATCGCCCGGGCGACCACCCGGAGGGTGAGGCGCTGCATGTCGACGCCGATGTCGCGGGGGCCGCGGCCGACGCTCGCCGACCACTCTTCGAGGAGCTCCTCGCCGCCGCCGACGATCGTCGGCAGGTAGCGGGCGACCACTCCCTCGCGGAATTCCGGCGCGACGATCCGGCGATCGCGGGCCCAGAGCTCGCCGTCGCTGAGGAGCAGGCCGTTGCCGAGGAGCGGCCGCAGGGCCCTGTAGGCGGCGTTCTTGGGGTAGTTGCGGGCGTTGGTGCGGAGCACCCGGCGGAGGTGGCGGGGGTGGAAGAGCCAGAGCCCGCGCCGCGGGATCCGGCGGCGGACGACGTCGCCGCTGCGGGCGTGGACGACGAGGCTGAGGTCGGTGTAGTTGCGGAGCGCGTGCGCGAAGTCGCGGAGCTCCTGCGGCCAGCTCAGGCCGGCCTCGGTGAAGGTCCGGGGGGCGTCGGGGTCGGTCGCCGCCTCTGTGTGTTCGGCTTCGGCCACCGAACGAGCCTAGGGAGCCCGTTGACGGGGTGCAAGGCGGAGAGCGCGGATTCTGCGCGGAAACGCGCGTCGCCGGTGAGGGCGGCGCGGCTTGTCTTCACGTGCCCCGCGGGTCTACGAAGCCGACGTGATCGGAGGGAAGGCCATGACCGGGTCGGCGACGCGCACCCTCCTGATCGACAACTACGACTCGTTCACGATCAACCTCTATCACCTCCTCGCCGAGGTGAACGGGGCGGCACCGACGGTGATCCGCAACGATCAACTCGAGTGGGACGCGATCGCCCGCGAGGGCTTTGACAACCTCGTGATCTCGCCGGGCCCCGGGCGGCCGGAGGTGGCGGCCGACTTCGGGGTGTGCATGGAGGCGATCCTCCGCGCCGAGGTCCCGGTGCTCGGGGTCTGCCTCGGCCACCAGGGGATCGCCGCGGCCTACGGGGGCGCGGTGATCCACGCGCCGACGCCGATGCACGGGCGGGTCAGCGCGATCGTCCACGATCGATCGCCGCTCTTCGCCGGGATCCCGCAGGGCTTCGCGGTCGTCCGCTATCACTCGCTGGTGGTCGATCCGCGCCTCCCGGCTTGCCTGCGGGCGAGCGCCTGGACGGAGGACGGCCTGGTGATGGGGCTCGAACACCGGAGCCTGCCGCGCTGGGGGGTGCAGTTTCATCCGGAGTCGATCCTGACGGAGCACGGCGCCCGCCTCCTCGAGAACTTCCGCGCGCTCACCCGCGCGTATCCGGGGCGGCGGCGCGGCCCGGCGCCGTCGCTGCCGTCGATCGTCCGCGACCCGCCGCCCCGCGAGGAGCCGCCGCTGCCACTCGAGGTGCGCCACCGCCGGGTCGCCTTCGTCGACGACGCCGAGCGGGTCTTCTGGGGGCTCTTTCGCGGGGCCGAGCGCGCGTTCTGGCTCGACAGCAGCCGCCTCGGCGAGGGGCTCGCCCGCTTCTCCTTCATGGGCGGCGGCGACGGCCCGCAGAGCATGCTGGTGACCTACGACGAGCGCCGTCAGGAGGTGCATGTGGTCGCCGGGGGGGAGCGGACGACGCGGCGGGAGAGCGTCCACGAGCTCCTCGGCCGCGAGCTCGCGCGCCGGCGCGTGCGGGCGGACGAGCTCCCCTTCGACCTCGGCGGCGGCTTCGTCGGCTACTTCGGCTACGAGCTCAAGGCCGAGGCCGGCGTCCAGAGCGAGCACGCGGCCGACACGCCGGACGCGGCCTTCCTCCTCGCCGATCGCCTCCTCGCCTTCGATCACGAGGCGCGGGCGCTCTACCTCGTCTGCCTGGTGGCGCCGGGGGAGGAGCGCGCGGCCGAGGCCTGGCTCGACGCGACCGAGCGCGCCCTCGGCGATCTCCCGCCGCTGCCGGCGATCGCGGCGACCGGTGCGGGCGTCGAGCTCCGCCTCGACCGCGATCGCGCGACCTACCTCGGCGACATCGAGCGCTGCCGGGCGCTGATCCGCGACGGCGAGAGCTACGAGCTCTGCCTGACCAACCTGATCCGGGCGACGCCGATCGCCGATCCGCTGGCGCTCTACCGGATCCTCCGGCGGGTCAACCCGGCGCCCTATGCCGCCTTCCTCCGCTTCGGCGCGCTGGCGATCCTCTCCTCGTCGCCGGAGCGCTTCCTGCGGGTCGATCGCGATCGCTGGGTCGAGTCGCGGCCGATCAAGGGGACGCGCCCGCGGGGCGGCGACGCGGCCGAGGACGCGGCGCTCCGCCGCGATCTCGAGGAGAGCGAGAAGGATCGGGCGGAGAACCTGATGATCGTCGATCTCCTCCGCAACGACCTCGGCCTGGTCTGCGAGGTCGGCACGGTCCACGTGCCGGCGATGATGCGGGTCGAGAGCTACGAGACCGTCCATCAATTGGTGTCGACGATCCGCGGGCGCCTGCGGGCCGGCGTCGACGCGGTGGAGTGCGTCCGCGCGACCTTCCCCGCCGGGTCGATGACCGGCGCCCCCAAGGTGCGGACGATGGAGCTCCTCGACGGCCTCGAGCGGAGCGCGCGGGGGGTCTACTCGGGGGCGATCGGCTACCTCGGCCTCGGCGGCGCGGCCGACCTGAGCGTCGTGATCCGGACGCTGGTGTGCACGCCGGAGGCGACGACGATCGGCGTCGGCGGGGCGATCGTCGCGCTCTCGGAGCCCGAGGCAGAGTTCGAGGAGACCCTGGCGAAGGCCCGCGCGCTGGTCGAGGCGCTCCTGGTCCATGCGCGCGGGGAGCAGCCGGCGGCGGCCCGCGAGGCGATCCTGGCGGCGCTGCGCGAGGGCGGGTGGGCTTCGTTCTAGGCGATCACGCCGGTGTCCTCGACGTCGGCGCGCTCGTTACCAACCTCGCCAGTCACCGATGAGCCGCCTCGGCGTTCGCGGTCGAGCGGGTGCGCCCCGAGGCGGACGAGGGCGCCGCCGTCGCAGGGATCGAGGCCGAGGCCGTCGAGGGCGCGGACGAGCGCGCCGTGGGTGAGCCCGTCCAGGCGCCGGCGGGCGCGGGTGTAGGAGCACCAGGCGACGCTGCGATCGGCGGCGATCGAGGCGAAGCGCTCGCTCTTGCCGCAGGCGCGGAGGCAGGACATCGACTGGAAGGGGCCGCCGGCGATCGCCGCGATCGCGGCCGGGGAGGGGGTGTCCTCGCCGCGCATCGGCAGGTAGACGATCCGGTCGTTGGCGATCCCGGCGTCGCGGAGCCGGCGGGAGGCCGCGGCGGCGGCGTCCAGGCGCGAGCGGGCGACCAGGAGGTTGACGCCGCTCGGGATGCCGTGGGCCTCGAGCGCGCGCACCGTGGCGATCGCGCGGGTGACCTCGGCCTCGCTCCCGGGGCTGTGCACCGAGACATGGCACTTGTCGGGGCGGGCGAGGACCAGGCGCTCGAGGGTGGCGGGATCGCGGAGCGGGAGGCCGTTGGTGGTGAGCGAGCGGAGGAGGCGGCCGCGGAGCCCGGCGAGGACGTCGAAGAGCCCCGCCCACTCGAGGGGCTCGCCGCCGCCGAGCGAGAGCGCCTGGACGCCGTTCGCCGCGAGGTCGAGGCCGAAGCGCACGAGCTCGCCCGCGCTCCACTCGCCGTCGCCGTCGGGCCGCGAGCCGTTGTAGCAGAAGGCGCAGCCCTTCGAGCAGCGCCGCGAGGGCTCGATCGAGACCCGGTCGATCTTCATCGCCCGAAGACCCAGGCGAGGATCAGGAGGACGGCGAGGGCGGCGGCGATGAGGACCCACGATCGACGCCCGCGGGTCGTCGTCGCCGCGCTCGCGGGCGGCGGCTCCTCCGGCTCGCGCGGCTCGCCGCGGAGGGTCGTGTCCCCGTAGGTGTCGCAGGCCTCGTCGCTCAGGTAGTCGGCGAGGTGGAAGGAGGGCGTCGCGGCGAAGCGGAGCGGCAGGCGGAGGCCGGCGAGGGGCTCGCGGAGCTCCGGCGGCAGGTCGTTGAGGGCGAGCGGATCGGCGGGTGAGTGGCTCCGCGCGTAGGCGCCGGGGTTGCCGTAGGTGTCGTTGTCGAAGCGGAAGATCGGC
This sequence comes from Myxococcales bacterium, assembly GCA_020633335.1. Taxonomy (GTDB): domain Bacteria; phylum Myxococcota_A; class Polyangia; order Nannocystales; family Nannocystaceae; genus JADJRG01. The sequence goes on along the minus strand of JACKDU010000002.1, from coordinate 20,934 downwards.
TTCTCGTCCCACTCCCAGATCTCTCGATCGAGGACGATCCGTGTGATTCGCGGATCGGCGCCGAGGCGGGTCAGCTCCTTCGCGGTGAGGGGTCGTCGGCTGGCGACGATCCGCGGCGCGGCGTCGCGGACCACGGCGACCGCGGAGCCGAGGAGCTCCTGGACCGCGTAGGTGCGCCCCTCGGCGTCGCGGCTCGACGCCCTCGGATCGGGGGTCGCGTCTGGCGCGAGGACGAGGACCGCGTGGTACGTGACCTTCGGGGTCAGCGGCTCCGCGCGGGTGGCCGGGAGGGTCCCCTGGACGAGGGCGCGAGCGATCGCCAGGGCGTCGAGGGGCCAGCTCTCGAATTTGCCCCCCTCGGGGCCGCAGACCGCGTCGCACGGGAGGGCTCCGTCCTCGCCGGTGTCGAACTCGCCGACGAAGCCGTCCTGGTCGACGGCGTACCAGGTCGTGTCCATCGAGTGGGCTGCCGGGCAGGAGCGCGCGTCCATGTCCGGCCTTCTACCAGGTCGCGGGTCGGATGGGCGCGATCGTGCGCGCCCCAAAGAAAGTGGAGCGGCGACCGATCGACCGGCTGGGGGTCGGTACTTCAAGGACGCCATGACCTGGAGCCCTCGAACGACCCGCCCGCGGCTGCGCGGCAGCCTCCTCGCCCTCGCCCTCGCCCTCAGCGGCCTCGTCGCCTGCGCGCACTCGCGCGGGGCCTCGCCGACGCCCGGCGAGGCTTCCCTCGCCGCGGCGACGCCCGCGGAGGGCGCGCGCGCCTGCGTCGACGCGGACGCGGGCGCGCCCGGCTGCGCGGCGGGGGACGCTGAGAGCGACGGCGACGGCGACGGGGTCGCGGACAGCGTCGACGCCTGCCCGACCACGCCCGGCATCGCCGACGACGGCTGCCCGCCGCTCGACGGCGACGGCGACGGGATCGTCGACGCCGAGGACAAGTGCGTCCACGAGCCCGAGACCCGCAACGGCTACGAGGACGAGGACGGCTGCCCCGACGAGATCCCCGAGATGGTCAGCCACTTCACCGGGGCGATCCGCGGCGCGAGCTTCGGCGGAGGCGGGGCGGTCGGCTGGCGGCCGGGGGCCGGGGCTCCGAAGGCGCCGAGCAGCGGCGCGCCGAACCGCGAGGCCTACGCCCACAACCCCGACAATCAATTCGTCGCGGTTGCCGACGATCCCCTCTCGACCTTCGCCGCCGACGTCGACACCGCCTCCTACAGCAACGTCCGGCGCTTCCTGGCCAGCGGCCGCCTGCCGCCGATCGACGCGGTCCGGGTCGAGGAGATGATCAACTACTTCGACTACGCCTACCCGGCGCCGACCGGCGACGAGCGCTTCGCGGTCGCCACCGAGGTGACGACCTGCCCCTGGAATTCCAGCCACCACCTCGTGCGAATCGGCGTCAAGGGCAAGGTCATCGCGCCGGCTGCGATCCCGCCGCGCAACCTCGTCTTCCTGATCGACGTCTCGGGGTCGATGGCCAGCGCCGACAAGCTGCCGCTCCTGAGGCGGGGGCTCGCCCGCCTGGTCGACACCCTGCGGGCGGAGGACCGGGTGGCGATCGTCGTCTACGCCGGGGCCGCGGGGGTCGTGCTCCCGCCGACCTCGGGCGCCGACAAGGCGACGATCCACGCGGCCCTCGGGCGCCTCGAGGCCGGCGGGTCGACGGCGGGCGGCGCCGGCATCGAGCTCGCCTACAAGCTCGCCCAGCGATCGTTCCGTCGGGGGGCGGTCAACCGGGTGATCCTCGCGTCTGACGGCGACTTCAACGTCGGCCCGAGCAGCGTCGGCGAGCTCACCCGGCTGATCGAGGAGAAGCGGCGCTCGGGGGTCTTCCTGACGACCCTCGGCTTCGGCACCGGCAACTACAGCGACGCGATGATGGAGCAGCTCGCCGACAAGGGCGACGGCAACTACGCCTACATCGACTCGTTCGCCGAGGCCGAGAAGGTGCTCGTGCGCGAGTCGAGCTCGACGCTGGTGACCATCGCCCGCGACGTCAAGCTGCAGGTGGAGTTCAACCCGGCGCGGGTCAAGGGCTACCGGCAGATCGGCTACGAGAACCGCCAGCTCGCCGACCAGGACTTCGACGACGATCGCAAGGACGCCGGCGAGCTCGGGGCGGGGCACACGGTCACCGCGCTCTACGAGGTGATCCCGGTCGACGCGCCGACGGAGGTGAAGGCGAAGAGCGGCGAGCGCCGCTACCAGCGGCCGGCGAAGGCGAAGGCGGCGCACGGCGACGAGCTCATGTTCGTCAAGGTCCGCTCGAAGCCGGCGGAGGGCGGGGCGAGCGAGGTGCGGACCCACGTGGTCGCCGGCGCTCCGACGCCGCTGCCCCGGGCCTCCGCCGACCTCCGCTTCGCGGTCGCGGTCGCCGAGCTCGGGATGGTCCTGCGGGGGACGGCGGGGGGCGACGCGCTCGCGGCGATCGAGGATCTCGCCGCCGGGGCGATCGGCGCGGATCCGAGCGGCGATCGCCGGGGCTTCCTCGAGCTGGTGCGCAGCGTGGCGGCGATGCGCTCGCAGATCGACGCGCGACACAAGGTCGCCACGAGCCCCGCGGCCGCGACCTCGGTGCTCGCGCGGGTGGGCGAGCGCTACCCGGAGTGGCTGCGCTCGCGGCGGGTGAAGGAGGCGAGCGTCCTGCCCGCGAGCGCCCTGCCGGTGATCGATCAAGCGGCGGAGCTCTTCGCCCAATTCCCGCAGATCCGCGTCGAGATCAGCGGCCACACCGACAGCCGCGAGGGGAGCGGCGAGGGCGAGCGGGAGGCGATCGCCCTCGCCCGCGCCGAGGTCGTCCGGGCCTACCTGATCGACGCCCGCGGGATCGACCCCGCGCAGCTGACGACGCGGACGGCGGGGTCGATGGAGCCGATCGCCGACAACCGGACGGAGAAGGGGCGGGCGATGAACCGGCGGACGGAGTTCACGATCCTGCGGCAGTGAGCCGCGGGGGCGCGATCGCGTCGCCCCCCTACGCCGCGCCCGCGCCGGACGCTATGATCCGGCGATGCGCAGCGACGTGGAGCTGCTCGAGGCCTGGCGCGCGGGGGACCGCGCCGCCGGCGGTGCGCTCGTCGATCGCCACTTCGCGGCGATCTCCCGCTTCTTCCGCAACAAGGTGCTCCAGCCCGAGGACGCCGACGAGCTGGTCAGCCAGACCTTCCTCGCCTGCACCGCGAGCAAGGAGCGCTTCCGCGGCGACGCCAGCGTCCGTCAGTACTTCTTCGCGGTCGCCCACAACGTCCTGAACAAGTACATCCGCGGCCGCTACAAGCGGCAGCGCGAGCGCCTCGACTTCGGCTCGGTGTGCGTCCAGGAGCTCGATCCCGCGAGCCCGAGTTCGGTGGTGATGCACCAGCGCGAGGCCCGGAGCTTCGTCCAGTCGCTGCGGGAGATCCCGGTCGACGATCAGGTCGTCCTCGAGCTGATGTACTTCGAGGGGCTCTCCGGCAGCGAGATCGCCGAGCTCATGGAGCTCCCCGAGGGCACGGTGCGCGGCCGCCTCGCCCGGGGGAAGGAGCGCCTGCGCGAGCGGGTCAGCGAGGCGCTGCGGGGGGCGGCCGGCGAGGCGGGGCCGTCGGTGAGCGCGGGCCACCTCGAGGCCTGGGCGGCCGAGGTCCGGGCGCAATACGGGTGGTGAGCGCCTTGACCGAGCCCGACGCCGGCGCTGCGCCGCCCCGCGATCTCGACCTCGAGCTCCAGCGCCGGGCGGTGCATGAGCGCCTCTTCGGCGCCGCGTTGGCGCCGGTTCGCCTCGGTCGCTTCAGCCTCCTGCGGCGGGTCGGCGCCGGCGGGATGGGGGTGGTCTACGCGGCCTGGGACGAGCGCCTCGATCGGGAGGTCGCGCTCAAGCTCCTCCACCCCCAGCTCGGGGGCGCCGAGGCGACGGCGCGGCTCCTCCGCGAGGCCAAGGCGATGGCCCGCCTCTCGCACCCCAACGTCGTCCAGCTCCACGACGTCGGCGAGCACGGGGGGCGCCTCTTCGTGACGATGGAGCTGGTGGTCGGCGAGACCCTGCGGGCCTGGGTCGCGCGCGTGCCGAGGCCCTGGCGGGCGATCGTCGACATGTACATTCGGACAGGTGAGGGGCTGGCGGCGGCCCACGCGGAGGGGCTGGTCCACCGGGACTTCAAGCCCGAGAACGCGATCGTCGCGGCCCGCGACGGGCGCCCGCGGGTGCTCGATTTTGGCCTCGCGTCGCTGGTCGCGGGGGTCGGGCTTGAGGGCGCGCGGCCGGGGGCGGAGGCGGCCGCCGTCGCGGTAGCGACGGGCGGCGCGGGGGCGCGGCTGACCTGTCCCGACGCCCATGTCGGCACGCCGGGCTACGCCGCGCCGGAGGTCGCGCGGGGGGCGATCGCGACGCCGCTCGCGGATCAGTACAGCTTCTGCGTCGCGCTCTACGAGGCGCTCCACGGGGCGCGTCCGGATGAGGTAGCCAGGGCGAAGGATGCGACGGCAGGCGGAGGGCCGCCGCCGTGGATCGACGCGGCGCTCCGTCGCGGGCTGGATCCGGATCCGGCCGCCCGCTGGCCGTCGATGCGCGCGCTCCTCGACGCCCTGGCCGCGGACCCCTCGCGGGCGCGCCGGCGCTGGCTCGTCGTCGCGGCCGTCGCCCTGGCGATCACCGGGCTGGGCGTGGCGCTCTGGGGATCGCGCGCTCCGGAGACGGTGACAGGAGGCGCCCTCGCGCGGGCCCGGGCGGCGCTCCTCGAGCGGGCCGAGGCCGCGGCCGCGGTCGCCGACGCGGCCGCCCGCCGGAGCGAGGAGGCGCGGCCGAGGCGAGAGCGCCTCGCGGGGCTCGCACGCAGCCGCGGCGCCGACGATCCGGCGCTCGGCCTCCTCCTCGCGGTCGAGGCCGCGCGGGCGACCGCCGCGGTCGCTGAGCCGCCGCTCGTCGAGGCGGAGGAGGCCCTCCGTGACGCGCTCGACGGGGTCCGCAGCGCCCCGCTGCGGGCCGACGGGGCGCCGCTCGCTCGCGTGGCGATCGCTCCGGATGGGGTGTACGTGGCGGCCGCGGATCGCGAGGGGCGGGTGCACCTGTGGCGGGGCGGCGAGGGCGAGGGGGCGACGGCGCGGATCGAGCTCAGCCACGGGCGCGGGGCGGTCCGCGGCCTCGCGTTCTTCCCCGGGGGGTCGCGCCTCGTGGCGACCCTGAGCGATGGATCGCTGGCGATCTGGGCGGTCGACCGCGAGGCCGATCAGGCGGGCGTGATCGCGCCCGCGCTGCGCGTCGAGGCGCCTCTCGGCGCGGCAGCGTCGATCGCCGCGCCGCAGGTCTTCGTCCGCGACGGGACGCCGCGGGTGCTGGTCCACGGCGGCGCGCAGGCGGCCCTGGTGGTCCTCGCCGACGGAGAGGGCCCCGAGGTCCTGCGTCTGGGCGGCGACGCGCGGATCGTCGCCCTGCGCCCGAGCCCCGACGGGGGCCTGGTCGCGATCGGCAGCGCGGGCGGGGTCCGCCTCTGGCGCGTCGACGACGGCGTGGCCCTCCGCGAGCTCCGGCACCCGGCGCGCGCCGAGCTGCGCGACCTCGACTTCAGCCCCGACGGCGCGACCCTCCTGAGCGCGGCGACCGACGGCGTGGCCCGCCTCTGGCGTGTCGATGGCGGGCCGCCGCGCGCCCTCCCGGGTCACGGCTCGGCGCTCCGCGGCGCCCGCTTCATCCTCGACGGCGTCGCCCTCGTCACCCTCGCCGAGGATCAGAGCGCGCGCCTCTGGGAGATCGAGGGTCGCTCCGCGCGGCCGCTGCCGGAGGTCACGCTGCCGAAGCTCGAGGCCGCGATCGGCCTCGTCCATGATCCTCGCGGCGACCTCCTCCTCGGCACGCCGCCCGGCGGGGTCGCGCTGCTCTGGTCGCTCGCCGAGCTGGGGGCCCCGGCCGAGCTGCGGGGGCACGCCGGCAGCGTCGTCGACGCGGCCTTCACGGCCGACGGCGAGGTGATCGCGACCGCCTCGACCGACGGCAGCGTCCGGCGCTGGGAGTGGGGCAGGCAGGCGGACGTCCTCCGCGGGCACACGCACGCGGTGACCCAGGTCTCCTTCGTCGCGGGGGGGCGCCAGGTCCTGAGCGCCGGGCTCGACGGCGCCGCCCGCCTCTGGACCTTGGGGGCGCCGGAGCACGAGGTCGCGGTCCTCGCGGGCCGCAGCGAGGACGCCGCGGTGATCGCCCGCGCCTGGCCGGAGGGACAGAGGATCGTCACGGTCTCGGGGGACGGCGAGGTGGCGATCTGGAGCGGCGACGGCCGCAGGATCGGCGAGCTCGCGCCGGTCGAGGGCGAACCGAGCGATCTATGCGTCGTCGACGGCGAGCGGGTGGCGATCGGCACCCGCGATGGCACGATCGAGGTGCGCAGGGTCGATGGGACGGGCGCCGCGCGCCTCGACGCCGGCGCGCCGGTGACCCGGGTGCGCCTCGCCGAGGAGGGGGCGCGCCTCCTCGCGGCGACCGAGGGCGGGGAGGTGCGCTCGTGGACGCTCGTGGGCGTGGACGCGACGCCCGGCGCCGCCTTCACGGGGCACCGGGGGGCGATCCTCGATCTGGCGGTCAGCCCGGAGGGGCGGCGCTTCGCGAGCGCGGGCGACGACGGCGACGTGCGCCTCGGGTCGCTCGCGGGATCGTCGGGTGACGTGGTCCTCCGCGGCCACAGCGGGCCGGTGTGGAGCGTCACCTTCGATGCCGCCGGGGAGCGGCTCCTCACGGCCTCCTCGGACGGCACGGCGCGTGTCTGGGATCCGCGTGCGCCCGCCGAGGCGACGGCGATCCTCCGCGGGCACGCGGCCGCGGTCTGGAGCGCAGCGTTCAGCCCCGACGGCGCCCGGGCGGTGACGGCCTCGGTCGACGGCACGGCGCGGCTCTGGACCCTCGAGAGCGGCGCGTCGGCGGTGCTACCGCACGCCGGGACCGCGCCCCCGGGCGCCCGCGAGCGCGACGTCACGGCCGCGCTCTTCCGCCCCGACGGGGCCGCGGTGGCGACCGCCTCGGCCGACGGGGTCGTCCGGATCTTCCCGATCGGGATCGACGCGCTGATCGCCGACGCCTGCGCCCGCGCGGGCCGCCAGCTGACGGAGGAGGAGTGGCGGAGCGCCCGCGGGAGCCGGCCCTATACACATACATGCCCGTAAGGACATGTATGATCATAGGGCGATCGACGGCGCGGGCATGCCCATGGCGCCCCCGGGCGGGCCCGCGTTGAGGGCGATCAGGTCGAGGTGGTCGCCGTCGCCAGCGACGTCCGCCCCTGGGAACCCTGGCGCGGTCCAGCAGCGGGGCGCGCCTACTTCTTCGAGACCGCGGCCCGGGCGGCGGTCACCTGCTGGACCAGCTCCATCGCCCGCGACGGCGGGATCTCGAGCTCGCCGGCGATCGCCAGGGCGGCCGCCTTCTCCTCGCGGTCGAGCTTCCCGTCGGCGACCATCAGCGCGAACATGCCGGCGAAGACCTTGTCGCGGAGGCTGCCGCTCGGGAGGCGCTGGCCGAGTCCGCTGAGGTGCGCCTGCATGTTGTCGCGGCCGACGCCCTTGAGTCGGGTGGCCACGCTCGCCAGCTTCTCCCGGAGGATCTCGGGGCCTTGCCCCCAGTTCCACGGGTAGCTCAGCGCCGACGCTGTGAAGGTCTTGACCTCGCTGGGCTCGATCTTGCCGTCGGCGAGGACGGTGACGAAGAGCGCCTCGAGGATCGCCAGGTTCTGATCCTCGGTCAGCGGCCCAAGCTCATCGGCGGTCGGGAGGAGATCGGTGCCCTTGAGGAAGTTCATCGCCGGCAGAGTGCAGCAAGGCCCGGCCCTTGTCGACGCGCGCGGTCGCTCGCGGATCGGCAGGCGTCCGCGAGGGCGCGGCCGCGCCTCGTCTCCGGCCAGCGGCGCGCGCTCACTCGCCCGTGTCGGTGTCGAAGTCGTCGTCGTCGTCGCCCGAGTCCTCAGGCGCGGAGCGACGCGGCGATGATCGCCAGCGCCTCGTCGATGTCCTCGCGGGTGTGCGCCGCGCTGACGCAGGCCCGGAGCCGGAGGCCGTCGATCGGCACCGAGGGGTAGTCGAAGGGGACGATGAAGAGCCCGCGCTCGCGCATCGCCGCGGCGAGCCGGTAGAGGCGCATGCGATCGGCGCCGACGATGATCGGCACGACGTGGGTGGTCGACGCGCCGATGTCGACCCCGAGGGCGCGAAGGCCCTCGGCTCGCTCCGGGCGATCGAGCGCTTCATGACGCGCTAGGATCGCGGCCGAAGCGGAGGTAGAGCGCCGGCACCAGGAGGAGGTTGAGCGCGGTCGAGGTGACGAGGCCGCCGAGGATGACGACGGCCATCGGGTGCTCGATCTCCTGCCCTGGCGCCTCGCCGCCGAGGGCGAGGGGGACCAGCGCGAGGCCGGTGGCGAGGGCGGTCATCAGGATCGGCGTCACCCGCTCGCCGGCGCCGCGGAGGACCAGCCCGGGGCCGAGCGGCTCGCCCTCCTCGCGCTCGAGGTGGCGGAAGTGGCTGATCATCATGATGCCGTTGCGGGCGGCGATGTTGGTCGCCGCGTCGGCCGAGCCGATGACCGTCAACCCGCTGGCCTTCCTCTCCGGCAAGCAGATCCACGGCTGGCCGAGCGGCTCGGCGATCGACTCCGAGGACACGATGAAGTTCAGCGTCCTCGCCGGCGTGCGCCCGCGCGTGCAGGTCTTCCCGCTCGCCGAGGCCAATGACGCCTTCGCGGTGATGATGGCCAACAAGGCGCGCTTCCGGGTGGTCCTCGACACCCGCGCGTGAGCCCGGGGCGGTCGCGTGAAGAGGGCGAGGTCGCGCGTTTACGCGCGCTCGCCCGCCCTGATCTCGGCGCGCTCGCGGGGCGGGGAGCGGTGATACTCGCCGGCGTGCTGCGCATCGCCCGATCCTCCCTCGCACCCGCGCTCCTCACCTCGGCTCTCCTCGTCGGCTGCGGCGGAGGGCGCTCCGAGGCGCCCGCCGCCGCCGCGAAGTCGGCGAGCGCCGAGGTCCCGACGGCGCCGACCACAGCCGCGCCCGAGGTCGCCGCGCCCGAGGTCGCCGCGCCCGAGGTCGCCGCGCCCGAGAAGCCGCGCCCGAGCGCCAAGGAGCGGGCGATGGCCGGCTTCGACGCGGACGCCGCGCGGGCCCAGGCGGCGGCCTTCCGCGAGCACCTCGCCGCCGGTCGCAAGGCGGTGAAGGCCAAGAGGTACGCCGAGGGGATCAGCGCCCTCGAGGCCGCGCTGAAGATCGATCCCAACCACCCCGCGGCGCTCGCCGAGCTCGGCTGGGCGTCCTACCTCGCCGGCGATCTCGGCAAGGCCGAGCGCTTCACCCGGCAGGCGATCGGCGCGGCCACCGAGGATCGCACCCGCGGCGCGGCGCTCTACAACCTCGGCCGGATCCACGAGGATCGCGGCGAGCGCGACGAGGCCGCGACCGCCTACAAGCGCTCGATCGCGCTCCGCCCCAACGACACGGTGTCGGCCCGCCTGGCCGCGCTGGAGTCGGCGGGGGCGACGATCGGCGGCCACGAGTGCGACTTTCAGCCCCACGAGGGCCGGCCCCTCCCGGACCTCTGCGCGGCGACCGTCGTCGGTCTCGCCCCCAATGATCTCTACACCGAGAACCACTGCGTCCCGGGCGAGTCGGCGACGCGGATCGCGGTCGAGCTCCCGGGCGGGATCAAGGTGGCGACCTTCCGGGTCGAGCGGTGGATGGAGGCCGGGGGCGCGACCACCGAGGTCCACCTGGCGCTCCTCCTGGCCGATCGCTGGTACAGCGCGGTCCTCGGCGAGGAGTACAACCCCGGGGTCGGCTACATCGGCGAGAGCCTGGTGATCGACTCGATCGTCCTCGAGGACGTAGTCGCCGGCGGCTCGCCGGAGGTGGTGATCACCTTCACCTGGTCGCACAACGACGGCGACTACGGCGACAACGTGATGGAGAGCGAGGACCGCAGGATCGTCTCGGTGCTCGCGGTCGACGGCAACGCGCCGAGGTGGATCGGGGCCTTCATCGCCTCGTCAGTGCACGAGGTCGGGTCGATGATCGAGGGCGAGGAGAGCGGCGCGTCGCCATCGCGGAGCGAGAAGCGGGTCGATCACCGCTTCGCCGACGGCGCGGTCGAGCTCAGCGCGGCGCCCGGGATGGAGGCGTCGTCGCCCGTCGGTCGCTTTGAGCTCGGCGCGCTCCCGGCGGCCTGCCCGGCGGGCCTGCCCTACGTGGTCGGCTGAGACCGTGTCGGTCTTCGCGTCGGCCTCGTCCGCCCACTCAGTAGTTGTGCACCAGCACGTCGCCGGCGAAGTAGGTGTTCGGCGGGCTCACCGAGATCCCGTGGACCTCGGCGTCCTCCTCCCGGCGCGCGGTGGCCTCGATCGCGATCGTCGTGAGGGCGCCCTCGGGGTCCCGGGTGAGCACCTCGTCGCCCGAGCGGAGATCGCCGGCGTCGATCCAAGCGTCCGTGTGGGGGACGTAGAAGGGGTGGTTGGGGGTCGTCGTGATCGTCCGCCCGCCGGCGAGGGTGAGGCGGACGAGCGCCGAGGTTCGCCGCGTCTTGACCCGCAGCACGGTGGCGATCACGCCCTCGCTCGCCCCCGGCGCCTGGGCGAGGACCCGATCGCCGGGGCGGAGGGACTCGATCGGCCGCGGGCCCTCGGGGGTGGCGACCGCGGTGCCGGCGACGAAGCAGGGGGGATCGCCGTGGGCGTCCAGCCACCACCCGCGCACCGGATCGAGGAAGACGTTGACCTCGGGGTCGTCGTAGCTCTCGCGCCCGCGGACCCGCTTGGAGCGGACGTAGGGGCCGAGGACCGGGGTCGCGCCCCGCTCGGGGCAGGAGCACTCCTCCTCGTAGCCGCGGGCGCGGTACTCGAGCTGGTTCACCGTACAGGCCCGCCAGGCCGCCAGCGGGGTCGGGCCGGCGCCGCCGCAGCCCTCGGGGTAGTAGTAATAGGCGACCGGGTCGCTCACGCCGACCTCGATGATCTCGTCGGGATCGCAGCGACAGAGGCGGCGCTGCCAGGCGTCGCCGTGGGCGCGGGCGGCCCGGCAGGCGGCGAGCGCCGCCGCGATCGTCGAGGCGCGCGCCTCCCAGCAGCCGTCGGCGAAGGCCGTCGGGGCGATGGCGACCGCGGCCTCGACCGGGCGCTCGGGGCGGAGGAGCTTGAGGAGGAGCCAGCGCGCGACGTCGGCGTCGGAGTCCGCGGGCTGCCGGAGGGTCTCCGCGATCAGGCGATCGGCCTCCTCGGGTCGGAGGTCGACGGCGTCGGCGAGCTCGCGCCCGCTGATCCGCTCGATCGCCAGGATGTAGGCGAGGTGGTGCGGGTACTGCTCGTCGCGGAGGCGGACGTCGAGGTCCTCGGGGTGATCGGTCTCCCAGCCGTAGAAGTAGCGATCGGCGAGGAGTCGGGCCCGCAGGAGCGGCAGGGCGTCCTGGCTGCGGAGCCAGGCGAGGCCGTAGGCGTAGGCGTGGGAGCCCTCCAGGGCGCGGAGCCAGCGGGCCTCGACCTCGCCGCGGTGGGCCTCGAGCCACGGGATCGAGTCCTGGAAGGTCTCGCCGAACGCGTCGGGGGCGCAGTCTTCGAGCCCCTCGGGGCCGGCGCAGCGGCTCGCCAGCGCCTCGTCGGTGAGCGGGACCCCGGGGGCCGCCGCGGGCCCGCCAGGGGGCTGGAGATCCGTGGGCGCGTCGGGGCGTCGACGCTCGGTCGCGCTGGCGGAGTCCCCCTCGATCGCGCCCAGGGTGGGGCCCCGGGGTGAATCGGGCGCCCCGCAGGAGACCGCCGCGGCCAGGGCGAGGGTCCACGTGGCGAGGGGGAGGCGGATGGATTCGAGGTGCATGCCGTGCTCCGCGGTCGATGTCGCGCCATGGTACGCGCGAGGGCGGCGGTTGATTCAGCCCGGGGGCGAGCGGAGGCCGTGCGGGTGACTATCGCGAGAGGGATAGCCGCATCGCCCCGGCCGTGTCGGCCTCGGCGATGAACCACAAATAGTATCGCCCCGCCGGGAGCGACACCGACCTCTCGCTCCCCGCGCCGAGCTGGAGGTCGACAGGGTCCCAGCACGGGCCGCACCGCGTGATTCGAACGCCAGCGAGCCCCGAGTCCGCGTAGTCGACCGTCGCCACGACGTCGATGTCCTCGTCGATCACGAGGGTCCGGTTCGCCGCCATCAGCGGGCCGTCGTCGTCATCGAGCGGGCCGATGACCTCGTCGCTCGAGCAGGCGAGATCGACCTCGGCCGTCCACACCGAGCCCTCCCACGGGATCTCGGGCTGGGCGCACTCGACCAGCGGCACGCGGTTGGTCCAGGTGCTGCACGTGGGGGCGCCCTCGAACGCCTCCATCGCCGCCTCGAGGGGCTCGCCGAAGTGCTCGGCGAAGGCGGCGGCGAAGTCGTCGAAGGGATCGTCGCTGCGGGTCGCGGCCATGAAGGACCCCAGGGCCTCGATGTCGTGGCGATCGAGGAGGAAGCGGACGAAGAGCGACATCGTGTAGTAGTGGTCGCGCGTGGTCTCGAAGGACCGGAGCGCGTCGGCGATCGGCAGCCGCTCCACGCCTTGCCACGCGGTGTCCGAGTAGACCTCGGCGAGGCCCTCGGCGAAGGGGCTCGGTCCATCCCAGCCGGCCGCGTCCGCGACCGCGTGGACGAGCTCGTGTGGGTGGTAGACCCGCGCGGAGTACGCGCGACCTCTGGTGTAGCAGCCGAGCAGGTTCTCGCGGTCGCAGGCGTCCTCGAGCTCGTCGGGGGTGACGAGGGCGAAGGGGATCGGCGACTCGATCGTCGCCCCGAACTCCTCCGCGAGCGCCTCGACGAGGCGGTCCTGGACCGGAAACGTGCCCTCGCAGATCGGCACGTCGAGGTCGGTCGCGTAGAGCAAGAACGAGCCGATCCACCGGGTCGCCGGGAGCTCGGGTGTGCACGCCTGAAGCGCCGCTGCCGCGGCCAGAAGCGTCGCGCCTGGGAGCCTGGTTCGCGGCATCTCTCGGGCTGGAGAGTAGCTCGGATCGAGCGACGGGGCGGGCGCGGTCTCGCCGTCACGGCGATGTCGCCGCGCGCCCCCGCCGTCGGCTCCAGCTGCTCGCGCAGGAGAGGGCGCGCAGGGTCGACCCGCGGGCCGGTGTGCGCGCGTCGACGGAGGCGCCGCGCAGGGGCTACGATCCGCCGATGGTGCGACCCGCCGAGCGACGACCGCGTTTCGTTCTCCTCGCCGCCGCCGGGCTCGCGCTGGTGGCCTGCGCCGGCGGCCCCTCCGGCGGGTCGACGAGCGGCGCGAGCGAGTCGACGACGACAAGCACCAGCGGGGCGACGACCAGCGCGGACGAGACCTCCACCGCGTCGTCGTCGACGGGCGGAGCGAGCGGGTCGACGAGCGCCGCGTCGACGACGACCTCGGGATCATCGACGGGCGACTCGACCGGCGATCCGACGGCCGGCGCCGGCTTCACGTGCCCCCTCGCCCTCGAGGCCGGGGTCGCCGAGGTCGACCTCGGGCCGGCCCTCTTCGGCGACGGCGACGACCCCTCGAGCGCGCCCTCCTGCGCGATCCTCAACCCCGAGCGGGGATTCCACGAGTTCGTCGATCTCCGGACGGTCGACGCCGACACCCTCGCGGGCGCCCTCGCGGCCGGCCGCGCCGTGATCTACGGGCGTGTGCTGATCCCCGAGTACCGCGACAAGGCGCTCGACGACGCGCTCCTCGCCGAGGTCCAGGCGGGCTTCGATCTCGTCCGTCAGCACGGGATGAAGGTGGTCCCGCGCTTTCACTACGCCGACGCGATCGACGAGCCCGACGCGCCCCTCGATCGGATCCTCGGCCACATCGATCAGCTCGCGCCGCTCCTGCAGGCGAACGCCGACGTGATCCTGACCCTCCAGGCGGGCTTCATCGGCGCCTGGGGCGAGTGGCACTCGTCGCAGAACGGCCTCGACGCGCCCGGGCCCCGCAAGGCGATCCTCGACGCGCTCCTCGCCGCGCTGCCGGCCTCGCGGACGATCACGGTCCGCCGGCCCTCGTTCAAGGAGGACGCCTACGGCGGGCCGCTCAGCCTCGACACGGCCCATGATGGCAGCGCCCTCGCCCGGGTCGGCCACGTCAACGACTGCTTCCTCGCCTCCGACGACGACTTCGGCACCTATCAGCTCGCCGGCGAGAAGGACTACGCGATCGCCGACTCGAGCTTCGTCACGGTCGGCGGGGAGACCTGCGCGCTCAACCCCCCGCGCTCGGAGTGCCCGTCGGCGCTCGCCGAGCTCGCGCTCCTCCACTGGACCCACCTCAACGCCGACTACCACCCGGGCGTCCTCGCAAGCTGGGAGCAGGGGGGCTGCTACGAGACGATCGCCTGCCGCCTCGGCTATCGCCTGGTGGCCCAGGGCATCCGCCACGTCGAGGCCGCCGCGCCCGGCGAGGTGGTCGCGGTGAGCGTCGACTTGGTCAACGACGGCTTCGCCGCGCCGGTCAACCCGCGCTCGCTCGCGCTGGTCCTCGACGGTCCGATCCGGGTCGAGGCGCTCGCCGAACTCGACCTCCGCGACGCCCTCCCAGGGGCGCCGCTGACGATCTGCGTCGAGGCGACGCTGCCGGCCGACGCGCCCGCGGGATCGTATCGAATCGGGCTGCGGATGGCCGATCCCGCGCCGACCCTCGCGGACGATCCGCGGCAGGCGATCCGCCTCGGGCAGGACGTCGGGATCGAGTGGGGGGAGGGGGTCAACTGGTTCGAGGCGACGGTGACGGTCCGCTGAAACCACCGAGCCCGGGACGCAGGGCTGCTGCTACCCTCGGGTCCGCGATGTCGCGAGAACGCTCCCCGCAGGTCAAGAAGGCGCGCTCGCTCGCCCGCGACCGGCGCAACACCTACGGCGAGTGTCCGACGTCGGCGCGGCGGTCGATCCGTCGGCGCAAGCGGTGGAGCCACCACAAGCTCCGCCAGGAGACGCGCCGGGAGCTCGAGCGCGAGCCGCTGGAGGCCTCCGCGTCGGCGCCGCAGCGGCCCCACTGGCGGAAGTGGCCCGACGAGCCCCTCGGCGAGGTGCTCCATCGTCGCCGCCTCCGGCGCTTCCTGAACGACCTCGGCGATCGGATCGCGGCCGAGCCGAGCTTCCTCGAGCGACTCGCGCGGGCCGCCGTTGAACACGGGATGGCCGAGCGCGAGGCGCGGATCATCGTCAACCAGCTCCAGCCGGGGTCGATGCTCGGATCCAGGCGCGGCCCGATCCGGATCGCCGACGAGGCGCTGAGGCTCCTCCATCAGCTCGTTCGCCGCCTCCCGTCGGCGGGTGAGCGCTCGCGCTGACGACCTCCGCGAGGTCGCTCGCTATCCCGGGAAGCGGACGAGGTAGACGCCGGTGCGCGCGCCGTCGATGACCTGATACGCGAGCGTGTCGGGATCGAGGGCGTCGTGCACGGCCTGGTTGCCGGTGAAGTCGAAGACCGGCCCGTCGATCCGGCGCTCGTCCAGGGTCTCGGGGTCGACGACGACGAGGTCGCCGATCCAGTCCGCGTCGACCGCGACCGGGGTGACGACGCGGCCGCCCGGGAGGGTGACGTGGGTCGGCGAGGCCCGGTGGGCGAGCATCTGCTCGGGCGAGCCGTCGAAGCGAACACGCCAGAGCGCCCCCGACTCGCGGGCGTCGAGGTCGAGGGCGCTCCCCTCGATGATCTCGAGCCGATCGCCGAACCAGCGCGGATAGCCGGCGCGGGCGCTGACGAGGGCCTCGACGCCGCTCTCGAGATCGCGGAGGAGCCAGGGGCCGTTGAAGCTCGCGGCGACCAGCCAGCGCCCGTCGTCGACCTCACGGATCGCCCAGCGGCCCGGCGGGATCGCGTGGATCGTGCCATCGCTGAGGTCGATCAGGAGCTCGCCGTCGAGGGCGTCCGGGCGGCCGATTCGGGCGAAGCCATCGTCAAGGCGGAGCCCCCAGGGGCTGATCGGTCCGTGGCCGACCACGGCCTCGATGTCGCTCTCGCGATCGCGGAGGAGCACCGCCTGGTCGTCAGCGTCGCTCATCCAGAGCAGGTATTCGGGGGTCGCGGCGAAGTGCGCGACCCCCTCGGCCTCGACGTCGATCGCCATGTCCACGAGCGAGACCCGGCGGAGCACCCCGTCGTCGCCGAGGCCGAGCACCTCCTCGTCGCCCGCGTGGTAGCTCCGGGTCGCCGCGAAGACCTCGATCGACGGGGAGAAGCTCGGCTCCGAGCCGTCGGCGAAGCGGTGGAAGAGCACGCGGAGCTCGCCCTCGCCGATCTCCTCGCGGAGGATCATGCCCTCGTCGACGATCTGCCGGCCGGAGCTGCACCCTCGGGCGAGCACCAGCGTCGGCGTCGCCTCGCCGGTGACGTCGACGGCCACCAGATCCTCCCCCTGGCAGGCGAGCGGCGCCGCCGGCCACCGCTCCAGGGTGAACAACGACGCGGTCAGATCATGCGCGACGATCCGCCGGTCTTCGCCGCAGAGACCGACGCGATAGGTGGTCGTATGCTCGTAGCTCGGCCAAACCTCGACGTGATCGGGCGCCGTCCGCGGCTCCCGCCCGGCGGTGATGTAATACGCGTCGCCGAATCGGTTCAGCGCTCCATTGGGGATGAGGCGCTCGTCCTCGTCGAGATCGAGGAGCTTGAAGGGGCCAAGCTCGCCGCAGAGCTCGTCGGTCGTGACCTCGATCGCCGTCTCGCCGCCGCAGCTCGCGGCGAGGCAGGCGACGAGGGCTGCTCGCAGCGCGCGAGGGTCGACCGGGCGGGTGAACACCGATTGAGTCTACCCTTGGCGACTCCGGGCCGACAACCTCGAGGCGCTTTGGGGGGTCGTGCTGCCTGGCCGGTCCTCGGGACTCGCAGACGTCGCGGGGGGGGGCCGGAGCACCGCCCGTGAGTGCGCCGGTGGTATCGTCGATGGATCGTGATGCACCGAGGAGCACGGATGCGCGCGGCGCTGGGCCCCATGGCGCTCGCGGCCTGCATGTCGCCCGGGCCCCCGGTCCCGGAGGAGCCAGACGAGGCGTCGCCCGCGAGCGACGTGGCCGAGCCGGCGCCAACGGCCACGCCGCAGCCGGATCCGCAACCGCCACCGATCGACGTGTCACCTCCGCCGCCGGCGACGAGCGACGCTCCGAGCGCGTCGCCGCCGGTCCGGGCGATCGCGGTCGGCGAGCACCTCAGCTGCGCGCTGATCGAGGGCGGTGAGGTGCGCTGCTGGGGCGCGACGCGGCTCGCGGCGATCCCCTTCACGCCCCGACCGACGCCGATCGGGATCGCAGACGCGGTGTCGATCAGCGTCGGCGAGCGCCATGCCTGCGCGGCCCGTGCCGACGGCACGGTGGCCTGCTGGGGCGACAACCGCGACGGGCAGATCGGCGACGGGACGACCGATGAGGCGACGACGCTGACGACGGTCCCGGGGCTGACGAAGATCGTCGAGGTCGCGGCCGGCGGCGTGCACACCTGCGCGCGCGACCAGGACGGCGCGGTCTTCTGCTGGGGCCACGCCGGCACCGTCGGCCGCCCGCGCGGGCAGGCGCCGAGGCGGCCCGGGCGGGTGAAGATGCCGCCGGCGAAGGGGCTCGTGATCGGCGACGACATCACCTGCGCGCTCTTCGACGGGGCGCCTGCGCGCTGCTGGGGCTTCAACACGACGACCCTGCTGCACCCGCACCTCGGGCCGGTCGAGCGGGCGATCGTGGCGAAGCCGATCGAGAAGGCGACGACCTTCGCGCTCGGCAACCGCCACGCGTGCGCGACCTTTGACGACGACTATGTGTATTGCGCGGGCTCGGATCACCACGGGCAGCTCGGCGACCACCACGTCCCGAACGACGCGGTCTGCGATCCCTACCGCGGACAGAAGGTGACGTGCCGGTGGACCGAGCGGCTCCCGCCCGAGCCGCCGCCCGCTCCGGACGCGCCGCTGCGACCGATGAGTTATCCGCCGCCGTCGCGAATACCGAAGGAGGAGACCCGCGAGTACCCGCAGCGGCAGTGGTTCGTGCTCGCGGGGGGCGTCCGCGCGACGGCGCTCGGGGCCGCGGACGGCCGCTCGTGCGCGATCACCCCGGATCGCCGGGTGACGTGCTGGGGGCAGTGGTACTTCTCGACCGACTGGGCGTACCGGCGGCCGAGCGTGATCGAGGGCGTCGAGGACGCGGTGGCGATCGCGGTCGCGCAGGAGCACGCCTGCGCGCTGCGGGCCGATCAGACGGTGCTCTGCTGGGGCTTCAACCGCTCGGGCGAGCTCGGCAACGGCGAGATCCTCGATCACATCCAGCCGGTCGCGGCGGCGCCGGTCCGCTGGTGAGCGCGCGGCCTGGGCCTCGCTCGCCGTCGGGATCCGAAGAGCATGAGCACGACGAGGGCGAGCCAGCGGCCGTCGCCCGTCGATCCCCGGCAGCCGCAGCCATCACCGCGCTCCTCGAGCTCGATGTTCTCGACCTCGTCGTCGCAGGCGCCCCCGTCACACGGGTTCGGCAGGGGGGTCGTCGGCGCGCTGGCTCCGCTGGCCCGGAAGAGCTCGAAGTCGCGGAAGTAGGGCTCGCTCGTCGGTTGAACGCGCGCGAGGATCGACTCCTGGTCGAACGACTGAACCATGAACGAGTCGCTGGTCTCTGGCCAGGGCGTCCGCACCCGCCCCTCGAGGTACCAGGCGTCCGTGAAGGTGTAGATGTACGCCGAGCCGATGAAGATGTCGGCGCCCAGCCGCTCGGAGGTCGCCACGACCACGCGATCGCCAGACATGAAGACCCGGGCGAAGTAGAAGTCCCAGTCGCCATTGGCGAAGGCGATCTTCGTCTCCGGCGTCCAGCCGTCGCTCGCGCGTCGGTAGAGGTGGAGGAACCCCTCGGCCTCCCCGCGGCGCGGGACGATCATCGCCAGGCGATCGCCCATGAGGGCGACCTCCGTCGCGGTGCTCGTTGCGGGATCCGGCGGCGGGGTGATCACCGCCTCCTTGATCCACCCGTCGTCTTCGCGGCTGAAGATGTGGGCGACGTGGTCGATGACGAGCGCGATCCGATCGCCGTCGGCGGCGACCCGAGCGGTCGATTCGGAGCACTCGTAGAGAGGACGCAGCGTCGCCTCCCGACGCCAGCCGTCGAACTCGCGGCGATAGACGGCGGCGGCGGCGGTCTCACACCCCGGCAGCGGGCCTGGAACCTGCGTCGCGGCGACGATGAGGTCGTCGGCGAGCGCGAATTCGGGCACGAAGTTGGAGCCCTTTGGACCCCAGGAGTCGTCGACGAGCGAGGCGTGCGCGGTCCAGCCGCCGGCGTCCCGGACGAACACGTTGAGGGCGCTCGGGGCGGTCTCGGAGGTGTCCGCGCTGACGATCACATCGCCGCGGAGCGCGACGCTCCCGCCCCCGCGCGCGGGCAGGCGGTCGACCTCGCGCCATGAGTCCCCGTCTCGCTGGAGCACGAGGAGCTCCCCCGCGTCGGCGAAGCGATCGCCAGCATAGCCGAGGACCAAGGTGTCGCCCCAGATCGCGCCGACGTTCCCCCAGTAGTCCTGGAAGTCGCTGCTGGAGAAGATGCTGTCACATCGCCAGGGCCCGAAGCGATCGTCGACGGTGGCCGCCGGACAGGGCGAGATGTCGAGCGCGGCGGCCGCGATCGACGGGGTGAGGAGCGCCACAGCGACGAGCATCGCCTCGGTCACGCGCGCTCCGAGGATCTCGCGCGGAGACATCCTGCGAGCATACGAGGCTCCCCGGGGGGGCGATGAGAATGATCTGCAGAGGACGGGCGAGTGCCCCGAAATTCGTTCGCCCAGGCCGTCGGACGCGGCCTGGCAGCGCGCCCGCGGCCGAGGAGAGCGCTCTGGCTCGCCGGCGCGCTGCTATCCTTGAGCCGTGCCCCTCGAGATGCAGACCCGCGCGTCGGCCCTCGCAGCCGCGCTCGTCGTCGTGCTCGCTTGCGGCGGCGCTTCGACGGCGACGGACTCGGTGACCTCCACCTCCACCTCCACTGGGAGCGGGAGCGGGAGCAGCGGCTCCGAAGGGGCGACCACCGCCGCCGTGGATCCGGCCGCGGAGTGCCCGGTGATGGCTTCGATGGGCGACGTGAGCGTCACCGGCACGACCCCCTTCGGGGACTTCACGGGCTCCTACGCGGCCTACGGCGCGGAGGCTGGGGACTGCGCTGGGGCGATCGTGATCGCCATCATCCGCGACACCCAGCCCTTCCTCGATCAGGTGTCAGGGCCCGCCGACAACTACTTCCTCCGGCCGCTGCCCTTCGACGGGGTCCTCCTCGTCGTCGACCGCGACAACGAGCAAGGGGCCGTCGGCGAACTCTTCGTCAAGGTGGTCAACGGCGACGAGTCGGTGTGGGGGATGGGGACCGCGACCTTGACCAAGGTCGACTGGACCCCATGGGACGACGAGCTCATGCCGGTCGACCCATGGCCGCAGGTCGAGGGCACCTTCGTCATCGACGACGCGGGGATCGTCCTCGAGGGGAGCTTCGTCGCGCCATTCTGCGAGTGGCTCATGGGCGCCTGCTAGGGCTCTCTCCCGGGCGAGACACGGCGCGAGCCGCCCGCTAGGGCCCGACGTCGCCGCAGGCGTTGCCGTCGAAGGTCACGTTCTGGAGCTGCGGGGCCGAGGCGCCGTAGAGGCGGATCCCCCAGCAATCGCTGCCGGCGATCACCACGTCCGAGAAGGTCGGCGAGGCGTCCCAGAGCTCGACGTTGCCGTCGGTGTTGAAGCCGGCCCCCCAGCGGATCTCGGCGTGCTCGAAGCGGGTCTTGGCGTCGTCGGCCTCGTCGTAGATCACGACCCCGCCCCAGGCCCCGGGGTCGTTGGCCTGGGCGCCGGTGAGGATCACCGGGGCGTCCGCGGTGCCCACGGCCATGAGCCCCGAGGCGCCGCCGTAGCGGCTCAGCCAGAGGCGCATCGCGTCCTCGAAGCCGAGCACCACGCCTGGCTCGAGGGTCAGCACCGCCGGGGTCTGGCCGCTGCCCTCGACGTTGACGTCGGT
>JACKDU010000019.1 GCA_020633335.1 Myxococcales bacterium | reverse complement strand
CTCGTGGTGCAGGTTGATCGTCAAGCCCGGCTCGCCGCGGCGGTCCCAGGCGAGCGCCGCCGGTGGTAGGCTCACGCGGTGCGTCCGCGCCCGCTCGCCTCGCTCGCCGTCGGCGTCCTCGCTGGCGCCTGCACCTTCAACGATCCGCTGCCGGGCGAGCTCGGCCGCTGCGAGGGCGAGGACGAGGCGCCGACGCCGACCGCCGGCCTCACCTACCACCGGGACATCGCGCCGATCCTCGCGGCCCGCTGCGGCACCTGCCACGTCGACGGCGGGATCGCCCCCTTCGCCTTCGACACCTACGAGTCCGCCTACCCGGCCCGCGACCTGATCGCCGGGGTGACGGCCGCGCGCCGGATGCCCCCCTGGCCGCCCGGCCGCTGCTGCAACGAGTACCTCCACGATCGCTCGCTCTCGGACGACGAGCTCGCGGCCCTCGCCGGCTGGGCGGCCGACGGCGGCCCCGAGGGCGACCCCGCGGACGCGCCCCCCGAGCCGCCCGCGGCCGAGGGCCTGAGCCGGGTCGACCTCGAGATCGCGATGCCCGAGCCCTACACCCCGAGCGACGACGACGGCGACGAGCTCCGCTGCTTCGTCCTCGATTGGCCCGAGGACGCCCGCCGCTTCATCACCGGCCTCGAGGTCCGCCCCGGCGACGCCGGCCTCGCCCACCACGCGATCGTCTACGCGGTCGGCCCGACCAAGGCCGCGATCTACCAGGCGCTCGCCGACGCCGACGCGACCCCCGGCTGGTCGTGCCCGGGCGGGCTCGCCGAGGGCGGCGACACCGTCGTCGGCGGCTGGGTCCCCGGCTCCCGCGGCTACGACTTCCCCCGCGGGATCGGCCGCGGCGTCGACCCGGGCTCGAAGCTGATCCTCAGCGTCCACTACCGCTTCACGCCCGGGCTCGCTAGCGCCGATCAGAGCGCCGTCGCCCTCCGCCTCGACGACGCGGTCGACCGCGAGATCAAGGCGCTCGCGGTCTACAACCCCGCCTGGCCGATCGGCAAGACGATGCTGATCCCGGCCGGCGAGGAGGACGTCACCTTCGCCTACGGCTACGACCCCGCCACCCTCACCGGCGGGCCCTCGATGATCCAGAGCGTCTCGCTCCACATGCACGAGCGCGGCGCGTCGGGGTCGCTGGCGATCGAGCGGAGCGACGGCACGGCCGAGTGCCTCCTCCACATCGACGCCTGGGACTACCACTGGCAGGGCGACTACTTCCTCGCGGAGCCGGTGCGCCTCGAGGTCGGCGATCGCCTCAAGGTCGAGTGTCACTTCGACAACTCGGCGGCCAACCAGCCGGGCGGCGGCCCCCCCAGCGACCTCTGGTGGGGCGACGACCGCGAGATGTGCATCGCCACCGCGCTCGTCACCGCGCCCTGAGGAGGCGGCCGATCACCGGACCGTCGCCGCGGACGGCGGAATACAATCACATGCTCTTTTGGACATGTTCGTTCAATCTAGGGCTCGACCGCGCTGAGCTCGCCGAGGCGGAGCTCGCCGCCGAGGAGGCATGCGATCGGCGCGGCGCTGGCGTCCGGATCCTCGGCCGCGACCGCGATCATGTCGCAGTGGAGCCCCTCGACCGGGCGCAGGCGGAGGCTGGTCCCGTCGACGACCGCGAGGTGGACCCGCTCGGCGTCGCCGTAGGGGATCGCCGCGAAGGGGATCCCGACGAGGATCCCGAGGCTCGGGCCCGCGCTCGGGGCCAGCGCCGGGGGCGGCGCTCCGAGCGGGATCGCCGTCGCGTCGCCCTCGTGGAGGGCGTCGATTCCCGTCGCCGTGACCGAGCCGTCGCCGCCGACCGCGAAGAAGATCTGCGAGCCGAGCGACGACGCCAGCGCCGTCAGCCCGACCTCGCCGTCGGGCGGCGATCCCAGCGAGCCGTCGGCGCTCCGCCGGACCTGCGGCGCGCCGGCGACCACCTCGAGCCAGGCCGGGCTGATGCCGCCCTCGCGGATCGCCAGGAGCGGCCGCGTCGGATCGAGGAGATCGAGCGCCCGGCCGACGCCGTCGAGGTCCGTGTGGGCGGCCGCGTCGATCGTCGCCGGCGCCGCGGGATCGCCCCCCGCCGGCCAGCGGACGTGGAGGAGCCGGCGATCCCCGGGGTGGGCGACCTCGGCGTCGACCAGCGCGCGGGCCTCGACCACCAGCGACTCGGCGCCGAGGAAGCGCGGCCGCCCGTAGGCGACCCACTCGAAGGCGCCGACGAAGGGGGCCGGGACCTCGGCGAGGGGACCCGGGCTCCCGACCTCGTCGCCCGCCCAGGGGACCTCGACGGCCGCGATCGACCCGCCGTCGGCCCCCTGCCGCCACGCGAGGCGGAGCCGGAGCTCGCCCTCGACGTCCACCAGGGCGGCGCTCAGCGCCGGCTCGGCCGCCCCCGGGGCCGCCGCGTGGCCCGGGACCGCCGCGCTCCGCGGGCTCGACCAGCCGCCCCCCGTCCGCCGGAAGAGCGCGAGCACATCGTCCGCGAGGAGCACCCCGAGGAGCGCGTCCTCCCCGTGGCCGTCGAGCGTGAGGGAGAGCGCCCCGTCGAGCGTGAGCGCCCCGAGGGTGGCGACGTAGTCCGGCCGCGAGCCGCTGCCGACGCTCAGGGTCAGGCGCCGCGACTTGAGCGGGTCATCGCTCTCGCCGCCCGGGTTGAGGAGCTCGAGGGTGTGGGCGCCGGCGAGCATCGCTCCCCGCAGGGAGATCGTCAGCGAGTCCGAGCTCAGCGCGCCGACCGACGTCCCCGGGCTCAGCGAGCCGAGCACCCGGTCGTCGAGGAGCACCTGCGTGACCCCCGGGGTCACCTGGGCGAGGCGGAGCTTGAGGGGCGTCCGCCGATCGGCCGCGATCGACACCGTGTCGTCGGCCGGCTCGAGGATCAGCGGGATCGGATCGTCCGATCCGCCGCCGCTGCTGCCGGTGTCCGCGCCGCTCGTCGTCGGCCCCTCGCCGCCCCCGGCGCACCCGAGGAGGGCGGCCGCGACGAGGACGAGCGCGGCCCGCGGGGATCGCATGGACATAGGCGTACGCCAGCCGGGCGATCCCTGTCCACTGGGAGCGAGAGGGAGCGAGAGGCCCTCCGGCGGGCCTCTGGCGCCGCTACCGCCGGTCGGGGGCACTTGACTACACCGACTTATTTATCCTATCGTGTAAATACTTTTGGGAGGCATCACGGGCTTCTGTGATCTATGCCTCTTGCCTGAGCACCGCGACCATGATCACCACGACGTCCCCCCGCCGCCTCCGCCTCCTCGCCGCCCTCCTCGTCGCGGCCGTCGCCCAGGGCGGCCTGAGCGCGCCCGCGGCCGCCGCGGAGACCGACGCCGAGGTCAGCGCGCCCGCGGACCTGAGCGGGAGCTACCGCTTCAGCGGCTCCGGGGACCAGACCCAGGCGATCGACGCGGCGATCGAGGCCGCGATCAAGAACTTCGACGGGCCGATCCGCGAGATGGCCCGCAAGCGCCTCAAGGACGCCAACAAGATCCCCAGCGCGGTCGGCCTCGAGATCGCCGACGATCGCACCCGGGTCTCGCTCGACCAGCGGACGATCCGCACCCGCAGCGGCAAGACCGCGCTCTACACCGACCGCAGCGGCACCACCAGCCGGGTCAGCCACGAGCTCTCGGGCGACCGCCTCATCGAGCGCCTGAGCACCGCCGAGGGCAAGCGCCAGAACGACTACCGCCTCAGCGACGACGGCCGCACCCTGACGATGACGGTGACGATCCGCTCGCCCCACCTCGCCTCCGAGGTCCGCTACAAGCTGACCTTCGCCCGCGAGTAGGCCCCGCGCACCGCCCATCAGCGAGAGCCTGTCCCCACGGACAGGCTCTCTTCGTCTCGTCGTCAGAGCGCCTGCCTCAGGGCATGTAGCCGCAGAATTGCCACATGTCGTCGGCGACCGCCGAGAGCTTGACGCTCGCGCTCACGACCACCGGGTCGCCGCCGTCGGGGAAGAGGGTGACGCTGAGGCTCCCGCTCGCCCCCTCGAGGGCGGCGACGTCGTCGATCGTGTCGGGCGGGATCACCGGGATGATGAAGCCGACGCCGCCGTCGCTGAGCTCGCAGCCGGCGTAGAAGGAGAAGTCGTCGAACTTGTAGAAGTGCCCCTCGGGCCCGAGGTTGAAGCCGTCGACGTCCATCTCGACCGCCATCTGGATGAACTCGTCGACCGGCTCGAAGCCGCCGAAGTAGGGGACGATCTCGAGCATGAAGAGCCCCTGGAGGCCGCACTCGAGGCCGAGGACGCTGCCGTCGGTGATCGGCGCGCCCTTGTGGGTGAGCTCGAGCCAGGGCTCGACGCTGCCGCCCGACTCGCCGGTCCCGCCGAAGTGGCAGAGCTCGAGGCCGCCGGTCGACGACGACGATGATGACGTCGTCGCGCCGCCGCTCGTCGAGCTGGTCGTCCCGCCCGCGCTCGTCGTCCCGCCGCCGCTGGTCCCGCTCCCGCCGGTCTCGTCGCCGCTGCTCCCGCCCGAGCTCGAGCTCGAGGTCGCGGCCGAGGTCGAGGCGCCGCTGGTCGATCCAGCGCTCGTGGACCCGTCGTCGCCGGCGCAGCCGGCCAGGGCGAGGGTGACGCCGAGGAGGAGGGGATGAAGGGCAAGGCCAGAGCTCAAGGTACGCATGGGCCGACTATAGCGGGACAAAGCGAGGAAATCCCCGAGCGCCCGGCCCGCCCCTCCTGGAGGCCCCGGAGCGCCGACGCGCATCAGCCGCCTGACCGGCGGATGCGCTAGGATCCGCCGGCCATGTCGCTCGAACTCAAGACCCGCGTCGACGGCCCCCGTGCCGCGGACGCCGAGGCGAGCGATCTGGGCGACGACACCACGGAGGAAGGCGACGCCGACGCTGGCATCTCCCGGATCGGCCGCTTCTACGTCTTCCGCCGCCTCGGCGAGGGCGGCATGGGCCGCGTCTTCCTCGGCTACGACGACGGCCTCGATCGGCGGGTGGCGATCAAGCTCCTCCACGGCCGCGGGGCCGACGACGTGCGCACGCGGATGTTCCGGGAGGCCCAGGCGCTCGCCCGCCTCTCCCACCCGAACGTCGTCCAGGTCTACGAGGTCGGCGACGTCGACGGCCGCCTCTACATGGCGATGGAATTCGTCGAGGGCATGACCCTGCGGCGCTGGGCCCAGGAGCGCACCCGACCGACCGCGGCGATCGTCGAGCGCTACGTCCAGGCCGCCCGCGGGCTCGCGGCGGCCCACCGCGCCGGCCTCCTCCACCGCGACTTCAAGCCGGAGAACGCGATCGTCGGCGAGGACGGCCGGGTGCGGGTCCTCGACTTCGGCCTCGCCCGGGCCGAGGGCTCGCCGATCGAGGCCGAGGAGAGCCTCCGCTTCCGCCCGACGATCCGGGTGAGCGGCGGCCAGCAGGTCCTCGACGCGCCGGTGACCGTCGCCGGCACCGTCCTCGGGACCCCCGCCTACATGCCGATCGAGCAGCTCACCGGCGACGCGACCGACGGCCGCTCCGATCAATTCTCGTTCTGCGTCGCCCTCTGGGAGGCCCTCCACGGGGTCCGCCCCTTCGACGGCAAGAGCCTCAAGGAGCTCGCGGCGGCGATCGCCCGCGGTCAGCCCGACGAGGGCCCGCGGAGCCGGGCGGTGCCCCGACGGATCCGGAGCGCCCTCCTCCGCGGCCTCTCGGCCTACCCGAGCGAGCGCTGGCCGACGATGGACGACCTCATCGACGCGCTCGAGGGCGGCGCCCGCCGCCGGCGCTGGCGAGGCGCGGCGATCCTCGGCGTCGCCGCGCTCGCCCTCATCGTCCTCGCGCTGGTCAGCCGGGAGTGGCAGGAGCAGCGGGCGAGCGCCGCCTGCGAGCGCCGCGGCGAGGTGATCGCGACGACCTGGAACCCGACGATCGCCAAGGCGATCCGCGATCACGCCGGCGCCTCCGACCGCGACTTTGCGACGACCTCCGCCCGCCTCCTGACCACGATCCTCGACGAGTACGCCGCCGCCTGGGCGAGCGCCCGCGCCGAGGTCTGCCGCGAGGTCGAGGTCGACGCCGCCTGGACGCCGGAGCTCGGCGCCGAGGCCGAGGCCTGCCTCGAGGAGTCCCGGCGCTACTTCGCCGAGCTGGTCGACGCGGGCCGCCGCGCCGACCCCGTCCAGCTCCAGCAGCTCCTCCCGGCGGCCCTCGACCTCGCGCGGATCGAGCGCTGCCTCGACGCGAGCTGGCTCGCCCGCCGCCCGCGCGCCCCCGAGGATCCGCGGGCGAAGGCGGCGATCGACGAGATCGACCGCGACCTCGCGGCGGTCCACTGGCTCGAGGCCCTCGGCCGGGTCGACGAGGCGAGGCCGCGCGCCCGCGATCTGGTCGCCCGCGCCGACGCCCTCGGCTGGCGTCCCCTCGCCGCGCGCGCGCGCTTCGTCGCCGGCCGCCTCGCCGAGCAGCGGGCCCCCCAGGAGGCGGCGATGCTCCTCCGCGAGGGCTTCTTCCTCGCGCTCGAGTCCGGCGAAGATCGCCTCGCCGCCGAGATCGCCTCGCGCCAGGTCGTGGCGACCGGCGTCGACCTCGGGCGGGCCGACGAGGGCGGCCTCTGGGGCGCCTGGGCGCAGGCGCTGATCGACCGCGAGCCGACCGGCCGCGAGCTCCTCGAGGGCCGCCTCGACGCCCAGCTCGGGATCCTGGCCCAGAGCCAGGACGACAGCGACGGGGCCGAGCGCTACTGGCGACGGGCGCTCGCCACCTGGGAGGTCGCGCTCGGCCCGGGCCACCCCGAGGTCGCGTCGATCCTCAACAACCTCGGCACCCTCGAGCACGATCGCGAGCGCCTCGACGAGGCCCGCGCGCTCTGGGAGCGGGCGCTGGCGATCTGGCAGGCGAGCCTCGGCCCCGAGCACCCGAAGACCGCCGCCGTCCTGGTCAACCTCGGCCTCGTCGCCGAGTCCCAGAAGCACCACGACGAGGCGCTCGAGCTGACCCGGCGGGCGCTGGCGATCCTCGAGGAGACCCTCGGCCACGACGACAGCCGCCTCCTCGAGCCGCTCCGCAGCATCGGCCGGATCGAGCGGGCGCGCGGCGATCTCCCGGCCTCGATCGCGGCCTATCGCCGGGCGCTCTCGATCGCCGGGGCGGTCCACGGCGAGTCGCACCTGCGCACCGGCTACATCCTCCACGCCCTCGGCGACGACTTCCTCGCCAACGACGAGCCGGCCGAGGCGACGCCGGAGCTCGAGCGGGCGGCGGCGATCTTCACGGGCCGCGACCCGCTGATGCGGGCGCGCAGCCTCACGCTCCTCGCCCTCGCCCGCGCCCGCCTCGGGGACGAGGAGGGCGTGCGGGCGGCCCTCGCGGTGGCCGTGTCGACCCTCGACGCGGCGAGCGCGGCGATCCCCGAGGGCGCGAGCCGGGATCCGGACGACGAGCGGCCCTCCGACCTCGCGGAGGTCGCGGTCGATCTCACCGATCCGCTGATCGCCGCCGGCATGGCCGAGTCGATCCTCCCGCACCTCGAGCGGGCGATCATCCTCAAGCACGAGCGCGGCGAGCCCCTGGCCGGCGACGCCCGCTTCGCGCTCGCGCGGGCGCTGGCGGCGAGCGGCGGGCCGCACGAGCGGGTCGAGGCGCTCCTCCTCCAGGCGGCGCTCGACTACGCCGGCCTCGGCCGCGACGACGGCGTCGAGCGGGTCGCGGCGATCCCGAAGTGGCGGAGCGCGACCGGCTACCCGCCCCCGGGGCTCGCCCCCCCGGGGCCCGCGACCCCGGGCGCGGGCGACCCCCCTGCCCCGCCCTGAGCTCGTCGCTCGTCGCTCGTCGCTAGTCGCGGACGACGATCACGCCGACGAAGGGCGGCGCCGCGTTGATCGAGCCGCCGACCGCGAAGGTCGGCCCGCCCTCGAAGCCGTGGACCCCGTGGAGGAGGAGGATCGTCCCGCTCTCCTCCGTGGTCGGCGCGAACGAGCCGGGCTCCAGCGTGGCGATCGTCCCCTGCCAGCCGACGATCGTCGCGACCCCGGCGCCGTCGACCCAGACCCCGTTGAGGCCGGGGAGCGTCAGGATCTCGCCGCTCCAGGCGGCCCCGTCCCAGCGGGCGATCCGGCCGTTCGCGCGGCCGCCGACCGCGACCGCGCTCTTGTCCCCCGGCCCCCAGACGCTGATCAGATCGGAGATCGACCCGGTGTCATGCGAGCTCCAATTCGCGCCGTCGTAGTGGAGCGCGACCCCGCGGTCGCCGACCACCGTCACGTCGTCGGCGGCGCTCCCCCAGATCTTGAAGAGGGCGTGGCTCTCGGGGTCGATCGCCGGCAGCGTCGCGCTGCTCCAGGCGGCGCCGTCCCAGTGGAGGAGGACCGGATCGTCGTCGACCCCGTCGCCGCCGACCGTCCACACGTCGTCGGCCGCGCTCCCCCAGATCCCCCAGAGGAGCGAGGTGGTGCCGGACGGATAGGCGACCCACGCCCCGCCCTCGCGGCGGAGCGCGGCCCCCTCGTAGCCGACCACCCAGAGGTCGCCGTCGACCCCGGTCACCCAGTTGAGGCTGGGTGTCCCTTCGGGCAGGTCGAGCTCGCCCCAGGCGGCGCCGTCCCACTGGAAGATCATCCCTCGGCTGCCGCCGTCCTCGAGCTGCCCGCCGACCGCGTAGACCTCGGTCGGCGAGGGCCCCCAGACGCTGAGGAAGGCGCCGTGCTCGACCCCGACCTTGAGGGAGTCGTGCCAGCCCGCGGCCCCGCCGGTGGTCGTCCCGCTGGTCTCGCCGGCGGTCCCGCTGCTCCCGCCGCCGGTCGAGGTCGAGGTGCTCACGGCGGTCCCCTCGCTCTCGCCGCCGGAGTCGCCGCAGGCGAGCGCGAGGGCGACCGGGGCGCTGACGAGGGCGGCGACGAGGAGGGGGCGAATTCCCGCGGTGCTCACCGGCTGATTGTACCCGAGCGCCGATCCCTGCTACCAAGAGCGAGCGCGATGATCCTTCGCCTCTCTCCGCGGACGTGGACGCTCGGCCTCGTCCTCGCCGCCCTCCCGCTCGCCTGCGGTGAGGGCGAGACGGGCGCGGGCGCGGCCCCGGCGGCGAGCCTCGCGGGCCCGACGGCCGCCCGCCCGAAGCCGCTGCCGCGCGAGGCGATCGCCGCCCGCTTCCCGGGGATGAGCGTGGCGATCGCCGCCCAGGTGAGCCGCGGCGACCGCCAGGGCGCGATCGTCTGGCCGGCCTTCCGCGCCGGCGCGGTCGCCGGCGACGCCGTCGTCGCGGTCGCCTTCCAGCGCCAGGGCCTCCGCTGGCGGCCGATCGGCGAGGTCGTGCCCCTGAGCCGGAGCGGCGGCAAGGCGGCCCTGCGGGCGCTGATGGGAGGCGACGACTTCGTCGTCGACCGCCGCTGCGGGGTCGAGGCCGACGCGCTCGCCGACTTCATCCGCGCCCAGATCGACGACTTCGCCGCGGCCGTCCGGGTGAGCGACACGGCGAAGGCGATCACCGCCTACGAGGAGCTCACCCGCGGCTTCTCCTTCGAGCTGATCGCCTACGACGACCTCCTCGGCGAGTGGCTCTTCGCCGACGCCAGCGGCGTGCCGATGACCATCGACATGGAGCCCGGCGAGAACGGCGAGTGGCTGGCGATCGAGGTCCGCATGGGCGATCGCACCGAGCGCGCCCGCCTGCCGCTGGTCCGCTGCAGCGAGGGCTTCACCCTCGGGGCGCCGATGGAGTGAGCGGCGGCCCCGGATCGAAGTCCTGAGCGACGAGAGCGCCGACAGCGTGAGCGTACGCACCGTTGCGACCAGCATGCGTTGATCGGGTCGGAGACGGGGGCTCTGTGGACGCTCGCAGATGTTCCACGCAGAGGCGTAGTGCGCGCACGGATCGAAGTTCGGACTCACGGGCACCATCCACCGACAGACTCATCCCATGCTCCCTACCGAACCTCTCGAAGCCCTCGAGCGTCTGGCCCGGCTTCTCTGCGATGCCTTCGAGGCCCCTGAGTTGCGTCGTCTGGTCGAATTCGCGCCGGCGTGCGGGGACTTGGCGTTGAACCTGCCGGGGCCCGACTCCAGCAAGGCCGCTCTCTCCCACGAGATCGTCAAGGGGCTCCATGCTCGGAGGGCCCTCGATAGCGACTTCTTCGCCCGCCTGGAGGGTTTTCGCCCGAAACGCACCGCGGAGTTTCGGGCGGTCCAGGACGCTCTGAATCGAGATCTCCCGCTTCGTTCGTCCCCTCCGAGCCGATCGTCCGAGGCCCGCGCGTTGCTCGAGCGATTCACCACATCCGATGGTGGTAGGCGGCGGCTCGAGAGCGTTCTGCAGGCTCAGTCCCTCATCGGCAACGACGCGGACATGGCAGCCCGCATCGCCGACATCGCCTCTCTCGAGTGCTTCGGCCCTGGGGACACTCTGATCCTCGAAGGTGCGGCTGACAGCGACATCCTCCTGCTCCTCGTCGGCAGCGCCACGGTCGAGGTTCACGGCGAGAGCGTGGCGACACGACGCGCTGGCCAGCATGTCGGCGAGATGACCTTGATCGACCCGACGCAGCGCCGGAGCGCCACGATCAGGGCGAGGGAAGCGACCGTGGTAGCTCGCATCGACGAGAGTGGTTTCGCACGACTCGCCCAGAGAGCGCCGGAGCTGTGGCGCCGCCTCGCCGTCGAGCTCGCGGCGCGCCTACGCGAACGAGGCGATCTCGTCCCACGACGTCCCGAGCGCCCTCTCATCTTCGTCGGCTCCACGGCGGGCCACCTCTCACTCGCTCGGAAGCTCGCTGCCTCGTGGCACCAGGAGCCATGGGACGTCCGGCTCTGGTCTGACGGCCCCCTCGGGGCTGGCATGAGTCCGCTGGACTCCTTCGTCGCGCAGCGCGACCAGATCGCCGTGGCCGTGATCGTTGGGTCCGCCGAGGAGTACGCCGGAGGGCCGCGCGCGGGCGGCGATCACTCGCTCCTGCAGGGCCAGATCGGCGCTGCCCTCGGCCGACTCGGACCCGGTCGAACTCTGCTCATCAGGCACGGGCACGCCGGTGAAGTGCCGACGCCGATAATGGTCGGACTCCGATGCCTGGAGCTCTCCGACGACCTCGACAACGAGCACCTCGCCGCGATCGCGGACGAGGCTCGAACGATCATCAACCACCAACTCTCGTCATAGAGGAAACACATGTCATTCACCGACGACCTGACCGCCGAAGTCATCAAGATCCTCAAGGAATCGTGGACGACCCGCGAGGGCCGCCACGTCCCGGACACGCCAGATCTGAAGCTCTCCAATGACGCTATCACGCTCACCGGCACGGTCCTGTACGCCGATCTCGCCGAATCGACACAGCTCGTCAACACGTACAAGCCCAGCTTTGCAGCGGAGATCTACAAGTGCTATCTGAACTGCGCCTGCCGGATCATCCGCCAGCAAGGCGGCGAGATCACGGCCTTCGACGGCGACCGAGTGATGGCAGTCTTCCTCGGCGACTACAAGAACACGTCTGCCGTGCGGTCAGCGCTGGCCATCAATCATGCTGTAGTGAGGATCATCAATCAGAAGATCCGCGAGGCCTACCCCAAGATCTCGGAGGACTTCGCCGTACGGCAGGCTGTCGGCGTCGACACCAGCGAACTCTTCGTCGCGCGCACCGGAATCCGCGGCTCGAATGACCTGGTCTGGGTGGGGCGAGCGGCGAATTTTGCGGCGAAGCTCTGCTCGCTACGCCAGGCTGACTATGCTTCATGGATCACGGCCGATGTCTATCAGGCGTGCCATGAAAGCGTGAAGAAGGCCGACAACGGGTCCTCCATGTGGGAGCAACGCTCCTGGACGGCGCAGGGAGGGATGACGATCTACCGGTCCTCCTGGTATTGGAACCTCTGACGCTCCCAAGGCCCGCCGACTAGGGCGTGAGCGCCGCGATGTAGAGCGCCGGACCGGCGTCGCCGGTGATCCGCGGGAAGCCGTCGTCGGCGATCACCACGTCCAGGAAGAGCGTGTTGTCATCGTCGACGACGCTGATCGTCGTCTCGCAGATCAGCGCCCCGTCGGCGTCGTACTTGCGGATGTGACCGGCGAGGAAGCCGTCGGGGACGCGGCCCGCGACGATCACGTTGCCGAAGCCGTCGATCGCCACGCCGTCGCCTTGATCGTAGGTCTTGTCGGGGCCGCTGTCGTAGATGTCCGACCAGAGGAGCGCGCCGTCGGCGTCGAAGAGGCCGGTGTAGATGTCGGAGCCGGGCTTCACGCCCTTGTTTGCGGTGAAGACGTCGCCGGTGACCGCGACCACGCCGCCCGCGCCGACGTCGACGTCGGAGAAGTTGACGGCGATCTCGGGGCCCTCGACGATGATCTGCTTGATCCAGACGAGGTCGCCCGTGAGGCCGAAGCGAGCGACGCAGCCGCCCCTGCCGTTCGCGCTGACGCAGTTGCCGACGGCGTAGATCGCCGCCTCGTCGGCCGCGACCGCCCGGAGCTGAAGGATGCTGTACTCGGGCAGGCTGACGCCCTTCTTCCAGATCAGCGCGCCGCCGCTGCTCACCCGGGCGAGCCACGCGGACTTGGCGAGGGGGAGGCTGCCGGCGATCGCCAGGTCGCCGCCGGAGAGGGCCGCGACCCCCTCGGCGATCGACGCCTGCGGGAAGAGATCCATGAGGCTCCAGAGCGACTTGCCGTCGCCGTCGTAGCCCGCCGTCAGGTCGCTGCTGAAGGGGTTTGAGGAGTCGACCCCGCTGACGACCACGGTCCCGTCCTCGGCGACCGCGAGCCCGTAGGGCTGGGAGCGCACGTCGAGCACCAGGGTCGACCAGAGCTCGTCGCCGACCTCGTTCAAGCGGGTGAGGCGGAGGCGGTTGTCGAGCTGGGCGGGGTTGTCGTTGACCGCGAGGGCGACGTCGCCGCCCGCGAGCGCCGCGATCTGGGTCCCGCGGAGGCGGCGGCCGTCGATCGAATAGGTCTTCGACCAGACGACCGCGCAGGGCGTCCAGGTGCAGTCGGCCTCGCAGCCGTCGCCGTCCTCGCCGTTGCCGTCGTCGCAGGACTCGCCGGGGTCGACGACCCCGTCGCCGCAGACCGCCGCGCCGCCGCTCGTCGAGGTCGTGTCGACGACGCCCGTGGTGTCGCCGCTGGTCTGCGCGCCGGTCGACGTCGACGCCGTCGTCGCGTCGCCGCTCGATCCGCCCGAGCTCCCCGTCGGGCCGCCGGTGGCGTCGCTCTCGCTCGCGGCCGTGCCCGAGCCCGCGCTCGTGGTCGCCCCCGCGCTCGCCCCCCCGCTCGTGCTCGTGCCGGCCGTCGCGTCCGTCGAATTCGTCGCGCTCCCGCTCGCGCCCTCGCTCGTCGCCTCGGTCGCGCTGCCGCCGTCGCTGGTCCCCCCGCCGCCCGAGCAGGCGGGGCAGAGGCCGAGCGCAATGAGGAGGAGCGAGCTCAAGGGGGCGAGGGTGCGGCAGGACACCCGATCACGATCGGTCAGCGCCGCGATCCTGCCAATCGTTTTCTCTCGCTCCGCCTCGGCGGGTCCTCACGCACCTCAGGGGTGACGGAGCGACATGGCTGATCGGCCATCATCGCCGGCGCCGATGGAGTCGGCGCTCAGCCGGGCATCAGGCACTTCCCGTCGGCGACGCCGACGTTGTTGTCGGTCCGGCACTCCTGCCACTCGGGGTGCGGGACCATCGTGTCGTCGACCACCGCGTAGACGTCGACGATCCCGTCCTTGACGTCCTGGGGCGCGTCGTCGAAGGGGAGCTCGAGCACCTCGGCCTCGAGGGGATAGAGCGCCTTCGAGGTCTTGAGCTCGCCGACCTTGTCGCCGCTCATCGGCTCGCCGGTGTAGAAGCCGACGATCACCCCGGCCGGCAGCGCCGCCTCACCGACGTTGCGGACGGTGGCGACCAGCGTGTAGTGGTCCATCGCGCAGATCGGCTCGATCGCGACGATCGCGTCCGGCGACCCGAGCTCCGAGTCGGGCTGCTTGTTCTGGCGGAAGTTGTTGAGGCCCGGCACCGACCAGTTCGGGCTCTCCTGCGCCGGCACCTCGCCGGACTCCTCGATGTTCGTGACGTGGTAGGCGTGCTGGTTCCAGACCCGCCGGGTCCGGACCCACTTGCCGCTGGTGGGCCCGAAGACGCGGACGCCGGACTGGCCGTTGACCCCGCCCTCGGTGCAGGTGATGTCGGGGCTGTTCTTGGCGTAGGCGTTCGAGATCACGACGATGTCGGCCTGGCCGTCGCTGTCGACGTCGGCGATCACGGGGTACTCGATGAGCGTCGCCGTCGTGTTGCAGCGCTCGACGAGGACGTTGCCGGTCGCCCCCTCGTAGACCCGGAGGCGGTTCTGGTCGCTGTAGACGACCTCGGCCTTGCCGTCGCCGTCGAAGTCGAAGACCGACGAGCCGGTCGACGCCGACGAGCAGTCCTTCGTCTGCTTGATCCAGAGGATGGTCGCGGGGCCGGCGACGTTGGGGTCGACCAGCTTCTTGCCGGAGAAGACGGCGTAGCCGATCCCGCCGGCGGTGCCGACGTCGGGGGTCCCGTCGCCGTCGAAGTCAGCGATCGTCGGCGGGCCGCCGCCGTGGGTGTTGCCCCACGATCCTCCGGGGCAGAGCGCCGGGCTGAGGCCGCCGTTGATGTCGACCGGCTGGCGGACGATCGAGAACTTGCCCGGCTGCTGGGCGTCGTAGCGCCAGACCGAGAGCCGGTGATTGAGGTTGTCGATCACCGCGACCTCCGGCTTGCCGTCGGCGTCGAAGTCGGCGATCGCCGGCCACGAGCTCTTCCAGTCCGAGGAGCCGTAGAAGTTGGTCTGGTTGGCGAGGTTGGTGTTGACGAAGACCTGGCCGTCCGCGTGGTAGCCGCGGCTGGCGGTGATCACGTCGAGGAGGCCGTCGCTGTCGAGGTCCGAGACGATGAAGGAGGTGTCGAGGGCCGGGGCGAAGGCGGCCTTGAGCGCCCCGGTCGCGCCGTCGAGGATCCCGCCCTCGACGATCACCTCGGGCTTGCCGTCGCCGTCGAGGTCGGCGATCGACGGCATGAAGCAGGTCATCGCCTGGGCGGTCCAGAGGAGAGTGCCGTCGGGCTTGTAGGCCCGCGGCTTGTCGTCGACGCCGCAGACGACGACCTCGCTCCCGGACTCGCCGTCGAGGTCACCGCCGGCGATCTGCTTGGTCGGGTTGACGACCCCCGGGACCGCCCACTTGTCGACGAAGTTCCCGTCGACGATCGAGATCGCGTGGAGGACCCCGGGGTTCTTGTAGGCGCCGTTGGCGAAGGTCGAGAAGACGATCTCCGGGATGTCGCGCTCGGAGACCTTGCCGTCGCAGTCGTCGTCATCGAGCTGGACGACGATCGGCGTCATCATCACGTCGCTGTCGTAGGGCGGGTTGATCACCCCGCCCCAGGCGAACTTGAGCTCGGTGCTGAAGCCCCCCTCTGGCTCGTAGGTGCAGGAGAGGAGGCACTGGGGGTCGTTCGGGTCGGGCGGCGGATCGTTGGGATCGCAGAGCGGCGGCTTGGGGAGGCACTTGCCGTTGGGCTCGATCACCCCGCCCATGCAATTCGGATCGGCCATCATCTCGGGCTCGCCGAGGGTGTACTCGCAGTACTCGTCGGCGGCGCAATCGGACTTCTCCTTGCACGCGGCGCCCGGGACCACGCACTTCTGGAAGGAGCAGACCTCGCCGACCGTGCAGCACACGTCGCCGCAGAAGACCTCGCCCATCTCGCAGCACTCGGCGCCCTCACAGGAGCCCCCGGTGGTCGTGCCGCTCTCCGAGGTCCCCATGGTCGCCGGCGCGGTGGTGCCGGTCTCGCCGGTGGTCGCGGTCGCCGACGCCGACGCCGACGCGCTGGTCGCGTCGGTCCCGGCCTGGGTCGTGCCGGTGGCCGAGTCGGTGCCCGAGCCGGCGCTCGTCGACGCGGTCGCCGACGCCGAGCCGGCGCCGCTCGAGGACGCGGTGCCGGCGCTCTCGCTCGTCGACGCCGAGGCGCTGGCAGAGTCGCTGCCGCTCGCTTGATCGTCGCCGTTGCAGGCGAGGAGGAGGATCGACGCGGAGACCAGCGGGCGCGCGAGGCGAAGAGACGTGGACATCCCGCGATCCTACCAGGAGCGCCGTTCCGGGCCCTCGACGATGAACGCGCGCCGGGGCGAGCGAGCGCTCCGCCCGGCGCCATTCAACCGAGGCGCGCGCGATCGCAACCCGTCGTCGGGCCGGCCCGCCGGCCCCGCCGGCCCCGCCTCAGGCGCTCGCCGACGCGTCGGCCGCGGGCTCGTCGACCTCGTCGATCTCGTAGTCCAGCGCGTAGTGATGGACCCCGTCGGCGATCTGGATGTCCATCGATCCGCGGAGCCCGCGGAGCTCGCCGGTCCCCGAGTCGGGGACCACGCTCACGGTCAGCGAGGGCGCGCCCCGTCGCATCACCCCCATGTGCTGGAGGACGAAGGTGCCACGCCGCCCCGCGAGCACGCCGCGGACCCGCTCGATCGCCACGTAGCCGGCGGAGCCGGCGACCGGCGTCCGCGCGCTCAGCATCTCGACCGCGCTGGTCGCCTCGAGCGGGCCCTGGAAGCGCTTGTCAAAGCGCGCCCGCGCCAGCGCCACCCCGTCGACGGTGTCGTGGGGCGGCTCGAATTGAGCGGTGATCTCGAAGGTCCCCTGGACGAGCATGGGGCCCTTCTAGCGGGCGCCGCCGCGGCTGTCTTGAACAAACGCGACAGATCGCGCATGGTCGCCGGCGATGGGCCGAGCGCTCCCCGAGGCCCCGCCCGCGCGGGGCGTCCTCCGCGGCGCCCCGCCGCTCGCCGACGCCCAGGAGCACCGCCGGGTGCTCCCGCCGCCCGCGCTCGCGGACTTCGTCGCCCACTTCTGGACGGTGCGCTGGCGCCTCGACGCGCCGACCAGCGCCGAGACCCTCCCCCACCCCTGCGTCCACCTGGTCGTCGAGGTCGACGGCGAGGGTGCGCGCGCCCAGGTCGCGGGGATCCACCGCGGCCGCTTCACCCGGCGCCTCGAGGGCGAGGGCTGGGTCTTCGGGATCAAGTTCCGGCCGGCGATGTTCCAGCCCCTCGTCGGCGGCTCGCTCGACCGCCTCGGTGACCTCGCGCTGCCGATCGCCGCGCTCTTCGGCGACGACGGCGAGGCCTGGGCCCGCGAGGTGCTCGCCGCCGCCGACCTCGAGGCGAGGATCGCCGCGTCGGTCGCCCTCCTCGCCCCCCGCCTGCCGCCGCCGCCGGCCGCGTCGCTGCGCCTCCGCGACCTCGTCGAGCGGGCCGCGATCGACCGCTCGCTCGTCCGCGTCGACGAGCTCGCCGAGGCCGCCGGCCTCGACGCCCGCGCCCTCCAGCGCGCCTTTCGACGCCACGTCGGCGTCACCCCCAAGTGGGTGCTGAGCCGCTACCGCCTCCACGAGGCCGCCGAGCGGCTCCAGTCGGCCGAGCCGCCCCCCCTCGCCGAGCTCGCCGCGGCCCTCGGCTACGCCGACCAGGCCCACTTCGCCCGCGACTTCAAGCGGGTGGTCGGCCGCTCGCCCGGCGCCTTCGCGGCCGGCTCGCGGGGCGAGTAGCGGGGTCCGGGGGTCGTGGCGCTCCCCGTCGAACGAAGATGTCTCTTCAGACATGTATACTGAATGAGACCAGCCGCTCGCTCACACGCACGTGGAGCCCACGAGCGTGGCGGTGTCGAGATCGAAGGTCCCGAGCATACAGGTGCCGCCCTGGCAATCAGCGTCGGTGTCGCACTCACCGCAGGCGCCGATCTGGGCGATCCCCATGACGTCGACGGTCGAGCAGATCCCGCTCATGCAGGCCTCGTCCCCGGATCCCGCGAGATCGCAGTAGGCGTCCTGCGGCATCGTCCCGGGGGGGATGCACGTGTTCTGCCCCTTGAAGTTGGCGAGGTCGACGTCGGGGGCGCAGAGATCCCCGGGGTCGCACGCCGCGTCGGTGACGCACTCACCGCAGGTGCTGATCTGGATGAGGCCGAGGAGATCGACGACCGTCGCGCACTCGAGCCCCGGCATACAGACCTCGCTGGTCTCGCAGCCACCGCCGGCCTCGCCCTTGTTGCACATCGGCGGGGTGCCGTCGAAGGGGTTCGGCGGCGAGCAGCCGCCGCCCGCGCAGTCGCTGTCGATGAAGCACTCGCCGCAGGTCCCGCCGAGGAAGGTGATGACGTAGCAATGCCCCGACATGCACTCCCCGTCGCTCACGCATGCGCCGCCGTCCGGCAGGCCGCCCGTGCCGCCGGACGATGAGCTCGCGTCCGAGGTCGACGAGCTCGCGTCCGAGGTCGACGAGCTCGACGACGCCGAGGTCGATGAATCCGACGAGCTCGACGAGGTCGACGTCGACCCGGAGGTGCTCGTCTCCCCGTCGGTGGTCGCGCTCGCCGAGGAGGTCGAGCCGGCGGAGGTCTTCGAATCGTCGCCGGCGCAGCCGCTGAGGCAGAGGAGCGCGGCGAAGGAGGCGGCCGAGGAGAGGGAGCGGGTGCGGGAGGGGTGGAGGCGACGCATCCCGCCGACGCTATCCGGACGCCGTGAGAGTTGCCACCGGCCCCTCGGCCAGGGGCGCGCGGCGGCGAGCGGAGGACGTCTACTTCTTGGTGAAGACCTGAGTCCACATGTGCCCGTACATGCCGCCCGGGTAGTAGCCGACCCCGATCTGATTGAACGCCGGGTTCATGATATTCGCGCAGTGGCCGTCGCTGTTCATCCACTGGTCCATCACCCCGGCGGCCGTCCCCGAGCCCCCGGCGATGTTCTCACCCGCGGTCTGGTAGCCGCCGTAGCCGGTCTTGGCGATCCGATCCCAGGGGTCCTCGCCGTCCGGGTTGACGTGGTTGAAGAAGTTGCGGACGACCATGTCCTTCGAGTGGAGGCGAGCGGCGCAGCGGAGGAGCGGGTGCATGGTCAGCGGCCCGGCGGCGCCGAAGCTCCCCTTGCTCCCGCAATCCGCCCCCTCCGCGCGGACCTGGTTGACCACCTCGAGCACCTGCTCCTCGAGGGAGGCCCACGCCGGATCCCAGTCGTCGTCGGCGTCGCAGTACTCGCCCATCCCCCCGCTCGTGCTCGTCGACCCGCCACTCGTCGTGCTCGTCGTCCCGTCGCTCGTCGTGCTCGTCGTCCCGTCGCCCGTCGTCGTCACGTCGCCCGTCGTCGCGTCGCCGCTCGTCGTCACGTCGTCGGTCGTCGTCGCGTCGCCCGTCGTCCCGTCCCCCGTCGTCGGATCGAGGGCCCCGCTGGACTCGCCGCCGCTCGCCTCGCCGCCGCTCGAGCTCGATGTGTCGTCGCCCGATCCCTGGGTGATCGTCGCGCTGACGCTCACCCCGCTCGACGCGTCGCTCCCGCTCAGCGCGTCGGGATCGACGCCGACGTAGCAGCCGGTGAGGAGCAGGCCGAGCGAGAGGCCGAGGACGGGAACGCGCGCGGAGACCATCGACGGCAGCATAGGCGGACGTCGGCGGGACGCGCAAGGTCGCGCATCGTCGAGATCGCGCGGCGAGGCGCGCGCATCGCTCGTCCGGCGCGCGTCTTCACCGCTCGCCGGCGATCGCCCCGCGGACCGCGTCGACGATCCGCGGCAGCGAGCCGACCAGGCGGTGGTCGTCGTCGACCTCGATGAGCCGCGCCCCGTGCTCGGCCGCGAAGCGCCGCGAGATCTCGATCGGGCAGATGTCGTCGCGGGTCCCGTGGAGGATCAGGGTCGGCGCCGGCGGCCGCAGCGGGCGATCGCCGAGGATCGGCGGCGCCGGGACGAAGAGCGCGGGCGCCAGGAGGACGAGCCCGCGCACCCGGGCCCCGCGCGCGTCGGCGACGATCGCCGCGACGAGCCCGGCGATCCCGCCGAAGCTCGAGCCGACGAGGAGCGGCGGCGCCGGGGCGTCGGCGATCGCCTGGGCGATCGCGTCGACGCGGGCCGCGAGGTCCTGG
The DNA here is from genome assembly GCA_020633335.1 of Myxococcales bacterium. Classification (GTDB taxonomy): domain Bacteria; phylum Myxococcota_A; class Polyangia; order Nannocystales; family Nannocystaceae; genus JADJRG01. The sequence goes on along the minus strand of JACKDU010000019.1, from coordinate 19,663 downwards.
CCGCGACCGTCCGGGGCGATCACCTCGAGGCCAGCGTCGCGGAGGGCGATCGACTTGCGCCCCCAGGGCCCGCTCTCGAGGCCGTGGCAGAAGAGCACCTGCACGCCCCCCTCCTACCGAAGCGGCGGCCCCCTGCCAAGCCCCTCCGCGGCCCCTTCGCGGCCCCTCCGCAGCCCCCCGGGGCGGCCCGCGGCCGCTCGCCGACGCCCGCGATCCCCTCACCGCCTCGCCTTCTCAGGCCGGCGAAGCCGCACTATCATGCGCGCCCGTGGCTAAAGCGCCGCTCGTCTCGCTCGCCGAGGGCCTCCAGCGGCTCCTCGCGCGCTTTGAGATCCGCCTCTTCCTGAGCGCGTGCATCATCATCAGCCTCCTCCCCTACGAGTGGGTCGACGACTTCGCCGGGATCTTCCTCCTGGTCTTCAGCCTCGAGCTGGCGTTCCGGGTCTTCCTGGTCTTCCGGGCCGAGAGCGAGGAGAGCGATCCCCACCAGCAGCCGCACGCGCCCGCGCCGACCCGCGCCTGGCGGGTGCCGAGCCTCGGCAACGTCGCCCTCCTCCTCCTCGATCTCCTCGCGCTCCTCTCCTTCCTGCCGATGGCGGTCGAGGGCGCGTCGACCAACCGCTTCCTCCGGATCTTCCGGCTGACGCGGATGCTCCTCCTGATCGGCTACTGGGCGCCCCTCGCCCGCGACATCTGGCTGGTCCTCGCCCGCCGCGAGCGCTCGCGCCAGGTCGTCCTGATGGGGGTCTTCGTGATGGCGCTCTCGTTCACCGGCGCGGTGATCATCGAGAACGTCGCCGAGCGGGCCCACACCTCGGTCGACTTCAACAACGACGGCGAGATCACCCGCGACGATCGCCACTTCCTCACCCTCCTCTGGTGGGCGTTCCGGCAGATCCAGGACCCCGGTAACATGATCTCCGGGCCGATCGAGGCGACCGCGATGCTGGTCTCGCTCGCGCTGACGGTCTTCGGGCTCTTCCTGGTCTCCTTCCTGATCGGCCTCGGGACCGACGTCGTCCGCGAGCTGATGGAGCTGAGCAACCTCCGCGAGCCCGGGCTCCGCGGCCACACGGTGATCGTCAACATCACCCCGGCGACCCGCCGCCTCCTCCACGAGCTCACCCGCTACTACAAGAAGCTGGTCCCCGAGGGCCGCCTCTCCCGGGAGTGGCTCCGCGAGCTGATCCGCAACACCCGCTCCGGGGTCCGCGGGCGCCGCTACCTCGTCGTCGGCCACAGCGACGATCCGCCGGAGTTCCTCCGCGGCACCGACATGGCCCACGTCGTCTACCGCCCCTGGACCAGCGACGACGCCGCGCTCCTGAAGCGCACCGACATGGGCGTCGCCCAGCGGGTGATGCTCCTCGCCAACCTCGACGCCCCCGATCCCGACGCCGAGACCCTCCAGACCCTCCTCACCCTGGTCGAGAACGGCGGCGCCCCGCGGCGCGGCCCGGGCGAGCGCCCCCAGCTCCTGATCGCCGAGATCCTCGACGAGAGCGCGATCCCGGCGGCCCGGACCGCGATCTCGGGCTCGGGCACCCGCGCCTTCATCGTCCCCAGCGAGCGCCTCCTCGCGCTCTTCATGGCGGCGACGATCCGCCGGCCGCGGAGCACCCAGCTCCTCGACGTCCTCCTCGCCAGCCACGGCCACGAGCTCTACACCTGCTACTTCGACGTCCCCGGGCTCGCCTACCGCTGCGAGAGCGCGCCGCCGATCCCGAGCGAGCCGGCGGCGGCGATGCGCCTCCTGCGGGCCCGCAGCCGCGGTCAGACGCTCCTCCCCCTCGGCCTCCTCACCCGCCCGCTCCGCGATCAGCCGCACGAGCCCGACGTCGAGGTCTGCCTCAACCCCGCCCCCGACACGCCGCCGCTCCCCGCCGGCGGCTGCCGGGGCTTCGTGGCGATCGCCGCCAACTTCGCGGTCGTCCGCGACTTCGCCGAGGCCCTGCGGGCGCCGGCCGAGGAGGCGCCCACGCCCCCCGCGGAGGCCGAGGCGACGCCGCCGCGCTTCGCCAGGGCCGCGACCGCGCCGATGAAGCGGATCCTGATCTGCGGCTTCCGCTCGGCGACCGTCTCGCTGATCGAGGCCCTGGTGATCGCCGAGCCGGCCGCCCAGATCCTCGTGCTGGTCGAGAGCGAGGAGGCGCGCGCGGCCGCCCTCGACGACTTCGACGCCCGGACCAACCTCGTCCGCAACGGCCTCCTCTCCGAGCGCCACGGGATCTTCGCGGCCGACGAGCACGGCGCCCTCCACGGCCACCGGCTCCCCCACGAGAGCGTCCCCCTCGGGCGGATCGAGATCGCGGTCGGCGACTTCACCTCGTCGCGCCGCCTGGTCGGCCTCCCCCGCGGCTTCGGCCACGCGGCGAGCATGGACGTGGTCGTCTTCCTCTCGAGCGGCCACGACTCCGACGCCCGGATCGCCAAGGCGATGATGAAGCTCGAGGCCCTGGTCACCCACGCCGAGCACGTCGGCAACGACGCCTGCGCCCACGGGCGCCCGCGGGTGGTCGCCGAGCTCTTCGACATCGAGCTCGCCCGCCGCCTCCGCCACCACTTCGCCCACCAGGGCCGCGACGACATCCAGATCATCTCGACCCAGGCGCTCCGCGCCCTCTTCCTCTACCAGTCGGTGATCGTCCCGAGCTTCGACGCGGTCTACACCGAGCTCCTCGGCCCCTGGGGTCAGAGCCTGCTGCGGATGGTCGCCAGCGGCGGCGCCGGCCGCTCGACCTACGACCAGCTCGCCGACGCGCTCGCGGCCCAGGGCGCCGCCCTCGTCGCCCTCGAGGTCCGCGGCGAGGGCGAGCGCAACGACTTGTGGGTCGGCGAGGCGCCCGAGCCGGGGATGCTGATCGACAACGCGCGGATCGTCGGCGCCTGGGTGATCAGCCGCGACGAGGCCTGATTGATCGACCTGGCGAGTTGGACATGTCCGCAGGGAAATGGAGTGAGTATCCCGTCGCCAACTGTCAATTGTCCTGGATCAGCGCCCTCGCCAGGCGCTCGCCGAGCGCCCTCGCCTCGGCCTCGCTCTCGATCGGCTCGACGTAGCTCCCCGGCCCGGTGAAGACGATGTAGGTGACCCCCGAGTCGACCCCGCCGCTCCGCGGGCTCGTCGGGATCCCGAGCCTCGCGGCCGCCGCCTGCGAGAGCTCGCCGATCACCCCGGCCGGGCCGGCGTCGGCGTAGGGGACGTAGAGGAGCTGGCCGTCGTAGATGATCGCGCCGGCCGAGCCGTAGCCCGACCAGCCGGTCTTGATCCCGAGCTTCTTCGGGTCGAAGCCGTTCCCCGCGAGCGGCACCACCAGGAAGGGGAGCGTCGACGCGTCGACGAAGGAGCCCTTCGAGTCCTTCGCCGAGGTCGTCGCCTGGTAGCTCGGGTCGTCCTTGCAGGAGGCCGAGCTCCCGCCGTCGCAGTCGATGTCGGCGTCCGCCCGCCACCAGATCGCGCCCGCCAGCCGGCAGATCGGCACGGTCGCCGCCGGGCTCCGCGAGTCGGTCTTGAACTCGCCGACCCCCGGCAGCGGATCGCAGCGCTCGGTGAGCGCGAGGAGCTCGTCGGCGCTCGGGCCTGCGCGGCGCGGGCCCTCGTCGGCCCGCTCCGCGCCGCTCCCTCCGACGCCGGGGTCCTCGCGGACGAGGAGCGAGATCGCCAGCGCGAGGCCGATGGAGAGCTTCATCGCCGCCCATCATGACATCCCCCTCGGTCGCCGGTGGAATTGTGGCGCCAGGGCGCGCCATCGCGCTGAGAGCGCCGTTCCCGAAGCTCCGCTCGGCGCCGCCGCAGCGCGGTCGTCGTCGCCGTTCACCGAAGGGCCGCGCGACCGTCGGTCGGGCCCGCGCAGGTAGATTCTCGGGGAGAAATGCGCGTCATGTGCCCCACAGCTGCGACTGTGCGCGCCCTCTGGCGCCGCTGCGCCCGCCGAAGGGCATACAAACGCCCGCGTTGATGCTACTCATGCCTCCGACTCCGATGGCGACTCGACCGACATCCCTGCGTCAGCTCTACATCGCGGAGCTCCCTCGCCTCTACGCCTTCGCCTACGACATGTCCGGCGCCCGCGATGAGGCCCACCGTTTCCTCAGCGAGCTGGTCGATCAGACCAACGACGAGGCCGCCGAGCTCCTCGCCGCGCCGATCCCTGCAGACGCCCTCCTCGGCGCCTTCGCCCGCCACCTCGAGAAGGAGCTGGGGCGCCGGGCGGAGCAGAGCTTCCAGATCCTCGACAACGTCCTCCGCAGCGACATCACCCGGCCGATCGACATCAACGCCCGCGGGATCGACGGCGACCCCCGGCGGATCCACCTCCTCCTCTGGGAGCTCAAGCGCACCTGCCTGACCGCGGTGATGGGCTGCCTGCCGCCGAGCGTCCGCCTCTCCTTCATCCTCACCGACATCCTCGGCTACTCGCCGGCCGACGCCGCCGATCTCCTCGACATCAAGGAGAGCGCCTACCGGGTCCGCCTCACCCGCGCCCGCAAGCGCCTCGAGGACTACCTCACCCCGCGCTGCTTCCACGTCGATCGCCAGAACCCGTGCAACTGCGAGGGTCGCCTCGGGATCGCCTTCGACGCCAAGTTCGTCACCCCGCCGCCGCACGCCCTCGACACCCCCGCCGAGGAGATCGACAGCGAGCCGCCGCGCCGCGACATGGCCGCGCTCTACCGCTCGCTCCCGCGGGTCGCCCTCAGCGAGGGCGAGGTCGCCGAGCTCATCGGCCGGGTGAGCGCCTGAGCCCGGGCTCGCTCGTGCGCACGCGGGCCGGTCGCCGGAGCTCTGAGGCGCGCTGATGGGCGCCCTCGTCGCCCTCGCGGCCGCCCTCGCCTGGGCCGGCCTCGACGCCCTCCGCAAGCACCTCTCGACCCGGGTGCCGGCGCTCGCGCTCGCGCTCGCGCTGATGCTCGGCCAGGTGCCGATCTTCGCGGTGATGGCCGCCGTCGACGGCGGGGCGATGCGGAGCTCGGCCTACCTCGTGCCCGGCTCCCTGGTCGCGCTGACCAACGCCGCCGCCAGCCTCCTCTTCCTCGGCTCGGTGCGGCGCGCCCCGCTGAGCGTGACGATCCCGCTCCTCTCGCTGACGCCGGTGCTCTCGGCGCTGATCGCCTGGCCGCTCCTCGGCGAGGTGCCGACCGCCCGCGCTAGCCTCGGGATCGGCCTGGTGGTCGGCGGCGCGCTCCTCCTCAGCCTCGCGCGCCGGGCGGAGCGAGGCCGCGACGTCCGCCTCGGCGCCCTGATGATGGTCGGGGTCGCGACCCTCTGGTCGCTCACCGGCGCCCTCGACAAGCTCGCGCTCCGCAGCGCCGACATCTCGTTCCACGCGACCTACCAGATGGCGCTCGGCGCCCTCGCGCTCGCCGGGGTGCTCGCGCTCCGCCGCCAGCTCGGCGACCTCGCGGCGATCGGCCGCGCCCGCCTCGCCCTCGCGGCCGCGATCGCCCTCCTCGCCGCCGCCGTCGTCCTCCAGCTCCTCGCCTTCACCCTCGCCCAGGTCGCCTTCGTCGAGACCCTCAAGCGGGGCGTCGGCATGGCGATGGCGGTGCTCCTCGGGCGCGTGATCTTTCGGGAGCCGCTCAGCGTCGGCAATCTCGCGGCGATCGCCGTGATGTTCGCGGGGACGGCGCTCCTGGTGACCGACTAGGCGGCGCGTCCGCCGGCCGTCACGGCGCGAATACTCTGTGCAAACAGAGTTCGAATCGGCGCATGAGAATGTCCATTCGAGTGGACATTCCACGGCGCGCGTCCAGTCGATTGGACGTCGCAGAGGCGCCCTGTCCAGTCGAGAGGACAGGACAGGCCTGCACTCCAGGCCAGGCTTGGCCGCGGGCCAGCCTGTGCCGGCCGCCGCGGGGCGTCGCCGTCCCGCGCGCTCCTCCCAAGTATTCGAAATGACGACACTTCATCCCTCGCCCACACCGGCACCACGGTTGCTTCTCCGTCCGCCGACGCCGCAAACGCCCGGCCGGGGCCTCCGGCGTCGGATCTGCCAGCGCCGGCCGCCATCGGAGAAACACCATGACCTCAGCACAATTCATTCACCTTGGCCTCTCCCTCTCCCTCGCCCTCGGCGTCGCCTGCAACAGCGACGAGCTCCTCGACCCGCCGGGTGAGAGCGCGGGGACCTCCGCGAGCGCCAGCGAGAGCGACGCTGGCAGCGCCAGCGACTCCCAGGGCAGCGCCAGCGACTCCCAGGGCTCGGCCTCCGCGAGCGCCAGCGGCAGCGCGAGCGATAGCGCCAGCTCCTCGGGCTCCAACGCCAGCGACTCGGCGACCGACGGCGCCAGCGCCTCGGCGTCCGCCACAGACACCGCCGCCGACACCGACGGGAGCTCCACCGACACGGCCACGGCCACGGACACGGACACCGACACCGACACCGACACCGACGGCGCCTTCTGTCCCCTGGACCAGGGCGATAGCGCCTGCCTGACCTGCGTCAAGTCCGAGTGCTGCTCCGAGTACGAGGCCTGCCTGGCCAACGACGAGTGCGCCTGCCTCCTGGAGTGCCTCTTCCAGGACGACTCCAACCTCGCCGCGTGCCAGCTCGCCTGTGACGCGCTCAACCCGATCGCCAACCTCAGCCTCGCCCTCGAGTGCGACGACATCGTCCTCTGCGAGGGCGAGTGCCCGGTCCTCGGCGAGCTCGTCCCGTGAGCGCGCCCGCGCCCGCGCCCGCGCGGCGCCACCTGTCCTGAACTTGAACGCCCTTGACCTCGACTTGCCCGGAGAATTCCCATGTCCCAGACCCCCCTCAACCTCCCCCTCGTGGCCCTCCTCGCGCTCGCCGGCGCGGCCCCGGCCCACGCGCGCCCAGAAGCCAAGTCGACCGCCAAGTCGACCGCCGAATCGACCGCCGAATCGACCGAGGAGCGCCCGCTCCGGCGCCTCCGCCCGGTCCGCAACATGATCGAGCTCGGGGTCTCCGCCGGCGCCTTCGTCTTCTCGCGCACCCACGACTTCTACGACCCCGCGACCGCGCCGCAGGAGCCGCTGCGCCGGGTCTCGCCCGACTTCGGCGTGCGCGCGGCCTTCTTCCCCCTCTCCTTCCTCGGGATCGAGGCCGAGTTCGCGGCGATCCCGGCGAAGTACGAGCCCGGCGGCCGCGCCTTCATCTACGGCGTCCGCGGCCACGGCATCCTCCAGCTCCCCCTCTTTCGGGTGGTCCCCTTCGTCGTCGGCGGCTACGGGGCGATGGGCGTGCGCTCGGCCCCCGACGTCGCCGGCGACGACGTCGACCCCGTCGGCCACTACGGCGCCGGCGTGAAGTACTTCGTCAACCGCCACCTCGCGCTCCGCCTCGACGTCCGCCACGTGATCGCCGCCCAGGCGGCCCAGCAGGCCGACGGCACCAGCCACCTCGAGGTCCTCGCCGGCCTCAGCCTCACCCTCGGGCGCGGAAAGAAGCCCGCGGCCGCGCCGGATAGCGCGCCCCCGGATCCAGATCGCGATCACGACGGATTCACCAACGTCGACGACCGCTGCCCCGACGAGCCCGGCGTCGCCCCCGACGGCTGCCCCGATCGCGACTCGGACGGCGACTCGATCCTCGACTCCGTGGACGCCTGCCCGGCGGTCCCGGGCGTCGCCCCCACCGGCTGCCCGCCCGCCGATCGGGACCGCGACGGGATCCTCGACGGCGACGACACCTGCCCCGACGAGCCCGGCGTCGCCCCCGACGGCTGCCCGCTCCGCGACGGCGACGGCGACGGGATCCTCGATCCGGACGACGCCTGCCCCAGCGAGCCCGAGACCCGCAACGGCTTCAAGGACCGCGACGGGTGCCCCGACACCCTCCCGCCCGAGGTCGAGACCCACACCGGCGTCATCCGCGGGATCTTCTTCGACTTCAACCGCGACACGATCCGCGATCGCTCGCGGCCGACCCTCGACGCCGCGGTCAAGGTCCTACAGGAGTACCCGGAGGTTCACATCGAGGTCGTCGGCCACACCGACGATGTGGGCAAGCGCGAGTACAACGTCGATCTCTCGCGCAAGCGCGCGGAGGCGGTCCGCGCCTATTTGGTGGATCACGGGGTCGCGGCCGAGCGCCTGACGACCCGCGGAGCCGGGCCTGACGAGCCGATGGCCGACAATTCCAACGCCCGTGGGCGCGCGGAGAATCGCCGCATCGAGTTCAAGATCGTGACGGATTGACGATGTCTGCCGCGCGAAGTTGGCGGCGCCCCCGCCCCTCGCGCGTGCCCCAAGGTCAGCTATCATGGCTCGGTGATTGTCGGCGAGACGCTCGACGCCCGCGATGAGATCGCGGAGGCGGACGACGGCCCGTCCACCCCCGGCCTCGTCCTCCTCTGGACCACGGACGGCCCGGCGCTCGACCTCTTCCCCCTCGATCGCCCGCTGACGATCGGTCGACGCGGCGGCGGCGGCGAGATCCAGCTCCGCGACGATCTGGTGTCACGATCGCATGCCCGGGTCGAGCCCGCCCCCGAGGGCGGCGCGTGGGTCCGCGACCTCGGCAGCCGCAACGGGATCTGGATCGACGGCGAGGGCCGACCCGAGGCGCTCCTCCGCGATCGCGCGCGCCTCCGCCTCGGCCACTCGATCTTCCTCTTCGTCGACGACCTCCGGGCCTTCGCGGGGGGCATCGAGCGGATCGAGGGGGCGCTGGTGGGGCCGGGCGAGCGGCCCACCTGGGAGCGGATCACCCGCCTCGCCGCCCTCGGCAACCACCTCCTGATCCGCGGCGAGAGCGGGACCGGCAAGGAGCTCGCCGCCCGGGCCTACCACCGCGCCCACGGCCCCGGCGAGCGGCCCTTCATCGCCGTCAACTGCGCGACGATCCCCGAGGGGGTCGCCGAGCGCCTCCTCTTCGGCACCCGCAAGGGCGCCTACTCCGGGGCCAACGCCGACGCGCCCGGCTACGTCCAGGCCGCCCACGGCGGCACCCTCTTCCTCGACGAGTTCGGCGAGCTCGAGCTCGCGGTCCAGGCCAAGCTCCTCCGCTTCCTCGAGAGCGGCGAGGCCCTCCCGCTCGGCGCGACCCGACCCCTCACCGTCGACGTCCGGGTCTGCCTGGCGACCAACCGCGACCTCCGCGAGGGGATCCAGCGCGGGAGCTTCCGCGAGGATCTCTACTACCGCGTCGCCGAGCCGTCGATCGTCCTGCCGCCGCTCCGCGAGCGGCCCGCGTCGATCCCGTGGCTGATCCAGGACGTCCTCGACACCCTCGGTGGGGCTCGTCGGGCCCACGCGCTCCTGATCGAGGCGGCCCTCCTGCGGCCCTGGCCGGGCAACGTCCGCGAGCTCCGGCGGGCGATCCGGTCGGCGGCCGCCGAGGCCGAGATCGCCGGCCACCCCGTCGTCATGGCCGCGGATCTCGGCGCCGACGCGGGCGCGGCCCTCGGCGCCCCGACGACCCCGACGACGACGCCCGCTCCCGCGAGCGCAGCACCGCCTGGGGCGGCTCCCCTCGATCCGCCCGAGCGCCTCGAGGGTCGCTCGCTCCGCGAGCTCGACGACGCGACGATCCGCGCCGCCCTCGACCGCTGCGGCGGCAACGTCTCGCGGGCGGCCCGTCACCTCGGCGTCCACCGCAACCAGATCCGGCGCTGGCTGAGCAAGCGCGAGGGCGCCCTGGAGCCCTGCGAATGATCCAGCCGCTCCTGCTGGTGATCGCGCTCGCCGGCCCCGAGGCGGACTCGATCCACCGCGCGGACCTCGACGTCGACACCAGCGCCCTCGGCGGGGACGGGCCGATCATTCAGGAGAGGATCCGCGAGCGGGTCGGGGTCAAGCTCCGCGAGGCCGAGATCCTGCCGGCCCGCGCGCTCGACGAGCCGCGCCTCGAGATCACGCTGCGCCCGGGCGACGCCGGCGAGTTCAGCTTCGCGTACGAGCTCCGCCTCCTGGTCGGCGACCCGCGGCGGATCCCGGTGAAGCACCACGGCGAGTGCGCCTCGTGCACCGAGGGTGAGCTGGTCGAGCGCCTCGTCGCCGCGGTCGACCAGCTCCTCCCCGAGCTCCGCGAGCACTCGACGCTCGCGCCCGCCAGCGCGACGGAGCCGACCGATCCCGAGGCCGGCGCCGCGCCCCTGGAGGGCCCCGCGGAGGTCGAGGGCCCCGCGCCCCCCGAGCCCGTCGACGTCGATCCCGGGCCTGCTCCGCCGCGCCTGGGCCCCCTCGGCAAGGCGGGGCTCGCCGCGATCTCGGTCGGCGCGGCCGCGGCGGTGCTCGGGGTGGTCCTCGCCCTCCGACCGCCGACGCCGCTCGAGGACCGCCCGCTCTACGTCCGCAACACCCGACCGCCGGGCCTCGCCGTCGCGATCTCGGGCGGCGGCCTCCTGGTCGGCGGGGTCACGCTGATGCTGGTCGACCGCGCCCGCCGTCGCGGGAGGGATCGCCGATGATCCGCCGCGCGCTCGCCCTCGCCCTCGGCGGGCTCGCGGCGCTCGCGTTCGCCTGCGTCGAGCCGAACCCGGACCACTGCGGCAACCTCAAGGGCGACTCGACCTGCGCCGCCCGCTCGACGAGCGCCCCCTTCTGCGACCTCTGCACCGCCGTCAACAACGGCTGCGTCGCCGTCGAGGCCGCCGACCCGACCTGCCGACCCGCCGGCGCGGGGGCGACCGAAGCCAGCGGATCGACGTCGACCGGCGCCGCCACCAGCACGGGCGAGGACGCGTCGACCGGCGCGAGCGCGAGCGCGAGCGCGAGCACGGGCGACACCGCGGGCCCCTACTGCGGCGACGGCCACCTCGACCCGGGCGAGCTCTGCGACGCCGACGATCTCCACGACGCGACCTGCGTCTCGCTCGGCTACGGCGGCGGCGACCTGGCCTGCGGGGAGGACTGTGAATTCGACGCGAGCGGCTGCTGCCTCGGGGTCGGCGCCCCTTGCGAGCTGAACGCGGGCACGGCCTGCTGCCGCGGCCTCACCTGCCAGGTCACCGGTGACCTCAAGGAGCCCTTTCGGTGCCTCTGAACGCCGACGCGCCCTCGGAGGATCCGGCCGGGCCGGCCCTGACCTCGCTCGGCGCGACCCGAGGCGAGCCGACCCTCTCGACCGCCGACTTCGAGCTCGACGAGCGCCCCCTCGCCCCCGGCGCGTCGATCGACGGCCGCTACCGGATCGAGGAGCGCCTCGGCGTCGGCGGCATGGGCACGGTCTACCGCGCGGTCCATGTCGGCCTCGACCGGCCGGTGGCGATCAAGATCCTCACGCGGGTCGACGGGGGCTCGACCGCGGCCCGCCGCTTCCGCGCCGAGGGGCGCCTGACCGCGGCCCTCCACCACCCCGGGATCGTCGAGGTCCTCGACACCGGGGAGCTCGCCGACGGCCGCCTCTACCTGGTGATGGAGCTCCTCGAGGGGCGCACCCTCGACGACGCGATCGCGGCCCGCGGCGGCGAGCTCCCGTGGCGCGAGGCCTGCCTCTGGATCGCCGAGATCGCCGACGCGGTCGCGGCCGCGCACCGCCGCGGCCTGATTCACCGCGACCTCAAGCCGAGCAACATCATGGTGGTCGACGAGGACGGGCGCGCGCGGCTCAAGGTGCTCGACTTCGGGATCGCGGCCGAGCGCGACCTCAGCGGCGACGCCCGCCTCACCCGCCCCGGCCAGCTCCTCGGGACCCCGCGCTACATGGCCCCGGAGCAGGCGGACGGCCTCGCCTCGACCCCGCAGATGGACATCTACGCCCTCGGGGCGATCCTCTTTGAGGCGATCTGCGGGAGCGCCCCCTTCGAGGACAAGGATCCCTTCGAGGTCGTCGCCCACAAGCGCCGCGTCGAGTCGCCGTCGCTCGTCGGCCGCTGCCCCGACGTGCCCCCGGCCCTCTGCGAGCTCGTGGGCGCCTGCCTCGCGCGCACGCCGACCCGGCGTCCGGCGTCGGCGGCCGAGCTCGCCGACCGGCTGCGCGCGCTCGTCGTCCAGCTCCCCGACGCGCCGCCCCGTCGCAGGGGCCGCCTCGCGCTCGTCGGCGGCGCCGGAGCGGCGACGGCGGCCCTCGCCATCGCGCTGGTCGTCGGCCTCACCCGCGACCCTGGGCCCGCGGACGCCCAACCCACCGCCACGCAAGCGAGAGCGGCGAACGAGCCCGCGCCCGCGCTCGCCAACGAGCCCGCGACCGCGACCGCCGGCGAGCCGAGGCTCGCCCACCTCCCCGCGACCCCGACGACCGACGAGCCCCTCCCCGCGAGCGCGGCGAAGGCCGCGGAGCTCCACCCGGACGTCGCCGCGCGGGAGCCTGCGACCCCCGAGCCCGCGACCGCGACCTCGACCGCGGAGAGCTCGACCAGGGGCGGCCAGGCGTCAAGGAGCGATCGCCCGCGCGCGAGCGCCCTCCCCGAGCGCTGCACGCGGGAGCGGGAGGCCGCGCTCGACGCCCGCCGCGCCCACAACTGGCCGGCGCTCCTCCGCCACAGCGCCGAGAGCCGGTGCTGGAGCGACCCCGAGGAGCGCCGCGCCCTCCGCGTGCGCGCGCTCCTCGAGAGCGGCGACTACGCTGGTTGCATCCGCGAGGGCGAGGGCAGCGGCGATCGCGAGGTCCGCAGCCTGGTCGCCCTCTGCGTCAGCCGCGGCGGCGCCTAGGAAGGCCTCCTGGAGGGTCACGGCTTGGGCACGCGCATCACCCGATTCCACAGGCATTAGTACAGGAAAAGCTATTCGGCCGAAAGCGACTCTTCTTCGACGGAGAGCGCGCGACGGTGCCGAGGACGAGCTCGGAGATGGGGACATCGACCGGGCGCGGACTCGCTCGCCCTAGCGCGTGGTTTCCTCCGAGCACACCTTGCCGTTGCGCTCGCACGGCCCATTCGGCAACTACGGCACCTCGCCGAATCCACCGTGAGCGCCACTCGACAACGCTTGCCATTCGCGTGGGCGCCCCTCGCCGCCAGGTCCCGCATATTATTCGCGCAGACTTCTTCACGCCCCGAGTAGAGTCTGGCGATGACGACTCGCTCCAACGCGCTCCTCATCACCCTCGCCCTTGTCGCTCCAATCGGCTGCAAAAAAACATCAGAAACCGTGGTGCGGCCATCGGAGATGTACACGCTGCCAGCGAACGACAGGAGCCCAAAGGACGCCAGTTTCGCGATCACCTACGACGCCCGTGGCCGAGGCGCCTACATCCTGAAGCACAGGGAGGGCGGCTTCCGCCTCTGCGCCGAACCTCCACCTGACGCGGCCGCCAATACGTCAGCTTCGCGTGAAGTGAACGCCGGGGCCGAAGCCCTAGTCACCCTCAAGGCCATCGAGATCGCCGCCAAGGGGAATGGTCAGAGTGCCGAGTCTGCCAAGAGCGAAATCGCCGAGGTGGCGACGCGTACCGAACTCGTGCTCCTCATGCGTGATGCTCTCTACAGGATCTGCGAGATGAACGCCAACGGGGTCATCGACAATGCTACGTCAGAGAGAGTGTTTCGCGACGTGCTCGCAACCGGGCGCTCTCTCGGACAGCGTGACAACATCGGCAAGCTTGTTGATGTTCTCGCTATCGTCGCCAAGTCCCAATCCACGGCAAACACGCCGAAGCTCATTGAGTCTCTCGTCTCGACAATTCGTCTCATCGCGCTCGGCGATCAGGTCATGCAGTCGGCGAGCGGCACAGACGGAATCGTGACGATCCTCATCGTTTCGGCCCTTCTCAGCGAGCTGACCCAAACCCCCGAGTCTGACGTCAAGGTAATCCTAGCCGCGGCCATCAAGGACCAACTCTCCAAACTGAAAGAGCAGAAGAAAGCTCTTGAGAAGGACAGGGGGGGGAAGGAGGAGGTCAAAGCCATCGAAACGGAGATTCGTGCTCTGGAGAGCCTCGGGGAGAGTCTCAAGGTCGACGAGAACGCGCCGAGGTAGCCCGGATTTCTCACGACGGTCGTTCTGGGCACCAGGAGTGCTCGCCGACATCCGGCGCCCCTTCCGCTCGCCGCGGCGCCGGATGTCGGCGCACCCGTGACTTGCCGGCGGGCCTCACGATACCAGCGCGCGATAGCGCGGCGGGGCGCCTCACACGTCCAACACTGGACCTGAAACGACATGTCCAGAAGGACATACCTCGGCGACTGTGACGCGCGTCGTGTCGCTGCGGGAGCGGCTCGTGCTTGCCTGCGCCCTGGCGAGCGCCGTCCTGGCGCAGGCGACTCGCCGAAGCTCGTGATCCTTCTCCGGGATGTACCCGGCCCATGATTGCGCCGAGCCGACCCGCAGGCTCCACGCGCGCACTACCGACCAACCCGGCCAACCCGTGCCGGCACACGGCCAGCCCCCGGCCAGCTCCCGGCCAGCCCCCGGCCACCCGGCAGCGGCGGCGCGTCCCCCGACCCGGCGAGATTCCACGGGAAATCGCCGACCCCAAGGCGGCCCCCGAGTTGCTTTGCACCCGGCCGTGCGCGGCACGACGCCGCCCCCTGAAAGGACCTGCCATGAACCTTCGCATTCGCAACCTCCCACTGATCTGTCTCTTCGGTCTCCTCGCCGCATGCGGTGACGACGGGAGCGCCGCCACCGACGCGACCTCGTCGACGAGCGCCGGCCCCTCCTCGACCTCCGAGGCCGGCTCCACCGGATCCACCGGCTCCACTGGCGGTGACGCGAGCGCCACGGACGGGGGCTCGAGCGGGGGGAGCAGCGGCGGCGACTCGGCGTCCGCGAGCTCGTCGTCGGGCGAGACCGGCGGCCCCTTCGACGGCGCCCACTGCCAGGAGGCCTGCGAGAACGACGACGATTGCGCGGTCAACGGCCTCGACGTCGGCTTCTCCTGCGTCGACAAGCGCTGCCAGAGCGGCGACTCCGGCTGCACCTACAACGGCGAGTGCGTCGCCCTCTACAGCGGCTGGGCGGTCCAGTGCGCGAGCCAGGACCAGTGCGTCGGCCAGGTCTGCGTCGACATCGGCGGCGGCGAGGGCCGCTGCGCGACCGCCCCCACCGACCTCGTGAAGTGCGAGGCGCTCCTCCTCCAGGAGACCACCTACCCGCCGATCGAGGGCGGCGATCCGATCGCCGTCTGCGCCCAGACCGCGGCGATCTGCGAGGACGGCTCCTGCGCCTTCGCCTGCTCCGACGACGCGCAGTGCACCTCGCCGAGCGCCCCGGTCTGCAACACCGAGAGCGGCGATTGCGAGTGCGCGACCGATGACCACTGCGCCGACGTCCCGGGCGCGTCGATCTGCAGCGCGGGCCAGTGCCGCTGCGCCTCGGACGCGGACTGCGAGGGGGTCGACAACGCCGACGTGTGCCTCGAGGACGGCTCCTGCGGCTGCTCGTCGGCCGATGTCTGCACCTCGGGCACCGCCTTCGACGGGACCTCCTACGTCTGCGAGCCGGCCTAGGCTCCCGGCGTCACCCGCTCTCACACCGCGACCCCGAGCCCGCCCCTCCCACGGGCTCGGGGTCGCTCCCTTGACAGCGACGATCCCCGCGGCGATCGTCGACGCCGAGCTCGATGGGCGTGCGGAGGATCCTGCGGATCGCGACGATGGCGCTGATCGCCGCCTGGATCGTCGCGGCCCCGGCGTGGCGCCAGCTCCACGGCGCGCGCACCCGCTGGATGCCGACCTGGGACATGTACGCCGAGCCAGGTCTCGAGATCGTCCGCGGGCGCTTCCTCGCGGTCCGTGGCGACCACCTCGAGGAGCTCGATCGCTACGCCCTCCTCGGCCACCGCGAGCCCCGCGCGGCGCCGCGCTGGCTCCGGACGATCCGCGGCGAGGCCGGGGCGCTGCGGGTCGCCCGCGCCCTCTGCGAGCGCCTCGGCGGCGACGTGGCGATCCGCCTCGACGGCCAGATCGCCACCTGGGACGGCTGGCAGCCGCTCTTCGCCGACGTCGACGATCTCTGCCGCCCGCTCGGGCCGCGGCCGATCACCCGCCGGAGGCGCCATGAGTGAGGCGAGGCCAAGCCTCGGCTCGCGGCTGGCCGCCGCGACCGTCGACTTCGAAGGCTCGACCCGGGCGGCCGCGCTGATCCGGATCGGCCTGGTGCTCGCGCTCTGGGGCTGCGTCGGCGAGCCGCTGAGCCTCACCCGGGCGACCGGCGCGCTCGAGGCCGCCGAGATCGTCGTCTTCTTCGGCGCCAGCCTGGCGATGCTCGTCGGCCTCGGCACCCGGGGCGCGACCGCGATCACGGCGGCGATCCTCGTCCACCTCTACCTCGACGCCCACCTCGGCCTCGGCGGCCGCGCCCGCTCCTTCTTCGGCCACCACCACCAGGCGCTCCTGACGACGGTGACCCTCCTGATGATCCTGGTCCCCGCCGGCCGCTCGATCAGCGTCGACCGCTGGCTCGCGCTCCGCCGGGCGGAGGCCGCCGGCCGGCCGCCGCCGCCCGAGCGCGGCCCCCTCTGGGGCGTCCGATTGATCGCGCTCCAGCTCTCGGCGGTCTACGTCTGGAGCGCGATCGACAAGCTGAGCCCCGACTACCTCAGCGGCGCCCGCCTCGAGCGGATCGCCATGGACTTCTACCTCGGCTCCGATCTCCCGGAGAGCGCGGCCCTCCACGCCCTCTTCGTCGCCGCCGCCTGGATCCTCCTCGCCCTCGAGCTCGCCCTCGGCGTCGGCCTCTGGTGGCCGCGGGCGCGGCGCTGGCTGGTCCCGGCGGGCGTCGCCCTCCACGCGCTCTTCTACCTCGCCCTCCCGGTCTGCGTGTTCTCGGCGCTGACGGTCCTCCTCTACCTCGCCTTCGTCGAGCCGGCGGCGGTCGATCGCGCGCTCGCGCGGCTCCTCGGCCCAGGCGAGCGCGAGCGCGGACGAGCGTCCGTGCGTGGCGACGAGTGACGCGTGCCCCTCTCGCCGCGACGACGTGGACGAGCGCCGACCGGTCGTCGGAGGCTCGCCGCGACGTCAGTCGCCGAGGACCCGGACGAAGGCGTCGCAGAAGACCGCGTCGAAGCTCCCGTTCAGCTGCACCGGCGCGTTCGGGTCGCTGGTCGAGAGCGCGCCGACGAGGCGGGGCGGATCGTCAGGATCGCTGACATCCCAGCGCCCGAGGCGGCCGCTGATCTCGAGCTTGACCGGACCGACCGCGCTCACGTCCCCGGGATGGACCATCAAGGCGTCGACCGTCGAGGTGCTGACCCAATAGGGGTACTCGCGGCCCGAATCGATGAGCACCTTCGGCGTGCCGGGCTCTGTCCCGCTGAGCCCGGCCGCCTTGGCCGCCTCGATGTCCGCGCCCGCGTCGACGAGCACGAGCTGGAGCGCCGCCCAGGTGCCGCCCGGGCCCTCCCAGCCGAAGAAGGCGGTCGCGCCGTCGAAGGCCCCGCCCGCGCTCTGACCGCTGACCGCCGAGCCGCCCTCCCAGAGCGCGGGGCAGCCGACCGCGATCACCGCGGGCGCCGTCCCCTGACAGCCGCACTCGATGACGCCGCCGACGCAAGCGGGCGGCGATCCCACCTGGGCGAGGAAGGCCGCGACCTCGGCGTCGCCGAGGAGCGGGGCGTCGATGAGCTCGACGCTGCCGACGTCGATGAGCTTCGGCGCGCCGGCGAGCCCGACGAGCTTCGGCGCGTCGATGATCGAGAGCCCGTAGTCGATCCGGATCAGCGCGTCGAGGCCGCTGAGCGCGGTCAGGGCCGGCATGCCGGCGCCGTCGCAGCCGCCGATCGTCAGCCGGTCGGCGCTGATCAGGCCGCCGAGGCCGGCGAGCGAGCTCAGCCCGTCGAGGCCGGCGAGCTCGAGCGCCCCGGCCCGCGTGAAGCCGGCGAGGGGCGTGAGGTCGACGAGCGCGGGGAGCCGGCGGAGGGCGAGGTCACCGTGAGCGTAGGGCTCGAGCCCGACCAGCGAGGCGAGCGCCGGGAGATCGTCGAGGGTCACGGAGACCGCCCCCGCGAAGGCGTCATCAGGCGCGAGGGCGACCGCGTCGGCCAGCGGCCCCGCGAGGCCGGCGACGCTGGTCAGCGCCGGCGCGCCGCGGATCTCGATCTCCATCAGCCCGTCCCAGATGTCGACGTCATGGAGGCCCGGCCAGGTCGCGCTCGCGTCGAGATCGACGAGCTTCGGGAGATCATCGAGCCGCAGCTTGCGGATCCCCTGGTAGTCCGGGGCGAAGGTCGGGAGGGCGGTGATCGGCGCGCCCTCGATCCAGACGTCCTCGACACGCACCACGCGGCTCAGCGCGCTGAGGTCGGCGAGCGACGGGTTGTTCCGGAGGTAGAGCCGCGTCGCCTCCTCGAGGCAGCCAAGGGGTGCAGCGTCGACGAGCCCGGGGCTCTCGGCGATCTCCAGCCAACCGGCCCGCCGGAGGCGCTGGAGCGGCGCGAGGGCGGCCGGCGAGGCCGCCCCTTTGATCGTCAGGATGCCGTCGATCTCGACGAGGCAGGCGCCCTCGTAGGCCGCGAGCCCCGGCAGATCGAGGTCGCCGACGTGGACCACCGGATCGGCGCAGGCGCAGGGATCCATCGGGGCGCCGGTGCCCGTAGCGCTGGTCTCGGGGCCCTCCCCCGTCGTCGACGCACCGCTCGTCGTCGCCGTCGCGCTCCCGTCGATCGGAGCCTCGGCCTTGCAGGCGAGGCCGAGCGGGAGCACGAGCGAGAGCACGAGGCCGAAGGCGGGGGCTGAGGGGCGCGCGCTTGCCATCTCGAGGCACTCTAGCGCACTCGATGCGAGCAGCGCTCGCCACGTGCTCCCACCCGCAGGCCGCCCGGGGACCCCTGGACGGGACGCGCGCGCGCGCGAGCGCGGCTCCTGGGCGAGGCGAGCGCGAGCGCGAGCGCGCCGAGCATCGACACGACGAGAGGACGATTGATCACCGCGGCTCCGCGGTCGACGAACAAAGTGCATATTTCCCTTGACGGGATCACCATCCGTCGATAAATGACATCAGCCGCGTCGTGCGGCGCCGTCGAGAACCCCCACCCCGGAAAGGAGCCAAGCAGATGTACGCGACGTATCGAGCTGATCGCTGGCTCCGTGGGTGGAGCGGACGCTTGGGCGCCTGAGAGGCGGAGCGAACGTGAGACCTGCGGAGCGGCTCTAGACCCCCTCTGCACAGGCCCCTGCGCGGCAATTCGCCGACGCGAGGGTCCCCGCCGCCGGCCCTGCGGACGTCCCTCGGACGGCCGCGCGCGGGCGCGCGGACCCGGACGCCCCGGACGCCCGGGCGACCCGGACGACCCGTGAACCAGCGCCAATGCGCTGACTTCACCGCGTCGTCGCCGGGCCGCCGCGCGGATTCGCCGCGCCCGCGAAATCACCACACTTCGACGGCCGCGCGCTCGCCAGGGCGCCGCCGACACCCCCTATTTGCGATCTCCGCTCAGGCTGACAGCCCGGAAAGACGGGCGAGAGGAAGAGACCAATGTACACCAAGGAGCACATGAACGTCGGCACCATCGGCCACGTCGACCACGGCAAGACCACCCTCACCGCGGCGATCACCCGGATCGCGGCCGCCCTCTACGGCGGCGCCGCCCGGGCCTTCGACGAGATCGACAACGCGAAGGAGGAGAAGGAGCGCGGGATCACGATCTCGGCCTCGCACGTCGAGTACGAGTCGGCCCGGCGCCACTACGCCCACATCGACTGCCCCGGCCACGCCGACTACATCAAGAACATGATCACCGGCGCCTCGCAGATGGACGGCGCGATCCTCCTGGTCGACGCCAGCCAGGGCCCGGAGAAGCAGACGGTCGAGCACATCCTCCTCGCCCGCCAGGTCAACGTCGAGCAGATGGTGGTCTTCGTCAACAAGTGCGACGTCGCC
>JACKDU010000018.1 GCA_020633335.1 Myxococcales bacterium | reverse complement strand
AGTGATCGAGTAGACCCCCCCTTGCCCTGCAGAGAGAAACGGTCCGTAGGTGAACCCCCCTCCTCCTGTAAGGAGAGTACCTCCCGCGATATCATCAAGTCCGTCTGGATCACTCACGGTTGCCGTAAACACCACGGATTGTCCTTCTGTAATCATGCCGACATTGGTGGAGAAAGAGATGATGAAGGGTGCTCCACTAGCGGATGTGGTCTCGCTGCCGGTCGACGTGGTGTCAATCGACTCTGTGGTCATGGACATGGATGTCGAAGCGGAAGCAGAGTTCGATGCTGTGGCCGTCGAAACACCCGTCACGTCCGATGTCTCCGACGCCGCGTCGTCACCAGAGCACGCGCCTTGCGTCAGGAGGGTCAGAACCAAGAGCTTGCTGCGCATAGCCAGAGCGTATCAGACGCGCTGAACAACTCAAGCCAGAACGCTGGGGGGGATGGCCCCCGAGTAACATCATGACTATCTGTGACTGCTCCTCGACATCTCCCCTCGCAGAGTCGGCTCTCAAGCTTGATTGGCTCGATTTCGCACCCGTCCTCCGCAGGGTTCTCACGAGCGCATCCCAAACGATCGTGAATGGCACAACTCCGCTCGCGGAGGTCGCTTCTTCTTCGGAGTGTCTTGATCGCGTACCCCTTGAGGCTTGGCCCTACATCGCCACATTGCTTTCGGTTTATGATGCGGCAGTGTCGGGAGAGAGCTATGTGGAAACTGCGACGGTGCGCCTGGAGGCACTGGTGGGGGTGCTCGGGCATCAAGCATCTCCCTCAACATCTTCACACGGAACCATTTTCGCCTTATTCAAGGGAATTTTGGTATCACTTCATGATGGAGTTGCTCTGCGCGCAGTCTCGCCGGAGCTTGCTTCCTCCAAAGCTCTCGTGGTTTGCGGACGCTCATCGGCAAGTTCTTCCCTAAACGCACTTCAAATTGCCCCGATTCGTGTCGCGGACGCACAAGAGGAGCTTCTGTTGGAGGCTTCAACAGCTGCGCCCGTTCGGGGCGCTCCGGTTCTCTTCATATGGGAAGACGCACAGATCTGGCTCCATGCTTCGGAGATCCTCACTGCCGATGAGGTTCGGGGCCTAGACATGGCGCCGTACATTCAAGTGCGAGTGGCGACCCCTCCCGCGTTTTCCTTGGCGGCAACATGGGAGAATGTCGCCCTTCTGAGTCCCTCCCAGCGAGCGTTCGCTCTTACGAGTATCTTCACGAACTCAAACGCCTCAATCGCTGAGGATAAGGCAATCGAGCCCAGCGAGTACTCCGGAGTTCTCTCGCTCTTCTCAGGGGGCTACAAGGGGACTCGCTTGTCCGACGTCACATCTGAATCTCAGAGCACGTCAGCTGTTCTTCTCGATGGCGCCTATCGATCAATTGTACCAGGTGACGTTGTGATTTTGCAGTTTGGCGCGACGTTTCTTCCGCGGAGGATTGTGGAAACGATCGAGACATCGCAGCCTCTCTTCGATAGTCCAAGTGTGTCGGTGCCAGCTACGAGAATTCGGGTGTCGCCCGCAATCCCTACGTCGCTCCTCGATCCGACAATCGCCAACCGCCTAATCATCCACTACAACTTCCACGACATCGGCCGCCTCACCCGCCCGGCCAAGCACCTCCTCCGCAAGTCTGACCTCGTCAACACCCCCAAGCCGCTCCCCCTCGAAGGCCTCTACGACGCCCCTCCGCCAGGCCTCGAGCCCAAGGAGCTGATCCTCGAGGACGCCAACGGCGTCGGCGTCCTCGTCCAGGGGACCCTCGCCTTCGCCGACGACGGCTCCGCGACCATGTCGATCACCGGCGCCGACGAGTGGCCCGAGGAGCTCGAGCTCCGGGTGCCGGTCAAGGTCCACGGCAACGTCCTCCACGTCAGCGTCGGCGAGACCGTCCGCGACGAGGTCCTGGGCGACGGCGACGGGGCGATCCCCTTCCAGTCCTTCGACCTGAAGAAGTCCCCGCTGACCTACCTCAAGGCCCCGGGCACGCCCCGCGGGATCGCCAGCACCCTCGAGGTCCGGGTCAACGGCGTCCTCTGGCGGGAGGTGCCCACCTTCTTCAAGGCGACCCCGACCGACCGCGTCTACATCGTCCGCCACGACGAGGAGCAGAACACCACGATCACCTTCGGCGACGGGGTCCGCGGCGCCCGCGTCCCGACCGGCAGGTCCAACATCCGCGCGACCTATCGCTTCGGCGCCGGCGGGGACCCGATCCCGGCGGGGAGCGTCACCCAGATCGTCCGCGGCGCGCCGGGCCTCGTCCGCGTCCACAACCCCGCGCCGCTCACCGGCGGCAGCGACCGCGAGGGGCCGAAGCAGCTCCGCAAGAGCGGCCCGGCGTCGGCGCGGATCCTCGGCCGCCTCGTCGGCCTCCCGGACTTCGGCGCCCGCGCGCACTCCTTCTCCGGGGTCCTCCAGAGCACGGTGGAGCGCACCTGGGACGAGCGGACCCAGGCCGCCGTCGCCAAGGTCTGGTTCATCCCGAAGAACGCCGGCGGCGACGCCCAGCTGGCGATCGACCTCCGCAGCGACCTCGAGGCCCTCTCCGAGGAGGGCACGCTCGTCGAGGCCGCCCCCGCGACCCGGATCGAGCAGCGCCTCCGCGTCGTCGTCGTCCACGACCCCGCCTACCGCGGCGAGGACGTGGAGGCTTGGCACCGAGAGCTCAGACCGAGGGGAGGGCGCCCCTGGGGCCAATCCTGCTAGATCTCCGCTGCGATCGAAATCTCGGGGAAGAGCGTCCCCCGCAGAGGATCACCCGGCCGCACCTCGACCGGCAGCGGGAAGTCCATGGTCTCGGGCCCCGGCGTCCAGCGGGCGTCGTCGCCGAGCCAGCGGGTCGCGTAGGCCCGCCGCGGCCGGCCTGCGCGGGTGTTGGGGCCGGCGCCGTGGATCGTCCGGGCGTGGTGGACGAGCGCGTCGCCGGGCGCGAGCGTCCACTCGCGGAGCGCCTCCGGCGGGAGGGCGTCGAGGTCGGGGAGGGGCGGGAGGTCGACGGCCTCCCAGGCGCCGCGATCCTGGTGCGAGGTCGGGCGGTAGAGGACGCCGTCGCGGTGTGAGCCGGGGAGGTAGCGGACCGCGCCGCCCTCGTGGTCGACCGGGTCGAGGGCGATCCAGACGGTGAGCGCCTCGCCGCTGATCGGCCAGTAGGGGGCGTCCTGGTGCCAGGGGGTCGCCAGGGAGCGGCCGGGGTCCTTGGCGAAGATCTGGTCGTAGAAGAGGCGGGGGGCGGCGGTGCCGAGGAGCGCGCCGGCGACCGCGGCGATCGGCGCGCGGAGGAGGAGCTCGGCGACCGCCGGCTGGGTGAGCCAGAGGAAGGAGTCGGGGAGGGGGCGGCCGCTGGCGCTGAAGAGCGCGGCCGGGCCGGCGAGCGCGGCCTCGGTGGCCGCGCGCAGGAGCTCGACGGCGTCCGCGTCGACCAGTCCTCGGAGACAGATCACGCCGTCGGCGGCGAAGGCCGCGCGGGCGTCGGCGGGGAGGATGCGCATGACCGCGCGATCGTCGACCGCCGCGGCGCCACGGTCAATCACCGACGCCGCCGAGGTGCGCGCGGAGCCTGCGCTTCGGGTCCACCTAGGGGTCTTCATCGAGTCGTCGGCCGACGCCGGACCATCCGCGGGCGGGTCGTCCCCGGGTCGAGCTCGACGAAGCCGAAGCGGCGGTAGAAGCCGTGGGCGTCGCGGGTCTGGAGGTGGACCTGGAGCGTCTGGCGGAGGAGCGGGTGCTCCAGGAGGAGGCCGACGAGGGCCGCCCCGACGCCGCGGCCGCGGTGGGCCGGGGCGACCGCGACGTCGTAGATCCAGCCGTGCTTGGCCCCGTCGCCGACCGCCCGCGCGCTCGCGATCAGGGCGCCGTGGCGATCGCGGGCGCCGACCCAGGCGCCCGCGCCGAGGTGGGCGCGGCGGATCACGGTCGGATCGACGCCCTCGTTCCAGTAGGTGTCGGCGACCAGCGCGACGGCGGCGTCGAGATCCGCCGGAGCGAGCGCGGGGTGGAGGGTCACGCCCTCGGGGCCGCGGAGGAAGGCGGGTCGCGGGGCGCCCGGGTTGGCGGCGGCGATCCGCTCGATCGCCGCCGGATCGCCGGCGGCCCCGCGCTCCCAGAGGCGCTCGAGGAGGTGGACGACGTCGGCCGGCCGTCGGTTCTGCGCGAGCTTGGCCTTGCCGATCACGTCGGTGAGGGGGAGCTCCTGGATCGCCACCCCGGCGATCGGGCCGACGTAGGCCGGGTCGTCGGCGCGGATCGTCGCGTAGCCGCCCTCGGGCTGGAAGCGGCGCATCAGCGCCTCGAGGGCCGCGGCCTTGCGCCCCGGGTCGGTGACGGCCTGGATCACCCCGCGGACCTGGACGCTGACGTAGAAGGTGGTCGCCGGGCAGGCGCGCACCGGATCGAAGAAGTAGCTCGGGGCGCCGGCGACCACCTCGTCGACCGAGGCCACCGCCGGCCAGCCGAGCATCCCCGCCCGCTCGCCCCGGACCGCGCCGTGGAAGCAGAGCGCGTCGTCGACGAGCACCGGGTGGAGCACCCGGAGGTGCGGGAGCCCCTGGGGATCGACGGTCGCCACGGTGACGGCCGGCGCGCGGGCGAGGAGGGCGATCGCGTCAGCGCGGGGCATCTCGTACTCGGAGCGTCGCATGGGCGTGAGCCTGGCTCGGCGATGGTCTATTCAGAAGTTCCAGATTAGAGAATCAGGATGGACCAGTCTGGGATCGCCAGGATCTCCGCCTCGGCGGGAATCTTCGGGACTATCGGCGTGATTGGCGGGCCCTTGATCGTCGATCCGCGGACCCGATGGTCTGGCGATCTCGCCAAGATTCGTGAATAGTGCTGGACCAGTGAAGCGGCGGAGCCTGGCGATCTCCCTCGACGAGTCGGCCGAGACCCCGGTCTTCCTCCAGATCGCCCGCGCCCTGACGGTGGCGATCCGGAGCGGGCGCCTCGGCCCCGGCGATCCGCTCCCCTCCAGCCGCGCCCTCGCCGGTCAGCTCGGGGTCCACCGCAACACCGTCCTCGCCGCCTACGACGAGCTCCGGGCCGAGGGCTGGATCGAGGCGCTGGCGGCCCGCCGCACCCAGGTCGCGGCGTCGCTGCCGATCGAGGCGGCGCGGCCGGGCGCGGCGCGGGGGCGGAGAGCGGCGCGGGCGGGCGGCCTCGGCTTCGACCTCCCGGAGCACGACGGGCCCGCGCCCGAGGAGGCGCCGCCCCCCGGGGCGATGATCCTCTCGGGCGGCGTCCCCGATCTCCGCCTGGTCCCGAGGACAGCTCTTGCCCGCGCCTACCGGCGGGCCCTCCTCCGCCGCGGCGACGATCCCCTCGCCTACGGCGACCCGCGCGGCGACGCCGGCCTCCGCCGCGAGGTCGCGGCGATGCTCAGCGCCGAGCGGGGCCTCGCCGTCGGCGCGGACGACCTCCTGATCACCCGCGGCTCGCAGATGGCGATCGCCCTCTGCGCCCAGGCGCTCCTCCGCCCCGGCGACGCGGTCGCGGTCGAGGCGATGGGCTACCGCCCGGCCTGGGACGCGCTCGCCCGGCGGGCGGAGCTCCTGCCGGTGCCGATCGACGACGAGGGGATCGACGTCGACGCCCTCGCCGCGCTGGTCGAGCGCCGGCCGATCCGCGCGGTCTACCTGACGCCGCACCACCAGTTCCCGACCACCGCGCTCCTCTCCGCGGCCCGGCGGATCCGCCTCCTCGCCCTCGCCCGGGCCCGCCGCTTCGCGGTGATCGAGGACGACTACGACAACGAGATCCACTACAGCGGTCGGCCGGTGCTGCCGCTCGCGTCCGCCGATCGCGACGGGCTCGTGATCTACGTCGGCACCCTCTCGAAGATCCTCGCGCCGGGGCTCCGGGTCGGCTTCCTCAGCGGGCCCGCGCCGGTGATCGCCCGGGCGACCGCGCTCCGCGAGCGCCTCGATCGCCAGGGCGATCACGCGGTCGAGGCGGCCCTCGCCGAGCTCCTCGAGGACGGCGAGATCGGCCGCCACGCCCGGCGGATGCGGCGGGTCTACCAGGGCCGCCGGGAGGCGCTCTGCGAGGCGCTCGCCGCCCGCCTCGGCGGCGCGCTCTCGTTCCGGCTGCCGGCCGGCGGGATGGCGATCTGGGCCCGCGCCGATCCGACGATCGACGTCGACGCCTGGGCCCGCCGCGCGGCCGCCCGCGGGGTCGTCGTCGCCACCGCCCGCCGCTTCGCCTTCGACGGCCAGCCTCGCCCCTGCCTCCGCCTGGGCTTCGCCGCCTGGACCGAGGAGGAGCTCTGGGTGGCGATCGGTCGCCTCGCCGCCGCCCTCGACGGGCGCGGGTCGCCGCGGCGGCGGTCGGGGTGAGGGCGACGCGCGGGCCCAGGCCGAGCGCGAGCGGAGCGCGACCTCGCGCGAGGCCTCCCGGCGCGGCGATCCTGCGCTCAGCCCCGGAGCCGCGCGCGTCCGGTCTGGAAGGCGTCGATGGCGAAGGCGGTGTTCATCAGGAACACGCTGGCGAACATCGGCCAGTAGAAGCTCGGCGCGGCCTCCTTGATCCCGAACTCGACGTAGGTCAGGCCGATCACCCCGACCAACCAGAAGAGCCCGAGGAGGACCTTCTGGCCGAGGACGAGGTAGCCGGCGCCGGGGAAGAAGAAGTTTGCGAGGGTGGCGATCCAGATCCGTGTCATGATGTCTCCGTCGCGGACATGCGCCGCTTCCCCCCTGGAATAGGTCCGAGCCTGGATCGGGCCCATGCCAGGCCGTCCACCTCCCTTGCCCGAGCGTCCAGACCGTGGATCCCCTGAGTGACTTCGTCGAGCGCGCTGGCGTCCGCGGGGCCTTCTTCGCGCGCGCCCGCGGGCGCGCTCCCTGGGCGATCTCCACCCGCGGCGCGGAGGAGGCGATCTTCCACGTCGTCGTCGCGGGCGAGGGCGTCGTTCGCCTCGACGATCCCTCCGACGGCGCCGCCCTCGAGCACCCGTGGCGGCGCGGCGACGTCATCGTCCTCCCCCGCGGCGACGCCCACGTCATGGCGAGCGCGCCGGGCGTGCCGGCGACGCCGATCCGCGAGCTCCCGCGGGAGATCGGCGAGGACGGCCTCCCCTGCGTCCACGAGGGCGAGCGCGAGGGCGGGGAGCCCAGCGCGCTCCTCTGCGGCACCTTCACCCTCGACCCCGAGGCGGCCGAGCACTTGCTCCCGCACCTCCCGCGCCTCCTCGTCGCCCGCAACGAGGGCGCGCTCGCCTCGTGGATCGACGCGACGCTGCTCCTCCTCAGCGACACCCGCACCCAGGGGCTGCCGGGCGCGAGCACGATCCTCCAGCGCCTCGCCGATGTCCTCTTCGTACATGTCCTTCGGGTCTGGATCGGGCAACGATCGAGCGAGCGCGGTGGCTGGCTGCGCGCGCTCACCCAGCCGGCGCTCGCCCGCGCGCTGACGGCGATCCACCGCGAGCCGACCCGCGAGTGGACCGCCGCCTCGCTCGCGCGGATCGCCGGGATGTCGCGCTCGGCGTTCTACAGCCGCTTCGTCGCCGACGTCGGCGAGACCCCGGGGGAGTACATCGCCGGCTGGCGGATGCTCCTCGCCCGGCGGCACCTCCGTCACCCCGGGGCGGGGATCGCCGAGGTCGCGTCCCAGGTCGGCTACGCCTCCGAGGCCGCGTTCTCGCGGGCCTTCAAGCGCAAGGTCGGGCTCTCGCCGGGCGCGTGGCGGAGCGCCCAGCTCTCGCGGGCGATCGAGGCTGGGCCCGCCTAGGCCGAGCGATCAGCGCTCGGCGAGCCAGCGCTCGACCTCGGCCGCGCTCTCCTCGTTCCCGTCGCCGGCCGAGCGGTAGGCGGCGATCGCCTCGAGTGCGAGGGCGCGGGCGGGGGCGCGGGCGGGGGCGCGGCTCGGCCAGAGCGCCTCGGCGAGCTGGAGGCGGGAGTCGGCGATCTGCTCCGGAGCCGCGCCGGCGGCCCCGGGGAGGGCGATCATTCGCACGGGGCATGCCGCGTTGTTCAGGCGGAGCCGCGCCCGTATAGTCCCCCGGCGATGGACCTCAACCAGCTGCGCTACTTCCGGGAGATCGCCCGGCTCGGCAGCATGAGCGCGGCTGCGCGGGCGCTCAAGGTCTCGCAGCCGACACTGAGCGTGGCGATGCGTCAGCTCGAGGAGTCGCTCCGCTCCAAGCTCCTCCTGCGTCACCGCGGCGGGGTCAACCTGACGGCGGCCGGTGACGAGCTCCTCGTCCACGCGGAGGAGATCTTCGCCGCGATCGATCGGGCGGCGGCGGCGGTCGCCGGGCTCGAGCGCGATCTCGTCGGTAACTACGTGCTCGGCTGCCACGAGTCGCTCGGCGCCTACTTCCTGCCGCGCTTCCTCCCGGGCTTCCTGCGCGAGGCCCCGCAGATCGCCCTGACGCTGCACAGCGCGAGCAGCGGCGACGTCCTCCGGGCGGTCGTCGACCGCGAGATCCCCTTCGGCCTGGTGGTCAACCCGGCCTCGCACCCCGACCTCGTGCTCGTGCGGCTCTTCCGCGACGCGGTCGACCTCTTCGTCGCCGCGGCCGACGACGCGCCGGCGCCCGCGGGGGCCGCCTACTACGGCCCCGAGGGCTGCTACACCGCCGACCTCGCGGTCGCGGCGGCGCTCCTCCGCGACCGGCCGCTGATGTTCGCCGGCCGCGTCCAGCAGTGCGCCTGGCTGATGGACCAGCTCGCGGAGCGCGACGTGGTGCCGCGGCGGCTCCTCTCCTGCGGCGACTTCGAGCTCGTCAAGTCGCTCGCGCTCGCCGGCGTCGGCGCGGCGATCCTGCCCCGCCGGATCGCCGCCTACGGCCACGAGGGGCGGCTGCGCCGGCTCCACCACGAGCTGCCGATCTACCCCGATCAGATCTGCCTGATCTACCGCGCCGACCTGCCGAAGACCCGGGCCGCCGTCTTCCTCAAGGACGCGCTCCTCCGCTGCGGCAGGGAGATGCCGGATGTCGGCGTCCCCGAACGACAGGACATGTCCAAAGGGACATCATAGCGGGCGGGCGGCCGGGTGCGCGCGCATCACCCGGCCCTGCGCGGGGCTGAAGCCGATCGACGCGGCCCGCCCCGGGTTGTGGTGCATGATGTTGTCGGGGCCGGTGTCGGCGAGCTGGTCGGTGGCGCCGTCGGCCTCGACCGCGTGGTAGAGCCCGAGGTAGTGGCCGAGCTCGTGGGCGAGGACGTGGGCCTGGGCGTCGATCGCCAGGTCTGTCGGCCCCGCGCCCGGGGCGAAGCAGTCGAGCCCGGGCATGAAGACCGCGTCGGCTGGGCCGGCGCCGCCGGGGATCCGCGGGGTGAAGCCGTCGACCGCGCGCGGCGGGCCGAAGATCGGATCGTCGTAGCGGAGGCAGCCGCCGAAGACCACGTCGACGGTCGTCTCGGCCCTCGGCGGGGCGTCGGCGAGCGCCGCCGCGAGGGCCGAGGGGTCGCCGGCGTGGAAGGCGAGCTCGTCGGGGAGGTCGTCGAGCGCGCGGGCCTCGACCAGGCGCGGGATGATCCCCGCCGACGCGAGCTCCTCCTGGAGGGCCTCGACGAGCGCCTCCTGGCGCGCCTCGTCGCCGTCGAGGATCGACGTGGGGGCGATGAGGAAGCGGAGCTCGATCGCCGCCTCCGCGGGCGCCGCCGCGATCGGCTGGACCTCGACCCGCAGCGGCGGGCGATCGTCGGGCGCCGCCAGCGGGGTGAGGGTCTCGCAGGCGACCCGCGCGAAGCGGAGCGAGAGGTCGGGCTCGACCGGGAGGACGAAGACGCCGGCCTCGGCGGCGATCGAGGTCCGCACCTCGCACTCGCGGCAGTACTCGCCGGCGCTCCGCCCCGCGATCCACGCCCGGCCCTCGCCGTCGATGAGCGAGGAGAGCTGGAAGCAGACGCCGGGATCGGTGGTGACCCGGAGCGCGACGGCGCCGCCGGGCGCGTGGTCCGGGAGCGTCACCGTCAGCGACTCGCTCTCGCCGTCGTCGCCGAAGCGCGCGGCGTCGACCAGGGTCCAGGCCGACGGCGACGCCTCGCCGGCGCTCTTCAGCTCCGGTGAGGCGTCGCAGCCGGCGACGAGCGCCAGCGCCAGCGCCAGCGCGGTGCGGGTGATCGTCGTGGCTCTGATCATCGGAGCGCCGCCGCCGGGACGAAGGAGCCGATCTGCTGCATCAAGCGGGCGTCGGTCTCGCGCTGGACGTGGGCCACGAGCTGGCGCTCGGCCTCGGGCTCCGAGCGCGACGCGGCGCCGAGCCAGGCGATGAGCGCGGCCCGCTCGGAGGTCGAGGTGCTGGCCGCGAGCTTGTCCGAGATCGTCGCGATCGCGTCGGCGCTCGCCGGTCCCCGGTAGGCGCGGACGATCGATGCGCTGACCGCAGGGTCGCTCTCCTCGCCGAGGCGATCGAGGAGGCGCGGCGCGGAGGCGCCCGGATCCAGGCGTCCGAGCGCCTCGGCGGCGCGCTGCCGGGTCGCCGGGCTCTCGGCGCCGAGGTGCGCGCTGAGCTCGTCGGCGAAGGCCGGATCGCCGGTGTTGCCCATCGCGTCGAGGAGGACGCGGGTCCTCCCCTCGTCGCTCGCGGCCGCCATCTCGCGGCCCAGGGCCTCGCGGACGTAGCTCCGGAGCTCGTCGTCGCCGCTCCGCCGGGCCATCTTGCCGAGGCCGAGGACGCTGACGTTGGCGACCACCTCGTCGCCGTCGCCGTCGCCCCGCGCCTGCGCGAGGAGGAGCTCGGCCGTCCCCCGCGTCGGCGCGCCGATGTCGGAGAGCGCGGACGCTGCCCGGGCCCGATCGACGGCGGCCAGGCGCGGGTCGGCGAGCGCGTCCGCGAGGACCTCGCGGGCGGCCTCGGTGCCCGAGAGCTCGAGCCCGAGGAAGAGCGCGGGCCGGGCCGCGTCGTCGATCTCGCCGCCCCGGAGCGCGGCGGCGAGCTGGGCCGCGCCCTCGGGGTGGGTGCGGAGCCAGGACGCGAGCTCGCGGGCGGCCGCGTAGCTCGGGTCCTCGCGGGTCCCGCCGAAGCGGGCGAGGAAGGCCTCCAGCGCCTCTTCGTAGGGGATCTGCGCGGTCCTCGCGTCGTCGTGCGCGTCCCGCTCGACCTCGAGATCGAATGCGTCGCGGAAGTCGGCGTCGGCGGGATCCATCGCCGGCACCGGCGCGAAGCGGGCGTCGTCGCGGGTGAGGCGGAACTCCTGGAGGAGGTCGGCCGCGACCTCGCCCTGGACCCGGAGCTGGATCCGCTCGACGCCGGCGGACGCGGTCAGCCAGTGGGGCGCCGCGGGGTCGAAGCTCGCGGTCGCCTTCGAGCCGACGACCGCGATCGCCAGGCCGAAGGCCGCGGCCTGGCTCGCGCCGTCGTAGGCGGCCTTGCGCCGGCGGACGCGGGTCAGCGCGCCCGCCTCTCCGGGGACGAGCTCGTAGCTCGCCTCGAAGTCGCCCATCCCGTCCGCCTGCTCGGCGCTCCAGACCTTGCGCCGCCGGGACGCGGGCGCGACGTACTCGTGGGTGAGGAGCGCCGCGCGGACGAGGCGACGACGGCGGCCGTCCCACGACGGGTCGAAGCCGAAGCCGACGAAGCGGCACGAGGCGTCGACGTCGACGAAGAAGGGAGCGCTCAGCGACCCCTCGACGCGCTCCTCCGGCAGCGTCAGCGCCTGGGTGAGGGAGACGTCGCGGAGGGCGGCGCGGAGCCGCCAGCGATCGTCGTCGAGCTGGTCGACGACCTCCCAGCTCAGGGTCCCGCGGAGGTGGTCGGCCTCGTCGCCGCGGACGTCGCGGGCCGTCGACTCGAGGGTGAAGGCCGCCTCCTCGCCGGCCGCGAACTCGCAGCGGGGCGCGGCCGCGGGGGTCGCCTTGGCCGCCCGGTGAGCGGCGTGGGGCGCCGGCGACTCGTCGCCGGGGAGGCCGAAGAGGAGCGCGGCGAGCGAGGCGGCCGAGAGCGACCCCGCGAGCGCCTTGGTGGTGAAGCGGCTCACTGGAGCACCTCGAACTCGCCCATCGAGAGGCTCAGGAGGTTGGAGGTGAAGGAGGGCGAGGCGAAGGAGAAGAGGTTGATCTTGAGGGTCTTGGCGAAGCGCCGAAAGCCGACCTTGCCGATGATGAAGACGTCGCCGGCGAGCGGCTCGAGGGTCACGTCCCAGGTCGCGTCGCCGCGGACGACGAGCTGATCGTCGGCGTTTTGCCCCCAGCCGAGGGTGGTGTCGAGCGGGAAGCTCGTGGTGATGAAGCGGAGCTCGGCGGCGACCGCCGCCTTGACGACCTTGAGGTTGATCCCGCCCTCGACGTCGCCGGTGAGGCCGAAGAAGGGCGTCGTGACCCGGGTCATCCGCCCGCAGCGGATCATCTCGTCGGTCGACTTGAGGAGCCCCTGGCAGGTCTCGTTGTCGGTGAGGACCTCGAGGGTGTCCTCGACCGTGAGGCCGAGGGTCCCGCCGGCGCCGATCTGGAAGCCGATGCTCACCGGCCCGAAGCCGAAGCCGAGGTTGGCGAGCGTGAAGGACTTGGCGAGGCTGAAGTCGTCGCTGCGGACGATCGTCGCCGCCTGCTCCCCGGCGCTGAAGATCCGGATGTCGAAGGCGTCGACGTAGGCGTCGTAGGAGGTCTTGGTCGGGTCGACGTCGAGGTTGGCCGCGGCGTGGGCGCGGGCCAGCGGGAGCTCGAAGCTCTTGCCGAGCTTGCCGGTGAGGAGCACCTCGCCGTCGATCTGGCTCGACGCGCCGTTCTGGTCGAGGCGGTTCTGAGTCGACATCGTGCTGGAGATCGCCAGGCGATCGTTGCCGAGCTTGCGGGTGAGCTCCTTGTCGAAGCTCCGCGACGTGGCGCCCGAGGAGGGCGAGGCCTCCCGCACCATCACGACCTCGAGGTCGCGGCAGTCGTCGATCGATCCCTCCCCCTTGTTGCCGTCCTGGGGGAAGTCGGCGCTGAGGCAGCCGCGGATCACGAAGTCGCTCTGGTCCGCCCAGATCCCGCCGTCGGCGAGGGCGTCGAGGGTCGCGCCCTCGAGGAAGAGCTCGTGGGCGACGTCGTTGGCGGTGCCCGGGAGGACCCGATCGATGATCGCCTCGGGGATCGTCTTCGAGGCGTCGGCGGGGTCGCGGATCGTCAGGGGCAGCGCGGTCGCGTCGTCGGCCGCCGAGCGGATCGTGTAGGAGACGACCGCCTTGCCGGGGAGGGCCGTGAGGGCGGCGAGCGCCGCCGCGTCGAGCCCGAAGGTGAGGTCCTCCTCGATGGTCGGGACCGCCTCGCGGAGCGACGCGGGGATCAGCGCGGGGTCGACCGACGAGAAGTAGGGGTCGCGGCCGTTGACGACGAAGCGCGACTGGACCACGAGGGTCGGGTCGGGGTCGGCGGGGCCGCCCGGGCCGATGTCGAGGGTCTGGACGAAGGGGACGACGGCGACCGACGAGCTCGCGTTGAGGTCGTAGCGGACGTCGATGAGCGGCCCGTCGGCGCCCGAGGGGGTCGGCTGGAGGTCGACGGCGTAGACGCAGCCGAGCTTGGGATCGCCGCCGTCGAGCGAGGCGCGGCAGCGCTGGTTGAGCGGGTCGCCGCGGCGCGCCTCCGAGAAGACGACGCTCGGGGCGTCGATGTCGCGCTCGATCTCCTCGGCCGCCTCGTCGCCGCCGTCGAAGTCGACGGCGATGTTCACCGGGCCGCCGGCCGCGAGCGCGTTGCAGAGCGTCGTCGGCCAGATGAAGGCGTCGACGAGCTGCTCGTTGCCGTCGGCGAGGACCTCGACGTTGATCGCGCTCGAGGCGCAGGCGATCGGATTCTCCGGATCGGCGGGGTCGGCCTCGATGAACGAGAAGGAGACCGCGACGTCGCGGGTGACCGGGCTCTGCGGGTCGGGGCTCTCGGCGGTGACGCCGAAGGTGACGGGGACCCGGTTGTTGACGAAGACCGGCTGCGAGAGGTCGTAGCGGACGTCGAGGTGGGTCAGGCGGACCGTGAGCGCGGCCGGGACGCATTGGCCGTCGCGCTCGACGCTCCCGTCCTCACACTGGGCGGTGCTCACGTCCGAGCAAGCGACGGTGGCGAGGGAGACGGCGAAGAGGAGAGAGGTGCGAGGGGACATGGGATTTCTACTCATTGAAGCGATGAAGGGCGATGCGAGGGCGCGGGGTGACGCGCGGCATCCACGGAGCCGAGCGTCACGACCGCGCCGTCGCGCGTGGTTCTCGGGCCAATAGCGTCGACCCGCGGGGCCTGGATCATAGGCAGGGCGTATGGCTGTCATAGGCAGCGGCCCCGGGGCCGCTCAGGGCCCCAAGACCGCCGAATTCGGCGCGTGGTGGGCGTTCAGGGCCTCGCCGGCGAGGCGGCGCCGGGCCAGGCCGCCCGGTAGCGGCGCTGGAGCTCGGCCCACTCCGCGGGCTCGCCGACGTAGACCCCGGCCTGCCACGAGAAGATGTCGCTCGGGCGATCGTCGGCCTCGTAGAGCGGGATCACGTGGATGTGGAGGTGGCGCGAGCTCTGGGTGAGCTCGCCCGCGCTGCTCCCGGTCGAGGCGACGTAGCAGCGGCGCGGCTGCATCACCGCCTCGACCATCCGCGCGGCCTGGTGGGCGAGGAGGTTGCAGCGGGCCCAGAGGGCAGGGTCGACGCCGCTGAAGGAGGTGACGTGGGCGCGGGGCATCACCATCACGTGGCCCCAGCGGCGGACGTAGCGGGGGAGCATCACCAGCGCCTCGTCGTCCTCGTGGATCGTCCAGAGCTCGCCGACCTCGCGGCTGGCGATCGCGCACATCAGGCAAGCAGGCTCGCCGCCCTCGTCGCGGATCCGCTGGAGCGCCTGGTCGCGGGTGATCAGCGTCGGCATGGTCGGGTGGTCGGGTGCGCGGGCCGGGGCCCGGCGCCGCCCAGGATAGCCGAGGCGCGGCGGCGTCGGGCCCCGGGCGGGGCGTCCGGGCGGCGTCGCGGGCCGCCGGGGGTGATCGGGCGCGGCCCGGGCGCGGTCGGGCGCGGCCCGGGCGCGGGTGACTCCGGGCCGTGCTAGGGTGGGTCGATATGCGCGCGCACCGTCGGCTCCTCGTCGCCCTCGCCCTCGGGGTCGCCTGCGCGGCCCATGAGCCGCCGCAGGAGCCGACGGCGACCTGTCCCGAAGGCATGGTGCGGATCGCGGGGGCGCAGGGCGGGGCGACCCCCGGCGATCTCTGCGTCGATCTCAGCGAGGTCACGACCGCCGCCTACGCGGCCTGCGTCGACGCCGGCGCCTGTCGGCCGGCGCTCCTCGACGGCGAGCGCTGCAACCTCCGCGACGGCGCCCGCGGCGATCACCCGGTCAACTGCGTCTCCTACGAGCAGGCACAGGCCCACTGCGAGTGGCTCGGCAAGCGGCTCCTGAGCGAGGGCGAGTGGCTGGCGACCGTCCAGGCCGGCGACGCGACCCGGCGCTACCCCTGGGGTCGGGCGACGCTGAGCTCCGAGCTCGCCTGCGTCGGCCGCGACGAGGCGGCCGGGACCTGCCCGGTCGGCGCTCACCCGAAGGGCGCGAGCGCCGATGGGGTCGTCGATCTGATCGGCAACGTCGCCGAGTGGGTGACGGTCGCCGCCCGCAAGGGGACGATGCCGGGGGTCGCCGGCGGGAGCTGGAAGACCCGCCGCGTCGCCGGGATCGGCGATCCCGAGGGGACGGGCCAGGAGGTGGCGCCGATCGTCCAGCCGAGCAGCCGCCGCGACGCGGGGGCGCCGACCCTCGGCTTTCGCTGCGCCGTCGCCCCCTTCACGGCGGTCCAGGCGATCCCGGATCGTCCCTTCGTGCCGCTCCAGGAGCCGGCCCGCGAGCACCCGCGCCTCGCCGTGCCGATCGCCCGACCGCGGCCGACGCGGCCCCTCGCCAACCTCACCGTGCTCGCGCGGATCGGCGAGGGGACCCCGCCGCGGACGCTCTGGTGGCCCGCCGAGGAGAGCTTCGTCGGCCTCGATGAAGCGAGCGCCGCGGCCCTCGGCCCGCTGGCGAGCGAGTCGCTGGCGTACGACGCCCTGCCACCAGGCCTCGGCGATCTCCGGCCCCTCCATTCGCTCGGCTCGAGCTTCCTCCTCACCGGCGGCTGGTCGCGCTCGACCCGCTTCGTCGCCCTCGGGCGCGAGGGCCGACGGGTCCGCTGGCAGCGATCGATGGAGCGCTACGGGGCGAGCATGGTCCAGGCGGTGAGCGCCCGGGCGCTGATCGTCGCGATCTACGCCGACGCCTCCGACGCCCTTGTCGCCTTCGCCCTCGACGACGGCAGCGAGCTCTGGCGGATCGACGGCGCGAGCGACTGCGAGATCAACCGGGTCCGCCAGCTCTGGGTCGACGACGACCGGCTCATGGTCGTCGGCGATCGCGGCCTCGCGGCGATCGATCCCCAGAGCGGCGCCTTCACCTGGGCCGAGGTCGCCGTCGGCGAGGGCTGCGGCGTGGTCTCGGGCGACGGCCTGGTGATCGTCGAGGCGGCGGAGGGCGGCCACCGGGTGATCGACGGGGCCAGCGGCGGCGAGGTCGGCCGCCTGCCGCTGAGCTCGCGCGGCGGCTGCGTCTGGGCGATGAGCGCCTACGACGGCGGGGTCGCGCCGGCGGCGATCGAGGGCGGCGTCGTCTTCGCCCTCGATCCGCCGAGCGCCCGCGGCATCACCACCCTGCGGGCGATCGAGCTCGCCAGCGGCCGCGAGCGCTGGCAGCGGGAGGGCCTCAGCGGCGGGATCCTGGTCGCCGATCACGACGCCGTCTACGTCGAGCGCGGCGGCAAGCGGCTGGTCGCGCTCGCGCGCGAGGACGGGGCGCAGGCGGCCGAGATCTGGATCGACGAGGGCTTCGTGCTCAATCGCGCGGGCGGGGGCGGCGAGGCCGGGCCCCTCCTGGTGGCGAAGGGGGGGACCACCGGCGAGTGGATCCTCGGCCGCGGTCCGGAGCCGGCGCTCCCCGAGCGCTTCGAGATCCGCGGCCGCCTGGTCGCCGACGAGGGGGTGGGCAAGCGCCGGGTGAGCGGCGTCCTGGTGCGGGTCGGCGACGTCCGGGTGCGGACCGACGCGCAGGGCCGCTTCGTCGCCCGCGGCCGGGCGCGCGGGGCGATCCCGGTGGCCCCGGGCGACGAGCGCGATCCCTACGAGCTGGTCAAGGGCGGGGCGCGGATCTTCCGCTTTGATCCGAGCCACGTGATCCTCGACGGGAGCGGGAGCTACGATGTCGGCGAGATCAGCCTCTACGAGTGGTTCTCGGCCTGACGAGGGGAGCCGGGGGGCGGGGCTCGAAATGTATATTTTTCCGGCTCCTCGGGGGCGCGGCTGGGCGGCGCTCGGCGGGCGCGGGTGACCGATCGACCGAGCCCCGCGGTCGAGGCGGCGATGGCGGAGATCCACACCGCGCTGGTCGGCCGTGGCCTCGCGGCGGCGATTCATCGCACGCCGATCTATCACCATTGGGAGGACGAGTCGCTCGACTTCCCGCCGCTCTATGAGCAGATCTCGATCGCGGTCACGCCCGCGGGGATCCGCGCGTTCTGCCGCTCCGATCGCGAGGGTACGGCGATCGAGGGGCTCATCGTCGCCTTCGACGACGAGCGGGGGCCGCAGGGGGCCCGGGCGCTGATCTTCGACGCGGCCGAGCGCAGGGCGCTGCGCGCCCACGGCTGGCTGGGCTCGGCCTACTGGTCGGGTCGCTGGTCGGCGGACGATCCGTCGCGGATCGCCGCGGCCTTCGTGGCGATTGAGACCCTCGATCCCCGGGTCCTGGAGCCCGCCGATCTGCCGCCTGGCATGCCGTGGCCGTGGCCCGACCTCCTCTATCATGTGCTCCTGGCGGAGCTCGTCGGGGTCGAGGGCGCGGGCGCGGAGCGGGTGCTCCTGACCCGGGTCGACGGGACGACGCACCGCGTCCAGGTCGACGAGGGGTCGCGCTGGGAGCGGCTGCGGCGGGCCTGGTCGGCCGCGCCGCCGCGGCTGCGCCGGCTCTCCGAGCGCGGGCGCGGGGTGTCGGGCTAGACTCGCTGCCCGTCCGGCAGGTCGCAATGGTGATTGTTGCGACTCCAGAAGAGGCAGAATCGTCAGGTCAGCGAGAGCCGCCCGCGGCCCCCTCGAAGTCCTCCGGCCAGCGAAGCGGCGGCCCTCGCGTCTGGGCCTCGCCGAGCGCCGCGATGATCCGATCGAGGTTGGCGACGCTCGGCCGGTAGCGGCGGTTGTCGAAGGCGAGGCTCGCATGCCAGCGCTCGAGCGGATCGGCCTGCTCGGGCCGCCGCGCCCAGCGGGGCGCCGCCGGGGCGTCGATCGCCGCCAGCGGCAGCGAGCCGAGCGCACCCGCCCGGAGGCCGCGGAGGAGCGCGACCTCGTCGGCGAGGGCGGCGGCGATCTCCGGGGTGGCGAGCGACCAGCCGGCGATCACCGCCCCGCCGAAGAGCACGTACTCGCGGTAGGCGATCGGCTCCTCGGGGCCGTCGCGGACGTGGTAGAGGCCGGCCAGGCGCTCGGGCTCGGCGAGCACCGCGGCGAGCTCGACCGGGGCGCCGGCGAGGTCGACGAAGCGGAGCGGCTCGGCGGCGGCCGGCTCGAAGCGGCCGATCCACGCCCGCGGATCGAGCTCGATGGCGATCACCTCGTCGCCGTAGCGCCGCGGGCCGAGGCCGAGGACGGTCGCGTAGGCCGAGGTCCAGGCGTAGCGCCGGCGCCGGAGATCGGGGCGATCGCGGAGGAGGCGGGCGAGCTCGGCCGCCGGCCCCTCGCCGCGGGCGAGGGCGTCGATCGACCGGTTGAAGGGCGAGGGCCGGCCGCCGGTCGCGGCCTCGGCGATCAGGAGCTGGCCGCTGCGGCGGAGCGCCGCCGCCTGCTCGGCGCTGGTCCAGGTGTAGAAGCGGGCCCGCGCGAAGTCGTCGTGGTAGACCGCCCGCGCGGCGAGGGCGTCGACGAAGATGTCCCTTTGGGCAGGTTCTTCGGGGAGCTCGTCGCTGCCCCGTGACGGGTCGTGCCGCTCAGCGGGCGCCGGCGGAGCGCCCTCGTCGGGGATCGTCGAGGCCCCCGGTCCGGGGCGCGCGGGCCCGCAGGCGAGGGCGAGGGCGACCACGATCCCGCGGAGCGCCGCGCCTGGCCGCCGACGTCGCCGCGCTCGTCGATCCCCGGAGCTCACCGATCGATCATACACAGCGGGTCGCGGGCGCAGGTTCGCGGCCGACGATCGCCAGGCATCGACCGGCGGCTCAGCGCCCCCGCCCGCGGCCGACGATCGCCAGGCCGATCCAGGCGACGCCGCCGAGCCCGAGGCCGACCCAGGCGGCCGCCCGCGGGGCGTCGAGGGCGTCGGCGCAGAGCGCCCCGGCGAGCCCGCCGACGCACTGCCCGAGCGTGTAGCCGATGAGATCGACCGAGGCGACGCGACCGAGCGCCTGGCTCGGCGTCAGGAGCTGCACCCGGGTGCCCGCGCTCACCCAGCTCGCGCCGGCCGCGAGCCCCCAGAGCAGCGAGATCGCGAGGAGGGCAGGGCCGAGATCGGTGAGCGCCAGGAGGCCGACGGCGACGAGGGTGAGGCCGGCGCTGAGGTGGAGGCCGAGGCGGGTCGCCGCGAGGGCGCGGGTGCGGGCCCAGAGGATCGGCCCGATCCCGCTGCCGATCGCCCGGGCGCTGTGGAGGCCGCCGAGCGCGAGCGCCGCCCCCTCCGCCGTGCGATCGCCGACCAGCGCGTGGAGGAGCACCCAGGCGCCGCCGCTGGCCAGCATCACCGGGGTTTTGGCGAGCGCGGCCTCGAGGATCGGCCGATCGCGCCAGGCGATCGCCAGGGCGTCGCGGAGGCGGCCGCGATCGGCGAGCGGCGCCTTCGAAGGCGCACTCGCTGCGTCTGCGCGATCTCCGCGATTCTCGTGAAGATCCGCGGCGGGCCGGTCGGCCGCCTGGTCGCGGCCCGCGGACCCCGCACTCGCCGCGGCGTCGGCCTCCTCACCGACCCGCCCTCCGCGCGCTGACTCACCTGACCCTTCGTACAGATCATGCGGACGCAGACGGGGGAGGCCGGCGAGGATCAGCGCGGCCGCGGCGAAGGTCACGGCGTCGAGGAGGAGGGCGCCGACCGCCCCCAGCGACGCCGAGACCAGGCCGCCGAGGGCGACGCCGACGGCGAAGACGGTGCTCCAGGTCGCCCCGAGGAGGCCGTTGGCGGCCGCGAGGGATCCCCTGGGCACCAATTGCGGGAGGGCTGCGCTGGCCGCCGGCTCGACGAAGGCGCCGAGCGCCATCCGCAGGAAGAGGAGCCCCTGGACCAGCCCGAGGCGCCCGGCCGCGGCCGCGGCCGCCATCCCCAGGACGACGACCCCGCGGATCAGGCTGACGCCCACCATGATCGCCCGGCGATCGACGCGATCCGCGAGGCGGCCCGCGAAGGGCGCGAGGAGGGCCTTGGGGAGGGTGTGGGCCGCGAGCACCAGGGCGACCGCCCAGAGCCCCCCGCCCTCCTGCAGGGCGAGGACGCCGACCGCGACGTAGGTCAGCCAGTCGCCGAGGAGCGAGACGGCGTCGCCGAGCCAGAGGCGGCGAAAGTCCCGGCGGTGCGCGAGGTCTCGCCAGCCCACGGGGTGCATCGTAGCGTTGCCCGCGGCCGTCGGCCCCCCCTATCATGGCGCGCCGTGAGCCCCGTGACCGACGACGCGATCGCCCGCCTGACCCTCCGCCACCTCGAGGAGGTCGTGGCGATCGACAGCCAGAGCGACGAGGAGTCGCCGACGATCCCGACCACCGAGGGCCAGCGCCAGCTCGCCGATCACGTCGCCGCCTTCCACCTCGCGCTCGGGGCCGAGGTCGAGCGCGACGGCTCGGCCAACGTGATCGCCAAGTACCCGGCCCGCGGCGCCGGCGTCGGCAAGGCGCCGATCGCCTTCATGGTCCACCTCGACACCGCCCGCGGGACCGCGGCGATCCCCTCGCTGATCATCGACGAGGCCTGGGACGGCGCGCCGATCCGCTTCCCGGCCAACCAGTGGATCCGGGTCGACGTCGAGACCTACCCGGCGATGGCCGACTTCGCCGGCCACGACCTGGTCCATGGGCCAGGCGACCGGCCCTTCGGCCTCGACGACAAGCTCGGCCTCGCCCACTGCATGACCCTCGCCCGCCTCCTGGCCGACGACGCGAGCGTCGATCGCCCGCCGCTCTGGTTCGTCGGCCGCCCCGACGAGGAGATCGGCCGCCACGAGGCGGTCGCGGCCCTCGCCGACCTCTTCGCCGATCGCGGGGTCCGCTGGGGCTTCACCGTCGACGGGATCGTCCCCTACGAGATCAACGTCGAGAACTTCAACGCGGCGATGGCCAGCGTCGACTTCCCCGCCGAGCCGCCGCGGCCGCTCCCCGGCGGCTCCGAGACCTGGGTGGCGATGATCGGCGGGGTCAACACCCACGGGGCGACGGCCGCCGCCGAGGGCCACCGCCCGGCGACCCGCCTCGCCGCCGAGTGGCTCGCCGCCCTCGACCCCGACGACGCGACCTTCAGCGGCTACGCCTCTGATCCGCTCCGCGACTGCGACGCCCGGGTGATCGTCCGGATCGCCGCTGGCACCGAGGAGTGGGTCCGCGGCGCGCTCGCGCGGGTGATGGAGCCCCACCTCCAGCGCGGCGCCTCGTGGTCGCTCGAGCCGCTCGAGGGCCCGGAGGTGGCCCCCGACGGCGCCGCCGAGGCGATGCTCCGCTGGGTCGGCGACTTCCTCCGCTCGAACCCTGGCTTCACGATCGCCGCCGAGGACTCGGCGGGCCGCGACGGCTACTCCCAGCCCTACCGCGCCCGGCCGCTCGAGGGCGGCGGCCTCCGCCTCGACGTCCGGATCCGCGACTTCGACGCGGACGCGCTCGAGCGGCGGATCGACCACGTCCGCCGCCTCGCCGGCGATCGCCCCTGCGCGGTCGTCCACCAGTACGTCAACATGGGCCCCCGCCTCGCCGAGCACCCGGGCCTCGCCGAGGCGGCCGCCCGCGCGGCCAAGGTCGCCGACGTACCGGCGGTGACCTACCCGATCCGCGGCGGCACCGGGGTCGATCCCTTCCTCGACCGCGACATCCCGGTGGCCAACCTCGGCACCGGGTACTTCGCGCCCGAGAGCGAGAAGGAGCTGACCTCGCTCCAGCTCATGGCTGGGCATGCGCGGTGGTTGCTGGCGCTGGTGCGGGACCTCGCGGAGCACGGGCCGGCCGCCCGCGGCTGAGCGTCCGCCGCGCTCACCAGCGAGCCGCTGGCCTGGCGCTGGGGTCGGCGTCTGCGGCGATTCCGGTCCGTGTCGAGGCGTCTACTCCTCTCAGATCCATGGAATGCACTCACAGTCGTCAGGGGGGGCAGAGCACGCGTAGGCAACGCCGTTCTCGGCGGCATACGAGAGGACCTCGCTTGCGGGGAGGTCGGGGTTTGCGATCGAACGCAATATGACGAGCCCGTCAGGGTGAATGTCTCCGATCTGGGTCAGCGATGGATTGTTGGCGAGTTGGAGCTCGACGAGCGAGACGATATCAAGATCGGACAAATCGGAGATTGCCAGGCCGTCCCCCTCGCCACAATCCCCGATCGAGAGCGATTCGATCTTGAGATTCTTGCCAAAGCCGCTGAGTGATACAACGGACGGCAGGGCCGAGAGGTAGGCCAAATAGCCTTTTGTGAGCCCGCCCAGCGGGCTGAGGTCGTCAACAAGAGGCAGGTCGTGAAGCCTGATGTAGACCACTTCCGAGACACCCTGGAGCCCACCAAGCGATCGCAGCGACGGCAGTTCCTCAATGCGAATGGAGACGATAGCCATTGTGCCAAGGACGTCGGTGAGCCCGCCCACTTGGGCAAGTGAGTCATTGCTTCTGACCTCGATCGACGCTCCTGGCAAGGCGCGCCCTCCCGCGATAGGGTCAATGTTCAAGAGCTTTGGGTTGTCCTCGATCCACAAATACCTGATGTTTGTCTCTGGCTGAATCTGCGGCACCTTCACCAGGCTAGCGTTACGGAAGATACGGTAACTCGTATCCTTGTCCGAGGGACTCAGCTTGACTGCAGACGCGTCAACGAGCTTTGGGCAGTCCCGGAGTGTGACATCTCCATAGAATGTGGTGTTCTCGATCGCGGAGACGTCCGTTAGGTTGGCTCCCCCGTTGAGGTTGAGGCCACCAGCCTCCTTCAAACAGTTCAATCCTGAGAGCGATTCACCTCCGAAGTCTCCCATTTGGAGAAAGCCGACGCGCTCCACGCTCAAGAGCTCCTGGGGGAGATCTCCGGGAAAGTTGAAGATCTGGAG
This sequence comes from Myxococcales bacterium, assembly GCA_020633335.1. Taxonomy (GTDB): domain Bacteria; phylum Myxococcota_A; class Polyangia; order Nannocystales; family Nannocystaceae; genus JADJRG01. The sequence continues at coordinate 18,104 of JACKDU010000018.1, read as the reverse complement.
ACCTCCAGTGACCTCCTTGAGACACTCAAGATCCCCTGCCTGGACATCAGGCCAGGAGAGAACGAGGTCCCCCTCGTAGATCCAGGGCGAGTCGCAGGGGATGTTGCAGTCGATCTCCTCCCCCGATGTCTCCGACATCGTCGTCGACGCGCTGCTCGTGGAGGAACCCGGGGCTTCCGTTGTCGCGGTGTGTACCTCCGAGTCGGAGCTCGGACCGTCCGTGGCGCTCGATCCCTTGGTGCCCGGACCGGAGCACGCAGGTGCGGCCAGAAGTGCAGAGATCAGCGCGACCGCGACGCCGCGGCGGGATGCATTCCCTGGAGGACACAAACACCGACGGCTGAAGGACATCATGGTCTGGTCGTCCTCGTGAGGGGGCTGCGATGCGGGGACTTCGTCCACTGGCGGACGCGAACACCGGCTTCTGCAGGGCATCATCAGTCCCCATTCGAGGGTCAGGCAGGATACCAGAAGCGACCGCGACCGGCGATCCCCGGACCAGCGCGACGAGCCACCGCGCATGGCCGGCCATGCGCTGGAGCGAGGTCAGCTCCCTCTTGGTCTCGGGCTTGTTGGCCGGGAAGGCTACGGCCTCAGCCACGACCGCAAGCTCGCCCCCTCCACGCCTGGCTCTGCGCGAATACCTAGACGGGCGTCTGCGCGACTCCCAGGAGTCGCGGCGTCCGAGGACCCTGGCTCGCTCCACTCGGGAGTCGCGCTTGGCCTCTGGGGTGGCGTGTCGTCAGCGCGGCGCCCAGGGGGTCGTCGGTCACTTCGGCGGCGCCTTCGTCGGGCGGACGACGCGGGGCTTCGGCGCGGGCGCCCAGAGCAAGGGCGAGGGCGAGGCGCTGACGAAAGCGGAGGTTGACGGGCGCGACCTCCTCGCTCAGGCCGTGGTACACCGTGGTACGCGGCGCCGTCCGGGTGCGCTCCTCGGGCATCCCAGGGCGAGGCGATCCGGGGTCGGCACGTCGATGCTCAATTTCGCTTGCTCGGTGATGGGCGCGTCGTATGCACGGTGGCGTGGGCGAGCGGGCATGAACCCTCCTGTGCCTCGAAGCGCCCGCCTCGCCCGAGGCCCCAGCGCGAGCTCCCCCTCATGCGTTGGCGCGGGTGTGGTCCGCTCGTTCGTCTGGCTCGCCGCGGTCGCGCTGGCGGCGTGTCGCCCGATCGAGAGGCTCCCGCCGCCGCCACCCGCGGCCCACGTCGACGCGTCGCCGCCGCAGCCGTCGTCGATCGCGTGGTCGTGTGATCCGGGCGGCGCTGAGGCGCACGAGCCCACGCGCAGGGTGCTTTGGACCGGCGAGCGCGCCACCGGCTTCTCGACGATCGCCCGCGGCGACGAGGTCTCGATCGTCGTGCGCACGCAGCACGGCCGGCGCCGCGCGACGCAGCGCCTGGTCCTGCGGGGCGGCGAGGTCGTCGAACGCCATGAGCTCGACCCCGACCTCGTCGGCCCGATCTTCGGCGACTTCGACGGGGACGGGCGCACCGACGCGGCGAGCGTCGACGCACGCGAGCTCCGCATCCTGCTCGACGTCGTCGGCGACGCCGCGCCGCTGCCCTCGCGCTCGTTGACCTCGGGGCGGTGGTCGCTCCAGACGATCGCCCGCGACCTCAACGGCGACGCTCGCGACGAGCTGACGATCGCCTGGACGAGCCGCAACATCGCCGGGATCGAGGTCTGGTCCCTGCGCGGTCGGTGGATGGAGCGCCTCGACCTGCAGACGACCCGCTGGATCCCCTTCGACCTCGACATCGCGGACCTCGACGGCGACGGGATCGACGACCTCTTCGTGACGGCCACGCGGCGGGTGGTCGCGCCCGGCCAGGAGAGCTTGTCCATCGACGGACCCCCGATCGGTCACCAGTCGTCGCCGGGCGCGCTGGGGCTCGCCCGCGGTCGTGGGGACGGCTCGTTCGCGCCGCTGGTCTTTCACCCGCTGGATCGCCCGATCTCAGCGGCCTCCCAGGTCGTCGCCCTCGACGGCGTCGGCCCGGCGGTGATCGTACCGGGGTCGGCGACGGAGCCGCTCATCGCCCGCGTCGACGGCGACGCGCTCGTCGTCGAGGCGCTCGAGGGCTGCTCGAGGATGTTCTCCTTCACCGCGCTCGAGCTCGACGGCGCCTCCGGCTCGGAGCTCCTGGTCCGTGTGACCGGCGCGCAGGGGGACGCCTGGGAGGCGTGGTCGTGGGCCGCCCCCGGGCGCCTGCAGCGGTGGCGGCACGCGCCGCTCACGGCCCGCGAGGCCTTCGCGGGCGGGCTTCGGCCGATCGATCTCGACGCCGACGGGACCGACGAGGTGCTCATGCTGGTCCCACACTTCGAAGCGCGCCAGAGCGCTCTGGTCGTCCTCGACTGGTGAGCCGAGCCGCGCCCGTCCGCACCGCGAAGCGACGGGGCCGACGCTCGATAGCCTCTGGCCTCGCTTCGAGGACGGCGACCTGCGCCAGAAGAAGGAAATCAGCGACCGCGAGGCGCCACGCGACCGCGCCAGCTATCATGAGCCGTCGATGCTCGCGTCGCTCCTCCTCGCCGTCGTCGCCGGGCTCGCGCCCGCGCCCGCGTCCGCCGCACCGCGCTGCGAGCTCCGCGGCGAGCCGACGCTGGTGGCGAAGAGCCGCGACACCGACGCGCGCCCCCGCGTCCACGTCGACGCCACCATCGGCGAGACGATCGACGTCTTCCTCCGGGCGCCGGGCCGCCTCGACGGCCGCGCGGTGATCTTCGCCGACGACGGCGAGCCGGGCCACGTCTCCTGGGACGCAGCCCGATGCCCGGCGGCCACGCTCCGCTGGCGGCGGATCGAGGCGCGGATGGAGCACGTCGACACCCCGCCGCCGAACCCCGGGATCGCGATCTACGCCAACGCGGTCGTCTTCGGGCCCCACCACGGGCGGTGGATCGGCCACGACGCGATCGAGTACGTCGACACCCCGCTCGCCGACGGCGACGATCGCTGGTCGATCGCCGTCCGCGACGCGACCCCCAGCGACGCCGCCCTCGCCGGGACCCGGGCCGCGGAGGTCCGCGGCCTCGGGGTGATGCGCCTCTCCGCGAGCGTCGAGGCCCCGGGTGAGGCGCCGCGGAGCGCCCCCGGGAGCGGCCCCCGCGGGGTCGGCGACGACGTGCTCCGCTACACCTTCCGCGGCGGCGACGACCTCTTCGGCTGGCTCACCACCTTCTTCAACGTCCCCTACGTCTTCGGCTCGGCGGGGGTCGGCGCGCGGGCCCAGGCCGAGCGCTACATCGGCGCCGACTGTGCCGATCTGATCGTCGCGGCGATGCGCCGGGCGGGCCGCCGCGATCAGGGCTACACCAGCGTCGCCGGGCTGATCCGGGCGCTTCGTCCGGTCGCCGCGCCGATCGAGATCCGCCAGGGCGCGCCGGCGCCGGCCAGCGAGTACGCGCCCCTCCCCGGCGACGTCCTGGCGATCGACTACGTCGGCGCCGACGAGCTCCCGCGGCCCTGGGATCACGTGGTCGTCTTCGCGGTCGATCGTGGCCCCGGGGGCGTCGCCGACGGCCGCCTCGGGCCCGAGGATCAGGTCGCCGACATCGGTGACGGCCGCGGCCTCAAGTTCGCCGCGCTCGGCGACCAGGGGGTCGTGCGGGTGCTGCCGCTGCGAGGGCGCGGCGGCGGGGAGCGGAGCTAGTGGCGACGCTCGGGCGCGCGACGTGGCGAGCGCGTGCAGGCGAGACCGAGCGGCGCTAGGTGACCTTGCGCCCGGTGGTCGCCATCAGGAGCTCGTTGTCGATCGTGAAGTAGCCGGTGAGGACCTCCCGGATCGACCGGATCGCGTCGCGACGGAAGGTCTCCTTGCGGATCTTCACCAGGCGCTTCCCCTGGGCCTTGAGGCGCCGGAGGGTCCGGACCAGCGAGCGCACGGTCGACAAGGCGCTGTAGAGGCGGTAGCTCGGGCCGCGCTCCGCCACGGCCGCCTTGTAGGTCGCCATGAGGTGCGTCTCGAGCTCGGTGGCGGTGCCGATCACCGAGTCGTAGAGCTCGTCGTGATCCACGTCGAGGCGCGGGCGCGGGTCGCTGACGAGGGCGTGGAGGGCGTAGCTCAGGTCGGTGACGAGGTCGAAGTTGATGTCCTCGAGATCGTCGATCCGCGCGGTCGTGCGCACGGCGATCCCGCTGCTCGTCGTGTCCAGGGACTCGGCGCCGTACCCCTGGGGGACGAGCTCGAGCGGCGCGGCCACGGGGCCGTCGACCTCCTGGAAGTCCTCGAGGATCTCCGCGATCTTCTCGACCCAGCGCTCGCGCTTCTCGTCCTCGTGCGACTGCTTGACGGAGAGGATCGACTTGCCGAGCCCGCGCAGCTCGAGGACCTTGTCGTAGAGCGCGCTCTCGCCCTCGTCGACCTCGCGGACGCTCATCTCCCCCTGCCAGGCGTCGAGCCAGAATTGGAGCTCGTCGATCAGCGCCTTCCGCGGGTTCGCCGCCGGGCTGACCTTGGCGAGCTGCCTGCTCCGGAGGCTGAGCAGGTACTTCGGCTTGAGCGTCGAGCGCTCGACCGGGCGATAGTTCTGGCCGAGCCCCGTTGCCTCCTGGACGCCGCTCTTCCAGTTCAGGACCTGGTGCAGCGCCGCGACGATCGTGTGGATCTTGCCCCGGATCCCGCGGCCGTCCTCGGGGACGTCCGTGCGCTCCAGGCCCTCCTCGCCGCCGAAGACGTGCTCGGCGATCATCGGCATGATCTCGTCCTTGGAGACGCCGGAGCCCGCCGAGGTCGCGTAGATGATGTACTTGCTCAGGCTCATCTTGCTCCGCCGGCGCCCGCTCGACCCCTTGAGCTTCTCGAAGAAGCCCTCGTAGTCGCCGCACATCGTCCGCCAGAGCGGCCCGGCGACCGGGTCGGCCCGGATCGCCGCGATGTCCGGCGCCGGGGTGGCGACGTTGCCGTCGTAGGGCCTGCCGGTGTACCAGGGCATCATCACCTCGAGGAGCGACTCGGCGATCACGCTCGAGACGTACTCGAGGTCGTGTCCGTCCATCGAGTAGTCGCCGTGGAAGGTGCCGAGGGTCGTCGGGATCCCGTCGGGGAGGGCGTTGAAGAGATCGTGCCAGGTGTTGACCCGGGCGCCCGCGATGACCGGCGACTTGTCGCCGATCCGGCCGAGGGCGTGGGGCGCCAGGTGACCGGCGGCGAAGCAGTCGGCGAGGAAGTGACCGGCGAAGCCCTCGACCATCGACGCCTGACGGAAGACCTCCTCGGCGCGCTTCTTGACCGACTCGGCCTTCTGCCGCTCGCTCTCGATCCCCGAGGCCGCGAGGTTCTCCCCCCGCGCCCAGAGGCGGCGAGCGACCCAGGCCTTCTGGAGCGCCTGCGCGTGCTGGCGACGGTACTCGATCGTCGAGAGCGGGAAGAAGTGGTTGGCGTTGGTCGCCATCAGCATCGTCTCGCCCGCGACCTTGAGGTACTCCCGCTTGAGGTGGGGGCTCTTCATGACCTGGAAGACCACCGGCTCCTTCTCGTAGGTCTCGGCGATCTTCTTCGGCATCATGTCGAGCGACGGCGACACGTGGGCCTTCTCCGACTCGAGCGGCTTCTTGGTGAAGTCGCCGGCGAAGCGGTTCGCGGCGCCGAGGCTCATCGGGTCGCCCTCGGGGCCGCGGAGGAAGAACTTCTCCGACTTCTCGAGCTCGTCGACGACGACCGTGGACTCGCTGCCCCGGAAGTCGGTCGTCATGGTGTGATCGTGCTCGTCGTCGCCGAGGCGGTAGCTCCGGCTCTCCTCCGGGACGACGTCGTCGAGCACGCGCCCCACCTTGACGCCGGCGCGCTGGCCCATCGCGTAGTGATCGGGCTCGCCCCAGCGCTGGATCACCGGGGTCCCCGCGCCCGGGCGGCGCCAGCTCGCGTAGCGGTCGAGGAGCGCCTCGGCCGAGCGCCCGCGGACCACCTGCTCGGCGACCGCGTCCGCGTGGCGCTCGTGGGCGTCACCGGCCTCGCCGATCTCGCCCTTGAGGTGGACGCCCGCGCGCTGCTGGATCACGTGGGCCGCCTCGTGGGCCGTCGTCCGCAGGTCCGGGGTCCGGCCGAAGACGACGCTGGAGCCCCGGGTGTAGGCCCGGGCGGCCAGGGCCCTCGAGGCCGCGCTCGCCTCGGGACCGGTGTGGGCGCGGACATGCGAGAGGTCGTGACGACCGAAGGACGCCTGGATCCGCTCGAGGAAGGGGAGGGCGCCGCCGCCCCCGGCGGCGCCCCGCCGGGCGACCGCGTCGATCGAGGCGCCGCTGAGGTCCTTAGCGCCGCTCTGGCGCTCGCCGTCGAGGCGCTGGACGGCGGCGCGATTGCCCATGTGGCTGACGACGCGGGCCCCGTCCGCGGACGCGTCGCGGCTGCGTCGCCCTCGATCGCCCTCCGCGGGGCCTCGCTTCGCATTCGCCTCCGCCTCGACCTGCCGTCTCCCCGCCATCTCCACCACCTTCCAGCGGCCACCCTATCGCGAATCGACGCCTTCGCGTCAGCGGTCGATCGCCCGCTGGACGTGAGGGCGCGCCGCGCGTCAGCGAGCGCGGCTCATGGGCGCTTGACCGGCCGCGGGCGGGGTGATGATCCTTGGCGCGGTGGAGGGGGCAGCGCTCGAGAAAGAGCTCCGTCGGCTCTGGCCGCGGGTCGATCCCTGGTCGCTGATCTTCGTCCTCCGCCACCTCACGGCGCAGGGCGAGGACGCGCGCGCGCAGGTCCAGGCGACGCTCGACGAGGCGCTCGCGCTGCCGCCCGCCGCGGCCGCGAGCGCCCTGATGGGGCCGGTCGCGTCGGCGGCCGCGTCGTACGAGCGACGCGAGCTGAAGGACGTGGTCAACGCGATCGACGCGCTGATCCGGGCCGGCGGCGACCCGGCGCCGGCGCTCGATCTCCTCGCGACCTGCATGGAGGACTACCGCAACCTCCGGGGGGCCGCGAGCGCGCTCCGCCGCGCCGCCCTGCGGGGCTGGTCGATCGCCGCGCTCGGCGATCGCCTGGCGACGCTCAGCCCCTCGGCCGGCGAGGCGGCCCATGTCCGCGGCGTCCAGCGCCTGGCGCTCCTCGGCCGCCGCGGGATGAACGACGCGCTCGCCCGCCTCGATCACGTGTATCGGAGCCACGGCCTCGCCAACCTCTTCGAGGGGGTGGGGCTCGTCGAGGAGCTCCTCCTCGCGGACGCGGCCGACGACGTCGACCTCGCGCGGCGCTCGTTGATCGCGCTGGAGGAGGCCGGCGCCGATCTCTACCGCGCCTGGATCGCGCTCCTCCCGGTCCTCCGAAGGGACCTCCGCGCCGACGACCCGCGCCTGCGCTCGACGGCCGCGCGCGCCCTCGGGCAGCTCCGCTACACGCTCAAGGAGTCGCGCGAGCACCCGCCGGAGGAGGCCTTTCGCCGGGTCGAGCCGGCGCTCGCGCCGGTCCTCGATGAGCTCGCCGCGCTCCTTGGGAGCGACGCTCCGCTCGCCGCCGACGCGGCCGAGACCATCGAGGTCTTCGCGGCCCTCGGCGCGCCGCTGGGCGGGGTCTGCGGGGCGCTCGAGGCCGCCCTCGACGATCCCCGCGTCGAGGTGCGTAGCCCGTGCGCGCGCTCTCTATCGACCTACATGCGGCGGATCGGCGAGGAGTCCCCGCTGCCCTCCGGATGCAGCCACCGCCGGACCTACGCGGCCAGCGACGCGCCGCTCGACGATCGACGCGCGGGGCGCTGCCCGGCCTGCGGCGAGGTCGCGGCCGCGGTGATCTTCGAGCGCCACGATCGCGGCAACACCTGGGACGACACCCTGCTCGAGTCGCGCTGCGGGCGCTGCGGGGTCTACTCGATCGAGCGCTACGGCTACTGAGCCCCCGCACCGCGGTCCTGATCATGCATGTCTAAAAGGACATGTTATGAGATCACGCGCCGGACCTCGCCGCCTCGCCGGCGAGGTGCTCGCGGAGCCCGGCGTGGACGAAGCGGTAGCCGCCGCCGATCCGCTGGAGGAGCGCCCGCTCGCTCGCCGCCTCGAGGAGGGCGACCAGCCCGAGGGGTAGGCGGCCGCGGAGGAGGAAGCGGAGGACGCCGTGCTGGATCACCGCGAAGCCGCCGCGGAGGAGGCCGGCGACGTAGCCGAGGGTGAGGGCGATGCAGAGCTCGACGGCGACGACGAAGCGCAGCGGATCGCGGCTCCAGACCGCGGTCGCCTCGCGGAGCGCGGGGCTCGGCGCGGCCTCTGCGGTGAAGATCGACTCGGGCGCGGCGGCGCCGACGATCGCGGTCATCGTCAGCATCGGCAGGGCGAGCGCGAGGGCGACGATCGCCGCGACGCTCCCGGCGTTGCGGGCGGCGTTGCGGATCCCCTGGTTCGGCCGCCAGCTCCCCGAGGGCGCCGCGCCGACGAGGCCGGCGAGGACCACCAGCATCACGCCGAAGAGGCCGGCGTAGACCACGAGGTTGGCGACGAAGACCGCGACCGCGACGCTCGTCGACGCGCCGCGCCCCCAGACCAGGGCCGCGATCGCGGCGATCGCCAGGCCGAGGAGGAGGCCCCGCGCCGACGCCCGCCCGGCCCCCGCGACCATCGCCCGCCACGACCACGCGAGGCGCTCCAGCGGCCGGATCCGGGCGACCCCGAGGGAGCCGGCGACGAAGGCCGCGAGCGCGAGGCCGGCGAGCGCGGCGGTCGGCAGGGCGATCGCCGCGCTGGTCGCCAGGCCCAGGAGCGCGCCGATGATCGCGGCCGCGCCGAGGCCGGCGGCCGCGATCGCCAGGGCCGCGAAGAGGCCGCGTTCACCCTGTCCTTCGAGCCAGGTAGGCTGCATGCGCTCGATCCAGAGCTCGGCGGCGCCCTCCCGCTCGAGGCCACGCGCCAGCCAGCCGAGGCGTCGCACGAAGTCGCGGCCGGCGTCGCCGTCGGCGAGCGGCCGCCGCTCGAGCGCGCGGGCGACGTAGGCCGACCAGATCCGCTGACCGAGCGCCTCGCGCGAGCCCGCGCCGCGGGCGATCGCGGCCGGCGGCCGCCCGCGGAAGGCCTGGGCGGCGATGTCGAGGAGGAGCGGCGAGGCGCAGAGGAGCTCGCGGAGCGCGGCGTCGGCGGAGAAGGCCGCCCGCAGGCCGGCGAAGGCCTCGCCGCCGCGGTCGAGGATCACCTCGACCTGCGCCGGATCGAGGCGCCCGAGCTCGACCGCGATCGCCAGCGGGAGCCGGTGCCCGGCGGCGGCGAGCGCCTCGCAGACGCTGGTGCGGCCGCTGACGATGAGCGGCGCGAGGTGCTCGCGGCGGTGCTCGGCGATCGCCTTCACACAGGCCGCGCGGCGCTCGGGCGCGACCTCGTCGAGGCCGTCGAGGAGGAGCGCGAGCGCGTCGTCGGCGATCCAGGCGGCGGCGAGGCGGCCGGGGATCCCGTACTTGTCGCGGAGCTCGGCGACGACCCACTCGCCGAGCGTCAAGCGCCGGCGGGCGCTGGCCTGGGCCCACGAGGCGAGGCCGAGCACGACCGGCGCAGGGCTCGTGGGATCGCGGCGGGCGCGGCGGAGGGCCGCGCGCGCGAGGGTGAGGAGGGCGGTCGTCTTCCCCGAACCTAGCCCGCCGACCAGGAGGAGCGACCCCTCGGCCGAGGCCGCGGCGGCCTCGATCGAGAGGCGCTCGTGGCCGGGCTCGGTCGGCCCGCCGTCGACGAGGTCGGGGCGGGCGCGGCCCTCGGCGGGGCCGAAGTGGAGCTCCTGCGCGTCGTCCCCGGGGCGGGCGAGGACGCCGTCGATCCACGAGGCCTCGACCCGCGCGAGGAGGAGGAGGCGCGCGCGCTCGGCCGGGGTCGCGGCGAGGGTCCCCTCGAGGGCCGCGCGGAGCGCGAGCATCGACGGCCAGCGCTGCCCCGGCTCGGCCGCCAGCGCGCGCCGGAGGATCGCCCGGATCGCCGGCGGCGCGTCGGCCCCGATCGCCCCGGATGAAGATGTCCGATCGGACATGTCATGCGAATCGACGGCGCCCGGGAGCGCGCCGTAGAGCGCCTCGTGGAGCGCGACCGCGAAGCTGTATTGATCCATCGACGGCCGCGGCGGCGCCCCCTGGCGCTGCTCGGGCGCCATGTAGGCGGGCGTCCCCGCGACCTCCCCGGGCCGCTCCGCGTCGGCCTGCGCGGCCGGGCGGGCGAGGCCGAAGTCGACGATCCGCGCCCGCCCCTCGCCGTCGACGAGGACGTTCTCCGGCTTCAGGTCGCGGTGGACGAGCCCGCGCTCGTGGGCCGCCTGGAGGCCGCGGGCGACCTCCAGGTAGACCTCGAGGAGCTCCCGCCAGCGCCGCCCCGGCGCGCTCTGCCAGCGGCGCAGGGTCTCGCCGCGCACCCGCTCCATGACGATGTAGATCGCGGGCCCGCGCTCGCCGACCGCGTAGACCGCGACGATCGCCGGGTGGCTGACCTGGGCGAGGGCCCGGGCCTCGGCGAGCACCTGGCTGCGTCGCGCGTCGCTCTCTCCGGGGGCGAGCACCTTGATCGCGACCTCGCGGCCGAGGAGCTCGTCGCGCGCCAGGTAGACCGTCCCCATCGCCCCGCGGCCGAGGACGCCGAGGATGGTGAAGCCGTCGAGGGCGAGCGGCGCGTCGTCGCCCGCGGCGAGGCCCTCGCCCGCGCCGTCGCTCGCGTCCGCCTCCGCGTCCGCGTCGCCGGGGAAGAGCGCCCCGGCGAGGCGACGCCACGCGAGCGAGCGCTCGATCGACTCCTCCGCGCTCTCGGTCGCCACTGAGCCCGAGAGTTATCACACGCGAACCACGCAAACCATCGACCCGCGGGCGTCACCCCGCGATCGAGATGAACGACACGACCTCCCCCAGCTCCGAGCGAGCGCCGCCCCGACGCCTCCTCGGCCGGGCGCTCGCCGCCCTCGCGCGCCCGCGCGCCGGCCTCGTGATCCTCCTCGTCGTCGCCGCCCTGGTCGGCGGCGCGTCGCTCGGGAACGGCCTCGCCCTCGACGATCTCCTCCTCCTCGGCGACGGCGCCAGCGATCCCTCGACGCTCTTCGAGATCGGCGCCCGGACCCCGGCCGAGGTCGACGCCTGGCGCCAGGGCGGGATCTACCCGTGGTGGACCAGCGACGCCCTCCAGGTCCGCTTCCTCCGCCCCCTCGCGGCCCTCAGCCACGCGCTCGACGGCGCGCTCTGGCCGAATTCGCCGGCGCTCATGCACCTCCACAGCCTGCTCTGGTACCTCCTCCTGGTGGTCGCCGCGGGCGCGCTCTACCGCGAGGTCTCCGCGGGGGAGGGCGGGCCGCGGCGGGCCGCCGAGGTCGCCGGGCTCGCCCTCCTCGTCTACGCGATCGACGACGCCCACGCGCCCAACGTCGGCTGGCTCGCCGCCCGCAACAGCCTCATCGGCGCGACCTTCGCGACCCTCGCGCTCCTCGCCCACGTCCGCGCCCGCGCCCGCGGCTGGCGGATCGGTCAGGTCCTCGCCCCGCTCGCGCTCGCGCTCGCGCTCCTCGCCGCCGAGGCCTCGATCGCGGTCCTCGGCTACTTCGTCGCCCATGCCCTGGTGATCGAGAGGGGCGGGAGCTGGCGCGCCCGCGCGGCCTCCCTCCTGCCGGTCGCCGTCGTGGTGATCGCCTGGTTCGCGCTCTACGTCGGCCTCGGCTACGGCGCGCGCGGCTGCGGCCTCTACACGGATCCCCTCGCCGATCCCTTTGGCTTCGTCGGCGCGGCGATCGAGCGCGGTGGGCTCCTCGTCGGCGCCGCCCTCGGGCTGCCGATGGTCGTCGATCTCGTCGGCTTCATCCCCGGCGCGAGCGTCGGCGCGGCGGCGCTCTTCCTCCTCCTCACCGCGCTCGTCGGCCGCCTCCTCTGGCCGCTCCTGCGGAGCTCCGCGGCCGCCCGCTTCTGGGCCCTCGGGGCGCTCCTCGCCGCCGCGGCCCACGGGACCACGGTCCCGCAGGAGCGCTACCTCCTGCTGATCACCCTGGGCAGCGCCGGCCTGGTCGCCGGGGCGATCGCCGCCCTCATCCGTGGCGAGCTGCGATCCCGCCTCGCCCGCGCGCTCGCGTGGAGCTGGATCGTCCTCCACGTCGCCCTGCCGCCGCTCCTCGCGGTCCCGCGGGCGACCGGCACGAGCGTCGTCCAGGCGAGCCTCGAGCGCTCGGCGGCCGCGATCCCGGCGGCCGCGGCCGCCGACGAGGCGCCGACGATCCTGGTCAACGCGCCGGGCGACGTCTTCGCCCTCTACGCGCCGGTGATCCGAGCGCGCGCCGGGCTCGCGCCGGCCGGCGTCGAGGTCCTCTACGCGGGCACCGGCGGCGTCACGGTCGAGCGCCCGGCGGACGATCGCCTCCTCCTCCGCGCCGCATGGCTGGCGGCCCCGGGCGACCGCGTCTTCAACGACCTCGCGGAGCCCTTCCGGGTCGGCGATCGGATCGCCGTCGACGGCCTCGTGATCGAGATCGCCGAGGTCGATGAGGGCGGCGCCCCGCGGGCGCTCCTCCTCCACCTCGACGCCGATCGCCCGGGGAGGCCGCCGCGGCGCTGGATGATCTGGGATCGCGGCGCGCCGACGCCCTGGCGCCTCCCCGCGGTCGGCGAGCGCGTCCTCCTTCAGCCGGCGTCCTGGGACTTTGCGACGCCCGCGAGCGCGAGCTGAGCCCGGATCTCGTCGGCCCAGCGGTCGAGGTCGGTGAGGGTGCTCGTCAGGATCGCCGGGGTCGCGGCGAGCTCGGCGAGCGCCTCCTCGAGGAGCGCGCGGCCGCGGCGGAGGCGGGTCTTGATCGTCCCCTCCGGCGCGCCGACGACCTCGGCGATCTCGCGGACCCGCATGCCCTCCCAGTAGAAGAGCTCGACGAGGATCTGGTGCTCCAGCGGGATCCTCCGGAGGGCCTCGAGGAGGAGGCGGTGCTCCTCGCGGGCGGCCAGCCAGGCGCCCGCGCTCGGCCAGGGGCCGCCCTCGCCGGCGAGCTCGCGGACGCTGCGGCGCTCCAGGTCGACGCGCTCGGCGTCGCCGCGGCCGCGCCGGTAGTGCTCGCGGAGGAGGTTGCAGGCGATCCCGAAGAGGAAAGAGCGGAAGGCGACCGCCTCCTGGAGGCGGACGATCCCCTCGAAGCAGCGGAGGAAGCAGACCTGCACGAGATCGTCGCCGCCGCTGCGCACCTTGTTGCGGAAGAAGCGGGCGATCGCCGGGTAGTAGCGGTCGAAGAGGACCTTGCAAGCGCGGCGATCGCCGGCCCGCCAGCGCTCGACCAGGGCCGCGTCATCGATCTCCGGCTCGCTCGCGTCGCGGGTCGCCACGTCGCGCCCATCGTACCCCATGGGCGCGCCCTCGCGCGTTGACGGAGGCGGCCGCGGGCTCTACTCGAGGGAGATGGCGGACGCGGATCCTCGGCGAAGGCGACGGCGCCGGCTCGTGGCCGCGCTCGGGCTCGTCCTCCTCCTCGCCCTGATCGCGCTCGCCCGCCGCCGCGATCCGCCGCGCCCCGGCGTCCTCCACCGCGATCAGAGCCTCGTCCACGACGGCGCCGAGCGCCGCTACCACCTTTACGAGGGCCCCGCCGCCGGCGCGCGGCCGCTGGTCGTGCTCCTCCACGGCGGCGGCGGCAACATCGACGCCCACATCGGCCTCGGGGTCGCGCGCTGGCCCCACCAGATCTGGCTCGACATCGCCGACGAGGAGGGCCTCGCGCTCGTGGTCCCGCAGGGCCTGAAGAGGCACTGGAACGACTGCCGGAGCGAGTGCACCCGCTGCCCCGAGATCGATGATCTCGGCTTCATCCTCGCGCTCATCGATGCGATCGCCGAGCGCACGCCGATCGATCGGACGCGGGTCTACGTCACCGGCGAGTCAAACGGCGGCTTCATGACCGAGCGCCTGATCCAGGAGGCGCCCGAGCGCTTCGCCGCCGCCGGGGTGGTGTTCGCCCTCGAGCCGGTGACCAGCGAGTGCGTCCGCCGCGAGGTGCCGACGCCGATCTTCTTCCAGCTCGGGACCACCGACGCCGCGATCCCCCACGCGGGCGGCCGCAGCGACTCGAACATCGAGGTCCGCTCGGCCGCCGAGACGATCGCCTACTGGCGCGATCTCAATGGCTGCGCGCCGACGCCGACGATCACCGCGCTCCCGGACCTCGACCCGGGCGATCACTCGAGCGCCCGCCGCGAGGACTACACCTGCGAGCGCGCGGAGCTCAGCGTCCTCACCCTCGAGGGCGCCGGCCACGTCGCGCCGAGCGTCGCCGTCCAGGTCTCCGCGCTTTGGGAGGGGATCGCCGGGATCCAGAACCACGACGTCGAGGGGGCGCGGCTCCTCTGGGACTTCTTCCGCGACAAGCGGCGACCCTAGTGTGGCTGCTATCGTCGCCCTCCGCATGCCGCTCTACGATCCGACGAGGCACGTCTCGCTGCCCGCGCGCCCCTGGGATCCGGCGGCGGTGCGGGCCTGGCTCAGGCGCTTCGCCGCGGACGCCCTCCGCACCTGGACCCCGCAGGGGTGGCCTCTGCACCCGCACGACGCGATCGAGGGCGAGCGCCTGCCGCCGCTCCGCACGCTCTACTTCGGTGAGGCCGGCGTGTGGATCGCCCTCGGGCGCCTGGCGGCGGCGGGCGATTGCGCGCTGCCGACGACGCTCGCGGAGACCTACGCCCGGATCCTCGAGGCCTACCGCGCGGCGCCGGACACTGGGACGGCGACCGCCTCGTGGCTCCTCGGCGAGAGCGGAGTGCGGACCCTCGCGGCGCTCACCCGACCGACCCCGGCGAACGCCGACGCCCTGGCGGCGCTGATCGAGGGCAACCGCGAGAACCCGACCAACGAGGCGCTCTGGGGCGCGCCGGCGACGATGAACGCGGCCTGGTGGCTCCACCGCGCGACCCGCGAGGCGCGCTGGGCGGCGCTCTGGAGGGCGAGCGCCGACGTCCTCTGGTCGCGCTGGACCTTCGACGAGGGCGCCGGAACCTGGCTCTGGGAGCAGGTCATGGACGGCCAGCGACTCGCGTACCTCGGCGCCGGCCACGGCTGGGCCGGCAACGTCGACGCGCTCTGGCGGGGGGCCGCGCTCCTGAGCGAGGGGCGGCGGGCGGCGCTCCTCGAGCGGACGATCGACGGCGTGGCGCGCCTCCTCGAGGTCGAGGGCGATCGCGCGAACCTGCCGCCCCTCGCCGGGCGGAGGGGCCTCCACCTCGTGCAGTGGTGCCACGGCGGCCCCGGCCTGATCCTCGCGCTCCGCCACGCGCCGCTCCCCGAGGTGACGCCAGCGCTCCTCAAGGTCGCGGCGACGATCGTCGACGCTGGCCCGCTGACCAAGGGGGTCGCGCTCTGCCACGGCAGCGCCGGCAGCGGCGCGGCGCTCCTCGAGCTCCACCGTCGCAGCGGCGATCGACGCTGGCTCGGGCATGCCCGCGAGCTGGCGATGGCCGCGCTGACCCAGGCCGAGGCGGCCTTCGCCGAGCACGGCCGCTGGCACATGAGCCTCTGGACGGGCGACGCGGGGCTCGCGTGGCTCCTGATGGACTGCCTCGAAGGGGTGAGCCGCGGGCTCCCCGGCCTCGACGCCCTGGACTGGCGCTGCGAGAGAGGCACGGTCGCTCCCCTCGACGCGACCACCTGGCCGTCCTAGAATCATCAACGATGTCGTCCGACGATCGAGTGCCAGCCGTACGCACGAAGAGTCCGCGCCCGGGGCTCGTCACGTGGATGTTCGGCCTCGATCACCCGACATTGACGGATCTCCCCCAGCGCTGGGGCGTCCTGCCCACCCTTCGCTTCTGGAATCGCCTGGACACCGCCAAGTATCAGGCGATTCCGATCGCGGTGGGGGTGATCGCCGCGATCGGGCTCTTCAAGCTCGTCGCCCCGATCCTCTTTCCGCTCCTGGGGTCGGTGCTGGGGATGGTCGTCTTGATACCGATGGCGATTGTCATTGGTATCCTCCCGCTCGGCCTCTTTGAGCGCTGGCTGCGGCGCGAGATCGCGTCCCGGCGCGCCCTGCCCGAGTCCACGGGCTGACCCCCCCGCAGCCGTCCAGGTCGTCGCGCTCGGAGGCCGAAGAGCCGGCCCGGCCCGGCGGCCGCGCGAATGTGTACAAGGGGGCCGCGGGGCGTCGGTCGAGGAAATCGAGTGTTACCGCCTTGACGGCCCCGAGGGACTCGTCTATTACCTCTCCCATCATGTCTCTCCTGCTCAATCTTTGCCCCGCGCAGGGCGCTCTCGTCGAACGAGAGCGAGAGGCCGAATTGTGCCTGCGCGGGGGTGAATAGAGCGGTCGAGAGGCGGGCTTTCGGTCACTCCCCCGCGCGGGTCAAGGCCTGACGCGGGGGTCGTCCACGCTCAGGTCCTCGGGGGCTCGCCCCGAGGATCACGGTCGATCCCGTCGCCCGCACTCGTGGGGGCGCTCCGTCGCCGCGGAGCGCCAGCCCTGAGCCCGCGCTCGGGGCGTCCGGGTCGGCGTCTCGCCTCGGCGGGCCGTCGGCAATGCGCGTACATGGAGTTCGCGCGGACCGGGAATCCCCACACATTCGAGATCCGCCTATTCGTTGTGCGGGGCGCTGAGCGCCCGCGCGGCGGCGGCGGATCTCAGCACGTCCCGTTCGTCCAGCGGCCGAGGATGCCGGCCTCTCAAGCCGGTGACGGTGGGTTCGACTCCCCCACGGGACAACACTGACTCCTACACCCCGTTGGTCCAGCGGTGCGAGGATTCCGGCCTCTGAAGCCGGAGAGGGCGGGTTCGACTCCCCCACGGGGTATCACCACAAGAAGAGCGCGTCCCGTTGGTCCAGCGGTAGTGACCCCGGTCTTTCAAGCCGGTGACGGCGGGTTCGACTCCCCCACGGGGCAACACATGAGCGCGTCCAGCCCGGCCAGAGGAGAGGCCGCCGCCGGACCATGATCCCCCTCTCCACCTCCGTCCCGTTGGTCCAGCGGCAGCGACGCCGGCCTCTCATGCCGGAAATGGTGGGTTCGACTCCCCCACGGGGCATCTGGCAATTCCGTCTCGTCGACGATCCACGATCCAAGATCCAAATTCCGACATCACACCGCGGGGGTGTAGCTGAGTGGCGTTAGCGTTCGGCCGTTAACCGATGTACGTGGGTTCGATTCCCACCACCCCCTTTGATTCAATTTTCGAAGCATGAGAGGAGCGCGCAGATGCGACCCACGGCCCCCCACAAGCGCGGGACCCGGAACCCGAACGCCCGCCTCGACGAGGCCGCGGTCCGCCAAATCCTGAGCTCGCCGCGCTCGAACCGGAGCCTCGCCCGCGAGCTCGGCGTGTCGCACGTCGCGGTCTCCAACGTCCGCAGCGGGCGGACCTGGGCGTGGCTGCGGGCGACGCCGGGCGCCGAGGCGGACGCGTGAGCGCGAGCCCGGGCGGGGTGACCGTCGCCCGGGCCGGGGAGCCTCGTCGCCTCTTCAAGGCGGTCCGGGCGGATCCGGGCGCCAGGGCAGACGAGTGCTGCTCAGCGGTGTCCGGATGGGATCGACGATGCGACGCAGCTGGCATACGATTGGCTGATGACGCGCCGGGGCCCGGTCGCGGCGGCGCTCGCCGCTTTCTTTGGACTCTCCTGCACAGGCGAGTCCGACGGCGCCTCCGCGACCGAGGACGCGACGTCGGCGTCGACCGCCGCCTCAACATCCACCGCGGGATCGGGCTCGACCACGTCAACGCCGAATGAGCTCTCTCCGTGTGGTGTGGCCTACGGCCCGTGCGAGGCTGACCCCGCGGACCCACTTTGCGTCCACGCCGACGGGGCGTCGGTCTGCGGCGCCCAGTGCTACGAGTACGGACCGGGCCTCGCTCCCGGGCGCTGCGAGACCTCGCCGCTGGTCCTTCAGACGATTTGCCCCGTCGAGCAGGGAGTCCCGGCCGCTTGCTTGATCCTCTGCGACGACGCGAGCCAGTGCCCGAGCGAGGGGATGGTCTGCGTTCCCTGCCCCGAGCCCTTCGCCTACGCCTGCAACGCCTTCGGCGGCTACACCCAAACTGGGCCGAACCTCTGCGCCTGGCCGGAGTGAGCGAGGCTCGGCCACCTGTCTGTGGTGTTTGCCCGCGAGCCCGGGCTACATGCAGACCCAGAGCGAGGGGTCGGAGTAGTCCTCGAAGAACCACTGCTCGTAGCCGTACTCGGGCACCCCCTCGAAGTCGGTCCCCGTGACCAGCGGGGTCCCCTCGCAGACGCC
>JACKDU010000017.1 GCA_020633335.1 Myxococcales bacterium | reverse complement strand
ATCGCGGAAGGTGGTGGCAGATGGTGGTTGCCAGGCGAGAGGGCCGGAGGAGTGCGGGGATCGTCGCGTGCCTGTGCGTGAGCGCGATCGCGCTCGCCTGCGGGGACGACGCGACGGGGGACGCGAGCGCGACGATGGGGAGCAGCGGCGGCGTCACGGACGGGAGCGCGACCGCGTCGACGACGATGGGCGCGTCGGCGTCGGCGTCGGCGTCCGCGACCGAGACCGGGGGCGGCAGCGAGTCGATGAGCGCGAGCGAGTCCGGGGCGATGACCACCTCGACGAGCTCGGGGACGACCGGCCAGACGACCGGGATGATGACCGACGGGACGACCTCGGGCGGCACCGACTCGACGGGCGGGAGCAGCGGGACGACCGGCGGCCTCGGCCCCTGCAAGAGCTCGATGGAGTGCATGGAGGGGGAGGTGTGCGCCGCGGGCGTCTGCGTGCCGGGCGAGGGGCTCTGCGACGACTACGGCGACTGCCAGGGCGACACCTTCTGCTGCAAGGTGGACTGCCTGCCCCCCGGCGAGGATCAGGGCGTGTGCATCCCCTACGGCCTCGATCCCGAGGGGGAGGTCAACGAGAAGTGCGTCGGCGACATCCAGATCGGCCTCTTCGAGCCCGGGATCCAGTGCGAGTGGACGGCGCCGCCGCCCGGCGATCCCTACCCCGGCCACGTCAACGTCCTGACCTCGCCGCTGGTCGCGGATCTCCCGAACAACGGCGAGGGGCCGACTGAGATCATCTTCGTCACCTATAACTATACTGATGGCGGCGCGCAGTCGGGCTATGGATCGAGCCCATCCTATTATGGGGTGATCCGGATCGTCGACGGCCGGACCTGCCAGCAGATCGGGATCGTCCACGATCCCAACAACAAGATGATCGCCGCGTCGCCGCCGGCGATCGGCGACCTCGACGGCGACGGGATCGTCGAGATCGTCACCCACCGCGCCTCCACCGGCGTGATCGCGTTCAAGTGGAACGACAACAACAAGGCCTACGAGACGATGTGGGTCCAGACGAACACCAACATCGTCAACCAGACTCGCTGGGACGGTCCGTCGATCCACGACCTCGACGACGACGGCTTCCCGGAGGTGATCTCGGGCTCGGCGGTCTTCGCCGGGGTCGACGGCGCCCGCCTCAACGTCGGGCAGATGATCCCGGGCGCCGGCGCCGGCGTGATCCCGGTGCTCGCCGACGTCGACGGGGACGGCGACATCGAGCTGATCGCCGGGGCGGTCCACCGCTGGAACGTCGGCACCGACAAGTGGGAGTACGCTTATCCCGGCGCGCCGGCGAACCGCCACTACGCG
This sequence comes from Myxococcales bacterium, assembly GCA_020633335.1. Classification (GTDB taxonomy): domain Bacteria; phylum Myxococcota_A; class Polyangia; order Nannocystales; family Nannocystaceae; genus JADJRG01. Next base: position 92,390 of record JACKDU010000017.1, on the reverse strand, counting down.
GTCGCCGACTTCGGGACCCCGGGGGTGATGCCGAGCGACTTCGATCCGACCAAGCTCGACGGGATCGCCGAGATCGTCTCGGTCGGCTCCGGCGTCGTCCGCCTCCACACCCTCGAGGGGCAGCTCCTCCTCCAGGGGGCGATCTCCGGCGGCGGGCCGCCGACGATCGGCGACTTCGACAACGACGGCTTCCCGGAGATCGCGGCCGCCGGCGGGACCTACTACGCGGTCTATGACCTCGAGTGCAAGAACGCCGGGCCTGGCTGCCAGGGCAACTACATCCGCTGGCAGAAGCAGTCGCAGGACGCGTCGTCGGCGACCACGGGCTCGTCGATCTTCGACTTCGAGGGCGACGGCCAGGCGGAGGCGGTCTACGCCGACGAGTGCTACACGCGGGTCTACGAGGGCCCGACGGGTGAGGTGCTCTATTCGGCCTATCGCTCGTCGTGCACCTGGTATGAGAACCCGGTGGTCGCCGACGTCGACAACGATCAGAACACCGAGATCGTGGTCCCCTCGAACGCCAACTGCAACGTCAATTGCCCGTCGATCGACCCGATCCACCGCGGGATCCGCTGCGAGAGCGGCGACGAGTGCCCCTCCGGGAACTGCGATTCGGGCTTCTGCCGCTGCGTCAACAACATGGAGTGCCCGAGCGAGCACGTGTGTACGACCCCGCTGGGCGGGACCCCGGGCACCGGCAACACCTGCCGCGCCCAGCGCCCGAACGGGGCGAAGAAGACCGGCATCCGGGTTCTCCGCGACCGCCTCGATCGCTGGGCCTCGTCGCGCGGGGTGTGGAACCAGCACGCGTACGCGGTGACCAATGCAAACGATGATTGTACAATTCCTAAGACTTCGGAGTGGACACCGAATCACCTCGTTCCGGGGCTGAACAACTTCCGCCAGAACGCCCAGGGCGAGGTCGGGGCCGAGGCCCAGCCGGACATCACGTCGGAGTTCAAGGTGCCCTACTGCGAGTACGACGGCGCGGTGACGACGCTCCACGCGGAGGTGTGTAACCGCGGCCTCAAGACCGTGGGGGCGGGGCTGAATACGGCTTTCTACGGCGGGGACCCCGAGATGCTGCTCTGCGTCGCCACGTACGACCAGAACCTGGAGGCGGGGGAGTGCGTGATCGTCTCGTGTGACGTGATGGGCGAGGTGATGGGCAAGGTGCACGTCGAGGGGAACGACGACGGGATGGGCGGCAAGACCACGGTCGAGTGCATCGATACCAACAACGGGGACATCATCGACCCGATCTCCTGCGGTTAGGAGTGCGGCGGCCGCGTCGGCGGCTTCACGCCGCCGCGGGTCACGGCCTCGACACCGAGCACGACGGTCTCGCCGTGGTGTCCATGCCGCCTCGCCGACGTTCGACCACGTTGGCTCCCGAGCTGCAGTGTGGCTGCGCTATGGACTCTCTGTGGCGACATCGTCGGTGCCGAGATCGCCGTCCGTGAAGGTCGGGTCGCTGTTGTTGGCGACGCGGGCGACGACCCGCTCGGGGAGCCCGAGGAATTGACGGATGATCCGGCGGGCGACGACGTGGCCGCTCGGGTCGACGGGGAGGTTGAGGACGGCGCAGGCGTAGCTTGCGAGGTGGTAGCCCTCGTAGAGCCAGGGGCTGCGGGCGACGGAGCCGTCAGCGAGCTCGTAGGCGACGGCGTAGCGGACCTTGACGCCGGGCTGCCAGACGGGGCTGCCCTCGACGGGGAGGTTCTTGGCCCAACAGTTGAGGGTGGGGGGCGGCGGCGCGTCGCCGAAGCCGGCGTCGGAGTCGAGGAAGCTCGGATCGATGTTGTTGGCGACGCGGGCGACGACCCGCTCGGGGAGCCCGAGGAATTGACGGATGATCCGGCGGGCGACGACGTGGCCGCTCGGGTCGACGGGGAGGTTGAGGACGGCGCAGGCGTAGCTTGCGAGGTGGTAGCCCTCGTAGAGCCAGGGGCTGCGGGCGACGGAGCCGTCAGCGAGCTCGTAGGCGACGGCGTAGCGGACCTTGACGCCGGGCTGCCAGACGGGGCTGCCCTCGACGGGGAGGTTCTTGGCCCAACAGTTGAGGGTGGGGGGCGGCGGCGCGTCGCCGAAGCCGGCGTCGGAGTCGAGGAAGCTCGGATCGATGTTGTTGGCGACGCGGGCGACGACCCGCTCGGGGAGCCCGAGGAATTGACGGATGATCCGGCGGGCGACGACGCGACCGCTGGGATCGATGGGGAGGTTGAGGACGGCGCAGGCGTAGCTTGCGAGGTGGAAGCCCTCGTAGAGCCAGGGGCTGCGGGCGACGGAGCCGTCGGCGAGCTCGTAGGCGACGGCGTAGCGGACCTTGACGCCGGGCTGCCAGACGGGGCTGCCCTCGAGGGGGAGGTTCTTGGCCCAGCAGTTGAGGGTGGGGGGCGGCGGGGCGTCGGCGAAGCCGGCGTCGGAGTCGAGGAAGCTCGGATCGATGTTGTTGGCGACGCGGGCGATGACCCGCTCCGGCCGACCCTGGAATTGGCGGATCACGTGGCGCGCCACCGCCTGATCGGTCGGCTCGCGGGGGATGTTCATCACCGGCATCGCGTACGAGGCCGACACGTACCCCTCGGCGTCCTGGGGCTCCGGCGTGCGCCACCATGGGCCCCGGACCACGGACCCATCCGCGTACTCGAAGGCGACGGCGTAGCGCACCTTGACCCCGGCCTGCCAGACCGGGCTACCCGCGACGGGGAGGTTCGCGCTCCAGACGTTCCCGGTCGGAGCCGGTGGCGGCGGCATGTCGGCGACGCCGAGGTCGGTGTCGTGCCACATCGCGTCCGTGTTGTTGGCGATCCGGGCGAGCGTTCGCTCGGGCCGGCCCGCGACCTGGCGGATCATGTGCCGCGCCACCGCCTGACCGGTCGGCTCCGCGGGGATGTTCAGCACCGGCATCGCATACGAGGCGGTCGTGTATCCCTCGGCGTCCTGGGGCTCCGGCGTCCGCCACCACGCGCCGCGGACCACCGACCCGTCGGCGTACTCGAAGGCGATGGCATAGCGCACCCGGAAGCCGGGCTGCCAGAGGGGGCTGCCGGCGACCGGCAGGTTCGACGCCCAGCAGTTGACGCTCGGAGCCGGCGGCGGCGGCATGTCGGCGACGCCGGGGTCCACGTCGTGCCAGGTGGTTGCGGCGTTTTCGGTGAGCCGCGCGACGATCCGCTCGGGCCGGCCGTGGAATTGGCGGACGATCCGCCGCGCGACCACCTGACCGCTCGAATCAGGGGCCACGTTCAACACCGGCATCGCGTACCCGGTCGATGCATAGCCATCCTCGTCGTGCGGCTCGGCGCGCCACCAGCCGCCGCGTAGCACGGTGGCGTTGGCGTATTCGTACTCGACCGCGTAGCGGACCTTGACACCGGGCTGCCAGGCGGGGCTCCCGGCGGCCGGGAGGTCCGCCGACCAGGCGCTGAGCGTAGGTGGCGGCGGGAGATTGTCCGCGACGCCGCGATCGCCGTCGATCCAGAGGGTGGTGGTGTTGTCGGCGAGGTGACCGACGACCCGCTCGGGCCGGCCTTCGAATTGGCGGATCACCCGACGCGCCGCCACCAGTCCGTTCGGGTCGCGGGGGACGCGGAGCTGCGGGAGGGCGTGGGTGGCGGTGGCGTAGCCCTCGGCGTCCGCGGACGCCGCGCGCCACCAGCCGCTGCGCACCACGAAGCCGTCGCTGTACTCGATCTCGATCGCGTAGCGCACCCGGGCGCCGGGCTGCCAGACCGGGCTGCTGGCGACCGGTAGGCTCGCCGACCAGAGGTTGACGTCGGGCGGCGCGAGGGGCCTGTCGACGACGCCGCGATCGGTGTCCGTCCACTCGGCGACGGCGTTGTCGGTGATCCGGGTCAGGATTCGCTCGGGGAGGCCGACGAATTGACGGATCAGGCGCCGCGCGACCGCCTCTCCCGTCAGGTCGCGGGGTATCTTCATGTGCGGGAAGGCGTATGCATGGAAGGAGTAGCCCTCCCCGTCCTGCCGCTCCGCCTGCCACCAGGGGCTGCGCAGCGTCGACCCGTCGGCGTACTCGAACTCGATCGCGTAGCGCACCCCGAATCCGGGCTGCCAGAGCGAGCCGGCCACCGGCAGGTCCGCCGCCCAGAAGACGAGCGCGGGCGGCGGCGGCGGCTCGTCGGCGGAGCCGCGGTCCGGATCCGTCCACTCGGTCGCGGTGTTGTTGGCGATGCGCGCGAGCGTCCGCTCGGGCTTGCCCTTGAATTGACGGATCACCCGCCGGGCCACCACCTGGTCGGTCGGATCGACCGGCAAGGTCATGTGCGGGAGGGCGTAGTCGTGGAACGAGTAGCCGTCGCCGTCGACCTGGCGCTCCGCCTGCCACCAGGCGCTGCGGACCACCGCGCCGTCGTAGTACTCGAACTCGATCGCGTAGCGCACCCCCATGCCCGGCCTCCAGACCGGGGAGCCCTCGACCGGCAGGTTCGCGGCCCAGAACTTGAACACCGGCGGCGGCGTCGGCCGGTCGCGCGTGCCGGGGTCTGTGTCCGTCCACGCGTCGACGGTGTTGTCGGTGACCCGGGCGACGATCCGCTCGGGGAGGCCGGAGAATTGACGGACCACCCGCCGGGCCACCGCCTGGCCGAGCGGGTCAGGGGGCAGGGTCATGTGGGGGAGGGCGTAGTCGTGGAACGAGTAGCCGCTCCCGTCCCGCCGCTCCGCCTGCCACCACTCGCTGCGCGCGACGCCGCCGTCGGCGTATTCGAACTCGAGGGCGTAGCGCACCCCGAACCCGGGACGCCAGACCGGGGAGCCCGCGAGCGGCAGGCTCGCGGCCCAGAACTTGAACACCGGCGGCGGCGGCTTGTAGCAGGCGTGCACCGGCTCGGTCCAGGTCGTGTCGATGTTGTTGCCGATCCGGGCGACCATCACCTCGGGCCCGCCGCGGGCCTGGCGATAGACGCGGCGGGCCACCGCCTTGCCCGTGGGATCGCGGCTGATGTTGCTGAGCATCGGGCAGGAGACGTCGAACATCTTCACATAGCCCTCCGCGTCGACGGCCGCCCAGCCGATCGCGGACCACCAGCCGCTGCGGAGCAGCGTGCCATCGGCGTACTCGAAGGCGATCGCGTAGCGCACGGGGTTGCCGTTGCTCCAGAGCGCGCCCTCCTCCTTCACCGAGAGGGCCGCGCAGGCGGCGAGCTGCGGTGGGGGGAGCTCCTTCGTGAGGTCGATGCGCTCGACCACCGCCTGCGCCTTGAGGCCCTCGCCCGGGAGCGTCGCGCAGCCGGTGAAGGTCCTCCATTCATCCGCGGGGGTGCCCTCCGCGTGGAGCTTGAGGCGGTGGCCCGGCAATACCACCAGCGAGCGCACCTGCTGGTAGACGTCGGAGGTCTCGCCGACGTGGATGATGAGCATGGTCTCGCCCGCGTAGTTGGGCTCCTTCAAGAGCACGGCCCCCGGGAGGCGGAACCTCGGCTCGGACGCATCCGCCTCGCTCTCGAAGCTCAGCGGGCCGTCGTCGCCGACGATCAGGCGACCCTCGTTGCCGGCGACCTCGTCCCAGCGGACCTCCGCGAGGTTCGCCAGCCGGAAGGGCCGCGGGCGCTCGTCCTCGGCCCCGAAGGAGAGGGCGCCGCCGTTGCTCTCGGCGGCGTTCTTCAGGACGGTCTGGAGGTACTCGAGGAGCTGGCGCATCTTCTCCTCGAGCCTCACCGCTGGATCGTTGAGGACGAGGTTCAGGTCGGGGTAGGCCTCCTTGAGCAGCGTCAGCGTGGCGATGTTCGTCCGGCGGGCCTCCGCCGCCTCGCGGTAGCGCTCGAGCACGCTGTGGAACACCGTCGTCAGCGCGGCTGCGTCGCCGAGCACCGCCGAGTGGGCAGCGTTCCTCTGGAGGTGATGGTGAAACTCCGCCAGCTCGCTCCACTGCATGTCGAGGAGGAGCTTCTTGTCGAGGGTCTCGCCGAACTCGGGCCCGAGGTCTGCGCGCTCGGCAATCACCGCGGCGTAGTCCTGATCGAGCATCTGGCGCCGATTTCGCTCGTACTCGTCGTAGTCGACGAGCGCGAGCGCATCGCGCCGGTCCCAGAGGTCCTTGGCCAGGGTGAGCGCGGTCGCCGGCAGATCGGCGAAGTCGAGGTCAAAGCCGACGTTCTGGGCGACCTTGCGGACATCGAAGGTGTTGAAGACCACGTCGGCCCGGGCCCTGAAGTGGCCCGCGTGCGCGGCGATCGACCCCTCGACCGCGAGGCGCTGGATCTCGAAGGGCCGCTGCGCCACGCGACGGAAGTTGTCGCTGGCGCCCTCGAGAGCGTCGAGCGCCGCTCGGGTGCGGTCAAACGAGTCCTTCGCCGCCTTCATCACCGCGTCGTCGACGGCCTGCCCGAACCTCTGGATTAGCTCGTCGGCGGAGCTCAGGAGGAGATCGTTGTACTTGCTGAGCTCCCGCCGACGGGCGACGATCGCCTCCTTGTGGCGCGAGAGCTCGTCGGCGAGCCCGTTCCGCAGGCGATCGAGCTGCTGCAGCACCTCGTCGGTCTTGCTCGCGATCACGGTCACGTTGCTCTGGGCCTTCGCCAGCTCGTCCTCGGCGAGCCTCAAGAGCCCCGGCAGCGCCTCGCCCTCGATCAGGAGCTGGAGCCGCCGCGCCGCGTAGTATCCCCAGTTCAGGAACTTGTCGAAGTCGCCGAGGCCCTCGTACCAGGCATCGTGATCCCGGAGCTCCCTCCGCTTCCCCTCGAGGCTCCCGCGGACCTCGGCGACGCGGTCCTTGAACCACTGGAGGCCCTTCTGCGCGCCCTCCTCGAGCGACTTGAGGAAGGCCTTGCGGGCGGCGATCTCGTCGTCGCTGACGCGGATCGCCGCGTTCACCCGATCGACCGCCTTCTCGAGGTCACCGATGAGCGCCTCGATCCTCGCCTTGGTCTCGAGGAGCCCGGCGCGGATCTCGTTCGCGCCGCGCTCGACCAGCTTGCGGAATTTCGCCCACTCCTCGTTGAAGATCCGCTCGGCGTCGTCGGCGAGCTTCCGCGCGCCGTCGAGCACCTTGACGAAGCCGTCGTGGAGGAGCTCGGTGACCTGGGTGAAGAGGTCGCCGGTGAACTCGGCGGCGTAGGTGAAGGACGCCGGCTTGTCCAGCGCCTCTCCCCGGATCGCTACCGCCGCGCTGACGCCGTGGATCTTGCCCGCGGCGAGGCTCTCGACCCGGGTCGTCGAGACCGCGAGCCGGCCCCCCGCGCTCAGGTCGAGGGCCGGGACCGTGATCCGCCCGGTGAGCGTCGCCGACGGGTCGCTCGGCCCGACCAGCTCGAGCGAGGGCCCCTTCGCGTCGTCGCTCGCGTCGAGGAGCGTGATGAGCCCCGGGAGCGCCTCCACCGGGCGGGTCGCGCGGGCCGAGAAGACGACCTGACCGGCGCGCTTGCCCTCGAGGCGGACCACCCACTCCTGATCGAGCCACCCGAGCTGGAGCTCGACGTGCTCGTACGAGAGCGAGAGGGCCGCGCGGGTCGCCGGTAGCGGCGCGAGCGCGATCTCGGCCTCGCCGTCGACGCGCATGCGGCCCCGGCCGATCGCGCCCTGCACCCCCGCCTTGACCTTGAAGATCGAGTCGGGCGGGAAGAGCGAGAGCTCGCTGGCGAAGGCGAGCTCGCCGTCCTTGAGCGCGAAAGAGGCGGCGAGCACCTGGTACCCGAGCACCGAGAGCTGAACTCCCCCGGCCATCGAGAGGTCCGCGCTCGCGGCCTTGACCGCGTCACCCTGCGCGCGGACCACCGCCACCCGGCCGTCGAGATCAAGGCGCAGGAGCCGGCCGATCTCGCCGTTGACCCGGTACTGGCCGACCAGGCCCTTGCCCGGCACGGCCAGCATCCCCGCGCGCACGCTCGCCGAGGTGTCGACGTTGGGGATCGCTAGCGACCCCTGGACGAAGGCGACGAGCCCGTCGTGCTCGGCCCCCTCGGTCGCCCTGGAGACGGTCTCGCGGAGCGCCTGCACGGAGGCGTCACCGGCGGCGGCGCCCTCGCGATAGAGGGCGTCGATGAAGCCGCTCCGCCGGCTCGCGCGCTCGTGGACCAGCGCGTCGAGCTCGCGGGTCGTGGTGAGGAGCCAGGCGGCGTCGGCGGCGATCGGGCCGATCGAGAGCGGCGCCTCGGCCCCGAAGGACCCGTCGCGGAGCTCGAGCGGGATGACCCCGAGGAGCTCGCCGATCTCGGGCTTCTTCAGGAAGTTGAGCGCCGGCACCAGCAGGGAGTCGGCGCCGAGGTTGAAGAGCTCCGCTTCGCTGCCGAGGAGGCCGGAGCCGAGGTACTTCGGCAATTGCACGAAGCCCGGCTTCACGTGCACGCCCATGTTGATGCCGCTCCGCCCGAAGAGGTCGGCCGGGAGCGCGTACGCCTCCTCGGTGAAGAAGCGCCGGAGCTCGCGGTAGAGGTCGCCGAGCCCCTTGAAGAGCTTGCCGACCGAGACGCCCGCGAGGTTGTTGCCGAGAACGAGCTGCGAGCGCACGCCCTCGAGGCCATGGTGCTTGAAGCCGAGCTCGTCGAACCACACCGGGATCGGGATCGGGATCCCGGTCTGGTAGACGACGAGGCAGAGGAGGTTGCGGATGATCACCTTGCGCTGGATCGATGTGGTGTCGGTGAGCTGGCCGATCACCGCGGGCGGGAGCGCGAGCGAGGCGACCAGGGCCACCGTGTCGAAGGTGTCGGCGTCGAGGTCGGCGGCGATGAGGAGGAGGTTGCCGCCGAGGATCTCGCCGAGCGAGAGCTTGCGGATCGTGAAGCCGTAGACGTAGAGCGGCGTCGGGATCAGGGCCCGGAGCGGCTCCTTCGGCGCGCTGATGTCGAATTTGACCCCGAAGCCGGTGGCCGGGGTGACCGCGATCGCGAGGTCGAGCTTCTTCGGGATCGTCACGTCGAGGTAGGCGCGGAACTCCTCCGGCAATTGGTTGAAGTGATCGGCCATCGCCCGGGCGCTCGTGCGCAGCGCCTCGACCTCCGGCAACGTCGTGTTCATCGCCGAGGCCAGGGATTGGAGGGCCGAGACGTAGCGATCGGCGTCGAGCGCCTTGGTTGCCGGGTCGAGGACGTGGATGTCGAGCGGCGCGACGTGCTTCGGCAGGCGGTCGGCGAGGTCCTGCATCTTGCACTGGACGAGGAGCCAGCGGAGCGCCGCGGTCGGGATCCGCAGCTCGCGGAGGACGTCGACGTTGACCTTGGCCGAGAAGTCGGCGCCGTTGAAGGCGAAGCTCGGCTGCTGGAATCGGACCTCGCCGAGCTCGAGGAGGTCGAGGTGGGTCCACGTGATCCCGGGCTCGTTCGGGTCGGCGAACGCTCCGTAGCGGAAGGAGCACACGTCCCCGAGCGTGAAGCGCTGCCAGGTGCGCTCGCCCTCCTTCTCCTCCTTGAAGTAGTTCGAGGCCTCGAGGTTGAGCGGCAGCGAGTCGACGCTGAGCGAGAGGCCGGCCCTGTCGTCGACGGCGATCCCGATCACCCACTCGGGGCTGAAGACCCGGGTCTTCGGCCTGCCATTCTCCTCGCCGAAGACGTTGCTCAGCTCCTCCGGCAGCGTCATTCGGAGCTTGCCGGTCGCCGAGACGCTCTTGGCGAGGCGGAGGTCGAGGCGGGCGAGGCCGAGCGCGCCCATCCGATCCCAGACCACCTCCTGGTTGACGATGATCGGGAGCGGGATCGGGACCTGCGGCAGCTCGGTGACGCTGAGCGTGACCCCCGAGGAGGTCGCCGCGAGGGTCGCGCTCGTCGAGCGCGCGAAGACCAGGCCGAGGAGCCCGAGCGCCTTGTCGATCGGATCCTCCGAGGCCTCGTCCTTGGGCTGGGGCACCGCCCAGGTGACCGTGCTCGTCGCGCTCAGGGTCCACTCGGTCGTCTTGAGGAGGGAGAGCTTGTCGAGCTTGAAATTGCATCCGAGGGTGAAGCGATCGTCACCCTCGACCAGCGGCAGCGTCACGCCGAGCTCGCCCTGATCCTTGGCGGCGCTGAACTCAAAGCCGCGCTTCTCCGCCTCGTAGTAGAGCCCGAAGGTGCCGCTGACCCGCGGGAGGGCGGCGAGCTGGAGCCCGCTGGCGCATTCGAAGGACCACGATGCGGCCTGACCCTCGGCGCCGCGCCGGAGCGTGAGCGCCAGGCTCTCGAAGGAGAGCGAGAGCGCCTCCGGGGCGCCCGGGAGCGACCAGGTGAGCGGCTCCGCGGACTTGATCGAGAAGCGGAGCTCGCCGTTTGACGCGTCGGCGCGGAGCGTCTGCTTCGGCAGCTCGAAGAGCCCGGCGACCAGCGAGCCGCCGACGTGCCAGGCCCAGCCGCCGCCCTCGACGCGCTTGAGCGCGAGCTCGAAGGCGATCGCGTCGATCTGCAGCGCGGGCACCAGCTCCTGGTGGACGTTCGCGTCGAGCCTGAGCGTGAGGGTCTCGAGCGTGGCCCCAGTCCCGGTGATTTCGACGCTCCCGGTCGCGAGGGCGACGCTGAGCTCTCCCATCGTGAGCCCCTCGAGGCGCGACCCTCCCTTGAGGGTGTAGCGCTTGGTTGCGAAGTCGAATGAGCCGGAGAGCCCGCGGAGCTCGAGCCTGTCGAGCCCCCCGAGCTCCGGCGGCAGCGCGACGTCGCCGGGCACGAAGCCGGCGAGCGCCTCCGTGAGGCTGAGGAGGGCGTCGCCCTGCGCGAGCGCGATCGCGCCGCCCTCGCGCTGCAGCGTGAGCGTGCTGGTCAACGACGCGCCGCCGACGACCAGGGTGCCGCCGAGCGACGCCGAGGGCAGGAGCTCGTCGCCCTCCCGCTGGACCGCCATCGTCAGGCTCAATTGGCCGAGCGCTAGCCCCTTCCCAAAGGGCAAGGGCCAGAGATCCGAGGTGGCTGCGTTGAAGGTGAAGGTCTGCTCCCGCGGTTGCGCCTTGAGATCAAGGGCCGAGAAGACGAGCGCCGGGGCGCCGTCGGGCAAGGTGATGTCACCAGGCAAGAACCTGCTCACGAGCTCCGTGAGCGCGAGCGAGGAGCCGGGTGCGAGTCCCAGCGAGAAGTGGAGGCTCGGCAGCGCGAGCGAGGCTGCACAGACGGCGCCGCCGATGTTCACCCAGCCGTCGATGTTCGCCGTCACGCCGGCCTCGGCCGCGACGAAGGCGAGCTCCACACCGCCGAGGGGTACTGAGGTCTTACCGACCGCGAGCCCCCACTCGCCGGAGAAGCGGGCGTCGAGTGTCACCTCCTTGCGCTCAGGCGCAGCCTCGAACACCAGCTCGGCGATCTCGAGGGTCGGGAGGTCCGCGCCCTCGATCCCGAGCTTCTCGACCAGCGCCCGGAGGTCGATAGCGACTCCCGCGGCCAAGCCCCCGCCGATCCGGAGATCCGGGTAGCGGAGGTAGCCCGCGAGCGCGACGCCACGGAACGCCAGCTCGACCGCGATCTCGGCGTCAGTGATCGTGCGGCCAGCGAAATCAACGTCGAGCGCCAGCCGGCCGAGGCGCACGCCGGCGAAGCCGAGCTCGTCGAGCGTCCCGGAGACCGGCGCCAGGGCCTCTTCGGCGCCGAGGAGCGTCCCCAGGCCGGAGAGGGAGATGGGCTGGGTGTCCGGCGCCGGGGCCAGCACCGCGGAGATCGCAGCGTCCTGCGAGAGGACGACCGCGGCGTGATAGTCGCCGCCGCTGATGAGCGTGGTGCCGTCGATCTTGCCCTCGACCGCGATCTCCCCGCTGGCGTCGCGGAAGATCGAGAAGCGCTGCGAGGTCTCGCGCAGCGCCAGCCGACCCGGCAAGAGCTCCCAGGTCCCCGCGCTCGCGGCGGCATACTCGAAGGTTCGGTCGCTGGGCTTCACCTTGATCTCGAGCTGCGAGAGCGCGAGCTCTGGCACCAGGGCGAGGATGTCGTTGGCATCCGGCGCGATCGCGGCGAGCGCATGGCGGAGATCGAGCTGGGCTCCCTGGGCGAGGGCGCCGACGACCATGAAGTCGGGGTAGTAGAGGCGGCCCTCGAGCGAGAGCCCGCGCAGGACGAATTGCAGGGCCACATTGGCGCGGGTGATCACGCCGTCGGAGAGGCGGAGGTCGAGGGCGATGAGGAGGGGCCGGATACCCTCGACGCCGAGCTCGGTGAGCGCGTCCTGAGCCGGCGCGAGCGCGTCGGCGACGCCCAGGAGCGCGCCCGCGTCCGCGAGCACCAGCGGAGAGGAGTCCGGGAGGGCCTCGATCTGGCTGGCGATCGCGTCGGCCTCCAGCGAGGCCTTGAACCGGCAGGCGCAGCTCCCCACCGTCACCGTCCCAGCGATGTCCCCCGTGACCGTGGGGACGCCGTCGACGTCGAGTGCGATAGCGACGTGGAGCGCGGTGTCGGCGACGGCGAGCCGACCCGAGATGAGCTCCCAGGAGGCCGCGTTGCTCACCTTGACGTCGATCTCCGGGCCCGCGGAGCGATCCGGGCTGAAGGCGAGCGCGAGCGAGGCGAGGCGGGTGGCCTGGACCAGCGTGTGGAGCGACGGCGGCAGGCTGGCGGCGATGTCGATCGCCGGGAGGCTGGCGAGCACGTCCGCGAAGGTGATGGTGTCGGTGGTCACGGCGATTCGCCAGCGGGTGAGGCCCTCCGCGGACGCGCTCATGGCCCAGGCGCCCGCCGGCGTCGAGAGCACCCCGGAGAGCGACGCGCTCACCTGGAGCGGCGCGTCGGCCCCCACCACCGCGAGCTTGAGGCTGAAGGAGAGCTCCTTGATGGCGACGTCGGTGAGCGCGGGGAGGGCGAAGGGGGCCGTCCATGTCCCCGCGAGGGTCAGGAGCGTGTCCGTCACCTCAATCACCACACCGGAGACCTCGACGCTCCGTCCGGGCAGGAGCGCGAGCACGTCGGGGATCTCGAGGCCGTCGACCGCCTGCCCGTCGAGGAGGAGGCGACCGTCTTGCGCGCGGCCCTGGAGGGCGTCGGCGATGGGTTGGAGGCGATTGGAGCTCATGAGATTTCCCTTCGGTGCGGGATGGAGCGACAGCGTCAAAGAGGGGCGCGCGGGCCCTCAGTACCAGGGGCAGGGGATGAGCCCTTCGACCGAGTCTATTGGGGTCGGAGTCCAGTGACTGCGCGTGCACGGGACGACCGGCGTCTTGGTGGCGCCGCAGAGGTACGACCAGTTGACCTTCAGCTTGTTTGAGGCGTTGATCGCGGATGTGCATTGAGTACACAAAGGCTTGACCTCCTGAGTCAGGAGGTCGCACGAGGTCAGCGCCTGCGTGCAGGCGGTGCAGAGGACGTTCGCGCCCAAAATATCGCTGCGCGAGCCGAGTCGGAGGTTCGCGCCGCTGTACTCCGTCATGCACGCCTTGCAGGATGCGATGTAGAAGGTGCCGTCTTTTCGGCGGCCGCGGGTGCAAGACTCGATGTGCTTGAGCTGCTTGGCGCTCAGGGTCTTGCTCAGGTCCGGAATGTCGGACCAGAGGAATGCCTTGAGGGCCTTGGTGTTCGTGTCGCAATCCGCCGCGAGGAGTCGATCGGCCTCGTCGATGCTCTTCTTTGGCATGTTATCTCGCAGGGTCTTGTACATGGCCGGGCCGGACTTCTCGCCGTAGCGTGCGCTGTAGTACTCGGCGAACCATTCCGCAGGGGACGCGAACTGGTAATTGGAGACGCGCTCCCGGTACGCGGCTGCACAGAAGCTGTGCCAGGCGCCATCCATGGCGTTGAAGGAGTAGACGCGGCCGTCGACGACGAGCATCTCGAGGAGGCTCCCCGAGAGCCAGGGCTGCTTTGAGCCTGCGTCGATGATCTCCCAGACGCGCTCCATGTGGCTGCGCGCGCGCGAATCGCCGATTGCTGCGATGTTCGACTTGATCGTCGCTCGAAAGGTCGCGCTGGTGTACTTGTCCTCTTGCGAGGCGAAGTCGATGAGCGAGTTGGCCGCGGAGGTCATCTTGGCGGTATCGTCCAACGATCGACGGATCTCGCTGCGCTCTCGGCACACCCCGGTGAGGATGTCCTGGATCATGCTTTTCCGTCGATCTCTGGGGCCGCTCGAGTAGTCGCCGCCTACATAGGCGGCCCAGCCGCCGAATTCGCGGCGCGATCCGAAGCGATTCATGAACTGAGTGAGGTAGTCAATGGAGTGACCGAACTCGTGTCGGAACGCCCACGGCAAGATGAGGTCAGTCATCGATTTCCGATGGGCGCGATCGCGGGCCCAGAAGACCCCCTGATTTCCGCTCCAGAGAGCGTCGCCCCTCGCCTTGGTCATGTTCTTGTAGACCCACTTCATCTTGAGCGGGATGTTGATGGTGATGCATTGGTCCTCGGCCGTGAACCAGTTCGCCCACTGGCCGGGGTCGAATTCGACCTTGAGCCCGCGCATCGTGATCGCTCGCGTGGTCCCACGGAGGATCTTCTGCAGTCGTACGTGACCCCGCAGGTGTTCGGGGGGAACGTCGGAGAGCAGCGTCTTGTTTGCCATCGCCACGAGGTCTGCACCGAGCGCTGTGGTGTTCAGATATGGCGCAATTTTTTGTTCACTCTTGTTCTGAGCCCAGGTGAAGAGCTTGGGGTCGAGCTGAGATTCATCGGAGGTCAGAAGTCCTGGCATGGGCTCTCCGTCGCGTGGCGTCCTCGCTGGAGGACGAGGTCTGCACGATCGGGGACGAGGGCCCCCGGCGCCATCGTCCGGGGCGCGTAGGCTCCTCGTTCGGGGGTCCGCCGATCGACGTAGGACTCGACGCGACGCGCCGATCCGCGCCGCGTGCCGCGGCGCGGGGCGGCGCCCTAGGAGCCCACGCCGATCGCCCGCAGCGCCCGGGAGACCCGCATGACGGCGTCGTTGGTCGCCCCGAAGGCCTGCTCGAACGAGGCTATCGTGAAGTTCGGCGAGAGCGCGCGCAGGGCGGTGACGTGGCCGATCGCGCGGGCAGGTTCGCGCGACCACCAGGCGCTCGCGGCCGCGACCACCCGCGCGTACGCGTATCTCGGCGCGGTGATGACGGCCTCCTCGGCGGCCGCGAGCGCCTCCGGGTACTCGCCGCGGGCAAAGAGGAGCGTCGCCATCCCGGCGACGAAGGAGCGGCCGTCGAGGCGGGTCGCGTCGCGCATGCGGGTGAGCGCCTCGTCGGAGCGGCCGACGAGCTGGAGGACCTGAGCGAGGAGCGCGTGGCCGGCCGCGAAGCTCGGGTTGCGGGCGATCGCCGTCTCGAGCATCAAGGTCGCGAGGTCGTGCTCGCCGGAGCTCTGCGCGTAGCGAGCGAGGAGGTAGTAGCCCTCGGCGCCGTGGGGCGCGAGGGCGATGCATCGCTGGGCGCAGGCGTAGAGTTGCTCCCTCGCCTCCTCGCGCGGGCCCGATTGGTTGAGCACCGCGTCGAAGGAGCAGAGGCCGAGGCCGAAGTGGGCGAGCACGAGGTCCGGCTCGCGCTCGATCGCCGCGGAGAAGCTCGCCTGGGCCGTGGCCCGGGTCCCGGACGCGCGCGCGGCCTGGATCCGCATCCCGTGGTGGGCCATCTCCCACGCGCTGAGGTCGCAGGCGCCGACGCGGCGCCGCAATGAGACCTCGGTGTGGGCGACCATCACCGGGTAGGCGTTGGCGACGATCGACGCGCACACGCTGTCCTGGACCGAATAGAGCTCCTCGGGCGAGAAGTCGTAGCGATCGGTCCAGAGCCAGCCGCCGCCCTCGGCGTCGACGATCCGCACGCTGAGCCGCCAGGGTCGGGTCGCCGTCCGCAGGGCCGCGGCGACGATGAAGCGCGCGCGGAGGCCCCGACCGGGGCCCTCGGCCCCGCTCCTCGCAGGCGGCGTGATCACCGGGAACCAGCACCAGCGGGCGAAGAGCGCCGCGATGTCGTGGGTGAAGCCCCAGGCGACGGCGCGCGTCGCTGGCTCGTCATCGTTGGCCTCGACGGGCAGCACCGCGATCGCCGGTCGATCGAGGACCGCCGCGATCTGCTGGGGACACGCGGCCCAGGCGACGTAGGCGGCGGCGGCCTCGGTGCGGTTGGAGAGCTCGAGGCGGGCGAGCACCTGCCCCACGTGGGTCCGGACGGTCGCCGGCGAGATCCTCAGGACCTCGGCGATCTCGGGGTTGGTGAGGCCCTTGGCGACTAGCTCGAGGATCTCGAGCTGGCGAGCCGAGAGGCGGTCGATGCCGTCGCCCGCGCCGGTCACGCTCTCGGACCTCCACCCGCGGCGCAGACGCTCCGGGGGAAGATAGGGAGCGTCTGCGCCGCGAGGGCGCATCTGCTCCTTGATACTATACTCATATGCCATCATGGGGCCGGCTCGGGGACCTCCGCAAGCGTTATTAGCGCTCAGGCGGGGGGCGCCAACGAGCTGGCCGTGGGGCCGCTTTTGTCCTGGGGGCGGGGTGAATGTGCGAGAGGGCAATTGTGTTTGGCGAACGAGCTGCTCTGCGTGGGCTCAGCGCCCTCGCTGCCGCGCTCTTGGGGGGTGAGTGACGTTTCTTTGGGTGCGGTGGGTGCTGCGCTGATTTGAGTGAACTTGCGCGTCCGGTGGTGCCGGGCAGCCGGCTTGCCATCGCGCTATTGGAATGCGCGATCTGGCGATCTTGTGTAGCCTGGCGTCGCCAGGTTAAGAGTGTTGGGGCGAGGCTCCGGCGAATGTGCCGGGGGGAATCGATTGATATCCACGAGTACACACCGCGCCTCATCGGTGCGAGATCAAGCGCTCCCGCGGACGACGGTGCAGCGCGGGCGCGTGCGATGACCGGAGCCCTCGCCCTTGTCCTCGAGCTCACGCGGACCGACGAGCCCGACGATCCCCACGCCTTCCAGCTCCGTCCTCAGGCCTACAGCCTCCGCACCCCGGGCGGCGGTCGTACGCGCTTTGAGATCGCCTGGGACCCGCGCCTCCTCGCCGATCTCGGCGCCCTCCGTCAGCCTGGTAGCGACCCCGCCCTCCGCCAGCGCCTCGGCGATCTCCTCCGCCGCGCCCTCGCACCCGCGGGCTGGGAGCGCCTCGGCGACGAGATCCGATCGGCCAGCGAGGCCGGCCGCCCCGTCCTCATCACCCTGCGCTCGAACGCCGCCGAGCTCTATGCGCTCCCCTGGGAGCTCCTCGCGGTCGGCGCCTCCGGTCAGCACCTCGGCGAGCTCCCAGGTGTCCTCCTCCGTCATGAATGGCCCGGGACCACGACCGTGGCCGAGCGCCCCTCACCGCGGCCGGAGGGCGGTCGGGTGCTCTTCGCCTGGTCGGCCGCGGGCGGGGCGGTGCCGGCGGCCGAGCACCAGCGCGCCCTCGCTAGCGCCTGGGCCGAGGGCTTCATGCCCTTCGACGCCGCCACGGACGTCCTCGCGGGGGCGTCGGCGCGGCGCCTCGCGGAGGCGCTGACGAATGCCGAGGCCGCGGGCGAGCCCGTCACGATCCTGCACCTCCTCTGCCACGGCGGTCGCGTGGGGTCGACCTTCGGGCTCGTCCTCGACGGCGAGGTCGTCGACGCCGGCCAGCTCCGGCGCCTCCTCGCGCCCCACGCCGGGACCCTCCGCCTCGTCGTCCTCGCCGCCTGCGACGGCGGCAACACCGGGGAGCTCGGCAATCACCTCGGCAGCGTCGCCCAGGCCCTCCACCGCACCGGGATCCAGTCGGTGGTGGCCTCCCGTTTCCCGCTCTCGATCGACGGCTCGATCGTCCTCACCGAGGCCCTCTACCGCGCCCTCCTCGTCGAGCTTCAGCCGCTCGAGCGCGCCTTCACCGAGGCCCGCGGGCGCCTCGCTCGCCTGACCGAGCACCTCGACTGGGCGAGCCTCCAGCTCTACGCCCGCGAGGCCGACGGCGATGACACGCGTCCGGTCGTCTTCTGCCCCTATCGAGGCCTCTCCGCCTTCGAGCCCGAGCACCGCCGCTTCTTCTTCGGCCGCGAGCGCGAGCACGAGGAGACCCTCGGCGACATGCAGGCGCTCATCGACACGGGGCGACCGCGCTTCATGGTCGTCTACGGCGAGTCGGGCACCGGCAAGTCGTCGATCGTCCTGGCGGGCGTGGTCCCTGATGTCGGCCGCCTGCGGCCGACGCGATCGGGTGCGTGGTGCGTGTTGACGATGCGACCCGGGTCCGCGGCGCTCGCTGAGCTCGAGTTGAAGCTGGCGGATGCGCCGGCCGATCGCCCGCTCCTCCTGGTCATCGATCAATTCGAGGAGGTGTTCACCCAGACCGAGGACCCGGCCGAGCGGATCGCCTTCGTCCGGCGGCTCTGGTCGGACTCCCAGGCCGACACTGGCCTCCACGTCGTCGCCTCCCTCCGGGTCGACTTCCTCGGCCGATGCGGCGACCTCGTCCTCGACGACACGGGCCTCGCCCTCGACGCCGTCGCCTACGACGAGGACCACCGCGTCGCCGTGCCCCGCATGGGCCCGCAGCAGATCCGCAGGGTGCTCGAGCGCCCGGCCGAGCGGGTCGGCCTCCGCTTCGCGCCGGGCCTCGTCGACCGGATCCTGGCTGACGTCGGCACCGAGCCCGGCGCCCTCCCGCTCCTCCAATACGCCCTCGAGAAGCTCTGGGAGGCGCGGGTCGGCAACGTCCTCTCGGCGACCGTCTACGAGGCGATGGGCGGCCTCGCCGGCGCGCTCGAGCGCGACGCCAACGAGCTCGTCGAGCACCTGCCGGCGGCCGAGCAGGCCCAGGTCCGTCGGCTCCTGGTGCGCCTGGTCGACACCCGCGACGACGAGGCGGTGGACACCCGCCGCCGCGTCGAGCTCGCCCGCGTCCAGCCGAGCGAGGCGGCGCCGCGCGCCGAGTTCGAAGCGGTCCTGGACCGCCTCGTCGAAGCTCGCCTGGTCGTCCGAACGTCGGCGGATCATGGCGCGACCCGGACCCTCGAGATCGCGCACGAGGCCCTAATCCGGCGCTGGAGCGTCCTCCGGCGCTGGGTCGGCGAGGACCGCGAGAAGCTCGCGGAGCACGAGCGGCTGCGGGTCTGGGCCGAGCACCAGAGCCTCCTCACCGGCGTCAGGCTCGAGCGGGCGCTGGAATTCATCCGCGAGCACGGGGACGACGTCGAGAGCTCCGTGCGTGCGTTCGTCGAGGCGAGCGCCGCGGAGCGCCAGCGGGTCGAGGCGGAGCAGGAGGCCCAGCGTCGGCGGCGTCGGCGGGCGGTCATCGGCGTGATCACCAGCTTGAGCATCGGCGTCCTCGGAATGACCGGTGTCAGCATCTATGCCTTCGACCAGCGCGCTGACGCGTTCGCGGCCCGCGAGGAGGCGTCGCGCGAGCGTGACACCGCCCAAACCCGTCTGGATCAGGCGGTCAAGGTCACGAAGACGATCCTCCACGACGTGCTCCCGAAGCTCGAGCGCCACCCGGAGGCCCGCTCGGAGGCGAAGGAGATCCTCGTGCTCCTTCAGGGGACGCTCCGTGAGCTCGGGGTCACCGAGGAGGACTATGAGGCTCGGCGTGAGATCATGGTGGCGCACGGCATGCGGGGCGATGAAGCGCTGCATACCGACAATGTCGACGTCGCGCGCGCCGAGTATCTGGCTGCGCTCGAGATCGCCGAAGAGCTCGCCGAGGCCCAACCGCAATCGGTCAGGGCCAGCCGCGATCTCTCGCTCACGCTCGACATCCTGGGCGGCATCGAGGTCGAGGCCGGCGACCTCGCCCGCGCCCGTGAGCTCCGAGCTCGCGCCCTGGTGATCACCGAAGAGCTCGCCAAGGCCGAGCCTTCGTCCCACCAGCTCAAGCGCGATCTCGTGATCAGGTTGGATGCCCTCGGCGAAGTCGAGGTCGAGGCCGGCGACCTCGCGCGCGCGCGCGAGCTCCGCAGCCGCGCCCTCGAGCTCGTGGAGGAGCTCGCCAGGGCTGATCCTGGCTCCGCCGAGATCAAGCGTGACCTCGCGGTCTCGCTGGGCGGACTGGCCGATCTCGCGGTCCTGGCCGGCGACGTCGCGCGCGCGCGCGAGCTCTATGCCCGCGGCCTTGCGATCCATGAAGAGCTCCTCGAGGCCAGCCCCGACGACGCTCAGCCCAAGCGCGACGTGGCGATCTCGCTGCACCAGGTGGGTGACGTCGCCGTCGAGGCTGGTGATATCGAACGCGCGCGCGAGCTCTACGCCCGTGCCCTGACGATCGTAGAAGAGCTCGCCGACGCCGATCCCCATTCCGCCAGAGCGAAGCATGACCTCACGGTTTCACTGGGGAAGCTGGGCGACGTCGAGCTCGAGGCCGGTGACGTGGGCCGCGCCCGCGAGCTCCTCGCGCGCTCGGTCGCCCTCCGAGAAGAGCTCGCCGAGGCCGACCCGCGCTCCGCGGCGGCCAAGCGAGGCCTCGCGGTCTCGCTGAACAAGATGGGCGACGTCGAGGTGGAGGCCGGCGAGCTCGGCCGCGCGCGCGAGCTCTTCGCGCGCTCGGTCGCCCTCAAAGAAGAGCTCGCCGCGGCCGACCCAAGCTCCGCGATGGCCAAGCGCGACCTCTCCGTCTCACTGAACAACTTGGGCAAGGTCGAGGCTTTGGCCGGCGATGTCACCCGTGCGCGCGAGCTCTACGCTCGCTCCCTCGGCCTCCGGGAGGACCTCAAGGGCTTCGATCCGAAGTCCGCGCTGGCCAAGCGCGACCTCTTCGTCTCGCTCACAGGGCTCGCCGATGTCGAGGTTCGGGCCGGCGATGTCGCCCGGGCGCGCGAGCTCTACGCGCGCGCGCTCGCCGCCCTCGACGAGCTCGTGGAGGCTGATCCGAGCGCAGCCGGGGTCAAGCGCGACCGCGCGGACTTGCTGGAGAAGATGGGCGATATCGAGGCCGAGGCGGGCGACCGGGCCCGGGCCCGGGAGCTCAAGGCCCGCGCGCTCGCCCTCCGAGAAGAGCTCTCGGCGTCGGAGTGAGCGGGCGACGCTCGCGCGAGCCCTTTGGGATGAACCCTCTGCCTCGATTGAGTGAGCGGGGGATTATCAGAACACCTCGACGGCATACTCTCTGCGTATTGTCGAGATGCGAGGTGGGTGCCTCTGTCGTCGACGGCGTCCGGGTGAAAGGCGAGGGAGATGGGTGCCGTTATCGGCGAGCGAGCGTCCGGCGTAGCCTCGCCTCGACGTCCTGCCACGGGACGGTCTCGACGCCGCCCTCTGCGAGGTCCGCGATTCGGTCGCGGACGACGGCCTCCCAGTGGGGACCCAGGGTCGCGGGCTGGTCCTGGAGAGTCGCGCTGAGCGCCTCGACCAGCGCCTCGCGCTCGCCTGGCGTGAGCGCCTCGTGAAGGAGTCGCAGGGCGTGGTCCGTCACAGTGGTGAGCCTACGCCCTGTCCCTCGGCGCGCGCAACCGGACGGATGAAGGTCCCTGGCGGTGGTCGCGCCCGGGCCTCGCGGTTGGCTCGAGTGCGGCCGGAGGGCCGGCCCGATCTGGGCGAGCGACGGGCCCCCGCGCGGCCGATGCGCGCTCGCGCGATCTCAAGATTTGGATCGATTTTGGATCGATTTTGGATCGATTTTCCAGAAGTCCCCGAATTCGGGGCCGCAGGGGGCCATGGGAGGGCATGCCTACGCAATGACCAACGTCAACGACGACGGCTCGATCCCGAAGACCTCGGAGTGGACCCCGAACCACCTGGTGAAGGAGCTCAACAACTTCCGCCAGAACGCCCAGGGGGACGTCGGCGCCGAGGTGCTTCCGGATATCACGTCGGAGTTCAAGATGCCCTACTGCGAGTACGACGGGGCGGTGACGACGCTCCACGCGGAGGTGTGTAACCGCGGGCTCAAGACCGTCGGCGCGGGGCTGAACACGGCGTTCTACGGCGGGGACCCGGAGGAGCTGCTTTGCGTGGCGACCTACGACCAGAACCTCGAGGCGGGCGAGTGCGTGATCGTCTCGTGCGACGTGATGGGCGAGGTGATGGGCAAGGTGCACGTCGAAGGGAACGACGACGGGATGGGCGGCAAGACCACCGTCGAGTGCATCGAGACCAACAACGGGGACATCATCGACCCGATCTCCTGCGGGTAGGGGGCCGAGAGCCGGCGGCGACTCGATCGTCGCCGCCGGGAGGGGGCTCACGCGCCGGCCAGCAGCGCTTCAGCGGCGAACCACCGACCGTGACGTCTTCATCCTGGGCTCCGGCTCGGTGGCGACGTGATCGAGCTCTGGGGGGACCCTCTACGTAAACGACGAGCGACACTGCTGCCTCCGGCGCCGCGACAAGTCCGGCGCGTGGAGGCCGTCGCCCTCGCGCTCGAAGGCGAGAAGGTCGCGGTCTGTGGGAGCGCGCCGACCGGGAACTTCGACGAGAAGGACGCAGCCGCGTGGATCTACGCGCCCGACCTCACTGAGCCCCCCAAGCGCTTCGACTACAGGCCCGGCGGTCTCTCGCATGTCTTCGCCGAGACAACCCGCGACTGCGTCTTCGCCGGGGATGAGTTGGTGATGGTCGGGGAGGTCTTCGGGCAACACGACCTTAAGAAGAGCGAGACACGGGACCGACACTTCATCCTCCGAGTCGGTGTCCAGGCCGGGGACGACGCCTGGCTCGTGGCATCGAGCAGTCTCGGCGTCCAAAGCGGCGCGACGGCAGTCGCCATCGACGACGAGGGCAGGGTCCTCACCGCGGGCTACCGGTGCGACGACGACTGCGATCCCATGGGCATGCTTCAGGTCCACGACACCGAGGCGCTGGTGTGGCACGCCGACATCGGCGCCTGGCCGACGAAGGGCCATGTCGCCCGCGAGCTCGCCTGGAGTCCTGCAGGCTACGCGGTCCTCGCGTCGGGAGGTCCATCCGGGAGCGAAGCTGCCTTCATGGTGCGGGCCTACGCACCGATCAAGCAGGTCGCGCCGCTCTGGACGTACACCCGCGACGACGCCAACCTCGTCCACCTCGCCCAGACCCTCGTCATCGGGCCCTTCGGGGAGATCTGGGCTGGGGGCTTCGGCGAGAGCGGCTATCCAGCCATCGCCCAAATCGCCGGCTGAGCTACCTTGGCACGTACTCGGCGCACGCCGTCTCCACGAGGTCCGTCGCCTCGTCGAAGATCGGCGCGTAGTCGGCCGCGTCGGAGTCACCGACCATGTGGTAGGGGAACATCTTGATGAACTCGCAGATCCGATCGGCCGGCTGCGGACACTCGGGGTGGAAGATCTCAAGGAACACGACGGCCCCGGGGTCGCCCTTCACGCCGAGCACGGTCCCCGCCCACGAGGCCGGGTCCCCCTTGGAGTCGTAGTCGTAGCTGCCGATGAAGGTGACCATGAGGAGCGCGTCATCCCGGAGGAAGCCCGCGTTGCAGCCCCCGGGCGCGTTAAGCTCCGGGTAGAGCGCCCGGGTCATCGCCTCGCCGAGGGCACCGTGGCCGCTGGTTCCGACCTGCGCCATGCACGCGAACGTCTCCGGGATCCCAGGGTCGCCGCTGACGAGGTAGCGGCGCTCCGGCGCGGGCATCTTGCACGGCTTGTTTGGAGCCTCGGCGCCGGCGGCGAAGACGTTGCCCGCGCCGATGGTCTCGTCGCACACCGTGACCGAATCCAGGAGATTGCAGGGGTAGTTCTCCACGCTGCAGCACGGATCCCCGAAGTTAATCGGAGGTTCGCACCCGGGGCAGGCCCCGACCGGACATGTCCCGTCGCCGACCTTGGACTGGAGGAGGGGGCAGTCGTCGGTGCAGGTGTCGAGCCCCCACTGCGGATCGCCATCGACCGCCATGATGTGGAAGTCGAAGTCTGCGAACTTCGCCTCGATCGTCTCGATAAACTGCGGGAAGGCTGCGATCAGCTTCTCCTGGCCATACTTCATCACGTGGGCGCGGGAGATCACGAAGAGGAAGTCGATCTTGCCCTTGCAGCCCTCGGGCTTGGCGTCGCCGAGCCTCTCGATGGAGACGACCTCGACGTCGCCGAGCCTCTCGATGGAGACGGAGAGGTCGTGCCTGAGGAGCGAGAGGGAGACGCCGTCGGGATCGAGGAAGGCGAGAAATTCGAGGAGGGCGATGGCCGCGTGGCCGACATCCAGCTCGGCGGGTGGAGCCTGGGGGAGATCCACGCGTCGCTTCTGAACTCGGCCGAGGGGCGTGTGAGCGGCTCCGCATTCAACATCCCGGCGCGGAAGGTGCAGCTCGAGGCCGGCTTCCGCGTCGCCGGTGACGAGGCCGGAGAGTTGCTCGGCGAGACGGTCACGGTCGGCCTGAGCGCTGACGGCGAGCTCGCGGGGTCCATCGCTGACGGGGATCTCCGGCTCGGCGAGCTCGTTGTGACCTCGTGGCCGCTCGAGATCCGGCTGGTCGAGCTGCAGGGCGCGTGCAAGTAGCCCGCGGGCCCGCGAGCCGGGGGTGGCGCGCGGCCGCTGGGGTGGGCACACTCAAGGCGATGCGTGCCCTGGCGCTCGCCCTTGGCCTGCCCCTGGTCGCCTGTGGGCCCGACTTCCCCCCGGTCATCTGGAGCGGTGACCACCTCGAGTACGCCACGGACGTGGATCGAGATCTCTGCGAGGGGACCTTCCATGTCCAGGACAGGTTCGTCGAGCAACTCTCCGCGCTCGTCGGAGTGTCTCTCCCCGAGCCTGTCCTCTTCGTCTACGTCGAGCAGTCCCGCGTGGGTGAGTTCTGCCAGCGCCCCGACGTGGCCGGCTGCGCCCGCGAGGACGCGGTGATCTCGACGAAGGCGCTCAATCGGCACGAGCTCGCCCACGCCGTCACGCTGGCCGCTGGATGGGGTGGCCCTTCGCCCTTCGTCGAGGGCGTCGCTGAGATGTTCAACGACGGCATCGACCTCGACGAGGTCCGCGCCCCGATCGCCGAGGTCCTCGACGACTTCCAGATCACCGACGTCCACTACTTCACCATGGGCCTCTTCGTCCGCTTCCTCGTCGAGCGCCATGACCTCGACTCGCTGGCGGCGTTCATGCGCGACACGGACCACGAGGCCGCGCGCGCCGAGTACGAGGCGACCTTCGCCAAGCACTTTGGGGAGTCTCTCGACGACGCGATGCTCGCCTTCGAGGGCTACCCCACCTGCCCGGAGTGGAGCAACCGCATCGCCGTCGTCGAGTGCGGGCTGCCGCTCACGGAGTGGGTGGACGGTGCGCTCGAGATCAGCGTCGACGTGGAGTGTGGGAGCGCAGACGTCACCGGCCCCCTCTTCCGGCGACGTGACCGGTTCTGCGCGACGGCGCCGCTCTTCGTGGAAGAGCGGCAGAGCCGCTGGAGTGTGGAGGAGCCGCCACGCGGCCCTCGCCGCGAGTTCGGTCGACGAGTCGAAGCCCATTCTTCAAAGAGAGGAATCCACTCTGGTCGGTGGCCAGATACCCACTGCAGGATGTCGTGGATCCGGCGCTGTGTTGCCATGCACCACTCGAGGAGCGAAGTCGGAGCGGCAGGATCGTCGACGGCGATGAGCATCACCATGGCGATCCGGCGCAGCCTTGAGCTCTCAACCTCCCCGAGCGCTCTCTCACACCGGTAGCGTTCGGATGTGTGCGGCCACCAGATGTGCGCGCCGTCCTCGGTCGCGTTCTTGACAGTGGGGGGGAGGCGACGAACTCGCGCGCGATGGGGCGGAGAAGATCATCTTCTCCGGTCAGCGACCAGATGACTAGTGCGCGTCGAAACTCAAGGCGTCCATCGGTTGCGGTGGTCTCGCGGAGGGCCTGGGCCGCTCCCGAGCGATCGAGGCCACACCATGCGATCATGATCTCGTCGTTCGTCTCCGACTGATAGCACAGGGACAGGAGGCGCTCGACCATCGTCAGGGCGAGATCAAGTCTTCCCCCGCGTAGGATCCGGCGGCGGGCGGCAGCGAGTGCCGGCTCGTCGACGGGCACGAGCGTCGTTGCCTCGTGTACGGTATCGAGATCGTCCGACGCCAAGTCCACGCGGAGAAGATCCAGCGGCGACAGTCCACGAATGATGTCCGGCCGAAGCGGAGTTCAGATAGGCGTCGACCAAGCTGGTCGAGGACATCCTCGAGGAGATCCGGGGCGACATGGTCGAGACCTGCATGGAGCAGGGGACCAAGGCCGAGATCGAGTGCGCGATGAAGACCACCGACATCGACAAGCTCGAGGATTGCTCGCCGCAGCTCCCGTCCACGCGCATCGCTGGTCTCGCGCTTGGGCTCTGCGCCTGCTTCGTCGACAGCGGCGGGAGCGGGACGAGCGCGAGCGGGAGCGCGACGGCGGGGAGCGGCACGGCCGACGCGAGCTCGACGGGCGCGGACGGGAGCGGGACCTCGACGACGAGCGGGGCGAGCGGGAGCGCGACGACGAGCGCTTCGAGCGGCGTCAGCGCGAGCGAGGGGAGCACGGGCGGCAGCGACGCGACCTCAGGCGAGGGCTCGACGACCGAGCCCGCGTCGACCAGCGACGCGACGTCGACGTCGACGTCGACGTCGACGTCGACGACCGGACCGCTCCCCACCTGCGGCAACGGCGAGATCGACGGCGACGAGGGCTGCGACGACGGCAATATGGTGGGCGGCGACGGCTGCTCGGCGCTCTGCGAGCGCGAGTGGCGGGTCGTCTTCGTCTCGAGCAAGGCCTTCAACGGCGACCACGGCGGCCTCGACGGCGCTGACGCCAAGTGCCAGGTCCTGGCGGAGGACGCCGGCCTCCCGGGCGAGTTCAAGGCCTGGCTGAGCACCCCGGGGGGCTCGCCGAGCACTCGCTTCACCCAGTGGAAGGATCGCTACGTCCGGGTCGACGGGGTCCCGGTCGCCTTCGACTACAAGGATCTGGTCGACGGTAGCCCCCTCCTCGCGCCGATCACCGTCACCGAGCAAGGGATGACGATCGCCGCCGACACCTGCAACACCGGCGGGGTCTGGACCGCGACGTCGACCGCCGGTGACTTCCTCGGCGAGCACTGCAGCGGCTGGAGCTCCGCGAGCAAGCTGATCGGCGGGGCAAAGGGGCTGGTCAGCAGCGTGACCCTCTGGACCGAGGCGAGCTGCGCGGGGCCCTGCGAGGGGTTCGGGCGGCTCTATTGTTTTGAGCAGTAGGTCAGGGAAGCCTGGGCTTCCCGAGCTATGAAGAGCGGCAGCGCTGGTGCGACGCGCTCTCGGCCCGCGTCGCGCCGCTCCGGGAGGCCGCCCTCAATGCCTACGGACGTTGCCTCGCCGGGGCGATGGAGCGCGGCGGCCTCGACCAATTCGCCGCCCGCTGCGAGGCGATGCTCGGCGAATTCTCGCGCGCGAGCACCCGCCGCTCGTCGAGTTCGTCGGCGAGCCGGAGCTCCTGGCGAGCGCGCCGCAGGGCGTCGGCGTCGTCCTCGAACCACCGCCCGAGTGACATCGACGGGCCCGAGGACGCAGCGTCAGGCTCACTGCGGCACGACGTCGAGGTCGAGCCCGCCCGGGAACCAGTACGACCCCGAGTTCTGGACCCCGTAGACGCTGATCCCGACCTTCTGATCGCCGCTCACCGTGTGGGTCCCGTCGCCGGCGTTGGAGAGCTGGACGTGGGCGACGTTGAAGCCGGTCCCGCCGATCGGCTTCCAGGCGTTGACCGCCATCCCGTCGACGCTGACGTTCGCGCCGGCCGGGGCGATGATATCGACATAGGAGGCGATCCAGTTGGTCGCCGCGAAGAAGAGATAGTCGGTCCGGTACTGCTCGGTCGGCACGGTGACCAGCATCGACGGATCAGAGGAGCCGAAATTCGCGGCCTGACCGACCATATACTGCGAGACCAGGATCTTCTTGTCGGCCGAGACCTTGAACGCGGCCGTGGTCATCGACATCTCGACGTAGTCGCCGGCCTTGGCGAGCACCTTGTTGACCGGCTGGTCAGGGTCGAAGGTCAGCGTCGTCGCGTCCTGGCTGGCGATCACCCGGACTACCTGGGCCTTGTCGAGGTTGGAGTTGGGGATCTGGACCGGCGGGACGACGATGTACTCCTTGGCGAGGGTGTCGATCGGGAACATCGACTCCTCGAGGTGATCGCAGGCGGCGATGTTCAAGGGGACATCGGTGCACTCGTGGCCGCCGAAGACCTGGACCGGCTTGTCGGCGCTGACGATCGTCCCGGTCACGTCGCCCGACGCCGACATCACCTGGAGGACGTCGCCCTCGTCGAGCATGACGACGCCGGTGCCGTCGGCCGCGACGCCGGCGCCCGCCTTGATCTGCTTGCCGGTCGCCGACGGGGCGAGGGTCACCGTGGTCCCGTCCTCGCGGGCGACGACCGCGTAGAAGCCGGGGTAGGCGCTGAGCCAGTGCGGCCAGGCGGCGACCAGGTACTCCTCGCGCCAGGTGTTGACCGGCAGGAGGAGCGAGGCGTCGTTGGTGGTCGTCGAGTTGAGCGGGTTGAACTGGTAGACCGTGACCGGGCGGGTCGCGCGGAGCCGGTAGGCGCCGTCGCTCACCTTCACCGAGGGCCCCTGCCCCTTGGTCAGCGCGTTGACCCAGGGCAGCTCGATCACCTTGACGGTGCCGGCGGCGACGTCGGTCGTCGTGATCATGTTCGCCCCCTGGGTGATCGTGACGGTCGCGCTCTGGACGTCGGTGTTGGCGACCGCGACCGCGAAGACGTCCTTTGGCGCGGTGTTGTAGGAGTCGTGCTGCTGGAGCACCGTCGGGTAGTAGTCGCAGCCGACGTAGGAGAGCCCGAGGCTCGCGCAGGGGCCGACGCAGGTGCCCGCGTCGGGATCGCAGGCGAGCCCCTGGAGCGCGTCGCAGCTCCCGCCCGGCTCCCAGGCGTCGCCCTGGTCGTTGCACACCTCGACCTGATCGCCGGCGCACTGGGTGCTGCCGGGGACGCAGAGGAGGCAGCCGACCCCGTCGACGCAGACGTCCGAGCACGCCTCCTCGTCGGTGTAGCCGCCCATCCCGTCGCAGGTCTTCGCCGTGTCGCCCTCGCAGACGATCGTCCCCTCCTCACAGACGCCCCCGGTCGTGCCCCCGGTCGACCCGCTCGACGAGCTCCCGCCGGTCGACGACGTGCCCATCGCCGTCGTCCCGCTGGTCGTCGCCCCGCTCGTCGACGTCGTCCCCGAGCCCGAGGTCTCACCCACGCTCGCGCCCGAGGTCATGCCGGTCGTCGTCGCCCCCGTCGAGGTGCCGGCGCTCGTGCTCGCGGTCGCGGTCGCGGTCGCGGTCGCCGTGGCCGTGCCGTCAGTCGTCGTCGTGTCGTCGCCGTTGCAGGCGGCGAGGGCGACGAGGCAGAGGGAGGAGGCGAGGCGAGGGAGGAGGCGCATGGACGACTCATACCACGGTGCTCGCTCCCCGTGCGCGGCCGCCCGCAGACCACGCGCAGACGACGCACGCGATCACGTGATCGATACTATGATCAATGCGCGGCGACTCCAGCGATTGACCGGGCGGCGCCGCTATTCGGCGTCGTCGTCGACCAGGTCGAAGAGATCGCGCTCACCGCCGCCGCCCTCGTCCGCCCGGCGCGCCGCCTCCATCAGGAGCCCGGTCGTCGAGAGCCCGATCTTGTCCTCGATCGGCGCGTCGCCGGCGTGGAAGACGAAGGTGCCCCGCGGCCAGCCGAGGAGGTAGTAGATCACCTCGGCGCCCGTCAGCGGCGGGCCGCGATCGACGTGGGCCTGGAAGACCCGGCCGCGGCGGAGATCGAGGCGCAGGCGCTCGTCAAACTCACCGTGGAGCTCCAGGGTGCCGCTCTTCTTCTCGATCTCGAGGAGGACGAGGAGCGACGAGAGCCCGACCTCCGAGAGCGAGCCGCGGAGCGCCGGCGGAGCGCCGTCGTCGCGGGGCTCGAGGAGCCCGCGGGTCCTGCTCTCGATGCTCTCGCGTCGCCGCAGCGCGTCGGTCACCCGCTCGATCAGCGCGTCGCTCCTGAAGGGCTTCGGCAGGTAGTCGTCCGCGCCGAGGCGGAAGCCCTTCAGGATGTCATCGACCGACGAGAGCGCCGAGAGGAAGATGAAGGGGACGAAGGCGAGGCGCGGGTGGGTCCGCACCCGTCGGACCAGCGACCAGCCGTCCATCCCGGGCATCATCACGTCGGAGATCACGAGGTCCGGCGGCGAAGCGAGGGCCGCCTCGAGGGCGCTCTCACCGTCGCTCGCGGTCACGAGATGATGGCCGAGCGGGAGCAAGGTGGCGACGATGAACTCCCGAACCACGGCCTCATCATCGACGACGAGGATGCTTGCCCCCATTGCATCCGAGTCTACGGGAGTCCCCCGAGACCGGTCAACGGCGGCACTTCGCGCGCCGCCCTGGATCACCTCGCGTGGGAGGCTCGCGGAAGTGGCCCGCGAACGTGGCCCGCGTCGTTGGACGACGTGTCACGTGTACGAGCCCACCCCGCCCCCGTCCACCCCGGGTCTTCGGTGGGAGGAGCGCCGCCACGTGCCTACCGCCTCGCGCGTCGCCGCGGCGCGCGCGTGACCCCGTCCGCGCGAGAGCGCCCTCCACTCGGCGCGTCCTCGACCGCGGCGGGCGACCGCACGGCGGGCGACCGCACGGCGGGCGACCGCACGGCGGGCGACCACACTGCGGGCGACCACACCTCGATCGCGCGACGCCTCGACCGCAGGTCCGCTCCCGCGCCCCGCCACCTCGACCTCCACCTCCGCCTCGCAATGCCTCGGGATGTGCGATCGCAGGAGTATGCATAGGCACCTTCGAAGCGCCGCCAATTGACGATAGACCCGCGCCCTCGTCCGCCGCCGCAGGCCGACCCCGCGCGCCGGCGGTCGGCGGCCGCAGACGATCCCTGGTAGGATCCGCGCCATGGACGAGCGGCTCCTCTGGATGATCGCGCCCCTGGTCGCCCTCGAGGTGGCCATGAAGATCATCGCGCTCCTCCACCTCCGCCGGCACCCGCGGCCCCGCGGCTCCCGCGGCGCCTGGATCGCCGCGATCCTCCTCCTCTCGCTCTTCGGCTGGCTCGCCTACTTCCTGGTCGGCCGCGGCGACGAGGAGGGCGAGGACGACCCGGACGACCCGGACGACGACGGAGGCGGCGGGTGAGCTGGCCGGCGATCTCCTGCCGCGGCCTCAGCCGACGCTTCGGCGAGGTCGTCGCGGTCGATCGCCTCGACCTCGAGATCGAGGGCCCCGGCCTCCACGGCTTCCTCGGGGCCAATGGCGCCGGCAAGACCACGACCCTGCGGATGCTCGTCGGCCTCCTCCGGCCGAGCGCCGGGACGATCCGCCTCCTCGGCCAGGACCCCGACGCGCCCGAGCTCCGCCGCCTCCTCGGATACCTGCCCCAAGAGCCAGCTTTCTACCCGTGGATGCGCGGCGACGAGTACGTCGAGCACGTCGCCGCGATCTACGGGATCGAGCGCCGCGAGGCGCGGCGGCGCGCGGGCGATCTCCTCGAGCGCTGCGGCCTCGGGGCGAAGGCCCGGCGGCGGCGGATCGGCGGCTACTCGGGCGGCATGCGCCAGCGCCTCGGGATCGCCCAGGCGCTGGTCGGCGATCCCCGCCTCCTCCTCCTCGACGAGCCGGTCTCGGCGCTCGATCCCCTCGGGCGCGCCGAGGTCCTGGAGCTCCTCCGCGAGCTCGGCCGCGATCGCGCGGTCTTCATGTCGAGCCACATCCTCGCCGACGTCGAGCGGATCTGCCCGCGGGTGACGATCCTCGCCGACGGCCGCCTCATCGCCGACGAGGCGACCGCCGAGCTCAAGGCCCGCGCCCACCGCCCCGGCCTGGAGGCGCTGATCCGCGGCGACGGCGAGGCGCTCCGCCGGCGCCTCGAGGCGCTCCCGGGGGTGCGCCTCGCCGAGCTCGCCGCCGCCGCCGAGGGCGACCCCGCGGGCAGCCAGCGCCTCCGGATCTCCTGCGACGCGCCCGAGGTCGCCGAGGTCGAGGTCCCGCGGGCGCTCCTCGACGCCGGCGCCCGCCTCCTCGCGCTCGCCCCCCGCGAGCCCTCGCTGGAGGAGGTCTTCATCCACCTGGTCGGGGCTCGCCGCGAGGATGTCCCGGAGGACAGGACATGAGGGGCCTGCGGGCGGCGCTCGCCAAGGAGTGGCTCGAGCTCCGGCGCACCCACCGGCTCACGGTGCTCGCCGTCCTCTTCGTCCTCATCGGCCTCGGCTCGCCGCTCCTCGCCGCCCTCACCCCCGAGCTCCTCAGCGGCCTCGCCGGCGACGAGCTCGGCGGCATGGAGCTCATCCTCACCCGCGAGCCGAGCACCACCGACGCGCTCTTCCAGTACCACAAGAACTACAGCCTCCTGCCGCTGGTCGTGATCCTGAGCGCCGCCGGGGCGGTCGCGGGCGAGCGCGCCCGCGGGACCGCGGCGATGGCCCTCGCCCGCCCGCTCTCGCGCTCCGCCTTCATCGTCGCCAAGGCGCTCGCCCTCGCCCTCGCCCTCACCCTCGGCACCCTCCTCGCCGCCGCCGGCGCGCTCCTCTACACCCAGGCGCTCTTCGGCGCGGTCGAGCTCGCCGGCTTCGCGCTGGTCAACGGCCTCCTCCTCCTCCTCCTCCTCTTCTACGTCGCCCTCACCCTGGCCGCCTCGGTGATCGCCCCGGGCCCGCTGGCGGCCGCCGGGATCGGCCTCGGCGGCCTGGCCGTGGTGGCGATCACCGGGATGATCCCGCTGACCAGCCGCCTCTCTCCGGCGGGCCTCAGCGCCGCCGCCCTCGATCTGCTCCTGGGCCGCGAGCCGGTGGTGATCGCCGGCCCGGTCGTCGTCACGCTGGCCCTCACGACGGGCCTCCTCGCGCTCGCGCTCGCGGTCTTTCGCCGGCAGGAGATCTAGCCGGGAGATGAAGGACCCCGCCCTCCGAGCGCACCCCGGACGCCGTTCTGGCTCCGCGCCCTCGAGCGCGCGGACTCCCCCCGCGAGCACCTGGCCGTAGGGACCGCCTCGGTGCAGACCTCATCGAGGTCCCGCACGCACGCGAGCGCGAAGTCGACGCGTCGCTGCCGCGAATTGAGACCTTGTCGGTCCGTCACCCCCCTGCATACCCTGCAAGGGAGGTCGCGCAGAGGGGTGAGCACACGAGACGACGCTCAGCTGCTCCAGATGTTGCTGCAGGACAGCTACATCTCGACCGCCCTCCTCGACCGCGACTTCAACTTCATCCGGGTCAACAAGGCCTACGCCGCGGCCGGCGGACGCCCGCCTGAGTTCTTCATCGGCAAGAACCACTTCGACGTCTACCCCTCGAACGCCCGCGCGATCTTCGAGGCGGTGCGGGCGACCAAGACGGAGGGCGAGTTCCGCGGGCGGCCCTTCGACTTCCCCGACGACGACGCCCGCGGGACGACCTACTGGGACTGGAAGATCCAGCCGCTCCTCGGCGCCGACGGCGAGGTCGAGGCCCTCCTCTTCACGCTCCTCGACGTCACCGCGCGCTATCGCACCCACCTCGAGCTCGGCAAGGCCGGGGTCGCGATCCTCAGCGACGGCGGGGCGATCATGGACGTCAACGGCCGCCTCACGGCGATGCTCGGGCGCAGCCGCGGCGAGCTCCGCGGCGAGGCGTGGCTGACGCTCATCCACCCCGCGGATCGCGAGGCCGCAGCGGGCGCGCCGGACGACGCCCACCGCGCCGCCTCGCGGACCGCCGACCGCAAGGTCCGCCTCGCCAACCACGGCGATCCCTGCCACGCCCTCGTCACCCTGAGCTGCGTCCACAACAACGCCGGTGAGCCCGACTACTACGTCCTCCACGCCAGCGATCGCAACGCCGAGGTCCGGGCGCAGGAGCAGCGGGAGCGCTTCTTCGACCTCTCGGTCGACCTCCTCTGCATCGCCGACTTCGAGGGGCGCTTCACCGACATGAACGCCGCCTGGGAGCGCACCCTCGGCTTCAGCCGCCAGGAGCTGATGAGCTGCCCACCCTTCCACTTCGTCCACCCCGACGACCGCGCGAGCACCCTCGAGGAGCTCGATCGGCTGGTCTGCGACGCGGGGGCGACGCTCTCCTTCATCAACCGCTACCGGACCCGCGACGGCGACTACCGCTGGCTGATGTGGAACGCGGTCGGCCACCCGGAGCTCCGCGAGTTCTACGGGGTCGCCCGCGACGTCACCGAGATCAAGCGCTTCGAGGACGAGCTCCTCGCGCACCGGCAGCACCTCGAAGCGCTGGTCCGCGAGCGCACCGACGCGCTCGTTGCGACCGAGACCCGGACCCGCAACCTCCTCGCCCAGGGCCCGGCGGTCGTCTACGCCTGCCGCCCCGGCGGCGACTACGGCGCGACCTACGTGAGCCCGAACGTCCTCGAGGTCCTCGGGATCGAGCCCGAGCGCTTCACCGAGCGCTCGAGCTTCTGGGCCGACAACGTCCACCCCGCGGACTCGCCGCGGATCTTCGCCGGGCTCGCGGGGCTCCTCGAGCGCGACGCCCACGTCCACGAGTACCGCTTCCGCCGGGCCGACGGCGAGTACCGGTGGATGCGCGACGAGCTCCGCGTCCTCCGCGACGACACCGGCGCGCCGGTCGAGATCGTCGGCTACTGGATCGACATCACCGAGCGCCGCGCCCAGGAGGAGGCGCTCCGCCAGGCCCGCGACGCCGCCGAGGAGGCCAACCAGGCGAAGTCCGACTTCCTCTCGCGGATGAGCCACGAGCTGCGGACGCCGATGAACGCGATCCTCGGCTTCGGCGAGCTCCTCGGCCTCGATCAGCGGCGCCTCAGCGAGATCCAGCGCGAGGGGCTCGGCCACATCATGGACGCGGGCCGCCACCTCCTCACCCTCATCGACGGCGTCCTCCAGCTCGCCAAGATCGACGCCGGCAAGGAGGACCTGAGCGTCGAGGCGGTCGCGCTCGCCGAGGTCGTCGCCCGCTGTCGGGCGCTGATCCGGCCGATCGCCGACCGTCGCCAGGTGTCGATCGCCGCCGACATCGATCCCGACCTCTTCGTCCTCGCCGATCAGGTCCGCCTCAAGCAGGTCCTGGTCAACCTCCTGAGCAACGCGATCAAGTACAACAACCCCGACGGCCACGTGCGCGTCCGCGGCTGCCTCACGGCGCTCGATCGCGTGCGCCTCAGCGTCGAGGACGACGGCCTCGGGATCCCCGCCCGCGAGCTCCCCCGCCTCTTCGAGCCCTTCTACCGGGTGAACGTCAACACCCCGGTCGAGGGCTCGGGGATCGGCCTCAGCATCTGCCGCCGCCTGGTCGAGCTGATGGGCGGGACGATCGGCGTCGAGAGCGAGCTCGGCCGCGGCAGCCTCTTCTGGATCGACCTCCCGCGGGCCCACTCCCAGGGGCTCCCGACGGCGCCCCGCGAGGGCGGCGTCGAGATGGGGCGCTCCGAGGCGGCCCCGGGGACCCTGCGCGTCCTCTACGTCGAGGACAACCCGGCGAACCGCCGCCTCATGCAGCTCCTCTTCCAGGAGCACCTGGGCCTCCCCCTGACGACCGCGGTCACCGGCGAGGAGGGCCTCGAGCTCGCCCGCGCGGCGCCTCCCGACCTCATCCTCCTCGACCTCGATCTCCCGGGGATCGACGGCTTCGAGGTCGCGCGGGCGCTCGCCGACGACCCGAGGCTCGCGTCGATCCCGGTCGTCGTCGTGAGCGCCCACGGGATGAACGAGCACATCGAACGCGCCCGCGCGGCCGGCTTCGCCGACTACCTGGTCAAGCCGATCAACATCCCCCGGCTGACCGAGATCGTCCGCTACCACCTCGCCCGCGCGCGCTGAGCCCCCTGGCGTCGGCGGCGGGTCAATGCAACATTCGGGCACGCAGCCCGTGGAAGACGCCCCAAAGCCCCAGGAGCTCCGCCGCCGCCTCGGCGCTCTGCACCTCTGGTCGATCGCCGTCGGCATAGTGATCTCCGGGCAGTACTTCGGCTGGACCTACGGCTTCGGCGTCGCCGGCCCCCTCGGGATGCTCGCGGCCGCGGCGATCGTCACCGTCTTCTACACCGCCTTCGTCTTCTCCTACGCCGAGCTCGCCGCCGCGATCCCGGCCGCCGACGGCCCCTCGGCGTATTGCCGAAGGGCCATGTCGCCCTTCTTCGGCTTCCTCGCTGGCTTCGCCGTCCTCCTCGAGCTCGGCTTCGCGCCGCCGGCGATCGCCGTCGCCACCGGCTCCTACATCCAATTCCTGGTGCCGGCGATCCCGGCCGACACCGCGACCGTCGCGGTCTTCCTCATCTTCATCGGCGTCAACCTCTTCGCGATCGAGGGGGCGGCGCTGGTCGAGCTGATCGCCACCGGCCTCGCCCTCGTCGGCCTCGCGCTCTACTACGGCGCCGGCCTCCCCCACGTCGACCTCGCGGCCCTCAGCGCCGGCGAGGCCTGGCTCGGCGGCGCCTCCGGAGTCGCGGCGGCGATCCCCTTCGCGATCTGGCTCTACCTCGGGGTCGAGGGCGCGGCGATGGCCGCCGAGGAGGTCCGCGACCCGCCGCGCGACATCCCGCGGGGCTTCATCGCCGGGATCCTCACCCTCGCCGGCTGCACCGTCCTCACCCTCCTGGTCACCGCCGGCCTCGGCGGCGCCGACCGATCGTCGATCGACTACCCGCTCCCGTCGGCGCTCGGCTCGGTCTACGGCATGTCGA
This sequence comes from Myxococcales bacterium, assembly GCA_020633335.1. GTDB lineage: Bacteria > Myxococcota_A > Polyangia > Nannocystales > Nannocystaceae > JADJRG01. The sequence goes on along the minus strand of JACKDU010000017.1, from coordinate 56,105 downwards.
GCTGGGTCACCCGCGGGATCACCCTGGTCGGCCTCTGCGGCCTCATCGCCAGCCTCCACGGGATCGTCCTCGGCCTCTCCCGCCAGACCTTCGCGCTCGCCCGCGCCGGCTACCTCCCGGGGCTCCTCGCCCGCCTCTCGCCCCGCGGGGTGCCGCGCTGGGCGGTGATCCTCCCGGGCCTCGGCGGGGTCCTCTGCGCCGGCTCGGCCAGCCTCGCCGACGCGCTGATCATCCTCTCGGTGTGCGGCGCGATCCTGATGGCCTGCCTGAGCATGATCGCGCTCCTCATCCTCCGCCGGCGCGAGCCCGACCTCCCGCGCCCCTACCGGGTGCCGAGCCTGGCCCTCCCCTGGCTCGCCCTCCTCCTCGGGCTCTTCGCGCTCACCTGCGTGCTCCGCGAGATCCTGCCGGGCGCCGCCCTCCCCCTCCTCGGGCTCCGCCTGCCGCTCACGGCGGTCCTCCCCGCCCTCCTCGGGCTCGCCTCCGCCTACTACTTCGCGGTCAGCCGCCGCCGCTTCACCGCCTCGGCCGCCGGCGAGGGGACGGGCTAGCTCACCCGCGAACGCCAAGCCTGCGCTGCCCAGGGGGCGGCGACCTGGGGTACAAACGCCGGGGTATGAAGCGCAGCGAGAAGATCACCCACCTGATGACCTCGGAGCCGCTCACCGTCCACGAGGGGCAGAAGCTCTCGGAGGTCCACAAGCTCTTTGGCGAGCACAAGATCCACCACATCCCGGTGGTCAGCGGCAAGCGCTTCATCGGCCTGATCTCGTCGAACGACCTCCTCCGGGTGAGCTACGGCGACACCTACGCCCAGGACCCGCGGACCGTCGACGCCCTCCTCGACACCATGACGATCCGCGAGGTGATGGCCGAGGACGTCCTGACCGTGCCGCCGACGACGACGATCCGCGACGCGGCCGAGCAGCTCGCCAGCGGCATGTTCCACTGCCTGCCGGTGGTCGACGAGGGCGGCGAGCTGGTCGGCGTCGTCACCTCGACCGACATGATCAAGTTCCTCCTCGCGCAGTACTAGGCGCTCAGCCGAGGCGCAGGGGCCGGAGCGCGCGCTCCTCGGTGAAGTTCCAGGTCAGGACCGTGTCCCAGACCGCCTCGACCACGCAGGCGTCCAGCGGGTCGGCGAGCGGATGCGCCGGGATCACGTCGACGATCTCGACGCTCGTGGTCTCGACCGCGAGCTCGAGCGTCCAGCCGGCGCGCGGCCTCGTCTTCGCCTTGCAGGCCGCGACCCCGGGGGCGACCAGCGCCTCGAGGGTCGGCGCATGTCCGCGGCCGAGGAGCCCGGTGTTGCCGAGGCCGATGAGCCCCTCGCCGCTCCCGCCGCCGCCCCGACCGACGCCGACCAACTCGAGGCCGATGAGCGAGGGACGCACGCCGGGCTCGGTCGCCAGGTAGGAGGTCACTGGCGAGACCGCGCGGCCGAAGAGCGCGACCCGCATCATCTCGGCCTCGCTGAGCCGGTGGTGCTCGTCCTCGGAGAAGACGAAGGCCGCCGTCGCCTCGCTGAAGGCCCGGGTCGCCCGGACCTCGCGGCGGACGACCTCGCCCCAGAGCATCCCGCGGATCACGATCTGCCGCGGCGCGCTCGCGGCCTTGACCATCGCCCGGAAGCCGTCGCCCTCGCGGAGCGTCCCCGGGACCTCGACGCCGGCGGCCGCCCCCTCGATCGTCAGGTTCTCGAGGGCGATCGGCCGGACGAGGCCGAGGATCCCGGCGCTGAGCGCCTTCGTCGTCGTCTCGCCAGGCACCTCGAGGTGGTAGAGGACGCCGCCGCGGCTCGCGGGCAGGGACGCGAGGGCGTGGGCGTCGTCGCGGACCAGCGCGACCTCTCGGCCCTCCTCCGGGATCACGACGTGGGTGATCGTCCCCGCCGGCGCGACCTTGGCCGCGGCCACGCCGACCTCCGCGCGGAAGCTCGATCGCAGGCGGGCGTCGGAGAGGACGACGATCCGCCGCGGACCCGGGCGATCGCGGAGGAGCTCGCCCGCGAGGCGCAGCCCCTCGTCGATCGCGCTCCCGTTGCCCGGAAGGAGGCGCCGGTGGCCGCCGGACGCGATCGCCTCGGTGAGCTCCGTCGCCGGGATGAAGTCGCCGAAGACCCGCTCGGCCCGCCGCCGGAAGGCGACGATCTCGACCGCCGCGTCGTCGACGTGAGCGACATAGGCGCGGGCGACCTCGACCTGCCGGAGGATCTCCGCCGCCGTCAGCGAGCGCGAGGCGTCGACGACGAAGACCACCGAGGCCCGGCGCGGCAGCGGCCGGAGCTGCGGGGCGACGTCGATCTCGACCCGCGAGAAGCTGCTCTCCTCCGAGGCGACCACGCGGCCGAGGCGGGCGGCGACGACGTCGATCGGCGGCGCCTCGACCTCGATCCGCGCGAGCCCGGCGTCGTCGTCGGAGCGCGCGTCGGGGATGAAGAGCGGGGTGTCGAGCGCCGGTGACGGGCGGGTCCAGGTCGGCGCTCCCGTGGCCTTCGGCGCCCGCATGTCAAAGGCCAGCGACCAGGCCTCGAGGGTGCCTACGTCGAGGCCGGCGTGATCCGAGACCGAGAGGTACCAGTCGCCGCCGATCGTCGTCTTCGCTGGCAACTCGACCTCGAAGGTCCCGCGGAGGTCGTTCTCGCCGCCCTGACCGCGGGTGACCGGCAGCCGCCGGCCGCCCGGGGTGACGAGCTCGATCCCCAGGTCGCCGCGGTAGGTGTGCTCGATCGCCACCTCGACCCGGGCCGCCCGCGCCGTCCCCATCCCCTCGACGGCGAGCCGGCTGTGGACGTAGCTGGCGCCCTCCACCGGCTCGCCGTCGCCGCGCCAGGGCGCCTCCCGCGGGGGCCCGAGCACGACCGGCACGTCAGCGACCGCGCGCAGGCCGTCGACCCGGATCGCCGTCGCCGCGTCGCCGTGGCCGGGGTGCACGCGGATCACCGGGAGCGCCATCGCGGCCCCGCCTTCGTCGCCCTCGCCTCCGCGCCCCGCCGCCTCGGCCCGCGGGTAGGCGACGACGTACTTCCCCTGGATGTAGTGGAGCGGCGCGGTCAGGGTGTACTCGACCGTGTTCGCGCCGCCGGCGAGCACCGGGAAGACCTGGAGTTGGAGGCGATCGGCCCAGACCCACTGCAGGAGCGCCGGATCCTTGGGCTCCCAGGCGCCGAGGCCGGTCAGCTCGCGGTACTTCTCGCGGGCCTCCTCGGCCTCCATCAGATCGCCGCGGTACCAGCGATCGCGGGCGCGGATCCGCAGCCCGGTCGCGGCCGCGCCGGGCGGGAGGTGGATCCGCACGGCGGCCTCGTCGGCCTGCACGCCGCCGTTGGCGAAGGTCCGCCGCACGGTGTAGCGGGCGACGCCGTCGACGATCTTCACGTCGACCGAATGCGCGACCTCGACCAGCGGCTGCGAGCGCGCCGCCTCGAGGCTGTCGGCGCGGGCCTCCTCGCCGCCGAGCGCGGCCGCCAGGAGGAGCGCCGTCGCGGGGATCATCCTCCGTCGCATGGCGGAGGGACAGCCGCGATCGGGCGATGTTCCGCCGGCGAAGCCGTCGCGGGGTCGGCCGCGAGGCCGTCGCTCGCGCGACGAGCACACCGCGGCGAGTCATCGAGCAGCGACGCCGCCCTCGCGGGCGACGTCGCCGGCCGGGCCCAGCCAGGGCCCGGGTGAAGGCGCCCGCGAGAGCGGACGCGGGAGGTCAGGGGAGCGATCCCCCCGGGCGCTCGGGCCCGCGGAGGATCGCCCGTGAAGCTTCGGTCACTTCGCCCGCGAGGTCGACGCGAAGGCCCGCAGGACCTCGCGCTTGAGGGCGTGGCTCTGGGCGACGTCGACGACGCCGCCGACGGCCACCGAGAGAGCGGGGACGATGCAACAGAAGAGGGCGGCAAGAGCGAGCGTGGACATTGTGGTTTCTCCTTGGGCCCATGGACAAGCGAGGGACGTGCCAGACCAGGAACGAATCTCAAGCCATTGAAATTGCTGCATTTTTCAAAAACGAGTGAGGCGCTCCTCCATGGCTACAACCCTTGCCACCCGCAAGCCTCGTAGCCATCCCGTGCTAGCTTCCCCAGGCCCATGGCAGACCCCGCCGCCGCCCCCCCGAGCGCGTCCGAGGCGGTCGATCGCATCCGCTCCTGGGAGCGCCTGCGCCGGCTCTTCGGCTACACCGCCCCCTACCGCTGGCGGCTGGTGATCGCCCTCTTCTGCCTCTTCGGGGCCTCGTCGCTCGGCCTCGTCTACCCCTACTACTTCGGCCAGCTCTCGAACGCCGCCTTCACCGGCCTGACCTCCGATCAGGCGGGCGCCGCCCTCGCGTCGATCAACGAGAACACGCTGATCCTGGTGGCGGTCTTCGTCTCGCAGTCGGCCTTCGTCTTCTTCCGCCACTACCTGATGACCTGGCTCGGCGAGCGGGTGGTCGCCGACGTCCGCGTCGACCTCTTCCGCCACCTCGCGGAGATGTCGCAGCGCTTCTTCCACCAGACCCGCACCGGCGAGCTCCTCTCCCGCCTCGGCGACGACGTCACCCGCCTCCAGAACACGGTCGGTCAGGACCTCAGCATCGCCCTCCGCAACCTCTTCACGCTGATCGGCGGGATCGCGATCCTCTTCTACCAGAACCCCTTCCTCACCGGGATCATGCTCCTGGTGGTGCCGGCGCTGGTGATCGCCGCCGGGATCTGGAGCCGGATCATCCGCAAGCTCAGCCGCGAGGCCCAGGACGCGCTCGCCAAGGCGACCGGCGGCCTCCAGGAGAGCCTGGCGGCGATCGAGACCGTCCAGGCCTTCACCCGCGAGGACTACGAGGTCGGCCGCTACGGCCACTCGATCGACTACACCTTCAGCCTCTTCGTCCGCCGCGCGCTCGCCCGCTCGTGGTTCGCGGCGGTCGCCTCCTTCGTCGCCTTCTCGGCGATCGCCGGGATCTTCTGGCTCGGCGGCAACATGGTCGTCCGCCACGAGATCGAGCCCGGCGATCTGATCTCCTTCCTCCTCTACACGATGATGGTCGCCGGCGCGGTCGGCTCGCTCTCCGAGCTCTTCAGCGGCCTCCAGTCGACCCTCGGCGCGACCGCGCGGATCTTCGAGATCCTCGATCAGCCGCGCGACGTCGCCGACCCCGAGCGCCCGGAGGAGCTCACCGAGCTCCGCGGCAACATCACCTTCCGCGGGGTCTCCTTCGCCTACGGCGACCGCGACGTCCCGGTCCTCGCCGGCATCGACCTCTCGATCCGCGCCGGTGAGGTCTGCGCCCTGGTCGGCCCCAGCGGCTCCGGCAAGACCACCCTCGGCCGCCTCCTCCTCCGCTTCTGGGACCCGAGCAACGGCGCGATCACGATCGACGGCCACGACCTCCGCGACCTCCGCCTCGACGACCTCCGGGGGGCGATGGCGCTGGTCAGCCAGGACCCGGTGCTCTTCTCGGGCTCGATCCGCGAGAACATCCGCTACGGCCGCCTCGAGGCGACCGACGCCGAGATCGAGGACGCCGCGCGGGCGGCCAACGCCGACGGCTTCATCCGCGAGTTCCCCGAGGGCTACGACACCCTCGTCGGCGAGCGCGGGGTCAAGCTCTCGGGCGGCCAGCGCCAGCGGATCTCGATCGCCCGAGCGATCCTCCGCGACCCCAAGATCCTCCTCCTCGACGAGGCCACCTCGGCCCTCGACGCCGAGAGCGAGCACCTGGTCCAGGAGGCGCTCGAGAAGCTCCAGGCCGGGCGGACGACCGTGGTGATCGCCCACCGCCTGAGCACGATCCAGGGCGCCGATCGGATCGTCGTCCTCGATCACGGGCGGATCGTCGAGAGCGGCAGGCACGACGAGCTCCTCGCCCGCGGGGGGACCTACGCCCGCCTGGTCGCCCGCCAGGCGGCCCTCGGCGTCGACCGCCTCGACGAGGCCACGCTCGCCGGCGAGGCCTGAGCGAGCGCCCGGGAGCGGGCGCACTCGGTGCATTCGCCCCGCCGCGCGAGGATGTCCACGCATTTAATGCGATGACCGGGGCGATCCCGCGCGGGATCAGACTCCCCCTATTTTGGATCGCCAGCGCGGGGCGACGCGCACTTCGTGCACCGGTCGCTTCTTGCGCGTCCACTCCAGCGCCCAGGCGATAGCGTGGAGAGCATGGATCGCCCGCGCCTCATGCATCGACTCCGCGCCCTCGCCGTGGTGCCCTCAATCCTCGCGTTCGCCTGCGTCGGCGGCGATGACGTCGGCGAGAGCGCCGGCGAGAGCGCCGGCGAGCTCCTGGTCGCCGAATTCGAGGACGAGTGCGCGATGCTCTTCTCGTGCGGCTGCGAATACGTCGGCTTCGCCGATCCCGCGGCCTGCGCGGGGGTCTTCGCCGTCGAATGGGCGGGGATCGAGGCCAGCGCCGTCGCAGCCGGGCTCACCCCCGATCTCGCCTGCTACAAGGCGACGCGCCCCTACGCGACCCTCGGCTGCGCGAGCGCGAGCGAGGCCGCCGCGGCCAGCGACTCCGAGGCGTGCACCTATTGCCAGCACGGCCACGGCGAGAAGGGCGTCGGCGAGCCCTGCAAGGCCTACGACGAGGGCCTCAGCGACTGCGCGCAGGGCCTCCTCTGCCCGCCGCTGAAGGACGCCGCCTGCCTCGACCCCTGCGCGGGCGCCGGGGCCGGCGAGCCCTGCGTGTGGCAGGGCTGCGACGAGGGGCTCTTCTGCGATCACTTCCTCGAGATCTGCCTGGCCCCCGGGGCCGAGGGCGAGCCCTGCGTGGCGAGCGAGGGGGGGCCCGAGTGCCAGGAGGGCCTCGCCTGCCACTACGACGACTCGATCTGCATCAAGCGCGCCGGCCTCGGCGAGGACTGCTCGATGGTCGACTGCGAGGTCGGGCTCTACTGCCCGGAGGGGCCCGATCGCCTCTGCGGGGAGCCGGCCGCGGCCGGCGAGTCCTGCGACATGCGCCCCTGCGCCCCTGGCCTCGCCTGCGACCTCCAGACCCTCCTCTGCGGCCCCCTACCGGGGCTCGGCGAGCCCTGCTTCGGCAATTGCCAGGAGGGCCTCTTCTGCTGGGGCGAGCCCCCGGACCCCGAGACCTGCATGGCCCTCCCGGGCGACGGCGAGCCCTGCCCGGTCGGAATGTGCGCAGCCGATCTCGTCTGCGCATTCGAGACCGAGACCTGCGGCCCCGAGCCGGCGCTGGTCTGCGTCGACCTCGGCTGAGCGTCGGCCGCGGAGCCGCGCAGGATCCTGGGGACGACGGCCGCCGGGCGCGGCCGCGTCCCCTCGCGCGCGTCCTCAGGTGTCCGATTGGACATTGTGCGCACTTCATGCGGCGCACGTTCTTGCGTGCAACGCCCGGGCAAGCCCCCGCTATCGTCGGAGCATGATGACATCGATCGCCAGGCCAGGACCCAAGGCCCTCCTCACGCTCCTCCTCGCGGCCGCCTGCGCCGGCGACGACGGAGCCACCAGCGGCACCGGCGACACGGCCGGCGAGGAGCTCCTCGTCGCCGAGTTCGAATCGGAGTGCGAGGGCCTCTTCTCCTGCGAGTGCGACGTCGGCTACACCGACGCGGCGATCTGCGCCGAGATCCTGGCGGTCGAGTGGGCCGGGATCCACGGCAGCGCGGCCGCGGCCGGCCTCGAGTCCGATCTCGCCTGCTACAAGGCGACCCGCCCCTTCGCCACCTACGCCTGCCAGACCTTCGACGAATACTACGAGGGGCTCGATCCCGCGGCCTGCTCGTATTGCCAGCACGGGTACGGGACCGGGGCCCTCGGCGACGCCTGCACCCCCTATGGCGACGGCATCAGCGACTGCGCGCAGGGGCTCCGCTGCGTCGGCGATCTCGCGCCGACCTGCATCGACCCCTGCGCGGGCGCCGGGGTCGGCGAGAGCTGCGAATTCGCCCGCTGCGCCGACGGCCTCGTCTGCGACATCTGGGACATGGCCTGCGTCGCTCCGGGCAAGGATGGAGAGCCCTGCGCCGGCGGCCTCCTCCTCTGCGAGGAGGGCCTCACCTGTGTCCTGGAGGGGGGCGCGCTCTGCCGGCCGCCAGCCGGCCTCGGCGAGCCCTGCGAATTCGTCCCCTGCCAGGAGGGGCTCGCGTGTGAGCTCGGCGCGGGTCTCTGCGCCGAACCTGCGGGCGCCGGAGAGAGCTGCGCGCAGATCGAATGCGCGGTCGGCCTCTTCTGCGACCTCGACCAGCTCTGCGCGCCGCCGGGCGGCGACGGCGAGCCCTGCGTCGCCGGCCAGTGCGCGGAGGGGCTGGCCTGCGACCTCAACGTCGAGCTCTGCGGTCCCCTCCCCGGCCTCGGCGAGCCCTGCTTCGACGCCTGCGCCGACGACCTCTGGTGCGACTTCGAGACCGGGGAGTGCGTCGCGCTCCCGGGCGAGGGTGAGCCCTGCCTCTTCTTCATGTGCAGCGCGGACCTCGTCTGCTTCGGTGACCCGGGGATCTGCGCGCCCGAGCTGGCCGAGGTCTGTGTCGCGCCCTGACTCCCCGCGAGGGTCAAACGACCGCCCTGCGCACTTCGTGCGGCGCCTCTTCTTGCGTGCGCGGCCGCCACGCGCCCTCGCTATCGTCGCGGGACGATGACCAAGGGCATGGCGCGGTCGGGGTTCGCAAAGCTCGTCCTCCTCCTCCTCCTCCTCGCGCCCGCCTGCGCGGGCGACGACGCCCCCGGAGAAGCCGGCGGGCCCGCCGACTTCGAGGAGGAGTGCGCGGGCCTCCTCTCCTGCGGCTGCGACGTCGGCTTCGCCGACGCGTCGGCCTGCGCCGAGGCCTTCGCGGACGAGTGGGCTTGGATCGCCGAATTCACCGCCGAAGCGGGCCTCGTGGCTGACCTGAGCTGCTTCAAGTCGACCCGACCCTACACCACCTTCGGCTGCGAGACCCCCGACGAATACGACGCGGGGCGCGACCCCGCGGCCTGCACCTACTGCCAGCACGGCTACGGGACCCGCGCCCTCGGTGAGGCCTGCACCGGCCACGTCGACGGGATCAGCGAGTGCGCGCAGGGGCTCCGCTGCGTCGGCGAGCCCGAGCCCACCTGCATCGACCCCTGCGCGCGCGCCGGCGTCGGCGAGAGCTGCGAATTCACGGGCTGCGCCGACGGCCTCGTCTGCGATCACCCCTTCATCTGCGTCGCCCCGGGCAAGGAGGGGGAGCCCTGCGCCGGCCTCGAGGATCGCTGTGAAGATGGCCTCGTCTGCGTCCCCGAGGACGGCCGACGCTGCCGGGCGCCAGCGGGCCTCGGCGACCCCTGTGCGAGCATCCCCTGCGGCGAGGGGCTCGACTGCGACTCCGGCACCGGCCTCTGCGCCGAACCAGCGGCAGCCGGAGAGAGCTGCGCCTTCCTCGAGTGCGCCGCCGGTCTCTACTGTGCCCTCGGCCAGGTCTGCGAGCCGCCTGGCGGCGCCGGCTCGCCCTGCGAGCCCGACCTCGTCGGCAACTGCCGGGACGGTCTGCTCTGCGACGTCACCGTGAAGCGCTGCGAGATCCCGCCCGCCCTCGGCGAGCCCTGCACCGACGACTGCGCCGCGGATCTCCGCTGCGACCACGAGCTCGGGATCTGCGTCGCGCTCCCGGGCGAGGGGGAGCCCTGCCACGACCTCATGTGCAGCGACGAGCTCGTCTGCTTCAGCGATCCGGGGATCTGCGCGCCCCCGCTGGCCGCTGTCTGCGTCGCGCCCTGAGCCGCTCAGCGAAGCGTACTCGCCTCGCTCCAGCGCGGATCCACGGGCCTTCGCGCGCGCGCGCACATGCACTAGCATCGACCGATGCGACGGACACCGACGCCCGCCTGGCTCGCCCTCCTCTTCACCCTCGCCTGCGGCGCAGACGACGTCGGCCAGGACACCGAGTCGGGCACCTCGTCGACGACCGAGGCCGCGTCCGCGAGCGCGACGGCGGCCGAGACCGATACCGATACCGGCGGCCAGAGCTGCTTCGCCGAGCGCCACGCGATCGTCACCGACATCGATGAGACCCTGACCACGGCCGACAGCGAGTTCGTGATGCAGCTCCTCGACACGACCTACGATCCCCTCGAGCGCGCCGGCGCGTCGGGGCTGATCGGCGACTACCACGCCCGCGGCTACACGGTGGTCTACCTGACCGCCCGCGCCGAGAGCCAGGCGTCGGTCGACGCGGCGATGCTCCCCGCCCGCGACCTCACCGAGGCCTGGCTCATCGACCACGCGTTCCCCATGGACGACAACACCCGCCTGATCCTGGCGCCGGGTCTGGTGGTCGGCGACGCGGCCGCGGCCTACAAGGCCCAGGCCCTCCAGGACCTCGAGGACGAGGGCTTCACCTTCGAGTACGCCTACGGCAACGCGGCCTCCGACGCCGCCGGCTACGCGACGGCCGGGATCGCCAAGGACGTCACCTTCATCATCGGTCCCGAGGCCGGCGTCGACGGGACCGTGGCGGTCGACGGCGAGGACTGGGTCGCCCACCGGGCCGCCCAGATCCCGACGGTGGCCGACTACTGCGGGGGCTGAGGCGCCAGGGCGCCAACGCCCCGCCCGCCCCGCATGTGAGCAGTCTCGCGTTCCGCCCCATCCCCGCCGGTGCTACACATCCCCGGCCATGGCCGCAGCCAGCGAAAACGACCTGATGTCGAAGATCGTCTCCCTCTGCAAGCGTCGGGGGTTCGTCTTCCAGAGCTCGGAGATCTACGGCGGCCTCCGCTCGGCCTACGACTACGGGCCGATGGGGGCCGAGCTCAAGCGCAACCTGATGGCCGAGTGGTGGCGGGCGATGGTCCACAGCCGCGAGGACATCGTCGGCATCGACGCGTCGATCATCATGCACCCCGAGGTCTGGCGCGCCTCCGGCCACCTCGCCGGCTTCAGCGATCCGCTGGTCGACTGCAAGGTCTGCGGCGAGCGCTTCCGGGCCGACAAGGCGCCGCGCCTCGCGGCCGGCGAGCCCGCGCCGATCACCCTCGCCGACAAGGGGCGGGCGAAGGCCGCCCAGGATCGCGTGCAGAGCGTCCTCGGCGTCGAGCTGCGGCGCGACGGCGCGACCCTCCACGGCGCCGTCGGGGCCGCGTGCGGCTACCTCTGCCCGAACTGCGGCTCGCCCTTCCTCAGCGACGAGCGCCAGTTCAACCTGATGTTCCGGACCTCGCTGGGGCCCGTCGATCCGATCGGCGACATCGTCTCGGTGGTCAAGCAATCCCTCGCCGAGGGCACCTCGGACGGCGAGCTGCGCAGCCGGGTCGAGGCCGCGGTCAAGGAGTCGAGCGTCTACCTCCGCCCCGAGACCGCGCAGGCGATGTTCGTCAACTTCCTCAACGTCCAGCAGAGCCTCTCGATGAAGATCCCCTTCGGGATCGCCCAGATGGGCAAGAGCTTCCGCAACGAGGTCACCGTCGAGCACTTCATCTTCCGCTCCTGCGAGTTCGAGCAGATGGAGCTCGAGTACTTCGTCGAGCCCGGCGCCGGCCCCCGCACCCTCGAGTACTGGAAGGAGGAGCGGATGCGCTGGTGGCAGAGCATCGGCCTCCGCGGCGACAACCTCCGCCTCCGCGCCCACGAGGCCGACGAGCTCGCCCACTACTCCGACGGCTGCTGGGACGTCGAGTACAAGTTCCCCTGGGGCTGGGACGAGCTCGAGGGGATCGCCAGCCGCACCGACTACGACCTCAAGGCGCACTCGGCCGGCTCGGGCAAGAAGCTCCACTACTTCGACCCCGAGGCGACCGACCCCGAGACCGGCAAGAAGGGCTGGCGCTACCTCCCGCACGTCGTCGAGCCGGCCTCCGGGGCGACCCGCGGGGTCCTGGCCGTCCTCTGCGACGCCTACGACGAGGAGCCCGCCGACGCCGAGGGCAAGGGCGCCCGCACGGTGCTCCGCCTCCACCCCCGCCTCGCGCCGATCAAGGCGGCGATCCTCCCGCTGGTCAAGAAGGACGGGATGCCCGAGGTCGGCCGCCGGATCGTCGAGCGCTTCATGGCCGCCGGGGTCAACGCGAAGTACGACGAGCAGCACTCGATCGGCCGCCGCTACGCCCGCCACGACGAGATCGGCACCCCCTACTGCCTGACGGTCGACACCGAGACCCTCAGCGACGACACTGTCACGATCCGCCACCGCGACGATCGCCGCCAGGAGCGGATCCGGGTCGACGAGGCGGTCGACGTCGTCCTCGCCGCCCTCCGCGGCTAGCCCGCCCCGACGAAGGAGTCCACGATGAACCAGCCCCGCATCGTCCGCTGCAAGAAGCTCGGCAAGGAGGCCCCCGGCCTCCCCTTCAAGCCCTTCCCCAACGCGTTCGGCCAGCTCCTCTTCGACAACGTCAGCCTCGAGGCCTGGCAGATGTGGATCCGGGAGTCGCCGCGCTACATCAACACCTACCGGATCGACCTCCAGAGCCAGGAGGGCCGCGACTTCCTCGAGAAGCAGATGCGGATCTTCTTCGGCTTCGACGAGGGCGACATGGCCGAGACGGCCTACATCCCGCGCGGCGAGTAGGCCACGGTGGGGGCCGCCGCCCGCACCCGCGGCGCGGGGCCGAGGGCGTCGGTACTTGACCCCGGCGCCGCGCGGGTGCGCATCATGGTCCGAGGAGAAGACCATGGAAGGCCCGACCCCGCTCACGACCTCGATCACGTCGTTTCCCCGCGCCCATGGATGGGGCGCGGCCCTCTGCGCGCTCGCGCTCGCGTCCTGTAGCGGCGACGACGTCGCTGACTCGGCGACCGAGGGCGCGTCGTCCTCGTCCTCGTCCTCGTCCTCGTCCTCGACGGGCGAGAGCGCGAGCGCAGGCAGCAGCGCCAGCGGCACGGCGAGCACGTCGACGACCGGCGCCAGCGGCTCGGCCTCCGACGGCGAGACCACCGGCACCAGCGGCGGGGCGACCACCGGCACCAGCGGCACCACCGGCGTGGTCGAGCCCGGCTGCGGCGACGGCGTCGTCGACGAGGGCGAGGCCTGCGACGACGGCAACGACGACGACTTCGACGGCTGCAAGAGCGACTGCACCGCCGTCGAGCTCCTCGACCCGCCGGCGCTCGAGTGGAAGTACTACGAGATCCCCGGGACCACCTGTCTGAGCGGCAAGCCCGCGGGCTTCGCGGTCAGCCACAACCCCGACTCGAAGGACCTGATGCTCTACCTCGAGGGCGGCGGCGCCTGCTTCAACGACGCCTGCGACTTCACGGCCTTCAACATCCCCTTCGTCGCGCCGATCGACGGGATCTTCAGCCGCTCGAACGACGCGAACCCGGTCCGCGACTGGACGATGGTCTACGTCCCCTACTGCACCGGGGACATCCACGCCGGCGACAAGGACACCGAGCTCGGCGGCCAGCTCCGCTACTTCCACGGCTACACCAACATCACCCGCTACCTCGAGATCCTGGTCCCGAGCTTCCCGGTCGAGCGCGTGCTCCTCACCGGGATCAGCGCCGGGGGCTTCGGCGCGGCCCTCAACTCGACCCAGGTCGCCGACGCCTACGGCGAGGGCGTCGAGCTCACGGTCGTCGACGACTCGGGGCCGCCGCTCAGCAACAAGGTGATCGCCCCCTGCCTCCAGGCGATCTTCCGCGAGGTCTGGGGCCTCGACAACACGATCCTCGCGGCCTGCCCCGAGTGCTCCCCCGACGACTTCGCCACCGACCTCCTCGCCCACGTGATCGACGGCTACCCGGCGCTCCGCTACGCGCTCTTCTCGAACACCGGCGACCAGATCATCCGCACCTACATGGGCGCGGGCTGGGGGAACGCGATGTACGACAAGTGCGACGGGATCTCGACCCCGGTGCCGATCAAGGCCTACTCGGACGACCTCGACGCGATCCGGGCGAAGTACGAGGAGGCGATCTCGACGTTCTACTACCCGAGCATCGGCCACACTGTCCTTCGGGTCAGCTACTACGTGACCGCGGTCGGCGGGACCAGCGTGCCCCAGTGGCTGGCCGACGTCCTCGACGGCCAGATCACCCACGTCGGCCCCTGAGCCGCCGCCGCGGCGCGCCGCGCTAGAACGCGTCGACGCCGATCATCCCGACGATGATGTCGCGGGCGGTGTCGCCGGCGCTCATGCCGAGCGAGACGCTCTCCTCGTAGTTGTCGTTCTTGCCGGTCTGCCACTCGTCGCTGGGGACGAAGTAGCCGAGCGCGTCGCCGGTGTTCCCGAGGATCATCCGGTGAGGGGCGCTCATCGCCTCCTTGATCGCCAGGCCGTTGCGGGTCAGCGACTCCCCGGGGAAGGCGACGAGCTGGACCTGAGTGCCGAGGCGGAGGTAGGTCGACTGGGTCTCGACCTTCTGGTCGAGGCCCTGGATGTCGAAGTCGTACTCCAGGATCCCGAGCTGGCCGGCGAGCTTGAAGAGGACGTTGTCGACGCCCTGCACCCACGCGCGGTGATCGACGTGGACCGCGGGCTCGATCGGCTCGCCGCCGTCGACGAGATCGACCGCGAAGCCGGCGAGGAGCTCGCCATAGGCCGCCGCCCGCTCGAAGTCGTCGGCGTAGTCGCCGTCCGGGACCTTCGGCGTCGCGTCGCCGAGGGTGCCGTTGAAGAGGGCCGCCGGCGCGCCGAGCTCGGCCTCGAGCGCGTCGATCGTGTAGCCGGTGTAGTCGCAGGAGACCTCCTTGTTGTCCTCGCCGAGGACCACCGGGTGGGCGGCGAAGTTGACCAGCGTGCCGATCCGCCCGCCCTCGAGGTCGACCGCGTCGATCACGATCATGTCATCGTCGGTGAAGCCCCAGCCGCGGCGGTTGTTGTTCGGCGCCTTGCCGGTGGCGACGTAGAGATCGGCCGGCGTCCGCGCGGCCCAGGCCGCGGCCATCGACGCCGACGCGGCGTCGATCACCTGATCGCGGTAGCTCCCCGGGACCCCGCCCCAGAGCCCCATGAGATCGGGGCTCGAGTGGGTGTGGGTGGTGCCGATGAGCACCCGGTGCTCCTCGAGCCCGGTGAGCTCGGCGACCTTCGTCCGGATCGCCCGCGTGAGCTTGTTGCCCATCCCCGGGAAGTCCGAGATCGCCATGATCACCCCGCCGCCCGGCCCCTCGATCGCGAAGGAGCGGACGTAGATCGCGTCGTGCACCCCCTGCGCGGGCCCGCGGGTGTAGGGGGCGCCGTAGGCCCCCATGTAGATGTCCTTCTTGCCGATCTGGGCGTCGCTCGGCGAGACGTCGGCGACGTCGACCCCGACGAGGAAGCCGTCGACGACCCCGGTGTCGCCGGTGCTCGAGGTGTCGTGACCGCCGCTCGTCCCGCTCGTCGTCGCGTCGCCGCTCGTCCCGCTCGTCCCGCTCGTCCCGCTCGCGCTCGAGGCGGAGCCGCCCGTCGTCGTCGCCGCGCCGCTGGTGCTCACCTCGCCGCTCGAGCTCGAGCTCGAGCTCGCCTCCCCGCTGCCCTCGCCGGCGCTCGCCGAGCTCGACGGATCGTCGCCGCTGCAGGCGAGCAGCGGGAGCGCCAGGGCGGCGCAGAGGGCAGCGAGCGGGGATCGTGATCGAGGGATCCTGTGCATGTCGTCTTCAATCACTAGCCGATGTCGCGGGGACACTCCAAGCCCCGACGAGCGCGTCGCTTCAAGCGAAGCGAGATTTGTTGTCTATTCAACAGGAAGTTCGGCGCTGCGCCCGCTTTCGGGGGCCCCTGGCCATGTTTGCGGGGGCATCTGGCCCCGGCGTCGCGCGTCGCTAGACGATCGACGCGGAGGTCATCCTTCGTCGAGGAGCCGCGCGCCTCGTCCGCACAATTTGGATTGACCCTCCGCCGCGATCCCCCGAATTCTGACCGGTACGAGGAGGGCCATGCGCGACCGGACGCGACAGCGACACACCCACGAGCTCCTGAGCGCGGCGGCCCTGCTGATCGGCTGCGCCGACGGGGAGACGGCGAGCAGCGCCACCGACACCGCGGCGAGCGCGAGCGAGGGCACCTCCGCCGCGAGCACGACGGCCACGAGCACCTCAAGCGGCGACACCAGCGACGCCTCCGGCACCTCCGGGAGCAGCGGCGACGCGACCTCCTCGTCCTCGAGCGGCGGCAGCGCGACCACCGGTGACGGGACCAGCGGCGGCGAGACCAGCACGACCACCGGCGGGATCGAGATCTGCGAGCCCGACGCGTCGCCGATCGACGTCGACCCCTGCGGCCCCGCGAGCTGCTGGTCGACCCTCACGTTCTCGGCGATCTGCGGACCGACCGCGCTGGCGGAGGACTACGCCAGCGGCGCCTACAACGTCCACCACTTCGTCTTCTCGCTCCACGCGGGGGTGCCGGCGCGGATCACCTTCACGCGCACCGGCGGCGACTTCGACCCCGCGCTGATCATCCGCGACGCGATGGGGGACACGCTCTTCGACGGCGAGGCCGGGGTCTGCAGCGACGAGCTCAAGGTCGAGGTCCTGGCGACCGGGGTCGACGGTGACACCGCGAGCGTCGAGCTCAGCGCGACCAGCGATCGCATGCTCGACCTCTTCCTCAGCGGCTGGCACGTCGTCGACGGCGGCTTCGCGCCGGCGATGCCGACCGACGCGACCTACACCTTCGAGATCGACAACCTCTGCGCGCCCGAGACCGGCGCCAGCGACCCGCCGAACTTCGACGAGGGCGACGTCGAGGGCGGCTACTTCGTCCTCCCGGACTCCGAGCCGCCGGGCCTCTACACCCACAAGGACCCCGACTGCTCCCGCGGCACCCGGCGGATGATCCAGGTGCTGACCACCGTCGCCAGGCGCTGGCAGGCGATCCGCCCCGAGCTCGCGCCGATCTCCTTCCTCGACATCAACGAGGCCTGGTGCTCCAACGTCAACCACTCGACCCACGACGACGGCACCCACGCCGACCTGATGGCGGGCTGCGCGACCAACGTGAGCTGCGCGAACTGGATCCCGGCCTACGACCTCGCCCGCCTCTTCGTCGACACCGGCGAGGTCTGCGGGATCCTCTTCAACGACGCCAAGGTGCAGGGCGTGGTCAACCCCTACTTCGAGGCGGGCCACGACTACGAGCCCTGGAAGCAGCTCTTCATGCGCACCGTCGACGGCCACGTCGTCCACTTCCACGTCCGGGTGAAGAAGCCCGACGGGACCTGCAACTAGCGCGCGCGCGATGGGTCACAGCATCACCGCCATCGTGATCCGCGGGCCGGCCGACCCGGCGGCCCTCGAGACCTACGATCTCCGGCCCGTCGCCCTCGGCCAGGGGCTCACCCTCCTCCACATCGACCACTACTACAGCGCCTACTGGCAGGCGCGCCTCGGCCTCCGCGACTTCCTGTCGGCGCCCCCAGACGCCCCCTGCATCTTCCCGCTCGAGGGCGTCCTCGTGACCATCGCCGCCGCCCTCACCGGCCGCGCGGCGCCCCTCTTCGCGCTCATCCAGACCGACTACTTCGGCGGCGCGGGGAGCCAGTGGGCGATGGCCTACGAGGGCGCGCGGGCGCTCCCTGGCGACGGCATGATCAACGCCGCGCTCCGCCACCTCGGCGTCCGTCGCCGGGCGGGGATCGACGAATTCGACGCGGTCGGGCTCGGCGAGCACCGGAGCCCGCCCGACTACCTCGATCGATACGTCGACCTCTGCGACGAGCTCGGGGTCTGAGAGCGCGGCCGCGCCGGGCGCGCCGCGACGCACATCGATGCGTCGCGGCCGGCGGTGCTAGGATGGCGCGTCGGGAGTGTCCGCTCGGCGGTCGCTAGCGCTCGCGGATCGCCGCGCTGAGCCTCGCGGGCTACCTGATCGCAGCTCGATGGCCCTCGCGCCGTGACCCGGCGAGCGACGACGCGCTCGCCTCCGCGTGACCTCCCAGAAGCGGAGCATCGGTCTCGCTGCCACGCGCGCCCCCCGCGCGCGGCCTCGCGCCCCCACCCACGGGGGCCGATGATACCTTCTCGTGATGACCCGCAAGACGCTCCTCCTCCCCCTGCTCTTCCTCTTCGGCTGCTCGATCCACTCCCAGCTCAACAAGATCGAGGACGAGGCCCAGGAGTCGGTCGACATCATCTGCGAGTGCAACTTCCCGACCCCGGACGGCTCCCCCTGCGAGGACTACTTCAGCTCCGACCCCTTCGCGGCGCTCGACCGCGACTGCGTGGAGGACGCGCTGGCGATCGACAAGAAGGCGTCGAAGGAGCTCCTCGACTGCCAGCTCGACGTGATGAAGACCTACAACAAGTGCCTCCGGGACAACCTCGACTGCGCCGACCCCAACTCGAGCGTCTCCTGCGCCGACATCTTCAACGACTTCGGCGCCTGCCCGCAGCTCCCCGGCGAGGTCCAGACCGAGTTCGGCAAGTGCGGCAACAACAACGGCTGAGCCGGCGCTCGGCGAGCTCGGCCTGGCGGGGCCCCTCGGCTCAGGGGCCCGCCCAGAGCGGGGCGGCGATCAGGGCGACGCTGGCGAGGTAGCCGACCGTCCACACGGTCGAGCGGAGCGACGCCTGGTCCGCGAGGTAGAGGACCATGAAGAGGAGCCGGGCGGCGACGTAGGCGAGCGCGAGGAGATCGATCGCGCCGCTCGCGGGCGCCGCGCTCGTGGCCACCACGACCCCGGCCGCGAAGAGCGGGAAGCTCTCGATCTGGTTGTCGTGGACGGCCTTCGCCCGCCGGCCCCAGCCGACCAGGCGGGCCTGCTGATCCCGCGGGTTGTGGTTGTCGTAGCCCCGCCCCTCGCGGGCCATCGCCGCCGCCAGCGGGGCCTTGGTGACGAGGTGGAGGAGCGCGGCGGCGAGGAGGCACCAGAGGGCGATCGACATGGCGCCCGAGCCTACCAGGAAGGTGAGGGTGAGAGGGCCCAGCGCCCGGCTCCCCCCGCGCCCGAGCGACGCCCTGGGGACGCCCCTACGGGCCAATCGACCTCGACGATCCCCGTACCAGACCCACTCGCGGGGGAAGTCGACGCGCCGCGACTTCGACGCGATCACGCGCGGGTCTGCGCGACCCCTCGGCTAGCCGGGCTTTCGGAAGCTCATGCAGTAGAGGTCGCCGTGGACGACCGGTCGGGCCCCCACCTCGACCGCCGCCGCCGGCACCAGCCCGACCGGCGCCTCGAAGCGCTCGGCGAAGGAGCGCTTCATCTGGCGCGCGCCGGGGAACCACGCGAAGCGATCGATGAGCTGGCCGGTCTCGTCGACCACCACCACCTTCGCGCCCGGGCGGGCGACGCGGAACATCTCGGCGAGCGCCCGCTGGCGATCGTTGAAGGCGTTGATCCCCCCGACGTGGAGGACCGCGTCGAAGGCGTCGTCGACGAAGGGCAGCTCCTCGGCGTCGCCGAGGATGAGGTCCGCCTCCACCCCCCAGCGCCGCAGGTTCCTCCGGCACCGGCGGAGCATCCCGCGGGAGATGTCGAGGCCGACCAGGCGGAGACCCGGCGGCAGGAGCCGGAGGTTGGCCCCGGTGCCCACCGAGACCTCGAGCACCCGGTCGCCGGGCTCGACCTCGAGGTCGCCGAGGTACTCCCTGCGGAGGTCGGCCTCGCGCCCGCGGGCGAGCCGCGCCGCCAGCCCCAGCGCGGCGTCGTAGAGCGGCGCTGCTCGATCGTAGAAGCGCTGGTAGCGTCGGTTGAGCCCGGTCACCGCCGCGGCGACCAAGAGCTCCGCCACGCCGTCGCGGACCGGGAAGCGCTCGCCCGTCCGGCGATCCCTCAGGAGCATCTCATCGACCGAGCGGACCACCTCGAGCTCGCCGTGAGTGCGGGGGCTCCGGAGGATCGGCAGGACCTCGTCCATCGACATCGCCGGCGAGCGTACGCCCCCGGAGGCGCGTCGACGAGCGGCCACGCGGCGTCAATTCTGCGCAGACGGCACGCAGAGAGGCGATGGCGACGCTCCGCTCGACGCCCCCCGCGACGCGCTCGCTAGATCTTGCCCTTGCAGCGCTCGACGCTCGAGTCAAACGCCGAGCGCACGACGCTCTCGCGGGTCGCCGGATCGCTGATCGCGTTCAGGCTCTCGGGCGGGAAGAGCTCGCGGTAGACCTGGTAGGCCCGCTTGCACTCGCCGGCCCGGGCGAAGCAGTTGGCGGCGGTGTGGAAGAGCGCCTGGGCGCCGCCGCGGATCTGGCCGTCGTCGACGTCACGCGGCTTCACCTTGGGGATCAGCGCGCGCGCGGTCTTGAGGTGCTCCTCGCACTGCTCGGGCGGCACCGGGTGCATGTAGGCGCCCTGCTGGAGCTCGAAGAAGGCCCGCAGGAGGCGATCGCGGTCGCTCGAGTCGCCGGCGCGGCAGCGCATCGACCCGAGCTGCTCGGCGGTCATCGCCGCCCGCTCGGGGTGCATGTTGGTCTCGTCGACGTACCAGCGGGCGATCCGGGCCTTGCCCTCCTGGCAGCGGCCGACCAGCATCTCGCACTGCCCGCGGGTGACCGCGAGGCGCGAGTCCATCTTCGGATCGAGGGCGGCGATCTGGTCGAGGTCGGCGAGGCAGCCGACCCCGTCGTCGTGCATCATCTTGCGGGAGGCCGACTCGACGAGGGCGCTGACGTCGACGCCCGACGCCGTCACGGTGCCGACCGCCGGCGCCGTCCCGCCGGCGAGCGCGGCCCCGCCCTGCGGACCCTGACCGGCCTGACCGGCCTGACCGGCCTGACCGGCCGCGCCAGCCTGACCGGCCGCCGCCGGACCCGACGCCCCGCCGCTCCCCTCGCTGTTGCAGGAGCACTCGCAGGGCGGACAGCTCCGCTCGCTGCCCGCGTCGGGGCGCGGCGTGCAGGCGCCGGCCGCCACGGAGAGGATGAGGGTGAAGAGGTGACCTCGAATCAGCTCCCGTGACGACCGACTGCGCTCCACGCTATCCCGCCTTGCCCTTGCACTTGGTGACCATCGAGTCGAAGTTCGACTTCATGATCTGATCCTTCTGCGCCGGATCCTTGACGTTCTCGAGGATATCCTTCGGGTAGGCCTCGACAAAGGTCTTCCACGCCTGGTCGCAATCGCCCGCGCGGGCGAAGCAGTTGGGGGCCATGACGTAGAGCGAGCGGTCGATATCGCGGATCTGGGTGTCCTCGTCGTCCTTCGGCTTGACCTTGCCCTTGAGCTTCATGACCGTCTTGAAGTTGTCAGAGCACTCCTTGACGGTCTTCTTCGAGGTGTAGGCGCCGGTCTGGAGGACGAAGAGCGACGCGAGGATCTGATCGCGCGGCTCCATCTTCCCCTGGCAGTGCATCATCACCATCGCCTGGACCCCACGATCGACCGCCTCGGGGCCCTGGGTCTGGCCGACGGTCCCCTCGAAGTTCTTGCGGAGGAGCTGCTTCCCGGCGTCGCACTTGCCGGCGATCATCAGGCACTGCGCGCGATTCATCGCGAAGGGGACCTTGGGATCGGTCGACTTGTGCTTGGGATCGAGCACGTCGTGGGCGTCGAGCTCGGCCAGACAGCCGGGGCCGTCCTTCGAGTTCATCTTGGTGACCGCCGCGTCGTAGTGGGCCCGCGCCTCCTCGCTCATGTCCATCTTGGCGCTGAGCTGGCCGGCGGCGTTGAGCGAGTCATCGGTCTCGGGGGCGCGCATCGCCTCCTTGTTCGGGTCCTCGCCGTCGCGGATCGCCCGCAGGGTCAGGCGGATCGGCGCCTTGCAGCCGTCGATCTCGGTCGCCGAGTCCGACTGGCACTTGCCGAGGTCGCCGCCCTTCTTGTCGGCCTTGCGGCTCTTCGAGGTGTTGCCGCCGGCGCCGAAGCCGTAGATCGAGCCACCGGCCTCGGCCGAGAAGTCCTGGACCGAGCCGAGCGCGAAGGCGCCGAGGTTGTAGCCGTAGACGAAGTGGGTCGCACCCTCGCAGCCCGGGTTGGACTCGAGGTCGGCGCGGTAGACCGAGTCGCGGGTCGCGTTGCGGGTGCCGGCGACGTAGTACTCCATCTCGAACTTCTCGCCGCCGCGGACCCGGCCGCCGAGGGTCGCCTCGCCGAGGGGCAGCTTGGCGTAGAGCTCGCCCTCGCTGGCGATCTCGAGCTTCTCGAGCGAGCCCGAGGTCCACTCGGGCGGCTTGTAGGCGCCCTGCGAGCCGCGGACCGAGTCGTTGCGGCACTCGTCGAGGACCTGGAGCTCGCACCCCTCGTAGCGGACGACGACCACGTCGTTGGCCGCGTGGGACTCGAAGCTCGACATGTCGGTCGCGTCCCACTCGATGATGAAGGGGCGGAGGTGGTTCTTCGGGTTGCAGGCGTTCTTGGCCGCGAAGGACTCATCCATCAGCCGGCTCTGGCCGGATTCACGCTTGCCCGAGCCGCCGGGGACGGACTTGCAGGCGCTCATGAGCAGCGGGAGCGAGGCGAGGCAGAAGAGGAGGGTGCGGGTCATCTCAGTTGGCTCCTGTCGCGGCCCCGTCGGGAGAGAGGGCGCCGAGGGCCGGCGACCGGCGCAGATTGGCCGAAATGGCGCACCACGTCGACCCCTGCGGGCAACGCGCATATCCCGCTCTGGACGCCCGCGGCCGCCTTGCGCGGGCCCGCGGGGGCGAGCGAAGATCAGCCATGGATCGGGCCCGAAGCCCGCGCGAGCGCCGTTCATCGCGGAGGCGCGTCGGCCTGGGGGTCCTCGCCCTCGCCTTCGTGGCCTGTGAGGCGCCTCCAGCGGCGCCCTCGCGCGCCCTCGCCACCTACGAGCTCGTCGGCCCCGCCGACGAGCCCGCCGGCGAGGCGACGATCCGCGCCCGCGAGGGCGGCGATCTCGTCGGCGCCCTCGAGCTCCGCGACCGCGAGGGCGAGCGCGTCGTCCTCCTCGATGACGAGGTGTCCCTTGAGACATCTGGTATCGCCCGCTACGGCGCCCGCCTCGAGCGGGCCGGCCTGGTCTCGCGGATCGAGGTGTGGGCGGGCGAGGGCGAGCTCCGCTGGCGGAGCCGCGAGGGCCTGGCGATCGCCGAGGGTGCCCTCGACGTCGCGGGCCCGGCCTGGGTGGTGAGCGAGGCGATCGAGCCGCGGATGGAGGTCCCGGCGGCCGCCCTCCTCCCCTGGTTCGCGCTCGCGCCGACCCTCCCGCGCGAGGCCGGCGCGAGCGTCACCCTCGCCCCGCTCAACCTCGCCGAGCGCGCCCCCCTGCCCCTCCGCGTCGAGGTCCGGGAGGTGAGCGAGGGCGAGGTCGAGGGCCGCCCGGCGACGCTCGTCCGCCTCTTCGCCAGCACCGTCGCTACCGGCCACACCCTCTGGGTCGACGGCGAGAGCGGCGAGCTCCTGGCGATCGACGACCTCGCGGGGGCCCGCGCGCGGCGGAGCGGCTGGCGACCGCCCGAGCCCGAGCGGCCGCCGCTGCCGGCCGGCCTCCGCGAGGAGGAGCTCGTCGTCACCACCGCCGACGCCCGCCTCGCCGGCACCCTCACCCTGCCGCCGGCCGAGCGCGCGCCGGCGCCGGCGATCCTGCTGATCCACGGCTCCGGGCCGATGGACCGCGACGAGGCGCCCTTCATGATCTTCCGCGACCTCGCCGACGCCCTCGGGAGCGCCGGCTGGGCGGTCGCCCGCTACGACAAGCGGGGCTTCGGCGCGAGCGAGCGCCTCGGCGACCCGCCGCCGCCGCCGACCTTCGACGCCCTGGTCGACGACGCCGGCGCCTGGCTGGGCGCGCTCGATCGCCGCCCCGATCTCCGGCGCTGCCGGGTGCTCCTCGGCCACAGCGAGGGGGCGATGATCGCCCCGACGCTCGCGCGCCGCCGCGGCGACGTCGACGGCGTCGTCCTCCTCGCCGGCCCGGTCGATCCCCTCCTCGAGATCCTCGCCGCCCAGCTCGAGCTGATCCTGCCGGCTCACGGCCTCGGGCCCGCGGCGATCGAGCGCGCGCGTCGCCAGCAGCGGGCGCTCTTTCGCCAGCTCGATCGCCGCGATCTCGACGAGCTCCCCGCCGACCTCCGGGACTCGCTGGCGTGGATGCGGAGCCACCGCGACCACCGCCCGGCCGACGACCTCGCGGCCTTG
The DNA here is from genome assembly GCA_020633335.1 of Myxococcales bacterium. Taxonomy (GTDB): domain Bacteria; phylum Myxococcota_A; class Polyangia; order Nannocystales; family Nannocystaceae; genus JADJRG01. Next base: position 32,261 of record JACKDU010000017.1, on the reverse strand, counting down.
CGGGCGCCGATCCTCGCGCTCTACGGCGAGGCCGACCTCCAGGTGCCGATCACCCAGGCCGAGAAATTGCGGGCGCTCGCCCGCGAGCACGACCTCGACCTGACCCTTGAGACCTATCCAGGGCGCGACCACCTCCTCATGGACGACCGCGGGCGCCCGGGGATGGGGCTCCTCCACGACCCCGATCGCCGGATCGACCCGCGGGTGATCGCCCGGATCGCGGCCTGGCTGGCGACGCTCCCCTGCGCCGGCGAACCTCTCCCACCGGACACTGATCAGTAGAGGACGATCCCCGCCGGCGCCTCCTTCGGCGGCAGTGAGGTCTCGCCGAGCATCTCCCGGACGTCGATCTCGATCGTCCGGCAGAGCGCGTTCATCGGCACGTCGTTCATGCTGCGCTCGAAGGGATCCTCGCTCGAGTCGCCGATCCCCTCCATGGTCGCGAAGACCCAGCTCACGAGGGTCGACGCGAGGATCATCGGGATCACCGGGCTGACGCTCTCGAAGGTCGTCGTCGCCTCGCGGACGTGGTCGGCGAAGACGTCGAGGAGGCCGAAGGGGAGGAGGAAGACGAAGACGCGGGTGAAGATCCGGCTGAACTCGGCGTAGGGCCGGGGGAAGGGCGTGTTCTTGATCCGCTCGCAGCGCCCCTGGAGCTCGAAGAGCTCCTTGATCACCCCCATGAGCTCGATCTGTCGGAACATGTCCAATCGGCCAGAGAGCGTGAGATCGCGGAGCTCGCTCGCCTGGCGCGCGAGGAGCTGGGTCGCGGGGTTCGCCTTCGCCGACACCTCGGCGAGCTCCGCCGGCGTCAGGAAGGGGGCGAGCTCGGTGTCCCAGTCGTTGCGCATGTGGGCGGCGTCCCGGTCGAGGCGCCGCCGCGTCGTCGGCGAGGGCTTGTCGTGGAAGCGCGAGGTCCGGCGGAGCTGGAGGCGGAGCGCGTTGATCCACGCGAGCTGGCGGTAGAGGAGCGTCCTCCGGGTCGCGCGCGCGCGCTCGTCGTCCTCGCCGGGGTCCGAGTAGACGATCGCGGCCGTCGCCCAGGTGCGGCTCGCGTTGACGATCCCGCCCCAGATCTTGCGGCCCTCCCAGAAGCGATCGTAGGCGCTGTTGTTCTTGAAGCCGATGTAGAAGGCGACCGCCGTGCCGATCGTCGCGATCGGCAGGAAGGGCACGGCGATGAAGCGCCAGCCGGTGACGGCGAAGACGCCGAAGACGACGGCCGCCCAGAGCCCGGCGAGGATGGCGACGCGGGAGCCCCAGATAATGACCGTCCGGAGCGGGAAGCGGCGGGTGATGATCATCGGCGTGGACTCTACCGCCATCTCGGCGGCCCCGCAGCGCTGCCCGCGAAACGTGCGCTTGTCCGCGCGCCGCCGCCCCGGGCAAGGTCGGACGATGCGACGCGTCCTCCGGCCCGCGCTCCCCCTCGCTCTCCTCGGGCTCAGCCTCGCCTGCGGCGCCTGCGGCTCGACGGGCGACCCGAGCGGCGGCCCGAACGACCCGTCGCCCGCACTCAAGAAGGAGCCGACGAGCGCGATGAAGCTGACCTCCACCGCCTTCGCCCCGATGGCGTCGATCCCCGCGAAGTACACCTGCGAGGGCGACGACACCTCCCCGCCCCTCGCCTGGTCGGAGCTGCCGCCCGGCACCCGCACGCTGGCGCTGATCGTCGACGATCCCGACGCCCCCGATCCCGCGGCCCCCAAGCGGATCTGGGTCCACTGGGTGCTCTACGACATCCCGCCGGCGCTCACCGGCCTCGCCGAGGGGACGAGCGCCGCCCTCCCCGCGGGGATCCGCGAGGGCAAGAACGACTGGAAGCGCACCGGCTACGGCGGCCCCTGCCCGCCGATCGGCCGCCACCGCTACTTCTTTCGGCTCTACGCCCTCGACGTCGCCCTCGGCGATCTCGGCGAGCCGACCCGGGCCGAGCTCGACGCGGCGATCAAGGGCCACGTCCTCGGCGAGGTCGAGCTGGTCGGCACCTACGAGAAGGCGAAGAAGTAGCGGCCGCCTAGAGGACGATCTGCAGCTTGCGCTGGAATTGATCGACGAGGTCGTCGGCCCGCCCGTGGACCTTGAAGATCGTCAGCATCGCCTGGTGGGCGTGCCTCCGCGGCTCCTTGCGGGTCGCCTCGATCACCGCGAGGAGCTCGACCAGCGCCTCGCGGTGGCGGCCGGCGACCGCGAGGCAGCAGCCGAGGTGGTAGCGGGCCATGTGGTCACCTGGCGCATCGGCCAGCTTCGCCCGGAGCGCCGCCTCGCCGCCGGCGCCCTGGCAGGCGTCCGCGAGGTCGGCGAGCGCGACCAGCGAGGCGGCCGCCTCGGCCTGCGCGAGGTGGGGCGCGATCGCGTCGGCGTGGGCCTTGAGCGCCTCCCGGTCGCCGTCCGCGAGGGCGAGGCGGGCGAGCTCCAGGTGGGCGTCGGCGTGGTCGGGCTCGATCGAGAGCGCGACCTGGAGCGCCGCCTCGGCGGCCTCCCGATCGCCGCGACCGAGCGCCCCCCGAGCGGCCTGGACCGAGAGGTCGGCCTCGCTCGGGATCCGCTCGCGGAGGAAGCGGAGGATCTGCCCCCGCGGCTGGGCGCCGACGAAGGTGCCGACGACCTCGCCGCCCTGGACGAGCGCGACCATCGGGATCGACTGCACGCGGTAGCGGGCGGCGACGTCCTGGTGGGCCTCGGTGTCGACCTTGGCGAGGACGAAGCGCCCGCCCCACTCCTCGGCGATCCCCTCGAGCACCGGGCCCAGCGACCGGCAGGGGCCGCACCAGGCCGCCCAGAAGTCGACCAGCACCGGCACCTCGTGCGATCGCTCGAGGACCTCGCGGTCGAACTCGCCCGGCGTGACGTCAAAGACCCAGGGGTTGGCGGCGCCCTTCATCGCCCGCAAGCTACCACGGGTCGCGTCGCCCCCCGAGCCCGCGCGGCCCTCCTCAGGCGCCGCCGCCCTCGGCCCCCTCGCCCGCGGCGCGGCGGCGCGCGAGGGCGATCCCGAGGCCGTAGAGGCTGATCAGCGCCCAGCTCCCCTCGATGATCGCCGACGGCAGGTTAAAGGCGAAGACGAGCGAGACCAGGATCAGCCCGGAGCCGACCAGGTTGAGGAGCGAGTAGAGCGGCGCCCGCACCTCGAGGCGCCCGCCCTGGAGGAGCGCGTAGGCCAGCAGGAGGAGGCCGACGCCGACCAGGCCCGCGAGATCGGGGAGCGACAGCGACGCCACGCCTCACCCGCCTCCCCGGCTGCGGGCGATGATCTCGCGGTAGACCTCCGCCCCCGGCCGCAGCCGCCGGACCCGATCCTCGGGGTCCATCGCGTAGAGCCCGAACTTCATCGACCAGCCCTCGGCCCATTCGAAGTTGTCGAGGAGCGACCAGTAGAAGTAGCCGCGGACGTCGACCCCGTCGCCCATCGCCCGCGCGACCGCGTAGAGGTAGCGGCGGATGAAGGTGTCGCGGCGATCGTCGCGGGCGTCGGCGATCCCGTTCTCGGTGACGTAGACCGGCACCCCGAGGCCGCCGACCTGGCGGAGCGCGCGGTAGAGGCCCTCGGGGTAGAGCGCGTAGGGCATGTCGGTCGCCACGTCGGTCGGCCGGTAGGCCCAGGTGAAGGGCTCGCGGCGGCTCGCCTGGGTCTTCACCCGGAGGTGCGAGTAGTAGTTGAGGCCGATGAAGTCGAGGCTCTCCTGGACCTCGGGGAGCGCCCGCGCGAGGTGGCCGAGGCCGGGGATCTTCGCCTCGAAGCGGCCGGTCCGCAGCGCCCGCAGGGCCATCCGGTTGAAGACCTCGTCGAAGAGGGCGGCCGCCCCGGCGTCGCCGAGGTGCCAGCGGCGGTAGGGATCGATGTGGAAGATGTTCTTCACCAGGCCGATCGACGCCGCGTCGCCGCCGGGCATCGCCTTGAGCGCCCGGTAGATCCGGCCGTGGGCCTGCAGGAGGTTGCCGAGGACGGTGATCGCCCGCCGGGGATCGCGGCCGCCGGGCGGGAAGAGCCCGAGGAAGTGGCCGACCATCGCCACCACCGCCGGCTCGTTGATCGTGCACCAGATCCTGACCTTTTGGCCATATTCGGCGAAGACCCGCTCGCTGAAGCGGACCAGGCGGTCGATGTTCGCGGCCTCCTCGAAGGCGCCGAGTTCGTCGAACCAGATCGGGTGGGTGAAGTGGTGGAGGGTGATCACCGGCTCGATCCCGGCGTCATGCAGCGCGTCGATGAGGCGGTGGTAGTGGGCGATCGCCTCCCCGTCGAACTCGCCGGGGCGCGGCTCGATCTTGCTCCACTCGACGCTGAAGCGGTAGGCGTTGACCCCGAGCGCCTGCATCAGCGCGATGTCCTCGGGGTAGCGATCCCACTGATCGCAGGCGAGGCCGGAGCGCTCGCCGCCGTGGATCCGCGGGCGCCCGCCCGGGCCCCGCGCCGCCTCCCAGCGGCTCCACTGGTTGTTGTCGCAGCCGCCCTCGACCTGGTGGGCCGAGGTCGCCACGCCCCAGAGGAAACCTGGCCCAAAGGCCTGGGCGAAGGCGAGGCGATCGACGTTGATCGTCGTCCAGTCCCAGGTGAGCTCGGGGTCGCGGCGGGCGAGGGCGCGGATCGCCGCGGCGTAGGCGGCGGTGGCGAGGATCGGCGCGAGCATGGGCGCATCGTCGCAGATCGGCGGCCGCGCCGTCGACCCGCCCCCGCCCCCTCAGCCCCGCGGGAGCCCCGCGAGGATCGCCCGCTCGACCGGCGAGGCCCGCGACGGATCGCGGTGATCGAGGCGGAGCGGGCCCCGGAGCTCGATGTTCGGGTTGCTCATCCAGCGGATCCGCCCCGAGGGGTTCACCGTCCCGGCGTGGAGCATGAAGGGGTGGAGGAGGAAGACGTCGCCGACCTCGCCGGTCACCTCGAGGAAGCGCTCGCACTCCAAGGTGAGCGCGGCCACCCGCTCGCGCTCGACGAGGTCGACGCCCTCCGGCGCGTCCGCGAGGAGGCGGGCGACCTTGGCGATCGAGTCGAGCGCGAGCCAGGTCCCGCCGCTCGCCGGCGCGAGGTCGGAGAAGAGCGCGACGAGCACGAGGCCGTTGGTGTAGGCGTCGAGGCGGGCGCGCCGCGACGCGTTGTCGACGTGCCAGGCGCGGTCCCCCTTGCCCGGGAAGGGATCGCTGCGCGCCCCGAAGGGCCGGAGCGAGACCACGAAGTCGTCGGCGAAGAACTCGCTGGCGACGCGCTCGGGGCCGCCGACGAGGTCGCAGATCGCCCCCCAGAGGCGCGGCGAGAGCTCGCGGTAGGGGAGCCGGTGGGCGCCGTCGAGGTAGATCACCGGCCAGCTCCAGGTCGCCGGATCCGCGGGATCGTAGCCCCGGAGATCGCGCTCCGGATCGCCGACGTCGTAGCCCCGCACCCAGCGCTCGGGCTCCTCGCGGATCCGCCGGTTGGCGTCGGCGACCCAGGCGGCCGCCAGCTCCCGCGAGAAGGCGCCGCGGAGGCGGAGGTAGCCGTCGCGGACGAAGGCGTCGATCGCCGCCGCGTCGAGGGTCCGCGGGCGCCAGGGCGGGGGTTCGGGGTCCGGCTCGGGCGCCGACCCGGTCCCGGCCGATCGCGGGGCGCGCGGGGTTCTCGACGAGCGCGGCCGAGGATCACCTGGCTCAAAGGTCATGTGATAGCGCGCCCGCGCGAGGAGGCGGCGATCGTCGGTGTGGGGGAGCTCGCCGCCGCCCCCGCTCGGCTGGACGAAGCGCAGCCGCCCCTCCCGGGTGAAGTAGGTGGTCAGCCCGGTCGATCGGTTGCCGCGGGTCATCGCCAGCGCCCGCTCGAGCACCCGCGACCGCTCGTCGTCGCCGACCGCCTCGCGTGGGTCCCCCCAGAGGACGACCCCCAGCTCGTGGGCCGCGTCGCTGAGGAGCCCCGAGGCCCGCTCCCGCAGCCGCTCCCACGCCCGCTCCCACGCCGGTCGGTCGCCGAGCGCGAGGTAGACCAGCGCGAGGTTGAGCCAGGCGCCGAGGCGCTGCTCGCTGATCTCGACCGCCCGCTCGAGGTCGCGCCGGGCGGCCGCGAAGTGGCCGAGGAGGCGGCGGGCCTCGCCGCGGTAGACGAAGACCGCGGGGCCCTCGCTGCCGTACATCACCGCGACGCCGTGGGCCGAGGTCTGGAGCGCCCGCCCCGGGTTCCCCTCGAGGATGTCGATCCCGGTGAGACCGATGTAGGCCCAGCGGGTGTGGGCGTTGCGCTCGATCGCCGCGTCGAGATCACGCCGCGCGCCCTCGAGATCGCCGATCCAGAAGCGGAGCTCGCCGCGGTGGCAGATCGGCAGGGCCGAGCGCGGGTAGCGACGGACGACCTCGTCGAGCGCCGCCAGGACGGTCGCCGGCGGGAGCCCGCGGATCCGCCGGAGCGCCTGGCGGGAGGCGAAGCGGACCCCGCCGCGCACCCGCAGCCGCTGGAGCTGGCCGTCGGCGCCGCGGAAGGTGGTCTGGACGCTGCGGTTGCCCGCCATCATCACCAGGGCCCGCTCGAGCACCTCGACCATCGCCCCCCGGCGACCGCCGGCGAAGCTCGGCGCGGCCTCCGGGATCATCTCGGTGACCGCGTCGCGGAGCTCCGCGGTCTCGGTGTGGTAGAGGCGATCGCCGCTCGACACCTTGGGATCGCTGGCGGCGACCGAGAGGAAGCGGATCACCCAGGCCGCGAGGTGAAAGCCTGGCGCCCGCATCGTCGAGCGCGCGAGGAGCTCGGGCGTGAGCTCATGGTCGCCGAGGCGGAGGGCGACCTCGGCCCGCCAGGTGAGCGTGAGGTAGTCGTCTGGATCGCCGGCGAGCGCCCGATCGAGGAGCTCGGCCGCCTCGCGGTGCTCACCGGCGAGGGCCGCGACCGCCCCGCGGATCCGCAGGGTCGCGGGCATCTCCGGATCGAGGGCCTCGGCAGCCCCCGCCTCCGCGAGCGCCTCGGCCGCGTCGCCCTCCCAGAGCGCGAGCTCGGCGAGCTCGACGTGGACCTCGGGCTGCGCCGGATCGATCGCCAGCGCCCGTCGAAGCGCCGCCCGCGACCCCGCGACCCGCCCCGCGTCGGCGAGGATCCGAGCGGCGCCGAGCTCATAGCGGAGCTCGCCGGCGGGCGCGAGCTCGAGGGCCCGACCGACCATCCGCTCGGCCTCGTCGAAGTCGCCGACCTGCGCGAGGAGGTTGGCGACCTCCATCCGCATCCGCGGCGAGCGATCCTCGATCGCCAGCGCACGCGAGGCCCAGGCGAGCGCCTCCTCGATCGCGCCGGCGCGGACCATCAGGCGGGTGAGCTGGGCCGGCCAGCGGGCCTCGTCGGGCTCGCGTGCGGCCGCCTCCTCGAGGAGCTCGCGGGCCTCCTGATCCCAGCCGAGCGACTCGGAGAAGCCGAGGCGGAGCTCGATCGCCGCTCGCCAGTAGCGCGGGTCGGCGCTCGCCGCCCGGGCCGCGGCGTCGAGCGCCCGCTGGTAGTCGCGGGTGACGAAGAGGACGCTGGCGGCCGCGAGCTCGATCCGCGGATCGCTCGCGGGCTCCGCCAGCGCCGCGAGGGCGGCCCGCCGCGCGCTCCCGAGGCGACCGCTCGCGGCCGCGGCGATCGCCGCCCGCAGGCGCGCCCGCGCCCGCTCGTCCGCCTCGGCGTGTGCCCCGCTCGCCATCCCGATCATGATCGACGAGCGGCGCGATCGAGGCAAGCGAGCGTGCGGCGCGCGAGCGCGTCACCTCGACGGGCGCCTGCGGCCTCGCGCGACGCGCCCTCGGCGGTCGGGCGTCCGTGCTAGCCTCCGCCGATGTCGACCTCGTCGGCGGCCGGCGGCCCGCGTAGAGCCTGTCCCTTCGGCCAGCGCATCCAGATCTTCGGGAACACCGGCGCGGGCAAGAGCACCCTCGCCGAGCGCCTCGCCGAGCGCCTCGACCTCCCCTTCGTCGAGCTCGACGCCCTCAATTTCCTGCCGGGCTGGGTCGCGCTCACCGACACCGACCTCGCAGAATTCGAGCGCAGGGTGGCGAGCGCGACCGCCGGCGAGCGCTGGGTCGTCGCCGGCTCCTATTCGGGCACCACCCAGCGGGTCCTCTGGCCGCGCCTCGAGACCCTGATCTGGCTCGACCTCCCCATCACGCGGATCGTCCCCCGGGTGATCGCCCGCTCCTGGCGACGCTGGCGGAGCCGCGAGCTCCTCTGGGGCACCAACGTCGAGCGCCTCTGGCCGCAGCTCAAGCTCTGGAGCGACGACTCGCTGATCCACTGGGCGATCACCCAGCACCGCCGCAAGCGCTCGTGGCTCGGCGCGCAGATGCTCGATCCGCGCTGGGGCCACATCCGCTTCCTCCGCCTCCGGAACCCGGCCGAGGTCGCGGCCCTCCTCCGCTCGCTCGAGGCGGGCTAGCGAGCCCCCTCAGAGCCGACCGTCCGCCTACCCGCAGAGGACGTCCTGCGGGCAGTAGATCGCGTCGAAGGCCCCCGTCAGGTGGGTCGCGTCGCTGAAGGTCAGATCGTAGGTGCCGATCAACCCGTCGGCGCTGACGCTGGTCACGGTCAGCGCGCCGACGTCGGCGTTCACCGGCGCCCCCTCGCCGTCGTCGAGGTAGGCGAAGCCCATGAAGCCGTCGAGCTTGTGCTCGCCGACCGGGAGGTCGACGCCGCGGTAGAGGACGATCCGGAGGATCGGCGCGCCCTCGGGGAAGGTCGCGCTGCACTCGCGGGCGCTGATGGCGATCGAGAACTCGACCGCGGACCCGTCGTCGGGGGCGCAGGCCTCGGAGTACTTCGAGGGATCGCCCTCGGCCCCCGCCGTGTCGGTCGAGCTCGAGCCGCTCGACCCGCTCGACCCGCTCGAACCACTCGACCCACTCGACCCGCTCATGTCGCCCGTGCCGCTCCCGCCCGAGCCGCCCTTGTCGTCCCCGCATCCTCCGAGCCCGAGAAACACCGCCGCTGCGATCGCCTGTGCACGCATGTCCCCGAGGATAGCCCTCTCCGGGGCCTGGGAGGAGCCCCGGGGCACGGCGCCCGCGCGCGCGACGACGACCCTTTCGCGCCGCGACCGAGCCGCCGTAGACTGGCGATCATGAGCGACGTAGCGATGAGCAAGAAGCTGGCGGCTGAATTCTTCGGGACCTTCTGGCTGGTCTTCGGCGGCTGCGGGAGCGCGGTCCTGGCGGCCGCGTTCGGCGGGACCGACTCGAACCTCGGCATCGGCCTCCTCGGGGTCGCCCTCGCCTTCGGGTTGACGGTGCTGACCATGGCCTACGCGATCGGCCACATCTCCGGCTGCCACCTCAACCCGGCCGTCACCCTCGGGCTGGTCGCCGGCGGCCGCCACCCGGCCAAGGAGGCGGGCCCCTACATCGTCACCCAGACGATCGGCGCGGTCGCGGGCGCGGCCGTGCTGTACTTGATCGCCACCGGCAAGGCCGACGCCAGCGTCGGCGGCTTCGCGGCCAACGGCTTCGGCGAGCACAGCCCCGGCGGCTACGGGATGACGGCTGCGCTCGTCGCCGAGGTCGTCCTGACGATGTTCTTCCTGCTGGTGATCCACGGCGCGACCGACAAGCGCGCCCCCGCCGGCTTCGCGCCGATCGCCATCGGCCTCGGCCTCACGCTGATCCACCTGATCGGCATCCCGGTGACCAACCTCTCGGTGAACCCCGCCCGCAGCACCGGCCCCGCGCTCTTCGCCGAGGGCGGCTGGGCGCTCGGTCAGCTCTGGCTCTTCTGGGTCGCGCCGATCATCGGCGGCGTCCTCGGCGGGGGCATCTACCGCGGCCTCTTCGAGCGCCGCGATTGAGCGCGCCCCCGACTCACCCCTGCTCGACGCGGCGGAAGCGGATCCCGACCGCCCCGAGGCGCTCGATGAGCGCCTCGCCGAGGGCGACCGCCGGCGTCAGCACGCCGCCGCGCCCGCCCTCGGGGCCGCGGGTCGCCAGGAGGATCGCCGACTCGCCGACCATCTTCGCGGTCTCGTCGTAGCCCGGATCGCCGCCGCTGACCTCGGTGATCACCCGCCGGCCGCCGCCCTCGCCGACGAAGGTGAGGCGGAACCAACTCTTGGCCCGGCGCTCCGGCGAGGGGCCGCTCCCCGGCGGGACCGCGCGAGCGATCGCCCGGCGGATCGGCGGGACCTTGAGCGCGCCGAAGAAGAGCGCGCCGCCGGCCGCCGCCCCGAGGATCTGCGGGAGCCAGCGCTGGCCGACGTAGTGCCCGTAGGTGAAGCGCGGGCCGTAGCGCCGGAGCATGCCCGCGCTCCGCAGGGCGATCGAGGGATCGATCGTCGGCATCGCCAGGAGCCAGAGCCCGAGCGTCCGCTCGAAGAAGAGGCGCTGGCGCTCGCGCTCGATCGTCCGCCCGTCCTCGCTGGTCGACGGCGCGATCGTCCGGCCGATCCCCGGCGTCGGCGGGCGCGAGAAGATCTCGAGCGCCGACGCGACCGTCCCGCCGGAGAACGAGCCGCTCCCCTGCATCGCCCCGCGGACCCGGATCGGCGCCCCCTCGGGGAGCTGGAGGACCGTGTAGAAGGCGCCGAGATCGGCGGGGATCGAGTCGTATCCGCAGCAGGGGACGAGCGCGACCCCGCGCTCGCGGGCCCGCCGATCGTGGCGCTCGATGAGCCCAGCGACGTAGGCCGGCTCGCCGGTGAGGTCGAGGTAGTGGGCGCCGGCGTCGACGCAGGCCCGGGCGACCGGCTCGCCCCAGCGGATGTAGGGGCCGACCGTCGTCAGCACGACCCGGGTCGCCGCGGCCATCGCCGCCAGGCTCGCGGGGTCATCGACATCGGCGATGAGCACCCCGATCGCCGGATCGCCGAGGCGATGGTGGAGCGCCCCCAGCTTGTCGCGCGAGCGCCCGGCGATCGCCCAGCGGAGCCCCTCGGGGACCGCGCCTCGGAGGTACTCGGCGATCAGCTGGCCGACGAAGCCGGTCGCGCCGAAGAGGACGATGTCCCAGGCTCGCTCGCTGCTCTTCGCGTCGTTCATCGCCGCACCGTATAGCGGAGGGCGGGACCCTCGGGTAGTCGGAGGGCGCGCCAAGGGTCCCAGGGAGACCCCACGGACACCCGAACAATGATCGTTCGGGGGCCGCCGCCCCCGGCCGCCTGACCATGTAGTCAGGCTCACAATCTCGCGCGTTGCCGCGCATCGTCGACCCTGTTAGGTTCCGCCCCCCTCGACGGGGTCCCCCGCTTCTTCCGCGACCCCGCACCGACCAAGGAAGGTTTGACCATGCTCCGCACCCTCACCACCACCGCCCTCTCCGCCGCCCTCGCCCTCGGCCTCGCCGCCTGCGGCGACGACGGCGTAGCCGCGAGCGCCTCGGGGACCACCGGCGACGACACCACCGGCACCTCGAGCGCCTCCTCGACCACCGACAGCACCACCAACAGCACCAACAGCACGACCGCCGGCGGCTGCGAGTGCGACGCCAACGCGACCTGCAACGCCGGCGACGGCACCTGCACCTGCAACGACGGCTTCGAGGGCGACGGCAAGACCTGCACCGACATCGACGAGTGCGCGAGCGGCAAGAACAGCTGCGATCCCGACGCGACCTGCACCAACACCGACGGCGACTACACCTGCGCCTGCAACGACGGCTACAAGGGCAACGGGATGACCTGCAAGGACGTCGACGAGTGCGCCGAGGGCACCGACAGCTGCGACAAGAACGCGAGCTGCACCAACAACGACGGCGGCTACACCTGCGCCTGCAACGACGGCTTCGAGGGCAACGGCATGACCTGCGCCGGCGCCAAGGAGTTCGGCGAGGTCTGCGCGACCGGCGACGAGTGCAAGACCGAGCTCTGCCTCACCGACACCCAGTGCACCGTCCCCTGCTCGATCGAGAGCTCGGCGAACGACTGCCGCGACCAGGGCTACTACGGCCTCTGCATCTTCATCGGCGACCAGAACTACCCCTTCGTCTGCGCCGGCGACCTGATGACCGGCGCCGACAAGGATGACGAGATCATCAAGGCGGGCGACATGATCACCCGCGACTTCCAGAGCATCGACGACATCGACGTCCACCTGGCGATGATCCCGGCCGGCGACTACCAGATCTACGTCGAGCCCGACATCGACGACGACATCGCCGTCGGCTTCTACAACATCGACGGCTCGCTCCTCGCCCAGCAGAACATGGGCGGCCCCGGCGACATCGAGGGCGTCAACGCGATGACCGGCGGCGACCCGCTCTACATCGTCGTCGCCAACGTCGGCAACAGCAACGGCTCCTACAACCTGATCGTCAACAAGCTCTAGGCGCGGGCGATCGCGCGGGCCAGACCGGGCCCGCCCTGAGCCCCCACCGGCGCGCGCGCTGGTGGGGGCTCGCTTCGTCGTGCGCCGACGCGATCGCGCTACCCGACGCTGAGCACGGCCTTGCCGCCGTAGCCGCGATCGCTTAGCGCCTGCGCGGCCTCGCCGATCGTCGACCAATCGCCGCGGCGGCCGATCTCGACCCGCAGGAGCCCGCGCTCGATCAGATTCATCAGACGAGCGAGGCTGACGCCGCCGGGCTCCTCGGCGAGCTCCTGGTGGAGCATGAAGCCGTAGAGGCTGGCGGTGCGGGTCAGGCTGTAGACGCCGAAGGTCGTGGTGAACGACGCCGTACCCCCGTAGGTGACGGCGACGCCGTGGCGATCGAGCATCGCCACCAGGCCGCCGATCATCTCGCCGCCGAGGCCGTCGAGCGCGAGGGCGTAGGGCGCGTGCCCGGCGAAGGAGGCCGAGCCGTCACCGACGACGACGTGATCGGCCCCGAGCGCGCGCACCCCCTCGATCTGCGCCTCCCGGCGGACCTGGGCGACGACCTCGGCCCCCATCGCCCGCGCGAGCTGGACCGCGAAGCCGCCGACCCCGCCCGTCGCCCCGGTGATCGCCACCCGCCGACCGACCAGGCGCCCCCCCTTGTCGAGGCCGCGCAGCGCGGTCAGGCCGGCGACCGGCAGCGCCGCCGCGACCTCGTCGGAGATCGACGCGGGGATCCGGGCGAGGAGCGAGGTCTCGACCGCGACCCGCTCGGCCCAGCCGTCGGCGTTCGGCAGGAAGGCGACCACCCGCTCGCCGCGCGCCGGCCCGCGGCCGTCGGCGGCCGGCGCCTCGACGACGCCGGCGATGTCCCAGCCGATCCGCGTGCCGGGCTCCTTGCCGGCGGCCATCCGGACCTCGCCGCGGTTGAGGGAGAGGGCCCGGACGGCGACGACGGCCTGGTCGGGGCGCGGGCTCGGCTCCGCGACCTCGGCGAAGGCGAGGCAGGCGGGGCTCTTCGGGTTGACGACGACGGCGCGCATCACCGGAGGATAGCCGCCCGCGGCCCGCCCTGGCTCACTCCCCCATCCCCTTCTTCACGCTCTCGTAGACCCCCTCGCGGGCGACCCGGGCGAGCGCCGGCACCGGCTTCGACGGGCAGGCGTCGGCGACCAGCGCCACGCACTCGGCGCAGTAGGGGCTCAACGTCTCCTCGAAGAGGGTCTCGACCGCGTCGCAGATCTTCTCGCGGCCGCGGGTGAGGTCGCGGGCGAGGGCGATCTGCTCGCGGTTCAGGATCCGCGACTTCGACGCGAGCATCTCCATCAGCGCCCCCTGGCCGCCGCCCCAGAGCGTCTCCTGCGAGGGCTGGTAGGGCGCGCCGCTGAGGGCGGCGATCCGGGTGAGCATCGCCGCGGTCTCGTCGAGCTCGCACTTGCCGTCGGCGTAGGGCGGGGCGATCAGCTCGACCCCCTTGCCGCGGGTCATCTTCGCGCCGACGCCGGAGTCGGTCGCCGCCCGGCAGCGGCTCCCGCGGTGGAAGACGTTCCAGGTCAGGCGGATGTCGAGCCCCGGCGACGCCGCCCAGAGGTCGGAGAGGCAGGCGTTGACCGCGTCGTGGTGGCGGTGGAGCGGCTCCGACGCGCCCTTGACCGAGTGCTGCTTGCCGAGCGCCTCGTCGCCGAAGTTGTTGATCACGTCGAGGATCTCGCCGTACTTGTGGTCCTCGATCAGGCCGCGGAGCTGGATGTAGTGCTCGGCGTGGCGGTAGGTGTCGAGGGCGACGCCGACGTCGACCGGCTTGAGGAGGTGGCGGTTGGCCCGGAGGTGCTCCCGGGTCCGCTCGATCAGCGCGGAGTCGAGGAGCGAGCACTCGAAGACCCCGTTGCCGAGGAGGAGGAGCGGATCAAAGACCGACTGGTTGTCGACCAGCGAGACCGTGAGGTAGACGAGGTCGTCGACCCGATCGCGCCCGTAGGAGCAGCTCCCGCCGCCGGCCTCGCTGCCCTCGGCCTTCGCGCCCTCGCAGCGGCAGAGCGCCCCCTTCTTGTCCGGGCAGGGGACCACCCCCCCGAGCGCGTCGGAGCGGAAGCGGCTCTTCGCCCGCCCGCGCCCGTCGTCGACCTCGTGGAGGACGAAGACCTTCATGCTCACGTCGGCCCGGAAGTCGCCGGGCTGGAGCGAGAACTTGTGGGCGCTCGGGTTGCCGTCGCTCTCGCTGAGCTCGGCGACCAGCTCCTGCCCGCCGGAGATGATCTGGGTCGCCAGCGGGTAGTTGGCGAGGAAGGGCGCGGCGATCCGCTCGGCCTGCGCGAGGATCTGCTGGGTGATGTCAAAGGCCCGCTTGTTGCGGAGGTAGGTGACCTCGATCGTGATCGACACCTGATCGCGGGCGTCGATGTTGACCGGGTAGCGGTAGAAGAGATCCATCCCCGAGTGGGCCCGCGCGCTCCCCCGCTCGATCGAGTAGAGCGGCAGGTCGCGCACCATCGTCCCCTCGAAGGTCGGCAGCGCGGCCTTCGCCGAGATCAGGACGTAGTCGGTCTTGGCGTTGCCACGCCAGAGGCGGGCGATCGAGTCGCTCTCGAGGTAGACGAAGGCCGACCAGTAGCCGCCCGGCGCGCGCGGGCGAGGGGCCGGCGCGGCGTCAGGGCCGGAGCCAGGGCGGGGGCCGCCGAGCGCCTCGGCGCCGACGACCGCGCCCGCGAACCCGGGGCCGCTGTTGACCTGCTGGAGCTCGAAGCCCGGCGCCTCGTCCTCGGGCGTCGGCTCCCGCGCGGACGCCCGCTGCCGATCGAGGTTGGCCCGGGCCGTCGCGGTGTCGGGGAGCGGGAGCTCGGTGATCGCGAAGGGCGTCGCGCAGCCGAGGCCGAGCGCCCCGACCCCGAGAAGAGTGGCGATGCAAAGAGCTCCACGGACGCGCATGTTCCCCCCTCCGTCAGCGCGCGGGTCGGCGCTGGGCCGCAGGATCCCACGCGCCCGGGCTCCATCTCGCTGGCGATTCCTGGCCGCCGGTGAGCGCTCTCACGGCCGAATCCGCGCCCCTCGCTCCTCGCCCTTAGAACATGTTCATTCGGACAGATGATCGACCCATCGGGGGCCCGGGGGCGTTCTCGATCGCCGCGCGGCCGCCGGGGCGGCGGGCGCCGCCGCCGGGGACCCGCCCTCCCCTCGCCGCGCGCTTCGGAAGATCGCCGGAGCCGGCTACCATGGGCCGGTGGAGGCCGCCCTCGTCATCACCGCCGAGCTCACCGTGCTCCTGGTGATCGCCGGCGCGCTGATGGCCGCGCTCTTCCTCCTCGCCGGCGCCTGCGCGCTGATCACCGCCCTCGCGGGCTGGCGCCTCGACGCGCGCCGCGGCCTCCGGATCGCGCGCCGCGTCGCGCTCGCCCTCGCCCTCGCCCTCGCCCTCGCCCTCGCCGCGCTCCAGACCTTCGCCCTCGGCCCGGCGCTCGCCTGGACCCTCGGCGAGCTCGCCCAGGCGCGGGGGATCGCGGTGACGATCGACGACGCGAGCGCCTCGCTCCTCCACGGCGGCCTCGATCTCCGCGGCCTCCGGATCCGTCAGGGCGCCGGCGTCGACATCACCGTCGATCGCCTGGGGCTCGACCTCGAGTGGCCGTCGATCGCCACCTCGCGCCTCCACCTCGCCTCCCTCTCGGTCAAGGGAGTGATCGGCCGCTACGCCCGCGACGCGAGCGATCGCGGGGGCTCGCCCCCCCGACGCCGCCCCTTCGTCGTCGACGATCTCCGCCTCTCCGGGATCAACCTCGCGATCGCCGGCGAGCGCGACCCGCTCGGTCACCACCTCAAGATCGAGCGCCTCCGGATCACCCCGCTCCGCAGCGACCACCCGCTCTACGACCTCCTCCTGAGCAGCCGCGGGGCGCTGGTGATCGACGGCGTCATCGTCCGGGTGAGCGCGGACCACGACCGCACCGAGTGGAGCGTCGAGGGCCTCCCCGCGCACCTCGTCACCGATCGCCTCAGCGGGCCGCTGGCGGCCCTCGACGCCGACGCGCTCGATCTCCACCTCCGCGCCGTCCGGGGACACGAGCGTGAGCCGCTGACCGAGACCTCGCTCGAGCTCACGCTGCGCCTCCACGGCGCCCGCCTGGCGAGCGACGCGGGTGCGGCCGAGCGCCCCCGACGCGGCGGCAGGCTCCGGACGCTCGGCGCCGCCGGCCTCGCGCTCGCCCTCCGCGCGGCCGATCCGCTCGAGGTGACGATCACCCTGCCGATCTCCGCGCTCGACTTCGCGGGCGCCCTGACCCTCGCCGACACCGGCCTCGTCAGCGGCCTCAGCCACGCCCTCGGGCGGGCGATCAACGCGCGCGTCGGCGCGCGCCCGGGCGACCCCGGAGGGTGATCTGGATCGTCCGGTGCGGAGCCGGGGAAGCGCGGCCCTGGAGGCCGGCGGGCGCCTGCCCTGCTAGGATGGCGCCGCCCTCCTTGGCTGATCCGCGATGAGCACCCCCCGCACCCGACGAGTGATCGCACGCCTCCTCCCGGCGTTCGCGCTCATCATCGTCGGGCTCGCGCTCGGCCCCCTCGCGGGCGAGGAGCATGCAGGGGTCATCCTCCTCCTCGCGGCGATCCCGGCGCTCGGACAGGCGCTCGTCGCCCTGGTCGGCGAGGGCCTCCCGCCCCTCGTCGGCGCCGCCGCGGCCCCCGCCCTCGCCTGCGGCGTGGTGGCCCTCGGGCCGACGATGATCGCCCCCGGCCGCGCGCCACTCTGGGTGATCGGCGCCCTCGCGGCCGCCCTCCCGCAGCGCCTCGGGGTCGCCGGCGGCCTCGCGCTCGCCAGCCTCCTCGGCGCGAGCGCGGCCCTCGGCCTCGCGCGCGCCGACGGATCGACCGCCGAGATCGCGACCGCGGCCCTGGTGATCGTCGGCGTCGGCCTCAGCCGCGCGCTCCACGGGGCCGCGACCACCTCGATCGACGATCCAGCGGCCCGGATCGCCGACCTCGATGAGCGCCTCCGGGAGGCCGAGGAGAGCGCCCGCGTCCTCCGGCGCGAGCGCGGCGAGCTCGAGCGGAGCGTCGAGGATCGCCTCATCGCCCTCCAGGCCGCCAACCGGACGCTCAAGGGCGAGCTCCAGGAGCGCCGCAACGCCGAGGAGCAGGCGCTCGAGGCCAGCCGGATCAAGAGCTCGTTCCTCGCCAACGTCAGCCACGAGCTCCGCACCCCGCTCAACGCGATCATCGGCTACACCGAGATGCTCTCCGAGGACGCCGACGCCCGCCTCGACGAGCAGACCGCCAAGGACCAGCGGAGCGTCCTCAGGGCCGCCCAGAGCCTCCTCAAGATCATCGACGACGTCCTCGACCTCACCAAGATCGAGGCCGGCAAGCTCGACATCAACGCCGAGGTCTTCCCGGTGATCGAGCTGGTCGAGAACCTCGGCACCGTCTGCGTCCCCCTCGCGCGCCGCGGCGGCAACACGCTCAAGCTCAAGTACGGCCGCGAGCTCGGCTACATCCGCACCGATCGGGCCAAGCTCAACCGGATCCTCCTCGACCTCCTGAGCAACGCCTGCAAGTTCACCCAGGGCGGGCGGATCGAGCTCCGGGTCGATCCCGAGGTGGTCGACGAGCGCCGCTACTTCGTCTTCTCGGTCTCCGACACCGGCATCGGCATCAAGCCCGAGGTGATGGAGCGCCTCTTCGAGCCCTTCCGGATGGCCGACGAGTCGTCGACCCGCGAGTACGGCGGCCTCGGCCTCGGCCTCGCCCTCGCCCGTCACTACACCGAGATGCTCGGCGGCGAGATCAACGTCGAGAGCGAGGTCGGCAAGGGGACCATCTTCCGGGTCCGCCTACCGGTCGAGCCCCACGACCCGCGGGCGAGCGGGGATATCCTGGTGTCGATGTATTAGCGAGGGCGGCGATGGGTCGACGGATTCGACAATTGGCTCCGGTGATGCTCTGCCTGGCCTGCTCCTCGGGACCGGCGAAGGACTCCGCCACGACCGCCCACGAGGAGCCCCTCTGCCTGGAGCCCGACCCGGTGGAGGCACCCGCCGCCGCGGACCTCTGCTCTCCCGACGAGGGGTACTCGGGGCACCTCACGTTGGAGATCCTCGGAACGCCGAACCCCTGCGACCTCCAGGGTGACCCTGACGTCTCAATGGACGGAGCCTGCGTCGTCCAGACGATCGACGACCCGATGGCCGTGGGCCTCGTCTGCGACGATCCGAATCACGGCACGATCTCGGCGATTCTCCACGCGACCTCGCCCGAGCTGCGCCTGGCGCTCTGCGAAGGCGACGCGCTCGACATTCGCTACGCGTCGTCGCCCCTCTGCAGCGCGGGCAACGCGAGTGAGGCGCTCACCCTGCGCGCCGCCGACACCGAGCGCTTGCTCGCGGCTACCTTCGCGGGCGAGACAAGCGATTGGTTCGCGCCATTCGATGTCTCGATCGTCGACGGAGGGTGCAGCCAATCGGAGCTCGGAGGCTGTCCATATCAACGCCTGGCGATGCGCGTGGCGGTCGACGGCGGGCCTGGCGAGCTCGTGTATGATCGCACCCTCCGCCGGCTCGTCCAGGCAAAGGAGTACGTCGTGGCAGTCCAGGCCGACGCGATCGACGAGGCTTGCTGCGCCGATTGCATCGGCCCGCCGCGGGGGACCATCGTGCACTCGCCGGGCGGCTAGACGGCTAGCGCAGCCCCTTGGCGAGGACTGCGTCCCGGATCGCCGCGAAGGTCTCGAGCACGCCATGCCCCGCGGTGGCGACGGCCTCGAAGTCCGGCGCCCCGTGGCGGTTGAAGGTCGCCCGCATCACATCGACCGGCAGGGCCTCGGGTAGATCGCGCTTGTTGTACTGGACCACGTGGGGCAGCTCCGAGAGCGCGACGCCCGAGCGCTCCAGCCACGCGTCGAGCTCCGCGAGGAACTCGAGGTTGCCCGTCCAACTCGATGGATTCGAGTCGCAGACGAGCACGAGCCCGTCGGCGCCGCGGACGACGAGCTCGCGGGAGGGGCTCCGCCGGAGCGCGCCCGGGTTGAGGTGGAGGTGCAGGAAAGGTCGGAGGACCAGCGATCGCCCCTCCGCGTCGAACGCCGTCGGCGGCAGCTCCACCACGTCGTCGACGCTCGGGTAGGCGCCATCGTACCCGGGTACATTGGCGCGCAGCACCGCGCGCACGTTCGTCCACTTGCCGCCGAGGCCGACGCCCCAGTAGACGAGCTTGAGGTGGATCTCGCGCCTGGCGAAGTTGATGAAGGACATGGCAGCGAGCCCGCTCGGCCCCCTCAGCGCTTCGGCTTCGCCTCGCCGACCCGACCGCGCACCTCGGGCAGCTTCGCCTTGCGCCACGCCAGCATCCCGCCGGCGAGCTGGACCACGTCGTACCCGCGCCGCCGCAGGAGGCGGGTCGCGGGGATGCTGCGGTGGGCGCTCAGGCAGATCGCCACCACCGGGACCGACGCGTCGAGCTCGAGCTCGAGCTCCGGAAGATCCTCGGCGAGCCGGGTGATCGGGGCGTGGATCGCCCCGTCGATCCGGCCGCCGCGGAACTCGGGCCAGGTGCGGACGTCGACGATCTGGAGGGGCTCGCCGGCGGCGATCCGCGCGGCCAGCTCCTGCGGGGTGATCTCGGGCACCGGGCCGGCCATCCGCGTCCACGGGACGCACTCGCCGTGATCGCAGACCAGATTGTCGCCGGCGCACTCGTCGTCGACCTGACAGGGCTCGCCCTTGCCGGCGAGGACGTCCTCGGGCGGGCGCGGCGTGCTCTTGGGGATCGCCCCGGGGCTCTGGCAGGCGAGCGCGACGGCGACGACCAGGAGCGCGCCGCGAGCACGCCGGAGCGCGCCGCCTTCGGGCCTGCGATGTCCGCGGTGGAGCGCAGCCATGGCCCGCATCATAGCGGCGCCGCCCCTGCGCGCGGCCCGGTGCCCGCACGCGGCGCATGATTGACGCGGGCGTTTTCGCGCGGGTATGAGCGTAGGATGACGCCCGCCCGCGCTCCCCTGCTCGCCGCCCTCGCGGCCTCGCTCGCCCTCACCCCCGCCTGCGGCGACGACAGCAGCGGCGACTCGGGCGGCGGATCGCTCAGCGCGTCGGCGACGGCCTCGGCGGGGACGAGCGCGACCGCGACCGCGACCGCGACCGCGACCGCGAGCAGCAGCGACGCATCCACCAGCGGCGACTCGAGCGGCGACGCGTCGTCGTCCGCGGCGGACACCAGCGACGCCTCGACCAGCAGCGACACCTCGACCAGCGGCGACCCATCCACCACGAGCGGCGACCCGACCACCGGCACCACCGGAGGCGACGCCGACGGGCCGCCGGCGATCTTCCGGACCCCCGACGTCGCGCCGGTGTGCGGGCCGACCCCGGCCGACGCCTGCACCCCCGGCGACCTCGCCTGGCTCGCCAGCGAGTACGGCTCGACCTACACCCGGGCCGACCCCGACGCGGTCGCGGCCGCCGGCGTCGTCTATCGCCTGATCGCGATCGTCGAGCGGGTCGGCCCCTCGAACCTCGACGTCTTCGTCGTCGACGATCTGGGCGCGCCGGTCGTCGGGGTGCCGGTCGCCTTCTACTACTCGACCGCCCCCGACCCCTCGCGCCCCGACGAGTGGTACCCGGTCAAGGTCAGCGGCGTCACCGAGGCCGAGGGGCGCGTCGGCTTCGCCCTCGCCAGCTCCGCCTACCTCCCGGCCTGCGGCGCCGGGGGACCGCACGCGGTCTGGGTCTCGGAGCCCGGCATGGAGCCCGACACGACGGTGCCGAGCGACCTCGCCGATCACCTCGGGATGCTCGGGGGGACCGAGCACCGCCACCTCGATCTCCTCTTCCAGCGGACCCCGGTGCCCGGCGATCCGGTCGACGCGGTCCACTGCCCGCTCTAGCGCGACTCGCGGTGACCCGGCGCGCGCGAAGATCGGTGTCGCAGCATTGAGGGGTGGTGTGCCAGGAGGGCCATGGTAGATTGCTCCGATGGCCCCATTGCCCTCGGACCGCCTCGCCGCCTGGGTGCTCACGGGGGTGACCCTCGCCGGCTGCAATGGCGCCAATTCCGGTGACTCGAGCGCGACGGCGAGCGCGAGCGCGGGCGAGACCTCGACCTCCGGCCCCGGGGCCACCTCGACCTCCGGGGCCACCGACACCGACACTGACACCGACACCGACACCGGCGGTGAAGCGCTCTGCGACCCGCTCGCGCCCTCCCCCGGGCCCTACGCCGCAGCGACCGAGCGCCCGGGCTTCGTCATCGACGGCGACACGCCCTGTGACCCGCCGCGGCTGCGAGCGCTCGCCGACGTCGACGGCGACGGTCGCGAGGATCTCATCGTCGAGACCAGCTCGGGGCGCGTCTACGTGATCTTCGGGCGGACGAAGGGCGGCGTCGTCGACCTCGCGGCGGTCGCGGCTGGCGAAGGGGGCTTCGTGATCGACCCCGGCGCCGAGCCCCTCGTCGACTGGCGCGCCTTCGGCGACGTCAACGGCGACGGCCGCGTGGACCTCGTGGGCGCGACCGAGAGCGGGCACACCTTCGTGATCCTCGGCTCCCCCCAGACCGCGCCCCGGAGCCTGGACGCCCTCGGCGCCGACCAGGGCTTCGTGCTCGAGCACGGCGGGGCGTGGTCCGCCGCCGCCTTCGAGGCGCTCGCCGACGTCAACGGCGACGGCCTCGACGACCTCGTCTTCGGCCGCCTCGATCCCGGACGACCCGGGGTGGATTGGGCGCTCGCCGTCGTGCTCGGCGATCCCGCGCTCGCGGGCGCGTCCCTCGACGACCTCCTGGATCAGGACCATGGCTACGTCGTCACGTCGACCGACAGCCACGCAGCCGAGGGCGTCGCCGTCGTCGGCCTCGGCGACATCGACGGCGACGGCTTCGAGGACCTCTCCGTCGTGACCTGGACGACCTCGCAATACGAGGGCGGCTGGGACGCGATCGAGGTCGCCCGCGGGAAGGCGCAGCCGGTCGACCTCGACGCCGTGCTCGCGGCCGGTGATCTCTACGACGCGTCCGCCTACGGCGACGCCGACATCAACGGCGACGGCTTCAAGGACATCGTCGTCGCCGGCTCCCACGGTCCCCTGCAGGGCGGAGTCTGTCTTCGCAACGCCGTCGAGGTCTACCTCGGCGGCCCCGCGCCGGGGACCGAGTGGAGCTACGACGGCGCGCTCCTCCAGATCTGTGGCAGCAGCGTCGACGACGACGTCCACCTCGACCTCCGCGGGATCGGCGACGTCAACGGCGACGGTCGCGACGACCTCATCCTCCAGGAGCGAGGCGAGGGGACCACCTCGACCCATGTCGTCTTCGGCCGCGGCGCCGAGCTCGGGTTCGTCGACGTCGTCGACCTCGAGGGCGGCCTCGCGCCGCCGATCGGCGCCACCCTCCCGGTCGCCGACGCCGCGGCCCTCGACGATCTCAGCGGCGACGGGATCCACGAGCTCGCCTTCGTCGACCGCGCGGGCGGCGTTGAGCCGGCGAGCGGGAGGGTCTACGTCGTCCACGGCCACCCGGAGTGGTCGACGGAGCTCGACCTCGCCGCGCTCGAGGCGGGCGATGGCGGCTTCGCGGTCGACGGCGAACGGAGCGGCGATCGCTTCGGCGAGCAGATCGACGCGGGCGACATCAACGGCGACGGGCTCGCGGATCTGGTGGTCAACGCCCCCGGCGCCGGCCCGAAGGGCCCGGAGAGCGGGCGGATCTACGTCTTCTTCGGGGCCGGATAGCGGCCGCGAGCGTCGCCTCGGATAGGATGGCGCCGATGCCCCGCCGCAGAGCCCCACGCAGGGTCGCGCTCGCCTCGCTCGCGCAAGCGCTCGCCTGCACCAACTTGAACCCGCCGCCTCCCGAGCCCGCGCAGCCGCCGGTGAGCGCCCCGCCCACAGCCCCCGAGCTCCGATCCCCAGAGCCGCGCGCGGCCCCGGCGGGCGAGCACGAGCTCGTCGCCCGCGTGGTCGATGCCGGGCCGATCGGCGACGGCCGCTGCACCCAGCGCTCCTACCAGATCGAGGTCGTCGAGACGATCGCCGGGGCGCCGCTCACGAGCCCCGCCTGGGTCCACTTCGAGCGCTGCGAGGGCGACGATCCCGGCGCGCCCGCCTTCGACGGCGGCGGCCTCGAGATCGGCGGCCGCTATCGCCTCCGCCTGCAGGACGGCCGCAGCCCCAACTTCGGCGCCGACCCGATGATCGTCGCCGCCGACCCGGCCCCCTGAGCCGCGCGCCGCCTGCTACAAGGGCCCCATGTCCGGCCTCACCCTGGTCACCGGCGCGACCGGCCTCCTCGGCCACAACCTCCTCCGCGTCCTCGTCGCCCGCGGGCGGCCGGTGCGGGCGCTGGTCCGCTCGCAGGCCCGCGCACGTGAGGTGCCGGCGGGCGTCGAGATCGCGATCGGCGACGTCACCGAGCCCGCGAGCCTCGCGGCCGCGACCGCGGGCTGCGAGGTCGTCCACCACACCGCCGGGCTCCCGGAGCAGTGGCTCGCCGACCCTGGCGTCTTCGATCGGGTCAACGCCGAGGGCACCGCGAACATGGTCGAGGCCGCGCTCGCGGCCGGGGTCCGCCGCTTCGTCCACACCAGCACGATCGACGTCTTCGTCTTCCCGCCGCCGGGCGGCCGCTACGACGAGTCGCAGATCGATCCCGCGCCGAAGGCGACCGCCTACGAGCGCTCGAAGCAGCGGGCCGATCGGATCGTCGCCGACGCGCTCGAGACCCGCGGGCTGCCGGCCGTCTTCAGCCACCCGGCCGCGCTCTACGGCGAGGGCCCCGCGACCTCGCCGGGGACCAACCAGCTCCTCGCCGATCTCGTCCGCGGCAAGGTGCCGATGCTCCTCCCCGGCGGCCTCCCGCTGGTCGACGTCCGCGACGTCGCCGAGGGCCAGGTGCGGGCCGAGGAGCGCGCCGAGGTCGGCGCCCGCTACATCTTCAGCGAGCGCACCATGGATCTCCGTGAGATCGCCGCGGCGGTCTCCGCCGCGACCGGCGCGAGGATCCCCCCGGTGATGCCGCTGGCGATCGCCAGAGCCGTCGCCGCGGTCGGCGAGGCGCTCTCGACCCTGACCCGCCGCCCCCCGCTCCTCCCCCGCGGACAGCTCGCCTTCCTGCAATACGGCGCGATCCCGGTCGCCGATCGGGCGCGCGCCGAGCTCGAGTGGACGCCGCGACCCTTCATCGGCGCCGGCCTCGAGGAGGCGCTGGCCTTCCTCCGCGCAGCCGGTCGGATCCCCTAGCCTCCGCCGCGCCGGCTATCCTCGAACGATGTCCGCGCAACCGTCGCAGCCGCTCCGCGAGGTGATCCACGGCGACGCCGTCGAGTGGCTGAGCGCGCGCCCGGGGCTCGCCCAGACCTCGGTGATCGCCTCGCTCCCCGACGTCTCCGAGCTCGGCGTCACCCTCGATCGCTGGCGCGACTTCTTCCTCGAGGCCGCCCGCGCGTCGCTCCTCGCCGCCGCCGACGACGGCCTCTGCGTCTTCGCCCAGACCGACAACAAGCGGGAGGGCCGCTGGATCTCGAAGGCCGGCCTCGTCCTCCGGGTCGCCGACGAGCTCGAGATCCCGCTCGTCTTCCACAAGATCGTCTGCCGCCGCCCGCCCGGCGCCCGCCTCCCCGGCCGCCCCGGCTACACCCACGTCCTCGCCTTCTCCCGCCGCGCCGTCGACGACCCCGATCGGCCGACGCCGGACGTCCTCGCTGATCCCGGGGTGATGCCGTGGAGCCACAGCGTCGGCACCCGGGCCGCCGAGGTCGCGGTCGACGCGATCCGTCACCTCGCGCCGACCAGCACCCGGGTCGTCGTCCCCTGCTGCGGCCTCGGCACGATCCTCGCGGTCGCCAACGCCCGCGGCCTCGACGCGATCGGCATCGAGCGCAACCGCAAGCGCGCCGAGGCGGCCCGCACCTTCACCCTCGCCGTCCCCGATGAAGATGTCCCTTCGGACATCCCATGACGAGCCGCCCTTCGCCGCACTACTCGCCCGCGCGCGGCCGCCGGTAGCCGGTCACCCCGCGGAGCCGCTCAAAGCTGAGGATCGCCCGCTCGCCGATCGACCAGGCGTCGTACTCGCCCCGCGGCACCTCGGCGCGGTAGGTCTGGTCGTCGTCGTAGGTGAAGGTCAGGGCGTAGCGCCCGCTCTGGGTGGTCCGCTGGTCGTCCGCCAGCGCGCCGAAGTCATCGAAGCGGAGCCCCTCGTGGCCCTCGCCGCGGACCGTCTTCTCCCGCACCTGGGCCCACTCCTGGGTCGTGTAGTCGCACCAGAGCTCGTAGATCGGCCGCGTGCAGTACTTCGTCCGGGTCTTGGTGACCGAGCGCGTGCAGGTCTTGGAGACGCTGCGGCAGGTGCGGGTGAACGAGCCGTTGGCGTTGCTCCGGGTCGAGCACTCCTGGCGGGTGCCGCAGGTGTAGCTCTCGGTGTCGCGGTAGCTCTCGCTCCCGCAGGCGTAGCGCTCGTCGCGGGCGTGCTTGTCGTAGCAGTGGGGGCTCTCGATCGCCGCGACCTCGCCGGCGCCGCCGACCGGCGCCTTGCCTGGCCGCGCGCTCACCCGCCCCCACTGTCCGCGCCGGACGTCCTGCCAGCCCTCGAGGTGGGTGGTGTGCTCCCACTCGAGGCGGGAGAGCCTGGCCTCAAGGTCATGCTCGGAGAAGCCCCAGTAGCCGAGCCCGCCTGCGCCGGCCCCGGCGACCGCGAGGATCCGCAGGCGCCGGCCCCAGCGGCCCTTCTTCGGCCGGAGCCCGGCCTCGACGTCCTCGCGCTCGTCGATCGCGGCGAGCACCTGCGCGCGCACCCGCCCGCCGCCGCCCGCCGCCGCCGCCCGCGCGCCCCCGCAGCTCCCGCAGACCCCGGCCCCCGCCCGGTTGTTCGAGCCGCAGTAGCCGCAGGTCCAGTCCGGGCCCTCGTGGGCGAGCCTCAGCTCGCTCGCGTCGGTGATCGCCGCCGCCGCGAAATCGGCCTCGCTCGGCGGCCGCATCGCGTCGAGCTCGTGCTGCTCCCGCGGATCGCCGCAGGCCGGGCAGCGCTTCTCACGGCCGCTGATGTCGCGCTTGCCGCAGCGGGTGCAATCCCAGCGCCCCCAGGCGGTCGTCGACGTCGCCACCGATCGACCATACACCAGGTCATCGAGCGCCCGGCTGCGCTAGGATGGACCGGTGCAAGCCCGTCGCGCGCTCGGCCGTCGCCTCGTCGCCCGCCTCCTCGCGGCCGCGGCGATCGACCTCGCGCTCACGCCCGGGTCCGCGCGCGCCCGCCCCACGCCCCCCGAGCGCTGGCTCCGGACGCGGATCGACGAGAGCGCCCGCGCGCTCCGCCGCGGCGCGCTCCCGCAGCCGGCGTGGCAGGCCGAGCTCGCCGCCGAGATCGCCGCCCTCGATCCCGCCGAGGTCGTCGCCGCCCTCGCGCTCGCGCCTGGCCTCGCCGCCCTCGCCGCCCGCCGCCCGCGGCCGCGCGCCCTCGAGCTCGATCACCTCGAGGACGCGGCCAGCTCGGCGGCGGCGATCCCCGGGGTGCGCCACCGCCTCTTCACCTTCTCGAAGGGCCAGGCGATCGTCCCCCACGGCCACGACAACCTGGTCTCCGCCTTCATCGTCGTCGACGGCGAGGTCCGGGCCCGCCACTTCGAGCGGATCGCCGACGTCGGCGCCCACCTCCTGATCCGGCCGTCGATCGACCGGGTCCTCCGGCGAGGCGAGCACACCTCGATCTCCGACCTCCACGACAACGTCCACTGGCTCTCCGCCGAGTCCGGTGAGGCGCTGGTCTACAACGTCAGCGTCGACGCCGGCGCGAGCGCCCGCTGGCCGGGCCGCCGCGCCGGCCGGATCTACGTCGACCCCGCGGGGACCCGCCTCAGCGACGGGACGATCGAGGCCCGACGGACCACCCGCCACGCGCTCGAGGAGCGCTACGATCGCGGCTAGCGCGGCGCCTCGCGCTCATCGACGCGTCGAGCTCGACATGCCCCTAACGACATGTTCGATCACTCGGCGCGCTCGACCCGGCGGTACTCGACCTCCCAGGTCGAGCCGTCGCTGGTCTCATAGGTGATCACCACCGCGGCGTCGCTCACCTCGACGCGCCCGCTCCCCGGGACCCAGGCCGCGCGCCCCTCGGCGATCCGGTAGGCGCCCTCGGGGACGACCTCCGGGCAGGGCGAGCAGCCGCCGACCGGCGCGGCCGCGCCGAGCAGCACGCCGACGATCCCGAGCGCGATCCAGGCCCCGCGGCGGCTCATCGCGTCGCCTCCGCGTCGATCGGGTGCTCCTCGTAGCCCTCCTCCGCCGGTCGATCCTCGAAGAGCCCGAGGGTCCCCGCCGTGAGATCGAGGAGGAGCTGCCGCGGCCACGCCTGGCCGTCGATCGGCCCGTCGCCGGCGACCCGACGCACCTCGACGAATTCCCCCCAGACCTCGGCGTAGCACTCGGCGTCGAGGCCCCAGGCGTGGGCGACGCGCTCGCTCGCCCGCAGGCCGACGCCGACGAGCATGCAGCAGAGGAAGAAGAGCACGCCCCGCGCCCACGCCGGGATCGATCGCTCGGGGAGAGACATCCCCAAAACGTAGAGCGAGAGATCTCCGAGATCAAGCGCGGCCTTCGACCTCGCGCGGACCTGCGCCCTGAAGGCGCTTGCCCACGAGCAAGCGGCGCCTGAGACTGGACCCGCTCGATGGTGACGCTGAGCAAGATCGCGGCCCGCTCGCTCACCGCGGCGATCGCCGCGCTCGCGCTCCTCGCCTGCGAAGGAGCCCGCGAGGCGGCTGAACGCGACGCGCCCGGGCGCGACGCTCCCGCGCCTCCCCCCGCACCACCCGAGACACCCGCGCCGACGCCCCAGCCCACGCCCACGCTCCCCCTCACGTCGCCCGGCGGAGGCGGCGGCTCCTGGCGCCCGCCAAACAGGCACGTCGGCGGCTCGGCCGACGCGCCGACGATCGACTTCTGCGGGATGCAGGTCCCCGTCGACACCACGCTGATCTGGTGCTGGTACTCGCCCGATCGCGTCGACTCCGCCACCTCGACCTCCGCCGCACCCAGGTCCGCGACCTGAGCCCGCTGATCACCCTCGACGCCCTCGAGCGGGTGCTCGTCGACGGGCTCGATCTCGATCCAGCCGCGCTCGCCAGCCTCCGCCAGCGCCGGCCCGGGCTCGATATCGTCGGCGCGCCCGGGCCCGAGCCCGAGCCGGCGCCCGCGATCCCCTGAGAGCGGCGAGGCGATCCCCGAGATCGCCGACGGGGCGGTGATCATCACCACCCCGCCTCCACCGCGTCGCCCTCGCCCGCTAGCCGGCGCTCGACTCGGGCGCCTTGGGCTCGCCCTCGGGCTTGTCGCCCCCACCCGGCTGCTCGGTCTTCAGGCTGGTCTTGGTCCCGTCCTTGAAGACCCGCTCGACGCTGCCGTCGGGCTTGATGATCGTCTTCGACCCGTCGTCGTGGACGATCACCTTGTTGCCGTCCTGGTTCAGCGTGACCTCCTCGACCTTGAGCTTGGTCTTGGTGCCGTCGCCGTAGATGTTCACCCGGGAGCCGTCCGACTGGATGATGGTCCCGTCGCGCTTCAGCTTGTTGCCGTCCTTGTCGACGATCGTCCCGCCCGGCTTGACGGTGTACTGGGCCCCGTCCGGCCCGGTGATCGTCTTCTTCACGCCCTTGCCCTCGACCTGGACGGCGTTGCCCTCCTGGTCCTTGATGTCGACCTCGTCGAGATCGCAGGCGGTCATGGTTGCGAGCGCGAGGCCGAGGCCGAGGCCCAGGCGAGGGAGCCAGAGCCGGCCGACGAGTGCAGCGAAGGTGGTAGCGCCAGGCATCCGAGGGCCAGAGTACCACTGAAGCGCGAGCCGGTGAGAGCCGCACGGGCGGACGCCCACGCGACGGTCTGCGAAATTTGGCTGCGAAATTTGCCCGCGAAATTTGGCCGCGAAATTTGGCCGCGGGAATTTGGCGCCGCGCCTTGAGGTCCGAAGCCGCGCACGCGAGGCCGGTCTCGGCCGGCCGAGGCCGGTCGCGGAGGAGGATCCGGCGACCACCCGCGCCTCGACCTCCCCCGCGCGCGCCAGCGGCGAGGACGTCCCTCGCCCTCCCCCCCTCGCCCGCTCTCCTCGCGTCTGGCTCCTCGTGGGCGGAGGCGCGCAAGATCGCGCGAGCTCCTCCCCCGCCGGACGCCGACGACCGCAGCTGAGGACGCCGATGCGGGCCGGCTTGCGGTCCGCGCCCCCGACTTCGCATGATGGTGGGGTGTCCCTCACCCAGTCGCGGCACGAGGAGACCGTATTTATACGGTCCGCGACGATGTATCTCCTCGTCGAGGAGCGCGGCCGCAAGCTCCATGAGATCCGCCTCGCCTTCGAGCCCCTGACGATCGGCCGGGCCGCCGACAACGACGTGGTGATCCCCGCGCGCTGGGTCTCGCCCCACCACGCGCGGATCGAGCCGGTCGGCAGCGGCCACCGGATCGTCGATCGCGGCAGCGGCAACGGCCTCCTCCTCCGCGGCCAGCCGATCGAGAGCCACGAGCTCGTCGACGGCGACGTCATCCGGATCGCCGATCCCCGCACCGGCAACTTCGTCACCCTCACCTACCGCGACATCGGCAAGCAGGCCCAGAGCCAGCCCTCGGAGCTGGTCCGCCGCCAGCCCCTCGGCGAGGTCACGACGATCGGCCGCGAGGGCTGCGATCTCCTCCTCAACAACCTCCAGGTCTCGCGGGTCCACGCCGAGGTCCGCCGGGTCGGCGAGCGCCACGTCCTCCACGACCGCGCGAGCATCAACGGCGTCTTCGTCAACGGCCAGCGGATCGACGAGCACGTCCTCCAGGTCGGCGACGTCATCCAGATCGGCCCCTTCAAGCTCGCCTACGACGGCGAGGCCCTCGACCAGTTCGACCAGCAGGGGGCGATGCGCCTCGACGCCCGCGCGCTCACCCGGGCGGCCGGCGGGCGGATGATCCTCGACCACGTCTCGCTGGTCGTCGAGCCCTGCGAGTTCGTCGGGATCGTCGGCCCCTCGGGCGCCGGCAAGTCGACGCTGATGGGCGCCCTCGCCGGCTACCAGCGGGCCGATCAGGGGCTGCTGATGGTCAACTCCGACGACTTCTACGCCAACTTCGACGCCTACCGGGCGGTCGTCGGCTTCGTCCCCCAGGACGACATCGTCCACCCCAACCTCCGGGTCGACGAGGCGCTCTACTACACCGCCCGCCTCCGCCTCTCGCCGGACACCTCGGCGGCCGAGATCGAGGCCCGGATCGCCCGCGTCCTCGAGGACGTGCGGATGAGCGGGCACCGCCACAAGTACATCCACCAGCTCTCCGGCGGCCAGCGCAAGCGGGTGTCGATCGCCTCCGAGCTGATCTCCGAGCCCAGCCTCTTCTTCCTCGACGAGCCGACCTCGGGGCTCGATCCCGGCCTCGAGAAGCGGATGATGTACACCCTCCGCTACCTCGCGGACTCCGGGCGCACGGTCATGCTGGTCACCCACGCGACCGCGAACATCATGCAGTGCGACCTCGTGGTCTTCATGGCCGAGGGGCGGATGGTCTACTACGGGCCGCCGGCCGGCGCGCTCGAGATGTTCCGGGTGACCAGCGGCGACTTCGCCGACATCTACACCAAGCTCGACGGCCAGGCGGGCGCCGGCGACGACGCGGTGACCCACGGCGAGCTCGCGTCCGAGTACCGGATCTGGCGCGAGCACAACCCGACCGCGACCCAGGCGCCGACGCCGGCCGAGCTCTGGGAGATCCGCTACCGCTCGACCGACGAGTACCGGCAATACGTCTACGAGCGCCAGCTCCGCTCGGACAACGACCAGGATCCCTCGCTCGCGCCGGTGCCGGTCGACCTCCAGGCGATCGCCCCCGGGATCTACCGCTTCAGCGTCGCCAAGCCGGCGGTCGGCGGCGGCCGGCGGCGGCGCTGGCAGCCGAGCGAGGCCCAGGTCTCGCTCGCGTCGCAGCTCAAGATCCTGATGCAGCGCTACCTCCGGCTGATCATCGCCGACCGCCGCAACCTCTGGATCCTCCTCCTGCAGGCGCCGGTGATCGGCTTCGTCCTCCTCCTCGCCGCCCGCCGCGACGCCCTCCAGAACGTGGTCTCGACCAACGGCCGCCTCGTCCTCTTCCTCCTCGCGGTGGTCGCGGTGTGGTTCGGCGTGCTCAACTCGGTCCGCGAGATCACCAAGGAGGCCCGGATCTACCGCCGCGAGCGCCTCGCCAACCTCCGGATCCCGGCCTACCTCCTCTCCAAGCTCGGCGTCCTCGCCGGCCTCTGCCTGGTCCAGAGCCTGATCCTGGTCCTCATCATCACCCTCAAGGTCGACTTCTCGCCGACGGTCGCCGCCTTCACCGACGAGGGGCTCATGGACGTGGTCCGCGCCCCGCCCTTCGGCCTCTGGGGCGCGACCTTCGTCACCGTCTTCCTGACCTCGCTCACCGGCGTCGGCCTCGGCCTCCTGATCTCGACGCTGGTCTCGAACTCCGACAAGGCGATGAGCGTGGTCCCGCTCGCGCTGATCCCCCAGCTCGTCTTCGCCCTCGCGCTCATGCCCCTGCCGCCGGCGATCGCCCCGATCTCCTACCTCACCGGCGCCCGCTGGGGGATGGAGGCGCTCGGCTCGATCGCCCAGATCGTCGAGCCCCGGGACATGACCACCTGCGACATCCCCGGGCTCATCTTCACCTGCGAGCCCTACGCGACCGTCAACTACGTGCCGACCACCGCCCACATCCTCGCCACCTGGGGCGTGCTCATCGGCTACACCGCCCTCTGCATGGCCCTGACCGCGTGGTCGCTGCGGCGCCGCGAGGAGCGGGTGCGGGTCCGCAGGCGCCGGCGCTGAGGCGCGGGCAGGCAGGCGCGGGCGCAGAACGAGCGCTCGTCTCTGGAATTGGCCCGTGGAAGCATCGACGCCTCATGTTGAAGACCGTGTTTCTGTCGCTGCTCCCCCTCTCCACGCTCCTCGTCGCGGGGTGCTGCGAGGAGCCCGAGGAGCAGACCCCCGAGGAGACCTGCGCGATCGTCTGTGAGCGCGTGGTCGGCTGCACCGCCCAGGAGTTCGCCCCGGACGGGGAGATGCCGGG
>JACKDU010000016.1 GCA_020633335.1 Myxococcales bacterium | reverse complement strand
GGTGGCGTTACGTCAGCTCGTGACGAGGACCTTCATCGCGCCGCCGGCTTCATCGTCGCGGCACTGAGACACCATAGCGGCGCCCTCAGAAAACACGTAGCGAAAGAAATTCACGCCGTAGCGTCAGCTTGCCCGTCTTTTCGTCGCATGTGCCGGGTCACGCAGCACAGCTCACGACCTCCCCGGGTATAGTGACAGCCATGACGTTGGGGGAGATCCTCGTCGCCGCGCTCACCCTCTCGCTCCTCGCCCTGGGCAGCGACGCGGGCCTCCGCGCGGGCTTCGGTCAGCCCGCGCAGCGGCGACTTCGCCAGCCGATCCCGAGCGTCGAGCTGACTCCGCGGGAGCAGGAGCGGCTCTACCAGGGGGACCCCCAGATCGCGCTGATGCCCGGCCAGAGCGGCCAGAACGCGGGGCGGATCGAGGCCATCGTCCCCTTCGATCCGGTGACCGCGTTCATGGTGATCACCGACTTTCGCCACTACGCCCTCGTCGATCCCAGCTACCCGCGCTCGGGCCCGCCTGGCGACAAGCGCCGCACCTTCATGCCCTACGTCGTCGACGCGACGGTCTGCCAGGAGGGCGGCGCCAGCTACCAGTACCAGCTCCTCAACCTGCCGATCGTCGCCCCCCGGATGTACTCGCTCCGCCACGTCGAGGACACCTCGGCGTTCCCCTGGGAGTCCGCGTGGTCGAGCGACGGCGTGATGCGCTGCGCCGAGCTCCGCGATCCCGCCGAGGAGGAGCTCCACGCGGCCGCGGTCCCGGTCGTCGAGAACCGCGGCGCCTGGCGGGTCGCCCCGCTCCCGCCCGCGCTCCAGCGGACCGCGGGCGACCGCCTCCGCGCCCACGTGATCTACTACGTCGACGCGAGCCCCGGTGGCGACCTCGCCCGCTTCACCGGCGTCGTCGACGCGGCGACCCGGGCCGCGATGCGCGGCCTCGTCGACAACCTCACCTTCCAGGGCAAGCGCTGGCGGGAGCACCTCCGGCGCTACCACTCGGCGGACGAGCGCGCCCGCTACGAGCGCCTGGTGAAGGCGTACCGAGACGCCGTCGGCGTCGACTAGCGCGTCGGGTCCGCGCGCGCGAGCGCGCGAGCGCGCGACGCCACCCCTGACGTGCGTTCAGAGGGGGGACCCGGGCGCCCTCATTTGCGACACTCCGCCCATGCGCCCCACGCCTGAAGTCCTCATCGTCGGCGCCGGCCCGGTCGGCCTCGCCCTCGCCCTCGATCTCCACCGCCACGGGCTCGCGGTCCGCATCGTCGATCAGGCCGCGGCCCCGAGCACCTGGTCGAAGGCGCAGGCGATCCACGCCCGCACCCTCGAGGTCTTTGAGCACCTCGGGGTGATCGACGCGATCCTCGCGGGCGGCAAGCCCTTCCGCGGCTTCCGGGCGCACAACCAGGCGGGCGAGGAGCTCGCCCACGTCTCCCTGGCGATCCACGGCTCGCGCTACAACTACGTCCTCTCGCTCTCCCAGCGGGAGACCGAGCTGCGCCTCATCGAGGCCCTCGCCGAGCGCGGGATCGAGGTCGAGCGCGAGGTCCGGCTCGACGCGCTCCGCCAGGACGACGGCGGCGTCGAGGCCGAGCTCGTCAACGCCGCGGGTGAGCGCGAGGTGCTCCGCGTCCCCTGGCTGGTCGGCTGCGACGGCGCCCACTCGACCGTCCGCCACGCCCTCGAGATCGAATTCGAGGGCTTCCAGTACGTGAGCGCGCTGATCCAGGCGGACGTGCGGATCGAGTGGCCGACCCCGCTCCCCGACGACGAGGTGATCACCTACATCGGCGACGACGGCCCGGTCGCCGCCTTCCCGCTCCCCGGCGAGCGCCGCTATCGCCTCATCGTCTTCAACCCGCCGGACGTCGACGCCGAGCTCTCGGTCGAGCTCTTCGACCAGCTCCTGCGCAGCCGCGGGCCGACCGACGCCCGGGTCAGCGATCCGAAGTGGATGGTCGCCTTCCGGATCCACTGCCGGCTGGCCGCCGCCTACCGCCGCGGTCGGGTGATGATCGCCGGCGACGCCGCCCACATCCACTCGCCGGCCGGCGGCCAGGGGATGAACATGGGGATCCAGGACGCCCACAACCTCGCCTGGAAGCTCGCGCTCGTCGCCCGCGGCCGCGGCCGCCCCGAGCTCCTCGACACCTACGAGGAGGAGCGCCGCCCGCTCGCCCGCGACGTCCTGAGCTGGACCGACGTCGCCACCCGCAACATGACGACGGTCGCCGGCCTCCGCGGGCCGATCGCCCGCGGCCTCCGCAACCAGATGATCCGGGTGATGGGCAACCTCGGCTTCGTCCAGTCGCGGATGGCCCAGACGATCTCGATGCTCGAGGTCGGCTACCCCAAGAGCTCGCTCGCGGCCGAGTCCCAGGTCGATCTCTGGCGCACCCACCTCTTCACCGCGAGCGACCACGAGGCGCCGAGCCTCCGCGACCGCCTCGCCTTCGGCGGCGCGCCGGCGCCGGGGCAGCGCCTCCCCGATCTCACCTGGATCGGCGACGACCACGAGGAGCGCCTCCACGATCACCTCCAGGGGACCGCCTTCCACCTCCTCCTCTTCCCCGGGCTCCACGCCCGCGAGGACGACCTCGCCGCCCTGGCGACCCTCGCCCGCGGCGTCGAGGCCCGCCACGGCGACGCGATCCGGGTCCACCTCGTCCACCGCGGCGCCGCCCCGCCGGCGGGCTGGGAGGGCGCGGCGATCCCCGACCGCGAGGGGATGGTCCACGAGGTCTTCGGCGCCCACGGCGAGTGCCTCTACCTGATCCGCCCCGACGGACACATCGGCTTCCGCGGCCAGCCAGCGCAGCAGGGGCCCCTCAGCGCCTACCTCGATCGGATCTTCACCCGCCCGCAGGGCTGAGCGGCGCTCGCGACGAGGCCCGAGATCGCCGGCGATCTCGGGCCCCCTCGGCCGCCCTCCGCTCCCTCCTCAGTGGACCTGCGGCTCGTCGACCATCAGATCGAGCGGCGCCTCGTGGACCGTGAGGAGGTGGATCGCCGCCGAGAGCGGGGTCGTCGGCAGCCTGGAGAAGTAGCGCATCGCGTGCGGGAGCTCGCCGAAGGTCCGCTCGAGGAGCCGGAAGCGCGCGTCGTCCATCACGTTCTCGCGGAGGAGCTCGCCGTGCTCGACGTTGCCGCGCTCCGCCCGGAAGCGGCGGACGTGCTCCAGGAGTCGGGCGTGGTACTCCGGATCCTCGACCGTCGCCATGATCGACGCGGCCCGCGGGTGGGTGCCGTCGAGGATCGCCACGACCTGGGCCTCCATCTGGTCGAGCCCGTCCTCGAAGGACTCGAGGAGCTGGAGGTCGTAGTCCGGGTTGGCGTGGACGACCTGGAGGACGTGGCCGATGATCGTGTCGCGGGTCGAGTTGAGGCCCAGCGGATCGATCAGCGACGCCGGATCGTCGAGCCAGCGCAGGAGGGTGTGGAAGTAGAAGTTGATCCCCTTCGAGCGGTAGTAGTCGGCGGCGCAGGGGACGATCCAGAAGCGCGTCATGTCGATCGCGCCGACGATCCGCTGGAGGCGCGTCGGCACCCGATCGATCCAGCCGAGCTCCTTGAGCCGCTGGAGGCGCGGCTGCACCCGCTCCTCGTCACCGTAGGTGCGGAGGGCCGCGGCGAGGTTGCGGATCTTCTGGTGGCGGGTGGGGCGGTCCCCCATCGCGCGCCGGAGGAGCCGGAGGGGGCGTTCTTGGAGTCGGGCGGTGGGCTGCGGCTGCGGCATGGCTACGGCGAACAATGAGGCCGCGCCTGCAGGCGTGCAACCCAGTGCACACCTGAATTCTGTGCGCGCGTTCGCTCACACGCGATTCCCGCGAATTCGCGGTCCCAGGGCCGGCGCTGACCCCACACACACCCGCCCCCACCCGCGAAAGCCCCCCGCCTCAGGGGGCCGCCACGGCGACCTCGACCTCGTCCCCCGGGGCCGACCTCGGGCGCCGCCGCGGTCGGCAGCGGGGCTCGTCGGGGCCGCAGCGGAAGCGGACGTGGATGTGCCCGTCGTGCCCCTTCGAGTGGCGGACGAGCGCCTTCTCGTTCCCCTGTCGGTTGGGCCAGGCGATGATCCCGGTGAGCTCCTCGGCGACCGCGCCCTCCCAGAGCGCCGCCTGGTAGAGCCGGCGCTGGAGCGGCCCGTCGAGGAAGATCACCTCGACCTCATCGGTGGCGACCAGCGCCCGCACCAGCTCCCAGGCCGCCGGCCAGTCGATCTCGTCGGCGTTCGGGAAGGCGGTCATCGGCACCCCGGGGAGGAGCGGCAGACGGACGTCGGCGTCGCGCCCCGACTGGTGCGATCGGTGCGGCGGGAAGCGACCGCCGCGGCGCCGGCTCATCGAGCCGACGATGAGCTCGCCCTCGAAGCCGCTCTCGTAGCGGAAGTTGGCGATCGCGGTGATCAGCGTGCGGATCGCGTGGCTCGATCCCCAGAGCCAGCGATCGTGGCCGAGGGTGTAGAGCGGGCTCTCCGGGAGGTGCACCGCGTCGCGGAGCTTGCCGCGGTTGGGCGCGCCGATGCTCTTGGCGCCGTCGATCCCCTCGGGGAGGGCCGGCGGCTGGGGGCCGTTGCGGAGGTTGACGGTCCGCGGGATCCCCGGATCGATCCACACCTTGATCTCCACCCCGGGATCCAGCGACTTCGGCCGCGGCCAGTTGTAGCCGAGGAGATCGCGGTACTCGACCCGGTGCTTGACGGCGATCGACGACCAGGTGTCGCCGGGCTCGACGACGTAGGTGATCTCCTTGCGGGGCGGCGGCACCTGGCGGGCGTGGACCCGCAGGCGCTGCCCGGGCTTGAGCTGCACCCGCCGCGAGGGGAGCTTGTTCCACTGGGCGACGTCGTCGCGCTTGACCCCGTAGCGGGCGGCGATCTCGGAGAGGCGCTCGCGCGGGGTGACCTCGTGGGTGATCCACTGGCGGCGCCCCTCGTCCTCGGCGGCCTCGATCGGCGCGCCGGCGCCGGCCTCGAGATCGACCACGACCCCGCGGGTCGGCGTGTCGCCGATCTGCTCGCCCTCCTCGGCCATGCCGCTCGAGGTGAGGAGGGTCAACGCTGCGAGGGCCGCGAGCATTCCATCTGACCCTAGCCGATCGATCGGCGCCCCGTCATCCCCCGCCGCGCGCTCCCGCGCATGCCTCGTCGGAGCCCCAACCATCGGCGCCCAAACCATCGCTGTAGGAGACCTCCGCACCCGGCCCGCGACCGTTCACCCGCGGGAGGCGACCGCTCGCGGGGATCGCCGGCCGATCGCGGCCGCGCCAGGCGTAGGAGCGAGAGGAGACCCCGATGAGCACCTGGACCCACTGGCACAATCGCTTCGCGGAGCGCGCCCGCCGGCCGCTGCCCCCCCTCGATGACGCCGCCGAGCTCCCCGCGGCCTGGCGCGCCCCCCTCGCCCGCTCGCTCGCCCGCTTCCAGATCGGCGAGGCCGGCGAGGGGCGGATCGCCCACCAGGTCGCCCGCGTCACCCTCCCCGCGGTCGACGACGAGTACCGCGCCGCCCTCCGCCTCTTCGTCCGCGAGGAGGGGCGCCACGCCCGGATCCTCGGCGGGATGGTCCGCGGCCTCGGCGGCGAGCTCCTCGGGACGACGTGGAGCGAGCGCCTCTTCGTCCGGGTCCGCCGCCTCGCCGGCTTCCGCCTCAAGATCCTCGTCCTCCTCGCGGCCGAGGTCGTCGGCATCGGCTTCTACGGATCGATCGCCGCCCGCCTCCCCGTCGGCAAGCTCCGCGCGGCCCTCGAGGAGATCACCGGCGACGAGGCCTCGCACCTCGACTTCCACGTCGACTTCCTCCGGCGGCAGATCGACGGCGCCGGCGCCCGCTGGCTCGCGCGCGCGGCGTGGCTCTCGATCGCCGGGATCGCCTGCGCGCTGGTCGTCGTCGATCACGGCGGGACCTATGCGCAGGTCGGCGTCGGCCGGCGCCGCGCGCTGGTCGACTACGCCCGGCGGATCCTCGCGGTCGAGCGCGCGCTCACCGGGCCCGCGCCCGCGCGGGCCGCTGCGGAGCCGGTCGTCGCCGCGCCCCAGGCCGCCTGAGGCCGCCGCGCGAACTCGCCCGCGGCCCCTCCGCGGCAGCCGCTATCCTCGGAGGGGCGATGCTCCTCAAGATCCTCGGCCACTCGATCCTGATGATCCTCGCGCTCTCGGGCGCGCTCATCGGCGTCTTCATGGCGATCGCCGAGCCCCGCCACGCCCTCGTCGCCTGGCCGATCGGCCTGGTCTCGCTCTTCCTCGGGATCCGATCGCTGATCCGGATCATCCAGCTCAACCGCGCCTACCAGGAGCACCACCTCGAGGAGGTCCTGCGAAACCCCGCCGAGATCGTCGCTCGCTGGCTCGACGGCGAGCGCGAGGTGATCGTCGCCCACCGCGGGATCTTCCTCGGCCGCGACTACGCCCCCTTCGCCGCCGGCTACCAGCGCCTGGTCTCGATCGCCTTCGATCGCGATCGCGGCGAGCTCCGGGCCGGCTTCTCGTCGATCGCCCCGGCCCCCAACGACAAGCCCTCGATGACCCTCCAGGTCCCCGCCGAGGCCCGCGAGGCGATCGCCGCCTTCGTCGCCGCGATCACGAAGGACCCGCCGGCGTCGTCGAGCTAGGGGCCGTCCGCGTCGCCGCCAGGGCGATGATCGCCCCGACCAGGGTGTAGAGCGCCCCGCCGATCAGCACCTCGAGGCGGAGGCTGAGGAGGAGCGCGAGGCAGGTGAGGATCCCGAGGACCGGGAGCACCGGCACCCGACCGACGCTCCCCGGCACCCGGAAGCGCCGCGGCGCCTCCGGGAGGCGGAAGCGGAGATCGACGAGCGCCGCGTTGACCAGCATGTAGAGGACGAAGATCCCGAAGTTGCCGTACTCGACGATGAGCGCGAGGTCGCGGACCAGGACGAAGGGCGCGGTCATCAGGCCGATCGCGACGATCGCCCAGGTCGGCGTCTGGGTCCGCCGGTGGACCCGGCCGAAGATCCGCAGCCAGGGCGCGCGGTCGGCCATCCCGTAGAGGGTGCGCGAGCCGGCGACCAGGCAGAGGAGGATCGTGTTGGCGGTCGAGAAGAGGGCGATGATCGCCAGGAGCGCGAAGGCGCCGGAGCCGAGCGCGGCCGCGGCGACGTCGGCGAGCGGCGCCGACGAGGCCGCGAGCGCCCGCCAGTCCATCGCCGAGACCGCGGTCGCCCCGACCGCGACGTAGAGCGCGGTCGAGATGATGATCGAGAGGATGATCGCCCGCGGGATCGTCCGCGCGGCGTCGGCTGTCTCCTCGCTCAGCTTGACGATCCCCTCGAAGCCGACGTAGGCGAAGAAGACCAGGGCCGCGGTGTGGGCGAGGCCCTGAAGGCCCCCCTGGAGCTCGAGGAGGTCGACCCGCCCGAGCTCGGGCGCGCCGATCGCGATGATGACCACGAGCCCGCCGGCCTCGAGGAGGGTGAAGGCGACATTGAGCCAGGCGGCGAGGCTGATCCCAATAAAGTTGATCAGGGTGAAGAAGGCGCAGGCGACGAGGGCGATCGCCGCGGTCTCCTCGCTCCCGAGGAGGCGCGCGAGGTAACCGGCGAAGCCCATCGCCACCACCGCGGCGGTCAGCACCTGGGCGAGGATCGCCAGGTAGGCGACGAAGAAGGCGACCCGCCGGCCGAAGGAGCGCTCGACGTAGGTGACCTCGGCGGCGTCGACCGGGTAGAGCGACGCGAGCTCGGCGTAGCTCAGGCCGGTGAGGAGGGCGACGACGGCGGCGAGGATGAAGGCGATCCAGAGGGCGTTGCCGGCCTCCCCCGCGGCGACGCCGACGAGGACGTAGATCCCGGCGCCGAGGATGATCCCGACCCCGGCCATCGTCGTCTGGAAGAGGCCGAGCGCGACCCGCAGGCCGCCCGCCGGGGCGTCGCCGCCAGCGGGCGAGGAGCCCGGCGATTCGCGGGTGGGCGCGCTCATCGTCCGGCACGTAGCTACGCGGGGCCTGCGGGGCCCGGCAAGCGCCAAGCCTGCGCGCCGACCTCTGCCCCGCGCCCGCCAAACGACGACGAGCGCCGAGCCCCGAGGGGCGCGGCGCTCGTCCGGGTCCGACCCCGCTCCGCTAGCGGAGGAAGGTGTCGTCGCGGCGGCGGAGGAAGGCCGGGATCTCGGTCGGGTCGGTCGGCGCCTCGCGGCTCCACGTCCCCGAGCCCTGGCCCGCCGG
The DNA here is from genome assembly GCA_020633335.1 of Myxococcales bacterium. Lineage (GTDB taxonomy): Bacteria > Myxococcota_A > Polyangia > Nannocystales > Nannocystaceae > JADJRG01. The sequence continues at coordinate 91,392 of JACKDU010000016.1, read as the reverse complement.
CTCGCGGCTCATCCGCACCGAGCGCTCGGCCGGCGCGGCCGGGGCCGGCGCGGGCACCTGCACCTGCGCCTGCGGCTGACCGCCGAAGAAGGGGCTCTGGGCCTGGGCGCGGACGTTCGACGCGGCCGCGTGGGCGCGGCTCGACGGCGCCGGGGCGGCGGCCTGGAGCGGCACCCCGCCGACGCTCTGACGGCGCCGGGTGGTGTGGTGCCGGATCACCTGCTCGAGCTCCTCCTCGGCCGGCGCGTGGCGGTCGAAGCCGGTGGCGATCACCGTCAGCCGGAACATGTCGCCCATGTTGGGGTCGATGACCGCGCCGAAGATGATGTTGCAGTCCTCGTGCGCCGCCTCCTGGATCAGCGACGCGGCCTCCTCGACCTCGTGGAGGCGGAGGTCCGGACCGGCGGTGATGTTGATCAGGATCCCCTGGGCGCCGTGGATCGTCACGTCCTCGAGGAGCGGCGACGAGATCGCCTGCTGGGCCGCCGCCAGGGCGCGGCCCTCGTCGGAGGCGATGCCCATGCCCATGAGCGCGCGCCCCTGACCGGACATGATCGTCCGCACGTCGGCGAAGTCGACGTTGATGATCCCGGGGACGGTGATCAGGTCGGAGACCCCCTGGGTCGCGTGCTGGAGGACCTCGTCGGCGAGCCGGAAGGAGTCGAGGAGGCTGGTGTTCGCGCTCGTGACCTGGAGGAGGCGATCGTTCGGGATGGTGATCAGGGTGTCGACCGCCTCCTCGAGCTTCTCGATCCCGAGCTCGGCGAAGCGGAGGCGGCGGCGGCCCTCAAAGCGGAAGGGCTTGGTGACCACGCCGACGGTGAGCGCCCCGATCTCGCGGGCGATCTGGGCGATGATCGGCGCCGCGCCGGTGCCCGTGCCGCCGCCCATGCCGGCGGTGACGAAGACCATGTCGGCCCCCTGGAGGGCCTCGGCGATCTCGTTGACGCTCTCGAGCGCGGCCTCGCGGCCCTTCTCCGGGTTCGCGCCAGCGCCGAGGCCCCGGGTGATCTGCTTCCCGAGCTGGATCGTGGTCGGCGCGAGGGACTTCTCGAGCGCCTGCACGTCGGTGTTGGCGACGACGAACTCGACGCCCTCCACCTTGTTCTGAATCATCGTGTTGACGGCGTTGCCGCCGGCCCCGCCGACCCCGATCACCTTGATCCGGGCCTGCTCAGGGATTGCTTCATCGAGCTCGAAGTACGCCATGTCGTGTCGATCCCTTGGTTGCTGTGCTCCGAGGACCGGGCTTATCCGACGGAGATCTGCCGGGCAAAAAATTGAAAAATTCAGCGCATACGAGGGGGTACGACCCTGTATTCACATATCCTACATGATCTCCACGGAGGCCCGTCTGGGCCCCCCGGGAGATCCGCAGGGGGAGATCCTCCGCGGCGATCTGCCGATCGCCCTCCTGGCGCGGCCCTCAGCCCGACCCTCAGGGGGTGCCGCGGTAGAGGAGCCAGTGCGGGGCCTCGCCGAAGCCGAGGACCTGCTGGCTGATCGGATCGCCGACACCCTGGCCGTTGATCACCAGGTCGACGAAGCGATCGGGCTCGAAGTTGACGGTGATCCAGGCCTGATCGCCGTCCTGGAGCGGCTGCCCGGCGGTCGCCCGGAGCCCGCAGGCCGTCAGCCCCGCCGTCGGCAGGAAGAAGCCCCAGGGGGCCTCGGTGAAGCCGCCCGCGGTCGACTCGTGGACGTCCCAGCGGGGCTCGCCCTTGGTGAAGCCGAGGACCTGACCGCGGCACTGAACGGTCTGGCTCTCCTCCCAGCTCGAGGTGATCACCAGCTCCAGGCGGCCGTCGCCGTCGATGTCGAGGGTGTCCCAGGTCTGATCGCCGACGTTCATCGCCTCGCGGGCGAGGTCGACGTAGCCGTAGTCGAGGAGGCCGCCCTGCGGCAGCGCCCACTCCGTGACCACCCGCGAGAAGCCGTCGCCGCGATTGAGGAAGACCTCCCAGCGCGGCGCGTCGGGGAAGCCCGGGGCGGGGCCGTACCAGTCGATGCCGTCGATCTTCTGGGCGTAGCCGGTGACCACGAGGTCGTCGAGGCCGTCGCCGTCGAGATCGCGGAGGCGCCAGTGGGCGTCGCCGATCGACTCCGGGGTCGCCTCGCAGCGGGCGAAGCCGCCCTCGACGTAGCCGCCGACCGGCACCTGCCAGGGCTCGGGCGTGTCGGCGAAGCCCTCCGGGCCGCCGCGGTAGACCTCCCAGTAGGGGCTGGCGAGGGAGCCCAGCGCCCGCAGGACGAGGCCGTTCTCCCCCACCGCCAGCGCCTTGCCGGTGACCACGAGGTCGAGGTAGCCGTCGTCGTCGAGGTCGCGGGTCTCCCACTTGGGATCGCCGAGCTCGCTCGGCTCGCCGTCGGCGACGTAGTAGCCGCGATCGATCGGCCCGCCGCTCGGCACCGACCAGGTCGACGGGACGGCCGCGAAGCCGTCGCCCTCGTTGCGGTAGACCTCCCAGTAGGGGGTGTTGGGGTAGCCGATCCCGCGCTCGATCCAGTCGAGGCCGTTGGCGTGGGCGCGCCCGGTGAGGACGAGATCGGGGCGGCCGTCGCCGTCGAGATCGCGGAGCGACCAGAAGGCGTCGCCCTCGATCTTCGGCTGCCCCTCGAGGGTGACGAGGCCGCTCTCACTGCGCCCCTCGCTCGGCACCGGCCAGGCGATCGGCTTGCTGGCGAAGCCGTCGGACTCGCCGCGGTAGACCTCCCAGTAGGGCGCGTTCGGGTAGCCCATCGTCCGCGGCCACCACTCGTAGCCCTGCTTGCTCACCGCCCGGGCGGTGACGACGAGGTCGAGGCGGTGATCGCCGTCGATGTCGAGGAGCGACCAGAAGTCGTCGCCGAGCGCCTCGGGGACCCCGTCGGGGCGGGCGAAGCCGCCGCTCGCCGTCCCCCCCTCGGGGACCGCGTAGGTGATCGCCTCGCCGAAGCGCTTGCTGGTCTCGATCACGCAGGCGCCGGCGTCACAGACCTCCTCGTCCCCGCAGGCGACCGGCGCGCTCCAGAGCGGGCAGCCGTCGCCCTTGTCGACGCAGGTCGCGACGCCGCCCCCCTGGCAGGCGCTCGCGCCGACGGCGGGGCAGGGATCGGTGCAGTCACCCTCCTCGCCGCCGTCGCTCGAGGTCGCGGTCGTCGACCCCGACGAGGCGTCGCCGCCTGGGCCCGACGACGAGTCGCCCAGGTCGCTCTCAAAGCCTTCGTCGTCGGTGGTGACGTGGCCGTCGAAGAGACCGCAGCCGGCCGGGCCGAGGACGAGGACGATTGAAGCGGTGATCAAGGAGCCAGCGACGCAGGGGCGGGGCATCCGATCGGGCATCTTGTCTCAAATTCCTACGTGAGAGCCACGCGCTGACGCAAGCGCCATCACCTCGAAGAGAGCAGAAATTCACGAGAGAGAGCTTGCACAGACAACCCAAACGCTGGAGTCACGCTTGGCTGCACCTACATCGTAGAGGTCGCACATACACGCATCGACGCGGGCCGGCGAGCGCCCGCCGAGACCTGCGAGAGCCAGGCCGTCGGCTGACCTAGCGACCGGAGCGGAGCGCCTCGATCGACTCGATGATCTCGCGGCCGCCGGGGAAGCGGCCGAGCTGGCGCTTGGAGAAGATCAGCGCCCCGTCGACCACCACGTCAAAGACCCCGCGATCCCCCTTCACGAGGTTGACGTCGATCGCCTCCCCGAAGCGCCGCTCGAGCTCCGCCACCAACCTGGTGGCGTGGGGGAGGTAGTTTCAACGGACGCAGTAGGTGATCTCGACCGTCACGACGGCCATCCTAGCCGGGCCCGGGGGCGGCGGCCAGCGCCTGCCGGCCAGGATTGCGCGCTGCCACCTCGCCACCGGCAGACGCCTCGGCATATAAATCGCGCCGATGTCCGACACCGCCCCCACCGCCCCCTCCGCGACGATCCCCCGGATCAACGAGCCCGCGCCCCAGTTCACCGCCCCGTCGACGCACGGCGAGATCAGCCTCCGCGACTTCAAGGGCAAATGGGTCGTCCTCTTCAGTCACCCGGCCGACTTCACCCCGGTCTGCACCACCGAGTTCGTCGGCTTCGCCCGCCTCGCCGACGAGTTCGCGGCGATCGACACCCAGCTCATCGGCCTCAGCATCGACTCGATCTACAGCCACATCGCCTGGACCCGGGCGATCGAGCAGCACTTCGGCGTCAAGATCCCCTTCCCGGTGATCGCCGATCTGAGCATGTCGGTCGCCAGCAAGTACGGGATGATCCACCCCGGCGCCTCGGCGACCGCGACGGTCCGCGCGGTCTTCGTGATCGATCCCCAGCAGAACATCCGGGCGATGATCTACTACCCGCTGACCACCGGCCGGGTCGTCGGCGAGGTCCTCCGCCTGGTCCAGGCGCTCCAGCTCAACGCCAAGCACGGCCTGGCGACCCCCGAGGCCTGGCAGCCCGGCGACAAGTGCATCGTCCCGCCGCCGGCGACCGCGAGCGATGCGGAGAAGCGGATGAGCTCGGGCTACGAGGTCACCGACTGGTGGTTCTCGAAGACCGAGTGCCCGACCAAGTAGGCCCAGCGCCTGCGCGGCCGCGCAGAGGGGCCTAGCGCCCCTCGTCGAGGCCGAGCTCGCGGCGGAGACCGGCCGCCAGCGCGCGGGCGATCGGCCCGGACTCGCCGCCGCCGATCGGCGCGTCGTCGATCGCGACCACCGGCATCACGAGCTGGGTGGTCGAGGTGATGAAGACCTCGTCGGCCCCGAGGAGACGCGGACGATCGATCGCCTCGCTGACGACCTCGATCCCGAGGGGCGCAGCGACCCGCTCGACCAGCCCGCGGGTGACCCCCGGCAGCAGGTGCTCGGAGAGCCGCGGGGTGACGATCCGCCGGCCCTCGACGATGAAGAGGTTGGAGGCCGCCCCCTCGCGGAGCTCCCCGTCCGCGCCGACGAAGAGCGCCTCGTTCGCGCCCCGGCGAGCGGCCGCTCGGCGCCCGAGGACCGCCGGCAGGAGCATCGTCGTCTTGAGATCGGCGCGCGCCCAGCGGAGGTCGTCGACGGTGATCGCCCGGATCCCGCGGGCGCAGGCGTCGGCCCGGGGGTAGCGGAGCGCCCGGAGGTAGGCCCAGAGGCGGGGCCGCGGCCGCGCAGCCGGGTGGTGGGCCCGGGGCGCGACGCCGCCGCTGAGCTGAGCGTAGAGGATCCCCTCGTCGATCCCCTCGCGCGCCTGGAGGGCGGCGAAGAGCTCCCGCCAGCCGGCCTCGTCGGGGAGCCCGTCGTCGAGCTCGAGCCAGCGGGCCGCCCCACGGATCCGCGCGAGGTGGAGGTCGAAGAGGCGGAGCGCGCCGCCGACGATCGGCACAACCTCATAGAGGCTCTCGCCGAACTGGAGCCCGCGATCCTCGAGCGGGACGGCGGCCTCGGCGAAGTCGACCAGGCGGCCGTCGATCCAGGCGACGCTCGGCGAATGCGGGCTCGTCGGCGCGTTCATGGCGGGATTGTAGGGCGTCGGCCCGCGCCTGTCGCGTTCGCGCGCGACCCCAGCGGCGGGCGCATTCGTCCGCGGCCCCGCGATGTGGCCGCCCCGCGCAGACGGCTATACTGCCGGTCTCCGACGTGACCTCGCCCCTGTCCCGAGCTCGAGCGGCGACGCTGCTCACCGGCGCGGCCCTGGCCGCTTGCTTCGTCGACACCCCGCCGACCATGGGCGAGACGACGACGACGACGACCGGCTCCGAGAGCGAGACCGTGAGCTGCCCGCCGGGCGAGGCCGGCTGCCCCTGCCTCCCGGGGAGGGTCTGCGGCGAGGGCCTCGCCTGCAAGGACGAGGTGTGCAGCGACGCCGCCTCCTGCGGCGACGGGGCGATCGACGTCGGCGAGGCCTGCGACGACGGCAACGACGACGAGACCGACGCCTGCCTCAGCACCTGCGCGCTCGCCAGCTGCGGCGACGGCTACGTCCAGGCCGGGGTCGAGGCCTGCGACGACGGCAACCCGGTCGACGGCGACGGCTGCAACATCGACTGCCAGCCCTCGGGGCTCCTGAGCTGGAGCGTCAGCGTCCCCGGCGACGCCCTGGCGAGCGACGTCGGCCGGGCGGTCGCGGTCGATCCCAACGGCGAGATCGCGGTCGCCGGCACCCTGACGACGATGGCCGGGGGCGCCGACGCCTTCGTCGCCCGCTACTCGGCCGCCGGCGCGCTGGTCTGGTCGCAGATCTTCGACGGCGATCTCCACAAGGCCGACGACGCCCACGCGATCGCCTTCGCGGCCAACGGCGACCTCATCGTCGGCGGCGCGCTCACCGAGGCCGGGATGATGACCAACAACGTCCGGGCCTGGCTCTTCCGGGTCGACGGGGCGAGCGGCGTGCCGGTCTGGTCGATCGCCGTCGACGGGAGCGCGGTCGACGGCGGCGATCAGATCCGCGACGTCCTCGTCGACGACGACGGGACGATCGTCGTCGCCGGCTGGAAGAACAACACGACCACCGGCAACGACGCCTGGGTCGCCCGCTACAGCGCCGAGGGGGCCGAGATCTGGTCGACCCTGATCGGCGGCGGGGTGGCCGGCGACGATCGCCTCTTCGGGGTCGCCGCCGGCGCCCAGGGGGAGCTGGTGCTCTGCGGGCAGATCGACGTCGGCGGCCAGCTCGACGCCTGGGTCGCCACCTACTCCAACAACGGCGCCGAGAAGTGGGCGCGCACCTTCAACAGCGCCGGCACCGACAAGGACGTCGCCTACGCCTGCGCGGCCAACCAGGTCGGCACCGTCTTCACCGCGGTCACCGCGACGACCGCGACCGGCTCCGACTTCTGGCTGGTCGTCCACAACGCCCTCGGCGATCCGACGGTGAGCCAGCTCCACGGCGAGCCCGATCTCGATGAGTTCGCGCGGGCCGTCGCCGTCGACAAGGACGGCAACCTGGTGATCGTCGGCGCCGACTCGGCGGTCGGCACCGGCACCAACCTGATGATCCGGAAGTACCGGAGCACCACCGATCTCCTGTGGAAGCACTCGCTCGCCGGCCCCGGGACGAGCAACGACCACGGCTACGGGGTCGCCACCGACGGCCTCGGCAACGTGATCGTCGCCGGCACCCAGGCGGTGGGGATCGCCGACGACCTCGAGCTCTGGCTCGGCAAGCTGACGCCCTAGCGCGCCGCCGGCCGATGGGCGAAATTGCCCCTCATGTCGGATGCCCACTTCAGCCCCACCACCTTCGAATTCCTCGCCGAGCTGATCGACCACAACGACAAGGCGTGGTTCGAGGCCAACAAGGCGCGCTACGAGCGTGTGGTCCGGACGCCGGCGCTCGCGTTCATCCGCGCGCTCCAGCCGATGATGGCCACGATCTCGCGGCACTTCGTCGCCGACGATCGCAAGGTCGGCGGCTCGCTGATGCGGATCCACCGCGACGTCCGCTTCTCCGCCGACAAGACCCCCTACAAGACCAACATCGGCGTCCACATCCGCCACGAGGTCGGCAAGGACGTCCACGCCCCCGGCTTCTACCTCCACCTCAGCCTCGACGAGGGCTGCTTCGTCGGCGTCGGCATGTGGAAGCCGGAGGCGAGCGCCCTCAAGGCGGTGCGCGAGCGGATCGTCGCCGCGCCGGCGGCCTGGAAGAAGGCCCGCGACGACGCCGGCTTCCGGGCCTGCTTCGAGATCGTCGGCGACTCCCTCAAGCGCCCGCCGCGGGGCTTCGACCCCGAGCACGCGTACATCGACGACCTCCGGCGCACCGATCACCTGGCGTCGTCGAAGCTCGCCCCGAAGGACCTCTACGGCGCCGCCGGCCCCTCGCGGGTCGGCGAGCGCTTCGCGGCCGCCAAGCCCTACGCCAGGTTCCTGACCCAGGCGCTCGACCTGCCCTTCTAGCGCCCTCAGATCGACTCGGGGATCGTCAGCTCGAGGACGAGGCCCGCCTCGTCGCGCACCCAGAGCGCCCGCTCGTCGGCCGCGAACGCCAGCGGCGCGCACTCGTCGGGGAGCCCGGTGGCGAGCGAGCGCCCGTCGACGGAGAGGATCGTGAGGTCGCCAGCGACGGCGACCGCGAGGAGCGAGCGACCGACGCACGAGGCGACGACCTTGCCGGCGACCGAGAAGCGGGCGAGCGGCGCGGCCGCGACCTCGGCGGCCGCCTCGGTGACCGACACCTCGCGGCCGTTGACGTCCTCCCACCAGAGCCATCGGCCGTCGCTCGAGACCGCCAGCGGACGCCCGCCGACGCTCCGTGACGCGCCGAGGCGCTCGCGCGGCCCGCCCGCGAGGGGGCGGCTCCAGAATTCGATCCGCTGGCTGTACTCGGTCAAGGTGGCGCCCCGCAAGCGGACCCCGGCGGGGTCGAGGCCGAGGCAGAGCGCGCCCACGCGGCGATGCATCATGTCGATCCGCTCGAGCTGTCGCGCTCCATCGGCCGCGAGGTCGACGACGGTCGCCTCAAAGGACTCATGCCAGACGCCGCCGCGGCCGACCACGACGTGCCGCCCGTCGGGCGCGAGGAGGAGCCGCTGCGCCGCGGGGTTCGAGGTCCTCCGGAGGGCGACCCGCGGGCGCGGCTGGCCGGTCTTGAGCGACCAGCGCAGCAGCCCGTCGGCGTCCCCGACCGCGATCACCTGGTCGGCCGTGACGGCGACCTGGTGCGGCTCGCGGGTCGGGCACTGGAGCTGCGAGCGGACCTCGCCGCTCGCCCGCTCGCGGACCCGGATCGACCCGTCGGAGCCCGAGGTCACGAGGAGCTCGGGCGTCGCCGCGATCGCTACGACGAGGGGGCCGTGATCCCGGATCCGCGTCCGCACGGCCGCGCCGTCGATCACCCGCAGGCCCGCAGCGTCGGCGAAGAGGACCCTCCCCGTGGCGACGTCGAGGTCGAAGGCGCAGGGCTCGTCGGCGTCGAAGCGCGCCTCGCTCGTCCGCCCTCTCCGCGGGTCGAGGCGAACAACCGAGCCCGGCGCGCAGAGGACCAGCGTCCGCCCCTCCCCGCAGAATTCGTGGGCGGTCCACGGGAGCGCGGGCACCGGGAAGGCGCGGGCGGCCGACCAGCGCTCCCAGGCGCCGATCACCGCGACCTCCTCGAACACCAGGGCGACCCGGCGGCCCTCCCCGTCGACGACGACCTGGGCCTCGCCGACGAGCGCCTCGTCGACCGTCAGCGCCTGGACGAAGCGCGGGGTGCGATCGCCCTCGACGACCGCGAAGACATCGAACGAGGTCCGCGAGCGCTCGACGACGAGCCAGCGCCCCTCGGGATCGCACCAGCGCCGCTGGCCCTCGGGCACCTCGCAGAGGGGCGCCCCGTCGGCGACGCGCACGAGCACGGGGACCTCGCCGTCGACCATCTGGACGATCGAGCGTGTCGGCGGGTCAGACGAGCGGATCGAGAGGCCGCCCTCGCGGGTCCGGACGGAGATCGGCGCGGCCGCCTCGAGACCCCGCCAGAGCTCCCACCCGCCGAGGAAGCGGAGCCCCGCGGGCACCTCGCCGACGCAGATGACACTCATCGGCCAGAGGTCGCGCGGCAGCGGCCAGCGGCCGACGCACTCGAGCGCGTCGAGGTCCCAGCGCTCGACCGCCCCCCGCACCAGCACGGCCGCGTGGCGTCCTCCCGGCTCGATGGCGACGTCCCAGAGGGGGCCGCCGGGGCGACCGACGAGCGAGCCGTGGATCCGCCGGATCGGCAGCGCGGACCCGGCGCGGAGGGCCTCCGCGCGGGCTGCCGTGCGCGGATCGACGGGCGGGCCAGCGCTCATGGCGATCACCAGGCGACGTCGTAGCGCTCGCAGAACTCCTGGGTGAGCGCCCAGAGCTCCGGCGTCAGGCGGCGCTCGACCTCAGCGACGATCGCCGCGGGCACCTCCTTGTAGAACGCCTGGGCCACCGCCCCGGCCATCGACGCCAGGGTGTCGGCGTCGCCGCCCAGCGAGATCGCCAGGCGGATCGCCGACTCGACGTCGTCGCTGTCGAGGAAGGCGATGATCGCCTCGGGCACCGATCCCTGGCAGGTGACGTCGAACTTGTAGCCCGGGCGGATCTTGTCGACGCGGCGGTGGAGGTCGTAGCCGTAGCGCGCCTCGATCGCGTCGCGGATCGCCCTCTTGTCCTTGCCCTTGCGGGCGAGGAAGACCGCGACCGCCAGCGCCTGGGCGCCCTTGATCCCCTCGGGGTGATCGTGGGTCGGCAGGGCGGAGCGGCGGGCCTCGCTCTCGACGTCGTCGAGCGTCCGCATCGCGAAGCCGATCGGGCTCACCCGCATCGCCGAGCCGTTGCCGAAGCTCTGGTAGGGCCCCATCGCCGGATCGGCGAGCCACTTGCGGAACATCCCGCCGTAGCCGCGGTCGGGGTAGCGGCGGCCGAATTCCCGCATCGTCGGCCCGTACTCGCGGCCGCGGAGGAGGCACTCGGCGACCGCCAGCGTCATCACCGAGTCGTCGGTGAAGCGGCTGTGCGACTTGAAGAGGGTGAAGTTCGTCCGCTTGATGTTGGCGCGCTCGTGGACCGAGCCGATCATGTCTCCGGCGATCGCGGCGATCATGGGGCGGCAGTCTAGCGGCCCGCGCGGGGCCCGGCACCTCATCGCGGCCGCGCGCGGCCCCGCGCCCCGGGACCTCGGCTAGCCCGGCACGTCGTCGTCGTCGAGCGCCGGCGCCCGGGGGAAGAGCGGCGCCATATCGTCGGGGCGCAGGCGATCGACCGCCGCCGCGACCTCGACCTCGAGCTCGCGCCGGCGCAGCCGCAGCGCGGCGATCTCGGCCCGCAGCGAGGTGTAGCGGAGGCCGCGCGCGGCCAGGCGGCGCAGCGACGCGCCGCGCTCGAGGATCCGCAGGGTTGCGACGCCGCTGAGCGGCAGGAGGATCGCGGCGAGCGCGGCCCCTCGCCAGCCGGCGCTCCAGAGCGCGGCGCCGATCACCGCCGCGTAGGCGACCAGGACCAGCGAGGTCCCGAGGAGGAGCTTGGTCGTCGCGATCACGTCGCGCCGGGGCGCGAAGCGGTTGCCCGCCCAGCCGACCAGGAGCCCGAGCGGCGCGTGGAGGACCACACCGGGGATCGAGAGGGGGAGCCAGACGAAGAGGTAGACCAGGTTGGCGAGGAGCTTCGCCGCGATCTCCACCGGCCAGAGCTCGCGCGCGAGCTCGCGGTCGGAGACCCCGAGATCGCGGAGGCGATCGAGGTAGTCGCGGACATCGGCGAGGAGCGCCTGCACGTCCGGGCGGTCCTTGACCTCCGGGTAGACCTCGGCGAAGCGGCGGGCGAGCTCGATCCGATCGGCGAGGCTGATCCGCGGCGGCTGGTAGAGGCGGCGGACGCCGTCGAGGAGGCGGAGCGTCTCCCAGTCGGGGGCGTTGATCGTCAGCGCCCGCAGCCCCTGGTCGATCCGCTCGGTGAGCGCCCGGACGGCCGCCCGATCGTCGGCGCCGGCCGACGCGTCCGCGGCGATGTCGGCGACCTCGATCGCCGCCCCGTAGCGGACCAGCGCCCGCCCGCGGAAGCGCCGGCGGCGGATGTACGTGAGCCCGCAGGGGATGATCCGCAGCGGCGCCTCCGGGTGACGGGTGGCCATCCCGAGGGCGATCCGGGCGGCGCCGGTCTTGAGGCGCTGGATCTGGGCCTCGTCGTGGCTCAGGCCCTCGGGGAAGATCCCCATGGCCCGCCCCTCCGCCATCACCCGGAAGAGCGCCTCGAAGGCGCCCGCGTTGTCGACCGCGCCCTCGCCGTGATCGCTGCGGCGGGCGATCGGCACCGCCCCGAGGGCGTCGAGGAAGACCCGCAGCGCGCGGCTGCGGAAGAGCACGTCCTTCGCCGCGAAGTGGACGACCCGGCCGCAGGTCGAGACCACCATCACCGGGTCGAGGAGCGAGTTCGGGTGGTTGCCGACGAAGATGAGCGGCCCCTCCCCCTCCGACGGCACGTTCTCGAGGCCGACGACCTCGACCTGCCGGAAGAAGACGCGGACCATCCCCTGGAGGAAGCCGCGGAGCGCCTGGTAGGCGAGCATCGCCGTCTAGGGTCCGCCGCCGACGAGGGCCGCGTCAATCGGCGAGGCGCCGACGCACCCAGGGCGCGCCGACCCTCGCCGCGAACGCCGTCAGCCGGCGCCCGGCTACTCGCCGAGGTAGTTGAGGAGGAGCGCGAGCGCGTCGATCGTCGTCAGGATCCCGACCAGCTTGCCGTCCTGCATGATCACGGACGAGCCGTGCTTGGAGTCGACCATCTCCTTGACGACATCCACCAGGAGCGCGTCGGGGGACGAGGTGTGGGCGCCCTGGGTCATCGCCTGCTCGACCCGCACCTTCCTGCGATCGACGCTCGGGATCGAGTCGATCATCGCGATGTCGCGCTCGCTGAGCACGCCGACGAGGTGCCCCGCCTCGAAGACCGGGAGGTGGCGGATCTTGTGCTCGAACATCCGCTGGGCCGCATCCTCGAGGGTGAGGTCGTGCGGGATCGACACCGGGGCGGTGCTCATGACGTCGCGAACGCGCAGCTTCTGTGCTTCCATGGTCGTTGTCTCCGCCGCGAGGGCCGTACCTGTGCGGCGGGCGCCGCGGCAGCGCCAGGCTATCCAAGCGAGCCCGCCCGCGGCCATCGCAAATCCTGCGCCACGGCCTCGCAGGGGCCCCTAGACCCCTCACACCCCGAAAATCCGCCGCCGGGCGCGAAAACGCCCAGGCCCCCGTCCGGGCCTCGCCATGCGCCTCCCCGGGCCCGTCGCGCGCCGTGGCCGCGACGGCGAGCCGGCTCCTTCGGGAGCGGCGAGCGTCGCCGTGACCAGGCGCTCGCGCGGTCGCGGCGCGATCGCCCCCGGGGGCCATCCGCTATCCTGCGGGGCACCATGCAGGACGCTCGCAAGCAGGCGCTGGGCCGGCGGATCGACCAGGCGCTCGGGCGCACCCGGGCCGACCGGGTGATCAAGAACGCCCGCCTCCTCAACGTGATCACCGGCGAGCTCGCCGAGGGCGACATCGCCATCTGCGGCGACCGGATCGTCGGCACCTACGAGCGCTACGACGGCGTCGACGAGATCGACGGCCGCGGCCTGATCGCCGTCCCCGGCTTCATCGACACCCACGTCCACGTCGAGAGCACCCTGGTCTCGCCCGCCGAGTTCGACCGCTGCGTCCTCCCGCGGGGGACGACCACCGCGATCTGCGATCCCCACGAGATCGCCAACGTCCTCGGCGAGGTCGGCCTCCGCTACTTCCTCGAGAGCTCGCGCCACACCGCCCTCGACCTCCGGGTCCAGCTCTCCTCCTGCGTGCCGGCGACCCACCTCGAGACCTCGGGCGCCCGCCTGACGGCCGCCGATCTCGTCGCCCACCGCGATCACCCGCAGGTGATCGGCCTCGCCGAGTTCATGAATTTTCCGGGGATCTTCGCCAAGGACCCGGCGGTCCTCGACAAGCTCGCGGCCTTCGAGGGCTGGCACATCGACGGCCACGCGCCGCTGGTCCGCGGCTACGAGCTCAACGCCTACGCGAGCTGCGGGATCCGCAACTGCCACGAGAGCACGAGCGTCGACGAGGCCCGCGAGAAGCTCCGCAAGGGGATCCAGGTGCTGATCCGCGACGGCTCGGTGTCGAAGGACGTGCACGCGCTCGCGCCCCTCCTCGACCCCTGGAATTCGCCCTTCTGCGCCCTCTGCACCGACGATCGCAACCCGCTCGACATCGCCACCGAGGGCCACATCGACCACCTGATCCGGGCGGCGATCGGCCGCGGCGCGCCCGTCGAGGCGGTCTACCGGGCCGCCACCTGGTCGGCGGCCCGCGGCTTCGGCCTCCGCGACCGCGGCCTGGTCGCCCCGGGCTACCTCGCCGACATCGTCCTCGTCGGCGACCTCGCGGCCTGCGACGTCCGCACCGTCCTCCGCCGCGGCGAGGTCGTCGACCCGTCGACCTTCGCCGATCGCCCGCGGGTCGCCCCGGTCGGCCGCGGATCGATCCACCTGGGGCCGATCACCGCGGCCGACTTCGCGGTCCCGGGCGCCGGCCCGAGCACCCCGGTGATCGGCCTCCGCCCCGGGCAGATCATCACCGACTCCCTGAGCGCGACCCTCCCCTTCGAGGGCGGCCTGCGCCGCGCCGACCCCGGCCAGGACATCCTCAAGATCTGCGTCCTCGCCCGCCACGGCGGCTCGCGCAACATCGGCCGCGGCTTCGTCCGCGGCTTCGGCTTCGCCCGCGGCGCGCTCGCGTCGTCGGTCGGCCACGACTCCCACAACGTCTGTGTCGTCGGCGCGAGCGACGAGGACATGGCCCTCGCGGTCAACCGCCTCATCGAGCTCCAGGGCGGCTTCGTCGCGGTCAAGGACGGCCAGGTCCTCGCCGAGCTCGCGCTCCCGCTCGCCGGCCTGATGAGCGAGCTCCCCTTCGAGGAGGTCGAGCTCCGCCTGCGCCGGCTGCGGGCCGCGGTCCGCGACGAGATGGGCTGCCCCCTCGACGAGCCGCTCCTCCAGCTCGCCTTCCTGCCCCTGCCGGTGATCCCACACCTGAAGATCACCGACATGGGGCTGGTCGACGTCGACCGCTTCGAGCTGGTCGCGGCCTGAGGCCGCGCGACGGCTCAGACGCCGCCGCCCTCCGTCGTGAAGACGATCGAGTCCGCCTCGGTCTCGGCGCCGAGACCGAGCGTCTCGAGGGTGTCGCCGTCGGCGTAGCCGCTCGGCGAGAGCCCGTTCATCCGCTGAAAGGTCGCCAGCGCGACCTGGGTGTTGCTCCCGAACGCCCCGTCGGCGATCACGCCGATGAGCCCCGTGCCCCCCGTCGACTTGATCCACTGGTCGAGCCGCGACTGCAGCTCCATCACACCACTCCCACGCGAACCCACTCCGAACGGCATACGCCCTCTCCTTCTCCGAACCTGGACTTGTTGAAGGGCCGGCGCCCCCTCGCCCCACCCGGGGCGACGCGAGCACCGGCCGCCTCGCCAAGCTAGGGGAGGCGCGCGCCAGGGACAATTACGGCGGCCTTACGGCCCCCCGCGGCCCGCCTACTCGGCGGCCGCGTCCTCCGGGAAGCCGAGGCAGGCCTCCTCGTAGTCGTCCCACCACTCCTCCTCCCGACGATCGTCGGCCTCGAGGCGGGGCTCGTCGCCGCCGTGCGCGAGGGCCATGTACTCGCGGAGGAGCGGCTGAAAGTAGGGGTGCGCGCACTTCTCGATGATCTCCTCCGCCCGGTGACGGGCGGTCCGCACCGAGAGGTTCTCGGCGTAGCCGCGCTCGGTGACCACGCACTTGATGTCGTGCTCGGTGTGGTCGACGTGCGAGACGGTCGGCAGGATGCAGGAGATCGTCCGACCGTCGCGGAGGCGGCGGATCGACGGGGTGTGGACCACCGAGATGTAGGCGTTGCGGAAGAAGTCACCGCTCCCGCCGAGGCCGTTGACGATCCTCGATCCGCCGATGTGGGTCGAGTTGACGTGCCCGTAGATGTCGACCTCGAGCGGGGTGTTCATCGCCACCACGTGGAGGCGCGAGATCACCTCGGGCGCGTTCGAGAGCCACATCGGCCGCAGGAGCACCTTCCCCCGGAGCTTGCGCATCACCGCCTCGACCCGCTCGGGCCGGGTGTCGGCGAGGGAGAGCGCGGTCGACGAGGCGCCGATGAAGCGGTCGGGCTCGCCGAGGACCAGCTCGAGCATGCCCTCCTGAAAGACCTCGGTGTAGAAGTGGATCCGCGGGAACTTCGAGCGGCCGATCTCCGAGATCACGGCGTTGGCGACGTTGCCGACCCCCGACTGGAGCGGCGGCACCCAGTCGCGCCAGCCCAGGCGCCGGCCGCACTCGGAGAGGAAGGCGATCACGTTGCCGGCGATCTGCTTCGAGGTGACGTCGCTCGGCTTGAACTCGACCGGGTGATCCGGGCGATCGGAGGGGACGATCGCGATCACCTTGCTCATGTCGAAGCGGACATGCGGGAGGCCGACGCGATCGGCGACGTTGGTGATCGGGATCGGCCAGCCGACCGCCGGCGGCGCCGACGGGAGGACGATGTCGTGGAAGCCGTAGAGGTCCGGGGCCGCCGTGTTCAGCTCGAGGATCACCTTGCGCGCCTTGACCAGCGCCTCGGGCGAGACCCCGACCGACGCGGTGAGGATCACCCCGTCCGGGGTGATCCGGGCGACCTCGACCACGGCGACGTCGATCTCGCCGTAGAAGCCGTACATGATCCCGCGGGCGAAGTGCGAGAGGTGGACGTCGGTGTAGTCCATCTTCCCGCGGAGGATCCGCTCGCGCGACGCCCGGTTGGACATGTAGGGGCCGCGGCGGGCGACGAAGGGGGCGAGCGGGCCCTCGACCTCGTCGGAGAGCGAGGCGCCGGTGTAGAGGGTGATCTGCGGCGGCCGCTCGGCGGCCTCGAATTGCCGGGCGAGCGCGGCCATCGTCGCCTTCGGCTCCCCCGCCTTGGTGAAGCCCGAGATCGCGATCACGTCGCCGTCGCCGATCGCCCGCGCGGCCTCCTCCGCCGGCATCACCAGGCGGCGGAGCTCCGCGACCTCGATCCGATCGTCGATCGCTGACGCCGACACCATCAGCGGACCACCAGCACCGAGCAGTGGGCGTGGTTGACGACCTTGCCCGCGTTCGTGCCGATCAGGTAGTCGATCCCGTCGTAGCCGTGGCTGCCGAGGATGATGAGGTCGGCCTCGAGGGACTTGGCGACCTCGCAGATCACCTCCCAGGGCTTGCCGAGGCGGCAGTGGATCTCGCTCACCTTGCCCTCCGGGAGCTGACGGGCGACCAGCCGGAGCTCCTGGAGGCCGTGCTCGACCAGGAAGGTCCCGAGGTCATCGCCGCGAAACGCCCAGGTCAGCGCCGGGAGATCGATCGGGATCGCCATGGCCCGCACGAGGTGGAGCTCGGCGCCGGATTGCTCGGCGAGCTCGACCGCCTTGGCGAGGACAGCGGGCGACCGGGTGGATCCGTCGAGGGCGACGACGATCTTGGTGTACATGGCGCGGAAGCTACCACAGGCCGGAGGGCCGCCGACCAGCGCCCCCCCGGGCCCGGCCGGCACAGCCTGCGCGCCGCGGCGCCGCGGCCCTCGGCGGGCGCGGCCGCGTGGCCGCGGTGATCAAGCTCTCGCCGACGCCAGCGCCCGATCGCGGAGCCTCGGGCGGCGATCTCTCGGCGGGGCTACTCCCGCTTCGACTGGATCACGTTGCCGTTCGGGCGGATGTAGGTGTCGACCTCGTCCTCGAGGGTGATCAGCCAGCAGCCGTCGCGCTCCTGGACGAGGGTGAAGCGCGCCCCCTTCCTGAGCTTGCCGTCGGGTCGCCGCTCCTGCTCGCAGCCGCTGTCGAAGAAGGGGAGCTCGCCGCGGATCAGGGTGTAGCGCGCCCCCTTGCTCGCCGGCGGGGCCGACCCCTCGGCGCCCTTGTCACAGGCGGAGGCGCCGAGCGCCCCCGCGATCGCCACGACCATGGTCCACGTCGAACGCATCGCCCCGAGGATAGCGCAAGCGAGGGGTCGAGGGCCGGCCCGCGGGCGCGCGCCCCCGCGCGGGCGGCCGCCGCGGGCGCGCGCTCTCGATCCCCGGCGCGCGCTCGCAAGCACCCTGTCCGTTCGGACACCCTACTTCGGCGCGCCGCCCGACCCCGGCTCGCCGCCGTCGATCAGCGAGCGCCGCCGACGGTAGGCCTCGACCTCGCCCTCGCTCGGCATCAGCGCGAGGAGCGACTCCTGGGTCTCGACCTGGGCCGCGCCGATCAGCTTCGAGAGGACCTCGACCTCGCCGACGTCGATCGTCGCGCCGTCGATGAAGCGCTGGGCGAGGAGGAGATCGATGTGCTGGAGGCGGCGCTGGAAGCCGGTGAAGATCGCCAGGCGCGCGGCCGCCCGCGCCCCCGCGGTCTCGACCATCTGACCGCTGAAGCCGAGCTTGCCGAGGAGCGAGAAGAGGCCGCCGCCGGCGCTCAGCGCCCACCCCATCCAGGCCTCGTAGCCCTCCTGGAAGACCATGAGCATCCCGAGGATCACGGCGATGAGGCCGACCAGGAAGACCGCGACCCACATGCCGACCGAGATCCAGGTCGCCGCGCCGTCGCCGACCGCGATGAGCTTGACGTGCTCGCGCTGGCGGGCGTCGAGCTCGGAGACCGCGGCCCGCCGGCTCTCGAGGTCCTGACGGCGGGCCTGGACCCGGTCAATCGCCACGCTGCCGCCGAGCTCGATGAGGAGGAGGCGGGCGGCCTCCTCCCGGCGATCGACCCCGCAGCGGAGGTTGCGGTCGAGCGCCTCGACGACCTCCTTGCGGTGCATGCAGCGGAGCGCGTTCGCCAGCTTCGCCTCCTGCCCCTCCTCCTCGACCAGGCGGTCGACGAGGCGATCGACCGCCTTGCCGCTGCCGAGGAGGCGCTCGAGCGCCTGCGCGGCCTCGACGAAGATCCCGGCGGAGGGCGAGTCGAGCTCGGCGAGGAGGAGGTCGGTCTGGGCGATCCCGAGGTTGCCGATCGCCCGGATCGCGAAGCCGACCATCTCGTAGAACTCGCGGGCGCGGCGGTGGCTGACGATGAAGCGGGCGAGCGTCTGCGAGGCCTCGGCCGCCCGCGCCGCCCCGCGGTACTTGCCCATCACCCAGATCGCGTCGCAGGTGTGGGTGGCGAAGGGGGCGTCGTCGACGATCTCCTGGACGCGGACGAAGGCCTGCGGGAGCGGGATGATCCGGAGCGCCCGGAGGGCGGACGCCCGCGCCTCGTCGCCGCCGACCAGCCCCTCGGCCGCCAGCCCCTCGCCCGGGAAGGGCGCGTCGCCCTCGCCCAGGCACCAGAGGAGGGCCGCGCAGGCGCCCGCGTGATCATCCCGCTCGGCGAGGATCGCCCACGCGAGGCAGCGGAGGAGCGGGGCCTCGCCCTCGTCGACCGCCAGCGCGCGGGCCTGCGCGAGCGCCCAGGCCCGCAGCGAGCTCCGCTCGCACGCGCAGGCGAGGGTCCAGTAGCGCACCCAGCGGTTGGCCTCGCGCTGGCGATCGAGGTGGCCCTCGAGGAGCTCGAGCGCCTGACGATCGTCGCCCGCGCAGATCGCCAGGGCGCAGACCTGCCACGAGCGGGTCCACGAGCCGGGGTGCCCCTCGTCGTCGACCCGGCGGCCGCGCTCCTCACGGAGCCGCTCGATCAGCGCCTGGCGGAGCGGCGCGAGGGCCGAGGGGTCCGCGCGCTCGAGGTTGCGTTGGAGGCGACGACGCGCCTGCTCGCCGCCGTTCGCCAGGATGTCGAGGGCGACGGAGACCTCGGGCACGGTCACCGTCACGGCTGGGCGGGCGTCGCTCACCCTTTGAGGGTAGCCCGGCCGGCGGGAGAGCGATACGCCCCGCGCTAGTCGGCGAAGACGTGGAGCCCGGACTCACCCGAGCGCGCGCCCTCGGGCTCCTCGAGGACCCAGACCGCGCCGCCGTTCTGCAGATCGCGGCCGATCGCGTCGACGTCGATGTAGGGCCAGAGCCACTCCGGGATCCCGGCGTCGTCGAGGATCTCGGCGGCGTAGTCGGCGAGGCTGCGGTAGCAGCCGCGGTAGATCGCGAGGGCCTGCTCGACCTCGCGGCGATCGCCGGCGAAGCGGGCGAGGAGGCGCTCGCGGAGGCCGGCCGGCGGCTCCTCGACCACATCGAGCTCGATCTCCAGCTCCTCGAGCGGCGGCGCGACCTTGGGGCGGGGGACCAGCGCCTTCGAGACCAGCTCGGA
This sequence comes from Myxococcales bacterium, assembly GCA_020633335.1. Lineage (GTDB taxonomy): Bacteria > Myxococcota_A > Polyangia > Nannocystales > Nannocystaceae > JADJRG01. The sequence continues at coordinate 71,745 of JACKDU010000016.1, read as the reverse complement.
GAGCGCGGCTCCCCAGGGGGGCGGTGGCGGGAGCTCGCTCGCAGAGGTCCGCCGCGGGCGCTCCGATCCGTCGGTCCGTGACGTCGACTCCCCGCTCCTGCCCCTTGGATCCATCGGAAGTCTTGTATCATTCTCGCGCACGCCCGGGCCAGCCCGAAAGCGCCCGTCCTCGCCAGCGAGCGCCGCCGGCGCGCTCTCCGCAATCGACCACTGAGCCGCTGGTGTAACCTGCCCAACGAAACGACCCGGCCCGACGAAACGACCCGGAGCGCGCGATGACCCCCCACTTCGACTACACCTTCGATCGCTACCTCCCCCTCCTCGATCCCGACCACTTCAGCGATCCGGCGTTCTACCGCGAGCTCGAGAAGATCGGCTACCGCCAGGTGCTCCTCGGCGGCACCGGCTCGGCCAAGCTCCACGACGTGATCCGGTCGATCAAGGCGGAGACCGGGCTCTCGGTCGCCCTCTACCCCGCGGGCCCGGACTCGGTGTGCCCGGCCGACGTCGTCCTGATGCCCGACGTGATGAATTCGAACTCGCACTTCGCCCGGCCCTTCGGCTCGGGCTCGGTGGCGACGGCGATGAACATCATGCAGCAGGGCCTCCCCTTCCTGCCGGTCGCCTACATCATCCTCGGCGACTCGACGGCCCGCTGGTACTTCGACGCCTTCCTCCTCCCCTCCCCCAAGATCATCCTCGGCTACGCGATGTACGCCCGGATGGTCGGCTACCGCTACCTCGCGCTCGACTACGAGGATCCGAAGATCGCCATCAGCCCCAAGCTGATCGCCGGGCTCCGCAAGATCCCCGACCTCCACCTCGTGGTCTCCGACGAGTTCACGCCGGCCTCGGCCGCCGACGCGCTCGCCCTCGGGGTCCAGACCGCGATCACCCCCTCCGACATCTTCGAGGACGCCAGCGATCCGCTGGCGCTCGCGGCCGAGTTCCACGACCGGCTGCTCAGGAGCCCGTGAGCCCGCCCGGCAAGATCACCGAGGTCCGACCGCCGGTCGCCGACTCGCTCGCCGGGGTGAGCGCGGTCAGCCTCCTCGTCCGCCCGAACTCCCACGCGATCCTCGACCAGCCGCTCCCCGCCCCCTCGCGCCTCCTGACGATCTTCGGCGGGGCGATCGCGATCGGCTCGATCGCCGCGGCCGTCGGCGCCTTCTACATCACCCTCTCGGTCGTCCTCCCGCCGGGGATCCTCGGCTTCTTCCTCGGCACCCTGACGGTCGCGGTCGTCCTCTCGATCGTCGCCTCCTTCCTCGTCTTCCGCCGGCTCACCCGCCGCCTCCGGGCCTGGCTCGCCGCCCCCGGCGACGCCGTCGACCACGAGGCGTGGTTCGAGGCGCTCAACTTCTCGGTGATGATCTCGCTGACCGTCGGGATCGGCGCGCTCGCGGTCAGCGTGGTCGTCGCCCTGGCCGCGTGGATCTTCTCGGGGAGCGCCTCGATCGCCCTCCACGTGGTGATCGGCGGCCTCCTGGCCGGGCTCCTCGACGCGATCTTCGCCTGGCTCTTCACCGACCACCAGATGCGCGAGCTCCTCCAGGCGATGGCCGCCCGCGACCCCCTCCTGCCGGTCTCGGGGCCGGGGATCATCTCGCTCGGCCTCGGCGCGAAGATGGCGATCGTGATCGTCGGCGTCTCGGTGGTCGGCTCGGTGGTCGCCGGCACCCTCGCCTTCCGCGGCGCCGAGGCGGCGGTCGCGACCGGCGAGATCTCGGGGCTCGCCTTCAAGATCCTCGCGGTCACCGTCGCCGGCCTCGCGGTCTCGCTGAGCGGCTGCCTCCTCGTCGCCCGCCACATCACCGGGCCCCTCGAGGAGCTCACCCAGATGCTCGCCGAGCTGATCCCCGAGCGCTACGGCAACCGGGCGCTCCCGCGGAACAGCGACGAGGCCGGCCAGCTCATGGCCGCGGTCAACCAGATGCTCGGCGGCCTCGAGGAGCGCGAGTTCATCAAGGACGCCTTCGGCCGCTACGTCACCCGCCAGGTCTCGGAGATCGTCCTCCAGGGCGGCCTCAACCTCGGCGGCGAGCTCCTCGAGGTGACCGTGCTGATGAGCGACATCCGCGACTTCACGCCGATGACCGAGAGCCTGCCGCCGCGCCGCCTGGTCGGCCTCCTCAACCGCTACTTCACCGAGATGGTCGAGGAGTGCGTCGAGCAGGGCGGGATGATCGACAAGTTCATCGGCGACGCGATCATGGTCGTCTTCGGCGCGCCGGTGCGGGTGCCGGCCGAGGAGTCGGCGCGCCGGGCCGCCCGCGCGGCCCTCGGGATGCGCCGCCGCCTGGTCGCGCTCAACCGCCAGCTGGCGATGGAGGGGCTGCCGGTCCTCAAGATCGGCATCGGCGTCCACTCCGGCGAGGCGATCGCCGGCAACATCGGCGCGCCGCAGCGCCTCGACTACACGGTGATCGGCGACTCGGTGAACGTCTGCGCGCGGATCGAGTCGACCTGCAAGACCCTCGACCAGGACATCCTGATCTCCGAGGTCACCCGCGAGCTCCTCGGCGACGCCGCGGTGGTCTCCGAGCCCTACGACATCCAGCTCAAGGGGAAGTCGCAGAGCACCCGGATCCTCGCGCTCCTCGACCTCCACGAGGAGGAGGGGGCGCGAGCCAGGGACGACGCTGGCTGAGCCCCGAGCTGCCACCTTGTCCGCGGTTTTTTCCGGTCGAAAAGAACTGTTCTTGGCCCCGCGCTTTCATAGTGGAGAGCTCCTCGCGGAGCCCAGGAGACGCCGATGCCTCGCACGCCCCTCGCCCCGCTCACTCTCGCCGCCATCCTCCTCGCCTGCACCCCGGAGACGCCCTCCGGGACCAGCGAGAGCGCCGGCGACACCAGCACCTCGACCGGCGGCGACGCGAGCGCGAGCGCGAGCTCGACCAGCGGCGGCACCTCGACCTCGAGCGGGAGCTCGGGGTCGACCGGGTCGACGGGTGATCCCGGCACGAGCGGGAGCACGAGCGGGAGCAGCGGCGGCGACACGTCGACCTCGACCGGCGGCATGGAGCTCCCGCCGGGCTGCGGCGACGGGGTCGCGGTCGACGGCGAGCTCTGCTTCGTCGGCGTCGAGATCGACGCCCTCGCCCTCGACGCCGAGGTCGTCGCGGAGATCGCGCTGGCCGACCTCGACGAGGACGGGGCGCTCGATCTCATCGCCGTCGGGGCCTTCGCCTGCCCGATCGAGGCCGACCACCACGGGGCGCTCGGCCTCCCCGGGGTCCACGACGGGGCCTCGGCCTTCTCGCTCCTGACCGCCCACGGCGACGGCGACGGCGGCCTCGTCCAGGGGATCGACATCGACGCGCCGGGCCTCTGGACCCGCGACATGGCGGTCGGCGACTTCGACGGCGACGGCCACGTCGACGTCGCCCTCGCGGTCAAGGGCGACGTGATCTGGATCTTCGCCGGCGACGGCGAGGGCGGGCTCACCCAGACGACCGAGTTCACCCCCACGCACCCGCCCGCCGCGCTCGCGGCCGGCGACCTCGACGGCGACGGCGACGACGACCTCGTGATCGCGAACGCCACCGGCCTCGCGGTCCTCGTCGCCGACGGCATGGGCGGCTTCGTCGAGTCGCTGCTGCCGACCTCGGAGCCGCTCGAGGAGGTGATCGTCGCCGACATCAGCGGCGACGGCGAGCTCGACGTGCTCGTCGCCGGCGCGAAGCTGATCGCCACCTTCCACGGCGACGGCCTCGGCGCCCTCACGGTCGGCCCGACGCTCGCGGTCGAGCCCTCGATCGTCATGCTCGCCCTCGCCGAGGACGGGCTCGGCGGCCACACCCTCTTCGTCCGGAGCGCCGGGAGCCCCTCGCTCCACCACCTGCCGATCGCCGCCGACGGCCAGCTCGGCGCCCTCATGCCCCTCGGCCCGGGGGGCCTGATCGCCACCGGCCGCTTCGACCCCGACGCGCGCGACGACCTGATGAACATCGAGGATGAGCTCACGTCGGCGATCCTCGGCGGCGATCCCTGGCCCGGGGCCCCGGTCGAGGTGCCGATCGGCGGCGTCTACCCCGACTACCTGAGCTCGGGGATCGCGGTCGGCGACCTCAACGGCGACGGCATCGACGACCTCGTCATCGACGCCTACCCGCTGACCGCCTTCCTCTCGACCCCGTAGGCCCGCCCCGGCACACACGCGCGCGTGCACGCGCAGGCGCGCGCGTGCCGGGGTCGTCTTGACGTCCGCCTGCGGCCGTGGAATCGTCGGCGCCGGAGGCTTAGCTCGGGCTTCCTTCTACACCCTGCTTTGGTCTTCTAGCTCGAGCGCTTTCCTCCACCCTCTCCCGAAGGGGCGGCGGCGGCGATCCGGATCGCCCCCCGCCCCTTCCCTCACAGGAGCACCCACGAGCCATGGACGACGCCCGCCGAGCGACCCGCGCGATCCTCCTCCGCCGCCAGGGCCTGGTCTTCGCCGCGGCCGGCGAGGCGACGGTCGACGAGCGCCTCCTCCGCGCCTTCGACCTCGAGCTCGCGGCCCTCGGCTTCCTGCCGAGCGCCCGCCTCCGCGCCCGCCTGGCGACCCTCGGCGAGGCCGCGCTCGGTGAGCTCACCCGCTGGCTCGTCGACGTCCTCGCGGCCGACGTCGGCGGCGGCCGCCCCCACACCCCGCTCTTCCGCGCCTTCCCCGAGGGTGTCCCAACGGACACCTTTGACCTCTGGATGCGCAAGGTGCTCGTCCACTTCCTCCAGACCCCGGGGCAGCGCTGCCTCTTCTGCGGGGAGAGCGGGACCACCCACGTCCTCGACCCCTGCCGCCACGTCGTCTGCGATCGCTGCTTCGACGGCGCGAGCTACTCGGCCTGCCCGATCTGCGAGACGCCGGTCGATCCGAGCTCGCCCTTCTTCAAGCCGGCGCCGAAGCGGAGCGCCCCCAAGGAGCGGGTGATCTTCCGCCTCCTCGAGCTCGGCGAGGACCTCGACGCCGCCGCCGCCGCCCTCGTCGCCGCCCTCGCGTCGCGCAAGCAGGCGATGTCGCCGGCCGACGTCGCCGATCTCCAGGCGCTCGTCGCCGACGCGGGCGAGCGCGCGCTCGCCTGGCTCCCCGCGGCGATCCCGGTCCGCGAGAACGTCGCCCACGTCTTCGGCGGCCTCCTCCGGGGCGGCCACGATCCCGCGCGGGTGCTCGCCGCCGCCGCGCCCCACCTCCGCAGCGCGACCGACGTCCTCCGCCTCATCGCCGCCTACTCGGGCGCCGATCCCTCGCTCCAGGGCGAGCGCCGGCCGGTGCACGTCGCCCCGCGCGAGGCCCCGGCGCGCTGGTGGCCCCGCCTCCTCCGCCTCTTCAAGGGGCCGCCGCCGGCCCATGTGATCGGCGTCCGCGTGCCGACGCTGGTCCGCCGCTTCAAGGTCGGCCGCCTCGCGCGACCGCTGCGGCGGGCGCTCCTCGGGATCCTCGAGGGCCTCGATCGCCGCGCTCGCCTCGAGGACATGCTCCGCCACCGCTCCTACTGGGTGTGGATCGGCGAGCACCTCCACCCGCACGAGCACGCCCGCCGCTTCCCCGGGGTCGCCGAGGCGTTCAAGGTCGTGCGCCGGCGCGACCCCGAGGGGACGCCCGCGCCGCGCTTCCGCGGCTTCGCCGGCGAGATCGAGGCGGCGATCAGCGCCGGCGACGCGACCGCGCTGGTCGAGCTCCTGCGCGCGCGCCCCGGCGAGCTCGCCCGCCGCCTCGACCTCGCGCTCCGCCTCGCCGGCGACGACGCGGCCGCGCAAGAGAGCGTCCTCGGGGCCTTCGCCGAGGCCGCGCCGCGCTGCTCGACGCCGGTCCTCCTCACCCTCCACGGGCTCCTCCCCGGCCGCGATCGCCCCCTGCCGATCCGCGTCTACTGGCCCAAAGGACAGGTATCCAAGGGGGTCTCGGCCGCCGATCGCCGGCCCACGCTCGCCCCCGCGGTGATCGCGCGAGCGGCCGCGATCGCCGAGGAGGAGCTCCTCCGCCGCCTCGGCGAGCGCCCGCCGCTCAAGGCCGCGGTGATCGACGACGCCCTCGCCCAGGTGCTCGTCCCCTTCAACGAGCGGACCGCCAGCAAGGCCGCCGTCGCCCTCCCGCGCGGCTCGTCGATCGCCGCGCCGCCGGGGAAGCGCTACCGCCTCTTCCTCCACTGGTGCGAGCCCGAGGTCGGCGGCCAGCGGACCGACGTCGACCTCTCGGTCGCCTTCTACGACGCCGCCTGGGAGTACAAGGGGGTCTGCTCCTACTACCAGCTCACCTACAACGTCGACGACGCGGCGATCGCCCGCTCCTCCGGCGACCTCCGGGCGGCCCCCTTCCCCAAGGGCGCGACCGAGTTCGTCGACGTCGACCGCGAGGCCGCCCGCGCGGCCGGGCTCCGCTACGCGGTGATGGTCGTCAACAACTACGCCGGCATGCCCTTCGATCGCCTCGAGCGCGGCTTCGCCGGCCTCATGCTCCGCGACGACCTCGGCGGCCACCACTTCGACCCGCGCACGGTCGCCCTCCGCTTCGACCTCGCCGGCGCCAACGGCGTCTACATGCCGATGCTCTTCGACCTCGAGGAGGGGCGGATCCACTGGCTCGACGTCTACTCGACCGGGATGCCGGCGATGAACAACGTCGCCTCCTCCAAGGGGGCGATCGCCCGGATCTGCCCGGAGATGCTCGCCTACTTCGCCAGCGGCGTCCGCCCCTCGATCCGCGAGCTCGCCCTCCTCCACGCGGCCGCCCGCTGCGAGGCGGTCCTCCTCCGCGGCGAGGCCGAGCGTCTCCTGGTCCGAGAGCCAGGTGAGAGCGCGCGCGACTTCCTCGGCCGGCTCCGCCGCGAGGAGGGCGCCCAGCCGGGCGACGGGCTCCCGGGGGGTGGCGCGCCGCTCTTCGCCGCGCTCTTCCGCGGCGACCTCGACCTCCCCGAGGGGAGCACCTGCTACGCGCTCTTCCGCGAGCGCGTGAGCGCGCCGATCGCCGCTGGCGATCTCCTCACCTAGCGACCCGGCAGGGCTCTGGTGTGGCCCCCCAGCCCCCCGGGCGCTACGATCCCGGCGATGGATCCGATCGACCGCGTCGGCCTGCCGCCGGAGCGCCTCGCCGCGATCCGGGCGGCCCTCGCCGGCCAGGCGATCCTCGCCGACGTGGTCCGCTGGGGCGCGCGCGCCGAGCCGCCGCGGATGATCGTCGACGTCGTCGTCCAGGACGAGTACACCCACGACGTCGTCCTCGACCACGGCGACGGGCTCTTCCTGGTCTACGACACCACCTGACTCGGGGGCCTGGTGGCGGTCGCCATCTGGGATCACCGGCCGAGCGCCGACGCGCTCCTCGCCGCCCGCGTCGAGGCCGGCTGGCGACCGACGCCGACGGCGACCCGCGGCGGCGACGTCGTCCTCGGCCACGCCGCCTGCCTCCTCAGCAAGGGGCGCTGAGGGGCTCGATCTAACCTGTCCATTCGGACATCAGGCGGCGAGCCGCCAGAGCCCGCGATCGAGGCCCTCCCAGAGCCTCCGGGCGCGGGCCGGTCCCGGCAGGCCGGCCCGGCGACGGAGCGCCGGATCGACCTCCCCAGCCGTCCGCAGGCGCTCGGCCGCGGACGCGCGGGCGCGCTCGACCTCCGCCCGCGCCGCGGGACCCAGGCGCGGCCGCACCCAGGCGTCGATCGCCCAGGCGAGCGCGGCGTGGCGGGCCTCGTCCGCGGCGATCTCGGCCATGCAGGCCCGCAGCGCGGGATCGCCCGCGTGCTCCGCCTGGTGGGCGGCGACCAGGGCCGCGTAGGTCTCGCCGACGCAGCCCTCGACCGCGTTCTCGGTCGCCAGCGCGAGGAGCGAGCGCTCCGCGGGCGGCGCGAGCTCGGGCGCCGAGGGATGGGCGCCCGCCGCCTCGGCGAGCGCGCCGATCAGCGCGGCGTGGCGGGCCTCGTCGATCGCCGCCGCCTCGGCCTCGGCGATCAGCTCCGCCGGCGCGTCGAAGGTCGCCAGCTCGTCCGCCAGGCGTTCGAAGGCCGGCACGCTCGCCGCCTCGAGGTGCGCGAGCTCGGCGAGCCAGCGACCGAGGGACGTCTCGCCCTCGCCGCGCCCCTCGGAGCAGAGCCCCGCCGGACGCCGACCGCCGACGCAGTAGGTCTGGTAGGTGCACGCGACCTTGGCGTCCTCGCCGTCGATCGCCTCACAGCCGATGAAGTCGGGATCGTAGCCCGCGGTCGCGCTCTCCCCCGCGCTCGCCGACGCGCTCGCGCTCGCACCGCTCGTGCTCGTGCTCGTGCCCGTGCTCGTGCTCGTGGCGCCTGTCGTCTCCCCCCCGCTGGTCTCGCCGCCGGTCGAGCTCGACGCGCCCCCGCTGGTCGCCCCCGGCAGCGGCTCGCCGTAGCAGAGCGCGTGGCACTCGTCGTAGCTCAGCACCTTGTCCTCGAGCGCGCTCGCCAGGTCCGCGGCGTCGACGTCCTTGACCAGCGGCTCGCCCTGCGGGCACCCGGTGTCGCCCGACCCGCCGATGCAGCCGGGGAGCGCGAGCTCGGCGAGGATCGACGCGAAGAGGAGGAGGAGGCGGTCGCTGCGGAGCATCTCGCCGACGATAGCAGCCCGCGCCCGCTCGCTCAGCCCCGCGGCGGCGTCCCCTCGCCCGCCGCAACGCCCCGCCGCGTCCGCCACCACTCGATCTCTCGCGCCGTCCCGAAGACCACCGGGACCGTCAGCAGGGTGATCATCGCCATCGAGATCCCGCCGACCACCGGGATCGCCATCGGGATCATCAGGTCGGCCCCGCGCCCGCGCGAGGTGAGCACCGGCAAGAGGGCGATCAGGGTGGTCGCGGTCGTCATCAGGCAGGGCCGCACCCGGCGCTCGGCCGCCTCGATCACCAGCGCCCGGACCTCGGCCCGGCTCGCCGGCGCCGCCCCGCGGAAGCGCTGCGAGAGGTAGGTCGCCATGATCACGCCGTTGTCGGTGTCGACCCCGAAGAGCGCGAGGAAGCCGACCCAGACCGCGACCGTCACCTTGACCTCGGCGACCTGGAAGATCTGCTGGAGATCGAAGCCGAGGGGCGCCACGGCCATGAACCACTCCTGGCCGTAGAGCCAGAGGAGGATGAAGCCGCCGGAGGCCGAGATCAGCGACCCCGAGAAGACCAGGAGGGTGGTCCCGACCCGGCGGAACTGGAGGTACATGAGGACGAAGGTGATCGCCAGCGCCAGCGGCACCAGCAGGACCAGGCGCTTCTGCGTGCGCACCTGGTTCTCGTAGGTCCCGGCGAGCCGCGGCCGCGAGGCGCCCTCCGGGATCACCAGCGAGCCGTCGGCGATCGCCGCGTCGAGGTGGCGACCGACCGCCTCCATCGCCTCGATCTCGCCGATCCCGCGGGCGGCGTCGAAGGTCACGTAGCCGGTGAGGAAGGTGTCCTCGGCCCGGATCATCTGGGGCCCGCGGACGTAGCGGATCGACGCGAGCTGCTCGAGCGGGATCTGCTCACCGCTCGGCGCCGACACCAGGATCCGCTGGAGCGCCTCGAGGCTGTCCCGCTCCTCCCGCATGTAGCGGACGCGCACCGGGTAGCGCTCGCGGCCCTCGACCGTCCGGGTCAGCACCTCGCCGCCGAGGGCGATCTGGAGGAGGTCCTGGACGTCGACCACCGTGAGGCCGTGGCGGGCGATCGCCGGGCGGTCGAGCTCGATCTCGAGGTAGGGCTTGCCGACGATCCGATCGGCGACGACGCTCTCCGGGTTGACCTCCGGGATCGTCCGGAGCTCGGCCTCGAGGCGGAGGCCGAAGCGCTCGATCGTCTCGAGATCCGGGCCGCGGATCTTGAGCCCGAGGGCCGAGCGCATGCCGGTCTGGAGCATCACCAGCCGGGTCTTGATCGGCATCAGCTCGGGCGCCCCGGTGACCCCGGGGACCCGCCCGACCCGGGCGATCTCGCGCCAGATGTCGTCGGGCTCGCGGATCTCGTCGCGCCAGAGGCGGAAGGGTCGCCCCTCGGGATCGGGGACGAGCTCGCCCTCGTCGTCGCGGACGAAGTCGCCGCGCGCCTCGTCGTAGCGGAAGGTGAGGAGCTCGCCGTCCGGCCCCTTGCGGTACTCGGGGACGTAGTTGACGACGACCTCGAACATCGAGAGCGGCGCCGGATCGAGCGGGCTCTCGGCCCGGCCGATCTTGCCGACGACCTCCGAGACCTCGGGGATCGCGGCGATCGCCGCGTCCATCTCGCTGAGCATCGCCCGCGCCTCGCCGACCGACGCATGCGGCGTCGTCGTCGGCATGAAGAGGAAGGAGCCCTCGTCGAAGGGCGGCATCAGGTCGTCCCGCAGGCCCGGGAAGGCGCGGGTGAGCGCCCCCGCGAGCGGCCCCCGCAGGCCCTCGGGGAGCGCCCCGACCACCCGCTCGCCGCCCAGCCAGGAGAGCGCGCCGGTGAGGACGATCGCCAGGTTGAGCGCGAGGAAGGCGACCTTGTGATCGAGGCAGAGCGCGAGGAGGCGGCGATAGACCCGCTGGAAGCCGAGGAAGAGGAGCGCCAGCGGCCCGACCACGAGGCCGACGAAGACCAGGTTGTCGGCCAGCGAGTGACCTGGCCCGAGGGGCATCCAGAACTTGACCAGGGTGTAGACGACGAAGACCCCGGCGATCCCGTTGGTCAGCGCCGCCGGCAGCCAGGCGAGCGCGCGGGGGAGGCGCGGCCCGGCGAGGCGGACCCCGCCGATCGTCAGGAGCGCGAGGCCGGCCCCCAGGGCCCCGCTGGCGAGGGCCAGGACGCCGATCCCGGCGATCGCCAGGTCGAGGAGGTGAGGCCGCCCCAGCCGCTGCCCGCGGCCGCGGAGGACGAGGTGGGCGATCGCCGGCAGGACCACCAGCGCGACCAGGAAGGCGGCGATCAGCGCGAAGGTCTTGGTGTAGGCGAGCGGCGCGAAGAGCTTCCCCTCGGGGCCCGTGAGCCCGAAGATCGGCAGGAAGGCGAGGACCGTCGTGGTGATCGAGGTGAAGACCGCGGCCGCGACCTCGCCGGCGGCCCGCCGGACGATCGCCGCGCGCTCACCCCAGCCCCCCGGCGGCGCCTCGTCGAGGTGCTGGACGATGTTCTCGGTGAAGACGATGCCGACGTCGACCATCGTCCCGATCGCGATCGCGATCCCGCCGAGGGCCATCACGTTGGCGTCGACCCCTCCGAGGCGCATGAGCACGAAGGTCGTGAGGACCCCGAGCGGCAGGACCATCGACACCAGGAGCGAGCTCGGGAGGTGGCGGAGGATGATCAGGATCACCGCGATCGTGATCAGCACCTGCTGGATCAGCGCCGACGAGAGCGTCGCCAGGGTCTCGTGGATCAGCCCGGTGCGGTCGTAGAAGGGCACAAGCGTGACCTGGGCGCGGCGGCCGTCGACCTCGCGGCTGGGGAGGCCGTGGCCGATCTCGGCGATCTTCGCCTTCACCCGGTCGATCACCGCGAGCGGGTTCTCGCCGTAGCGGACGACCACGACCCCGCCGACCGCCTCGGCGCCGCCGCTGTCGAGGACGCCGGCCCGCAGCGCCGGGCCGAGGCCGACCCGGGCGACGTCCTTGACCCGGATCGGCGTGTGCTCGCGGGCGGCGACGACGACCTCCTCGAGATCCTCGGTCGACTCGATGAAGCCGAGCCCGCGGATCATGTACTCGGCGCCGTTGATCTCGAGGGTGCGGGCGCCGACGTCGAGGTTGGCCTTGCGGACCGCGCCGGCGATCTCGCCGAGCGAGACCGCCATCGCCTGCATCGCCTGGGGGTCGACGTCGACCTGGTACTCGCGGACGAAGCCGCCGATCGACGCGACCTCGGCGACGCCGGGGACCGCCTGGAGCGCGTAGCGGACGTTGTAGTCCTGGATCGAGCGGAGCTCGTCGAGGTCGAAGGCGCCGCCGACCACCTCGCCGTCGGCGTCGCGGGGCTCGAGGGTGTACCAGAAGACCTGGCCGAGGGCGGTCGCGTCGGGGCCCAGGGTCGGCGCGGCGCCCTCGGGGAGCGTCCCCCGCGGGAGCGAGGCGAGCTTCTCGAGGACCCGCGAGCGCGACCAGTAGAACTCGATCTCGTCCTCGAAGATCACGTAGATCGACGAGAAGCCGAACATCGAGATCCCGCGGACGGTCTTGATCCCCGGCACCCCGAGGAGCGCGGTCGTCAGCGGGTAGGTGATCTGATCCTCGACGTCCCGCGGCGATCGACCCGGCCACTCGGTGAAGACGATCTGCTGGTTCTCGCCGGTGTCCGGGAGCGCGTCGACGGCGATCGGATCGCGGGGCAGCGAGCCCAGCTCCCAGGCGAAGGGCGCGAAGACCAGGCCGAGGACCGCGACCACCGCGGCGAGGATGAAGACGACCAGCTTGTTGGCGACGAAGAAGCCGATCAGCGCCTCCCAGCGCCGCTCGTCGGCCTCCTCCCGCGCCTCGTGCTCGCTCGCCATCGCCGCCCGCGCTCCCCTCAGTGGTGGTGCCCGTGATCGTCGCCGCCGGCCGCCGGGGCCGCGCCCGCGCCCGCGCTCCGGGCGAGGAGCTCGCCGGCGAGGACGGTCGCCCGGAACTCGCCGCAGCGGAGCATCGCCGCGCCGTAGTAGGGGTTGGCCAGCGCGTCGTCGCGCTGCACCCAGGCGGCCCCCCGCGAGTCGAAGGCCATCGGGCAGTAGGCGATCCGCAGGGGCTCCGAGAGCGGGTTCCCGAAGGTCTCGAGGAGCTCCTCGATCGCCGCGCTGAGGTGCTCGAAGGCCCGCCGGAGATCGGCGGCGTCCTTGCCCTGGGCGGCGTGGCGGGCGTGACCGCCGAGCGCCGACGCGTGGGCCTGCCAGGCGTCGCGGGCGGCCTTCGGGCCCGGCGGCCGGAGATCGACGACGATCTCCGCGAGCCGCACGAGATCCTCGCGGGCCTCGTCGATCGCGTCGCCGGCGAGGTGGGTCTGGGCGTCGAGGTAGGTGGCGACCACCGGCCGAAGCGCCTCGCGGAGCTCGCTCGGCACCTGCAGCGTCGGCGTCGGCGCGCTCGCGCGATCGTCGGGGAGCGTCATCATGCTCTGGCCGCCGGCGAGCTGGAGATCGGCGTCGAGGACGAAGGCCCCGCGGGTGACCACGACCTCGCCCTCCGAGAGGCCGGCGAGCACCGGGTAGAAGGGCCCCGCCTGGGCGCCGAGGCGGACCTCGCGGAGCTCGTAGGTCGGCCGCTCCATCCCCGGGACCTCGACGTAGACCACCGAGCGGCGGCCGGTGAAGAGCGGGGCGCTCGCCGGGATCACCAGCGAGGGGCCCTCGCCGCGCTCGTCGGCGTCGATCCGGATCAGCGCCTCGGCGAAGACCCCGGGGCGGAGCTGGCCGCCGCGGTTCTCGACCTCGATCCGCACCTTCGCCGTCCGCGTGCGGTGGTCGACCACCGGATCGATGAACGCGACCTTGCCGACCAGCGCCTCGTCGGGGAGCGACGCGGCCTCGACGACGACCTCCTGGCCGACCCTGAGGTAGGGGAGGTCGGGCTCGTAGGCGTCGATCTGGATCCACACCTTCGAGAGGTCGGCGACGTTGAAGAGCGCCGACCCCGGCTGCACGTAGTCGCCCTCCTCGACCACGCGCTCGAGCACCGTGCCGGCGAAGGGCGAGCGGATCTCGACGGTCCGCGGGGCCGCGCGCTCGCGCTCGATCTTGGCGATCTGGTCGTCGGAGACCCCGAGGAGGCGGAGGCGCTCGCGGGCCGACTCGAGGGCGGCGCCGGCGAGCTTGGCCGACGAGTGGAGGCCGCCGCCGAGCTTCTCGGCGGCGATCGTCGCCTGCACGAGATCGCGGGTCGCGGTGTAGACCTCGGGGCTGTAGAGGGTGGCGATCACCTGCCCCTTGCGGATCGCCGCGCCGGTCACCCGCACCCGCAGGCGATCGATGCGGCCGCCGGTCCAGGCGGTGACGGCCCGCAGGCTCGACTCGTCGTAGTCGACGCGGCCGAGGAGGCGGAGCTCGGCCCGCGGCTCGCGGCGGAGCACCGGCGAGGTCCGCACCTTGGCGAGCGCGCGCGCGGACGGCGTGAGCGTCGTCGGCCCGAGCGCCTCCGACGAGGCGCCGTCGCCCTCGCTCGCGGGGATCAGATCCATCCCGCAGATCGGGCAGAGGCCGGGCTCGCGCATGCGGATCTGCGGGTGCATCGAGCAGGTCCAGATCACCTCCTTCGCCGCGCTCGCGGCCGCGGCCGCAGGCCCGCCCGCACCGGCCTCCGGCGAGGTCGCAGGCGGGCCGCCGCTGCCGACCCGGAGGCCGACGATGAAGGCGAGGATCACCAGGAGGCCGAGGCCGGCGCGCCGCCAGAGCGCCGAGCGACCAGCGACCGCCAGGGGCGCGTCGAGGCCCGCGGGCGCCGACGTCGTCACCGACGCGCGCGCGCCGGCGGGCTCCTCGGCGGGTGGCGTCGGCGTGGCGGCGACCTCCTGCGAGCGCCCGTCGTCGGCCGCGGCCGCGCCTCCCTCGTCGACCGCGCCCTCGCGCGCGCTGTCCCCGAGCTCCCCGCTCACCGCCCGCGACCCCCGCGGCGCCTCCGCCTCGTCCACATCGACCTGGCTCATCGGCCATCTCCTCTCGCCACCGGCCGACCGACGACCTCGTCGAGGGTCGCCCAGGCGATCGCGTGCTCGGCCTGGACGTCGATCTCCGCGAGCTCGAGATCGAGGAGGTCGCGCTCGGCCAGGAGGATGTCGGCGAGGCCGACCTCGCCGGCCTGGTAGGCCCCCTGGAGCGCGCCGAAGGCGGTCTCGGCCTGCGGCAGGAGCGTGCTCCGGTAGAGCACCGTCCGCCGCCGCGAGTCCTCGACGGCCGCCAGCGCCTCCTCGAGCGCGGCGTAGGCCCGCTGCCGGGCGGCCAGCGCCCGCGCGTTGTGGGCCGCGCCCTCGGCCTCGGCCCGCGCCCGATCGGCCCGGATCGCCCCGACCGAGAGCGGGATCTTGAGGCTCGCGGAGATCATCAGCATGTGCATCGCCTGCGGCGTCGTCGCGGTCGCCTGACGGCCGATGATCCAGTCGGCGCCGAGGCCCAGGCTGGGGAAGCGGTGGGCGCCGACCGCCCGCGCCCGCTCGCCGCTGGCGCTCGCCCAGAGCTCGATCTCGGTCACCCGCGGGTGCTCACCGATCGCCTCCTGGAGCGCGCTGAGGGGCTCCGCGGGGGTCGACGGCGAGGGCGGCTCGGCCCGCGTCGGGGTCTCGATCCCGGCCTCGCCGATCACCTCGGCGAGCGCCGCGCTGGCCTCCCGCTCGCGGGCGTCGAGGGAGACCAGGCGGTCCTCCTGGCGGGCGATCGTCAGGTCGATCTGGGCGAGCGCGCCGAGGCTGACCGCGCCGGTCTCGACCCGGACGCGGACGAGCTCGGAGAGGCCGCGGACGACCTCGATCTGCGCGCGCTGGACCTCGCGGCTCGCCCGCACCGCCCAGAGCCGCCAGTAGGCCCGGGCGACCGCCGCGCTGATCGCCAGCGCCTCGGCCTCGAAGCGGCGCTGGGCCGCGAGCGCGAGGTAGGCCTCGGCGTCGGAGGCCGCGCTCAGGGTGGTCGGCCAGGGGAACCACTGCATGACCCCGACCCGCTGGCCCATCGGCCCGACGCAGCGCTCGGCGCCGACGATGCAGCCGGCGTAGCTGACCATCAGGTCAGGGAAGCGCCGGGCCGCCCGCGGGGCGTGGCTCGCCGCCCGCCACTCGTCGAAGCGCGCCCGCAGGGTCGGCGAGCGGGCGAGCGCGTGGGCGACGTAGGCGTCGAGCGAGCCGTCGAGATCGCCGCCGGGCTCCCTGCGGGTGTCGCCGACCCACTCGACGCCGAGCGGCTCGATCGTCGGCTCGACCCGGGCGAGCGCCTCGGCGTTCGAACGCTCGATGGCGCTGGCGCAGCCCCCGACGAGGGCGAGCGCCGCGGCGCCGAGCGTCCGCGAGAGGACTCCCATCGCCCTCTACGTACACCAGCGAGATCGGCCGCGCAAGGCGGCTCAGCGGGCCGCCAGGGGGCGGATGGCGACTCGCGACATGGCTTCAGAATATTCTCAAATTGGCCGACCCGACCCGCGGGAGAGGTCGCCCCGGGAGGACCTCGTCAAGGACCCCGAGGCAGCCCCCAGGGTCGCGCGCGACCGGAGCCCGGCGCCCCCCCGGCGCATCAACAAGATGTCTCAATGGACATAGTACGTCGACGCGACGACAACATGACCATAGGGACATCTCAAGGCGGTCGGAGCTCGGCGACGCGGACGCCTCGTCGCCCGGCCGCCCAGCGCTCGCGCGAACTCACCCCGTCGCGGCCCCGCGCGCGGTCGCCGACGGGGCCCCCGCTAGACACAAGGACGGCGCCCCGACACCGCGTCCGGGGCGCGGCCGCGCAGCGCTCGCGCCTGCCACCGCGGGATCGGGCGCGCCCGCGAGCGCCGCGCCCGATCCCGCCTCGCTTGGTGCGAGCGGATGAGAGCAATAGACGCGCTAGCCGCCCCCCGCTAACCTGATTTGTGATGGGGGATGATCGACTTTGTTGGGCGGAGCGGCGGGTCTCATGGACGAGGGAGGAGGCGTGCCACGCGGTCGACGCCCTGGCGACCACCGCCGAGCGCGTCTGTCAGCGCCACTTCCCGCGCTCCGCCGGCTATGAGACCCGCCTCACCCACCTCCGCGGGCTGGTCGCGGGCGCCCGGATCTCGGTCCGCCGCGGCTCCTTCCACGCGGTCGTCAGCACCCACTTCTTCCTCGACGAGAACCCGGGCGCCGACGGCTGGGCGATCCGCCTGGTGAGCTCCGCCCGCAACCGACCGCCGACCCTGACCCCCGCGCACCGCCGCCGCCGCAACCTGGCGATCGGCCTCTCGATCGCCGCGGTCGTCGCGGTCTTCGTCGCCGCCTGCGGCGCGTCTGGCCTTTGGGGCTACTTCCGCCTCTCGCTCCTGATGAGCTTCCTGATCATGATGACGCCGGCGCTCGCCTGGCTCAGCGCCGCGAGCAGCGAGGCAAACGCCCTCGCCGGCGGCTGGCCTGCCCTCGGCCCGGCGAGCGACGACTTCGAGCGCTGGCGCCTCGCGCTCGCTGAGGTCCGCCCGGATCTCGTCCTCCTCGCCGATCCCCGCGCCCTCCCCTTCCGCCGCTGATCGACGATCCGACGATCAGGAGTTCCCGCCGGCCGCGCGAGCGGCTATCACGGTGACGTTGCCGACGCTGACCGAGGCCCTCGTCCCCCTCCTGCCGACCGACGCGACCGCCGAGGCCGAGCACGCCGCCGCCTTCGCCCGGATCGCCGCGCTCCTCCTCGGCGAGGTCACCCTGCGGATCGCCGGCGTCGCCCATCGGATCGCCGAGATCGAATTCTACTGGACCAGCGCCGTCCACCCCGATCCCTTCACCCACCTCGATCCGATCCAGCGCGAGCGCGGCCGCTGGTACTTCCACCGCCAGGGCGGCACCTACAAGGGCGGCACCTACAAGGGCCTCGACGTCGCCGTCGGCGCCCCGGCGATCCACGGCGGGATCCTCCTGCGGGCGATCGAGGCGATCGAGGACGGCGCCCGGATCGAGGGCTCCTGCGCGGTCGTCGATCGGATCCTCGCCCTCACCGGCGAGGCCAGCGTCGCCGCCCTCGCGGGCGCCTTCGATCCGGCGATCGATCCCCCCGCCGGCGCGAGCTCGCCGCTCTTCCTCGAGCTCCGACGGCCCGGCGAAGCCCGCGAGGTCGTGACCTCGCCGCGCGTCGGCCTCACCCTCAAGCGCGGCGCGGATCCCCTCCGTCGGCGCTACCTCGGCCGCCCCTACCGCTTCCTCATCGACCCCGCGAGCGTCCGCAAGGGGCGGCAGAACCTGGTGATCGGGCTCCACCAGGCCGGCCGCGCGCCGGCGGCGATCGCCGCCCTCACCGGCGTCAGCCCGCGCCACGTCGAGCGCTACGTCGCCGCCTTCGAGGCCGGCCGCGCCGACGACCCGGCGACCTACCAGCGATCGCTCAGCGGCGACGAGCTCTGCCGCCTCCTCGGCGCGCTCGCGGCGGAGGGCGCCGCCGCGTGACCACGCTCGGCGCTGCGATCGATCGGAGGCGGCGGCTCGCCCTCGCACCCGCGCTCGCCGCCCACCTCGCCTGCGCCGCCGCCGAGGGCCCGGCCCCAGCCGCGCCGCCGAAGAGCGACGCGACCCCGCCGCCCTTCGTCCCCGCGCCCCACCACGCGCTGACCTTCGAATCCCGCAACGTCGGCTGCCGCGATCTGCCGCTCGCCTCCTACCGCGGCCGCGCGACCCTCGACGTCGACGAGCGCGGCGCGACCCTCGAGGTGGTGGCGAGCGCGGACGATCCCTTCGCCGGGCTCGAGCTCCAGGGCGCGCCGCCGCGGCCAACGACGCCCGCGCCCCTGCGCTGCCGCTGGCGCGGCCCCGGCGAGGCGATCGACGGCGAGTACCGCCTCCAGCTCCGCTCCGAGGCGATCGACGAGGGCTGCGGCGATGAGGCGCCCTTCGAGCTCCGCTGCCGACCGGAGCGCCTCGAGCTCGCGGACGCGAGCGGGACGATCGCCGCCGCGGACGTCACGATCTGCGCGGTGACCGAGCCCCACCCGTCGATCCTCTGGGTGCTCCTCGCCGGCGGCGCGATCGTCCTCGGCGACGACGCGCTCCGCTCGGAGCTCGAGCTCGCCGGCCTCGGCGGCGCGCACCAGCGCCTCGTCCGCGGCCCCACCCCGTGAGCGCGCGCCGCCTGCACGAGGGGCCATGTGCGCGCGGACCCGCGCGCGACCATTGCTGATATCCTGCCGGCGATGGCGACGCCCGAAGTCTTCCGCTGGGAGCATCGGATCCCGGTCCGCCGCGAGCTCCTCTGGGACTACGTCGCCGACACCGAGCGGCTCAACCGACTCGCCGGCCTCTTCCCGGTCCGCTACACCTACAAGCCGCTCGACTCCGGGGGCTCCGAGATCCACGCCGAGGCGAGCTCGGGGGGGATCACCCTCCGCTGGATCGAGCGCCCCTGCGAGTGGGTCGAGCACGAGTACTTCCGCTTCACCCGCGACTACCAGGCGGGGCCCTTCCTCCGCCTGGTCTCGGAGGTCACCCTCGCCGACGGCGACGCGCCCGACACCACCGATCTCGTCCACACGATCACGGTCACCCCGCGCCACCTCTTCGGCCGCCTGGTCGCCCGGGTGGCGATCGGGATCCAGACCCGCGCGGGCTTCCGTCGGGTCTACGAGCTGGCCCCCCGCTGGGCGGCCGGCCGCGCGCTCCCGGAGCCCGGCGGCGTGCGCCCGCGCGACACCGCGGGGGGCCAGCTCGATCGCGTCCTCCGCCCGCTCGCGGCCCGCCTGGGCCTCACCGCGATCGGCGAGGCGCTCCGCCTCCACCTCCTCGAGGCGCCCGCGAGCGAGCTCGGCAGCCTCGCCCCCTACGCCCTCGCCGATCGCTGGAAGACGCCGCGCCGCGACACCCTGCGCCTCTTCCTCCACGCCACCAACGCCGGCCTCTTCGACCTCGAGTACGAGCTGATCTGCCCGTCGTGCCGGCGGGCCAAGGCGAGCGCCAGCCGCCTCGCCGAGCTCGCCGAGAGCAGCCACTGCCCGACCTGCAACATCCGCTTCGGCGTCGACTTCGATCGGGCGGTCGAGGTCCGCTTCGCGCCGCGCCCCCTCGGCCTCGGCGAGGAGGAGGGCGAGTACTGCCACGCCGGCCCCCGCAACACCCCCCACCGGATCGCCGGATGGAACCTCGAGCCCGGGGCGTCGCGCGCGGTGAAGGCCGAGCTCGGGCCCGGCAAGCACCAGCTCCTCGCCCCGCAGGCCGCCGTCGGCGTCTACTTCGACGTCGTCGACGACCCGGACGCGCCGTCGGCGATCGAGGTCGAGCTCGGCCGCGAGGCGATCACCGGCGCCCCGCCCCGGGTCCGCGCCGGCGCGCTCGCGCTGACGATCACCAACGCCGCGGGGATCGCCGCCGAGCTGATGATCGCCCGCGCCGCCTGGGCCGACGACGTGGTCTCGGCCGCCGAGCTGGCGACGATCCAGGACTTCCGCGACCTCTTCAGCGCCGAGATCCTCGCGCCCGGGACCGAGCTGGCGATCCAGAACCAGGTCTTCCTCTTCACCGACGTCGTCGGCTCGACCGCGCTCTACGAGCGGATCGGCGACGGCTCGGCCTTCGCCCTGGTCCGCCAGCACTTCGACACCCTCCGCGCCTGCTACGTCGATCACGAGGGCGCCCTCGTGAAGACGATCGGCGACGCGATCATGGCGGTCTTCCGGCGGCCGGTCGACGGCCTCCGGGCGGCGATCGCGATGCAGCGGGCGATCGCCGACGTCCGCCACCCGGCGACCGGCGAGCGCCTGAAGCTGCGGATCGGCCTCCACCGCGGGCCCTGCATCGCCATGACCGCCAACGACCGAATCGACTACTTCGGGACCACGGTGAACACCGCCGCGCGGATCGAGAGCAAGGCCGGCGCCGACGAGATCGCGGTGTCGGCGGCGATCCTCGCCGACGCCGCCGCGCGCGGGCTCGCGGCCGACGAGCGCCTGCCGGCGCGCACCGAGGTGCTCGAGCTCAAGGGCCTCCGTGGCACCCACGCGGTGACGGTCTTCACGGTCGACGTCGCGGCGACGACGTCCGCCGACTAGCGCGCATCGTCGCGCGGACCCTTCTACGCTGGAGCCAGGACGAGCGCCGATCCAGCGGCGCGTCGACGCACCTGCCCGTCGGCCGCCCCACCGCCGACTGACGCCGCTTGAGCGAGCGACGCGCGCCCGGCTAACGTGTCTGAATCATGCGCGGACCGGCGGCTCACCTCCCCCTCACGGCCCTCCTCGTCCTCGCCGCCTGCGGCGACGACACGACGGTGACCTCGGCGACCACCGGCTCGACCGGCGACGCCACGTCGACCGGGAGCAGCAGCGCCGCGACCTCGACCTCGACCTCGTCGACGGGCAGCACGGGCAGCAGCGGCGCCGACACCAGCACCAGCAGCACCGGCGCCGACACCAGCAGCGGCGCGACCACGACCCCCGAGACCTCGACCACCAGCACCGGCGCCGACACGACCACCACCGACCTCGGCACCGACGGCACCGACACCGACGCGACCACCGGCACCACCGGCGAGCCGGTCGATCCCTACCTCGACGCCGAGCCGCTCTTCAACACCAAGGCGATCGCCGACATCAACATCACCCTCTCGGACAACGCGCTCCTCGCCCTCAACACCGACCCCAAGAAGTACACCGTCGGCGGGGTTACGGCGACGATCGGCGGCCAGGTCTACGACCTCCCGCAGGTCGGCGTCCGCCTCAAGGGCAACTACGGCTCCTTCCGTAAGCTCGACAAGAAGGCGGCCTTCCTCCTCGACTTCAACCGCTACGTCCCGGGCCAAGACCTCCTCGGGATCGAGAAGCTCGCGGTCAACAACATGGTCCAGGACTGCTCCGCCCAGCGCGAGATCCTCGGCTACACCCTCTTCCGCGACGCCGGCGTCGCCGCCCCGCGGGCGGCCTACGCGACCGTCTCGGTCAACGGCGAGCTCTACGGGCTCTACACCACGGTCGAGGCCGTCGACAACGACGTCTTCTTGAACCACTGGTTCGGCTCGGACAAGGGGCAGCTCTACGAGGGCGCCTACGGCAGCGACCTCGTCGCCGACAAGATCACCTCCTTCGACCTCGACAACGGCAGCGACATGGGCTTCGCTGACCTCTTCGTCTGGCTCGCCGCCCTCGACGCGATGCAGGACCCCGCGACCTTCCTCCTCGACGCCGCCGCGGTGATGGACATCGACAACGTCACCAAGTCCTTCGCCACCGGGATCTACCTCGGCGACTGGGACGGCTACGCCTGGACCCGCAACAACTTCTTCGTCTACAACCGGCCGAGCGATCAGCGCTGGCTCTTCCTCCCCTGGGGGATCGATCAGACCCTGCGCCAGCACCTCGACACCTTCGGCGGCCAGGGGCGGGTCCAGCAGATGTGCGCGGCCTCGGTCCCCTGCCGGATGCTCCTCGCCGACCACTATAGCGACGTCGTCGCCCGGGTCGACAACCTCGACCTCATCGGCATGGCCAACGACCTCCAGGCGCTCTCGGCCGCGGCCTTCGCCGCCGATCCTCGCAAGGAGTGCGGGATCGCGGCCCACAACCAGGAGGTCGTCGACAACATCAACTTCTTCCTCAACCGGAAGAACACGATCGCCGAGGGGCTCAAGTGCACGGTCCCGTCGGCGGTCGACAACGACAAGGACGGCTACTCCGCCTGCATCGACGACTGCAACGACAACGACCCCAACGTCCACCCCGGCGCGCCCGAGGTCTGCGACCTCGACGACGACAACTGCGACGGGATCTGGGACGAGGATCCGAAGTGCCCCCACTGCGTCAACAAGGACATCCCCGGGCCGGGGACCGCCGACTTCTGCTTCGTCGCCCTCCCCTTCGACCAGGCGAACACCGAGTGCAAGGCCAAGGGCGGCGAGCTCGTCTCGATCCACGATCAGGCGACCCAGGACTGGCTGGTGCAGGAGGCCTTCGCGATCGCCAGCGCTGACTGGTGGATCGGCCTGAGCGACATCCAGCAGGAGGGCACGTTCGTGTGGAGCGACGGCACCCCCCTCGACTTCACCGCCTGGAACGAGGGCGAGCCCAACAATTCCGGCAACGAGGACTGCGTCAACCTCCCGAAGTGGTCGGGCGGCCTCTGGAACGACCTCAAGTGCAGCACCGTCCGGCCCTACATCTGCAAGCTCCCGTGAGCCGGCGGGGCCGGCTCGCCCCTCAGTAGAGCCCGTCGACGAAGGCCCAGCGGTCGCTGATCCACTGCTTGAGGTAGACGACCTCCTCCTCGTAGGTCGTGAAGTCGACGCGCCACTTCCAGCCGGGGTAGGTCTTGTAGAGCGCGCCCCAGCGGCCCTCGTCGCGGTGGGCGCTCGGATCGATCTCGGCGATGAGCTGGTCGACCCGGTTGAGGATCCACTCGACCTCGTAGGTGTCCTGAAGGACCGCGCCGTAGCGGGCGCGGAGCGGGGTGCCGATCGTCGGCAGCGCGAGGAAGCGGGTGAAGAGCTGGTTGGCCCAGGTGTAGGCCTCGGGGTTCTTGGTGAAGCCCTTGCGCGCGGTCTGCCAGGTCTGGCCGAAGGAGTCGTTGAAGTCCCAGGGCGTGAAGCGGAAGAGGCCGCCGTTGGGATCGTGGTAGTGGTAGGAGTTCTTGCCGGCGGAGTCGTCGGCCATGATCAGCGAGACGAAGATCCACCAGTCCTCGTACTCCTTGCGGGTGATGATCCCGTCGATCTGAGCGAGGAAGTCGGCGTCGGTCGCGGTCGCCACGAAGGTGACGAGCGCGTCGAGGTCGTCGAAGGCCCCCATCTCCCCCGGCAGCGGGAAGCCCTCCTCCTTGGTGAGGCCGTCGTGCGGCGTCACCTTCGGCTGCTGGTTCGCCTTCACCAGGCGGAAGTTGGCGTCGTGGTTGCGCGCCTTGTAGAGGTTGCCGTCCTGGAAGAGGCCGTGGTCCTCCATCAGGTAGCCGTCGACGTGATCGGAGAAGGTGTAGAGCCCCCAGTAGGCGTTGTCGACGAAGACCACCCCGCTGTAGACCTGGACCTGGATGTGCGCGGGGTCGAGCGCGTTCCACATCTCGTAGGCGAGGCGCTGGCGGATGTAGGCGTTGTCGTCGAAGGTCGAGATCAGGACGACCTTGCGCTTGTTCACGAAGGGCACGTCCAGATCGCTGAACTTGTCCTCCTTGGCGAACTTGAGGGTGTAGCTCTTCTTCGGGTAGCCGAGCGAGGCGGCGCCGCGGTACTTGGCCTCGGCGACGTAGGTGTGCCCGTCGTAGACGATCGTCGCCGGGGTGTAGTCGTTGGCGTTGATCTCGGGCGCGGCGTCGAGGTGGAGGACCGGGAGGCCGTACTCCTCGGTGTAGATCAGCGGGTCGACGACCGGGACGTTCTCCGGGTGATCCCAGCGGTCGGCGACGCCGATCTTGAGGGGCGCGCTCTCGTCGGCCGGGACCGCGGTGATCGTCAGGTGATAGACCGCCCCCTGGTCGAGCCCGGGGGTCCAGTGGAGGGTCGCGGTCACCGGATCGTAGCTCGCGCCCGCCGGCAGCGGCTCGATCGTGAAGTCCTCGCCGGCGAGCTCGATCCCGGTCAGGCAGGTGATCGGCACCTCCAGCGACTCGCCCTCGAGGAGCCAGTAGGGGCCGCCGCCGTCGGGATCGCAGTGGATCGGCGGCGGCATGTCGGGCGGCACCTCGCCGGTGCTCGCCGACGCGGCCGAGGTCGACTCGGCGCCGCTGGTCGTCGCCCCGCCGCTACTCCCCGTGCTCCCGCCGCTGGTCGTGGCGCCGCTGCTCTCGCCCCCGCCCGTGCTCCCCGTGCTGGTGCCAGCACCGCTCGTGCTGCTGCTGCTGCTGCTGCTCGAGCTCCCCGCGGAGCCGGTGCTCCCGGTCGTCGCGTCGGTCGCGGAGCTGGCGTTCGCCGGACCGGAGTCGCCGCAGCCGGCGAGCGCCAGCGCGAGGAGGGAGCCCGAGAGTGCGAGGGATGAGGCGCGCGCGGACATCCGAGGACGATAGCAGACCCGCCGCGCGCCCGGGGCCCGGCCGATCAGGGCTTGTTGGCGGCGCCGAAGGTCGGCGTGCAATCGATCGTCCAGGTCCCGGCGGGGCCGTCGGGGAGCCGGCAGAAGGACGTCGCCGCCTCGCCGTCACCGTAGGTGACGACGCTGACCACGCTGAGGTCGGGCTTCAGGAGCGTCACCGTCTCCCCGCCCGCGCTGAGCCCGAAGGGGTGCATCCCCGGCAGCATCCCCTTCATCACGTTGCGGAACTGCTTGGGGCCGAGGCTGGTGAGCGCCGGGAAGACCAGCTTCTCGAGGTCGGCCGCCGGGTCGTAGTTCTGGTCGACGACGTCGTCGGTGAGGATCCAGCCGGAGATGTCCACGCTGACGCCGCCGGCGTTGTAGAGCTCGATCTGGTCGTCGGTCGACTCGATCTCGTTGATCGCGACCGTGCTCCCGGAGGTGCACATCGACGCGTTGGGGACGCACTCGATGGTGCAAGCGAGCGCGCCGCCGGCGAAGCCGAGGTCGGCGCAGGTGAGGCCGCCGAGGTCGTCGCCGTCGCAGGCCTCGTCGCCCTCCTGGATCCCGTTGCCACAGACCGACGCAGCCTCGACGTTGGGCCCGCCGAAGGTCTGGTCGCAGTAGGTCCAGAGGTCGGCGCCATCCGGGAGCCGGCACCACGAGATCTCGGCGTCCGCCCCGTTGAGCACGAGCTGGTCGGCCTGAACCTGGGCGGCGTCGCGCAGGGTGATCGTCTCCTCGTTGCTCGCGCTGATCCCGAAGGGGAGCTCGCCGGTCCCGCTCATCGGGTCGTAGGCGACGAGGACGAGGTAGCCGCCCACCGGCAGCGAGCTCTTGGCCGGGAAGACGTAGGTCTTGTCGACCGGGAAGGTCGGGTCGTCCGAGATCGCCCAGCCGTCGAGGTCGACCGGCGCGTCGCCGGCGTTGTAGAGCTCGATCGCGTCCCCGTGGTCGGCGTAGGGGCCCTCGAGGACCCCCTTCGAGGTGACCTCGTTGAGGAGGACGATCGCGGCCGCGGCCGCGCACCCCGAGGCGTCGAGGGTGCAGTCGTCGGCGCAGGCGAGGGTCCCGACCATCCCCTCGCCGACGTCGGCGCAGGTCTTCCCGCCGAGCGCGTCGCTGTCGCAGTCCTCGCCGGCGTCGATCACCCCGTCGCCGCAGACGTCTCCGCCGCTCGTCGAGGTCTCGGGCGCGCCCGTCGAGCTCGAGCTCGAGCCCCCGGTCGAGGTCGAGGTGCTGCTCGAGGTGTCGCCGCCGCTCGAGCTCCCGCCCTCGCTGGTCGTCTCGCCGCCGGACGAGTCCCCGCCGCCGCCGGAGCAGCCGAAGGCCAGGAGCGTGAGCGTGAGCGCGAGGGGTGAGGGGGAGCGGAGCTGCGACAACGTCATGGCGAGACCAAGGGATTGAGCATACCCGATCCCCCCGCCGGCGCGGCGACGTCGATCACCGCGCCCCGCTTGACCACCGAGACGACCCTGTGGATGTCCTCGATGCTCGCCAGGTCGCCGTCGATCACCACGAAGTCGGCCTCGTAGCCCGGCCGGATCGCCCCCAGGCGATCGTCGATCCCGAGCGCCCGGGCGGCGTCGGTGGTCGCGGTCGCCAGCGCCTCCATCGGCGTCATCCCGACCCGCTCGACGAAGACGTCGAGCTCGCGGGTGTTGTCGCCGAAGCCGGTGAAGACCGCGTCCGAGCCCATGACGATCGTCACCCCGGCCGCCTTGGCCCGGCGGGCGGTCGCCACGTTGGCGTCGATGAAGGCGTCGAAGCCCGCGGCCGCCGCGGGATCGAGGCCGAGGCGCTCGATGTTGTCGCGGTAGTAGACGTTGTGCCAGATCGTCGGCACGTAGGCGACGCCGCGCTCGCGCATCGCCGCCAGGCTCGCGTCCGAGAGCTCGCGCGCATGCTCGATGGTGTCGGCGCCGGCGCGGATGATGTCGTCGGCGACCTCGCCGAGGTAGTCGTGGACCGCGACCTTGACCCCGTGGGCGTGGGCGACGTCGACCGCCGCCTTGATCTCCTCGTAGGAGTAGAGCGGCTGGCCGCTGAGGTCGTCGTCGGTGCCGGTGGAGGCCCAGAGCTTGATCACCCGGGCGCCATCGGCGAGGCGATCGCGGGCGGCGGCGGCGACCTCCTCGGGGCCGCGGACGGCCCCGGAGGGCCCATCCTCGGCCTCCCCCGGGACCAGGCCCGGCGGCCAGATCCCCTCGCCCGCCCCGAGGATCCGCGGACCGACCACCTCGCCGGCGTCGATCCGGGCCGCGAGCGCGAGATCCAGCTGATGCAGCGCGCCCAGATCGCGGACCGTGGTGATCCCGGCCTCGAGGGTCCGCCGCGCGTTCGCCTCGGCGAAGGGCATCGCCTCCGCGGGCGGCAGCGGCTCGTCCGGCATCTTCCCGCCGTCCCAGCGCGGGTCCCAGCAGAAGGTGAGGTGGGTGTGGGCGTCGATGAGCCCGGGGATCGCCGTGTAGCGGCCGAGCTCGACGATCGCCGCGTCGCCAGGGAGCGGCGCGTCGGCGGCCAGCACCCCGCGGATCGTCGCGCCGTCGACGACGATCACGCCGCCCTCGATCACCTCGCCCGGCGCGACGATCACCCGGGCGAAGCGGTAGGCCGTGGCGGTCGGCGCCGACGTCTGCGGCCGCGGCGGCGCCGAGGTCTGCATGGTCGCCTGCGGGCGGGGAGGCGGCCCGGCGGGGCCGCACGACGCGAGCGTCACGAGGGCCGCGCCGGCGACCCAGGTCCGGCGGCGGCGGGCGTTCGGGCGCTCCCTCGAGATCATCGCAGCGCCCACGGTCCCCCGCCGCGGAGGCCCTGTCGAGGTCTCCGATCGAGAGGCGACCCACGCTTCGCCGGCCCCGCGTCGGCTCACGGACGCTACTATCCGCCGATGATCGCAACCGCCCTCGATCGCGCCCGCCCCGGCCGGGTCCTCTCCCTCGCGCTCGCCCCTGCGCTCGCGCTCGCGCTCGCCTGCAACCCGGCGCCGGCGGGCGATACCGAGAGCGGCGGCTCCGAGAGCGGCGGCTCCGAGAGCGACGGCGACCCCCCTCCCCTCGCGGGCTTCGCCGACCTCCACCTCCACATGTTCGCCGAGGACGCCTTCGGCGGCGGCTGGCTCCACGGCGAGGCGGTCGGCGAACCGGCGTTCGCCCTCGCGCTCTGCGACGGCGGCGAGCCCGGCGATCACGGCCGGATCCGCGACGGCTTCGCCGATCTGATCGCCACCTGCGACCAGGCGGTGGTCGACGAGGCGAGCTCGCAGGCGCCGCTCCTCGCGGTCCTCCTCGCCCTCGGCGGCGCCGAGCTCTCGGAGCTCCTCGGCGACATCCCGGGGTCCGCAGGAGACACCGGCAAGCACGACGACCGCACCCGCGGCTGGCCCGAGCTCGACGGCTGGCCGCGCTGGGACGTGATCGCCCACCAGCAGTCCTGGGAGGGCTGGCTCCGCGACGCCTACGACGACGGCCTCCGGGTCGAGATCGTCTCGGCGGTCAGCCTCGACTGGCTCTGCAAGGCGCTGCCGCCGGAGAACCTCGCGCGCCCGCAATGCGACGAGATGGCCGACGTCCGGGTCCAGCTCGAGAAGGCCAACGCCTTCGCCGCGGCCAACGCCGAGTGGGTCGAGATCGCCCTCTCGGCCGCCGACGCCCGGCGGATCGTCGGCGAGGGCAAGCTCGCGATCATTCTCAGCATCGAGGCCTCGCACATCTTCGGTGACGGCGAGTGGCAGGCCCAGCTCGACGAGGTCTGGGACCTCGGCGTCCGCACCCTGCAGATGGTCCACCAGCTCGACAACCGCTTCGGCGGCGCCGCCCCCCACAACACGATCTTCCACGTCGCCCAGTTCTCCGAGAGCTGCCACATCGACACCGACTGCGGGATCACCGACACCGGCGTCACCCTCGGCTTCGACGTCGACGCCAATTGCCGCAACGTCCGCGGCCTCACCGACGAGGGCCGCGCGCTCCTCGAGGCGATGATCGAGCGGGGGATGCTCATCGACCTCGCCCACATGTCCGAGGCGCTGGTCCGCGACGTCCACGCGGTCGCGCTCGAGCACGACTACTACCCGCTCTACTTCTCCCACGCCCACTTCCGCGAGCTCATGCTCCCGGCGAAGCAGAAGGAGGAGAAGACCACGCCGGCGTCGATCGTCGCGATGGTCCGGGAGACCGGCGGGATGATCGGCCTGCGCACCGCCCACGAGGAGGTCAACACCTACGAGCCCTCGCCGGTCGAGAACACCTGCCACGGCTCCTCCCGCTCCTTCGCCCAGGCCCACGACCTCGGCCGCCTCGGCCTCAAGGTGAAGCTCGGCCTCGGCTCCGACTTCAACGGCTTCATCCAGCAGACCCGGCCGCGCCTCGGCGCCGACGCCTGCTCCGCCTCCTTCGCCGAGGAGGCGACCTGCCAGGCCAAGGGCGAGCGCGACGGGGGCCTCGCGCCGGTCGGCTCGGCCTTCGACGACCACGGCCTCGGCCACGTCGGCCTCCTCGGCGACCTCCTCGACGACCTCGATCAGCACGGCAGCGACACCACCCAGATCCGCTCGTCGGCCGACGACTTCGTGCGGATGTGGGAGCGCGCGAGCGGCGAGCGCAGCGGCCCGGCCGACGACCCCGCCGACCTCGACGTCAGCGGGATCACCGTCCTCCCGAGCCACGGCGTCCGCCGGGCCGAGTACCCGACCGAGTGCGACAAGCCCTACTGTCCCGGAGGACTGGTCAGCGGCGACGCCTGTCGCTTCGACGCGGAGTGCGAGTCGGGCGCCTGCGCGGGCGCGGGCGATTGTGGGATGCCCCGCGGCGTCTGCGAGTAGGCGGCCTCAGAGGCGGAGCGGCGCCCCGAGGTAGGGACGCGGCGCGCTGATCAACCCCGTCAACTCGCGGACCCGGACCGGCGGGACCTCGAGCGCCTCCAGCCAGCGTTCGAAGTAGCGCTCCAGCCACGCCGCCCGCGGGTGGCTCTCCCGGTGGTGGAGCGCGAAGTCCTTCGCGTTCTGGATCTTGTCGGCGATCAGCATCGCGTCGACCTCGGCGAGCGGCGAGCGGCGGATCGCCTTCGGATCGTCGTAGCCAGGGTGGGCCTCCATCGGCGAGAGGAAGCCGTTGGCGATGCAGCGGTACTCGAGCGCGAGGGCGACGGCCGCGGGATCGAGCCCCGCCAGGCGGCCGCGCTCCCAGCTCTCGCGGAGATCGGCGTCGCCCTGGACCAGCGGGTGCAGGCAGTAGGCGCGGATCGCCACCGTCGGCGCGTCGATCGCCCGGAGGATCGCGATCCCCTCGTCGATGTGGTGGATCAGCGGGACCTGCGAGCGCCGGGCCCGGCGAGCGCCGTAGAACGCGGCGATCGCCGCGTACTCGACGCAGGCGTCGGCCCACGCGCCGGCGATGATCGCCGGGACGCCGGCCGGCGCCGGGACGACGCCCGGGAGCGCGACCCAGCGGCGTCCGCCGGCGATCGCCGCGGCGTGGCGGGCGAGGCGGGCGTCCCCGTCGGCGTCGGCGACGTCCGCGAGGGGCAGGGCCGCGACCGCCTCGCCGTCGTCGCCGTGGAAGCTCGCCATCACGGCCCAGGGGCGCCCGTCGACGACGAGCGGGGTGAGCTCGCCGCTCCAGCGCCGCGGCCGCGGGTCGGCGAGGAGGCGGCGCGCGAGCTCGCCGAAGGGGCCCGCGCAGGCCAGGAACACCGCTTCCCCGTCCCCCTCCCGCATCCCTCGATGGTCGCACACCCGGAGGGCCGCGCGCAGGGGCGCGATCGCCCGATCCGGGGCTCTCGCCCACCCCCGGCCTTCGCCGATACTATTCAACGATGCGCGCCCCTCACCTCGATCGCCTGCGCCGGATCTTCTCGACCCTCCTCGCCCCCATCGTCGCCGGCGGCTGCGGGATCGACGAGGACCTCTTCTCCTTCGACATCTGCGACGAGGACGGGACCCTCCACTTCGTCGCCGACGTCGAGCCGTCGATGAGCGTCGACTACCTCGACCTCCGCTCGGTCCCCGGCGACTACGGCGACATGACGACGATCCTCGACGCCGCGGGCTCCCCGTGCACCAACGCCGCCGATCCCACCGCCTGCATGGAGGCCTTCGCCGCCCTGCCGACGATCTCCGAGCTCGGGATGGCCCAGTGGGACTACTTCGACTACCGCCTCCTCGCCTACACCCGCGGCGACGAGGTCGGCTCGGTCGGCACCCACGCGGAGCTCGACGCCTTCCTCGGGGAGATCGACGCCCCCGGCGACGCCGCGCTCGTGGTCATGCTCGGCGACTCGGGCCACCGGATCCACTGCCACGACGGCAACGAGGTCGGCGGCCACGCCGAGGGCTTCGTCGTCTTCACCCGCACCGGCAGCGGCTGCGGCGAGGGCGATCACGTCAAGCACCACGTCATGCTGGTCCGCGGCGACGGCAGCACCGAGATCCTCGAGAGCAAGATCGTCGAGCGGGCCGATCCCAATTGCGCGATCGGCCGGCTCCCCCCCGGCCTCTGCCGGCCGCGGCGGGCGCGGGCCGCCGATCCGGTGGGCGACTTCTTCGCCGAGGTCGCCCACCTCGAGGCCGCGGCCGCCCCCGCCTTCGGCCACCTCGCCCGCGAGCTCGCGCTCCACGGCGCGCCGACGCCGATGATCCAGGCGGCCCTCCGGGCGCGCGGCGACGAGCTCCGCCACGCCCGGGTGACCGCCGCCCTCGCCCGCCGCCACGGCGGCCGCCCGCAACGCCCGCGCCTTCAGCCGACGCCGCCGCGCCCCCTCGTCGAGGTCGCCAGCGACAACGCGATCGAGGGCTGCGTCCGCGAGACCTACGGGGCGCTGGTCGCCCACCACCAGGCCCGCCGCGCCGGCGACCCGGTGATCCGCCGCGCGCTCGCCCGGATCGCCGACGACGAGACCCGCCACGCCGCCCTCTCCTGGTCGCTCGCCGCCTGGGCCGACGCCCGCCTGCGGCCGAGCGAGCGCCGCGCGGTCGCAAAACGCCGCCGGGCCGCGCTCGAGCGCCTCGAGGTCGAGCTCACCCGGCGCGAGCACCCGCGGGTCGAGGCGCTCGCCGGCATGCCCCGGCCCGACGAGGCGCGGGCGCTCTTCCGCGGGCTCCAGCGGGCGCTCGCCTAGGAGTGTGGACAACCCAGCGAAGGCGGCCCAGCCCGCGGATCGCCCGGCGATCAGGGCGCGTAGATCAGATCCGATCGCACCGCGTACTTGACCCCGGCGGTCACCTCCGCGCCCTCGTGGAGGAGGAGGTGATCGAAGACCACGGCGCCGCCGATCCCCGGGCGCAGGGCGAAGCGGACGCGGTTGTCGAACTTGCGGCCGCGCCCCTCGCCCCGCCGCGCGCGTCGGTCCTTGAGCTCGAAGAAGCGGGTCTCGCCGCCCTCGAAGCGATCGCCGAGGAAGATGACCAGCGACGCCCGCGTCTCGCCGCCGGGCACCTGCATGCGCACGTCGACGTGGGGGAAGAAGCGCATCCCGACCTCGTAGCGGTAGACCCGGAAGCGATCGTTGAGGCCGCGGACCGGCCGACCCTCGTGCCGCGGATCGACGCGATCGCGGATCCGCGCCCAGAGCCGCCCGGCGAGCGCCGGCGCGTCGAAGACCACCCGCAGGTTGTTGCGGACGGCGAGGTTCACCCGGTAGGTGTCGTCGCCGATCGCCAGGCCGGCGTGGGTGAAGCCCGTCTCCTCCGCCACCTCGACCAGACGCCGGCACTCCCGCGGCGTCATCACGTCGTGGAGCACGTAGACGCCGACCGCGACCTCCTCGCGGCGCACCCGCGGCGGCGCGTCGTCGTCGACGATCGGATCGGCGAGCGCGTGCGCCTGCGCGCGGAAGGTCGCCTCCCGGCGAAACGACGCGTGCTCGCGGCTCCTCGTCGGGGCGCCCTTGGCCATCGCCCCGTCATACACCGGCCGCGCGGCGCCGCGGAAGGGCGGCCACGCGGCACGCGAGCGCGCGCTCGCGGTCGCCCTCATCACCGCCTCTGCGCGCGCGTCCTCGTCACGCCGACGCGCTCGTCGTCGGCGGATCCCAGGCCAGCTCGACCGCCGCGAGGCGCCGCGCGGTCGCGCTGGGGAAGAACGCGAGGCGCTGCCCCGGCACGAGGCGGAGCCCCGGCAGGCGCTGGGTGATCACCTCGAGCGCGATCCGGCCCTCGAGGCGGGCCAGCGGCGCGCCGATGCAAAAGTGCGGGCCCTGGCCGAACGCGAGGTGCGGCGTCGTCCGCCCGGGGTCGAAGCGGAGCGGCTCCTCGAAGCGCTCCTCGTCGTGGTTGGCCGAGATGAAGGCGAGCTGGAGGCGCTCGCCCGCGCGGATCGTCACCCCGCCGAGCTCCACGTCCTCCTTGGCCGTCCGGTACATCGCGTGGATCGGCGAGGCGCTCCGCAGCGACTCCTCGATCACCGCCGGAATCCGGCCCGGGTCGTCGCGGAGCGCCGCGAAGAGCTCGGGATCCCGCGCGAGCTCGACGGCGGCGGCGGAGATCATGCCCGCGGTGGTCTCGTAGCCGGCGAAGAGGGTCTGCACCAGCATGTTGATCATCTCGGCCATGCCGAGCGGCGGATCGAGGGCGTCCGCGCCGGTGACGATGTCGGAGAGCGCGTCGTCGCGGGGGTTTTGCCGGCGGTCCCGCACCGCGTCCGCCAGGTAGTGCTGGAAGGTCACGAAGTGGCGGGCGTGCTCGACGAGCTCCTCGAGCGTCCCGTGGCCGGCGAAGATCGCCGCCGCGTGGCTGATCCAGGCGTCGACCTGCTCGAGGTGATCGCGCGGCAGACCCAGGAGGTCGACGATGAAGTTGCCGGGCAGCGGGACCGCGAAGGCGCCGACGAACTCGACCTGCCCCTGGTCGACGAAGCGATCGATGAGGCGCTCGGCGAGCTCGCGGAGGATCGGCTCAAAGGTCGCGATCCGGCGGAGCGAGAGCGCCTTGGTCACCAGCGAGCGGCTGCGCGTGTGGACCGGCGGGTCGCTGTCGACGAGGCTGGGCGTCACCGGGAAGCCCTGCATGAGCACCTCGAGGAGCGGCGGCGGCGGCATCACCGAGACCGGCGAGATCGAGTTGATCGACGAGAAGCGGGCGGCGTCGCGGGCGACCGCCTGCACGTCCTCGTAGCGGGTGACCACCCACATGGCGAGCGCGTCGCTCCAGAAGACCGGCTCCTCCGCTCGAGCGCGGGCGTAGAAGGGCCGCGGATCGTCGAGCATCGGCGACGCGAGCGGCTGGTGGAGCGCGCCGCAGGATGACGCGACGTCACGATTCGGCTGATCAGGCGATGACATCGACGAATGATACGCGTCGGCAGCGAGTGGCCCGCCGGCATCCTGACCTCGACGCACGCGAGCGCGGCCGCCCGTCGGGGGCGCGCGCGCCGACGACGGGGGCTCAAGGCCGCGGCCGCTCGGCGCCGACGAAGGCGAGGAAGGCGTCGACCGCCGCCGGCTCGCTGAAGGCGTACTGGCAGTCCCAGGTCGGCCGCAGCCAGCGCGAGCAAGCGTCCCCGAGCCACGACTCGAGCGCCGGCGAGTCGGGGACGATGACGTCAGGTCCGCGCGCCTCGCCTCGGGTCCAGAGCACCCACTCGCCGCCGCGCTCGCGGATCTCGACGGTGAAGCGGCCGCTCGGGCCCCCCGGGGGATCGTCGAAGGAGATCTGGAGCTCGGCGGCGCTCACCCTGCGAGGATACCTGGCGAGCGCCCGCCAGGAGCGGCAGCGCGCTCGCTCGCCCGGCGCGGCGATCTACTGCGGGTTGATCACCTTGAGCTTGAGCCCGCCCGGGTAGGCGTACGACGTGACCGGCGTGTAGCCGACCTGGATCACGCCGAAGGGATCATCGCTCGTCGCGAAGTGGGCGCCCTCCGCGATCTTCCAGTCGGCGACCTCGTAGTTGCCGACCGTGTAGTAGCCCCCGACCACCTGCCCGTCGACGAGCACGTCGGCGCCGCCGACCGGCCGGATCACCTGGGCGTAGTGCTGGTTGTAGTTGGTCCCGGTGACGAAGGCGTAGGAGGTCAGGAACTGCTCGGTCGGCACCATCTGGTACATCGACGGATCGCCGGTCCCGGCCCCGCCGTTCTGGCCCTCGAGGTACTGGACGGGCAGGAAGGGCCCGTCGCCGGTGAACATGAAGCTCTCCTTGGTCCCGAACTGGTAGTACTCGCCCTTGTTCAGCATCTTCGGGAAGCCTGGCTGCTGCGGGCTCGTGCTGATCGTCACCCCGTCGTCGCCGGAGTAGACCCGCCAGTAGAAGGTCTCGCTCCCCCGCTGCGGCGCGTGGGCGCCGACGTAGGTGTCGCCCCAGTACTCGAGGGGGATGCTCACCTCCTCGAGGTGATCGCAGTAGGTCGTCGGGTACATCGGCACGTTGCCGCACTCGGTCGCGCCGGCGACCCAGACCGGCTTGTCGGCGCTGATGATCGTCCCCGAGAGGTCGGTGTAGTTGACCGAGACGACGACGTTGAGGGTGTCGTAGCGGCTCATCGCCACGTCGGTCGCCTGCCCCTTGGCGAGCGCCGGCACCCCGCCGCCGCCGGCGGTGGCGATCCCCGCCAGGAAGTTGAGGGTGGTGCCGTCCTCGGTGGCGATCGCCGTGAAGTAGCTCGGGTAGTGGGTCGGGAAGGTCCCGGGGTACGACGAGACGATGTAGTTGCCGGTGAGCGCATGCTCGGGGAGGAGCATCGACGCGTCGTTGGTCGCCTGCGAGCCGATCGGCGAGTGGAGGTAGGCGACGATCGGCAGCGAGCTCTCGACCCGGTAGACCCCGCCCTTGCGGAGCGTCGTCACGCTCTCGATCTGCGCGTTGTCCATCGTGAAGGTGTAGGTCCCGCTCGGCGGGACGTCGATCGGCGCGCCGACGGGCTGCTCGGCGGCCATCCCGTTGGGGACGAAGTAGAGCTGGACCTTGGCGGTCAGCGAGGTCGAGACGTTGCCGACGATCAGCGAGTCCGGCTGGTTGGCGTAGAGGTTGTCCATCCGGTTGGCGAAGAAGGAGCAGCCGACCGAGCTCGGCTCCTGCTTGACCAGCTCGCAGAGGGGCAGGCACTCGCCGTCGTAGCAGCCCTCGTTCTCCGCGCAATCGACCGGAGCACCCCAGGCGAGGCCGTCGTCGTCGCAGACCTGGTAGCTCGAGTCGTCGAAGCAGCTCTTCGAGGCCGGCGCGCAGATCTGCGGGTCGCCGGTGGTCGACGAGGTCCCGTCCGTGACCGTCACCGCGGTCGAGCCGCTGGTGTCCGCGCTGGTGCTGCCGCTCGTCGGTCCGCCGCTCGTCGTCCCGCTCGTCGTCCCGCCGCTCGTCGTCCCGCTGCTGCCGGTGCCGGTCTCGGAGACGCTCCCGCTCCCGCTGCTCCCGCCGCTGGTCCCGGCCGAGGTCCCGCCGCTGGTCGACGCGGTGCTCGTCGACGCGGTGCCGGCGGTCGAGGTCGCGGTGTCGGTGCCAGCGGTGTCGTCGCTGGAGCAGCCGACGAGCGCGGCCGCGGGGAGGAGGACGATGGAGGTGAGGCGACGGAGCATCCATCACTCGTAGCACGAGCGCCGATGCCTCGGCGACCGCGCTGCGCCGCGCCGCGCCTCGCCTCCACGAGACGACGACGCCCGTGGGGGCTGGTGACCATCCCCACGGGCGAAGCGGTCGACGCGACCGGCGGGCCGGATCTACATCGAGAGGCCGCCGTCGATGTCGATCGTC
This sequence comes from Myxococcales bacterium, assembly GCA_020633335.1. Taxonomy (GTDB): domain Bacteria; phylum Myxococcota_A; class Polyangia; order Nannocystales; family Nannocystaceae; genus JADJRG01. The sequence continues at coordinate 35,578 of JACKDU010000016.1, read as the reverse complement.
CGGCCGTTGAAGTAGTCGCACTCGAGGACGAACTTCACACCGAGCCAGATGTCCTCGGGGACGCCGATCCGGTTGACCGGGATCGCGGCGACCAGCGCGTCGCGGGCCTTCTGGTTCATCCCCTGGGTCATCGGCGTCTCGATCATCCCCGGGGCGATCGCGCCGACGCGGATCTTGAAGGGCGCGAACTCGCGGGCCCACGTCAGGGTGTTGGCCGCGAGCGCGGCCTTGGCCGCGCTGTAGTTGCTCTGGCCGCGGTTGCCGTGGCGGGCGATCGACGACATGTTGACGACCACGCCGGGGGCGCCGGCGGCGGCCATCGCCGCGACCGTCTCGCGGACCATGAGGGTCGCGCCGGTGAGGTTGACGGCGATCACCGCGTCCCACTGCGCCTTGGTCAGCTTCTTGATCTCGCCGGTGACCCGGTCCTTCTTGACCAGGAGGCCGTCGCGGAGGATCCCGGCGTTGTTTACCAGGCCGTTGAGGCCGCCCATCGCCTCGCTCGCCCAGGCGACGAACGAGGCGCACTGGGCCTCGTCGGAGACGTCGAGGACGCGGGCGTGGATCTTGCCCGGGAGGCCCTCGCTGGCCGCGACGACCGCCTTCAGGCCCTCCTCGTTGACGTCGCCGATCGCGACCTGGGCGCCGGCCTCGGCGAGGCGGGTGGCAAAGTGGGCGCCCATCCCCTGGGCGCCGCCGGTGACGATGATCTTGAGATCTGCGAGGTTCATCGGGGGCGAGACATAGCGACCCCCGGCGGCCCTGACCAGGGGGCCCGGCCGTGAGACCCCTCCAGAATCAGAGGGCCGCGAGCTGCTCGTGCGCGCGGGCTGCGTCCGCCCGCCCGAGGCCGATGAGGCGGTCGGCGAAGGAGCCGTCGAAGAAGAGGAAGGAGGCGGCGTCCCCCGAGGTCCCGGCGTCGTCCTCGAAGAGCGCGTTGAGCACGCGGACGAAGGAGAAGGTCGAGACCGCGCTCGAGGCCCGGATCATCTCCGAGGCGACCGCCCCGAGATCCCCCGAGGGTCGGACCGCGGCGTAGGGGACCTTGCGATAGCGCGGGCGACCGACGTTGCGCAAGGCCTCACGGAAGCGGAGGGTCTCGTCGTCGCCGAGCGAGGTCGCGGCCTCGACGATGTCGTTGATCCGGGCGAGGCGGTCGAGGTCGAAGGCGACGCGATCGAGGAAGATCGAGTCGAGGAGCTTGCCGACGATCTGGCCGATCCCCGGGAAGCCCTCGAGGGCCGAGGGCGCCCGCATCCCGCCGACCGTGATGATCAGGAGCGACTGGGCGCCGAGGTGGAGGGCCGGCGAGAGCGGGGTGTTGTGGCGGACCCCGCCGTCCATGTACCAGCGGTCGCCGAGCTGAACCGGCGAGAAGAGGAGCGGGATCGCGGCCGAGGCGAGGACGTGGCGGAGCGAGAGGCGGGCCGGGATCGCCATCACCTCCGAGATCCGCCCCGGGCTGGTGGGCCCGACCCCGGGGGCGGCGTCGACGAAGAGGTGGGTCTCGCCGCTCGAGATGTCGGTGGCCGCGACCGCGACCGCGTCGAAGCGACCGCCGGTGACGTGGCCGTGGATCTTCGACCACTGCACCTGGGACGAAACCTTGCGCCAGAGCCCCTTGGCGTTGAGGAGGCCGGTCGCCGGCGAGCGCAGGCCGATCCGCAGGAGGCGGAGCGGCGCCGCCCCGAGGAACTTGAGCGCCGAGAGCGACGAGAGCGAGATCATGTCGTCGATCGTCAGCCCCCGCCAGAGGCGCGCGAGCTCGTGGGTCGACGCCGGCGAGAGGCCGCGGGAGGCGAGGTAGATCGTGTTGACGGCGCCGACGCTCGAGCCGGTGATCACCCGGATCCGCTTGAGGAGATCGGGGAGCGCGTCGGCGATGTAGGTGAGGACCCCGACCTCGTAGGCCCCACGGGCGCCGCCGCCGGAGAGGATCAGACCGATCGACGAGTCTCGCACCGGGGGATCGTGCCGCCCCGCGGCCCTCCTGCCCAGGGGGCGGGCGGAATTTTCGCGGACCGGCGCGGGATCTGCGGGGGCCGCCGCGGCCTGCCAATCCCTTGGCGGCCCGCCAGCGGAGGAGCAGCCCGCGGGACAGCGCCCGCGCGCCTCCGCTAGGGTCCGGTGGATGCCCGCGCCGACCTGGATCCCCGCCCTCCCGCTCGCCGATCTCCCGGTCGGCGAGGCCCGCGTCGTCCGCCACGGCGACGATCGGATCGCGATCTTCCGACCGGCCGAGGGCGAGCTCTTCGCCTGCGACAACCGCTGCCCCCACGAGGGCTATCCCCTCGCCCGCGGCAGCGTCCGCGAATGCGTGGTCACCTGCCCCTGGCACAACTACAAGTTCGACCTCCGCGACGGGCGGGCGCTGATCGGCGACGAGCAGGTGCGGATCTTCCCGATCCGCCTCCGCGACGCGACCGTCGAGGTCGACGTCGCCGCGCCGGATCCCGCCGAGCTCCGGGCGCGCCACCTGGCCAGCCTCGCCGCCGGCGTCTTCGACAACACGATCGGCCAGATCGCCCGCGAGCTGGTCCGCCTCCTCGAGCTCGACATGACCCCGCTCGAGCTGACGATCGAGGCCGCCCGCCTCGACGCCCGCCACGCCGAGTACGGGACCACCCACGCGACCGCGACCGCGATCGACGCGCTCACCTTCACCCGCCAACGCCCGGGCCCCGAGGCCGCGCTGCCGCTGATCCAGGGCTTCTCGGTCGCCGCCGAGAGCAACCAGCGCCTCCCCGTCCGGGCGGTCGCGGCGGCGATCGATCCCGGCGACGACCCGATCGCCGCCGGCGCGCGGGTGCGGGCGGCGATCGAGGAGGAGCGCCTCGCCGACGCCGAGGCGCTCCTCCGCGGGGCGCTCGCCCGCGGCTGGGGGGCGGCGATCGTCGAGGGCTGGATCTTCCGCGCCTGCGCCGATCACTTCCTCGGCTTCGGCCACCCGCTGATCTACGCGGTCAAGCTCCTCGAGCTCCTGGACGCGGCCGGGTGGGAGCACGCCGACGCGCTCCTCCCCGCCCTCTTCGCCCGGATCGTCGCGGCGACCCGCGAGGAGCTGGTCCCCGAGGAGGCCAGGTTCCGCGAGATCGTCGCCGCCGCCGCGCCCGAGCTCGCCGCCTGGTACGCCGCCTGCGCGCGGCCCGAGGCGCCGGCGATCGACCGCGACGCGCTCATCGCCGCCCTCCTCGACGGCCCCCGCGACGCCTGGGTCGACGCGCTGCGGGAGGCGCTCGCGGCCGGGGTCCGCCTGGAGAGCGTCGTCGACGCGCTGGTGATCGCCGCGAGCGAGCGCCTCCTCCGCTTCGACGCGGCGATCGACGGCGACCCGAGCGTCCAGGAGGGCTGGCTCGACGTCACCCACCGCCTCACCTTCGCGTCGGCGCTCCGCGGCGCGCTCGCCCGCTGGCGCGATCCGGGGGTGCTAAACCTGCTCTTTCAGGCAGCTCACTTCATCCGCGCCGCCGCCCCCCTCGACCTCCCGCCGGCCAGGCGACCGGCGCGCGCCGACGCCGACGGTGGCGCTGACGTGCGCGGCGAGCCCGTCGACCTCGAGGCCCAGGGCGCGGCGATCATCGCCGCGATCGATCGCCACGACGGACCCGCCGCGGTCGCGGCCGCCGAGCGCCTCCTCGCCGCGGACCACCCCGCGCCGGGGCCCGGCTTCGCCGCCCTCGAGGCCCTCCTGGAGCGCCTCGCCCTCGACGATCGGGCGATCCGGCCGATCTTCGCCGCCCACTGGATCAAGCTCTGCGTCGCCGCCTGCGCCGAGTCGCGGGCGCTCCCGCCGGGACCCGCGCGCCGCCTCCCCCTCCTCGCCTGCGTCCGCTTCTTCGCCGGACCGATCCAGGAGCGCAGCCTGCGGGCGACGGTCCACGAGGCGATCCGCTTCGTGGTCGAGGGCAAGGTGCCGAAGACCATGACCTAAGGACCAGATGACTCAAGAGACATCTAGCGCCCGCGGCCGGCGGGGTGCTCGGCGAGCCAGGCACGGATCGCCGCGGCGGACTCGGGCGGGGCGCCGACCAGGGCCGCCCTCGCGGCATCGGCGGCCCCCCGCCGATCGCCGCCGAGGAGGCGCGCGCGCGCGACCAGGAGGCCGAGCTCGGCGAGCTCCTGCGGCCCCGTGCTGATCGCCCGGGCGCGGGTCGCCGCCTCCTCGGCCGCCGCCGCCGCCCCCCGCTCGAGGGCGAGCTCGGCGAGGAGCCGGAGGTGCTCGACCAGACGGGCGCCCCGGTCGCCGGAGCGGCGCTCCGCCGCCGCCAGCGAGCGCCGGGCGAGCGCCTCGGCCTCGGCGAGCGCGCCGCGGGCGTGGGCCACCCGCGCGAGGATCAGCAGGAGCGGGTCGCTCCGCTGCTTCGCCTCCGGCCAGCCCTCGCGGATCGCCAGGGATCGCCGCGCGTAGCCCTCGGCCGCGTCGAGATCGCCGAGCGCGAGGGTGACCCGCGCGAGGTGGCCGGTGACGATCGCCACGTTCTCGTGATCGCGGCCGTAGACCGGCTCCCAGATCGCCAGCGCCCCCTCGAAGCGCGCCCGCGCGGTCGCCAGCGCCCCCTCCTTCTCGTAGGCCCGGGCCTCGTTGTTGAGGAGGTGACCGACGTGGGGGTGATGGGGCCCGAGGGCGGCGACCAGCGCCTCCCCCGAGCGCCGGTAGAGCGCGTGAGCCTCGTCGTAGCGCTCCTCCTTGGAGCGAATCATCGCCAGGTCGTTGAGCGCCGCCGCGAGGTCGGCGAGGCCCTCGTCGCCGAGCGCCTCAAAGATCGTCACCGCCTCCTGGTGGACCTCGAAGGCCCGCCCGCGATCGCCGCGGGCGGAGTAGGTCTCGCCGAGGCCGACGAGGAGGCGGCCGTGGGCGGCGCTCCCCTCGAGGCCGCGGCGCTCGACCAGCGCGAGCGCCTGGGGGGCGAGGAAGGCGATCACCTCGACCGGCATCTCCGAGCGCGCGTGGGCGGCGAGGAGGCCGCTCAACGCGCTGAGGCGGTACAGAGCGAGGCCGCGCGATCTTGACGGCGTTCCACCGCCCGGGCGCCGCTCGCGAAACTGCCACCGACGCGGCCCGCGTCGGTGGCAGATTCAGCCCCTCAGGCCCGCCTCGGGCCTAGCGGCGCCGCCGGCGGAGGCCGAGGCCGGCGAAGCCGAGGAGGCCGAGCGAGAGCGCGAGGCCGCCGCCCGAGTCGGTGCTCACGCAGCCGCAGCCGGCCCCCTCGCCGTCGCCGCCGCTCTCCGCCCCGGTGTCGTAGGAGGGCCGATTGGCGGTGTTCCACTCGAGGAGGAGGCGGTCGATCGTCTCGGTGTTGTTGTTGAGGACCTGCGGGGCGCCGACGACCATCGCCTGCTGGGTCTCCTCCTCGTAGGGCATCTCGTCCGGGAAGACCGGCCAGGGGCCGTTGTCGGGGACGAAGACCTCGCGGCCGTCGGGGAGCGTGTACTCGGCGTGGCCGTCGCAGCGGATCAGCCGCTGGGCGATGTTCTGGCTCGGGATGTCGCCGAGCGACGAGGTCTCGGCGAAGATCGGATCCTCGCCCATCTCGTGCGGCGAGATCGTCGTGTACATCCGGGTGACGTAGGGCTTCGACTGGAGGAGGCTGAGCGCCCGCTTGCCGGCGCCGACGATCCGCTCCTCGTAGGCGGCGGCGAAGGCCGAGCCGTCGCCCCAGGCGTCGAGGTCAATCATCGCCTCGAAGCAGCTCTCGCAGTTGTAGAAGTCGAAGGGCGCGATCCCCTGCGGGACCGGCAGGAACTCGTCGAGGAGGCCCTGGAGGAGCGGGTGGCGGAGCTCGCAGACGAGGTCGCCGTAGTTGTCCCAGCAGTCCATGATCCCCTGGCCGATCAGGTTGTTGACGACGTCGACCGCCGGCAGGCCGACGAAGGCGTCGCTGTTCCAGGCGTCGTTGTAGATCCCGTTCTGCGAGATCACCGAGCTGGTGCCGGCGTACTCGGTGACGAAGGCGTTGCCCTCGGCCGCGAAGGCGTCGACGGCGGCCGTGATCACCTCCTTGTAGTTGGCGGCGAAGTTCGGCCAGTCGATCATCAGCGGGTTGATCAGGACGTGGCGGTAGTTGGTCGGGATCGCCCGGGCGCCGCCGAGGAAGAAGACGCGGATGTCCATGTCCTCGACCGCCGCGACCTGGGTCAGGCGGATCGGCACGCAGGGCTCGACGCCCTCGTAGCGGAGGACCACCGGGTGGACCACCGGCTTCTCCGCGGGCACCAGCTTGAAGGCGGCGAAGAGGTTGTTCTCCGCGAGGTAGGAGTCGATGATCGGGATCGCCGCGTCGTCGTAGCCGTAGCCGTTGGCGTCGAACCAGTCGAGGAGCTCCTGGGTGCTGCCGCTCGAGAGCACGGTGATGTCGAAGGCGCCGACCGTCCCCTGGTAGACGACGCTCGGCCCCGGGTTGCCGCCGCCGGTGTCGCCGTCGGAGGCCGAGCCGGTCGCCCCGCTGGTGCCGCCAGCGTCCGGCGCCCCCGAGCCGTTCTGGTTGTTGTCATCGAGGCTGCAGATCTCGTTGGTCGAGTTGACCCCGTAGAAGGGTCGGGTGCCGTTGAGGACGTTGTCGAAGAGGATCTCGGAGCCGACGTAGAACTCCGGCAGCGACTGGACCGGGATCACCCACGAGAACTTGCTCGCGTCGGTGTTCGGATCGTAGGCGATCTGGATGTGGACCTCGACCGCGGAGCCGTCGAAGGCGAAGAGGATGTTCTCGCCGGTCTGATCGACGGGCATCCCCTGGGGACCGGCGTCGCAGAAGGTGCCGCCGCAGGCGGACGCCGGGGTCGCGTGGGTCCAGAGGAGCGCCGCCGCAGCGGCCGGAAGAACGAGCGAAGAAAGACCAAGGGAAAATCGCATGGCGTGATGGTAGCCGACGCCCCCTCCCCATCCAAGGAGGTCTCTGCTGTCATGGGGGCTGACATTGAGATCAGGGTGCGGCTCTCTGGCCGCACGTATCTTCCGGTCGATCACCCGGCAAATCTCGGCGCGCGCGCGATGAACAACGTCCACTGCGCGGCGCGAGCGGACTCGCCCGGGCCCGCGGGTTGCCGGGAGCGCGAGCCCCTCGTTAGCATCGACCGACCAGGGGGAGAGGCGATGCTCGTGCGAAGGACGTGGATCTCGGGGCTCTTTGGGTTCGCAATGATCGCCGGCTGCGGGCAGGCGCCGCCGACCCAGGGGGCGCCGCCGGTCCCCCAGAGCGCGACTCCGTCGCCCGTGTCAATTCCCACCCCCCGACCGCTGACGCCCGCCGCCCCCGGCGAGGGCCTGGCCAGCGCCTGGGGTGCGGGCGGCGACGCGTCCGATCGTGAGTCGATCCAGGACCAGCCGCTCGAGCGCGCGAGCGAGGGCCCCTGGCAGGTCCGCCGGCCGGCCCGCGGCCCCGCTCCCGGTGAGGACGACGACGGCGTCTTCGGCGGGCTCATGGGCACCGAGGTCGGCGAGTCCTTCGGCGCCGGCGGCCTCGGCCTCGTCGGCACCGGCCGCGGCGGCGGCGGCACCGGCGAGGGGACGATCGGCCTCGGCTCGATCGGCACGATCGGCAAGGGCGGCGGCGGCGGCTCGGGGAGCGGCTACGGCCGCGGGTCCGGGGCGGGCTTCGGGGGGGCGCGCGCGGAGGCCAAGCGGGCCGCCAAGCCGAGCGCGCCGATGGCCGACGCCTCCCCGAAGAGCGCCGGGAAGCCGCGGCCCATGCAGGCCCCCCAGCTCTCGCCGCTCAAGGCCGGCTCGACCGACGACAACGCCGATCTCAAGGGCTTCCTCAAGTACATCGCCGACGCCCGCAAGAAGCTCGGCGAGCAGCTCCAGGAGCTCGACGTCGACGGCCGTGTGCTGGTCCGGGTGGTCGACCGCGACGGCGCGCCGATCCCCGGGGCGACGGTCTCGCTGGTCGACGCCTACCAGCGCGAGCTCTGGCGGGCGACGACCTACGGCGACGGCCGGGCGCCGATCTACCCGCGCCTCGCCCTCCGCCTGAGCCAGGGCGCGGCCGACGATCTCACGGTCGTCGTCAAGGCCGAGGGGGCGACCGAGCGCGAGCGCTACAAGGGCGCCGGCAACGACCTGACGATCGCCCTCCCCGTCGCCCGCCAGCTCCCGCAGGAGCTCACCCTCGACGTCCTCTTCATCATCGACACCACCGGCTCGATGGGCGACGAGATCGCCCAGATCAAGCAGAGCCTGCTGGCGGTCACCGACAAGATCCGCGGCCTCGAGCAGCGCGCCCGCCTGCGCTACGGCGCGGTCCTCTACCGCGACATCTACGACTCCTACGTGACGATGGCCCACCCCTTCACCGAGGACATCAAGGCCTTCGACGAGGCGCTCCGGCAGATCGACGCCGGCGGCGGCGGCGACTACCCGGAGTCGGTCAACCAGGGCCTCGCCCAGGGGGTCCTGGGGATGGAGTGGGAGCCGGGGAGCGCCCGCGTCGCCTTCCTGATCGGCGAAGCGCCGCCGCAGATGCGCTACAAGGGCGACATCCTCTACGGCGAGAGCCTCCTCGAGGCCCTCGCCCGCGGGATCCGGATCCACGCGGTCGCGGCCAGCGGCCTCGATCCGCTGGGTTCGGCGGTCTTCCGCCAGGTCGCCCAGTTCACCCGCGGCAAGTTCATCTTCATCGAGTACGGCCGCGACCTCGCCGGCTCGGCCGCCCGCCACGGGGTCTCGAGCGGCGACCTCAACGCCAACAACCTCGACGCGATCATCTTCGAGCAGATCCGCGACGAGCTCGCCGGCTGGGGGAAGCGCTGATCTAGAGCGGCCCGTAGGGGCAGTGAAAGTCGCGGATCGCCGCGACCTGGCGCGCGCTGAAGGGCGCCCGCCGCAGGCTCCGATCGCGCTGCCGCGAGCGGAAGACGTCGACGATGTAGTTCATCCGATCGTCGAGGCGCGACCAGTCGTTGGCGGCCGAGCCGTCGAGGTCGTCCGGGGTCCGGTCGAGGACCTCGAGGAGCGCCTGCACCTCGGGGTTTTGGATCGCGGCGAGCGGCGCCGGGAACATCGCGCCGTCGCCCAGGCGGGGGACGTCGTCGCCCAGGCGGAGGCCGCCCTCGGGGAGCTCGAGGACCATCAGGTGGCGGGTGAGGAGCGCCCGCAGGCTCTGGTCGATCCGGGCGATGAGGCCGCCGCGGAGCGCGAGCGCCCGCCCCTCGACCAGGACCGCGCTTGGGGCGGCGAGGGCGGCCTCGATCGGCCCCTGGAGGCGGATCTGCTCGTGGTAGCCGACCAGCGCGTTGGCCAGGAAGATGAGCTCGGCCCGGGCCTTCGGGTCGTCGACCTCGCTCGCCTCGACGTAGGCGGTGAAGGCCCGCCGCAGCGCCTCCTGCCCGCCGCGCTCGCTCGCCCCCGGGCGGAGGCCGGCGAGGAGGACCGCGAGGGCGTCGCGGCGACCGGCCGCCGGCGCCCGGAGGACGTCGACGAGCGCGCGGAAGCGGGGCGCGAGCTCGGCGAAGACCTTGAGGTTGCCCTCGGCGACCGACCCGCGGATCCGGCGGTCGACCTGCGCGAGGATCCGCCCGAGGAGCGCCGATCCCCGACCGACGAGCTCGTGGACGAGGCCCGGGATCACCTCGCCGCGGATGAAGCGACCCGCCGTCTTCGACGCCCAGGTCCCGTAGGCGCACCAGCTCAGGTCGCCGCCGCCGAGCGCCTCGCCGAGCGCGAGCTCGAGGCAGTGGTAGGTGTAGGTGATCCAGAGGTTGCGGAGGATCGGGTCCGCCATCGCTACCACGGCGTCGATCTCGGCGCGGCTGGGGAGGACGGGCGCGGCGGCGGCGACGAGGGCTGGGGCGGGCGAGCGCATGCCCGGAGAGTGACGGTCAGCCGCCGATCAATTGCCCCCACATGCGCTCGCCCCGATGTAGGACGAGGTCGTCCGCTCAGCCCTGGGCCGCCGCCGCGACCTTCTCGCGGTGCTTCCGGTGCTCGTAGATGCACCAGTTGGCGTCGCCGCCGAGGCGGATCCGGTGGCCCGTGAAGTAGTTCGGGGCGAAGCGCGGGTCGTTGTAGATCAGCCTCGAGCCGGCCATCACCGGGCGGTCGCAGTCGCCGTTGACGATGATGACGATGTAGGCCGGCATCTCCCCGAAGATCCGATCGGTGAAGCCCTTGCCCAGCTTCTGGGTGTAGCCGCCGGGGAGCCGCGAGATCACCGGGTCGACGAGGCCGAGGGTGTCGAGGAGCGGGAAGTTGGTGCGGTAGCCGACGAGGCCGATGTCGCCGATCGCGATCTTCCCGGGCGGCTGCTCCTCGAGCCAGTCGGAGGCCGCGCCCGCGGTCGCCATGTGGCCGCGGTACTCCTGGACGACGAAGCGGCGGTTGGTCTTGTTGAGCTTCTTGGTCCGGTCGATCCCGAAGAAGACGCCGCCCAGGACGATGAGCGCGAGGAGGAGGAGGTTGCGGGTCTCGGCGATCCGCCGGACCCCGAGGCCGATGAGCAGGAAGAAGAAGGGCTCGATCGGCGCGACGAAGCGGTGGTGGGGCATCCAGTCGCCGCCGACCAGGATGATGTAGCCGGTGAAGAGGACGGTGATCGCGATCGCGGCGATCGCCTCGCGGCTCCGGCGGAGGACGCCGATCACCGCGCCCACCAGCCCGAGCCAGGAGATCGGCCCGAGGAAGTCGAGGTAGCCCTTCATGTAGGCGAGGCCGCCGTGGAGCTGGCGCTCGAGGTCACCGGTCTTGGCGTAGAGCGTCGCCGGCAGCCAGTCGCCGTAGTAGGCCTTGCGCCACAGGAGGTGGAGGCCGATCGGCACCACGAAGAGGAGGCCGCGGACGATGTTGCGCCGCGAGAGGAAGCGGCGGCCGAGGGTGAGCATCACCAGGCCGAGGAAGAGCGGCGCCTCCGGCCGGGTGAGGCCGGCGGCCGCGAAGACCAGCCCCGACCAGGGGAGCGCCCGGGCGTCGCTCGACTCCTCCTCGCGGTAGACCAGGTAGGCGCCGGCGGTCACCAACAGGGTGAAGAAGGCGGTCTCGAGGCCGAAGACCGAGTAGCCGGCGCAGAGCGTCGAGGTCGCCAGGAGCCAGGTGGCGACGCAGGGGAAGAGGCCGAAGGGGAGGAGGCGCTCGGCGAGGCGGTAGGTGAAGTAGAGGGTGCCGCAGGCGCTCGCGCCCCCCATCACCTTCGACATCACCACCGGGTCGAGGCCGATCGCCGCCTCGAGGGCGAGGAGGAGGGTCCAGAGGAAGTTGGTGTAGCCCTCGATGTACTCGCCGGCGTTGTAGACCAGGCCGAGGCCGTCGGCGAGGTTGCGGGCGTAGCGGAACGAGATGTACGCGTCGTCGATCGTGAAGATCCGGAATTGCCAGAGGTTGCCGACGAGCGCGATCATCGGCAGCACGAGGCCGAGGAGGAGGTGAACGCGGCGGCTCGGCTTGAACGCCCGGAGCCGGTCGAGGAGGAGGCGGACGTCGGTTTTCTCGGGCATCGGCGGGGCGGCGGGCGACGATACCACGCCTCCCCGCGGCCGGTCCCCGCGCGCAGCGACCCCGGCAGCCCCCTCTGGCCCCCAGCGCCCGCGGCCGACGCGGCCCTCCAGCGACAGGTCGCCCGGCGCCTGCGGCCGGACAACCTGTCCATTCGACCAGAAACGGCGCGCGGGAGCTGCTAGCGCCGGCGCCGCTCGTCCTCGAGCCAGCGCCGGATCTCTGCCCGGAGCGCGTCCGCGTCCTCGTCGGGCTTCTTCTCGTCCGGCTTCGGCAGGGCGGCCAGCGCCGCCTCCGCGAGCGCCAGCGCCTCCGCGCGATCCTGGCGGAGGAGGACCATCGACCGCGCGAGCGTGAAGCGGGTCGTCGCCACTTCGATCGGCTCCGGCTGCGGCAGCAGCCCGTAGACCAGGAGCGCCTCCCGGAGGCGCTCCTGGGCCGGCGCCAGCTCGCCGGCGTCGACCATCGTCTTGCCCGCGAACATCAGCGCGTAGGCCAGGTTCTCCCGGGCCTCGGGGCGCTTGCGGAGGACGACGATCGCCTCGCCGAGCTGCTCGAGCCCGGCCTCGACCGAACCCGCCTTGATCATCACCTCGCCGAGGTTGGCCTGGGCGGTGGCGACGTGGCGATGCTCGGGGCCGAAGGCGGTCGTGAAGGCGTCCATCGCCGCCCGGTAGTGGACCTCGGCCTCGGCGAGCGCCCCCTGGTTGAGGTTCATGGTGGCGAAGTTGTTGAGGAGCGAGCCGATCTGGGGCGCGTTGGCCTTCGGATCGCGCTCGAGGATCGTCCGCGCCCGCCGGAAGTCGCGGGCGGCGTCGTCGTAGCGGCGGAGCGACTCCTCGATCGACGCCCGGTGGGTGAGCGCGTGGCCGAGCTCGTTGTGATCGGGACCGACGGCCCGCTCGAGGATCTTGACCGCGTCGTCGAGGCGGAGCAGCGCATCCTCGAACTTCTTGTTGGCCTCGTCGATCGACGCGCGGTTGCCCAGGAGCGCGGCGACGCTCGGGTGCTCGTCGCCCGAGACCTCGCGGGCGATCGCCAGCGCCCGATCGAGGTAGATCTTGGCCTGGTCGAGGTCCTGCATGTCGATCGCCGCGTTCCCGAGGGTGCAGAGGGTGCGGTGGACCAGCGGGTGGTGATCGCCGAGCACCTCCTCGAAGGTCGCCAGCGCGGCCTCGGCCAGCGGGATCGCGTCGACGGCCCGGCCCATCCGCTGGAGGACGGCCGCGAGGTTGGACTCGAGGCGGGCGCGCAGGAGCCGGGTCGCGCCGCCCTCGCTCTCCTTCCCCGGCACCCGACGGATCGCCACGTCGGCGGCTTCGCCCGCCCATCTCGCGCGCTCGTAGCTCGCCTGGAAGATCCCGGCGGTGAGCACGGAGTCGATCCAGGCGACCGCGACCGCCTCGTCGTAGTGGGCCTCCGCGGCGATCTCGGCGGCCTGCAGGAGGGCGTCCATCGCCTCCTCGTGCTCGCCCTGCTGCCGCTTGAGGCCAGCGAGCACCAGGAGCGCGTCGGCGCTGACCGGTCGGTAGCCGACCTCCTTGGCCTCGGCGAGCGCGGCCTCGGCCTTGCCACCGGCCAATTCCCACTTGCCGGTCACGTCGAGCGCCTTGGCCTCCGCGAGGCTCAGGCGGATCCTTCGGATCCGCTCGCGGGCCGCGGGATCGCTGGGGAGCGGGACGGTCTCCATCAGGGCCTCGAGATCGTCGCAGGAGCGGAGATCGTCGAGGCCGTCGAGCGCCTCGACCGCGCGCTCGACGGTCGTCGTGTCCGCCTCCCCGAAGACGGAGATCAGCGCCTCGAAGTTGGCCCGCGCGCGGTCGAGGCAGAACATCCGGCGATCGAGGAGATCCTCCGAGTGCTCGTGACGGACATGGGTCGCCAGGCAGGCCTCACGCCTCGCATCCCGCCAGTCGCCGGCGAAGGCGTCGAGCGCGACCTCGACGCTCTTCCAGGCGGTCGCCGCGTAGGGCACGTTGGTGGCGGCGAAGGCCCCCCGGATCTTCTCCTTCGCGGCGTCGTTCCAGGCCTCGGCGATGTCCTCGCCGGCCCCGGCGCAGGGCGGCTCCATCTTGAGTCCGAAGACGCCGACGACGATCCCGATGATGAGCGCGAAGAGGCCGACGACCCCGAGCCAGCGCATCCGCACCGAGCTCGGATCGCGGCGCAGCGCCTCGACCAGCGCCTCGACCGAGGGGAAGCGCGCCTCCGGATCGACGCTGAGGCCGCGGAGGACGATCCGGTGGAGCCAGGACGGCACCCGCGCGCCGGCCGGCGCCGGCCGGATCCGGCCCTGGATCACGTTGGCCTGGAGGGCCGCCAGGTTCTCGCCGGCGTAGGGCCGCTCGCCGTAGAGCGCCTGGTAGAGGGTGATGCAGAACGAGAACTGATCGCTGCGGGCGTCGGCCGGCCGGCCGATGTGCTGCTCCGGCGCCATGTAGGCCGGCGTCCCGACCAGGACCCCAGTGCTGGTGATCGCAATCTCGAGGCTCGAGCTCTGATCGATCACCTCGGGGGGCACGTCGTCGACGTCGCCCTCGCCCGAGGCCCGCGCGAGCCCGAAGTCGAGGACCCGGACCCGCCCGTCGCGGGCGATCACGACGTTCTCGGGCTTGAAGTCGCGGTGGATGAGGCCGGCCCGGTGGGCCGCCCCGAGCCCCTCACCGGCGTGGCGAAGGACCTCCAGCACCTCCCGCCAGGTCCGCGGCCCCGCCTTGAGCCAGGCCCCGAGGGTCTGGCCGTCGACGAATTCCATGGCGATGAAGACCCGCTCGCCGATCGTCCCGACGTCGTGGATCGCGACCACGTTCGGGTGTGAGAGGCGAGCGAGCGCCTTGGCCTCGCGGACCAGCCGGAGCTTCCCCTCCTCGGCGCCGCCGACCGCCCGGGTCCGCGGGTGAAGGATCTTGATCGCCACCTTGCGATCGAGCTCGGGATCGAAGGCGGAGTAGACGACCCCCATCGCCCCGGCGCCGAGGCGCCGGAGGATCGTGTAGCGCCCGAGGCTCGCGCCGTTCGGCAGCTCGCTGGTCTCCGCCGGGTTCGGCCACTGATCGCTGCCGATCGTCCGCTCCTCGGTATCGAGCGACCCACCGGAGGTGATCGAGTGGTCGCCACTCGGTGCTTGGGGGTCGTCGGCCACGGACGCCGAGGATCTTGCCAGCATCACCCCCACCTCGACAACCAGGCCCTGCGGCCGTCGGCGCCCCCTCCGAGCGGACCGTGGTATGGTCGCGCGTTGGATCCGCCATGAGCCTGCGACCGCTCGCCCCCGTCCTCCTCCTCTCCACCCTCGGGCTCGCCTGCAGCGGCGGCGCGATCACCAGCACGTCCGCGAGCGCGAGCGATGGCGCGACCGAAGGCTCGACCGGGGCCGCGACCGCGGCGACCGAGGCGAGCGGCGGCACCGCGGCGACCGAGGCCACCGGGACCACCGGCGAGGTGGTCTGCGAGGTCCCGGGCGGCGAGCTCCCCCTCGGCCCCTGCAACCCGATCGATCCCTCCCTCTGCGCCCTCCCCTTCCCCTCGAATTTCTACACGGTCCCGGCGGAGACCGAGTCCGGGGTCCGCCTCAGCCTCGCCGACACCTCGCTCCCGCCGAACAACGCCGACGTCCCCTTCAACCCGACCTACCTCAACGAGCACGACGGCTTCTCGGTCCTCACGCCCCTGGTCTTCCAGCTCCCCGGGGCGACCCTCGACGGGACCGTGGGCCACGAGGACCTCGCGGCCTACCTGAGCGACGACGCGAAGACGATCCTCGTCGACGTCGACACCGGCGAGCGGATCCCCCACTTTATCGAGCTCGACGCCGGCGCCAAGACCGACGAGGAGCGCCTCCTCATCATCTACCCGGTCACCCCGCTCCGCCACGGCGCCCGCCACGTCGTCGGCGTCCGCGGCCTGGTCGGCGGCGACGGGGAGCCGGTCGCCGCGTCGCCGGGCTTCACCGCGCTCCGCGAGTGCGCGGCGACCGACGACCCCGACATCCTCGGCCAGCGGGCCCACTACGAGGAGGCGATCTTCCCGGTCCTCGCCGACGCCGGCTTCCCCCGCGGCGAGCTCCAGCTCGCCTGGGACTTCACGACGATCTCGCGGGCCAGCAGCCTCGGGCGGATGGAGTGGATCCGCGGCGACGTCCTCGACGCGATCGGCCCCGAGGGGCCCAAGTACACCGACCTCGACGTCGAGGAGCACGACTGCCAGGACCCGAGCGTGAGCATCGGCCGGACGATCATCGCGACGATGGTCGCCCCGCTCTACACGGTCGAGGACGCCCCCGGGACGATGCTCACCCGCGACCCCGACGGCATGCCCTTCCGCAACGGCGAGACCGAGGTCGAGGTGATGGTCCGGGTCCCCTGCTCGCTCCTCGCCGACCCCAAGCCGGCGCGGATCGTCCAGTACGGCCACGGCCTCTTCGGCGGCTACGGCGAGGCCAAGAACGGCTACCTCTCGAAGATGGCCGACGACAACGGCTGGCTCATCGTCGCCTCCAACTGGACCGGCATGGCCGACGACGACACCCTCGCCATCGTCGCCATGATCCTCGAGGACATCTCGGACTTCCCGATGATCCCCGAGCGCTCGATGCAGGGCTTCGCCCAGAAGATCGCCGCGCTGCGGATGGTCCGCGGCCACCTCGCCGAGGACGCGGCGCTGACGGTCGACGGGGTCTCGCTCGTCGATCCCGAGCACGTCTCCTACTACGGCAACTCCCAGGGCGGGATCCTCGGCGGGGCCTACCTCGCGCTGAGCCCGGACCTCCACCGCGGGGTCCTCGGGGTCGGCGGCACCCCCTACGCGCTCCTCCTCCCGCGCTCGGCCGACTTCAGCGCGTTCTTCAGCCTCTTCAAGATGTCCTACGACGACCAGCGGGAGATCCTCCTCCTCCTCGTCGCCCTCCAGACCCTCTGGGATCCCGGCGAGGCCGCCGGATGGATCCACGCCATGAAGGATCCGGGGCCCGGGATCCCGGACAAGGAGGTCCTCCTCCAGGTCGGGATCGGCGACGCCCAGGTCACCACCCTCGGCGCCCATGTGATGGCGCGGGGCTACGGGGCCTCGACGGTCGCCCCCGAGACCCGCCCGCTCTTCGGGATCGACGAGGCCGCCCCCGGCTTCACGGGCAACGGCCTGGTCGAGTGGCTCTACACCGACGTCCCGCCCGAGCCGCTCCCCAACATCCCGCCCGACAAGGACTTCGACCCCCACGAGTGCCCGCGCCGGGAGGCGGCCGCCCAGCACCAGCTCGCCGACTTCCTGCGCGACGGGGTGGTGAACCAGTACTGCGAGGGCGAGGGCGGCAAGTGCATCGGCCTTCGAGCCGTCACCTGCCCGTGAGCGAGCGCGCCCGCGCGCCCGCCGGAGGGTGATCCGGATTACACCCCCACGCCTCCCCACCCGCGCGCTTTTTCGGTAATTCCCGCCCCTGAGATGCGCAAGCCCAAGGTCGTGATCGTCGGCGCTGGCCCCTCGGGCAGCGCCTGTGCCCTCGCCCTCTCGATGGCCGGCCAGGCCGAGGTCGTCCTCCTCGACAAGTCCTGCTACCCGCGGGTCAAGGTCTGCGGCTCGGGCCTCTCGCCGCATGCCCTGGCGATGCTCTCCCGCCTCCAGCTGATCCCGGCGCTGAGCAAGATCCACGGCCGGATCCGGGCGATGACCGGGATCGGACCGGGGGGCGGCAAGATGCGCCTCTCGACCGGCCGCGACGCCTGGGTGGTCCCGCGGGTCGAGCTCGACCAGACGATCGCCCAGACCGCGGTCGCCTTCGGCGCGGACTTCCACGAGGAGACCAAGGGCCTCGAGCTCCTCCGCGATCCCGACGGCACCGTCCGCGGGCTCAAGACCGATCGCGGTGACTTCGAGGCCGACCTCGTGGTCTGCGCCGACGGCTCGCCCTCGCGCTTCTCGATCGACGACACGCCAAAGACGACGATCCGGACGCTGATGGGCTGGTGGCGCGGCACCTCGTTCCCCGAGGAGGAGGCCATCTTCGTCTGGGACGAGCGCCTCCACGGCTACTACACCTGGGTCTTCCCGGAGACCCACGGGATCTTCAACATCGGCCTGACGATCCCGGAGACCGCCCCCGACGCCAAGCGCCTCAAGGAGCTCTTCCAGGACCTCCTCGACCGCTACTTCGCCGACGGCCTGGTCGGCGCCGAGCAGGTCGGCAAGTGGATGGGCCACCCGGCGGTGATCACCAACAAGATCGGGACGGTCGCCGAGTCGCGGGCGATCTGGGTCGGCGAGTCGGCCCGCCTCGTCTCGCCCGGCTCCGTCGAGGGGATCTCCTTCGCGCTCGAGAGCGGGATGACGGCGGCCTTCCACATCGGCCGCCACTTCGGGCAGAAGCGGGGCTTCTCCCCCCTGGCGATCCGCGGCTACCAGGCGCTCACCGGCGCCCGGATGCTCCCGAAGTTCTGGGCCGGCGAGGGCTTCGCCCGGGCGGTCGCCTCACCGGCGCTCCGCGGGGTCGGCGGCGGGCTCCTCAGCGGCCCGCTCTCCACGGTCATCGAGAAGGGCGTCAAGCACCTCCTCGGCAACGCCGGGGACGTCGCCTGACCCTTCGGTCAGCCTCGTAGAAAAGAGAGGAGCGCCCCGCCGCGTGACGGGGCGCTCCGCGCTCGCGGCCGGCGGCCGCGCTACTTCTTGGGGATCAGCACCTGGTCGATCACGTGGACCATCCCGTTGCTGGCCTCGATGTTGCCCTCGACCAGGTTCGCCTTGTCGAACTTGAGGGTCGTCCCCTCGATCACCTGGACCGGGATCTCGGGGCCAGCGAGGGTCGGCAGCGAGCGGTGCATCATCACCCGGTTGAGATCCATCTTGTCCGGGAGGAGGTGGTACTTGAGGATCTTGGCGGCCTCCTCGGGCTTGTTCATCTTCGCCTTGATCGCCGCCGGCATGTTCTCCCAGGCTGCGTCGGTCGGCAGGATCACCGTGACCTCCTCCTCGGTGCCGGTCAGGTGCTTGTTGAGCCCCGCCTTGTCCATCGCCTCGAGGAACTTGCTCCCCTGACCGGACTTCTGGATGGTCTCGAGGAGGTTGCCGGCGGCCTTCGCCGGCTCCGGCTCCGGCTCGGCCTCGTCGCCCGCGCCCTCGGCCGGCTCCGGCTCCGGCTCGGCGGCCTCGACGGGGGCCGGCTCGGGCGCCGGCGCCGGCGCGGGGGTGTCAGAGCCCTTGCCCGCGCAGGCGGCGAGCGCGAGCGCGAGCAGGGAGGCGAGAGAACGGGTGGACATGGTCATCGCGGGTGCTCCTGCACCGTCGGCGATTCCGTCCTAGAAGCGGCGGGCCCCGGCAAGTGCGGACCCGAACGTACCGCAGCGCGCGCCCACCTGTCGAAGATCCGGCGCGGCAACCCCTGCGCGGGCCCGACCGGGGCGCCGGCGGGCCGCCACGCCCGTGTCCGGGGGCCCGCGGGCTGCTAGGCTAGCGCCCCTGTGCGCCGCCTCGACCTCGCCACTGGCCTCGTCGCCCTCGCCCTCGCCTGCGGGCGCCCGCCAGCCACCGAGCCCCCCGTCGCCGCCGAGCCCGCCCCCGCGCCGCTCGCCGCCGCCGAGCCTGCCCCCCAGACGCCGCCGCCGAAGCCCGCCAGCGCCGGCCTCGACCCCGCCAAGGCCGAGGCGACCGCCCTCCGGATCATGGAGGAGGTCGCCCGCGCCCGCGCCCTGCCGGTGACCCGCGAGGTCGCGATCCGGGTGCTCGACCGCCGGGCGGTCCGCGACTTCGCCCGCGACGCGCTCCACGAGCAGACGACCCCGGCCAAGCTCCAGCTCATCGGCCGCATCGAGGCGAGCCTCGGGGTCGTCGCCGCCGGCGCCGACATCGAGGGGATCCTCCTCGATCTCCTCGAGTCGTCGGTGATGGGGATCTACGACCCCAAGACCCAGGCGCTCCTGATCGGCAGCCACGTCAGCGACGGCCTCCTCAGCATGGTCGTCGGCCACGAGATCGCCCATGGCCTTCAGGACATGCACTTTGATCTCAAGCGCTACCAGGAGCCGATGGACGGGCGCTCCGACGCCGAGAGCGCGCGCACCTTCCTGATCGAGGGCGACGCGCAGGCGGCCTACCTCGCCTGGGTGAGCGGCGCCGCCGGCCTCGGGGCGATCGGCGAGGCGGTCCTCGACGCCCAGGGCGATCAGGTCCTCGCGCTCTCCGGGGTCCTCGAGCAGCCGATCCTCGCGCGGATGCTCCAGCTCCCCTACGCCGACGGCGCGGCGACGGTCGTCCGCCTCGCCCGCGATCACGGCTGGGGGGCCGTCGACGCGCTCTACCGCGACCTGCCGACCACCAGCGAGCAGATGCTCCACCTCGACAAGCTCCTCGCCCGCGAGCCGGCGGTGGCGATCGAGGTCGACCCGGCGCCGCTCACCGCCCGCCTCCCCGGCTACCGCAAGGTCTGGGAGGACGACCTCGGCGAGGCCGCGCTCCTTGCGATGCTCGCCGAGGTCGAGTCGGTCAAGAACGCCCGCCAGGCGGCCGCCGGCTGGGGCGGCGATCGCTACCTGGTGATCGAGCGGGGCGACGACGCGGCCGCCCGCCGCCTGCCGATCGTCGTCGGCCTCCTCGCCATGGACACGCCCGGCGACGCCGATGAGATCGCCCCGGTCCTCCGCGCGTACTTCGACCGGCAGATGCCCGGGGCCTACCTCCTCGAGCGCCGCGGCGAGCGCATCCTCTTCGCCACCCAGGTCCCCGAGCAGGCGACCCGGCGGGCGATCGCCGAGGTCGGCTGGGGCGCCTTCAGGGTCGGCGCCGCCCGGCCCCCGCGGGCGAAGGAGGGCGCCCGCCGGTGAGCGCGCTCCCGCGCCTCCTCGCGGCGGTGATCCGCCGCCAGCGGCTGGCCGAGGCGGCGACCCTCCTCGGCCGGATCGCCCTCCCCCTCGGCCTGGTGATCGCCGCCGCCGCGATCGTCTGCGCCCGCCGCCTGGGCGCGCCGATGGAGCTCGCCTGGCTGGCGATCGCGCCGATCCCCGCGGTCCTCGGCTGGGCGCTCCTGCGGCCGCGGAGCCCGCGGACGGCCGCCCGCCGGGTCGACGATCACTTCGGCCTCGACGATCGCCTGGGCAACGCGCTCGAGCTCGCCGCCGCCCCGCCCCCCGACGATCCGATGAGCGCCGGGATCGTCGCGCTGATCGTCGCCGAGGCCGAGGGGCTCGCCCAGGGCCTCGATCCCCGGCCGGTGGTCTCGCTCCGCCCGCCCGGCCTGCGGGCGCTCGACCTCGCCGCCTTCGCCCTCCTCTTCCTCGCGCTCCTGGTCCCCGAGCCGAGCCCGCCGCCGCCGCCCGTCGAGATCGGCCTCGTCGGCGCCTCCGGCGAGCTCGCCGAGCGCCCGACCCCGCCGGCCGAGCGCCACCTCCTCGATCCGCTCCGCCAGGATCTCAAGCAGCTCAAGGAGAAGGACGACGAGGCCGCCCGCCTGGCCGCGGCGATGCTCGACGTCCTCGACGCCTACGGCCGCGGCGAGCTCGACCGCGAGGCCGCCTTCGCCAAGCTCGAGGCCCTCGAGGGCGAGCTCGCGGCCGCCGAGGCCGCCTTCGAGGCGTCGCTCGAGGAGGACCCGGGGATCCTCGCCGAGGGCATGCGCGAGCTCGCGGCCGCCCTCGAGGAGGAGTCGATCACCGCCGACGCCGGCGAGCACCTGGCCCGAGGGGAAGGTGACAAGGCCGGCGAGTCGCTCGAGGAGGCGGGCGAGGCCGCCGACGCCAACGCGGCCGAGAGCGAGGCCCTCGACCGCGCCCTCAAGGCGGCCGAGAAGGCGCTCGGCAAGGCGGCCTCCGAGGACCGGGACACCGCGGCCGAGCTCGCGGAGGCCGAGCGCCGCCTCAAGAAGAAGGAGAAGGAGCAGGCCAAGAACCCGAGCGACGACCCCGAGGAGGACGAGCGCCGCCTCAAGAAGGAGCGCGAGAAGGTCGAGGAGCTCCGCCGCCAGCACGAGCGCGAGAAGGCGGCCCAGCGGGCGCTCGACCAGCTCCGCCGCGACGCCCAGGAGGCCCGCTCGAAGCAGCAGGGTCAGCAGGGCAAGCAGGGTCAGCAGGGTCAGCAGGGTCAGCAGGGCCAGCAGGGCCAGCAGGGCCAGCAGGGCCAGCGCGGCGCCGATCAGAAGCGGGCGCTCGAGCGCCTCTCGCGGGGGGCCTCGGGCGCCTCGAAGACCTCCCAGACCTCGCGCCGCCTCGGCCAGGCCCGCGACAACCTCGAGGAGGCGAAGACCCTGATCCGCCGGAGCGGCAAGCAGGGTCAGCAGGGCGACAAGCGCAAGGAGCAGATGGAGCGCTTCTCCAAGGCCGCCAAGGGCGACAAGGGGAAGAAGGGCCAGAAGGGCAAGCAGGGGCCGAGCCTCCTGGTCGAGGGCGACGTCGGCGACGGCGAGCCCGACGCGTTCATGGAGGGCGAGAGCCAGGGCCAGGAGAGCGCCGGCGAGGGCGATAGCGGCGAGGGCGAGGGCGGCGACGCGTCGAGTCAGGCGGCGAACGGCGACGGGATCGGCACCGGCTCCCAGGATCCCCTCGGCGATCCCAGCGGGATCCGGGCCCGCGCCCGCGACGTCAAGGTCGACCCGAAGCACGGCCGCGGCCTCACCCGGGCCGAGGTGATCTCGACGGCGAGCCAGGAGGGCTTCGCCAGCGAGTCCTACCGCGACACCTTCACCGACTACCACGGCTTCGCCCAGAGCGCGCTCGACCGCGAGGAGGTCCCGGCCGGGCAGCGGCGGCAGATCCAGCGCTACTTCCGGCTGATCCAGCCGCGTCGCTGAGCGGGTCGCGGCGAAGATGTCCTGAGAGACACGTCAGGACCCGCGACAACCGGCGCCCGCAATCAAGGTGTCTCAAGGGACACATTCACGATCTCGCCGCGCGGGAGCGCCGCGATCGGGTAGCCGAGCGGGCGGGCCTCGAGGAGGCGATCCTCCGCGAGCTCGGCCGCCAGCCAGCGATCGACCGCCTCGAGCTCCCCGCCAGCGCCGCCCGCCGCCGCCGCCGCGTCGATCGCCTCCGCCGCCGCCAGGATCACCCGCGCGCGCGCGATCCCGGCGCCGATGACCAGGTGCTCGTAGAGCGCGTGGCCGAAGAGGAGCGCCCGCGCGCCGGCGACCTCGACCTCCGCCGGCAGCCGACGGATCGGCTCGAGCGCCGCCAGCTCCACGGCGATCCGCGGGTGCTCGGCCGCCGGCGCCACCAGGATCACCCCGCCCTCGTCGATCATCGTCAGCCGATCCTGGGCGCGCCCGCGGTTGCCCCCGGGCGCGCCCGCGGCCGCGCCCGCGTGCGCGTGCTGGCGGCCGTGGAGCGCCGCCTTGCTCCGCGGGAAGGCGCACCAGACCATCGCGTTGAAGAGATCGTGCCAGCAGGCCGCGCGGGTCGGCACCTCGCCGCGGAGGACGATCCGCGCGTCGTAGCTCGGCGCCCCGGGGACCCCGGGATCGACCCGCACCTGGGGGACGAAGCGCACCGGCGCCGCCGGGTGGTCGTAGGCCGCGACCTCCGGCCACGCCTCGGCGCCGTCGAAGCGGCCGAGCGCGCCCGCCAGCGGGGCGAAGCGCGGGCTCCTCCGCCAGACCCGGGGCTCGAAGGCGTCGACGCGGAGCCCAGCCACCGCGGCTCAGAGCGAGACGTCGACGTTGAAGACGCCGTAGTCGGAGGTCGCGGTCCCGGTGACGTGGATCGTCCCGGGCGCGCGGGCGATCAGGCCGCCGCCGGCGTCCATCGTCATGCCGGTGATCGAGAGGTTGAGGGCGAGGTTGCCGGCGAGGTCACCGTCCATCGCCAGGTTGCCGACGAGGGTCCCGGTGAGGTCGGCGTCCGGCAGCCCCTTCATGCTCAGGTCGGCGGTGTCGAGGGAGCCGTTGTAGACGATCACCAGATCGGAGCCGGCGGGCGGGCCGTCGCTGTAGTCGCTGAGGGCGACCGTGAGGCGCATGCCCTTGTTGTTCGACGCGCCCTGATCGACCTGGCCGCCGACGTCCATCGTCCCGCCGGCGTCGCCGCTCGCGGTCTGCGGCGGGATGTTGGCGCTGCCCGCCTCGTTGAAGCCCTTGAAGCCGAGCTCGATGATCCGATCGATCCCCCGATCGAGGCCGCGGTAGGCGAGCTCGGCCGAGAGCTCGTCGTCGACGCCCCCGCCCCGCGGCCCGCAGCTCGCGCTCGTGAGGCCGACGAGGGCGATGGGGAGGAGGCGGAGCGCGGCGCGGCGGCCGAGGTGATGGAGGCGGAGGGCGAGCGACATGGCGCGATGATAGCCGCTTCCGCGGCGCCCGGGGCCCCCTCACCCCGGGCGCCCCCGCGCGCCGGCGCCCGGACCCCAGGCCGGCCGCCCCCGACCCCCGCGGCGCTAGCGGACCGCGAGGTAGAGCGCGAGGCCGCCGCCCTCGGTCGACGCGCAGGTCGCGGTCGCCGTCCAGTTGCCGAGGCCGGTGTTGACCTTGTACGAGGCGTCGGAGTCGGCGGCGCCGTTGGAGTACGAGTAGAGGTAGTGGCGCGTGCAGCCGCAGTTGAGGTGGTAGTACTGCGTGCTGTGGTGGTCGACGCCGTTCGCGGTGTTCGTGTTGTTGCAGCTCATGCCGTCGACCAGCGACACGTTGAAGTCGCCGCCACCGGCGATGTTCGAGTTCGCCCAGCCGGTGAAGCCGTCCGCCGTCGTCCCGTCCTTGGCGGTGAGCTTCACCGGGTAGTGGGCGTGCTTGTTGGCCATCGTCAGCTGGTCGTCGAAGGGCGCGTGATCGAAGCGGATCCACACGTCGCCGGAGCTCCGGCGGATCAGCCCCTCGCCGCCGAGGCCCGAGAGGAGCGCCTTGAAGGCCCGGCTGTGGTTGTAGGGCTGGTAGGCGAGCGGGTTGCCGCCGAGGACCTCGACGTCGCCGGTCATCGGCTGCTGGTTGTCGCCGCCGCTGGTCGCGTAGAGGATCGTCCAGCCGCCGCCGCTCGTCTCCATGTCGCAGTAGACCACCGACCCGATCCCCAAACCCAACCAGACAAGCGAGAAACGCCCCTCCTAGCCTCCCAAGCCCCCGTCAGGGGGCTTTTTGTTTTCGCGCGTTTGACGCGGGAGGTCGGGTGAGTACGCGGGAGTTGGTACGGGCGTGGCACGGGCGCGTCACGGTCCGTGGTCCTCGAGACTGATCGGCGGCTAGCTAGGCGCTTGAGCGCCCTGAGCCCTCCGCGACCAGCTCCGAGGTCGCCCTCGCGTGCGCCTCGCGGAGCTCGTGCCCTCCAGCGCCGTCCCCGAGCGCTCCAGCGCCCCAGCAGATCCGCGCGGGCCTGTACAGGTGTCGACCCTGTGACTATGAGTCCACCCGATACTCGACGTAAAGCACAATATCCCGAAGTATTGCGTCATCCAGGGCCGAGGAATCTCCCGGAAGCGACTCCGTGGGCGTCAAACATCCTCCGTCGAGGACTGTGACTGTGTGGATCCCCCGAAGGCTCTTGCCAAACTTCGGTGGGAGCGCCGCTCCCGGCATCCCCCCCAGCATCGGCACTGCTGAAAACTGTAGAAGCTCTCCATCTACCGCAAGGGCAACCCCCGAGACGTCGTCTCCACTGAGGCGGTCCATGCCGAGATAGGCCTTGTCAACCACAAGCGGCCTACCGGCGACAAAGAACGGAAAGTGTGCATCGCCGATCTCAAATTGAACTGGGGTTCCCGCCTCACTGTGAAGGACGCGATTAAACTCCCGCGAGAAATCGTGGCGCAGGCGAAGAACTCGGGCAAGCGGATTCGTCTGCAAGACCTTCAAGATCCCCTGCTCAAATTCCCAATTGGCGTTCTCGACCTTCTCCCGAAGCGCGCCATCATACTCAGAGACATATGCGATGGACAACACAACGTCACTGATCGACTCGTAGTCAAAAGACCGAAATGCAGCCGGCAACTCAAGCCGCCACCGACCAACGGCCCCGGCACCCTCAAAGGGGAGATAACGCTCATCCCGGAAATTAAGCTCAAAGACCCCTGCATCGTTCTGTGCCGTGCTCGTGGCGACCGTGACGCTCCGCCGGACAGGATAGTCAACCAGCGCCCCATCCACCTCAGACCGAATTCTGGACTGCACGAGCGAGAGAACGGCCGCAATGTTGACATAGGGCCCCGTAATGCAGGGGATCGTGAGCCGAACCGCCTTCACGCGACGACGGTAGTGACCAGGATATGCCAAATCAAAGAATAACTCAGGAACATCAAACTCACAGACGCCGTTCCGCCGAAGGGCTATGAGCGCCCCTGGGGCGATCTGTTGCAGGGAGAACGCCTGATCGACCTCGTGCCCCCGAAAGTTCGTTTCGATGAAGGACCGCTCCAGCATTTGGATCTCGGCGAGGAGTCGCTCTCCTGCCAGAAGCCCCGCCTTCGGCGCGTCCCAGTGCGAGGGACTAATCTTCGCTGCACCGCCGCCACGCTCATAGCGATAGGCCTCGTCTGCCAAGCGAGCAAAGTACAAGGCATGGCCATATGCCTCGCGGTATGCCCGCTGAAGCGTCGTCACGAGCCATGAATAGAGCCCGCCGCTCGTGAAACGAGATCCGAGAAACTCAAAGACCTCCTCGGTCTGTGAAATGCTCTCCTCATGAGCGCTCAACGAATTAACCGCTATTTCCAGGCGAAGCTCCGCAACGCGCACCTGCCGCTCCAGCGAGGCGATGTCAAATCGCGCGGTCTCAGCCTGAAAACTCCATTCTTCGAGCCGACGATTGAAGTGCGATGCCAGCCCTGACATAGCAGCTTTCGACGCCTGCGCGCCCGCCTGCGCAGAATAGACACCTGCCCCGGCGGAAAAGAAACCCCCAATTTGAGCCCCCCCGAAGGTCATAGCGAAGGGCGAGCCAATCTGCGGAATCAATGAGCCCGCGGACGCGCTGAACTGCCACACTGCAGCGATGCCTTGCTTCCACATGGAGTTCTCTGAGTGCTTTACTTGCTGCTCTTCCTCCCTAATGGTCCGCTTGGTCACGAGCTCACCGAAACGGCGCTGTCGATGCCGAGCCGAATCGAGCTGGTTTTGAACCGAGGACAGCGCCTCCTCCGCCGCCTTGATCTCCCATCGTCTAGCCGACGTTGTCATCCTTGCCAGGTTCTGCTGATGTACCAACCGTAGCCGGTTGAGCTGCTCCATGTCTCGCTTCTCAAGCGCCGCGAGCAACGAGGAGCCGAGGCCCGCGACGGCGGCGGCCGCGTCCCTCGCCTTCCCAATTAGGAAGGAGAACCTGTATGGGGGCAACGATCCACTGGTCGCCCCCGTGACCTCGTCCAGCGAAAGGCCTAGCGCCTTCGCTCTAGCGAGAAGTCGCGGGTCAATCTCGGGCGCAAATAGAGCGGGCCGCTTGGAGACACCATGAATATCTCGGCATGTTCGAATCTTCCAGAGCCGATCTTCAACCCTTCCCCAGTATGCCAAGAGCTCCTTGTTGGGCGGCACGCAGAATACCGCCGACACCTGACGCACGACCGACTCAGGAAGGCTCGCAGCGCCAGTCGAGTTCACGCCGTCCCCCTTCGCTTGTCCAGCACGCGCCGAAAGCCTCGACAGAAACGGTGACACTGGGGCTTCATGTCGAATTGAGAACGCGTCGAACCCCCTCTCCCGCTTTCCAAGTGCGCGGTTCCCGTCCGCAGCCTTCAAGATAACCCCCAATGGAGCACCAAGGGCGGACACGGCCCCTTTTGCCTTCTTGTCCTTTGCAGAGGAGAGGTATCCCTGGATTTCAACGAGAAAGTCGTCCTTCTCCGACATCGCCTGTGCTAGCTGCGAATATTTCCGCTGCACCCCCTCTCCCCCACACTTGCCCAATTTTGCAGGTCTCTCCCCAAGGATGTCGGCCGCCAGCACATAGAGCATGCGCGCCTCATCAATCGACTCCGCGGTGAACTCCGCAAACAGGGAGTCCGCCCAGTCCAAGAGATTGTCTAGGTACCGCATGACGACGAACTTCTGGAACGCCGTCGGCCGCAGGCGAGCGATCGCGTACGGGTTGAAGGGATCATGCCGATAGGCAGAGATAGCCGCCTCATCACTGAGGATCTTCCGAAGCGAGGGAATATCCATCGCGCGGAATCCGACGTGGATCCAGACACGGTCGACGCCGGTTCCAGTCGCAGTCGGGTCATAGATGTAGTGAAACCACTCCTGCGCCGCGGCATGCCGGCCCAGTGCGTGCAGGTGCAAGGCTATTCTCAGGGGAATATGGAGCAAGATCTCCCGGAACCAGGCTCCCATGGACCCCCCAAAGAGTGCCTTCGCGCCCTCGACGCCTCCCTTAGCCGGCTCCGCCTTGATCGCTGGCGAAGACGAGAAGCCCAGCGGAAGGCCCTCCTCGCGGAGGCTCGCCTGAAAGTCCCGTTCAAGAATCCGCTCAACACCACCATGAAAGAGCTCGCGGGACAGCCGGCGTGCGAGGGTCGTGCCCAACCGCAACACCTGCGCGCCATATTTGTCTACAGATGATCCGAGGAAGAGTAGAGAGTCTCCCTTGAACTGAATCACCGCATCTTCGCACGCCCCGGCCGATCGAGAAATGGGCGCGATTTCAGCCCCATCTTGAACAGAACCAACCTTGTGTTGGTAGAGCCCCTGCGCAGGAAAGGTGAGAGGAGGATTCGCCTTGTTGAGCAACTTGTTCTCGTCGGTGGCGAACTGCCTCGTCCTCTCGTCGCTCAGAGCAGCGAATGCTGCATTCGGTAGACATCGGTGCTGCGACACGGTGCCAACGTAGACGCCCGCATTCTCTGTCCACTTCAGACTGGGGACATTAAGCAACTGCCCCGACGATGTCAAGGCAGTTGCTGAGAATGCCCGGGCGCGCCCCTCGAAGAAGTCGACTTCGGCTTGGATCCTGAAGTTCCGCAGGGTGACAATAACGCGCCGCTCCGTTCCACCCGCAGTACCACCTGGTTTCTCTGCTTCGACTGGCCCAGGTTTGTAGATGTCGAGCACTACTCGTGACCACGATCGCCCCTGAATCGTGTACCCATCTTGGGGCTCATCATGCACCACGCCACCGGTATAGTAGAAGTTATCACGAACTACGCCGGCCGCCATTCGCTTATTGTTGTGCCATAACGGCCAGCCCTCAAGCGAGACCTCCTGCGCGGCCGACCATGTCTCGTCCGGCTTCAGGGTGATGTACTTGAGCTTCATGACGTGATCGTACCCGTTGAAGCTTGACGTTCCAGACTTGAAAGACGAGCGGCTCCTCGTGTGAATCTCGACCCAGAAGATGTGAAGACGCCCCTCGTACACAATCGGCGCGACGTCTCGAACAGGGATCTGCGCTTCGATCTTGTTCCAGTTCCCCCACTGGACTGAAGCCGACGACTCTCTCCGCGAGCGGCACAAATTGTCGACACACCGATAGTACCAAACAGGCGGGTCTGAGGACGTAACGCCGCACATGTGGAGCCGATCGAGTGACGGCGACGATTCATACCAACTGCCGCCAATCGCGAGCCCCGCCAGTTCTTCAAAGCCGGCGATGTAGCTCGCGTAGGCGCCGCGCGCTGCCTCAGGGGTGACGTCTTGTTGAAATAGCGTCGCCTCTAGCTCCTTGAAGAGGAACGTCTTGTCGTCGCGCAGATCGGGGTCCATGTAGTTCTCGGGCCAAAGAAAGACCTTCCTGTTGGCCTCCCAGAGCCGAAAGTTCTGGCGCCACCCCCATTCGTCAGAAGGGACTAGATCCGGACTGACATGAACCGCGCCCTTCATATCTCGCTCGAGGTTCATCCGAACACGGTGAACATATAGCTGCACTGAGCTGATCGCGGACGCGACCCTCGATGTGCGACCGCACCCTCCCATCTCGACGTCGAGCAGGAAATATTGGTAGAGTTCTGACCGGGTTTTCCATGGAACAGCAGGAGCATCCGCGGGGTTGTGCCGGAGCAGGAAGCTGCATAGCACGTCACGCTTCCACGCCCGAAGACTGTCCTCGACTGCCTCGAGCTGCACCGCGACGGGCTCCTCTTCGGGGCGCGACCGAAAGCCCGCTTCCACCGCGTCCGCGGCCTTCGAGAGCTCGGTGTAGTTGTTCGACAGCAGCGCAGCGAGCGAATCTCCGGCCACCGCGAGAGATCTCGCAAGGCCCACCGCCTCCGCAAGTCGTTCAAGAGAGGCGAGGGCACTGTCTGCCTTTGGAGTAGAAGCCCGGAGCGTCGCTACTAGACCCACCTCGGCTTGGAGGGCGCCCGCCAGGACCTCGTCCATCGTCGCTGGGAACCCACTCTCCAGGTCGAAGGATTGCAGCAATTGATGGAGGTCTGGGCGGGGCAGAACGGTGTGTGCCTCGCCAAATGCCACTTTTGGGGCCCGTGAGAACCGCGCGTAGAGATCGGTCAACCATACCGACCGTGTGGGAACAGCCGGAAGGTCGGTCAGGGCGAAGATGTGCGGAGCCTCCGCGACGAACTCCAACGCATCGCCGTCGAATTCGGCGGGAGAGAAGAGCACGTAGAGGCCGAGCAACTCGTCCATCAGGCTCAGAAGCGCCTCATCGCTACCGTCGCCTCGCACGGCCCCTACAAGCTGTTCGTCTTCCAGATCGGCGGAGGCTACACGGAGCAGCGCCGACGCCTTGCTGCCTTCTATCTGGAGCGCCCTAGCGACTCTATCTGGAAGGAGTTTCGAAAGGTGGTATGGTCGAACCACCTCCATCAGCGCATCTGGCTCGACGGGGACGCCCTGAGGCACGATGAGCTGGGAGCCAAGGGAGAAGTCTGCCCGTAGCCGCCACATGTCACCGTCACTCTCGAAGAACTCAAGGTTAGCGCTCACCACCGCCTTGGACTGCGCCTCTGTGAGATCCAGGGGCGCGGCGAAGACCGTGTCGGCGAAGCGAAAGGCGTCTGCCCCCTCGTCCCGAATCTGGTGACTAATCTTGTCCGGAGCTGGCCACGCGTCCGGGTCGAGGACCTTGCCCCCCACGCACAGAGCGATCGCATCTAACGACCTACCACCTCTCCGCCAAGCGTGCACGAAACGTAGAAGCGTTTCCAGCTCCGAGACCTGGGTGATCCACGGGTGCTCAAGCTCGTCCACCATCTCCGCTAGCTGGAAGAGCTGCGCGACAGACACCTGGAGGGCGGAGGCGAGACGAGCGTGTCGGTAGAGAAGGGATAGGTTCCCGAGGTTGAGCTTGAACCCCTTGGAATCGTCCTCAACCCCGAGGGCGACACTAAGGGCGATGATGAGCCGCGACAGGTCTTCCTCACCGACGCCTAGGCCGGCGCAGAGCCGCGGCAGCATCGCGTCACTCTGCTTTTGTTCGAGAAACAGAGGATGGACGAAGGCATTTTCGGGCAAGGGGAGATACTCCCCTTCCATGAGAAGCAATCCTTCGTTGAAGCGTCGATCAAAGAGGCTCTTGCTCTCAGGATCCGACGCCGACATCGGCAACCGCAGGCTGATTGCCAAGGTGTCCTCGAGCGAGAGGCCGAGAGTGGACCGAATCGCCAGCAGTCGCCCGATCAAGTCTCCGTCATCCACGCTGAGGTCAGGAAGCGCCAACTCTCGCAACCAGAAGTCCAGCACTGGAATGCGCAAGGCCGTGCCCCTGGCCAGCCGGATGAAGCGGTGCAGGCGATCGAGTACGCCTACCGTGAGCCCATGAAGCCTCTCGACGTCGAACTGAACGCTCTCGGGTGACGCCTTCTCGGCCTTGATCTGGGGTTTGTCTGTTCCTCGAACGAACCACGAACTCACGAGTTCGTCGAGTTCCTCGCGAGTGAGGCCGGTTGTTCGAAGGAAGGCTTGAACGTCAACACTCCCAATCTTCCCACTCTTTGGGGTGTCGAACAGGTTCGCCAGCGCCTTCTGATCGATGTTTGGCGTGAAGACGATGTCTCGGCTCCTGGGCGACAGCACCAATTGCCCGGTCGCCGCGTCGGCGTCGTAGATGTGCGCGAGATCAGCGCGCGTGTGCCCTGCCTGCGCCAGCAGTCTTGTCACCCGTTCATATGGGAGCGACCCAGGCTGGTCAAATGCGTGGACCGTTATCGCGCCATCGAGCTTCTCGTACACGTGTCTCGTGACTGCGGCCCGATCCGCCATTGACCCCGAGTACACGGGGGTGACCTGCTTCGCTACGAACGCCTCCAAGATTTCGTTGACGATGTCCAGTGAGGGGATGATCTT
This sequence comes from Myxococcales bacterium, assembly GCA_020633335.1. Classification (GTDB taxonomy): domain Bacteria; phylum Myxococcota_A; class Polyangia; order Nannocystales; family Nannocystaceae; genus JADJRG01. The sequence continues at coordinate 4,037 of JACKDU010000016.1, read as the reverse complement.
GTTCGTGTTGTCGCAGGTGAGAGGTAGACTCCATAGATCCGGACGCCTCACCTTGAGATCGAGGACATGATCCTTGTGTTGCTTCGTGAAGAGGTCATCCCGGACGTGCTCGTCGACGAACTTCATGAGATCGACGAAGTAGGCCGCGGGGCCCAATATTGAGTTACAGAGCTCGCATTCGCACCACGTTTGACTCCCGAAGAGCTTGGCATAGCCGTCGATCTTCGCCAGGTAGTCCTTCACCCCCGGTCCGACGCTCCCGGCGGCGAGTTTGTCGAAGATGCCCGTCTGCACGTCATGGAGGCCGATCGCCACGTTTGCGGAGATGCCGAGGATCTCAGTAGCTGCAGTATGAACGCGCTCGACCACGTCAGGGGGCAGCGTCGTCTTCTCGACGATCTCCGTCTTTTTGGCACGGGCGATCGCTAGCGCGGAATGGTACCCTCCTTCGAGCAGGTGTATGCTCGTATCCACGTCCCCCGCCACTGCGTAGACCCGTTGATGTGCCTTCAGCGACTTGAGCAGAGCCGCCTGCTCATCAGCCGTGAACCATGTCCCGAGGGCGAGCTCCTCGAGGTCATCGCTCTGGTGCGAGTAATCGAGGTCGAGCCACTCGATACCCGGCAGAACTTCGTGGAGCTTGCGCACGAGAGCAAGGCGCGAACGCATCTCGCGCGCGGAAGTCGCGACCTCACGGTCCGAAGCGGACACAAGCGGTGCCAACTTGAAGCCCGGCCAGCTCGCCGCGAGCCTCTTCAAGGACAAGGCATCTTCGTCGTCGAGCGCGGCAAGAAGGCGCCCGTGGAGCGCCTGCGACGGCGCGAGAACCGCGTGTCGGCGCGCGAGCTCGCTGGCCCAAGTGTTGATGTCATGCCCGTCAGGGAACGAGGACCGAGCCCCTTCGAGAGCGTCCTTCCACGCCGCCGGTCGCATGGAGAGGAGCTCGGCAAGATCTCTTCCCGCCATCTTGCTCGTGAGAGCCTCGGAATCGTTGGACAGTAGGAAGACGACGCGAGCTACCCCCAGGGCGCGTGCCTCACGCACGCGTAGAGCTCGCCGGTTGACGAGCGCTTCTAGAGACTCATCCGAGATCGCTTCCGGCGAGTTCAGAACCTCAGCGATCTTCTCTGCCCGCCTCGCCGTGATCCCCGCGGCATCAGCGACCGCAAAGAGGCGACCGAGGTCCAACGCAGCGCGCAGCTCCGGAATGTCCGCCAGCCTCGGGTCGTCGTCAACGGCTTGGCCAAGGAACTCACCACGGCCGATCGGCCCACGATCGACGTCGACCGTTCCGAGCATGTCCGACCCTGTGGCGCTCTGGACTTGAAGGTCTGCCCTCTCGTTTGAACTTGTCGCGCCTCGCATCAAATCGTCAACATGACCCGCTAGGCTTGGCGTATGGGCCCGAACCTCCGAGAGCCTCCTGTTTGCATTCTTGCTGAGCGCGATCACCACACTTCGCTGCATTCGAACCTCTTTTGGCAGACTACTCTTGGCCACAGGAAAATGAAAGCGCTGCAGGGGGGAAAAACCGCGATCGGCCTAGGCGCCACGCCATGCTGCACTCGTATGTCATCCGAGGGTATCCGGTACTCTGCGCCCGGGGTCATCGACGTACCGGAGCCCGACACACGCATCGGCGGCGTTCAGCCGTCGGCACCGGACTAGCGCCTGTCCGTAAGGAACGTCACGTTGAAGCCGCACGGGGACCTGCGCGACCAACGCTTTCAACTCGGCTGGACTTTGTTGAAGGGCAAGTTCTTGTTTCACGCGAACGAGTCCCCTTAGCCCGTCCGTGGGGACCGCTTCGAGATATACATCGACGGTGTTCGGGTACTCTGGGGCACTATCGTCAAGCGGAACGCCGGCCTCGATCCAGTCCGAAAACGTATGAGACAACGAGATACCAGCTTCGGGGTCCATCGACCCCGAGTCAACCCATACCCCGTCCCCGGCGGCCGACAAGAGAAGCACGCGCCCGCCGCTGTCATCGCCAACTGCTACCCATGACCCAGCGTAGCGCGCAACCTCGAACGTCTTATTCCGTTCCACAATGTCCTCGCACGAGTAGAGTACCACGCCGTCGTCAGAACTGAGTCCGTTGGTGGTCCCGAGGAAGACCCGCAGGATGTTGGGAAGGGGACGATGAAGCGCCTGAGAGGCAGTGTCCAGTGCGGCTGTGCTCGCCGGGGGGTTTGTCGTGAGTGAGGTGGGAACTTTCATCAGTTGAACCATCCGAGGTTGTCAAAATACTTGTAGGCCCGGTTGATCGCCTGCCGCGCGGTCGTCCGAGAGACTCCTGCATCCAACAACTCGCGGTACGCAGTCTGGAACTCCGCGCGCGGAGTGGTCCCCCAGCCACCCGCCCGCCGGCGCCGTACCCGTTGCAGCGCACTCAACTTGGCGTGGGGCTCCCCGGAAGCCGACCGAAGCAGGAGCGCCGGGGCATCCTTCGAGTTGTACGGGAGACCATGCTCCGCGGCGTAGCGACGCGCCCATTCGTCCTGAATAGGGTGATGCGACTGAACGAAACCATCTTCGCGGACGTTGTGATGCCCGGGGGCGCGGTTCCGTTGCGGGGTGAGATTCCCGTGGAGAGACACGTCGCCAGTCTGATGCCCCTGCGATGGGACGAGACTCTCCCCCCGGCCGGGTCGGGCGCCCCCCCCTGACGTCGAGACACCTTCGTCCGCCAACTCCGACGCCGTCCGAGCCCCCTTGCGCCCCGTCTTGCGACCCGCCCCCTCGGCCAGTTCGCCAGACACCTCTTTTCCCGCCTTGCCGATCTTCCCCAGCTTCCCCGCCTTGCCTGCGCCCTTGGAACCTAACAAGGTATCGTAGACTTCGCCAAAGACCCTCCCGGCGGCCATCGCGTGCCGCCCCTCTCGCCAGTCCTCGGCGATGGGATCTACTATTCCATGGACAATCGCCATGGGGTCGTCCACGATCGCCTTCACGCCCTTCTCAAATCGCTCTCGGCTCTTACCGGCCCCCTCCGGGTCATAGGCCTCACGAACAGTCATGTTCCAGGCACCTATTGCCATTTCAACGCTGCCAGCGAATCCCTCCCCGACTGACGTAATGAACCCCATCGAAAAGTCCGCCACTCCAGAAAGGAAGCTGTAGACGGCCTCCCCCAAGGGTCGAAGCGCTGCAGTGATCGCGCGGCCGATCGCGTTGCTGTTGAGCATCTCAAGGAGTTGTTTCTCTCCTCCTGTAATGGCGGGGCCTGCGCTCCTTGCGTCGTTCCCGTTTCGATCATCCCCGCTCTCCGTGGTCCCTGAGCCTTGGGCGCTCTCGCCCGCCGACTTCGCGGCGGAGGCGTCCGGCTCACTCGGCTTCCCTGCGCCGGTGGAACCGGCCGCGCTCGTGCCACCTGGCTCACTCCGTGCCACGGTCGAAGGATCCGCCTCTACTGGAGTGGCAATACCGGCGGTCGATCCTGCGAGTTCAGTGGGTGTCGATTCTACCACGCCAACTGGGGCAGGAACCGACCTTGCTGGAGTGGCAGGGCCCGCAGGATCCGCCGGCCGTTTCGCTTCGAGAGTCTCGCCAGTACCTCGATCGGAGAGCCTACTTTCCGGTTCCTTATCACACTTCCACGAATCCTTAATCTCCCAATATCCCCCCGATGCCTCCTTCCACTTAACGGGACCTTCGCCATAGCAAATTCCCTTCTTCCTCGCGAACTCTCGAACCTCCTCTTGACTCGCATGTCGGTCTAACTGCCTATTGTAATGGCGCCTAACAGCATTGAGGCCGCTCGCGTCGTAAAGCGTCGCCGGGTTCCCTTTCAAGAACAAGAAGAGATTCAGGGAATCGATCGGCCCCGCGGGATCCGGCGACACCCACCGAAAGATCCACGACGCAAAATATCGATAACCAAAGTACGAGAGCCCCGTCGCCGCATCTCGCTCCTTCCCCATGTGGCGATAGTCTCGCAGCCGGATCGAGCGCACATCGTCACCTGCGATGAACGACGTCCCTCCGTAGGGGAAGTACTCCTCATAGCAGATGACGCCGCCCTTCTCATCAAG
>JACKDU010000015.1 GCA_020633335.1 Myxococcales bacterium | reverse complement strand
GCCGCCTGTGGAGCCACATGCGCTCGCGGACCCGACTGACCGCCTACTGCGATCGCATGCTCGCGCGCTACTTCAAGCCGCAGGCGAGCTCCTAGGCTCGCACCGCGCTCGGTCCCCGGCTCCTCCCGGCGTCGTCCGGCCCGAAGACCCGGCTCGGAGACCTTCTTGACGTCGCCCTCGAGGGTCGAGGGCGGATCGCGGCCGGAGCGGGCGTCTGCGCGCGCCTCTCGGCCCTCGCGTCGCCGCAGGGTCGGCGCTGGACGGCGGCCTGGGGGCCGCCGTACGCTGACGTCTCGCGATGGAGATCCAATCGGCCATCAAGGCGCTCCCCAAGGCCGTGGTCGTCCCCAAGGACCGCGTGACGATCGGCGGCGCGGCGACGCCCGAGGCCGAGGTGGTCCCGCGCTTCTTCGGCTACCTCCTCGAGATCCGGGCGGAGGCCCAGAACTTCGCGGTGGCGATCGAGCGCCTCAAGGGCGCGGCCAGCCTCGCCGATCCGGCGGCCCGCGAGGCCGAGCTGGGCCTCGCGCTCGCCGAGGGCACGGCGATCGAGCGCCGCAACCGCGATCGGATCACCACGCTCCTCACCCGCCTCCACCAGTGGATGGAGGAGCATGCGCTCCTCCATCAGTGGTGCGCCGACCAGGTGATCCACATCGAGAACGCCTGGGAGCGCGTCGAATTCCACCTCGATCGCCTGCGCGAGGTCATCGAGGCCGGCCGCTCGAGCGACGCGCGGGTGCTGAGCTCGGCGCTCGAGATCGCCCGCCAGCTCGAGCGCATGGTCTTCCTGATCGGCTACCTGACGATCCCGCAGCGGGTCAACGAGCACCTCCGCCAGCTCCGGATCGGCCAGGCGCTCGACTTCCACCGCGACTTCGCCGACGAGCTCGCCGACCCGGCCGAGCGGGTCCAGCTCCTGACGACCATGCGCGCCCACCCGGCGCAGATCGAGGGGGTCGTCGACGTCGAGCGCGGGCTGATCTACAAGACCGCCTCGACCCGCGGCCGCCAGGTCTTCTCGGTGGTCCTCCAGCTCCTGACCTGGGTCGGCCTCGGCGCGGGCCTGGCGGGGCTCGCCTACCTCGAGATCTGGGACGAGCTCGGGGACCCGGCGACGCTCCTCGAGCGCTACCTCTTCGTCACCCTCGGCTCGGTCCTCCACCTCGCGCTCGGCACCCTCAAGCAGCGGCGCGCGGGCAAGGCGGGCGACGTCCACGCGCTCGACGACCTCCTCCTCTTCATCCACGTCCGCGAGGTGGCGATCGCCTGGACGATCTTCGCGACCGCGGTCGGCACGGTCGGCCTCTGCTTCGTCTCCTCCGACGCGAGCCCGGAGGCCGCCCTGATCGTCGGCTACTCCCTCGACTCGTTCATCGATCTCTTCCTGATGCGCTTCGAGGCCCGGACCACCGGGGTCGCCAAGGCGGTCACCCGCAAGGGCTGAGCGGGCGTCCGATCGCGTGACCCAATTGTCACGCCCTCGTGGCCGCGATTGCGCCGGGCCCGGCTAGCCTCGGCCCGTGGTGAGCCCCCGACGACCCGCGCTCCTCCGCGTCTTGCTGGTCCTCCTCCGCCGCCTCTGGGCCGCGCTCTTCGCCCCCGGGACCTCGCGGCCGGCGGCCGAGGCCGCGCTGGCGCTGGCGCCGGGGCGCGGCGTCCAGGACCTGAGCAGCCCCTGGTTCCACGACGCCAGCCTCTGGTAGCCGGCGGCGCTCGCCTCCCGCTTGCGGTGCACCTGCGGTAGCGTTCGCCCCGCGGCCCGCAGGGCCGCCGGCTCGCCGATGTCCGCTGCCCCGCCCACCCGACGTGTCGTCCTCGCCTCCTTCCTCGTGGACGTGAGCGACATCGTCCTCAACCTCGTCGTCTACTGGGTCACCGGCTCCGCCGTCCTCTTCGCCGAGATGGCGCTCGGCCTCGCCGACACCTTCGGCTCGCTCCTCCTGGTGATCGGCGAGCGACGCTCACGGCGGCCGCGGAGCGCCGAGCACCCGCGCGGCCACAGCCGCGAGGTCTTCTTCTGGGCGCTCCTCTCGTCGATCTCGATGCTCGTGCTCGGCAGCGGCCTGGCGACGCTCCGCGGGGTCGAGCAGTGGCTGGAGCCGCAGGCGATCGACGCGCCCTGGCTGGGGATCGGCGTGCTCGGCCTCTCCCTCCTCACCAACGGCTGGACGGTGCGGCTCGAGTGGCGGCGCCTGGCGGGGGGTCGCGGGAGCCTGCGACGGGCGTGGGCGAGCGGCGCCCAGCCGCTGGTCGAGACCGCCTTCGTCCGCGACGCGCTCGGGACCCTCTCGGCGCTCCTCGGGCTCCTCGCGCTCGCGGCCTACCTCCTCAGCGGGCGGACGCTCTTCGACGCCCTCGGCGCCTTCGGGATCGCCGGCCTCACCGCGCTCTCGTCGCTCCTCCTGGTCGCCCGCGCCCGGGGCTTGATCGCCGGCCGGGCGGTCGCGCCGGCGATCCAGCAGGCGATCCGCCGCGCGGTCCTCGAGGTCGAGGCGGTCGACGTGGTGAACGGCCTGGTCGCCGTCCACTCCGGGGCCCAGCGGGTCGCCGTCGACGTCGACGTCGCGCTCCGCGACGGCCTCGACACCGACGCGGTCGAGCGCGCCGTCGATGCCGTGCAGGCGGCCGTCCGCCGGGCATGCCCGCAGGCCGCGACGGTCCACGTCGAGCTCAACCCGCCGTCGACGTCCGGGGCGTCGCCCTCGCCGCGCTAGCCCTTGGTCGCCGCCCGCTGGCGGAGGAGATCGGCGGCGGTCGCCTCCTCCTTCGCGCGCTGCTCGTCGATCGCCGCGACGATCTTCTTCTCGATCATCTTGCCCATGAGCGGGATCTTGATCTCGATCTCCCCCTGGACCTCGACCTCCGATTGACCGTCGCCGAGGGCCCGGAAGACGATCGTCCCCTCGGCCCTCGAGCGGTCCTCGTAGCCCTTCTGGGTCCGCTTCCACGTGCCGCGGAGGCCGGCCGGATCGAGGCGGTAGGTCATCGTCCCCGCGTTCGCTTCGCCGCCGCCCCAGCGCGCGGGCTGGCTGGAGTCGATCTCGACGACGACGCTCCCGCCCTCGTCGCGGCGGCGCGCCTTGGCGGTCGTGGCCCCGAGGGCGAGCGCCTTGGCCTCCTGAAACGCCGGGTCGCAGTGGGCCTCGAAGAGGGCGTCGACGGGCACGGGGAAGCGCTGGCGGGAATTGAAGCGGGCGGTCATGGCGGCGACACGATAGCGGATGTCGGCCGGGGCTCGCGCGCGCTAGGGTAGCGCCCCGGTCTCTGGAGCGTGGGGCGGCGGTAGATCCCGATCGGCGCGCTCGCGCCTCGGCCGGAGCTCGAGCGGGGACGTCGTGCTCCCCGGCCGGGGTCGAAGCCGTGATCGCGCGCGCCATGGACATGTCCTAAGAGACATGTCCATGGATGCCGTCGTCAGCATGAGATCCGCGCGAAATCGAGCGTCGAGGGCCGACGGCTGCGCCAGAGGCCCCGAGAGCGCCGGGATTCGCCGACCTGAGGCCAGCGGCGGGTGCTATCGTCGCCTGGAATTTTGCGCTCACCATCCGCTCCCGGATGGCGTCCGGATGGCCCAGGAACGCGACAGCACGCTCGCCTACGTCCCGCTCACCGCGCTCGTCGCGGGGCTCCTGGCGATGGCCGACTTCGCCGCCGGCGGCTGGGCGGTCACGGCGGCCTCGCTCGCGGCGGCCTTCGGCGTCGGCGTCGGCGCGGGGGCCCTCCTCGGGGCGATCTGGGCCCTCCTCCTCGAGCTCTCCCGGCGGATGACCCGGGCGCCGCGGGTGCTCCTCTGGGTCGGCGCGGGGGCCCTCCTCGCGTCCTGGCTGATCAGCCAGCTCGGCGTGCTCGCGCGGCTCGGCGGCAAGGATCACCTCGACGCGGTCTTCGCCGCGATCGCCAGCGTCGGCGCCGGCGGCCTCGTCCTCTCCCTCGGCCTCGTCACCCACCCGACCCGCGGCGCCCCGGCCTGGCTGATGCGCGCGCCGAAGCGGCCGATCTGGAGCGGGACGCTCCTGGCGACGCTCGCGGCGCTCTTCGTCGTCGTCGATCGCAACGTCGGCCTCGACGCCTATCGGGCCGCCCACGAGACCCTCCGGGTGGTCGCGCTGGTGATGCTGACGATCCTCGCGGTGATGCTCCGGGGGCGCTGGCCGGAGCGGCTGCGGGCGCCGGGGCGGCTCCGTCGGTCGACGCAGGCGGCCGGGGTGCTCGCGCTCGCGCTCCCCTTCGCGTTGGCGATCGGCTGGGTCGGCGCTCAGCCGGAGGTCCTCGGCGGGCTCCTCGCGCGGCCCTTCTCGGGGATGGCCGTGGGCGCGCTCCGCGAGCTCGCCGACGTCGACCGCGACGGCTACGCGCCGATCCTCGGGGGCAGCGACTGCGCGCCCTTCGATCCGACGATCCACCCCTTCGCCCGCGAGATCCGCGGCAACGGGATCGACGAGAACTGCAAGCTCGGCGACGCGCCGCCCTTCGGGCGGCCGCCCGATCCGCCGATCCCCGAGGAGCCCTCGCCCCGGAGCGTGGTCCTGGTGACGATCGACTGCCTCCGCGCCGACTTCGTGAGCTGGGGCGGCGACTACGACGCGACCCCCGAGCTCGCGCGCTGGTCCGAGGGGGCGACCCGCTTCACCCGCGCCTACGCCTCCGGCGCCTGGACCAGCCTCGCGCTCTCATCGCTCCTCCGCGGGGTCTTCCCGCGGCGCCTCGAGTGGTCGAGCTTCTACGAGTCCAACCGCTTCCGCCTCTACCGCAGCGATCAGCGCGACGAGCTCCGCGGCGGGGAGGAGCTGCGGCTCCGCTTCGGGCTCCCGCGCCCCGACACCCACATGCCGATCCAGGTGCTCCTGCAGCGCCGCGGGATGTACACGGCCGCGGTGGTCGACGACGGCCCTACCGGCTTCCTCGACGTAGCGAGCGGCGCCTACCCGGGCTTCGACGAGTACCTCGAGGTCTCCGGGCGCTCGAACGACGCGGCGGTGACCAACCGGGCGATCGACGTCCTCGACACCGTCGAGTCCGACCAGGAGTTCTTCCTCTGGGTCCACTACTTCGGCCCCCACGCGCCCCACACCTGGCACCGCGGGACCAAGCGCTGGGGTGACGACGCGGCCGGGCGCTTCGCCCACGAGGTCGCCTTCACCGACGCCCACCTCGCTCGCCTCCTCGCGCGGATCGACGAGCTCGGGCGCGAGCGCGGCAGCGAGGTCGCGGTGATCATCACCGCCGACCACGGCGAGCGCTTCAGCGGCAGCCACCGCAATCACGGGATCAACCTCACCGAGGATGACCTCCGGATCCCGCTGGTCGTCCGGGGGCCGGGGATGCCGCCCGGGAGCTCCGACGCGCTCGCCAGCGCGGTCGACGTCGTGCCGACGATCCTCGCGTTCACCGAGACGCCCGCGCCCGAGCGGCTCGACGGCGTCGCCCTCGCGGCGCTCGCCCGGGGCGGCGGCGCGGGCCGGATCCTCTTCGCCGAGACCTGGCGCTACACCGCGAACGATCGCGCGACCCACGACATGGTCGCGGCCTTCGACGGCGAGCGGAAGATCGTCTACGACCTCCTCGTCCAGGGGATCCGCGGGCACCGCCAGCCGGGCGACCAGAGCGCCTCGATCGCGGGGGACGGCTTCGCGGCCCTCCAAGAGGCGCTCGACCTCTACCTCGAGCAGACCGGCGAGCCGCTCTTCGTCGACTAGCGGCGTGAGAGCGACGTGTCGCTCATCCTCGCGGCGGGATCGGATCGGGAGCGCACGCAATTCGCCGCCTCGGGCGCCGTGCTTCGGTATCCTTCGCTCATGCGTCGAGTCGACCGGGCAGCCGTGTTCGCGCTCGTGCTCTGTGCCTGTGGTCACGGCGCGCCGAGCTCAAGCATGACCGACTCGCAGGCCGGAACGTCGGGAACCTCGACATCTACCGGATCTACCGGGGAGCTCGACGAGGCAGCTCTACTCTGTGACTGCGACGAGAATCGGGTGGCCTGCGGGCCAATCGAGAAATGGCCCGGACTTCAAGGCTGCGATCTGGCGTCGCTTTCGGGTTCGAGCATCGTCGGCTCGACGCCCCTCGGGCCCTTCTCTGGTGACCGCTCGCTCTTCAGCCTCACGGGGTACAGTTGTTGGTGGAGTGAGTGCCAGCAACTACAGCTTCATATCGTGGACGTCAGCGTGGACCTTGCGTCCTTCGTCGAGGACACGGACGGGCAGCGCTCGCTGACGTTCGTCTCGGCGAATGAACTCAATCTCCTCGAGGGGAGCACCGGCTGGGGGGCACTCCACTGGGACGGGGAGTTTGTGGCATACACAGAGGCGGAGGTCGTCGATGTGAAGCGGCACGGATCCTGGTACGTGGCCGATCCCAGCGATCCGCCGCGACTCAGCGGCACGCTGCGGGTGATGGACCCGCTCGCAGGCCTCCTTCTCGAAGGTCCATTCGAGGCGGTCTACTGTGACTCCTTGACAGACTTCGCGAGCTGCTCGTAGACGGGCGCAGAGAAGGCTGAGCCCTCGTCTGCGCGGTGCTCGGCCTTTGAGCTGGTGTGCGAGATGGAATCGCCCTGAAAATGTGGACACTTTGTCGCGGCCGACTTCGCGCGACCTGTCGCCGACGTGCCGCAGACTCCGGCCTGGGCGCTGGGCTCGCGGCCGACAAGGAGCAAGGCGCCACCGAGACGAGCGGTGCGCGTAGAACGCGCTCTTCGCTTCCGTGGGTCTCCGGCTGCGCCGGCCCTCCCTCGAAGTCTCAGCTGGAACCTCGAAAGCGCCACGACGTCGTCGCCTGGGTCGAGGAAGCCGGCGCCTTGTGGCCGGCCGAGGGCTATCATCCGAACTACGATGAGACGAGCGGTGAGACCCTCGAGCGTCACTCCCCGGTCCCCCGCCTCGAGCGACGTCTGCGGCGCCGCGATCGCCGGGCGTTCCCGTCCTCGAGCGGCGCTCGCCTGCCGCCTCCTCCCCGCCGTCCTCGTACTCGCCGCGGGCTGCGTGGGGGAGGGCCCGACCGCCGACTTCACCTGGGGGGCGATCTGCGACCTCGTGCCGGCCGCCACCTTCACCGCCGACGCCTCGATCGCCGGCGACGCGCCGATCGCCGAGTACCACTGGGACTTCGGCGGCGGCCAGACGGCGGCGACGACGGAGGCCGAGGCCCGATTCAGCGGCGCCGGCCCCTTCCCGGTCGAGCTCCGGGTGGTCGACGCCGACGGCCGCGAGGACACGAAGACCGAGATTCTCGACCTCGCCGCGTGCCTCGAGGTGGTCAGCATCGGCACCGAGGTCGACGGGTCGCAGATCACCGCGGTCGCCATGATCCGCAACGCGAACAACCATCGCCCGGTGTGGGTCTCCTTCCTCTTCACGATCTTCGACGATCAGGGCGCCGTGTGGTTCGAGGACGTCTACGGCGGTCAGGTCCCGATCGACGCCTACGCGACCGTACCGATCGGCGGCGTCGACTGGCGCCAGTGCGACGCCGAGTGCGACAAGGCCGGCGAGGTCGAGGTCCGGGTGACCTACAGCGAATCACCGTAGCGCGGCCGCGGCGAGCGAAACGTCGCGGTCGGGGCGTTAGCGCCGCTCGCCGGGCTCGCCCATCCCCTCGACCAGCACCGGATCCGACTGCTCGTCGAGGTGCGGCTTGCCGGCGAAGTCGATGTAGTGGCCGGAGCGGGTCGCCTTGGTCTCGAGGTAGAAGCGGTTGTGCGGGTTGGGCGGGAGGACGTGCGGCAGGCGCCCGCTGACCTCGATCCCGTGGGCCCGGAGCTGGGCGATCTTGTCGGGGTTGTTGGTCATCAGGCGGATCGACCGGAGCCCCAGGCTCTGGATCATGTGGGCCGCGATCGCGTAGTCGCGCTCGTCGTCGCGGAAGCCGAGGGCGAGGTTGGCGTCGACGGTGTCGAGGCCCTGGTCCTGGAGGGCGTAGGCCTTGACCTTGTTGATCAGGCCGATCCCGCGGCCCTCCTGCCGGAGGTAGAAGAGGACGCCGCGGCCGAGGGCGGCGAGGCGGCGGAGCGCGGCCTCGAGCTGGTCGCGGCAGTCGCAGCGGAGCGAGCCCATCACGTCGCCGGTGAGGCACTCGGAGTGGAGGCGCACCGGCACGTCCGACGCGCCGATCACGTCGCCGTGGACCATCGCCACGTGCTCCTTGTCGTCGCGGTTGTTGGCGAAGGCGACGATCTTGTAGCCGCCGAAGCGGCTCGGCAGATCGGCGACGGCGACCACCCGGACGCAGATCCGCTGGCTCCCGAGGCCCTCGCACGCGTGATCGCGGTCGCGCTCGACGAGGTCGTGGAGGGTGCGGGCTGGCGTCGGGGCGTTCATCGGCGGGGCGCGCCGCGCATCGTAGCCCGAAAAGAGCGTTGACAGGGGGCCCGCCGGCGGGCGATGGCGAGGCCAGGATGAGCGCCTGGATCACCGCCGCCCTCGTGGCCGTCCCCGCGGCCCTCGTGCTCCTCTACCTCCGCGGCCGCGCCCGCTACTACCGCGAGCTCTTCGCGCCCGAGCACCTCCGCGAGCTCCACGCGGGCTTCGTCGAGATCATCGAGCGCTCGCCCGCGAGCGACCAGCCGCTGGCCTTGCCCGCGAGCGCCGACGGTCACCCGCCGGGGACCCTGATCACCTCGCGCGGCCTCGTCCTCGTGGTCACCCACCGGCGGGTCGACGAGGGCTCGGTGCTCCACATCTCGATCAGCCAGGAGGGCGGGCCGACCACCCAGGCGGTCGCCTCGCGCGTCGCCTACCTCCTCCTCATGACCCTCGCCCGCAACCCGGCCGAGCTCTCGCCCTTCTTCACCCCGAGCCGGATCTTCCACCTCGTCCTCGTCCACCGCCAGGAGGCCCTCGCGCTCCGGCCCTTTGACGAGGTCCTCGCGGACTACCAGCGCGGCTACCAGCCGGTGCCCTTCGCCGCCCGCCAGCTCCCGGGCGCGGGCGCCGAGCCGGCGGCCTCGTAGGTCCGGGGCGGGGGGGCCGCAGGGCACGCTCCTGGGGCCTCTCCTGGGGCTCCTGGGGGCCCTGGGCGAAACTTTTTCCTGGGGCCGACGAAGCGGCCGGACCCTCGGTTATCCTGCCGCCGGCCGCGACGGCCGGAGGAGCGAAAGATGCGCTGGATTGTCGGACTCGACCTGCGTGGCCTCAGCGAGGGGGCGCTTCACTACGCCCAGTGGCTGCAGGCGAACGCGAAGACCGAGCACCTCGTCGGGGTCCACGTGATCGAGGCCTACCCGGAGCCCACCCGCGACGTCGAGATCCCGATCGAGTCCTTCCGCGAGTGGCTGCAGGCCGCGGCCGAGAAGGAGGTCGCCCGGGTCGGCGCCCGCGATGCCTTCGAGGACATCGACACCGTGCGGGCGACCACCGCCGAGGACGGGCTCGCGACCGCGGTCACCGACAAGCGGGCCGACGGCCTGATCCTCGGGCGCAAGACGCCGCGCGGCCAGGACGCGGTGGTCCGCCTCGGGCGGGTCGCCCGTCGCCTGATCCGCCGGGCCGAGTCGCCGATGATCGTCGTCCCGCCGGATCTCCAGGTCGCCGACGTCGGCGAGGGGCCGGTGGTCGTCGCCACCGATCTCGGCGATGACGCGGTCGGGGCGCTCCACTTCGGCCAGGCGATGGCCAAGGCGCTGGGCCGCGAGCTGGTCCTGGCCTACGGGATCCGCCTGCCGAACCTCCTCGATCAGTACCTCCCCTCCGACGCCTGGAACACCGTTCAGTCGGCGATCGGCCGCGAGGGGGGCGAGTCCGCGCGGGCCTGGGCGGCCCGCCACGGGGTCGAGGCGCGGGTCCACATCGTCGACGGGCCGCTGGTCCGCGGGCTCTGGATGGCCGCCTTCCACGAGCACGCCTGCCTCCTGGTCGCCGGCTCCCGCCGCCTCTCGATGCTCGATCGGATCTTCACCTCGAGCATCGGCACCGAGCTCGCGGCCGCCTCGCCACTCCCGGTGGCGATCGTCCCGCCAGCCAAGCAGACGTAGCCGGACGCAGATCGACACGTGACGGCGACGAAGACCATCGGCGCGCCCCCCTGGGTGCGCCACCCCAGGCGCCACCGCTGGTCGTCGTTCTGGCTCGAGGAGCCCGGGCGCATGTCCTGGCAGGCCGCGCTGGCGGCGATCCCCCGCGAGGCGCGGGTCGCCTATTTCCGGGGATACAAGCCGATCCCCGCGCTCTGGATGGACGAGGTCGCCTCGTGCATCGAGGGCGTGTGGGAGCACGAGGACGAGCGCTCGCTCGTCGACCAGGTCGCCCGGGTCGAGGCCGCGACCGGGCTCGTCTCTGTGCGCGCGTACCTCGAGGCCCTCGAGGAGGGCTGAGCCCCGCTCAGACCCGCTTGACGAAGGTCAGGAGATCCTCGCCGATCCGGTAGAAGTCGGGGATCCGGCCGCACTCCTCGAAGCCCTGGCGGCGGTAGAAGCGGGTCGCGGCCGTGTACTCGTCCTGGCTCGAGGTCTCGACCCGGATGTTCTTGCCGCCGGCGTCGCGCACGTGGTGCTCGAGCGCCGCGCAGAGGACCCCGGCGACCCCGCGACCCCGCGCCCGCGGATCGACGACGATCCAGTAGAGGTCGAAGGTCGTCTCGGTCATCGGCGTCGCGCCGAAGCACACGTAGCCGAGGAGCGGCTCGTCCTCGTCGTCGCCGAGGGCGACCAGCGCGCGGTAGCTGGTCGCCGGGCCCCGGGCGATGACCTCGTCGATGAGCTCGAGGGCGACCTCGACCTCGGCCTCGCCGAAGTTCTCAACCGACCGCAAGAGCGTAGCGAGCGGGCCGCGGTCGCGGGCGAGGAGCGGGCGGAGCATGAGGCCGTGCGCGGGTGAGGGCGTGACGGACGAGGGCGTCGACGAGGTGGACATAGGAGACATCGATGTCGCGGAGCGCGAGGACGTAGCCGGCCTCGGGGTGGAGGTCGGGGTTGGGGTTGAGGTCGATGACGCAGGGGCGACCGGCGCCGTCGAGGCGGAGGTCGACGCGGCCGTAGGAGTCGCCGCCGATCACGTGGAAGGCGGCCTCGGCCGCGCGCAGGGCCGCGCGGCGCACCGCCTCGGGGACGCGGTCGGCGAGCGGGACGGTGCGCGCGAAGTACTCCCGCGACGCCTCCTCCCACTTGCAGGCGTAGGTGACGATCGGGTGGCAATCGGCCGGGTTGCCGGAGAAGTCGATGATCGTCGGCACCAGCCGCCAGCGCCCGTCGTCGTCGGCGAAGATCGCGACGTTGATCTCGGGTCCGGGGAGGTACTCCTCGACGAGCGCCGGCCCCGGGAGCGCGGCCCAGAGCGCCGTGAGCTGGGCGCGTAGCTCCGCCGGCGTCGTGACGACCGAGGCTTGCGATACGCCGATCGAGCCGTCCGCGAGGGCCGGCTTGACGAAGAGGGGGTAGCGCAGGCCGGCCGCGGCGACCCGCCCGAGCTCGTCTGGCGTCGAAACGACCGCGCCGGGGGCGATCGGGATCCGATGGGCGGCGAGCGCCTCGCGGACCCGTCGCTTGTCGAGGCTGCGGGTCAGCGCGCCCGCCGAGTTCCCGGTGAAGGGGATCCCCGCGCGGGCAAGCGCCGCGGGCAGCTCCGGCTCGCGCCGGGGGTCGCCGCCGAGCGACTCGACGAGGTTGAAGACGGCGTCGATCCGCCGGGCTCGCAGCGCCGGGAGGAGCTCCTCGAGCGTGTCCCGAACGGCGAAGGTCAGCGGCCGGTGGCCCGCGACGCGGAGGGCCTGGGCCACGCTGGCGGCGACGTCCACGACCTCGGCGTTGGCCTTGCCACCGGTTCCAGGGTCGTCCTCCGCGTCCTCGGAGAAGTCGAGGTTGTGGACGAGAGCGATACGAAGAGGGGTGCCCGGGGCGGGCCGCTGGGTGTTCATGGTGGCGGGCCATCGCCCATTGGCGCGGAGTCTACTCCTGCTGTCGCGGCTGTCGAGAGGGAACGCTCGCAGCGGCGTCGGCGGCGAATCTGGCCGCGCCCGGGCGCCTGTGCCAGCGTGGTGGGCATGAGGACCGAGCAGCGCATCTACAGCGACCAGGCCGAGCTCTACGCCCTGGCCTTCGCCTACCGGGACGTCGACGATGAGGTCTCGCGCCTCGTCGGGTGGGCGCGCGACTTCGCCGGGGCGGAGCCGCAGGCGGCGCTCGAGCTCGCCGCCGGCCCGGCCGACCACGCCCTCGAGTTCGCCCGGCGGGGCGCCCGGGCGCTCGCCCTCGACCTCTCGCCGACGATGTGCCGCCGGGCCCAGGAGAGCGCGGCGGCGGCCGGCGTGAGCGTCGAGGTGCTCTGCGCCAACATGGTCGACTTTCGCCTCGCCCGCCCCGTCGACCTCGCCTTCACGCTGATCAACTCCCTGGCCCACCTCCACACCCTCGACGAGCTGATCTCTCACTTCGCCGCGGTCCGCGAGGCCCTCGCGCCCGGCGGCCTCTACGTGGTCGAGCTCGCCCACCCCGGCGACTTCCTCGGCCGCGGACCTCGGAGCACCGGGGTCAGCCAGCCCTGGCAGGTCGAGCGCGACGGCGTGACGCTGACCACGCGCTGGGGCCTGGCCGACGATCCCTATGATCCCGTCCGCCAGCTCTTCTCGGCCAGCGTCGAGTTTCAGGTCGCCCGCGATCAGGCGCGCGAGGTCGTCCACGCGACGGTGGTGATGCGCGACTGGACCCTTGACGAGATCCGGGCCGCCAGCCGCCTCGCCGGCGGCCTGACCGAGGTCGCCTGCTTCGGCGACTTCGAGGGCGGGCCCGTCGACGGCCCCGACGCCTGGCGGGCGATCTTCGTGTTTCGCCGCGCGCCCTGAGCAGGAGGTCGGGCCCATGTTCAGCATCCAACGGCTCGCCGATCTCGCCGCTCCCCGCGATCGGTCTCGCCTCGAGCAGGTCCAGGAGCTCTTCCGGGCGGCCTTCCCGGACGTGGCGGAGTACGCCGACACGCTGGCGTCGCAGCTCCGCCGCGCCCATCGCAAGCGCTACCAGCTCGTGCTCATGACCTTCGAGGACGGCCGCGGGCGGGTGCGCGGCTTCGCCCTGGCCCACTACCACAGCGATCTCGCCTTCGCGTACCTCGACTACATCGTCGGCAGCACCTCGGCCGCGGCGGGGGGCGGTCGCGGCGGCGCCCTCTACGAGGCGCTCCAGGAGACGGTCAAGGGCCTCGGCGCCAGGGACCTCTTTATGGACGTCCCGCCGGACGACCCCGAGAAGGTCGCCGATCCTGCGCGGCTCAAGGGAAACCGCGCCCGGCTCCGCTTCTACGAGCGCCATGGCGCCCGACCGATCATCGGCACCGAGTACGACGGGCCGCCGCCCCTCGGCCAGGACTACGACCCGCCCTTCCTGGTCTACGATCCCCTGGGGAGCGAGGAGCCCCTCAGCCGCGCGCGCGCCCGCAAGGTCGTCGCCGCGATCCTCTCGCGCAAGTACGGCTGGAAGACCAGGGACCCCTACACCCGGAGGATCGTCGCCTCGTTCGCCGACGATCCGGTCCGCCTCCGGCCGCCGCGCTACACCCCCGGCCGCCGCCAGGAGCAGCGCCTCGCGGGGTCTGCGGGCCTGCACCTCGTGGTCAGCGAGCACCACGAGATCCACCACGTCCGCGAGCGCGGCTACGTCGAGCGCCCCGCGCGGGTGGGCGCGATCCTCGAAGGCCTCCGCGGGGTGCCGACGACCACCCACGCCGCCCGCCACCGGGCCCTCGAGGCCGCCTGCGCCGTCCACGATCCAGAGCTGGTCCGCTACATGGATCAGATGTGCCGCAAGCTCGGCCCGGAGGAGACCCTCTACCCCTACGTGTTCCCGATCCGCCGGCCCGATCGCAAGCCCAAGGACCACTGGGTCCGCGCCGGCTACTACTGCATCGACACCTTCACGCCGCTCTCGCGGGCCGCGTTCGCCGCGGCCCGGGCGGCGATGGACTGCGCGCTGACCGGCGCCAACCTCCTCCTCGCGGGCTCGGGCCCGGTCTACGCGCTCTGCCGCCCGCCGGGTCACCACGCCGAGCGGCGGGTCTTTGGCGGCTTCTGCTACTTCAACAACGCGGCCCTCGCCGCCAACGCGCTCTCGGCCCGCGGCCGCGTCGCCCTCCTCGACATCGACTACCACCACGGCAACGGCTCCCAGGACATCTTCTACGAGCGCGCCGACGTGCTCTTCGTGTCCCTGCACGGCCACCCGCAGACCAGCTACCCCTATTTCTGCGGCTTCGACGACGAGGTCGGCGTCGGCGCGGGCGAGGGCTTCAACCTCAACATCCCGCTCCGCGAGGACACCGACGACGCGCGCTACCTCGCGGCCCTGGAGCGCGGCCTCGCGGCGATCCGCCGCTTCGATCCGGTCTACCTGGTGGTGTCGCTCGGCTTCGACATCATGCGCGGCGATCCGACCGGCGGCTTCGGCGTGACCCCGGAGGGCATGGGGGCGATCGGCCGGGCGATCGCCGGCCTGGGCCGCCCCTCGCTCTTCGTCCAGGAGGGCGGCTACGCCCTGCGGAACCTCCGTCGCGGGGCGCGGGCGTTCTTTGAGGGGTTCCTCGGCGGGGGACGCTAGCGAGGAGCTCCGGCGAGGGGCGGCAGGGGCCGCGGGATGAAGCCGTCGCGCTCGAAGGCGCCGACGAGCTCCGGGAAGGTGGCGCTCGCGTGGAAGCCCCAGGCGATCCCGCGGTCGGGTCCGAGGGCGTCGTGGAGGGTCGAGGACGCCTCGCCGAGCACCGCGTTGAGCGCGGCGGAGAGCCCGTCGACGGCGGCCTGCGCCATCGGTCCCTCGGGGATCGCGTTGAAGATCGTGCTCTGCCCCTGATGCTTCGAGAGCGTCAGCCAGAAGCCGCGATCGCCGTGCTCACCCCAGAGATCCGCGGGGACCCGGGCGCCGAGCTCTTCGAAGCGGCCGATCACGACGGTCGGCGCGCCCTCGGGCGGACCCTTCTTGATCCCCCGGAGCGCCCGCGGCTCCTTGGGTGCGCTCTTCATGGACACGAGCTCGGAGCCGCCGAGCGCGGCGAGCCGTCCGCGCTCGTCGTCGCCCAGGGTCCGCGGCGCCTTGTCGTCGAAGCGGGCCGCGACGACCACCAGGGCCATCAGCGGGATGGCGCGCGACGCCGGGAAGATCGCGGCCTCGAAGACGACGGCTTCGGCGCGGGTCCGCCAGAACGCGCGCGTCTCGCTGAGCCCGACCGGCCGCAGGCCGATCTCGAGCGCGAGCCCGTCGCGGGGCCAGGCGTGGCCGAAGCGGACCTCGGTCTTCACGGCGCCGTCGATCGAGAGGGACGCGAAGAGGTCGGCGACGGCGAGGGGGACGCGATCGACGATCGGCCCGTCGGGCTCGCCGGGGAGGGGGAGCACGGAGGGGAAGTCACCGCGGAGCGGGGTCCACATCGCGGGCGAATCTAGCCAAGCTGCGCGGCCGCGACAATCGGCGCGCGGCTGCGCCGCGTCGGCTCACGCCCGGGTGAAGTAGCGGCCGAGGCAGCGGATGCCCTCCTCCACGACCCCTGGCTCCGCGGGGTCCCCGGCCATCACCAGGTGGCCGTCCCAGAGGGCGCTGGCGTAGGCGCCGAGGAAGGCGCCGAGATCGGGCGCCTCGAGGCGGAGCCAGGGGAGGTCGCCCTTGAGCATCCGCGCGACCTTGCCGCTCGGGAGGTGGACCGCGAGGTAGTCGCCCTCGGTGTTGGCGAAGGGGAGCCAGCGAGTGGAGGCGAGCTCGTCCTCGGTGAAGCCGGTGGTGGAGCGGTGGTAGTCTGCGATGCTTCGGCCCTGCGGCGGCGCGACGTAGCACTCGACCACCGTCCATAGGGCGTCGCAGGCGTCCTCGAGCGAGAGGAAGAACATGTGCTCGAAGAGCGGCTCGCGCTCGTCGTCGATGCTCTGGCCGTCGTGCCAGCGATAGAGGAGGCGGAGCGCCCCGAGCGGCGCGCGGAGGCTGGCCTCGGCGGCCGCGAGCGCGGCCTCGGAGGCGCCGGGGTGGAGGCGATCGAGGAAGCTCGCCGCGTCGTTGTCGCGGAGGAACTCCTCGATGTCGGCGAGGGATTGGAGGAGGAGCTCATCATCGTTGGCGTCGGCGTCGGCGTTCATGCGGGCTCCGCTTCGGTCGTGTTCGCCGGGAGGAGCCCCGGCTCCGGCCAGGGCTCGCCCTCACCGGTGGAGTAGGCGGCGCTCTGCCAGCGCATGCCGACCCGGAGGTGAGCGAGCCAGGCGGGGTGCGACGCGCGGAGCCGCAGGTTCACCGCCGGCCGCTCCTCCCCCTCCCAGAACGCTCGCCAGCGCTCGGGCTCGTCCCACGCGCAGGGGGGCGGGTGGAGGTGCTGGGAGGTCATCGTGACCGCGCGGACGAAGCCGCAGGCGAGGCGCGTGACGTCATCATCGTCGGGGCGTCGATCGGCGCCGACACGGGCCGCGAGGGGCGAGCCCTGGACGCCCGCCTCGTCGCACCAAGGGCGCTCGCGGAGGGGATCGACGAGGAGCGAGAAGGCGAAGGTCGCGGAGGTGCGGACCTGGCGGATGTCGGGGTGGATGATCGTGACGCGGAGCTCGACCTCGGGTCCGGCGACGTCGAGGACCTCGACCGTGTAAAAATCGCTCATGGGCGGGCGAGGATAGCCGGCTTCGTGGCCGCCGGGTGGGCGCCGCCGGTGATAGTCTCGGGGTCCGCTTGCCGACGCGTAGGTCACCGCTGCGGCGCTCGCTCGCCCTCTCGCTCCTCGGCGTCGCCGGGGTCGCGGCCTGCCAGGGGCGGGCGGAGTCGCCGGCGATCGACGCGGCGCCGGCGTCTCCTGGGGTCGCGGAGGCGGGGGCGGGAGCGGGGGCGGAGGCCCTGCCGGAGCCGCCGCTGACCGAGGCGGAGAGGGCCCGCCTCGCGGCCCTCGAGTGGATCGGCGACGCCGACGCCTCGCAGCGGGCGATCGGCCTCGGCCGCTACTCGCAGAGCGGCGTCTGGGAGGACGCCGAGGGCGGCCGCCGCCCCCTGACCTCGAGCGCCCATATCCTCCGGGTCGGCCGCGTCCTCGGCGAGACCGGCTTCCCGGTGATCGACGAGACCCCGGACGGCCTCCGCCTCAAGCTCTTCGCCAACCAGACCTTCACGCCGGCGGACGTGCGGCTGGAGATCCCGGTCGCGGGGTCGCTGCCGGCGATCTCGATGGAGCTGGCCCACGACAAGGTGGCGATCGTCACCTGGGGCGAGGCGACGCCGACGCTGGCGATCTACGCGCAGGTCGACGGAGCGAGCCTCGCCCGCGTGCCGCTTGAGGTGGAGGGCTTTCGGCCGCCGCTGGTGGTCGCCTGGCACGCGAGCGGGGAGATCGTCGTCGAGTGGCGTGACGAGGCTGGCTACATGCGGAGCTTCCACGACGGGAAGAGCGGGCGCGAGCGCTGGCGTGAGCGGCTGGATCCGAAGATCGCGGCGGTGATCGCCGCGCCGGTCGAGCATATCTTGGCGAAGCCTGCGGTGTCAGAGGAGGATGCCGCGCCGGAGCCGGTCGACGCGGCGAAGGAGACGACCGCGCAGCGCTACCTCCGGGCGCCGCCGGCTGCGCTTGGGGCGGTGTGCATGATGGCCGAGCGCGAGAACCGGCGGGTGCGGGTCGACGCGCTGGAGGACGGGAAGCTCCTGATCGCCGAGGGGGTCTACTTTGATGGGAGCGATGTGCCGGGTGCGCTGAGCGTCGCGGGGGCGACGTGCTCTTCGGTCTCGATCTTTGATCCCGAGACGTTGCATACGAGCGGGCGCTGGTCGACCGGGCGGGCGGACGACCAGCGGGGGTAGTAGCGACGGCGCTGGTCCGCGGCGCTCCCACGTCGTCGGCTGGCTCGTTGCCGTGGCCAGCCGACGAGGGGGCGGGGCGCTATCGCCGGGGCTTCGGCGTGCTCTTGGCCATCGCGTCGCCGCGGCACTCGTTCTTCACGGCGGCCAGGTCACGCCGCATCTGGTCGAGCTCGCGTCGTAGCGCCGCCAACTCGGCCGCCTGGTCGGCGTCCGCCTTGCCTTGGGCGGAGATCACGCCATCCTGCTCCTTGAATGCCTCAACGAGGAGTGGAATGAAGCTGTCGTAGCTGAGCGAGAGGAGGCCGTCCTCGTCCTCCGAGACGATCAATGGATTCACCTCCTTGACCTCCTGGGCGATGAAGCCGAGGTGGGTGCCGCGGGGGAGGATGCGATCGGGGTGTTTTTCGTGCGCGAATTCGTACTCCGTGCCGCGTAGTGCGAGCACTTGCTCACGGGCACCACTGAGGGTCCGGATGTTCCTCTTGAGGCGGCGATCGGAGTTCTTGATGAAGTCTTGGGCCCATACGTTGCCAAAGACTGCGAGCGGATGATAGTCGGTGTCAGCGCTGAAGCGCACGAGGTTCCTCAGGTCGGCGTCGTTGAAGGCACTCGGGTTTCCGTTGGGCGTCTTGTTCCCGCCTCGGAGCCAGAGGAATTGCCCCCAGTAGCCGAGGAGAAATTGCTGCGATGACCACGCTCCCGCCCTCCACTGGTTGTTGGGTTGGGGCGCGAGACCCCAGGAGATCCCGCCGCCGTAGTTTCCAGGGTCGGGACCGACTGGGCCGGAGCCTAGAAGGCGCATCTCTCGGTTCGGCGATGCGTCCGTCGGTGAGGTCAGCCCATCATTTGCGGCGATGACGACCGCGGTGGTCCAGGTCTGGCCGTTGTTGCCGGAGGCCGCAGGGAGCCCGTTGAAGAAGGCCGGGCCGCGGACCCAGAGCTTGTAGCCGAGCGGGCTGGGGAGCGGGTCGGGGGTCGGGATGTCGCCGATCAGGGCCGACCCATTCACACGCATCCGATAGCCGCCGTCCGTGTCGGCGGTGGTCAGCTCAAGATCGCCCTTCACCATGAGGTCCTTCGCCGCTTCGAGGTACTTGCCGAAGACGAAGCCTGCCGTGTCGGTGAGGACCTGGATGTAGTCCCCCGCGGAGTTGACCTGGAACTTAATCGACCCCTCGACGGGAGTGTCGAACTGCGCCGTGTTGACGTTCCAGCGGCGGTTGCTCGTGTGGAGCGTCACCCGCTCGCCCCCCAGGTTGTAGATGTGGTCGAGGCCGTCGGGCCCGTCCCCGAGGGTGCTGGGGTCTGCGTCGATCTCCCAGAGACCCGCCATCACCGCGTCTGCCCCTCCTGGGTTGGAGGCGAGCGCGTCGTTTGAGTCGATGCTCTCCGCGTCATCGCGTTCCTGGTCGATTGATTGATGAGTGTTGCCGATGTCGCAGGCAAAAAGAGCGAATCCGCTCGAAAGAAGGATTGCGGCTAGTCTCTTCATCGTCTGTCATCCCCCCTTGGGTGGTCGAGCCCCCATGCTCGACCTCGAGTTGGCCCGGGTCAAGCGAATGCATGCTGCGACCGAAGATGGATGATCCGTCGGGCGTTCGAATGCGCGATGAAAGAAAAGGTCAGCATGCAATGACCGCCCCCTCGCTGTGGATTCCGCCAGAAGGCAAAAAGTGACGCAGGGTCACCTTTTGCTCGCGCCTGGCCTGCGCGCGTCATCGAGCGTTCTCCTGCGAGCGTTCGAATGGAGGCTCACTCCTCAACCACCCCCGGCACCGGCACCCGAATCATCACAATATGCGGATTCTCGTACGCCACCACCGCCCCATCCCGCGCATCCCTGGGCAGCATCGAGATCGTCCGCTTCGTATGGCTCGCGGTCGTCATGATCCACACATTGTCCGCGACCCCGCGCTTCTCGTCGAAGAGCTCCGCCAGGCGCTCGCGGCGGGCCTCCTTGCTCACCCAGACCTCCCCCTTCGACAAGAACGTCTCCCCGCGGTGGTAGAACCAAAACGACGCGAGCACGTCCTCGGGCCCGCGCTCGGCGTAGTACATGCGAATCGCCGTCCGCTGCGACCATGACTCCGAGGCCGCCGGCAGGTAGCTCACGAAGAGCCAGGTCGCCAGCGCCAGCGACGACGACACCATCAGCGCGGCCCCGAGGCGCGGCCGCAGGAGCGCCCAAAACACCAACCCCGCCCCAAAGGGCAGCGTCAGCCAGACCAGCGGGTCGACTGGCGGCGCGCCCTGGCGCCACATCAGCGTGTACAAATAGGTCGTGAGGTGGGCGATCCAGGCGGGCTCGTGGAGCGCGTCGCGGACCACCAGGGCGATGATCCCGATCCCGAGCGCGGCCGCCAGCCAGCGGATCTGCGGGTGGCGCTCGAGCCAGCTCCGGTCGCGCCCGCTCAGCGAGCCGCCGAGCCAGAGGCCGAGGAGCACCGCCAGCGGCGGCAGCGCGGGGACCAGGTAATGGTAGTACTTGGTGACCGAGTAGGTCAGCAAGAGGAGCGAGACCGCGAGCCAGAGGAGCGCGAATCGCCGGAGGCTCACCTCGGGCGCGTCGTCCTCATCCTCGTCGGGCCGCAGCGCCCGCCAGAGCGCCGCCGGCAGGGCGGCGACCCAGGGGAGGGCGGCCAGGCCCATCGTCCGCAGGTAATAGGCGAAGCCGCCGACCGCCTGGTCCTGCTCGCCGGAGGCGAAGCGCGCGAGGTTGTTGACGACGATGAGCTCGTTGACGAAGCGCTCGCCGCGGTAGAGCGCGAGGGCGTGGTGCCAGGGGAACGAGGCCAGCGCGAAGAGGAGGAGCCCGGTCCCGAGGCCGCAGCGGCGGAGGAGGTGGAGGCGCTGGTGGACCAGCATGTCGGCGAGCACCAGGAGGCCGATGAGGCCCGGGCCGATCAGCCCCTTGCCGAGGAGCGAGAGGCCGGCGGCGAGGTAGAGCACCGCCATCCAGGCCTGCGAGCGCCGCCGCCAGAGGAGCGAGCGGAGGACCACCAGCGCCGCAGCCACCCAGTAGATCAGGAGGTGGAGGTGGATCTCCCAGAGGGTGTAGAGGTTGGGGACGTCGGCGCGCTTGATGAATCGCGCGACCCGCTCGCGGGTGACCTCGGAGAGGACGTGGTGATCGAGGAGCGCGAGCGGGGCGATCGCCGCGAGGAGAAAGACGACGAGGAAGCCGAGGTAGGTCCGATCCCAGGGGATCGAGAGGATCCGCCCGCGCACCTTCAAGGGGAGCTCGCGGCGCCGAAGATCGCGCTCGGGGAGGAGCCAGGCCATCGCCCAGGCGCCCATCGCCAGGACCACCGGGCCGACGAAGAAGACGTCGGTGAGCGCCTGCCGGGTGATGATCGCCCACTGCGGCATCAGCGAGAGGATCACGCCGACCAGCACCCCGGTGTTGGCGGCCGCCCGCTTCTCCTGCCGGGTGGTCGCGCGCTCCTGGCCGATCCGCCAGGTGACATAGCCGAGGAAGGCCGCGCTCGCCCAGCCGGCGAGCATGCTCGGCAGGCGGATCGCCAGCTCCGGGAGGCCGCCGGCGCGGACCATCTCGTCGGCGGCCGGGCCGGTGCCGACCCCGAGGAGCTTCATGCTCAGGGCCATCAGCCAGAAGGGGAGGGCGGGCTTCGACCAGAAGGTGTTCTCGGCGTTGCCGTCGGGGCCGTAGCCCGGCTTCCACCAGAGGTCGAGGGGATCGTGGCGGACCAGGATCTGGCGGGCGACCTCGCCGTAGTGGGTCTCCCACGGATCCCAGGGGCCCGAGGCCGCGAGGGTGGCGAGGCCGAGGGCGATCACCGCGAGGGCCGCGACGGCGGCCCAGGCCCAGGGCGGCGGCGTCGTGAGGTCGCGGAGGCGCACGGGAGGCGTAGAAGTACCCGATCGACGGGGAGGTCGCCACCCGCACGCGTCCCCGCGAGGATGGGCCCTCGCGCCCCCACGTCCCCGGGCGTCACCCGGACGCTGCGTAGGCCCGCGGGCGTCGCCCGAGGTGCTAGCGTGGGCGCGATGCGAGCGCGCGCCCCCACGACCGCCCTCCTCCTCGTCGCCCTCGCCGCGGGCTGCGGCGATCCGCCGCCCGCGAGCTCGGCGACGGCGACGGAGACGGCGACCGCGAGCGCGGGCGAGACCACGGGCGCCACCACGAGCGGCGGCGACACGAGCGGTGCGACGACGACCAGCGCCGGCGAGAGCGACACCGGCACCGACACCGACACCGACGGCGAGCCGATCCTCTGCGTCGTCGATCCGCCGCCCGAGGCGACCCTGCGGCCCGGGCCCCAGGAGGGCGGCGCGGTGATCGGCTTCACCGGCCGGATCGCCACGCCCCACGGCCCCTCGACGGTGGTCGACGGCTTCCCGCTCGACGCCGCCCTCCACCCGGTCCACGACGTCGTCTACGTCGCCTCCGGGAGCCGCTCGACCCGCGCGCTCTTCGTCCTCGACCGCGCGACCCACGAGGTGATCCAGACGATCGAGCGCGCGGGCGCCTTCCACGGGCTCGCGGTCGCGGCCGACGGCGGCCGGGTCTACGCGTCGCGCGGCGAGCCGGGCGGGGTCGACGTCTACGACGTGGGCGGCGACGGGACCCTGAGCGCGGCGGGTGAGATCGCCGGTGCCTCGTGGAGCGCCGGGATCGCCCAGAACGCCGACGGCTCGACCCTCTGGATCGCCGCCTTCGACGCGACCTCGATCACCGAGGTCGACGCCGCCACCCTGACCGTGACCCGGACGATCCCGGTCGGCTTCGAATCCTACGACGTCGCCTGGATCCCCGGCCGCGACGAGCTCTACGTCACCGAGTTCAGCGGCGAGGAGGTGGCGATCGTCGACCTCATCGGCGGCGCGGTGAAGTCGACCCTGGCGCTGCCGACCTCGCCGGCCGGCCTCGCGGTCACCCCCGACGGCGGCCGGGTCTACGTCGCGGTCTCCGGCGCCGATCGGGTCGCGGCGATCGACACGGCCAGCGGGAAGGTGGTCCTCGAGGCGCCGGTCGCCGAGCCCGAATTCACCGACGGAGAGGGGATCCCGCTCCCCAATTCCAACGTCGGCGCCGTCCGCTACGACCCCGCGTCCGGGCGCCTCTACGCGGTCCGCGGGGCCGACAACGCGATCTCGATCCTCGACGGCGAGACCCTCGAGCTCCTCGGATCGATCCCGACCGCGCTCTACCCGACCGACGTGGCGATCTCCCCCGACGGCGACGCGATGGTGGTCACCGAGGGGAAGGGGGCGGGGATCGCCGGGCCCGGCGGCGACGCCAAGAAGAAGCGGCGGGGGAGCGTCACCTTCGTCGACCTCGGCGCCCTCGACCTCGCGTCGGCGACCGACGAGGCGGTCGCCAACTTTCGCCGCCCCCTCGACATGCTCCCCTTCACCTGCGGCGACGAGCACCCGCTCGCCCCCGACGTCGCCTCGCCGATCGAGCACGTGATCCTGATCGTCAAGGAGAACAAGACCTACGACTGCCTCTTCGGCGAGCTCGAGGTCGACGCCGAGCGCGACCCGGCGCTGCAGATGTTCCCGTCGGCGACCACCCCGAACCAGCGGGCGCTCGCGGTCGAGTTCAACATCGCCGACAACTTCTACGCCGACGCCGCCGAGTCCGACGTCGGCCACACCGCGCTGGTCAACGCCCACATCACCGAGTGGGTCGAGCGGATCTGGCAGGACCGCGACGAGTACGACGTCTGGGGGCTCTACCCGCTCCTCGACGTCGCCCGCCCCGATCGCGGCTCCTTCTTCACCTGGCTCGTCGACCTCGACGTCACCCTGCGGATCTACGGCGAGATCGTCGGCCTCGGCGCGGAGAGCTCGAAGGGGCCGATCTCAAAGTTCAGCGACGGCAAGTACCCCGGCGGGGTGCTCGTCAACTACGACGTCAAGGACGAGGACAAGGCGACCTACGTCGCCGAGCGGATCACCGCCGGCGAGCTCGCCGAGTTCACCTACCTCCTCCTCCCCAACGACCACGGCGTCGGCGTCACCCCGGGCAAGCCGACCCCCGAGTCGATGGTCGCCGACAACGACCTCGCGGTCGGCATCGTCGTCGACGCGCTGGCGCACTCGCCCTTCTGGGGGTCGAGCGCGGTCTTCATCGTCCAGGACGACCCCCAGGGGTGCGAGGACCACGTCGACGCCCACCGCGGCTTCATCACCGTGGTCAGCCCCTGGGCGCGGCGCGGCTACGTCTCCCACGCCCACTACTCCTTCAGCCACATCTTCGCGACGATCGAGCGGATCCTCGGCTTGCCGCCGCTCGGCCGCCCCGACGCCGCGGCCGCGCCGATGTACGACCTCTTCACCTCGGTCCCCGACCTCACGCCCTACGAGCTACGGCCGCGCGAGTACCCCGAGGAGATCGCCGCCGTGTCGATGCCCGGCGTCGCCGCCAGCCGCTGCATGGACTTCCGCAGCCCCGACCGCAACCCCGGCCTCCAGGTGGTCTACGAGGAGTACTTCCGGTGGCGCCGCGGCGAGCAGAGCCGGGCGCAGGCGGACGCCCGGATCAGCGCCCGCCTCCGCGAGGTCGACGATCCCGAGGAGGCCGAGGAGGAGGCCCACGCCTTCGACGCCGAGTGGGCGGTCTACCGCGCGACCCTGCGCGCCCGCGGCGAGGCGGCGCCCGAGCTGCCGGCGCTCGGGCCCGCGGCGGATTGTCGGCAGCGTCCGATCGGCGTCTGGGAGGACGACGACTAGGCGCCGCGGATCACCGGCGTGATCGCGCCGGCCGCCGCGACCAGCCGGCGATAGAGCCGGGCCGTCGCCGCCGGCCGCCGGAGCGGGTGGGCGAAGGTCCAGAGGAGGTGCGGCGAGACCCAGAGCCGCCGCGGCGCATGGTTCCACACCCGCAGGCGGCCGGCGTAGCAGAGCGCGCTCGGGCCCAGCTCGCCGGCGAAGAGGCCGAGGAGGTCGCTCGCCCAGCACTCGATCCCGCCGACGAACTCCTCGCTCGGCGCGGCGCTCTCGACCTGTCTGAAGCAGCAGGCGGACGGATCGTAGCGGAGCACCAGCGCCGCCCCGGCGGGATCCTGGCGGAGCCGGAGGGCGATCGCAGGCAGCCGGCCGCCGCACTCGCCGGGATCGAGGGCCATGAGCGCGCGGAAGAGCGCGCCGCCGTAGAGGTGGCGGGCGAGGTCGTCGAGGCCGGCGAAGAGCTCGCCGAGGCGGCGCTCGTCGAAGCCCCGCTCGCCGCTCGCGGGCCCGTACTCGGCGACCGCGGCGATCCCCGGGCGGTAGTCGCGGGCCGGCCAGCGCTCGCGCGGGAGGGCGGCGACGAAGGGCGCCTCGTCCTCGAGCCCGACCAGCTCGCCGCCGACCATCGTCAGCGTCGTCCCGGGGAGCGCGGCGAGGCAGCGCGTGTCGGGGGCGACGGCCGCGAGGGCGGCGGCGAGGCGCTCGCCCTCGACCGGGAAGGCGGCGTGGTTCTGCCAGGCGCGCTCCCCCGGGAAGCTCCAGCCGCCGCCGACGATCGCCAGGGCGGCCGGCGCCCCCCAGGCCCGCTCGATCGCCGCGTAGCGCTGGAGGAGCGCCGAGGTGATCGCGGCCGCGTCGCTCGGCGGGGCCGCGGTGGTCGCCCCGAGGCGCTGGTGGGCGGCGATCGAGGTGTTGCTCGCGTGGGCCCAGATCCCCGGGCGCGGCGCGAGCTCGCCGAGGGCCGCGAGCATCGCCGGCGGCGGCGGGACGTCGATCGACGAGGCGAGGGCGCCGTCGCCCGCCCGATCGCGGAGGATCATCGGCGCGACCTCCCACTCGTCACCGAGATCGGCGCCGCGGTGATCGGCGACGAAGGTCCGCAGGCGGAGCTCGCCGATCGCGTGGTCGGCCGCCGGCGCGAGCGGGCGCACCGCGAAGCCGAGCTCGCGCAGGAGCCCGCGGCCGGCGATCGACCCGCGCTCGGGGAAGTAGATCGGGATCCGCCGATCGAGGCGGAGGAGCGAGGGGACGTCGAAGTGATCGTCGTGCTCGTGCGAGAGCACGACCGCGTCGATCGCCGGGAAGGCCGCGAGGTCGAGGCGCCGCGGCGGGTAGAGCTCGCCGCAGAGGCCGCCGTGGCCGAAGCCGGCGCCGAGGAGCGGATCGACGAGGACGTGGGTGTCGCCGCCGCGGACGAGCCAGCCCTGGTGGCCGAGGAAGGTCGCGCGCAGCACTGCTCCTGCTCCTGCTCCTACTCCGCGCCCTGCGCCCAGGGGGCGCTCGGGTACTCCATCCGCACGCCGCCGGCCGCGGCCGCGTCGGCGCCGGCGAAGCGGGCGACCATGTGGAGCGCGAGGTCGAGGCCCGAGGTGACGCCGCCTGCGGTGAGCAGATCGCCGTCGTCGACGACCCGCGCGCGCACGACCTCGGCCCCGCTCGCGGCGAGGGCGTCGATCGCCACGTGGTGGGTGATCGCCCGGCGCCCGCGGGTGATCCCGGCGGCCGCGAGGAGCATCGTCCCGGTGCAGACCGCGGCCATCCCGAGGCCGCGCGCGCGGAGGTCGGCGAGGCGCCGCGGGAGGACGCCGCGGCGGATCTCAAGGCCGCACCCCGGGACCTCGGGGTTGGTCCAGGCGCCGCCGGGGACGAGGATCCACTCGCACTCGCCGTCGACCACCCCGTCGACGCCGATCCGAAGGCCGTGGCCGCCCTCGACCCGCTCGCATGCCTCGGCCGCGACCCAGCGGGTGCGGAGCGGCGCGCCGGCGCGCTCGGCCGCGCGGAGCACCTCAAAGGGGCCGACGGCGTCGAGCTCGTCGAAGCCGTCGAAGACGACGATCTGGATCCGGGTCGGCCCGCGCATGGCCGCAGCTTGCCAGAGCCCCGGCGTGTCCGCGAGCGCGCCGCTCGCTCGGATCCTGCGGCGATTGACCGTCCGCGCGGGCGGGCGCTAGGGTGGTCGACGATGGAGAGCCGTCGTCGCCGTCGTCGTCGCCGCCGCGTGCTGCTCCTCCTCCTCGCCGTCGCGCTCCTCCTCTGGTGGTGTCGGCGGCCCGCGCCGGAGACCCTGGCGACCTTCAACATCCGCATCTTCCCCGGCGAGGCGACCGATCCCGACGCCGTCGCCCGGGCGATCGCGGCGATCGACGCCGACGCGATCGCCGTCCAGGAGATCCGCGACCGCCGGCGCTTCGCGGCCGTGGTCGAGCGCGCGGGCGAGGCGGCCGGCCGCGCCTATGCCCACGCGCTCTCGCCCTCGTGCCGCGGGATCGAGGGGCTCCACCTCGGGGTGGTCTACGACGCCGAGCGCTACGCGCTGATCGAGCAGCGGCCGCTCAGCCCCGACGCGAAGACCTGTCCATGGGGACAGCCAGCGGCCGCGCTCACCCGCCTCGGCCGGGTCGACGGCGGAGACGAGCTCGCGCTGATCTCGGTCCACCTCAAGGCGCTCGACTCGCCCGAGGATCACGCGCTCCGTCGCGCCGAGTGGGCCTGGCTCCTCGGCGCCCGCGCGGCGATCGAGGCCGAGCTCTCCGCGCCGGTGATCGTCGCTGGCGACTTCAACAGCACCGGCTACCGCCACCCGGGGCATCCCGAGCGCCGCTTCATCGACGAGCAGGTCGCCGCCCACGGCCTCCAGCTGCCGACCGGCGGGCTCGCCTGCTCGATGTACTGGCAGAAGGACGGGCGCTACGCGATCAGCCTCCTCGATCACGTCCTCGCGCCCGCGGAGCTCGATCTCGGCGACGCCGAGGCCCTGGGGATGTGCGCGGCGCTCGACTGCGCGGAGCAGGACGAGGCGCCGCCGGACTTCCACGCGGTCTCGGATCATTGCCCGGTGCGGACGCGGCTCCGTCGCTGAGCGGCCCGCGGCGCTCCGCTCCCCGCGCAATCGCGGTATCACGGGCTCCCCGCCCGCGATGCGCACCATCGACACGATCACCCTCCCGAGCCACGCCCGCGCCCGACGCCCGGCGGGGCTCACCCTGCCGACCGAGGCGCCGATCGAGTCGCGGCGCGGCCGCTCGCTCGTCGTCCTCCCCGACGATCGGGTCCTCGACGCCCAGGGCGGCGACGAGGACGGCGTCCTCCACGTCCGGGCTGCCGGGACCCTGGCGAGCGAGCGGGTGATCGCCGGGGTCGCGCCGCCGATCGCCGTCGACCCCGCGGGGCGGCGCCTCCTCTGCGGCCGCGAGGCCGGCTGGAGCCGTCCGGTCGCCGGCCAGTCGCAGCGCTGGCGGGGCGCCGATCTCCGCCTCCTCGATCTCGAGGGCGCGGAGCTCGAACGCTACCCGCTCCAGGCGCCCGCCCTCTGGGTCGACGAGGGGCGCTTCATCGCCCGCTCGATGGGCTTCTACCACGGCCGGCGGGCGCTCGAGCCTGAGCTCGCCGCCCGCCACCCAGCGATCGCCGATCTCTTCACCGACGCCGAGGCCGACGGCGTCGCCTCGATCTGCGTGTCCTCGGGGACAGGTGATGCCCTGATCCGGTGCGGGGTCTACCAGCGCTGGAGCCGGCTCGCCTTCCTCGCCCGCCGCGAGGACGTGCTGCTCTACGGCGGCTTCCTCGAGGTCGGCGCCGTCCGCCTCCCGGGCTGGGAGCCCCTCTGGGCCGCGACGATGGGCAGCGGCGGGCTCGCCTACCAGATGCGCGCGCTCGCGCTGAGCCCCGACGGCTCGCTGGTCGCGGTCGGGGCCGGCGGTCAGGAGGGCCGCCGCGACCTCGTCCTCTTCGCGGTCGACGGCGGCGCCGAGGCGCTCTGCCTCCCCCTCGGCGCGCTCCTCGGCGCCACCCCGCTCGTCAAGTCGCAGCGCACCGAGCTCACCTGCCTCGCCTGGCACCCGCGGGGCTGGCTGGCGGTCGGCACCCGCGCGGGGGTGGTCGCGCATGTCTGGCCCTCGGGACATGTGATCGCATACCGCGGGGCGAAGCGCGCGGTCGAGGCGCTCGCCTTCACCCGCGACGCGTCGGCGCTCCTCATCGCCAGCCGGGCGCCGGGGATCGTCCGGATGCCGCTGGTCGACGAGGAGCTCGCGGGGTGATCCTCGGGGTGAAGGTGCGTCGGGAATGATCCGGTCGACGTGGACGTGCCATGATGGCCAGGATGCGTCCCCGGACCTCGAGCCTCGTCGCCGCGCTCCTCGTCGTCGTCGTCGGCGTCGGCTGCCCCGCGGCGGGACCGCGCTCGCCCGGCGGACCGTCGCTCGAGCCCGCGCGGCTCGCCGACGCGGGGGCCGAGGCGGCGGAGCCGGAGCCGAGCGCCGCGCAGGCCAGCGAGCCCGCGATCCCGCCCGCGCCTCAGGGTCCGCCCGAGCCCGCCGAGGTCGCGGCCTACCGGGCATGGGCGGCCGACCACCCCGAGGAGGTCCCGGCGACCTACGATCTCACGGGCTCGTATCTGGTGATCCTCCGCCGCCCGGAGGACGCGCTCCTCTGCCTGGTCGCCGATCCCGAAGATGATGATGAGGAGGAGGAGGACGGGCCGGCGATGGAGCCGACCTGTTGGCGCACGACCGCGTCCCTCGACGAGCTCCGGATCTTCGACGACGGGGAGCGGAGCGCCGTCGCCTTCGCCGGCGGGGTCCTCTCGATCACCAAGGAGGGCGCGTTCAAGGCGGCGTCGCGGGTGCCGCGGGGCCGCTGGTCAGACGCCCGCGGCGTCCTGGCCCCGGCCCCTCGCCGCGTCGGCAGCGGGCCGACCCTCGAGCCCACGCCGGTCGACGCGCGCCCCCTCGAGGCCCTCGTGACCCTCGCGCCGCGGCCCCTCGAGGCGAGCGACGCCGCCTGGCGCTCCGACGCGCTCCTCTGCCTCCGGGTCGAGGGCGTCTGGCGCTGCGCGACGCCGGAGGGCCTCGGGGAGGGCTACCCCGAGCCCGAGCGCGTCCGCGCGCCGCTCCGCGAGGGATCCCGGATCGTCGCCCCGCTCGAGGTCTCGCGCTGCGGCGGCGGCTCCGAGCTCTCGGAGTGTGTCTACCAGCTCGAGCTCCTCGAGATCGCGGGCGACCGCTGGACGCTGGGCGCCGCGCTCCCGCTCGGCGCGACCATCGACGAGCACACGCGCGAGCGCGACGACGACGACGCCGGCGCCCGGGTGATCGGCACCACCGAGTCCTTCCGCTGGCGCTACGAGGTCGAGGCGCCCGGGTGCGTCCGCTTCATCGAGCTGGAGCGCGAGGCCGAGGCCTATTCGTACCACTTCCGCGACGATCGCCCCGATCAGGGCAAGCGCCGCCCGCGGACCCCGTCAGCCGCCCTCGGGCCAGCGCCCGCCGAGCTCCCGCGCCGGGTCCCGCCCCTCGATCCCTACGCCGACCCGGCCGACCTCCGGGGCTCCTGGCGGGTGGACGGCGATCGCTGGCTGCCGGCGGCGGCCTGCGGCGCCCGGGGATAGGCGCGGTCGAGCGCCGCTCGCCGAGGTCCTTGCAGCGCGCGCGGTCGCCGGGGATCCTCGATGGACCCCTCGCCGTGTCCGCGCTCACCCGCTCGCTCCCTGGCCTCCTGCCGCTCGCGTCGCTCCTATTGGTCGCGCGCCCGGCCGCCGGCGACATCGCCCCGAGCGAGGCCTTCGTCGCGCCTGTGCCTGTCCAAATGGACATGTCCAACGCGGCGCCCGACGACGACACGGTGGAGCTGGTCGCCCTCACGGCTACCCTCGATCTCTACCCGACCGCCGCCCGCACGATCTCGTCGGCGCTCCTGACGGGGCCCCGCGGCGCCCGACGCCTCGGCTTCCCGGCCTCGACCGCGTTCCTCCGCCTCGGCGCGCTCGCGGAGCTCGAGGTCCGGGTCGACGGCCGCGAGGTCGACCCGGAGCGCGTCGACGAGCTCGGCCCGCGGGCGCGCGATGTCTGGTGGTCGTGGCCGGTCGAGCTCGCGGGCTCCGCTCCGCTCCGCGTCGAGGTGGCGACGACCCAGGCCGCGTCGCGGCCGGAGCGCGACGACCATGCGCTCCACCTCTACGGCTACCTCCAGGTCGATCGGGCGGCGCCCTGGCAGGGCGGGCTCCGCGATCTCCGCTTCATCCTGCGCCTCCATGGGATCCCGCGCGAGCTGGTGACGACCCCGATCCCGCCGACCCGCGAGGACGCCGGCGAGCTCGAGTGGGTGATCGCGGACGCGGCGAGCGGAGCCGTCGCGGTCGGCGCTCGCGTCGAGCTCCCGCTCGCGAGCCTGCCCGGTCGATCGGTGACGCGCGCCTCCTACCTCCCCGACGACGCGCCGGATCACCTGGTGATCCACGACTACGTCGCCCGCTTCGCCCTGGCCTGCGAGGCGCCGACGACGAGCGAGCTCGAGGCGCTCGTCGACCAGCTCCACGGCGTCGCCGCCCGCTCTCCCGACCCGGTCGCGCAAGCGTGGGCGAGCGCCGCGCTCGCGGAGCTCGCCGCCTGGTGCCGCGACGACGAGGCGCCCTTCGAGATCGACGAGGCGCCGCCGCCGGTCGACGCCGCGACCGAGCGCTGCCTCGAGTGGGTCGGCGGCGATCCGGCGGGCCTCGCCGACGGACCCCGGCTCCTCGCCGACCCGCCCGCCTGCTGGGACGACGGCCGCCAGCTCGGCGTGCTCATGCGCGACGCGGCCTCGCGGCCGCTCCGGCGGCGCCTGGCGTTGGCCGCCGCCGCCCTCGCGTCGCTGGTCGCCGCGGGCGTCGTCGTCTGGGTCCGTCGACGTCGCCGCGTCCGACGCTGACGCGGCCGCTCACATGTAGAAGCCGAGGCTGAGGTTCACCCAGACCCACCACTTCGGCCTCTGGTCGCCCTCGGCGAGGGCGTTGCCGTACTCGGGGCTGAACCACGGGTGGTTTCGGCCGGTCGCGGTGTCGAGGTAGAGGTAGATGAAGTCGTTCGCCAGGAGGAGCCCGGTGACGTTCATGTGCGTCCGATCGAAGCCGGCCCTCGGCTTGAGGAGGAGGCTATGATCATTGTAGAACATCACCCAATCGAAGGCCTTGCCGCCGAGGGGGATCCGGTAGCCGATGTTGGCGACGCCGATGAAGCCCTCGGCGGCGACCCGGTAGGGGGCGTCCCAGGCCCCGAGCGTGACCCAGGTCCGCGGCTGACCGGCGGGGTTGTTCGGCCGGTATTGATAATAGAGCGCCTCCACCTGGAGGCTGAAATTGCGATACCAGCCCATGTAGTGGAGGGCCGCCGCCCAGCGGCTGCCGTAGCGCTGGGTGGTGCCGTTGTAGATCCCGCCGAATTGCCCGGAGGCGCCGATCTCGGTCTTGTCGTCGCCCCGGTGCGACCACCCGTAGGCGACCCGGGCGACCCCCGCGTGCCGCTCCTTGTTGGTCTGCGGGCTCGTGACGCCGGAGTCGCCGAGCTCGGTCGAGTCGGTCTCGACGAGGTCGTAGCTGTAGCGGGCGCTGTCCATCGTCCGCCCGAACTGCGAGCCCTCGGCGCCGACGTAGTAGGCGAGCTGGAGGTCGAGGCCCCCCTTCTTGATGATCGCCTTGGCCCCGAGGTCGTAGTCGTCGGCGAGGCCGACGTAGTAGGGGAGCGTCTCGAACCAGTTGTGGGAGGCGTAGGGCAGGATCCCGAAGGGCACCCGGTGGACGCCGACGTCGATCTCGAAGACGTCGTCCTTCTTGTAGCCGATGTACCCGTGGTGGATCGTCCCGTACTTCCCGTAGAAGCGGTAGTCGGCCGAGATCACGAAATTTCGGTAGGTCCCCTCGAGGCCGAAGGCGATCCGCTCGAAGCTCACCGAGGCGCCCTCGGGGCCGCTCCCGTCGGCCTTGGGCCAGGTCCGGTAGTTCGCGTTGAAGCTCACCGAGCCGATCATCCGGACGTCGAGCTCCTTTGAGAGCTTGACCCCGGGCAGGCGCTTCTTGGTGCTCGCCGGGACCTCGGTCCGGACCGGCGGCGCGCCGCCGCGGCCCATCGACTCGCGCTCGTCCGAGAGCATGGTGTGGCCGTCCTCCGGCGCGGGGCTCTCGGCCGCCGTCGTCTTCGGCTTCTTCCCCTTCCTCGGCTTCTTCCCCCGGGTCGACGACGAGCTCTTCGCGGGCGGGTCGCCGTCGCCCTCCGGATCGTCGCTCGCGTCGGCGGTGGACGTGGGGGCGGCTTCGGCGTCGTCCGCGACGTCGTCTTCGTCGCCGTCGATCGACTCGCCGAGCGCTGGCGCGGACGCCGTCGCCGTCCGCGGCGCCGTGAGCCCGAGCGCAGCCGTCAGCAGCAGCGCGGACGTCGGCGAGGGCGTGGGACGGAGCATGGGAGGTGCGTAGGGTCGGGCAGATCGCAAGTCGGGGCGGCGCGTGCCCGGCGGCCGACCCTCGTTGCAGTATCACCTGGATCGCCGCGCTCGTGCCTCGTGCGCCGCGTCTCGCGGCGGCGAGCAAGTCCGCCCTTCGCCTGCGCGCGCTCGCGAACGCGAGGGATCGATCGCGCTCGATCGGGAGCGCGCACGTCGATGACGATCGGCGATCACGAGAGCGCGCGCGATCGATCCGATCGATCCGATCGACGCGCGCGTCGACGCGCCGCGCCGCGAAGTAGCGACGCCCTCAGCCCTCGTCGGCGAGGAGCTCGACCAACCACGACCAGAGCGCGGCGATCCGCGGGATCTCTCGGTGGGCGCGGTGGCCCGCGATCCAGAGCTCGGTCGCCGGCAGCTCGGCGAGCGCGCGCCGCAGCGCCGGCGCGCAGGGGACGACCTCGAGGCCCGGGAGGCGGCGGTAGGGCGCCGGCAGGAGGATCAGCCCGAGGCCGGCGCGGGCGGCCTCGATGAGCCCGGTCATCCCGTTGGAGCGGAGCACGACCTGCTCCGCCGGCACCTGGGCGGCGACCCAGCGGGCGTCGACGAGGCCCGCGAGCTCCTCGCCCCACGAGAGCCAGGGCGCGGCGTCGGCCCGTCGGAGCTTGCCGAGCTCGGCGACCAGCGCGGGGCTGCCGGCGATGATCCAGCCGGCGTCGACGAGGCGGCGGGCGACGACGTCGCCGGCGCTCGGTCGCTGGCTGCGGAGGGCGATGTCGACCTCGCGGCGGCCGAGGTCGAGGTAGCCGACGCTGGCGACGATCTCGAGGCGGAGCTTCGGGTGCCGCTCGAAGAGGCGCGGCAGCGCGCCGGCGACGAAGTGGTCGATGAGACCTGGCGGTGCGGTCAGGCGGACGACGCCGGCGGCCTCGACCTCGAAGCCCTCGAGGCCGCGGGCGAAGCCGGCGGCGGCCTCCTCGATCCCCTCGGCGAAGGGGAGGAGGCGGGCGGCGGCCGCGGTCGGCAGCGCGCCCTCCGGCGTGCGATCGAAGAGGCGGGCGGCGAGCGCCTCCTCGAGGCCGTCGAGGCGCCGCGAGATCGTCGAGATGTTGACCCCGAGCGCCGCCGCGGCGCGCTTGAGCGAGCCCTCGCGCCAGAGCGCGAGGAAGACCTTGGCGTCGTCCCAGCGGAGCCCGGCGGCCGGATCCGCGGCCCTCGCGGGGGTTTGCTTCCTCGCAACCATGGGTTGTCGAGATACGACTTTTTCGCGCTCTCCGCAAACCCCACGCTCTCCCCATGACCGAGCACGCGATCCCCAGCACCCCCTCGATCCACGCGATCATCGGCGCCGGCCAGGTCGGCACGATCCTCGCCCGCCACCTCGCCGCCGCCGGCCACGACGTCCGCCTGGTCCGCCGCGGCCCGCCCGGGGCGGCGATCCCCGGCGTCACCTGGATCCGCGGCGACGTCCTCGATCCCGCGGTGGCTGACGCCGCCTGCCGCGGCGCGGTCGCGGTCTACAACTGCACCAACCCGCCCGACTACGCCCGCTGGGACGGGGTGATCCAGCCGCTCTACCGCGCGATCTGGGCGGCGGCCGCCCGCGCCGGCGCCCGCCTGGTCCAGCTCGACAACCTCTACATGATCGGCCGCCCGGAGCGCTGCCCCTTCGACGAGTCGACGCCCGAGCGCCCCTGCTCCGCCAAGGGGGAGCTGCGTCGGGCGCTCGGCGAGGAGCTCCTCGAGATGCACCGCCGCGGCGAGATCGAGGCGGTGATCGGCCGCGCCTCCGACTACTTCGGCCCCCACACCCCGAGCGCCGCGGTCTTCCGCCCCGACGTGCTCGCGCGGATCCAGGCCGGCGGCTCCGCCTACGTCTTCGGCGATCCCGACATGCCCCATGGCTACACCTACACCCCCGACGTCGCCCGCGGGCTGGCGATCCTCGGCGTCGATCCCCGCGCCCCGGGTCGGGTCTGGCACCTGCCGACCGCGGCGAAGATGACCACCCGGGAGCTGATCGCCCGCTTCGCCGCCGTCGCCGGCACCGAGGTCAAGGTCCGGGCGGTGCCGGGCTGGGTGCTCCGCGCCCTCGGCCTGGTCTCGTCGCTGATGGCCGCGATCGGCGAGATGAACTACCAGTTCGAGATCCCCTACGTCCTCGACGACGGCGACTTCTGCCGCACCTTCGGCGTCGCCCCGACGCCGCTCGACGAGGCGATCGCGGCGACCCTCGCGGCCGGCGCCCAGGCCCCCGCAGCGGCCTGAGGGGCCCCTCGCGCGGACGACGCCGCACGCGGGCCCTGCGGGCGGATCGCCGCCCTCGCGGCCCTTGGTGTAGGCTGCGGCCGTGATCGATCCGACCGCCGCCTCCGCCTCCGAAGAAGCGACCGAGCTGGCCGCCGCGCTCTCCATCGATGACGTCCGGGCCGCGGCCGCGCGGATCGCCGGCCAGGTCCGGCGGACGCCTGCGCTCCGGGTGCCGGCGCTCGACGAGCTCGCGGACGCCGAGCTCTTCCTCAAGGCCGAGAACCTCCAGCACGTCGGCGCCTTCAAGGCCCGCGGGGCGCTCCACGCCCTCAGCCGCGTCGAGCCCGAGCTCCGGGCCCGCGGCGTGATCACCTACTCGTCGGGCAACCACGCCCAGGCGGTCGCCTACGCCGCTCGGGCCTACGGGGTGCCCGCGCGGATCGCCATGCCGATCGACGCGCCGGCCGTCAAGGTCGCCGGCGTCCGGGCGCTCGGCGGCGAGATCATCTTCGCCGGCACGACCTCCGACGATCGCCGCCGGGCCGCGATCGATCTGGCCGAAGAGACAGGCGCGGTGATCATCGAGCCCTTCGATCACCCGGACACGATCAGCGGGCAGGGGACCGCGACCCTCGAGCTCCTCGAGCAGGTCGCCGAGGCGACCGAGGGCGGGGGCCTCGACGCGCTGGTGGTCCCGGTCGGCGGCGGCGGGCTGATCGCCGGCGCCTGCCTGGTCGCCGACGCCGAGGGCGTGCGGGTCTTCAGCGCCGAGCCGAGCACCTGCGACGCGCTCGCGCGCTCGCTCGAGGCGGGCGAGCGGGTCGACGTGCCGCCGGGGCCGTCGATCGCCGACGGCCTGAGGCCGGTGCGGGTCGGCGCGCTCAACTGGGCGATCGCCCGGGCCAGCGTCCAGGCGGCCTTCACCGTCGACGATGACGAGCTCGGCCTGGCGATGATCCGCCTCCTCCTGCGGGCGAAGGTGCTGGTCGAGCCCTCGGGCGCGGCCGCCCTCGCGGTCGCCCTCCGTCGGGCGCTGCCGATCGATCGCGCGAGCCTCGGCCGGCGGCCGCGGATCGGCGTCCTCCTCTCCGGGGGCAACGTCGCCCCCGAGCGGGTCGGCGAGCTCCTCGCGCGCTACGGGGGGCAGGTTTGAGCGCTCGCCGGCCCGCGTCGGTCGCCGCCGCCCTCCTCCTCGGGATCGCGCTGACGCTCGCCTGCGGCCGCGGGGGCGCGCCGACCTCGGGGGAGCGCCCGGCCGCGACGGCCGGCGCCGAGGCGTCGCCGGGCGGCGCCGCGGAGGCCGGCGTTGGCTCGACGACGGGCGAGGATCCCGAGGCGGCCGCGGCCGAGGCGGCCCGCCGCGCCGAGCTCCCCCACCAGGTCGTCTTCGCCGATCGGATCCTCTACCCCTACGTCCTCCTCCTGCCGGCGGCGGGCGAGGGCAAGCCGGCGACGCCGAGCCGGGGCGAGCTCCAGGCGGAGGTCCAGCGGGTCTTCGCCGGCAAGGAGGGCGAGCCGGAGGTCGGCCGCCTCCTGGCGATGATCGGCCAGGCGCCGAGCGAGGCCGGCGCGGCCTCGCCGACGCTCCTGGAGCCGAACGCGGGCGATGAAGCCGGGGCAGGGGAGGGCGGGGTGGTCACCGACCCCTCGGCCTACCGCCCCGCCCGCGAGCTCCTCGCGCTCCACGTCGAGGTCATCGCCGCCAGCGAGGTCGTCAGCCAGGGCGCGCTCGAGGATCCCGAGCTCACCCGCGCGCTCTCGCCCGAGGATCGGGCGTCGCTCGCCGGGCGCCGCTGGGCGCTGGTCCTCCGCGGCGAGTACCGCAACCAGGAGGGCGTCCGCGGGCTCCGCCTCCTCCAGACCCTGGTGCGGATCGCCGCCAGCGAGCGCGGCGCGCTGATCCACGACCCCGACACCCTCGAGACCGTCGACGTCGCGACCTTCACCGCCCGCCGCCTCCTCGCCAGCGTCGGCAACATCGCCGACCAGATCCCGGTGATCCCCTTCCCGGACCCAAGGCATGAGGGGCGGCTGCGGCTGGCGACCCGCGGGATGCGGCGCTTCGGCAGCGTCGACCTCGAGCTCGACGGCCTGCCGCCGGACCCCGAGCGCCTCCAGCGGGCGACCTTCCTCCTCCACGGCCTCGCCCTGGCGATGGCCCGCCTCGGCGAGGTCGATCGCTCGGGCTTCGCGGTCGAGGCCCCCGACGTGATCGACGTCAGCGCCGAGCTCTGCCGCCAGGCCTACGGCAGCCGCGGCGGCGGCCTCCCGCGCTGCCGCGAGTGCCCCGAGGACGCCGTCATTCACCTGGTCGAACGGCCAGCCGAGCCCCAGGACCCGCCGGGCCACGTCGTCGCCCGGGTGGTCGCGCCGCGGGTCGAGAGCGACGCCGCCGACTACGATCACCCGGCCTGGGTCGAGGCCGTCCTCGCGCGACTCTTCGGCTCGCTCAAGTGAGCCGGCCCGGGCCGCATTCTTGGCGCGCTCGGCCGAGGGCCCGGCGCTCGCGTGGGCTGGTGAGCCGGCGCTGGGCGGCCCGGGGGGCCCCGGCGCGCCCTCGCCCGCGTCGCGTCTGCGCTCGTCACCTCGCCCGGCGCCGCGGGTGTCGCGCTATCCTCGCTCGATGCGACGCGCCGCCCCCCTCCTCGCCGCCGCCCTCGCGCTCCTCACCGCCCGCCCCAGCGAGGCCTGCACGCCCGGCAACACCGCCTTCACCCTCACCGGGAACTGGCCGAAGACCGACGCGGTCGACGTCCCGATCGACGGCGTCGTGATGGCCCTTGGGACAGGTGATTTGTTCGAGCTGGGCCCCGAGATCAGCGTCTTTGACGGCGACGTCGAGGTCCCGGGGTCGGTGGGCGGCGTCGAGTCTGGCGCGCGCCTCCACACCTGGCGGGCCGCCGAGCCCTTCGCCGCCAACACGATCTACAAGGTGAACATCAGCGGGACGACCTACACCTTCACGACCGGCGACGCGCCGTCGCCCGAGCCGGTCGCCAGCGCCGTCGGCGAGGTCACCCTCGAGCAGGAGGAGGTCGAGATCCGGGAGTGCGCCCAGGGGAACGGGTGCACCTGCGATCGCTGGAAGGTCGTCGACGTCGAGACCCACATGCGCGCGCAGGTGACGATGCCGCCGCCCGCCGATCCCTTCGGGCGCTTCAACGAGGTCGAGATCGAGGTCGCCCCGGGGCCCGACCAATTCACCGGCGAGCACCGCACGGTCGCGCTCTGGCCGTCGGGCGGCCAGGCGGTGAGCGTCGAGTTCGGGATCGCCGGTACCTGGCCGAGCGACCAGGTATGCGCGCGGGCGACGGTGATTGACCCCAACGATCGCCGGGCGGTCGGCGAGGCGAGCTGCGAGCCGATCGGCGAGGTCAACACCCCGCCGGAGGGCTGCGCCTGCGCGGCCGATCCGGGCGGCGGAGACGCGGCGCTCGCCGGCCTCGTCGGCCTCCTCGCGCTGGCCAGCGCCCGCCGCCGCCGCTCAGCTCAGGCCTGAGCCGCGGCGTCGACGCGCGCGCCGGCGACCGAGCGCGAGGAGCCCGGCGAGGAGCCACGCGGGGCCCCGCGCGTCCGCGTCGCCGAGCGCACGACACCCGCACCCCGAGTCGCCGTCTGGATCGAGGGCGCCGCTGGTCGCGGTCGCGCCGGTGGCTGTGCCGCCCGAGCCGCCCGAGCCGTCCGAGCCGCCCGAGGCCCCGGTCGAGGTGCCCGCGCCGGTCGAGCTCGCGCCGGTGCTCGAGCCGCCCCCGCCGGTGGTCTCGCCCCCGCCGCTGGTGGTCCCGTCGCTCTCGCCGCCGCTGCTCTCGTACGCGTCGACGCCGAACTCGAGGGGATCGCGCCCCGCCTCGTAGGCGCCGACGTCCGGCCCGGCGCCCTGAAAGTCGTCGTTGAAGTTGGCGAGGACCTGACCGGCGTCGAAGCCGAGGCTCGACGGATCGAGGAAGTGCTCGCCCGCCGCGTTCCCCGGGTCGTAGACCGGCTCGCCGACGAAGCCGCTCTGCTCCTGCGCCAGCGGCGACTCGATCGCGCCGTTGTAGAGGTCGTAGTCGAAGTCGTTGATCTCGATCCCGACGCCGGGGCTGTCGTCGACGACGCTCTCCTCGCCGTCGTCGAAGACGTGGAAGATGTTGTTGCGGGCGATGATGTTGTAGGCGCCGCCGTCTGACGCGGTCGTCTCGACCCCGCTGCGGACGCCCTGCGGCAGCGTCATCCCGCCCTCCGGCGGCGGCTGGAGGAGGGTGTTGTGGAAGACGTAGACCCGGCCGCCCTGGTACTCGCCGGAGTTGCCGGCCTTGAGGAAGCGCCCGCGCGGATCGTCGTCCATCGTCGTCAGCTCCGGCGGGGCGATCCGGCTCCGCCCGGTGACGTTGCGCCAGATGTAGATCGGCCCCACCGAGGTCGCGGCGATCGACACCGGGGTGTAGGAGTCCTCGATGTAGTTGCCCCAGATCCGCACGTTGTTATTCGCGCCCTCGGCCTCGATCGGGTTGTCCCAGCTCCGGGCGATGTAGTTGCCGTAGATGTCCGAGTCGCGGTTGGGGAAGCCCTCGTAGCTGAAGTTGTCGCCGCCGCCGATCGCGTCGTTGTAGTAGCGATCCTCGGTCGAGGTGATCTCGTTGTAGCGGAAGACATGGTTGCCCGCGGTGTTGGTCAGCGAGGTCGCCTGGGGGCCGCCCGGGTGGGTCCCCTCGACCGGCTCCCACCAGGAGTTGGTGTCGCCGCGGGGGTCGTGGATCCGGTTGCGCTGGACGATGAGGCGGGCGAGGAGCGGGTTCTTCGACTGGATCGCGGCGTCGTAGTCGACGCCGAAGCCGTCGTCGTCGAGCTCGCCCCAGCCGCTGATGTCGCAGCGCTCGATCACGACGTCGTGGACGTCACCGTCGGTGATCGTGATCGCGTCGGTCGCCGCGTTTCGCAGCGTCAAGCCGCGGAGGATCACGTAGGAGGCGCTGATCTCGACGTTGTGATCGAGGGCGCCGCCGACGTCGATGACGGCCTCGTCGCCGGGCCCGGTGTAGAGGATGTAGCCGTCGGGCGAGCCCGACTTGTCGACGATCAGCGTGTCGCTCGACATCGCCGGGAGCTCGATCGTCTCGGCGATCGGGAAGGCCTCGCTCCAGGTCGCGCCGACCACCATCTCGGTCGGGATCCCCGGCGCGCTCACCTCGATCTCGTAGGTCGTGCCCGGCTCGAGGTGGACCAGGCTGCCGCGGTACTGCGGGACGAGCGGCGCGGCGTCGCGGCCGTCGAACCAGAGGGGGAGGCCGTCGCGCCAGGTCATGCTCCCCTGCGGGCGAAAGCGGACGCTCGCGGGCTTGTCGGCGGAGCCCCCGGGCGGGGCCCAGAGGACGCTCATCGAGTGGAAGGTCGGGACGACCTCGACGTCAGCGCGGGCCTCGAGCGCTGTCGCCAGCAGGCCCGCGGCCGCGAGCGCAAATGTCCACCGAGGAGCCCCACGACGCCGTCCTACCCTGATTTCCACGG
Organism: Myxococcales bacterium; assembly: GCA_020633335.1. Taxonomy (GTDB): domain Bacteria; phylum Myxococcota_A; class Polyangia; order Nannocystales; family Nannocystaceae; genus JADJRG01. The sequence continues at coordinate 123,759 of JACKDU010000015.1, read as the reverse complement.
CCCATGGTCACACGCGCCCGAGAGACCGAGCAAGCCTCACGGGGGCGGCCGGGGGCGCGGCCCCGCGCTCCCGGAGCGGGGGCGCGGCGCGACGCCGGTCACGACCGGCAGGCGCCCCGGCGATTCTCGCAGGCGCGAGCGGCCGGGTGCCCTCGGCGGAGCGAGGCGCCGGTCACGACCGCGTCGGTGAATTGAATCGCCGCGTCCATCTACGTCTCCTGTATGCACGCCCCGCGGACCCTCGCTCCGGTCATCTCGCTCCTGCTCTGTGTCGCCGTCGTGCCAGGCTGCGGCGACGACTCGCCGGCCGATGTGACCGCCACCGACACGGCAGGCACCTCCGACGACCCGCCGGCCGACGCGACCACCGTTGACGCCTCCGACGTCAGCGGCGACCCGCCGGCCACGACCGGGACGAGCGGGACGAGCGGGACGAGCGGGACGAGCGGGACGAGCGGCGACGTCACCAGCGACGTCAGCGGCGACCTGCCGTCCACGACCGGCACCTCCGGTACGTCTGGCACGACCGGCGACCCGTCGACCACCGGCCTCGACAGCGACGGGGAGAGCACGAGCACCACGAGCTCAAGCACCACGGGGACGAGCGGGGGCGACACGAGCGGGGGCGACACGAGCGGGGGCGACACGACAGGGGGCGACACGACAGGGGGCGGCGACGAGCTCGTCATGCTCAAGAGCACGAAGTCCTGTCCGCTACTCGCGGAGGTGGCGCCCTCGCTCCCCCAGGAGGCGGGCCACCTGGCGTCCACCGTGCTCACGCCGGAGACGTACCCCTTCGAGGTCTCGCACGTGCAGTACACGCTGGTGAGCAAGCCGAGCGTCCATTGCGTGAACACCTACGCGCACCACGCGGAGATCTTCGTGATCGAGGGCGACACCCCGCCGCCGAACCCGTCGATCGAGGCGACCTCGTTCGTGTCGATCCCCGTCGAGGAGAGCTTCGACGAGGTCCAGTTCCGGATCCTCGAACCCGAGCTCGATCCGCCGATCATCCTCACGGAGGGCCAATCGCTGGTGGTCGCCGTCTCGCTCGAGGCCGACATCGACGCCGGGCTGAAGCTCTGCATCTCCGGCTGCCTCGGCGACCCGGTCCCCAAGGTCGACTTCTGGAGCAACGCCGCGGCGGAGCCCTACGACTGGGTCGATCTGGTCTCGGAGTACCAGTGGCCCGCCAACTTCAGGATCTTCGCGTTCGGGACGGCCCTCTGACCCGGGCCCTCATATCGGGCAGGGGGCGAAGGGCCCGGTCGACGCTGCGCATGGGCCCATTGTACGGGCTCCCGCGCTCCTCGCGCGAGGCCGCGCCGTCGGCTCGGCGGCCTGGCGTGCGCGCGTGCGCGCCCGCGGGCGGGTCCGCGCCGAACCGCCGCAACGATGATATGTCCCTTGGGACATGTTATCCCTTGCCGCCGCGCCGCTCGCCGCCGATCCTCGCACCATGCCGACGCCCAGCCTCGCCCGCGCCCTCGCGCCGCTCGCCCTCCCGCTCGCCCTCGGGCTCGTCGTCGGCTGCCACGGCGGCCGCGGTGACGGGGGCGAGACCGCGGCCGAGACCAGCGATCCGATCGAGCCGCCGCCGGCGTCCTGCGCGGCCGCGGCCGACGGCGGCAGCGGCCCGGTCCAGGCGCCGCAGCTCCGCCGCACCCTCGCCGGCTCGTGGGACGAGAACTGGCTGGCCTCGCCGGCGCTCGTCGACCTCGACGGCGACGGCGAGCTCGAGATCGTCGCCCCCCGCCACTCGGTCCTCTACGTCTACGACTCGACGGGCGAGCTCCGCTGGCAGACCGCCTGGGCGTCGAGCGCCTCAAATTCGCCGGAGCACGGGGGCGTGCGGATGTGGCCGTCGGCGGCGGTCGCCGACCTCGACGGCGACGGCGACATGGAGATCGCGGTCGCCGCTCACCCCGACGACAACGGCTACAACGTCGCCGTCTACGATCACCTCGGCGAGCTCCTCCCGGGCTGGCCGCAGGCCTACGGCGGCGTCGAGGTCCGGTCGATCGCGGTCGCCGACGTCGACGGCGACGGCCGCGGCGAGATCCTGATCACCAAGCAAGCGGACGGCCCGGCGACCAACGTCTTCAAGCTCGACGGGACCACCGCCCCCGGCTGGCCGCAGGTGGGCGACTGCAAGGCCCCCGCGGGCGACTGCATCGACTACGGCGGCTTCAACCAGAACATCGGCGCCGGCGATCTCGACGGCGACGGGGTGATGGACGTGGTCTCGACCTACGACGCGATCGGCTTCGGGATCTGGTCGGGCGACGGCGCCAACTTCACGACCGCGCCGGGCTTCGCCGACGCCTGGGTGACCGGCGTCGACGCCTACCACGACCTCGCCCTGGCGATGCAGGGGTGGGGGACGGGCGACCGCTCGGAGTTCACCTACTCGCCGCCCGTGATCGCCGACATCGACGGCGACGGCGAGCACGAGGTCGTCCTCGGCGGCGACCACGAGAGCTCGGAGTCGACCGACAACCAGGGCATCTCCGTCTGGGTGTTGAACGCCGACATGACCCGCCCCGCCGGTTGGGAGTGGCCCAAGGACTCGGACCCGCCGCTGGTCTACGACGGCGAGCTCGGGGCCAACATCGTCCCCAACTACCCGGCGCCGGCGGTCGGCGACCTCGACGGCGACCCCGGCCTCGAGATCGTGATCCCGGCCTACGACGGCAAGCTCCGGGCCTACCGCTCGACCGGCGAGGTGATGTGGGTCTACGCCTACGGCCAGGCCTCGCCCTACGTCGGCGCGAGCGAGGCGCTGATCGTCGACCTCAACGGCGACGGCTCGCCCGAGATCCTCTTTGCGACCTACAGCGGCGGCGAGCCCAAGGCGCCGGGGACCCCGGCCCACCTGATCATCCTCGACGCCGGCGGCAACGAGCTCCACAAGGTCGAGCTCGCCCACCGCGGATCGATGGCCGCGCCCTCGGTCGCCGATCTCGACGGCGACGGCCAGCCCGAGCTGGTGATCTCGCTCAAGGACGCCCTCGGCGGCGGTGAGGGCGGGGTCCAGATCTGGGAGCTCCCGGGCGCGTCGACCAATTGCATGCTCTGGGCGACCGGCCGCGGGACGCCGACCCGCACCGGCTACGTGCCCTGAGGCCGCGGCCGCGCCCGGCTGCGTCGCCCGGAGGCGTCGTCCGGCGAATCTTCGCCGCCGCGTGAATTGATCGCGGCGCCCGCTCTACCTCTCGCACAGGAGGTGACGAGAGCCGCCCTCACGGCGCGCTCGCCCCGTCGCCCGCTCGAGAGGAGAGAACGATGTCCCCGTCATGGAATTCTTGGGCGTGCTCGCTCGTCACGCTGGCCCTCAGCGCCTGCGCTGGCGGGCTGGCGGGTCAAGGCTCGAACACCGACGCCGACGTCGGCACCGACACCGGCGACGTCGCGGGGACCGAGTCGTCGAGCGCCACCGACCCCACCGAAGCGACGACCGCCGACTCCGCCGAGACCAGCGACACGGCCGCGACGACCGACGCCGGCGAGCCCGCGTGCGGTGACGGCGTACGCCAGGGCGAGGAGGCCTGCGACGGCGCCGACCTCGGGTCGCACACCTGCGCGTCCGCGGGCTTCGTCGACGGCGGCGCGCTCGCCTGCACGGACGCCTGCACCCTCGACGTCAGCGGCTGCGCCGCGTGCGAGGACTGGTTGCACGAGCTCGGCGGTCAAGGCTTCGACACCGGCCGGGCGATCCACATCGACGCCGCCGCCAACGTCTACGTCGCCGGCGCGACCAACTGGTTCATCGACGGCAACTGGGTGGTCGGCGGGTCCGACGCCTATGTCACGAAGTTCGCCCCCGACGGCACCAGGGTGTGGACCCGCACCGTCGGCACCTTGGAGGACGACAACGCCGCGGCGCTGGCGACGGACAGCAGCGGCGCGATCTACCTCGCGGGCTCCACGGAGGGGGCCTTCGACGGCTTCGAGCAGGCAGGCACGGTCCGGGACGCCTTCCTCAGCAAATTCGACGCCGACGGGACGCTCCTCTGGACGTATCAGTACGGCTCCACGGCTGGCGACAGCCCCAACGGCGTCGTCGTCGACTCGCTCGACAACGTCTACCTCACCGGGAGCACGGGCGGCGATCTCGACGGCAACACCTCGGCGGGGAGCTCCGACGTCTTCCTCACCAAGTTCGATCCCGACGGGAAGAAGGTGTGGACCAGGCTCTACGGCACCAGCGAGGCCGACAGCAACGGCGCGTCGGTCGGCGTGGGCGCCGCGGCGATCGACGCGGACGACAACATCGTCATCGTCGGGACGACCGACGGGCCGCTCTCCGGCAAGTGGTACGGGAGCGGCGACAGCTTCGTCGCCAAGCTCGACACCGACGGTGAAGTGCTCTGGCTCCGCCAGATCGGCAGCCCCAAGAACGATTCGGCCTACGACCTCGCCCTCGACGCCAACGGCGACATCTTCGTCGCCGGCAGCACCTCCGGCTTCCTCGACGGCAACCCCGCCCTCGGCGGCCTCGACGTCTTCGTCAGCAAATTCACCGCCGACGGGACCTGGGAGTGGACCCGGCAGCTGGGCACCGACGACGACGACTTCGTCTACGGCGTCGCGGCCACCGGCGACGGCGGCTTCTGGGTCGTCGGCTCGACCCGCGGGGCGTTCGGCGGGCACCCGATCATCGGCCTCATCGACGCGTACATCGGCCGCTACGACGCCTTCGGCGTCGAGCTCTGGTCCACGCAATTCGGCACGACCGACATCGAGAACCTGAGCGGCGCGACCAGCGACGCCGCCGGCAACCTCTACGCCGTCGGCACGACGCCCGGGAGCCTCTTTGGCCAGGAGCACGCGGGCGCCAACGACATGTTCGTCCTCCGCATGTGCGCGGAGTGAAGCGCTACCGATCATCCTCGCGCCGGGTTCGTCGTCGCCGGCCAGGCGGTCGCCGACAACGCCAGCGGCGGCGAGATCAAGCGCGGGGCTAGAAGCGGAACGAGCCGCCGACCATCGCCCCGCCGCCGCGCAGCGGCGCGACCCCGAGGGTCGTCCCCCGCCGCTGGAGGCGGGCCATCGTCTCGTTCTTCTCCTTGTGGACGAAGAGGAGCGTGGTGAAGGCGATCGTCGAGGCCGCGAAGACGCCGGTGGTCACCCAGGTGATCGTCGCGATCTTGGCGAAGGTGTCGCCCTTCTTGCACACCTTGGCGACCGAGGCGTTGGTCACCGTGCCGGGCTCGCCGGGGGGCTCGGTGCGGGCGATCGAGCAGAGATCCTCGCCGGTGTTGGGGTTGATGTCGTTGGCCTTCTTGTCGTCCTCGAGGCTCGCGTTGGCGGCGTCGATCAGGTCGTTGTAGATCGGGCCGCCCCGGCGGACCATCAGCGAGGTGACGACCGCGGTGCCGAGCGAGGCGACCATCAGGCCGGCCGAGGTGTAGAGGCCGATCTTCTTCCACTTGGCGGCGTCGTGCTTGCCCCAGACCAGGCGGCTCCCGCTCTCCTCGGGCTCCTCCTCGGGCGGCGGCGCGACCACCGGGGTCGGCTCGGTCGGCTCGGGCGAGGCCTCCTGGACCCCGAGCATCTGATCGACGAGGTCCTTGGCGGTCTGATCGATCACGCCGCCCTCGAGCGCGTCGGCGCTGAGCGGCGCGCTCAGGGTCTCCTTGACCGTCGCCCCGTCGACGTCGAGGAGGGTGAGCTCGACGGTGTAGCCGGCGCCCGCCTTCTTGAGCGAGCCGTAGACCATGTTCTTGACCCCGAGGGTCTTGCCGCCCTCGGCCATGCAGGCGGCGGCCGGCGGGTCGTCGCAGCCCATCGTCAGCTTGAGCTCGATCGCCGACATCTCCTTGCCGCCGCCGACGCCGCGGGCCGCGAAGCTGGTCCGCAGCGCGCGGGTGAGGGCGCTCGCCTTCGCGTCGTCGTCGCCCTCGAGGTCGAGGACCGAGCCCTCCCCCGCGGCGGTGTAGGCCGCGAGCGCGCCGAAGGTCGGCGCGGCCTGGGCGCTGGAGACCGGGACCAGGGCCCCGGAGGTCATCACCGCGGCCGTGAGGCCGGCGAGCGCGGAGGAACGAAGACGGGAGCTGAGCATCGGCATGGCGGCGCGCCTCAACACTCGCACGGGACGCGCCGCGAGGGAAGGGGCCCCGCGGCCCCGATCGCCGCCTCAGCCCCCGCCCGGGCCTGCATCGGCGTCGCCTGGGACGGCGCGTCCGCGCGAGCGTCCGCGATAGTCGGCGACAATCGCCCGCGCGCGCACTAGAGTGCGCCCCGGTGGCCGACGATCGCCCGCCCCTGCGCCTCAGCCAGAGCCTCGCGGCCCGCATCGTCGCGCTGGTGATGCTCGTCCTGATCGCCACGGGGGCGTCCTCGTGGGCGATCCTCGGGCAGGTCCGCGCCCTCCAGGCGAGCTTCGATCTCCTCACCGCGGTCCACGTCGTCTTCAACGCCCGGGTCACCGAGGCCCATATCCAGGCGATCCGGATCTACGTCCGGGTCGAGGTCAGCCGCGCGCGCCGGGGCGAGCCCCAGGCCCTCACCCCGAGCGACGAGGCGATCGTCGCCGAGGCCCTCGCCGAGCGCGCGCGGCTGGTCCAGGAGGCCCGCCAGGTGGTCGACGACGCGCTCGCCAACCCCGATCGCCTGGGCGGGGAGGAGGCGCTCGCGGACGTCCGCCGCCTCCACGAGGCGATCTCGCGCCTCGAGGCCGCGTGCGCCGTCGACGAGGAGCGGCCGGCGGCCGAGGTCCTCGGCGACATCCGGGCCCAGAACGAGGTGAACCGGCTCTTCCTCGCCCTCGAGGCCCAGGTCGCCCGCGGGATCCGCGAGCTCAGCGATCAGGTCCGCAGGGCCGAGCGCGATACCGAGCGCCTCACCATCATCCTCACCCTCGTCGCCTCGCTGATCGCGCTCGCGGCGACCCTCGGGGTGATCTGGACCCTGGTCCCGCTCCGCGAGCTCGCGGCCAGCGTCCGCCGCCTCGGCCGCGGCGAGTGGGGGCAACGGATCGAGCTCGGCCGCGCCGGCGACGAGGTCAACCAGCTCGCCCGCGAGTTCAACCAGATGGCCGAGGCCCTCCAGGAGCGCGAGCGCCGGCTGATCCGCGGCGAGCGGCTGGCGGCGGTGGGCCGCCTCGCCGCCCAGGTCACCCACGAGATCCGCAACCCGCTCTCGTCGGTCGCCCTCAACGCCGAGCTCCTCGAGGACGAGCTCGGCGACGCGAGCCCCGAGGCCCGCCAGCTCCTCGCGCGGATCACCCGCGAGGTCGATCGCCTGGCGGCGATCACCGAGGACTACCTCGCCTTCGCCCGCCGGCAGAAGCCCGATCTCCAGCCCTTCGACCTCGCGGCCGAGCTCCGCAGCCTCCTCGAGTTCGTCGACGAGGAGCTGGTCCAGGCCGGGATCGAGGTCCACCAGCGGCTCCCCGAGGGGGCGGTGACCGTGGTCGGCGACGCTGGCCAGCTCCGGCAGGCCCTCCTCAACCTCGTCCGCAACGCCAAGGAGGCGCTGGCCGAGCTCGATGAGCCGCGGACGCCGACCGTCACCGTCAGCCTCGAGGTCGTCGGCGATCGCGTACGGATCACCGTCGCCGACAACGGCCCGGGCATCGAGGGCGGCGAGCACGAGCGGATCTTCGAGGCCTTCTACACCCGCAAGGCCCAGGGTACCGGCCTCGGCCTGGCGATCGTCCAGCAGATCGTCTCGGACCACGAGGGGGTCATCTCGGTCGAGCGCTCGGGGCCCGGTGGCACCGCCTTTGTCATCGATCTGCCGGCTTGCGCTCCTCCGGCCGCCCCCGTATCCTCGCCGAGCCCCGCCTGAGGGCCCAAGGTCGGAGAATCGCCGCATGTCCCTGTCCTGGCTCCGCGCCCCCCTCCTCGCCGCCGCCCCGCTCCTCGCCGTCGCCACCCTGGCCTCCGGCTGCTCGGCGATCTTCAACCCGGAGAAGTCGGACGACGTCCTCCGCTGCGGCAACGCGTTCGACTGCGAGGGCTTCGACGAGATCGCCGCGGCGATCGACGACAAGCGCGCCCAGGCCCAGTGCAACGCCCCCGGCGACGGCAGCGGCAGCGACATCTCGCAGTCGAAGGAGAACCAGGTCTGCTCGGTGGTCGACGCCGAGATCGGCTGTGACCCGTCCTCCCTCGACCTGATGCACATCTACCGGACGACCTACGAGGACGTCGCCGACCTCTCCGGCGTCTACGCCCCCTGCGCCGACGAGCTCAAGGGGACGCTGGGCTGCAAGCCGACCCTCGCGGGCACCTGCGGCGCCGGCCTCGAGATCAACAAGTTCGGGACCTGCGACAACGAGGGGGCCGACGCGGTGGTCGAGGCGAGCCAGGACAACAAGGGCCTCGACGTCCGCGACCAGTTCTGCGCCTCGTTCTTCTGCGACGAGTCCTTCGTCTGCGACGGCTCGGGCTCGAAGCCCCTCTGCAAGCGCTGCGAGGACGGCAAGCCGGTGGGCGAGGGCGGCTGCGCCAAGATCTACATCAACGGCGCGCCCTCGACGATCTACCAGGACGTCGGCGGCTCGGTCTGCGAGTCGGTCGCCGACACGACCAAGGTCGACTTCGGGCCGATCCCGACCGCGCCCTGATCGTCCTCCGGGTTCGTTGCGCGCGCTCGCTGGCGCCGCGACGCCGCGGGCGCTCGGCCTCGGCGTCGGGTGCTCGCGGCGCTCCTCGAATTGATCCGCCTCGCGCGCGTCGAGGCGGGCGCCGGCGCCTCGTCGCGCAGCTGACATCGCGGCAGCTCCGCTGCGCCTCTTGAAGGTCGAGTGAGCCCGCCGGAGGCGCGGCGCTCATGGTGCTCGATGCGCGTCGGCTGTGCGCGCGCCTGGATCCGATGCGCGCGCACTCCTGGCGCGCGCCAGGCTCGCGCTCTCGCCAGCTGTGCAACCTGTGATCTCAGCGAGATCACAGGATTTCTTCGCGGCGAGGGACCGGGCGGATCGCTTGCAGTGAACCCCGGCGTGATGACGACGCCGACGACCTTCGAGACCGTCCGACTGGACCCCGAGACCGTGCTCGTCGCCAGCCCCACGCGGGCCTGGATCCGCCGCGACGCCCGGACCCTGGGGGCGCGCGAGGTGAGCGGCGGCGGCGGGATCGAGCTCGCGCGGAGCCTCCTCGACGGCGCCGTCGCGGCCGCCTTCCGCCACGCCCGCCCCGAGGCCGTGCCGCCGATGAGCGCGACCCGGTGGGTCTACCGCCTCGCCGGTCTCTACCACCTCACCCACTCGACGCCGGGGCTCCTCATCGACGCGGCCGCGCGCTTCGAGGCCGCGGGTCGGAGCGCGCTCGCCGGCTGGGCGCGGACGCGGGCCCGCGAGGAGACCCACCACGACCTCCTCGCCCTCCGCGACCTCCGCGACCTCGGCCTCGACGGCGAGGCCGTCGTCGCCGCCCTCCGGCCCTCGACCGCGATCCGCCTCGTCGACTACTTCGAGCGCAGCGTCGACGCCGCGGATCCGATCGGCTGCGTCGGCTACGCCTACGCCCTCGAGCGCCTGGCGATGACGGTGCGCGAGCCCGAGATCCGGGCGATCGAGGCGCTCCTCCCCGCCGGGACCCGGGCGACCCGCTGCCTCCGGGTCCACAGCGCGACCGGCAGCGACGCGGACCACGTCGCCGACACCCTCGTCGTCGTCGCCGCGCTGAGCCCCGCCGAGCGGGCCGCGATCGCCGTCGCCGCCCACGAGGCCGCGCGCCTCTGCTTCGAGCCCGACCCCGAGGGCGCCCCGAGCGACGCGGCGATCGCCGCCGTCCTCGCCGCCTGCGCCCGCCCCACGAATTCCTCGACCTGATCCTGACTCCAATCGCAACCGCAACACAACCAAACCGAGAGAGAGAAACGACCATGAACGACCACAACACCGCCGAGAGCACCCAGATCGCCGCCGCCGCCGAGACCTCCTTCGAGGTCGTCGAGGCCGAGACCGAGGAGATGGAGGTCGTCGAGTTCGGCAACGCGCCGCTGACCGACATCAACTTCGGCTTCTGAGCCGCGGGCGCGGGCGCGGGGCGCTCGCCGCCCCGCGGCCGCTCTCCTTTGAACCTGTCCTTTCATTCATCGAGAGAAGAGGAGAGACCATGACCGTCGAACACGCAGATTGTGTCGTCCTGGGCGGCGGCCCGGCCGGATCCACCTTCGCCGCGATCGCCAGCAAGTACGCGCCGGGGGCCCGCGTGCTCCTCCTCGAGAAGGCCCGCTTCCCGCGCTGGCACGTCGGCGAGTCGACGATCCCGGCGGCCAACGGCGTCTTCGTCGACCTCGGGATCTACCAGACCCTCCTCGACTCCGACTTCGTCAAGAAGATGGGCGTCACCTTCATCTGGGGCCAGGACCGCAGGCCCTGGAACGCCGACTACCTGACCCTCAAGACGATCTCGCGCCACGACGGCGCCGACATCCTCGAGGTCACCGGCCAGGACTTTGAGCGCCTCCTCGGGCCCGGCCAGACCCAGCGGACCCCCTACTCGGCCTTCAACGTCGAGCGCTCGCGCTTCGACAAGCTCCTCCTCGACAACGCGCGCCGCCTCGGCGCCGACGTCCGCGAGGGGACGCGGGCCCGCGGCGCGACCCCGGTCGCGGGGACGACCCAGCACGAGATCGCCTGGGAGGACGACGAGGGGCGCAGCGGCACGATCATCGCCGACTTCGTCCTCGACGCGACCGGCCTCTCGCACATCCTCACCCGCGGCGAGCGGGTCTACGACGAGACCCTCAACAACTTCGCGATCTACGGCTACCTCAGCGGCGCCGAGTGGAAGGTCACCTACAGCGGCGACCGCGACCGCTCGACCGTCTTCATCGCCGCGATCGAGCACGGCTGGATCTGGTACTTCCCGCTCGGCCCCGACCTGATGACGGTCGGCGTCGTCACCAACCGCCACCACTTCACCGACCAGCTGGCGAACGTCGACCTCGAGACCTTCTTCTGGGACTCCCTGCGGAGCTGCCCCGAGGTCTCGGGCCTGGTCACCAACGCCCGCCTCCGCGACGACATCCTGCCCAAGGGCGCCCGCGTCGGCGCCTGCCGCGACTGGTCGTCGTGGGCGAAGGAGCCGGTCGGCCCCGGCTGGGCGGCCGCTGGCGACGCGGCGATGTTCGTCGACCCGATCCTCTCGACCGGCGTGACCCTGGCCCTCCAGACAGGTCACCGCGCGGCCTACACCTGGCTGACCCAGCGCGCCCGCCCCGACCTCCCGGCCGCGCCGCTCTGGCGGGCCTACGCCGACTACCTCCGCGGCGAGTACGGCGCCTTCCTGACGCTCGCGCGCTACTTCTACGGCAATAACAAGGCGGCGCCCTCGTGGTGGTGGGAGGCGCAGCAGCTCGTCAACGCCTCCGGCCGCCTCCGCCTCGCCGATCGCCAGGCCTTCACGATGGCGACCGCCGGCTTCTTCCCGGTCACCCGGGCGCTCGGCGCCGGCGCCGAGACCGTGGTCCCGCTGATCCAGGGGATCACCGGCGGTGCGAAGGGTCTCGAGGCGATCTACCACGACGCCGGCGTCCCCCAGCCCGAGGTGCTGGCGGAGGCCGCCTACACCGTCGTCGCGCCCTGCCGCCTCGATCTCCGCACCGAGCCGAACCTCGAGCGCGGGCTCACCGGGCGCCTCGAGGTCTACCACGACCTCGTCACCGAGACGCCGCAGATGAGCCACCGCCTCGCCGCCGCGCCGGCGCGGATCGATCCCTCGCTCGCGCCGGTGGTCGCGGCGATGCAGCGCTGCGCCGACGTCCCCGCGCTCCTCGCCGAGGCCCGGGCGCTCCTCCCCGGGCGCGACCCGGAGGCGCTCCGCGGCGCCGTCCTGGCGCTCGTCCGGATCGCGGCGATGAAGGGCTTCATCCGCGTCGAGGAGGGGGAGGGGGAGGCCCAGGAGGAGGCGCCGATCGAGGCGCTCGCGCGCTCGCAGGTGCAGGCGCAGGCCGAGGCGCCCGCGCGGCCGGAGGCCCGGTGCGTCTGAGCCTCGACCTCGCCCCGGCCGACGCCGCCGGGCTCCGTGCGCTCGCCGACGCGGCCGCCGATCCGGCGGGTCCGCCGGGCGGCGCACACCTCTCGCGGGAGGCGCTCGCGGCCCTCCTCGCGCCGCCGGAGGCCCGTCAGGCCGCCCTCCGCGGGTGGCTGGCGGGACGCCGGCCTCGCGCGCCCGCGCCCGCGGGCCTCGGCAGGCTCCGCTGGCACATCACGCTCGACGCGGCGGCGCTCGATCGCCTCCTCGGGGTCGAGGTCGCGCAGGTCCTGAGGGCGCGCCGCCGCCTCGCCGGCGCCGAGGCCCGCGCGCGCCTGCCGGCCGCGCTCGCGGGCGACGTGCTCGCGCTCGAGCTCGGCCCCTGGCGCGCGCCCGCGTCGCCGCGACACCTCGACGATCCTGGCCGCGCCTGCCCCTCGCCGCCCGCCACCGGCGTGACCCCGGCGGCCCTGGTCCGCGGCTACGGCCTCGATCGCGGCCTCGACGGCGCCGGCGAGACGATCGCCGTGATGGCGCTCGGCGGGGTGCCGGACGCGGCCGACCTCCACGGCTTCGCGCGGGCCTTCGGGCTGCCGGCGCCGGCGGTCGAGCTGGTCCCGCTGACGCCGCTCGGCGCCTGCGCGAGCGACCCGCGCTTCCGCTTCGAGACGACGATGGGGCTCCAGTGGCTCGCGGCCGCCGCCCCGCGGGCCCGGCTGGTCGTCTACCTGATCGACCCCTCGGTCGCCGCCGACCCCTGGGGCGAGTTCCTCCGTGCTGTCCTCTCGGACATGTCCCGATTGCCATCAGTCGCGGTGACCAGCTGGAGCGCGCCGGCCCGCCAGTACTACGCGGTCCACGGCGGCGAGGTCTTCGCCGGGCTCTGCGACCAGGCGGCGGCGCTCGGGGTGACGGTGGTCGCCGCCAGCGGCGACTGGGGCGCCTACGACGGCTTCCCCAGCGGCGGCCCCGAGGGCGGGCTCTGCGATCGCCTCGCGCCGGCCGACACCTTCCCCGGCTGCGAGGCGCGGGTGCTCAGCGTCGGCGGCACCCAGGTGCGCTCGCTCGATCCCTGGCACGAGGTCGCCTGGAGCGCGCCGGTCTCCGCGGCCCTGCGCGCGGCGATCGGCCTCGGCGCGCTCGCGGGCGGCGGCGGCGTCAGCGAGCGCGTGCCGGTCCCCGCCTACCAGCGGCCCCTGCTGCCGCCGAGCTTCCCCCGCGGCGAGGGGGCCCCCGACGCGCCGGCGAGCGGCCGCGTCCAGCCCGACGTCGCGCTGATGGCCTGGGGCCCCGACGCGCCCGGCCCGGACGGCCCGCGCCCGAGCGCCTACGCCTGCCTCCTGGGTGGCGAGTTCCGCGACGACGCGGGCGGCACCAGCGTCGCCGCGCCGATCTGGGCCGGCCTCGTCGCCCGCGCCAACCAGCTCCGGCGCGGCCGCGGCCTCCCCCGCCTCGGCCAGCTCCACCCGCGCCTCTACGCCGCCGTCGCAGCGCGCCCCGGCCTCGTCCGCGACATCGCCGAGGGCTGCACCGACCTCGAGCTCCCGGTCGCCGATCCCGCGGGCGGCCGCGCCTGGCGGCGACTACCTGGCTTTCGGGCCATCCCCGGCTTCGACCCCGCCACCGGCCTCGGGGTCCCCTGCGTCCCCCTCCTCGACGACGCGCTCGCGTCCCCGCGCCCCGCCTGACCCAAGCATCAAGGAGCCCTCCCATGACCGCCTCGACCACTCCGACGACCCCGACCGCCCCGACCGCCCGCATGTACCAGCGCCGCCACGCCCGCAGCCCGCAGGCGCTGGCCAAGCCCTACACCTTCCTCGACACCGGCGTCCGCGTCGACGTCGAGCCGCTCCTCGCCGAGCTCGCTGACGTCGAGCTGCCCTACCTCGAGAGCCTCTGGAAGTGGCACCGCGGCACCCGCTTCACCATCCTCCGCGCCGGCCCGCAGGGCGCCCTCCCGGGCGACGAGCTGATCACCGGCCACGGCGTCGACGCGCCGATCCTCGAGCGCCTGCCGCGGCTCCGCGCGCTCCTCGACGGCGCCCTCGGCTTCACGGCGCCGCTCGCCTGGCTCGGCCTCAGCCCGCCGAATTCGGCGATCCGCATGCACGTCGACAACACCGCGCACTGGGACGAGCACCACCGCCTGCACCTCCCGCTGATCACCTCGCCCGGGGCGCGCCTCTCGGTGATGGGCCGCTTCCAGCACTTCCCCGCCGGCACCCTCTTCGCGTTCAACAACAGCCGCCCCCACGGCGCGATCAACGAGGGCCCCGCGCGCCTCCACCTGGTCTTTGACGTCCCGGCCGGGCCGGAGATCGACGGGCTCCTGGCCGCGTCGACGCCGCTCCGCGGTGAGCTCGACGCGCCCGCGCTGGCGCGGCTCTCGGAGGATCCGCTCTCCGACCTGACCCCCGAGGAGCGCGCCGATCCGGTGCGGATGATCCGCTACCTCAACCAGTGAGCGAGCGCTGCATCCAGAGGGCGTCGAGCGGGCGCCCGAACTTCCAGCCGACGCCCCGGAAGACGCCGACGTCGACGAAGCCGCAGGCGCGGTGGAGCGCGATCGAGGCGTCGTTGTCGAGGTCGCCGATCCCGGCGACGAGCTGGCGGAGGCCGCGGGCGCGGCACGCGTCGACGAGGGCGTCGACGAGGGCCCGACCGACCCCGCGGCGGCGGCAGGCTGCGTCGACGTAGACCGAGGACTCGGCCGTGAAGCGGTAGCCGCTCCGGGCGCGCCAGCGGCTCGCGTAGGCGTAGCCGACGATCGGCTCGCCGGGCTCGACCTCGGCGACCAGGTAGGGGTAGCCGTCGCCGACGATCCCGCGGAGCCGCGCCAGGATCTCGGCCTCGTCGGGCGCCTCGTACTCCCACGTGCTCACCGTGGTCCGCACCGCCTCGCCGTAGATCCCGCAGATCGCGGCGGCGTCGCGCTCCTCCACCGGGCGGATCGAGATCGGCTTCATGGACGCGAGGATGCACGAACCCCGCGGTCCACGCCACGCGCGCGGGCCCGCGGGGTTCGTCAGCTCAGGTCGACGGCGAAGATCCGGGCGCGGCGCCTAGATCCCGCACTGGGCGTCGCAGGAGCCGTTGTTGATGTCGCCGCAGTTGCCGTCGACGATGCACTGGTGGCAGGTCTCGTTGGTCCCCTTGTAGACCATCGAGCACTGCTCCATCGTCCCGGCGGGATCGCAGACCAGGAGCTTCTCGCAGAACTCGGCCTCGGTCGGTCCGGCGCCGCCCATGTTCTGGCAGGAGCCGACGTCCTCGCCCGCCGCCTTCTCGCAGGTCTGGTCGGCGGCGCAGTTGTCGTTGCTGAGGCAGCCGTTCTGGCAGTCGGCGAGGACCGAGTCGGCGCAGTACTGCCCCGCCTGACAGACGACCTGCGGCAGCCCCGGAGGGGTGCAGTCGGTCACGCCCTCGCCGAGATCGCCCGTGCTGCCGGCCGTGCTGCCGGCCGTGTCGCCGCTGGTGGCGCTGTCGGAGCCGGAGCTGTCGTCGCCGCTGCAGGCGACCGGGACGGCGAGCATGACGACGCCGAGGAGGGTGGAGGTGAAGAGGGTACGCAGCGCTTCTGCTCGCATCGCGCGGACTATTGAGCGGCCGCGATGGCCGTGTCAAGACGCTCGGGTGGCGCCCGAACCCACGACCGCGACGTCGTCCGCGGCCGCGGCGAGGACCTCACGTGAGGTCAGGCATCGCGACCCTCGGCGAGCCAGCGCACCGCGTCGAGCATCGCGGCCGAGCCGGCTCCGGCGGCGGTCACTCGGCGGCCCTGGCCCTGGCCTCGGCGGCGGCCTCGGCGAGTCGCGCGAGGAGATCGACGAGGGCCGCGTCGGCCCCCGCGTCGGCGACGATCGAGTCGCGCCAGACGATCTGGGCATCGACCGCGTGGAGGGTGTCCGAGAGCGCGGCGAGGCCCCGCAGGCCGCGGCTCGGGTGGAGGACCGCGGCCGTGATCGCGACGACCTTGCGGTTGAGCTCGCCGGAGCCGATCACCCAGTCGATCCCGTTTTTTAGCGCCCCCGGGAGGCTGTGGCCGTACTCCGGGCAGGCGATCAGGACCGCGTCGCTCTCGCTGAGGTGTCGGCGCCAGCGGGCGACGGCCGCCGGGGTCGCGCCCTCGTCCTCGATGTCCGGGTTGAAGAGCGGCAGCGCGGCGAGGGCGTCGTCGGCGACGACCTCGACACCCGCCGGGGCGACGGCGGCCGCCCGCTCGAGGAGCGCCCGGTTGCGCGAGCGGGTCTGGAGGCTGCCGCACACGGTGGCGATGCGCATGGCTCTGACTAGCGGCTGCCGGCGCGTCGGTCAATCACATGGTGCCGCGCGGTCGCCGGGAGAGCGACGACGGAGTTCGGGAGGACGCGGGGCCGCTGATCGCCGCGCCGCCGCCGAGCTCCGCGTCGCTCGTAGGACATGTTCTTTTGGACATGTCATTGGACCCGGCGTCGCCCACCCGCGCAGGAGGGCCGAGCCCGCCGGCCGTGGGTCGGCGGTCCGTGCGGTGGGGCGGCGGTCGGGCGGCGGTCGGGCGGTCGCGCGGCGTTCGGGCGTTCGGGCGTTCGGGCGGCGGTCGGGCGGTCGCCAGCGCGGCGCTCCGCCCTCGGCGCGCCTGGGGTCGCCGAGCCCCGGGGCCCCGGCCCGCGCGCTCCGCCGGCCCGGGACGGCGCCCGACCCCCGCTCGCAGGCCCCCCGCAGGCCCCGGGCACCCCGCCCACAAGCGCCGACGCCGGCTCCGGCTCCCTTGTCGCGCTGCCGCGCGTTCGGGTACCGTGCGCGCCTGTGCTCCGGCTCCTCCGAAACGCGAGCCTCTTCGACCCCGACCCCCGCGGCCGCTGCGATCTCCTGGTCGCGGACGGGCGGATCGCCGCGATCGCGCCCGCGCTCCCCGAGCCGCCCGCGGCCTACGGCGTGAGCTCCGAGGATCTCGAGGGTCGGCGGGTGATCCCGGGGCTGGTCGACGCCCACGTCCACCTCGGCGGCGGCGGCGGGGAGGCGGGCCCGCACACCCGGGTGCCGCCGGTGATGCTCGGCGAGCTCACCCGCGCCGGCGTGACCACGGCGGTCGGCGTCCTCGGCACGGACTCGACCACCCGGACCGTCGCCGAGCTCGTCGCCCGGGTCCTCGGCCTCCGCGTCGAGGGGCTCTCCGCCTACTGCTACACCGGCGCCTACGAGGTCCCGCCGCCGACCCTGACCGGCTCGGTCCGCCGCGACATCGTCTACGTCGATCCGATCATCGGCGTCGGCGAGCTGGCGATCTCCGACCACCGCTCGTCGCAGCCGACCTTCGACGAATTCGTCCGGATCGCCGCCGACTGCCACGTCGGCGGCCTGATGAGCGGCAAGGCCGGGATCCTCCACCTCCACCTCGGCGACGGCCCCCGCGGCCTCGAGCTGGTCCGCCGCGCCCTCGAGGTCACCGAGCTCCCGGCGCGGGTCTTCCACCCGACCCACGTCAACCGCCAGCGCCGCCTCTACGGGGAGGCCTGCGCGCTCGCCCGCGAGGGGGTGACGATCGACGTCACCGCCTTCCCCGACGAGGATCCCGGCGACGGCCTCTCGGCGGTCGAGGCGATCGCCCGCTGGCTCGCCGACCCCGAGCTCCCCGACGCCCGCCTCACCTGCTCCTCCGACGGCGCCGGCTGCATGCCGGTCTTCGACGGCGACGGCCGGATCGTGGCGATGGACGTCGGCCGGGCGACCACCCTCCGGGACACGATCGCCGCCCTGGTCGAGGGCGAGGGCGTCGCCCTGGAGCGGGTCCTGCCGGTGTTCACCCGCAACGTCGCCGATCTCCTCCGCCTCCCCCGCAAGGGCCGCCTCCAGGTCGGCGCCGACGCCGATCTCCTGGTCCTCGGCGACGACCTGGCGATCGACGGGGTGATGGCCGGCGGCCGCTGGCTGGTCAAGGAGGGCGCGCAGGTCGTCCTCGGGACCTTCGAGCGCCGCTAGGCGGCCCATCAAACAACGTTCTTTCAGGTTTTCAGCCCACACCAAGCGTCAAGAGCACTCCGATGCCAGCAAAAGTTGAGAAGGACAGGGCCCGCGGCTGGATCGTCCCGGTCGGCGGCGCCGAGGACAAGGAGGGCGGCAAGGCGATCCTCCGCCGCTTCGTCGAGGTCTCGGGCGGGGCCGACGCCCACATCGTCGTGATCCCGACGGCCTCGCGCCTCCCGGACACCGGCCAGCGCTACGTCGACCTCTTCACCGGGCTGGGCGCCGGGGCGGCGACCTCGCTCCCCTACGAGACCCGGGCCGAGGCGGCGCGCGAGGACTGGCTCGCCACCCTCCAGACCGCGACCGGGATCTTCCTGACCGGCGGCAACCAGCTCCGGATCTCGACGATCCTCGGCGGCACCCCGGTCGCCAAGTCGATCCGCACGCTCAACGCCGAGGGGGTCGCGGTCGGCGGGACCTCGGCCGGCGCCGCGATCCTCTCGGAGCACATGATCGCCTTCGGCCGGGGAGGCGCGAGTCCGCGCGCCGGCATGGTCTCCCTGGCCCCGGGCTTCGGCCTGACCAACCGGGTGGTGATCGACCAGCACTTCCGCCAGCGCGACCGCCTGGGCCGCCTCCTGACCGCCCTCGCCTACAACCCCTTCGCGGTCGGCATCGGCCTCGACGAGGACACCGCCGCCTTCGTCGGCCCCGACGACGTCCTCCACGTCGTCGGCGCCGGGGCGATCACCGTGGTCGACGCCTCCTCCCTCGAGCACTCGTCGATGGGCAGCGCGAGGAGTGGCGCGGTGATCTGCCTGACTGGCATAAAGCTGCATATCCTCGACCGGGGTGCGACCTTCAACCTGCACACCCGCGAAGCCACGCCCTCGCCCGGCACCCTCGACTAGCTCGCAGCAGGACCCGCCATGAAGATCCTCGAGCGCCGCATCTACCGCGGACCCAACCTCTACGCCCACTTCCCGGTGATCCGCCTCAAGGTCGATCTCGGCGCGCTCGAGCACTGGCCGAGCGCCAAGATCCCGGGCTTCGTCGATCGCCTCCTCGAGGCGCTGCCGACCCTGGATCACCACACCTGCTCCTACTCGACCAGCGGCGGCTTCGTCCGCCGCCTCCGCGAGGACGAGGGGACCTGGCTCGGCCACGTCCTCGAGCACGTGGCGATCGAGCTCCAGGTCCTCGCCGGCGCGCGGGTCTCCTTCGGCAAGACCCGCGGGAGCGGGGCCGAGGGCGAGTACTTCGTGGTCTTCGAGTACGAGGAGGAGCAGGTCGGCGAGGCCGCCGGGGAGCTCGCGCTCGACCTCCTCCACTCGCTCCTCCCCGACAAGCTCCGCCCCGAGGGCGCGGCCGGCCCGGGCTTCGACTTCCAGTCGCAGCTCGACGACCTGATCGCCTTCGCCCAGCGCCGGCAGTTCGGGCCCTCGACCGCCTCGCTGGTCCGCGCGGCCGAGGCCCGCGACATCCCCTGGCTCCGCCTCAACAACCACTCGCTGGTCCAGTTCGGCCACGGCCGCTTCCAGAAGCGGATCCAGGCGACGATCACCTCCGAGACCCGCTACATCGGCGTCGAGATCGCCTCCGACAAGGAGCTGACCAACCAGATCCTCGGCGACCTCGGCCTCCCGGTGCCCCGCCAGAAGCTGGTGCGGACGGCGGACCAGGCGATCCGCGCGGCCGAGGGGCTCGGCTTCCCGGTGGTCGTCAAGCCGCTCGACGCCAACCACGGCCGCGGGGTCTCGATCGACCTCGACTCGCCGCAGGCGGTCGCGGTCGCCTTCGAGAAGGCGGTCGAGCACTCGCGGACGGTGATCGTCGAGACCTTCATCAAGGGCTTCGACCACCGGATCCTGGTGATCAACGGCGAGTTGATCGCGGTCGCCAAGCGGGTCCCCGGCCACGTCGTCGGCGACGGCGAGCACAGCGTCGCCGAGCTCATCGACATCGTCAATTCCGACCCCCGCCGGGGGATCGGCCACGAGAAGGTGCTCACCCGGATCGAGCTCGATCACCAGGCGCTCCGCCTCCTGGAGCTCAAGGGCTACACCCCCGACACGGTCCTCGCCCCCGGCGAGGCGATGTACCTCCGCTCGACCGGCAACCTCTCGACCGGCGGCACGGCGATCGATCAGACCGACGTGATCCACCCCGACAACCGCGAGATGGCGGTGCGGGCGGCCGGCGCGATCGGCCTCGACATCGCCGGCATCGACTTCATCACCCCCGACATCTCCCGCTCCCACCGCGACGTCGGCGGGGCGATCTGCGAGGTCAACGCGGCCCCGGGCTTCCGGATGCACGTCGCGCCGACCGAGGGCAAGGCGCGCGACGTCGCCGGGCCGGTGATGGAGATGCTCTTCCCGCCGGGCTCGCCGAGCCGGATCCCGATCGCCGCGATCACCGGCACCAACGGCAAGACCACGGTCGCCCGGATGGTCGCCCACATCCACAAGATGTCGGGGGCGACGGTCGGCCTCTCGTCGACCGACGGCGTCTACATCGACGGCGAGCGGACGGTCGTCGGCGACATGACCGGGCCGGTCGCCGCCCGGATGGTCCTCCGCGATCCGCGGGTCGACCTCGCGGTCCTCGAGACCGCCCGCGGCGGCCTCCTCCGCGCCGGCATGGGCTACCGCACCTGCAACGTCGGCGCGGTCCTCAACGTCAGCGCCGACCACCTCGGCCTCGGCGGGATCGACACCCTCGAGCAGCTCGCCGAGCTCAAGCGGATCGTCGTCGAGGTCGCCCGCGACTGCGCGGTCCTCAACGCCGACGACGAGCACTGCCTGCGGATGGCCGACTACACCGACGCCAGCCGGATCGGCTACGTGACCATGAACCCCAAGCACGACCTGGTGCGCAAGCACATCCGGGCGGGCGGGCTCGCGGCGGTCCTCGAGGAGGGGATCAACGGCGACATGATCACGATCTACGACAAGGGGACCCACATCCCCCTGCTCTGGACCCACCTGATCCCGGCGACGATGGAGGGCAAGGCCGGCCACAACGTCCAGAACGCGATGTTCGCCGCGCTCGTCGCCTACGCGATGTCGGTCCGGGTCGAGAACATCCGCCAGGGCCTGCGGACCTTCGACACCTCCTACTTCCAGGCGCCCGGCCGCCTCAACACCTTCGACGAGCTCCCCTTCAAGGTGATCCTCGACTACGGCCACAACCCGGCCGCGGTCCGGGCGATGACCAACCTGGTCTCGAAGCTCGACGTCTCGGGCCGGCGGATCGTCGTCCTCGCCGCGCCGGGCGACCGCCGCGACGAGGACGTGCGGGCGATCGCCCGGATCGCCGCGCCGACCTTCAACCGCTTCGTCCTCCGCTCCGACGACAACCCGCGGGGGCGCCGGGCCGACGAGATCCCGACGATCATCCGCGAGGAGCTGCTGGCGGCCGGGGTCCGCAAGGAGGCGATCTCGGTGGTCCTCGACGAGCAGCAGGCGGTCGAGCGCGCGCTCTCGATGTGCGAGGCCGGCGACCTCCTGCTGATCTTCGGCGACGCGATCTCGCGCTGCTGGAAGCAGATCATCCGCTTCCGCGACGACGGCGGCCACGGGCAGGGGGTCGCCCCGGCGGCGCTCTCGACCGTCGGCTCCCTCGCCGGCGCGCTCGACGAGGGCGACGCCCCGGCGGCGGCGCGGCCCGGGGGCGAGGTCGTGATCGAGGATCAGCGCGGCGTCCGGATCGCCCGCGAGAGCGAGGACTGAGGCGTCGATGGAGCCCGTCGCCGCCCGCTGCCTGACCGGACCCAACCTCTACGCGCCCGGGCCGGCGGCGGTCGCCGAGCTCGAGCTCGGGCCGGGGGAGGAGCGGGCGGCGGCCCTCGCGGCGATCTCGCGCGAGCTCCAGGCCCTCGCGGCGGCGCTCGGCGTCCCCGCGCCGGCGCTGCTCCACCGCGGCTACGGCGGGCGCGGGCTGGCGATCGCCGTGGAGGCGCCGCGGGCCGACCTCGAGGTCGCGGCCGCGACCCTCGAGCGGGCGATCGCCCGGGCGCAGGCGGGCGCGCAGGAGCCCCTGGAGGCCGATTTGGCGGCGATTCGCGCGATCGCCGCAGGGTCCGCCAACCCCGCCCTCGACGCCCTCGTCGCGGCCGCCGACGCCCGCGGGCTGCCGACCCTGGTCGACGACGAGGCCCTGACGATCGGCCTCGGTGCCCGCGGGATGACCTGGCCCTTGGAGCAGCTCCCGGAGGCCGGGGCGATCCCCTGGGCGAGCCTCGGCGCGGTGCCGATCGCCCTGGTCACCGGGACCAACGGCAAGACCACCTCGGCCCGCCTCCTCGCCCGGATCGCCCGCCGCGCCGGCTTCCACGTCGGCAACACCTCGACCGACGGGATCGCGATCGACGAGGTGGTGATCGACGAGGGCGACTGGACCGGGCCGGGGGCGACCCGCCTCCTCCTGCGGCGCCCCGAGGTCGAGCTCGCGGTCCTCGAGGTCGCCCGCGGCGGCCTCCTCCGCCGCGGCCTGGCGATCCAGCGGGCCCAGGCCGCGCTGATCACCAACGTCTCCGCCGACCACCTCGGCGAGTACGGGATCGACGACCTCCAGACGATGGCCCAGGTCAAGGCGATCGTCGGCGGCGTGGTCGAGCCCGGCGGGCGGGTGGTCCTCGGCGCCGACTCGCCGCCGCTCACCCGGATCGACACCGGCCGCTTCGCCGCGCCGATCGTCTACTTCGCGCTGAGCCCCGACAACCCGACCCTGGCCGCCCACCGCCGCGCCGGCGGCGAGGCCTGGTACGTCGCCGAGGGGGTGATCGTCGAGGCCGCCGGCGGGCGCGAGTCGCCGCTCTGCGCGGTCCGAGAGCTCCCCTTCACCTTCGGGGGCGCGGCCGCCTACAACGTCCAGAACGCCCTCGGCGCGGCCGCCTGCGCCCGCGCGCTCGGCCTCGAGCGGGCGGCGATCATCGACGGTCTGCGCTCCTTCGCGTCGTCGGCCGCCGAGAACCCCGGGCGGATCAACCGCTTCGATCTCGACGGCGTCGGCCTGGTCCTCGACTTCGCCCACAACCCGGCGGGGGTCGACGCGATCGCCGGGGTGCTCGCCGCCCTCCGCGGCTCCGGGCGCCTGGCGATCGCGATCGGCATGGCCGGCGATCGCCGCGACGAGGACCTCGACGAGCTGGTGCGGGCGCTCCTCGATCTCCGGCCCGATCGGGTGATCCTCCGCGAGCAGCCCGACTACCTCCGCGGCCGGAAATTGGGCGAGGTGCCGGCGGTGCTCCGGCGGGCGCTGATCGCCCGCGGCCTCGACCCGGCGGCGATCGTCGAGGCCGAGGACGAGGTCGCGTCGATCGAGGGGGCGCGCGCCTGGGCCCGCCCCGGCGATCTCATCGTCGTCCTCACCCACACCCAGCGGGGGCCGGTCAACGCCCTCCTCGCCCGCCGGGCGCGGGCGCTCTGAGGGCTCGTACGACGACGCCCGCGCGCGACCGTGGCGGTCGAGCGCGGGCGCGTGCGGGCGCGGGCGGGGCCGCGCGCTACTGCGGGTTGATCACCTTGAGGCGGAGGCCGCCCGGGTAGGCGTAGGAGGTGTCCTGCGCGTAGCCGATGCCGACGATCCCGAAGTTGTCGCCCGAGGTCGCGAAGTGCGAGCCCTCGCTGATCTTCCAGTCGGCGACCTCGTAGGCGCCGATCGTGTAGTAGCCGCCGACGACCGCGCCGTCGACGGTCACGTCGGCGCCGCCGGCCTGGCGGATCACCTGGACGTAGTGGGTCGGGTAGTTGGTGCCGGTGACGAAGGCGTAGGACGAGAGGAACTGCTCGGTCGGGACCATCTGGTACATCGACGGGTCGCCGGTGCCGGCGTTGTCGCTCGATCCCGAGAGGTACTGGACCGCGAGGAAGGGCTTGTCGTTCGCCGTCTTGAAGACGAAGGAGACGCTGTTGGCGACGGTGATGTCCTTGTAGTCGCCCTGCTTGGCCAGGGCGATCGGCGTCCCGGGCTGCGGCGGCTCGGTGACGATCTGGGTGTCGTCCTCGCCGGCGAAGACCCGCCAGTAGTGCTTCTCGTTGTTGCGCTTCGGCGAGTGGGCGCCGACGTACTCCTTGCCCCAGTAGTCGAGCGGGAAGATCTGCTCCTCGATGTGGTCACAGTAGGTGACGCCGGCGGGGACGTTGGCGCACTCGGTCGCGCCGACCACCCAGATCGGCTTGCCGTCGCCGGTGACGTAGGTCCCCGACATGTCGTCGTTTTGGTTGGCGACCCGGACCTGGAGGAGGTCGCCGCGGTTGAGCTTGACCATCCCGGTCTGGTTGGCGGCGACCGCCGGGACCCCGCCGCCGGCGGCGGTCGCGACCTTGGGCGTCCACGAGACCGTGGTGTCGTTCTCGAGGGCGATCACGTTGAAGTAGCTCGGGTAGTTGCCGACCGACGCCCGGTAGGAGGCGACGATGTGGTTGGAGCGCATCGCGTGCTCGGGGAGGAGCATCGACGCGTCGTTGGTGTACTGCTGGCCGATCGGCGAGTGCTGGTAGGCGATGATCGGGATGTCGCTCTGGACCCGGTAGGTGCCGCCGACGCGGAGCGCCGAGACCTTGTCGGGCGGCAGGTTGGAGAGGGTGAAGGAGTAGGTCTTGCCGGGGGCGACGTTGATCGGCCCGCCCTGGGCCTGCTCGACGTTCGAGTTGTTCGGCATGAAGTAGAACTGGACGTTCGCGCTCTTGCTCTGCGAGGTGTTGCCGACGATCAGCGAGTCGGGCTGATCGGTGAAGTAGTTGTCCATCCGGTTGGCGAGGAAGGAGCAGCCGATCGAGCTCGGGTCGCCCAGGACGAGGTCGCAGAGGGGGACGCACTCGCCGGCCGAGCAGCCCTCGGTCGGCCCGCACTCGGTCGGGTTCTCCCAGGACTGGCCGTCGCCGGCGCAGGTCTGGAAGGTGTCCTCGTCGACGCAGCTCTTCGAGCCCGGGGAGCAGAGGTTGTCGACGCACTCGCCGTTGATGCAGCCCGCGTTGGCGCCGCAGGACTCGGGCTCGTAGCCGTCGCAGCTCCCGTTGCAGACCTCGATCGAGGCGCCGTCCGAGCACTGCCCGGTCGGCGTCCCCGGCGGGTCACAGATCTCGCCGTCGTCGACCACGCCGTCGCCGCAGCTCGGGCCCCCGCTGGTCGTGCTCGAGGTGCTGGTGGTCGCCGTCACCACCGAGGTCGTCTCGCCGCCCGTCGACGTGGTCGCGTCGGTGCTCCCCATGGTCGCGCTCTCCGACATCGAGCCGCTCGCGTCGGTCGTGCTCGAGGCGCCGGAGGTCGTCGCGGTGGTGGTCGGCGCGGTCGTCCCGCTGACGCTCGTCGCGGAGTCGGTCGCCGAGTCGGTCGACGCGGTGTCGTCGCTCGAGCACGCGGCCAGGGCGACGACGAGGAGGGGGAGGGAGAGGGTGGTGGGGGTGATCTTTCTCGAGGACATGCGAGGGCTCCGTGCGGAGGTCAAGGGGAGACGATGGCAGCGCCGTGGCTCGGCGGCTAGCCCCGCTCGCGGCGTTTCGTGGGCGTGCGGAAACGACCGGCGAGCGAGGCGACGATCCCTGGGACGATCCGGGCGACGATCCGGGCGGCGCGCTCTGACGTACCATGGCGTGCTCTCGCCCCTCACCGCCCTTGACGTCGTCGGCGGCCGCCGACGTATAGTCCTGGGCCACGGATGGCAGCGCGTCATGGCAGCGGGGTCTGAGGGGCCGAGCGACGCCACGCTGGTCGCGGCGATGGCCCGCGGCGATCAGGCGGCCCTCGCGGTCCTCTACGATCGCCACGCCGGCCTCCTCCTCGGGGCCGCGCGGCGCTTCCTCGGGTCGACGGCGGCGGCCGAGGATCTCGTCCACGACGTGCTCCTCGAGGCCTGGCGGCGGGCGGCGAGCTTCGACCCGGGCCGCGGCAGCGTCCGCACCTGGCTCCTCGTTCGCCTCCGCAGCCGGGCCCTCGATCGCCTGCGACGCGGTCAGCGGGGGAGGGCCGCCCTGGCCGCCCTGACCGCGACGCCGGCCACGGACGCGGTCGGCGATCCCGAGCGGGGGAGCGAGGCGGCCCGCGCCCGCGAGGCGCTCGCGTCCCTCCCCGAGGGCCACCGTCAGGTCCTCGAGCTCGCCTACTTCGGCGGCCTGACGATGTCCGAGATCGCCGACGCGCTCGGCGTGCCGATCGGCACCGTCAAGTCGCGGAGCGCGGGCGCGCTCAGCAAGCTCCGCCGCGCCCTTGATCCCACCCCTGCCACGGAGGGAGGTGAGTGATGATCGACGACGACGACCCGCGCGATGAGGCGCTCGACCTCGACGAGCCGGGGTGGGAGGCGCTGGCCCTCGCGCTCCCGCCCTCGACCCCGTCGGCGGGGCTGCGGGGCCGCCTCCTCGCCAGCGTGGCTGCGCCGGCCGGCCGCTTCGCGCCGATGATCGATCGCCTGGCCGCGCTCATCGACGCGGGCGCCGAGCGGGCCGAGGCGCTCCTCGAGGGCCTCGGCGATCCCGGCCGCTGGCTGCCGATGCTCCCGGGGATCGGCCTCGTGCACATCGAGGGCGGACCCGCGGTCGCCGGCGCCGACGTCGGCTTCGTCCGGATCGAGGCCGGCGTCCGCTTCCCCTTCCACCGCCACCTCGGCGACGAGCGGGTGCTCGTCCTCCAGGGCGAGGTGCTCGACGACTCCGGCGAGCGCGCCCGCGCGGGCGATCTCCTGGCGATGCCCGCCGGCAGCGCCCACGCCTTCCGGGCCGGCGACGCGGAGGCGCTGATCTACGCGGTGGTCGTCTTCGGGGTCGAGATCCCCGGGGTCGAGCTCCCGACCTAGATCCCGGGCGGCGGCTAGCGCAGCGACCTCGGCCGCCTCGCAGGCGGCGTCGCGCGATCAGTCGGCGTGGAGGACCACCCGCTCCCACGAATCGTCGGAGTTGAGGTCCGTGTCGACGCCGCAGCGCCAGCCGCCGTCGAGGTAGCCGCCGCCCGTGTGCCAGCAGAGGCGCAGGGGCGCGTTGACCTCGTTGATGTCGCAGGACTGGCGCTCGATCGGATCGCCGGCCGCGGCGAAGCCCCACGACCAGCTCTCCGAGTAGTACCAGCCGGCCCCGTTGGCGACGTGCGGGGTGTTGGTGTTGCCGGTGTCGAAGAAGACGTCGGCCCGCGGGGCGTGGGCGAGGAGCGTGAAGACCGGGTCGCCGAGCCGTCGGCAGGCGAGCATGAGCTCGGCCTTCGTGCACGACGCGGTGATCACCGCGAGCGACGTGCCCCCCGATCCGTAGGGGCCCGACCAGCACTCGCTCCAGCCGCCGAGCGCCGCCTGCGGGACGTCGCGCTGGGGGCCGTAGGCGGTGTACTTCTCGACCACGCAGGCGGCCGAGCAGCCGTCGCCGCTGGCGAGGTTGCCGTCGTCGCAGCCCTCGCCGGGCTGGACGAAGCCGTCGCCGCAGGCGGCCCGCTTGCACTGGCTCGTGCAATTGTCGGTGTCGACGTCGTTGCCGTCGTCGCACTCCTCGTCGCCGTCGACCTGGCCGTCGCCGCAGGTCGCCCCGTCGCTCGTCGCCGCGCTCGCGGAGGTCGGATCGCCGAGGGAGCTCGCGCTCTCGCTGCCCCACTCGGTGTCGAGGATCGGCCGATCCGAGCAGCCGCCGAGCGCCCCGGCGAGCGAGAGCGCGAGGGCGAGCGCGGACGCGGGGGGCGAGGGCGGCGGGCGGTGCATCGCTCGATCATAGTCGGCGAGCGGGGGCGCTGGCGACCTCCCGACATGGGCCGCGGGCGGCCCCACTGCGCCATGATCGCCGGCCCATGGGCGTCCTCCGAGTGCTGCCGCGCCTCGTCTACTTCGCGGTCGTCCCCGAGCTCCAGGGACGCCCCGGCAGGGCCGGTGTTCCGGCTGAAGGTGCGAAACCGGCGCTTCGTGTCCTCTGGCGGAGGTCGTGCCTCGCCCGCGTGCCCCAGCTCATTCCCCCTGGGACTCGGGGTGGACGTCGTGGACAATGGACCCACCGCATTCGCTGACGACGAGCTCATCGCAGCTCTCCGGGGCGAGCTCGGCGGCCCTGCAGGTGCGCTGGACGAGGTGCTCGTCGGCCACGTCGCGCTCGAAGAGCTCGATCCCGCAGCCGCCGCTCGGGGTCGTTACGATCACCAGCCAGCGCATCCCCCCACAGCCGTCGAGGCGCGCCCAGGCCGGCTCGCAGGTCGCCCAGGCGGCGTCGAGGCAGGCTATCACCTCGCTGCGGGGAGGCGGAAGGTTGGCGTCGGGATCGCCGCAATCGACGAAGTCGACGCCCTGGAGCTTGCCGCGCGTGACGACGTAGTCCTCGACGACCTCGACGGCGAAGGGATCGCTGCAGCCGGTCGCCGCACGCCCTCGACGCCCTCACCGCTCGCCTCGTCGACGACGAAGCCGGCGATCGTCGCCTGGGACGGCGCCTCCTCCGTCGCGCTCAGCTCGGGGCCCGCCGGGTCGTCGACGGGCGCCACGCTCTCAGCCCCGCGGACGCAGTTGAGGGCCACGAGCGCGACCAGGGCGAGGGCCGCGAGCTCCTTGACGATCCCCAGCATCCCACGACGATACGACATCGGCCGCGGGGGGCCGTGGTGGCGCGCTCCCGACCGGTGAAGGTGCGCTCCTGCGCAGCGCTCTGCGACGCTCGCCCGTCCGCGGCCGATGGCCCGCGACGAGGACGGCGGATACCATCCCAGGGCGTCGCCGGGTCGAGCCCGTCCGCCTCGCGGCGCGCGTGATCGGTGGGCGTGGACAGCGAGAAGAATGCCATGCGAGCGAGAACCAAGAGCCAGCTCCCCTTCGTATACCGCGGCGTTCGCCTCGAGCTCCTGACCCGCCCGCGGATCCCCGAGGTCGCCCGCCTGATCGCCCGCGCCTTCGCCCGCTACGAGCCGATCGCCCGCGCCCTCGGGATCGCCGAGGAGACCCTCGCCGGCTTCATCGAGGCCTTCGCCGGCGAGATCGTCGATCAGGAGCTGAGCCTGGCGCTCGTCGACCTCGAGAGCGGCCGGGTGGTCGGCGGCTACCTCCTCCACGACCTCGGCGTCCCGGTCGAGCTCCCGGCCGCGCCGCCCCCGGAGATGGCGCCGATCTTCGCCGCGCTCGAGGGGATCCTCGGCGAGCACCTGGCGGCCGCGCCGGTACCTGGCCCCGGGGACACCACCGAATTCCTGATGGGCGGCGTCGCCGAGGAGCACCACTCCCGCGGCCTGACGACGATCGCGGTCGACGCGGTCACCCTCAACTCGATGGAGAAGGGCTTCCGCCGCGAGCTCTGCGTGACCACCTCGCCGCTCTCCTACCGGGTGATGGAGCGCCTCGCCGAGGGCGGCGAGGCCCGCCTCCTCCTCGAGAAGAGGTACGCCGACTTCCGCCAGGGCGGTGAGGCGATCTTCGCCCGGATCGCCGACCACCTGCCGAGCTCGCACGCCTGGCGGGGCGGCAAGGAGCCGGTCTACGCGCTCTTTGAGCGCGACTACTACGTCGCCGATCCGGTCGCCCCGAGCGACGAGGTCGCCGACGAGTACCGGCGGATGCTCGCCGAGATCAAGGGGCGCAAGGACAAGATGCTCGGCAAGCCGGGCAACATGGCGATCGACTTCTCGCCGCTCGCCGACGCCCTCTGCGTGTTGATGAACAACAGCGGCGATCCCCTGGTGAAGTCCTCCCACCGCCTCGGGACCAAGGAGCTCGAGCGCCGGGTGATCGAGTTCTTCGCCGACCTCTACGGCCTCGATCCCGAGGCCGGCTTCGGCTATGTGACCAACGGCGGCACCGAGGCGCTCGAGTACGGGCTCCTCCAGGCCTCCCGGAGCGCGCCCGAGGCGCTGACCCTGGTCTCCGATCAGTGCCACTACTCGGCGCTGACGATCCTCGAGAAGTACGGCCGCCGCTACCGCGTCGTGCCCTCGCAGGCGAGCGGCGAGCTCGACTACGACGCGCTCGCGGCGATCGCCGACGAGGTCCCGGGCTCCTTCATCGTCCTCGCCACCCTCGGGACGACGATGAAGGGCGCCTACGACGACCCGGGGAGGATCCACGCGGCGCTCGGCGAGCGCCTCGCCTACATCCACTGCGACGCGGCGCTCGGCGGCGCCTTCCTGCCGCTCCTGCCGGCCTGCTACGGCGCGCCGGCGGTCGACCTGGTGTCGATCGCCGACTCGATCTCGATCAGCCTCCACAAGTTCCTCGGCAACGTCACGCCGGCCGGCCTCGTCCTCACCCGCGATCCGCCGCGCTTCTCCCTCCGCTACATCGGCTACATCGCCAGCGACTCGTCGACGCTGAGCTGCTCGCGCTCGGGGATCGCCGCGCTCTTCGCCGCCTACCGCCTGGCGACCCTCGGCAAGGAGGGGCTGCGACGGCAGGCGATCCGCTGCATCGCCCTCGCCGCCTACCTCGCGCGGTCGATGGAGGCGCTGGGGATCCCCACCCAGCAGAACCGGGCGTCGAACATCGTCGCCTTCGCGGCCCCGCCGGCGGCGATCTGCGAGAAGTGGATGCTGCCGATCGCCGACGGGATGACCCACGCGGTGGTGATGCCCCACGTCGATCGCGCGGGGCTCGACGAGTTCCTGGACGACCTCCGGGCGGCCGGCTACGGCGCCGCGGATTGACTCGATGCCGCCCGCCCGAGGGTCTCGCGGAGGCGGAGCGCGACCTGGAGGCCGGAGAGCGCGGTCAGCCCGGCGATCAGCAGCATCGCCGCGGCGAGGCCGAGGGCGTCGGCGGCGAGGCCCGCGAGGAGGGCCCCGACCGCGTAGCCGAGGTCGCGCCAGAGGCGGTAGACGCCGACCGCCGACGCCCGCCAGCTCGGGTGGGCGACGTCGCCGATCGCCGCCAGGAGGGTGGGGTAGACCATCGCCGTGCCGAGGCCGAGGAGCGCGCAGCCGAGCGCGAAGCCAGCGAAGGCGTCGGCGCCGACGACCGCGACGATGCCGAGCGCCTGCACCCACATGCCGCCGGCGATCAGCCACTTGCGGCCGATCCGATCGGAGAGCGCGCCGGTGCCGATCTGGGCGACGCCCCAGGTCGCGGGGTAGATCGCCGCGAGCGCGCCGATCTGCTCAAGGTCCATCTTGGCGGCCGCGAAGAAGAGGGGGAAGAGGCCCCAGGCCATCCCGTCGTTGAGGTTGTTGACGAGGCCGGCCTGGCTGACGCTGCTGAGGTCGCGGTCGCGCCAGCTCGTCCGCCAGAAGATCGCGCGCGGGCTCAGGGTCGCCGCCGGGGCGCCGACCTGGCGGGCCTCCTCGGCGGCGTGGTGTCGGGTCTCGCGGACCGCGAGCGCCGAGAGGCCGAGGCCGAGGGCGACGAAGGCGATCCCGAGGTAGAAGGGCGCGGGCCGGAGGGCGTAGTCGGCGGCGATCCAGCCGGTGGCGAGGGCCGCGGCCGCGACCGCGAAGTAGCCGGCGAACTCGTTGAGCCCCATCGCCAGCCCGCGCTGCCTGGGGCCGACGAGGTCGATCTTCATGATCACGGTGGTCGACCAGGTGAGCCCCTGGCTCGCCCCGAGGAGGAGGTTGGCGCCGAGGATCCACCCCCAGGTCGGCGCCCACATCAGGAGGAAGGGGACGGGGACCGCGACCAGCCAGCCGCCGACGAGGATCTGCTTGCGCCCGAAGCGATCGGACCAGCGGCCGGCGAGGTAGTTGGTGAGCGCCTTGGTGATCCCGAAGACGACGATGAAGGAGAGGACCGCGGCGTGGGCGGCGAGGTGGAACTCCTCCTCGGCGATCGCCGGGAGGATGCTCCGCTCCATCCCGACCATCGCGCCGACGAAGGCGTTGACCAGGACCAGGAGCGCGAAGGCGCCGAGGTTCTCGCGGAGGCCGAGGCGCGGCGCGCTCGCGCTGGCGCGCTCGCTCCCTGCGCGCGCGTCGGGGTCGGGCGCGGCCGTCACTCGTTCACCCTAGCAGCCCAGCCGGCAGCGAGGCGCAGCGCGTCCGCGGCCGTCGAGGCGTCGCGCTCGAGGGGAGGTCTGCTCCCTCCAAACGCGGGGGAGGGGTGCAACGCCCGCGGGTTGCACTGCCACTCGCTGAGGGCCGGCGGTTGCATGCCACGGGTTAATAATTCGCCAATGATCTCGTGTGATTGCCGCTGGTACCATCCCTGCTTTTCAGGGGTCCATGACCGCCTGCATCGCCGTCGCTGCCCCCCTCACCACCCGCCCCAACCTCGTCGCTGTCGCCGAGCCCGTCGTCGATCGGGCCGAGACGATCCGCGCCGACATCGAGGCGCTCGCCCGCGATCTCGCCGGCGCCGAGCGGCGCGCGCGGACGCCGGCCGGCGTGCCGGCGGCCGTCGAGGACGAGCTCGCCCGCCGCTTCCGCCTCCTCTTCCGCGAGATCGAGGAGGCGAGCGCCGACCTCGGCGACGCCGCGATCGCCGGGCTCAGCGAGCTCCTCGGCGAGCGCTTCTACCCGTGGGTCGCCGCCAGCGGCCTCGGCGAGCGCGCGCTCCACAAGCCGGCGGGCTACGCCGGCGACTACCAGACGATCCGCATGGTCTACGCCGACGTGCCGCTGGGGTCGTGCTGGGCCGGCCGCTTCATCGACGCCCGGGTCCTCGAGTCGCCGGCCGCCTGGGCGGTGAAGAACCGCCGCGCGCTCCTGGTCGCGGAGATCGAGGCGGCCGCGGCCGCGGCCGCCGAGGAGGGCCGCCAGGCGCGGATCACCAGCCTGGGCTCGGGCCCGGCGGAGGAGCTCTTCGACGTCTGGCAGCGGATCGCCGCCGACGGCCTCCGCGGCGCCGAGGCCCTCGCCCGCATGCCGATCTGCACCCTCGCCGACATGGACTTCGGCGCCCTCGATCACGTGTGCAAGCGGGCCGCCGCCGAGGGCTGCGCGGCCGCCCTGCGGCCCCTGCCCGCGAACCTCGCCCGCGCCGCCCTCGGCCGCAGCGACGTCGCCCTCGCCGATCAGGACCTGATCTACTCGGCCGGGCTCATCGACTACTTCAAGGACAACCTCCTCGTCCGCCTCCTCGACTGGATCCACGCCGGCCTCCGCCCCGGCGGCCGGGTGGTGCTCGGCAACTTCCACACCGACAACCCGAGCCGGCGGATGATGGAGACCGTCCTCGAGTGGGAGCTGATCCACCGCGACGAGGAGGACATGCGCCGGATCTTCGCCCGCTCGCGCTTCGGCTGCGAGGGCCTCCACTTCTTCTTCGATCCCTCGGGCGTCAACCTCTTCGTCGAGGCGACGCGGCGGGTCTGAGCGCCGCCGATTGTCGACTGCGTGTCGGCGGAGTCTTGCCTGAATATGGATAGTGACAGTGGCGCGCGCGGCCCAGCCGCGGCGAGCGAATGGAGAGAGAAGATGCCCGCGAATCAATACACCTTCGAGGAGCAATGGTTCATCCCCGGCTACAGCCCGGCCCAGGTCTACGAGGTGCTGGCCAACGCGACGCTCCTGCCGCAGTGGTGGTCCGGGGTCTACCTCGCGGTCGAGCTCCTCGGCGACTACCCGGCGCCGATGGTCGGCGCGATGGTCCGCGCCCGCGCCCGCGGCTTCCTGCCCTACACCCTCGACTTCACCCTCGAGGCCACGCGCCTCGAGCGTGATCGAGTGGTCGAGGTCCGGGCCCGCGGCGACTTCGACGGGATCTGGCGCGCGACCCTGATCCGCGAGGCCGGCGGCACCCGGGTCGAGCTCGACTGGCGAGTCTACGTCAACAAGCCGCTGATCCGCCTCCTCTCGCCGCTCCTGCGGCCGCTCTTCGCCTGGAACCACTGCTGGACCACGCCCCGCGGGGAGCGGGGGATGCTCGCCTACCTCGATCGCCTCCACGGCCGTCGCCCGGCCGCGACGCCGATGCTGGCGCCGGCGCTCGCCGCCTGAGGAGCACCCATGCGCACCTGCCAGAGCGTCGTCATCGATCGGCCCTGCGCCGAGGTCTTCGCCTTCGTCACCGATCTCCGCAACGAGCTCCGCTGGCAGCCCGAGATCGTCGCGGTGACGCTCGACGGCCCCCTCCGGGTCGGCGGTCACTTCCACGAGACCCGCGTCACCTTCGGCCGCCGCTTCGAATGGGAGTTCCGGATCACCGAGCTCGAGGCGCCGCGGCGGATCGCGATCGAGACCGTCGCTGGCGCCTTCCCCTACCGGGGGGCGCGGACCTTCGAGGACCTCGGCGACGGCCGCACCCGGGTGAGCGAGGTCGGCGAGCTCCGCCTGCCCCGCGCCCTCCGCCTCGCCGGGCCGGCGCTCGCCTGGCTCGCCCGGGCGCCGCTGCGCGAGGCCTACGGGCGGCTGAGGGCGATCCTCGAGGGTGATGAGCCGCGTGTCGTCGCCCAGGGCGGGGCGCCGAGCCCTTGATGGGCCACCTCCGCGGGTCAGCTCCCGGTCAGCGGGACTGAGATCTCACGCTGCTCACCAGTCTCTGGGTCTCGAAGGGACACCTTGGTCGTCGGCCAGATCTCGAGGAACTCCCCCTCCCCCAGCTCACCCCAGAACTGAAGGTCCAAGCGGACGAGCTGGCCCCGCTCGCTCCGACCTTCCGAGAGGTCGAAGCCCCACTCAGTCAGCTTCTCGTTCGGCCAGACTTGGCCTGTTGTGTGCTCAAGTTCGTCCAACTTCACCGAGATCTGCTTGAACGAAATGCCGTCGCCACCGAGCCTGAAGTGAAGATCGTCGAAGTGTTCGCTGCTCGGCAGCCGAAGGAGGAGTGTGGCGAACTCGGCCCGGTGTACCCCTCCGTCTACAGGGAACTCCTCCACGACAGCCCGCCGAAAGTCCCCGCCCGATAGCCGTTTGGTCTTTAGCGGGAGGCGCAGGCCCTCCAAATACGCTCCAGGCTTCTCAAGCTGTGGATGTTCGCCCGTCTCACCTTCTTCCCTCATCCTTTCGCGTTGTTCTTCTTCGACCCACTGCTTCTGCTCATCTTCGACCCTGCGAATGTAGGGGGCGAAGTTCATCCAGAAGCACCAAGAGTTGATGCCTGGTCCGGCGCTCATCAGAACGTTGAGGAACTTCCCTCCGGGGACGTCGTCGACCCGCAGCTTCCAGGCCCTGTCGGCTTCGCGCTTTCCCCAGGCGAT
Organism: Myxococcales bacterium; assembly: GCA_020633335.1. Lineage (GTDB taxonomy): Bacteria > Myxococcota_A > Polyangia > Nannocystales > Nannocystaceae > JADJRG01. Next base: position 88,868 of record JACKDU010000015.1, on the reverse strand, counting down.
GGTCTTCTCCATGAGCTCGAGAAGCTGGTGTGGCAGCAACTCGCCTTCGTACCCCGACACCCGCACGATCGTCGGGCCGATGATGTTGATGTGGGCGACTCCCATCATCTCGTCGTCGAAGGCTCGATCCAGGTTGTCGAGGATCCGATCTTGGGCACCAACAAGCTCCTTGATGTAGTCGCCGAGGGTCTGCTGGCTCACCGCGAGGAACTTGTCGAGGATCGCGTCGACCACCAATTCGGTGATCAGCTTTCGGACGTACGTTCGAACCACGGTCATCACAGCTCTTTTCGCCGCTTCGCTGACCAGCCTTCCTGCCACCATCGTGCACCTCCTCAAACCTGTCTGCTCACCTTCTGATGTTTGACCCACTCAATATCTGAGGTCAAGAGTTCCCGGGGCGAACGTGAGCGCCCGGGGTCCGCGTGGCGCACCGGTGGTCGCGTGACGCGGCCGCGAGGCGCTACCCTGATCGCGGCCGCGTCGACGACCTCGGCGCGGCGAGGAGCGAGCGATGCCCACCAAGCGACCCGCCGTCATCATCGACACCTCCGACGACGATGAACTCTGCGCCGGCCTGGCCGGCGACGAGGCGCCCCGCGCCGTCTTCAACTCGGTGGGCGGGGGCACCGGCGAGGGCCGCTTTGGCCGCGTCGGCGCCCTCGACGAGCGCCTGCGCCGGGTCTACGAGGCGCTCGGGCTGCGGCCGAGCGAGCAGCCGCTCCTGGTGATCGAGGCGACCGTCGCCGACGCGCGCGCCCGCGGGCGCCTGGCCGAGCTCGCCTTCAACGTCCTCGAGGTCCCGGCGCTCCAGATCACCTCGAGCGCGGTCGCCCTCGTCCGGGCGGAGGGGGCGGAGAGCGGGCTCGTCCTCGAGATCGACGCGGGGTCGATCACCGCGACGCCGGTGATCGACGGCCGCCCGGAGCGGCGGGCGATCCAGCGCGCCCCCCACGGCGCCCGCGAGATCGCCGAGCACATCGCCGGCAGCGCCGAGGCGAAGTCGCTCGACCTCGGCGCGATGAGCCCGCGCCTCGCGCTCCGCCGGCTCTCGCGCGTCGCCCTCGACTACGACGAGGAGCTCCGACCCCGCCCGGAGGGCGCGCTCATCTCGGCCAGGAAGGCGCTGGAGCGGGTGATCGACGCGCTCTTCAAGCCCTCGCTGATCGGCCTCGAGCAGGACGGGATCCACCGCCTCGCGCTCCAGGCGATCGACGCGGCGCCGGCCGGCGCCCGCGAGGCGCTCCTCGGCCGGGTCGTCCTCGGCGGGGGCGCGAGCGCCCTCCCGGGTCTCGACGCGCGCCTCCAGCGGGAGCTCCAGGCGCTCGCGCCGGGCTCGCCGGTGCGGGTACGTCCGCCGAGCGGACGCGAGCACGCCGCCTTCATCGGCGGCTCGCTCCTCTCGACCTTCGAGGAGATGTGGATCCCGCGGGAGGAGTACGCCGCCGGCCCCGAGGTGATCCTCCGCAAGTGCCAGTGATGGCGCCGCGGCCTCAGGTCCCGCAGAAGGTGCGGTACGCCGGCGCGTCGGCGGGCGCCGGCTCGCGGTAGGGCGCGTGCTCGGGTCGGGTGACGTAGGGATCGGCGAGGGCCGCGAGGAGGCGCTCGAAGGGCCCGAGGTCGCCGGCGATCGCCGCGTCGAGGGCGGCCTCGACCTGGTGGTTGCGCGGGATCACGTCGGGGTTGTGGGCGTCCATCCGCGCCTGCGCTTCGGGCCAGGTCGTCTCCTGGCGGGCGAGGCGAGCCGACCAGCGGCTCCGCCAGGCCCGCCACGCGGGGTCGCCTTCGCCGTCGCCATCGCGGGCGCCGTCGCCGGGCCGCGACGACGAGAGCGAGCGGAAGGTGTTCGTGTGATCGACCCCGCGCTCGCCCATCCACTCGAGGAGGGACTCGATGATCGCGGCGTCCTCGGCGTCCTCGTCGGCCCGCGCGTCGAGGCCGAGCTTGCCCCGCATCACCTCGAGCATCGCCGCCTCGTAGCGCGCCGGGAAGCGGGCGAGCGCCTCCTGGGCGAGCTCCAGCGCCCGCTCCGGCGCCGGGTCGAAGAGCGGCAGGAGGGCCTCGGCGAAGCGGGCGAGGTTCCACTGGGCGATCGCCGGCTGGCGGCCGTAGGCGTAGCGGCCGGCCTCGTCGATCGACGAGAAGACGGTGCCCGGGCGGTGGGCGTCGAGGAAGGCGCAGGGGCCGTAGTCGATCGTCTCGCCGGAGATCGTCATGTTGTCGGTGTTCATCACCCCGTGGACGAAGCCGAGGGCCATCCACTGGGCGATCAGGCGGGCCTGGGCGGCGACCACCGCGTCGTAGAGCGCGAGGTGGGGGCGCTCGGCGTCGGCGGCCTCGGGCGCGTGGCGGGCGATCGCGTGGTCGGCGAGGGCGCGCAGCGCCTCGCGGTCGCCGCTCGCCGCCGCGAACTCGAAGGTGCCGACCCGGAGGTGGCTGGCGGCGACCCGCGTGAGGATCGCGCCGGCGAGGGGGCGCTCGCGGTGGACCCGTTCGCCGCTGCGGACGACCGCGAGCGAGCGGGTCGTCGGCGCCCCGAGGGCGTGCATCGCCTCGCTGATCACGTACTCGCGGAGCATCGGCCCGAGCGCGGCCCGGCCGTCGCCGCGGCGGGAGTAGGGGGTCGGGCCCGAGCCCTTGAGCTGGATGTCCCAGCGCCGCCCCTGGCGGTCGAGGTGCTCGGTGAGGAGGACCGCGCGGCCGTCCCCGAGGCGCGTGAAGTGCCCAAACTGGTGGCCCGCGTAGGCCTGGGCGAGCGGCGTCGTGCCCGGGAGGCGGCGGTTGCCCGCCCAGACCGCCGGAGCCGCGGCCGCGGCCGCCACGTCGAGGCCGAGGGCGTCGGCGAGGGCGTGGTTGAAGATCACCAGCTCTGGCCGGGCCACCGGCGTCGGCTCGACCAGGGAGTAGAGGCGCGGGGGGAGGCTGGCGTAGCTCGCGTCGGCGCGGATCCCCAGGGTCGGATCGGTCGGATCGGACATGGCGGCCGGAGTTCATAGCCCCGGTCCTGGGGGGCGTCAACCACCGGCCCGGGCGCCGGCGCGCCCGAGCGGGTCGTCTGCCCTCGCCGCCACGAGCTCTCCGTGGCGGCGATTGATACATGTCTTTTGGGTCATGTATCGATGCGAGGAGGCGAGTGTGGGGTGGAGGTCGCGGCCCAGCGGCGCAGGCGAGGCGCGCCTGCGCGTCGTCCGGGCGGATTGGCGCCAGCGCCGACGCTCGCGCCTGGAGATGTCCCCGCCGGCGCGGGCGGGCGGCCTCCTCCCTGGGGGCGCGCGATCCCTTGCGGGGCCGAGGGGCGATGGCGCATCGTACGTCGGTGCTTCGTTCGGCGTCCTGGGCCGCGGGGGGGCTCCTCCTCGCCGCCTGCGTGCTCCCCAACCCGGCCTACGACGACTCCGGCGCGGCCGGGGGCGAGGTGTCGAGCGGGAGCGGATCGCAGAGCGGGAGCGGCACCCTGAGCGGGACGAGCGGGAGCGGCAGCGCCGGGACCAGCGGGTCGAGCGGCGTGAGCGTCGGCAGCACCGACGCCGCGACCACCAGCGGCGCCGCCTCGACGGGGGTCGGCACCGCCGGCCCGTCGACCAGCGACGCGAGCGCGTCGACGACGGTCGGCACCACCGGCTGCGGCGACAATTGCCCGCCGGGGCCGCCCCTCGAGTGGGCGGTGGCGATCGGCGGCAGCGGCCACCAGGAGGTCGACAACGTCGTCCTCTCGCCGAACGGCGACATCTACGTCATCGGCGCCTACAACGGCGAGCTGGTGATCGACGATCCGAACTTCCAGGCGGTCCCGGCGAGCCTCGGCGACGACGTCTTCTTCGCCCGCTTCACCAGCAGCGGCGAGCTCGGGTCGCTCGCGGTGATCAACGCGCCTGGACCCCAGCAGGCGGAGGGGCTGGTCCGCGACAGCCTCGGGAACCTCTTCCTCGCGATCTGCAGCGGCGGCGACATGTCGCTCGCTGGTGACATGGTCCTCAACAAGGGGGGCCTCGACGCGATCGTGATCAAGACGAACGCCCAGGGCCTCGTCCTCGATCACCACGCCTTCACCGGCCCCGGCGACCAGTGCGGCCTCGATCTGGCGATCGACGAGACCGACGAGCTCGCCCTCGTCGGTCACTACGTCTCCTCGCTAAACTCCGAGTATAGCGGCCTCCTCCAGAACGGCGGTCCGACGGTCGCTGGCTTCGTCATCCGGATCGGCAAGAACAACGCGGCGAAGTGGAGCGCCTCCCTGGCCGGCTCCGGCGAGGTGACCCCGACCGGGGTCGCGGCCACGACCGACGACCACCTGGCGATCGCCGGGAGCTTCCGCAACGGCGGCATCGGCTTCGGCAACGCGACCCTCACGAACAAGGGCGCGGCCGACGTCTTCGTCCTCAAGGTCAAGCGCGACACCGGCGCGCTCGCCTGGCTCTTCGGCGACGGCGGCGCCCAACCGCAGCGGGCGACCAACGTCGCGGTCGACCCGACCGACAATTCGATCCTGGTGGCCGGCGGCTTCCTCGGCAAGGTCGCCTCGGTGACGACGATGAGCCCCGATCTCGACGCCTTCCTCAAGCGGATGACCCCGAAGGGCGTCAACGCCTGGGCGATCGGCGCGGGCGCGGACGGCCTCGACACCAGCGACGCGCTGGCGACCAACGCCGGCGGCTCGGCGCTCTGGGGGGCCAACATCTCCGGGTCGCTCGTCGTCGGCGACGCGCCGGTGGAGAGCGGGGCGGGCTTCTTCCTCGCCGAGCGCGGGCCCGGCGACGTGATCCTCTGGGCCGCCGGCTATGCGGCGACGGCCGGCGTGACCCTCGAGGACGTGGCGATCGACGACGGCGGGCGGATGCTCGCCGGCGGGTGGTTCGGCGGCGAGCTCGCGATCGGCGGCGAGGTCCTGGTCGCGCCCCCGGACGAGGGGCAGGAGGACGGCTTCGTCGCCCTCTTCGCGGACGCGCCCTAGGGGCTCGCGGGCTCCTCGGACGCCGCGTCCACCGCTGCCGGCGCGCTCGTCTCCTCGCTCTCCGGAGCCGGCGGCGGCGGCGTCCGCAGCCACCCGCCCTCGGCGAGCGAGCGCCAGGCCCAGCGGCCCCAGGCGATCGACTGCCAGCCGACCCAGAGGGCCCAGAGGGCCCAGAGGGCCCGCCAGAGCGAGGTCGGCACCGAGACGATCCAGGCGCTCGGGGTCGCGTCCGCGGCCCGATCGACGTACCAGCTGAGGAGGCCGTCGTCGGTGCTCCACGTGTCGACGAGGGTCGAGACCGGGCTCGTCAGCACCGCCTTGCCGGTCGCCAGGGTCACCATGATCACGGCGGCGCTGAGGAGCCCGAGGCCGAATTGCAGGGTGTTGTAGCCGCGGTCGCTGGTGGTCTGGCGGACCAGCGCCGGGCGGTGGGCGATCAGGATGAACCACGCGACGACGAAGGGGAGGAGCGTGGAGCTGAAGCCGAGGGCGAGGAGGAGCCACTTCCAGGGCCTCAGCGGCTGGCCCGGGATCCGCCCGAGGAGGAGGGCGAGGAGCGCGAGCGCGGCGAACCAGGGCCAGAGCCAGACGGTCGGACCCTGACCGCTGCCACCTGTCCAAAGGAGCACCCGGTCGGAGGCGTCGACGAAGTCGACCGCCAGGCGGGCGTTGACCGCGGCGCCGCCGAGCCCGACCGTCGGCGCGGTGTAGACGCTGGCGACCCCGTCGTCCTGCTTCCACTCGACCTCGACCTCGCTCATCCCCGGCTGGAGGGGGAGGCGGAGCTCGGTCGCCTCCTTGGCCATCGGCACCTCGGCGCCGCCGACCTTGACCGAGCCGAGGTGCGCGCCCGCGGGGAGGGTGAGGGTGCGCGTCGTCACCGTCGCGGCGCGGACGAGCATCGAGAGCCGCGCCTCGCTCCCCGACTCGGCGACGGCGACCCGGAGGGCCGCGCGATCGACCGTGAGGAGCGCGCCGTCGACCGGCTCCGGCTGGTGGAGCGCGAGCGAGAGGCGCTCGCCGGGCCAGGGGTGGAAGGTCGACGTGCCGGCGTTCACCTGGGTCGCGGGGACGCCCGTCATCGCGCATTGCCAGGCCTCGCCGCAGGTGACGGTCCAGATCTCGGTCCACGGGCTCCCCTCGGGGGCGCTGAGGACGAGGGCGTCGCGGGGCTCGACGACCGAGGCCCAGGTGATCGTCGCGCCCGCCTGATCGAGGGTGATCGTCGCCTTCGGATCGCCGACCTTCGCGGTCGCCTCGATCATCTTCTCGCCCTCGAGGAGCGGGACCTGGACGGTGATCGGCGAGGGCCCGTGGTTCTGGCGGCTGACGACCGTCCGCAGCGTCCAGCGCGGGCCGATCTCGAGGTGACGGTGGACGCTCAGCCAGGTCGGGAGATCCTGACGGACGCGCTCGCCTCGGGCGGGCTCGCTCGGGGTGTCGGTGGCCTCGGCGTCGTCGTCATTGGAGTCGGCCGCGGCCGCGCGCTCCTCGATGAGGTGGAGGCTCGACGCGTGGCCGTCCTCGTCGACGCCCTCGACGAGCCAACCCTTCGCCTTGACGTCGACGCGCTTGGGCTCGTGGGCGAGGCCGAGGTTGAGCTCGTCGACGCCGATCGGGCCGGTGAGCTCGACGACGTGCACGCCCTCGTCGAGGCGGACGTAGACCTCGCCGTCGATGGCGATGAGCTCCTCCGCCGGCCGCCTGTCGACCTCGACGCTCCGCGCCATCCAGCCCTCAAAGGAGCCCGGGAGGCGGTAGACGCCGGGTCCGGCCATGTGGACCTCGGCGCGCAGGCGCAGCGTCCGGGCCGCGACCTCGACGCCCATGCGGACGACGAGCGCGCACTCGGGGGCGCACTCGGGCTCGGGCGCCAGCGGCCGCTCGGCGTTCACGCGGCGCTCCAGCTCCTCGAGGAGCTCCGGCGTCGGCGCGGCGCTGGCGACCTGCTCCGCGCCGAGGAGCGAGCCGAGGAAGGCGACGAGCACGGCGACGCTCGCGGCTGCGGAGGTGGTCGACGACCCGGCCCCGGGCGCCTCGGGGCCCCGCCCGCGGCCGAAGCCCGCGCGCCAGCCCGCGCGCACGAGGGCGAAGCCGAGGATCCAGAGGGCGAGGGCCCGGAGGAGCGCGAGCGCCTTGCTCGCGGCCGGCGGCAGGAGCCAGAGCGAGAAGGTCTCGTCGCTCTTGACCGCGTGGTCGATGTCGACGCTCCAGCGCCGGCCCGACCACTCGGGCGTCCCCTCGCCGGTCTGCGGCAACGCGCTCGGCGGCGCCTTCGGGAGGTCGGCGTCGAGGACGTAGCGCTCGGAGGTCGGGGCCGCCGCGGCTCCGTCCCCGCCGCCGCCCGCCTCGAGGATGAAGGGGTAGGTGACGTCGACGGTCCCGCTCTTCGGCTTGGGGAACTTCCAGCGCTTGACGGCCTTGGCGACGCACGCCCCGACCGAGGCGTCCTTGAGCGTGCTCTCGGCGATCGCGGCCTCGGAGACCTTGCCCGAGGCGTCGATCGTGAACTTCACCGAGAGCCGGCCGCCGAGGTTCGGGTCGCGGGTGAGCCCCTGGTTGTAGCAGCTCCGCACCTCATTGATATGAGCTCGAACGATCCTGCGGATGATGTCCTTGTCGAGCGCGCCCTGGACCTCGGCCTTGGCCTGCCGGACCGTCGGCGTCCGCGACCCGCGGCCGCCGAAGCCCGCCCCCGAGCCGCGACCGTAGCCGCTCTTCTTGTCGTCGCTCGTCCCCTCGCCGGTCCCGCCGCCGCCGCTGCCGGTGCCGACGAGCCCGAGGCCGCCGACGCCGAAGGCCTCGCCGACCTCGGTGCCCGTGAGGCCGCCCCAGACGTCGGCGTCGTCGTCGCCGACCGCGAAGGCGCCGCCGTAGGGCGAGTTGAGGAAGTGGCCGCTCTGCTCGGACATCACCCCGAGGATCCCGGCCTGGCGGGCCGCCATCTCGGGGTCGAAGTTGCGGGCCATCTGCGGGGTCGCGTCCTTCGGGCCCTTCAGCGCGTAGAGCCCCGACTTGTCCTTCGTCGAGGGGACGCCCATCTTGCCCTCCTCGCCGCGGTGTCGCTGGCCGCTGCCGCCCGCCTCGTCGTCGCCGCGCTCCCACTCCTCGGGGGGCGCCTCCTCCTTGTTCTCGTCGGCGAACGAGTCGTCCATGCCCCCGCTCAGGGTCATGGTCCCGAGGGCGAGGACCATCGCGCCGCCGACGAGCGCGCCGAGGGCGAGCGCCGGCCTGCGTCCCTTCCCGCGGGCGCGGGTGAGGACCCAGGCGAGGCCGTAGAGCCCGACGAGGACGGCGACGCCGAGGGCCTCGAGCGCGGCGTAGTAGGCGAGCTCCCGCTCGATGTCGCGGTGCGCGAGCGCCGACTCGCCGCTCTGCCAGACCCGCAGGATCCCGACGGGCACGTCCCAGAGCATCCAGGCGCTCATCAGCCCCGCCCCGGCGAGCCAGGTCCAGCGCAGGGTGCGGGTCGCCAAGGGCCCGCGATCCCGCCGGAGCTGGGTTGCGAGGAGGGTGAGGAGCGCGAGGAGGACGATGAGCTCGACGTAGCCGTCGCCGCTCCGGGTGTAGGCGAGGCCGAGGCCGACGAGCGCGGTGACGCCGATCCAGGGCGAGATCGTCCGGCCGATCAGGACGCAGAGGCCGAGGAGGAGGAGGAGATCGAGCGGTCGCCACGAGGTGATCCAGGTCGACCGCGTCGAGCCCGGTCCGCTCGCCCGGAGCACGTCCCAGCCGCGCGGGAGCTCGACGCTGAGCGCGACCCGATCGAAGGGCTCGGACCAGCCGCCGATCGGCAGCGCGGTCGCCGGCTCGGCGCCGCGCCAGGTCGCGAGGAGCTCGAGATCGACGGCCCGCACCTCGATCCCGGCCGCCCCCTCGGCGCCGCGGGTGACCACCTGCGGCCGCCCGTTGACGAAGACGCTGCCGAGGGCGCCGGCGCGGAGATCGAGGCGGGTGCCGCTGTGCATCCGGCCGCGGAGGACGTCGACCACCGACCAGCCCTCGCCGCCCATGTCGAGCCACATCGTCCGCTCGAGCGTGAGCTCGTTGGCGGCGCCCTCGGAGGCGCCGCGCTGGAGGATCTCGAAGGCGAGGGGCGTCGCCGTGGTGACGCGGAAGGTCGAGCCGCCCTCCCACTCGGCGGGCGCGTGGGTGCGGCTGCGATCGACCGCCTGGCCGCCGCTGAGCGCGACCTGTCCGAGCGCCGCCTCGCCGGCGGGCGCGGCCTTCCACACCCAGACCTCGTCGGCCGGCCAGGGGGCGGCGAGGGTCGGCGGGCCCAGGGTCTCGGGCGGGCGGGGGAGCGCGGCCTCGAGGGTGAGGGTGTGGGCGCCGGAGCGGGCCTGGAGGACGAGCGAGCGGCCCTCGCCGAATTGCACGGGGAGATCGCTGTCGACGCGGAGGAGCTCGGCGTCGTCCCAGAGCGGGTAGGGCAGGGTCTCCTCGCGGGTCCTCCCCGAGACCCGGAGGTCGACGCGGGTCACGACCGTGAGCGGCACGCCGTCGCGGATCCACCGCGAGACCTCGACGCGGAGCGCGTCCTCGACGGCCTCGCGCTCGCCCTCGTCCTCCGCGTCCGCTTCGGGCTCGGCCTCCTCCTCCGCGACCTCGTCGTCGTCGAGGAGCCGGAGGAGGCCCTCCTGGCGGGTCGGAAACGCGACCGGCTTGCCGTCGCGCCGCACCTCGACGAGGGCGACCTCCGGCGGGACCGCGAGGCTCTCCGGCACCGCGTCCCAGAGGAACACGCCGCTGATCCTGTGGCGCCCGACCTCGAGGCGCACCGCGGGCGCCCCTTCGTCGTCGAGGACCACCGCGGGCTTGCCGTCGACCCGGATCTCCTGCGGCCATCGGCTCTCGTCGCCGGGGAGGAGCACGCTCTGGGCGTCGTGGGCGGTCACGTCGAGGTCGAAGGAGCCCCCGGTCTTGGCGACGCTCAGGCTGAGGCGCGTCGGCCACACGCAGATCGTCGCGTCGTCGATCTCGCGGCACTCGCCGGGCGGGAGCTCGACCTTCTTCACCCACTCGACCCAGGGCGCGAGCTCCGGCGGGATCGCGGGGGTCGGCGCGGCTGGAGCTGGCGCGCCCGCTGCGAGCCGCGGAGCGACGAGGAGGAGGGCCGTCGTCGCCAGGAGCGTCAGCCGCGAGAGGGTCATTGTCCGACGAGCCACCGGGGCGACTATAGCCGATTGCGGACGGTCGCTCGGCCGCATGCGATCGCGCGCTCGTCGGGGGCGCCGGCGCGCGCTCGATCACGGCAGCGTCCGCGCCGAGACGTGGCGCTCGGGTGCGTCGGTAGATCTGTCCTTTGGGTCATTGCCCGCCGTCGAGCGCGCGCTCCTGCGCGTCGAGGGTCGAGCCTAGCGCGGGCGGGCCTCGACGACCTCGGCGACCTCGGCCACGAGCTCGGCGATCGCTCGCGCGCCGTCGACCCGCAGCAGCGGGCAGGGGAGCTCGGCCAGCCACGCCTCGTGGAGCGCCCGGCTCCGGCCCGGGCGATCGCCGTGGTCGTAGCGCGAGGCCCAGTCGAGGAACTCGACATACTCCTGGTGCCGCGGGCCGCCGGGGGCGACGTTGGCGGCGCCGAAGGTCTCGGCCTCGCGCCTGCGGAGGCGCTCGAGTCGGAGCTCCGTCGGCGTGTAGACGTAGACCACGAGGTCAAAGAGCGGGAGCAGCGGGGCCCCCCACTCGCCGATCGAGCCGGAGAGGACCCACCCGCTCGAGGCCGCGGCGAAGGCCTCGTGGAGCCGCGCGAGGCGCTCGTCGACGCTCCGCTTCACCCGGTAGGGCGGCGCCGTGGGGTGCCAGTAGAAGTCGTCGGTGTCGAGGTGCGCGCAGCCCAGGCGCGCGGCCAGGGCGGCGCCCAGCGTGGTCACGCCGGCCCCCGAGGCGCCGGTGATGTGGACCTGGGGACGCGCCGCCACGGCCGTGATCTACCACGAGCGTTACCGGAGGAGCGGCGCCCCGCGGACGCCGAGCGCGACCCGGACGATCCGCGCGCCGTCGAGCTCGGTGACGTAGATCGAGCAGGGGTCGTAGGCGGGGCCGCGGCCGAAGGCGAGGCTCGCCGGGTGCTGGACCGCGTCGGTGACCAGCTCGCCCTCCGTCACCGCCTCGGCGTCGCCGTCGACCCGCCAGATCTCGGAGCGGAGGTTGGCGGCGACGTAGACCCGGTTCTCCTCGTCGACGGCGATCCCGTCGGGGGTCGAGCCCATGCCGAGGTGGAGGATCTCGCGGGCGCTGGCCTCGATCGGCAGGCCCGATGCGTCGACGTCGTAGCGGGTGAGCTGGCCCAAGTCGGTGAAGGTCGAGGCGACGTAGAAGGACTTGCCGTCGGCGCCGTAGGCCATGCCGTTGGGCGAGGGGACCGACTCGATGACGACGCTCAGATCGCCCGCGCTGTCGACCCGGAAGACCCGGGTGTCGAAGTCGTCGGAGATCAGCGCCGAGCCGTCGCCGGCGATCGCCACGAAGTTCGGGCTGTCGATCCCGTCGGCGAGGAAGGTCGCGGTACCTTCGGGGCTCACGGTGTAGATCGCCCCGTCGGGCTGGTTGTAGACCCCGAAGGAGGCGACGACGAGGTCGCCGCTCCCCCAGGGGGCGAGGCCGAGCGCGTCCGGGACGTCGGCGAAGTGGGCGGCGACGCCGTCGGGCGTGAGCTGCCAGACGATCCCGTCGGTGGTCGCGTAGAGGAGCCCGTCGACGCCGAAGGCGATCCCCTCGCTGCCGGCGGCGAAGCCCTCGTAGAAGGTCACGGCCTCGCCGACCGCGAGGTCGCTCCAGCAGGCGAGGGGATCGCCGGCGGTGTCGGTGTCGGAGTCCGTGCCGGTGCCGGTGCCCGTGTCGCTCTCGCTCCCGGTGGCGCTCGCGCTCGCCGACGCGCCCGAGGTGGTCGTGCCCTCGCTCGCGCTCGCGCTCGCGCTCGCGGAGGTCGAGGGGTCGCCGCCGCAGGCGACGACGAGGAGGGCGAGGGCCGCGAGGCGGTGCGGGGCGAGGTGACGGAGGGCGGCGAGCATCTGGCCGGTGGACATACCCCAACCCGGCCGCGATGCGCACGGGCGCGCGCCGTGAGGACGACCTCGGCGGCCGCGAGGCCGCGAGGCGCGGCCGCCCGCGCGTCGACTATCATCGATCCATGCGCGCCTGGCTCGGCTCCTCCCTCGCGCTCCTCCTGGCGTGCAGCGGCGAGGCAGGAGACGCCAGCGGCGGCTCGACCGGCGCCAGCGAGAGCGCGAGCGGGTCGGCCTCGACCTCGACCTCGACCTCGGGAGCGTCATCAGGATCGTCGGCAGCGAGCGCCGGGAGCGGGAGCGGATCGGCGGCGTCGACCAGCGCTGCGACCGGCGGCGAGACGAGCGGCGGCGGCGGCTCCGGCCCGATCCTCCTCTTCGACGGCGCGCCCGGCGAGGCCGTGATCCCGGGCTGGGATCCCGAGAACCCCCGCCCCCTGATGGCCGACCAGCTCGGCTTCGGCGACGCCTGGGCCGGCGCCAGCCTGCTGATCCACCCCGACGGCACGGTCACCGGCTTCACCGAGCGGATCGTGATCTGGGGCTTCGAGGACCTGCCGCTCCACTACGACGGCCCCCACTTCGGCGGCGACTTCCCCTCCTGGGATCCCGAGACGCCGCCACCGGTGGTGGCGATGGGCACGGGCCCGACCCTGAGCGGAGACTGGATGCTGATGACCCCGGGCGTCTGGGTCGACACCGACGGGGGCTTCGTGGCCCCGGGATCGAAGGTCGAGCGCGTCGTGATCTGGAGCTTCGACGGCGTCGACGCGCCGCCCTCGCTCGACTACGTCGGACCCTGGGACGGCTCCTACGTGATCCCGGGGTGGGACCACGCCGAGCCCTCGCCGCTCATCGTCTGGGTCGACACCCAGGTCCAGGGCCAGTGGCAGCAGGGGCCCCTGGCGGTCTTCTCGGACGGGTCGACGAACACGTCGATGAACACGATCCAGGTCTACGGCTGGTGAGCGCGCGCTCGCCAGCTAGACCCTCGGGATCGGCTGCGGCACCCGGAGCTCGGGGAGCGCTCGCCCGAGCGCCGGATCGACGCCGATGCTCGCGCCCCGCGCGAGGTGGAAGCCGCTCTCGCCGGGGGTGAAGGCGATGTCCGCCTTGTGCTCGATGTAGACGTGCCCGCCCTCCTCGACGATGACCTGGGCGCCGGGCTCCATGCGCATCCGCGTGCCGGTGCGGATCACCAGGGTCGCGCCCCGCCGGATCACCAGGCGGGAGCCCTTGGCCATCACGAAGACCGAGCCGGTGACCAGCTGGAGCGCCGACGGCGTCGGCCGCCGCTCCTTGCCGGCGAGCGTCGGCTCGAGCGCGAGCTCGTGGCCCGCGCAGATCTCGAGGCCGCGGACCTCGGTGAACATCCCGCGCCAGCGCGCGTCCTCGTCGATCTTCTGGATCACCCGCGAAGGCTAGCGGCGGCGCGGCGCCGCTGTCGATAGCGGCGTCCGCGGGCGCCTGCCCTACATGTCGGCGACGCAGCGGAGGCCGACGAAGGCGTAGCCGAAGCCCGGCGTCAGCGCGTAGCGGTAGGAGGTGCGGAGCACCTCGGGCGGGTCGTAGAAGGAGCCGCCGCGGACCCCCCGGAGGCGGCCGTAGCGGGGTCCGCGGGGGTCGCGGGGCCAGCTCCGGCTGTAGCTCTTGCCGTACCAGTCGTGGATCCACTCGGCGACGTTTCCGGCCATGTTCTTTGGGGCAGCCTCGTCGAGGCGCGGCGGCCGGGCGTCGACCGCGGTCGGCGTGCGCCCGCACTCGGCGAAGTTGGCGTGCTCGCAGGTCGGCTCCTCGGCGCCCCACGGGTAGATCCGGCGATCGCCGCCGCGGGCGGCCACCTCCCACTCGAGCTCGGTCGGCAGGCGCTTGCCGAGCCAGCCGCAGTAGGCCGCGGCCTGCCGCCAGGTGACGCAGACGGCGGGGGCGTCGTCGCGCGCGAAGGCGTCGGGGAGGGGCGCACCCTGCTCGAAGCCCTCGCCGGTCCAGGCGTAGCAGCGCTCCCAGTCGAAGGGTCGGCAGGCGCCGGCGAGGACGCAGTGCTCGTAGTCGCGGCGGGCGACCTCGCCGACGTCGATCGCGTAGGCGCCGACGCCCCGGAGCTGGCTCGGGCGCTCGTCGTCCTCGCACGAGGGATCGGCGTCGGCGCAGCCCCGGAAGTAGCGGGCGGCGGCGATCTCGATCATCGGCCCCCACTTCGCGCGCGCCCGCCAGTCGGCGTCGCCGCGGGCGAGCGCGTCGACGCCGGCCTTCGCCGCCCGGACCTTGGGGTGCGCGGGGTACTCGACGTAGGCGCCGAGGAAGTCGCGGAGCGCGATCTCGGCCTCCGCCTGGTCGGCGCGATCGAGGTAGCGATGGAGGAGGTCGAAGTCGTGATCGACGATCACATGGAAGGCCCGCCAGCGCCGGCCATAGCGCCGCCATCGCCGGCACTCGGCGTCGATCTGCGGATCGACGGCGGCGCCGCTTTGGGCCTCCGCGCGGGCGCACCAGCGCTCGCCGAGGGCCAGCGGATCCGTGCTCGCGCTCGCGCCCGAGCTCGCGCTCGCGCTCGCCGCGAGGAGCTCGGCGAGCTCCGGGTCGTCGATCGTCTGGCCCTCCCAGGACGCGGCCACGCGCGGCCGGCGGACGATCCCGCCGCCCGCGAAGACCAGCGGCGAGCCCGGCTCCGGGAGGCCGAGGAGCGCCCCGAGGGTCGGTCGCCGATGGCTCGCGCCGACGGCCAGCGCGAGCGTGGGGCGGCTGAAGCCGAGGGGGAGCGGCAACGCCTCGCGCTCGCGGGCGACGACGTCGAGGCTGACGTCGCGCACCAGCTCGAGCACCTCGCTCCCCTGGATCACCCCGCCGCCCCTGTCGCCCCACCCCTGGAGCGCCCCGAGGACCAGGTAGGAGAGGGCAGGTCGGTTGCCGCCGGGGAGCTGGTCGAGGCAGGGCGCGCCGAGGCCGGCGCTGGCGACCGCGCCCCGGAGCGCGCGGCGGGGCTCGGCCGGGCCCTCCGGGTAGTTGGGGAAGGGGTTCAACGATTCGTAGCCGCTGGCGACCAGGCGGGCCTCGACCCCGCCGATCCGCAGCGGGCCGAGCTTCACCCCCGGCGGGCCGCAGGCGTCGAGGATCACCACCGGACGGCCCGTCCCCCAGTCGAGGATCTCGCGGAGGAGCTCCATGACCGGGAGGGCGTTGACCTCGGGGACGAGCCCATCGACGGCCGCGCCGTGGGTCAGGAGGAGCCCCTCGCCGCGCTCGAGATCGGTGAGCGCGTAGCCCACGAAGACGACCCAGAGGATGCCGCCCCGGCTGGTCATCTGACCGGCGCTCTCGATCGCCGCGCGGATCGTCGGCGCCTTCGCCTCGGCGCCTCGGAGGAGGAAGACGTTGGCCTTGGGGAGCCCGCGGACCCGGCTCAGGTAGCGCAGCCAGGCGTCGATGTTGCCGCGGCCGCCGGCGATCGGCGGGAGCTCGCCGCCGGGGTCGCTGAGGTCGATGAGGAGCGCCGCTTCGCCGCTCGCCGGGGTCGCGGGCGCGCCCGAGCCGGGGCCGGCGATCGGCAGCGCCGGCCAGCGGAGGCGCTCGTCGCTCTCGACCAGGAGGCGGGGCTCGCCGATCGCCGAGAGATCCGCGGGGCGAAAGGGCTGGCAGGCGAGGGCCGCGAGGGCGAGGGTCGTCAGGGCGCGAGCGAGGGCGCGGGGGTGGCGGGCGACGCCGGAGGGGCGCGTCGATGCGCGGACGCGGACGCTCTTCTTCGCCGACACGGCGGCGACGATAGCACCGGCGGGCGGCGCCTCTCCTTGCTAGTGTGGATGACCGTGCGTCAGGTGCTCCTCGCGATCGTGGCAGTGGCGCTCGGTTGCACCGCCGCCGGGCGGCCGGAGGCCGTGGTCGAGCGGCGCGAGGATCTCGACGCATCCGTCGGCAAGACGATCACGCTGATCGGCGTGCAGTCGCGGACCAAGCAGCCGATGGTCCTCGGCGTCGACGTCGACGGCGACTACAAGCTCTCCGATCGCCGGGTCCAGGCGACCGGCGTCCTCGTGCGCTGGACCGCCGAGCCGCCGACCGATCCCGACGAGATCGCCAAGGCCGAGGCGCGGGCGCAGACCAGCCGCGGCTACGGGACCTTCTACCGCCTGGTCGATCCGGCGCGCGGGGACCTCGCGCGCACCGAGCCGGCGCCGTCGGGGCGCTAGCTCGGCGACGGCGCGCGTCGAAGCGCGCCGCCGACCCGGAGCCGGAAAACACAGCGCGGTCGCCGGTCCGGCCGGGGCGTAGCGTCGTGGTCGAGGGATATGCCTTCACTATCGAGCGTCTACAGCGACCTCCGCGCCCAGCTCCTCGCCCGTCACTTCGCCCTCGGACGGCACTTCCGGGCCGATATCTTCAGCAACGGCAACTACCTCGGCGTCCCCGCCGATCGCTCCGCCGGCCTCGGCTGCTGCGGCGATCCGGTCGCCCCCTGGCCCTCGGGCGCCCGCGGCGGGGACGCGCTGCGGCGCTGGGCGGTCGTCGAGCACCACCGCGACAACGCCCTCCAGATGACCGGCGTCCGCCTCGCGCAGCTGGCGATCGAATTCTCGCTCGGAGATCACGCCGCGCTCGGGCCGATCGCCCGCGCGGTCGACAAGCTCGAGCGGCACTTCCCCTTCCGCGATCAGGGCGGCCCCTTCGCGGGCTACATCCTCCGCTTTGATCCCGTCGCCTGCGACGATTGGGTCGTCCGGCGCACCAGCGAGGGCCACGAGGAGCCGCTCCTCTGCTGCTCGTTCCCGATCGATCTCGAGGGCGATCCAGAGCACCCCTACGCCGCCGCCTGGCCGCTCAACGACGCCTGGTACCAGGAGGCGCTGCGCCGGCGAAAGTCGAACCCGGACGGCGGCTGGGACGTCCAGCGCTTCTACCGGAAGTGGGAGCCCTCGTTCGACGAGATCATCGGCCTCGTCGCCGGCTACTCGGTCCTCTGGGACCTCCTGAAGGTCGGCGCGGGCGATCCCGCGGCCGCCGAGGTCAACCGGGTGCGCGCGCGGATCGTCGACCAGGCCCATCGCCTCGGCGAGTACCTCGCGCACTTCGACTACTTCCTGGTCCGGCCGGCCCCCGCGAGCGGCGGCGGCCTCCGGGGCGACGGCTTCTGCGCGCGCGGGGCCGCAGGGGAGGGGCGGTCCTTTGAGTGGTCGCTCGTCATCATCCTCGGGCGGATCACCGGTCGCAACTACGGGAGCCAGCGCAACGCCTACGAGGTGATGAAGGACGCCGGGCTCTCCAAGATCGCGGCGGAGATGCGGTCGACCACGCTCCGCGACGTCGTCGGGGCGCTCCGCGATCTCAAGGCGGAGATCGATCGGTCGGCGAGCTCGCTCGCAAACGCGATCCTCGACCAGGCCCTCACCGAGCTCGGGATCGATCTCGACGCGAGGAATCCCCTCGCCGGCCTCATCAACCGGCCAAAGAACATGCCGCTCCTCTCCGACGTCGCCGCGGTCGTGTCCGAGCGCGAGACCCTCTGCCTCTGGAGCGACGACGAGTGGAAAGAGATCGCGCTCGGCGTGCTCCTCGACGGGATCTCGGCGCGGCTCCGCCACGCTCACCTCGCCTCGGTCCCGCCCTCGGTCGAGAAGGACATCGAGATCGGATGGCCCGCCAATCGGACGGAGCACCTCAGCCGGGGCGCCCCCGACGTCTTCAAGTTCCTCGTCGCCCTCGCCTGCGCCGCCGCGCCGGAGCACGAGCTCATCGACCCGCGCGCGCTCGGGGCGAAGTTCACCGGCGAGGTGATCCTGAGCTACCGGAGGGCCACCGATAGCGAGGACTTCGACGAGAGCGCCGGCGTCTACCCCGGCGGCGGCGACCTCCGCAACGTCTCCTGCATCGCCTGGCCGCTCAACCTCCTGCTGACACCGAGCGCCCCTCCGGAGCGCGATCGCCTGGAGGGCGAGCTCACCGGGATCCTCACCACCATGGCCGAGCGCTTCGCCAGCGGGGGGCCGCCCGCGCTGATCCTCCGCGAGCGGCAGCTCGGCCGCGTCAGCCTCGGCTACGAGGCCCACGACAAGGCCGACGCCTTCGGCGAGGGCTTCCTCCTGGGGACCGCGCTCACCTGGCTCTACCACCGCCGTCGCAAGTACCCGTCCACGAGCCGTCTCCCGGCCCCGCCCACCAAGGACGAGCTCGCCGGCTGGCCGAAGGCGACGATCCCGGCGCACGTCGTCCTCGCGGCGGCCCGCGGCCGCCTCACGCTCCCGGTCGCCGGCGTCGCCGCCCGGCTGCCGCGCGGGCTCGGGCCCCTCGATCCGGGGATCGACCTCCTGGCCGCGGACGCCCCGCGTCCGCCCGGCGAGGCCGCGCTCCCGTACTGCCCGCCGGTCGCGCCCCAGCGGGTCGGCGGGCGCGTGATGAAGATAACCACGCCCGACCTCCTCGAGCACAGGTTCACGGAGCGCTACCCGGTAGCGACCCCCGAGGTCCCCGTCGGGATCCCGCTCGCGGCGCTCTACCAGCCGCGGGTGCAGGAGGAGGTGAACGTCGACGTTACCGACGTGCTGACGATCGTCAGCCGCTCGTTCGATCTCCAGCGCGAGTCGTCGGGGTACGTGCTCAAGGTCGACGTCGTCCTCCAGAACAAGATCGAGCGAAGCTTCGATCCTGACAAACCCCTGGAGAACCCCTTCCACCACGGGTGCTTTCAGGCGGACTACGTGGTCGCCTGGGTCCCCCGGGTCTGCGGGCACGAGCGGAGCGTCGTCTACACCGGCGCCGGCTTCAAGGAGCACTGGCGGGCGCTCCCCCCCGGCGACTACGATCGCGCGGCCCTCGGCGACCTCGCCGGGCAGATCGCCGCGATCCGGCTCCCGCCGCACGTCCGCGCGACGCTCTTCGCCGGCGATCGTTTCGACGGCGAGGCGATGACGCTCTACGTCGACACGGCGTCGCTCGGCCGCCTCCACCCGGCGTCGATCCGGATCGAGGAGGGCGTCCGTCTCTTCGAGGACTACGACTTCGCGGGCGCGAGCGCCTTCCTCCTCCCGGGGTCTCACGGGCCCGCGGCCCTCGGCGCCCTCAGGGCCAAGCTCTCGTCGCTCACGATCCCGCGCGGCTATCGGGTGACGCTCTTCGAGGGGGAGGACTTCTCGCGCCCGCTGGTCGCGCTCAACGCGGACATCGCCAAGCTCCACGCGTTTAACGATCGGACCCGGTCGCTGACGATCGAGCGCCTCGTCTAGCGACCACTCGCGGCGCCCCGCGGCGCCCCGCGGCGTGCTAGAAGGCGCCAATGCGCGCCTCGATCACGCTCGGCCTCGTCCTCCTCCTGAGCTCCGCCTCCGCCTGCGCCGGCGACGACGGGGGCGACGGCACGACGGGCGGCGAGACCAGCGGCGACGCCTCCTCGTCCTCGTCGACGACGGCGGGGAGCGGCGACGCGAGCCCGATCTACGGGCCTTGCGACGAGATCTGCTCGCTCGACCTCGACAACGGCTGCGTCTCGCCGAGCGACGGCAGCGGCCGCGAGTTCTGCACCCAGCCCTGCGCCGACGCCAGCGAGTGCCCGCCGTCGCCCTCGGGCGCGGCGGTCGCCGGCTGCGTCGATCCCGGGCAGGGGAAGATCTGCTTCCTCGACTGCAGCGGCGGCGCCGCGTGCCCGGCGGGGATGAGCTGCTCGCTGGTCGCCACCGCCGAGGGGTCGCGGAGCGTCTGCTTCGTCGATCCCTGAGGCGCTCGCGTCTTGTATGTCTCTTTGGACATGTAAGGCAGGCTAGCCCGCGACCGGATCGAGGAAGGCCGCGAGGAGCGGCTCCAGCCCCTCGCCGCTGACGAAGGCCCGGCAGAGGCGCTCGACCTCGTCGGCCCGGATCTCGAGGATCCCGGCGTCCGCGAGCGCGTCGAGGCGTCGGCGCTCGCGCCACGAGATGTGGCCGTCGAGGACGAAGCCGAGGATCAGGAGGAGCGCGCAGAGGCGCCGCAGGCCGCTGGAGGCCGCCTTGATCCGCTTGCCGTAGTCGCTCGGGAGGTCCTCCTGCGGGCGGATCGGGATCGCGTAGCCCTCGAGGAGGACCCGGGTGAGGCGCGCGTGGTTGTCGTGGAAGTCGCGCTTGGAGACCGCGATGAGCTGCAGCGTGTCGTAGAGGAGCTCGTGCTCCGCCGGGCCCCGGGCCAGCTCCGGCGGGAGGCGCTCGGCGAGGTGGTCGATGAGCTGCCGGCCCATGATGATCACCTTGGCCTCGCGGATCACCACATGGGTCGCCCAGGCGTTGATCACCATGTAGAGCGGCATGCCGATGAAGTCGAGGACCTCGCGGATCGCCAGGCGGCCGAGGAGGCGGCGGACCGCGTACTGGAGGACCTTGCTCCCGAGGAAGCCCTTGAGGCGGAGGACCAGGTTGAAGGTGAAGAGGAGCCCGCGGTTCATCCCGAGGAGGGGATCGATCCCGTAGCGGAGGAGGTCGCGGCCCCGCTCCTCGAGGGCGATCTTGAGGAGCGACTCGGCGGCGTCCTCCTTGGTCGCGGCGTCGATCCGCCCGGTCGCCACCGCGATCTCGTGGACCGCCCAGATGTTGACGAGGACCAGGCAGTAGAGCTCGACCACCATCAGGACGACGCCCCAGATCAGCTCGACCCAGGGGAGGTCAAAGCGGAGATCGAGCGCGTCGATCGCCACCGGCGTCGTCAGGAAGAGCTCGGGGAGCCAGTAGACCGGGAGGTAGTAGGCGAGGAAGCCGAGGGCCGCGAGCGCGGCCGCGAGCGCGAGCGCGAGCCGGTGGCGGCCGCGGATGAAGCGGACCTCGTCGGCGCTGAGGAGGTGGATCGCGCCGTCGTGGCGGACGTCGCGGACCGGCAGGTTGCGGAAGAAGCGGCGGTAGAGCGCGTTCATCGGCGGCGCGCCCATCCTCACCCGGGGGGCGACGATGCGGCAAGCCCGGGCCTCGGCGATCGGGGCTCACGTGGCCGCCCGCCCTCGAGTAGGATCGCGGCGATGGCAGGCGCGGAGCCGAGGTGGCGCGAGATCCCGCGGGCGGCCGAGCACCGCCCCTGGCCGCTCCCCGCGCGGCCGTGGGTGATGACGATGAGCTGGCTCGACCTCCTCTTCGCCCACTGGCCGGTGCCGGCGGCCGCGCTCCGGGCGGTGGTCCCCGCGTCGCTCGAGCTCGATCTCTTCGAGGGCGAGGCCTGGCTCGGGGTCGTGCCCTTCTGGATGGACAACGTCGGCGCCCGCGGCCTCCCCTACCTCCCGGGGGTCAAGCGCTTCCCCGAGCTCAACGTCCGGACCTACGTCCGCGCCGCGGGCAAGCCCGGGGTCTTCTTCTTCAGCCTCGACGCCACCAGCGCGTTCGCGGTCGCGGTCGCCCGCGCGACCTTTCACCTCCCCTACTTCCGGGCGAAGATCACCACCGGCTGGGAAGAGGGCTGGGTCGGCTACGCCAGCGAGCGGACCCACCGGGGCGCGCCGGCGGGGGCGCTCCGCGGGCGCTATCGGCCGCTCGGCGAGGTCTACAGCGCCCGCCCCGGCACCCTCGAGCGCTGGCTCACCGAGCGCTACTGCCTCTACGCGGTCGATCGCCAGGGGCGGGCGCTCCGCGGCGAGATCCACCACGCGCCCTGGCCCCTGCGCCGGGCCGAGGCCGAGCTCGAGGTGAACACGGTCGCCGAGCACACCGGCCTCCGCCTCGCGGGGGCGCCGCGTCACCTCCACTTCGTCGACCGGATCGACGTGGTCGCCTGGCTCCCCGAGCGGGTCTGAGGCGGCCCTCGATCGGTCTGTCTCGAAAGACAGGAGCGATGGGGCGCCGCCGCTAGCGCCTCGACCGCGACGTATCGACCCACCTCGCGTCGGGATCGTCGTCGCTGGCTAGGCGCGAGGAGGGCGCAGATCGGGCATCTGTAACCGACGAGCAACGACGCCAGCGGCGGCGAGACCAAGCGAGGTGGGTCGATACGTCACGGTCGCGGCGCTAGAAGGAGCGACGGTCGCGCGAGCGCGGGGCGTCGACCAGCTCGCCCGAGTGGAGGCGGCCGGCCATCGCCCGCCCGCGCCAGAGGCGGGTCGACTCGTAGAGCGGCGCCTCGGTGTCGAGCTCGCGGATCAGCAGGCCCGCTCGCTCGTCCTCCAGGCGGCCGACGATCACGCCGTCGGGGCGGACGAGGAGGCCGGGCCAGCAGGCGCGCGGGGCCGAGGAGTTGGCCGCGGAGATCCAGAGGTGGTTGGCGGCGGCGGTCGCCACCAGGGTCGCCGGCATGGTGATCGCCGGCAGGGTTCGGCCCCAGTTGTCGGCGAAGTGGTCGGCGCCGACCTCGGCCTCCATCGCCGCGTAGGTCGCCTCGCTGAGGCCCGCGGCGTGAAAGGAGTGGAAGATCAGATCGACGCCGCGGGCCTTGTAGTCGCGGTAGAGCTCCGGGTAGCGGTACTCGTGGCAGATCATCAGTCCGCAGCGGACGCCGTCGATGTCGACGACCACCGGGTGATCGCCGGGACTGTAGAGGGCGAGCTCGCCGTCGACCTCGTCGCCGGCGCAGAAGCGCTTGTCGTAGCGGTCGACGAGCGCGCCGCGATCGTCGATCACGTAGATGGCGTTGTGGGGCCGCGGCCCGGCGCCGTCGCCCGCCGCGAGCGGGTGGGCGGAACCGACGAGCGCCCAGATCCGCCGCGCGCCGGCGGCCGCGGCGACCCGCTCAGCAGCCGCCCGGAGCCGCCCCCAGGGGTAGCCGGCGTAGCTCGGGAGATCGTGCGGCGCGTAGCCGGAGAGGGCGCCCTCGCAGAAGTGGACGACCCGGGCGCCGGCCGCGGCCGCGCCCGCGATCGCGTCGACGATCGCGTCGGCGTTGCGCGCGGGGTCGGCCGAGACCGCGAATTGGGCCGTGGCGATCGTGAGCTTCATCGACGCTCTCGCCCTACCACTGGCGCCTCACCACTGGCGCCTCACCATTGGCGATAGTTTCCGCGGAGGTTGGCGGCGGCGTTCGAGTCGGCGACCGCCGCGACCGCGTCGATGAGGCCCGCGAGCGCCGCGCGATCGACCGCGTCGAGCGGGATCAGGCCGCGGACGTGGAGGTAGTTGTCCTCCTCGATGAAGCGGGCCGGCCCCGCCCCGAGCTCGCCGTTGCGATCGGCGATCGCCCCGTAGAGCGCGTCGTAGTCGGTGTCGCAGTCGATCTCGCAGAGCGTGCAGACGATCCGGAAGTCGTGGTAGTGGATCCCGCCCTGGCAATCGAGGTCGCCGACCCGAAAGCGCCACCAGTCCTCGCCCTCGCGGCAGGCGGCGGGATCGAGGCCGAGCTTCTCCGCGAGGATCGACTCGAAGGTCTGGATCATCTCTTGCGAGTTCATCTGGGGCATCGCAGCGATTGCTACCACGGCCGCCGGAGCGCGTAGAGCGAAATTGACCGGCGCGCCTCGCCCTCGCCGCGGGTGGTCGTCGACCGCTCGATCGCCAGGCCGTGGGCCGCGCAGGCCGCCGGGAAGCCGGCGGCGGTCGGCCGCTCGGGATCGGCGACGAGCGCGAGGCCGCCGGGCGCGAGGGCGCGGTCGATCGTCGCCGCGATCAGCTCGGCGTGGGCGGGCTCGTAGAGGACGTCGGCGGCGACGACGAGGTCGAAGCGCGGGAGGTCGGCCGGGAGCGCCCGCCAGTCGACCTCGCGGATCGCCAGGTCACCCTGTCCGTTGAGCCAGGCGTTGGCGCGGGCGAAGGCGAGGGCGTCGCCGTAGTAGTCGGTGGCGAGCGCCCGGTAGCCGGCGGCCTGAGCGACGAGCGAGACCAGGCCGACGCCGGCGCCGAGCTCGAGGAGCGCGCCGCCTGCCCGGGGGGCCCCGGGGGCGGCCCGGGGGGCGTCCTGGAGGCGCTCGGCGAGGATCGACGCGGAGGGCCAGAGCTCCGCCCAGTAGGGGATCCGGCCGTCGCGCTCGAAGGCGGCGTCGTCGATCAGGGCCGCGGGATCGCGCGGCCGCAGGATCCGCCAGCGCTTGCCGGCGACCTCCTCGACCCGGTCGAGGACCGCGAAGCGGCGGCGGAGGGCGGCGATGAGCGGGGCGCCGGCGAGATCGGCGAGGTCGGCGAGGTCGGCGAGGGCGTCGAGGTCGCCCTGCTCACCCGGGTCGACGACCTCGTCGGGCTCACCGCGCGCCCCCGGCTCGGTCGCGCGGGGCTCGACGCGCGCGTCGTCACGGGGCGGGGGCGTGGGCGGGGCGTTCACCGACGCTCTATACTCGCGGGCGGTGCCCCCCGTCGACCGAGCGCTGATCGAAGGTGGCCGCGGAGGCCCGCGGTGAGCGGGGCCCGGCGCGGCTACTCCAACGTCGTCGGCGTCGACGACGGCCCCTTCGTCCGCGAGCACCGCGGCGACGTCCCGGTGATCGCCACGATCACCACGCAGGGGCGCCTCGACGGCCTCCTGGTCGGCAAGATCCGCCGCGACGGCCGCAACGCGACCGAGCGCCTGGCGGCGCTGATCGGCGGCTCACGCTTCCACGCCCACGTCCAGGCGGTGCTCCTCCAGGGGATCGCCCTCGGCGGCTTCAACGTCGTCGACATCCACGCGCTCGCCGATCGCCTGCGACGGCCGGTGCTGGTGGTCGCCCGCCGGGCGCCCGACCTCGAGAAGATCGAGCGGGCGCTCCGCACCAAGGTCCCCGGCGGCGCCCGCAAGTGGCGGCTCATCGAGGCCGCCGGGCCGATGGAGGCGATCGAGGGGGTGTGGGTCCAGCGCGCCGGCCTCGACCGCCGGCAGGCGGCGGCGCTGATCCGCGGCACCCGGGTCCACGGCGCGCTGCCCGAGCCGCTCCGCCTCGCCCACCTGATCGCCGCGGCCTTCGTCGAGGGCCAGAGCCGCGGACGGGCCTGAGCTCAGCCCCGCCCGCGCTTGCGATCGTCGCGGCCCGGCCTGCACACTCTGGCGGTGATCCCCGAGGTCCGCTTCTACTACGACGTCGTCTGCCCCTACGCCTACCTCGCGTCGACCCAGATCGAGGCCCTGGCGGCCGCCGAGGGGGCGCAGGTGTCCTGGCGGCCGATCCTCCTCGGCGGGGTCTTTCGGGCGATCGACGCCCCGCAGGTGCCGGCGGCGTCGATGAGCCCGCCGCGCGCTCGCCTTAACCTCCTCGACATGCAGCGCTGGGCCGATCGCTGGGGTGTCCCTTTGGACATGCCATCCGCGCACCCGCGGCGGACGGTGGCGGCGATGCGCCTCCTGGTCGGCGTCGGCGAGGGGCCGCTGCGGATCGCGCTGACGCGGGCGCTCTTCCGGGCCTACTGGGCCGAGGGGCGCGACCTCGCCGATCGGGCGGTGGTCGACGCGATCGCCCGCGAGCACGGCGTCGACCCGGCGATCATCGACGGCGAGGAGGCCCGCGCCGGGCTCTTCGCTAGCACCGCCGAGGCGACCGCGCTCGGGGCCTTCGGGGTGCCGGTGATCGCCGTCGGCGAGCGCTGGTGGTGGGGGCAGGATCGCCTCCACTTCGTCCAGGAGGCGCTCGGCGAGCGCCTGCGTCGGCCGGGCGAGGGGGTCTGCGCGCCGCCGCGGCCGGGGGCGACGATCGACTTCTTCCACGACTTCTCGAGCCCCTTCTCCTACCTCGCGTCGACCCAGATCGAGCGGGTCGCCGCGGCCCACGGGGCGAGCGTGCGCTGGCGGCCGATCCTCCTCGGCGCGCTCTTCCGCGACGTCGGCACCGTCGACGTCCCGCTCCTGGCGATGAGCCCGCCCAAGCAGCGCTACATCGGCCGCGACCTCGAGGAGTGGGCGCGCTACTGGGGCGTGCCCTTCCGCTTCCCGAGTCACTTCCCGATCCGCACGGTGACCCCGCTGCGGGTCGCGCTCGTCGCCCCCGAGCTCAGCGCGGCGCTCTATCGGGCGTGCTGGGCCGAGGACCGGGCGATCGACGATCCCGCGGTGCTCGCGGCGATCATCGCCGAGGGCGGCCGCGACCCCGAGGCGGTGCTCGCCGAGGCGTCGTCGCCGGCGATCAAGGAGGCGCTCCGCGCGAACACCGCGGCCGCCGAGACGGAGGGGTGCTGCGGGGTGCCCTCGTGTGTGGTGCGGGACGCTGAGGGCGGCGATCCGATCTTGCTTTGGGGACAGGATCGGCTGGCGATGCTCGAGTGGGTGCTCGACGGCTGGCGACCGCCGCGGGGCTGAGCCGCGCGGGCGCGCGTGCGCGAACTCATCTGTCCTCCTCGTGCGCGGCGCCAGGCCCCCCGGTACCAACGAGGGCGATGCGTCAGCCCCACGAGCGCGACCGTCGACGCCGCGACCACGCGCTCGCGCTCATGATGGCGGCTACGGGGCTCGCCTGCAACGCCCCCTCGGCGACGCCTTCGAGCGAGCGCGCCGCGACGGGATCGCGGCTGCCTCCGGTCACCCTCTCGCTGGCCCAGGTCAGCGACGCTGGCGTCCGCGCGGTCGACACGCCAGCGCCGGAGGGCAGCGTCTTCGGCGACCTCCACAGCGACCCCCACGGGGCGCTGGTCCTGAGCTGGGTCGAGCCCGCCGAGCGCGGCGGCGCCGTGCGCTTCGCCTCGCGCAGCGACGACGGCGCCTGGTCCGAGGTGCGGACGGCCGTGACGGACGCGGCCATGCCCGTGATGTGGGCCGATCCGCCGCGGGTCTTCACCTTCGCCGACGACGCCGTGATCGTGACCTGGCCGCGCGCGCGAGACGAGCGCGGCTACGGGCTTTGGTTCGCGATCTCGCGGGACATGGGGCGCACCTTCGACGCGCCGCAGGAGCTCCCGGCGGAGACCCGCGGGGCCGAGTACGGCTTCCCGTCGTTCGCGCGCGAGGGCGATCGCGTGCGCGTCGCCTGGCTCGACGGCCGGGCGACGGCCGAGGGCGGCGCGACCCAGCTCCGGGCGGCGAGCGTCGGGCGCGACGGCTCGGTCGCCGATCGACGCCTGATCGATCGCCGGGTCTGTGATTGTTGCTCGACCGACGCCGTCGCCGGGCGCGAGGGGCCCGTGGTGGTCTATCGCGGTCGCGGCGCGGGCGAGGTGCGCGACGTTCTGGTCGCCGGCCTCGGCCCCGCGGCGCGGCCGGTGCACGACGACCGGTGGACGGTCGCGGGCTGTCCGGTCAACGGTCCAGCGATCGCCGGCGACGGCGGGGCGCAGGCGATCGCCTGGTTCACCGGCGTCGAGAGCCCAGGCGCGGTGCTCACGGCCTTCGTCGACGACGGGGTGATCCGCCCGCCGATCCGCGTCGACGCCGGGGCGCCGCTCGGGCGGGTGGATGTCCTGCGCTTCGGCGAGCACGCCGTCGTCACCTGGCTGGAGTCGGTGCCCGACGCCGGCGAGGCCGTCGTGCTCTTGCGCGCGGTCGGAGCGGAGGGGGCGCAGGCCGAGGCTCACCGGATGGCGGCGGTCTCCGCGGGCGTTGGATCCGGCTCGCCCCGGCTCGGTGCGCAGGGGGACGAGCTCTTCGTCGCCTACACCAGCGACCGCGTCCGCCTCGCCGCGCTCCGGCCCTGAGCTCTGGCGAGTCGCCTGAAATGAGTGAGTGGTTGGATGGCACTCGCTGTCACGGGGACGCCGCGACCACCCGCGCCCGCAGCTCGGCCGGCGTGACGAAGCCCAGCGGCGGCGCCTTCCCCTCGAGCCCGCGGACGATCGCCGCGATCGTCTGATTGGCCGGCGCCTGAAGCCCGTGGGCCTCCGCGAGGTCGGCGATCGCCCCGTTGAGCTCGCCGATCTCGGTCGCCTTGCCGGCGAGGAGATCCTGCAGGGTGCTCGAGCGGGCCTCGGGATCGACGGCGATCAGGCGGCGGGCGATCCGGAGGACGATCGCGTCCGGGAGCGCGAGGGTGCGGGCGATGATCGCCGGCGGGAGGCCGATCACGTTCGCCGGGCGGTAGCCGGCGCGGCGCAGCGCGCCGAGGCCCTCGAGGATCGCCCGCGAGAAGACCCAGCGGGCGTCGCGGGAGCGCAGGGTCGCGGCGATCGGCAGGCCGGTCGCCGCGCCGATCCCGTTGTTCAAGTTCAAGAGGAGCTTGCCCGCGGCGATCGCGTCGATGTCGTCCCGGAGCTCGAGGGGGAGGCCGCTGGCCGCGAAGAGCTCCGCCAGGCCGCGCATCGCCGCCGCCGTCGCGCCCTCGCCGACGCCGGCGATCAGCGGGCCGGTGGTCGCCTGCCGGAAGGTCGCCCCCTCGTCCTCGCGGATCACGTTGAACGAGACCATCCCGGCGATCACCCGGGGCCCGAGGGCGCGGCCGAGGCGGGGGAGGTTGCCGAGGCCGTTCTGGAAGGAGACGACGGGCACCCAGGGCGGCAGGAGCTCGGCCAGGCGGGCCGCGGACGCCGCGGTGTCCCGCGACTTGACGGTGACCAGGACGAGCTCGACGTCGGCGAGGGCCGCGGGATCGTCGGTGACGGTGAGCGAGGGCGGCGGCAGGAGCTCGGCGCCGTCGAGGCGGATCGCCCGGAGCGCGCCGGCCCGGGCGACCAGCGAGGGCCGGCCGACGAGGGTGACCGCGGCCCCGCCGGCGGCCGCGTGGAGGCCGAGGAATGCGCCGATCGCCCCCGCGCCGAGGACTCCGATCTTCAGGTTGCTCATCTGCCCGGCCGGAGGGTAGCCCGAAACGCGCGCCCGCGCCCCTCCCGATCTCGCCCGCCCCGGGCCGCGAAATTCGGGGGAAATAGGCGCTGGCGGGCGGGCGTAGAGTGGGGGTCATGGGTCGCAAGGCATCGCTCATCCTGGTCGGCTGCGCCGCGCTCTTCGCCCTCGCCCTCGGAGACATGACCGCAAGGGCAGGGAAGCCGGCGGCGGCGAGCGAGTCGGCGTCCACCTTCGTCCCCCTCGCCCGCGATGAGGTCGGCGGGATCACGGCGCCGAGCGTCGGCCCCGGCCCCGGCGCCCACGGGTCGACGCTCCTCGCCGACAAGTACGGCCTCCTGGTGGTCGAGCGCACGGCGGGGGCGCTCGTCCGGGTCGACGCCGAGGGCGCGCCGCGGGCGTCGATCGAGCTCCACGAGGGCGCCGGCGAGATCGTCGGCGACGGCCGCGGGGCGGTCTTCGTCGCCGATCGCGGCGGCGATCGGATCCTCCGGGTGAGCCCCGGTGACGGCGAGGGGAGGGGGCTGGCGATCGTCGGCGAGCTCTCGCTCCCGGAGCCCCACGGCCTCGCGCTCACCCCCGACGGTGCGACCTTGCTGGTCACCTCGGTCGCCGATCACCAGCTCATCGCCGTCGACGTCGCCACCCTCCAGCCGCGCTGGCGGGCCGAGCTCGCCCCCGAGCCGCGGGCGGTCGCGGTCGCGAGCGACGGCCGCCACGCCGCGGTCGGCTTCCTCTCGAGCGGCGCCGTCGCCCTCGTCGACCTCGCCAGCGCGGGCGCGGACATCCGCTGGATCGCCCTCGATCCCCGCGATCACGTCGACGTCAGCCGCGACGAGGAGGGCGGCTTCGACGACGACGACGGGCCGCTCATCGCCGAGGTCCGCGAGGCGCCGAGCCGCTTCCAGGTGCCGACCAGCACCGGCCGCCGCTACGCGCGAAACGTCTTCGGCCTGATCTTCGCCGGCGGCGACGTCCTCTTCGCGCCCCACGAGGTCGCGACCCCGCAGCTCGTGCGGATCCCCGGGCGGGCGCAGAGCGACAGCTACGGCGGCGTCGAGGCGATCCCGCCGCTCGTCCATCGGCTCGCGGTGATCGGCCAGCCGACCGCGCCCGCTGGCGCCTACGCGGTCGGCGAGCAGATCCCCGTCCACCAGCCGCGGGCGCTCGCCTACGACCTCGCCGGCGACACGCTCTACATCGCCGGCTACGGCGACGATCGGGTCATCGCGGTCGCCGACGCCTCGCGGCGCTCACGTCGCCTCGCGTGGGTCAGCACCGTCAATCGCGGCGGCGAGAGCTGCGGGATCGACGGCCTGGCGGTCGAGGGCGGCCGACTCTGGGCCCACTGCGAGCTCGGCCGCAAGCTCGTCCGGGCCGACCTCGACGCCCTCGGCCGGAGCAGCGAGCGGGTCGGGGCCCGCGCCTGGACGCGGGGCGTCGAGCTCGCGGCCAGCCGGCGCTCGCCGCTGGTCGAGCGGGGCGCCGAGATCTTCCGCCGCAGCGGCGATCGTCGCCTCTCCGACGGCGGCGTGCTGGCCTGCTCGAGCTGCCACCCCGAGGGGCGCAGCGACGGCCTCAACTGGCGCCTCGGCCCCTCGGTCCTGCAGACGCCGATGCTCGCCGGCCGGGTGATCGGCACCGCCCCCTTCAAGTGGGACGGTCAGGACAAGAACCTCGCGGCGAGCCTCCAGCACACGATCGAGCGCCTCGGCGGCAGCCCGGGGAGCCTCGCGCGCAAGGACCTCGTCGCCCTCCAGGCCTTCCTCGAGAGCCTGCCGCCGCCGCGCCCGCGGAGCGTCGCCGATCGGCCGGCGGTCACCCGCGGGCAGGCGCTCTTCGCCAGCGCCGACCTCGCCTGCGACGCCTGCCACCTCGGCGACACCCTCAGCGACGGCGTCCAGCACCCGCTCAAGGGGACGCTCTCGACGAGCGACACCCCCTCGCTCATCGGCCTCGGCCACTCGGCGCCCTACTACCACGACGGCAGCGCCCGCGACCTCGGGGCGCTGGTCGCCGACAAGGGGAGCGTCCACGACATGGCCGACCTCTCGAAGCTGAGCCCGGAGCAGCGGGCCGATCTCGTCGCCTACCTCGAGACGCTCTAGGCGCTCTTGTCTTGTGTCCCAATGGACATGTCTGAAAGGCCAACGATGCTCCGCTCCAGCCGCACCTTAAGCGCCCCCGTCACCGCCCACCTCGCGGCGATCGCCGCGGCCGCCTCGCTCCTCCTCGCCTGCGCGGCGACCAAGCCCGAGGGGCCGGGTCAGACCAGCGCCCCCGAGGCGCCCGACGACGCGCCCGTGGAGGCCGAGCCCGCGGCGGCGGAGCCCCGGACGATCGCCCTCACGCGGACGATCCACCGCGCGCAGATGACCGAGGTCTTCCTCGATCCCGGCGCCCACGCGGCCCTCACCCTCGACGCCGACGGCGGCGCTCGCCTCTGGCCGGAGCTCGCCGCCCGGCCGGGCCTCGAGGCGCCGATCGCCCTGCCGATCGAGGAGTCCACCTGGGTCTCGCTGGCCCGGGTCGGCGACACCCAGGCCTACCTGGTCGCGGCGATCGACACCGCCGGCGGGGTCCGGGTCGGCGAGGTCCAGGTCGGCGCCGAGGCCCGCTGGCGGCCGCTCTTCGAGATCCCGACGACCGCGCCGATCTACGAGATCCACGCCCTCGAGGGCGGCCGGCGCCTCCTCGCGCTCACCCGCGATCACCGGATCGTCCTCCTCGACCGCGAGGGCGCGACGCTCTCGGCGATCGACACCCCGGGCTACGTCCCCTGGCAGCTCCGGGTCGCCCAGCGCCCGGGCCAGGCGCCGGCGATCGTCGCCGTCCTCGCGGGGCCGGTGCGGGTCCAGCGGATCGCCCTCGCGGACGATCGCCTCGAGGTGGTCGGCGAGGCCCTCGAGGTCGCGCTCGATCGCGGCCCCAACCGCAACGACCTCCTCCTCTCGCCCGACGGCGCCTTCGTCACCTCGCTGCGCCGGCCGAAGGCGAAGGGGCGGGGCTGGAGCCTCGAGATCATCGACCTCGAGGGCGGCGATCGCCGCTGGATCGCCGGCGAGGTCTCGAGCGAGGTGCGGCCGCGCCTCCACGTCGTCGAGCCCACCCGGGCGCTCCTCGAGAGCGGCGACGGCCTCGGCCACTGGGTCGATCTCAGCGCGGCCAAGGCGGTGCCCGCCCCGGTCGATCGCAAGGCGCTGCCGCTGACCCCCTGCGAGGTCGTCCCGCTCCCGGGGTCGAGCGAGGGCCAGCGCATGCTCGTCGCCCTCGAGGCCGGGGTCCGGGCGGTCCCCCACCGCGACGGCCTGATCGTCGATCGCCTCGCCGACGCCGATCACCTCGACCTCCAGGTCCAGCGGAACGCGCCGATCCGCGCGGCGATCGCCCCCGAGGGCGAGCGCGCGGTGTGGGCGTGGAGCGACCGCCTGGTCCTCGACGCGCCGAGCGGCGAGCCGCGGGTGGTCGAGGGCCTGGAGAGCGACGTGGCGATGGTCGCCTTCGTCGACGAGGGCCGGGTGCTCCGCCTCGCCGACGACGGGACGACGACGATCCACCGCTGGGAGGACGGCGGGGTCCTCGCAAAGACGCGGGTGAGCGCGGAGTGGGGGGTCCGTCGGGCGGCCTTCCACCGGGCGAGCGTGGGGATCGGCGGGGTCCTCGGGATCGCCGCCCACCGGCGGAGCGAGCCGCCCCGCGAGCTCCTCGTCGGCGCCGACGGTTTCGGCGAGCTCCGGCCGATCGCCGCCGAAGAGGCCACCCGCTGGCCGGAGCTCCTCGAGATCTCGCGGAGCGGCGCGGCCGCCCGTCTCCTCGGCGTCAAGGCCCCGAGCGGGCTGCGCGCGGAGACCCTCGACGGCGAGGGCCGCCTCGTCGTCGCCTACGACGACGACGAGGTCCGGCACCTCCGCCGGCTCTCCGCCGAGGGCGCGACCCTGGCCGACGTCGTCATCGACGCGGGGGGGATCCAGTCGATCAGCGCGGCCCCCCGCGGCTCCCTGATCGCGGTGATCGGCCAGCGGAGCGACGGCGAGATCCTCAGCGTCTACGACCTCGACGACGGCGGCCGCCGCTGGTCGCGGCTCTACTTCGACGTGATGTCGCTCGACTGGTCGGCGGACGGCGCCCGGATCGCGATCGCGGCTCAGGGCGGCCACATCCTCGACGCCGCCAGCGGTGAGATCGTCCGCTCGCGGCGGGAGCTCGGGATCGACGCCAGGCGCGAGCCCGACGCGCCGACCTCACCCGCGGTCGACGCGGGCTAGCGCCTCAGGTGCTCAGCTTGCGGCGGCCGAGCGCGTACTGGATCCCGCTCTGGAGGGTGCCGCGGGTGACGATGTCGGTGAGGTCGACGTCGATGTTTACCAGGGTCTGGGCGACGCTCGAGTTCATGCCGGTGAGCACGACCTCCGCCCCGAGGAGGCGGACGGCCTTCGCCGCCTTGAGGAGGACGCTGGCGACCGCGGTGTCGACGACCGGGAGGCCGGTGATGTCGATGATCACGAACTCCCCCTGGACCTCGGAGATCCCGGCGAGGAGGTTGTCGATCACGTGCTTCGCCCGCATCGAGTCCATCGCCCCGATCAGCGGCATCACCAGGATCTGATCGGTGATCGGGATCAGCGGCGTCGAGAGCTCCTCGATCGCCGCCGCCTGGGCGCGGATCAGCTCCTCCTTGCGCCGGGCCTCGGCCTCCTGCGCGCGCCTGCGGGCGGTGATGTCGGTGTCGATCTGGAGGACCGCCGCCGGGCGCCCGTCGTCGCCGCAGCGGAGGATCCAGCGGCTGGCGGCGATGACCTCGCGGCCGTCCGCGCTCGCCTGCCGGATCTCGCCCTCCCAGAACTCCTTCGTCCGGAGCTCGCGCTCGATCGCCGCGGGCGCGACCGGGAGCGCGCTGGCGAGGAGATCGACGGCGACCTTGCCGCGGGCCTGGTCGGCGCTGTGGCCGTAGAGCCGCTCGGCGCCGCGGTTCCACGAGGTGATCACGCCGTCCAGGTCGCGGACGATGATCGCGTCGTGGGTGAGGTCGAGGAGCTCGGCCTGCTCGCGGAGCGACGCGGTCTGCTCGGCGATCTGCGCCTGCGTCTGGCGCTCCTCGGTGAGGTCCTCGGTGATCGCCACGGCGCCGACGATCGCGCCATCCCCGTCCCGCAGCGGCCTTATCCGGGTCCTCGTGTAGCGCCCGTCCTGATCGGCTTCGAACTCGCACGACTCGCCGGCGAGGGCGCGGCGGAAGAGCGCGATCGCGTCCTCCTTGCCGGCGTACATCTGGAAGAGGTTGAAGCCGACGATCTGCCCGGGCTGGAAGCCGAGCCGCGAAACGTGGGCCCCCTCGGACATCAGCACCGTGCCCTCGGTGTCGATCGCCCAGGCGGCGACCTCGATGTCGTTGAAGGCGGCGCGGATGATGTCTTTGAGCTCAGGCATTGGATCCAACCCCAAACGCTATTGAAGTCAGCGCGGCGCGTGACTTCAACTGAAACTTGATCGCAGGACGTGCGCGCTCCGTCGCCGAGGTCTCCAATCGCGATGTGATGAGGTCGGCGGAGGTGGGGGGCGACCAACGACCAGGCGCGCCGTTTGAGCGCGGAGAACAATGCTCCGAGGGCGTCGCTCGCTCCCGCCGTGTCGGAAGGCCGCCCCGATCGCCTGACGAACGCCGTCCCGCGCCTGGATCGCCCCCGCGCGGACCTGCCATACTCGCCCCCTCCATGGACCCGCGCCGAGCCCTCGAGTCGCTGCTCCTCTCCCTCTTCGCCGTCGACGAGCTCCGCCGCTTCGTCCGCTACCTCCCCGAGGGCGGGCGCCTCGAGGCGGCGCTCCCGGGCCCGACCGCGCCGCCGATCCAGGTGGCGTACGCGGCCGTCGACCTCTTCGTTCGCGAGGGCATCATCGGCGCGGATCTGCTCTGGGAGGCCCTCGTCAAGGCGCGGCCGCGGCGAGCGGCGGAGATCCGGCAGGTGCAGGCGTGCTTCGAGGTGACCGCGAAGCCTCAGTCGCCGGATCCAGTGAGCCTGCGGATCCTCCTGGTCTCGGCGAGCCCCTCGTCGGAGCGGCGCCTCCGCGTCGACCGCGAGCACCGTGAGATCACCGCGAGGATCCGCGGCGCCCGCCATCGCGACCGCGTCGACGTCGAGCCGCTCTCGGCGGCGCGCTTCGAGGATCTCCGGACCGCGTTGATGCAGCACAAACCCCACGTCCTCCACCTGAGCTGTCACGGCGAGGAGGACGGATCCCTCGTCCTCGAGTCGTCGACCGGCGAGGGATCGCGGATCATCCCGCCGAGGAACCTCCTCATGCTCCTGCGCGCCGTCGGCGACGAGCTCCGGCTGGTGGTGGTCAACGCCTGCCACGCGGTCGCGGTCGCCCGCGAGATCCCGACGATCGGCGCCCTCAGCGTCGGCATCCGCGAGGCGATCCACGACGACGAGGCGATCGACTTCTCGGTCGCCTTCTACGAGGCGCTTGCCTTCGGCCAGCCGGTCGAGGCGGCCTTTGAGGCGGCGCTCGCCGGCCTCGTCGTCGACGGCGATCTCCCGGAGCTCTTCCCGCCCGCGGGCGAGGACCCCGAGGGGAGGCGGCGAGCGCCGCTGATCACGTGAGGGAGGGCGGCTACTTCGGCCGCAGCTCCGTCGGCACATGCCAGACCGCGAAGCGGCGCGCGAGCCCCTTCGGCGGCCCCTCGGCGGCGAGATCGCGGGCGCGGAGGACGGGCGCGGGGTCCAGGCGATCGCGCCCCCGGAAGGCCTCGGCGCGCCGCTCCCACGCCCGGAGATCGGCCTGGCCGTCGGCGGCGATGAGCACCAGCTCGCCGCGGCTGGGGCCCCCCTGCGGCAGGGCGGCGGCGCTGCGGACCTCGATCCCCTCGCGGCGCCCGCCGAGGCGGTCGCCGAGGATGTAGGGCTCGTCGGCGCCGACCAGCGCGCCCCAGGGGTGGCGACGCGAGAGTAGTCGAACCTGACCACTCGGACAGATCGAGAAGACCCAGCCGTAGAGCGGCGCCATCAGCCCGTGGTGGTCGCGGAGGGTGATGACGAGGTCGCGCCCGTCGCCGAGGCGGAGGGGGGCGTCCGCGCTGTACTGGTCCGGCTCCCCGCGCTCGACCTCGCCGTCGCTGCCCCGCGCCTCGATGGTCCAGCCGGGGCGCGCGCGATCGAGCGCCTCTGTTGGGCGCTCCGCCAGCTCCGCGAGCGACCGGCCGAGCGCCAGGATCTCGACGCTCTCGGCGACGTACGCGAGGGCGAGGTCGAGGCGCGCGTCGTCGCCGAGGCGGAGCGGGATCGGTGCGCGGAGCGGCGCCCCGTCGGCCGCGGCGATCGTCAGGACGCCCTCGCGCTCGACGATCTCGGCGACCCACGGCGTCGACGGGTGATCGTGATCGTGATCGTGATCGTGATCGTCATCGGCGCAGGCGATCCCGGAGCGCGGGAGGGCCCGCCGCACGAGGGCGTCGATCGCCGGCGTCGCCCGGACCCGCACCTGCGCGCGCGGGCGGAGGTAGCGCTCGGGGAGCGCGGCGAGCGAGGTGAGATCCCCGAGGTCGACCCGGCCCTCGACCTCGAGCTCCGCGGTCGACGCGTCGACCCGGGTCACCGCGGCGGCGCCGAGCGGGGCGCCGTCGACGGTCGAGGGGATCAGCAGGACGCGGTCGCCGACCTCGACGCCGGCCATCGCCCCGCCGTCGAGGCGCGGCCGCGCGCCGCCCCCGAGGACCGCGAAGGAGCGGCCGGGCGGCGCCTCCTCGAGGCGAAAGAGGAGGCGATCGCCGGGCCCCTTGAGCACGGGCCGCTGGCGCGGGCGCTTCGCCATCACCCGCGTCCGGACGCGTCGCCCGAGCGCGAGCCAGGTCATCGTCGCGTCCGCGGCCTCGAGGAGCGCGGCCGCGAGGTGGATCGTGAAGAGCCCCGCGCAGCCGCGCTCGTCGCGGGCCTCGACGGCGATCGCCTGGGGCCCGCTCGCGCTCAGGCGGATCACCCGGGGATCGGCCTCGGCGGCGAGGTCGTCCGGATCGACGCCGGCCCGGAGCAGCGCGTCGCGGAGCGCCTCGATCGGCGCGAGCCAGGGCGGCCCCATCGGCAACGAGCGCTCCCCGAGCGGCTCGTCGTCGACGCCGCGGGCGATCCCCTCGCTGTAGCAGCAGTCGAGGATCACCGCGACGTTGGCGCTGCGATCGGCGATCGCGGCGATCCGCGCGTCGAGCTCGATCGAGAGGACGCCGCGGAACTCGGTCGGCGTGGTCTCGCGGATGTCGGTGGGGATCAGCGCGCGGTAGAAGGCGGGCTCGCGCAGGCCCCCCACGCGCGCTCGGCCTGCGCGCGGGTTGGCGACCTTGCCGCCGTGCCCGGAGTAGTAGACGACGACCGCGTCGCCCCCCTGGATCGTCCCTTGCAACGCGTCGAGCGCGGCCAGGATCCCGGCGCGGGTCGCCGCCGGGCCGAAGAGGCGCTCGCTCACAAACCCGTGGCGAGCGAGCGCCTCCTCCATGCGATCGAGATCCCCCTCGACGCCCTGGATCCGCGGATCCGGGGCGCCGATGAGGAGCGCGATCCGTCGGCTCACGCCTCCCCCTCGCCGCCGATCGTGCCGAGGTCGAAGGGCTTGCCCGGCTTCTCGATCGTGATGGTGGTCGTCGACGAGACCGGCGGCGCCGAGGGGTTGGAGTCGGGGACCGCGCTGACGATGATCCCGTGATCCTGGGGCTCGTCGATCGCCGCCGACACCCAGTCCGAGCCGTCCTCCGTCCAGGCGCCCGAGGGGGTGCCCGAGGAGGAGACGGTGATCGAGTAGCCCGAGGGCGGTGAGACCGTGAAGATCACCTCCTCGTCGTCGGGATCCTCGCGGTCGAAGGGGTGGAGGACGAGCTCCCACGGGGTCGTGGTGACGTCGAGGCGCGGCGCGTTGTCGGGGACGAGCTCCGGCGCGCCTGAGGCGTCGATCTGGCAGTTGAAGTGGATCTCGAGGGTGATGCTGCTCATGGTCCTGTCTCGCTTTCGGGGTTGGTGCCCGCGGGCGCGCAGCGCTGCTCCGCACGGAGCTCCTCGAGGGGCCCGAGGATCGCGGCTTCGGCCCCCGAAGAGGCGTAGAATTCGCGACAGGCGTCGAGGAGCTGACAGATGCGCAGCCGATCGTTGCCGGTGGCGATAAGCGCCTCCGCCAGGATCCACTGTGTCACGGCCCGCTCTGCACGGTGGTTCCCCTCGGTGAGCTGATCGATCCCCTCCTCGAGCCAAAAGATCGCGTCGGCCTGGCGACCGCCGGCCGCGAGCGCCCAGCCGCGCGCGGCGACGACGGACGGCGAAGGCTCCCCACCTCTCCGCTCGAGCTCGTCGAGGAGGCGGAGCGCCTCTCCGGAGTCTCCCTGATCGATCTTCGACTTCGCCCGATCGAAGATGACCTCATTGCGTTGCTTCGGACCAAGCGATGCGTCATTCAGGGATTGCTCGACGAGGCGGGCCTCCGCCGCCTCCGCCTCGTCTTGGCGACCCTCTGAGCGGAGGCTCGCTGCGATCAGTCGGCGAACGTTGAGCAGAGGAACGCCGCGTCCGCCGTCGACTGCCGCGTAGATCGCCTCGGCCGCCAGCCCATGGCGCAGGGCGCTCGCGTACTCGCCCCTCTGGAGGTCGATCTGACCAAGGAGCGCCTGGGAACGTGCCTTCTGGCGCGTGACCGGCCCGGCCCCCTGGGCGAGCAAGAGCCCCTCCTCGGCGAGTTGCTGGGCGAGGAGTCGGTGCCCCGCGTCGAAGGCGGCCAGCGCCTGCGAGTGGCGGACCGCAGCGAGCTCCGTGTGCTCCTCGCCATAGAGATCCACAAAGATCGCACGCGCCCGCTCAAACGCCTCGCCCTGCCCCGCGCCGACCCCGAGCGCGCGACCGAGGTTGAGGTTGGCAGCGGCCATCAACACGCGACCCTCGTCGCCCGGCTCGCCCGCCCGCCCGAGCTCGTCGATTGCCTGACGGTGGGCCTCGACCGCCCGCTCGGTCGCGCCGTCCTCGTACTCGGCGAGCCCGCGGATGTCGTACTGACTGGCACGGAGCGTGTGCTGAAGGTCGCCGGGGAGCTCGTCGAGGGCCCGCAGCTCGGCCTCGGCGCGGACCAGGAGCCGACGCGCCCGCGCGGCGTCGTGGCCGAGGAGGACCGCGCCGCGGGCCGCCTCGTGGAGCGCGCGGATCGCCATGAGCCGGTCGTGATCGGCGATCGCGTCGTTGGCCGCTGACTCGAGGAGGTCGACGATCGCGTCGGCCTTCGGGGCCTCGACGCGGCGCAGGATCCGACCGAGGGCGAAGCCGGCCCGCGCCCGCGACCAGCGGTGCTCGAGCGCGGACGCGAGGTCGACGGCCTCACGGGCGCGCGCCTCGGCGTCGGCGATGTCGCCGGTCAGGAACGAGGCCTCGGCCGCGGTGACGCGCTCGGCGACCTGCGTGACCGCGGCCTGCTCGCCGAGGGCAGGGGGGCGACGCCCGCGGATCGAGGCGCTCGCCTCACAGGCGGGGATCGACGGGAGCTCGGCGAGGAGGAGCTCTTCCTCACGGCGCGCGCGCTCGTCCCCCGCGTCCTCGCCGAGCTTCCCGATCGCCTGGGAGACGACCGCGCTGGCTTCGCGGAGGCATGCCTGACGGAGCGGGAGGCCGACGTCGACCGAGAGCTTGCCGTCGAGGTGGGCCGCTCTGCAGCCGCGATCCCACGCCGCGGACCAGAGCTCCGCGTTGCCCTTGAGTCGCTCGCGGAGCGGCCCCTCGGGGAGCGTATCGAGCCCGGACCAGGTGTCCGTGGCCTCATCCACGCAGGTCCAATGATGAAGCCTCGGCGGCACCGTGCTCCCGAGGATGAGGGCCGCGCCGAGGGCGGTGAGCGCCAGCGCCGTCACGACGATCTGCCGTGGCCGCCGGAGCACGCGCTCGAGGGCCGTGCCGAATTCCCGGAGGTCGGCGTGGCGCGCGGCCGGGTCCTTGGCGAGCGCGCGCTGGAGGACCCGCCAGAGCATGCGTGCGCGCCAGCCGAGGCGCGCGGGTCGACGCGGCGGGTCGACGACGATCGATCCGAGGACCGCCGCGCCCTTGCCGGCGAAGGGGCGCTCCCCGAAGGCCGCCTCGTAGACGACGATCGCCAGCGAGAAGAGGTCGCTGCGGCCGTCCAGCGCCGGTCGGCCGAGCGCCTGCTCGGGCGACATGTAGGGCGGGGTCCCGGCGAGCGCGAGGTCGCTGACGACCGGCGAGGGCGCCTCCGCGTCCTTGGCGTCGGCGTCGGCGTCGGCGTCGGCGTCGGCGCGGGCCTCCTCCTCCTCCTCGAAGACGAGCCCAAAGTCGATCACCTTGGCGTGATCATCGTCGGTGACGAGGATGTTCCCCGGCTTGAGGTCACGATGGACGACGCCCCGCTCGTGGACCCGCGCGAGCCCCTCACAGATCGGGATCACCAGGCGCAGGACCTCGGCCAGGGAGCGCGGGGCGGCCCGGAGCCAGGCGTCGAGCGTGCGCCCCTCGACGTGCTCCATCACCAAGAAGGCGCGCCCGCGTTCGAAGCCTACGTCGTGGACCGCGACGACGCTCGGGTGCTTGACGCTGGCCAGCGCCCAGCCCTCGCGGACCAGCCGCTCCTGATCGCCGGCGGCGAAGCGGTGGTTGAGCACCTTGACCGCGACCTCGCGCCCGAGCTTCGGATCGCGAGCGAGGAAGACCTCGCTCATCCCGCCCGCGCCGAGCGGCCGCTCGATCGCGTAGCGCGAGATCATCGGCTGCGGTCGCTCGCCGAGCCCGAAGACCTCGTGGAGCGTCGCCTCGAGCGCAAATTCGCGCCGCAGCGGCCGTAGCGGGCCGGTCTCGTCAGAGCCGGCGCTCGTCGGGGTCTTCGCGTCGCTGGGCATCGTGGGCTCCTCTGCGGGTCGCATCACCTGGGGAGTGCCGCGTCGAGGCGGCTTCGATCCGCCCGCGTTCGCCGCCTCACTCCGGGGGGAGGCCGTCGAGGGCGCGGCGGAGATCATCGGCGGAGAGCCCGTCAAAGAGCTCGCGGAGCGCGGCGATCCCCGCGGGGGCGCTGTCGCCCTGCCGTTTCCGGAGGAGGCCGAGCTTGGTGAGCGCGATCGCGGCCCGTCGTGGGCTCAGCCCGAGCTCCTCGACCTTCGCCCGGAGATCACTGGTCGCGCGGGCGCGGCGCGAGCGGCAGGTGTTCTCGGGGATCCCGAGCGCCGCCGCGGCCTCCGCGATCGTCAGCCCCTCGAAGAGGAAGAGCTCGAGGAGGTCCTGGTGGATCAGCGAGAGCGACTGGAGCGCCTCGAGGAAGAGCCGGGTCGCCTCGTGCTCGGCGACGATCGTCGAGACCCCGGTCGCCGCGTCGCGGATGCTGAGCTCCGGGAGCTCCGCCTCCGGGTGGCGGCTGCGGTGGCGGAGGGCGTGGAGGAGGACGTTGCGGGCGATCCCGAAGAAGAAGGCCCGCACGCTCTCGCCGCTCATCCGGCCCGGGTCGCGGGCGTAGACCGCGAAGACCTCCTGGGTGAGGTCCTCCGCCTGGTCGGGGAGCCTGCGTTCGAAGTAGCCGCAGAGTCGGTCGAAGTAGCGCCTGCAGAGCTCGCCGCCGGCGACCTTGTCCCCGGCGACGAAGCGTGCGTGGAGCTCGAGGTCGGGCGCCATCGCGCCCCACGATACCCCAGCGTGAGCTGGCTCGTCAGCGCCATCCGGCGCTCACGGGCGCCCCCGGGCGCCCCCGGACCCCCGCGGCCCAGCCCGGATCAGCGGAAGAAGATCGCCTCCGAGACGTCGCCGAGGAGGCGCCGGCGGAGCGCGCCCTCGAGGACGTTGCTGACGTCGGCGGCCCGGAGCGCGTCGCCGAAGTCGAGGCCGAGCTCCACCTCCAGATCGGCGATCCGCACCTGATAGACGCTCCAGGAGGCCCCGGCGCGGGGCGCCTCGAGGTAGGGCGCCTGGTCGAGGAGGAAGGCCGAGGCCGCGAGCTCCCCGTCGCGGCGGATCGCCACGACCTTCCAGAAGCGGTTGGGCACCACCGCCTCGACGCCGTTCATCTCGTAGAAGTAGGAGCCCTCAAATGCGGGCCCTGTGAGCACGGTGATCCGCTGACCCTCGGCGTCGCGGAGCACCTCGTCCTCGAGGTCGCCCCAGAACTTGTCGTTGAACTCCTGGTCTTGGGGACAGGCGTTGGTGAAGTGGAAGGTGTCGCGGTTGCCCTCGTCGGCGCCCTCCCCCCAGGCGGGATCGAGGCGGCGGACGATGTGTCCCCGGGAGAAGCCGCTGCCGCTGTAGAACTCGTGGCCGATCTGGAGGTCGTCGGCGAGGCGCGGGTCCTTCGCCCACGCCCGGGTCGACGGCCGGGTGGGCCGGCGGAGGCGCGTCCCGTCGATGTTGACCGCGCTCCAGATCGGCTGCTTGTACTCGCTGTGGACCTGGATCGAGAAGTGGCGGTAGCGGAGCGGCTCGCCGCCCTTGCCGTCGCTGCGCGCGGCGACCGACGCGGCGTCGACGACCTGCGGGGCGGGGACCGGGATCCCGAGGAAGTCCTCCTGATAGCCGTCGCGCGCGTCGAGCTCGCCGGCCGAGGCGCGCTCGGGCTCGCCGATCTGCGGCGCCGCGGGCAGGAAGACGACCGGCGGCGGGGCGGGGACGAGGTCGAGGTGCTGCAGGACCTTGAGGATCGCCGGCGCCCGGACGGCGTAGTTGGCCCGCCGCGAGTACCCGCTGAAGTGGAGCCCGAGCGCCGCGCCCTTCGCCAGGTCGACGACGACCGAGCCGGAGGAGCCGCCGAGGGTGCTGGCGTCGTGCGCGAAGTACCAGGTCCCGCCCGGGGACGCGATGACCTGACCCGGGCTGAGCCGCTTGACCCCGTAGATCGACTTGAAGACCGAGCTCAGCGCGTCGGGGTCCTCGCTGGGGTCGTACTCGGGGTAGCCGATCACCGCGACCTCCCGCCCTGCGAGGTCGCCCTCGCCGTCCTTGGCCAGCGGCAGCGGCGGCGGCGGCGGGCTGCCGTACTTCTTGGCCAGCCGGAGGAGCGCGACGTCGGGCTGGCTCTCGTCACCGCTGTCGGCGGCGATGTAGAGCACCTCCTCGACCTCGTGTTCGTTCCGCGCGGCGACGTCGTACTCCTCGGCGAAGTCGATCGCCACCCGCGGGAGGCCGCCCAGGAGCTTGCGGAAGCGGACCTTGGAGCCGTCGAAGTAGGCGAAGGCGCGGGCGACGTGGGCGTTGGTGACGGCGACGCCCTCGGCGATCATCCAGGCGCTGCCGATGCCGCCGGGCTCGGTCTCGAGCTCGACCCGGCCGGTCGAGGCGATCGCCGCGTCGAGGCCCTGGCGGGCCGCGGCGAGGCGCTGGGCCAGGACCTGGGCCTGGGGCGGGACGAAGGTGCCGCCCTGGACCAGGAGGGCGGGGCGACCGTGGAGCAGGACGATCTTCTCGAGGTCCGGCGAGATGCTCAGCGACGACTCGAGATCGACGATGCCCCGGGTCGCCGTCGCCGAGAGGCGGTCGTCGAGGCGAGGGACGCGGCCGATGATGTCGCGGGCGAGGGCGCGGTCGTTGAGGATGGCGCGGAGCGCAGATTGCATGGGTCGAGGTCTCCGGGGAGCTGAATGGGTGGACATCGGGCGCGCCGGCCGGTCCGACCGACTACCCTCATTTGAAGTACCCGGGCGGCGGCGAACGATCCCCGCCCTCGCTATCTCACCGACGAATTGGTGCATCCGCCATGGGCGCTAGGGTGGGTCGATGGCCTCGCTCCATTCGGGGTTTGTCCAGGGGGACTCCGAGATCGGCGGGGCGTCCGGCGGGCTGTAGGTCAACACGTGGTATTCGACGCCCGGGAGCGATCGGCCAGGGCAGGGGCGCTCGTCGCTCCCCTGATCGCCCGAGGAGAAGAACGCGATGTCGCCTCCGCCCGCGGCGATCGAGCGTCGAGCGTCGACGAGGGCGCCGCGAAAGGCCGGATCATCGTTCGTGGCGAAGAGCCCCAGATAGGACTCAAACGATGTTTGGGCCGACTCGTCGCGTCGCAGGTGGCGGAGCGGCTCATCGAGCAGGAAGAATCGCCGCAGGCGATTGGGCGTCCGTCGGCTGGCGTAGGAGGGGATGAGGACGGGCTCGGCGACCGCTGGATCCGCGCCGCTCACGCCGACGTGGACGCGGCGCTCGCCATCCAGGCACCAGTCGCCGGCGATCAGGCCCCACTCGACGAGGGGGCGCTCGCGGCTCGGTCGATAGGCGGCGAGGCAGACGATCGCGTCGGCGCTGCCCGGGACGTCGGGATCGATCCAGCTCTCGGGGGCGCAGCGGGTGAGCTCGTGGCGGAGCCCGGCCACGTCCTCGCCCGGCGTCTTCTCGCATGCGAGCGGCCAGGCGCGGTCGCCCGCGGTGGCGACGCAGGCGGAGATCGGGCCGTTCGCGCCGTCGGGCTCGCCGAGGGACGAGTCGAAGGCGACCGGCGGGTTCTCGTCCGCATGCGCGCGCGAGAAGACGTTGATCTTGATCGCCCCCCAGGGGAGCTCGTCGCTCGTCGCCTTGCCGAGCACGAGGTATTGATCGACCCGGAGCCCGGCGAGCATGGCCGCGGGCACGCTCGTCGGCGGGCGAGCCATCGCCGCGACGAGCTCCTCGAGGATCATCCTCTGGGTCCCGTCCTCCGATCCGCGGATGCCGAGCGCCGGCGCGATCACGTCGAGGAGCTTGCCCGCGAGCTCCTCGGGCGACACGGTGGTCGCGCGGATCCTCGCCAGCTCCTCCCGCTGCTGGGCCTCGCTCCCCTGGGCCCGCTCCTTCTCCCTCGTCAGCGCCTCCGTCTCCTTCGTCAGCGCCTCCTTCTCCTTCTCTGCGATGTCACGCTCGGCCTCCGCGGCGCCGGTCGCCCTCACGAGGTAGAAGATGCTGGCGACCGCGATGATGCCGAGGACGCCGGAGATCGAAACGAACCAGAAGAGCACGCGGGTGACCCGTCGCACTCGCCACTCGGCGGTCGCCCGCGACGCGCGGAGGCCGTCGCCGGCGAGCTCGTAGAGGCCGCGCGCGCGGGCGAAGTCCGACCGCGCGAAGGCCTCGTCGCCGAGCGCCCGGTAGCGACCCAGGAGCTCGCTCCGGGTCGCCTCGTCGAGATCGAGCCCGCCGACCTGGGCGTAGATCCGCTCGCGCTCTTGCTCGTCGGGGTTCGCGTCGGCGTCCCGGAGCCAGCGGAGGAGGATCGCCTGGCGCTGGCGCTGGACGCG
This sequence comes from Myxococcales bacterium, assembly GCA_020633335.1. Taxonomy (GTDB): domain Bacteria; phylum Myxococcota_A; class Polyangia; order Nannocystales; family Nannocystaceae; genus JADJRG01. Next base: position 44,191 of record JACKDU010000015.1, on the reverse strand, counting down.
GGACTCGGGGCGAAAGTCGACAGGCACGTCGATCACGTCGATCGACTCCTTGAAGCGCCTGCGCTCGGCGAGGATCTCGGCGAGGAGCTCGCGCGCGCCGGAGTGGTTCTTGTTGAGCCTGAGCGCCTCCTGGCAGAGCCTTTCGGCGTTGGGCTTGTCGGACTTGCGGGCGTCCTGATACGCGCGATCCGCACCGCGGTGGGTCCGATCGAGGTCGTACCAGACCATGTCGAGCGGCCGCTGTTCGCGGACCCAGCGGCGGAAGAGCTCGACCCGAAAGGCGAAGACGCGCGCGCTGTCGTCGAGCGCCTCGAGGATGTCCCAGTCCTTGAGGTGGTTCGGGATCGCCTCCACCTCGGCGTTGATCTCGATGCCGATCGCCTCCAGACGTCGCATGAGCCCGTCGCGGCTGAGGTGGCCGCGATCCTCCTCGGCGAGGGCGGCGGTCGCGACCTTGCACTCCGGCGTCAGCCCGTCCCAGAGCCACTGGAGGGTCGCGCTGCTCCGGTCGAGGACCTCGGCGCGGGCGGCGAGGACCTCGGCGGCGTCGATCGTCTTTGGCCCCGCTCGCCAGCTCCGCTCCCACATCGTCAGGCAGATCTGCTGGGTGAGGTAGGCGTGGCCGTGGGTGAGGCCCCAGATCGCCTCGATCGCCGCGTCCGTCCACGTCAGCGCCGGCGGATCCTCGCGCTCGCAGAGGCGGACGATCGCGTCGTGCTCGTGCCGCTCCATCAGCGACACGGGGATCGTCGTCGCGCTCTTGAAGAAGCGGGTCGCCTGCTCCGGGAGGTCGCGGATGCTGCGGCCGATGGCGAAGACCGTCGTCAGCCGACCGCGGCGCCCGCTCTGGAAGGTCTCGAGGTAGCGCATGAACTCGTCCGCGTCGACGGCGACGTCGAACTCGTCGATGAGGAGGACGAGGACCGCGTCCGGGTGGGCCTTGAGGAAGTCCGGGAGCCATTGCTGGCGGAAGATCTCGGCGGCCCCCTCGCCGAGGCGGGGGCCCGGCGCGCCGAACTTCCGCGAGAGGCGGCGGACCAGCGCGGCGACGAGGTCGTCGCGGCCGGTCGACGGGGCCAGGTTGGCGTCGAAGTAGACGCCGAGGTAGGGCGGCGGGAGCCGGGCCTCGACCTCGATCAGGATCGAGGTCTTGCCGACCCGGCGCTGCCCGTGGATCAGGGTGACGTCGCGTCGGTACACGCTCTGGAGGACGCGCTCGATGATGCCCTCGCGGCCGACGAACGCGGGGGTCTGGCCGACGGTCGGCCCGGCGATGTAGGGGTTTAGCGACATCGGGCGGTCTCCACGATGAAGGGGCGCGAGCCCTCCCGGAGGAGCGCGCGCAGGGACTTGATCGCGTCATGGAGCGACTCGTTGAGCGCCGGGCTGTTGTCGCCGAGCGCCATCGTCTCGAACCACGTGCTCCCCTTGACGTCGCCGCGGGCGAGCGAGCGCATCCGGTCGATGAGCCACCAGAGGAGCATCGGCGGGCGCAGCCGGATCGTCGATCCCTCGTCGGTGAGGACGCCGCTGCGGACCAGCCCCGGGTAGTCGGGGACCGTGATCAGGCCGCGGCCGTAGGGGACCGCGATGCTGTGGATCCCGAGGGTGCGCGCGAGGCAGTGGATCTCGACGTGGAGCCGGGGTCGGTCGCGGACCATCTGGCGGATCAGCGGCTCGGCGACGCCGTGCCGCATCACCAGCTCGGCGGCGCCCGCGAAGACCTCCGCGTCGGAGGCGCTGCCGCCGGGGAGGCTCCGCTGGAGGGTGCCGTCGCCGAGTAGCGAGAGGAGGTGGCGGAGCTCGGGGCCCGCGTAGGCCTTGGCGAGGAGCGCGGCGAGCTCGTGGGCGACCCCGCAGGTCGACGGCGCCTCCGCGGCGCCGGGCTCGTCCGCGTGCGCGTCGGGGGTCGAGCCGAGCTCGGCGAGCGCGCAGGTGAGGATGAGCGTCCGATCGCCGACCGACCAGGAGCGCCAGCGGGCGTCGAAGGTCGCGTCGCAGAGCTCGAGGGCCGCCTTCGCGGCCCCGGCGCGCCGCTGAGGCGAGGGGCGCCCGCGGAGGTTGAAGACCCAGAGGCAGCCGGCGAGCACCTGCGCGAAGTAGAGGTGGCAGGCGGAGATCGTCGCGATGAAGTCGCGGTCCTCGGGCCCGAAGCGGTCGCCCCCGCGATCGAGGAGGACGTCGAGCTCGCCGCGATCGACCGGCCCGAGGACGTACTCGAGCATGTGGTTGAAGGGCGAGCCGCGCCAGTCGCAGGGGAGGAGGCTGTTGATCTTGGCCGCCGAGATCTCGGAGGTGGCGACGATCGCCAGCTCGGAGGGTCCGGCGGACATCGCCCGCAGGCGCCCGAAGAACGAGCGGGTGGTCAGGTTCGGGCGGCTGAGGAGCGCGTCGATGTGATCGATGAGGAGGACCGGCAGGAGCGCGCGCCGGGCGAGGTCGGCGAAGAGGTCGTCGACCGCCTCGTAGATGTAGCCGGCGGCGGCCGCCTCGACGGCGGGGACGCGGCGGAGCGCGAGGCGCCAGAAGTCGGCCTCGCCCGCGTCGTCGTGCAGCGTCTGCGCGTCGAGGAAGAGCGGCGTGAAGCCGACGCGCGAGCCGTCGGGGCACGGGGCGCGGAGGCCGTGCTCGAGGCGCCGGAGGATCGAGGTACGCCCGCTCCGCGTCGCGCCCACGAGGAGCGCCGAGGTCCCGCGCCGGAGCTCCGAGAGGAGCGCGCTGATCAGAAACTCGCGGCCGACGAACTCGTCGGGCTCGATCGCGTGCGTGTAGTGAAAGGGGTTCTCGGGGGGCATCAGTGCTTAGGTGCCCGCACTCGGGGGAACGATCCCCCCGCAGACATCACGGCCGGCGGGCCGCCGGACTCGTGCAGACGTCCTCCTCTCGTCGCACCCGAGAGCGCCGATTCGCCGGAGTGTAGCCATTCATTCAATGCGTTGACCGGGCGCGGCCGGCTCCCTAGGATGGCGCGATCATGCCAATCGCCTCACCTGGGATCGACGCGCTCCTCCTCGAGCTCGATGACGTCATCGAGGACGCGCGGCGCGAGGGGGACCCGCTCGGCTTCTTCGCGGCGATGTACCGCGCGGTCACGTCGCGCGTCCGCGATTGGATCCGCGCCGAGCGATTCGACGACGGCCCGCGCATGGATCGCTTCGACGTGCGCTTCGCCCGGCGCTACCTCGACGCCCTCGCCGACTGGCGCGGCGGGTCCGAGGCGCCGCGGTGCTGGCGATACGCCTTCGAGGCGGCGGCTGACCGGGACGCGACGATCCTCCAGCACCTCCTCCTCGGGATGAACGCGCACATCAACTACGACCTGGCGATCGTCGCCGCCGAGTTCGGCGCGCCCCTCGACTTCTACGGCGACTTCTCCGCGATCGGCGAGATCTTGGCGGCGCTCCTCGACGACGTCCAGGCGGTGATCGACGAGTTCTCGCCGGCGTTTCGCCTGATCGACCGGGCGCTCTTCTCGGGCGACGAGGCGATCGCCAACTTCAGCATCGGCCGGGCGCGGCGCGACGCCTGGTATCACGCGGAGGTCCTCGCGGCGACCCCGGCGGAGGCACGGGCGACCTCGATCGCCTACCTCGATCGTCACTCCGCCCGCCTCGCTCGCCTGATCCGCGAGCCGAGCGGGGTCATCGGCCACTCCCTTCGGCTCGCGCGGGCGCTCGAGTCGGACGATCGGCGGGCGATCCTGGCGTCCCTCGCCGCGCTCCGCTAGCTGGCCAGCGAGCTAGATCCCGCCCTCATCCCCCGGCGGCGCGCCGATCGACTCGAGGAAGGCGTCGAGCCCCCGCTCGGGCCGCGCCTCGAAGGGCTCGTCGTCGACCAGCATCGACTCGATCCGATCGAGGCGAAAATTGCGGAAGCCCGCGCGCAGCCGGCAGTAGGCGCCGAGGGTCCAGGAGTGCCCCCAGAAGGCGAGGCAGATCGGCTCGACCGTCCGCTCGCTGAGCTCGCCGTCGCCGGTGACGTAGGTGAACGTGACGAGGCGACGCTCGCTGATCGCCGCGTGGATGTCGTCCATCCGCTGGCGCTCGAAGGTGCGCCACTCGCTCTTCGGCGCGTAGACCCGCGAGCGATCGGAGCTTCGGCGGAGGCCGTCGGGGAGCACCGCCTCGATCTTGATCAGCGCCCGCCGGGCGGCGGCGTGGAGGCGCTCGCCGGCGAAGGCCCGGACGAAGCGGGCGCCGACCACCAGCGCCTCGATCTCATCGCGCTCGAACATCAGCGGCGGGATCTCCCCTCCCTTGCGGAGGACGTAGCCGACCCCGGCCTCGCCCTCGATCGGCACGCCCGAGGTCTGGAGATCGACGACGTCGCGGTAGATCGTCCGCTTGGAGACCCCGAGGGCCTCGGCGAGGCGCTCGGCGGTGATCGGCGTCCGTCGGCCCCGGAGCGCCTGGATCAAGAGGAAGAGGCGATCGGCGCGGCGCATCAGGGCTCCGTCGTCGTCGCCGGCCGGTCTGGGATCCGGCGAATGTTCCGTGGGTCTCGGGCGATGGGCGCATGGAAGCATGGTTGCGGGCGCGGCGCGGGCTGCCGAAGCGTCAGGGACGGCCGGAGGGCCCGGCGGTGAGTGCGCGCTGACGGCGATTCACGGGGTCCGCGGGGGCGCGCCCTGGGGCTACACTGTGCGCGCGTCATGACCCGGAAGTACCTCAACTCCATTCGTCTCATGTTGTCGCGTCGCCAGGCGATCCAGGGGCTCGGCGCGCTCATCGGCGGGGCCGCGGTCGGCTGCGGCGACGACAGCGACGCCACCACCAACGACGCCGGGACCACCGGCGCCACCGGTACCAGCGGTGATGCGAGCTCGAGCGGCGACGCCAGCACCTCGACGGGCGGCTCGACGAGCGGGACCGGGACCGGCACCGGCGACACCAGCACGGGCACCAGCACGGGCGCCGAGACCACCGGGACCACCACCGGGAGCACCGGCGCGGTCGAGACCACCGGCGACACGACGACCACCGGCGAGCCGGTCGACGAGTGCGCGATCGAGAGCGACCTGACGCCGGCCGAGCTCCTCGCCAAGGTCGAGCACATCGTCGTCATCTGCATGGAGAACCGCTCCTTCGACCACTACTACGGCTCCCTCAAGCTGGTCGAGGGGCTCGCGGTCGAGGGCCTCACGGGCGACGAGGTCAACCCCGACAAGGACAACCAGATGGTCGGGGTCTACAAGATGGACAACTTCGAGCCCGAGGATCCGCCGCACGGCTGGGACGAGGTCCACGCCCAGTGGAACGGCGGCGCCTGCGACGGCTTCGTCCTCGAGCACGAGAAGGTCTGGGGGCCCGGGATCCAGCAGGAGGTGATGGGCTACCACGTCCGCGAGCAGCTCCCGGTGCTCTACGCCCTCGCCGACAACTACGCGCTCTGCGACCACTGGTTCGCGTCGCTCCTCGGGCCGACCTGGCCGAACCGCTACTACGTCCACTGCGCGACCTCGAAGGGCCGCAAGGACAACACCCCGGCGCTGCCGCTGCCGAAGACGATCCAGAGCGTCCTCGGCGGCGCCGGGATCTCGAACAACAACTACTACGACGGCCTCGTCGCCTGGCGCTGGGGCGCCTTCCCGGGGATCGGCTTCTCGGGCACCGACTCCTTCGACGAGTTCTTCAGCCGGATCGACGCGGGGACCCTCGAGAAGTTCGTGATCATCGATCCCGACTTCATGGCGAACGACGATCACCCCTCCCACAACGTCCAGCTCGGCCAGATCTTCCTCGGCACGGTCTACAAGGCGCTGGCGGAGAGCCAGTATTGGGACAAGTGCCTGCTGATCATCACCTACGACGAGCACGGCGGCTTCCATGATCACGTGCCGCCGCCGACGACGATCGACGGCGAGGGGGCAGAGTTCGCGCAGATGGGCTTCCGGGTGCCCTCGCTGGTGATCGGCCCCCACGTCCGCCGCGGCTGCGTCTACAGCGAGGTGCTCGAGCACGCGTCGGTCGCGGCGACGGTCACCCGCCGCTTCGGCCTCCCCGAGCTCAACGCGCGGGCGGCCGCCGCCAAGGACGTGTCGGGCTGCATCAACCCGCTCTACCTCGACAACCCCCAGCCGCCGGCCATGATCCCGCGGATCAAGATCTCGAAGTCGGCGGTGATGGCCGACGTCGGCCTGGTGACCAGCCAGAAGGAGCTCTTCGACGACCTCGGGATCGAGGTGCCCCTCAAGGGCGAGCACCTCGAGCGGGAGCGGGCGTCGGTCGAGCGCCTCCTCGCCCACGCCGCGCGCCTCGGGGTCGCCGAGCTCCTGCCCTGAGGCCCGCCGCGCGGGCGGGCCCCTGGGCTGGGCCCGCCCCTAGCGGCGGGAGTAGAGGCCCACGCGGTTGCCCTCGCTGTCGCGGATCTGGGCGAAGACCCCGCCGTCGTTCGGGAGGGCGGTGAGCGGCAGGAGGGTCTGGCCGCCGGCGGCCTCGGCCCGGGCGAGCGCCGGGCGGATGTCGTCGACGTGGAGGTAGACGACCGAGCCGGAGGTCGTCGGCTCGGCGCCGTCGGCCTTGAGGAGCGCCCCGCTGGTGCTCGGGTGCTCGTAGGGGAAGATCGCCATGGTCATCGGGCCCATCTCCTGGACCCGGAGCTCGGCGCCGGTGACCGTCTCGTAGAAGCGGCGGGCGCGGTCCAGGTCGACGGCGGGGATCTCAAACCAGGCGGGGGTGGAGGTAGCGAGCATGGTGTTTGGCCTTTCTTCGGTTCTTGTCAGCAGGTGCCTCGTGCACCCGGCCCAGACAAGCTAATGGGGGCCTGCTGACAGCGTGGTGTCAGCAGGCTCGGGGCCGCGCAGGGGGCGGGGCGGCGTGCTACCCTCGCCCTCGGCGATGTCCGACGAGCCCTACCGCCTCTACTACTGGCCGTCGATCCCCGGCCGCGGCGAGTTCGTCCGCCTCGCCCTCGCCGAGGCCGACGCGCCCTACGTCGACGTCGCCCGCCTCCCGGAGCGCGAGGGGGGCGGGGCGGCGAGCGTGATCGAGGTCCTCCGGCGCGAGCTCAGCGTCCCCCCGCTCGCGCCCCCGGTGCTGGTCGATGGCCCGCTGGTCCTCGCCCAGGTCGCCACGATCCTCCTCTACCTCGGCGATCGCCACGGCCTCGCGCCCGCCGATCCCGCGGGTCGCCTCCACGCCAACCAGCTCCAGCTGACGATCGCCGACCTCGTCGCCGAAGCCCATGACACCCACCACCCGGTGGCGATGGGCGAGTACTACGAGGACCAGATGGCGGAGGCGCGGCGGCGGGCCGCCCACTTCACCGGGGTGCGGATGGCCAAGTTCCTCGGCTACTTCGAGCGGGTGCTCGATGGCAACCCGAGCGCCAGCGGCTTCGCGGTCGGCGATCGCCTGAGCTACGTCGACCTCTCGCTCTTCCAGGTCGCCGAGGGCCTAGGCTACGCGTTCCCGCGGGCCTTCGAGCGCCTCCGCGGGCGGCTCCCGCGGCTGGGCGAGCTCCGCGATCGGGTCGCGGCCCGGCCGCGGATCGCCGCCTACCTCGAGTCGCCGCGGCGCCTCCCCTTCTCGGAGGGGGGCATCTTCCGCCGCTACCCCGAGCTCGACATCGCGGCGATCTGACGGCGCCGGAGAGGACGCAGGCCATGGCCGGTCTCAGCAAGGACCCTCACCTCGACTTCTGCCTCCGCGGCAACCGCCTCGACGGCGCCGGCCTCTACTACGGCCGCCGCGGCCGCGTCGGGCCGGTCGACGCGGCCAGCCTCGCGCCCTTCCTCGCGGCCTGGAAGGCGAGCTCGCCCTACCGCCGGATGGGGGTGATCCCGCTGATGCCCGGCGGCCTCTTCGACGACGGCGAGGCCCACGAGGTCGAGGCGATCCTCGGCGATCGAATGGTCGACTTCTCGGTCGACGAGGACATGGTGATCCCGGGGATGGGGCGCACCTGGATCCCGCGCTTCCTCGAGAGCAAGGCGGCGGCGATGAAGCCCGACGATCCGGCGCTCTTCCGCGAGCTCGCCGAGGCGCACGGCGTCCCCTTCAGCGGCCTCCTCGACGGCGAGTGGGTCGCGCTCCTCTACCGCACGCCGACCTTCGCCAAGACGCCGGCGCGGGTCGCCCTGATGGTCGGCCTCGGGATGCGGCCGAAGACCCTCAAGGGGCTGCCGCTGCCCGCGGGGATGAAGATCTGGAAGAACCACAAGTGGTCGATCATCGCCTCCGAGATCGCCGCGGTGGAGAAGCCGGCGCGGACCAAGGAGGTCGACGTCGCGGCGGTGATCGCCGCCGCCGACGCGGCCCAGGCCGCCGTCGACGAGGTCGCCGCCGGCGAGGCCTGGCGGGCGATGATGAAGCGCGAGGAGTGGGGCGAGCACGACCTCGAGGTCCAGCTCTATGTCCGGATCGAGTAGCTGCGTCCACGCCGGCGTGGGCTGATGTCGGATACCGACGCGATCCCTCGGGGGCGCTGTAAGAATTCTCGAGGGGGCTCGACACACCCATGAAGGACTTGCGAGGTGGGTTGTGGGTGGGTTCCTCCAGCGGGCGGCGCTTCTTGTTGTGATCGCAGCGGGTTGCACCCGCGTGAACCCGGCCTTCGTGGAGGACGTCGCCGGCGACGAGGGGGCGACCACCGGCGACGGCGGGACCAGCGACGGGGGCGGGAGCGGCACCTTCAGCGGCGCCACCGGCGACGCGAGCACCTCGGGCGCGGGCTCGGGCTCGGACGCCGGGACCGGCGTGGACGTCACCGGCGCGGGCGCGAGCACCAGCGGTGGGACGAGCGGCACGGCCGGCACGGGCGGCACCGGCGCTGACACGACGGGCGGCTGCGACGCGCCCTGTGACGGCGACGGGAGCTGCCCGAGCCCGGACGTCGCGGTCAACTGCGTCGCCGGCTGCGAGGTCGTCTCGCCCTGCGAGCCGGTCGCCGCCTGCGAGGTGATCGAGGGGGTCGCCACCTGCGTGAGCGAGGATGTCTGCGCGATGATCGCGGCGAGCTACGCCGCGATCGCCGAGGACCCGGCGAACAAGAGCTGCGTCGAGGACGGCGAGTGCCACGCGGTCCAGGGTGCCTGCGGGATCCCGGGGTCCTCGTGCTGGGAGGCGCTCAACGACTCGGTCAACGCGGAGGCGCTCAAGTCCCTGGCCGAGCAGTGGACGAGCGCCGGCTGCCCGGGCGATTGTCAGTGCGACGGCGAGGCCCCGAGCATGGTCTGCGACGGGAACGCCTGCGCGCCGGGCTGAGCGACCCGCCGGCGCAGCCGAGGCGACAAACGACGAAGGGCCCCGTGGGGCCCTCCGCGTGTCACTCACCTGGCCGAAGGCTCAGGTCGCCGAGAGCTTCTTCTTGAGCTCCTCGAGCTGCGCGTCGATCTCGGAGGCCTTGATGTCCTCCTCGCTCGGCGGGGCGGCCGGCGGCTCGGGGGCCCGGCCGACGTCGCCGCCGATCTGCTTCGGCGCCGACGAGGCGGCCGAGAGGGCCATCTTCTGCTTGAGCGCCTCCAGCTGGTCGTCGACGCTGCTCGCCTCGAGGGCGCGGAACTGCGACTCGAGGCTCGACTCGACGAGGGCGCCGCCCATCTCCGAGGTCGCCTCGGCCTCGGCCTCGAGCTGGGTGACCCGGTCGCTCATCCGCTCGAAGGTGTCGAAGGCCGAGGTCGAGTTGATCCCCTGGAGGGTCTCGTTGATCGTCCGCTGGGCCTCGGCCCGCTTCTGCCGCGAGACCAGGATGTTGCGCTTGCGCTTGGCCTCCTCGATCTTCGCGTCGAGGCCGCGGAGGGCGCCCTTGAGCTGCTCGACCGAGAGCTTCTGGGCCTCCCACTGCTCCTTGAGCGCCTGGGCGACCTCGTCGTGCTCGCTCTTGCGGGCGAGGGCGGCGCGGGCGAGGTTCTCGTCGCCGGCGCGGATCGCCAGCATCGCCTTCTTCTCCCAGTCGGCGGCCTTGGCGGCCTCCTGCTCGTACTGCTTCTTGATCCGCTTCTCGTCGGCGATCGCGACCGCGACCTGCTTCTTGGCCTCGACGAGCTGCTGCTTCATGTCGACCAAGACCTGATTGAGCATCTTCTCGGGGTCCTCGGCCTTGTTGATCAGCTCGTTGATGTTGGAGCGGATCAGGGTGCCAAGTCGTGAAAAGAGTCCCATGGGCTACGCCTCCTCCTGCGCGCTCGTCGGTCCTTCCGGAGCACACCAGGGCGCGAGCTGGTCCAGGTGGCGATCGAGGCCCATCGACATGTCGTCGATCATGGCCTGAAATTCATTGTAGTCGAGGTTCTCCAGCGGGTGCGCGCCGGAGAGGAGGATCTGGTCGCCGTCGAGCCCGTAGGCGCAGTGGAGCAGATCCTCGTTGAGCTCGAGGAGGCGCCGGAAGAGGTGCTCCCGGTCCTGCGTCGCCTCGCTCAGCTTGAAGATCGGCGTCGTGAAGAGGACGATCGGGTCGCTGATCTTCACGATGATCCGGCTCTGGTGGAGACCTTGGGGGGCGAGCACCCACGATCCCTCCTCCGGGAGGGGCTCGTGGGGCACGTCCATCTGGCGGATGTACGTCTCGAGCTTGTCGGCGTTCATGCGATCCTGACCCGCGGGCCGCCTTCGGCCGCGGGAGGAGGCACTTTAACGCAGCGCCCCGGGGGCGGCAACCGAGATTGCCGAGAGCGCGCGCTAGCGAGGCGCCCCGCGTCGCCAGCGTAGGCGGGGGCGGACGGCGAAGGGCGGACGGCGAGGGGCGGTCGTCCGCGCGCAGCGGCAGCGCTTTTCCGCGGGCGCTCCCTCGTGGTATCCCGCCAAGCCGATGTCGAGCTCGCCCCCTCCGGCCGCCAACCTCGCCGGTCACCTCGACCCCGCGGGCAACCTCCCGCGCCACGTCGGGATCATCATGGACGGCAACGGGCGCTGGGCGAACGCGCAGGGGCTCCCGCGCGAGGTCGGCCACGAGCGCGGGGCAGACAGCGTCCGGACGGTGGTCCGGGCCGCCCGCGAGCTCGGGATCGAGGCCCTCACGCTCTTCGCGTTTTCGAGCCAGAACTGGGATCGCCCGCCGCAGGAGGTCTTCCACCTGATGGCGCTCCTCCGCCGCTACCTGATCGAGGAGCGCGGGGAGATCCTCGACAACGACATCCGCCTGGTGACGGTGGGGGAGACCCACCGCCTCCCGGCCTACGTGCGCGAGCCGATGGTCGAGCTCATCGAGGCCTCGGCCACCCACTCGCGGATGACGCTCTGCCTCGCGCTCAGCTACGGCGGGCGCGAGATGATCACCGACGCGGTCCGGCGGATCGCGCAGGAGGTGGTCGACGGCGCCCTCGAGGTCGACGCGATCACCCCTGACGTCGTCTCGCAGCACATCGAGTCGAGCCGGATCCTCCCGCCCCTCGATCTCCTGATCCGCACCAGCGGCGAGCGGCGGATCTCGAACTTCTTCCTCTGGGAGGCGGCCTACGCCGAGCTCTTCTTCACCGAGACGCTCTGGCCCGACTTCAACCGCGAAAACCTCCTCGAGGCCCTCGCGGACTACAGCCGTCGGGAGCGGCGCTTCGGCCTGACCTCGGCCCAGGTCGAGGCGAGCCTGCAGGAGGAGGTCTAGGATGGCGCTTGGCAACCTCGCGCAGCGCGCGCTGACCGCGCTGGTGCTCGTGCCGATCATCGTGGTCGCGCTCTTCCTCGACACGACCCCCTGGACGATCCTCGGGATCGCCACCCTGGCCGGCGCGCTCGCCCACGACGAGCTCCTGCGGATGTCGCTGCCGGTGACCCCGGAGGATCGCTGCGGCGGCCTGCGGGCGGCGGTGGTCCTCTGCGGCGCGGCGATGATCGTGCTCTCGATGGTCTTCACGCCCGGAGCCGCGATCCCGCCGACCCTGACGATCGCCGCGATCGCCCTCGGGGTGATCCACCTCGGGCGGCGGGAGGCGCTGCCGAAGGCGGGCCACCAGATGGCCGCGGCCTACGCCAGCCTCCTCTACGTCCCGCTCCTGGTCTCGGTGTGGACGCCGATCAAGGGCCACCTGCCGAACGGCGCGAGCTGGCTCCTCGTCACCCTCGGGATCGCCTTCGGCTCCGACACCGTCGCCTACTTCTTCGGCCGCTTCCTCGGCAAGCACAAGCTCTACCCGGCGGTGAGCCCGAAGAAGACCGTCGAGGGGGCGTTCGGCGGGCTCGTCGGCGGCGTCCTGGCGACCTCCGTCCTCGGCGCGGCCTGGCTGATCCCCGAGCTGCCGCTCGTCCACGCGGTGATCCTCGGGGTCCTCGGCTCGGCGGTCGGCCAGATGGGCGACCTCTTCGAGTCGATGCTCAAGCGCTCCTACGGGGTCAAGGACTCGAGCAACCTCCTGCCCGGACACGGCGGGATGCTCGATCGGGTCGACGCGCTCCTCTTCGTCGCGCCGGTGGTCTACTACTACGCGACCCTGATCCTCGGCCTCGGGCGCTAGCACCCGGCCGCGCTTGCGGACCACGTCGCGGCGGTCGGCGGCCCGGGCCGATTTGCGCATGATGCGCGAGGTCGCTTGCCTAGCCGCCGCTGCCCGGTCCGAGGGCCTTGGGGCCCTTGCTGCGGCGGGCGATCATGTAACCGACCCCGGCGGCGAGGGCGAGCGGCCAGAGCGACGCGACGACGCTCACGGCGATCGCCGAGCCGGCTCCGGTCGCGGCTGCGGCGGCGACCGAGGAGCCGGTCGAGGCCCGACGCTGGCGGGCGGTGGCGTAGGTCAGGCCGCCGACGGCGGCGCCGACGAGGAGCGCGAGCATGAGTTACCTCCGGGGGCGGACCGCGCAGGCGCGCGGAGCACGGACCTCGAGAGTAGCCGTCTGACGCCCCGGGGCAAGCGGCTGCACTAGACGTCGCGGCGGTCGGGCCCGATACTCCGGGGCGTGGCAGGCGAGCCCAAGACCAACGCAGCGGCCGACCCCAACAATCGCCGAGGCGAGCGCCCGGAGCGGCGCCAGGAGCAAGGCAGGCGGAGCGAGGGGGCCGGGTCGGCGGACGCTCGCGAGCGGCGCGGCGGCGAAGGTCGCGGCGAAGGTCGCGGCGAAGGTCGCGGTGAAGACCGCGGTGAAGGCCGCGAGCGGCGGCGCGGTCGGGATCGCGATCGCGGCGAGCGTGGCGATCGCGGGGGCGATCGCGGGGGCGATCGGCGGGGCGGTGGACGGCCGGACTCGTCGGCGCCGCTGAAGGCCGGCCTCTTCGCGTCGACCTTCCACGACCGCGAGATGCCCTGCCGGGTCGCGGGCTGCCACAACACCTGGACATGGTTCGCCGCCCAGCAGGTCCGCTCGCTCGGCGAGGCGCCGCCGGAGCGGATGTGCGACGAGCACCTCGCCCAGCTCAACGAGCTCGGCGACGTCGAGGTGCCCTGCCGCAACCCCGGCTGCCGCAACACCTGGACCTGGAAGCGCGGGGCTCAGCTCGCGCAGCTCGCCAAGACCGGCAAGCTGCGCCGGCCGGCGCGGCTCTGCGACGAGTGCTTCGCGGCCGAGCGCGAGACCGCCGATCAGGAGGTCGGCTGCAAGGTCGACACCTGCCGCCGGACCTGGACCTGGACCCGCGAGGCCCAGCTCCGCCACCGCCTCTGGGTGCTCCGCCAGCAGGCGAAGGTCGAGAAGGCGGCCGCCCGCGCGGCCGAGGAGGCCGCCCGCGCGGCCCGTGCGGCCGAGGAGGCGCGCGAGGCAGCTGCGAGCGAGGCCGCGGCGGCCCGCGAGGCAGCGGCGAGCGAGGCCGCGGCGGCGAGCGAGGCCGAGGCGGCGAGCGAGGCCGAGGCGGCGAGCGAGGTCCACGAGGCCGTCGACGCGAGCGCGGCGAGCGAGGCCGCGGACGCGAGCGGGAGCGAGGCTGTCGACGCGAGCGAAGGCGAGGGCGAGGGCGAGGGCGAGGAGGCGAGCGAGGCCGCCGGTGAGGGCGAGGGCGAGGCTGGCAAGAAGAAGCGCCGCCGCCGTCGCAAGCGCGGCAAGGGGAAGGCCGCGGTCGAGGCCCCGCCGGCCCCGGTGGCGATCCCGACCGGGCCGCCGGCGCGGATGTGTGCCTGCTGCGCCCAGAAGGTCGCGCGGATCGAGCCCCGCGAGATCCCCTGCAAGGTCCACGGCTGCACCCGCACCTGGACCTGGGATCGGGCGTCGCAGCTCCGCGCCTGGGCGGCGATGGGCACCGACGATCTCGCGGCCGAGCCGACCCCGCCGCGGCGGATGTGCGAGAGCTGCCGCGAGTTCTGCCGCGTGCACCCCGACAAGGCGATCCCCTGCGGTCGGCCGGGCTGCGAGAACACCTGGACCTGGAAGACCGGGGCCCAGCTCCAGGCGGCGCTCGCCGGGCGCAACCAGGAGCCGCTCCGCCTCTGCGACGAGTGCTCGCGCGGCGGCTTCATCAACACCCTGCCGCTGACGCCGACCGACCTGCCGGAGGGCGCCGAGGTGATGCCCTGCGTGGTCTCGGGCTGTGACGGCAAGTGGGTGTGGTTCCCCGGGCAGCGCCTCGGCGACGCCCGCGACGAGGCCGGCCTCGAGATCGACAAGATGTGCCGCAAGTGCCGTCAGGAGCGGGGCTACGACCTCGAGGCGGCGAGCGAGGAGCTCAGCGTGACCGAGGATGATCTCGCCGAGCCGAGCGCCGGCGACGAGGCGAGCCTCGATCCCGGGGCCGACGAGGCCGACGCCGCCGCGACCCCCGAGGCGGCGGACGAGGGCTCGGATGAGGCGGCGGACGAGGTCTCGGACGAGGCCGCGGACGAGGTCTCGGACGAGGGCTCGGACGAGCCCTCGGCGGGCGACGACGCCTAGACTCTCTGTCTGAACGGTCATGTCCTCGAGGACGCGCGACCCGGCGCCCGCCGGGCTGCGCGCCTCGGGGAGCGGCGTTCGAGGCCGCGCCGGGCCGATCGGCGGCGCTCCGCCGGCCCCGCGCGAAGCGGCGCGAGGCGGTCCTGGGCGGCCGAATTCCGGCGAATGTTGGTTGACCGCGGGTCGCCGGGCGTGGGACGCTCCGGCCGCGCACGCCCCCGCGACTCGACCTCCCGCTCCCGCTCCCGCTCCCGCTCTCCGCGCTCCCGCTCCCTGCGCCTGCTCGACTCCCGCGTGCGTCACCTTCGCCGACGTCAGGTCCCCTGACGTCGGCATTTTTCGGTCGGCGTTTTTCCGTCGTCCGGGCGCCTGGTTGTGTTAGGAGGCCGGGCGATGGTCGCCCGCGCACCTGCTCCGACGATCGGCGGTCGCCGATGAGCGACGTCACCGCGCTCCGGCGGCGCTACGAGGCGACGCCGCGGACGATCGACGACGATCTCCACGGCCTCGCCCGCGGCGACCGCGGCTGCCTCGGCGACGGCCTCGCGGGCGTCGGCGCGCTGATGACCGCGATCTTCGGGATCATCGCGTCGATGGGCGCCGGCGGCTGGGGCTACATGGCGATCGGCGCGATCCTCTTCATCGCCGGCTTCGGCCTCTCGGCGGTCCACCAGAGCCGCTCGGGGGTGATGCGTCGGCGGGCCCTCGAGGAGGGGACGCTCTGCGTCGGCCGGGTGCTGCGGGCCGATCCGGCGCTGCGCGAGCCGGGGATCGGCTGCGCGCCGGCGCTTGTCGTCCTCTCCACCGATCCCGCGCGGCGCTTTGATCACGGCCACCTTGCGGCGGTCGGCGAGCGCCTGGCCGCGCTCCAGCCCGGCGAGGCCGGGGCGGCCGGCGAGCTCGCGGCCCTCCTCGCGGCCCCCCACATCGCCGGCGTGCCGGCGGTCGACCCCGCGATCGCCGGCGCCGACGGGGTCCGGGTCGCCGAGGTGATCGTCGACAAGGAGCGCCTCGAGGGCGGGGCGATCCGCGAGGGCGAGGAGCTCGTCCTCATCGTCGATCCCCGGGTCGGCTTCGTCGAGCAGATCGGCTAGATCGACTTGATCACGAGGACGAAGTCCTGGACGTCCTCGCCGCCCTTCCCGTCCTCGACCTTGACGCTCACCATGTGCTCGCCGATGTCCTCGCTGGTCACCGCCCAGGTCAGGGTGTGGGTCTGCTGATCGAGGTACATCCCGAGCGGGCCCGAGACCAGGGTGTAGGTCAGCGTGTCGCCGTCGGCGTCGACCGCCTCGAGGACGTAGGTCCAGAGCACCGGCGGATCGCCGGCGAGGACGGTCCCGGAGATCACGAGGCCGAAGGGCCCGAAGAGGCCGGGGTCGTTGCTGGTGATGAACTCCTTGCCGTCGGGGGTGAAGCGGAAGATGTCGGCGGGCGCGGTGCCGGTGCCGTTCTCGTAGTCGGCGGTGTAGATGTTGCCGTCGTTGTCGACCCGCAGCGGCACCGGGAAGGCGTCGTTCGGCGCGTCGAAGGTCCCGACCTTCATCTTTGAGAAGACGTCGTAGAGGATCAGATCGCCGGCGGCGGCGACCAGCTGGCCGTTGGCGTTGAACTGGAGCCCCTCGAAGTTGCCGGGGTTGCCGGCGCCGCTGAGCTTCTCCATCCACGTGAAGGTCTTGAAGTCGAAGTTGATGTCGGTGACGTGGATCGTGTTGTCGCTCTGGCTGGCGAGGTAGAGGCGCCCGTAGCCGTCGAAGGTGATCCCGGTGAGCGAGCCAGCGCCCGGCGGCACGTCGATCGTCTGCTCGAAGGCGTAGTCCTCGGCGCGGTACTGGTTGAGCTTGTCGGTGCCGCCGGTCGAGGTCGTCGTGTAGAGGTTGCCGAGCGCGTCGAAGATCACGTTCTCGGTCGCCTCCGGCGCGACCTTGGGGTAGGTCGCGTACTCGACCCCGTAGTCGCTGAACTCGACGAATTTCGAGTAGGCGGCGACCACCAGGTTGCCGCGCTCGTTGAAGGCCATCCCGTTGGGGCCGTACTGGTACGAGGGCGAGTTGATCTCCGAGAAGGCCGGGTGGTTGAAGGAGGTGATGTAGGCGAGCGTGTCGGCGTCGTAGACCCGGATCTCGTCGGTCCGCGACGAGGCGATGAAGGCCTCGCCGGGGTTGAAGTTGCTCTTGTAGAGCTCGGTGAGGACGATCTCGAGCTCGGGCTCCGAGACGAACATCGGCGGCGAGTTGCCCGGATCGCCGGTGCTGGTGTCGGTCGTCGTCACCCCGCCGCTGGTCTCGCCGGCGCTGGTGCTCGCGCTCGCGGAGCCGCTCGCGCTCGTGCTCGCGCTCGAGTCGCTCTCGCCCCCGCTGCCGGTCGCGCTCTCGCTGCCGCCGGCGGACGTCGTCGCCGTCGCCGCGGAGGTCGACGTCGACGTCGAGGTCGACGCCGTCGCGGTCGCTGACCCGTCCTCGCTCTCCCCCTCGCCGCCGTTGCAGGCGACCGTCAGCGCCGCGATCAGCAGGCAACCCGCGCCCCTCACCCAAAGGCCATCGTTCAACCCCATCGGACCTCCAAGGGACCCATGGTAGCGCGGCCCGATCGCGTCCGGGCGCCGGCTGCCGGGCCCTGCCGCGACCTGCGGGCGCAGAGGGGCGAGAGCGTTGTTTGCGCACCCTGGTGGGATCGCGCAATCCTGGCGTTCACCTCGGGGGAGAGGGCCGCTACTCTCCGGCGATGCAGTCGAGCCACACCCCGCCGAAGAAGATCCTGGTCGCCAACGACTTCTCGGAGAATGCCGTCAAGGCGATCGACTTCGCCGCCGACCTCGCCGCGCGCTACGGCGCGTCGCTGACGATCCTCCACGTCTACGAGGTCCCTGGCTTCCACCTCCCGGAGGGCTTCGTCCCCGAGGAGCACGAGGCCGCGAAGCTCCGCAAGGAGGTCGAGCGGGCGCTCCAGCGCGACAGCGAGCGCGCGCGCGCCTTCGGGGTCAGCGACATCGAGGTCCTGGCGGTGGGCGATCGCCCCTACAACGCGATCCTCAAGACCGCCGAGGGCGGCCACTTCGACCTCCTGGTGATGGGCTACCACGGCCAGAGCGGGATCCGGCGGGCGCTGATCGGCTCGGTCACCGAGAAGGTGCTGCGGGTCGCGCCCTGCCCGGTGCTCACGGTCCTCTAGCGGCCGAGCGCTCCCGAACGAAGAGAGGACATGTCCGTATGGACATGTCCTCTCGCGTTAGGCGCGTCGGCGATCGCGCGGCTAGTAGACCCGGCGGGGCGGCGGCGGGGCGTAGCGGTTGGGGAAGGGATCGGCGGTCTCGCGGCGGCGGAGCTCGTGGACGTCGATCGCCGGGTACTCGTGGAAGAAGGCGACGCCGACGACGCCGATGTTGCGGGCCTTGCCGGTCTGGGCGGCGTAGGAGTCGCCGAGCTCGGAGAAGCGGAAGGCGGCGATCGTGTTGTCGCTGGTCCGCCAGCCCTCGATCACGAAGGAGGTGTAGGGGTCGACGACGTAGCCGCGCTTGCTGAAGCTCGCCTCGCCGCCGTCGATCACGTCGAGCCCGTCGACCGAGGCGACGACCTCGTAGCGATCCGGGGTGTGGTTCTCGACCGCGATCATGTAGCGCTGGCCGACGCCGCCGACCGCGTAGACCTCGCCGCCGACCTCCGCCCCCGGCAGCACCCCGCCGCCCTCGCCGACCAGCGAGAGGCGGAGCGCGCCGGTCTGCAGCGAGGCCGAGGGGTACGCGGCGCCGCCGCGGAGGGCGCTGAGATCGGCGACCCCCTGCGGGTCGTTGTAGCGGAGCGACAAGATCACGTCGGGGTTGTCGCTCTGGCGGCGGAAGGGGACGGTGTGGACCTGGGAGTAGCGGGTCTCGCCGTAGGAGGTGCCGAGGCCCGGGCTCGGCCGCCGGCTCGGGGGCGGGGTCGCGCCGACCGAGGCCTCGCCGCCGGCGCTCTTCTGGTAGTTCATGATGCCGCCGTCGTAGTCGGCGACCGCCTCGTCCATCGCCGGCGCGGGCGCGCTGGTCGGGGCGCGGCTGCTCACGCTCGCCCCGCCGGTCGCCGTCGTCGCCTCCGCCGAGGTCGACCCGGTCGAGTAGGTCGCGGAGCCGGCCGCGAAGTCGGAGGAGGAGCCCTTGTGGGCGCAGGCGCCGAGCGAGACGGTGAGGGCGAGGGTGATCAGGCTGGTACGGGTCATGGTGGGTGCTTCCTGCGTGCGACGTCTGCCGAACGCCGGGCCCCGGGCGCCGCTTACAGGGGGGATCGACGCTCCCGAAGAGCTCGTCCGCGCGGGGGCGCTCGCCGGGCGACGGGCAGGGTCGTGGAGGCCGTGAGGAGGTCATCCGCCGCAGCCCCGCGGCCGGGGCTCGCGTCGCAGGCTGCGGCGTCGCAAACCACCACACACCACTCGCCAGGTCCGCGCGCGATCGGCTACCCTGCCAAAATCAATGAACTTTTCGCCGGGGCCCGGGTGGCTCCGGGCTCGCAAAGAGAGCCAGCCATGATGACGCACAAGGCCCTTCGCTCCTCGCTCGTGGCGACCGCGGTCGCCGGTCTCTGCACCCTCAACTCCGGCTGCCTCCTGATGCTCAGCCAGCTCGGGAACGGCGGCGACGACGACTTCATCGAGGGCGACGACGTCCGCCTCGCGGTCCCCTCGGGGGTGTCGATGCGGGCCGGCGATCCGAGCGAGATCCGCGGCGACGTCTACGTGATCATCGACAACACGATCAAGGACACCAACACCTGGGTCACCGGCTCGGTCGAGGGGATGGCGGCGATCTACCGCTTCCTCGATCGCCGGCGCGAGACCTCGACCGACGGCGACTGGCGGGTCTACGGCCCCTTCGCCGACGACGACGGCCGCGACCTCGCGTGGCTGGTCAAGCTCGACGACGTCGAGGGCGTGCAGAAGTTCGAGCTCCACGTCGGCCCCCGCGACGCCAAGAGCGTCGCCGACGTCGACAAGCTCCTCGACGGCGAGCTCTCGGTCGACCAAAACCTGCGCTCGGGCGGCTTCAACCTCTACTTCGACACGATCGAGGCCCACCCCGAGATGAAGAACGAGGACGACAGCCTCCACACCTTCAGCGGGATGATCCACGTCACCTTCGAGCGCGACGTCGACACCCAGCGCAAGCAGATCGACATCAAGTTCGACGACTTCCAGGTGCTCTACCAGGGCTTCCTCGACGACGACACCTTCTTCAGCGACGAGACCTACAACTACCGCACCGAGGACGACGGCTCGGGCTCCTTCCACCTCGCGCTCTACGGCCAGTGGGACGACTGGGGTTGGAGCGGCCCCGAGACCGAGAAGATGGTCCTCGACATGGCCTGGACCCCCGACGGCGAGGGGCGCTCGCGCGGGCAGATCCTCGAGGTCGACGGCGTCGGTGACCTCAAGCACGGCGACCTCGACATCAACGAGTGCTTCGTGTCGGACGGCTACATCACCTGGCGGACGATCAACGACGCGTACATCGACGAGGTCCCCGACTACAACATCGGCGAGGAGAGCGTCTGCGTCCTCGGGATCGAGGCGCTCCCGGGCTGATCCCGGCTCGCGTCGCCGACCGCCCAGGGCCCCGCTCGCGAGCGATCGCGGCGGGGCTCGGCGCTTTCGAAGGTCATCGGCGTCGGCGAGCGATCGCCGGAGCGCGCCGCAGCGCCGGCAAAATTTGGGAATCTTCGCGGCCGGGCGGCGGTTTGAGGCTCGCGGACGTATACTCCGCCGACGCTCCATGCCGCGCTCCCGGATCACGGCCCTGGCCAAGCTCCTCTTCCTGATCGGCCTGCCGATCTGCCTCCTCCTCGCGCTCTTCGGCGCCGGGGTCCACGTCGGCCTCGGCAACCGCGCGTCGATCCTCGCCTTTGAGAAGGATTGGCTGGGGATGGACGTCGAGGTCCCGGCGGCTACGCCCTGGCTCGCGCCGATGGTCGGCCTGGTGAAGAAGGGGGCGAGCGCGCTGCCGGTCGGCAAGGCGCCGGAGACGACGCCGCCGGGCCCGGAGAAGACGCCCGAGGAGACGCCGGACGCCCCGGAGAAGACGCCGGAGACGCCGCCGGTGGCCCCGGAGAAGACGCCCGAGACGCCGCCGGTGGCCCCGGAGACCCCGCCCGAGACCCCGCCGCCCTCGCTCCTCGAGGCCCCGCCGCGGCCGGCGATGCCGCTGACGGCGGCCCTCCCCGAGCGCCTCGCGCCCGATCTCGAGGCGATCCAGCGGCGCCCGGCGACGGTCCCGGTGAAGGTGCTGGTCGACGCGGCTTGGGCGTCGCAGGCGGCCGATCCCTTCGCCTACGTCCAGCAGACCCTCGCCTGGGCCTCGCAGGTCTACGAGAGCCAGATCGGCCTCCGCCTCGAGCTCCGGTCGATCGCCCTCTGGGACGACGCGCCGCCGGGCTCCGCCGGCAAGCTCGCGGCCCTCTGCGCCCGGCCCGACGACGGCGCGGCGATCCTCCTCGGCCTCGTCGGCGATCCGATCGCCGGCGACGTGCCGCTCCACGGCTCCCGCTGCGCGCTGGTCCCCCGGAGCGCGCGCTCGCGCCAGGCCCCCCACCTCCGGCCGCTCCTCTTCGCAGTCGGCCGCCTCCTCGGCGCCGCGATGATCGACGACCCGGGGAGCGACGCCTACCGACGCGGCTCGTGGATGGCCGACGTCCTCGCCGACGACGCCCAGCCCCTCTGGATCGATCCGACCAGCCGCGAGGCGATGCTCCGGGGCAAGGACGCCGCGGTCTGGGCCGGCGCGCCGCTGCCGAGCGTCGACGAGGACGACGTGCCCGCCGAGGAGGGCGAGTGATGGCGAGGGAGAACAAGCCAGTCAAGGCGCAGCACGGCGCCGTGGCCGAGACCGAGGGCGAGGCGAAGCCGTCGGCGCTCGGCTGGGCGCTCGGCTGGATCGGGGTCCCGGGGCTGATCCTCGGGGGGATCTTCGTCGGCGGCGTCTATGTCGGCGCCAACCACCCCGAGAGCTGGGTGAGCGAGGCGGTCGCCTGGATCGCCGGGCTCTTCGGCTGAGGTCGATCATGCGCGCGGGTCTCTCGGCCAAGGTCGGGCTCCAACTCCTCCTCGCGCTCGCGGGCTGCACCCCGGCGGGGCAGGGGCCGGCGGCGACCCAGGGCGAGGCGGCCCCGCCTTCGAGCGTCGCGGCCGCGCCGGAGGCCGCACCAGAGCCCGCGCCGGAGGCTCCGCCGACGATCGCCGCCGCCGAGGAGGATCATGAGGCGGGCTGGCAGGCCTTCCTCGAGGCGATGCGCTCGGGCGACCTCGAGCGGGTGCGGGCGCGGACCACCGAGTCCGGCTACGCGACCCTGATGCGGGGCGTGAACGACGGCGATCCGGCGGAGACCTTCCAGCGCTGGGGCGAGGGCTGGCTCAGCTTCGGGATCCGCTGGCAGTCCGCGAGCGCGAACGAGGCCTACGGCAAGATGGGCCCCGAGGTGAAGGCGCACGGGATCTGGCTGGTGCGGGAGGGCGGCGTCTGGAAGCTCGAGCGCTGGGCGCCCGGGAGCTAGCGCCGCGACACCGAGGTAGCGCTCATCGCCGCTGGCCAGCGACGACGAGGCCGACGCGAGGACGATCGATATCTCGCCGTCGCGGCGCTGGCGAGCGCGCATCGTCGCCGCTGACGCGGCGGCAGATCGGCGGCGGTCGGCCTCGGCTCGCCTCGCCTTGCGGTCGCCGGGCGTGGGGCCGATCATCGCCCCATGCGTCGCCGCCTCCGCTACTCCAACTGGTCCGGCCGCCACTCGACGATCCCGAGCGCCTGGGAGGCGCCGGGCGACGAGGAGGCCGTGGCCGCGCTGGTGCGGCGGGCGGTGGCCGAGGGGCGGCGGGTCAAGGTGGTCGGCGCCGGCCACTCGTGGAGCGACATCGGCATGCCCGACGACATCCTGGTCAGCCTCGACGGGATCGCCGACGTCCGGGCGATCGACCGCGATGCCGGGACGATCACGGTCGGCGCCGGGATCCGCCTCTGGCAGCTCAACGCGCGCCTCGCCGAGGCCGGGCTCGCGCTGCCGATCCTCGGCTCGGTGACCGAGCAGAGCGTCGCCGGCGTCGCCTCGACCGCGACCCACGGGTCGTCGCTGGTCCACGGCAACATCGCCTCCGGGGTGGTCGGCGCGCGCCTGGTCACAGGGAGAGGTGACATGCTCGCGCTCGGGGCCGACGATCCCCGCCTCGCGGCCGCGCGGGTCGGCCTCGGCGCCCTCGGGATCCTCACCGAGATCACGATCCGCGTGGTCCCGGCCTTCAACCTCCGCGAGGAGGTCGAGCCGGTCGCCGTCGAGCAGGCGGCCGCCGACGTCGAGGCGATCGCCCGCTCGGCCGAGTACGTCAAGATCTGGCACCTCCCCCACACAGGGATGGCCCAGGTCTTCCGCTACACCCGCACCGACGAGGCGCCGAACCTGAGCCGGGTCGCCCGCTGGATCGACGACCACGTGGTCAACCGCCGGGTCTTCCCGGCGCTCCTCCGCTTCAGCGGGCGGCGGCCGGCGTCGATCCCCCGGATGAACCGGATCATCGCCCGCACCTACCTCAAGCCGACGACGATGGTCGCGGGCAGCGTCGAGGCCTTCACCCTGGCGATGCCGCCGCGCCACCGCGAGACCGAGTACGCGGTGGCGATCGGCGACGCGCGGGCGGCCTTCGAGGGGACGCTGGCGCTGATCGAGCGCGAGCGGCTGCGGGTGAACTTCCCGCTCGAGGTCCGCTTCGTCCGCGGCGACGACGCGTGGATGAGCCCGGCCTACGGGCGCGACACCTGCCAGCTCGGCGCCTACAGCGGGCAGGCGCCCGATCTCGACCCCTACTTCCGCGGCTTCGAGCGCCTCATGGACGGCCTCGACGGTCGCCCGCACTGGGGGAAGGAGACGACGATCTCGCCGGCGAAGGTGCTCGCGCGGCTGCCGATGGCCGCGGAATTCCTCGCGCTCCGCGGGCGCCTCGATCCCCACGGGGTCTTCGCCAACGGCTTCCTCGATCGGGTGCTCGGGCCGCGGGCGGCGGCGGGCTGAAATACATGTCTCTTTGGACATGTTGAAGGCGAGCCCGCTCAGCGCCCGAGGAGCGCTCGCCAGCGGGGATCGCCCTGGAGCGGCGCGAGCTCGGGGCGGACCCAGAGGCGATCGGCGACGGTCTCGGGGGCGCCGCTCTCGGCGAGGGCGGCCGCCGCGTGGGCGAGCGCCTCGTCGGTCGCGCCGGCGCGCGCGGCCAGGATCGTCAGGTCCTGCTGGATCGCGGCGGTCGCCCGGCCGACCAGATCCTCGGCGTCGGGCGAGCGGGCGACATGGGGCGCCTCGGCGAGGGCCGCGAGGAGATCCCGGCGCGCGCGCTCGTCGACGCCCCGGCGGAGCCAGGCGCGGCCGCGGGTGTGGAGGAGCCAGAGGCGGGTGAGGCTGGCGCTCGGCTCGGCGAGGTGCCAGGCGGCGTCGCGGTCGAGGAGCTCGCCGATCGAGGCGACCATCACGTCGTCGGGGTTCATCACCGCCGGCGTCCGCCACATCCGCAGGATCGTCGCCGCCAGCGCCTCCGAGGGCTGATCGGCGAGGAGGATCGAGAGCGCGTGGGTGCGGAGGCGGAGGGCGCGGCCGAGGGCGTCGAGGGCCGCCGGGTCGTCGCTGGCGAGGGCCGCCGCGAGCTCGAGCTCGGCCTCCCCCCAGCGGCCCAGCGACTCGAGCGCGAGCGCGAGCGCGACCCGATCCGCGGGCGCGATCTCGAGGCTGCGGTAGGCGGCGATCGCCGGCGCGAGCCCGTCCTCGGCCTGCCAGCGCCGGGTCGCGGCGAGCGGCGCCTCGTCGTCGTCGGCGGTCTCGGGGGAGAGCTCCGCGCCGCTGACGTCGATCGCCGCGATCTCGACCGACGACCAGGCGTGGGTGTCGGCGCCCGGGGACGCCGGGGCGAGGACGAGCTCGACGTCGCCGCGGCCGAGGCGGCCGAGGAGCGGCTGGATCGACCGCTTCGTCGGCCCGTCGGCGCTCGTCCACGAGCAGACCGCGACGTCGCCCTGGACCGCGATCTCGAGGACGCCGCGGACCGGCGTCGTCGCGTCGGCGACCTCGACGTTGCCGAAGGAGCGGTGGCGGCCCTCGTCGGAGGTGACGCAGTGGAGGAGGTGGGCGAGCGCGTTGCGGCCGCCCGCGCCCTCGATGCCGACGCCGACCAGCGGCCGCGCGCCCGGATCGCCGGCCCGGCGGAGGCCGACGATGAGGCCGCTCCCCCACTCGAGGCGGGTGAGCGCGAGCTCGACCCGGAGGGCGATCGCGTCCCCGTCGGCGCGGAGCGGGAGGCGGGCGAGCGGCGGGCCGTCGCCGAAGAGGTCGACGTGGAGGCGGGCGGCGATCGGGTCCCGGCGGACGCCGATCGCGTCGTCGATCCGCCAGCGGCGGTCGAGGGGGGCGTCGAAGCTCAGGTGGACCTGACGCGTCGGCCGGACCAGGCGGGCGAGGGTGTCGCGCTCCTCGCGGACCTGGGCGCGCAGGTCGGCCGCGAGGGCGTCGCGGTCGAGGAGCGCGTCGAGGCTGGCGAGCGCGTCGGCGAGCTCGCCGGCGCGTCGCTGGCAGCGGGCGGCCCCGCGGAGCCCGTCGACGCCGCCGCCGGGGACCGCGGCGAGGCGGCGGTAGGCGTCGATCGCCGCGTCGATCGCGTCGCCGGCCTCGTGGAGCTCGGCCGCCCGGCGGAGGAGCGCCGCCCGGTCGGCGGCGTCGACCGCCAGCTCGGCCGAGCCCGCCAGGAGGCCCGCCGCCTCGTCGCCGAGGCCCATCGCCACCAGCTCCTCGGCCCGCCGCTGCACCCGGGCGAGCGCCGGATCGGCGGAGGTCGGGGCCGGCGGCGGCGCGGCGGCGGCGGTCGGCGGCGGGAGGGCGTCGCCCCCGGCCCCGAGCACCCAGAGCGCCTCGCTCGCGGCGTCGATCACCAGGAGCTCGGCGGCGGGATCGTCATCGAGCTCGGCGATCGCCAGCGGCTTCAGGCCGCGGAGGACCAGGGGGGAAGGTGTCTCTTCGGACATCCGATGGATGATCAGGAGGGGCTCGGCCTGGCCGCCTCCCGTCGAGGTGACGATCTCGCCGACGCCGTCGCCGTCGAGGTCGCCGACGAGGAGGCCGGCGAGGGGGAGGGGAGCGGCCGCGCCCAGGGGCCGCGGCGCCGGCAGGAGGCCGACCTCGACGAGCCCGCCGCCCCCCAGGCGGAGCGCGTGGATCCCCGCCGGATCGCCGGTCGGCTGCCCCGGCGGGAAGACGTCGGGGTTCGGGTAGTGGTCGGTCTTGAGGGCGAGGAGGAGGCGGCCGGCGGGGTCGTCGAGGCCCGCGAGCGCGCCGACGTGGCCGAGGCGGCGACGGGCGATCATCGCCAGGCCGCCCGCGTCGGGGCGGAGGACCCGGAGGTCGTAGGCGTTCCAGGGGCCGGCGGCGGCGATCAGCTCGGGGCGGCGATCGCCGTCGAGGTCGTCGACCAGGAGGGCGCCGACGTCGGAGTAGGCGGCGGAGGTCGGCGGGTGGGCGTCGCCGCGGCTCCAGGCGCCGTCCTCGCCCCGGCGGAGCTCGACGATCCGGCGGGCGAAGGGGCCGATGCCGACGAAGACCCGCCAGATCCCGTCGCCGAGGTCGCCGCCGACCGCGGCCAGCGGCATGCCGTCCTCCCACCGCTCGCGCACCCGCGCGCCCGCGTCGTCGACCTCGAGGAGCGAGAGCTCCGCCCGCGTGCCGCCGATATCCCGCCAGGCGATCAGCCAGCGGGTGCCCCCGGGGTCGCCGCCGACCCACCAGGGCGGGGCGCTGTAGCGCTCGCCGAGCGCGATCGCCCGGCGCGTCGGCAGCTCGGGCCGCCGCTCGACGATCGTCAGGGTGTCGGCGTCGAGGAGGACGAGCGCGTCGCCGGGCGGGG
Source organism: Myxococcales bacterium (assembly GCA_020633335.1). Lineage (GTDB taxonomy): Bacteria > Myxococcota_A > Polyangia > Nannocystales > Nannocystaceae > JADJRG01. The sequence goes on along the minus strand of JACKDU010000015.1, from coordinate 17,582 downwards.
CGTGGATCCGGCCCGGCGCGTGGGCGCTCGCGCGCGCCCCCGCGAGGTGGGTGAGGAGCGGGCGCCAGCCGGCGAGGTCGGCGGGGGCGTCGGCCCCGAGGCCGTCGATCGCGGCCGCGGCCCCCCGGAGGTCGCGCTGGGCGATCGTCGCGGCGATCGCCGGCCGGGCGATCGCCGGATCGAGGGCGGCCCCGCGGCCCTCGCCGAGATCGCGGGCGCGCTCGACGACCGCGATCAGCCGGTCAAACGACCATGTCTCATAGAACAGGTCGGAGAGGCCATGGAGCGCGGCGGCCTCGCCCTCGGGATCGATCGCCTCGCCGTAGGCCCGGGCGAGCGCCCGCCGGGCGCCGTCGACGTCGCCCTCGCCGCGCGCCCGGGCGGCCCGCCAGCGCCAGGCCGCGGCGATCGCCCGGGTGCCGCGCTGCTCGTCGGCGGCGATGAAGGCCGCGAAGACCTCGTCGGCGGCTGCCACCTGGCTGCTCGCCCGGAGCGCGGCGATCCGCTCGGCGGCGATCCCCCAGCGCTCGGCGGCCGCCCGCTCGGCCTCGGCCCGTCGCCACGCCGCGGCGCCGGCGTCGACGAGGGCGACGACGACGAGTGCGAGGACGAGGCCGAGGGCGACGAGGGCGGCGGTCCGCAGCCGCTGCCGGCGGCGCACCTCGGGGTCGCGGCGGAGGGCGGCGAGGAGGGCGGGCATCGACGACCAGCGGATCGCCGGGTCGGGATCGAGGCCGCGCTCGACGATCGCCCGCAGCCACGCCGGCGCCTCGGCGCCCCGCTCGGATCGCCGCGGCGCGCGGGCCATCACCTCCTCGAGGATCGCCGCCGGGGTCCGGCCGGCGAAGGGGCGGACGCCGTGGAGCGCCTCGTGGAGGGCGACGCAGAAGCCGAAGACGTCGCTGGCCGGGCCCACGTCCTCGCCGCGGTGCTGCTCGGGCGACATGTAGGGCGGCGTCCCCATGAAGGCGCCGGTCAGCGTGAGCCGGAGCTCGCCGCCAGGCGCCGACTCCGGCCGCCATCGAGATGGCTCATGGGACATGCCGACCAGGCCGAAGTCGGCGACCCGCGCCCGCCCGTCGTCGCCGACCAGGACGTTGTCGGGCTTGAAGTCGCGGTGGACGAGGCCGGCCTCGTGGACCGCCGCGAGGCCGTCGCCCGCCTGGAGGTAGACCTCGAGGATCTCACGCCAGCTCCGCGGGCGCTCCTCGAGCCAGAGGCGGAGGTCGACGCCGGTGACGTACTCCATGGCGATGAAGACCTGGCCCTCGTGGACGCCGACGTCGTGGATCGCGACGACGTTGGGGTGGGCGACGCGGGCGAGCGCCTGGGCCTCGCGGAGGAGGCGCGAGCGGCCGTCGCTGCCCTCGCCGCCGGCGCTCCCCTCGTCGCTGCGGACCAGCTTGACCGCGACCTTGCGGTCGAGCTCGGGATCGTAGGCGGCGTAGACGAGGCCCATCCCGCCGGCGCCGACCAGCTCGAGGATCGTGAAGCGGCCGATCCGATCGGCGGCCTCGGCGGGCGGACGGACCTCCTCCGCCCGCGCCTTCGGCGGGCCGTCGGCGATCGTCGCCGCGTCCTGCGAGGCGCGCCGCGCCGCCGCGTCGGGGGTCATCCCGTCCACCGCTCGCCAGCCTATCCGTCCGCGACGACGAGGTCGAAGCGGGCGGTCTGGGGGGCGTCGTCCCCACTCATGTCGAGCTGGCGAGCTAGATCGCCGGCGGCTCGTCGCCGGTCTCGCGGGCGACCTCTGCACGGTAGCGCTCGATCTCGCGCTCGACCTCGGCCGCGTCGCCGCCCCGGGCGTCGACCAGGCGCTCGGCGATCGCCCGCGCGACCCCGGCGCCGCGGCGGGGGTCGGTGAGGGCGAGCGGCAGGCGGCGGCGGAGGAGGTCGTCCAGGTGGTGGACCCCCTCGAAGCGGATCGCCTGATCGACCTCGACCCAGCGGTAGGGGAGGTCGTCGACCAGGCGCTCGGCGAGCCCGGGCTCGGCCGCCGCGCGGGCGGCGAGCTCGCGGGCGGCGGGGCCGTGGCGGGCGGCGAGATCGGCGATCAGCGGGTCTCCGCGCTCGTCGTCGCCGATCGGCGCCCCCGGGACCAGCGGCAGGAGGTGGGTCGTGCAGCGCGGGATCTCGCGGCTCGGGTCCGCCTCGCGGATCCCGCGGGCGACGTGATCGACCGCCTCCTTGGCCATCGCCCGGTAGGTCGTCAGCTTGCCGCCGACCAGCGCCAGGATCCCGTCGGCGTTCTCGATGAGCTGGTGACGCCGTGAGATCTCGACGGTCGATCCGTCGCCGCCCTTGCCGGCGCGGACCAGCGGCCGCACCCCCGACCAGGCCGAGACCACCCGCTCGCGCCGCAGCGGCGCGCTCGGCAGCACCCGGCCGATCAGCGCGAAGAGCTCGTCGTAGTCCCGGGCCTCGACCCCGCTCTCGCCGGGATCGCCCTCGTAGGCGGTGTCGGTGGTCCCGAGATAGGTGCGACTCCCCCAGGGGACGACGAAGACGATCCGCCGCTCGCCGCGGACCTGGACGACCAGAGGCTGACGGATCGGCACGTCGCTCGCGCGCATCACCACGTGGACCCCGCGGGAGAGCGAGAGGAGGTGGCGGCCTGTCTCTCCGAGCAGGCGCTCGCTGGTCCAGGGACCGGCGGCGACCACCACCTTGCGGGCGCGGATCGTCGACCCCAGGGCGCCGACCCAGAGCCCGGCGTCGTCGCGGCCGAGGGCGCTCACCGGCGCGTGGGTGAGCACCTCGGCGCCGTGGCGGCGGGCGCTCTGGAGGGTCGTGAGGGTGAGGCGGGCGTCGTCGGTGACCGCGTCCTCGTAGACGACCGCCCCCCGCAGCCCCTCGCTCGCCAGGAGGGGCTCGAGCGCGCGGGCGCCGGCGGCCGCGACCGTGCGGTGGCGGCTCTGGTAGAGGCTGAGGGCGTCGTAGAGCGCGAGGCCGACCCGGAGCTTCCAGAGCGGGAGGCGATCGCCGGCGTAGGCCGGGAAGAGGAAGCTCGCGGGCTGCACGAGGTGGGGGGCGGTCCGGTAGAGGCGGGTGCGCTCGCGCAGCGCCTCGTAGACCAGGCCGACCTCGCCCTGCTCGAGGTAGCGGACCCCGCCGTGGATCAGCCGCGAGGAGCGCGAGGAGGTGCCAAAGGCGACGTCGCGGGCCTCGAGCACGAGCGTGCGGAGCCCGCGGATCGCGGCGTCACGCGCGATCCCGGCGCCGGTGATTCCAGCCCCCACCACCACGAGATCCCAGGGCGGGCGATCTGGGTCGCGGAGCGAGTCGACGAGGGCGCGCCGTTCGCTCGGACCCCAGGGCCTTGGGGGGGATTGCTCTGCGATCGAATCGGCGGGAGTATTGCGCCTGGCAGCGGGCATTGGGGACACTGCCCCCAAGCCTAGCCCAAGGCTCGGAGAGACGATGGCCTCCTTCACGTTGCACATCCAGTACGTCGACCGCCCGCCGGAGACGAGGACCTTCGCCGACCGCGACAAGGTCACCCTCGGGCGCGATATCGGCGACATCGCCCTCCGCGACAGCCAGGTCTCGGGTCGCCATGGTGAGATCACCTTCGTCGGCGGGACCCTCCGCTACACCGATCTCGGCTCGACCAACGGCTCCTTCCTCCTCGACGGGCGCCGGGTCTCGACCATCGAGATGACCCCGGGGATGGCGGTCCGCCTCGGAAATTCGCTGATCACGGTCCACATGATCGACTCGCCGATGGCCGGCAAGGGGCGGACGATGATCGCTGGGGGCGGCTTCGCGCCCTTCTCCCCGCCGCCGCCCGGCGGGATGCCGCCGCCCGGCGGGCTCGGGATGCCGCCGCCCGGCGGCGGGATGCCGCCGCCCGGCGGGATGCCGATGCCCGGCGGGACCCTGGCCCCGACCGCCCAGGCCCCCGGCGATCTCGCCTACGCCCCGACCTCGGCGATGCCGGCGGCGATGCCCAGCGGCTTCGCCCAGCCGGTCGCCCAGCCCCCCGGGGCGCCGCCGCCGGGCTTCCCACCGCCGCCGACCCCGGTCGCGCCGATGCCCTCGAGCGACGACTTCGACGGCGCGCCGACCAACCCGGGCGGCGCCGGGGTGCCGACGCCGGCGCCCGGGCAGGCGATGCCGATGGCGGTCGGCGGCGAGGACTTCGCGGCGATCTTCAAGCAGGCCTGGGACTTCCTGAGGCCGGTGCTCGTCCCGGCGTCGCTGGTGCTCGGCGCGGTGACCGTGCCGATCGCCGTGGTCTCCTGGGTCTTCGGGCTGATCCCGGTGATCGGCGGGATCTTCGGCGCCCTCCTGGCGCTCGCGCAGTTCGTGCTCATGCCGCTGGGGATCGCCGCCCTCACGCGCTTCCTCCTCGGCCGCTACCTCAACAACCCGGTCGACTGGATGACCGCCTGGAAGCAGCAGATCGCCAACGCCCGGATGATCTGGCCGAACTTCTTCGTCGCCGGCCTGATCGCGGCGATCGGCACCGTCTTCCTGATCATCCCGGGGCTCCTCCTCGGCGCCTTCATCGGCCCGATCTACTTCTGCGAGGGCAAGCGGATGGTCGACATCAACCTCCGCAACCTCGACATCGCCAAGCTCGATCCGATCACGGTGATCATCGTCTTCATCGCGGTCGCGGTCGCGGCCGGCGTCGGGATCGCGATCCCCTCGCTGGTCTTCGGGCTTATCCCCGTCCTCGGCAGCCTCCTGGTCGCGATCCTCGGGGCGGCGGCGATGGCGGTGATCACCCCCTACGTCCTCACCCTCTCGATCCTCCTCTACTTCCGGATCCGCCGGCGGACGGAGGGCGGCGAGCCCGAGATCCAGGCGATGCAGATGCTCATCGCGACCTCGGCCGCCCTGCCCCAGGGGTCAGGTCAGGCCTAGGCCTCGGCGCCGGGCGATCGGCCTCCGCGCGCGCCGCTCGGTCGGCGCGGGCGGGCGCCGACGTCCGCGCACGCGGCTGCGATCGCGGTCGCACGCCCCGTGCTCGTGGGATCCGGGCGGACGTTGGCCAAGTCACGCGCGCGATTCTCGGATTCCCCCGCAGATCGCCCGCTAGGGCCCCCTCCGCGGCCCTCGGCGCGCGCCCCTCGGTTTACCGTGGGGGCGCCGATGACATAGGCTCCCGGGGCAGCCGCCGCGGGCTGAGCTGAGCACGACCATGGACCTGCCGACGACCCCCAAGCCGCGCCACGACCTCGGCGATCTCGATCGCTTCCCGACGCTGACCCCGGAGCTCCTCCGGCTCGCCTACCGGGAGATGTGCATGGCCCGCTCGCACGTCGAGCGGGTGGTCCAGGAGTGCGCGAAGGGGACGATCAAGTTCTCGATCTGGGGCTCCGGCGAGGAGGTCCACGGGGCGGCCGAGGCGATCGCCTACCACGAGGTCGTCAACCCCGAGGCCTTCGGGATCTGCGCCCACTACCGCTCCGCCGGCCTCCTCTCGATGTGGTGTCGCCTCCGCGGCTACGACGACTTCCACCTCGATCACATGCGGCAGCAGCTCACCAAGGTCACCGACCCGTGGAGCCACGGCCGGCAGATGACGGCGCACTTCAACGACATGCGCCACAACGTCCTGCCGGTCCAGAGCGCGCTCGGCATGCAGCTCGGCAAGGCGGTCGGCTACGCCCACGGGCTCCGGCGGGCGGGCCACGACGACGGCCTGGTGGTCGCGGTGATCGGCGACGGGACGACCGCCGAGAGCGACCTCCACGAGGGGATGCACGGCGCGTCGATCCTCCAGCTCCCGCTCCTCCTCAACATCACCGACAACAACATCGCGATCAGCGTCGACCCGAGCGACGGCCGGGGGATCCGCGACTTCGAGGCCTACGCCCAGGCCTTCGGCTTCCGCTTCTTCACCTGCGACGGCAACGACTTCCTCGCGGCCTACGAGACCGCGCGTGAGGCCGCGACCTTCTGCATGCGCGAGCAGAAGCCGGCGCTCTGCTGGATCCGCAACCTCTCGCGCCTCAACAACCACTCGTCGGCCGCCGACTTCACCTTCGAGTTCGACTCCTACGACCCGCTCCCCGACTTCGGGCGCGCGCTGGTCCAGCGGGGGATCTGCGCGGAGGACGAGATCCTGGTCCGCAACGGGGTCACCGAGGGCAAGGACTACTTCCGGCGCCACGACTTCGGGACGATCGCCCGCGAGGCCGACGAGTACATCCTCGAGACCATGCGGATCGCCGGCGACGAGCCGGAGCCGACCCCGGAGTCGATCTACGAGCACATCCGCGCCCCCTACCCGGAGGTCAGCGAGGCCCCGGCCGAGGGCCGGCAGACCTCGATCTCGCTCAACGGCGCGATCCGCTCGGCGATGCAGGCGATCCTCGCCAAGAACCCGATGACCTGGCTCTACGGCCAGGACGTCGGCCGCAAGGGCGGCGTGATGGTCGCGACCAAGGGGCTCTGGGAGCGCTTCCCCGAGCAGGTCCGCGACGCGCCGATCAACGAGCCGCTGATCGTCGGCTCGGCGGTCGGCTTCGCCCTCCACCCGGGGGCGACCGCGATCCCCGAGATCCAGTTCTCCGACTACTCGCTCAACACCCTCCACTGGCTGGTCCTGATGGGCAACATGCTCTGGACCTCGGGCGGGACCACCAACGTCAACGTGATCCTCCGGCTCCCGGTCGAGCCCCTCCACGGCGGCGCGGTCTACCACTCGATGTGCATGGAGGGCTTCTACGGGTCGATCCCGGGCCTGACGATCGTCGCGCCGACGACCTCGCGCGACATCTACGGGCTGATGCGGACGGCCGCCGAGTACAGCGGCCCGGTGGTCTTCTTCGAGTCCAAGGGGCTCTACCGGATGACCCTCGGCGACGCCTTCCCCGGCGAGCCGACCGACCCCAAGGAGATCGCCGCGCTCAAGCGGAGCATCGGCTTCCAGGGGCATATCCCCGACCTCCCGGACGACTTCCGGGTGCCCCTCGGCAAGGCGGCGCTCCGCCGCGAGGGGAGCGACGTCACGATCGTCACCTGGGGCCGCTGCACGCTCTTCTGCCAGAGCGCGGTCCAGACCCTCGCGGGCGAGGGGATCGAGTGCGAGCTCATCGACCTCCGGACGATCGTCCCGCCCGACATGGACGCGGTGATCGCCAGCGTCCGCAAGACCGGGCGCCTCCTCGTGGTCCACGAGGACCGGGTCTTCGCCAGCCTCGGCCGCGAGATCCAGGGGGCGACGATCGAGGCCTTCGCCGACGAGGCGGTGATCACCCAGGTGCTCGGCCAGGACCCGGTCCCCGGGATCCCGCAGAACATCCACCTCGAGGAGCACATCGTCGTCTCGCCCGAGAAGGTGATCGCCGCGGTCCGCGAGGTCCTGGGGCGGCGGCGCGCGTCCGCGCCCGCGGCCGCGCCCGCGCAGGCGGCCGCGCCCGCGCAGGCGCCGATCCTCTGGACGCCGAACCGCTACTTCGTGGCCTGACCCTCGGTCGCGGTGGTCCGGGGCCATGACCCAGAGCCGCGACGGCGGGATCGACGAGCTCAAGGTCGCCGGCCTGACGATCCGCGGGGTCGCGCGCGGCGGGGTCGAGACCTGCCTGATGGTCCCCGAGCTCGGGGTGATGTTCGACGTCGGCATGTGCCCGCCGGGGTCGCTCCACTTCGGGACGATCCTGGTCTCCCACGGCCACGCCGATCACCTCGGCGGGATCGCCTACCTCCTCTCGCAGCGCCAGCTCATGCGCCTGCCGCCGCCGCGGGTCCACGTCCCCGAGGCGATCGTCGGGCCGCTGCGGGCGATCCTCGGGGCCTGGGGGGAGATCGAGGGCTACGGGCTCGGGGTCGAGCTCTCGGGGCATGCGCCCGGCGATCGGGTCGAGCTCGGCCGCGGGCTCTGGGCGCATGCTCGCCGCACCCACCACCGGGTGCCCTCGCTCGCCTGGCTGATCGAGCGCGAGAGCCAGCGGCTGCGGCCGGAATTCGTCGGCCTCCCGGGGCCGCGGATCGCCGAGCTCCGGCGCCAGGGCGCGGAGGTGAGCGAGGCCCACCGGGAGCTCGTCCTCTGCGTCACCGGTGACACCCAGATCGACCTCCTCCGCGAGGACCCCGAGGTCGCGGGCGCGCGGGTGCTGGTCCACGAGGTCACGAGCTGGGACGATCGCCGCGATCTTGCGACGACGCGGAGCTGGGGTCATACCCACCTCGACGAGATGGTCGCCAACATCGATCGCTTCACCGGCGAGGCGCTGGTCCTGGTCCACCGCTCGCTCCGCCACCGCCGCGCCGACGCTGAGCGCCTGGTGGACGAGCGCTTCCCGGCCGCGCATCGCGGCAAGATCCACGTCTTCGGCCGGTGAGCGCGATGGCTGAGGCGGCGGCGACGACGACGGGGGAGGCGGCGGCGATCGTCGAGGTCGACGTCGTGGTCGTCGGCGCGAGCTTCACCGGGATCGAGCTCCTCCACCAGCTCCGCCGGCGCGCCGAGGGGCGCGGGCTCCGGATCGCGCTGGTCGATCGGGCGGCTCGCCACGGCTACCTCCCGCTGGTCCACGAGCGCCTCTGCCGGCGCCTGGCGATCGACGCCAGCGATCTCGAGACCAAGGCCTCGGTCGACGTCGACGCCGACGCGCGCCTCTGGGTCGGCGAGGTCGCGGCGATCGACCCGGCGGCCAAGGAGGTCGCGCTCGCCGACGGCCGGCGCCTCCGCGGTCGCTTCCTGGTGATCGCGGTCGGCTCGATCCTCGCGCCGCCGCCGGCGATCGCCGGCCGCGAGCACCTCCGGGTCTACAAGCTCCAGGGTGAGCAGACTGCGGCTGGCGAGGCGCTGGCCGGGCTCCTCGCGGGCGCGGGGGCGGGCGCCGAAGCGCCGCGGATCACCGTGATCGGCGGCGGGATCAGCGGGGTCGAGCTCGCCGGCGAGCTCGCCCACCTCGCGCGGAGCCGCCCCGAGGGCTGGCGGGCGCCGCGGGTCACCCTCGTCCACGGCGGCGCCCGCCTCCTCCCGGGCTTCGCCGAGCGGGTCGCCCGTCGGGTCCATCGCCACCTCCAGGCCCAGGGGGTCGAGCTCCTCCTCGGCGCCCGCGTGGTCGAGGCCGAGGCCGGCCGCCTCCGCCTCCGCGAGGCCGCCGGCGAGCGCTGGCTCGACTCGGAGATGTCCTTTTGGTCAGGTGGAATCCAGCCGGCGCCGCTCCTCGCCGAGCTCGCGCTGCCGCGCACCGACGCCGGCTGGCTCGCGGTCGGCCCGACCCTCCAGTGCTTCCCGACGCCGATCCCGAGCGACCCCGAGGTCTTCGCCGGCGGCGACGCGGTCCGGGTGATCGGCGGCGAGGGCGAGTGGCCGACGATGCAGCGGGCGATCGAGTGCCTCTGGCAGGCCAAGGTGATCGCCCGCAACATCCTCACCCTGGCGGCCGAGCCCGCCGGCTACCCCTCGGGCGTCCCGCCGCTCCACCCCCACCGCCTCCGCCGCGACTTCTTCCACGGGATCAGCCTCGGCGCCCGCTCGCTGGTGGTCTACGGGCCGCTCATGCTCGACGTCGCGGCCTTCGGCGTGTGGTTCCGCCGCTTCCTGATGCGGCAATACTTCGCGCGCTACCGGCCCTCGGGCGGTCGCTAGGGCGCCGGCCGGCGCCGGCGTAGGAGGCCACCGAGGGCGAGGAGGAGGAGCGCGTGGGCAGCGGGCGTGGGCGGCGAGCCGCTGGCGCAGGCGCACCCCGCCTTGTCGTCGCCCGCTGACTCGCCGGCGGTCGCGCTCGCGGTCGCGCTCGCGTCGGCCGCGGTCGACGCGGCCGTGCCGGCGCCCGTCTCCTCCGCGCCGGTCGAGCCGGCCGTGCCTCCGCCGCCGCCGGTCGCCGCCGTGCACCCCTCGTCGCGGATCCCGTCGCAGTCGTTGTCGACGCCGTCGCAGAGCTCGAGGGCGCCGGGGTAGCGCGCGGGGTCGTGGTCGTCGCACTCGCCCGCGCAGGCGAGGGCGCCGTCGTCGTCGGCGTCGACCTCGTCCGGCGGGAGGACGCCGTCGCAGTCGTCGTCGAGGCCGTCACAGATCTCGGCGGCGCCGGGGTGGCGCGCGGGATTGGCGTCGTCGCAGTCGTCGCCGCCGCAGGCCCCGTCGAAGTGCTCGTCGCCGTCGGCGTCGACGCAGGAGCAGTGGAGCCCGGCGGCCGCGAGCCCGTCGAGGAGGCCCCAGCCGGTGTCGTTGTTGGGCGGGCCGTAGGGCTTCGCGCTCTCCCGGAGGAGCATGCCGACCTCGACCGGCGTGCGATCGGGATCGGCCTGGAGGAGGAGGGCGACGACGCCCGCGGCCAGCGGCGTGGCGAAGCTGGTGCCGCCGCCGGCGACGTAGTCGGTCGGCTGATCGGGGTGGACGACGATCACGCCCGCCCCCGGCGCGACGACGTCGGGCTTGATCCGCCCGTCGGCGGTCGGCCCCCGCGACGAGAACTCGACGATCGTCCCCTCGAGATCGGTGGCGCCGATCGAGATGAGCCGATCGACGTCGGCCGGGGTGATCAGCGATTTGGGCACCGGGCCGAGGTTGCCCATCGCCGCCAGCATGATGAGGCCGTTGTCGAGGGCGACGCTGGCGGCCTGGGCGACCACCGTGGTCGCGCCGTCGAGGTCGTCGTAGGTGTACCAGTCGATGTAGCCGAGCGAGGCGGTGAAGAGGTCGGCGCCCATCCCCTCGATCCACTCGAGGCCGGCGACGAAGAGGTCCTCCTCGAAGGGCGCCTCGACGTCGATCCGCTCGGTCTTGGCGAGGATGAAGGAGGCCGCCGGGGCGACCCCGGAGTAGGCGTCGCCGTCCTGGCCGGCGATCAGCGAGAGGACCATCGTCCCGTGGTTGTCCTGACCCATCGCGTCGCCCGGCTGATCGGCGACGACCTCGTCGTCCTGGACGAAGTCGTGGGCGGCGATCACCGCGGCCTTGGCGAGGGCCTGGTGGCTGAGGTCGAAGCCGCTGTCCTGGACGCCGATCACCACGCCGGCGCCGTCGAGGCCGCACTCGCGCATCGCCGGCACGTTCAGGAGGTCGAGCTGGGCCTGGGCGGCGCCGTAGCCGAGCGCCTGGCGGGGGAGGGGGGCCGGCGTGATCGACTCGGGGCGCCGCCGCGCCCTCGCGACCGGGCGCAGCGCGGCGACGAAGGGGAGGCGGCCGATCGCCGCGAGCGCGTCGGCGTCCGCCTCGACGCTGATCCCGTTGAGCCAGCGCGAGCGCACGCGGACGCGCCCACCGGCGGTGATGATCGCGTCGACGTACTCCGGGGCCGGCGGGAGATCGCGGCGATCAACGCCCTGATCGCCGCGGACGCGGATCCGTCGGGCGAGGGCGCGGGGCGAGAGCTCGCGTCGCCGCCGCTCGATCGCGGCGGCGAGCTCGAGCTCGGCGGCGCCGCGATCGCGAAAGAAGACCCAGTGCGGCGTGGCCGTCGGCGGCGGCGTCGGCCCGGGAGCCTGCGCGAGGGTGAGTGCGAGGAGCGAGGCGAGCATGGGCGCGCTCGACCATCGCACGATCGCCGCCGCCTCGCGGCGCTCCGCTGATCACCCGCCACGCGCGACGCTGCGCCCGGCCTGGGGGCTTTTACACCCGGGGGGTCGCGCCCCCGGGGTGTCTCGACGATCCTCGGAGAATGTCGAGAGCATTGGGATTTGGGATGTGGACGGTCTTCTCCTGCGCGCTGGCGGTCGGCTGCAGCGGCGGGACGGAGGGGAGCGGGACGGACAGCGATAGCACGACGATGGCGACCGAGAGCTCGAGCGGATCGAGCGCGAGCGGGACGACGGGCGCCTCGGCGAGCACGAGCGGCGGCGGCTCCAACTCGGCGTCCGCGAGCGGCACCGAGACCGGGACCACCGGGGGCTCGGCCACCGCGTCGACGAGCGGGACGACGAGCGGGAGCACCGACACCGCGACCGACACCACCGACACCGGATCGGGGACCGCCGTGACCGTCACCGACGGGATGACGACGAGCGGGACGACGACGGGCGGCGACACGACGGGCGGCGACACGACGGGCAGCACGACGGGCGGCGACACGACGGGTGGCACGACGGGCGGCGACACGACGACCGGCGGCGACGACATGAGCGGCCTCTGGCTGATCTCGATCGAGGACACCTCGAGCCCGACCCGGCTCTACAAGATCGACCTCATGGACGGCCACTCGACCTTCCTCTGCGAGCTCAACACCAACGACAACTACAACACCAGCACCTTCAACCGGAACGGCCTCCTCTACGCGGCGAACGCGAACACCAACAACCTCGAGGTGATCGATCCCTGCACCTGCGAGCGGACGATCGTCGGCCCGACCAAGGTGACCGCGCTCCCGGGGATCACCGCCGACCAGGCCGAGGGGCTCTACGGCCTCGAGACCAACCTCGACGTCTTCGTCGCCCTGAGCACCCTCAACGGCAACGCGACGACGATCGGCCCCCTCGGGATCAACTGGGGGACCGGCGGCCTCACCTGGTCGGACGACCTCCAGGACACCTACGCGATCAACGGGACCGACGACGTCCTCTACAAGATCGATCACCTCTCCGGGAAGGCGACGAGCATCGTCAAGACCTCCTACAACTTCGGCAGCGTCGGCATCGAGTGGCACCCGAAGACCAAGGAGATCTACGCCTGCTCGAACTCGGCCGAGCTCTTCCAGGTCGACGACCAGAGCGGGCTGGTCACGACCATCGGGCCGATGCTCCTCGAGAACAAGTCGGCCCACTGCGACAACCTGGCGGCGCCCTGGGTGCCGGTCCAGTGCGTCGAGGACAAGAAGTAGGCGGCGAAGCGGCGGGGACGCGGTCCGAGGCCGCCCGGGCTGATCGCGCTCAGCGACTCCCCGGGCGGAAGCGCGCGTTCCAGCGTGAAGTTGCGGAGCGCCACGATTTTTTATAAGCTAGCGCTCGCTTATAAAAATCGAGTTCCAATGAGCCCCTCTCACCCCGTCCTCTCCTCCCCTCCGCACTCCCAACACGGCCGGCTCCTGCTCCCGGCGCTCCTCGTCGGCGTCGTCGTCGCGGCGATCCTCCTCGCCCACGGCGCGGCGTGGTGGTCTGCGCCCCTCGCCGTGGCCGTCGCAGTCGTGCTCGCGCACCTCCTCGCGCTCGGGTTGATCATCGGCGTCGGCGTGGCGATGACCGGGGGCGGCGATCACGAGGGCGCGCCGCGGGGGGCGTTGATCCACCGCCCCCGGCTCTACGACTGGATGGTCCGCGCCCTCGCCGGCGGGCGCGAGGCCGCGATGCGAGCGAGCTGGCTCGAGCTCGCCGATGTCGGCCGCGGTGACGCGGTCCTCGACGTCGGCTGCGGCACCGGCACGCTCCTCCTCGCCGCGGCCGCTCGGGTCGGGTCCGAGGGGACGCTCGCCGGGATCGAAGCGGCGCCCGAGATGGTCAAGCGCGCGCGCGTCAAGATCCGCGCCGCCGGCGTCGCCGTCGAGATCCACCAGGGCTCGGCCGATGTCCTGCCCTTCGCCGACCGCAGCTTCGACGTCGTCTTCGCGACCCTCGTCTTCCACCACCTGCCCGCGGACGTCCAGCTCGGCGCGCTGCAGGAGATGCGCCGGGTGCTCCGGCCTGGCGGGCGGGTCGTCATCGTCGACCTCCCGCACGGGCACTCACACGAGCACGGACACGGACGCGGACACGGCCTCTTCTCGATGATCCACAGCGGCGCCGCCGGCCGCCTCGTCGACCTCGACGGCGAGCTCGCCAAGCTCGGCGCCAGCGAGGTCACCCATCAGGGCGCCGGGATGCGCGCGCTGCAGGCGACGCGGGCGATCTTCGCAGAGGCCGGCCCGCTCCGCTGACGGATCGAGCGGGGCTGGTATCCTCCCCGCCACGCCCGATGGGTCGCCCCAAGACAATCCCTGATGACGAGCTCCTCGCGGTCGCCCGCGAGGTCTTCGTCGACAAGGGGCTCGCCGCGTCGACGCGGTTGATCGCCCGGGCTGCCGGGGTGTCCGAGGCCGTGCTCTACCAGCGCTTCGGCACCAAGGCTGACCTCTTCTTCCGGGCGATGGTCCCGCCGACCCTCGACGTCGAGGCGATCCTCGCCGCGCCAGCGGCCGGCTCTCCCCGCGAGACCCTCGAGCGCGCGGCCCTCGGGATGCTCGGCTACTTCCGCGAGCTCTTCCCGATCCTCGTGCCGATGATGAGCCACCCGGGCTTCGACTTTGAGAGCTTCGTCGAGCGCCACCCGGAGGCCCCGCTCGGCCGCCTCCGCGCCGGCCTCGTCGCCGCCCTCGAGGAGATGCAGGCGCGCGGCGAGATCGGGCCGGGGGCGGTCGCGCCAGCGGCCCTGATCCTCTTCGCCTCGCTCCACAGCGTCGCCGTCTTCGAGCGCCTCGGGGCCCACGACGGGGCCTTCGACGAGGCGACGATCCGGGCGATGGTCGGCGTCCTCTGGCGCGGGCTCGAGCCGCGCGCCGACGCGGCCGCCGACGCGGCCAGCGCGGACGAGGGCGCGGAGGGCTAGCGATGCGGCCCCAGCGGCTCGGCGCGCTCCTCGGCCTCCTCGCGGCGCTCACCTTCGGGGTCAGCGCGCCGCTTTCGAAGCTCCTCCTCGAGGACGTCGAGCCGACGCTCCTCGCCGGGCTCCTCTACCTCGGCGCCGGGCTCGGCCTCGGCCTCCTCCGCCTCGTCCGCGCCGACCGCTCCGAGGCGCCGCTGACCCGCCGCGACCTGCCGCCGCTCGCCGGCGTCGTCCTCCTCGGCGGCGTCCTCGGGCCGGTGCTCCTCCTCTTCGGGCTCGATCGGGTGAGCGGCGCCGCCGGGGCGCTCCTCCTCAACCTCGAGGCGCCGCTGACGATCCTCCTCGCGGCCTGGGTCTTTGGCGAGCACCTCGGCCGTCGGGCCGCGCTCGCGTCAGCGTGCATCCTCGCGGCGGCGTTGGTCCTCCGCTTCAGCCCGGGCGAGATCGCGGTCGACGGCGCCGGGGTCGTGTTGATCGCCGCCGCCTGCCTCTGCTGGGCGCTCGACAACAACCTCACCCAGCGCCTCACCCTCCGCGATCCGGTCGCGCTGGTGCGGATCAAGACCCTCGGCGCCGGCCTCTTCAACACCGTGCTGGCGTTCGCCCTCGGCGCAAGCGTCCCCGCGGCGTCGGTGCTCGGGCTCACGCTCCTGCTCGGACTCGTGAGCTATGGCGTCAGCGTCGTCCTCGACGCCTACGCCCTCCGCCTCCACGGGGCTGCGCGCGAGGCCGCCTACTTCGCGGCGGCGCCCTTCATCGGCGCCCTCGCGTCGCTGGTCCTCCTCGGAGATCGCCTCGGCCTCGGCGACGCGGCGGCGATGGCCCTGATGATCGGCGGCGTCGCGCTCCTCCTCCGCGAGGACCACGACCACGAGCACACCCACGAGCCGCTGACCCACAACCACCGACACGTCCACGACGCGCACCACGAGCACGCCCACGGCGCCGACGACCCGGCGGGCGAGCCCCACGCCCACGTCCACACCCATCCCCGGCTGACCCACCGCCACGCGCATGTCTCGGATCTCCACCACCGACACATGCACTCGTGAGATCTTCGGACAGCCACTCCTTCGTGACTCGGGCGTCGCCCTCGGGCGCTGCGACCCGTTAGCCGCCGGCGATCTCGAGGAGCCGCGCCGGGTAGTCGCTCATCAGGCCGTCGACCCCGAGCCCCAGGAGGCGCCGCATCTCCGCTGGCCCGTCGATCGTCCACACGTGGACCTGGAGGCCGAGGCGGTGGGCGGCGTCGACGAGGCGGCGATCGACGACGGTCAGGCGACCGTGGGTCGGCGGGACCTGGAGCGCGTCGTAGGCCGGTCGCCGGCGGGGCCCGAGGCGGAGGCGGACGGCCAGCCAGAAGCGCAGGACCTCGTCGCGGCCGGCCGAGGTCGCGACCTCGCCGCGGGTGAGCGCGCGGAAGGAGCGGAGCACCGGCGCGTGCTCGCAGCCGACGAGGACCCGATCGGCGACCCCGTGGCGGCGGATGAAGCCCCAGAGCGCGCGCTGGGCCGCGGGATCCTGCTCCTTGATCTCGATGTTGACGCGGACCTCGGGGTCGAGCTCGAGGAGCTCGAGGAGGGTGGGGATCCGCAGCCCCTGGCCGCGGAAGGGGAAGGTGCGCCCGCCGTCCGCGCTGAAGTTGTGGCCGGCGTCGAAGCGGCGGAGCTCGGCGAGGGTGTGGGCCCGGACCATCCCGCGGCCGTCGGTGGTCCGCGCGAGGGTGGGATCGTGGAGCGTCACCAGCTCGCCGTCGCGGGTGAGGTGGACGTCGGTCTCGATGTAGCGGAAGCCGAGCTCGATCGCCCGGCGGAAGGCGAGGAGGGTGTTCTCGGGGGCGACCGCCGCCCCGCCGCGGTGGGCGAAGAGGAGGGGGCGGGGTGCGTCGAGGTAGGGGCGCGCTCGCATGGTCCGCGGTCCGTGGGCGCGGCGAGGATGTCGGCCCGGGGCCGGCGGCGCAAGCCGCAAGCGAAGATGCCGCGCCCGGCCTTGCGCTCGCGGCCCTGGGAGGGGATGCTCGCGGCGGCCGCACCGCGCAGGGGGCCCCAGACTCGCCGGCAGACCCATGACCGCAAGCTCGCGCCCGATCACCGAGTTCATCCGCCACCACTACCGCCACTTCAACGCGGCCTCCCTGGTCGACGCGGCCCAGGGCTACGTCGCTCACCTCGAGGGCGGCGGGTCGATGCTGGTCGCCCTCGCGGGGGCGATGAGCACCGCCGAGCTCGGCCTCAGCCTCGCCGAGATGATCCGCCAGGGGAAGGTCCAGGCGATCTCGTGCACCGGCGCGAACCTCGAGGAGGACATCTTCAACCTGGTCGCCCACGACCACTACGTCCGGGTCCCCCACTACCGGACCCTCGACTCGGCGGACGAGCGCGCGCTCTACGAGCGCCACCTCAACCGGGTGACCGACACCTGCATCCCCGAGCACGAGGCGATGCGGCGGATCGAGACCGCGGTCCTCGACGAGTGGATGCGGGCCGACGCGGCCGGCGAGCGCTACTTCCCCCACGAGTTCATGTACCGGATTCTCCGCTCCGGGGTGCTCAAGGAGCACTACCAGATCGATCCGAAGAACTCGTGGATGATCGCGGCCGCCGAGCGCAACCTGCCGATCATCGTCCCCGGCTGGGAGGACTCGACCCTCGGCAACATGTACGCCTCGCACGTGATGACCGGCGAGGTGAAGAACGTCCACACCGTCCGCACCGGCATCGAGTACATGATGGAGCTCGCGCGCTGGTACATGGAGACCGCGCCGCGCTCGTCGATCGGCTTCTTCCAGATCGGCGGCGGGATCGCGGGCGACTTCCCGATCTGCGTGGTGCCGATGCTCCACCAGGATCTCCGCCGCGAGGACGTGCCGCTCTGGGGGTACTTCTGCCAGATCTCGGACTCGACGACGTCGTACGGCTCGTACTCGGGGGCGGTGCCCGGCGAGAAGATCACCTGGGGGAAGCTCGGCGAGACGACGCCTGGGTTCATCATCGAGTCGGACGCGACGATCGTCGCGCCGCTGGTGTTTGCGTACGTGCTCGGCTGGTAGCTCGTCGTCGAGGTTCTGCTTCGTGGTCTCAATCGGGGGTGCGGGGCTGACGTGGTTCGCGCTCCACGAGGTTGGACGGCGAAGGCTTGCTCGTTTGGCGCGGAGGAGGGGGCTCGC
>JACKDU010000014.1:140000-165079 GCA_020633335.1 Myxococcales bacterium | reverse complement strand
ACTCCTCGACGAAGCCTCGGGATCGCCGGGCGCCGAGTTCGCGTGAGGCGGGCCAAGCGAGACGTACATGAAGACAAAGATGAAGATCTTCTGGCTCGACGGCGACTCCCCTGTCGAGGTGCAGGAGATTCGTTCGTCCATGGATGCGGAAGCCAGGAATGATTTCAACGGCACCGTACTTGTGGATAGTTTTCTAGGGAAGGTTGGCCTGTTCTACTACAGCCAAGAAGACGGGCTCCCATGCGACACGTATTATAAGGGAAGGATAAGTTCGGACGGCCTGGATTTTGAGGAGGTAACGCTTTCAGCATCCTTCCCGAGCATCCAGTTTGCAGGGGTTACCGGGTTGGGCCACTACGTTGAGGGCGCCCGATTCACCGAGCCCGGAGTTCTCTTTCCCTCCTGGAGTCAGCCAATCGCAACATCGTCGCCATGCCAAGAGTGCTTTGGAAATGACTACAGCCTCGCAGTCTTGGGCAGCCGGGTGATACCATGAAACAGTCAGTAATGTTCAGCATCTTGCTCTTCGCAGGTCACGCCTCGGGGAGCGGTTGCCGTCCAGGTCACTCCGGGGGG
This sequence comes from Myxococcales bacterium, assembly GCA_020633335.1. Classification (GTDB taxonomy): domain Bacteria; phylum Myxococcota_A; class Polyangia; order Nannocystales; family Nannocystaceae; genus JADJRG01. The sequence continues at coordinate 164,503 of JACKDU010000014.1, read as the reverse complement.
GAGTCGGCTAGCGGAGCGACGACTTCCTCCGGCACGGACTCGGGGGCAACGACCTCGGTGACTTCGGCGGCCGCAACAACTGGGTCCGGTACATGTGACGGGGGATCCAGTTCAGATGGCTGCAGCGTCAGTTGCCAGGATTGCCCCCCTGGGCAAAAGTGCACTATCTCTGACGCATCGGGGGAGGCATCCGCTACATGCGTCCCCCTCCCTGACAAGCCAAAGGGGGAGGGTGAATTGTGCGCAAGTGATGGCCCTCCGTCGCAGGGCATTGATGACTGCGATCGCGGGTATGCATGTGTTGGCTATCCCGTCTTCCCGGACGCCAAATGTGTTCCGTTTTGTACTGACTCTGCCATGGGGGTCGAATGCTCCGAAAATGCCCGGTGTGGCGTTGTTGACGGAAAACCCGCCTGCATTCCGATCTGTGACCCGAGAGAGGCAGGCAAGTGTCCGGGGGCATGCCGCCCTCTCGACACAGTGTGCCCGGATTGCTTTCCGATGGTTGACAGTGGAACCTTTGCGTGCTGGTTCGCCCCTCCGGTTGAGGTTGGCATTGGCTTCCCCTGTCCGATTGGAGAATGCCAAGAGACGTTGTATTGCGGCCCTTCTGGCCGCGTTCCGGGATGTGATAAGAATACGCCGTGCTGCACAGAGTACTGCAACCTCGACGGCCCCATTTGCCCACAGGGGACGACGTGCACGCCAGTCTTCAAAGACGGTCATGCTCCCAATCTCCTCTTGACGCTCGGGGCGTGCCTCACCCCATAGGGGAAGAGCCAAGGGGGCGAGCTCAACCGTTCGCGGAAAGACGCCCAGTGCAAGTGTCGACCTCGATCCGAAGGCTCTCGCGGGTGCGGAGATCGAGCACACAGAGCGCTCGCAGGGTACATCCACGCCGTCCCCCGTCGTGACCGCGTGGCGCACGCCGCCTGCACGAGGCGCGCCGTCTACCACTCGTCGGCGCCTCCAGGCGCTCGGTCGCCGTCGTCGGCCGCTGCGGCGCCGGGCTCCGGCGCGTCTTCGTGGCTGTCTTTTTGGTCATACACGTCGTCCTCTCCTTGGTCGTCGTCCTCGGGTGGGTGGAGCACCGGAAATTCGTCGCCAGCGCGCGGGAGCCGGAAGAAGTCGCCGGCGATCGCCCGCAGGACCATCGTCTCCAGCCGCCCGGGCCCGCTCCCGGAGTCTTCGATCGGCGGCGCCCGCAAGCGCCTCCGCAGCCGCCGCTCGCGGCCCGCGTCCGGCTTCTTCCGCCGGAGCTCCGCGCACGATCGTCGGTGGCGCTCGCGCTGGCACTCGGGCGCGCTGCCGGCACGGGGGTGGGGATCAAACCAGCGCCGGCAGATCCGGCACGGCCTCCTGCGGTGCATGCCCGCCTGCGACCGCGACCACGAGCGCGGCGTTCACGCGTGGTCCGGTTTTGGCGAGCAGAGGTGGCTCAGTTCTGGCGAGCGTCGAAGCTGGCTCGGCCTCCACTCACTCGGGACCCGGCCCCGCGGCGCCGACGTGTGCTACGTTCGCCGCGAACACGGAGGGCTGTCAGCGCACGCAAGGAACACGCGATGACAGTCAAGGTCAGGGAACGGAAGTACCCCAACGGCAAGATGCACTACGAGGCCGACATCCACGTGAGGCTCCTGGACGGGACGATCCACCGCGAGCGCCGCAGGGCGCCCGCGCAGTCTCGCCAGGGCGCCCTGCGCTGGGCGAAGGAGCGGGAGGCGTGGCTCGTCCGCCACGGCACCCAGACGGCCGCGATGGTGGGCAAGGAGGGCCACGGCCACGACAAGGACACCGACAACGACAAACGCGACGACCGGCGCGACGTGCCGACGCTCGCGAAGTTCGCCGACCGCTTCCTCGCCGACGCGAGGGCCAACCGGCAGCGGCCGAGCACGATCCAGCACAAGGAGATCCAGCTCCGGGCCTACATCCTCCCGGTGCTCGGGCGCCTCCGGCTCGACGAGATCACCGAGGCGGAGATCGCCCGGCTGAAGGCCGAGCACACCAAGCTCGCCGCGTCGACCCTCAACAACATGCTCGCGCTCCTCCGGCTGATGCTGGGGACCGCGAAGACCTGGGGCGTCGTCAGCGACATCCCGGAGATCAAGCGGGTCAAGACCCCGCCGGAGACGACGGACTTCTACACGTCCGACCAGTACGAGCAGCTCGTCGCCGCGGCGCGGGCGATCGGCCGGCACGTCGAGGTCATGGTCCTCCTCGGCGGCGACGCGGGCCTCCGCGCCGGCGAGATGCTGGCGCTGCGCTGGGCCAACGTCGACCTCGAGCGGCGGCGGCTCACCGTCGCCGAGAACGAGTGGAAGGGTCACCTCGGCCCGCCCAAGGGCGGCAAGGTCCGCCACATCGTGCTCACCGAGCGGCTCGCCGGCGTCCTCTCCGAGCTCCCTCGGACCACCGAGCGCGTCCTTTGGCGCCTCGACACCAAGGGGCCCGAGGTGACCAAGCGATGCCTCGACGGCTGGCTCCACCGCGCCCAACGGGCGGCCGGCTTCCCGGCCAAGGGGCCCCACATCCTCCGCCACACGTTCTGCACCCGGCTCGCCGCGTGTGGGGCGCCGTCGCGGGCGATCCAGGGCCTTGCGGGCCACGCCAGCGTCCGCACCACCGACCGCTACATGCACCTCGCCCCGCAGGTGCTCGAGTCGGCCATCAAGCTCCTCGACCGCTCGGCCAGAGCTAGTGGAGCGTCCACGGAGCGACGGATCGAGCCTCTGAATTCCTGAGTGATCAGGAAGGGTTCGACGCCGTCGTATTGTTCTGCATCGAGAGGACCGTCCGGGTCCCCTCGCGCATCAGGACGACCAGGGTCGCGTTGTTGAAGAGCGCCGCGTCGGCGCCGCTGACGTAGAAGCCGCAGAAGGCGTCGGCGATCGCCGGCGCGCCGACGACGAGGGCGCCGGCGGCGGCCGGCAGGGCGAGGGAGAGGGCGAGCGCGCGGAGACGACGGTGCATGACCTGGCCAGGCTACCGAAGCGCGCTCGGTGCATCCACACGCGATCCGCCCGCGCCCCAAGAGTGCCCCGAAAGCGCCGCGACGCTCGCCGCGAGCTCTGATACGCTCGCTCCCGCGCATGCCCTCCCCTGCCCCGGCTGGCACCGTCGAGGCGCCCGCGTAGCCGAGGGAGAGACCATGAGCAAGGCCACCGAATCGAGCGCGCAGGCGCCCGCGCTGCACCCCGCCGACAGCCACGATCGGATCCGCGTGCACGGGGCGCGCGCGAACAACCTCAAGGATCTCGACCTCGAGGTGCCGAAGCGCCGGCTCACCGTCTTCACCGGGGTCTCCGGCTCGGGCAAGAGCTCGCTGGTCTTCGGGACGATCGCCGCCGAGTCGCAGCGGCTGATCAATGAGACCTACAGCGCCTTCGTCCAGGGCTTCATGCCGACGCTCGCGCGGCCCGAGGTCGACGTCCTCGACGGCCTGACCACGGCGATCGTCGTCGACCAGGAGCGCCTGGGCGCCGACCCGCGGTCGACCGTCGGCACCGCGACCGACGCCAACGCGATGCTGCGGGTCCTCTACAGCCGGCTCGGCCGCCCGCAGATCGGCCCGCCCAGCGCCTTCGCCTTCAACGTCGCGTCGGTCAGCGCGTCGGGCAAGATCACCGTCGGCGGCAAGACCGAGGTCCGCACCTTCTCGCGGGTCGGCGGGATGTGCCCGCGCTGCGAGGGCCGGGGGGCGGTCACCGACTTCGACCTCAGCCAGCTCTACGACGCCGGCAAGTCGCTGAACCAGGGGGCGCTGACGATCCCGGGCTACAGCATGGACGGCTGGTACGGCCGGATCTTTCGCGGCTGCGGCTACTTCGACCCCGACAAGGCGATCCGCAGGTTCACCAAGAAGGAGCTCCACGACCTCCTCTACCGCGAGCCCACCAAGATCAAGGTCGACGGCGTCAACCTGACCTACGAGGGGCTGATCCCGAAGATCCAGAGGTCGATGCTGAGCAAGGACGTCGAGGCGATGCAGCCCCACGTCCGCGCCTTCGTCGAGCGGGTGGTGACCTTCGCAACCTGCCCGGAGTGCGGCGGCACCCGGCTCAGCGAGGCCGCCCGCTCGTCGAAGATCGCCGGCGAGAGCATCGCCGACGCCTGCGCGATGCAGATCAGCGACCTCGCCGCCTGGCTCCGGGGGGTCGACGCGCCGACGGTCGCGCCGCTCCTCGCCGCCCTCCAGCAGACCCTCGACGCCTTCGTCGAGCTCGGCCTCGGCTACCTCGCGCTCGAGCGCCCGGCGGGCACGCTCTCGGGCGGCGAGGCCCAGCGGGTCAAGATGATCCGCCACCTCGGCTCGGCGCTCACCGACGTCACCTACGTCTTCGACGAGCCGACCGCCGGCCTCCACCCCCACGACATCCAGCGGATGAACGAGCTCCTCCTCCGACTCCGCGACAAGGGCAACACCGTGCTGGTAGTCGAGCACAAGCCGGAGACGATCGCGATCGCCGATCACGTCGTCGACCTCGGCCCGGGCGCCGGCGCGGCCGGCGGGGCGCTCTGCTTCGAGGGGAGCGTCGACGGGCTGCGGGCGAGCGACACCGTCACCGGGCGCCACCTCGGCGATCGCGTCGGCCTCAAGGAGACGACGCGCGAGGCGAGGGGCGCGCTCAAGATCCGCGGCGCGACCACCAACAACCTGAAGAAGGTCGACGTCGACGTCCCCCTCGGGGTGCTCGTCGTCGTCACCGGCGTCGCCGGCTCGGGCAAGAGCTCGCTCGTCCACGGCTCGATCCCCGCCGACGCCGGGGTGGTGACGATCGACCAGGGGGCGATCCGGGGCTCGCGGCGGAGCTACCCGGCGACCTACAGCGGCCTCCTCGATCCGATCCGCAAGGCCTTCGCCAGGGCCAACGGGGTCAAGGCCGCGCTCTTCTCCGCCAACTCCGAGGGCGCCTGCCCGACCTGCAACGGCGCCGGGGTCACCTACACCGACCTGGCGATGATGGCGAGCGTCGCCACCACCTGCGAGGAGTGCGGCGGCAAGCGCTTCCAGGCGTCGGTGCTCGGCTACAAGCTCGGCGGCCGCGACATCAGCGAGGTGCTGGCGATGTCGGTCGACGAGGCGAAGGCCTTCTTCGGCGCCGGCGAGGCCCGGACGCCCGCCGCCCAGGCGATCCTCGGGCGCCTCGCCGACGTCGGCCTCGGCTACCTCACCCTCGGCCAGCCGCTCACGACCCTCTCTGGCGGCGAGCGCCAGCGCCTCAAGCTGGCGACCGCGATGGCCGAGAAGGGCGAGATCTACGTCCTCGACGAGCCGACCACCGGCCTCCACCTCGCCGACGTCGCCCAGCTCCTCGGCCTCCTCGATCGCCTCGTCGACGCCGGCAAATCGGTGATCGTCATCGCCCACCACCAGGCGGTGATGGCCCACGCCGACTGGATCATCGACCTCGGCCCCGGCGCCGGGCATGAGGGCGGGCGGGTCGTCTTTCAGGGCACGCCCGCCGCGCTGGTCGCCGCCCGCTCGACCCGCACCGGCGAGCACCTCGCGGCCTACGTCGGCGGGGCGCCCGCGAAGGCGCCCGCGAAGGCGCCCGCGACCTCGAAGGCGAAGAAGCCAGCGACGTCAAAGGCGGCGCCCCGAGGCCGACGCCGCGCCGGCTAGCCGCGCTCGTTCCTCAGCCCTCGCCTTGATCGACGGGGAATGCGGCGACGAGCTCCGCCCAGGCCTCGTCGCTGACGTCGAGCGGCTGGAGGGTGACGAGGCTCCGGAGCCGGGGGAGGCGCGCGCGCGCGGCGAGGAGCACCGCGACGCCGCGATCCGTGATCTCCGAGCCGACCAGCTCGAGGCGCTCGAGGGTCGCGGCGAAGGGGGCGTCGGCGAGGCCCTCGCAGAGGGGATCCCCGTCCCCGGAGTAGCGCACGGTGAGGTCGCGTAGACCCGGCAGCGGGGCCTCGACGGGCGCGCGGTGATCCGCCGCGCTCCACGGGATGTACCACTCGAATTGGTAGTCGATCGCCAGGCGCTCGAGCGCCGGGAGCTCGGCGGCGCGGAGGAAGTCGAGGCCGGAGGCCCGCGGCCCGCGGCCGTCGTCGTCGGGATCGGCCGGCCCGAGCGGCGTCATCCCGAGCCAGCCCAGCTCGAGGTCGCGGAGCCGCCGGTGGTCGATCGCGTCGAGGGTGATCGAGGCCATCGGCAGGCTCAGGCGCTCGAGCGCCGGACAGGCGGCGAGGAGCGGAGCGAGGCGCCGGCACTCGAGCCAGCGCATCCAGTCGCGGCAGCTCTGATCGACGAAGGCGAGGTCGAGGCGCGTCAGCGCCGGCAGCGGACCGCCGGCGACGAGCGCATCCAGCACCTCGTCCGCGTCCACCCGTCCGCGGGCCGCGAAGTCGATCGCGATCGCCCGCAGACCCCGGCGCCCGGCGAGGACGCGGCGGAGGAGGGCGACGAGCGGCCGCGGCGGGGCGGCCTCACCGAGGGTCAGCGCGAGGCCGCCGTCCGCGGGGTCGAGCCGCAGCGCGTCGTCACGGACGCGGTGATCCCAGTGCGCGCGTCGATCGATCTCGAGCTCGCGCAGGGTCGTCAGGGCGGCGAGCTCCGGGACGAGCGCCGAGAGCTCCTCGTCGTTGCCGCCGAGATCGACGCGGAGATCGATCCGACGCAGCGGCTGCTCCGCGAGGCCCGCGAGGAGCCGCGAGGCCCGCGAGACGCCGATCTCGACGCCCTCGAGGAGGCCGCGGCGGATCACCCCTTCGCCGGGGGCGAGGCCGAGGGCCGCCAGGACGTGGGCGTCGTCCTCCGCCGCCGCGGGGCCCCCGGCGGCCGCGCATTGCCGGCGGATGATCGCCGCCCACCCGGGGTCGCGCGCCTCGATCCACGCGGCGAAGGCGAGACGCGGCGCGTCGTCGTCGGGGGCGGCGCAGATCGCCGAGAGGAGCTCCGCACGGCTCGGCACCCGCGCGATCGTTTCACAGAACGTGGGCGCCCGCCAGCGCCGCTCGCCGCCCGGCCCAGGCCGCCGGCCGCCGGGCCCCGATCGCCACGAAGCCGCCCTCCCCGTGGCCCGCGCGCGGGCTCGAGAGCTCGTCGCGCGCGGCCGGATCGCCGAAGTCGGCCTGGCGGATCCCGGTGACCTCGAGGCCCGGCGAGGCGAGCGGACACTCTAGCGGGGGCGAACGCGGACGCGACGCGCAGAGCGTGCGAGCGCGCGTCATCCAAATGATCTGTCCAAAGGAGCACATCAGGTCCCGGAGAGGCGCAGGTCCTCGCGGCACACCCGGTGCTCGCCGCCGATCTCGACGCAGGTGCACCCGGGGCCGCTGACCAGGCAGGCGCGCGCGCAGGTCGAGGTCGCCCCGCGGGTGACGCAGAGCGACTCGCGCGAGCACTCGAGGTGCTGCGAGCAGGGCCCGCCCCCCGGCGGGATCGGCCCGTCGAGCCAGCACGACGCGCCGCCGGCGTGGGGCCAGCAGCTCATCCCCTCCGGGCACTCGCCGAGGCCGGGCGTGCAGGGGCAGGACTCCTCCGGGGGGCCGGTGAAGCACGAATGCCAGCCACGGCGGAGCCAGAGCGAGGTCCGGGCGAGGGCGAGCTGCTCGGCGCTCAGGCGCTCGCGGCAGCGGGTGTAGTAGCTCATGATGTTGTGCGGATCGGGCTTCTGTCCCTTGGGGCATGTCACCGCGCAGGCGCGATCGACCGCGCAGGACTCGACCCCGGGGTCCGGCGGCGTGTCGCAGATCCCGTCCCCCTCGGCCCTGCAGGCCTCGTCGCAGGCGAGCGCCTCGCCCTCGGGATCGACGACCACCCGCTGGACGACGTCGGCGTCGCCCTCGTGGGTGTGGCAGAGGCCGAGGAAGTGGCCGAGCTCGTGGGCGAGGGTCGTCGACGAGCGGCGGTCCGCGAGGATCACCAGGCCGACCGGGAGCTGGTTGGCCGCGCCCCGGCGGCGCCCGCCGCAGACCCCGTTGGGCACGGTCGCCAGGCCGGCCTTGGGGACGTCGCCGATGTCGAGCGCGCCGACCAGGGCGACTGGGACGTAGAAGACGTCGCGCTTCGGGTGGAGCGCCTCCGCCCGCATCATCGCCGCGCGCGCGGCCTCGTCGGGGTTCACCCAGGCGCTCCGCTCGATCGGGATCACGTCGAGGAGGGTGAAGCGGAGGCCGAGCCCGCCCTCGCCCTCGCCCGCACCGGCGAAGATCTGGTTGACCCGGGCGAGCGACGCCTCGAGCGCCTCGCGGCTCGCCCGCGGGCGATCGCCGAGGACGAAGAAGATCACCGGGACCGGATCGCAGGCGACGCCCTCGTCGACCTCGCCGTCGCCGTCGTTGTCGCGGCCGTCGCAGACCTCGTCGCCGACCGGCCCCGCCGGGCAGCCGCAGGCGCCGCACTCGTCGCCGACCGCCGCCGGCTCGACGAGCACGCAGCGGCCGGCCGCGTCGTCGCAGCGCGCCCCGAGGCCGCGGCACTCGAGGGTCTGCCAGCGCCCGTCGTGGCAATAGCGGAGGCGATCCTCCTCGCAGCGCGGCGCCTCGCCGTCGCAGTCGTCGGCCGAGGGCGCCCGGCAGAGCGCCCCCTCGCTGGTCATCACGCAGCGCTTGCCCGCGGCGCCGCACTCGATCCGGAAGGGCACGCCGCCGGCGCAGCCGACCGCGACGTCGCCCTCGCAGACGCCCTGCTCGACGAGGCCCTCGCAGGGGTCGGCGACCTCGCCGTCGGTCGCCGCGAGGTCGCGGCAGGAGCCCTCCTCGCAGCCGCCCTCGCAGCGCTCGAGGAGCTCGCGGGCGACGCCGCAGCGATCCATCAGCCAGACGTCGCCCTCATGGCAGGCGGCGCCCTCGAGCGCGCACTCGGGCGCGTCGCGGTCGACGCGGCGCGTGGGCAAGGTCTCCTGCCGGGGCGCGGTCGCGGGCTCGGGCCCGGCGACGCGGCGATCCTCCGGCTCGCGCGGGAGGACCATGATCAGGGCCGCGGCGAGGAGCCCGAGGGCCAAGAGGCCGAGCCCGAGCCGACCGCGCCCTCGCCACGGAGACGTCACCGCCGTCAGGGTAGCGCGCGCCAGCGCGGGCGGGCGGAGAAAGCCGCGGCCGTCGACGCGCGGCGGATCGCCTCTTCCCTTGACAGGCCTACGCGATCGCCCCGAACTCATCGGATGCGCCGCCCGACCCCTGCACCTGCGCCCTCGCCCCTGACGACGTCGAGGCGCTCCTGGTGGACGTCGCCGACGACGAGGAGCGCGACGTCGAGAGCGGCGCGGAGGACCTCGGTCGCGCTGATCCTCGGGGCGCTCGCTGGCGCCGATGCCTGCGCGCCCGTCGGGAACACCGACGTGCCCCCGCGCAACGACGCCCCCGCGCCGGCGAGCCCGGCGCCCGAGCCCCACGGGGCCGAAGCGCCGCCATCGCACGGGGTCTCGGCGACGGCTCACCTCGACAAGGAGATCTATGGGATCGGCGAGGCCATCCAGCTCACGGTGGCGCTCCACAACGATCTTCCGCAGCCGATCGCGCTCGTGCACCCGGACTACTGGGGCGTGAGCGAGATCCACGTCTTCGACGCGGCGGGTCAGCGCGTCGAGCCGACGAGCACCTACAAGGCGCATCGCAAGGCGGTCCAGGAGACATGGACGATCGACGGGGGCTCGCTCGCCAGCCACACCTTCGAGGACATGACGACCTTCACCTGCTGCAACGCGTACACCTACCGCTCGCTCCCCGCCGGGAGCTACTCGGTCGCCGTCGAGATCACCAATCCGCCGACCCGGACCGACCCGCCCGAGGGCTGGTCCGGAGGGTGGGAGGGGCGCGTGACGTCGCCGAGGGTCGCGTTCAGGGTGGGTCGCTGAGCGACGCGCCCCCCTCAGAGAGGATGTCGCGGCCGCGCCGGCGCTCGCGGCCGCGGCGGGCTCGCAAGCGCCCGCGACTTTTTTTTTCGGGGGACCTGAATGGATCTGGCCGAGGTCGTGATTCCCCTCGTGCCGGCCGTCGCGCGCTCGCCATCTCGGCGACGACGACGACGCGACCCGGCGGCCGCTCACGGCCAGGAAAACCCGATGAAGCTCCACGCAAGCACCCTCCTCCTCCCTCTCTTCCTCCTGAGCCTCGCTGGCGGCTGCGCCGAGCCCGAGGACGACGCCAAGGTCGAGGTCCTCGACATCGAGGGCCCGGTCGCCGCCGCGGATTTCTGCGGGATCGCCGACTCGCTGACCTGCGCCGGCGCCCTCGGCTGCTGCGCCGATCCCGAGTTCGCCGACGTCGACGCCTGCATCGCCGACTCGCTCTGCGACCAGGGGCTCGGGGCGGTCCTCACCAGCGACGCGGTCGCGGGCGGCGAGCTGATCTACGACGCCGACGAGGCCGGCGACTACCTCCGGGCCTTCGCCGACTCGGTCTCCCGCTGCGAGCCCCACGAGATGAGCGCGCGGCCGACCTTCCTCCGCGGCTCGCGCGGCGAGGGCGAGGACTGCACGCCGGTGGGCAGCGACATCACCAACACCTTCACCTGCGCGAGCGGCCTCGAGTGCATGATCACCGTCGACGCCGAGACCCGCGAGCGCAAGGGCACCTGCGGCCCGGAGATCACCGCGGCTCCGCCGGGATCGGCCGGCTCGGCCTGCACCGAGGGCGAGCAGTGCGCCAGCGGCGTGTGCAGCGATGGCGCCTGCACCGCGGACCTCGAGTCGCTCTACTGCGTCGATCCGGTCCGCAACGACCCGCCGTCGAACGCCGACCCGACCCACCTCTACATCGACCTCGCGGGCTCCAGCTCGGGCTCCAGCGGCGACGTCACCCTCACCTACAGCAACAACAACAAGTACTGGCGCTGCACGATCACCGACACCCTCAGCGACGGCCAGGAGAAGGTCTGCGCGGTCACCAGTACCGGCATCGCGATCGGCCCCAGCGACCAGTTCTTCGACATCGACATGACGAGCAACGACGGAATCCGCGTCGACACGGTCTGCGCCTGCTCGGCCGCGAACACCTCGACCAACAAGTGCACCAGCGAGATCGAGTGCGCCGGCACCTTCAACAAGTCCGGCACCAGCAAGCCGGGGTGGTGCTCGGACGCCTCCTTCAACGTCTGGCTCTGGGCCAACGCCTGCAAGAAGATCTGGGTCGACGGCGACGGCAACGGCTCGTGCACGAGCTTCGAGATCGACGCTGACGACAACAACAACACGACCTGCGAGAGCTGAGAGGTCGCCATGAAGACGCTCGTTCGTCGCCGCCGGGGCCCCGCGTGGGGCCCCCTGCCCCTTGTCTTCGCGCTCGCGGCCGGCTGCGGCGGCGACGACGAGCCCGCGCCGGAGCCCCTCCGAATCGCGGTCGTGATGCCCCTCCAGGAGGGCGCCAGCGAGCTCCCCAACTTCGAGTGGGCGCTCGAGGCGGTCAACGCGGCCGGCGGGGCCGCGGGTCGGCCGCTGGTGCTCGACTACTACGACCCCAACACCCAGGACCTCGACGCCCTCGCCGACGAGCTCGCGGCCGACGACGAGCACGTCGCGGTGATCGGCCCGGCCGGCTCGGCCGCCCTCGCCCAGGTCGCCGATCGCTTCGTCGCCGCCGATAAGCCGCTGGTGTCGACGACCTCGACCTCCGACGACCTCCTGCGGGCCTACGGCGGCAAGGGGGCGATCTGGCGGACCCGCGAGTCCGACATCGCCCAGACCGAGCTCCTGGTCCGCCACGCCCGGGCCGGGGGCGCCAAGAAGATCGCGCTCCTCACCTCGCTCGACGTCTCGGGCTACACCTTCTTCGCGTGGTTCGGCTTCTTCGCCCGCGAGCTCGGCTTCGCCGACGAGGACGTGGCGATCGTCACCTTCGCCAGCGAGGAGCCGTGCAACGCCCGGGTGATGGAGGCGCTCGCCGGCGCCCCCGACTTCCTCTTCGTCGCCCCCGGCTCGCCGATCGAGATGGAGTGCGTCGCCCGCTCGCTGCCCCCCTCGGGGCAGCCGCGCCCGCGGATCGTCTTCGCCGACACCGGCCTCGATCCCTACGCGCTCGCCGACCTCGGGGAGCTCGCCGGCGGGCTCGAGGGCTTCGTCGGCGCCGGTGACGAGGCCTACGAGGCCGCCTTCACCGCGCGCTTCCCGGGCGAGCGCCTCCCACCCCACGGTCCGAGCGAGTACGACGCGGTCCTCCTCCTCGCCTACGGGCTCGAGCGCTCGGGCGGCCGCGGCGGGGTCGCGCTCATCGACGGGATCAAGGAGGCGGTCGACGGCGACGAGGCGCTCGCCGGCGCGGGGCCGGACGCCGACGGCGTCGCCGCGACCCTGGCGGCGCTCCGCGAGGGTCAGCGCCCGGCGCTCGCCGGCGCCAGCGGGCCGCTCCGCTTCGAGCCCGACCTCTACATGGACCTCGCATCGTCGACGCTCGCGCACTATGTGATCGGCGACGCCGGCCTCGCGCTCGACGAGCGCTTCTCGACCGCCGATCCGACCTTTCTGACGAGCCAGGGCGCGTTCGTCCGGCCGAGCGCCGCGCCGCCGGACACCGAGCAGTCGTCGTGGACACCCGCGATGCCGAAGACCGACACGTGGGCGGTGATCGCCGCGCTCTCGACCGGCTTCTCCAACTACCGCCACCAGGCCGACGCGCTCCAGCACTACCGCTTCCTCCGGGAGATGGGGATCGACGACGATCACATCGTCCTGATCCTCGCCGACGACCTCGCCGACGATCCGGAGAACGGGGCGAGCGGCGAGGTCCGAAACGTCCCCGGGGGCGAGGATCTGCGGGCGGGCGCGGTGATCGACTATCAGCTCGGAATTGGCGCCGAAGACCTCGATCGGATCCTCCGCGGCGAGGTCAGCGAGACCACGCCGATCGTGATCGCACCGGGCCCGGGGAGCGACGTCCTGGTCTACCTCGCGGGCCACGGCGGCGCCGAGGGGATCCCGATCGGCGCCCTCACCCCGGAGGACGGCCTCACCGGCGGCGACGAGGTCTTCTCCCCCGACCAGCTCCGCCTCGGCCTCTGCGCGCTCGCGGCCGAGCAGCGCTACCGACGGGCGCTGGTGGTCGTCGAGAGCTGCTACTCGGGCGTCTTCGGCGAGGCGGCGAGCGGCGGGCTCGAGTTCGGCTGCGGCGATGTCGAGGGCGACGTGCCGCTCGAGGGCGTCGCCCTCTTGACCGCCGCCAACAGCCGCGAGGTCTCCTACGCCGGGGCCTACGACGACGTGATCCCGGCGTGGGTCAACGACGCGTTCTCCCGCGCCCTCGCCGACAACCTCACGCCCGGCCGCAGCCTCGCCGACGTCTTCGCCGACGCCTACCGCTCGACCGCGGGCTCGCACCCGTCGGCCTTCAACCTGGCGCACGCCGGCCGGCTCAGCGAGGTGCAGATCGACGAGTTCTTCGCGCCCTAGCGATCGCCGCGACCGGAGAGCTCCCGACGACACGCGAAGGACCTCCGTGATAGCCTGGCCAGGATGCGTTTGCGCGGTATCGTCCTCTTCAGCATCTCGCTCCTCGCATCCGCCTGCAAACCCGCAGGTCCCAGCCTCGCCTCGACCTCCGAGCCCGTGGCCCAGCCGACCCCGGCAGATCAGGGGAGCTCGTGCTCCGCCACCGCGGAGTGTCCGGGTCACGCAGCCGCCCGTTGCCAGGGGTCCGGTGAGGGGCGCTGCGTCGCCACTGACGGCGTCGGTTGCGGCTTCATCCCCGCGGGCGGCGAGATGCAGACCCAGTGCTGCGACGGCGGCACGGAGTGCAGCCCGGACTCCCTCGCGTCACAACCTGCCCCTTGAGGCAGCTTTCGCTCCCTGGCGCGGATCGCCCTCGCCACGCTCACCCGGCCCCCCGACGAGGTCGCGCTCCACCGCAGCGAGGAAGCCCAGCGCCTCCGCCCACGCAGCCTCGCTGATCGGGCCGTCCGCGGGCGCGGCGAGCTTCAGGACGCGAATCTCGCCCGCGGGCCCGGCGATCGTGCTGCGCTGGGAAGCGCCGCCCTTCGTCAGCACAATCACCGCCTGGACGCGGGGAGGCGGCTGGGCGCGGAGCACCTCGATGGCTCGATCGGGGCCGCGCTCGTCGAGCCAGAGCGCCGTGATGGTCGGCTTCGAGGGCCGACCCTGCTCCATGCGCTGCCGATGTCCGAGCAATTTCTCGCCCGCCAGCATCGACGCGACGGCGATGCGGAGCGCCAGCGGACGCTCGCTCCCTTCGACATAGGCGTGGTTGAAGCCCGCGTCGAGGATCCGATTCGCCAGGCCGCCGATCTCCGCCGCGCTCGTCCCCTCGGGCGGCACGACGACGACGACGCCGCGCGCGTCGACCTCGGAGCGCCAGGCGGCCACGACCCACACGCCCTGGGTCCCGTGGGCGACCCCGCGATCGGCGACGATCGGCGGCGACTCATCCCTCTCGATCGGCGGCGGGCCGACGTCCGGTCGCGCAGGGGGCATCGAGGGAGCGGGCGCGGCAACGCACGCCAGGAGGGCGCTGGCGAGCGCGAGCGAGGAGCCGAGGACGCGCACGCGGACCACGAGGCCATGGATACGCCCGGCGCGGCTCGGCGATCCAGTCGGCCCCGCTAGATCCGCCCCTGCGAGCGCAGGGTCCAGCCGCAGAGCTGGTAGAGGATCCGCGCGCCGACGTTCGCGTCCCACTCGTCATCGGGATCGGCGGCCGAGGGCGCGACCTCGCAGAGGTCGAAGCCGACGATCGTCCGCCCCGAGCGGCCGAGCGCGACGATCAGCGCGATCGCCTGGTTGTAGGTGAGCCCGCCGGGCACCGGCGTGCCGGTGTGCGGGCAGAGCTCCGGCGCGAGGCCGTCGATGTCGAAGGAGACGTAGACCCGCTCGGGGAGCGGGGCGAGGATCGCCGAGACCGTCGCCGCCCAGGTCTCGCCGGCGAAGGATCGATCGGCGAGGTCGCGGTCGAAGAAGGTGATCACCCGGCCGCCGGAGCCGGCGATCCGATCGGCCTCCTCCTCGCAGAAGTCGCGGATCCCGACCTGGACCAGGCGCCCGACGCCCTCGCAGGCCCGCAGGACGTTGTCCATGATCGACGCGTGCGAGTGCTCGAAGCCCTCGTACTCCCGCCGGAGGTCGGCGTGGGCGTCGACGTGGAGGATCCCGAGGCCGGGGTGGCGCTCGGCGAGGGCGGCGATCGCCCCGAAGGGGACCGAGTGCTCGCCGCCGACGATCCCGACGATCTTGCCAGCGTCGAGGCTCGCCTCGGCGCGCGCGCGCACCTGGGCGTTGACCCGCGCCGACGCCCGGTTGACCGCCTCCATGTGGGGGATCGTCGCCGGCGTCCGGCGCCCCGCGGCGGCGATCACCACCTCGGCGTGGGCGCGCGCCTCGTCGCCGAGGGCCTCGAGCTCGGGGTCGGCGTCGAGCATCGCGATCGACTCGATGTACGAGACCCCGAGCGCGCGATCGTACATGTCGAGCTGGTGGCTCGCGCGGACGATCGCCGCGGGGCCGCGGCGCGTGCCCGGGCGATAGGAGGTCGTCGCGTCCCAGGGGACCGGGATCAGGTGGAGGTCGGCGGCCTCGGCCGGGGTGTCGAGGCCGAAGATCCCGGAGTCGGGGTCGCAGGCGGCGTTGGGGTCCATCGGCGATGGCTTTTACCGCGACCTGCGTCCGCCCAAGACAGGTTTTTTACCGGCCTTTGACAGCCGCTCTCGGCGGCCGCCGATAGGATCATCGGCGATGCAATCCCGGTGGTTCTCGACGTCCTCGCGGCGGCGCGGCGGCTCTCTGCCCGTCCACGCGGCCCTCCTGGCGCTCTCGCTCGCGGCCTGCGATCACAGCGCAGGGCCCCTCGTCCGGGTCGGCGGCGGCTCCGGGGCGGCGGCCTGCGACGACACCGCGAGCCCGGCCGCGCCCGCGGCCTCGATCAGCGATCTCGACGAGCTCGCCCGGCTGGCGATCGACGGCCCCGAGGGCGAGCGCGCGGCGGCGATCGACAAGCTCCGGGCGGCCGGCCCCGCCGGCCTCGACGCTTTCGTCGGGCGCCACGGGAGCGAGCTCGCCACGCCCCTCCCCGCGCCCGCGCCCGCGCCCGCGAAGGCCGACGACGACGCCCGCGGCTGGCGCTGGCCGGTCGCCGCCGGCCGCGACGACGCAGCCGATCGCAGCGCCCGGATCGACGCCGCCCTCGACACGATCTGCCAGCAACGCGGCTGCCGCTTCAGCCAGCTCTACTGGCACACCGACCTCGACGCCGCCCTCGCGGCCGCCCGCGCGGAGGGCAAGCCCGTCCTCTCGCTCCGCCTCCTCGGCGAGCTCGACGAGACCCTGAGCTGCGCCAACAGCCGCCTCTTCCGGACGATCCTCTACCCCGCGCTCGCCCCCTGGCTGCGCGAGCGCTTCATCCTCCACTGGCGGAGCGAGCGGCCGGCCCCGGTGATCACCGTCGACTACGGCGACGGCCGCCGCCTCCAGACGACGATCACCGGCAACTCGGTCCACTACGTCCTCGACGCCGACGGGCGGCCGGTCGACGCGATCCCCGGGCTCCTCGCGCCGCCGGTCTTCCAGCGCCTCCTCGAGCGGGCGGCGGCCCTCGCCCTGACGACCTCCGGGCGCCCGCCGGCGGCCAAGGACGCGATGATCCGCGAGCACCACCGCCAGCGCCTGGAGGAGCTCGACGCCGCCTGGGAGGCCGAGATGCGGGCGATCGGCGAGGATCCCCTGCGCCGCCGGCCGCCGGCGGGGCCGCGGATCGCCGGTCGCACCCCGCGGGCGGCCGAGGCGATGCCGCTGGCGGTCTCGAAGATGCGGGTCGAGATGCCGCTCCTCAACGGCGTCGGCCTCGGCGGGCCCTCGCGGGAGGAGGCGCTCTGGGGCGCGCTCGCCGATCGACATGTCCTCGAGAGCAGGCTCTCCGAGGCGAGCCTGCGGGCGATGTCCGCCCTCGAGACGATCGACCCGGCGAAGCGCGCCCGGAGCGAGCGCGACCTCGCGCTCGACAGCGTCCAGAACGAGCACCAGCTCCACCGCGCGATCCACGGCTGGTTCACCGCGGGCACCGCCCCGGCGGAGCTCGAGGCCCTCAACCGCCGGGTCTACGACCAGCTCTTCCTGACGCCGGGCGACGACCCGACGCTGGGGATGGCGGGCGAGAGCGTCTTCGCCGGCCTCCCCGCGGGCGGCTGGGTCGGCGGTCGCTGACTCCGCCACCGCGGACGCCGCACGCCCGCGGGGAGCTCGCGCTCCTCGCTCCGCTCAGGGCCGGCCTCACCTGCCTCTTTGGACATCATCGAAGGGTCCTCCTTCGGAGCCCTCCGCTCTCAATGGAGGAGGGTCTCGATCGGCGAGATCAGGGCGATCCCGTGGTTGCGGCGGACGAAGGTGCGGAGGTCGCCCTCGAGCGCGCTGGCCGTCGCCGCCTGGCACACCGAGAAGACGTAGATCCCCCGCGACCCCGAGAGCCCGAGGCCGAGCGTGAGGCCCTGCTTGGCGCCCTTGCCGTGGGCGATCTCGATCGCGGTGAAGCCGTCGAGTCGGTGGTTCTCGAAGATATCGAGGAGCTCGCGGAGGTGGTCCTGGTCGGTGATGACTTCGATCTTGCGCATGGGGATCTCCCGCGGCCCCTCCCTGCAATCGCTGTTCCAGGCGAGAACACCCCACTTCAAAGCCGCCGGGCGAGGGTCCCCCGGAGGATCTCCGCACCGCGCTGGGGAAGCACTCCCCAGCGCGGGATGAACACCGGCCCAGGACGCCCCAACTCCAACAAACACGGTTTGGAACGCTCTTTGCTTCCGAGGTCGGCCAGCAGCGCAAGCGAGGCGAACCATGCTCGGAGCCCTCCTCACCAACATCACCCACAACCTCTTCAAGCCCCTCCTCCTCTTCTTCTACATGGGCTTCGCGATCCCGCTCCTGCGGGTCCCCTTCGAGTTCCCGAAGCAGATCTACCAGGGCCTCACGCTCTACCTCCTGGTGGCGATCGGCTGGCACGGCGGTGAGGAGCTCGCCTCGCTCTCGTCGGGCGAGCTCAGCCAGGCCCTCGGCTTTATGCTGGTCGGCTTCTTCACCAACCTCGGGATCGGCCTCCTCGCCTACAAGATCCTCCGCAAGGTGACCAAGCTCCGCCACGTCGACACCGCGGCGATCGCTGGCTACTACGGCTCGGACTCGGCGGGCACCTTCGTCACCGCGCTCGGCGTGCTGACGGCGACCAACATCGCCTTCGCCGCCTACATGCCGGTGATGCTCGCGGTCATGGAGATCCCGGGCTGCCTGGTCGCCCTCCTCCTGATCGCCCGCCTCCGCCGCAAGGGGATGGACGCGCACGGCAACATGCCGGGTGAGCCGGGATACTCGGGCCCGCGGGCGAGCGCCGAGGGGATGTCGCACTCGATCTTCAGCGCCGAGGTGCTCCGCGACGTCTTCCTCAACCCCGGCCTCTTCCTCCTCCTCGGCGGGATCCTCGTCGGCTACATCGCCGGCCTCCAGGGCCCCAACGTGACCAAGGCCGACGACATCCTCTTCGTCGACCTCTTCCAGGGGATCTTGTGCCTCTTCCTCCTCGAGATGGGGATGACGGCGGCCCACCAGCTCCGCGACATCCGCCGCGGCGGCCTCCCGCTGATCCTCTTCGGCATCCTCGCGCCGAACCTCTTCGCGACGATCGGCATGCTGATGGCCCACGCCTACTCCTGGACGATCGGCGCGGTCTTCCCGGTCGGCACCTACGTCCTCTTCGCGGTCCTCAGCGGCGCGGCCTCGTACATCGCGGTCCCGGCGATCCAGCGGATCGCCTTCCCGGAGGCGAGCCCGACCCTGCCGCTCGCGGCCTCGCTGGGCCTGACCTTCTCGTACAACGTGACGATCGGTATCCCCATCTACATCTCGATCGCCACCTGGCTGACCCAGGCCCTGCCGATCCACGGCTAATCGGCGCCCGCGTCGGGGGGCGCGTGGCCAAGGGGCGCCCGAAGAGGCTACCCTGTATTCCACGCCCTCCCGATGCGGATCGCCCTCAAGATCACCCTCGCCATCGTCGGCCTGGTCGTCGCCATCCTGGCGATCCAGGCCTGGCTTCATAGCGAACGCGAGGCCGAGATCTACGAGCAGGACATCCGCCGCGACCAGCGGATCCTCGGGCGAGCGCTCGAACAGACCGCCGAGATCACCTGGCGCCAGCACGGCCTCGATCGGGCGACCTACCTGATCGAGGCCGCAGCTGCGCGTGAGGAGGAGGTCGCGGTCCACCTCAAGGCGGTGAGCAGCGTCCCCCTGGACGACGCCGGCGACCGGGCGGCCTGGGAGGGCGACGAGATCCTCCAGACCGCGGAGCCGCGGGCGCTGCGGACCTACCTCCGGGTCGACGGTCCCGGCGGGGAGCACCGCGCCCTCGAGCTCTCGACCTCGCTCCGCGGCGAGCGGGCCTACCTCCTGGCCGCCCTCCGCTCCTTCGCGCTGGTCGCCCTCGCCCTCCTCGGGATCGCCGCGCTCGCGGCCGGCTGGCTCGGCCGCACGCTGGTCGGGCGCCGGGTCGACCGCCTGGTCACCCAGGCCCGGCGGATCGGCCACGGCGACTTTAGCCGGGTCGGCGACCCCGGGCGCGACGAGCTCGGCCAGCTCAGCCGGGCCCTCGACGACATGGCCGACGCGCTCGCGTCGACCCGCGAGGCGCTCCGCGACGAGACGCGCGCCCGGATCGCGGCGACCGAGCACCTCCGCCGCTCCGAGCGGCTGGCGACCGTCGGCACCCTCGCGGCCGGCCTCGCCCACGAGCTCGGGACGCCGCTCCACGTGATCGCCGGCCGCGCGCGGATGATCGCCAGCGCCGACGGCGTCAACGAGGACGCGCGGAGCGACGCCCGGGCGGTCGTCGATCAGGCGGCCCGAGTCCAGCAGATCATCGAGCAGCTCCTCGACTTCGCCCGCCCGCGGCGGGCCGAGCGGCGCACGCTCGACCTCCCGGGGCTGATCCGGGCCGACGTCGACCTCCTGCGGCCGCTCCTCCAGCGGCGCAACGTCCAGGCGAAGCTCAACGTCGTCGGCGCGCCGACCGGGTCACGGATCTCCGCCGACGCCAACCAGCTCCGCCAGGTCTTCACCAACCTCCTGCTCAACGCCGCCCAGGCGATGTCCGAGGGCGGCGAGATCGAGATCGAGGTGACCTACCACCAGCCGACGCCGGAGGGGCTCCGGGGGGCCGCCGACGCGCCGCCGAGCTTCACCCGGATCGCTGTCCGAGATCACGGCTCGGGGATCGAGCCGGACGATCTCCCGCGCCTCTTCGATCCCTTCTTCACGACCAAGAAGGTCGGCGAGGGGAGCGGCCTCGGGCTCGCGGTGGTCCACGGGATCATCAGCGACCACGGCGGGTGGATCGGCGTCGAGAGCGAGCCGGGCAAGGGCAGCACCTTCTCGGTCTGGCTCCCCGAGGAGCCGATCCTGGAGGACGACGCGGCGAGCCCAGGCGGCCCGCGCGGGGCTATCATCGGGGGGGAACAAGGATGAGCGCGAACATCTTGATCGTCGACGACGAGCCGGCGATGACCGATCTCCTGGCCGTCGAGCTCCGGCGCGCCGGCTACCGCACGCGGGTCGCCTCCTCGGGGGAGGAGGCCCTGACGATCCTCGACGCCGACACGATCGACGTGGTCGTCACCGATCTCCGGATGCCGGGGCGCTCGGGGACCGACCTCTGCCGGGCGATCGTCCAGTCACGGCCGACGATCCCGGTGATCGTGATGACCGGCTTCGGGTCGATGGAGGCGGCGATCGAGTCGATCCGGGCCGGCGCCTACGACTTCCTGACCAAGCCCTTCCCCTTCGAGAAGCTCAAGGTGGTGATCGAGCGGGCGCTCGAGCACGCCGCGATCCGCTCCGAGCTCCACCGCCTCCGCCGCCAGGGCCGCGAGCTCCCGGGCCTCGACGCGCTCCTCGGCGCGAGCCCGCAGATGGAGCGGGTCTTCGCGCTGATCGAGCGGATCGCCCCGACCGACGCGTCGGTGCTGATCACCGGCGAGAGCGGCACCGGCAAGGAGCTGGTCGCCCAGGCGCTGCACCGCCTGAGCCGGCGGAGCAAGGGCCCCTACATCACCGTGAACTGCGCGGCGATCCCCGAGCAGCTCTTCGAGAACGAGCTCTTCGGCCACGTCCGCGGCGCCTTCACCGGGGCCGAGCGCGACCGCCTCGGCCTCCTCCGCAACGCCCACCGCGGCACCCTCTTCCTCGACGAGGTCGGCGAGATGCCGGCGTCGGTCCAGCCCAAGCTCCTGCGGGTCCTCCAGGAGGGCAAGGTGCGGCCGGTCGGCGCCGACACGGAGACGACGATCGACGTGCGGATGGTCGTCGCCACCAACCGCGACCTCGCGCAGGACGTCGCCGCCGGGACCTTCCGCGCCGATCTCTTCTATCGCCTCGCGGTGATCACGATCCCGATGCCGCCGCTCCGCGAGCGCGGCGACGACATCATCCTCCTCGCCGAGCACTTCATCGATCAGCTCGCCGACGCCGCCGGCCGCCCGCGCCCCGAGCTCTCGGACGAGGCGATCGCGGTGCTCATGGCCTACGGATGGCCGGGCAACGTCCGCGAGCTCCGAAACTGGATCGAGCATGCGATCGCCATGGTCGACGGCCCGGTGATCACCGCTGACCACCTCCCGGGCGCCCACCTCCGGGCGACCCCGCCGGCGATCCCGACCGCGATCACGACCCGAACGCTCTCGCAGCCCCATCGCCAGGCGCAGCCGGTCGACACCGCGGCCCTCGAGCCCCTCGAGGCGGTCGAGCGCCGCCACATCGTCCACGTCCTCGAGGCGGTCGGCGGCAACAAGAGCCAGGCGGCGAAGATCCTCGGGATCGACCGCAAGACCCTGCTCTCGCGGCTCCACCGCTACGGCGTGGGCTGAGGAGCCCAGCCACACCGCGCGGATTCGCGCCGGGGCGCCGTGGAGAAGCGCCTTCGAGTCCGCCTGCGCCTGCGATGCCCGGTCCCCGGGCAGACGAGGGCACCGCGCGGGCTCGGGAGAATCGAAACCAATAAAAAAAGGCCCCCTCCGGCTGGAGGGGGCCATAACCCTGGCAACGACCTACTCTCCCACAGAGACTCCCCTGCAGTACCATCGGCGCTGGAAGGCTTAACGACCGAGTTCGGGATGGGATCGGGTGTGACCCTTCCGCAATAGTCACCAGGAAACCTTGTAGCAGGAGCGCGACGCTCACTCGACTGGACCTTCTCGCTCTAGCGAGCTTGGGGCCCCGCCGCGAGCTCGGGGACTCTCCCCAAGCCAGCGCTCCTCTCGAAACCTACGCAATCGGCGACGGCCCTCGCCTGCCCTCCTGGGCGGCGATGACGTGTCGCTTCGAAACCTCGAGCTTGACCACCTCCCCGAAAACTGGGGCGGCTATCCCAGGCCAAGCCGAACGGTCGATTAGTACTGGTTAGCTCCATGCGTCGCCGCACTTCCACACCCAGCCTATCAACGTCGTCGTCTCCGACGGACCTTCAGGGAACCCTCATCTTGTGGTTGGCTTCCCGCTTAGATGCTTTCAGCGGTTATCCATTCCAGACTTGGCTACCCGGCAATGCTTCTGGCAAAACAACCGGAACACCAGGGGTCTGTCCATCCCGGTCCTCTCGTACTAGGGACAGATCCACTTCAAGATTCCTACGCCCACGGCAGATAGGGACCGAACTGTCTCACGACGTTCTGAACCCAGCTCGCGTACCGCTTTAATTGGCGAACAGCCAAACCCTTGGGACCTACTACAGCCCCAGGATGCGATGAGCCGACATCGAGGTGCCAAACCACGCCGTCGATGTGAACTCTTGGGCGTGATAAGCCTGTTATCCCCGGAGTACCTTTTATCCGTTGAGCGACGGCCCTTCCATACAGAACCGCCGGATCACTAAAGCCGACTTTCGTCCCTGCTCCTCTTGTATGAGTTGCAGTCGAGCTCCCTTATGCTTTTACACTCTTCGGCTGGTTTCCAATCAGCCTGAGGGAACCTTTGCGCGCCTCCGTTACTCTTTCGGAGGTGACCGCCCCAGTCAAACTACCCACCAGGCAGTGTCCCGGACCCGGCTAACGGGTCGCGGTTAGGCTTTCAGACTCATCAGGGTGGTATTTCAAGGTTGGCTCCACGAGAACTAGCGTCCCCGCTTCAAAGCCTCCCACCTATCCTACACAGACAAGCCCGAAAACCAGTGCCAAGCTGCAGTAAAGGTTCACGGGGTCTTTCCGTCTGGCCGCGGGTACGGGGCATCTTCACCCCGAATTCAATTTCGCTGAGTCCCGGGTCGAGACAGTGGGGAAGTCGTTACGCCATTCGTGCAGGACGGAACTTACCCGCCAAGGAATTTCGCTACCTTAGGACCGTTATAGTTACGGCCGCCGTTTACCGGGGCTTCGATTCGATGCTTTGGTTGCCCTAACATCTCCTGTTAACCTTCCGGCACCGGGCAGGCGTCAGACCCTATACGTCGTCTTGCGACTTCGCAGAGTCCTATGTTTTTGGTAAACAGTCGCTACCCCCGATTCTCTGCAACCCCCCAGAGCTCCAGACGCGAAGTCCTTCACCCCAAAGGGCACACCTTCTCCCGAAGTTACGGTGTCAATTTGCCGAGTTCCTTAACCCGAGTTCTCTCAAGCGCCTTAGGATATTCACCCCACCCACCTGTGTCGGTTTCCGGTACGGTCAGCACAGCTGTTAACTCGTACGAAGCTTTTCCTGGAAGCGTGGAATCACCGAGTTGCAGGCGCCTCAAGGGCGCCAACCTCATTGCCTCTCGGCATTGCGAGCGCGTTTGTGGCCTTCTGCCTCCTACGCTCACTGCCTACTGGCTTGAACCATCATCCGTCAGATGGCTCGGCTATCCTCCTCCGTCCCTCCTTACGAAACAATCCGTGCTGGTGCAGGAATATTCGCCTGCTTCCCATCAGCTACGCATTTCTGCCTCGCCTTAGGGGCCGACTAACCCTGGGAAGATTATCTTGACCCAGGAACCCTTGGGTTTACGGCGACAGGGTTTTTCACCCTGTTTATCGCTACTCATGCCAACATCTGCTCTTGTCTGCGCTCCAACGCTCGTTACCGTACGCCTTCACCGCACAGACAATACTCGCCTACCGCCAGCTTTCGCTGACCCGAAGCTTCGGTGCGTCGCTTAGCCCCGTTGAATTTTCGGCGCAGGTTCACTCGACCAGTGAGCTGTTACGCTTTCTTTAAAGGATGGCTGCTTCTAAGCCAACCTCCTGGCTGTCTGAGTGCTCCCACATCCTTTACCACTCAGCGACGACTTGGGGACCTTAGCTGTCGGTCTGGGTTCTTCCCCTCTCGGCAATGTAACTTGCTCACACTGCCTGAGTGCCAGTCTAATGTCATCGGTATTCGGAGTTTGATTGGGTTCGGTAAGATTGTGGTCCCCCTAGCCCATTCAGTGCTCTACCCCCGACGCAAATCAACTGACCCCATACCTCAATATGTTTCGGCGAGAACCAGCTATCTCCCAGCTTGATTAGCCTTTCACTCCTATCCACAGGTCATCTCCCGAATTTTCAACTTCGGTGAGTTCGGTCCTCCACGCAGTCTTACCCGCGCTTCAACCTGCCCATGGATAGATCGCAG
>JACKDU010000014.1:0-135000 GCA_020633335.1 Myxococcales bacterium | reverse complement strand
TTCAACGGCGTGCTCTTCCACCGGGTGATCAAGAACTTCATGATCCAGACCGGCGACCGCAGCGGCACCGGCACCGGCAACCCGGGCTTCCTGATCGCCGACGAGATCGACCCGGCACTCAAGCACAACAAGGCCGGGATCCTGTCGATG
Source organism: Myxococcales bacterium (assembly GCA_020633335.1). Lineage (GTDB taxonomy): Bacteria > Myxococcota_A > Polyangia > Nannocystales > Nannocystaceae > JADJRG01. Next base: position 134,850 of record JACKDU010000014.1, on the reverse strand, counting down.
GCCAACCGCGGCCCCAACACCGGCTCGTCGCAGTTCTTCGTCACGGTCGCCGCGACCCCGCACCTCGACGGCAAGCACGCGGTCTTCGGCCAGTGCGAGCCCAAGGTGCCGGTCAAGATCTCCGAGGTGAAGGTCAAGAGCCTGCCCGGGGTCGACTCGCGGCCGCTCGACGACATCAAGATCGAGTCGATCGCGATCGAGCGCCGCAAGAAATAGGGTGGCGCTCGCCCGGACGCTCCCAATAGCGTCCGGGACGAGCGCGCGAGGGCGAGCCCGCAAGCACGGGTCCAGAGAGGGCTCTCCCACAGACCAGGGCGCCCGCCGTCGGTGTTCCGAGCGCCGACGACGGGCGTCTTGGGTGACCAGGGACTCCCTCTAGACCCGCGACCCCGGCCGGCGGTTTCAGGAGCCGTGCTTCGACGGGACGACCGCGATCGGGCAGGGCGCGATCCCGGCCAGGGTGCTGGCGGTGCTCGAGCCGAAGAGGCGCTCGCTGAGGCCGAGGCGGCGGGTGCCGGTGACGATCATCGGCGCGCGGACCTGCTCGGTGAGGGCGATCAGCTCGTCGACGATCGCGCCGTAGCTGATCGTCACCTCCGGCTCCCCGGGGACGTGCTCGGCCACCCAGGCCGCCACCCGCTCCTCCACCAGGCGCCGCTCCTGCTCGCGGAGGACCTCCCAGTCGTGATCGAGGACGTAGATCGACGCGTGCTCGATCGGCGCGGCGACGTGGGCGACCAGGAGGCGCCGCCCGTAGCGCGAGGCGAGGGTCGCGGCGAAGCGGCAGGCCTCGACCGAGGCCTCCGTGAGGTCGGTGGCGACGAGCATCGGCCCGTCGCCGATGTCCGAGCGCAGGAGATCCGGCGGGGTGACGATCACCGGCGCCGCCAGGCTGCGGAGGAGGCGGCGGGCGACCCGACCGAGCTTGACCAGCGAGCGCTCCCCCCGACGTGACCAGCGGCCGACCACCAGCGCGGTCGCCTGGTGGCGGAGGGCCGCGTCCTCGAGGCCGCGCTCGGCGCTGGTCGCCGCGACCGCCTCCAGGAGGTGAAACGAGCCGGTCGCCCCGGCGTCGAGGAGCGCCTCGTCCATGGTCGCGCGGGCGGCGTCGAGGATCGTCGAGATCCGCTCACCGACGAAGCGGAAGACGCCCGTCTCGACGACGTGGACGCCGATGACCTCGCCGACGGGCGAGCCCGAGCGGAGCCAGGCGGCGACCCGGAGGACTCCGGTGTTCTGGGGCAGGAGATCGAGGCCTACGAGCCAGCGCGGGGGTACTTCCATCGGAATCTGCGGCGCCTGCGCGGCGCCCCGGCAAGACTTTGGAGAAGCTCTGCAGCGTGGGACAAGCGCAGCGATTGCGGCCGCCTGCCCACACCTGCTATCAGGGCACCGAAGCGATGGCCCAGTCAAGCGATCTCGCGGCCCTCGAGGCCGAGCTCAACCGGATGATCGTCGACGGGGAGTCGCTCGCGGCGTTCGAACGCTTCTACGCCGAGGACGTGGTGATGCAGGAGAACTCCGACCCGCCGGTGATCGGCAAGGCGGCCAACCGCCGGCGCGAGCAGGAGCTCCTCGGCAACCTCGCGGGCCTCGAGGCCGAGCTCCTCGGCTCGGCCGTCGGCGCTGGGGTCACCTTCTCGGAGTGGATCTACACCTTCACCTCGCGCGACGGTCGCCGGCAGCGCCTCTGTGAGGTCTCGGTCCGGCGCTGGCGCGGCGGCGAGGTGATCGGCGAGCGCTTCTACTACGAGCGCACCTAGCGAGCTCCGACCGGCGTCGAGCGCTGGAGCCAAGGGCGAAGGGGCACGCCGCGGCCTCCGGCGGCCGCTATCCTGGGGCGCATGCGTATCTCGTCCCGAAGCCTCCCGATCCTCGTCGCCACCCTCGCCCTCGCAGCCTGCGGTGATGACACCGGCACCGCCAGCGACACCCAGGGATCGACGGGCAGCGCCAGCGTCGGCACCAGCACCACCGGCGGGGGGACGAGCGCGGGCACCAGCCAGGGCAGCTCCGGGTCGACGCAGGGGGGCAGCGAGAGCGACTCGGCGTCGACCTCGGGCTCGACCGGCGACAACACGACGACCGCGACGACGTCGACGACCGACACCACCGGCGGCGACACGACCACCGACTCCTCGACCACCGCGCCGGTCACGACGACCGACACCTCGACCACCGGCGAGCCCCAGATCTGCGAGCCCGGCTCGAAGAGCTGCTTCGACGAGTCGAGCTACCAGGTCTGCGCGGACGACGGCCTGATGTACGACCCACCGGTCGCCTGCGCCGACGGTGAGGTCTGCCTCAGCGGCGAGTGCTACTCCGAGTGCGATCTCGTCAAGCAGAGCCCGAGCTCGGTCGGCTGCTCCTTCTTCGCCACGAAGATGGACAACATCTACAGCAACGTCAACGACCCCTCGAAGAACGACTCGCTGATCGCCGGCAACATCTCGACCGATCAGCCGGTGACGGCGCAGCTCTACTTCGTGCCGATCGGCTCCAAGGTCGAGCAGCCGGAGGGCGGCCCGGTGGTGATCCCGGCGAAGGGCACCCACACCTTCATCCTCTCGGCCCCGGAGATCGACAGCATCACGATGACCCGCCAGGGCGGCGTCTATCGCCTCGAGACCGACCGGCCGATCGTCGCCTACCAGCACTCGCCGATCGGCTCGACCGCGACCAACGACGCGTCGATGCTCCTGCCGGAGCACGCGCTCACCGGCAACTACGTGGTCGTCTCCTACCCCGGGACCATCGGCCCCTACCCCAGCTACTTCACGGCGATCTCGACCACCGACAACACCAAGGTCGACTTCACGGTGAAGGGCGCGACCGCGGGCGGCGGCGGGATCCCGGCGCTCCAGGTCAACCAGTCGTCGTCGGTGATGCTCGACCGCTACGGCCTCCTCAACCTGGTGGTCGCGCAGCAGCAGGGCGGCGACCTCTCGGGGACCATCGTCAGCGCCGACGGGCCCCTCCACCTGGTCGGCGCGACCGAGTGCGCCAACGTCCCCAACGCCTCGCAGGTCTACTGCGACCACATGGAGGAGGCGACCTTCCCGCTCGAGTACTGGGGCAAGGAGTACGTCGCCCCGACCGCGCCCAAGCGGAACAACGAGTTCTCGCACTGGCGGGTCTATGGCGGCGAGGACAACGTCACGGTGACCACCAACCCGGTCCAGCCCGGCTTCCCCAAGGTCCTGAACAAGGGCGAGTACTACCAGTTCGCCACCAAGCAGAGCTTCATCATCACCGGCGACGGGCCCTTCCTCCCGGTCGGCTACCTCGAGAGCCAGAACCCCAACGCCGGCACCGGCGACCCGGGGATGTACCAGATGGTGCCGACCGCCCAGTTCCTCGCGCGCTACGCCTTCGTCACCGGCACCAACTACAACAACCACTACGCCCAGATCATCCGGCCGGTGGGCGGCGCCGACGTGCTCCTCGACGGGGTCGTGGTCGGCGGCTACAAGACGGTCGGCAACTTCGAGGTCGCCGACGTCCCGACCTCCGAGGGGGCCCACTTCGCGGAGAGCGACGACCCCTTCGGGATCATCCAGATCGGCTACACGCCGGTCACCTCCTACGCCTACCCGGGCGGGCTCAAGCTCGAGGTGATCAACCCGCAGTAGGCGGCGTCGCGGCGGCGAGCCCGGCCGCGCGCGGGCGGGCGCGCACGCGCCTCGCGTGGCGTGGGTGGCGCCCACCAGGAGGGGCCGAGATGCCCGCTCAGAGCCCCCAGACGCGGCGAGGGCCGACCCGGGTGCCCCGCGGTCGGCCCTCGGCCCTCGGCGCGCGCGCGCCTCAGTGGGGCCCGTGCTCGCGGCTCTCGCTCCGCTCCTTGCGGCGGCGCTCGGCGAGGTAGGCGTGGACGTCGCGCCAGTCGACCGGCTCGGTGTCGACGCCGTTCATGAAGTCGCGGAAGGCGTGGTTGGGGTGGGCCTCGTCGAGCGGGACGATCGCCCAGCGCAGGACCTCGTCGAGCGAGGTCGCGAGCTTGATGTCGAGCGCCCGGAGGACGTTCTTCGGGATGTCCGCGAGGTCCTTCTCGTTCTCGGCCGGGCAGATCACGGTCTTCATGCCGCCGCGGAAGGCGGCCAGGACCTTCTCCTTGAGCCCGCCGATCGGCAGGACCTTGCCGCGGAGGTTGATCTCGCCGGTCATCGCCACGTCCTTGCGGACCGGCACCCGGAGGAGCGCGGAGACCAGGGCGACGACGATCGTCACGCCGGCGCTCGGGCCGTCCTTGGGGACCGCCCCCTCGGGGAAGTGGACGTGGAAGTCGAGGCTCTCGTAGAAGTCGGGCTCGAGGCCGAAGGCGAGGGCGCGGGCGCGGACGTAGGAGATCGCCGCCTGGGCCGACTCCTGCATCACCTCGCCGAGCTTGCCGGTGAGGGTGACCTTGCCCTTGCCGGCGACGACGGTCGCCTCGGCCGGCAGGAGGTCGCCGCCGAACATCGTCACCGCGAGGCCGTTGACCATGCCGATCTGGTCATGGGCGTCGGCGATCCCGTAGCGGTACTTGGCCGGCCCGAGGAGGCGCTGGACCGTCCGCACGTCGATCTTGTAGCCCTTCTTCTTCTTGCCGTCGCGGATGTACTCGACCGCGAGCTTGCGGACCACCGACGAGACCTGGCGCTCGAGCGAGCGGACGCCGGCCTCCTTGGTGTAGCGATCGATGATCTCGCGGATCCCCGGGTCGGTGAAGTGGACGTCGACGTCCTGCATCCCGTTGGCCTCGACCTGCTTGGGGATCAGGTACTGCTTGGCGATCTTGAGCTTGTCCTCGTCGGTGTAGCCGGTCAGCGAGATGATCTCCATCCGGTCCTGGAGCGGCAGCGGGATCGTGTGCAGCGAGTTCGCGGTGCACATGAAGAGGACGTCGGAGAGGTCGTACTCGAGGTCGAGGAAGTGGTCGACGAAGGCCGAGTTCTGCTCGGGGTCGAGGACCTCGAGCATCGCCGCCGAGGGGTCGCCGCGGAAGTCCATCGACATCTTGTCGATCTCGTCGAGGAGGAAGACCGGGTTCGAGGAGCCGCACTTGCGCAGGCCCTGGATGATCTTCCCCGGCATCGCGCCGATGTAGGTCCGGCGGTGGCCGCGGATCTCGGCCTCGTCGCGGACGCCGCCGAGGGAGACGCGGATGAACTTGCGGTGGGTCGCCCGGGCGACGCTCTTGGCGAGCGAGGTCTTGCCGACGCCGGGCGGGCCGACCAGGCAGAGGATCGGCCCCTTGATCTTCTGCACCAGCGACTGGACCGCGAGGTACTCCAAGATCCGCTCCTTGGGCTTCTCGAGGCCGTAGTGGTCCTCGTCGAGGATCGACTCGGCGTCGCTGAGGTCGATCCGCTCGCTGGTCCGCTCCTCCCAGGGGAGCCCGAGGACGGTGTCGATGTAGTTGCGGACGACCGTCGCCTCGGCGCTCATCGGGCTCATCATCTTGAGCTTGCGGAGCTCCTTCTTGAGGCGGCTCGTCGCCTCCTGGCTCATCTTCTTCCGCCGGATCTTGTCCTCGAGCTCGGCGATCTCGTTCTTGAACTCGTCCTGCGAGCCGAGCTCCTTCTGGATCGCCTGCATCTGCTCGTTGAGGTAGTACTCCTTCTGGTTCTTCTCCATCTGCTTCTTGACGCGAGTACGGATCTTCTTCTCCACCTGGAGGATCTCGATCTCGTTCTGCATCAGCTCGTAGAGCTTCTCGAGGCGGCCGCGGACCGACTCGGTCTCGAGGAGCTCCTGCTTGGCGGAGAGCTTGAAGTTGACGTGGGCGGCGATCGTGTCGGCGAGGCGCGAGGGTGAGTCGATGCTCTGGACGCTGACCGCGAGCTCGGGCGGCACCCGCTTGTTGAGCTTGACGTAGTTCTCGAAGGTCGCCTGGACCGAGCGCATCAGGGCGGCGAGCTCGGGCTCGTCGTCGAGGGAGATCGACGGCGCGTCGATGACGTCGACCTCGACCAGGAAGTAGCGATCGTTGTCGAGGTACTCGGTGATCTTCGCCCGCTGCTTGCCCTCGACCAGGACCTTGACGGTGCCGTCCGGGAGGCGGAGGAGCTGGATGATCGAGCCGATCGTCCCGAAGGTGTGGATCCCGTCCGGCTTGGGGTCGTTGACCTTCGCCTTCTTCTGGGCGCAGAGGAGGATGCTGCGGTCGCCGGCCATCGCCTCCTCGAGGGCATTGATCGACTTTTCGCGGCCGACGAAGAGGGGGACCACCTCGTGCGGGAAGACGATGAGCTCGCGGAGGGGGAGCAGCGGGATCGTGCGTGCCATGGTGCGAAGAACCCGCGGCCTGGCGCGGGGTCCCGGAAAGCTAGCACCCGGCCCCTAGGGGGTCAAACTCGCGGCTTTTCGGGCGCGCGGCGCTCGCCCGCCCGGGGCCGCGACGGCCGCCACGGGCGGAGATCGACCGCGCGTGATCAAACCCCGCGCGCACGTCGATCAGCGGCCGCGCCCCGAGCCTTCGGCAAGCGCAGGCGAGGCGAACCACCGCCAGAGGCGCGCGAGGCCAGCCGCGACCATCACCCCCCAGGCGAGGCCGGGGCCGACGAGCGCGAGGGCGCCGACCAGGAGCTCGATCACCAGCGGCGCCCGCCAGCGCGCCGGCCAGCGGATCCCGAGGCGCGCGGCGAGGCCGGCCGAGCTCGGGAGATCGAGCGGCAGCGTCGCCTGGCGGCGGAGGAGCGAGCGCGCCTGGCCGAGCGAGAGGACCACGGCCGCGCCGCCGATCGCCAGGAGCACGAGATCGGCGGCCCCCGAGCGGCTCGCGTCCGCGACCAGGACATAGGTGAGGGCCGCCGTGTAGGACGCATGACCGAAGGGGCGGATCACCACCTCGGAGGCGAACGCCGTCCGATCGCCCGCCCGGAGATGACGCAGCGGCGGGATCTGCCGGGCGATCTCGACGCCGGCGAAGAGCGCGAGGGCGCCGGCCAGGGCGCCGAGCCACGGGTGGACCAGCACGAGCCCGCCGGAGCCGACCGCGAGCGCGAGCGCGGCGACCTCGACCTGGGCGACCGGCCGATCGGCGGCCGTCAGCGCCCGCAGGAGCGGCGCCGCGATCCAGCGCCCGTAGACCGACCCGTCGCCCTCGCCGAGGCCGCGCGAGCGTCGGACGATCGCCTCGGCTCGCCGGCGATCCTCGGCGTAGACCAGGCGCGCGAGATCCCCCGGGCCGACCTCGGCGGGCCAGGTGATCTCCTCGGAGATCGGCATCACCGCCGGCACCTGGCGGAGATCGCCGCAGAACCACGCGGTCGGCCGGCCCACCGCGTCGTAGAGGGTGAAGCGCTCGTCGGGCTCGAGCGGGTGCTCGACCATCAGCCGGAGGATCTCGTTGTGGATGCAAGCGCTCTCGAGGGCGACCAGCGCCGGCCCGCCGACGCGATCGCCGGTCGCCACCTCGTCGGCGCCGACCGGCGCGCTCCGGACCCCAGGAGCGACCAGCGCGGCCGTGAAGCCCGCGGCCCGCGCGTCGTCGACCAGGCGCTCGGCCGGGACCCTGCCGAGGAGCGGCCGCCCGAGATCGACCGCCGCCTCGTTGTCCGGGAGGATCACCAGCGCGAGGGTCGCTGGCGGCAGGAGGAGGCCCGCGTCGCCGAGCGCGTCGTCCGCGATCTCGCCCTCGTCGTCGCCCTCGCCCGTCAACGCGCCCCCATCAGCGCCCGCAGATCGTCGGGGCCGAGGCCGGCGAGCGACGAGACGATCCGATGGGCGAGGTGCTGATCCTGGTGTCCCGGGGAGCCGGGCGGCGGGTTGCATGCAGAGGTCGCCAGGACCCGCATCCCGGCGGCGAGCCCGGCGGCGATCCCGGCGTGGGAGTCCTCGACCACCAGGCAGCGCGCGGGCGGGACCGCGAGGCGGGTCGCGGCCGCGAGGAAGCCGTCGGGCGCGGGCTTGCCCCGCGGGTAGTCCTCGCAGCCGAGGTAGAAGCGGAGGCGCTCGCCGAAGCCGAGGTGGGGGAGCGCGTGCTCGATCTCCCGGCGGCTCGAGCCGCTGACGATCACGGTCGGGATCGCCAGGTCGGTCGCCATCGCCACCAGCTCGCGTGCGCCCTCGTTGACCGGGATCTCGAGGCCGGCCGCGAACATCCGCTCCTTGGCGGCGATCGCCCCCGCCTTGAAGCCCTCGAGATCGAGGCCCAGGCGCTCGTCCGGGCGCATGTGGGCGAAGATCTCCTGCCAGGCGTGGCCGATCACGAAGGCCCGCTCCTGGTCGCTGAGGGTGATCCCGTGGTCGGCGAAGAGGCGGGCGATCCCCTCGGCGTGGACCGGCTCGGCGTCGATCAGGGTGCCGTCGAGGTCGAGGATGAGGGCGGAGGGGAGCTCGGCGGAGGCCATGGCCGGCCCACACTACCCGAGGCCGCCGCCCGCTGGACAGTCGCGCGCGCGCGCCAGCGAGCGGGCGCGGAGCGGCGGCTCTGGGCCGCCGGCGGGCCCCTCCGCCGCCCGCGGCCGCATACACTGGAGTGAGGAGCGCCGATGGCCGACAAGCCCCGATACTGGACCGAGCCCTTCGTCAACGAGCTGGCCGCCGCCTTCAACCGCTCGGACAGGTTTCAGCGGGCAGCGAAGTCGTTCTCCGAGACCCTGATCCTCCGCTGCCTCGACACCCCCGACGGCAAGGACTGCACGGCGACCTTCACCTTCGAACGCGGCCGCTGCGTCCGCCACACCTACGCCGAGGCCGACGCGCCGTCGGCGATGCGCCGGCAGCCCTTCGACAAGGGCCAGGCGCTCGCCCGCTCGACCGCCCCCTACGAGCTCTGGGTGCGCCTCGATCGCGGCGAGATCAACGTCGCCCAGGCGCTGGTCTCGCCGAGCTATCAGGTCGAGGGCTCGAAGCTCAAGATCATGCGCCACGTCGGCGTCCTCACCGCGATGAACGCGGTCGTCGCCGGGATCCCGAAGAGCTACTGAGGCGCCCATCGGACATGTCCATATGAACATGTTTATTTGAGCACCACGAAAAGAATAGGGCCGCGAGGGCGAGCGATCAGCGGCCCGAGAGGCGCCCCAGCACCTCGCGGAGGGAGCCGAGGACGGTGACCCCGTCGAGGCGCACGTCGGCCTCGACGAGGGCGCGGGCGACCCCCGCGCGGACGCCGGAGACGTAGCCGGTCGCGCCGATCAGGCGGGCGGCCGCGAGGAGGCGGACGAGGTGGCGGGAGGTCGCCGCGTCGGCGTCATGGAGCCCGGTGAGGTCGATGACCAGGGCCCGCGCCTTGTTGGCGCCGATCGCCTCGAGGACCGGGCCGACGAGCTCGTGGAGCGCCTCGCCGTCGATCCCGCCGAGGATCGGGACCATCAGGACCCCCTCGCCGACCTCGATCACCGGCATCATCAAGCGGTGGATCTCGGCCTGCTGCGCCTGGATCATCTCGATCTGCGCCTGCATCGCCGCCTCCCGAGCCTTGAACTCGGTGAGGTCGTGCCAGACGACGAGGAGGGCCTCGCCGGCGCCGACGCGGACCGGCGTCAGCGTCACCTCGACCGGGAAGAGCTCGCCGTCCATCCGGCGGTGGACCCACTCGAAGCGGTGGAAGCCGGCGACCCGCGCCCGCCGATCCATCTCGACGCTCTTCTCCGTCGAGAGGCGACCGTCGGGTTGGCGCTCCGGCGAGAGCACGGCCGGGTGGAGGCGCAGCACCTCGGCCTTGTCCGCGCAGCGGAGCATCTCGATCGCCGCGTTGTTACAGTCGATGATCCCGCCCTCGTCGAAGAGCAGGTGGGCGTCGCTCGAGTGCTCGAAGAGGACGCGGAAGATCTCGTGGGACGCGGCGTTGGCCGCGTTCTCGGCCCGCAACGCCGCGTTCTCGGCCCGCAGCGCCACCACCTCGGCGGCGAGGTCATCCACCTCCCCAGCGCTCATTCTCCGATCGTCGCAGCCGCGCCCGCCGATCGCAACCAACTCGGCCCACGGCCGCGCAGACGTCCCCCCGAGGTTCTCAGCGTCCACTGCCGGAGATCCACTTGCGCGCCCGGAGCGTCGTTCCGACGCCCGGCTCGCTGTGGATCTCGACCTCGTCGGTGAGCCGCTGGATCGCCCCGAGCCCGAGCCCGAGCCCCCGCCGGCGCCGCGGGTCGCTGGCCTCGCGCGCGTCCTCCCCCTCCGAGATGTTGTCGACGAGGGCGTCGGAGATCGACGGGATCCCGCGGCCGCGGTCGCGGGCCTCGAACTCGACGAAGGGACGCGGGTGCTCGCCGCGCCGGAGGATCAACTCGCCGCCGCCCCCGTACTTGATCATGTTGGTCACGGCCTCGCTGACGGCGATCGCCAGCTCCCACTGGCCGACCCTGCCGAGGCCAGCCGCGGCCGCGAACTCGCGGGCGCGCACCTGGAGGGCGACGACCTCGCTCGCGCCGCTGACGCTGTGGCGCTCCTCAGGTGACGAGGACGGCGCACCCGGCATCGTCGTGGTCCTTGGCGTGTTCGGTCAGGAGCACCCGGACGATCGCCTCGGCCCCCCGCCCCTGGAGCTCGCGGATCGGGAAGCGGCTCGAGATCCCGTCGGTGTAGAGGATCACGGTGACCCCGCGGGCGAGCACAAACGAGCGCAGCCGGACCTGACGGAGGCGCGCGCCGACGACCCCCGGGCTCGTCAGCAGGGGCGCGTCGGCGCCGATGATGCGGGCCTCGACGTTGCCGACGCCGAGGTGCCAGCACTCACCGGTGCTCTCGCGGAGGCGGAGGAGGGTCATCACCACCCCGCGGGTCCCGCGGAGCGCCCGGTCGCAGCCGGTGACGATCTGCTCGAGGGACTCGGCCCGGTGCTCGGCGACGTAGGCGACCGCGGCCTCGGCGGCGGTCGCCGCATGCGGCCCGTGACCGAGGCCGTCGATGACCGCGACCAGGAGCACGTCCTCGTCGCGCCAATAGACCGCCCGATCCCCACACGCGCGCTCGCCGGGCATCGCCCGAACCGCCGCCGCGATCTCGACGCCGTCGATCATCGGTACATGCTAGCGCGAACTCGAGTACCTTCGCCCGGGGCGGTGTCGATCGCGAACTCGTCCATGAGGTTTCGGCAGCCGATGAGGCCGAGGCCGAGCCCCGTGCGCGAGCGGTAGGAGCCGGAGAGGATCAGCTCGACGTCGGCGATCCCCGGGCCGTCGTCGCTGGCCTCGACGACGATCCCCCGGCGCGGCGCGTCGCTGCGGATCACGCGGATCTGGCCGGTGCGCGCGTAGTGATAGATGTTGCGAGCGAGCTCCGAGACGACGGTGGCGATCTTCACCTGGTCGGTGCGCCCGAAGCCGAGCTCGACGGCGAGCGCCCGCGCCCTGGTCCGCGCCTCGACGATGTGGGTCTCGTCGACGATCGTGACCCGGATCTCCGCGCCCCCGACCGCGCCCGCCCGCTTCCCGCCGAGGAGGCCGTCGAGCTGCTCCTGGCAGAGGCGTCGCGCGGTCGGTGAGACCGAGAAGAGGTCGAGGCCGCGGTGGAGCTCTCGGAGGAGCGGCCCGGTGTCGCTGAGCCCCTCGAGCGCGTGCTCGCGGACGCCGATCCGCGTGATCGCCATCCGGGCGATCGTCCGGGCGGACGAGGCGCTGACGTGGCGACCGAGGATCGCGCAGATCTCCGCGAAATTCGCCATACGGGCCTAGTCCTCCAGCTCCCGGTAGATCGCCGCGACCACCTCGTCGTCCTCTCGACGGGCCTCCGCCTGGCGGGCCTCGAGGAGGTCGAGCGCGTCCTCGAGATCGAGCGCCGTCTCGACCCCGAGCATGTCCGCCCCCATCTCGACCAGAGTGATCGCGACCGAGGCGTCGAGCCCGGCGAGGACCGTCTGGGTCCCCATGCAGGCCGCGATCTTGGCGATCTGCTGGATCGATCGGGCGATGTAGGAGTCGAGGAAGTCGACCGCCGAGACCTCGATCACCAGCCCCGACACCTCGAAGAGCCGGAGGTCGTGGGCGAGGTTCTCCTTGAGCTCGCCGACGATCCGATCGGTCAGCTCGATCTGGATCGAGACGATCAGGTTCTGGCGGAGCTTGATGATCGGGATCGTCCGTGCCATGGGGCGCCCCCTACCCTTGGCCGAGCTGCCGGAGGAATTTCAGGCAGTCCTTGAGCCCCTCCTTGATCCCGCGGAGCGTGCGGACCTCGCTGAGATCGGCGCCGACCTCGACCAGGGTCTGGGCGATCGCCGACGAGAGGCCGGTGAGGACGCAGCGGGAGCCGAGGAGGCCCGCCGCCCGCATCACCTTGATCAGGTAGTCGGCGGTCTTGGTGTCGACGACCTCGACGCCGGTGACGTCGATGATCACGCAGCGAGCCTTGGTCCGCTCGATGCTCTCGAGGAGGTTGTTCATGATGTCCATGCTCCGCCGGGTGTCGACGATGCCGACGACCGGGAGGAGGAGCACGTCATCCCAGATCTCCATCACCGGCGTCGTCAGCTCGGAGATCGCGACCTCCTGCTGCTCGATCACCGCCATCTTCGCCTCGAGCTCCCGCGAGAGCGAGATCTCGCTCGGCTGGAGCGACGCCTTCCAGGGGTCGGCCTCGGGCCCCCAGGCCTCGGGGCGGCGGATCTCGAACTCGCAGCGCTCGGCCCCCATGCCCGCGCACTTGGTCTCGATCGCCACCGTCGGCTTGCCGAAGAAGGAGGAGCACCAGCCGCTCGCGTAGCCGGTGAGCGTGTGGCAGACCGGCGCGTCGGCGAGGCCGTGGAGGTCGCGGTGGATCTCGGCCTCGTAGGAGTTGCGCCAGATCCCGCGCATGTGGAAGTGGCCGGTGCCGCGGTCGTACTCGAGGAAGGTCGGCTCGACGTGGACGATCCCCTCCCAGGTGTGGAGCGCCGGGCCGGCGCTCATCCGGTCCATCTCGGTCTCCCAGTCGTAGGCGCGGCTCAGGGTGTCGTAGTCGCCGGTGCCGCAGCGGTGGCCGAACTGCGAGAGGATCGCCCGCGTCCGACGATCGCCGAGCTGATCGCCGAGGAGCTGCCGCAGCGACGCGAGCGCGTCCTGGCGGAAGATCAACATCCGGTCCTCGCCGAGGAGGATGCGCCCTGTCCCCGGATCGAAGCGCAGCATCTTTTGGAGATCGATATCCGTGACCTTCATCGTCGCTCCTGGTCCCTTCAGGTTATCGCGGTGCCCCCGCGCTGTCATCATTGTCTCCGCCGCCCGACCGCGGCTCTGCGCGCTCGGCGGGGATTCGGAGGGTGAAAATCGAGCCGACCCCGACCACCGACGCGACCTCGAGCGCGCCGCCGAGGAGCTCGGCGAGCTTCCGCGAGATCGTCAGGCCGAGGCCGGTGCCGCCGTACTCGCGGATCGTCGACGAGTCGGCCTGGGTGAAGGGCTCGAAGATCGTCCGCAGCTTGTCGGCGGGGATCCCGATCCCGGTGTCGCGGACGGCGATCTCGAGGGTCGGCGTGGGGCCCTCGTGGAGGGCCGCCCGGACCGTCACGGCCCCGTCGCGGGTGAACTTGACGGCGTTGCCGACGAGGTTCATCAGGATCTGCCGGAGCGCCCGACCGTCGGTGTTGAGGCGCGGGAGACCCGGCGAGACGTCGACCTCGAGGCGATCCCCGCGGGCCCGCGCCGCCGGCGTGACGACGGCCGCGACCTCGGCGATCGCCGCGGCGACGTCGACCACCTCGTCGATCCGCGTCATCTGCCCGGCCTCGATCTTCGAGAGGTCGAGGATGTCGTTGATGAGGCCGAGGAGGTGGCGGGCGGCCGCTAGGATCCGATCGAGGTCGGGCGACGAGGGGCTCCGCGGGCCGAGGTCCTCCTGGACCAGCTCGCCGTAGCCGATGATCGCGTTGAGCGGCGTCCGCAGCTCGTGGCTCATCGTCGCCAGGAAGGAGCTCTTGGCCTCGCTCGCCGAGAGCGCGGCCTCCTCCGCCCGCTTGCGGATCTTGACCTCGCGCTGGAGATCCCGGGTGCGCTCGTCGACCTTGCGCTCGAGCGTCGCGTGGGCCTCGCGGAGCGAGAGCTCGGCCTGCTTGCGCTCGGTGATGTCCTGCGCGTAGACGCGGACGCTCCCCCACTCCGGGGTCGGCTGGATCTCGAGGTGGAACCAGCGATCGGCCCCCATCACGTCGCAGCGGAGGGTGCCGAGCGCCTCGGGGCTGCGGTCGAGGCGGCGGCGCGCGGCGTCGAGGAGCGCCTCGCGGAGCTCGGGCTCGAGGGCGAGGAGCGCCGGGTTGATGTAGGTCGCCTCGCCGGCGGGGGTCAGCTCAAAGACCGGCAGCGGGCTGAGCTCGGGGAACGAGGCGATCCGCATCAGCTCGGCCGAGACGTCGGCGGCCGGATCGATCCGGACGCCGATGCGCCGGCGATCGCCGCTGCGCCAGCGGGCGATGTGGAGGGTGTGGACCGAGCTCGGCGCGTCGACGCGGCGGAGCCGGACGTCGCCGAGGCTCTCGCTCGTGCCCCCGCAGATCGCCGCGAGGATGCCGACGCCGTCGAGCTCGTCGAGGAGCGTCGTGAAGGGGCGACCGAGCACCTCGCGCGCGTCGTGGCCGAGGAGGTCGGTGGCGGCGAGGTTCCAGGCGGTGATGATCCCCGCGTCGTCGAGGACCGCGAGCGCGTCGGGTCCGTGCATCGGCCAGGGCGCGAGCTCCGGATCGATCTTCTGCGCCCGCGCCCGCGCGACCTCGACGCGGGCGAGGAGATCGGCCGAGCGCCAGGGGGTGACGAGCACATCGTCCGCGCCGGCGGCGAGGGCCGCGGCGATCTCCGCGGGCTCGACCAGGGCCACGCAGGTCGCGTACGGGAGGGCCTTGGTCGCGGCGATCAACGCGACCCCGGCCGGCGATCCGAGCTCGACGAAGACGACGCCGCGGCGGGCGAGGTGACCCTCGATGCGCTCCGGCGCGTCGGCGTCCGCCCGGAGCACACCGACGCGGAGCGGCGCGTCGGCGAGGTCGTCGACGAGGCCGGCGACGCGCTGACGATCGGCGGCGACGAGGAGGACGTCGACCTCGACGTCGTCTCGCCGCATCACACTCATCGCCGTGCTCTCGGACATCGCTGCGTTGATCTGCACGCCGCCCAACCGATCGTCCGTCAGGCTAACACCGGCGTCTCACCGAAAATAGCCGCCATTTGCCGCTGGCGCGAAGAATTTCAGGTAATCTGCACTCGGGGGTGTCTCCCTCCCCTCCTCTTTTGGCCCGCCTCGGCCGCGTCTTTTGTGCGCGGCGAAGCGCCCGCCGCGGAGAGGAGGACGTCCGCCATCGCCCCTCCCGGGCTGGCGGTCCGAGCGCCCGAGACCTCCGTCAAACATGACCGAATGGTCATGTACGAATAACCACATGATCCTGCGAACATGAGTTTCATGGGTGTCTGAGGCGATCCAGCACGGCCCGCCTTCGCGCTCCCTGCCGGCGCCCGGCCGACCAGGCCGTCGCCGCGCTCCGAGCCGTCACCGCAAGCGCAGAGGCCCCCGGCGGGGTCACACCGACCCCCCGCGCCGCACTCGGGATCACTCGCAGGATCGGTCGGCGCCCGGCGGACGCAGGCGCCATCATCGACGACCCCGCTGCCGTCGACCTCGGGGGATCGCCTCGCAGGCGTCATCACCCGCACGGCATGGAGCGCGCGCGAGGTGTCTTTCGTCCCCCTGAGGTGACCCGGCGCAGGCGATCTCCCGTGAGCGCGCGAGCCCGAAGCGAGCGCGGCCGCGCGCGTCGTCGCGGCCGGGGTCGCCGACTCAGCCCTCGCCAAGCGACGCGCGTGAGCCCGGAGGCGGCGCTTCGGCGGCCCCCTCCGCGACCTCGACGGCGGCCGCCTGGTAGCGCTC
Organism: Myxococcales bacterium; assembly: GCA_020633335.1. Lineage (GTDB taxonomy): Bacteria > Myxococcota_A > Polyangia > Nannocystales > Nannocystaceae > JADJRG01. Next base: position 119,097 of record JACKDU010000014.1, on the reverse strand, counting down.
GAGCGCCCGCCGGAGCTCGCCCTCGACCATCTGCCGCAGCCCCGCCGGCTCCAGGACCTCGGCCTTGTCGCCGAAGGAGAGCACCCACGAGCGGATCTCGAGGAAGCCGAGGACGTCCATGTGGAGCTCGAGGGCGCCGCCCGGGAGCTCGACCAGGCGCTGGCTCGGGTGCCAGATCCGCCGCTGGACGTAGCGGGCGACCGCGCGATCGAAGCGGATCCGGACGTGGCAGGGCTCGCCCTTGATCAGGCCGAAGGCGCCATCGGCGATCGACGAGGGATGATAGCCCTCGGGGTACTCGAAGCCCTCGCCGCTGAGCCAGGTGACCTCGCGGAAGGCGTCGAGCGAGAAGGTCCGCATCTCCTCGTGGCGGTGGGAGTAGCCGACGAGGTAGAGGCCCTTCTTGTAGACCAGCAGGGTGTAGGGATCGAGGGTGAAGGAGCTCTCGCCGCCGCCGGCGCGGGCGTAGGTGACCCGCAGGCGCTCCTCCTTGATCAGCGCGGTGACGATGTCGTTGACGTGATCGATCCGCCCCTCGTAGCGGTGCGGCGCCTCGTTGACGTCGTAGATCTTGCGATCGAGGTTGCGGGCGGCGACGAAGTCGGCCCGCTTGAGGGCGACCTCGAGGCGCTCGAAGACCTCGTCGAGGTCCTCCTTGAAGCCGGTCCCGGCGAGGAAGTCGAAGACCCGCCGCGACATCGCCAGGGCGACCATCTGCGAGGTGGTCAGGGTGATCGTCTGGTGGCGGGCGCTGGCCATCAGCCGCCAGACCTTGCGCTTGCCGTCGAGCTCCTCGTAGAGCGGCGCGCCCGACTCCTCGAGCGCCTTGAGGTAGCGGAGCGCCGTCCGGACCGAGCACTCGAGGCGCTCGGCGATCTCGTAGACGGTCGCGCCCCCGGTCGCGTTGAGGACGTCGCGGACCGCGTCGAGGCGGCGGGCGGGGGCGTAGCGGTCGACGGCGCGCGGCACGGGCGGGGCCGGACCAGTAAGCCACGGCGGGGAGCCGCGCGCCAGCGCCCGCCCGGGGCGCCGGCGGCCTGACAGAGATCCCCTGACCGGCCGGCGGGCCACCCTTGAGAACATTGTTTATTGCGGCCAAATATCCATTCTGTGCTCTGACCAGTTCTGTCAGAGGTGCCCCCTAGGGTAGCGTCATGTCGCTCGCTGCCCGTCCCCTCGCGTCGCGCCTCTCCGAGCTCACCCCCCTCTGGGCCCAGGACCACGCCCTCGATCACCGCAACCTGGTGATCGCCGACGAGGCCGGCCCGCGCCTGGCGACCGCCGACGCGATGGCGATCGAGGGCGGCCGGACGGCGTCGCGGGTGGTGATCGCGGTCGCCGACGCGGCCGCCGTCGAGGCCCGGCTGGACGCGCTGCGGGCCCGTGGCCTCGGCGCGCTCCGCCTGGTCGGCGCGAGCGAGGGGAGCCACGCCGACGACCGGGCGATCGTCCGCGGCACCTTCGACCTCCTGGTGATCTCGATCCAGCGCCTCGGCGATCTCCTCACCCGGGCGCCGGCCCTCGCCGAGGGCCTCGGCCTGGTGATCGTCGACGGCGCCGAGGCCCTCCTCGACCCCGCCCGCTCGCCGGCCCTCGACCGCGCCCTCACCCTCCTGCGGATCTCGGCCCTGCCGCCGCGGATCGTCGCCCTCTGCGCCGCCGACGCGGATGACCAGGCGATCGCCCGCTGGCTCGACGCGAGCGTCCGCCGCGGCGCCGCCCAGCTCGACCTCAGCGGCGCCAGCGCGGAGACCCTCCCGGAGCTCGACCTCGCGCCGATCCTCCTGGCGATGACCGTCGCCGGTCGGATCGGCCACGTCGGCGAGCTCCGCCGCCTCCTCCTGACCTCCTTCGCCGGCCACGCCGCCTACCGCCGCCTGGCCGCCGCCGGCGACCCGCGCGAGGGCTTCTCCCAGCTCCTCGACGCGGCCCTCGACCGCTGCCTCGGCGCCGGCGTCGTCGCCCACCTCGAGGGCCGCGGCCTGGTCGCCACCGAGGCCGGCCGGATCGCCCTCGCGCTCGGCCTCGACGTGGCGACGATCGCCTCGCTCGACCGCTGGGTCCGCTCGCTCGCCACGGCCGCGCCGAGCCGCCTCGAGCTCGCCCTCGAGCTCGCCCGCACCTCGGTCGGCGCCCAGGCGCCGGCGCCCCAGGGCGGCGCGATCGACTACCGGGCGGCGGCCCTCGCCTCCGCCCGCGCGCTCGGGGTCGGCGGCCGCCCGGTCTTCCGCTGGCTGAGCGAGGAGATCTGGTCCTTCGGTCAGGCGACCGATCGCCTCCTCCGGCAGGCCGCGGTGGTCGACGGCCTCCTCTCCGAGCAGCGCCTCGGCGACCTCGCGGACCATCACGGCGCGAGCCCGGCGACCCTGCGGGCGATCGCCTCGGCCTTCGCCCGGCCCCTCCTCGCGGTCGTCGCCCTCCTCCGCCAGCGCGGGCGCCCGGCGGCCGAGGCCGACGCGCTCCTCCAGGCCGCCCGCCGCCTCGACCCGACGATCGCCGCGCTCGCGCTCCAGCCGGCGCCGAGCCGCCCGCGGGCGACCCCGCCGGCCCCGGTGGTCACCCGGGCCCCGCGGGCCCCGCGGGCGAGCCGCAAGGCGCTCCCGCCCCGCGGTCAGCAGGTCGCGCTCTTCGGCGATCTCGCGTGAGGAGGCCGGAGGCTCGTGGCCTTTCGGCCAGGTCCAAGCTAGCGCCGCTCAGCGGGCGAGGACGCAGCGGCCGTCGCAGCACGCCGGGTTGGTGGCGATGCACTCCTGGTCGGGGATGTTGCAGGCGCGCGCCCCCCGGCGCTCAAACTCCGGGCGGTTCACCGGCGCGCAGTCGCACTCGACGCAGTCGGAGTCGGAGCGGCAGGGGAAGTCGGAGCGCATCTTCTCGGTCCGCGCCGGCTCGCAGCGGCTCGCGTCGTGGCAGGCGAGGATCTCCGCCTGCGCGAGCCCGGCGATCTCCGCCGCCTGCGCGGCCGCGAGGCCCTCGGCCTCCGGCGAGCCCGCGGCGACCGGGCGCTCGGCGATCGTCAGGGTCTCCTCGCCGGCCGCGTCGAAGTAGCGGCGCGGGGGGTGCGAGCAGGCCTTGAGATCGCCGTCGACGCGGAGCCGGGCCACCCTCCCCTCGGCGTCGCGGAAGACGGTCACCCGCCCGGAGGGGCCGACGCAGGGCGCGTCGCAGACGCGAGCGAGCACGGCGGCGCTGGGATCCGAGGGAAGGTCACCTGCGGCCGACGCCTCCCCCACCGCGCCCCCGGGGGCCTGGCGCGGAGCGTCGGCCCCCCGCGAGCCGCAGGCCGGGGCGACGAGGCCAAAGGCGACGGAGGCGACGGAGGCGACGAGGAGGGCGAGGCGCGGACGCACCGAGGGATCCTCGCACAGCCTCGCGGCCAGCACACGCCTCGGCCGGGGCGCGGCCCCCGGGATCGGCGACGGTCGCTGGCGAGCGGGCGGCAGATCGCGCGCTTCTGGCGAGCTCGCGGGAGGAGCGCAGGGGCCCGCCCCTGCGACACACTGACATGTCCACACGGACATGACGACAACGCCCGGCGTGGTGACACGCTGACATGTTCAGAGGGACATGTCCGAATGCGCGGGATCCAGGCGACGACTGGCGCCCCTCAGCCCGCGCTTCGCCGCCGACGCAGGAGCCCGAGCCCGAGCGCCAGCCAGGCGAGGGCCGCGGGATCGCCGGCGCCGCTGCGGCAGCCGCACCCGCCCTCGCAGGGCCCGACGTTGTAGGGATCGTCGCCCTCGTAGCCCCTCCAGGTGAGCGCCAGGGTCGCCCGCAGATCGCCGTAGGCGGCCTCGACGACCCCGCTGCGGGTCGCCTTCGGCCGCCGCGGGAGGCACTCGCTGAGGCTCGCGGTCGACCCCGCGACCTCGCCCGGATCGACGACCAGGTCGCCGTCGACGACCCGCCAGCCGATCGGCACGCCGACGACCGGCACCCCCGCCGCGTCGACGACCTGGGCCTCGATCTGGATCGGCTGCTGGCCCTCGGGGGCGTCGAGGAAGAACGCCGTGAGCTCGATCGCCGCCGGCGCGTCCGCGTCGACGCCGACGACCTCGGCGAGCGGGCGCTCGACGCCCGCGAGCGTGAAGGAGGCGGCCGCGCGGGCCCCCGCCGAGGCCGTGATCGTCCGCGCCGATCCGTCCTCGACCACCCCAGGGAGCTCGCCCGCGAGGGCCTGGAGCGCGAAGACGCCGGCGCTCTGGTTGAAGCCGACCCGGCGCCCGCCCGTCGCCGCGCGGAGGTGGAGCTGGAGCTCGACCGGCGCGTCCGCGAGGAGCTGGAGCGGCGTGAAGTCGACGACCGCGGGCGGCGGCGCCCCCTGGGTGGCGATCACCCAGCCGTCGTCGTCGGCCAGCGCCTCGGCGGTGGTCAGCGGCGGCTCGAGGCGGGCGACCACGGCGTCCGCGGCGATCGCCTCGACCGTGAGCGACTCCGCCGGTGTCGCCTCGGTGCAGCCCTCGGGCGTGAAGGTGTAGGTGAGCGGCGCCCCGATCAGCGCCGTGTAGCAGCCGTCGGCGTCCGCCGCCGCCCCGTCGACGCTCACCGCGGCGTCCATGCAGATCGGCGCGTCCCCCTCGCAGGGGCCGCAGCGGTGGCTCTCCTCGCAGAGGCGGGTGCCGTCGACGACCAGGAAGGGCGGCGCCCCGGGGAGCCCGTCGAAGTCGTCGAGGTTGAGCCCGAAGGCCTCGCCGTCGGTCCGGAGATCGTCGCAGCCGGCGACGCCGCTGGCGACGAGGAGGAGTGCGAACGCGACGCGACACCGCATTCGCAGAGGGTCCACGACACCCCGCCGGGCGTCAAGGCGCGCGCCCAGAGCGGCGCTAGAGGCTCTCGCGGAGGCGCTGCAGCGGCTCCGCCCACTTCTGGGGATCGGCGTCGCCGGTCGCCAGGAGGCGATCGATCATCGCGTCGCGGCCGGCGATCCGCCGGAGCTGCTTGAGGAGCGTCGGCGGGACCCGCCCGCTCGGCGCGCCGCGGCCGAAGATCGCCCCGTGGGCCATGCGGATGATCGAGCGGTCGTACTCGAGGAGCTCGTTGCGCTCGTTGACCTTGAAGATCCCGTCGACGAAGGTCCGCAGCGCCCGCCAGAGGTGGCGCCCGCTGATCGAGTCGTGGCCGTCGCCGCCGCCGACCCAGATCCGGGTGCGGGCGAGGAGATCGGTCGCCGCGCGGCGCGGCCCGTCCGGGAGCTCCCAGTAGAGATCGCGGGCGACGAGGCCGCTGAGCACCGGCTCGACCGGCCGCAGGCGATCGACGAGCTCGGCCGCCCGCGGCTCGGCGTCGCCGAGCGAGAGCGCGATCTCGACGGCCGCCGCCCGGATCTCGAGGAGGAGATCGAGCTCGCCCTGCGAGCGCAGGCGGCGGCGGAGATCGAGCTGATCCGCGAGGAGGTTCTCGACGACGACGGTGGTCCGCCGCAGGGTCCCGAGGAGGGACATCGAGCGGATGATCACCTCGAGGTTGTCGACCCCGCGGACCTCCCCCTTGAGGCGACCGAGGCGATCGCTCACCTCCTGGCGGCTCATCGCCGAGATGTCGGCGACCATGCCGGCGCCGGAGAGGGGGCCCGCGTCCCCCTCCTCCTTGTAGTGGGTCTCGAGGCGGTCGAGCGCGCCGATCAGCTCGCCGGTCACCGCCTCCACCGCCGGCAGGAGCTCGCGCGACATCACCGCGAGATCCACGTCCTGGTAGCGGAAGCGGCGGATCACGTCGACGTTGGAGGCCAACGTCACCAGCTCCTGCTGGATCTCCGACGGTTGAAAGTCCTGGGTCACGACGTGTCCTGGGCCCGAGAGCGTCCCCGCGCGGCTCCGGGAGCCGTTTGTGGCAAGTGGACTACTAGATGTACACCGGCCGCGGCCGCCTTGGAAAGCCCCCGCGAACGCGCGAAAAGCTCGGGCCCCCCATGAGTCTGGCTAAAGGTCTGGACGGCCAGCGCTCCTTTGAGCCAACCTCTCCCCTGATGTCTCGGACGAGTCGGGTCCTGGTAGTGGAGGACGACGCGGCCACCGCCCGCGTGGTCAAGAACGCGCTCAGCGAGGCCGGCTTCGAGGTCGAGACCCTCGACAAGGGGTTCCGGCTGATCGCCACGGTGATGCGCTTCCAGCCCGATCTCCTCCTCCTCGACATCAACCTCCCCGACATGCGCGGGGACACGGCGATGAAGATGGTCCGGCGGGCGGCCTCGACCTCGCGCCTGCGGCCCCTCCCGGTGATCGTGATCAGCGGCCTCCCGCTCGACGAGCTGATGGAGATCCAGGGGCAGCTCGGGGCGGTCGGCTGCATTCAGAAGCCGGCGCCGCTCGAGACGATCGTCGATCGCGTCCGCCAGGTGATCGCGATCCACCGCCGCGACTAGCTTGTATGCGCACTGATCGCGGTGCGGGGCGCGGGACGCGGTCTAGGCGAGCGCCCGGCCGCCGCTCGCCAGGTGGCGGGCGTGGAGGCGGTGGAACTCGTCCTCGTCCTCGTCGCTGATCGCCTCGAGGGCGGCGTTGACGACGGTGTAGACCGACGAGGCGAGCATACTCACGAGGATCGCCCGGTCGGGGCCAGCGAGCGCGGCGGCGAGGGCCGCGACGACCACCGGGTGGCCGCGGCGGATCACGAAGACGTCTCCCTGAGCGACGACCGCGGCCCGCTCGTCGTCGTCGTCGCCGACCGCGAGGCGGGCGAGGATCGGCTCGCCGACGAGGGCGTCGCGCCGCCCCCGCACGACCCGCAGCTCGTCGCGGATCGCCTCGAGGAGCGCGGCCTCCGGAGTCTGGGGCCCGGGATCGCCGCCGAGGCGGGCGAGGAGCTCGGGCGGCCGCTCGCGGAGGGCGCAGGCGCAGGAGATCACCCGACCGTTGGCGAGGGCGAGGAGCGGGGCGTCGACCAGGGCGCGGAAGAGGCGATCGACCCCGAGCTCGGCGAGCTCGGCGAGGGGCCGGGCGTGGAGGCGGAGGCAGAGCTCGACCAGGTACTCGGCGGCCGCGGCCTCGCGCTCGCGGCCGGCCGCGATCACCCGCTGGAGGAGGCGGTGATGGAGGGCGACGAGGGCCGGGCCGACGCGCGCCGGGTCGAGGTCGCGGTGGCCCCCGGCGAGGCGGACGATCCCCGGCAGCGGCGAGGGGCGCCGCCGATCGCCGGGCTCGACCCGGAGCCCCTCGAGGTGATCGGCCGCGAGCCAGAGGTGGGCGCCGTCGATCGCGGCGTCGATGAGCGCTTCGTCCCCCGCGCGGGAGGGGTCCGCGGGCGCCTCCTCGACCTCGAGGAGCGCGTCGAATTCGAGGCGCCGCGCGTCGGCGTCGCGGGTCGTCGCGGGGCTCGCCTCGACCTCCACCTCGAGGAAGTCCACGAGCTCGTCGGTCAACGCCTCGACCGCCGCGGGCTCGGGCGCGCGAGCGGGCCGCGGCCTGGCGACGGGCGTCGTCGTCGGCGCGGGTCGGACCGCTGCGCGTGACGCCGCCGTCGACGCGGCGGCCGGCGCCCGCCGGGGGCGAGCCGCGAGCGCGGCGAGGGTCCCGAGGCCGCGCTCCTCGAGCGCGTCGGCGCCGAAGAGCGGGACGATCGCCTCGCGGAGCTCGCTGAGCTGGAGGGCGAGCACCGGCGGCCCGCCGAGCTCGGGGAAGGAGCCGGGGGCGACGAGGGCGTAGCGGATCACCCCGTGGAGCGGCGCGGTGCCGCCCCGGCGACCGCCGCGGGGCGCGGCCGCGCTCCGCAGGAGGGCAGCGAGGCCGATCACCTCGCCGCCGATCGTCGGGAAGAGCGGCGCCTCGATGAGCGCGCCCAGGCGCCGGCATAGCCGCCCGCGGAGGCCGCTCATCACGTCGGCGGCGAAGGGGCGGGTGTGGTGGCTGAGGCGGAGCTCGCCGGTGCTCAAGATGTCGGCCTGGAGGCGGGCCTGGACGAGCTCCGGATCGACCTCGAGGGAGAGGAGGCGGAGGTGCTCCTGGAGCTGCCGGGGGGTCCGGTAGACCTCGCGGAGGAGGCGGAGGAGGAGCGCGATCAGGGGCCGTGGACCCCCGGGCGCGGCCGCGATCGCCCGGGCGACCAGGAGGTCGAGGCCGCCGACGACCGCGTCGATCAGCGCCTCGGTCCGGGCCGACGAGAGGAGCGAGAGATCGACGCCGTCGATCGTCGCCAGGTCGTCGCTGGCGATCACCGCGAGCCCGGGCACCGCGAGCGACGCCCGCAGGATCTCGAAGCCCTCCTTGAGGACCACGACATCACCTGTCCCTTCGGCCATGATGGCGGCGCGGACGTCGACGCCGTCGACCGCCCGGGAGACCTCGAGGAGCGGCGCACGAGCCCAGGCGAGCGCCCGCCGCCGCGGCGGTCGGCGGGCGTCGAGGGCCCAGGCCGGGAGGCCGCTGCGCTCGACCAGGGCGTCCGGGCCGAGGAGCGCCGCCAGGATCCCGCGGCGCCAGCGATCGAGGCGGAGGCAGCCGGGATCGAGCTCGTCGATCGTCATCGCCCGCTCGCTGACGTGGTCGATCGACGCGCCGGCGCGGTGGCGGGCGATGAGCTCGGCGAGCGAGCGGCCGCCGCCGCCGACCTCGGGGAAGAGCGGCAGGGCGGCGATCGGGTGGGGCGCGGGGCCGTCGAGGTCGAGGCCGGGCAGGACCCCGACCTCGCCGGCCTCGACCGCCGCCGCCGTCGCCTCGTCGACGCCGAGCGAGCGGAGGAGGAGGCGGCGGGCGCCGGCGTCGACCAGGAGCTCGAGGTAGGCGACGCGCTCGTGCTCGAGCACCTCGAGGGTCCGCCAGGCGCTCTGGCTCGCGGGATCGAGGAGGAAGCGGACCATCCGATCGAGCGCCCGCAGGAGGCCGACGATCGCCGCCGCGAAGCGACGATCGGCGTAGACCCCGTCGAAGCTCGGCCGCGCCTCGAAGGCGCCGGTGATCGCCGCGCGCACGCCCCCGAGCGGGAGCGCGGCCCGGAGCGTGGCGATCACGTGGTCGTCGACGACGACGTCGATCTCGGTCGGCCCGCCGCGGCGACGGAGGCCGACCTCGCCGCCGATCCCGGGGCCGACGATCGCCTCCCAGGCGAGGAGCTCGTCGCCGCTGCGGGTGACGTGGGGCCGCTGCCGCCAGAGGCGGAGGTTGTGGGCGCGGTGCTCGGCGAGCTCGGCGGCGAAGTCGACCGGGTCCTCGCGGCCGCCGGCGATCCGGCGGAGGAGCGCGACGCTCTCGACGTCCTCGCAGACGATCGCGGCCGCGAGGCCGGCGACCGCCGCGTGGGCCGGGATCGGCCGGCGGACGAAGGGGACCGGCCCGCCCTCGGCGAGGATCGCCGCGGCGCTCCGCCAGCCGCCGCCGACCCGCGGCCACCGGAGGATCGGCAGGAGCAGCGCGAGCTCGGGATCGCGCTGGAGATCGCGGACGAGATCGCCGGGCCAGCGGAGCAGGAAGCCCCGGAGCGCGGCCTCTGCCCACGCCGGGCGCCACTCCTCCGGCCACCCCAGGAGGCGGACGAAGGCCCCCGCCGCCGCCCGCCAGGCCTTGGCGACGACCGTCCAGTAGAGCTCGTCCTCGACCACCCGGGTGAGCGAGAGGTCGGTGCGGAGGCGGGGATCGTCGACCACCACCCGGAGGTGGGGCGTGACCCCCTCGAGGCCGATCCGACCGAGCCAGATCCCGCCGACCAGGAGGTCGACCGCGGCCTGCTCCGCCGGCGGCACGAAGTGGTCGTGGACGAAGTCGCGATCGTGGGCGAAGCCGGCGAGGAGGCGGGTCTCGCCGAGCGAGAGCGCGACCCCGGCGGCCAGGAGCTCCCCGGGCTCGACCCGGCGGCGGCTCAGCGCCTCGCCGTTGACCCGGACGTCGAGCGGCGCGAGGCGGGCGGCCCGGCGGAGGTGGAGGAGCTCGGCGATCCCGTTGTAGACCATCGCCCGGTCGATGAGGTGGACGCCGAGGCGCTCGTGGACGGTGATCTGGGTGCCCCCGCCGACCACGTGCCGGCGCTCGATCCGATCGCGGCCGTCGTCCTCGAGCTCTGCCCAGACCCCGAGGCCGCCGCCGTCGCCGGCGACGATCTCGAGGCGCCGCGGGGCCAGCGAGAGCGCGCCGTTGAGCGCGAGGTCGAGGCTCTGGCGGGCGCGGTGGAGGCGATCGCGGGGGCGCTCGAAGATCGAGGTGTAGAGGCCCTCGAGATCGGCGGCGCTCACCGGGTGGCCGTCGAAGGCGATCGTCGCGGTCTTCGACGAGATCTCGAGGTCGATCCGGCTCGCCCCGCGGAGGGCCGCCGACTGGACCAGGAGGAGGACGTAGGCCCGCGGATCGGCGAGCTGGTAGGCCCGCAGCTTGGCCCGCGCCTGGCGGCCGTCGAGGGTGATCTCGCCGTGGCCGTCGAGGCGCGCCTCGCCGCGGAGCTCGCCGATCACCCGGTCAAACGCCGACATCGCAGCTCCAGGGCCTGGGTGAGGAGCTCGCCGTCGATCGCCCCGTCGAGGCGGCCGCCGGCGAGGAGGAAGAGCTTGGCGAGGACGTAGGCCGCGTGCTCGGGCTCGCGCTCCGCGACCTCGGCGAGGGCGGCGACGCTCGGGTGATCGGCGTTGACCACCAGCGCCCGGCGGCCGCTGAAGATCGACGCGCTGACCTCATCGACCTGCTCGATGAGACATGGCTCAAAGGCTTTGTCGGCCGCGATCGCCGCGCGCCCGGCGATCGCCGAGTCCGGGTAGTCGAAGCGGCCGACCGCGAGCTCGCCGATCCGGGCGCCGGCGCGGCCGCGGAGGAGCGCGCCGGTCGCCTCGAGGAGGGGCCCCCAGCGGCGCTCCGCCCTCCCCTCGCCGGTCGGCAGGGCCATGCACCAGCGGGCCGACGCCGCCTCGATCCCGCCGAGGGCGCTGACCAGGGGGCCTATGGGCGCGTCCGCCGAGGCCAGGAGGACGAGGTGCCCGCGGGCCTCGAGCGCCGCCGTGAGCGGGGTCGGGGCCGGGGCCGTGAGCGGCCGCCGCCGCGATCCGAGCGCCCGCTGGAGCTCGCCGAGGCTGACCAGCCCGCCCGAGGCCGCGCGGAGGATCGGCCGCGCGAGGAGCTCGTCGGCGATCGTCTGGCCGCTGGCGACGTGCCAGGCGAGCGCCCGGTAGAGCTCCGCGCTCACCCGCTCGCCGCGCTCCTGCGCGCCGGCGATCGCCTCGATCACGCGGGCGCAGAGCGGGCCCCGCGCGAGGGCGACGATCGCCTCGATGAGCCGCTCGTAGGAGCGGTCGCGGATCACGTTGTCGCGGGTCAGGGTGTGCTCGACCAGCGGCGACGAGGCCTTGACGTGGAGGCCGCGGAGGGCGGGCTCGTGCGCCCCCTCGAGGAGCGTGAGGCCGCGGTTGTAGAGGCCGAAGAAGGTCGAGCCGTCGCCCGGGTGGCCGACGATGATCTCGCCGAGGGCCGAGCGCTCGCGGACCTTGAGGTCGAGGTCGAGGTCGAGGGGACGATTGATCGGCGCGCCGTCGACCCGGATCTCGCCCTCGCAGTGGCGGCACCAGAACGCGATCACCTCGCGCGCCCGGGCGGCGTACTCCGCGTGCTGCGAGCGGCGCATCGGCCGGAGGATCCGGATCTTGGTCCCGTCGACCGCCGCCGGCAGGGCGCGGAGCTCGTAGCGGGTGTCCTGGCCGAAGATCACCCGCCAGCTCTCGCCCTCACGCGAGGTGTCGACGACCACCGCCCGCGGGCCGATCGCGAAGACCGAGACGAAGCCGATCCCGAACTTGCCGATCTTGGTCCGGTCCTCGGCCTTGGCCGACGAGAAGAGGCGGGTGAGGCGGCGCTCGATGATCGCCCGGGTCATCCCCTCGCCCCAGTCCTCGATCCGCCAGATCGCCACGCCCTCGGGGTCGTCCTCGCCGTCCTCGCTCCCCGCGTCGAAGTCGAGCCAGACCTCGACCTCGTGGGAGCCCGCGTCGAGCGCGTTCTGGATCAGCTCGCGGAAGAACGCGAGCGGATCGGCGAACTGGTGGACCAGCTGATCGAGCGCGTCGGCGACCGCGAGCGGGGCGGGCTCCATCACTTCTTTTTTTCGGGGGCCGGCGCCCGGAGGTCAAGGCCCTGGAGGCGATCCTCGAGCTCGATCTTCTTCTCGAGGCGGAGCGACTGGAGCTCGACCAGGTGGCGGCCGATCTTGTCGCCGTCGCGGGTGAACTCGTCGAGGCGCTTGCTCAGGCGATCGCGGAGCTCGCCCGCCCGCGGGTCCTTCTTGATCGCCTCGAGGTTCTGGCGGGTCTCGTTCGCCCGCTGGTCGAGCTCGCGCTGCTGGGCCTTGAGGCCCTCGATCTCGGTGTCGATCTTGCCGATCGTCTGGCGGATCGTGATGATCGGCTGGAGCTTCTCGCGGGCCGCCGGATCGAGGCCAGGGACCCGCAGGAGGGTGTTTATCAGCTCCGGCGCCCGGCCGTCCCAGATCGAGAGGGTCATGTGCGAGGGGGTCTGCTCGACGACCTTGACGCTCCCCTCGGTCTTGCCGGCGGCGATCGCCACCGGGATCAGGTAGGCGCCGTCGAGGTCCTCGGTCCCCGGCGGGCGCTCCTCGAGGGTGTAGTCGGGGCCGGCCTTGGGGTGGCGGATCAGCACCTGGTAGGCCCTGTCGGCCGAGCGCCCCTTGACCGACCAGGTGGTGATCGTCCGCTGGAAGTTCTCGCACTCGAGGACGCCGCGGACGATCTTGACGATCCGCATCTCGGCGCCGCTGTACTCGCGCTGCTGGCTGACCATGATCGAGGGCTCGACCGCGAAGGGGATGGTCGCGCTCGAGCCGGCGCCGACCGCCTCGCTGAGGCCCTCGCCGACGAAGGAGCCGGCCGCGTAGATCGCGATCGGCCCCGGCTCGAGGACGAAGGGGGTCGAGTTCTTGAAGCGGATCACCCGGTAGGGGTTGACCTCGTAGCCGACGCCGGCGCCGCCCGGGCGGAAGAGGTAGGTCTGCTCGGCCTCGACCCCCTGGTTGACCAGCGCGACCATCGTCGAGGTCCCCTCGGGGACGGTGACCCGATCGCCGAGCTCGAACTGGGTGAGGCCGGCGACCGCCCGCGCCTTGGCGTCGGCCTGCATGCTCCGGCGGAGCGAGTCGGAGTCGAGCTGCGGGCCCTGCTCCTCGGTCGCCGGCATCTCCTCGTAGGGCCGCGGCGGCGGCGCGGACTTCGGGCTCGCGGGCCGCGACGCGGCGCTCGCGGTGCGGCGCGCCTTGTCGGCCTTCTTCTCCTTCTTCTTGAGATCGCGGAGGTCGGCGCGCTCCTCCTCGAAGTCCATCTCGTCCATCGCCATCTCGCCCTCAGCGCCGCCGCCGCCCCCCCAGCCGCCGCTCGGGGCGGCCGCGGCCTCGGGCTCGGGCGCCGGCTCGTCGTAGGAGCTCTCGCCCATCGCCACCGCCGCGCGCTTGCGGGTGCCGGCGCCGCTGAGATCGGCGCGCTCGATGTCGCGGGGGGTGTGGAGGTCGTAGCGGAAGGCGATCGGCGCCCCCGAGGTCAGGCTCATGTTCACGTCCTGCCAGCCCTCGCCGCTGGTGTTGTCGACCACCGCCCACGCCTGGAGGAGCGCCTCGCCCTTGTCGCCCTCGGGGAGGACGACCCGGTAGGTCGGCTTCCAGATCGGCGCGGCGACGACGTAGGAGACCATCAGGTCGTGCTTGCGGGCGCCGGCGAGGCGGATCTCGATCGCCACCTGCTCGAACATCCCCTCGCCAGCCGAGGCGTCGAGCGAGCGGTGGAGCTGGAGCGCGAGGTCGCCGTCGCGGAGGACCACCGAGCGGACCTGCGAGAGGCGGACGACCTCGAGGTCGCGGCCGCGGAGGAGGGTGACCTTGTAGTCGCGGCTCTCCTCGAGATCGATCGGCGGGCCGCCGCCGACCAGCGGCTCCGGGGCCTCGTTGATGATCTCCTCGACCATGACGATCCGGCCGCGCACCCGCTTGCGGCGGAGGCCGAGGACGACCTCGGTCCCGCGGAGCGCGTCGAGGAGCCCCGCGAGGTTGCCCTCGCCGGGCTGGAGGAGGCCGAGGGCCGCGTTCGCCCAGGTCTGGGGGTCGAGGGGCATCGACACCGAGAGGGTCTTGCCGCTGCTCTGATCGACGACCGTCAGGCTCTTGAGGAGGTCGTTGACCTGGTCCTTGCGCACCTTGATCCGCAGGACGTCGCCGTCGACCTCGCCGCGGCGCTCGAAGTAGCCGATCCCCGAGCGGTAGAGGACCACCCGATCGAGGTCGAGGCCGCCGTCGGTGGTCGCCAATGGCGAACGGTGGGCGCAGCCGATGAGGCCGAGCGAAGCGAGGAAAAGGAGCGCGGGGCGGGCCGACATCGCCGGCCAATCTATCAGGCCGGCGCCGGCGAGGGCCGGCGCCGAATGCGAAAATTCGCGCGCTCAGGGGGCGCTGCGCGGCCCTGCGCGCGGATCGGGGGGACCTCGGCGTGAGCTTCGCGTCATTCGCGCGAGCGCGCAAGCGAGCGATCGCGGGTGGACACCTGCACGCGCGCTTTGCCAAGCTCCCCCCGATGCTCGCCCGCCGCCGCCCGCTCTACCCGGAGATCGAGCCCTACGAGACCGGCCACCTCCAGGTCTCGAAGCTCCACACGATCTACTACGAGCTCTCCGGCAACCCCGAGGGCAAGCCGGTGGTCTTCCTCCACGGCGGCCCCGGCGGCGGGACCTCGCCGCTCCACCGCCGCTTCTTCGACCCCGATCGCTACCAGATCGTCCTCTTCGATCAGCGCGGGTGCGGGCGCTCGACGCCGCACGCGTCGCTCGAGGAGAACACCACCTGGCACCTGGTCGCCGACATCGAGGCGCTCCGCGAGCACCTCGGGATCAGCGCCTGGCAGGTCTTCGGCGGCTCCTGGGGGAGCACGCTCGCGCTCGCCTACGCGATCCGCCACCCGGTGCGGGCGACCGAGCTGGTCCTCCGCGGGATCTTCACGCTGCGGCCGCAGGAGATCCTCTGGTTCTACCAGGAGGGCGCCAGCTCGATCTTCCCGGAGGCCTGGGAGCGCTTCATCGACGTGATCCCGATGCACGAGCGGAGCGACCTCCTCACCGCCTACTACCAGCGCCTCACCCACAACGACCCGCGGATCCGCAAGGAGGCGGCGCGGGCCTGGAGCGTCTGGGAGCACGCGACCAGCCACCTCTACCCGAGCCCCGCGGACATCGAGAAGGCCGCGAGCGACGACGAGTTCAGCCTCGCCTTCGCCCGGATCGAGGCCCACTACTTCATGAACCAGGGCTTCCTCGAGGATCCGGAGTGGATCTTCAACCACCTCAGCCACGTCCGCCACATCCCGGCGGTGATCGTCCAGGGCCGCTACGACGTGATCTGCCCGATGACGACCGCCTGGGACCTCCACCGGGCCTGGCCCGAGGCCGAGCTCCGGATCGTCGACGACGCCGGCCACTCCGCCTTTGAGCCCGGGATCATCCACGAGCTGGTCGACGCGACCGATCGATTCGCCGACCTCGACTGATCCGCGACCTGACCGCGACCTGACCGTATCGACAGGAGCCGCCGTGTCCACCTTCGACGACGCCGACAACCTCTACCCCGAGATCGAGCCCTACCACATCGGTCGCCTCCAGGTCTCGGAGATCCACGACCTCTACTTCGAGGAGTCGGGCAACCCCGACGGCAAGCCGGTGGTCTTCCTCCACGGCGGCCCGGGCGGCGGCACCGACCCCAAGCACCGCCGCTTCTTCGACCCCCGCAAGTACCGGATCATCCTCTTCGACCAGCGCGGCTGCGGCCAGAGCGACCCCCACGCGTCGCTGGTCGACAACACCACCTGGCACCTGGTCGCCGACATCGAGGCGCTGCGGACCTACCTCGGGATCGAGCGCTGGCAGGTCTTCGGCGGCTCGTGGGGCTCGACCCTCGGGGTCGCCTACGCCGAGACCCACCCCTCGCGGGTGACCGAGCTCGTCCTCCGCGGGATCTTCATGTTCACCAAGCGGGAGTGCGAGTGGTTCTACGGGAGCGGCACCCGGATCCTCTTCCCCGACGCCTGGGACGACTTCGTCGCGCTGATCCCCGAGGACGAGCGGGACGATCTGATCGCCGCGTATTACCGGCGGCTGACCAGCGACGACCCGGCGATCCGAGAGGTCGCGGCCCAGGCCTGGAGCGTCTGGGAGACCCGCGTGGCGACCCTCCTCCCCGACGCCGAGGCCGTCCGCCACTGCGCCGATCCGGCCTTCACCCTCGCCTTCGCCCGGATCGAGTGCCACTACTTCATCAACCGCGGCTTCCTCAAGCACGAGAAGCAGCTCTTCGCCAACCTCCACCTGATCCAGCACATCCCGACGACGATCGTCCACGGCCGCTACGATCTGATCTGCCCGGTCGAGAACGCCTGGCGCCTCCACAAGGGGCTGCCGAAGTCGGAGCTGGTGGTGGTGCCGGACGCGGGGCACTCGGCGTTTGAGCCGGGGATCAGCCACGCGCTCTGCCGGGCGACCGATCGCTACGCCGAGTAGGCGCGCGAGCGCGCGGGCGCCTCGACAGGGCGCGCGCGGGCCGGCATCCTGGGCGGGTGGATACGCCCGAGGACCCGGCGATCGACGGCGGCCCCTACCCCGCCCGCGCCGGCAACCTGGTGATCCCCTGGATCGACGGGATCCCCTTCTACGAGCGCCTCCTGGCGGCGTTTCGCGGGGCCCGGCGGCGGGTCTGGGCGATCGTCTCGTTCATCCAGCCGGGCTTCTGCTTTGCCGACGGGACCTCGTGGTGGGCGCTCCTCGACGAATGCGAGGCCCGCGGCGTCGACGTCCGGGTGCTCTTCTGGCGAAACCCGCGCTTCGCCCGGACCGCCCACGTCTTCCTCGGCGGCCCGGAGGAGCGGCGCCTCCTCGCCGAGCGCGGCGCGCGGTGGGCTGGCCGATGGGACAGCTCGGGCGACGACCCGGCCCACTGCCACCACCAGAAGGGCTTCGTGATCGACGCCGGCGAGGCCGACGCGATCGCCTTCATCGGCGGGATGGTCCTCTCGGAGGCGACCCTCGCCGCGCCCGGGCACCGCGCGGGCTACCACAAGCACGACGCCTTCCTCGAGCTCCGCGGGCCGGCGGTCGCCGACGCCGAGCACAACTTCGTCCAGCGCTGGAACCTCGCGCGCGCCGAGCCGGCGGCGCCGCCCTGGCCCGACGAGGCGCGGGCCGGTCCCCTGCCCTACCCGACCCGGGTGCCGGCGCCGGCCGGCGAGGTCGTCGTCCAGCTCGGGCGGACGGTGCAGGCGGGGCGCTACACCGGGCGCACCCCGCTCCCGGGCGGCGAGAGCTTCGTCGGCGGCGGCGGCGAGGCGACGATCCTCGCGGCCTACCGCCGCGCCTTCGCGGCCGCGCGGCGGACGATCTACATCGAGAACCAGCACCCCGGCGAGGCGTCGCTCCTGGCGCTCCTCGATCAGGCGCTCGGACGCGGCGTGCGGGTGGTGATGGTGGTCCCGGGCGATCCGATGCCGGCGATCTACGCCGCCCACCGCGAGGTCGCCGCGCTCGCCCGCGAGGGGCGGGCCGGCGAGCACCGCTACGGGCCGACCTTTGAGCGCCTCGCCGCCCTCGCCCGCCACCCCGGCTTCACGATGATCGCCCTCGCCCGCAGCGACCCGAAGCCGGGCGGCGGCCGGGAGCACCGCGAGATCTACACCCACGCCAAGCTCTGCGTGGTCGACGGCGCGTGGGCGACGCTGGGCTCGGCGAACCTCGTCGACCTCAGCCTCTGCGCCGACCACACCGAGCTCAACGCGTCGTTCTGGGGCGGCGAGGTGTGCGGCGCGCTCCTCCGCCAGCTCGTCGCCGAGCACTCCGACGCGACCGCGCCCGCGGACGACCGGGCGGCGCTCGAGGGGCTCGCCGCGCTCGCGCGGGCGAGCCGGGCGAGCCTCGAGGCGGGCGGGCCGGTGCTCGGCGGCTGCTATGCGCTCGATCCCCGGAGCTACGCCCTGGAGCCGCCGCTGACGACCCGGAGCGGCTAGTCGGCCCGCGGAGGGTGTACGCTCGACGCGCGATGCCGCGCCCTGACCACGCCCCCGCCCCGCCCCGCTCGGCGACCCTATGCCTCGCCTGCGCGCTCCCCCTCCTCCTCGCCGGGTGCGGCGACGACGGGGCCGCGAGCGCGACCGAGGGGAGCGGCGCGGCGACGACCAGCGACGCGAGCGCGAGCGCGACGGGCGAGGCGAGCGGCACGACGGGCGCGAGCGGCACGACGGGCGCGAGCGCGACCACGGGCGCGAGCGGGGAGACCGGCGCGCTCATGATCACCTGTCCCAAGGACCCGATCCTGATCGGCACGACGATCACCCTCAGCGTCGGCGCGCCCGCGAGCTGGAGCTCGAGCGCCCCGGTGATCGCCGACGTCGTCGCCGACGCGGGCGGCGACGGGGGCGTCCTCGCGCTCGCCGGCGGTCAGGCGGAGATCAGCGCGAGCGTCGGCGGCGAGGTCGCGAGCTGCGTCGTCGAGGTCGCGCCGGCGCCGGCGGAGGAGGGCTGCCACGCCGCGAGCCCCCTCGAGATCAGGGACTTCCCCGAGTGCCCGACCGGCGGCGGCGCCTTCGGCCAGTGGATCGTCGACGGCTTCGAGATGCCGGCCTTCGACTACACCTACGACCAGCTCGCGGGCCCGCCCTGGCCGAACAGCGAGGACATCGCCCCGGCCTTCGTCAAGCGCCGCGACCACTTCACGGTCACCGGCAACCGCCGGATCAACCTGATGGCGGTCGACGACGGGCAGGCGGTGATCTTCACCAACGAGCGGGCGCCGACCTGGCTCAACCGCGCCCACGAGGGCCAGCGAAACCTCGGCGGCGGCTTCTCCTACCTCCGCGACGCCGGCGGCGGCGAGCCCTGGACCAGCGCCTACAAGCGCGCCCCGGCGGGCGCCCAGACCCGCCGGGTCTTCGGGATCGGCTACTACGAGACCGAGACGATCCACGACCAGATCGCGGTCCGTCACCGGATCATCGCCCCCCACGGCGACGCGCCGCTGGTGATCGACGAGGTCGAGCTCCGCAACCTCGGCGACGCGCCGCGCGAGCTCGATCACGTCGCCTACTGGGACGTCAACCGCCACCAGCTCCGGATCGACTGGCAGCGCACCGGCCTCTTCGCGGCCCCCAGCGACCAGAGCCGCGACGGGCTCAACGACAACTTCGTCCAGAGCGTCGCCTGGGACCCGAAGGCGGGCGCGCTGGTCGCGACGATGGCCCCCAAGCAGGGCTACACCCCGCCGAAGAAGGACGCCCCCGACTCGGTCGACGGCTACCCGCCGCCGATCTTCCTGGCCGCGCTGGTCGGCGAGGTCGCCGGCCACTACGGCGATCAGGACGCCTTCTTCGGGGCCGGCGACGCGGCCGCTCCGGAGGCGCTCACCGGCCCGCAGCCGGCCGCCGACGCCCTCCTCGCCGGCGCGCCGGGCCTCGGCCAGCCGGCGATGCTCGGCCTCCGATCGAGCGTCGCGCTCGCGCCCGGCGCGTCGACCACCCTCCGCTTCGCCTACGGCTACCTCCCCGAGGGCGCGGACCTGGCGATCGTCGATCCCTACCGCGACCCGGAGCTCGACGTCCTCGGCGCGTCGCTCGACGCCTGGCGGGACGAGCTCGCCTACGTCCACGTCGACGGGATGCCGCTCGCCCACCGCGAGAGCGCCTGGCGATCGCACCTCCTCCTCGCCCACAGCGCCTACAACGCGTACTACGACGCGCGCTACACCCCGCAGGGCTCGGCCTACCTCTACCTCCACGGGGCCGACGGGGCGCCGCGCGATCAGGCGCTCTTCTCGACGGCCCTCGCCTACGTCGACCCGGCGCTCGCCCGCGGCAACCTCCGGCTCATCGCCGGCCTCCAGGGCGCCGACGACGGTGAGATCACCTACTCGTTCACCGGCCACGGGATCAACGAGGGGGCAACGCTCCACGAGCACCCCTCCGACCTCGACCTCTTCTTCTTCGTCGGCCTCGCCGAGTACCTGGCGGCGACCGGCGACCTCGCGCTCCTCGATGAGAGCGTCGACTTCTACCCGCGGGGCTCGCAGCCGCCGCCCTCGGCCGGCGACGACACGATCCTCGGCCACGTCCGCGCGGCCTTCGTCCACCTCGAGGAGAGCGTCGGCCTCGGGCCCAACGGCCTCGTCCGGATCCACGACGGCGACTGGTCGGACGGGATCGTCTACGAGGACCTCTCGCCGCTGGCGATCGCCAACACGATCGCCAACGGCGAGTCGGTGCCCAACTCGCAGATGGCCCTCTACGCGCTGCCGCTCCTCGCCGACCTCATCGACGACGCCGACCCGACGCTCGCCGAGGCGATGCGCGACTACGCCGACGCGCTGGTCGAGCCGGTGAAGGCGACCTTCGGCAGCCGCTGGTTCGGCCGCGCCTGGCTGCGAAACAGCATCAACCAGGCCTACCTCAAGGGGAACGACCTCGTCGACGACCCCTACAACGCCAACTTCATCGACCTCGAGGCCCAGCCCTGGGGCCTCCTCGCCGACGAGCTCCTGCTGACGCCAGCGCAGCGCGAGCTCCTCCTCGACGAGATCGAGGCCAGGCTCGACGACGACTCGCCGATCGGCCCGCGGATGCGCCCGGACGGGATGGTCTGGCCGGCGATCTCGCAGCTCATGACCTGGGCCTACGCCCGCCACCGCCCCGGCGCCGCCTGGGACGCGCTGCGCGAGCAGCTCTACGCGACCCACGCGGCCCTCTGGCCCGAGCAGTGGATCGGGATCTGGGCGGGCCCCGACGGCTTCAACTCCGCCGGGACGGAGGGCGGCACCTGGGCGAGCCCGGTGACGCCGATGACCGACTTCCCGGTCGCCAACATGAACCCCGAGGCGATGTGGATCTTCGGCGTGGTGCGGGCGATCGGCGTCGAGCCCTGGGCCCGCGGCCTGCGGATCGCCCGCCGCGAGGGCGGCCCCACGCAGGCGGTGATCGACCTCCGCCTCCTCCGCCTCGAGCGCTCGCCGGGGCGGGTCGGCGGCGAGTACCGGCCGATCGTCGAGGGGACGATCGCGCTCGCGGTCGAGCTCCCGCCGGGGGCCGAGGCGAAGGCGTGGATCGACGGCATGCCGGTCGACGCCCCGACCGTCGACGACGCGGTGATCCTCGAGCTCGACGTGAAGCCCGGCGAGGCGCGGCGCTTCGAGGTCCGCTGGTAGCGGGGGCGCGCCCGCTGCACGAAGATGTCCCAAGGGACATCTTCGAAGCTCAGCCGCTCTTGCCCGGCCGCACGCCGGCGAGGCGCTCGGCGACCTGGCGGGCGAAGTAGGTCAGGATCACGTCGGCCCCCGCCCGCCGGATCGCCACCAGGCTCTCCATCACCACCCGCTCCTCGTCGAGCCAGCCGCGCTCGCTCGCCGCCTTGAGCATCGCGTACTCGCCCGAGACCTGGTAGGCGGCGATCGGCAGGGCGGTCGCGTCGCGGAGGCGGCGGATCACGTCGAGGTAGGGGCCCGCCGGCTTGACCATCACCATGTCGGCGCCCTCGGCCTCGTCGAGCGCGAGCTCGCGGAGCGCCTCGCGGCCGTTGGCCGGGTCCATCTGGTAGGTCTTCTTGTCGCCGCCCCGCGGCGCCGAGTCGAGCGCCTCGCGGAAGGGGCCGTAGAAGGCCGAGGCGTACTTCGCGGTGTAGGCGAGGATCGACACCCCGGTGAAGCCCTCGGCGTCGAGGGCGTCGCGGATCGCCCCGACGCGGCCGTCCATCATGTCGCTGGGGGCGATGATGTCGGCGCCGGCGCGGGCCTGGGCGAGCGCCTGCTTGCAGAGCACCTCGACGGTCTCGTCGTTCAAGATCCGCCCGTCGGCGGCGACGATCCCGTCGTGGCCGTCCGACGAGTAGGGATCGAGGGCGACGTCGGTGACCACGCAGAGGTCCGGCCAGCGGGCCTTGAGCGCGGCGATCGTCCGCGGGTAGAGGCCGTCGGGGTTGAAGCACTCGCGGCCGTCGGGGGTCTTGAGCGCGTCGTCGATCGCCGGGAAGAGGACGACCGCGTTGACGCCGACCGCCCGCGCGCGCTCGACCTCGGCGAAGAGGCCGGCCGGCGAGAGGCGGCTGCACCCGGGCATCGATCCGATCGGCACGTCGACGTCGCCGCCGTGGATGAAGAGCGGGTAGATGAAGTGCTGGGGGCCGACGTCGCTCTCGCGGTGGAAGGCCCGGACCACCGGGTCCTTGCGGTTGCGACGGGGTCGGCTGCGGATGGCGAGGCTCATGGGGGCACCGATCTACCACGAAAGCGCCCGGCTCAGCGCCCGCCCCGGCGCCCCTTGAGCCAGCGCTGGACCTCGCCGCGGGCGCGCTCGTCGAGGCCGCCGTCGTCGGCGAGCGCGAGCTCGGCGAGCGCCTGGGCCTCGGCTCCCTCGCCGGCGGCCGCGAGGGCCCGCGCGAGCGCGAAGCGGACGGCGCCGCGATCCGCCGGCGGACCGGGCGACTCGGCGAGCGCCCGCGCCCGGGTGAGGCGCGCGCGGGCCTCGTCGACGCGGCCGGCCTCGAGGTCGAGCTCGCCGAGGCGGAGGAGCGGCCGCACGAGGTGGCGGTGCTCGGCGCCGTAGAAGCCCTCGCGGATCGCCAGCGCCCGCGCGTAGTCGGCCTCGGCCTGCGACCGCTCCCCCTCGGCGCGCGCGAGGTCGCCGAGGATCACCAGCGAGGTCGCGAGCTCGTGGTCGCTCTCGTCGCCGATCAGCGCCCGCGCCCGGGCGATGAGCGGGGCCGCGAGCTCGGGCTCGCCGCGCGCCGTGTGGATGTCGGCGAGCTCGACCAGCGCCGGCGCGAGGCCGCCGTGCTGGCCGCCGACGTGCCCCTGGAAGATCTCAAAAGCTGCCTCGGCATGCTCGAGGGCCGCGTCGAGATCGCCGGCCTCGCGATCGGCGGTCGCCAGCTCGCTGAGGGCGGCGACCACCAGCGCGCGGCCGAGCGGCGGCCCCTTCTCGAAGAGATCGATCGACTCGCGGAGGAGGCGGCGGGACTCCGCGAGCCGGCCGCGGCAGAGCTCGAGGCGGCCGAGGCGGAGGAGGTCGTTGGCGACGCGGACGCTCTCGTCGCCGTAGTTGCGGCGATCGAGGGCGAGCGCCCGCTGGAGCGCGGCGTCGGCCGCCTCGTAGTCGCCGAGATCGATGAGGACCGAGCCGAGCTCGGCGACCGAGCGGGCGATCGCCGGGTGATCCTCGCCGAGCGCGGGCTCGAGGGTCTGGAGGCCGCGCTCGAGGAGATCGCGGGCGCGGGCGTCGTCGCCGAGGACGCGGACCACCGCCGCGTGGCTGACGAGGGCGTCGGCCGAGAGCGGGTGCTCGGGCCCCAGGGCGGCGACCCGGGCGGCGTAGCAGCGCTCGTGGGCGGCCGACGATCCCCGGGTGTCGCCGCGGAGCTTGGTGACGTTGGCCTCGCTGCACTCGAGGTTGGCCTCGAGGAGCTGGCGCTCGGAGCCGAGGCGAGCGAGGAGCGCGCGGGCCATCCGCGCCCAGCGGGCCGCGTCGGCGACCCGCATCAGCCCGGGGCCGGTGAGATCGACCAGGCGGATCGCCGCCCGGACCGCGAGCGGATCGTCGCCGCCGTCGACCGCCCGGAAGAACGCGTCCTCGAGGAGCTCCTCGCTGCCGGCGGCGTCGTGGCGGGCGGAGGTCCCGAGCGAGCCGGCGACGAAGCGGGCCTTGGCCTGGAGCGGCGGCCAGGCGAGCGCGTCGGCCCGCTCGACGAGCCCGTCGTTCGCCTTGCGCGCGTCGGCGAAGCGGCCGGCGGCCGCGAGCGCGAGGGCCCGGCCGAGCTCGCGCTGGAGCGCCGCCGCCTGGGCCCGCGCGGCCTCGTCCTCCGGCAGCCGGGGGCGGCGCGCGAGCGCCTCGGCGTCGACGCAGAGATCGGCCGGCTGGAGGCCGCTCGCGGCCTCGACGGCCTGGGTCACCGCCCCCGCGTCGGCGCCGGCGAGGGCGAGGCCGAGGCCGTCGAGCGACCCGCGGAGCTCGTCGAGGCAGGCGTCGGCGGCGGCCACGGTCGGCGGATCCCAGCGGCCGTCGATCGTCGCATGCTGGCAAGCCTCGACCTGCGCATACGACCATGTCTCTGCGTACTTGTTCAAGATCGCCTCGACCCGATCGGCGGTCGCCGGGGCGTGGGGGAGGCCGGAGGCGACGAGCCCGGCCCGCACCGCCGCCCGCTGGTCCTCGCCCCAGGTCGCGGCGATCTCGGCCCCGCGGGCCTCGCAGGCGGCGACCCGACCGGCGAGCTCGGCCCGGCTGTAGGCGACGCCGGCGAGCACCAGCGCGCCGGCGCCGATCCCCAGGGCCGCGCCGATCCGCCAGCGCCGGCGCCGAGCGCCGCCCTCGAGGGTCGCCACCAGGGCGGCCATCGTCGGCCAGCGCTCATCGGCCTCGGGGGCGAGGCCGCGGAGGAGCGCCGCCCGCAGCCACCCGGGGATCGAGCGCCCCTCGCCCTCCCGCGGCCGCCGCTCGTGGATCGCCTTGAGGAGCTCGAGCGGGGTCTTGCCGGTGTAGGGGCGGACGCCGTGGAGCGCCTCCCAGAGCGAGGCCGTGAAGGCGTAGACGTCGGCGCGGGCGTCGGTCGACTCGCGCGAGAGCTGCTCCGGCGGCATGTAGGCCGGGGTCCCGAGGAGCGAGCCCGCCCGGGTGACCGACGCGCCGAGGGAGTCGGTCTTGAGCGGGAGACCGAGGTCGAGCTCACCCGCGGGGGCCTCGTCCGCCCCGCGCGAGTCGGCGCGCGCGAGGCCGAAGTCGAGGACCCGGACCCGGCCGTCGGCGCCGACGATCGCGTTGTCCGGCTTGAAGTCGCGGTGGAGGATCCCCGCCCGGTGGGCGGCGACGAGGCCCCGCCCGGCCTGGACGTAGCGCTCGACGATCGCCGCCGTCGGCCGCTTCGCCGCCCGCACCCACTCGCGGAGGGTCTCGCCCTCGACGTACTCCATCGCCAGGTAGAGCTGGCCGCGGTGATCGCCGACCTCGTAGACCTGGACGACGTTGGGGTGCGAGAGGCGGGCGAGCGCCTGGGCCTCGCGCCGCATCCGGGTCCGCAGCTCCTCCGCCTCGCCCTGGGCCCGCCAGAGCTTGATCGCCAGCTTGCGGCTCAGCTCCTCGTCGTAGCCGAGGAGGACCTCGCCCATGCCGCCGACGCCGAGGCGGCGGAAGATGAAGAAGCGGCCGACCCGGAGGGGGACCGGCGCCTCGTCGTCGCGTGTGCTGGGGATCGTCGACGGCGCTCCGTCGACGACGGTCTCCGGGGCCTCCTCCACCTCCACACGGTAGCCGATCGCGGGGGGTCCTTGGGTCGGCGGATCGTGCAGGTAGAGGCCTCCGTGGGTCCCCGGAGGGCATTTTCGCGCAAATCGCGCCAGCGTCATCGGGCTTGCGATCGCCCGCGCCCCGTCCGAGAGTGCGCCGGTGGGCGCCCCCTCCCCGCGCCGAGGAGTGACATGTCTGAAGAGACAGGACGAGAGGACGCGGGCGATCCGCGGCTGGCCGCGCTGATCCTCGCCGGCGGCGAGT
Source organism: Myxococcales bacterium (assembly GCA_020633335.1). Classification (GTDB taxonomy): domain Bacteria; phylum Myxococcota_A; class Polyangia; order Nannocystales; family Nannocystaceae; genus JADJRG01. The sequence continues at coordinate 93,650 of JACKDU010000014.1, read as the reverse complement.
CGTCACGGATGGGTCGACCGAAGGCCTGGCTCGAGTGGCGCGGGCGCCCGCTCCTCGCCCACCTCGCGGCGATCTTCGCGGACGCCGGCGCGGGGACGATCGTCGTCGTCGGCGCCCCCGGCCAGGAGCTGCCGCCGCTGCCCTCGTCGGCGATCCGGGTCGACGATCCCCCGGGCGAGCGCGGCGGGCCGCTCGTCGGCCTCCTCGTCGGCCTCGAGGCGGCCGCCCGGGCGGGCGCCGACGCGGCCTTCCTCGCCGCCTGCGACGGCGTCTTCCTCAGCCGCGCCCACCTCGACTTCCTGCGGGCGGAGCTCGAGGGCGAGGGCGGGCTCGAGGCCGTGATCCCGATCGACGCGGCGCGTGGCCCCGGCGGCCGCCGCTTCGCCCACCCGCTCGCCAGCCTGGTCCGCGTCGCGCCGGCGCTCCGGGCCGCCCGGGCGCTGATCGCCGGCGGCCAGCGCCGGCCGATCGCCCTCTTCGACGCCCTCGAGACCCGCTGGATCCCGAGCGACGCGCTCCCCGATCCGCGGGCGCTGCGGACCTGCAACACCCCCGACGAGTACGCCGCCGCCCGCGAGGAGGACGCGGCCTCGGGGCCGCCGTGAGGAGACGCGGGGCCGCTTCGTCGCGGCCGCCGGGGCGCCGTGGTAGCGTGCCGCCGTGTCCGAGCCGGCTCAAGAAGGCGCCACGCGCAACCCGATCCGCCGCCTCTACGACTGGGTCCTCGGCTGGGCCGACACCCCCTACGGCGTCCCCGCGCTCGCGCTCATCGCCTTCGCCGAGTCGAGCTTCTTCCCGCTCCCGCCCGACATCCTGCTGATCGCGCTGGCGCTCGCCAAGCCGCACCTCGCCTTCTACTTCGCGCTCTGGTGCACGGCCGCCTCGGTGATCGGCGGGATCGCCGGGTACATGATCGGCTACGGGCTCTGGGCGACCTTCGAGCCGATCCTGATCAACAAGGTCTTCTCGCAGGCGAACTTCGACGCGGTCACCAGCCGCTACCACGAGTGGGGCGAGGTCGCGGTCTTCGCCGCCGCCTTCACGCCGATCCCCTACAAGGTCTTCACGATCGCCGCCGGGGTCGCCAAGCTCGATCTCCTCAAGTTCATCGGCGCCAGCCTCCTCGGCCGCGGCGGCCGCTTCTTCCTGGTCGCCCTGGTGATCCGCCTGACCGGCCAGCGGGCGAAGGACCTGATCGATCGCTACTTCAACCTCGCCACGATCCTCGGGACGCTCCTGCTCATCGGCGGCTTCCTGGTGATCAAGCTCCTCCGCTGAGACGACCGAGAGGGAGAGAACCAGATGCACGAGGTAGTCCTCCAAAGCCCCAACCTCAACGCGATGTCGACGGCGACCATGAGCGCCCTCCGCGAGGAGCTGCGGCGAGCCGGCGGCGCGCCGCTCCTCCTCCGCGGCGAGGGCCGGGCCTTCTCCGCCGGCCTCGATCTCCAGGAGGTCCTCAGCCTCGAGGGCCAGGCGCAGATCGACTTCCTCACGCTCCTCGAGGAGCTGGTCCTCGACCTCTTCACCTACCCGGGGCCGACCGTCGCCTGGGTGAACGGCCACGCGATCGCCGGCGGCTGCATCCTCGCGCTCGCCTGCGATCACCGGGTCGCAACCCATCACCCGCAGGTGAAGATCGGCCTCTCCGAAGTGGCGATCGGCGTCGCCTTCCCGCCGGCGCCGCTGGCGGTGGTCCGCAGCCGGATCCCCGCCCCTCACGTCGACGAGGCGGTCCTCAGCGCCCGCCTCTACAGCCCGAGCGAGGCCCTCGCCCGCGGGATCGTCGACGCACTCGCCGACGACGAGGGCGCGCGGGCGCGGGCCGCCCTCGACACCCTCGCGGCCCTGCCGGCCGAGGCCTACGCCCAGGCGAAGGCCTCGCTCCGCGGCGAGGTCGCGGCGGCCGCCCGCGCGGCCCGTCCGGCCTTCCTCGCCGGCGGCCTCCGCTTCTGGAGCGACCCCGCGCTCCGCCAGCGGATCGCCGCGCGCCTCGGCAAGCCCTCGTCCTGAGGCAGCACGCCCGCTAGCGGACGACCACCCAGAGGTTGGTGCGCCCGGCCTCGAAGGCCGCCGGCGCGAGCTCGGACCAGGGGCGATCGGCGTCCGCTGTGATCGCCCCGGGGCCCTCGGGGTCGAGGGTGAGCGGGCGCGAGACCACGGTGACCGCGGCCGGCGCGATCAGGAGGTGGAGGAGCGTGAGGACGCGATCGACGTCGGCCGCGCAGCCGCAGCCCCGGAGCGCCTCCTCGGTGCGGGCGGCGATCGTCGCCGACGTCGGCGGGACCAGGCGGGCGATCGGCTCGCCGAGCGGCGGGCAGCGGGGGATCTCGTCGTCGAGGGCGAGCGCGAGGAGCTCGGGGAGGCGGGCAGGATCGCCGGCAGCGCGCGCGCGGAGCTCGGCCGCGAGCTCGGGCCGCGGGATCGCCGGGATCGGAGGGGCGTCCGCGTCGGCGGCGATCACCTGGAGCTCGTCCGCCCCGACCCGCCTCGCCAGGGCGAGGAATTCGGCGACGTCGCGGGCCGGGACGTCGCCGGCGATCGCCGCGATGACGGCGGGAGCAGGCGCCCCCGAGGCCTCGTCCAGCGCCCTCCGTCGATCGAGGGCGTCCTCGAGGAGGCTCGACTCCGACCAGCGTCCCTGGGGCCGCTGCCCCGCGACGCGGAGCCCGTCGCGGTCGAGGGCGACCAGGACCCCGAGCCGCACGTCCCGACCGCCGCCGCGGACGGCCGGGAGCGTGACGTCGAGATCGAGGGTCGCGCGCCCCTCGTTCGCCGCCCGCAGGCCGCCGGCGACCTCGGCGATCCGAGCGAGCTGCTCCTTGGAGCAGGTCCTGGGCGGCGCCGTGCAGGCGCCGGCGAGCGCGGACGCGACCAGGAGGACGAGCGGGGCATGCCAGCGCACCGCCCCAGCGTAGCAGAGGCGCTGCCGCGGGCGAGCGCGCCGAGGATCAGACGAAGCCGACGGTGGTCACCGCCTGCCCGCCGTCGACCACCAGGATCGCCCCGGTGACGTAGCTCGCCGCCCGCGAGCGCAGGAAGACCGCGGCGTCCGCGATCTCGGCGATCGTCCCGTAGCGCCGCAACGGGATCTGGGCGGCGAGGCGCTGGCCGAGCTCGCCGGGCGCGAGGCGCTTCATCCCCTCGGTGTCACCGATCGGCCCGGGGGCGATCGCGTTGACCCGGATCCCGAGCGGGCCCCACTCGACCGCGAGGTTGCGGGTGACCGCGTCGACCCCGGCCTTGGCCGCCGACGCGTGGATCTGCAGCGGCGTGCCGTGGTAGTGGAGGGTCGCCGAGATGTTGAGGATGAGGCCCTGACCGGCGGCCTGGAGCGCCTCAAACGCGGCCTTGGAGGCGTTGAAGGTCCCGCAGAGGTCGATGTCGACGACCGTCCGGAAGCCGTTGCTCGAGAGGCCGGCGGCCGGCGCCAGGAAGTTGCCGGCGGCGCCGTTGACCAGGGTGTCGAGGCGACCGAAGCGCTCGAGGGTCGCGGCGACCGCGGCGGCGATCGCCTCCGGCTGGCGGACGTCGGCGGCCACGCCGATCGCCTCACCACCTGTCTCCTCGGACAGATCCTTCGCGGCCGCCTCGATCACCTCCTGGCGGCGGCTGACCACGCAGACCCGCGCCCCGTGGGCGAGGTAGGCGCGGGCGATCCCGCGGCAGATGCCGGTGCCGCCGCCGGTGATCAGGGCGACGTGCCCCCTCAGGATGTCATCACGAAAGACGCTGGTCATCGCCGCCAGGGTAGCGCGCCTCGGCGGCCGGCGGCGTCGGCGATCGCCGGCGACGAACGCCGCCCAGCGGCCCCGCAGGGCGCCTACGCGGGCGCCGAGCGATTGCGCGCGCGGCCGCCTCTCTGCTAGCTTCGCCGGCCATGGCCGAGGTCACCAAGTACCCGCACGGCACCTTCTGCTGGACCGAGCTCGGCGCCGCCGATCCGCCGGCCGCCCAGCGCTTCTACGCCGCGCTCTTCGGCTGGACCCACGTCGACGGGCCGAACGTCGGCGGCGCGCGGATCCTCCAGAGCGGCGAGCGCGACGTCGCCGGGATCCGCGGCCGCCTCCGCGACGACGAGGCCCACTGGCTCGCCCACGTCAGCGTCGACGATCTCGAGCTCACGGTCGCCCTGGTCAACGCCGCCGGCGGCGAGCTGATCGCCGCGCCGCTCGACGTCGGCGAGGCCGGCCGGCGGGCGATCATCCGCGACCCGAGCGGCGCCCCGCTGGCGCTCTGGGAGCCCCGCGGGCGGATCGGCGCCGGCCGCTACGGGGAGGTCGGCGCCCCCTGCTGGTTCGAGCTGGCGACCCGCGACACCGCGGCCGCGGCCGCCTTCTTCCACGCGGTCTTCGGCTGGGACGCCGACACCCAGCCGCTCGGCAACACCGAGTACACCAACTTCAAGCGCAAGGGCGAGACGGTCGCCGGGATGATCAAGATGACCCCGGAGTGGGGCGAGCTCCCGCCGCGCTGGATGGTCTACTTCCAGGTCGCCGCCTGCCCGGCGACGATGACGAAGACCGAGGCGCTCGGCGGCAAGGTCCTCTACGGCCCGCTCGAGGCCGCGGGTCTCGGCCGCTTCGCGGTCCTCCAGGATCCGCAGGGGGTCGCGTTCTCGGTGATCGAGACCTACGACGACGACGCGCCCGCGGGCTAGTCTGCCCCGCGCCCGCGCAGCCTCGCGCTCACGCCGCGGCGGCTTCGAGCGCAGTGGGAGCGCTAGGGGGCGCCGCAGAAGCCGACGTGCTCGTAGCCCTCCGGCGCCGGGTCCGGATCGTACCAGGGGACGCAAGCCTGGTCATTGGGGCAGGTATTCGGTTGCGAGGTGTCGCAGAGGAGCGCGCAGCAGTCGAGCGACGGGCACCCCTCCAGGCGGTATCCAGGGACGCAGGCGAGGCCCTGATCGCAGGAGTTGGCGAAGTCGCAGGGATCCCCGAGCGCCCCGCCGTCGCCCGAGTCGTCGTCGTCGCAGATCCACGTGGCCTCGTTCGGGCTGAGCACATTCGGGATACAGACGGTCCCCGGGAGGCAGAGCGCGTCGAGCGGGTCACAGAGCTGAAGGCAGAGGTTCAGGACCGCCTCGCTGTTGATCCAACACTCATGACCTTCTGGACAGCTCGGTCGGCGCGGCGTCCCGCCGCAGAGCGAGACGCAATGTCCCTCGCCGCTCTCGTCGTCGAGGAAGAAACAGAGCGCGCCGACGTCGCAGGTGTCGACGCCGCTGTAGCCGTCCTCCGCCGTGCACGGCTCGCCGAGCATGTCGGGGTCCGGCGCGACCGGGACACACTTCGCCTCACCCCAGCCGGCGCCGTCCGAGAAGGGCGCGCACTTCTCCCCCGCCGGGCAGTCCTGCGCGAAGACGTCGCACTCGGAGGGCGGCGCGTCCCCGCAGGTGAAGAGGCCGCCGGAGGTCGCCGCGGTCGGGTCGGTGCTCGCCGCCCCGCTGCTGGCGCCCACGCTGGTGCTGGCGCCCGCGCTGCCGCTGCTCGACGCTGTCGTCGTCGTCGGATCGCCGGTCGTCGTCGCCGAGCCGTCGCTCGACCCGACGAGGTTGTTGCACCCCGCGGCCCCCAACCCCAGGAGGGCGCCGAGGAGGAGTCGCGGCGCATCGATCACTCGACGATCATACACCATGCCCTCACTCGCCCGCGGCCGCCTCGCGCGCCCGCCGAAGCGCCTCCCAGCGTCCGCCGACGTGGTTCATGGCCGCGGGCGCGAATCGATAGCCGACGATCACCGAGCCCGCATACCCGCCCCAGAGACCGCCGCCGAGCGCGACGCCATGACGACCGCCGCGACGATCTCGCCAGGGCGTGACGAAGAGGTGGCCGTCCACCTCCCACGTGAAGTACCCGCCGCCGACGAGCACGCCGCCGCGGACGCGCTCATTCGCGGCGCTCACTAGAAGCGCCGCAAGAGCCCCAGGGTGAGGCGCCTCCCCGGCGGCGCGCTGCTGAGGCTCGGCCCCGCGCTCGAGTAGCTGGCGACCCCCATCCGCTGGATGAAGACCGAGGTCTCGGTGCGCGGCACCTTGACGGCGATCCGGGCCGACCACATCCCCATCGTCTGGGGGCCGCCGGCGATCCCCTCGAGCGAGAGCTCGATCGGCTGGAGCAGAGGCCGCGTGAAGCCGAGGGTGAGGCGCTGGGTGTAGCGCGGCTGGACCGTGAGGCCGTAGACCGCGTGCGGGACCACGACCCACTGGAGGAATTCCTCGCGGCGGAGGACGAAGCCGCCGGCGAGCTCGCGCTCGATCAGGACCGGCGTCGGGACCACGAAGCCAGCCGGCTCGCCCGGCGAGGCCACCGCGCCCCCCGGCGGCGGCGCGGCGAGGGCCGGGGGCGGCGCGAGGACCAGGGCCAGGCAGAGGGGCGCGAGCACCACCGCGCCAGCATAGCCGAGCCCGCGCCCCGCCGCAGCCGAGAGCGACGGGCTATCCTCGGCCCATGCGCAGCGCCCTCTCGCTCGTCCTCGCCCTCGCCGCCCCCCTGGCCCTCGCCGCATGCAACGGCCTGGGCGCCCAGTCGAGCAGCGAGAGCGGCAGCACCTCGACCTCCGGCGGCGAGTCCGAGTCGGCCTCCGCGTCGGCCTCCGCGAGCGCCGGCGAGTCCGAGTCGGAGAGCGGCGCCGAGACCTGCACCCTCTCGGCGATCGAGTGCCACCGCGCCGAGCTCCTGATCGCCACCGACGAGCTCGCGGCCGACCTCGCCGGCGAGCGGACGATCCTCGACCTCCGCTCCGCCGCCGAGCACGAGGCCGGCCACGTCCCCGGCGCGGTCTTCCTCGACCCCTCGTCGATCCGCGCGACGGTCGACGGCGTCAGCGGCCAGATCGCCGATCAGGCGACCCTCGAGGCGGTGCTCGGCGCGGTCGGGGTGAGCGCGGATCGGCCGGTGGTCGCCTACGACGACGGCACCGCCCAGGCCGCCTCCCGCCTCGCCTGGACCCTCCGCTACCACGGCAAGCTCGACGTCCGGGTCCTCGACGGCGGCTTCGGGGCGTGGAGCGCCGACGGCCACGAGGTCGAGGTCGGCGCGACCAGCCCGGTCGCCGCGACGCTGGCGCTCGCGGCCGGCGACCCCCTCCTCCGGGTCGACGCCGCCTGGGTCGAGGCCCACCTCGGCGACCCCGCCGTCAAGCTCGTCGACGCCCGCACGGTCGGCGAGTACGAGGCCGGCCACATCCCCGGCGCGCTCCAGATCCCCTGGCAGGACACCAAGGCCGCCGACGATCGCTTCCTCGCCGACGCCCCGCTGCGGGCGCTCTACGAGGGCGCCGGGGTGCTCGCCGCCGACACCGTGATCGCCTACTGCCAGACCGGCACCCGCGCGAGCCCGACCTGGCTCTCGCTGATGCTCCTGGATCACCCCGACGTCCGCCTCTACGACGGCTCGTGGGCCGAGTGGGGGGCGGATCCGAACCTCCCGAAGGAGCCCTGATCACGCCGCCCTCTCTCTAACATGTCCGAACGGACATGCTCCTAGAGACCCCGCGACCACTCGGGCCGCAGCGGGATCGCGCCGGCGAGCGCGGCGTCGATCACCCCGACGATCCGCCCGCGATCGGCCGGCAGGCGGCCGCCGAGCGGGAGGTAGTTCGAGGCGTGGTTGGTCCGGAAGAGCGCGTCGCGGGGGGCCGCCCGCTCGACGATCGTCCGGAGCTCGCCGAGCATCGCCTCGATCGTCGGCAGCTCGAAGCGGCCGCGGCCGGCGAGGGTCGCCAGCGGGGTCGTCGGCACCACGGTCGTCGTCAGCGCGCCGACGTACTCGGGATCCATCGCCGTGATCAGATCGCCGGTCGCCGCCGCGTGCTCGGCCGAGCGCTCGGTCCCGGCGACCCCGAGGAGGACGATCACCGAGATCTCCATGCCGACCGCGTGGGCCCGCCGGGCGGCCTCGACGTGCTCGTCGTGGGTCGAGCCCTTGGCGATCCGCTTGAGGGTGACGTCGTCCCCCGACTCGGGGCCGATGTAGAGGAGCCGCAGCCCGCCCTCGCGGAGCTCACGGAGCTCGGCCTCGTCCTTCTCGAGGATGTTGCGGGCGGTCGCGTAGCAGGAGATCCGGCGGAGGCGAGGGAGGCGGGCGCGGGCCTCGGCGAGGATCGGCCGCCACGCCTCCATCGGCATCCCGAGGGCGTCGCCGTCGGCGACGAAGAGCTTGCCCAACCGCGGGCCGTAGGCGCGCGCGGCCGCCCGCAGGTCCTCGAGGGTCTCGGGGAGCGCCCGCACCCGGTACTCCTTCTCGCGGTACATGTCGCAGTAGGTGCAGTGGTTCCACGAGCAGCCGATCGTCGCCTGGAGGATGTAGGCGTCGGCCTCCGACGGCGGGCGATAGATCTTGCCTTCGTAGCGCATGGTCTCCCTCCGCCCCCTGGTAGCACGTCCGCGGCGACGGCTCCACGGCCCGCGAGCCCCCACCCAGACGCACGCGGAGGCGCCGATCGGCGGCGCACGCGGGCCGGCGGCGGGTGATAGCCTGAGGATCCGCCATGCCGAGGACCGTCGCCCTGCCCCCCGCGATCCCGGGCGCGCGCGCGCGCGCGGCCCTCCCCCTCCTCGCGCTCAGCGTCGCCGCCGCCTGCGGGGGCCCGCCCGCCGCGGACACCGACACCAGCGCGTCCTCGACCTCAACCTCGACGTCGACCGGCGACGCGACGACCTCGACCTCGACGACGGGCGAGACCACCTCCGACACCAGCGCCGGCGACGTCCCCGAGGGCGCGCGGATCGTCCACTCCTTCGGCCCCCATCAGCTCGGCGCCTACAAGGAGTCCTTCCCCTGCGTCGCCTGGACGATCGGCAACGAGGCGCCGCTCTACGTCAACACCGTCCACCTGAGCAACGACGGCGGCCTCCACCACTCCAACTGGTTCGTGGTCCCCGACGACGCCTTCCCCGGCGACGACGGCTACTTCAAGTGCGGCGACCGCGGCTACAACGAGATCGTCGGCGTGGTCACCGGCTCGGTGCTCTTCGCCCAGTCGACGCAGTCGCGCTACGAGACCCAGGCGCTGCCCGAGGGGGCGGTCGTCAAGATCCCCGCGCGCTCGCAGGTGATCACCGAGCTCCACTTCCTCAACCCGGGCTCGCAGCCGCTCGACACCGAGCTGCGGATGGCCTTCGACCTGATCCACCCGCGCGACGTCGAGGTCGTGGTCTCGCCCTTCCGCCTGAGCTACGAGGACCTCGACATCCCCGCCCAGAAGAAGAGCCGGCAGCAGAGCGAGTGCCTCTTCGGGCCGAAGTACAGCGACTTCACCGGCCACCCCTTCGACCTCAAGCTCTACTACGTCCTCCCCCACTACCACTACCTCGGCACCGGCTTCACCGTCGACATCGCCGGCGGGCCCCAGGACGGCGAGCGGATCTTCGAGCTCAAGGGGCTCAGCGGCGACGCCGGCGGCCGGAGCTACGACCCGCCGCTCGACCTCAGCGGCGCCGACGGCCTCCGCTTCGCCTGCGACTTCGACAATTGGACCAACAAGGACATCGGCTACGGGGTCGGCGACCAGGAGATGTGCATGATGCTCGGCTTCGCCGACGCCCACGCGCTCCTCGACGGGGCGGTGACCGGCGGCGCCAAGGCGGTCGGGGTCGACGGCGAGACGGTGGTGATGGAGGGGCCCTGCAACACCCTGGTGGTCCCCAAGGGGCCGGCCTACACCAAGCCCTCGGCCGAGGAGATCGCCGCGCCGCTCTACGTGCCGCCGCCTGGCCCCGGGGACAGCGACCTCCCGCCGGTGAAGCCCTGCGTCGACGCCGACCCCGGGGCCGCGCCGTCGATCCCGGCGACCCTGAGCGAGCTGCGGACCGCGCTCCTGGTGCCGAGCTGCTCCTTCAACGCCTGCCACGGCGGCGCCACGGGCTCGGCCGCCGGCCTCGACGTCCTCGCCGCCGATCTCCACGCCGAGCTCCTCGGGCACGCGGTGGTCGCCGACGCCGGGATGCCGCTGATCACCCCGGGCGACCCCGACCAGAGCTGGCTCTACCGCGTCCTCGCCGAGTGCGCGCCGGTCGACGCCAAGGGCCAGGAGGTCGCCCACATGCCGCTCAACGCCCCGACCCTCGCGCCCGACGGGCTCGTCGCCGCGCTCCGGGCGTGGATCGCCGACGGCGCGCTCGACAACTAGCGAAGCGCGCTATCGTCGCGCAGGTGTCCGGCGAGCGCGACCAGCTCCGCCTCTTCGACCTGACGATGATCGTCGTCAGCCTGGTGATCGGCATGGGGATCTTCCGGACGCCGGTCAACGCGGCCGCCGGCGCCGGCACCGAGGCGATCTTCTTCGCCGCCTGGATCGCCGCCGGGGTCGTCGCCCTCTGCGGCGCCCTCACCTACGCCGAGATCGGCTCGCGCTACCCGATCACCGGCGGCTACTTCCGGATCTTCGCCTACGCCTACCACCCGTCGATCGCGTTCTCGATCACCAGCATCATCCTGGTCTCGAACGCGGCCTCGGCCGCCGGGGTCGCGCTGATCGGCGCCGAGTACCTCCTCCCGGTGCTCGCCCCGGGGGCCGCCGACCCGCACGCGCTCAAGGTGGCGATCGCCGGCGCGGCGCTCTGCGCCTTCTTCGCGCTCAACCTCCTCGGCCTGCGGACCGGCGCGCGCGCCCAGAACCTCCTGACGCTGATCAAGCTCGGGCTCCTGGCGGCGCTGATCGCCGCGCTCTTCCTCGCCGCACCGCTCAGCGCCGATCCGCTCAGCGCCGCGACTCGGTCCCAGCGACGCCCGCCCCCGCGCCCGAGCCGACCTCGCCGCTCCGCGCCTTCGGCCTCGCGCTGATCGCCACCTCGTTCACCTACGGCGGCTACCAGCAGACGATCAACTTCGGCTCCGAGGTCCGCGACGCCGCCCGCGTGGTCCCGCGGGCGATCGGCCTCGGCCTGGCGATCATCATCAGCGTCTACCTCCTGATCAACCTCGCGTATGTCCACGTGATCGGCTTCGACGCGCTGGGCGGCGCCGAGTCGATCGCCGCCCTCCTCGCCGGCGCCGCCTACGGGCCGGCGGCCGGCGACGCGCTGGCGATCCTCCTCTTCCTCTCGGTGCTCGGCTACGTCAACGTGGCGATGCTGACCAACCCGCGCCTCCTCCTGGCGATGAGCGAGGACGCGGCGCTGCCGGGGTTCCTCGGCCGCCGCAGCGCCCGCGGGGCGCCGGTCGCCGCCCTCACGCTCTTCACCGCGCTCGCGCTCGTCGCCCTCTTCGCGGCCCAGACCTTCGACGTGATCCTCAACTACACGATGTTCCTCGACAGCATCGGCATGGCGACCTCGGCCGCGACGATCTTCGTCCTGCGGCCGCGGACCTCGCACCTCGACGGCCACGGGATCTACCGGATGCGCCTCTACCCGCTCCTCCCGCTGATCTTCATCGCCGCCTACCTCTTCATCGCCGGCTCGATCGCCCTCGCCGATCCCCAGGCGGCGCTCCGCGGGCTCGGGATCTTCGCGGCGTTCCTGGCGATCGGCCTCGTCGCGCGGGCGCGCCGGCGGCCCACGCCGGCCTAGCCTCGCGGCGCTAGCCCGCGACCAGGCGCCCGCTCCGGTAGTCGGCGAAGGCCTGCTGGAGCTCGGCGTCGGTGTTCATCACGAAGGGCCCGCGGCGGGCGATCGGCTCGCCGATCGGCGCGGCCGCGATCGCCAGGAGGCGGGCGCCGTCGATCGCCCGGAGCTCGAGCGACTCGCCGGCGTCGAGCACCGCGAGCGCGCCGGCGTCGACCCGCGCCTTGCGCTCGCCGACCTCGATCGCCCCCTCGAGGACGTGGAGGAAGGCCGCATGCCCGGGCGGCAGCGGGTGTCGCAGGCGCGCGCCGGCCTCGAGGCGGAGATCGAGCGCGAGCGGCTCAGTGACGATCCCGTCGATCGGCCCGCGGGCGCGCTCGACCGCGCCGGCGAGGAGGCGGGCGCGGCCATCACCGAGCGCGACCTCGGGGAAGGCGCTCGCGCCGATGTCCTGGTAGCGCGGCGTCGTCATCTTCAGGCGGGCCGGGAGGTTCACCCAGAGCTGGTAGCCCCAGATCCCGCCGCGCGTCGACGGCCGCGGCATCTCCGAGTGGATGATCCCGCGGCCGGCGGTCATCCACTGGACGTCGCCGCCGGCGATGTCACCGGCGTTCCCGAGGCTGTCGCGGTGGGTGACGTGGCCGTCGACGACGATCGTCACGGTCTCGAAGCCGCGGTGGGGATGCGAGGGGAAGCCGCGGATGAAGTCGGCCTCGTCGTTCGAGCGGATCTCGTCGAGGAGGAGGAAGGGATCGAGGTGGGCGAGCTCGCGGCCGCCGAGGAGGCGGCGGAGCTTGACCCCGGCGCCGTCGCGCGACGCCGTCCCGGCGATCACCCGGGTGACCTCACGGGGTCGAAGGGTCTTGGACGCGGTGTGGACCGCGGCTCCGGCCTCGCGGGCCCCGCTTGCGTCGCCGACCGGCTGCGACGCGCCCACGCAGGCGGCCCCGCCGATCGCAAGGGCGGGCGCGCTGACGGCCCCGACGAGGAGGCGGCGGCGGGAGAGCGATGCGGCCATCGACGCCAGGATAGCGCCGATCGCGGGCGGGGCCCGGCCTGACCGGGCGGCCCCAGCACCGGTGTTCATGGTCTCCACACCCCCGGGAACGGGTAGGGAAATTCTCCGCAGCCCCGGGATCGGAGAGTGCGGAGCTTCTCCCGAATGGTCCGCGATCGGAGGCCCGTGAGAGACCTCTTTTCGCTGGTCTCGGCGGGTTTTCGTGGTCGGCATGGCGCGTGCATTCCCGGGGGACGCTCACCACGGCTGGGAAATCTTCCCGCCGCCTCACGAGGAGTTCGTCATGGGTTCGTTCACGCTCATCCTGCTGGTCGCCTGGGCCGTCGTCGCCCGCTTCTAGTCCGCTGCCGACCTCCGCCCTCGCGGCTGTGCGCAGCTCCGTCGACGCGGCGCGATCGCGTCCGTGGCGCGCGCGGCTCCCCACCATGAGCCGACTGAGGTCGGCGCCAGAGCACCGATGACCGAGACCACCAAGAGCGCAGCCTCGCGCGGCGAGGCGCTGCGCGCGTACCTCGCCGACTTCAATTTCCTCGAGAACCTGCGGGGCCTCGGCACCAACGTCCGCGGCGACGTCCTCGCGGGGGTCACCGTGGCGATGGTCGTCCTGCCGATGGCCCTCGCCTTCGGCGTCGCCTCGGGGCTCGGCGCCAGCGCCGGCCTCTGGGCGGCGATCGCCGCCGGCCTCATCGCCGGCCCCCTCAGCGGCTTCGCCTGGTCGGTCGGCGGACCCACCGGGCCGATGACGATCCAGCTCCTGGCGATCCTCGCGCTCTACCCGACCGCCGACGGCAAGCCCGACATCGCCCTGGCGACCGCGGCCGTGGTCCTCGGCGGCGCGATGCTCATCGCCCTCGGCCTCCTCAAGCTCGGCCGCTTCATCCGCTACACCCCCTACTCGGTGATCTCGGGGTTCATGACCGGCCTCGGGATGATCTACATCCTCCTGCAGGTGAACCCCTTCTTCGGGATCCCGAACGCCACCAGCATCAGCGGGGCGATCGGCGAGTTCCCGGAGCTGGTCCATGATCTCCAGCCGGCGGCTGCGCTGGTCGGCGGCCTGACCCTCGCGGTCACCCTCGGCTGGTCGCGCTGGGTGAAGATCGCCTGGCTGCCGGCGCCCCTCGTCGGCCTCATCGTCGGCGTCGGCGCGGCCCTCCTCCCGGGGGTCGAGGTGCCGATGATCGGCGCGGTCCCGACTGGCCTGCCGAGCCTCCACCTCCCCGACCTCGGCCTCCTCGATCGCGCGCTGGTGCCGGCCGCCACCCTCGCGGCCCTCTGCGTCTTCGACAGCCTCCTGACCGCGCTGATCGTCGACAACCTGACCTCGACCCGCCACCACAGCGACCGCGAGCTGGTCGCCCAGGGCGCGGCCAACGTCTGCTCCGGCCTCGTCGGCGGGATCGGCTCGGCGACCAACACGATGCCCTGCGTGGTCAGCGTCAAGAGCGGCGCGAAGACCCGCCTGGCGACGATCGTCATGGGCCTGGTCCTCCTCGCGCTCGCCCTCGGGCTCGGGCCGCTGGCCGCCCACGTGCCGATGCCTGCGCTCGCGGCGATCCTGATCAAGGCGGGCTGGGACATCGTCGACCTCCGGGTGTTGCCGGTCGTCCGCGCCCTCCCCCGCTCCGACAAGCTCACCTTCGGCCTGGTGGTGATCACCACCGTCGCCTGGGACCTCCTCTCGGCGATGGCCCTCGGCCTCGCGGTCGCCTTCTTCCGCTTCGTCAAGGACAGCGCCGACCGCTACGAGCGCGAGCTCGACGCGCGGGCCGTGGTCCTCGACCACGAGCGGGACCTCGCCCTCGACGCCCTCCTCGGCCGCTACGACCTCGAGGACCTCACCGAGATCGCCGCCGAGCACGGCGTCGACCTCGGCGACGCCGACGCCCGGACCGCCGCCCTCCGCACCCAGGTGCGGGCCCGCATGGAGGTGATCCGCCCGCACGGCCCGCTCTTCTTCGGCGCCGTCGCCTGGCTTCAGGACGCGGTCCAGAACCTCCGCGGGCGCGACGTCCTGATCATCGACGGCGGCGACCTCGACAGCGTCGACCTCTCCGGCGCCTACGCGCTCGGCGATCTGATCGCCGCCGCCCGCCGCGAGGGCCTCCTGGTGATCACCTCGAACCTCTCGGAGACCACCACCGAGGTCCTCGACGACCTCCACGAGCTCCAGGCGGTCCCGGTGGAGTGCCGCTTCACCTCGCTCGACGACGCGCTGCTGCGGGCGGTGAGCGAGATCGAGGCGCGCGCGCATCGGCGGCGGGTCGCGCCGATCAAGATCAGCTCGCTTCGGTGTAGGGTTTGGAGGACTTCGCGCGCGCGGTGTCGGCGTGTGATCGGCGGCGGGTCGCGCCGATCAAGGCGGCGCCGGCGGTGATGCAGCTCGCTTCGGTCTGAGCTCGACTCGGACTGAGGGGGCGCGCGTCCCTACTCACACGCCAGATACACGTCGATCACCTCACCCCGCCGCGGCTCCCCGCCGGCGCCGATGTACTCGACCCGCGCCCGCTCGCCCGCGCAGTTCCCCCGCTCGTCGCACTCCACCTTCCGCGCGAAGTCGAGGTGAATCGCGAAGAGCCCCGCCTCGGCGATCGGCGTCAGCTCCCGCAGCTCCCCGCGGCGATCGCCGTCGAGATCCGACCAGAGGACGAGCTCGGCGAACGCAGGATCCGCCGCCGTGATCATCCCGTCGCGATCCGCGTCGAGCTCGATGAGCGCCTCAAAGCCGTGGCTCGCGTCTGTCCCCGAGGCCATGATCCACCCCTCGCCGAAGAGCTCGCGGCCGCCGCTGATCACCCCGTCGCCGTCGCGGTCGAGCGCGAGCCAGGGCACCGTCGGCCAGTCGGTGCCGAGGCAGTCGCCGCGGCCGGTGAGGTCGAAGTCGGCGCCGCTCACCGGCTCGTAGCCGAGCGGCTCGTCGTCGAGGACGACCACCAGCGGGGTCCCGCACTCGCCCTCGACCGCCCAGGAGTGCTCGACCAGGTGCTGGCCGTCGTAGGCGCAGTAGGTGCCGAAGCAGCCGTTGTCGGAGCTCTCCCCGGGGAGACAGGCGGGGTCGACGGTGCAGGCGGTCCAGGCCTCCTCGCCGCTGACCTGGAGGCAGAAGGAGACCCCCTCCTCGCCCTCGCTCGTCTGGCACTCGACCTCGGTGACCTCGCCCCCGCAGGGGGTCGCCCGCCAGAGCCCCTCGCCCGGGCCCCCGCCCTCCGAGCCGTCGATCTCGAGGTTGGAGCCGGAGTCGTCCGGCTCCTCGGCGTCGCAGCCGGAGAGGAGCGCGAAGCCAGCGAGGAGGGCGAGGGCGGGGGCCAGGGCGCGGTCGATGCGAACCATGCTCGGCCTCAATGCAGTGGCCGTGCCATCGTCGAGATCGCCGTCCTGGAGGCCTAATTCGGCCCAATTCGGCGGATCACGCCGGCGATCCGCGGCGACGCTGTCAGATCGCCGCGCACCTCTCCAGGGCGCCGCTGTCAGCCCCCCGCGATCGCGGCGCCCGCGGGTGACGGGCGCCGCCGCACCGCGCTACCAATTGCCGGTGACCCCAGCGCTCGCCGCCCTCCTCGCCTTCGCGGCCTACTTCGTCGGCTATCGGGTCTACGCCCGCTTCCTCGCCGAGCGGGTCTTCCACCTCGACCCCGCGGCGATCACGCCAGCGCACGCCCAGCGCGACGACGTCGACTACGTGCCGACCCGGCCCGCGGTGCTCTTCGGCCACCACTTCGCGTCGATCACCGGCCTCGCGCCGATGCTCGGTCCGGCGGTCGCGGTGATCTGGGGCTGGGGCCCGGCGCTCGCCTGGGTGGTCCTCGGGGCGATCTTCGTCGGCTGCGTCCACGACCTCGCGGCGATGGTCCTCTCGGTGCGCAGCCGCGGGATGTCGGTCGGCGAGGTCGCCGGCGCGGTGATCGGCCCGCGCGCTCGCGCCCTCCTCCACCTGATCATCTTCTTCGGCGTCGCCCTGGCGATGGGCGTCTTCGTCTACGTGATCGCCCGCCTCTTCGCGGTCGAGCTCGCCCCCGGCGCGCCGGGCTACCCGCAGGCGGTCTTCCCCTCGCTGGCGCTGATGATCGTCGCGGCGATCTCCGGCTACCTCATGCACCGCCGCGGGGTGCCGCTCCTGCCGGTGGCGATCGTCGGCTTCGTCCTCGAGCTCGCGGCGATCGGCGTCGGCATGGCGGCGCCGACGATGGGCCTCGACCCGGCCGCCTGGCCGACGCCGACGCTCTGGACCTGGATCCTCCTCGCCTACGCCTTCATCGCCTCGGTGGTCCCGGTGTGGGCGCTCCTCCAGGCCCGCGACTTCCTCAATTCGCTCCTCCTCTACCTCGGGCTCGGCCTCGCGTACCTCGGCCTCTTCGCCGGCGATCATCAATTCGCCGCGCCCTTCTTCCGCGCCGATCCCCCGGGCGCGCCGCCGCTCCTCCCGCTGGTCTTCATCGTCATCGCCTGCGGGGCGGCGAGCGGCTTCCACGGCCTGGTCTCGTCGGGGACCACCGCCAAGCAGCTCGACCGCGAGACCGACGCCCGGCCGATCGGCTACGGGGCGATGCTCGGCGAGAGCCTCCTCGCCCTCCTGGCGACCCTCGCCTGCACCGCCGGGATCGGCGACGCGGCGGCCTGGGAGCACGCCTACGCCGACTGGAGCGCGGTCCAGGCGCTCCCCAAGCAGATCGACGCGTTCATCCAGGGGACCACCACCTTCCTCGTCGCCCTCGGGATCCCGGGCGAGGTCGCGGCCGCGCTGATCGCCATGGTCGTCGTCTCGTTCGCGCTCACCACCCTCGACTCGGCGACCCGCCTCCTCCGCTTCAACATCGAGGAGATCGGCGCGACCTGGCGGATCCCCGGGAGCCAGAACCGCCACCTCGCCGCCGGCCTCGCCTGCCTGGTGATCGCCCTCTTCGCGTTCTACGAGGTCGACGTCGAGGTCGCGGGGGCGATCGTCCAGCGGCCCGCCGGCCTCGCCCTCTGGCAGCTCTTCGGGACCACCAACCAGCTCCTCGCCGCGCTCACCCTCCTCCTCGCCACCCTCTACCTCCGGAGCCGGCGCTGGCCGACCTGGCCGACCGCGATCCCGGCGATCTTCATGCTCGCCTCGACCCTGACGGCGATGGTCCAGAACCTCCTCAAGTTCCGCGACCCGCTCCTCCTCGGGGTCGGCTGGGTGCTCTTCGGGCTCGGGGTCGGGGTGACGCTCCTCGCGGCCGCGAGCCTCCGGCGCCCGCGGGCCTGAGATCGACTACCATCAGCCGATGCGACGACGACCTCCGCACGCTGGCGCCGGCGTCCTCGGCCTCGCGCTCGCGCTCGCGCTCGCGCTGCTCCCGGGCGGGGCGAGCGCGACCTCCTGCGAGGAGCTCGGCAGCGGCTACTACGACTCCCCCTTCGACAACCCGTCGATCGAGGTGCCGATCGACGCCCACCCGTGGTTCCACGACTCGTGCGGGAGCGTCTACGAGGGCGGGTGCACGCTGGTCCTCGACGCGCCGACCCAGCTCTCGATCGCCGGCAGCGTCGACCTCGGCGATTGCGAGGGCGACGAGGCGACGATCGCCCGGGTGATCCCGGCGGAGCCGCTGCTCCCCGGGGTCGGCTACGACGTCACCTGCGGCGAGTACACGATCGGCTACCTCCGGGTCCGCGCCGACGCCGAGCCCTCGCAGCCGCCCCTCCACCTCGGCGACGTCACCCTCCGCCGCGAGATCGAGGACGGCTGCTGCTACGACCGCTCGGTGACGATCCGCGCCGACCTCGGCGGACCCGAGGAGCTCTTCTTCGGCGAGGGGGGGATCATCGAGATCCGCTACGCCGACGGCCGCCTCTTCGTCGAGGACGACGCGCCCGGCGAGTACGGCTGGAGCCTCCCCGACACCGAGGATGACGTCACCTTCACCGCCGTCAACGCCGCGGGCGCGCGGGCCGAGCCGATCGTCCTGCGCCATCAGGACTTCGAGGAGGACCTGGTCTACATCCCCTGCGCGGTCGCGGTCGGCGGCCGCGGTGCCCTCGGGCTCTGGCTGGTCCTGCCGATCGCCTGGCTGCGCCGGCGGAGGGCGGGCCGATGAGCGCGCTCGGCCTCCTCCTCACGCTCGGCCTGGCGAGCGCGGCCCCAGGCGCCGAGGATGCGCCCGAGGACGCGCCGATCGACGCCGGCGAATTCGACGACGCGAGCGCAGGTCCGGCCGACGCCGCGCCGATCGCCGAGGGCCCCGTCCTCGAGGTCGAGGATCAGGTCGAAGAGCCGCTCGCGCCGGCCCCCGAGGCGCCCGTCGACCCGCCGACCGACATCCCCGATCGCCCGCACTTCGTCTACGCCAACACCTACGGCCTCACCTTCGGGATCAGCCCGCTGCCCTCGGTCGACGTCACCTCGTTCTTCGGCGGGGCGCTCCGCCGCCGCGAGGGGCAGGCGCGCCGCTGGGCGATCGGCTACCAGATCACCGTGTCGGTCGGCCTCGCCGAGCGCTACATCCTCGGCGTCCTCACCCACCGCCACCACGTCGCCGCCTACACCTACACGGCGGGGGGCCGCCTCTTCGCCTCGGCGAGCCTCGGCATCGCCTTCTTGACGATCGTCCCTGGCGTGCTCGAGGGCGAGGGCAAGCTCGGCTTCCTCTTCGGCCCCCGTCGTCACTTCAATCGCTTCGCCGGGGTCTTCGGCGGGATGGTCCGCCTCGGCTGGCACTTCCACATGATGGAGAAGCTGCCGATGCCGCAGGCCGGGCTCTTCCTCGGCTTCGTCGTCCGCTAGTGCCTCGACCGCGACGTATCGACCCGCCTCGCGTCGGGATCGTCGTCGCTGGCTAGGCGCGAGGAGGGCGCAGATCGGGCATCTGTAGCCGACGAGCAACACGCGTCTCCCCCCGCGAGCGGCCGCCGCGGAGGGAGACGAGCGCGCGCGCGAGCGCGCTAGCGGGCGCCGAGGCGCGCCCCGAAGCGCTCCCGGAGGAGGCGCCGACGCGCCCCCCAGCGGAGCGGCGGGTTGCGATCGCCGTGGTAGCAGGGGTGCGGCGCCGCCGAGGTCTGGCGGGCGACGAGGTCGAGGTGGAAGGGCGACGCGGTCGCGCCGAGGTCGTCGATGATCTCCATCGCCACCAGGCCGCCGGTCTCGGCGCCCCCCTCCATCCACCCCTGGAACTCCGGCGAGCAGTGCTCACCGCAGAAGTGGAGGTTGCCCTCGCGGACGCCCTCGAGCGACCAGAAGGCCCACTGACCGGGCTTGTAGCAGGTGTACGAGCCCATGTGGGTCGGCACCGAGGGCCAGTGCATGCGGACCGCCGAGTTGGCGATGTAGGCCGCCTGCGCGCCCGGGAAGACCTCCTCGAGGCCGGCGACGAGCTTCGTGGTGTACCACTCCTCGGCGCTACCGGTGCCGGAGTCGACCCCCGCCTGGCCGCCGAGGAAGTTGGTCATGATCCCCTCGGGGCCGGCCTGGCCGATCGACGTGTCCCAGCACTGCTGGAAGGCGATGTCGCCGGTGACCGAGCCGCTCGCCGTGTACATGTCGCGCCAGATCGGCGAGGTGAAGTTGCCCATCACCTTGGCGTTGGTGCCGTAGCCGAGCTCGTCGATGATCTGGCGCTTCTCGTCGGAGAGCGTCAGCGCCGTGAGGTCGCACTCGCGGAGCTTGTTGTAGGGGAGCGCGAAGACCACGTGGTCGCACTCGACCTCGCTCTCGGCCCCGTCGGCGGCCGCGAAGGTGAGGACGAAGGCCCCGCCGTCGCCGTCGCGGGCGGCGATCAGCCGGCTCTCGAGGACGACCTGATCGGCGTCGAGGGCCTCGGCCATCTTGGTGATGAAGGTCTCGTTGCCGCCGTGGGTGTGCCAGCGCTCGTCGGACTCGCCGAAGATCTTGAACTCGTCGACGGTGTCCGAGCCGATCAGGTAGAGCATGTTGAGCGACGACTGCTCGTCGTTCTCGAGGCCGAACTCGCCGCGGTAGGCGGTGTCGAGGACGATGTGGAGCTCGCGGTAGGTGGCGATCGGCACGTTGGCGTCGAGCCAGTCGCGGAGCGAGAGGTTGTCGTACATCTCGTAGGCCGCGTCGTCGTTGTCGGCGGCCTCGACCATCATCGCCATCGTCGGCGCGACCGCCATCCACTGGGTGAGGACCGTCGCCTCGTCGGCCGCCGCGCCGTCGACCCAGTAGACCTCGCCGGTGGCCACCGCGTGGCGATCGTCGAGGGTGATCCCGAGCTCCTCGGAGAGCGCCCAGAGGGTCGCGTGGTTGGAGTCGATGAGCTCGCCGCCGAGCTCGATCACCATCCCCGCGGGCGCGCCCTCGGAGGTCGAGTACATCCGGCCGCCGACGCGGTTCCAGGCGTCGTGGACGGTCGCCTTGATCCCGGCCTCCTTGAGGCGATAGGCGCAGTGGATCCCGGCGACGCCGCCGCCGACGATCACCACGCGCGCACCGTCACCGCCACCGCCGGTGTCGGTGTCGCTCTCGGTGTCCCCCTCGCCGCCGGCGCAGCCGCTCGTCGCGTAGCCAGCCACCACCGCGGCCGCAGCCTTGCCGAGCCCGCGCCGGGAGAGCTGGTGCTCCTCCCATGCCGACTGGAGCTCCTCGGGCGAGGTGATCCCGCGTCGCTGACCCCACATGACCATGGCCGCGATTCGCCGCAGCCGAGAGAAGATCGGAGTATGTGCCATCGAGCGACGATACGTCGCGGTTGGCGCCGGGCCAATCTAACGGCGCCGACCGCGACGCTCGCGTGCGCGCGCCTCCGCGAGGGCTCGAGCGGGGGCTCGGGCGGACGTTGTTCGGCGGCGGATCTCGCCAAAAACCGGCGTTGGAGGGCGAATTTCGGGCTTTCGAGGACGTCTGCGCGGCCGATGATCGCCGGCGAGCGCCAAGACCCCGCGCTGAGCGAGGTGATCAGCGGGCAACCAGCGACTGCACCATCGACCAGAGCCGGCGTCGCCTCTCGTCGACGCCCTCTCTCGCTGGCGTCATTGCCCGACCTGTACTACGCCTCGCGTCCGCCCGAGCCTCGCCGCCGAGCGCTGGCGCTGGCGCTGGCGCCGACAGCGGGACCTGTAGTACCCCCTCGGACGCCAGGCCAGGACCGTGGAGCACGACCTCGAACCCCTCTTCGCCGCGATCCGCAAGGCCAGCGGACCGCGGATCTGGTCCCGCGGCGTCGAGCTGGCGCGGGCGGGGGCGGTGGTCGGCGAGCGCGAGGACGACGACGAGATCGTCCTCCGGGTCGCGGTCAAGGGCTCGCCGGTCGCGCCCGCCGTCACCCTCTTCCCGGAGGACGAGGAGTGGGAGTGCGAGTGCGCGAGTCGGGCCGACGCCTGCTTCCACGTCGCGGCCGCGGTGATCGCCCTCAAGCGGGCGCGCGAGGGCGGCGAGGCCCTCCCGAGCGCAGGCGCGCGGACGGCGCGAGTCGCCTACCGGCTCCGGCGGACGCCCGACGGGCTCGCCCTCGATCGGGCGCTGGTCCGCGGCGAGGGCGAGGGCCCGGAGGAGCCGCTCCAGCACCGCCTCACCGAGTACGCGAGCGGCCGGATCGAGGGCGCCCCGGCGCTCTTCACCAGCGCCGACGACATGACGATCGAGGTCACCCTCGGCGCCCTCAGCCGCGGCGTGCCGCCGACCAAGATGATGCGGGAGATCCTCCGTCACCTCACCCACGGCGCCGACGTCCGCCTCGACGGCGCGCCGATGACGGTCAGCGCCGACGCGCTGCGGCCCCACGTCAAGATCGCCGACGACGGCGAGGGCTTTCGGATCACCCTGGTCCGCGATCCGTCGATCACCGAGCTCTTCGCCAACGGCGTCGCCCTCTGCGGCGACACCCTCCACCCGACGGCGCCGAGCGGCCTCAGCCGCGACGAGGTGCGACGCCTCAAGGCCGGCATCACCTATCCCAGGGAGCAGGCGGCGGGGATCGTCACCGAGGTCATCCCCCACCTCGAGAAGCACACGACGGTCCACATCCGGAGCAAGCGCCTCCCCCGCAAGAAGGCGTCGATCGAGCCGCGCCTCTGCTTTGAGACCGCCCGCCTCGGCGACTCGCTGACGGTCCTGCCGACGATCGTCTACGGCGACCCGGCGATCGCCCGGGTCGACGGCGATCGCCTGGTGACGTTTGGCGACGTCCTGCCCGAGCGCGACCGTCGGCTCGAGGATCGCCTCCGCCTCCGCCTCGAGCGCAAGCTGGAGATGTCGCCGGGGCGCAAGGCGCTCTTCAGCGGCGAGGCCGCGATGGCGATCGGCGAGCGCCTCTCGGGGATCGGCGAACTCCGCGGCGACGGCCACCGCCACTTCTTCGCCGCCGGCCCCCTCGACGCGAAGATCGACGCCAGCGGCGGCGGCCTGCGGGTCTCCTTCACCAGCGAGAGCGGCGGCGAGCGCCGGGAGGTCGACGCCGCCCGGGTGCTGCGGGCCTGGGAGCAGGGCGAGGCCTGGATCCCGCTCGACGGCGGCGGCTTCGCGCCGCTCCCCGCCGACTGGCTCGCCCGCTACGGCCACCACCTCACCTTCCTCCTCGCGGCCCGCGACGCCGACGGCCAGCTCAAGGCGTGGGCAAGGCCGGCCCTCGCCCAGCTCCTCGTCGATCTCGACGCGCCCGCCGGGCGCGAGCTCGGCGAGCTGCGGGCGCTGGTCGGCGACTTCGAGGGGCTCCCTGAGGTCGAGCTCCCATCTGACCTTAAAGCCAGCCTCCGCGACTACCAGGTGGCGGGCGTCCGCTGGCTCACCTTCCTCCGGCGGGCCGGCCTCGGAGCGCTCCTCGCCGACGACATGGGCCTCGGCAAGACCCTCCAGACGATCGCCACGCTCAAGAGCGGCGAGCGGGCGCTCTGCGTGGTCCCGACCAGCGTCCTCCACGCCTGGGAGGGCGAGCTCCGGCGCTTCCGCCCGGCGCTCCGGGTCCACCGCTACTACGGCCCCGGGCGCGCGCTCGACCCGGACGCCGAGGTCACGCTGACGACCTACGCGCTCCTCCGCCTCGACCGCGAGGCGCTCCGCTGCGCCGACGCCCTGGCCGAGCGGCCCTGGGATCTCGTGGTCCTCGACGAGGCCCAGACGATCAAGAACCCGGAGAGCCAGACCGCGCAGGCGGCCTTCGACCTCGTCGCCCATCACCGCGTCGCGCTCAGCGGCACGCCGGTCGAGAACCGCCTCGACGAGCTCTGGAGCCTCCTCTTCTTCCTCAACCGCGGCCTCCTCGGGAGCCGCCGAGAATTCCGCGAGCGCTACGCCCAGCCGATCGCCGACGGCTCGCCGGAGGCTGCCGCCCGCCTCCGCCAGCGGATCCGGCCCTTCGTCCTCCGCCGCCGCAAGTCGGAGGTCGCCCGCGAGCTCCCGCCGCGCACCGAGGTCGTCCTCCGCTGCCAGCTCGACCGCCGCGAGCGCGAGCTCTACGAGGCCCTCCAGGCGGCGACCCGCAAGGAGGTGATCGCCCAGCTCGCCGCCGGCAAGGGCGTGCTGCAGGCCCTGGAGGCGCTCCTCCGCCTCCGCCAGGCCGCCTGCCACCGCGGGCTGATCCCCGGGCAGGACGCGGCGACCTCGTCGAAGGTCGAGCTCCTGGTCGAGACCCTCGACGAGGTGATCGCCGAGGGCCACAAGGCGCTGGTCTTCTCGCAGTGGACCAGCCTCCTCGATCGGATCGAGCCGGCGCTGACCAAGGCGGGCCTCGCGTTCTGCCGCCTCGACGGCTCGACCCGCGATCGGGCCGCGGTCGTCGACACCTTCCAGGACCCGGCGGGGCCGCCGGTGATGCTGATCTCGCTCAAGGCCGGCGGCACCGGGCTCACCCTCACCGCCGCCGACAACGTCTTCCTCGTCGATCCCTGGTGGAACCCGGCGGTCGAGGATCAGGCGGCCGACCGCGCCCACCGGATCGGCCAGGACCGGCCGGTGCTGATCCAGCGCCTGGTCGCCGAGGAGACCGTCGAGGAGAAGATCCTGGCGCTCCAGGAGCGCAAGCGCGCGCTCGCCGACGCGGCCCTCGGCGACGCGGATCAGGCGATCGCGCTCACTCGCGACGATCTCCTCGCGCTCCTCGAGTAGCCGAGACCACACAGCGCTCGGCGAGCCTCGCCGTGTCATTCCTCGAGAGCGGGAGGACGCCCGACGCATCCGCGCCGAGCGTCCTCCCGCGTCATCGAGCGCCCCCTAGAGGCGTTCGTCGAGGAGCTCGGCGAGCTCCTTGGGCGTCAGGATCGCCCCGTCGACCTCGTAGAGCGGGGTCTCGCGGATCTTCCGCTTGTTGGCCGTCCGCACCTCGTTGTCGACCTTCTCGTAGACCCGCATGTCCTTCATGCAGGCGTCGAAGACCGCGAGATCGAGGCCGAGTTCACGGGCGCCGGCGCCGAGATCGACCTTGGCCTCCCCCGGCGCATGTCCGAAGAGCCAGTCGTCCATCTCCCAGAAGCGCCCCTGCTCGCCGGCGCAGACCGCCGCCCGCGCGAGCTCGCAGCGCTCCTCGACGAAGACCCGGCCGACGCAGCGCATCCGCGGCTGCTGGTGGCGGACCAGGCGGATCTTCGAGGCGTTGGCGCCGACCTTGAGGCGCATCCGCGACGAGGCGGCCGCGCAGTGCGGGCAGCCGTAGTCGATGTACTCGTGGATCGTCAGCGTCGGCGAGGACGCGCCGATCCACGGGTGCCCCTCCTCGTCGACGCCGTGATCGAGGCGAGGCCCGCTCCGCCAGGAGACCAGCACCCAGTAGGGCGGCGCCGCGACGGCGACCGCCCCGAGGAGGACGATCGGCAGGCCGAACTCGGCGAGGAGACGCTTCGGCTGCGCGAGCGCGTCCCTGGCCGAGGCCACCCCGCGCCGCCGCCAGGCGATCACCAGGAGCGCCAGGCTGAGGAGGTGCACGCCCTCGCAGAACATGCAGATCGCCCCGAGGACCGCGACCTCGTAGACCAGGAGCCCGGTCGTCGCCAGGGCGGCGATCAGCGCGATCGGCAGGAAGAGCCCCGGCGCCCGGAGGATCGCCACGAGCATGGCCCAAAAGCCAGCCACGCCCCAGACCGCGGTCGGGATCCCGAGGAGCACCGACGCCCGCGAGAGCGCGACCGCGTCGCAGTCGAGGCGGGCGTCGACCGAGCAGAAGCTCGCTACCGAGGGGTCGAGGTAGGCCCGGACGTGGATCACCTCGAGGCCGATCGACAGAATTAAGGCGGCGACCGCCAGGAGCACTGGCAGTCGCCGCCCAGAGGATCGTGGATCCCCGTTCACCGCTCAGCTCAGCCGGTGATGCCGAAGACGGCCGCGAAGGAGAGCTGCGCGTCGATCGTGCCGCCGAACTCACCCGCCGCCGAGCCCATGATCTGCGCGGCCTCCTTGAGGGCCGGGATGACGCAGGGGATCCGGCCGGTCGGGATGCTGACGTCGCCGCTGACGCCGGCGCTGACGAGGGCGTTGAGCTGGTTGGTGATCTCGACCGCCGGCGCCGGATCGAAGACGACCTCGCCGTTGACCTTGCCGGTGACGAGGGCGCTGAGCTTGGTCATGCCCTGGAGGATCGCCACGCCGCGGACGCGGAGCTCGGCGAGCTTCGCGGTGAAGGCGGCCTGACCCGAGGCGTCGACGTTCGCCGCGAACTCGAACGTGATGTCGAGGCTCGGCGGGGTGCACTCGAGGCTCGCGCTCGCCTGGGCGCTCGCCTGGGCGTTGCACTCGGCCGAGGCCTCGCAGTCCGCCGAGGCGCTCGGCGGGGTGAAGGAGCCCTCGCAGGAGCCGCCGCACTCGGCGTCGCACGAGCCCGAGCACTCGGCCTCGGCGGTGCACTGGGCGCTGCCCTGGTCGACGTAGCAGGTGCCGTGGCAGGTGCCACCGCACTGCGCGCGGGCCGAGAGCTCGCAGGTGCCCTCGCACATGCCGTCGCAGGCGCCGGCGCACTGGCCCGAGCCGTCGGTGGCCGAGCAGTTGCCGTTGCAGGTGCCGCGGCAGGTGCCGTCGCAGGCGGCCATGCCCGAGATCTCGCAGGCGCCCTCGCACTCGCCCTCGCAGTTGAGGGTCGGGGCCTTGACCGCGCACGAGAGGGAGCCCGAGCACGAGCCCGAGCACGAGCCCGAGCAGGTGCCCTCACAGGCGACCGAGACCTGGCCCGGATCGACCTGGACGTCGCACTCGGCCTGCGCCTCGCAGCTCGCCTGGGCCTCGACCGCGACGTTGACGTTCGCCTCGCACTTGGCGGGGACGTAGTTGATCTTGAGACCGCCCTGGACGGTCGTGTCGATCTCGCCCTGGATGTGGCCGACGAGGCCCTGGACGTAGGTCGCGTCGATCGCCCCATCCGCGGCCGCGTAGCCCCACACCTCGGCGAGGGCCATGATGTCGGCGTCGAAGTCCGCCTTGATCTTCGAGGTCGCGCCGTTGAAGGAGTAGACCGCGTTGAAGAAGCCGTCGAACTGGGCGTTGCCCGCGATCGTCAGCTGACCGGTGGCGATGCTCCCGCAGGGCCCGCACACGTCGCCGAGCGGGTCTTCACAGCCCTGGAGGCTGAGGGCCCCGAGGCCAAGCGCCAGGCCGAAGCCGGCCATTCCAAAGAACTTGGTGTTCATCGTATTCATCTCGTTTCGCTGCTCCTCTTGGTCAAGCACCGTTGCAAACTCGTTGGGGTCCCACCGGGGCCGCGTGAGGCCGAGTGGTCGGTCTGTGGAACTCGCCGGGATGGTCCCATGGGCCCTGGAAGTTGGCAAAGGATTTAGGGGATCTCGAGAGCGGGCGGTGACGGCGACCACGACTTAATGCAAAGCGCCCGCCCTGGACGAGCCTAGGGCGAAAGTTAGCTATGCAAGGTTCGCTCGTGAGCATCGGGCCCCCCGGACGCGAGGTGGTGCTTTGACTTGGCCGCCCGGCGGATCTTCAACGGCGCGTGCGCGAGCGCGGTCGATTTGATCAGGGGTCGTCGTCCGCGACCGCGAGGTCGAGGATCACCGGGCAGTGATCGCTGACCCGGGCGAAGTCGAGGTCCGGGTAGGCGTCGGTCGACCGGAAGGCGGCGCAGCTGTGGCGGGCGCAGTGACCGAGCGCGACCACCTGAGCGCCAGCGCTCGTCGCCTCCGCGAGATCGCCGACCCACACGAGATCGAGGAGTGAGGGCTCCTGCCAGGCGTCGCGGCGGGGTCCGTCCCAGTACGCCGAGCACCCGCCGCGGTGCTCGAGGCGCCGGAGGCCGACGGCCCCCAACGCCTGATCGAGCGCCGCAAGCTCGACCTCCGCCGCCTGGTCCGGAGGACCGGTGGCGTTGAAGTCGCCGACGACGATCACGTCCGAGTCGGCGATCCCCGGGCCCTCCTTTCGGAGATCCTCGACGATCGCCGCGAGCGCCGGCCACTGCTCCTGGCGGAGCTCGTAGCCGGTCGCGCGGGCCTTGAGGTGGACGACCACCAGGTGGAAGTCCGGGCCGCCGCCGCGTCCTCGCACATACACCGAAAGCGCCGGTCGAACTCGCCCCCCGAGGGTGACCTCGCGGTGCTCACGGGGCGCTCCGATCACCTCGATCCGCGCGGGATCGTAGATCACCCCGAGGCGCTGGTGACCGCGCCCGCCCTGCTCGGAGATCGCCACCTCCCAGCCGGGGACCAGGGCCTGGAGCGCCTCCGGGCTCTTGATCTCCTGGACGGCGATGAGGTCTGCGTCGAGCTCGGTGAGGCGGCGGCGGAGGAGCTCGAGGTCCTGCTTCTTGTCGGGGAAGTTGCGCAGGTTCCAGGTGACCACCCGGAGCTGCGCCTGCTTGTCCCGGTCGGCGCGCTCGCGTCCCCGCCGAGGCCGAGGAGCGCGCGGATCTGCGGACCCCAGAGCGCGTAGGCGGCGATCAGGAGGCCGAGGAGCGCGCCCGCGAGGGCGCGTCCGCGGAGCCGCGAGGCCCCGCGACGCGCGCGACGACGGCCGCCGCGGCGCGGGCTCACGACTCGAACTCGTACTCGCTGAGGCCGATCTTGAGGAGCTGCACCGGGCTCTCGACCCCGACGAAGCCGCTGAAGCGAGGATCGACGTCGCGGAAGAGGAGCTGGTAGGGCCCCGCGAGGCGGAGCACGCCCTCGGGCGTGTGCACGAGCCCGGTCGCGATCTTCAAGGTCCGACCGCCGCCGGGGTTCGGCATCCCGTAGCCGGTGTGGCCGAGGAGGGTCATCGACACCCCGGTCGGCGCCTCGACGTAGAGCTCGGCCGAGGTCGCGGACTCGTGGGTCTGGATCACGTCGAACTCGAGGCGCATCGCCCATCGCCGCTGACGCGCCCGCTCCTGCAGGGTGATCAGCATCAGGGCTGCGTCGAACTCGTAGATGTCGTCGAGATCGAGGCCGCCGAGGCGGGCGACGGGGATCGAGATCGAATAGACCGGGCGGAAGCAGGAGCCGGCGGGGAGCTCGGTCGGCTCGTCACCGACGCCGTAGACGAAGCGGATCGCCTCGACCTCTGGCGGGTTGACGCGACGCGTGCAGCCATCGGTCGGCGGAACCGATCCGATCGCCAGGCGCTGCACCACCAGGCAAGGGTTCATCCGTGACCCCCGAGCAGCCGGGCTGCTCCTCTACTCGCGACCCGACGGGCGCTTGCGCTGGCGACGCTTGCGGCGGCGCTCGGCCTCACGGAGCTTGCGCTTGGTCTTGACGCTCGGCTTCTCGTAGTGGCGGCGGCGCTTGATCTCGCGGAGGACGCCCTCGCTGGCCATGAGGCGGCGGAGCTTGCGGATCGCACGCTCGACGCCGCGCTCGTCGACCTTGACCTCAAGGGGGCGACCGAGCACCGGGCGGTGATCATTGACGGGGAGCGTCGCGGGCTCGCGGCCCTTCGACTGGTGGTCGGCGATGTCGTCGTCGAACTGAGCCATGGTGAAGGCGGCAAGGTATAGGGGGCCCGGCCGCGGGGGTCAAGCGCCCGTTGGCGATGATCCGCACGTCGCCAGGGTCAGAGCGGGCCGACCGCCGAGGCGAGGCGACCGCCGTCGACGACGATCGTGTGACCGGTGATGAAGGGCTCCCGGGCGAGATAGAGGACCGCACGGGCGACATCCTCGGGGGTCCCGGCGCGGCCGAGGGGGATCCGCGCGGTGATCGCCGCCCGCGCCGGCGACCCCTCGGCGAAGCGCGCCTCGTCGGGCCAGAGGACGGTCCCGGGAGCGATCCCGTTGACCCGGACGCTCGGCGCCAGCTCGCCGGCCAGGGCCCGGGTCGCCATCGCCAGCCCGGCCTTGGCGACGCAGTGGTCGGCGTAGCCCCCCCAGGCCTGGTAGGCCGCGAGATCGAGGATGTTGACGACGGCGCCGCCGACCCGCTGGAGGGCCGGCGCGAGGCCGCGGACCAACGCCAGCGGCGCGATCAGGTTCACCGCCAGCACCCGCTGAAGGTCATCATCGCTCCGTGCGAGGAACGCGCCGTGCTCAAAGCTGGCGGCGCTGTTGACCAGGAGGTCGACGCGCCCGCCGGCCGGCCCGCCGGGATCGACGAGGGCGGCGAGGAGCCGGCGCCGGGCGGAGTCCTCACCGAGATCGGCCGCGAGCGCGCCGAGCCCCGCGCCCCCCTCGGCGGCCACGCCGAGCTCCCCCAGGAGGGCCGCAGCCGCCTCCGCGGAGCGGTTGTAGTGGATCCAGACCCGGTAGCCGGCGGCCGCGAGGGCGCGGGAGATCGCCCCCCCGACCCGGATCGCCCCGCCGGTGATCACCGCCACCGGTCGCTCGTCGCTGGAGGTCGTCGACATCGCCGGCACGATAGCCGACGCGGGGGCGTGAGCAGCCCCCCCACGACACGGCGTTGACACGATCGTCCGCTTCAGTCAGCGTTTTTTGGATGGCGACGAAGCGGACGGGCAAACACCTGACCTTGAAGGACATGATCCAGGGGAGCGGATGCACCCCCCGGACCGTGCGCTATTACGAGCGCCAGGGCCTCCTCAACGCCAGCCGCAGCAGCGGCGGCCACCGCCTCTTTGATCCCGAGGAGCTCGACCGCCTCAACTTCATCATCAGCCTCCGCGAGGCCGGCTGGTCGCTCGAGGAGATCACCGCCCTCCTCAGCATCCGCAGCCGGGCCAACGGCGACCGCGACGCCTGCCGCGAGCTCAACGCCGAGATCTCCACCCACATCGAGCGCCTCCAGCAGAAGATCGCGATCCTCTCCAAGCTCCAGGAGAACCTCCAGGAGACCCGCCGCTTCCTGACGATCTGCTCCGAGTGCACCGGCGACGGCCGGCCCGCGCTCGGCTGCGAGACCTGCGATCGCCTCCCCGAGGTCCAGCCGACGGGCTTCCGCCTGACCTGGATCGCCGAGGGCCGCGCCGGCAAGCCCACCTTCGACGATCCGGCGATCGCCCGCGGCGCCCTCGCCGAGCCGAAGAGCTAGCCAGGAGATCGACCCTTGGCGAAGCGCCCCCACGAGCCGCGGAGCGAGGCGATCGAGCGGGCGGTCGCCGACCTCCTGGGCGCCTGCGATCTCGACCTCGAGCACAAGGATCTGCGATCGACCCCGCAGCGGGTCGCGCGACTCTGGCGCGAGCACTTCCTCGCCGGCTTCGCGATGGATCCGGCGGTGATCCTCGGCGACACGGTCGACGGCGAGGGCGCGACCGATCTCGTGATCGTCCGGCGGATCCCCTACCACGGCCTCTGCCCCCACCACCTCCTGCCCTACCACGGCGAGGCGACGGTCGCGTACCTGCCGGCGACGCGCCTCCTCGGCTTCGGTCGCCTCGGCGATCTCGTCACCTGCTTCACCCGTCGCCTCACCCTGCAGGAGCGCGCCTGCAACGACGTCGTCGACGCGTTGATGGAGCACATCGGCGCCCGCGGTGCCGGCTGCGTGATGCGAGGGCACCACACCTGCCTGGCGATCCCCGACAACAAGCACGCCACCGAGGTGACCACCTCCTCGCTCCGCGGCGACTTCGTCACCCGGCGCGATCTCCAGGCGGCGCTCTTCCAGTGACCGTCCGCCTCTACCTCCTGCGGCACGGCGAGCCCGCCCGCCGCGACATCTTCTACGGGCACCACGACATCCACCTCTCGGAGCGTGGGCTGGCGCAGGCCCAGGCCCAGGCCGCGGCCCTCGCCCCCCTCGAGATCGCCGCCCTCCACGCCTCGGACCTCACGCGCGCCCGCGTCGGCGGTGAGGCGGTCGCGGCCCGCGGCGCCGACCGGCCGCCGCTCCGCTGCGTCCCTGCGCTCCGCGAGATGCACCTCGGCGTCCTCGAGGAGCAGCCCTTCGCCGCCGCCCTCGCAACCTACCCTGAGCACGCCCGCCTCCGCTACGAGGACATGCTCGACGTCCGCCTCCCGGGGGGCGGCGAGAGCGTCCGCGACGTCGCCGATCGCGTGATCCCCTGGATCCGCGGCCTCGTCCGTGAGCACCCCGACGGCGGCCGCCCGCGCAACCTCGTGCTCGTCACCCACAACACCGTGATCCGGATCCTCCTGGCGTTCGCCGCGGGGTTGGGTGCAGCCGGCTACACCCGCTTCGCCCCGGCGCTCGGCTCGATCTCACGGATCGACGTCGACCCCGGGGCCGACGACATCTTCGCGGGCGCGACGATCGCACTCGCCAACTGGCGGCCTTCGCTGACCAAGTAGGCGACGCGGGGCGCCGCCCCGGCGACGTCGTGACGCGGGCGAGTGGACGGATCCGTCGACCCGCGGCAGACTGAAACACGAGCATGCTCCGACGCGACGACCTCCCCCCGCGCGACGTCCTCTCGGCGCTGCCGATCTTTCCCCTGCCGAACGTCGTCCTCCTGCCGGGGATGGTCCTCCCGCTCAACGTCTTCGAGCCCCGCTACCTCGAGCTCGTGGACCATGTCCTCGCGGGCGGTCGGCACATCGGCGTGCCGCTCCTGCGCCCGGGCTACGAGGCCGACTACGAGGGCCGCCCGCCGATCGAGGCGGTCTTCGGGATCGGCCGCCTCCTCGCCCACCATCGCTTCCCCGACGGCCGCCGCTTCATCCGCCTCGAGGGGCTCGGCCGCGTCCGCCTGGCCCGTGAGCTCCCGGCCCGGCGATCCTTCCGCGAGGTCGAGGTCGTGCCGCTCGCCGAGGAGGAGCCTGAGGACCGCGAGGCGATCGAGATCTTGCGGGCGCAGCTCGAGCGGATCGCGGCGCTCTGCCCGGACGACGGCGAGATGATCGGCTCGCTGCTCTCGATCCCAGACCCGCGGATCTTCGCCTACGCCGTGAGCGCGCTCCTGCCGAGCCTCGATCTCCTCCTCGGCGCGCCGATCGGCTCCTCCAGTCGCTGCCCGCAGGTCGACATCCTCCAGCGGAGCCTCGCCGCAGAGAGCACGGACGCCCGGATCAAGTACCTGGTCGAGCGGACCGGCGGGGCGATCAGCGGCCTGGCGCGGAGCCAGAGCCTCGGCGAGCGGCTCCTCAACTGAGGCCGATCCGCGCGCGGCCGAGGGCGGGCGGCCCCAGACCCCACACCCCAGACCGTCGTCATTGCGCGGACGCGGCGCTGATCCTCCGCGACGGGGCCGCGACCCCCCACGGTTTTGGCGTGCCCTCCGACGTCGGTTGTGGCACTCCTCTGCGGGTGCGAAGCGCGGCCGCCCTCGCCCTGATCAGCGTCCTCGTCGGCGCGGCGGCGACGGGCGCGGCGAGCGAGCCCGCCACGCCCGCGGAGGGGGCGAGCGCGGCGGAGCCGGCCTTCGACCGGGCGTCGACGCTGACGAGCTTGCGCGCCAGGATCGGCGGCGACGTCGACGGATGGACGATCGACCTCACGGAGGTCGACCCCCGGCGGGCCCGCGCGAAGCTCGAGCGCGAGGGCCAGGTGATCGAGCGGACCATCGATCTCGAGGGCGAGACGGTCGAGGAGCGCAGCCGTGAGCTCGCGTCGGCCCTCGCGCTCCTCCTCGACGATCCCGAGCTCGCGGCCTCGGAGAGCGAGGGCGAGAGCCAGGGCGAGACCAGTGGGGGGAGCGGCGAGACCGGCGAGGGCGACGAGAGCGGCGGCGAGGTTGGAGAGACGCCGCCTGCCTCCGGACGGCCGGCGATCTGGATCACCCTCGGGCCCCGCCTCGGCCTCGACCGGCGCATCAACCTCGATGCCGGGCTCGAGTTGATGGCCGCGCTCGAGCTCCTTCGTGGACATCTGCAGCCGCTCCTCCAGCTCGGGTGGAGCCGCGCGCGCGAGGCATCGCTGGGGGTCGATATTATCCATCTCGGCGGAGGTCTCGCGGCCGGTACGGGGCTGGCGAAGGACCGCCTTTGGCTGGGAGGAGGCGTGGCCCCACGCGCGATGTGGGTCCGAGTCCGTGAGATGGAGCGAGAAGCGAGGATCTGGAGCGCTTCAAGCGAGGTCTTCGGCCTCGGCCACCTCCGGATCGCCCTCGGGCAAGGCGCCGCCCCCCAGCTCCAGCTCTCGCTCCGCGCGGGCGCCGACGTCTCCATGCCGCCGCTGATCTTCACCGGCTCGACGGCCCAATTCGGGCGCGCACAGGTGCGCCTCGCCCTCGCTTTCGGTGTTGGCTTGCGCTGGTAGAGATCGCGTATAGTCGCTCTGCTGATGTCGATTGATCTGCGCGCGCACCTCGAGCAAGCGAGCCATGTCCTCGCCGCGGCGCAGCGTGGCGATCGCGAGGCGCAGTCGATCATCTTCACCGCCCACCGCGATCGGATCGCCCAACAGATCCTGCGGATGACCGGCGACCCTGCGTCGGTCGACGACCTCGTCCAGGAGGTCTTCATCGCCGCCTTCCTCGCGCTCCCGGGGTTCCGCGGCGACTCCCAGCTCTCGACCTGGCTCTACACGATCGCCACCAACAAGGTGCGGAGCTGGTGGGAGTCGCAGCGCCGCCGCCGCGCCCGCGAGCTGAGCTACGCGCCCGCGGGTGACGCGAGCTCGCCGACCCCTGAAGACGACATGATGGCCGCGCAGCAGCGCGACAGCTTCTACGACGCGCTCGGCTCCCTGCCCGACCGCCTCCGCGAGGCCTTCGTCGCCCGCGCGGTCGAGGGCCTGAGCCTCTGCGAGGCCGCGGAGGCCCTCGGCGCGCCGATCAGCACGATCTCTTACCGCGCCCGGCGGGCCGAGCAGCTCCTCTGCGCGGCCCTCGGGCTCCCCTGGAGAGGAGACGCGGAATGAGCGACAAAGGGCGTGACGATGGGCTCGCCTCGCCGGAGCTGCGACGGATGATCAAGCTCGCCGGGAGCCAGCAGAAGCTCCCGCGCGTGCGGGTCACCGCGGACCAGATCTTCGAGGCGTATCAAGAGCGGCGAGAGCGACGGCGGCAACGATGGCTCCACGGCGGGCTCGCGGCGGCGGCTTGCCTCTCGCTGATCTACCTCGGGGTCTCGGTCGAGCGGGCGCTCTACGTCCGTCCGGCGGCGGCGACCCTCGCGCAGGCGGAGGCCGTCCCGGCGACGCCGAGCGAGGTCGTCGAGGAGGCCGCGCCGCTCGGCCCCCGCCTGGCCGCGGGCGCGGCGATCGAGCTCCTCGAGCCCCACGGGATCCCGGCCGAGGTGATCGGTCCCCACGCGATTCGCCTGTCCAATGGGACATACCGCATCGACGTCGAGGACGAGGGCGCGCTGACCGTGCTGACGCCAGAGGGCGAGCTCGGGGTCGAGACGGGTCGCTTCACCGTCGCGGTCGCAAGCTCGATCACCGACGTGATCGTCGAGAGCGGCGTGGCCTACTGGGTCCGCGACGGCGAGCGCGAGCCGGTGACGCCGCCGCAGCGGCCCGCGAAGCCCGAGGCGAGCGCGCCCGAGCTCCTCGCCGACGCCGCGCCGGCCCGTCCGAGCGCGGCCGAGCTCGCCGAGCTCGCCGAGGCCAGCCTCCGCCGCGGCCAGCGACCGGCGGCGATCCGCCACCTCCGGAGCCTGGTCACCACCTACCCACGATCGAGCGAGGCGGGCCGCGGCCTCCTCGACCTCGGTCGCCTCGAGCGCGCCGAGGGCGACCTCGACGCGTCGCGCTGCGCCTACCAGCTCTACCTCGATCGCTACCCGTCGGGCTCGCTCACCGCCGACGTCGAGCGGGCGCTCGATCGCCTGGGCCCCGGCCCACGCTGCCGCGGCCTCAGGCCGCGCTAGCGCGGGCCGAGCTCGCTCAGGCCGCTGTCGCTGTCGCTGTCGCTGTCGCTGCAGCGACACGCGGCGGCGCGGTGATTCACGCGCAGGAGGACGTGACGCCGCGTCCTGCAAGCATTGCAGGCGCCCTCGCGGCCTCGCCTGGTAGCGTCCCTCCCCATGATCGAGCGGATCCAGGATCTCCCCGCCGGCATCGACGGGCTCAACGCGACCGGCAACATCTCCCGCGACGACTACCTCAGCGTGATCGATCCCCTCCTCGAGCGGGCCCACCGCGAGGGACGACGCGTCCGGCTCCTCTATCGCTTCGGCGCCGAGTTCGAGGGCTTCTCGGCGGGCGCCGCCTGGGAGGACATGCGGGTCGGCCTCCACTACCTCCGCCTCCTCGAGCGGGCCGCGGTCGTCACCGACATCGCCTGGCTGCGCGAGGGCGTGCGCCTCGCGGGCGCCCTCCTGCCCTGCCCCATGCGGGTCTTCTCGGTCGCAGCCGAGGCCGACGCGATCGCCTGGCTCAGCGAGCCCGAGGCCGGCGCGCGGATCTCTCACCACCTCCTCCCGGAGCGCGGCGTCCTGGTCATGGAGCCCCACGGGCCGCTGCGTCAGGAGGACTTCGACGCGCTCGCGCTCACCGTCGACCCGTGGATCGAGAGCTACGGCGAGCTCGCCGGGCTGGTGATCAACACCAAGGGGATCCCGGGCTGGGAGAACATCGGCGCGCTGATCCGCCACCTCCGCTTCGTCCGCGACCACCACACGCGGATCCGCCGGGTCGCGCTGGTCGCCGACGGCAAGCTCTTCGACGTCGCCCCCCGCCTCCTCGAGCACTTCCTCCACGCCGAGCTCCGCCACTTCCCGCACGACCAGCTCCGCGAGGCGACCGAGTGGGCCGGCGAGCCGCAGCCCTGATCCCCAGGTGGGCGCGCGTCGGCGCTCCGACGCGCTGACCCGGCGGACCGGACCGTTGGGACATCTCCGTCCCGCCGCCGACGAGCGCGGGGGACGTGCTACGCTCGCGCCTCGATGGAGATCGGGATGGGGATGGTCACGGCGAGGGCCCGAGGGTCGCTCTTCTTCGGCTGCGTCGCGCTCCTCCTGGGCGCCTGCCCCCAGGGCGGAGACGGCGACCCCAGCGGCGCGACCGCGGCGTCGACCGGCGCGAGCGCGAGCGCGTCGGCGACCGCGTCGGCGAGCGACGGCGCGACCTCGACGAGCTCGAGCGGCGGCGTCGAGACCGGGGGCTCGGGCGGCGGGAGCAGCGGCGACGCCACGAGCGGCGACGCCACGGGCGGCGCGACCTCGACCGGCGACCCCCCGACCACCGGCGACACCGCGACCACCGGCGAGCCCGTCGATCCTCGCCTCGAGGCGCTCGCCACCTACGCCCCGCGGGTCTGGCTCGACAAGGACGAGGAGTACTTCCCGTCGTCGGTCGAGTTCGCGTTCGCGTCGATGACCCGCTTCGCCGACGGCGAGGGCAAGTTCTGGATCCGCTCGACCGATCCGCTCGAGAGCCCCTCGGACACCCTCCCCTTCTTCGGCGGCGACCTCGAGAGCGCGCCGGTCTACGCCTTCTACGCGGACAAGGGCGGCGGCGTCGTCGATCTCGTCTACTTCTTCTGGTACCCGTACAACCGGGGCAAGTCGGTCGTCGACACGATCTGGGGCAACCACGTCGGCGACTGGGAGCACATCACGGTGCGCCTCATGAAGGGCCCCGGCGACGAGCTCACGCCGATCCAGGCCTACCTCTCGGCCCACTCCTTCGGCGGGGTCTACGAGTGGGTGGAGATCGAGCGCTATCAGGACACCCACCCGGTCGTCTACTCGGCCTGGGGCTCCCACGGGGTGTGGAGCACCCCCGGCGATCACGTCTACATGTCGATCGGCGAGACCGATCCGGTCTTCGACGTCTGCATCACGCTCGTCTGTACGGACCTCACCGACGTGACCTCGGCGGGGATCGCCTGGGACACCTGGGAGCGGGTCGCCGGCTTCGACTACTTCGCCAAGGAGGGGCTCGGCGGCGAGGTCTGGCCGGTGTGGATGAGCGACCAATTCACCGACCCGGGCGCCGATCCGATCGACGTCCCCGGCGGCGGGCCGATCTTCCGCTGGGGCAACGAGGAGGACTGCTCGACCCTCGGGATCGACATCAGCGATCTGATCGGCGTCTGCCGCCTCGAGGACGGGCCGACCGGGCCGATCTCCAAGGACGTCTGGGGTCCCGAGCTCAAATAGGCGACGACGCGCAGGGCGCTCTTCGAGCCCACCTGAGCAGCGTTTGCCGCCGCGCTCGGCGGCGACGGAAGCTCTTTCGCTTCGCCGCCCGGCCGATCCGTCCTATCCACGGACCTCGAAAGCGAGGAACCGAGCGATGCCCGAGAATCTAGTCCGCAGCGTGATGAGCGAGATCGAGAGCCACCGGCGCGACGCCGCCGCCAAGAAGCTCCGCTTCACCGCCCTCGACGAGCCCAAGCTCCGCGCGCGCCTGAGCCCGCCCCGGAGCGGCGGGCGGGTGGTCGCGGCCGCGCCGATGATCGTCTGGCAGTCGTGGTCGTCGATGACCACGCCGGGTGGCTCGATCACCTACAACGTCGGGATCCAGAACCCGAGCGCGACCGACGAGGTCTGGCTCTTCGGACATGTCTTCGTCGGCCCGGCGAACTTCGTCCCGGAGATCGGCGACGCCGTCCAGGCGGTCGACGCCCGCTTCCCGCGGCTCACCGAGCCCAGCTTCGCCGGCCTCCACCTCCCGGCCAACGGCGCCTCGTCGCTCTCCTTCAACCTCGCGGTCCCGACGGGGATCCAGCCGAGCAACTACATCGGCAACACGATCCTCTTCCGCGCGGACTGGCACGACGTCGGCGACTACCTCGACCGCGGGACCTTCATCTTCGGCGTCGGCGCGGTCTAGCCGGCCGCCACGCCCAGACACGGCGATGGCGCGGCCCCGGGGAGGTGCCGCGCCATCTGCGACCGGGGGACGCCCAGCTAGATGTGCCGCTCGATCCAGCCGATCACGTCGGCCGTGACCGCGTCGCGCTCGACCTCGTTGAGGAGCTCGTGGCGCCCCTCGTTCCAGAAGCGGTGCTCGACCGAGAGGCCGAGGCCGCGGGCGAGGTCGATCCAGGCCTTGACCTGCGAGCCGCCGCCGCCGACCGGATCGCGGGTGCCGGCGATGATGTAGATCGGCAGGTCTCGGCGGATCTGCGCGAGCTCGTGCCCCTGGATCGACGACTGGGCGCCGAGGAGATCGACCCAGAGCTGGGCGGAGGGGATGAAGCCGCACCAGGGATCGGCGACGTACTTGTCGACCTCGTCCGGATCCTTCGAGAGCCAGTCGAACTCGGTGCGGTTCGGCCGGAACGCCTTGTTGTAGGCGCCGAAGGCCATGTTGTTGAGGAGCTTCGAGCGCCCCCGCTTGCCGATCCGGAGGGCCTCGATCCGGGCGACGACCTTGCCGATGTGGAGGAGGGGTCCGACCTTGCCGGTCGGCGCCGAGAGGACCACCGCGT
Organism: Myxococcales bacterium; assembly: GCA_020633335.1. Lineage (GTDB taxonomy): Bacteria > Myxococcota_A > Polyangia > Nannocystales > Nannocystaceae > JADJRG01. Next base: position 54,626 of record JACKDU010000014.1, on the reverse strand, counting down.
CGACGTCCTTCGAGTGGCCGAGGAGCCAGGAGAGCGACACCGTCGTCCCCATGCTGTGGCCCATGAGCACGCAGGGGACCCCCGGGTGGGCCCGCTTGGCGTGCTCGACCACCCGGGTGAGATCGTCGAGGACCCGCTGCCAGCCGTGGTCCTCGGCGAAGAAGCCGTGCTCGGCCTCCGGCGAGGTCCGGCCGTGGCCGCGGTGATCGGGGGCGAAGACCGCGAGGCCGTGGGTCGTGAGCGCCTCGGCGACGCGGGCGTAGCGGGCCCCGTGCTCGGCGAGGCCGTGGGCGATGACGACGACCCCACGCACCGCCGCCCCGGGATCGGGCTCCCAGACGTGGAGGTGGACGTGGACGCCGTCGGGCGCGGGATCGTGGTGGTGCTGCTCTGCATGGATCAGGACGCCTTGTGGACGACCATCTGCGGGAAGGGGATGTCGATCTTCGCGGCGTTGAGCTCCTCGTAGATCGCCACCCGCAGGTTGTGGAGCATAGCGAGGTAATCACCGGACTTCGACGAGCCGGCGACCACGAAGTCGAGCGATGAGGCCCCAAAACCGACGAAGACGACGGCGGGCGCGGGATCGCGCAGGATCAGCGCGGTCCGATCCGCCGCCCGCTGGAGGGCAGACGTCGCCACCTCGATCGAGGTGCCATAGGCGACGCCGATCTCGACCTTGCCGCGGCGGGTGCCCCGGCAGGTGTGGTTGACGATGCTCCCGCCGGTCACCGCGGCGTTCGGGACCACGACCATCTCGTTCCCCGGGGTGACCAGGGTGGTCGCGAAGAGGCCGATCTCCTCGACCGTCCCGAGGTGGCCGCCGACGGTGACGGTGTCGCCGATCGTCAGCGGTCGGAAGAGGAGGAGGAGGACGCCGCTGGCGAAGTTCGAGAGGCTCCCCTGGAGGGCGAGGCCGATCGCCAGGCCGGCCGAGGCGAAGATCGCGACGACGCTGGTGGTCTCGACCCCGACCTTGCCGAGGGCCGCGATCACCCCCATCGCCAGGACGGTGTACTGGGCGAGGGCGGCGAGGAAGCGGGCGAGCGACTCGTCGACCTGGCGGCGGCGGAAGAGCTTGAGGAGGAGGCGGTTCGCCCACTTGCTGGCGATCCAGCCGAGGATCAGGATCAGGATCGCGGCCGTGATCCCGAAGATAAGGTCGGCGTAGGGGCGGAGGGACTCGGGGAGGATCTGGGGGTGCATGGTGCTCCGTCGCGTGCGTGCTCGAGAAATGGGCCCGGGGCCGTGGGACCCGCCAGGAGCGGCTCACCACGGCCCTCATGCGCTCCCGCCTGGGCCGCGTCTGCGGCGGCGGCGATCGACGCCCGCGACGACGACCTAGGCCGCCACGCGCTGGGCGAGCGCGCCCGCGCAGGGTCGCACGATCTCCTCGAGCGCGCAACGCACGAGGGCCGCCCGCTCGCCCGCCGGAAGGAGCCCAAAGGCCCGCGCGACGGCCTCCTCGGGCGAATCGGCGGCGACCGGCGGCGCGGTGACGAGGCCCTCGAGGGCGCTCTCGATCGCCTCCTCCATGACCCCAAGGACACCTGCGCGAGACGCGGGATCGAGGCCCTCGAGGAGCCAGGCGAGGGTCCGCCAGCCGAGCTGAGCATGCCGCTCCTCGTCGGCGGCGATCTTCGCCAGTGAGCGGGCCATCGCCGGATCGCGGCAGGCCTCGCTGGCGATCCGGGCCTCGGCCGCGGCCACCGTCTCGCCGACGCAGGCCTCGCGCGCGACCGCCTCGGCGAGGCGCCGGCGATCGATGGTCCCGCCGAGGGCGTGGTCGAGCGCGAGCGGGCCGGGGCCGAGCTCGCGGCCGGCGAAGGCCGAGGCGAGGGCGAAGGCCCGCTGGGCGTGGTCGATCTCGTCGGCGAGCGCGACCTGGGCGTCGGCGACGAGCTCGGCAGGGGCGCCCACGGCCATCAGCTCGAGGATCGCCCGGGCGAAGGAGGCGACGCTGGCGTGCTCCATCGCGGCGATCGCCGCCCAGTGATCGCCGAGGCGCGAGCGGAGCGCGGGCGAGAGGCGCCCCTGCGTCGGCCGCGGGCCGCCGGCGCTCCAGCCCGCGCGCTCGATCACCGGCGCGACCCGGGCGACCTCGTCGACCAGGAAGGGGCGCCCGCAGACCGCGTCGTTGCACGCCCACTTCGCCGGCTCGGGGTAGGTGCTCCAGTAGCAGGGCTGGAAGTCGGGGCAATCGTCGTCGCCGAAGCAGAGGTCGCCCGGGCCGTGGCACTGGGTGACGAAGCCGCCGGGCTCGCAGGTGTCCGGCGAGAGCGCGCAGAGGTAGTCGCCGCACTCGGAGTCGTCGACGCAGCCGCCGTCGATGCACTCGGTGTAGAGGCCGAGGCCGTCGCCGGCGCAGCGGCAGATCTGGCCGTCTGCGCAGTCCGAGTCGGTCGCGCAGCCGTAGACGCAGGAGCAGGTGGTCGACGCGATCACCCCGCCGAAGGCCTGGTCCTGCTGACAGGATCCAAAGGGCTGCTCCGTGCAATCGGCCGCGCTCGAGCAGGCGCCGCCGCCGGAGTTGTCGACGCAGGAGTCCGGGGTCGCGGGGGCCTCGCAGGCGCGGGCCTCGACCCGGTGGATCGTCCCGTCGGGGCAGCGCTCGAAGCCCGAGGCCGCCGCCGGGTCGACGAAATTCTGATCGATCGGGGTGGAGCCCTCGCAGGAGAAGCCAGCGCCGGTGGTGTCGGTCCCGCTCGAGCTCGCCGAGCCGCTGCCGCTCATCGACTCGCTCGCCGAGCCGCTGCCGCCGCTTGAGCCGCTGCCGGAGGTCGAGCCGCTCGAGCCGCTCGAGCCGCTCCCGGAGGCGCTGGTCGCCTCGCCGGTCGCCTCGGAGCCGCTCTCCGAGCCGCCGCTGCCGTCGCCCCCCTTCCCGGGGGTGCAGGCGCCGGCGACCGTGAGGCCGAGGGCGACAAGGATGGAGGTGCGCATGCCAAGAAAGGTAGAGGTGTGCATGGCCTCAGCAGAGCGCCCCGACGCCGCCTCGTCAAGGCGACCGGGCAGGTGGCGCGATCTCCCCGTCGATGCTATGGGGAGCGAGGATGAGCGGTTCTTCGGTCCTCCTCGACGGGGTGCGCAAGACCTTCAGCGGCCACGTCGCGGTCGATGAGCTGAGCCTGGAGGTGCCCGAGGGGCGCTCTTCGGCTTCATCGGCCCCAACGGCTCGGGCAAGACGACCTCGCTGCGGATGATCCTGCGGATCTTCCTGCCGGATCGCGGCCGCGTCGTCGTCCTCGGCAACGAGCGCGGCCGGGCGGCCGACGACCGCGTCGGCTACCTCCCGGAGGAGCGCGGGCTCTACCGCAAGATGAAGGTCGGCGAGCTCCTCCGATTCCACGCCCAGCTCAAGGGGGTCCGCGCCCCCCAGGCGGCGATCGATCGCTGGCTCGAGCGCTTCGAGCTCAGCGCCTGGGCGAAGCGGCCGGTCGAGGCGCTCTCGAAGGGGATGGCCCAGAAGGTCCAGTTCATCGCCGCGACCCTCCACGACCCGGCGCTGGTGATCCTCGACGAGCCCTTCAGCGGCCTCGATCCGGTCAACCACGAGGTCCTCAAGGACGCGATGCTCGACCTCCGGCGGCGCGGGACCACCGTGATCTTCTCGACCCACGACATGGCCGCGGCCGAGCGCCTCTGCGATCAGGTGATGATGATCCACCGCGGCCGCAAGGTCCTCGACGGCTCGCCGGCGGCGATCCGCCAGCGCTACGGCCAGGACACGGTGCGGGTCCGGGTCGACGATCCGAACCTCGACCTCGGGGCGCTGCCGGGGGTCGCCGAGGCCCGCGACTACGGGAATTCCAAGGAGCTGCGGCTGGCCGAGGACGCCGACCCGCAGGTGATCCTGCGGGCGCTCCTCGATCGCGCGCGCGTCGACCACTTCGAGGTGAGCGAGCCCTCCCTCCACGACATCTTCGTCCGGATCGCCCGGCCGACCCAGGAGCCCGCGCATGGACCGTCGTAAGGTCGCCGTCATCGCCCGCCGCGAGTACGCGGCGATGGTCCGGACCAAGAGCTTCGTGGTCTCGGTCGTCCTGATGCCGGCGCTGATGGCCGGCTCGATCTGGATCCAGACCGTGCTCGCCGAGCGGGGGGCGACCGAGGACAAGAAGATCGTCGTCTTCGACCGCTCGGGGGAGCTCGCCGACGACCTCGCGGTCGCGGCCGCGGCCCGCAACCAGGCGGTCGACGCGGCCGCCGAGGGCGAGGATCGGGCCGACTTCGTGGTCGCCGTCGACGACCCGGCCGAGCTCGACGACGCCCGCCGCCTCGAGCTCTCGGAGTCGATCCGTCAGGGCGACCTCGCGGCCTTCGTCGAGATCGGCCCGGGGGTCGTCGACCCGGCGAAGGGCGACGCCCAGATCGCCTACCACGCCGAGAGCCTCGCCTTCTCCGACCTCCGGCGTTGGTTCGAGGGGAGCGCCCGCCAGGCGGTCACCCGCCACCGCCTCCTCGCCGCCGGCCTCGACGACGCGGCGATCGCCGCCGGCCTCGCGCCGGTCGACTTCGACGGCCGCGGGCTCTACGAGCGCGAGGAGGACGGCTCGCTCACGGTCGCCGACAAGACCTCGGCGCTGGTCGCCGAGCTCGCCCCCTTCGGGATCCTGATGCTCCTCTTCATCTCGGTGATGATGACCGCCCAGCCGGCGCTGCAGGCGGTGATCGAGGAGAAGCAGCAGCGGATCGCCGAGGTCTTGCTGGGCTCGGTCGCGCCGACCGATCTGATGCTCGGCAAGCTCCTCGGCTACGTCGGCGTCTCCCTCACCCTGGTCTGCGTCTACCTCGGCCTCGCGCTGACGGCCGCCAGCCACTACGGCTACCTCAGCATCCTGCCGCCGGCCCTGATCGCCTGGATGCTCGCCTTCGTCGCCCTCGCGGTGCTCCTCTACGGCTCGGTCTTCGTCGCCGTCGGGGCCGCGGTCTCCGATCTCAAGGAGAGCCAGAACCTGGTGCTCCCGCTGATGATCGTGATGATGGCGCCGCTCTTCGTCTGGACCCAGGTGATCGCCGAGCCGCTCGGGTCGATGGCGACGATCCTCTCGCTGATCCCGCTGATGACCCCGCTCCTGATGCCGATGCGCCTCGCCGTCTCGAGCGCGATCCCGCTCTGGCAGCCGCTCGCCGGCCTGGTCCTGACCTTCGCCTGCGCGCTGGTGGTGATCACCGCGGCCGGGCGGATCTTCCGGATCGGGATCCTCAGCCACGGCCGGCCGCCGCGGATCGGCGAGCTCCTCCGCTGGGCGCTCCGCGGCGAGTGAGCGCCGCCCCGCAAATGAGCGCGGCGCGGCGCCCCCCGGGGGCTGACCGCGCCGCTCGCTCAAACCTGGCTCTTCGGACAGAGAGCCTAGGCCCGCTGGTCCCAGCCCTTCTTGATGTTCGAGGCGATCATCCCGTCGGCGATCTTCTGGGCCTCGATGAGCGTCGGCGCGACCCGGACCTCGCGCTGGAGCGGGTCCTTGCGGCCCGGCGAGTAGTCGGTGAAGTGGACGACGAAGGCCGGGTAGCTCGGGTCCGCGGCCTCCTTGTTGGTCTTCCAGACCACCAGCTTGCGGACCGCGTCGGTCCCCTTGGTGGTCTTGGCGTAGACCTCGCGGCGGACGATGGCGCTCACCGGCAGGACCAGGCGCTCGGCGTGGGTATCGATCGCGTCGACGAGGCAGCGCTCGAGGACCTGGGCGACCCGGATGTCGGTCGGGTTTACCGTCTTGTCGTCGCGGACCCGGACGAAGACCGGGTGGAGGATGCTCGCGCCCGGGAGCTGCCGGACCGAGCGCCAGCGGCCGTCGGCCCACTCGAGGACCATGCGATCGATCGGATCGCCGGCCGAGGTCTCGCTCTGGATGTCGGTGAGCTTGACCTCGATGATGATCTCGGGGCGGACGAAGCGGTAGAGCGCGCCCTTGGAGTTCGCGTGGCGGTACGTCGACTCGACGTGCATCCCCTTGAGCTGCTCCATGAAGGCGAGGCGCTGCTCGGTCGGCATGTTGCCGCAGGAGCCGATCACCTGGAACTGGCCGTCCTCGCGCATGAGCCCGAGGAGGACCGAGCCGACCTTGTCCGGGCCCTCGCTCGACTCGGTGTAGCCGATGATCGCCGCGTCGATGTTGATCGACGGCTTCGCCTTGTAGACGATCGCGTTGTCCTGGGTGCGGATCACCAGGCCCTCGCCCTTGCCCCCCGAGACCCACTGGTCGAAGAGCTCGGCCGCCGCCGCGCCGCCGGTGACGGCCTCGGTCTTGATCGCCTTGAGGCGCTTGCCGCCGTCGAAGAGGCGGGTCAGCGAGTCGAGGCGGTCGCGGTACTCGGGCATGCGCTCGGGCGACTCGCGGAAGCCGCCGGTGATCGAGTCGAAGGCCGCGAAGGCGATCCGATCGACCTCGGCCTTGCCCTCGCCGCCCATCGCGGCCGCGAGGTCGCCGACCCGCGGGCGGCCGCCCTTGCGGACCGCGAAGAGCTCGCCGGCGATCACCGAGCGCCCGTGGGCGCGGCTGGCCGCCGCCTTGGCCTCGCGGAGCACCGGGATGTCACCCGAGACCACGCGGCCGGTCGGCGAGGCGAGGAAGGCGTCCGAGCCGTCGAAGATCATGAACCACATCTCGCCGTCGATCTTCGGCGAGACCAGGAGGGGCATGTTGGGCAGGCCCTCGAGCTCCTCCTGGATCAGCGCGCGGTAGCGGCTGGCGACGCTGCGCTTGTAGTTGCGGACCATCGACGCCAGCTCGCTCTCGGTGAGGCTGCCGGCGGGGGATTGGAGCCCGCCGCCGAGGGGGCGGGCGCTGTCGGTGGTGTAGAGGCTCATGGGGTGGCTCCTTGGGGGCGCGTGCTAGGAGGCGGCCGAGGTCCCGTCCGGGACCCGGAGCTCGAGGTTGGAGAGGTGGAGGATCAGCTTGTAGCGCTGGCCGTCGATCCGGCCCTCGAGGAAGCCGCGGTAGGGGGTGCCGTTCTCCTGGAAGATCAGCGGGTCCTTGCCCTTGGGGCCGCCGCCGAGCATCACCATCGCGTCCTCGTCAGCGAGGGTCTTGGCCATCGCGTAGAGGAAGTCGAAGGTGAGGCCGTCGACGTGCTTGACGGCGATCGAGCGGCGGAAGGAGAAGCGGGTGATCGCGTCGCGGCGCGGGAGCTTGCGGCCGGTCCAGCGCACCGGGGTCTCGTCGTTGACGTTGCCCGGGATGTTCTGGGCGTCCTTGCGCTCGCGCTCGGAGCCGTCGGGTCCGAAGATGACGTCGACGAGGTGGGGCGAGACGTGGAGGACCTCGCCGCTCGCCGAGAGGAAGACCGGCGTGGTGTCGGTGAGGAACTTGCCGACCTGCTCGAGGTCGATCTCGGGATCGCCGTCGATCAGCGCCTGGGCGTAGCTCTCGCCGTAGGTGGCGATCAGCGCCTCGTGGAGGCCGGTGTCGGTGGCCGCGAGGTAGCGGCGGAAGTTCACCTTCTTGCCCGGCACCCCGAGGGTCGGCCCCGGCTTCTCTTTGATCGTGTCGATCACGATGGTGGCGTCGCGCGACGCCTCGTTCATCAGGTGGATCTTGCGCATCGTCGTCCTGCTCCTCAGAACATCTCGAAGTCGAGCTCGTCGTCGTCGCCGGCGTCGTCGTAGGTCTCGGCGGCGACGGTCTCGAGCTCACACCACTCGCCCGGGGCCGGCTGGCCGACGAGCGCGAAGAAGCCCGACTTGTTGCCGATCAGGAAGGCCGTCTCGGCGTTGTAGTCGGCGCGGTAGTTGAAGGGGAAGCGGAAGACCTCGCCGCCGAGGAGGCGCTTCTGGAGGTCGGGGTCGAGGCCCTCGGGGGTCAGCACGTAGACCGAGCGGACCGCGAGGTCGAGGACCTCGCTCGGGTCGACCGGGCCGGCGAGCGGCTGCTCGACGCCGAGGGTCGAGCCGACCTGCGGCAGCGGCTCGCCCTTCTCGTCGAGGCCGACGAGGTCGCGGTTGGCGACCCAGAGGCCCTCGCCGTCGAAGTAGCCCTGCGCGGTCATCCCGGAGCGGATCAGCAGGGAGCCGTCGCGGGTGAGCTCGGCCCGCTCGCAGCGCTCGCCGCCGGGGTCGAGGACCTGGCGCTGGCGCTTGCCGTAGAGCTTGGCGCGGTCGAGCTTCTCCAGGCGAAAGCTCGACTGCACACCTTTCCAATTGACGATGATCGGTTTGGCCATGGCGCGGTCGACATCGTCGGCGGCCTTGGTGGGGACGTCAAGCGTGGACGGGCGCGCGATCGCCCGCGGATTGTCGCGTAGAGGGCCGCTGAAGGGTGTTCTGCGGGGTGCGCGCGCGATCGCGCGGCGGATGATCTGTCCCGGATCACCGGGGAGACGTGAGCATCGGCATGCGGAGCCGAACGGGGGCGGTCCTCCGCGCGCCGGCGGCTAGCGTGCTTCGAAGGTGTAGGCGCCGGCGCCGTCGTGGCCGATCTTCGGCAGGCGGTGGTCGGCCTCGAAGAGGCGCTTGCCCTCCGCGAGGTTCTCCCAGAAGGCCTTGAGGCCGGCGTTCGACGTCTTGGCGATCAGGCCGTCGAGGTCGCGCTGGGGGAAGATGTGGACCTCGATCTTGCCCTTGGTGAGCCCGCGGGCGATCACCCAGAGCTCCTGGATCCGCTCGTCGCTCATCGCCAGGCAGCCGATCGACGCGCAGCGGCCGTGGATCATGATCGACGAGCCGGTCGAGCGGATCGCCCGATCGCGGGCGTTCGGGTAGTTGACGTGGAGCGCGAGGTAGTAGTCGCTGCGCGGCTTGAGGAAGTCGACCGCGTAGAAGCCCTCGGGGACCTGGCCGTCGCCCTGCCTGGTCTTGGGGCCAGGGTCGCCGGAGGCCGCGCAGATCGAGAAGGTGGTGATCGCCTTGAGGGGGCCGCGGGCTTCGTCGCTCGCCCAGACCTCGAGCTCCATCTCCTCCTTGAAGACCCGGAAGAGGACCTGGCGCGGCGGGAAGTCGACGCCGGCCGCCGCGAAGAGCCCCTTGACCTCGGCCTCCTTGGCGGCGAAGGCCGCGGCCTCGCGCTGGGGGCCGCTGCGGGCGTCGTCCTGGCGACCGAGGGTCCAGGCGCGGACGGGCGTCGGCGCGGCGGGGGTGGCCGCGTCGGGCTCGGCGGCCGCGTCCGCTGCGGCAGATGCAGGCCGGTCGCCGGCCGCGCTCGCGCCTGCGTCGGCGTCCCCGTCCGGAGCCGTCGCCCCGCGGGGACCGCCGGCCTCGCCGCCGCCGCCGCTCACGGCCGCCGCGGCGGCGCTCGGCCGGCTCGGAGCGACCGTCGCGGTCGACGCGCTCTCGCAGGCGGCGAGCCCGAGCGCGAGCCCGACCCCGAGCACGAGTCGCCATGTTGCTCCGCGCGTCGCTGCTCCTCCGACCATGCTCCCTCCCCCAACGCGCGGGCGCCTCGAACGATTCCCGCCGCCGCGCGGCGCCCCTGACCGTCGGTCAGTCGCGGAAGCGGACGTGGAAGTGGTTGACGTGGTTTCGCCAGTGGCGGATGAGGCCGTGCGAGCGGCCCTTGCCGCGCGGGTACTGGAAGAGCTCGTCGAGGGTGTCCTGGCTCACCCCCGACTCCTTGGCTGCCTCATAGACCAGCTTCTGGACGTTGTAGTCCATGAAGATGTAGCGGACCTGATCGGTGTCGATGAACGCCTTGATCAGCTCCCAGGTCTTCTTCGCGTCGAGGTTCGCCTTGTTGGCGCTGAGGAAGCGGGTCTCGTCGGCGACCGCCCCGCTGAGGACGTAGCCGACGTCGACGTCGCGGCCGAGCTGGTGGGAGCGGTGGGGCGGGAACTTGCCGCCGCCCTTGCGGCTGATGTCGCCGACGTGGACGTCGGGCCCCTTGGCGACGCGGCGGCCGTAGGTCGAGACCGCCGTCTGGATCAGGCGGATCGTCTTCGCGGTCCCCCAGGCGTTGCCCGGGGCCTTGACGATGTAGCGCGAGCCGGCCGCGAGCTGGACGCCGGCCTTGAGGACGCCGCCCTCGTCCTCGTACTCGCCGCCGAAGCCCGGGGCGATCGCGCCGTCGCGCCAGATCACCAGCTCCTGGCCGACCTTGAGGTCGCCGCGATCCTTGAGCGCGCCGGCCTGGAAGGCCTCGAGCTCGCCGGGGGTGAGGCCGTAGCGCTTGGCGATCGTCCCGAAGTTCTCGCCCGACTGGACCCTGTGGATCACCTTCTCGCGGAGGCGCGGGGCGATCTCGGGGCAGACCCGGATCTTGGAGCCGTTTTGGAGGTTGCGGGCCTTGGCCTCGAGGCCGCGGTTGAGCTTGTAGAGGTCGGCGCGGCGGACCCCGTAGCGGCCGGCGATGGTCGAGGGGTTGTCGCCGGGGACGACCTCGTGGAGGAAGACCGGGGTGCGGTAGCCGCAGGCCGCGTCGGCGTTGAGGCGCTTCTCCTCGATGCAGACCTCGAGGGTCTCGCCGATCTTGAGGTCGTTCTTCCGCTTGCGGAGCGCCGGGTTGCGGGTGATGAGGTCGGCCTCGTCGACGCCGTGGCGCTCGGCGATCGACGAGAGGAAGTCGCCCCCCCGGACCTCGTACTCGGTGATCACGCGGTCCTTGCCGCACTTCTGCGGCTTCTTTGGCTTCTCGGGCTTCGCGGGCTTGTCGGCCTTGACCGCCTTCGGGTCGTCCTTCGCCTTCGGGTCGTCCTTCGCCTTCGCGCTCGCCTTCTCCGGCGGGGCCGCGTCGACCACGCAGAAGCGGAGCTTCTGGCCGATCTTCAGGCTGTCGCGCTCGAGGCCCGGGTTCTGGCGCTCGATCGACCGCATCGTCGTGCCGTGCTGGAGGGCGATCGCCGAGAGGGTGTCGCCGCTGACGACCTCGTGGGAGACCGCGCTCTCGCCCTTGGGGCAGCCCGCGGCCGCCTCGCCCGCCCAGAGGAGGGCGCCGAGGCCGATCAGAGCGGCGATCCGGGCGGGCGTCACGGCCCGAAGGAGTCGCACACCCGGCCGCACCTGACAACCAGCGGCGCGGCCGCGGTCGCTTGCGCTCCCCTCCCCTCCTCGTCGATCCTCGCCGGTGGCCGCTGAAGGCCGGCGCTCATGCCCCGCTCGCTCGATCTGCTCCATGCCGCGCTCGTGATCCTCGTGGTCTCTTGCTCCAGGCAGCCCGCCGCCCCCGAGGCGCCGACGCGCGCCGCCGAGAACGCGCCCGCCCACGCCGCCGCCGCGTCGCTCTCGCTCGTCGAGAGCTGGCCCCGCGAGACGCCGCTCGATCACCCCGAGATCCCCGACACCGCCGCGGTCTGGCTCGAGATGATCGGCGCCGCGACGTCGACCCTCGACCTCGGCGAGTTCTACGGCGCGAGCGTCGACGGCGAGGCCCTCGATCCGATCCTCGCCGCGGTCGAGGCCGCCGGCGCCCGCGGGGTGCGGGTGCGCTTCCTCTGCGACGCGAGCTTCTACGCGAAGGAGCCGGCCGTCGCCGATCGCCTGGCGACGATGCCGGGGGTCGAGGTCCGGCGCCTGGACCTCGGAGAAGGCGGCGGGGTCATGCATGCGAAGTACTTCGTGGTCGACGGCCGCGAGGGCTACCTCGGATCGGCGAACTTCGACTGGCGCTCCCTGGATCACATTCACGAGCTCGGCGTGCGGATCCGTGAGCCCTCAACAATTGCGGTCCTCGCGGCGATCTTCGCCGCAGACTGGGCGCAGGCGGGCCCTGGCGGGGAATCGGCGGCGTCCGGGATCCGCGCGCCGGGGCCGGCGACGATCGACTATCGCGGCGCCCCGCACTCGATCCGCGCGGTCGCCAGCCCCCGAGATCGCCTCCCCGACCCCGCGCTCTGGGATCTCCCCGCCCTCCTCGCGCTGATCGACGGCGCCCAGGCGACGATCCGGATCCAGCTCCTCTCCTACCGGGTGATCGGCTACGACGGCGAGCGCTTCACCGCGATCGACGAGGCCCTGCGACGGGCGGCCGCCCGCGGCGTGCAGGTCGAGGTGATGGTCGCCGACTGGAACAAGAAGGCGCCGGCGATCGACGATCTCAAGGCGCTCGTCCAGGTGCCGAAGATCGCGGTGCGGATGGTGACGATCCCGCCGGCGAGCGCCGGCTTCATCCCCTACGCCCGGGTGATCCACGCGAAGGCGATGGTCGTCGACGGCCGCCACACCTGGATCGGCACCAGCAACTTCTCCGGCGACTACTTCCTCAAGAGCCGCAACGTCGGCGTGATCGTCGACGGCGAGGCGCTCGCGGCCGACGTCAGCCGGGTCTTCGGCGACCTCTGGAGCTCGCCCTATGCGGCCGACGTCGACCCCTCGGTGACCTACGAGCCGCCGCAGGTCGGGCCGCCGACGCCGAAGCCCTGAGCGCCAGCCCGTGTGTCCGCACACCCGGGCCCCAGGCGGAGGCCGCGGAGGGGTCGCCGGCGCACGAGGGGGCGCGCCGCGTGCCTCGCCTCGCGCCGCGGCGTCCCGTGGCGCCCGCCGCGGAGGATGACGCCCGCCGATCGCCGGGGTATATGCCCCGGGCCCGCGCCATGCCCAAGCCGCCCGTCGTCGACCCCGAGATCAAGATCTGTGGCGCCCACGCCTGCCAGGCGGTGGCCGCTCGCCGCCCCCAGGACGTGCGGCGCGTCTACCTGACCGAGGAGCTCCTCGGCGAGTTCGGCGAGTTCCTGAAGTGGTGCGCGCGCCAGCGGATCGCCTACCACGTCGTCGGCGACGACGACCTCGAGCGCCTCACCCAGTCGGTGCACCACGGCGGCGTCGCCTTCATCGTCCGCCAGCCGCCGCCGCCGTCGATGCCGACGCTGCTCCGGCGCCTCGGCGCCGACGCCCCGGGGACCCCGCGCCTCCTCCTCTACCTCGACAACGTCCAGAACCCGCACAACCTCGGGGCGATCGTCCGGGTCGCCGCCCACTTCGGGGCCGACGCGATCCTGGTCGCCGGCGAGGGCGCGGGGCTCTCGACCTCGATGGTCCGGACCGCCGAGGGCGGGGCCGAGTTCGTCGACGTCCTCCCGGTCGCGCTCGGCCGCGGCCCCCTCCTCGCGCTCCGCGAGGCCGGCTTCCGCCTCCTGGCGACCTCGTCGCACGCCCAGCGCTCGCTCTACGGGGCCGAGGGGCTGCCGCCGCGGATCGTCGTGATGCTCGGCTCGGAGAGCCACGGGCTCGCGCCGGCGATCCGCGGGATGGCGGACGCGACGGTCGTGATCCCCGGCTCGGGTCAGGTCGAGAGCCTCAACGTCGCCTGCGCGGCCGCGGTGATCCTCGGCGAGCACTGGCGAGAGCACCGCGAGGGGGCGAGCGCGCCGTCCGCGAGCGCGGACGCGACCTTGCCCAAGGAGCAGGCTGTCCAAAGAGACAGCGACGCGAGCTCGGCGCGCGCCGCCGCCGCACCGGCGACGGAGGAGCGCCCGCGGGGACGCGCCGCCGCCCGGAGCCCGAAGGCCGGCGCGCGCGCGCCGAAGGCCCCTGAGCGCGGCGCAGGCGAGGCCCGCGGGCCGCCCGTCCCGCCCGGAGCGCAGCGCCCGGACCCGGGGCCCCGGCGCGACCGCCGAGCGCCCGTCGAAGGCCCGCCCCGAGGCCGCCGCGGAGGCGAAGGCCCCCGTGAGCCGCCGCCCCGAGCGCGAGGGCGACGAAGCCCGCCCCGAGGGCCGCAAGGCCCGCCCCGCCGGCGCAGGTCGGCGGAGCGACGCCACGACCCGCAACGCCGCGGCGAAGGAGCCGGTCCGCGGCCGCGTGAAGCCCAAGGCCCCGAAGCGGGGGCCCGCGGGTCCGAAGCGCGGCGCCAGCAAGGCGTCCGCCCCGGGGAAGCGCGGCAGCGGCGGCAAGCGCTGAAAAGCGACGAGCCCGCGATCCAGAGGATCGCGGGCTCGCGTCATTCGAGCGAGCGCTCGGCTAGCTCGCGGCCGTCGGGTCCTCGACCTTGGGCAGCTCGGCCATCGCCGCCTCGATCAGCTCCTGCGGGTACTCGTAGTCGTTGAGCTTGCCGGCGAGGTAGGCCTCGTAGGCGGTCATGTCGAAGTGACCGTGGCCGCAGAGGTGGAAGAGGATCACCTTCTTCTCCCCCGACTCCTTGGCCGCCAGCGCCTCGCGGATCACCGCCGCGATCGCGTGCGAGGGCTCCGGCGCCGGGACGATGCCCTCGGCCCGGAGGAACTGGGTCGCCGCCTGGAAGGTCTCGACCTGGCCGATCGCGATCGCCTCCATGAGCCCCTGGTCGTAGAGCTCGCAGATCACGCTGGCCATGCCGTGGTAGCGGAGGCCGCCCGCGTGCACCGGCGGCGGGATGAAGCGCCGGCCGAGGGTGTACATCTTGACCAGCGGCGTCATGCCGATCGCGTCGCCGAAGTCGTAGGCGTAGACGCCGCGGGTGAGGCTCGGGCAGGCGGCCGGCTCGGCCGCGAGGATCCGGGTCTTCTTGCCGTTGGTGAGGTTCTGGTGGACGAAGGGGAGGGCGATGCCCGCGAGGTTCGAGCCGCCGCCGGCGCAGGCGATGACGACGTCCGGGTACTCGCCGGCGATCTCCATCTGCTGGAGCGCCTCCTGGCCGATCACCGTCTGGTGCATGAGGACGTGGTTGAGGACCGAGCCGAGCGCGTACTTCTTGGAGCCGCCGCTCTTGGCCGCGACCTCGACCGCCTCGCTGATGGCGATGCCGAGCGAGCCGGTGGTGTCGGGATCCTGGGCGAGGATCGCCTTGCCGGCGTCGGTCGCCTCGCTCGGGCTCGGGTGCACCGAGGAGCCGAAGGACTGCATGATCACCCGGCGGTAGGGCTTCTGCTGGAAGCTCACCCGGACCATGAAGACCTCGAGGGGGAGGCCGATGAAGTTGCAGGCGATCGAGAGCGCGGTGCCCCACTGACCGGCGCCGGTCTCGGTGGTCAGCCCCTGCACGCCCTCGGCCTTGTTGTAGAAGGCCTGGGCGACCGCGGTGTTGAGCTTGTGGCTGCCGCTCGGGGAGACGCCCTCATACTTGTAATAGATGTGGGCAGGGGTCCCCAGCGCCTTCTCCAGCCGGCGGGCACGGATCAGCGGCGTCGGGCGCCAGAGCTTGTAGATCTCGCGGACCTCCTCCGGGATGTCGATGTAGCGCTCGCGGCTGACCTCCTGGCCGATCAGGGCCATCGGGAAGAGCGGCGCCAGATCATCCGGGCCGACCGGCGCGTGGGTCCCCGGGTGCAGCACCGGGGGCAGCGGCCGCGGAAGATCCGCCTGGATGTTGTACCAACGGCGAGGGATCGCCGTCTGGGGCAAATCGTATCGAGTGATCGCGTCAGTCATGCGTCGCTTCCCAACCTTCGTCGAATGCGATCTCTACAGGGCAACACGGGCGGCCAGTATAACAGTCGCGCCCCGCGAGCGAAGAAAGATCGGCCGCGAAAAAGGCCCCGTGGACCGGCGCGAACTCGACCGTGGGCGAAAATCCGATCGCACGATGAGACCTCCGGTGGCAGACGCTCACCCGCGGCTGCAGGTGATCGGCGGCGCGCATGCACTCGCTTCAGTCATCGACGTGGTGTCGCTTACTCGCGCGCTCACGTGATCGATGCGTGTCCACATTCGCGTCGCACGAAGGCGCGGTCAATGCCGACGTCCTCACGTCTGTGGTACTCACGGCGATGATGCTCGACCGCGTGATCATCGTCCCCCGCTGGGCTGGAGGCGCCTCCTCCGACTGGTACCCCTCGCTCTGCGCGGCCCTCAGCCCGACGCTTACCTCGATCCGAGCGCTCGATCTCCCGAGCCCGCAGGCGCCGACCATCGACGCCTGGGTCGGCGGGATCGAGGCGGCGCTCGCCGAGCTCGATGACGCCGCCCTCGCCCGCACGCTGGTGATCGGCCACAGCGTCGGCTGCCGCGCGCTCCTCCACGCGCTCGCCCGCCAGGCGCCGGGTCGGCGGGTCGGCGGCCTCCTCCTGGTCGCCGCGTGGTGGACGATCGACAGCCCGTGGCCGACGATCATCCCGTGGATCGAGACGCCGACGGATCTCGATCGGGTGCGCGGCGCGGCCCCGCCCCCGCGGGTCCTCCTCAGCGACAACGATCCCTTCACCGCCGACTTCCGGCGAAATCGCGCGCGCTGGGAGGAGCTCCTGGGGGCGAGCGTGACGGTGGTCGCCGGCGCCCGCCACTTCAACGGCGCCGAGGAGCCGGCGGTCGCCGAGGCGGTCGCAGATCTCCTCGCGGGGCGCTGAGCGGCGACAACGCGAGAGGGCGAGGCCGACGGCCCCGCCCTCCCCCACGGGCCGCGGGATCGCGGCCTACTTCTTGTTGCCGATCGCCTCGGCGAGCGCCTCGGCGCGGTCGGTCCGCTCCCACGTGAAGTCGGGCTCGGTGCGACCGAAGTGGCCGTAGGCCGCGGTCTGGCAGTAGATCGGCCGGAGGAGGTCGAGCTCACGGATGATCGCCGCGGGGCGGGCGTCGAAGACGTGGTCGACGACGTCAGCGAGGCGATCGTCGGAGACCACGCCGGTGCCGAAGGTGTCGATCGCGATGCTCACCGGGCGGGCGACGCCGATCGCGTAGGCGAGCTGGACCTCGACCTTGGTGCAGAGGCGGGCGGCGACCAGGTTCTTGGCGATGTAGCGCGCGTAGTAGGCGGCGCTGCGATCGACCTTCGAGGGGTCCTTGCCCGAGAAGGCGCCGCCGCCGTGGCGACCCATGCCGCCGTAGGTGTCGACGATGATCTTGCGGCCGGTGAGGCCGCTGTCGCCCATCGGGCCGCCGATGATGAACTGGCCGGTCGGGTTGATGTGGAACTTGGTGCGGCCGTCGATCAGACCCTCGGGGATCGTCGGCTTGATCACCTCGTCCATGATGAACTCGCGGAGCGCCGACTGCTTGATCTCGGCGCTGTGCTGGGTCGAGACGACGATCGTGTCGACCCGGTGCGGGCGACCGTCGACGTACTCGATCGTCACCTGCGACTTGCCGTCGGGGCGGAGGTGCGAGGAGGCGCCGTCGCGGCGGCGGACCTCGGAGAGGCGGCGGGTGAGCCGGTGCGAGAGCGAGATCGGCAGCGGCATCAGCTCGTCGGTCTCGGTGCACGCGAAGCCGAACATCATCCCCTGATCGCCGGCGCCCTGCTCCTTGTGCTCGTCCGAGTCGACGCCCATGGCGATGTCCGGGCTCTGGCCCTCGATGGCCACGAGGACGCCGCAGGAGTCGGCGTCGAAGCCCATGTCCGACGAGATGTAGCCGATCTCGCGGATCGTCGAGCGGACGATCCGCGGGATGTCGACGTAGGTCGAGGTCGTGATCTCGCCGGCGACGTTGACGTAGCCGGTCTTCACCAGGGTCTCGCAGGCGACCCGGCAGGCGGGATCCTGGGCCATGATGGCGTCGAGGATCGCGTCGCTGACCTTGTCGCAGATCTTGTCGGGATGGCCTTCAGTGACGGATTCGCTGGTGAAGAGACGGCTTGCCATGGGCGCGGGAGCATAGGCCGATGGGCGCGCGCGAGCAAGCGGCCATCGGACCCGGATCCGCGGCCCCTCGCCTCGGCGACCGCGCGACGACGTGGGATCCCTCTCTTGCGGCGGAGGCCGGCGTCCGCGGGCCTCAGCCGTCGACGAAGGACCAGCCGACGACCAGCGCCTCGCTCGCGTCGTCGGCGAGCTCGACCAGGAGGAAGAGCTCGGCGCCGGCCAGGGGACCGTCGACCAGGACCATCGCGCCGTCGGCCGAGGCCGGGGCGCAGGCGATCTCATCGTCGAGCTCGCAGCCGGGCCCGCGGACCGCGAGCCCGACCGCCGCCGAGCTCGCCTTGAGGAGGAGCGAGGCGGTCTCCGGGAGATCCTCGGCGAGGGCGAGGCGGAGGACCCGCTCGCGGGTGCCCGGGTCGCCGCAGGAGTCGACGTGGGCGTCGGTCTGCGGGAGGCTCGCGTCGACGACGATCTCCCCCGCGGGGCCCTCGAGGCTCCACGGCTCGGCGCTCGCGCAGGTGTCGGCGTCGAGGAGGGCGCAGACCCAGGCGCTCGAGTCGTCGGGATCGGCGCCCTCGGGGGCCAGGCAAGCCGCGCCGTTCGGGCAGCGGCCGCGGCTCTCCGGGAGGCACGCCTCACCGAGGCCGAGGATCCGCTGGAGGCCGACGTCGACGGTGAAGTCGAGGGGATCGGGCTCGCCAGCCGCTGGCGGCGGCGCGGCGAGGGCGGGCTCATCGGCGGCCGCGCCGATCGCCACCACCAGGAGGGTCCCGCCGGCGACGTCGTCGAGGGTCACCTCGCCGCCCTCGCCGCAGACGAGGGCCCGCCCGGCGATGCAGCCCTCGGGGGCGATCTCCAGGCGCGGCGTGAAGCCGGCGCCGTTCACCTTGACGTGGACGTCGACGTCACGGGCGGCGCGGACCCGGAGGTAGGTCGTCGGCCCGCCGACCCCGCAGACCCCGGCCGGATCGGCCTCGACCCCGCGGAGGCTCCCGCCGAAGACGCCGCTGCCGACCTCGGGCGCGCCGACACAGCTCGCGGCGGCCTCGGGCGGCGGCGGGGTCGGGTCCTCGCCCTCGGTCTCCGCCGAGGTCGTCGCGCCGCTCTCGCCCGCGTCGTCGGTGGTGCTCGCCGACGACGGGGCGCAGGCCACGAGGACGAGGGCGGCCGCGAGGCCGCGGGCCCGAGCGGCGAGGGGCCGCGCTCCGTCGGATCTGATCACGCCGACGTGAGCTTACCCGAGGCGAGGGCCGCACGGCAGGGCCCTTCGCCTTCACCCCCCGGCGCCGCCGAAGTACCTTTGCCGGCGATGGAGACCTTCCCAGGAGCCCCGCTCGTCGATCTCCGCGGCGACGACCCCGGCGCCCGCGAGCGCTGGCGGCGGATGTGCCAGCGGAGCGCCGGCCTCGAGGGCGAGGCCGACGCGGTCGCCCGGGCGATCCTCGCCGATGTCCGCGCGCGCGGGGACGCGGCGGTGATCGACCACACCGAGCGCCTCGAGGGCCGCGCGCTGCGGGCCGAGGACTTCGAGATCGACGACGACGCCCGACGTGCGGCCGCCGCCCGCGTCGCCCCCGAGCTCCGCGCCGCCCTCGAGGTCGCGGCCGCCAACGTCGACGCCTTCCACCGCACCCAGGTCTTCCGCGAGAGCGGCCTCCAGCGCGCCGACGCGCGCCTGGGCAGCCGCGTCCGGCCCCTCGGTCGGGTGGCGGTCTACGCCCCCGGCGGGACCGCGGCCTACCCCTCGTCGGTGCTGATGGCGGCGATCCCCGCCCGGGTCGCCGGCGTCCGCGAGGTCATCCTCTTTACGCCGCGGCCGAGCGACGTCGTCGTCCTCGCGGCGGAGCTCGCCGGCGTCGATCGGATCTTCGCCCTCGGCGGCGCCCAGGCGATCGCCGCCGCCGCCCTCGGGACCGCGACCGTCCCCCGCGTCGACAAGATCGTCGGCCCCGGCAACGCCTACGTGACCGCGGCCAAGCGCCAGGTCTTCGGCCTCTGCGACATCGACGGGATCGCCGGCCCGAGCGAGGTGCTCATCGTCGCCGACGAGGGCGCCGACCCCGAGCTGATCGCCGCCGATCTCCTCGCCCAGGCCGAGCACGATCCCCTCGCCTGCCCGATCGTCGTCAGCGACGCGCCGGCGCTGGTCGAGCCGATCCAGGCCGCCCTCGCCCGCCAGCTCGCGACCCTGCCGCGGCGGGCGATCGCCGCGCGGGCGCTGGTCGACCACGGGGCGATCGTCCTGGTCCGCGATCGCGCGGCGATGCTGGCGGCCGCCGACGAGTACGCGGCCGAGCACCTCGAGCTCCTGATCGCCGACGCCGACGCGGCCGCCGAGGCGATCACCTGCGCCGGGGCGATCTTCGTCGGCCCGTGGACGCCGGAGGCCGCGGGCGACTACACCGCGGGGCCGAGCCACGTCCTGCCGACCGCCGGCGCCGCCCGCTTCGCCTCGCCGCTCGGGGTCTGGGACTTCCTCAAGTACACGTCGATCCTGCGGATGGGCCCCGAAGCGCTCGCCGCCGAGGCCCCGGCGATCGCCCGCCTCGCCCGGGCCGAGGGGCTCGAGGCCCACGCGCGCGCGGCCGAGCTCCGCTTCGAACGCGACGACGCGGCGGAGGGCGAGCGATGAGCGGCGACGCGCCGGCCTGGCGCCGCCACCTCCGACCCTCGCTCCGCGACCTCGAGGCCTACCACGTCCCGAGCGTCGACGCGCTCGCGCGCCTCCACGCCAACGAGTGCCCCGAGCCCTGGCCCGCCGAGGTGATGGCCGACATCGCCGAGCGGGTCGCGGCGATCGACCTCGGCCGCTACCCCGATCGGACGCCGCTCCGCCTGCGGGCGCGCCTCGCCGAGCGCCACGGGTGCCGGCCCGAGGAGGTGATCCTCGGCAACGGCAGCGACGAGATCATCGCCCTCCTCCTCGCGGTCCTCAGCGGCGACGGCGAGCGGCCGAGCGCGATCCTCCTGCCCTCGCCGACCTTCGTGATGTACGAGCTCAGCGCCCACGCGATCGGCCTCCAGATCATCAAGGTCCCGCTCGATCAGGACCTCGAGCTCGACGGGCCGGCGATGCGCCGCGCCCTCCGCGAGCGGGCGCCGGCGCTCGTCTTCCTCGCCCGCCCCAACAACCCGACCTCGTCGCTCTGGGATCGCCGGCTGATCATGGAGCTGGTCGCCGAGCACCCGGCGACGGTCTTCGTGATCGACGAGGCCTACATCGCCTACGCCCCCGGCGAGTCGCTCTGGCGGGCCGATCGCCCCGACAACTACGTCCACATGGGCACCCTCTCGAAGGTCGGCCTGGCGGCGATCCGGGTCGGCTACTGCGTCGCCCCGCCGGCGCTCGCGGCCGCCCTCGAGCAGGTGCGCCCGCCCTACAACATCCCCGAGCCCTCGGCGGTGATCGCCGAGGCGATCCTCGAGCGCCACGGCGACGTCCAGGCGGCGATGATCGAGCGGACGATCGCCAACCGCGACCGCCTGGCGGCGATCCTCGGCCGCCTCCCCGGCGCCCGCCTCTTCCCGGCCCGGGCCAACATCGTCCTCGCCCGCCTCGATCCGCCGGCCGCCGCCCCCCGCCTCCGCGAGGCCCTGGCCGCCCGCGGGATCCTGATCAAGGACGTCTCCGGGCTCGCCGGCCTCAGCGGCTGCGTGCGCGTGAGCGTCGGCACCGCGGCCGAGCTCGACCTCCTCGAGGCGGCGCTCGCCGACCTCGACCCGGCGATCTGGAGCGAGCGATGAGCGGCGACCCCGAGGCGATCGCCGCGGTGATCGAGTTCTTCGAGCGCTCGATCCCCTTCAACCGCTTCCTCGGCTTCCGGGTCGAGCGCCACGCCCCCGGCGAGTGCCTGGTGCGGGTCCCCTGGCGGCCGGAGTTCGTCGGCGATCCCGAGCGCCCGGCGCTCCACGGCGGCCTCTCGGCGACCGTCGCCGACACCGCGGGCGGCCTCGCCTGCCTCCTCGCGCTCGGCGGGCTCGACCACCCGGTGAGCACGATCGACTTCCGCGTCGACTACCTCAAGGCCGGGCGCCTCGAGGATCTCCTCTGCGCCGCCAAGGTCCTCCGCCTCGGCGCCCGGATCGCGGTGGTCCGGATGGAGCTCTACTCGGGCTCGACCGACGAGGCGCCGATCGCCGTCGCCCAGGGGGCCTACGCGGTGACCCGCCGGGCGGCGAGCCGCGGCCGCTGAGGGCCGCGCGCAGGCGCGCCCCGGCGGGGCTCCGCGCGCAGGGTCGCGCCCGGGGGCCGGCGTTTGTAGCTGTCTCTATGGCCAGGTCGCGTGAATCCCCGCACGCAGACCCCCCGAACGACCCCTCGGCGACAGGGGGCCGTCAGGCCCCACCATGCTACGCTTCGGCGCATGTCTTGGTCTTCTTGGTCTCGTTCCCGCGCCCTCCCGCTGGTGCTCCTCGGCGGCCTCGCCTGCTCGACCGGCGAGGGCGGGACGATGGAGTTCACCACCAGCCCGCCGCAGCCGACCGGCGGGAGCGGCGGGCTGACCAACGGCACCGCCAGCGCCAGCGCCACCGCCGGCGACACCGACACCGACACCGACACCGGCGGGACGGACACGACCGGCACCGAGACCACCGGCGGCCCGCCGCCGAGCTGCGGCGACGGCATGGTCGACGCCGGCGAGGAGTGCGATCAGGGGGCGAAGAACTCCGAGTCCGGGCTCTGCACGCCGCTCTGCACCCTCGCCACCTGCGGCGACGGCTACGTCTACCCGGCCGCCGAGTCGTGCGACGAGGGGATGGACAACGCCGAGGACGCCGGCTGCCTCCCCGACTGCACGATGAACACCTGCGGCGACGGCTTCCTCTACGAAGGCGTCGAGGAGTGCGACGACGGCAACACCGAGGACCACGACGGCTGCACCTCGGAGTGCCAGATCGACCTCTGCGGCAACGGCGAGGTCGACTTCGGCGAGACCTGCGACGACGGCAACCAGATCGACACCGACGCTTGCCTCTCGACCTGCGAGGCCGCCTCCTGCGGCGACGGCTTCCTCCAGGAGGGCGTCGAGGAGTGCGACGACGGCGACGCGAACGCCGACGACGCCGCCTGCCTCTCGACCTGCGTCGCCGCGACCTGCGGCGACGGCTTCGTCCAGGCCGGCGTCGAGGCGTGCGACGAGGGGATGGACAACGCCGAGGACGGCGCCTGCCTGCCGACCTGCGAGGCCGCGGCCTGCGGCGACGGCTTCGTCCAGGCCGGCGTCGAGGAGTGCGACGACGGCAACGTGATGCCGGGCGACGGCTGCGACGCGTCGTGCAAGTCCGAGCTCGTCTGCGGCAAGACCTTCACCACCGACTGGTGCCTGCAGAACGGGACCAAGGGCCAGTACACCCGCTGCGAGAGCGTGACCAACCAGGGCACGACCTGCATCAACCCGGAGATCCGCTACGGCAACGTCACCGGCGGGATCCCGCGGAGCCACAACAACGGCAACACCTACTACCCGATCTGGTGCCAGCAGCTCGGCTTCAGCGGCTACGCGGGCCAGATCAATTTTGGGATGCGCGACTGCACCGCGCCGAAGGGCGGCCTCTTCCCCTGCAACAGCTACGACGAGGCGGTCTGGAAGTGGTGCGACTGGCAGGACGGCGCCTGGTACAACCAGTCGCTCGGCTGGCACGGCTGCAACGGCCAGGAGATCACCTCCTTCACCTGCACCAAGTAGGGCGGCCGGCGATGGCCAGGGCGGGCGTCCGCGGGTGATACTCGCGGCGATGAGCCTGCGCGCCCGCTGGACCCTCGACCCGACGGTCACCTTCCTCAACCACGGCTCCTTCGGCGCCTGCCCGCGGGTCGTCCTCGACGCCCAGGCCGCGCTCCGGGCGGAGCTCGAGCGCGAGCCGATCCGCTTCTTCGTCCACGCGCTGCCGGAGCGGATCGAGGCCGCCCGCGCCCGGATCGCCGCCTTCGTCGGCGCCGACCCGGAGGACCTGGTGCTGGTCCGCAACGCCACCAGCGGGGTCAACGCGGTCGTCCGCTCCCTCGACATTCAGCCCGGCGATCGCCTCCTGACCACCGACCACGCCTACAACGCCTGCCGCAACGCGCTCGAGTACGTCGCCGAGCGGCGCGGCGCGGCGATCGACGTCGCGCCGATCCCCTGGCCGATCCGCGCGCCCGAGGAGGCGACCGAGGCGATCCTCGCGGCCCTCCGGCCCGGCACCCGGCTCGCGCTCATCGATCACATCACCAGCCCGACCGGCATCGTCCTGCCGATCGCCGAGATCGTCGCCGCCCTGGCGGAGCGGGGGGTCGACACCCTGGTCGACGGGGCCCACGCGCCGGGGATGCTCGACCTCGATCTCGCGGCGATCGGCGCGGCCTACTACACCGGCAACCTCCACAAGTGGGTCTGCGCCCCCAAGGGCGCGGCCCTCCTCCACATCCGCCGCGATCGCCAGCGGGCGCTCCACCCCGCGGTGATCTCCCACGGCTACTCGCTCCGCCACGGCGGCCGCTCGCTCCACGACGAATTCGCGTGGACCGGCACCGACGACCCGACCCCCTGGCTCTGCGTGGCGACGGCGATCGACGCCCTCGAGGCGATGGTCCCCGGCGGCTGGCCCGAGCTCCGCAGGCGCTGCCGCGAGCTGGTGCTCGCCGGCCGCGATCTCCTGGCGGAGGCGCTCGGGGTCGCGGCCCCGGCCCCGGCGTCGATGATCGGCACCCTCGCGGCCCTCGATCTCCCGCCGAGCGTCGCCCCGCCGCCGACCTCCCCGCTCTACGTCGAGCGCCTCCACTGCGAGCTCTTCGACCGCTTCCGGATCGAGGTGCCGATCATCCCGTGGCCTCGACACCCCAGCCGCCTCGTCCGGATCTCCGCATTCCTCTACAACGAGCTCGCGGAGTACGAGCGCCTCGCCGCCGCGCTCCGCGAGCTCCTCGCCGAGGAGCCGCGCGCGGCGAGCTGAGAGGCCCGCCGAAGCGGCGCCCGCTCGGGTATCCTGGGGCGATGATGCCCCGCCTGCGCCGCCTCGCCCCGCTCCTCGCCCTCCTGACCGCCTGCGCGGGCGGCGATGACACGGCGACCGACGGTGCGACCACCGGCGCGAGCGCGACCACCGACGCGAGCGCCAGCACCTCGTCGACCTCGACCAGCGGCGACGCGAGCACGACCGCCGACGCGAGCAGCGGCGGGGCGACCAGCGGCACCACGGGCATGCCGACGTCGACGAGCTCGACGGGCGCGAGCAGCGGGAGCGGCACGGCCACCGACACCGGCGGCGAGACCGACACCGGCATGATGGGCGGGCCACCGACGGTGCTCCTGCCGAAGACCGGCCTCGTCGCCGAGGAGCTCGGGGTGATCGTCAACACCGACGATCCGCTGAGCGTGGCGATCGCCGACTACTACATGGAGGCCCGGCAGATCCCGGCGGAGAACCGGGTGGAGCTCTCGTTCCCGACCGACGTCGTCCTCACCCCCGAGCTCTTCGCGCCGCTCAAGGCCGAGGTCGACGCCGCCCTCCCCGACACCGTCCAGGCGCTCGCGCTGACCTGGACCACCCCCTACCGCGTCGGCTGCATGTCGATCACCTCGGCCTTCGCGCTCGGCTTCGACACCAAGTACTGCGCGACCCCCTGCAACCCGACCGCGCCCTCCGGCTTCTACGGCTCCGAGGTCGCGCTCCCCTACTCCGACCTCGGGATCCGGCCGGCGATGACGATCGCCGCGGTCTCCGAGGAGGACGCGTTCGCCCTCATCGACCGCGGGGTCGCCAGCGACGACACCTTCCCGGTCGGCGACGGCTACTTCGTCCGGACCACCGATCAGGCGCGCTCGGTCCGCTGGCCCGACTTCCTGACGACGATCGCCGCCTTCGATCACCCCGAGGGGCTGAACCTGAGCTACGTCGACAACTCGGGCGGCATGGGCTCGAACGTGATCGCCGACACCGACGGGATCCTCTTCTACTTCACCGGCCTCGCCAGCGTCGGCCAGATCGACACCAACACCTACGTCCCCGGGGCGGTCGCCGATCACCTCACCTCGTTCGGCGGGCAGATCCCGATGAGCGGGCAGATGAGCGCGATCAAGTGGCTGCAGGCCGGCGCGACCGCGAGCTACGGGACGGTGGTCGAGCCCTGCAACTTCCCGGCGAAGTTCCCCGACACCAAGGTGCTCCTCCCCTTCTACTTCCGCGGCAACACGGTGATCGAGGCCTACTGGAAGTCGGTGAGCTGGCCGGGCGAGGGGATCTTCATCGGCGAGCCGCTGGCGCGGCCCTGGGGGGCGAGCACGGTCGAGTGGGTCGACGGCACCCTGACGATTACGACCACCCTCCTCGACCCGGCGAAGACCTACGCGCTGGCGGCCGGCGAGAGCGCGGACGGGCCCTGGACGCCCGTGCTCAATCCGATCAAGGTCGCCGACTACCAGCAGACCGAGATCGTCTACGGGCCGACCGACGCGCCCTTCTACCGCCTCGATGCGCTCTAGGGAGGGGCGCGCGACGTGCTCACGCCGCTCCTCTCCGGGCTCCTGGCGGCCGCGGCCGCGCTCGCGCCGGCCGAGCCGGTCCGCACCTACCACCTCCAGAACGGCCTCGAGGTCGTCCTGATCGCCGATCGCCGGCTGCCGATGATCGCGGTCGACGTCCGCTACGCGGCCGGTCGGGCCGACGACCCGCCGGGGCGCGCCGGCCTCGCCCACGTCGTCGAGCACCTCGCCCACGAGGGCTCGCGCCACGCGGACAAGGAGGAGCAGCGATTTGCGCACGGCCGGTCGTCCGTCCACGCCAACGCGACGACGAGCTACGACGCCACCGAGTACTACGCGGCCGGGCCGACCGACGCGCTCGAGGCGATCCTCTGGGTCGAGTCGGAGCGGATGGCCTTCGTCCGCGGCCAGCACGGGGCCGCGACCCTCGGCGTGGTCAAGGAGATCGTCGTCAACGAGCGCCGCGAGCGGATCGACGACGAGCCGATCACCGCGATCTTCCACCGCGCGCAGGCCGAGCTCTACCCCGCCGGACACCCCTGCAGCGACGGGGTGATCGGCCCGCAGGCGTCGATCGACGCGGTGACGATCGCCGAGGTCGACGCCTTCCTCGCCGCCTGGTACCGCCCGGACAACGCGATCCTGACGATCGTCGGCGACCTCCCGCCGACCGCCGAGGCGCTGGTCGAGCGCTACTTCGGCGGCCTCGCGGCGGCCGACGTGAAGCGACCGGCGCGACCGACCTTCACGCAGATCGCCGCCGGCGAGCGCCGCCTCGTCGCCGAGCGCGGCCTCGACGACGCGCCGCTGGTGGCGATCGCCTGGCCCTCGCCGGCCTTCGGCGACGCCGGCGACGCGGCCCTCGACGTCCTCGCCCAGGCGCTCGAGCGCGGGGCCGCGCGCCGCCTCGCCCCCGGCGAGCTCGCCACCTTCGTGGTCGCTCAGCAGAGCTCGCGCGCCTGCGCCCACTTCGTCCTCGGGGCGAGCGGTCGCCCGGGCGCGAGCGCGGACGAGCTGGTGGCGGCGATCGATCGCCTCCTCGAGGCGGTCGCGGCCGGCGAGCTCCGCGAGGCCGAGGTGAGCGGCGCGCGAGCGCGGCAGATCGCCGAGCACCGGAGGATGAAGGGCGACCTGGTCACGCGGGCGCGCCTCGCCGCGGCCTACCGCGCCGGCAGCCGCGACGCCGGCTGGGAGCAGGCGGTCGAGCGACGCTGGGCCGCGGTCGATCCCGCGGCCATCGCCCGGGCCGTCCGCGAGCACCTCACCCGCGCGCGCCGGCTGGTGATCGTCGCGGAGCCGATGAAGGGGAGGCGACCGTGAGCCGCTGGGGTCCCCGCGCAGCGCTCGCGCTCGCGCTCACGCTCGCAGCCTGCGGACCGAGCCACGCCTGGCGCGCGCACCCGGCTCTCCCCGAGGTCGAGGTCGCGGCGACCTTCCCGACGATCACCACCGCGACCCTGGCGAACGGCCTCCAGACCGCGGTGATCGCCACTCAAGGGGGCTCGGTGACCCTCGGCCTCGCGCTCCGCGGCCTCGCAGACGCCCCCGGCGGCGGCGGCTTCGCGCTCCTCGACGCGCTGGGGCGCGGGCGGAGCCCGGCGACCGAGGCGGCCTTCGAACGCATCGGCGGCGATCTCGAGATCCTGGCGAGCGCCGAGGGCGGGCTCCTCCACGTCACCGTCCTCCCGGAGGACGCGGAGGCGGCGATCGAGGCGCTGGCGACGATCGTCCAGGCCGACCTCGCCTCGCCGGCGACCGTCGAGTCGATCGCGCTCCTCGCCCGCGGCGACCAGGCCTGGACCTCGCGCTCGCCGGCCGTGGTCGCCGAGGAGGGCCTGCGAAGAGTGGTCTTTGGGACAGGAGCATTCTGCGAGCGCGACGCGCCGACGCGCGCGGAGATCGACGCCTGGACGCCCGAGACCCTGACGAGCGCGGGCCAGCGCCTCCTCCGACCCGAGCGGGCCGCGCTGATCGTCAGCGGCGCGATCGACCCGGCGAGGGCCGCGGCCGCGGCCGAGCGGGCCTTCGGCGAGTGGAGCACTCCGCCCGACGTGGCCCCGCCGAGCGCGCCGCCGCCCGCGATAAGGCCGACCGCCATCCGCGTGATCCCCCGCCGCGGGCTCGCCCAGGCGACGATCCTCCTCGGGCAGGTCGGCGCCCCGGCCAGCTCGAGCGTAGCCCTCGGCCAGGAGCTCCAGGCTCACTTCATCGGCAACGTCCTCCACTCCAGGCTCCGCGACGAGCTCGGGCTCACCTACGGGGTCGACGCTCGCCTCCGCAGCGGTCATGCCTGCCCGCTCGTGACGATCCAGACCGCGGTCGACGAGGCCCGGGTCGGCGAGGCCCTCGCGCTCGTCGTCGACACGCTGCGAGGTCTCCGTCGGGCCAAGTTCCACAGCTCCGGCTACCTCAGGCGCCGACGCCTGGCGGCGATGGCCAGCTACGCCGACGACGGTGACGCGGTCACGCGCCTCGCCCGTCGCTATTGGCACCACCAGGGCTTCGATGAGCGCGCGGAGCACCCGCTCGCCCAGGCTGAGCTCCGGCCGATCACGAAGGTCGCCGACGCGCTCGCCGATCGCTACGCGTATCAGATCGTCATCGTCGGCGATCCCGAGGCGATCCAGCGCCAGCTCGCCGACCGCGGCATCGGGCCGGTCGAGCTCCTCGAGGTCGACCCCCCATCCTGAGCGCCTCGAGCTCGCGCCCCACGCGCAATCCACGCTCTCCAAGAAACGTTTTCGCAGGCCGAAAAACGCTTCGATATCGTCACGTTCCTCGAAAAACACATTCACGCCCCGAAGGATGGCGCTCTATGGGGCGTCATCCGAGCGCACCAAGCGCATCTCGCGCCGTCGTCCCGCGACGAGCGTCGTCAGACTCACCCCCCCGCCAGCCGGCGCTCGCGCAGCGTCGGCGGGCAGAGGTAGTCGATCCGCGCGCCGTCGACCCGCAGCGCCAGCGGGATCCCGGCGTGGATCCCCGGGACGAAGCGGCGGCCGCAGGCCATCCGGACGACGTGGGTGAGCGAGACCCGGCGCTCGCCGGGCTCGACCAGCACGTTGGTCAGCTGCGGCCTGACCGAATGGACAGCTCCATCGAGGAGGAGCTCGATCCGCGGCGGCTCGGGGAGCGCGAACTCGAGGCGGTCGATCCCCGGGCTCATCCCCTCGACCGCGATCGGCGTGCCGGCCCCGAGGGGATCGAAGGTCATCCCGTAGGCGCCCTCCTGCATCACCTCGGGGTCGTCCCAGACGCGGCCGGCGAGCGCCTCGAAGTCGGGGGGCAGGAGCCCGAGCGCGACCTCCTCGAGGCGGGTCCCGGCCGGCGGGTGGTGCCACGCCTCGGCGCCGAGCCAGCAGAGGCGGTGGAAGAAGTTCGCGGCCGTGAACTCGAGGCAGGCCGGCAGCGGCTGGCGATGCCAGGCCCGCGGATCGCCGACCACCAGCGTCTCGGGCGTCAGCGGCCGCAGCGGGTCCTCGAGGTTGGGGAGGACGATCCCCTCGCAGGGCTCATCGACGACGACGTAGCCGCGGCCGTAGGGGTTGCGGGGGTAGACGCCCGGGTGATCGCCCTCGAGGCGCGCGAGCTCGCCGATCGTCGTCGCCGGCGGCACCGGGACCCGGGGATCCCAGCCGCCGTAGGCCTGATCCCAGGTCATCGGCATCGCCGTGAAGGGCTCGGGGTCGGCGAAGCGGAGCTCGCCGGGGGCCAGCCACTCCACCCGGCGATCGCCGAAGACCCGGATCGAGCGCGCCCGATCGCCGACCACCGCCCGCACCAGGAGCGAGCGCGTCGGCCGACCGTCGGCCCGCTGGGCCGCGCCGCGGACGGCGACGTCGGTCCGAAACTTGGTCGGCCAAAAGTCGCTCCCCGGCGCCCAACGGGGGCCTGACGCGGGATCGCGGATGTCATGGGCGAGCGCCTGCACCGGCGCGCGCTCGCAGCGGCCGCCGACGATCGCGTAGGTCCGCTTGGCGATCCCGTAGATGATCTCCGGCATCCCCTCGGGCGGGAAGAAGTCGACGACCGCGTCGAGGTCGTCACGCACCGGGCTCCGCTTGATCGACATCGACGCCCTCAGAGCTGGTTCGGCAGCCCCGAGGGCCCGTCGCTGCGGCTGACCGTGACCGTGCCGTCGGGCCCGACCGTGGTCGCCTGGTTGTCGAAGCCGCCGAAGGGATCGACGTCGACGTCGGAGCTCGAGGTGCCGCCGTCCCAGTCGTGCGAGACGCCGTCCTGGCCGAAGCCGAGGGGGTGGCGGCTGGTCATCCCGGCGCCGCTGGTGTCGAGGTTGCCGCTCGCGGTCCCGGCCTTGCCGCTCACCCCGCCCTTCCCCGACCAGCCGTCCTCGCCGTGGGTCGCGGTCGCCGAGCCGGTGAGGCCGAGGAAGGGGCCGCCGATGCTCTGCGAGATCCCGAGGGAGCCGCGGCCGGTGAGGCCGATCTGGGCGGCGCCGACCAGGTTGTTGACCCCCTGCTTGAGCGCCCAATTCATCCCGAAGCTCGGCTTCAGCGAGCCGATCAGCGACGACGAGAGGAGCTGGCTCGTGCTCTGCCCGGCCTTCGACTTGGCGATGTACTTGCCGGCGCTCTGGCCGAAGCCGCGGGTCCCCCCCGCGCGCCGGAAGAGGACGTAATCGAGGAGCATGCCGGCCGCGATCCCGATC
Source organism: Myxococcales bacterium (assembly GCA_020633335.1). GTDB lineage: Bacteria > Myxococcota_A > Polyangia > Nannocystales > Nannocystaceae > JADJRG01. Next base: position 24,149 of record JACKDU010000014.1, on the reverse strand, counting down.
GCCCCGGCGAGCCAGTCCCCCCAGGTCATCCCGACCTCGACCGAGTTGAGGTGGCTGGTCGGCGCGTCGGCGAGCGGCATGCGGATCGGCTCGGAGCAGTAGGTCATCGGCGTCGGCGGCCAGGCGATCATCGTCATGCAGCCGGTCGGCGCCCCGTCCATCAGCACCGTGCTCGCCGAGAAGTTCGCCTTCCGCGACGAGAGCGGGATGTGGAGGAGGGTGAGGAGGTTGTTCGGCGCCGGCGCGATCTGGAGGTGGGGGATGAAGTTCCCGCAGTCATGTCCCTCAAGACAGATCTGCATGCCGCCGTGGAAGACCGAGGTGGTGAACTTGTTGGCCCCGAGCGCGTAGCCGGGGGGCCACCAGGCGTTGACCGGCGCCTCGATCGCGCAGGCGGCGAGCGAGAGCGGCGCGGCCGGCATCGGCGGCGGCACCGGCGGGAAGGGCGGGAGCGGGACGAAGTTGTGGGTCGCCACCAGGGGGACGATCATGTTGAGGCAGATGTCGCGCTGGACCGTAACCTTGCTCATGGGTCAGCTCCCGGCGAGGCGGAGGCGGATCGAGCGCGGCGTCGCGCGCTCGACCTCCATCGTGAAGAAGTGGCGGTAGACCAGGTAGAAGCGCGACTCCTCGGGGAGGAGGAGGACCAGGTGAGGATCGAGGGCGCGCTCGCCCCGGCGCTCGCCGAGCTCGTAGTCGGCGATCACCGCGAGCGTCGGCAGGTGAAAGCCCCAGCGGCCGCCCGGGCTCATCCCGCCGACGACCACCGCGGCCCCGAGCGGCGCCTCCGGGAGGATCCAATCCGGGTGCGCGCGGTGGTAGACCATCTCGAGGACCTCGGCCTGCGACATCGGCCGGCCCTCGCGGATCCTGTCCTGCGCCCGCCGGCTCTGGACGCCGAGCTCGGTCGGCACCGTCGCCCAGCAGGCGGGCGGCGGCGCGTCGTCCCAGCGGGTGATCGGCCGCCGCGGATCCTCGATGTTGGGGAGGAGGCGGCGGTAGCCGTCGGCGAGGCGCGGGAAGCCGGCCGGCGCCTCGAAGGCCTTGCCGACGTCGCGCATCTGGGCCTCGGCGTCGAAGCCCCGGCCGCGGCGGTTCTGCGGGTCGAAGAGGTCGATCACCGAGCGCTCGTCGAGCCAGCACTCGGCGGCGCCGCCGAAGGCCCGCGCCCAGGTCAGCGGCATCACGCCGATCGCCGCCGGCGGCGAGATCCGGGGGCCGCCGAGGCCGCGGAGCCACTCGCGATCGCCGCTCACCCGGAGGTGGCGGGCGTGGCCGCCGACCGCGAGCGAGACCTCCATCTCGGTGAGCGCGCCGCCGTGGGCCGCGCCGAGGACGATCACCTCGAGGGCGCGATCGCGGCGGGGTGAGAGGTCGCCGGGGAGCTCGCCGAGCGCCGTCGGTCGATCGACCGCGAGGACCGGGTAGGGATCCTGATCGTCGATCCGCCAGCGCCCCTCGCGATCGACGCAGAAGGTCACCTTGGCGGTGAGCATCCCGTAGCGAAACGTCGTCCCCTCGAGGGTCGAGACCCGGAGATCGGCGGCCGCCGGCGTCTGGTTGACCAGCTCCATCCCGGCCCGTCTAGCAGTTGAGCTTGACCGCGCTCCCGGTGATCGTCACGTCGGCGCCGCCGGTGATCGACACCGCCGCGCCGCCGTTGACCGTGACGTCGCCCGAGGTCTTGATGTCGACCAGGCAGCCGCCCTCGACCGTCACCAGGCCGGGCTCGACGCTGACCTTGGAGTCGCCGCCGCTGAGCTCGATCCGCGAGGCCTTGATGCTCGCCCGACCGCCGGCGTCGACCGTCAGCTCGCCCGAGATCGTCAGGGTGTAGGCGCCCGTCACCCCGATCGCCGCGCCCGCGCTCAGGGTCTCGGTGGCCGCGCCGGTGACCGTCAGCGCGTGGGTGCCGGTGACCGTGAGCGCGTGGTCGCCGGTGATCGTGTGGCTCTGATCGCCGGTGACCTCGTTGCTCTGGTTGCCGGTGACCGTGTTCGTCTGGTTGCCGGTGATCGTGTTCGTCTGGTCGCCGGTGACCGTCGCGCTCTGGCTGCCGCCGACCGTCGTGCTCTGATCGGCGGCGACCGACACGCTCTGGGCGGCGCCGACCGACACGCTCTGAGCCCCGCCGACCGACACGCTCTGGGCGGCCGCGACCGAGATCGACTCGGCCGCGCCGACCGAGACGCTGTGGCTCGCGCCGCAGCTCTCCGAGTAATTGGCGCCGACCGTCACCGACTTGTTGGCGCCGACCGCCGTCGAGTCGTTGGCGCCGATCACCGCGGTCCGGTTGGCGCCGACCGAGGTCGTGTCGTTGGCGCCGACCGAGAGCGTGCGGTTGGCGTTCACCACCGCGTTGTAGTCGCGCTGGGCGTGGAGGAAGACCTCCTCGGCGCCCGCCTGATCCTCGAAGGAGAGCTCGTTGAAGCCGCCGCCGCCGGGCGACGACGAGGTCCGGATCGTCGTCTTGGTCTTGTCGTCGGGGAGCGCGTAGGGCGGCGGGTTGTCGCCGTTGTAGACGCAGCCGACGACGATCGGCCGATCGGGGTCGCCGTCGATGAAGTCGACGACGACCTCCATGCCGATCCGCGGGAGGAAGACCGTCCCCCACCCCGGCCCGGCCGAGTGCTGGGCGACCCGCACCCACCACGACGAGCCCTCGTCGACCGGCGAGAGGCGGTCCCAGTGCGGGAGGATCTTGATCCGCCCGTGCTCGTCGCAGAAGACCTCCTCGCCGGGCGGGCCGGTGACCGTCGCCGTCTGGACGCCGGCGACCTTCGGCTTGGTCTTGGTCAAGACTGGCCGAAAGGGCAGGTCAAGCGGCTGGCACTCGAAGGTGTTGGTGTAGCGGGGAGCGGCCGACGGCCCGGCGGCCGCGAGGAGCCCGCCCTGGAGGATCGACTCCTCCGGGCACTCGCCGCGGTGGGTCACGCGGGTCACGAGGTAGTCGCCGCCGCGCCCGTGGCCGCGGATCGCCAGGGCGCCGCCGGCCCGCACCAGGGTCGCGTCGCTCCCCGCCGACGCCCGCCGGCTCGGCGCCTGGAGGCGCTCCTGCTTGATCTGCGAGAGGCGCTCGGCGTCCTCCGGGTAGACCCGATCGTCGTGCTCGTAGACCTCGCGCCGGCGGCCGCGGAGGTCGGCGCCCTCCTTGGCCGCGCCGTGGGGCTCGCTCGGCCGCTGCCAGGCGAAGGCCCGCTGGACCACCGCGGTCGGGGTCAGGCGCCGGCCCCAGCGGAAGGCGTGGAGCGACTCGACGCCGGCCGCCCCGAGGCCGCCGTCGGCGAGCGCGAGCGCCTCGTCGTCCTCGTGGAGGCGCGGGAAGCCGCGGTTGTGATCGACGAGGACGAGGAGCTCGGCGTCGCCCTGGGTCTGGTCGAAGACGAAGGCGATCCCCTCCTCCTCCATCAGGCGAGAGGCGAAGTCGAGGTCGCTCTCGCGGTACTGCACGCAGTACTCCCGCCGGGGGTAGCGGGCGGTGTCGAGGCCGTCCATCTTGAGGCTGCGGCCGAGCTCGGCGAGCGGCCCGGAGAGGACCTCGTGGAGGATCTCGGGGGCGCTCCGCTCCTGCCAGGCCCGGGTGTCGACCCGCTGATCGAGGAGCGCGAGGGCCGGGCCGATCTCGAGGCGGACGTGCGTGCGCCCGCCGAGGCGGCCGATCTCCTCGGCCTCGAGGACGAGCCCGTGGACCAGGCGCGGGCTCGCCTGGCGATCGATCTCGAGGACGCAGGCGTCGCCGAGGAGCTCGTCGAGATCGATCCAGGGGGCGTCGCAGAGGACCTCGAGGGTGAGGCGGTAGACCTCGGAGATCCCCTCGCGGAGCTCCATCCGCCGGACGTGCCAGGGGGCGCCGCGCCAGCCGGCGACGCGGAAGGTGTAGCGGACCGGCGGGAGGACGCCGGGGGCGGCGAAGGGGCGGGTCGCTTGCGTGTTCATCGGCTACCTCGGGCTCGGGCGAAGGTGCGTTGGCGGAGGCCGGGGCTCATCGGCGACCTCGCGCGTCGAGTGCGGGGGCGGGGGCGGTGGTCGTGGCTGCGAGGGCGAGGCGGGCGGCCGCGCCGGGGTCGAGGGCGGCGAGCTCGGCGAAGATCCGCGCCCGCTCGTCGCCCGCGGGCTCGCCCGCGCGGAGGAGGCCCTCGAGCACCGGCGCGACCAGGGCCGGCTCCCAGGCGGCGAGGCCCCGGGTCTCGGCCTCGCGCGCGAGGTCGGCGAAGATCGCCCGGGCGACCGGCGCGAGGCCGGCGTCGACGCAGAGGCGGGCGAGCGCGGCCCGGCCGACGAAGCGGGCGCGCGGGCCCGCGAGGCGATCGACCGCCGCCTGGAGGGTCGCGAGCGCGGCCTCGCGCGCGCGCCGGCGCCGAGCTGGGCGCGAGCGGCGGCCTCGGCCGCGGCCAGGTGATCGTCGCGCTCCAGGGAGGATGTCTCTTGGGACATCTTTGAGGGCGGCGCGAGCGGGAGGGCGACGAGACCGGCCGGCGGGGCGACGGCTGGCGCAGCGAGCGGAGCGGCCGCGGCCGCGGCCGCGTCCGGGGGCGTCGCGAAGGCCCAGGCCTGCGCGTCCAAGGGCAGAGCGCCGAGCACTTCGGCGTCGAGGAGGCGACGGGTCGCCTCGTCCGCGAGGGGCACCCCGTCGCGGTCGCAGAGCTCGACGAGCCCCGGCATCCGCGTGAGGAGCCCGCCCAGCTCGCCGAGGAGCGCCCGCCGGGCCTCCGCGTGGGCCTCGCCGAGCCCCTCGAGGGCCGCGAGCGCGTAGCGCTGGAGGTCGAGGTGGAAGCGCGCAGCCGGCCGCGCGAGCGCCGACTCGACCTCGTCGAGGAGCGGCGCCCAGCGCTGGTTGCGGAGCATCGCCTCGTAGCGGGCGCGGTCGTTCGCGGCGATCCCGGCGAGGCCGGTCCTCCCCTCGCGCACCGGCGGCTCGGCGGCCCGCAGCCAGATCGCCACCCGGAGGAGTCGATACGCGAGGGGGTCGCTCGAGCGCCGGCGGCGGAGGGCGCCCGCCGCCTTGATCATACCCTGCGAGAGGCCGCCGACGAAGCGCTCGACCTCGGCCTCGTCGTCGAGATCGACCGCGCGGAGGTCGGGGGGCTGGAGCGCCGGGCTTGCCTCACGCGGCCTGTCCTCTGAGACAGGCCGAGGAGCGGCGGGCGCGGGCGCGGGCGCGGGCGCCCGTACGTCGCTCGCCGGCGCCGCGCTCCCCTGCCCCGCCCCGCCGCTCGCCGGCGCCTCGGCGACCGGGCGCGCAGGCGCAGGAGTTGCGGGCTTTGACGCCGACTCCGCGGCCTCGAACAACATGCCCGAAGAGACATCCTCCATCTGCGCCGGCAGCCCGCCGAGGATCCGCTCGAGCTCCGCCCGCGCCTGCCGGGGCATCGGCGGCGGCGCGAAGCGCTCGATCGCCGCCCCATGCACCTCGTCGAGGAGCGCCAGGCACCCCTCGAGCTCCGCCCGCGCCTCCCCCACCTCGACCTCGTCCTCGCCGACCTCGTACGCCGGCAGCCGGCTCGCCAAATGCTCGTAGAGCCCGACCAGCGCCCCCTCGCGGGCCCGGGGCCGCCGCGGCCACATGTCCTCCCAGCGCTCGCGGAGCAACCCCGCGACGAGCGCGAGCCCGGCCGCCAGCCCCGCGAGCCCCTCCAGCTCGTAGGCCGCGGCCGCCCAGGCCGCCGCGACCTTGAGGTCCTTGCCGACCTCGCCGAGGAGCGCCTCGCTCGCCTCGCGGATCGCCGACCACTCGCGGCGGACGATCGGCTCGACCAGCATCGCGTCGCCGAGCCACTGCGCCCGCGGATCGCCGCGTGGGTCGACCCCGGCCGGCCCCGCGTCCCCGGCGATCGGCGCGAGGAGCCCCCGCGCCCGCGCTCTCGCGGCGTCGACGACCATCGCCCGCTAGCTCGCCCCCGCCGCGCCCTTGTCGACCTTGCCGACCAGCGAGAGGGTGAAGGAGGCGCCGTTGTACTTGAAGTGGGGGCGGAGCTGGAGGCGGCAGGAGTAGCGCCCGGGCTCGCCCTCGACGTCCTCGACCGAGATCTTCGCCCAGCGCAGCGGCTTGCTCGCGCGGGTCTTGGGATCGGTCGTCTCCATGTTGTTCACGTAGTTGCCGATCCACTTGTTGAGCTCGGCCTCGAGCTGCGAGCGGCTCATGTCGCTCCCCAATAGCTCGCGCTGGCGGATCTTCAGGTAGTGGGCCATCCGCGAGACGATGAACATGTAGGGGAGCTTGGAGCCGAGCTCGATCGACTGCTGGAGCTCGACGTCGTTGCTCTTGTGGACCTTCTGGGCCGAGTTCGCCGAGAAGAAGCAGGCGCGGTCGCTCTCCTTCTGCCAGACCAGCGGGATGAAGCCGTTGTTCGCCAGCTCGTACTCCCGGCGATCCGAGATCTGGAGCTCGACCGGCATCTTGGTCATCCCCTTGCCCATCACCTCGTAGTGGTGGATCGGCAGGTCCTCGACCGCGCCGCCGCTGTTCGGGCCGATGATGTTCGGGCACCAGCGGTAGCGGGCGAAGGAGGCCGCGACCCGGGTGGTGAAGGCGATCGACGCGTTCCCCCAGAGGTACTTGTCGTGGTCGCCCTCGGTCTCCTCGGTGAAGTTGAACGAGGGGACCCGGCGATCGTTCGGCGCGTAGGGCTCGCGGAGCATGAAGCGCGGGAGGCAGAGGCCGACGTTGCGCGCGTCCTCGCTCTCGCGGAAGCTCCGCCAGCGGGCGTAGTGCGGCATCTCGAAGAGCGCGTCGATGTCGCGGAGCTTGGCGAGCCCCTCGAAGGAGGTCTCGCCCTTGCCGAAGAGCTCGGGGCTCGCGTTGGTGATCAGCGGCGCGTGGGCCATCGACGAGACCGCGGCGCAGCGGCGGAGGAGGTCGATGTCATCGCCCGAGGGCCCGAACTCGAAGTTGGCGCAGACCAGGCCGTAGGGCTTGCCGCCGTAGACCCCGATCCCGTCGGTGTAGACCCGCTTGAAGAGGTTCGACTTGTCGACCTTGCCGGCGTCCTCGAAGTCGTCGAGGAGGTCGTTCTTGGTGCAGTTGAGCACCGCGATCCGGATGTTCTGCGAGAAGTCGATCTTGTCGACCATGTACTCGAGCCCGCGCCAGGCGGCCTCGAGGCGCTGGAAGTCCGGGTGGTGGAGGACCTCGTTGATCTGCGCGGAGATCTTGGCGTCGATCTCGGCGATCATCCGGTCGACCGCGACCCGGTCGATCTTCGAGAGCCCCTGGCTCTCGCCGGCGGTCGCCCGCTGGACCATCATGTCGACGGCCATCTTGATGTCGTCGTAGCCCTCGTCCTTCGGGGTGTACTTCGCCTCGGAGAGGACGTCGTCGAGGGTGATCGTCTCGGTCTTGGCGCGGGTCTGGGTCTGCATGGCTAGTCGTTCTCCTGATCGCGGCGGGCGGCATGGGCAGCCGAGAGATCACCGACGAGGTCGTTGAGGAGGCGGCGGAAGCTCGGCTGGTTCTCGAGCGGGCTCTTGAGGCCGCTCAGCGCGTCGCGCATCCGCTTGAGCTCGCGGAGCGCCGGCACCTGGCGGAGGATCCCCTCTGGGCCGAAGTCGCCGATCGCCCCGAAGTCGAGCGAGACCGTCATCTCCGCCCCCTCCTCGCCGCTCAGGCGATCGGGGACCCGGAGGTCGAGGTGGACCCGCTGGGCCTGAAGCTCGCGCTTGAAGTCGTCCTTCGACTTGATGTGCATGAGCTCGCGATCCTCGATGTGGGCCTCGTCGGGCGCCCCCTTGAAGTCGCCGAGGACCAGGACGTTGAGGGGGAGCTCGCCGTGGACCTCGCCCTCCTTGACCGACTTGTAGATGATGTTGATCCGCTCCTCGGGAGCGATCGATCCTTCGCGTGCCATACCTTGGCTCTCCTTGGTCTCGGGTCCGTGATCCGTGTGTGTGGGCTAGGGCGACGAGGTCGCCGGGGACGCGGGGCGGAGCTGCGAGGGGCAGCTCATCCCGCCGATGAAGAGGTTGCGGGGGACCTGGAGGCGGGGCGCCCGGAAGACGTCCATGAGGCGGGCGTCGGGGCGCAGGCGGCCGAAGAGCGGGGTCCCGAGGCCGCTCTCCGGGTTGATCGTGAATTGGACGTCCTTGGCCGCGCCGACCCGCATGCGCACCCGGATGAAGCGCTGCTCCTGGTCGACGTCGCCCTGCTCGAGGAGCTTGAAGAGCCCCCAAAACCCCTCGCCGTGGGCCCGCTGCTCGCCCATGTGGGTGTCGGCGACGATCGTCGCCCCCGGCGCGCCGCCGCCCCCGGGCCAGGCCATCGGCCGGAAGGTGTCGCGGTGGTTGTTGTTGTACTCGATGAGCGAGCCGTCGACGTCGAGGGTGATCTTCGAGGCGGAGGTCGAGGGCTGGAAGAGGATCGAGAAGGCGAAGCGGGGCTCGGCCGCGACGCCGGGGAAGAGCACCTCGCCGAGCTCCTTGGCGTGGGTGAGGAGCTCGGCGACCTGCGGGTTGAGGCGGAGGCGCGAGCCGTAGCCCTGGGCCGCGACCCCGTAGCGATCGCCCTGGAAGGGGAAGCGGCCGCTCAGCGCCTCCTCGTAGAGCCTCCAGAGCGCGCCGTTCTTCGGGTGAAAGAGCTCGGCGACCTCGCTCGCCGAGGCGTTGCAGGCCCCGTCGCGGGCGAAGGGGTAGCAGATCTTCATCGCCTCGAAGGGGCCGTGGACCTCGTTGCACCACCGCTGGGTCAGGAGGTCGCGCTCGCCCCGGCGCACCTCCTCGAGGAGCCCGCGGATCGGCGGCTCGAGGAGGCGCTCGAGCACCGGCCGCCACTGCGGGTGCTGGATCGGCAGCTGCTCCTCGTAGAGGAGCCGGAAGACGTCGGCGGCGTGCTTGCGGGCCTGCTCGAGCGCGGCCGCGTCGCGGGTGCGCGCGTGCTCGCCGAGGGGCCCGCCGATCCGCATCAGGAGCGACGCGTAGGCCTGGAGCGGGGTGGTCGCCGCGCCCTCGCCGGCCGCCGCCTGGTAGCCGTAGCGGTAGAAGGGCTCGAGCGCGTCGCGGACGCTCTTCACCGAGGCCTGGGCCCCGCCCGCGCCGCCCCCTCGCCCGCCGCGGCCGCGCGAGGCCCAGGCGGCGAGCCAGCCGGCCGCCGCCCCGCCCTCGCCCGGGTGGGGATCGAGGAGCGCGTTGTCGGCGACCTTGAGGAAGAGCCCCTCGAGCGCGTTGACCGTCGGCCCGCCGGTGATCGTCATGTCCTCGATGAGCGCGCGGATCGCCTCGTAGCCCTCGGGCTCGACCACGTGCATGGTGTCGAGGAAGTGGTTCCACTCGCGGACGTAGGCCGCGAAGTAGGCGGCGTGGAGCGCCTCCAGCTCCTCCTGGCAGCCGCGCTCGTCGATCACCTCGGCGGCGACCAGGTACTCGCCGAGCTCGCCGACCTGGGGGTCGCCCTCGCAGCGGAGGAGGCGGTGGACGTCGGCCCAGCCCGGGCGGGTGAAGGCCGACCTGACCTTTCGGTCCTGGTTCTGAAGCCAGCTCGCGGAGGGGGCAAAGGAGGCGATCCGGATCGGCTCGCCGCCGCCGAGGGGACGATCGGCGAGGTCGTCGACCCAGAGGCGGCCGCGGGCGGAGCGGCGGAGGATCACCCGGGCGCGCTCGACGATCCGCGGATCGCGGGCCGGCAGCGCGGCCCCGCGCGCCGCGTCACCGCCGGCGCCGAGGCGCGGGAGGTCGCGCTCGACCAGCGCCTCGCTGGCGGCCAGGGTCAGCGGATCGGCCTCCTCTGCGCCGCCCCAGGCGCGGGCGAGCGCGGGGGCCAGCCAGCGCCGCTCGCCCTCGCTGAGGACGTGGACCGCCTCGCCCTCGCGGGTGAGGAGGATGTAGAGGCGGAGGGTGCGGACCGCCTGCCAGTACTCGTCGCGCGCCAGCTCGCCGCCGCCGCGGCTGCGCCGGGCCAGGCGCTGGAGCTCCTCCTCGGACGCCGCCGCCAGCGGGGTGATCACCCGCGACGCGAGGGTCTGGAGGTAGAGCTCGCTCGCCTCGTCGACCAGCGCGTCGCCCTGGTAGAGCCCCCAGCGCAGCGACCAGGGCGGGCCCTCGGCGGCGTGGGTCTCGAGGGTGTGGACCGCCTCCTGGAGCGGCGCGAGATCGCGGGCGGCGATGAGCCCGGGGCCGGAGCCCGCGCGATCGAGGCCGTGGAGGCCGCCGATCACCGCGCCGACCAGGCGGTGGTTGCCCCGGGCCGCGCCGGCGAGGCCGAGGCCGAGGCCGGCGCAGGCGACGATCGCCGCGCCGCCGGCGAGGCCCCGCCGCCAGCGCTCGCCGGCGAGGCGGCGGCGGCTCCAGCCGGCGATCCAGCGATCGCCCGGGAGGAGCTCGCCGAAGACCCTGGCGAGCGAGAGCGCTGGCGCGTCGCCCCGCCCGGCCGCGCTCGCCCGCCGCGGCGGCCGCCCGCAGGCCTCCTCGGCCGCCGCCATCACCGGATCGATGGCTGGCCGAAGGGACAGCTCACTCCGACGCCCGAGCTCGCCGGCGCTCGCCCAGGCGATCGTCCGGAGGATCGGCGCGTCGGCGGCCCCGTGATCGGGGACCAGCGCGGCCGCGAGGGCGGCGCTCGCCTCCCCGAGGCGCTCGATCGCCGCGAGCCCCCGCAGCACCTCGCCGCGGGCCTCCGCCCCGGGCGCGCGATCGAGCGCGTCGAAGGCCGCCCGCCCGAGATCGTCGACCAGCGCCCGGAGCTCGCGCTCGACGACCCCGCGGGCGGCGTCGGCCCCGGGCCCCGCGACCTCGAGGGTGAGGCCGAGGGCGTCGGCGCCGACCAGCTCCGCGAGGCGAGCGAAGCCGACCAACGCGTCGACCTTGGCGACCACGAGGGTGATCGGCGTGACCACGCCGAGGCCGGCCTGGACCTCGTCGATCCGCCTGCGCAGCGCCTCGCCGAGGGCCGCCGGATCGCCGCCGAGGAGCGCCGGCGCGTCGACCAGCGCGACGATCGCCCCCAGCGGTCGCCGGGGCCCGCCGGCGGCGAGGGCCTCGATCACCAGGCGCCACTCGGCCTCGTCCGCCGGCCCGCCGTCGACGTAGCGGCCGCTGGTGTCGACGAGGATCGTCGAAGGTGTCCCTTCGGCCAGGTAGAACGCGACCCGGTCGGTCGCCTGGATCGCCCCGCCCGCGACGAAGCGCTCGGGGCCGAGCCCGGCCCGGAAGCGGAGGCCGCTCGCCAGGAGGGCCGCGCTCTTGCCCGCGCCGCTCGGCCCGAGGACCAGCGCCCACGCAGGATCGTCGCCGGCGGCCTCGCGCGCCCGCTGGAGCTCGTGGTCGACGAAGGCCCGCAGCGCCTCGCGGCTGGGATCGCCGGCCCGCCGCCCCCGCCGGCGATCGAGCGCCCGGCGGACCAGCGCGACCGTGACGGCGAGGGCCGCGAGGGCGAGCGCCGCGGCCGCGAGCGCGGTCGGCAGCCACGCCGGGAGCCCGAGGGGCTCGACCAACCACCGGCTGGCGAGCGCGAGGGCGGCCAGGAGGGCGACGAGGACGATGACCAGGACCTTGAGCATCGTCGCCTCAGACCCTGGGCAAGCCCGCCCGCTCGCCGATCGCCGCGCTCGCCTCGTCGCGCATCGACCCGAGCGCGCAGCGGGCCTCGACGAAGAGGCCGATCACAAAGAGGAGGGCCGCCAGCGCGAGCCAGCGGCCGCCCGCGCCGAGCGTCGGCGGCGGCCGCCGAAGGCCGCTGCGGGGCGCCCGGCGCCAGGCCCTGAGCGCCGCTGCGTCGCCGCTCGAATCACCGGCCGCGAGCGCCCGCCTCGCGCCCTCGAGGTGGCGACGCAGCGCCGCCGCCCCCTCGGCCGCGTCGGCGTGGCGCCCCTGGAAGCCGAGCCCGAGCGCGAGGACGTAGATCGCCAGCGCGAGGTCGCGGCCGGCCCCCGACGCCGCCCCCTCGAGCGCCGCCAGCCGCTCGAAGAAGCCGTAGCCCGCCCGGTTGTCCTGGAAGTAGTGGAGCTGGAGGCTGCGCGGCCGCCAGTGCTCGCGGAGCGGCCCGGCCTCGCGGAGCGCGACCTCGTCGGCCAACGCCGCCAGCGCGTACTTGCTCGCGGTCGCCGCGTCGCCGCCGAAGCGCCCGCGGATCGCCGCCTCCGCCCCCTCGAGCGCCCCCATCACCCCGGCCCGCGCCCGCTCGAGCGCGGCCGCGTCGGCCCGGGGATCGATCGTCGCCAGCACCTCGATCGCCGCCAGCACCGGCCGCGCGAGGCGCTCGGCGCCGAGGCGCGGATCGTCGGCGCCCGCGAGGCTCACGTCGCCGCGCCCCCCTCGCGGATCCCGAAGAGCTCGATCCGCAGCCGCCGCGGGTCGTAGGGCTCGGGGAAGTAGAGCGCGAGGGTCCGCTCGCGGAGCACCTCACGCCAGTCGGGATCGTCGGTGTGGAGGGCGAAGTAGAGCTGCCGCGGCCGCTGCGGGACCTCGGCCGGCGCCCGCGACAGGTGCTCGATCCGCACCCCGGGGGTCGCCTGCTTGACGTGGGTGGTGATCCGCCCCCACGACGCGACCTTCGAGAGGCGCGGGAGCCCGCCAGCGACGTCGCCCGCCGGCAGCGAGGACTCGACCGCGAGGACGTAGGAGCGGCAGGCGAGCGCGTCGTCGCCGAGGCGGCCGAGCCAGACCCCGTCCTCCTGGCGCAGCGCCAGGGGGATCCGGACGAAGCCGGCCTCGATCGCGATCCCCAGCATCTCGCGGATCGCCGCGAAGAGCCCGTCGAAGCTCGCCCGCAGGTCGAGGTAGTGGAAGCTCGGGAGCGCCGCCGGATCGACCTGGGTGGCGAAGGAGGTGAGCTTGCCGGCGAGCTCGGCGAGCGTCAGGTAGGCCGCGAGGGGCGGCGTCCCTGGCTCTTCGACCAGGTGACGCAGGGCCGGGATCGCGCCGCCGAGCGCGTCGAGGAGGAGGTAGTGGGTGACGTCGCGGCCGAGGAATTCAGCGCGCTCGGGGTCGTGCTCGCGGCGGAGCTCGACCAGCGCCCGCCGGCGGGCGATCGCCAGCGCGAGGATCGCCCGAAGCTCGGCCCCCAGCCCCGGCGCCGCGCCGATCGCCAGGCAGGGCGGGACGTAGCCCGTCGACCAGGCGAGGCCGCCGTCGGCCCCGCGCACGACCTCGCCGATCTTGATCGTCTGGACCCCCGGCCGCCGGGCCTCGTCGCCGAGGAGGAGCGCGAGGTTGGCCTCGCCGACCTCGAGGTCGACCCGCGAGCGGCCGCCGCAGAGATCGGCGACTTCACGGCGGATCGCCGGGCGGTAGCGGGCGTCGACGTCGCCGGCGAAGTTGTCGGCGCCCTCGCGGAATTCCGGGAGCGCGAGGGCGACGTCGAGGCGCTCGGCGCTCGGCGGCATCGCCTCGGCGATCGCCCGCGGCGGCGGGGCCCCGCGCTCGTCGGCCCGCGCCCGCGCGAGGGTCCCGTCGGCGAAGACCGCCTCGACCTCGAGCACCCGCGCCTGCCCCTGCCGCAGCGCCGCGTCGTCGAGGCGGAGGCGCGAGACCCCCCAGGTGTAGGGGCTGAGGGCCGCGAGGCGCCCGGCGAGGCTCGCCTGGTGGAAGAGGTCCTGGCGCTGGAGGTGCTGCGGGGCGATCAGCGCCCCGTCCCGCCAGGCGATCGGCGTCAGGTCGCGCTCAGCCACACGCACCTCCCCCGCGGCCCCTCGCGGCCCCTCGCTGCACATGCACGGATCCCAGGGCGCTCATCGTCATCTCATCGGATCGGGTTCGCCGGCGCCGCGCCGGCCGGGTCCTTGGGGAGGTTGGGCACCTTCGGGGCGCTCGGGGGTCGCCGCGGCAGGCCCCCGCCCCGCCGTCGCCGTCGCTCCTTGCGCTCGGCCCGGCGCCGCTCATGGTTGTCGATCTCGTACATCCACGGCGGCGGCGCGCACTCGGGGCGCGGCCCGTCGAAGCCCGCGCTCGAGGGGCTCCCGTGGACCGTGTATTGCTCGAGGGTGACGAAGAAGCAGGGCTGACCGAGCGCCTTCTTCCGCCTGTCCTTGCGCCGCCGCTTCTCCGCCGTGCAGTAGGCCGCCTCGTGGAGCGCGCGCTCGGGGACGTCGTAGCTCTGGTACCAGCCGGTGCCGAGGAGGCGGCGGAACTCGGCGACCAGGAGGATCTGCTGGGCGTCGCCCTTCGGCTGCACGGCCCGCACCTCGTCCTTCTTCGGCCAGACGACGAAGCTCTCCTCGGCGATGAAGCTCTCGCCGAGGGCCGCCTTGGCGTCGGCGAGGAGCTGGTCGAGGGTGACCTTGCCGATCGGCTCCGGGGTCTTGAGCTGGTAGAGGTGGACGGTCGTCGGCAGCGACTCCCCCTGATCGTTGGGGCTGAGCGGCTCGCCGGGGTGGAGCACCACCTGGACGCTCATCTCCGGCGCCTCGCAGGCCCGCGGCCGACAGCCCCCGAGGGCGGCGGCGGCGGCCACGAGCGAGCCGGCGAGGGCCCAGCGGCCCGCTGCGCGCGATCGAATCACCACCGCTGACTATCGGAGAAGCCGCAGACACCCGCAAGCACGGGGCCGCAGCGCTGCTTTGAGTTTTTTGTATGTCCAACTACATGGCGATCAACACATCGCCACCACGTGCGCTCATCCGCCAGGACATCCGAACATCGCCTCGTCGAGGTGGACGCTCTTCGACGCGCAGGCCGCGAGATCACCGGTGCTCACCCGCGGATCGAGGGAGCAGCCGCTCGCCTCGTCGACCTGTACTTCGAAGCAGCCGGGGCCCGTCAGCGCCACCGTGAATTGCTCCCCTGGCGGGAGCCCGGGCGGCGGGAAGGGGAAGCTCTCGTCGGGGTCGGCGCTCCCGCAGGGTCGGTACTCGATCCCGGCGAGCGTCCACGGGGTGCCGTTGTCGATCACCAGCTCCGGCGGATCGTCGCAGCCCGCGGAGGTCGCGGCGTCGTCGCCGACGCAGCCTGGCGCGCCGATCAGGAGGGCGAGGATCCAGGGGGCGAGCGCGCGGAGATCAGCCATGATCCCTCCCTAACACGGGCTCGCGGGGCCACGAGGCGTGGCTCCTCGCTCGTGCTAGGTTGGTGGCGTGGGGCGACCGACCACAAGGAGCATCGTCGGGGCGCTGGTCTCGTGGGCGCTCGCCTGCGCGGGAGAGCCGACGCCAGCCGGCCAGCCCCCGCAGGGTGCGAGCGCCAGTGCCCCGACCTGCGCGAGCGCGACCGAGGGATCCCACGCGCGGAGCATGAGCCTGCTCTGCGCTGCCACGCATTTCGAGGCGGCGCTGATCAACGTCGATCATCGCTGCAGCGAGCTCTGGGCCCACTATGATCATATCGTCGCTACCTGCGGCGAGCCCTGCCTGCGCGCGCTCGCGGCCGCCGACGCGCCGGGGGCCCGAGCCTATGGCTACCTCGGCCTCCTCCGCGTGGCGAGCCTGAGCGCGGCCGAGCGCGCGCGCCTGGACGGCGACGACGAGGCGCTCACCGTCGTCCGCTTCGACCTGCGAGAGACGATGACCGTGCGGACGCTGGTGGCCGCCGCCTCGGCCCGCGCCGACGCGCCCCCGCCCCCGGAGTGCGCGCTCGCGGCGCTGGACACCCGCGCCGAGGCGGAGCGGGCCTGGATCCGCGAGCTCGAGGCCCAGGCCGAGCGCGAGCAGGCCGAGCGCTGACCCACGCGGGCTCCGGCTCCGGACGCGGCTCGGGCCCGCAGGCGACCAGCGGCACCACGCTGGCCCGGACCTTGCTTCTACCCGGGACAAGCAAGGAGTCCAAGATGTCCCTGTGGAACGTGTTGTTCGGAGGAAGCGGCGGCCCCAGCCACATCAAGAGCAATGACGCGCGCACCCTGATCGAGGAGCAAGGCGCGGCCCTCATCGATGTCCGCTCGCCGGGGGAGTACGGCGGCGGCCACCTGCCGGGGGCGCTCAACATCCCTCGCTCCGCGACACACGGGGGTAGTAGGGAGAGGCGCCGAAGTGTTCGCAGAAAAATGCGGCGATCGTTCGTCGCGCGCCCGCGCCCCCCGAGCGCCAGCGACGACGCGGACAATTCCCGATCCACGCCGGCAAATCCCGACGCGGAGATAGCCCGGATCCGCGCGGCCGGGGCGATCGCTGGGGCCAGCCACGGCGCCGCGATCACAAATCGACCCGTCCCAGTGATCCATCCCCCGCCGGGCGACGCTACGCACCTTCGATGCGTCACCTCCCCGTCGTCGGCCTCGCGGCCAGCTTCGCCCTCCTCCTCCCGGTCGCCGAGGCCCACGCGCTCTCCCGCACCGTCCACGTCCAGACCGGCGTGACCTCGGCCGATCAGATCGCCGAGCTCTTCGTCCGCATCGAGGGCCCCTACATCAACTACGACGCGAAGTACCTCCCGAACCCCGGCGACCTCCAGACCCTCGAGGTCGAGGAGTTCGGCCAGAGCCTGAGCCGTCAGGTGATCCGCCTGACCCCGGGCCTGAGCCGCGGCCTCGACGCGGTCGACACGATCCACGACGGCCACACCCGCCACTACACCGCGACCTTCTACGAGCGCCGCGGCGCCAAGGTCGTCGCCTTCGCCCGCCACCACTGGAAGGCGAAGATGAACCTCCGCGGGATCAACGAGTGCGTCGACGAGATGACGATCGATCCCGACCAGCGGATCGAGTTCCTCCACAAGCGCGACGACGAGGCGTGGAACGACCCGGAGTTCTTCGGCAAGCTCGGCCTGGCGATGATCCCCCGCGCCGGGATCTTCGGCCCCCTCCTCACCGGCGACAAGGTCGAGATCGACAAGCTCCTGGTCGCCTTCGTCGGCGGCGCGGTCCTCAACCGGGTGCTCCCCGGCCTCGGCCAATTCGTCGCGGTCGAGGGGATCATCATTGAGAAGGCGATCAAGAAGGACCCCGGCACCTGCCTCACCCACCTCTGGGTGATGCCGTCGATCCCGGCGGCCGAGCGCACCGAGCTCCGGATGCTGATGCCGAGCGGCTTCGGCGAGTCTCGCTTCACCTTCGTCGCCGACTTCAACGGCGACGGCCGCCCCGACGTCGCCTCAGCCCGCGATCACAAGGTCCGCCTGGTCGCCTCCGAGGGCGGCGGCCTCTGGAGCGAGAAGACCTTCCAGCTCCCGGCGGCGAAGTGGGGAGGCGGCCGCTACAACTGGGCGGCCGACTTCGACGGCGACGGCAAGGCCGACATCGCCTCCGCCTACAAGGACACGGTGATCCTCCGGCGGGGCGGCGACGCCTTCAAGCCCGAGGTCCACAAGGTCGAGCCGAAGTGGGGCGGCGACACCTTCACCTTCGCCGCCGACTTCACCGGCGACGGCAAGGCCGATATCGCCTCGGCCTACAAGGGCACGCTCTTCATGAAGATCTCGACCGGCGACGGCTTCACCTCGGCGGCCTGGCCGACCCCGAGCGCCTGGGGCAGCGCCGGCTACACCCGCCTCGGCGACTTCAACGGCGATGGCCGCCCCGACATCGCCTCCGCCAGCGGCGACACCGTCCACATGCGCCTCGGTCGCGGCGACGGCTTCGACTACGCGACCTGGAACGCGCCGGGCCTGAGCTGGGGGAGCGCCGACTTCACCTTCGTCGCCGACTTCGACGGCGACGGGAGGTCCGACATCGCCTCGTGCAACGGCGACCGGATCACCCTCCTCCGCTCGACCGGCGCCGGCTTCTCGCTCCGCGGGACCTTCGTGCCCCCCGTCTGGGGAGGTGGTGGCTTCACCTTCGCCGCCGACTTCACCGGCGACGGCAAGGCCGACATCGCCTCCGCCCGCGGCGGCGAGGTCTTCCTCTTTCGCTCGAAGGGGACCTCCTTCGAACGCAGCACCTGGACGGTCCCGGATTGGTGGGGCGGGAGCGACTACACCTGGGCGGTCGACCTCGACGGCAACGGCCGCGCGGACCTCCTGACCGCGAGCGGGATCCAGCTCCGGGCGAAGCTCTCGCACCCGCGGGTGACCGGCGAGAAGTGAGGGCGCTGGAGGGCCGCGCCACGCTGGCCCGGACCTTGCTTCACCCATGGGCAAGCAAGGAGTCCACTATGTCCCTGTGGAACATGTTGTTCGGAGCAAACGGCGGCGCCAGCCGCATCAACAGCAATGACGCGCGCACCCTGATCGAGGAGCAAGACGCGGCCCTCATCGACGTCCGCTCGCCGGGGGAATACGGCGGCGGCCACCTCCCGGGGGCGCTCAACATCCCCGTGGACGCGCTCATGCACCGCATCAGCGAGGTCCCCCAGGACCGGCCGGTGGTGGTCTACTGCCGCTCGGGGGCCCGCTCCGCCCGGGCCGCGGGGATCCTCCGCCAGCACGGGCGGTCGGCGTACGACCTCGGTCCGATGAGCGCCTGGTAGGAGGGGCGACGTCGCAGACGTCGCGACATCGTCGGAGGCGATGAGACGGATGAGCCCGGGAGGTCGCCGGATCTGCGGAGAGCGCGCACGCGCCACGGTGGTGGCGCGTGCGCGGTCGGGTCGCTGGCGCAGGCGACGAGCGCCGGTGATCCCGCGGGTATGATTGCGCCCAGGGCCTCCGGCGACGACCCCGACAACCCCCAGACCTAGAGCGCCGCCTACGCCCACGACGTCCACGGCAGCATGACTGCGATGCCCTCGATCCCCGGCGGCCTCTCCTGGGACACCCAGGACCGCCTCCAGAGCACCGACCACCAGGGCGGCGGCGTCACCTACTACGTCTACGACAGCGCCGGCCTCCGCGTCCGCAAGGTCCACCTCAACCAGGCCGCCACCACCTCCAAGGAGCGCTTCTACCTCGGCCCCTGGGAGACCTACCGCGAGACCTCCGACCTCCAGGGCACCCCCACCCTCGACCTCGAGCGCGAGACCCTCCACGTCCACGACCCCGCCGCCGCCGCCTCAGCACCGCCTCCGTCGAGCTCAGCCAGGACGCCGAGGTCGTCTCCTACGAGGAGTTCCCCCCTACGGCTCCAGCGCATCGCTGCTGCCTACGTCGCTAGCCGGCCTTCTCAGGCTACAACGAAACGTGTTGCCGTGATGCTGACCTCGCTTCGTTGTCTGCTCTCGACCATTGCCTTCTCCGCAGGCTGCACGCCCATTGCAGATCGCATCCCGGTCAGAGGCCCCACTTCTAACGGCACCTATTTTCTGGACAAGTATGAAGTATCCGTATCCGACTATCGAGCCTGCGTCCGCAGAGGCGCATGTTCCCCGCCCTATCCTGGAAGAGGGCGAGAGTGGCGCAAGCTGTGCACATATTTCAGATCACTTCCTCGTGCGCACGAATACCCCGTGGACTGTGTGAGCGTGAGACAGGCACAAGAGTACTGCAAGTGGCGCGGAGGACGCCTCCCCACCCTAGACGAATGGAGATGGGAGGCAACCGGGCACGGTCAGGGATGGACCTATCCGTGGGGCGTCAGACCTGAGCCCGATTGCGACAGAGCGGCCGCACACACTCGAGAAGGCCGAACATGTACGGATACTGGGGTGGTCCCTGTTGACAGCCTGCCCATGGGCAAGAGTCTTGGAGGGGCGTTTCACATGTATGGGAACGTCGACGAATGGGTATCAACGGAGAAAGGGTTCCAGATTGTTGGAGTGGCCTTCTACTATTCAGCCCCGCTTGACGAAGAGTACTTCAACGCCATCGCAGAAGGAGGGCTTTCGCTTTCGGAGGCGTCAGGCGACATCACCATTGGATTTCGATGCGCATACCGCTCGTAACTCTGCATCGGCGGCCCTCGCTTCCGAGGCGCCGGGCGGATTTTCATTGGCATCCGGATGCCCTGCGTCCTCACTGGCCTTCGAGCATCCGGCGTGTCGATGAGGTCTTGAAAGAGGCGATCGTCTCCGCGCTCGAAGTCCACCCACTGTGCTCGGAGCGCCGTCGAGCCCCTCCCGCGCGTGCCGATGAACACGGGCGGTGAGCGATCTCCAGGTACGTCTCAGCGACCGTCCATGAGGCGCCCCTCCGGTTTCCTTGATGCGCCCCCCGCGCCCCCACAGCCGCCAGGATCGCGGGTATCCTCCCCCCAGGATGGCCACCGCTCGATGACGCCGCGACACCTCGCCCTCGCCTGCAACGGCCAAGAAGGCGCCTAGCAAATGACACATCTCCGAAGGGCAAGCTTCGTGCTACTGCAAGCCAACATCATGGGATGTGCATACAGCAATGCAGTTCTTTCCTACTGCACTGCCCCCGGAGGCAAGCCCTTCGCCCCCCCCGTTCACTGCGACTGCGACTCGGACCTAGACGCAGGCCCGACCCCTGCCGACCCTCCCCCGCGCTACTCTGCCGAGAAGTGGCACAAGAAGCTCGTGGCCACCTCCCGCCACAAGAACCTCCAGTTCCTCCCACGAGGACGCTGGATCAAGTTGCGACTGTACACCGGCGCGAACGCCCCGATCGCGGCGTTCGCGGATCTATCGTGCCCAAACGGGGGTGGCCCCGCCGTTCTTGTTCCGACAGGCCGATCGGTTCAGGTGTCCCAGACAGAGTATGAATACTCTTTTCTCGCCCTCTTCCAAGCACCGCCAAGTGAACAAGATCTCTCCGTGCCAGTGTGCCGCCTGGAGATCGCATGGCGACATCATCTAGAGGGACGAATCCACAGGTTCTCGGTGGATGTCTATGGTATCAACCGCACCATCAGCAACTTGCCGCCGGAGAGTGTGCCTCTCCCCTGGGAGTACCTTGACACGGAGTCTATTTCACTTGATTGGATCGAGCCCCCTCTCTCTCCGCCTCCCCCACGAATATGTCCGAACTAGCACATACGGCAGTCGCGGTGCCAGATCGTGCCCACCAAGGACTTCACGCGAAGCGGATGCAATCGCCGATGGCGCTCACCTGGCCATTGACCCTCCACTCCCCGAACGCCACACCCGCAAGGAGCGCGACGACGAGAGCGGGCTGATCGCCAGATGGCCAGATGAGAAGCCGAAACCAGTCTCCGCGACAACGCCCCTGGACAAGACACGGGAAGCTAAAACGATATGCCATATTACAAGGGACGGCGTCCTGCTCCGCTGGCGCTCGCATTTCTCGCCCTCCTGCCGTTATCGTGCGCCACGTCGAGCGAATTCGGCGTGGAGCTTTGCGCAGATGACATGCGGCGGCCCAACCTCGATAGAGTCGATCCGCCTCCACCCGATCCACCTGCGCTGCTCTGCCGGACGACCGCAGAGAAGTAGGCCACGCGTTGCTTCATGCGGAGGATGTTGCCGACGGGGTCGCAGGTGTAGGCCCCGGTGCCAGATTGAGGTGGACCTTGCGGACGCCCCCCGCGATCGGCGCAGGTCAATCGGCTGAGGAACGCTTCCGCTGATCGCCTCGATCGTGGCAACTCACTCGACTCCCTGAGTCGACATTCACCCAAAAGAAGGCATGACGCTGTGTCGGCTCGCGCTATTTGCGGGGTTTTGAGCCACGTTCAAAGCGGGGTTTCGGCAGATCGAGGCGAGGCGGGCTTAGGGTCTCGAGGTGGAGGAGCGCGATCGCCGAGCTCATGACCGGGCCGTCGAGCGACGGCAGCCCCTGCTCATCGGCGAGGAGAATCGCGAGGCGGAGGAGCTGGCTGGCGAGTCGCGGCAGGCCGCGGCAGGCGCGGTGGAGGAGCTGGCGGGCCTCGGCGGTGACGAGATCGGCGGGCGCCCCCGCGGCCGCGAGGCCGTGATCGAGCATCGCGTCGAGGAGCGCGGGGTCCGTGATCGCCACCAGCGGCGCGTGGACGAGGACGCGCTGCGCCAGCGCGGTGTGCTGCTGGAGGCGGAGGCGGCGGGCCAGGCGAGGGTGGCCGACGAGCCAGAGGGTGAGGTAGTCGCGGCCGTCGAGGTCGAGGCTGCAGAGGCCGTAGAGCTCGTGGAGGAGCTCGTCGCGGAGCCCCTGGGCCTCGTCGAGGATGACGATCGGGACGACGCCGCGCTCGTCGACGAGGGAGACCAGCGCGGCCTTGATGTCGCTGACGATCTGGGCGCGCGGGCCGGGGCGCAGGCCGAGCTCGGCGGCCAGCATCCGGTAGAGATCGAGCGGCTTGACCGCGCAGTCGCAGAGGTAGACGACGCGGTGCTCGCTCGCCGGCAGCGAGCGGCAGAGGTGGCGGAGCGCCGCCGTCTTGCCGACGCCGGGCTCACCGGTGACGACGCCGATCCCGGGCTCGGCGGCGAGCCAGGCGAAGGC
Organism: Myxococcales bacterium; assembly: GCA_020633335.1. Classification (GTDB taxonomy): domain Bacteria; phylum Myxococcota_A; class Polyangia; order Nannocystales; family Nannocystaceae; genus JADJRG01. The sequence goes on along the minus strand of JACKDU010000014.1, from coordinate 2,081 downwards.
CCGCGCGAGGCGCTGGTAGTGCGGGTCGCCGTCGAAGAAGCTCTCCCCCGCGGCGCCACGCGGCAGCGGTAGCGCCTCCATCCCGAAGCGTTCGCGCCAGCTCATCACCTGTCCTCCTGGTCATTCAGTGCATCCAGGTCGTCTCGCTCGTCCGGCTCGTCGGGGTCCTCGCCGTAGGCGCGCAGGAGGGCCTTGTACTCGTCGTGGATGTAGTCGAGCGGACCCTTGCGGGTGCGCAGCGGCGCCGGCTCCGGGCGCGGGAGCTCGCGGCGGGGTCGCTTGTTGTTGGCGAGGCGATCGAGCGGCCAGACCTCGCAGACGCGAGCGCCGTCGACGTAGAGCAGCAGCGGTCGCGCCGGCTCGAGCGGCATGTAGCGGAGCTCGACGGTCTCGCCGACGTACTCGCCGGGGACCTCGTAGTAGCCGCCGCGCCAGCGGACCGTGCCGTCCTGCCGGACCTTGCGGACGTCGCGGTGGAGGAAGACGTCGTCGAGATCGAGGCCGCGGGGGAGCGGTCGGAGGTTGTCGGCGCCGGCGAGGAAGTGCTCCAGCGGCGCCCGACCGGTCGTCCCGTGGACCCGGCGGTTGTACTCGCAGGTCACCCACGCGACGTGGATCTCGTTGAGCTCGCCGAGGTGGAGCGGCCGCGCAGGGAGCTCGTTGCCGACCTCCGTGCGCCAGGTCCGGTGCCAGCGCTCGATCACCCCCTTCGCCGCCGCGTCGCCGGGGCCGGCGTGGAGGAGCCGGATCCCGAGCTCGGCGCAGATCGTCCGCAGCGAGCGGGCGATGTAGGCGGGGCCGCCGTCGACGTAGTACTCGCGCGGGAGCCCGTGGCTGGCGACCGCCCGCCGCAGGCCGATCTCCTGGTGGGGCGCGTCCTCGGTCACGAAAAACTCGCCGTAGATCGAGTAGCGCGAGGCGACGTCGATCTGGCTGAGCAGGCGGGGCTTCGTGTGGAGCCTGCCGTCCGGGCCGATCACCGGCGGCCCCTCCATGCCGTCGCCCATCCACAGATCGCCGGGGTGCTCGACCGTGAAGGCCCTGCGCTCGCGCGCTGGGAGCTGCCGCGGTCGCTGAGCGAGCCCGTGCGCGCGGAGGAGCCGGGCGACGCTCGACCGCGTCAGCGAGCCGGGGACGACCTGGCGAGCGCGCTCCATCGCGGTGATCAGCGTCCGGATGCTGCGCAGCGGGTTCTCGCGCCGGAGCGCGAGGAGGTGCTCCGCGACCTCGTCGCCGATCGCCCGCTGGGCCCCTCGATCGGCGCGCGGCCTGGGCTCCAGCCCGTCGAGGCCCCTGGCCCGGTACGCGTAGTACCAGCGCTCGATCGTCCGCCAGCTCGGGCGCGCCGGTCGGCCGTCGGGGGCGACGTAGGTCCGCGCCGCCGCCTCCTCGAAGAGCGCCCGCCGATCGCCGTGATCGAGGCGCGCGCTGACCAGCGGCCCGAGGATGTTCATCCGCCAGATTGCCACCTCCCGTCGTTTGCTCGGGTCCACCCATCGACCTCTAGTCGATGCTCGCGGCCACTTCGGGTTGGATCGTCCCGAGGCCAGGGATCCCGATCCGACATGTCGTTTGGGTCACATCACACGCAGCCCCCGGAGCGCGAGGTTGAGGAGGTTCGTCAGCGCCGCGAGCGGCCCGCGCGGACCGGCCAAGGGCCGGAAGGCGTCGAGGAGCGCGCCGCGGGTCCCGTCGAGGCCGACCCGCTCGACCACCGCGAGCAGCGTCGGGCTCCGCAGCGCGCTCAGGGCGAGCAGCGCCGTCGTCGCGGCCGTCCGCGCCCGCGCTCGCCACCGCCGCCTCGTCCGCGGCGGGACGCGAGACCGGCGCGCTGGGGTCGGGGCGATCACCTCCTCGACGGTCGCCGTCCGCTGCTGGAGGTTGCGGGCGAGGAAGCCCGGCAGGACCGTCACGACGCCGCCGCACTTGGGGCAGCGGTAGCGGCGGATCACGATCGGGAGCTCGTCGGCGATCGTCCGCTGCCGGGTCGCGTGCGCGTGCATCGCTCGCCCGCAGCCCCGGCATCGCGTCCGGTAGTGGTCAGGCGAGGCGAGCCGCTTCGCGTGCTCCTCACGGTCGCG
>JACKDU010000013.1 GCA_020633335.1 Myxococcales bacterium | reverse complement strand
CGGCACCTTCATCGACGGTGTCCGCATCGAGCCCGACGTCCCGGCCACCGTCCCGCCCGACTGCATCATCCACTTCGGCAAGTACGAGACCCGCTTCATGGCTCCGACGGTCTTCCGCGAGTATCTCACCTCGCTCGCCGGCAGGGTGCTGAGCCCGTAGTAGGGCGCGCTCGTCGATCGCCTCGGCGGCCGCGACCAGCCGAAGTCGGGGAGCGGGGTTGATCGACACGTCGCTGTCGCGGCGCCAGCCCGCCGACGCGCGGCGCTACGGGCCCGCCGCCGGGCTCCGCCAGGCCCCCCAGAGCAGCAGCACAAGCCCAACCACCAGCGCCGCCCCCCCGAGCGGCACCAGCAGGATCCCGACCCCCGGATCCCCACCATAGAACCACACCCCGCCGAGGAAGAACCCGAGCGGCATCGCCAGCGCAGCGACGATCAAGAGCCGCAGCCCCCAGCGCCCGGCCGCCGCGTCGGCGATCGCCGGCAGCGCCCGCAGGGTCGCCGCGACACCCACATGCACGAGCCCGAGGAGGCTCCCGTGCGCATGCGCCAGCGTCCACATGTGGCGCCGGGTGGCGTTGTCGAGATCGAGGTAGTACCCGAGCTTGAGCCCGTGCATCGCCTCGATCGCCAGGCCGAAGAGCGCGGCGACGGCGAGGGTCGCCCACCCCAGGAGGAAGTGACGGCGGATCATCCGGCTCACGGAATCGACAGCCACGCGCTACTCCCGGAGATCGATCGGCCGCTGATCGCGGCGGGCGAGGAGCTCGGCGAGGGCCGCCTCGCGCGGGCGCCCGTCGGCCTCGCGGAGGAGCTGGGGATCGCCGCGGCGATCGCCCGAGGCCGCCCAGCGGCGGCGGATCTCGGCGGCGACCGCCGCCCGGCGCTCGGCGGGCGCGACCGCGTCGACCTCGAGGTCCTCGTAGCCGGGGAGCGCGACGATCGAGCGGGCGGCGATCATCCGCACCGCGTCGTAGGGATCCTCGAGGAGGAGCGCGAGAATCGGCGCCTCCCAGCCCTCGCCCGCGGCCGCCCGCGCCGGCCCCCAGCCCATGTGCCAGGCGACCAGCGCCCGCTGGCTCGCGTCGCCGGCGAGCGCCCAGGCGAGGCCCGCCGCGACCTCCTGCGCGTCGCCCTCGAGCGCCGGCGCCGGCCGACCGTACCAGCGATCGAGGTGCTCCGCGCTCCAGGCGAGGGTCTGATCGAGGTGGCAGAGGTTGCAGGCGTTGGGCCGCCCGCTGGTCGCCGACACCAGCGGATCGGGGACGTCGACCTCGTGGCTCCGCGACGCCTTGAGGAGCCCGTAGGTGGTGTGCGGCATGTGGCAGTTGTAGCAGCGGCTGGCCGCCGACGTCGCCGGGTGGTGGCTGTGCTCGGCCGCCGCGGCCGCGCTCGCGTAAGCCGGGTGGCAGCCGGTGCAGGCCGCGTCGCCCTCCATCCCCGGCGCGAGCTGATCGTTGGGATCGGCGCCGTGGAGCTGGTGGCACGAGAGGCAGCTCAGCTCGCCGCGCTGGTAGCAGGGGCTCTCGACCAGGCCGCTGAGCTCGCGGCCGATCACCCGGATCATCCCGTCGCCCCAGAGGCGACCCTCGATGAAGCCCGGGTCCTCCTCGAGGATCGCGTCGAGCCAGGGCGCGTCGGCCCGCGCCGGGTGACGGACCAGCCGGAGCCCGGGCGCGAGCTGCTCGCCGGGGCGAAAGCCCGGGCCCTCGCGCCGCCACGCCGCCTCGTCGGCGAAGACCGCCGCCGAGTGACATTGCCCGCACACCGCCGAGGCCGCGCGGTGATCGAGGCGCGCCGGGTTGACGATCGTCGGATCGCCGGCGCCGGGATCGGCCGCGTGGGCGAGGTGCTGGCGGTAGCGATCGAGGGGCGCGCGGTGGCGCGCTACATGCTCGGATCCCGGCCCGTGGCAGGCCTCGCAGGCGATCCCGAGCTCGACCGCCCGGCTCCGCAGGGGCTCGCCGTCGTCGCCCTCCCCCGGGATCCCGGCGACCGCGTGGCACTGAATGCACACCTGGTTCCAGGTGTAGACCGCGTCGCCCTCGGGCGGCCGCAGGAGGGTGCTCTCGTTGGGCACCCAGCGGGCCTCGGCGATCAGGTAGGAGAAGGGGAAGGCGTGGAGGCGGCGGCCGTCGGCGCTGGCGACCCAGTAGACCTGGAGGTGGTGCGAGCCGGTGGTCATCACCACCCGCCGCCAGACCATCGGCCCGGCGCGGAGCGGCTCGCCCGACTCGGCGGCCGCGAGCTTCCACTCGGGATCGACCAGCTCCACCCAGTGCTCGTCGCCGCGGCGCTCGACGTGATAGGCCCCGTCGACGCCGACCAGCGCGCGGCCGTCGAAGGGGGCGACGATCGCCGTCGGGCTCGCCACCTGGGTCATCGTCCGGTGGTAGGTCGCGGACCAGCTCGCGTGCTCGCCGGGGTGGCAGGCGAGGCAGCGATCGGAGCCGAGGTAGCCGCCCCTCGCGTCGCGGAGTGGGGTCGCGGCCATCAGCGCCGCCCGCGACGCGGCCTCCCGCGGCCAACGCTCGGCCCGCCCGGCGATCGCCAGGGCCGCCGCCCCGAGCGCGACGAGGGCGACGACGAGGCCCGCGAGGGCGGCGACGGGGCGACGCACGCCCTCCACTTTGCCAAAGCTCGCCGCCCCTGCGGAAGCCGCGTCCTCGCTAGGGCGCCTCGGTCATGCTCAGGAGGAGGCGCACCCCGCCCTCGACGCCCTCGCTGGCGACCGCGAGATCGGGGCGGTTGTCGCCGTTGAAGTGACCGACGGCGAGCGCCGAGGGATCGGCGAGGACGTTGAAGGTGGTGTAGGGCGCGAGGTTGCCGTCGCCGTCGCCGAGGTAGAAGCCGATCGCCGCGAGGCCGCGGAGGGCGACCGCGACGTCGGTGCCGCCGCCGTTGAAGTCGCCGAGGGCGAGCGCCCCGGGGATGTCGGCGAGGGGGTAGGCGCCGACCGCCGCGAGGTCGCCCACGTCGTCGGCGACCAGGACCTCGAGGAGATCGTCCCCCTCCCCGACGCTGATCAGGTGGCGGGCGCCCTTGGCCAGCGAGCCGGCGACCAGGGCCCGCGGCGCGCCGCCGAGCGCGAAGCTCTTGACCTCGCCCGGGACCCCGCCGCTGACCAGCGAGACCCCGAGGCTCGAGGCGCCGAAGTTGGCGACCGCGACGTCGGCCGCCGCGTCGCCGTCGATCGGCGTGACCACGAGATCGACCGGCGCGGTCCCGCAGGGCAGGGTCAGCGAGGGCGTGAAGGCGCCGCCGCCGTCGCCGAGGAGGAGCGCGAGGAGGCCGGCCTCCTCGGCGACCGCGATCACGTCGAGGTCGCCGTCGCCGCTGAGATCGGCGAGGGCGAGGCTCGACGCCCCGTCGCTCATCGGCACCGCGGTCGGCTCGCCGAGGACCCCGTCCTCGTTGGTCACGACCAGGAGCATGGTCGGGGCCATCATCTGCATCTTGTCGACGCCGACGCCGACGACGTCGGGATCGCCGTCGCCGTCGATGTCGCCGACCGCGACGTCGACCCAGGCGTAGCCGGCCCCGACGGTCGTGACCATCGAGAGCTCGCCGAGGCCCGCGTTGTCGAGGAGCACGAGGCCGCCGGCCGTGGCCGCGACGAGGTCGGGGAATTCGTCGCCGCCGACCTCGATCGTGGCGAGCGCGCCGACCTGGACGCCGCCGAGGACGGTCGGCCCGAGGACGAAGCAGAGCTCGCCGAAGTCGGCGCAGGGGTCGACCTCGCCGGTCTCCGGCAGGGTCGTCGACGAGGGGTCCGTGGTCGTGCCCGTGCTCGTCGTCGTCGTGTCGCCGGTCGTCGAGGTCGAGGTCCCGTCGGTGGTCGAGGTCGAGGTCTCGCCGCCGGTCGAGGTCGAGGTCGAGGTCGACGAGCCGTCGCTCTCGGTCTCCATCATGTCGTTGCAGTGGCAGCCGGCGTCGACGAGCGCGGCCGCGAGGAGGGCCCCAAGGGCAGAATAGGTCGATAATCCAGTGCGCATCTTCGCTCGATCCAGGCGATGATCGTAGCCCATGCTAGCGGGGTCGGGTGCCGGTAGACCGCAATCTTGGTACACTCGCCGCTCGCATGTTCGGACCGCGCACGCTGCTGGTGACATCGCTCGGCCTCCTGCCGGTGGCCGCCTGCTTCACGGGCGAAGCTGCGCTCGGCCTCCCCTGCGACGACGCGCTCGCCTGCGGCGAGGGACAGGAGTGTATCCAGGGGCTCTGCTCGCTCCCCGGGATCCCGGCCTGCGGCAACAACCTGGTCAACCCCGGCGAGGAGTGCGACGACGGCGACGCCAACGGCGACGACGCGGCCTGCACCGCGAGCTGCAAGGTGGCGGTCTGCGGCGACGGCCTGGTCGGCCCCGGCGAGGCCTGCGACGAGGGGAGCAACAACGGCGTCGGCTCCTGCACGCTCGCCTGCACCGTCAGCTCCTGCGGCGACGGGATGGTGGTCCCCGGCGAGGAGTGCGATCCCGGGGCGGCCGATCCCGGCACCTGCACCCCGAGCTGCACGAGCAACGTCTGCGGCGACAGCTTCGTCGGCGTCGGCGAGGCCTGCGACAGCGAGGATCGCGACGCCTGCACCGTGACCTGCAAGGCGATCTTCTTCCGCGACCGGGTCGAGGGCGGGATCAACGGCTGGACCCACGAGGTCGTCACCCCGCCGCCGAACAACGACTGCAAGATCTTCTGCTTCAAGGACCTCTGGGCCCGGACCACCAACATCCCCTCGGTCGAGTCCCACGGCGACGCCGAGCTCTTCACCTGGTACAGCGGCAACCTCTCGAGCGTGCGGGGTCCGGGCTCGACCCGGCTGATCTCGCCGGAGATCGACCTCACCGACGCGGCCGCGCCGATCATCCTCAACTTCGACCACTACTTCGCGTTCAAGACCGCGATGATGATGCCGAACTACTTCGCGGACGGGGCGATCGTCGAGGTCTCACGCGACGGCGGCGACTTCGAGCAGCTCCAGCTCAGCGGCTACACCGGGACGATCGTCGACGCCGGCGGTTGCCAGAACGGGATCCCCAAGACCAAGAACCCGCTCCTCGGCTACGACGCCTTCGTCGGCCGCTCGCAGAGCTGGATCCCCGAGACCGGCCTCCTCGACGCCTACGCCGGCTCGAAGATCCGCCTCGGCTTCCAGATCGCCTCCGACTGCGCGTCGCTGGTCGAGCCCTGGACCGACGGCACGGTCGAGTGGTACCTCGACAACATCTTCGTCTTCGGCGACGTCACCGGCGAGCTCTGAGGGCCGCGCGAGCGCGTCCTGTCCGAAGGGACAGATGAAACCTAGAAGCGCCCGCTGATCCCGAATCCGAGGATCCCGGGGCCGGGCGCCGGGGCCAGCCGCGCCTGCTCCTTGCCGCCCTTGCGCGCCCTTGAGGCGCCGACGCCGAGGAGGATCGCCCCGGTGATCAGGAGCCCGCCCGCGGCCGCGCCCCCGGCGATCGCCAGGGTCTCGCCGAGGCGGCCGCGCTCGAAGCGTTGGCGGCGCTCGTCGACCTGGTCGGGGAGGAGATCGGAGATGTCGTTGGCCTTCGAGCTCATCACCAAGCCGGCGGTCATCAGCCCGAGCGCCGCCCCGCCCGCGCCCATCAGGGCCGCGCCGGCGATCGTCAGGCCGCGCGAGGGCTTGGCCGGCGGGGCCTCGGGGGGCGGCTCGTCGACCGGCGGCTTGGTCGGCGGCTCGTCGACCGGCGGCTTGTCGTCGCCCCCGCCCTTCTCCTCGATCGCGGCGAGCTGGGCCTTGACCGCGGCCCGCCGCTCGTCGATCCGCGCGCGCTCGCTGGCGATCGCCTCGGCGTCGTCGTAGACCGCCTCGAGGCTCCCCTCGAAGCCGTCGAGGAGGATCAGCGACTGCCGGAGGTGGGAGGGCTCACCGTCGACCTCGAAGGCCTTCTCGTGGGCGGTCGCCAGGTTGTAGAGGATCAGGACCTTGACCTCGACGGTCTCGGGGGTCGCCGGGACCATCGCGTAGGCGTCGGTCCAGAGCTCGATCGCCCCCGCGTAGTCGGCGGTCTCAAACTTCGCGGTGCCGCGCTGGTAGAGGTTACGGGCCTCGGTCAGCGGCTCCTCGGCGTGGGCGGTCACCGGGGCGCCGGCGGCGACGCTCAGGGCGAGGACGAGCGAGACGAGGGGGCGGCGCATGAACCGGGCAAGACTACCAGCCGCGCCCGGCCGCCGGCACCTCCCCCGTCCGCGCCCCCGAGTCCGCTCACCCGAGAGGCGCGCGAATCGGCGCCCGCGGCCGACTCGCCACCGCGACGGGGCGATTGGACGGGCGCCCGCGGACCTGTTCATAATGGATCGATGGAGGGATCGTCCGGGCGCCCGCTGCCGCCGCGAGTGGCCAACGCCGCGCGGGCGCGGGCGCGCTTCGGCGCCCGCTTTGACGCGCTGACGGCCGCGCTGGAGCGCAGCGATCCCCTCGCCGACGCGGCCGTCGAGGCGCTCAGCGGCCGCCCGCGCGCCGACGCGCTGATCAGCCGCGCCCTCGCGGGCGAGCGCTCGCCGGAGATCCCGGCGGCGATGCGGGCGCTCTGCGAGGCCGCCCACGCGCTCCCGCCCTGGGTCGAGTGGCGGCGGATCGCCCGGGCCTCGCGCCTCTTCGGCCGCGCCGGGGTGCTCGGCGGCTTCGTCCTCGCCTTCCGCTCGCTCGTCGGCGGCTACCTCTCGCCGATCGGCAACAAGCCGCTGGTCTTCTCCGGGCGCCTCCGCCAGCAGGCGCCGCGCCGCCTCGCCGAGACCAGCCGCTTCGTCACCGCCGTCTGCGCCCCCGAGGGGCTGCGGCCGGGCGGCGAGGGGGTGGCGATCACCCTCCGCGTCCGCCTCATGCACGCGCAGGTCCGCCGCCTCCTCCGCCAGAGCCCGCGCTGGGATCACGCGGCCTGGGGGCTGCCGATCAACCAGCACGACATGCTGGCGACGATCTACCTCTTCTCGACGGTCTTCACCGGCGGCCTGCGGATCCTCGGGATGGACGTCTCCGAGGACGAGGGCGACGACTACTTCCACCTCTGGCGCTATGTCGGGGTGATGATCGGCGTCGAGCCCGAGCTCCTCCCCTGGAGCGAGGCCGACGCGGCCGCTGACGTCGAGCTGATCCACGCGATCAACGGCGAGCCCGACGACGACTCGCGGGCGCTCACCTCGGCGCTCTTCGCCGCCGCCGAGGAGAGCGCGACGACCGCGATCGAGCGCCGCCTCAGCGGCGCGCGGATGGACCTGATGACCGCGATCTGCCGCCGCCTCATCGGCGACGAATTCGCCGACGCGCTCGGCCTGGAGCGCGGCTACGCCGGCCGGGTGCTGCCCCTCGCGTCGACCCTGGTCGCCGGCGTCGAGCGGCTGCGGCGGCGCTCGGGCCGAGTGGCGGCGCTGGCCGAGCGCGCGAGCGCGGCCTACTGGGAGGCGACCGTCGAGACCGGCCTCCGCGGGGTGCCTGCGACCTTCTCGCTGCCGCGGGGCCTCTTCGCCGGTCCCAGGCCGGGGTAACCCCTTGGTCGCCGGCGGCGGCCCCGGGGCTCGCCCCCCCCGGTGCGATCCATGCCACACCCCCGGAGTTGACCTGCTCTCGGCGGACGCGCGACCATCGGCTCGGCTCCCGATGAAGCTCGCCGCTCCGCTCGCGCTCGCCTTGACCGTCGCCCTCGCCCTCGAGTCGACGGCCGACGCCCGCGGCCCCCGCGACGGCAAGCCGTGGGGACGCGGCACCCTGATGCCGAACGTCGGCCTCGGCGCGGGCTTCTCGCAGGACCTCTCGCTGGTGTCGATCGGCCTCGGCGCGAGCTACTTCGTCGCCAACGGCCTCGCCTTCGGCCTCGGGGTCACCGACACGATCTTCATCTTCAGCCGGAGCCTGCGGGCGACCTACCCGGGGATCGAGGATCAGGTGGCGACCAACATGCTGCGGGTGATGCCGACCCTGCAATATGTCTTTTGGCGCAGCCGATGGTTCTCGCCCTACGTCTTCGGCGGGGTCGGCCCGGTCTTCCTCAACCACGGCGGCGGCACGGTCGGCGAGTGGAACGCGGGGCCCGGCGCCTTCATCGGCCTCGGCGGGCCGGTCTACCTCGACCTCGGCGTCGGCTTCTCCGCCCGCTTCCCGGCCGAGAGCTGCAACGCCGCCTTCTACTACAACGGCCCCGACGCCGCCGGTCAGGTCCTCGACGCCTGCTCCTTCCGCTGGGGCCCGCGGATCGGCCTGGTCCTCGCCTTCGGCGGCGGCGGCGGTGGCGGGCGCTCCCGACGGGCGCCGCCCCCGGATCCGCCCCCGCGCACCTCGCCGCAGACCTGGGAGGAGCCCGCGCCGATCGAGACCTGGGAGGAGCCCGCGCCCGCGCCCGAGGCTGCGCCGCCCGCCGCCGAGGGGCCCGAGCCGCCGCCCGCGGACGCGAGCGCGAGCGAGCAAGCGAGCGCGAGCGAGCAAGCGAGCGCCGACGACGCGGACGCGGCGACGACCGGCGACACGACCGTGACCACCGAGGTCCAGGTCGAGGCGCCGCCGCGCGTGATCCCCGATCGCTAGCGATCGCCGGCGACCGATCGCCCGGAGCCCGCCTCGCCGTGCTATGAGGCCCCGGCCATGGCCACCCACGAGGTCGTCACCGAGATCACGATCGCCGCGCCGCCCGAGCGCGTCTGGCAGGTCCTCGTCGACACCGCCGCCTACCCCCAGTGGAACCCGCTGGTCCGCCGCCTCCGCCACCGCGGGCCGCTGATCGCCGGCGCCCGCGGGCTCCTCTCGATCGAGCTCCTCCCCGGGCGCCCGCCGCTCCTGGTGCCGGTGCGCCTGCGCTGCGTCGATCGCCAGCGCGAGCTCTCGTGGACCGGCGGAATCCCGGGCGTGGTCGTCGGCCTCCACTACCACCGGATCGTCGACGGCGACGCCCGCTCGACCCGGCTGGTCCACGGCGAGCGCTTCGAGGGGGCCCTGGTGCCGCTCCTCCGGCCGATCCGCGGCCAATTGCAGGAGGGCTACGCGCGCTTCAACGCCGCCCTCAAGGCGCGGGCCGAGGGCTGCGAGGGCCGCTCGCCGGCCTGAGCCCTGCGCGCCCGCGACAAGCCTGTCCCTTCAGACAGGAATCGATCACACCTGCTGGGCGCCGGCGCCGAAGAGCACGGGGATCAGCTGGAGCCCGCAGCCGCTGGCGACGTAGCGGAGCTTGCGGTTCGAGGTGAGCCGAGCGACCCACTCGAAGCGGCCGATGTCGACGAGCGGGACGAAGTCGCCGGTGCGCGCCGAGTGGGCGCCGTAGAGCGCCCGAACGCCGTGGTAGTAGGCGCCCGCGGGCCCGGCCCGGCGGAGCTCGGCCGTCGGCGCGGCGGCGGCGAGCGCCTCGGCGACCCGATCCCCGAGGGTCGCCGCGTCGGCGCCGGCATGGACCACGATCCGGCGCCCGGGGAGGTGGGCGCCGAGCTCCGCGCAGGCGTCGAAGAGGCGCTGGTAGACCGCGAGGTGGGCGGCGAAGGCCTCGACCTCGAAGGCGTCGGCGCCGCGGGCCGGCCCCGAGGTGCCGAGGGCGAAGAGGCGAAAGTGACGGGAGAAGCCGGGCCCCGGCGGGAGCGGCTGCGCCCGCACGACCTGGTGGATCGTGCAGAGGCGGATCGGCCCGCGCTCGCCGGCGCGGTGACGGGTCGCGCACTCGATCGCCAGGACGTTGGTCGGATCGGAGACGACCTCGGTGCCACGCACCGTCGAGAGGGTCCGGTCCTGGGAGGTCGGCGCGACCACCGAGCAGGCGCCGAGCGGCGCGACCGGCGAGAGGAGGAGCCCCTCGAATTCGGCGGCCGCCGCCAGCGCGAGGCCGTCGAGGCGGTGGGCGAGGCGGAGGTCGAGGGCCGAGGGCTCGACGTAGCGATCGCGGCGACGCTGCTCGAGGAGCGCCGCCGGACGCCGACGCCGCGCCTGCTCGGCCACCAGCTCGAGGAGGGCCGGGGTCGTCTCGCTCGGCGAGCCGGTGAGCCCGTCGCGCCCGGCCAAGGCTAGCCCTCGGCGCCGACCCGGCGGGAGGTGATCCAGGCGATCACGTCCTCCTGCCCGAGGCACCAGTACATGAAGGCGCAGACGACGATGCTGTAGACGCCCGCGAGGAGGCCGGTGACGCCGAGGCCGGTCATCGCCAGGCCGCTGGCGGCGATCATCAGGATGCCGATCGCCGAGAAGATCAGGCCGATCGCCGCGAAGCCGCGGAGGAGCGCCCGCGCGCCCTCGCTCCCGCGGATGATCCCGAACATGAAGGCGATGTTGATGACGACCGCGATCCAGTCCGCGGTCGCGCCGCTCCCCGCCGCCTGGACGAAGCGCGCGAGGGTGAGGAGGGCGAGGAGGATGAGGAGGATCGAGACCTTGCGTGGCATGGGCGAAGTCGCCCGCAACCTAGTCCGCCGGCGAGGAAATGTCACCCGCAATCGCCGACGCGCGAGACGAGACGACCGCCCCCCGGACGAGCCGGGCGGCGGTCGTGATCGCGGTCGCGGGCCGAGGCCCGCCGAACGCGGCTAGATCCCGGTGTAGTTGACCCGGGCGGCCTTGAACTCGATGTAGAACCACCAGCCCGAGATCCCCATGTGCATGTCCCGATCGTCGTGCTTGGCGCAGCAGCCCTCGCCGCCGGGGAGGAGCGAGGCGATCGGCTGGCCGCCGAGGACCGGGATGTCGGCCGGCAGCTTGGTGTTGTTGGCGTCCTCCTCGGTGAGGAAGCCGTGGATCAGGCCCTCGACCATCCCGTCCGCCGGATCGCCGACGTACTTCGCCGAGATCCCGGCGTCGAGGAAGGGGAGCTGGAAGTCGCCGAGGTCGAGGGTGAAGGAGACCGGCTCGCCCTCGAAGCAGGGGCCGGTGGTCGAGCCCGGCTTCGGGTTGTAGTTCGCCGGCGAGAGCTCGCCCGGGATCGGCTCGAGGCACATCGCCGGGTCGTTGCTGTACTTGGTGGTCGCCGGCGTGGTCCCGGCCTTGATGTCGCAGGAGGTCGACTCGATCGGCGCGGTGCAGTCGCCGGTGGCGAAGTCGAAGGTCCCGTCCGCGGCCTGATCGAGCGGCCGGAAGAGGAGCATGAAGTTCATGTTCAGCATGCCGTCCGGCGGATCATCGGTGTCCATCATGATCGCGTCGTTGAACTGCTTGTTGATCGAGTCGACGATCGCGATGCCCTTGTCGGTGATGTCCTCGCAGCCGAGGATCGGCACGATCCAGAAGTGGGGATCGCGGACGTACATCTCGGTGAAGCGGAAGGCGTCGACGTCGGCGTTGCCGCCGGTGGTGGTCCCGCCGGTGGTCTCGGCGGCGGTCGTCCCGCTGGTCGAGGTCGTCCCGCTGGTCGAGGTCGAGCCGCCGGTGGTCTCGCTCGCGGTCGTCCCGCTGGTCGAGGTCGAGCCGTCGGTGGTCGTCGAGGTCGAGCCCGCGCTCTCCGAGCCGCTCGACGCGTCGTCGCCGTTGCAGCCGCCAACCAGAAGCGCAATCTGCGCAAAACAAGCCATGATCCGAACGTGCGTCTTCGCCATGCGCGGGAGCGTAACAATTTTCGCTGGCCAGCCGGAAACAAGCGCGGCTTCGTGCCTGCGCGCCGCCGTCCCGCCGGCCGGCGAGGTCGAGAGAATTATCACAGACTGCCGAAGACTCCGCCGAATCGCAGGGCGCCGCGGGGCGCGTGCGAGTGCACCGCGAGGGCAAGCGACAATCGTGGCGATTTCCGCCGCGGCGCACTAGCGTCGCCAGGACGTGCGCCGTCGCCTCTCGCTCCCCTCGCCGATCCGCGGCGCGCTCGTCCTCGGCAGCCTCGCCCCGGCCCTCGCCTGCGGCGCCGAATCGACCTGCGAGCGCCACCTGGGCGCGCTCTGCGAGGCCCCGTCGAAGGTGCGGATCATCGACGTGACGATCGATGACGCCGCGCCGATCGATCTCGAGGGCGACGGCACCCTCGAGCTCGCGCTGGTCGATCGCCGCGCCGACAGCCTCCTCCTCGGCCGCGCCAACGGGCGCTTCGAGGCGCGCGCCGGCCTCGGCCTCCCCGAGCGCCTGGCGAGCGCCGACCTCGACGGCGACGGCCTCGACGACCTCGTGATCGCCATCGACGATCCGCCCCAGCTCCTCCTCCTCCACAGCCGGGGCGACGGGACCCTCGAGGAGGGCAAGGTGCTGCCGCTCACCACCCCGGCGCGCGCCCTCTCCACCGCCGATCTCGACGGCGACGGCGCGCCGGAGATCCTGGTCGCCCTCGGCGAGGTGGTCCGGGTGATCGACGGGGAGAGCGGGAATTCGCGGCGCCACCCCGCGGGCGCCACCGTGGTCGCCTTTGATCTCGCCGACCTCAACGGCGACGGCGACCTCGACCTCGTCGCCGTCGACCTCCAGGGGTCCGCGATCCGCACCTTCCTCGGCGACGGCGACGGCGGCCTGACGGCGACCGCGATCGTCCCCCTCGGGCCCGCGCCGCAGGCGATCGACCTCGAGGACGTGAGCGGCGACGGCCACATCGACGCGATCGTCCGCCCCCTGGTCTACCCCGGCCTCTGGGTCGCCGAGGGCGACGGCGCCGGCGGCTTCGCGCCGCCGATCGCGGTCGCGGTCGACCGGGGCAGCGACGCCGACGGCGTGCTCGCGGCCGCCCCGCGCCCGAGCGGCCTGGCCACGCTGATCACCCCCTCCGCGACCGGGCTCCTCGCCTGGGCCTTCGACGGCCGCCCCGCGCCCTTCGGCCGCGCCGAGGTGAGCACGCCGGCCGCGCCCGCGCTGATCCGCGACGTGCTGGTCGGCGGCGACGGCTTCATCGCCGCCCTCGCCCTCCAGAGCGGCCCGCAGGCGATCGCCGTCGGGTCGATCGGCGCGCCCGGGGTCGATGGCGAGGGCCGCCTCGCGCTCGCCGACCTCGACGGCGACGGCCACCTCGACCTCGCGGTGCTCGACGGCGCTTGCGTCCTGCAGGTCGCCCTCGGGATCGACGGCGAGGGGCCGCCGACCTGGCTCGCGGGCCCGCCCCTCGACCCCTGCCCGAGCTGGCTCGAGGCCGCCGACTTCAGCGGCGACGGGCGCCCCGATCTCCTGGCCTCGGGGCCCGGGTACGGCGTCCAGCTCGCGGTCGGCGACGGCGCGGGCGGCTTCGTCCCGGGGCCGATCCATGAGCTCCACACCTTCAACCGGCCGATCGTCGTCGACGGCCCGCCGCGGGCGCTGGCGGCGATCGATCACGCGCCGGGTGGGCTCGTGCTCCTCGGCGGCGACGGGGCCGGCGTCCTCGAGGCGCTGCCGACCCCGGCGCTCAGCGTCCTCCGCCTGGCGAGCGACGACCTCGACGGCGACGGCGACGGCGACCTCGTGGTCCTCGGCGCCGAGGCGGCGCTCACCCCCCTCCTCCGCGACGGCGACGCCCTGAGCGCGGGCCCGGAGATCGACCCCTGGGCCCTCCTGCCGTGGACGCCGGCGCAGGAGCTCCCCGGGCTCGCGCTCGCCGATCTCGACGACGACGGCCGGGCGGAGGCGATCCTCCCGCGGGGCGCCGAGATCGGGGTGCTCGCGGATCTCGACGGGCCGACGGCGACGCTCTGGCTCGACCACACGCTGAGCGCGGGCGAGCTCGAGCCCAGCGGCCGCCACCTCGTCGCCGACCTCGACGGCGACGGGCTCGCCGATCTGATCCGCCTGGCGGACGACACCCTGACGCTGGTCAGCGGGGCCCCGGGCGGCTTCGCGGCGCTCGCCCTCGAGGTCGAGCTCGAGTCCGCGGAGAGCGTCGCGCTCGCCGAGCTCGACGGCGACGGGCGGAGCGCGGCCCTCCACGCCGCGGCCGACGCGATCGAGATCGTCGCCGCGGCCGACATCACCCTGCCGCGCCTCGGTCCGCCCTTCGCCCTCCCCCGCCGCGACGAGACCCTGGCGGTGACCGTCGGCCCGCGGGTGGCCTTCGGCGACGTCGACGGCGACGGCCGCGTCGACGCGATCCACGCGACCGGCGCGACGCTCACGACCACCTGGGGCGACGCGGGCGGCTTCCTCCGGCTCTCCGGCGAGGAGGCGACGACGACGATCTGGGCGCTCGCGGCCGGCGACCTCGACGGCAGCGGCCGCGACGACGCCCTCGTAGTCGCGGGGGGCGGCACCGCGTCGGTCCTCCGCTGGGAGGGCGGGCGCTGGCACGACGACGGCGTCCGCTGGCCCCTCGAGCACCTCGCCCGGGTGCAGCCGGCGCTCGTCGATCTCGACGGCGACGGCCGCGGCGAGGCGCTCGTCGGCTGGGGGCCGGTCGCCGTCGACCCGACCCTCGGCGTCGTCCTCCTCGAGGCCGACGGGAGCGCCCGCGAGCTCTTCGCCAGCGGCGTCGCCGATCTCGACGCGGTCGAGGGGTGCCGCGCCCAGCCGACGCTCCGCGGCGGCGACCTCGACGGCGACGGCCGCCCCGACCTCGTCCTCGAGGGGGGCTGCGGCGACGTCTTCCTCCTCTGGAACGACGGCGAGGCCGGCCTCCGCCCGCGCCGCCTCGACGCGAGCTCGGCCCTGATCGTCGGGGTCGGCGATCTCCTCGCGGTCCGGGACGACGAGATCGTCCGGATCGTCGCCCAGGGCCGCGACCTCATGCCGCCGGCGTCCACCCACCTCCGCGGCGGGCGCCTGAGCGCCGTCGGCGACTGCAACGGCGACGGCCGCCCCGACCTCCTGAGCACCACCGGCGCCGAGTACAGCCGCCTCATGATCGGCGTCGGCTCCTCCTTCGTCGACCTCCTCGAGGTCGACGCCGCCGCGGCCCGCTGCCGCGACCTCGACGGCGACGGCGTCGCCGACCTCGTCGGCCTCAGCGCGTCGGCGATCGTCACCCGCCTCAGCGGAGGCGGCGGATGAGCGGCGCTCGCCGGCGGGTGACCGCGCTCGCGCTCGCGCTCGCGCTCGCGCCCTCCTGCGGGCCCGACGACGAGGGGCTCGAGAGCGCCGAGGGCGAGCGGATCACCCTGCGCTTCGTCGCCGGCTTCGAGCTCTGCTCGGGGACCCTGCCGACCACCGATCGCTGGATCGAGCACGCCGCCAACCAGGTCGGCCTCGACCCCGACGGCCTCGGGCCGCTCACCTACACCTGGCTCGACCGCGCGCGCTACCGCGACGCCTCGCCCGCGTGGGTCGACGACCGCGGCGGCTGGGCGCTCGGGAGCGCGGCGATCGGCCTCCGCCCGGTCCATCGCCACGAGATCGTCCACCTCATGGCCAACACCAAGGCGGAGGAGGCGAGCGCCTTCCTCACCGAGGGGCTGGCGGCCGCGCTGGTCCCCGAGCTCCCGCTCCTCCGCCTCGACCCCCGCGACGAGATCGCGGTCCGCTACCCCGCGCTCCGCTACGAGGTCGCCGGGGGCTTCGTCGCCTTCCTCCTCGCCCGCTTCGGGCCCCAGCGCCTCTGGGAGCTCTACGACGACGTCGGCTACCTCGCGAGCGCGGGCCGCTTCCGCCGGCGCTTCGCCCGGATCTACGGCCTCGACCTCGACGCGGCGGTCGAGGAGTACCTGTCTGGATCGACATGTCCCGATGACACCCTGCAGATCCCGGCGCCGCCGGCCTGCGCGGGCGACGAGGTGCCCTGGGTGCGCGACGATCTCTGGGTGCTCGCGCGGACGGTCGAGTGCGTCCAGCCCGACGTCGCCGGCGGCGTCGGCGGGGAGGTCGACGAGGCCGAGCTCGCGGTCACCCTCGAGATCCCGGAGACCGGCGAGTACGCGGTGTCGGTGAGCGCCGAGGACCTGGGCGCGATCAGCCTGGTGCGCTGCGGCGGCTGCCCCTGGCTGAGCCACGAGCGCTTCGACCTCGAGCGGCCGCTCCACCTCGCGGCCGGCCGCCACGCGCTCGTGGTCCGGGGGCGGGCGTCGATCCCCGGGGTGGTCGCGGTGGCGATCCAGCCCTCCCTGTAGCGCCGGGCTCGGCGGCCGCCGCGCAAACACCGCTCTATCGCTCCTGCGGGCCAGTGCTAGCGTGGAGGGACCCGTGCCGCCACGCCCCGCGCTCGCCGCTCTCCTCGCCGCCCTCCCGGCCCTCGCCTGCGGCGAAGACACGGCCTGCGAGCGCCACCTCGGCGGGCTCTGCGGGGCTCCCTGGGCGCTCCGCCCGATCGAGGTCGGGGTCGCCGACGCGGCGCCGATCGACGTCGACGGCGACGGGGTCGACGAGGTCGCGATCGTCGACGGCGAGAGCCTGACGATCGCCTGGAGGGACGGTCGCCTCGAGAGCCGGAGCGCGCTCGGCCGGCCGCAGCGGCTGACGGTCGCCGATGTCGACGGCGACGGCCGCGACGATCTGGTCCTGGCGACGTCGGAGCCGGCGGGGCTCCTCCGCCTCCGCAGCCGCGGCGACGGCGGCTTCGACGAGGACGAGGCCGTGCCCCTCGATGACCCCGCGTTCGCGCTCGCGGCCGCCGACCTCGACGGCGACGGCGCGGCCGAGCTCCTGGCCGCGAGCCACCGGACCCTCACGATCGTCGGCGGCGCCTCCGAGGCCACGAGCGCGCTCGAGGTCGGCCGCGGGCCCGTCGATCTCGACCTCGCCGACCTCGACGGCGACGGCGACCTCGACGTCGTGATCGTCGACCTCGAGGATGGCGCCCTGACCTCGCTCCTCGGCGACGGCGCCGGCGGCCTCACGCTGGCGGCGACGCTGCCGATCGGCCCGGCGACCGATGAGGTCGACCTCGCGGACCTCGACGGCGACGGCCGGGTCGACGCGATCGTCCGCGCCCGCATCTTCGCCGCGGCCTGGATCGCCGCGGGCGACGGCGCCGGCGGCTTCGACCTGCCGGTCGAGGTCGCGCTCGAGGACGCGCTCGAGACGCGCGGCCTGGCCGCGATCGGGCCGAACACGAGCGGCCTGGTGACGCTCCTCGCCCCCTCGACCGAGGGGCTCGGGGCCTGGGTGGTCAACCACGCGGCGGCCCCCTTCGGCCGCTCCTTCATCGCGGCCTCGACCCCGGTGACCTTCGTCAGCGAGCTGCTCTTCGGCGGCGACGGCTTCGTCGCGCCGCTGCGTCTGGAGGGCGGGATCCAGCCGATCGTCCGGCGGACGATCCCGGCCGACGTCGACGGCACGAGCCGCCTCGCGGCCGGCGACTTCGACGGCGACGGTCGCCCCGACCTCGCGGTGATCGACCGCGCTTGCTCGCTCAAGATCGCCCTGGCGATCGACGGCGACGCGCCCTCGCCGACCTGGCGCTCGGGGCCTGAGCTCGCGTGGTGCCCACCGGCGATTCAGGCCTTCGATCTGAGCGGCGACGGGCACGTCGACCTCCTCTCCGAGACCCGTGACGGGCTCCAGGCGCTGATCGGCGACGGGCTCGGCGGCTTCGTGGCGGGTCCGCCCCTGGCGATCACGACCTTCTGGGGCACGCGCCCGATCTTCGTCGACGACCCCGGGCGCCCGCTCCTCGCGCTCCTCGACGAGCACCGGACGCTCCGGCTGGTCGCCTGCGACGGCGCTGGCACCCTCGAGCCGATCGCCACGCCGAGCGTCGAGCTCGCGCGGATCGCCGCCGGCGACCTCGACGGCGACGGCGACGGCGACCTCCTTGGCGTGAGCCTCGACGATCGCCTCCAACCCCTCCTGCGCGAGGGCGACGCCCTCGACGTCCGGCCGTCGATCGATGTCTCGGCGCTCCTCCCCTGGACCGAGATGCAGGGCCGCCCGGGGCTCGCGCTCGACGACCTCGACGGCGACGGCCAGGCGGAGGCGCTCCTCTTCTCCTACACGCACCTCGCCGCCCTCGCTGACCTCGGCTCCCCGGCGCCTTCCGTCTCGATCGATCACGCGCTCGACGAGGGCTACGTCCATCCCGAGGCCCGACCCCTCTTCGGTGACTTCGACGGCGACGGCGCCCGCGACCTCGCCTTCCTGGACGATACGCAGCTCACCCTGGTCCGCGGCGTCGACGGCGGCTTCGCCGGGGTCGCCCTCACGGTCGAGGCCGCGCTCTCGGCGGCGCTCGACGTCGCCGACCTCGACGGCGACGGCCGCACCGCGGTGCTCAGCGCGGCGACCGACGAGGTGCGGATCTTCGAGGCCGCCGACGTCCGGCTGCCGAAGGTCAGCGCGCGGCTCGACCTCCCCTACCCGAGCCCGAGCCCCTCCGGCCGGGTCCAGCCAGGGGTCTTCGGCGACTTCAACGGCGACGGCCGCGTCGACGCGCTCTTCAACCTCGGCGACACCCTGACGATCGCCTGGGGCGACGACGGCCGCTTCCGCGAGCGCGTGTCGATCCCGTGGCCGCGGGGCGCCGCGCCCTCGGGCCCCGCGCTCGCGGCCGCCGACCTCGACGGCGACGGCCGCGATGAGGCGCTGCTCTCCAACGCAACCCTGACCGTCGCCCTCCGCTGGGACGGCGACGCCCTCGTCAGGACCGGCCCGCTTGGAGGGTGGGGGCACGCGGGCACGTCGGCGCAGCCGGGCGCCGCCGACCTCGACGGCGACGGGATCGCCGAGCCGCTCGTGGTCCACCACCCGGGCTACAACGTGCCGATCTTCTCGCTCGTCCGCCTCCTCCCCGCGGGCGGGATCGAGGAGATCTTCACGGCCCCCTCCGCGGATCCCGTCGAGTGCGCGGGGCAGCCGCGCCTGGAGGCCGGCGACCTCGACGGTGACGGCCTCGACGAGCTCGTCGTCGTCGACAGCTGCGGCGAACTCTCGCTCCTCTGGAACGACGGCGAGGGCCGCCTCCGCCGCGATCCGCTGGCGGCGCGGGGGGCCCTGATCCTGGGCGTGGGCGACCTCGTCGCGGCCCAGGGGTCGACGCTGGTGAGGATCCCGGTCTACGGCCGCAGCCTCGGCGCGCCGACGTCGACCCATCGCCGCGTCGCCGACCTCCGCGGGATCGGCGACTGCAACGGCGACGGCCGCCCCGATCTCCTCTCCTCCTTCCACGCCGAGGCCGGCATGCTCCTCCTCAGCGCCGGCGAGTCCTTCATCGACATCGAGGCGTCCCAGAACGTCCGGCACGGACCGGTCGCCCGCTGCGTCGACGTCGACGACGACGGCCTCGCCGATCTCATCGGACTCTCGACGTGGTCGATCCTGACTCGCCTCAGCGGAGGCGCGCCATGACCCGAGCGACCGCGCTCGCGCTCGCCTGCGCCCTCGCGGGCGGCTCCGCCTGCGGGGTCGACGAGGAGGGGCTCGCGGTCGAGACCGGCGAGCGGATCACCGTCCGCTACGACGCGAGCTTCCAGCTCTGCGCCGGGACCCTGCGGAACTACGATCGCTGGATCGAGGCGAGCGCCGAGCAGCTCGGCCTCGACCCCGACGCGCTGGCGCCGATGACCTTCAATTGGCCCGCCGACGAGCGCTACCGCGAGGTGTCGGGGCGCCACGAGGACAAGGGCGGCTGGGCGTATGGTGACGAGGCGTTCGCCCGCAGCCCCCTCCTCCGCCACGAGGTCGGCCACATGCTCGCCGCCAACGTCGCCACGCGTTCCAACAGGTTCCTCGAGGAGGGGCTGGCGACCGCCCTCGATCACACGCTCCTCCGCTTGGATCCGAGCGCTGATCCCCGGCGATACCTCACCATCGACTACGACGATCTCAACTACGCGGCGGCCGGCGCCTTCGTCACCTTCCTCCTCTCGCGCTTCGGCCCCGACCCCTTCTGGGAGCTCTACCGGGACGTCGGCCGCGGCGCGAGCGAGGCCCGCCTGCGCCGGCGCTTCGCCCGGATCTACGGCCGTGAGCTCGACGACATCGTCGACGCGTATCTCAGCGGCGACACCCGCCCCGAGGACCGACCGCTCCCGCCGGCGTCCTGCCTCGGCGACGAGATCCCGTGGGCGCAGGGCGACCTCTGGGTCTACGCGCGGACGATCGCGTGCGAGGATGACGACGTCGTCGGCGGGCTCGGCCAGCTCGACGAGCTCGAGCTCTCCGTCACCTTCGTGATCGCCGAGCCCGGCGAGCACTCGATCCACGCGGCCACCCAGCGGATCACGCCGCTCCTCAGGAGCTGCGACGGGCCACCGTGGCTCACCTCCGAGCGGCTGCTCACGGACGAGCCCGTCTTCCTCGAGGCGGGCCGCCACTCGATCCGCTTCGTCGGTCGGGCGTCGGCGCCCGGGCTCGCCGCGGTGGCGATCCAGCGAGCCACGCCGTGAGCCGAGGGAGCGCCCTCGCTGGCTCTGCTTCGGGGCCGACGCGCGCTAGCCGCAGCGTACCCCCTGACGATGCGTCCCCGATCGTCCCGCGCGCGGCCGAGTGCTAGCGTCGGGGTACCCGTGCCCCCCCGCTCTCCAGGCGCCCGCGCGCGCCTCCTCCTCCTCCTCATCATCATCGTCCCCGCCCTCGCCTGCGGCGACGAGGGCACGGAGTGCGAGCGCCACCTCGGCGGGCTCTGCGGGGCTCCCTGGGCGCTCCGCCCGATCGAGGTCGGGGTCGTCGACGCGGCGCCGATCGACGTCGACGGCGACGGGGTCGACGAGGTCGCGATCGTCGACGGCCACACCCTGACGATCGCCTGGGAGGACCGGCGCCTCGTGACACGGAGCGCGCTCGGCGGGCCGCAGCGCCTGGCGGTCGCGGACCTCGACGGCGACGGCCGCGACGATCTGGTGCTGGCGACATCGCAGCCGGCGGGCCTCCTCCGCCTCCGCAGCCGCGGCGACGGTCGCTTCGACGAGGACGAGGCGCTACCGCTCGCCGAGGCCGCGCTCGCGCTCGCGGCCGCCGACCTCGACGGCGACGGCGCGCCCGAGCTCCTGGTCGCGAGCCAGCGGACGCTCACCCTCGTCGACGGCGCCTCCGAGGAGACCCGCGAGCTCGCGCTCGGCCGCGGGCCGAGCGATCTCGAGCTCGCCGATCTCGACGGCGACGGCGACCTCGACGTCGTCGTCGTCGACCGAAAGGACGGCGCCCTGACCTCGCTCCTCGGCGACGGCGCCGGCGGCCTCACGTCGGCGGCGACGCTGCCGATCGGTCCGGCCGCCGACGAGCTCGAGCTCGCGGACATCGACGGCGACGGCCGGGTCGACGCGATCGTCCGCGCCAGCGCCCACGCCACCGCCTGGATCGCCGCGGGCGACGGCGCCGGCGGCTTCGACCTGCCGGTCGAGGTCGCGCTCGAGGGCGCGAGCGGGGCCCGCGGCCTCGCCGTGAGCGGGCCGAACGAGGGCGGCCTTGCGACGCTCCTCGCCCCCTCGATCGAGGGGCTCGCGGCCTGGGTGATCGACCAGGCGGCGGCGCCCTTCGGCCGCTCCTTCATCACGTCCTCGACGCCGGTGACCTTCGTCAGCGACCGGGTCTTCGGCGGCGACGGCTTCATCTCGAAGCTGGTCATGGAGGGCGGGATCCGGCCGATCGCCCGGCGGACGATCCCGGCGCCCGACCTCAGCGACGCGAGCCCGCTCGCGGCCGGCGACTTCGACGGCGACGGCCGCCCCGACCTCGCGCTCCTCGACCGCGCGTGCTCGCTCAAGATCGGCCTGGCGATCGACGGCGACCTGCCCTCTCCGACCTGGCTCTCGGGTCCTGACCTTTGGAGCTGCCCACAGTCGCTCCAGGCCTTCGATCTCAGCGGCGACGGGCGCGTCGACCTCCTCACTGGGACCTACGAGGGGCTCCAGGCGCTGATCGGCGACGGGCTCGGCGGCTTCGTCGCGGGCCCGCCCCTCGATCTCGCCTGGCCCGAGCGCCCGCTCCTCCTCGCCGGCCCCGAGCGCCCGCTCCTCGCGCTCCTCGACGCCGAGGAGGCGCTTCACCTGCTCGCCAGCGACGGCGCCGGCGTCCTCGAGCCGCTCGCGGCGCCGAGCGTCGAGGTCTGGCAGATCGCCGCCGGCGACCTCGACGGCGACGGCGACGACGACCTCCTGGGCATCGGCCTCGACAGCCGCCTCCACCCCCTCGTGCGCGAGGGCGACGCCCTCGACGCCCGACCGTCGATCGATCCGGTGACGCTCCTCCCCTGGACCGCGGAGGGCCTCGAGGGGCTCGCGCTCGACGACCTCGACGGCGACGGCAGAGCGGAGGCGCTCCTCTTCGTCAACACGCACCTCGCGGTCCTCGCCGACCTCGACGGCCCGGCGCCGACCCTCCGGATCGATCACGTCCTCGACGAGGGCGACCTCCGACCGCACGCCCGAACCCTCGTCGGCGACTTCGACGGCGACGGCTCCCGCGACCTCGCCTTCCTCGACCACCGAGAGCTCACCCTGGTCCGCGGCGTCGACGGCGGCTTCGCCGGGGTCGCCCCCACGGTCGACACCGCGCTCTCCGCGTCGCTCGACGTCGCCGACCTCGAGGGCGACGGCCGCACCGAGGTGCTCACCGCGGCGAGCGACGAGGTGCGAGTCTTCGAGGCCGTCGACGTCCTGCTGCCGAAGACCAGCGCGCGGCTCGACCTCCCCCACCCGAGCCAGGACCTCCTCGGCCCGGTCGAGCCGGTCTTCGGCGATTTCAACGGCGACGGCCGCGTCGACGCGCTCTACACCATCGGCCCCTCCCTGACGATCGCCTGGGGCGACGACGGCCGCTTCCGCGAGAGCGTGTCGACCAGCTGGGTGAGCGTCGCCGCGCTCGCGGCCGCCGACCTCGACGGCGACGGCCGCGACGAGGCGCTGCTCACCCGCTTGAGCAAGACCAGCACGCTCCATTGGGACGGGGCCGCCCTGGTCATCAGCGGCCCCGACGAGGGGTGGACGCACCCGCACGTGGCGGCGCGGCCGGGCGCCGCCGACCTCGACGGCGACGGGGTCGCCGAGCCGCTCCTGGTCCGCCGCCCGAGCCTCGACACGCCGAGCTTCGCGATCATCCGGCTCCTCCCCTCGGGCGAGAGCGAGGAGATCTTCACGGCCCCCACCGCCGATCCCTTCGCGTGCGCGAGGCAGCCGAGCCTGCAGGCCGGCGACCTCGACGGCGACGGCCGCGACGAGCTCGTCGTCGTCGACGGCTGCGGCGAGTTCGCGCTCCTCTGGAACGACGGCGAGGGCCGCCTCCGCCCCGATCCGCTGGCGGCGAGCGCCGCCCTGATCCAGGGCGTCGGCGACCTCGTCGCGGTCCGGGGGTCGACGCTGGTGAGGATCGCGGTCGACGGCCGCAGCCTCGGCGACTCGACGCCGATCCACCGCCAGGTCGCCGACCTGCGCGAGGTCGGCGACTGCAACGGCGACGGCCGCCCCGATCTCCTCTCCGTCTTCGCCAGCGGCGCCGCCGTGCTCCTCGGCAGCGCCGACGACTCCTTCGTCGATCTCGGCGCCGTCGAGGCCGCGACGACCCGCTGCGTCGACGTCGATGACGACGGCCTCGCCGATCTCGTCAGCCTCAAGACGTCGGTGATCGCGACCCGGCTCCGTCGAGGCGCGCCATAGGCCCCTCGGCCGCAGCGAGGCGCCCTGGGGGCAGCTCTTGCGCAAGAGGCGCGGTCACCCCAGGGTGACCTCCGCCCCTGGACAAGCCCCGAGGCCGTCGTCTACCAAGGTTGCCCCGCCATGGCCCGGCCCGCGCCCACCCCGGCGATCTTCGACCTCGCCGACCTCCCCCCCCGCCAGGACCTCGAGCACGAGCTCGGCGAGGCGCTCGACGAGCTCGCGCGCCTCCGCCGTCGCCGGCACCTCCGCCGGGATGATCGCTACCGCGAGCTCGAGCCCGAGCTCGCCCGCCTCCTCCAGGGCTTCGCCTGGGACACGACGATCGCCCCGCGGCCGCCGACGCTGCCGCGGAGGATCCGGGCGGTCGCCTGGAACATCGAGCGAGGCAAGCGCTTCGCCGCCCTCCGCGGGGCGATCGACCAGGACCCGCTGATCCGCGACGCCGATCTCCTCCTCCTCACCGAGCTCGACATCGGCATGGGGCGCTCGCAGAACCTCGACGTCCCGCGGGAGCTCGCCGCCCACCTCGGGATGAGCTACGTCTTCGCCAACCAGCACGTGGTCCTCTCGCCCGGCGACAGCGGCGAGCGCGATCACGGGGTCGCCAACCGCCTCGGCCTCCACGGCTGCGCGCTCCTCTCGCGCCTGCCGATCCGCCGCTTCTGCGCGGTCACGCTGCCGGAGTACAAGGACAAGTTCCACGCCCTCGAGAAGCGCCTCGGCGACAAGCGGGCGATCCTCGCGGAGGTCGAGGTCGAGGGCGGGGTGGTGACGGTCGCGGTCGTCCACCTCGACCCCTTCGCGCCGGCCCGCCACCGCGCCCGCCAGCTCCGGCGGATCCTCCGGGCGGCGGCGGCCTTCGACGACCGCCGCCTCCTCCTCGGCGGCGACCTCAACACCTCGACCTACGACTTCGGCTCGTCGATCGGCCTCACCCTCAACCTGATGCACAAGGCGCTGCGCTTCGGCTTCGAGGGGACGATCGACCAGTACATGCGGCCAGGTGAGGTCTTCGAGCGCGCGGTCTTCCGGGCGCTCGAGGCGGCCGGGCTGACGACCGAGGGCTACAACGACCCGGCGGTCGGGACCATCTACTACAACGTCAACGACCCCGAGGTGATCGGCAAGACCCTCGAGTACGTCCCCAAGGCGCTCTGGTCGTGGCTCCAGCGGCGCCTCGAGCCGCGCGGCGGGATCGTCCCCTTCCGCTTCGACTGGTTCGCCGGCCGCGGCCTCGCCCCCTCGGCGCCGCGGGTGATCGAGCGCCCGAGCTGGCGCGGCGTACAGGTCTCCGATCACAACCCGATCGTCGTCGAGGTCGAGCCGGGCGCGGAGGCCGAGGCCGAGGCCTGGACGCCCGAGCCCCGCCGCCTCCGCGCCTCGTCGCGCCTGCGCTCGCGCCTCGCGCTCCGCCGCGCGGTCGATCTCCGCCCTTGAGATCGCCGCGGCCCTGCGTGAGAGTGAACGTGGTGGCGAGCGGCGCGCGAGCGGGCGGACGAGACGCGCTGCGAGGGCGCGCGGCCTGGCGCGGCCTGGTCGCCGCGGCCGCGCTCCTCGCCTGCACGCCGCGGAGCAAGCCGCCGCCCGAGACCGACGCGCCGCCGCCCGAGGCCGTCGCGGAGCTCCCCGGGCCACCCGAAGAGGCGAGCGCCCCCGCCGAGGCGCCGCCCGAGCCGATCGCGCTGGTGATCCGCGACCTCGAGGGGCGGCCGATCGCCGGCGCGCAGGTCGTCCACACCAACAAGAAGAACGTCGAGACCGGCCTGCGGAGCGACGGCGAGGGGCGGGTGAGCGTGCCCGGGCGCGGCCACGTCCACGTCAAGGCGCCGGGGCACCTCGGGCTCGGGGTCAAGGTCTCGCGTCGAGATGTCGGCCGCGAGCTCCGCCTCCTGCCGGCGTCGACGCTGAGCCTCCGCCTCGTCGACGCCCGCGGCGCGCCGGTGGTCGGCGCGACGGTCCAGCAGGATCGCGGGCCGACGATCGAGGGGCGGAGCGACGCCCGCGGCGTCCTCGAGGTGGGCGACCTCGGACCCGGGCGCCGGCTCCTCCACGCGCGCGCGCCCGGGCTCGCCGGCGACGCCTTCGTCGCGGTCGGCCTCGGCGAGGCCGCGAGCGCCGAGATCAAGCTCCACCCGCGCACCCACGTCAGCGGCGAGGTCGTCGTCAGCGACGGCGAGCGATGCTCCTCGGGCCACCTCAACCTGACGGTCGGCGCCGACTCGTCGTCGACGGGCTGCCCGATCTGCGGGGGCGCGGACGCGGAGGAGCGCGTGATGATCGCGAGCGACGGGCGCTTCGACGTCGAGCTCGCCCCCGGGGTCCTCTACGGGGTGGAGGTCGCCTGCGACGACGCGGTCACCCGCGAGGCCGGGCCGCTCCTGGTCGGCGACGCGGCGGTCCGCGATCTCCGCTGGGAGGTCCTCCGCGGCCAGCGGATCGCCGGGCGCTTCGTCGACGGCCAGGGTCGGCCGGTCGCGGGGATCAGCTTCATGCTCCGCGACACCGCGAGCGGCGAGCCGATCGCCGAGGCCGCGGGCGACGAGGGCGGCCGCTTCTCGGTCGGCGGGCTCCTCCCGGGCTCCTACGCCCTCGAGGCCTACAGCATCGACGACGGCCCCTTCGACTACGAGACCGAGGCGCCGCTCGAGATCGGCGAGGCCAACCTCCTCGACCTGGTGGTCACGCTCGAGAGCGAGCCCTCGACGCCGCGCGACGACGGCGACGACGACGACGACGACGACGCGGCGGAGCCCTACCCGGAGCTCCGCGGGATCGTCCGCGGCCCCGACGGGGCGCCGATCGCCGGCGCGCTGATCGAGGCGGCGCCCGATCGTCGCCGCCACGAGGCGCTCGGCATGATCGCCGCCCGCTGGCACGGCAGGCCGACCCGCAGCGCCGCCGACGGCTCCTTCACCGTCCGCTCGCCGGTCCCGCGCGACGAGCTCGAGGACGAGGACTACCCGGCCGAGGTCATGATCGTCGCCCAGGTCGTCGGCGGCGGGCTCGGGATCGGGACGATGACCTCGCCGAGCGAGCCGACGACGGTCTGGGTCGGGCCCACCGGCGGGATCCGGGGCGCGGTCGTCGATCGCCGCGGCCGGCCGGTGCGGCACTTCGGCGTCGACCTCTCGGACGAGCGGCCGCGGCCGGTCTACGTGTACGCCCCCGACGGCCGCTTCGAGGTCCAGGGGTTCGCGCCCGGCACCTACCGCCTTCGGCTCCACACGTCCGAGGCCGACGCCGGCCAGCGCGTCGTCGTCAAGGCCGGCAAGGTGAGCGAGGCCCAGCCGACCATGATCCGCGGCCAGGTCGGGACCCTGAGCGTCCTCCTCTCCGGCGGCGACGGCGACGTCCGCGGCTGCAAGGTCCTCTGCGGCCCGGCCGAGGGCGGCTCGCGGAGCTCGACCAGCGTCAGCGACGAGGACGGCTGGGCCCAATTCCACGAGGTCCCGAGCGGGCCGACCCTGATCACCCTCCCGGCCTGCACCGTCGGCGAGGTCCACTACCCCGCGCAGCGCCGCTACGTCCACCTCCGCGCCGACGATCAGCGGATCGAGATCATGCGGGTGGTCGGCCAGCCGGCGCCGGCCTCCGCCCTCGTCGGCGACCTCGGCTTCAAGACCGCCCGCCTCCCGAGCGGCGATCCAGCGATGGCGGCGCCGACGATCGCCAAGGTCCTCCCCGGGGGTCCAGCGGCCGCCGCCGGGCTCGTCGTCGGCGATCGGATCGCCCGGGTGAACGGCCAGCGGGTGAGCGGCCGCGACGTCGGCCTCTTCGAGCCGCTGACCCGCGTCCGCCGCGGCGACGAGGTCTCGCTGGAGCTCGCGGACGGGCGCAAGCTCACCCTCCGCGCCCGCTGATCGAGCCCGCGACGTGGGAGACTCCGCGCCGTGGGCATCGCGCTCGAGCGCTTCTACCTCTTCCCTGCGGCGGCGCCGAGCGTCCCCGCGCTCCTCGTCCGGGTGATCCGCCCGTCGGCCCCGAACGCCGCGCAGCCGGCGGTCGACCTCGCGGACGCGCTCGCCGACGCGAAGGCCGGCGCCCTCGCCTGGGCCTGGCTCACGGCCGCGGGGATCGAGCTCGAGCGACCGCCGGCGCCGCTCGGCGACTTCTCGCCGACCCTCGACCCGCGCGACGCCGGCGACCGCGACCTCCTCGCGGAGCACGGCCGACCCCTCGAGCTCTGGTGGACCGAAGACGCCGCGCACCCCGGCGTCCTGGCGATCGGGCCCGGCGCCGACGAGGCGGCGTTCTGGGGCTGGCTGGCGGAGATCCTCGAGGAGCGCGAGCTCGCGAGGCTGCGGCGGCCGGCGGCGCCGATCCGGGTCCAGCTGATCACCGAGGCAGACGCCCGCCTCGTCGATCACCCGCGCCTCCTCGTCGACGACGTCGAGTGGCTCTCCCACCAGGACTACGTCTGGCTCTGGCGCGAGGGCGGGCTCGAGGCGGCGCTCGCCCGGCCGCTGCCGACGACCCCGCCGGTCGACGCGGCCGAGCTCCGGGCGGTCAAGCGCCGCCTGGTCGGGGACGCGCTCGCTCGCGATCTCGCGGCGGACGATCGCCGGGCCGCGGCCTTCCGCGCGAGCGACCTCGCGACCCTCGATCCGCCGGCCGCGCTCGCGCTGATCGAGCGCCTGGCCGCGGCCACGCCGGCGGAGGACGACGTCGACGACCTCGCCTGGGCCCTCGCCTACGCCCTCCGCCTCCTCGACGGCGCGCCCGGGCAGGCGGCGCTGATCGAGCGCTGGCGGGGGGATCCGAGCGCCCTCCAGGAGGCGGCGCTCGCCGAGCTCAGCGAGTTCGCCGAGCTCGCCGAGTGATCGCTGCGGAGCGCGCGGCTAGAAGCTCCAGCCGCAGCAGTCGTTGGCGGCGGCGACCGCCTCGTCGAGGCCGAGCGCGCAGAAGTCCATGTTCGCGCAGGCGCCGACCTGCTGCCCGTCCTCGAGGCAGGTGCAGTTGTTCTGGTTGCACTGCATCCGGTACTGCGCCATCCCGCAGTCGAAGTCGACGGAGCAGCCCTTGCCCATCGCCATCTGCGAGGGCACGCACATCATCATCCCGCCGCCGCAGGCGTTGTCGACGGCGTTGAAGAACGGCTCGCACTCGACGGCGCCCATCATCAGCGCGTCGCAGGCGACGCCGCTGAGGCAGGCGTTGGCCTCCGACTTCGCGGCCAGGCACTCGGGCGCGGGGTCCATGTTGTAGTCATTGAGACAGTCCATCATGCACTGGTCCATCGGCCAGTCGGGGATGCACATCGTCAGGTTCTCGCAGGCCTGCATGCAGCCGTCCCCGTCGACGCCGCCGGTGGTCCCGGTGGTCCCGGTGTCCGTGCTCCCCGTGCTCCCCGTGCTCCCCGTGCTCCCGGTGGTCTCGGGCGCGGTCGTCCCGCTCGTCGACACGCTCGTTGAGGACCCGCCGGTGCTCGAGTCGCCGGTCATGCTCTCGCCGCCGCTGGTCGAGGCGGTGCCGCTCGTGCTGGTCCCGGCGCTGGTCGCCGACGCCGAGCTGGTCGACGCGTCGCCGGTGCTGGTCTCACCGCCGGAGGCGGTGCTGCCGTCGTCGCCGGAGCAGCCGACGAGCGCGAGGGTGAAGGTGAAGGCAAATGAGATCGCAGTGAGTGCGCGAAATGACATGGCAACGTCCTCCAAGATGCGCGAGAACGGCCCGAAAACGCCGCTCCACGGGGTTCCAACGGAATTCATGATCCCGGCGCTCGCATGACCTGTCAACCAGACGGCATGATCCATGGAGACGCCCGCATCGCCAGGGAACCTTCGGGGGCCGCGGCGGTCGTCACCCGGAGGCCCATGCCACGCCGACCCCTCCCCTCGATCTCGCCCGCGCTCCTCCCAGCCCTCGGCCTCGGCCTCGTCCTCGGCTGCACCCGGGGCGGTGATCCGGAGCCGCCGACGAGCGAGCCGCCCGCGCAGACGACCCCGCTCCCCCTCTTCGACCCAGGATCGGTGGGGCCCGGCGAGGCGCCGCCGAGCGTCGCCGCCGCCCCGATCGCGGTCGTCGGCTACGGTCCGCGGGGGCGGACCGAGGGCGGCGGAGACATCCACATCCGCTTCAACCAGGCCGTCCGTCCCCTCGGCCTCGACGACGACGACGCCGACGGCCTCATCGCCCTCGACCCGCCGATCGCCGGCGACACCCGCTGGAAGGCGCCGGACCTCCTGGTCTTTGAGCCAGGCGAAGTCCTGCCGCCCGCCCGCGCCTTCAAGGTCCGCCTCGCGCGACCGATCACCGCGAGCGACGGCCGCACCTTCGCGGGCCCGCTCGAGTGGAGCTTTGAGACGCCGCGCCCGCAGGTCATCGAGGGCGGCCCGGTCACCGAGGACGTCGCCCGCCGGCACCGCCGGACGGCCTACTTCGTCCTCTTCGATCACCCGGTGTCGGCCGCCGAGGCGCGCGCCCACCTCCGCGCCCGCGCCCGCCCGCAGAGCGAGGCCGAGCTCGACCGCGACGACGACGCCGAGCTCCCCTCGGCCGACGCGCCCGCGAGCGCGGTCGCGATCGACGTGCGGCCGCTGACCAAGGCGCTGCTGAAGAGGCACGACCTCGAGGATCGCCTCTGGCGCTTCGAGGAGGGCCACGGCTTCATCGTCACCCCGCGCGGTCTCTGGCCCGGCGGCAGCCGGATCACCGTCGAGGTGACGCCGGGGCTCCGCGGCGAGGCCGGGCCGCTGCCCCTCGAGACCCCGTGGTCCGCCTCGTTCACCACCTACGGCCCCCAGAAGGTGCTGGCGGCGACCTGCGGCGCCGACGAGCCCTGCGGCCTCGAGCCGATCGAGCTCCGCCTCCGCAACCCGATCAAGCGCTCCGAGCTCAAGAAGATCACGATCTCGCCGCGGCCGAAGAACCTCTCGATCGACCTCGTCGACGAGTGGGACGAGGAGGCCGGCGGCCGCGAGATCACGATCTCCGGGAGCGTCCTCCCCGGCACGACCTACACCATCAAGGCGAGCGGCGAGATCAAGGACATCTACGGCCAGCGCCTCGGCGCCCCGCTGACCCACCGGGTGACGATCGAGCGCCAGCCCTCGCTCGCGCTCTCCGACCGCTCGGCGACGCTGATCGGCCGCGAGGCGCCGAAGATCGGCCTGACCGCACGCCACGTCGAGCGCGTCGAGGTCAAGGTCGCCCGCCTCGACGACGCGGCCGCGGCCGCGCTCCTCGGCCGCCGTGAGGGCGTCCGGGCGATCCCCTGGCCGGCCGACGCGAAGTCGGTGAGCCGCCGCGAGCTCGACCTCCGGCCGAGCGGGCCGACCGAGTGGGCCGAGCTCGCGCTCGATCTCCGCGACTACGTCGGCGACGCCCGCGGGGCCTTCGTCGTCGAGGTCCGCCCGCTCGCCAACACCGCCGCCGCCCGCGAGCAGGCGCCGGCCGATGTCGTGCGCGGCCTCTTCCGGATCACCGACATGGGGCCGATCGCCCTGACCTCGCTCCCGGGCTCGCTGGTCCGGGTCGCCGATCTCGGCGACGGCCACCCGATCGCCGGGGCGAAGGTCTCCTACCGCGCCCCCTCGGGGTCGATCACCGCGGTCGGCGAGACCGACGCGAGCGGCGTCGTCGAGCTCGGCGGCGACCTCGTCTGCGCGGCGACCGGGAAGAAGGCGAGCGAGACCACCGCGGAGACCAAGCGCAGCCGCCGGCCGAACGTGCGGCAGGCGAAGAAGGCGGGCGCCGAGCTCTGCGCCGGCGCCAACGACGAGCGCGGGGTGGTGATCATCGCCGCCGCCGATCAGCGCGACCGGGCCTACCTCGCGCTCGACGCCCCCGCGCTCGCCGAGGGCCTGACCAAGGGGCTCCGCCCCGGCGAGCGCCTCCGCGGCAAGGTGATCAGCGAGCGCGGCGCCTACCGGCCGGGCGAGAAGGTCCACGTCGTCGGCTGGACCGCAGTCCTCACCCCCTTCGCCCGCAGCGGCCTCCGTCGGCCGCCCAGGACCCCCGTGCAGATCACCCTCGTCGATCCCCGCGGCGAGGTGGTCGCCGAGGTCAAGGGGCGGACCAGCGCCGAGGGCAAGCTCGCGGCGACCCTCACCCTGCCGGAGCACGCGCCCCTCGGCCGCTACGAGGTCAAGGCCGAGCTCGAGGGCGAGACCCTGAGCGCGTCGATCAAGGTCGAGGACTACCGGACCCCCGAGTTCGAGGTCGGCGCCCGGGCCGAGCATGCTGACGTGATCGCCGACGGCGGCCAGGAGATCCACGTCGGCGCGAGCTACTACTTCGGCGGGCCGGTGACGATCGAGAGCGTCCGCTACCAGCCCGAGTGCCGCCCCGCCTACTTCCGACCGCCGGGCCTCGAGCCCCGCTGGCGGGTCGGCGCCCGCGACCCGGAGCGCCAGAGCTGGCTCGGGACGCCGACGATCAAGCTCGCGGCCCCGAACGCGGCCGAGCCCGACCGCGACGGCAAGGTCGACTTCCGGGTGGCGACCCAGAGCTCCTACCCCGGGCACGCCGATCGCTGCACGGTCTCGGTCGAGGTCCGCGACGTCTCCTTCCAGGGGATCGGCGCCGAGGCGAGCTACCTCGTCCACCCGGCGGCCTACTACCTGGCGATCGCCGTCCCCGAGCGGACGCCGGCGGCCGGCGATCGCTACGACGTGCCGCTGCGGGCGATCACCCACGAGGGCAAGCGGGTCGCCGCGTCTGCGGTCCAGGTGTCGATCGAGCGGACCTCCCGCGAGCCGGTCTACCGGAGCGAGGGCGGGCGCAAGGTCCTCTACGGCTACGAGGAGAAGACCCGGCCGGTGAAGAAGTGCGCCCTCGACCTCAGCGCCGGCGGCGACGACCGCACCTGCGCGCTCTCAAAGCTGTCCGAAGGGACATACACGATCACGGCCCGCGGCCGCGAGGGCGGCCACGAGACCCTGAGCGAGGCGAGCTTCTGGGTCCGGAGGCGCAGCGGATCGGCGCCGGTCGAGTGGCAGCGCCCGCCCGCCCTCAGCGTCCAGCCGAGCGCCAACGAGGTCCACCCCGGCGAGCCCCTCCAGGTCGTCGTCGGCGCGCCCTGGGAGCTGGAGCCCGGCCTCCTGGTGGTCGAGCGCGACGGGATCCGCGAGCGCCACCCGCTCCGCTTCAAGGACGGCCGGGCCGAGGTCGACTTCAAGGCCGACGACACCTGGACCCCCGGGGTCCACTTCGAGGCCTACGCGGTCCGCAGCCCCGGCAAGGGCGCGCTCCCGAAGCTCGAGCGCGCCCGCTCGTCGGTCGCCCAGGGCTACGAGCACCGCCGCCTCGGGGTCGTCGTCGACGCGCCGAGCGAGGCCCGCCCCGGCCAGGAGGCGACCGTCAAGGTGACCATCCGCGACGCCGAGGGGGCGCCGAGCGCCGGCCGCCTCGCGCTCTGGGCGGTCGACGAGGCGGTCCTGTCGCTGACCGAGTACGAGGTCCCCGATCTCCTGCCGAGCTTCATCCCCGCGACCTCTCAGGGGGTCGATGAGCGCGACGACTTCGCAACCTTGCGCCTCCCCTTCGTCGCCGGCGCCAGCGACCCCTGGCTCGACGGCGACGTCGGCGGGCTCGGCCTCATGGGCACCGGGGCCGGCGGCGGCGGGGCGGGCTACGGCGCCCGCGGCCGCGCGGCCGGCGTGCCGCCGCCGGCGCGCTCGCGCTTCGAGACCACGCCGGTCTTCCTCGCCGACCTGGCGATCGGCGAGGGCGGCACCCGCAGCGTCAAGGTGACCTTCCCCGACAACCTGACGACCTTCCGGGTCTTCGCGGTCGCCTCCGATCGCCTGGTCGACCGCGAGAGCCCCGGCCGCTTCGGGCTCGGCGACGCCCGCGTGCGGGTGACCCGTCCCCTGGTCCTTCGGCCAGCTCTCCCCCGCGGCCTCCGCCCCGGCGATCGCTCCGAGATCGCGGCGATCATCCAGAACCGGACGAGCCGCCCGGGGAAGGTGAAGGTCGAGCTCGCGCTCAGCGGCCCGGCGGCGAGCTCCCTGCGGGTGACGTCGGCGGCCAGCCGCGAGCTCGCGATCGAGGCCGACGGCCAGGTGCGGGTCCCCTTCGCGCTCGAGGCGCTCCGCGTCGGCGCGCCCGAGGTCGAGCTCCGGGCGACCTTCGTCGACGACCGCGGCGAGCAGCGCGACGACGCGGTCCGCCTGCCGCTGCCGGTCGAGGCCGAGCGCACCCAGGTCGAGCGGGTCGCCACCTACGGGACCCTCGCCGACGACGGGGCGGTGGCGATCCCGGTGCGGATCCCGGCCGACGCGCTCCCCGACTTCGGCGGGGTCACGGTGTCGACGACCTCGACCCTCCTCGGCGGGGTCGAGGACGCGGTCCACGAGCTGATCCACTACCCCTACGGCTGCGTCGAGCAGACCGCGAGCCGCCTCCTGCCGCTGGTGGCGATCGCCGACATCAAGCGGACCTTCCCGCTCGACGTCGACGTCGACGATCTGATGAGCGCCGGGGTCGAGCGGATCCTGTCGATGCAGACCAGCTCCGGCGGCTTCGCCTACTGGCCGGGCGGCGATCGCCCCTCGCCCTACGCCTCGGCCTACGCGACCTGGGTGCTCCAGCGGGCGGCGAAGGCCGGTCACAAGGTGCCGGCCGGGGCGCTCGAGAGCGCGCTGGGCTACGTCGCCCGCCTGGTCGACGCCGAGGACGACGCGAGCGCCGACTACTTCGATCAGGTCGGCGAGGTCCGGCGGGCGATCGCGCTCCACACCCTCGCCGAGGCCGGCCGCGCGAGCCCGGCGGCGACCGAGCGCCTCTACGCCGCCCGCGCCCGCCTCCCCCTCTTCGCCCGCGCCTTCCTGCTGATGGCGATCCACGCCGCGAACGCCGACGATCCCCGGGTCCGCGAGCTCGCGGACGAGCTCCTCGCCAACCTCTCCGAGACCCCGGGCACCGCCCACGCCAAGGAGGCGATCGCCTTCGACCTCAGCGGCGTCTTCCACTCCGACGGGCGCAGCGACGCGATCGTCCTGATGGCCCTCCTCCGCGCCGCCCCCGATCACCCGGTGATCCCCAAGCTGGTCCGCGGGCTCCTCGAGCGCCGCAACGGCGGCGCCTGGCGCAACACCCAGGAGAACGCGTACGCGCTGGTCGCCCTCGGCGAGTACGTGGAGCGCTACGAGAAGGAGACCCCCCACCTCGTCGCCCGCGCGTGGGTCGGCCGCATGCAGATCCTCGACGCGGTCTTCCGCGGCCGCGAGACGGTCACCCGCAGCGGCGAGCTGGGGATGGCGCCGATCCTCGCCGGCCTCGCCGACGCCGGCCCCGGGAGCGGCGACCTCCTCCGCGTGATCCTCCAGCGCCAGGGGAGCGGCCGCCTCTACTACCGCCTCGGCGCCGAGTGGGCGCCGCGGGGGAGCGACCTCCCGGAGCGGGCGCAGGGGCTGCGGATCCGCCGGAGCCTGCGGACCCGCGAGGGGGCGCTGGCCGCCGGCGCCGCGGTCGGGCCCGGCGAGACGGTCGCCGTCGACATCGACCTCCACGTCGACGATCGGGTCGCCTACGTCGCGGTCGACGTGCCGATCCCGGCGGGGCTCGAGGCGATCCAGCGCGACCTCGGCCGCGGGCAGCGGGCGATGACGCTGAGCGGCCACCGCGGCTGGTGGGTCTCGTTCGAGGAGCAGCGCCGCGATCGGGTGGTCTTGTTCGCCGACGACCTCCAGCCCGGCGATCACCGGCACACGGTCTACCTCCGGGCGACCACCCCGGGCGCCTACGTGATGCCGCCGGCGCTCGCCGAGGCGATGTACATGCCCGAGATCTACGGGCGCTCGACGGCCCTCGCGGTCGAGGTCGCGTCGCCCTGAGGCGGTGATAGATGTCCTAACCGACAGGTATCACAGCACCGGGCGCTCAGAGCTCCTCGCCGTACTTGGCGAGGTGGAGCTTGCGCGCCTGGACGACCCAGTGCTCGCGGCGGATCCGGTTGCGGAGCGGCGCCAGCGGGCCCTCGAGGCGCTCGATCGCCGCGTCGTCGAGGAGCGCGAGGGCGCGGTAGGTGTCGAGCCCGCCCTCCTTGAGCTTGCGCTCGATGACCGGACCGATCCCGGTGATCACCTTGAGGTCGTCGGGGCTCTCGGGGTCGATCTCCGACTCGCCGACGAGGTTGACCGCGTGCATCTGGGCCTCGACCCGGCGGAGCTCGCCGTGGAGGCGCTCGATCGCCGCGTCCCGCTCGGTCAGCGTCGCCTCGAGCGCGGCGACCCGCTCGTCCGCCGCGTCGCTCGCGCCGGCATGGAGGCGGGCCTCGAGCTCCGCCAGCGCCGCGTCGCGGGCCGCCAGCGTCGCCTCGAGCGCGGCGATCACCTCCTCGTCCGCGCTCGCCCGGTCGGCGCTCGAGGCCAGGGCGTCGCGCTCGGCGGCGAGCGCCTTGAGCTCGCGCCGCTGATCGGCGAGGGTCGCGTCGCGCTCGGCCAGCGCCGACGAGAGCGCGTCGACCTCGGCGGAGGCGCCCTCGAGCTCGGCCGCCAGCGCGGCCCGCTGGCGCTGGAGCTCCGCGAGCTCGCGCTCCGACCCGCGCTCGGCGGCGGCGCCGAGCTGGTGGAGGCGCTCGCTCAGCGCCCGCTCGTTGGCCTCGAGCTCGGCGATCCGGCGGTCGCGGCCGGCGACCGCAGCGGCCCGCGAGGTCGACCAGGCCTCGAGCTCGGCGCGAGCCGCCCGGAGGCGGGCGTCGAGGTGCTCGCGGTCGCTCCGGAGCTGGCTGACGGTGCTCTTGTAGGCCGCGAGCTCCTCCTCCTTCTGGACGATCGCCGCGTCGATCCTCGCGCTCATCGCGCTGAGGCGCTCGTGGAGGGCGTCGCGCTCCTCTCGAAGCTCGCCGATCACCGCCTCGCGGGCGGCCGCCTGCGCCTCGGCCTCGGCCAGCCGCCCGCGCGCACGCGCGAGCTCCTCGCGCTCGACCGCGGCCGCGTCGGTCTCCGTCCCAGCCGCCGCCAGCCGCTCGTGCAGCTCCTGCAGGAGCGCCTCGCGATCGGCGGCGCGCGACTCCGCCTCCGCCAGCAGACCGCGGGTCAGCCGGAGCTCCTCGCCCGCCGCCTGGGCCGCGTCGATCTGCCCGCTGGTCGAGGCCAGCCGCGCCTGCAGCTCCGCCACCTGCTCCTCCGCCTCGGCCAGCAGGGCCCGCGCCTGCTCGAGCTCCTCGCGCTCGACCGCGGCCGCGTCGGTCGCCGTCCCCACCGCCGTCAGCCGCTCGTGCAGCTCCTGCAGCAGCGCCTCGC
Organism: Myxococcales bacterium; assembly: GCA_020633335.1. Classification (GTDB taxonomy): domain Bacteria; phylum Myxococcota_A; class Polyangia; order Nannocystales; family Nannocystaceae; genus JADJRG01. Next base: position 203,001 of record JACKDU010000013.1, on the reverse strand, counting down.
GATCGGCGGCCAGCGACTCCGCCTCCGCCAGGCGACCCCGCGTCTGCCGGAGCTCCTCGCCCGCCGCCTGGGCCGCGTCGATCTGCCCGCTCGCCGACGCCAGCCGCTCCTGGAGCTCGACCATCGCCGCCTCGCGGGCGGCGAGGTGGCCCTCGGCCTTGGCGAGGAGGCGCCGCGTCACCTCGAGCTCGTCGGCCGCGCTCTCGCTGGCGAGCGCCCCCGCGTTCGCCTCCTCGAGGGCCTCGGCCATCGCCCCCGCCCGTCGCTCGAGATCGTCGCAGGCCGCCTCGAGCTCGGCGATCCGGCGGTCACGCTCGGCGAGCGCGGCGCTCGAGCTCCGATCGTGGGCCATGCTCGCGAGGCGCCGCGAGAGCGCGTCGCGCTCGGAGCGGATCTCGTCGATCGCCTGATCGCGGCCGGCGAGGAGCACCTCGAGCTCGGCGAGGCGCGCGGCGGTCTGGGTGCGGCCGCGGCTGGCCTCGCTGAGCCGGCGCTCGAGGTCGACGAGGCCCATCATCTGCTCGCCGATCTGGCGCTCGGCCTGGGCGAGCTTGGCCTCGTAGCTCTGGATCCGGGTCTGCCAGTTGGCGAGCTCATCCTCGTGGGCGGAGATGTGCTCCTGGGCCATGATCGCGGTCTGCTCGAGGCGCTCCTGGGCCTCCCGGAGGCGCTCCTTCATCGCCGCGAACTCGGCCTCCTGATCGGCGATCGGCGCGGCGTGGAGGCGTGACTCGGCGTCCTCTGCTCGATCGGCCAGCTCGGCCGCGACGTCGCGGACCCGGACGAGCTCGGCCTGGAGGTGCGCGACCTCCCTCGCGGCCGCGTCGCGCTCCTCGCGGGCGCCGGCGAGGGCCGCCTCGAGCGAGGCGACCCGGCCGGCGAGCGCCTCATTCGCCGCGTCCTCGGCCTCGACCCGCGCCGCCCCCTCGGCCTCGGCCCGGGCGAGCGCCCCCTCGAGGCGGTGGACCTCGGCCCGCAGCGCGTCGATCGTCTCCTGGAGCTCGTCGCCGCCGCCGGCCGCCGCCGCGATCTCGGCCTCCGCGAGGCGAGCCTCGAGCTCGGCGATCTTCTCGCGGGCCGCCGCGAGCTCGGCCTCGGCCCGCGGATCGCCGCCGCCGACCAGGCTCTGGGCGGTCAGGATCTCCGCGCGGGCGTCGTCGAGCTCGCCCTCGAGGAGCCGGAGCGCCTCTGTCCGATTCGACAGGATCGCCGTGAGCTCGGCGATCTTCTCGGTCGCCGCCGAGGGATCGCCGGCGAGGGCCCGCTCCTCGCGGAGCGCCTGCACCTCGCCCTCGAGGCGGGTGATCACCTCGCCGCGGGCCGCCGCCTCGCGCTCGGCCGCCGCGAGGCGCTCGGCGAGGTGGGGATCGACGGCGCCGGCCGCCTGCACCTCGCCCTCGAGGCGGGCGATCGTCTCGTCGCGGGCCGCGAGCGCGGCCTGGGCCGCCTTGCCCGCGGCCGCCTCGCGCTCGGCCGCCGCCTTGGCGGCGCTGAGGCGGGCGACCTCGTCGGCCCGCGCCGCCGCGGCCCGCTCGGCCTCGGCCACCCGACGCTCGAGCTCCTCGGCGATCGTCGCCTCGGCGGAGCCGGCCGCGACCGCGTCGCGGAGGCGCTCGAGCTCCTCCTCGAGGCGATCGAGCTCCTCGTCGCGCTCGTCGATCTGCTCGCGGGCGATCACCGCCTGGCGACGGGCCTCGCTGAGCTGCGCCTGGAGGCCGCCGACCGCCTCCTTGTGGGCCGCCGCCTGCTCGGCGACCACCTGGTCGATCCGGGCCTCGGCGAACTCGATCTCCTTCTCGAAGTCGCGGATCCTGCCCTCGAGCACCGCGACCTTCGCCTGGTGGGCGACGCGGAGGCGCGAGAGCTCGCCCCGGGTCGCGCCGAGCTCGCCCTCGAGGGCGCGCGCCTGGTCCTGGGCCTCGACGATCCGCCGCTCGAGGCCCGTGCGATCGCCGACCGCCGCCTGGGCGGTCTTCAGGCGGACCTCGAGCTCCCGGTTCGACTCCGAGAGCTCGCGGACCTGCTTCTCGAGCTCGAGCATCGTCTCGTGGCCGCTCCCGCGGAGCGCCGACTTGAGGCGGATGACCTCGGCCTCGGCCGCGCTCTGCTTCTCCTGGAGCTCACGGAGCCGGAGCTCGGCGACCTCGCGGAGCCGGCTCTCGCCCGCGAGGCGCTCGTCGCCGCCGTCCGCCCGCCGCTGGGCGTCGCGGAGGCGATCCTGGTGGTTGCGGAGGTTGCGGTGGAGGTTGGCGATCGTGTCGTCGTACTGGGCGATCCGCTGGCCGATCTCGCCGCGGAGCTGCTCGAGGCGCATCTCGGCGTCGCGGCGGGCCTCGTTGCTCACGCGCAGCGACTCGTTGGCGGCGATCAAGGTGTTCTCGTGCTCGACCGCCCGCCACGCGAGGCGGGCGTCGAGCTCCGTGCGCTGTCGGGTGAGCAGCCGCAACGTCCGGTTGCGGTTGAGCATCCAGGTGATGATCGCCGAGGCGATGGCGATGATCAGCGACACGAAGAGCAGCTGATGGACGGTGTAGAGCATGGCGGGCGTGGAGTGAGCGCGAGGCCGCCAGAGCAGGCCCTCTCGGAGACCTGGTCCTCCTGTCATCCTGACCGTCGATGAGCCCGCGGGCCGCAGCCCATGGAGGCTTGGAGCGCCCCCGAGATCATCGCGCCCTCCGTGGGCGCAGAGACCATGGCCCAGTATACCCCCCGCATCGCCCGCCGTGGCCGCTGGACGGGCGCGCAGCGATGCCCGTCATCGCGCGCCGCGGCGCTGATCCGTCACCGGGGACGCTTGCATATTCACGCACGCGCGCGCGCGAGCGCGCACGCTCCTTCCTTGACGCCAAATTGAAGCGGGCCACCCCGAGGGGCGGCCCGCCGCGCTCGACCGCGTCACGCGGCCGCTAGAAGGAGTAGCTCATCGACCCGGCGCCGATCCGCAGGCCCTTGGCGACGCGGACGCCCTGGGCGTTGATCCGATCGTTGCGCTTGCCGTCGCGGATGAACTGACCGGTGCCGATCACTCCCATGAGGAAGCCCGCGGTCTGGACCGCGCCGGTGAGCGCGAGGAAGTAGCCCTCGGTCGCCTCGTCGACCTCGTTGATCGCCATGAAGGGACCGGCGACCGGGATCATCAGGAGGGTCCCGAGCTCGCGGCAGTCACGACGCTCGGCGCCGGTCTTGTTGTTGGTGCACCAGTCGTAGATCTGGGCGCCGGTGAAGGCGGTCGGCAGGTAGGACGAGCCGAAGATCGACCAACCAGCGATCATCAGCCCCTTGCGCCGCTTCGGCGGCGTGTAGGGGTAGATCGGGTGGGCCTTCGGCTTGCCCGGGATCACCGTGGTCTTGACGCGGATGCGGGTCGGGCCCGAGGTCGCCACCCGACCGGGCTGCGCGGGCGCCGGGGCGGGGGTCGCCTGCGGGCTCGACTGCTTGACCTTGATGTCGCTCTCGGCGTTCGACTGCGACTGCGACTGCGAGTCGGACTTGGTGTCGGCGTCGGCGGTCGCGGTCGCGTTGGAGTTGGTGCTGGCGCTCGAGGTCGAGTTGGGGTTGGCCTCGGCGTGGGGCTGCGCGGTCACCTGGATCTGCGGCTGCACCTGGACCTGGATCTGCGGCTGCATCGTGATCCCGGGGCCCTGGTAGGTCTGCGAGCCGCCGGGATCGAAGCGCATCTGCTGCTGCTTCTGCGAGTCCGGCGTCAGCGTCTGCGAGTTGCCGCCCTGCTGCTGGCTCTGCGAGGGCGGCGGCGGCGAGTCGGAGGTGACGAGGGTCTCGCTGGCGACCGGGGCGTCGGGTCCGGCGAGCGCCACCGGCGGCAACATCAGACCGACGGCGACAAACGGGACCACGAACGAGGCGAGTGAGCAGAGATGATTTCGCAGCATGGCGTCGCGCTTTCCTTTTACTCCGCCGCTTGGGCCAGCCTCCCCATCATGTGGGCGGAGGCGACCCCCGAGCGCACCCAAGAGATTGGAACACCTCGGCGGCGCTGTCGAGGGACGCTTGCGCCATGCATTTATTTTCGCAGTGAGCGGCGAACATCGGGGGCGAGCGTGACCTGGGGCACCCGGGCACCAAGCCGGCCCGCCGCGGAGCGCGACCGGAGCGCGACCGGAGCGCGACCGGAGCGCGACCGGAGCGCGACCGGAGCGCTACCGGAGCGTGGTTGCACCATGACCGAGCCGCGCGCCCGCGGGCACAGCAAGAATTTCCGCGGGCTGAGGGCCTCTTCGGCCCATTCCGCGCTTGCGGCCCTCCCGCCGCCCCCGGAGACTCCCGGACCATGGCCGCCGCGCGGATCCCCGAGCCCGTCCTCGTCGACTATGACGCTGCCCGCGCGTCCTTTCGCTGGGAAGAGGCCCGGGCGCTCCTCGACGGCCTCCCGGGGGGACGAGGCCTCAACATCGCCCACGAGGCCGTCGACCGCCACGCCGCCGGCCCTGAGGGCGAGCGCGTGGCGATCCGCTGGCTCGGCAAGCGCGGCGAGCGGCGTGACCTGACCTATCACGACCTCGCGGCCCAGAGCTCGCGCTTCGCAAATCTGCTCACCGATCTCGGGGTCGCGCGCGGCGAGCGGGTCTTCGTCCTCGCCGGCCGAGTGCCCGAGCTCTACGTCGCCGCGCTCGGGACCCTCAAGCGCGGCGCGGTCTTCTCGCCGCTCTTCGCGGCCTTCGGACCGGAGCCGCTGGCGACGCGCCTGGAGCTCGGCGATGGCCGGGTGCTCGTGACCACACCGCGACTCTACCGCCGCAAGGTCGCGCAGCTCCGAGATCGCCTCCCCGGCCTCCGTCACATCCTTCTAATCCGCGAGGCCGATGATGATGAGCCCGGCGAGATCCCCGGGACCATCGATCTCCTCAGCCGCCTCGCCGACGCGAGTGACACCTACACGATCCCGGACACCGACCCCGAGGAGATGGCCCTCCTCCACTTCACCAGCGGGACCACCGGCAAGCCGAAGGGCGCCGTCCACGTCCACCAGGCGGTGGTGATGCACCACATCGCCGGCCGCTACGCCCTCGATCTCCGGCCCGGCGACGTCTTCTGGTGCACCGCCGACCCGGGCTGGGTGACCGGCACCTCCTTCGGGATCATCGCCCCGCTGACCAACGGCGTGACGATGATCGTCGACGAGGCCGAGTTCGACGCCGAGCGCTGGTACGGGATCCTCGAGGCGGAGAAGGTCAACGTCTGGTACACCGCGCCGACGGCGATCCGGATGCTGATGCGGATGCCGAACGAGCTCCCGCAGCGCTTCGATCGCTCGGCGCTCCGCTTCATCGCCAGCGTCGGCGAGCCGCTCAACCCGGAGGCGGTGATCTGGGGGCGCGAGGTCCTCGGCCTGCCGATCCACGACAACTGGTGGCAGACCGAGACCGGCGGGATCATGATCGCCAACCTCCGCTGCCTCGAGATCCGCCCGGGGTCGATGGGCAAGCCGCTGCCGGGGATCGACGCTGGGATCGTCGAGCACCGCGAGGACGGGAGCGTCGTCGAGATCAGCGAGCCCGACCGGGAGGGCGAGCTCGCCCTCCGCCCGGGCTGGCCGTCGATGTTCCGGGCCTACCTCGGCAACGAGGAGCGCTACAAGAAGAGCTTCGTCGGCGGCTGGTACCTCAGCGGCGACCTCGCCCGCCGCGACGCCGACGGCTACTACTGGTTCGTCGGCCGCGCCGACGACGTGATCAAGACCTCCGGCCACCTCGTCGGCCCCTTCGAGGTCGAGAGCGCGCTCATCGAGCACCCGGCGGTCGCCGAGGCCGCCGTGATCGGCAAGCCCGACCCGGTCGCCGGCGCGATCATCAAGGCCTTCGTCGCCCTCCACCCCGGCCACGAGGGGAGCCCGGAGCTGATCCGCGAGCTGATGGCCTTCGCCCGCAAGCGCCTGGGGCCGACCGTCGCCCCCCGCGAGATCGAGGTGAAGGCCGAGCTGCCGAAGACCCGGAGCGGCAAGATCATGCGCCGCCTCCTCCGCGCCCGCGAGCTCGGCCTCCCCGAGGGCGACATCTCCACCCTCGAGACCCCATCGTCCTCCTAGCCCGACGCGAGGTGACGCCGATGACCCAGACGCCGAGAGAGCTCCCGCTCCCGGGCCGCGAGCAGGCCCTCCTCCTCCTCCGCGAGATGCTACGGATCCGCCGCTTCGAGGAGAAGGCCGCCGAGGTCTACTCCGCCCAGAAGATCCGCGGCTTCCTCCACCTCTATATCGGCGAGGAGGCGGTCGCCGTCGGCCTCATCAGCCAGCTCCGGGCCGAGGACGCGATCATCTCGACCTACCGCGAGCACGGCCACGCGCTCGCCCGCGGGGTCGAGATGGGCGCGATCATGGCCGAGATGTACGGCAAGCAGGAGGGGTGCTCGCGCGGGCGCGGCGGGTCGATGCACCTCTTCGACGCCCGCACCCGCTTCTACGGCGGCAACGCGATCGTCGCTGGCGGCCTGCCGCTGGCGGTCGGCCTCGCGCTCGCGGCCAAGATGCAGGGCCAGGAGGCGGTGACGGTCTGCTTCTTCGGCGAGGGCGCGGTCGCCGAGGGCGAGTTCCACGAGTCGATGAACCTGGCGGCGGTCTGGAAGCTGCCGGTCTTGTTCGTCTGCGAGAACAACCTCTACGCGATGGGGACCGCGCTCGATCGCTCGGAGTCGCAGACCGATCTCACGGTCAAGGCCGCGAGCTACAACGTCCCCGCCGAGCGGGTCGACGGGATGGACGTCCTCGCGGTCGCCGACGCGGCCCAGCGGGCGCTCGCGTCGATCCGCGCCGGCGATGGGCCGGTCTTCCTCGAGATGCGGACCTACCGCTTCCGCGCGCACTCGATGTTCGACGCCCAGCTCTACCGCGACAAGGAGGAGATCGAGCGCTGGAAGAAGCACGGGCCGATCCTCCGCTTCCAGGGGCGCCTGCGCGAGGCCGGGCTCCTCGACGACCGCGACCTCGAGGCCCTCGAGGCCGAGATCAGCCGCGAGGTCGAGGCCGCGGTCGCCTTCGCCGAGGCCGGCACCTTCGAGCCGATCGAGACCCTGACCAAGGATGTCTACGCCGGGGAGGAGCGCTGATGACGGGCACCAACCAAGCGACCACCGCCACCGCGACCTACCGGGAGGCGATCAAGGAGGCGCTCGTCGAGGCGCTCGATCGCGACCCGCGGGTCTTCCTGATGGGCGAGGACGTCGGCCGCTACGGCGGCTGCTACGCGGTCACCAAGGGCCTCCTCGACCGCTACGGCGAGGAGCGCCTCCGCGACACGCCGCTCTCGGAGTCGGCCTTCGTCGGCGCCGGGATCGGCGCGGCCCTCGGCGGGATGCGACCGATCGTCGAGGTCATGACGGTCAACTTCTCGCTCCTCGCCCTCGACCAGATCATGAACAACGCCGCGACCCTGCGGCACATGTCCGGCGGACAATTTGAGATCCCGCTGGTGATCCGGATGGCGACCGGCGCCGGCCGCCAGCTCGCCGCCCAGCACTCCCACAGCCTCGAGGGCTGGTACGCCCACATCCCCGGGATCAAGGTGCTGGCGCCGGCGACCGTCGAGGACGCGCGGGGGATGCTCTGGCCGGCGCTCCTCGATCCCAACCCGGTGCTCATCTTCGAGCACGCCGACCTCTACAACAGCGAGGGGCCGCTGCCCGCCGATCCGGCGGCGATCGACATCGTCAGCGCCAAGGTCCGGCGGCCGGGGACGACGCTCTCCTGCTTCACCTACGGCGGCTCGCTGCGCAAGGCGCTGGCCGCCGCCGAGGCGCTCGCCGCCGAGGGGATCGACATGGAGGTCGTCGACCTCCGCTCGCTCCGGCCCCTCGACATGCCGACGATCCTCGCGTCGCTCCGCAGGACCCACCGCGCGCTGATCGTCGACGAGGGCTGGCGGAGCGGCTCGCTCTCCGCCGAGATCGCCGCCCGCCTGGCGGAGGAGGCGTTCTACGAGCTCGACGCGCCGATCGCCCGGGTCTGCTCGGCCGAGGTGCCGATCCCCTACGCCAAGCACCTCGAGGAGGCGGCGATCCCCCAGCCGGAGAGCATCGCCGCCGCCGCCCGCGGGCTCGTCGGGGGGAAGCATGGCTGAGTTTCGGATGCCCTCCCTCGGCGCCGACATGGACGCCGGCGTCCTCGTCGAGTGGCTGGTCAAGCCCGGCGATCGGGTCAAGCGCGGCGACATCGTCGCGGTCGTCGAGACCCAGAAGGGGGCGATCGACGTCGAGATCTTCGACGAGGGGGTGATCGAGGAGATCGTCGTCCCGGTCGGGGTGAAGGTGCCGGTCGACACGATCTTGGCGATCGTCGGGGATGGCTCTGGGGTCGCGACGGCCGCGAAGGAGATGTCCAAAGGGACAGCAACGAAGGCGGCTCCCGCGGCGGAGGTCGAGATGGCGCCCGCCCCCGCCCCCGGCCCGGCGCCTCCGCCCGCACCCGCGCCCGCGCCCGCTGCGACACCTGCTCCCGCGCCTGCTCCCGCGCCCGTCCCCGCTCCGACCGCCGCGCCCGTCACCGCCGCGCCGGAGCCGGAGCCTGCGACCGCCGTCACGCCGGAGCCTGTCGCCACCGCAACTGCGCCCCCGCCCCCGCCCGCGACCACGAGCGCAGCGGCCCCCGAAGCGGCCCCCGCATCACCGCCGCTCACCCAGCGAAGCGACGGCGCGCCCCTGGCATCACCGCGCGCCCGCCACCTCGCCGCCGTCCACGGCGTCGCCCTCGGCGGCCTCACCGGGAGTGGCCCCGGCGGCTCGATCACCGGCGACGACGTCGAGCGAGCGCGCGCCGCCCCGGCCCCTACCACGGCGCCCCGCGCCCGCCCGGGGCGCCCCGACGCGGCCGCCCAGGCGGCGATGCGCGAGGCGATCGCGGCGGCGATGGCTCGCTCGAAGCGGACGATCCCCCACTACTACCTCGGCCACACGGTCGACTTCAGCGCCGCCCTCGAGTGGGTGCGCGCGACCAACCTCGAGCGCCCGGTGACCGAGCGCCTCCTGCCGATCATCCCGGTGCTCAAGGCGATCGCGCGGGCGCTCCGCGAGGTCCCCGAGCTGAGCGGGACCTACGACGACGCGACCGGCTTCCAGGCGAGCCCCGCGATCCACCTCGGCTTCGCGATCGCCCTCCGCGGCGGCGGCCTGATCGCGCCGGCGATCCACGACTGCGACGAGCGCCCGCTCGGCGAGCTGATGGCGGCGGTCCGCGACCTCGTCGGCCGCGCCCGCAGCGGCGGCCTCCGCTCCTCGGAGCTCCGCGATCCGACGATCACCGTCACCAGCCTCGGCGACAAGGGCGTCGATTCGCTCTCTCCGGTGATCTACCCGCCGCAGGTGGCGATCGTCGGCGTCGGCACGCCGGCCCTGCGGCCGTGGGTGGTCGACGGCGCGATCGTCCCCCGCACCCTGATTCAGATCAGCCTCGCCGCCGACCACCGGGTCAGCGACGGGCACCGCGGCGCGATCTTCCTCGCCGCCGTCGACCGCCTCCTCCAGGAGCCCGAGAAGCTATGAGCGCAAGCGACCCCGCATCCATCGAGTCGACCGTGATCGACGCCCTCCTCGACGTCGCCCCCGACCTCGAGCGCGGCGAGATCAAGCGCGGAATTGATCTCCGCCAGGACCTCGACATCGACTCGATGGACTTCCTAAACTTCATCATCCGCCTCCACGAGCGCTACGGGATCGAGATCCCGGAGGCGGACTACCCCCGCTTCGCCACCCTCGAGGGCTGCGTCGAGTACATCGGCGAGCGCCTCGCCTCCCCGCCCGGCCCACCAGGATAGATGCACCGCCGCCTCGCCCTCCTCCTCGCCCTCGCCAGCGGATGCTTCGTCGATCCGGGCGCGGGCAGCAGCGGGGGCGGCGAGGCCAGCGACGCGAGCACGGGCGCGAGCGCGAGCGGAGCGAGCGCGACGACCTCGTCGACCTCGTCATCCGCGTCGAACTCATCGACCTCGTCGACGGGCCCGAGCACCAACGACGGCGACACGGCCACAGGCACGACCGGCGGCGCGTCGACGGGCGGCGGCGAGAGCAGCGGCCAGGTCTCGGGCGACCCCTCGACCGGGGCGATGACGACCACCGGTGACGGCGAGCCGCTCCTCCTCAGCAACACGGTCGGCGCCTCCTGCGACAACAGCCCCCACTGCGCCTACAACGGCCAGACCGCGCCGGCGCGGATCTCCGCGTTCGAGTGCTTCTCCGCGCCGATCGCCCCGCCCTTCGCCGTCACCCGCGTCGAGGGCGAGCTGCGGGCGCTCCTCGGCATGCCGGCGCCCGAGCTCCGGGTCTACACCCTCAACCCCGACACCAAGACGCTCGGGACGCTCATCGCCGCCGTCGGCTTCCCGCCGATCGCCGACGACACCTTCATCAGCCTGACCCCGCCCGAGCCGATCGCGGTCGACGTCGCCGACTTCTGCGTCGCCATCATCGGCGGCGACGAGGCGACCACGCTGGTCCCGGCGGCGACCCTGGACGGGAGCGCGGGGCCGGCCTTCGTCGAGATCGTCGGGCCGGGGAGCTGCTCGCTCCCGCTCACGCCGCTCTCCTCCGTCCTCGAGTCGCCGAACGCTCGCTACTGCATCGCGGTCGAGATCACGCCTGGCTGAGCGGAGCTGCGCCGACCGATCGACCGCCGGAACGCAACCGGACGGAGGGCCGCCGCGACCGGGTGATAGGGTACGTGGCGATGGCACGTCGTCCCGCCGCGCCGCTCCTCGCGCTCGCGCTCTCGGCCGCGGGCTGCGTCCTCACCAACCCGGAGTACTCGGTCGACGAGCTCGCCACGGAGGGCACGACCGCGATCGCCTCGACGAGCGCCGCCGACACCGGGGGGGACGCGAGCGGCGGCCAGATCTCGACGAGCGGGGTGATCAGCGGCGGCGACTCGGACTCCGACGGCGGGACCAGCATGCCCGGCTCGCTGACGATCGATGGGCTCGGCCCGGGGAGCGCCTCGAGCACCAGCACCAGCACCAGCACCACCGGCGAGGGGACGACGACCGGCGGCGGAGACACCACCGGCGACGCCCCGGCCTTCGACAAGATGACCCTCCGCAACTACAACCCCGACACCTGCGGGGAGATCCTCGCCTGCACCTGGATGGGGTTCCTGGTGGCGGCCAACCACGTCGACATCGAGTGCTTCACGCCGGCGGTCGACGGCCCGCTCTACGTCTCGCGGGTCGGGATCAACGTCGCCTATCGCAAGAACACCTCGCCGCTGACCGTCGACTTCTACGCCTACGACCCGGTCGCCAAGGCGCCGACCGGCGGCGTGATCGCCAGCGCCCCGGGCCCCTCGATCAGCAAGGCCGTCTACCACGAGGTCTTCGTCGACCCGCCGGTGATGTTCGCCGAGCCCGCCTTCTGCGCGGCCGTCCGGACCGGCGACAACGACTCCCAGGTGGCGATCCCGATCGACGTCAAGACGCCGGGCGCCGGCCTCTCGTTCCTCGAGATGGAGGCCGACGGGAGCGGCTGCGACATCCCGCGGACGCCGGTCGAGAGCTACTTCAAGTCCGGCAACGGCCACTGGTGCGTCAACGTCGACATCCAGCCGACGCCCTAGAGCGCGCCCTCGACCGGCGCCTCTTCACCGCGGCCCGGCGCCCGGGTACGATGGGTCGCCGTCCGCGGGACTCCGGTCCGACTTCCGAATCAGTCTCTGAAGCTGCCTAGCTGGTCGGACCTCCTCTCCCCGGGCGGCCCTTCGAACGCCGCCGATGACCGCCGATCGCCACGCCGCCGCCGCGGCCCGGGTCGCCCACGAGGATCTCCTGATCTTCATCAACGCGGCCTTCGCCTGCACCGGCCAGCGCGAGTTCTACAGCGACGGCCACCGCCAGACCGTGGCGATCGGCTTCCTCCACGAGTACATCCGCGGCAACTACCGCCGCCTCTACGCGCGGGCGCTGGCGGCCGGGATCAACGACTACAACCGGGCGCGGATCATCGTCGAGCTCCTGACCCACGCCCGCGGCCTCGACCCCGACGAGCGCGCGCGCGAGGGGGCGCTGATCGCCGCCGCCCTCGCCGAGCTCCCGCCGCCGCGGGCCTACCGGGCGCTGCGGGCCCTCAAGGAGCGGCGGATCAACAACCGGCGGACGCGGGCGATCATCGGCGAGTACCTCGCTCAGCGCCGCGACCTCGCCTTCGACGCGGTCAAGTACCGCGGCAAGGTCCGCGCGCTCTCCCGCCACGCCCACCTCGCGCTCCCCGGCGAGCTCCCGCGCTTCCTCACCCGCGGCTGGCGAGAGCGCCGCTACCAGGCGCCGCTCCTCGAGGCCTTCCGCCAGGCCCACTACAGCCGCGAGGCGATCTACGAGCTCCCCTACACGATCGCCGAGGGCCTCGCCGCCCGCATGGGGATCGACCGCGCGCGCTTCCTCGAGCGGATCGCCCCGAAGATGAGCGCAGCCGAGCGCCTCCGCCTCCAGCGGAGCGCCGCCCGCGAGGGCGTGGCGATCGACCTCGATCTCGCGAGCGCGCCGCCGACCCGCCTCGCGCTCTACGTCCTCGGCCTCCCCCTCGAGGAGCGACGGGCCCGCCTCGCCGAGCTCGACGCGGCGATGGCCGCGAGCGCCCGCCGGGTCCTCGAGCGGACGCCGCTCCGCCTCGGCCGGATCGCCTGCGTCCTCGACCGCTCCTACTCGAGCGCCGGATCGAGCGAGAAGTCGCGGCGGCCGCTGGCGGTCGCCCTCGCCGCCCGCTACCTCCTGCGGGCGGCCGCCGACGAGGTCGACGAGCGCTGGGCGCCGCGGACCCCCGAGCACCCGCTCCTGGTCACGCCGCGGGGCCAGACCGATCTGGCGACGCCGCTCCTGGACGCGCTCGACGGCCGCCCCGAGCTCGTCGTCGTCGTCTCCGACGGCGCCGACAACGACCCGCCGGGGGCCGCCGGCCTGGTCCTCCGGACCTTCCGCGAGCGCCTCGATCCCGCGCGGGCGACCGACCTGATCCACGTCAACCCGGTCTTCGAAGCGACCGAGCTCGGCCCGCGCGCGCTCGATGCCGCGGCGCCGACCCTCGGGATCCGCGACGCCGAGGATCTGCCGACGCTCCTCGCCTTCGCCCGCTTCACCGACGGCCGCCTCGGCCTCGCCGAGCTCGAGGGGCTCCTCGAGCGCCGGGCGAGCGCGATGATCGAGCGCTACCGGCGACGACGCGACCGCGGCCGCGCGCCCGCGTCTGCGCCGGCGAGCGAGGGCAGCGAGGAGGCGGGGGGATGAGCGCGCCGACCCTCGGCGGCCTCGCGCTCACCGGCCTCCGCCCGGCGCCGGCCCAGGCCTTCGGCGCGATCCGCCTGATCCCGCTGATCCGCGATCATGTCCCCGGGGACATCCGGATCACGACCCGCGCCTACGACGCGGCGACGACGCTCGTCGGCCTCGAGGGCGACGCCGACGCGCCGACCACCGCCTACTACGGCTACATCCCCCACGGGATCGTCGTCGAGTGGGAACGCGGCGGCCAGCCGGTGGCCGCCCTCGGCACCACCCTGGGCCCGCGAAAGCACCTCGAGCGCCAGGCGCGGCCGGTCCAGCTCCTCCACCGGATGGTCAAGCGCGAGGATCGCAAGCGCCTCCGCCTCCTCCCCCTCCACCTCGCGCTCGAGGGCTACCTCGCGCTCCACTTCGGCGGGCCCTCGGTCGCCTGGAGCGAGTACTCCCGCGAGGCGCTGCGCCGCGGCCTCAGCCCGCGGATCGAGCGGGTCCACCACGGGGCCGCGATCGCCGGCCTCGCCGACGCCCTCCGCCTCTTCGAGATCCACGAGGGGCAGGTCGGCGTCCTCCTCCTGGTCGGCGACGCGCTCGCGGCCGCGACCGTCGTCCCCCACCCCGACGACTACCGCGCCCTCCACCGGACCCTCCTCGAGGACCTCTACGGCGAGCTCCTGGTCCACTACGGGCTCTACTGCGACGAGCTCGGCGAGCTCCAGGCGCCGATCGATCCCGCGTCGCTGGGCTCGCTCGCCGCCCTCCGCCAGGCGATCGCCGGCCGCCGCGAGTCCTGGCGCGAGCTCTCCGAGCTCCTCGCCGCCGGGATCCTCGATCGACCGCTCCGCTGGCAGAGCGTCTATCGGGCCGGCCCCTTCCACCTCCGCCGCTTCATCGGCGCCCTCGACCCGAGCGCCGACAACCACATCGGCGAGGCGATCACCCGGGCCGACGGCACCCTCGAGTACCTCAAGACCTTCCGCCTCTCGGCCGCTCAGGTCCGCCGCGCCTACCTCTTGGAGCAGCTCGCGGCCGCCGAGTGGAGCCTCGATCGCTGCGCCGAGGCGCTCGAAATCAGCCGGGCGGCGCTGATCCAGCGGCTCCGCGGCGCCGGCTTCGGCTACCTCTTCAAGGCGCACGTCTGCTGAGGCTCAGCGCCCCCTGAGGACGCCCCCATCCCCGGTCCTTCTCCCCGCAGGACGCCCCTCCGCGCCGCATCGGCTGCTGCGCCGTCCGCGACGCCCCGGCAAGCCTTGCCGTTGTCGCCGCGCGAAGGGGCGGCGTAGGGTGTGGGCACCTGGCCGTCGACGCGGCGCGCGTCGATGTCCGAGTGGACAGGTTTGCCATGGTCTCCCTTCGGCAGCGAGCCCAGTGTATCGGCCTCTCCGGCGGCTTCTCGGTCCTCCACGACTTCTTCGGCTACACGGACTCGCCCGGGTCGGTCTCGCTCAAGACCCAGCTCGACCTCCTCGGCGGCCACCGGATCGACCTCGACCTCATCCGGGTCGGCATGGACCTCTTCAGCGCCTCCGACGTCCGCGAGATCGACACCGCCGTCTACATGATGCGCGAGATCTACGGGACCTGCTCCCTCGCGGTCGGCCGCCTCTACCACCAGGGGATCTCGGCGGCCGACGCCGCCGGCTACCAGGACATCGGCTCCGACGGCGAGGCGGTCGATCTCTGCGACGACTGGAGCGGGATCCACGGCGACGCGATGGACGTCTACTTCGTCCTCACCTACGCCGGCGACACCGTCGGCTACTCGGCGGTCGACGGCCCCTGCGACACCGACAACGCCAAGTACGCGATGGAGGGATCGGTGATCGCGATCGAGCACTCGCCCGACATCACCGGCCTGGTCCTCGCCCATGAGGTCGCCCACTACCTCGGCCTCAGCCACGTCAACGACAGCACCAACCTGATGAACCCGACCGTGCCCAACGGCGGCAACCTGACCAGCAGCCAGTGCTCCAACCTGCGGAACCACTGCTTCGTCAAGGGCGGCTGCTGAGGCGAGGAGGATCCATGTCGACCAACTTCGCCCCGCCCCCCGAGGACCGCCGCCCGCTCGACGCCGCCCGCCTGCGAGCGGTCGTCGCCGGCCGCAGCAGCGAGATCCCGCGCGCCCGGGCGATCGCCCTGATACCGACCGTCGCCGGCGCCGCCGCCCTCCCCGAGCTCAGGGCGCTCGCTAGCAACGAGCGCGAGGCGGTCGGCGATCGCAAGATGGCGATCGCTGCGCTCGCCCGGCTCCCCGGCGCCCAGGCGCCCGCGGCGATCCTCGAGGTCGCCCGCACCCGCGAGCCCCACGTCCTCGGCGAGGCGGTCCGCCAGCTCGGCTGGATCGGCGACGCCTCGGCGCTCCCCCGCCTCGAAGAGGTCGCCCGCGGCGACCGCGGCAACCTCGGCAAGAAGGCGAGCTTCGCGGCCGCGTTGATCGCCCACCGCCTCCGCCTCCCCGGCCATGAGCTCCCCTCGCCGGCCGCGGTCGCGACGGTCGCGCTCGGCGACCAGGTCAAGCCGATCGCGGTCCGCCGCCTCGCCGGCCCCGAGATCGGCGCCTTCTCCAGGCTGATCCCCGACCTCCCGCCCGGCCTCAAGGTCGACGGCCCCGCGTCGCTCCACCTCGACTGCGCCGGCCGCGAGCAGTGGATCGCCATGGACCAGGAGGTCGCCCTCCACCCGGCCGCGCTCGCCGGCGAGAAGGCGATGCCGGCGGTGGTCGCCCTCCGCAACCTGACGACCGGCGGGGTGTCGACGGCCCTGGTCGCCCTGACCACGCCGACCGGCCGCGGCGCCTTCTCGATCGGCCTCTACAGCCGCAACGGCAGCCTCCGCTTCGCCGGGCACGGGACGATCCACGGCGACGCGGCAGAGTTCGAGCTCCGGGCGGTCGCCCGCCCAGGCGCGCCGGCGGTGCTGATCCGCTGCCGCGGCGCGAACGGACACCTCGAGATCACCGAGGCCAAGCTCGGCCCGATCGCCAGCCCCGCGCGGCGACCGAAGCCGATCGCCATCGGCTGATCGAACGAAGACAAGAGCACACGAGCACGCGAGAGCACGAGAGGAAACCATGAGCAGCGACATCAAACTCGACGGCGACACCCTCACCCTCGAGGGCAATTGGGCCAAGGTCATGTGCTGGGACATCCACCTCGACGGCCCCGGTCGGCGGATCTCGTCGTCCGGCCAGCGCCGGGCGCTGGTCCACGACAGCGGCGACGCCCTGACGATCAACTACAACAGCGACTACCCGGCGGGCGTGCGGATCAAGGGCGCCGTCGACTTCGCCGGCAACATCACCGCCCACGGCAACATCACCACCCAGGGCAGCATCAGCGTCGCCAACGACCTCAGCGTCGGCGATGACCTCACGGTCACCGACGACGCGACGATCGGCGGCACCCTCAAGGTCGGCGGCGTGTCGCTGGCCACGAGCGGGACCCGCTTCAAGGTCGCCGACGTGTACTTCGAGGCGAGCGCGCTGGCGGTCGCGACCCCGAGCACCCCGAGCACCCCGCGCCCCGGCCGGGTGCCGACGCCGGTGCCGATGCAGGGGTCAAAGCGGCTCGTCCTCAAGAAGGACACGGTGGTCGTCGAGACCTACTCGCCGGTGGTCGTGGTCGGCTCGCCGAGCGGCCCGAGTTCGGTCTTCGACCTGGTCGCCGAGATCAAGGCGCTGCGCACCGAGCTCAACCAGCTCAAGGCGCAGGTCGCCGCGCTCGGCGGCGGCTGATCGCCGCCGCGCCGGGCTTCGGCGCGACGCCCGGGCGGATCCGTCCGTCCCCTCGCGCGCTCCTGAACCCGCGAGCGCGCGCCCGCTCGATCGACGGGCGCGAGCGCGCCGCAACGGGCTCCGCGGCCGCCGACCTTTGACGCCGACGGCCTCGTCGACGATCCTGTCTTTGCCCGTCGCCAGGCGATGTCGGGTGGTTTTGGATGGACAGTGTGGATCGACCTGGCGACGGTCACTTTACCTTCCCATAGGGACAGGTAGAGGAGGATCGAGCGGCGCTAGGAGCGGACGCCGTCGCGCCCCTCGTACTCGGCGATCCCCTCCTCGAGGATCTCCTCCATCTCAGCGACCGCCGCCGCCAGCCGCCCCTCGGCCTGCGCCCGGACGGCGAGCGCGAGGCGGAGGCCGAGGGGATCGAGGACCCCCTGCCGGCGGATCGGACCGAGGGCCGCGAGCCCGCGTCCCAGGGCGTCGAGCGCCTCCTCGAGGGCCCCCCGCGCGGCCGCCATCCGGCCCTCGGTCAGGCCCTCGACGGCGATCCTCAGGGGTGAGCGGCGCTCCACGTCCGGCATTATGGCCGATCTCGGCGGCGGGCGCCCGCCGGCTCAGCGGACGAAGTACTCCATGCTGTTCGCGCCCTGGTAGCCGCTCGAGATGATCACGGCGTCGCCCGAGCAGACCACCGCCGGCGAGTTGCCGAAGATGTCCTTGACGCTGACGGTGTAGTTGACCATCGGGTGGGGCTCCGGCCAGTAGGCGCCGGCGAAGGTCGGGCAGGTCGAGCAGCACCCCGAGTAGAACCACGGCGCCCCCTTGTGGGTGTTGACGCAGACCTGGCTCGGCCCCGAGTCGGTGGTCGAGAGCGCGGTGTTGTTGATCATGTTGACGTTCGACGCGAGCCCGTTCAGCGACACGTTGTTGCCGTTGACCGCGAGCGTCCCGCCGGTGCCGACGTAGTAGAGCGGGCCGCAGGAGCTCCCGTCCCCCGACTTGCGGAGGTAGTGGGCGAGGAGGTGGCGCTTCTGGACGTTGAGGGTCGGCCAGTGCTTGCCCGCCATCCGGTAGGCCTTCGCCGGCGCCGCCGAGCCGACCGTCATGTCGGTCCAGGCGGCGATCCCGGTGAAGAGCGGCATCGTCTCCGCCGGCTCCCAGACCGTCCGCTGGACCAGGGTCCAGCCGCCGCCGTCGGTCTTCATGTCACAATAGACCTCCATCTCCGGCTCGGGTCCGTCGCCGTCGAGGTCGATGGTGTGGAGGCCGGTCGGCGCCGCCGGGGTCGCGGTCTTGATCGCCAGGCAGCTCGCGCCGAGGACGCAGACGCCGGCGTCGCAGACGTAGCTCCCGCACTCCTTGCCCTCGGTGCAGGCCTTGCCGAGCTCGCAGGGCCCGCAGGATCCGCCGCAGTCGACGTCGCTCTCGTCACCGCCCTTGATCCCGTCGTCGCAGGCCGAGGGGGCGCAGAGCGAGGTGCACCCGTCACTCTCGTCGGCGTTGCCGTCGTCGCAGAGCTCGACGTTCTCCTGGACGAAGCCGTCGCCGCAGCTCGCGCTCAGGCAGGTCGTCAGGCACTCGTCGGTGTCGACGTCGTTGCCGTCGTCGCACTCCTCCCCCGGCTGGACCAGGCCGTCGCCGCAGGAGGCGAGCGCGCAGGTGTCGGTGCAGAGGGGATCGTCGGGATCGTCGCAGGCCTCGCCCGGGCCGACGTAGCCGTCACCGCAGGTGTTGTTGACGCAGATCGCCAGGCACGAGTCGAGGTTGTCGTCGTTGCCGTCGTCGCACTCCTCGCCCGGCTGGATGAAGCCGTCGCCGCAGGCCGCGGCCGTGCAGGCGACCGTGCAGGTCCCGTTGTTGTCGTTGGCCTCGCCCTCGTCGCACTCCTCGCCGCGGTCGACGTTGCCGTCGCCGCAGAAGGGCTCGGGGGCGCCGGTCGTCTCGCCGCCGCTGGTCGTCCCGGTCTGGGTGATCCCGCCGCTCCCCGGGTCGGTCATCATCAGGGTGTCGCCGCCGCTCGTGGTCGCGTCGCTCGTCGAGCTCGACGTGCTCGTCGAGCTCGTGGTCGCCGCCCCCGTCGTCGTCGCCCCCTCGGAGTCGGAGCCGACGCTGTCGTCGCCACACCCCAACACCAGGCCCGCGCACACCACACCCATCAGAGATCCACCCAACCACCGCCGCATCCTTCATTTCTACGGGAAACGCGATCGCAGAGGTAGCCCGGCGCATGCGGTCCTGCGGCGGCGGGGCCGGCCAGCCGAGCCAGGGGCGCCTTCGCCCCCCGCGATTCCCCCACATATACCCATTGTATCCCCCCTTGCGTACTGTCAGGATCGGGGGGTGATTCCGGTCATCTCGACACACCGTATCCCCCTTCTCTCCCTCGGACTGACCCTTGCGATCGCCTGCAACGGCGACGACGGATCGTCCTCCGAAAGCGCCACCGGGACCGGGTCGACGACCGCGTCGTCCGCCTCCGCCTCCGCCTCCGCCTCCGCCTCCGCCTCGGGCGCGTCGATGAGCGCGGGCTCGACCTCGGACTCGGGCTCCGGCTCCGACTCCGCGACCACGAGCGGCAGCGGCTCGACCACGCAGGGGACGAGCACCTCGACCTCGGGGAGCGAGACGACGACCGCGGGCCCGACGACCTCGACCTCGGGATCGACGACGATGGGCGTCGACACGACGACGACGACGACCGGCGACCTCCCCTGCGAGCCCGGCGACATGATGATGATGGGGATGGTCGAGAAGAGCTTCCTCTGGGTCGCCAACACCGACCAGGGGAGCCTCTCGAAGGTCGACACCCAGATGCTCAAGGAGCTCGCGCGCTATCGCAGCGGCCCGAGCGGGGCCACCGAGAGCCCCTCGCGGACGGCGGTGTCGATCGACGGGCGCTTCGTCGTCGTCAACAACCGCGGCACCGGCCGGGTGACGATGGTCGCCGCCAACCTCGAGGACTGCGTCGACAAGAACAACAACGGGATGATCGAGACGTCGCAGAACCCGAACGACCTCCTCCCCTGGGACGGCGACGAGTGCGTGCTCTGGTCGACGGTCCTCCAGGTCGAGCCGAACAACATCGGCGCCGGCCCGCGCGCCGTCACCTGGACCCCAGGCATCTGGAGCTACGACGCCTGCGCCTTCGTCGAGCCCAAGCTCTGGGTCGGCTACCGGCCGCAGGCCGGCGTCTCCCACATGTCGAAGCTCGACGGCCTCACCGGCGCGGTCGAGGAGACCGTGGTGATCTCGCCCTGGAACGTCGGCGACACCTACTGGGGCCCCTACGGCGCCGCCCTCGACAAGGACGAGAACGTCTGGTTCACCGGCCTCCGCGGCAACCTCTACAAGATCGAGACCAAGAACAACAACGCGCTGACGACGATCCCGTCGCCGGGCGGCTCGCAGTTCTACGGGATGACCGTCGACACCAAGGGGCGCTCGTGGACCGCCGGCTGCGTCGGCCCGGTCTACCGCTACGACCCGATGGACCAGAGCTGGACCGCGGTCCCGGGGAGCGACGGGAGCTGCCTCCGAGGGATCGGCGCCGACAAGGACGGGGCGATCTGGGCGGCCTCCAACGGCCAGTGCGGCGTCTATCAGATCGACGCCGACTCGGCGACGGTGATCAAGTTCCACACGCTCAACCCCTGCTCGACCCCGGTCGGGATCAGCGTCGACGACGAGGGCTTCGTCTTCGTCGTCGACGAGTGGCAGGGCGCCTGGAAGATCGACCCGATCAACACCGACAACAAGCAGTTCCTGCCGATCTCCAGCGAGCACTACACCTACTCCGACATGACCGGCGGCCAGCTCAAGGGCGCGATCTTGCCGCAGTAGCGGGGCTTCGCCGGGCGGCCGCGCCGGGCTATCCTCGAGCGATGGCGGGTCTTGGTCGCCAGCCGGGCCTCGCCCTCGCCGCGCTCGTCGTCGGGGCCCTCGCCACGGCGAGCTGCGGCGGCGTCGAGGAGCTCCACGTCGAGGCGCCGCGCGCCGGCTCGGCCGCGCGCGCGGCCGAGCTCGACGGCGACGCGGCGGCCGAGGCGAGCCACCGCCGCCGCCGCCTCGCCTCGCGCGGCCCGCTGCGGGAGGGCGCGTCCGCCGAGACGAAGGTCGACGCCGCCCCGGGGGCTCCGCTGGCCGCGGGCGAGGGCGAGGCGACGCCACAGGTCGATCCCTCGCCGAGCGAGCTCCCCCGCCCCGACGCGGCGATCGAGCCCGCGACCCCGCCCGCCCACGCGCCGGACGACGACGAGGAGGCCTGCGAGCGCCGCTGCGTCGGCGGCGATCAGGGCGGCGACGACCTCCTGACGCCGATCGACCGGAGCCACGGCCTCCGCCCCGGCTGGGCCCCGGAGGATCTGGTCGCCCTCGATCCTCCCTATGTGATCCCCGAGGGCTCGCCCCCCAACCTCCTCCGCCGCGAGGCCGCCGAGGCGCTGGTCGCCCTCTCCGACGCCGCCTTCGCGGCGACCGGCATTCGGATCAACATCCGCTCGGGCTACCGCTCCTTCGAGCTCCAGTGCGGGATCTTCAAGGCCGAGGCGCGGCGCCAGGGCTGCGTCGAGGCGACCCGCTCGTCGGCCCGCGCCGGCTTCAGCGAGCACCAGCTCGGGACCACGGCCGATCTGGCGATCGGCTGGCGGCGCCTCGGCGGCGACGCGGCGATCGACGCCTACCTCGACGCCCACGCCCACGAGTTCGGCTGGGTGCTCTCCTACCCCGAGGGCGCCGAGGGCGAGACCGGCTACAAGCACGAGCCCTGGCACTACCGCTACCTCGGCCGCCCGGCCGCCCGGGCGCTGGTGGCAGGTTCTCCGGCGGGCCGCCGACTCTCGACCCAGGAGTTCCTCGCGCCCGCGGGTGACCTGACCCAAACGCCAGAGTGATCTTGCGCGCGGCCGCGAGAGCGGCGAACGTGGGGTATGCCCTCGCTCCGCCCGCTCGCGCTCCGCCTCGCCCTCGCCGCCCCGATCGCCTGCGCGGGCGCTGGCGACGACGCCGGCGAGAGCGAGGCGAGCGGCGGCAGCGGCTCGACGAGCGCGACCTCGACGAGCAGCGCGAGCGCCTCGTCGACCAGCGCCGCGACGACCAGCACAGACACCGGCACCGCCACCGGCACCGCCACCGAGGGCACCGCGACCGACGCGGGCTCGACCGGGACCACCGCCCTCACCTCGCCCCCGGAGACCACCGGGGCCCCGCCGGACGACGCGGCCCTCTGCGCGGCCGCGGCGAAGATCTTCCCGATCATGCCGTCGGCCGAGCCGGTGACGCCGCCCGGCTGGGGCCCCGGCGAGTCGATCAACGTCTTCGTCGTCCTCGACAACACCGGCCCCGACTTCAACTGGTACCCGGGGATCCGGGTGAGCGCCGATCACCCGCAGGTCACCTCCGAAAACCCCGAGAACTGGTTCTACGCGATCTTCAGCGGCCCCTCGGCGCCGATCGGCGTCGGCTTCACCGCCGATCCGTCGATCCCGCCCGGCACCCTCGTGACCTTCACGATCGAGACCACGGTCCTCAACGTCGAGTGCCCCGACCTCCCGTCGATCACCCTCGAGGTGACGATCGAGTGAGCCCCCTCAGAGCGCCCGCGCGAGCGCCGGGCCGACGAGGTGGGCGACGCAGAGGAGCGTCAGGATCCAGGTGAGCCCGCCGAGCTCGCGCCCGCGCCCGGCGAGGGCCATCACCCCGGCGTGGACGACGAAGCCGAGGGCGATCCCCTCGCTGATCGAGAAGGTCAGCGGGATCGCCAGGAGGGTGACGAAGGCGCCGAGGAGCGCCGGCCGATCGCCGACGTCGAGGCCCGCGAGGCCGCCGAGCATCGACGCGCCGACGACCACCAGCGCGGCCGCGCTCGCCTGCGGCGGGATCACGGCGATGAGCGGCGCGAAGATCAGCGCGACCAGGAAGCAGCCCGCGACCACCACGCCGACCAGGCCCGAGCGGCCGCCGGCCTCGACCCCCGCGGCCGACTCGATGTACGAGGTCGTCGTCGAGGTCCCGAGGCAGGCGCCGATCACCGTCGCCGCCGCGTCGGCGCTGAGCGCCCGCCCCATCCGCGGCAGCCGCCCCTCGCGGTCGACGAGGCCGGCCTGCCGCGAGACCCCGATCAGGGTGCCGATCGTGTCGAAGAGATCGACGAAGAGGAGCGCGAGGACCACCGGCAGCGCCTCCCAGGGGTGGCGCCAGGTGTAGCCGAGGTCGAGGGCGAGGAAGGTCTCGCCGATCCCCGCGGGTATGCCGACGAGGGCCTCCGGCGGGCTGGTCACCGTCGCCTCGCCGAGGGGGACGACGAGGCCGAGCGCGCTCACGCCGAGGATCGCCACGAGGATCCCCGCGCGGACGCCGACGGTGACCATCGCGGCCGCGGCGATGATCCCGGCGATCGTCAGCAGGAGCGCCGGCTCGCCGAGGTCGCCGAGGGTCACCAGGGTCGCCGGCGAGGCGACGATCACCCCGGCGCCGCGGAGGCCGATGAAGCCGATGAAGAGGCCGATCCCCGCCTGCACGCCGACCTTGAGGCACTCCGGGATCGCGTCGGCGATGCGCTCGCGGATCCCGCTGAGCGAGAGCGCGAGGAAGAGGATCCCGTTCCAGAAGACCATCCCCAGCGCCGCCTGCCAGGGGACGCCCATCGACCCGCAGACGGTGAGGGCGAAGAAGGCGTTGAGCCCCATCCCCGGCGCGAGCGCGAGGGGATAGTTGGTCAGCGCCGCCATCAGCAGGGTGCCGGCCGCGGCCGCGAGCGCGGTGACCGTGACGAGGCCCGCGGGGTCGAGGCCGGCGGCCGCCAGGAGCCCGGGGTTGACCACCAGGATGTAGGCCATCGCCGCGAAGGTCGTGAGGCCGGCGACGACCTCGCGGCGCGGATCGGTCCCCAGCTCGGCGAGGTGGAAGCGCTCGCGCAGGCCCATCGTCGGCGAGGATACCCCGGCGCGCGCGGCCGAGCGCTCGCCGCGATTCGCCCTCCCAGCGGCCTCTCGCGGGGCTTCCCGGGCGCTTCTCCGCCCCGTCTCACGCGCAGATCACGCTCGAAAAATTCTTCCGCCCGTTCTCCGGAGCCCTCGCCACTGCCCCCACACGAGCTCTCTCCGCCCGGCTGCGCCGAAGCGCCCGCCGAGCGCGACCTGCGATCGATCTGCCCAGAGGAACCATGACCCACCGTAGCCTCCGTGTCCCCCTCACCGTCCTCGCCCTCGTCGCCATGACCACGTCGCCGGCCCAGGCCGCCGATCCCCCGCAGACGTGGCTGCAGGT
Source organism: Myxococcales bacterium (assembly GCA_020633335.1). Taxonomy (GTDB): domain Bacteria; phylum Myxococcota_A; class Polyangia; order Nannocystales; family Nannocystaceae; genus JADJRG01. Next base: position 178,812 of record JACKDU010000013.1, on the reverse strand, counting down.
GCCGAGCGGCGTCTTCCTCGACCCGCTCCCCGGCTACTGGACGACCAAGGTCGAGATCGCCGACGTCAACGACGACGGCTGGCCCGACATCCTCTTCGCCAACGTCGGCGGCTACCAGGCGGGCACCCCGGACTCGTTCCAGTCGAACCAGTGCTGGATCAACGACGGCGGGATGAGCTTCGCCGACTCCAGCGTCGAGGTCTTCGGCGAGGACGTGAACAACCCGGGCAAGGCGAGCCAGGACACCGCCCGTGTGATCAAGGCCCACGACCTCGACAAGGACGGCGACACCGACATCATCGTCGGCACCACCTGGGCCTCGACCAGCCGCCTCTACCTCCAGGACGCCGGCGCCTTCACCGAGATGAGCGATCTCCTGCCGCAGACCAAGCTCAGCGCGGGCGACCTCGAGCTCGGCGACGTCGACGGCGACGGCGACGTCGACGTCGTGATCTCCGACTGGGGCCAGGCGCCGGTCGGCTTCCTCAACTCCCCCGGCGGCGTCACCCGCCTCTGGCTCAACGACGGCAACGCGACCTTCACCGACGCGACCAACCAGAAGATGCCGGCGATCCCGGTCAACTGGTCGTGGGACCACGAGTTCATCGACATCGACAACGACTGGGACCTCGACCTGGTGATCTCCTGCCGGAGCTGCCAAAACGGCTCGTACCTCTTCGTCAACGACGGCTCCGGCAAGTTCACGAACGCGACGATGAACTTCCCGCAGAAGTTCGGCACCGTCGACATGGAGGTGATGGACCTCGACGACGACGGCTACGCCGACCTCGTCAGCCTCCAGGACGGCGACGGCTTCCGCAACCGCGTCCTGATCAACAACCAGAACGGCGGCTTCGACGACAAGACCCCGCTCTGGTGGGCGCCGGCCGACAACCCGCCCTCCTTCGACTACATGGCGGCCTTCGCCGACTTCGACTCCGACGGCCTCGCCGACCTCGTCCTCGGCGCCTTCGGCGACTACAAGGACCGCCTGATGCGCAACCAGGGCTCGGGCTTCAAGCAGGTGACCTCGCCGAGCATGATGGGCAACCTGGTCACCGACGGCACCTACGCGATCGCCGTCTCCGACCTCAACGGCGACCGCAAGATCGACCTGGTGATGGGCGAGGGCGAGAACTCGTTCCGCAACCGGGTGCTCTTCGGCGAGGACATCGCCGAGGACACCGCGAAGCCCCACATCGGCGCCCACGAGTTCGACGGGAGCATCGAGCCCGGCGGGGTCTTCACCTTCCACGGCCGGATCCACGACTCCAAGACCCCGAACAAGCCCCACGACTGGAGCTTCGTCGGCGTCCAGTGGGTGACCGACGACGGCTCCTTCGACAACCCCGACGACATCACCTCCTTCGACCTCGAGTGGTACGGCGAGCACCTCTGGCGGACGCCGGTCGAGGACGGCGCGGAGCTGGTCCTGCCGACCTTCGACTCGAAGATCTCGATCCGGGTCTGCGCGATCGACGCGGCGCTCAACGAGAGCTGCGTCGAGCTGGTCGTCGACTGGTTCCTCTGCGGCGACGGCAAGGTCAACTCGAAGCTCGAGGAGTGCGACGACGGCAACGACATCGACGGCGACGGCTGCGAGTCGACCTGCCAGCTCACCGACTTCTGCGGCAACGGCGTCGTCGACCCGGGCGAGGACTGCGACGACGGCAACGACGTCGACGGCGACGGCTGCGACAACGACTGCACCTTCACCTCCGTCTGCGGCAACGGCGTCGTCGAGCCGGGCGAGGCCTGCGACGACGGCAACGTGATCGACGGCGACGGCTGCGAGAGCAACTGCACGACGACCCCGTCGGAGACGACCGGCGCGTCGGCGACCGACTCCGACTCCGAGACCGCGACTGACTCCGACAACTCGGCCTCGGCCTCTGACTCCGACACGATGGCGACGACCGACTCCGAGACCGCGACCGACTCGGCGACCACCGGGTGGGCGGGTCAGCTCGACGACGACGGCTGCGGCTGCTCGACCGAGAACCCGCGGGGGGCGGGCACCGGCCTCCTCCTCTTCGGCCTCCTCGCGCTCCGCCGGCGCCGGCGCTAGACCGCCGACCCCGGTCCACTGAGGGGCGGCCCAGGACTCCCTGGGGCCGCCCCTCGGCCTTTTCTCGCCCTCTCCGGCCCCTGCGGGCGCGGCGCCGCCCACGCGAGGGCATCGGCGCGGGGAGCCAGGCGGGTGCCGTATACTGGCCGGCGCCGCCCGGCTCGCGCTCGCCGATGACCACGACCCCGAAGCTCAACGTGCTCCTCGGCGTCCGCGACGAGCCCGATCTCACGCACACCAACCGCTACATCGCTGATCTCCTCAAGCGTCTGGCGAGCGACCCCGACCGCACCTTCCTGGTGACCGCGCACTCGCTGCCGCGGACCAAGAAGAGCATCCCGGCGGTCGCGGTGATCACCCACTTCATGATGCGCGACGCCCTCGAGGCCGGCGCGATCGGCCCCGACGAGCTCTACCTCCTCTTCCTCCACGTCCTCTACGTCCTGGTGATCGACGATCACATGGACCTTGAGCTGAGCCCGCGGATCGACACGCTCGCCGAGGTCAAGGCCTACGCCGACGGCCTCGTGGCCGCCTGCCGGGCGGGCGACGCCGACCACGAGGACCCGATCGTCCGCTACATCTGCCGCGCGACCCAGCGGCTGCGGGGGTACCCCGCGTTCGAGCGCTACGCGCCGATCTACTTCCACGCGCTCAACGCGATGATGGAGGGGATGGTCCAGGAGTTCAAGAACCGCGACCCAAGCGCGGTCAACCTCGACCTCTACATGACCTACGCGGCCCACAGCGTCGGCTCGAACCTCGGCCTCACCGCCAGCCTGATCCTCCTCGACGACCCGGTCCTCTACCGCCGCCTCGATCGCCTGACCACGACCTTCGAGATCGTCTCGTCGATCATCCGCTACTCCAACGACATCCGCTCCTACGAGCGCGAGATCGCCGAGGGGAAGTTCTCGTCGCTGATCCTCGCCGCTCAGAAGTTCGGGATCGCCCTCGACGAGGTCAACTTCAACCAGCAGGACATCCTCCGGATCATCCAGGCGATGATGATCTCGGACGTCTACGACCTCCGCGACTGCGTGACCTACCTCGAGAGCGGCGGCCACTTCGAGTCGGTGATCATCAACACCGTCCTCGGCGTCGTCTGCCTCTACGAGCAGGCCGACTTCCACACCCTGGTGCTCAACGCCAGCAACGACTAGCGGCGCGGTGGCGCCTCAGGAGAGGTGGGTGTCCGGCAGGGCGATCGTGAAGATCGACCCCTTGCCGAGCTCCGAGGCGACCTCGATCGTCCCGCCCATCATCTCGCAGAAGCGCTGGGTGACCGCGAGGGAGACGCCGGTGCCGTCGTAGGTGCGGGTCGGCGACTCGTCGACCTGCGAGAAGGACGAGAAGATCCGGCTCACGTGAGAGGCCGGGATCCCGATCCCGGTGTCGGCCACCGCGAGCTTGATCCAGGCCTCGCCGTCGCGCTCGATCGGCTCGACCTGGACGCTGACCTCTCCGTCCTCGGTGAAGCGGCAGGCGTTGTCGAGGAGCGAGAGGAGGCAGTAGTGGAGCATCGACCGGTCGGTGCGGACGATGAAGCGGCCCTGCGGGCAGAGGACCGAGACCGCGTTGTTGTGCTGGCGCGCGGTCTCATCGACCTCGGCGGCGGTCTCGCGGATCAGATCGGAGAGGTCGAAGGTCGTCCGATCGATCTCCATCTTCCCGGCCTCGAGGCGCGAGAGCTCGAGGATCCCCGAGAGGGTCCGGAGGAGGCGGGTCGCCGACACCCGGATCTTGTTGAGATCGGAGCGGAGCGCCCGGATATCGCCCTCCTCGGCCTCCTCCTCGATGAGCTCGGTGTAGCCGATCACCGCGTTGAGCGGGGTGCGGAGCTCGTGGCTCATGCTCATCAAGAAGCGGGTCTTCGCCCGGTCGGCGGCGACCGCCTCGTCGCGCGCCTGATCGAGGTTGCGGTAGAGGCGGGCGTTCTCGACGGAGATCGCGACCTGGGCCGCGAGCTGGCGGAGGAGGTCGAGGCGATCGGCCGTGAAGGCGCCGCTCACCAGCCCGTTCTCGAGGTAGAGGACGCCGGTCAGCGAGCCCTGGTGGAGGATCGGCGTGCAGAGCACCGAGCGGATCTGGTGGGAGGCGATGTAGGGGTCGTCGGTGTAGTCGCCGTCGAGCATCGCGTCGTCGAGGACCAGGTCCTTGCGCGAGCGGGCGACGAAGTGGATCAGCGCCGACGGCACGCCGGTGTGGTCCTCGAGCGGGATCCCCTGGAGCACCGAGGTGAGCTCGGGATCGACGGTCCCCTCGGCCTCGATCACCAGGCTCTTCTCCTTGACCAGCGCGAGGACGCAGCGGCGGGCGCCGGCGTTCTCCATGACGATCGACACCAGGCGGCGGAGGAGCTTGTCGAGGACGATCTCGCTGGAGATCGCCTGCGACGCCTTGATCACCGTGCCGATGTCGAGGGAGCGCGCGCTCGTCGACGCGGTCGAGGTCAGGGTCCCGCGGCCGACCGCGCTCATCACCCCGGCGAAGACGTGGGGCGGCATGAACTCGCGGAACTCGTCTGCGAGGCGCTCGGCCTTGGCGATCGCGCCCCAGCGGCGGTAGGCCGTGAGGGCGCCGCCGAGGTAGAAGCCGGCGACCAGGCGCTGGCCGGAGGTGACGCAGTAGCGGCCCGCCCGCTCGAGCGCGATCGCCTCGATCTGGCGGGCGCCGGAGCTCCGCGCCGCCTGGATCGCCCGGTTGTAGGCGGTCAGCGTCGCCCCGCCGGCGCCGGAGATCCGGTGCTCCTCGGCCGTGACCAGGAGGTAGCGGGCCTCGAAGTTGCCGGGGCAGAGCCGGGCGAGCTTGCCGAGCTTGCGCGCCGCCCGACGGATCCGCCGCTCGCTCGACCGGTTGCCCTCGTCGGCGAGCGACGAGGCGCAGAGCGCGTCGAGGAGGTGGAAGTCGACGTACATCGGGTTGGCGAGCGCGAGCTCCTCGCTCCGCTCGAGCGCCCGCAGGAGCGGCTGCATCGCGTGGTGGTGGCCGAAGATGTAGAGGATGAGCGCCTTGTAGAGGCGGTAGTAAAACTTTGAGACAGGTGTGGTCTCGTCGCCGAGGGTCGCCAGGAAGCCCTGCTCATCGAAGTCGGCGGTGCTCAGCGAGGTGTCGTCGACGCTCTCGCCGCGGAGGCAGAGCGCGACCTTCTCGATCAGGACGACGAGGCCCTGGCCGTCGCTCTCGCCGGCCCGGCGCATCAGCGGCGCGAGCGAGGTCGCGGCCGCCTGCACCCGATCGAGGGGCTGCCCCTCGACCAGGAGGACCAGCATCGCGTAGCCGCCGGCGAAGCTCGCGTAGGTGAGGTCGCCGGTCTGGAGCCCGCGCTGCGAGCCCCGGGTGAGCTGATCATGGATCTCGGGGAGCGGCCGCAGCCACGAGGCCATGAAGGTCGCAACCATGAAGTCGAGCTTCGCGTCGAGCCATGGGTTGCGGAAGTGCTCGTTGAGCTGGAGCGCGAGGCGGCCGAACTCGTAGGCGGCCGCGTGGGCGCCGATCGCCCCGGAGAGGACGATCCCGTAGCCGGCGAAGCCGAAGGCCGAGATCTCCGAGAGGCCGTAGCGGATCGAGATGTGGGCGATCTGCAGGAGGATGATCGAGAAGATCTTGGCGTCGACGAAGTAGGCCGCCGGCGCGATCGCGATGAGGAGGCGGAGGGTGACGATCTTCCGGCGATCGCTCATCTCCGGGAGATCCATCAGGTCCTGGGCCCGGCGCCCGCGCAGCGCCCACTGCACCTTGGCGAGCATCTGCAGGATCGCCGGGATCGAGCCGGCCTGCGGGATCTGGAGGCCGAGGAGGCGGAGGCCGGCGTTGGCCGAGTCGATCGCCGCCCGGTTCTGCTTCTGGGCGGTCTCCAGCGTCGCCTTGACCTCGTAGATCTCGGCCCGCTCGAGGTCCGAGCGGGCGTTGTCGAGGAGCGGCGCGAAGAGGGTCATCGCCTCCTCGAAGTTGCCGGCGAGGTGCTCGGCCTGGACCCGCTCGCGGTAGAGATCGAAGGTGAGCTCGTAGCAGGTGCTCCAGGTGTCGGCCGGCAGGAGCGCGGTCCCCTGGCGGAGGTAGGAGACCGCGGCCTCGTAGGCGATCGCCTGCTTCGCGCGGCGGCCGGCGTTGAGGTCGAGGCCGGCGAGGCGGATCCGCTCCTCGCGCGAGGTGATCAGCGGCGAGGCGACGTTGAGGTGGTTGACCACCGCGAAGATGATCTCGTCGACCTCGCCCCGGGTCGCGCCGGCGAGGAGGAGGCGGCCGATGTTGAGGTGGTTGCGCCGGCTCTCGGCCTCCGTGAGGAGCGAGTAGGCCGCCTGCTGGACCTTGTCGTGGAGGAACTGATACTCGACCCGGACGCTCCCCTCGGCGACCGCGGCCGCGACCTCGCCGAGGGTCGAGATGTACTTGTAGCCGTCGCCGAGGGGCCGGATGAGGCCCATCTCGACCGCCTCCCAGAGGTCCTGGGCGACCTCCGCCGGGCTCCGCTCGACGCAGCGGGCGAGGAGCGAGAGGCCGAAGCGGTTGCCGACGCAGGCGGCCATCGTCAGGACCTTCGACGCCCGCTCCGAGAGCGAGCCGATCCGCGAGGTCATCAGATCGACGACGTCGTCGCTGAGGCGGACCGCGTGGAGCTTGTCCTCGTCCCAGCGCCAGCAGGTGCGCTCCGAGTCGAAGAAGATCGTCCCCTGCTCGTAGAAGGCGCGGAGGAGGGTGCGGACGAAGAAGGGGTTGCCGTCGGTCTTCGCGTGGATGATCTCGGCGAGGCGCTCGGGCGAGTGGGCCGAGGGCGTGAGCGCGTCGCGGATCATCGACGTCGTGTCGGCGAGGCTGAGCGGGCGCAGCTCGATCCGCTGGACGACGAGGCCGTCCTCCTCGATCGACCGGACCGTCTGCGAGACCAGGTGCGAGGCGTCGACGTCGGTGTCGCGATAGGCGCCGAGCCAGAGCATGTAGCGGCTGCCGCGGTCGCCGATGATCGCCTCGATGAGCTTGAGCGAGGCGAGGTCGCTCCACTGGAGGTCGTCGAGGAAGATCACCAGCGGGTGATGCTCCTGGCCGAAGGCGTGGAGGAGCGCCTGGAAGACCGAGCGGAAGCGGTTCGCCGACTCGTTCGGCGGCAGCGTCGGCACCGGCGGCTGGGGCCCGACGATGAGCTCGAGCTCGGGGAGGACCGCGATCGCCACCTGGCCGTTGTCACCGAGCGCGGTCTGGAGCTCCTCGCGCCAGCGGGCGAGGCTCGCGTCGGACTCCGAGAGGATCTGGCGGATCAGCTCCTGGAGCGCCTGGATCACCGAGGCGTAGGGCGTGTCGCGGTTGAACTGATCGAACTTGCCGCTGATGAAGTGGCCGCGGCGCTGGGTGATCGGCTTGTGGATCTCCTGGATCACCGCCGACTTGCCGACCCCCGAGGGGCCGGTGAGGAGCATGATCTCGGTCGCCCCTTCGCTCACCCGATCGAAGGCGTCGAGGAGGCGCTGCACGTCCCCCTCGCGGCCGTAGAGCTTCTCGGGGATCTGGAAGCGCTCCGAGACGTCGCGGGCGCCGATCGGGAAGTCGGAGATCGTCCCGGTCTCCTCGAGCTCGGCGAGGCAGCGCTCGAGGTCCGCCTTGAGCCCGCGCATGCTCTGGTAGCGGGCCTCAGCGGTCTTCGCCATCAGCTTGACGACGATCTGCGAGACGGTCTCGGGGATCCGCTGCGAGACCACGCTCGGCGGCAGCGGCACCCGGGCGATGTGGGCGTGGACGATCTCCATCGGGTCGCCGCCCTCGAAGGGGAGCTTGCCGGTGAGCGCCTGGTAGAAGGTGACGCCGAGCGAGTAGTAGTCGGTGCGGTAGTCGACGCTCCGGTTCATCCGCCCGGTCTGCTCGGGCGACATGTAGAAGAGCGTCCCCTCGAGCACCGTCGGGCTCGCGGCGCCCTGGTTCTCGGCCGCCAGGAGCGAGGAGACCGAGAAGTCGGCGATCGCCACCCGGCCGCCGCGCGGCTCGATCAGGATGTTGTCGGGCTTGACGTCCTTGTGGATCACCCCGCGGGAGTGGACGAGCGCGAGCGAGTCGCAGAGGCGGATCGCCAGGCGGAGGAAGATCGCGACGTCGAGGCCGTCGCCGCGGATCAGCTCGCTCAGCGTGGTCCCGCCGAAGTCCTCGAGGATCAGCGCCAGCGACCCGCCGATCCGCTCGATCCCGAGGGTGCGGACCACCGCGTCGTCGTCGAAGCGCGAGAGGATCTCGTACTCGCGGCGGAGGCGGGCGAGCTCGCGGGAGGTGGTCGCCTCGGAGCGCAGGCACTTGACGATCACAGGCCGGTGATCGAAGAGGCGGCGGCCGCGGAAGACGATGGTACGACGCCCCTCACGCACGAGCTCTCTGAGCTCGTAGCCAGCGGTCGCAAGCATCCTGGCCTGTTCGAAGTCCACCGTGATTCGCGGGGCCCCCGGCCCCTTTGGCGCGCCTGTCGAGGATACGCGGCCAGGGCCCCGGCGGGAACCTGAGAGCGCAGCCGCCGGCGCCTACGCGCGCAAGAGCGCCCGCTCTCCGCCCGCCCGGGCGCCCGCGCAGACCCGCGCGCCGGCCCTCCCCGATCGCCGACGCGGGCGTCCACGGAGGATCAGCGCCCGGCCTCGACCGGCGCCATCACCTGGTAGCCGTGGGCCCGCACGTAGTTGATGTGGAGACCCCGGCACCCCTCGTTGTACAGACAAGCGCGGCAGCGCAGCGACTTGGTGTAGAAGCGGTCGGCGATGTAGCGGCGCGCGAATCGGAAGATCTCGAGGCGCCCCTCCGGCGACAACATTGCGCCGTCGAGCACCTGCGGACGTTCGCGTGGAAGACGTCCGAGGACGCAGGCGGGGACGCCCTCCACCGGCGGCTCGATCTCCAGGTCCGAGAAGAAGGCGCGGAGGTCGACATCGCCCGCCGCCGACTCGCTGAGGCGCTCGTGGGTCGCCAGCCGGAGGACGAGCCCCGGCGGGGCTGCGCGGAGCGCGAGGATCCAGGGGGCGTTCGCCGGGCTCAGCTCGAGGGCGACCTCGAGGCCGTCGATCTCGAGGAGGCGCGCGGCGTCGTCGGCCGCCCGGCAGAGCACCCGACGGAGGCGGCGCCCGAAGAGCGCGCCGTCGGAGATCGCCTCGGCGAGCCCGGCGTAGTCGTCGAGCTCGAGCTCGAGCTCAAACGCGGGCGTCTTGGCGAATCCGTCGACGATCCTCGCGGCCTCCGCGAGATCGGCCGCGACCACCCAGAGGCGCTCGACGCCCGCGCTCGCGGCCAGCTCGGGGAGCGAGCGGGCCGGCGGCGGCGCGGCCGGGGCCCTGCCGAGGATCGGCAGGCGGCGGCGCTCGCCGTCCGGCACCAGGCCGTCGACCTCACGCTCCTCCGCCCGCTTGCGGCTCGCCGGGTCGCCGCCGTAGACCGCCGGCAAGCGGGCCTCGGCGCCGGCGTCGACCCGGAGGATCGAGAAGCGGAGCTCGGCGAGGTCGGCCCGCACCTCGTCGAGGTCGTCGCAGAGCGGCTCGAGGTAGCAGTGGCGGCAGCGATCGGGGGCGCGGCAGTCGAGCGGGATCCCGTGATCGAGGAGGAGGCCGTACTCCTCCTTGCGCCCGCGGACCTCGTCGTTGAGCTTGTAGGGGTCCTGGATCAGCGCCTCGAAGCCCTCGAGGTGGGGCGGCGGGAAGCGGTTGAGCCAGATGTGGATCCCCGGCTCGCGCGAGTACGCGAAGGCCTCGAGGAGGTAGGGCCGCATCTCCTCGAGGTCGTAGAAGAGGGTCTCGCGCCCCTCCTTGTAGGCCGCGCCGAAGGGGATCACGTGGAGGAGGTCGTACTCGCGGACGCCCATGGCGATGAAGCGCCGGAGCATCTCCGGGAGGTGACGGACGTTCGCCCGGTTGACGCAGACGTCGATGTTGATGATCACGCGGCCGTCGTCGAGGGCGTTCTGGAGGCCGCGGATCTCCTCGTCGAAGGCGCCCTTGGTGCCGACCAGCGCGTCATGGATCTTCGCGTTGGGGCCGTGGATCGAGAAGGTGATCTCGCCGAGGCCGGCGTCGACCGAGCGCCGGAGGAAGTCGCCGTAGGCGAACATGCGGCCGTTGGTGACCGTCTGGATCCGCTCGTAGCCGGCGAGGCGACCGAGGCGGACGAAGTCGACGAAGCTCGGGTGGATCGTCGGCTCGCCGCCCGACAGGATCAGGCGCTCCGCCCCCTTGCGGCGGCCGTCGAGGATCTGCGCCCGCACCTCCGCGCGATCACGGTTGGTGCCGTCGTGGGTATGGGCGTCGAGGCAGAAGACGCAGTGATCGTTGCAGTCGAAGGTGAGGCGCACCCAGTTGCGCTTCTGGTGGGCCGCGTCCTCGTGCTGGCTCACCTTCGCGTCGACCGGGGCCGCCGCCGGGGACGCGCGCTCTTCCGTCGCCATCGCCGGCGAGCATAGCCGACGAACGCGGCCGCTCGTCGCGCGTCGTGCTATCCTGCCGCCGATGAGCGCCGCCCGCGTGCTGGTGGTCCACCCGCCGGCGTCGATCGCCCGCGACTTCATCGACTACCCGTATTTTTCCGAGCTCGGCGCCGTACAAGTCGCCGCGGTCCTCGGGGCGATCGAGGAGGTCGCGCTGGTCGACGCCTTCGCGCTCCCGGAGGCCGATCTCCGCTGGCGCGCCGACGGCCGCGCCGACCTCGGAGCGCCCGCGGATGCGGTCCTCGCCGCCGTCGATCGCCACCTCGAGGCCGGCCCGCTCGACTTCGTCGTCGTCGCCCTCACCCCCTTCCACCGGCCGCCGAGCCGCGACGACAACCTCGCGGCGACGCTCGCCGGCCTCCGCGCGCGCCTCCCTGGCGCGCTCCTGCTCCTCGCCGACTGCTACCAGTCCGGGCAACACTACGTCGAGGCGAGCGGCCCCGCGCTCCTCGCCGCCTACCCCGAGATCGACGCCTGGGTCCGCTACGAGGGCGAGGTCGCGCTCCCCGCCCTCCTCGCGGCCTGGCGCGAGGGAGGCGCGCGACCCGAGGGGGTGATCGACGGGGCGCCGCCGCCCGACCTCGACGCGCTCCCCCTCCCCGCCTGGGATCGCGTCGACCTCGAGGCCACCTTCGCCTTCCACGCGCGGGTGATCGCCGGCCTCGGCCGCGGCGCCTGGGCCTTCCCGATCGACGGCCGGACGCTGCCGATGGTGACCTCGCGCGGCTGCCCCTTCCGCTGCCTCCACTGCTCGTCCAACCCCGGCCGCGCCCCGGGGGCGCCGAAGACCCAGCGGCGCCTCAGCGCCGCCCGGATGGGCGAGGCGATGGCCCGCCTGCGCGAGCTCGGCGCGGCGCGGATCGCCGTCCTCGACGAGCTGATCAACGTCAACGAGGCCCACTTCGACGCCTTCCTGGCCCACGCGGCGGCGCTCGATCTCCGCTTCGAGATCCCCAACGGCATGCGGGCCGACTACCTCGAGCCGCGCCACCTCGAGGTGATGCGCGGGCGGATCACCACCCTCAGCGTCAGCGCCGAGAGCGGCTCGCAGCGGGTGGTCACGGAGGTCGTCGGCAAGCGCCTCGATCTCCGGGCGATCGTCGCCGCCGCCGAGGCCGCCCACGCCGCCGGCGTGCCGCTGATGATCCACTACATGATCGGCCTCCCCGGCGAGAGCGCGGCCGAGGTCAACCAGACCCTCGCCTTCGCGCTTGACCTTTGGGACAGGTTCGGCGCGTTCCCGGCGGTCCAGTTCGCGACCCCGCTCCCGGGGACCGCGCTCGCCGACGCCAGCGATCGCCGCCACCTCCCGCTCGCCGGCGACTGGGGGCCCCACTTCCAGGGCGCGCCGACGCCGGGGGTCGCCCAGATCCCGCCCGCCGAATTGGAGCGCTTCATGGCGACCTTCCGCCAGCGCCTCGAGGCCTCGCAGGGCCCGAAGAAGCTGGTGATGAACGTCACCTACGTCTGCAACAACCACTGCACCTTCTGCGCCGTCGGCACCCGCACCCAGCTCGCCGGCCACCCGACCCGGCAGCGCGAGCACCTCCTCGAGTACCGCCGCCAGGGGGTGACGATGGTCGACTTCGACGGCGGCGAGCCGACCCTCAACCCCGAGCTGATCCCGCTGATCCGCTACGCCCGCGCGCTCGGCTACAACCGGATCAACGTCACGACCAACGGCCGCCTCTGCTTCTACGAGGACTACGCCGGCAAGCTGGTGCGATCGGGGCTGACCACCCTCCTCTTCTCCGTCCACGGCGCCGACGCCCGCACCCACGCCCAGCAGGTCGGGGTCGCCGAGGCCTACGAGCAGACGATCGGCGGGATCAAGAATTGCGTCCGCCTCGCGCCCGCGGGGGTCGAGCTCGGGATGAACGTCACCCTCACCAAGGGCAACGCCGACCAGCAGGACGCGCTCGCCGAGCTCGCCTGGGAGCTCGGGCTCCGCTGGCTCAACATCCAGTTCCTCACCCCCTTCGGCCGCGCGACCCGGATGATCGCCCCCGACACCGCGGCCGCGGCCGCCGGCACCCGGGCGCTCCTGGAGCGCTGGCGCGACCGGATGAAGATCCAGGTGATCAACCTCCCCTACTGCTTCCTGCCGGGCTTCGAGGAGCACCTCCAGGGCGACCTCGCCAAGCTCGAGCGGCACATGGTCTTCGTCAACAACGAGACCGTGAACCTCGCGGGCTACCTCGCGGAGCGACGGACCCGGCGGCCGGTCTGCGAGGGCTGCCCGCACGCCTGCTTTTGCGGCGGCTTCTACGAGCTCGATCAGGTCCCCGAGCCGCCCTGGCTGATCGCCCCCGAGGACCTGGTGCGGCCGATCTCCGACCCGCGGCGCCACGAGTCGGTGCCCGCCGGCTTCCGCGAGCGGGTCGGCGAGCGGGTGCGCGACGAGAGCTGAGCGCCGCCTCTACGAGCCGGTCGCCAGCGAGCGGGCGGCGAGGAACTCCTCGTTGCGGGTCGTGACCATGTCGCGGACGAAGCGGTAGAGGTCGCGCGGCCGGCTGCGGGTGCCCCAGGCGGTGTCGGCGACCTCGCCGAGCATCAGCCGGATCAGCCGCGGGTTCTCCCCGAAGAAGTGCCGGCGGAGATCCCCGCGCGACTCGTAGCGGCCCCAGATCAGCAGGCGGACGATGTTCCCGACGGTCGCGGTGATCGGCGAGCGGCTCGCCGGATCGGTGAAGGTGTGCGGGGCCAGCTCGGCCCGGGCCACCCTCGCGTGGATCTGCCGGGCGGCCTCGGCGGGCGCGAGGCGGCCGGCCTCGACCTCGCGGATGTCGCGGTAGCAAGCGTCGAAGAGGTCGACGAAGGGCGCGTAGTCGACCGCCTGGAGGCCGCGGTGGGGCGCCTCGGCGAAGACGGACTCGTCGCCGTCCCAGGCGACCCGGGTGAGCTGGACGAGCTCGCTCGCCACCTGCAGGAACGCGCCGATCGTCCACATCCGGTACCAGGCGTTCCAGAGCTCGAAGCTCCGCCAGGAGACGTAGGCGCCGTGGACGAGCTGATCGTAGTGGTCGACGATCCGCCGGAGCATCGCGTCGTAGGGCTGGAAGCGGGCGACGTCGAAGTCGTCGGCCGCGAGCGCGTCGAGGAGCTCGCGGGCGATCGCGTTGACCCCCCAGGTCGAGATCGAGAGGCCGCTCGAGAAGAGCGCGTCGACGAAGCCGGCGGCGTGCGGGAGGAGGAGGAAGCGGCGGCCGATCGCGGTCTGCGACGAGTACTGGACCCTGCCGGTCGACACCCAGGGCCGGGCCGCCCGCGCGCCCTCGAGGTGGCGGGCGACCGCCGGGAAGCGGCCGACGATCTCCCAGAACTCCGCCTCGGGATCGAGGCCGCGGGCGGGGTTCTTCTCGAGGTCGAGGTGGACGCCGACGCTGGTCAGCTCGTTGACCGCGCCCGGGTGGTTGTTGAAGGGGATCACCCACATCCAGCCGCCGTCGAAGATGTGGTGGAGCGTGCTCTGGTGGAAGGGCGTCCGCGTCAGGCCCCGCCGCGGGCGCGCCGGCCCCCGGTGATCGAAGGGCGCGACCCCCTGCATGTGGGTGAAGATCACCCGCGAGCGGGTGCTCATCCGCGGCGTCGGATCGCGGAGGCCGAAGCGATCAGCGAGCTCGGAGCGGTAGCCGCTGCCGTCGACGATGAAGCGGGCGCGGTGGAGGCGGCCGTCGCCGAGGCGGATCCGAACCTCGTCGTCGATCTCGACGTCGGTGACCTCGACCCGCTCCTCGAGGTGCACGCCGTAGGAGACCGCGACCTTCGCCATGTAGGCGTCGACGTCCTGGCGGTACATGTGGATGTCGGGACCCAGCGGCGGCGGGAAGGTCCGGTACTCCATCCACTCCGTCGGGTCCTGGGCCTCGCCCGGGCGGTTGTAGAAGAAGGAGAAGGAGCGCTTGATCCCGCAGGTCGGCGCGACCGCCTGGATCTTGGCGAAGGAGCTGAGGTTGTCGAGCTCCGGGACGTCGAAGCGGCGGGCGAGGATCTTGAGGCAGCCGGTGGTCGACGGGATCGTCGACTCGCCGATCGCGAAGCGCGGGTGGGCGCTGCGATCGAGGATCAGCACCCGCGCGCCCTGCCGCGCGAGGATCGCCCCGAGGATCGTCCCCCCGAGCCCGGAGCCCAGGATGCACACATCGTAGAGGTCAGCCCGATCATCCATGAGAGCAGTCTCCAATCGCAGTCAGAAGCATAGGGCGCGACCGCGCAGGCGCGCAAGCGCGCCCACCGTCGAAGCCGATGTGACATCGCAAATGAACGACGTTCACCTCGGCGATGTCGCCTACCCCCACCTACCTCCGCCGCGCGCTCAGGCGTCGACGATCGGCAGGCGGCGTGTCGCGGCGATCGTCGGCGCCTGCCCGCGGGCGGCGGCGATCTCCGCGTCGCCGTGGACCTCGAGGTAGTCGGGCCGGATCCCCGGGCAGATCGCCCGGTGCTCGCAGCCCTCGCAGGCCGGCACGTGGGCGTGGCCGGCGAGCCGCGAGTCGCGGAGCTCGAAGGTCGCCTCCGGGGTCACGACCATCACCCGATCGGCGCCGGGATCGAAGGCGTGGCCGCGATCGTCGCCGAGGAGGCAGCGCGGGATGTGGAGCGAGCGCACTGTCATGCCGGCGCCCCGGGCCTCCGCCAGCGCCTCGGCGAGCACCGGCGTGACCTCGGTGATCCGCGGGAGCGAGGCGAGGTTGTCGCGGTTGCCGTCGGTCAGCGAGACGTACCAGAGATCGACGGCCCGGGCCCCGCGCGCCCGCAACCAGCGGAGCGCCGCCGGCAGGCGGCGGTAGGTGTCGGCCTTGAGGATCACGTCGACGACGACCGGGAGGCCGCTCTCGAGCGCCCGATCGAGGCCGGCGACCATCGCCGCGTAGGTGCCCTCGCGGCGGACCAGCGCCTCGTAGGCCGCGGCCTCGTGGGTGTGGATCGAGAGGTGGATCCGGGTGACGCCGGCGGCCTGCAGGCGCGCGAGGTTGTCGGCGACGCCGAGGAGGAGCCCGTTGGTCTGGACCTTGACGTCGGCGAAGCCGAGCTGCCGCGCCGCCCGGACCAGGCCGAGGAGGTCGCGGCGGATCGTCGGCTCACCGCCGGTGAAGGCGATCCGATCGTAGGCGAGCGCCCGCCCCCGCCGCATCGCCGCGATCACCTCGGCGGCGGCGAGCGCCCGCGGCCGCATCGCCGGGGTGATCGTGCAGTAGTCGCAGGCGAGGTTGCACTCGTAGCCGAGGATCACGTCGAGGAGGCCGGCCACCGCTCACTCCCGCCGCTCGACCTCGACCAGCGAGGGCCAGCGCGGGCGCAGGGTGCCGGCCTTCGGATCGAGATCCATGAGCGTGCCGTAGGCCCGCCGCACCCGGAAGCGCTGACCGAGCGCCGCGACCGCGAGGACCATCTCCTGGAGCGCGAAGGCCATCCCGAGGCAGACCCGCGGGCCGCCGCCGAAGGGGACGTGGGCGAGCGGGTGGCGGCCCTGGGCGCGCTCCGGGCTGAAGCGCTCGGGGTCGAAGCGCTCGGGGTCCGGCCAGAACTCGGGGTGGCGGTGGGTCGCGTAGAGCATCGGCATGATCAGCGTGCCCTTCGGGATCGGGTAGCCGGCGATCTCCTCGTCGGCGAAGGCCTCGCGGGGATCGAGCCACACCGGCGGGTAGAGGCGGAGCGCCTCGTCGATCACCTGGCGGGTGTAGACCAGCTTCGGGACCGCCTCGATCGTCGGCGGCTGCCCGCTGAGGACCGCGTCGAGCTCGGCGTGGAGGCGGGCCTCGACCTCGCGGTGGCCGGCGAGGAGGAGCCAGGCCCAGGTCAGGGTCACCGCGGTGGTCTCGTGGCCGGCGATGAAGACGGTGATCACCTCGTTGACCACCTGCTCCTCGAGCATCCGCTCGCCCGACTCCTCGTCGGTCGCCTGCAGGAGGCGATCGAGGAGGTCGCCGCCGTCGGCCCGCGGCCCCCGGCGGCGGCGCTCGGCGATCACCCGGCGGATGAAGCGATCGATCCGCGCCTTCGCCCGGAGGAACGCGCGGTTGCCCGGCGTCGGCACCCGGAGGGGGAGCGGCAGGAGCTTGACCCCGCGCTCGCCGACCCAGTGGAAGGCCTCCGAGACCGCCGCGCTCAGCTCCCCCGCCTCGGCGCCGGCGGCCATCCCGAACATCGTCCGGCAGATCACGTCCATCGCCAGGTGGCTCATCTCGGGGAGGAGATCGACGGCCTCGCCCGGCGGCAGCGCGAGCCAGCGGGCGATGAAGGCGTCGATCGCCTCGCCCATCGCCGCCCCGTAGGCGCGGACCGCCGAGACCGTGAAGAGGGGCTGCAGGATCCGCCGCTGCCGCTGCCAGAGGTCGCCGTCGGCGGCGAAGAGGCCGTCGCCGATGAGCGGCCGGATGTTGCGGACCGAGAGGCCCTTGCCGTAGCTCGCGCGGCGGCGGATGAAGACCTCGCGGAGGTGATCGGGGTGGACGATCGCGACCGCTCGCTGCGGTCCGAAGCGGTAGCCGATCACGTCGCCGTAGCGCCGCCAGTGGCCGAGGTAGATCGGCAGGAGGCCGTGCTCGCGAAATTCGAGGAGCGATCCTACGATCGGGAGGGGCCGCGGGCCGGGGAGCGACGCTCGCTCATGCATCGCCGCCATTCGTACCACGAAGCGCCGGGCCAGTGACCGGCAGCCGGACCTTGATCGAGGTCCCGGTGCCGAGCCGCGAGCTCGCCGAGATCGACGCGCCCATCATCTCGCAGAGCTTGCGGACGATCGCCAGGCCGAGCCCCGAGCCCTGGTGCTGCCGCGAGAACGACGAGTCGGCCTGGACGAAGGACTCGAAGATCGAGCCGAGCTTGTCGTCGGCGATGCCGATCCCGGTGTCGCTGACCGTGACGTCGACCCACGCGCGCTCGCCCTCCAGGTGGCGCGCCGCCGCGAGGGTGATGATCCCCTCGTCGGTGAACTTGATCGCGTTGCCGAGGAGGTTGACGAGGATCTGCCGCAGGCGGGTCTTGTCGAGGTAGACCGGGAGCGCCTCGCTGGCGACGACCATGATCCGGTTGTCCCGCTTGCGGGCGAGCGGCTCGAAGGTCCCGCCGAGATCGTGGAGGAGCGCGCTGACGTCGAAGAGCTCGGGGTGGAGCTCGA
Organism: Myxococcales bacterium; assembly: GCA_020633335.1. GTDB lineage: Bacteria > Myxococcota_A > Polyangia > Nannocystales > Nannocystaceae > JADJRG01. The sequence continues at coordinate 161,187 of JACKDU010000013.1, read as the reverse complement.
GGCGCTCCGCCTCGATCTTGGCGAGATCGAGGATGTCGGAGATCAGGCCGAGGAGGTGCTCGCCCGACGATCGGATCCGGCGCAGCGACTCGACGTGATCGCCGAGCGTCTCGCCCCCCAGCTCCTCCTCGATGAGCTCGGCGTAGCCCATGATCACGTTGAGCGGGGTCCGGAGCTCGTGGCTCATCGTCGCCAGGAACGCGCCCTTGGCCGCGTTGGCGGCGATCGCCTGCTCGGCCGCGATCTTCGCCTTCTCCTCCTCGGCGAGCGCGCGGTCGAGGCGGCTCGCGGCCTCCTCGACCTGCCGGATCGCCCGCTCCTTGAGCCCCTCGGAGAAGGAGGCGACCCAGAGGGTGACGCCGATGACCGCGATCGTGCCGATCGTCGCCAGGATCAGCTCGCCGCCCTCCGGGTTGAGGTCCGGGAGCTCGACCCCGGCCTCGCCCGCGATCGCAAGCGCGAGGACGTAGGCCGTCGAGACCAGGCCCCAGACGATCCCCGAGCGGCGGCCGCTGATCACCAGGGCGAGCACCGGCGCGACCGGGACCGTCACCGTGAAGGGCGCGCCGACGTTGCCGCCGACGAGGAGCGAGTAGCAGACGCCGATCGCGATGAGACCCGCGATCCAGTTGCCGGCGAGGACCAGGCGGCCGCGGCGAACCATCAGCACGGCGAAGCCGGCGAGGCCGCAGGTCACCAGCGTGTTGACGGAGCCGATGAGCCGGACCTCGGGCGCCGAGACGAAGAAGAGGATCACGCCGAGGACGAGGCCGACCGCGACCACGAGCCAGGCGATCCCGACCGCGAGGAGCGAGCGCCGGCGGAGATCGGTGTCGGCGAGGAGCGAGGGGTGTATCCCCCGCTCGAGCGCCGCGACGAAGCCCCCGTCCATCGCGCCATTGTACGCTGGAGGGCGGGCCCCGGGGCCCGAGAAGGGCGAAGCGCGCGTCCGCGCACCGGCATTTTTTACAAGTCTTTCACCGCGTTATCACCCGGCGAAGGGCGACCTCTACCATCCTCCGAGGGAGCCCACGGAGCACTGTCATGACCCGCCGCCTCGCAGCCCTCGCAGCCCTCGCGTCCGTCCTCCTTTGCGCCCCGGAGGCGATCGCCGGATCGATCGAGCTCCGCGCGGAGACGGCCACCCCGGTGGTCCTCGCCGGTCAGATGCGGACGGTGGTCCTCAAGGTCGGGCTCCGCGGGCTGGACATCGCCGACAGCGCCGCCCGGGCGCCGATCAACCTGGCGATCGTCCTCGACAAGTCGGGATCGATGGCCGGCGAGAAGCTCGAGAAGGCGAAGACCTCTGCGCTCCACCTCCTCGATCGCCTGCGCCCGGACGACCTGGTCTCGGTCGTCGCCTACGACGGTCGGGTGCGGGTGCTGGTGCCGGCGACCCGGGTCTCCGAGCGCCGACGGATCGCCGAGGCGATCCTCGGGGTCCAGGCCCACGGCTCGACCGCCCTCTTCGCCGGGGTCTCCAAGGGCGTCGGCGAGGTCCGCAAATTCCTCCGGCAGAACCAGGTGAACCGGGTGATCCTCCTCTCCGACGGCAAGGCCAACGTCGGCCCCTCGTCGCCGAACGCCCTCGGCCGCCTCGGAGCCGCCTGCGCCAAGGAGCGGATCGCGATCACCACGGTCGGCCTCGGCCTCGGCTACAACGAGGACCTGATGGTCCAGCTGGCGATGCGGAGCGACGGCAACCACGCCTTCGCGGCCGACGCCTCGGACCTCGAGCGCCTCTTCGCCGCCGAGCTCGGCGACATCACCTCCGTGGTCGCCCAGGGCGCGCTCGTGCGGATCGACCTCGCCCCCGGCGTGCGGCCGATGCGGGTGCTCAACCGCGAGGCGATGATCACCGGCCGCACCATCACCTATACCCAGGGACAGGTCTACGGCGGCCAGGAGAAGTTCGTCCTCATCGAGGCCGAGGTCGGCCCCGGGGTCGCCGGCGCCGACCAGCCGCTCGCCACCGTCACCACCACCTACCTCGATCTCCTCTCGGGCCAGAGCGAGCTCGACCGCCGGGTGGTCGCGCTCCGCTTCACCGACTCGGTGATGGAGGCCGACGCGGCGATGGTCCCCTCGGTGCTCGTCGCCCACACCGAGGCGATCGCCAACGAGCGAAACCGCCTGGCGCTCGACCTCCGCGACCGCGGCGAGGTCCTCCAGGCCCAGCGCCTCCTCCAGGCCAACTCCGACTACCTCGACGAGGCCGCCGCCCGCTACGCCTCGCCGAAGCTCAAGAAGCAGGCGCTCGACAACTCCTCCGACGCCAAGAACCTCGACGCCGAGGGGTGGAACCGCCAGCGCAAGGTGATGCGCAAGCGGCAGTACGAGCTCGACGTCCAGCAGTCCTTCTGACCCGCCTTGCCGGCCCCGGCGGCCCGGGATACCGTGCCGGCGAGGGCCGCCGAGCCGCTCTCCGCCGATGCGCCGCCACCTCCTCATCGCCCTGATCTGCATGGTCGTCGGGCCGCTCGCGCTCCTCGCGGCGCTCGCCGGCAAGATGCTGCAGGACGAGGAGACCCTCCTCGGCCACCGCTTCCGCGAGCTCCTGGGGCAGCGCCTCGACGACTCGCGCTCGGCGATCACCGAGGTGATCGGCGACCTCGAGGTCGAGCTCGCCCAGGGGATCGAGTCGACGCCGATCGACCGCGAGGGGCTGCGGGCCTTCGAGCGCGGCCAGCCGCTGGTCCGCCAGGTCTTCGTCGCCGACGCCGAGGGCCGCCGCCTCCACCCGCTCGCCGACGGCGAGGCGAGCCAGGACGAGCGCGACTTCCTCGAGCGCACGCGGGCGATCTGGGAGGCGCGGGCCGAGCTCGCGCGGGTCGGCCCCGCCGAGGGGAACGAGGCCGGGCGGGCGCTCGCCCGCGGCGGCGTCGACTCGACCTGGACCCTGCCGGCGAGCTCGGCCGGCTCGCTCCTGCCCTCCTCCGCGAGCCCGCAGGCGGAGGTCGCCCAGCAGCAGGCGCCGCAGGCGGTCTACGCCCAGCAGCAGGCGCTCCCGCCGAACTCCCCCGTCGCCGGCGAGACTAGCCCCGAAGGACAGGTTCCGGCGGCCGACAGCCTCGCCGGCCTCGCCCGGATCCGCGAGCAGGGCTGGATCGCCTGGTACTGGGAGGAGGGCCTCCACCTCCTCTTCTGGCGCCGCCGCGCCGACGGCCTGATCGCCGGCGCCGAGATCGAGCGGGCGGCGCTCCTCCAGCGGCTGATCGCCGCGCTGCCGGCGACCGGCGAGCAGGCGAGCCTGATCGTCGTCGCCGACGCCCAGGGCGAGCCGCTCTACCAGTGGGGGAACCACGAGCCCGACGACGCCGAGGCGCCGCTCGCCCGCCTCGGCCTCGCGCCGCCCCTCGAGGCCTGGGCGCTCCTCTACTACGGGCCCGAGGACGACGCCCCGCTCGCGCTGCCGACCTCGCGCTTCGTCGTCCTCCTCGGCCTCGGCGCGACCGCGATCGTCCTCCTCGGCCTCGCCGTCTTCTTCTACCGCGAGTGGTCGCGGAACATGCGAGAGGCCCGCGAGCGGGTCTCCTTCGTCACCCAGGTCTCGCACGAGCTCAAGACCCCGCTGACCAACATCCGCCTCTACGCCGAGCTCCTCGCCGACGACCTCGGCGGGGTCGACGACGCGGCCGAGGAGCGGGCGGCGGTGATCGTCTCGGAGAGCCAGCGCCTCTCGCGGCTGATCGCCAACGTCCTCACCTTCTCGCGGCGCGGCCGACCGGCGAGCGAGCGCGCCCGCCCCTTCGACCTCGACGGGCTGGTGCGGGCGACCGTCGACCACTTCGGCCCCGCCTTCCGCGAGCGCGGCCTCGAGGTCGTCCGCCGCGGCGCCGCCCCCCGGCCGGTCCTCGCCGACGAGGACGCGACCGGCCAGATCCTCGCCAACCTCCTGAGCAACGTCGAGAAGTACGCGGCCGGCGGCGGCGCGGTCGAGATCGAGGTCGAGCAGGATCCCAGGCGCACCCGCGTGCGGGTCCGCGATCACGGCCCCGGGATCCCGCCGGGGCTCCGTCGCCGGGTCTTCGAGCCCTTCTTCCGCGCGCGCTCCGACCTCACCGAGGGGGTGAGCGGCACCGGGATCGGCCTGACGATCGCCCGCGACCTCGCCCGTCAGCAGGGCGGCGACCTCGAGCTCGTCCCCGCCGACGACGGCGCCTGCTTCGAGCTCACCCTGCCGACCGCCCCCGAGACCACCGACCCGCACGGGGAGAGCCAGCGATGAAGGTCCTGATCGCCGAAGATGACCCCAAGATCCTCCGCGGCCTCGCCGACGTCCTCGAGCGCGAGGGCTACACCTGCACGCTCGCGCCCGACGGCGAGGCCGCGATCGCGGCCTACGAGGCCGCCCCGCCCGACTTCGTCCTCCTCGACATCATGATGCCGAAGGTCAACGGCTACGACGTGTGCCGGCGGATCCGCGCGCGCGACCCCGAGCTGCCGATCATCTTCCTCAGCGCGAAGTCCGAGGAGATCGATCGGGTCATCGGCCTCGAGCTCGGCGCCGACGACTACATCAACAAGCCCTTCGGGATCCACGAGCTGATCGCGCGGATCCGCGCGGTCTCCCGCCGCTGCCTCCGTCGGCGGCCGAGCCCGGAGCCCCAGGGCTTCCTGATCGGCGGCCTCCAGGTGATCGCCGACGAGCTCCGGGCGCTCCGCGGCCAGGAGGTGATCGAGCTCAGCCTCCGCGAGGTCCAGCTCCTCCGCCTCTTCGCCGACAACGTCGGCGTGGTCCTCGACCGCGACCGGATCTTCTCGACCTGCTGGGGGATCGACCATTACCCGAACAGCCGGACGATCGACCAGCACGTCGCCAAGCTCCGCAAGAAGATCGAGGCCGATCCCCGCGATCCGCAGATCATCCGGACCGTCCACGGGGTCGGCTACCGCTACGAGGGGTAGCGCGACCCGGGCGACGACGCGCGATCGAGCGCCCGGCCGCCGAGCCGGGAAATGGTCGATTGACCAGGCCGCCGACGGTCGGGATCCTGGGCGGCGATGACTCGCCGCTACCGTGTCGTTTTCGCCCCCTTCCTCGTCGCTTCGGCGCTCGCGCTCGCCTGCTCCGGCGACGAGCAGAGCACCAGCGATACCTCCTTCACCGCCGGCAACACGACGACGACGTCGACGACCTCGACGACCTCGGCGTCGACCACCGGCGACGCGACGACCACCGGCGCCGGCACGGCGGTCACCGACTCCGCGAGCGCCGGCTCGACCGCGGGACCCGCCTGCGGCGACGGCCAGGTCGACGCCGGCGAGGAGTGCGACGACGGCAACCAGAGCGACAACGACGGCTGCACCAACGAGTGCACGACCGCCCGCTGCGGCGACGGCGTCGTCCAGGATCGGGTCGAGGCCTGCGACGACGGCAACGACGTCGACGACGACGCCTGCACCAACGCCTGCACCCTGCCGTCCTGCGGCGACGGGGTCGTCCAGGAGGGCGAGGAGTGCGACGACGGCAACGACGTCGACACCGACGCCTGCCCGACCAACTGCCTGAACGCGAGCTGCGGCGACGGCTTCGTCCAGGAGGGCGCCGAGGAGTGCGACGACGGCAACAACGATCAGACCGACGGCTGCCTCAACACCTGCGCCGCCGCGAGCTGCGGCGACGGCTTCGTCCAGGCCCGGGTCGAGGCCTGCGACGACGGCAACGACATCGACGACGACGAGTGCTCGAACGCCTGCGTCCTCGCTAGCTGCGGCGACGGCGCGATCCAGCAGGGCGAGGAGTGCGACGACGGCAACGACGTCGACTCCGACGCCTGCCCGACCAACTGCCTGAGCGCGACCTGCGGCGACGGCTTCGTCCAGGCGGGCGTCGAGGACTGCGACGACGCCGGCGAGTCGGTCGCCTGCAACGACGACTGCACCCAGGTCTCCTGCGGCGACGGCAAGGTCAACATGACCGCCGGCGAGGAGTGTGACGACGGCAACGGCGTCAACACCGACGCCTGCGTCGCCGGCTGCCTCAACGCGAAGTGCGGCGACGGCTACACCCAAGCCGGGGTCGAGGAGTGCGACGACGGCAACAACGTCGACGACGACGCCTGCGCCAACGACTGCACCTCGAACCAGTGCATGCCCTCAGGGCAGCGCGCGTCGTTCAACACGATCGGCAACGACACCGCGAGCGGCTGCTGGAACGGCAACCCCTGCACCTACGACGCCTGGCAGTGGACCTCGAGCCACGGCCAGAACTTCCAGGCCTTCAACCAGGAGATCACCTGCTCGGGCCCCAAGGCCTGCGTGCAGAACGTCGGCGTCACCACCTACAGCAGCACCACGGTCTGCCAGGGCAAGTGGGACGTCTACTGCGACAACGTCCTGGTCGCCACCCTCGACACCAACGGCAAGAGCTGCACCGGCTCGGCGATGGGCAACAGCTGCAAGGTCTCGTTCATGCCCCGCGAGTGCGCGGCGATCCGCCTGGTCGCGGTCGCGGACGGCAACAACACCGCCGGCTGCTGCGGCGGCAACCAGCCGGACTCGATGCTCACGGGCGTCAGCGCCTGGTAGCCCTGCGCCCGGTCCGCGGCGCGTCGTCGGCCCGAGCGAGCGCTCGGCCGACGTCGTCGCCGCGGCGACCTCGAGCGAGCGACCTAGGCCGCGATCTCGCCGCAGGTCGCCTGCGAGATGTAGTGATCGACCGCCCAGCGCTCGGGCCGACCGACCTCGATCACCGGCGAGGTGACGACGTCGGCGAGGCGACCCCAGAACTGGATCCGGCGGCCGACCCAGCGGAGGTCATCACCGGACTCGGGGAGCTGGATCGCCCGCAGCCGGAGGGCCGCGTGGTGGCGGAGCCAGGCGCCGGTCTCACGGTCCCGGACCCCGACGCACTCGTCGGAGCGGAGGTGATACTCGGTGAACTTGGTGGCGAAGACCCGGTGACGACGACGGTTTGCAGCGGGCTGGGTAGACATGTAGGGAATTGTCGCCGACCCGCCGGCCGCCCGCAAAAAAGCGTCCAGATCGCGGGCCCGGCCCGGCGACGGCCGCCCGCGGGCGCCGGGCGCCCGCGGAGGTCTCCCCGCCGCGGCGCGGCTGCTATCCTCCCGCGGTGGCCCGCGCCCGCACCTTCGCCGGCTTGCCCCCCTTCGGTCGGGCGCCCCTCGCCTACTTCCTGGCGATCGCCCTGACCAACATGATCCTCGGCGACCAGCCGATCGCCGGGCGCCTCCTCCTCTCCTCCGCCTTCGCCGACGGCCTCGAGCTCTGGCGCCCCCTCAGCGCCCTCATCCTCTTCCCCGAGGGCCACCTCAACGGGCTGATCGGCACCGGCCTGATCCAGTGGGTGATCGGCACGTCGCTCGCCCGCCGCTGGGGGAGCGCGCGCTACCTCGCGCTGATCCTCGGCTGCGGCCTCGCCGGCTACCTCACGCTCGCGCTCCTCGGCCTCGCGGTGCCGGCCGCCCTCGCGGTCCAGCTCGGCGGCTCGGTGCCCGGCGACCTCGCGGCGGTCGCCGCCTTCGGGGTGGTCTACGGCAAGCAGGAGCTCAACCTCTTCGGCGTCCTCCAATTCACGGCCCGCACCCTCGCGCTCCTGATCGGCGCCCTCGCGCTCGTCGCCCCGCTCCTCCGCGGCGAGCCCTGGTCACTCCTGGTGGTCAACGGCGTGGCGATGGCGCTCGCGCTCCTGGTGATCGCCCGCCCCTGGCGCCGGCGGCCGGCGTCGGGCAAAGTCGGCGGGCGCGCCAAGTCGAAGCCACGGCACCTCCGCCTGGTGAATTGACCGCCGCGACGATCCCGTGCCGACCCCCAAGCCGCCAGAGCCCGACGGGCTGACGACGACCTTCGCGCCGCCGACCGCCTCCCGGCAGATCCGCCGCGTCCTCCTCCGGGTCTCCGAGGGCCCGGACGCGGGCGCTCAGATCCAGGTCTCGCGCTCGCGGCTGACGGTCGGGCGCGCGGCGGTCAACGACCTCGTCCTCGGCGACACCTCGGTCTCGGGGATCCACGCCGAGATCCTCCTCGATCGCCGCGGGATCCTCCTCCGCGACCTCGGCTCCACCAACGGCACCCAGGTCCAGGGCGTCCGGATCCGCGAGGCCTGGATCGAGCCGGGGATGACCCTCGAGGTCGGCAAGACCGCGATCACCCTCCTCGCCGCCGACGAGGTCGACGTCCCGCTCTCGCGGCGCGACCACTTCGGCGCGCTCTACGGCGGGTCGCCGGCGATGCGCGAGGTCTTCGCGGTCCTCGAGCGGATCGCCGGGACCGAGATGAGCGTGCTGATCCACGGCGAGACCGGCACCGGCAAGGAGCTGGTCGCCCGCGCGCTCCACGACGAGTCGCCCCGGGAGCGCCGCCCCTTCGTCGTCCTCGACTGCGGCTCGCTCCCCCGCGAGCTCGCCGAGGCGTCGATCCTCGGCCACAAGAAGGGCTCGTTCACCGGCGCCCTCACCGATCGCCCCGGCGCCTTCGAGGAGGCCGAGGGCGGCACCCTCTTCCTCGACGAGATCGGCGAGCTCCCGCTCGAGCTCCAGCCCAAGCTCCTGCGGGTCCTCGATCGCCGCGAGGTCCAGCGGCTCGGCGAGCACCAGGTCCGCAAGGTCGACGTGCGGGTGGTCGCCGCCACCCACCGCGACCTCCGGACGATGGTCAGCCAGGGCGAGTTCCGCGAGGATCTCTACTTCCGCCTCTCGGTGATGATGGTCGAGCTGCCGCCGCTCCGCGACCGCGGCGACGACATCGTCCTGATCGCCGAGCGCTTCCTCGAGGCCTTCCGGCGGGCCCGCGGCGACGCCCCGAGCCTCGGGCCTGCGGCCCGCCGGGCGCTCCTCGGCGAGCGCTGGCCGGGCAACGTCCGCGAGCTCAAGAACACGATCGAGCGGGCGGCCTACCTCGCGCGCGGCGGGGTGATCGAGCCCAGCGACCTCCACCTCGGCCGCCGGCCGCCGCCGCGTCCGGCGGCGCCGGAGAGCCCGAGCGCCGCCCCCCAGGCGGGCCTGCCGGTCGCCGACGAGCTCTTCACGATGCCCTTCAAGGAGGCCAAGCAGGCGGTGATCGACGACTTCGAACGCCGCTACTTCACCCGCCTCCTCGACGCCCACGACGGCAACCTGAGCCGGGCCGCCGCCGAGGCGGGGATCACCCGCTACTACCTCCGCGAGCTGGTCAAGCGCCTCAAGGTCCCGCGCGGCAAGGAAGACGACGAATGAGGCGGCCTGGGCTCGCGCTCGCCGTCGTCTTCGCGCTCGCCTGCGGGGGCGCGGCCGACACCCCCGAGGCGGTCGCCCAGCGCTTCGTCGAGGCGGTCCAGCGCGGCGACGTCGCCAAGCTCCTGCCGATGCTCGAGGGCGCCGCGAGCCGCCGCCTGACCGCGGCCGCCGAGCGGGCGACCCACCACGTCGGCGGCCGCCGGACGATCGCCCCCGACGAGATGTTGCAGATCGTCGACGTCGATCCGATGCTCCGCGTCGCCCGGGTCGAGCTCCTCGAGGGCGACGAGTCCCACGCCCGCGTCCGGATCCATGGCAGCCAGCAGCAGACGATCGACCTCTCGCTGGTCCACGAGGACGGCGCCTGGCGCGTCGTGATCCCGACCCCTGACCCCCCGACCCCATGAACGCCCGCCTCCACGCCCTCCTCGAGCGCCCAGCCGTCGCCTGGTCGCGGACCTGGCTCCTCCCGGTCGCCCTCGCCTGCGTGTCGGCGCTGGTCTACCTCTTCGTCATCCTGCCCTTCGACGCGCGGCCCTGGTACGTCCGGCCGCCGCCGAAGCCCGGGAAGAGCGTGATCTTCCGGACCCTCAACCACGTCCACCGGGTCCACGACGACGTCGACGCCAAGCTCGCGCGGCGGGCCCCGACCCCGGCCCGGCCGGCGGCGGCCGCCGCCGCGAACCCGCCCGCGGGCAAGCCGGGCGCGCCCGCGGGCAAGCCGGGCGCGCCCGCGACCGCGGACCCGGCGAGCGCCGATCCGGAGGAGGACCCAGGTAGCCCGGAGCGGAGCCGCCGCGGCGGCGTCGAGGTCTTCACCGAGCCCCGCCCGAGGGCCGAGCTCGACGAGCTCTGGGCGACGATCGGCGCGGCCCCCTTCGCCGACGAGCCGCTCGCCGGCCCCTGGGCCTCGGTCCACCGCTCGCTGATCTTCCAGATCATCGCGCAGGTCCGCGAGAAGACCTTCAAGGGCTCCCCCGACGCGCCGCAGGTCGCCCTCGGCGACGTCGAGTGCCGGACGATCCGCTGCACGATCGTCCTGACCTCGCCCTACACCCACGAGCTCGAGCTCCTGGTCGCCGCGGTCGAGCGCCTCCGCCTCCGCAACGAGCCGCTCTGGCGGGTGAGCGAGCGCGGGCCGCTCACCCCCTTCGTCGACGAGGAGCGCGAGGAGGAGAGCAACGCCCTCCAGGTGACGATGACCCTGGGCTTCGCCGCGGATCTCCCCGAGGTCCAGGCCCTCACCCTCGACGGCGCCCGCCTCTCGCCGACGATCTCGCCGCTGGGAGCCCAGGCCAGCGAGCGACGCCCTCACTGAGCGAGCGCGCGCCGGTCGCTGGGCCTCACGCTGCAATCGCCGCCCCTGCGTGGTTCGACAGAACGCCGCTCTACCGGCCTTGGTGCAGGTTCTGGCGGGGCGTTCAGGGTCGACGAGGGCAAGCGAGGGCGCGCGGGACTTCTGCCACGGGCTGCTAGGCTCGGGCGGTGCTCCGGATCATCTCCTTCATCTCGCTCCTGGTCCTCGGGATCGCCCTGGTGATCGGCTACGTCGTCGTCAGCCCCTGGGTCGCGCTGCCCGAGGAGGCGCCCGAGGTGATCGAGGCCCGCTGGGCCGAGGTAAGCGCCTGGGCGGCGCCCCACCCCTCCTCGGCCGGGTCGATCGACCACCTCGCGGCGGCGCTTGCCGAGCTCCAGCGCTCGTCGACCGCCGAGGCGCTGGAGCGCGGCGCGTCGCCGCTCGGCGACGACGACCTCGATGAGCCGCTCCGCCGGGCGCTCGCCGAGCTCGTCACCTGGCAGCGCGAGGGCGGCGGGCTCGGCCCCCACCCCTGCGTGGTCGAGCCCGGGCAGGAGGAGACCTTCCCGATCATCGGCGCGTTGCGCCTCGGCGAGGTCGCGATCCGCCGGGCCGAGGGGCCCGAGGATCCGCGCCTCGTCGCCGCCCTCGACCTCGCCGCCGCCCTCCGCGACCGCGGCGGCCTCCTCTTCGGGCTGATCGGGGCGACCCTCGCCGACACCGCCCGCGAGCGCGCCGAGGCCTCCGGCTGGGCGCCGGCCGGCGCCCTCCGGGAGCGGGCGCCGACCCGCGACGAGATCTTCCCGCTGGTCGCCCGCGAGGCGCTCTGCTCGGTCCTCCTGGTCGAGAACGCGGCCTCCTCGCCGGAGCTCCTCGAGGCCCAGGGGAGCGGCTGGCGGCGGCTGATCCAGGAGCGGGTCGGGATCGAGCGCGAGCTGGCGATGCTCAAGTGGTACCAGGGCAAGCGCCTGCACGCGGCCCACGCGGTCGCCGACGACCCGAACGCGCTCGCCGACGCCCTCGCGGCGCCGACCGAGGAGGAGCTGCCGCCGAGCCTCCTCCTCCGGGCGCTCCTCGTCGACACCTCGCCGCGGATCCGCGACTACGGCGAGAAGGTCGCGGCCTACGAGGCGTTCCTCCGGCGGCCCGCGCCCCCGCCCGTCGACGCGGCCCCGCCCGCCGACGCGCCCGCCGACGCGCCCGCAGCCGCGCCCGCAGCCGAGTGATCCTCAGGACATGTCCATTTAGACAGGTCGAGATCAGGCCGCGCCGTGCCGGCCCCGGCTCTCGGCGAGGACGCGATCGGCGAGGCGCCCGCAGAGGTCGACGACGAAGGCCGAGCGCGCGAGCCCGTCGATCCACGCCCGCGGGATCGCGTCGACCCCGTAGAGCGCCCCGGCGATCGCGCCGGTGACCGCCCCCGTGGTGTCGGTGTCCTCGCCGAGGTTGATCGCGGCGAGGACCGCCTCGCTGTAGCCCTCGAAGTTGGCGACCGCCCAGAGGCTCGCCTCGAGGCAGTGGACCACGTAGCCGCTCCCGCGGACCTCGGCGCGCCCGGCCCGGAGCACCGACCCGTCGAGGATCCGCGCGAGGACGGCGGCCTCGCCCGCGGGCGCCCGCGGGCCGACGAGCGCGCTCGCCCGGGCCATCGCCCCCTCGAGGCCGAGGCCGTCGAGGATCCCGGCGATGAGGAGCGAGAAGTAGGCGCAGCAGAGCTTCGAGCGGAGGTGGGCGTGGGTCAGCCCCGAGACCTCGAAGGAGCGCTCGACGATCACCTCGGGATCGAGGCGGTGGAGGTAGACGGAGAGCGGCATGATCCGCATCAGCGAGCCGTTGCCGTTGTCCATCTCGCCCTGGCCGCCCCACTCCGGCGCGAGCCCCTGATCGTAGCGGCGGATCGCCTCGGAGGTCGCGATCCCGACGTCGAAGACCTCGCCGTGGGGGCTCATCTCGGCGGCGTTCAGCCACCGTGAGAAGCGATCCATCATGTCCCTTGGGTCATATCCGCGCTCGACCAGGCTGACGGCGGTGGCGAGCGCGAGCGACGAGTCGTCGGACCAGGTCCCGGGGGGCTGGCCGTGGGTGCCGTGGCCGATCATCGCCCGGAGCGGCTCCCTGTCGAGGGTCGCGCGCTGGTGGAATTCGACCGGCACGCCGAGCGCGTCGCCGACCACCAGGCCCACGAGGCCGCCGACCATGCGCCCGCGGAGGTCGGCGGCCGGCCGCGACGCGGCCGCCGGCTCGGCGGCGAGGAGCGCCTCGTAGGCCCGGTAGACGTCGTCGCCGAAGGAGACCAGCGCGATCCGATCGAAGGCCCCCGGGTGGGCGGCGAGCTCCTCGCGGATCGTCCGCAGGGCGATCGCGCAGGCCTCGTCGATCGGGAAGCCGTAGACCCCGCAGGAGATCGCCGGGAAGGCGACCGTGCGCGCGCCGATCTCCCGCGCCCGCTCGAGCGAGCGGCGGTAGCAGGAGGCGAGGAGCCCGGCCTCGCCGGCGCCGCCGCCCCGCCAGACCGGGCCGACCGTGTGGATCACGTGGCGGGCCGGCAGGCGGTAGCCGGCCGTCACCTTCGCCTGTCCTGTGGGACATCCACCGAGGGTCCGGCACTCGGCGAGGAGCCCCGGGCCGGCCGCCCGGTGGATCGCGCCGTCGACCCCGCCGCCGCCGAGGAGCGAGGTGTTGGCGGCGTTGACGATCGCGTCGACCGCGAGGGTCGTGATGTCGCCGCGGAGGAGCTCGATGGTCGGCGGGGCGCTGGGCATGGCCCGCGGATCTTCGCAGATCGCGGGCCGCCGCGAGAGCGGCCGCAGGAGCCGAGATAGACCGGCCTTGACGATGTTTCGACCAATCGATGATAATCCAACGCGAGGTCAGAACCGACGTGATGGCGAGCGAGACCACGAGCCCCAACGACGACCGCGAGGCCGCCCGCCTCGCCCGCAAGGCGCGGCGCCAGGCGAGCCGGAGGCAGGCGATCCTCGACGCCGCCCGGGCCGTGATCATCGACGAGGGGCTCGGCTTCACGATGGATCGGGTCGCCGCCGCCGCCGACGTCTCGAAGCCCGCGCTCTACTACTACTTCCGCTCAAAGGAGGCGCTGATCGGCGCCCTGGCGATCGAGGTGCTGCGGGTCGAGGTCGAGACCCTCGGCCGGGCGATCGTCGACGCGAGCGGCGGCCTCGAGGCGCTCGCGGCGATGGTCCGCGCGAAGGTCGAGCTCTACCGCGACGACCCCGACGCCTTCCGGATCCTCTACCTCTGGGCGCCGATGCTCGGGATCGAGGACAGCCTCCGCCTCACCGAGGTGATCCCGCTCAACGAGGTCGTCACCCACTCGCTCGAGGGCAAGCTGAGCCGCGACCGCCGGCGCGGGCTCATCGACCCCGACGCCGATCCCCACCGCCTCGCGACCCTCGCCTGGGTGACCGCCCAGGGGATCGTCAGCGTGGCGATCGGCGCCGGCGATCCCGCGGACTCGCCCTACGCCCTGGAGGACCTGACCGAAGAGGCATGTCGGGTGCTCCTCCGGGCGGCCCGCGCCTGAGCGCCGTGGCGGTCGTCCGCGCCCGCCACGGCGGCGCGATTGCACGCGAGTTTTCGGCGGGGCGGCGGCCGCGACCGCGAGTGTTGCAAATAGTCGACACTCGCCGAGAACCATGCCGCCCGTAGGTCACCGCGAAGGTCGATGCGCACCGGATCGCCGCCTCCCCGCGGAGCGCGAGCCAGAGGCCGCTGGCGGCCGCTCCACGCGAACGCGCCGCGAGGCGCCGCCGCGATCGTTCGATCGCACTCCCTTTCTGTGATCCCAAGCACGACGAATGTTTGCGAGTCGACGGGGGCTTGCTCCACAATTTCTCCCGATGAAGCCGACCATGTCCCTCCCCGAACGCATGGGCCTGCGCCTCCTCAACGCGCAGGGGCTCCGCTCCCGCTACCTCCACACGTCGATCGGCAAGGTCCACGCCCTCGACGCCGAGGGCCAGGGCGAGCTCCCGCCGGTCGTCCTCCTCCACGGGCTCAGCGCCAACGCGGCCGCCTACGGCACCTACCTCCGCCGCCTGATCCCCCTGACCCAGCGGGTGATCGCGCCCGACATGCCGGGACATGGCCTTAGCGACATCCCGCGCGGCGGCCTCGATCGCGAGTCGATGCTCGCCGGCTCCTTCGAGGCGCTCGATCGCCTCATCGATCGCCCGTCGATCCTCGTCGGCAATTCGATGGGCGGCCTCGGGGTGATCCGCTACGCGCTCGCGCGCCCCGAGAAGGTCCGCGGCCTCCTCCTGGTCTCCCCCGGCGGCGCGCCGATGCCCGAGGCCGCCTTCCAGCGCTTCCTCTCGACCTTCAAGATCGACACCCACCAGGGCGCGCTCGAGTTCGTCGACAAGATCTTCGCCAAGAGCACGCCGCTGGTCCGCCACGCCTTCGCCCTCGGGATCCGCGACCGCTTCACCCACCCGGCGCTCCGCGGCCTCCTCGACGGGATCACCAGCGAGGACATGCTGAGGCCCGAGGAGGTCGCCGCCCTCCACCTCCCGACCCTGCTGATCTGGGGCCGCGAGGAGCGGATCCTGCCGCGCTCGCACCTCGCCTTCTTCGCCGACCACCTGCCGGCCCACGCGGAGATCGAGGAGTGGCCGGACTTCGGCCACGTCGGCTTCCTCGAGCAGGCCGAGGGCCTGGTCCGGCGGACGGTCGCGTTCGCCCGTGGGGTATGTCACGAGCGGCCGCGCGCGGCGCCGTCGACGCTCGCGGATGAGCGTGCCACGCTTGCCGTATCGGCCTGATCGAGCGCAGACGTCGAAAGCGCGCGGCAGCCTCCGGCGCCCCGGAGGAGGCCCCCTTTCCCTTTGCCCCGGTCTCGCCCTCGACCCTCCAGGCCGCCGTCGAGGGCTTTGAGGTCCTCGCGCGCTATCACCGCCTCGAGGTCCGCGGCCTCGAGCGGATCCCCAAGGGGCCGGCTATTTTCGTCGGCAACCACAACGGCGGCCTCAACCCGGTCGACGGGCTCTTCCTGGTCCACTACTACCGGCGGATCGGCTACGACCGGCCGATCTACATCCTCGCCCACGACATGCTCTTTCGGATCCCGCGGATCGCCGAGATCCTCAATTCGATCGGCATCGTCCCGGCCGCCCGCGGGACCGCCCGCGCGGTGCTCGCGGCCGGCCACAAGCTCCTGGTCTTCCCCGGCGGCGACATCGAGAACCTCCGGCCCTTCTCGCAGCGCCACCGGGTGATCCTCGGCGGCCGCCAGGGCTTCGCCCGCCTCGCCCTCCAGGAGGGCGTGCCGATCATCCCGGTGGTCGGCGCCGGCAACCACGAGACCCTCTTCGTGATCTCCCAGGGGCGCCGCCTCGCCAAGGCGATCGGCGCCGATCGGATCGCCCGGGTCCACTCCCTGCCGCTGATCTTCGCGCTCCCCTGGGGCTTCCTCTTCGGGCCGATGGCCGCCCTCCCCTACCTGCCGCTCCCCTCCAAGGTGACCGTTCAGATCGGCCACCCGATCGAGCCCGCGGCCTGGGAGGACATGGACGAGCCCGACCACCTCGCCGACGAGCTCTACCTCCAGGTCGAGGAGACGATGCAGTACATGCTCACCGAGCTCTACGGCGAGCGCCTCCTGCCGGTCCTCGGCTGAGCGCGGCTCAGACCATCGCCTTGAGGAGGGCCTCGAGGACCGCCCGGATCTCCGCGAGGCTGGCGTCGTTCGGGAGCTTCTTCTGGGCGACGTCGATCCGGTCGAGCGCCTCCTGGGCGACCGCGGCGTAGACGTCGAGCTCGGCGCCGGCGTCGTTCCAGAGGCGGAGCGCCTCGGCGTAGCGGACGATCGCCGCGCCCTTCTGGAGCTGGGCGCTGCCGCCGGCGAGGAGCTCACCGACGGTCTTGTCGACGACCAGCTCGACCACCTCGTGGGACTCGACGTCGCGGTAGCGGACGACGATCGACACCGGGCTCTGGTCGCTGACGAGCTCGGGGGCGCAGGTGTCGAGGCGCTCGTAGAGCACGAGCGCGCCGTTCTGCGGGAGCGGCTGGCCGCCGGGGGGCACGAGGTCGCCGTCGTAGCGGAGCTCGGGGGAGGCGACGCGGCGGAAGCCCGGCGGGAGGACGAGCTCGACCTCGACCTCGCGAGCGGCGACCATCGTCAGGCCGAGGAAGCCCTCGACCAGCGTCTTGTTCGCCTCCTCGACCGAGCCGACGAAGACCGTGGGCCCGCGCCCGAGGGCCGCGACCGAGTCCATGAGCGCCGGCTGGTAGCCGCCGTAGGTGCCGACGCCGACGCCGATGAGGTCGATCCCCTCGGCCTGCGGGTCGCTCGCGTGGCCGGCGATCAGCTCGAGGGTCTTGGCGTCGACCGCCGCGCCGCCGTCGCTCATCAGCACCACGCGACCGACGCGATCGGGCTTCTTGGCGGCGCTGGCGAGCTCGTAGCCGGCGCTCAAGCCCCCGTAGAGGTCGCTGCCGCCGGTCGCCTCGAGGGACTCGATGGCGGCGACGAGCTTGGGATCGAGGGGCCCGGTGACCGCGTGGCTGGCGAGGATCACCGGCGCGTCGCTCTCCCAGGTGACCAGCGAGACCGTGTCGCCGACCTGGAGGCCCTTGGCGAGCGCGGTGCAGGCCGCCTTGAGCACGGTGAGCGGGACGCCCTTCATCGACCCCGAGTTGTCGACGACCAGGGTGAGGTCGACCGGCGGCCGCTCGCTCGCCTCGAGGTGCGGGCCGGTGACCGCGACCTGGACCTCGAAGGCGCTCCCCTGGAGGCCGCCCTGGGCGTAGAGCTCGGCGTGGACCGCGAGCTCGCCGACCGGGGCGGCGGGGTACTCGAAGGGGTAGTAGTTGAGGAATTCCCAGGGGCGGATGTGGAGGGCGCCGAAGACCCCCCAGCCGTCGAGGATCGCCATCCGCGACTGGACCGGCGACACCGTCCCGTTGCTGTCGGGGAGGTCGAGGGAGAGGGCGCTGGGCGTGTCGACCGCGCAGGCGCCGGGCTCGAGGCCCGGGAGGAGGTCGTCCTCCTCGCCGGCGCTGTCGCTGCCGGTGTCGCCGGTGTCGCCCCCGCTGGTGCCGCTGCTCGCGGCGCCGGTGGTCGAGCCGCCGCCGGACTCGCCGGAGGTCGACGAGCCCTCGCCGTCGCCGGTGGTGCTGCCGTCGGAGCCGCTGTCGTCGATGAGATCGCCGCTCTCTTCGGCGGCCGAGCTCGAGCAGCCGCTGGCGACGATCACGGCGGCCGCCAGAACCCCGGCCGCGAGGTGTTTAAGGCAAGAGAGGGAGATCAAGGGAGCACCTCGACGGCTGTCCTCCTGGCCCGAGAAAGGGAGATAGGGGCGCGGAGAGCCGCCGTTTTCTTGTATAGCATCGATCCTGTGGCGCACGCCCGTCTTTGGCGAAGCCGAGGGGGCGCTGGGGGGGATCACAGGGCGCCGCCGCGCGATGCTCCAGGAGATCGGCGCAGCTGACTGTGCTTGGGGGAGTGCCTGGGAGTGCCTGGGGTCCGATGACCACAGCCTTGAGCCGCCGGCCAACGCGGGCTAGCGTGCCGCCGTGGAGACTCCCTCAGCCGGCGATCGCCGACGTCATGCCCCGGCCGCCGCCCGCAACCGCGAGGCGATCGCCGAGGTCCTCGCCCGGACCCTGCCTGCCCGCGGCCTCCTCCTCGAGATCGGCGCCGGCACCGGCGAGCACGCCGCTCACCTCGCCCCGCGGCACCCGACGCTGACCTGGCAGCCGAGCGACCCGAGCCCCGAGGCCCGCGAGAGCATCGACGCCTGGCGCGAGCACGTCGGCGCCGCCAACCTCCAGCCGGCGATCGACCTCGACGCCAGCGCCTCGACCTGGCCGATCGACCAGGCCGGTGTGGATGTGATCATGGCGATCAACGTCCTCCACATCTCGCCCTGGTCGACCGCCGAGGGGCTCATGGCCGGCGCGGGGCGGCACCTCGGGGCCGGCGGGATCGTCTACCTCTACGGCCCCTACCGGATCGACGGCGAGCACACGACCCCGAGCAACCGCGACTTCGACGCGAGCCTGCGGGCCCGCGATCCGAGCTGGGGGGTCCGCGACATCGGCGAGGTCGCGGCCCTGGCGGCCGCCCACGGGCTCGTCCTCGCGGAGCGGGTGGCGATGCCGGCGAACAACTTCTCGCTGATCTTTCGCCGGCGCTAGCGGACGCTAGCCGACGCTGGCTGGCGAACGCTCGCGCCCGCTCAGGGCACGAGGACGCAGGAGCCGGTGGTCGCCCGCGACTCGAGCGCGCGGTGGGCCTCGGCGGCGGCCGCCAGCGGCCAGCGGTGACGGACCTCGACCTTCACCACGCCCGCCCGCAGCACCCCAAAGAGCGCCTCGGCGCTCGCCAGGAGCTCGGCCCGGGTCGCGGTGTAGTCGAAGAGGGTCGGCCGGGTCATGTAGAGCGAGCCCTTGCGGGCGAGGAGGAGCGGATCGAAGGGCTCCGGCGCCCCCGAGGCGTTGCCGAAGCCGACCAGCGTCCCGCGGCGAGCGACGCACTCGAGCGAGCCGGCGAAGGTCGCCCGGCCGACCGAGTCGTAGACCACCGGGACCCCGAGGCCGTCGGTGAGCTCGCGGACCCGACCGACGAAGCTCTCGCGGGTGTAGATGATCGGGTGATCGCAGCCGTGGGCCCGCGCGAGCTCGGCCTTGGCGTCGCTCGAGACCGTGCCGATCGTCGTCGCGCCGAGGTGGCGGAGCCACTGCATGGCGATGAGGCCGACCCCGCCGGCGGCCGCGTGCCAGAGCACCTTCATCCCCGGCCCCACCGCGAAGGTCCGGTGGATCAGGTACTCGACGGTCATCCCCTGGAGGAGGGCCGCGGCCGCGAGCTCGTCGCTGATCCCGTCGGGGATCGGCACCAGGCGCGAGGCCGCGATCTTGCGGGCGCGCGCGTAGGCCCCGGGCGGGCCGCCGGCGTAGGCGACCCGATCACCGACCGCGAGGCCGACGACGTCGTCGCCGACGTCGGTGACGACGCCGGCCGCCTCGACGCCGATCCCATGGGGGAGCGCCGGCAGGGCGTAGAGCCCGGAGCGGTGGTAGGTGTCGATGAAGTTGAGGCCGATCGCCCGGTGCTCGACGATCGCCTCGCCGGGCCCCGGGGCGCCGAGCTCGACCTCCTCGAGGCGGAGCGCCTCGGGGCCGCCGGTCTGGTGGATCCGGATCGCCTGGGTCATGGGCGGACGCTAGCGGACTTTGGCGCCGCCCGGCCGCGTACAATCCGGCGATGCCGCGGGTCCACCCCCTCGCCCTCGCCCTCGCGGCCGCGGCGCTCGTCGCCGGCTGCTCGCGCCGCGAGGAGGTGCGGCCGGCCCTCCGCGAGGGCGACGCCTGCCCGACCTTCGCCAACCCCGTCGCCCTCGGCGAGGTCCGCGAGGCCAGCCTCGACGAGCTCTCCGGGCTCGCGCTGAGCCGCCGCCAGGCGGGCGTGCTCTGGACCCACAACGACTCCGGCGCGCGCCCCGAGCTCTACGCGCTGAGCCCCGCCGGCGAGCTCCTCGCGGTCGTCGAGGTCGACGGCGCCGCGGCGGTCGACTGGGAGGACCTGGCGATCGGCCCGGGGCCCGAGGCCGGGCGCGACTACCTCTACATCGGCGACCTCGGCGACAACCGCCGGCGACGGCACGAGGTGACGGTCTACCGGATCCCGGAGCCGACCCTCACGGGCGCCGGCGAGGGGCCGCTGCGCCTGCGCTCGGCGCCGGCCGAGGCGATCGTCCTCCACTACCCCGGCGGCCCCGAGAACGCCGAGGCGCTCCTCGTCGATCCGATCGATGGCGGGATCTATGTGGTCACCAAGCGGGTCGGCGAGGCCGCCCTCCACCGCGCGCGGGAGGGCTCGCTGGAGCGGATCGCGGCGATCGACGCCGGCCGCCAGGCGCTGGTGACCGCCGGGGAGATCAGCGCCGACGGCCGCTGGATCGCCCTCCGCACCTACAACCACGCCTACCTCTGGCGGCGCGCCCCGGGCGAGGCGATCGCCGACGCCCTCGCCCGCGCGCCCTGCCCGGTCCACGCCCCGCGCGAGCCCCAGGGCGAGGCGATCGCCTTCGACCCGGCGGGCGGCCGCCTCCTCTCGGTGAGCGAGCGGGCCGAGGCCGAGGATCGGGTGATCGTCTACGAGATGGCGTTTCAGACAGGTCCCTAGAGACCTGGTCCCTAGAGATAGACCATCTTGATCGCCTGGACGACGTCGCCGTCGCCGACGTCGAACTTCGCGTCGCGGTACTTCGGCGGCCCCATCCGCCCCTTGGCGTTGTTCGAGGTGCCGATCCCCTCCTTGGGGATCCCGAGGAAGTTGGTGTCGAGCTCGTTGTTGCCGTTCTCGTCGTGGATCACCGAGATCGCGTAGGCGCCCGGCGGGACGTCGGCGATCTCGAGGCGAGCGCTCCGGCTCGAGACGCGGGTGACCGCGGTCCGCCAGGCCTTCGTCGGAGCCGAGGGGAAGCCGGCCTCGCCGCGGAAGACCGCGATCAAGACCTGGCCCTCGTCGCTGCGGAAGCCCGAGAGGCGGATCGAGAGGGTCGCCGCGCCCTCGGCCGCGCTCGCCGGCGCGGGCTCAGCCGCGGAGGGCGACGCCGGCGCGCCCGCGGCGGCCGCGTCGCTGGCGACGAGGAGGACGAGGGAGAGGAGCGGAGGGATTGATCGCTGCCACATAGCGTCGAAGGTTTGCAGAGTGTGCACTGATTCGGCGGCGAGCGCCAGGGGGCTCCCGCGACCGGCCCGAGAGCCAGACTCCGCCCCCATCGACCCGCCGCGACACCGCGCGCTTCCCGCAACCCGAGACCTCGAGCCCGCACCTTGCGTCGCCAGAGCTTCAGGCACATAAGCTTTGCATAGGGTTGTCGGTGTACAACCCTCCCGTGGAGCCCCGTGGCCAAGGTGAGCGAAGACTCGAACAACCCCGATGAGCGCGATGTCGGCCGCTATCGGATCCAGGCGGTCGCCGAGATGACCGGCGTTTCGGCCGCGACCCTGCGGGCGTGGGAGCGACGCTACGGGATCCCGAGCCCGAGCCGTACAGCCTCTGCCTACCGCTTGTACAGCGATCGCGACATCGCCCTCGTCCGCCAGGTCCGCGAGCTCTGCGAGGGCGGGATGGCCCCCTCCCAGGCGGCGCAGGTGGTGCTCACGCGCGATGAGGCGCCGCCGCCCCCGATCGAGCGCCCGGCGACCGACGCTGACGCCCACGCCCTCGCGGTCCAGCGGATCCTCGACGCGGTCGACCGCTTCGACGCCGATCAGCTCGAGAGCGCGGTCAAGCACGCCCTCTTCCTCGGGCCCTCGGTCACCGTCTTTGAGGCGATCCTCGCCCCCACGCTTAACGCGATCGGCGCCCGCTGGGAGGAGGGGAGCCTCAGCGTGGGCCAGGAGCACCTCGCCGCCGAGCTCATCGGCAACGCGGTCCGCTACGTCCTCCGCCTGGTCCAGCCCGAGGGCGCGAACCGGGTCGCCCTCCTCGCCTGCTTCGCCGACGAGGAGCACGTGACGCCGCTCTACGGGATCGCCCTGCGCTTTGCCGAGTGGGGCTTCAAGACGGTGATGCTCGGCGGGCGGACGCCGACCTACGCGCTCCGCCACGCGGTCGCCGAGGTCAACCCGGACATCGTCGGCCTCTCGCTGACGATCACCCCGCCGCCCTACCGCGCCCGCGAGCTGATCGACGGCTACGCCGAGGCCTGCGGCCAGATCCCGTGGATCGTCGGCGGCAAGGCGGCGCCCGAGCTCGGCGAGCAGGTGAGCGAGCGCGGCGGAATCATCGCGCCCAGCGACCCCCGGCTCCTCCGCGAGCTGGTCGAGCGCCTGCTCGCGGCCCGCAGCGCGGCGACCCGGCATTGAGCGAGGGCTAGCGCGCGGCTCGCTCACGCCGGCGCGACCACCTCATCGACATCGACGCGGCGCGACCGCGCGGATGGGCCCGTCGGGTATAGTCCCGCTCCCGTGATGCCGCACCGAGCCCGCGATCTCCTCGGCCTCCTCCTCGGACTCGCCCTCCCCCTCGCCTGCGCGCGCGCGCCCTCGTCGACGATCGAGCCGCTCGAGGCGCTGCCCGCCGAGCCGGCGCCGAGCGCCGCCCAGGTCGTCGAGCCGGAGCCAGAGCCGGAGCCGGAGCCGGAGCCGGAGCCGATCACCCGCGACCTCGTCGACCTCCTCCGCGAGGAGGGCGGCCACGCGGAGCTCCTCGCCGCGATCGAGCGCGCCGGCCTCGAGGGCCTCCTCCGCGAGGAGGGGCCGCAGAGCCTCCTGGCGCCGACCGACGCCGCCTTCGCCGCGCTCACGAAGAAGGAGCGCCGCCGCCTCGATGATCCGAAGGCGCTGAGCGCCCTCCTCCGTCGACATGTCCTCGCGGGCAGGTTTTCGCTTGAGGCGCTCGAGGCCGCCGGGGCGGCGACGACGATCGACGGCGAGACCCTGGCGGTCGAGCGCGACGAGGGGGCGCTGCGGATCGGCGGGGCGACCGTGACCCGCGGCGACATGGAGGCCAAGAACGGGCTGGTGCATGCGATCGATCGCCTGCTGCCCCCGGCGCCGCGGGGCAAGGCGGGCGCGAAGGCGCCAGCGGGCGCGAAGGCCCCCGCGAAGGCCCAGGGCGCGGGCCAGGACGCCGGCGGCGAGAAGTCGGGCGGCGCGGCCGCGAAGGCGCCCTCGGACGCCCCGAGCGGCCAGGACAGCGGCGGCACGAAGCCGGCCGGCCCGCTGAAGCCCGACGGCGCGCCCTGAGGCCGCGAGAGGCCGGCCCTGCCCGGAGGGACCGATTCTACCGAATCGATGGCCAAGGCCACGTCGGCGCGTCGGGGCGCCGCGTCCTACACCTGCCCAAAGGGACATCTTCGAGGTGAAAGTGACAGGCCCCGCCGGCTGGAGGATCCTGGCGCGGTGCGACGGCTCGCCCTCCTCGGTTCGCTCCTCCTGATGATGGGGTGCAGGGCGTCCTCCGGTGGGCCGACCCGAGCGCCCGAGGCGGCGAGCGCGGCCGGAGCGGCCGCACCGACGAGGCCGAGCGCGACCGAGGCCGAGGTCGCGCCGCCCCGAGGGCCGTGGGGCTTCGCGGCGGTGGAGCGGGCGTACCACGAGGCGCTGACCCGGGACGCCCGCAGCCGGGGCGCGTTCGAGGGGCTGGCGCGCCTCTACTACGAGCGCGGGATGGCGGGCTCACGCGGCTACCTCGACCTCGCGGAGCGGGTGATCGCGCAGGGCGAGCGAGCGCTGGCCGAGGTCGGGGAGCGGAGCGCAGAGCTGGCGCACGTGCAGGGGCTCGTGTGGCTGGCCCGCGAGCGACCGGACTTCGCCGGGGAGTCGCTGCGTCGGGCGCTGGCGATCGATCCCGCGCACGCGCGGGCGGCCCTCAACCTCGCGCGCCTCGAGATCCTGTGGCGTGATCCGGCCGCGGCGCTCCGCCACCTGGCGATCGCGGGGCGTGATCCGGCGCTCGAGCTCGAGGTCCGACTCAGCGAGGGCGTCGCGCACCTCATCGCCGGAGAGGCGAAGTCGGCGATCGCGGCCCTGGAGCGGGCGCAGGCGCTGGCCCCCGACGATCCTCGCCCGCCCTACAACCTCGGGGTGGTGATGATCGCCCTGGTCACACTCAGCGAGGACGTCGAGTCGATGCGCGAGCACAACCGCCTCGCGCGAGCGCACTTGGAGCGCTTCGAGCGGCTCGCTCGCCTCCACCCCGAGCTCGCCGACGAGCTCCTCCAGGCCCAGGATCACATCGTTGAGCTCGATGAGATCATGCAGGGGGAGTGCAAGAGTCACATCACGCCCGATATCAGGGAGAGGGCGCGGGCGTTGGAGGAGATCCAGCGCGAGCAGGAGGCGGAGCAGCGAGCGCGGCTCCTCGAGCTCGAGCGGCTGGCCGCCGAGGCAGAGGAGGCGGCGGAGAGATAGGAGAGGCCCGCGCGCGAGTTCTGCCGCCCGGCCTGCGACTTCTGCCACCAGACGCGGCCCGAGATCATCGTCGTTCTCGCTGGCACGCGCCTTGCTCTGCCTCCGGCGCGAGCTCCCGACGACCGGCGACTTCGGGCGGGCGTGCTGAGCGAGAATTGTCCCCCCGGCCTACCCTTGAAAGCAGTGGAACCGGACACGAATGCGCCACGCGCCTGATTATGCACATTCGCGCCTTGTATAATGATTGCAGGTCCGCGTCTTCGTCTGGGAGCGCCCGTCGAGGGGTTCGTCATGGGGACGGGCACATGCTCTCGTCCATGATGCACGGGATCGTGCAGCTCGGCTGCATCAGGCAGAACTTGGGCTCCCCCTCGATGCCGATCTGCGGCAGGATCTGGCAGGTATAGCCGTCGCGCTGGCACTCCGCGTCGTCGGTGCAGGGGACCGCGCAGGCCTCGAAGAAGCCCATCGCGCCGAGGCAGATCCGACCCACGCCGCAGCTCGGATCGTCGGGGACGAACTTGGTCATCGCGTCCGGGAGCACGCAGAACTTGGTGCAATAGCCCATCGGCAGGTAGTAGATATTGAGGACGTCATGGAGGCAGACGCCGCCCTCGCCGATGAGATCGACGCAGTCCTGATCGACGGAGCAGGGCGCCCCCCACTCCTCCATCACGTTGGGGCCCATGCCGGGCGTCGGCGCGCCGGACATGCACTGCTTCTCCACCGAGCCGCCAGTGTCCGTATCGATGGTCGTCGCGGTGGTCCCCTCCGAGGTCGAGGTGCCCCCGTCCGTGCTGCTGGAGCCTGACCCAGAGGAACTGGCGCTGGACGCGCCCGTCGTCGAGGTGGTGGTCGTCGTCGAGGCGGTCGTCGTCGAGGTCGTCGTCGTCGAGGCGCCCGTCGTCGAGGTCGTCGTCGAGGTCGCGCCCGTCGTCGCGGACGAGTCGGTCCCCGCCATGTCGTCCCCACCGCAGGCGACGAGGAGGAGGAGCGTGAGAGCGCGGTCCAGGGGCGGCGCGGACGGGAGTCTCGATCGCATTCGCCGACGCTAGCAAGGGCCCAGCGCGCGAGCATCGGCAGCTCTTGCGTATCGTGCCGTCGTGACGGAGCGGCGCAAGTTCAGCGAGCTCGGGCTCGCGTCTGCCTCCGGCCCCGCGCGCGTCGTGGTGAGCCACCCCGACAGGGACCACATCTCGTTGATTCCGATGGTCCTGGGGGACGCCGCGCCCTCGGCGGTCATGCTCGGAGGATGCCCTGCGGATACGGGAGGGTGCTACTCGGGTACATCCCTGGGACCGTGGGTGCGGCAGATGCAGGAGTCCAGCGTGCCGGTCACGGACACGTTTCCGGCCGGCTTCAGCAATGGGGGCCAGCCGATACCCGAGCTGGCGTGTGGCGGCGGTCAGACGTGGATTCTGACCACGAGCGTTGGAGATACGAAGAACTCGCGGTCGATGATGAACTACCTGAAAGTGGGCTCATTCTCGGTGATCTTCAGCGGCGACGCGACCGAGGCGACCCAGGAGAGCGCCGTCGCCAACAACGGCGGAGAGCCCTTCAAGGTGGCGGTCCTTACGGGTTCGCACCACGGCGCAACGACCCACGGCAGCAACAACGCCGCATGGGCGGCGAGCACCAATCCGCTCGTGCTCGTGTTCTCGGCTGGGACGAAATACCACCACCCGAGCTGCGATGCTGCGCGGGCGTACGAGGCGAGAGGGTCGCTGCTGCAGGCTGTGGCGCACGATTTTCAGTGCGGAGACGCCAGCGGCTACCAGCGCAGCCAGCCGAGAGTGGCCGCCTACGACACTGAGACAGACGGCGTGATCACCGTGACCTCCGACGGCGAGATCATGGACGTGAGCTGCTCCCTGAACACGGGGTGTGGGCTCGCTTCGTCCGCGTCCCTGGAGCTTCTGCAATGAGCAATTGACCGCCACCCCGCCGACCAGGCGCCGAGGATCAGCCCGGCTGGTCGGGACAGCGCAGGAGAAGCAGAGCTGGCCGCTGGCGATCGCGGCGCTCCCTGCCCTACTGTTCAAAACAATAGATCCGCCCGAACCCCTCGCAGGGCCCGGCGCAGCTCGCCTCGGTCCAGAGCTTCACGTCGCTCACCAGCCCCTTGGCGCCGCCGATCAGCTTGCTCGCGGCCTTCCAGCCGCTGCAGTGCTCGCCGAGGAAGTCGCCGGCGGTGCTGGTCGCGGTCCAGACCCCGCCGGTCCCGCAGGTGGCGCCGCTGACGACGAGCCCCTGCTCGCTCAGGTTGAGCGGCGCGAGGAGGGGGCTGCCGTCGACGAGGTCGGCGTAGTGGAAGGCGATCGGCGCCCCGTCGACCCGTACGTAGCGGTCGGCCCACTTGTTGAAGCGGGTGTTGGGCGTGCCCTCGGGCGAGCTCAGCCAGGCGCGGAAGGTGCCCGGGAGCCCGGCCTTGTCGGCGAGATCCTGGCACTTGCCGTCGGCGCCGTCGAGGCCGCCGAGGTTGCCGTCGAAGGCCACGCTCGAGACGAAGGCCACCCGCCACTCCCGCTCGCAGGTCGGCGAACAGCCGTCGCCCTTGACCAGGTTGCCGTCGTCGCAGCCCTCGCCGGGATCGATGACGCCGTCGCCGCAGGCGGGGAGCGGCCCGGTCGTCGACGTCGACGTCGACGTCGACGTCATGCCGGTGCTCGCAGGCTCGCTCGTCGAACCCTCGCTCGTGCTCGCGTCCGTCGTCGTCGCGCCGGAGCCGTCGCTCTCGCCGGTGGTCGCGCTCGCGCTCGCGTCCGTCGTCGCGCTCCCGCCGCTCGTGCTCCCGCTCCCGCTGGTGGTGACATCGGTCGTCGACGTGCCGGCGCCCGTGCTCGCGCTCGACTCGCTCCCCGCCCCGGTCGACGCCCCGCTCCCGCCGCTCCCGCCGGGATCCACGAAGCAGCCGCTCAGCCCGAGCGCGAGGCAAGCGAGGCGAGGGGCGCGTAGCATGCGTGCAGGATCATCGACCGCGCCAGCCGCCGCAAGGGGGAGCGCGCCCCCACCGTGCCAGTGAGCCAGGAGGCCATGGCTCTCGCCTCGCGGACGAGGCGACGAAACGAAGTTGTGCGAGGCGTACCACAAGCTTCGCCACCAACGCCGCCCTGCGCAGCCGAGGCCTCCTAGAGCTTGAGCACCTCGAGGAGGTTCGACGACGCGTCGGTCCAGAGCGGCCGCGCGCGGGCCAGGCTCTCCTCCGACTCCGGGGTCGCCGCCTTGTCGATCGGCGTGTCCTCGTCGAGGATCGAGCGGTCGCGGCTGAGGAGCATCCAGTCGCTCGGCCAGATCCGATCGCCGTCGCGGTAGTCGCCGACGTGGATCACCGCGAGGTCGAGCGCCTCGGCGAGGCCGCGGGCGAGCGGGTCGAGGTCGAGGTAGCGGTTGGAGATGTGGAGGGCGATGATCCCGTCGGGCGCGAGGTGGCGGAGGTAGAGCTCGATCGCCTCGACCGTGATCAGGTGGGCGGGGATCGAGTCGGACGAGAAGGCGTCGACCACCAGGACGTCGAAGCCCTGATCCTCCTCGCGCTCGAGCGAGAGGCGGGCGTCGCCGAGGACCGTCGTCACCTCGGCCGGGGTGTCGCGGAGGTAGGTGAAGAAGGGATCGTCGCCCGCCGAGAGCGCGAGGACGTCGGGGTCGATCTCGTAGAAGCGGAGGCGATCGCCGGCCTCGCCGTAGGCGGCGATCGTCCCGGTGCCGAGGCCGATCACCCCGAGGTGGATCGCCCTCCCCTCGCCGCCGCGGCGGTGCAGGACCCCGAGGCCGACCCCGCTCTTTGGCCCGTAGTAGGAGTTCGGCCGCCGCCGCAGATCCTCGTCGACGAACTGGATCCCGTGGATGATCCGGCCGTGGCGGAGGCGGAGGTAGGGCCCGCTCTCGCGGCCCGCGTTGAGGTCGATCCGCAGGGTCCCGAAGAAGCCGCGGTCGACGAAGACGTTGTCAGCGTACTCGTACCAGGCGTGGTAGCCGAGCGCCCCGCAGAGGCCCGCGAGGTAGAGGCCGATCGCCCCGAAGATCCCGCGGGCGCCGCGGCGTCGACGGAGCCCGAGCGCCGGATCGCGATCGACGACCACGAGCGCGAGGGCGATCCCGGCGACGAGCGCGAGCGGCAGCTCCCAGAGGCCGAGGAAGCAGGTCGGCGCGATGATCCCGGTGAAGATCCCGCCCAGCGCCCCGCCGGCGGAGACCGTCAGGTAGAACGAGGTCAGGTAGCGGGGCCCGGGCTTTCGCCGGACCAGCTCGCCGTGGCAGACCATGCAGTAGGCCATCAGCGCGACGAGGTAGATCGCCAGCTGACCGGCCATCGGCACGTGGACGCCGATCAGCAGCGCGGCCGCGACCGCTCCCCCGGAAAGGCCGAGGAGCGGCAGCCAGACCCCGCGGTGGTAGCTCCGCTCGTACTCGAAGCAGAGGATGAACGAGAGGAGGTAGAGCGCGAGCGGCAGCATCCAGAGGAAGGGGATCACCGCGACCTCGAGCGAGATCTGGTTGGTGATCGCCAGGAGCATCGTCGACGCGACCGCCGCGAGGCCGAGCCAGAGGAGGCGATCGCCGGCGCTCGGCGGCCGCGCGTCGGCGCCCTCGACCTCCTCGGCGTAGCGGATCGCGATCGTCGGCGTCCGCCCGGCGACCACCGCCGCGCCCGCGCAGAGGAGCCCGTAGGCCGCGAAGCCGGCGCTCCAGAGCCAGCCCTGCCCGGCGACCGGCAGGCGGGTCTCGATCAGGAAGGGGTAGGTCACGAGGCCGAGGAGCGAGCCGAGGTTGGAGAGGGCGTAGAGGCGGTAGGGCGAGCGATCGGGGAAGGTGCGGGCGAACCACGCCTGGAGGAGCGGACCGGTCGCCGCCAGCACCAGGAAGGGGAGGCCGATCGTGAAGAGGAGGAGCCCGAGGATCGACAGGATCGGCCCGGCCTCGGCGCCCGGCTTCCAGGCGTCGGAGGGGGTGATCGGCGAGGGCCAGAGGCCGATCCGGAGGACCAGGAGGCCGACCGCGAGGGCGAGCGCGCTCAGGTGGATCGTCCGCTGCCGCGACGCCGATCGCAGGCCCGCGAGCCCGTGGGCGTAGCCGTAACCGAGGAGGAGCGCGACCTGGAAGAAGAGCATGCAGGTCGTCCAGACCGCCGGCGCGCCGCCGAACCACGGGAGGATCTGCTTGCCGAGGATGAACTGGACCTCGAAGAGGAGGAACGCGCCGACGCCGATCGTCGCCGCGAAGAGGGCGCTGGTGCCGGATCGTGGCGCAGGGTCGTGCATCGCCGGCGGAGTCTACGGGAGCGCGCCAGCGCGGCGAAGAAAGCGGGGACGCGCGCGCCCGCGCGGCCGCGTCTGCAGGCGCTCAGGCGACCGGCTCGGCGAGCATCCGCACCAGCGTGCGCCCGGTGATCCCGCCGACGACGAGCCCCATCCCGAGGCCAGCGACCACGCCGACGATCCCGTGGACGACCATCGGCGCGCCGTCGGGGACGCTGGTGAGCGCGATCACCGGGACCGCGACGCCGAGCGGCCAGGCGATCGCCGAGGCGACGATCCAGCGCCAGGCCCGACGGAAGCCGCCGCGGAGCACCCACCACTGGGCGACCCCCATCACCAGGAGGAACGCGACCCCGAGGACCGCGCCGCCGAACGCCCAGGCCCAGGTCGGCAGCGCTGGCGGCTCGCCGCCGCCGAGGAGCGCGCTCGGGGTCATCCCGAGGATCCAGGCGATCAGCGCGGCGATCGAGGTCGCGGCCGTCCACCTGCGCCACGGAAAGCCCGGGAGGTGGCGGGCGAGCGCGCGCCCCTGGAAGGCGCCCAGCACCGCCCCCTCGCCGGCGCCGGCGATCACCAGGCCGACGGCCATCGGCACCTCGGCGACCCCGGCGGCCCCGAGGAGGGCGCCGACCGCCGCCGGGATCGCAAAGCCCGCGAGCTCGCCGAGGGCGGTCGCCACGGTCCACGCCCGCCAGAGCCCGCCGTCGCGCGCTGCGCTCTCCACCGCCCCCTTGTGCCAGCGGCGAGGCGCCGCCGCCCCGGCAAAAACGACGCCCTCGAACGCGCGCGGACACGCGCGCGCGACCCCCCGCCGGGGTAGGATGGCGCGGATGACCTCGCCGAGCGACCGCCACAACCAGCTCCTCGCCCGCCTCCTCGCAACGCCGCTGGTGCTCTGGGGCGTCGCCTGCACCGGCGATGACAAGGGGGGCACGGAGGGCTCGACGACCAACGAGAGCAGCGACTCGATGACCCAGTGCGTCGCCGCCGGGACGCCCGTCGCGACCCCGAGGGGCTGGGTGCCGGTCGAGACGCTCGCGGTCGGCGACGCGATCTACGCGGTCGACCTCGCCAGCGGGCTCCTCGTCGCCACCGCGATCACCGCGATCACCCGCGCCCGCCGCGAGTGCCTCGCGCTCCTCGCCGACGACGGCCGCGAGCTGATCGCCACCCCCGATCACCCGGTCCACGTCCCCGAGCTCGACGGCTACGCGGAGGCCGGCCGGGTCGCGCTCGGCCAGGCCCAGAGCCTCACGCTGATCGAGGGGCGGCTGCCGGAGGTCCGGATCCGCCAGCGCGGCGTCGGCAAGCACCGGACCTTCGCCGGCGTCCACGACGTCTTCGACATCACGGTCGCCAGCGAGCTCCACAACTTCGTCGCCGGCGGCTTCGTGGTCCACAACAAGTCGTCGACCACGACGATCGGCGACTCGACGTCGGGCTCGGACACCGTCTCCGGCTCGTCGGGCACCGGCTCGTCGAGCGGCAGCAGCGGCTCGACCGACGCGACCAGCTCGGGCTCGAGCGGCGACACCTCGACCAGCGGCGGCGAGACCAGCGGCAGCAGCAGCGGCACCACCAGCGGGGCGCTGACCTTCCCCTGCGGCCAGGATCTCACCTGCGAGGTCGCCAGCGAGTACTGCGAGATCTTCCACCCCGGCCAGCCCGACGCGATGATCACCTATATGTGCAAGGCGCTCCCGGACGCCTGCCTGGACGCGGTCGACTGCACCTGTCTGATGGAGCAGAATGTCTTCGGCGAGTGCATGCCCTCGCCCGAGGGCGGGCTCGTGGTCTCGATCTTCGCGCCCTAGCGTCCCGACGGATCCGTCGTGGCGCGGGCCTCCTGAAGACGTCCCCGCGGCGCCGTGTTGTTCCGGGAACTCGCAGGCGGTACAAGCGTCCAGAGCCCCGGCCCGAAGCGTCGGCCGGCCGCTCCAGCCCGGACCTCCCCATGATCAAGCTTGAGATGAACACCCGCCCATCGTCCTCCCTCCGCGTCATCGCCCTCAGCCTCGCGCTCGCGCTCGTCGGCTGCGGCGACGACGGCGCGATGGAGACCTCCGCCACGACCACGACCGGCGGCGAGTCGAGCACCTCCTCCTCGACGACGAGCACCTCGACGTCCACGAGCGGGACCTCGACGGACGCGACCGCGGCCGGCCCGGTCTGCGGCGACGGGATCATCGACGAGGGCGAGGCCTGCGACGGCGACGCGCTCGGCGACGCGACCTGCGTCTCCGAGGGCTTCGTCGGCGGCGACCTGAGCTGCGACAATCGCTGCAAGCTCGACACCTCGGCCTGCGCCGGCGAGCTCATGTGCAACGACGAGGCCCTGATGGGTTCGAGCTGCACCGTCGGCGATCCGAGCACCTGCACCTGCGCCGGCTGCGTGCTCGACGGGATGTGCACCCTCGAGGACGACTGCGTGTGCGGCGAGTGTGCCGGCGACGCCTTCTGCGGCGACGTGGCGAATTGCGCCAACGACGGCCTCTGCGACCCCTACAACGAGGGCTGCGCGTGCGCGGACTGTGCCAGCCACCCGCAGTGCCTGCCGGTCTGCGGCGACGGGGTCGCGGCGTCGGCCGGCGGCGAGGCCTGCGACGGCGACGACCTCGGCGGCCAGACCTGCGTCTCCGCGGGCTTCGACGGCGGCGGCGTCCTGGCCTGCGACGACGCCTGCGGCCTCAACACCGAGGGCTGCCTCTCCGAGGAGGTCTGCGGCGACGGCTTCGTCGGCAAGACCGAGGTCTGCGAGGGCGACGAGCTCGGCGGCGAGACCTGCGTCACCCAGGGCTTCGCCGACGGCGAGCTCGCCTGCAGCGACGCCTGCGAGCTCGACACCAGCAAGTGCATCGACGTCTGCGGCGACGGGATGATCACCGGCCTCGAGGAGTGCGACGGCGACGACGTCGCCGAGGCGACCTGCGTCTCGCTGGGCTTCGTCGGCGGCGGCCTCCTCGTCTGCGGCGACGCCTGCCTCTTCGACACCGCGGGCTGCCTCTCCGAGGAGGTCTGCGGCGACGGCTTCATCGGCGCGACCGAGCTCTGCGACGGCGATGACTTCGGCGGCGAGACCTGCATCTCGCAGGGCTTCCCCGGCGGCGGGTTCCTCGCCTGCGTCGACCAGTGCGCCGCCATCGACACCGCCAACTGCATCGCCGACGAGGTCTGCGGCGACAACTTCGTCGGCGAGAACGAGGCCTGTGACGGCCCGAACCTGGGCGGCGAGACCTGCGTCTCGCAGGGCTTCGCCGGCGGCGGCCCGCTGACCTGCGACGACGCCTGCGCCTTCGTCACCGACGCCTGCATCGACCAGGCGGTCTGCGGCGACACCTTCATCGGCGAGGGTGAGGAGTGCGACGGCGCGAACCTCAACAACCAGACCTGCGCCTCGCTCGGGCTCGGGGCCGGCAAGCTCGGCTGCAGCGACACCTGCGAGTTCGACACCAGCAAGTGCAACGGCTGAGGCCCCCCGGGCCTCGGGAGCGCGCGGGGAGGCGACGGCCGGCGGCCGGCGCCGCGGCGTCCGGCGGAGCCTGGTAGTCTCCGCCGGTGCCCGAGGCGATCGTCGTCCCCTCCCTCCTCAACATCCAGCCGCGCGGCTCCGAGGAGGGCCCGGCGTGGATCGAGCGCGGCCCCCTCGCCGTCCACAGCGATCGCATCGACCTCGTCGACTGGAAGCGGCGGCGCAGCTTCGCCCCGCTCCCGGCCCTGGAGCGCCGCGGGATCACCTCGACGACCCGCGACCTCAGCGGCGCGCCGAAGGTCGCCGCCCGGGTCGCCCTCGCCCGCCTCGCCGTCGTCACCGACCTCGAGGCCGACAAGCTGATCGGCGCCGGCGAGCTGGTGATCACCCTCGACTACCACCGCACCAGCGGTGGCGGCGCGCTGACGGTCGTCAGGGACGGCGAGCGCCGCGGCTTCGAGGGCGAGAGCGCCATGCTCGGCGCCCTGGCGATCGGCCGCGAGCTCGGCGACGAGATCGTCGACGGCGACCTCCACCGGATCGCCGGCGACATCGAGCGCCTCTACGATCGCGTCCTCCAGGCGCTGAGCGCGGGCGAGTACTCGTTCGCCGACGTCGACCTCGCGCTCCTCGCCGACAGCCTGCGACCGGAGGAGGCCGCCACCTGGGAGGCGGAGTTCGCCGAGATCGAGGCCCGCGCCGCCGACCAGCGGGCGCTCGCCGAGGCGATCGTCGCGGCCCTCGACGCCGCCCCGGCCGACGCCGACGTCATCGACCTCCCGGGCTTCGCCGCCGCCCAGCGCCTCCGCGAGCCCGCCTTCGTCGTCTGCCCGCGCCCGGGCCTCGAGGTCAGCGGCCCGCCGATCGAGGTCCCGGCCGCCGAGCGCTGGCGCGTCGACGCCGTGACCCCGTGGATCCCCGAGGCCCGCCTCGCCCGCTTCACCGCGGCGATCGGCCGCCTCCAGGCCGCGCAGGTCCGGGCGCGCAGGCAGGCGCTGGCGAGCGTCGGCCTCCTCGTCGCCCTGGTCGCGGCGCTCCTCTACGTCGCGCTCTCGTAGGTCACGCTCTACCTGACCAAAGGGTCATGTTCATGAGCGCGCGTCCGCCTCAGGGATCGCCGGGCGCCCGCAGGCCGCGGGCGAGGTGATCGACCCAGCCGAGGAGGATCGGCAGGCGGTGCTCGCCGGCCATCGCCGCGACCCCGGCGGCGGCGAGCGCGGGATCGAGGCCGAGGGCGGTGACGTGGAGCGGCCGGAGGCTGCCGCCGCGGAGGACCTCGACCGGCCGCGCGCCGCGGAAGGGGGTCTTGGCGACGCCGATCACCGCGCCCCGCCAGCCGGCGCCGCGGAGCGCGTCGAAGAGGTGGTGGCCGAGGCCGGGGCGATCGCCGAGGTCGACGTAGCCGTCGACGATCACCGCCGCGATCGCCTCCTCGGTGAGGAGCGGATCCAGGACCGCGAGGAGGCAGGGGAGCTCGCGGCGGAAGAAGGCGCCGGGCTCGTAGTCGGCGTTCGCCCCGTGGAGGGCGACGAGCTCGCGGCGCGGCCGCGGCTCCTCCCAGCGGTCGAAGACCACCGCGGCCGCGCGCGCCCGCCCCTCCGCGTCGATCCGGTAGTGGACGTCGGTCGCGACGATCGCGCCGGCGAGCGGCGGCGGGGCGGCGGGGCGCATCGCCGCCAGGCTAGCAGGCCCGCGCCGACCGCGAGCGCTCCTCGGCCGATCGACGCGCGCGAGCGCGCCCCCTGCCCTCGCCGCCTCGCCCGGCGTTCGGCTATCCTCCGCCGATGCCACGCGTCGGTCTCGTCGCCCTCGTCGACATGGACGGCACCCTCTGCGACTACAACGGCACGATGGAGCGGGAGCTCGCCGCCCTCCGCTCGCCGGCCGACCTCACCGCGCCCCTCGAGGAGAGCGAGCGCGAGCCCCCCTGGCTCCGCTCGCGGATCACCCTGATCCGCCGCCAGCCGGGGTGGTGGCGCGGCCTCCCGCGCCTCGAGCGGGGCTTTGAGATCCTCGCCGAGCTCCAGGCGCTCCGCTTCGAGATCCACGTCCTCACCAAGGGACCGGCGGGCGCGCCGATCGCCTGGACCGAGAAGCTCGAGTGGTGCCAGGAGCACATCCCCGGGATCCCGGTGACGATCACGATGGACAAGGGCCTGGTCTACGGGAAGGTGCTGGTCGACGACTACCCGCCCTACATCGAGCGCTGGCTCGAGTGGCGGCCGCGCGGCCTGGTGATCATGCCGGCCCAGCCGTGGAACCGCGGCTTCGAACGCGAGGGCGTGATCCGCTACGACGGCCGCAACCTCGCGGCGATCCGCGGCGCGCTCCAGAAGCTCTGCGAGGCGTGAGCGCCCGGGGTTCTGCGCGCACCTCTGCGCGCACCTCTGCGCATGGAGTCGTCGGACCAGGGCGGGGGCCAAAGGCCGCGATGAGGTCCTCGGCGACGATCGCGGTGACGGTGACGTGCAGCACCGGCCCCAGGTCCCTTCGCCGCGCCGTCGCCGACCCTGATACCCTGCGATCATGACCTGCCCCCGGGGTGTAGTTGCTTGCGACGTCGCGTTCTGCGACAGCGCCCCGACACCGGCGGCCAGCCCCTTGAGAACACCGGACAATTCTCTGGCGCGCCGCCTGCTCATCAGCCACCCGAGGCGAGGACGATGAGGATGAGGATGAGAGAGCACCCCTTGATCTTGATCCCGATCGCGGCCTTCTCGCTCGCGCTGGCCGCCTGCGGCGACGACTCGACCGCGACCGACGCGAGCGCGAGCGCCAGCGAGAGCGGCTCGACCGCGGCGAGCGCGAGCGCGACCGAGGGCTCGACCGGCGCCGGCGAGAGCGAGGGCGCCACCGACACGGACACCGGCGCCGACACGGGCGGCGAGGCCGAGGGCCTCCTCCCGCCGAGCGAGCACCTGATCCGGATCTCGATGGCGCTCCGCGGCAAGCGGCCGAGCGAGGCCGACCTCGCCAAGGTCGAGGAGGATCCCGCGACCCTCCCCGGGATCGTCGACGCCTACCTCGCGTCGGCGGAGCTCGGGCCGATCATCCGCGACCTCCACAACGACGCGCTCCTCTCGATCGTCGACTTCGGCGCGCCGCCGGCGGGCTTCCTCGCCAAGGGCGCGATCGCCGGCACCGACCCCTACGCGGTCAACCGCTCGATCATGGAGGCGCCGCTCCGCCTGGTCGAGCACATCGT
This sequence comes from Myxococcales bacterium, assembly GCA_020633335.1. GTDB lineage: Bacteria > Myxococcota_A > Polyangia > Nannocystales > Nannocystaceae > JADJRG01. Next base: position 124,889 of record JACKDU010000013.1, on the reverse strand, counting down.
CGTCAACGACCGCCCCTACACCGAGATCGTCACCGCCGACTACACCCTCGCCGACAACATCGTCGCCACCGTCTGGGGCCTCGATCACTCGGGCACCAAGGGCAAGTGGGAGGAGACGAGCTGGCAGGGCAAGCGGGCCCACGCCGGCGTCCTCTCCGACTCCTGGCTCTTCACCCGCCACTCGTCGACGGTGACCAACGCCAACCGCGGGCGGGCGAACGCGATGTCGCGGGCGCTCCTCTGCTACGACTTCCTCGACCGCGACATCGAGCTCGACCCGAGCGTCAACCTCGCGGATCCCAACGTCGTCGCCGAGGCGGTCCAGTCGAACCAGGCCTGCGCGGCCTGCCATCAGGCGCTCGACCCGATGGCCTCGTTCTTCTCGGGCTACCTCCCGAACTACACGCCGGCGCTGATCCCCTACCCGCTCGACATGTGGGTGGAGGGGCTCTTCCCGATCCTCTTCAAGGTCAACATGCGGGACCCGGCCTTCTTCGGCGCGCCGGGCGACGACCTCGCCGACCTCGGCGACCTCATCGCCGACGACCCCCGCTTCTCGCTCTGCGCCGCCCGCCGCTTCTACGCCTACTTCCACCAGGTCGAGCTCGACGACGTGCCGCTCGCGGAGGCGTCGGCGCTGCAGTCGACGCTGGTCGAGGGCGGCTTCCAGGTCAAGCCGATGATCAAGGAGCTGGTCCTCAGCGACGCCTTCCGGGTCGCCGAGGGCGAGCGCGGGCGCAAGCAGGCCCGGCCGATCCAGCTCGCCGCGCTCATCGACGACCTCACGGGCTTTCGCTGGCGCACCGACCTCTCGGCCTTCGGCGTCGGCGTGATCGACCTGATGGACGACTCGCTGATCGGCTACCACGTCCTCGCCGGCGGGATCGACTCGCTCTTCGTCACCCGCCCCTCGAACACCCCGTCGGCGACCACCAGCCTGGTCCTCCAGGGGATCGCCCGCAACGCCGCCAACATCGTCGTCACCGCCGACTTCGCCCAGGCCGACAAGGGCAAGCGGAGGCTCCTCACGCTGGTCGACGCCGGGACGCGCGACGACGCGACCCTCCGCGACCAGCTCGTCGCCCTCCACCGCCGCCTCTACGGCGAGGCGCTCGCCGCCGACGACCCGGTGATCGACGCGTCCCTCGAGCTCCTCAAGGGCGCGCTCGCGCTGGCCAACGACGACGGCGCGCGCGCCTGGAAGATCACCCTCACCGCGCTCCTCCAGGACGTGCGGATCGCCTTCTACTAAGCCCACGAAGACCGGAGAAGAGACCATGTCGATCGCACGGATCAGCCGCCGCGGCCTCCTGATGGGCGGCCTCTGCACCGCCGCCGTCGCCGGCCTCGCCGGCCAGCGGCGGGTCGCCGCCGCCCCCAGCGCTACCCCTCGCCGGGTCGTCCTCGTGTTTGCGAGCGGCGCCTGGGACCCGACCTACGTCCTCGACCCGAAGCCCGGGATCGCCGGGATCGACGCGCCGACCGGCGAGATCAAGGAGCTCGGCGGCGGCCTGCCGGTCTTCACCGATCCCTCGCGGCCGAACGTCGAGGCCTTCTTCGCCGCCCACGGCTCGCTGGCGACGATCATCAACGGGATCAACGTCGCCTCGGTCGCCCACCCCCAGAGCTCGCACCGGATCCTCAGCGGGGTCACCGACGACACCGCCCCCGACGTCGCGGCGATCGCCGCGGCCACCCACGGGGTCGACCTCGCCGCCCCCTACCTCGTGCTCGGGCGCACCGCCTTCTCGGGGCCCTTCGCCTCGCTGAGCGCGCGCACCGGCTCGGCCAACCAGCTCGTCACCCTCCTCAACCCGCTGGCGACCTTCCCGGCGGTCGGCCAGCAGGGGCTCCCGCTGGTCCCCAAGGTCACCGAGGAGGCGATCATCCGCGACCACGTCCTCGCCCGGGTCGCCGCCGAGCAGAGCAAGCGCCCGAGCAAGCGCCTCGACGACTTCGTCGCCTCGCTCGAGCGCTCGGACGCGATCCGCGAGATCGGCCAGATCGGCGACATCGAGTTCTCGCGCTCCTTCGACGCCCAGATCGGCCTCGCGGTCGAGGCCCTCGATCGCGGCCTCTGCTACTCGGTGCAGATGGAGACCGGCAACTGGGACACCCACGAGAACAACGAGCAGCAGGGCAAGCTCAACGACGACTTCTACGCCGCGCTGATGCTCCTGATGGACGAGCTGATCGCCCGCCCGGGCTCCAAGCAGGGGAGCAAGCTGATCGACGAGACGATGGTCGTCGTCGTCTCCGAGATGGGCCGGACCCCGCGCCTCAACGCGGCGATGGGCAAGGATCACTGGCCGGTGACCTCGGCGCTGGTGCTCGGCGGCGGGCTCAAGGGCGGCCGGGTGCTCGGCGGCTCCACCGACGCGCTCGACTCCGCCGGGATCGACCTCCAGAGCGGCGAGGTCGACCCGAACGCCAACCCGCTGACCTACGCGTCCTTCGCCGGCGGCCTCCTCGAGGCCGCGGGGGTCGACGCCGGCGACTACATCGTCAACGCGGAGCCCCTCCATGCGATCCACGCCTAGGGGCGCGCTCCTCCTCGCCAGCGGCCTCGCCCTCGCCCTCGGCGCGGCCGCCTGCGGCGACGACGGCGGCGGCAGCGGGGCGAGCGAGGGCTCGACCGGGGCCGCGACCGAGTCCAGCGGCGGGTCCGGGACCGACACCGACGCCGGCACCAGCGGCGACGCCGGCACCGACACCGACGCCGGCACCAGCACCGGGGCGGCCGGCGATCCAGATGGCCCCTGGGACAGCCTCGACGAGCGCTACTGCCCGCCCGAGAGCTTCCTGACCTACGAGAACTTCGGCGCCCCCTTCATCAACTCCTACTGCACGGGCTGCCACCACGTCGCCCTCGCCAAGGACGATCGGCAGATGGCGCCGCTCGGCGTCGACTTCGAGACCCTCGACAAGATCCGCGCCCAGGCCGATCGGATCTGGGCGCGCTCGGGCGACCAGAACGCGACGATGCCGCCCGCCGGCGCGCCCGCGGACGACGAGCGGGCGATGCTCGGCGAGTGGCTGGCCTGCGGGGCGCCGAGCGCCGCCGACCTCGGGCCCTAGGAGGCTCACGCCGCGCCGACGAGCTCCGCCCGCACGTAGGCGCGGAGGTCGGTCGGCGCGACCTCGGGGAAGCGCTGGTTGTCGAGCCCGAGGAGCTGGCCCTTGCCGTTCAGCATCCCGCGCCAGTACATCAGCGGGAGCCAGGCGAAGAGGTCCGTCGGCGCGGCCGCCCTCCGGCGATCGATCTCCGCGTCGAGCTCGGCGAGCGTGCCCTGGTGGCGGACCGAGAGCGTCCGCCCGGTGACCTCCTCGACCGCCTCCTTGAGCTGCCAGAAGTCGAGCGTGTCGCCGGCGACGCGGACGACGCTCGGGACCTCGTCGGCGATCGCCGCCCGGGCGGTGTAGCGCGCGGTGTCGCGGAAGGTCGTGAAGTCCATCGGCGCCCGGCCCTCGCCCCAGAGGTTCATGGTCCCGGCCGCGAGGTCGAAGGCGCCGAGGAAGCCGAAGAGCACCCGCTTGTCGAGGAAGCAGCCGTTGAAGACGTGGACCAGCGCGACGTCGCCGCGGATCGCCTCGGCCCGCTCGGCGAAGGTCCGCCGCCAGTCGGAGTTGATGTTCTCGCCGGGCGCGAGGCGGAAGAGGTCGACGCTGTAGTCCGAGGGGATCATCCGCCGGACGCCGGCATCGCGGGCCGCGGCGAGGAGCGCGAGCTGACCGTCGACGATGATCTCGGGCCCGCCCTGGACGGCGCTGACGACCGCGAAGGCCCCGGCGCAGGCGCGGGCGAGGGCCGCAGGATCACCGAGCTCGCCGTCGACGATCTCGACCCGCGCGGCCTCGTCGGTCGCGAGCTCCGCCGCGAGCTTGCCGCGGCTGCCGGGGCGGACCAGCGCGCGGACCCGGGTGTTGGGCGCCTCGAGGAGCGCTTGGAGGATCAGGCGCCCGAGCGAGCCGGTGGCGCCGACGACGAGGATGGTCTTGGTGCTCTCTTCCATGGCCTCGACGGTAGAAGTGCACCCATTGAATGACAATGACCCTGGATGTTGCATGATTGTCAATCAGATCGGACAATTCAGCCGTGCCCGCCGACCCCACCAACCTCCTGCGCTTCCTCGAGGTCGTCGAGGCCGGCTCCTTCTCGGCGGCCGCGCGCAAGCTCGAGATCTCGCGGCAGGCGGTGCAGCGGAGCATCGACGCGCTCGAGCGCGACGCCGGCGCGACGCTCTTCGAGCGGACCACCCGGCGGCTGCGGCTCACCGATCTCGGGCGGCGCCTGGTCCCGCCCGCCCGCGCGCTGCGGGAGGCCGGCCACGAGGTCGACGCGCTCCTCTCGGCCGCGACCTCGCACCCGCGCGGGCGCCTGCGGATCTCGGGGCCGCCGCTCTTCGCCGACGCCGTGCTCTCGCGGGTGATCCCGGCCTTCCTCGCGCGCTGGCCCGAGGTCGAGGTCGACGCCCAATTCGAATCGGGGCGCACCGATCCCCTCCGCGCGGACCTCGACCTGACGATCCGGATCGGCGCCGCGCCGCCGGAGCAGGGCTACGCCGCGCGCGTCGGCGAGGCGCCGATGATCCTCTGCGCCGCGCCCCGCTACCTCGAGACCCGCGGCGCCCCCGAGCGCCCGCACCTCCTCGCCGCCCACGACCTCCTGGCCTATGGGACAGGACCGAGGGAGTGGTCCTTCGACGGCCCGCAGGGCCCCGTCGCGGTCCCGGCGGCCGCGCGGCTGACGAGCAACAGCGCGCCGGTGATCGTCGCCGCCTGCGTCGCCGGGCTCGGGATCGCGAGGATCCCGGCGATGGCCGTCGACGCGGCCCGCGAGCGCGGCGAGGTGATCGAGGTGCTCCCCGCGTGGCGCCTCCCCGCGGCCCAGGTGTGGGCGCTCTACGGCCACCGGACGGCGACCGATCCGACGCTCCTCGCCTTCCTCGACGCGCTGCGGGGCTCCCTCCCGCTCGCGATGACGGAGCGCCGCGGGCTCAGCGGGTGACGCCGTAGCGCGAGAAGCCGATCCCCCCGAGGACCCCGCCGCCGATCGAGGTGAGCCGAGCTCCCGGCCTTCGACGAATGCCCGCCCCCACTACATCCTCCAGACCTCGCGCGGCTGCCCCTTCGCCTGCTCGTTCTGCATGAACCCGGCCGGGCGCGCGGTCCGGGCGCGGAGCGCCGCCCAGGTCCTCGACGAGCTCGAGCGCCTGGTCGAGCGCGCGCGCGCCCGCGCCAGGCGTTGATCGGACGCCGCGAAGTCGGGCCTAATGGACCGGCGTGGACGACACCGACGCGAGTGACGAAGAGGCCCGCACCCAGGCGGCGAGCGTCGACGAGCGCGCGCGTGAGAGCGGCGCCGCGACCAGGCCGGGCGCCCGCCCGCCCCGCGCCGAGCTCGGCCGCGGCGCGCTCCTCGGGCGCTACGTGATCCTCGAGCGCCTCGGCGCCGGCGGGATGGGGGTGGTCCACGCCGCCTACGATCCCGAGCTCGATCGCAAGGTCGCGATCAAGCTCCTCCACAGCGGCCGCGGCGGGCGAGCAGCGAGCGAGCGCGCGCGCGCCCGCCTCCTCCGCGAGGCCCAGGCGCTCGCCCGCCTCTCCCACCCCAACGTCGTCGCGGTCCACGACGTCGGCACCTTCGACGGCCAGGTCTTCGTGGCGATGGAGCTGATCGAGGGCGAGACCCTCGGCGCCTGGCTGGCGAGCGCGCCGCGGAGCCAGCGGGCGATCCTCGACGTCTTCGTCGCCGCCGGCCGCGGCCTCGCGGCGGCCCACGCCGCCGGCCTGATCCACCGCGACTTCAAGCCGGAGAACCTGATGATCGGCCGCGACGGCCGGGTCCGGGTGATGGACTTCGGCCTCGCGCGGGCGACCGGCGAGCTCAGCGACTCCGGCGTCCCCGCCGAGCTCTCGACGAGCGGGAGCCTCAGCGTCAAGCTCACCGCGACCGCCGGCTTCATGGGGACGCCGGCCTACATGGCGCCGGAGCAGCACCTCGGCCAGCCGGTCGACGCCCGCACCGATCTCTTCGCCTTCTGCGTCGCGCTCTACGAGGCGCTCTACGGCGAGCGGCCCTTCGAGGGCGAGTCGATCGCTCGCCTGGCGATCGCCGTGTGCGGCGGCCAGCTCCGGCCGCCGCCGCGGGGCTCGCGGGTGCCCGCGCGCCTCCGACGGGCGCTCCTCCGCGGCCTCAGCGTCGATCCCGGCGAGCGCTACCCGTCGATGGATCCGCTGATCGACGAGCTCGCCCGCGATCCCAGGGCGGCCCGCCGCCGCGTCGCGCTCATCGGCGTGGGCGCGCTCCTCACTGGTGGCCTCATGTGGATCTCCGCCGAGGGCGACGTCGATCCCTGCGCCGGCGCCGACGCCCGCTGGTCCGAGGTCTGGAGCGAGGACGCGAGGGCGGCGGTCGCCGGCGCGTTTCGAGCGAGTGGCCGGAGCCACGCCGAGCTCACCCTCGGGCGCGTGAGCGCCCGCCTCGACGCCTACGGCGAGGGCTGGCGGGGCGCCTACACCGGGATCTGCGAGGCGACCCGGGTCCGCAGCGAGCTCTCGGAGGCGACGATGGATCTCGAGATGGCCTGCCTCCAGCGCCGCCTCGACGGGGTCGCCGCCCTCGTCGGCGTCCTCGCCAGCGCCGACGCCGAGGTCGTCGATCGGGCGCTCGAGGGCGCCTCGACGCTCGCGCCGCTCGAGCCCTGCCGCGACGTCGCGGCCCTCACCGCCGCCTTCCCGCCGCCCGCCGATCCGGCCGCTCGCGAGGCGGTCGCCGCCCTCCGACGGCGCCTCGCGGCGATCGACGCGGAGATCGCGGGCGGCCGCTTCCGGGCGGCCGCCGACGCGGTCGCGGCGATCGACGCGGAGGTCCGGACCGCCGCCTACCCGCCCCTCGACGCGGAGTACGCCCGCCGGGCCGCCCGGGTCGCCGAGCGCCTCGCCCAGGACGACGCGGAGGAGCGCGCCTGGGCCGCGATCGACGCGGCCGCCCGCGCCGGCGACCGCGAGCTCTACGCGATCGGGACGATCTCGCTGGCGCGCCTGGTCGGCACCAACGACCCCGCCCGCCGCCTGGTCCGCGCGGCCGAGAGCGCCGCCGACCTCGCGGGCGATCGCTACCCGATCGCCCTCGCCCGCGCCAAGCTGCGGGTCGACGCGCTCGGCGAGGCGGGCGAGCTGAGCGCGGCGATCGACGCCTCCGACGCCGTCCGCTCGCTGATCCTCGCGCAGCCGGAGCCCGACGCCCTCGAGCTCGCCCACCTCGCCGAGAGCCGCGGCGAGCTCCTCCGTCGCCTCGGCCGCGACGACGAGGCCCGGGCCGCCTACGCCGAGACCGCGCGGATCTTCGACGAGGTCTACGGCCCCGATCACCCCTACGTCGCCAACATCCTCATCGACCTCGCCAACCTCGAGATCAACGCCGGCGAATTCGCCAGCGCCCGGGCGCGCCTCGAGCGAGCGATCGTCCTCCGCCGCGAGGCCTACGGCCCCGAGAGCGAGCGGGTCGCCCGGGTCCTCTACAACCTCGCCAACGTCCACCGCCTCGCCGGCGACGCGGCCGCGGCCGCGGCGACCCTCGACGAGGCGCGGGCGATCTTCGAAGCCCGCCTCCCCGCCGGCCACCCGACCCTCGCCTACGTCTGGGGGCTCCGATCGCGCCTCGACTTTGAGGCGGCTCGCTTCGCCGAGAGCCGGGCGGCGCTCGAGCGGGCGGTGGCGATCAACGACGCGGCCTTCGGCCCCGAGCACCCGGAGATCGTCGCCGACCTGGTGGGGCTCGCCGCCCTCCAGCTCCGCGACCGCGACGTCGACGCGGCTGCGCCGGCGCTCGCCCGCGCCCGACGGATCCTCGACGCGCAGGGCGAGGCGACGGTCGAGCGCTTCCTCCTCCTCCGCACCGAGGCCGAGCTCGCCCACCACCGCGGCCGCCGCGGCGAGGCGATCGCCGGCCTCCGGGCGGCGCTCGCCTTCGCCTCCGGGCGCGACGACGTCGAGGCGATCGATCGCGCCGACGCCGAGCTCGCGCTGGCGACGCTCCTCGCCGGCGAGCGCGGGGGCCGGGGCGACGCGCTCGCCCTCGCCGAGGCCGCGGCCACGACCTTCGGCGACGCGACCACCCCCTACGGCCGCGCGCGCGCGGCCGAGGCGGCCGCCCTCCTCGCGCGGCTCCGGCCCTGAGCGCGCTCGACCGACATGTACAAAGAGTCAGGTCACCTGGACCGCTGCGCTTTGCCGGGGGGCCGACGCCCTGCTATCGTCGCGCGAATGGACGCCGTCCGACGCTCCCGACGCCGCCGCGCCGATCGCCGTGAGGCCCGCGCCGAGGCCGAGCGTGACACCGACCTCCGCCTCTCCACCTGGGGCCGCCTGCCGACCGGCCAGTGGTGGCTCGCCAGGCCCCGCCTCTCCCTCGCGCTCCTCCTCCTGGCGATCGCCTGCGCCGTCGCCATGGCCCTCCTCGGGCGCTGAGTCAGCGGGTCGCGCTCGCCAGCGCGGCGCCCGGCCGGCTACCATCGCGGCGTGCCGCAGAGCCGCCCGATCGTCGCGATCATCGGCGCCGGTGAGGCGCCCCCGGCGATCCTCGCGGTCGCCGAGGAGCTCGGCCGCCGCCTCGTCGACGCCGGCCTGCGGATCGTCAGCGGCGGCCGCGGAGGGGTGATGGCGGCGGCCTCCCGGGGCGGCCGCGCGTCGTCGGCCTGGGCGGAGGGCGCGATCCTCGGGATCCTCCCGGGCGTCGATCGCAGCGACGCCAACCCGTGGATCGACGTCGCCCTCCCGACCGGCCTCGGCCACGCCCGCAACGTCCTCGTCGTCCTCGCCGCGGAGGTCGTGATCGCGGTCGACGGCGGCGCCGGGACCCTCTCGGAGATCGCCCTCGCGTGGGTCCACGAGCGGCCGATCATCGCCCTCGACGTCGGCGACGGCTGGTCCGGCAGGCTCGCCGGGGCCCGCCTCGACGGGCGCCAGGACGCGGCGATCGAGCGGGCGACGAGCCCGGCCGAGGCGGTCGCGCTCGCCCTCGCGCACCTCGGCGAGCGGGCCTGGGCGCCCCCCGCAGGCTCCGCTCCGCCCGCTTGAGGCCGCGCGCGCGGCCCGGTCGACGCGCCTGGTACCATCGGCCCATGCGCCGCTCGCTGACCCCGCTCCTCGCCCTCGCCCTCGCCCTCGCCTGCTCGAGCGGCGACGCCCCGAAGACCGACGCCGGCAAGGCCGAGGCCGAGCCCGCCAAGGCCGCCGACCCCGCGCCCGAGGCCGCCCCGCCGGCGCCGGTCCAGGCCGCGGACCCGAACGAGGCCTGCGCGAAGATCCTCGTGGTCGCCCACTCCGAGCTCGCCGAGGTGCCCGAGGGCGTGACCCGCGACAAGGCGGCGGCCCGCGAGCGCGCCGACGCGCTCCTCGCCCGCCTCAAGAAGGGCGAGGGCTTCGCCGAGCTCGCCGCCGAATCCGATGACGCGAAGACCAAGGCGAAGCGCGGGGCGATGGGGACGATCATGCGCGACGCCTGGCCCGAGCGCTTCGCCGCGATTCTGGAGCCGACCTTCGCCCTCGGGATCGGCGATCGCTCCGAGGTCCTCGATACGCCGCTCGGCTTCGCGATCGTCGAGCGCTGCCCGATCGACAAGGTCCACACCCGCCACATCCTGATCCGCTACGCCGGGGCGAAGAACGCCGACGAGGACGTCAAGCGGAGCCGCGACGAGGCGAGGGGGCTGGCGACCGAGATCCGCGGCGAGATCGCCGGCGGCAAGGACTTCGCCGAGGTCGCCCGCGAGAAGGGCGAGGACGGCACAGCCGAGCGCGGCGGCGACCTCGGGCCGGTCGGCCGCGGGATGTTCGCGGTCGCCTACGAGGACGCCGCCTGGGCGCTCGCCCCCGGCGCGCTCTCCGAGGTCGTCGAGACCGACTTCGGCTTCCATGTCATTCAGCGCATGGCCGATGGGACATAATCGGTGATGGCCCGCCTCGGCCGCCTCCTCCGCCGCCTCCTCCGGGGCCTCGCGCTCCTCGCCCTGACCCTCGCCCTCCTCGCGGCGATCGTCCCCCTCCTGATCCCGGTGCGGCCGCTCGCCGGCACGGTCGCCGCCCGCGAGCTCGCCCCCGACGCGCGCTTCGTCGAGGTCGACGGCCTCGCCCTCCACGTCGAGGAGCGCGGCGCCGGCGGGACCCCGCTCGTCCTCCTCCACGGCTTCCTCGCCTCGACCTTCACCTGGCGCGAGGTGCTGGGCCCGCTCGCCCGCGATCGCCGGGTCGTCGCCTTCGATCGCCCGGCCTTCGGCCTCTCTGATCGCCCGCTCCCGGACCCCGCGAGCGGCGAGTTCCCCGGCGGCCGCGACCCCTACGCGGCCGACGCCCAGGTCGCGCAGACCCTCGGCCTGATGGACGCGCTGGCGATCGATCGCGCGATCCTGGTCGGCAACTCCGCGGGCGGCACGCTCGCGCTCCGGATCGCGCTCGCCCGCCCCGATCGCGTGCGGGCGCTGATCCTCCTCGACCCCGCGGTCTACCGCAGCGGCCCGCCGGGGTGGATGCGCTGGGTCTTCCGGACCCCCCAGCTCCGGCGCGTCGGCCCGCTCATCCTCCGCTCGCTCGACGGCCGCGCCCGCGAATTCGCCGAGCTCGCGTGGCACGACCCCGCGCGGATCAACGACGCCCTCCTCGCCGGCTACACCCGCGCCCAGCGGATCCACGACTGGGACCAGGCGCTCTGGCGCTTCACCGTCGCCAACGAGGGGAGCGACGATCTCCCGCCCCGCCTCGCCGATCTCGACATGCCGATCCTGGTGATCACGGGCGACGACGATCGGGTGATCCCGACGGAGGAGAGCGTCCGCCTCGCCGACGCGCTCCCCGACGCCGAGCTCGTGGTGATCGGCGCCTGCGGGCACGTGCCGCAGGAGGAGTGCCCGCAGGCGGTGCTCGCGGCGATCGACGGCTTCCTCGCGCGCCTCGAGGGCGATCGCCTCGGCGCGTCCGAGCGCGCGCCCTAGCCCTCGGAGCGCCAGGTCGCCGGCGCGCGCCGGTGGATCCCCCTGGTCACGCGCGGGGTTCTCGGCGATCGAGCTCCGCGTCGACGAGAGCGCGCGCCATCAGCCGGCGGCGCCTCCCATTTTCCCACCTGTCCTGAGGTGAGGGTCCGCGTCCGCGTCCGCGGACGAGCCTGCGACCGCGAGCGCGACGCGAGCGCGACGCGACGCGACGCGACGCGCGGAAACGCGGAGCGCGCTGCGTGAGAACCTCACCACCGATTGCGAGGCGGACGGGCACGGGATAGCGTGGGCCCCGACTCGTCGTGGACGCGCTCGTCATCATCACGTGCGTAGCCGTCGCCGCCGGCGCGCTCCTCCTCGTCGTCGCGATCCACCGCGCCCGGTCGATCCTCGCGCAGATCGCCGGCACCCCGCAGACCCGCCCCTGGCGGGTGCTCGTCGGCCTGATGGCGGCCTTCGTCGTCGGCTACCTCTCGATCCTCGTGCTGCTGACGCGTGGCGGCCTCGAGGCGGCGACCCTGATCGTCGGCGCGATCTTCCTCGGCGGCGCCTTCTTCGTCGCGCTCGTCGTCGCCGTCGCCCAGTCGACGATCGCCGCGACGATCGCCGCCCGCGGCGAGCGCGACGCGGCCCGCGAGGCCAGCGCCCAGAAGAGCTCCTTCCTCGCCAACATGAGCCACGAGCTGCGGACCCCGCTCAACGCGACGATCGGCTACGCGGAGCTGATCCAGGAGGTCTGCGAGGATCCCGACGAGAGCGACGCCGCGGCCCGGGCGACCGCGCTCGCGGACTCCGCGAGGATCACCCTCGCCGGCCGCCACCTCCTCGGGCTCATCGACGGGATCCTCGACCTCTCGAAGATCGAGGCCGGCAAGATGGCGCTCGTCGACGAGGCGGTCGACCTCGACGCGCTCGTCGACGAGGTCCTCGCGGTCAGCGAGCCGCTGGCGCGGAGCAGCGGCAACGAGCTCCGCTGCGAGCGCCCGCCCGCCCTCGGCGTCGTCGGCAGCGACGGGCTGCGGCTCCGCCAGTGCCTCCTCAACCTCCTCAGCAACGCCTGCAAGTTCACCAGCGGGGGCGAGGTCTGCCTCGAGATCACCGCCGACGCGGCGCGGGTGCGCTTCGAGATCCAGGACACCGGGATCGGCATCAGCCGGGAGCAGATGGGGCGGCTCTTCGAGCCCTTCGTCCAGGGCGACGCGCGGACCACCCGCCGCTTCGGCGGCAGCGGCCTCGGCCTCGCGCTCAGCCGGCGCTTCATGGAGCTCCTCGGCGGCCGGGTCGAGGTGAGCTCCGAGCCCGGGGTGGGCTCGACCTTCGCGCTCGTGCTCCCGCGGCGGCCGGCCCCCCGCTGAGCAGCTCCGAGCGGTCCCGGCCGCGGCGCACGGATGGGGGGCGCGGACGCCCGCCGGCGCCCGCGACCCCGATCCCGGCGCGGCGCACTACATGACCCAAAAGACAGGAAATGTCGGCGAGCCCGCGCTCGCTTTCGCCCCACCTCGGACCGGCCACCTGTGCTAGCGTGGCCGTCCTGGATGGCCCCGCGGGACCCCGAGGATCAGGCGAAGAGGGCCGCGGGCGCGAGCTGGCTCACCGCTGACACGCCCGCCAGCGAGGGGCCGCCCCGCGGCCTGGACGGCGGGCCGACCCGGGACGGCGGGCCGACCCGCGACCTCGCGCTCGACCAGACGCTCGCCGAGCTCCCCAGCGCGACCACCGGTCGATCGGCCCCGCCGCAGCCGGCCCTCGATCGGACGCTCGCCGCCGGCCCGACCCGGGGCCCGGGCGACGCCCCGCCGCGCTCGCAGAGCGGCGGGCTCGACCTCGAGATGACCCTCGCCCAGGGCGTCGACGAGGGGGGCGGCGGCGCGATCTCCCCGCGCCTGGGTCGCTACCTCCTCATCGATCTCCTCGGCGAGGGCGGGATGGGGATGGTCTACGCGGCCTACGACCCCGAGCTCGATCGCAAGGTCGCGATCAAGCTGATCCGCTCGCACGCCGGCGACAGCGACGCCCGCCTCCGCCTCCTCCGCGAGGCCCAGGCGATGGCCAAGCTCTCCCACGCCAACGTCGTCGCGGTCTACGACGTCGGCACCTTCGAGGGCCAGGTCTTCGTCGCCATGGAGCTGATCCAGGGCCAGACCCTCGGGTCATGGCTCAAGAAGCAGGCGCGATCGTGGCAGGAGGTCGTCGACGTCTTCCTCGCCGCCGGCCGCGGGCTCGCGGCCGCCCACGACGCCGGCCTCGTCCACCGCGACTTCAAGCCCGACAACGTCCTGATCGCCGACGACGGCGCGGTCAAGGTCACCGACTTCGGCCTCGCCCGGGTCGAGCGCCAGGCCGCCCTCAGCGACGCCGCCCGCCGCCGGATCCCGGTCTCGGAGGGCTCGACCCTCGACCTCGAGCTCACCCGCGACGGCGCGATCATGGGGACCCCGGCCTACATGCCGCCGGAGCAGCACCGCGGCGAGGAGGTCGACGCCCGCAGCGATCAGTTCGCCTTCTGCGCGGCGCTCTACCAGGGCGTCTACGGCCACCTCCCCTTCCCGACCACCACCTTCGTCGCCCTCGTCGAGGCGGTCTTCGCCGGCAACATCCGCGAGCCGCCGCGCGGGAGCAAGGTCCCGGTCTGGCTCCACCGGGCGATCGTCCGCGGCCTCGCGCCGGCGCCGGGCGAGCGCTGGGCGTCGATGGACGATCTCCTCGCCGAGCTCGGCCGCGATCGCGCCCGCACCCGCCGCTGGCTCGGCTACGGCGCCCTCGCCGGCTTCGCCGGCCTCTCGCTCGCGCTCGCGCTCGGCGGCGGCGACGAGGCCCTGCGCTGCAGCGGCGGCCGGGCCGAGCTCGCCGGCGTCTGGGACGACGAGGCCCGCGCGGCGGTCGACGCCGCCCTCCGGGCGACCGGCAAGAGCTACGCCGACGCGACCGCCGAGCGCGTCCTCGGCCTCGGCGATCGGGCGGCCGACGCCTGGACCGAGGCCTTCACCGACGCCTGCCTCGCCCACGATCGCCACGAGCTCTCGGACGATCTCTACGACCTCGAGGTCGGCTGCCTCCACCGCCGCCGCGACGACCTCGCGGCCCGGGTCGCGGTCCTCCGCGAGGCCGACGCCGAGGTCGTCGAGGAGGCGATCATGGCCCTCGCCGACCTCCCGCCGCTGGCGCCCTGCGCCGACCCGCTCTTCCTCCGGGCCCGGGTGGCGCCGCCCGCCGACCCCAAGACCCGCGAGCAGGTCGCCGCCCTCCGCCAGCGCCTCGATCGCGCGCGCGCCGAGGGCGACGCCGGGCGGGCGCGCCTCGGCCTGCCGCTCGCCAGCGCGGTCCTCGACGAGGCGGCGCCGGTCGGCTACGAGGCGCTGATCGCCGAGGCCGAGCTCGCGCGCGGCGCCCTCCTCGACCTCAGCGCCGACTACGACGGCGCCGAGGCGGCGCTCTCCGAGGCCTGGTGGCGGGGGCTCGCCGTCGGCCACGACGAGGTCGCCGGCGAGGCGGCGATCCGCCTCCTCCAGGTCGTCGGCCGCCGCCGCGCCCAGCCGACCGCGGGCCTCGTCTGGGGCCGCCACGCCGACGCGCTCCTCCGCCGCCGCGGCCTCGACCGCGACCCGCTCCGCGACCTCTACCTCGGCAACCTCGCCGCGGTCCAGGCCGGCGCCGGCGACTACGAGGTGGCCCTTGGGACATGTGATGAGGCGATCCGCGCCCGCCAGCTCCGCCTCAGCGACGACCACCCGCGGGTCGCCGACCTCCTGACCCAGCGCGGCGATCTCCTCCGCCGCCTCGGCCGCTACGACGAGGCCGCCGAGACCCTGCGGCGGGCGCTGACGATCCTCCGCGGCGCCCTCGGCCCCGACCACCCGGCGGTCGCCACCTGCCTCAACAACCTCGGGGCAACCCTCGCCGACGCCCGCGACTTCGCCGGCGCCCAGCGGGCCCACGAGGAGGCGCTGGCGATCCGCGAGCGGGCGCTCGGCGACGACCACCCCGAGGTCGCCTCCTCCGAGACCAACCTCGGGGTCGCGCTGATGTCCCAGGGCAAGCACGCCGAGGCCGAGGCCGCGTTCCGCCGGGCGATCGCGATCCGCGAGCGGGCCGGCGCCGACCCGGCGCTCAGCGATCCGATCATCGATCTCGGCAACCTCCTCCTCTTCCTCGGCCGCAGCGACGAGGCGCTCGCCGAGTACCGCCGCGCGCTCGCCAACGACCTCGCGATCTCCGGCGAGCGCCACCCCAACGTCGCCCTCGACCGCAACAACGTCGGCACCGCGCTCTGGCTGGTCGGCGATCTCGACGCGGCCCAGGGCGAGCTCGAGGCCGCCCGCGCGCTCCTCGAGGAGCGCCTCGGCGCCGACCACCCGATCCTCGCCGCGCCGCTCCTCGGCCTCGCCGAGGTCGCGCTCGACCGCGGCCAGCCGGCCGAGGCGCTCCCCCTCCTCGATCGCGCGGATGCGCTCGCCGCCGCCTGGTCGCCGGCCGAGCGCGCGCAGATCGCCTTCGCGCGCGCGCGCGCCCGCTGGCTCCTGGACGACGAGCGCGAGCGCGCCCGCGCCGACGCGGAGGCCGCCCTCGCGGCCCTCGAGGGCGGCGGCCTCCCCCAGGCCGCGCCCGCTCGCCGCGCACGGACCTGGCTCAAAGGACTGGAAGATCCCGCCCCCTGAGGATCCGCCAGCATCGCGCCTCGTAACCTCCGCGCACTCGGCTACGATATCCCCCGCTATGCCCCTTCGCCTACCTTCGCTCCCCCGCCGCGCCCTCCTCACCCTCGCCCTCGTCGGCCTCGCCGTCGCCGCCTGTGACTCCGATCCCGCGCCCGAGTTCGGCGAGCGCGACCTGATCGCGGTCGTCGACGGCGACACCTTCGTCGGGATCCTCGCCGACGGCGAGGAGATCGTCGTCTACGCCTGCGACGGCACCGACGACGGCACCGGCAGCGGCCCCGCGCCGACCGTGTACCAGTGGATCTTCGGCGCCAACGCGGGCGGCGACTTCGACCTCAAGGACGGCGGCGTCCGCCTCGTCGGCGCCTTCGCCGACGACGGCACGGCGAGCGGCACCCTCACCCTCGCCGACGGGGTCGAGCACGCCTTCACGGCGAGCCCGGCGAGCGGCGAGGAGGGGGTCTACCTCGCCGAGGAGGGCGACTACAAGGGCGGCTGGGTCGTGATCGCCGACGACGTCCGCGGCGCGGTGATCAACCGCAACACCGGCGACCTGATCAGCGGCTCGCGCTTCCAGCCGTCGATGGTCACGGTCGAGGTCGAGGGGGTCACGCTGACCCCGGCGAAGATGTCGATCACCGACTTCTAGCGCGCGCTGGGCGGCCCACCCGACGAGATGTCCCTAGGGACATGACACACATCAGGGGCTCCGCTCAGCCAGCCAGGCGTCGACCGCCGCGGCCTTCTCCGCGAAGTCCGGCCCGCCCGCGAGGAGGGTCTCGCGGGCCTCGCGGGCGAGCTGGAGCGCCCGCGCGCGCTCGGCCGGCCGCGACCAGAGGAGCTCGGCGAGGCTCACCTTGACGCCCGCCTGATCGACCGCGAGGCGGCCGCTGTCCATGCCGGCGAGCGCCCGCTCGAGGTAGGGCTCGGCCTCCGCGTCCTGACCGCGGGCGTGGAGGACGTCGCCGAGGTGCGAGAGGGCGAAGAGCGTGTCGTGGTGGGTCGGGCCGACCGCGCTCTCCATCGCCGGCAGCGCCCGCCGGAGGTGGAGCTCGGCCGCCTCGAGGTCGCCCCGCGACATCGCCGCCCAGCCGAGCTTGGCCTCGAGGCGGAGCACCCGCGGGTGATCGTCGGGGAAGAGGCGGCGCACGAGCTCGCTCTCGCGGGCGAAGGTCCGCGCGGCCTCGTCGTGGGCGCCGGCCTCGACCTCGATCTGCGCGAGGTTGCCCATGAAGAGGAGGCGCTGCGCGTCGTCCGGCGGCAGCGCGCGCTCGGCCCGGGCGAGCGCGTCGGCGAGGGTCGCCCGCGCGCCGTCGAAGTCGCCGATCATCCGCTTCATGATCCCGAGGTTCATCAGGAGCATCGCGGTGTCGATGTGATCGGCGCCGAAGGCCTCCTCCTGGATCGAGAGCGCCCGGTTGAACGCGGCGATCGCCTCCTCCATCCGACCGGCCTCGATGAGCACCTTCCCGCGGGTGTTGTAGACGGCGATCATGTCGGGGTGTCGCTCGCCGGCGAGCTCGAGCTCGATCGCCTCCACCCGGTCGATCGCGGCGAGGGCCGCCGGGTAGTCGCGGAGCGACGCCTCGGCCGCGGCGAGGGTGTTGAGCGCGCCGGCGAGGGCCGGGTGGACCTCGCCGACCCCGGCCGAGGCGTCGACGATCGCCCGGTCGACCAGCGCCTTGACCTCGGCGTGACGCCCGAGCTCCTGCAGGCGCTCGCCGCAGCTCCACGCCCGGGTCAGCGTCAGCGGCCCCGGCCGGGCCTCGCCGCGGGGCAGGAGCCCCTCGCTGACGGTGCACCAGGGGAGCGCGAGCTCGGGCTCGCCGCGGCGCTTGACCAGGTTGATCGCCGCCTCGACCGCGACCCGATCGAGGCCGCTCTTGCCGGCGACGACGAAGGCCCGCTCGAGGTGGGCGGCCGCGCCGGCGCCGTCGCCCCCGCGGTAGCGGGTCTTGCCGGCGAGGAGGAGCGCGGCGGCGAGGAGCGCGGGGTCGGCCTCGGCCTCGGCGACCACCGCCTCGGCGATCGCCCCCGCCGAGGCGTAGCGGCCCGCGCTGTAGTCGGCGCCGGCGACCACCAGGCGGCGCCGGAGCTCCTCGCTGGCGCTCGAGCCCGCGGCCGCCAGCCAGCGGCTCCGCCACACCGGATCGGCGCAGACGTCGACCGCCGGGAGGTTGGCGGCCGCGGAGATCGCCCGCCGCACCGCCCCCTCGCCGCCGGCGCTGAGGCTGGTGACCAGCGCGTCGAGGCGGGCCTGGCGATCGTCGAGGCAGGCGTCGATCTCGGCCCGCGTCGCCTCGTCGATCCGCCGCTCGATCCGCTCGCCGCGGCAGGCCGCGACCCGGGCGCTCGCCACCTCGTCGACGTGGCGATCGAGCCAGACCGCCGCCCGCTCGAAGGTCGCGCCGGCGTAGGCGAGCTTGGTCGCCACCATCGCCGACCGCAGCGCCGGCCTCTGCTCTTTTGACCAGGTCTCCTTGATCTCGTCGCCGAGGGCCGCGCAGGCGCTCGCGCTCCGCTGGCGATCGACGCCGACGCCGAGGGCCCCGCCGATCGCCAGGGCCCCGATGACGCCGACGGCGATCGCCCGCTGCCGCCGGCGCGGCCCGACCTCGAGCTCGCGGAGGAGCCCGTCCATCGACGGCCAGCGCCGCGCCGGATCGGGATCGAGCCCGCGGGTCAGCGCCCGCACCAGCCAGGCAGGCGCCCGCTGCCCCTCGGGGAGCGGCCGCCGCTCGCCCGCGGCGATCCGGCGCGCGAGGTCGTGGCCGCGGCCGACGAAGGGGCGCTCGCCCATCACCGCCTCCCAGAGCGAGACCGAGAACGCGAAGAGATCCGAGCGCGCGTCGAATTCGCCGAGGCGCTGCTCCGGGGCCATGTAGGCCGGCGTCCCCGGGGCCGCGCCGACCTGGGTCAGGGGCGCGTTGAGGGAGGAGGTCGACGAGGTCGAGGACGCCGACGCCTCCTCGGCCGCCCCGCCGCCGCTCGCCGTCCCGACCTCGCCGCCCCGCGCGAGGCCGAAGTCGCCGACCCGCACCCGCCCGTCGTCGCCGACGAAGATGTTGTCCGGCTTGACGTCGCGGTGGGCCATGCCGGCCGCGTGGGCGGCCGCGAGGCCGCGCCCCGCCTGGCTCATGATCCCGAGGATCACGTCGATCTGCGCCCGCGAGGCCGGCCTGCCGATCAGGCCCTCGCGGCCGAGCCAGCTCCGGAGATCGACCCCGGCGACGTACTCCATCGCCACGAAGATCCGCCCGCTCGCCTCGCCGACCTCGTAGACCTGGACGACGTTGGGGTGGCTGAGGCGGGCGAGCGCTTGGGCCTCGCGGAGGAGGCGGGCGGTCGCGTCGGTCGCGGTGATGTCGGCGCGGAGCACCTTGATCGCCACCCGCCGATCGAGCTCGCCGTCGTAGGCGAGGAAGACCTCACCCATCCCGCCGGCGCCGAGGCGGCGGAGCAGCGTGTAGCGACCGACCTGACCGCCGATCGTCAGCTCAGCGACGCCGCCTCCCGGGCTCGAGTGCGGCGTCCGACCGCCCGCGCCCGGGCGCTCCTCGGTCTCGGCGGCCGAGGGCCGATGATCGATCCGGGTCGCGACCTCCTCCTCCACGCTCTCACCCACCACCGCTCGACTATCGCACGGCCAGGGGGACAACCTCGGGGCCTTCCGCGGGGAGCGAGGCGCGCCGGCGCGTCCACGCGCGCGGCCCCGCGACCTCGGCGTGGATGTCCCCGCGCCCGCGGCCCTCAGCCGCTGAGGGTGCGCCCGCGGCTTCGGAGCTCGGGCGCGATCTGGCGCGGCAACCAGACCGTGAAGCGCGAGCCCTTGCCGACCTCGCTGACCACCGTCAAGGTGCCGCCGAGCATCTCGCAGAAGCGCCGGGTGATCGCCAGCCCGAGCCCGGTGCCGCCGTAGCGCCGGGTGGTCGACGCGTCGGCCTGGACGAAGGGGTCGAAGATCGTCGCCAGCTTGTCGGCGGGGATGCCGATCCCGGTGTCCTCGACGCTCACCTCGACACCAGGCGCGCCGGCGGCCTCGATCGACCGGGCGATGACCCGGATCTCGCCGTCGTGGGTGAACTTCGCCGCGTTGCCGATCAGGTTGATCAGGATCTGCCGGACCTTGGTCAGGTCGCTCTCGATGAGGCCGACGTCGCCGCTTACCTCGAGCTCGAGGCGGTTGCCCCCGCGCTCGATCGTCGGCCCCAGGGTGTCGGCGATCCCGTCGAGGAGCGCCGCGATCGCGATCGCCTCGACGTTGATCTCGGTCTTCCCGGCCTCGACCTTCGAGAGGTCGAGGATGTCGTTGATCAGCACGAGGAGGTGGGCGCCGGCGCCGTGGATCCGCTTGATGTCGCCGCGGATCGACGGGTCGTCGTGCTCCTCGAGGAGGAGCTCGGAGTAGCCGATGATCGCGTTGAGCGGGGTCCGCAGCTCGTGGCTCATCGTCGCCAGGAACGCGCTCTTGGCGGTGCTCGCCGCCAGCGCCTGATCGCGGGCCGCGGCGATCTCGAGGTTGGCGTGACCGAGCGCCCCGCGGGCCTCCTCGCTCGCCCCGAGCGCCCGCCGGAGGGTGTCCTGGAGGCCGACCGAGAGCGAGCCGATGATCACGAGGCCGAAGGCGCCGCCGATGGCGACCGTGAGGAGGTCGAGCGGACTCTCCAGGATCGCCATCGGGTTGACGAGCTGGCGGAGGAGCACCGCGACGCAGAAGAGGATCGGCAGCCCCCGCGACCAGACCCGGAGCTGCTCGGGGGGAGCCATCGCCAGGGCGCAGATCTGGAGCACCGGGAAGCCGAGGAGGAAGCCGGTGAGCGAGAGCGCCGGCACCTCAAAGAGGCTGTTGACGCTGACGACGAAGAGGGTCGCCACGAGGATCCGGGCGGCCGCGCCGTCGACGTCGCCGCGGCGGAGACGCGCCCGCGCCCGCCAGAAGAAGACGTCGCAGATGATCCAGATCCCGACCGAGACCAGGAAGTGGAGCTCGCCGCTGCCGACGTACTCGGCGATCCGGCCGCCCACGATGATCACGCTGGCGATCAGCGCCCAGCGGGCGGTCGTGTCGGCGACCCGCGCGCGGAACGAGACCAGGGAGACGCCCTCGTCGTCCGCGTCCGTGGGGCCTGCGCCCGCCGGCCTAGCCTCGCCCATGGAGCGTCGATGTTGGCCGAATCGACCGGCAAAAGCGAGCCTCGATGCTTGACGGCGCGGCCCCGCGCGCGGCCAAATCTCGGGGATGGCCGCGACCTCGGACCTCTACCTCCGCCAGATCCCGATCGGGCCGATGGCGAACTTCGTCTACCTGATCGGCAGCCGGCGGACCCGCGAGTGCGTAATCGTCGATCCCGCCTGGAACATCGACGCGCTCCTCGAGATCGCCGCCGAGGACGACATGAGGGTCACCGGCGCGCTGGTCACCCACTACCACCCGGACCACTGCGGGGGGCAGATGATGGGGTTTCGAGTCCCCGGCGGGGTCGCCGAGCTGATCGGCAAGGTCGACGCGCGGATCCACGTCCACAAGATCGAGGCAGACGGCCTCAAGAAGGTCACCGGCGTGAGCGAGGGCGACCTCGTCCGCCACGAGAGCGGCGACACCCTCGAGCTCGGCGACGTCCGGATCGAGCTGATCCACACCCCGGGTCACACCCCGGGCTCGCTCTGCTTCCTGGTCGAGCAGCGCCTGGTCGCCGGCGACACCCTCTTCGTCAACGGCTGCGGCCGCGTCGATCTCCCGGGCGGGAGCCCCGAGCAGATGTACGAGACCCTCACCGGCACCCTCGCCCGCCTCACCGACGACGTGATCCTCTGCCCGGGCCACGACTACGGGCCGACCCCGGAGAGCACGATGGGCGAGCAGCGGCGGACCAACCACTACATGCGGATCCGCTCGCTCGACGACTGGCTCCGGCTGATGCGGCACTAGCCGGGCGCGGACGCGCGGGCGCGGGCGCGGACGAGGTGTCCGCGCGCCGCGCGTCGGACGGGCCGAGCTAGCCCTGACACACGCCGTTGACGCAGAGCTGTCCCGGAGGACAGTCGGCATCGTCGGCGCAGAGCAGGCAGTTGGGATCATTCGGGTCGTTGCAGTTCCCGCCCGAGGTGCTCCCGCCGGAGGTCGAACCGGAGGTGCTGCCGCCGCTGCAGAGGCCGTTGACGCAGAGCTCCCCCGGCCCGCAGTCGGAGTCGGCGTTGCAGAGCATACAGTCGGGATCGTTCGGGTCGTTGCAGTTCCCGCCCGTCGACGTGCTCCCGCCCGACGTCGTCCCGCCGGTGGTCCCGCCGCTGCAGAGGCCGTTGACGCAGAGCTCCCCCGGCGGGCAGTCGGCGTCGGCGTTGCACTGCAGGCAATTGGGGTCCTGCGGATCATTGCAGTCGCCGCCCGTCGACGTGCTCCCGCCCGAGGTCGTGCCGGAGGTGCTGCCGCCGCTGCAGAGGCCGTTGAGGCAAAGCTCCCCCGGAGCGCAGTCGGCGTCGGCGTTGCAGAGCGCGCAATCGGGATCGTTCGGGTCGTTGCAGTTGCCGCCGGTCGTCGCGTCGCCGCCGGTCGACGTGCCGCCCTGGTCGACGCAGACCCCATTCTCACAGACGTTGCCCGGCGCGCAATCCGAGTCGTCGGCGCAGAGGTTGCAGTTGGGGTCGTTCGGGTCGTTGCAGCCCCCGCTCGAGCTCTGCTGCGGATCGGTGCTCGAGCCCCCGCTCGTCGCCGAGTCGGTGGCGTCGCCGACGTTGCCGAGCTTGTCGCAGGCGCCGAGGCCGAGCGAGAGGGCGAAGATCGGGAGGAGGGAGAGGATGCGGGAGAGGGGGAGCGTTCGGGTCATGGGTCGAGTTCTCGTAGGTTCGATGGGGGTTGCCCGCGGCGGCGAGGATCCGTCCGAGTTTTTTCTCTCCGCCCGCTAGTCCGCGGCGCAGACCCGGCGCACGCGG
This sequence comes from Myxococcales bacterium, assembly GCA_020633335.1. GTDB lineage: Bacteria > Myxococcota_A > Polyangia > Nannocystales > Nannocystaceae > JADJRG01. The sequence continues at coordinate 102,313 of JACKDU010000013.1, read as the reverse complement.
GCGACGAGCGGCGAGTCGGGCCAGCGCTCGGCGAAGGCCTGGGCGCGCGCGCTCGCCTCGTCCGCGCGCCCCTGCTGGCAGAGCGCGGTCACCCGCGAGGCCTCGCGCTCGGGCTCGAGCTGGCCGCCGGGGAACTCCCGTCGGTGCCGCTCGAGGGCCGCGAGCGCCTCGTCGCCGCGACCCGCCTGGAGGTGCTCCTCGGCGGCGCGGATCAGGCGGAGCTCGCGGGCGAGGTCGAGGATCGGCGCGGCCTCCTCGGCCTCGGGCGCGGGCGACGGGGCCTCGATCGCGTCGGGCTCCGTCGACGCGGCGCGCGAGGTCGTCGCGCGGACGCGGCGAGGCGCCGGGACGTCAGCCTCCGGGAGCGCCTCCGCTGCGCTCGCGCCCTCGAGCTCGACCTCGACCTCGTCGGCCGCGTCGGCGCCCGCCGGCTCGACGCGCGCTCCTTCGTCGGGGGTCGCGACAGGGTCGCTGCTCGGCGCCTGCACCTCGGGCGAGCGCGCCTCGACCTGCCGCTCCGCGGCCCCGGAGTCGCTGCGCTGGAAGGGCGTCTGCGCGAGGTCTCGATCGAGCTCGCGGCGCTCGCCGAGGTACGACGAGACGCCGAAGGTCAGCGCGAGCGCAGCCGCCAGCGCGCAGCCGACGACGACCACCTGGCGGGCGCGGCCGACGAAGGGGAGGAGGACGCCCCGCTCGGCCGGCGAGGGCGGCGTCGACCAGCCCGGGATCGACGAGCGCAGCGCCTCGCGGACCCGGGCCTCGCTCTCGGCCGGGGGCTCGATCGCCTGGCGGTAGGAGGCGAGAAGATCGTGGAGCTCGTCGCGCGGTTCATCCATGGGGCCCCCCTTCGCGGGCGAGGTGGCGTGCGGTCGCGGCTTGAAAGCGGCTGCGGGCGCGGGCGAGCCGCGAGTAGACGGTGTTGAGCTTGATCCCGAGGAGCTCGGCGATCTCCGGCGCCGAGAAGCCCTCGATCTCGTGGAGGACGAAGACCTCGCGGCGCCGCGGATCGAGGGCGGCGAGGCAGCGCTCGACGACCTCGACGACCTCGACCCGGGCGACCCGCGCCTCGGGATCGAGCGCCGGGTCGACGGCCTCGGCGGTCGACTCCGGGAGCCGTCGAGGATCCCAGCGCCGCGCCCAGCGGTGGTGATGACGCGCCGTGTTGCGGGCGATCCCGTAGAGCCACGAGCGGATCGACGCGCGCGTCGGATCGAAGCTCGCAAGGCGGCGGTGGGCGGTGATGAAGACCTCCTGGGCCGCGTCCTCGACGCTCGCCGGCGGCACCCCGAGGTAGCGGAGCGTCCGCCAGACGAAGGCGAATTCCTGGCGGTAGAGCGTCGCAAGGCACGGCGCGCTCTCCACGCGCTCAGCGCTGGCGGTGCAGGTCGGGCTGCCGGCGAGGTCTCGCGCGCTCATCGAAAGGGGCGCTCCGCCGGGGATTGCCCGCGGCCCGCGGGATCCGTCCCGCTTTTTTTCGCCGCCCCGCGGATCGGCGCCGACGGCAGGCGGAGCTCGAGCCCGAGGCTGACGACGTAGCTCAGCGGCGGCGCGCGGTAGACGTCCCCGTAGTTGAGGACGGCGAAGCGGGGGCGCGCGAGGGCGACGCCGAGGTCCGCCCGGGCGACGAGGGCGAGCCGCGGCGCGAGGGCGACGGCCAGCCCCGGCGTGACGAGGGCCGCCGCCCAGAGGAGCGTGCGGCTCGCGGAGACCGGCAGGTCGATCCCCTCGCCGCGCATCGCCCCGAGCTCGACGCCGAGGCAGCCGAAGAGCTCGACGCGAGCGCGCGCGCCGACCCTGCCGACCCCGCACCCGCGGACGCCTCCGCCGGCGAGCTGATAGCGGACCGCGGCGCCGCCCTCCTCGAGCCCGGGGAGCGCGCGCGTCCGCGGGAGGTGGGTGCGGCCGAAGAGCTCGCCGCGGAGGTGGGTGCGGAGGACGGCGACGCTGAGGCCGAAGCCGGCGCCGAAGCCCGGGAGGCCGGCGCCGCCGAGGGCGAGGTCGGCCCCGATCGCTGCGCGGGTCGCAGGGGGACGCTCGGGCGGCGGATGGGGCGCGGCCTCCTCGGGCGCGTGCTCGGTCGGCGGAGCCTCGGTCGTCGGCGGCGGGCTCGGCTCGGTCTCCTCCGGGACGTCCGTCGGCGGAGGCGGAGGCGGAGGTGGCAGCGGCGGCGGCTCGGCGTCGGTCGCCGCGGCCGGATCGATCATCATCGCGATCAGGAGGGCGGTCGCGTCGGCGAGCTCGACGCAGCTCGCGGCCTCGATCGCGCGGGCGCTGACCCCGTCGCGCGTGGTGATCTCGAGCGCGAGGGTGAAGCGCCCGGGCGCCGTCTCCTGCACCCGCGCGTGGGCGCGGAGCTGGGGCGCGTCGCGGCGCTCGGGCGAGGCGCGGGCGAGCATCCCGTCGAGGCGCTCGCGGAGCTGGGCCTCGTCCGGACACCCCGCGGGGGCCTCCCAGCGGAGCTCCGGGCCGCTCCCCGCGGCCTCGGCCCGCGCGACCCCGGAGCCCGCCAGCGCCGTCCCCAGCGCCAGCGCGAGCGCCCCGCGCATGCCCCGGAGCGAGCGCGGCGCGGGCCGGGACGATCGATCCATGGCGCGTGAGGGTACCTCCCGCTCCACCGCCGGGAAAGATCGCGCGGGCGGGGCCACGCGCCCTCACCACGCGCGGCGCTCGACCACAGCGCGTGCCTCATCCCGTCGCAGAGGGCCGACGTGCAGACACGACGACGCCCTGCCCGCGGCCCTGCAACGGGCGCCGCTGGCGGCCGAACAAGAGCGCGGCCGTCATCGCGGCGGCCCTCCCCAAGCTCGCAAGGACGAGGCCCGATGGAACACACGCTCACGCTCGCATTCACGGTCGCGTTCGCCCTCTACGTGATCATTCGACACCCCTACATCAGACGCTTTCGACAGCTGCGATCGACGCCCCCCATGCCGATCGCGGCGCTCGAGCCGGGGACGGTGCGGATCCACGGCCGAATCGAGGTCCTCGACGAGGAGCTCGCCGGTGCCCTGAGCGGCCGCGCCTGCGTCCACTTCGAGGCGGCCGTCTCCGAGAAGCGCACCTCCCCGGGCCACAACGGGCAGCAGAGCCACTGGGTGGCACTCCACCGCGTCCGCCGCAGCGTCGACTTCGTCGTGCGCGACGAGACCGGGGCCGTCATCGTCCGGATCGATCGCGCCGACATCAGGGCGAAGTCCGACTCCGAGACCCGCTCGAGGTGGATCGGCGAGCCGTCGACCGCCGAGGCCGCCTTCCTCGAGCGCTTCGGCGAGGATCCATCCTGGCTCCTCGGGCTGAACCGCGACCTCCTCTTCACCGAGTCGGCCCTCGAGGTCGGTGAGGAGGTGACCGTGCTCGGCGAGGCGAAGCGCATCCCGGGGCCGATCCCGATGGTGATCGTCGCGCCGCGGGGCGAGTATCTGATGATCAGCGACTCGCGGCACCTCGCCCGCCTCTGATCTGAAGAAGATCCTGCGGGGCGCGGGTTCGCCCGCGCCCCTGCAGGTGGCAGATTCGCCGGCCGCGCTCGGGTATCCTCGGGGCATGACGCGGCACCTCGCCGGGCTCCTCGCCGCACTCCTGATCGCCTGCACGAGCTCGGGCGCGCCGCCGGAGCCCGCCACCCCGACCAACGAACGCGCGCCCGCGGAGCCTGCGACCGCGCCGGCGCCCGCCGACCCCACGGCCCCAATCGACGCTCCCCCGCCGACCCCTCCGCCCGAGCCCTACGCCGTCGACCCCGCGGGCCACGGCGCCCCCTGTGAGGACGACGCCGGCTGCGGCTGGGACGACGGCTGCGTCCCCACGCGCTGCGTCGACGCGGCCCACGCGGCGACCCAGCCGACGGAGTGCGACGAGTCGGCGCCGCCCCCCGGCGCCTGCCTCTGCCACGCCGGCCGCTGCACCCTCCAGCCGAAGGCGACGCCGGCCCCCAGCGAACCTGGCTGCAAGACCAGGCAATGCGGCCTCGACGCGTCGGCCGGCCGCTGCGTCGTCGGCGAGATGCTCGACGCCAACCGCCGCGCCCGCGCGGAGGGCCCCGGCTGCTTCTGCGACGCCGCGAGCGACCGCTGCGAATTCCGCTGGCTCGAGGCGATCCCCTGCGACGACGTGGGCGCCTGCTGGATCAGCGACGAGTCGCCCCGCCACCCGATCGCCCGCCCGAAGAAGCTCCGCGGCCGGCGCTTCCAGCCCTGCCGCGACGGCGAGCTCGCGCCGGCCTGCCGCGACGGGCGCTGCGTCGTCGTCGCCTACAAGTGCTGAGGCGAGCTCAGGGCGCCCGATCAATCGAAAGGTCGATCCGCGGAGATTCGTCGGAGACCGCCCGCATACGCACGTAGTACCTCCCCGGGTCGAGCGCGACGCTCACCTGCTCTCCAGGGCCGAGCCACACCCACCTCGGCTCCCAGGGGCACCCAAAGCAGGCGCCGATCTGCACCTCGACGTCGCCGTCGCTCGCCACGCTCACCTGATACGCGCCCGACGACGCGACATCGAGCGTGACCGAGTGGATGCTCTTCCAGGCCTTCTCGGGGCCGACGCCGCCCATGACGGTGTCGGACCCGCACTCCATCGCCTTCGAATAGCGCCACCGTGACCCGTCCTCCCACGCGACCTCGGGCGCGGCGCACTCGTAGACGAGGGTCGGCCAGGGCTCCGTGGGACAGGTCGTCCCGCCGATGAAGAGCTCGACCTCGGCGTCGAGATCGAGCCCGTAGATCTCACCAAAGACCCGACGCAAGGTGCCGAGCGTGCGTGGTCGACCCGAGAGCTCCTGGAGCGTCGCCACCAGCGGCTCCGGCCCGTGACGGGCGATCAGAAAGCTGACGAACGAACCCGCGAGCCCGTAGTCCACGTCAGCCGCGGGCCTCTCCATCATCGGACGCGGGTCGATCAGGGCTCCGCCCTGGGGGGAGATGGAGTAGCGCGGCCCCATGCTCTCGCCGGACCAGGGGTCATAGGCCGTGGCGAGCCCCTCCGCGAAGAAGGGCCACGAATTCAGCGAGTGCTCCGCTGCGACGACATGCACCAATTCATGCAGGAGCGCCGGCGACTTCCCCACCCCGGCGCCCGCGAGAGCGCACCCGCCGAGGCCGGGCCCGCAGCCTGAGCGCGGGAAGTCCTCGTGAGCGAGCCAGAGGTAGCGCGTGTCCGCAGGCAGAGAGAGGCCGAGCTCGCCAGCGACAAAGGGGAGGAAATTGTCGACGTGCTCGTAGGTCCCTGCGCACGCCTGGAGGCTCGCGCTCGAGTAGTACGTCAGGTGGGCCCCCTGGTGGGCGTCGAGCTCATCCAGGAGGCTCGCGTCATCGCTACACGCCGCGGTGAATCCAAGTCCAGCGACCGCGATCGTACGCCAGCGCACTCTCCATCCCCTCCCGGGGATTGTACGCTAGCCGCCGCCGAGCGAGAGCATGAAGACCACCAGCCCGCCGATCACCGTCGCCCGACCGATCGCATAGGCCCGAAGATACGCCGGGTGGAGCTCGAGGCGGCGGAGGCGGCGGTGGATCATCACCTGCATCGCCAGCGCGAAGATGAGCGCCGCCGGGAGGTAGATCGCCAGGAGCGTCCGGGTCGTCAGGGCGTCGACGCTCAGCATCACGAAGTAGAGGGCGGCGATCGCCGCGACCGGCACCAGCGCGAAGAGGCGGAGGCCGGCGAAGGCCTCGACCAGGCGCCCCTTCTCCTCGGTGGTCAGGGTCCGGAGCGCCCGCTCCTGGACGATCCGCGAGACGACGATCGCGGCGAGGAAGGCGGCCATGCCGACGGGCTGGGGGATCAGCGACATGCGGCGGAGGATAGGCGAAGCCGGCGCGCTGCGCCATGCGCTCGCTCCACACGCACCATCACCTGACGATTGACCCGCGCCCGCCCCGGCGGCGACGATCCCGACCATGCACGTCGACGTCGCCATCGTCGGAGCCGGCCTCGCAGGCCTCGCTGCCGCCCGCGCGCTCGAGGATCGCGGCCTCCGGGTCGCGGTCGTCGAGGCCCGCGATCGCGTCGGCGGCCGCACCCTCTCGGAGCCGATCGGCCGCGCGACCTTCGATCTCGGCGGCCAGTGGATCGGCGCCGGCCAGCGGCGGCTGCGGGCGCTCATCGACGAGCTCGGCCTCGCCACCTTCCCGACCCGCCACCAGGGGATCAAGATCCTCGAGCGCGGCGATCGAGTCCGGCGCTACCGCTCGTCGATCCCCTCGCTCCCGCTCCTCGGGCTCCTCGAGCTCCAGCGGACGCTCTCGCGCCTCGATCGCCTCACCCGCGGCGTCGACCCGGCCGCCCCCTGGGCGTCGCCGCGGGCGGCCGAGCTCGACGGGATCTCGCTCGAGGCCTGGAAGCGCCGGACGATCCGCCGCCAGGACGTCCGCGACATGGTCGACCTGGCGATCCGCTCGTTCCTCTCCGCCGAGGCGAGCGAGGTCTCGCTCCTCCACCTCCTCGCCTACGCCGGCTCGGCCGGCGGCCTGATGAAGCTGGTCGAGGTCGAGGGCGGCGCCCAGGAGTCGCGCTTCGTCGGCGGCGCCCAGGGGCTCACCCTCGGCCTCCGCGAGCGCCTCCGCGGCGAGCTCCATCTAACCTGGCCTTGCCGTCAGGTGAGCATTGAAGGCGGCCGCGTCCGCGTCCGCGGCGAGGCCGGCGAGCTCTCGGCCGAGCGGGTGATCCTCGCGCTCCCGCCCCACCTCACCTCGCGGATCGACCTCGGCGAGCACCTCCCGCAGGCCCGCGAGCAGCTCCACCTCCACGCGCCGATCGGCGCGACGATCAAGGTGCTCCTCCTCTACCGCGCGCCCTTCTGGCGCGATCAGGGGCTCTCGGGCGAGGCCCTCTCGACGGCCGCGCCCTTCTGCTTCACCTACGACAACTCCTCCCACGACGACGCCCAGCCGGCGCTGGTCGCCTTCGTCACCGGCGACATGGCCCGCCGCTGGGGGCCGCGCCCGGCCGCCGAGCGCCACGCGGCGATCATCGACGGCCTGGTCCGCGCCTTCGGCCCGGCTGCCCGCGAGGTCGAGGCGATCGTCGAGAAGGACTGGGGCCTCGATCCCTGGGCCCGCGGCTGCCCGGCCGCCTTCCTCTCGCCGGGCGTCCTCCACACCTGCGGCCCCGCCCTCCGGGCGCCCGCGGGGCCGATCCACTTCGCCGGCACCGAGACCGCCCGCGAGTGGAACGGCTACCTCGAGGGGGCGCTCGAGTCGGCGGAGCGGGTGGTCGGCGAGATCGTCGGCGCCGGCGCGGGCTGAGGTCGCTCGCGCAGGATGACGACGAGCGATCGCCGGCCGCTCACAAGGCACCAGCGCGCGGCGGGCCGAGCCCCCGCGCGACCTCGAGGACCAGCTCGCGGAACCACCGGTGCCCCTCGTCGGCGTCGACGTGGCGCGACCACACCAGCTCGACGGTGTAGGGCGTCTGCGGCAGCGGCGGGGCGAAGGTCGCCACTGGCCACTGCGGCGCGAGCTCGCGGGCCAGCGAGCGCGGCATGGTGATGATGAGGTCGGTCGCGCTGACCAGCGCCGGGCCGGCGAGGAAGTGGGGGAGGCGGAGCTGGACGTGCCGGCGGAGCTGCTGGGCCTCGAGGAGGAGATCGATCGCCGAGGGGCCGCCGTCGGCGACCCGGCCGCGCGCGTGGGGCCAGCGGACGAAGGCCGCGGGCGTGATCTCGCCGGCGAGGATCGGGTGGTCGGCGCGGACCATCGACACCAGCGAGTCCTCGAGCGCGACCGCGCGGACGAGGTCCCCGGGGGGACTCCGCGGGACCATGAGGGCGACGTCGAGGTCGTCGCTGCGGAGCTGATCGTAGACGCGGTCCATCGCCATCGGCACGACGTCGACGGCCGCCCGCGGCGCGGCCTCGCCGAGCCGGGCGAGCACGCGGGGGAGGACGCTGACGCTGTAGACGTCGAAGGCGGCGAGCCGGAAGATCCGCTCGCTCGCGGCCGGGTCGAAGCGCGGCGGCCCCAGGACCAGCCGCTCGAGCGCGTGAAGGGACGCCCGCAGGGGCCCCGCGAGGGCGGCGGCGCGGGGGCTCGGCGCCATCTTGGTCCCGCGGCGGACGAGGATCGGATCGTCGAGCGCGTCGCGGAGGCGCTGGAGGGTCTGGCTCATCGCCGACTGGGTGACCCCGAGGCGGCGGGCGGCCCGGGTGACGTGGCGCTCGACGAGGAGCACCTCGAGCGCGACGAGGAGGTTGAGGTCGAGCTGGGCGAGCGAGCGGGCCACGGCCTGATATTAGCGGTCCTTATTCAAGTATCAAAACAATCACTTTGGCTTTTTATCCGACAAACACCATCGTTGGGGCCAGCCGGGGCGCCACAGCGCCCCCCAAAAGACGGAGAGCCATCGCCATGTCCACCTCTACCTTCAGCCGCCTCGCCCTTTCCCTTTCCCTCGCCCTGGTCGCCGCCTGCAACGGCGACGACGCGACCACCGACGCGACCGCGACCGCGACCGCCACCGCGACCGAGGGCACCACCTCGACGAGCGGGACCACGGCCGACACCGAGACCTCGACGAGCGACGGGACCAGCGGCACCAGCGGGTCGACCGGCGACACGACCACCGCCTCGTCGTCGAGCTCGACCGGCGACACGACCGGCGACACGACCGGCGACACGACCGGCGGCGCCGGCTACACCTTCGAGGTCACCCCGGGCTTCGCGGCCCCCGAGAGCTGCCTCTGGGACCCTGTCTCGAAGTACTGGTACGTCTCCAACATGGCGCCGCAGTCGATGGACCTGACGATGCCTGACGGGCAGGGGTGGATCTCGCGGGTCAGCCCCGACGGCACGATCGTCGACGCCCAGTGGGTCGCCGGCTTCGACACCCCCGCCGGCCTCGCGCTCGCCAACGGCGTCCTCTTCGTCAACGACATCAAGAAGGTCCACGAGATCGACGTCGCCACCGGCGAGGTCCTCCTCACCCACGAGTTCCCGATGGTCGCCGCCTTCCTCAACGATCCGACGATCGACGCGGCGAACGGGATCGGCTACGCGAGCGACACCTTCGGCAACATGATCCACCAGTTCAAGGTCGGCGAGCTCGGCGGCGAGGAGGTCTTCCTGGCCTCGCCGGAGCTCGCGGGCCCGAACGGCCTCCGCTACGAGGACGGCACGCTCTACGTCGCCAGCCTGGTCGACTTCGACCCGATGAACCTCGGGCCCTTCCTGGCGGTCGACGTCGCCACCAAGGGGATCTCGAAGTTCAGCGAGACCCTCGGCAAGTACGACGGGCTCGAGCGCTGGGACGGCCGCTTCCTCCTCTCGGACAACGCGACCGCCAAGCTCGTCGCCTTCGACCAGGACGGCCAGAGCGAGGTGCTCTTCGACCTCTTGACCGACCACGGCTTCGCGCCGGCCGCCGACCACGGGGTCGACGAGGCCGCCGGGGTGATCTGCGTGCCGAACCTGATGGACAGCGTCGGCTGGGTCCGCGTCAACTAGCGGCCGACGACGCGACCCCGAGCGTCGCAAATGCTCGGGGTCGCCGCGCTCGCCCTAGCCGCAGGTCCCCGGGATCAGGGTGTTGTCGTTGGGGTCGACGCTCGCGTCCGTGCAGAGCTCGCCGGGAGCGCAGTCCGCATCGCTCGCGCACTCGCTGCAGACGCCGACCTTGATGATCCCCATGATCGACGCGTCCCCGCAGATCCCGGAGGCGCACGCGTCCGCGCCGTCGCCCGCGAGCGAGCAGCTCGCGCCCAGGGCGAGCGAGCCCGGCGGCACGCACTCGTTGATCCCGGTGAAGTTGTCGAGGTCGATGTCGGGGGCGCAGACCCAGCCAGACTCACAGTCGGCGGAGGTCTGACAGGCGCTGCAGGTGCTGATCACGAGGATCGGCGTCGCGTCGAGGACCTCGGCGCAGATGTTGTGGCAGGTCGAATTGCAGGCCGCGTCCGTCTCGCAGCCGCCCCCCGGCTTGCCGGTGTTGCAGACGGCGCCCCGGCCGTTGAGCACGTCGGGCGGCGTGCACCCGCCGGCGGGGCAATCGGCGTCGGTCTTGCACTCCCCGCAGAGACCTCCGAGGAGCGGGACGTTGAAGCACGAGTCGCCGTCGGCGCACTCGGCATCGCTCACGCACATCGCCGCCTGCGGGCCGAGGGGATCGGGATCGAAGGGCGGCTCCACGCAGGCCGACCCGCCGGTGGTCGACGTCGTGCCGTCGCCGGTCGACGAGCTCGTCTCCGAGGCGGCCGACGTCGACGACGACGCCGACGTCGAGGCGGCCGAGGTCGAGCTCCCCGAGCTCGAGCTCCCCGAGCTCGAGCCGCCGGAGGTCGAGGACGCGCTCACGCTCGAGGTCCCGTCGCCGGTCGAGGTCGCGCTCTCGCTCCCCGCCTGGTCATCGGCGCCGGCGCAGCCGGCGAGGGCGAGCGCCGTGAGCAGGAGCGCGGGCGCGAGCGGGGTGCCAATGGAGCGGCGCGGGCGGATCTTGGTCATCATCGTGTCTCCTCGGTCCGACCATCATCGCCGAGGGGCGCGCGCGCTGGTGCCCGAAAGGTGCTCACCGCAGGGGGGGAGTCCCCCTCCGCGTCTTTTTTCGCGCCCCGCGTAAGACCGGGAGGGAGCGCCGACTAGGGACCGACGAGGCCGGCGAGCGCCGCACGAGCGCGACGCCGCTGGCCGCGGAGAACCACCATGTTCAAGCCCCGATTCACCCTCCCCGCCCTCCTCACCGCCCTCACCTTCGGCCTCGGCCTCGCGGCCTGCGACGCCGACTCGACCTTCGACGCCCGGCTCACCGCCCGCGCCCTCGAGATCGGCGATCAATGGGACTCCCAGGGCCCGGCGATCAACGGCGACTTCGCCTCCTGCGACGCCTTCTGGGCCGAGCGCTGCGCCGGCCTCTCGGCGGCCGCCTGCGCGGTCGCCCAGAACCGGCTGATCTGCTCGCCGGATCCCGAGGGCGTGGCGATCGCCGACGCCTACTGGACCGAGGTCTCGACGCCGGTCTGGCGCGGCGTCGACGTCGACGGCAACCGCTCGCCGGCGAGCGACATCGGCGCGCCGCAGGGCGCCTGCGAGGGCCTGAGCGCCGCCGATCCCGACGCCTGCCTCCGGATCGCCGACATCGCCGGGCACCTCTACGAGAACCTCGCGACCTACACCAAGGGCTCGCCCGCGGGCGGCCTCGGTCGGCTCATCAACGGCAAGGGCGGCGCCAAAATCGTCGGCTCGATCGACCCGAAGAGCGGCGACCTGGTCCTCGGCGCCGCTGACCAGCTCGGCTGGAGCGCGCCGCTCCTCGCCGGGGTCGCGCTCGACGGCGGGCTCGTCATCGAGGACAACCTGATCTTCTCGGTCCGCCCGAACGGGACGATCAGCCTCTCGAGTGGCGACGTCGTCCTGATGATCGACGACAACCACTGGGACGACTGCGTCGAGTGCGACGGGACGATCGACATGCCGATCGAAGAGTACATCCTGATCGACGGCTAGCTCGCTCGTCGCCCCAAGGCCCCGCCGCAGGGCCGCCCCGACGACCCTGCGGCGCCTCTCTTCCCTGACCCCGACCCCGCCCGACCGCCGAGCCGCCATGCCGACGCCCCGACCGAACGCGATCACCCCGCCCGACGCCGGCCCGGCGCGCCCCTGGCTCCGCGCGCTCTGGGCGACCTTCAGCCTCGATCGCCGCTCGCTGGCGATCTTTCGGATCGGCGTCGGCCTCGTCCTCCTCCACGACCTGGTCGCGCGCCTCGGCCACTTCGGCGCCTTCTACACCGACGCCGGGATCCTCCCGCGGGCGGCGCTCAGCGATCTCCTCGCGCGCTCGCATGCGATCTCGCTGCACGCGATGGTCGGCGACGGCCCGCTCCTCGCCGCGCTCTTCGCCGGCGCCGGCGCGGCCGCGCTGATGCTGGTGGTCGGCTGGCGGACCCGCCTGGCGACGATCGCCTCCTTCGTCCTCCTGGCGTCGCTCCACGCCCGCGCGCCCTACATCACCAACGGCGGAGACACGCTCCTCCGCTGCCTCCTCTTCTGGGCGATCTTCCTGCCCCTCGGCGACCGCCTCGCGCTCGACGCCCGCCGCCGACCGGCCGCCGCGGCCCCGCGAGGCCCCGCGCTCGGCGTCGCCAGCCTCGCCTTCTGCCTCCAGCTCGCGCTGATGTACCTGGTGACCGCGCTCCTCAAGACGGGGGCGTCGTGGGCCGAGGGCTCGGCCGTGTACTACGCGCTGAGCGCGACCTCGCTCGCCCGCGAGCCCCTCGCCGGCCTGGTCATTGGGACATCTCCGCTCGTCGAGCTCGTCGGCCCCGGCCCCCTCGCCCTCCTCCGCGGGCTCGGCTTGCCGATCGACGGCGCGGTCCCCTGGGCCGCCTCGCTCCTCACCTACGCGACCCTCGCCCTCGAGTACCTCGGCCCCCTGCTCCTCCTGACGCCGCTCCCCGCCGCGCTCCGCGGGCGCGTCCGCGGGCTCCTGGTCGCCCTCTTCGTCGCCCTCCACCTCGGCTTCGCGGCCGGCCTCGAGGTCGGGATCTTCCCGATCGTCTGCGTCGTCGCCTGGCTCGCGCTCCTCCCCGGCGCCTGCTGGGAGCGCCTCGGCTGGCGGAGCGACGCTGACGAGGAGCGCCCGGCGTCGACCCCCGCGCCGACCCTGACCGCCCGCTTCATGCCGGCGCTCCGCGGGCTCGGCGGGGCCCTCCTCGCGGCGGTCCTCCTGATGGTGGTCCACTGGAACCTGCGGGCGGTCGACGCGACCGCCCGGGTGGTCCCGCCGATGCCGTCGATCGAGCGGGCGGCGGTCGAGGGCCTGCGCCTCCACCAGCGCTGGCCGATGTTCGCCCCCAACCCGCTGCGCGACGACGGCTGGTGGCAGATCCCCGGGCGCCTCGAGGGCGGCGGCGAGGTAGACCTCTGGAGCGGCGAGGCCCCCCGCTGGGTCGCGCTCGACACCCAGGAGCGCCACCGGGCCGCGCTCCACCCGGACGATCCCACCCGCGAGCTCGACCGCAGCGAGCGCAGCCGACCCCGCCCGGAGCTCGCCGGCCACCGCTGGTACAAGGTGATGCGGGTGGTCTGGTCGTCGAAGACCGTCGCCCTCCGCACCTACGTCGCCCGCCACCTCTGCCGCGCGTGGAACGCGACCCACCGCGGCCCCGAGCGCCTCCGCGACCTGCAGATCGTCTACATGCTGGAGCGCACCCCGGCGCCCGGCGAGGCGGTGCCGCCGGTCGAGGCGGTGACGATGCTTCGGCATTCCTGCGGGGAGTAGGGGGCGGGGCTGGGTATTTCGATCCGTGCTCGCGCGCGCAGATCGAGGACCCTGCGGGGGGCGGCAGCGATGCCCCAAGTGGCGGAGCCGGGTAGCCGCCCCGTCAAGGTTCAGAATTCGGACGCAAAGTGGTCGACCCCTGCCGGCAACATCCGGTAGGTAATCTCAGTATGGTCTTTGGTTGCCTGTCGAATGCGGAGGTAGCCCGCTGACTCCGCCCCCCGCTCAGGGACTCTGAAGCCGCAGCGTCAAGCTCATCGGCGCATCCGCAGCCGCGACAAAATCCACATAGTACCGCCCCGCCGGCAGCGCGACGGTCCGCGACACGCCGGCGCCGACGATAATATCGACATCCACCTCGCACCCACCGCAGTGGGTGATCCTCACGCCGCTCGGGGCGTCGCCGGTCGCGGTGACGGTCGCCTGGTAGACGCGGAGGCCGTCGCCGGGGACCTCGAAGGAGCGCGGCGCCCAGGCCTCCCCGGGGTCGCTGCCGTTCGGGCCGATCGTCGCCTCGTCCGCGCAGTCGAGGGCGACCGTGATCTCCAGGCTCTCGCCCACCCAGGGGCTCGGATCGAGGCCGCACTCGACGATCGCCGCCTGGTTCGACCAGGCCGAGCAGGTCGGGTAGGTGGCTTCGAAGGCCTCGAAGGCCGCTTCGATCGGCTCGCCGAGGTGGGCCTCGAAGGCGGCCGCGACCTCGTCGAAGTCGGAGTCGGAGTCGGTCGCCCGCATGAGCTCGCCGAAGGGCCCGAGGCCGTGGCGGTCGACGAGGAAGCGGACGAAGAGCCCGGCGGTGTAGTAGCTGTCGGCGCTGCGGTCGAAGTCCTCGACGACGCCGCGGATCGGCAGGCGCACGAGGCCGCCCTCGCTGTTGAAGCCGTAGGCCTCGGCGAAGCCCTCCGTGAGGGCCCGCGGCCCGTCCCAGCCCGCCCGATCGGCGACCGCATGCGCGAGCTCGTGGGTGTGCGTGGGCATGATCGAGTACGCCTTGCCGTCGTAGTAGCAGCCCCAGAGCTCGTCGAAGCAATAGTCCTCGATCTCCGAGTCGTCGATGTAGGCGAAGAGGATCGGCTCGACGATCGCCACGCCGAGGAGATCGGCCAGGCGCTCGACGTAGCGATCCTGGTAGGGGTTGGTGCCCCCGCAGACCGGCCCCTCCGCGGTCTTCGCCACCTGGAGGTGCGGGCCGATCCACGAGACCTCGGGGAAGTCCGGCGTGCAGGCGGCCATCACTGCCACGCTCAGGGCGAGCGGCGTCCAGGGGATCCGGCGAGGGTCGAGCGCGGCCATGCTTCGGCGAGCAGGATAGCCGCGCGCCTCGCCGACGCGAAGAGCCGCGCCCCTCCTCGTCCCCGGACCCGACATCGCGCGCGGCGCGACGACGCGACGCGACGCGACGCCGGGGGCATCGATCGCCCGCGGGCCCGGCTAGGCGGCCGTATGCGGACCAGCGCCCCCGCCGGCGGCGCTTGATCGGCCACCCGGCCGCCGGGATCGTGGTTGGCGCGGAGGGGTGACGATGAGGACAGGAACCAGTGTGCGCGGGCTCGCCGCGGCGGCGATCGCCGCCGCGATGATCGCAGGTTGCGGTGACGACGCGGTCAGCAGCGCCAGCGAGAGCGCGAGCGAGGGCTCGTCGGGCTCGACCTCGGCGACGACGAGCAGCACCGGCGCGGCGACGACGACCTCGTCGACCAGCGGCGCCAGCGACTCGGCGACGACCACCGGCGACACCACCGGCGGGGTGACGATCACCGGGACGACCTCGAGCGGCGAGACGACGGGCTCGACCGGCCCGACCACGGATACCTCGACCAGCGGCGACACCACCTCGACCACCGGCGACACCTCGACCACCGGCGACACCTCGACCACCGGCGACACCACCGGCGACACCACCGGCACCACCGGCGAGATGCCCCCCGACCTCGGCCCCTACGACGTCGTCGATCTCGCGGCCGGCCAGGGCCACGCCTGCGTCGTCCTCTTCAGCGGCAAGGTCAAGTGCTGGGGCGGCTACAACAACTCCGGCGACCTCGGCCTCGGCAACACCGACCCCTACGGGACGACGCCAGGGACGATGGGCAACGACCTCCCCTTCGTCGACCTCGGCGCCGGCGGCCTCGCCTCGGCGATCTCGTCGTACTACCAGGGCTGCGCGATCGTCGAGGGCGACAAGCTCAAGTGCTGGGGTCAGGGGACCTTCGGCGCGCTCGGCTCGGGGAGCTCGGCGAACCTCGGCGACGGCCCCGGCGAGATGGGCGACGCCCTCCCCTTCGTCGATCTCGGGACCGGCCGGACGGCGGTCGCCGTCGCCACCGGCGTGTGGACGACCTGCGCCCTCCTCGACGACGCGAGCGCGAAGTGCTGGGGCTGGAACAGCAACGGCTGGCTCGGCCAGGGCGACAAGAAGGACCGCGGCGACAACCCGGGCGAGATGGGCGACGCCCTCCCGGCGATCGACCTCGGCGCCGGCGTGACGGTCGAGACGATCGCCCTCGACAACAGCCACGCCTGCGCGCTCCTCAGCGGCGGCGACGTCAAGTGCTGGGGTCAGCAGGCCGAGGGCAACCTCGGCAACGGCAAGGCGAACGGCGGCGGGGTCGGCGACGCGCCCGGCGAGATGGGCGACGCCCTGCCGATCGTCGACTTCGGGGGCGGCCACACGGTCAAGGCGCTGAGCGTCGGCGCCCGCCACGGCTGCGTGATCCTCGACAACGATCAGGTCAAGTGCTGGGGGAGCAACACCTACGGCCAGCTCGGCCTCGGCGACACCGAGCACCGCGGCGACGCCCCCGGCGAGATGGGCGACGCCCTCCCCTTCGTCGACCTCGGCGTCGGTCGGAGCGCGGTCCAGATCGCCGCCTCGTACTTCCACTCCTGCGCGATCCTCGACGACGACTCGCTCAAGTGCTGGGGGCGCAACTTCGGCGGCGCGCTCGGCCAGGGCGACACCGACAACCGCGGCGACGGCCCCGGCGAGATGGGCGACGCCCTCCCGGCGATCGACCTCGGCGCCGGCCGCCACGCGATCAAGGTCGCCCCGGGCGCCAACTACGTCTGCGCCGTCCTCGACGACCACGGCGTCAAGTGCTGGGGCGTCGGCGGCAGCCAGAGCGCGCTCGGCTACGGCGACCAGGACGCCCGCGGCGACGGCCCCGGCGAGATGGGCGACGCCCTCCCCTACGTCGACGTCGGCAGCGAGTAGCGGCGCGACGGCGACGCGACGCGCGGCGATGCCTGTTATCGTGGCGCCATGTCGCAGCTCCGCGGCCTCGGACCGGGCCCCGCGCCGCTGGCCTCCGGGGTCACGGTCGGCGGCTGGGTCGTCGACTGGTGCCTCGGCAAGGGGGGCATGGGCGCGGTCTATCGCTGTCACCGACCGGAGGCGCCCGGCCTCGCCCGCGCCCTCAAGGTCGTCGCCGAGCTCGAGGTCGGCCGCGCCGAGGCCCGCGCGCTCGCGGCCCTCGAGCACCCGGGGATCGTCCGCCTGATCGCCTCGGGGCTCGAGAAGGACGAGCCCTGGCTGGTCCTGGAGCTGGTCCGTGGGCGGCCGCTCAGCGCCCTCCGGACGACCCCGCCGATCCCCGCCGAGGTCGCCCTCGCGGTGATCCGCCAGCTCGCCGACGCGCTCGCCCACGCCGCCGCGCGCGGGGTGATCCACCGCGACGTCCAGCCGGCCAACGTCCTCGTCGACGCCGACGGGAGCGCGGTGCTCATCGACTTCGGGGCGGCGACGACGACCCCGAGCGACGCGGCAGGGGGGCCCGGCACGCCGCGCTACGCCGCCCCGGAGCGCCTCGCCGACCCGCCGCAGGCGAGCCCCGCGAGCGACGTCTACAGCCTCGGCGTCGTCGCCTGGGAGCTCCTCCGCGGCGAGCTCGCCTTCGATCGCCTGACCGCCGACGAGCTCGCCGCCCGCAAGCGTGAGGCCCTCGATCCCGGAGCCGGGCCCGAGCGCGCGCTGGTCCGGGCGATGACCAACCCGCGCCCGGACGCGCGGCCGAGCGCCCGCGAGGTCGCCTACGCGCTCGTGGCCTACGCGGTCGCGCCGCTCAGCGTCGCGAGCGCGACCGCGACCGCGCCGGCGCTCCCCCGCACCGACGCCGCCCGCCCCGATCGCCTCGGCCGCTACGAGGTGCGCGGCGAGCTCGGCCGCGGCGGGATGGGGATCGTCCTCGACGGCTGGGATCCCCAGCTCGGCCGCGCGGTCGCGCTCAAGTGGCTCCCCGGGCTCGCCGGCGCCGCCGAGCTCCACGCCTCGCGCTTCCGCCGGGAGGCCGAGATCCTCGCCCACCTCGATCACCCCGGGGTGGTCCGGGTGCTCGACGTCGGCGAGCACGAGGGGCGCCTCTTCTACGCGATGGATCGCCTCCCCGGGCCCGACCTCGCCGCCCTCCTCCGCGAGCGCGGCCTGGTCGCGCCGGAGCGGGCGATCGCCTGGACCCTCGAGGTCGCCGACGCGCTCGCCAGCGCCCACGCCAAGGGGGTCGTCCACCGCGACGTCAAGCCCTCGAACATCCTCCTCGACGAGCGCGGGCGGGCGCGCCTCGCCGACTTCGGCCTCGCGCTCGAGGCCGCCCGCGACACCCGCCTGACCACCGTCGGTCAGGTCCTCGGCACGCCCCACTACATGGCCCCCGAGCAGGCGGCGGGCGGGGTCGTCGGCCCGGCGGTCGACATCTTCGCCCTCGGCGTCGTCCTCTACGAGCTCCTCACCGGGCGCGCCCCGGTCGAGGGCGCCGACGCGGCGACGATCGCCGCGACCTACCGCCGCGGCGCGCCCCGGGCCGATCGCGTCGCCCCGGCGGTGCCGACCGAGCTCGCCCGGGTCTGCGCCCGCTGCATGGCCCCCGATCCCGCGGATCGCTACCCGTCGATGCGGGCCTTCATCGCCGATCTCCACGCCGTCCAGGCCGGCCGCCGGGCGAGCGGGCCGGGGCTCGGTCGGCGGCTCCAGCGGGCGCTGCGGAGCCGGACCGCGGCCGCGCTCGCGCTCCTCGCCCTCGGCGGCGCGGCGACCTACGGCGTCGCCATGGCCCTCACCCCCGTCCGCCAGGACACGCCCGGCGTCGACGAGGCCGCCGCCGCCGAGCGCCTGGCCGCCGCCCGCGCGGTGATCGCGGCGCGCCGGGCCAGCGGCGACCTCGCGGGGGCGCGCGCCGCCTTCGAGGGCTTCGCCCAGGACCCCGAGAACTGGCAGAGCCGGGCCCTCGCCCAGGCCTGGCTCGAGCGGGCGGCGTGGGCCCAGGAGGAGGGCGACGCCGGCGGCGAGCTCGACGCGCTCGCCGACGCCTGGCTCAGCGCCCGCGACCCCGAGGAGGAGATCGCGATCCTCCACGCCCTGACCGCGCCGCTGATCGCCCGGGCCCGCTGGGACGCGCTCGTCACCCTCGCCGCCGCCCTCGAGGAGCGCGGCGCCCCGACCGATCACCTCGGGCCGATCCTGCGGGTGAGCGAGCGTCGCCTCGAGGCCGATCCCGACGGCGAGCTCGGGCCGGTGCTCGCCCGCCTCGCGCTGGCGACCCCGATCGAGGGGCCGCCTGTGGTGCTGATGGGCAACGGCGACCTCACGGGGGACGGCCGGGCCGAGACCCTGACCATCGGCGCGCGCCAGCTCTCGATCGTCCCGCCCGGCGACGTCGGCCTCACCCGCCGCGCGCCGTTGGAGCTCGGACTCGGGCCGATCAATTGGGCGGGCGTCGCCGACCTCCGCGGCGAGACGATGCTCCTGGCCCGCGGCGACGACGGGATCGGCCTCTTCGCCGCGGAGGCGGAGGGGTGGGCGCTGCAAGAGCGCTGGCCGGACGCCAACGTCGCCGGCGCCGTCGTCCTCGACCTCGACCACGACGGCGTCACCGAGGTGATCCTCGGCACCCAGTACCCGACCCGCCACCTGGTCGCCCTGGCCCCGACGCGCGAGGGCGGCTGGCGCCGCTACGACCCGCTCCCGCCCTCGGAGGCCGCCAACTCCGACACCGTCATCCTCCGCCTCGGCGACTTCGACGGCGACGGCGCGCCCGAGCTCCTCCACGGCCGCAGCGCCTTCGGCGGCTACGACCTCAGGATCCTCCGCCCGGGCGCGCCGCCGGAGGTGGTCGCCCGCGCGCGGGTCGGCGATCAGCGGGGGGGCACCGTCCTCCGCGGGCGCACCCGCGACCGCGCGGTAGCTGTCCGCAAGGACATGTGGCCGAGCCGCGCGGTCTTCCCGGCCGAGGCCCCCTGGGGCCCCCTCGCCGAGGGCGTCCACGTCCTCGACCTCGCGGACGGGGCGCTGACGCCGACCTGGACCCTGCCCTCGGCGCTCCCCTGCGAGCGCGCGGTCCCGATCGACCTCGACGGCGACCGGGTCGACGAGCTCGCGCTGGTCTGCGGCGGCGACCTCGTGATCGCCTGGCAGCGCGACGACGGGAGCCTGGCGAGCGCCTGGATCGAGGGCCTCACCCACTACGGCGCGGCCGACCTCGACGGCGACGGCGACGGCGAGCTCCTGGTCCAGGACACCCGCGACGAGCGGACGTGGATCCTCGGCGCCGGGACGGAGCGGCTGCCGGTGATCGATCGGCCCGCGCCCGTCCCGGTCGGCCGCGGCGCCGAGCCCGAGGCCCGCGCCGAGGACCTCATCGCCCTCGGCCTCGGCGACCGCGCGGCGGCCCGCTTCGTCTACCTCGCCGATCGCCTCGCCGACCCGCAGGCGGGGGCGCGCCTCCTGGGGCGCGCGGCCGAGCTCAGCGATCCGGTCGACCCGATCGCCGCCGGGGCGCTCCACCTCCGGGCCGCCCGCGCCGGCGTGGCCGAGGGGTGGGTCGGCGCAGCCGCGGCCCTCGAGGCGAGCGTCGACCTCGAGGGGGCACGCGCCGCGATCGCCGAGGGCCTCGCCAGCCCGGGCCTCCCGGCGGCGATCCAGGCCGATCTCGCGGCCCGCCTCGCCCGCCTCGCCCGCCTCCTCGACGGGCCGCGGGCGCTCTACGAGCTCGCCCGCGGGCTCGCCGGCTGGTCGATCGCCGATCCCCGCCTCGCCTCCCACGACGCCAACGGCGGCGCCCTCCTGGTGCGGGCGATCGGCGCCCGCGAGCTCGGGCGGACGCCGCTGATCTGGGACGGCCGCGAGCTCTTCATCGACGTCGAGCTCGCCCTCCAGCGGGCGGAGTGGGGCTCGAACCTCGAGCTCCGCCTCGAGGACGCGGCCGGCGACGTCGCCGCGTCGATGCGGATCTCCGGCATGGGCGGCGGCGGCGTGGTCAAGGTCCAGCTCGCCTGCGCGGGCCCGGAGGGCGCCCTCGGCAAGGAGACGATCCCGGTCGACGACGTCACGATCGACGCGCCGCTCCGCCTCCGCCTCCGCCTCGCCGAGGACGAGGTCCGCTGCGCGCTCTCCGGGCTCTCGCGGCCGATGCTCGGCCACGGGCCCTCGTCGCCGCGAGCCCCGGGCCGGTGGGCGCTGGTGCTCCGCGCGACCAGCCCCGACACCACGACGATGCTCTCGGCCTCGCTCCAGCGCCTGGTGATCGTCGGGGCCGAGGGCGCGAGCGCGACGCCCTCCGGCCTCGATCACCTCGCCGCCCAGGAGCCGGCGCTCGCCCTGGCCGCGCTCGCGGACGCGGAGGGCCAGGGCGCCGCGCTCTGGCGGGCGCTGGCGCTCGAGGAGGGCGGCGACGACGAGGCGGCCGACCTCGCCTTCGCGGGCTGGGCGGCCGAGGTCGGCGCCGACGCGGTGATCGCCGACGGTCCGCCCCTCCTCCGCGCGGGCACCCCGAGGACCGGAGCGCGGATTGCGCAAGCGCTCGGCGAGCGCCTCCCGGAGCTCTGGTGGGCGACCTGGGAGCTGCCGATCCGCCTCCACCCCGACGATCCCGAGTGGATGCGGGCGCTGCGGGCCTACCCGGGCGTCCTCCGCGACCCGGGGCCGAACGCGCCGGAGCGCCGGGCGATCGTCCAGGGCCTCCTGACGGCCCGCGGGCGGGCGTGGCGGGTGCAGGGCGCGGGCGCCCGCGCCGAGGCGGACCTCCGCGTCGCCGTCGAGCTCGCCGACGCCGGGGCCGGCGATCCGGTCGTCGCCCGCCGCGAGCTCGCCTGCGTGCTCGCCTCCCGCGGCGATCTCGAGGGCGCGCTCGACCTCCTGGATCGCGCCCTCGAGGTCGCGCCGGCGCCCGAGATCGCCGCCGACACCTTCCTGGTCGTGCCGGAGCTCGCCCCGCTCCACGGCCACCCGCGCTGGGCCGCGATCGCGGCCCGCTCGGCGGGGTAGACTCGGCCATCGGCCTCCTCCGCGACATCGCCAGCGGGCGCACGCTCACCCTCGCCGAGCGCACGCTGGTCGGCCGCTCCGGCGCCTGCACCCTGCGGATCCGCGACCCGCGGGTGTCGGCGGAGCACGCGGTGATCGCCTGGAGCGCGGGCCAGTGGAGCGTCCGCGACCTCGGCTCCCGCAACGGCAGCGTCGTCGACGCCCGCCCCCTCGCCGCCGGCGAGCGGGTGCTCCTCGCCCAGGGCGCGCGGGTGCAGATCGCCGATCCCGAATTCACCTGGGAGCTCCTCGACGCCCGCGGGCCGACGGCCCACGCCCGCCCGGTCGACGGCGGGCCGGTCCTCGCCGCCGACGGCGACGTCCTGGCGCTCCCCGACGACGAGGACGTCGAGGTCACGGTCTGGCTCTCGGCCGAGGGCCGCTGGGTCGCCGAGGCCAGCGGCGGCGGCGTGACCCCGGTCGACGACCTCGACCTCGTCGAGGCCGGCGGCCGGAGCTGGCGCCTCCACCTCCCGCAGCGCCTCGAGCCGACCGCCGCCGCCCTCACGGCCCCGCGCCTCTGCCTCGAATTCGTGGTCGCCCCCGACGAGGAGTCGGTCGAGGTCGTCGTCGTCGAGCCCGGGCGACGCACCCGCCTGCCGCCGCGCAGCCACCACTACACGCTCCTCACCCTCGCCCGCGAGCGCCTCCGCCAGGGCGGCGCCGAGTCGGAGCGCGGCTGGGTCAGCGAGGAGGATCTGGCGGGGATGCTCCGGATCGATCGCCAGACGGTGAAGGTCCAGATCCATCGCGCCCGCCAGGAGCTCGGCCGCCTCGGGATCGCCGGCGCGGGTCAGGTGGTCGAGCGCCGCACCGGCACCGGGCTGATGCGGATCGGCACCGGCGCGCTCTCGGTGAGCGTCGCCGGCTGAGTCCGCCCCCGCGCCGCGACTACGGGGTGCCCGGCACCCACTTGCCGCCGACCTCCTTGCAGCGCCACTGCGGCAGGCCCGCGAAGGCGGGGTCGGGATCGTTCGCCTTGCCCCACTGATCGATCGTACTCGACGTCGGGAAGGCGACGCCGGTGGCGATCGCCGTCGCCTTCGGGAGGAACGAGATCCCGTCGAGCGAGACCCACTTGCCCGGGTCGCCCTGGACCTCGACCTTGCCGTCGGGGAAGACGTCGACCCGCACCGGCCCGTTGGCGCTGAGCACCCAGAAGACCTCGCGCTTCGCCGGCTTGACGTCCTCGAAGAGGTTGAAGAGCTGGCGGTAGGCGACGCCCCCGGAGCGCTTGGCGAGCCCCGAGAGGTAGACCACGCCGCCGCTCTGGTTGATGCTCGGCGGCGCGTAGCCGGCCCCGTAGGCGGTCCAGTGGTAGGCGGTCATGTCGATCGGGTTGGCGGGCTGGGTGCTGTAGGCGATCCCGTCGAGCGAGACCCAGCCGTGGGCGGCGTCGGACATCGCCACGACCGCGCCGTTGGCGAAGACGTCGACCCGGGTGAAGCCCTCGTGGTTGTTCGCCAGGAAGATCCGCCGGCCGGGCGGCGCCCACGAGCTCGGGATCGACGCGACGTGGGCGTTGGTCTTGACTGTCCCCTTGGCCAGGCCGGTCAGGCGGATCACGTCGCCCTCGCCGTAGCGGAGCGGCGCCCGGTAGCCGCGGCCGTAGGCGGTGAAGCCGGTGGCCAGGGTGAGCGGCTGGCCGGTGCCGACCGGCCAGGCGATCCCGGAGAGGGAGACCCAGGTGAGGCGGTCGACCTCGGAGACGACCGAGCCGCCGTCGTGGACGTCGACCCGGGCGTTGACGAGGCGCGAGCCGCCGCGCTCCCCCGAGACCGCGCTGAAGATCATCCGGGCCTTCGGGTCCGAGCTCGCGGAGGGCACGCTGGCGATCGTCTTGTTGGCGTCCCAGCGGTTCTCGGCGAGGCCGCGGAGGTAGACCGTGCGGCCGACGAGGACCGCGTCGACCGGCGCGTAGTTCGAGTAGCTCTGGTAGTCGACCCAGGGGGCGTTCTTGTTGACGTCGACCTTGATCGGGCCGCGCTTCTTGGCGACGAAGCAGGTGTCGGGGGTCGCGGCCGCGGCGCTGCTCGAGGCGAAGAGGGCGAGGGCGGCGGCGCAAAGGACGGGGGCGAGGGTGCGGGTGCGGGTGCGGGTCTGCATGGCGTTCTCTCCGGTGCCCGCTGACTCTGCCCCCGCACCGGTGAAATGTCGGTTTCAGGCCGGTTTCACGCCGATTTCAGCCGATTTCGCCGCTCCTCGCCGGGGTGCGGCGCACGGAGCAACGGAGCCGCGGGGCCGCGAGGTCCTGCGGAGCGATTGCCCGGCCGCCGCGCCTGCGCCAAGATGGGGAGCCGTGACCGCCGAGGCCCCCCGCCGCGCGACCTACGAGGACGTCCTGAGGGCGCCGCCCGGGCACGTCGCGCAGGTGATCTTCGGAGTCCTCCACACCCACCCGCGACCGGCCTTCGCCCACGCGAGCGCGACGTCGTCGCTGGGGATCCTCCTCGGCGCTCGCTTCCGCTTCGGCGACGACGGGCCCGGAGGCTGGATCATCCTCGACGAGCCGGAGCTCCACCTCGGCCCCGAGCCAGACATCGTCGTCCCGGACCTCGCCGGCTGGCGCCGCGATCGCGGCCAGCTCCCGGAGCGCAGCGCCGCCTGGTCGGCGGTCGCCCCGGATTGGATCTGCGAGGTCCTCTCGCCGTCGACGCAGGCGATCGATCGCGCGGACAAGATGGAGGTCTACCACCGCGAAGAGATCCGCCACGTCTGGCTCGTCGATCCGAACGCGCGGACGCTCGAGGTCTATCGCCACGGCGGCGAGGCGTGGATCCGCGTCGCCGCCCACGCCGGCGACGTGCTGGTGCGGGTGGAGCCCTTCGAGGCGATGGAGCTGCCGCTCGGGCGGCTCTGGGAGCTCTGAGCGGGACGAGAGCGACCTACGCCGGGACGCCGAGCTCCCGACGGACCTCATCGACCGGCCGCGGGAGATAGGGCCAGAAGTTCCACTGGTCGCTGAGGTCGGTGTTGACCTGGGCGCCGCGCCGCCACGCGTGGAGGATCTTCTCGACGAGCCCGGGCTCCGCGAGGATGTTGGGCACGTAGGGCTGGTCGACCAGGGGCGAGAGGTTCACGCCGGCGCTGTACATGACCATCGTGAAGATCGCGACCGAGAAGGGCCCCTGCTTCATGTAGCCGTCGATGAACGCCGCGATCTGCATCTCGCCCTGGGGCGTGGTGTCGTAGCCCGAGAGGACGTGGGTGACGTCGTGGTAGACCCCCGACTCGGGGAAGCCGTGCTTCTCCCCCGGGAACGCGAAATTATTGTGCCGGAAGTGCTGATAGAGCTGATGGCCGAGGGTGTCCTCGGGGAGCCTCTCGAGGTCGCGGTACATCGCGGCGACGCCCGGGTCCTCGATCAGACCGGCGGTGCTCAGGACCGACTTGACGAAGCCCATCAGCGATTGGTCAGCGTACGAGTGCTCGACGCCCTTGCGCATGTGCGAGCTCCGCATGAAGTCGAGGCGGAAGATCGCGATCCGCCGCTCCGAGAGGTAGCGCAGCGAGTGGACCTCGGGCGGCTCGACCCCCAGGGCCTTCGCGCTCCGCTGGATGATCGCGTTCTGCCCGGGCGTCGGGATCCCGTCGGCCAGCGAGACCACCACCATGCCCTGGAGGAATTGCCGGCGCAGCGCCGGATCCTCCGGCAGCGCGGCCGCGAGGCGCTCCGGCGCGCTCTCCGGGAGCGCGTCGAGGTCGAGGTCGGTGCCGAGGACGACCCGCTGCGCGCCCTCGAGGAAGCGACGGCTCGCCTCGCTCATCGCCCCGGCCTCGTTCGCCTGGGCGACCGCCTTGAGCAGCGAGAGTCCGTGGGGTGCGGCTTCCGCCGGCGGTTGTATGAGGTCCATCGAATTCTCCGATCGCTGAGGGAGGCCCACGCTAGCACGATCCGCCTGGCCGAACGTGCAGACCCCCCCAGTCGATCGCAGGCCTCTTGAACCATGCTCCTTGGGCCATGAGAGCGCCCCGAGCGACGCGCCCCTCTCGACATGTGTTCGGCCCGGCGAGCGGCCGGGGCTGTAGACGTAGCTCGTCCGCTGGGGGAGGTTGCCGGCGCTGCGCTCGTCGCCGTGGAAGAACTCGCGGAGCAGCCAGGGGGCGCCGCTCCTCTCGACGTGGAGCCGGGTCCTCGGCGCCGAGACCTCGGCACGCTGGGGCCGCGCGTCGGCGTAGGGGGTGCGGGTCCAGGCGCCCTCGTCGTCGCGCGACCAGAGCGCGTCGTCGCCGTCGAGGATCGTGATCACGCCGGCCTCGACCCCCGCGAGCGCGCTCAGCCCGGGCGCGCCCGGCAGGGTCTCGACCCGCCACGCGTCGCCCGCGAGCGCGGCGAGCTGACGCCCACAGGTGAGCCAGAGCCGGCCCCGGGGGTCGACGCCGTGGGCCGGCGATCTCGGTCGACCGCCGGCGGCTACGACTCGCCGCGCGGCCGGTGATGGACCGACGCCGTCGCCCCCGGCCTCTCCTCGGCGCCGGCGTCCGCGGGGAAGAGCGCCTGGTGGCCGTAGCGCTTTCGAACCGCGCTCATCACCTCCTGCAGCGCCGCCCCCTTCGGCGCCTCGAGGAGCGAGAGCTGCTCGCCCGCGGCGCCCTCGAGCTCGCCGACGCCGACGCCCGTGAGCCGGAAGCTCCGCCCCTCGATCTCGACGCTCTTCAGGAGCTTGCGCGCGGCGGCGAAGAGCTCGCGCGCCTGCGCGGTCGCCTCGCCGAGGGTGAGCTGGCGGGTCTCGGTGCGGAAGGTGTGATCGCGGATCTTGAGCTGCACCCGGCGCCCGCGGAGCCCCGCGGCGACCAGGCGATCGGCGACCCGGGTCGCCTGCCGGAGGAGCTCGCGGTGGATCGCCGCCTCGCCCGCGATGTCGACCTCGTAGGTGTCCTCGTGGGAGATCGACTTCGCCGGCCGGTCGGGGAGCACCTCGCGCTCGTCGAGCGCCAGCGCGAGGCGGTGGAGGTGGGCGCCGTGATCCCCGAGCCAGCGCCGCAGGGTCGCCTCGCCGGCCCCCTGGAGATCGCCGATCGTCTGGATCCCGCGGGCGTGGAGGCGCTCCTGGGCCTTGGGGCCGACCCCCCAGAGGCGGCCGATCGGCAGCGGCGCGAGGAAGGCCCGCTCCTCGCCGGCCGGGACGATCGTCACCTGGTCGGGCTTGTGGAGGGCGCTGGCGATCTTGGCGACCAGCTTCGAGGTCGCCACGCCGATCGAGCAGGTCAGCCGGGTCTCCGCGAAGACCGCCCGCCGGAGCGCGCCCGCGGCCTCCAACGGCCCGCCGAGGAGGCGCTCGGCGCCGCTGAGGTCGAGGAAGGCCTCGTCGATCGAGAGGCCCTCGACCAGCGGCGAGAAGCGGTCGAAGATCGCGAAGATTTCGCGCGAAGTCGCGCTGTAGAGCCCGTGACGGGGCGGCAGGATCACCGCCTGCGGACAGCGGCGGCGGGCGATCGCGGTCGGCTGGGCCGAGCGGCAGCCGAAGCGGCGGGCCTCGTAGGAGGCGGCCGCGACCACCCCGCGGGGCCCGGTCCCGCCGACCAGGACCGGCTTTCCCCGGAGCTCGGGCCGCTCGCGGATCTCGACCGACGCGAAGAAGGCGTCCATGTCGACGTGGAAGATCACCCGCTCGCCCGCCACCACCCGGAGGATAGCGCGCCCGCGGCCCGCCGGCGCGCCCGCGCACGCCCAGCCGGCGACCGCCGCCGCTGCCGTGGTAAAAGCGGCCGAGGATGAGCGAGCAGGCGAGCGAGCGGAGCGAGACCCCGGCCCCGGCCCAGCCCCCGGCGCGCTGTCGGATCGTCCTCACCGGCGGCCCGGGCGGCGGCAAGACGACCGCGGCCGACCTCTTCCGCCGCGAGATCGGCGAGCGCGTCGTGATCGTCCCCGAGGCGGCGACGCTCCTCTTCAGCGGCGGCTTCCCGCGGGTCCGCGAGCCGATCGCCCGGCGCTCGGCCCAGTCGGCGATCTACCACGTCCAGCGCAACCTCGAGGACGTCCAGTCGGCGCTCTACCCCGGCCGGATCCTCCTCTGCGACCGCGGCACGGTCGACGGCTCGATCTACTGGCCGCACGAGAGCGACGGCGACTTCTTCGCCGCCCAGGAGACCACCCTCGAGGACGAGCTCGCCCGCTACGAGGCGGTGATCTTCTTCGAGAGCGCGGCCGTCGGCGGGATCTCGATCGAGGGCGGCAACCCGATCCGCAACGAGTCGATCCGCGAGGCGCTCGAGCTCGATCGCCGCCTCCGCGAGGTCTGGTCGAAGCACCCCAAGTTCTGGCTGGTCCCCCACCAGCGCTCCTTCTTCCACAAGATGCGCGCCGGCCTCGAGGCCCTCGCGGCGGTCGTCGCCGAGCTCGGGCGGAGCGACGGCTAGCGAGCAGGCGGGTCACCCGGAGCGATGGACCGGCACTTCACGGCGACCCTCGACGACTATCGCCTGGCCCGCCGCCGGGTGATCCTCGCCGGCGTCGTCTCCTTCCTGGTCCTCACCCTCGGCGCCCTCGGCTACTGGTACCTCGGCTACCGCCACCAGCCCGGGCTCTGGAGCTTCTTCGAGTGCGTCTACATGACCGCGATCACGGTCACGACCGTCGGCTTCGGCGAGGTGATCGACGTCGCCACGATCCCCGGCGGCCGGGAGTGGACGATGATCTTGCTCCTCTTCGGGATCTCGGCGAACCTCTACGTGATCTCGTCGATCACCTCGTTCTTCGTCGAGGGGGACTTCGCGCAGATCCGGGTCTACAGCCGCCTCCAACGCCGGATGAAGAAGCTCCAGAACCACTACATCGTCTGCGGCTGCGGCTCGACCGGCAGCCACGTGATCTCCGAGCTCCTGACGATCGGCGAGGCGGTGGTGGCGATCGACACCGACGAGCACGCGCTCGAGCACGTCGAGCACGCGCGGGTGATCCCGATCGTCGGCGACGCGACCGAGGACGAGATCCTCGAGGCCGCCGGGATCGGCCGGGCCAAGGGGGTGGTCGCCACCCTCGACGACGACAAGACCAACATGTTCGTGGTCGTCACCGCCCGCCAGAACAACCACAGCGCGCGGATCGTCGCCAAGGCGATCCACGCCTCGGCGATCCAGAAGCTCAAGCGGGCGGGCGCCGACGCGGTCGTCTCCCCCAACATGATCGGCGGCATGCGGATCGCGTCGGAGCTGGTCCGCCCCCACGTCGTCCGCTTCCTCGACGACATGCTCCGCGAGCGCAACGTCGGCCTCCGGATCGAGGAGGCCGAGATCACCCGCGAGGGCAACCTCCGGGGCCGCACCCTCCGCTCCGCCGACGTCCGGGCGGCGACCGGCTCGCTGGTCCTCGCGGTGCGGTTGACCGACGGTACCGTCGAGCATGCGCCCAAGGGCGACATGGTCTTTGAGGCGGGTCAGACCCTCATCGCGATCGGATCGATCGAGCAGATCAAGAAGCTCCGCGAGCTCAGCGGCGACCGCCGCTGAGCCCGCGTCGCGCCCCGGAGCGCGGGCCTCAGCCGCCGCCGAAGCGGCCGAGCCAGGGGAGCGACGTCGCCCCGTCGCCGGCGAGCGCGTTGCCGACGACGATCGCGTCGCCGTTGGCGAGGGCGGCGACGTCGATCCCCTCGCCGTAGCTCTCGACGTCGCCGAAGGCGTGGAAGGTCGACCAGAGCTCGACGCCGTCGAGGCCGTAGGCGGCGACCCAGAGCTCGCGGCGGAACCCCCAGGCGCTCTCCGGGGCGGGATCGCGGTCCGACGCGCCGGTCAGGAGCACGACCCCGTCGCAGGCGATCGCGCCGGCCGCGATCCCGCTGTCGAGGCCGCTGAGGGGTACGGCCGCGCTCCAGAGCGCGGCCCCGTTGCCGTCGTAGCGGCGGAGGTGGTTGTCGACCCCGCCCGGGAGGCTGGTCGACCAGGCGAGGAGGACCCCCGCCTCGGGGTCCGGGATCAGGGCGGTCGGCGAGTCGTCGAGGCCGCCGAATTGATCGGACCAGAGGAGCGCGCCGTCGTCGGCGAAGCCGCCGAGCCAGAGCTCGTGGCTCGCCATCTCGCCCTCGAGATCGCCAGCGACGAAGACGCGGCCGTCGCTGGCGATCGCCGCCCGCTCGACGCTGAGGCCCGCCGGGGCCGCGAGGGTCGCCGTCGACACCTCCTCGCCGAGGTCGTCGAGGGCGATCACGAGGGTCGGCTCCCCCGGGGCGCGGACGAGGACGCGGGGCGCCCCGTCGACGATCGCCAGGGCGCCCTCGGGCGCGTAGGTGTTGCCGATCTCGACGTCGGCGTGCTCCTGCTCCCAGCGCCAGATCTGCTCGCCGGCGGGGTCGTAGCGGAGGACGACGAGGCGCGCGTCGGAGGTCTCGTACATGTCCTCCTCGAGCGAGAGGATCGTCTCGCGGTAGAGGGCGTGGATGTTGCCGGCGCCGTCGACCGCGACGTCGAGCGCCAGGTCGTCGAGGCCGAAGGCGCCGCCGTAGCCGTGGAGCCAGGCCTCGATCCCGTCGTCCCCGCGCACGTCGACGCGGAGATCGAGGTCGCCGTTCTCGACGACGACGGACCCCGCGAGGACCAGGCGCTCCGAGGGATCGACGGCGACCGCGCGCGAGAAGGCCGGGAGCTCGTCGCCGCTGAGCGCCCAGGCCAAGACGCCGGCCTCGCCCCCGCCCGCCTCGCAGACCGGCGGCGCGCCGGTCTCGCCCTCGCTGGTCGAGCTCTCGCCGGTCTCGCCCTCGCTGGTCGAGCCCTCGCTGGTCGAGCCCTCGCCGGTGTCACTCTCGGTGCCGACCTCGTTGGGGCCGAGGACCTTGGGGACCACGCACGCGGGGAGCGTCAGCGCGAGTGAGAGGGCGAGGAGAGTCGATGAAGATGGATAGGAGATATCAAGGAGACCAAGAAAGGACATTGCGAACCTCTACTGGACCTCGTCCCCGCGTCGCCGCCGATCCATCACCGACCTCTGAAAAAAAGTACGCGACGACGATCACGGGCAGGTGAAGCCCGCGAAGCGCTCCGCCACCGCCGAGCGCGGGTGGGCGTCGACGAGCTCCGCCGCCCGCGCCTCGGCCTCGCGCGTCTGGCCGCGGCGGCAGAGGAGCTCGACCTCGGTGGCGCCGCGGAGATCGGCGAGGGCCCCGTCGCGGAAGCGACGGACATGCTCGTCGAGGGCAGCCGCGCTCTCGTCGACGTCGCCGCGGGCGAGGGCCGCGCGGGCGCGGTCGAGGAGCGCGACCTCGACGGCGAGGCGATCGGCGTGACCCGGGTCGGCCCCGCCCGCGACGCCCTCGAGCGGGCCTTCGCCGAGCACCCCGAGCGGCCGCTCCACCTCAAGGTAGGTCCGCCGCGACCGCGTCGGCCGCGTCGACGCGCGGCTCGTCGCCGCCGCGGGCCCGCCCGGGCCGCGCGCGCTCGCCTCGCTCGCCGCGCTCGGCGGCGACGCTCGCCCCCTCGCCGCGGATCCGCGGCCACGCCAGGGCCCCCGCGCCGGCCGAGAGGATCACCGCGGCGATCACCGCCCCGCGCACCGACGCCCAGGCGCCGACGCCGACGCCGGTCGACGTGCCGGTCGACGCGAGCCCGGGGACGAGGATCGCCCAGCCGCGCGTCTCCGCGGCCCGGGGCGGCGTGTCCCCCTCGCGCACCTCGCCGAGCGCGCGCTCGAGGCCGTCGCCGCCGAGGTGTCGCGCGAGCTGCTCCCGCGCCAGGCGCACCCGCGAGTAGACCGTGCTCACCGAGATCCCGAGCTCGCCGGCGATCTCGGGCCCGCTCATCCCGAGGAGCTCGGCCATCTCAAATGCGGCCCGCGTCCGCCCGCCGAGGCGCCCGAGGAGGCGCTCGAGGTGCTGGGCCGCGGCGATCCGCTCCTGCGGCGGCTCGCCCGGCGTGGTCGGCAGCGCGGCGGCGGCCGCATGCCGCCGGTGACGACGGGCGGCCGTGCGCCGGTACCTCGAGGCCACCCGCCGGGTGACCCCGTGGAGCCAGGCCCGCGGCGAGACCTCGAAGTGGACCTGATCCATCCGGCGATAGGCGGTGAGGAAGACGTCCTGGACCACGTCCTCGACGCTCGCGGGCGGCACCCCGAGGCGCCGCGCGGTCGCCCAGACGAAGCGGAACTCCTGGCGGTAGATCGCCTGAAAGTCGCGCATGCGCGCCTCCGCGGGCTGGCGGGGGGGCGCGGCGTCGACGGGGATCTCGGGCAGGCTGGGCACAGGTCTCGGGCTCTCGATGGTCTGTCTCCGGTCCGGCGCCGATCCATCACCGCCGATCGGGAGAGCGCCTCGAGAGGATGGTCTCCGCCTCGCCCGCGATCCATCACCGGCGATCGGCGAAGCGGAGCTCGACCCCGAGGCTGAGCCTGCCCGAGAAGACCCCCGGATCGAAGAGCACCAGCGCCGGCCCGGGGTCCTGGAGCACGAAGGTGGGGCGACGGGCGGCCGCGAGCCCCGCGAGCGCCCCCCAGAGCGCGATCCTTGGGTGGACTCGCCAGGCCACCCCGGCCGAGACCAGACCGGCGACCCAGAGGCCGGCGCCGCGCCGCTGGATCCCCGGGCCCTCGACCGCGCCGATCATCCCGCCGAGCTCGACGCCGCCGCAGAGCGGCACCTCGAGGCGCCCCCGCCCTGCGCGCGCGCAGCCGACCAGCGCCCCGGCGACCAGCGAGACCCGGAGCTCCGCCTCCGGACGCGCGATCCCGCGCGGGGCCACGTAGACGCCCCGCACCTCGGCGCGCGCCCGCGGCCAGAGCAGCGCGCCCGCCAGGCCGGCGCCGCCCGAGGGCCCCGGCAGCGCCCCGAGCTCGCCGACCCCGACCAGACGGAGCGCCCCGCCGGGACCGCGTCGCGCGGCCGGGCGCTCGTCAGCCGGGGCCGTCGCTTCGGCCCCAGACACCTCCGCGGAGGCCGCCCCGGGGAGCGCCTCCTCGGGGAGCACGAGGTCGGCGCGAGCCCCCGGGAGGGCCGCGCCCGGGGCCTCCGCGACGAAGTCGGGAGGTCCGGTCTCTTCTTCCGGCTCCTCCTCCTCCACGGGCTCCGGCGAGGCCTCGTCGATCGTCGGCTCGGCCTCCGCCGGGCTCCGCACCTCGCCGTCGATCGCCAGGGCGACCCGCAGGGCCACGGCGTCGGCGAGCGCGTCGCAGCTCCGGGCGCGGAGCACTCGCGCCTCCCGTCGCCCGCTCGCGTCGAGCTCGAGCTCGAGGCGATAGCCGTCAGGACCGTCGGCGCTCACCCGGGCGACGACCCGGATCACCCCCTCCTCGAGCGATCGACCGCGCCGACGAGCGATCCCCGCGAGGAGCGCCGCCCGATCCGGACACCCCGCGGGCGCGCTCCAGACCACCTGCTCGGCGCCCGCCTCCTCGGGGGCGGGGGCGAGCGGCCCGAGGAGGAGACGGAGGAGGGCGAGGCGGATCACCGCCAGAGGGGGCCTCGACCCGGGCGCTCCGCCTTCATGCCGGCGAAGCTACTACGAAACGGGCCGGCGCCGAGCGCTCGCTCGTGGGCGCGCGCTCGCGCGGGACCCGGGATCCGAGCCCTCGCGATCGAGGCGCGACGCCCCCAATCAAATATGTCTAAATGGACAGGTTGACCTGAGACGCTCAGCCCCCGCGCCCGGCGACCTCGCGGACCGCCCGCGCCCAGGCGTCGAGGCTCTCCAGGGTCCGCTCGAGCTCGGGGCCGCCGCGGCCGAGGCGACGGAGGCGGGCCTCGAGGTGCTCGCGCGCCCGCCGGAGCATGCTCTTCGCGGTCCCCTGCGGGACCTCGAGCGCGACCGCCAGCTCGGCGGTCGTCAGCTCCTCCCAGTAGTGGAGCTCGAGGACCACCTGGAGCTCGATCGGGATCGATCGGAGGGCGCGGAGGAGGAGCTGGGCCTCGCCCTGGCGAGCGACGATCGCGCTCGGGGAGATCCCCTGATCGGCGATCGACACCGACGCGAAGTCGATCGCCTCGCGATCCCGCCGGCGCTCCCGCAGGAAGCGGTAGAGCTCGTTGCGGGCCACCGTGAACATGTAGGCGCGGAAGCGATCGCCCTCGCGGATCGCGTGGCGCGAGCGCACCAGCGCGAGGAAGGTCCGCTGGATCAGATCCTCGACCTCGTCGTCGACCTTGTTGGCGAAGAAGCGGTGCAAGGCCGCGAAGTAGCGGCGCAGGAGGGTGTCCCCCGCCCGCGGATCGCCGCCTCGCCAGGCCTCCAGGAGCTCGAAGTCAGCGTCCAAGCACCGCCACCTTGCCCTCTCCCTCGTCGAAGATCACACGGCCGCCGTCGCGGCGAAAAGTCGGCAGGCGCGGGCCTCTTGATCGCCGCCCGCGCCCGCCCACGAGCCGCTAGCGCAGCTTCGCGCCCTTGCGCGCGCTCAGGGTCTTGCGGGCCTGGACGACCGCCGCCGGCTCGCCGCTCGGGGTCCCCTTGATCGTGTACTGGTGGGCGTTGGTCCCCCACTTCTCGTTGTTGAGGTGGATCAGCGGGAAGGTCCCCTCGACCCCGGTGAAGCTCTTCTTGAACGCCTTGAGGCCGTCCTTGCTCAGGCGGACGCGCTCGTGGTGGACGTCGTCGCCGTTGGCGTCGACGAAGCAGACGTCGACGATCAGATCGTGCTTGGCCTTGCCGCCGGTGCGCTCGAGCGCGAGCTCGTAGGTCCCGGCGAGGACCGGCTGCCCGACGAACTGACGCTCGGTCGAGACCGCGCCGGTCTGCGGCCGGTTGTTGGGGAGCGCGCGCGGGCCGATCTTCCACGAGCCGTCCTCGCCGCGGTTCCACTCCTCCTTGATCTCCTGGGCCTTGGCCGCGAACTTCTCGACGTCGTCGAGGCACTTCTGGGCGGCCGCCTCGTCGTCGGTGTTGAGCTTCGCGCAGACGAGCTTGGCGACCGGCGTGAAGAAGGTCGAAACCTTGGAGGTCGCCTTGACCCACGTCGACTTGCAGCTGGTCCCGGCCTGGGCGGCGCTGGGGACGGCGAAGAGGGCGACAAGGGCGGCGGCGGTGATGGTCTTGGTGAGCATGGTCTTCCTCTGGATCTCGATGTCTGTCTCGATGTCGAGCACCCGAGCGGAGGCGTCGATCGCGGGGTCCTCGTGGCCACCGCGTCCGCCCCCCTCGGAGCAACCCTGAAGAGTCGACCTCGGCCCGGCCGGATCACGCTTTTTGAAATTTTTCTTCGCGGGCCCGCGAGGCGCGGTTGAGCCCGCTGGCGAAGACGCGCGTCGACGCGAGGCGCCTCGATCGTGCAGAGTGCAGCCGCCGGCGATGACGACGATCGACGCGAGCGGCGAGCTGGGCGAGCGCCTCCAGGGGGCCCGCGCCGACGCCTCCGGACTCGAGGCCGCGCAGATGCTCGGCTCGCTCCGGGAGCGCCTCTTCGGGATCGCCTCGGAGCCGCCGCGGGTCGGCCGCTTCGTCGTCCTCCGCCGCCTCGGCGCCGGCGGCATGGGGGTCGTCTACCTCGCCTACGACGCCGAGCTCGACCGCAAGATCGCGGTCAAGATCCTGCGGGCGCGGGGCGACGACCGCGGCGCGGCGCGACTCCTCCGCGAGGCCCGGGCGCTCGCCCGCGTGGACCACCCGAACGTGATCGCGGTCCACGAGGTCGGCGAGCACGAGGGCGCGGTCTTCATCGCCATGGAGCTGGTCCAGGGCGACACCCTCCGCCGCTGGCAGGAGACCGCGCCCCGCCCCTGGCGGGAGATCGTCGAGGTCTACATCGAGGCCGGCCGCGGCCTCGCGGCCGCCCACGCCGCCGGCGTCGTCCACCGCGACTTCAAGCCCGACAACGTCCTGGTGAGCGAAGCCGTCGGCGGCGGCCGCCACCGGGTCCGGGTCGGCGACTTCGGCCTCGCCCTGGCGAGCGACGGCGACGGCGACGGCGACGGCGACCCGACGCTCTCTTCAAAGGACATGTCCGAAGGGACATCATCGTCGAGCGCCGCGAGCGGGAGCAGCCTGACCCGGAGCGGGGCGCTCCTCGGGACCCCGGCCTACATGTCGCCGGAGCAGCTCCGCGGCCGCCGGGTCGACGCCCGCAGCGACCTCTTCGCCTTCGGGCTCGCGCTCCACGAGGCTATCTTCGGCGCCCGAGCCTTCGCTGGCGACGACGCCGACGCGCTGGTGGCCGCGGTGCTCGCGGGCCGCCGCCGCCCCCTCCCCGCCGGCGCCCGGGCGCCCCGCTGGCTCCGCCGGGTGATCGACCGCGCCCTCGAGGTCGAGCCCGAGCGCCGCTACCCATCGATGACCGCGCTCCTCGGCGACCTCGAGGCGGGCCTCCGCCGGAGCCGTCGCCGTCGCCTCGCCGCCGGGGCCGCGGCCCTGGCGATCGGCGCGGCGCTCGGCGGCGCCGCCTTCAGCCAGGGCCCCGGCCTCTGCGCGCCGACCCACGCCGAGGCCGCCCTCGCCGAGGTCTGGAACGACGGCGCGCGCGCGGCCGGGGCCGCCGCCTTCGCCCGCACCGGCCGCCCCTTCGCCGCCCCCGCCTGGGCCCAGGTCGAGCGCCGCGTCGACGCCTACGCCGACGCCTGGCGGTCGGCCTACGTCGGCGCCTGCGAGGCCACCCACGTCCGCGGCGCGCAGTCGGGCGAGGCCCTCGACCTCCGGATGCGCTGCCTCGATCGCCGCCGCGAGGAGCTCGGCGCCCTCGTCGACCTCTTCGCCGCGGCCGACGAGCGGGCGGTCCTCCACGCGGTCGAGGCCAGCGACGCGCTGACGCCGATCCAGCGCTGCGCCGACACCCGCGCCCTCGCGACCTCGGACGCGCTGCCGATCGATCCGGGCGAGCGGGCGAGCGCCCGCGCCCTCCAGGCCGAGCTCGCGCGGGCCAAGGCGCTCCGCGACGCCGGCCACTACGACGAGGCGCTGGCCCTCGCCAGGCCAACCCACGAGGCCGCGCTCGAGCTCGGCTTCGGCCCCCTGCGCACCGACACCGGGGTGATCCTCGGCGGCCTCCAGGCGCTCGCGGGGGCGGCCCCCGACGAGGCGACCGCGACCCTCGATCAGGCCTTCGTCGACGGCCTCGCCAGCGGCCACGCCGAGGGCGCCGCGTGGGCGGCGATCATCGCCACCCACGTGGTCGGCGTGCTCGCCCGCCACAGCGCCGAGGGGCGCCGCTGGGCCCACCTCGCCGCGCCCCTCCTCGAGCGGATCGGCGGCGGCGACCCGCGGGCCCGCGCCTCCCTCCACAACAACCTCGGGACCCTCGCGCTCGTCGACGGCGAGCTCGCCGAGGCCCGCGACCACATCGAGGAGGCGGTGGCGATCATCGAAGCAGCCTACGGCCCCGACGACGTGATGATCGCCCGGATGATCGCCAACCTCGCGGCCGCCCACCGCCGCAGCGGCGAGCATGCGGAGGCGCTCGCCGCCTACCGCCGCGCCCGCGCGATCTTCACGCTCAACCTCGGCCCCGATCACCCGGCGCTGGCGACCCTCGCCAACAACACCGGCGTCCTCCTCCAGACGATGGGCGACCTCGAGGGGGCCGAGCGCGCCTATCGTGAGGTCCTCGCCTTCGCCGGCGCCGGCCTCCCCGAGCAGAGCCCGACCCTCGGCCACGCCCACGCCAACCTCGGCGAGCTCCTCCTCCTCGAGGGGCGCGGCGACGAGGCGCTCCCCCACGACCGGGCCGCGATCGCGATCTGGGAGCGCACCCGCGGGCCGAAGCACCCGCTGGTCGCCCTCGCCCTGGTCAACCTGGCGAGCGCCCAGATCGCGACCGGGGCCGCCGGCGAGGCGCTGGCGTCGCTCCAGCGGGCGATCGAGATCTACAGGGAGAGCGACGCGAGCCCCGGCGAGCTCGCGGCGGCGCAATTCGAGCTCGCGCGGGCGATGGTCCTGGCCGCGCCCAACGAGCGCGACGACGCGATCGGCCTCGCCGAGCGGGCGCTGCCGGCCCTCCAGGGCGACGCGAGCGAGCGGGCGAGCGCCTGGCTGGCGGAGCAGCGGGCCGCGCCCTGACACGAGACACCACGCCGAGACCTGTCACGCACCGAATGCAAGCACTCGCGGTCTAGACCCCTCTTTCTCCGACCGCGCGAATGTTGCGCGTCGGGCTCGCCGTCGGCTCGACGCCGCGGTGGCATAAGAGGACGCGGAGGTCCGCATGGTGTCCATTCAGACGTTGAGGAGCGAGCTGCGCGCATACTTCGACGCTCGCAATTTGAGACACGACCCAAACGCCCTGAGGCGCGAGGACCTGCAGAGCTGGTCCGGTCGCTTCGGACACAGAGGAGCGGTCGTCTTCGCCCCCGAGCCGAGCGCGCTCAACGTCGCCGGGGCCGAGCACGCCTGCTCGCTGGTCGCCGCATTCTGCTCCTTCGCCGCGTCACGCGGCGACGCCGTGCGGATGATCTCTCGCCACGCCCGCGACGGCGCCAGCGATCCGCTCCACAACTGGTCACCGATCCACCTGCCGATGACCGCCGCGCAGGGCTCCGTCCCGAAGGGGCGGCGGGTTCTCTACCTCAGCTTCGCCCACCTGCAGGGCGTCCTCAGCGTCGATCGAGCGGCGCGCAAGGTCACGGTGCTCGCCGGGACCCCGCTCGGCGCGCTGGTGCGGCTCCTCTCCGATCCCACGGCGGCGCAGATCCGGCCGCTCTGGCTCTGCCCGCGCCCGGCGGAGCTCGGGCGCTGGACGCTGCCGGTGATCCCCGCGCCGGGGGTCATCTCGATTGGGGGCTGCCTCGCGGTCGGCGCCCACGGCACGGGGACCCGGGGCCTCGACGGTGGCGACGCGCCCGGGAGCGTGTCGGCGACGGTCGCCGGGGCGCGGGTGCTCCGCTGGGACCGAGGCGCGCGCCACTTCGTCATCCATGAGGTCCGCGAGGGGGATCCCGAGCTCGCCGCCGTATCGGCGAACCTGGGCCGGATCCCGGTGCTCACGGTGACCCTCGACATCGTCCCGGACCGCCCCCAGCGGGTCCATCTGATCCGCGCCGCGCGGGCCGAGCTGCGCGGGCGGGACCCGGCGGCGAGGGGGTCGTTCGCGGCGCTCGCCGAGCGCTACCCCGGCGGCGTCGAGGCGATCCTCTTCCGGCCGACGGAGCAGCTCCCGGCGGCGAAGCAGGCCGACGGGTACGCGCTCGCCTGGGAGAGCGGCGGCGCGGAGGTGGCGCTCCCGGCGTTCTCGACGAGCCCCACCGCCCACGAGCGGTTCACCCACCTCGGCGATGTCGAAGCAGGGCTCACGCTCGCAGGGAGCCGCCACTTGATCGCGCGACAGGCCGAGAAGCGCGCTCGCAAGCGACACGCGAGCTGGGAGCTCCCATGGCTGACCTCGGGCCGCGCGCGCAACTATGTGACCAGCGACACCATGCGCGTCGAACCTTTTAGCTACGCGATCGTCGCGCCGGCGGGCGAGGTCCAAGAGGTCGTGTGGGCGTTCCATCGCAGCGTCGACGAGCACCTCAGGCCGAACGACGGCGCCTTCGAGAGGCACTGCGTCGCCACCGAGATCCGCTTCACGCCGGTGGATCGCCCGCGCGGCCTCCGGCGTGCGCCCCTCCTCGCGTGCACGACGGCCCCCCCGGGAGGCGGCGACGGAGAGCGCCGCGTCGTCTGGGTGACGGTGCTCGCGGCGACCGACCAGAAGAGCATGAGGCGCGGGCGGACCTTCTTCGCGCGCCTCGAGCGGACGCTCGAGGAGGTCGCGCAAGCGCACGGCTGGTCGCTGCGGCCGGAGTGGTCGAAGTGCTGGGGCTTCGCGACGGACGGCGCCTGGTCGCGCGACGCCGTGACGCTCCGCGGCGCGCTGGTGCGGGGCTACGGCGGAGCGCTCGCCGAGGCGAAGGCGATCTTCGACGAGCTCGATCCGGGCCGCGTCTTCGCGGCGCCGCTCCACAAGAAGATCGGCCTCGCGTAGCCGCCGCGGAGGAGACGCGGCGGCGGCGGACCACGCCGCAGCCACCCGTGCCGGTCCAGCTCTCCCTGCTTCGCGCCAGGTCTCCCCGACGAACTCCGGGAGGCGACCTCAACCCGGCGCACCGCCCTTTGCCACGCCCTCTCTGCGCCACTCCTTCGCCTGAGCCGCGAGGCGCCTACGACGGGCACACCTGTCCAGGCGGGCAAACTCTGCAACCACAGATTCGTCAACAGACCCGGCGCGGGTCATCAGCCGAGCGCCGAAGCGCAGCGGCTGACGACGCCGGTTCAGTCGATGCCCTGTCGTTCACGTGCCGCTTGGACCGATCAGCGACAACCCTCCGCCACCCCCGCGAACAACGTAGTCCTTATCCGAAAGCCAGGCAACTCCGAGGAGGTTCATCTCTGCGTTCCACTGGCGAAGCTCTTCATCAGTCGGGGCGCGACCTACAGCCGCATCTCCGATACGAGAAAGGATATTCTGGTGCCTCTCCCGCCAATCAAACTTCACA
Organism: Myxococcales bacterium; assembly: GCA_020633335.1. Classification (GTDB taxonomy): domain Bacteria; phylum Myxococcota_A; class Polyangia; order Nannocystales; family Nannocystaceae; genus JADJRG01. The sequence goes on along the minus strand of JACKDU010000013.1, from coordinate 62,512 downwards.
CTATCATCACTACATGTAAGCTGAACTGACATCGCGCTACCACCCGAGAGGAACTCAGCGAACCCTCCTTGGGACTTCACTTGCCATAGAAACGCAGCCATCGCCTCCTCCTCGGTCTCGATCCCATCTGGGTTGAATTCGAGGATGGCAGGAGCGACTTGCCGCAGCACGCCGCGGGTCGCCACCTGCAGCCCGAAGGACTCCCCGGAACACATAGGAGCAGCAGAATCGTCGGCATCAGGGACATCTTGCTTCGTCTCCGGCTCAGCACTCGCATCGCCGGTTTCAATACGCGCGGCAACAATCGTGCTCGCAGCACCAATCATTGCAACGAGAACAGGAACGTAAATTGCCAACTGTTTCCACCGACTCGAAACAAGATCCTTCGTCAAGGCAATAGACGCAAGAACCTCGCGGGGCGGGTCTGCAGAACTCCAACGGATCAGCGAATGCTTCTCATCGACCGTATACAACTTTGGATCCTGGACAGTGCCGTCGAAGCGAAGCTCTTCGACGACTGCTCCTTCGAAGTGAAGTGCGCTACAGCGCCACCCGCCCTGATCCCGGTCCCAATCATTCCTGCCAAGTCGAACGGTCAGGTTCTTCATCTCGCATCGGATTATGTCGGAGTCTAGAGCCTCGGTCTAGCCGACAATGTACTAGAGCATTGGGCGCGCCAGGCCTCAGCTATCAGCCGCGGCTCGGGCGCTCTCCAGGAGCATCGCCATCGGCGTCCAACCGGGATCCAGTCGAATCGCCCGCTCAGACTGCGCGAGAGCCCGCTCATGCTCGAAGTTCGACCACGCCTCGAGCGATCCTTGGGCGTCACCGCATCCGGCGAGCTTCGACGCTCGCAAAAACCGAGCCACCTCAGCTCGCCAGAACCGAGCCACGCGTGAACGCCGCGCACTTGGCCTCGATCGCAGGCCGGAATGCACCACAGGAGACCGTGCCGGATCTGCCGGCGCTGGTTGCTCGTCGGTTACAGATGCCCCTTCTAGCGCCTAGCCAGTCCCGGCGCGAGGATGACCGATACGTCGCAGTCGGGGCGCTAGCGCCCCTTGCTCACCCGCGACCAGCGGCGCCCCCCGGCGTCGAGGCGCCAGCGCAGGACCCCGTGGCTGACCCCGAGCTCGCACTCGCCGAAGTCATGGACGCCCGGCGCCGGGTCGCTCGGCGCCTCGCAGCGCTCGGTCGAGACCGCGGTGTAGAGCATGAGATCGGGCCGCCGCTTCGAGGGTCCGTCGGCGATCGAGAGCCCGGCCTGGATCGACGCGTCGCAGGCCCGCAGCACCTCGTCCTCGACGATCCGCCGGCCCTTCCACTGGGCGAGCACGACCCGTGCGCACGCGCCGTCGTTGACGCTGTAGAGGACGACCTGCCGCCCCGGGAGCGGCTCGCTCCGCTCGAGGAGCGTCGCCGTCGGCGTGCGGGCGACGATCGCCGCCCAGGGATCGCCGTGGGCGCAGGCCGAGAGCGCGAGCACGAGCCCGAGGGCGAGCGTCGCCGCGGCGCGCGGGCCCCTCACCCCACCAGCTCCGCGAGGTCGATCTCCCGCCCGTTCACCCGCAGGCGCTTGCCCTCGACGAGGCGACGCACGGTCGACGCGTGGAAGCCGAGCTCGTCGGCGAGGGTCGCCACCGCGAGCCGCTGCGGCCGCGGCCGCTCGCCCCGGAGGAAGGGCCCCTGGGCCTCGATGACGAGGGCGAGGAGGCGGGCGATCGACTCGCGCCGGCGCTCGGCGGCCCGCACCAGCCAGGCGGCCTCGCGCTGCGCCTCCTCCGGCGCCTCCTCGTCGACCTCGAGCTCGCCCTCGTCGCTGAGCTCGCAGCGGAGGCCGTCGTCGCCGCGCTCGATCACCGCGTCGACCTCGCTCGGCGCCGCCGGGGGGCGCCAGCGGAGCGCCGGCTGCGACGCGCTCACCTCCTCGAGCCAGCGGAGCATCTCGACGTGGGCGCTCGAGAGCATCCGGATCGCCAGCTGGAGCTGCGGGGTGAGGGCGAGGCCGTCGCCGAGGGAGCCTGACATCGCCGACATCCTAGCCGAGCGGCGCCCGACCGTCGCCTCCGCCGCTCTCGTGTCGCCACCCGAGCACATCGATCCGTTCGCGCTCTCTGCCCGGAACAACTCCCTCCGCCGGGACCAGAGTCATGGCGGGGGCTCCACCTGCGCTGACGCGACGGGGCTCAGCGCTCGTCGTCATCGCCCGACGAGAGGGCCTGCGGCCCGCCCGTCCGACCCTCGGCGAGCGCCGCCTCGAGGATCCGCTCGAGGTGCGCCCGCCGAGAGCGCGAGAGGCGACGCCACACCTGGGAGAGCGTGAGGAGCCAGCCGCAGATCCCGGCGGCGACCACCCCGAGCCCGTAGCCGACGCCGAGCCCGAGGCCGGCGCCGATCGAGATCGTGAGGATGAGCCACGGGAAGAAGGTCGCGAGCCCGGTGAGCAGCGCGGTGCCGCCGAGGTCCGCGACCACCTCGACCGCGGTCGCGCCGCCTCGCGGCGACAGGTTGACCGCGATCTGCGTCGGCGCGCCCTGGCTCCGCCACTCGACGCCGACGGAGGTCTCGCGGACCTCGCCCTGATGCTCAGCGGCGCGGCGGATCGCCGCGATCTGGGCCGCTCGCCGCTCGCCGTCGAGGTCGCCCGGGATCGTCCCCGCGAGGCGGTAGCGGGTCGGTCCGCCGAGCATCGACCCCGAGGCCACGACCTCCGCCGCGGGGCCGCTGCGGGCGATCGCCGCGTCGACGAAGCGCGGCGCGATCCCGGCCTCTGCCGCGATCTGGCGGAGCTCGCCGGCGCTGAAGCCCTCGCGCCGCGCGAGCGAACGCGTACGATCGCCGACCTCCGCCTCGGCCTGGAGCTGGGCGGCGCGCTCGAGGATCGCCGCGAGCTCGGCGTTGTCGAAGCGAGGCTCGGCCATCGGCGTGATAGTACGCGACGATCGGAGGGCCGCTCGCGACGAGGGCCCGCCGCCGCAGCGACGAGCCCTCCGGCCCGCGGCCCGTCGCCGGACTAGGTGCCGATCGTCGGGGCGATGTTGCCACCGACGGTGAAGGAGATGATCAGCGCGAAGATGACCAGCGACTCGACGAAGGCGAGGCCGAGGAGCATCGGCACGAGCACCTTGCCCGCCGAGTTCGGGTTGCGGCAGATGCCCTCGAGGGCGGCCGCGACCGCGCGACCCTGACCGAGGCCGCCGCCGAGGGCGGCGAGGCCGACCGCGAGGGCCATCGCCAGACCGTACGTCGAGCGCTCCGTGCCGGTGGTCTCGACCGGGGCCGCGAGGGCGATCGCCGGGGCGAGGGTGACGAAGAGGAAGGTGGCGAGGAGGGAGAGTTTGCGGGTCATGGTGTTCCTTGCGACTTGTGGAAAGCTTCGGGGGGTTGGCCTGGGCAGCGGGCTAGTGGTCTTCGGCGTGCTCGACCGCGAGCCCGATGTAGATGATCGTGAGGAGGGTGAAGACGAGGGTCTGGACGATCGCCACCACCGTGCCCAGGAGGAGGAAGGGCAGCGGCACCAGGAGCGGGATCATCATGGCGACCACGCCGACGACCTTGTGGTCGGCGACGATGTTGCCGGTGAGGCGGAGCGAGAGCGACACCGGCCGCGCCAGGTGGCTGACGATCTCGATCGGCAGGAAGAGCGGGAAGAGCCAGGGGAAGCCGCCGATCTTCGGGCCGAGGAAGTGGGCGAGGTAGGAGAAGCCGTTCCGGAAGAGGCCGGAGATGTTGTAGACGAGGAAGACCAGGAGCGCGAGGCCGAGGTTGGTCTTCAGCGTGTCGGTCGGCGGCAGCATCCCCGGGATCAGGCCCTGGATGTTGCAGAGGAAGATGAAGATCGCCAGGGTGCCGGTGAGCGGGAGGTAGCGCTTGGCGTCCTCCTCGCCCATCACGTCGGCCGAGAGGTTGAAGACCGCGCCGACGAAGCGGTCGGTCATCGACGCCAGGCCGAAGCGGCGCTGGGGGACGACCCCGCGGGTCTCGTCGCCGAGGCTCGCGCGGTAGCGGAGCGCCAGGAAGATCGCGAAGAGGAACGCGACCACCGCCCCCGCGACGTGGATCAGCGTGAAGTGGGTGGCCCCGAACATCATGAATTGCCAGTCACGCGCCAGGTGCTCGGCGGCGTTGTGCTCGAGCGCGTGCCAGAACTCGGGCATCAGGAGCGTGTACCAGGAGTCGTGGTCACCCATGTTCGGTCCGTCGGAGGGCTAGTCGTCGATCTCTTCGTCGGCGGGGGCCGAGCGGAGCCCGGCGATCACAAACCCGAGGAAGGCGAGAGAGACCCCTACGGCCAGCCCCTCGGGTTGGCCGGCCATGTACCAGAGGACGAATGCGGTCGCAAGTGCAGCAAGCGGCCAGCGAACGAGGGCCATGAGCGGGGCGAAGCGCGGCCTCCGGGCATCTTCGAGGTCGCGCGGCGGGGCCTCAACCATGCGAAACGCGGAGCGTCCGAGGAGATGGAGGTTTGCGAGGCCGAGGAGCGCGCCGGCGGCCACGCTGAGGGCCTGCCCCGGCGTCCAGAGGAGCCAGGCGAGGGGCAGCGCGGCCCCGGTCAACGTGAGCGTCCACAAGTAGAGCTCACGCCGCCAGAGATCCCACCGCGGCATCGTCATGATCGATCCTCACGCCCGCCTGGGGCCCCGGAGGCGCCCGCGCCGGCCTCCTCCCGGTCTCCCTTCGCCGCCTCCGCAGCCTTGGCAGCCGCCTCGGCGGCCTCCTCGTCCGCGAGCTTCTTCTGGAAGACCAGGGCGGTCCGGACGACCGCCAGCACCGCCGCGCCGAGGCCGACGAAGATGCCGATCCAGCGGGTGTAGGGCGCCCAGTGGGTGACGTTGGTCTCGAGCCAGCGGCCGCCGAAGTAGCCGATCGCCACCGCGACCGCCATCTCGATGCCGACCGACGCGGCCTCGGCGAGCTCGAACCACTGGGCCCGCTGCGGCCGCTTCGCCACCTATCCCTCCCCGAGGGCCGCGAAGGCGCCGTCGGCCGCCTCGAGGGTGCGCGCGAGGATCGACGGGTCGTGGGCGATCGAGAGGAAGGCGGCCTCGAACTGCGAGGGCGCGAGGTAGACCCCGCGGGCGAGCATCTCGCCGTGGAAGCGGCCGAAGCGGGCGGTGTCCGAGCCCTTGGCGTCGGCGTAGTCCCAGACCTCGCCGCCGCGGAAGAAGCCGCAGAACATCGCCCCGACCCGGGTCGAGGCCAGCGGGATCCCGTGACGGGCGGCCAGCGCCCCGAGGCCCTCGACCAGGTGCCTCGTCGCCTCCTCGAGGGCGGCGTAGGGCGGCTCGCGCTCGAGGATCGTCAGGGTCGCGAGGCCGGCCGCGACCCCGAGCGGGTTCCCGCTCAGGGTGCCGGCCTGGTAGACCGGCCCGAGCGGGGCGATCTTGGCCATGATCTCGCGGCGCCCGCCGTAGGCGCCGACCGGCAGGCCGCCGCCGATGATCTTGCCCAGGCAGGTGAGATCCGGGGTGACGCCGAAGCGCTCCTGGGCGCCGCCGAGGGCGACCCGGAAGCCGGTCATCACCTCGTCGAAGATCAGCACTGCCCCCTCGGCCGTGCAGATCTCCCGCAGCCCCTCGAGGTAGCCGGGGCGCGGCGGCACGCAGCCCATGTTGCCGGCGACCGGCTCGATGATGATCGCGGCGATCGCGCCGGGGTTGGCCTCAAAGCAGGCGCGGACGGCCGCGAGGTCGTTGTAGGGGACCGTCAGGGTGTCGCCGACCGCGGCCTCGGTGACCCCGGCGGAGCCCGGGATCCCGAGGGTCGCCGCGCCCGAGCCGGCCGCCACCAGGAGCATGTCGGCGTGGCCGTGGTAGCCGCCCTCGGCCTTGATGATCTTCGGCCGCCCGGTGTAGCCGCGGGCGAGGCGGAGCGCGCTCATCGTCGCCTCGGTGCCCGACGAGACCAGGCGCACCTGGCCGCCGCGGAGCGCCGGGACGATCGCGCAGAGGCGCTCGGCGAACTCGACCTCGGCGGCCGTGCAGGCGCCGAAGGAGAGGCCGTCGCGGGCGACCTGGACGACCGCCTCGACGACCTCGGGGTGGGCGTGGCCGAGGAGCGCCGGGCCCCAGGAGCCGACGTAGTCGATGAGCTCGGCGCCGTCCTCGGTGTAGATGTAGGGGCCGCGGGCCGCCTTGATGAAGGGCGGGTGGCCGCCGACCGACGAGAAGGCGCGGACCGGCGAGTTGACGCCGCCGGGGATCACCGCCTGGGCGGCGGCGAAGAGCTCGCGGCTGCGGGCGCCGGCGCGACCGTCGGTGAGGGGGGGCTGGGTGGTCTTGTGCATCGCGTCCTCGCGGCGGGGCGGCCCTCGGCCGCCCTGGCTCGTCGTGATCCCCGGGCTCGGCGGCTACTCGTCGCCCTCGCCCTCGTCGTCGCCCTCGTCGGCGTCGGCGTCCTCGAGCTCGTCGTCGTCGGCCTCGGCCTCGTCGTCGAGCTCGTCCTCGGCCTCGTCGTCGAGATCGGCCTCGACCGGCGGCGCGGGCTCGCCGGCCTCATCGTCCTGCTCGACGATCCGCTCGATCGCCACCACCCGCTCGTCCTTGCTGGTCTTGATCACCCGGACGCCCTGGGTGTTGCGGCCGAGGCTCGAGATCCCCGAGACCGGCGTGCGGATCACCTTGCCGCCGCTGGTGACGACCATCATCTGATCGTCGTCGGCGACCAGGAGGTTGCCGACCACCGGCCCGTTCCGCTTGTTGACCTTGATCGTGATGATCCCCTTGCCGGCCCGGTTCTGCAGGCGATACTCCGACGCTGGCGTCCGCTTGCCGTAGCCGTTCTCGCACATCGTCAGGACGCTCCCCTCGCTCTCGGGGAGGAGGACCGCCATGCTGACGAGCGCGTCGCCGCGGGCCAGCTTCATGCCGGTGACCCCGCGGGCGGTCCGCCCCATCGGCCGGACGTCGTTCTCGTCGAAGCGGATCGCCATCCCGCGGGCCGAGGTCAGGAGGATCTGCTCCTTGCCGTTGGTCAGGCGGGCGTCGATGAGCTGGTCGTCGTCCTCGATCGTCGCGGCGATGATCCCGTTCGAGCGGATGTTGTCGAAGTCGGAGAGCTTGGTCCGCTTGATGTAGCCGTTGGCGGTCGTCATGACCACGTAGTGCTCGCCGTCCTCGACGTCCTCCTCGCGGTAGGGGACCATGTCGAGGACCCGCTCGCCGTCCTTGAGGTCGAGGAAGTTGACGAAGGCCTTGCCCGGGCCGTCGCGGCGGCCGACCGGCAGCTCGAAGACCCGCTTGCGGAAGACCCGGCCGGTGTTCGTGAAGATCAGGATGTAGGCGTGGGCCGAGGCCTCGAAGAGCTCGGTGACGAAGTCGCCGGGATCGCGCCCGCCGCCCCCCTTGACGCCGACGCCGCCGCGGGCCTGGACCCGGTACTCGGCCGACGGGAGGCGCTTCACGTAGCCGTTGTTGGTGACCATGACGATCATGCTCTCGTCGGCCACCAGGTCGATCGCCGCGATCTCGCCGGCGTCCTCGACGATCTCGGTGCGGCGGTTGTCGCCGTACTCGTCGAGGACGGCGGTGAGCTCGTCGCGGATCACCTGCATGAGCTTGGCGGGGTCGGCGAGGATCGACTCGAGGTAGGCGATGATCGCGCTCAGCTCCTTGTATTCGCCCTCGACCTTCTCGCGCTCGAGGCCGGTGAGCCGCTGGAGGCGCATGTCGAGGATCGCCTTCGCCTGGCGCTCGGAGAGGTGGTAGGGGCGGCCGCGGGCGGCCTCGACCTCGGCGGCCGGGCGATCGCAGCGCTCGAGGAAGCCGGCGCAGCCCTTGAGGGGCTCGGCCATCAGGTTGGCCTTCGCCTCCTCGGGGTCGCGGGCGGCCCGGATGATCTCGATGATCCGATCGATCGAGTCGATCGCCACGCCGATGCCCTCGACGATCTCGCGGCGCTCGGCGGCCTTGCGGAGGTCGTGGCGCGAGCGCCGGGTGACCACCGTCCGCCGGTGGTCGATGAAGTTCTCGAGGCACTCCTTGATCGTCAGGAGCTGCGGGCGCCCGTTGACGATGGCGATCATGTTGACGCCGAAGGTCGTCTGGAGCTCGGTGCTCTTGTAGAGGTTGTTGAGGACGATCTGGGCCGACGCGTCGCGCTTGATCTGGATCCAGATCCGCATGCCGGTGCGGTCGGAGTAGTCCTGGATGTCGCTGATCCCCTCGAGCTTCTTCTCGCGGACCAGCTCGGCCACCCGCGAGATCAGCTTGACCTTGTTGACCTGGTAGGGGATCTCGGTGATGACGATCGACTCGCGGCCCTTCTCGTCCTCCTCGATCGCGCAGCGGGCCCGCAGGGTGATGCTCCCGCGGCCGGTGCGGTAGGCCTGGAGGATCCCGGCGCGGCCGATGATGAGGCCGCTGGTCGGGAAGTCGGGGCCCGGGATCAGCTGGATGAGGTCGGTGATCGAGAGGGTCGGATCGTCGACCAGGGCGATGCAGGCCCGGAGGAGCTCGCTGAGGTTGTGCGGCGGGATGTTGGTCGCCATCCCGACCGCGATCCCGACCGCCCCGTTGAGGAGGAGGTTGGGGACCTTGGTCGGCAGGACCGCCGGCTCGAGCTCCTTGTCGTCGTAGTTCGGGACCCAGTCGACGGTGTCCTTCTCGAGGTCGGCGAGGAGCTCGCTCGCGAGCTTCGCCATCCGCACCTCGGTGTAGCGCATCGCCGCCGGGGCGTCGCCGTCGATCGACCCGAAGTTCCCCTGGCCGTCGACCAGCGGGTAGCGCATCGCGAAGTCCTGCGCGAGGCGGACCAGCGCGTCGTAGACCGCCGCGTCACCGTGCGGGTGATACTTGCCGATCACGTCGCCGACGACGCGCGCCGACTTCTTGTAGGGCTGGGTGTGGGTGTTCCGGAGCTGGTGCATCGCGTACAAGATCCGCCGATGCACCGGCTTGAGCCCGTCGCGCACGTCCGGGAGCGCGCGGGCGATGATGACGCTCATGGCGTAGTCCAGGAAGGAGCTACGCATCTCGTCTTCGATGTTGAGGGCCGTCTTGGTCTCGCCAGCCATGGGTTTGCCGGCGCGGAGTCTACCCTCTAACCCGGCCCCCCGCTACGCCGTTCTAGGGGGTGAAAGCCCGCGAAATTCGCCGGAATTCGCCGACCTGGGGCGGCCGCTCCGCGGGCCCCTCCGCGGATGGTTGGGGCCCCGGGACCCCGCCTCCGCGGAGACCGGCCCCGTGGCCCCCTGCGGCGTCACGCCGCCGACCACGCGGCGCCGGCCCGCGCGGCCCTTGCCCATGCAAGGAGCGGCGGCGTGAGCCAGCGATCCGCGGCCGTCGGGAATACTCGACGCGGCGCCGCAGTTGACTCTGACAGCGTTCATCCGGGGCGCCCCCTCGCGCCCCCGGGCGCCTCCCCAGGGCCCCCTAGGAGGGCCTCTGCGGGCTTTTTACCTTGTCCGGCCTTGCGGCCTGCCGCAAGATCCAAAGTTCAGGAGGTGTGTATGGAATCAACGTGGTTCGTCGTCGCTGATCGTTCGGGTGCCCAGGTCTACGAGGTCGAGGGCCCGCGGATGAAGCCCACCCTGCGTCCCCTCGAGACCCTCGAGCACCCTGAGGCCTCCCGCCCGACCACCGACGTGAGCGCCTCGAGCTCGCACCAGATGATGCTCGACACCAGCGGCTCCGACACCGAGAAGGACCGCCGCTTCGTCCGTCAGGTGGTCGATCACCTGACCCACGCCCAGCAGCGCCGGGCCTTCTCTCGCCTCCTCATCGCCGCCCCCGCCGACCTCGTCGGCCACATCCGCGACATGTCGAGCCGCACCCTGACCCGGGCGGTCCACCGCGAGATCATCGGCGACTACACCAACGACAACGCCCGCGCGCTGACCGAGCGGCTCCGCCGCAAGCGCTGGCTCGAGTGAGATCTTCTGCCCGACCCATCGCGCTGACGGGCGGCCTCCCCAGGGCCGCCCGTCGCCTTTTTGGGCCCCCGCGGCGGGCTACCAGCGGCCGTTCTGGGTGCGGCCGATGAAGTCGTAGGGGTAGCCGAGCTCGAAGGCCGAGGCCTCGTCGAGGCGGGCGATCGCCGCGCTCGGCAGGGTGAGGGCGGCCGCCTTGAGGTTGTCACCCAGCTGCTCGAGCGAGCGGGCGCCGAAGATCACCGAGGTGACGGCCGGCCGCTGGATCAGCCAGGCGAGGGCGACGGTCGCCGGCGTCGACCCGAGCTCGGCCGCGATCGCGTCGAGGGCGTCGATGATCGCCCAGCTCCGCGGGTTGTCGGCCGAGGCGAGGCGCTCCTTCCAGCGCTCCAGGCGGGCGCCCTCGGGGGGCGGCTGATCCCTGCGGTACTTGCCGGAGAGGAAGCCGCCGGCGAGCGGCGACCAGGGGAGGATCCCGAGGCCGAAGTCGCGGCAGACGGGGACGTGCTCGCGCTCGAGCTCGCGGACCAGGAGGCTGTACTGGGCCTGGAGGGCGACGAAGCGCGCGCGGTGCTCGGAGCGGGCGATCCAGAGGGAGTCGACCAGGCGGTAGGCCGCGTAGTTCGAGGCGCCGAGGTAGAGGACCTTGCCGGCGCGGACCAGGTCGTCGAGGGCCCGGACGATCTCCTCCTCCGGGGTGTCGCTGTCCTGCATGTGGATCTGGTAGAGGTCGATCCGATCGGTCTGGAGGCGCCGGAGGCTGGCCTCGACCGCGGCGACGATCCGCCGGCGGGAGGCGCCGGTGCCGTTGGGCCCGGGGCTCATCCGGAAGCGGAACTTGGTCGCCAGGACGACGTCGTCGCGGCGCCCGCGGTCGGCGAACCAGCGGCCGATCACCCGCTCGCTGAGCCCGTCCTGGCCGTAGACGTCGGCGGTGTCGAAGAAGTTGATCCCCTGCTCGAGGGCCCGGTCCATGATCGCGAACGAGGTCGCCTCGTCGCAGCCGACCTTGTGCATGAACGACCTCTCGTCGGCCTCGCCGAAGGTCATCGTGCCGAGGCAGAGGGTCGAGACTTTGAGGCCCGAGCGGCCGAGGTTGCGGTACTCCATCGCGTGCTCCTTCTCTCTGGGGCGCACACCCTACCAGCCGGCGTCCCCCACCTGACACCCCGCGCCTCCACCTCCTCCGGGGCCTGCTAGAGTCCCGGCGATGTCCGCCCCGACCCCCGTCGCCTGGATCGCCGGCGCCACCGGCTACACCGGCAACGCCCTCGTCCGCCTCGCCTGCGCCGCGGGTCTCCGCGTCCACGCCCACGTCCGCCCCGACTCCCCCCGCCTCGCCGAGCACCGCGCGCGCTTCGAGGCCGAGGGGGCGATCGTCGAGACCACGCCCTGGGAGCCCGCCGCCCTCGCCGAGGCGCTCGCCCGGGTCCAGCCGACCCAGGTCTACGCGCTCCTCGGGACCACCCAGAGCCGCGCCCGGGCGGCGGCCGCCGCCGGCGAGGCGCCGGCCGACTACGCGGCGGTCGACGTCGGCCTCACGCTGATGCTCCACGACGCATGCGTGGCCGCCGGGATCCGCCCGCGCTTCGTCTACCTCTCGGCCCTCGGCGCCGGCCCCTCGGCGCTCGGCGCCTACATGCAGGCGCGCTGGCAGGTCGAGGCCCGCCTCCACGCGGGCGCGCTCCCCTTCACGATCGCCCGGCCCTCGTTCATCAGCGGCCCCGACCGCGAGGAGCGGCGGGTCGGCGAGCGGATCGGCGCGCGGGTCGGCGACGCCCTCCTCGGGGTCGTCGGCGCCCTCGGGGGCCGCCGCGTGCAGGCCCGCTACGGCTCGCTCAGCGCCGATCAGCTCGCCCGGGCGCTCCTCCGCCTGGCCGCCGATCCCGAGGCCGAGGGCGGGACCTTCGAGGCCGATCGCCTCCGCGAGCTAGCCTGACCCAAGAGGCATGTTGTTCGAGCCCTCGCCCGCGGGCTCGAGCACCTCGACCACCAGGAGGGCGGCCGCCGCCTGGGCGAGCCCGAAGAAGAGCGCGCCGATGAGCGGGAGGCCGAGGACGAAGGTGAGCGGGAGCCCGAAGCCAGCGATCGCCGCGCCGTGCTCGGCGAGGTAGCGGCGCTGCCCCGGGTAGTCGAGCGCGCGCTTGTCGAAGTAGGGGTCGAGGAGCTCCCAGGTGAGCGCGCGCGAGGTCGACCAGAGCTGAAAGAGCGGCCCGAGGACGGCGCCGAGCACCGGGATCAGCGTGAGCCCGAAGGCGAGGATCGTCAGCCCGAGGAAGTGGAGGAGGCGGCGGATCGACGCCCAGATCCCGGCGCCGACGCTCATCCCCTCGGCGGCCGCGAGGGCGTCGGCGCGGGCCGGATCGAGCGCCCGGACGGCGCCGATGAAGGCCCGCTCGCCGAGGAAGGGGAAGAGCGCGTTGACCACGATCAGCGCGAGGAGGGGCGCCGCCAGGAGGGCGACCAGCGAGCCGGCGATCCGGAGGATCCAGAGGCCAGCGAGCGCCCAGGCGCCGCTCTCGGCGGTGACCCCGGTGAAGTACCAGAGGGCCGTGATCATCAGCGCCCCGAGGGCGAGCGAGGCGAAGAAGAGGACGACCAGGAGCTGGCGGTAGATCCGGCGGACCTCGGGGTGGGCGAGCGCGAAGCGGAGGCCGCGGAAGGCGGCGGAGGTGCCGGCGACGAGGCTCCGGGGGGATCCCTGGGGCATGGCCCGGGATCGTAGTGCCCCCTCCCCCGCCTGTCACCGACGATCGCCGGGCGCCGTCGCGGCCGCGCGATCCCGCGTCAGAGCGGAGCGATCCTCGCCCGCCAGACGTCCCAGGCGCCCGCCCCGGAGCGATCGGAGACGAAGTAGATCTCGCAGCCGAAGGCATGCTCGGCGATGAAGGGCTCGCCCTCGTAGTGGCCGGGATCGTTGAGCGCGTCGATCGGCAGCGGCGGGCCGAAGGGCGCGCCCGGGGCCTCGCGGGCGGCGACGTAGAGATCACCGCCGCCCGAGCGACCGCTGGCGAAGACGATCACCCGGCCATCCCGCGAGATCGCGGGGTTTGACTCGTTCTGGTCGCTCATGAGCTCGGCGATCGCCAGCGGCGGGTCGAAGGGGAGATCCGGCGACGCCCGGCGAGCGACCGCGAGCCACTGTGAAGCGCCGACCTGCGGGGCGAGGAAGAGCTCGAGCTCGTCGCTCGTGATCTGGGGATCGTAGTCCTCGTCGGGCGTGTTGACGGTCGAGACGTTGGTCACCGGGCCGAAGGGCACGCCGATGTCGGCCCGCTCCCCGTACCAGACGTCGACCTTGCCCATGCTCCCCTCGCGGCTGCTGCCGACCCAGACCCGGAGCCCGTCGTCGGAGAGCGAGACCTTGGTGTCGCGGGCGTCGGTGTTGAGACCCAGGACCGCCTGCGCGCTCCCCATGTCGATGAAGGGCTCGTCCGGGCTCGCCCGGCGGGCGTAGAAGATGTCGTAGCTCGGCGCGTCGCGCGAGTAGAAGAGGGTGAGGCCGTCGGGCGCGAGCGACGGGTCGCCCTCGAAGTTGGGGCCGTTGATCGCGGCGACGTTCTCGATCTCCGTGAAGACGAGCGCCTCGATCGGCCGCCCGCAGAGCTCGGGCGGCGTCGCCTCGCCGCCGCTCGTGCCCGTATCCGTCGTGCCGCCGCCCGTCGCGTCGCCGCTGCTCTCGCTCGCGGCGCCCGTCGTCGTGGGCCCGGCGCCGCCCATCGTCGCCGAGCTCCCGCCGCTCGTCGTCGTCCCCGCGCTCGCGCTGCCGGTCAGCGTCCCCGCGCTCGCGCTCGCGCCCTCGCTCGCGCTCCCCTCCCCGTCGCCGAAGAGCGGGTTGTCGAGGACGCAGGCGCCCAGGAGGACGACGCTCAGGAGGGCGACGCGGCCGCGATCACTCGTCGGCGGTCTCATCCTCGACCAGCGGCGCCTCGATCTCGGCGAGCATCCGCCGCAGGAGGCCCTCGATGAGGAGCGCCCGCTCGCCGCTGTCGTAGCGGCCGTCCTGGTAGCGGGCCTGGATGTCCTCGAACTTCTCGCGGGTGTCGCTGATCAGCCGCTTGTAGGGCTTGCGGCGGGCCATCACCTCGCGCTGGTTGCTCCAGAAGTAGGAGATCAGGGTGGCGACGGTGAAGCCGGTGAGGGCGATCCCGAGGGGGCCGCTGACCAGGTAGGCGATCGCGTAGCGGAGCGCGACCACGCCCGCGGCGCCCATCGCCAGCTCGCGCATCCCGCCCTTGCGCATCCGCCCCCAGGCCATCGGCAGGAGCTCCCCCGAGGCCAGGAGGAGGGCGACGAACTCGGCCCGCTTCGCCCCCCGGTCGTACACGTCCTTCAGCACCTGCTGCATGAAGGCGTCGAAGCTCTCGTAGACCTCGTTGGGGTAGGCAGTGTGCGCCTTGCTCGGACCGGCCATGGCGGCGAGGATAGCAGAGGCGCCCCGGCGAGTTGACGGGCGCGGCTCCGAACGTGAGAATTTTCCCCTCCATGCCCCCGCACCGGCCCCGGGCCCTCGCCGCCCTCCTCGCGCTCCTCGTCGGCGCCGCCTGCCCCCCGAAGGCCACCACGCCGCCCGACGCGGGCGCCGAGGTGACCGAGCCCACGGCCCCGGGCGAGGCGATCGAGCCGGGGGCCGAGGCCCCGCCCCCGAGCTTCGCCGACGACGAGGCGCCGCCACCCGCGATCCGCCCGCCGCCGCAGCCGGTGAGCGAGCGCGACGCGGTCGCGGCCGCGATCGCCGGCGGCAACCACGAGGGGGCGATCGACTTCCTCGACACCTGGCTCACCGGCCACCCGGACGACCTCGAGGCCGCGCTCCTCCACGCCCACGCGAGCGCGGCGATCGGCCAGACGGATCGCGCGGAGGCGGTCCTGAGCGGGGCCGCGGCCGGCAAGGGCGTCAAGGACCCCCGGGCCAAGGCGACGCTCCTCCGCGCCCAGGCCCGCCTGCGGGGCCTCCGCGGCGATCGCGTGAAGGCCGAGGCGCTCCTCCGCGAGGCCCTCAAGGCCGCCCCCGGCGATCTGCCGACCCAGGGCGATCTCCTCGCGCTCCTGGTCGCTCGTGGGCGCGGCCGCGAGGCCGAGGCGAAGGCGCTGATGGAGGGGCTCTACGACGCCTACGACGCCGGCAAGGCGACCCACGCCGAGGAGCTCCTGGCGATCGCCCGGGCGGCCCTCGCCCGCGGGACCAGCGGCGCCTTCCACGACGCCAACATGGTCCTCGGCGAGGCCGAGTCGGCGCCCTGCCGCGGGCCCGAGCCCGAGGTCGCGATCCGCGATCGGGTGCTCCTGGTCCGGGGCTCGATCTTCCACGAGAAGTACGCGGCCCAGGACGCGGGCGCGACCTACAGCCTGATCCTCGACCGCGACCCCTGGCACGCCGACGCCCTCGCCGGCCTCGCGCTCGTCGGCCTCGACAACTTCAAGCTCGCCGAGGCCGATCGCCTCGCCCAGCGCGCCCTCCAGACCAACCCGGGGCACCCGCTCGCCTACGCGGCGCTCGCCCGGATCTCGGTGATCGAGGGGCGGCGCCGCGAGGCCCGCGAGCGGGCGGCGAAGATCGCCGAGGTCGACCCCGATCACCCGGAGGCGCTCGCCGTGCTCGCGGCCGCGGCGATCGTCGAGGGCGACCGCAAGGCGAGCGCCGACGCCGACGCGCGGGCGATCCGGGCGAGCGGCGACGGGGCCCGCTACGCCGTCACCCTCGCCGAGCTCCTGGTGTCGATGCACCTCTACCCGGAGGCCGGCGAGGTCCTCAAGGCCGCCAGCGCCCGCGCCCCCGACGACGCCTACGTGAGCTCGGCGCTCGGCCTCAACCAGCTCCGCCTCGGCGACGAGGCGGCCGGCCGCGAGGCGCTGCGACGGGCCTGGAAGCGCGACCGCTTCAACGAGCGCACCCGCAACGTCCTCGACCTCTACGACCAGAAGATCGACAAGCACTACAGCGAGGTGAAGGCCGCGCGCCTCGACCTCCGCCTGCCGACGATCGACGACTCCTTCGTCGCCGACGACCTGGTGGCGATCTACGCCCGCGCCCGCAAGGCGCTCGATGGCCGCTACGGGATCGACCCCGGCAAGCTCCGCCTCGAGGTCTTCGCCGACCCCGACGACTTCTCGATCCGCACGGTCGGCGTCCCCAGCCTCGGGGCGGTCGGCGTCTGCTTCGGCCCGCTGATCACCCTGGTCGGCCCCTACCAGGGCACCCACAACATCCACCAGGTGATCTGGCACGAGCTCGCCCACGTCTACGCGATCCGCCTGAGCCAGGGCCGGGTGCCGCGCTGGTTCACCGAGGGCCTCAGCGAGTGGGAGTCGGAGCTCGCCGATCCCTCGTGGGCCCGCGAGAGCGCCGAGCTCCTCGCGGCCGCCCGCCGCCAGGGCAAGCTCCGCCGCCTCGGCGACCTCGAGCTCGCGTTCCTCCGGGCCGAGAGCGCGCTCGGGATGGAGGTCGCCTACGCCTCGGCCGCCTACGCGCTCCGCTACCTCGGCGAGACCTACGGCCACGACAAGATCAAGGCGATCCTCAAGGGCTACGCCAGCGGCGCGTCGACCGAGGAGCTCTTCGAGCGCCACCTCGGCCGCCCCTTCGCCGAGGTCGAGGCCGGCTTCGACGCCTACCTCTCCAAGTCGATCGACGCGGCCGTGAGCGGCTGGTCGCCGAGCGACGATCCGAAGGCCCCGGACCCCCGCGATCGCCTCTATCGCCAGGCCCTCGACGAGGTCCGCGGCGGCGACCTCGACGCGGCCTCGCGCACCCTGCAGAAGCTGATCCAGAGCGGCGGCGACGGCTACCGGATCCGCATGGCCCTCGCCGACATCCTCCGCCAGGGGCCGAGCTGGGAGGCCGCCGAGGCCCACCTCCAGAGGGCCCGCACCTTCAACCGCGAGGCGATCGAGCCGCTGATCCGGACCTCGGAGCTCGCCCGCCGCCGCGGCGACCTCGCGGCCGAGAAGCAGGCGCTGACCGACGCCCTGGCGATCGACGCGATGTCCTTCGACCCGGCGGCGCGCCTCTTGATGCTGGCGACCGTCACCCACGACGCGAAGGCGCTGGCGCTCGCCCGCGATCGCTCGACCGCGATCGCCCCGCTCCACCCGATCACCCTCGCGGCCAACGCAATCGCCGCGAGTGAGCGCGGCGACAAGGCGAAGGCGCGGACCCTCCAGGAGCGAGCCGCGAAGTCGACCCCGGAGCGGGGGCCGAGCGACACCCTGGTGGTGATGGCCCTGGCGGCCGCGGCGGTCGGCGACCGCGAGGGGGCGCGGGCGCTGGCCAAGCGGGCGAGCGGCGACGCCAAGCTGCCGAAGGCCGCCCAGGACGCGATGGCCGGCCTCGCCAAGTGAGCGGGCGCCCCACGACCAGGACCGCGCGGGGGCGCTCGCTTCCGCGCGCGATCTCGGCTAGCGTCAGCGCGCTCAAGGAGCGACCCACGATGATCGGATACGTGACCCTCGGAACCAACGACCTCGCCCGCACGGCGGCCTTCTACGACGCCCTCCTCGCCGAGCTCGGCGCCACGCGGATGATGGAGTCTGAGCGCTTCATCGCCTGGACCACCGGGCCGACGAGCCCGGGCCTCTGCGCGACCCTCCCCTACGACCGCAACCCGGCGACCGTCGGCAACGGGACGATGGTCGCGCTCGCGGTCGACAGCCGCGACAAGGTCGACGCGCTCTACAAGAAGGCGCTCGAGCTCGGCGCGACCGACGAGGGCCCGGCCGGCGAGCGCGGGCCCGGATTCTACGCCGGCTACTTCCGCGACCTCGACGGCAACAAGCTCAACGTCTTCTGCATGGGCTAGCGCCAGCGCTTCGGGAGGGCCGCCCGCGGGCGGCCCACGCCATTTGGCGGGTTCGTCGACGCTGGACCGAAGCCCGCTACCCGCCCGCCCGATTCTCCCGTAGGGTGCCGCCATGGCCGTCACCAGCCCCGGGATCCCGGTCGACGATCGCGCCGCCGCGGACACCCAGCCCTGCCCGACCGACTTCGCCTACGCGCGGGGCAGCGAGGCGGCGACGGTCCGCCGGCTCCGCGCGCTCGCGCGGCTCGTCCTCGGGGCCGACCTCTGCCCGCCCGACGACGCCGCCCGGCGGATCCTCGCCGATCTCCACGCAGGCGATCCGGTCGCCGAGCGCTTCGTCGACGAGGTCCTCCGCGGACCCGCCGGCGCGCGGGCGGGCCGCGCCCTCATGGACCGCGCGCTCGCCGAGGGGATCGCCGCGGTGCCCGAGGCCCCGGCGGCGATGCGCGACCTCTTCGCGGAGTTCGAAGAGGTCCCGGCCTGGGTCGACCGCGACCTCGTCGAGGAGGGCGCGGCGATCTGGCGGCGCTGGGGCACCACCCTCTTCGCGGTCGCCGGCGCGACCACCCTCGAGATCTACACCGAGAGCGCGGTCGCCCTCCCGCTCTCCCTCACCGGCGGCTACGCGGGCGACAAGGCGCTCCACCGCTTCCTCGAGACCGTCCGCTTCTGGATCGACGTCTCGCAGCCCGGCGCGCTCTTTGAGATCGGCTCCGCTGGTCGGACCACGGCGATGCGCGTGCGGGTGATGCACGTCTCGGTGCGCCGCCGGGTCGCAACCCACCCCGAGTGGGACGCGAAGCGCTGGGGCCTGCCGATCTCCCAGACCTACATGGCCCTGACGCTGATGGGCGGGAGCGTCGGCCCGGCGCTGGCGATGTGGGCCCTCGGCCAGCCGACGACGCCCTCCGAGATCCGCGCGCTCCTCCACTTCCAGCGCTACCTCGGTCACCTCCTCGGGGTGCGGCCGCGCTGGTACCCGGAGAGCGTCCGCGAGGGGATCCAGATGCTCGCGGTGCCGATGCTCGCGCGGACCTACACCGCCGGGGAGCACGGCGCCGAGCTGATCGAGTCGTTCCCCCGCGCCTTCGCGCCGCGGCCCGGCCTGCGGGGGATCGAGCGCCTCCAGGCGCTCCTCGATCACCGGCTGATGGAGGGCTACAGCCTCCTCTTCACCTCCGCCCGCGCGCGGCGTGGCCTGACGATGCCGCCGCTCCGCCGCCTCGCCTACCCGCTCGCGCTGATCCCCCTCACCTTCGCCCGCGAGGCGGCGCGGCGGCTGATCCCCGGGGTCGATCGAATCGTCGAGCGTCACGCCTGCGCCGAGCGCGAGCGCTGGTTCGCGGCCCGGATGGGCGGCCGCGAGGCCCGCTTCGAGGCCGGCGCGCCGCTGCGGCGCTGAGCGACGAGCGCTTCACCCATTCGGAGCTCGCTCGTCGTCCGGGCGTCGGCGGAAGGTCGCGAGGAAGCGACGCACCGGCGGCTCCTCGTGATCGACAAAGTCGACGAAGTCGACGGAGTCGAGCCCGGCCGCGACGAAGCCGTCGAGCTCGCCCCGGGTCAGCGGCCAGGGCATCGCCCCGCGATCGTCCTCCGGATCGCGGCCCCGGCAGATCACCACCAGCTCGCCGCCCGGCGCGACGAAACCGGCGACCGCGGCGATCGCCCGCGCCCGCAGCTCCGGCGGCAGCACCTGCAGGGTGTAGGACTCGACGACGAGGTCGAAGCGCCCGCGCCAGGTCGTTGGCGCCGCCAAAAGATCGGCGACCTGATAGTCGACCGGCGAGCCCGGGAAGCGGCGGCGACACCAGGCGATCGCCGTCGCCGAGACGTCGAAGGCGGTCACGGCGAGGCCGCGCCGCGCGAGCGCCTCGGCGTCGTCGCCGAGGCCGCAGCCGATCTTGAGCGCCCGCCGCCCCGCGCCCGGCTCGACATGGTCGTTTAGCCAGGTGACGAGCGCCGGGTTGGGGGCGAGGTCAGCCCAGGGGATCGCCGCCGGATCGCCGCCGGCGCCGTCGTAGAGCGCCTCGAACCAGCCCAGCGGATCATCGCGCTCGAGGTGCGTCTGGGCGAGGGCACGCGCCCCCTGGCGCCGACGATCGCCCGAGGGGTCCACGGCTAGCGCGCCTCCGGCCGACGCGCGCGTGCGCGCCGAGCGACGCGGCGAAGCGGAGCGGACGCGGCGAGGTGAGCGCGGGTCGAGTCGGGCATGGGCGCGAGGATAGCGGCGATCGGCCGCGCTCGGGGCGCGTCGTCGACGCGCCGGCCGGGCGACCCCCTGCGCCCATCAGGCGAGTCGCGCCGCGACGACCGGCTCTGTCGAAACTGTCTCTTTGGACATGCTCAAAATCTGCGCCCGCGCGCTGACGCGCCGACGCGGCCGCGGGCGAAGGAGCGCCTCCCCCTCGCCGCCTTGTCGCTCCCCCGCGACCTCTGCCACCCTCGTTCTCGGATGGCGACGGTCGGTGGTGCGAGCGGGGACGAGGAGCTCACCCGCGTCGACGGCGAGGCGCCCGAGCGCCGCGACGACGCGCCCCTCGAGGTGCCGCCGGAGGGCCGGCTCTTCGGCCGCTACACCCTCCTCCGCCCCCTCGGCCGCGGCGGCATGGGGACGGTCTACGCGGCCTATGATGAGGAGCTCGACCGCAAGATCGCGATCAAGCTCCTCCGCGGCGATCCCCGGGAGCGAGCGAGCGAGGGCGAAGGCGCGGGCGCAGGCGAGGGCGCGCACCACCTCCTCGGCGAGGCCCAGGCGCTCGCCCGCCTCTCGCACCCCAACGTCGTCCAGATCTACGACGTCGGGGTGATCGGCGGCCAGGTCTTCCTGGCGATGGAGTACGTCCAGGGCAAGACGCTCCGCGAGTGGGAGCGCGAGGCCCCGCGTTCGTGGCGCGAGGTCGTCGCCCTCTTCCGCCAGGCGGGCGAGGGGCTGGCGGCCGCCCACGACGCGGGGCTGGTCCACCGCGACTTCAAGCCAGACAACGTGCTCGTCGGCGAGGACGGGCGGGTGCGGGTCCTCGACTTCGGCCTCGCCGCCCGCCGCGAGCGGGGCGCGACCGGCGAGGGCGACGAGCTCAGCGCCCGCACCCTCTCGTCGATCTCGCGGAGCGACCTCCGCAGCGCGTCGGCGACCGGCGTCACCCGGACGCTGGTCGGCACGCCGGCCTACATGTCCCCGGAGCAGCACCTCCGCCTCGAGGCCGACGGCCGCAGCGATCTCTTCGCGTTCTGCGTCGCCCTCTACGAGGCGCTCCACGGCGAGCGCCCCTTCCGCGGCGACACCCTGCCAGAGCTGGCGCAGGCGGTGATCGGCGGGGTGATCCCGGAGCCGCCCGAGGGCCGGCGGGTCCCCGGCTGGCTCCGCCGGGTGATCGTCCGCGGCCTCCAATTCGCCCCCGAGGCCCGCTACCCGTCGATGCGCGCGCTCCTCGACGAGCTCGCCCGCGACCCGGCGATCCGCCTCCGGCGGGCGCTCCTCCTCGCCCTCGCCCTCGCCCTCGCCCTCGCCCTCGCCCTCGTGATCGTCGGGATCCGGGCGCGCGCCTCGGAGCTCTGCGCCGACGGCCGCGAGCGCCTCGTCGGCGTCTGGGACGACGCCCGCGCCGAGGCCGTCGCGGCCGCCCTCCGCCGCACCGGCCTCCCCTACGCCGAGGACGTCTGGTCGCGGGTCCGCGTCCGCCTCGACGGAGACGCGGCCGCGTGGGTGGCGATGTACACCGACGCCTGCGAGGCGACCGCCCTCCGCCAGGTGCAGTCGCCCGAGCTCCTCGATCGCCGGATGGAGTGCCTGCGCGAGCACCTCGACACCACCCGCGCCCTCGTCGACCGCCTCGCCGACGCCGATCGCGAGGTCGCCGAGCGGGCGATCCAGGCGGTCGCCGGCCTCCCGCCGCTGGCCGCCTGCGCCGACGCCGACGCCCTCCTCGCCGACGTCCGGCCGCCCCCCGAGGCCAAGCGCCCACAGGTCACCCGCCTCCGCGAGCGGATCGCCGCGCTCCAGGCCGACGCGCTCGCCGGCCGCTTCACGCCCGCGGAGGGCGAAGCCGCGGCCCTGATCGCCGACGCCGACGCGGCCGGCTACCCGCCGGTCGAGGCCGAGGCCCGCGCCGTCAGCGGCCGCCTCGCCGAGGGCCGCGGCGACTTCAAGGAGGCCGAGGCGTCGCTCGAGGCCGCCTTCTGGATCGCCGAGGCGAGCGGCGACGATCGCCTGCGCGCCGAGGCGGCGGTCGACCTCGTCGCGGTCGTCGGCGTCCGCCTCGCGCGGCCGGCCCAGGGCCAGAGCTGGGGCCGCCACGCGGCGGCGATCCTCGCGCGACTCGGCGAGGCCGACACCCCGCTGCGGGCGACCTACCACCGCAACCTCGGCGCGCTCCTGCAGATCGACGGCGACCTCGCGGGCGCCGAGGAGCACCTCGAGCGGGCGTTGACGATCGATCGCCACCTCGGCGACGACCGCCCGCAGATCGCCCTCGACCTCAAGGTCCTCGGCAACATCAGCTACCGCCGCGGACGCTACGCCGAGGCCGCCGAGAGCTACAGCGCGGCGCTCGAGCTCGCCGAGCGGGTGCTCGGCCCGACCCACCCGGACGTCGCGCCGCTCCTCGCCAACCTCGGCGAGTCCAAGCGGGTCCAGGGCGACCTCGAGGGCGCCGAGGCGCGCCTGCGGCGGGCCCTGAAGATCTGGGAGGAGACGCTGGGCGAGCGCTCCCCCCAGCTCGCCGGGGCGTTCAACGGCCTCGGCGCGATCGCCTTCGACCGCGGCGACTACGACGAGGCGCTCCGGTGGTTCCGCCGGCTCCTCGAGGTCGTCGAGTCGAGCACCGGCGAGGATCACCCGGACGTCGGCGCGACCCTCACCAACATCTGCGAGATCGAGCTCCTCGCCGGCGACCTCGAGGCGGCCGAGGCCGCCTGCCGACGGGCCCTGGCGATCCTCGAGCGGGTCCTCGGCCCCGACCACGACGCGGTCGGCGATCCGCTGACCAACCTCGCGCGGATCCTCAGCGCCCGCGGCGACTACGAGGCCGCCGAGGCCCCGCTCCAGCGGGCGATGGAGCTCTGGGAGGGCGGCCACGGCCCCGACTTCCCCGAGCTCGCCAAGCCGCTCAGCGCCCGCGCGAGCCTCGAGCTCGCCCGCGGCCGACCCGACGCGGCGATAACTCCCGTCGAGCGGGCCCTGACGATCCGCGAGGCGACCGGCGCCCCGGCGGCCGAGCTCGCCCAGCTCCGCCGCCTCCTCGCCGACGCGCTCTGGCAGGCCGCGCGCGATCGCCCGAGGGCCCGCCGCCTCGCCGAGGAGGCGCGCGCCTCCCTCACCGACACCCGCGCCCCCGCCGACGCCCGGGCCGCGGCCGAGCTCGATGAATGGCTCGCTGGCCATCGCCTCGAATAGCAGGCGAGGCGATGGCCCTACATCGAGGCCCCGCCGAGAGAGACGTGGAGGTCGCTCGGCTATGTCCAAGAGCCCGAGAGAGGGAGGAGCGCGAAGACGAGTTGCGTGCATCCCCTCGCATCCGCAGTCCCATGACAGACCCGACGTAGCGTGGGGACGACGACGGCGTACATGCCCAACTCCGCGAGTGACTGGAGGATTGTGACCTCGTCGCACCAGAACGCGAAGGGCGGTCGCGGGAGCGAACAGCTATTCTCGAGCAACGCGCGCGCGCGCGATGAGAACGCCTTGGACGACCGAGGGTCGATGACCGACCAGGTCTCGGAGAGAAAGAGACACGCGCTGAAGTTGCCCCCGGTGCAGGCCATTCCCAGGTACTTGACCCTCTCGGTCTCGCTCGGATCGCGATAGCCGCTGATCGCGGTGATCGCATTCCAGCAGCTCTCCGCGTCTCCCAGCTCGCACGCGCGCGTATACAGCTTCGCCGCCCGCCGGTCATCCTCCCCGTCCACGTAGTACGCGAGCCACTCACATGACCGCGCCAGACCACGGTCACACTCCGCACGGAGTAGACGTGCTTGGCGGGCTCTGAGGGCGCTGGACTTCCTCCACTGCCGCTTCCGCGCCGGGGTACTATCGGGGCATTCCTGGACACCGTACTCGCCGCAGCCGGTGATCTCGTGGATCGCCATGATGGCGGAGCACTCGTCCGAGGAGCTTCGGCAAGCCTCGCTGGAGCGCTTCAAGACCGCCTTGACCAGCTCGCTCGCCGCGCGCGGGTCCTCCACGGCCAGCGCCCTGATCGCCGGGGGACATCGCTCGAGCTCCCCCGCTCGGCAAGCCGAGAGGTCGGGGCCGAGCGCGTACGCCCGCTCGAGCTCCTCGACTCGCTCGCAAGATTCGCTCCTGCGCAGAGCGCAGGCGCGGAGGAACCAGCCTTCGCGGTTGAGGAGCGCGGCCCTGTCATCCAGGCTCGCGGCCGCGCCGAGGAGCCCGACCCCGTCACAGCCGTCGGCGTCTCCGAGGTCGCACGCACGCTCGTAGAGCGCTCCAGCTTGGTCGAGGTCTCCCCGCGTGGCCACGGCCCGAGCCAACGCTGTGCACAGCCTCGGATCGTCGAGATCGCACCCCTCTCGCAGCCGCTCCAGACTCTCTCCGGTCGCCTGCATCTCGTCATGAATGAGCTCGGAGCAGCCGCGCGGGAGCCCGCCGTCACAGGCGCGCTTGAGCGCTTCGGCGCGCTCGATCTCCGACCCGGGTCTCGTCAGCGTGGACGCACGACGCAGGCAGCTCGGAGCATGGCCCCACTCACACGCGTCATCGAGGAGCCGCTCCGTCTCCGCGGGGGCGCCGTAGTCGGCGAGCAGAGCACACGGGCGCGGTCGGTCTACCCCGCATCGGTCGCGTAGGGGCTCAAGGAATGGAGGCGTTGCCTGGACGATGCGCTCTTCATCGAAGCTCTCTATTCGCACCAACTCGAGGTCTATCTCGCTACATGCCCACGAGGGGCCCCGCGTGCAAGCCCGAATCATCCACAAGCCGGCCGCGCAGGCGTCGTCATCCCCCCCTGCGCACGCTGACGACAGGGCTCCCGGGTCCACGTGCCTCGCCAACCGCAACACATTGGAGAACACGACGGTATTGTCTCTCAGATGACGCAGGAATACGCACGCGGTTTCGTAGCCCTCGACACAGCTCTCCCCCAAGGTGGCCACAGCGCTCGCGGTCTTGTCACTATAGAGCTGCTGCCGGAGCGTGAGCATGGCCTCATGTGCGCAGCTGCGACGTTGCCCGAGGCTGCACGCTCGCCGATGGAGGGAGAGCGCCTCATCGAGGTCCATCTTCGCCCGGTCCCCGTGTTGCCGCCGCAGCGCCGCCCTCATGCACGCGTCTCCGTCGCCTCTGGCGCACTCCTCACCATCCGGCGCGAGCTCGTCCCCGATCGGGCTCGCTGAACCTGCCCCGAACCAGTGGACACCCTCGATGAGTCGGACGTAGAGAGGGTGCAAAGCCATGAGCAAGAAGAAGAGAAGAACCTTCACGCCGGAGCAGAAGGCCGAGGCGGTGAAGATCGTCAGGACCTCCGGGAAGACGGTCGCGCAGGTCGCCCGCGAGATGGGCTTGACGGAGACCGCGCTGCGGAACTGGGTGAGGCAGGACGAGATCAACCAGAACCCGAGCCCGCAGGGGCCGCTGACGACGGACGAGCGGGCCGAGCTCAACCGACTCCGCAAGGATCTCAAGCGGGTCGAGATGGAGCGAGATTTCCTAAAAAAAGCGGCGGCCTTCTTCGCGCGGGAGACGTGAGCCTCTTCGAGGTGATCGCGACGGAGAAGGCCAACTTCCCGGTCGAGATGATGTGCGAGCTCCTCGAGGTCTCGCGCAGCGGCTACTACGCCTGGAAGGACCGCGAGCCCTCGGAGAGGAGCAGGGACGACGAGGCGCTGGCCCAGGAGATCGAGATCATTCACGGCGAGAGCAGGAGGACCTACGGCAGCCCACGCATCCACGAGGAGTTGCGCGCTCGCGGTCGCAAGGTCGGCCGCAAGCGGGTCGCGCGGATCATGCGGCAGAGGGGCATCCACGGCCGTCGGAGGCGGAAATTCAGGAAGACCACCGACTCGAACCACAGGCATCCCGTGGCCGACAACGTCCTCGATCGCAACTTCACCGTCGACAAGCCCGACAAGGTCTGGGTGGCCGACATCACGTACGTCTGGACCGTCGAGGGCTGGCTCTACCTGGCGGTGATCATCGACCTCTTCTCGCGCCGCGTCGTCGGCTGGTCGATGGCCGAGCACATGCGCGCCGAGCTGGTCCACGACGCGCTCCGGGCCGCCCTGGGGCATCGTGAGCCCTCGGAGGACGGGCTCCTCTTCCACTCGGACCAGGGCTCGCAGTACGCCGCAGACGACTACCGCGAGGCCCTACGCGAGGCGGGCATCGAGTGCAGCATGAGCCGGAAAGGCGAGTGCTGGGACAACGCCGTAGCCGAGAGCTTCAACAGCACGATCAAGACGGAGCTGGTCCATCGAACGATCTTCCTCACGCGAGCCATCGCGAAGACGACCATCGCGGAGTGGATCGAAGTGTTCTACAATCGTCAGCGTCGCCACTCGACGATCGGATACTCGACCCCGGTCGCCTTCGAGGAGAGCTTCTACGCCGGGGTGGCGGAGGAGCGAGCGGCATAACCTCGGTGTCCACTTTTTCGGGGCAATCCCACGCTACCGTCTCGATCGGGGCGGCCGGCTCTGGCGTCTGCACCTCGGCGCGCTGACAGCCGCCGCTCAGCAAGAGCGCAGCGCCCCCTGCCGCGAGTGCGCCGCACCACGACGACGCGAGGTTCGCGCGAGCGGGTGTAGACTCCCGAGTTGGGCTCGTCCTCGTCCTCGTCCTCGTCCTCGCCTCGGCTCCGACCGACTGCTCCACGGGTCCTCCCTGCTCGCTCCGGCAGAGCCATCGTACCCCCTTGGCTGACCGACGCCAGACTTCATTCTCAGCCGCGGCATCGAGTGCGCGAAGGTGTCGTCGGCGCGGGCCATCCGCAGCTGGACGCGGGCGCTGACGAGGTGGAACGCGGCGCTCAACCTCGGCGGGTCGTCGTCAGCGGGGTACGACATCAAAGCAAGCAAAATGATAGAATGGGCCGCCGGGTGGGTGGTTTGTCTAGCTGCCTTTGGTGCCAATCCGGGTTTCCGTTCATGGGGAGCGCGCCCCCGGGCCCCCGCAAGAGTCGGAGTTCTACTGCCTCGGCGCCAATGAAATGCGAATGCGTTCCTGCTTGCAGGTCTGGGGACAGGGAGTGCCGTCCTGCTCCCCACAGCAGGGCTGCCCCATGCGCAATGATACAGCCGACACGAGTTCCTGCACCGTCATTTCAGAGGAGACTGCAACGTGCCCCTCGGAAGGGGTCGCACTGAATTCGATGGGCAACTCTACATAGGGCTGGTACGCCTCGTCGGTTGCCACGACGATCGAGAGCGTAGAGCCCTGCCCGTTCAGCATCTGTGCGATCAGCGCGATCGCCATCGCCAGATCAGAGGCCGATGAGTCCTGCCGACCGCCGGGGCCGCTATCCTCCGTCTCGGCGCCGAGGCGGCCGAGCGCCGCTTGCACCGCGGAGGACGAACGATGAGCAGCGACGCGCCGGCCTGGCGTCACCCCCTCGCCCCGCGACCTCGAGACTCACCACGTCCCGAGCGGCCGAGCGGAGCTGGTAGTTGTCGACGATCCGGTTGTACCAACTCCGCCCGGCCTGCGGGGTCTTCGTCCTCCACGGCGAGAACCTCGACATCGAGCAGAACCTCATCAATCGCAACGACGAGCGGGTCAGCGGTGATGGCGAGCTCGCCGACCGCGCGCGCTCGCCCGAGGGCCCGCCGCCTCGCCGAAGAGGCGCGCCCGGTCAACGCGCCCCCCCCACACCCGACCGACCGCGCTACCCTCCCCCGACCGATGAGCGGCACCCAGATCCTCCTCTTCACGCTGGTCGTCAGCGCGCTCTCCCTCGGGATCCACACCTACATCGCCCGTCGCCTGCTCCGCGGCCTCGACCTCGCGCCCCGGCGCCGCCGCCTCGCCTGGGCCTTCGCGATCGGCCTCGGCCTGACGATGCCCTGGGTCTTCCGCCTGATGCCCTTCACCGGGACGTGGTGGGCCGACCTCCTCCAGCGGATCGGCTGGACGCTCTGGGGCTTCGTCTCGCTCCTCTTCGCGCTCTTCCTGGCGGTCGACCTCGTCCTCCTGATCCCCCGCCTCGTCGCCCGCCTCCGCGGCCGGCCGCTCGGGCCCGCCGACCCCGGGCGCCGCGCCTTCCTCCAGCGGGCGCTGAGCCTCGGCGTGGTCGGCCTCAGCGGCCTCCTCGGCGGGGTCGCCTACGTCCAGGCCCAGCGCCTCGCCAGCGTCCGCCGGATCACGATCCCGATCGACGGCCTCCCGGAGGCGCTCGTCGGCCTCAAGATCGCCCAGATCTCCGACCTCCACGTCGGCCCGACGATCCGCGATCCGGAGATGAGCCGGGTCGTCGCGGCAGTCAACGAGCTCGCCCCCGATCTGATCGCGGTCACCGGCGATCTCGTCGACGGGACCGTCGATCGCCTGCAGCGCTTCGTCGCCCCCCTCGCCGGCCTCCGGGCCCGCCACGGGACCTTCTTCGTCACCGGAAACCACGAGTACTTCTCGGGGGCACTCCCCTGGTGCGAGCACTGCCGCGACGCCCTCGGCTGGACGGTCCTGAGCAACGAGCACGCGGTGGTCGAGCACGAGGGCGCGAAGATCCTGGTCGCCGGCGTCACCGACCTGACGGCCGCCCGCTTCGTCGACGAGCACGCCTCCGATCCGGCGAAGGCGATCGCCGGGGCGCCGCCGACCGACCTCCGCCTCCTCCTCGCCCACCAGCCGAAGAGCGCGCTCGCGGCCGACGGCCTCGGCTTCCACCTCCAGCTCTCCGGCCACACCCACGGCGGCCAGTACTTCCCCTTCACGCTCCTCCTCAAGGCGGCGCTCCGCTTCTACACCGGGCTCCAGCGGGTCGGCGCGATGTGGGTCTACATCAACGCCGGGACGACCTACTGGGGGCCGCCCTTCCGCCTCGGCGCCGATCAGGAGATCACCCTGATCGAGCTCGCCAGGGCCTGATCTGGCCCCAGGGACCGGCCGGGCCCCACAGGCGCCGGCGCGTGAACGATGTTCGTCAACGCGCGCGCCTCCACGCGGCGGGCAATTGCGGTAGTCTCCGCCGCGCAAGCGAGCCCACCATGCGTGACCACATCGAGACCATCACTGACCTCCTCCTCGGGGCCGCCTACGCCGACAAGCGCCTCGAGGGCCGCGAGGTCGACTCCATCCGCGATCTCCTCGGCAAGATGCTCGGGAGCGCCGAGCTCCCGGCCGAGCTCGAGGCCCGCTTCCGTTCGTTCAGCCCCGCCGCCTTCGACCCGACGGCGGCCGCGGCCGAGCTCGCTGACCTCGCGGCCGAGCGCCGCCGCAACGTCCTCGACCTCGTCGCGACCGTCAACGAGTCGGACGAGGTCCTCGACTTCGACGAGGATCGCTACCTTCGCCGGGTCGCCAGCGGCCTCGGCTTCAGCGAGGAGGAGATCAAGGATCTCACCGTCGAGATCGTCCCGGTCGAGACCCTCAGCGGCCTCCTCGCCTGAGCAGGCCGACGAGGCCTCAGCCCCCCCGCTTCCCCAGGAAGTTGCGGACCTTGTCCGGCGGCACCGGCTCCTGGTTGAGGGTGAAGAAGAAGCGCCCGAACGAGATCTGACAGCCGTCGCTGGTGATCGCGTGGGGGCAGGTCTGCCAGCCCTCCTCCTGGAGGGTGGTCAGGCGAGTGATCGTCTTCGCGTCCCAGGGCGCGTCCAGCGAGTCGCGCTCGACGACGTTGATGTAGAGCGCGTCGACGTGATCGGCGGGGTTGATCGGATCGGGGTACGACGAGCCGAAGAAGAGGCGGAGGCCGTCGGGTGAGAGGGCCGCGCAGAGGGTCGGGTGGACGTAGGCGTCGTTGGTGACCCCGTCGATCACCATCAGCGTGGCCGTCTGGAAGGCGGTGCCGGCCGGCGTGTCGGGCTTGCGCTTGGCCTCGTAGAAGCGCCACACGTTGCCGAGGACCGGGTTCACGTCGTTGCTCAGGCGCTCGAAGATCAGCCGCGAGCCGTCCTCGTTGATCGTCGGCGAGCGCTCCTGGGACGGGGTCGTGACCCCGACGAGCGACACCGGCAGCGCCCAGTTGCCGCCCTTCACCGAGACGAGCACGTCGACGTCCGGCTGCCCCATCATCTTCTTGCCGCTGAGGATCATCTCGCCGACGGCCCCGCGGATCGCCACGTGGTCATTTCCGTCGATGCTGCCCCACATCACCATCGGCACGCCGTCGACGAAGGGCGCGTCGAGATCGGCCCTCGTCGACACGTGGGGTCGGCCCGGGTCGCCGGCGGTGTAGTAGAGGGTGTAGCCGTCGGGGCTGATCCGCGGCGAGTGCGGGCCGACGCCGAGGTTGCCGTCGGGGATCTCGGTCCAGGTCCAGGAGTCGATCGGCATCCCCCAGCAATCCGCGGGCCCGCCGGTCGTGCCGGTGGTCGGATCGCCGCTCGAGCTCGAGGAGGTGAGCCCGGTCGACTCGCCGGTGGTCGCGGTCGCGCCGCCGGTCGTACCGCTGCTGCTCCCGCTCCCGCTGGTCGAGGTCCCGCCGCTCGTCGTCCCGTCGCTCGTCGTCCCGTCGCCGGTCGTGCCGATCCCCGTCGTCGTCGCCGCGCTGGTCGAGACCGTGTCGACGGCGGTCTCACCGAGGCCGCCGAAGACCGGGTTGTCGAGGATGCACCCCGCCGACGCGACCCCGAGGGCGCCGACCGCCATGACCCTGAGTGTCCGCGCCATCCTCGCTCCTCGCCAGGATCGCCTGGACCCAAGGGCCTGTCCAGTGGCCACGGCGCCCGCCCCTTCGTCGCCGATGTTTCACGGCGACGCAGAAAAAATCGCCGACGTCCCCAAGCTCCCCCGCAGGGCTGGCGAACGGCGTCCGCGTGGCCGCGCTAGAGCTGCCCGGAGCGGGTGTCGAGGGCGGCCGCCCGCGCGAGGAAGTCGGGATCGGCGAGGCGCCCGGGGTCGGCGAGGGCCGCATGCGCCGGCAACGGCGATCCCGTGAGGTGATCGGCGAGGAGCTCGGCCGCCGCCTGCGAGCCCATGATCCCGTAGCCCGAGAGCGCGCCGATCACATAGGCGCCATCGATCCCGAGGGGCCCGACCAGCGGCCGGTTGTCGGGGGCCTTGCAGTAGTAGCCGCCGTCGATCCGGCACCCGGGGCCGCGGCCGAAGTAGGCGTCGATCCCCGGGATCATCGCCCGCAGCCCGCGGATCAGCGCCTCGCCGAGATCGGGGTCGAAGCGCGGCGGGTAGACCGGCGCGTCGCTGAGGTGCTCCTCAAAGGTCCAGAGCATGAGGAGCTCGCGGCCGCGCACCCGGAAGTGGGCGCCGCCGGGGAGCTCATCCAGCCAGCGGCGGCGCCCCGGATCGGCGGCGAGGCGGGCGACCTCGTCCTCGCGCCAGGGGAGGCGCTGGCGATCCTCCCAGACCATGAGCGGCGCGTCCGCCGGGACCACGCCGCGATCGTCGACCAGCCCCGCCTTGCCGTGGAGCTCGCAGACCAGCGGGAGCTCGAGGCCGAGGAGGCCGGCGAATTCGCGGAGGTGGGGCCCGACCGCGGCGACCAGCGCGTCGCACCCCAGCGCTCCGCCGCCCGCGAGCCGGAGCCCGCGCACCCGCCCGCCGCCGAGGTCGACGCCGACCACCCGGTCGCGGACCAGCGACGCGCCGGCCGCGACCGCCTGTCCGATCAGCCATGTCCCAAGCGCCTTGCAGGAGAGGAAGCCGCAGCGGCGGACGTGGAGCCCGGCGATCGCCGCCTCGCCGACGAAGGGGAAGAGCTCGCGGAGGAGCGCGCCATCGAGGAGATCGGCGCCGTCGGGGGCCCCGGCGACGCCCTGCGCGGGGGAGCGCGGGTAGGCGGCCGCGCTCGCGCCGTGGACCCGGAGCTCGCCGACCCCCCAGGCGCTCGCCCGCGCGGCCGCGTCGTGGAGCGCCTGGGCCCGCGCGGGCTCGCCGGTGACGAAGAGGTAGCCGGGGCGCGTGAGGCCGATGGTCTCGCCGCTGCGGGCGCTCACCTCCTCGAGGAGGTCGATGCTCCGGTTCATCCAGCCGACCATCTCCGGGTCGGGCCACCAGTTGCGGTAGGCCTCGGTCCCCATCGCCGAGGTCAGGCCGCAGGGCTCGCCGGCCTCGACGATCGTCACCCCCGGGATCCGCCGGCGGACCGCGAGGTGATAGGCCGCGGCCGCGCCGGCCATCCCGGCGCCGACGATCACCACCCGGGCTTGATCGCGGATCATCGCCGGCAGGATAGCCCGCCTAGGAGGCCGTGGCAGAAGTCCCGTGTGGCCTCGCGCAGCAATCGTCGGCCCTGATTGCCTCGACAGAACGCCGCTCTACCGGGCCGTACTGCAAGTTCTGGCGGGGCGATCAGGGTCGACGAGGGCAAGCGAGGGCGCGCGGGACTTCTGCCACGGCCTCCTAGCCCTCGGTGAAGTCGCAGATGTACGTGAAGCGCTGGCAGGCCCCGCAGACGATCTCGACGTCATCCCAGGAGTTGCCGTTGGGGTAGCTGTAGCCCCAGTTGCCGAAGATCGCCAGGTTGCCCTCGCGGTTGTGGCAGAAGTCGCAGGGCTCGTCGCGCGGCACCCCGCTGCCGTGCCAGGTCTCGAAGAGCCCGTCGCCGTCGCGGAGCACCACCCGCGGCGGGAGCTCCCGAAAATTCGCCGGGGCCCGCAGCGGCGCCCCCTCCGATCGACGCACCGTCCGCATCGTCGCCTCCCCTCCTGCGCTCCCAGGATAGCGGCGGCCCGCCGGCCCGCGGCGGCGAAGTCAGGGGCAAGCGAGGTCGACGAAGATGGCGACGTCCCCGACGACCTCGGCGATCACGTCGAAGACCGCCTGAAGCTCGAGGCCCGGGCTGCAGAAGACCTGCAGGTGGCCGCCCACGTCGGTCAGCGCCCCGCCGACGCCGCCGAGGCCGGTGAGATCCGCGAGCGCTCGGTTCTCGATGAGTCGAATCGCCCCGCCTACTGTGTGCAGGGACGCGAGACCGCCGATCTCGCCCAGCGACTCGTTGCAGGCGATCCCCAGCGTCCCCTGCACCGACTCGAGGGCGTCGAGACCCTTCAGGCTGGTGAGCCCGGCGTTGCCTCCGGGTGATCCGTACCAGCTGCAGGGATCGCCGAGGTCCGACGCCCGGCCGCGGCCGATCAGGAGATCGCCGCCGACGCTCTCCACCGCGTCGAGCCCGGTGAGGTCGGAGAGCTCGGGGCTGGTGACGATCGCCACGCTCCCCGGGAGCTCGGTGAGCCCGGCGGGGAACCCGGAGAGGCTCTGGAGCGCCTCGTTGCCCTCGAGGTAGAGGCTCTCTCCGCCGAGCCCCGTCCCCAGGGCGGTGAGGGTCTCCATGCCGCTCAGATCGCGGATCCCGGCGTTCTCGATCAGGGAGAGCCCGCCGCCGATGACGACGAGGTCGTCGAAGAGGCCGGAGAGGTCGACGAGCGCCGGGTTCTTCCACACCTGGACGCCCCCAGGGAGGGCCGTGAGGCTCGCGGGCAAGCCGGCGAGCGAGGCGAGGGACGCGTTGTCGTCGACGATGAGGCTGGTCCCGCTCTGCTCGTCGACGCCGACCCTCAGGTCCGCGGGCAGCCCGGCGAGGTCGAC
Organism: Myxococcales bacterium; assembly: GCA_020633335.1. GTDB lineage: Bacteria > Myxococcota_A > Polyangia > Nannocystales > Nannocystaceae > JADJRG01. Next base: position 29,196 of record JACKDU010000013.1, on the reverse strand, counting down.
GAGCGCGTCATTGTCTGACACCCGGACGCCGCCTCCGAGCGTCAACCCATCGGCGAGCCCCGTGAGCTCCGTCAGCGCACTGTTGTGTGCGATCATGAGGTTGCCGCCGACCTCGACGATGACCCCGAGTCCCTCGAGATCTCCGGCAAAGTTGAGTTGAAGGCTCAAGTCTCCCCCCACGGCGCTCAGCCCCTCGGGCATCCCGGCGAAGGAGTTGAACCCGCCGAGCCAGAGATCGCCGTCCACCCGCACCAGGGCGCGGGGCAGCTCCCATGCGTCGGCGTGCGGCCCATTCATGGCCAGGTGAAATGTGCCCTTGATCGTGGTCAGGGCCGCGGGGAGCGCCGAGAGATCCGACAATTGGTCGTTGCCCAGGATCAGCAGGCCGCCCACCTCCACCAGCTCCGAGGGGAGGCCCGCGAGGCTGAGGAGCCCGTTGTTGTCGAAGACAGAGATCGAGCCGGGCGCCGACGCGAACGCGGGGAGACCGAGCAGGTCACGGAGCGCGTGGTTCCGGGCGATCTCGACGCTGCGTCCCTGATATTCGCCCAGCGTCACCGTCGGCGGAAGCCCGGCCAGTGACTCCAGCTTCGGGTTGTCGGAGATCAGGATCACCGCGTCGAGCTCTTCGACCCCCCCGAGCCCCTCGAGGCTCGTGAGCTCGGGGTTCTCCTGAACGAGGAGGAAGCCGGTCACCGCGCAGAGGCAGGGGAGATCCACCTCGCGCAGGTTCGTCTCCTCGATGAAGAGCCCGCTGCGGACCCCGCCCGGGTTGTCCTCGCAGACGCTCCGCATACGCGCCTCGGCCTCGGGTCCCCGGAGCTGGATGAGGCTGATCTCCGTCGGCGCCGTGCAATCGCGGGTCGGCGGGTCGCTGCAGGCCGACGCGATCAGCGTCGCCCCGACAAGGAGCGGCGCCGAGGCGGCGAGGCGTCGAGGGCGGATGGAGCGTCGCAGAGGCAACTCGTCGAGGCTACTACACGGCGGGTCCAAAGTCACCGTGCAGAAGCGAGCGGTCCACCAGAACAGCCGAAATCGCCGCCACCGGGGACGCCTGCGCACGGGGTCGTCAATCAGCCATCGCCAGGTCTCCGAAAATGGGATCACAGTCAGACACCCCCTCCTCAATCTCCACCACCGTCCCCACGGCCTCAACTCCAATGACAGTAACCCCTGCGAGCGCCAGATCCGCGAGCGTCACGCCAGGAGGCAAGAGGAGCCTATCGACGCCAGCGCCACCATCAATATATTTGCCGCTATCCATCTCACAGATGTGAAGCAGGACAATCACGTCGTCTCCAGCACCGGCGTCGACAAAGTCGACCCCCGAGCCCGGGTAGATCACGTCCGCACCGTCATTCCCCTCGATCTCATCGTCACCAGCGCTCCCAAGGATCCTATCCTCGCCGCCGCCACCGATAACTACGTCATTTCCGCCGTCGCCATTGAGGATATCAGCTCCATCCCCCCCGACAAGCCGGTCGTCACCTGCCCCACCGAAGATCCGGTCGTCACCGGCTCCCCCAGAGAGGATGTCATCCCCGTCACCCCCCAAGAGCGTGTCACCACCAGCACCCGCTTCGACTTCGTCGGCGCCAGCCAACGCATCCACACAGACAAGCTCGGGAATATACACACCATATGACACGTAGTCCGACGCGGCCGTCAGCACGTGGACATCCTGTCCACTATCGCAGCAAAGGTCGGTTTCCCGGCTCTCCTGGACCCACACGGACTGCGTGATCCCCTCACCGTAGGGCTGATAGCTCCCGACAGAGGAAAGCGGCACATGAATACTCCAGGTGACCTCGTGCTCACCGCGGGGGAGTCGTAGGTGTCCCGGATGAAATACGCGAGGCTGCGTCGCCGTAGTCACGGTTCCCTGGACAAAGGCCGCCGCTGGCAATCGACAGAGCGTGGGCAATTTCGGCACGATGAGGTCAATCGCGCCATCGGCGCACGCGGTCCCGACCACCTCGGCGGGTCCGGTGAGTCTCGCCGAACATGGCACCGAGTCCGGCACACGGAGCTCAGACGCAACGCACCCAGTCGACGTGAATGCGAACGCGTGCCCGCCGCTGAGGAGGTCTGGATCATCGCCGCTGAGCGTGACGCCGGTCGCCTGGGACGGGCTCTGAATCCCGATCAGTGCCGAAGCGCCGTCATCATAGACAGGGTCAGCGAGCGCGGTGTCGGCGTAGTGAAACTCAATCCGCCCGTCCTCAAAAAGGTGCATCTGAAACGACACACTCTGGTTCGGAATTGCCGCGACGTGACGCACCCGCTCCCAACTCACCACGTATCGGTCCCCCCGGTGGAGGACGTACACGCCCCCGCCGGACTCCACGTCCAACGCATCCCAGAACGCCGCAACATGTGGGCTCGCCACCATGGCACCAACCGGCATCGCGGTCGAATTCGCGGAGGGAATCCCCCCCTCCGTGAGCCGAATTCCACCGTTTGCACCGACATAGAGCGCGCGATATGCGTCACCGTGGTACGGGAACGAGAACCCCGCGGGGAGCTCGACCCTGAGCACACCATCGTTCTCGAGATCAAGCCTGATGGCGCCTGGGATCCTCTCAAGCGGCACGAAGCGTGGCTCGATCGCGGCGGCCTGATACCCTCCACCATCCGGGCCGAAAGCGGTCGGCTCGACACTGATCACCTGCTCGTGGCAAAACGCCTCGCTGCCGACAGTCGCGCAAAGTTCGACGATGTGAGTGCCAGGGCCGAGGTCAACGCCAGACATTTGCCAACTCGCACCACTCGTCATGAGGCCAATATCGTCACTAACCCCCCCTTCTCCCCCAACAAAGTCAATTTGGCCGGAGTCGAGAAGTACGCCCCCCGGCGGCACGGCCACGGTGTCACTTGAGATCAAGGTCGCCGAAACCCCGACCTCGGCATTCTCGGGGCAGATACCGAAGGCCGCGCAAAAGTCCGCCACATCCCGCCGAAACGATCCCAGCGAGACGCTGGTGAGAGATGAGCCACAAGCAATGACCATTCCCCCCTGAGCCCGATTGGTAAAGGCCAAGCCTGCGTTCATGGAGACTGGCGGATTCGCGGGCATGTCGGCGGCCGAGCAGGTCCCATTTACATAAACATAGTGCCCAACGGAGGGAACCCCAAGGGACGAGATGGCGAAGATCATGTATGGCCCAGGCGTCGCATAGCACGTCGACGATGGCGCAAGAACGCTCATCTCACCGCTCTCCTCGGTGAAGGCGAGTTCGACGAACCTCTGCTCCATATCCCAATTGTGCGTCGACGCGGAGAGTTTTACGAGGGTGACCCTCTCGATGTCAACCTCGGCGGGATTTAGGTGGGAGAGCGCGAAGCTCTGCCCCGTGATGATCTCAAGGGTGTCATTGACCACACCAGTGGAGATCTCGGGCCGTGGCCCCTTGAAGAGGTAGGGAGGGAAGAAGTACTGGTGGTCGAAGTGATCCCCCTGCACTCCCCCTCGGTTCCCGCCAGCCCCCAAGTAGATTCGACCATCCGGGAGGAGGAAGGACTGTGAATGGTACCCCCGATAGGTCGGAGGCTCCGTACCCTGAGCCGGAATATCAGCGAGGCGACACCACCCCTTCGTCTGCGGATCAAAGAGTTCCGTCGTCGTCACCGCGTAGCCAGGGCTCTCGTTGCCTACGTCTCCCAGCGCCGACCCCCCAGTGGCGAGGACCGTGCCGTCCGGCAAGATGACTGCAGACGAATAGCGACGCCCGATGCCGGTCGGCCCCGCAGGTTCCCATTCGGGATCGTACCCCTCCGTTTCGTCCTCATCGAAGTCGATGACCTCCGTCAGGCGAGAAGGAGAGGAGCCACCGCCGAATTTCATGATCTTCCCGGGTTCGTACATCACTGCCGAACTTCCCGGCGTGCAGGATATCCCCCCCAGGTCCACGTGTTCGGGGAGCGAAGCCTTCGGGTCGATGAGACTCGTTGCGAACCCATCGACCGCCGCCTCGGCACCAGCGGTAAACACCTTCCCTCCGAGATGAACGCCCTTCTTCGCGAAGATCGGAAGATCTGGCAGGACAAACGCAAAGGGGTATAGAAATGAGTATTGTGAAGAAACCTCGTCCAGGAGCTGTGACCACCCATAGACCCCCTCTTGGTCACGCCCCAGGAGATCGAGGGTCTTCGTCTGCGGGAGAACCTGACCGCACATGTTGAAGCCGCGGGCCGCCAACAGGTCCTTGTCGGTCTCCCACCAGGCGCAGACACAGGGCGGAGGAATCGGCGGGTCCTCGTTCGGGTCAGCGAGAGATTGGGCGACATAGCACCCCGTGGGACAGACGTCGCCCTCCAGTTCACACGAGCAATCACTCCCTGTCTGGATGTCCTCCTCCCCGATCCGCTGACACTGGATCGTCTGTGTGGTGGTCCCTCCGCTGGCGAGGAAGGTGCCGTCTGGGAGCGTTGACAGCGTCGGATACCACCGAATCTCACCCGTCGCATTCGCGATCTCCGTCCAGTCCGAGGAGAAGTCCGCTCCTGGAGCATAAGCGTCCGCCATGTTCTCTTCGAAATAGTACGAGACGTTGATCCCCGTGTTCTCCCCGTATGCCGGCTGCCCGCCGATTGTTATCGTATGAGGCTCTTGCCGTTCTGTATAGTCCCGCGGCGGAGCGTTCACATGCCCTGAGCAGAAGAGGTCAGCCGTGGGCTCCGGTGACTCGACATGGTCAGTGTCAAAATCAGGGGCGGGGCCGATCTGAAACTGGAGGCTGCAGTTCTGGACCCCCACCACATACGGGGAGCACACTTCCGGCGGATACCAAACGTACTTGTCTTCGTCGTACTGAGGTTGATCGGCCGCAGACCGGTCTTTTCCATACTGGAGAAACTTGCCAGTCGGCCGGTGAATCGAATGGATGGCGAGATGGTCAGCGTCGGCAATTGAAGGTGACCAATATCCCACCAAGGCAGGATCAGTAGTGATGACGGGCCCGGGACGAGGGTAGGACGCGCTATCGAGCGCCTCGGCAGCCTCATGGTCGATTTCGCCGCCGTTGCAGGCCTCGATGGGGTCGGCTTCATTCGCGCTCTTGACGCGGGGCTCGCAGATGTCGGCTTCACCGGCGGTGGCCGTTGCCGAGCCACCTGTCCCCCCAGAGCAGCCGGCCCCCACAACAAGCATCACGCCAACGCAAACGAACCTCGGATCTCTACACGTCCACTCGGTCATCCAACCACGTCCCTCAATTGTGTACAATCCTCGGTTCACTACCAGAGGCGTCGCAGTCACTGCAACGGCATCGGGCTCGACGACATCGTGAGTGAAAGCGTGGACTGGAACCCTCCGGAGAACACCCGAGCGCGGCCTCCGCACCACATTCTCGCTTTTGCCCACCACGTGAGTGTCATCTCTTGAGGCGGCGAGCTGAGCGTTATCGTCGACGACAACGCCTCTTTCGCCGGGATTCCCGGAGATCTCGTGGCGCTCGCCGGAGACGTCAAGGCGGCGAGGAGCCCGGCGCTCATTGACCCGTCGGGTCTCTTCGAGAGCCTCTTCGCCATCGGCGGCGGGCTCCATTTCCGCGACATCCCAGGGATGTGCGATCTGACCGGCGTGGTGACGGTGAGATCCCCGGGAGCCGATCTCGGTGGAGAGAGCCACCACCTCCAAGGAGATGGAGCGCAGGAGAGCCCCCTCGAGTTCCCCGCCGGGCTCACCGCCGAAGGCGGATGGCGCGTCGCAGAGGGAGCCCGTCGAGCATACGACAGAGGGGGACCCAAGGCGCGCTCGAGAGGCCCGAGGCGCGGCCCCTCAGCCGGGATCGCCGACGTCGCTGACCGCAGCCGCGGGCGCGCCCGCGCCCTCGGCCGCGGCGAGGCGCGCCCGCCACTCCGCCTTGAGCGTCGCCGTCGTCTTGCGCGAGCCGTCGGGGCTCCAGCCGGGCGGGCCCCAGGTGTAGCCGAGGAGCTCGCGGAGCGAGCGCGCGCCGGCGACGTCGCGGGCGATCCCGACCCACTCGTGGAAGGCGACCTTGAAGGGGTTGAAGGTCGCGATGTTCTTCACCAGGCCGTAGCGCGGCGGATCGGCCGCGGTCTCCTCGACGAAGGTGCCGAAGATCCGATCCCAGATGATCAGGACGCCGGCGTAGTTGGCGTCGAGGTAGCGCGGGTTGAAGGCGTGGTGGACCCGGTGGTGGCTCGGCGTGTTGAAGACCCACTCGAAGGGCCCCATCCGATCGATCACCTCGGTGTGGATCCAGAACTGATAGACCAGCGAGATCCCGCCGAAGAGGAAGATCATCGCCGGCTCGAAGCCGATCCACACCAGCGGCAGGCGGAAGAGGAAGGAGAGCGCGAGGGTGCTGGTCCAGGCCTGGCGGAGCGCGGTCGAGAGGTTGTAGTGCTGCGACGAGTGGTGGTTGATGTGGGCCGCCCACATCCACCGCCGCTCGTGGGCGAGGCGGTGGAACCAGTAGTAGGAGAGGTCCTCGGCGAGGAAGCAGAGGAGGAAGACCCACCAGGTCCGCTCGAGATCGAAGAGGCGGTGCTCGTAGAGCGCGAAGTAGAGGCCGACGACGAAGCCGCCCGGGAGGAGGCCGACGATCTGGTTGCCGAGCCCCATCGCCAGGCTCGCGGCGGTGTCGCGGGTCTCGTAGCGGCCGCGGTGAAAGACCCGCCAGATGACGATCTCGATCCCCATGAAGAGGATGAAGAAGGGGATCGCGTAGCGAACGATGTTGGGGAAGCTCTCACCCATCGGGTCCTCCGGGATCGACCGCCCCGCCGTTGAACTCGAGGAGGCGCTCGCGCCAGCGCTCGGCCTCGCCGGCGCCCAGGGCGAGCGCCAGGCGGGGCCCGGTGAAGTCACGGGTTCGGATCACCAGGCGCTCGCCGACGACCGCCGCGTCGACGACGTCGCCCGGCCCGAGCACGCGGCTGACGAAGCGATCGCCGAGGGGAACGAGCACCGCGATTCGCGGCTTGTGATCGCCGGCGCCGCTGAAGATCGCCCCGGCGCCGCTGCGCGCGAGGGTCACGCCCGCGGCGACGAAGCCGGGATCGAGCTCGGCGAGGCGCTGGCGGGCGATCTCCGGCGACGCGAGGCTGGCGTCGCGGAGGCCGCCGAAGAGCCAGGTCAGGCCGATCACCCCGAGCACGCCGAGCGGCGCGACGATGAAGAGGACGGGATCCAAGCCGCCCGGCAGCATACACGATGGCCGCGCCGAGGGTCCTGGCGCGGCGCTCGCCGCAAGAGCTTCGCTTCTCCGGGCGCCGGGGCCCCGGTAGCCCCAGGTTCATGCGCCTCGATCGTCGGTGGCTGGCCCTCGCCCTCGCCCTCGCCGGCTGCGCCTGCCCGCCCGAGCGCCCGCAGCCGGCGACCAGCGCCCCCGGGCCGGGCCCCGAGGCCCGCGAGGACGCGAGCGCGGCGACGCCCGCCGCCGGCGAGCGCCCGCAGGGTGACGACGCCGCGCCCCGGGAGGAGCGCCCGCCACCCGCCGAGGGCGCCGCGCCAGCACCGACGCCGCCGACCCCGGCGATCGACTGGTCGGAGCGCCAGGAGGAGCGCGACCGGATGGTCGACGAGCAGCTCGCCCCCCGCGAGATCCGCTCGCCCGCGGTCCTCGCGGCGATGCGCAAGGTCCCCCGCCACCTCTTCGTCCCCGCGGACCAGACCCGCTTCGCCTACGGCGATCACCCGCTGCCGATCGGCTACGACGTGACGATCTCGCAGCCCTACATCGTCGCGCTGATGAGCCAGCTCGCCGAGGTGAAGCCCGGCGATCGGGTCCTCGAGATCGGCACCGGCTCGGGCTACCAGGCGGCGATCCTCGCGGAGCTCGGCGCCGAGGTCTACTCGATCGAGATCATCGAGCCCCTGGCGAGCGAGGCCCGCGCGCGCCTCGAGGCGCTCGGCTACGGCGATCGCGTCCACGTGCGCAACGGCGACGGCTACGGCGGCTGGCCCGAGGAGGCCCCCTTCGCGGCGATCCTCCTGACCGCGGCGCCGCCCCGGGTGCCGCCGCCGCTCCGCGAGCAGCTGGCGATCGGCGGCCGCCTGGTCGCCCCGGTCGGCACCTTCGTCCAGTCGCTCATCGTCCTCACCCGCACCCGCCGCGGCTATCGCCAGCGCGAGGAGGGGCTGGTGCGCTTCGTGCCGATGACCGGCGAGGCGGGGGGCTAGCCTGCTAGCTAGCGCCGCCGCGCGGTCTTGAAGGTCAGGACCGGCCGCAGCGTGGCGATCACCCGCCCGAGCCCGGCGTCGACGAGGTCGCCGACGACCGCGTCGATCTTCTTGTAGGCCTCCGGCGCCTCCTCGTAGAGGAGGTCCCGATCGCCGCAGACCACCCGCCCGCCGAGCGCGGTGGTCTCGAGATCGCTCGGCCGATAGCGCCGCCGCAGGCGATCGCGGGCGCCGCTCCGCCGCCACTTCCGACCTGCCCCATGGGCCAGCGACCAGCCGGCGTCGGCCCGCGCTGGATCGGGGAGGAAGAGGTACGAGAGGGTCCCCCGCGAGCCCGGGATCACCACCGGCCCCTCGGTCGAGGGCGCCGCCCCCTTGCGGTGGAGGAGGCAGCCGCTGCCGTCCGGCGCCGCCGCGACGCAGTTGTGGCAGACGTCGATCACCGGCTCGAGCTCGGCGCCGATCGCCTCGCCGAAGCGCCGCGCGCAGAGCTCCCGGTTGACCTTCGCCCAGGCGACCGCGTGGTCGTGGCGGGCGAGGTAGCGCGCGGCCGCGTCGCCGTCCTCGGGGAGCCCGGCGCCGGCGTAGCGATCGATGTGATCGCGGAGGATCGACTCGCCGAGCCCGCGCGAGCCGCTGTGGACCAGGAGGAGGAGGCGCCCGCGGGCGACCCCGAGGTCGGCCAGCGCCGCCTCGTCGTTCACCGACTCGATCGCCTGGAGCTCGGCGAAGTGGTTGCCGCCGCCGATCGTCCCGAGGCCCGCGTCGTGGTCGCTCCGCGCGAGCCCGCGGGCCGCCAGGAGCCCGCCCACGTCGCCCCCCCAGGGGTCATCGAGCGCGCCGACCAGCTCCGCCCAGCGATCGAGCTTGCGGCGGATCCTCCGCTCGGGGAGGTCGGTCCGCCAGAGCGCCATCCCGCAGCCGATGTCGTTGCCGATGAGGTGGGGGTGGACATGACCCGCGCAGAGGAAGGCCGCGCCGATCGGCGTGCCCTTGCCCGGGTGGAGATCGGGCATGCCGATCGCCGCCCGCATCCCCGGGAGGGCCGCCGTCTGCTCGAGCTGGCGGACGGCGTCGCCCTCGATCCAGCTCGACGGCGAGGCGATCACCCGCACCGTCGCCGCCCGCTCCTCCGCCTTCACACCATGACAATTGATCGCTTGATTCATCGCATCAACCTCCCCGGCTGGGACGCCGAGATCGCCCGTCGCCCCTGCCATCAACGCACCTCCGACGGCAGCCGCCGCAGCTCGCGCTTGCCGATCTGCCGCTTGCTCACGGCGTAGCGGTCGCTCCGGCCGTGGGCCTCCCGGAGCGCGGCCCGCCGCGACCAGATGTCCTCGCCGAGCTCGCGGAGCCGCTTGCCGAGGACCGCGTCGCGCGCAGCCCCGTCGGCGCCGGCGACCGGCGCCAGCTCGATCGCGTACCAGATCCCGGCGATCCGCCGGTAGTAGTCGCCGCCGACCCAAGCACGATCGCGCGGGGCCGGCGGCTCCGGCCGCGGCCGCTCCGGCAGGAGGCGGAGGATCCCGCTCTCGTCGGAGACGTAGAAGGGCGCGCTCTGGCTCCGCCAGAGCTCCCGGTAGCCGCCCCAGGAGGGGCAGCCAAAGACCCGGCCATCGACCTCCTCGGCGTGGAGCTCGACCATGTCATCGAGGTGCTCGAGGACATGAAACTGGACCGCGCAGGTCGGCCGCAGCGTCCGGCAGATCTCGGAGAAGACGTCGTCCCAGCGGCGGCCGACCTGCCGCCGGAGGAAGCGGCGGAGCGGCGCCAGGTTCTCGTTGAGGTGCTTGGAGCCCCGCCCGCGGCTCATCGGCTCGTGGGTCTCCGCCGACTCCGGATCATGACGCCAGCGCCTGCGTCGACCGCCGTCGCGGCACCAGCCGGCGCCAGCGCGCGGCCGCTCGATGATCACTTTGTACATATCCCAGCGCATCACCGCGCCTCCTCTCGCCCGTCGACGCCGACGCCGACGAGGCGCGGACATTCGTGGTTCTCGCAGCAATCGGCCCAGGAGGGGCCGTGACGATTCGTGCCCATGACATCACCGTTGCCGCCGCCGAATCGCGCTGGCGCGATCGACGTGCGACGATTCTGATTGCACACACTCGGACGCCCCCGGGGGCGCCCGCGCGGGCTCCGAGCTCCGACCCCGTGGGCGGGCGCCTCGGAGCGCCGCGCCGGCGAAGCTGCCGTGCGCGGGTCCAGACGCCCGGGATCTGCGTCGAGCCGCGGAGCGCCGCGCCGTCGAGGCTCAGGGCCAGGATGCGGGCGCACGCGCGCAGAGAGGCGACGCGACGTCCCGATCCCTGCGCGAGCGCCTCGACGTCACGCAGGAGCGAGCGACGTCGGCGACTTCACCGGGGCGGCTCCTCGGAGCCGTTCTTGTGGCCTAGCGGCGAGACATGACACAACCGCCCGAAGAGGCGATAGGTGGGTAGAGTTACTCGATCGACAGACTCCAATCAATAGAAAAATGCCGCGGCGTATCGACCACGGGGGCACCGGGGCGCCGGGGCACGGGGGCGCTGGGGCGGGGTCTGCGAGCGCGACGCAGCGGGAGGCGCGTCCCCGCGCGGCAGCGTCCGCGAGCCTCGACGAGCCTGCTACCATCAGTCCCGGTGAGCAGCAGCGAGACCTCGACGACGGCGGCCAAGGACCCCGCCTTCGCCGCAACCCTCGCCGACGAGCGTCCGTCCGCCGCCGGTGACACGCCGCTCGAGGTCTCGGCGACCGCGGCGACCCATCGCGGGACCCCGGGGACCCAGGGGACCCAGGGGACCCAGGAGGCCGAGGTCGGCCGCGAGGGCGAGCGCCTCGACGATCGCTACGTCCTCACCCGCCGCCTCGGCCGCGGCGGCATGGGTGAGGTCTGGGAGGGGCGCCACGCCGCCCTCGATCAGCGGGTGGCGATCAAGCTCCTCGTCGGGGTCGCGCCCACCGGCTCGATGGCCCGCGAGCGCTTCCTCCGGGAGGCCCGCGCGTCGGCGTCGCTGCGGCACCCCGGCATCGTCTACGTCCAGGACTTCGGGACCCGCGGCCCCGACCTCCCCTACCTGGTGATGGAGCTCCTCGAGGGGGAGTCGCTCGCCGCGTTGATCGAGCGCGAGGGCCCGCTCCCCTGGCGGCGGGTCGTCGCGCTCCTCGACGAGGTCGCCGCCGCCCTCGGCTTCGCCCACGCGGGCGGCGTCGTCCATCGCGACCTCAAGCCGAGCAACATCTTCCTCGCCCGCCAGGCTGACGGCGGCGTCCAGGTCAAGATCATCGACTTCGGGATCGCCAAGATCTACGGCGACGCAGCCGGCGACCTCTCGACCCAGACCGGCGTCATCATCGGCACGCCGGCCTACATGAGCCCGGAGCAGATCCACGACGCGCCCGTCGACGCCCGCTCGGATCTCTACAGCCTCGGCTGCGTCGCCTACGAGATGCTCACCGCCTGCGCCCCCTTCAACGGCTCACCGACGGCGCTCCTGGTCAAGCACGTGTCGGAGCACCCGCAGCCACCGCGGGTGCGCGCGCCGACGGCGTCGATCCCCGAGGACGTCGAGGCGATCGTCCTCCGTCTCCTGCGAAAGAACCCGAGCCACCGCTTCGCCTCCTGCGAGGAGCTCCGCGGCGCCCTCGCCCGGGTCGCCACCGGCGCGCCGCCGGTCGAGGTGCCGAGCGAGCCCCTCACCCCGCTGCCGGGCACCCGGAGCGGCGAGCGTCCCTCGCTCGCGCCCCTCGCCGCGGGCGCCCTCGCCCCGACCGCGCCCGCCCCGACCGCGCTCGCCCCTGCCCCGCCGGTCGCGTCGCGCCGCCGTCCGCTCGCCGCGATCGCGATCGCCGTCGCGCTGGTGACCGCATCGGCGATCGCCTGGCTCAGCGCCCGCACCGCCCCGAGCCCGCCGACGAAGCCCACGCAGACCCGCAAGAAGGTGTCACGGAGCGGCGCCGGCGAGGCGAAGACGCCGGCGCCGGCACCGAGCGCGAGAGCGACAGCGAGTGAGGCCGTCGCCCCGTCCGAGCCGGAGGCGACCGAGTCGGCGCCGCCGCTCGCGTCGACGTCGACCCCAGGCGACGACGCCGACGCGTCGCCCGAGCAGCGGGACGACGACAGCCACCCGCCGACCCCGAGCGACGAGCCCCCGACCCCGACCGAGGCGCCCGCGAAGGACGTCGATCCCTCGTGAGCGGCGCATCGCCGAGATCGACGGGGAGCGCGGGCTTCGATTGTGGATCGAGGCCCCCCGAGACGCGATGTCACTCCGAGGGCGACGCCGCGGGCGCGGGCGGCTCGGCCGGCGCGGGCGGCTCGGCCGGCGCAGGCGCCCCGTGGATCGTGATCTCCGCCCGCTCGCCGTCCTCCTCGCCGACGATCGTGACCCTCGGGCCCTGGTGTCCGGCCGCGTCTCCGCCGTGGATCGTCACCCTCGCGCCCTCACGTTCGAGGGACTCGATCGAGAGCGTCGGCGGGCCGACGGGCGTCGGCGGCGAGGTCGGGCCCGCCCCCTCCGGCGTCGGGACGACGACCAGCGAGAGCTCGCGCGGCGCCCCCTCGCGCTCAAAGCCGACCTGGAAGATCCCGGCGAGCGCCTGGCCGCGCGAGAGGGTCGCGACCGCCACGTCGACCGAGCTGAGCTTGACGCCGTCGATCGCGGTGACGACGTCGCCCTCCCGAAAGCCCAGCGACGTCAGGATCGATCCCGGGCGCAGGCTCTCGATCGTGTAGCCCCGCTGGGCGCCGTCGCGGAGCGCCGCGGCGAAGGTCGCGTGCTCCTCGATCGCCTCCGGATGCTCGATGTAGTAGCGGAGCGGGAAGCCGGTGACGACGCAGGCGTGCTCCTCGTCGTCCTCGCAGATCACCGCGACCCCGGCCTTCGCGCTCGCCTTGGCCGCGTGCTCGATCGCCAGCGCGATCCCCTCGGCGGGCGTCCAGGTCGACGGCCCCTCGGGCCTCGGCGGCGCCGGCGGGAGCCCCGGGAGGGTCACCGCGACCGGGATCGCCACGCCGGCCGCCGGCTGCGACGGCGGGCTCGGCTGATCGATCGTGTAGACCGCGCCCATCACCAGCATGAGCGCCGCGACCCCGCCGCCGAGGGCCTGGAGCGGCCGCGAGCCGGCGCTCCGCCGCGCGCCCTCGAGGGCGTCGAGGAGCGCGCTCATCGACGGGTAGCGCCGCGAGGGGTCGCGCGCGAGGCCGCGGAGGATCACCGCCCGCACCCTCGAGGGCACCGAGACCCCGCGCGGCGCCTTGATCACCTCGCCGCGATCGATCGCCGCGACCAGCTCGCCGACGCTGTGGCCGGCGAAGGGGCGGCGGCCGTAGAGCGCCTCGTGGAGGACCACGCAGAACGCGAAGAGATCGCTCCGCGGGGTCGCCTGGAGGCCGGCGAATTGCTCCGGGGACATGTACGCGGGGGTGCCGACGAGCGCGCCCGTGCGGGTGAGGAGGACCTGGAGGAGGCGCTTTGAATCGTCGCCGCGCTGGGTCTCCTCGAGCGCGTCGGGGAGCGGCTCGGGCTCGCCGCCCGCCCGCGCGAGGCCGAAGTCGGAGACCAGCGCGTTGCCCTCGCCGTCGAGGAGGACGTTGGCCGGCTTGAAGTCGCGGTGGACCAGCCCCGCCTGGTGGGCGGCCGCGAGCCCGCGACCGGCCGGGATCAGGACGTCGAGGACCTCGCGCCAGGGCCGGGGGCCGGCGTCGATCCACTCCGCGAGCGTGCCGCCGAGGGCGTACTCCATCGCCACGTAGATCTGGCCGTCGTGATCGCCGGCCTCGTAGACCGTGAGGACGTTGCGGTGGCGGAGGCGGGCCATCGCCTGGGCCTCGCGGAGGAGGCGGGCGCCCTCGCTCGGACCCTCGTCCTGGCGCCGGAGGATCTTCACCGCGATCGTCCGATCGAGCTGCGGATCGTGGGCGGCGTAGACGATCCCCATCCCGCCGCTGCCGAGCTCGCGGTCGATCCGGAAGCGGCCGATCGTCTCCGGGAGCGGCGAGGGCCCGCCGAAGAGCGCGGACGCGACCCGACCGCGGATCTGCTCGAGCGGCGCCTTGAGATCGACGGTCGAGCGCGCGGCGAGGGCTGCATCGCGGTCGTCCACAAGCCGAATCGTACACGGGGGGCGCTGGGCCAGGGCGTAGAGGTGGGTCATCGGTCGCTCCAGGCCCGAGGTTCCCGCCACGCACCCATCGATCACGCGGCGCGTCGATTTTTTTCACGCGCGCGTTCGCGCGCCTCCCGCGCGCTCGCATCGAGGCGCTACCATCGGCCCGGTGACCGACGATCGCGCGCTCCTCGCGGCCTGGCGCGCCGGCGACCTGGCGGCCGGCAACCGCCTCTTCGGCCGCCACTTCGAGTCGATCGGCCGCTTCTTCTACGCCAAGGTGTCGACGGGCGTCGAGGACCTCGTCCAGCGGACCTTCCTCGGCCTCCTCGAGCGGGCGGACGCGCTGCCGCCGGAGACCGACGTCCGCGCCTACCTCTTTGGGATCGCCCGCCGCCTCCTCCTCCGCCGCTTCCGCGACCGCTACCGCGGCCGGGTCTTCGACGCGCTCGAGACCTCGGTGATCGATCTCGACGACTCGCCGAGCCAGATCACCGATCGCCGCGAGCAGCTCCAGCTCCTCCACCACGGGCTGCGATCGATCGCCCTCGATCACCAGATCCTCCTCGAGCTCTTCTACTGGGAGGAGCTGCCGGCCCCGCAGATCGCGTCGATCCTCGAGATCCCCGAGGGCACGGTGCGGAGCCGGCTCCGGCGCGCGCGCGAGCTCCTCGCCCAGGCGATCGCCGCCCAGCCCGCGGCGTCGGCGATCGTCCAGTCGACGGTCGACGACCTCGAGGGCTGGGCGCGGGCGCTGCGGGATCAGATCGGCCGATGACCCGAGAGCGCCCGATGATCCGCGTCTTCCTCGATCCCGACGGCACCCAGGCGCCGGGGTGGATCGCGGTGATCGTCGGCGCGCCGACGGGCGTCGTGTACATCCAGCAGTGCGCCGGCACGGCGACCGACGAGCGCGCGCTCGAGGGCTTCTTGATCCCGCTCGGCGGCGCCTCGATGACGCCGGAGTCGGGCCCGATCGATCCGGCTGCGTTCACGGCGATCTTCCACCGCGGCCGCGCCTGCGCCTTTGGCAGCGGCGAGGGCGGGTTGCCGGCCGATCGCCTGGCGCGCCTGCGGGCGCTCGTCGAGGCGCTGCCCTGCTGGTCGCGGATCGGCGACAGCGATCGCCGCGAGCCCCTGCGCCTCGACGGCGAGCACCTGGACGCGCTGGTCGAGGCCTGGGTCCCGGTGCTCACGCCGCACGGCCCGGGCATCCTCGTGTGGGCGAACTGCGACTAGCGGCCCGCCGCTAGCCGAGCTCGTCGGGCGGCAGCGTCAGGATCTCCGCGCCCGCCTCGGTGATCGCCACGGTGTGCTCAAACTGGGCGGAGAGCGAGCCGTCGGCGGTGACCACCGTCCAGCCGTCGGCGAGGAGTCGATGGCGGTGATCGCCGGCGTTGAGCATCGGCTCGACCGTCATCACCATCCCTGGCCGCAGGCGGAGGCCGCGGCCGGCGACGCCGACGTGGCGGACCTGCGGCTGCTCGTGCATCTTGCGGCCGATCCCGTGGCCGCAGTAGTCGCGGACGACGCTGAAGCCGGCCGCCTCGGCGACCCCGACGATCGCCGCGCCGACGTCCCCGAGGCGCCCCCCGGGGCGGAGCGCGGCGATCCCCGCGTCGCGGGCCCGGCGGGCGGCGTCGACCAGCCGGCGGGCGCTCGCCGATCCCTCGCCGATCACGAAGGTCGCCGAGGTGTCGCCGTGGAAGCCGTCGAGCTCGGTGGTGACGTCGACGTTGACGATGTCGCCGACCTCGAGGCGATCGGCCTCGCTCGGGATCCCGTGGCAGATCACCGCGTTGCGGCTGGTGCAGACGCTCGCCGGGAAGCCGTGGTAGCCGAGCTGGCTCGGCCGCCCGCCGCGGCGCGCGGTGTCCTCGCGGACCCAGCGGTCGATCGCCGCGGTCGTGATCCCGGGCTCCAGGCGGCCGGCGATCGTCCAGAGGGTCGCGGCCGCGGCCCGCGAGGCCCGGCGGATCCCGGCGATTTCGCGCTCGGTGTAGATCGTGATCGCCACCGGAGGAGCTTCGGTCACCCCGGGGGCCCGGCGCCAATACCTTTTTGATCTGCGAGGCGCCGACTAGGCGCGGGCCGCGAGGAGGCGCGAGAGCGTGGCCGGCTCGCGTCGGATCGTGATCGCCGTCGAGGTCAGGCGGAGGCGGTAGGAGCCGCCCTCGCGATCGACGAGGCCGTCGACGTAGGCCCGGACCGCCGGCCCGCCCGCGGCGACGTCGAAGGCGTCGTCGTAGACGCACCACGCGTTGAAGTGACGCCACGACTCGGCGTCGGCGAGCGGGAACGCGTAGGCCGTCTCGATCCGGACGACCTGGTGGCCGACGCCGCGCGCCCGGAGGAGGTCGAGGACGTCGTCGGCGACCAGGAAGGGCTCCCGCCGGCCGCCCCCGGCCCCCCGGCGATCCGTGAGGTAGGCGCGATCGATCGCCGAATAGTGCGAGTCGTGATCCGAGAGGACCACCAGGACCTCGCCGCCCGGCTTGACGAAGGAGAGCATGTTGCGGAGCGCGGCCCCGAGCTCCGCCCGCGGCACCGCGGTGATCCCGTGGATCGCCCAGACGACGTCGTAGCCCGCGTCCAGGATATGATCATAGCCGGGCTCGGCCTGGACCTCCTGGATGCTCGCGTGGACCTTGCGGGTCACCGGGAAGGGGATCTTGCCGGCGGCGATCCGCAGGCTGTTGGCCGAGACGTCGAGGAGGTCGTAGGCGGCGATCCGGCCGGCGAGGCGCCGGCTCGCCGGGGTCCGCGAGAGCAGCGAGCGGGGGACGAAGCCGCTGCCGCAGCCGACGTCGAGGACCCGGAGCGAGGCCGCCCCGCCGCCGAGCGCCGACCAGCCATAGGCGAGGACGAAGGCGTCGTAGTCCATCGCCGCGACCCGATCGATGTGCTCGACGTGCGCGTCGGCCGAGCTCATCCACGGGTTGGCGGCGGCCGCCGGCGCCGCGCTCCGGAGCACCGCGATCTGGTACGCGTCGCCGAAGGTGGCGATCGGCTCGTAGCGGTCGCAGAGCGCCCCCCGCTCCGCCGGCGTGAACTTGTGGGAGACCTCGAGGAGGATCCGCTCGCCCTCGGCGAAGTGGAGCCGCTCCGAGCGCTGCTCCCGGAGCGAGACCGCGTACATCTCGACCTGGTGGAGCTCCGGGTTGACGTGGACGTCATAGCGCCACTCGTCGGGGTCGAAGCGGAGGTCCGGGGCGGAGTGGCGGAGGCTGTTGCGGAGCCCGTTGAGCTCGAAGTCGCGGGTCGTCTCGTTGTCGTAGGCCCGCTGCAGCACCTCCGGGTCCTTCCACATGTCGATCCCGAGGACCAGCTGGAACGAGCGACCGAGCGTGTTCGAGTGGACGATCTCGGCGATCGTCCGGAGGAAGAGCTGGGAGTCGTGGAGGCTCATGTTGCCGATCGTGCTGCCGAGGAAGAGCACGCAGACGTCGCGCCCGCGCCTCCCCTGGACGGCGGCGGCGAGGCCGTCGAAGAAGTTGTCGTGGACCGGCGTGAACGCGACGCCCGCGCGTCCCTCGTAGGCGGCGGCGCTCCCGGTCAGGCTCTCGAGCGAGGAGTCGACGCCGATGAAGTCGACCCGCCCGTCGCGCTTGACCATCTCACGGACCAGGATGTCGGTCTTCGTGCAGTCGCCGCAGCCGAGCTCGATGAGCACCGAGCCCGGCCGGATCTGGCGGACGATGTCGGCGGCGTGGCGCTCCAGGAGCGCCTTCTCGGTCGCGTAGAGGTAGTAGTCCGGGTGGGCCTCGATCGCCTCGTAGAGCTCGCTCCCCCCGTCCTCGTAGAGCATGTGGATCGAGATCGTCTTGTTGTTGACGGTCTGCCGGAGCCGCATGCACCCGCCGCAGCACCACGGGTCGAGGCCGGCGGCGGCGCGGTCGTGATCGTGATGATGATCGTGATCGTGAGCGGGCTGGGTCGACACGGAAGCTCCTTGCTCACGCCTCCAAGCGCCCTCGATGCGCGCTGCACCCGAGCGGACGTCGTCGTGCGCACGAGACTCGGAGCGGAGGCTGCCACGACCTCGCGGGCAATTGCAATCGCCCGCGGCCCGTGGACAGGCGGGCCAGAGTCGGCGAAGGTCGTCGCCAGGAGAGCACGCCATGGATCCGAAGCGCTGGAGCGGCCGCGAGGTCCAGAAGATCGGCCCCAAGGGGGCGCGCCGCTGGAGCGCGCGGGTGGTCGGCAAGGAGCTCCGGAGCGCCGCGGCGACCGGCGCAGGGGCCCCGCGCCTCTCGACCCGGACCTGCGCGACCGCCGGGGAGGCCCAGGCCGCGCTGATCAAGGCGCTGCGGACCAAGATGCTCGGCGACTACGTCTTCCTCCGCCCGGAGGCCGCGGTCGGCGAGCTCCTCTTCGCGATGGCGCTGCCGGGCGGCGGACCGGCCGACAACTTCGACCTCAGCGCCGACGGCGAGACCCTCTTCGTCGGCGCCGGCCGGGGCGATCCGAAGGCGCTGGTGATCCGCGCGTCGCTGCGCAGCGGCGAGGTCGAGCGCTTCGCGGTCGCCCCCGATCCCGGGCACGGTCAGCTCTTCATCCACGGCGCCCTCGTCGATCCGGCCGGCGAGACCGGGATCTTCGGCCTCAACGCGGCCGTCCGCTCGGTCGACCTCAAGACCGGCGCGTGGGCTCCGATCGCGTCGGTCCTCCACCGCGGCCGCGAGCACGTCAACCCCTTCTGCGTCGAGCCTCAGCGCGACGCCGCCCACCGCCGCCTCCTCCTGGTGAACGGCGCTCACCTTGAGGTCCGGGCGCTGAGCGGGGGCAAGGTCCTCTTCAAGGCGCCGATCGGCACCAAGACGGCCGAGTGCCGGCGGATCGCCCTCTCGCCCTCGGGCGAGCTGGCGGCCGCCTACGTGGTCTCGCGGCGGATCGTCTACGGCCACGACGACGCCCGCGGCGACGACACCAACGAGATCCAGGTGTGGCGGGTCAGCGACGGCGCGCGGGTGGCGACGATCCCGATTGCGAAGGAGGAGCAGCCGGAGCAGCTCGCCCTCACGCCCGACGATCGAGCGCTCCTCCACGACGCGGGGCGGGTCCTGGTCGCCGTCGAGCTCGCCAGCCAGGCGACGACCAAGGTGCTCGCGCGAGACCACGGCGCGATCTGGGCGTGGGCCCCGAGCGGCGACCTGGCGGTCTTCGACGGCCTTGAGCTCCATCGCCGATCGCCGCCGAAGTACCGGGCCCGCGGCACCCTCGCCCTCGAGCCGCAGCGCGGCCAGCGGCTCCGCTGCGCGCCCGGCCTCGCGGTGATCGGCGGGGCCGGGCTCTTCTGCGCCTACCGGATGGAGTGGTAGGCGCGGGCGACTACTTGAACTTGCAGCGATCGCCGTCGAGCTCGCAGACCGCGTTGGCCGCGTCGGTCCACTTGCAGGTCTCCGGGTTGGCGAGCGCGACCCCCGGGAGGCCGGCCGCGCGATCGAGGCCGACGTCGTAGAACTGATCGCCGAGGAGGCTGATCGCCACCTGGAAGACCTCCTTGGCGTCGCTCAGGTAGATCGCCGACGAGGTCCCGTTCTCGGCGACGCACTCCGAGATCATCTTGAAGCCCTTGGCGCCGGCCTTCTCGGTGAACTTCGCCCGGAGCTGATCGCCGCTCATGCCCTCGCGGGTGTAGTTGAGGACGATCTTCTTGATCTCGCCGTTCTCCTCGCCGAAGGCCAACGTGAGGTTGTCGCGAGGGACGAAGTCACCCCACTCGCCGGGGACGCTGACGCCGCAGGCGGCGAGGCCGAGGGTGAGGACGAGGAGGGAGGGGACGCGCGCGCGGAGGTGCGACATGGGGGCGAGATCTAGCACGAAGGCGCCGCAGCCGGCCTCGGAAGAGGCCCTCTCGCGGACGCCCCCCGCCGGCGCGCCGAAACTCTGTTCGCGGCGGGTCCGCTGGCCGAGCAGCCGAGCGCCCCCCTCCCCTGCTAGGATCGCCGGCGTGAGCCTGACCCAGATCACCTACTTCGTCGCGGTCGCCGAGGAGGGCGTGGTCAGCCGGGCCGCCCGCCGGCTCCGGGTCTCGCAGCCGCCGCTGAGCCGGCAGATCCGCTCCCTCGAGGACGAGCTCGGCACCCCGCTCTTTCGCCGCAGCGCCCGGGGGATGGAGCTCCTGCCGGCAGGCGAGCGCTTCCTCGCCCACGCGCGGGTGATCCTCGCCGAGGTCGAGGCCGCCCGGGCCGCCCTCGGCCCGCCGCGGCCCCCTCCGCGCGGGCCTGGGTCGCGCGCGGGGCCGCCGCGAGAGACCTGACCCTTTGGACATCTCCACGGAGACCCGGCCGGCGACCTCCGCCCGCCGGCGCCGGCGGACGCCCTGCCTGTGGGGGCCCTTCTTCGGCGATGCCTCGCTCTGGTACAAGGGCCCCCGTGGAGAGAGCCATGGCAGGGAGATTTGAAGGCAAGGGCGTCGTCGTCAGCGGCGCATCGAGCGGGATCGGCCGGGCGACGGCCCTCGCCGCCGCCCGCGAGGGCGCCGACCTCGTGCTCATCGGCCGCAAGCAAGCGGCGCTCGACGAGGTCGCCGCGGAGATCCGCGCGCTCGGCCGGCGGGCGACCGCGGTCGTCGCCGACCTGATGGACGCCGACGCGCGGCGGCGGGCGATCGACGGGGCGACCGCGGCCCTGGAGGGGATCGACCTCCTGGTCAACGCCGCCGGCGTGATCGCCTCGGGGACGATCGAGACGACCGCGCTCGCCGACTTCGAGGCGATGTTCGCCCTCAACACGACCGCGCCCTTCCACCTGATCCAGCTCGCCCTCCCCGCCCTCAAGGCGCGGCGGGGCGCGGTCGTCAACGTCTCGAGCGTGACCGGGATCCGCTCCTTCCCCGGGGTGCTCGCCTACTGCTCGAGCAAGGCCGCGCTCGATCAGCTCACCCGCTGCGTCGCCCTCGAGCTGGCGGCCGACGGCGTCCGGGTCAACGCGGTCTGCCCCGGCGTCGTCGTCTCCCAGCTCCACCGCCGCGGCGGGATGGACGAGGCGCGCTACGCCGCCTTCCTCGAGCACAGCAAGACCACCCACCCGCTCGGCCGGGTCGGCGAGCCGGATGAGATCGCGGCGCTGATCCTCTTCCTCGGCGGGGGCGAGTCCGGGTGGATCACCGGGGTGACGATGCCGATCGACGGCGGACGTCACCTGACCTGCGCGCGCTGAGGAGCGCGTCGCCGCTGGGGGCTCCGGGCGGGGTGCGAAGCCCCCGCGCGCCCGCGTGGAGCGACGATTGACCCCGCTCCGCGCTGCGCGTCATCCTCCGGCGATGCGCCGCGCCCTCGTCCTCGCCCTCCCGATCGCCCTCCTCGCCTGCAGCGCTGACGACGGCGGCGGGACGATGACCGACGGCGCGACCACCTCGGTCGACTCGACGACGAGCACCTCGTCGAGCACCTCCTCGACCTCGAGCGGCGGGAGCACGAGCACCTCGTCGACCGGCGACGCGTCGACGAGCGACGCGCCGACGACCTCGACCTCGTCGACCGGCGCGACCACCGGGAGCACCGGCGAGACCGAGGGCGCGAGCTCGTCGACCACCGGCGATCTCGGGCCGATGGTCGACGTGAACGATCCCCAGCTCTATTCGTTCGAGTTCACCCCCGATCAGGCGGACGCCGAGGCGACCGAGGTGCTGGCGACCCAGCTCGCCTACCTCGACACCACCGCGCCGCTCCAGGGCAAGCTGGTGGTCTACCTCCACGGCGCCGGCGTGCCCACCGTCTGCGGCTCAAAGGAGCACGGCCAGGTCCTCGCCAAGATGGGCTTCCACGTCTTCTCGCCCTGCTACCGCTCGGACTACGGGGTCGGCAACTGCGGCGACGACATCGGCGGCTGCCGCCTCGAGGCCTTTGAGGGGGTCGACCACCACCCCTTCATCGACATCACCCCGCCGAACAGCATCGAGACCCGGGTGGTCAAGGGGCTCTCGTACCTCCAGGCCCAGCACCCCGGCGGCGACTGGCAATACTTCCTCGACGGCGACGCGCCGCGCTGGGATCGGATCATCATCTCCGGGATCTCCCACGGCGCGAGCTCGTCCGGGGTGATCGCCATGAACCGGATCGTCGACCGCGCGGTCATGCTCTCGGGCCCCCTCGACACCAATCAAGCCTGGCTCAAGGGCCAGCCGATGACGGCGATCGAGCGCTTCTGGGGCTTCACCCACACCGCCGACGATCAGCACCCCGGCCACCTCCAGGCCTTCGCCGACCTCGGGATGGTCGGCGACCCGGCGGTCGTCGACGACGCCCAGCCGCCCTACGGCGGCTCCCAGCGCCTGGTGACCTCGGCGCCGACCAACAACGGCCACGGCTCGACCCAGGCCGGCGGCGCCTCGCCCAAGGACGCGAACAACGACTACCTCTTCATGCCGGCGTGGGAGACGATGTACGGGGTCACGCCGTGAGCGAGGGGCGCCCGCGCGACAACCATATCCCCGTCGACCCCGGGCTCCTGCCGCGCCTCGAGTCGCTCTATTGGCGGGCGCCGCTGACCCGCTACGATCCCCTCGGGCGGCTCGTCCCCCTCGATCCCCGCGAGGCCCCGCGGGCGGTCTTTGACGCGATCGCCGGGGTCTTTGGCTGCCCGCTCCCGCCGTGGATCGCCGCGTTCTGGGCCTGCAACCTCGCGGTCGGGCGCCTCGCCGATCAGGCGGCCGGCGAGCTCTATGATCATATCCTGAGCGTCGCCCGGGCCGCCCACGCCCAGGGCGCGCCGGCCGAGCTCCGCTTCTTCACCCGCCAGGGGTACGGCGACACGCGCGAGCTCCTCCGCGAGACCCTCTGGGGCTTCGCGCCCGGCGACGACCCCCACGTCGTCCGCTACCACCACCGCGCCCGCGACCCCGGCGCGCGGGTCGAGCGGCTGACGCCGATGGACGTGCTCGACGAGCTCGCCGAGCGCGCGCTGATGTGGGAGGCCGAGCAAGAGGAGATACCGCTGCCGACCTCGCGGACGCTGCGAGCCCCCTTTGAGCTGCGCTGGGAGGAGCGCACGCCGGCGCCCGAGGAGTCGCGGCCGGCCGCCCCGGCCGGGCCGGAGCGCGTCCGCCACCCGAAATTCGGCGACGGCGAGGTCGTCTCGCGGAGCGGCGCCGGGGCCCAGGAGAAGCTGGTGATCGACTTCCCGGACGGGCGGCGGACCCTCCTCGCCCGCTTCGTCGAGGTGCTCCCGCCCGAAAGAGTCCGCGTCGAGCGCCCGCGACGATGACCTCGTCGAGGCCTAGCCAGTCTCACGCGACGAACCTGAGGAGCCGGCGTCTCGCCCTTTGAACCTCGCCACGCGATCGGACGAGCTACTTCTTCTTCCCCTTCGGCTTCTTCTTCCGCTTCCGGGCGACGAAGGTTATCGGCGAAAATCCGTGCTGCATCGTGCTCTCGTGATGGGCGTGGAAGCTCTGCGCATAGGGCGACCTGGCGCCGCCGTGCATCGAGAAGTACCAGGAGGCGTTGTCCGAGAAATGGCGGCCGTTCGCGAGGTTCTCGAGCGTCACGTAGTCCTCGCCGTCGCCGCTCTTCATGGCCACGCCGGCGTAGTGGTACACCCAGCGCGAGAGCGGCTCATAGGGCCCGCCCGTTCGCTGGCTTTCCTCCCACCGCGCATCGTTCTCTTGGTCCATCTCTCGATCCGACCCGCCCGAGACCGTGATGAGCGCGTCGCCCACCTCAGGATCGATCTCGGCGTTCACCCCCAGGTCCACGGCGATCATCTGGTTTACGTACCACCAGACGTAGGGCGTCGCGATGTCAAGGCCCTCGAGCGCGCGGAAGAAGGTGTCGACGAAGCTGGATGCCCCGCCGCTGCCTTTCTTCGCCAGGTAGCTGTCGATCGCCCGCCGCTGGGCGAGCTTGCTCGTGGGCTTCGGCCCGACCTTCGTGATCGTCTTCGCCACCAGCGCGTGGAACTTGGCCTTGCCAATCCCGTTGTAGAGGTGCCCACGGTTGCAGAGCCAGTAGTAGAGCACCCGCGCCGTCGTATCGTGGACGAACTTCTTGTCCCCGCCGCGCGGCCTGGACTTCTCCGTGGGGTTCCACCCCTGCGACTCGTCCCCGAGCTCAACATCGAGAGCCTTTCCGGTGAAGAGCGTCATCACCGTCTGGTCGCAGCCTTGGCCGGTGAGCATTTGGGCCCCCCCTGCCCGCTTGCGGTAGAGATGACCGGTCTTGTTGAGCGTGTTGGAGGGGAGCACCCGGTAGAGATCCACATGACCCCCTCCGGCGTCAAAGACGAAGGTCTCGCGGGGGCCCTTGCTGAGCGCCAGCTTCGCGTCGATGGTCTTGAGCGCCTTCTTCGACGCCTCGATCTGCTCGGCGGCGGCGTAGAGCACCTGCTTGTTCTCGAGCGAGAGCGCGATCGTCCGGTCGTCGGAGATCTTGTAGGTCGCCTCGGACGGCTTCACCTCGGTCAGCGAGTCGTCGTCGCCCTCGTAGTCCTCATCGGGCCCGTAGTACTTGAGCCGCTGCACCGCGCGGGCCCCCCGAGTGGCCCTGGTGCCGGGCGCGTCACGGTCGAGCAGCGCCTCGGCCGAGCGCCCGGCGACCACGGCCGCGGCGACCGCGTTGGCGCGCTGCTCGTAGGGATCGCCGGCCTCGCCGACGCCGCCGCGCAGCTGCACGCCTGCACGCTGCTGCACAGTATGAGCGGCCTCGTGGGCGGCGGTGAAGAGGCTCGGCGGCTCGGCGAACGCGACCGAATCGCCGATCGCGTAGGCCTTGGCGCCGATGGCCCGGCTGGCCGAAGCGGCCATCGCGTCGGAGTGGGCTCGCACATGACGAACATCGTGGCGGCCGAACGCTCGCTGGATCCGCTCGAGATAGGGCAGCGCGCCGCCGGGGCCCGAGACCCCGCCCTGAGCGGTGCGATGAATCGACTCCGGGTCGCACGGCCGCGACGGCGACTGGCCGATCATCTGCACCGTCGCTTGATTGCCGATGGTTCGCTGCAGCGCGTCAAGCGGAAGGGGCTGCCCCGCTGCTCTCGCGCTCACAACTTGAGCCGCGTCCGCGAGCCCGCGCGGAGCGACGCGCTCCCTACCACGCCCGCCGTGAAGCGCGTGCGGATCAGCCCCTACGCGCCGCGGCGGCGCGCTCGTGCGCTCTTTCTCAGCTCCCATGCAGCCCCCTGCCCCAACCCTCGCGGAGGGTACACCGCGATCTTCGTCGGCCACAATGAGCGCGTCTCCCGCGGACCGCCAAGCGGGCCGCGCACACGCGCGCTCGCACTCGGACGCGCACTCGGCGTGCCAGCATCGTCGCCCAGCCGTACCGGCGGGGGGTCGAGGTCGCCTCGCGGAGCTCGCCCTGGAGACCTGGCGCGAAGAGCAGGGAGAGCCGCGCCGGCGCGGGCGGCTGCGGCGAGGACGGGATGACCCGCGCGCGGAGGCGATGGTGGCTGGCGAAGACCCCGTAGTAGCGGGTCATGTGGAGACGCGGCGGCGGCACCAGGGCGGACATGTCCGCGAACGCGACGCCTCGGCGTGAGGGCGACCCCGGGTGCACGCGGACGCGGCCGTCCGCGAGGGCCTCGATCGCATCGTGGGCGAAGGGCGGAGCAGGTAGCGGCAGACCCGATCGAGTCGCCGGCGGTCGCGGCCGTCGACGGTCGTCGCCGCGTGGAGGTGCAGGCCGTAGGCGGAGACCGTGTGCGGCGGCGGCTCGGGATCGGACGCGCCCGCGGCGAAGCGCGGGCCTCGCAGCGAGTGCTGAATGCAGGCCGCGAGCGCGGGGTCGAGGTCGAGGTCGTCGTCCGCGTCCTGGCCGGCGAGGACCTCGTGCACGCGGCCGAGGATGGCGGTCATCCGCGCGGGGGTCGGCGGCGGCGCGGGCCGGAAGGGGAGCTCGTCACCGCGCTCCTCGAAGGCGCCGTCGGTCACGAGCAGGTGGAGATGGACGCAGAGGCCGAGGTCGCTGCGGAAGCGCTGGACGACCGTGACGACGCCGCCGTGGAGCGACCGGGCCGAGGCGAGCCCGTGCTCACGCTTGACCGCGAGGCGGATGTCCTGAAGGACTGCTCGGGCGAGGCGCCCCGAGACCGCCGCGAGGAGCTCGCTGAGGGATGGTCGGGGCGAGGGTCGCGGGCGTGACCCGGCTCGGGTCACGCCTTGACACGCATGGATGGTTCCTTCGGCGAGTGTCCGGGGCTGGGCATGGGGGCACGTTACGCTCAGCGCCTGGGTTGGTCAGACTCGACTTTCGCCCTTTTTCACGACCGATGACGTCGCCCCCGTCGCTCCTGGCCACGTTGCGCGATATTCGACGGGGTCCCCGACCCGCCTTCCGTCGCGCGCCTCGCCAGGAACGACGCGAACGACGTCATCGGCGGAGAAAAAGGGCGAGAGTCGAGTCAGAGGCGCGCCTGTGAGAGCACTCGCCACCTCAGGGCGCGCCTTGAACCACGGATAGGAAGGTGTTACGGTGGGCAAATGCGGGATCAAACACCGGCTGAGTGGGTTCACATGTCAAATCAGGGGGTGCACGTGCTCGGAACTCTTGTGATGCTAATGCAGAATCGAGTTAAGGCATTTCGCGACGATGTGATGTACTCCGAGGTGCTCCAGTATTGTGGTAACGCCATTTTTTTTCAATGGGTTCCACACGCAGTCGCATCTCCGCGCGAGGTCCGGGCAGCATCCTGCTTTGGTCGATGTGTGAGCAGTTGCAGGCAGCCCGGCTGCATCTGTGAGGCGGGAGAGTGTGTATGAAAAGCTTGGCCGTGATCGTTTTGCTAGTGATGGCGTTGGGCGCCGCCGTGGTCCTGCTACATGTCCTCGACGCTCCCCTTCAGGCATGGGTGGCGACGATGTCTGCATTGGCCAGTTTGGTGACGATTACTGCGACACACCTAGCGGCGCACAACGCTTTGCGTGGTGCTGTACAGCGTTCGAGTCTGCCGGCGGCGACGAGCGCGTTCGCGGCTCTGTCTAGAAACTACCGATTTCTTGAGCGGCACCTTGGACGCGGTGTGGTACCCGACACTGCTGAGATCCAGAAGCACGAGGAACATATAAGTGAAGCCGAAGGAAGTATCTGGATGCTTCCTTTGAATCTCCGCAATCACTTTCATCAAACATGGCAGGAGCAGGTTCGCCTGCTTGAAATCTGTGATGCTCTGCGGTCAACTCTCCCTGTGGCGATGGACAATGGATCGGCGCCTGAAGGAGAAGGGTCTATCGACGGCCGGAGCGCCGCGATCAGGGAACACTGGAAGCAGTCGGTAAAAGACTTGGGAGGGAGGCAGAGGGCGTTAGAGGCTGCGCTACATGAGCACTACAAACTCTAGCGATTGACGAAGGCGTAGCGGTTAAGGGGTTTGAAGCGGGAATTCGAGGAAGGCGCGGGGTAGCCCACCGGCCGCGGAGGCGAAACGCGCACTCGGCGCACCAGCATCGTTCCGCTGGGACGCCGTGCTCCTCAGCCGCGCGCGAAACCGTGGTAGGCCAGCTCACCGCCTTGGCCGGCTCCTACGACCTTCGGTCCGCGGCTGGACGCGCGAAGCCGACCGCGACGCCTCCGCGCGCGCTCAGCCGAACAACCAAAGCTGCCCAGGAGGACAGGGTCGCGGCGGCGCGCGGGCGCCGTGGAGGAGCTCGGCGATCGCCTCGGGCTCGGTGACGACCTCGAGGATCTTCATCTTGCCGCCGCACTTCGAGCAGACCGTCACGTCGACGGCGAAGACCCTGGCGAGGAGGCTCGCCCAGCCGACCCGGCGGGGGGTCGAGGTCGCCTCGCGGAGCTCGCCCTGGAGACCTGGCGCGAAGAGCAGGGAGAGCTGCGCCGGCGCGGCCGGCTGCGGCGAGGACGGGATGACCCGCGCGCGGAGGCGGTGGTGGCTGGCGAAGACCCCATAATAGCGGGTCATGTGGAAACGCGGCGGCGGCACCAGGACGCAGAGGCGGCTGAGGAAGGTGTCGACGGACATGTCCGCGAGGAGCTCGCGGTCGTAGCCGAGGCGGACCGCCAGCGGGCCCGCGAGCTGACCGACGCCGTCGCCCACGCCGTGTTCGCGGGGGCCAACCTCACGCGAGCCGCCCACGATGCGGGCTTCGCCGACTCCGCTCACTTCACGCGCACGTCGAAGCAGCTCGCGGGAGTTCGTTCGGCCTGGGATGATGCTCCCGCGGCGAGTCTATGTCGATCCCGAGGGCCTGCGACCGCGTGCGTCCTAGCACGTCTGCGCGGTTGCTCGGCCGAGGAGGCATGCCGGTCTCGCGGAGGTTTCCGCGAGTGGCGAGGACCGGCGGTGACGCGAGCACGGGCGGGGCGAGAGCGAGAGCGACACCATGCCCGCGCGTCGGGGCGGGCGTCGCCGCCCCCGAGGCGGGCATCGCCCGACGTGCTACCGTGGTGTGACCCGAACCATGAAGACCCACGACCTCCCCTACGCGATCGGCGCCTTCATTCTCAACGTACAGGTCGACCTGGTGGGCCGCGGCCTGATGACGCGCGAGGGCCACGTCCCTGACATGAAGGCCTTCAAGGACGCGCTGGTGTCGAGCATCAAGAAGCCCATCACCATCCTCCCCGGGGAGGACGTCCGGGCCAAGCTCGCCGAAGGGCAGCTGATCCTGACCCAGATTTGCGTCTTCGTGGTCATGCGGGGCGGGCACCCGGTTGACGCCGGGTTCCGCGAGGGCAAGCTCGTCAGAGCGGACGGCGACGAGATCGTGGGCTACGTGGTCCGTCGCGGCGACCGTGGGCAGGTCGAGGTGGCCGGTGACCCGGCCCTGACACGCGCCCAGCAGAAGCAGGTCTTCGCCGCGCTCGCCCGCGACCTGGCGGCGGTGCGGATCTTCGACAACGCGCCGCCGCCGGTCGCCGCCGCCCTGCGCGCGATGCTCGGCGAATGACGAGGGCGCCGCGGCCGTCGTGCATCGCGCTCGCTGGCTTCAGATCCAGCCACGACTGCGCTATACACTCCACCACCGCACATGCCGAGATCCAGCCTCCTCGTCGTGAATC
>JACKDU010000012.1 GCA_020633335.1 Myxococcales bacterium | reverse complement strand
CCGCCGCCTCCGGGGCCGCCTCCTCGCCGCCCTCCTCCTCGGCCCGCGGCCGCCGTCGCCGACGACGCGACTCGCCGGCGCTGCGATCTCGCCGGGGCGCCGGCGCGACTTCGGGCGCCCGCGTCGGCGCGACGCTGAGCCCGCGCTCGCGGCGGACCGACGCCGGCATGTTCTCCTCGAAGAGCGCGCCGCGCCCGGTCGCGCGGTCGACGATCATGTAGATCGCCGCGTAGGGGAAGGTGCAGCGGGTGACGTAGCCGCCGAAGGAGAGGTCGACGTCGACGCCGGTCGCGGTGAACTCGAGGTTGAGCGGGTAGCTCGGGTCGAGGTCGATGATCAGCCGCTCGCCCCACTTCTCGACGATGAAGTCGGGGCAGACGACGCCGTCGCGGGTCAGATCGATCTGCAGCCGGGGACAGGCGCCCTCGCGGTGGAGCGACTCGATCGTGCGCTTGAAGCGGTTCTCCATGGGAGGGCGACTCTACCAAGTTTGCGCGCCGCCGCTGACATGCCGCGCGCCGGCGCGAGCCCCCCCTGCGTTCGCGCCCCTGAGCCGGCCCCGCCCCGCCCCGGACCGCCTTGCTGCGCCCGCCGATCCACGATAGCCTGGGAGGCCGATGGTGGGGCATGTCGCCGCCCTGCTCGCCCTCTGGGTTCAGACCGCGGGCGCCGATCTCGAAGCGCTCCCGAGCGACGGGGCCCGCGATCCCGCATGCCGATGGCTCACCGAGACCGAGCACCTCGGCGAGCGCGAGTGGATCGTCCACGTCGTCCGCCCGCACGAGCGCCTCGGCCAGGTCGCCGCCCGCTACGGCGTCTCCCGCGACGAGCTCGTCACCTGGAATGACCTCTCGAGCCCGCGCGCGCGCCTGCGGGCCGGCAAGAAGCTCAAGGTCCGCACCGATCGCCGGCCGCCGCCCCACGAGAAGATCGAGTACACGACGGTCGAGGGCGACGAGTGGAGCACGCTCGCGGTCCGCCACCGCGTCCTCCCCGAGGAGCTCCAGCGCTGGAACCCGGCGAGGGCCGGCCGCCCGCTCGCGCCCGGGACGTCGCTGACGATCTGGCACGATCCGGGCGTCCCGCAGACCGTCAATTGCCGCCGCGGCCCGGCGCCACCGAAGCTCGAGTACCGCCGCGACGCCGAGAGCCTCGGCCACCCCCAGAGCGGTCGCCTCCGCAATGGGATCCCCCTGCCCGACTCGCCGCTCTGGACCCGCGGCCGCCGCGACGGGCTCTGGGCGAGCACCCACACCCTCGACACGATGGTCGCGGCTTTCACCCACCTCCGGGTCGAGCGGGGCTACGAGGGCGACGTCTTCATCGGCTCGATCAGCCGCAAGCGCGGCGGAAAATTCCCGCCCCACCGCTCGCACCGCACGGGCCTCGACATCGACATCCGCCTCCCCCTCCTCCCGGCGGTCCCCCTCGAGACCTACCCGACCCCGGACAACGTCGACTGGCCGGCGCTCTGGGAGCTGATCGACGCCTTCCTCGACACCGGCGAGGTGTCGATGATCTTCCTCGATCGACGCCTCCAGCGGCACCTCTACTGGGCGGCGCGCTGGGCCGGCAAGACCCCCGAGGAGCTCGAGCCGATCATCCACTGGCCGGCGAAGGATCGGAAGTGGGAGGCGATCGTCCGCCACGCCCGCGGCCACAAGGGGCATATCCACATCCGCCTCCTCTGCGGCCCCGAGGAGCCGCGCTGCGCCCCGAGCCGGAGCAACGTCCTCGAGCGCCGCGGCTGGATCGAGCCCACGCCGAGCGGCAAGGAGTCGCGCGAGGGCGCCCGCGCCCGCCGCGAGGCCTGGAGGCTCGAGGGGCGCGGGATCTACGGCGAGAGCGGCGGCGACGACGACGAGGCCGGCGACGACGAGCCCTAGCTGGCCGCGCGCGAAGGCAGCGCGGCGTCGATCCGCGCTCGCCGGCGCGCGGATCTGATCGCGCCGCGACAGCGGGCGCGCGCCCGCACCCGTCGCTCGCCGGAATCGACCGCCTCCGCGGATGGAGCCCCGGGGGAGCGGCGATCTATCCTCGATCGGCGTGCCCGCGATCGATGAGCTCGACGAGACGGTGGCATCCGGCGGCGCCGCGGCTCGCCCGGCGCCGCCCGAGCGACCGGCGGACGACCTCGGGGCGACGCGAGCCTCGGCTCGAGGCGGGAGCGCGTCGCCCCCCGGTCCGCCGACGACGGGCCTCCGGATCGGCCGCTATGTCGTCGTCGGGGAGCTCGGCGCCGGGGCGATGGGCGTCGTCCTCGCGGCCTACGACCCCGAGCTCGATCGCAAGGTCGCGGTCAAGCTCCTCAAGCCGTCGAGCGGCCGCGGCTCAGGCTTCGACGCCGCCGCCCGCCTCCTCCGCGAGGCCCAGGCGCTCGCGCGGCTGAGCCACGTCAACGTCGTCGGTGTCCACGACGTCGGCCTCCACGAGGGCCAGGTCTTCATCGCCATGGAGTACATCGAGGGCGCGACGCTCCACCGCTGGCTGGCGAACGAGCGCCCCTGGCGGCAGATCCTCGCGGTCTTCATCGACGCCGGCCGCGGCCTCGCGGCCGCCCACGACGCCGGGATCATCCACCGCGACTTCAAGCCCGAGAACGTGATGATCGGCGACGACGGTCGGGTGCGGGTGATGGACTTCGGCCTCGCGCGCTCGGCCGCCGAGCTCACGGACGCGATCGCCACCGGCGACAGCACCCCGGAGAGCGGCGCCCCACTCGAGAGCCTCACCCGCACCGGCACGCTCCTCGGCACGCCGGCGTACATGTCCCCCGAGCAATTCGCCGGCCGCCGCGTCGACGCCCGCAGCGACCTCTTCGCCTTCTGCGTCGCCCTCTACCAGGCGCTCCACCGCCAGCGCCCCTTCGACGGCGAGAGCCTCGCGGAGCTGGCGGACGCGGTGAGCGAGGGCGAGATCCGCCCGCCGCCGCGGGGCTCGACGGCGCCGGGCTGGCTCCACGCGATCCTCGTCCGCGGCCTCGCCCCGGATCCCGACGCCCGCTGGCCGTCGATGGGCGCGCTCCTCGACGCGCTCGCCGACGACCCCGCGGCTCGCCGGCGGCGCTGGGCGAGCGCGGCCCTCGTCGTCGCCCTCGTCGGCGGTGGGATCGGCGGGGTCGCCCTCTCCAGCGCGAGCGACGACGGGATCTGCCAGGGGATGGAGCGCCACCTCGAGGGCGCGTGGGACGGGGAGCGCCGGGCCGCGGTCAAGTCGGCGATCCTCGGGAGCGGCCTCGCCTTCGCGCCCGGCACCTGGGAGCGCCTGGAGCCCCGCCTCGACGGCTACGCGGACGCCTGGGTGCGGGCGCGGGTCGACGCCTGCGAGGCCGGCCGCCGCCGCGAGCACTCGCCCGCGCTCCTCGATCTGCGGATGGCCTGCCTCGATCGCCGCCTCGGCGCGCTGCGTGCGAGCGTCGACGAGCTCGCCCGCGGCGACGCGGAGCTCGTGCGGCAGGCCCTCAGCGTCGCCTTCGCCCTCCCCGACATCGATCGCTGCGCCGACCTCGACGCGCTCACGGCCGCCGTCCCGCCCCCCGGCGATCCGGAGCTCGCGCGCGCGGTGAATACGGTCGACGAGCGCCTCCTCGAGGTGCAGGCCAAGGATCTCGCCGGCCGCTACAAGGAGGCCCGACCGATCGCCGACGAGGCCCTCGCCGACGCGAAGAGGCTCGGCTACGAGCCCCTGGTGGCCCGCGCCGAGCTCCGCCTCGGCCTCGTCATCAAGGAGTTGGGCGAGCGCGACGCGGCCTACGAGACCCTCACGCGGACGTACCACGACGCCCTCTCGCTGCGGATGCTCGATGAGGCGAGCGAGGCCGCGGCCGAGCTCGTCAGCTTCTACGCCGACAACGGCGCGCTCAAGGACGCCGGCGCCTGGGTCGACCACATGCGCTCGGTCGCCCGCGCCTCCGGCTCGGCGCGCGCCGAGGACGACGCCCTCCACAGCCTCGGCCGCCTGCGCCAGCGGGAGGGCGAGCTCGCGGCCGCCCGCGAGCTCCAGCTCGAGACCGTCCGGCGCCGCGAGGCCGAGGAGGACCCCAAGAGCCCGCGCCTCGCGGCAGCCCTCAGCAGCCTCGGGGTGACCGAGGCCATGATGGGCGAGTACAAGGCGAGCCGCGAGCACCACGAGCGCTCGGCGGCGATCTGCGTCGAGGCCTACGGCCCCGATCACCCGCGCACGGCGGTCCTCTACGTCAGCCTCAGCAACCACGCGCGCCGCGAGGGCCGCTTCGCCGACGCCCGTGACCTCCTCCGCAAGGCGCTGGCGATCAACGAGGACGCCTTCGATCCGGAGCACCCGATGGTCGCCAGCAACCTCTCGAACCTCGCGGCGATCGAGACCGACGACGGCAACCTCGTGGAGGCGCGCCGCCTCTACGAGCGCTCGCTGGCGATCCGCGAGCGGACCCTCCCGCCGGAGCACCGCGACATCGCCCTGGTCCTAGCGAGCCTGGCGATCATCGCCGAGAAGGAGGGGCGCCTCGCCGACGCCCGCGCCCTCCATGAGCGGGCGCTGGGGATCCTCGAGCGCAACGCCGGCGTCGACACCCTGATCGCGCACAACCTCCACGGCCTCGCGCTCATCGCCGCCCACGAGGGGAAGCGCGACGAGGTCGTCGACCTCGAGCGCCGGGCGATCGCGATCGACGAGGCGGCCGTCGGCGCCGAGCACCCCCTCCTCGTCGAGCCCCTCGGCGCCCTCGGCGAGGCGCTCGTCGCCCGCTCGGAGGCCGCGGAGGGGCTCACCCTCCTCGAGCGCGCCCTCGCGATCGCGGTCGCACGCGAGCTCCGCCCGGCCGACCTCGCCGACGCCCGCTTCCGCCTCGCGCGCGGGCTCTGGGCGGCCCCCGAGGGCGCCGGCGGGGATCGTCCGCGGGCCCGCGAGCTCGCCGCGCTCGCGCGAGCCGGCCGCGCCGAGGCCGACCTGCCCGCCGATCCCGAGATCGAGGCCTGGCTGCGCGAGCGAGGCGAGGCCGCGGAGCCGCCGTCGCCGTCGCCGTAGCGTCTCGGAGGCGCTTTGCCCCGGCGGACGCGCGGTGGCAGAGTAGCCCGCACGCCTGCGATGCACCCCTGCACGAGAGCGCTCCTCTTCGCCGCGTCGCTCCCCCTGAGCGCGTGCGCGAGCGCGCCGTCGTCGTCGGCGTCCTCGCGCCCCGAGGGCGCGCCGGGCCCCGCCACAGCGGCCCGCCGAGCGCCGCCGGCCGCCCCCGCGCAGGCGCAGGCGCGAAACGAGGGCTACGCCGGCCGCTACCGCCTGGCCTACGCCGCGACCGTCACCAGCAGCTGCTCCGAGTCCTGGGACATCAGCACCTGGTCGGGCGACGTCACGCTCGCGCTCGCCGACGGCGGCGCGGCCCGCCTCGACCTCGGCGTGGCGATGGAGAGCCGGGGCGGCGCCCAGCCGCCGGCCAGCCCCGATCCCTCGAGCTACGGGCGCTCGCAGATCCGCTGCCCCTTCGACGGCACCTGGAGCGCCGATGAATTCGGCGAGCTCCGGGTCGAGCTCCCGCGGCGCGCCGGCGACAGCCCGGCGAGCGAGTGTCGACCGGCGAGGGGCGCCCTCGACACCGACCCCGAGGCGACCTGGGTGCTCCGCTGCACCTACAAGCTCATCGAGCTCCCCGACGGCGATCCTCGCGGGCGCCCGCATCGTGACGGCGCCCTCGCCTGTCGGACGGCCGGCGGGACCCCGTGGATCTGGAACCTCGTGCTCGAGGACGGGGACGCGCTCCACCTCGGCGACGCGCGCCCGGTCTTCGCCGAGGCGGAGCACGGCGACACGATCGAGGGCGACCTCCTCCTGCCGGACGGCGCGGTGATCGAGGCGCCCCCGGGGCCGACCGAGTGGTTCCTGGGCGAGCGCGCCGCGCCCTCGATCGGTTCCGGCCGCGCAGGTCAATAGACGCGGACCGACGCGCGCGTCGGCGTTGACCGGTGGAGGTTCTCGAGAGCGCCGACGTCCCGCCGAGAGCGCGGCGGGCGTGCAATCCTCCCATCCGGGCGACCGGCTTCGCAGCGCGGGCGACGTCAGCTAGCAGGCCTCGGCGAGCGAGATCACCTCGAGAGCAGCCAATGAACAGGGGATGAACACTTGCGCAGCGGAGCCATCCAGTAGCTTGAAAGTGAAAGAATGCGGCAAATCCACTCACTCATCCCTATCATCTTCATCCTTGCGTGCTCAAGCGACGACTCGTCAGGGTCGACCAACGCCTCAAACGCATCGTCGGAAAGCGCGGCGAGTTCGGACTCTTCGACCACCACACCGACTGCGACGGCGACTGCGACCACAACAACAACCATGACTTCGATGACCACCGAGACCGAGACCGTCGGATCGTCAAGCACGACAGGCGGCTGTCCGACCATGGGTCAGGGAGGAGGCGACATCAACTCAGCTTTCGAGCTGGGAACATTTCAGACTGAGACCGACATGCCCCAGAACCTCCACTTCAGTGAAGATCTAAACACAGGAGGTGAGAACTGGTTTCAGCACACCAGCAACTCCCCCTGCATGCCCGACATGTACGGCAACTGCGTCCTCCACACGACCACCTCGATCAATCTTGAGAACCCATCGTGCGTACTTGTCTACTGCGTCAACCAAGAAGACCCTAGGCCCGCGGACGTGGTCGCCTGCCACAGCGGCGCACCCACGGTAGGAGGGTGTTGCACCGACCCGGGGTCAAGCGCGTTCGATCTCGATGTTGAGACGCGCTGCGAGGGCGAATACGACTTTGTGCGCGTGTACCACATGCTGGTGCCCGGGGACGCAGAGTGCGCCATCGAAGTACCGACCGAGGTTTCCCGGGAGTAGCTTGTTCATGGGCGACTCCGCGCGCCAGTGAATACACGCAGGCCAATGCGCGCCGGCCAATGCGCGCGCGCATTGAATGAATGCGCGCGCATCGGCGAGAGCCGCGACTCATCCACAGATATCGGGATTCGCGTCGTTGCACAAGGACAAATGTCGTGAGCCTCGCTGGCACGTCGCTTGCTCAACGAGGGGCCGCGTCCGCCGGGTCCGCCCCGCGCAGCGAAGAGGGAGCCCCCGATGTCCGACCTCGCCCGAATCCACACACTCCCCAGCGACGACTCCGACCGCGCGGCCGCTCGCCTCGTCCTCGGCGACGTCCTCGAGCTCCACAGCCGCGGCCGCCCCTTCACCGGCGCGACGATCACCCGCCGCCTGGTCGACGCCGCCGCCCGCCTCCGCGGCTACGCGATGCCGGCCTGCGAGCCCGACGGGGTCGCCCGCCTCCACCTCAACGAGAACCTCCTCGCCGACGAGCGCCCCGAGCTCGCCCGCTACCCGGAGGGCGGTGATCGCCGCCTCCTCGCGGCGCTCGCCCGCCGCCACGGCGTCCCCGAGGAGGCGGTCTTCGTCAACCTCGGCGCCTCCGGGATCATCCACCAGCTCCTCGGCGCCTTCACCAACGCCGGGGCGACCGCGCTCCTGCCGGCGCCGACCTGGTCCTTCTACCACTCGGTGCTCGCCGCCTGCCGGATCCGCTGGCGGGAGGTCGAGCTCCGGGTCGACGACGACGCCTACGCCTACGACGTCGGCGCCTGGATCGCGGCGATCGAGCGCGACATGCCCTCGCTCGTCGCCCTGATCTCGCCGAACAACCCGACCGGCAACCGGATCGCCGGCGCCGACGTCCTCGCGCTCGCCCGGACCAGCCCCGACACCCTGATCGTCGTCGACGAGGCCTACCACGGCCTCGCCGACGACGACCCGCTGGGCGCCGCCGAGCTCCTCGCGGCCGCCGACAACGTCGTCCTGATCCGGACCTTCTCCAAGGCCCTCGGGCTCGCGGGGATCCGGGTCGGCTACGCGCTCAGCGGGCGGATGGGGGCGGCGCTGCTCCGACGGACGCCGGTCCCCTTCGGGCTCCCGGCGGCGGCCCAGGAGGTCGCGCTCGCCCGCCTCGGTGACCCCGAGCGCCTCGCCGAGATCCGGGAGCGCTGCCGCGCGGGCCGCGACGCATTCGCGAATGAGCTGTCTGGAAGGACAGGGTTCACCGTCTACCGCAGCGACGCCAACTTCGTCCTCACCCGCGTGCCAGAGGGCCGGGGGCTCGCGCTCCGCGACCACCTCCTCGGCCACGGCGTGCAGGTCAAGCTGATGGGCGGCCGCCTCCGCGATCACCTCCGGATCACCGTCGCCGAGCCGGCGCTGATGCGGCGGATCGCCGGCCTCCTGGTGGACGCCGCCTGAGCCCGCGCCCCCCCGCTCCCCTTCATCTACGCCCCTCGAGAGGAAGACCGCCATGCGCACCAACGACACGACGCCGGGGATGATCGTCAAGATCGCCGAGGCCGACGCCGAGCTCGCGGCGGTCCACCGGATCAACCACCGGGTCTACGCCGAGGAGCTCGGCCAGGACCCGACGCGGGCCGACGGCCGCCTCGTCGATCGCTTCCACGGCGACAACACCTACATCATCGCGCTCGTCGACGACGAGGTCGTCGGCATGATGGCGCTGACGATGCCGGGGCGCCGCTTCTCCCTCGAGGACGCGCCGATCGACCGCGCGCTGATCGACGCGAAGCGGGCGTCGGCGGCCGAGATGCGGCGCCTGGCGGTCCTCCCGGAGCACCGCGGGAGCGGCTGCTTCCTGCGGATCCTCGACTTCTGCTGCGGCTACCTCGTCCGCCGCGGGATCCGCCACGCCTTCATCTCGGCGATCGCCGAGCGGGCGCCGATGTACGCCCGGCTCGGCTTCCGTCAATTCGACGCGCCCTTCCGCAAGGGCCCCTGCCTCTACTACCCGATGGTCCTCAGCGTCGAGTCGATGGCCGCCGCCCACCTCGACCCGCGCCTCTTCCCGACCGTCGCCGACACCCTCCAGGCGATCGGGCTCTGAGCGATGACGACCGCGACGACGACGATCGACGGCGTGCTCCTCGACTTCGACGGCACCCTCACCCGCCGCGACACGATGCTCGGCTTCCTCGTCCACGCCGGCCGTCGGAGCCCGGCGCGCGGGCTCCTCCTCGCGCTCTACGCCGCCGCCGCGCTCCTCCCCTGGGCGCTCTGGCCCGGCGGACGATCGGCGCTCCTCTCGGGGGCGCTCTGGATCGTCAGCGTCGGCCGCGGCCGCCCCGGGATCCACGCGCTCCTCCGCGGCTACGTCGACGCCCTCGTCGCCGATCGACCGCGCCTCCTCGCGCCCGCGGTGGTCGCGGCCGCGCGCGCGCACCTCGAGGCCGGGCGCGCGCTCTGGGTGGTCTCCGGCTCCTCGCCGCTCTGGATCCGCGAGGTCCTCGCGGCCGAGGGGCTGCGGGCGCGGGTGATCGGCTCGCGCGCCCGACTTCGGGCCGGCGGCCTGGTCCTCGAGCGGCGCTGCGTCGGCCGCGAGAAGGTCCGCCGGATCGCCGCCGACACCCGCGGCCGGACGATCCGCTGGCGCCACGCCTACGGCGACGCGGCGAGCGATCGGCCGATGCTCGGGCTCGCCGAGCGCGCGACCTGGTGCGGCCCGGGGCGGCCGCGGGATCCGAGGGCCGCGGGGCCGATCGTCGGGCGCTGAGGGGGTCCTCGCCGTCCACGCGGCGAGCGCTCGCGGGCCCGCCTTGAGGGCGCCGCCGACGGTCGGTAGGATTGCGCGCCCGTCGGAGGAAGGCCGTGCTCTCAGATCTCCAGATCCGCAAGCTCACCCACCTCTTCCACCTCCACGACGCCAACGGCAACGGCTTCGTCGAGCGCACCGACTACGAGCGCCTCGTCGGCCGCCTCCTCGGCCAGCGCGAGCGCGAGCCCGCCGGGATCGGGGCGCTCCGCGAGGTCTGGCGGAGCCACTGGCAGGAGGTCTCGGGCGGGGGCCCGCCGCAGGGGAGCGCCCGCGTGCCCCTCGGCGCCTGGATCGAGCTCTGGACCGCGATCCTCGAGGCCGGCTTCGGCGCCCGCGTGCTCGGCCTCTGCGAGCACCTCTTCGCCGGCATGGACATCGACGGCGACGGCAAGATCACCGCCGACGAGAGCCGGCAGTGGTTCGAGATCTTCGGCCTCGATCCCGCGGGCGCCGACGCGACCTTCGCCGCCTGCGACCTCAACGGCGACGGCTTCATCACCCGCGACGAGTGGATCCAGCTCGTCGATCAGTTCTTCTTCAGCGACGACCCGGCGGCCCCGGGCAACCTCCTCTTCGGCGCCCTCGCGGCCAACGAGGAGCACCCCGAGCACCTCGCCTGAGCTCAGGACGCCCGGCACTCGGGCTGCTGGCGGCCGACGTGGGTGAGGACCACGTGGTAGAGCTGGCCGTCGCGGTACTTCGACGCGCCGGCGGCCCCGAGGAGGTAGAACTTCCACATCTTGTAGAAGCGGTCGTCGTAACGCGACCCCCGCAGCTCGGGCCAGGCGGCGTCGAAGTTCTTCCACCAGGCGATCAGCGTGTGGAAGTAGTCGGGGCCGAGGTTC
The DNA here is from genome assembly GCA_020633335.1 of Myxococcales bacterium. Classification (GTDB taxonomy): domain Bacteria; phylum Myxococcota_A; class Polyangia; order Nannocystales; family Nannocystaceae; genus JADJRG01. Next base: position 250,200 of record JACKDU010000012.1, on the reverse strand, counting down.
TGGACGTCCTCGATCACCAGGAGCCCCTCGGTCGCCTTCGCCAGCTGGGTCATCGACGGCGCGCAGGCGTTGGGGAAGACGTACTTCTCGATGAAGGGGATCCCGTGGCGGCGGCTGACGTTGTTGGCGATCGTGTGGACGAGCGCGACCCCCTCGGGCCGCAGGCAGCGGTGGATCACCTGCATCATCGTCCGGTGGTTCTTGTAGCCGACGTGCTCGGCCATGCCGATCGACACGACCGCGTCGTAGCTCCCCCGCATGTCGCGGTAGTCGCCGAGGATGAACTCGACCGGCAGGTCCTTCCACATCTCGCGGGCGAGCGCGACCTGCTCCTTCGACACCGAGACCCCGCGCACCTTGCAGCCGTAGCGCTCGGCGGCGAAGGCCGCGAAGCCGCCCCAGCCGCAGCCGAGGTCGAGGACCTCCATCCCGGGCTCGAGGCCGACCTTGCGGCAGATCAGATCGAGCTTGGCCTCCTGCGCCTCGTCGAGGTCCTTGGCGTCGCGCCAGTAGCCGCAGGTGTAGACCATCCGCTTGTCGAGCATGCGCTGGTAGAGGTCGTTGCCGAGGTCGTAGTGGGCCTCGGCGACCTCGTAGGCCCGCGCCTTGCTCTGGAGGTTGGAGACCGCGGCGCGGATCGGCAGCGACCACATCCGCCAGTCGCCCTTGAGGGTGTTCTTGAGGTCAGCGCGGAGGATCTTGCCGATGAACTCCTCGAGCGCCGGCGTCTCCCACCACCCGTCCATGTAGGACTCGCCGAGGCCGAGCGACGCCTGCTTGAGGAGGCGCGGGTAGAAGCGGCGGTCGTGGACCGTGATGTCCCAGGGCTCGGAGCCGCCGACGGTGACGCCGGCGCCGGCCAGGATGTCGCGGACGATTCGTTCTGCCTTGTCGATCTGCATCGCTACGATGCGCACACTCGCGCGCCCCCGGGTAGCCGGTCAAGTGCGTCAGCGCTTGCCTACCCGGCGCTCCGGGGCGACGCCCGGGGGATCGACGGCCGCGGATCCACGGACGCAGGATCGGCGCACCGCGGCCGACCGGGGCGCCCTCGACCTCGACCGCTGAATCCGCGACCATCGCGCCCGAGATGGATCGCACGGTCGCCATCGCCTTCACCTGGACGATCCTCGCTGGCCTCGCCACCGCGATCGGCTCGGCGATCGGCGTGCTCGCCCGGCGCACCAACACCCGCTCGCTCTCCGTCGGCCTCGGCTTCTCCGCGGGGGCGATGATCTTCGCCGCCTTCGGCGACCTCTTCCCGACCGCCGAGAGCGGGCTGGTGGCGAGCCTCGGCGAGGAGCCGGGGACCCTGGCGGCGGGCGCCCTCCTGGTCGTCGGTATGCTGGTCTCGGCGCTCATCGACCTCCTGGTGCCGAGCCCGGAGAACCCGCACGAGGCCGCGCTGGTCGAGGACCTCGGGCGGCCGCCGTCGGCCGAGCTCCGACGCCTCGGGATCTGGAGCGCCGCCGCGATCGCGATCCACAACTTCCCCGAGGGGATCGCCACGCTGGTCACCAGCCTCAATGACCTGACGATCGGCGCGACGATCGCGGTGGCGATCGCGATCCACAACATCCCCGAGGGCCTCGCGGTCGCGGTGCCGGTCTATCACGCGACCGGGAGCCGCAAGAAGGCGTTCTGGCTCTCGGCGGCCTCGGGGCTCTCGGAGCCGCTCGGGGCGGCGATCGGCTACCTCTTCCTCCGCCCCTTCGCGACCCCGGCGGTGATGGCCGGGATCGCGGCGGTGGTCGCCGGGATCATGCTCTTCGTCGCCGTCGATCAGCTCCTCCCCAACGCCAAGCGCTACGACACCGGCCACGACTCGGTGTGGGGGCTCCTCCTCGGGGTCGCGGTGATGGCCGCGAGCCGCGGGCTCGCGTGAGCGGTGGCCGCGCGAAGATTGCAGTGCTCGCAGAGAGGGGCTGCGACCAGCGGTCGCTGAAGCGCGGTCCGATCAAGGGGTACCATCCCGAGGTGAGCCGAGGCTACACCGCGAAGTCGCAAACCACGTCCCCCTGTGTCCGAAGGGCTCTCTCCCTCGCGCGTCGGCGAGGCGGGATCGCGCTGGCCGTCGGCTCGGCGGCGCTCCTCCTCTCGCCGCCGCTCGCCGCCGCCGAGCGCTGCGCTGACGGACCCCCCGAGTGCAGCGGCGGCTACATCCAGGCCAGCGCGGGCGTCATCGTCCCGGTCGGCGAGAAGTTCGGGCCGGACGACGAGCCCAAGGTCGGCCCGACGGCGGGGCTCGGCGGCGGCTACTTCGGCCGCGTCGGCGCCCAGCTCGGGATCGCCGCGGGGCTCCGCTTCGGCTACGACCTCTACCGCGGGCCGACGACCAAGACCCACACCTACCACGTCGGCCCCGAGCTCCGCCTCGGCTACGCCGGCGATCGTGTCTTCGCCTTCGGCACCCTCCGCGGCGGCTACTCCCACTGGGACTCGACCCGGATCGTCCGCACCGTGTGGGCCGCGGGCGACGAGAACGGCGGCTACATCGGCGTCGGCGGGGGTCTCTGGGGCTCCGTCCTCGGGCGCCTCCTGATCGGCGCAGAGGTCGACGCCGACTTCATCCTCTCGGTCGCCTGGGACGGCAGCGTCGCCCAGCGCGTCGGCCTCACGCTGGCGATCGGCGCGTGGATCTGATCGGCAAGAGCGGCAGCGGCCGCTCGCGGAGCGTCCCGAGGATCCGCGCCGAGGCGTCCGCCAGCGCCTCGTAGGCGTCCGCCGGCCCGTCGTAGAAGACGTAGAAGGGCTCGACGAGCGGGTAGAGCTCGCGCCAGGTCTCCGCGTCGTCGAGGGTCGCCAGGTGGCGCTCGGCGAGGCCGTCGACGAAGCGCTCGTAGAAGGCGCGGGCGCGGGCGATCGCCGCGAGGTCGAGGCGGCCGCGGTGGTCGACCAGGAAGCGGGTGAGGCGGTCGCGGACCAGGGCCGCGTCGGCGGCGTCGTCGTGGGCGGCGAAGATCCCGAAGTTGCCGATCATGTAGCGGAGGAAGGCCCGCTCGCGGCGCTCCGCCGGGGTCACCGAGGGGACCGCGCCGGCGAGCGCCGGCTCGATCCGGGTCCGCCAGAGGCGGGCGAAGATCCGGTCGACGAGGTCCCCCTCGCCGCCCTCGTCGGCGAGCGCGGCGACGAAGTCGTCGATCGTCTCGAGGCCGAGCTCGGTGAGCCCGCGAAGCGGCGCCGTGTCCCGCCACCAGCGATCGAAGTCATCGGCGCGCTCGGCCATCCCCTGCCAGTTGCGGGCGGTCCAGCGGAGGTCCTCGACGAAGTAGGCCGCGTATTTCTGCTGGTAGTCGACGAGCGCGTCGTCGGCCGCGCCCGCCCGCTGAAGGAGCGCGCGCCAGCGAGAGTCGTCGCCCCGCAGGCAGTAGGCGACGTTCGCCGAGAGGAGCTCGCGCAGGCGCGCCCTCCCCTCGTCGCCGCCGCCGACGTCGACGCCGGTCGCCGCGAAGAGCGGGTAGGCGTGGCGGCGGGTCCACTCGTAGTCGACGCCGCCGCGGCGGAGCGCGTCGACGAAGACCATGTCGGCGAGGACCAGGGTGACCGCCTCCGAGATCATCCGGTGGATGATGTAGACCCGGCGGCCGACCTCGCTCACGCGCCCGTTGAAGATCAGGTCGGGCAGGAGGAAGTGCCCGAAGTCGTGCATCATGAAGGTCGCCTCGTGGATCTCGTCGCGCTTCGGCGTGTAAGGGATCCCGGCGTTGAGGCCCGGCCACCAGTAGATCTTCTCGCGGCGGTTCTTGGCGGCCCGGAAGAAGACGCCCTGATCGATCACCGCGGCGAGGAGGCGATCGAGGCCGACGCGGGCGAGGCCGGGGGCGCTGAGCCAGGGGCTACGGGCGACGAAGGCGGCGACGTCGTCCTCGAAGTCGATCGTCCGGGTCGGCGAGCGCGGCGTCGCGGCGAGGTCGATCCGCCGGCGGTAGTAGACCCGATCGAGGAGGAAGCGGGAGATCGCCATGTCGCGGGCCGATCGCTTGCGCCCCCGCGCCCGCATCTCGCCGTAGGTCAGGCCGCTCGCGCGCAGGCGGAAGATCGGATCCCACCAGCCGCCCTCCTCCTCGGCCGCGCCGCCCGAGCGATCGACGAAGCCCTCGGCGCGGTGCTCGTAGGTCGCCTCGCGGACCTCGCCGTCCTCGACGAACCAGGCCCTGATCTCGGTGAGGTGGTCGACGAGCTCGAGGTCGGCGCGCGCGCTCACCCGCCGGCCGCCGCGCTCGACCAGGTCGCTCCATTCGCGGCAGACCGCGATCACCCGGCGCTCGGGGGTCGAGCCCGCGAGGATCGCCCGCGCCGCCTCGAGCGTCGCGGGGGCGTCAGCCGCCTCGACCGCGATCCCGTAGCGCTCGAAGTTGCGGCGCCACTCCGCGAGCTTGCGCGGGTTGGCGGTGAGGAGGACGAGCGAGCGGGGCATCGACCGCAGGGTAGCGGGAAGGGCCGCGCGGCGGCGCGCGCTCGCGGCCGGACCGGGTCGCTAGCACGGATTGCGCGGCCGCCCGCGGCCTCGCCGGGCTAGAAGACCCCATGCCGAAGAAGCGAGCCCGCACCGTCGCCCCGATGATCCGCCGCCTCCCCGGGATGAAGGAGGCGCCGATCCACACCTACCACGTGTGGACCGAGACGATGCTGCCGGCGCGCGAGCTCGCCCCGCGGCCGATGCCGATGCCGACGCCGATGCCCCTGCCCGCGCCGACCCCGGGGGCGACCCACCCGGAGATGATCGGCATGGTGACCAAGCACGAGGGCGCGATCACCTACCTCCGCCACTGGAATTTCTGGGTGCGGGTCGGGACCCCGGCGCAGACCGACAAGCCCGACTACTACTTCCACAACTACGAGGATAATTCGCCGGCGGTCCAGGCTCTGGTCGCCGCCCTCGGGGTGCCGACCGCGTGGCCGCGGACTCAGGAGGAGATCTGGGGGCGGATCGCGGCCGTGTGGAATTGGCTCGGCGCCCACGTGCGGGTCGACGGCGACGCCTACTCCGGGATCACGAGCGCCGATCGCTGGCCCTCGATCGGCGAATTCGCGGCCTACTACGCGGCCCACGGCGAGCTGGTCTGGTCGGCCTGCTTCACCAAGGCCCACCTCTTCGCCACCCTCCTCGGCCGGGTGCTGCCGCGCTGGCACGTGACGATCGCCAGCGGCCACCACACCGAGAACGGCGCGCCGCCGACCGCCTCCCACGTCTTCGTCGGCGTCTACCTCAGCGACCGCTGGTACCACCTCGATCCGACCGCGGTCTACGGCGGACGGCTGCCGAGCTACGCCGAGCGCCGCTCGGTCGGCCTCTTCGCCAGCGTCGACTACGAGCACCCCTTCTCGGCGATCCCGGTGCCGCTCTCGGATCTCCGCTACGTGCCGCACCTGCCGGAGTGAGGGCGGCGCCTCGCTCGGCTCGGGCGGCGCGGCTAGAGCTCGGGATCCGGCTTCGGCGTGTTGATCCGCGGCGGCCGCGTCGGCTCGGGCTTCGGCCTCGGCGTGTTGGTCCGCGGCGGGTCCACGCGCTCCGGCGTCGGCTCGTCACTCCCCTCGGGCGCCGGCGTCGGCTCGTCGCTCCCCTCCGGCGCCGGCGTGTTGATCGCGATCGGCTCCTCCTTCGCCGGGCTCTCGGGCGCCGCCGACTCGCCGCCCTCGGCCGGCTTCGGATCGCCGTCCTCGGGGCTCTCCGGGGCCGGCGTGTTGATCTCCGGCGGGCGCTCGCCCCCTGCGTTGGTGCAGCCGAGCGCGGGGACCAGCAGGGTCGTGCCGACCGCGAAGCGGAGGAGGGGGCGCGAGGGCGGGGCCATCGGAGGATCCAAGCACGTGCGAGCGCCTCCTGGCAACGCGGGGCGATCTCGTGCGTGCGCGCTCGCGCGCCCGGGCGCCGCCCGGCCTCCGGTCCGCGCCTGCGCTCGCCCGGTGTCATAATGTCCCAAGAGACATGTCTCCTCCGGGACCCGACTCATCCGCCAAGCCCGGATCGCCGGCGCTTGCGGTCGTCCCCGCGCCTGACCTAGGCTCGCGCTGATGCGCGCAGACCCGCCTCGACGCCCCGCGAGCGCCGCGACGTGCGCTCTGACGCTCAGCCTCTGCGCGCTCGCCGGCTGCCTCGACGCCCCGCCGCCCGACTGGCTCATCGAGTCGCCGCGCCTCCTGGTGATCGAGATGGCGGTCGTCGAGACCGGGCCCTACTCGACCCCGCTGAGCGAGGATCCGCCGGGGCGGACCCGGCGTGACGGCCTCCCGGGTGATCGGGTGCAGGTTCGAGCGACGATCGTCGGACCGGAGGGGCCGATCACCCCGAGCGCGTCGCCGATCCTCGTGCGCTCCGCGTTCCCGGTCTTCCCTGGCTATCTGGGCGACGACCTCCCGCCCTGCGCCGACTACGAGTACGCCAGCGCGACGACATGCCGGATCGACGGCGACACCGTGATGCTGCCTCCGCTGCCCCCGGCTGGGAGCGCCGTCGTCGTCTATGTCTACCTCGTCATCAGCCGCGACGAGGGCCCGGGGAGCGAGGCCTGCTTCCGCGGCCTCGCCGTCCGCGGCAATCAGGAGCTCGCCGGCTGCCACATGGACGGTTTCACGCTGGACTACGGCCCGTCGGACAAGGTCGCCGCGCTCCGGGGCGAGGAGAGCGAGTCGACCTACCCCAACCGCTACAACCTCTCGACGGCGTGGATCGACCTCGCTCTCCGCGGCGAGGGCGGAGAGCGGGAGCTCCGCGCCGACGACGGTGACGTCGTGATGACCGCACCCGGCGAGACGATCACGGCGACCCTCGCGGTCGACGCGGATGAGCTTGACGGGCGCGACTTCGACGCCGTGTGGTGGGCGACGGACACGGCGATCACCCCCGCCCCCCGCGCATGGCTGGAGTACGCGACGAGCGTGGAGATCGCCGCCCCGGCGCGTGGCCACGACTACTGGCTCTACGCCCGCGCGAATCCGTGGTGGAGCAGCCCCAAGGACGGGCGCCTCGTCAGCCTCCACGTCGTCACCCCCGAGGCCGCGGAGCCTTGAGCGCCCGCCTCGCGGCGATCCTCGCCCTCCTCGCCGCGCCCCTCGGCCCCACCGAGGCGCTCGCCGGCGACCCGACCCCGGCGAGCGAGTCACCTGTCTCTTCGACCAGCAATAGAACGCGCGTCCACGGCCTCCTCCGCCGGGCCGGCGACCGGGCGCCCCTCGCCGGGGTCGCGCTCTTCGCCTACCCCGCCCCCGCCGGCGCCCGCCCGGGGGAGCTCCACGACCCCGAACCGCCGGCCGCGGAGCCCCCCTGGGTGCGCCGGATCGAGACCGACGACGCCGGCGCCTTCGCGCTCGACGAGCTCCCCGCGGGCGGCCTCCTCGCCCTCGAGGTCGTCACCCCCGGGCACCTCCGCACCCGCTGGATCGTCGACCCCGCGAAGATCCCCGCCCGCGGCCTCCGCCTCTACCTCCGCCCCGAGGCGAGCTCGCCCTACCGGACCACCGTCGTCGAGCGCCGCCAGAAGCCGACGATCGCCGGGCCCGCGCCGGTCGAGCGCCAGCTCAGCCGCGAGGAGATCCGCACCTTGCCCGGGAGCCAGGGGGACCCGCTGCGGGCGCTCCAGAGCCTCCCCGGGGTCGCCCGCTCGCCCTTCGGCGCCGGCCTCCTGGTCCTCCGCGGGGCGAGCCCGCGGCAGTCGCTGGTCTACGTCGGCGATCACCCCGTGCCGATCGCCTTCCACCTCAGCGGCCTCGCGTCGGTGCTCCCGCCGGGGGCGATCGACACGATGACCTTCGCCCCCAGCAACTTCGCGCCGGCCTTCGGCAACGCGAGCGGCGGCATGGTCGCGATCACCCCGCGGGCGGGTCGGCGCGACGCCTACCACGGCGAGGGCTACCTCGACCTCGGCGGCGTCGGCGGGCAGGCTGAGGGGCCGGTCGGCAAGGGGACGTTCCTGGTCGCCGCCCGGCGAGCCCACCTCGACCTGCCGCTCCGGGTCGTCGGCCTGGTCAACCCCTGGAGCGTGAGCATCGTCCCGACCTACTACGACTACCAGGCCTTCTACGATCGCCCCCTCGGCCGCGGCCGCAGCCTCCACGTCGGCTTCATCGGCGCCGGCGATCGCCTCGCGTTCAAGGAGTCGCCCAAGAGCGAGCGAGACCCGCTCTCGAGCCGCAAGTCGCTCTTCGAGCCGCGGATCTCGTTCCACCGCGTCGACCTCGCCTACCGCGCGAAGCTCGGCGACACCGCCGTGCTCCTGACGCCGGCGCTCCGCGTCGACACCAACCGCGTGGTGGTCGAGACCAACCCCGACTTCGAACCCGCCCCGCGGCGCTCGCTGGTGTCGACGCTCCGCGCCCAGCTCGATCACGCGCTCACCGAGACCCTGACCCTGACCCTCGGCGCCGACGCGGAGCTCGGCCGCCAGACCGGCGAGGTCCGCGACGAGCCCGAGAGCTCCTTCGGCCAGGTGGTCAACGGCGCCGCCGGGACCTCGAACACGACCTCGATGGACCACGTCTACCTCGGCCTCTACGGCGAGGCCGTGCTCCGCCGCCGCGGCCTCATGCTCGCCGCCGGCACCCGCTTCTCGGCGCTCACCGCCGAGGGGACCAACGGCTTCGCGGTCGATCCCCGCCTCCGCGTCCGCCAGGAGCTCGGCGAGCGCTGGATCCTGAGCGGCGGCGTCGGCCTCTACGCGCAGCCCTGGGTCGGCGTCACCGGCGTCAGCGGCGGCGCCCTCTCCAACAACTACTTCTACGGGACCCGCCTCGTCCTCCCGGATCAGATCGTCAACAACTACGACCCGACGCTCGAGCGCTACGAGGGCAACATTCGGATGGCGCAGGCCCTCCACGCGACCGCCGGCGCGGCCCTCCACCTCGCGGAGGGCGTCGAGATCGAGGCGCACGGCTTCTTCCGCGAGCTCTACGATCCCTACCGGCCGCAGCGGGGCACCGACAACCCGAGCGAGCGGGCCTTCGGCGGCGAATTCATCGTCCGCAAGCGACTCACCCGGCGCCTCTACGGCTGGGTCGCCTACACGCTCCTCTGGGCGCAGCAGGCGTACCGGACGAGCGACGGCGGCACCATCTACGACACCGGCCTCTTCGATCAACAGCACAACCTGGTCGCGGTGCTGAGCGCCCGCCTCCCCCGCGACTGGCAGGTCGGCGGCCGCTTCCGCCTGAGCTCGGGCCTCCCCTACACGCCGGTGGTCGGCGCCGTCGGCGGGAGCCCGGCCGGGTACCTGCCACCCGACGAGTTCGAGCCGATCTTCGGCTTCCCGCTCAGCGCTCGCTTCCCGCTCTTCCAGCAGCTCGACCTCCGGGTCGACAAGCGGTGGATCCGCAAGCGGACGATCGTCACCGCCTACCTCGACGTCCTCAACGTGCTCAACCACCAGAACACCGAGGCCTACGTCTACAACATCGACTACAGCCGACCGGTGCAGCGGATCGGCCTGCCGATCCTGCCGCTCCTCGGGGTGCGGGTCGAGATCTAGCGAGCACGCCGCGCGGAGCGTCCCCGCGCCCGGAGGGCGCGACCGATCGCGGGGGTGGGCTCGACCGTCGCGGCGTCGTAGTCTCACTTCGTGCGCTCCCCTCGAACGCCGTGGCTCCTCGCGCTCCTGCTGGGCTGCGCGCGCGCCGAGTCGCCGCCGACGCCCCCCTCGATCGCTACGCCGGCGGTGGAGACGAAGGCTGCGACGCCGGAGCCCGAGCCCGAGCCCGCGCCCGCGCCCGACATCGGCCCGCCCTGCCCGGCCGTCGACTACGCGGCGCTCGAGCCCGCGGAGCGGCACCCCGACACCCGGACGATCGCCCTGGACCGGGTCTTTCGCCGCGAGGAGGCGCGCCCGAAGACGGCCGCGAGACCGCCACGCGTCGACCTCGGCGTGCTCCCGCCGCCGCGGCACGGGCCCTATATGAAGGGCGGCGGCGGCTTCGGCCTCGGCTGGCAGGGCCTTGAGGCCAGGTGGGTCGCGGGCGCGCTGCGGCCCGAGATCGAGGCCCCCTTCGCCGCCTGGCTCGCCGTCCGCGAGCGCTACCTCGAGCACATGCGCGGCGCCTACCTCCTCGACACGCGGGCCCGCTACGCCCGCTCGGTCGAGCCGCCCGCGGCCTGGGGCGGTCGACGCTGCATCGAGCGCGCGGCCGCTGAGGCAGCCGCGGCCCGCGACGCCGCCGAGGCCGAGGCGCAGGAGGCCGCCATGACGCTCCAGCGGGCGCTCGAGGGGCTCGCGTCACCGAGCGGCGGCGAGGCGCTCCTCCTCGCCTACCTGATCGAGCGGGCGCTCCCCTACCCTCATCAGCCCGGCGACACAGCGCGACCGCTCGCCCTCCTCGCACGGGTGATCGACGACGCCTCGGTCGACCGCGAGATCCGGGCGCGGGCGGCCGAGCGTCGCGCCTCGCTCCTCTCCGGGCGCACGCCCGAGTTCCGGGCGGCGCTCGAGCTCGCCCTCCAGCTCACCCGCGATCCCGCGCTGGCGATCGACACTCTGGTCAAGCTCGCCGACACCAGCGATGACGCCCAGGAGCGCGAGCGCCTCCGCGTCGATCTCCTCGCCCGCCTCGATCGCCGCCTGCCCTCGCCGAAGCCCGAGGACGACCGCCTGCGCTGGCGGATCGCCGACACCCTCGCCGGCCTCGCCCACGCCCGCGTGGAGCGCGGCGCCTACGCGCTCGCGCAGGCCGACGCGGCCCGCTGCGCCCGCGAGAGCGCCGCGACCTTTCGCCTCGACCCCGACCCCTGGATGTGCGCGGATGACCTCGCCGAGGCGATGGCGGCGCTCGCGTACGCCCCCGCGAACACCGAGGTCCCGCTCGCGTTCCTCGGCCCCCTCGCCCTCGCGTCGATGGAGAGCGCGCTCGAGCGCCTCGACCGCGACCAGGCGCGCCGCGTCGGCGCCCTCCTCCTCGCCGAATACCCGGAGGCGGCCGAGGCCCCGGAGGTGCTCATGCTCCTGATCGCCCTCGCGCCGACGCCGGACGAGGCGCGCGCCCTCGACGATCGCCTCGCCCGCGACTACGGCCCCAAGGGCCCCTGGGCGGCCATCCAGCGCGAGCGCCTCGCGTGGGACAACGAGCCCGACGAGGTCGAGCGCCGGCTCGCCGCGCTCCAGCAGCCGAGGCCGCGGCCCGTCGCGCCCCCGCCGACGAACCCCGCCGAGCGCGAGGCCGAGCTCCGCGAGCGAGCGGCGCGGGTCCTCGAAGCCTGCCGGGCGACGCTCGGCAGCGAGCACGCGGCGATCGACGTCCGCGTCGACACCACCGGCAAGGCCCCGGCGGCGATGGTCCGCGGCGGCGCTCGCCAAGCCCGCGCGTGCCTGCGCCGCGAGGCCGAGGGTCGCTTTCGCAGCGTCGGGCCGGCGCGGGTGGTCTTTCGAATCGACGCCGGCCGAGCGGAGAGTCGACCCTAGCAGGGCGATCGCGCCATCAACAATCGACGCCAGCGCGCAGCGATCCCTCAATGACCACAAATGAGCAGAGCCCGGGCTGGCGAGCGGCGAGCGGCCTGATCCTCCGCCTCGCGCTCTGGCTGGCCTGCCTGGTCGCCGCGCCCGCGGTGACGGGAACGCTCGGCCCCGGAGCCGGCCTGGCCGCCGCGATCGTCGCCAGCGCCCTCTGGATCGTCGCCGGCCCGCGGCCGCTCCCGGGGCTCCTCCCGGGCCTCATGGCGCTCTCGCTCTTGCTCATCAACGCTGGCCATGCCGTCCACTGCGCGCACGCCCTGCTCCGATGAGCGAGGAGGCCGGCGCACTAGCTATGATAATAGTTTGGAGCAGCGGCTGAATCGCCGCAGTGAGCCCGCGAAGGGGTGCGCGGCGGCGCCCGCTCGGCACCACCGGCGTGATCCCAAGCGCGAAAGCCCGGGCAGAAGCCGTCAATCGTCATGAGACCGACCCCCGACGGGCGATCTTCGCCTCTTGTCCGGGCCCCCCGCAATGGCGGATGCTCGGCGCGGGCGGCCCTCCGGGTCGTTCGTGGACAGCATCGATCGAGGATGGAGGTCTCTGATGGCGAGTATTCGTGTCGATCTCGAGAGCGTTCAAGTCACCGAGGGCCAGGGGGTCAGCGAGGGGGACTTCGAGCTGAGGATCCATGTCCAGGAGGGGACCAACAGCGCCTTCTGGCCGAGCCTCAACGGCTGGACCAGGGTCGACAAGGGAGGCCCCCCCTGACGATCAACGAGGCGGTGGCGACCTACGCCATCAGGAGCACGGTCACCAAGCGCTTCACGATCGACGTCACCGAGGTCGACAAGGGCCTCAACGGCCAGGACGACATCGGCCAAGGGACGGTGGAGTTCGAGCTCTCGCCCGGCATGGCGCCGCTGACGAAGGGGGTGACGATCAGCCTCAAGCGGCCATCGGGCGGCTACAAGGGCAAGGTCAAGGTGGTGATGAGCGCCCAGGTCACGTGAGCGGCTGAAGGGCCCCTGCGACGCTCCCATCATACATGGCCAAATGGTCATGTGTGATGGGACCGCGCCTGCCGGATCAGCTTCACGACCTCGATCACGCTCACCGGCACCATCCCGAGCCCGAACGCCACCGCGATCTCCCCCCACGAGAGCGCCCCGAAGGAGAAGAAGCTCGCGCTCACCGACCACCGGAGGACGACGAGCTGGGCGACGACCGAGAGGGCGACGATCGCCAGGAGTCGGAGGTTGGAGAGGGCGCCGACCTGCCAGAGGGTGCGGGTCGGCGAGCGGGCGGCGAAGGCCCGGAGGAGCTCGCCGAAGACCAGCACCGAGAAGGCGAAGGAGCGGGCCTCCGCGAGGTCGCGGTGGCCGAGCGCCCAGGCGAAGGCTGCGACGACGAGGGCGGTGTTGAGGAGGCCGACGAGGGCGATCCCCGCCCATTCACGGCGGCCGAGGATCGGCTCTGCGGGCGCCCGCGGCGGCGCGTCCATCACCTCGGCGTCGGCCGGGTCCATCACCAGCGCGAGGGCCGGGAGCGCGTCGGTGACCAGGTTGATCCAGAGGATCTGGAGGGGCAGGAAGGGGAGCGGGAGGCCGACGATCGCCGCCGTCAGCATCACCCCGAGCTCGCCCGCGTTGCCGGAGAGGAGGTAGATCAGGCTCTTGCGGATGTTGTCGAAGACCCCGCGCCCCTCGCGGACGCCCTCGATGATGTCGGCGAAGTTGTCCTCGGTGAGGACGATGTCGCCGGCCTCGCGGGTGACCTCGGTGCCGCTGCGGCCCATCGCGATCCCGACGTGGGCCTCGCGGAGCGCCGGCGCGTCGTTGATCCCGTCGCCGGTCATCGCCACCACCGCCCCGCGCCCCCGCCAGGCCCGGATGATCGTCAGCTTCTCCTCCGGGGTCGCGCGGGCGTGGACCCGCGAGGTCGGGTCGCCGCCGTCGTCGCCCGCGCTCTCGCCCTCGCCGAGGATCCCGAGCTCGTGGGCGATCGCCGCGGCCGTCCGCGGGTGATCGCCGGTGATCATCACCGTCGTGATCCCCGCCCGGCGAGCGGCCGCGATCGCGTCGATCACCTCGGGGCGCGGCGGGTCGGCGATGCCGATGAGACCGACCAGCTCGAGCGACGCCTCGTCGTCGCCCTCGCCGACGCCGACCGCGAGGACCCGGAGCCCGCGGCCCGCGAGCGCCTCGTTGGCCGCCTCGATCCCCTCGCAGCCGCGGGCGCAGATCGGCAGCATCGCCTCGACCGCGCCCTTGACGTAGACCCGGCCGTCGGCCCGGGCGATCGACATCCGCTTGCGATCGGCGTCGAAGGGGCGCTTGCTGACGAGCGGCCGCGCGTCGTCGATCGCCGCCCGGGTGATCCCGCGGGCGGCCGCCTCGCGGAGGATCGCCACCTCGGTCGGATCGCCGACAGCGCCGTCGCCGTCGTCCGCGAGCTCGGCGTCGCAGCAGGCCGCGGCGGCGTCGAGGAGGCGGCGCTCGTCCGGCCCCCAGAGCTCGCGCACCGCCATCACCCCGGTGGTCAGGGTGCCGGTCTTGTCGGTGCAGATCACGGTCGCGCAGCCGAGGGTCTCGACCGCCGGCAGGCGCCGGATCAGCACCCGCCGCCTCGCCATCCGCTGGACACCGATCGCCAGGGCGATGGTCACGACCGCCGGCAGGCCCTCGGGGACCGCCGCGACCGCGAGCGAGACCGCGGTCATCAGCACCTCGAGCCAGGGGATCCCGCGGAGGAGGCCGATCCCGGCGATCAGCGCGACGATCACCAGGCAGAGGAGGATCAACGTCCGCGAGACCTGGGCGAGGCGGCGCTCGAGCGGGGTCTCGGCGTCGGCGCCGGCGCCCGCGAGGAGCGCGGCGATCCGCCCGAACTCGGTCGCCATCCCGGTCGCGTCGACCTCGGCGAGGCCGGCCCCGTCGACCACCGCGGTCCCCATGAAGGCCCGATCGTGACGCTCGGCCAGCGGCGCGCCCTCCGGCGCCGGCTCCGTGCGCTTGGCGACCGGCGCGCTCTCGCCGGTGAGCGGCGCCTCGTTGGTCGTGAGCCCGTGGGACTCGATCACCCGGGCGTCGGCGGCCACGAGATCGCCTGCCTCAAGGGACAGGATATCGCCAGGGACGACCTCGGCCGCGGCGACGTCCTGGAGGCGGCCGTCGCGGATCACCCGCGCGTGCGGGGCGGTGAGCGAGCGGAGCGCGAGGATCGCCCGCTCCGCCCGGTACTCCTGGAAGAAGCCGATCACGCCGATGATCACGACGATCGCCGCGATCGCGACCGCGTCGGCGAGCTCGCCGAGGAGCGCCGAGACCACGCAGGCCGCGACGAGGAGGCCGATCACCGGGCTGATGAACTGGCCGACCAGGATCCTCCAGGCGGGCGTCCCACCCCCTCGCTCGAGCTCGTTGCGGCCGTGCGCGCGGAGGCGCGCGGCCGCCTCGGCCGCGCTGAGGCCGGTGGCGCGCTCGCCCGTCGTCGCCCGCTTGCTCGCCTCGGCCATCGTCGGTGGGCGAGGGTACGGGCGCCGCGTGGGCGACCGCAAGGCGAGGCGCGAGCGCGAGCGCACGCCGGGCCGCCACCGGCGCCGGCTGATCTCGCAGGGGAGTCTGCAGGTCCCGCAGCGAGCCCCCCGCGAGCCTCGCGGGGGCCGAGTGACGATGCGGTGGCCCGAGCCTTGCTACCCTGTCGACATATGACTTGCCTTGACTTGCGCTCGCTCTCGCTCTCGCTCCCCGTCTGCGCCGCGCTCGCGGGCGGCTGCCTCGCCAACCAACCCCTCTACGTCGCGCCGACGACCGGCACCGAGGGCTCGTCGAGCAGCGGCGACGCGAGCGACACGACGAGCGAGGGCTCGACCTCGGGCGCTGACGTGACCTCGGGGAGCGCGAGCGCGACCTCGACGACCGGCGCCGACACCTCGACCACCGCGCCGGTGACCACCGGGGAGAGCAGCACCGGGGCCGTCGACACCGGATCTGACCCCTTCTGTGGCGATGGTGCGGTCGATCCGGGCGAGGAGTGCGACGACGGCAACGACATCGACGAGGACCTGTGCACCAACAAGTGCACGATCCCCGCCTGCGGCGATCAGATCGTCCAGGGCGACGAGGAGTGCGACGACGGCGACGCCAACGGCGTCGGCGGGATCTGCACGCTGATGTGCAAGTACAACGTCTGCGGCGACGGCGTGCCCGGCCTCGACGAGGAGTGCGACGACGGCAACAACAAGGGCGGCGACGGGTGCTCGGCGAGCTGCATGCAGGAGAAGTGCGGCAACATGATCGTCGACCCCGGCGAGAGCTGCGACGACGGCAACAACATCGACACCGACGCTTGCACCTCCCTCTGCGTCCCGCCCCCCGAGATCGGCGAGTTCTTCGTCGCCGGTCAGGCGCCGACGATCGGCCCGGGCGGCGAGTGGCTCGGCGGCAACGAGTGCGACGGGGTGACCATCGGCTTCGCCG
Organism: Myxococcales bacterium; assembly: GCA_020633335.1. Classification (GTDB taxonomy): domain Bacteria; phylum Myxococcota_A; class Polyangia; order Nannocystales; family Nannocystaceae; genus JADJRG01. The sequence goes on along the minus strand of JACKDU010000012.1, from coordinate 234,350 downwards.
GCGACTTCGACATGGAGTCGGAGCTCATCGCCAACATCAGCGGCCTCTGCGTCGGCGTCAAGCTCGAGCCCAAGGGCAACGGGATCTTCCGGCTGGCCCAGTCGGGCGCGGCCTACAACGCGATGGACATGCTCGGCGGCCTCGCCCAGGTCCCCGTCCCCTTCTCCACCCAGTGCCAGGATCCAGGGACGCTCCTCTGGGCTGTCGGCGGCTACGAGACCCTCGAGGGGATCTCCGAGCTCGGCCTGCAGTGCGCGGAGATCCTGGTGAAGCCGGTGATGGGCATGTACAAGCTCTTCCCGCAGCCACCGGTGATGGAGATGCCCGTCGGCATGCCGAAGGGGATGCTGATCAACCCGCCGGCCAACTGCAACGCCTTCCCGGGGACCTTGCCTGCCGCCTTCTCGGTCGAGGGCGGCGAGCTGGTCCTCGGGCTCACGCTCGACTGCGTCGACCCCGACCTGATCCCCTGAAGCCGCGTCTGCGTCGCACGCGACCGAGCTCTGCCCGTCGGACGATCAAGCCGGGGGCGCGAGCGATCGCCCTCGCCAGAACGCGGCCCGGGCCCGGCGTACGCAATCGTTGCTGGCCGACGCGATCCCTGACCCGTGCAGACTATCCCCGTGCACGGCTTGGACGATGACATCCACCTGCCTGGTGATGCGCTGCTCTCGGACGCGCAGGGAGAGATGACGCACGCGATCACGATCGATGCCCCACCGGACCAGATCTGGCCGTGGCTCGTGCAGATGGGTGGCGGCCGAGCGGGCTGGTACAGCCTCGACGCCCTCGACAACGCGAACGTTCGCAGCGAGATCCGCCTCCGGTCGGACCTTCAGGACCTGCGCGTCGGCGACATCCTCCCCGCGACCCCTGGCAGCGACGACGGCTTCGAGGTGCTCGTCCTCGATTCACCACACTATCTGGTGCTGGGCGGTCTATTCGTCCCGGGCGAGCACGAGCACCTTGGATTTCACGATCCTCGACCAGAGCGCTACTGGCACGTCACGTGGGCGTTCTCGTTGCAGCCGCTCCCCGACGAACGCACCCGGCTCATCACCCGAGTCCGCGCGGCCCACTCCCCCGATCTCCGCGGCTACGCGCGATGGATGCAGGCGGTCCACCACGTGATGCAACGGGCCCAACTCCGCGGCATCGAGTCCCGCGCCGAAGGCACGATCGCAAAGGACGGGTGGCGGGACGTCCTCGCGGGGCTCGTGGGCAGCGCGGGGATCGTGCTCGATCTCCTGACCCCATTCCTCCGTGGGGTTCGATCCCATTGGGGACTCGACGTCGCTGAGGCGGAGCGCGACTACCCCGGCGACGAGCTCGTGCCCCACCCCAGATGGGGCTGGACCCACGGCGTGGAGGTCGACGCCCCGGTCGACCGCGTCTGGGGCTGGGTCGCACAGGTCGGGGCGGACCGGGCGGGATTCTACAGCTACCAGTGGCTCGAGAACCTGGTGGGCTGCGACCTTCACAACGCCAACGAGATCCGTCCGGAGTGGGCCCATCGGGTCGGCAGCGCGCTGAAGCTCCACCCGGACATGCCGGGGATGCCGGTCGCCGCGTACGAGCCGGAGCGCTACTTCATCGCCGCAGGCGCCCCGGATGGCAGCACCGAGGGGGCGCGCTCGAGCTGGGGGTTCTACGTCGAGCCCCTGGATGGCGAGCGAACCCGGGTCATCAGCCGCATTCGCGCCGACTACCCCGACGGCCTGGCGACGGCCCTGCAATTCGGCCCCTACTTCACCGAATCCGTGGGCTTCGTGATGGACCGTCGGATGCTCCTGGGGATCAAGGAGAGGGCGGAGCGGAGCACCCGACGCGCGTAGCTCTCGCGCTTCGACACTGGCTCGACTGTCGGGGCACTAGCGGACGCGCGCGCTCGCGTGCGCCTGGTCGGCCGGCGGCGCGAGGATCAGGCCGAGGAGGAAGCCAATCAGCAGACCAGCGATATGGGCGGTCGACGAGACCGTCTCCGCCAGGAAGTCAAAGACCATCTGGAGCGCGAAGAGGACCACGAGGCCGCGGATCTGGGCGCGCCCGCGGCGGCTCCGGCGGAGCGCGGGCCGCCGCAGCGCGGCCGCCAGGGTCGCGCCGCCGAGGCCCATGATCGACCCGGAGGCGCCGACCAGGATCTGCATGACCTCGGGGTCGGCGAGGCGGGCGACCGCGAGGGCCGCGAGCACCCCCGAGGCGACGTAGATCACCGCCATCGCCGGCCGGCCGAAGAGCGGCTCGACGAAGCGCCCGAAGAAGCGGAGGGCGATCAGGTTGAGCGCGAGGTGGAGGAGGCCGCCGTGGAGGAGCGTCGAGGTGAAGAGGCGCCAAGCCTCGGAGGTCGTGAAGAGCCCGGTCCCCAGCGCGCCCCACTCGTAGAGGTGCCGCGGATCGAGGGGGTCGCCCGTGAGGCTGACGACGAGGTGGACGAGCGCGAGGACGACGATGATCGACCAGGTCAGCGGCAGGCGCTCGGCGCCCCGGCCCTCGAGGGCCGCGACCTCGGCGAGGGCCGGCGCCTCCCGGGCGAGGCGCTGGATGATCCCGTCGAGGGCCGCCGACGGCGTCGGCGGGTGATCGACGCAGGCCTCGCTGATCACCCGGCGGTAGGCGGCGACGTGGTGGGCGGCCATCCGATCGCCGCGGTGGCGGGCCGCGGCCGCGTCGAGGAGCGCGAGCGCGGCCGGCCGATCGCCGCTGCGGGCGAGCGCGAGCGCCTCGGCGGTCGCCGGCTCGGCGGGGCCGAGGTAGGCGTGGAGGAGCGCGGCGTGGCGGCGGGTGGTGGCGACGTCGCCGGCGAGCGCCGGCAGGAAGACCGCGACCAGGGCGATCACGTCGGCCTGCCGGAGGCTCGGATCGGTCGCCGCGAACTCATGGAAGGCGGCGGCGATCGTGTCGCCGTCCTCGCTGACGACGCCGACCGCCCGGAGGTAGGCGAGGCCGAGGCCGCTGGCCAGGAGCTGCGGCCGGGTCTCGGGATCGGCGAGGCGACGGAGGACCCCGCCGATGTCGCCCTGGAGGTGGTCGACGAGCGCCGGCAGGATCTTGCCGAGCTCGGGGTCGTGGGTCGCGAAGTGCTCGAGCTCCGCCTTCGGGATCTCGCCGGCGCGGAGGTCGGTGATCAGCCGGAAGAAGCGCGGCCGCTCGCGGTAGCTCGCCGACGGGTGGAGGAGCGCGGCGAGGCGGATCAGGGCGATCGCCCGGCGCTCGGCGCCGCGTCGCAGCGCGTCCTGGGCGGCGGAGATCGCCTGCCCCGGCGCGACCATCAGGAGGGCGACGAGGGCGAAGGCGACGAGCCCGGCGAGGTCCGGCGCGAGCGCGTAGGTGAGGCCGGCGCCGGCGATGATCGTCGCCGACGCGATCCACCAGGAGCCGCTCAGCGCCCACGGGATCCCGCGGAGGCTGAGCATGAGGCGACCGACCGCGAAGGCCGCGAGGACGAGGAATGGGAGGGAGAGGTCGCCTGCGTCCACGCGCCCCCAGGGATAGCACGGCGAAGGGGCCCTCTGCACCCGCCCAGCTCGCGCTCCGCCTCTGCGCTCATGTCGCGCTCGCGCGCGCGGCATCCGAAATCGTGTAGCCTCGCCCCATGGACGAGGTCGACGTCCCGCGCTCGCATGCCGCCCGCCGGGCGCTCATCGACGCCTACCGCCGCGGCCCCTACTCGCCCGCGCGTCACCTCGGCTTCGTCGTCGTCTTCGGGCTCAGCGTCGCGGCGCTGTCGATCGGCCTGCTCCGCGATCTCCAGGCGATCGAGCTCCTCGCGGTGCCGCTCCACTGGATCGTCGCCAACGCGGCCGAGTGGCGCTTCCATCGCGACCTCCTCCACCGCCGGACGCCGCCCTTCCAGTGGACCTACGACGCCCACATCGGCCACCACCGGATCTTCGTCGACGGCGACATGGCGGTCGCCGGGCCCCACGAGTGGTGGACGATCCTCCTCCCCTGGTGGGCGATCGCCGCGCTCGCGCTCGCGCTGGTGCCGATCTGCGGCCTCCTGGCGCTCGCCTTCGGGGCCAACGTCGGCCTCCTGGTGATGGCGACGAGCATGCTCTACGTGGTCTCCTACGAGCTCCTCCACCTCTCGTTTCATCTGCCGATCGGCCACCCGATCGGCCGCCTCGGGGTGATCCGCTGGCTCGCGCGCCACCACGAGATCCACCACGATCCGCGGAAGATGCGGCGCTACAATTTCAACGTCGTGTTGCCGCTCTGGGACTGGGTGCGGGGGACGACGGCCCGTCCCTGACGGGCCCCCCGCAGATTCCTATTCGTCGCAGCGGCCGATGCAGCCGCGAAGCTCACCGCTCTCGGGATCCAGACTCCGGAGCGCGCCGTCGTCCTTGACGAGGAGGAGCCCGCCCGTGTGGGTCACGAAGACGCCGAAGCGCGCGTCGCCCGGCAGCCGCTTCTCCCAGCGCAGGGACCCGTCCTCGAGACCGACCCGCAGGATCCTCGGCGCGAATTCACCATAGGCGACGACGACATCATCACCGATCCGGGCGACGCTCGGCTCCTCACTCGAGGTCTCGACGGGGTCCTCCGGGCTGAGGAGGGGTCGGCGCCAGCGCTCCACCTGAGTCGTCGTGTCATAGCCGACGAGGAAGGGGAGGCTGGTCCCGGGGCGACGCGTGGCGAAGAGGAGCCCGTGGGTGTCGGAGCACGGGAGCCGATCCAGGTCGCCGAAGTCCGGGCGCCGGTGTCCCGGGCCGCAGAGGAAGAGCTCGATCGCCAGTCCATCGAGCGGCATGATATGATCATAGATACGGTCCACGTAGGATCTCAATCGACTGTCGTCGCGGAGGCGCTCGCCCTCGGCGGGCCCGAGGGTCGCGGGCGTCACGGCGCCGCTCGCGGGATTGATCCTACGATCCTGCTCGTCCTTGGTCCGCACGACGAGGTCGCCGTCGCGGCGCCCGATCGCCTCGACCTCGTCGGAGAGCGCTGCGGACCAGCGCTCCTCGCCGGTCTCGACCGTGACCGCGGCGATCTGGAAGCCCTCGGCGATGAGGGCGAGCCCGTCGAGCTCATCGTAGTAGAGCGCCGTCGAGTACTTCTTGTTCCCCCCCTTGAGGGGGCGCTCCCAGACGGGCGCGCCCCCCGAGAGGGGCTGGAGTCGCACCGTGTCCCCACGGAATCTGGGGCTCACCCGGGCGAGGAGATGGGGCGTACCCTGGACCTCGATGATGAAGGGGTGGTCGCTCATCACCCGAATGTCGCTGGTGGAGAGGGACGCGGCGCCAACCCGGTCACCGGGCTCGGCGACGCCGGCGCGGGCCGGCGAGCGCCCGAAGATGTGGGGGATCATGCCCTTGTCGCCGCTCTCGAGCTTCTCCGACGCCTCGGCGGCGCCGTCGGGGTCCGGCGAGCGCCCGAAGATGTGGGGGATCAGTGGGCTATTGCCGATGTCGTACTTCTTCGACGCCTCGGCGAGCGCGCGCTCGGTCTTTTGGTAGGAGTGGACGCCGAGGCCGAGGGCGACGACGCCGAAGATCATCACGAAGAGCGATTCGCGGGACATGTTGGGTCTCCCTGGGGTGGCTCTCCAGTCGGCCACCCCCGACCGCCGTTGCGCCGCGCTCGCCAGAAACCCATCCGCGCGGACGCCGCGGCGCCCATCGGCGACGACGCGAAGACGAGCCGCCCAGACGGCCTCAGGCCGCCCGCGCCGCGTCCGTCGCCGGAGCCCCAGCCAGCATCGCCTTCACCCGCGCGCAGGTCAGCGCCCGCCGCCTGGCGTAGATCCCCGCCCAGCGCTCGGCCGGCACCCGACCGTGGTCGATCATCGCCTGCGGGTCAGCGGCCGCGACAATCGCCGCCTCGTGATCGGCGTAGGCCTTCGGCCCCTCCTTCGGGAGATCGTCAGCGGCTTCGGCGATCGCCCGCCGCATGCGCTCGCCGCCGACCTCGACGCACCAGGCGACGACCGCCCAGGCGAGCGCCGCGTGCTCGCGCTCGTCGCGGGCGATGATCGTCGCGAGCTCGCGGGCCGCGGGATCGCGGGCGTGCTCGGCGGCGATCGCCGCGACGTCGGCGTTAAAATCCTCGACCAGGCAGCCGTCGCGGAGGCTCTCGAGGGCGACCGCGAGGAGGGGATCGCGGCCGACCCCGAGCGGCGCCTGGAGGATCTCGGGGATCGGCTCGACCGTGAGCGACGCGCCGGCGTAGCCGCCCGCGAGGGCGAAGCAGCGGCGGGCGTGGTCGATCTCCTGGACGCCCGCGCGGTGGGTCTCCTCGAGGAGCTCGGCCGGCGCGCCGAGGCCCGCGAGGAGCCAGGCGAGGCGCGAGAAGGCGGGGACGCTCGCGTGCTCCTTCTGGGCGTCGTGGTGCCAGAGGGTCGCCAGGGCCTCGCGGGTCGCCGGCGAGAGGCCGTCGACCTCCGGGCTCGGGCCCGCTGCCCACGCGCCGCCGGGGCGCAGCTCGGGGTGGACCATCTTGCCGCGGATCCGCAGCGGCCGGCCCCAGGGGGCGATCGCCGGGCCGGAGGCGAAGAGGACCGCGATCAGCGACGAGAGGAGCGAGACCGGCAGGAGGACGATCGCGCCGATCAACGAGGCCGCGAAGAAACCGCGATCGTCCGGCCGCCGGCTGAGGCCGACGATCGAGGTGATGATCACACCGAAGGTGATCAGGGCGACGATCCCCGCGATCATGGCGACGAAGATCAGCGGCCCCTCGCTCCCGAGGGCGGCGGCGAGGAGGCAGAGGGCGACGGCGGCGATCCCCATCCCGCCGATCACCCGCCAGATCGTCGGCAGCGAGAGGCGCCGCTCCGAGAGGTCGAGCTCACTCTCCATCGCGGCATCATAGCCTCGCCGCCTCGCCGCGGTGCTCGCCGCCCCCCGAATTCACCGGCCCAGCGGCTCCAGGGCCTGCTGGGCCCGCTGGCCCTGCTGGCCCCACGACCCCCATGCCCCCTGGTCGATCCCGCGCCGCTCGCGTATCGTCGGCGTGATCGGATGACCCTTCTCGACCAGGAGATCGTTCGCACCCGGGCCCTCCCCCCGGAGGTCGAGCGATCCCTCGACGCGTCGGCGAAGCCGCTCCTGCGGGCGCTGGCGCGGCGCCCCGAGAGCGGGCTCGCCGGCGACGAGCCGATCGAGTTCCTGGCGATGGTGGTCCTGATGTGCCTGCCGGGCGCGGGACCGGTCTTCCCCGGCCTCCCCGAGGCGCTGACGAGCGCGCTCCAGGGGCGGATCGCGGCGACCGGCGGCGCCGACGTCGAGGCGCTCGCCGGCCAGCTCACGACGCGCTACGCCGCGAACGTCCGGGTCGTCAAGGCGCTGGTCAAGGCCTACGCTCACGTCCTCGACAACCCCCAGCTCCGACGCCACCCCGAGCTCTTCTTCGCCCACCTGCTCGACCTCGTGATCGCCCAGGCGCACCCGGTCAGCGCCGAGCGCAGCCTCGGCGCGCCCTCGCGGCGCCTCGCCGAGCTGATGTACGCGATGCTCGAGCTTGAGGCGGGGCAGCGCCTCCTCGACCCCTGCTTCGACGTCGGCCTCTCGGCGGCGACCTACCTCCGGCACGCGCCCGAGGGCGTCCTGCCCACCGCCGTCGGCGAGCGGCCGGGGCGGACCCTCCTCGGGCTGGTCCGCTGCCTGCTCCACGGGCGGACGCAGATCGAGCTCGTCACCGACGCGGAGGTCGGCGCGGCGCCTGGCTTCGATCGCGTCCTCCTCCACGGGGAGTGGAGCGCGCGTCGCCGCGGCGCGGCCTCGCTGCCCCGCGATCACGAGCTCGACGAGCTCCTGAAGAACCTCGGTCGCCTGCGGCCCGGCGGCCGCCTGGTCGCGCTCTGCTCCTTCGGCGTCCTCTTCCACGCCTCCGGCGAGGCCCGCCGCCGCCGCCTCTTCACCGAGTTCGCGGTCGACGAGATCATCGTCGTACCCGGCGAGCTCTTCACCCCCTTCCGCCGCGCGGTGATCCTCTCGATCCGCCGACCCGCGCGCGCGTCGGAGCTCGGCGCCCCGGTCGGGATCGCCACGCCGGCGCCCGAGGACTTCGACGGCGTCGTCGATCAGGCGGCGGCGACCCGCGCCCTCGAGCGGATCTGCGATCCCTCCGCGCTCGGCTTCATCCACCGCTTCGTCGCGCCGCGGGCGTTCTACGAGGGGAACTCGGCGATGGTCCTCCTCTCGCCCGCGGGCGAGCGGCGGCCGGCGCTGGTCGAGGCCCTCGAGCGCCGCGGCGTGCCGATCCGTCCGCTCGCCGAGTCCGCCCTGGTGATCTCGGGGCGACGCCATCGGCGGGCGGCGCAGCGGCGGCGACGCGCCGCGTCCGGCGGCTCGCTCCGCCTCGTCCGCGTCCGCGACCTCGATCCGAAGCGCAAGGCGCGGGCCGTCTTCATCCCGCGGGCGGAGGTGCGAGGCGACGACGCGCTCCGCGAGGACGACCTCCTCCTCGCCCGCAAGAGCGACGTCGGACGCACGCTCCGCGTCGACGCGGCGGCCGCGGCCGACGGCCGGGTCGCCGGCGACGGCTTCGTGATCATCCGTCGTGGCGCCGCGGGCGAGGTGCTCGACATGCGCTACCTCGAGGTGCTCCTCGCTAGCGACGAGTACCAGCGCTGGCTCCGCCTCCACGCAGTCGGCGCGACCCGGCAGACGCGGATCCGGCTCGCGGATCTCGGCGCGCTGCCGATCCCGCTGCCGCCGCTCGCCGTCCAGGAGAGGGTCGTCCACGAGCGCGCCGCCGGCTCGACCGCCCCGCTGGAGAGGCTCCTCCTGGCCGCGCTCGCCGGTGATCCCCGAGGTCGCGCCCGCTAGGCTTCGTCGCCCGCGTCCGCGCCAGCGCCCTCGCCCTCGCCCTCGCCCTCGCCGAGCTCGCTCGGCGCCGCGACCTCGGGGATCACCGGCGGGCACTCGAAGCCGCGGAGCACCAGGTCCTCGCCGTCGCGCTCGAGCTTGGTCTTGAGGTCGCGGCTCAGGGTCTCCATCCGCCCGCGGACGACCTTGCCCATCCCCTTGGTCGCCGGCACCGGGTGTGGCGAGGGGATCCGCTTGACGTAGGCGGGGTGGAAGCGGAGCTCGTCGACGCAGCCCTGATCGGCGTCGAGGTGGAGGCGGAGCACTCCGGTCTGCCGCGGGATCTCGTTGGTGTTCTCGAAGAGGAAGTTGCCGAGCGAGTAGGCGATCACGCCGTGGCGGTGGCGCTCGATCCCCTGGAGGACGTGCGGGTGGTGGCCGATCACGCCGGTGACGCCGCGCTCGATGAGCCGCCGGGCCGCCCGCTCCTGCACCTTCGCCGGCGCGTCCGCGTACTCGTCGCCCCAGTGGATGACGACGAAGATCGCGTCGTGGGTCTGGCGGGCGCCGTCGATGAGCTCGCCGAGGTTGGCCTCGAGGTCGCGGGCGGCGGTGAAGGGGACCCGCGGCGCGCCCTCGAAGTCGGGGGCGTTGCGCCGGGTGGTCACGGCGATGAAGGCGACCCTCCACCCCTTGCGCTCGATCGTCTCGACCCGGAAGAGCGGGTCCTCCTCGCGGGCCGCCCCGAGCGCGACGAGGCCCTTCTCGGCGAGGATCTGCGGGGTCTCGCGCATCCCCATCGCCCGCAGGTCGAAGGCGTGGTTGTTGGCGAGGCTGAGGGCCGTGAGGCCGCCGTCGACGAGGTGCTTGGCGTTCTCGGCGGCCGCGCCGAAGCGGAAGGTCGCGCCGATCGGCGAGTCGTCCGGGAGCGTCCGGGCCATCGGCGTCTCGAGGTTGCCGACGACGATGTCGGCGGCCATCAGCGCCTTGATCTCGGCGAAGGGCTGGTCGTCCGGGCCGGGGATCGGGTCATACCCGCCCTCGCGGAAGCGGCCGAAGATGATGTCGCCGACGAAGGTGATCTCGAGATCCTCGCTCGGGCGCGCCCGCGGGGCGTCCTCTGCCGGGGCCCGCTCACGCTCCTCGTCCTCCTCCGCGGCGTCGATCGGCGCCGCGGCGACCGGCTCGGGGGGCGAGGCCTTCGGGGTCGGCGGCGGCTCGGTGCGGCTGTCGGCGTAGCCGTCGTGCGAGAAGCCGCAGCCGCCGACGGCGAGGAGGCTGACGGTGACGAGGCCCGCGAGGGCGCCGGCGAGGGGGCGGAGCACGGCGGGAGGATGCCGCAGATCGCCGCCCCCGGCCACTTTGCGGGGGACGCCGCGGTCGGCCCCGGGGCCCTCACCGCGGGTACGCGCGCGAGCACTGATCGACGAGCCAGGGGAGCTCGGCCGTCCGGTCGGTGAGGAGGAGCGAGACGCAGGCGGCGGCGCGCGGGCTGGTCTCGGCGACGCAGCTCTGGAGGTCGTCCTCGCGTGACGACCGGAGCGCGGCCGCGACCTCCTCACGGCGGCGCGCGTCGGTCTCGATCGCCGCGTAGAACGCGTCGGCGGTCGCCAGCATCGCCTCGCAGGCGCGCCGGGGATCGGTGGGGGTCGCCGCCGGCAGGCGGCCGTCGACGTACTCGCGGAGGGCCGCCGCCTCCGCCGCGTAGTCGGGCTGGTTGTCGAAGCCGCGGCGATCGGGGTTGGCGGTCTTCGTCGTCGCCGGCGCCGCGGCCCCGCGCTCACCCGCGGGCGACGCCTCGCCGGCGCTCGCGGTCGACGGGCTGGTGGGCGCGGGCTCGGGCGTCGCGCAGCCGCTCGTCGACGCGCCGACGAGGAGCGCGAGGACGCCCGCGGACGCGAGCGCGTCGGCGATCTCGCGGACGATCCGGCCGACGATCCCGCGATCGTCGCAGCCCTCCCCGCGGTCGCTCCCGTCCGGCATCCGGCGTACGATAGCCCATCATGTCGCCTCTCCATAATCGCGCCTCGCGCGGCCCCTGCGCGGCTCTGGCGGCCGCCCTCGCGCTCCTGGCGGGGCCGGCCGCGGCCACTCCGACGCCCCCCGGCGGCCTCCAGAACCCCCTCGCCAACCCCGAGGACTGCGCCGAGTGCCACTCCTTCCCGAACAGCGCCGAGACCAAGATGGACCCCCTGGTCGCGCCGATCGCCTGGCAGGGGACGATGATGGCGAACGCCGCCCGCGATCCGATCTTCTGGGCCGGCGTGGCGATCGCCCACCAGGACGAGGAGGCGCCGGGTGAGACCGAGGAGTGCGTCCGCTGCCACGCGCCGCAGGCGTTCATCGGCGGCCGCGGCGACGCGATCGAATTGGCGGCGCTCGAGCCCCTCGATCGCAGCGGCATCGAGTGCGACTTCTGCCACCGCCTCATGGACGACGGCGAGACCCCGCCGGGCAACGCCCGCTACGTGATCGACGACGTCCTCGGGATCGACGGCAAGGTCCCGAAGCGGGGCCCCTGGACCTACAAGCCCGGCGAGGAGCCGCTCCACTCGTGGGCCCTCTCGACCGACTTCCTCGGGACCTCGCGGGCCTGCGGCACCTGCCACGACGTGACCACGCCGCGCGAGCGGGTCGACGATCAGGGGCAAGGGATGGGGGTCTCCTTCAACGAGCAGCGGACCTTCAGCGAGTGGCGCAACTCGGCCTTCGGCCCCGGCGGCGGTGACATGCAGAGCTGCCAGGGCTGCCACATGCCGGCGGTCAAGGACGTCGCCGGCTGCGGCAAGTACCTGAGCGAGGGGCTCCTCCACCCGACCGGCGGCCGCCGCCACGACCTCGGCGGCGGCAACCGCTTCATGATCGAGGTGCTCCGCCACCTCTACGGGAACGACGGCACCGCCGAGGTCGATGACGTCTTCTACGACATCGCCGCCGCCAGCATCGAGAGGACCCTGGCGAGCGCGGCGACCCTCGAGGTCGAGGCGCCGGCGAGCGTCGACCTCCAGGCCGGGATCCCGAGCCTCGGCGTGACGGTCACCAACGAGAGCGGCCACAAGCTGCCGACCGGCTACTCCGAGGGGCGGGTGATGTGGATCGAGGTGACCGCGAGCTACGGCGGCGCGCTGGTCTACTCGTCGGGGCGCTGGCTCGACGGCGAGGGCCCCGAGGACGACCCGCAGGTCCGCCGCTACGAGGCGATCGCCGTCGACTACGCCGATCAGGCGACCTTCCACCTCCTCCGCAACAACTACTGGGTGGTCGACAACCGGCTGCCGCCGAAGGGCCTCAAGGCCGATCCCGAGACCGATCCGGTCGGCGATCGCTACGCGCTCCAGGGCGACAACACCTGGCCCCACGTCGACGCCGCGTCCTACACCTTCCCGCCGGCCGAGGTCGTCGATCAGACCCCCGACGATCCCGACGACGACCTCATCGAGCTCCGGGTGCGCCTCCTCTACCTGGTGAACACCCCCGAGTACGTCGAGTTCCTCGCCGACAACAACATGACCAATCAGTCAGGCGCGATCGCCCTCGACGCCTTCGCGGCGGTCGGCGGGGTCCAGCCCTCGGTGATCGCCGAGGACGTGCGGATGCTCCCGGTCAGCGGGCTGGTGCCGCCGGCGAGCGAGACCAGCGGCACCGGCACCGGCTCGGGCACCTCGGCGGGGAGCGGCTCGAGCGGCGGCGACGCGAGCTCCTCCGGGGGCGCGAGCGGCTCGAGCGGCGGCGGCAGCAGCGGGGGCGCGAGCGCGACCGCGACCGCGACCGCGACCGGCGGCGGCGACGACTCGGGCGGCGAGGGCGGCTGCGGCTGCCGCAGCGGCGCGCCCGACGGCGGCGGGGCCGACCTCGCCCTCGGCCTCGGCCTCGTGCTCCTCCGTCGGCGCCGCCCGCCTAGGGCGCGGCGAGGTTGATGAGGTAGACCCCGCTGCGCTCGCCGTCGATCACCTGATAGGCGACGAGCCCGGGGTCGAGCGCGCCGGCGACGCTCTGCCCGTCGTTGAAGGCGAAGACCGGCCCGTCGATCCGGTGCTCGTGGAGGGTCGCCGGATCGACGACGACGAGGTCGCCGCGGAACCCGTCGCCGACGTTGACCAGCGTGACGACGCGGCCGTCGGCGAGGCGGACGAAGCGGGAGGTCGCGCGCCTCGCGAGGACGCGCCTGTCGCCGCCGCTGTAGGGGACGAGCGCGACCTCGAAGGGGTCGCGGAGGTCCACTGACCTGCCCTCCTGGAGGACGACGCCGTCGCCCGCGCGCGCGACGATCTCCCCCGAGATATCGCCGAGGGAGCTCTGCACGCCGCTCGCGTGGTCGAGGAGGAGGCCCTCGCCGCTCTCGCGCTCGAGGAGCCAGCGGCCGTCGACGATCGGCCCGACGATCTGGATCCCCGGGGCGACGTCGCGCATGACCCGGCTCTCGAGATCGATGATACGACCGCCGCCGTAGTAGGTGTCGCGGATCACCGCGTAGCCCCCCTCGAAGGCGAGGGGATCAAGGGACCAGGGGTCCTGTGGGTAGCCGAAGACCACCTGCTCCGAGTCGTCCGCGCGATCGCGAAGAATCACCCCGCCGGGGCCGACGTAGAGGAGGTGCGACGCGGTCGCCGCGAAGGTCTCGGTCCAGGCGTCGACGAGGACCGTCGCCGTGAGATCCGGGAGCGTGACGCTGCGGAGCTGCTCGGCGCCGTAGTCGGGGAGGTCGTTGATGACGATCTCGTCGCCGAGGATCAACGTCGGCCGCGCGTAGTCGGTGATCTCGACGGGCGGGAGGAAGCCAGGCGCATCGCCCTCCATGTGGCCCCGAAACGAGTGCGCCGTGTACCCGCTCTCGTCGAGCACCCAGGTCAGGACGGCGCCCTCGTCGACCAGCGTGGCCGAGACGGAAGGCCACAGCCCGCAACCATCCGTGATCAGCACGACCCGCGGCTCGAGCGCGACGAGGTCCCCCTCGGAGCAGGCCACCGGCCGCGCGGGCCAGCGCGGGAGGGTGAAGGGCACCCGGTCGAGGCGCGTGGAGACGACCTTCGCGTCGCCGCCGCAGCGATCGACGCTGTAGGTGGTCGTCGACGCGTAGCGGGTCTGGTAGAGCCAATCCCCGCCGAGGTTGACGTCCGTCTCACGCCCGTGGCCGACGGTGATGTAGTAGCGATCGCCGATGCGGCTCAGGCCGTCGATCGGCAGGAGCTCGGATCCCTCGTCGAGGTCGAGGAGCTTGACCGGCCCGACCGCGCCGCAGAGCGGCCCAGGCTCGACCGCGTAGAAGTCCTCCTCTGCGGCCCCCGTGCCGCTCTCGCTGTCGGCGCCGACCCCGTGTCCGCAGCCGCCGACGCCGACGCCGAGCGCGACCGCGAAGACGCCCACGCGGAGCGCGGCCTCGCGCGCCGACGGATGGAGAGCGATCGAGGCGTGCATCACCTCTCAATACTAGCGCCGCGCCCGACCGCATCGCCACTCCGCCGACCGTGCTAGCGTGCGAGACCATGGACGACCGCGCCCTCGGCCGCTCGCCGCTCGTGCTGCTCGTCGTCGCCGCGTGCAGCCTCGACAACCCGGCCTACACGGGCGACGAGACCGACGCGACCGCCTCGAGCGCGACGACGAGCGCGTCCGCCAGCGCCTCCGCCAGCGCGTCTGCCAGCGCGTCATCCACCTCCGCGACGACCGGCGAAACGACGACCGCCGGCACCGACTCCGGCGCCGGCGCGAGCTCGACGACCACCGACGCGACCGCGACGACGGGCGTGACGACCGCGATCTCGACGACCGACCTCACGACCAGCGGGACCTCCGATGGCTCGACGACCGAGGCGCCGCAGCCGGCGATGCGCCTCCAGCACTACGCCGACGGCAAGTGCAACCTCCCCCTCTGGTGCTACTACGAGCCCGACATCATGAACGGGCAGGCGGCCCGCATGTTCCCCCAGGAGTGCTTCACCGGCCTGCCGCCGACCTACAGGATCTCGCGGATCGGCTACCAGGTCGCGGCGACTCGCAAGAGCCCCTCGAACCCGGTGGTCGAGGTCCGCGGCTTCGACGGCAACGCCCCGAGCGCCGATCCGATCCTCCCGCCCTTCAGCCTCACCGACGCCGACGTCAGCCCCGGCTACCACGAGGTCGACCTCGACTACCTCCTCCAGGTCGAGAGCTTCTGCATCGGCCTCGCCGCCGGCGACCTGGCGATGGACACCGGCTTCGGGCTCGCCGTCGACGACATCCCGCCGCCGGGCCACCAGTCGTTCTACCGGGTCAACGGGAGCGGCGGGTGCAACACGGGCGCGGCCTTCTACGACATCGCCGCGGTCGCGGTCTACCCCAAGGCCCAGTGGTGCATCGACGTCGACATCATCCCGCTCTGAGCGGACGCTGACGTTGACGCGAGCGACCCCGGGCGGGGCCGCTCGCGCCATCGCTCGCATGGCCGAATCCTAGGGTAGGTTCGGGCAATCGATCGCCTTGTTGCCGGCTCGGACCCTGGTCTTGAGCTTCATGGGGGGCTCCTTTCGTGTCGGGGAGACGAGGCCGGTGTCGGGATGGCGCGCCGGCGGAGCGACCTGAGCGCTGCTTGCGTTTCCGCTCGCCCCCAAGAGGGGCGACGACTCTGCCATCATCCACGGAGCCCGATGCGACGAGCTCTCCTCGCCTGCGCTCTCTCGTGGATGGCCGCGCTCGCGCTGGCCTCGTGCGGCGGCGGCGTCCGGCGGACGATCGCCGCGCCGCGGCCGGCCCCCGCGGCGCCTGCCGACGCGAGCGGACCGATCGGCAGCGCGCACCCCTTCACCTTCGGCGCCGCGGACCCCAGCGCGCGCTGGGTCGTCCTCTGCCAGGCGCGCGAGGACAGCGACGGCGACGGAGCGATCGCCGCCTGGACCACCCGCTACGGCGCGGAGGGGGACGCGCTGCGGCCCTACCTGATCTTCGGGAGCGGCGAGGGGCAGGCGATCGACGACTTCTTCGGTCAGAGCGCCGACGGCGAGGAGCTCGTCCTCATCCAGCGCGGGCGGCTCCTCGTCCATCATGTCGGAGCGCGGAGGACCGAGGTGCTCCGCGGCGCCGACATCGACGACGACGCGGCGACCCTCTCGACCCGGGTGGTGAGCTTCGATCGGCAGCGGCGGCGGATCGCCTACCTGGTCCCCCGGCGTCGAGAGCAGGGCGCCGACGTGGCCGTGCGCACGCTGAAGACCGGGCACGAGGTCCGATTCCATGCGCCGGGTCCCGTCGCCCACGCCTACTTCTCCGAGGGGGGCGAATGGTTGCTGGTGGAGGCGGTGATCGAGGACACGAACCATGATGGTGAACTGAGCTATGCGCGGCGAGCGGAGGCCCCCCAGCCGCGGCCGTGCTGGCGGCCATTTCTCGGCTGCGCCGGCATCCCGATCGCAGGAGACTACGATCGTGAGATCCTCCACGTCGCACCCGCGACAGGTGGTCCGCTCCGCGTGATCCCGGGACGTCTCCGCACCGTCGGACCCTGGGTCCTCGCCCTCGGTCCGCGCGGGGCGATCATCGCCCACGGGCTCGACGGGAGCGTCACCGAGTGGGTGCCGCCCACATGTCAGGGGGAGCTCCTCCGGGCGTCTGCGGGGCTGCAGCGAGCGCTGGTCGCATGCCGCGGCGAACGTCCCGACGTGCTCTCGATCGAGATCCACGGGCCCGGGGTCCACCGAACGATCGGGAGCAGGGTCGTCCACAGCGTCAGAAGCAGCTGGGGTGACTTCGAGGTCGAGCGCTTCACCACCTACGACGACCGAGACGACGCGACCTACGTGGTCGACATGCGGGATCTACGGGAGTGGCGCGTGCCCGACGACCGCCGGGTGATCGACACCTTCGACGAGGGTGTCGTGCTGGTGCCGAGGGTCGGGGGAGCGGCGAAGCGGTGGCGCTGGAGCCCCGCGGAAGATCGTCTTGAGGCGCTCCCGCCCGCTCCGGACGAGGCGAGCGAGCGCGGGGTCTTTGCCGAGGCGAAGGACGGACGCCGACTCGTCATGCTCAACCCGCCACCGGCGCTGCCCGCAGACCCGCCCGACGAGCAGCCCGCCCCTACCCAGGACGAGGGCGATGACTCGACGCACTCACCCGCACCCCGCGACTTCACGATGATCGTCGATCTCTCTCCCGTGGCGCTCCACCGGGACCCAATCCCCCTGGGCCCGCTGGTCTGGCGCCGGCCCCAGCGGTGAGCGCCCGATCATCCATCGACGACCCGGAACGACCCCCGACGCCCCGCGGGGATCCCTGCGTTTTTGCCCGCCAGCGTAATCGGGACGCCGTTCCGGTTGCTCACCGACGATGACCGATCAGCCTGCACGATCCATCCTCCGCACCCATCAGGTCCGCCGCCGCGAGGTCCTCCGCTGGCTCGGCGTCGGCGGCACCGCCCTCCTCGCCGGCTGCACCGTCGAGGGCGCCGACGATGAGATCGACGCGTCGACCGGCGGGACCACGGGCGGGAGCTCGGACGGCTCGTCCGGCGACGCGGACGCGTCGACGAGCGGCGGCTCGTCCAGCGGCAACGCCAGCACCGGCAGTGGCGGAGAGAGCGACGGCGAGACGAGCAGCGGCGGCGCCGAGTGTGGCGACGCGGCCGCGGAGTGGGCGAGCGGCGGCACTGCGGCGATGACCGCCAAGGCCTGCTACCCCGACCCCTTCGTCGGCGCGGGCGCCTGCGCGCTGATCTGCGAGACCACCGAGGGGCCCTGCACGGCCGACACGATCGAGCGACAGGACGTCAGCGAGGGCTTCACCGGGCTGCCGGTGCGCCTCGCGCTGAAGATCGTCGACGCCGACACCTGCGAGCCGGTCGCCGGCGCGCGGGTCGAGATCTGGCACACCCAGCGGACGGGCGTCTACTCGGGCGTCACGCCGAGCGGGATGATGTGCTACGGCGACGATCCCGACGCCGTGAACTACCTCTATTTCCGCGGCACCCAGAGCGCGGGCGCCGACGGCCGGGTTGACTTCGACACCTGCTACCCGGGCTGGTACTCGGGCCGCGCGATCCACATCCACTTCCGGATCTACATCGGCGCCGACCTCTACGTGACCTCTCAGCTCTTCTTCGACGACGCCCAGAACGCCGAGATCTTCGCCTCCCACCCCGAGTACGCGAGCTTCGGCCAGCCGGACACGACCAACACCACCGACAACGTGATCGGCGGCGAGAGCGACCTCTCGCCCTACGTCCTGACGACCGCGCGGATGCCCGACGGGGCGATGCTGGCGTCGAAGGTGATCGCGATCCGGGGGTCGCTCGCGGACCCGAGCTGCTCCGCGAAGGGGGCCGGCGGCGGGATGATGCCGCCGCCCTGAGGCCCGGGGCAGATCACGGCCCGCCGACCTCGCTCTCTTCAGTCGCGACACACCCCGCCAACCCCCCAGGCGTCCACGCCGCGCAGGTCCCCCCGCAGGCGCCGCAATCCTCGACCACCTGGCCGCCGCCCTCGCAGCGGATCAGGAGATCACCGTCGCAGAGGGGCTCCGAACCCGCGCCATCACACGCGTCGTCGGCCGCGGCGACGCAGGTGAACCCTGGCTCGTCGGGCCGCTGGCCGCAGAGCTCCTCGGCGCCGCAGCGCTCGACGACGATCGACCCCTCCGCGCCGCAGCGCATCGCCTGGCCGCGGACGCAGGCGCCCTCCGAATCGAGCCCCTCGCAGCCGCGGTCAACCGCCTCGGGGTCTCGCCATTCGAAGGGCCACCAATCGGCGAGGAGATCGACCCGGGTGTAGTGATCGTCGCGCACGCACGAGACATGCCCGGAGTCGAGGAGGCCGACGACGCGGATCCGCCCGCGATCGTCGCGGGCGAGGAGGGGCCCGCCCGAGTCGCCTCCGCAGGCGCCGCTGCGGCCGTCTCCGTCGACGACGAGGTGGGCCGCGTCGACCGCGGTGATCGCCTCGCTGGCGAAGCGGAGCCCACCGATCTCGCCGAGGTGGGTGCCACCGAAGCCGGCGATCTCGACGCGATCACCGATCCAGGCCCCGTCGATCCGCCCGTCCAAGAGCGGGATCGGCAGGACCCCCTCGCCGAGCGCCGCCGCGTCGAAGAAGAGCACGCCGACATCGAGCGTGGGATGACGCGCGGCCGCCCGCGCCGACGCCTCGGGGAGCGCCGGGTCCCAGTAGCCGATCCGCAGGCGCTCCGGCGCCTCGGGGTCGACGCAGTGGCCAGCGGTCAGGGCGACGCCCGCAGCGACGATCACCCCGCTGCAGATCGTCGCGCGCTCGGACGGGTAGACCGCGACGATCGCGGCCCGCTGCCCGAGCCCCAGGCCGAGCGCGCTCGGGGTCTCGACGCCGTGGTAGATCCGGAGGGCCAAGCACTCGTCGCCCTCGCTCGCCGCCGGCTCGCAGGCCGCGGCCGCGGCCACCGACGCCAGGGCGAAGGCGGCCGCGATCCTCGTCGAGATTCCCCGCGCGCGCACGAGAGCACCCCCCCTACCAGCAGCGCATGTAGTCGCGGCCCGACTGCGAGGCGCGGTGACAGGCCGTGCTCGGATCGTCGGTGACGTCGATCCCGTTGAGGAGGAGGCGGGCCTCGATCCAGGCGATCTTGTCGGCGGTCGCCGACCAGCGCTGGATCCCGCCCGGGTAGGGGCAGAAGTCGCTGCCGACCGAGGACTCGGAGGCCATGCCGCCGACCAGGTCGACGCTGAGGCCGTTGGAGCTCCGCTCGAGGCGGAGCGTCCCGCCGGAGTCGCCCTTGCAGATCCGCGCGCCGCCCTGGAGGACGGTGTCGGTGACGTGCCGCGCGCTCGCCCAGTTGAGGTCGACCGCGCCGTAGCGGAGCGTGCCCGCGCCGGAGCCGTCGTGGGAGGCGATCCCCCAGCCGTAGAAGATGACGTCGTCGCCGGTGACGAACGACGAGGTCAGCACCCGCATGGTGTGGGTGAAGTTCTCGACCCCGGGGATCGGGCTGGCAAAGACCACGAGGCCGATGTCATCGCCGGCGTCGCCGACCCCGGTGTAGGAGGCGTGGCGGTAGACCGTCGCGGTCTGGGTCACCCAGCTCTGGACCACGCCGTTCTCCTCGCGGAGGAGCGACATCGAGGACGTGCCGCCGGAGAAGCAGTGGGCCGCGGTGAGGACGACCCGCGGGTGGATCAGCGTGCCGCTGCACCCATTCATGGTCCCGTTCTGGACCGCGCTGAGGTTGCGGGTGAGGCGGACGACCGCCTGGTGGTTTGAGAGGCCGGTCGCCTCGCCGACCTTGTCGACCTGGTCGCCGAGCTCGATGCCGGGCTCCGGCGGGTAGTTGCCGCCGAGCACCGGCGGGGCCGCGTTGTCGGCCTCGTACTCGAGGCGGAGGCGCTGGTACTCGCGGGCGTCGTCGCAGCTCACCACCTGGTCGCGGCCGAAGCGGGCGCGCCACTCGGGCTCGGCGGCGAGCTCCTCGTTCATCCGATCGAGGAGGTAGAACTCGGTCCAGCGGTGGATCCCCGCGTCGCCGAAGTCGCCCTCCCACTCCGAGCAGACGGTCGACTCGCCGTCGAGGAAGGGGTAGTCGCCGGGCACGAGCTGGTAGATCGGCTCGGCCTGGCGGTCATCGGCGTCGGCGTCGACGTCGGCGTCGGGCGCCTCGTCGCAGGCGCCGACGAGGAGCGCGAGCCCGAGGGCGGGGGCGAGCGCGAGGGCGCACATGAGGCGCGAGGCGGTGGTGGTGGAGATTCGGAGGGTCATGGTGTTCATCGATCCGCTGGGTGAGGGATTCGTCGTCACGGTCGCGGCGCGTCGCTGGAAGCCGACGCGCCGCCGTCTACGGGGGCAGTGCTCGCGGGCGAGGATGCGTTTCAGCCCGGGTGTCGAATTTCTCGGCGCCGACGAAGAGCGTCGCGTGGCTCGGCGACGGTTTGCCGGAGCCACCGCGAACCGCGCACGTGGCGCGGCTCAGCCCTTGCGCCGGCGCAGCCGCCGATAGAGCGTGCTGCGAGCGATCCCGAGGCTGCGGGCGGCGGCGCTGAGGTTGCCGCCAGCGGCCTCGACCGCGGCCTCGACCGCCCTCGCCTCGATCGCCTCGAGCGAGGCGCCGACGATCGGGGCCGACACGCTCGCGGCCACGCTGGCGTCGATCGACACCTCGAGATCGGGCGGCAGGTGCTCGGGGCCGAGCTCATCCGCGTCGCGCCCGAGGACCAGCGCGACCTCGAGGCAAGAGCGGAGCTCGCGGACGTTGCCGGGCCAGGTGTGGCCGCGGAGGCGGGCCGCCGCCGCGGTGCTCACGGGCCGCTCATGTTCCACCAGAGCGGCGGCTGCTGCGACGGCTCGGCGCCGATGTGCTACCCGGCCGGCGAGTTCCTGATCGGCGCCCGCGACGTCCTCCTCGGCGAGCTCGACGGCTGCCCATTCTACATCGGCGGCGATCAATACGAGCGCTGGCGACACACTCGCCTCACCCTCGACGTCGTGCCCGGGCGCGGGGCCGGGTTCTCGCTCGAGGCCCCGGAGGGGGTGCGCTTCTTGATCCGCTCGGATCTCTGCGCGGTCTGAATCGACGCGCTCGGTCATCGCCGCTCGGGACTGGCCTCGACGTCCGCGCTCTGGGATCATCCTTCATATGCGTCGCGCGATCGCGATCGCCGGACTCACTACGCTGCTCGGCCTCGCCCTCGGCTGCGTCGCCGCGCGCTCGGGCCCGCCCTCGACCGCGCTGGCGCCCGCTCGCTCGCTGGCGCCGGCCGCTGACGCGCACCCTGACACGAACGCGAGCGCGACCGAGGACGCGCGCGACGAGGTCGGGCCGCCGCGCTTTCAAGCGCGCCCCGGCGACTGGGACGGCGACGGCCTCGCCGACGACGATGACGCCTGCCCCGACCTCCCCGAGGACTTCGACGACTTCGAGGACGACGACGGCTGCCCCGACCGCGACAACGACGGCGACGGGATCCCCGACGCCCACGAGTGGCTCGGCGATCGCTGGAGCAACTGCGATCAGCAGACCATCGACGGGGTCACCCACGACTGCCGCAACATCCCCGAGGACTTCGACGGCGTCGCCGATCACGACGGCTGCCACGACGAGTCGATCTGCTACCCGCCGCGGCTCGACACCGCCCCCACCTACGATGAGGCGACGCTGCGCTTCGCCGAGGCCGAGGTCGAGGCGGCCCTCGCGGAGGCGAAGGAGGCGCTCGCGGAGCGGCCCGGCGCGACGCTCACGCTGACCGGCCTCAGCGGCTCGATGCGGTCGGCGGCGGAGGAGTACGAGCGCTCGCTCAAGGCAGCCGAGGCGCTGCGGCGCGCGCTCGTCCGCCGCGGGCTCCCGCGGGAGCGCCTCGAGGTCCGCGGCGTCGGTGACATCTCCCCCTACGCCAGCAACCGGAGCGCCGAGGAGCGCCGCGCGAATTTCCGCGTCGAGCTCGTCGGCAGCTGGGGCTGCGAGCCGCCGCCGACCGGGTCCCTCGAGTGCATCTAATGCGGGCTCTGCGACGCCGTGACGCGGTCAGGATCGCCCGCGGCGCCCCGCTTCAACGCGAGGCGCCGCCGCCTGTATGATGCGCCGCATGGCCCGTCTCGAGGCGAAGGACGACGGCGCTCGCGGGACCGCCGTCGCCACACCGAGCGCCGAGACCCTCGCGGAGGACGAGCGCTCCGGCCCCTCGGAGCGCCGACGCGCCGCCCTCTCGACCACCCGCCGCCGCCCGCCGGACGCGGACTCGGACGCGGACGCGGACTCGGACGACGACGAGCTCGATGAGGCCGAGATGCCCGGCCGGCTCGGCCGCTTCACGCTGGTCCGCCGCCTCGGCGCGGGCGCGATGGGGGTGGTCTACTCCGCCTACGACGAGCTCCTCGATCGTCGGGTGGCGATCAAGGTCCTCCGCGGCGAGCGCGGGGCCGCGGCCCAGGCGCGGATGCTCCGCGAGGCCCAGGCGCTCGCGCGCCTCTCTCACCCGCACGTCGTTCAGGTCTACGACGTCGGCGAGCAGGGCGGGCGCCTCTTCGTGGCGATGGAGTACGTGCACGGCTGCACGCTCCGCGAGTGGCTCACGGCGCGCCGCGCCGCGGGCCGAGGCCCGGAGCTCCGCGAGCTCGTGGCGATCTTCGCCCAGGCCGGTGAGGGCCTCGCGGCCGCCCACGAGGCCGGTCTCACCCACCGCGACTTCAAGCCTGAGAACGTCCTCGTCGGCGAGGACGGGCGCGCGCGCGTCGTCGACTTCGGCCTCGCCTCCGCCGGCGTCCGCAAGGGCGACGAGGCGCTCCCGCGGCCGCTCCTCAGCGCCGAGGGCGTGCTCACCCGCACCGGGACGATCCTCGGGACGCCGGCCTACATGGCGCCGGAGCAGCTCATCGGCGCCGACGCGGACGCCCGCTCCGACATCTTCGCCTTCTGCGTCGCCCTCCTCGAGGCGATCGCCGGGACCCGCCCCTTCTCCGGCCGCAGCATCGACGAGCTCCTGGCGGCGATCCACGAGGGCGCGCCGCGCGAGGCGACCTCGGTCGCGCCGCCCTGGCTCCGGCAGGTGATCGAGCGCGGGCTGGCGGCCGACCCCGACGCGCGCTGGCCGTCGATGCGGGCGCTCCTCGACGCGCTCGCCCGCGACCCCGGCCGTCGCCGGCGGCGCTGGCTCGCCGTCGGCGGGATCGCGGCCTGCGTCGGCGCGGCGCTCATCGGCACGGGCGTCGCCTCCGAGTCCCGCGCGCGCCGCTGCGAGGCCCGCGGCGACGCGATCCTCGCGGCGTGGGACGACGACGCCCGCGAGCGGGTGCGCGGGGCCTTCGCGGCGAGCGGGGTCGCCCACGCCCGCGACACCACGACCCGCGTCATCGACCGCCTCGACACCTGGACGGGGGCCTGGCGGAGCGCCCGCGTCGACCTCTGCGCCGCCGAGGAGCGCGGCGATCGTCTGGCGGTGGCCGAAGCGACCTGTCTTGAGGGACATCTGTGGCGGCTCCGCGCTCTCGTCGACGCGCTCGCCCGGGCCGACGCCGGCGCGGTCAATCGAGCGGTCTCGGCGGTCAGCGAGCTCCCGCCGGTCGAGCGCTGCCACGACCTCGGGTGGCTCCGGGTCGGCGCCGCCGTCGACCTCGAGGCCGAGGCCCGCACCGCCGACGCGCGCGAGGAGCTGGCGCGGGCGCGGGTCCAGATCAGCGCCGGCGCCTTCACCGACGCCGAGGCCACGCTCGCGCCCCTCCTCGACGCCCGCGAGCCGGCGATCAAGGCCGAGGCGTGGATGCTCGCCGGCGTCGTCGATCGCCAGCTCGGCGAGCTCAGCCGGGCGATCGAGCGCCTCGAGGAGGCGTACTTCCTCGCCGGAGAGAGCGGCGCCGACCTGGTCGCCGCCGAGGCCGCGGTCCTGACCATGGCGGCGATCGGCGCCTCGCGCTCGCGCCACGAGGAGGGGCTCGCGTGGGGCCGGAGCGCGGCGATGATGGTGGGCCGCGTCGACCTCGGGGAGCGCGAGCTCGGGGCCCGCTACCTCATCACACTCGGCGTGATCGAGCGCCAGCGCGGCGACTTCGACGCGGCCCTCGCCGCCTACGAGCGGGCGCTCGCGATCTTCCGCGCCGACCTCGGCCCCCGCCACCCGAGCGTCGCCCGGGCGCTCAACAACATCGGCAACGCCCTCACCGAGAAGGGCGACCTCGAGGCCGCGGCCGCGCGCCTCCGCGAGGCGCTGGCGATCTTCGAGGAGATCTACGGGCCCGAGCACCCCGACATGGCGATCTTCCTCGGCAACTTCGGCGCCGTGCTCACCGAGCTCGATCGCCGCGACGAGGCGCGCGCGCTGACCGAGCGGGCGCTCGCCGTCAGCCTCGCCAACCTCGGGCCCGAGCACCCGCAGGTCGCCGACGCGCGGGTGAACCTCGCGTTCGCGGCCGTCGACGTCGGCGACTTCGCCGGCGCCCTCGCCGAGCTCGATCAGGCGCGGGCGATCCTGCGGGCGCAGCCGCCCTCGCGCGAGCTCGCCTACGCCGAGCAGGTCCGCGTCCGGGCGCTGCAGGGCCTCGGCCGGGTCGACGAGGCCCTCGCGGCGGCGAGCGAGGCCGAGGCCCTCGCCCGCGACCTCGAGGTCCCCGCCCTCCTGCCGCAGCTCCACTTCCTCAAGGCGCAGCTCCTCTGGGGGCGCGGCGACCATGCGGAGGCGCGGGCGCTCGCCCTCGCGGCCAAGGAGCTCTACGCGATCGACCCCAGCGAGGGCGCGGCGGGCGAGGAGGTCGCGCGCTGGCTCGCCGATCACCCGCCGCCGAGCGACGAGGGATCGCCAGATCGCTGAGCGAGCGCAGCGAAGGAGACTCGCGCCGCGCTGTCGTGCGCACATCCATACGCGCGCCGCAAAAGGTGCCGTGCTCACCCCGCGCCCGCCGGGGTAGCGTCTCCGCGGATGGGTGAGCTTCGACGAGCACCGATGGGCGCGCGCTCCCCCGGCCGGGCGACGGCCCCGCGCGTCGACGCGCCGCAGCGCGCCCGGACCGGCCAGCCGGCGCCGATGGGACGACCGAGCGAGCGCGCCTGCTCCTGCGGCGGCGCCTGCCCGCGCTGCCGACCGAGCCTGGCGACCTCGACCTCGCTGGCGATCGCCGCGAGCGGCCGCCAGGGCTCCCCGGGGGCGCTCCCGGAGGACGCCGCCGCGGGTGTCCGCCTCTTCCACGGCGCGGCCGCGCGGGCGGCATGCGACGCGCTCGGCACCCCGGCCTACGCGCTCGACGGCGACGTCGTCGCCCGCGCGCCGACCCTCGCCCCGCGGGTCCTCGGCCACGAGCTCCACCACGCGCTCGAGCAGCGACGCCACCCGACGAGCGAGACGGTCAGCCGCACGCCCGATCACCCGGCCGAGCGTCGGGCGCAGGCCCGCGGCCCGATCGCGGCCGCGGGCGCGGGCCTCCAGGTCCCGCGCCTCAGCCTCTACTCCGAGGTCAGCGACGACGCCGGCAACGAGTATCAGGTCGCCACCAACCTCGACGTCGTCGTCTCCAAGGACATGAGCGCCCACGAGATCTACGCATCGACCGCGCAGATCACCGCGTCGGAGGCCCAGCTCCGCCGGCAGGACTCGATCCTCGCGCTCCGCCCCGATCCCGCGAGCACGATCCAGGTCAGCGGCCCCGATCCGAGCGCGCCGACGCCGACGCCGAGCCGCTTCGTCGGCCCCCGCTTCGAGGCGATCCGGGCCGGCGATCGCGGGCAATACCTCCGCTGGGGCGTCGAGTGCCCGGAGGTCGCGACCGTCCAGCAGGCGCTCGTCGACGCCGGCTGCCCGCTCCCGACCTGGGGCGTCGACGGCCGCTTCTACGGCGAGACCAAGGGGGCCGTGCGCCAGTTCCAGCGGGACAAGGCGAGGCTCCCGGCCGCCCAGGTCGACGGGATCGTCGGCCCGATCACCCTCGCCGCCCTCGACGCCCACTTCGGCGCCGGGACCACGCCGACCCGCACCGTCACCCTCCCGCGCGTCGTCCCCACCAACCTCCGGAACGCGAGCAGCGGGCCGACGATGACCATGTTCAACGACTGTGGGTACTGCGCGAGCAGCATCATGGGGACGCTGGACTGGCGCTCGGTGCCGGCCAACCCCACCAGCAATTCGGAGATCGGCGCCCACTTCCACCGGAGCCCCCGCGGCGTCTACACCCGCGGCGGGGTCGAGCGGACCACCGGTCGCGCTTGGGTCCACGGGATGCGCGACCAGATCCTCGACGCGGCGATGGGCACCGCCGCGGGCGGCGGGATGGCGGCCTACAAGGCGGCCGCCGACAAGGACCGGATCGAGCGCGAGACCGGCCTCAACGAGTACGCCGCCCCCGGTGTCGGCGAGGCCTACGCGATCGCCCGCGACATGAGCGGCGGCTCGACCTACAATTATCACTGGGGCGCGGTGATCATCGCCAGCGGCTCCGACCGCACGGTCCTCGAGAACTCGTGGAACTCCTCGCTCCCCCTCGAGAACACCCACTGGCACTTCTGGATGTACGGGCCGGGATCGCAGTCGTTCCACAGCCGCTACGCCGGCTCGTGGGCGGGGCCCCACCCGGTGACGATCCGGGTGCGGGCGTGAGCGGCGATGGGCCGGGCGATCGCCCTCGTCGCCATCATGCTCTCATGTGCATGTCACAAAGGACAGGCTGTGCAGGACCCAGGCGATGAGCGCGAGCGCGATCCCGCCGGCGACGCCGCGCCCGCGGAGATCCGCGATCGCGCCGGCGTCGTCAGCCACCATCACCAGCGCGCGCGCCTCCGCGGGCGCTACGAGTCGCGGCCCCTCGCCGACCTCCAGGGGCGGGTGTGGAGCCGCGGGCCCTTCCTCGTCCTCGCCGACGACACGCTCCTCTTCTTCGAGCCGGCGACCCGCGACCCCGCCGAGATCGCCGCCCACGAGGGGCGCGAGGTCGAGGTGATCGGGGTGATCCTCCCGCCGCCGGCGCCGAGCTTCGACATCGCCAGCGTCACCGTCGAGTCGCTGACGATCGTCGACGCTCGCTGAGCGCGGATCGAAGGGGGCGAACGAAGGTGCCCCTGGGGTCATCACCCCCCGACGCTCGAACACGCCGCTCCGCGCTCGCCTGGCGAGCGTCACCGCAGAGGTTGCAGCGCCTCGGCATCCGCACCACCGAGGTGCTGCGATGACACCTGCAGGGCTTCCTCGCGAGCCCGCGCGAGAACGTCCAGGAAAATCTTGCGGTTGTTGTGACGCCCTCGGCAAGGCTATCCCGCTCGGGCGGCGAGGTCGCCGAGGCCAGAGAGACGGAGCGCGACATGGTGCAGGTCACATACCCCGGGGTGTACATCCAAGAGCTTTCGAGCGGCGTGCGGACGATCGCCACGGTCGCTACGTCGATCGCCGCCTTCGTCGACTACTTCGCCGAGGGCCCGATGAACGAGGCCGTGCGGATCCAGGGGATGGGGGACTTTGAGCGGATCTTCGGCGGCCTGAACGCGAGCTCGGCCGCGAGCTACGGGATCGCCCAGTTCTTCCAGAACGGGGGCGGCGACGCCTACGTCGTCCGGGTCGCCGCCAGCGACATCACCCACCCGCTGGCGAAGGCGTCGGTCGGCCTCCGCGAGGCCGGCGGCACCCTGGTCGCCAGCCTGACGGCGGTGAACGAGGGCGCGTGGGGCAACCGCGTGCGGGCGAACGTCGAGCCCAACGCCGACGGCTCCTTCAACCTCCAGGTGATCCGCTACGACGGCACCTCGGGGACCGCCCGCGCGATCGCTGCCGACGCGCCCTT
This sequence comes from Myxococcales bacterium, assembly GCA_020633335.1. Classification (GTDB taxonomy): domain Bacteria; phylum Myxococcota_A; class Polyangia; order Nannocystales; family Nannocystaceae; genus JADJRG01. The sequence continues at coordinate 206,431 of JACKDU010000012.1, read as the reverse complement.
CCTCAGCCTGACGATGAGCAGCGGCGGCCGCTACTTCAAGGACGTGATCGACGAGGGCTCAGCCCTCGTGCGAGCGACCCACCAGGGCTCGGCGACGACGATCCCCGCGGCCTCCGGGACCCTCGGCGCGCAGGCGGACGCCAACCTCTTCGACTCGGCCTCGCCGACCCTGCCGGCGAGCGGCACCGCCTTCACGATCACCCTCAATGACGGCGTCACCTCGACCGACTACGCGACGACGCTGACCTACACGAGCGCGCCGACCACCCTCAAGGAGCTCCGTCGGGTCCTCGAGCGGGCGATCCAGGGCGCCAAGGACAGCGACGGCAACCAGCCCGCGACCCTCGCCGGCGCGAGCGCGACGCTGATCGGCGACCGCTACCTCGTCCGCCTCCGCCGCGGCGCCACCGGCTACAAGCCGGAGATGCGGGCGACCTTCTCGAGCGGGGTCACGCCCCTCGGCCTCGTCACCGGCGCCTACGCCAACGTCCAGGAGTACGTCCTCGGCGGCGCCACGGTCGCGGCCCAGGCGGCCGGGACCACCGGCGCCGACGGCCTGGTGCCGGGGGCCGACGAGATCATCGGCAACCGCGGCGACAAGACCGGGATCTACGCGCTCGTCGACGTCGACCTCTTCAACATCCTCTGCATCCCGCGGGCGGTCGCCAGCGACGTCTCGTCGAGCGAGACCACCGCGATCTACGGCGCCGCCCTCACCTTCTGCGAGGAGGAGCGCGCCTTCCTCCTCATCGACATCCCGGAGAGCAAGGACAGCGTCGACGAGGTCCTCGACTGGGTCGACGACAACGCCGACTTCAAGAGCAAGAGCTCGGCCGTCTACTTCCCGCGGGTGATGGTCCCCGACCCGCTCCTCGAGTACCGCCCGCGGGCGCTCGCCAACAGCGGCACGGTCGCCGGGATCTTCGCCCGCACCGACGCGACGCGGGGGGTCTGGAAGGCGCCGGCCGGCCTCGACACCCGCCTCCGCGGGGTCTCCGACCTCGCCTGCACCCTCACCGACGAGCAGAACGGGATCCTCAACCCGGTGGCGATCAACTGCCTCCGCACCTTCCCGATCCACGGCACCGTGGTCTGGGGCGCGCGCACCCTCGACGGCGCCGACGCGATGGCCTCGGAGTGGAAGTACGTGCCGATCCGCCGGCTCACCCTGATGCTCGAGGAGTCGCTCTACCGCGGCACCAAGTGGGTGGTCTTTGAGCCGAACGACGAGGCGCTCTGGGCGAAGATCCGCCAGAACGTCCGCACCTTCATGCTCGGTCTCTACCGCCAGGGCGCCTTCCAGGGGTCGAGCCCCGACGACGCGTTCTTCGTCAAGTGTGACGGCGAGACCACCACCGCCGGCGATCGCAACCGCGGGATCGTCAACATCACGGTCGGCTTCGCGCCGCTCAAGCCCGCGGAGTTCGTGGTCATCAGCATCCAACAGATCCCCGACATCGCCTAACCGAGAGGAGGCCCGATCGTGACCGGCTTCACCGTCAACGCCCACCGCTACGATCCCTACAAGAACTTCAACTTCCGCGTCCTCCTCGACGGCCGCGTCGTCCTCGGCGTGTCCAAGGTCTCTGCGCTCAAGCGGACCACCGAGGTCGTCAAGCACCAGTCCGGCGGCGTCAACACCTTCGAGTACAAGTCGCCCGGCCGCACCAAGTACGAGGCCGTGACGATGGAGCGGGGGATCACCCACGACGTCGAGTTCGAGCGCTGGGCCAACAGCGTCTACACCTACGCCAACGACTCCGCGACCGACCTCGCCAACTACAAGAAGGACCTCACCCTCGAGGTGCTCAACCTCAAGGGGCAGGTGGCGATCCGCTACTTCCTCCACGGCTGCTGGGTCTCCGAGTTCACCGCGGTCCCCGAGCTCGACGCCAACAACAACGGCGTGGCGATCGAGTCGATCAAGGTCGAGGTCGAGGGCTGGGAGCGTGACACCAGCCTCTCCGAGCCGAATGAGGCCGGCTGAGCGCGCAGGGTGCGATGAACGCGAGCCTCCCCTCCCCGGTCAGCGGCCTCGCTGAGCGCTGGCGCGGCGTCCGGCTCCGGCCCTTCGGGCTCGAGCCGGGCGACCTCGAGGTCGACTTCAGCGGCGAGCGCCTGGCGCTGGTCTCGGGGATCCTCGCGCGCTGCGCGAGCCGTCCGGGGGGCGAGCGCTTCGACGCGGAGGAGCTCGACGAGCTCCGCCTCGGCGCGCGGATCGAGGGGCTCCTGCGCCTGGCGATCCTCGCCGACGCGGGCGCTCGGGGTGCGGGTGAAGGTGACGAGGATGAGGTCGAGGTCGAGCGCCTCCTCCGCTGCGTGGGGTGCGACGCGACCGTCGGGATCAACCTCCCGCTGCGGGCCCTCGCCGACCTCCAGCGGGCGGTCGCGGCGATCGAGGTGATCGAGGCGCCGACGCGCGACGGCGGGCGGGTCAAGCTCCGCCTGCCGCGGGCGAGCGATCTGAGGGCCTGGGGGCGCGGCGACGCGGCCCCCGGCGACGAGGCGCTCCTCGCCCGGCTCCGGGTCGGCGACGCGGCGATCGCCAGCGCCGACCTCCCGGCGATCGAGGCCGCGCTCGCGGCCGCCGATCCGCTGGTCGACTTCACGATCGATCTCACCTGTCCGGAGTGCCATGCGCGGCAGGAGGCCCACGCGGACCTCGAGGAGCTCGCGCTCGCCCGCCTCGCCCGCGAGCAGGCCGCGCTCCTCGACGCGATCCATCGCCTCGCCCGGGCCTACCACTGGAGCGAGGAGGCGATCGTCCGCCTCCCGGCCTGGCGGCGGCGCGCCTACCTCGATCGCCTCGCGCGGGAGGAGGCCCGATGAGCTACCTCGGACGGCTGCGGCGGCTGAGCCAGGGGGCGCATGGGGTCGACGGCCTGCGGGCGAGCGCTGCCGCGCCGGCGCTGCCGGTCGTCGACGAGACCCGGGAGGCCGCGCCCGCGGACGCGGCCGCGATCATGGGCGAGGTGCCGTCGATGCGTGAGGGCGCGGGGCGAGCCGAGGTGGCGAGCGGCGTCGCCGATGAGGGAGCGGGCGCGTCGCTGCGAGCGGCCGCCGGCCCCGAGGTCCCCGCGGGACCCCGCGCGCCGGTGAGCCGCCGTGAGGGCGCAGAGGCGCCCCCCAGGGCCGAGCGAGAGCTGTCCCATCGGTCATCCGATGATGCGCCGGTCGAGACCGCGGCGAGCGCCCCCCGGCACCGGGCCGAGGATCCCCGACGGCCGGCGATCGCGGCGATGGTCCGGGGGCTCCACGCCGCGTTTCCGCCGAGCGCCGAGAACACCCGCGACGCGAGCCCCGCGGACCCGACGAGCCGCGGTGACGTCGTTGCGGACGCGGCGGCCCCGCGGAGCGACGCCGCGCGATCACACCCCGCGAGGGCTGAAGACGTCGCGCCCGCGAGCGCGCCGCCGCAGACGCAAGCCCCGCGCGGGCCCGGCCTCCACGCCCGCTCGCTCGCCGAGGCCCTGGCTGCGGCCGAGCGCTGGGTGAGCGCGCCGCCGGAGCCCGAGGCGGCGAGGCCCTCGCCGGACGCGGTCCGGCGCTCAACCTCGGACATGTCTCAAGAGACATCTGACGCGGATCACGTCGAGATCTCGATCGGCGCGATCCAGGTGACGATCGACGGCCCGCCCGCGCCGGCCCCCGCGCCCGCGCCTCGCTCAGCGCCGGCCCCCGCGAGCGCAGCTCCCCAGGCCCGCCTCGGCCGCCACTACCTCCGCGGCCTCTGATCCCTCTCCCTCTCCTCCCCCGCAGCACCCCATGCCCCTCTCGGACACCAGCAAGGCGATCGGCGCGGCGGCGCAGCTCCTGAGCTACCAGCTCAGCCTGCGCTCCGGCGCCCACGTCAGCGTCGGGCCGATCGAGGAGACCACCGGGACCTCGGGGGCGCGCCTCAACCTCTTCCTCTTCGAGACCGCGCTCGATCCGTCGATGCGCTCGGTCGCCCTCGACGTCGGCCAGAGCCCGCCGCTCTGGATGATCCTCCGCTTCCTCCTCACCGCCTTCGACGCCACCGGCAAGAGCGACACGATCGCCGCCCACCGGGTCCTCGGGGCCGGCCTCGCCGCCCTCCAGGAGCTCGCCTACCTGCCGGTCGAGGGGATCGCCGCCGACGACCTCGCCGCGCTCCTCCCGAACCCCGAGCCGCTCAAGGTGTCGATCCTCGAGGCCGGCTCCGAGCTCCTCTCGCGGGTGGTCCAGGGATCGGATGAGCGCTACCGGGTCTCGGCCGCCTTCGAGCTCCGACCGGTGATGATCGCCCCGCCGGCGCCCGCGAGCTACAACCTCCTGGTCGGCATCGACTACGAGGCGGCGACGGTGATCGGCGAGGACGGGATCCAGATCGAGGTCGGCCCCTCGCTGCAGCCGACGATCGAGGCGCTCGACCCGACCTCGGCCGCCCTCGGCGAGCGCGTGCGGATCGACGGCGAGGGGATCGTCGCCGACATGATCGCGAAGATCGACGACGTCGAGCTGCCGCTGGTGGTCACCGCCGAGGGGGCGATCGCCGTCGACCTCGACGGAGCCGAGCTCACCGGCGATCGGATCTCGGCCGGCCCGCGCGCGCTCCGGGTGGTCCGCACCCTCCCCTCGGGGCGCCGTCGGAGCAGCCGGCCGGCGATCCTCGACCTCCAGCCGAGCGTCGCCGCGGTCGCGGTCGCCGACGTCGCGCCGGTCCTCGCCAGCGACCCGGACTCGCCGCTGACGGCGACCCTGACGATCGACGGCGCGCTCCTCGGCGGCGATGACGACGACCTCTTCGTCGGCCTCATCGCCGACGGCGTCTGCGTGGCGATCTTCGACGAGCTCAGCGACCTCCCCGGCCCCGCCCAGACCCGCAAGCGCCTGGTGATCCCCGAGGCCAAGGCGGTGCCGGCCGGGACCTACCGCCTGGTCCTCCGGGTCAACGGCGTCCAGGCCCGCCAGAGCCCCGAGCTCACCCTGGAGGCCCCGTGAGCGTCGCCCGCGAGCTGCCGCCCGCGACCTTCACCCCGGGGCTGCGTCCCGAGGATCCGCTCGCGGCCTACTGGCTCCGCCAGGTCAGCCTCCGCCTCCGCCGCGAGATCGCCTGGCGCTGGCACGCCCAGGGGGGCTCGCCGCCGCCGAGCGCCGGCCCGCTCCTCCCCGATCCCCGCGATCGCCTCCTCGACGCGCTCGATCGCGGCCGCTACCTCGACGAGCAGCGCCGCTTCTTCACCGAGGATCCGACCGGCCGCTACCTCTCCGACGAGATCGCCGCGCCGCCGCCGGTCGCCCTCGCCGGCGCCGCCCCGCGGGGCTCGCTGCGCTGGGTCGCCGAGGCGCTCGACCTCTCGCCGGTCGCCCGCTTCGCGCTCGCGCTCGCGCTCTATGTCTCTTGGGACAGCGCCGCCGGGGCGGTGATCGCCGCCTGCTCCGGCGACCCGGCGGCCGAGCGGCCGACCCTCGCGCTGATCCAGCGCCTCTGGGACGACCCCCGCGAGGTCCTCGAGATCGCCGATCCGGCGCACCCGCTCTTCACCCGCGGCCTCCTCCAGCGGGGCGAGGCCCGGGGCCTCGGGATCGGCTGGGAGCAGGCGATCTGGGCGCCCCAGCCGGTCACGCGCCGCCTCCTCGCGCCCGAGCTCGGACCGCCGCCCGCGCTCGCGCCGATCGCCGAGCCGCCGCCGCCGGGGAGCGAGACCCGCGGCCTCGCGGCGCTCGCGGACGAGCTCTCGGGCCCGCCCGCGGCGCTCCGGGTGATCCCGGTGCTCGCGCCTCCCCGCCTCGGGGCGAGCGTCGCCGCGGCCGCCTGCGCCGCCGCCGGGCGCCGCCTCCTCGCCTACCTCGGGCCGGCCGAGCACCTCGCGCTCCCCGGCCACCTCGACGGCCTCGCCGCCGCGGCCTGGCTCGACGACGCCGATCTCCTGGTCGACGCGGGCGCGCTGCCGGTCGCGCTCGAGGGCGGCCGCCGCCTCCCGCTCTCGAGCCTGCCGCTCCGCCTCTTCCTGGTCGCCGACGATCGCCGCGATCTCACCTGGCTCTCCGGACATATCACGGGGCCGGCGCTCGAGGTCCTGCCGCCGCCCTACGGCGCCCGCCTCGACGCCTGGCGCCGCGGCCTCGGCCCCCGCTTCGCCGCGCTCGAGGAGGCGGCGAGCGTCGCCGCCCACCGCTATCGCCTCGACGCCGGCGCGATCGCGGCGATCGCCGACCGCCTCGGCGCCCGCCCCGAGGCCCCGAGCGCCGCCGACCTCGAGGCCGCCTGCGCCGGCGCGAGCCCGCAGGGGCGCCTCGACGCCAGCGGCCTCGCCGAGCGGATCGAGCCCCGCTTCGGCCTCGCCGATCTGGTCCTCCCGGACAAGCAGAGCGCCCAGATCGGCGAGGTGCGGCGGGCGGTCGCCGCCCTCCCGCGGGCCTACGGCGCCTGGGGCCTCGGCCGCGCGCTCGGCGAGCCCGGGATCTCGGCGCTCTTCGCCGGCCCGCCCGGGACCGGCAAGACGATGGCCGCCGAGTGCCTGGCCGCCGACCTCGAGCTGCCGATCTACCGCGTCGACCTCTCGCAGGTGGTCTCGAAGTACATCGGCGAGACCGAGAAGAACCTCCGCGAGGTCTTCGCCGCCGCCGAGGCCCGCGACCTCGTCCTCTTCTTCGACGAGGCCGACGCGATCTTCGGCAAGCGCACCGAGGTCCGCGACGCCCACGACCGCTACGCCAACCTCGAGGTCGCCTACCTCCTCGCGCGGATGGAGCGGGCGCAGGGGCTGATGATCCTGGCGACCAACCGCAAGGAGGACCTCGACCCGGCCTTCCTCCGCCGCCTCCGCTTCATCGTCGACTTCCCGATGCCCGGCCCCGACGAACGCCGGCGGATCTGGGAGCGGGTGATCCCACCGGCGATCGAGCGCCAGGGGCTCGACCTCAATTTCCTCGCCCGCCGCTTCGAGCTCAGCGGCGGGACGATCCGCGCGGCGGCGCTCGCCGCCTGCCTGCAGAGCGCCGCCGAGGGCGGGCCGCCGGCGCTGCGGATGGAGCACCTCGTCCTCGCGCTCTGGCGCGAGCTCGACAAGCTCGGGCGGGCGCTGAGCCCGGCGATCTTCGGCCCCTTCGCCGGGGTGATCGCCGACGCCGAGCAGGGCGCGCGCGGCGAGGAGGCGGGGCGATGAGGCGGCGGGTGACGATCGATCGCCTCGACCTCCGGGTCCGCGGCCAGGTCGACGACCCGCGGGCGCTCGCCCGGGCGATCGCCGCGGCGGTCGCCGATCGCCTGGCCGATGCGACAGGTTCATCGGGAGCGCTGAACACCAGCGCTGGCGGGGCGCGCCGCGTCGAGACGATCGACGCCGGCGCCTTCAGCCCGCGCGAGGCCCCGGCGGCCGCCGCCGAGGCGACCCTCGCCGCGGTGATCGCCAGGGCCGCGGAGGCCCGCGCGAATTCGACCCCAGGCCAGAGCGAGGGAGGGAGCTGATGCCGCTGCTCAAGGGCGCGCTGATCGAGTACGGGAGCGACTTCCTCGGGCCGCTGCCCAACGTCCTCCTCTTCCAGTACAACCCCGACCGCCTCGAGCGGACGATCGAGGTCCCCGCGCGGCCGAGCGGCGCGGGCGCCCGCGAGACCGATCAGGCCGGCGAGATCCCGATCGAGAAGATCACCTTCACCGCGAAGTTCGACGCCTCCGATCGCCTCGGCGAGGGCTCGGCGGTCGCCCGCGCCTTCGGGGTCGGACCCGAGCTCGCCGCCCTCGAGCTGATGGTCCGGCCGAGCGGCGAGGGCTCGCTCCTCGGGATGGCGATCGACGCGATCGGCGACGCGATCGCCGGCAGCCGCGGCAGCGACGCGAGCCAGCCGATCCCCCGCGAGCGCTACCCCCGGCTCCTCTTCATCTGGGGCCCGACGCGGGTGCTGCCGGTCTACATCCACCAGATGCGGATCACCGAGGTCCTCTACGACCGCCTCCTCAACCCGATCCAGGCCGACGTCGCCCTCGGCCTCACGGTGATCGCCCCCGAGCACTGCTCCGAGGACCACGTCGCCCACGGCGCCTACACCTACTCGCAGACCGCCAAGGAGACCCTGGCGACGATCAACCTGGCGAACACGGCGGCCAACGTCGCCGAGATGATCACCTTCTAGGAGCGCGCCGATGGCCTTCGCCAAGAACTCCCGCTACGCCAAGACGCCGACGGTGGAGGTCAAGCTCGCCGACGGCCGGACGGTCACCGCGGTCAAGCTCCGCCGGCCGCCGCTCACCGAGGGCGACGAGGTGACGGTCCAGGTCGGCGACCGCCTCGACCTCCTCGCCCACCGCCACCTCGGCGACCCGACCGCCCACTGGCGGATCGCCGACGCCAACGCCGAGGTCGACGGCGCCGAGCTCTGCCGCGAGATCGGCCGGGTGATCGTCGTCCCCAAGAGCTAGAGCTGAGGAACCTCCCCCCATGCGCATCGACTACCGGGTCTACTTCGACGGCGAGGCCGCCAGCTCCGACGAGCTCGCGGCGATCGAGTCGATCGTCGTCGACCAGGAGATCGACGTCGCCTGGGAGGCCCGCCTCCAGATCGCGATCTGCGCGGACAGCCGCGGCAATTGGCGCGAGGGCGACCGCTACGCCGACGACTTCACCCGGGTGCGGATCGAGCTCCGCCTCGGCAACGACAACTTCGCGCCGCTCATCGACGGCCCGGTGGTGATCCGCGACTCCGACCTCTCGTCGGAGCCCGGCCGCTCGTCGCTCGCGCTGACGGTCCGCGACGACAGCGTCTACCTCAACCGCCGGGCGGCGCCGACGGTCTTCGAAGAGAGCCGCGACTCAGCGATCGCCCGGGCGATCTTCGACGATTGCTCGCAGATCGACGACACCGAGATCGACGACACCGAGCCGGCCGAGGGCGATCGCCCGGCCGCCGGCGTCCAGCAGGGGACCGCGATCGAGGCCCTGCGGGCGCTCGCCCGCCGCCACGGGATGAACGCCTACGTCCGCCCCGGCGACCAGGCAGGCCGCTCGGTCGGCGTCTTCCGCCGGCCGCCGACCCGCGCCGGCGACCTCCCCGAGATCGTGACGATGGGCGGCCGCCGCAACGTCGACCGGATCCAGGTCGAGGTGAATTCCGAGCGGCCGGCGCTGGTGATCGCCGAGACCCTCAGCCTCGGCGACAAGACGGTGATCCGCCGGCGCTCGAGCGCCCGCGAGCTCGAGCTCCTCGGCGAGGACGAGGCGGTCGCCGAGGGCGATCAGGGCGAGGAGCGCCTCCTCCCCGGCCAGGCCGGCGCGACCGATCTCCAGAGCCAGGTCGACGGCGAGGCCGCCCGCCGCTCCTACGCGGTCCGCATCACCGGCGAGACCAGCGGCACCTGCTACGCCGGGATCCTCCGGCCCTACGAGGTCGTCCGCCTCCGCGGCGCGACCGCCCGGATCAGCGGCGACTACACGATCACCAAGGTCACCCACAACCTCGGCCGCGCGCGCTACACCCAGGCCTTCACGCTCCGCTCGAACAGCCGGGCGTCGGCGGACGCCCAGGAGCGCCAGGCCGCGCAGCAGATCCCCCAGGGAGTCTTCTAGGATGTCGTCCGAGCTCGAGAGGTTGGTGGTCGATTTGGCGAGCCTGGTGCGCTCGCGCCACTACGGCAAGTTCCGCGGGGTCGTCACCGACATCGATGATCCCCAGGGTCGCGGCTTCATCCGCGCCCAGGTCCCCGAGATCTACGGCGAGGGCGACTCCCCCTGGGCGATCCCCTCGGTCCCCTTCGCCGGCTCGGATCACGGCCTCGTCGCCCTCCCCGAGGTCGGCGACGGGGTGTGGATCGAGTTCGAAGGCGGCGACCCGGCGCGGCCGATCTGGAGCGGCGCCTGGTGGGCCGACGGCGAGATGCCGAGCCAGGGCGGGACCCGAAAGCGCGCCTTCGTCACCTCCGCCGGCCACCGCCTGGTGCTCGACGACGAGGCCGGCGAGATCCGCCTCGAGCACGGCGACGGCCCGAAGATCGTCATCGGCAGCAGCACGATCACCATCGAGGTCGGCGCCAAGAAGATCGAGGTCTCGAATTCTCGCGTGTCGGTCAACAACGGCAACCTGGAGGTGACGTGATGGCGAATCCGCTCCTCCTCCAGAGCACGGTCGTCCTCTGCCCCCACGGCGGCGCCGCCCAGGCGATCCCCAGCCAGGTCAACGCCCGCGCCCGCGACCTCGTGATGGTCGAGGGCGACACCCACATGGTCGCCGGCTGCATCTTCACGCTCCCCGGCCCCAAGCCCTCGCCCTGCGTCCGCATCGAGTGGTCGGGCGGGGCGGCGAGCACCACCCTCGGCGGCAAGCGAGCGCTCACCCACCAGAGCATCGGCCGCTGCCTGAGCCCCGAGGGCGCGCCTCAGGGCGTCGCCATCATCGTCGGCCCCCCGAGCCAGGCAGGTGCCCTGTGAGCAGCCAGCGCGCCTATCCCCGCCACCTCGCGTTCCCCTTCCGGATCGGCGACGACGGCCGCCCGGTGGCGGTCCAGAGCCGCGAGGAGCACGTCCGCGACGAGCTCCTCCAGCTCATCCTCACGAGCCTGGGCGAGCGGGCCTTCGTCCCCGAGTTCGGCACCAACGTCCGCCGCCTCACCTTCGAGAACCTCGACCAGGCGACCCAGAGCCTGACCAAGGCGACGATCACCCAGGCGCTGCGGCGCTGGCTCGGCGGCCGGGTCGAGGTCGAGGAGCTCGAGGTGACGGTGAGCGAGAGCACCCTCGCGGTCGAGCTCCGCTACCGCCTCGCCGGCGCCGCCGACTCGCGGACGCTCCGCTTCCAGAGGGGGGGCGCGTAGATGACGACGCTTGTCGACAGCGAGGCGCTCGCCGAGCGGGCGCGCAACCTCGGGTCGCTCAACGGCCTGCGGATGATCCACGTCGCCCTCCAGCCGGCGAGCGACCCGACCGAGGCGCTCCTCACCCTCCACTTCCACAACAGCAACAACCTCGCGGCGATCGCCAGCGACCCGGCGCCCGCCGACGTGCTCCTGCCGATCCGCGGCGGTCAGCGGCGGCGCGGCAGCGCCGACGGCGGGCCGGTGAAGGCGACGTCGATCGCCCTCGGCGCCGAGGACGACACCCTCGAGGTCGTCGTCGCGCCGATCGGCGACTACTCGACCTACACCCTCGAGGTCGTCTTCGCCGACGTCGATCCGGTCTTCGCCGAGATCCCCTTCAAGTTCCGCCCGGCCTGCTTCAGCGGGGCCTGCGCGCCGACCCCGACGCGGCCGCCGCGGCCCGCCGGGCCCCCGCAGATCGACTACCTCGCCCGCGACTACGCGTCGCTGCGGCATGCGCTGATCGCCGCCCTCCAGGCCCGGGTCCCCGGCTGGGAGCCGACCTCCGAGGCCGACCTCACCCTCACCCTCGCCGAGCTCCTCGCGGTCGCCGGCGACGAGCTGGCTGACCTTCAGGACAGGGTGATGAACGAGGCCTACCTGGCGACCTGCCGCCGCCGGGTCTCGCTCGCCCGCCACGGCCGCCTGGTCGACTACCACCTCCAGCAGGGCCACCAGGCGACCGGCCTCCTCGCGCTCAGCGTCGACACCAGCGTGAGCGCGGCGGTCGATCTCCCCGCGGGCTTCGTCTGCTGGGCCGGCGCCGCGCGGGCCGACGCCGCGACCGAGTTCGTCAGCGCGAGGCCGGCCCGCCTCCACCGCGATCTCAACGAGGCCGGCCTCTACACCTGGAGCGGCGCGCGGCCGGGCCTCGCCGCGGGCGCCTGCACGGCCGACCTCGCGGTCGCCGACGCGGGCGCGGCCGCCAACGTCGAGGGGCTGATCCGCGACGGCCACGTCCGCGAGCTGGTGATCGCCGCGCTCGCCGACCCGCGCACCGGCAACCGCGGCTCCGCCGACCCCCGCCACCGCCAGCGCCTCCGCCTCCTCGAGGGCGACGCGGGCGCGCAGGCCAGCGTCGATCCGCTCTCCGGCGAGAGCTACGTCCGGGTCCGCTGGCGCCGCGAGGACGCGCTCACCCGCGCCTACTGCTTCCGCGCCCGCGGCGACGACGGGGTCACGCGCGACGGCCTGGCTGGCTTTTGGGGCAACCTCGTCGAGCTCCGCCAGGGCGAGGTCATCGTCGCCCACTACCACCCGCCCGGCACGAGCCCGCTGCCGAGCGGCGCCCGCACCTACACCCGCGCCGCCGACGGCCGGGCGCGCTGCGCCCTCGCCGAGGACGAGCTCCTGCTCTACCGCCAGCTCGATCTCCCGACGGGGATGATCGAGTCCGACGTCCCGCCGATCTCGACCGCCTCGGCGCTGGTCACCTCGGGCGGCGCCGACGAGGCCTGGAGCGAGTCGATCACCCTGGTCCACGCCCGCGCGCAGGACCCCGAGTACATGGTCGAGACCGACGAGCGCGGGCGCTCGGCGCTCCTCTTCGGCGACGGGGTCAACGGCCGCGCGCTCGCCGACGACGCGGTCGTCGAGGTCCGCTTCCAGGTCGGCCTGGGGCCCGACGGCAACGTCGGCGCCGATCGGATCTCCGGCTTCGACGGCGCCGCCAACCCCTCGCTGAGCGCGATCCGCAACCCCTTCGACCTGACTGATGGGACAGACAAGAAGGACCCCGCCGAGGCGCTCCGCGAGATCCCCGAGGCCTTCCGCGCCCGCCAGCTCCGGGCGGTCACCCTCGCCGACTACGCCGACGCCGCGATGGCCGTCGACGGGGTCGCCCGCGCGGCCGCCCGCTACACCTGGGCCGGCTCCTTCCGCTGCGTCCACCTCGCGGTCGACCCGGTCGGCGGCGGCCCGCTGACGGCGACGCTGCGGGCGGCGGTCGAGGAGGCGCTCGCGCCCCGCCGCCTCCTCGGCGAGGAATTGCGGGTGCTCGGCCCGCGGATGGTCCCCTTGAAGATCGCCGTGACGATCTGCGCCCGCGCCGAGGTCTGGGCCGCCGACCTCCGGGCCGCGCTCGAGGAGGAGCTCAGCTCCGGCCTCACCGGCGACGGCCGCCTCGGCTTCTTCCACCCCGACAATTGGACCTTCGGCCAGGCGCTGCGGACGAGCGAGCTCCTCGGCCGGATCCACGCGGTCGCCGGGGTCGACCACGTCGCCTCGCTGACGATCGCCCGCCACGACGCGGCGACCCCGGGGGCGACCGATCGCGACGGCGAGGTCGTCGTCGCGGCCGACGAGATCATCCTGGTCGACGGTGATCCCGACCACCGCGAGCGCGGCTACATCGACGTCGACGTCCAGGGAGGTCGAGGATGACCCAGGGCAAGGCAGACGACCCCTGCGCGCCGGCGCTGCGCTTCCCGGCCGCGATCTTCAACCGGCCGGCGCTGCCGCGGGTGAGCCGGCGGATCGGCGACTACCAGGCGATCCGCGAGGCGCTGATCTACGACCTCGACCGCGCGGCCGGCCTCGAGCGTTGGACCTACCGCGGCAGCGACGACCCCGGGATCGCCCTCCTCGAGGGGGCGGCGATCGTCGGCGACATCCTGACCTTCTATCAGGAGCTCTACTCGAACGAGGCGCTCCTCCGCACGGCGACCTGGCGCGAGAGCGTCGCCGCCCTGGTCCGCCTCACCGGCTACCGCCTCCGCCCGAGCCTCGGCGGGGTCGCGACCCTGGCGCTCGAGGTCGACGGCGACGCGCCGATCACCGCGCCGGCCGGCCACGGCTTCAAGGTCGAGATCGAGGACCAGGACGAGCCGGTCAACCTCGAGGCGCTCGCCGACACGGTCCTCTTCCCCGGGCTCTCGCGCCTCACCCTCTGCGCGCCGCAGGAGCCGGCGCTCCTCCAGCGGGGGAGCGTCGAGCTGCGGCTCTCGGCGGCCAACGCAGGCGCGACCCTGCCGGCGCTCAAGAAGGGCGATCGCCTCCTCCTCGCGCGGCCGAAGAGCGGCGACGCGTGGTCGCTGAGCGAGGCCCAGACGGTCCTCGTCGAGGAGGCCCGCGAGCTCCACGGCGGCCTCGTCGTCACCCTCCAGGCGCCGATCGAGCTGAGCGGCACCGCGAGCGCGCTGCGGGCCTTCAAGGTCAAGCGGAGCCTCCGTCACTTCGGCGGGTCGGCGCCGCTCTACGAGACCAAGCCCGACACCGCGAACCCCGGCTTCGTGATCACCTCGGCGATCGGCTACCTCCGCTCGCTCAGCGGGAGCACCTCGGCGACCTACATCGAGCCGAGCCTCGGCGCCCGCGAGGTCCCGCTCGCGGCCGCGGTCGACGACCTCGCGGTCGGCACCACCCTGGTCTGCGAGTGGTCGCACTCGCGGATCCGCGCGGCCCGGGTCGCCGCGGTCAAGGCGGTGGAGGCGGCCGGGATGCGCTGGGGGGCGCTCACCGCCTCGACCACCCTCGTCACCCTCGATCGGCCGCTCACCGGGACCGCGCTCGGCGACGCCGCGACCCTCCCCGGGGCGCTCGCGCCGATCGAGGCGATCGGCGAGTCGGCGACCAGCGGCGGCGTCCTCGAGCTCCTCGGCGGGGGATCCGGCGAAACGACGATGGTGATGAGCGGCGACCTCCAGATCATGGGCGAGATGATCCTCGCCGAGGCGAGCGCGTCCGACCTCCTCACCGACATCGGCGTCGTCGAGTTCTCCCTCGACCTCGCCGACGTCCGCTCCTTCGCGATCCACGAGGTCGAGGGCGCGGTGATGTCGGCGATCGCCCGGCCGCGCGATCGCAGCGGCGCCGGCAACCAGCTCGACTTCTACGGGAGCGCCGCCGACGCGCGGGCGCTGATCGGCCGCCGGATCGCCTTCACCCCGGCCGACGCCGACGCGCCGACGATCGCCCGGGTGAGCGCCGCGGCGATCGTCACGGACGCCGCCCGCACCGTCGTCGGCGACGACGGGATCGCCCGCGCGCTCCACCGCCTCACCCTCGACGCCACGGTCGCCTACGCCGACTTCGCGAGCGAGCCCGCGCCCCTCGACCCGCTCGTCGTCTACGGCAACCTGATCGACGTCGACCAGGGCAAGAGCGAGGCCGAGGTCGTCCTCGGCAGCGGCGACGCCCGCCAGACCTTCCAGACCTTCGCGATCCCGAAGTCGCCGCTCACCTACCACCGCGACGCCGCCGCGACGCCGCCGGAGGTCCCCGAGCTCCGCGTCTACGTCCAGGGGCGGGCGTGGGAGCGGGTCGGCGCGCTCTTCGGCCAGGCGCCGACGGCCGAGGTCTACACCGTCCGCGAGGACGACGAGGGCCGCTCCTACGTCCTCTTCGGCGACGGCAAGACGGGCGCCCGCCTCCCCTCCGGGGTCGACAACGTCAGCGCCCTCTACCGCAGCGGCGCCGGGGCCTACGGCGCCCAGAAGCCCGGGACCTCGATCCAGGCGAGGCCGATCGACACCACCCGGATCAAGAAGGCCCACCTCCTCGGCGAGGTCACGGGCGGGGCCGCGGCCGAGGACGGCGAGAGCGCGCGGACGGCCGCGCCCGGCAAGGTGCAGGCGCTCGGCCGCCTGGTCTCGGTCGCCGACTTCGAGGCCGAGGCCCGCTCGATCGCCGGCGTCCTCCGGGCCGAGGCCCGCTGGGAGCTCGACGATCACCTGCCGGCGGTGGTGATCACCGTGCTGATGGAGAGCGGCCGCGAGGCCGAGCTCGCGTCGGTCGCCGCCAGCCTCCGCCGGGCCGCCCGCTGCCGCGGGCCCGATCGCGCGAGCGTGGTCGTTCGGCCAGGAATCTTCGAACATGTCCACTTGATCCTCCGCTACGGCCTCCGCGGCGGCTACCGCGAGGACCTCGTCCGGCCGGCGATCGCCGCCGCGCTCGGGCTCATCGAGGCCGAGGTGAGCGCCGGCGAGGGCCTCTTCACCGCCTCCCGCCGCGGCTTCGGCGAGGCCGAGCGGGCGAGCCGGATCGAGGGCGTCGTCCAGCAGGTCGAGGGGGTCGCCTGGTGCCGGGTGAGCGCGCTCCAGAGCCTCGGCTCAGGGGCGCTCGACACCCTGAGCGCGCCGGCGGGGGCGACCCGCGCCGAGACGCTCCTCCCGGCGTCGACGGCCCACATCCTCCGCCTCGACGCCGGCCCCGGCGGCGATCTGGTGACGCTGGTCTGCGCCGGCGAGGGAGGGGGCGAGACCTGTGAGTGATCCGAGCCTCTACAATCGCCTCCCGGAGATCTTCCGGATCCGCGACGCCGAGGAGGCCGACGCGGCCCCCCTCGCCGCCTTCCTCGGGGTGATCGAGGCCGCGCTGGGCGAGGTGCGGGCGGACATCGAGGCGCTCTACGACGATCTCTTCATCGAGACCTGCGCACCCTGGGTGATCCCCTACCTCGCCGATCTCCTCGGCACCTCGCACCTCAGCGGCGACCCCTGGACCCTGCGGGCCGACGTCGCCGACACGATCGCGCTCCGCCGCCGCAAGGGGACCCTGGGGGCGATCGAGCGGATGGTCTACGACCTCAGCGGCTACGGCGTCCACGCGGTCGAGCTCCGCGAGCGCCTGGTCTGGGCGCAGCACTTGAACCACCTCCGGATCGATCCGAGCGCCGACCGCTTCGCCATCGCCCGCGGCGGGACCGCGACGATCCGCGACCCCGCGACCTTGTCGCTCCTCGGCACACCCTTCGATCGCACGGCCCACACGCCGGACCTTGGGCGCGCCGATCCCGGGGCGCTCCGCTACAACCTCCCCAACCTGGCGATCTTCCTCTGGCGCCTCGAGGCCTACCGGACGCCGCTGACGATCCCGGTGCACCGCGGCAGCACGGACCTCGGCTCGGCGAGCCCGGGCGCCCGCTTCGTCGTCCGATTCGACATCGATCCGCTCGGCCGCCCGCTCCGCCTCTTCGGCCGCCGCCGCGAGCTCGCCGGCGACCTCGACGGGGTCACCGGCGCCGACCAGGCCCCGGGGCCGATCCCGAAGGCGCGCCTCACCTCGGCCTCGCCCGCCGGCAACCCGACCGCCTACGTCGCCCTGACGACCTACGACGCGAGCGCGCCGGCCCCCGAGGGCGTCGTCCTGCCGCCGCAGGGGCTCACGCTCCACCTCCCGGCGGCGATCTTCAGCCCCCTCGATCCGACGAGCTTCACCTTCCGCGGCGCCAACCTCTGCGCGTGGGAGGATGGGCTGGCGCTGCCGCTCGCCGACCGCGAGGTCGCGGTCGATCCGGCGATCGGCCGCCTGGCGATCGGCGTCGACTCGGACGACGCCCGCCAGGCGCTCGAGGAGGCGCTCCGCTGCTCGGCGACCCACGGCGCGGTCGGGCCGGTCGGCGCCGAGCCGATCACCCGCGACAACCCCTGGAGCGGCGACGACTTCGTGGAGACCCGGCGGGTCGGCAGTGGACCTGGCCTCTGGGACATCCATGACGCGCTCGCCAACCTCGGCGACGCCGACGGCCCCTGGCTGATCGAGATCGCCGACTCCGAGATCCACGAGCTCGACCTCTCGACCGTGGTCGGCACGATCGACGAGGACGGCGGCCCCAACCTCACGCTCGCGCACCCGCTGGTGATCCGCGGCGCCGACGGCCAGCGGCCGATCCTCCGCCTCGCGCAGCCGCTGCGGGCGCGGCCGGTGACGGTCTTCGACGCCGACCCGGACACCCAGGCGGCGATCAACGATCAGGTCGCGGCGACCCTCCTCCGCCTCGAGGGGATCATGGTGACCCAGGGCGCGACCTTCCCGGCCGGCGCCACGCTGATCGAGCGGGCTGCCCTCGGCGCCCTCGAGGTCATCGAGAGCACCCTCGACCCCGGCGGCTACCGGACGCTCGACGGGAGCCGGGCGCCGATCACCCCGGCGCTCGCCCTCCGCGAGCCCTACGGCTTCGCCGACGGCAATGACGAGCGGGCCTTCGCCGAGAGCCCGCGGATCCTCCTCCGACGCGCGATCGCCGGGCCGATCGCCCTCGACCTCGGCTACCGCCTCGACCTCGTGGAGTCGCTCGTCGACGCCGGCGCGGGGGCCGACGCCGACCCCGGGAGCGCTCCCCTGGCGATCGTCGGCGCGACCCCGGACTCCGCCGGCGACCCCGGCTACGCCGCGCCGACCTCGATCGATCGCGCGACGATCTTCGGCCGCGCCCGCCTCGAGTCGCTCTTCGGCCGCGGGGCGATCTTCTGCGGCCGCCTCGAGGTCCACGATCACCAGCGCGGCTGCCTCCGCCAGAGCTACGTCGCCGGCGACGGCGACGTCCTCCCTCCCAACCTCGGCTGCGTCCGCGGCGACGAGGCGACCCTCGCCTTCACCAGCGAGCGCTTCGCCGACCCCGCCTACGGCCAGCTCGCCGATCGCTGCGATCGCCGGATCCGCACCCGCGGCCCCGACGACGACGCGATGGGCGCCTTCGGCTTCCTCCTCCCTGCGCACGCCTGGCAAAACCTCGAGCTTCGGCTCCGCGAGAACATGCCGGTCGGCGTGCGGCCCCTCCTGATCCCAGTCACTTGAGGTGTGATGATGTACGGCGACTTCTCCCGCTGGAGCTTCGACCCCCGGACCAACTACGCCGGGATCCTCCACCAGCAAGGACGCGTCCTCCTCGACGCGGACACCAACGACCAGACCCTCCTCGGCCTCCGCTGGCAGGACACGGCCGCCCGTGACGCCTTCGGCGCGCTGATCCTCGCGGTCCCCGCGAGCGATCGGGACGCCTTCAAGGTCAGCGACGTGACCCCGAGCGGCGCCGATCTCGAGGTCACGCTCCTGCCGGGGCGCGCCTGGGCCGACGGCCGCCTGGTCCACGCCCACGGCGATCCGCCCGACCTCGCGGCGACGATCAAGCGGACGGCCACGCCGATCCCGCCGCCGACCGGGAGCAGCCTCGCCGGCGACGAGCTGGTGATCCTCCTCGAGGTCTGGCGCGACGCGGTCAGCGGCTTCTGCTCGCCGAAGGAGCTGATCGAGCCCGCCCTCGGCGGCCCCGACACGACCGAGCGCGTCGCCACCCTATTCCGCCTCCGGAGCGCGCTCGCGGCCCCCGGCGAGACCTGCGACGAGGTCGCCAGGCGGGTCCAGGACGACCTCCGCGCGGCCGATCGCGGGCGCCTCCACGCGACCCTCGATCCGACGACGACCACCACCGGCGACTGCCCGGTGGTCGAGCACGGCGGCTACTCTGGCCTCGAGCACAACCTCTACCTGATCGAGATCGCCGAGGTCGATCCCGCGGCCTCGCCGACCGGCGCCGCGTTCTTCAAGTGGAGCCCGCTCGGCGGCGGCCTGGTCGGCCGCGGGGTGATCGACGCGGCCGGCGACTTCGAGCTCCGCGGCGGCCGCGAGGCGATCCTCCGGGCCGGCCTCACCGAGGTCTACGTCGAGATCATCGAGCCCCGCCCACTCCGACCTGGCCCTTCGGTCAGCGACCGCGACGCCGCGCTCGCCGAGACCTGGGAGGTCGTCTACGGCGCCAAGGCGACGATCACCAGCGACGGCCGCCTGGTCTTCTCGCAGGACTACTACGGGGCGCCGCCGGTCGCCGGCGCGCCGCGGGCCTGCCGGATCTGGCACGAGCTCCGCGGCGTCGACGAGTTCCCCGCCGGCCTCTCGACCCCGAACACCCTCCGCGACGGGATCCGCCTCGAGTTCGACGCCGGCAAGAGCTACGTCGTCGGCGACCGCTGGACCTTCTCGGTCCGCGCCGGCGGCCTCGCCAACCCGCCGGTGCTCCTCGACCACGCGCCGCCCTCGGAGATCGTCCGCGTCCGCGTGCCGCTCGCCCGCGTCCGCTGGGAGGGCGAGCGCCCGGTGATCGACGACTGCCGCCAGGTCTTCCAGCCGCTCACCCGCCAGCAGACCTGCTGCAGGATCCGGGTCGGCGACGGCGTCCACAGCCACGGCGACTTCACGACGATCAAAGCGGCGCTCGCCCACCTCCCGCGCGAAGGCGGCGAGATCTGCGTGCTCCCGGGGATCTACCAGGAGAGCGTGTCGATCGACGGCTTCAGCCACCTGGTGATCCGCGGCTGCGGCGAGCACACGCGGCTCGCCGGCGACCCGCGGGCGCCGATCTTCACGATCCGCGAGGGGCTCTCGGTGACGATCCGCGACCTCAACCTCCGGGCCGCCGACAACCAGCGGGGGATCGTCGCCCGCAAGTCGGCGCGGGTGCGGATCCTCGGCAACCTCATCGGCGGCAACGGGGCGCCGGCGATCGACGTCGAGGGGAGCGAGCTCGAGATCCAGGGCAACCGGATCAACGTCCGCGACGCCGCGACCACCGACCCCGCGGTCGTGGTCGAGGCGCTCGGCGCCCAGATCCGCGACAACGCGATCCTCGTCGCCACCAAGCTGAGCCAGGAGAGCGAGCGCTCGACCGCGCCCGCGGCGATCCTGCGGCCGACCCTGCAGGCGACGGCGCTCGGCGGCCTCTGGCTCCGCGGCGGCTGCCAGGACGTCGAGGTCGTCGGCAACACGATCAGCGGCGGCCGCGGCCACGGGATCCTCCTCGGCCACCTCGAGCAGATCACGATCCAGGGCGTCATCGTCCTCACCCGCCTGCCGGTCGAGCCGCTCCCCAGCGACGACAACCCCTGCCCGCCCGGCGAGCTCTGGGTGCCGCCGGCGAGCGTCGATCAGGACACCTACACGATCGCCGGCCCGCCGCTCGCGCGGATCCGGATCCTCGATAACAAGATCACCGGCATGGGCTTCTCCGGGATCTCGGTGATCGGCTTCCTGCCGACGATCCAGCAGGGCCTGATCAGCGTCAACGGCCTCGAGATCCGCGGCAACACGATCCAGCGCTGCCTCCAGCGGCCGCTCGCCAACACCCGCAAGGAGATGATGGCGAAGATGGGCTACGGCGGGATCATCCTCGCCGACGCCGAGGACCTGCGGATCCGTGACAACCGGATCCTCGACAACGGCGTCCGCCACATCGAGGCGATCTGCGGGATCTACGTCCTCCACGTCGAGGGCGCCGAGATCGCCCGCAACCAGATCATCAACAACGGCCCGCGCACGGCCGACGCCGGCGCCGTCCAGCCGGGGGCGCGGGGCGGGATCTTCGTCGCCCTTGCGACCTCGCCGGTGATCGACATCGACGTCACCCCGGGGAGCGCGCCGGCGACCTGGATCTCCCTCAACCCCGAGCGCCGCGGCCTCCCGGCGATCCGAGTCTGCGAGAACACGGTCGCCCACCCGGTCGGCCGCGCGCTCACCATCAACAGCCTCGGCCCGGCGCTGGTCACCGACAACAACCTGACGACCCTGGGCGTCGCCCCCGGCAACGGGATCCTCTTCGCGGCGGTCCAGATCCTCGCGCTCGGCCTCTCGCCCGAGCTCCTGAGCGCGCGCGCGTCGTTCACCGACCTCCGCAAGGGGCAGGTGGTCTCGCGGGTCGCCGCCGCCCCGCAGGCGCCGCTGGTGCTCCTCAGCGACGCGGCCCCGCCGGTCTCCGAGGCGACGCCGGTCAACGTCAACGCGGCGACGCCAGCCGCCGCCGCCGCCAACCTGCCGACGGTCTCGCTGGCGATGGCCAAGCCCTCGCCGCTCCTCCTGGTGATCCCGACCGGCGACGTCCTCTTCGCCGACAACCAGGTCCTCCTCGACCTCCGCGACGCCGCCCAGGAGCTCGCGCTCGCGGCGATCGGCATCTTCTCGCTCGACGACGTGAGCGTCGAGGGCAACCAGTCGAGCTGCTGCCTCTACGGCGACGTCGTCTGGGTCCACGCGATGGCCGTCGGCATGTCGGTGCGCTTCTGCCAGAACCGCCTCAAGGAGCCGCTCCCCAGCGCCTTCCTCTCCGGCATCACCTACGGCCTCGCCAACACCACGACCCTCAACCAGAGCACCCACTGCCTGCTGATCCGCGGGCCCCAGAAGATCGACGTCGGCAACATCGAGGCGGTCGAGGCCCTGAGCCCCGGCACCTGCAAGCCGCTCGATCCGGTGCTCTCCCTCCTCCAGTGACCCAAAGGACAGGAACGCCATGGCTAGCCGAACGACCACGATCTACGCCGACAAGGTGAGCGAGGCGCTCGAGGCGACCTTCACCGCCGCCGACGCCGAGCGGGCCGCCTCCCTCGGGCTCCTCGCCGAGCTCCGCCAGGCGAAGGCGCGGGTCTACGCCCGCGAGGCCGAGCGCCTCCGCCAGACCCACCCCGCCGACCACCCGAGCGTGCTCCGGGCCGAGGCCCGGGCGGCGACCTCGGAGCGCTTCGCCGCCGACCTCAAGATGGAGGTGACCCGCACCTCGCGGCCGCTCCCGGAGGCCGAGGCCGAGGCCTGGATCTTCTGCGGTTACCTCTGGGACGCCGCCCGCGCGCCGATCGTCGGGGCGACGCTCGCCCTCCACCGCCGGGTCGACGGCCGCGACCAGCCGATCGACGCGACCACGAGCGCGAAGGACGGCTACTTCCTCCTGCGGATCGCGGTCACGCCGACGATCGACGAGGCCGAGCGCCTCGCCCCGGCGGTCGCCGATCTCCGCCGGACGACGACCGCCCCGGAGAGCGCGGAGGTGACCGAACTCCGCCGCGAGCTCCTCACCCTCGACGCGCGCGGCCGCGCCGGCCGCCTCACGGAGCCCGAGCGCCTCCGCCTGGTCGAGGGCCTCGAGCGCTACGCCGCGCTCCGCCGGATCGAGATCCCGGCCGCCGTCGGCCGGGTCGAGGAGCTCAGCGCACGGATCGCCGAGCTCGAGCCGCGGGCGGTCGAGAACCTGCTCACCCCGGCCGAGACCAGCGAGCTCACCCGCCTCCGCACGAACCTCTCGATCGCCCGCGACGCCGCGACCGCCTCGCTCTACCTCCGGATCACCGGCGCCGACGGGAACATCCTCCTCGTCGACGAGGAGCCGCTCGCCGCTCGCCTCGGCGCGGTCACCTACCGCGACATCGAGATCGTCTGAGCCGCGCGGCGCCGCGCGGGCGCTCGCGCCCGCGTTCGGCCGGTGTAACGACGAGTCGCGCCATCCCTTGAATTGATCAATTCTCGGGATCGATCGACTCACGCCAATCACCGGCCACCGGATCGCTCGCGCGCCCGGCGGCCGTCACGAGGCGTCAATGCAGCGACCCGCGCGGGCCTCTGCACCTGCCCCCATTCATCGCGCGGCGCGGTCACGCCGGCGCGATCAGCCCCCCTTGAGCTGGGGATCCATGCCGTTGTTCTTGACGCCGCCGATCGAGCCAGCCTTGACTTTGGTCTTGGTCTTCATGGTCCTATCCTTCTCTTTTTCAGGTGTCGCGAACACCAACGCGCGACCGTCATTATCTACGTCAGCGACCCCGCGTTTTCAAGGGCTAGCCCCTCGAGAATCGCGTTCAAACGGCGAACGGCCGCGAGCGAGAGGGGCGGCGCCGCCCCGCGATCGACGCATTATCGACCGACTCGACGAGGACGTCACCACTCCCCCAAAATGTGCATTTCCACGACCGCGCCCCGAGGCGCACCTCGGCCCCCGCGGCGTCGGCGGTCGGCCGCCCGGCCCCTGCTCGCGCGCCGGTCCCGGCGGCCGGTCGAGCGTCGGAACGGCGACCGGCCGGCGCCCCGTAAGGAAGATCGAGTCGTCGGCGGCGCGAGATCTTCGGCGTCCGCCTCGCCCGTCACTCGCTGCCGAGGGGACGCGCGTGACCGTCGGCCTTGGTGACCTCGATCGTCGTGCCGCCCGGCGATGCGGTAGGACAGAGCTCGATGACAGTCGTGAAGAATCGGACCCCTGTGTCGGGCTCTGTGTCGGTCTCTGTGTCGGTCTCGGGAGCGGGCGCAGGGGCAGACGCGGACGCCGGCGGATCGCTCGACGCTGGTGGGCAGGACCGCTCGTACGTGTAGTGGACCAGGAACGCGGGGCCGTTGTCGTCGATCCCGGCGTAGTGATAGCGGCCCTTGCTCGGGGGCTCGTCGAAGAGCGCGTCGGCGATCCGCCGGGCGTCGCTGGAGCCGAGCTCGGCGGGCGGCGCCGGCGTGCGCCCGCGACAGGCCACCAGCGCCGCCGCGACCCCCAGGGTCACGCCCACCCGCGCGATCGGCCCGACGCGTCCATCCGCAGGGTATCGGGCGAGGGAGGACATCCCAACGAGGATACTAGATCGACCCCAGCGCACCATGCAGCGGCTCTTCCAGGGGCAGTGGTGCCAACACCGTCGATCCTCACGCCTGGTCACCGACGCGGAGGCCCGGGTGCAGGCGCGATCGAGCGCAGAGCGCAGCGGCCTCGTCGTATACTCGGCCGATGCCCGCCGCCTCGCCCGAGACGCTCGCGCGCCACCTCGTCGACGATCCCGACGCGCTCGCCCCCGAGACGCTCGCCCGGACAGGCGACGCCCTCGCGGCCGGCCTCGCCGAGGCCCGCGCGCGCTGGCCGGGCCTCCGCCTCGACGACCACGAATTCGCGGCCTTCGTCGGCGCCCGCGTCGACCGCACGCGCCCGCTCGACGAGGTCGTCGACGAGCTCCACCTCGTCGACCTCGCCCTCGCCCTCGCCTGCCTCCACGGCGAGGGCCCGGCGATCCTCGCCTTTGAGTCGGCGGTCCGCGGCACCCTGCGGGAGGTCTTCGGCGGCGTCACCTCGCGGGGGGTCGACCCGGAGGACCTCAAGCAGCGCCTCCTCCAGCGCCTCTTCGTCGCCGACGGCGAGCGCCCGCCGCGGATCGCCGACTACACCGGCCGCGGCCCGCTCCGCGCCTGGGTGAAGGTCGCGGCGACCCGCCTGCGGATCGACGCCGAGCGCAAGCGCGGCGACAAGGCGCAGGCGCTCGCCACCGACGACGATCGCCTGATGGCCCTCGCCGACGGCGGCGACGCCGAGCTCACCTTCCTCAAGGAGCAGTACCGGAGCGAGTTCAAGCGCGCCTTCCAGGAGGCGCTCGCCGCCCTCGGCCCGCGTGAGCGCAACCTCCTCCGCCTCACGGTCGTCGAGGGGATCAGCGCGACCAAGATCGCCCAGCTCTTCAGCGTCCACCGGGCGACCGCCAAGCGCTGGCTGGTGAGCGCCCGCGCCGAGCTCCTCGAGGGGACCCGCGGGCGCCTCATCGCCGCCCTGCGGGTCGATCCGGACGAGCTCGAGAGCATCATCCGGATGATCCAGAGCAACCTCGAGGTCAGCATGACCCGGATCCTCGACGACGAGTAGGCGCGTCGACCCGGGCTATCCTCGGCCCATGGACCTCGCAGCGCTCCCCGCCCCTCCGCCCGGCATGCGCGCGCATGCGCTCGACGGGGCGCTCCTCTGGTTTGACCCGCGGCGCGGCCTCAACGTCCGGATCGACGGCCCGGCGACCCGCTCGCTCCGACGCGCGGCGCCGCGGACCCTCCTCTTCGGGATCACCAACACGTGCAACCTCGCCTGCGCCTTCTGCTCGCGCGATCGCCGGGCCGCGAGCGGCTGGGACGAGGCCAGCGCCCACGCGGCGCTGCTCGGGTTCGCCGACGCTGGCGTCCTCGAGGTCGCCTTCGGCGGCGGCGAGCCGCTCGCCTTCCGCGGCTTCGATCGCCTCCTGGAGCGCCTCCGAGAGGACACCGCGCTCGCGCTCCACGTGACCACCAACGGCGAGCTCCTCACGCCCGCGCGGGCCGCTCGCCTGGCGCCGCTCCTCGGCGAGCTCCGGATCTCGCTCTACGAGGGCGCGTCGTGGCCGGAGCGGATCGACGCGGCGGTCCACGCGGGGCTCACCGTCGGCGCCAACCTCCTCTGCACGCCGGCCGCGCTCGACCGCCTCCCCGCGCTCCTCCGCGAGCTCGCCGATCACGGGGTGAACGACGTCGCGCTCCTCCGCTACGTCGGCGGCGAGCGGGCGCTCCACCTCGACGCCGAGGGCGAGGCCCGGCTCACCGCGGCGATCAAGGCGAGCCCGCTCCCGGTCCGGATCTCGACCTGCTTCGGCGATCGCCTCGATCCGCTCCCGCGCCTCTGGGGCGGCGGTGGTGGGGCCTGCGGCGCGGGCTCCGAGTTCCTGACGATCACCTCCGACCGGAGGATCCGCGCCTGCTCGTTCCACGCCGAGGCGATCCCCTTCACCAGCGTCGACGAGGCGCTGGCGATCTACCGCGCGGCCCAGGAGCGCCTGGCGAGCCCGGCCGGTCGCCCCGGCTGCGCGCGCCCCGGCGCCGCCGCGCCGCCGCTCGCCGACGGGATCCGGATCTGGCGGGGCTTCGGCGGCAACAACAGCGGCGACTGCGTCCTCGTCGGCCGCTTCGCCGAGGGCGCGCGGGCGGCCGCGTTCATGGCCGAGCTGACGCCGAGCTTCGCCTCCGGCCAGCCGCTCCCCGCGGCCTGGCGCGCGCTCCTCGGCGCCGAAGGGATCGATCCGGAGGGCGGCTACTCGCCCGACACGATCGCCGCGCTCGGCCCGGTCGTCATGATGCACACCGACATGACGCTCGCCGACGACTTCGTCCCGCTCCGCGCGCTCCTCTGGCGGCGGGGCGGACGGGCGATCCACGGCTGGCTGCGGAGCAGCTGCGACCTCCAGATGATCGCCGGCCTCCGCCCGAACGACGCGCGGGTCGACGGCCGCGCGCTCCTCGAGGAGGCCGGCGTCGAGCCCTTTGGGCGACACAGTGACCTGTCCTTTGGGACCGCTCCGATCGGCGGGCCCGAGGGCGCGCCGCACTCACTGGCGACCCGGGTCGCCGCCCTCCGCGAGGTCGCCGCCCGCCACGACGCCGAGGTCGCGGCCGAGCTCATCGACTGGCCCGGCGGCGCCGGCCTCGGCGCCCGCGCGCTCGCCCGGATCGGCGAGGCCGCGCGCCGCCCGGAGTGGCTCTGGGTCCGCTTCGACGACCCCGCCCGCGCCCAGGGCTTCGCCCGCGACCTCGCGCCCGATCTCCGGGATCCGCCGGTCGTCGCCGGGGTCCACGTCCTCGCCCGCTTCGATCGCCTGAGCCCGCGCCTCGGCTGGCTCGCGTCGCGCCGCGGCGGGGCGGCGCTCCTGATCCAGGGGCCGCGCCTGCGGATCCGCGCGCGCCTGCGGAGCGAGGCGACGGAGGGCGACCTCGCGTCGGCGAGCGGCCACCTCGTCGCCGCGCTCCGGGCCTTCCTCCCGGGGGTCGACGCGACGATCGAGACCCGGACAATGAGCGCCTATCAGGGTTTGACGATCGACACGAGCGACCCCCTGGCGGCGCTCGGCGCCCTCGAGTCGGCGGCCCGCGCGAGCGGCCTCATCCTCGACCACCTCCAGCTCACGGCCAGCGACGCGCTCGCGCCCGCGCTCTCGCGGCTCGCCGACGACCTCCGCCGATCGCCTCGCTGACGCGTATTCTCCTTGAGGTCGATCATGGACGTCGTGGAGATGGCGATCTTCGTGGATGAGCTGGGCTGCCTCCAGGCGCGCGCCGAGTATCCCCACGAGGCGCTGGGGGGCTTCCTCAGCTCGGACGTTCAGGCGTCGCTCTCGATGTGCCGCCGGGTCCGCGAGTGGCTAGCGGACGCGCGCTCCGCTGGCGCGTTCGACGGGAACTCATGCACCGTCACCGTCGACGATGGGATCGTCCGGATCGAGTCCCGCTACGCCGAGGTCGACGAATCGGGTCGAGTCTGCCGCCTGCCCCTCGCCGACTTCCACGAGGCGCTCGACCTCTGGGAGGCCGCGATCCGGGCGGAGATCCGGCGAGACAATGGGTAGAGGCGAGCCGCGTCTTCTTGCCGTGATATGCGACCACACCGCCGATGAGGCGCCTGATCAATTGTCGCACTCGGCCGAGCCGTCGTAGTAGCCCACGTCGTAGCCGTCGTAATAGCCGGTCTCGTAGCCCTCGTCGGCGCCCGCGTCGTAGCCCGCGTTGTAGCCGTCGGCGTAGGCCTCGTCGTAGCACGCGGAGTAGGTGGCGTCGTAGCCGTCGACGTAGCCCGCGTCGAAGCCCTCGGCGTGGCCGATCGCGTAGCCTTCGTATTCACCGTCGAGGACGCCGCGGTCAAACGCCGCGAGGTAGCCGTCGTCGTAGCCGGCGACGTAGTCGGGGTTCTCCTCCTTGCCCGCCGCGAGGCCCTCGGCGTAGGCGCTCTCGTTGACGTGGTTGTTGAAGCCGGCGCGCTCGCAGAACTCGAGGTCCTCGGGATCGACCTCTTCGCCGCCGCCCGCGGCCTCGCCGGTACGCCCCGATCGGAAGCCGCAGCTCCCGCTGCCGTCGTACCAGCCGTCGTCGTAGCCGAGGTCGTAGCCGTCGCCGTAGGCGTCGTCGTAGCCGCGCTTCCAGCCGTCGGACTCGCCGTCCGCGAAGCCGTCGCTGGCGCCTGCCTGGCAGGCCGAGGGGTCGACCGAGCCGCTGTAGTGCCCCGCCGCGTAGCCGTCCGCGTAGCCGCCCGAGTAGCCGTAGGGACCCAGGAATCCCGCGTCGTAGCCCTCGCCGTAGCCCAGGCTCTCGCCCTCCGCGAAGCCGTCGTCGTAGCTGAGGCGCAGGCCGTCGGCGCGCCCGCGCGCGAATTCGGCGTCGTTGAGGTCGAGCGCCTGCGCCCGGCCGTCGAGGTAGGCGGACTCGAGGACCCCGCCGTCCTCGCAATTGGGGCCGCAGCCCGCGGGCGCGGCGGCGATGAGGCAGCCCACGACGAGCGTCCGCAGCCTCTCGGTCCAGCCCATCCGCCCATGCTAGCAGATCTGCGCGGCGAGCCGAGACGCGGCGTCGAATGGGGTGATCGCCGCCACCGCGACGCCTCGGTTGACGCGCGGGCGCTCCGCGACCGTGAGAACGAGGGCCCGCGAGGCCGGGTCGATATGTCGATGCCCTGGCACTAGAATCCGCCGATGGTCGACGACCCCGGAGCACGCGCCCACGCCGGACCCTCCCGCGGCGCGCTCGCGGTCGCGGCCGCCGACCAGCCCTCGTCGGCGATCGCCCTCGCCGGCGACGACTTCACCCGCCTCCTCGCGCCGACCAGCGAGCGCCTCGCCCGGATCCACCGCCAGCAGATCGAGCGCGAGCCCTGGCCCGACTTCGCGGCCTTCGAACGCGATCGCTACCCGCAGGGGCTCCGCCGCGAGGCCGCCCGCCACTGGGCGCTGCGGGCGGTCGCCGAGCACGGATCGATCCATCAATTCTCGGCCCTCACCCGCGCGCTCTGCGAGGCCCGCGTCGGCCTCGAGCTCCTCGGCCCGCTCGCGCGCCTGATCACCGACGAGGTCCGCCACGCCGATCTCTGCGCCCGGATGGCCCTCGCCTGCGATCCCGAGGGGCCGCAGGCGAGCCCCCGCGCCTTCGCCTGGCCGACCCCGCGGGCGCCCTGGAGCGACGCCCCGGGCGCGAGCGATCGCCCGCGCCTCCTCGCCTGGGCCGCGAGCGCGATCCTGATCGCCTCCTGCCTCGGCGAGACGATCTCGCGGCCGATGTACGACGCGCTGGTCGTCGTCTGCACCGATCCGATCGCCGGCCAGGTGCTCCGCCAGATCCAGCGCGACGAGCACCTCCACGCCGCCTTCGGCTGGGACGCCCTCGCCCTCCTCTGGCCGGCGCTCGACGAGGGCGGCCGCGCGGCGGTGCAGGAGAGCCTGCGGCGGGCCTTCGGCGGCTTTGAGACGACGACCGCCTGCGGCTTCACGATCGATCAGGTCGCCGGCCGCGAGCTGACGATCGGCCGGGGCGACGCGCCCAACCTCGGCGTCCTCGAGCCCGCGCAATACGCGATGATCTTCTTCGCCACGGTCGAGCAGGAGCTCTTCCCGGCGCTCGCGTCGATCGGCCTCGACCCCGCCGCCGCCTGGGCCGGGCGCACGCTCTACCGCGACGACGCGTGAGCCAGGGGCGCGCTCAGGGCTCCTTGATCCCGGAGGTGCAGCGGGCCTCGGCGACCGGCTTCGCGGCCGCGCTCTTGAGCCAGCAGACGCCGATCTTCTCGCGCGGCCCGGGGGCGACGAAGGTGTAGGCACGACAGCGATCCTCGCCGGCGCAGGCGGCCTCGCAGGCCTTGATCCCCTCCGGCGCCCGGAAGTGGCGGTAGTCGCGACCCGGGAGGTTGCTCTCGCGGAGGTGGCGGAAGGTCACCGACGGCGTCGGCTGGCTCGGCTGCCCTGGCGTCGGCGTCTGGGTCGGCGGCCGCGCGAGGCTCGGCGGCGCCTCGACCTCGAGCGTCACCTCGCGCCGCGCCGCATCCTCGCCGCGCTGCACCTCGAGGCGATAGACCGTGGTCTCCAGGGGACGCACGGTCGAGCACCCCGACGCCTTGATCGCGCCGATCGTCGGCTCGATCCGCGCGCGCGACCTCTCGTCGATCTTGTAGCAGAGCCGCGCGCTCGCCCCCCGGCGGATCCGCTGGGGCTCGACCGTAATCTCGGCGACCAGCGCGGGCATGACCGGCCGCATCGACGGCAACCATGAGCGGCTCCCCGGCTGGACCTCGCCGCCCGGCTTGACCTCGGTCCCGGGCTGCGTGGGCGTCCCCGGCGAGGCGGTCCCCGGCGTCGTCGTCCCCGGCCGCGTCGCCGTCCCCGGCGTCGCCGTCCCCGGTCGGGTGGTCGTCCCCGGCGTGACGGTCCCCGGCGTCGTCGGCCGCGTGGTCCCCGGCGCGGGCTCGACCGGCTCGACCGGCGTCGGCGCGCGCACGTGGACCGTCGCCTCGCGGACCGCCGTCTCCTTTCCACCTGTCTCAACGACCAGGCGATAGGTGGTGGTCCGCTGCGGACGCACGGTGACGCAGGCGCGCTCGCTCGCCTCGACCGCGCCGACCCCCGGCTCGATCCGCGCGCGCGACCGGCGATCGATGGCGTAGCAGAGGCGCGCCTCCTCGCCGCGATCGATCGCCTCGGGCGCGGCCGAGAAGGCGATCTCCACGGCCCCGGGCGTCGGCGACGGTGACGGCCCCGGTGACGGCGACGGCGTCGGCGCGGCCGACGAGCAGCGGCGGAGCGCGTCGAGGCGATCGAAGAAGAGCTCGCCCCGCTCCTGGCAGAGCGCCGGCTGCACGGCCTCGACCTCACCGGAGGGCAGGCAGCACCAGGCGTCGAAGTGGTAGCGCTCGCGCCAGCGCACCAGCTTCAACTGCGCCTCCGGGAGGAGCGCCCGCCCGACCTCCGGCGGCGCGTCGCGACGGAAGCGCCCGAGCTCACCGGCGACGATCTCCCGCCGCTGGCCCTCGCTGGTGAAGGTGACGTGCCCCTCAAAGACCGCGATCTCGGTGCTCCCGCCGTCCGGGCTCACCGACACGTTGAAGGCCGACGCCGCCTCGCCGCTGCCGTTCGGGGTCTCGACGCAGGCCGCCTTGCGGTCGGCGTAGGCCTGCCCCCGCACCATCCGCATCAAGAGGCACCAGGCGGTGCCGATCCGCTTGAAGAGGTAGATCGGGTCGGTCTCCTCGTCGAGCTGGAAGTAGCCGCCGTCGTGGAGCTGGATCCACGCCGAGCTCGCGGGCCCGGTGCTGACCTCGTCGCCCTCGCGGATCGCCTGGCCGTTGCGCGCGCGCTCGCCGTTGACGAAGACCTCGCCGCCGGCGACCCCGAGGGACGCGATCTCCCGGGCCTCGGGCTCGCGCGGGCCGACCTTCACCGTGCAGGCGGCGAGCCCGAGGGCGACCAGGGCGACGAGCGCGTGCGCCCACGCCCCGCGCTGACCGATATCCGCCCCGCACGTCCTCGTCATCGTCGCCGCTCTCGTCATCGCTCGCGCTCCCATCGCCCGATCCTCGCGCTCACGCGCCGCTCTTGTCATCGCTCGCACCGCTCACGCACCCCCGCCCGCGCCCGCGCCCGGCCGCACGAGGTAGTCGATCCGCAGGACCTCGGCCGAGCGGACCCCGGCGAAGGGCAACCAGATCGCCCGCCGGCTCGCCGGATCCCAGAGCAGGAGCTCCTCCTCGGTGCGCTCGAGGAGGAAGAGCTCGCTCCCCTCCGGTCGCCCCAGCGCCTCGGCGTTGACGCTGACCACCGGCGCGGCCTCGCGGTAGCGGAGCACGCCGTAGAGCATCGGCAGCGCCAGCGTGTAGATCACCAAGACCAGCCAGAAGGGCGCGGTCAGGAGGAGGCGGAGGCGCCAGCGGGCGGCGAGCCACCAGCTCCCGAGGAAGAGCGCGAGGGCGAGGAGCTCGAAGGCGAGGTACTCGCGGAAGCGCCAGCGCAGCCCCTCCTCGTCGCCGCTGAGGAGGAGCCGCCGCAGCGACTCCGCGTCGCTCAGGGTCCCCTCGCCCGGCGGCGGCGCGCTCGGCTCGAAGAGGAGCCCGGAGATCTGCAGGGGCGCGAGGAACTCGTCGGGATCGCGGGCGAGGGCGAAGAGCGTGATCACCAGGGCGACGAAGCCGATCACCCGCAGCCGCAGGTGGTGACGGGCCGCCCAGCGCCGCAGCCAGCCGACCCGCTCGGGCCGCTTGCGCCGGCGCCAGGCGAGGATCGGCCGGGCGATCCCGTAGATCACCAGGGCCGCGAGCCCGCCGAGGATGAGGAGGCTGAGGAGGGTGTTGAGCTCGAGCCCGAGCTCGAGGAAGAAGCGCCCGCCCTCCTGGACGAAGCGCTGGTTGCTCGGGCTCACCAGGCCGGCGAGGCCGAGGAGCTCGAGCTGGGCCCGCAGCGCGAGGTAGCCGGCGGCGTAGAAGACCGCGGAGATCAGCGCGAGCGAGCCGCCGAGCCAGGAGGCGATCCGCGGGATCGGCCCGAGGAAGGCGAGGCGCCCGCGCCCCGCCGCCTCGTCGGCGCGCTCTCCCTCGTCGGACATCCGGTCGATCATTTACCGCGGACCCGGGCCGCGGGTCTGCAATCTCTGCGACGAGGCGGCGGGGAGGCGTCCTCGACCGCGCCCGTCCGCCCCCCTGCGCCCCGGGGCGCGCGCCTTGTTCACCGGGTCGGCCCCACGTATCCTCCGCGGCGATGTCCGCCAAGACCATCCACGCCAAGGTGCTCGTCCTGGGCGCCGGCCCGGCCGGCTACACCGCCGCGATCTACGCGGCGCGGGCCAACCTCGAGCCCTTCCTCCTCGCCGGTCCCGAGCCCGGCGGTCAGCTGACGACGACCACCGACGTCGAGAACTACCCGGGCTTCCCCGCCGGGGTGACCGGCCCCGACCTGATGGAGGAGTTCCGCAAGCAGGCCGAGCGCTTCGGCACCCGGGTCGAGTACGACCTGGCCCTCGAGGCAGACCTCTCCAAGCGCCCCTTCGTCCTCAAGGGCGACGCCGCGACCTACACCTGCGACGCGCTGATCGTCGCCACCGGTGCGAGCGCGAAGTACCTCGGGCTGCCGAGCGAGCAGCGCCTCCGCAACCGGGGCGTGACCGCCTGCGCGACCTGCGACGGCCACTTCTACCGGAACCAGGACGTCGTCGTCGTCGGCGGCGGCGACACGGCGATGGAGGAGGCGACCTACCTCACCCGGATGTGCCGCTCGGTCCACCTGGTCCACCGCCGCGACTCCTTCCGGGCGAGCGCGATCATGCAGAAGCGGGCGGTCGACAACCCGAAGATCACGATCCACTACAACCGCCAGGTGATCGAGGTCGTCGGCGAGGAGAAGGTCGAGGGGGTCCGCCTCCGCGACACGATCACCGGCGAGGAGGCCGAGCCGATCGCCGCCACCGGCTTCTTCCTGGCGATCGGCCACCAGCCGAACTCGTCGATCTTCCAGGGCCAGCTCGACATGGACGAGGCCGGCTACATCAAGCTCGCGCACCCGGGCTCGTCGGCGACCTGCGTCCCCGGGGTCTTCGCCGCGGGCGACGTCGCCGACCGGGTCTACCGCCAGGCGATCACCGCCGCGGGCACCGGCTGCATGGCGGCGATCGACGCCGAGCGCTGGCTCGCCGAGCACGGCTAGCGAACCCCTCGGGGCCGGCGAGCGTGGATCACGCGCTCGCCACAGGGCCGCAAAACGGCCACCTCTGGCCGTTTTGCGCGTGTTCGCGCGCACCGGGGGCGATGAGGACCTCCTCAAGAGAAGTGGCGTGGCCGCTGGCCCCCATCCATCCGCTTGGGGTAGCCTGCCGGCGATGGGGATGGGGCCCGACGACCGGCGACCACCGAATGACGCCGGCGACGACGACGCCACGCGCTCGCGCGCCGGGGTGCCGATCGTCCTCCTCTCGCGGCCGGTGTCGACGCCCAATCCGCTGCCGCCGATCTCGGAGGCGCGGATGGTCGACGCGCTCGGCCGGATCCCGCTCTTCGACGGCCTCACCGCGCCGCAGCTCGCCCGCCTCGCGCGGATCGCCAGCGAGCGGCTCTACGGATCGGGCGAGGCGATCTTCCGGATCGGCGACCCGAGCGAGGGGCTCTTCATCGTCCTCGAGGGGACCGTCAAGATCACCCGCGAGATCGCCGACGTCGGTGACGAGACCCTCGCGGTCCTCCGCACCGGCCAGCACTTCGGCGAGATGTCGCTGATCGACGACGCCGCCACCCGCTCGGCCAACGCGAGCGCGCACCACCGGGTCCGCGCGCTCCTCCTCCCCCGCCGCGACCTCCGCGACCTCATGTTCGTCGACCGCGAGCTGGCCAACGAGCTGCTCTGGCGCTTCGTCCGGCTCCTCACCCGACGGGTCCGCGAGGCCAACGACCGCCTGGCGATGCTCTCGGCGTCGAGCCGCTTCTAGCCCGGGCGCGCGGACGGGCGCGCAGGAGGAGGAGGGGGAGCCGGCGTCGCCCCGATCGCCTGCTACCCTCGAGCGATGCTCCGGCTGGTCGTCGCGGCGCTGATCCTGACCGCCGTCTTCGGCCTCCTCGAGCGCCGCTATCGCGGGCGGGTGCCGATCGCCCCGGAGGCGACCGACGACCCCGCCGCCCGCCGCCGCTTCGGCCTCCGCCGCGACACCCGGACCGACCTGATCTACTGGCTCTTCACGCCGCTGGTCACCCGGACGATCTCCCTCGTCGGGCTCTTCCTGGCGATCATCCTCCTCGCCGCGGTCAAGGGGGTCGAGCTCGACCGCGAGAGCGGCCTGGGGCCGCTCCTCGCCGGATCGCCGATCGTCGCGCAGGCGCGCTGGCTGCAGGTGATCGAGGTCGTCCTCCTCATCGACTTCTCGGCCTACTGGATCCACCGCGCCTTCCACCGCGGCCGCCTCTGGCGCTTCCACGCGGTCCACCACTCGCCGCGGCGCCTCACCTGGCTCTCGTCGGTGCGCCTCCACCCGGTCAACGATCTCCTCGCGCGGATCGTCCAGGTGATCGCCCTCCTCGCCCTCGGCTTCGACCCGACGGTGCTCGCCGGCGTGGTCCCCTTCACCGGCTTCTACGGGCTCCTCCTCCACGCCCGCGTCCCCTGGGAGTTCGGCCCGCTCCGCTACGTGATCGCCTCGCCGGCCTTCCACCGCTGGCACCACAGCGCGGAGCGCGAGGCGATGGACACCAACTTCGCCGGCCTCCTGCCGATCTGGGACCTGCTCTTTGGGACATTCCACATGCCGCGCGGGCGCCTGCCGACCCACCTCGGGGTCGCCGACGAGGCGGTCCCCGAGGGCTTCTGGGCCCAGCTCGTCTGGCCCTTTCGCCGGCGGGCCGCGCACCCTCCTGCCACCGCGAGCGACGCGGCCGCGGCGGTGGCTGGCTGAGGCTCAGCCGCCGACCAGCGGCGCGCGCTCGAGCGTCGGCAGGAGGCGCGAGTCGGCGAGCGCGGCCTGGCGGTGGCCGGCGCCGGCGAGGTAGGCCTCGTCGGTGGCGAAGGCCATGAACTCGGCGACCCCGCGGTGGCGGATCAGGAGGACGAGGTCCCAGCGCTCGCCCGGCGGGCCGATCAGGGCCGAGCCGCCGTCGCCGACGTAGACCACGTCGCCGCCCGCGCGCCGGAGGTGCGGGAGGGTGTGGTCCATGTAGCGCTGATAGGCCTCCGCCCCGGAGATCGGCGCGTCCGGGGCCAGCGTCGGGTGCTCCGAGTAGTCGGCGACCTCGCGGAAGCGGAGGAGGTTGAGCATCACCACCGGGCCCTCGAGGCCGCGACGGAGGAAGTCGCGGCCGGCGTCCCGGGTGACTTGGAGGTAGGCGACGTCGGGCACGCCCGCTCCATACCACGGAGGGGGGCCCGACCGCGTCGCGCGCAGCGAGCTCAGCTCGCGCTCTCGGGGCGCGGCGGGACCACGCTCCGGCGGAGCGAGCCGTCGGCGAAGGAGACGAAGTCCCGCTTGCCGAGCCACTCGGTGATCCCGTCGGCGTCGGGGTGCTGACGCGAGACCACGTTGTAGAGGTAGTTGAAGCCCTGGCCGCGGGCCTCGTCCTCGAGGTGGCGGAGGATGAAGGTGCCGACGCCCTGGCGCCGCTGCTCGGGGTCGACCGCGAGGAGGATCTCGGCGTCGCCCCAGGTCGTGTCCATCCAGCCGTAGCCGACGGTCTTGCCCTCACGCTCGACCCGCCACCAGTCGCCGGGGATCAGCTCGCCGACGCCGAAGCGCGAGAGCTTGTCGGCGCCGAAGGTCCCGGGCGGCGCTGCGCCGATGATTCGGGCCTTCTCGGCGTCCCACTCCGGCGGGCTCTCTCGGATCCACTTCAAGCTCATGGCGTGCTCCTTGTCGATGGCGCCCCGAGGATCCTGCCGCGCCCGCGGGGGGTCAACCCATCCGCAAGGATAGCCGGCGCCGCGCGGGGTGATCTCGGCGGGTCGCCCCTCGTGAGCCACCGGGGGATCGCCGGGTGCGGCCGCGGAGGGCCGCAGCCGGCCCGCGAGCGCCCTCCCACGCCCTCCGCGTGGAGAGCGCAGGCGCCGGGGTGACGGCGATCGCCGGCCTCTCGGCCGCAGGTCCCGCTATCCTGACGCTGGACGGAGGAGCGCCCGATGCCCAGCTACGTCGCCCGCACTGCTTGCATGATCATGGCCGGAGGCAAGGGATCGCGCCTCGGGCCGCTGACCAGCCACCGCGCCAAGCCCTCGGTGCCCTTCGCGGGCCGCTACCGGATCATCGACTTCGTCCTCTCGAACTTCGTCAACTCGGGGTACCGGCGGCTCTACGTCCTGACCCAGTACATGGCGAGCTCGCTGATCAAGCACCTCAACCGCAACTGGCACCTCGGCGGGGTCAGTCAGTACGTCGAGGTGGTGCCGGCCCAGATGCGGATGGGCGAGCACTGGTACCGCGGCACCGCCGACTCGATCTACCAGAACCTCAACCTGATCCGCGACTCGCGGGCCGTGAACTTCGCGGTCTTCGGCGGCGACCACATCTACAAGTTCGCGATCGATCAGATGGAGGAGGCCCACATCGAGCTCGACGCCGACCTCACGGTCGCCGCCTTCCCGGTGCCGAAGAGCGAGGCCCACCACTTCGGGGTGATCCAGATCGACGAGGCGGGGCGGATCGTCGGCTTCCAGGAGAAGCCCAGGGAGAACGCCCAGACGATCCCGGGCCGCCCCGAGTGGTGCCTGGTGTCGATGGGCAACTACTTCTTCAAGACCGACACCCTGATCGACGTCCTGATCGAGGACGCGAACGACCCCCACTCGGCCCACGACTTCGGCAAGAACGTGATCCCGAAGATGGTCGCCGAGGGCCGCCGGGTCTTCATCTACGACTTCGGCAAGAACGTGATCCCCGGCGAGCCCAAGGGCGCCGCGCCCTACTGGCGCGACGTCGGGACGATCGAGAGCTACTTCCAGGCGAACATGGAGGTGCGCTCGCGGCTGCCGGCGATCAACCTCTACAACCGGCAGTGGCGGATCCGCACCGCCCAGCGCGACTACCCGCCGGCCCGCTTCGTCCGCGCGGGCGACGAGCCCTCGGCCGACATCGATGACTCGCTGGTCTGCGAGGGCTCGATCGTCGCCTCGGCGATGCTCCGCCGGGTGGTCCTCGGCTACGACTCCTACGTCCACTCGCGGGCCGAGGTCGAGGACTCGGTGATCCTCTCGGGCTGCAACATCGGCGCCCGCGCCCGCCTCCGCCGGGTGCTCCTCGACAAGAACTGCTCGATCGCCCCGGGCGCCGAGATCGGCGTCGACCCCGAGGCCGACCGCCGCCGCTTCCCCTTCATCACCGAGTCGGGGATCGTCGTCCTCCCCAAGGGCACCCACGTCCCGGCGAGCGGGCCCCTCGAGATCGTCCACGACATGGACTTCCTGATGCGCAACGACCCGGCGACCCAGCAGGCGCTCGGCGCCTTCGACGGCCTCTACACGATCTCGAAGCGCGAGCGTCACTCCTTCGAGTCGTCGGGGCCGCGCTACACCAAGTACAGCGGGAACAAGCCCTGAGCGGAGCTGCCACCCCATGAGCCTGAAGATCGCCCTCATCGCCTCCGAGGCCGTGCCGTGGTGCAAGAGCGGCGGCCTCGCGGACGTCGTCGGCGCCCTCCCCCGCGCGCTCCAGGAGGCGGCCAACGCCGCCGGCGAGTCGGTCGAGGTCGCCCTCTTCCTGCCGATGTACCGCCAGGTCCGGCAATTCATCGCCCGCCACGGCCACCAGGTCACCGACACCGGGATCGCCCTGCGGGCGCCGATGGGCGGCGGCGGCGAGCCCTTCCGTCTCTTGCATGCGTATGGCCGCGACGGCGAGTCGGTCTACTTCATCGACGCGCCCCACCGCTACGACCGCGACGGCCTCTACGACGACGCCGACCACCGCGCCTTCGACGACAACGGCGAGCGCTTCGCCCTCCTCTGCCGGGCCGCGCTCGAGGTGATGCCGCGGGTGATGGGCGGGCCGCCCGACATCCTCCACGTCCACGACTGGCAGGCCTCGCTCGCGCCGGTCTACCTCAAGACCCGCTACCGCCACGCCTACCCGAAGACCCGCTCGGTCCTGACGATCCACAACCTCGCCTACCAGGGCGTGCTGCCGGGCTCGATGCGCGGGGCCCTCGACATCGACGCGTCGTTCCTCCAGCCGGATCGCGGCGAGTACTACGGCAACCTCAACCTCCTCAAGGGCGGGATGGCCTACGCCGACGCGGTGACCACGGTCTCGCCGACCTACGCCCGCGAGATCCGGACGCCGCACTACGGCTGCAACCTCGACGGCTTCGTCCGCGCCCACGTGCCGGTCTACGGGATCCTCAACGGGATCGACACCGACGCCTGGAACCCGGCGACCGATCCCCTCCTGCCGGCGCGCTACGACGCCGATCACCTCGAGGGCAAGGCGGTCTGCCGCGAGCTCCTCCTCGAGGCCGCGGGCCTGAGGCCCGCGCCCGGCGAGGCCCTCCTCGGCGTGGTCTCGCGCTTCGCCGGTCAGAAGGGGATCGACCTGATCGCCGAGCTCGTCCCCCACCTCCACCACCTCGGCGCCCGCCTGGTGGTCCTCGGCGACGGCGACCCCGAGCTCGAGGACCGCTTCCGCTGGCTCGGCTGGGTCTTCTCCCACCACATCACCGTCCGGATCGGCTTCGACCCCGCGCTCTCCCACCGCCTCATCGCCGGCTGCGACGCGCTCCTGATGCCGAGCCGCTTCGAGCCCTGCGGCCTCACCCAGCTCTACGCGATGCGCTACGGCACCGTGCCGATCGTCCACGCGGTCGGCGGCCTCCGGGACACGGTCGTCGACCCCGGCGACGCGGGCCTCGCCGCCGGCGAGGGGACCGGCTTCCGCTTCGAGCACCCGACCCCCGAGGGCCTCGGCTGGGCGCTGGCGCGGGCGGTCCGGATGTACCGCGAGCGCCCCGCCGGCTGGCGGGCGATCATGCAGGCGGGGATGCGGCAGGACTTCTCGTGGGCCCGCTCGGCGGCGACCTACCTCGAGCTCTACCGCCGCCTCGGCGGCTGAGCGGCCGAGCGTCCGCGACGTCGATGACGATGCGCTCGGCATGACGCCGCGCGCACCGAGGGTCGCGTTCGCGGCCGAACCAGCCGCCCGCTCGCGCCGGCGCTGGGGGCGCGAGGCGACATGTGTCGAGCCGCACACCTCACGATTTAGCCCACCTAGACGGCGTTCTGTGGCCTTCCCAATTCATTGACAGGTGTCACTGACACCTGTCAGCATCGCCCTCCCCCGGCATTTGGCGATGGCCACCAACATCTCCTCGCGCGAGCTCCAGCGACTCCAGACCCGCCAGCGGATCTACGAGTGCGCGATGGAGATCTTCCGCCGCGACGGGGTGACGGCGGCCCGCACCGACGACATCGCCAAGGCGGCCGGGGTCAGCCGCGGCGCCTTCTACTTCCACTTCCAGACCAAGGAGCACGTCCTCCTCGCGCGCATGCACGAGACCGAGGAGGAGATCTGTGGGGACCTCGCGGAGCTCGGCGACGAGACGCCGCTCTCGACGGTCCTCGCCGTGCACGGGGCCGCGCTCGCCCGGATCTGGGAGCCCGACCCCGAGCTCCTCCCCGACCTCGCGGGCGCCGCCCTCCGCTTCACCGCGACCGCGATGTGGGACCAGGAGTCGACGCCGCTGCGGGCCGAGCTCGCGCGCCGCTTCGCCCTGGCGAGCGCCCGCGGCGAGCTCACGGCCCGCCTCCCCGCGCCGATCCTCAGCGACCTCTACCTCGGCAACACGCTCGCCGGCCTCCTCGCCTGGTACGGCAACCGCGGGATCCCGCTGGAGGGCGTGCTGGCCGCGGTCACCGAGCTCTTCTGGAGCGGCGTCGGCCTCCGCCCGCCGACGCCAAACACGACCTGATCCCGACCCGACGATCCCGCCCCCTACACATCGAGGAGGAACGATGAACCCCCCCGGCGCCCCCCGCTTCCCCTTCCCCACCTTCCCCCGCGGATGGTTCGTGATCGCCTTCTCCACCGACATCGCCCCCGGCGAGGTCAAGACCCTCCGCTACTTCGGCGAGGACATCGTCGTCTTCCGCGGCGAGGACGGGGGCGTCTCCGCGGTCCACAAGACCTGCCCCCACCTCGGCGCCCACCTCGGCGGCGGCGAGGTGATCGGCAATTGCCTCCGCTGTCCCTTCCACCACTGGTCCTTCGACCAGGCGGGGCGCTGCGTCGACGTCCCCTACGCCCCCAAGATCCCGCCGCGGGCGGCCGTCCGGACCTGGGCGATCCGCGAGCAGAACGGGGTGATCCTCTGCTGGTACTGCCCGAAGGGCGAGGGCCCGACCTGGGAGCCCGATCGCCTCGAGGACGAGGGCTGGACGCCGATCCGGATGGTCCGCTGGGAGCTCGCCTCGCACCCCCAGGAGGTCGCCGAGAACACCGTCGACTGCTCCCACCTCGGCCCGGTCCACCACGTCAACTCGACCGAGGTCCTCTCGGTCGAGCAGGGGGAGCACCGGATGCGCGTGGTCCTTAACATGGTCACCAGCGGCGCCCAGGTCGGGATGCCCGACGAGATCAACGACGTCGAGCTCGACGTCAACCTCCAGGGCCTCGGCATGGTGATCTCGACGACTCAGGTCAAGAACGCCGAGCTCTGCACCCGCCAGCGGATCTACCCGACGCCGATCGAGGGCGACAAGCTCGCGATCTTCGCCGCGGCCAACATCCGGATCATGGCCGACCCGGGCTACACCGCCGAGATCGATCAGATCTTCTGGGACGCCTTCAACGCCGACTTCCCCCGCGACTTCCCGATCTGGGGGAAGAAGGCCTACCTCGACAAGCCGCTCCTCGCCGGCGGCGACGGGCCGATCGGCCGCTACCGCCGCTGGTGCCGGCGCTTCTACGACTACCCGGTCGAGGCCGCTGCGAGCGCGGGCGAGGGCGCGGCCGCGGCCGCCGAGGCGAGCGCGCCGGCGGGGAAGACCCGGCGGCGCGAGCGGGTGCGTCGCTGGCTCCGTCGGGTGGTCGGCCGCGCCGGCGTCGGCCCCGGGCGGCCGCCGGGCGCCGGCAACGAGCAGGAGGACGAGGAGGAGGACGAGCCCTTCGTCCCGCGGGCGCCGAGCGTCCGCCCGCCGCCGCCGCCGAGCGAGACCCGCTTCGACTCCGTCGAGTCCTACTTCGAGACCCTCGAGCGGCGCTTCGACCCGGCGGCCGCCGGCGACCTCGACGCGGTCTTCCAGTGGGTGCTCAGCGGCGAGGGCGAGCGGGCCTGCTACGCGGTCGTCCGCGGCGGCGCGATCGAGACCCAGGTCGGCGTCCACCCGTCGCCGACGGTGACGATCGAGATGAGCGCCCCCGACTACCTCATGATGATCAACGGCGAGCTCCACGGCGCCCGCGCCTTCGCCAGCGGCCGCGGCCGCCTCCGCGGGCCGGTCCGCCTGGCGATGAAGATGCAGCGGATCTTCCCGCTGGAGCGCGAGGTCTGAGATGGAGTGGGGCGCCTACCTCCTCACGCTGATCGGCGCGGTCCTCGGCGGCCTGGTGATCCTCTACAGCGTCGCCGGCTACTACCACGTGAAGTACTACATCCGCCGCCGCGAGCACCCGGAGGCGTGGAAGTGCCAGCCGCGGCGCTTCCTCCGGGCCGAGCAGCAGCGCCAGGCGATGTGGCTCTCGACCCGCAACCTGACGATCGGCGGGCTCCTCTCCGGGACCTACATCCACGCGATCTCGCTGGGGTTGCCGACGCCGATCTACTTCGACGTCAGCGACCACGGCTGGCTCTACACGATCTTCTCGGCGCTCCTCCTCTTCGTGGTCACCGACGGGCTCGCCTACTACGCCCACCGCGCGCTCCACTACAAGCCGCTCTTCAAGCGGATCCACCACGTCCACCACCGCTTCGTCGCAACCACGCCCTGGGTCGCGGTGGCGATGCACCCGGTCGAGTTCCTGATCTTCCAGGCGGTCACCTTCGCCCCGCTCTTCATCTTCCCGGTCCACTACCTCGGGGCGATCGCGGTCCTGGTCTACGCCCTCGCCTTCAACATCATCGATCACTCCGGGGTCAGGCTGAGCTCGCGCTGGCCCTGGCAGGGGCCGACCACCTACCACGACGATCACCACGCCCACTTCCACTGCAACTTCGGCCAGCACCTGATGCTCTGGGACCGCCTCCACGGCACGTTGCGCCGGGTCGGCCGGCGCTACGGCGCCGACGTGTACGGCGGCCGCGGGAGCGGCGGCTCCTCCGGCGACGAGTTCGTCCGCTACGAGTAGGCCCATGCTCGGCGCCCTCACCTCGTCCGCGCTCCCCTGGGAGCTCGCGCTCCACCTCCCCTGGCAGCCGCTCCAGAGCCCGCTCGCCAAGTGGGCGGTCCAGCCCTCCTTCGTCGTCGGCGAGTACCTCTTCTACGGCCTGGCGATCGCCGCGCTGGTCCACGCGCTCCGCCAGGGGGAGGCTCGGCGCCGCCACCTCTTGGTGTGGATCGGCGCGCTCCTGGCCGGCACCGCCAACGACCTGATCTTCATGGCGCTGCCGCTGGTCGACAACTTCTGGCAGGCCCAGGCGACGGTGATGCTGACGCCGCGCCTCCCCCTCTACATCCCCTGCGTCTACGTCTGCTTCATGTACTACCCGACGGTCGCGGTCTCCCGCCTCGGCCTCGGGGGCCTCGCCCGCGCCGCCCTCTCGGGGCTCGCCGCCAGCCTCTTCTACGCGCCCTACGACATCGTCGGCGCCAAGTTCCTCTGGTGGACCTGGCACGACTCCGACCTGCCGATCGCCCGCCGGATCCTCGGCGCGCCGATCGGCTCGACGATGTGGGTGATCACCTTCGTCGCCGCCTTCGCCTGGTTCCTCGGCAAGGTCACGGACCGCGACCCTGCGGTCTCGCGGGCGACCTTCGCCCGCGGCCTCCTCCTGGTCTGCGGGCTCTCGTCGCTGACCATGGTCCTCCAGGTCACGGTCCTCCAGCAGCTCGACGGCGGGGTCCCGGGGCCGATCGGCCTCGCGGTCGTGACCGCGCTCTACGGCGCGCTCGCGCTCCGCGGCCTGCGGAGCGCGCGGCCCGAGCCCTGGCGGCCGGGGGATCGCCTCCTCCTCCGGGCGACCTGGATCTACTTCGCGACCCTCGCGGCGATCATGGCGATCTTCGACCCCGCGACCCACCGCTCGGCGAGCATGCACCAGACCTATGGGCCA
This sequence comes from Myxococcales bacterium, assembly GCA_020633335.1. GTDB lineage: Bacteria > Myxococcota_A > Polyangia > Nannocystales > Nannocystaceae > JADJRG01. Next base: position 162,866 of record JACKDU010000012.1, on the reverse strand, counting down.
TGCCACGTCGAGGCCAAGGACATCGCCGGCCTCGTCCGCTACCAGTACATCTGCGCCGAGGACTTCGACGAGGACTTCACCTTCGATTGCTTGGACGCGCCGCCGGCCGAGGGGAGCGAGTGGTACACGGTCTGCGGCCGCGCCCACAGCGACTTCCCGCGCTGGATGGCCGGGGTCGCCGGGCTCGGGGTCGCCGGCGTCGTCGCGTTCTCGCTCCTCCTCGGGGTCCGGCGTCGGCGCGCCGACGGTAGTACGATGGGCCGAGCGACCCGCGCATGAGCTCCATCGACCCGCCCCGACGCCGCCTCCACGCCCGCCTCGTCGTCGTCGCCGCCGCGACGCTCGCGCTCGCCTGCTCCAAGCGCCAGAAGGAGGCGCCCCCGGAGCCGCCGAGCGAGAGCGCGGGGACGGCGGAGGCCGGCGCGACCCTGGAGAACCCGGTCCCCCGCTGCGGCGCCCTCGACTCCTACCGCTGGATCGCCCGCGAGTTCCGCTGCAGCGACGGCTCCAACCCCTTCCACGGCGACGCCAGGGCGGCCGCCCGCGCCCGCGCGGGGTCGACCGGGAGCCCGAGCTCGTCGCATATCCTCGACATCTACCGGGTCCCCTGCCCCGAGGGTCCGCGCACGGTCTACGTCGACATGTACGCCTGCCCCTACGAGTCGGTGCCGGACGGCCAGACGACCGGCGCCCTCGATCAGGCGCTGGCGCTCCTCGAGGCCGGCGACTTCGGCGGCTTCGTCAGCACCTGCGGCGAGATGATCCAGTCCGACGACGTCTCGAGCACCGACAAGACCTACTGCATGGTCTTCTCGCCGGTCGGGATCGCCCTCGCCGGCGATCTCGAGGGCGCCCTCGAGTACACCACGCGCCTCTGCGACGCGCTCCCGCCCCCGAGCGCCGAGAGCACGGCCCGCGCCGACTTCCTCCAGATGATCTTCGTCGCCTTCACCTCGGCCCTCCAGGTCCACGTCGGCGCGCTCTCGCAGGCCGACGTCGACGCCTACGCCGACGCGAGCGCGAACGCTTGCGGGGTCCCGCGGGGCGCGCTGCCGGCGATCGACGCCTCCGGGGCGAGCTCCGGCGACTAGCGCCCGGGGTACCCAATTGCCGGTCAGAGCAGCCGTCGATCAGAAGTGGTAGTCGAGGGTGTAATGGACGCACCGATCGGGTTGGCCCCGATCGACGCGCATATACACGTCCGCGCTGTCGTCGCCGCCGCCCTCGTCGCAGGTGAGATCGATCATCACATAGGGCTCCTTCCCGGTCTGGCAGCAGCCGACCAGGCCTTCGGGGGAGAGCGCGTCGATGCTGTTGTTGCAGTCGACCGGCGGCGTCGCGCCGACGCGGCACGAGACGAAGACGCAGAGGCGCAGGTTCATCTCGGCGTCGGCCATCGCGGTCGGATCGACGTAGGCGAAGGCCACGTCGGTCCCCCGGTACCAGAACCAGTCCACGTCCTGATCGCCGGCGAGGATCGAGTCGAAGGATTGCCCCGCGCCGTCCTCGTCGGTGATGTTATCGAGCTGAAACGCGTCGTCCTCGCTGTTGTTCGGCTCCATCTCGTCGGGCGGATTACACACGGGAAGGTCGTCACTCGAGGTCGCGGAGGAGGTCGAGGCCGATGAAGACGGCCCGCCCGTCGTCCCCGAGCTCGTCGACGAGGACGTCGCCGACGCGCTCGTGGTCGGGTCAAACGAGGTCCCGACGCCGGTCGAGTCGGTGTCCCCCTCTGTACCCGCCACATCATCGCCACAAGCGCAGAGGACCATCGCGGCCGTCGTGGCCGCCAACACTCGATTCTTCATCGTCTTCTCCTTTCGGCGGCTCCCACCGCCACTACGAGCGCGTCGCGCTCTCCATGCGAGCGAAGAGGCGACAGAGCCTGGAGGTCGCCAGCGAGAGACCCGACGCCCCGAGGAAGCCGAAGCGCTGGTAGTTCACCGGCGAGAAGCTGAAGAGGGCCTTCTGGAGCGCCGCGACCTGCCCCCCGGAGTACAAGATCGCGATCAGCCAGAGCACGGCGCATGCCCCCGCGAGGTAGCCGAAGAGGCGCGCGCGCGGGCTCCAGGGGCTCTCCAACTCCGGATAGCGACGACCGCCCCAGGCCGGGGGCCGGCTCGCCGCGCGCCCGGTGGCGGCGAGGACCCCCGACCGGACCGCGAGGATCTCGACCCGACGCCCCGGCCGGGCCGCGAGCACGCGCTCGAAGAAGTCTTCGTTCGCCAGCCGACGGCGGTGGAGCAGATCGACCAGGTGCCACACGAGCTCGGAGCGCGAGGCGTTCCCCCCGGGCAATTCCCCGGCGATCTCGGGGTACTCGTGGTGGACCCACCGCCGAAGCTCGAAGTCGGTCCAGGACTCCTCGAGAAGCCGCTCGAGCTCCCTCCATGGGTTCGTTGCTCGACCTCGGGTCTCGGCCATGACGACGCTCGCCTCCGCATGTGTAGGTGCCACGGCGTGGGCCGTGCAAGGGCCCCCGCAGCCTCTCATCGTGACCAAACTCCCTTTCATCGCCTGACGCCATCGGCCTGCAGGCATAGGTTCCCGGCCGAGGTGAAAATGATCGATGGATTCTGATCCCGCGGCCCCAGCCGCGTCGGGACGGGACGCGAGGGCCAGCTCTCGCGCAGATCGGGCATCTGTTCGCACAAGCGGCGCCCCTAGGCGCGCCCGCGGACGACTCCTTCTGATAGGGTGGCGTCATGCGCATCGCCCCGCTCGCGCTGGCGCTGGCCCTCGCCTCGCCCCTCGCCCTCGGCTGCAAGGGCGGCGGCGGCGGCGAGAGCGCGACCGACTCGACGACGAGCGGGGCCGACACCTCCACCAGCGCTGGCGACACCGAGAGCGGCGGCGATCTGCCGAGCTGCGGCGACGGCGACTCGATCTGCATCACCCCGCTCCGCAGCGTCGACGTGCTCTTCGTGATCGACAACTCGGGGTCGATGGCCGAGGAGCAGGCGCTCCTCGCCGCCAACTTCGCGTCGTTCATCGAGATCCTCGAGTCGCCGAAGGTCCGCGCCGACTACCGGATCGGGATCACGACCACCGACAGCGGCAACCCGATGTGCCCGGGGAGCGCGACCACCCCCGAGGGCGGCCAGCTCGTCCTCTCGTCCTGCGTCGACCGGATCCCCCTCGGCGAGTTCGTCTTCACCGGCACCGACCCGGTGACCGACGCCTCCTTCGCCTGCACCGAGAGCTGCTCCAAGGGCGACGCCGAGCTCGCGATCCAGCCGAGCTTCACCAGCGCCGACGGGGTCGAGAAGGCGCGCCCGTGGATCGAGCGGATCGCCGGCCAGACCAACCTCCCGGCGGGGGTGTCGATGACCGAGGCGTTCCAGTGCTTCGGCCCCCAGGGGGTCGCCGGCTGCGGCTTCGAGTCGCCGCTCGAGAGCCTCGATCGCGCGCTCGCGCGGATGGAGAGCGGCAGCGAGGCGAGCTACGGCTTCCTCCGCGACGAGGCGCTCCTCGCCGTGATCTTCCTGACCGACGAGGTCGACTGCTCGTACAACCCCGCCCACAGCGAGATCTTCACCGACAACAAGGTCTTCTGGAACGACCCCGGCGATCTCTATCCGACCTCCGCCGCCTGCTGGCGGGCGGGGGTCGCCTGCGCGGGCCCGGGCCCCGACTACCCCGAGTGCTGGTCCGAGAGCCACGACGTGGGCGGCTCCCCCGGGGCCAGCGACGACGACGCGGTCCTCTGGCCGCTCGGCCGCTACGTCGATCGCCTGCAGGCGATCGAGGACGAGAAGCGATTGATCAACGTCGAGGCCGAGGTGATCGTCTCGGTGATCGCCGGGGTCCCGAGCGGCTACCCGCAAAACCCGCAGGTCTTCAGCGAGGGCGGCGACGCCCAATTCCTCAGCGACTTCGGGATCGGCCCCGGCTGCGTCTCCGCGAGCGGCGGCGCCGCGGTCCCGCCGGTCCGCCTCCGCGAATTCGCCGAGGCCTTCCAGGTCGGCGACGACACCAACCTCTTCTCGATCTGCGACGACGACTACAGCCCCGCGCTCGCGGCGATCGCCGAGATCCTCAGCGCCAACCTGAGGCCGACGTGCATCCTCGACTGCGTCGCCGACACCGACCCGCAGACGCCGCTCCTCGATCCCGATTGCACGATCGTCAACACCGACCTCGAGACCAAGGTGCCGAGCGTCGTCCCCCCCTGCGTCGACGAGGGCGGCGAGTGGACGCCGCCCCCCGGCGAGCCGGCCTGCCACGTGATCCTCGTCGATCCCGGCGGCGTCACCCCGACGATCGACGACGACCTCTCGCCGATCTGCGCCGACAACGGCTGGAACGCCGAGATCGTGGTGATCCGCGCGGACCCCAAGGTGAAGCTCAACCTCACCTACAGCTGCAAGCTCTCCGCGGACCCGGCGGCCGATTGCCCGGGGCTCTAGCCCGTCGGGCGCTTCGGCTTCGGGCTCGCCGCGCCGGCAGATCCGCTATCCTCGCGGGCCGATGCGCGACATGAGCGAGCGCCCCCTGGTCGAGATCGTCGCCGAGCTCCGCGCCCAGCTCGCCGCTGGCGCGCGCGAGCTCTCGCTGCTGGTCCTCGACCCCGATCGCGGCCGCGGCCGCTTCGCCGGCGAGCGCGTCGTGCTCGGCGGCCGCGCCCACATCCACCGCCCCTTTCGGGTCTGGGTCGACCTCGCCGAGCGCCTCGGCCTCCGCCTCCTCACCCCGCGGGCGCACGGCGAGCACCTCGTCGAGCTCCGGATGGAGCGCCTCGACGCCGCCGCGACCCTGGCGGCGAGCGCCGGCGATCCGGAGGAGGACGCGGCGCGCGAGCGCTACGGCGCGGGGAGCCTCTTCTCCCGGATCTCGCGCCTCGACGACCCGGGGCTGATCCTCGACCTCGCCGACGCCCTGGAGCGCGCGGGCACCACGGCCGACGCCCGCGTCCTCGCCCTCGGGGTCAACCGCGGCGACGAGCTCGCGCTCCTGGAGGCGCTCGTCCCCGGGCTCGCCGAGCGCGGCTCCTTCGTCGGCGTCGATCACAGCGCCAGCGCGCTCGCCCGCGCCCGCGAGCGCTTCGCCGATCCCCGCCACCAATTCATCGAGGCCGACCTCGCTGACCTCGCTGTTCTCGGGCTCGGCGACTTCGATCTGGTGATCGCGATCAGCACGCTCCAGAGCCCCGGCGTCGACGACCGAGCGCTCCTCCGCGCCGTGGTCCACGACCACCTCCGCCCCGGCGGCGCGCTCCTCCTCGGGATCCCGAATTGCCGCTACGTCGACGGCGAGCAGGTCCACGGCGCGCGGATGAAGAACTTCTCGCAGCCCGAGCTCTCGCTGGTGATCAAGGAGATCGCCTTCTACCGCCGCTACCTCCAGCAGCACCGCTTCCAGGTCTTCGTCACTGGCAAGAGCTACCTCCTGGTGACCGCCGTCCCGCGCCGCGGCTGAGCTGCGCTATCCTGGCGCGGGGGAGCGAGCATGCCCTGGCCACAGACCTTCACCCTCGAGATCGGCCGCAGCGGGAGCGCCTCACGGCAGGGGGCCATCGACGCCTACTGGGACGCCTGGGAGTGCCTCCGCCGCGGCATGTCGGCCAACCTGCGCCGAAAGCCAGCCCGCCGCGTCCTCGACTACGCCGAGCTCCAGGCGAGCGAGCACTGGCGCTCCTACGACCTGGGTCGCTTCATGCGCATGAGCGACGAGGGGTCCCTCTCCTACTTCTTCGACGACGAGCAGGGCAACGCCAACGTCTACTGCGCGGTCGTCCCCCACTGGCTCACGCTGGTCCTCGGGATCCGCTACGACGAGGTCAAGAAGGCGGTCTGGCGGAGCGGCTACTGGCTCAAGACCCCGCGCCCCGACCCGGCGGCGCTCGCCGCCGCCGAGGTCGACGCGCCGCTCGTCGAGGTCGACAAGTTCGTCGCCCACCTCGTCCCCGCCCGCGCCGGCGAGGGCTGGTCCCTCGAGGTCGACCTCCTCGCGCCGCCGGCGTCGAAGATCAGCGCGGCCGAGCGCGCCCGCCTCGACGCGGTCTTCGCCGCCCGACGCTGCATGTGCGACCTCTGCCAGAAGCTCCGCGCGGGCGCCTAGGCGACCCGACGAGCCAAAGCACTAGCGATATGTCCCATGGGACATATATCGATAGTCCGCCCCGGCGCCCCCCTCAGGCCCCGAGCGAGCGCTCGCCGCCCGCGGCCGCCAGCGCGGCCAGGGTCGCGCCCTTGCCGATCGACCCCCAGCTCGCCTTGAAGGCCGCCTTCTGGGTCGCGCCGAGCCCCTTGCCGGCGCCCCAGCGGCCGATCCCCTTGCGGCGGGCGTCGAGCGCGAGCGCGTAGCAGATCTCGGGGAGCGAGAGGCCGGCCTTGATCTCGCGGAGGTTGAGCCCGCAGCCGCCGCCGCAGCAGGCGTTTTCGAAGATGTAGGCGCCGTTCGCCAGCCACGGCGCCATCCCGAGGGCGACCCCGCCGAGCTCGGCCGCGGCCTCGTCGTCGATCGACGCGATCACCTCCGAGGGGCCCGCCTGCCAGAGCCCCATCCGCCCGAGCTCGCGGGCGATGCTCGCCATCAGGAGCTCGCGCACCCGGAAGAGGCCGGCGCTCGCCAGGAGCACCAGCTCCTGCCCGCGGGCGAAGGTGTGCATGAGGTGACCGGTCGGGTCGCCGAGGGGCTCGAAGCCGGGCGGCACCGCCGGCCTCCCTGGCTCCATCTCGAGGAGCGTGAACTCGAGGTCGCGCTGGCCGATCTCCGCCTGGAGCCCGCAGACCAGATCGAAGAGGGAGTCGAGATCGTTCGCCAGCGGGAGGCCGCGGGGCTGCGGGTCCGCGAGCCAGCGGGGCGCCATCGCGGCCTCGCCGAGGTGCTGGATGATGTCCGCGAGAGAAGCTGCGAGCCACGAGCGAGACCGATCGTCGGGGACGAATTGCGGCGACTTGGAGACAGCGTCGGACCCGAAGATCATGGGCGGCAGGATAGCGCAGGCCCGCCGCCCTCGCCCGCCGCAGGCCGCGGACCGCGGGCCGAGGTGCGCCTTCGAGCCCGCGGCGCAGCCTTGCGGAGCGCGGCCCCGCAGCGCGCTACACATGGGCCGCGAGCGAGCCGCGAACTCGGCTGCGCAGGGCCGCCGATCGCCGACCGCTGCGCGGGCGGCAACGGCGCAGGTTTCCTCGAGCCCCTTCATCACCTACGCTCGAACATGGCGTGACTTGGCCAGAGCCAGGGGGGTTGTGACGGTGTTCAACGCGGTGATCAGGCGATGGTTCGCGTGGCTGGTGGCCGCCCTCGTCGTCTGCAGCGCCGGCGTCGCCGAGGCCAGCAGCGGCCACAAGGTCCCCGACCTCCGCCAGGATCCGACCAAGAGCACCCGCTCGCGGGCGGCGACGATCAAGATCCCGCTCACCGTCCACATCGCCGCCAGCGAGGAGCACCCGCTGGCGACGCTCCGCCGCCTCGAGCAGGCGATCGAGCGGGCGAACGAGGCGCTCCGCCCCTTCCAGATCGAGGTCGTGATCCACGAGATCCGGCAGATGCCCGAGGGCTTCGGGTCGATCACCCGTCGCCGCGATCGCCGGCGGATCGCCCAGTACGCGCCGACCGACGGCTCGGTCCACGTCTTCATGGTCGACAACCTCGAGCTCCGCGGCGGTCGTCGGGGCGACCGCTCGGTCCGCGGCCTCCACTGGCGCTACCGCGGCGTCCTCAAGCGGCTCCGCCAGCGCGAGTACGTCGTCGTCAGCGGCGACGCGCCGGCGACCACCCTGGTCCACGAGATCGGCCACCTCTTCGGCCTCCCCCACCACGACGGCGAGCAGAACCTGATGTGCTCGTGTCGCCGCGGGCCGCTCCAGATCTTCACGAGCGGCCAGGGGCAGACGATCCGCAGGGGCGCCGCCGCCTTCGTCGGTCGCTGAGCGGCCGCGCGCGCCGGGCCCCGCTCCACGGCGCGGCGCGGATCGTCTATCATCCGCGCGGCCCCTCCGCGGAGGTGGCCCTTGAATCCTTCACGACTGCGCATGAACCACGACTTCGACAGAGTGGTCGTCCTCGACTTCGAGGCGACCTGCCAGCGCTCCGGCGTCCCCCAGCCCCAGGAGATCATCGAGTTCCCCTCGGTGCTGATCTCCCTCGAGGAGGGCCGGGTCCTCGACGAATTCTCGAGCTTCGTCCGACCGATCCATCACCCCGAGCTCAGCGAGTTCTGCACCGAGCTCACCAGCATCGTCCAAGCCGACGTCGACGGCGCGCCGACCTTCCCCGAGGTGCTCGCCGCCCACCGGGCCTGGCTCGAGGGCCACGGGCTCCTCCACCCCGAGGCCGGCGCGGCCCTGATCACCTGCGGCGACTGGGACCTCCAGACCGCGCTGCCTGTCCAGTGCGCCGCCTCGGGCCCGCCGATCACCGCGCTCCCGCCGATCTACCGCCGCTGGATCAACATCAAGAAGATCTTCGCCAAGGTGAAGCCGCGGGCGAAGGGCTTCGGGATGCCGTCGATGCTCCGCGGCCTCGGCATGGAGCTCCGCGGCCGCCACCACCGGGGGATCGACGACTGCCACAACATCGCCCGGATCGCCCTCGGCCTCGCCGCCCTCGGCGGGCGCTTCGAGATCACCGGCCGCCTCTCGAGCTCCCACTACCCCGAGATCGAGATCGAGGTGGTCTGGGGCGAGGCGCGGCAGCGGACCCTCCTCCGCAAGCGCCACCTGGCGACCGTCCTCGGCCTCGCCAGCGGCCTCTTCAAGACCAAGATGGTCAAGGTCTTCGCCGCCGACGGGGGCGAGATCGTCGACGACGAGCCGCTGATGGAGCTCGCGGCGGGGAGCGCCCTCCGGGTGGTGAGCCAGCGCGAGCTCGCCTGAGCGCGGGCGACCGGGCGCCCCGACGCGCCCCCGCACGTGTGGCCTCGCTCGTCACCGCGCCCGGCCGCCGCGCCTGGAGGAGTACAATCGCCGGGATGAGCGGCCGCATCCTCCCCGTCGTCACCGGCGCCCTCCTCCTCGCCGTCGCCTGTCGACCGCCGGCACCGCCGCCGCCGACCGACACGGAGACGCCGACCGTCACCGCCGAGCCCCCGCCGCCGAAGCGGATCGATCGCCAGCTCATGGCGATCGCCGACGCCGTCGACCCCGGCGAGGTCCAGCCGCTCCTGACGTCGATGCCCGCGTGGCTGACGAGCGCGCTCAAGGGGCGGGTCGCCGAGGAGGAGGATCCGGAGTCGATGCTCGAGCGGGTGCGCGACGACCTCGTCGCCTGGTCGCACGCGAGCGAGGGCGGCGACCAGAGCCTCGGCGCCTTCGTCCACCTCGGCCGCGCGCTCTACCTCGGCGAGCGCCTCGTCCTCGCCGGCAAGGCCGACGACGCCGAGCTCCTGGTCCTCCTCGAGCGGATCTACGCCCTCGTCGATCTGCCCTTCTTCACCAGCGAGAAGGGCTTCTTCCAGCAGTCGCTCGGGCTCTTCATCGACGCGGCCGCCCGCGAGGGGCTCCTCACCGAGCAGGCCCAGGTCGGCGAGCTCCTGGGCTTCCTCGACACCGCCCTCGGCCGCGCCCGCGCCCTCCAGCACCGCACGGCCGCCCGGATCCTCCGCGATCACCCCGACCGCCCGGAGATCCCGGCGATCCTCCGGCGCCTCTCCGAGGACGCCGAGCGCGACCAGCAATTCGAGCGCGCGCTCGAGCTCTCGACCCTCGCCCTCGCCCGCAACCGCGAGCCCGTCGCCCGCGACTTCGCGACCCACGCCTCGCGCTGCTACACCGCGCTCAACCTCGAGTGCGGCGACGAGGCGGCCGCCAAGGCGCTGGCCTTCCCGGAGCCGGACGATCCGAAGGCGGCCGAGGAGCACAAGAAGCGCCAGCAGACCCTCGCCGACGAGGCCCGCTGGGCCCACGAGGCGATCGACCTCGCCGGCAAGGAGGGGGTCGACGAGGGCCTCCGCCGCGGCCAGGCGCTCCTCCTCCTCGCCCGCTACGCCGACGCCGAGGCGGCCTACAACGACCTCAAGGCCCGCTTCCCCCGCGACGCCCGCCCCCACGCCGGCCTCGCCAAGCTGGCGATCCAGCGGGACTTCGACCTCTTCGGGGCGGCGCCGATCATCCGGGCGGCCCGCGGCCTCGACAACCGCGACCGCGAGTTCTACGAGATCTCCCTCGGCATCGCCCCCGGGCGGCTGATGGCCGAGGTGATCCCGGCCGCGACCCAGGGCGCCGCCGGCGAGGCCAAGATCAACGCGGTCATCGAGACCTTCCTCGGCGAGTTCCGCGAGGACGCCCGCGGCTGGGCGGCCTGGGAGCCCGGGCGGGCCGCGGTCCTCATCGCCCTCGCCGACACCCTGAGCAAGATCCTGCCGGTCGGCCTCAAGGGCGACGTCCGCAAGATGCACCCGACGCTGCGCCGACTGGTCGCCGACTTCGAGAAGATCCGGAGGAAGTACCCCGACGTCGGCGACGCCTGGCAGGCGACCTACGTCGCGTCGATCTTCGCCAGCGACCCCAAGAAGGCGTGGAAGACCGCGCTCGTCCCGCTCCCGGAGTCGCTCGCCGGCGACGTCGAGCTCCAGCGCAAGCGCCTGCGGACGCTCCGCAACCTCGTCCTCCTCTGGGAGCGCGGCGATCCGGTCGCCGATCTCGAGGCCGCGATGGCGGCGATCCCCGAGGCGATCCGGGCCGACGAGGAGGTGAGCGAGACGGCGGCGATCGTCGACTATCTCCGCCTGGTCCGCGGCGACGCCGGCGCGGGGGCGACGGCGATCGCCACCTACACCGCGCTCGCCGAGCGCCGCAAGGGCGCCGCCAAGGCGCAGGCGCTCCACAACCTCGGCACCCTGCGCTCGCTCTCGGGCGACAGCGAGGGGGCGATCGCCGCGTGGGAGGAGGCGATCGGCCTCGCCGACGAGAAGGGCCGCGACATCATCTACCTCAGCGCGGCGATCCACACCCTCTCCCCCGAGGTGCTAGGAAGCCTCGACACCCTCTCGAAGAGCCGCCACAGCGCGCTGATCCGCATCCAGGCGATCGCCTGGCGGGCCGAGGCGATCCGCCGCGGGGGCGGCGACGCGGTCCCGGCCGACGAGGCCTACTACGCGGCGGTCGCGAGCGAGGCGAGCGGCGAGCTCCGGGCCAACCTCCCGGTCGGCCGCCTCGGGATCATCTCGACCGGCGAGTTCACGGTGAACCTCAACTACACGATCCGCGAGGGGCTGACGACGATCCTCGCGGTCAACGCGGTCCCCTGGCTGGTCCCGGCCGCACCGATCACCCGCGAGACCAAGCGGCGCAAGGACCCGCGGCCGAAGGCGCCGCCGACCCGCTGATTAGAGCGCTTGAGCTCGCTCTCGAGAGCAGCGCCCATCGCCCCAACGAACTCCGAGCCCGCCGCTCGTCCCGGGTTGCGGATCCGCGGCCTACCGTCGACCGCCCACTCGGTGGCCCAGCGGCGCGCGCAGCGGACCCGGGCCCGCACTTACACCTTTAGCGCCTTGACGAGAGCTGTGGCCTCAGTAACCGCCTTCGCGGAGTCGTTCCCCACGTAGCAAGCCAGCGCGCGGCATCCGTCCGCACTACGGCTGCCGAAGTTGGTGCGCAAAATTTCCCGCCACTCGCCACCGAAAACGTCGGGCCAGGTACCGACTCCGGCAGCCCTGCAGAGTCTGAGCGCTCGCCAGACGTCAAACGCGTCCTTGCTTGCGTCACTCTTCCGCCGTCGATCATCCCAGGCCAGCACTTTGGAGAACAGCGCCCCACACTCGTCCGTCGTAGCGATGACCCCTCGACGAGGCTGACCTTCCCCAAAATTGACCACGAGTTCGACGAGCATCGCTGGGTGACGGAGGAGTTCGGCGAGTCCAGGTGTCTGATAGGTCAGTATCTCACCGACTCTCTTGGTCGAGCCAGCGCGCGAAGATCGAGACCGAGCAGCTTGACCTTGTCGAGGCCGAAATCGGAATCCAGCGTCATGCGGGAGTAGTGACGCGGAAAGTTGTGGCGAGCGATGTGGAGTTCGACCATGTGCCCGCCGATGACTCGGGTTTCGGAGACGTCGATCGGCGAGTCCGCAAGTAGGTCCGCGAGATCAAGGAGAGCGGTGAAGGCAGCTTGCTCTGCTTGCGATTCGGGCCGAAGGTTGACTACTTCAACAACCATTGCTCTAGCTTCTCCGCGGCTTCAAGCCGATCATCCCCGCCGAGACGGTGTAGATCAATGAGCATCTGCGTCGGGTCGGCGAGCGTCGGCTGCTCTCGGCGCGGGCTCCCTGGGATTTGGAACACGCTCATGTCGTCGGGGAAGTGAAGAAGAACGTTCGCGTCACCTGGGCCCTCGGCAGGGACCAGGTCAGGGATGTGGAGTTGGGGGTCCTTCACGTAGACGATCAACGTCGTCGGCACACGCCAGGGAGCAATCCGGTCGGGGCCGACGTCAGCCGACAATGCGATCGCATTGCCCTGCGTAGCCTCGAGTCCTTGTGCGAACTCGCCGAGCGAGTCGAGGGTGAAGGCGTACTCGATGTGACCGCCTGCGCCTCGATACTCTCGAATGAACGCGTGGAGAAGCCCCTCCCGATCGACTTCGGAGAGCCGCGTCCCCGCGATGAAGCCGAGTTGCCGTAGCTGTTTCGAGATCCGGGAGACTGCCGGGGGAGAAACCCCAAGTTGCCGGGCGATATCCTTGTTTTTTCGAGAGCGGGCGGGGTCTTGCCCAAGCCCGGCAATCAGCCAGCGAATGAGTCTCGTTCCTGCGAGGCCACCAGGGAGTTGTTGCGGGGGCGGCACATCTGCAACTCTGCCAACTTGGCGCCAGCAGAAGCCCGGTGCGCGTAGGTCATAGTTCCCAAGCTCATCAGCCCACGACCAGCCGTGTCCGCTCAGCTCGTTCGCCTGGCTCGCGCCTACGGTTGGTGCGAGCAGCAGCGGGGTTCCGTGTCTGCGGCACTCGTTAGACAAAGCAAAGAGTTTCTCGAGCTCACTTCGAAAAGGCGGTCGCGACTTGATCTGGACGACGAAGCGGTAGTCGGAGTCACCCAACGAGACGTCGAGAAGGCCGTCGAACCCGCTCTTCGTAGAGATCTCGAGAAAATCACATGTAACACCGGCTTTTTCCAGTTCAGACGCGAGCACCCGAAGAAGATTTGGCTTGAAATTCACTCTCTCCCGAAGAATAGCCAAGGAAGTTAATTTCCGAGAAACAATTAATTTTTCCAAAAACTTCACTCGTTTTGGAAAAATAACCAGGTCAGTTAATTCTCAGGAAACAATTAATTATCTCGGATGAGGTACTTCTGAGGCCATCCACGGTCCAAGGGTGATTTTGCCCCCCTAAAAAAGCGCGATTTGCGCGAGCTCGTTCCGGCGCGTCTACCGCGCCGTGGAGCACCTCTGCCTCGCCACCCGGCTTGCCGAGGCGGATGGACGTGTCGACTACGCTGACGCATCGGCGGGATCGACGTCGCCTTGCGAGATTCGATCAACCCCGCTCGTCAGCTACGGAGGCTGGCCAGCGACGACGATCCCGGCGCGAGCGCTTGATCGACATAGCGCCGCGTCCCTAAAAGCGGACGCCGACGCTCGCCCGGTACTGGTAGCGAAAGAGCGGCGGATCGCCGGCCTCGCTCGCCCGCAGCGAAGGCGCGGAGAGCGCGAGCGAGAAGGCCTCAAGGACCACCGCCAGCCGCTGCACCTTGGTCTGGATCTCGAGGCCGAGGGGCACCCCCTCGAGGAAGATCCCGACCGATCCCCGCGCCTGGCCGAGGGTGTCGGCGAGGAGGATCGCCGGGCCGACGCCGATCCGCTGGCGGAGCGTGAGGCGACCGATCGGCACCCGGTGCTCGCCGGCCGCGAAGACGTGGAGCGCCCCCGGGAGCGCGTCGCCGGGGCCGACGCCGAAGTAGGGGTTGAGCTCGACGCCGACCGCCAGCGCGGCCCGCCGCCAGGCGTAGTCGCCGCTCAGCGCGAAGCTCGCGGCGCTCTGGTGGACCGAGCCCGAGGCGCGGATCTCCCCGCCGAAGCCGAGGCGAGCGGAGGGCCGGGGCGCCTCCTCGGCCGCGGCCGGAGCGGCCGGAGCGGCCGTCGCCGTCGAAGCCCAGAGCCCTCCCCAGAGCCCAACCCAGAGCCCGAGGAGCCTCCCGAGCCCCGAGGGAAGGACCCGGCCGGCGAGGGCCCGGCCGGCGAGGGCCCCACCGCGGGAGCTCCGCGCCCCGGGTCGATCTTCGCTCGAAGCGCTTGACGGCAGCACCGGGATTTCGTACCACCTTGACCCCTCGCCCAGGTAGCTCAGTTGGTAGAGCAGGGGACTGAAAATCCCCGTGTCGGCGGTTCGATTCCGTCCCTGGGCAAAGCAAGCAAGAAGGCCGCGGATCCCGGGATCCACGGCCTTCTTCATTTCGAAGCGCGGGCTAGCGCCGCGCCAGCGCCCAGCGCTCGATCGTCCCGGCGAAGCCGCCGAGGTCGATCCGCAGCGAGACCTCGGGGCGGAGGCCGGCGGCCGTCGCCGCCGCCCGGGTGGCCGCCGGCTCGGGGGTGATCCAGACCAGGCGCCCGCCGGGGCGGAGGTTGGCGGCGAGGGGCCCGAGCGCCTCGCAGAGGAGCCCCTCGGGCCCCCGCACCCGGCGACCGAGCGGCGGGTTGGTGATCACGCAGGTCACCCCGCCGGGGATCTCGAGCGCCCGCGCGTCGCCCTCGAGGAGCTCCCAGCGATCGAGGCCGGCGGCCTCGAGGTTCTCACGGGCGACCGCCAGCGCCCGGGGGTCGAGGTCCGAGCCCCAGAGGCGGCGGTAGGGGCCGAGGAGCCCGCGCTCGCAGAGCTCGAGGCCGGAGCCGACGAAGGGATCCCAGATCACGTCGTCGGCCCGGACCCCGGCGAGGCGGGCGAGGGCCGCGGCGATCGTCGGGTGGGAGGCCGCCGGCACGTCGCCTCGCCGGTAGGTGAAGCGGGGATCGGCGACCCGGCGCGGGGCCACGTCGAGCGCCAGGCGCCCGTCCTCGCGGGTCACCCGGAGCTCCCAGGTCGCCGCGCTGGGGTCGTTGATCAGCTCGGGCGCCCGGGCCCGCAGCGCGTCGGCGATCGCCCAGACGGCCGCCCGCCGGTGGCCGCCGGGGAGCACGAGGCGGTAGCGGATCGGCCCCCGGGTCCACGCCCGCAGGCGGGCCCGCAGCTCCGGCCGCGCGAGGGCCGCGACGATCGCCTCGACCTCGTCGCCCGGCCGCAGCGCGGGCCCCGGGAAGACGACCTCGAGGGCGAGGCGCGCCCGCCAGAGATCGCCGAGGCGCCCCCTCGCCCGGCCGCGCACACAGCCGGGGGAGATCGCCTCCGGCTCGTCGACGATCCCCGCGGCCTCGAGCTCGTCGATGAGGAGCCCCTCGAGGCCGCGGCGGACGTGGAGGTCGACCAGCGTCGGCCCCTCGAGGATCGCCTCGAGATCGACCTCCGAGTCGGCGGCGTCGCGCTGGAGGCTGCGCTCGGCGATCAGGAGGGCGCGGCGACGGAGGCGGTCGAGCTCGGGGTCGCCGCGATCGTCGAGCCCGCGGAGCCAGGCGAGCGCCGCCTCGCCGCCGACCTTGCCGAGGGCGTCGGCGAGCGAGCGGAGGTGGGGCAGGCGCGCCTCGGCGGCCGCGAGGGCGAGGAGCGCGGGGGCGATCCGCGGGTCGTCGAGCTTGCCGAGGGCGATGATCGCGTTGCGCTGGGCCTTCGGGTCGCCGTCCTCGAGGAGCGCGAGGAGGCGGGGGACGAGCTCGGGGCGCTCGCTCGCCCAGCGCCCGAGGATCCGGACCAGGCGGCCGCGGAGCGGGGCGCCCGCGCCCTCGAGGCGCTCGCTGACGCCGTCGGCGACCGCCGGGCCGATCCGCAGGATCGCCTCCTCGATCGCCGAGGCGCGCGCTGAGTCGGCCTCGCCGAGGAGCTCGACGAGCGCCGGCAGGTCGCGGCGACGCGGGGTGAACGCGGGGTCGTCCAGGGCCTCCGAGAGCGGACGCCGCGAGCGACCCGCGGGCGGGCTAGTTGCGGCCGGCGGCGCGCTCGTCGGGGTTGACGACATCCATCTTCACCGGGACCCGGTTCTTGCCCGGCTTGAGGATGTAGACGTTGATCGTCGTCCGATAGCCCGGCGCGCTGAAGGAGAAGATCACCTTGTTCTCCTCCTCGGTCTCGCCGAGGGTGAAGTTCATCGACTCGGACGAGGGGTGCTGGGCGGCGTCGGGGCAGCGCTTGCCCTGACACTTGACCATCGTCCCCTGGGGCGCGCCGTCGAAGGCGACCGAGCCCTTCTTCATGTCGACCTCGCCGGTCGGCTCGAGGGCGACCGGGATCGTGTTCTCGCCCGGGGTGAGGCGGAAGTCCACGGTCGCGCCGCGGTAGTTCGGCGCCTTGATGTCGAAGCGGACGGTCGCGGCCTCGCCGGCGATCGGCACGTCGGGGTAGCCGGCGACCGAGATCATCACCGACGCCGAGGTCGGGCAGGGGCCGCTCACGCACTGCACGGTGGTGTAGTCGGGGGCGCCCTGGAAGGTGAGCTTGGCCATCTTGACCCCGCCGGCGGGCTTCGGCTGCGTCGGCTGCGTCGGCTGCGTCGGCTGGCTGGTGATCGGCTGGGTCGGCTGCGTCGGCTGCGTCGGCTGCGTCGGCCAGGGGCCCGCCGACGCGAGCGAGCACTGGCAGTGGCCGGCGTCGACCGTCAGGCACTGGACGCCCGGCGCCGAGCGGCCGACGTAGGCCGCGCAGGACTCACCCGCGGCCGGGCCGGAGGCGATCGACGGGTTGGCGGTGTCCGACGACTTGCCGGCGCAGGCGAAGACTCCGAGGGAGAAGGCGGCGCAGAGGAAGATTCTCGTGTTCATCGGACCGTTCCAACTTGGGACCTATCACAAGCGGGTGGAGATCCCAAGCCTCCGGCCGATCCCGAGCATCGTGGCCGGAGGGCCCCGCCCTCCGCCCGGAAGCGACGTTCCGTAAGGGCGCGTTTCCGCGCATACCTGACAATTCGGCCCCGAAGGCGGTACTGGCGGGCCCTGCTGAGATCCCCCGGCGGGGCCTCAGAGCCCCACCGCGGCGCCCCGTGACGCGGCTCAGGTCTGTCCGTTTGTTCATGCGTCAGGCGGGCGCCGATCTCCCGGCGAGCGGCTCGTGGGCGTCCTCAGGAGCGCGCCGATTGGCCGCCAAAGATGACTCTTCGGACAGCGCCGATAGGACACATCGGACCCCGACGCGGGTGCTCATCGGCGCACCCTCCCTCATCATGAACATGTCTCTATGGACATGTTTTGGGGGCGCGAGGACGTCCCCTAGCGATCGGCGATCCGCCAGACGTGGAGGACGCCGGTCGCCGGCGAGAGCTCCCCGGCGACGCCGCGGGCGAGGCGGTGGCGCTCGCTGAGCCCCGGCCACGCGCAGCGATCGGGGTGGCGGATCGGCGGCATCGCCCGGCGAAAGCCCGCCCACGCCGCGGCCTCGTCGCAGGTGAGCCCGGCCGGCAGGGCCATCGCCGCCTCGACCGCGCGCCCGCCCTCGAAGCGGACCGCGAGCTCCGGTCCGAAGTGGATCCACCCGCCCTCGCCGGGCTCGCCCGGGCGACCGACCCCGGCGGCGATCCGCCGCTCGGTCGCGCCGAGGATCCGGCCCAGCGACATCGCCGGACCGGCGGACGAGACCTGCGGAGCGGTCGTCGGCGCGGGCTCCGGCTCCGGCTCTGGCTCCGGCGAGATCGGCTCCTCGCCCCCATCCGACTCGCTCGCCTCGCTCCATGCGCCGGTCTCGGCGCCGGCCTCGGCGCCGCCGCTCTCCCCCTCCGGACCCGCGCTCAGCGGCTCGCCTGCGTCGGCGACCGCGTCGTCGGGGTCGCGCGCCGAGCCGTCGGGGCGCGCGCAGGTCGGCGACGCGAGCGCGAGCCCGAACGCGAGCCCGAGGAGGCCCCGACGCCACCGACCACCGCGCTCGCACCCGCCGCCCACCGCACCTCGCAGCATACCCCCGACCGACGATCTCCGGCTGATCATCGGCGGCCCCGCGACCGGGCGCGCCGCTGCTCGGCGCGGGCGAGCGCCGCGACCACGAGCGCCCAGGCGAGCGAGCCTGGGCCCGCCTCAGCGCGCCTCGCGCGAGCGCCTCAGCGCCGACGGATCGGCCGCATCACGGGCGATCCTCGGCGCGCGCGCGAGCGTCGAGGCGAGGCGATCGAGGCGGATCGGCTTGCTGAGGTAGTCGTCCATCCCGGCCTCGAAGCAGCGCCGGCGATCGTGATCCGACGAGTGGGCGGTCAGGGCGACGACGAAGGGCTGGCGCGCGCGCGGGAGCTCGTCGCGGAGCTCGCGGGTCGCCGCGAGGCCGTCGAGCTCCGGCATCTGCACGTCCATGAGGACGACGTCGTAGAGCTCGCGCCCCAGGGCCTCGACGGCCGCGCGTCCGTTCTGGACGACGTCCGCGGTGTAGCCGAGCGCCTTGAGCATCCCGATCATCACGACCTGATTCATCGGGTTGTCCTCGGCCACGAGGATCTGCAGCGGGCGGAGCTCGCCCGGGGCGCCGCCGACCTCGAGCGCGCTGCCCCCCTCGGGCGCCGAGATCGACGCGCACTCGACCGCCCGGAGCGGGAGCTCGAAGGTGAAGGTCGAGCCCTCGGCGAGGGCGCTCTCCACCCGGAGCTCGCCGCCCATCGCCCGCGCCAGGCGGCGGCTGATCACCAGGCCGAGGCCGGTGCCGCCGTAGTTCCGCGAGGTCGAGGCGTCGGCCTGGGTGAAGGGCCGGAAGAGCCGCTCCTGCTGCTCGAGGGAGATCCCGATCCCGGTGTCGCGGACGCGGAAGGCGAGCGTAGCAGCCCCCTGGGGCGGGCAGAGGACCGAAGCCGCAGATCCGATAGAACTCGTCGGAGAGGTGGCACTCGCCGGTGGCGACCTCGATCTCCCAGCTCCCGAGGTGGGCGATCGCCTCGGCGGCGGCGAGGCGCTGGCTGTGCTCGCGGAGCCGCTCCTCCATCCGCTTGCGCTCGCTGATGTCGTGGGCGATCACCTGGACGATCGTCTCGCCCGGCGAGAGCTGGATCGGCGAGGCGCTGACCAGGTAGGTCCGGTCCTCGCCGCCGAAGCTGAAGCGGGCCTCCCCGTGGACGATGCGCTCGGACCTGAGGGCCTCGTCGACGATGCCGGCGACGACCGGCGCCGCGTCACCGAGGGGGAGCTCGCTGAGGTGGAGGCCGATGACCGCCGAGGGGCTGAGGCCGATGGCGCGGGCGCCCTCGTCGTTGATCATCTCGATGACGCCGTCGCTGCTGACGGTACCGATCGCGACCCCCGCGCGGGCGATGAGGTCGCGGAAGCGGGCGCGGTTCTCGTGGAGCGCCCAGGTCGCGGACTTACGCGCGCTGATGTCGACGAGCACGCCGACCACCCCGATGATCACCCCCTCGTCGTCGCGGATCGGGGTCACCGAGAGATCACCCCAGAACACGCTGCCGTCGGCTCGGACGTAGCGGAGCTCGACGCGGAAGTCGGGGCGCTCGCCAGCGAGGAGCTCGGCGCCGAGGGCCTGGACCACGGGCACGTCGTCCGGGTGCTCGAGATCCCAGGCGGTCATCTGGAGGAGCTCATCCTGCGAGTAGCCGACGAGCTCGACGAAGCGCCGGTTGACCTGGAGGAAGCGCCCGTCGAGCGCCACGAGGTTGACCGCGACCGCGGCGTTCTCGAAGATCGCGTGGAGCTGGGCGCCGTGCTCGCGGAGGCGACGGTCGGCGAGGCGGCGATCGGTGACGTCGACGTAGATGGCCTGGATCGCCGGGCGCCCGTGGAAGACCGTCGACGCGGCGGTGGTGTGGATCCAGCGGATCGTCCCGTCGCTGGCGATCCACCGCGACTCGTAGGCCGGCGGCGCGGGCAACCCAGCGAGGCGCGCGTGGTGGAAGGTGAGCAGGCGCTCGCGGTCGTCCGGGTGGACGATCTCGAGGAGCTCGGCGCCGCTCATCGCGGTCAGCGACTCGGGGTCGTAGCCGATCATGGCGGCGAAGGCCGCGTTGGCGAAGACGATCCGCCCGTCCTGGGCGATGATCAGCCCCTGGAGCGAGCTCTCGACCAGGATGCGGTGGGCCTCCTCGGCCTCCTTGCGCGCGGTGATGTCGACGAAGACGTAGCGGAGCGCAGAGCGGCCGTCGAAGCTCGTCGGCGCGGCGACGACGTCGATCCAGGCGTCGCTCCCGTCGCCGCGGACGACCCGTCGCTCGTGGCGCCTCGGCGGATCTTGGCCCTGGTCGAGCTGGAAGAGCGCCGCTGCATCCTGCGACGACATCGCCAGGAGCTCGTCGATCGGGCGATCCAGGATCTCCGCCGCGGTGTCGTTGGCGAAGACGAAGCGCCCCCGCTGGCTGATCAGGACCCCCTGGAGGGAGGAGCCGACGAGGGCGTTGAAGGCGCTCTCGGCCCGGCGCTCGTCGGTGACGTCGACGTTGCGAGCCCGCCATCCGAGGGGACGGCCGTCGCGTCCGTCGACCGGCCGGCAGCGGTGCTTGATCCAGCGGACCTCACCGTCGCGGCGGACGATCCGAAAATCGATCGGCGCGAGCGGGGAACGCTCGCGCTCGTCCTCGAGGTGCTGGGCGAAGCGGGCGCGGTCCTGCGGATGGACGATCCTGATCAGGAGCCCGGGGTCGTCACGGAACTCGGCAGGCGCGTAGCCGGAGAGCGCCTCGCAGCCCGCCCCGACGTGGCGCAGCGCGCCGCCGGGACTCTGCCAGTAGGTCCAGTCCTCTGGATCCTCGGCGACGCTCCGCCAGAAGTCACGCTCCTCCTCGAGCGTGGCCTGGCCCGCGAGCTCCTCCGACGAGGCACCCGGTAGCTTCGTCACGACCTCTAGAGTGGCCGATGGGCGCGAGCGAAGGCAAAGAACAATTCACGCGTCGAGGATCCGCGACGGCGCCGTTTCAGCGCGACGCAGCCGCTGACGCCTGCGAACGTGGTAGACCGCATCGCAGGCGGCGCGACCGCTGGTGCGCCGCGACGATGGTCTCGTCGGCGAGGTCAAGTCGTGTCGGGATGCGTCGAGCCTCGTCGACGCGACCCGCGGCCGCGAGAACCACGAGCGTCGTGACGACCTCTGCAGCCGGGCACTAGTGCGCGGCGGCGGAAATCGCCTCACCGCGGAGCGCCGCCTGGAGCTGGGACGCGCCGGCGTCGCCGACGAGGCCGGCGATCCGACGCCACACCGGATCCACGTCGGCGCTGAAGAGGTGCGCGCGATACCGGTGATCTCGCGCGCCCAGGAGCGCTGGCGAGTGCTCGAGGTCCGCGGCCTCCGGGAGCGCGCCGCCGACCAGGCGGAGCCAGTGATCGACGTAGGCCTCGATCACCCGGCGCAGCGGCCCGGCGAGCGCCGCCTCGCCGCACTCGAGCGCCGCCGACCAGGGGCTCAGGAAGGCGCGCAGGCGGTGGTTGAGCGGCAACGCCCGCGCCCCCTCGATCTCGGCGAGCTCCTGGTGGGCGGCCGTCAGCGGGGTGAGGACCGCGTCCATCCACTCCACGCTGGCGGCGAGGTCGACCCGCGGCAGGAGATCGAAGGCGACGCTCTGGCTCCCGCGGGCGGCGACGAGGTCGACGAAGAGGTGGGGCAGCGGCGAGCCGGGGGCCGCGAAGGCGCCGAGGATGTGGGCGCTGAGGGCGAGCGCCGGCGCCTCGATCTCGATCGACACCAGGCGGCCGATCGCCTGCCCGCCCCAGAGCCGCAGGCGCGCCGGCGGCTGATCGGGGACCGTCAGCGGCAGGAGGAGCGCCGGCCCGCCGTCGGCGCCATGGAGCTCGTGGAGCTCGAGCGCGTCGAGGATCGTCGTCAGGATGTGGTGCGAGAGCTCGGAGACCGCCGACATCGTCGCCATGGTTTTTTCGCGTCCGCGCCGACCCGTCAAGCGCAGAGGTCAGGCGATCGCGGCGCGACCGCGCGACCGCCCGGCGGGGCGTCGCCGCGGACCATGCAGAGGCCTCATCGAGCGCAGATGCTGGCGCAACCACGCGCGCCGTCGAGGCCACGAGCCCCCGACGGCGCGCCCGCGGCCCGGGGCGAGGCTTGTCGTCCAAGCGCCTCAGGTTCAAGATCCTCCGGACTCGCGGGAGAACCCCCGCGACCTGCCCATGGACACCCCGTCCCCGGAAGAGCTCGCGGGGCGCTACCTCGACGCCCTCCTCGCCGCCCGTCGCCGAGACGCGACGGCGATGATCCTCGACGCCGTGAATTCGGGGCGCCTGGCGATCCAGGAGATCTACCTCGAGGTCTTTGAGCCGGTGCTCCGCGAGGTCGGTCGCCGCTGGGAGCGCAACGAGCTCTCGATCGCCCAGGAGCACTTCATCAGCGCCGCGACCCAGCAGCTCATGGCGATCCTCTACCCCCAGATCTTCGCGGCCCGCCGCCGCGACCGGCGGATGATCGCCGCCTGCGTCGGGGCGGAGCTCCACGAGATCGGCCTGAGGATGGTCGCCGACCTCTTCGAGCTCGACGGCTGGGACACCTACTACCTCGGCGCGAACCTCCCCTCCGAGTCGATCGTCGCGGCCGCCCGCGATCGACGGGCCGACCTCGTCGCCCTCTCGGCGACGATGCCGAGGCACGTCGCCCGGGTCCGCGAGGTGATCGCGGCGCTCCGGGCCGACGCCGCCCTCGCGCGGACGATCGTCCTGGTCGGCGGCGGCGCCTTCGCGGGGGACGAGGCGCGCTGGCGCGAGGTCGGCGCGGACGGCTTCACCCGCGACGCGGCCTCGGCGGTGACCCTCGCCGACCACCTCGTCGACGCCAGGAACGCAGCGCCGTGAACGAGCAGATCGCCCTCTTGATCGACCCCGAGGATCGTGTCCGCGAGCTCGTCCGCCTCCACGCGGAGGCGCCCCCGCTGGCGCCCGGTGACCCCGTGAGCGACCTCGTCGGCCCCGGGAGCCGCGGCAAGCTCGCGGCGCTCCTCGATGAGATCCGGCGCGAGGGGCATGCGATCGGCTGGGAGCTGGTGATCCCGCTGCGGGGGCGGGCGGTCCCCTTTCAATTCGCGGGGGCGCGGATCGACCACGAGGTCCTCCTCTTCGCCAGCCGCGCCCACCACGATCTCCTCACGCTGATCGACGAACTCTCGCGGATCAACAACGAGCAGACCAACCTCCTCCGGGCCGCGCTCAAGGAGCGGGACGCGGCCCGGCGGAGCCAGGAGCCCGAGCACCTCTATCTCGAGATGAGCCGGCTCAACAACGAGCTGACGACCGTCTACCGCGAGCTCGCCCTCCGCAACGTCCGCCTCGAGGAGCTCAACCGCGAGAAGAACGAGCTCCTGGGGATGGCCGCCCACGACCTCCGAAACCCGCTGGCGGCGGTCCTCGGGCTCACCAGGCACCTGATCGGCGAGACCCGCGAGCTCCTCAGCGATCGCCACCGCGAGATGCTCGATCACCTGCAGAGCTCGAGCGAGCACATGCTCGCGCTCGTCGAGGATCTCCTCGACCTCACGAGCCTCGAGTCGGGGACGGTCCGCCTCGCGCTGGTGGCCTGCGACCTCCCGGCGCTGGTCGACCGCGCCGTCCGCCTCGCCCGTGAGCTCGGCCGTCAGAAGAAGATCTCGGTCGAGCTAAGGGCCGACGAGGCGCCGCCCGCAGCTCGCCGGGCCGCCCTCGATCCCCACAAGATCAACCAGGCGCTCACCAACGTCCTGACCAACGCGATCAAGTTCTCCTACCCCGGCGGCCTGGTCGAGGTGGCGATCACCTACGCGGGCGGCGAGGCGACGATCAGCGTCGCCGATCACGGGATCGGCATCGACGCGGAGCACCTGGACGCGCTCTTCGAGCCCTTCCGCGCCGGCCGCCCGGGGACCGAGGGCGAGAAGACGACCGGCCTCGGCCTGGCGATCGTCCGCCGCCTCCTCCGCGGGCACGGCGGCGAGGTCCGGGTCGAGAGCGAGCCCGGGCGCGGCGCGACCTTCACCCTCACCCTGCCCCTGCGGCCGCTGGCGATCGCCGAGGCGGCCGCCGAGCCCGCGGGCCCGACGGCCCCCCGCGCGCGCCGGGCCCTCGAGATCCTGATCGCCGACGACGAGCCGCTGAGCCGCGTCCTCCTCCGCGCCGAGCTCGAGTCGCTCGGTCACCGGGTCGTCGACGTCGGCGACGCGACGGCGGCGATCGAGGCCCTGGGCGCCCGCCCCTTCGACCTGGCGATCGTCGACGTCGAGATGCCCGGCGGCGGCGGCCGGGCGATCCGCGGCGCCCACCCGGAGGGCCCGCCGATCGTCGCCCTCACCGCCCACGGCGGCGACGCGGCGGCGGCGATCGCCCGCGAGGACGCCTTCGACGGCCTCCTCACCAAGCCGGCGTACGCGGCGGAGATCGCCGCGCTGATCGAGCGGGTCGTGGTCGACGCTGACCAAGGGCGCCCGTGAGGCGGGGCTCGCTCCTCGTCGGAGCGCTCCTGGTCCTCGCGTGCGGCCGACCGGAGCGCCTGGAGCCGCCCTCGGCGGTCGAAACCAGCGCGCCTCCGCCAGCGTTTCCGGACGAGGCGTTCCCGTCGGCCGTCCGGCACGAGCTCCCGTCGCCGGCGAAGCTCGTCGCGATCGCCACGAGCGACGACAAGGGGATCACGTCCCATTGCGGGCTCCTGGACTCCGGGCACCACGCGTGCTGGTACGGACCCTCGGAGTGCTTCCCACAGACGACGGCGGCCTGCGCCCCCTATGAGCTCCCTGTCCTTCGCCAGGGCTGTGGCGTCGGCGGGCCCCGCGTGACCGAGGGCCTGGACGCCGGCGTCGACGAGATCATCCCTGGCTGCGCGCTCAAGCGTGACGGCGAGATCAGGTGTCGGCGAGCGCGATCGCCGATCCGCTACGAGCGGATCGACCTCGGTGGCGCCGGCGCAACAGACATTCAGGGGTCGTGGATGCGCGGCTGCGCCTTGCGCACGGATGGCCGCGTCTCCTGCTGGCGCTGGGTCGCAGCCGATGGCCACGACGCCCCGCCGAGGATCCGCGACGTCGAGGGCGTCGCGGGCGCTCGCGTGATCGACTACGCCCAGGGACGCGGATGCGCGATCGACGGGGACGGCGCGCTCCTGTGCTGGAAGGACGGGAGCGCCACGCGGACTCGGGGGATCGAGCGAGCCGTCGACGTGGCGGTCTCCGCCGGCGGGGTGTGTGCGATTGATCAGGCCGGCGCGCTCTCTTGCGGCGACGGCGAGCGAGTCGAGCGCGCGGAGAAATTCCCGCCCAGCGGCGCCTCCCGGGTCCGCGCCGTGATGGCCGTGAGAGGTGGCTTCTGCGCGCACTTTGAGGAGGACGGCGAGCTCCTCTGCTTCGGCGGGAGCCGCTACCCCGAAGCGGGGATCGTGGTGTCGACGTTTCCCTCGGGGCTCCGGGATGTCGTCAGCTTCGGGCGACTCGATTGTGCGATCACGGATCGCGCGACCACCTGCTGGGATCCCACGGAGAACCCGCTGCGCCCGCGGAGCTTCCCGATCGCAGCGCTCTCGTCGCGCTGCCTCCTCACCCGAGACGGGCGCGTCTCCTGCTACGGCGCGATGGACCCTTGCCCGGTGTTCTAGCGCCGCGGCCCCGCCGCGGCCGAGCAGCGGCCGGTGGACACCTCAGAAGAGCGTCGCCCGCATCGCCGCGACCGCCTCCGCCGGCACCTCGAGCTCGAGCCAGCGTTCGAGCGCCAGCACCCCCTGCCAGAGGAGCATCTCGCGGCCGTCCTGGACCGCGTGCCCGAGCGCCTCGGCGCGGTCGAGGAGGCCCCCCGGCGGCCGCGGGTAGACGATGTCGACGACCCGCGCGCCGGCGTCGAGGGTGTCGAGCGCGAGCTCGACCGGGAACGCGGCCGCGCCCCCGTGCATGCCGACGGTCGTGCAGTTGACCAGGAGATCGGCGTCGAGCGGGCCCGCGAGCGCCTCGTAGCCGACGCAGGCCAGGCGCGAGCGATCGACCCCGGCCGGCGCCTCGAGGCGCTCGGGCGCGCGGCTCACCCAGCGCACCGCCTCGGCCCCGAGCTCGCCGAGGAGCGCGTCGATCACCGCCAGCGACGCCCCGCCGCCGCCGAGGACCAGCGCCCGCCGGATCGGCCGCGCGTCGAGCTGGCGGAGCGCGGCCGCGAAGCCCGGGCTGTCGGTGTTGTCGCCGACGAGGCGGCCGTCGCGGAGGATCACCGTGTTGACCGCGCCGATCCGCCGGGCGACGTCGCTGAGCGCGTCGACCAGGGGGAGCGCCGCCCGCTTGTGGGGCAGCGTCAGGTTGAGCCCGCCGAGGCCGAGCGCGGCCGCGCCCGCGAGCGCAGCCGCGAGCCCCTCGGGCCGGACGTGGAAGGCGAGGTAGACGTGCGGGAGGCCGAGCGCCGCGAAGGCGGCCGCGTGCATCGCCGGCGAGCGCGAGTGGGCGATCGGATCGCCGAGGACCCCGAAGCAGCGGCGCATCCACGGCAGCATAGCCCCCACTCAGGTCGCCGAGAAGCGGCCCGAAGCGCGCCAAACCACCGTTCGAGCGGGCCAGCCCCCGGCCCGGTCGACGCGCCCGGACGATCGTGTTATCCCTCGCTTCGAGGTGCGCAGGGGCGCCTCGTCCGCCGAAAGACCACTCACCCTGCCTGTCCGAAGAACCAGCCACCATCGGAGCGCGACCTAGCGAAGCTCCCTCGGGCCCTCGGCGCGGAGGCGGCCCCCACGAGAGGAGACGAGCATGGTTGACCCGATCCAGATCCTGAAGACGAGGGCGCGCGCCCTCCACCGCGCGGCCCAGGCCGGCGATCCCGCAGCCCTCACGCGCCTCCGCCACCACCGCGAGCTCCGCGAGCTCGACGACGAGGGGCTGCAGGCGGCCGTCCGCCGCCGCCACTGCCTCGCCCGGATCGCCGACGAGCACGGCTTCGCCGGCTGGAACCACGCCGCCCGGGTGCTCGGCGGCGCCGACGACGACGAGGACGACTTCGGCACCCTCCTCTACCCGCCCGGCGCCAGCGCCCACTGGAACATCTGGTCGGCGCGCTACGAGGAGGCGAGCGCGATCCGCCGCGACCACGGCGGCTTCCTCCTCGCCTATCGTCGGCACTTCCTGATCGTCGACGAGCACTTCATCGCCACCCTCGGGCTCGACCCCGACGATCCCGACTGGGCGGCGATCGGCCGCGACTGGGCGCGCCCCGGCGACCCGGCGGCCCGCTCGCGGCTCTACGGCAAGCTCCTGGCCCTCGGCCGCGAGCACGAGGTGAGCGCTCGCCCGGCGCGGGCCTGCTGACCTGAGGGGACCGCGTCGTCGTCGGCCGCCGGGCGGCGCGGCGACGCGGTCCACCGCTCCTCTCCCGAAGTGCTCAGCGCTGCGGCGCCGCGCCGGGGCCGAGGTGCACCCGCGATCCCGGCCGCAGCACCCACGCCCGCGGGTGGGGCTCAAAGCCGACGTGCAGGTAGTAGTCGTTGGCGTCCGGGGCCGCGAGGGCGATCAACGTGCAGCGCGGCCCGAGCTGCTCCTGCATGAGCTGGACGAGGCGGCGGCCGACGCCGACCCCCTGGAAGGAGTGATCGACCGCGAGGTCGGAGAGGTAGCAGCAATAGGCGAAGTCGGTGACCGAGCGGGCGATGCCGACGAGGCGCTTGCCCTGCCAGGCGGTCACGGCGAGGTTGCCCCCCTGGACCATCTGCTTGATGCACTCGGCGTCCTCGACCGGTCGGCGCTCCGCCAGGGTCGATCGCCGGAGGAGGTCGGTGAACGCCTCCGCCGTGTACGCCGCGTTGATCTTGTACTGGACGCTGACGAGGCTCGAAGACATGCGTGACCTCCCGAAGCTCTAGAGTATCCGCCGGCACCGGCCGCGCATAGCCGAACGACGCCGCGCCCGCGGGGCCGCCAGCCCCCACTCCACCTTCGAACGACGCTGACCTTCGGTGAGAAGCTGGCCTCAAGGACACAGCGATGCAGACCCCGCGCAGGCCCGCGCGAGGCCGTCGGTGGGCCGCTGTGGTCGCGTCTCCGACCTCAGGCGAGGCCCACCCCGCTCCGCGCCTGCGCCGGCTCCTCGCCGCGCCCGCGGGCCGGCCCGTCGATCTCGAGGGTCAGGCGATGGCTGGCCTCAAGGACATGTTCGTCGAGGCGGACGCCGAGCGCGTAGACCTCGACGCCGGCCCGGATCGCCCGGCGCAGGGCGGCCGTCCACGCGGGATCGATCGCCTCCGCCGGGGCGAAGCGCGGGCACTCGCCGCGCTGGACCACCAGCACCAGGGCCGCGCGGTGGCCGGCCAGCACCACCCCGCGGAGGTCGTCGAGGTGCTTGCGGCCGCGCTCGGTGACCGCGTCCGGGAAGGCGGCGACCCCGGGGGCGAGGCGCATCGTCGTGCTCTTGACCTCGACGTAGATCCGCCGCGGGTCGCCCTCGCGGCCGAGGAGGAGGTCGATCCGCGAGCGGCCGCCGCCGTAGGCGACCTGGGTCTGGATCGTGGGGAAGCCGGCGAGCTCGGGGAGGAGCTCGCCGCCCTCGATCGCCTCGCGCACCAGCGCCTCGGCGCGCGCCGACCAGACGCCGACCCAGGTCCCGTCGATCTCGACCGCCGCCCAGGTCCAGGCGAGGCGGCGGCGGGGATCGTCGGAGTGGTGGGCGAGCACCGGCGCGCCGGGGACGAGGCAGCCGCGGAGCGAGCCGGTGTTCGGGCAGTGGGCCGTCACCTCGCCGATCCCCTCGAGCTCGAGATCGGCGAAGAAGCGCTTGTAGCGGCGGATCAGGCGCCCGCGGCGGAGCGGCGGCTCGAATCGCATGGCCGCGAGGATGGGCCGACGCGCGCCCGCGCGCAAGCGCGCAGGGGGTATCCTCGGGCGCAGGAGGTGTGATGGACGGCTCTTCCGCGGCCCGCCTCGTCGGCGTCGCGCTCTACCTGGCGATCCTCGTGCTCATCGGCGTCGCCGCCTCGCGGCGGATGCACGACCTCCGCGACTACTTCGCGGGCTCGAAGCGCCTCGGCTTCCTGGCGATCGCCTTCTCGGCGCGGGCGACCGGCGAGTCGGCCTGGCTCCTCCTCGGCCTCACCGGGATGGGCGCGGCCGTCGGCCTCAAGGCGCTCTGGGTGGTGGTCGGCGAGGTCGTCGGGGTGACGCTCGCGTGGATGCTCCTGAGCCGCCCCTTCAAGCGCCTCACCGATCGCTACGACGCGATCACGATCCCGGATTACCTCGAGGCCAGGTTCCGCGACGGCACCCAGCACCTCCGGCGGATCGCCGCGCTCGCGCTCGTGGTCTTCGTGACGATCTACGTCAGCGCCCAGATCGACGCGACCGGCAAGGCCTTCTCGAGCTTCCTCGGCTGGGACCACGACCTCGGCGCGCTGGTCGGCTTCGCGGTCGTCCTCGCCTACGTGACCTCGGGCGGCTTCGTCGCGGTGGTCTGGTCCGACATCTTCCAGGGGGCGCTGATGGTCGCCGGCCTCGCGCTCCTGCCGATCGTCGCGCTGGTCAGCGCCGGCGGGCCGCTCGCGGTATGGGATCGACTCGCGGCGATCGACCCCGACCTCCTCCACCCGCTCGGCGGCGCCGGGGTCGGCCTCGCCGGGCTCCTCTCGGTGATCGGCCTCGGGGCGATCGGCCTCGGCTTCCTCGGCTCGCCGCAGATCTTCGTCCGCTTCCTCGCGCTGCGCTCGGAGTCGGAGATCGGCCGCGGGGCCGCGGTCGCGGTCGCCTGGACGCTGGTCGCCGACACCGGCGCGGTCCTCACCGGGCTCCTCGGGCGGGCGATCTTCTCGCGCCCGGGCGAGGCCCTGGTCGACGCCCTCGGCGACGCCGAGCGGGTGCTGCCGATGCTGGTCGAGCACCTGATGCCCGGGCTCCTCGTCGGCCTCTACATCGCCATCGTCCTCGCGGCGATCATGTCGACGGTCGACTCGCTCCTGGTCCTCGCCGCGAGCGCGCTGGTCCGCGACCTCTATCAGAAGATCTACCGCCCCGAGCTCGCCGACGCGGCGCTCGTCCGCCACAGCCGGGCGGCGACCTTCGCCCTCGCGCTCGTCGCCCTGGCGATCGCCCTCGGGGTCGCCCACGCGGCCCCCGGGCGGACGGTCTTCTGGTTCGTGATCTTCGGCTGGTCGGGGATCGCCGCGACCTTCTGCCCGCTGATGATCCTCTCGATCTTCTGGCGACGGGTGACCCGACGGGGGGCGATCGCGGCGATGCTCACCGGCCTCGTCGCGGTCCCGCTCATCAAGCTCGGCCTCGTCCACCTGCCGGGGCTGGGGCCCCTCCTCGCCGAGCTCTCCGAGCTCCCGCCGGCCTTCGTCGCCTCGCTCCTCGCCGGCGTGCTGGTCTCGCTCGCCGATCAGCCGGGGCAGGCGCGCCTGAAGAGCGCGGGCGTCACCGAGGACCTCGGCGACGCCCACCGCCCGCGGGGCGCCTAGCGATCACTCGCCGGCGTCGTCGAGCGCGTCGAACGCGTCGAACGCGTCGAACGCGTCGAACGCGTCCGGATCGACGCCGGCGCCGCGGAGCGCCGCCTCGATCTCGGCGGCCAGCGCCGCCTCGTCGATCTTCCCGGCGGCCGCCCGGGCCCGCTGGAGCGCCGCGTCGACGTCGACATGAACGACGCGCGGGGCGACCACCGGCGGGATGACCACCGGCGGGACGATCACCCGCGGCCCGACGACCACCGACGCGACCGCCTGGGGATGCGCCCCCTTGAGCCGCCGCGCCTGGGCCTCGAGGGTCCGCGCCTGGGCCTCGAGGCGCCGCGCCTGGGCCTCGAGGCGCCGCGCCTCCGCCTCGGCGCGCCGCTGCTGGGCCTCGACGTGCCGCGCCTCGCGGGCGATCCGCCGCTCCTCACGGGCGACCCGTCGCTCCGCCCGGGCGATCCGCCGCTCGGCCGCCCGCACCCGGGCCTTCGAGTGTCGGACGCCGTGATCGCCGATCGCCGCGGCCGCGAACGCGCCATGGCTCGACGCCCAGGCGCCGCCCTGACCCCACCCGTGCTCGCTGATGAAGAGCATCTCCGGGCCGTCGGCGGCGAGCTCGTCGGTCGGGGTCGGAGCCGCCTTCGCCGGCGCCGCCGCCCCGGCCGCGGCCGACACGGTCGGCGCCAGGAGGATCAACGCGCCGAGGAGCGAGAGGGTGACGACGACCCCCTGGGCGCCGCCGAGACGCCGCCGATCGGCGGGCGCGACCAGCCGGCGGACGCGCTCGACCAGCGGCGACGCCGGCCGGGCCATCGCGCTCGCCAGCGGCATCGCCTGGCCTTCGAGCCAGCCCGCCACCCGCTCGAGCGAGCGCGCGAGGACGATCCCGTCGCCGATCTCCTCGCGGGCCCAGGCGTCGCAGAGGAGCTCGGCGTTGTCGACGAGCCGGCGGCGGACCAGGCGGAGGAGCGGCTGGAAGAAGAGCGCGGCCTCGATGATCGTGGCGAAGGCGAGCCACTCGGGATCGCGGCGGACGAGGTGGGCGACCTCGTGGGCGAGCATCGCCCGCTGCTCGGCGACCGGCACCGCGCCCTCGATCAGCGTCGGCGGCACGCAGACCTCACGGCGGCAGAGGGCGACCGGCGTCCGCAGCGCGGCGCTGGTGGTCAGGCGCATCCCCTTGCCGCCGGCGACCCGCGAGGTGAGGTCGAGGAAGAGCTCGAGGGTCGGGTCCTCGACGACCACCCGGCGATCGGCGAGGAGGCGGCGCATCCGCAGGAGGCGGCGGCCGAGGAGGGTGAGCGAAGCGAGCGAGCCGAGCGCAAGCGCAAGCGCCAGCGCGCCGGCGATCGTCGGCGGGATCCGCGGGCCGCCCTCGCGCACCACCGCGTGGACCGGCTCGGGCGCGGCCGCGACCCGCGGCGCGGTGAAGATCGCCACGCTCGCGCCGCCGTCGCGGATCATCACATGACTGGCCGCCGGCGCGCTCGGGGCCGCCGCGGCGACGAGCTCGACCTGGGGCGCGCGCTGGAGCCCAAACGCCCCGCCGAGGCCGCCGAGCCCGAGCCCGAGCTGGAGCGAGGCGCTCGCCAGCGGCACCACCAGCGCGAGCTTCCACAGGAGGTCGACCGCGCTCGCGCTCAGCGAGCGCCGGAGCCGGACCAGGAGGACGATCGCCGCGATCAGGAGGGTGCTGTGGATCACGTAGGTCGCGACCCAGGCGAGGACCGGGAGGATCAGGGGGGCGCTCTCACTCATCGTCGTTCTCCTTGGCCCGCTCGGCCTCGAGGATCAGGCGACGGACCTCGGCGAGCTCGTCACGCGAGATCTCGCTCCGTCGCAGGAGGTGGGAGACGAGGGCGGTCACGTCGCCGTCGAAGAGGTGCTCGGTCACCCGGCTGATCATCGACGTGCGGATCTCGCCCTCGGCGATCGCCGGGAGGTAGTGGAAGCCCCGCCCCTCGCGGCGGGCCGTGACCAGGCCGCGCTTCACCAGGCGCGCGAGGAGGGTCGAGACGGTGGTCGGCGCGAGGTCGCGGCCGCCGTCGGCGAGGGCGGACTGGACCTCGGCTGCGCTCGCCTCGCCGCGCTCCCAGAGGGCGCGCATGATCGCGAGCTGGAGGTCGCTGAGCTGGAGATCGTCGCTCATAAAACTACAGATGTAGTTGAACTACAACTGTAGAAAGTCTCTGTCAAGGGCCTTTTCCGGGCCAGCGAGCCTGAGACCCGGCGCTCGCCGCGAACGTTCCACCCGCGGATGGACGCGCGCGACCTCGAGATCGTCCGCCCCTGCCCGATCGACCTCGACGCCCTCGGCGTTGAACGCGGCAAGCGGGTCATTCATTGCGACCACTGTCAGACCGATGTTCATGATCTCTCGACCATGACCCGCGCCGAGGCCACGGCGTTTGTCGACGCCCGGCGCGGTCATGGCGTATGCGTCTCCTACCTCCGGGCGAAAGACGGCACGATCCGCTTCGCCGACGATGAGGTGTCGACTCATCCGTCGAGACGCGAACCATCGCTGGTGCCGATCGCTCGCCTGCGCGCCGCCGCTGCTGCCCTCGCGCTCGCCGCCTGCACCCCGCACGGCGACGGAGCCGCGCAGGTGATCGACGACGCCGGCGATGAGGTCGTGGTCGATCGCAACGCGCCGGTGATCCCGAACGCCGCGCCGGTCGACCCCCCCGCGAGCGCCGTTGAGACGACGACAGAGACGCCCTCGGAGCCGGAGCCGACCCCCTGCGTGTCGCCGAAGATCGAGCGCAGGCGCGGCGGCATCCGACCGCGACCGCGCCGCGACCCCGAGTTCGACCGCATCGACGGGTTGCTCGACATCTAGCCGCTCGCGGTGAGCGTCGAGGTCGTCGCTCGCCAGCCCGTAGAACAACGTTGTGCACCCCATGGGTCCTGGAAAGGGTGCCACACGCCGCGCTCCTCCACTCCCCTACACGGGCATGAGGCCCGCACCTGCTGACATGTCTAAACAGACATATCAGCGTCCCTGGGCGGGGAAATTTTCCACGCCGCGAAGCAGCGGCGCCGCATCATCATCGACGCTATGATGATGCCCCGGTGCGTTTGGAAGCTGGAGGTCGTAGCCGTCGCAGGCGGGCGTCAGTCGCCGCGCTCGTCGAGAGCGTGGGCCTGGCCAGGGCGATCGGCTCCGGCCTCGTGGCGGTGAGCGCCGGGATCGGCCTCGCCACCCTCGAGGACGGCAAGCTGGCGATCGCCCTCGCGCTCACGGCGACCTGCGCCCACGGCCTCCTCCTCGCCCTCCGTCCGCAGGAGCGCCTCGCCATCCGGCTCCACGTCGGGGTCGCGACCCTGAGCGCGGTGATCGCCGTCCTCGCGCGATCGCCGGTCGCCCCGTCCTTGGTCGCGCTCACGGCCGTCGCCGCCTTCGCGCTCCCGCGGCGGAGAGCGACCTGGGCGCTGACGCTGTCCGTGACCGGCCTCCACCTCCTCGTCGCCGGACCCCGCCTCGACGCCCTCTGGCCGCTCTCCCTGGTGATCGGCGGCTACCTCCTCGCGGACCTCGGCCAGCGGGCGTCGGCGATCTTCGACGCCGAGCTCGCCCGCCGCCGCGAGGCCGAGGCCGCGAGCATCGCCAAGGAGGACTTCCTTTCGAATGTCAGCCACGAGATCCGGACGCCGATGAGCGGGATCCTCGGGATGGCCGACGCGATGCTCCGGCGCCCGCTCGCCGCCAACGTCCGCGAGCCGATCGAGGTGATGCGGCGCTCGGCCGAGGCGGTCCTGACGATCGTCGAGGAGATCCTCGACTTCTCGAAGATCTCCGCGGTCGGCATCACCCTCCACACCAACCGCTTCGACCTCCGCCAGCTCATCTCCGAGGTGATCGCCCTCCACCGTCCGGTCGCCGAGGCGAAGGGCCTCCGGCTCCGCACCCAGATCGCGGTCGGGCTCCCGCGGCTCCTCCACGGCGATCCCGGCCGCCTCCGCCAGGTGATCACCAACCTGATCAGCAACGCGATCAAGTTCACGCAGCAGGGCTGGGTCGAGCTCACGGTCGAGGGGCGGATCGACGGCGAGGTGTGCCAGACCCGGGTTCGAGTCGCCGACAGCGGCCACGGGATCCCCCTCGATCTCCTCGATCGGATCTTCGACCCCTTCGTCCAGGGGACCGAGGACACCGAGCGGCGGGGCACCGGCCTCGGCCTGGCGATCGCCCGCCGGATCATCCTCGCGCTCGGCGGGACGATCACGGCGGAGAGCGCCGTCGGCGAGGGCTCCACCTTCGTCATCGACGTGCCGCTCAAGGTCGTCCGCAAGGAGCTCAGCGCGCCGACGTCGACGGCGACGACGGTCAAGGCGCCGCAGGCCGCGGGCGCCCCCGCAGCCGCCCCCACGGCCGCCCCCACGACCGCCGCAGAGGCGCCGCCGCAGAGCGCCCCGCCGGCCGCCCCCACGACCGCCGCAGAGGCGCCGCGTCTCCGCCGGGCGCGGGTGCTCGTCGTCGACGACGATCCGATCAACCAGGTCGTGGCGACCGCCCAGCTCGAGGAGCTCGGTCACGAGGTGACGGTCGTCGGCGGCGGCCTCGAGGCGCTCGAGCGCCTCCACGACGCGACCTTCGATCTCGTGCTGATGGACTGTCAGATGCCGGACCTCGACGGCTTTGAGACCACCCGGGCGCTCCGCGAGCGCGAGGGCGAGGGTCGACGCACGCCGGTGATCGCCCTCACCGCCAACGCCTCGATCGACATCAGCCGGCGCTGCGCCGCCGCCGGCATGGACGGCCACCTCGGCAAGCCGACCCGCCTCGACGCGCTCGAGCGGGCGATCGAACGCTGGCTCCCACGCGACGCGGGCTAGCAGGGACCCTGCCAGCCGCGACCGCGTCAGAGCTTGAAGGTGCGGACCGTCGTGGTGTCGGCGCCCTTCTTCGGGAACTTCGCCTGGCGGACCGCCCGGGCGACGCACTCGCCGAGGCTGGTCCCGCTCGAGGTGCCGAGGGGCTCGGCGCTGGTGACCTTGCCGCTGGGGCCGCTGATCCGCACCCGGACCTTCACCTTCATCCCGCTCAGCGCGTACTTCGAGCAGCGCTTGACCGCCGACGAGACCCCGCCGAAGCCGCGGGTGAGCTCGCTGGTGGTCAGCCGCTCGGCGCCCTCGTCCCCCTCGGGCTCCGGGTTCTCCTCGACCTCGGGCTCCGCCTCGGGCTCGGGCTCAGGCTCCGGCTCGGGCTCCGGCGCGGCCTTCTCCGGCTTGGTCGCCGCCTCCTCGGCCGCGCCCGCGCTGGCGCTCGCGCTGACCTTCGCCTTCGCCTCCGCGAGCTCGGGCCCCTTCTTCGGCGGCGCCTGGATCGCGGTGTAGATCCAGATCGTCAGGCCGATCGCCGCGGTCAGGAGGATGACGACGAGGAGCCCGAGGAGCCCCCGCCGCGACCCGCTCGTCCGGTCGCCGCCGAGGATCGCGGCGATCGCCGCGCTCATCTCCTGGACGGTCTGGAAGCGCTTCTCCGGCTCCTTCTCGAGCGCCTTCATCACCAGGGCGTCGACCGCCTCGGGGATCTCGACGCTCGGCACCCGCCGCCGCGGCGGCAGCGGCTTCTCGAGGAGGTGCTTGGTGAGGGTCGCCATGTAGCTCTCGCCGCGGAGCGGGACCTCGCCGGTGAGGAGCTTGTAGACGATCACGCCGACCGCGTAGATGTCCGCCCGCGGGTCGGCCTTGAGGCCGCGGACCAGCTCGGGCGAGACGTACTCCGGGGTGCCGACCAGCGCCGACGAGGTCATCGCCTGCTCGCTCTGGGCGGCCTGGCCCTCGTCGAGGATCTTGGCGATCCCGAAGTCGAGGAGCTTGATGAAGTCGTGGTTGTCGCCCCGGCGGATCCGGAAGCAATTCTCGAGCTTCATGTCGCGGTGGACGATCCCCTGGGCGTGGGCCGCCCCGAGACCCGCGCAGATCTGCAGGGCGATCGCCAGGGCGCGCCGCCAGGGGAGCCGCCCCTCGCGCTTGCAGGTGACCGCGAGATCCTCGCCCTCGAGGAACTCCATCACCAGGAAGCCGAGGCCGTCGTCGGTGTAGCCGAAGTCGGTGATGTCGACGATGTTCTCGTGGCGGATCTTGGAGGCCGCGCGGGCCTCGAGGAGGAAGCGCTCGATGTCCTGGGGCCGCCGGCTGTGCTCGTAGCCCATCACCTTGACGGCGACCTCCTTGCCGATCAACGTGTGCTCGGCGAGGTACACAGCCCCCATGCCGCCGCGACCGACCTGTCGGATCAGACGGTAGCGTTCAGCGAGGATCTCCCCCGAGAGATCCTCGGAGGCCGCGGCCTTGGCGGCCGCCCGCGAGAGCGCCCGCTTGCCGGCCTCGGTCTCGGCGAACGCGAGCGCGGCGTCGACAGCGGATGCCGGTCCATCGGCGCTCGGGCGCGGCTCTCGAGGAGGGCTCGTTGACATCGTCAGCGCGGGAAAACGCGGCTAGGATAGCGGAAACTGGGCGCAGGATCCCGTCGGGATCGGCGCTCCCGGGCCGCTGCGAGGGGCCCCAGAGGCGCATCTGGAGGCGCATCTAGAAGCGCATCTGTAGGCCGGCGCCGAGGTTCCGCGGGGACAACGAGGGCACCAGCGCGACCGGCGGCGCCGCTGCGGCCTGTCGCCGCTTGCCGACGACATAGAGCGCGATCCCGGCGCCGAAGGTCGCGCTGCCGAGCGCGCCGCCGATGATCGCCAGGAGGTTGGCGCGCCGGCCCGCCTGCTGGAGGGCCTCGACCTCGGGGGAGGTCGACGAGAGGCCTGGCTGGGTCGAGAGGAGCCAGGTGCCCTCGAATTCGGCGTGGGCGCCGAGCGCGAGGCCCATCGCCGCCGAGCCGAGGAGGAGGCCGCCGACGCTGACCAGGGCGACGCCGCTGCCGACCAGGGGATCCCGGAGGCGGACCGCCGGGCGCGCGGGCTCCGGCTCGACCTCCGGCTCCGGCTCCGGCTCCGGCTCCGGCTCGTTCTCGTCCTCGGGCTCCGGCTCCGGCTCCGGCTCGGGCGCGTTCGCGCAGTCGAAGCCCGGGTTCTCGGCCTTGATCTGCGAGATCTCGCCGGCGAGCTGGGTCCGCACGTTCCCGGCCTTGCGCGCGTCGCGGCTGCTGCGGGAGCCGCGGATCTCCTGGTTGTCGGCGAGGAAGCGGTCGAGCGCCTCGTCCGCCCGGCAGAGGTGGAAGGGC
This sequence comes from Myxococcales bacterium, assembly GCA_020633335.1. GTDB lineage: Bacteria > Myxococcota_A > Polyangia > Nannocystales > Nannocystaceae > JADJRG01. The sequence continues at coordinate 125,399 of JACKDU010000012.1, read as the reverse complement.
CGGCCGTCCTCGGAGAACGCCGAGCGCCGGGCCTCGACCAGCTCAAAGAGGACGGCCGCGCGGCGCTCGAGATCCTCGCGCGGGAGGGTCTCGTAGGCGGCGGTGAAGCGATCGGCGGCGACGTCGAAGTCGCCCCGCTCCTGGGCCCGCCGCCCCTCCTCGTAGAGGGCCGCGGCCTCCTCGTCCGGGCCCAGGCGGGCGGCGTGGGCGTCCGGCGCCTGGGCGAGGAGGAGCGCGAGCGCGGTCAGGGCGGCGAGGGGGCGACGCGACCCGAGGGGTTCGCGGCCGCCGCGTCTCGAGCGGTCGTCAGCCAGCCGTGGGGCGCCTCTCGGATGCATGTTCAAGCTCGCCGCGCGCCCGCCCAGGATAGTCGAAGGGGCGGGCCGCTCACAAGCCCGGGGCGGGGTCGGCGAGCGCAGAGGCGCCGCCCGGCCCGGCGCGCAGACGCCCTCGCCCCGCGCATGACATGACCACTTGGACATGTCCATTAAGGCAGGTGATATGAGCGCGGGCGCGCTCGCCCGCGCCCACGCCCGGCTCGCTCACCCCCGCGCGCGGCGTCGACGGCCCCGCCAGGCGAAGCCGAAGACGAAGGCGAGGCTCAGCGTGCCCATCAGCGACGAGCGCAGCGAGCGGACCGCGCAGTTGACCCCCTCGCCGTTGTCGTAGTCGAAGCGCTTGTTGGAGGCCCGGATCGCGTCGTCGATCGCCTCCTTGTTGTCGACCTCGACCTGGGGCGCGCCGGCCGGCGTCATCACCTCGACCCGCTCGGCCGCCGGCATGTCGCCGAGGTCCGGCCAGCTCCCGCTCGGGTCGAGGAGGAGCTCCCGCCCGTCGGCGAAGACGAACTTGTTCGAGCCCTCGCAGGGGATCATCTGGGTCGCGCTGTGGGAGGCGACGACGTCGTCGAGGTCCGGGTTGTAGGTGAACTCGGGATCCCGCGTCATCTCGTGCGGCGACATGATCGTCAGCATCCGGGTGACGTAGGGCCACCGCGTCAGGAGGTCGCGCGCGTGCTTCCCGGGGGCGATGATCCGCTCGTCGAGGTCGGCGGCGAACTTCGCAGAGTCCCACGCCCCGTAGTCGATCATCGCCTCGAAGCACTCCATGCACTCGTAGAAGGTGTCCTCCTGGACCCCCGCCGGCGCCGGCAGGTAGGTCCGCAGGATCGGCAGGAGGAGCGGGTGGTTGTAGGAGCAGCCCTCGGCCCCTTCGAAACCAGAGAAGCACTCCATCAGGCCGATGCTCGTCAGCGCGTCGACGATCGTGTAGCTGCCGTTGACCGGGATCGCGCCGACGAAGTCGACGGTCTCCCAGCGATCGCTGTAGAGCCCGCCCGACGAGACCACCGACGAGGGCCCGGCGTACTCGGTGACGAAGCCCTGGCCCATCTCCGCCTCGTCGATCGCCTGGGCGACCGCGGCGTAGTAGTCGCTCGCGCTGTTCACCCAGTCGAGGATCGTCTCGTTGAGGACGACGTGCTTGTAGACCAGCGGCACCGCCCGCTCGACGCCGAGGGCGAAGACCCGGATCGGCATGTCCTCGACCGCGGCGATCCGCGTCAGCCGCAGCGGCACGCAGGGCTGGTTGCCCTTGTAGGTCATCACCAGCGGCTGGAGCTCGTCGACACCTGCCCCATGGACCAGCTTCGCGGCGGCGAAGTAGTAGCCCTCGCTGAGGTACTCCTCGAGGATCGGCGGCGCGTCCGGGTCCTGGGCGTAGCCGTGCGTGTCGAGCCAGTCGTAGAGCTCCTGGGCGTTGCCGCCCTTGAGGACGACGATCTCGAAGGCGCCGACGATCTCGCGCTTGATGATCTGCGGGCCCGGGTCGCCGCCGTCGGTCCCGCCCGCGCTCGCCGAGCCGAAGCCCTCGCCGGAGTCGCCGGCGAAGTCCGCCTCGGCGTAGGCGCAGCCGAGGCTGGGGCCGCTCTTGTCCTGGCAGTCGAAGGTGTTGGTGAAGGAGTAGGTCGGCACCGTCCCCGCGAGGAGGTTGGTGAAGAGGAGCTCGGAGCCGGCCGAGAAGTCCGGCTCCGACTGCACCGGGATCACCCAGGCGAACTTGTCCGGATCGCCCATGTACTGGATCTGGATGTGGGCCTCGACCGTCCCCTCCTGCTCGTCGACGATGAAGAGGACGTTCTCGCCGGTCTGGTCGACCGGCACCGGCATCGGCATGCCGCCGTCGCAGAAGAGGCCGCCGCAGGCGGCCGCCTCCTGGGGGGCGCTGGTCAGGGTGAGGCCCGCGACGAGGGCGGCCGCGGCCGGGGCGAGGAGGCGCGCGCGCGCGAAGAGAGGCGAATAAGTCATGGCGCCATGGGACCGCAAAAGGCCCCGCAGGTCCAGCGCAAAGCCCGCGGAGGGCCCCGGGAGGCGGGGATATCGGGGCTCTAGATCCCCTCCCGCCGCGCGCGCCGAACGCGCGTTCCTCCTCGGCGGCCGGGGTGTATCTTCGCGCCATGCACGTCCTCATCACCGGCGCCTCGAGCGGGATCGGCGAGGCGATCGCCCGCGAGTACATGCGACGGGGCGCGAAGGTGACCCTCGTCGCCCGCCGCCGGCCCCTCCTCGAGGCGCTCGCCGCCGAGGCGGCCGCTGGCCACGCCCACGTCATCGAGCGCGACCTCAGCGTGAGCGCCGAGGCGCCGACGATCCTCGACGAGGCCGAGGCCGCGCTCGGGCCGATCGACGTGCTGATCAACAACGCCGGGGTCCAGATCGTCGCGCCGATCGAGGAGGTCGCGATCGACGACGCCGAGCGCCTCCTCCACGTCGATCTCCACACCCCGCTCCGCCTCACCCACGCGATCGTCCCGCGGATGATCGCCCGCGGCGCCGGGACGATCGTCGACATCGCCTCGGTCGCCGGCCTCGCGCCGACCCCCGGGATGTACTTCTATAATGCGGCGAAGGCGGCCCTCGGCGCCGCCTCCGAGGGGCTGCGGGCCGAGCTTCGTCCCCACGGGATCCACGTCGTCACGGTCTATCCCGGGCCGGTCGAGTCGGCGATGGAGGCGGCCGCCCGCACCCGCTACGAGGCGAGCGCGGTCGTCGATCGCCTGCCGACCGGCAAGCCGGCGATCCTCGCCCGGAGGATCGCCGACGCGGTCGCCCGCCGGCGGTCGCGGGTGATCTACCCGCGCTTCTACACCCTCTCGCGGCACTTCCCGGCGCTCGCGCTCTGGATCACCGGGAGCACCACGCCGCCGCTTCGGCGCGCGAAGAAGGGGTGACGATCGAGGGCGCGCGGCCGGGCGCGCGGCCGGGCGCGAATCGGTCCGATTGACCAGGTCTTTTGGGCATGGTAGCGACGTCGGGATGTCCGACGAGCCGCGCCCCGACGAGCCGCAAGACGACCAGCCCAGCCCCGGCGGCCCCGCGAGCCCGTGGGGTGCGGGCCCGACCTCCTTCGACTACATGGTCGATGACGCGCCGGCGCCGACGATCTCCGCCGGCGACGTGATCCGCCGATCGCTGACCGTCCTCGGCGACAACTTCGTCGCCTTCTTCGCGATCGCGGTGATCTGCTACGTCCCCGACGTGATCTGGTCGGTCTTCCTCGGCGGCCTGACGATCGGCATGCTCAAGGGGCACGTGCCGCAGGTGCTCGCCCCGGCGGTGCCGGTGATCGGCGCGGCGATGTTCTGGCTCCTCTCCGGCTTCATCGCCCAGGCGGTGATGATCGGCCGCACCGTCGAGTCGATGGCCCAGCGCAGCGACGCCCTCGGCGCGGTCTTCATGCTCGGGCTCCGGCGGCTGCCGCAGGTGCTCGCGGTCTCCCTCCTCGCCACCCTCGCGCCGCTCGTCTTCTGCGGCCTCGGGATCTACGCGCTCTTCCTCCTCCAGCCGCCGTCGAACCTCTTCCTCCTCCTCTCGGTCGCGGCGATCTTCATGGGCACCGGCGCGGTCGCCTGCGCCCTCTACGTCGCGGTGCCGGCGGTGGTGGTCGAGGAGGTGTCGATCTTCGGCGCCCTGCGGCGGAGCTGGCGGCTCACCCACGGGAGCCGGCTCATCATCTTCGCCGCCCTCTTCATCACCGGGATCGCCCAGGGGATCATCGAGTACCTGGTCGGCAAGGCGGTGCCCTTCGCGGTCGCCGGCGCGGTCGCGGACGTCGCCCTCAGCCTCATCACCGGGGCCTTCGGCGCGACCCTCGGCGCGGTCACCTACGTCCGCCTGCGCGAGACCAGCGAGGGGGTCCACGCCAGCGCGCTCTTCGACGGGCTGAGCCAGCGACTGAAGCGCTGAGGCGCTGAGGCGCCGCCCTGCTAGACTCTGGCCGTGCCCGATCGTCGGCCCGATCAGGCGCTCGCCGAGCGCGTCGCCGCCTGCCGCGAGCTCCTCGAGGGCGAGCCCGACCTCCTGGCTGACTTCGACGCCGCCCTCGGCGGCCCGCTGCTGCGCTGGGAGCTCCTCGCCGAGGATCTACGCCGCGACTTCGCCGAGATCGCCTGGGACCACCTCATCCGGGGCGGCCTCGCGCCGGCCGACGACGCGCGCGCCTTCATCGAGCGGATCGAGCGGCGCTGCCCCGCCTGCGACGGCGCCTACCACTACGACCGCTGCCCGCGCTGCGACGGCACGGGGCGCGAGCTCGAGGATCGACGCTGCGATCACCCGCCGACGCTCCGGGCCGCGCTGACCCTGGCCTCCTTCGATCTCGCCGCCGCCGAGGCGCTCGCCCGCGAGGCCGCCGCCCGCCTCTGGCCCTGGCGAGGGCGCCGCGGCGCGATCCCGCGGCCGAGCGAGCCGCCGCGGACGATCGCCTGGCGGGTCGACGAGGGGGACGGGCCCCTCGAGCTGGTGAGGCGAAGCGCGAGCGTCTGCCCGCTCCTCTACGAGGCCCTCCTGCGGAGCGGGCGCCGCGTCGACGCGAGCATCGACCTCTGCCAGTACCTCTACTGGATGACCGAGACCCGCCATCGTGACGGCGCGCTCGCCCGATACGGAGTGGCGCCGGACATCGAGCGCCGCGCCGACGAATTCTTCGACGCGCTCGCGGCCTCCAGCGAGCGAGTCTCCACCCACTTGCCGCGATCGCGCCGCCACCCCTCACCGCCCGCCGGTCAGCCCTACGCCGCGCTCCCAAACCCGCTGACGCCGACGCGCGAGCTCTGGGGGCTCGGCGCGGCGATCGAGCGCCTCGAGGGCGACGCGGTGATCGTCGCCCTCAAGGCCGAGCCTCACCAGCGCGGGCGCGAGTAGCGATCGTTGCGCCAGGGGTGGGCGCTATTCGAGTAGCCGTTCTGCTCCCAGAAGCCGAGGCGATCCTCGGTCAGGAGCTCGATCCGCTTGATCCACTTCGCGCCCTTCCAGGCGTAGAGCTGCGGGGTGATCACCCGCACCGGCCCGCCGTGCTCGATGAGGAGCGGCTCGCCCTCGGCCTCGTAGGCCAGGAGGACGTCGGCCTTCACCGCCTCCTCCATCGGGATGTTGGTGGTGTAGCCGTCGTAGGCGTGGAAGAGGAGGAAGCCGGCGTCCTCGCGGGGCTGGGCGCTGGCGATCGCGTCGACCAGGCGGACGCCTCGCCAGCGGATGTCGAGCTTCGACCAGGTCGTGACGCAGTGGAAGTCGCTGACGTCCTCGACCTGCTCGAGCGCCATCAGGTCGTCCCAGGTGAGCACCCGCGGCGCCTCGCAGGCGCCGTCGATCGTCAGCCGCCAGGCCTCGCGCGAGACCAGCGGCTTGACCCCGAGGTCGAGGACCGGCCACTTCTTGGTGAGGTACTGATCCGGCGGGAGCTGGGGCATCCCGTGGCGGTTCGGCGGGCCCGAGCCCTGGGGGCGCTCGTCGGCGACCGAGGGGGTCGACCGCATCCGGGCCTCAAAGCGCTCGCGGAGCTTCATCCGCGCCTCGACGACCCGCTCCAGCTTGCTCCGATCCTCGCCCATCGCTCGCTCCTCCGGCTCGCCGATCCCGATCGCCCGCTAGGCCTCGCCGACCCCGCCGACCATCTCGAGGAAGTCGGCCTCGGAGATGATCTTGAGCGCGGCCCCCTTGGCGATCAGCGCCTCGGCCCGCTTGATCTTGCTCGACTTCTTGCCGCTCGCCAGCTCGTCGCCGCCGACCACCAGGAAGGAGAGCGCGCTCGAGGCCCCGCTCGGGGTCTCGCCGCCGAGCTCGCGGACCCGCGCCTGCGCGCGCTCGCGCGTGCACGCGGTCAGGGTGCCGGTGAAGAGGAAGCTCTTGCCGCTGAGCTCGCCGTCGGCGCTCGGGAGATCGGGGACCGCCTCGTCGCCCTCGACCAGGGTGACGTATTGGAGGAGCGCGTCGATGAGCGGGGCGCGCTCCTTGAGGCCGTCGACGATCGCGTCGGCGATCGCGTCCTTGACCCCCTTGATCGCCATCAGGTCGTCGCGGCTCGCCGCCCGGATCGCCGCCAGGGTGCCGAAGTGGCGGGAGAGGAGGATCGCGTTCTGCTTGCCGAGGTGCTCGACGCCGATCGCCTGGAGGAAGACCGGCAGCGGGATCGTCCTGTGGGCCTCGACCTGATCGACCAGGTTCTGCGCGCTCCGCTCGCCCAGGCGCTCGAGGCCGGCGAGGTCGATCATCCGCAGGCGGTAGTAGTCGACCGGCGTCGAGAGGAGGCCGGCGTCGACCGCCAGCGCGACCACCTTGGGGCCGAAGCCCTGGATGTCGACGACCTTGGCGAAGTGCTCGAGCTCCCGGAGGCGGGCCTGGACGCAGCTCTTCGGGTCCTTGCACCACAGGAACTCGCCGTCGCGCTTCTTGCGGCGCTCGACCGGGCCGCCGCAGGCCGGGCAGGCGGTCGGCAGCTCGAAACGGTGCTCGCCGGGGCCGGCCTCGACCACCGACTCGACCTGCGGGATCACGCCGCCGCGGCGGGTGAGCTCGACCTTGCAGTTGTGGGTGAGGCCGAGCTCCTCGAAGCGCGAGACGTTGTGGAGCGAGGCCCGGCCGATCATCGCGCCGCTGAGCTCGATCGGATCGAGGATCGCCACCGGGGTGATCGTCCCGGTCCGCGAGACCGACCAGAGGACGTCGACGAGGTCGGTGTGGCCGGCGTCGCCCTGGAACTTGTAGGCGATCGCGTAGCGCGGGTGGTGGCCGGTCTCGCCCATCCGCCGCTGCTCGCTGGTCAGCGCCGCCCGATAGACGACCCCGTCGATCTCGTAGTCGAGGGTCGGGCGGTTCTTGACGAAGCGCTCGAAGCAGGCCTGGAGATCGGCGGCGGGGACGATCTCGAAGCCCTCGACCCGGAAGCCGACGGCCGCGAGGAACGCGAACTTCGCCCCTTCGTCGAGGAGGGCGGGGCCGATCACGTCGTAGGGGAAGAAGGAGAGGTGCGCGGCCCGGCTCTTCGCCGGGTCCTTCTGCTTGACCGAGCCGGCGGTGAGGTTGCGCGGGTGGGCGTACTCGCCCTTGTAGAGCGCGAAGTTCGAGAGGCGCATGTAGAGCTCGCCGCGGACCTCGACCTCGACCCCGTCGTCGACCTTGATCTGGCCAGGGACGTCGGCGACGCGGAGGACGTTGGCGGTGATGTCCTCGCCCTCGGTCCCGGAGCCGCGGGTGGCCGCGAGGACCAGCGCCCCGTTGGCGTCGTAGCGGAGCGAGCAGGCGATCCCGTCCATCTTCGGCATCACCACGAAGTCGCCGCTGATCTTGCCCGCCCAGGACTTGAGATCGGCCTCGTTGTAGCACTTGTCGAGCGAGAGCATCGGCCGCTGGTGGATCACCGTCGCCCCGAAGCGCTCCTCGGGGCGCATGCGCAGGGCCTCGTCGGTCGAGAGCTTGGGGCCGTCGCCGGCGCTCGGGCCCATCGAGCTGAGGACCTCGGCCTCGGGGTCGAGCCTCCGGAGGCGCTCGACGATCCGGTCGTAGAGGGGATCCGGGAGGGTCGGCGCGTCGTGGTCCCAGTACTCGCGGTTGGCCCGGCGGATCAGGACCTCGAGGCCGGCGGCGGAGAGGGTCTGGAAGACCGCCTCGACGGCGGCGGCGTCCATGGATTCGAGGGTGCTGCGGTCGGGTTCGGTCATCGGGCCGGGCGATGATAGCGGCGCCCGCGCCCGCCGACCACCGGCGCCGCCGGGCCGCCGGCCGCTTTCGGCTTGAATCTCCCGCGCGGAGGCGGAGGATGGGCGCCGTGCGATCTGAGAGCCGATCCCTGCGGGCGCCCCCGATCCTCCTGGTCCTCGTCGTCGGGTGCGGCGGCGCGCCGGGCCGCGGCGACGCGAGCGGAGCGAGCGGCGGGCCGGGCAGCGCGGGCGCGAGCGGCGACGCGAGCACCAGCGCTGACCCGAGCAGCGGCGGCGACGCGAGCAGCGGCTCGACCAGCGCGGGCGGAGGCGCGACGGGGAGCTCCTCGAGCGGCGACATGACGACCACCGGCGACGCGAGCAGCGAGGGCTCGTCGTCGAGCGGCGGCGAGCCGCCGGCGGCCGGGCTCACCCTCCTCTCGCTCAACCTCCACTGCCTCCGCCTCGACGGCACCAAGTTCGTGAGCAACGCCGATCGCTTCGCGGCGATCGCCGCCCTCGCGGCCGCGCGCGACGTCGGCGTCCTCGCCCTCCAGGAGGCCTGCGAGCGCCCCGGCGAGTCGGCGATCGACGCCCTCGAGGCGGCCCTCGAGGCGGCGAGCGGCGAGGCCTGGTCGCAGACCTGGGCGCTCGCGCACGTCGCCTGGGAGGGCACGCCCGACGAGGCCGACGAGGGGGTCGGGCTCCTGGTCCGCGGCGCCCTCGCCGACCCCGGCGCCCTCGAGCACGCGGTCCAGGGGCCGCTGCGGCGGATCGCCGTGTCGGCGACGCTGCCGGCCGAGCTCGGCGGCGCGCGGGTGACCAGCGTCCACTTCGAGGTGCTCGAGGAGGCGGCGCGGACGATGCAGGCCCGCGAGGTCGCGGTCGCGGCGATGGTCGACGGCGCCGACGCCCCGGCGGTGATCGTCGCCGGCGACTTCAACGACGTCGAGGGCTCGCCGACCCAGGCGGCGATGCCGACGATGGGCTTCATCGCCGCCGACGCCGGCCTCGACCCCGCGGGGATCGACCACGTGATGATCCACCGGCGCTCGCCGCTGCGGCCGGCGGCGGTCGAGGAGGTCTTCCTCGGCGACGACGCGGTCTCCGACCACCCGGGGATCCTGGTCCGCCTCGAGGAGGCGGCCGGCGATCGGGTGAGCGTCACGAAGATCAGCGCCGAGGTCGACGTCGGCGCCGATCACTTCGTCTCGCTCCGCGGCGACCTCGCGCCGCTGGAGTGGGAGCTCGGCTGGCCGCTGCGCCAGGTCGCCGCCGACCTCCACGTCTTCATGACCACCGAGCTCGCCGGTGACTTCGAGTTCAAGGCGCTCCTCGACGACGTCACCTGGCAGAGCGGCGCCAACGTGATCGGGGTCGCCGGCGCCGAGCAGAGCGTCTCGCCGATCTTCTAGCCAGGCGATCATGGCTCAAGGGACAGACACCGCGAGGGAGCCCGACGAGCGCGCCTACCGGGCGGTCGTCGCCTACAAGCTCGGCAAGGCCGCGCTCGAGGTCGCCGGCGCGATCCTCCTCGCCGCCCTCGACCTCCTCGGCGCGGCCGCCCACCTCCACGAGCTCGCCCTCGGCCTCCGCGGCCACGTCGTCAACCACCTCAGCGCCCTCCTCGTCGACCTCCTCGCCCGCGCGACGAGCCCGCGGATCGTCCTCTTCACCGGGGTCGCGCTGGCGATCGACGGGCTCCTCAGCGGCGTCGAGGGCTGGTGCCTCCACCGCCGCTATCACTGGGCGCCCTGGGTGGTCGTCGCCTCGAGCGGCCTCCTGATCCCGCCCGAGGTCATCGAGCTGATCAAGCACCCCCACCTCGGGCGGGCGCTCCTCCTCGCGCTCAACCTCGCGGTCGTGGTGATCCTGGCGCGCCGGGCGATCCGCGAGCGGCGCGCCCACTGGCCCCGAATCGCTCCAGAACGACGTTCTTCGGGTAGCCACCCCGCGGGTTGAAGTCCTCGACGCGGGCCGCCCTGGCCGCGAAGATCGTCCCGTGGACCGTCCCCAGCCCCCGCGCGTTGACTCGCCGATGCGAGGCCACTTCGCCGGCGCGTTCGCCCTCCCGCTCGTCCTCGCGCTGATCGCCTGCAGCGACCCCGCGCTCGAGGCGGCGCCCCCGGAGGCGCCGCCCCCCGCCCCGCCGGCGGCGGGACCGAGCGAGGCGCCGCCGGCTCCTCCGGTGATCGTCGACGAGGCCGAGGCGCCGACGCCCGACCCCGCCCCGACGACGAAGCTCACCGCGGGCGAGCCGATCAAGGCCGCGCCCGTCGACGCGCAGGCCCGTCCTCAGGATCCGGCGTGCGCCCCCGCGGCCAAGCTCCTCGCCGAGGGCGATCGCCTGATGGCGGGCGGCGATCCGCTGGCGGCCCGCAAGGTCTACCTCGAGGTGGTCAAGAACCACCCGAGCTGCCCCGAGGTCGCCCACGTCTACGTCGCCTTCGGCGAGCACTACTTCGCCCAGGGCGAGCTCGACAACGCCCGCCAGTTCTACCGCAAGGCCGCCACCTTCCCCGATCCGGCGATCGTCGCCTACGCGGTCTACAAGCTCGCCTGGTGTGACATCAACCTCGGCGACGCGGCCCAGGCGCTCGCCAACTTCGTCAAGGTGATCGAGGCCGCCGATCGCGGCGGGCCCTCCGAGGAGCTCCAGCGCCTGCGGGACGCCGCGCTCCGCGACAGCGCCCTCGTCTACGCCGACGCCGGTGACCCCCGCAAGGCGGCGGCCTTCTACCGCAAGATCGCCGGCGAGGAGGGGATGAAGCGCGCCCTCCGGCACCTCGCCCAGATCTACGCCGACCGCGGCGCGCGCGAGGAGGCGAGCGTCGTCTGCGAGGCCGGCGGGCCCGGGACCTGCCAGTGAGACGGCGGGCTTCGAAACGCCGCGAGGGCCGCCCCGGCGCCGCCGGAGGGCCCTCGCAGGTCGCCGCGAGGCGCGGTCTACGGAGCGCTAGTCGCCGCGGGCCTTCTTCTCGGCCTCTTGCTTCTTCTTGAGCTCCTTGAGGAGCTTCTCGGCGTCGTCGATCGCGTCGTCCTCCTCGGTCCGCTTGGCGTCGTCGCCCATGCCGGCCATGTTGACGTCGATCTTCTCGAAGCGCGCGAGCATCTGGAAGAGCGCGAGGCGAGAGGCGGGCGCCGGGCCCTCCATGTCGAACTCGTCGTCCTTCGCCGGGACGTAGATCTTCGGCTTGCCGCCCTCGACCACGCACTTGTGGCCGTCGCTGATGATCTTCTCGGGGTTCTTCTGGTTGACCGGCACCCCGTTGAGGATCGGGAAGTCGCCGGAGAAGCCGATGATCAGGCTGTCGAGCGCGCCGTCGGCGCCGCAGCGGGCGTAGAGCGGGTCGTACTCGTCGGGGACGATCGAGGTGTTGTTGACCACCGTGCCGTCGGGGTTGCGCTCGGCCCAGTCGCCGCCGGCGGTCGCCAGGAGCTGGAAGTCGGTGAGGAGCTGGCGGTAGATCAGCGAGTGGAGGAAGGCGCGCTTGAGCTTGGCGCCGCTCAGCTTCTTGTCGAAGACGAAGGTGAGCTCGTTGTAGCCGCTGCCCAGGTCCTCGCGGAGGACCGCGTAGCCGGTCGACTTCTCGGGCTTGAGGCCCTTGGCCTTCTCCGGGATCAGGTCCGAGCCCTCGATCGCCCACACCGCGTGGGTGTCGCCGAGGAAGTCGACCCGCTCGCGGAGCTCGCGGTAGTTGGTCAGCTTGATCAGGAGCTCCTCGTTCTTCTCGATCTCGGCGGCCCACTGCTTGAAGGGCGCGTCGACCGAGTCCTGGAAGCTCCGCGGCTTGACCTCGACGGTGCCGAGGTCCTTGGCGAGCTGGCGGAGGAGCGAGCGGTAGGGCTCGTCGCCCGAGACCGCGCGGCGGGCGTACATCTTCACCGCCATCCACTCGCCCCAGTACTTGTCGCGGTTGGTGACGTAGTCGTCCTTCATCGCCTTGGCGACCTTCTGGGCGTCGCCCTGGAGCTCGCCGATCGCCGCGTCGGCCTCCGGCGAGTTGAAGAACGAGAGGAGCTTGAGGTCGGCGTAGCCCCGGAGGATCTGCTCCTTGGTCTCGTCGCCGAAGCCGTACTTCACCTTGTGGATCAGCTGGGCGTAGTCGCGGCGCGCGGTCTTGCGGAAGACCCAGGCGTCGGCCTCGGCGGTGCCGAGGATGATCGCCTTCATCTTCTCCTCCTTGCTCGCGCCCTTCGGGATCTTCACCACCGAGAGGACGCCGGCCTGGAGCTCGTAGGGGTAGCGCGGGTTCTGGGGAAGAATGTCCTCCTCGACGACCCCGGGGATCCGCTCGTGCGAGTAGATCTTCGAAAGCAGGGGACGGAGCTCGTCCTGGTCCGGGTGGGCCGGGACCGAGGCGTCTTCGATCGGCTTGCGCTCGGTCTTCTCGTTGGTGTAGCCGAGCTGACGCTTGAGCTGTTCCTCACGGCTCTCGCCACAGGCGATGCCGAGGATGAGCGCGAGGACGACGCCGGTGCCGACGCGGATGCGATGCTTCATGGATCTCCAGGGGGACGGGAGTTGGCGCAAAAAAGGCCTTCCCACGGTAGGAGATGCCCCCGTAGGCTGTCAAAGCCCTTGCGGTCGGCGGCGCGCGCGGCGAGAGCGCGCACATGGCGCAGGCCGCCGAGTCGCTTGACCGGCCCAGGGCCTTCGACCATCTTACGTTACGTCATCTTTTTCTCCGGGGCGCTTTGCGTGAAACATCCCCCCGGCGAAGGAACGGCCCATGTCAGAGCCCCAGACCGACGAGACCACCGCGACCGCGAGCCCCACCCCGATCACCGACCCGGCGATGATGGGTGCGCTCGGCCTCACCGAGATCGCCGCTGCCAAGGTCCAGGAGATCCGCGAGGCCGAGGCGATCGAGCCCTCCTACGGCCTCCGGGTCAAGGTGATGGGGGGCGGCTGCGCCGGCTTCCAGTACGACCTCTACTTCGACGAGGTCGTCGAGGGCGACCAGATCTTCGAGAGCTTCGGGATCCAGCTCGTGTGCGACCAGATGAGCTTCATGTACCTGATGGGCACGTCGATCGACTACGTCGAGGGGCTCCAGGGCGCCGGCTTCAAGTTCAACAACCCGAACACCACCGGCTCCTGCGGCTGCGGCTCGTCCTTCTCGGTCTAGCCCGCCGCGCGATCTCCCGCGCCGCTGACGACCGCGCCACGGCACCGCCTGGCGCGGTCTTCGTGTTGACGGGTAGAGTGGGTCGATGCTGGCGATCGATGCGCTCCGCGAGCGAGTGATCTCTGAGCTCGGCGGCGATCTCCTGGTCGACGATCACGCCGCCTACGCCCGCGACGACGGCGCCCTCGGGCCCTTCCCGCCGGGGCTGGTGGTCCGGCCTCGCGAGGCCCGTGAGGTCCGGGCGATCGTCGACCTCTGCCGCGCGCTGCGGGTCCCGCTCTCGCCGCGGGGGGCCGGCACCGGCACCGTCGGCGGCTGCCTGGCCGACCACGGCGGGCTCGTCCTCGACCTCGCCGGCATGGATCGGATCCTCGAGATCGACGAGCGCTCGCTCCTGGCGACCGTCGAGCCCGGGGTGATCACCGCCCGCCTCCAGGCCGCGGTCGAGGCCCGCGGGCTCTTCTACCCGCCCGACCCCGCGAGCCTGAAGAAGTGCTCGCTCGGCGGCAACGTCGCGACCAACGCCGGCGGGCCGCGGGCCTGCAAGTACGGGGTCACCGGCGCGTTTGTCCTCGGCCTCGAGGTGGTGAGCGGCGCCGGCGAGGCGATGACCCTCGGCCACCGATCGATCAAGGGGGTCACCGGCTACAACCTCGTCGGCCTCCTGGTCGGCTCCGAGGGGACCCTCGCGGTCTCGACCGCCTGCACCCTCCGCCTCCTGCCGCGGCCGAGCGCCGCCTTCACCCTCCTCGCCTCCTTCGAGGGCGAGCTCGCGGCCTGCGACGCGGTCCAGCGCTGCCTCCTCTCCGGCCTCCAGCCGGCCGCGCTCGAGCTGGCCGATCGGACCTGCGCGAAGGTTCTGGTCGAGAGCGGCGAGCTCGCGGTCCCGGTGCCGAGCGACGCGCGGGCGCTCCTCTGGCTCGAGCTCGACGGCGACGAGGCCGGCCTCGACGCGGCGATCCGGCGGGCGGGCGCGATCTGTCGGGAGGCGGGCGCGCTCGCGGTCGAGCTCGCCGGCGACGCCGACACCCGCGATCGCCTCTGGGAGGTCCGCCGCGCGCTCTCCCACACCCTCCGCGCCCGCTGGCCGAAGAAGGTCAGCGAGGACGTCGCGGTGCCGATCGGCCGCCTCGCCGAGCTCGCGGAGGCGGCCCGGGCGAGCGGCGAGCGCCACCGCCTCGACACCGCCTCCTTCGGCCACGCCGGCGACGGCAACCTCCACGTCAACTTCCTCTACGACCCGGCGTCGGCGGCCGACGTCGAGGCGCGGGTCGAGCGGGCGGTCGCCGAGCTCTTCGAAGCGACCGTCGCCCTCGGCGGCACCCTCTCCGGCGAGCACGGGATCGGGATCGCCAAGCGGCCCTACATGCCCCTCGAGCAGCCGAACGAGGTGCGGGCGCTCCAGCTCGCGCTCAAGCGGAGCTGGGATCCGGCGGGGATCCTCAACCCGGGGAAGATCTTCCCTTGAGCCGACCGACGATCCGCACGCTCATGATCGACGGGGTCACCTACGCGTGGCACCGCGCGCACACGCACGTCGAGGTGAACGGCGAGCGCCGCTGCGTCGAGCGGGTCAGCGCCTGGATCGAGGGATCGCGCGGGGCCAGCCTCATCGTCCGCCTCCACCAGGGCCAGGGCGGCCACACCACCGCCGGCTCGGGCTGGGGCGGCTTCGACGGCGGCGTCCTCATGGGCCGCGCCGAGTACAACTTGAACCGCCCTGCGGTCGTCGCCGCGCTGATCCGGGCGGCGCTCGCCCGCGGCTGGGCGCCGCGTGAGGGGCGAGGGCTCGAGATCGACGACGGCTTCGCGCTCCTCGTCGCCGGCCGGGCGCCGACCGGTCGCTGATCGCCGCGCCGCGTCGCGTCACGTCGCGCCCGATCGCGCGCCCCGATCGCGCGCCCCGATCGCGCGCCCCGATCGCGCGCCCCGATCGCGCGTCTCGACCGCGCGGCGTCGCGGCCTCTGCGTCGCGGACGTCCGCCGCGGCGGAGATCCGGGCCCTCCCCTCACCCGGCTATCATGCTCATGTGCTGCCCTCTCGCGTGGACATCGAGGGGATCGACGCCGCGTCGGTCCGCTCCTTCGTCGAGCTCGTGCTCAGCCCGGTCTCCCTGGCGATCATCGCCGACGCCGTCGACCTCGGCCTCTTCGAGCGCCTCGCCGCCGGGCCCTGCGCGACCGCGGAGCTCGCCGCGGCGCTCGACGTCGACGCCGACGCGGTCCGCCTCGAGGTGCTCCTCGAGCTCGGCGCCGGCCTCGACCTCCTCCGGCGCGAGGACGGGCTCCTCCGCCTGAGCCCGATGAGCGAGGATTTCCTGACCCAAAGGTCACGTCTCCGACTCCTCGGCCTCGTCGATCACTACCGGGCCTACCTCCCCGGCGCCGCCTCGGTCGGCGACGCCCTCCGGCGCACCCAGCGGGCGCGGCGATCGATGTGGCGCCCGGGGGCGAAGCGCGAGGATCACGAGCGCTACTTCGCCGCCCGCCAGGCCTACAACGAGAGCCGCCGGCGCTACTTCAGCGACACCGCCTGGCTCCTCCTCCGCGCCCACCTCGGCCACGACCTCGCGTCGCGCCGGGTCGCCTGTGACATCGGCTCGGGCCCCGGCGCCTTCGCCTGCCTCCTCCGCAAGGCCTTCCCCCAGCTCCGGGCGATCGCGATCGACACCAGCTTCGCCTTCGACGAGTACCGCCAGCGGAGCGAGGCGATGCTCGCGGAGGAGGGGGTGGAGGTCGAGCTCCGGGCGAGCAACGCCCTCCTCGATCCGCTCCCCGACGACGTCGACCTGATCACCTTCAACCGCCTCCTCTCCGGGATCCCGCGGGAGGGCGCCGGCGCCTGGCTCGACCGGGCCTTCGACGCGCTCGCGCCGGGCGGGGTCTTCGCGGCCGCCGACATGTTCATGAGCGGCGTCGCCAGCCACGATCGCCACGTCGCCGCGGTGATCGGGCTCTGGATGGGCCGTGATCGCCACGTCCTCGACACCGATCCGCCGACCTCGCCCGACGACGATCGCCACCAGTGGGGGTGGAGCCGCCCCTGGCATGCGGCCGAGCTGGAGGCGCTGCTCCGCGCCCGCGGCTTCGTCGACACCTTCTCGTCGCCCGCCGATCCGCCCTTCACGTTGGTCGGGGGCCGCAAGCCGTGAACGAGGGGGGCCCACTCCGCGCCCGCGCGCACCGCCGCGTCGACGTCGGCGGCGGCCTCGCGCTCATCGACCGCCCGACCGGAGGCGACGCCCGCGTGATCCCGGCGCCGCGCGCCGACGCGCTCGCGGCCTGCGATCGCTTCCGGCCGCTGGAGGAGCAGGTCGCGGCGCTCGCCCACGCCCGCGGCGGCGACGCGGCGGCGATCCGCGAGGAGCTCGTCGAGCTCCGCCGCGCGGGCCTCTTGATCGACGCCGAAGAGCTCCGGCGGGAGGCGGCGGCGACCGTCGCCGCCGGCGATCCCGGCGCGCCGCGAGACGACCTCCGCTGGCTGGCGATCCCGACCCGCGGGCGCCCGGCCCACGCCGCGCGGGCGGCCCAGAGCGGCCTCGAGAACGCCCGCCGCCACGGCCATCGCCTCGAGGTGATGGTGATGGACGACACCGACGATCCCGCCGTCGTCGCCGAGCTCCGCGCTCGCCTGCGGGCGCTCTGCGGCGACCACGGGCCGGTGATCGCCCACGGCGGCCGGCCCGAGAAGGAGCGCTTCATCGCCGCGATCGACGGGATCGGTGGGCCGGCGGCCGCCGCCCGCTTCGCGCTCACGCCGGCCTCCGGGCCGGCGGCCTGCCCGGGCGCCAACCGCAACGCGATCACCCTGGCGACCCTCGGCGATCGCCTCCTCAGCGTCGACGACGACATCGTCTTCGACGTCGCCGGCGCGCCGACCCCGGCCGCCGGCGTCCGGGTCCACTCCGGCCGCGGCCGCGCCTACGAGAACTACAACCCCGCGGAGTTCTGGTTCTTCGCCGATCGCCAGGCCTCGCTCGCCGGCGTCCGCCGGGTCGACGTCGACGCGATCGGCGAGCACGCGGCCTGCCTCGGCGAGACGATGGCCGCGACCCTCGCCCGCGCCGGCGACGACGTCGAGCTCACCGAGCTCCTCGACGCCGACATGCTCGATCGCCTCTGCGACGGCCGCGGTCGGGTGCGCGTGACCTTCTTCGGGACCTTCGGCGACATCGGCTGGTACGCGCCGACCTGGCTGGTGATCCTCGAGGGGGCGTCGCGCGCCCGCCTGGTCGACGACCCCGAGGTCTACCTCCGCTCCGTCTCGCGCTCCCGCGAGGTGCTCCGCCTCGTCGATCGCACCACCCTCAACGACGGCCGCTACTGCCAGTCGGCGGTGATCGGCCTCGACAACCGCGCCGGCGTCCCGCCCTTCATCCCGATGGGGCGCTACGAGGACGGGGTCTTCCGCTACACCCTGCGCCGCAGCGATCCCGACGCCTACTTCGCCTACCTCCCCTACGCGCTCCTCCACGACCCGCTCGAGGCCCGCGGCTTCGATCGCGCCGACATCCACCGCACCGGCACCTGGGTGCGCGTCGGCGAGACCCTGATCCAGTGCCTCCTCGCCCACGAGCCGACCGCGAGCGCGCCGGCGGAGCGCCTCGCCTCCTTCGGCGCCTGGCTCTCCGAGCTCGCCCGGGCGCCGCTGGCGGATCTCCACCGCTTCCTCCTGACCCGCCTGCGCGAGCAGAAGGGGATCTACCTCGGGCACTTCGAGGAGGTCCTCGCGCGCCACCGCGGCCTCCCCTCCGCCTGGGCGGATGACCTCCGCGCGCACATCGAGCGCACGCGGGCCTCGATCACCCGGCCCGAGTACGCGATCCCCCGCGAGCTCCTCGCGGCCGAGGGCGATCCCGATCGCGCGCTCGCCAGCTTCCAGCGCTTCATCGGCGAGATGGGGCGCCTCTTCCGGGAGTGGGGGCCGCTCCTCGAGGCGACGCTCGAGCTCCGCCGCCGCGGCGTCACCCCCTTCACGACGCCCTGATCGGCGGCCGCCTCGCGAGCGCGCGCGTCGGCGAACCTGCGACGACGAAAACCCCCGCGCGTTGACAGCGGAGGCCCCGCTGCCGTGCAATTCACCGCGGTGGGGGAGCGCGGAGGGGATGGGCGCCGTCGAGTCGGCGCTGGCGGGTGGAGGATGTCGCTGATCCTCGGCCTCGTGGGCGTCGCCCTCGCGTCACCGGCGATCGTCGAGGGCTCGCTCCACGCCGCCGCCCAGTCGTCGGCGATCGTCCACCAGGGGCAAGACCCAGAGTGGCCGATCATGATCGACGCCCTCGACCGGGCGCACACCGGCGGCTTCTGGCTCGATCGCTCGCTCCACCGCCGCGACCTCCGGCCGGTCTCGGCGACCCTGGTCCACCTCCTCCCCGGCCGCGCGCCCTACCACCCCGCGCCCTACTTCGCGCTCCTCGCCCTCCTCCACGGGATCGCCGTCGCCCTCGTCCATCGCCTCGGGCGCCGCGTCGGCGGCGAGCGGGGGGCGATCGCCGGCGCGCTGATCTTCGCGGTCCACCCGGCGGCGGCCTTCGAGGTCTGGCACGGCGCCTACTCGGAATTCCTCCTCGGGGCCCTCTTCACCCTCGCCGGCCTCGCGTCGATCCTCGCCAGCGCCGACGCCGGCTGGCGGCGATCGACCTGGCTCTTGGGACTTGTTCTCCTGGCGGCGGCGGTCGGCTGCGAGGAGTCCTTCGTCGCCGGGCCGATCATCGCCCTCCTCTGGCTCCGCGCGCTCGGCCTCGGCGCCGGCCTCGGCCGCGGACGCCTGGCCGCGCTCCTCGGCGCCGGCCTCCTCCCCGGGCTCGCCTACTGGCTCCACCACTTCGCGACGCTTGCCCCCTACGGCCTCGCCTACGCCAACGGGCCGACCCCGCAGCCGCCCCTCCTCCGCTTCATCTGCCTCGCGCTCGACCCCTACTTCCACGTCCGTCGGACCCTCGCGCTCTTTCGGGCCGATCAGGGGCCGTGGTTCGAGAGCGCGATCGGGGCCTCGAGCTTCGGCGCCGAGGTCTACGCGGTCGAGCTGCCGCTGACGATCCTCGCGGTCGCCGGCCTCCTCTTCCTCGCCCGGCGGGTCGGCGCCCTCCGGGTCGGGCTCCTGGCGATGATCCTGCCGGCGATCCTCCTCGCCGCCCACCCGACGATCTGCCGGACCTGGGAGCTGGTGCTCGGCAACCGCTACCCTGGCCTGCGGCAGGCCTACGTCTTCGCGGCCTTCTGGGCGCTCTTCGTCGCATTGGTGGGCGGCCGCCTCCTCGCGGACGCGCGGCCTCGCCGACGCCTCGCCGCCGCCGCGGCGATCGCCGCCCTGGTCGGCTGGGAGCTCCACGTCGCGGTCCAGGTCCGGGCCGCGGTCACCGAGAAGGCGGCGAAGATCGCCGCGACCACGGCGGCCGCCGGCTGCGCGCTGCCGGCCGAGCTCCCCCGCGGCGCCCACGTCTACCTCTTCGGCGAGCCAGGGCTCCGCACCGACGCGGCGCCGATCTGGTGGATGCTGGAGCGCGGCGACCTCGACCTCCGCTTCGAGACGATCACCTACAGCGACGAGCCGGGGCCCGCCGACGCGATCCTCCGCCGGGACGCCCGCACCCTCGAGATCCGGCGGGCGGACGGCTCGCCCTACCCCTGGATCGAGTGGGCCCGCGAGCCCGAGGAGGGCCGCCTGGGGCGCTGGCTCGCGGCCGGCGGGCGGATCGTCATCAACGGCTTCCGCCACCCGATCCGGAGCCCCGGGACGGTCTTCCCGCTCAACCTGATCCCCGAGGATCGGGTGACGATCCTCGAGGTCGAGGGCCCGCTGATCCGCGCGATCTCCCTCGAGATCGCCGCTGGCGTCGACGCGCCGACGACCGTCCTCGTGGCCACCCAGGGCGGCCGCATGGTCCGTGTCAGATGCCCCAAAGACCATGCTCCATGCGCGACCGAGCCCTACGACCCATCACCGCGCGAGGCATGCCGATGAAGGAGCCCGGCCTCTTCCTGGTCAGCCTCGCGCTGATCGCCGGCCTCGCCAGCGCCGCCCAGCCCTCGGTCAACGCCGGGCTCGCCGCCCGCTCGTCGCTCTCGGCCGCGCTCCTCTTCAACAGCGTGGTCGTCCTGATCGGCTGCGTGATCTACTTCGTCGCCGCCGGCCCGCGCAGCCCGCTGGTCCCCGGGACGCCCTGGTACTTCTACCTCGGCGGGATCTTCGGGCTGACGATCATCACGACGATGCCGCTGGTGGTCCCGCGCCTCGGGCCGGCGCTGGCGCTCGCGCTCTGGGTGCTCGGCCTCGGGGTCGGCGGCCTCCTCATCGAGTACTTCGGCCTCTGGGGGATCCGGCGCGGGGAGATCGGCCTCGATCGCCTCCTCGGGGTGCTCCTCCTCTTCGTCGGCGTCCTCCTCATTCGCCGCTGATCAGGCGCTCGACCCGAGCGACCGCGTCGTCGATCCCCGCCTCGACCGCGGCGACCTCGCGCTGGAGCGCCCGCGCGGCCTCGTCGTGCGCGCCGCCGAGGAGCGCCTCGATCCCCTCGACCAGCGCGTCGACGCCGAGCGCCTCGCGGGGGAGCACCCGGGCGACGCCGCGGAAGCGGGCGCGGGCGGCGTTCCCCGGCGGGTCGTAGCCCTCGGGCCCGGGGATCAGGAGCATCGGCACCCCGAAGGAGGCGCACTCCTTGACCGAGCCGAGGCCGGCCGAGCCGATCATCGCCCGCGCCCGCCGGAGGAGCGCGTGCTGGGGGGCGTGATCGACGACGATCGCGTTCGCCGGCGCGACCTCGCGGTAGCGATCGACCCAGTCGGGGCCGACGCTGATCACGAAGTCGACCCACGCCATGCGGGCCGCGGCCGCGAGGATCAGGTCGTAGACCGCGCGGTACGCCGGCCGCCAGGCGACCTGGCTGCCGAGCGCGCAGTAGACGAGCGGTCGGGCCTCGCCGACGCCGGCGAGCGCTCCCTCGAGGTGATCGTCGCGGGGCTCGATCGACGGGACGTCGACCTCGCGCCGCGGCGGCGTCGCCCGCGGGTAGTCGAGCGCGGACGGGCAGAGCACGAGCTGTGGCACCTCCGGGAAGTCGGGGACGATCGCCGCCTCCCACGAGTAGAGCGCGCGCGGGTACGCGTAGGCGTCGGCCATCGCCTCGACGTAGCGGACGTAGGAGTCGAGGTAGGGGTCGCGGGCCCGCGCGGCCTCGCGCTCGGCGAGGAGCTCCGCCCAGGCGTCGTCGGCCGCCGCCGCGCTCGCCGGGTCGCCCGCCCGCCAGGGGATCCCGGAGGAGAGCGGCGGGATCCCGGGGGCGCGCGCCTGGAGCATCGTCGTCGAGTAATGGGCGAGGCGGAGCCCGTGGCGGCGGGCGATCATCGGCGCCGAGTAGTGACAGACGTCGGCGAGGATCAGATCGGCGCCCGCCCCCGTGAGGACGGGATCCATCGCCCCGCGGAGGAAGAAGTCCATCCGCCCCTGGCGGCGGCGCTCGGCGTCCTCGGCCCGGGCCGTCGGCGACATCGATCGCCAGCGCGCCTCGGTCCCCGCGGGGTAGACCGACTCCATGAAGATCTGCGCCTCGAAGCCGCGGGCGTTGATCACCGGCGCCCAGTCGGCGGTGACGAGGAAGCGGAGCTCGTGCCCCGCGGCCGCGAGAGCGCGGGCGAGCTTGATCGTCGGCGAGACATGACCTGACTCTCGGAACACATAGAAGAGGAGGCGCGCCATCACGCCTCGGCGGCCGCCGCCTCCGCCTGGAGGTCGAGCCCGCGGCCCTGGGTGAGCGCGAGCGCGAGGCCGAGGCCAGCGAAGGCCGCCGCCGCGAGGTAGAGCCCCTGGTAGCCGATCGCGTCGGCCGCCCCGCCGAGGCCGAGCTCGGCGACGAAGCCGGCCGCCGCCATCACCCCGCCGAGGAGCGCGGTCACCATCCCGGGCCCGCGGATCTTGGCGTAGACCGCGGCGTAGAGCGCGGGCCAGAGGAGGAAGTGGCCGGCGCCCGAGAGCGCGCCGAGGGCGATGAAGGCGACGGTCGAGGTGACGTGGGCGAGGCCGATCATCGTCGCCGCGAGGAGGGCGGCCGAGCCGACGATCACCCGCCCGCGGCCGATCCGGTCGATCGCCCGCGCGAGGCTGAGGCGCCCGCTGACGATCACCGCGAAGTAGGCGATGTAGAAGGGGCTCACCGGCCCGAGCTCGCGCGACGAGGCGAGCGCGCTGAGGAAGGACTCCTGGGCGCAGAAGGTGATCGCCAGCGCCAGGAAGACCACCAGCACGATCAGGCTCCGCGGCCGCGCGAGGTCGCCGGCGAAGTCGCCGAGGCTCACCCTCTCCGCGGCCGCCTTCGCCGCGCCCCCGGGGAGCGGCGCGAGGAGGCGGACGAGCGCGTGGAGGCCGGCCGCGGCGGCGAAGAGGAGGCCGACCTCGGCGAAGCCGATCGCCGCGATCAGCCCCTCGGCGGCCGACGAGCCGACGATGTTGCGCGAGAAGTTGAGGAGGACGAAGTAGTACGCCAGCGCGATCGCCCGGCCGCGCGGGCCGACCGCGGCCGCGAGGGTGGCGACCACTGTCACGTCGACCAGCGAGGTGCCGACGCTCATCACGCCGACGCCGGCGGCGAGGCCGAGCGGCGCGCTCGCGAAGGCGCCGACGATCCCGAGGCCGAGCCCCTGGAGGATCGCGCCCGCGACCAGGGCGAGGCGCGGCCAGCGATCGGCGAGGTGACCGGCGAAGGGGAGCGCGACCAGGGAGCCGAGCGTCGACACGCTCATCACCTCGCCGATCGTCGACGGCGACGCCCCGAGCGCGTCGAGGTGGGCGGGGACGAAGCGGAGGACCATCGCCAGCGCCGGGCCGATCCCCGCGAGGAGGAAGAAGAGGAGCATCCCGGGGCGGCCCCAGGGGATCCCGAGGCGGCCCTCGTCGCCGCCCTCGTCAGGCGCCACGGCCCACCTGCGTGCGCCCGAGCCCGAAGCGCGCGCCGATCTCCGCGACCCACTCCTCCTCGCTCCGCGAGCGATCGACGACCAGCTCGGGGAGCGGCGCGTCGTCGGCCTCGAGATCGCGGCGGCCGCCGGTCAGCATGTAGATCACCCGCTCGCCCGGCTGGAGGAGGCCGGCGTCGATCGCCCGGTAGATCCCGACGCCGGTGAGGAGGCCGGTCTTCTCGAGCACCTCATCGCTCCCCGGCAGGGTCGAGAGGGCGATCCCCGCGTCCGCGAGCGCCGCCCGCACGGCGTCGGCGTGGGCGTCGTAGTCGACGTCGGCGAGCGCGAGCATGTCGCCGCCGAAGGTGCGCATGAGGCCGGCGAGGCGATCGTAGTCGCGGCCGGGGTTGGTGTTGTAGAGCCCGGGCTCGATGTAGCGCTCGGGCACCGGGGCGATGTGGGTGCGCGAGAGCTCGCGCTCGCCGGCCTGCCAGGCCCGGACCATCGGCGAGTTGGCGGCCTGCTGGAAGGTGATGAGGCGCGGGATCGCCGACGCCCGCAGGAGCCCGCGCTCGCGGAGCGCGGCGAAGCAGGTGTAGATCCCGGCCGGACCAAAGCCCGCGCAGACCGTCTGGGTGAGGAAGTCGACCGCGCCGATCGCCCCCTCGATCGCCTCGAGGAGGAACATCGCCCGAGCGGCCGAGGCCGCCGTCCGCAGGCGGACGTCGGGGATGTGGGCGATCGCGTGGGCGCGAGCGACCGCGCGGGCGAGGCTCTTGACCTCGGGCTCCGGGAGGTCGACGCCGATCAGGTGGGCGCAGCCGCCGAAGAAGCGGCGGTCCTGCTTGAAGAGGGTGCTCACCGGCTGGAAGAGGAGCGCCTCGATCCCCGCGTGCTGGCAGTAGGCGCCGAGGGCCGCGCTGAGGTTGCCGCCGGAGGAGGCGACGACCTGGCGGACGCCCGCGCGCCGGAGCGCGGCCGTGGTCACGCAGGCGTCGAGCGCCTTGTAGGTGCCGGTGCACATCGCCGTCGTCTCGTCGGCGACGAAGATCTCGACGCCGCCGCGATCCGCGAGGCGGCGGGCGACGATCCCCTCGCCGAGCGACGAGGCCACGAGCTCGGCGACCTCGAGGCCGAGGCCCTCGCCGACGACGTCGAAGATCCGATGGTAGCGGAGGAGCGCGCTCTGCTCCGCCGCGAAGCGCGTGTCTACGAGATCTCGCCAGCCCTGCATCGTCGTCCTCCCCCTGCTCACCCCTCGCCCGCGCACCCGCTCGCCCGCTCGCCCGCGCGCCCGCGCGACGCCCCGCTCAGGTGCGCGTCGCCGCGATGATCTTCATCGACTGGAAGAGCTCGTAGGGCGCCCGCGGCGGCTCGATCACCTCGATCTCCGTGAAGCCGGCCTGGCGGAGGAGGGCGACGTGCTGCGAGGGCGTGCGGTAGCGGGTGGTCTGCGACTTGGCGAGGAAGTAGACCGAGCGGAGGTAGAGCGAGAGCGCCTCCGGGAGCACCTCCTCGGGGAGCATCCGCTCGATGATCAGGAAGCGCCCGCCCGCCGGGAGGGCCTCGCGGATCTTCGCGTAGATCGGCCCCATCCGCTCGTCCCCCCAGTCCATCGCCGAGCGGCACATGGTGATCACGTCGAAGCCCTCGGGGAGCGTCGGCGCGAAGAGGTCGCCGGCGATCCCGCGGACCCGGCCGGCGAGCTCGGGCCGCTCGCCGAGCTCGGCCTCGCCGATCGCCACGCAGGCCGGGACGTCGAGGAAGGCGCCCTCGAGGCCCGGGGTCGCGGCGACGACGGCCGCGCAGAAGGTCCCGGTGTTGCCGCAGAGGTCGAGGAGGCGGCGGTGGCCGGCGAAGGAGAAGGCGCCGAGGACGACCTCGACGATCTTCCCCATCGTCGCCTCCATGTAGGTCGAGTACTCGGCGGCGACCTCGGGCTTGACCTCGCTGACGTCGTCCTTGAAGTAGTCGCGGAGCTTGAAGGTCGAGCTCGCGCCGTCGCTCTCGACCAGCGATTCGAAGTCGACGAGCGCGCGGTAGACCTCGTCGTAGTAGTCGAGGAGGTAGGTCGTCGTCCGGAAGGGCCGCTCGCCGCCCCGCACCAGGAAGGGGGCGATCGACGGCGGCGTCGCCAGGCGCCCCTCCTCCTCGACCAGGAGGCCGAGGGCGACGCAGGCGTTGACCAGGATCGTCGCCGCCCGCTCCGGCGCCCCGAGCTCGGCGAGGAGCGCCGCCCGCGGCCGCGGCTCGGCGCAGCGCGTGAAGAGATCGAGGTGGTAGGCGCCGATCAGCACCTTGGTCTTGATGAAGCCGTCGAGGAGCTCCAGGAGCCCCTTCTCGGTGATTGCCGCGCCCTTCATGCCCTCGCCTCCCCCTGGACCTCGCGCCAGATCGCGTCAAAGTAGCGGCCCCCGAGGGCCCGATGGTGGCGGAGCGAGGCCAGGAAGATCCCCTGGTCCTCGGCCCCGCGGATCAGCGCCGCGATCAGCGACACCGTCTCCTCGGCGTGCTCGATGTCGGCGGTCATGTGCAGGCGGTGGAACTCGCAGGCCTCCTCGGGGACGCCGAGGCGCCGCAGGAGGCGGTAGATGTTGCCGTGCGTCGCTGGCGTCCCGTACTCGAGCGCGAAGAGGACCGCGAGGCCCCAGGCCGGGTTGGGGTGGCGTGCGCAGCGGATCCGGTTGCTCAGGTAGGCGCGGGCCTCGGTCAGCTCGGGGACGTCGTCGAAGCCGCAGGGGACCTCGAGGTGCCGGAGGAGGCGCTGGAGGAGGAAGGGGTGGGCGCCCGCGCTCTCCTCCTGGCCGCCCTCGTCGTAGAGGTTGCGGAAGACGACGCTCGCCTCGGCGAGCTCGCGGCTCAGCGCCAGCTCGGCGAGCTCGCGGTAGAAGAGGCGCGAGCGGTGCCAGTGGTGGCGGAGGTAGATCTTGAACTCGTCGAGGGTCGGCGCGCCCTCGAAGAAGTAGACCGACATCGGGTGGCGGAGCCCCGAGCGGCTGGCATGCTCCTCGCGGATCCGCGCGGCGAAGGCGTCGGGCGCGAGCGCCTCGCCGATCTCGACCGGCGCGATCGCGGCCTCGTCGACCGCATAGCCGGCGCCGGCGATCCACCAGCGGAGCGCGTAGCTCCGGTGATCGCGGTCGGCGTGGAGCGCCCAGAGGAGCTCGTGGTAGCGGTCGTGGGCCGCCGCGTCGCCGCCGCTCGCCCGCCGCGCGAGCGCGCCGAAGGCCGCGTGGGCCGCCGCCGCCGCCTCCGGGCCCGCCCCCGGTCGCAGCGCCTCCTCGATGATCGCCCCGACGTCCTGCTCCTGCTCCGTCACCCCTCACCTCCGACCCACGCGAGCCAGCCCCGACGCCGGGGATCGCGACCGCGCACCACGTCTCGATAGCGCTCGCTCAGCGCCCGCGTGATCGGCCCCGGCCCGGCGATCGGGTGGCCGTCGAGGGCGATCACCGGCCGGATCTCCGCCGCCGAGTTGGCGAGGAAGAGCTCGTCGGCCGTCAGCGCGCGGTGGCGCGGGAGCGGCTCCTCGCGGGCCTCGATCCCGGCGTCCTCGGCGAGGCGGAGGAGCGTGTCGCGGGTGATCCCCGGGAGGATCGGCATCGAGAGGGGCGGCGTCACCAGGCGCCCGTCGATCACCGCGAAGATCGTCGAACCTGTCGCTTCGGCCAGGGTCCCATCGGGGCCGAGGAAGAGCGCGTCGTCGCAGCCGGTCGCCCGCGCCTCGCGGAGCGCGAGGAAGGAGCGCCCGTAGAAGCCGGCATGCTTGGCGCAGGGGAGCCAGCCGCCGCCGTGGCCGAAGCCGGCGATCCGCACCCGCAGCGGCTGGCCGAGCGCCCCCCGCGGGGTCCAGGCGGCGATCGCCACCCGGGTCGGGTTGCTCGCGCCGATGCCGATCGCCTCGTCGCCGTAGAAGGCGAGCTGGCGGACGTAGCCCTCGCCGCGGCCGCTGGCGGCGACGACCGCGAGCGAGGCCTCGATCAGCGCGTCCTCGTCGTGGGCGAGCTCCATGTAGAGCGAGCGCGCGCTGACGAGGAGGCGGCGGACGTGATCCGCGAGGCGGAAGACCGCGACCCGGCCGTCGTCGGCCCGGTAGAAGCGGCCGCCGTCGAAGACCGCGGTCCCGTAGTGGAGCGAGTGGGCCTGGAGGCCGACGGTCGCGGCCTCGGCGGGGACCATCGCCCCGTCGACCCAGACCGGCGGGCGATCACTCACCCTGGACCTCCTCGGCGCGCGGCGGCGGCCGGCGCACGAGCGCGCGGAGGGGCGCCCCCTCGGCGGCCGCGCGCGCGAGGAGGGAGGCGATCTCGGCGCCCGCCCGCCGCTCGACGTGGCCGAGGACATCCTCGCCGCGCCGGGGATCGCCGGCGTAGAGCGCCTCGACCGCGAGCGAGCCGCCGGCGCTGGCGAGGACGCCGGGGACCACGACGACCCCGGCGTCGGCGATCGCGGCCGCGACCTCGTCGTCGAGCGCCAGGTTGGCGGCCTCGACGATCCCCCGGCAGCGGAGGCCGGCGACCGCCGCCGGCGCGATCGCCCGCGAGATCGCGGCGAGGACGAGGACGTCGCACTCAGCCGCGAGGATCGCCGACGAGGGCGCCTCGTCGGGCCGCGCGGGCAGGCGCCCGCCCGCGCGGGCCGCCAGGAGCTCGGGGACCGGAAGCCCATCCTGGCCCAAGAGACACCTCTGATCGTCGGCCCAGGCGACCACCGGGACCCCGGCCTCGGCGAGGAGGTGGGCCGCGCCGCCGCCCATCGTCCCCGCCCCCTGGATCGCCACCCGGGCCGCACCAGGCGCGATCCCGAGGTGCCCGAGGAGCGCGAGGACGGCCGCCTTGACCGCCGCCGGACCGCGGAGCTGGTTCACCGTCCAGGCGCCGATCGGCGCCTCAAAGAGCGCGTAGCGCCGGAGGAAGTCGTCGTCTGCGAGCCCCCGCGCCCGGCCGACGGCGATCTTCAGCGAGGGGAGGCCGAGCTCGCGGCCGATCGCCTCGAGCTCGCGCATCGACGTGTTCATGTCGGGCCCGACCGACCAATTGGCGGCGATGATCGGCCGCAGGAGGGCCATGAAGCGCCGGAGGATCGCCGCCCGCTGGGGGTGATCCGGCGCCATCTGGATCCCCGCCTTGGCGCCGCCGACCTGGATCCCGTAGGCCGCCTGCTTGCGGGTCATCGCCGCCGCGAGGGCGCTGAGCTCGGCCCGGTCGGCGCTCGGCGAGATCCGGAGCCCGCCGGCCGCGACCCCGCCGACCAGGCGGTCGATCACCAGCGCCCCGCGGACGCCGGTCGACGGATCGACAATCTCCACCACCACCTGTGGCCCATCCCCCCCCAACACGACTCGACGCTATCGCCTCCGCGGCCCCCTGCCCAGAGTCCGCACGCAGAGGCCCTGGCGACTTCGCGCGGCCCGAACGCGCGGAGAGGGGCGACCGCCGCGCGAGCGATCGCCCCTCTCCGCGCGCCAGCGCGAGCCGGCCGCACTACATGTGCACGAGCTCGAGCTTGATCCCGTCGGGGTCGGTGAAGAAGACCGCGTAGTAGCCGGGCGCGTAGGGGTACTCCGCCGGGGCGTCGAGGATGTTCACGCCGTCGGCGACCAGGAGGCGGTGGACCTCGTCGATCGCCGCGCGCGACTCGACCGCGAGCGCGAAGTGGTGGAGGCCGACGCTGTAGCGATCGAAGACCTTGTCACGGTTCTCGGGCGCCGCCTCCCAGACGCCGATCATGAAGGTGCCGAAGGCGAAGAGCATCATCCGACCGTCGGGGTGCTTGTGCGGCGGGCCCCGCATCTCCATGAGCACCTGACCGCCGAGGTAGCCGAAGAGCTTGGTGTAGAACTCCTTCGAGACGTCGAAGTTGTTCACGGTGATCGAGATGTGGTGAATTCCGGTCGTATTCGTCGAGACACTCATCGGGCACTCCTCTGGAGGATTTGCATCATATGGGGGCGGCTCCCCCGTCGCAAGCGGAGGCCCGCGCAGACGTCGACATCACGCGCGGACGTCGACCGGAACTTCGATGGTGAAGGTCGAGCCGGCCCCGAGCTCGCTGACGACGCCGATCGACCCGCCCATCAGCTCGCAGAGGCGCCGGACGATCGCCAACCCGAGGCCCATCCCGCCGTACTTGCGGGTCGGTGAGTCGTCGCCCTGTTGGAAGGCCTCGAAGATCCGCGCGCTCTGGTGCTTGGTCATGCCGATCCCCTCGTCGGCGACCACCACCCGGAGCGAGCGCTCGACGACGGCGACCTGGAGCGTGATCGCGCCCCCCTCGGTGAAGCGCGCGGCGTTGCCGACGACGTTGCCGATCACCTGCGCGAGCTTGACCCGGTCGTTGGTCACCGCGCCGACGTCGTCGGCGATCTCGACGTCGATCCGCGAGCCGCTGCGCTCGATCGCGTCGATGTGGACGGCGACGACCTCGTCGATGAGCGGCGCGATCGGGAAGGTCGAGAGCTCGAGCTCGAGGCGCCCGGACTCGAGCTTGGTGATGTCGAGGACGTCGGAGATGATCCCGAGGAGGTGGCGGCCGGCCTCGGTCACCTTCTGGAGCTGCTCGGCCCCCTCGTCGTTGTCGTCGTCCTCGGCCTCCTCGGCGAGCATCTCCGAGATGCCGATGATCCAGTTGAGCGGCGTCCGCAGCTCGTGGCTCATGTTGAGCATGAAGCGGCTCTTGGCGAGGCTCGCCTCCTCGGCGATCCGCCGGGCCTCGTTGAGCTCGGAGAACATCCGCGCGTTGGCGATCGCGATCGCCAGCTGCGCGCAGAGGAGGCGGAGCATCTCCAGGCGGTAGTGGTTGAAGACGCCCCAGACCAGCCGGTTCTCGAGGTAGAGGACCCCGAGGCGCTTCGCCTGGTAGGTCACCGGCATCGCCAGGAGCGAGAGCGGCCGCGCGCGCATCAGGTAGGGGTCGCTGGCGAAGCCCGGGTTCTCGAGGATCTCCTCGCTGAGGAGGATCCTGCCGCTGCGGAATGTGTGGCGGAGGACGCCGGCGGGCGCCTCGTCGGAGCTCAGCGCCCGCCCCTCGTAGACGATGACCCCCTCGCTCGCGCCGTAGGTCGCGGCGAGGTGGAGCTCGCCCTCGCCGACCAGCGCGAGCGCGCCCCGCTCGGCGCCGGCGTTCTCGACCAGCGTCCCCATCACCTTCTTGAAGAGGGCGACGAGGTCGATCTCGCCGGCGAAGGCCTGGGCCGCCTTGATCGCGCTCGAGAGGTCGAGGCGGGGATCGACCGAGGTCGCGGTCACCACCGAGGTCTCGGTGACCTCCGAGCCGGAGGAGGCCCGCAGCGGCGAGCGGATCACCGCCCGCCGGAGGAGCTCGCCGTGCTCGACCACCAGGGTGTCGGAGCGGACGACCGCGCCCCAGCGGCGGTAGGTCACGTCGGCGTCGGCGATCAGCGTCGCCGCCATCATCGGCATCCCGCACTCGAGGTAGTAGCGGCCGGCGAGCTCGCGGGCGATCGACTCAGTCGAGACGAAGCCGTAGCGGCGAGCGTCGGAGATCGCCCCGTCGTAGCAGGCGAAGGCGAGCGCCCGATCGCCGTCGACCGCCGCGACCTCGGCGTCGATGAGCGCGAGCTTGTGGATGAAGTTGTCGGGGCAGGCGTCGGCGAGGCGGGCGTAGCGGTCGCGGCGGCCGCCCAGCTCCTCGCGGAGCGCCGCCCGCTCCTCGGGATCGAGCTCGCCGCTCCGGAGGAGGGCGGCGACCAGGAGCGAGCCGAAGAAGTTGAGCTCGGTCGTCAGGTACCACGACGAGTTGAGGAGGCGGCGCTCGGCCTCGGCGAGCCAGCGGCGGCCGCCGGCGAGGTCGCGGGCGAGGACCGCGAGCTCGAGCTTGGCGATGCAGAACCAGAGGGTCGCGAAGCTGAGGCGGTCGCGGTCGTAGGCGGCGAAGGCCGCGTCCTCGTCGAAGTCGGCGTCGCTGAGGGAGGTCGGGCTCTCGGTCTCGCCGCGGAGCGCGAGCGCGACCTGGCGGGCGATCTGCAGGGCGGCGGTCGACGACGCGACCCGGGTGCGCTGCATCAGCTTGAGGTACTCGTCGATCTGGGCGCTCGCCGCCTGGAGCGGGGTGCCGAGGCTGAGCTGGGCGATCGCCGCGTGCGAGCAGGCGTAGGAGACGAAGATGTAGTCGCCGCTCTCGAGGCCGAAGAAGCGCGCGCGCTCGAAGCACTCGAGGACCTCGGGGAGCGGCTTCCAGTGGTGGAGGATCGAGCCGAAGACGAAGTTGAGGCGGGCGACCTGATCGTCGGCGCCGAGGCGCTCGTTGACCGCGAGGCCGACCTCGCTGAGGTCGAAGGCGTCGGGGATCGGCCCGCTCCTGGTCGTCAGGTAGAACGCGTAGACCAGGTAGCCGTAGGGCGAGGCGTCGGCGTGGCCGTGGTCGAGGGAGAGGTTGATCTGCTTGAGGCAGAGGTACTCGAAGAGCGCCTGGCGGGTGAGCTGCGAGGGCGCCATCAGGTCGGTCATCACCTTGATCACCGCCCGGAGCTCGGGATCGCCGGCCAGCGGGAGATCCATGAGGGCGGCGAGGGAGCCGCCCGCGAGGCGCTCGGTGAGGCGCGCGCGCTCGGCCGCCGCCGCCTCGCGGAGCCCGGCCTCGTCGTCCGGGACCGCGATCCCGGCGAGCCGGAGCGCCTCGACGCCGACCTCGAGGGCGCGGTTCGAGCGGCCGATCGTCACGTAGAGGACCGTCCGCAGGCTGCGGACCGAGAGCGCGTCGAGGCGGGAGCTCGCCCGCGCGGTCACCTCTTCGAAGGTCTGATCGGCGCCGTCGAAGTCGCCGCTCAGGTACTGGCACTCCGCGAGGCCGACGCCGAGCGCGAAGGCGAGCGGGTAGCGGCTCCGCCACTCGTCGTCGCCGATCAGCGAGGCGCCGGCGCGGAAGAAGGTGACGGCCGCGGCGTAGGCGGTCGCCGCCCGCGCCCGCCGGCCGGCCTCGAGGTCGAGCTCGGCCAGGCTCATCAGCTCGGCGGGGTCGCGGATCTCGCCGCGCCCGCGGTTGATGTGGTCGACCGCGTCGAGGAACTCCGAGCGCTCGCGGCTCGGCAGCGCGGCGAGCATGTGGCGGCCGATCGCCAGGTGGAGCGCCGGCATCTCCTCGGGGCTCAGGAGCGAGTAGGCCGCCTGCCGGACCCGATCGTGGACGAAGCGGAGGCGGAGCTGCGAGCCGCCGCCGACCCCGTGGAGGAGGAGGCGGTAGCTCGCGTCGAGGGCGGCGATGAGGCCGATCTCGATCGCCTCCCAGAGCGCGCGGCCGAGGGCCGCGGGCCGCTCTCCGGTGACCGCGAGGAGCGTCTCGATCCCGAACTCGACGCCGACGCAGGCGGCGACCTTGAGCGCCTGGCGGGCGGCGCCCGAGAGCCGGCGGATCCGACCGAGGAGGAGGTCGGCGACGTCGTCGGGGATCTCGGCCGCGCGGATCTCGTCGAGGTCCCAGCGCCAGCGCTCGGCGGCGGGGTCGTAGCGGAGGAGCCCCTCGCTCTGGATCATCCGGAGGAACTCGCGGACGAAGAGCGGGTTGCCCTCGGTGCGCCGGAAGACCTCGTCGGCGAGCGCGCGGATCCGTCCGACCTCCTCGGCGAGCGCGTCGGCGATCAGGCGGTGGACGTCGCTGGCGACCAGCGGCCCGAGGGCGATCCGCTCGACCCGGGTCGCCGCCTCGATCTCGGCGAGGGCCCGCCGCAGCGGGTGGGCGACGCCGACCTCCTGCTCGCGGTAGGCGCCGATCACGAGGACGTGGGTGAGCTCCGGGTCGGTGACCAGCGCCTTGAGGAGCGCGATGGTCGCGACGTCCGCCCACTGGAGATCGTCGAGGAAGATCACCAGCGGGTGATCGTCGCGGGCGAAGGCGGCGAAGAAGCGGAGGACCGCGAGGTGGAGGCGGTTCTGGGCCTCGGTCGACGAGCTCGGCGGCGGCGCGGGGTGCTTGCCGACGATCAGCTCGAGCTCGGGGACGGTCTCGGCGAGGACCGCCACCTGGGCGCCGAGCGAGTCGAGGATCCGCCGCCGCCAGCGCTCGACCTCGGCGTCGGAGCGGGCGAGGACCCCGTCGACGAGCTGGCGCAGGGTCTGGAGGATCGACGCGAAGGGGACGTTGCGGTTGAACTGGTCGAACTTGCCGGAGACGAAGGAGCCCCGGCGCGCGACCATCGGTCGGTGGACCTCGTGGACCAGGGCCGACTTGCCGGTCCCCGAGAAGCCGGCGACCAGGACCAGCGCCCGCGCCCCCGAGGCCGTGTATTCGAAGGCCTGGAGGAGGCGCTCGCGCTCGCGCTCGCGGCCGTAGAGCGCCTGCGGCAGCCGGAACTCCGCCCCTCGGTGGCGACGCCCGGGGACGAAGGAGGGGACCGTGTCGCCGGCTCGGTAGGCGTCCCAGAGGAGCTGGAGATCGGCGCGGAGCGAGAGCGCGGAGCGGTAGCGCGCGTCCGGATCCTTGGTGAGGAGGCGCTCGATCACCGCCGAGAGCTCGTCGCCGACCGAGGGCTCGACCCGGACCAGCGGCGGCGGCTCGCGGGCGATGTGGGCGTGGACCAGCTCCATCGGATCGACCTGCGGAAAGGGCCGCCGGCCGGCGAGGAGCTCGTAGAAGGTCACGCCGAGCGCGTAGAGATCGGCGCGCGCGTCGATCCCCCGGCCGACCCGGCCGGTCTGCTCCGGCGCCATGTAGGCGAGGGTCCCGACCAGGCGATCGGGCTGCGCGAGCGTCGAGACCTCGTCGCTGAGGAGCGACGCGATCGCGAGGTCGGTGAGCTTCACCACCCCCGTCTGCGGGTTGATGATGATGTTCTGCGGCTTGATGTCCTTGTGGATCACCCCGCGGGCGTGGATCGCCGCGAGCGCGTCGCAGATCTGGAGGGCGATCGGGTAGAAGGTGACGAGGCCGATCCGCGACGGGAACGCGCGGGAGAGCGAGACCCCGCCGATGTCCTCAAAGACCAGGAAGGGGCGCTCGCCGTCCTCGTCGAGGGTGAGCGCCTCGACGACGCCGACGCCCTTGACCAGCGAGGCGACGTGGAACTCGTGGCGGAGCTCGGCGAGGCGCTGGTGACGGGTCGCGTCAGCCCGCGGGATCTTGAGGATGACCTGCAGACCGTCGTCCGCGCGGGTCGATCGATGGATCTCCGACTTGACCCCCTCGTGCAGGATCTCCCTGGTCACGTAGCCGGAGAGCGCCATCGGCGGGAATCATACACAAAGTACCCTCGGCCAGTGAGCCTTCCCCACGGGCAGAGGCGCGCCTCGCTCGTCCACGCGATGCATACGTCCCCAGAGCGGCGGATGGGGGTCTAGAGGGCGACCGAGATCCCCGCTAGCATGACCCTCGGTGAGTGTCGGAGGTGCCGATGCGAGCGTCGCCGCGGGCGACGATCTGGCCGTTTGGTACTTCGCGTACGGCTCCAACTTGAGCCCGGAGAAACGCCGCAGGCGCGCGGGGATCTCCGAGCTTGACACCCGCCCCGCGCGCGTCGCCGGGTGGCGATTGGCCTTCGACATGCCCGGGATTCCCCCCGCCGAACCGTCGATGGCGAACCTCCGGAGCGCCGACGGCGAGGCGGTCCACGGCGTCCTGATCAAGATGTCCGCCGCCGACTTCGCGGCCCTCACCGCGAGCGAGGGCGGCGCCCACTTCTACGAGGTCTGCGAGCTCGTCGCCGAGAGCTACGACGGCGAGCGGATCCTCGCCCGCGCCTTCGTCGCGAGCGAGCGGCGGCGGCGGAGCCACGAGCGACCGCCCTCCCTCCGCTACATGCGGCTCCTCCGCGAGGGCGCGCGCGAGGCCGGGCTCGACGCGGCCTACTGCGCCTTCCTCGACGCGCTGCCGACCAGCGAGGCCTCGCCGCTCGCGCGGCTCTGCTCGGCGCTCGTCCTCGAGGTCTTCACCGAGGCCGCCCGCTCGCAGCTCCACGACGCGGCCAACCACTACCTCGCGCTCCTCCAGGCGACCGACGATCTCTCGCCGCTGCCGCGCGCGGCAGCCCAGGGCGCCCTCCTCGCGCCGGCCCTCGCCGCCGGCCTCGGGATCCGGGCGCTCTCGGCCATCCGCCGCCGCTGAGCGCCGGCGCGCGAGCCTCCTCGACCGGCGGCCGGCTAGCCCGCCTTCGGCAGCGCGGCCTCGACCGCCTTGATCACCTCGTCGGCCATCGGCTCGACCGCCGGCTCGAAGCGGGCGATCACCCGGCCCTCGGGATCGATCAGGAACTTCGTGAAGTTCCACTTGACCTCGCCGCGGATCCCATCGCCTGTCTCTTCAGACAGGGTCTTGTAGACCGGCGCGATCTCGGGGCCGCGGGCGTGGACCTTGGCCATCATCGGGAACTCGACGGCGTACTCGCTCTGGACGAAGCCCTTGATCTGATCGGCGTCGCCGGGCTCCTGGCCGCCGAAGTCGTTGGAGGGGAAGCCGATGACCACGAGGCCGCGATCGCGGTAGCGGCCGTAGAGCTCCTGGAGCTGGGCGTATTGCGGGGTGTAGCCGCACTCCGACGCGGTGTTGACCACCAGCACCGCCTTGCCGCGGAGCGACGCGAGGGCGAGCTCCCCGCCCTCGAGGGTCTCGACCACGTGCTCGACCACCGGTCCGCTGGCGGCCGCGCTCGGGGCGGGCGCTGCCTCGGCTGCCTCGGCTGCCTCGGGAAGCGCCGCCTCGGCGACCTCGGCCCCCGCCGCTGGCGTCGCGGCGGCCGGCTGCGCCGCCTCTGCGTTCGCCTTCGGCGCGGGCTCGGGCGCCCCCGGGCTCGAGCACGCGAGCGGAGCGGCGACGAGGAGGGAGGCGACGGCGAGGGTGAGGGCGCGGGAGGTGACGGGCATTGGCGCAAGGATAGGGCGATCGCACGCGCGCGGGGCCGCCATCGGCCGCCCTCCCGGACGCCGGGCCGCCGTCGCCGCGCGCGAGGGGCCTCCCACGCGAGTCCGCAGGGAGCGCAGCGTAGCCCCGCGCGGGGCCGACTGAGAGGCATGTGATCGGCTCCTCCCGTCATTCGCTGCGGTGATCGGGCCCGACGTCGATTGTCCGGGAGCGAGCCCCGCTCACCGGCGCTCGCGCTGATCAAGCCGACCGCCGCCGACGCCTACTCGGAGCACCGATCCGGAAAGGTGACGATCCCCCTCGCGTAGATCGTCCCCCGCCGGATTGGGGCATGGCGCCCCCGCGTTTTTGAGTCGATCGTCGATATCCGACGACATCGCATTCGCAATAGCGAGCGTATCCTCGACCGTCGATCCCGCGCGCACGCGGGCGAGGGCGCGCGAGCGGGCGCGATTCGACGAAGGCGCGATTCAACACACCGCACCCGACCGGCGAATACGCCGTTCCAGCGCGAGCCGGCCCGCCCGCTCGCCCCGCACTGCATTCCACGGCCGCTCGCCAGAGATGCGCGCAAAGACCCGCAACACGCGCATTCGAGAGCCCCCGAGACCCCCTGTGAAGGCGCCGACGCGCGTTGACATCAGATGCAGAGGTCAGTAGCGTGGCGCCGCGATCGAGGGCCTCGATCGCGGTGACGATGGGTAGAAAGGAAGGTAGGGGATATGTCATTCATGGGTAATGAGTTCAGCGGCTTGCCAATGCAGGATCTGATCGGCGCGCCGCTCACGGCGGCCTGCGACGCTCAGGTCCGCCTGGCGAAGGCGACGGCGGAGTTCATCAACACGGTCGGCTTCGACGCGGAGAAGGACCAGAACGGCTTCACCGGGAAGATGGTCCCCCGCCAGGTCGACTTCGCCTTCTTCCGGCCGGTCGGCGAGATGGCGGACGACGGCGCGGGGGGCAAGGCCAGCAAGGTCGAGCGGGTCGCGATCTCCGTGCCCTTCCTCGCCCTGGTCAACGTCCCGGCGCTGGCGATCAAGACGGTCGACATCACCTTCGACATGGAGATCAAGAGCTCCGAGTCGGAGAGCTCCGGGACCTCGGCGCAGGCCTCGCTCGACGCGACCATGCAGGTCGGCTGGGGCCCCTTCAGCGCCAAGGTGAAGATCGCGGGCTCGGTCTCCACCCACAAGGAGAACACCCGCAGCACCGACAAGTCGGCGAAGTACCACGTCGCCGTCCACGCCCGCGACGACGGGATGCCCGAGGGGCTCTCGCGGGTCCTCGACATGCTCCAGAGCGCGATCGCCCCGGTCGCCGTGAGCAAGCCGGTGGACGCGAACGCGAACGGCGTCGGCATCAACGACACCAAGGTGAAGGCGCTCACCTGACGGAGAGGGCGCGCCGCCTCATCGACGGCGCGCCCCCTCGCCCTGACCGCCCACGGAAGGAGCCCCCAGGATGTCCCAGATAAGCCTCGAGAACCTCGTCGCCGCGCTCGCCTCGTCGGTCGCGGAGGCCGAGCACATCGTCCGGGTCCAGCAGGTCCGCAACCTCCGCTCGTTCTTCGACGACCGGAACGCGCCGGTGACGGTCGAGCTCCAGGTGCCGAGCGCGCGCTCTGACGCCCAGCCGGGCGACACCGACACCCTCGTGGTCCCGCTGATCACCCTGGTCAACGTCTCGAACATGTCGATCGCCGAGATGGAGGTGAGCTTCACCACCGAGCTCGGGGAGGTCACCGCCGAGGCCGAGGCCGCGGACGTCGAGCCGCTGCACTTCAGCGACGACGAGGAGGGCAAGCGGCAGGCCGACGCCGAGGCCCACCGCAGCGAGCTCGGCTGGTCCGAGGTCGATCACGACGTCGGGATCGACGTGTCGACGACGCCGACGACCGGCGAGAGCGGGCGGGCCTCCGTGACCCTCAAGGTCACGCAGACCGAGACCCCCGAGGGCCTCGCCAGGCTGATCGCCCGGCTCAACCGGACGCTCTGAGGCCGAGGAGAGCGGAGCGATGATCGACCTCAGCGACGTGGTCTTCATCAAGCGGATCGTGATCGGCTCGTCCAATCCGACCGACATCCAGAGCGAGGAGCGGATCGACCAGGCGATGGCCCTGATCAACCGCTGCCTCTCCGACTACCCGCGCGGCAAGATCATCGGCATCGAGAAGAGCTTCTCGATCCTCCAGGTCGGCGAGCACAACGTCGTCCTCCAGTGGACGACCTATCACATCGGCTTCACCCGGCGACCGCAATGGCTGGAGGCGTGAGCGTCCGTCGGCGGCCGAGCGCCGCGTTCGTCGAGCTCGACCAGCTCGTCGTCGCCATCGGCCACTCGATCGTCCGCGCCCAGCGACGGGTCGCCGCCCGCGAGGAGGCGCTCCTCCGCCGCCTCCTCGGCGAAGACGCGGGGCCGCTGCGGGTCCGCCTGGGGCCCGCGGAGGTCGTCGAGATCGCCGCGCCAGCGCTCGTCGGCGCCCGCCGCCACGCGATCACCGAGCTCCGGGTCGAGCTCTCCGGACCGCTCGAGCGCCACCGGACAGGGGGAGGCGAGCGCCTCGGCCTCCGGCTCCGCGCCGCCGCCGAGGCGGATGACCGGCGCCTCACGATCCAGCTCCGGGCGCGCCCCCGCGGCGAGGAGGCGCTCGACGCCGAGGTGTGGGTCGACGACCGGCTGCTCCGGCGCGTGACGATCGCCGCGCCGCGGGGCGGCGTCCGCGAGCCGGCGGCGCCGACGACGTCCGCCACGCTCCGCGTCGGCCCCCGCGTCGTCCTCCTCTCGGCGAGCGACGCCGCGGCGCTCGCCGAATAGGCGACGGGCTCCGCGGCCGGCTCCGCAGGGGGCGACGAGCGCCGCGTTGTCCACCGAACAATCCCTTGGGCCAGCGCGCTAGTCGATGGAATCCGCCGACGTTCTCGCCTATCAATGGTCGAGCGATCGGCGACGCCATTGGCCGCGACGCCGTCGCCACGCGCAGGGAGACGGGATGACGACGGCGAACGACCTGGCTGCGGCGACCCACCGGACCCCGCGGGCGCGTCCCCGCACGGGCCGCGCGCTCGTCCTCGTCGCCGCCGCGCTCGCCGTCGTCGTGACGACCCTCATCGCCGTCGCGCCTGCTCCTCCGGCGCTGGTCGTCAGCGCCGTCGCGGCGCTCGCCCTGGTCGCGGTCGCTGCGGCGATCGTCCGGCGACCCGAGCGAGAGCATGCGCCGCCCGAGCCGGCCGCGGCGGCGAGCGCCGCCGACCCCGTAGCCGAGCTCCTCGCGGACGAGCGCGCGACCCCGACGAACCCGACGTCGCCAGGTCGCGATCCTGCTGAGCCGGCGGTGACGGAGGTCGAGCACCTCTACAGCGAGGTCGCCCGCAGCCTGCGCAGCGCCCAGCGTCCCCGCGTCAAGATCACCGCGAGCCTCGTCGACATCGACGGCCAGGGGAAGACCACCGGGACCGCCTGGGCCGCGACGATCCGGCGCGGGGGCGACGACGCCGAGGTGACGATGCCGCTGGTCAGCCTGACGACCGTCGAGCGCGCGGAGATCAAGCACGCGGACGTCGATCCATCGACCTTCACCGCGACGATCGGCGGCACCAGCGGCGACGCCGTCGGTCCCCGCCCGCGCGCCGTCTTCGCCACCGGCGACCCCTTCGCCGCGTTCCG
Source organism: Myxococcales bacterium (assembly GCA_020633335.1). GTDB lineage: Bacteria > Myxococcota_A > Polyangia > Nannocystales > Nannocystaceae > JADJRG01. The sequence goes on along the minus strand of JACKDU010000012.1, from coordinate 85,934 downwards.
CCGCGCCGGGGCCGAGCGGCGAGACGAGGCCTGAGCTGAGCTCCGCGCGCGGCTCTGCGTCGCGTCCGCGAAGGGCGGTGTCCTTGCGTCAGGATAGGGCCGCGCGTGTCGAGTGCTGCGCGACGCCGCGCCCGGACGTGCACACCGACGCCCGCGATCGATGATATCGCCGCGCCGATGCTTGTCGCCGGTCACACGCAGACCGCTTGGCAGCGCCGACCTGAGCCCCCTACGATCGACGCGATGAGTATGGATGACGATGAGCGCGCCCGGGTCGCGGCGCTCCGCGCCTACTGTCCGCCGGACGCCCCGGAGCCGCCGGAGCTCGCCGGCATCCTGCGGATCGCCGCGACCATCGCGGGCGTGACGACCGCGACGATCAACCTCCTCGACGACGAGGTCCAGCAGAACTACGCGACCGTCGGCTTCGACGGCGGCGTCTGCCCGGCCTCGGACTCGATTGTCGGCTGACCGTCATCAGGCGTCGGCCTCAGAGCGTCGTCGACGCGAGCGTCGATCCCAACTTCACCGCCAACCCCTGGGTCGACGGGCGCCTGGGGAAGATCCGCTTCTACGCATCGTCGCCGATCACCACCCGCGACGGCCACATCATCGGCACGCTCTGCGTCTTCGACACCGCCCCGCGGACGCTGCCCCCCGCGCAGGAGCAGGCCCTCCACGATCTCGCGGCGCAGGTGATGGCGCTCCTCGAGCGCCGCCGCCTCGCGCGTGAGGCGACGGCCGCCGCCGAGGCGAAGTCACGCTTCCTCGCCGCGCTCAGCCACGAGATCCGCACGCCCCTCGGCGGCGTCCTCGGCATGCTCGATCTCCTCCTCATGTCGGAGCTCGACGACGAGCAGCACCACCACGCCAACGTCGCCCGCCGCTCCGCCGAGACCCTCCTGGCGCTCCTCGACGGGGTCCTCGACCTCTCGAAGGGCGAGGCCGGCCACGTGATCCTCGCGTCCGTCCCCTTCAACCTGGTCGAGCTCACCCACGACGTCGTCGAGGTGCTCTCGCCGCTGACCCGGCGACACGGCACGCGGATCTCGGTGAGGGTCGAGGGCGCGGTCCCGCCGCGCCTGATCGGCGATCCCAACCGCCTCCGCCAGGTCCTCGCCAACCTCGTCGGCAACGCGCTCAAGTTCACGGTCGAGGGTGAGGTCGAGGTGATCGTCCGCGCCCGCAGCGGAGGGGTCGAGATCGCCGTCCGCGACACCGGCGTGGGGATCGCCCCGGAGGAGCTGAAGGAGCTCTTCCGCCCCTTCGCCCAGGGCGACGCCGGCGCGCGCTTCGGCGGCACCGGCCTCGGCCTCTTCATCTCCCGCGAGCTCGTCCGCCTGATGGGCGGCGAGATCACCTGCGAGAGCCGCGTCGGCGTCAGCACGACGATGAGCGTCGCGCTCCACCTCGAGTCCGCGGTCGACGAGGCGCTCGCGGAGCCGGACGTCGACGATCTCCGGATCTTGGTGGTCGACGACGACGAGGTGAACCGGGTGGTCACCGTCGCCCTCCTCGAGGCGGCCGGCGTCGAGGTCGAGGCCGTCGAGGACGGCGAGGAGGCGGTCGATCGGGTCCGCGAGCGCGCCTTCGACCTCGTCCTCGTCGACCTCGAGCTCCCGCGGATGGACGGCGCCGCGATCGCCCGGGCGATCCGGGCGATCCCCTCAAACGTCGAGATGCGGGCGCTCACCGGCCACGTCGGCGGCCTGCGGATCGACGAGGCGCTCGCCGCCGGGATGTGCTCGGCGCTCCAGAAGCCGCTGCGGCAGGCGGACGTCGAGGCGCTCCTCCGCGAGCTCACCAGCGACGCCTACGCGAACGCCTCCTAGGAGCTCGCCGCCTCGGTGTAGACCGGCGCGAAGCCGCCGCCCGGAGTCCGGAAGTTGGTCGTCTGCCCGTGGTAGAGGCGGGCGGCGAGGAGCTGGATCGCCCCGCGGTAGGCGTAGGCGCGGACGTCGAGCTTGAGCGGGACCTCGGCGCCGTCGACCTCGATCGTCCGCGAGCTCGGCGGCACCAGGGCCTGGGCGACGTAGCCGCCCTCGATGATCCGCTCCCATGTCTTTTTGGTCAGCTTTGAGCCGCGGTAGGCGGCCTTGCTCCCATAGCCGGTGCAGGGCTTGAAGAAGAGGTGATCGCGGCGGGCCCAGAGCGCGTCGGCGCGGGCGGGCGTGACCGCCTCGGTCCGCGGGATCCCGGCGGCGAGGGTGGCGATCGTCTCGGCGTCGACGCCGAGCTCGGCGAGCGCGTCGGGATCGGAGAGGACGATGAGGTCGCGCTTGTCGGCGAGGAGGCCGTAGCAGCGCGGGTGCGGGGTGATCAGCGCGAGCCCGCGGAGGTAGGCCTCGCGGAGCGCCGGCTGCCGATCGAGGTAGAAGTCGGTGACCCGGTTGTAGACGAGATCGACGGGTGCGTCGCCGAGGAGGAGCGCGTCGCCCTCGACCCGGAGCGCCGCTGGATCGGCGATCTCGGCGGTGATCCCGGCCCGGGCGAAGATCCGCTGGGCGAGGAGGAACTCGGGGTAGAGGTACTGCTCGGCCGGCGCCTCGTCGACGATCGCCACCCGGCAGAGCGGCGCGTCGCCCCGCTGCGCCCGCCACTCCCGGCGGAACATCTCGAGGAAGACCTCCTCGAGCGCGGCGACCTCGTGGGGCCCGTGGACGAAGACCTCGACCTCGTCGCAGCAGGCCCGCTGGGCGCGGGCGAGGGCGACGCAGAGGAGCGCGCCGCCGGCGTTGGTGTTGACCTCGATGAGGCGCGGGCCCTCGCGGCCGAGGTGGAAGTCGTAGCCGAAGAAGACCCCAGCCGGCCCGTGGTCGACCTGGGCGATCGCCGGGCGCTCGGCGAGGATCCGCGCCTGGTAGGCCGGCAGCGCGCCCACCCGCTCGATCGCTCCGATCAGCCGGGCCATCGCCAGGGCGTGCGAGCGCGGGACAAAGACCGGGTTGGCCGCGAACATGTGCGGCTGGCGCTCGGCCAGCGAGGCCGCGAGCGCGCCCTCGATCTCCGCGAGCTCGGCCGCGAGGCGCTGGCGATCGACGCTGATGCAGCGGCAGCTCCGATTGAGCGCCTCCATGAGATCGTAGGTCGAGGTCGAGGTCATCGTCGGCGCTCCGGGTGTACCCGAGGCTAGCAGGCCGGGACTCCGGGCTGACGCGCGATCGCTGCGCGCCGCGGAGCCTGCGACCCAGCGGACGCGACGGCTGCCGCGACGCCGCCCGAGGTGGCAAACTCCGACGCCATGCCCGCCCGCTTCGGCCACGTCAACCTGATCGCCCGCGACTGGCGCGCGCTCGCCGAGTTCTACGCCGAGGTCTTCGGCTGCGAGGCGGTCCCGCCGGCGCGCGACCAGGGCGGCGAGTGGCTGGCGCGCGGCACCGGGGTCGCGGGCGCGACGCTCTCCGGGATCCACCTCCGCCTCCCCGGCCACGGGGAGAATGGCCCCACCCTCGAGATCTACTCCTATGGCCATAACCTACCACGCGAGGGGGAGCCCGCCGCAAACCGCGAGGGCTATGGTCATATCGCGTTCGCGGTCGATGACGTCGACGCCTGCGCCCGCGCGGTGATCGACGCTGGCGGTTCGCTCGTTGGCGAGATCGTCCGCCGGGAGATCGCCGGCGTCGGGCTCTTGACCTTCGTCTACGCCCGCGATCCCGAGGGAAACCTGATCGAGCTCCAGCGCTGGTCGTAGCGCCGACCCGGGGGCGACGATCCTCGCGTCCATGGCCCTCGATTCGCGGCGACCGGAGCCCGCGCCGGGCGCGGCCCGATCAGGTCGCCGACCACGGCTGGCGCCCGCAGAGGTCGCGGATCGCCAGCGACCCCTCCTCGAGGAGGCCAGTCGCCGCGTCGTGGATCCGGTAGGTGATCGAGTCGCCGCCGAGCGGCTGGGACTCGACGAAGACGCAGCGGAGCTCGCCGGGCTCGAAGCCGCACTGGGCCTGGATCGCGGCGAGGAGGGGCTCGCGGTGGAGGTGGCCGTCGCCGAAGTTCCAGCCGAGGACGACGCCCGCGACGATCTCGCCGTCGGCGTACTCGTAGTCCTCGAGGCGCGGGACCGCGCGCGGCAGGAGCACCGGCAGGGCGCGGCCGTGGAGGTGCATCATCCGGAAGGCCATGACCTTGGAGATGAGCCCGCGCGCGGTCCGGTGGTCGTAGAAGCGGGCGAGCTGCTCGTCGACCCAGGGCGCGCTCTTGGTCAGGCGATCGAGCTTCTTGGTGCCATCGCCGCGGAAGAGCCAGACTCCGTAGGCCCAATTGCCTGCGTAGTAGCGCATCGCCACCAGGAACGAGATCGCTCGCGGGACGAGGTTGCCGAGGAGCGGCACGCCGATCAGCAGGAGCGCCAGGACGAGCGCCAACGCCGGCGACCCGAGGTCCCACACCCCCACCTCCGGGTGGGCCCAGAAGAGGGCGAAGGCGCCGTAGACCACCATCACGTTCCACTCGATGGGCACCCCCATCGGCACGTTGCTGGTGATGTAGGCGTGGAGCGTCAGCATCAGGATCATGCCGACGAGGAGCGGCGCGCCGCCGGAGGCGAAGAGGAGGCAGAGCGGGACCGCGAATTCGAGGAAGGTGCCGACGTGGCCGAGGATCGCCGCCAGGCGCGAGGGACGGAGGTCGTCCGGGAAGTGACGATACATCCGCCTGCGGATCCACGGCAGGCGGATCCACGGGCTGTTCGAGACCATCACGCAGACCACGGTGGCGAAGTGACGGTTCAACTTGGAGACGCCCGCCCAGAACCAGAGCGCGAGCTGGACCGCCTTCGCCCCGGCGATCCACTGGCCGGCGAAGAGGAAGCAGAGCGCGGTGGTCCAGTAGTGCTCGGAGCGGAGCGCGAGGGCGATCGTCCGATCGGCGAGGGCCAGCACGGGCACCAGGGCGACGATCGGCCAGAGGTGCTCGGCCACGATCGCCGGGGCCGCGAGGGCCCGCCCGAGGGCGATCATCAGCGCGAGGTAGAGCGCGACGTCGAGCCAGGTGCGGCGGATACCGCCGAGGATCGGCATCTTGGGGAAGAGCGGGAGCTTGGTCGTCCCCGGCCGGAGGAAGTAGAGGAAGCCGCCGACCGGCGGCATGTAGCGCCCGGTGAGCGGGCCGCTGCCGCAGCCGAGGCCGAGCCCCTCGAAGGCCATGCTCCAGAGGATCGCCTTCTGAAAGGCGATCGGCTCGAGCCACCACGAGCCGATCGTCGCCACCTCGCCGAGGCCGGGCGTGGCCCGGCAGCAGAGGATCCAGCCGCCGACGTAGAGCGCGACCTTGACGGCGTAGACCGCGTAGATCGCCAGCGGCGCGCCGTAGCCCTGGAGCGCCCAGGCCTCGCAGAGCTGGCGGCCGCGCTCGGGGAGCGGCAGCGCCTCGCACTCGAGCGGATCGTAGGGCGGCGGGGTCGGCTGGAGGAGGCGCATCGCCGGCGATCCCCGCACAAGTCGCGGCCGCTGTCGAGCCGCGGCCGCTCGCGGTGGGCGGCCTCTCAGCGCCTCGCCAGCTCGCGCGCCCGCTGCTTCAGCTTCGCCGCCTCGATATGCCCGGGGTGGTGCTCGAGGAAGTCGGCGATCGCCGCGGCCTCGTCGTCCCGGCGCCCGAGCTGCTGGAGCGCCCGCACCCGGCCCACGCGGGCCTCCGCCGCCAGCGGGCCGCCGCGGGCGAGGTAGGCGTCGAAGTGCTCGAGGGCCCGCGCCGGCTGGCCAAGGCGGGCGCGGAGGAGGTCGCCGAGCTGGACCCGGGCGTTCTGGGCCTCGGGCGCGTCGGGGTAGCGGGTGATGAGCCCCTGGTAGGCGTCGGCGGCCGCGCGCCAGGACCCGGCCGCCCGGGCGTCGCTCGCCTCGCGGCGGAGCTCGGCGATCGTCGGCCCGGCCGCCGGCGTCGGCGCCTCGCTCGTCCGGCTCGCGCGCGGGGCGGTCCGGAGATCGGCGGCGCTCACCAGCGTCGGCGCGGCCGGATCGCCGACGACGCGGCGCGAGCGGCGGGCGCCGCGGGGGCCGACGATCTCGAGGTCATGGGCGCCCTCGTCGATCAGGAGGTCGAGCGCCCCGGCGATCAGCGGGTGATCGTCGAGGCGGAGCGCCGCCGGGGTCGCCGCCAGCGAGAGGAGGCTCGGGGCGCTGAGCTCGCGCCAGAGGCCGGCCATCGCCGCATGTCCCTCCGACCATGTTTGAAGGGACACAGGGAGCGGCGCGATCGCGGCCGGCGCGGCGAAGGCCGCATGCTCGCCGGCGCGGAGCGGCTGAGCGGCGCTCGTCGCCGGCCGCCGGACCTCGATCGCCCCCTCGATCACCCCGACCGACGCGCCGCCCTCGGCGATCTCGACCGCGAAGATCGTCCCGACCGCCCGCGCGTCGCCCTCGGCGGTGCTCACCGTGAAGGCGCCGCCGCTCGGGATCTTGTCGAGGGTAGCGACCAGCGCGCCGCGGGCGAGCTTCAGCGTCCGCCGGCCGCCGCGGGCCTCGCTCACCTCGACCTCGCTCCCCGGCGCCACGCAGACGCTGGCGAAGGGAGCTGTCCGAAAGACCATGCAAGCCTCGCCGGCGCTGGTCAGGGTCGCGCCCTCGGCGACGAGGTCGCCGGTCGCCGCCCTGACGCCGCCGAGCTGGACACCGCCGAGCTCGACGCCGCCGCCCGGCGAGGCCAGGGCGATCACGATCTCGTCGGCGGCCTCCGCGATCTTCGGCGCGACCGTCGGCGCGGGCGCGGGCGCAGGCGCAGGCGCAGGCGCGACGGTCTCGGCCCGCTCGGCCCGCAGCGCCTCGGGCGCGCCACCCGGGGCGCTCGCCTCGACACCTGTCTTTCCAGACAGGATCATCAAGGCGACCCCGGCGGCGACGGCGAGGCCGGCGGCCGCCCCCGCGGCGATCCGCGACCAGCGTCGGCGCAGCGGGATCGCCCCGGCGACCTCCGCGAGCGGGGCCCCCTGCCCTGCTCGATCTCCCGTCCCAGGTCCCGTCCCATGTCCCGCGGAGGCCGCGTGGTGCCGGGCCAGGATCGCCGCGGTCAACGCGTCGTCGTCCGCGGCCCCGACGATCGCCTCGTCGTCCTCACCGCCCACGTCCGCGCCAGCGACCTCACGCCCCGCGCGGTGCCGGGCGACGAGCACGTCCACGAGGGCGTCGTCATCGTCGGCCCCGACCTCATCGTCATCGTCGAGCTGGGCGGCGAGCGCCCCGAGGAGCGAGCGCCAGGTCGCGCGCTCCTCGGCGAGCGCCGGATCGGCGTCCTCGAGCGCGCGGCAGAAGGCCTCGTCGTCGGCGCTGATCGGCTCGCCGAGCGCCTCACGCTCGGCGATCGCCTGCCAGCGGAGCTGGTCGCGCTCGTTCATGCGGTCTTCCTCTCGGCCCGCGGGTGGATCACGTGGTCGCGGCGGATCATCCGGCGGATCTCCTCGCGGGCGGCGAGGAGGCGATCCTTGACGGTGTTGGGCGAGACCCCCGTGAGCTCGGCGACCTCGGCGACCGAGTGCCCGAGGACGTGGCGGAGGATCAGGGCCTCGCGCCGGGCGTCGGGGAGCGCCCTCAGGTACTCCTCAAGATCGCGCGGGAGATCGGCGCGGACCAGCGCTCCATCGGCCGCGTCGCCGCCGTCGAGCTGGTCGGGCTCCGCCGCCGCGTCGATCCGCTGGTGGCGCGCGCTCTGCCGCCGCGCCTGCCGGAGGGTCGTGCGGATCGTGATCCGATCCGACCAGGACTCGATCGACGCCTCGCCGCGGAAGGTCCGGGCGCTCCGGAGGACCTCGAGGATCGCCATCTGGGTCGCGTCATCGGCGTCGGCCGCGTCGCGGAGGAGCGCCCGGGTCGCCCGCCGCACCCGGGGGAGGAGGCGCCGGACCAGCGTCGTCTGGGCGTTGGGATCGTCGGCTGCCACCAGCTCCATGAGTCTGCGGTCTCCCTCGGGGTCGGGAGCGCGAAAGGGCTCGCGCGTGCTCTTCACCGTGCTCATAGGGCAGTGGACGGGCGCCCGCGGACCGGGCGGAAAAAAGTGTCCGATGACCATGACACGGCCCTGGCCCCCGGGGAAGCGCCCCTCCGCCGGCCCCGGGGCGCACAATCGTCGGCGCCGCCGCGCGCAGCGTCGGCGGCGCGCCGGCAGAGGTCCACGCCCGCCCCTCGCGCGGCCGCGCGGACGCGCAGCGCCCTTGCGCCAGCACGGAGGGGCGTGGCACGGTCAGCGCCATGTCGCAGCGCCCGCTCCTCGCCCTCGCCATCGCCTTCCTCGTCGCCTGCGGCCCCTCGGGGCCCGATCCCAAGGAGGTCGAGGCCCAGAAGGAGGCGGCCGAGAAGAAGAAGGCCGACGAGGACGCGCTCGCCAAGCGGAAGGCCGATCGCGAGGCCAAGGAGAAGGCGGCGAAGGACGCGGAGGAGGCCGAGAAGGCGGCGATCGACGCCCTCGCGGTCCTGCCGGAGACCCTGCCGAAGAAGCTCGACAAGGCCTGCGACGAGCGCGCGAAGGCCGAGGACGAGTTCATGCAGAAGCACTACGAGGGCGAGGCGCTCGACAAGTGGAACGCGGCCAAGGGCACCCAGCTCGGGATGGCCAAGCAGATGTGCATGAAGGGCAAGATCGAGGTCGCGGCCTGCCAGGTCAACGCGCTGAACCAAGCCCCGAGCGAGCTCCGCAAGAAGCTCCCCGACCTCCTCAAGGCCTGCATGGAGAAGTTCGGCGGCGACGCGCCCGCGGGCGAGTGACCCGAGAAGAGCGAGGACGACGATGCGAGGCGCCCACACCAGGGAGGTACGGGGAGGCCAGCGGGGCCGCGTGACGCTCGGCCGCGGGCTCGCGCTCGCGCTCGCGCTTGCGACGACGGCCTGCGCCGGCAAGAAGGCGAGCGAGCGCGGCCCCGAGACCGAGACCCCCGCGGCCCGCAGCGTCGACCCCGAGGAGCACGCCTACTTCGACGCCGAGGGCCAGCCGGCGACCCTCGCCGCCTTCATCGACAGGGTCGCCGACGTCGACTTCGTCGCCTTCGGCGAGCTCCACTACCACCCGGTCGGCAGCCGCGCGGAGCTCGAGCTCCTCGCCGGCATGGCCGCCCAGGAGCGGCCGGTCGCCCTGGCGATGGAGTTCTTCGAGCGCGACACCCAGGCGGCCGTCGACGCCTACCTCGCCGGCGAGATCGACCGGGCGACGATGGTCGAGAAGACCAAGCGCGACAAGAAGTACGACGCGAGCCACGGCCCCCTCATCGATCTCTGCAAAGAGAAGGGGATCCCGGTGATCGCCGCCAACTCGCCGCGGCCGCTGGTCAGCGCCTACCGCAAGTCGGGCGCGAAGTCCTACGAGGCCTGGCTGGCGACCCTGAGCGACGAGGAGCGGGCGCTCCTCCCCCGCACCTCGGTGATCCGCGACGACGAATTCAAGCGCCGCTTCATCGAGTTCATGGGGCCCCAGCGCGGCCCGGCCTTCCTCCCCTCGATGGTCCTCTGGAACGACGCGATGGCCGAGGCGGCCGCCGACTTCCGGGCCGAGCACCCCGAGCACCGGGTCCTCCTGATCGTCGGCGGCTTCCACGTCGCCGGCAAGATCGGCCTCATGAGCTCCTACGCCGAGCGCCGCCCCGACGACTCGAGCGCGGTCCTCCTGATGGGCGCGGTCGACGACGCCAAGCCGATCGCCTTCACCGACGACGACCGCGGCGAGGCCGATCTCCACCTCAAGGTCCGCTCCAATGAGTGAGGCGAGCGCCGCCCCGCGGATCGCCCTCCAGGGGGTCGATCCGCCGGCCCTGGCGCGCGCCCTCCCGGTCCTCTCCGCGCGCGAGGCGAGGCGGGTGGTCTCCGCCCTCTACCGCCGCGGGACCTCGCTCCTCGACGGGCCGATCCCCCAGGTCCGCCGCGCGGGGATGGCCGCGCTCCGCGAGCGCGCCGCGGTGCCGACCCTCGACCTCGTCGAGTGCCGGGCGAGCGCGGTCGATGCATTCGAAAAGTACCTCTTCGCCGCGGCCGACGGCGCCCAGATCGAGAGCGTCCGGATCCCCCTCGCCCGCGGCGATCGCTTCTCGGTCTGCGTCTCCTCGCAGGTCGGCTGCGCGCTCGCCTGCGCCTTCTGTGCGACCGGCCGCCTCGGCCTCCGGCGCAACCTCGAGGCCTGGGAGATCGTCGAGCAGGTCCGCCAGGTCCGCGCCCACCTGCCGCCGGAGACCAGGGTCCACGGCGTCGTCTTTCAGGGGATGGGCGAGCCCCTCGCCAACCTCGACCGGGTCCTCGCCGCGATCCGGGTGCTCAGCGACCCCTCGGCCCTGGCGATCGACGCGAAGGCGATCACCGTGTGCACCTCGGGCCTGCCGAGCGGGATCCGCCGCCTCGCCCGCGAGGCCCCGAGCGTCCGCCTCGGGGTGTCGATCGCCAGCGCCCGGAGCGAGCGGCGGCGGCGGCTGATGCCGATCGACGGCGCCCACCCGCTCGCCGAGACGATCGACGCGGCGGTCGAGCATGCGAAGCTCACCCGGAGCGCGCCGATGTTCGCGCTGACCCTCCTCGCCGGCCACAACGACGGCGAGGAGGACGCGGACGCGCTCGCCCGGCTGGTCCACGAGTTCAGCGAGCGCGCCGGCATGCGGCCGCGCCTCTCGATCATCCCCTACAACTCGATCGGCGAGGGCGACCCCTTCGCGCGGAGCGAGCGGGCGGTCGAGGACGCCTTCCGCGACGCGCTCGCGGCCCGCGGGGTCTTCACCCACAAGCGCTATAGTGGTGGCGGGGACATCGGCGCGGCCTGCGGGCAGCTCGTGGCGCGCGGACCCGCGGGCACCGCTGGCGAATAGACAGCCTGTCCCATCAGACAGGCATGGAGAGGCGGTGAGGCGGGCGGTCGCGCGCGAGCGCGCCCGGACGCCCGGCCGGCGCGGGCCCGTCTGGAATGGGTGTGTGTTTCATTTTGAAATAGCTGCATCAAAAGAGAACACACAATCCGCCGCGCAGGCGACGGCGGCGGCGATCCGGCGCCTGGCGCCCGCCAGCTGCCCCTGGCACGGGCCCTGCAACTCCCGGGGGCCGAGGAGAGCCCATGACCTTTTCCCAACGAATGAGCGCGATCGCGGAGTCCCTTGAGCCGGCGCCGAGCCAGGCGCTGGCCCTCGCAGAGTCCCTCGAGGCCGACCTCCTGGCGGCCGACACCACTGACCCGATCGAGCTCGGCTGGGCCCGGGACTACCGGGTCCGCGCCCTCTACCGCCTCGGTCGCCACCAGGAGGGCCTGGTCCTGGTGATCGCGCCGCCGCCGCGGGCGATGGCGATCTCCGCCCGCAACGCCGCCTGGCTGCGCTCGGTCGCCGCCGAGATGGCGCTCCACGCCGGCGCCCGCGAGCGGATCCGGCCGCTGATCCGCGAGGCGCTCCACCTCCGCCTCGAGGACGGCGACCAGGGCGGGGTGAGGATGGCCGTTGAGACAGGTGTCGCGCTCCTCCAGCGGGCCGAGCGTCCGACCGAGGTCGAGGCCTGGCTCGAGGAGGTCGAGGCCCGCGCCTCGGCGGCGGAGCCCGGCTCGGTGGCGGCGATGGCCCTGAGCAGCGCCCTCTCGGCGATCGCCCGCGCCCCCTGGTACCCCGAGGAGCTGCCGAGCGCGGCCCGCCGCCAGGGCGTCGATCGCCTCCACGCCGCCGCCCAGGCCGGCGATCTCGAGGGCCTCCGCCGCGCCCTCGCGGAGGGGGTCGATCCCGGCGAGCGCCACCTCGGCTGGCCCGGCCTGCCGACCCCGCTCATCGCCGCCGCCTTCGCGGGTCATCGCGCCTGCGTCGACGCGCTGATCGCCGCCGGCGCGCCGCTCGACGCGGTCAACGTCCAGGGACGGAGCGCCCTCCACCTCGCCGCCGATCAGGGCCACGGCGAGGTCGTCGCGGCCCTCTGCGCCGCCGGGGCCGCCCTCGACGGCCAGGACTTCCACGGCCACACCCCGCTCCACCTGGCCGCCTGGCAAGATCACCAGGGCGCGCTCGCGGCCCTCTGCGCCGCCGGGGCCGCCCTCGAGCGCCGCGACGTCAACGGCGACACCCCGCTCGCGGTCGCCGCGACCGAGCCGGTGCCGGCGATCATCCGCGCGCTCCTGGCCGCGGGCGCGGCGATCGAGGCGACCAACGACCACGGGCAGACGCCGATCGTCCGGGCGGCGATGGAGGGGCAAGCGGAGATCGTCGGGATCCTCCTCGAGGCCGGCGCCGACCCCCAGGTCCGCGACCGCAACGGCTACCGCGCGCGCGAGTGGGCCGAGGCCCAGGGCTTCGACGCGGTCCTCGTCGCCCTCGAGTCGACGGCGAGCGAGCGGGGTCGCCCGCGCCCGCGCCCGCGGGGGCGCGGGACGAGCCGGCGCCGCCGAGACTGATCAATGTCCCAAGGGACATATTTCCTAGTCGAGCAGCAAGGCGCTCATCACCAGGAAGTAGATCACCAGGCTGAGCACGTCCTGGACCACCGTCGCCACCGGCCCCGAGCCGAAGGCCGGGTCGCCGCCGGCGCGCGAGAGGAGCCACGGCAGGAGGAGGCCGATCGCCGAGGCGACCGTGCCGGCGGTGACCAGCGAGATCCCGACGCCGAGGGCGAGGCGCGGGTCGCCGAAGATCAGCCAGATCAGGAGGCCGCCGAGCGCCCCCAGGGTCACGCCGATGAGGGCGCCGGTGATCACCTCGCCGGCGAGGATCGAGCGCAGCGGCCGGTGGCTCAGGGAGAGCCCGCGGACCGCGACCGCCTCGGTCTGGGTGCCGATCGCGTCGGCGAGGTAGACGATCGCCGGGACGAAGAAGGCGATCGTCACCTGGGCCTCGAGCGCGGCCTCGAAGCGGGCGACCACGCCGGTCGCCAGCACCGAGCCGGCGAGGCCGACGAGGAGCCAGGGGATCCGCCGGAAGAAGCGGTCGGTCGGCGGATCCTCGAGGGCGTGGCGCGCCCCCTCGGCGGCGTGGACGATCCCCACGCTCCGCTGCATGTCCTCGACGTGCTCGCGCCAGACCACGTCGAGGAGCGTGAGCGCCGAGACCGATCCCAGGAGGCGGCCCTCACCGTCGACCACCGGCACCCCCGCGACCCGGCGATCGCGCGCGAGCGCGGCGAGGCGCTCCTGATCCATCTCGGGCGAGGCGCGCGGCCACGAGCGGTCGACGAGGGCGGCGAGCGAGGCCTCGCCGTCGGCGCGGACGAGCTCGCAGAGGCAGAGCGCGCCGATCAGGCGGCCCTCGTCGTCGACCACGCAGAGCGGATCGACCACCGTCCGCTCGGAGCCGGCGAGGCGGCGGCGGACCTCGTCGACCCGCTCGTCGGCGGCCGCGGTCGCGACCTCGCGGACCATGAGGTGACCGGCGCTCTCCGGGGCGATCGTCGGCGGCTCGAGGGGCGAGGGCGCGGTCCGGGACATCGGCCGAGGCTAGCAGGGGCGCGTGACGACCCTCCACGCACGATCCGCGCGGCGACCGGAGGACCCGCGAGCGCGCGTCGCGGAGCGGCTTGCGGAGCCCCGGGGCGGCCTGGCAAGGTGGGCGGAGCACCGTGGAGATCGCGATCATCGGCGGCGGCGCGGCGGGGATGATCACCGCCTATCTGCTCGACGGAGCCCACCGGGTGACGGTCTACGAGCGCCAGCCGATCCTCGGCGGCAACATCCGCACGCTCGGCCGCAACGTCGCGGTCGCCGGGCTCCCCGAGGGGGTCTTCCTCGACTCGGGGGTGATCGAGTTCAGCCCCGAGCGCTTCACCAAGCTCCACCGCCTCTTCGCCGAGCTGGCGATCGAGCTCCGGCCGGTGCCGGCGGCCACCGGCCTCTGCCTGGCGGACGGCCGGGTCTTCGCCTCGCAGGGGAAGATCGCCGGATCGCGGGCCGGGGCGCTCGTCCGCCTCCGGGAGGCCCTCCGCCTCGCCCGCCTCCTGCCCGCGCTCCACCGCTTCCGTCGCCGGGCGGGGCGGGCTCGGGCCGACGAGCTCGCGGGGCGGCGCCTCGACGAGGTCCTCGGCGACGGCGTCCTCGACGAGTGGCTCCGCCTCCTGATGGTCTACGCCTACTCGATCCCCCGCGACCAGGTCGGGGCGATGCCCGCCGCGCTGACGATCCCGACCCTCCACGCCTTCACCGGCGACGTCTCGTGGACCAGCGTCGTCGGCGGGATCTACCGCTACATCGAGGCGATCCTCGCCCGCCTCCGCGGCGAGGTCGTGACCTCGGCGATCGTCGACGAGCTCCGGCGGGACGAGGCGGGGGTGCACCTCCGCCTCCGCGGCGCCGAGCCCCGGCGCTTCGACGCGGTCGTGATCGCGACCACGCCGGAGCGGGTCCTGGAGCTCCTCAGCGACCCGAGCGAGGCCGAGGTGCGCCGCTTCGCCGCCTGGCGGGGCAACGACGTCGACGCGGTGATCCACACCGACAGCGGCCTCTACCGCCGCCGCGGGATCGTCGACTACTCGGAGTTTGACCTCTTCGAGGACCCGCCGGGCTACAACGCCTACCTCAATCGCCTCTGCGGGATCGATCCGGCGCGCGGCGTCGACTACCACTTCTCCTACAACCTGGAGCGGGAGATCGACCCGGCGAAGATCCTCCACGTCCAGCCCCACCGGACGCCGCTCTACGCCGTCGACGCCTACGCCGAGCTCGACGCGATCCGCGGCGCGAACGGCGAGCGGCGCACCTACTTCGCCGGCGCCTGGCTCGGCGACGGGCTCCACGAGGGGGCCGTGCGCTCGGCCCTCGCGGTCAGCGAGCGCCTGGGCGGGCGCTCGCTATAGATAGGTGTCGGCTCCCCGGCCGACGGGTGCGCGCCACTTCGCCCATCGAGAGATTGTGCATTTTAATGATTGACAGGTGAATGCATGGAGGCTACACCTTGCGAGTCCCGATTGAGCGGGGCACCCAAGAGGCCTGCGCCATGAACCGCCACCCGAAATTCGCCAAGAAGAAGCCGACGATCACCGCCCCCGCGGGTCGCCTCTTCGTCGTTCGAATTACGGGCGGGCGCTTCGTGTAGCGCGGCTTTTCGGCCTTCTGACGGCCCGGAGCCGCGCTCCCCCGGACGCCCTCCTCGACGGCGCTGGCGCGCTGGCGCGCGTGGTCGACGGCGGCGGCGTCCCCCCGCGGACCCGCGTCGCGGTGTCACGCTGGCGCTGTCACGCTGGCGCTGTCACGATCCCTTGACCGCGCATTCGCGGTGACGCGACGACGACGCACCAATCGTCGCAGCTCGCCCCCGAAGCGGCGACTGCGAATCGTCGATCAACGCGCCGCGATCCACGAATCGCGGTCGGGCGACGCGCGTCGTCAACGCGCTGTCGCACCCAACAATCGCTCACCGATTTCTCCATTTCACCATTCACCCGGCCGCCGAAGCAGCGGCCGGTTCACGGCCCGTAGCGCAGCGGTCAGAGCATCCGTCTGATATGCGGAGGGTCGGAGGTTCAATTCCTCCCGGGCCGAATCACCCCACAGGATCCCCATGAAGCCGTCCACGAACTCCCACGACCATCCGCCGATCGTCGACGCCGAGCGCTTTCGTCGGCCGGCCCGCCCCGCGCGGGTCGGCGCCCCGCACGAGCCTCGGTAGCTCAGTCGGCAGAGCATCCGGCCGAAACCCGGTGCGCGGCGGTTCGATCCCGCCCCGAGGCAAGCCCTCTTCCACGATCTCGTCACCCACCAACAACAACCACACCACGGCCCCGAGGGGGCCATGGGCAGGTAGCACAGTCTGGCCGATGCGTCCGGCTCTTACCCGGAAGACGGGGGTTCGAATCCCTCCCTGCTCAAAATACCCACATCGCAGCCCACGGCCCGTAGCGCAGCGGTAGCGCGTCCGTTTGACATGCGGGAGGTCGGAGGTTCGACTCCTCCCGGGCCGATCCCGATACCCATCCCGCGTCCGCTCGGGCGGCCACGCCCTGGCCGCATCGGGCGACCAGGCCCCCTTCTGCGGGGGCCCGCGTCGCGTGACGGGGGGGCTCACGCGGCCCCACAACGCCCGTCGCCCATGTATCCTCCCCGCGTGCGAGCACCCGAGCACCGAAGCCCGCTGCGGGGCCGTCCATGACCCCCCCCAAGGCCCAGGTCCAGCGCCGGATCGCGCTCGTCACCGGGATCGGCAGCGGCGCGCTGGTCCTCGCGCTCTTCGGCGCCTACGTCGTCTTCGGCAGCCAGCTCGCCCTCGCCCAGGCCGCCGACTCGACCCTCGACGTGATCACGGCGTCGATCCTCGCCTACGTGATCGGCGTCGCCGCCCAGCCCGAGGACCATGAGCACCCCTTCGGCCACAGCCGCGCCGAGCCGATCGGCGCCCTCATCACCGCGGTGATCGCCGGTGTCCTGGCGATCGAGGTGCTCCGCTCGGCGATCGGCGCCCTCTGGTTCGGCGAGGTCGCCCGCACCGACGTCACCCTCCTCCTCGCCTTCGCCGCCAAGGTCGTCTTCAAGAGCCTGGTCTTCTGGGTCGCGCGCGCCCGCGGCCGCGAGAGCCCCGCCCTCCAGGCGCTGGCGATCGACGCCCGCAACGACGTGCTCCTCAGCACGGTGGCGATCGTCGGCTACTTCGGCGCCCGCGCGGGCTACCCGGCCGTCGACGCCTGGCTCGCCCTCCCTGTCGGCCTCTGGATCGGCGCCGCCGGGATCGCGCTCCTCCGCGAGAACCTCCGCCTCCTGATGGGCGAGGCGCCGCCGCCAGCGCGGCAGGCCGAGCTCGCCCGGCTCATCGCCGAGACCCCGGGCGTCTGCGACGTGCGCGAGCTCCTGGTCCACCACCTCGGCACCGTCCTCGACGTCCGGGCGACGATCCTGGTGGCCGGCGACCTGACCGCACGGGCAGCCCATGACATCGGCGAGGCCGCCCGCGCGCGCCTCCTGCAGGAGGGCGACGTCGGCCACGTGGCGATCCACATCGACGCCGAGGTCGACCCCGAGGCGACGGAGGGCGCGTAGGGACGAGGGGAGCGCGACGCTCCGCTCACCGGCGCTCGACGGTCGCGTCGCTCGTGGCGACGACGCCGAGCGCCGCGAGGATCAGCGAGGACGGGAGCCCGACCGCGCCGACGATCCCGACGCCCGCCCAGAACCCGCCGAGCGGCCGCACGCCGAGGGCCGCGGCGGTCGCCGCCGCGAGGAGGAGCCAGCCCGGCCAGGCGGCGACGAAGCGGCGCCCGAGGCTCGCGCCGCGCTCGCATCGGCCGGCGAAGAGGACGCTGAGCGCGGCTGCCAGGGCCGCGGGGATCGCCCCGACGAAGGACGCGAGCGAGAGGACGCCGCCGATCATCCCGTGCACCGCGAGCGCGATCGGGACGGCGCCGAGGCCGACGGAGAGCGGCAACCAGCGCGCCGGCTCGCGCCGAAGGGCCGCGAAGCCGGCGACGAGGGCGGCCACCCACGCCAGCGCCTGGAGGAGCGGGAGCCCGAGCCAGGGCGGGTAGATCGAGGGGTGCGCCGTGCGGAAGGCCACCGCCAGCGGGATGTGGCGGCCGGCGCTGAGCGCCCGGGCGACGCGCTCCGCGTCCGCGGCGTCGCTGCTGAGCCCCATCGCGAGGTTGATCTCACCGCCAGGGATCGCCTCCCAGATCACCGGCGCGGTGATCACCGCGCCGTCGAACACGACCGCCAGACAATCGCCCTTCAGCGCCTCGGTCGCCCGGCCGAAGCGCTCGGCCGCGTCGGCGCGGAGGACGAGCCTGACGGTGCGATCGAGGCCGGGCGTCGGCGGCAGCACCGACGCCTGGGCGACGTCGCGCCCCTCGAGCACCGGCTCGCGCTCCGCCAGGAAGGCGACGGCCTTGTCGCCGGTCGCCTCGACGACGAGGACCCGATCGGCGGGCGGCGGCGAGAGCCTGGCGATCGCCGCGTCGAGCTCCGCGCGGGCGTCGGCCTCGAGGTCTGGCGCGGCGCCGCAGGAGCCGATCCGGGCCGCGCCGAGCTCGGCCCGCTCGACCTCTCCCCACCACGGCGACGGGGTCACCGCGAGGAAGCGCAGATCGACGGCCTGGACCGCCTCGAGGATCTGGTCGAGCTCGGCCTCCCCGCCGTCCTGGACCTCGATCACGATCTGCTCGTGACGCACCCGCACGTCGGCGTCGAAGGGCAGGCCCTCGACGCCGTGGCGGACCTGCTCGAGCGCCTCGCTCACCGCGACCCCGGGCTCCGAGGGCGTCACCTCGAGGTGCGCGCCCCCGCGGAAGTCGAGGCCGACGATGAGCTCCCCGCGCCAGATCACCAGCGCGGCGACGATCGCCAGGAGAGCCAGGAGCGCGCGGGCCAGGCGGGCCATCGCCTGATCATCGCACGGCTGCGCCGGCGGATCAGCCCTGACCTCTACGCGTCCGCGCCCCCGCCCGCGCCCTCGCCCTCGCCCGCCCCCGCCTGCCGGTCGAGGCGAGCGACCACCCGCCCGTAGATCACCAGGGCGATCGCCGAGAAGAGCGCGACCCCGACGAAGACGAACCAGATGTAGTGGGCGTGGGCGTAGGCCGCCGGCATCGGCCCCTGGCCGGCGATCGCCGCGGCGTATTGCGCCTGCTCGGCGGCGCTGAGGGTCCGCGGCTCGGGGCAGTAGGCGTCGAGGAGGAAGCCCGAGGTGATGAAGCCGAAGAGCGACGAGAGGAAGGAGTGGAGGTGGGAGAAGCCGAGGTAGAGCCCCTCCTCGCCGCGCGGCGCCTGGCGCGAGAAGTACTCGAGGAAGCGCGGGGAGATGAAGCTCTCGGCGAAGCCCTGGAAGCCGATGCCGACGATCATCATGAAGGCGACCGCGTGGAAGCCGAGGATCTCGCCGCCGATCATGTTGCCCGAGGCCATGCAGAACGCCGAGACCGGCATGATGAACATGCCGACGGTCATCGACGTGAGCGCCGAGCGCCTCCGCATCAACGCCGTCACCGCGCCGACGGTCAGGACCACCACCGCCGGGTTGACGTTGGCGTACCACGAGGGCGACGCCCCCTCGCCGGCCATCCGCAGGACGTACTTCGGCATGGTCGCGTAGAGCTGGTGCTGGACCATCCAGAAGCCGGTGATGATCAGGATCAGGATCACCAGGCGCGCCCGCGAGAGAACCGCGAGGAACGAGGCCCAGATCTCGCCGAGGCTCTTGCCGTGCCCCGCCCCCTCGTCGGCCCCTCCCGCCCCGCGGCGGTAGAGGAGGAAGACGAGGATGAAGGCGATCGCGGTCATCGACGCCGCGAAGAGGTTGAGGACCACCAGCCCCTCGTTGCCCATCGCCTCGCGGAGCGGCTTGACCACCGTCTTCCCGCCGAAGGCGCCGATGTTGACCATCGCGTAGAAGATCGAGTAGCCGCGGGCGCGGGTCTCCGGCGAGGTCTCGCGGGCGACGGTGCCGGTGATCACCGACTTGATGAAGGAGCCGCCGACCATCACCACCATCATCACGGGGATGAAGAGCCAGCGGTACGAGCTGGTCTCGAGGCCGAGGTACTCGACCTCGCGGCCGTAGCGGACCAGGCCCGCCGCCTCGAGGAGGGTCGGCAGGAGCCACATCCCGCCGTAGCCGATCGTCAGGAGGCCGAAGGCGAGGAGGAGCGCCCGGCGAAAGCCGATCTTGTCGGCGAGCGCCCCCGAGAAGGTCGGCAGGAGGTAGAGGCCGGCGGAGAAGACCCCGGAGACGGTCGCCGCCTCGATGTCCGTATAGCCGAGGATCCGGCTGAGGTAGAGGGTGATCGCGACGAAGACCCCGTACCAGGCGGCGCGCTCGAGGAGCTCGACGGCGTTGGCGGTCCAGAAGGCGCGGGTGAAGGGTGGCCTGGTCTCGGCGGTCATCGGCGGGGCGGGGCGCCCATCTTCGCCGACGCGCGCGAGCCTGGGAAGGCGCTAGGACCCTTCCCCGTGGTCGAGGATCACCTCGCCGCTCAGCTCCTCAAAGAGCCGGGCGCCGGTCCAGAAGGTCCCGGCGAAGCCCCCGTAGCCGGCGCTGGCGTTGCAGAAGTAGAGCCCGGGGATCGACGAGCGGTGGTCGAGGCGGCCGGGGCCGATCGCCTCCGGGGTCATGTCGGCGCCGTAGGAATTGCCCCGCGGCGCCAGGCAATAGCGGACGTTGGTGGTCGGCGAGCCCAGCATCTTGAAGCAGATCCGCTTCGAGAGGTCGGGGATGTACTCGCGCTCGATCACCGCGAGCATCGCCCCGAAGACCTCGCGCTTGCGGGCGTTGTAGGCCTTGATGTTGCTGTTGCGGAGGTGCTGGAAGCGGTCGAAGTCGGCGACCGTCAGGAGCTCGATGATCTCGGTCCCCGGCGGGCGATCGCTCGGATCGTCGGTGAGGAGGCTCGGGGTCGTCAGGGCGAAGCTCGGCCGGCGATAGTCGCCCTCGCGGTACATCCGGTCGAACGCGCGGTTGAGGTCGGGCTCGTCGGTGTGGAAGAGGTTGTGGCGGCCGAAGCCGAGGGCCCGGAGGTCGAGCCCCTCGACCCCGAGGTAGGCGACGAAGTTCGACGGCGAGTAGGCGTAGTCGAGGCGGCGGCGGAGCGCCGGCGAGAAGCGCTGGAGGCCGATGAGCTCGGCGGCCGCCCGCGGGTCCATGTTGCAGACAACGGCGCGGCCGCGGTGGGTCGTGATCTCGCCCGCGCCGATCCCCCGATCGTCGACCGCCTCCGCCCGGACGCCGACCATCCGCTCGCCTTCGAAGACGAAGTCGATCACCCGCTGGCGGAGGCAGACCTCGCCGCCGCCGGCCTCGATCGTCCGCACCAGCGCGTCGATCACGTGCTCGAAGTGCCTCTCCGGGTAGTAGGCGCCGCGGCAGTAGCCGACGAAGAGCATCACCCAGGCGAAGAAGGAGAGGCGCGCCGGCGGCAGGAGGAAGTCGGGCCACTGGAGCGCGAGGAGGGTCTGCGCGGGGAGCGGGAGGTGGAAGCGATCAAACACGTCCTGGAGGGTCGCGCGGCGGTAGCGGAGCACCCGGCGGAAGCGGTGGATCCGCGGGAGGAGGCGGCGCGCGCTCGTCGGGGTCGGCAGGCGATCGAGCTCGTCCGCGGTCGCAAAGACCTCGTCGACGAAGGCCGCGAGCGCCCGCCGCTCGCCCGGGAAGAGCGCGGCGAGGCGCTCCTTGAGGAGCGCCGGGTCGCCAGGGATGTCGAGCGCGTGGCCGGGCATCCGCATGTGGTCGAAGCCGAGGCGGTCGTACTCGACGAAGCGCACCTCGTCGACCAGCCCGAGGCGGCGGAGCACCCGGTTCACCGAGTAGCCCTCGCCGCAATTCCACACGTAGTGGAGCTGGGCGTTGAAGCGGAAGCCGCCGGCCTCGAAGGTGTGGGCGAAGCCGCCGGCGTGCTCGTGGGCCTCGAGCACCCGCACCGAGCGGCCGGCGCGGGCCATCAGCGCGCCAAAGACGAGGGCCGCGAGGCCAGAGCCGACGATCACGAAGTCCGGCTGATCGGAGAGCATCGCCGGGGATTGTCACCGAGCGCGGCCCCGCTGGCGAGGGGGGCGGGCTCGCGCCTTGCGGCCCGGGGATCAATCGGCGATCGTCGGCCGTGACCGTCGACGCCGCATTTGACGCGCTCCACGCCGAGCTCCTCGCCACCCACCACACGGGGCGGATCCTGCGGATGCTGGCGCTCGGGCGGAGCGCCCGGGGCGGTGATCAGCAGGCGCTCGCTCACATCGATCGCCTCGCCGCCGGCGACGTCTTCGAGCGCCGTCTCGCGCTCTACGCGATCCAGACCCTCGGCGACGGCGCGCGCCTCCTCCCCTTCACCGAGGACATCGCGGCGACGATCCGCGCGCTCGCGTTCACGATGGTCCCGCGGGTCTGCGACGACGATCAGGCGCTCGCCGCCCTCCAGATCGCCTACGCCCTCCGCCGCGACCGCGACCTCCTCCGCGAGCTCGCCCGCCGCCGCCGCCGGCCGGTCATCGATCGCTACCTCGACTGGCTGTCCCTTCAGCCAGGTCTCCATGACTTCGCCGATCTCGTCCCCTGGGCGACGACGGCGGGGGTGCTCCGCCACCTCGATCGGGCGCTCGCGCGGCCGAGCGCGATCTTCTGGGGACGCCTCGCCCGCCTGGCGCCGGCCGCCCTCGCCCGGGTCCTCGGCGAGCGCCTGCGGGCGGTCCCCGGCGAGCCCGACGCGCTCACCCGCCAGCGCATCGACCGGCACCTCCGCGAGATCGCCGAGGGCGCGCCCGACGAGGCGCTGGGGCTCCTGGAGCTCCTCTTCAGCCGCGGGATCCTCGCCCACGTCGGCGTCCTCAGATACCTCGGCCAGCCGCGACCAGCCGCGCTCCTGAGGTTGATCGAGGCCCACGATCTCCGCCCCGGAGACGCGCTCCTGGCCCGAGGCGCCGCCGATCGCACGCCGGCGGAGCTCGCCCGCGTCGTCCGTCGCGATCCCCACCTCCTCGGCGACGCGTCGGAGCTCCTCAAGAAGCTCCGGCCGGCGCAGATCGACGCGGTCGTCGACGCCTGGTGCGAGGTCATGGAGACGAACCCCCGCTGGGGCTTCGCCCTCCTCGACCGGATCCCCGACCCCGCGCGGCGCCTCGCCGCCTACCAGTGCTGGAGCGTCGCCGTCCGCGACTGGGACGGGGTGATCCAGAAGAGCACCGTCGCGCGCCTGCCGGTCGATCTCCGCGAGCTCGAGGCCCGCCGGCACATCCACGAGGTCGTCGCCTTCGGCACCCGCCCGCTCGCGCGCGCCCCCTACGCGAGCTTCCTCCCCTGGGACGAGGCCCTCGAGGTGCTCCGGCCGCTCCTCGGCTTCCCCGAGGGCGAGGCCCGCGGGGTCGCCCTGGCGACCCTCCTGGCGATCCCCGGCAACCGCCCGGACGAGCCCGCGCTGGTCGACCGCGCCCTCGAGATGGTGATCGCCCGCAAGCACGAGCAGGACCCGGTGCGGCTGCGGATGCTGCGGGCGCTGGCCGCCTGGCCGCGGCAGATCTGGCGAGCGGAGCACTTCGCCGTGATCGCGCGGATCCTCCGCGACACCCTCGACGCCGGCGACCTCTCCGGGGCCACCGCGCAGGCGGCCGAGCTCCTCCTCCTCCGGACCTTCCGCCTCGATCCGAAGAGCGGGGCCCGCTGGCTCGGGACCTTCCTCAAGGAGCGCGGCCACATCGGCGCGCTCCGCCTCGGCGACCACCTCGACGCGGACGAGGTGCGGCTCGCGGCGCCTCAGCTCCTGGCGCTCGCCCGCAGGCGGGCGCGCCAGGAGCTGGACTGGCAGGTGATCACGCTCGTCTGGAGCCTGGGCCCGCGAAAGGCCCTCGTCGACGGGCTCGACGATCTCCTCCTCGACATGTCTAAAAGGACACCATGGAGCGGGACCGCGCGCGAGCTCTTCGAACTCCTCGAGGCCCCGCGACAAGAGGCGGAGCTGCCGGCGACGCTGGAGCGCTGGTGGAGCAAGGGCTGGCAGGCCGAGATCCTCGCCCTCGCCGACCGCCCCCAGGTCGTCGGGGGCCGGCAGCCGCCGCCCGCTCCGCTCCTCCTCGCCGCCGTCGAGCGGATCGCCCGGGGAGAGGGCCGCGACCACGAGGTCATCGCGGCGCTGGCGCTCCTCCGGGTGCGGGCCTGCGCGCGCTTCGACGCGATCCTCGGCGAGCTCCTGCGCGCCGATCCAAGCTACGTCTGGCTGCCGCTGGTCCACTGGCACCTCCACATCCGCCGCCAGGACCTCCTGGGGCACTTCCTCGGCGATCAGGTGATCCACGGCCGCTTCGCCACCGGCCGCTCCGCCTGGGTCTTGCCCTTCGAGCGCGGCTTCTGGCGCTGGACCCCGGCGCAGAACACGACCTTCGCCGGCGCCCTCGCGCAGATCGTCGGCGACCACGAGCGCGACACACCGACCGTATGGCGCGCGCTGACGATCCTCGCGGCGATCGACTCGGGGCCGGTCGACGCGCTCGCGGCCGCGGCCAGCGACAGCCGAGCGGCGGTCATGGAGAAGGCGATCCGGGTGATGGCCCGCTGCGACCGCGGGCAGTGCGTGCCGACGCTGATCGAGTGCCTCGCCGACGAGCGCGCCCGCTTCGCGATCTACGGGCTCCGCCGGGCGCTCAAGGACCTCCTGCCGCGGCGGGCGGTCGAGCTCCTCATGACCGCGCCGCTCCGCAAGGTGACCGTCGCCAAGGAGGTCGTCCGCCTCCTCGGCGAGCAACGGATCGACGCGGCCTATGATCACTTGATCGGGCTCTGGGACGGCGACATCCACCGCGACGTGCGGATCGCCCTCCTCCGCGCGCTCTGGGACCACCTCGACCGCGACCCGACCTGGCGGGTCTACGCGAAGGCGGTCGCCGGCGACGACTGGGTGATGGCCTCGCGCCTCGGCGACATCCCGGCCGATCGCCTCACCGTCGAGAGCGACCGCCGCCTCTCCGGGCTCCTCGCGCGGGTGCTTGAGCGCCCCGAGCCCGAGGCGCGGATCGACCTCCTCCAGCGGGCCGCTCGCCTCGCGGTCGCCGACCCCGAGCGCACCTTCCTCCGCGCCTGCGCGAGCCGCCTGGTCTCGATCTTCGACGACGAGGTCGCGGCGGCGATGGCCGCGCTCCGCGAGCGCAGCACCGAGGCGGACATGGAGGCGCTCCCGGATCTCCTGCGAGGGGCGATGGAGGACGCGCGCTGCCTCCACGTGGCGATCGGCGCCCTCCTCTCGGTCGAGGTCCGCACGCGGGCGGTCTGGATCGGCGCCGCGAAGGCGGCCGCGGAGGTCCTCGCGGTCGATCCGCGCTTCGCCGGGCTGCGGATCCGCTGCGCCGCCGCGGCGATGAGTGGCCGCGAGCTCGGCGAGCTCCTCCTCAGCCTCGCCGAGGCCGGGCTCCTCGAGGGCGACGTCCTCAGCGACGCCCTCCGAGCGATCGAGAAGATCGGGCTGCACGAGCTCGCGGCCGCGACCGCGCGCTTCGCCGACGCCGCGAGCCCGGCCGCCCGCCGCCTCGCGCTCGCGGCCCTCCTCCGGGACGTCGGCGATCGCGGCTGGACCGAGGGCAACCGCGAGCGCCTGGCCGCGCTCCAGGCCGATCCTTCGCCGCTCGTCGCCGGGGCCGCGCTCGCGATCTTCCCCCCGCGCGAGATGGTCAAGGACGCCGAGCCGCGCGCGCCGGCGTGAGGTGCAGGCCGTACGACTCGCCCTCGCGCTCACCGACCGGCGAGCCGGCTGATCGCTCGCGCTCGCGCTCGCCCGCGATCACGCCGATCGCTCGGATGACAGCCCGTCGCCGCAGACGTTATGGTCGAAACATGCTCCGTGACCTACGCCTCATCGCGGCCCTCTCGCTCTCCCTCGCCGTCGTCGCCTGCGGTGACGACTCGGAGATGAACACGACCGCCTTCACCGCGACCGCGGCGTCGACCACGACGACGTCGACGACGGGCGGGACCACCAACGGCTTCACCACGACCGGGGCCACGCAGGGCACCGACGGCACGGGGAGCGCCGGCGAGACGACCGGCGCCTCGGCGGGGATGACCGACACGACCGGCGCGACCCCCTTCTGCGGCGACGGCGAGGTCAACGGCAACGACGAGTGCGACGACGGCAACGACGTCGACGACGACGGCTGCACCAACGCCTGCACGCTGCCGGCCTGCGGCGACGGGATCGTCCAGGACGGCGAGGCCTGCGACGACGGCAACGACGTCGACGATGACGAGTGCACGAGCGCCTGCGTGGCCGCCTCCTGCGGCGACGGGATCACCCAGATGGCGGCCGGGGAGGAGTGCGACAACGGGCCCGACAACGCCGACGACGCGGTCTGCACAGCGGCGTGCAAGAACGCGGTCTGCGGCGACGGCCTGGTCGGCCCGGGCGAGGGCTGCGACGACGCCAACGACGTCGACGACGACGAGTGCACCAACACCTGCCAGCTCCCCGGCTGCGGCGACGGGATCCTCCAGATGGGCGAGGAGTGCGACGACGGCAACATGGTCGACGACGACGATTGCACCAACGCCTGCACCTCGCCGGTCTGCGGCGACTCGATCGTCCAGATGGGCGCCGGCGAGGAGTGCGACGACGGCAACGCCGACGACACCGACGAGTGCCTGACCACCTGCAAGTCGGCGAGCTGCGGCGACGGCTTCGTCTGGGCCGGCATGGAGGACTGCGACGACATGAACGACGTCAACACCGACGACTGCCTCGACACCTGCGACGCGGCGTCGTGCGGCGACGGCTTCGTCTGGGCCGGCATGGAGGAGTGCGACGACGGCAACATGGTCGACAACGACGCCTGCTCCAACATGTGCAAGCTCCCGGTCCAGTCGGCGACCTGCTCCGACCTCCTCACCGACATGAGCGTCTGGGGCATGACCTCGCGCGGCGTCGACCTCCGGGCCTGGACCAACAGCACGCTCCACTACATCGGCTGCCCGGGGAACGGCTGCTCCAACGTCAACTTCTACTGCACCTACAACGAGCAGGCGCAGACCCTCGAGTTCGGCTCGACCCAGGCCAGCGCGGTCCGGGCGGTCGTCGACCCGAACAACGCGAACGGCGACACGATGCCGAACACCTTCTCGGGCTGCTGCAATTCGCCGCTCGGCCTCTGCAACGCGCCCGACCCGAACAACAACAACGTCAACATCGGGGTCTCGAACGCCAAGGCGCTCTGCTCGGCGCTCGGCTACGCCGACGGCTCCTACCTCCAGTCGGTGAACAACAACTCGTGCCCCGAGCCCCACGCGACCGACGCGAGCGGCCTCGCCTGGACCTCCGACTGGGTCTCCTCCTCCGGCTACGGCCGGATCTGGAAGTGCACCGGCTTCCAGTGAGCCGCGGCGCCGCGTCCAGGTCGCCGGGAGGAGGCCGCGCCGTGATACCGTGAGCCGCGCATGGCCACCTCGATCCGCGCGCTCGCCAGCGTCGTCCTCTCCGCGCTCGTCGTCGCCGCATGCGGCGCGGCGCCGGCGGACGAGCGCTCACCCGCGCCGACGAACGCGACCACACCCTCGGAGGCCAGCGAGCCGACGCCGATCGAGACGCCCCCCGCGACGCCGACGCCTCCGGCCGCCGCGAAGCCCCCGAGGACCGGACCGCCGCCCCCGTGGACCCTGCCGCGGACCCACCACCCGGCGGTGCGGGTCTTCTTCAGCGAAGACGATCGTCACCTGATCACCGCCGAGGCCGCCGGCGATCTCCACGTCTGGAACCTCGAGCGACGCGGTGAGCCCCTGATGTTGGCCGGCCACGTGGCGCCGGTCGAGCACGTCGCCTTCGCGCCCGAGGCCCGACTCCTGGCGAGCGCCGCCAGCGACGGGACGCTCCGCCTCTGGTTCCTCGAGGCCGGCCTCGCCCTCGATCCGTCGACGCCCGACCCCGAGCGACGGCGGCCGGAGATCCCCGGCCCCTTCAACCCGCCGATACCGCTCGACGGCGTGAAGAAGCAGGTCCTCGCGCTGGCCTTCGACCCCACGGCACGCCTGGTGGCTGCCGGCTCCGCCGACGGCCGCGCCCACCTCTGGTCGGTCGACGACCCGAAGGAGCCGCTGCCGCCGCGCAACCACGGCGCACCTGTCCATCAGGTCACCTTCGACGCCGAGGGAGCGCGCCTCCTCACCCTCGCGCGGGGCCGCGCCCCGCGGGTGTGGGCGGCCGCGGAGGCGACCCCAGCGACCCGCCTCGGCGAGGACAGGCCGAGGAGCAACCACGTCCACGGGGTCTTCTCGCGGGACGGCGAGACGATCGCCCTCCTCGGCGCCGCCGGTGAGCTCGAGATCTGGAGCGCCGCCGGCGAGCTCCGGTCGCGCCAGGAGCCCGGCGACGGCGCGACGCCGGCGGACGCGACGGCGATCTGGAGCGTCTTCGGAGCGCTCGCGGCCGACGCCCCGGGGGCGCTGATCTGGCCCCGCGAGCCCGATCGCCGCGCCTACCCCTGGCCGGTCGGCGCGCGCGCGCTGATCGTCGATAGAGGCGGCGCCCGCCTCCTCGGCGCCGACGGGAGCACCCGCGCCCTCCGCCTCGAGCACGCGCTCGTCGACGTCGCCTTCGCCGGCGACGGCCTGCGGGTCGCCACCGTCGAGGAGGGCGGCCGCGTGCGGGTCTGGCGGACCGGCGGCGCCACCCGCCCCGACCGCTGACCGGCGCCGACGGGTCGCAGGACGCCCGGCAAGAGCTCCGCCGCGCCGCGACTGCAGGCACCGTCGATGAGCGCGAACACCCGCGTAGCCCTCTATCCCCAATACGAGCTCGACGGCCGCCTGCCTGCGCTCGTCCGGCGCACCGCCGCGCCGAGGGCGACGAGGCCCGCGATCAGCGTGCAGGCCACTCGCCCGGTCGGAGGGCTTGCGTCGAGTACTCCGCGCAGCGCTAGCATGCACAAAAGAGTGCTCCCGGCGCTTGCGCAGCCAGGGTCCCTTGCCTATCCTCAACCGGGGATGGTGGTATAGCGCTAGCTGTTGGGCCGGACGCGGCGCCCTCGTCACGGCATCAAGTCGGATCGAGGGCGGTGGTCCTGCGGTCGAACGTCACGCGCTTCGAGGCAGGGAGTCGAACAATGACCGTAGTTCTGTGGACGTCCAAGATCAAGGTGCCCGGGAATACCGTGACCAATCAGCCAAGGGTAGAGATTGGCCACTACTTCTTGACGCTCTATTACAACAAATTCTACGACAAGAATGACTATGAGTCCACCATGGACTTCGCCAAGTATATCACCAGTGATGAGAGGCTGCACATCACCGAGAAACACCCCCATAAGGAGCTCGCGGGCGAAAGCAAGTACATCGGGGCGAGGGGGGAGATGCACGACACCGACCCCATTCTCGGGCACGTCCACCTCGTTCTCAAGGGCACCGACCGCGACAAAGGACTCAAGAAGCTCGGCCTCTACAACTCGCTGATCGCCCTCATCACCGAGGAGGTGGAGGATGATGTGGAGGATGATGTGGAGGATGATGTGGAGGATGATGAATAGTCCGAATCAGTAGCCCCCACGACGGGTCAGCGTGTCGACGCCGACTCGAAGCGTCGACGCGCGCCGTCAGGGTACGCCGCGCGAGGACGCGCCTCGTGCGCGAGCTCGCGGATGACCTCGTCAGCGAGCGATCGGCGCGATCGCGATCTCGCCGCTCGACGCGGCGACTGTGGCCACGCGGCAACGCGGCGCCCGCCGCCGCGATGACGACGCTACCATGCTCGCGTGACGGTCCCCTCGCCTCGCTTCCCGTGGTGGCTCCGCGCGCTCGATTCGGCGGGAGATGGCCTCCGCCGCCGCGGCGCCCTCCGTCACCTCCTGGACCCCGACGCGCTCCTCGCCGAGGCGGCGGCGGCGGAGGGGCACGAGCGCTTCGGCGACGGCACCGAGGCGATGCTCCGTGCCTTCTGCGCGTCGCTCGAGGCGGACGCTCGCCTCGCCTTCCACGGCCGCCTCCACCTCCACGGGCTGGCGAGGACGTCGCTGCAGGTGCGCCTCCGCCTCGAGGCCGCGCGCGCGCGGGATCCCGCGATCGATCGCCCCCCGAGCCGCCCGCCGCTCCTCGTCTGCGGCCTCCCGCGATCGGGCACCACGCTCCTCCACCGCCTCCTCGCGCTCGCTGACGACGCCCGCCCGCTCCTCCTCTGGGAGCTGATGGAGCCGATCGCCGGCCGCGGCCCCGATCGCCGCCGGCAGGAGGCCGAGCGGAAGATCCGACGCCTCCAGCGGATCGTCCCGCTCTCGCTCGACGCCCAGCACTTCGTGCGCGCCGATCTCCCCGACGAGGACGGCCACCTCCTCAAGCCGAGCTTCGCCTCGTCGCTCCTCTACCAGGCGCCCGCCCTCACCTGGCTCGATCGCGTGCTCCGCGACGACCTGGCGATCGCCTACCGCAATTGGCGAGCGCTCCTCGTCCTCCTCGAGGCGCCGGCGCGCCGCCTCGTCCTCAAGGACCCCTTCCACGCCCGCCAGATCCCGCGGATCGTCGACCTCATCCCGCAGGCGATGGTCGTCCGCACCCACCGAGACCCCGCCGAGGTGGTGCCGAGCTTCCACAAGCTGACGATGACGATGCACGCGGTCACCTGCACCTCCCTCGACGTGCCGGCGATCGTCGAGGCCAACACCCGCTGGCTCGAGTCGATCACCGACGCCTCCGTGGCCCCCCTCGGCGACGCCGCCTCGCGCGTGATCGACGTCGACTACCGGGCCCTCCTCCGCGACCCCGTCGGCACCACCCGGTCGATCCACGCGCGCTTCGACCTGCCGTGGAGCGACGCGCTCGAGGCCCGCGTCCGCGACTTCGTCGGGGCGAATCGCCAGCGACGCCACGGCGACAACCCCTACGACGCCGCCGAGTTCGGCCAGACGATCCCCGCGATCCACGAGCGCTTCGCCGCCTATCGCCGCGCCTTCGGCCTCGATCGCGGGTGAGCCAGCGCCCCCGAGCGCATCACCCGTCGCCGAGCCAGGCGCGCGCGCGCATGAACGAGAGCGCGCCTCGGATCACCTCGTGCATCGACGGCCAGACGATCCCCGCGCCGGCGAGCGCGGCCTCGGTGTTCGTCCGCGTCAGGCGGCGGTCGTCGACCCGCACCGGCTCGCGGACCGGGAACATCGACATCAAGGGCGCGAGGGCGCTGCCCGGCCCGGCCGCGCGCGCCAGGATCCGCGCGCGCCACTCCTCGTAGTCGATCCGGTCGAGCTCGACGCCGACCTCGGCGGCGAGCGCTGCGACCTCCGAGAGATCGATCGGCCGCGGGTGGACCAGGTGGTGGGCGCGCCCGAACGAGGCGGGGCGCCCCGCGATCGCCGCGATCGCGTCGGCGATCACGTCGACCGGCGAGGCCTCGATCGCGAAGTCGAGGCCCGGCAGGGCGCCGACCTCGGCGGCGCCGCGGAGGAAGACCGCCATGAAGTCGTGCTCCGGCAGGGCGCCGCTCGCCCGATCGCCGCTGATCCGACCGGGCCGGCAGACCGCGACCGGCAGCCCGCGCGCGGCCGCCTGCGCCACCAGCGACTCGGCCGCCCACTTGCTGCGCTGATAGCCGAGCGCGGCCGCGGTCGGCGGACGGAGCGGCGCGTCCTCGTCGATCGGCGCGGAGCCAGGATACGCGGCCGGGTCGTAGATCCCCTTGCTCGAGACGTGGACCAGGACCGCGGATGCCGACGCCGACGCCAGCCGCAGCACCTCGATGGTGCCGCCGACGTTCACCGCCGCCAGCGCCTCCCAGCCGAGGACGAAGTTGACGACCGCGCCGCTGTGGACGACGAGGTCGAGGCCGTCGGCGAGCGCCTCCCAGGCGCGCTCCGAGAGGCCGAGGCGCGGCCGATCGAGGTGACCGGCGAGCGCCCGCACGCGGCCCGCACGCGCCTCCGCCGGGACCCGCAGGGCCGCGTCGAGGCGCCGGGCGGCGCCGGCGTCGTCCTCCGCGCGCACCAGCGCGACCACCTCCGCGTCGGCGAAGCGTCGGCTGAGGGCGCGGACCAGCCAGGGGCCGAGGAAGCCGGTCGCGCCGGTGACGAAGATCCGCCGCGGAGCGCCCGTGGACGCCCGCGGGGTCGGCGTCAGCGTCGGATCGAGGCGGAGCCCGTCGATCTCGACGGAGGTCGCGGGCGCGGCCGCTGCCGCTGCCTCGACGTCGTCGTAGCCGAGCGCGGCCGCGACGCTCCTCGTCTCCTTGGACATGTCCATATAAACATGGTCATTTCGCCATGCATCAGCGAGGGACGCGTCGACCCCCCGACGGGCGTAGAAGCCGGGGTCGCCGATCACCCCCCGCTCCTCCCCCGGGAAGCGCCCCCGGTGGGGATCGACCATCGCCGGCTCGTAGTCGACGCCGAGGAAGCCGGCGATCCGCGCGAGCGCCCGCGGCGGATCGCGCACCAGCTCCTCGTAGCGCACCCGCAGCACCCTCTCGGCGTCGACGCGGCCGAGGAAGTCGAGGAGGTTGCGGTTGCCGATCGTCCAGACCGCGAGGGCCGCTTCGAGCCCGGCGAGCGCGTCGCCGCCGATGAGCTGGCCCATCCGCCGATCGACGAAGGAGCGAGCGGTCGGCACCGGGTGGCGGACCAGGTGGATGTAGCGCGCGCCCGGAAAGAGGCGCTCCGCCCGGGCGAGGACCTCGAGATCGAGGGCGTAGCTCGGGGACTTGTCGATCAGCCGACGCGGCGCGGCCCGGGCCCGGAGGGCGTCGTAGACCGCGGCGATCGGCGCCCGCGCGGCGACCCAGCCCGCGAGCTCGGCCTCGACCTCCGCCTCGTCGAGGCCGAGGCCGGCGAGCGCCTGATGGAGCCCGAGGTGGAGGAGATCGGGGGCGAGCGCGGCATGCCAGTCCGCGAGGTCCGCGAACGCGAGGAGGTGGAGCTCGGGCGGCGCGAAGAGCCCAGGGTGGCCGCCGAGCATCCCCCGCAGCAGCGTCGAGCCGCTCCGCGGGGTCGAGAGGAGGAAGACCGGCGCGGGCAGATCCGGATCGGCCGCGCGCAGATCGACGCCGGGCCGCGCCCGCCCGCGACGGATCCCCGCCGCCAGGGTCTCGGCGATCGCCGGGCCGAGCGCGGACGCCGAGCCCTCCCCCGCGATCAGCCCGGAGATCTGCGCGGCGAGGGCGGCGATCGTCGGGTGGGCGAGGAGCTCGCCGGGGAAGATCACCAGCCCCCAAGCCTCGCGGATCCGGGCGAGGAGATCGATCGCAACCAGCGAGTCGACCCCGAGATCGGCGAGGCGCGCGTCGACCTCGACCTCCCGACCGAGCGCAGCCGCGAGGAGACGGGCCACGCCGCGGGCGATCGCGGCCGCGCGCGCCTCGGCGGGGGCCGCCCGTAGCAGCTCGACCTCCGGCAGCGCCGACGCCTGCGCGAGCGCGGGGGCGCTCGCCGTCGCGGTCGCGTCGATCCACCAGCGAGTTCGGGCCAGCGGACGCGGAGGCAACGACACCATCCGCGGCGCCGCCCCCTGCCGCGGCCGCGCCTCTGAGCTCGAACCGCGCCCCACCCCGGGATCGCCGGCCGCCACCCGATCGAGCGCGGCGAGGAGGCGCCCGCGATCGGCCGCGTCGACCTCGACCGCCGCCGGCTCGCGGCCGCGGCCGCGCTCCAGCGCCTCGACGATCGACGCGAGGGGCAGCTCCGGGTGCGCCCGCAGGTGGTCGGCGAGCGAGCCCGCCCACTGGCGGAGGAGCGCGTCGCTGCGGGCCGAGAGCGTCAAGCGGGCGGTCGACATGACTCTTTGTTCAGGCCGAGGTGGCGGCCCGGCGATCACCACGTGGACGTTGGTGCCGCAGAAGCCGAACGCGCTGACCCCGGCGATCCGCTCGCCGTCTGGCCATCGCTCGGCCTCGGTCGGGATCCGGGCGCTCCGCCAGGGGAGCTTTGGAGATGGCCCAAGGGACAGAATCGCAGGCGGGAGCACCCCGCGGCCGACCGCCTCGCAGGCGAGGAGGAGGCTGGTCGCCCCGGCCGCCCCCTCCCCGTGGCCAAAGTTCGACTTGCAGAGCCCGAGCGCGAGCGGCTCAGGGCGCGCTGCGGCGAAGACCCGCTCGATCGCGGTGAGCTCGGCGAGGTCGCCGAGCGGCGTGCCGCTGCCGAAGGCCGAGAGGAAGCCGACCTCCCCCGGGGCGACGCCGGCGTCGTGGAGCGCCGCCCGGATCACCGCCTCTTGCGCCGCCGGGCTCGGCGAGACCACCCCGTTGCCGGCGCCGTTCTGGCGGACGGCGGAGCCCCGGATCACCGCGAGGATCGGCCGTCCAGCCGCCTCGGCCGCCGCCAGATCCTCGAGCACAAAGACCACGCAGCCCTCGCCGCGGACGTAGCCGTCGGCGCTCGCGTCCATCGCCCGACAGCGCCCCGACGGCGAGAGCACGCCCATCCGCGCGAACGAGAGCGAGGGGTTCGGCGAGAGCACCAGGTTCGCGCCGCCGACCAGGGCGCGCTCGCACTCGCCGCGGCGGATCGCCTGGACGCCGAGGTGGACCGCCAGGAGCGAGCTCGCACAGGCCGCGTCGAGGGCGAAGGCCGGGCCGATGAGGCCGAAGGTGTAGGCGATCCGACCGGCGGCCATCGAGAAGGTGTTGCCGGTGCCGAGCGTCGCGTCGACCCGCGGATCGCCGGCGTCCCGGAGGAGGCGCTGCGCGTAGTCGTTGTTGCAGAGGCCGACGTAGACCCCGGTGCGGCTCCCCCGGAGCGCCTCGTCGACGATCCCCGCGCGCTCGCATGCGGCCAGCGAGGCCTCGAGGAGGAGGCGGTGCTGGGGATCCATCGCCGCGGCCTCGCGCCCGCCGACGCCGAAGCGCTCCGCGTCGAATTGATCGACGTCGTCGAGCCAGGCCCCGCGCGACGCCCCCGGTCCCCCGGCCTCGATCCCGCGGAGCTCGGCCCGGCGCGCCTCCGGCGGCTCGCCGGTGAGATCGCGCCCCGCGAGGATCGCCGACCACATCGCGTCCGGCGAATCGACCCCGCCGGGGAGGCGGAGGCCGACGCCGACGATCGCCACCGGGGACGCCCGCTCGCGCTCGAGGGCGACGATCCGCGCCCGCGCCCGCGCCAGCAATTGCGCCGCTCGCTCGAGATCGGCGGAGCCACCGCTCACGCCATCACCCCCTCGAGCGCCTCGATCTCGGCGCGGAGGCGCCGCGCGGCCTCCGTCTCCCCGTCGCCGTCCCCGTCGCCGTCTCCGTCGCCCGGCCGCCCGAGGAGCGTCGCTATGTAGCGCGCGAGCGCGTCGAGGTTCGGGTGCTCGAGGAGCGCCGTCGGCCCGATCTCGACCCCGAGCGCGTGTGAGAGCGAGCCCACGAGATCGACCGCCATCAGCGAATCAAGGCCGAGATCGCTGAGCGCCCGCCGCGGATCGACGGCCGAAGGCCGGGCCCCGAGGACCTGGGCCGCCGCCTGACGGAGCGCCGCCACCAGGCGATCGTGGCGCTCGCTCGGCGGGGCCGCCATGATCGCCTCGCGGAGCCCCTGTTCCGCGCTCACCGACGCGGGCGCCGCGGCGTCGCGTGCGACGATCTCCGCGAGGATCGGCGGCGCCGGACCCCGACCGATGCGTGCGGCCAGCGCTCCGCGATCGAGGGGCGCGATCACGACCTGGGCCGCCGACGAGCGGAGCGCGCGATCCATGAGCCGCAGCGCGCGGGCCGGGGCGAGCGCGGCGATCCCCTGGGCGAGGAGGCGGCGACGGAGCGCGGGATCGAGGCGCGCCGCCATCCCGGCGCCCTCCCAGGGCCCCCAGTCGATCGCCAGCGCCGGCCGCCCCGACGCCCGGCGCGAGCGCGCGAGCGCGTCGAGGATCGCGTTCGCCGCGGCGTAGTTGGCCTGACCGGCCCCGCCCAGCACGCCGCTCACCGAACCGAAGAGGATGAAGAGATGGAGCGGATCATTACGTGTCTCTTCGGACAGCTCGATCGCCGCCCCCGCCTTCGGCGCGAGCACCCGGGCGAAGGCGGCCGCGTCGAGCCCGTCGAGCGGCGCGTCGGCGAGGACCCCCGCGGCGTGGACGATCCCGCGGAGGCGCCGCCCGGAGGCCCGGACGGCGGCGACCAGCGCCCGCGCGCCGCCCTCCACCGCCAGGTCCGTCGCCGCCGCCTCGACGCTCGCGCCCTCGGCCTCGAGCTCGGCCACCAGCTCCGGC
Organism: Myxococcales bacterium; assembly: GCA_020633335.1. Classification (GTDB taxonomy): domain Bacteria; phylum Myxococcota_A; class Polyangia; order Nannocystales; family Nannocystaceae; genus JADJRG01. The sequence continues at coordinate 50,506 of JACKDU010000012.1, read as the reverse complement.
TCGGGCGCCCGCCGGCCCGCGAGGACGATCGACCGGGCGCCGCGTCGGACGAGCCAGCGGGCGACGTGAGCCCCGAGCGCGCCGGTCCCCCCGGTCACCAGGTAGGCGCCCTCGGGATCGAGGGGCAGGTCGACCGGCACCTGGAGGACGATCTTGCCGATGTGGCGCGCCGCCGCCATCTCGCGGAAGGCCGCGGGCGCGCGACCGAGGGGGAAGACGCGGTGCGGCAGCGGCCGCAGCACGCCGCGCGCGAGCCCCTCCGCGACCTCCCGGAGGATCTGTCCGAGGAGCGCCGGGTCGAGGACCGCGAGATCGAAGGCGACGTAGCTCGCCTGCGGGTTGAGGGCCGCCACCCGCTCGGGCTCCCAGATCTCCGCCTTGCCCATCTCGAGGAAGCGCCCGCCGGCCCGCAGCAGGCGCAGGCTCTCCTCGAGGATCGCCCCGGTGAGGCTGTTGAGGACCACGTCGATCCCCTGCCCGCCGGTCCGCTCGCGGATCGCCGGGGCGAAGCTCGTGTCGCGCGAATTCAGCGGGCCCTCGATCCCCATCGCCGCGAGCGTCGACCACTTGCCGGCGCTCGCGGTGCCGAAGACCTCGGCGCCGATCGCCTGGGCGATCTGCACCGCCGCCATGCCGACGCCGCCGGCGGCCGCGTGGATCAAGACCCGCTCGCCGGCTCGCACCTTCCCGAGCTCATGGAGCGCGTACCAGGCGGTGACGAAGGCGATCGGCACCGTCGCCGCCTCCTCCGAGGTCAGCCCCGCCGGCACCGGCACCGCCATCCGCGCGTCGGTGATCGCCACGTCCGCGAAGCTCGCGGGCGCGAGGGCCATCACCCGCTCGCCGATCGCCGGCGACTCGACGCCCTCGCCGACCGCGATCACCCGCCCGCAGCACTCGCCACCGAGCGGCCCGACCTCGCCGGGATAGCGGCCCATCGCCCCGAGGACGTCGCGGAAGTTGAGCCCCGCGAAGTCGACGGCGATGGCGATCTCCCCCGGCCCGGGCTCGCGCGCCGGCGCCGGCTCGAGGCGCACCCAGGCACCACCCGCGCGGTCGACCCGCAGGTGCGCGGGCCCGGGCGGACGCGCGATCGCGTCGTCGACGAGCGGCGCGAGGCGGAGGGCGAGGCGCTCGCCGCCACGCCAGAGCACCTGCGACTCGGGATCGTCGCCGACCTCGCGGGCCAACGCCGCCGCGGCCGCCTCGTCGTCGCCCGCCGGATCGACGTCGATCACCCGGATCGTCGCCCCCGGGCGCTCGCTCGCCGCGCTCCGGGCCAGGCCCCAGACGCCGGCCTGAAGCGGCGCCTCTGCGTCCGCGCCCCGAGTCACCAGCACCACCCGCACCCCGGGCAGAGCCGACGCCGCCCGCACCAGGGCAGCGCTCGTCGCCAGCGGGTGGCCGCCGAGCGCCAGCAGCGAGATCACCGCGGAGAAGCGCCCCGACGCCAGCTTCGCCGAGATCGCCGCCGGATCGGCCTCGGCCAGGATCTCTGTCCCTTCGACCAGGTTACGCGCCAGCACCCCCGCGAGCGGATCCTCGCCGACGACCAACACCCGCGCCGGCGTCGGCGTCGGCGCCTCGACGGCCCGGGCCTCGACCGTCCAGAGCGCGTCGGTGCCGGGCTCGTCGGCGACCTGGACCCGCGCGGCGCGCTGGAGCGTGAGCCCCTTGATCCGGCCGACGACCGCGCCCTCCGGATCGATCAGCGCGAGGTCCACCTGCCGACGGGCGCCGCCGCCCTGCCCCACCACATGCGCCCAGAAGCGCTCGGGCAGCGGCCCGAGCTCGACGACCTCCGCGCCCACCGGGAGGAAGAGCCCGCCGGCGTCGACCAGGAGGAGCGCCGCCGCCTGCAACGCCGCGTCGACGAGCGCCACCTCGCTGATCACCGCGGGGTGGCCGACCAGGGCCGCCGGCGCGCGGATCTCCCCGATCACCTCGCCCTCGCCGGCGCGCGCGCTGACAAGTCCCCGAAAACATGGCCCATAGGCCAGTCCGGCGTCGGCGAGCCGGGCGTAGATCGACGCCGCGTCGACGACCTCGCCGCAGCGCCCCGCGATCGCCGCGAGGTCGACGGTCCCCGGCGCCTCGCCCCGCCGCTCCAGGGTCGCCCGCAGGTGACGCCGCCAGCCGGCCGACGCCCGCGCGTCCACCCGCACGCGCCCCTCGTCCACCGTGACCTGGACCCGCTCTACGCCCTCGGCCTCGACCACCAGCGGCGCCTCGACGGCGACGTCCCGCAGCGCGCCGTCTCCACCCGCCTCGATCGCCGCCAGGCGGGCGAGCTGGCAGAGCCCCGTGAAGGGCACGAGGGCGCGCTCACCGACCCGGTGATCGCCGAGCCAGGCCCGCGCCGACTCGTCGATCACGCTGGCGAAGATCGCCGGCCCGGCGACGTCGAGGCGGGCGCCGAGCCACGGCTTGCCCGGCGCCCTGCCGGCCGAGCGCGACCCGGCCTCGATCCAGTGGCGCACGCGCTGCATCGGCGTCGTCGGCAGGCTCAGGCGTCGCCGCCGGCCGTAGAGCGCGCCCCAGCGGATCTTCGCCCCGGCCGCCCAGAGGCGGGCGAGCGCCGCCGCGAAGACGGCCGCGTCGTCGCGACCCGGGCGGAGCGAGGGGACCACCGGCGGCGCCCCCTGGGCCTGCGCGCAGAGCCCCGCGAGCACCGGCGCGGGCCCGATCTCGACGAGGAGGCCGGGCCGCTGGGTCGTCAGCAGGGTCGCCAGGCCGTCCGCGAAGCGCACCGGCGCGCGGACGTGGAGCGCCCAGTAGCCGGCGCGGGCGACGTCCGCACCTGCTGTCCTTCCAGTCAGGTTTGAGATCATCGGGATCCGCGGCCGGCGCAGCGCGGCGCGCCTCGCCTCGACCTCGAATTCGTCGAGGATCGGCTCCATCCGCGGCGAGTGGAAGGCGTGCGAGACCGTGAGCCGCCGCCCCCGGACGCCCTGCGCCGCGAGCCCGCGGAGCACCGCCTCGACCGCCCCCTCGTCGCCGGAGATGACGATCTGGCGGGGCCCGTTGACCGCGGCGACGTCCACCTCCTCGAGGCGATCGCCGAGGGCGGCGAGCACCGTCGCCTCATCCGCCTCGACCGAGGCCATCGCCCCGCCGCGGGGCAGCGACTGCATCAAGCGGCCGCGCGCGCAGACCAGGCGGGCGGCGTCCTCGAGCGAGATCACCCCGGCCACGCAGGCCGCCGTGATCTCGCCGATCGAGTGCCCGAGGAGCGCGCAGGGCTCGACCCCGAGCGCGCGCCAGGCCTCCGCGAGCGCCCACTCGACCGCGAAGAGGGCCGGCTGCGCGTTGCCGGTCTCGTGGATCGCCGCCCCGGACGCTTCGAAGACCAGCGGCTCGAGGGGCCGGTCGAGCCAGCGATCGATCTCGGCGCGCGCGCGCTCGAAGGCCCCCCGAAAGGCCGGCAGCGCCGCGTGGAGCCCGCGCGCCATCCCCGGGGTCTGGGCGCCCTGGCCGGTGAAGAGAAAGCCGATCCGGAGCGACTCGCTCGCGCCGTCGGCCGGCGACGTCGCGACCGACGCGGGCACCTCACCGGCGGCGAGCGCCCGCAGGTCGGCGCAGAGCGACGCGCGCTCCTCGACCACGATCGCCGCGCGCACCGGCCAGGCGCTCCGTCCGCAGGCCATGGTCGCGCAGAGGTCGACGAGCGAGTCCTCGGGGTGAGCCTCGACGTGCTCGGCGAGGCGGGCCGCCAGCGCCTGGAGCCCCTCGGGCGTCGGCGCCGAGAGCGGGAGCACGAGGATCGGCGCCGGCCCCTCGTCGATCCCCTCGAACTCGTCGGCGCCCTCGATCACCGCGTGCGCGTTGGTGCCGCCGAAGCCGAAGGAGTTGATGCCCACCCGGAGCGGGCCTCGCCCCTCGCAGGGCACCGCCGCCGTCGCCACCCGGAGCGGGATCTTCGCCCACTCGACCCGCGGCGTCGGCGTGACGAAGTGGAGGTTCCCCGGGATCGTCCGGCGGCGGATGACCTCGATCGCCTTCGCTAGCCCGGCGAGCCCGCTCGCGCCCTCGCCGTGGCCGATGTTGGTCTTCACCGAGCCGACCCAGAGCGGCCGCTCCGCGGCGCGCCCGGCCATCACCCCGGCGATCGCCCCGAGCTCGATCGGATCGCCGAGGGCGGTCCCCGTGCCGTGCGCCTCGAGGTAGTCGATCGCCTCCGGCGCGAGGTCGGCGTCGGCCAGGGCGGCGCGGATCACCTCCTCCTGCGCCGGCCCGTGCGGGGCGGTGAGGCCGTTGCTCCGGCCGTCCTGGTTCACCGCCGTCCCGCGGATCACCGCGAGCACCCGGTCGCCGTCGCGGCGGGCGTCGGCGAGGCGCTTGAGGACCGCGACGCTGCAGCCCTCGCTGCGCACGTAGCCGTCCGCCGACGCGTCGAAGGTCTTGCAGCGGCCGACCGGCGACATCGCCCGCAGCGCCGAGAAGCAGACCGTGCTCAGCGGCGAGAGGAGGAGGTTCACCCCGCCCACCAGCGCGAGCTCCGACTCGCCGCGCCGGAGGCTCTGGACCGCGAGGTGGATCGCGACCATCGACGACGAGCAGGCGGTGTCGATCGCCATCGACGGCCCGCGGAGGCCGAGCGTGTAGGAGATCCGACCGGCCGCCACCGAGAGCGCGTTGCCGGTCGCCGACCAGGCGTCCTGGAGCGCGTCGTTGTTGCGGCGCGAGTAGTCCCACGCGCAGATCCCGACCCACACGCCGGCGCGAGACCCCGCGAGCGAAGACGCCGGGATCCCGGCGTGCTCGAGCGCCTCCCAGGTCACCTCGAGGAGGAGGCGCTGCTGCGGATCCATCGATCGGGCCTCGCGCGGCGACACCCCGAAGAAGGGCGCGTCGAAGTCCTCGACCCCGCGGAGGAAGCCGCCCCAGCGGGTGTACATGCGGCCGGGCGCGCGCGGATCGGCGTCGAACCACGCGTCGACGTCCCAGCGCTCGGGCGGCACCTCCGTGATCGCGTCAAAGCCCTCGATGAGGCGCTGCCAGAGGTCCTCGAGCGAGCCGATGTCGCCGGGGAGCCGGCAGCCGAAGCCGACGATCGCCACGTCCTCCGATCGCGGCGGCGGGCGGCCGTCGCTGCCCTCGCCCGCCCCGCGGGTCGCCTCCGCGGCCGCGACCGCGTCCTCCCCTGCCCCGCCCGTCGCCGCCCTCCGCTCGCCGCTCGCCGAGCCGCTCGCGGGCATCGCCTCGCCGCGGGCCACCGCGGCCGCGGCCGCCCGCACCTCCGCGGCTGGCCGCGCCAGCAGCTCCGCGAGCCCCGGCGCCGCCCGGTGGAGGCTGGTGAACGAGCGCTCGCCGAGGAGCCGCTGCGCGCACGCGGCCGGATCGGCGGCCTGCAGGCGGATCCCGGGGAAGCGCGCGCGGCAGAGGCCGTGCACCGCCGAGACCGCGAAGAAGTCCTCCCACACGTCGAGGAGCTCGACCAGGAACGCCGCCGTCACCCGCCGACGATCCGCCTCGCCGATCGCCAGCGCCTCGACGAACGCGAGATCGGTCGCCAGGTGCTGCGCCTCCTCGCGGCGGTGGAGCGCGTGCGCGGCCAGCCACGCCGGCTGCACCGCCTCCTCCGCGCGGCCGAGCGCCTCGTGCACGTACACCGTCCACGCCTCGAAGACCAGCGTCCAGAGCCACGAGAGGAGGTGCGCGTCGGCCCCGTCGAGGGCGATCCAGCCCGAGCCCCGCCGCTTCGACCACGACGACGCCAGCGCGTCGAAGAGGGCCGCGTCGTCCGGCCGCTGCGCGCGGAGCCAGCGGGCGTAGCGGCGGAAGAGGAGGATGTGCTTGTCCTCCTCCTCGACCAGGAGCTTGAGGCTCCGCGACGCCCCGCTCGCCGCCTCGATCGCGCCGCACGCGGCGATCAGCACCCGCTCCAGCGCCTCGAAGCCGACGCAGAACTCCAGCGCCATCCCCCACTGCGCGAGCTCCCACGCCCCCGGCGTCGAGCGGAGCGCGCCGACGTCGACGCCCAGGGTCTCCGCCAGCTCCGCCGTCACGTGGATCCCGGGCTCGCCGAGGCGCTCCCACGGCATCTCCGCGTCGAGATCGAAGCGATAGCCGAGCGCCCGACGATCGAGGCGGGCGAGCGCCTCGCTCTCTCGACGGTAGAGCGCGGCCGCCGGCGTGGCCTCGCCTCCTCGCTCCGCGCCCCTCGCCCCCGCCTCCGGGGCGGCGTCGGCCGCCAGGAAGCGCGCCAGCGCGTCGACGTTCGGGTGGTTGTAGAGCGCGCTCGGCGAGAGCGGCCGACCGAAGGCCCGCTCGATCCCCTCGCTCATCTCCACCAGCCGCGCCGAGTCGACCCCGTAGGCGTCGAAGGCCCGCTGTCCCTCGATCCGCTCCGGCGCCACCCCGAGGTAGGGCGCGATCGCGGCGACGAGGCGCCGACGCACGCCCTCGATCGCCCCGGCCGCGGGCCCGGGGGCCGCGCTCTCGAGCCAGCGGGCGATCGCCGCCGCCTCCGCGTCGAGGAAGAGCTCCCGCGCCCGAAAGCGCTGGACCTTGCCGCTCGTCGTCTTCGGCACCGCGCCCGCCGGCCAGAGCGCGACCCCGGCGAGGGCCACCTCGGCGCGCTCGCTCGCGGCTCGCCGCACGGCGTCGATGACCTCGGCCGCGCCATCGCCGAGGCGCGCCGCGTCGACCTCGACCGCCGCCGCCGCGCGCTCCTCACCGCCGTGCTCGACCCGGAAGACCGCGATCCCGCCCGGCCGGATCGCCGGGTGGACCCCGATGATCGCCGTCTCGACGTCGCCGGGGTGGACGTTGCGGCCGCGGACGATCACCACGTCCTTCTGCCGGCCGACCACGAAGAGCTCGCCGTCGTCGAGGAAGCCGAGGTCGCCGGTGCGGAGGAAGGGGCCGCGCCCCTCGGCGGTCCGCGCCCCGAAGACCTCGCGGGTGGCCGCGGGGTTCTGCCAGTAGCCGTCGGCCACGCTCGGCCCCGCCACCCAGATCTCGCCGACCGCGTCGGTCTCCGCGAGCGTCACCGGATCGACGACCCGCACCTCCATCCCCGCGAGCGCTGGCCCGGCGCCGATCAGCGTCCGCCCGGTGCCTGGCCGGACCTCACCTCGCGTGAGCGCCTCGGCGTCGACCTCGAGGGCCCGCGGGCCAGCGCCCGCCTGACCGCCGGTGACGATCAGCGTCGACTCCGCCAACCCGTAGGTCGGGTAGAACGCGCGCGCGCGGAAGCCGAGGGGCCCGAGGCGCCGCGCGAAGGCAGCCAGGGTCTCCGGCCGCACCGGCTCGGCCCCCGAGAAGGCGACCTCCCAGGACGAGAGATCGACCCCCTCGAGCTCGCGGGGATCCACCTTGCGGGCGCAGAGCGCATAGGCGAAGTCAGGGCCGCCGCTGATCGTCGCGCCGACCCTGGCGATCGCCCGCAGCCAGCGGGCCGGTCGGCGGAGGAAGTCGAGGGGGGACATCCACATCACCGGAAATGAGCGGAGGAGCGGCTGGAGGATGCCGCCGATGAGCCCCATATCATGATAGGGCGGCAGCCATATCACCCCGGCAGAATGCCGGCTTGAGCCGAACGCGGCCGCGATATTCGCGGTGTTGTGGAGGAGGTTGCCATGGGTGACGCAGACCCCTTTCGGCTCGCCGGTCGACCCCGACGTGTACTGGAGGTACGCGAGCGAGCCGGGCCCGGCGGCCGGATCGTGCCAGCGCGCTCCAGATTGAGCATAGGTCTCAAAGGCCAGCCAGGTCCGGCGGGCGAGCCCGGGCGCCATCGCGGCGAGCGCCGGGACCATCGCGCAGAAGTCCGCGGTGGCGAGGACGAAGCGGGCGTCCGCGTCGGCCGCGGTCCGATCGAGCCGCTCGATCGCCCGCTCGAGGCGGCGCGGGTCCGGGGGCGGGACCGGGACCGCGATGGCCCCCGCGAGCACGCAGGCGACGAACGCCTCGGCGAAGTCGACGCCGGGCGGGAAGAGGAGGAGCACCCGCTCCCCGGCCGCGCCGGCCTCCTGGAGCCCGGCGGCCAGCCGCAGCGCGCGCTCGGCGAACTCGTCGAAGCGCCGCTCGACGAGCGGGCCGTCGACCTCGCCGTCGCTCAGGAATCGACAGTAGACGGCGCCAGCACCCAGCTCCGCCGCGTCGAGGATCGCCGCCGCAAGACCACCACCATGTCCCATAGCTGCGCCGGTCTACCACGGCTCGCGCGCCCGAGACAACGCGCGTGGACGGCGTCGACAGAGGCGCCATTTCGAATGCTATCCACAATCGCCCAGCGCGACAATGACCATATCTACAAATCAGCCTTCTGATAGACTCCGCACCCATGGCCACGAACGCGCCTCGCCAGCCCAAACGTATTATTCGTACAGGGCCCCTCCTCGCTGGCTTCGCGCTGGCCCAGATGCGGCCACTCCATCGATTCCTCCCGGACCGCGTCCGCTATCAGCTCCCGCTGAGCTGGACGCCGCACATGCTCCGCACCTTCCTCGGCTCGCGCCGCAGCCGGGTCTTCATCGACGTCCACACCCGCCTCCGCGGCCCCGCGAGCTACGCCCCGCGGGTCGCGACCGACGAGGCCTGGGCGATGAGCGAGGGCGAGATCCGCGGCTTCTGGGATCGCGGCTACGCCGGCCCCTACACCCTCCTGCCGCCGGACGAGATGAGGGCCCTCGCCCCGCGGATGTGGGAGCTCTGGGACAAGCCCTCGTCGACCTACCCGCGCGGCTCCTTCCGCTACGTCGGCACCTCGCATAGCGGCGAGGGGGCGGGCGAGATGTCGAACGAGGAGTACGCGACCCGCGGCCTCAACGCCCGCGACAAGCACCTCGAGGACCCGACGCTCGTCGACCTCTACGGCCACCCGGCGATCGTCGAGCGGGTCGCCCAGCTCCTCGGCCCCGACCTCCTCCTCTGGCGCACCCAGTTCTTCCCGAAGTACCCGGGGATGGGCGGCACCGGCTGGCACCAGGCGACCTCCTACCTCAACGAGACCATGCGGGTCGCCACCCTGAGCCCGCCCCACCTCGACGAGCTCTTCCAGCTCACCGTGTGGATCGCGGTCACCGACTCGACGATCGAGAACGGCTGCCTCCGGGTGATCCCCGGCACCCACCGCGAGCTCCTGCCGATGCGGGTCGAGGAGTACGACCCGGTCCGCCACGCCGAGAACAAGAGCGACCGCTTCGGCACCAAGATCATGCGCCCCGCCGACGGGATCCGCGACGAGGACGCGGTCAACCTGGTGATGAAGGCCGGCGAGTTCGTGATCTTCTCCGAGCGGGTGATGCACGGCGCCCTCCCCAACATCACCAAGGACGACGCGCGCCTCGGCATGTCGGGCCGCTACATCGTCCCCGACGTCCGGATCCACAACCCCTGGGTGCTCGGCGACGGCGGCCTCACCATCGCCTACCTCCGGATCCACCAGCTCCGCCTCGACCGCTGGCGCGCCCTCCTGGTCCGCGGTGAGGACCGCGCGCGCGTCAACGGCGATCGCGTCCTCCGCTACCGCCCGGGGATGGTGGTCAACCCGTGATCAGCCGCGGCCTCAAGGTCGCCTACGGCGTCGGCGAGATGGCCAAGGGCATCGAGGAGGCCGCGGTCAACCTCTTCGTCCTCTTCTTCTTCTCCCAGGTCCTCGGCCTCGACGGCTGGATCGTCGGCGCGGTGATGGGCGTCGCCCTGGTGATCGACGCGGTCACCGACCCGCTCATGGGCTGGTGGTCCGACGGCGCGCGCCACCGCTGGGGCCGCCGCCACCCCTTCCTCGTCGCCTCCGCGATCCCGGTCGGCCTCACCTTCGCGCTGATCTTCGACCCGCCCGCCGCCGGCCCGGCGGGCGTCGCCCTCTGGGCCGCCGCCCTCCTGATCGCCCACCGCCTCGCGCTCACGGTCTTCTTCGTCCCCCACATGGCCCTCGGCGCCGAGCTCTCCGCCGACTACGACGAGCGCACCCGGATCGCCGGCGCCCGGGTCTTCTTCACCTACCTCGGCGCCGCCGCGCTGATCGCCGGCGCCCGCGCGGTCTTCCTCCGCCCCTCGGACGCCTTCCCCAACGGACAGCTCGACCCCGCCGCCTATCCGCCGATGGGCCTCGCCTACGGGGTCCTCATGAGCGTCGTCGTCCTCGCGTCGACGTTTGGCACCTGGCGCTCGATCCCCACCCTGCCGCGCGCCGCCGCGGCCCAGAGCGCGCGCCTCCGCGACTTCGTCGGCGACCAGCTCGCGGCCTACCGCAACCCGGGCTTCGCCGCGCTCGTCGTCAGCCTCCTCTTCTTCTTCATCGCCCGCGGCGTCGCCCTCTCCCTCGACCTCTTCGTCGGCACCTACTTCTGGGACCTCGGCGCCGACGCGGTCGCCCTCCCGGGCGCCGCCCTCCTCGGGCTCCTGATCGGCTCGCCACTCACCGCCGCGACCGCGTCGCGGACCGACAAGCGCGCCCTCCTCGTCGGCGGCATGGCCGTCTACGCGCTGCTGACGATGACCCCCCCGCTCCTCCACGTCCTCGGCCTCTTCCCCGCCGGCGCCGCCCTCCGCCCGACCCTCCTCGCCACCCTCTTCCTCTCCGGCATCGCCGGCGCGGCCGCGACGATCGCCGCCGGCTCGCTCCTCGCCGACATCGCCGACGCCCACGAGCTCAGCACCGGCCGCCGCCAGGAGGGGCTCTTCTTCGGCGCCCTCTCCTTCGCCCGCAAGGCCGCCACCGGGGTCGGCACCGCCCTCGGCGGCTTCTTCCTGAGCGCGATCGCCTTCCCCACCCAGGCCGAGCCCGGCGCCGTCGACCCCGCGCTCGTCACCGCGATCGGCCTCTGCGCCGGCCCCGGGACCGCGCTCTTCGGCCTGGCGGGCGTCCTCATCGCTCGCCGCTACCGCGGCGATCGCGAGGGCCACGCCGCCGTCCAGGCCGCGCTCGCGGCTCGCCCCTCCCCCCGCCCCTGACCGGTCATGCCCGCGCCCTCGAACACACACCCGCACGACTACGACGGCGAGATCCCCGATCGCCTCCCGCCGGCGATCGTCCGCCAGCTCTCGCGCCTCGAGCCTCGCCGCGCGCTCCGGGCGATCGCCGTCGAGTGGGCGGCGATCATCGGCGCGATCGCCCTCTGCAAGGCGCTCGGCGGCGGCTGGCTCTACCCGCTCACGGTCATCTTCATCGGCGCCCGCCAGCACGCGCTCGTCGTCCTCGGCCACGACGCGGTCCACTACCGGCTCCTGCCGAATCGTCGGCTCAACGACTGGGTCGCCAACCTCCTCCTCTGGTGGCCCTGCGCCGCGACCAACGAGCTCTTCCGCGCCGCCCACGGCGCCCACCACCGCTACCTCGGCACCGAGCGCGACGGCAACATCGCGCTCTGGCGGCTCCGCGGCCCGGACGGCCGGCCGACCCGCGAGTGGACCTACCCCAAGACGCCGGCCCAGCTCGCCGCCAAGCTCCTCTGGCGGGGCTGCGGCCTCACCGGCGCGGTCCTCGTGGTCGTCGGCCTCCTCCGCCCACTCCGCCGGGTCGGGCCGATCTACGGGCTCGTCCGCCTCCTCGTCCTCGGCGCGATCGGCGGCGCGTTCGCGGCCGCCGATCGCCTCGATCTCCTCTTCTATTACTGGCTGGTCCCGCTCACCACGTGGTTCATCGCCTCTAACTATATCCGGCTGATCTGCGAGCACTCGATGGTCCGCTCCGATGACCCGCTCTACGCGCTGACGCGGACCACGCTGCCGAGCTGGTTCGACCTTATCTTCATCGTCCCGCGCAACATCTCCTATCACTACGAGCACCACATCTACCCGAGCGTCCCCTTCTACAACCTGCCCGCGCTGCACGCGGCGATGCAGCGGCTCCCGGGCTACCGCGCCCACGCCCACGTCACCCGCGGGATCCGGCGCGCGCTCGCCGAGTGCCTGCGCCGCTGACGAGCGCGGCCGATCGCGAGGATTCGATGGAGACCAACGAATGTGACGTGCTCGTCCTCGGCTCGAGCATCAGCGGCCTGATGGTCGCGGCCTGGCTCAAGTCCGAGGAGCCCGACCTCGAGATCGTCGTCGTCGGCCCGCCGCCCGAGCGGGAGAAGCGGCCCTACGTCGGCGAGTCGCTGGTCGAGCCGGCGATCCTCTTCTTCCGCGAGATCGGCATGGGGGAATTCCTCGATCAGCGCTGCGCCCTCAAGAATGGCCTCACCTTCTACCACAAGCTCCGCCCCGACGACCCCGCGGATCGCCGCTACAGCGTCCACGCGCCCGAGTACCTCCATCACCTCGCGCGGCAGCTCCACCGCCCGGACTTCGACCGGGCCCTCCGCGAGCGCTGCGCCGCCCTCGGCGTCACCCTCGTCGACGGCCTCGCCGACGCGATCAGCGTCGGCGCCGGCGGAGCGCGGCACCAGGTCACGATCCGCGCCGATGGCGGCGAGCGGCGGATGGCCGCCCGCTGGCTGATCGACGCGACCGGCCGCCGCCGCCTGGTCGGCCGCCAGGTGACCACCTACACCCGACCCGAGGGGGAGCAGCGCTCGGCCTTCTGGCTCCGCCTCGCCGACTTCGAGCCCTTCACTGGCCATATCGAGGCGTCGATGCGGCGCCCGCTCCTCTACGACGTCTGGGACTCGACCCACCACTTCATGGGCCGCGGCAACTGGATCTGGGGGATCCCCCTGGTGAGCGCCGAGCACCGGCGCCTCCTCAGCCTCGGCGTCACCTTCCGCCCGGACGTCTTCCCCCGCGCCGACCGAATGCGCGGAGTCGACGACTTCGTCGACTTCCTCGAATCAGAGCACCCCGCGCTGGCCGAGATGGTCCGCTCGGGCCGCGTCCTCGACTTCCACACCTACCGCGACTATATCTATTGGGCGGACCGCGTGTATTCGCCGGACGGGTGGTTCCTGATCGGCGACGCCGCCCGCGCGGTCGATCCGCTCTACAGCACCGGCCTCAGCATGACCTCGATCCAGGCGCTCCAGATCGGCGCGATGATCCGGCGGCAACGCCAGGGTCGCCTGGCGGCCGACGACGTCCGCGCCCTCGAGGAGGTGTGGACCAAGATCGCCCGCCGTCGGCAGATGGACATCGCCGATCAGTACCGGAGCATGGACGACCCCTTCCAGGCGTGCATGCGACGCTACTGGAACATCTGCGGCTGGTTCAACGCGGTCCTCCCGCTCTGGTGGAACGGCTTCCTCAGCGACCCCGAGGGGGCCCGCCTGGTCTCGCGGATCATCGCCGAGCCCGACCCCTCCTCCGAGTCCGCGTGGCGGCTCTTCGCGGCGACCTCGAGCGCGCTCGGCCGCGACCTCGACCCGCGGGTCTTCGAGCGCGCCGGCGACCTCGACGAGATGGTCAACCCGCGCTTCGACTGCGCGCTAGATGACCTCCCGCGGCACATCGCCGCGATGTTCCGCAAGCGCGCGCGCCTCCGCCTCGCGCTCATCCGCCTCGGCGGATGGGCCCTCGCCGCCGGGCAGGCGCGGGCGCTCCTCCGCGACCTGGCGATCGCCCGCGCCCTCCCGCGCCTCCTCCCCCGGATCGGCCGCGCCGCCTTCCGCAGCGTGTCCCCGCCGCTCCACCGCCTCGTCGCCGCAGGCGCCGCCGGGGCCCCGGCGGGCACCTCACCGTACCGCGCCTCCCGACCGGCGACCCCAGGCTAGGCCCCCCGAGCTCGCATGTACAAGGAAGACCAGAGCCGCTCGCTCCTCAAGATGCTGACCTGGCGGGTCAGCGGCACCCTCGCCACGGTGCTCATCGTCCTCGTCTTCACCCACGAGCCCCTCGTCGCGCTCACCGTCGGCGGCCTCGAGGCGGTCGCCAAGATGGCGCTCTACTTCTTCCACGAGCGGCTCTGGGATCGGATCAAGTTCGGGCGTCGACGGGTCGAGCCGGTCGTCCTCTGGTTCACCGGCCTCTCCGGCGCTGGCAAGAGCACCCTCGCCGAGAGGCTCCACGCCCACCTGGTGAGCGAGGGCTACGCGGTCGAGCTCCTCGACGGCGACGTGATCCGCTCGATCTTCCCGAGCACCGGCTTCGCCAGGGCGGACCGCGACCAGCACGTCCGCCGGGTCGGCTTCCTCGCCTCGGTGCTCGAGAAGAACGGCGTCACCGTCGTCTCGGCCCTGATCTCGCCCTACCGCGACACCCGCGCGTCGGTCCGCGGGATGTGCAAGCGCTTCGTCGAGATCCACGTCGACACCCCCCTCGAGCTCTGCGAGCGCCGCGACGTGAAGGGCCTCTACCGGCGGGCGCGCGCCGGCGAGATCAAGTCGTTCACCGGCATCGACGATCCCTACGAGCCCCCGGAGTCCCCGGAGATCGTCGTCCACACCGACGACGTCTCGGTCGACGCCTCGTTCGCCGAGCTCCGCGCGCAGGTCGCCCGCTACCTCCCCTGAGAACGCCCGCACATGGATGACGAGACGCCGCTCGCCCCCGCCGATCGCCTCTTCTGGGCGATCACCGACCGCTTCCCGACGCGGCCGATGATCTGCGCCCTCTACCTCGAGCTCGCCGGGCCGCCCGATCGCCGCCGCCTCGAGGAGCGGATCGCGGCCGCCGCGGCCGCCCACCCCCGGCTCGCCGCCGCCCTCGTCGCCGATCGCAGCGGACCCCGCTGGCGTCCCCTCGGGGCGCCGACGCTCGCGGAGACCGTCGACGCCGCCGTCGATCACCGCGAGCGGCTCGCCCGGCTCATGCCGCGCGCCGGCGATCCCCTCGCCGAGGGCGGCCACGCCTGGTCGATCGAGCTCCTCGCCGACCGTCACGGCGACGAAGCCCGGACTCACGGCCTGCTCATCCGCTGGCACCACGCCCTCACCGACGCCGAGGGGATGCTCGACCTCCTCAGCGCCCTCACCGACGCGGGGGCCGACGACGCCGCGTCGCGGGCCAGCGGCGATCGCAAGCCGACGGTCGCCGACGCGGCGAAGCCCGGCCCCCTCGCCCGCCTCCGCCAGGCGACGAGGCGCCTCCGCGGTCGTGCGCGGCCGGGGGCGCAGGTCGGCGGGTTGGCGGTGGAGTACCGCGAGCTCGCCCTCCTCGACGCCGAGCGCGTCGCAGCCGCGGCCAGGGGCCTCGGCGTCACCCCGCACGACGTGCTCGTCGGCGTCGTCGCGCGGGCCCTCCACCGCCTCGACCTCGAGGGCGGCGCGCCGACGCGGATCCACGCGCCGCTCAGCGCCCGCCCGGTCGACGGAGCGCTCCGCCTCGGCAACCTCGGCTACCCGCTCCACGTCGTGGTCGACCGCGCGTCGCCCGATCTCGCCAGCGCCCTGCGCGAGCTCGGGGCCGCCAACGCGGCGGCGCTCGCCCGGGCCGCCGCGCCGCCGCCGTGGCTCCAACGCCTCGTCCTCCGCCTCCCTCGCCGCGCCCTCGAGCGGGCCCTCGCCGCCGCCCCTCCCTTCGTCGCCAACTACCTCCCCTGGTCCGACGCGCCGCGCTCCCTCGCCGGCGCGACGATCACCGCCCTCCACGGCTTTCCGCCGCTCCTGCCCTTTCGCGGCTGCACGCTGGCGATGATCGGCTACCACCGGCAACTCCGCCTGCTCCTCGCCGTCGATCCGACGATCCACCGCGACGTCGACGCGATCGCCGCGGCGATCAACGCCGAATTCGCGGCCCTGGACGCGATCTCGGCGCCGTCGTCGTAGACCGACCCTGAACGCGCGAGAGGACGCGCTCCAGCGAGCGCGCCCTCCCGATCGCGGCCGCCGAGGCCGCGGGCTACTTGGCGAAGGGGTTCTTGATCTCGCCGAGCTGCGACTCGGTCTTCTGCGGCTTCTCGGCGGTCTCCCCCGCCGAGTCGCCGCCATCCTTCGGCTTCTTGGTCTTGCTCGAGGTCCCGCCCTTCACGGCCTTCGTCTTCTTCTCGACCAGCGTCTTGTTGAAGCGCTTGCCGTCGAGATCGGGGACGACGGAGAACTCGAGGTCCTCGTAGCCCTTGGCCCGCAGGATCAGCATCACCGACTCGTCCGACTTGCGGATCGCCACGCCCTCCGGCGTGTTGGTCATCCCGTAGAAGGCCTCGTCGCGGGCGTCGAGGATCTCGGCCGCGACCTCGCCGGTCGAGATGACCAGGTTCACCGTCGCGGTCCCCGGCGCGATCTCAACCGGCTTCGGCGGCGGGGTCTCGGCCTCCTGCGGCGGGGTCTCGGCCTTCTCCTGCGGCGGGGCCGCGACCAGCGGGGTCTCCGGGGTCGGCTTGGCCTCGTCGCCGCCGCCGAGGACCAGCGCGATCACGCCGATCGCCGCGACGCCGGCGAGCACCAGGCCGATCACCGCGCCGTTGCCCTTCTTCTTCTCCGGGGGCGGCGGCGCCTCGTCGACCGCCGTCGTGCTGCGCTCGCCCGGGATCGTGATCTGGGTGACCGCGGTGGTGTAGCGCGCGGTCACCGGGCCCCACGGCGCCTTGATCTCCTCGTCGACGACCTGCACCGGCGCCGCCCCGGAGCCGACCGCCTCGGCCGCGGCGATCATCTCGTCCATCGACTGGAAGCGGAAGGCGCGGTCCTTCTGCATCGCCTTCAGGATCAGCGCGCCGACCTCCTGCGAGATATGCGGGTGATCGACGTTGGGGACCTCGTAGATGTGGCGGTTGAGGACCTCCATCATCGTCTCACCGGTGAAGGGCACGTGGCCGGTGAGGAGCTCGTAGAGGATCACGCCGACGGCGTAGATGTCCGAGCGGTGGTCGACCGCGTGGCCCCAGCCCTGCTCGGGCGACATGTACTCGGGGGTGCCGATCACCGTGCCGGTCTGGGTCAGCGAGCGCTCCTCGGCCTCGAGCGACTGGACCTTGGCGATCCCGAAGTCGAGGACCTTGATGAAGTCGGGGTTGTTGCCGTGCTTCACCCGCAGGCAGTTGCCCGGCTTCATGTCGCGGTGGACGATCCCCTGCTCGTGCGCCGCCTGGAGGGCGCCGCAGATCTGCAGGATCATCGGCTTCACCCGGCTCCAGGGCATCGCCCCCTTGGAGGCGATGGTCTCGGAGAGGTCCTCGCCCTGGAGGAACTCCATGACGAAGAAGGGCGCGCCGCCCGGGGTCGTGCCGAAGTCGGTGATCTCGACGACGTTCGGGTGCGAGATCACCGAGGCCGCCCGGGCCTCGCGGAGGAAGCGATCGATGTAGTCCTGCCGCGTTGAGAGGGCGGGGCTCAGGACCTTGGCCGCGAACTTCTTGAGGATCGTCGTGTGCTCGACCAGGTAGACCGAGCCCATGCCGCCGTCGCCGAGGTGACCGACGACCTTGTAGCGATCGAGGAGGACCGTGCCGACGAGGTCCTGCCCGCGGGCCGTCGGCACCGCCGCGTACTCGCCAGTGCGCGGCTGCGGCACCGAGGACGGGGCGACAATGGTCCGGTTGGTTGTCGACTCTTGCTCGCTCACCGTGTTCGAGACCTTCGGGGAGCCTACACGATCTCTCCGGTCGAGACGAGGTCGATGGACCCCGACCTAGGGCAGAACGCCCCGCCCGGGTCGGGCGAAAAGGCTCAGCCGAGGATGTTGTACTTGAGCACGCCGCCGTCGAGGATGATCTGCCAGAGCTCGCCGGCGCCGGCGGTCTCCTCGGTGTCCTCGGCGTAGTTGAGATCGCCGGAGACGCCGTTGACGTCGACCCCCATGCCCGACTCGAAGATCGAGCGGATCTCGTTCCAGGTGGTCTTGTTGATGTCCAGCGCCTTGCCGGCGCTGACCCGGTGGAGGCCCTTGGCCATGCCCTTGGGTTCGATCCCGCCCTCGTTGTAGAGCGACCAGCCGGCCCCGTAGATCGCCAGCCAGGCGGCGTCGTAGGACTCGGCCGTGTAGCCGTTGTTCGCCGGGCTCTCGCCGAAGGCGCCCGTGTAGGCGGTCGAGAACGCCATGAAGGCCGGCCCCGCCGGCGACTTCGGCTTCACCCCGCGGATCCGCCCGGAGGCGACCAGCTCGTCCTTGACCGCCTGGTTGAGCTCGGCGAGGACGTTGGCCTCCGAGAAGCCGGCGTCGCCGAGCATCAGGGTCGCGGTCGCAAAGGAGTTGCCGCCCATCGCCGAGCGCGAGGCCGCGTCGACCAGGAAGGTGACGACGTCGGGGTTGGAGTCGGCGATGAAGACGATCTCCTCGACGTCGGTCATCCCGCCGATCTCGTTCATCGGGTTGCCGAGGTCGCCGGTGTCAGAGTAGGGCCGCGCGATCAGCGGGTTGGCGATCCCCTTGGACTCGAGGCTCTTGTTGAGGAGATCGGCGAGGTTCGAGCCGTAGGCGCCGTCCTTGTAGATCAGCGCGACCTTGGTCCGGCCCGAGGAGATCAGCTCGGAGGCCATCCGCTCGGCGATGCCCGAGTCCGGCGGCGCCGTCCGCCAGAAGAGCCCGGGGTTGTCGAAGCTCTTCATCGTCCCGTCGATGAAGGTCAGCGAGTCGCTGGTCGCCGACGGCGAGACGATCAGGACCTCGTCCTTGACCTCGTTGTAGACCGCCTCGGCGATGCTCGAGGTGCCGGGGCCGATGATCGCGACGACGCCGTAGGCGTCGACCGCGTAGCGGGCCGCCTCCTTGGCGTCGTCGATCTGCCGCATGACGTCGCTGTCGTTGCCGTAGGAGCAGTTGATCATCCCGAAGGCCCGGTTCTCGAGGCCGTTGGTCCGGACCTGCTCGATCGCCAGGTTGGCCGAGTTGATCATCTGGATGTCGCCCTCGCCGTCGAGGAGCGTGGCGAAGAGGATCGTGTCGCCGGGGTACTTGTCGGGGTCGGTGAGGAGATCCTCAGGGTAGACCGACTTGCAGAGCGCGTTCTCCTCGACCTCCTCGCAGAGGCCGCTGTCCTGGTTGCACACCCAGCCGAGGCCGAAGCCCTCGCGGCACTTCTCGTTGTCTGAGCACGATTGCTGCGGGATCTGCGTGATCGCGGAGCAGCTCAGGGCAGCGCCGAGGGCGAGGGCAGCGCCGGCGCAGGAGGTGGTGCGTGCGAGCGTCAGGGGGAGCATCGGGCGAAGTGTAGTACCACGAGGGGCGGCGTGGATACCAAGGTGCCTCCTCCGGCCCCCAGGCGAGCGATCTCGCGCCTTCCCCGCCCGAAGGGACGCGCCGGAGCGCCCTTGCACCTGCAACGAGGGCGTGAAGAAATCCGTGATCTTTTTGTTCGGTGGGCTACGCCCACGGTGATAACCATGCGACGGATGCGTGCCCTCGACGAAGCGCGGCGACTCCCCGGAAGCGAGCCGCAGATCCCCGACAGCGATGATCCCGCGGCGACCGAGGTCGATTTCGACGGGCTCCGGCTGCCGGGGCCGGTGAGCGATCCCGGGGCGCTGGCCGCTGGCGAGGCGCTCTTCCGCCGACACGGCCTCTGCTGGATCCCCGAGTGCCTGCCCTCGGCCCAGGTCGAGGGCTACCGCGGCGCCGCCGAGGAGCGCCTCGCCGGCTGCCTCCAGCGGATCACCGACCTCGGGCACCCGCCGCTGGGGCGCGGCACCCCGAACGGCTTCGCCGAGATCGTCGCCCGCGCCCCCGGGCGCTACGACATGCTCCATGGCACCGCCTCGCCCCCCTTCGACGGCCCCGAGGTCCGCGACAACCCGCAGTGGATGCCGCTGGTCCGCCGGCTCCTCGGGGGCGAGGCCTCGCTCCTCTTCTGCGGCCTCCTGATGACCATGGGCGGGGCCAAGGAGCAGCCCTGGCACACCGACGGTGAGCACCTCTTCGGGCCCGAGGTCGGGATCCTGCCGCCCCACTGCCTCAACGTCTTCATCCCCCTGGTCGACATCACCCCGGAGATCGGCGGCACCGAGTTCTGCCCGGGGTCCCACTTCCTGACCGCGGGGATCCCCGAGATCTACGAGCAGTCCCAGGACCACGTCCGGCGGATCGGCTGGCACGGGCGGCGGCTGCCGGCGACGATCCCCGCGGGCGCCGTCCTCCTCTTCGACTACCGCCTCCTCCACCGCGGCCTCGCCAACCAGACCGATCGCACCCGGCCGATCCTCTACCTCACCTTTTGCCGGCCCTGGTTCCGCGACGTCCACAACTTCCCGGAGCGGCGGCTCTTCGAAGGGGGCTAGGCCGGCCAGGAGGCGGCCGCGCGCGGCGCCCCGAGGGGGTATCATGCCGCCGTGTCCGAGCCCGACCACGCCCAGGGGCCGCTGCGCCTCTGCGACTTCCCCCCCGTGGGCCGCGACGAGTGGCGTTCGCGCGCCGAGCGCGAGCTCGCCGGCGAGCCCCTTGAGCGGCTGACCCGAAGGACCCGCGACGGCCTGGCGATCGCGCCGCTCTACGGCCCCGACGACGCCTCGGCCGCCGACCCGGCGAGCGCCCGCCCGCCCGGGAGCGCGCCCTTCCTCCGGGGGACCCGCGCCCGCGCCGGTTGGCGGATCCGGCAAGTGGTCGACGCGCCCGATCCCGCGGCCGCCAACGCCGACGCCCGGGGCGACCTCGCCCATGGCCTCGACTCGGTGTGGATCCGCCTCGACGAGGGGCTCGCCGCGGGGCTCGAGCCGGCGTCGGCGGCCGCCCGGCCGGGGGTCCAGGTCCGCGGCCGAGGCGACCTCGCGGCGCTCCTCGACGGGGTCGACCTCGCGGCGAGCGACCTCGTGATCGAGGCCGGCGCGGGCGCCCTCCCGCTGGTCGCCGGGGTCCTCGACCTCGCCGAGGAGGCCGGGATCGACCCGAGCGGGCTCCAGCTGACGATCGGCGGCGATCCCCTGGCCGCGCTGGCGACCCACGGGCGCCTGGCCTGCGGCGTCGATCGGGCCTTCGACGGGCTCGCGGCCGCGCTCGCCGAGCTCGCCCGGCGGGCGCCCGCCGCCCGCGGGGTGATCGTCTCGACGATCCCCTACGCCGACGCCGGCGCCGACGCGAGCGAGGAGCTGGCGATCCTCCTCGCGGGGATCCTCGAGACCCTCCGCCGCCTCGGCGCCCGCGGGCTCGGGGTCGAGGTGGTCGCCCCGCGGATCCTCGCGGCCCTCAGCGTCGACCGCGACCTCTTCCTCGGGATCGCCAAGATCCGGGCCGCCCGCGCGCTCGCCGCGCGGATGCTCGCGGCCTGCGGCGCGCCGGTGCAGGCCCAAGCGCTGGCGATCCACGTCGAGGGCGCCTGGCGCGAGCTCAGCCGCTTCGACCCCTGGGTCAACCTCCTGCGGGGGACCGTCAGCGCCTTCGTCGGCGCGGTCGCCGGGGCCGAGAGCGTCGCCACCCCGCCCTTCACCGCCGCCCTCGGCCTCGCCGACGAGGACGCCCGGCGCTACGCCGGCAACACCCAGCTCCTCCTCCGCGAGGAGTCGCACCTCGACCAGGTGATCGATCCGACCGGCGGCTCCTGGTGCCTCGAGTCGCTGACCGAGCGCCTCGAGCGATCGGCCTGGGCGCGGCTCCAGGCGATCGAGGCCGCGGGGGGCCTGGCCGCGGCCCTCGCCGCTGGCACGATCCAGGCGCGGATCGCCGAGCAGGCGGCCGCGAGCGCGGCTGCGGTCGCCTGCGGGCGGACGCCGATCACCGGGGTCAACCGCTACGCGATCCTCGACGAGGCGACCCCGCCGGTCCGGGCCGCTCGCCCGCCCCGGTCCGCGGCGGACGAGGCCGCGGCCGAGCCCCTCGCCGCCCTCGCCGCGGCCTTCGAGGCCGGCGAGCGGGCGGCGCTCTTCGCCCGGACCCGGGACGCCCTCCTCGCGGGCGCGACCCTCCCGGCGATCCTCGCGGCCGGAGCCGGGGCCGCCGGGGCCGACGCGCCGGCCGTCGTCACCCCCCTGGTCCGCCGCCGCCTCGCCGCCGACTTCGAGGAGCTCCGGGCCGCCGGCGCGCTCCCGGTCGCCCTCGCCTGCGTCGGCGCCCTGGCGGCGATCAAGCCGCGGATCGACTTCATCCGCGCGCTCCTGGCCAGCGGCGGGCTCGAGGCCGTCGGCGACGCGGCGCTCCACGCCGACGCCGACGCCGCAGCCGCCGCCTTCGCGGCCGCGCCCGGACCGGTCGCGGTGGTCATCGCCCGCGACGACGCCTACCCGGCGCTCCTCCCCGATCTCATCCCTCGCCTCCGCTCGGCCGGCGCCCGCCTCGTGGCGATCGCCGGGCGCCCGCGCGAGGCCGAGGCCGCGCTCCGCGACGCCGGGGTCGATCTCTTCCTCGCCCTCGGTGATGACGCCCTCACCTGCCTGCGCACAATTCGCGAGGAGATCTCCTCCCCCCTCGCCGACCCGCCGAAGGCCGCCCGATGAGCTCCCAGCCGCCGATCCCCGACTTCTCCCGCATGGGCTACGAGGCCCTCCTCGCCGTCACGCCCGCGCCCGCGAGCGCGCCGCCCGAGCTGCCGCCGCCGAGCGCGAGCGCCGAGGGGCTCGAGATCGCCGCGCTCTACGGCGCCGCCGACCTCGCGGACGTCGACCACCTGGCGAGCGTCCCCGGCCTCCCGCCCTACGTCCGCGGCCCCTACGCGACGATGTACACCCGGCGGCCATGGACGATCCGGCAATACGCCGGGTTCTCGACCGCCGAGGCGAGCAACGCCTTCTACCGCCGCAACCTCGCCGAGGGGCAGAAGGGGCTCTCGATCGCCTTCGACCTCGCGACCCACCGCGGCTACGACTCCGATCACCCGCGGGTGGTCGGCGACGTCGGCATGGCCGGCGTGGCGATCGACTCGATCCTCGACATGCGGATCCTCTTCTCGGGGATCCCCCTCGATCGGATCTCGGTGTCGATGACGATGAACGGCGCCGTCCTGCCGATCATGGCGCTCTACATCGTCGCCGCCGAGGAGCAGGGCGTCGCCCCCGAGAAGCTGAGCGGGACCATCCAGAACGACATCCTCAAGGAGTTCATGGTCCGCAACACGTACATCTATCCGCCGGCGCCCTCGCTGCGGATCATCGCCGACATCTTCGCCTACACGGCGGAGAAGATGCCGAAGTTCAACTCGATCTCGGTCTCCGGCTACCACATGCAGGAGGCCGGGGCGACCGCCGACCTCGAGCTCGCCTACACCCTCGCCGACGGCCTCGAATATGTCCGAACGGGCATGTCCTCGGGGCTCGACGTCGACGCCTTCGCCCCGCGGATCTCCTTCTTCTTCGGGATCGGCATGTCGACCTTCATGGAGATCGCCAAGCTCCGGGCGGCCCGCCTCCTCTGGGCGAAGCTGATGAAGGGGGTCGGCGCCCAAAACCCGAAGTCGCTGGCGCTCCGCACCCACTGTCAGACCTCGGGCTGGAGCCTCTCGGCCCAGGACCCCTACAACAACGTCGCCCGCACCTGCGTCGAGGCCCTGGCGGCGACCCTCGGCGGCACCCAGTCGCTCCACACCAACGCCTTCGACGAGGCGCTCGCGCTCCCCAGCGTCTTCTCGGCCCGGATCGCCCGCAACACCCAGATCTACCTCCAGGAGGAGAGCGGCCTGGTGCGCTCGGTCGATCCCCTCGGCGGGTCCCACTACGTCGAGGCGCTGACCCACGCGCTGGCGGCCAAGGCCTGGCGGCAGATCGAGGAGATCGAGGCGATGGGCGGGATGGCGAAGGCGATCGAGGCCGGCCTGCCGAAGCTGCGGATCGAGGAGGCCGCCGCCCGCACCCAGGCGCGGATCGACAGCGGCGCCCAGGCGGTGATCGGCGTCAACCGCCACCGGGTCGCCGAGGAGCGGCCGGTCGACGTCCTCGTCGTCGACAACTCGGCGGTCCGCGAGGCCCAGCTCGCCCGCCTCGCCGAGCTCCGCGCGAGCCGCGATCCGGCGGCGGTGAAGGCCGCCCTCGACGCGCTCACCCGCTGCGCCGCCGGCGAGCCCGGCAACCTCCTCGGGCTCGCGGTCCAGGCCGCCCGCGCGCGGGCTACCGTCGGCGAGATCTCGAGCGCGCTCGAGGCGATCTGGGGGCGTCATCAGGCCGAGACGCGGACGATCTCCGGCGTGTACGCTTCCGCCGTGGAGGACGATCACGAGCTCCGCCGGGTCCAGGCGCTCTCGGCGGCCTTCGCCGAGGCCGAGGGCCGCCGCCCCCGCCTCCTCGTCGCCAAGATGGGCCAGGACGGCCACGATCGCGGCGCCAAGGTGATCGCCACGGCCTTCGCCGACATGGGCTTCGATGTCGACATCGGCCCCCTCTTCCAGACCCCGGAGGAGACGGCGATGCAGGCGGTCGAAAATGACGTGCACGTCGTCGGCGTCTCGTCGCTCGCGGCCGGCCACCTGACGCTGGTGCCGGCGCTCCAGGCCGCGCTCCGCCGCCTCGGGCGCGAGGACATCCTGGTGGTGGTCGGCGGCGTGATCCCGCCCCAGGACCACGCGACCCTGCGGGAGATGGGCGTGGCCGCGGTCTTCGGGCCGGGGACCGTGCTCAGCCAGGCGGCCGCGGAGATCCTCCGGCGCCTCGCGGACGCGCTCGACCTCGACCTCGGCGATCGCTGACCAGTCTTCCGCCGGGGACACGACGAGGAGTACCCTTTCGCCTCCGAAGCCATGCAGCCGATCGTCCTCGAGCTCCGCGAGTCCTGGCTCCGCGTCCCCCTCGGCGACGACGCGGAGAGCGACTTCCACTTCCGCTTCCTCCGCCACAACTGCCCCTGCGATCGCCACCCGCTCACCGGCGAGCGCACCCTCTGCTCCTCCGATATCGCCGACTGGATCCGGCCGGCGCTCGCCCAGATGGTCGACGGCGACCTCGAGATCATCTGGCCTGACGGACATATGAGCACCTACCCGCGGGCGTGGCTCCGCGAGCACGCCTACGCGGTCGGCGCGCCCGAGGTCCCGCGGATCCCCGCCGACCCCGCGCGCCTCGAGATCCAGGCCGCCGGCCGCTCGCTCGCCGACCAGGTCGCGGCCGCGCTCGAGCGGGTCGAGCGCGAGGGGGCGGCGATCGTCCGCCGCGATCCCGGGTCGAGCGTCGCCCCCGAGGACGCGACCGAGGCGATCATCGAGGCCTTCGCGGCCGCCGGCCTGGCGATCGTCCCGACCCACTTCGGGCGCCTCGAGGACCTCCGGACCGACAACACGACCAACGCGAACACCGACCAGCTCGGCTACACCGACGCGCCGGTCGACCTCCACACCGACCAGCCCTTCATCGCCGCGCCGCCGCGCCTCCAGCTCCTCCACTCGATCCGCGCCGCCGATCGCGGCGGCGAGAGCGTCCTCGCCGACGCGCGGTCGATCTTCCGCTACCTCGAGGCGAGCGATCGCCGGGTCGCCGAGGTCCTGGCGAGCGTGCCGGTCCGCTTCCATCGCCGGCAGAGGGCCTTCGAGAGCGTCGTCGACTCGCCGCTGATCGCCGACACCTCGGAGCGCGAGTTCATGATCCGGGCGTCCTACTTCACGCTCGCGCCCCACCGCGTCGACTTCGCGGCGATGGCCGAGCTCTACCGCGCCCACGACCGCTTCTTCCGCCTCGCCCGCGACCCCCGCAACCACTACGAGACGCTCCTGCGGCCGGGCGACTGGCTCCTCTACAACAACCACCGGATGCTCCACGCGCGGACCGGCTTCAAGGGGCCGCGCTGGGTCCGGGGGATCTACTTTGAGCGCCAGGACCCCGCTGGGGCCGCGCGCGCGGGCTGATGCTCTGGCGCTTCTGCCTCTACGGCTTCCTCAAGAACCAGCGCTACCACGAGCCCTTCTTCGTCCTGGCGCTCGTCGAGCAGGGGCTCTCCTTCCTCGACATCGGCCTCCTGGTCGGCTTCCGCGAGCTCTGCGTCAACCTCCTCGAGATCCCGAGCGGGGCGATCGCTGACCTCTACGGCCGGCGGCGGAGCATGGTCGCCTCCTTCGCGGCCTACATCGCCTCGTTCCTCCTCCTCGCCGCGGCCCCGGGGCTCGGGCTCCTCTTCCTGGCGATGGGGCTCTTCGCGGTCGGCGAGGCGTTCCGCACCGGCACCCACAAGGCGATGATCTTCGAGTGGCTGCGGGCCGAGGGCCGCGAGCGCGAGAAGGCGGCGGTCTACGGCTACACCCGCTCGTGGTCGAAGCGCGGCGGCGCGGTCGGGGCGCTGATCGCCGCGGCGATCGCCTGGCGAGCCGGCGCGCTCTCGACCGTCTTCTGGTTCACGACGATCCCCTACGCGATCAACCTCATCAACCTTGCGACCTATCCGAGCTATCTCGAAGGACAGGTCTCGGAGGTGCGCGCGCGGCCGGCGGAGGTGCTCCGCCTGAGCCTGCGGGGGATCGGCGCGGCCCTGCGCCTCGGCGGGCTGCGGCGCCTCCTCGGCGAGTCGATGGCCTTCGAAGGGCCCCACAAGCTCGCCCGCGACTACCTCCAGCCGCTCATCGAGCTCTGGGTGCTGGGCCTGCCCCTCGCGGTCTGGGCGGGCGAGCTCGGCGCGGCGGGGGACCCCGCGCGGGGCGCCTTCCGCGGGACGGTGATCGCCCTCAGCCTGGTCTACTTCGGCCTCGGCCTGATCGAGAGCGCGGCCTCGCGGCGGGCCGACGCGCTCGCAAGGCGCCTCGGCGGCGACGCGCCGGCGATCGCCTGGCTCTGGCGGGCGAACCTCGCCGGGTACGCGCTCCTCCTCGTCGCCCTCGTGGTCGGCTGGGAGGGGCTGGCGATCGCCGCCTTCGTGATCCAGACCGGCGCCCTCCAGAACCTCTTCCGGCCGCTCCAGCTCGCCCGCTACGACGAGCACACCCCGCCCGCGCTGCAGGCGACGATCCTCTCGATCGAGAGCCAGGCGAAGGCGCTCCTGGTCGCCCTCGCGGCGCCGGTGGTCGGCTGGCTCATCGATCGCCGGAGCGGCGACGGCCTGGCGAGCGCCGAGCTCTGGCCGGTCGCCGCGCTCGGCCTCGTCCTGGCGCTCGCCTTCGCCTTCGCGCGCCCCCGCGCCCCGCCGACCGACGACGGCGCGTCAGGCTGAGCCGCCCGTCGAGGTCTTCGCCCAGACCTCGTCGAGCGCCGCCGAGAGCTCCTCGGTGGTCACCGGCTTGGCGACGAAGGCGTCCATGCCGGCGCCGATGCAGGCCTCGCTGTCGCCGGCCATCGCGTTCGCGGTGAGGGCGACGATCGGCGTGCGACGCCCCTCACCCTCGGCCTCGCGGATCGCCCGGGCGGCCGCGAGCCCGTCCATCACCGGCATCCGGCAGTCCATGAGGATCGCGTCGTAGCCCCGCGCGAGCGCCCGCTCGACCGCGGCCGCGCCGTCCTCGACGGTGTCGACGACGCAGCCGAGCGACTCGAGCATCGTCGCGGCTGGATCATGTCCAGTCGGGCCAAGGGGTCAACGGCTGCGCGTGCGACGCGACGCGGCGTTTCGAGGCGGTCAACGAGCCTCAGGAGTTGTTCGGCAGAGGTGAGTCGGTCGGAAACGTCGCAGATGAGTACTGGCAGCAGGTCACTCAGCACACCCCGCTCGTGTTCAGGCCATGATTCGACGCCTGAACTTGGCCATTTCAGGCAGATTCTTTTCCCGACTTTGTGCGTCTGCATCGACTGGTCGAAACGGCGTCGATGTGCGATTTCCCAAAGGATGAGGCCGACGCTGTAGAGATCCGCACGAGCATCGTATTGATCGCTATCCTGCACCTCGGGGGCGATGTAGCCGGGAGTACCGACATGCTGGGTCTTTCTGGAAAGCCGGTCTTCGCGTGCGACGTTGAAGTCGAAGAGCCGAAGACCGCGACTCGTTCGCATGATGTTCGCTGGCTTGATGTCCCGGTGGATGAGGGCACCATCGGGGCGACCGCACTGGATCTGCACCAGCGCCTCCGCAAGCTGACGGGCGACCAACAAGACCTCGTCGACGATGGCAACCGGCTCGGGAACCTTGCCCCCGCACCATGTGGTCTCGAACCACTGTTGCAGGGTCGGTCCGTCGAGATACTCAAGCTCGATCAATTCGGACTTGTAGTTGTCATCCACCGTGAGCGGCGTGGGGCCCGACAGAATCCGGATGGGACGGAAGACCGCCCCCCCGCTTCGGGCAACTACGACGTCCGCTCGACTCTGCAAGTCGTCGAGGAGCCGGGCCTCATCAGCAAGGTGCCCCTTCCACTTGGGAGCCGTCGTGATCTTCACAGCGACGAGACGAGCGTCGTCTGCGGCCGCTTGTTCGAGGCCAGGCAACCGGGTGGCGAGGTAGACCAGACTTCCAGCACCAGACCCGAGCGGTTCGCCCCGAGTCTGGTATTGAACCTCCCGTCCTTTGCGGTCTCGAGCGACGATCGGTGTGCTTCCATGGTTCGACATGTGTTGTCCTTGGCCGAGCGGTGGCGCCCACGACCTGCCCCTCGCATCGGGACGGAGGGCAGAGAGGCAGATGCCGGTAGGCAGTGGCGCACTCGTCGCCACAGGAGCAGTTGCCGCCCGCTCACGAGGTCGGAGCGCCACCAGCCGAGTTGTGGCTCCTCGCCGACACGGCCCTCGCATGCCCGGGCGACCACGATCTGTACGAAGAGGAGGACGTCGACCTCCAATGTGGAGGGTATCTTGCGGGGCGTAGAGGCGTCTGCGGGCATCGACGGGGACACGCTGGTCCGGGGGACGACCTATATATCAGGGAAGAGGATGGTCCCTCAATCTTCGGGGGAGGCGCATTGAGCGCGGTCTTTCCACTCGAGTGGACGACTCGGCGGCCGCTGGGAGCGTCAATTCTGATAGTGAACGTGGATTCACTCGGTCGACACCCCCGCGAGCGGCCGCACGACTGTCACAGCTCGCCCCCCTGGCGTGACCGCGGCCTCGGCTTCCGTCCGCTCCGCGAGCCGGCGCAGACCGCTCCGTCGGTCGAAGATCACCAGCCAGCCAGTCTCGAGCCCGAGGCCGGCGAGATAGCGATCGAGCTGCGTAAGCCTCTCGCCGCGCGGATCGGACTCGCCGTCGCGCCAGACCTTGAGCTCGATCGCCAGGCGGTCCACACCGTAGCGCACCAGCAGATCCATGCGCCCAGACCCGATCGCGTACTCCCGCTCGATCGTCCCGCCGCCGTTCGCAACACGGTGGAGGAAGGCCATCATCACCAGATGCGGCGCAATCTCGTGGTAGGGCGCGGTGCTCATGATCGGCTCGCCGTGCTGCCGCCAGAAGGTGAGGAAGGCGTCGAGGAGCCGCCGCTCGTCGAGGCGCCCCTCGGGGCTGAGCCAGGTCGGCTGGATCTGCGGCAGTGAGGCAATCGCCGAGGTGGCGAGCGAGCGCGGGATCACCTCGCTATAGATCGGGTTGGCGATCACCAGACCACCGCCCCCGGACCAGCCCGAGATCCTGGACATAGAGGAGGTCGTCGACAGAGACCTGCGGCAGCGCCTCCCCGGCGAGGATCGGGGCGATGATCCGCCGCACTCGCTCCTCGCGGAGGCGCTCGGCGCGGCTGTCGAGGTGGGTGTCCTGCCTTGCCGAGCGCGTTGACCAGCCAGGGTTGCCCCTGGGTGAGCTCGAAGGCGCGCGCCCAGGCCTCGGGCGTGAAGCTCTGCCCGGTGTCGGTCGTGTGCTGGGCGTAGAGCTCGGCGACCTCTTCAGGGGTGAAGTTGCGGAGGGTGAGCGAGCGATCCTTGATGTTGAAGGGGCTCGCGGTGCCGAGGACGCGGCGGCTGTCGCCCTGCGAGACCTTGTAGTCGCGGACGTCGCGGAGGCCGACGAGCGCGAGCGCCCACGGGAAATCGCCGGGGCGCGAGGGGTAGCCGTCACGAAGCTGACGGAGCACCGAGATCAAGACCTCGCCGGCGAGCGCGTCGATCTCATCGAGGAAGAGGACGAGCGGCCGGGACGAGGCCCGCGACCACGCCTGCAGGGCCGCTCCGAGCCGGCGCCCAGGCGCGGACTCCGGCCAGGGCGGCGGCTGGAGCTCGTCCGGGAGGCGCGCCCGCGCGGCGCCGCGCCAGGCGTCGAGGATCGCCAGCTCGGCCGCGCCGGTGTCCTCGGGGAAGGCGGCCCCGACCTCGAGCGAGAGCAGGGCCGCGGTGAAGCGCCCCTCGGCGGTCAGCTCGCGCGAGCGCGAGGAGTGCGGTCGTCTTGCCGACCTGACGCGGCGCGTGGACGACGAAGTAGGCTGCTGCTCGATCAAGCGGCGCACCCGTGGGAGACGGCGCGTCACCGCGACCATGTAGTTGCGCTCGGGGGCGCAGGGTCCGGCGACGTTGAACCAGCGGGGCATGGATGCGACGAAGCTCGCGCAAGTGCGCGGAGTCGTCAAGCCGCAGGGCGTCCTCGGCGACCATCGCTCGACCGCGATCGACCCAGCGAGCGCGGATCAGCCGCCCTTCGCGTCCTTGGTCTCCGCCGATCGGGGCTTGGCTGCGGCCCTCGCCAGGTCCTCGCGGTCGATCCACTTCTCGGCGACGGCCGCGAGGTATCGGGCCACGTCCTCGCTCTTCGCGCTGTCGTCGCAGACCCGCGCCAGCCAACGCTGGCGGAGCTCGCGGAGCAACGAGCGCTCCTCCGAGAAGTCCTCCTCGTAGTCACGCCTGAGGCGTTGGAGCTCCGCGTAGCAGTACTCGTGCTGTTGGACCGCGAGCTCCGTCAGCCGACGAGTCTGCTCGAAGACCAGGTCGAAGGGCGCGAGGAGTGCATCCCGATCGTGAAGCGCCGGGCCGCGAGCGACCACCTCACCGTCGACCTGGGCGACGAAGCCGGCGCCGAGCCCAGGCTCGAGAAGCGCCCGGACCTCAGCGAGGCGACCCGCGTCGAGGCCCGGGAGATCGAACGCGACGAGCACGCTGCCTGACGCGGTCGATGGCTTGACGATCGTGAAGCGGAAGCGCCGCGCGGTCACCGAGTCACTCTCCATCGCTTCACCGTAGCGGATCTCGGCGCGCGATGGTGCGTAGTCGTTGTGAGCCCGCGTTCGGATCTCGAGGCGGGCAAGGACGCGCGCGCTTCTCGAGCGCTCGCCCGCCGGTCCAGCGCTTCACGACGGGCGCTTCACCGCGAACGCCGAGCGCGAATCCTTCGCGCGCGGCGTCGCCCGAAAGCGAGTGACTCTGCCCCGCGGCCGAGAGTGACTCTGCCGCGAGACCGAGAGTGACTCTGCTCCCCGTCCGAGAGTGACTCTGCTCCGCGGCCGAGAGTGACTCTGCCGCGAGACCCAGAGTGACTCTGATTCGAGACCGAGCGTGTTTCCGCGATCACGCCGCGCGGAGACCTGGGAATCTGCTTCACGCGTCCCTTCGCGCGCCGACCTGGGCTAGCGTGATCGAGTGACAGGTGACTTGATCCTCGCGGCGATCCGGGCGCGCGCTCGCTCCCGTGGGATGACGCTCGCGGCCCTCGCCCGCGCCGCGTCAATGCACCCGGGCAACCTCCGCCGGATGTTCATGGCCTCGGCCGCGAGCCCCCGGATGACGTCCGTGATGCGCCTGCTGCCGCCGCTTCACGTCCAGCTCGGCGCGACGTCGGCTCGCAGCGTCGGTGAGCTCGTCGAGTATCTCGACGCGGAGCGCCAGCGGCGACAGATCGAGTGGCAAGCGCTCCTTGTTGACGCGGATCCCAAGGTAGTGAGCCGCGTCATGAAGCGGCTCACCACGCGCCCGGAGTCGCTTCAGCTCGACGAGGTCGCGCTCGTCGCCGAAGCGCTTCGGATCGACCTCACCCCCGGCGATCGGGGCGTGGCTGAGCCCGCACGCGATGACAAGGGGCAAAAGCGAACGAGCGCGAAGCCCCGACGGGCGAGGAGCGCGACGAGCTCAGCCGCGGAGACGAAGGCCCCGGCGTCGCTACCTCCGCCGCGCATCGAGCACCCCGAGGGGCTCCGGCCGCCTCGGCTCGGTCGCTACCGCACGATGTCGGACGAGGAGCGCTCCGCTCCGCGTGACCATGCGCGACCAAACCCACGACCGACGCCGCCCGCGGAGTCACCGAGCGACCCGATCGCGCGATGGTTGACCCCGCGGCTCCGCGCGACCCTCTATGAGCTCTCGTTCGAGAACGAGTTCTGGATGAACTTCTACCGCGGGATGATCTGGTGGCGCCTCGGCCGCGACGCCGCAAAGCGAGCTGACGTGCCCATCCTGGTTGCCTGCGCGGCAACGACCACGCTGCTCCGCCAGTGTCTCCCCGAGAGTGTACCCTGCTCCATCGACGACGACTTCGCGGACGACGACGAGGGTGACCGGGACCGCACGGACCGCAGGCGGCGCGATAACGCAGAGGATTCAACCCTCTCCCTGTCTGGGGTCTCCGTCTACCTCCTCAAGAAGATCGCGGCGGCCAATCACCTGGAGGAGAGGCTCGGGGAGCTCATCGCCGACGAGAAGAGGCACTCCAGCGGCCGCGAGGCGCAGCTCGACGAGCACACGGACGCGTTGAAGGCGGACATCTCCCGCGTCGCTGCCCAGGAGCGCGAGTTCCTCGAGCGGCACAAGGCCGAGCTCGACGCGCTGAAGGCGGACACCTCGCGCGCCGTGACCGAAGGGCGCGAGCACCTCGAGCGACGCAAAGCCGAGCTCGACGCGGTCAACGCGGACGCCTCGCGCGCCTCGACCGAGGCGCGCGAGCTCATCGAGCGACGAAAGGCCGAGCTCGACGCGCACGCCCAGGCGCTGAAGACAGATCTCTCGAACGCTGCGGCCACGGAGCGAGAGCTGCACGAGCAGCGAAAGGCCGAGCTCGAAGCTCACGCGCGCGCAGAGAAGGAGAAGTTCATGCGGGTCGCCGCCAGGATCCTCGCGATGATGGATGAACGGATCAAGGCTTCAGAAGGACTGGCCGAGGTGATCAAGACGTATCTGGAGGCGGTCTGCGGCGAGGAAGTGAGCGGAGCGGAGCTCGCTCCCGACGGCCCGAGTGTCACTGGCGAGACCTCGCCCTCGCCCGCCCCCGCGCCCTCACCCTCGCCCTCGCCCTCGCCCTCGCCCTCGCCCTCGCCCTCGCCCTCGCCCTCGCCCTCGCCCTCGCCCTCGCCCTCGCCCTCGCCCTCGCCCTCGCCCTCGCCCTCGCCCTCGCCCTCGCCCTCGCCCTCGCCCTCGCCCTCGCCCTCGCCCTCGCCCTCGCCCTCGCCGGAAAGGCGGCTCAACAGACCGTTGACCCCATCAAGCCTGGGCTCCGCACAGACCACGATCCTCTCCTCCCCCCAGAGAGCGGGCAATGCATCGAGGGACAACGCGCACGACCCAGCGGCCCCGGCTCCTATCAACCCCATCGATGATCCGCCAGCGAGAGAGAGCTTCGCCGCGAAGTGGCGGAAGAAGGGCCCATCGCGGTAGCACCTGCGACCACCGCAGGGAGGTCTGCGCGAGCCCCCTCCTCGACTGCGAGGCTGCTACCGGGTCCAGCGGCGGTAGCTTCAAGGCACACCGACTCCGCGATCCAGCTTCGCGTCCAGACATCAAGTGTCCGACGCGCAGGACGAACTCGCACCGCATTCCGCAGCCGCTCCCTCGATCTCCGAGAGTCCATGGGTCGAACTCGACACGGCCGGGTTCGCTCCTGCGGTCATGTTCGACATCACGGCATCGTCGCGGACTCGCAGCCGGTGCGTGAGATCCGCGATCGCATGGATCACGAGGAGGGCCACGACCAGCTTCACCCACCGATCCTGCGGACGTGCAGCGGCGCGAGCGGTCACCTTCGACCTCGGCACCCCACTTCCCCTCCTCGAGTCACCCTCGGCCGCGGCGTTCTCCGTCGAGTCCCCGACCACGAGCTGTAGATCCTCAAGCGCCTCCGCCATCGCGGTCGCGCTCGCATACCGCGCCTCCGGGCACGGCTCGATCGCCTTGAGCAAGGTTCTCCACACATGGCGATCGAGCCCGAGCGTCGACGCGTCGACCCTCTCCGGGATCGCATAGGCCCAGACCCGCGGCAGCCGCCGCCCTGTCGCCGCCTCAAAGAGGACGACGCCGAGGCTGTAGACATCGTGCTGCGGCGCCGGAGGGTGATCGATCGCCTCAGGCGCGGTGTAGCCGGGGGTCCCTAGGATCATCCCAGCGCGCGTCCGCAGCCGCCGGCCCGGCGGGGTCATGTACGGCCGCGCCTCGGCGTACCACTCCGCGGTCGCCTTGCAGACGCCGAGATCGATCAGCTTCACCTTCACGTCCCTCCCCTCCCCCTCGACGAGGACGTTGCGCGGAGTGATGTCGCGGTGGATCACGCCGCGCGCGTGCAGGCAAGCGAGCGCGTCGCAGAGCTGGCGGCCGATCTCGATCACCTCGGCGATCGGCAAGCGCCCGCGCTGGGCGACGTGCCGGGCGAGATCGACGCCCTCGATCAGCTCCATCACCATGAAGGGTCGGCCATCGCTCGTCCGATCGAAGTCGCGGACACGGACGACGTTTGGGTGGCGGATCGCCTCGAGGACCTGGAGCTCTCGGCGAAAGCGGACGAGGAACTCCTCCTGCGCGGCGTAGCGTCCGAAGAGGATCTTGACCGCGACCGCCTGCCCGCTCGCCAGGAAGCGCGCCTCGTAGACCTCCCCCATCCCGCCGCACCCGAGCCGCCGGACCAGCTCGTAGCAAGCGCGGAGGACCGTGCCCGAGAGATCCGGAGGGGCCGCTTCGTTCTCCCACTCCCCCGCGGCCGGCTGCTCGACCTCACTGCCGCTCACGACACGCGAGAAGAGCGTCCAGGGCGCGACACCCGGTGCCGGCAGGGACGGTGTCGAGGGCGAGGTCGTCATCGGTCCGACAGGTTGCTCTCCGCGTTATGAACTAAAGGCAAGGTATGGTCCCTTGCAAGGGAATTCGCTGGGAGCGCGAGGTTACGTATTCATAAGGTAGAGTTCTCGTCGGCTGCCGCATTGACGAGCAGCACCGGACCTCACCCCTCACGAAGAGACCAGCACTCACCCGCCTGCGGCAGCCCCGAAAACACCCGAAGATCGCCGCCACGACACGGCACGGCGCCAGGAGCCCCAGGAGATCAGCACCACGCGAATGGCGGCCTCTTCCCTGACGACGACCGCGTCGCGGAGACCCTCGCCCTGACCCCGGCGCCCGCCGGCTCCCTACTCCCCGAAGACTTCGTCGAGCGTCTTCGCCACGAGGACGCGCTCGGCCCAGGCCTCGAGCTGCGCGCACTCCCGAGTGCCGAGGATCCGCTCGCGGTCAGCGTCGCTGAGCTCGAAGCCCTTGAGCTCGAGGAGCCGGATCAGCAGCTTGGCCTCGCCCTCGACCTTGCCGGCCGCGAAGTACTTGCGGGCGAAGTCGCTCTGGTACTCGTATCGTCCGGACTGCATGAGCTTCTCCAGGGCCTTGCGGGCGACCTCGCCGAGGAGCGCGAGGACGAAGTCAGGATAGAGGGTGCCTCGGTCGTTGTCGAGGTCATGCGTGGCCGCCAGCGCCGCCAGCGCGACGTGCTCGGCGCCGGGCTCGTCAGCGTGGGCGGCGACCGAGAGGACCGCGAGCTCCGGCGAGCGCCGGGCGACCTCGATGTCGGTGACCGCCGGGATCCTCTCCGGGCCGATCACCTGCGGCGTCAGCGTAAGGCCCCCGGCGAGCGTCCCCAGCCGGATCGGTCGCCCAGCCCAGGTGGCGACCTCGGGGTCGAGGGCGATGACCACGAGGTCGACGGGGCATCCGTAGCGGAGGTGGGGCCCGACGACGTAGATGAGCCACGACACCCGCTTCTTGGCGTCGATCGTCGTCTGAACCTCAGTGACCAGCGCAGCGCTCGGCCGCCGCGGATCCTCCCCAATCAGGATGAGGCCGTCGGCGCGGTACTCGGCGAGGTGGAGATCGACGACCTCGGCCTGCGAGATGTGAACGGCGCTCGCCTCGATCTGTCTCTCTGGCCAGATTAGGTTGGTGACCAGCGTCGGCGCGTTGCGGACGAGCTGGACCAGCGCCTCGTGGGGGAGCCTGGGCATCGGAGGGCGCGACCGTAGCGTGCGGTGTCGCTCGGCGGAAGGGGGTCCGTCGCTGGAGGATTCCGGGCCGGTGGGCCGGCTCATCACTCGAACAAGAGGTCGCTGAGAGCTAGCGAGGGCCACCTCTCTCGGGTCATGCCGAGTGCTCCAGGAACCACTTCCACGTCGACGCCAGCCCCTCGGAGAGTCCGATCGACGGAGTCCAGCCAACGGCAGCGGCGCGTGATCCGTCAGCGAGCTCGCGCAGCGTCTGGGGGGTGCGCTGCGGCCCATGGCGGATCGTACCGGCGCCAGCGAGGGAGATGATCCGTCGGGCAAGCTCCAGGGCACTGATCTCCTCAGGTGCAGCGAGGTTGATGACGCCGTCGATCTCGGGCCGCTGAAGCAACGCGAGGAGACCCCTGGCGACGTCGCTGACGTGCATCGGGGTCCGGGTCTGGAGGCCGTCGCCGTGGATCTCGAGCACACCCCCCTCGCGGGCTGCCCGCATGAAGCAAGCGACCGCGAGGGCCCCCCGCATGCCCGGACCGTAGACACCGGGAAAGCGGACGATCACCGCCCGAAGGCCGAGGCTGTCAACCATGCCTCGGACGACTTGCTCGGCAGCGAGCTTGGTCTGAGCGTAGATCTCGCTGGGATTCGGCGCCGCGTCCTCCCTCGTCGGATAGGTTGGCTGGTTGCCATAGACGCAGAGGGTCGAACCGAGGATGAGGCGCCCGCCTCGGCGACGCGTGACCTCGGCGACGCACGAGGTGCCGACCACGTTGACGCGGGTGGCCTCGACGGGCCGCTCACGCGCCCTATAGAGGTCGGCATAGGCGGCGAGATGGACCACGTCGTCGCCCTCCCGGATCACCTCCAGAAGATCGGCCTCGGAGCAGATGTCGAGGCCATCGCGGAGATCGAAGGGGATCGCCTGGCGACCAGCGCCTGCGAGCTGCCGTATCACCTCGGAGCCGACGAATCCGCGGGCGCCGGTGACAACGACGCGGCCGATGGGAGCCGCGGGGGGCTGGAATGGCTGAAGCATTGCGGCGCGCTCCCGGTCGACGCCAAGGCTGCCCAAGGACGTCCCTTGGGTCAAGGTATCTGGACATCTCGCTTGACCCGCCGATTCCGCCCCAATCCGGGGCTTTCGGCCGCTTGGGGTTTCGGATATCGTCCGCCCTCGAATGCCGCCGCTCTCGACCGCTCAGCTCGACTTCTACTGGGAGCAGGGCTACCTCGTCGTCGGACCGCTCCTCTCGCCCGAGCGTGTGGATCGCCTCCGCCGGGCGCTCGATTCCCTCTGGGAGCGCTGGGCCGGCGAGCTGGGGGTGACCCCTGAGGCCTATTGCCGGGTCGTCTCCCAGTGGACCAACCTCTGGGAGTCGGATCCGGCCTTCGCCGAGCAACTACGCCATCCCGAGTGCACGGCGATGGCCGCGGAGTTGATCGGCTGCGAGCGTGTGCGCGTCTTCCATGACCACGTGATCTCAAAGCCACCCGGACTCTCAGGGGCCGTACCGTGGCACCAGGACTATCCCTACTGGCCGCTGAAGGCCCCCCGGGCGCTCTCCCTCTGGCTCGCGCTCGACGACGCGACCCCCGAGTCTGGGTGCATGCACTTCATGCCGGGCGCGCATCGCGAGGGCGAGTGCCCCGCCGTTGACTTCCTGAACGATCGAAAGGAGTGGGGCGCGCGGCTTGAGAGGATCCGCCCGGTGCCCGTGCCCGCTGGCTGGGGGATCTTTCACAATTGCCTCTCATGGCATACGACCCCGGCGAACACCTCCGCCGGGCCTCGTCGCGCCTACATCTCGATCTACATGGACGCGCATGTCGCCTATGCACCGGGTCATTCGGGCTGGCATCCGATGAACGCCCGGGTGACCGCGGAGCCCGGCGAGCTCTTCAACGATGACAAGTTCCCGATCGTCGGAGGCGTCGCATGAGTCGAATCAGCATGTTCTCGTCGAGTCAGGACCTCCGCGACGGCCTCCATCGCTGCCTGGCGATCGTGCAGGCAGCCTCACCGGAAAGGACCGAGGCGGACCGCCCGTGGTGGATGGCCCTGCCAGAGGGCTCCCGGGAGGCTGCGCGCGCACGAACGCTCGGACTCGACGCGCTTGCTCCGCTCTTCACGACACCCGAGCGGTACGCGCGCTTGGAGGCGGCCTTCGAGCGGGTCGGAGCGCCGCCCCCTCCCGCGAGGGAGCCCCTCGAGCACTCCTTCGCCGACGCGATCCTCTCGGGACGCGCGCTGCGGGCCCATGCCGGGCGCGACGTCTATGGGGCCAGCAACAAGCGCCTCTGGGACGCGCTCGTTCGTCCGCTCGAGGCGGCGCTCGATGCATTCTACGGACCAGGACTGATGGAATGGTCGCCTGACGCTCTGCGAGGATCCAGCGCCGAGCGAGCGGTGGTGCGCATCCTCGAGCGGCTGATGGCCTTTGACACCCGCCCCGAGGGAGGAGACCACGACGCCTGCGCGCGCTGGTTGGCGGAGCTGCTGGAGACCCGCGGCTTCGCGGTCGAGCTCATCGAGGCCGCGGGTTTCGCGCCGATCGTCGTCGCCTCGCGAGCTCCTCGCGGACTCGCCGGCGAGGTGGTCCTCTACGGGCACTATGACGTGTCGCCGATCGATCGACCAGAGGCGTGGCGACACCCGCCGCGCACGCTGACGGAGGCCGAGGGCCGTCTCTGGGGCCGCGGCGTCGCGGACAACCTCGGCCCCCTGGCGACGCGACTCTGGGCGATCGACGCGCATGACGAGGCGCCGGCGCTCCGCTGGATCATCCAGGGCGAGGAAGAGCGGGGCTCCCCCTTCGCACATCGCATATTCCCAGAGCTGCTCAAGGAGATGCGGCCGACGCTCTGGCTCGAGGAGACCGGCTATCACGATCACGCGGACGGGACCTTGCGACTCCTCGCCCGGACGATCGGCGCGACACCGGACTCGAGCGAGGCGCCCGACGAGCCGCTCAATCGCCTCCTCCTCGGCCTCCGACTCCTCATGGGACGGCACGGGCTCGCTACCCGAGAGGAGCAGCGCGGGCTGAACAAAGACGTGGTCGAGGGCGGCTGTCCCTTCAATCGGAGCCTGCCGCCTGGGGCCCGCTACATCGCCCTCGGCGTGAATGACTCGCGGGCGCGAATCCACACCGTCGACGAGTCAATTCCGGCCTGGACAGCGGCGCTCCACCGCGACGAGCTCCGGATGATCTTTCGCTGGGTCCATCAGGCCGCCGGTCAAGCATGACCACGGATCTCCCGTCGCTCTCGCCGACGACCTGCCGGGCTTACCTTCGTCGGCTCGGCGTGGCGAACCCGCGGCTCGATCTCGACGGGCTCAGCGCACTCCAGGCCGCGCATCTGCGGGCGCTGCCCTTCCACAACCTCCTCCTCCTGGCGGGCGACGGCGCCGATCCCGGGTTGCCGCCGGTCGAGGCCGCCGTCGAGGCCGCGCTGCGAGGATGGGGCGGGACCTGCCACCTCTTGACCCCCCCCTTTGTCGCCCTGCTCCGCTCGCTCGGCTTCGACGCCTGGCTCGCGGCCGGCTCGGTGGGGGCCCCGGGAGATCACCTGGTCGGCGTCGTTCGAGTGCCAGAGGGTCTCTTCGTCTGCGACGTCGGGAACGGTCACCCCTATCTCCGCCCCTTCCGCCTCGACGGTCGCGCCGACTCCCAGACCGCCTACGGCTGGCCCTTCGTCTTTGGGCCGACTCTCGAAGACCACGGGCCGTCGACCCACGCGCTCCGCCGGCACCTCCCGAACGGCGCCTGGAAGACCGTGTACGTCCTCGATCCGCGCCCGGTCGACTACGCCTCATTCGCGCCGACGATACGCGCCCATCACACCGAAGTCAGCTATGGCCCCTTCTTGAGCGGGCTTCGGGCGGTGAGGATGACCGAGGACGTGCTCGTGACGCTCCGCGATCGCCACCTCGAGCGCTTCCATCGCAGCGGTCGAATGGCCACGCGACGCCCGGTCGCCGATGACACGGCGATCGCCCGGGTGCTCGAAAAATGCTTCGGCCTCGCCGAGCTCCCGTGGAGGGAGGCCCTGGAGGCGCTGCGGCGCCGGGAGCCCGGGCGATGGGCCTCGTCGGTCGAGCTCGTCGACGCGCCGCTGCGGGTCCTCGTGAGCGTCGGCGTCACCGATCGACCTGGCGCGCTCGCCCGGATCGGCGCGGGGTTGGTGCGGGCGCGGGCGCGAGCCGGGATGCCCGAGGGCGCGATCGGGATCC
The DNA here is from genome assembly GCA_020633335.1 of Myxococcales bacterium. GTDB lineage: Bacteria > Myxococcota_A > Polyangia > Nannocystales > Nannocystaceae > JADJRG01. The sequence goes on along the minus strand of JACKDU010000012.1, from coordinate 10,665 downwards.
TCGCCCTCGACAACGGCCCGAGAGCCGGGCTCGTCGACGACGAGATCGCGTCCTTGCGCGCCGCTGGCATGCCCACCGTCGCCGTACCGTCGATCGTGGCGGCTCGCTGGCACCAGCGACTCCACAGCGAGGGGTTGGTGGCGGACCCTCCAGGAGGCAATCCGGTCGGGATCGCCACCTGCCGGGCGCTCCAGGTCGCGGCGATCTGGGAGCACCTGACCTCGGAGACCGGACTCGGACCGCTGCCTCGGGGTCCGTCGGTCGCGGTCTGGATGCTCGACGACGACCTCGAGTTTGTCCGCCTCGACGCGAGCGAACGCGGGCTTGAGATGCACTCGGCAGACGACGTGCTGATCACAGCGGCGTCACTGCGCGCCGCTCACCCCGAGGCCTCGGTGCTGGTGGGCGGGACGACGGGGTGCCCACCGGTGCCGGGCTTCACCCTCCTCGCCGCGCAGGTCCGTGATCTCGCGGCCCACCTCGCGCGTGCGGCCGTCGCGTCGCCGGACGACGCCCATCTTCCAGGGAGCCGAGACCGTCGCAACCCTGACTACTACTATGATCATAGTGATGCGGGCGCCGCCCACGAGCTCGCGCCCTTCGACTGGGAGGCGATCGATGGAGGGTCGCAGAGCGTCCGCGAGGCCCTGCTGGCGCACCTCAAGGCGATCGCGGGGCTGGCGTGGGGGATGCCGGCGACCCGCCTCCTCGTCCACGACCCCGGCGTCAGCGTTGCGATGACGACGGCGCGAGGAGGAAACGCGCTCTTCCTCGACGCCGACGCCCTCTTCGCCGCGCCTCCGCTGGCCCTCCGCTGCTCGGACGGGATCGTGACGCGGCGCGGGGACACCGTGTGGGCCGAGCTCATGGCCGAGCAGCTCGCGTCGCTCGTGGTCCGCGCGCCATTGTCGCTCCATCACGTCCGGCGACCGGGAGATCACAGCGCGCCGCTGGCCGACGCCACGGCCTCCGCGGCGGCGATGCGCCGCTTCGTCGCCGCCCAGGCGCGGGGGACGACGCTCGCGCGGCTCGTCGCAGCCCGTCGACGCGGCGATGAGCCGAAGGCCGAGCCCCTGCTGCGCGAGCGGAACCGGCGCCTGCGCGCCTCGATCGACGTCGTCCGCCGATCCCTTCCAGAGCTTCGCGCCTGGGCGGACGCTCCAGCGGCATGGTGGCGCGACGACGACACGATAGTCGGGGAGCTCCACGCGGCGTGCGATTCGGTCGCGCGCATCGTCGACGCGCTCGATGGACCCGAAGGAGACGACGAGGGCACCTGGGTGGCGGCAGAGCTCGAAGCCTTCGCCGCCGGCATCCCGGACGCGAGAGCACGCTGGAGGGCGCTCTGGCGATGAAGGTCCTCGTCACGATGGGCTACTACGACGCCGGGGGAGACGGCGCGCTCTGGGGCGTTGATCTCGCCAGCGGCCGGGCCGACCTCCTCCTGCGATACGAACCACCACCGGCGCTACGCGTGCCGACGCGGGGCTTCACCGGCGGGAGTTGGGGCCCCGACGGCGCGCTCTACGTCGTTGGCCACGCGGCGGTCTACCGGATCGATCCCCGGGCGTGGCGCGTCGACGGCGTGCTCCACCTCCCCTCTTTCAATGATCTCCACCACGTCGCGGCCGTCGACGAGCGGCTCTACGTGGCCAACACGGGCTCTGACGCCATCGACGTCTTCGCCCGCGACGGGCGCTTCCTCGGCGCCCATCACCTCGCGCCGGGGTGGTTGCTCGCGCGGCGAATGAGCGGGTCGGCTCCGGGGCGCGACGTCGACGTCGCGGCCTCGACCTGGAACGGCGCGCCGCCGCCGGGCTGGACCGGTGACTTCGAGGACGACGGGTATCACACCCCCGACTCCGAGCGCGGCTCCACGCCCTACTGGCGCTCGAAGCTCCCGGATCGGCTGCACCCAAATCACGTCTGTGTCGCCCACGGTGCAGTGCTCGTCACGTGCCTCAATGACGGATCGATCCGCGACGTCAGCGCTCTCTCTGTGATCTCACGGACCCGCGGGCTCTTCCCACACGACGGCCTCGCGCGCGATGATGGCTTTTGGTTCACCTCGATCGACGGCGGGCTCTGGCGGCTGCCAGGGCTTCGCGGACCGACACCGGCCGAGCGCGCGCTCGACGTCTTTGCGCTCGCCGATCGCTGGGGATGGTGCCGCGGCCTCTGGATGGACGACGAGAGCGCCGTCATCGGCCTCACCGAGGTCCGTCGCGGTCGGCTGCCGGCACACCGGTGGTCTGATCGCCCGCCCGAGGGCTCGGAGACCTCGGTCCTCTGGATCGACCGAGAGTGCGCTACCCTCCGGGGGAGGGTCGATCTCAGCGATCGCGCGCGCCACTCAAAGATCTACAGCATCCTGCCATGGGACGGACAATGAGACCGATCATCGGGATCGTGGGCGGCGCCCACGCCCCGGAGCACGTCCTCGCAGCCGCCGAAGCGCTCGGGCGAGCCTGCGTCGACGCAGGCTACCGCATCGTCACCGGCGGGCTCTCGGGGGTGATGGCGGCGGCGTCGAGGGGCGGACGTTCGGCGCGGGGATGGTTCGATGGCGCGGTGATCGGGATCATCCCCCAACTCGACGCCGCCGCCGCGAACGAGTGGGTCGACGTCGTCATCCCGACCGGACTGGGACACGCGCGGAACGTCCTCGTGGTGGCGTCGGCCGACGCCGTGGTGGCGGTCGGTGGTGGGGCCGGCACGCTCTCCGAGATCGCCCTCGCGTGGGCCCACGGCAAGCCCGTGATCGCGCTCGACGTCGGCGAGGGCTGGTCGAGCCGGCTCGGCGGCGAGGTCCTCGACGATCGCCAGCGCGAGCCGATCCATCGCGCGCAGGGCACCGAGGACGCGCTCTCAGCCATCACCGCGGTCGTCGCTGCCGCGCATCGGCGGGGACCACCGCGCGAATTCTAGAGCGGAGCACGGAGGCGATGGTCTGGGAGCACACGCGGATCTGGATGTATCACCGGATCCTACCCCGCCTGCCGACAGCCTTCGGACACCCGAGCTGCTACCACCTGCGAGGGACCGCGATCACGCCCCAGATGTGGTCAGACGATCTCCGCCGCCTCCGCCCCATCCTGCCGCTTGAGGCCGTGGTCGAGGCCCTGGAGGCCGGACGGGCGCCGCCGGCCGGGCACGTCCTCACCTTTGACGATGGCTACACGGAGTGGGCTGAACTCGTCGCGCCGAGCCTGCGCAAGGCGGGGGCGACCGCGACGTTCTTCATTACGACCTGCATGCGCCGGACGGCCGCTCGACCGCACGCGATCGACGCCTACTACTGGCTCCTCGATCACGCGCGAGAGCCCGTGTGGACCGTCGACCTGGGCGACGGAGAGACCCATGCCGGCGACCTGCGATCGGAGGAGGGCAAGCGCTGGCTGGTGACGGGGTCGCCGCTCAAGCGCGCCTTGATCGTCGGTGACGCGCGGATGCAGACGAGGCTAGTCGACGCGGTGGCGAGGGCGGTCGGCGTCGAGCTCCCGGAGGATCTTCCAGCGAAGATCTACCTCCGTGAGGACGAGTGGCGGGCCCTGGCCAGCGAGCACACGCTCGGCGCCCACGGGATCACCCATCGGCCCTGGCCCTTGCTGGACGATGACGAGCTGGAGCGCGAGCTCGACGGCGGCCGCGAGGCGCTGCGCGCCGCGACCGAAGCGAAGATTGAATTCGTGGCGTACCCCGACGGCGCCTGGGATCCCCGGGTCGCCGCCGCCCTCCGGGCGACCGGATACCGCGCGGCCCTCCTCGCCGGACAAGAGGGGGTCGCGGAGTCCGGGGCGCTACCTCGGTGGTTTCGCTCTCCGTAGCGCGATGTCGCGGCCTGAGCGCCCACTATTTACATGTACCTTCGTACCGATCCATTATCGGCGCAACGTCGTGTCGGTCGTCACTCCCCGAGCTCCCTTGCTAGCACGAGGCTTCTCCTCGGTCGCCAGAGCGCTCCCCCTGGAGTACCTGGAGCCACTCCGGGAGGCGGTCGACACGCTGCGCCGGACGGCGGCGCCATCGCGGGAGATCCTCTACACACACCGCGCCCCAGAGAGACGCGCGGAGGGAGGCATGACGGCGCTCATGGACCAGTGGATCAACCCCCACCGCCGCGTCGACGCGGCGTCGACGCGCAAGGCCGCTCTGTCGCTTCGACCCCTGGTCCACGAGCTCCTCGGCGACGGGGCGGCGCTCTTCCAGGACGTGCTGATGGACAAGCGCGAGCAGCACCGGCCCTTCCCGTGGCATCAGGACTTTCCGTTCTGGCCGGTCGATCGTCCGCATGGAGTGATCGTGTGGGTCGCGCTCGATCCCGTGGATGAATCGCGTGGTGGGCTACGCCTCGGCGTCGATCTCGATGCGGTCGCGGGACCGCCGATCGATCTGCACACGGGCGCGGCGCAGCCTGGCTTCGAACGCTCGACGGTCATCGCGCCAGAGCGGTGGGTGAGCCCGGAGCTCGAGCCGGGCGACGCGATCGCGTTCTCGCCGCTCTCCTGGCACAGCTCGGGGCGCAACCAGAGCGCGGCCCCGCGGCGCATCTGGGCGAGCTCCTGGCTGGCCGCCGACGTCCGCTGGTCCCACGCCGCCGCGCCCCGACACCCCTACCTGCACCACCTTGGCGACGGCGAACCGGTCGGCGCCCGCGGCTGGGCGCCGCTCCTCGCGGAGGCAGGCTCCGCTTGAAGCGCATCACCTGGCTCGTCGGTCCACCCGGCGCCGGCAAGACGACCTTCGGTGCCGAGCAACGACGCGCCGGCATCCGCGTCGTCGAGCTCACGGACATGCTCGCGCCCCTCGTGGAGCCCGCGCGGATCTCGCGTGGGGTCTTGACGGCCAATGGCGCGTTGGTCGCGATGATCCGCGCGCTCGAGCTGCACCCTGGGAACCGCGACTTGCCGCCGCTGCTGGTGATCGCCGGGTTGGCTCCCGAGGAGGCGCTCTTCGCCGGCGATCCCGGGGACGAGGCGGTCCTCTTGCTCCTGCCGCCGCGGGAGCGCTGGCGGGAGCAGCTCCGCCAGCGACCGCTCGTCGGCTCCGATCGAATTCAATACGATGACTACGAATACGCCGAAGAGTGGTACGGACGTTACGAGCGCTGGCTCGTCGATCGACGTCCCATCACAAGGCTCTCGCTCGCCTACCGACCAGAGCTCGTCGGCCTGCTTCCGGACGAGGACCGCACCACCAGGTGATCGCCGATCACAACCGCGTCGAGCCCCCGCTCGACGGCGATGGCCACCGCGTCGGCTGCGGTGTGGGCGATCGGCTCGCCGCGTCGGTTCAGCGAGGTGTTGAGGAGCACCGGGGGATGACCGCGGCGGGCGAGGTGGCCGAGGAGAGCGTGGAGGCGTGGATGGCTCTCGTCGGTGACGGTGTGTGGCCGCGTTGTGCCGTCGGTGTGGACGACGGCGGGGATCTCGGCGCGGCGGTGAGGGAGGACGGAGACGATTCGGAGCATGAAGGGCGAGGGGCCGCGCATGTCGAGCCACTCCGAGGTCGCGTCGAGCGGGAGAGAGCACCCGAAGGGGCGAAACGGCTCGCGCTCCTTGACGACGGCGTTGAGGTGCTCGCGGGTGCTGACGTGCACCGGAGACGCGAGGATGCTGCGATGCCCGAGCGCCCGCGGACCGGCCTCATCGCGCCCCTCGAACCAAGCCACGAGCTCGCCCCGGGCGAGGCACGCGGCGACATCTTCGAGGAGCTCCTCGCTCCGTGCCGTCACGTATCCAGCCGGCAGCGCGGGGAGATGTCGCGAGGGCTCGGGGCCGAGGAAGGGCGAGAGGCCCCCAGGGTCGAGATGAAGCGCGCCGCCCCGGGCGGCGGTCGCCAGGGCCACAGCGCCGAGGGCGAGCCCGCGATCATCCGGTAGCGGAGGGACGTGCAGGTCGTCGATGATGCCCTCCGCGAGGAGGCGGTGGTTGGCGAGGCCGTTGAGAGCGACACCACCAGCATACGCGAGCGCTCGTGCACCTGTCCTCTGGACCAGCCTCCGCGCCATGTGCACGACGATCTCTTCGGTAAGCGCCTGCACCGAGGCGGCGACGTCGCGGTGACGTGGGCCGCGCTCGGGCTGGGGAGTGTCGTCAAGATGAGCGAGCCAGGCCGCGAGCGCCGCGACGTTGCGAAACCGCTCGGGATGGCCCTGATCCCGGAGTTGGAAGCCCCCGTTGTCCTGGAGCTTCAGAGACGCGCGGAGCGCCGGCAGGAGCGAGGGAGTCCCGTGGGCAGCCCACGCCATCGTCTTCCCAGCGGCGTGGTGATCTCCGAGGCGGCAGCAGACGCTGGCGGCCCACCAGAGACGCCCCACGGAGTGCGCAGAAGGGACTCGCAGCAGGATCTCCATGCCCTCCTCGCGGTCGCCGATGGCAGCCGCAGCGCTCAGTCCATCACCCTTGCCATCAAGGGAGAGCACCGCCGACCGGGACCAGCCCGACGTGTAATACGCCGCCGCGAGGCGACAAGCGTGATGCTCATGCAGCGAGCGCGACGCGCCAGGAAAGCGGCGATCGAGCCAAGGGCCAAGCCAGGGTCGCTGTGGCAGGAACGTGTGATCGGTGAGGGCCAAGTGCTCCACCTGGGAGACCCCCAACCGCGCAAGCGTGAGCTCGAGATCCTCAGATGAGACGAGACCAGTATTCTTGCGACGGGTCGGGCGCTCGACCTCAAGGACCCCGACGAGGCGTCGACCCTCGACGAGGGCGATGGACGCGTTGTGGTCGAGGCCACCAATGCCGAGGACGCGATCGGGCACCGTGAGATGGTATCCGGGATTTAAGGCCGCGTCCGCTGGTCACTGTTCGAAGCAATAGAGGAACGCCTCGACCGCGCAGAAGACGGAGTCAAAGTCCGTCCAAATCGCGTCGGTGTAGCCGCTCACGCCCTGCCGACCGAGGTCCTGGGGTGCTATCGACGTCCAGCTCTCGCAGTCAACGCTGTCGACGGTCGCCTCACCGCTCGCCTGCGTGCCTGTCCAGACGGCCTTCTCGAAGTGCAGGGCTCCCGCGATCGTGCGATCGATCCCGTGCGCGAGCTCGCCATCAGTGAGATCATCCCAGCTCTCGGCGACGACCTCACCGGTCACAAGGACGTAGCGTCCCTGGGCGTGGACGAAGCGCGTCGCTGGCGACTCCTCGTCGTCGCTGAGCCAGGCCCTGAACGACTCGAAGTTCGGGTGGCCGAAGTTCTTCGCGGTCAAACGACAGACGCTGTCGGCAGCAAAGAGCGAGCCGAACTTGTTGGGCGTCATCGGCTCGTCGGTGACGAAGACGAGGCGATCGCGCACACACTCGTTGTTGCATCCGTCCTCGGGGTCGTCGTTCCCGTCGTCGCACTCCTCGACACCGGTCTGCACGACACCGTCGCCGCAGCGAGCCTTCAGGCAAGCGGTCAGGCAAGCGTCGTCGTTCGCGTCGTTGCCGTCGTCGCACTCCTCGACGCCCTGATGGACGAAGGCGTCGCCGCACACCGCCGGCTTGCAGGTCGACGGGCAGGGATCGTCGTCCGCCTTGTTCCCGTCGTCACAGGTCTCACCGTCCTCGACCACGCCGTTGCCGCAGAAGGGGTAGAGGCAGGTCGAGGGGCAGCCGTCTCCGTCCTCGCGGTTCCCGTCATCACAGGTCTCGCCGTCCTCTACGAGGCCGTCTCCGCAGGTCGAGAGCGGCTGACAGACCTTGGAGCAGCCCCCGTCGCCGTCGCCGGCGTCCTTGTTCGCCGCGCCTTCGTCGCAGCCCTCGACGCCCGCGTGGACGAGGCCGTCGCCGCAGCTGGCGAGGCGGCAGGTCGAGGTGCACGCGCCGTCGTCCACATTCTGGGCGCCAAGGTCACACTCCTCCTCGGGCTGGAGGACCCCGTCGCCGCAGCCACGGAACGTGCACAGGTCTGAGCAGTCGGTCTCGCCGTTGCCCGCTCCGTTGTCGCACTCTTCCCCGGCTTCCACGTGGCCGTTGCCGCAGAGCGGGAGGAACGGGTTCGGCTCGGTGCATCCGCCAAGGAGCCCCGCGAGGATCGTGCTCAGCGCGATGCGCCGCAACATCGCTTCACACTATCCCCGGCCCCCCTGGCGCGCAAGAGCGTTGTCTCCGCTCTCTAGGGGGCCTTCCAGACCTCGACGCAGTAGATCCTGGCGATCTGATGGCACTTGAGCTCCCCGAAGTCTGTCCACGCCCCTGAGGTTTCGCCCGTGAGACCGATCCCTCCAGAGGCCACGAACGTCCCGTTCTGCCAACCATCACAGCTGATCGGGCCTGCCGTCCCGTTGGGCTTCGTGCCGGTCCACACGAACCCTGACATCCCGAGCGTCTTGCCCGTCTCGGTCTGGTCGATCTTCGCCCCCAAGAGGCCCGACGTGAGCTGGGTCCAGTCGTCAGCGACCTTGAGGCCGGAAGGGAGCCGGTAGGCCTTGGTGAGATCCTGGTCGGAGACCCACCCGGCGGGTGACTCACCACCTGCGCTCAGCCACGCACGGAAGGTCTCGGAGCGGGGCAGCTGCGCGTTGGCAGCGAGCACCTTGCACTTCGCGTCAGCACCGTCTGATCCACCGAGATCCCCGGTGTAGGTGACGCTAGTGACGAAGATCGCGCGGTCCACGGTGCAGTCGACCGAGCACTTCGCCGGGTCAGGTTCCAGCCCGTCATCGCACTCTTCCTCGTCCTGGACGATCTTGTCGCCGCAGTGAGGGCCGAACATGCATGACTCGGTGCACCCCCCGTAGGCGTCGCTCTTCTCCTCCGTGTCACACTCCTCAACTCCCTCGTGGACCTTGAGATCGCCGCAGACCGCGATCTTGCAGGCATCCGTGCAAGCCGCGCTCTCGAGGTTGTTCTCGAAGCCGTTGTCGCACTCCTCAACCCCCTCATGGATGAGACCATCGCCGCACTGGGCCTTCAGGCAATCGCTCGTGCAGGCCGCGTCGTCGGCGTTCAACCGCCCGTCGTCGCACTCCTCTTCGGGGTCGACCACCCCATCACCACAGCTGCCGGGCACCTCGGCGCCCGTGCTTGCTCCGCTCGTCGACGACGAGTCCGTCGTCGAACCTGACTCGTCCCCCGTCGACCCCGTCGATGTCGTCGCAGGGCCCGCGGCGGCGGAGCCGGTCGTGCCAGACGTGGTCGTCTCCTCGCCGGCTGTGGCGGTCGTCGGCGAGGTCCCCTCGTCGCCAGGACACCCCGGGAGTATCACGAAGAGGTTGATCCAGAGCACGAGCCGCATCGCGGACAACGAGGCAGAGCGGAGAGACATGGCGACCCGATCTTCGGCCATGAGCCAGGGCTGTTGCACATCGATCGTCGCGTGTGATTCCGAACGTCTGAGATCTAGCTTGGGGGAACGACCCTAGGGCATCTCGCGCAGCCCGTGCGATCTCTCCCACTGACGGCCCGATGGACGCCCTCTCGACTCAACGATGCGGGACTCTGGCCGCGGCGCGCTCCTCGCTCGGCGCATTCAGAGTCCCGCGGTGGAGACTGGGCGACGGGTTGAGAAGTGATGGAGCAGAGCGGCGCGGACGTGCTCGAGGCGGCTGAGCTCCCAGCCGTCGTCCTCGTCGAGCACTTCGCCCGCCTCCTCCACACCTCCCCCAGGGCGCTGCGCCAGCGGGCGGCCCGTGGGCAGGTCCCGCGGCCTTTTCGGCTCGGAAAGGCGCTTGCCTGGGCGCGCGGATCTGTGGTCGCATGGCTCCGGGATTGCGGTCGGTCGGCAGGACCGACGCAGATGAGAATCACCCTTCGACCCGACGCCCACGACCACACACGCTGGCGCGTCGATATCCGCATGATGCACCCCCCTGATACCGCGCGAGAGCTCCGCAGGCGAATGGTCGCCCCCGCGGGGTTGAGCGAGGCGCAAGCCGCTCAACGAGCCCAGATCGTCCACCGCGACTTCGCGTTGTACTGATTCGCAGCGCTGCAGCACGTGCTCGACTGATTATAGATCGCCGAGAGCCCGCCGCCGCAGCTCCGGCACCAGGCGGAGCCCTCGCTCTGGTAGTTGCCGTACTGCTTGTAGCTCGAATAGGCCGAGGGGAAGTGCAGCTCATTCCACTGATTCTGCGACCACGATCCGTCGCTCGCGGTGTTGCTGAAGTGAACGCCGTAGTGGCAGGGCTTGCCGCCGCAATTGCCCCAGCCGAGGGAGGCGCCGCACTGGTAGGCCGCGCCGTTCGTGTTCGCGTTGGGGCCGACGAGCTTCTTGACGCTGAGGGCGGACGAGGTCCCGCCGCAGGTCGGCGAGTAGGAGACGTTGTTCGGCTTGTCGACGCGGATCGCCGAGTCGTAGCCGCTGATCTCGCAGCTCGCGCAGTCGTTGTTCTCCTTGTCGGCGAAGACGAATTGCGTCGACCCTGACCAGAAGAGATCAATGTCGAAGTTCCAGTTGGTCGCGCGGGCGTCGTCGAAGGTCCCGTTGGCCACGTTGAAGTCGGGCTGCCCGGCGTTGTCGGAATTGACGTGGCGGTTCAAGACCAGGGTCCAGCCGCCGCCGTCCGTCTTCATGTCGCAGTAGGCCTGGAAGGGCGCGTTGCCGCCCTGGCCGTCGGGGTCGATCAGGTAGAGGCCGCTCGTCGCCTGCGGGTTGGCGTCGAGGTGGGCCTTGCAGGTCGCCTTCGCGCCGAACTCGCAGGAGTTGGTGCATTCGTCGTTGTCGACGTCGTTGCCGTCG
>JACKDU010000011.1 GCA_020633335.1 Myxococcales bacterium | reverse complement strand
TCCTAGGCGGTCTAGCCGCGCTGCGGGCGCGGGAAGCGGGGGTCGCTCTGCTGCGTAGCCCGCGGCCCGTAGACCTCGCCCTTGAAGATCCAGCACTTGACGCCGATCGTGCCGGAGGTGGTGAAGGCCTCAGCGAAGCCGTAGTCGATGTCGGCGCGGAGCGTGTGCAGCGGCACGCGACCGGCGCGGTAGGTCTCCGAGCGGCTCATCTCGCCGCCGCTGAGGCGGCCGCCGGCGGCGACGCGGATCCCCTTGGCGCCGAACTTCATCGCGGTCTGCATCGCCCGCTTGAGGGCGCGGCGGAAGGCGATCCGGCGCTCGAGCTGCTGGGCGATGTTCTCGGCAACCAGCTGGGCGTTGACCTCGGCCTTGCGGACCTCCTGGATGTTCAGGAAGACCTCGGACTCGGTCAGGCGCTGGACCTCCTTCTTGAGGGCCTCGACGCCGGCGCCGCGCTTGCCGATGATCTGACCGGGGCGCGCCGAGAAGATGTTGATCTTCAGCTTGTTGGCCGCGCGCTCCATCGTGATCTCAGCGATGGAGGCGCTCATCAGCCGACGCTTGAGGAAGCGGCGGAGCTTGATGTCCTCGTGGAGCCACTGCTTGTAGCGGTTCTGCTCGAACCACTTCGAGCTCCAGGTCTTGGTGACCCCGAGGCGAAAACCAATCGGATGTGTTTTCTGACCCATTAGCTGCGAACCTCCGCCACCTCGAGGAAGATGTGGCTGGTCTTCTTTTCGATACGGTTGGCGCGGCCCATCGCCCGCGGCCGCCAGCGCTTGAGCGTCGGCCCCTGGTCGACCATCACGCGGGAGACCACGAGGTTGTCGACGTCGACCCGCCCCTGATCCTCGGCGTTGGCGACGGCCGAGACCAGGAGCTTGAAGAAGGAGCGCGCCCCCGCCTTGTGCATGAAGCGAAGGCTGTTGATCGCCGTGGTCACCGGCTGGTTCCGGATCATGTTGGCGATGATCCGGGCCTTGCGCGGGGTGATCCGGGCGTGACTGAGTCGAGCGGTTGCCATTGACGGACCTCTCTACTTCTTGCCCTTCCGGTCACCGCTGTGACCGCGGAAGGTGCGGGTTGGGGCGAACTCACCGAACTTATGGCCGACCATATTCTCGGTGATGAAGAGCGGGATGAACTTGTGGCCGTTGTGGACCATCACGTTGGCGCCGACGAAGGTCGGCAGGATGGTCGAGCGGCGCGACCAGGTCTTGACGACCCGACGTCCGCCGTCCCGCAGCGCGCCCTCGATCTTCTCGATCAGGTGAGCGTCGGCGAAGGGGCCCTTCTTTACGGAGCGAGGCATACGCTACTTCTTCCTACGGGAGACGATGAACACCTGGGACTTCTTGTTGGTGCGGGTGCGGTAGCCCTTGGTCGGCATACCCCACGGCGACACCGGATGGCGACCGCCGGAGGTCCGGCCCTCGCCGCCGCCCAGCGGGTGGTCGACGGGGTTCATGGCGACGCCGCGGTTGTGCGGGCGACGGCCGAGCCAGCGGGTCCGACCGGCCTTGCCGAGCTCGACGTGGGCGTGGTCGGAGTTGCCGATCGTGCCGACGGTCGCGCGGCAGTCGACGTGGACCCGACGAACCTCGCCCGAGGGGAGGCGGATCTGGGTCCACTTGCCCTCGCGGGCCATCAGGCGGGCGCCGGTGCCGGCGGTCCGGACGAGCTGACCGCCGCGGCCGATCTTGATCTCCAGGTTGTGGATGATCGTGCCGACCGGGATCGCCTTGAGTGGGAGGTTGTTGCCCGGCTTGATGTCGGCGCTCGCCGACGAGATCACCGAGTCACCGACCTTGAGCCCCTGGGGCGCGAGGATGTAGCGCTTGTCGCCGTCCGCGTAGTGGATCAGGGCGATGAACGCGGTCCGGTTGGGATCGTACTCGACCGTCGCCACGGTCCCGGGGACGCCGTACTTGTCGCGCTTGAAGTCGATCTGACGGTAGCGGCGCTTGTGGCCGCCGCCGCGGAAGCGCGAGGTGATCCGGCCGTTGTTGTTGCGACCGGTGGCGTTGTGGACCTTGGAGACCAGCGGCCCGTGCGGGCGGTCGGCGGTGAGCGCCTCCCGCTTGTTCGAGCTCATGTTCCGGCGACCGGGAGAGGTCGGCCTGTAGACCTTGACTGCCATGGCTTACTCCTGCTCGCCCCCGTAGAGGTCGATCGAGTCGCCCGCGTTGAGGGTGACGACGGCCTTCTTCCACGACGGCTTGCGCCCGTAGAACTTGCCCACCCGGCGGATGTCGCCGCGGACCACCATCGTCCGCACCTTGTCCACCTTGACGCCGAAGAGGAGCTCGACGGCCTTGCGGATCTCGATCTTGTTGGCCCGCTTGTGGACCTCGAAGACGTACTGGTTGTCGTAGCTCATCAGCTCGTTCGACTTCTCGGTCACGACCGGCCGAACGATCACCTGGTACGGAATCATGCCTTGTCACCCTCTCCCCTGCCGAGCAGGCGGGCCTCAACCTGGCGGAGGGACGACTCGGACATCACCAGCTTGGGGAAGCGGAGGATGTCGTAGACGTTCATGCCGCGGACGTCGAGGAAGCTCGCGCTGGTCAGGTTGCGAGCGCTGAGCGCGAGGTTGCGGTTGTCGCCGTCGACCAGGAGCGCCTTGGGGGCGTCGATCTTGCCGAGCACCTGGGTGAGCGCCTTGGTCTTGATCTCCGGCAGCCCGAAGTCGCGGACGACGAGGAGGTTGCCCTCGGCGGCCCGGAGGCTCAGGGCCGAGCGGAGCGCGCCGGCGCGGACCTTCTTGTTGACGTGGAAGGCGTAGGAGCGCGGCCGGGGGCCGTGCACCTGACCGCCGCCGCGGAAGATGTTCGCGCGACGCGAGCCGTGACGGGCGTTGCCCGTCCCCTTCTGCTTGAAGATCTTGGCGCCCGAGCGGACGATCTCGCCGCGCTCCTTGACGCTGGCGGTCCCCCGCCGTCGAGCAGCCCGCTGGAAGCGGACGACCTCCCAGAGGAGGTGCTCCTTGATCTCGGAGGCGAAGACCTCGTCGGCGACATCGAGCTCGCCGACGCTCTTCCCCTCGAGATCGATCACGTTGAGCTTTGCCATGGTCTGGTGTCCCTCAGGTCTTGATCTCGACGTCCACGCCGGCCGAGAGGTCGAGCTTCATCAGGGCGTCGAGCGTCTGCTTGTTCGGCTCGAGGATGTCGAGGAGCCGCTTGTGGGTGCGGATCTCGAACTGCTCGCGCGACTTCTTGTCGATGAAGGGGCCACGGAGCACCGTGTACTTGTTGATCTTGGTCGGCAGCGGGATCGGACCGGCGACGGTGGCACCCGTGCGCCGAGCCGTCTCCGCGATCTCGTTGGCCGACTGATCGAGGAGCTTGTGATCGAAGGCTTTGAGCCTGATGCGAATCTTGAGACCTTCCACGGTGTCCTCTGTCGCCTACTTGATGATCTTGGTGACGATCCCCGCGCCGACCGTACGGCCGCCCTCGCGGATCGCAAACTTCAGCCCGTCTTCGCACGCGATCGGCGCCAGCAGGATCACCTTGAGCTCAAGGTTGTCTCCCGGCATCACCATCTCCGTGCCCTCCGGCAGCTCCACCGAACCCGTCACGTCCGTCGTCCGGAAGTAGAACTGCGGCCGGTATCCCTTGAAGAACGGAGTGTGACGACCACCCTCCTCCTTCTTCAGGATGTACACCTGCGCCATGAACTCCGTGTGCGGCGTGATGCTCCCAGGCTTGCAGAGAACCTGACCGCGCTCCACGTCGTCACGCTTCGTACCCCGGAGCAGGAGGCCGACGTTGTCGCCCGCCTGACCCTGGTCCAGCAGCTTCCGGAACATCTCGACCCCGGTCACCGTGGTCTTCGTCGTCGTCCGGATGCCGACGATCTCGACCTCCTCGCCGACCTTGATGATCCCGCGCTCGATGCGGCCCGTCACCACCGTGCCACGACCCGTGATCGTGAACACGTCCTCCACCGGCATCAGGAACGGCTTGTCGAGATCCCGCTCCGGCTCCGGAATGAACGAGTCGCAGGCCTCCATCAGCTCGAAGATGCACTTCGCGTCGTCCGAGTCCGCCGAGTTGCACTTCAGCGCCTTCAGCGCCGAGCCACGCACGATCGGCGTGTCGTCTCCCGGGTACTCGTACTTCGACAGAAGCTCGCGGACCTCGACCTCGACGAGCTCCAGCATCTCCTCGTCCTCCGCGTCGATCATGTCCACCTTGTTCAGGAAGACCACGATCGCCGGGATACCGACCTGACGACCGAGCAGGATGTGCTCGCGCGTCTGCGGCATCGGACCGTCCGGCGCCGACACGACCAGGATCGCGCCGTCCATCTGCGCCGCGCCCGTGATCATGTTCTTGATGTAGTCCGCGTGCCCCGGGCAGTCGACGTGCGCGTAGTGACGCTTGTCCGACTGGTACTCCACGTGCGCCGTCGAGATCGTGATCCCGCGCTCGCGCTCCTCCGGAGCCTTGTCGATGTTCTCGAAGTCGATCTTCGCCGCAAGACCCTTCAGCGAGAGCACGTGCGTGATCGCCGCCGTCAGCGTCGTCTTCCCGTGGTCCACGTGACCGATCGTCCCGATGTTCACGTGGGGCTTGTCACGAACGAACTTTTCCTTGGCCATGGTGGAGATCTCTCTTCCTCGAAGCTTGCTCTGGTGGTTTGTGGCGCCGTCCGACCGGCGCCAGGGGGATGGCTACCTTCAGTAGCCGCGAATCTTCTCGACGATGGTCTCCTGCAGATCCCGGGGGACCTCGGAGTAGTGGCTGAACTGCATCGTGTAGTTCGCCCGGCCCTGAGTGGCTGAGCGAAGGGCGGTAGCATATCCGACCATCTCTGCCAAGGGAACTTCGGCGTCGATGGCCTGGTAACTTTGCCTGGGCTCCATGCCCAGGACGCGGCCCCGACGGCCATTGAGATCCGAGACGACGTGACCGGTGTGATCCTCCGGGACGATGACCTCGACCTTCATGACCGGCTCGAGGAGTGTCGGCGACGCCGCCTCCAGGGACTCCATCATCCCCATCGAGGCGGCGGCCCGGAAGCTAGCAGCACTCGAGTCCCCTTCGACATAGCCCCCGTCCGTGAGCTTTACCTCGACGTCGACCACCGGGTAGCCGAGGATCGGTCCCCGAGTGAAGGCATCGGTGACGCCTTCCTCGACCGCCGCGATCATGTCGGGGAGGAGCCGGATCGGCTCTCCCTTCTGCTTGTTGGCCGGTGGGAGGGCGTTGACGAAGCGAGCCCCGGCGCCGCGCTCGGTCGGCGAGAGCTCGAGGACGAGGCGGGCGTACTGTCGCTTGCCGCCGATCTCTCGGTCGTACTCGATCGTCTTTTTGAGGGTGCGGGAGATCGCCTCCCGATAGGCG
Source organism: Myxococcales bacterium (assembly GCA_020633335.1). Taxonomy (GTDB): domain Bacteria; phylum Myxococcota_A; class Polyangia; order Nannocystales; family Nannocystaceae; genus JADJRG01. Next base: position 384,178 of record JACKDU010000011.1, on the reverse strand, counting down.
ACCTGCGGCTTGCCGACGTTGGCCGAGACCCGGTACTCGCGGAGCAGGCGATCGACCAGGACCTCGAGGTGGAGCTCGCCCATGCCTGCCATCAGCGTCTGCCCGGAGTCCGGGTCGACGCTGACCTTGAAGCTCGGGTCCTCGCGCTGGAGGCGCTCCATCGCCTCCGTGAGGGCCCCCTGGTCGGCGGCCGACTTCGCCTCGATCGCCCGGAAGATCACCGGCTCGGGGATCTGCATCCCGGCGAGCACGACCTCCTCCTTGTCCTTCGCCTCGATGATCGTGTCGCCGGTCGAGGTGAAGCGGAGGCCGACCGCGGCGGCGATGTTGCCGACGCTGACGGTGTCGATCTCCTGGGTCTTGTTGGCGTGGATCTGGAGGATCTTGGTCAGGCGCTCTTTGCGCCCGCGGGTGACGTTCTGGATCGCGTCCTTGACCTTGATCTGCCCGGAGTAGACCCGGAAGAAGATCAGGGGACCCCGGTGGGGATCGTGGAGGACCTTGAACGCGAGGGCGAGGAAGGGCTCGTCGATCGACGGCTTGCGCTCGACCATCGCCCCGTCCGCCTTGCGGATCGCCTTGACCGGCGGGAGGTCGAGGGGCGACGGGAGGTAGTCGATGACCGCGTCGAGGAGGGGCTGGATCCCCTTGTTCTTGAGCGCCGAGCCGCAGAGCACGGCGACGCCGGCGTTGGCGATCGTCACCCGACGGAGGCCGGCGCGGAGCTCGTCGAGGGAGATCCCGGCGCTCCCCTGCTCGAGGAAGATGGTCGTCAGCTCGTCATCGACCTCGGCGATCGCCTCGACCATCGCCTCGCGGGCGAGGACGGCGTCGTCGTGGAGCGGGTGCTCCTCGGTGAGCGGCGCCCGGACGACCACCGCGCCGAGCTCGTCGGTCCAGTGGATCGTCTCCATGGTCATCAGGTCGATGACCCCCTCGAAGGCCGACTCGACGCCGATCGGCAGCTGAATGACGATCGGGTGGGCGCCGAGGCGGGAGCGGAGCATCTCGACCGTGTGGTCGAGGGTCGCGCCGACCCGGTCCACCTTGTTGACGAAGGCGAGGCGGGGGACGTGGTAGCGGTCGGCCTGGCGCCAGACCGTCTCCGACTGGGGCTCGACCCCGCTGACGGCGTCGAAGACGGCGACCGCCCCGTCGAGGACCCGCAGCGAGCGCTCGACCTCGACGGTGAAGTCGACGTGCCCCGGGGTGTCGATGATGTTGATCCGGTGCTCGCGCCAGAAGCAGGTGGTGGCGGCCGCGGTGATCGTGATCCCCCGCTCCTGCTCCTGCGGCATGTAGTCCATCACCGCCGCGCCGTCGTGGACCTCGCCGATCTTGTGCGAGACCCCCGTATAGAAGAGCACGCGCTCGGTCGTCGTGGTCTTCCCGGCGTCGATATGGGCCATGATGCCGATGTCTCGGATGGCCGCGATGTCGTCGGAGGCGTGCATTTGCGGGGGCGGAGGGACCGGGGAACGACGCTAGGGCCGCTCTCCCGACCATCCGTCTCCATCGGGAGGGGATCTGGTCGGCGAGGGGCCCTTCTCGGGTCCGCGGGTGGGCACCGGAGCGGTGCGTCACCTGACGACGGAAACGAGGGTTGTCGAGTTGTGGCCGCGGGGGCCGGGGTTTCTGGTGCGAGCTCTCCTGGTGATTACCAGCGATAGTGGGCGAAGGCCTTGTTGGCCTCGGCCATCTTGTGGATGTCTTCGCGCTTCTTGACGGCGCCGCCGCGGTTCTGGGCCGCGTCGAGCATCTCGTTGGCGAGGCGCTCGGCCATCGTCTTCTCCGGGCGCGAGCGGGCGAAGCCGATCAGCCAGCGGTAGGCGAGGGCCTGGCTCCGCTCCTGGCGGACCTCGACCGGGACCTGGTAGTTCGAGCCACCGACGCGGCGCGAGCGGACCTCGAGGCGGGGGCGGACGTTGGCGACGGCCTTCTCGAAGACCTTGACCGGATCGTCCTTGGTGCGCTCCGAGATGATGTCGAAGGCGGAGAAGACGATCCTCTCAGCCAGCGACTTCTTGCCGTCGCGCATGATCCCGCAGATGAACTTGTGGATGTTCGCGTTCACATCCGCGGGGTGATCCGTGTAGCGGATCTCCGTCCGTGGCCGCTTGCGGTGGGAAATGCCTTTGCGGGACATCGTGGTCGATCTTTCTGTAGAGGCCTACTTCGGCCGCTTGGCGCCGTACTTCGAGCGCCGCTGACGACGGCCGTTGACGCCGGTGGTGTCGAGGGTGCCGCGGACCACGTGGTAGCGGACACCGGGCAGGTCCTTCACGCGACCGCCGCGGATCAGCACCATCGAGTGCTCCTGGAGGTTGTGACCCTCGCCCGGGATGTAGGTGGTGACCTCGATGCCGTTGGAGAGGCGCACGCGCGCGACCTTGCGGAGCGCGGAGTTCGGCTTCTTCGGAGTCGTTGTGTAGACGCGGACGCAAACACCCCGCTTCTGCGGGCAGCTCTCGAGGGCCGGTGCCTTCTCCTTCTTGGCCTGTGCCGTGCGTCCCTTGCGGACCAGCTGGTTAATCGTCGGCATTCGCCGTTGAGCCTTTCAATGAGGGGGTCTGTGAGAGCGGCGTCCGGCCGCAAATCAACCCACACCAGCCCGGGCGGCTGGGGGGGAGGTTGTAAGGCAGAACGTCGGCCAGATCAAGCGTCTCCGCGCCTTCGCTGGGCGACCGCCTTCCGTCATGTAGCGCACACCTGGGAGCGTTTTGGCCGCCGTGGAGGGCCACGGCGGCCGGAAAATCAAGATCGTGAGGCGCTCCCGACGCCTCAGTCCTGAACATTCATGAGATCTCGCTCGACGACCCGACGGGCGACGGGCTCGCTGGACTCGGCCCCTGAGCTCCGGTCGTCCGACTCCATATGGAGGCGGTCGTAGACGGAGAGGCCGGTACCGGCCGGGATCAGCCGGCCCATGATGACGTTCTCCTTGAGGCCGCGGAGGTAGTCGACCTTGCCCTGGAGCGCCGCCTCGGTGAGGACCTTGGTGGTCTCCTGGAAGGAGGAGGCGCTGAGGAAGCTCTCGGTCGAGAGCGACGCCTTCGTGATCCCGAGGAGGAGCGCCTGGCCGGTGGCGGGGGTCCCGCCGAGCGAGGCGACCCGCATGTTCTCCTGCTGGAAGATCTGCCGCTCGACGTGATCATCCGCGAGGAAGTTGGTGTCGCCCGGATCCTTGATGCGCACACGGCGCATCATCTGCCGGATGATCACCTCGATGTGCTTGTCGTTGATCGACACGCCCTGGAGCCGGTAGACCTCCTGGATCTCGTCGAGGAGGTAGCGGGCGAGGGCCTTCTCCCCGAGCACCGCGAGGATGTCGTGGGGGTTGGCCGGGCCGTCCATCAGCTTCTCGCCGGCGCGGACGCGATCTCCCTCGCGGACCTGGAGGTGCCGCGACTTCGGGACCAGGTACTCCTTCGGGTCGGCCTGCTCCGGCTCGATGATCACCCGGCGCTTGCCGCCCTTGTCCTTGCCGAACGAGACGACGCCGTCGATCTCCGAGATGATCGCGTGGTCCTTCGGGGTCCGGGCCTCGAAGAGCTCGACGACCCGGGGGAGACCGCCGGTGATGTCCTTGGTCTTGATCGTGTCGCGCGGGAGCTTGGCGATGACGTCGCCGGCGCGGACCCGGTCGCCCTCGCCGAGGGTGAACGACGCGCCCACCGGGAGGAAGTAGCGGGCCTCGTGGCGGCCGTTGAGGAGGATCGTCTCGCCGCTCTCGTTCTTGAGGACGAAGCGCGGGCGGGCGCTGGCGTCACGCGACTCCTGGATGAACATGCTCGCGTGCTGGGTCATCTCGTCGACCCGCACCTGCATGGTCACGCCCTCGATGATGTCGCCGTACTCGATGACGCCGTCGACCTCGCAGATGATCGGGATCATGAAGGGATCCCACTCGGCGATCATCTCGCCCGGCTTGACGATGTCGCCCTCCTTGACCCGCACCTTGGCGCCGTAGACGAGGTCGTAGCGCTCGCGGGTCCGGCCCTTCTCGTCGAGGATGAAGGCCTGCGAGTGGCGGTTCATGACGATCGAGAAGCCGTCGCGGTCGACCGCCTGGTAGTCCTCGAACTTGATGGTGCCGCCGAAGCGCACCTCGAGGGTGCTCTGCTCGGTCTGGATGCTGCCGACGCCGCCGATGTGGAAGGTGCGCATCGTCAGCTGGGTGCCGGGCTCGCCGATCGACTGGGCGGCGATCGTGCCGACCGCCTCGCCGACGTCGACGAGGTTGCCGCGCGCGAGGTCGCGGCCGTAGCAGCGGCAGCAGATCCCGCGGAGCGCCTCGCAGGTGAGGACCGAGCGGATCCGGATCGACTGGATCCCGCCCTCCTCGACCGCGATCGCCTTGGCCTCGTCGAGCATCTCGCCCTCCTCGACCAGGACCTCGTCGGTCCCCGGGCGGTAGACGGTCTCGAGCGCGGTGCGGCCGAGGATGCGATCGCCGAGGCGCTCGATCACCTCGCCGGCCTCGACCAGCGCGGTGACCTCGAGGCCCTGGATCGTCCCGCAGTCGAACTCGGTGATCACCGCCTCCTGGGCGACGTCGACCAGGCGGCGGGTGAGGTACCCGGAGTTCGCGGTCTTCAGCGCGGTGTCCGCGAGGCCCTTGCGGGCGCCGTGGGTCGAGATGAAGTACTGGAGGACCGTGAGACCCTCGCGGAAGTTGGTGGTGATCGGGAACTCGATGATCTCACCCGAGGGCTTGGCCATGAGGCCGCGCATCCCGGCGAGCTGGCGCATCTGCTGCCGCGAGCCGCGGGCGCCCGAGTCGGCCATGATGTAGATCGAGTTGAAGCTCGGCCCCTTCTCGGTCTTGCCGTGATCGTCGGCGAAGAGCTCGGTCGAGATGCCCTCCATCATCGCGTTGGCGATCTGCTCCGAGACGTTCGCCCAGATGTCGATCACCTTGTTGTAGCGCTCGCCCGAGGTGATGAGGCCGTCGGCGTACTGGGCAGCGATCCGCTTGACCTCGGAGGTCGCGGAGTGGAGGAGCTTCTTCTTCGCCTCCGGGATCGCCATGTCGTCCATGCAGATCGAGATCCCGGCCTTGGTCGCCTCGGAGTACCCGGTCGACCGCAGGTAGTCGGCCATCAGGACGGTCGCCTTCTGACCGCAGAGGCGGTAGCAGGTGTCGATGAGGGCGTTGAGCTCCTTCTTGCCGAGCGGCCGGTTGACCATCTCGAAGGGGATCTGGCGGGGGATGCCCCCCTCGTAGAGGAGGACGCGGCCGGCGGTCGACGCGATCATCTCGGCCCCCGGGGTCATCCGGACCTTGATCCGGGCCTGGAGGTGGAGCGCGCCGTGGTCGTAGGCCATCCGCACCTCCTGCGGCGACCCGAAGTGACCGGTGAAGTAGCCGTCGTCCGCGGGGCTATCGTTGCGCTGCCCGTGGGCGTTGGGGCGCTCGCGGGTCATGTAGTAGAGGCCGAGGACGATGTCCTGCGAGGGGACGATGATCGGCCGGCCGTTCGCGGGGCTGAGGATGTTGTTGGTCGACATCATCAGCACGCGGGCCTCCATCTGGGCCTCGATGCAGAGCGGCAGGTGGACCGCCATCTGGTCGCCGTCGAAGTCGGCGTTGAAGGCGGTGCAGACCAGCGGGTGGAGCTGGATCGCCTTGCCCTCGATCAGCACCGGCTCGAAGGCCTGGATGCCGAGGCGGTGGAGGGTCGGCGCGCGGTTGAGGAAGACCGGGTGCTCCTTGATGACCTCATCGAGGATGTCCCAGACCTCATCGGCCTCCTTCTCGACCATCCGCTTCGCGCTCTTGATGGTCGTCACCAGACCCTGAGCCTCGAGGCGGTTGTAGATGAAGGGCTTGAAGAGCTCGAGGGCCATCTTCTTGGGGATGCCGACCTCGTGGAGGCGGAGCTCCGGGCCGACGACGATGACCGAGCGCCCCGAGTAGTCGACGCGCTTGCCCAGGAGGTTCTGGCGGAAGCGCCCCGACTTGCCGCGGAGCATGTCCGAGAGCGACTTGAGCGGCCGCTTGTTGGGGCCGGTGATCGTCTTGCCGCGGCGCCCGTTGTCGAAGAGGGCGTCGACCGCCTCCTGGAGCATCCGCTTCTCGTTGCGGATGATGATCTCCGGGGCCGCGAGCTCCTGGAGGCGCTTGAGGCGGTTGTTCCGGTTGATCACCCGGCGGTAGAGATCGTTGAGATCCGACGACGCGAAGCGGCCGCCGTCGAGGGGGACGAGCGGGCGGAGATCCGGCGGCAGCACCGGGATCACGTCGAGCATCATCCACTCCGGCTTGTTGCCGGAGGAGCGGAAGGCCTCGACGACGCGGAGGCGCTTGGCGGCCTTCTTGCGCTTGGCCTCGCTGGTCGCCGAGATGATCTCGGCCCGCAGCGAGCGGGCCTCGACCACCGGGTCGATCCGCGAGAGGAGCTCCTTGATCGCCTCGCCGCCCATTCCGGCGGTGAAGGCGTCGGGGCCGAGCTCGTCGACGAGCTGCTCGTAGCGCTCCTCGCTCAGGAGCTCGCGCTCCTCGAGCCCCGACTCGCGGGGATCGATGACGATGTAGGACTCGCAGTAGAGGACCTTCTCGAGCTTGCCAAGGGGCAGGTCGAGGATGTTGCCGATCCGCGAGGGGAGGCTCTTGAGGAACCAGATGTGGGCGACCGGGGTGGCGAGGTCGATGTGCCCCGCCCGCTCACGCCGGACCTTGGAGTGGATGACCTCGACGCCGCACTTCTCGCAGACCACGCCGCGGTGCTTCATCCGCTTGTACTTGCCGCAGAGGCACTCGTAGTCCTTGATGGGTCCGAAGATCTTGGCGCAGAAGAGGCCGTCCTTCTCCGGCTTGAAGGTCCGGTAGTTGATCGTCTCCGGGTTCTTGACCTCGCCGTAGGACCACTCGTCGCGGATCGTCTTGGGCGAGGCGATGCTGATGCGAAGCGCGTTGAATTGCGTCGCCTCTTTGGGCTTTTCGAAGAACGAGAAGATGTCGCGCATTGCCTGGTCTCCCGGTGACGGTGGTTACTCGGCGGCCGAGAGCTGGTCGCGGAGGGCCGGCTCTTGGGTGGTGTCGATGAGCTCGACGTTGAGGCAGAGGGCCTGGAGCTCGCGGAGGAGGACGTTGACCGACTCCGGGACCCCCGGCTGCATGGTCGGCTGGCCCTTGACGATCGACTCGTACATCCGCATCCGGCCGACGACGTCGTCCGACTTGACGGTGAGGAGCTCCTGGAGGGCGTAGGCGGCGCCGTAGGCCTCGAGCGCCCAGACCTCCATCTCGCCGAGGCGCTGGCCGCCGAACTGGGCCTTGCCGCCGAGCGGCTGCTGGGTCACCAGCGAGTAGGGGCCGATGCTCCGGGCGTGGATCTTGTCGTCCACGAGGTGGTGGAGCTTGAGCATGTACATGATGCCGACGGTGACGTTCTCCTCGAACGCCTCGCCGGTGCGGCCGTCGAAGAGGATCGCCTGGCCGCTGTCGGGGAGCCCCGCCTTGAGCAGCGTCGACTTGACCTCCGACTCGTGGGCGCCGTCGAAGACCGGCGTCGACATGTGGACGCCGCGGCGGAGCTTGTCGGCGAAGGCGATCACGTCGTCGTCGGCGAGCGAGTCGACGAAGCGCTGGGCCTCGCGGGTCTCGTAGATCTTCTTCAGCTGCCCGCGGAGGACGTCAGCCGAGAAGTGGGTCTGCATGTAGCGGTCGATCTGCTGGCCGAGCTCATGGGCCGCCCAGCCGAGGTGGACCTCGAGGATCTGGCCGACGTTCATGCGCGAGGGGACGCCGAGCGGGTTGAGGACGATGTCCACCGCGGTCCCGTCCTCGAGGTAGGGGAGGTCCTCGATCGGCAGGATGCGGGAGATGACGCCCTTGTTGCCGTGGCGGCCCGCCATCTTGTCGCCGACCTGGAGCTTGCGCTTGATGGCGACGTAGACCTTGACCATCTTGATGACGCCGGGCGGGAGCTCGTCGTCCTTGGTCAGCTTGGCGATCTTCTCGCGGTAGATCGTCTCGATCTCGTCGAGGTCCTTCTCGAGGCGGCGGGCGAGCGCCTCGATGATCTCGGTGTCCTCGGCGGTGGTCAGCGAGAACTGCCCGAGGTACTTCCGGGGGATCTCGGCGAGGCCCGCCGCGCTCAGGGTGGCCCCCGCCTCGACCAGGACGTTGCCGCTGTCGTCGACGAGCTTGGCCGCGGTGACCTTGCCCTCGAGGATCTCCTTCATCCGGTTGTAGTAGCCGTCGGAGACGATCGCGACGTTGTCGCGGTGGTCCTGGATCAGCTTCTCACGCTCGGCGTCCTCGATCTGCTGGGCGCGGCTGTCCTTGTCGACCCCCTTGCGGGCGAAGACGCGGGCGTCGATGACGATCCCGGAGACCCCCGGCGGGAGGCGCAGGGAGGTGTCGCGGACGTCGCCGGCCTTCTCGCCGAAGATCGCCCGGAGGAGCTTCTCCTCGGGGCTGAGCTGGGTCTCGCCCTTCGGGGTGATCTTGCCGACGAGGATGTCGCCGGCCTTCACCTCGGCGCCGATCCGGACGATCCCCGCCTCGTCGAGGTTGCGGAGCGCCTCCTCGCCGACGTTCGGGATGTCGCAGGTGATCTCCTCCTTGCCGAGCTTGGTGTCGCGAGCGACGCACTCGAACTCCTCGATGTGGATCGAGGTGTACACGTCCTCGCGGACGATCCGCTCGGAGACCAGGATCGAGTCCTCGAAGTTGTAGCCCTGCCAGGGCATGAAGGCGACGAGGACGTTCTGGCCGAGGGCGAGCTCGCCGCGCTCGGTCGCCGCGCCGTCGGCGATCACGTCGCCGCGCTTGACCCGGTCGCCGACCCGAACGATCGGCTTCTGGTTGAGGCCGGTGTTCTGGTTGGAGCGCTGGAACTTGACCAGGTTGTAGATGTCCGGCTTGGCGCCGAGGATGCTCCGGCTGTCGTCGCCCTTGCCGGTGACCGGCTTGACGACGATGCGCGCGCCGTCGACCTGCTCGACGATGCCGTCGCGGAGGGCGACGACGGTCGCGCCCGAGTCACGGGCGACGTGCGACTCGATCCCGGTGCCGATCAGCGGGGCCGCGGTCCGGATGCAGGGGACCGCCTGCCGCTGCATGTTCGAGCCCATCAGCGCGCGGTTCGCGTCGTCGTGCTCGAGGAAGGGGATGAGCGAGGCGGCGACCGAGACCAGCTGGCTCGGGGCGACGTCCATGAGCGTCACCTCGGCCGGCGCGACCACCTCGAACTCGTCGTTGTGGCGGACCTGGACCTGGTCGGAGATCAGGCGGTTGTTCTCATCGACGGCCGCGTTGGCCTGGGCGATGAAGTGGCCGGCCTCCTGGAGGGCGCTGTAGTAGGCGACCTCGGCCGAGGCGACCCCGCCGTCCACCGAGCGGTAGGGGGTCTCGATGAAGCCGAACTCGTTGATCCGGGCGTAGGTCGAGAGCGAGGCGATGAGGCCGATGTTCGGACCTTCCGGCGTCTCGATCGGGCAGATGCGGCCGTAGTGCGTCGAGTGGACGTCGCGGACCTCGAAGCCCGCGCGCTCGCGGGTGAGGCCGCCTGGACCGAGGGCGCTGAGGCGGCGCTTGTGGGTCACCTCGCTCAGCGGGTTGGTCTGGTCCATGAACTGACTGAGCTGCGAGGACGCGAAGTACTCCTTGACCACCGCCGAGACCGGCTTGGCGTTGATCAGGTCGGCGGGCATGAGCGCGTCCATCTCCTGGGACATGCTCATGCGCTCCTTGATCGCGCGCTCCATCCGGACCAGGCCGATGCGGTACTGGTTCTCCATCAGCTCGCCGACCGCGCGCACCCGACGGTTGCCGAGGTGGTCGATGTCGTCGGTCTGACCGCGGCCGTTGCGGAGCTCGATCAGGTAGCGGACCGTCTCCATGATGTCGCGGAGGGTCAGCGTCGTCGTCGTCAGGTCCTCGTCGATGCCGAACTTGTGGTTCAGCTTGAGGCGGCCGACCGTCGAGAGGTCGTAGCGATCGGACTTGAAGAAGAGCGAGTCGAAGAGGGTCCGCGCGGTCTCGAGGGTCGGCGGGTCGCCGGGGCGGAGGCGCCGGTAGATCTCGAGGAGCGACTCCTCCGGGGTCTGGAGCTTGTCCGCCAGGAGGGTGTTGCGGAGGAAGGGGCCGACGTTGAAGTCGTCGATGTAGAGGATCTTGAAGCTCTGGATCCCGGCCTCGCGGAGGCGGATCACGTGCTCCTCGGTGATGTCCTCGTTGCAGTTGAGGAGGACCTCGCCGGTGTTCTCGTCGATCACGTCCTCGCCGGCGACCTTGCCGATGAGGTCATCGAGCTCCATCGGCAGGCGCTTGATCCCGGCCTTGCGCATCTTCTTGATGTGCGCCTTGGTGAACTTCCGGCCCTTCTTGACCAGGACGTCACCGGTCTCGGGATCGCGGATGTCGTGCGACGCCCGCTGGCCGCTGAGGAGGTCGAAGTCGACCGCCCGGAAGATCTCCTCCTCGCCCTCGAGGAAGATCGTCTCGCGGTCGTAGTAGAAGTCGAGGAGGTCCTGGGTCGAGTTGCCGAGCGCCCGCAGGAGGACGGACGCGTAGAGCTTCCTCCGGCGATCGATGCGGACGTAGATCAGATCCTTGTGGTCGAACTCGAAGTCGAGCCAGGAGCCGCGGTAGGGGATCACGCGGGCGTTGAAGAGCTTCTTGCCCGAGGAGTGGGTCTTGCCCTTGTCGTGGTCGAAGAAGACGCCCGGCGAGCGGTGGAGCTGCGAGACCACGACACGCTCGGTGCCGTTGATGATGAAGGTCCCGTGCTCGGTCATCAGCGGGATCTCGCCGAAGTAGACCTCCTGCTCCTTGACGTCGCGGATCGACTGGGTGCCGGTCTCGTCGTCGACGTCCCAGACCACCAGGCGGACGACGACCTTGATCGGCGCGGCGAAGGTGCGGCCGCGGGCGCGGCACTCATCGGCGTCGTACTTCGGGCGATCGAGGCTGTAGGAGACGAACTCGAGGGACGAGGTCTCGCCGAAGTCCTTGATCGGGAAGACGCTCTTGAACACCGCCTGGAGGCCGATGTCCTCCCGCTCCTCGTGGGGGATGTCGCGCTGGAGGAACTTGTCGTAGGAACGCTTCTGGATGTCGATGAGGTTCGGGACCTCGATGATGCGCTTGAGCTTCCCGAAGTTCTTTCGCACCCTGAAGTTGTTCTGGATGATGTTTGTCATCGGCTTTCCTCGACTGGCGGGCGAGCGGGGGACGAGGTGGTGAAGAAAATCTAGGCCAAGAAATTGGCGAAGCGGCGCACGACGCCAAGGGACACCTCACCCCTTGGCGTCGTATGCGCCTGAGCTTGCATGCTGAGATGCGCCAAGAGCCGAAGCCCCTGGGGTCTACTTGATCTCAACCTCAGCACCAGCCTCCTTGAGGGCCTTGGCCATCTCCTCGGCCTCAGCCTTCGAGACGCCCTCCTTGACGTTGGCGGGGGCGCCCTCGACGAGATCCTTCGCCTCCTTGAGGCCGAGGCCCGGGAGGAGGGTGCGGATCGCCTTGATCACGTTGATCTTCTTGTCACCGAAGGCCTTGAGCACGACGGTGAACTCCGTCTGCTCCTCCTGCGGGGCCTCAGCGCCGCCGGCGGGGCCAGCGGCGACGGCGACCGGCGCGGCCGCGGAGACGCCCCACTTCTCCTCAAGCTCCTTGACGAGAGCCGCGATCTCGATGACCGGGAGGTTGCTGAGGTAATCGATGACTTGTTCCTTGGTAACCGACATTGTCTGCTGTCCTTCTGAATTTGCGTACGTCGCAGGTTGAAAGTGGAGCGAAGGGAGGTCGCCTCAGGCGGCGTCCTTGTCCTTCTTTGCGTTGAGGAGGTAGAGGAAGCTCTGCGGGCCGGCCTGAAGGACCCGGACCATCTGGGTCGCCGGCGCGTTGAGCAGCGCGAGGAACTGAGCCTTGAGCTCCCGAGGCCCAGGCATGTCCGCCAGGCGCTCGACGCCGGCGGCGTCGAGGACGGTCCCCTCGATCACGCCGCCCTTCACCTTGAGGCTCTTGACCTCCTTGGCGACCTCTCGGACCACCCGCGCCGGGGCGCCGGGATCGTCGGGGTTGAAGGCGACGCCGGTCATCCCCTTGAGGAGGGGCGTGACCGGGGCGAGCGAGGTGTCCGCCACCGCGAAGCGGACGACCGAGTTCTTGTAGACCCGGTAGGTGCAGCCGGCGTCGCGGAACTTGTTCCGGAGCTCGGTCGCCTCGGCGACGGTCATCCCCGCGAAGTCGACGAGGACGATCGCCGCCACATCCGTGAGTTGCTGGCGGAGTTGGGCTGACGCTTCTTGCTTGCTCATCTGCATGTATCTTGCTGCTCTCTGGCCCGCGTCGGTGGAGGAGCGGGAGCTTCGCGCCGCTGCGGCGCTCACCTCTTCATCGTTCGCTCCACTCTCGGCCGGCCGCGTTCGCGTTTAAGGTCGCTGGACCACCTGCTGTCTTCGAGTGTCGGCCCTCTCAGGGCCTCTGCTGTCGCCAGGACGACTCGATCGTGGACAGCCTCCTTGTCTAGCGCTCGACGAGCGACGCGACCTCGCTGGTATCGAGCCGGATGCCCGGCCCCATCGTCGACGAGATGGTGACGCTCTTCCAGTACTTGCCCTTGGCCGTCGACGGCTTCAGGCGCTGCAGGGTCTCGAGGAGGGTGACGATGTTCTCGCGGAGCTTGTCGCCGCCGAACGAGATCTTGCCGACCGGCGCGTGGATGATGCCGGTCTTCTCGGTGCGGAACTCGATCCGGCCGGCCTTGAGTTCGCGGACCGCCTTGGCGACGTCCATCGTCACGGTGCCGACCTTCGGGTTCGGCATCAGGTTGCGGGGGCCGAGGATCCGGCCGAGGCGACCGACGAGGCCCATCATGTTCGGAGTGGCGATCGCCGAGTCGAAGTCGAGCCAGTTCTCCTTCTGGATCCGCTCGACCAGGTCCTCCGCGCCGACGTGGTCGGCGCCCGCGTCGAGGGCCGCCTGGGCCGCGTCGCCCTTGGCGAAGACGACGATCCGGACGGTCTTGCCGGTGCCGTGGGGCAGGCTGCAGGACGAGCGGATCATCTGGTCGGCGTGCTTCGGGTTGACCCCGAGGCGGGCGGCGATGTCGACCGACTCGTCGAACTTGGCGAAGGAGATCTTGGTGACCAGCTCGCACGCGTCGGCGAGGGAGTAGCGCTTGTCGCGATCGACCAGCTTGCGCGAGGCCTCGTACTTCTTTGTCATCTTCTCTGACCTTTCGGGGTGCGAGCGGGGTTTGTCCCCTCCCCCGGCTTGCGGGCAGCGGGCGCAGATCTACACCGCGACCGCTCCCGAACCTATCCGCGCGCTCGTGACCTAGCCCACGACGTCGATGCCCATCGACCGGGCGGTGCCGGCGATCGACCGCATCGCGGCCTCCAGCGAGGCGGCGTTGGTGTCCTTCAGCTTGAGCTCAGCGATCTCACGGATCTTGTCCATCGAGATCTTCCCGATCTTCTGCTGGTTGGGGACACCCGAGCCCTTGTCCTTGCCGAGCGCCTTGAGGAGGAGGACCGGCGCCGGCGGCGTCTTCGTGATGAAGGAGAAGGAGCGGTCGGAGAAGACGGTGATCACCACCGGGATCACCATCCCCGCCTCCTTCTGCGTCCGCGCGTTGAACTGCTTGCAGAACTCCATGATGTTGACGCCACGGGAGCCGAGCGCCGGGCCAATCGGGGGCGCGGGGTTCGCCTGACCAGCCTTGATCTGGAGCTTAACTTGGCCTACGACCTTCTTCATTTGAGCTTACCTTCTCATCGCGGCGGGGCGCGCCCTGGCCGCCAGTGCTATGCCGATGCCATCGGCTCGAGCTCCGCGAAGTCGACTTCGACGCGGGTCGGCCGGCCAAAGAGAGAGACCGAGAGCCACACCTTCTGCTTGTCGGTGTTGACCTCCTCGACCTCGCCGGTGAAGTTGGCGAACGCGCCGCTCTTGACGCGGACCTGATCGCCGACGTGGTAGACGATCGCCGGCGCGACCTTCTTGCCCTCTTTCTCGGCGGGAGCCGCGGGGGCGGTGCCTCCGCCGAGCATCCGGGCCATCTCCGACGCCGGGACCGGCTTCGGGTGCTGACCGCCGAGAAACCCGGTGACCTTGGGGGTCGCCTGGACCAGGTGCCAGCTCTCCTTGGTGAGCTCCATCTTGATGAAGAGGTAGCCCGGGAAGAACTTGCGGGTGGTCTGGACGGTGGTCTTGCCCCGCCGCTCCGTCACCTTCTCACTCGGCACCAGGATCTCCTCGATCAGGTGATCGAGGCTCCCCGCCTTGATCCTCTCCTCGAGGTTCTTCTTGACGGTGTTCTCGTAGCCCGAGAAGGTATTTACGACGTACCACTCCATTGTTCGCCCGGATCTCTTGCTCTGCTAAATCCCGTACAGCCAGTCGGTGATGCTCGACCAGAAGAGATCCATCCCGGACAGCAACACGGAACAGATCAGGGTGATCACGATGACGACGATGGTCGCGGCCCGGGTCTCCGCCCGTGTCGGCCAGATGACCTGCGAGACCTCGACCGCGACCTCGCAGACGAACTTGAACCACCGCTCGCGGCGCCAGGCGATCAGGGTGCCGAGGAGGGCCAGGGCGATGCCGATGCCGTTGGCCGTGAACGGGTTCGGCCGCCCGATCTGCGGCCAGTAGGACCAGAGGATCGCCCAGGTGTCCTCGGCCAGGTTCGAGAAGACCCAGGCCCCCATGAAACCACCGAGGGCGAACGTGAGATGAGCCCAGCGTGTGGGGTCAAACTCGCGATCGATGTCGTGCTTCTTCCTGCGCCTGGTGGTCGACATGGTGGCTAGGAGGATGACACCGCGAGGGGCATCTCTGACGGGTTTCAGGGCGTGAGGGGCTCGAACCCCCGACCTGCGGATTTGGAGTCCGCTGCTCTACCAGCTGAGCTAACGCCCTAGGTGCGAAAACGCGAGTCGGAAGAAACGTGTGCGCGCCAGCTCCGCCGCCCTCCCTCATCAGGAGACGGCAGAGCCGGCGCACCTACGAGCTACTTCGTCTCCTTGTGGTCGGTGTGCGACCGGCAGAAACGGCAGTACTTGCGAAGAACGAGCTTCTCGGGGGTCGTGCGCTTGTTCTTGGTGGACGTGTAGTTCCGCCGCTTGCACGACTGGCACTCGAAGTGGATGATGATGCGGTTACCGGCAGCCATGGTGACCTCGGCTCGAAGGGGCTTGCTTGTAGCAAGACCCGTTCCGAGTTGCAAGGGTGCGCACGAAAACATGGGCCCGAAGGCCCATGTTTTCGTGATCATTGGGATTTACTTGATGATCTTGGTGACGATCCCCGCGCCGACCGTACGGCCGCCCTCGCGGATCGCAAACTTCAGCCCGTCCTCGCACGCGATCGGCGCCAGCAGGATCACCTTGAGCTCAAGGTTGTCTCCCGGCATCACCATCTCCGTGCCCTCCGGCAGCTCCACCGAACCCGTCACGTCCGTCGTCCGGAAGTAGAACTGCGGCCGGTATCCCTTGAAGAACGGAGTGTGACGACCACCCTCCTCCTTCTTCAGGATGTACACCTGCGCCATGAACTCCGTGTGCGGCGTGATGCTCCCAGGCTTGCAGAGAACCTGACCGCGCTCCACGTCGTCACGCTTCGTACCCCGGAGCAGGAGGCCGACGTTGTCGCCCGCCTGACCCTGGTCCAGCAGCTTCCGGAACATCTCGACCCCGGTCACCGTGGTCTTCGTCGTCGTCCGGATGCCGACGATCTCGACCTCCTCGCCGACCTTGATGATCCCGCGCTCGATGCGGCCCGTCACCACCGTGCCACGACCCGTGATCGTGAACACGTCCTCCACCGGCATCAGGAACGGCTTGTCGAGATCCCGCTCCGGCTCCGGAATGAACGAGTCGCAGGCCTCCATCAGCTCGAAGATGCACTTCGCGTCGTCCGAGTCCGCCGAGTTGCACTTCAGCGCCTTCAGCGCCGAGCCACGCACGATCGGCGTGTCGTCTCCCGGGTACTCGTACTTCGACAGAAGCTCGCGGACCTCGACCTCGACGAGCTCCAGCATCTCCTCGTCCTCCGCGTCGATCATGTCCACCTTGTTCAGGAAGACCACGATCGCCGGGATACCGACCTGACGACCGAGCAGGATGTGCTCGCGCGTCTGCGGCATCGGACCGTCCGGCGCCGACACGACCAGGATCGCGCCGTCCATCTGCGCCGCGCCCGTGATCATGTTCTTGATGTAGTCCGCGTGCCCCGGGCAGTCGACGTGCGCGTAGTGACGCTTGTCCGACTGGTACTCCACGTGCGCCGTCGAGATCGTGATCCCGCGCTCGCGCTCCTCCGGAGCCTTGTCGATGTTCTCGAAGTCGATCTTCGCCGCAAGACCCTTCAGCGAGAGCACGTGCGTGATCGCCGCCGTCAGCGTCGTCTTCCCGTGGTCCACGTGACCGATCGTCCCGATGTTCACGTGGGGCTTGTCACGAACGAACTTTTCCTTGGCCATGACTCTCTCCAGGGTGGCTCCGCTGCGGGAGCCGGATTGATACGAGGGTTGTCTCGAGAGCCCACGAGCGGGATCGAACCGCTGACCTCATCCTTACCAAGGATGTGCTCTACCTACTGAGCTACGTGGGCGTAGGTGGTCTGATTTGCAGGAATTCGGAGGATTTGGGGTAGCGGGAGACGAGGATCGAACTCGCGACATTCAGCTTGGAAGGCTGACGCTCTACCAACTGAGCTACTCCCGCGGGATTGGATGGGGAAGGATTCGAACCTTCGAAGCGATGACGCGGCGGATTTACAGTCCGCTCCCTTTGGCCAACTCGGGCACCCATCCAGATGAAGGCAGCTCGCCTTGTTTTCGGTCTTCTTGCTCGTGAGGTGTCAGCTGGCGATGGGACTCGAACCCGCAGCCGCCTGATTACAAATCAGGAGCTCTACCAATTGAGCTACGCCAGCGCGTGTGGACCTGCTCGAACGCTCGTGGGTTGGAGGTTTTTGGGGGGAGGTTCGGAGCCGCGCGAAGCCCGACCCCGGTTGTGGACGCGCTGTATAAACCCGCTCCGGCGAGGGTGTCAAGGAGCCCACGGCCCCGCGGGGACGATCGATCCGCCGAGAATTCGCCAAAAAGGGCGTGGAGGATCTCACATCGACCGCTCAGAGGAAGGTCGGTTGGGGCACAAAGAGCTTCCGATCGACCGCTGGCGCCTCGTTTGCCCCGTTTGACCCATCTGAGGAGGCAGCGATCTCCCCCCTCGCCTCGGGCGCGAGGTGCGGATGGGGACTCCCCCAGCCCTTGTCCCCGGCGAGGAGGATCGCCTGGAGGTCGCTCAGCTTGCGCTCGGTCCGGTCGATGAAGTCGCTCTCGTAGCCGAGGCGGCGGGCCGTCTCCAGGTTCTTCTCGAAGACCCAGATCGCCTTGTTGACCACCGGCCGGAGCTGGTCCTTGAGCTCCTCGTAGTAGACCTGGCGCTGCTTGTCGTCGAGCCACTCGGGGACCGGGGCGTGCATCAGGGCGTCGTAGAACTCCTCGAAGAGCGAGCCGAGCTGGTAGCCCGCCGCCGACACCCAGTACATGTGCTTGGCCTTGATCGTGTAGTTGTAGGCCTCCTGGGCCTGGGTCAGGAACTCGAACTTGCGGGCGAAGTCCGCGGCCATGGTCTTCTCTGGCAGACGGATCGGCACCTCGCGGAAGCGCCGGTGGTGGATCGCCCCGAGGTAGAAACGGGCCATGCCGATGAAGTAGTAGGTGGTGAAGCGCTCGCTCCCCGCCTCCTGAGCCGCCAGGAAGATCTCGTCGGCCTGCTTGAGGAGGCGCTCGGCCGCCTCGAAGTCACCGAGCTGGAAGCGGGCGAAGCCCTGGCGGGCGAGGAGCTCGACCTTGACGCTCGGCAGGCTCGCGTCGGCCCGCTCCATCGCCGCGGCGTAGCTCTCGGCCGAGCGCTCCCACTGCTCGAGCTCGGCGTGACAGGCCCCGCGCCGGGCGAAGACGTCGACCACGTCGTCCGCGGCGGTGAAGCGCTCGAGGTAGGTGTCGTAGGCGCGAACCGCGGCCGCGCAGTCGCGGAGGCCCTCGTGGGCCCGGGCGAGGCCGAGGTAGGCCTGACGCGCGGACTCCTCGGCGGGCTCGGTGGCGAGGAAGCGGGCGAAGAGGGCGACCGCTCGCGCGGACTCGCCGGCGGCGAGCGCCTCCTCGGCCTCGGCGAGGCCGCCACCGCCGCTCTCCACGGTCGCGGCCGTCGCCTCCGGACCCGGCGACATCCCGCGCTCCCCGGACGGCGCGGTCGACGGGGCGCCCGCGCCGTTGCGACCGGCGCAGGCCGTCGTCAGGAGGAGCACCAGACCAGCCAGGGCACGGACGGAGCGCGGCATCACGGGGGATGATGACACAGGGTCGGCGGCGAAGTTCCCGCGCGGGCGCGTCCTCGCTGCGCGTCCCCGCCCCTCCGCGACCCATCGCGGCGGAGCGCGGCGCTAGAAGAAGCGATAGACCAGGTTCATCGCCGTGATCGTGTCGAGCTTGCGGACGTTCGGGAGCGGATGGTTCTCGTAGCGGAGGGTGAAGGTCGCCGCCAGCGAGAAGCGGTTGACCAGCTGGGTCGTCAGGGCGTTGTCCCAGTTGATGCGGAAGGTCTTCCCGTCGAGGAGGCTCTGCAGGTACTCGACGCCGGTGTCGAAGGTGACCTTCTCCGAGATGTGGTTGGAGTAGCCGGCGAAGAGGCGGGCCGCGTGGACGGTCTGGGTCTTCGGCGAGGTCAGGATGTACTTGCCGTCCATGTCGAGGACCGGCGCGCCCATCTCGTCCTTCTCGATGATCGCGTCCCAGCGGCGCAGGTCGTACTGGAAGTCGTAGCCGGCCTCGACCCAGAGGCGGTGGTTCTTCTTGTTGAGGATGTGGAAGGCGACGCCGGGGTCGATGTTGACGCGGAAGTCGAGGCCCTGGAAGCGGTCGTTGCGGCCGGTGAGCATCAGGAAGGCCGACCAGCGCTTGGCGAAGAAGACGTCGTAGCGCATCCGCCCCTGGAGGTTGGCGACGTTGACCTCGTAGCCGGACCCGGCGGGCGCGCCGGCGCCGTAGTTGCCGGCGAAGATCGCCATGAACTGGTGGATGTCGCGGCGGAGCCGGAAATTCCCGGCGGCGGTGACGGCCGCGGCCCGGGCGTTGCCGGTCGAGAGGAGGCCGCCGGCGGCGATGCTGAGCTCGGTCGCGTCGGTGCTCTCCTCCTCCTCCGGCTCCGCCGCCGCCGCCCCGAACTTCCCCTGCCCCTCGATCTCGGTCTTTCCCGAGGTCGCCGGGGCCTGAACACCGGTGGTGCCGGTCGGCACCGCCGTGGGCTCCTCGGCGGCGGCGGAGGCCGGGAGCCCGAGGACGAGCGACGAGAGGGCGAGAGCGAGGGAGAGGGAGAGCGCGACGGGTCTCATCGGCCATGATCAATCGGCCAGACCCGGGGCGCGAGTCAACCGCCGCGACGCGCTGGACTTGCCGACGCACCTGGACCCCCTGGCGAAAAAAAACCGCGCCCGTCGGGGCGCGGTCTTCATCGGGTGAGGAGGCGTCGCTCCTCGGCGCGGCTACTCGCTGATCTTCGCCACGGTTTGGCGCGAGGTCAGCACCGGGAGCTGCATGGTCGCGTCCATGGTCCCCTTCTCGCCGGCGAGCACCCCCTCGAAGGCCTCGGCGCACTCGTCACACTTCTTACCGTCGAGGATCCGCGGGACCATGATCGCCATCGACACGCGGCCGTCGGGGTTGCGGACCTTGAACGCCTTCGAGACCTCGAGGGCGACCGCGACGTCGCCCTTGGCCAGGCGCGCGAGCTCGTAGGCCGCCTTCTCGCGGGCGAACCACTCGGCGTTCTGATCCTTGACGATCTTGACCCAGCACTCCTTGTCGGCCTTGCACTTGTCGGCGGCGTCGATGCCAGGCTGCCACTGCGCCATCTCGGTCTTGACCTTCTCGTCGGTGTTGGAGGTGATCGCCTCCTTCACCTGCTCGAGCTGCTCCGGCGAGGCGACGAGGATCGCGAAGCGGGCCGCCTCCCAGCGGATCTGCTTCATGAACTCCGAGCTCTCGACCGAGTCGGGGTCGTACTCGCCGTTCTTGACGGTGTCGACCAGGCAGGCCAGCGCCGTCTCGCCGCCGATCCGGCCGAGCGCCTCGGTGATCGGGAACATGTCGCCGGCGTTGTGGGTCGCGTTGATGCACTCGCAGAGCGGCTTGGCCGCACGCTCGTCGCCGATGAAGCCGAGGGCGTTGCCGACGAAGGCGCGGAGGCTCGCCTTCGCGGGGTCGATCTCCTCGGCCTCGGCCTTCTTGCCCTTCTTGCCCTTCTTCGGGGCGGGGGCCGCCACCGGCGCGCCGCAGCCGTCCATCGGCATGAACGCGAGGAGATCCTCGACCGCGCCCTTGGCACCCATCGCGCCGAGGATGCCGACCGCGGTCTGCTGGACGATCAGGAGGTCGACGCCGTTGTTGACCGCGAGCTTGTTGACCTCCTCCTGCTCGCCCTTGAGCATCTTGACGACCTCGGGGACCGCGGGATCGCCGATCGAGACCAGCGCGAGCTTCGAGCGGTTGCCGATGTCGGTGGTCGAGGGCGCGTCGGGGACCCGGAAGGTCACCGAGAGGAGCGCCTCGACGGAGGAGGGATCGCGGATCTGACCGAGGGCCTTGGCCGCCTCGCGGTGGACCGCGACCGGCTGGTTCTCCTTGGTCTGCTCCATCACCTTGATCAGGATCGGCACGGCCTTCTTGTCGCGGAGCTCGCCGAGCGCCTTGACCAGGCCCATCCGGAGCTCACCGCCCTCGGGGCCCTTGTCCTTGCTCGGCGACTCGAGGAGCGCGTCGAGCTGAGCGATGATGGTGTCGACGGTGCCCGTCGCCTTGGCCTTGATGATGCCGTCGATCGCCGCCAGGACCGCCTTGCGGGAGACGTCCGAGCCGTCGAAGACCAGCGCCTTGTTCCAGATGTTGGCGCCCTCGGGGCGGCCGACCTGGTAGAGCATCGCCAGCATCTGGTCGCGGTACTCGGGCGAGTCGTCCCACTTCTCCTCGAAGACCGGGATCACCTTCTGGACGAACTCCTCGATCCGCTCGCTGTTGTCGACCGGCGACGAGGCGATCGCCTTGACCAGGGCCTCGAGACCGGAGTAGCCGGCCGCCTGTCCGCCCTCCTTGTTGATGTTCTCGATGTGGGTCTCGAAGGCGTTGGGATCGGGCTCCTTGCACGCCCCCGACGCCAGGGCCAGAGCGAGCAACGATGGGAAGACGAGCTTGCGCATGGGAACAGGGACCTCCTTGGCTGGGGGACGAGCGATGATACCAGCGCCCGGTGGACTTTGACCCAGGCGCGGCGCCCCCGTCAGCAAGAGCAGGGATAGCCTGCCGAGCTTTCGCCGAAGGGGCAAGCTTCCCACTCCAGGCGCGGCGCGCGAAAACGCGCGGCCCGCAGATCACTGTTCAGGCGCGGAGGGAGATCCGCGCGCTGCGACGGCGTGGTGCGAGCCGCGGCCTAGGCGTGGTCGACGCTGTGCTTGCCGCGGGCGGGCACCCGGGGGCGGGCCGCCTGCTTCTTGCCGTTGCTGGTCGTGACCATGCCGTCCTCGACGTCGATCTCCTCGTCGCCGTGGGCCTCGGCCTCGGCCTCGAGCTCGGCCTCGTCGACCGCCGGCGGCGCGGGCTCACGCTCACGCACAAGCTCACGCTCGCGGTCACGGTCGCGGTCACGGTCGCGGTCACGCTCACGCACAACCTCACGCTCGCGGTCACGATCCCGGTCCTGGGCGCTCTCGCGGACGATCGGCCGCGGGCGCTGCGGCGGCAGCCGGGGACCCGGCTCCTCGACGACTTCGGGCTGGCGCGACGGACGGGCGAGGACGCCGGCGGCCCGCGCCGCAGGGGCCCGGGTCACCCGCGCAGGCCCGCGGCTCGGCGCCGCGCTGCCCCGCGAGACCCCGCGCGCCCCGCCGCCAGCGCCTCCGCGCCAGCGACCGGAGCGGCCGCTCCCGCTCCCGCTCTCCTGCTGCCCCTCGTCGCCGCTCTCGCCCATCACCACCTGACCGCGAAGCGCGGCCCCGGCGGTGATCGACACCCGTGGCGCCTTGAGATCGCCGACCACGCGGGCGCTCGGCTGGAGGATGATCCGACCGCTGGCGATCACGTCGCCGACGACGATCCCGTGGATGATCGCCTCGCGGACCCGGACCTCGCCGACGATCACGCCGCCGTTGTCGAGGATCAGCGCCTCGCTGAGGTGGATCGATCCCTCGACGTAGCCCTGGACCCGGAGATCCTCGCGGCCCTCGATCCGGCCGACGACCTGGAGCTCGGGGCCGAGGAGGGTGGCGACCGGGTCACCGCCGAGCTTGGAGCCTTGCTTGTGTTGCGCCATCGGCTAGCCCCCCATGTCGACGCTGCCCTTGAAGGACGCGCCGTCGGCGATGAGGATCCGCGGCGCCCGGATGTCGCCGATCACCTGCGACTCGGCCCGGAGCTCGGCCCGCTCGCTCGCGCTGATGTCCCCGGCGACGGTGCCGTGGACGGTCACCACCGGGGCGGCGATCGTCGCCTCGACGACCCCGTCGGGGGCGACCTCGACGCGCTCCTGAAGGACGATGCGCCCCTTGACCGTGCCGTGAACGACCAGCGCCTCGTCGCCGCTGATCTCCCCGTCGATGACGATCGTGCTGCCTATGACGGTGCTCGCCATGATCCCTCCTCCGCTCGACCTCGGCTAGCGGGCGCGAACCCGGGCCAGCCCCTCCGGCAGCTCGACGTCCATGTCGACCGCGCCCTGGAAGTGCGCGCCCTCGTCGATGATGATCCGCGGCGCCCGGAGGTTGCCCAGGACCTGGGCCCCCGGGTGGATGGTGATGGTCGCGGAGGCCGTGACGTCGCCGGCGACCTGGCCGTGGACGTCGACGCTCTCGACCTCAACGTCGGACTCGACCACCCCGCCCTCGGCGACGACGAGGTGACCGGCGATCTGGATGGTCCCCTCGACTCGACCCTCGACCACGAGATCCTCCTCGCCGACGAGGGCGCCACGGATGGTCATGCGAGGGCCGACGAGGCAGGGCGATGAGCTGATGGCAGGTGCGGCCATGGGGTGCCTGGAAACGCGGGCGCAGGCTAGCAACGCCGCCGACGCCCGGTCAAGCGAGGCGACACGAAGATCGCCGCGGGCCCCTGGCCAAGTCCACCGGGTCCCTCCATACTGCGCCGACCAAACCACCGGGAGCCTCCACACGTGAGCCGGGAACCGACCGAAGAGGGCCCTGACGCCCCGCCGCTTGATCGCCAGAGCCTCGCGGGCTGGCTCTCCCGGGCTGAGAAGCCCGATCGCGGGACCCACATGGTGGGGACCGAGCAGGAGAAGTTTGGCCTCTGGCTCGGCGGCCCCGAGCGCCTGCCGACGCCAGTCTCGTATGCCGACCACGTCGCGCCGACCCTCGAGGGCTTCCGACAATTCGGCTGGGAGCCGACCCCCGACCGCGGGGTCGGCGGCGAGATCATCGCCCTCGGCCGCGACGGGGCGTCGATCACCCTCGAGCCGGGCGGGCAGCTGGAGCTCAGCGGCAAGCCGCTGCTGACGATCCACGACACCTGCGCGGAGTTCACCACCCACTACCGCGAGCTCGACGCGATCTCTCGCCCCCTCGAGATCGCCTGGCTCGCCTCCGGCTTCCACCCCTTCGCCACCCGCGAGGAGATCCACCGGATGCCGAAGGCCCGCTACGCGGTGATGCGGGAGTACCTGCCGACCCGGGGCTCGATGGCCCTCGACATGATGCTCCGCACCTGCACGGTCCAGGCGAACTTCGACTACGCGTCGGAGGCGGAGTGCGGGCGGCTCTTCCGGATGGCGATGGGGATCTCCGGGATCGTCACCGCGATCTTCGCGAACTCGCCCTTCTCGGAGGGCCGCGACCTCGGCTACGCCTCGCTGCGCTCGCGCGTGTGGTCGGACGTCGACCCCGACCGCTGCGGCCTCCTCCCCTTCGCCTTCGACGACCCGGCGACCTTCTCCTACGAGCGCTACGTCGACTGGGCGCTCGGGGTGCCGATGTTCTTCGTCCGCCGCAAGGGGGTCTACCACCCCTTCCACCGGACCTTCGCGGAGTTCATGGCCGACGGCTTCACCGACCCGAGCGGCGTCCACCACCGGGCGAACTTCTCGGACTGGGAGCTCCACCTCAGCACCCTCTTCCCCGAGATCCGGCTCAAGCCCTACATCGAGGTCCGCGGCGCGGACTCGGTCGGCTCGGCCTTCGTCTGCGCCCTGCCTGCGCTCTGGAAGGGCGTCCTCTACGATGAGGGCGCCGGCGAGGCCGCCTGGGAGCTGGTCGCCGATCTCGACTTCGGCGAGCGCGAGGCGCTCTGGGAGGAGTGCCGCAAGGACGGGATCCGCTCGCCGCGGGTCCACGCCCTCGCCGTCCGCCTCCTGGCGATCGCCCGCGAGGGCCTCGACCGGCAAGATCGCCGCGATCGCCAGGGGCGGAGCGAGTCCCGCTTCCTCGATCGCCTCGAGGCGCTGATCGGTGAGGGCAAGTCGCCGGCCGAGCTCGCCCGCGAGGTCGTCGGCGACGCGCTCGGCCGCGACGCGCGGGCCCGCTGCGCGTACGTCCGGGCGTTCCACTTCGCGGGCCCGAGCCCCGAGGCGCCGGCGCCCGAGCCCGACGCGTAGGCGTCGGCGACGACGCGGGCGACGCGCGCGAAAACGAGAGCGGGCAGCGCCGAGAGCGCTGCCCGCCTTGTTTTGGGGTCCTGAGGGGATCGTAGGGAGCCGCGCGCCCTACTCGTCGATCTCCTCGATCTCGTCGATCTCGTCGATCTCGTCGATCTCCTCGATCTCGTCGATCTCCTCGATCTCGTCGACCTCCTCGACCTCCTCGACCTCTTGGACCGGCGAGGCCCGGTTCGCGCCGCTCGAGCGGCGCCGCGGGCGATCGAGGACGACCACCGGGTCGGACTGCTTGCCCTTGGCCTTCTTCTCCCGGCGGCTCTTCTTCTTCCGCTCCTTCTTCTCCTTCTTCTCCTTCTTCTTGCCCTTCTTTTCGGGCGGCGCCGGCGGGGCCGCGTGCGCGCGCGACGAGGGGTCGCGGCGGCGCATCACCGGCGCGTCGCTCTCGCGTCCCTCCGCCTCCTCGCGCTCACGCCGGAGCTCGGCGGCCGCCTGGGCGATCGTCTCGTCGTCGGGGATCCCGAGGAGGAAGGAGCGATCGGACCACTCTGGCTGCTCGCTCCAGCGGTCGTCGGGCGCCGGCGCCGGCAGGCCGAGATCGACGCTCTCCACCTCGTCATCGCCGCCATCCTCACGAGGCGGCGGCGGCGGCAGCCCGAGCTCCTCGCCGAGCCCCGGCAGGAGCGGCGGGCCGAGCTCGCCGAGGGCCTCGCCGACCGGGCCGTCGAGGCCGTCGACGTCGATGTCCGCAGCCGCGAGCTCGATCGTCGGCTCGACCAGCGTCTCGGGCGCGGGCTCGCGCGCGGCCTCGGCCTGGATCGCCTCGCGCGCGAGCGACTCGACGTCGCTGCCCTGGCGGCCGAGGGCGCCGAGCGGGGCGTCGTCGTCATCGTCATCGTCGACGAGGCCGGCGAGGGCGTCGTCGTAGTCGTCATCGCCCGCGGAGGCCTCGGCGGGCGCGGCCTCGCTGGCGGCCTCGGCCTCGGCCTCGGCGCTCGCCTGGGTCGCCTCGTCGTCGTCGTCGATCCCTGCGAGCGCGTCGACGTACTCGCCTGACTCGCCAGGCGACGCCGCCTCCGCCCTTGCGTTCACCAGCGTCGCCGCGTCGTCGTCGTCGACATACTCACCAGACTCGGCGGGCGACGCCGCCTCCGTCGGCGCGCTCGTCGAAAGCGCGACGTCGTCGTCATCGTCGATCCCCGCCAGCGCGTCGACGTACTCGCCCGACTCGGCGGGCGACGCCTCCGCGGACGCGCTCGCTGGCGCTGCGTCGTCGTCGTCGTCGTCGATCCCCGCGAGCGCGTCGACGTACTCGCCAGACGCCGCCGGCTCGCCCACGGGGGTCGCGTCGTCATCGTCGTCGATCCCGGCGAGGGGGTCGACGTACTCGCCCGAGGCCCCGGGACCCGAGGCGGGCTCTTCGACCTCCGCGACGCTCTCCGCGGCGCTCTCCGTCTCCTCCTCGTCGGCGAGCATGGCCGGCTCGTCGAGGCCGGGGAGGAGCGGCGGACCCAGGGGATCGTCGTGGCGCACGACCTCACGCTCAGGCTCGGGCGCGGCGGCGACCTCGACGACCGACTCGGCGGCGTCGTCATCGTCATCGTCGGCCAGGGCGGTGAGCTCGGTGTCATCGTCGTCGACGAGCGCGGGGCTCTCGTCGTCATCGTCCGCGACCGCGAGGCCGACGCTCTCGTCGACGATCTCACCGGCGACGCTCGAGGCCTCGCCCGCGAGCGCGTCTTGCTCGACCATGAGCGGCGAGCGCTCGTCGTCGTCGACGAGGCCGGCGAGGAGGTTGGTGCGGGTGAAGGTGCGGGCTGGCCGGGGCTCCTCGGCCAATTCCTCGCCCTCGTGGGCCTCCTCCGCTCCCTCGCGCGGCCCCCGGAGCTCGCCCTCGGAGCGCTCGTCGACCGGCTCGGGGATCCAGTGGGTCAGGGTCGCGCTGAGCATCATGTCGAGGGCCTGCTCGGGATCACCCCCGAGGCCCTCGACGATCGCGCTCGCGCGCCTCCGCGCCCACGCGAGGAGCTCGATGGAGAGTCCTTCGTCGCTAGCGAGATCACGCATGCGAGCATGACTCTAGCACGGTCGCCAGGGGCCCTGGCGACCCTCCAGGTCGGGAATTCGTGGGCCGATCAGGCCCCAATCTGCTCGCGGAGCGCCGCCTCGGCCCCCCGGATCGCCTCGCCGAGGCCCTCGACCCGGCCGCCGCCCGCCTGCGCGAGGTCGGGACGACCGCCGCCGCGGCCGCTGACGTGGGCCGCGAGGGCGCCGACGAGCTTGCCCGCGTGGACCCGCTTGCCCGCGAGGTCCTTGGTGACCGCGACCAGGAGGGTCGCCTTGCCGCCGTCGGCCGCCCCGAGGACGACCACGCCGGAGCCCAGGCGATCGCGGAGCGCGTCGGCGGCGTCGCGGAGCGCCTTCGGGTCGGCGACCTCGACCTCCTTGGCCAGGAGCTTGATCCCGCCGACGTCGAGGACGGTCTCGGCGGCCCCGGCCCCGGTGGTCAGCTTGCGCTGGAGCTCGGCGATCTCGCGGTCGCGGCCCTTGATGTCGGCCAGGAGGCGGCGGATCTTGTCGCCGATCTCGCCGATGTTGGCCGCGTGGAGCTCGCCGACGGCCTCGCTGAGGACGTCCTGGGCCCGCTGCACCTGCTCGAGCGCGCCCATCCCGGTGACCGCCTCGATCCGGCGGACGCCCTGGGCGATCCCGCCCTCGCTGACGATCGTGAAGAGGCCGATGTCGCCGGCCCGGGCGACGTGGGTGCCGCCGCAGAGCTCGACGCTCTCGGGGCCGATCGCGACCACCCGCACGCGATCGCCGTACTTCTCGCCGAAGAGGCCGATCGCCCCGGCGTCCTTGGCCTCGGCGAGGCCCATCTCGCGGGTCGACGAGGCCTGGTTGCCGAGGACCGCGGCGTTGACCAGGCGCTCGATCTCCTGGCGCTGGGCCGGGCTCAGCGGCTTGCCGTGGGAGAAGTCGAAGCGCAGGCGCTCGGGGGCGACCAGCGAGCCCTTCTGGACGACGTGGGCGCCGAGGACCTGGCGGAGCGCGTGGTGGAGGAGGTGGGTCGCCGAGTGGTTGCGGCGGATCGCCGAGCGGCGGGCGTGGTCGACCTCGAGGCGGACGCGATCGCCGACCCGCAGGGTCCCCTCGCGGACGACGCCGCGGTGGACGTGGAGGTCGCCGGTCGGCTTCACCGTGTCGCAGATCTCGACCTTGACGCCCTGTCCCAAGAGCCAGCCAGTGTCGCCGACCTGGCCGCCGCTCTCGGCGTAGAAGGGGGTGCGATCGGCGACGACCTCGACCTCGGCGCCGACGCCCGCCTCCGCGGCCGCGGCCCCGTCGACGATGAGCGCGAGGAGCTCGGCGTCGTCGACCGCCTCGGCCTCGTAGCCGAGGAAGGAGGCGCGCGCGGCGAGGTCCTGGAGGGTGAAGTAGACGTCGGCGACCCGGCGATCGTGGCCGAGCTGGAGGTCGCCGTCGCCGTGGGTCTGGCGGCGGTGGACCTCGCCCTCGACCGCCGGCTCGTCGAGCTGAAGGCCGTGCTCGCGGCAGATCACGCCGGTGAGGTCGATCGGGAAGCCGTAGGTGTCATAGAGGTCGGCGGCGACCGCCGGCGGGAAGATCTTCGCCCCCTCGTCGAGCTCACCGAGCGCGACCTCGAGGCGCCGGAGGCCGCGGCCGAGGGTGCGCCGGAAGGCCTCCTCCTCGGTCCGCACGACCTCGTCGATCGTCGCCGCCCGCTCGCGGATCTCCGGGTAGTCGTCGCCGAAGTCGGCGATCACCTTCTGGCAGACCTCGTGGAAGAAGGGCTGGTCGAGGCCGACCGAGGTGCCGTAGCGGATCGCCCGGCGCATGATCCGGCGGAGGACGTAGGAGCGGCCGGCGCGGTCGGGGAAGACTCCGTCGGCGATCAGGAAGGTGGTCGCGCGCGCGTGGTCGGCGATCACCCGGTAGGGGCACTCGCCGTCGCCGAGGTCGCGGCTCGGATCGACGCCGGCGAGCTCCTTCGCCCGGGCGACCAGGGGCGCGAGGAGGCTGGTGCCGTAGTTGCTGGTCGCGCCCTCGACGACCGCGGCGATCCGCTCGAGGCCCGCGCCGGTGTCGACGCTCGGCCGCGGCAGCGGGATCATCGAGCCGCCCTCGAGCTTCTCGAACTGCATGAAGACCAGGTTCCAGAGCTCGGTGTAGCGCTTGTCCTCGAAGGCCGGGCCGAAGCGGCCCTCGCGGTTGGCGTCGCCCGGGGCCTTGTCGCCGTGGAAGATGTGGATCTCGGTGCAGGGCCCGCAGGGCCCGGTGTCGCCCATCTGCCAGAAGTTCTCCTTGGCGTTGAAGGCGTAGATCCGGTCGCGGGGGATGAGCTCGGCCCAGAGCTCGTAGGCCTCCTGATCGAAGGGCGCCGACTCGCCCTGGCCGTTGAAGACCGAGACGCAGAGGCGATCGGCCGGGATCCCGAAGCCCTCGGTCAGCAGCTCCCAGGCCCAGCGGATCGCGTCGGCCTTGAAGTAGTCGCCGAACGAGAAGTTGCCGAGCATCTCGAAGAAGGTGTGGTGCCGCGGGGTGAAG
This sequence comes from Myxococcales bacterium, assembly GCA_020633335.1. Lineage (GTDB taxonomy): Bacteria > Myxococcota_A > Polyangia > Nannocystales > Nannocystaceae > JADJRG01. The sequence continues at coordinate 354,985 of JACKDU010000011.1, read as the reverse complement.
CCGACGTTGTCGAGGTCGTTGTGCTTGCCGCCCGCCCGCAGGCAGCGCTGGACGCTGGTCGCCCGGCTGTAGGGCCGGTGGTCGCGGCCGACGAAGACGTCCTTGAACTGGACCATCCCGGCGTTCGTGAAGAGGAGCGTCGGGTCGTTGTCGGGGACCAGGGACGACGACGGGACTACGGCGTGGCCGTGGTCGGCGAAGTACTTGAGGAAGCGGCGGCGGATCGCGTGGGCGTTGAGCGACTCCATGGCGCCGGGAGCATAGTCGAATTCGCCGGCCGCGGGCGGGGCGGCCCGCGCGAGCGGACTCTCGCGGCTCCGCGCCGGCGGGCTGCTAGGGGAGCTGGAGGAGCTTCACCTTGAGGTAGCGCCCCTCGATGAAGGCCGGCAACACCGGGAAGTCGGGCGGGAGACCGCACTCGCCGAGGAGGCGGGCCGATCGCCCGGCCGCCGCGGCCCCCTCGCCGAGCGCGAGGAGGAACTCCTCCTCGCTCAGCCGGACCGCGTTGCAGACCGCCAGGACCAGGCCGCCGGGGGCGACCACCGGGGCGATCGAGGTCAGGAGATCGCCGTAGTCGCGGAGCGCCGAGAAGACCGCGCCCTTGACGTTGGAGAAGGGCGGCGGATCGACGACGACCATGTCGAAGACCCGGCCGCGCTGGCGGAAGCGCTCGAGGTGGCGGAAGACGTCGCCGGTGAGCGCCTCGGCGGCCTCGGGGTCGAGCCCGGAGGCGGCGAGGTTCTGGCGGCAGCGGGCGTGCGAGCGGGCGGCCGCGTCGACGTTGGTCACCGAGCGCGCGCCGCCGCGGAGCGCCCGGAGGGCGAAGGCGCCGGTGAACGAGAAGAGGTTGAGGACCGAGCGATCGCGGGACCAGGCCTCGACCAGGCGGCGACCCTCGCGGAGGTCGTAGAAGAGGCCGGGCGAGACCGGGGCGGTGACGTCGACGAGGTAGCGCTGCCCGTCCTCGTCGACCTCGACGTCGGGCGGCGCCGCCTTGCCGGCGACGTGGAAGGCCGGCGGCCGGCGATCGTCCGGGGTCACCGGGCGCACGCGATCCTGGAGGTAGATCCCGCCGCCGGCGGGCATCGCCTGCTCGGCGAGGATCGGGATCAGGGTGTCGAGGTAGGTCTCGGCGATCTTCGCGTACTTGTAGATCAGCAGGAAGTCGCCCATGCGATCGACCGCGATCCCGGGGAAGCCGTCGGCCTCGCCGTGGATGATCCGGTGCGCCTCGGGGAGCCCGAGCCCCACGCGGAGGGCGAGCGCGGCGGCGACCCGCCGGCTCATCTCGGCCGCGTCCCAGCTCAGCTCCGGAGCGAGCGAGAGCATGCGGACGGCGATCGCCCCCTCCCCTTCGACCAGGCCCCAGCCGATCGAGTAGCCGTCGTCGTCGATCACCGAGATCACCGAGCCCTCGGCGAGCTCCGTCTCGCGCCGGAGCGCCGAGCGGAAGATCCACGGGTGACCGCCGCGGAGGAGGCGCGCGACCGCCTGCGTCACCTTGACGTTGGGACCGCGGACGCCGGGGCGGACGTTCTTGTCGCCGCGCTTTCGCTTCGGCGGCCCGCTCGGCCGGACCTCGGGGCGCCGGCGCCCGCCACCACCGCCGCCGCGATCGCCAGAGGCGTCGACGGGCGGTTTGCGCGAGCGGCTGGCGGATCCTGGCGGCGAGCTCATGAGGGGGCGCAGCATAGCTCATGCCAGCGCCGAGGGGGCCGCGCTGACGCGCGCTCGCTCACGCCTCGGCCGATGCCGACCGGAGGGCCGCCCCGCCGCGCGGGCCGATCAGAAGGAGATGACCGGGCCGACGTTGAGGTCGAAGAGGAGGCTCGAGGTCGTCGGCGCCTTCTTGCCGCCGAGCCATCCGCCGATCTGGAGCTCCGACGAGACGCCGAAGTTCTTGACGATCTGGTAGTGGAAGCCGACGGTCGCGCCGAGCATCCCGCGGCCGATGCCGACGGTGTCGATCCGGGGATCCTTGTCGGCGTTCTGGGCCTTGTAGGTCGCCTGCGCCCGGTCCCGATCGCCGAGGTTGTTGATCGGGTCGGTGCCGTCCCCGGGGACGCAGCCGCTGTTGTAGGGCCACACCGGCGTGCAGGGGTTGGTCGTCGCGTCGAAGGGCGCGTCCTCGTTGACGAGGTCGTAGGCGAACTCCCGATCGTCGGGGATCGAGTTGCCGTTGCGGTCGTTCGCGAAGTTCATGTTCACCCGGAGGCGGGCGGTGCCGTAGCCGCCGAAGCCGCCGACGAAGAGCCGGAACTTCGAGTCGTCCTTGCCGAGGTAGTACTTGCCCTTGACGCCGACGCTCCAGGCGAAGGGCGGCTTGACCCGCACGCCGTCGGGGTTGGCGTGGATCACGTCGTAGACGTTGTTGGCGAAGGAGGCGGGGTAGGCCTCCTTGGGGTCATCGCGGTAGACCTTCGAGCCCGTGACGACCTGGAGGCGGGAGAAGACCGAGACGACGATCTTGTCGCCGATCCGGAAGCCGAACTCGGGGGCGATGTGGAAGGGCGCCGAGGCCATGCCGGTCTGGACCGGGTGGTGCTCGCTGCAGTAGTTCGAGTCGTAGGCGAGGGCGATCGACTGCGGGGTCATCCCGGGGCCGAAGAAGGAGAGCCCCTCCGGGAGCTGGCCCGAGAGCGCCTGGATCTCGGTGAGCTTGTTCTGGAAGGTGATCGCGTCGCCCGGCAGCTCGTCCTGGGGGTAGGCCCAGCGAGCGATCGCGCAGGCGTACTCGCGCGAGCCGTAGACGAACTGCTCGCCGGTCGACTGGTCGCGGTAGCGCGGCGAGTACTGGCGGTAGCTCATGTCGGCGACGCCGCGGGCGATGCCAGCGCCGGTGCCGAAGTTGAGGGTGACGAAGAACTTCCCGAGGGTGGTCTTCGGCTTCGGCGGCGGCTCGGGCTCGGGCTCGGGCTCGTCGCCGCCGCAGGAGAACGAGAGGACCATCGGGTTGTCCTGGTCGCCCTTGTTCGCCTGCTCCTTGTTGTCGCCGTCGAAGACGTAGACGAAGTACTCGATCGACGCGTCACCGTGATCGGACGCCGGGACGGTGACCGTCGCCAGGTTGCCGAAGGTGTCCATGCTCACCGACTCGAACTCGCCGCTGCTGCCCTTGCGCCAGTAGAAGGCGACCTGACCGCCGTCGACCATCCCCGAGACCAGGAAGGAGAACTCGATGTCGCCGCCGCAGGTCGCGGTCGGCGGATCGTGGCGGACGGACTCCGAGGGCGCCGAGGCGCCGCTCCGGACCTCGTCGAGGAAGCCCTGGAACTGCTCGGCCCGGAGCTCGATCGGCACCTGGACGTGGTAGTCGACCTCGACCGCCTCCTTGAGGGCGGCCTTGGTCTGGTCCGCGTCGCCGGTGTTCGAGTAGATGATACCTGCCCGAAGGACCAGGAGCGGCGCGAGCGCGGGGTCGTTCGGATCCTCGTCCCGACCGGCCTTGATCGCCTCGTCGATGCCCTTGAGGGCCTCGTCGAGCTCGAGGTTGTTGTACTGGCCGAGGGCCTTGTTGAAGGCGACCTTGAGGGCCTCTCGATCGCCCGCCTCGGCGGTCGACGAGAGGAGCAGGGCCGAGGCGACGACGAGGCCGCCGACGACGCGGGAGAGGCGGCGGAGGCCGCCATGCGCTGAGACCGTGGTGTCCATACCTGCCTGCTCCCTGCCGCCCGGCGCCAGCACCTACTTGACCCGCTTCTTGCAGTCCTTGAGGTTGAACTCGACGCGGCGGTTCTCGGCGCGCCCCTCGGCGGTCTTGTTGTCGGCGATCGGCACCTCTTCGCCGAAGCCACGCGGCTCGAGGCGGTCCGCCCCGATGCCCTTGTCGATGAGGTACTTGGCGACCGCGTCGACGCGCTTCTGCGAGAGCTTCTTGTTGTACTTGTTCGAGCCCTTCGAGTCGGTGTGACCGTCGACCCAGACCTTGATGGTCGGGGCGGCGTTGAGGGTGTCCATGACCTCGTCGAGGACCTTGTAGGACACCGGGTCGATGTCCCACTTGTCGAACTTGAAGTAGATCTTGTCGCTGAGCTTGATCTGGCAGTCGTCGATGAGGAGGACGTCGGGGCAGCCGTCTTCGTCGCGGTCGCCGTCCATGTCCTCGGGGAGGTTGCGGCAGTCCTTCTCGACGCCGTTCTCCATCATCTTGTCGTTGTTGGTCCAGGTGTAGGTGCCGTCCGGGTTCCGGTTCAGCTCGGCCGCGTCGAGGACGCCGTCGTTGTCGTTGTCCTTGTCCGGGCAGCCGTCCTCGTCCTCGAACTGGTCGAAGTCCTCGGGGTCGTTCGGACACTTGTCGTTCGCGTCGATGATCGTGTCGCGGTCGTTGTCCGGCTCGGGGCAGCCGTCCTCGTCCTCGAACTCGTCGAAGTCCTCGGGCTCGTTGCGGCAGTCGATCTCGCGGCCGTTCTCGATCTTCTTGTCGTTGTTGACCCAGCGGCCGTCGACGAACTCGGCGGCGTCGAGGACCCCGTCGCCGTCGTTGTCCTTGTCGGGGCAGCCGTCGTCGTCCTCGAAGGAGTCGAAGTCCTCCGGATCATCCGGGCACTTGTCGACCTGATCGGAGTAGCCGTCGCCGTCGCGGTCGCCCTCGGTGATCACGAGATCGGTGGGCTTGCCCTCCTTGCAGCGGACCGGGTCGGTCTTCTTGCGGGCGAGCGCGGTGTAGATCTCGGCCTTCTCGGCGTGATCCTTGCCGCGGTAGTACTCACCCATCGCCAGCGCGTCCTGGGCGAAGCGGATGTTCGCCTCGGCGATCGCCGTCTCCTTCGGGGCGCAGCCGATCGTCTTGGAACCATCCGTGATCGCGCCCTGGAGGACCGTGTTGGTCCCGTCGACCTTGCCCAGGAGGGTCTGGCCGGCGCACGAGAGGAGGGCCGTGGTCGAGACGACCACCGACGCGATCACGAGAGCTCTGCTGGTACGGCGCTTCACTTGTCACCTCCGACCGAGAAGGAGGCCTCTGCGCTGGCCTCGCCCTCGCCGACCTCGGCGCTGGCGTCGCCGCTGGCCTCAGCGCCCGCGTCACCGCCGGCCTGGTCGCCGTCGGCGGTCTCGACCATCTTGCCGGTCCGCCGCATCTCCGCCTTGTCCTTGGCCTCTTCACCGAGCTGCTTGGCCCGTTCGCCGTAGTCGAACGAGCGCTCGTACTCGCTGTAGCCCATCAGGATCTTGGCCTGCTCCAGGTAGGTGACCGCGCCCCAGTACTCGTAGGGCGCGTTCTCCTCGGCTCCTGCGGCCTCGGCGTCGGCGACCGCCTTGCTGGACTCACGGGCGACCTTCTTGAGGTAGCCGAATGGCCCACAACCCGCGACGAGCAAGCCGGCGAGGACAGTGAGGTGCACAATTCGTGGACGCGTGCGTCGAGACACGGGGGCTCCCTGGTTCGAGGGTTGACCGGGGCCCGAGGCCCAGGACAACACAGCCGAAATCGGCCGGACGATAGCAGGGCCGTGCGCGGGGGGTCAATAACACGGCCACCCCGCTGGCTGGCGGTCGACGGCCGAAATCGCCAGCCATCCGCCGCGCCCGGGCGGCGCGATCATTGCCGACATCCCCAGCGGGGGGCGACCCTGATAGGCTTCGGGGCGATGCTCGGCCGCCCCCTGGCGCCCCTGGCCATCCTTGCAGTGGCCCAGATCTCCGCCTGCGCCTGGGTGGACGAGGACGCGATCGCAGACGCGGAGCCCCTGACGATCCGCGCGACCTACCCCGCCGACGGCGCGGACGCGGTCGATCCCCTGACGCAGATCGACCTCTGCTTCTCGGCTGCGCTCGACCCGCGATCGTTCGGCACCTTCGACGCGATCCTGTCCTCGGGGCTCAACGTCTTCGACACCGAGGTGGCGATCCAGCTCTTCCCCTGGCAGCCCCCGGGCGGCCTCGGGCCCCTCCCGGACGCGCCCTGGTGCGAGGGATCGGTCCTCTCGATCCGCCCGCGGAGCGCGCTGCGACCGGGCACGCGCTACCGCGTGCGCGTCCGCCCCTCGCCCATCGGCTGGGCGGGCGAGCGCGTCGACACCGACGTTGAGCCCTGGATCGAGCTCGAGGACGGGACCGTCGAGGCCTACCTCGAGCTCCGGGCCGCGGGCGCCCCCGGCGACGAGGCGCCAGCGCGCCCCGAGCCGCCGCCGCCGATCACCCTGGGGGATCTCTACGCCGAGGACGGCCCCTTCGATCCCGCGCGCGGGCTCTGCACCTGTCACCGGCAGCCCTACGGCCTCGCCCGCGATCGCCTCGACCTCTCGAGCCCGGAGGCGGCCTTTCGCGCCCTGGTCCTCGATCCGACGCCGAGCTCGACCGGCTTCCCCAAGATCACGCCGCACCAGCCATCCGAGAGCTTTCTCATCCAGAAGCTGGTGCGTGACGCCGACGGCGAGCCGCTCCACGCGGTCCGCGGCTCGGCGATGCCCCTCAACGGGCCGATGCCCTACCGCGACATGGCGCTCCTCGCCCGCTGGATCGAGGACGGCGCGCTGCCCTGAACGTCGTTTATTGGCGACGTGCGCTCAGGGTGCGTTGGGATCCGGGGGCGCGCTCCCGGGCGGCGCCCCGGGGTAGGGCCCGTCGGGGCGCTCGATCTGCCGGATCACCTTGAGCATCGACTCGAGGTGCGCCTTCCGCTCGAGCGCCCGCTCGTGGGTCTTCACGAAGTCGAGATCCTCGAGGCCCTTGGCCTTCGCCTGCTCGTAGAGGGCGATCGCCTCCTCGGTCTTGTGGAGGCAGCCCTGGACGACGTCGCCGTCGAGGACGTGGGCCTTGAGCGAGGTGTCGAAGGCCGGCTGACACTCGCCGCGCGAGGCCTCGCCCTCGATCTTCATCCCCTCCATATAGAGCTCATGCTTGGTCGGGCCCCCGCCGCAGGCGGCGAGGAGCGCGAGGGCCAGCGCGACGGGGCGGGCGATCGCTCGGCGGGTCGACATCACCCGAGGGTAGCGCACCCGGGGCCGCAGATCGCCCCGGAGATCGCCCCGTGGGGACCGTCACACCGCGCGCCAGAGCGCCCCTGGCCCACCATGATAGGTTTCGCCCCGGCCGCTCATGAAGGTCCTGCGCCAGCTCGCCGCCCTCCCGCCGGACACCGCCGCGTGCATCGGCGCCTTCGACGGCCTCCACCTCGGCCATCAGGCGCTCCTGCAGCGGGCCGCCGAGCTCCGGCCGCGGATCGCCCTGGTCACCTTTGATCCCCACCCGGCCCGGGTGCTGGCGCCGGAGCGCGCGCCGGTCCTCCTCCAGAGCGGCGGCCAGCGCGAGCGGGTCTGCGCCCACCTCGGCGTCGATCACCTGGTCCTCCTCCCCTTCAGCCGGCAGATGGCGGCGATGGAGCCCGAGCGCTTCGCCCAGGCGATCCTGATCGACGGGCTGCGGCCGGCGGCGGTGGTCGTCGGCGAGGACTTTCGCTTCGGCGCCGGGCGCCGCGGCGGCACCGACGAGCTCCGCGATCTCCTCGCGCCGGCGGCGATCGATCTCGCGATCGTCGGCGAGATCTTGATCCCCGGGAGCCCGCGCAAGATCGGCTCGTCGGGGATCCGCGCGGCGATCCGCGCGGGCGAGGTCGCCGAGGCCGCGGCCCTCCTCGGCCGCTGCTACGCGGTCGAGGGCGAGGTCGTCCACGGCGCCGGGCGAGGCCGCGGCCTCGGGGTGCCGACCGCCAACGTCGCCTGCCCCGACGCCCTCCTGCCGCGCCCCGGGGTCTACGCCGCCGCCCTCCAGGTCGTCGATCGCCGCAGCGATCTCTACGGCGAGCTCTGGCCGGCCGCCGCCAACCTCGGCCAGAGCCCGACCTTCGGCCCCGGCGAGCTCGCCCTCGAGGTCCACGCCCTCGGCGTCGATCTCGGCGAGCGCCTCTACGGGGTGGAGGTCGAGGTCGCGTTCATCGAGCGCCTCCGCGACGAGCAGCGCTTCGCCGACGTCGACGCGCTCAAGGCGGCGATCGCCGGCGACCTCGCGGCCGCGCGGGCGATCGCCGACGCCGGGCGCCTGGCGACGATCTGGCGGCCGCCGGCCGACGAGAGCCTCGATCGGGGGCGCAGCGCATGAGCCGTCAGGGCGCCCGCGATCGCCTGGCGAGCCCGACGATGGCGCAGATCTACATGCGTCAGGGTCACTATCATCGGGCCCGCGAGACCCTCGACGCGGTCCTCGAGGCCGATCCCTTCGCCGGCGCGGCGCTGGTCCTGCGCGAGCGCCTGGCGATCCTCGACGGCCCCGCGCTCCACGCCCGCGGCGACGGCCGCACCCTCGAGCTCCGCTGGCAGGCCGCGCCGCCCTCCGGCGCGCACCTCCTGGTGATCGCCTTCCGCGGCCGCTCGATCTACGTGACCTCGCGCCCCTGCGCCGCCGCCGACGGGCGCCTCACGCTCGAGCTCCCGCCGCCCCACCGCCCGGGGAGCGCGAGCGTCTGCCTCGCCGAGATCGGTGAGCGCGGCGAGCCGCGGATCCTCGCGGTCGCCGAGCCCCTGACCTGGGGATCGACCTGAGCCCGGTCGACGCTCGCCGACGACGCGGCGATCGAGCGGCGTTATTCCGTCGCAGGGCCTCGCGAAATCCCCGCGGCGACCCTGGCGAGCGCCTGGCTCGGGGTGCTACGTTGCCGCCGCTGCCATGGTGAGCCTCCGCGGAGCATTCACAGCCCTTGTCACGCCGATGCGTGATCACACGATCGACGACGCCGCCATCGGCGAGCTCGTCGAGGAGCAGATCGCCGCCGGGATCGACGGCCTGGTCCCCTGCGGGACCACCGGCGAGGCGACGACCCTCTCGGTCCCCGAGCACCTCCACGTGGTCTCGCTGGTCACCGAGATCGCCCGCGGGCGGGTGCCGGTGATCGCCGGCGCGGGGTCGAACGACACCCGCAGGGCGATCGAGCTGACCAAGGCCTGCGCCGCCCTCGGGGTCGCGGCCACCCTCCACGTCACCCCCTACTACAATAAGCCGACCCAGGCGGGCCTCGTCGCCCACTTCCGGGCGATCGCCGACGCCACCTCGACGCCGGTGATCCTCTACAACGTCCCCGGTCGGACGGCGGTCGACATGAAGCCGGAGACGGTCGCGCTCCTCGCCGACCACCCCAAGATCGTCGGGATCAAGGAGGCGACCGGCGACATGCACCGGGCCTCGCAGATCCGCGAGCTCTGCGGCGACGACTTCGCCCTCCTCAGCGGCGATGACTTCACCCTCCTCTCCTTCCTCGCGGCCGGCGGCGACGGGGTGATCTCGGTGGTCTCGAACGTCCTCCCGGCGCTCGTCGCCGACCTCTGCAAGGCCGCCCGCGAGGGCCGCTGGGAGCAGGCGCGGGCGCTCCATCGCCGCCACCTCCCGCTCACCCGGGCGCTCTTTACGGTCGCCAACCCGATCCCGGTCAAGGCGGCGATGGCGATGATCGGCCGCTGCCGCCCGGACCTCCGCCTCCCCCTCCTCCCCCTCGATCCCGACAGCCCCGAGGGCCGCAACCTCGGCGCCATCCTCAAGGACCTCCGCGAAGGCGAAGGCGAAGCCCAATGAGCGAGCACCTCACCCCTGTAGTCATCGTCGGCGCGCGCGGCCGGATGGGCCGCGTGCTGATCCGCGAGGTCACCGGCTCCGACAACTTCGTCCTGGTCGGCGCGGTCGATCGCTCGGGCGGGCCCGGTCGCGGCCTCGACGCGGGTCGCCTGGCCGGCACCGTCGACATCGGCGTCACCGTCACCGACGAGCTGATCCCCCGCCGCGCGGTCGTCGTCGACTTCTCGCTGCCGCAGGCGACGGTCGGCAACATCCGCCGCTGCGTCGACGCCGGCGTGCCCCTGGTCCTCGGGACCACCGGGATCGACGCCGAGGCGCGGGCCGTCCTCAGCGAGGCCTCGAGGACGATCCCGATCGTCAGCGACGCCAACTTCTCGGTCGGGATCACCCTCCTCTCGCGCCTCGCCGGCCTCGCCGCCCGCGCGCTCGGCCCCTCGTGGGACACCGAGATCATCGAGATCCACCACAAGCACAAGCGCGACGCGCCCTCCGGGACCGCGCTGCGCCTGGCCAAGGCGGTCGCCAAGGCGACCGATCGCAACCTCGCCGATCTGATCCGCACCGACCGCTCGGGGAGCGCGTCGGAGCCCCGCCACGAGGGCGAGATCGGCATCGTCGCGGTCCGCGGCGGCGACTCGGTGGGCGAGCACACCCTGATGTTCCTGACCGACGGCGAGCGGATCGAGCTCTCCCACCGCGCGAGCGACCGGGCGATCTTCGCCCGCGGCGCCCTCCGGGCGGCCCGCTGGGTCGAGAGCCGCGAGCCCGGCCTCTACTCGATGGCCGACGTCCTCGGCCTCGCCGACCTCGGCTAGGCGAGCGAACCAGTCGCCGGCCAGACGCCGCGCTCGCCCGCCCGGGGAGCGCGGCGTTCGTGCGCTTGCTGTCCCTTGGAGCAGGTACGCGACGCCACTGCCGCGACGCTGACATGTCGACCCAGTCTCGCTCGGTCTCGCCTTCGCTTCGCCGCCTAGCCAGTGGCGACGATCCCTGCGCGAGAATGGCGTCGCGGCGCTAGCCGCCGCAGTAGTCCGGCTCGCAGTACTCCGGGTACGCGAGGCAGTCGATCTGAATGCAGTAGAGGTGGGCCGGCGTGTTGCAGCCCTGGGCGACCCACGACCCCTTGTCGGTCCACATCGACCAGCGCGGGTCGCGGTAGCGGGCGTTGCCCAGCTTGCCGAAGAAGAAGTCGCCGTCGAGGGTCCAGAAGTTGCAGGTCGAGGACGCGAGGTCGGGGCCGTTCTTGCCGTCGGGCTTGACCCCGGTCCAGACCGGGAGGTCGTCCTCGCCGACCAAGCAGCTGTGGGTCTCGCTGCAGACGTTCCAGAGGTCGAGGTTGCCGTCGGTGAGGTCGGCGAAGCTCGAGGCGACCTCGTTGGAGTCGACCCGGCGGTAGGGGCGATCGGCGGGCGGGAAGCGGTCCGCCGGCGCGCAGCCGGGGGCCGCCAGCCAGGCCTTGTAGGTGAACTTCTCGCCGGGCCAGGGGAGGTAGCCGCCGAGCTTGGCGGCCTCCTGGCACTTCGCGTCGGCCCCGGCGATCCCGCCGAGGTCGCCGGTGAAGAGCTCCTTGGTCAGGAAGGTGACCTGCTCGCGCTCGCAATCCTCGGAGCAGCCGTCGCCGCGCTTGCGGCCGCCGTCATCGCACTCCTCGACGCCCTTGTTGACGAAGCCGTCGCCGCAGACGTTCTTGGTGCAGAGCGTCGTGCAGGGGCCCTCGTCGGAGTTCGCCTCGCCCTCGTCGCACTCCTCGATGTACTTGATCCGGAGGCCGTCGCCGCAGACGTTGGTCTTGCACGCGCTGGTGCACTTCCAGTTGTCGTCGTTGTCCTCGCCGAGGTCGCACTCCTCGACGCCCTTCTCGAGGATCCCGTCGCCGCAGACGTTGAGCACGCAGCCCGGGAGGCAGCTCCCGGTCGCCGAGTTGCCCGAGCCCTCGTCGCACTCCTCGCCCTCCTGGACGATCTTGTCGCCGCAGTAGCCGGGATCGACGGCGGTCGTCCCCTCGTCGCCGCCGCTCGAGCTCGAGCTCGAGCTCGACGAGGCGCCGCCGCTCGCGTCGTCGGCCGCGGCGCTGGTGCTCGAGGTCGAGGCCTCGCCCGTCGAGCTGGTCAGCGCCTCCGCCCCGGTGATGGCGCTCGTCTCCGAGCTCTCGCCGCCCTCCGGGCCGCAGGCGGCCGCGAGGCCGACGACGAGGGCGGAGACGCCGAGGAGGCGGCGCGCGCGGGATCGAGCGTGCATGGTCCGGATGGTAGTCGACGCGGCGCTTGTATGCACAACGAACTCGGCGCCGGCCGCCGCGGCGTAACCTCCGTAATCCGATTCACAACACCATCACTTTTGCGCCCCGTCGACGCGCCGACGTCCGCGCGCGATTGGGGCCCCTCGACCCCTCGCGGCCCGGCGAGCGCGGCTCGCCCGAGGCGATCGCCGGCTCAGCCGACCTCGATGACGACCTTGCCGAAGTGGGCGCCCGAGCGCAGGTGCTCCAGGGCCTGCTGGACCTGGTCGAAGGGGAAGGTCCGATCGACGACCGGCTGGATCCGCTGGTGCCCGAAGGCCCGGCAGAGGTCGGCGAAGATCGCCCGCGAGCCGACGATGATCCCCTGGAGGCGGATCTGCTGCATCAGGATCGGCGTCAGCAGGAGCGGCTGGCGGACCCCGGAGAGGACGCCGATCACCGAGATCGTCCCGCCCGGGCGGACCGCCTTGAGCGCGCCCTCGATGGTCCCGGCGCCGCCGACCTCGACGACGTGATCGACCCCCTCGCCGCCGGCCCAGGCCCGCGCCCGCCGGCCCCAGTCGGGCTCCTCGCGGTAGTTGATCGTCAGCGAGGCGCCGAGCGCCCGCGCCCGCTCGAGCTTGGCCGACGACGACGAGGTGATCGCCACCTCGGCGCCGGCCATCACCGCGATCTGGAGGGCGAAGATCGAGACCCCGCCGGTCCCCTCGAGGAGCACGCGATCGCCGGGCTTGATCTTGCCTTCGGTGATCAGCGCGTGCCAGGCGGTGACCGCCGCGCAGGGGAGCGTCGCCGCCTCGGCGTCGCTGAGGTGGGCCGGCGCCTTGACGACCGCGCGCGCCGGGGTCAACCGGTGCTCGCAGAGGACGCCGGGGAGCGGCCCACCGAGGGTGGTCGCCAGCTTCGCGCGCTCCGGCGGGCCCTCGAGCCAGCCCTCGGCGAAGCAGGGCATCACCCGCTCGCCGACCGCGATCCCCTCGACCCCGGGGCCGACCGCGACGACCTCGCCGACGCCGTCCGAGAGCGGCACCAGCGGCAGCGGCTGCCGCGGGTTGTAGGCGCCGTCGATCATCATCAGGTCGCGGTAGTTGAGGGAGAGCGCGCGCATCCGCAGGAGGAGCTCGCCCGGGCCCGGGGCCGCGACCGCGCGGGTGATCGGCCGGAGGTTCTGGGCCCCGAAGGACCCCTGGAGCTCATACGCGCGGCTCGCCTCGATCATCGTCGTCGTCTCCACGCCGGGGCCGCCTAATCGAGCACGCAGCCGTGGCGCGGCGACACGTAGTGGGCCCGGTTCTCGTTCCAGAGGGCGCGGACGGTGACCGCCTTGCCCTCCATGTCGAAGTCGCGGCCGTCGATCGAGACCACGTCCTGGCGGATGAAGGCCTCGCAATCCGCCTGGCTCCGGCCCTCGACGAAGAGGCAGGAGCAGAGCTCCTTGGCCTCGTAGGACGAGGGGAGGTCGGGGAAGACCGAGAGCATCGACCAGTTGTAGGCGACGAAGGCCAGGGCCAGCGCGATCACCATGCCGAGGCCGACGCCGAGGTACTTGAGCGCCCGCTTCATCGCTTCACCGCCGCCATCAGGAGCTCGAGGTAGTAGGGCTTGGAGTAGGCCTTGGTGCGATCGGGCTCGCAGCGGTCCTCGTTGCCCGGGATGTCGCAGGCGTACCTCCGGTCGTCGCCGAGGCGGACCGCGATCATGTCGAGGCCGGGGAAGACGAAGATCGACTTCCCCCAGTGACCCTGGGCGGCGAAGGTGTCGGCGGGCGCCATCGGCCAGGGGGCCGGGACGTCGCGCTTCGGGTCGCCGAGGTTGAGGTAGACCTGGGCGCCGGGGTTGTCGTCCATCGTCCCCGGGGTCAGGGCGGTGTCGTAGTAGGACGGCGCCATCGTCAGGGTGAAGGCGACCCAGCCCTCCGGGAGGAGGCGCTCGCCCTCCCAGACGCCGTCGTTGAGGTAGAGGAAGGCCCAGCGCGCGAGGTCCTGGGCGCTCGCGTAGAGGTAGGAGGAGGTGACGTAGGTCCCGGCCTTGTCGCGCTCGAGGACCGCTGAGCGCATGCCGATCTTGTCGAAGAGGCGGCGCCACGGGAACTCGGCGTAGGCCTCGTCGCCGATCGCCCCGCGGACCACCCCCGAGAGGAGGTTGGAGTCGCCGCTCGAGTAGCTCCAGCGGGTCCCCGGCGGGACCGCGAGGTCGTGGGAGGCGACGTAGGCCGCCATGTCGTCGCGGCCGGCGGTGTAGAGCATCGCCATCACCGACGAGAAGATCGGCGAGGTCTCGTAGGTCTCGTTCCAGTCGAGGCCCGAGCTCATCCGCAGGAGATCGACCACCCGGATCTCGCGGACGCCGTCGCGGTCGGCCGGCGGGTAGTGCTTGCCGATCGGATCGTTGACGTCGAGCTTGCCGTCGGCGACCGCGAGGCCGACCAGGGTGCCGCCGATGCTCTTGCTCACCGACCAGGTGAGGAGCGGGGTCTCGGCGGTGTAGCCCCGGGCGTAGCGCTCGGCGACCAGCTTGCCGTCCTTGATCAGGACGAAGGCGTTGGTCCGCTGGCCCCTGCGATCGACGTCATCGCCGTGGCGGGCGAAGAGGTAGTCCTCGAGGCGGGCGAGCGCCTCGGGGTCGAGGCCGACCTCCTCCGGGCGAGCCCGCGGCCAGGCGGCGGTCGGCCACTCGCTCCGCGCCTTGACCTCGAAGGGGGCCGGCCCGGCGAGCACGATCGCCTCGCGCTCGTCGGCGGCGACCGCTGGCGAGCAGCCGCCGACCAGCGCCGGCGTCGCGAGGGCGAAGGCGGCCCAGGCGACGGAGGCCCGGGCGACGGCGGTGAGCGACGGCGCCGGCCCGCGGCGCCGCGCCCCGGCGGTGGACGAGCGATCCCGTCGTCGACGCTTCACCTGCCCCTTGTACCGCAAAAGCGGGGGCCCTGGATCGCCCGGGGACCGGAGAGCGGCGCCCGCGATCGAACCCTGACCCGGCCGCGCCCGTCGATCTCCCGCTCCGGCCCCCTTGTCACGCTCGGCTTCGCCGTAGGAAAAGGGTCTGGTGCCCGCGCCCACGCGCCCCCGCTCCCCTCGCTCCCGTCGTCGGCGCGTCCCCTGGGCCAGCATCGCCCCCGTCGCCACCCTCGCCCTCGCCCTCAGCGTGACGGCGCCCGCCGCAGCCGCGCCGGCGACCTCGCGCGCCGCCGAGACGCCGGAGGAGCCGCTCCCCTCGACCGCGCCGCCCTCGGCGGCCCCGGTGCTCCGACCGACGAGCCCGTCCGCGCCGCCCTCCGGCCCCGCCGAGGAGGCGACCCCCGAGGGCCCCGCCGAGGCCGAGGAGGACGGCAAGAAGGGCAAGCGGAGCAAGCGGGGCAAGAAGGGCGAGAAAGAGGGCGACGCGCCGGCCAAGGAGAAGAAGCCCGAGCGCCTCGAGTTCGGCGGCCTGCCGGCGACCAACTACGACAGCGACCTCGGCGTCGGCTTCGGGGCGATCGCCACCCTGGCGAAGTTCCACCCGGGCTACCGCCCCTACCGCTGGCGGGTCCAGATGCTCCTCTACGCGACCGCCAAGCGGGGGCCGAAGGGCGTCGAGCTCCCCTACCACGAGGACTACATCAACGTCGACGTCCCCGGGCTCCTCGACAACCGCCTGCGGATCAACGGCAACATCGGCTTCAAGAAGTTCAGCACCACCGGCTACTACGGGATCGGCAACGGCTCGCTGAGCCTCAAGCCCTGGGAGATGATCGACAAGGAGGCCGACCCCGAGGCCTTCGCGATCGCCCGCCGCTACAACCAGTACGACCGGATCTTCCCGGGCTTCGACGTCAACGCCCGGATCCGGGCGTGGGACCGGTCGATCGAGGCCCACCGCCGGCGCCTCGAGGTCTTCGTCGGCACCTACTTCTCCTACAACGTGATCCGGCCCTACGAGAGCTCGAAGCTGACCGAGGACATCGAGGCCGCGAAGGCCGACACCGCCGACGGCCACGCGCTCGACCACCTCCTCAACGGCACCGGCAACCACGCGATGTGGCGGATCAACCTCGGCCTGGTCTGGGACACCCGCGACCACGAGTTCGTGCCGACCCGCGGGACCTTCACCGAGGTCTCGACCCGGGTCTCGCCGGGGGTCGACGACAAGCTCTACCACGCCGGCTTCACCGTCAACACCAGCTGGTACAAGTCGCTCGTCGGATCCTACCTGGTCTTTGCGACACGTGCGGTCGGCGACGTCCTGGTCGGCAACGTCCCCTTCTGGGAGCTCACCCGCTTCGGCGCGCTCCTCAGCCGCGACGGGCCGGGCGGCTCCTGGTCGGTCCGCGGCGTGCCCCGCCAGCGCTTCAGCGGCAAGGCCAAGTTCGTCTCCAACGTCGAGCTCCGCTCGGAGTTCCTCCCCTTCCGGATCAAGGGCCAGCGCTTCATGCTCGGGGCGATCGCCTTCGTCGACACCGGCCGGGTCTGGGCCGACATCAAGCCGACGATCATCAACGGCCAGAACGTCGACCGCGGCGGCCTCGCGGTCGGCGTCGGCGGCGGCCTCCGGGTCCGCTGGGGCGAGACCTTCCTGGTCCGCGTCGATCCCTCGTACTCGATCACCGAGGACAACTTCGGGATCTACATCGACATCGGCCACATCTTCTGAGGGCGGGCCGCGCGCGCGGCCGCGCGGGCCCTGGGGGGCGCCGGCGGCCGCGGGCTCTCAGGACCGCGCCCCGCGGCCGTCGGCTCGCCCTCACGACGCGGTCCGCACGAGGAGCCGCTGCCGCCGACGCTCGCGGCGATCGGCCGCCCAGTGGCGGACGTAGCCAGCCTCGACCGACTCGAAGAGCGCGAGGCTCGAGGTCATCCGCGCCTCGCCGATCGCCCACGACGCGAGCTCGCGGGCGCCGAGATCGCGGGCGGCCTCGGCCGCCGAGGTCAGCGCGCGGCTCGCCATCTTGAGGAGCTCGACGATCACCCCGGCGGCGTGGAGGTAGCTGGTCAGCGAGGCGACGTCCGCGCGGCGGATCCGCGGGCCGATCGCCTCGGCGAGGAGGGCGACCGCCCACGAGGCGCCGCGGAGGTGATCCTCGGCCCACTCGGCGGCGTCGCGGCGGAGGGCGATCCCGAGGGCGACGCCGCCGACGACCGCGTCGACCCGGGCGCGATCGGCCGCCGACCAGCCGGCCGCCGCCGCCGCTGCGAGCGGCGCCGGGAAGGCCAGCGACTCCTTCTTGAGGGCGATCATCCGGTAGCGGCCGCGGGTCGCCGCCTCGCGGCCCGCGAGCGCGAGCTCCTCGTCGGCGAGCGCCTCGCGGCGGAGCGCCTCGGCGGCCGCGTAGTCGAGGCTCTCGCGGCTGCCGACGACGATCCCGAGCGCGCGGTCGCGGGCGCGGTGGAGCTCGTAGACCGCGGCGACCGCGGCCGCGTCCTCGTCGATGAGGCGGCGGCGAATCCCGTCGATCCCGAGGGCACCGAGGCAGGCGAAGACGTGGGCCTCGCTGGCCGCCCGCAGGACCTCGCGGGGGAGCTCCAGGCGCTCGCTGCGGCCGAGGAGCGCCGGCAGGGCGAGGAGCGGGAGCTCCTCGGCGAGCTCCGACCATGGGAGGTTGGGGACCTCCGCGAGGCCGAGTCGCCTGGGCAGGTCGCGGGCGGCCGCTGCGACGTCGGGTTTGAGGCCGGCGGTGAAGCGGCTGTAGCTCCGGTCGATGCCGTCGTGGGCGACCTGGGTCGAGAGGAGGGGTTGGTTAAGATAAGCAGTCTTGGTCATGGGTAGCTCCTGACGCGCTCTCGAGAGGAGCAAGGCCCGTGCCACGCGAGAAGCCAGCGCTCACCGAGGCCTCCGCCCGACGTCCGCGTCACGGTCTGCGACGCCGCTGCACATCCCGCCTGACCCTGCAAGATCCGCAGGGCGATCGCAGATGTCTCAAAGGTCACGTTCGAGATCGTCCGGGCCCCCCTCGGCGAGGGGCGATCGCGCGACCAGAATTGGCGGCATGGACCCGCGCTCCCGCCGACGCCCGAACCCCACCTTCATCGCCTTCATCTTCACCGTGATCGGCGGCCTCCTGCTGATGATCACCCAGCGCCCCGAGCTCCAGCCGCGCCCCGATCGACCGGCGCCGGCGGCCGCGGCCGTCGCCGACGTCGGCGCCGGGGTGGCGACGCTCGGCTCCGCCTACCTCGCCTACGCGGCCGTCACCTACGCCCGCCGCCTCGCCCGCGAGGAGGCGAGCGTCAGCGCGTCAGCGAGCGTCGGCGAGGCCCGGCGGGCGAAGATCGGGGGCGCCGCCGCGCCGGCGAACGAGACGGGCGAGGGCCGCGAGCCGCCGCGCGCCGCCTGAGCGATCGCCGCGGCGAGCCTGGACAGCCGCGGGTGACGCGGCGATGATCGGCGCGACGTGGAGGTGCGGGGAGATCGTGCGCCGGGGCGAGCGTCCGGGTCCCTGAGCTTGCGCCGGGGCGCGAGCGCGGGCCGGCTCGTGCTCGCCGTCGCGCTCACGCTCGCGCTTCCCCTCGTCGCGGCCTGCCGCAGCGGGCACGGGCCGCGCCCCGAGGATCCTCCGCCGAGCGCGGCGGCGGCGGGCGCGAAGGCGAGCGACGAGCCGGCGACGAGCGGCGGCGCTGCGCTCCCGAGCGCGGCCGCGGCCGAGCGCTCCCAGGTCGCCCCGCCCGAGCCCGAGCCCGAGGCCCCGCCGCCGACCGAGCTCGCTCCGCCCGCCGCCGCCACCGCCGGACCCGACGCCGCCTTCGTGCTCTACGGCCGCGGCGAGACCGTGCTGATCCCGGTAGCGAGCGCCTCGCGGCCGATCTCCGCGCCCGGGATCTGGGTGCTCGACGACACCAGCGCGCCGCCGCGGGTGCGGGTGCTCTTCGTCGAGGCGCCCGAGGGCCTCCCGCGCTGCGCCTGCGCCGACGATCGCTGCCTGCTCGGACACACCCTCGAGGTCGAGGCCGGCCGCGGCCCGCCGATCTGCGCCTGCGCCCCCGATCCCGATGACGACGACGACGGCGGCGACGGCGACGACGAGGCCTGCACGACCTCGTCGCTCGAGGCGGTCGCCCTCTTCGGCGGCGCCCTCCAGTGGCTCGGCCACGAGAACATCACCTGCGAGGGGATCAACATCTACAACGCGATCGACAGCGTCAGCGTCCTCGGCGGGGTCAAGCTCGACGAGAAGCGGCGGACGATCGACGACGCGCTCCGCAACCTCGGCTGCACGAGCGACGCGGGCCCGGGCTCGCCGGACGCGCTCTGGCCCCTCGACGAGCTCGAGTGCGTCAAGTACGGCGCCGGCTGGCGGGAGCGGGGCGGGGCCGCAGGCACCCTCTGCGAGGACTGCGGCGTGATGGATCCCGAGGCCGACACCTACCTCCTCCGTCGCGGGAAGATCTACGCGATCCGCGACAACGTCCACCACGCGGGCGGCTTCCGCTGGATCGATGAGGCGCCGGCGCGCCCCGAGCTCTGCCCCGACCGCGCCGATCCCTGCGGCGATCCGGCGGGCTTCCCGATGATCGACTTCCCGGATCCGGAGCGCGAGTTCTGGGTCGCCAGCGACGGCAGCGCGGCCCTGGTGATCGACGGACGCGAGGTGTGGATCTGGCGGCCGGGCGACGGCGATCAGACGCGGCGTCGGGTGCGGCCGCCGGCCAACCTCCTCGGCGCCCGCTTCCACGCCGACGCCAGCCGCCTCCGCGAGGCCCTCGCCCGGGCGCCGCGGGCCAGGACGGACGGCGGCTGCGGCCGGCCCGCGACCCCGACGTCACCCGCGACCGCGACCGCGACCGCGACCGCGACCGCGACCGCCTGCGACGACGCCCGCCCCTGCCCTGGCGACGCCCGCTGCGAGGCCGGCCGCTGCCGGATCACGCCGGCGCTCGACCCCGAGGATCGGCCGCTCCTCGCCAGCGGGCGCGGCCTCGGCGATCGCTGCGTGATCCACATGCGTGCCGGTCGACTGGGCGCCGCCTGGGCCGCCTGCGAGGCCGGCCTCGAGCGGGCGACGACCGATCGAGCGCGCGCGGCCCTCCTCTACAACCTCGGCCTCCTCGCCGAGCGGATCGGCGACCTCGCCGACGCCCGCGCGCGCTTCGAACGCTCGCTCGCGCTCCGGCCGAACGCGAGCGTCGAGGAGGCGCTCGCGCGGGTCTCGTCGCCGCCCTCCGGTCCGTGACGCCGCCGCGGGCGAGGGATCGGCCCGCGTGGCGCGCGGCGACGCGGTGACGCGGCGAGGCTCACACGCGCGAGGCGCTCGATCGCCGCGAGAGACCCGCCAGGCGGCCCATCGTCACCGCGTCGGCCCCGCGAGCAAGCGCCCGTCGAAATGCGCTATGGTCGGCGCCGATGCCCGCGTCCCTGGTCGACGAGGCCGGCAAGGCGGCCCTGACAGCGGCGATCCAGGCGGTCGAGGCGGTCTCCTCGGCCGAGGTGGTGATCACCGTGCGCCCGAGCTCTGGCTTCTACCTCCACGCCGATCTCCTGGTCGGCGTCGTCGTCGGCGTCGCCACCCTCACCTTCCTCCTCTTCTCGCACGTCGAGTTCGCGATCCCCTGGTTCGTCGTCGATCCGATCGTGATGGGCGCGCTCGCGGCCTGGCTGAGCTCGCGCTCGCCGGGCCTCCGTCGCCTCCTGACGCCACGCCGACTCCGCCGCCGCTGGGTCCGCGCGGCCGCCTACGCCGCCTTCTACGAGCGGGGCGTCCGCCTGACGGCCGAGCGCACCGGGATCCTGGTCTACGTCTCCCACCTCGAGCGCGACGCGGCCCTGATCGGCGATCAGGGGGTGGTCACGGTGGTCCCGCCCGAGCGCTGGCATGCAGCCGCCGACGCGATCGCCGGCGCGGTCGCCAGGGGCCGCGGCAGCGCCGGGATCGCCGCGGAGGTCAGCGCCCTCGCCGGGCTCCTCGGCCCCTACCTCCCGCGCGCCGAGGACGACATCAACGAGCTGCCTGACGAGGTGAACCTGTGAGCCGCCGGATCACGACCGTGACGCCGGCGCTGGTCGCCCTCGTGGTGGTCGCGGCCGCGCTCGCGGAGGTGGCCGAGGCGCGCCCGGGCGGCGGCCAGTCGTACTCCGGCGGCGGCTCCTCGAGCGGCGGCGGCGGTGGTGGCGACGCCGAGCTGATCTTCCTGCTGATCCGCCTGATCTTCTACTACCCAAAGATCGGGATCCCGCTCCTCCTGATCGTCGTCGTCGTCCTCTACTTCAAGGCGAAGGGGCGCCTCGGCGGCGCCTGGCAGAGCCCCGCGGCCGCGGCCGCGCCCCGCCCCGGCGGCGACCTCTCGAGGATCCTCGCGCTCGATCCTCAATTCTCGCCGATCGTCTTCGAGGACTTCGTCTACCGCCTCTACGCCAGCGCCCACCAGGCGCGGCGGGTCCCCGCCGACCTCGCGGCCCTCGCCCCCTACCTCGACGACGGCGTCCGCGAGGCGCTCGCCGAGCGCCAGCCCGCCAACCTGCCGATCACGAACGTGGTGATCGGCGCGATGAAGGCGCTCAGCGTCAGCGTCCCCGGCCGCGCCGAGGCCGAGAGAGAGGACGCCAAGGTGGTCATCCGCCTCTCCTTCGAGGCGAACATGAGCACCGCCGAGCACACCTACTACGTCGAGGAGATCTGGACCCTCGCGCGCGCGGCCTCGGCCCGCTCGCGGCCGCCGGAGAAGGCGGAGGTGCTCGGCTGCCCGCACTGCGGCGCCCCCTTCACCTCGTCGGACAACCAGCGCTGCGACTACTGCGGCGAGGTCGTCAGCGGCGGCCGCTTCGACTGGCAGGTCACGTCGATCCAGGTGGTCCGCCAGGACGAGCGCCCGCCGGTCCTGACCCAGACGGTCGCCGAGGTCGGCACCGACCTGCCGACGATCATCGACCCCAACCTCCGAAAGCGCTGGGACTCGCTGGCCCACGACGATCCGGCGCTCAGCGTCGACTCCCTGCGGGCGCGGGTCGAGATGATCTTCCGCGAGCTCAACGCCGGCTGGTCGGCGCTCGACGCCCCCCGCTTGCGGCCCTACGTCTCCGACGGGATGTTCGACTACCTGCGCTACTGGATCGACGCCTACCGCCGCCAGAGCGCGCGCAACGTCGTCGACGACGCGGCGATCCGCCGGGTGCTCCTGGTCAAGGTGAGCCGCGATCGCTACTACGACGCGGTCACCGTCCGGGTCTACGCGGGCGGCCACGACTACACGATCGACGCCCGCGGCAAGGTGATCAGCGGCTCGAAGCGGCGGGTCCGCGAGTACTCGGAGTACTGGACGCTGATCCGCGGCTCGAGCGTCCGCGGGGCGGCGAGGGCCGACGCGAATTGTCCGCAGTGCGGCGCTGGCCTGAAGGTGTCGATGGCCGGCGCCTGCGAGTACTGCGGTGCCCACATCACCCGTGGCGAGTTCGACTGGGTGCTCTCGAAGATCGAGCAGGACGAGAGCTACGGGGGCTAGCGCAGCGATCGAGCGGCCACACGCGATCGCGGACCTCCTCCGCCTCGAGCTCGTCGCATGTGGTCGCCAGCGCCCGCTCGACGCGGCGACGTCATCCTCGTCGATCGTCACGCACCTTGATCTCCGGGCCGACTCCTGCTTCGTTGGGGGAGATGAAGCTCTCCGCCGCCATCTCCGCGCTCGTATTCGCCCTCGCGCTCGCCGCCTGCGGACGCAACGAGACCGCGGCCCCGGCCAGCGCCAGCGCGGCCAGCGACGCCCCGGCCGGCGGCGCGTCGGCCGGTGACGCCTCGGCCGGCGACGCGGGCTCGACCCAGGCGAACGCCGGCGACCCGGGCGGCGGGGAGGGCGAGAAGGCCCTCGCCGACGTCCTCTCGGTCTCGACGACCCCGTCGAGCTGGGCGGTCGAGGTCCGCTCCCCCGACCTCGGCTGCCAGCAGTACGCCGACTGGTGGGAGGTCGTGACCCCCCGCGGCGCGCTGATCTACCGCCGGATCCTCGCCCACTCCCACGCCGAGGAGCAACCCTTCACCCGCGGCGGCGGCCCGGTCGCGGTCGGCGAGGAGGACGAGGTGATCATCCGCGCCCACATGAACCCGGGCGGCTACGGCGGCCAGGCGCTCCGCGGGAGCGTCGCCGGCGGCTTCCAGCCGGATCCGACGATCAAGGCGGACTTCGCCGCGGCGCTCGAGAAGAGCGGGCCGCAGCCGGACAGCTGCGCGTTCTGATCGGAGCAAGCTAGCGGTCCGCGTCATCGAGCGCCGGCATCACGTCGAGGACGCCCCAACGCACGGAGATCCGGGGCCGCAGGCGCTCCGAGAGCGCGTCGGAGAACGTCGCCGGAGCGCTCACAAGGAGAGTGACCGAGAGCCCCCGCAGGACCTCCTCGCCGAGATCGCCCAGGAGCAGCTCCTCGACGAAGGCGGCAAACTCCGCGGGCGTCGAGACCTCGCCAGGATCGCAGAAGCGCGAGGGATGGAGGGGATCGATGACAGCGACGACGAGCCACCTGGACGCCCCGAGCCAGTGTCGAAGCGAAGAGCCGACGATCTCCCGCAGCCTCGTCCTCCAGACGCCGGGACCGCGAAGCAGCGAGTCATCCGACGAGCGGATCGAGAGAGCGAGTGTCGCGCCACCATGCTGACCGATCCAAGCGAGGAGCTGCTGGGGAGCCGGCTCCCCGTCGAGCGGCTCGGGGACAGCGACCTTGATCGCCCGAAGGGAGCCGGCCGGCCCCCGCACCACCCGCAGGATCGCTCCGTCGTCCGATACGTAGCGTCGCCCCCTCAGCACCAAGGCCTCCGGGGCCGTGACCTCGTCGGCGACGCCGAAGAGCGCGGCGATCCGACGGATCTCGGGTCGACGACGCGGACGCTCTCGCTCGAGAGCTCGAAAGAAGCGCTCCTTCGGCATCTCCGAGAGGCCATCGCAGACTGCCGCCGCGAGGTCCTTCATCGAGGCCGAGACGTCCGGGAGCGACGAGTCGCGCACACCGACGAAGCGAGCGAACCTCCGAAGCTCATCGCCGGCGAAGAGCGAGACGAGCAGCCCCTCCAGCGCCTGGCGGGGGTCCTCCGAGAGGAGAGGAGCGATCGCCCGAGCGTCGGCATGCACCGGGACCGAGGCGACCGACCAGAGGTCTGGAGCGTAGTGCCAGAGGAGCCGCTCGAGCGGGGGCGTCGTCACCCACAGCAGCGGCCGCGCGTGCGCGCTCCAGAGGGAGTCTCGCTTCTGGTTGAGGAGCTGCAGCGCTTCTTCGGTCGCGCTCGCGGTGCTCTCGGAATAGACGACGCTCACCGCCCCGCCTCGCTCCTCGACGAGCCAGCCGAGGAGCCCCGACCAGGCAGCCTCGGAGTCGAGCGGATACCACTCGGCGGCGATCCCCCGCGCCCCGAGCTCCTCCACGATCGCCTTGGCGACGTCGTGATTCGGGACGACCACCGGTTGGATGATGAACCCCTCCGAGAGCTCGACCACCCGAACGATCCGGTCGATGTCATCGGCGTAGAGCGCCTGCAGCCGTTGCCGCGGCGCGTGGCTCACGTCGCGGGCTCCGCCAGGCGCCGTTGGACCCTGGGCGAGCGGAGGACCAGCGGGTGGAGCTCGTACCACTCCGCGCCATTCCGGTAGGCGAGGATCAACCAACGCTGGAAGAGGTAGCCGGCGAGCGCCCGTTCTGCCGCGTTGTCGCGGGGGAGCTCGTGGGTCTGGTGAACCCGCGCAAGGAGACCGACATACTCTCCGAGGATCGTGTCCTCGTAGGTCCGCGCGAGATCGGCGATCACACGATCGACGTCGGCGCGAACAACCGGCAACGATCGCGCCTCAAGGAGGAGGGTGCGGACCATCCGCAGGAGATCGCGCGGATAGCCCCCCGAAGCTCGGATCAGCGCCCCCAGGGTCGCCTCCGGGTCATCGCCGAAGACCGCGCCGAGATCCTCGACGCGCCGCGCCACCATCGTCCGCAGGCGCTCGAGGCCCGGCTCGTAGTCTGCGCCCTCCGGGTCGGCGATCTTGACCATCGGCAGGACCAGCGGCTCGCGCCCGTAGACAGCCCCGAGGTGCGCCGCGTGGAAGCGCAGCCAGAGGGGGAAGGTGTAGATCACGTGACAGCTGCGGAGCTTGAGGAGATCGGCGTGGTTGATGAAGAGCGCCTCGATGCTCCCCTCCATCAGCGCCCGATCCTCCTCGCGGAGCGGCGCGACCTTCTCGAGGCCGTCGGCGATCACGACGAGCCGCTCGACCTTTCGGGCCGCGATCCTCTCCGCATTGAGGATCCGCGCGACCGCCCGCTCCATGAATTCTCGCGCCTCCTCGACGAACGCCTGAAAGCGCCCCAGGACCGCCTCTTCGAGCCGTTCACGGAACTTCGGGTTGTTCCTGACCTCGAGCATCATCGACGACCCGTACGCCGCGAAGCCGATCTTCTGGAGCTCGACGTCGTGGCGGCTGATGAAGTCGAAGAGGCGGCGGAGGTAGCCGGGCTCGACCTCGGGATCCTTGCCCTCGGCCACTGTCGCCGCGCGGTCGAGGCAGTAGGCGAGCACGCGGACGACGTCGACGACGTTGATCGGGGAGAAGGTGTCGACGTAGTCAGTGAAGTTGATGAAGACAACGTGCGAGGGCTCCTCCTCGTCACGCTCGAGCTCCCCCTTGAGGCGGAGGAGCTCGGTGGTCTTGCCGGTCCCCTGGAACCCGCTGAAGAGCTGACAGGAGTCTTCCGAGAGCAGGATCGTCTCACGGAGGAGCTCGACCCAGGATCGATCCCCGCGGGTCGGCGGCGCGGCGTCGAGCTCGACGTACATCGGATCGCCGGGCGGCAAGGGGCGCTGCGGATCGCAGTTCTTGATCAGTCGCCGGCGAGTGGCGATGGGCATCGACATCGTCCTTCTGATAGCACGCGGCGCGCCTTTCGCGCTAGCGCGTGCAAAATTGCGATCGCCGTCGGCCTCAGGCCCGCTCGCCCGGCGGCGGCACGACGATCGCCGCCCCGCCAGCGAGCACGGCCGCGACCGCGATCGCCGAGGGCAGGCTCACCATGCCGATCCCGAACATCATCATCAGGTACCAGAGCACCCCGAAGCCGTTGCGGAGGATCACGAAGCCGAAGAAGTAGATCAGCAGGTAGAGGATCGCCCCGCCGACGACGAGGAGCACGACGTCGAGCGCCCGCCCGAGGCCGCAGCGGCCGCGGACGCCGATCCAGGCGAGGGTCGGGACCACGAAGAGGAGCGTGAAGGGGCTCCGCAGGAGGATGTAGAGGCTGGCGGCGGCGATCAGGGCGAGCGCCAGGCTCTTGCGCTCGCCGAAGCTCGGCGCCGCCGCCCCATCGCGCGCCTGCGCCCGCGCGGCCAGGCGGCGGCCGAGCGCGAGCATCCCGGCGAGGGCGGCGAGGTAGGCGACGACCGCCGGCCAGCGCGGGTGGAAGATCTCCGGGTCCTTGGGGGTCGCCGGGTAGAGGTGGAAGTCGAGCATGAGGCCGGCGCCGACGAGCCCGTAGAGCACCAGCACCGACGCGCAGAGCGGCAGCCAGAGGGCGAGCACGTGGGGCAGCGCCCGCCGCCAGCCGGCGAGCGCCTGCGCCGGTCGCCAGCCGCCGGCGGCCAGCGAGCCGACCCCGAAGAGGGCGACGATCGCGGCGAAGATCGCCCAGAGCGCGGGCCCCCGGAGGACCGCCTCGTCCCCCGGATCGTAGAGATAGGGACCTGACTCTTGGGGCAGCTCACCCGCGGCCGCCATCCCGAGGAGCTGGCGGATCGTCGCCTCGGCGCCGCGGCCCGCCCGCCCGAGGCTCGCCGCCGACTGGAGCTCGATGGTGTCGCCGGGCGCGTGGTAGGTCTGCCAGTGGAGCTCCATCGACTCGGCCGGCACCCGCCCCGCGAAGCCGATCGCCGGGATCCCGGCGGCGACGAAGGGCCCCTGATCCATGAACGAGATCGGCACCGCCTGGTCGAGGACCTGCTGGATCGGCGCCCGCGGATCGACCGCGAAGGCGCCCGCCGAGGCCGCCGCCCGCGACGCGGCCTCGGCCGCGCGGATCAGCCAGAGCGGCCCGTAGCCGCGGAATTGCCCGGTCGGCTCGACGATGAGCCCGTCGTAGAAGCGCTTGCCGAGGTTGTCGAGGGAGATCGCCGCGGCGATCGTCTTCGGGTCGTCGCGGGTCTCGAGGTAGCGGAGCGAGCCGAGCATCCCCCACTCCTCGGCGTCGGCGGCGAGGAAGGTCAGGGTGAGCGGCCGCGGCCCCGGCTCGCGGGCGAAGACCTCGGCGAGGCCGAGGAGGATCGTGATCCCCGAGCCGTCGTTGTCGGCGCCCTCGACGGTCTCCGGCGACTGATCGTGGTGGGCGACGATCACCAGCTCGCGCGGGCTCGCCCCCGGCAGCCGACAGACGACGTTGCCGAGCGCGAGCTCGCGGCTGTGGTTGACCACCGTCCAGGCGTCGCGCTCGCAGGTGAGGCCGAGGCCCGCGAGGCGGCCCTCGATGAAGTCGGCCGCCCGCTTGTTGTTGGGCTGGCCGCTGTCGCGGTCGGGGAACTCGGCGACGAAGCGCTGGAGGCGGGCGAGCGCGGCCTCGCCGTCAAAGGCGAGCGAGGCCGGGTCGTAGGCGAGCGCGGGCGCCGGCGCCGGCGCGCAGCCGAGCGCGCCTGTCAGGGCGAGCGCGAGGGCAGCCGCGGCGCCCTTCAGCGCCCCGCACCGCCCTCGTGACCGCGCCCGCACCTCGCCGTCCTCGCCTGGCTAGGTCCCCTCGCCGTTGTCGGAGAAGAGCTCCGGGCACTTCTGGGCGAGGGCCATGCACGCCGGGCCGGTCTCGGGCAGCATGCTCGAGGCCGCGGTCGCGCAGGAGTAGCCGTCGAGGAAGTCCTTCAGCGCGTCGACCTGCTCCTCGAGGCAGTCGTCGTACTCGGCGACCGTCGCGGTGCAGGAGGGCGCGTCGTTCGACACCTCGCAGGTCGTGTCGTCCATCGTGCCGTCGTCGGGGGCCGCGAGGCAGTCCATGTAGGCGGCCTCGCAGATCGCCACGTCACCGCCGCTGAGGGCGGCGGCGAAGACCCCGGCGGTCACGCAGGCGAAGTCCTTGAGCTTCTCCTCGCCGATCTTCTTGTCGTAGTAGTCGGCGACGTTCTCACACGCCTCCTTCTGCTCGTCGTCGCTGAGCTCGCCGATCTGCTTGTTGCCGGGCAGGCCCGAGGGCCCCCGACAGCCGAAGGAGAGGAGGAGCGCGCCGAAGATCGCGGTGTGGGCCAGGAGTCGCATGGCGCGCACGCTATCACGTCCCAGGGCGCCGAGCGCACCCCCTCGCGCGGCCCCTCGCCCGCGTGACGGCGATCACGAGCGGCGATCCTTCGCGTCCGCCGCCGCCGACCTGCTACCCTCCGCGCCGATGTCCGCGCCGCCGCTCCGCCGCCGCTTCCCCACCCGCGAGCTCGCCCGCGAGGCGCTCGCGGACGGCGGCGAGCGGGTCGAGCTCGCGGTCGAGGTCCCGGCGGAGATGCTCTACTTCGACGGCCACTTCCCGGGCTTCCCGATCCTCCCCGGCGTCGCTCAGCTCGCCCCGCTGATCCTCCACGAGATCGCCCGCGCCTGGCCCGATCTCGGCGCGCCGCGCCGCCTCAGCCGCCTCAAGTGGCGGCAGCCGGTCTTCCCCGGCGCCTCGCTCCAGCTCCACCTCGAGCGACCCGGCGGCGGCCCCCAGGTCCGCTTCCGCCTGACGCGCGAGGGCCGGGCCTGCTCGGAGGGCGTCGTCGAGTTCCCGCCGCCCGCGCCCGCGCCCGCGTGAGGCGGCTAACGCCCGACTACCCTGGACGCTCCGGGCGAGCCGCCGGACCCTTGTCGGCGTGCGTGACCTCAGCGTCGATGTAGCGATCATCGGGGGCGGCCTCGCCGGCTCGCTCCTCGCCCGTCAGCTCCGCCAGACCCTCCCCGCGCTCTCGGTCGCGGTCTTTGAGCGCTCGACCGAGAGCTCGTTCAAGGTCGGCGAGTCGACGGTCGAGATCGCCAGCCACTACCTGAGCCGCCGGCTCGGCCTCTCGAGCTACCTCTACGATCGGCACCTCCCGAAGAACGGCCTCCGCTTCTTCTTCGACACGCCCGAGCGCGACGCCGAGCTGACGAAGATGAGCGAGCTCGGCTCCAACGGCTTCCCGCCGCTGCCCGCCTTCCAGGTCGATCGCGCCCGCCTCGAGGCCGACCTCTGGGCGATGAACCGCGAGGACGGCGTCGACCTCCGCCTCGGCGCGCGGGTGATGGAGGTCAACCTCGACGAGTCCGGCGCGCGCCCCCGCAGCCACCGCCTGACGGTCCTCAGCGCCGAGGGCGAGACCCTCGACGTCCGCTGCCGCTGGGTGGTCGACGCGAGCGGCCGCGCCAGCGTCCTCGCCCGCCAGCAGCGGCTCCGGGTGCCGATCGACGACCACGGGATCGCCTCGGTGTGGGGGCGCTACCGCGGGGTCGCCGACATGGACCAGATCCACGACCCGGCGTGGAACAAGCGGGTCAGGTTCACCCACCGCACGCTCTCGACCAACCACTTCTGCTACCCCGGCTACTGGATCTGGTTTATCCCGATCGGCCGCGGCCTCACCTCGGTCGGCGTGGTCTGCGAGCACGGGGTCTTCTCCGACGCGATGCGCAAGCCCGAGGGCTTCGCCGCCTTCCTCGATCGCCACCGGGCGGTCCGCGACCTCCTCGCGGGCGCCGAGCAGATCGACGTGATGGGCTACAAGCAGCTCGCCTACGCGACCACCCGCTACTTCAGCCCCGACGGCTGGTACCTCACCGGCGAGTCGGCGGCCTTCTCCGACCCCTTCTACTCGCCGGGCTCCGACTTCATCGCCCTCGAGAACGACTACATCACCGACCTGATCCGCCGTGAGGTCGCGGGCGAGGCGGCCGACGAGGTGCGGGCGCTGGCGACGACCTACGACCAGTACATGCGCTACCGCTTCAAGTCGACGATGCTGATCTACAAGCACCTCTACCCGGTGCTCGGCTCCTACGAGCTCCTCTGCCTGAAGTGGTCCTTCGACATCGCCTCCTACTACAACATCTGGGGGCACCTCTACATCAACGACCTCCACCTCGACGCTCGCCAGCTCCGGGCCGAGCTCCGGCGGCAGGTGCCGATCCTCGACGGGCAGGAGAGGTTCGCGGCGCTCTTCCACAAGCTGGGGGTCGAGCTCAAGCGCCAGGGCAACTACTACCGCTCGAACCTCGGGCAATTCACGTACGGGATCGAGCACATCGACTTCCTCGACGAGATCTTCGCGCCGCGCTCTCGCCGTCGGGTGATGGAGGTCAACGTCGCGCTCTTCAACCTGATCCGTGATCGGGCCCACCGGATCCTCCACGGACCCGACGCCGAGGTCCCCCCCCTCGATCTCGCGGCCTTCTCGGATCAGACGCTGATCTGAGGCTCCAGGAGACCATGGGCCGCGCGCCCTTGCCCGCACCTGCCCCCCTGGCTACCATTCCCGCCCGAGCCCCACGGCCATGACGCGCGACGAAATCTACAACCACCTCGTCGAGATCCTCGTAGGCACCTTCGAGCTCGACGCCGGCGACATCGGCCCCGACGTCAACCTCTTCGAGGACCTCGACCTCGACAGCATCGACATGGTCGACATGTTCGTCGAGATCCACGCGATCACCGGCAAGCGGATCGAGGCCGAGGTCGCCCGCTCGATCCGGACGGTCAAGGACGTCGTCGACCTGGTCGAGCGCGAGCTCGCCAAGGGCGACGGCGAGGCGGCCGCCGGCGGGGACGAGGGCGCCGCCTCCTAGCCGCCGCCCTGAGCGCCTGAGCGCCGCCTGGGCGCCGCCTGGGCGCCTCCCGTGCGCCTGGGAGGGGTGAGCCCGGACCGGCCCTTGCCGGCGGCCTGCCCACCCCGTACAAGGAACCTCGATGCAGCCGCAGCGGGTCGTCATCACCGGGCTCGGGGTCACCTCACCGATCGGCGAGGGCCTCGATGAGGTCAGCGCCGCCCTCCAGACCGGGCGCCACGGGATCCGGGCGATGCCCGAGTGGGACCGGATCGGCGACCTCCGGACCAAGCTCGCCGGCGTCGTCGGCCTCGATCTCAAGGGCCGCTACCCCCGCAAGAAGATCCGGTCGATGGGGCGGGTCTCGCTCCTCGCGACCTACGCGACCGAGGCGGCGATCGCCGACGCCGGCCTCGACCCCGAGCTGGTCTCGTCGGGGCGGGTCGGCCTCGCCTACGGCTCGACCACCGGCTCCTCCGACGCGATGGAGGAGTTCTGCGGGACCCTCTTCACCAACTACTCGCTGAAGGGGCTCTCGGGGAACTCCTACCTCAAGATGATGAGCCACACCTGCGCGGCCAACCTCGCGCTCTTCTTCCAGATCCGCGGGCGGATCATCCCGACCTGCTCGGCCTGCACCAGCGGCGCCCAGGCGATCGGCTACGCCTACGAGTCGGTGAAGTACGGCCTCCAGGAGGTGATGGTCGCCGGCGGGGCCGAGGAGCTCCACTTCGCCTCGGCCGCGACCTTCGACCTGATGTTCGCGACCTCGGCCGGCTACAACGAGCGCCCCGACGCGAGCCCCCGCCCCTTCGACGCCGCCCGCGACGGCCTGGTGATCGGCGAGGGGGCGGGCACCCTGGTCCTCGAGAGCTACGAGCGCGCCCGCGCCCGCGGGGCGAAGATCTACGGCGAGCTCATCGGCTACGGGACCAACTGCGACGGGATGCACGTCACCTCGCCCTCGGAGGACGGGATGGCCGGGGCGATGCTCCTCTCGCTCCGCGACGCCGGGATCGACCCGGCGACGATCGACTACGTCAACGCCCACGGGACCGCGACCGAGATCGGCGACATCGCCGAGTCGCAGGCGACCCGCCGGGTCTTCGGGCGGGCGGTGCCGATCTCCTCGTCGAAGAGCTTCACCGGCCACACCCTCGGGGCCTGCGGGGCGATCGAGGCGATCTACTCGCTGGCGATGTTCCGCGACCGCTTCCTCGCGCCGACCCGCAACCTCGCCCGGGTCGACCCGCGCTGCGCCGACCTCGACTACATCCGCGAGCGCCGCGACGCCGAGCCGCGGGTGATCATGACCAACAACTTCGCCTTCGGCGGGATCAACACGTCGATGATCCTGCGGCGGGTCGACGAGTAGCCGGGGCGGGCCCCCGCGGCCCGGTCGGCGAAAGAAAAGAGCGGCGCGAACGCCCGGGTGGGCGCTCGTCGCCGCTCCTTCGAGCGAGCTATTCGCTAGTAGAAGTCGGAGTCGTCGTCGAAGCCACGACCGCCGCCGCCGCCTCCGCCGCCGCCGCCGCCGCCGCGACGCGAGCCGCGACCGCCCTTGCGGCTACCACGGCCGCCGCCGCCGCCACGACCGCGATCACGGCCACCGCCGCCACCGCCGCCACCGCCGCGATCATCCCAGCCGCCGCCGCCGCCACGGCCACCACCGCCGCCGCCGCCGCCGCCGCCGCCTCCGCCTCCGAAGCGGGGCGCGTCGTCACGGCCGCCGAAGCCACCGCGAGCGCCACCGCCTCCGCCTCCGCCTCCGCCGCCGCCCATCCGCGGACCGCCGGCGAAGCCGCCACCTCCGGAGGGTCGACGGGGCGCGCGCGCACGCTCGACCGCCTCGTCGCAGCGGATGTTCCGCCCGTCGAGCTCGGCTCCGTTCATCGCCTCCAACGCAGCCCTCCCCTGGTCGTCGTTGGGGAAGGTCACAAAGCCAAAGCCCCTGCTCCGGCCGGTCTCACGATCAAGCACCACGACCGCCTCGGCCACCTCGCCGAAGCGCTCGAAGGCCGCACGGAGCGAGTCCTGGGTGGTCGCCCATGCAAGTCCACCGACGAATAGCTTCACGTTTCTCCTCGCACAAATGTACCTACCACGACGAGTGCGCAGGCGATCGATACCCCGCTCCCCGTCGCGGCCATGTCGCGGCCATCTCGACCGCCTCGATCCACGGGACAATGCCGACGAGGGCCGCACACGAACTTGAGTGACCGGCGATCGATCCGCCGGTCATCGTCGCGTGCTCCTGGCCCTCGCCATGACAACTCATGAGTACCAGGGCGCGGTGAAAATGTCGACGAAAGACAGCCACGGGGGGCCAGCGCGCGAGCGTGACGGATGGGGCTCCAGGCCCCCGAAAATGCGCGTGCGCTCTGCCGCGGGTCCGCGCCTCGCCGACCCCCTCCTTCCCGAGCGCGACCCGGGTCAACCGGGCGATCGCGGATCATCGCGGATCACCGCGGATCACCACAGAGCGGGCATCTGAACGGTATTCGCGGCGAGCCTCGGGCCGATGTCGTGGGCCGAGATGCGGGCCGAGATGCGGGCCGAGATGCGGGCGATAATCGGGCCGATATGCGGGCCTCTCCTCGGGCCGCCCGAGGACGCCCTCGGTCGATCTCTTGGCGTCCGCGTGGACGTCGGCGTGGCGGCTGCGAGCGCGACCTCGAGGGTGAGCGCAATCGACCAGGAGATCGCCGACCCGCAGCACCCGTGATCTTCACCGCGCATCGTCGCCGCCGCCTCGGCGGACATATCCCTTCGGACATCTTTATTCTGACAGTGGATCGCGCCGTCGGGCGCGCCCGCGGCGACGTCGGTCGACCGCCCGTCGACCGCCCGCTCGAGCGACGTCGATCCTGACGCAGCGGCACCGTTCGTAGCTCACACATGACAGCTCACAGCTCACAGCTCACGGCCTCGATGTCACGATGTCCAGCTCACGACGCACAGCTCACGAACGCCGCCTCCGTGAGGGCCGCCGCGCAAGCGCAGCGGCGGAGTGGAGGTCAGCTCACGGTCGCGAACGAAAGTCTTTCGCTCGCCGACTCGCGGACGCCACGCGAGATTAGATGGGTACCGCTGGAGATAGCCACGCATGTCGATCCCGTCCGTCGATCTCAACGCGAAGATCCCCAACAACGTCGGCCTCGCCGATGACCCGAAGGTCCGCCGCGCGCTCGAGCACTGGCAGCCGAAGTACCTCGAGTGGTGGCGGGACATGGGCCCCTCGGACTTCGCCGAGGACCAGGTCTACCTGCGGACCGCGATCTCGGTCGACACCGACGGCTGGGCCCACTATGACCACGTGAAGATGCCCGACTACCGCTGGGGGATCTTCCTGACCCCGCGGGACCGGGAGATGCTCATCCACGTCGGCGACGAGACCGGCAAGCCGGCCTGGGAGGAGGTCCCGGGCGAGCACCGCAACGCGCTCCGGCGGATCGTCGTCACCCAGGCCGACACCGAGCCGGCGAGCGTCGAGCAGCAGCGCCTCCTCGGCCACCTCGCGCCGAGCCTCTACGACATGCGCTCGCTCTTCCAGGTCAACGTCGAGGAGGGGCGCCACCTCTGGGCGATGGTCTACCTCCTCCACAAGTACTTCGGCCGCGACGGCCGCGACGAGGCCGACGAGCTCCTCCAGCGGCGCTCCGGCGACCCCGACAAGCCGCGGATCCTCGGCGCCTTCAACCAGCCCTGCGACCACTGGCTGAGCTTCTTCGCCTTCACGATGTTCACCGACCGCGACGGCAAGTACCAGCTCGCCGCCCTCCGCGAGAGCGCCTTCGACCCGCTCGCGCGCTCCTGCGACTTCATGCTCACCGAGGAGGCCTTCCACCTCTTCGTCGGCGAGACCGGGCTCGAGCGGATCATCAAGCGCTCGGCCGAGCTCGAGCGCCTCGACCCCAATGGGGACATCCGCAACCAGGGCGGGATCGACTTCGAGACGATCCAGCGGGCGATCAACTACTGGTTCACCTACTGCCTCGACCTCTTCGGCGGCGAGATCTCGTCGAACGCCGCCAACTACTTCGGCGCCGGCCTCAAGGGGCGCTTCAAGGAGGCCCAGCGCTACACCGACCACCGGGTCATCGAGGACCACTACCGCCTCACGGTGGTCGAGGAGGGCGCGCTCAAGGAGGTCGACATCCCGCTCCGCAACGCGATGAACGAGGTCCTCCGCGACGACTACATCAAGGACTGCGAGCGCGCGCTCCGGAAGTGGAACCGCCTCCTCGAGGCGATGGGCTCGTCGACCCGCCTCACCCTCCCGAGCCGCCGCTTCCACCGTCACCAGGGCCTCTACGCCGCCCACGCCTTCAACCCGGCGGGCGACCTCGTCAGCGCGGACGAGTTCGAGCGCCGCAGGGACGAGTGGCTCCTCTCGCCCGCCGACAACGAGTACCTCCGCTCGATCATGGTGCGCGTGCGCGAGCCCGGCAAGTTCGCCAACTGGATCGCGCCGCCGGCGAAGGGGATCGGCGGCCAGGATCTCGACTTCGCCTACGTCCGCGCGTAGTCGCGCGGGCGCGCGAGCGCGCCTGTCCCAATGTTCATTTGAGCGCGTCTCCCTCGGGAGACGCGCTCTGCGTTTGCCTGCTATAAGCCGTCGCGTACCCCCAGGAGAAGCACTCGATGGAACCCTTCCTCGGCCAAATCATGATGTTCGCTGGCAACTTCGCCCCCCGCGGGTGGGCCCTCTGTGACGGCCAGCTCCTGCCGATCTCGCAGAATCAGGCGCTCTTCTCGATCCTCGGGACGACCTACGGCGGCGACGGCCGGACCACCTTCGCCCTCCCCGACCTCCGCGGCCGGGCGCCGATCCACGCGGGCCACGGCCCGGGCCTCTCGGACTACCGCCTCGGCCAGAAGGGCGGCGCCGAGAGCGTCACCCTCACCGTCAACCAGATGCCGAGCCACAACCACACGCTGGCGATGAACGGCGAGGGCGCCGCGACCAAGCAGGCCGGCTACCTCGCGGCCAGCGAGATCTACGGCGAGACCGCCGACAAGAGCGCGCCCGCCAACACGATCAGCAACGCCGGCGGCAACCAGCCCGTCTCCAACATCCAGCCCTACGTCGTGGTGAACTACATCATCGCGCTCCAGGGGATCTTCCCGTCCCGCGGCTAGCGGCGCGACCGAGATCGGAGACGACACGATGGACCCATTCCTCGGCCAAATCATCTTGTTCGCTGGCAACTTCGCCCCCCGCGGGTGGGCGCTCTGCGACGGCCAGCTCCTCGCGATCGCGTCGAACACGGCGCTCTTCTCGATCCTCGGGACCACCTACGGCGGCGACGGTCGGACGACCTTCGCCCTCCCCGACCTCCGCGGGCGGATCCCGATCCACGAGGGCCACGGCCCGGGCCTCTCGAACTACGCCCTCGGCCAGAAGGGCGGCGCCGAGAACGTCACCCTCACCGTCGCCCAGCTCCCGAACCACAACCACAGCCTGGCGATGAACGGCGAGGGCGCGTCGACCAAGCAGGCCGGCTACCTCGCGGCCGGCGAGATCTACGGCGAGACCGCCGACAAGACCGCGCCCGCCAACACGATCAGCAACGCCGGCGGCAACCAGCCGGTCTCCAACATCCAGCCCTACCTCGCGGTGAACTACATCATCGCGCTCCAGGGCATCTTCCCGAGCCGCGGCTAGCTCCGCGGCCGGCAGAGGGGGCGCGGCGCGGGCGACCGCGACGTGCCCCTTCGTTCATCTCGGGCCGCGCCCGCTCGAGGCGCTAGAGCGTGACCGTGAGGTCGACCGCCTCGGCGACCCGGAGGCGGAGCCCCGGGCTCTCGTAGGTCGCGTAGCCCTCGATCACCCCGGCGTCGACGAAGGCGCCGCCGCTGAGGTCGACCTCGGCGAAGTCGCCGTCCTGGCCCTCGATCGTCAGCTCGCGGCCGGGGGCGCAGAGGCGGAGGAGATCGCGGAGCTCGAGGATCACCGTGTTGCCGCCGCCGACGAGGTCGATGATCTCGATCCCGCGGAGCTTGGTGTCGGCGATCGCGGTGAGGTCGAGGATCATCGCGTCGCCGACCAGGCGGAGGGTGTCCTCGCCGCTGCCGCCGTCGATCCGCGCGAAGTCGACGTCGACCAGCTCGATCCGGTCGTTGCCGCTGCCGCCGTAGAGCACGTCGGCGCCGCCCTCCGAGCGCAGGGTGTCCGCCCCCGCGCCGCCGACCATCACGTCGACGCCAGCGCTCCCCATGAGGTCCTGGTTGCCGAGGCCGCCGCGGTGGGTGACGACGTTGGAGTAGTCGCCGCCGAAGAAGACGTAGGAGCGACCGCGTCGGCCCCCTTGGCGTCCGAGCCGAAGGCGCCGACGATCACGTCGGCGAAGCCGTCGCCGTTGACGTCGCCCGCGCGGGCGACCGAGATCCCCGCCATGTCGCCGGCCGCCTCGCCGATCAGCGAGAGGCCGCCCTTGCCCGAGCCGACGAGCCCGAGGTTGACCGCCGCGGTGTCGGTCTTGCCGAAGATGACGAAGGCCCGGCCCGCGCTCATCCCCCCGAGGTCCGAGCCGTAGGCGCCGATGATGATGTCGTCGAGGCCGTCGCCGTTGACGTCGCCGGCGCCGTCGACCGCGAAGCCCGCGTAGTCGCGGAAGGCCTGGCCGTCGATCACGAAGCCGCCGTCGCCGGCGGCGATCTCCGCGAGCGAGCGCGACTTCGGCGCGGCCTCGCCGAAGATCACGTAGGTCCGCCCGGAGGCGTTGCCGCTGAAGTCGGCCAGCGGCGCGCCGACGGCGACGTCGGCGAAGCCGTCGCCGTTGACGTCGCCGAGGATCGCGACCGCGGCCCCCGCGTGATCGTCCTTGACCTGACCGTCGAGGGCGAAGCCGCCGACCCCCGCCGCGACCTCGCTGAGGAGCACCGGCGCGGCCTCCTCGCGCCCGAGGACGACGTAGGCCCGACCGGCCGCGTCGATCGCCCCCGGATCCGCGCCGTAGGCCCCGATGATGATGTCGTCGAGGCCGTCGCCGTCGACGTCGCCGCCGCCGTCGAGCGCATGCCCCGAGAAGTCGAGCTGGGCCTCGCCGTCGATCGGGTAGCCGAACTCGTTGATCTTGCCGAGGAAGACGCTGGTCGTCGTGCCCCCGAGGATCACGTAGGAGCTCCCCGAGAAGGTCCCCTGCGGCGACGCCCCGTAGGCGCCGATCAGGAGGTCGCGGAGGCCGTCGCCGTTGACGTCGCCGGCGCTCGAGATCGCCCGCCCCGCGAAGTCGAGCTTGTCGGCGGAGTCGATGATGAAGCCGCCGAGGTCGAGGGTCGCGCTGGTCAGCGGGAAGGGCTCGCTCTCGGTCTTGCCGAAGACGACGTAGCCGCGGCCCGCCAGGAGCCCCTGGCCGTCGGCCTGGTGGGCGCCGACCAGGACGTCGGCGAGGCCGTCGCCGTCGACGTCGCCGGCCCCAGCGACGCAGATCCCCGCCTGGTGATCGGGGCCCTCGCCGCGCATCGCGAAGCCGTCGTGGGAGTCCTCGAGGCTGAAGAGGCTGACCTGCGCGCCGTTGGTCTTGCCGAAGACGACGTAGGCCGAGCCGCTCGCCTGGCCGCCGGCGTCGTTGAAGCGGGCGCCGACGAGCACGTCGTCGAGGCCGTCGCCGTCGACGTCGCCGGCGCCATCGACCCAGTTGCCCGAGTAGTCGCTGGTCGCCTCGCCGTCGATCGAGAAGCCGCCGAGCCCGTCGGCGACGTCCTCGAGGTCGACCGAGCTCGGGTTGACCGAGATCCGCACCGTCGCCTCGGCGAAGCCGTCGACCTGGTCCCAGATCGTGTAGGAGAACTCGTCCTCGCCCCAGAGGTTCGGCGGCGGGGTGTAGGAGAAGCCGCCGAGCGGCTCGGTCTCGACCTTGCCGCCGGCCTTCGAGACCCCGTCGGCGGCGACCAGGAGCACCTTGTCGCCGTCGGGGTCGTCGTCGTTGACGAGGAGCCCCTTGACCGCGTTGATCGAGAGCACCTGCTTCTGCCAGGTGATGAAGTGATCGTCGACGGCGTTCGGCGGCGAGTTCGGGCCGCCGCTGGTGGTCATCGTCGTCGTCGTCCCGCTCGCGCTGGTCGTGGTCCCGGAGCCGGGCCCGGCGCTGGTCGAGGTCATCACCGAGGTCGTCCCCCCGGTGGTCTCGCCGGTGGTCGTGGTCGGCCCCTCGCTCCCGCCGTCGGTCGAACCCTCGCCGCTCGATCCCCCGGTCTCGGTCGCGCTGGCCTCGCTTGTCTGGTCGTCGCCGCAGCCCAGGAGGAGGCCCGAGGCGGCGGAGGCGACGAGGACCCGGCGGAGGCTGGCGCGGAGCATGGAGCGAAGGGTAACCGAGGAGATCGCCGGTGGGGGCGGCGTCCCGGGGGCCGCCTCCGCCGCCTCCGCCGGGCTCCAGGGCCGCGCTCGGGGTCGCGGGAGCGAGTGGCCGGCGGGGACCCGATCGCGCTGGAGCCAGCGCCGGGGGGCGCGGACCCGAGCCTGGCGCTGGCCCTCCGCAGGCCGCGCGGCGGCTCTTTTCGCCCATGTTTGGCGCCGGGGAGCCGGTCGGCGCTACCCTTGCGCACAAATGCGCCGGTCGTTCTCACGCATCCCCCACCTCCCGCTCGCCCTCGCGCTCGTCGTCGGCTGCAACGGCGACGACAACAGCTCGGCGACCGAGGGCTCGGGCGGCTCCAACATCACCTCGGCCTCGGCCTCGACCACGCAGGGGCAGACGACCTCGACCAGCGCCGCGACCAGCTCCACCAGCGACACCGGCGGGGCGAGCGAGAGCGCGAGCGGCACCTCGACGTCGACCAGCGGCGACACCTCGACCAGCGGCGACACCAGCACCTCGTCGACCACCGCCGGCGTCACCGACGCGACCACCAGCGACGGCAGCAGCGGGAGCACGACCGAGAGCAAGGTCGAGCCCTGCCAGGTCGAGGAGACCCCGATCGAGCCGATCCCCTCGGACATCCTCTTCGTCCTCGACAAGTCGGGGTCGATGTCGATGGAGCTCTGGGACCACGACAACAACCTCCAGACCCCCAACGTCACCCGCTGGAAGAGCCTCCACAGCGTCGTCGAGTCGGTCGTCACCAGCTTCGACGACAAGCTCAACTTCGGCGCCAAGCTCTACCCGAAGATCGACGCCGGCTCCTTCATCGACCAGGGCGCCTGCGAGATCTCGCCGGGGATCGAGGTCCCGGTCGCGCCCAAGAACGCGATGGCGATCCTCGCCGGGATCCCGGGCGCCGACGTCGACGTCCTCGGCGGCACCCCCTCCTTCCAGGCGCTCCAGGCCTCCTTCACCTACCTCAAGGGCCTCAAGACCGGCCTCGACGCCGCGGTCATCTTCATCACCGACGGCGAGATCTCCTGCGACAACCCGCCGGCGGCCGCGATCGCCGAGATCTCCGACGCCTGGGAGAAGTCGCAGATCCCGACCTACGTCGTCGGCATCGACGTCGACGCGGTCACCAGCGCCCAGCTCAACCAGTTCGCCAGCGCCGGCGGCAAGGCGCTCCAGGGCCAGACCAAGTTCTACCAGACCACCGATCAGATCGAGCTCGAGGCGGCGATGCAGTCGATCCTCGACGACACGGTCTCGTGCGTCCTGCCGGTCGACCCCGAGCCCGCCTTCCCCGAGCTCTTCGAGGTCTGGGTCGACGGCGCCGAGGTCACGGAGATCGGCGACTGCGCCAAGGAGAGCGGCTGGCACTGGACCAAGGAGTTCACGGAGATCGAGCTCTGCGGGAGCGCCTGCACGTCGCTCAAGCAGGGCAACGGGATCGAGGCGAAGTACTTCTGCCTCGCCGGCTAGCGCGCCGCCCGGGCCGATCGCGGACGGGCGCCGTGGCGCCCGTCTCGCTCTGGCGTGGCCGAGCTCAGACCTCGTTCGCGTGATCGAGCGCGAGGACGACCGACGAGGGCACCGTGATCTCGACCTCGAGGAGGATCGACTCCGGCGCGTCCTCGACCGCGACCGAGAGGCGCGCGAGCTCCGGTGAGGGGCGATCGGCGAGGAGGAGGAGGCGCTCGCGGAGGTCGTCGCCGAGGCCGCCGAGGGCCGCCGGATCGTCGCAGATCACGGTCGCCCGGACGCCGACGTGGGTCGCCCCCGGGACCGCCCGCACGCTCACCGTGCCGTCGCCGACGCCGATCACCAGCTCGCGGAGCTCGCGGGCCTCGATCTGGAGCTGACGGAAGAGGAGCGGGATCCGCTCGACCGTCGCGTCGGCGCAGGGGGTGGTCGTCGTCAGGAGATCGTTGGCCGCGAGCATCGCCGGGCCACCTCACCCGAAGGCGCTCCGAAGGGCAAAAAAGCGGCGAATCCCGCGGTCAAGCGCGAGTGACGGCGCTCGCTACTCGCCCCCCTCGGCGAGGGCGCGCGCGAGGTCGAAGTCGACGACCGCCCGCGAGGCCGCGAGGAGGGCGGCCGCCGCTGACGCGAGCGCGTGGCACTCCTCGAGGGGCCGCGGATCGCCGCCGCTCGCGGTGAAGCAGGCGCCGCGGCGGCCGATCTCGCGGCCGCCGGCGACGTAGAGGTGATCGGCGGCGAGGGCCGAGCCGTCGGCGTAGGCGGCGACGCCGAGGTCCGGCCCCGGCCCCGGCAGGAGCGGCTGGCCGATGAAGGAGCCCGGGGTCGCGACCCCGAGGAGGTGGAGGAGCGTCGGCGCGACGTCGACCAGCGAGCCGACCCGATCGACCTCGCCGTGGAGCTCGCCACCCGCCGGGACGATGAAGACCGGCACCCGCTCGATGAGCGCGGGCACGGCCGGCGTCCAGCGGGGGATCCCGGCGAGCGCGAGGACCTCCGGGCTGGCGCCGAGGCGCGCGTCGTGATCGCCGTAGATCGCGACGAGCGTGTGATCGGCGAGGCCGCGGGCCTCAAGATCGGCGAAGAGGCCGGCGACCGCCGCGTCCATCGCCCGCATCCCGTGGAGGTAGTTGCCGGTCGCCGTCCCCTCGAGGCGGCCGAGCTCCAGCACCTTGCGCTCGTCGGGGAAGCTCTCGTAAGGGTGGTGGACCGAGAGGGTGATCAAGAAGCCGAAGAAGGGCCGCGGCCCCTCGGCGATCGCCGCGAGCGCGCGGTCGAAGAAGGCGTCGTCCGCCAAGCCCCAGGCGATCTTCGGCCCGGGCCCGAGCTCGCGGGCGAAGAGCGAGCGCGCGAAGCCGTAGCGCGGGTGGAGGACCGCCCGGTTCCAGAAGCCGCGCTTGTAGGGGTGGGCCGACCAGGTCGCGTAGCCGGCGGCCGCCAGCGCGTGGGCGATCGTCACGAACTCGTTGTCGGCGCGGAGGAAGGCGATCGCCCCCTGGGCGAGCGGGTAGGCCGAGTTGAGCGTCGCGTACTCGGCGTCCGAGGTCATCCCCTGGGCGGCGACGTCGGCGATCTTCGAGTAGAAGAGCCCGCGCCCCTGGAGGCGGTTGAGGAAGGGCGTGATCTCCTGGCCGTCGACCTCGGCGCCGATCACCCAGGCCTGGAGCGACTCGATCTGGATCAACAGGAGGTCGTGGCCGCGGGCGATCCCGCGGCCCGGGAGCGCCTCGGCGGCCGCCTCACGCAGGGACGCGCGCTCGCGGTAGACCTCGCGGAGGGCCGCGACCTCGTCGGCGCTCGCCTCCCCGCGGCCGCGGCGCTCGCGGACCGCCCGGGCGACGTCGAAGATGTGGACGCCGACCAGGCCGAGGCGGGCGACGTTGCGCTGCTCCGAGAAGACCCGCTTGCCGAGGTCGCTCGCCATGATCCCGCGGATCTCGGCGACGAAGGGCCAGGCGACGACGAGGGCCGCGAGCACCGAGACGAGGCGCCCGCCCCAGCGCCAGCGCCCCGGCGGCGCGTCCTCGGGGCGCCGCCGCGGCCAGGCGAGCGCGAGGGCGATCGCCGCGAGCGGCAGCGGCAGGAGCCAGACATAGGAAGGATCGAGGACCGCCCGGACGCTCGCCGCGATGTCGCCGACCTGATGGGCCGCGGTCAGGGCGTGGACCGGGACGATGCTCCCGAGGAAGTGGAGGTAGACGAGATCGGCGAGCCCGAGGAGGGCGATGAGGGCGATCCAGAGCGCCCCGAGCCCGCCCCGCCAGGCGCTCGGCGCCGCCAGGAGGGCGATCACCGGCAGGGCCGCGCTCGCCGGCGCGAGCTCCTCGGCGCCCCGCCAGAGGGCGATCCCGCTGAGGTCGGCGAAGGTGTGGATCAGCAGCCAGGTCGCGGCGAAGGTGAAGAGCGCGGGCCCGAGATCGACGAGGAGCCAGCGGCGGGCGCCGGCCGGCGGTCGCCAGCGCCGGAGGCCGGCCGCCAGCGCGCCGAAGAGGGCGATGAAGGCGACCTGCCAGAGCCCCGAGCGCCAGACCACCCGCACCCTCGATCGCGGCGGCGGACCGCTCGGCGGCTCGCCGTACCAGGCGACGTGCTCGCGGACCATGTCGATCGCCAGGGTGAGCTCGCCGCCGACCCCGGGCCCGCTGACCCGCAGCGGCACCGTCACCGATCCGCCGGGCGGGACCTCCTCGGGGATCGGCGTCCGCCTCCCCTGGCGCTCGATCATCCCCTCGCCGGCGGCGTCGAGCCAGTGGTAGCTCAGGCGATCGCCGGCCGCCGCCGACCAGGTCGCCGCGCCGGTGTTGCGGACCCGGACCTCGACCTCGCCCTCGCCGGCCGCCGGCAGCCAGCGCGGCCAGCGGACCTCGTCGATCTCGAAGGCGAGCCAGGGGGGCGCGACCTCGACGGGCGCCTCGACGTGATCGTCGCGGCTCGCCGGCGTCCAGCCCTCGCCCTCGCGGACCAGCGCCCAGACCAGGCGGTAGCGGCCGGGCTCGACCGGCGCGACCACCTGGGCGGCGATCGCCCGGCTCTCGCCCGGGAGGAGCGGCGCGTCGAGATCGCTGCGGCGGCCGTTCCAGATCACGAGGTCCCCCTCCGCGCTGAGCCAGTGGTAGCTCAGGCGATCGCCGGCCGCGGGGTCGATCACCTCCTCGCCGAGGTTCTCGAGGACGACGCCGACCTCGACGACCTCGCCGCCGTGGAGCTCGCCGAGCGGCGCGGCCGCGGCCAGGCCCCAGGCGCGGGCGGGGGTCGCGACCTCGACCGCGATCGCCGGCGCGAGGTCGCCATACCAGCGCTCGCCCTCGCGGAGCGGCTCGACGTGGAGGGTGCGGGGCCCGGGCCGCGCCGGCGCCCGGATCGTCAGCGTGACCTCGACCGCCTCGCCGACCGCGACCGGCCGCGGGAGCGCGCTCCGGAGGCCGTCGCGGACCACCAGCGCGCCCTCGGGATCGCGCCAGCGGTAGCTCAGGCGATCGCCGGCCGCAGGATCCCAGGGCTTGGGGCCGAGGTTCTCGAGGCGCACCTTCGCCTCGACCAGCGCCCCGGCGGACATGACCCTCGGGACATCCTCGCTGAGGAGGCGCCAGGGCGGCGCGCCGGCGATCACCTCGACCGGGATCAGCAGCGACCGCGAGCGCCGCGGCGGCCCGTACCACCCCCTCTGCTCGCGGACCGGCTCCCACTGCAGGAGGTAGGATCCCGGCGCGCTCGGGGCCTCGAGGAGCGCGTCGAGGGTGACCGCCTCGCCGGGCGCGAGCGCCTCGGGGAGCCGGGTGCGGCGGCCGTCGTGGTGGATGATCGCCCCGCTGCGATCACGCCAGTGGTAGGCGAGGCGATCGCCGCTCGCCTCGGAGATCGGCTCGTCGCTGAGGTTTCGCAGCGTCACCGCGACATGCCTCACCTCAGCCGGCGCGGAGCGTCGCGGGGGTCGCGTGCTCGCGGAGCTGCCAGGGGCGGGCGATTGCGAGCCCCTGCGACCCCAGCCAGAGCGCCAGCGCGAGGCCGGCGAGCGCCCGGGGGCCCGGGATCGATCTGCCGCAGCCTCGCACGGACGCGGAGGGTAGTGCCCCGCGGCGCCGACGAGAAGCGCCGAGGGGGCGCCGTCGGAGAGAGCGAGGCCTCCAGGCCACACCCTCAGATGTGGTCGCGCCCATCTGCGATTGATCTCCCGATCGATCACACATTCGGGATCAAGAGCCCCCTACGAGAGAGGTCTCAAGCCCCCTCTTCGGAATCGTGAGAACGTCAGCAATTCGTCGGATCAGGCGGCTCCCGCACTCCCCTCGTGGACCCGCGCAAACACTCGCCCAAGGCCCTGCTCGACCTTCGGGCCGGCTCGTTCTTGCTATAGTGC
The DNA here is from genome assembly GCA_020633335.1 of Myxococcales bacterium. Classification (GTDB taxonomy): domain Bacteria; phylum Myxococcota_A; class Polyangia; order Nannocystales; family Nannocystaceae; genus JADJRG01. The sequence continues at coordinate 310,438 of JACKDU010000011.1, read as the reverse complement.
GTCGCCCCTGGCGCCGGACCGCGCGCGGGGTGAAAGACCAGGCAGGACTATGAGCGTCAAGAATGATTCGGGCGTCGAGAATTCCCTCGCCGCAGCCCTCCGTGCCGCCGAGAGCTCCCCCGAGAGCGACGACGCGTGGGACCACCTTGAGTCCCTGGCCGAGAGCCAGCAACAGCCCGACGAGGTCGCCGCGCTCTATCGCGACACGCTCCGCCGCAACCTCCCTGAGGGCGTCCGCACCCACCTCGCGGAGCGGGCGGTCCGCTTCCATGAGGAGTGGTACGGCGACCAGCCGGCGGCGATCACCGATCTCTTGATCCAGATCCTCGAGCGCGACCCCAACGCGAGGTGGGCGCTCGATCGACTCACGGTCGCGCTCACCGCCCGCGAGGACTGGGACGCGCTCCTCGAGGTCTACGACCGGGTCCTGATCAACATCCGCAACGACGACCTCCGGCGCGAGGTCCTGGCTGAGGCCGCCCACGTCGCCAAGGAGTTCGCCGACAAGCCCGAGCTCGCCGCCGACTACCTGCTCAAGCAGGTGGCGATCGATCCCGACAACCAGAAGCTGGCGGCGACGGTCGAGCGCCTCCTCGAGCGCCTCGGCCGCTGGTCCGACCTCGTCGGCCTCTGGGAGGGTCAGGTCGACAAGCTGCCGGCCTCGGAGGCCCGCGACCTCAAGGTGCGGATCGCCGCCGCCTACCTCGAGCGCCTCGACGAGCCGGTCCACGCGCTCGTCGGCCTGACGGCGGTCCTCGACGAGGTCCCCGGCTACGCGAGCGCGCTCGCGGTGCTCGAGGCGCTGATGTCCCACGAGACCGCGCCGATCGACCTCCGCGGCAAGGCCTTCGCCCTCCTCCGCCAGGCCTACGTCAGCGCCGAGCGCCACGACGACGTGATCCGCCTGATCAAGGCGGCGCTCGACTTCGCCGAGGGCGACGAGCAGCGCGCGCTCTACCGCGACCTCGGCAACATCCTGGCGATGCGCGGCCAGGACGCCGACGCCCTCGGCGCCTACCGCCAGCTCCTCCGCCTGACCCCGAGCGACAGCGACGCGCGCAAGCAGATCCGCCAGCTCGCCAGCCGCTCCGGCCGCCACGACCTCCACTCGGCCGCGCTCCTCGCGGCCGCCCAGGCGACCGAGGGCGGGATGCGCCTCGCGCTCCTCCTCGACGCCGCCCAGATCAAGCGCGAGGCGCTCGGCGACATCGGCGGCGCCCTCACCCTCTACCGCGAGATCCTCGACAGCCCCGAGGTCGAGCCGTCGACCGCGTCGATCGCCGCCCACTCCCTCGCGTCGCTCCTCACCGCCCCCCACCAGCGGGCCGAGCGGCTCCTGGTGCTCGAGCGCCTCGCCAGCCTCGAGAAGGCGCCGGCGATCCGCCAGGCGATCCTCGGTGAGGCGGCGAACCTCGCCGAGGATCTCGGCAAGCGCGAGCGCGCCCTCGGGATCTGGCAGAGCCGCCTCGAGGCCGACCCCGGCGACGTGACGGCGATGAGCGCGGTGATCCGCCTCCTCGAGTCGCTGAGCCGCTGGGAGGAGCTGGCCGCGGCCCTCCTCCGCCGGGCCGAGGCGCCGGTGATCAAGCTCCAGCAGCGCGCCGATCTCCTCAAGGCCGCCGAGCTCCAGGCCTTCCGCCTCGGCAACATCGACGGGGCGATCGACATCCTCCTCGGCGTCCGCGAGAGCTTCGGCGAGGACCCCGAGGTCCTGGGCGCGCTCGACCGCCAGCTCACCGCCTGCGCCCGCTTCGGCGAGCTCGCCACCCTCCTCGAGCGCTCGGCGTCGACCAGCGCGACCCACACCGGCTGGCTCTACGTCCGGGCCGCCGAGATCCACCTCCGCGACCTCGAGGACAAGGCCAAGGCCGCCCAGCTCTACGCCGAGGCGCTCTCGCTCGACCCCCGGCGCAAGGAGGCGCTGAACGGGCTCCGCGAAGTCCTGTCCGAAGAGACATGCCGCGAGATCGCGGTCCGGGCGCTCCTCGACGCCTACCGCCGCACCGACGAGTGGGGCGGCGTCCTCGACCTCGTCGAGCACCGCCTCGAGCTCGCCCCCGACGATCACACGCGCGCGCGGATCCTCGGCGAGGCCGCCCACCTCGCCGAGACCCGCGGCGAGGATCCGGTCGGCGCCCGCGAGATGCTCGCCCGCGCCCTCGTCCTCGACCCCGGCGACGTCACCCGCGAGCACGAGCTCACCCGCCTCGCGGCCGCGACCAACGCCTGGCAGGACCTCGCGGCGGTCCTCGCCAGCGCCGCCGAGCGGGCCGCCGACGCGCCCGCGCGCTCGGCCCAGCTCTACTTCGCCCGCGGCAAGGTCCTCGCCGACGAGCTCCGCGACGCGGGCGAGGCCTCGGCCGCCTTCGCCAAGGCGGCCGGCCTCGAGCCCCAGCGCCTCGACTTCCAGGAGGCGACCGCCCGCCACGCCGCCCGCGCCAGCCGCTGGCCGGTCGCCGCCGAGGCGGTCGTCAAGGCGCTCCGCGGCCACGAGAGCCACGACGCCGGCCTCCTCGCCGAGATCGCCACGGCCGCCAAGGACGCGAACGCCTGGCGCGACCTCGCGGACGCGACCCAGATGGCCGCCGACGCCTTCGGCGAGCGCCTCACCCCGACCTCGGCCCGTCACCTCGAGCTGACGATCGCCGACTGGTACGACCACGCCGGCGCCGACGAGGCGGCGATCGCCGCGACCCAGAAGGCGTCGATCCGCGATCCCAACGACCTCGAGGTGCTCCGCAACCTCGCCCACCGCCTGCGCTCGCGCTCGCCGGGCGAGCGGATCGACACCCTCCTGCGGATCGACGCGATCGCGATCTCCGACCTCGACGCGCTCCGCGAGGCGGCGGCGATGGCCTTCGCCGGCGACGACGACGAGGTCACCCGCAACACCCTCTACCGCCTCTACCGCAAGGCCGCGCGGATGTGGTCGCGCGGCGAGGAGGCGACCGGGGTGATCCAGCCCGAGGGCGCGGCGATCTGGGCCCTCGAGGAGGTGTGCAAGCGCTCGTCCCCCGAGCTCGCCGCCCGCCTCCTCCTCGACGGCGCGACCCTGCCGGTGACCCCGGACAAGTCGCGCGAGCTCCGGCGCCAGGCCGCCGAGCTCCTCGCCGGCGTCGGCCAGCGCGCGCGGGCGATCGACCTCTACTTCGGGATCCTCAGCGAGGGCGCCGAGCACCTCAGCGACATCCTCCGGGTCGCCGGCCTCTGCGAGGAGGAGGGCCGCACCGCCGAGCTCCTCGAGCTCCGCACCCGCGAGCTCGCCCACACCGACGAGAGTGATCGCCGCCTCGAGCTCCGCCTCGAGATCGCCCGCCTCGCCGGCGAGCTCGAGACCCGCGACTCGCGGATCGCCGCCCTCCGGGCCAACCTCTCCGAGCGCCCCGGCCACGCCGAGACCCTCGAGACCCTCCAGGCGATCCTCAGCGAGCGCGGCCGCTACGCCGAGCTCGCCGAGGTCCTCGAGGATCAGGCGCGGCAGCTCGCCGCCCACGGCCAGCCCGGCGCCGCCGACCTCTGGCTGCGGGTCGCCCAGCTCGCCGAGGACGCGCTCGGCGAGCCCAGCCGGGCGGTCGCCGCCTACCGGGCGGTCGTCGAGATCGCCCCGAGCCACGCGGCGATCGAGGCCCTCGCCCGCCTCCACCTCCAGCGCGACGAGCCCGGCGAGGCCGCGCTCTGGCTGCAGCGGCGCCTCGACGGCGCGGCCGCCAACGAGCGGGTGGCGATCCTCCTCAAGCTCGCGCGGGCGCAGATCGCCGCCGAGCGCCAGGACGACGCGATCAAGAGCCTGCAGACCGCCTTCAACGAGGCGCCGCGCAACGGCGAGGTCCGCAAGCTCCTCCTCGGCCTCCTCCGCGCGCAGCAGAACACGATGGCGCTCGCCGACACCCTGGCGACCGCCGCCCGCCACATCACCGACGCGAGCACGGTCCTCAACTACGCCCGCGAGGCCGCGACCCTCTATCAAGAGAAGATCGGCGCCCCCGAGCTCGCGGTCCCGGTCCTCGAGCGCGCCCTCGAGATCGCCCCCGACGACCGCTCGCTCAAGGTGATGCTCGCCAAGGGCCTCCTGAGCAGCGGCCGCCTCCCGGAGGCCAAGTCGCTCCTCGCCGAGCTGATCGAGGGCTTCGGCCGCCGGCGCTCGCCGGAGCGCGCGCAGATCCACCTCCTCCTCGCCCAGGTCCTCCACGCCGAGGGCGAGATCGCGCCGGCGATCGATCAGCTCGAGGCGGCCTCGAGCATGGATCCGGGCAACATCGCGATCCTCCGCACCCTCGCCGAGCTCGCCCGCCAGAGCGGTCAGCTCGCCCGGGCCGAGCGCGCCTACCGGACCCTCCTCGTCAACCTCCGCCGGGCCGGCGAGGGCGAGGCCGCCGAGATCGGCCCCGCCGAGGTCCTCCTCAAGCTCAGCCGGATCGCCAAGGAGCGCGGCCAGGACGACAAGGCGACCGAGCTCGTCGAGTCGGCGATCGACGCCCTCGCCGAGAGCGACGCCGAGGCCCCGCGCCTCCAGGCCGACCTCCGCGAGCGCCGCGACTTCGCGCTCCTCCGCCGGGTGATCGAGGCCCGCCTCGGCCACGTCGAGCAGGCGCGGCAGCGGGCCGACATCCTCGGCGAGCTCGCCGAGGTCTACGAGCGTGACCTCGGCCAGCCCGAGGACGCCCTCGAGGCCCGCCTCCGGGCGCTCGAGGCCGACCCCGGCTCGCCCGCCCGCCACGAGGCGGCCCGCGACCTCGCGGTCCGGATCGGCCTCATCGATCGCTACGCCCAGCAGGTCGAGGCGCTCCTCGAGCTCGCACGCCGTCCGAGCGACGCCCACGCCCGCTGCGAGCTCCTCCTCCGCCTCGGCGAGGTGATGGAGAAGGAGCGCGGCGACCTCGAGCGCGCCGCCGATCTCTACCGCCAGGCCGAAGGGACAGGTGTCCGCCAGATCGACGCCTGGCGGGCGGGCGCGCGGGTGGCCGCCGCCCGCGGCGACAACGAGACCCAGGTCCACCTCCTCGGCCTCCTCTCGCGCCTCGGCGCCGGCGAGGACGAGAGCCGGGTCGACGCGCTCTACCGGGTCGCCGAGATCCAGCTCGCCAACCCCGAGACCCAGAACGAGGGCCTCGACGCGCTCCTCAAGGCGCTCGCCGACGAGCCCCGCTACGGCCGCGCCGGCCTGATCCTCCAGCAGGCGAGCGAGCACGGGACCCCGAGCCCCCGCCTCCTCGAACTCTTCGAGCAGGTCGCCCGCCGCTCCGGCGACGACGACCTCGTGCTCGCGGTGATCGAGCGCCGGGTCGCCCGCCCTGAGGCGACCCCGGACGAGGCCCGCGAGGGCGCCGAGCTCGCGCTCCGCCTCGAGGCCTGGGATCGCGCCGAGGCGCTCTTCCAGCGGGCGCTCGCCCTCGCCCACGGCCAGCCCCTCGCCTGGGCGCTCCTCGCCCTCGCGCAGCGGCGCAAGGAGGCCGGCGACCTCGCCGGCGCGGTCCGCTGGCTCGGCGAGGCCGCCGAGCATGCCGAGCTCGCGGAGCTCCTGCCGATCGCCGGCGAGATCGTCCACCTCGCGCTCGGCGAGGGCGGCGACCCCTCGCTCGCGGCCAAGCTCTACGAGCGCCTCCTCGAGCGCGACTCGAGCGAGCGGGCGATCTGGGAGCCGCTGATGGTCCTCTACCGCCGCCTCGGCGCGGTCGACCGCCTCGAGCAGATGGTCACCGAGATCATCGACGGGATCCAGAGCGGCGACGAGCGCAACCTCCTCCGCCGCGCCCTGGCGGCCGAGCTGATCGGCCGCGAGGATCGCAACGCCGAGGTGATCGGCCTCCTCAAGGCGGTCCTCGCCGACAACCCGGAGGACCAGGAGGCGCGCGCGCTCCTCAGCCGCCAGCTCGAGAGCGCCGGCGACTCCGAGGCGCTCGCCGGGCTCCTCCGCGACCAGCTCACCGCCGCCCAGAAGGCCGGCGACCGCGACGCGATCCGGATGCTGACGATCAAGATCGCCAACGGGATCCGGCGCTCGCAGCCCGAGGAGGCGCTGGCGCTCGCCCACGCGGCCCTCGCCGAGCTCCCCGAGGACCCCGATCTCCTCGCCCTGGTCCTCGACCTCGGCGCGACCGAGCTCACCCCCGGCGAGCGCGGCGCGCTGATGGAGCGCCTCCTCAGCCTCAGCGAGGGCGCGACCGCGGTCAAGACCGCGCGCGACCTCTTTGAGCTGCGCAGGGCGAACGGCGACGACGACGGCGCCCGCCGGGCCCTCGAGATCGGCCTCCAGCGCTCCGACAACGACGGCGAGCTCTTCTCGCTCCTCGAGGCCCACCTCCGCGACTCCGGCCAGGTCGAGGCCCTCGCCGCCCTCCTCCAGGAGTCGGCGAAGGCGCTCGACGAGGCCGGCGATCGCTCGCGCCTCCTCCGCGAGGCGGCGCTCCTCCTCCGCGACAATCAGGGCGATCCGGCGGCCGCCGCCCTCCTCCTGATGGACGCGAGCTCGGCCGATCCCAGCGACCCGGCGATCAAGCTCGAGCTGGCGACCACCCTGAGCATGGCCGGCGATCTCCAGGCGGCCCTCGAGACGATCGCGGCCGGCCTCAAGAACTCGCCGGACCTCGCCCAGCACGTCGCCTTCCTCCGCTGCCGCGCCGGGATCTACGGCCGGGTCGGCGAGCTCGACGCGGCCCTCGCCGACCTCGACGAGGCCTACACCATCGACCCCGACGTCGTCGCCGAGGAGCTGGTCCAGACCGTCCACGCGGCGATGCTGGCCGCCAGCAAGAACGAGGACATGGAGGCCGAGCGCACCCACACGCTCCGCCTCGTCGACCTCCTCCTCGCCCACGGCCAGCCCGAGCAGGCGCGCGAGCTCCTCGCCGCGTGGGTCAGCCGGGCGTCCGCCGACACCGACGCGATGACCCGCCTCTGGCGCCTCGACGCCGAGCGCGGCGACTGGGAGAGCGTGGTCAACATCTGCTCGAAGCTGGTGATCATGGCGACCGGCGAGCTCCAGGCCGAGGCCGGCCTCGCCCTCGCCGACGCCAGCGTCCACCTCGACCGCTCGCAGGCCGCCCGCTTCGGCCTCGAGTACGTGCGCTCGAAGCAGCCGGACAACCGGGCGGTGCGGGAGAAGCTCCAGCACCTCTACGAGCAGCTCGGGGCGGTCCGCGAGCTCGCCGGCCTCCTGATCGAGGACGCGAGCAGCCAGGAGAACCCGACCCTCCGCCTGCAGATGCTCCGGCGGGTCTCGGACATGCTCCTCGACCACGGCGACCGGATCACGCTCCTGCCGGTGCTCACCGAGATCGTCAACCTCGACCCGGCGGACCGGGAGAGCGCGCTGACCCTGGCGGGCGTCCACCTCCAGGCCGGCAACCTCGACCAGGCGGAGGCGATGGTCGACCAGATCATCGCCGGCATGGGCTCGCGCAAGTCGCCCGAGCTCGGCCAGATGTTCTACCGCAAGGCGCTGATCGCCCGCGCCAAGGGCGACCGCGACTCCGAGCTCAACCACCTCCAGGAGGCGCTGGTCAACGACAAGGACAACGGCCTCCTGGCGGCCGAGCTCGCCGAGCTCGCCGAGGTCCTCGAGAACTGGGACGTGGCGATGCGGGTGCTGCGGACGATCACGATGATGGAGAACGGCGAGTGCCCGATCACCAAGGCCCAGGCCTACGCGCGCCAGGCCCGGATCGCCCACCGCACCGGCGATTCGAAGCGGGCGATCTTCTGGGCCCGGCGGGCGACCCAGGAGGACCCGGAGCTCGAGGAGGCGCACACCCTCCTCCGCCACCTCGAGCACGAGTAGCGTAGCGGCCGCCCCGCGCGGCTCCTGAGGGGGCGCCTGGCGAGAGCCGGCGCCCCCTTCGTCGTCTTCGCCGAGAAGCGGCGAGGCGCCGCCAGCTCTCGCTGACGACGCCCCCGCGCCCGGCTCCGCGGCTCCGCGGCCCCGGCCCTACATCGGCACGATCGGCACGCAGCAGCCGGTCTGACAGAACTCCCCCTCCATGCAGTCGGAGGTGTCGAGGCAGGGCTGGAGCCCGCCGTCGCACTTCGGCGTGTCGTTGCACATCTCCGGCAGGTCGTTGGGATCCTGGCCGAAGCAGAGCTCGCACTCCTCGGGCTTGCAGGGGTTGTTGCAGCCGGCGAACCAGGTGCACTCGTTGCAGGCGTCGAGGTTGTCGAGCTTACAGTCGGGGTTCGAGTCGAGGTAGTAGTACTTCTGGCCGATCTGGCAGCAGCCGAAGCAGTCGCAGCCGTTCGGGACCAGCGGCGTGCAGAAGTCGAGGCACTGCTGCGGCATCTGGAGGTCGCACATCTTGTAGTTCGGGTCGTAGGCGCAGCCGACGTCGGCGCCCGGATTCTTCGGGTCGCACTTGAGGTTCCAGACGCAGTTGTCGTCGCCCTGGCCGGAGTTGGCGTCGAAGTAGCAGTCGGACTTGCAGTCCTTGTTCTGGCCGGGGAGGAGGGTCTGGTAGGAGCCCTCGTCGTCGTCGCAGGGCGAGGTGCACTCCGGGTCCTTGAGGTCGATGAGCCCGTCGTTGTCGTCGTCGAAGCCGTTGCCGCACTCGTAGAGCTTTCCGTTGCAGAGGAGCTCGGGCTGGCAGATCGAGTTGCAGCCGTCGAGCGAGACCTGGTTGCCGTCGTCGCAGCCCTCGCCCGGCCCCTTGAAGCCGTCGCCGCAGACGTTCTTGGTGCAGTTCGCCTTGCAGGCCTTGTCGTTGCCGTTCTGGTCGCCGTCGTCGCAGGCCTCGACGCCGGCCTGGACGTAGCCGTCGCCGCAGACCGCCTTGACGCAGGAGAGGAGGCAGGCGCCCTGGTTCGAGTTGTTGCCGCCCTGGTCGCACTCCTCGACCCCCTGCTGGACGAAGCCGTCGCCGCAGACCGCGTTGGTGCAGGTGTCGAGGCAGGCGTCGGCGTTGTTGGCGTTGCCGTCGTCGCACTCCTCGCCGGGCTGGAGGATCCCGTCGCCGCAGCCCGGGAGCTTGCACTCGTTGGTGCACTCGTCGTCGTCGACCTTGTTGCCGTCGTCGCAGCCCTCGCCCGGCCCCTTGTCGCCGTCGCCGCAGACGTTGTCCTTGCAGTCGGCCTTACAGGCCTTGCCGGGGCCGTTCTCTTCGCCGGCGTCGCACTCCTCCGGATCCTGGACGATGCCGTCGCCGCAGAAGGCGTTCTTGCAGTCGTTGGTGCACGCGTCGTCGTTGACCGCGTTGCCGTCGTCGCACTCCTCGTCGGCCTGGGTGATCCCGTCGCCGCAGGCCGGGAGCTGGCAGGCGTTGGTGCACGCGTCGTCGTCGACCTGGTTGCCGTCGTCGCACTCCTCGCCGGGATCGATGTACTGGTCGCCGCAGAAGGGCGCCGGCCCGGTGGTCCCGGTCGTCTCGCCGCCGCTGGAGTCGGTCGCAGTCGCGGTCACGGTCGCGGCCGCGCTCGTCGAGGAGTCGGTCGCCGTCCCGCTGTTCGAGTTCGAGTTCGAGTTGGAGCCGCCGCTGTCGGTCGTCGTCGCCGTCGCCGAGCCGCCGCTCGTCGTCGCCGTCGCCGAGGCCGACGTGGACATGCTCTCACCGCCGGTCGATCCGGCGGAGCCTCCGGTGTTGCTGGTGGTCTCACCACCGCTGCAGCCGATGACAAGGAAGAGGATCGAGACCAGCGAGAGACGGGCTTTCATCACCTCCTTAGACTGCCACCACGTGGGGCTTTCCAGCCACAGGAGCAATGTTTTCTGGGGCGCGGCGCCGCGCAGCCCCGCGCGCGATCCGCGGCGTCGCGTCCGCCGAGGCGGGCGGCTATCCTCCGCGGCCGACATCACCCTGATGACCCCCGCCCCCACCATCGACGGCCGCCGCGCCGGCCGACGACTCGCGCTCTTCGTCGCGCTCGTCTTCGCCACGGTCGGCATCTATCTCCCCTACTGGCCGCTCTGGCTCGCCGATCGCGGCCTCGATGAGCCAGCGATCGGCCTCCTCCTCGCGCTCGGCGTGTCGATGCGGGTGCTCGTCGGTCCGCTCCTCGCCCGCGCCGCCGATCGTCGAGGCGCCCACGCCCGGCTCCTCGGCCTCCTCTCGCTCGGTGTCCTCCTCGGCTACATCGCCCACCTCGCGGCGACCACCTTCACCGCCCTCGTGGTCCTGGCGCTCGTCTGCGGCGCCTTCTGGGCGGCGATCATGCCGATCTGCGACAGCCTCGTGCTCCTCCATGCGGGCGTCCACGATCTCGACTACGGGAGGATCCGCCGCTGGGGATCGGTCGCGTTCCTGGTGACGACCCTCAGCGCCGGCTTCATCCTCCGCGGACGTTCGCCGTCGCTGGTCCTCTGGCTGATCCTGACACCGCTCGCGCTCATGGTCGTCGCGGCGCCGCTCCTCCCCTCGCCGCCGCGGAGCGATCGCCGAGCCGCGCCGCGGCCGATCTCCGCGCTCCTCCGCCTCCCCTGGCTGGTGATCTTCTGCGGGGCCTCGGCGCTGGTCTACGCGAGCCACGGCGTGCTCTACGGCTTCGCCACGATCCACTGGCGGAGCCTCGGGATCTCGGAGGACCGGATCGGCCTCCTCTGGACCAGCGGCGTGCTCGCGGAGATCGCCCTCTTCTCGGTCGGCGCCCGCCTCCTCACCCGCCTCCGCCCGCTCCAGCTGGCGCTCCTCGCCGCCCTCGCGAGCGTCGTCCGCTGGCTCGGCCTGGCGACGGTGACCGCCTTCGCCGGCCTCCTCGCGCTCCAGAGCCTCCACGCCCTGAGCTTCGGGGCGATCCACCTCGCGGCGATGGCCTACCTCCACCGCTCGCTCCCGCCGGAGTCGTCGGCGACCGCCCAGAGCCTCTTCGCCGCGGCCACCAGCGGGCTCGGCTTCGCGGGCGGCTTCTTCGCCGCGGGCGCGCTCTACGGCCGCCACGGCGGCGACGCCTACCTGACGATGGCCGCGCTCGCGGGCGCCGCGGCCCTCATCCTCGTCGTCGTCGACCGCAGGTGGCCGGCGCCGCGCCTCGAATCATGACCCAAAGGACAGGTCATGCACGACGGCGCCCAGACGCAGAGGACGCAGGGGACGCAGAGGACGCAGAGGACGAGGGAGGATCAGCGCTGAGGGGAGCGGCGCGGAGCGACGCGCGGGCCTGGGCCTGGGCGTGGCCGGAGCAGCGCGGCGGGTCCTCGGCGCGCGGCGAGCGGCGCGCGGCGAGGACCCGTGGACGGGCGGGACGGCGTGGACAGGAGCGCGGTGAGCAGGCGAGCCTGGTCCGCCCGCCCGGCGCCGAGAAAGCGAGACATCGGCGCCGGGCGGGCGGTTCCGGAGCAAGCGCCATGCGGGCGAGCGGCTGGGCATGCCGATCGCCGTGACGCGCTGACGCGCGTCGGCGCGGTCGCTGCCAGGGTGGCAACGATCGTGGACCCGGCGTCGCCTGGGCAGGGCGAGCGGGCCTCTGGCGGGAGCTCTGGGCGCCTGGCAGGCGCCTTGCATTGAGCGGCGCACGATGCACCTCTCAGGAATCTCCTCCCTCGTCTTCTACACAACCTTGATGTCAGCGCCCGCGTCCGCGGGCGAGGGCGGGGCCTCAGCCCCGGCGGCGCACGAGCTCGAGATCGACGTGGTCGAGGCGAGCGGCCGCTTTGGAATGATCGCGCCGATCGACGGCAAGGTCGAGGCCTGGATTGAGACCGGCGACGACGCCCGGCGCTGCAAGGTCGACGTCCACCCCGGCCGCAAGGGCCTCCACCTCGAGCTGCGATGTACTGGCAAGAAGGAGCATGAGCTGGTCGTCGAGGTGACGCGGGAATTTCGGGCGGGTGAGCGTACGCGGGTCGCCGAGGTCGCACGACCTGGGGGTTCCAAGAGTCAGGTCTATATCACCCTCCGCTGAGGGCGGCGGACCCCGCTCGGAGGTCCGCCTCGGGGCGCCGATCAGGTCGGGTTCTGGGTCAGGAATTGACCGCCCCAGGCGCCCTCGTCGTCGCTCGCGTCGCAGAGCTTCATCCCGCAGTGGCTGACGATGTCAGTCGGATCGGCGTGGCGCGGCTTGTAGACGCAGACGGCGCCCACGCCGACCTCCCAGATCGCCTCGAGCTTGTAGCTCGGGTCGGTGCTGTCGACGAAGCCCCACTTGTCGCGCATCGCCAGCTTGGTCCCCGGCATGGTCCACGAGAGGTTGTCGCCGCAGTAGTCCGCCCGGATCATCTGGATGACGGTCGTGTAGGCCTTCGAACCCATCAGGTGGTGGAAGTAGTTCCAGGTCGGCGCCTTGCCGATCCCGCCGGCGACGCAGCCGAGGGTGATCGTGTTCTTGCGATCGAGCATCTCGGCCGTCTTGTAGTCGACGTCCATGTCGCGGATCGCGGTCATCCCGTAGGAGCCGGTGTCCGGGTCCTGCTCGCAGAGGTAGATCGGCTCCTTGCTCTGCTCGATCTTCGACGAGAGGAGGCCGCCGACCTCCCAGGTGTTGTAGACGAAGTCGTAGACGTAGTGGATGCCGGCCGGCATCGGCCGCTCGTCCATGTGGTTGATCCGGAGGATGAAGCTGGAGTCGGGGACGCCGTCGTCGTCCGCGTCGTACTTGACGTACCAGGCCGAGTCGACGAAGTCGGCGCCCGAGAAGAGCGGCATCGACCCCTTGCGGCCCCAGAGCTGGCCCTGGTCGACCCAGTACTCGTCGAGGCAGAGGACGTCGTCCTTGATGGTGAGGCAGACCTTGACCAGGACCGAGCGCTGGTGGAAGCCCTTCTTGGTGTCGAAGATGGCCGGGATCTCCTCGACGTTGAGGACCGGGCCGTTGAGGGAGATGCCGCTGAAGCCGCCGCCGCCGGGCCGGAGGGCGACGTCGCCGCCGCCGAACTCCGCGCTCTCGTTGAGGTCCGCGCCGTCGTCGCAGCCGCCAGCGAGGGTGAGGGTGGTGGCCATCAGGAGGGTCTTGGTGAGGGTCTTCATGGTCGTGCTCGCTTTCTCCGTCCGCCGGGGCTCGCCCAAGCCCGCGCAGCGTCCGTCCGTCTTCTATCCGAGGAGTGACCCCCGCCCTCGGATCAATTGCGCCGACCGAAAAAAAAAAAGGGGAGAATTCGCCCCTCCGAGACGCGCGGTAGCGCGCCGGACAGGGCGAATTCTCCGACCCGACGGCCGCTCCGGACCGCCGCTGCGCGCCCGCAGCGGGCGCGCTCACGCGCAGGCTAGAGCGCCTGGGTCATCAGGTCGAGGCCGGCGCCCCACCAGGTGTCGGAGCCGTCGCAGTACTTGACCTCGCAGACCTCCTCGACGTCCTCGATCTTGGCGAGGCGGAGCCCCTTCGGGTTCACGCAGACGATCCCCTTGTCCCAGGAGGCGAGGAGCTCGGTGTCCTCGGCGGGGTTGTAGGCGCTGTTGTAGGCCTTGTCGTCGTCGGTCAGGAGCTGCTGGCCCTCCTGGGTGAACGACGTGCCGTCGTTGCAGTAGTCCGCGCGGATCACCCGGACGGCGGTCTCGTAGGCCTTGTCGCCGAGGTCGTGGTGGACGTAGTTCCAGACGTGGGGGGCCTTGCCGACCGCGCCCGAGTGGCAGGCGATGTAGAGGGTGTCGTCGCGGTGATCGATGTCGCCGTGGGTGAACTCCGAGTTGTCGATGGTCACGTTCCCGAGGGCGACCGAGCCGAGGCTGCCGGTGTCGATGTCGACCTTGCAGACCGGGATCGACTCGCCGCCCTTGCCCTCCCACTTCTGGGTGATCAGGCCCTTGGCCCGCGACGTGTCGTTGAGCCACATGTAGTTCCAGTACTTGATGCCGGTGGCGGTCATGCCGATGTAGGCCTCCTGGATCACCATCACCCCGTACGAGTCGATCTTGTCGTCGCCGTCGCTGTCGAGCTGGACGTACCACTCGGAGTTGGCGAAGTCGGTGCCGGAGAAGCTCATGCCGCCGCCCTTGATCGCGTGGATCTCGCCCTGCTTGACGTAGAGCTCGTCCTTGCCGGGGAAGATGCAGACCTCGCCGCCCATCAGGCAGACCTTGTAGAGGTCGACGCCCTTGTGGAGGTTGCCCTTGGTGTCGATCTCGGCGACCGACATCCCGTGGAAGCCGACCCCGTCGGTGAAGAAGTCGGTGTTGAGGGAGATCCCGCTGAAGCCGCCGCCCCCCGGCCGGAGGGCGACCTCGCCGTCGCCGAAGTCCGCGTCCTCGACGTCGCAAGCGCCGGCGAGGGTCAGGGTCAGGGTCATCATCAGGGTCTTGGTGAGGGTGCTCATTGTCGTGCTCGCTTTCTCGGGAGCGCCGGGACTCGCCCAAGCCCGCGCAGCGCTCCGTCTTCTGTCTGAGGAGTGATCGTCTCCTGACGATCAATTGGGCCGCCGAAGGAAAAAATTGAGGGTAGAGATCGCGCGTCCCAGCGCTCGATTCCGGGCAATTCCGCGCGCTTTCACCCCTCATGACCAAGGGGGCGAGCGACCCCGCTCAGTCCCGGACTTTTTGCATCATGGTCGAAGACGCCCTCAGTACCTCCTGAAGACGCCTGCGGACTCCGCGCGCTGGGATCTCCAACCCCCACCGCCCTCGGTTATCATCCGCGGATGGTCCATGACGAAGAGCTCCTGGCTGCCTGGCGACGGGGCGACGAGGAGGCTGGAGTCCAGCTCTTCGAACGCCACTACGACGGGGTCGCTCGCTTCTTCCGATCGAAGGCCTACGACTCGGCCGCCGATCTGATCCAGCGGACCTTCCTCGCCTGCCTCGAGACCCGCGATCGCATGCGCGAGGGGACCAGCTTCCGCTCGTACCTCTTCGGCGTCGCCCGCAACATCCTCTTCGAGCACTACCGGGGCAAGCGTCGCGACGGCAAGCGCCTCGACTTCGCCGAGCGCTCGCTCGAGGACCTCGGGGCGACGCCGACCTCGGCGCTGGTGCGGGTGCAGGAGAGCCAGCTCCTCCTCCAGGCGCTCCGCCGGATCCCGCTCGAGCACCAGATGATCCTCGAGCTCTACTTCTGGGAGGACATGACCGCCGGCGAGATCGCCGGGGTCCTCGAGGTCCCCGAGGGGACCGCCCGCACCCGGATCCGGCGGGCGAAGCAGCTCCTCGAGGGCGAGCTCAAGAACCTGGCGAGCACGCCGCAGCTCTTCCAGAGCACGGTCTCCGACCTCGAGGCCTGGGCCTCCCACCTCCGGGGCGCGCTCAAGGAGCGCTAGCGCTCGCGCCCGGGCGATCGCTACCCGGGCAATTGATCCGACGCCCGCGGTCACTCCCCCCGCTGGAGGACCGAGCCGGCGCCCGCTGGCAATTGCAGGTCCCCTGGGAGACCCTGTGACTCAGCCCAAAGCGCCCCGCTTCTTCGGCTTCGCCAAGCGCCCCCAACTCGACGTCGTCGACGGAGGAAAGGCCGTGAAGGACAACGACAAGCTCAGCGAGAGCCTCCTCGAGACCCTGGCGGGCGGCGCCTCCCAGACCGGCGAGGTCGATCCGGCGATCAGCCTGGCGCAGACGCGCGCGGCCGCCGACGCCGGCCGGGAGACCCGCGAGCCGGCGAAGGAGACCGGCCCGGTCTCCTTCGCCCACACGCTGATCCGCAGCGACGAGCGGGTCCCCGCGGAGCCCGCGGAGAGCGGGCCCGCGCTCGTCCAGACCCGGATCGCCGGCGCCGACGAGGCCGACCAGGCGGTCCGGCGCTCGCGCGGCGGCGACGGCCTCGCGGTCAGCCTCGCGCAGACGCTCTCCGCCGAGGACCCGTCGGCCTCGGCCTCGCTCCCCTCCGAGCCCCTCGACCGCGACTCCCTCGGCCTCGCCCGCACGCTCACGCCGGCCGCCGACGCCGAGCTCTCCGCGCCCTCGCGGCCCTCGCTCCGCCGCGACGAGGCGATCACCGACGACCCCGAGCTGAGCCGCCGCCTCCTCGCCCCCGAGGCCGATGACGGCCGCCTCAAGGACCTGATCCGCGCCCGCCTCTTCCGCAAGAGCGCGGCCCCGGTGAAGATCGGCCGCTTCACGATCCTCGACCGCCTCGGCGAGGGCGGCATGGGCGTCGTCTACACCGCCTACGACGACAAGCTCGACCGCAAGATCGCGATCAAGGTGATGCGCTCGGAGAGCGGCGACCCGAGCGGCCGCACCCGCCTGATCCGCGAGGCCCAGGCGATGGCCCGCCTCACCCACCCGCACATCGTCACCGTCCACGAGGTCGGCGAGGTCGACGGCCAGGTCTTCGTGGCGATGGAGCACGTCCGCGGCCAGAGCCTCGACCGCTGGCTGCAGGAGCCGCGGCCCTGGCCCGAGGTCGTCGGCGTCTTCACCCAGGCCGGCCGCGGCCTCCAGGCGGCCCACGACGCCGGCCTCATCCACCGCGACTTCAAGCCCCACAACGTCCTCCTCGCCGAGGACGGCACCGCGAAGGTCCTCGACTTCGGCCTCGCCCGCTCGGTCGGCCAGCTCACGGGCGAGGTCCCGGAGGAGCCGACGGCGCTGGCCAAGGCCGACGAGAAGGCGCTCTCGCTCCTCGACCAGCGCCTCACCCGGACCGGCGCGATCATGGGGACGCCGGCCTACATGGCCCCGGAGCAGCACGAGGGCAAGCCGGCGACCGCCCGCTCGGATCAGTTCTCCTTCGCGGTCGCCCTCTACGAGGGCCTCTACGGCGAGCTGCCCTTTGAGGCAGGTTCTCTGGCGACGCTGATCGCCAACGTGATCGGCGGCAAGATCAAGGAGGCGCCGGCGAGCGCGAAGGTCCCGGCCTGGCTGCGCAAGGTCGTGCTCCGCGGCCTCGCGGTCGACCCCGCGCTCCGCTACCCGACGATCGCCGACCTCCTCGTCGACCTCGCCCGCGACCCCGCGCTCCGCCGCCGCCGCTGGCTGGCGACCGCCGGCTTCGCCGCGATCGTCGGCGGCGCCGGCTTCGGCCTCGCCTCCGCCGGCACCGCGAACGCGGCGATCTGCGAGGGCGGCGAGGCCGAGATCGCGGCGGTCTGGGGCGACGCCCAGCGCGGCGAGGTCGAGGCGGCGCTCAGCGGCGCCGGGGTCGACTACGCCGCCGAGACCTGGGAGAAGGTCCGCCCCGCCCTCGACGCCTACGCGGGCGAGTGGGCGGCGATGCGCGGCGAGGCCTGCGAGAGCCACCGCAGCGGCGCCAACTCGGACCGCCTCTTCGACCTCCGCACCGCCTGCCTCGACCTCCGCAAGGCCGAGCTCGACGGCCTCGTCGGCGTCCTCCGGGCGGCCGATCCGACGGTCGTCGAGAACGCGGCCAAGGCCGCCGCGTCGTTGACCCCGCTGGCGAGCTGCGCCGACACCAAGGCGCTGACCGCCGCGGTCGCCCCGCCGGCCGACGCCGCGACCGCGGACGCGGTCGAGGCGATCCGCGGCGAGCTCGCCCACGCCCGCGCGCTCGAGCTCACCGGCAAGTACGCCGAGGGGCTCACGGTCGTCGACGGGCTCCTCGATCGCGCCAGGGTCCTCGGCTACGCGCCGCTCACCGCCGAGGTCGAGCTCGGCAAGGGTCGCCTGTCTCTTGAGTCATCCGATGGCAAGGCCGCCGACGAGGCGCTGAGCGCCGCGCTCTACACGGCCCTCGGCGCGGGTCACGATCCGGTCGCGCTCGAGGCCCTGAGCCGGCGGATCTTCGTCAAGGACTACCTCCTCGGGCGCCCGGAGGACGCGCTCGCGGACGCGCCCCTCGGCCAGGCGCTCCTCGAGCGGGTCGGCGAGGACCCAGCGGCCCTCGGCCTCCTCCTCCACAACCGCGCGACCGCCGAGCTCCACGCCGGCCACATCGACGTCGCCCGCGACCTCTTCGACGCGTCGCTCGCGGCCAAGCGCGCGGCGTTCGGCGAGCGTCACCCGGAGATCGGCTACACCGAGAGCCAGATCGGCGTCCTCCTCCTCGGCGAAGAGCGCTTCGAGGAGGCCGCGCCGCTCTTCGACGAGGCGCTAGCGATCTTCCGAGAGAGTCTCGGCGCGAACCACCCGCACGTCTCGGTGACGGAGCTGAACCTCGGCCTCGCCCACCTCGGAGGCGGGAAGGTCAAGGCCGCGATCACCGAGATCGACCACGCCGTCGACTCCGCGCGCCAACACTACGGAGAGCGGTCGCTCATCACGGCGATGTTCCTCGGCCCTCGGGCCTCGGCCCACATCGCAGCCCGCTCCCTCACGGAGGCGCTCGCCGACACCAACGCGGGCATCGAGATGATCGAGTCCGAGCTCGGCGAGGACTCACCGAAGCTGATCCTCTTCCTCGGCCAGCTCGGGCGGATCGAGGCGCTCCTCGGCGACTCTGCCCGCGCCCGCGAGGCCCTCGACCGCGCGGTGGCCATCGCGTCGACGTCCGACGCGCCGGATCCGACCGTGCACGCCCTCGCGCTGGACTGGTACGGCACAGCCCTCTTCGACCTTGGCGAGCGGGAGGAGGCGCTCACGCACTTCCTCGCCGCCGAGGCGATCCGAACCGAGAAGCTGCCCCCCGGCACGGCCTCGCTCGCGCTCACGCTCTGGAACCTCGGCGAGACCTACACCGCCCTCGGCCGCCTCGACGAGGCCGCCGACGCCCTCGCCCGCGCCCGCGAGATCGTCGACGCCAAGGCCCCGCCGCGCTCGCAGCTCCGCGCCCGCTTCCTCCGCGCCGCGGCCGAGCTGGCGATCGCCCGGGGCGACGCCGCCGAGGCGACCGCCCGCGCCCGCGAGGCCCTGGCGATCCACGAGGCGACCCGCGACGCCGGCGACGGCGAGCTCGCGCTCACCCGCTTCACCCTCGCCCGCGCCTTCGCCCTCAGCGAGCCGGGGAGCGGCGAGGCCCGCGAGCTCGCCGGCAAGGCGCTCGCCGCCCTCCAGGCCGGCGGCGCCGGCTGGGCCCGCGAGGCCCGCGAGGCTGATACCTGGCTCAAGGGTCAGAAGTAGATCGCGGCGGAGCAGGCCGCGCGGCCGCGAGGGCCCGGGCGTGCTCCGGGCCTCGCCCTCCTCGCGCCTCGCCAGCGACGACGATCTCAGCGCGAGGATGATCGCAACTTCGCTCTCGCGGCGCTAGAGCGGATACGCGCAGCGGTTCTGGCCGGTGCAGATCATCGGCGCGGGGCACGAGCCGCCGGCGCCGCACTCGATCAGGCAGCTCCAGAAGACGATCGAGTGGCAGGCCGCGCCGTCGCAGCCCTCGCCGAGCGGACACGCCTGGCCCATCGAGCAGTCGTCGCCGCTCCCCTGGTTGGAGTCGACGAAGGGCTCGCAGGAGGAGGTCGCGTCGCCGAGCCCCTCGTCCGGACAGGCCGCGCCCTCGCCCGCGCAGAAGGGCGCACAGAGCTCGCCGTTACCCAGGGTGATCGGCGCGCTCGCGCCGTCGCAGCCGTCCATCGGCTGCGGGTAGTCCGGCGGGCCGACCGGCTCGCCGCCGCTCGACGACGACGATGAAGACGACGACGTCGTCGTCGTCGCGCCCGTGCTCGCGCCGCTGGTCTCGCCAGCGCTCGATCCCCCCGACGTGCCGTCGCCCGTCGACGCGCTCGTCGAGGCGCTCGAGGTCGAG
This sequence comes from Myxococcales bacterium, assembly GCA_020633335.1. GTDB lineage: Bacteria > Myxococcota_A > Polyangia > Nannocystales > Nannocystaceae > JADJRG01. The sequence goes on along the minus strand of JACKDU010000011.1, from coordinate 291,025 downwards.
GTGGTCGCCGTCGTCGTCGCGCTCGCGCCGCTGGTGGAGTCATCACCGGCGCAGGCGATCGGCAGGAGGAGGAGGGCCGCAAGGAGAGGGGCTCGTCGCATCGAACACGCTCGCTTCCAGGGCTGCGGACGCGGACGTCCCCTGCCCTGCCGCCTTGATCGCACGGCGCCCGCTCCTCGGCAAGGCGCCGGCGGACCTGCGGGAGTACAATCGCCGCCCCGCGGACGATGTCGACGCCCCGCCTCATCACGATCCCCTTCTCCCACTTCTGCGACAAGGCGCGCTGGGCCCTCCAGCGCCGCGGGATCGCCTTCGTCGAGGACGGGCACCTGCCGCTCTTCCACTTCCTGGCGGTCCGCCGGGCGGGCGGCAACCGGACCGTGCCGGCGCTCGCGCTCGCCGACCGCCTGATCGGCGACTCGACCGAGATCCTCCAATGGGCCGACGCCCAGCCGGCGCCCGGTCCCCGCCTCTACCCCGAGGGCGTCGCCGACGAGGCGCTGGCGCTCGAGGAGGACTTTGATCGCCACCTCGGCCCGGCGACCCGCCGCTGGGCCTACGGCTTCATCCTCCCCGATCGCGGCCTGATCCGCGAGGTCGCCCGCCACGGCGCGCCGAGCTGGCAGCGCGCGGGCCTCGAGCTCGGCCTCCCGCTCGCGCGCTTCGTGATGCGCAAGGCGATGCGGATCGACGACGCCGGGGTCGCCCGCTCGCGGGTGAAGATCGACGAGGTCTTCGACCGGGTCGGCGAGCGCCTGGCCGACGGCCGCCCCTACCTCACCGGCGATCAGCTCACCGCCGCCGACATCACCTTCGCCGCGCTCGCGGCCCCGGCGCTCTACCCCGCCGAGTACGGGGTCCCCTTCCCGCCGGTCGAGCGCTTCCCGGCGGCGATCCAGGCCGAGGTCGCCCGCCTCCGGGCCCACCCCGCCGGCGCCTTCGGGCTCCGGATCTACGCCGAAGACCGGGCCGAGGAGCGGCGCCCGCGATGAGCCTCGCCGATCGCGAAGCCTCCCACGCGCTGGTCCGCCGCCTCTTCGCCGCCGCGCTCGCGGCGGCCGAGCCGGGCGCGGCGGTCGAGCGCTTCCTCGACGATCACCCCGAGGTCGACGCGGCGATCGCCGGCACCCGCGGTGAGGTCTGGGTGGTCGGCGCCGGCAAGGCGTCGGCGGCGATGGCCGAGGCGCTCTTCCAGCGCTACGGGGCGCGGATCGCCGGCGGCCTGGTGATCGTCCGCGATCCCCCGCCCTCGCCGACGATCGGTCCGATCCGCCTGGTGATCGGCGCCCACCCGCTCCCCGACGCCGCCGGCCTCGCGGCCTCCCGCGAGATCGCCGCGATCGCCGAGCGCCTCGGCGCCGACGATCGCGTCCTCGCCCTGATCTCCGGCGGCGCCTCGGCGCTCCTCAACGACCCCCGCCCGCCCCTCGGCCTCGACGAGCTCCGCGAGACGACCGCGCTCCTCCTCGCCTCCGGGGCGCCGATCGCCGAGATGAACGCCGTCCGGCGGCGCCTCTGTCGCCTCAAGGGGGGCGGCCTCGCGGCCCTCGCGGCCCCCGCCCCGGTCCTCGGTCTGGTGGTCTCGGACGTCGTCGGTGACCCGCCGACGGTGATCGGCTCGGGGCCCGACCGTCGCCCCCGACGCGGATGACGAGCTTCACCTTAATACATGTCTTGAGCGACCGGGCCTCTCGGACAGGCTGCCGCCGCGCGTCCGCGAGCTCCTGGCCGCGCCGCCGCCGGCCCCGAGGCTCGGCGACGCGCGGACCTGGGTGATCGCCGGCGCCCGCCAGGCGGCGGCGGCGATGGCCCAGGCCGCCCAGGACGAGGGGATCGCGGCCGAGCTCCTGACCACCTGGCTCCGCGGCGAGGCCCGGGTCGTCGGCGTCGTCCTCGCGGCGCTCGCCCAGGGCCTCGCGGACGACCCCCCGCAGCGCCGCCGGCCGGCCGCCTGGATCCTCGCCGGCGAGACCACCGTGACCCTGAAGCGCGCGGGCCTCGGCGGCCGCAACCAGGAGTGCGCCCTCGCCGCGGCGATCGCCCTCGACGGCCGTCCGCGGACGCTGGTCGCCTGCCTCGCCAGCGACGGCTCCGACGGCCCGACCGACGCCGCCGGGGCGATCGTCGACGGCGAGAGCTGCTCGCTCGCGCGCGCCCGCGGGCTCCGGCCGGCCCGCGCGCTCATCGATCACGACGCCTACCCGCTCCTCGCGGCGACCGGCGACCTCGTCTTCACCGGCCCGACCGCGACCAACATCGCCGACCTCGCCCTCGTGCTCGCCTGGTAGGCTCGGCGCGGAGGGTCGCGATGTACACAAGCCAGTCGATCCAGCGCCCGGTCGGGATCAACGTCTTCGGCTCCTGCCTGCTGGCGACCGAGCCCGACTACGCGTCGATCCGCTGCTCCGTCGCCGGCGTCGCCGCGACCCCGGCGCCCGCCTTCGAAGGCGCCCGCGCCCGCCTCCAGGCGGTCCGCGACGCGCTCCGCGACGGCGGCGTCGCCAGCCGCGACGTCCAGGTCTCGCGCCTCAACCTCGAGATCGCCTACGAGGGCCCCTACAACGAGCGGGAGATGGTCGGCTACCGCGGCCAGGCCGATCTGATCGCCCTCGCCCGCGACCTCGACGCGCTCGAGGGGCTCCTCCAGCGGATCGTCGAGGCCGGCGCGCTGATCTCCGACGTCTCCTACAAGACCAGCGAGCTGGTGGCGCTCCGCCGGCGCGCCCGCGACGGCGCGGTCGCGGCCGCCCGTCGCAAGGCCGAGGCCTACGCCGCGGCGGCGGGCGCCCAGCTCGGCGGGATCCTCCACCTCGAGGACCTCAACCCCGAGGAGCTGAGCCGCCGCTCCCACGCGCCGGACATCGACCTCGCCGCCGAGGGCGATGAGGCGAGCGCCGCCGCGGCCGGATCGATCCGGGTCGCCGGCGCGGTGATGGCCTGCTACGCGATCCTCCGCGGGCCCTGACCCAAGAGTCAGGCGCGGGCGCCTCACTCCTCTTCTTCTTCGACCCGCGGCCGCGGCGGCGCCCGCCGCTTCTTCCGCTTCTTCGCCCCGCGCTTGCCGGCGCCCGGGCCCTCGCGGTGGAAGTAGGAGGCGCCGGGATCGACGAGGAAGCGGTGACGCACGGCCTCGCGCCCGAGGAGCATGCGAAAGCCCATCAGCGCGCGGTTGGTCAGGGTGAGCTCGATCGTCAGGCTCTCGGCGCCGAGGAGCGCGACCGCGGCGATCACCGGCCGACTCTCGGAGTGGCCGCCGGAGTTGCGGATGATCCGCTCGTCGATCACCTCGGCCTCGGCGACCACCGAGGACTCGACGTCGCGCTGGTGGGGGTGGACGCAGAAGCGCACCCAGTCGACGCCGCGTCGGGTGAAGCGCTCGAGGTCGACCGCGTGGAGCGCGCTGGTGCGGGCCCCAGTGTCAATCTTCGCCTTGATCGCCGGGATTCCGAGCTCCGGGAGCGCCACCCACTCGCGCCAGCCGATCACCGGCATCACCCGGGGATGGTGCTCGCTCAACCGGCGCCCTCCATCCCGGCAGGATCGCGCGGGGACCGCGGGCGGTCAAGGAATCGACCGCAGCGTCAGGTCGACCGCCGATCGCCGCAGCGATCGCCGGCGCGCGGGGGCTGGACGCGGGCTAGGATCAGCCCCCCGTGGCCGCCCTCCGCCAACGCCTCGCCCGCGCCTGGCCCCACCTCCGGGTGATCCTCGTCGGCTATCACGTCGCGGCGATCGTCGTCCTCTCGATCCCGCCAGCGGGCGCCCTCAACAACCCGGCGATGTGGCGGAGCGCCAACACCCGCTCGGACATCGCCGGCTACGCGGCGGCGCTCGGCCAGGTCGGCGTCGAGATCACCCCGGAGGAGCTCGGCGCCCGGGTCCGCGACGCGGCCGCGACCTTCGGCCGGATCCGCGAGCTCCTCGCCGCGCCCTTCGCCGGCTACGCGGCGCTCGTCGGCGCGCGCCAGGGCTGGGCGATGTTCGCGAGCCCGCAGCGGGTGCCGGCCGAGGTCCACGTCGACCTCGAGATCGGCGGCGAGTGGCGCCCGCTCTACCGCCCGCACGACGACGCGGCCGCCTGGCGGCGCGCGACCTTCGAGCACAACCGCTTCCGCAAGTTCAACGGCCGCTTCGCCCGCACCTTCATCCCGCCGCACTACGACGGCCTCGCCCGCTGGCTCGCCCGCGAGGCGGCGGCCGAGTTCCCGGAGGCGACGGCGATCCGCGTGCGCCTCTACCGCTACCGCACCCTGCCGCCGGCGGAGGTCCGCGCCGGCCGGCGCCCCGAGGGCCGCTACGAGCACGAGCGCCGCTTCGTCGCCGAGGAGCTGCGATGAGGCGCCTCTGGTCGTCGGCGGTCGAGCTCCTCGGGCGCCGCGAGCCGGCCGACGGCCTCGCGCTCTTCCGGATCGCGGTCGGCCTCTGCATGCTCTACTCGATCGGATCGATGGCGGCCGCCGGCCTCGATCAGGTCTTCTGGGTCGACGCCGCCGACGGCGGGATGCTCGAGCTCCGGAGCGGCGACCACTGGCTGATCCGCGCGCTCGGCGGCCCGCGAGCCCCGGTGATCGGCGCCCTCGTGCCCCTCGGGCTCCTCCTCGCGCTCCTCGTGACCGTCGGCGCCGGCGGGCGGGTGGTGCTCCTGATCGCCGGCCAGGTCTACCAGGCGATCGTCCGCAGCGACCCGACGATCATCGGCGGCTACGACCTGCTCATCGGCAACGCCCTCTGGATCCTCTTCCTCGCGGGCGCGACCGCGACCCTCTCGGTCGACGCCCGCCTCCGCCGCGGGAGCTGGCGGCCCGCCGTCGAGATCGCCGCCTGGCCGCGCTACCTCCTGATCCTCCAAATTCTCGCGGTCTACACGACCACCGGCCTCAGCAAGCTCGGGGTGCCGTGGACGCCCGCGGGCGGGTTCTCCGCCCTCTACTGGGTCTTTCAGGAGCCGACCTGGCGGCGCTTCGACATGGGCTGGACGGCCGCGGCCCCCGCGGTGCTCGTCCTCCAGGTGGCGACCGCCCTGACCTGGATCTGGGAGATCAGCGCGATCTTTCTGCTGCTCTTCTATTACTACCGAGCGACTCCTGCGCGGCCCGGGCGGCTCCGCGCCCTCTGCGTGCGACGCGACCTCCGGCTCGGCTTCGTGGCGATCGGCGTCGCCCTCCACCTCTCCATCCTCCTCACCCTCAACGTCGGCCCCTTCTCGTGGATCAGCGTCGCCTACTACCTCAACCTCTTCCACCCGGACGAGCTCCGCGCGCTCGCTCGCCGGCGACCGCTCCGCGCGGGTGGCGAAGACCCAGCGCACATGGATTCAATTCCCGGCGGACGCGATCCCAGGTGAGGCCGCCCTGCGAATGCGCTATTTTCCCAAATGTGCGCCTCGCCGACGTTTTTGGGCGGGCGTACCGGGTTTCTCCATGGCTCTGCGATCGTATTTCATCTCCCTGGCAACGCCGGCGCTCCTCTTCCTCGCCGGCTCCACCGCGCTGATCGCCTGCAACGGCGGCGGCTCCAACACCAACGCGTCGGCGTCGGCCTCCGAGAGCAACTCAGGCTCCGCGAGCGACACGAACACCGAGAGCAACTCCGCCTCCGCGAGCGCGACCGAGAGCGACTCGGGGGCGTCGATGTCAGGCGGCGAGGACTCCCAGTCCGGGACCGGCGGCGACTCGCAGGGCTCGGGGACCAGCGGCGGCGAGGAGACCACCACCGGGATGGGCAACGGCGGCACCCCCTGCGGCAACGGCGAGCTCCAGCCGGACAAGGGCGAAGAGTGCGACGACGGGATGAAGAACGGCCCGGGCCAGGAGTGCAAGCTCGACTGCACCCTCAACGTCTGCGGCGACGGCGATCAGGGCCCGAAGGAGGAGTGTGACCTCGGCGCGGACAACCAGAACGAGGGCTCCTGCAAGCTCGACTGCACCGAGAACGTCTGCGGCGACGGCTACATGGGCCCGGGCGAGGGCTGCGACGACGGCAACAAGGTCAACGACGACGAGTGCACCAACGAGTGCAAGCTCGCCTCCTGCGGCGACGGCCTGGTCTCGGCCCAGGAGGAGTGCGACGACGGCAACGACGTCAACACCGACGAGTGCACCAACAACTGCACCAACGCGATCTGCGGCGACTCCTTCGTCCAGGAGGTGAAGAACGAGGAGTGCGACAAGGGCCCGCAGAACACCAACCAGGGCGAGTGCACCCTCGAGTGCAAGCTGGCGATCTGCGGCGACGGCCTGGTCTGGAACCTCCCGCCCGGCGAGGAGGAGTGCGACGACGGGATGAACAACGGCCCCGGCAAGGCCTGCAACGCCGAGTGCCTGAAGAACGTCTGCGGCGACGGCGACAAGGGGCCGGGCGAGGGCTGCGACGACGGCAACAACTTCTCCGGCGACGGCTGCTCGCCGGAGTGCGTGATCGAGGAGTGCGGCAACAACATCGAGGACCCCGGCGAGCAGTGCGACGACGGGATGAACGGCAACCAGGACGACGGCTGCACCGACCTCTGCGCGCTGCCGGCCTGCGGCGACGGCTTCGTCCAGATGAGCAAGGGCGAGCAGTGCGACCTCGGCAACCAGAACTCGAACATCGGCGACTGCCTCCTCAACTGCACCAACGCCAAGTGCGGTGACGGCTACATCCACCAGGGCGTCGAGCAGTGCGACGACGGCCCGAACAACGCCAACAACGGCTACTGCAAGCTCAACTGCACCAAGGCCTTCTGCGGCGACGGCCTCAAGGCGCCGAACGAGGCCTGCGACGACGGCAACCAGAACAACAACGACTCCTGCACCAACGTCTGCAAGCTCGCGGCCTGCGGCGACGGCTTCAAGCAGCCCGGCGAGGAGTGCGACAACGGCGACCAGAACTCCAACGGCGGCGCCTGCATCCTCGCCTGCCTCAACGCGAAGTGCGGCGACGGCTTCATCTGGCAGGGCAAGGAGGAGTGCGACGACGGGGCCAACAACGGCAACACCAAGGCCTGCAAGTTCGACTGCACCCTCAACGTCTGCGGCGACGGCTTCCCGGGGCCGGGCGAGGAGTGCGACGACGGCAACGACTCGAACAACGACAACTGCACCAACGATTGCAAGCTCCCGGTCTGCGGCGACGGCTTCAAGCAGCCCGGCGAGGAGTGCGACGACGGCAACAACTCCAACTTCGACTTCTGCACCAACGCCTGCAAGCTCCCGGTCTGCGGCGACGGCTACAAGCAGGCGGGCGAGGAGTGCGACGACGGCAACAAGGTCAACACCGACTCCTGCACCAACGCCTGCAAGCTCCCGGTCTGCGGCGACGGCTACAAGCAGCCCGGTGAGGAGTGCGACGACGGCAACAAGGTCAACACCGACTCCTGCACCAACGCCTGCAAGCTCCCGGTCTGCGGCGACGGCTTCAAGGGGCCGGGCGAGGAGTGCGACGACGGCAACATGGTCAACACCGACTTCTGCACCAACATGTGCAAGCTGCCGAAGTGCGGCGACGGCTACAAGCAGCCCGGCGAGGAGTGCGACGACGGCAACCAGATCAACACCGACACCTGCACCAACGTCTGCAAGAACGCGAAGTGCGGCGACGGCTACAAGCAGCCCGGTGAGGCCTGCGACGACGGCAACCTGAACAACGGCGACGGCTGCTCGAACACCTGCGAGATCGAGCCCGGCTGACCCCGCAGGCCCGGGGGACGCGCGCTTCCGCGCGTCGCCCGGCGCCCAAACGCGCCCTCTGGACCCCGGGGGGCCCGACCGGCAAAGCTTTCGCGTCGCCGGCCGGGCCCCCCGGGGTTCAATCGCCAGCCGTGAAGCTCGCCGAGATCATGACCCGGGATGTGATCACCATCCAGAGCTCTGAGCCGCTCGGGGCGGCCATCCAGATCCTCCACGACAACGACATCCGCCACCTCCCGGTGCTCAAGGGGGAGGAGCTCGTCGGGCTGATCAGCGACCGCGACATCCGCCACTACCGTCCGCCGGATCAGATGGTCGACGAGAACGTGATGGCGACGGTCGAGCTCCTCGACACCCCGCTCTGGCAGGCGATGACCTCGAACGTGATCACCCTGACCCCGGGCGACACGATCGACCGCGCGCTCGACTTCTTCGTCGACCTCCGGGTGGGGGCGATCTGCGTGGTCGCAGGCCCGCGCCTGGTCGGCATCGTCTCGTACGTCGACGTGCTGCGGGCGATCCGCGACCAGCGGCGGGCGAACGCGGCGAGCTGACGCGGCGACTCGCCGCCGACGCCTGGGCGGCGACGGCGGCGAAGCCAGCGATCAGAGCGCGGGGAGGCTAGGCGCCGACGGCGATGTCGAGCTCGTCGTCACCGTCGGTGTCCCCCGGCTCGTCCGGGCGATCGGCGTACCACGGGTCATCGAGCTCCGGCGCCGGCGCGTCGCCGCCGTCGGCGATGTCGAGCTCGCCGTCGTCACCGTCGGTGTCCCCCGGCTCGTCCGGGCGGTCGGCGTACCACGGGTCGCCGTGCTCCGGCGCCGACGCGTCCTCGTCGTCGACGTAGGCGAGGTCGTCGATCGCCGGCGCCGCCCAGGGCTCGCCGCCGGCGAGGTCGAGCTCGCCGTCGTGACCCGAGGTGTCCTCGGAGTCATCCGCGAGGTCCGCCAGCGGGAGCTCGCCCGCCTGCGCGCCCTGGCCGTCGACGCCGTCGCCGATCTCGAGATCGTCGAGGCCCGGACCCCAGGTGTCGCAGGGGCCGTCGTCGCGGGCCGCGAGCGCGAGGCCGGCGTCGGCGCTCGCCGGGTTCACCGGCCGCGGACCGACGCTGATGTCCTCGAGATCGTCGTCGATCTCGCCGCGATCGGGCGCGGCGATCGGCAGCTCCTCGTCGACCTCGACGTCGGACCCGCCCGTGCTGCCATCGGCGACGTCATCGATCTCGGGCCCGCAGGCGGCGAGGGCGAGGACGAGGGTGGTGAGGGCGGTGAGGGCGGAGGTGCGGAGGAGCTTGGTCATGGCGTCTTTCCTTTTCCTGCGGTCGCGCCCCTTCAAAGCGAAGCTCATGCCACGGGACAACCCCTTGAGATCAAAGGGTTTTGCTCGGGCAAATGCGCCCCTGGCAAGTCCCGTTGCCACCCCTCGGCGGCGAGTCGACGGGGATCCGGCAAGTCTCGTTGCCACCTCCACGTGCGGCTGCGACACTCGCCGCCGATGCCTCACCGGATCGCCCAACCCGAAGGCTGGCCCCGGCCCCGCGGCTACAGCAACGGAATGGCCGCCAGCGGCGAGTTTCTGGCGATCGCCGGCCAGATCGGCTGGGACGAGCGCGAGCAATTTGTCAGCGACGAGTTCGCCCCGCAGTTCCGCCAGGCGCTGGCAAATGTCGTCGCCGTCGTCGCGGCTGCAGGTGGGAGACCGGAGCACCTCATCAGCCTGACGATCTACGTCACCGACAAGCGCGAGTACATCGCCGCGATCGCCGAGGTCGGCGCGGCCTACCGCGCGCTCATCGGCAAGCACTTCCCGGCGATGGCGCTGGTCGAGGTCGCCGCCCTCCTCGAGGATCGCGCGAAGGTCGAGATCCAGGGGATCGCGGTGCTCCCCCCGGCGAGCGCCGCCACCTGAACCAAGCGACAGGTACCTCGAGGCCTCAAGGAAGAGACGAGAGCGCGATGACGACCACCCCCCCGCCTGACCTCCGCTGGGCGCCGACGCCGACCCCCGAGAGCTTCCGCTACGAGGAGCGCGAGCGCGTCGGCGTGATCACCCTCGCCCGCCCCGAGCGCTTCAACGCCCTCACCTTTCAGGTCTACCGGGAGCTCACCGACCTCTTCAAGACGGTCGGCGGCCGGACCTACGACCCCTCGGGCGAGGGCGCGCGGGCGCTGGTGCTCCAGGGCGAGGGCCGGGCCTTCTGCGGCGGCGGCGACGTCGACGACATCATCACCCGCCTCTTCGAGCGCGACACCGAGGGGCTCCTCCGCTTCACGCGGATGACCGGCGAGCTGATCCAGGCGATGCGGATGTGCCCGCTGCCGATCGTCTGCTCGATCAAGCGGGTGGCCGCGGGCGCCGGCGCGGTGATGGCCCTCGCCTCCGACCTCCGGGTGATCGGCCGCGGCGGCTTCTTCTCCTTCCTCTTCCCCCAGGTCGGCCTCTCGGGCGCCGACATGGGCGCGAGCTTACCTCCTCCCGCGGGTCGTCGGCCTCGGCCACGCCAGCGAGATCCTGATGCTCGGCGGCCGGGTGACGGCCGAGCGCTGCGCCCAGATCGGCCTGGTCAACCGCGTGGTCGACGACGAGCCCGACCGCGAGAACGTCGACCGCGAGGCCTTCAAGCTCGCCGCCGAGCTCGCCGCCGGCCCCCACTTCTCGCTGCGGATGACCAAGCGGATGCTCCAGCAGGAGCTCGACATGGACCTCGACGCGGCGATCGAGGCCGAGGCCCAGGCCCAGGCGATCTGCATGCAGCACCCCGACTTCCGCGAGGCCGACCAGGCCCGCGTCGGCAAGCGCAAGCCGCTCTGGAAGTAGGCCCGCGATGATCGTCGATCCGAGGATCCTCCGCCGCGAGCTCGGGGTGATCGCCGGCGATCCGGCGACCTGGGAGGCGCTCGAGGACGACCTCGAGCGCTTCTGCGCCGGCGTCCGCGAGCGCCCCGAGGACGAGTCCGACGAGGGCGCGGCGACCCGCGCCTACGTCGCCCGCCTCGCCGACGCCGGCCTCCTCCGCTGGGTGGTCCCGGCCGCCCACGGCGGCGCCGCCGAGACCATCCGCTCGACCGCCCTCTGCCTGATCCGGCAGTGGCTGGCGCGCGAGAGCGGGGCGCTCGACACCGCGTTCGTGATGCAGGGCCTCGGCTCCAACCCGGTGACGATGGCCGGGCCGGCGGCGCTGCAGGCCGCGCTCCTCCCCGACGTCGCGCAGCGGCCGGCGGATCTGCGCGTTCGCGCTCACCGAGCCGGAGGCCGGCTCCGACATCCAGGGGATGCAGACGATCGCCACCCCGGCGGCGGGCGGCGGGGTCGTCCTCCGCGGCCGCAAGTGCTTCATCTCCAACGCCGGGGTCGCCGACTCCTACGTCGTCTTCGCCCGCGAGGAGGGCGACGACGCCGGCGGCCGCCCGCGCTTCGGCGCCTTCTGGGTCCCCGGCGACGCGCCTGGCCTTCGGGTCACGCCGATCAAGGTGATCGCGCCCCACCCGATCGGCGCGGTCGATCTCGAGGGGGTCGAGGTCCCGGCCGAGCACCGCCTCGGCGCGCCGGGTGAGGGCCTCAAGATCGCCCTCGGCAACCTCGACGTCTTCCGGGTCAGCGTCGGCGCGGCCGCCCTCGGCCTCGCCGACCGGGCGCTGACGACGATGATCGAGCACCTCAATTCGCGCCGGCAATTCGGCAAGCCGCTGGCCGCCCAGCAGGGCCTCCAGTTCGCGCTCGCCGACGTCGCCACCGATCACGTCGCCGCCCAGCTCCTGGTCTACCGGGCGGCGGCGGCCCGCGATCAGGGGCGGGCGAGCGTCGACCAGCCGGCGATGGCCAAGCTCTTCGCCACCGAGTCGGCGCAGCGGACGATCGACCGCGCGGTCCAGAGCCTCGGCGGCCTCGGCGTCACGGTCGGCCAGGTGCCCGAGCGGCTCTACCGCGAGATCCGGGCGCTGCGGATCTACGAGGGGACCTCCGAGATCCAGAAGGTGATCATCGCCCGGGCGCTCCTGCGGCCGGGGAAGTAGCGGCGGGCGCGGGCGCGGGCGCGGCGTCTGCGAGCGGGCGCACGACATGTCCATTTGGACATGTTGACCGCGTCGCCGACGCCGGCGCCGCGGCGGCACGGACGACGCCGGTGCGGGCGGCTCTGCGGATGCGGAGCCGCAAAAGCGCCTTGCTGGGGCCCGCCCCGGCAGCCACGATCAAGCGAGCCCGATCCCATGCAGGACGACCCCCGCCTCCTCGCCCCCGGCCACTTCGTCGACTCCGATCACCCGGAGGTGGTCGCCTACGCGCGCGCGGTCGTCGGCGACGCCAGCGATCCCCACGAGCGGGCCGCGCTCCTCTTCCGCGACGTCCGCGAGCGCCTCCGCTACGACCCCTACTCGCTCTCGCTCGACCCCGAGGAGTACCGCGCGAGCACCCTCCTCCACCGCGACCGCGGCTACTGCGTGACCAAGGCGGTGCTCCTCTGCGCGGCCTTTCGAGCCGCCGGGCTGCCCTCGCGCCTCGGCTTCGCCGATGTCCGCAACCACCTTGCGAGCGAGCGCCTGCGGGCGCTGATGGGCACCGACCTCTTCGTCTTCCACGGCTACGTCGAGGTCTGGATCGACGGCGTGCCGCGCAAGGCGACCCCCGCCTTCAACGCCTCGCTCTGCGCCCGCTTCGGGGTCCCGCCCCTCGAATTCGACGGCACCCAGGACGCGCTCCTCCAGCCCTTCGACGGCGCCGGCCGCCAGCACATGGAGTACGTCCGGGAGCGCGGGCTCTTCTACGACCTGCCCCTCGAGACGATCTTCAAGACCTTCGCCGCGACCTACCGCCGCGACATGATCCCCGAGGGGATCGTCGACGAGGTCTTCCACGGCGACGACGACGGCGCGGACGCGGCGAGCTGAGGTTGCCGGGTCGATCGCGCTCGGGCAAGCTCCGCCCGTGGACGACGCGCCCGCCGATCCGACCCGCCGCCGCTGGCTGGCGGCCGCCCTCGGCCTCGCGCTCGGCTGCCGGCGCTCGAGCTCGGGGCGCCGGCCGCTGACGGTCGCGGCCGCGATGTCGCTGAGCGAGGCGCTCACGGCGATCGCCCGCGACTTCGAGGGCGCGCACCCGGAGGTCGAGCTCCTCCTCGACCTCGCGGGATCGCAGGCGCTCGCCGCCCAGATCCTCGCCGGCGCCGCGGTCGACGTCTTCGTCTCCGCCGACCTCGCGCAGCTCCAGCGGGTCGTCGACGCGGGGCTCGCCGAGGCGCCGACGACGATCGCCGCCAACCGCCTCGTGGTGATCGCCGGCAGCGAGGTCGCGCTCGCCGAGGCCGCCGACCTCGCGGCCGCGGAGCGCAAGGTCGTCCTCTGCGCGCCCGAGGTCCCGGCCGGCGCCTACGCCCGCGCCGCCTCGATCGCCTCGGCCTCCGCGCGGCCGTCGAGGCGCGGGTCGTCTCCGAGGAGGACAACGTCCGCGCCGTCGTCCAGAAGGTCAGCCTCGGCGAGGCGGACGCTGGGATCGTCTACGCCACCGACGTCCGGGCCGCGGCGCCCGGGAGCGTGCGGGTGATCGAGCTCGCCGGCGCCGAGTCGATCCGCGCGACCTACCACGCGAGCCCGCTCCGCGGCGCGAGCGACCCGGCGCTCGCCCGCGCCTTCGTCGCGGCGCTCCTCGAGGCGCCCGCGCAGGCGATCTTCGCCGGCCTCGGCTTCGCGCCGCCCTGACGTCGATTCGTCGCCGCGGCCGCGTGTGACGGCGCTGGCGGCCGCGCGGCGCCGGTGATCCGAGCCCGCCGCGATCGATCCGCCCCGCGCGATCCCGCGCGCGCCTGCGCTGTGCCATCATCGCGCCGCCGATGCGCCGGCAACCCAGCGATCACCTGCTCAGCGTCCTCGGCCTCCTCGCGGTCGCTGGCCTGGTCGCGCCCCTCGTCGGCCTCCTCGCCCACCTCGAGCCGGCGGCCCTGGCCGCGCAACTCGCCTCGCCGGCGGTCGTCGACGCGCTCACGCTCTCGCTCGTGGTCTCGAGCGCCGCGGTCCTCCTGGCGCTCGCGCTCGGCCTCCCGCTCGCCTACCTCCTCGCCCGCGTCGAGCTCCCGGGCAAGGCGCTCCTCCGCGGCCTCGTCGCCCTGCCGATGGTCCTGCCGCCGGTCGTCGGCGGCCTCGCGCTCCTGGTCACCTTCGGCCGCCGCGGCCTCTTCGGCGAGCTCCTCGGCGCCCTCGGGATCAGCCTCCCCTTCACCACCGCGGGGGCGATCGTCGCCGTCGCCTTCGTCGCCGCGCCCTTTTTGATTCTGTCCCTTGAGGCAGGTTTGTTGGCGATCGACCCGCGCCTCGAGGCCGCGGCCGCGACCCTCGGCGCCGGCCGCCTCCGGGTCCTCTGGACGATCACCCTACCGCTCCTGCGGCCGGCGCTCGCCTCCGGGATCGCCCTCGCCTGGGCCCGCGCGCTCGGCGAGTTCGGGGCGACGATCACCTTCGCGGGCAACCTCGCCGGCCGCACGCGGACGATGCCGCTGGCGATCTACACCGCCCTCCAGGTCGACCCGCCGGCCGCGGTCGCGCTCGGGGTGCTCCTCCTCGGCCTCGCGCTCGTCGTCCTCGTCGCGCTCCGCGGCCGCCTCCTCCCGGGCGAGCGCCATGGGGGCCGCGAGTGAGCCTGGAGGCGACGATCCGCGCCCGCCGCGGCGCCTGCGTGCTCGACCTCGAGGTGGCGATCGCCAGCGGCCAGACCCTGGTCGTCGTCGGCCCCAACGGCGCCGGCAAGTCGACGCTGGTCGACGTCCTCGCCGGCCTCTGGCCGCTCTCCGCCGGCGCCGTGGCGATCGGCGGGCGCCCGGTCGAGCGGGCCGCCGAGCGCCTCCGCCTGCCGCCGCAGGCGCGCGGCGTCGGCGTGATGTTCCAGGGGCTCGCGCTCTTCCCACACCTCAGCGCCCTCGCCAACGTCGCCTACGGGCTCCTGGCCCGCGGCGTGCCGCGCCTCGAGGCGGAGACCCGCGCCCGCGCCTGGCTCGAGCGCCTCGGGGTCGCCGAGGTCGCCGAGCGCCGGCCGGCCGCGCTCTCCGGCGGCCAGGCCCAGCGGGTCGCGCTCGCCCGCGCGGTGATCGTCGCCCCCGACCTCCTGATCCTCGACGAGCCGCTCTCGGCCCTCGACGTCCACAACCGCCAGAGCGCCCGCGAGCGCCTGCGGGCGACCCTCGCCGAGGCCCCCGGGGCGAAGCTGGTGATCACCCACGACGCCCGCGACCTCGTCGCCCTCGCCGACCAGGTGCTGGTCCTCGAGGACGGTCGGATCGGCCGCAGCGGCCCGCTCGCGGAGTGCCTGGCCGAGCCCGGCTCGCCCTACCTCGCGGCGATGCTGCGCGAGCAGGGGCTGGGGCCGACGTAGCGCGCGCGGCCTCGTTTACCTGGCCCATCGGACAGGTAGTTCTAGACGCGGCGCCGCCGACGAATGAGGGCGACGAGCCCGAGCAGCCCGAGCGGCGCGAGCGAGCCGCGGCCGCCCGCGCTGCGGCAGGCGCAGCCGTCCGGCGCGGCCTCGCCGTCGCCGCCGACGCTCGCCGAGAAGCCGCTCTCGCTCACCGACGAGCCCGCGCTGTCGCCCGATCCGCCGGTGTCGGTCGCGCCGCCGTCGCCGCCTCCGCTGCCGCTGCCGCCGTCGCTGCTCCCGCCGTCGCTGCCGCTCGTCGACGTGCTCCCGCCGCTCGTCGACGTGCTCCCGCCGCTCGTCGACGTGTCGCCCCCGCTCGTCGTGTCGGGCTCGCCGACCCGGGTCACCCGGACCGCGTCGAAGACGATCTGCACCTTGTCGGCGAAGGGCTCGCCGGTGTTGTCGTTGAGCCGGAGCGACTGACCGCCGCCGGCGTTAAAGTGGAAGATCCCGAGGCTCGCCCAGCCGCCCGCCGCCCCCTGATCGACCGCCACCACGTCCTGGACCCCGGCGTGGGCGACGATGTACGCCGCCTCCTTGCTCTGGGCGTACGCGGGGTCGGCGTAGATCTCGACCTCGTAGTCGCCGCTCTCCTGGAAGACCAGCTCCCAGACCCCGTAGTTGTCGACCATGTCGGAGTCGGTGGTGTGGGTCCAGAGGAGCGATCCGTTGTGACCCGCGTCCTGGGCCGGGTACCAGTACTTCGGGTTGCCGCCGCTGCTGAAGCAGGGGCCGTCCTCGCCGAGGGTCGTCCCCGGCGGCGGGATCCACTGGCAGGGATCGCAGTCGGCCGGGCAATTCTCGAAGTCCTCGCCGGCGTCGCACATGCCGTCCCCGCACGCGCCGCAGGTCTGATCGAGGCGGGCCTCGACGAAGGCGTCGGTGAAGTACCAGCGGTTGTCGGCGACGCCGTCGTTGACCTCGAGGTACTCGTCGCCGCTGACGGCTGTCCCTTTGGTCACCCCCTTCTTCTGATCGTAGCCGGGCGAGACGTGGTAGCCCGCGTTCTGGCAGCCGCTGCAGAAGGGCCCGTTCTGATAGGCCGACTCGTTCAGGATCTCGAAGTGGAGGTGGCAGGGCGAGAAGTACTGGAGGACATCGGCGATCTCGCCGATCTTCTGGCGGCGGGTGACCTTGGCCCCCTCGCTGAGCCCGGGGTCGCGGGCGATGTGGCCGTACATCGTGTAGATCGGCCCGATCTCGGGGACCGCGTGGCGGATGACGACGACGTCGAGGTAGGAGCCGAGGTTGTCGACGATCTCGACGATCTCGCCGTCGGCGGCCGCGTAGACGGGCTGGCCGAGATCCGTGCAGCCGCCCCCGCTCCAGTAGTCGCCGCCGAGGTGGGCGCCGTACTCCGGGAGGTTCATCCCGCCCACCGGGTGGTTGTCGGCGAGGGGCGCCGGGCTCTCCGGCTGCGTCCCGACCGGGAAGGCCCAGGCGCACTCCGCCGCCTGCGCGGGGCCAGGGGCCGCGAGGGCGAGGGCGGCGGCGAGCGGGAGGGACGCGGCGGCGATTCGGGCCATGGGCGCATGATGCCCGATCTCGCGCACCGAGGGGCGATCTCGCGCAATCACCGCGCGCTCACCGGCAGGACCTCGAATCCGGCCCCCTCGAGATCTCTGCTAAGGTCGCGGCCAGCATGGCCTCCTCCGCCCGCGCCGCCATCGCCCTCGCCCTCGCCCTCGCCCCGGCCTTCGCCTGCGGATACCGGGCCGTCGATCTCGAGGAGCTGGCGATCACCGCGACGCCGCCGATGGTCGACCAGCGGATCCACCTCCCCCTCTACCTGATCCGCGACAGCGCCCGGATCCCCGAGCACATGCGCGCGAGCGCCCCCGGCGGGCCCTCGGTCGATGTCTACAACGTCCGCACCTTCGTCGAGCGCGACCTCCGGGTCGCCCTCGGATCGATCTTCGACTCGGTGACGGTCGTCGACCCGACCGCCCAGGTGCCGGCCGGCGAGCGCCTGGTCGGCTTCGTCAGCATCGACGAGCTCGGCCTCGCCTACGCCAGCGCCGCCAACAAGAGCTGGGTCGGGACCATGCGCTTCTCCCTCGAGATCCGCCTGCCGGGCGCGCCGACCTACGTCTACCGCTTCGCGGGCACCGCCAACGGCGCGGTCACCCTGACCGACAAGCGGCGGACCGACGAGGTCTTCGCCAGCACCTTCGCGTCGGCGATCCAGCGGGTCCTCGACGGGCTCGCGCGCTCGGGCGTCGCCGGCCGGCTCCAGAAGGTCGGCTAGCGCGGCCCGCCCGAAGGGCCAGGCGAACGAGCCGACCGCGAGGCCGCTCGCGGCGGGCGCCTCCGCCCTCGGCCGCTCGCCTTGACAGCCCGGAGGCGACGCGCGGAGAGTGATCGCAACGATGAAGAAGTCGCTCGGCGTCAAGCTGGTCCTCGGCGGGATCCTCTCCTTCGTCGGGGTCTCGTGCTCGGCGATCGGCCTCGGGATGATGGCCGCGCCGTCCAAGCCCGAGGACCCGAGCTCGGGGCTCGCGGTGCTGATCATGGCCCTCGGGGTCTTCGGCGTCCCGGGGCTCGTCCTCCTCCTCCTCGGGCTCCGCACCCGCCGGAGCCAGCACCTCCTCGATCAGGTGGTGGCGATGGGCCAGGCGTCGTCGCGCCTCCCCCTCCAGCAGCTCTCGAGCCAGCTCGGCGTGCCGATCCCGCGGGTGCGCGAGCTGGTCCTCCAGGCGATCGCCGCCGGCCGCCTCGCCGGGCGCATGGACTTCGAGCAGGGCGTCTTCGTGTCGGCGTCGACGACCACCGGCGTCCGCCAGCTCAGCCTCACCTGCCCGTCCTGCGGCGGCGTCTCCGAGGTGATCGTCAGCCCGAGCGAGCCCTCGCTCTGCCGCTTCTGCGGTCAGCGCGTCGCCTAGCGAAGCGCCTCAGCGCGGCCCCAGCACCATGGCGTCGCCGACGAGGGCGAGCGGCCGCTCGGCCTCCGCCTGGCAGCCGCGGGGCTCGAGCTCCTCGACCGCCGAGAGCTCGAGCTCGATCGGCCCCTCCCCCTCGCGGGCGAGCACCTCGCAGCGGAGCTCGACCCCACACTCCCCACGACGCCCCTCACACCCGTAGCTCTCGACCGCGCAGCGCTGGGCGCCGTGGAGGTCGACCTCGGGGGAGTGCCGCGCGGGGTCTCCCCCGGCGTCGACGTCGTTGACGACGACCCGCACGCGGAGCGGCGGGCTCGTCTCTGCGGTGCAACAGCGGCCCTTGATCACCCCGGTCGTCGGCGATCCGGCGAGCTCGAAGACCTGCACGACCCGGGTGCCGGCGTCGACGACCTTCACCGTGCGGACCACGGGCGCGGGCGCCGAGGTCGGCGCGCAGGCGCCGACGAGCGCCACCATCGACGCGACCAACGCGAGCCCGCGACGACGCAGCACCGGGCCATGATAGCCCGTCCCCCTGGCGGGCGCTCAGGCGCTGAGCTGCGGCGACGAGATCCCCTTGAGCTGCGGGATCCGCTGCCTCAGACGGCGCTCGATCCCCTGCTTGAGGGTCGCCTGCGAGCTCGGGCAGCCGATGCAGTTGCCGGTGAGGCGGAGGGCGACGACGTCGTCCTGGACGTCCATCAGCTCGATGTCACCGCCGTCGGCCTGGACCATCGGCCGGACCTCGTCGAGGACCTCGAGGACCCGATCGACGAGCGCCTTGCCCTCGAGGCGCTCGCCCTCGCCGGCCGCGCCCTCGCCCTCGAGCTCGAGCCCCTCGAAGGGCGAGCGCTCGGGGTGGTAGACCGGGAGCTTGACCGTCCGCTTGAGGTCGAGGCGCGGGCGGGCGATCGCGGCCTCCGAGGGCGGCACCGTCGGCCCCCCGGCGTCGAGCCACGCCAGGATCCCGCCGCGCATCGAGAGCACGCTGGGGTGGCCGTGCTTGACCAGGATCTCGCGGGCGGCGAGCGAGCGCTTGCCGGAGCGGCAGTAGGTGATCCACACGCCGGTGTGGGTGAGCTCGTCGACCCGCGACTCGAGCTCGGAGAGCGGGATCAGCAGCGCCCCGGGGAGGACCCCGGTCTCCTCCTCCTCGTCGGCCGTCCGGACGTCGAGGAGGAGGAGCGGCGAGCCCTCGTCCAGGCGCTGGCGGACCTCGTCGACGCTGATTTCGACCGGATCCTCGGGGAAGACCGCGTCGACCACCTCCTCGCCGTCGGGCGGCGGCGGGCCCTCGATCATCGCCTCGAGCTCGCCGCCCTGGGCGAGCTCGCGGAGCTCGTCGAAGCCGCCGATCGGCTGCTCGTGGATCAGGATCTGCGGCGAGGTCTTGCGGCCGGTGATCCGGGCGACGTGGGCCTGGAGGCCCTGGTCGTCGGTCATGTCGATCTCGTTGAAGGGGAGCTCGCGCTCACGCAGGAGATCGAGCGCCGCCCGCGAGTAGGGGCAGCCGCGGCGGTAGTAGATCGTCAGCGCCGCCTTCGGCGGGGCGGCGGTCTCGGCCTCCTCGCCCTCGGGCTTGATGATCCCGCGGTCGACCCGGTAGCGGTGGAGCTTCTCCTTGTCGGAGCGCCACATCGGCTGGTCCGGGTGGTCATGGGAGAAGTCCGGGAGCGGCTCGCGGGGGCCGATCCGCTCGAGCCCGACGTAGCCGCGGAGGCGGTCGAGGGTGTCGGCGGCGAGCCGCACCGGCGCGCGGGCGGAGCTCTGGCCGCGGTCGATCACGGCGTCGAGGGTGGAGACAGCGGCCCGGTGGAGGAGCGTGCGGATCACGGCGAGGCCTCGGTACCTTCAAAGGTGACGTAGCGTCAAGTTCGACCGGGCCCAGCCCTGGGGACGGTCTGCGCCTGCGAGCCGTCGGACTCGAACCGACACACCCGGGGGTACTGGAACCTAAATCCAGCGCGTCTACCAATTCCGCCAGGCTCGCGCGCGCGGGAGCGTATCATGCCGCCATGCTCGCCCTGAAGCCCTGCTTCGCACATCTCCTCACACTCGCCATGGCGCTCGCCCTGCCGACCGGGTGTATGGGGGAGCGCGGCGGCGCGCCGGCGGGCGGCGCGGCCGCGGGTGACGCGGCTCAGGGCGGGCTCCCGGCCGACCTCACGCTGGCGAGCATCAAGGAGGACGTCCCGCTGCCGCTCACCCGCCTCCTCGGGCTCTCGCCGCAGGAGGTCGAGCCCCACCTCGGCGACCCGATCAGCAAGGGGATGATGAAGAAGAGCTGCTTCCGCCACCGCGACAAGCGCGTCTTCTTCGAGTGCTCCTTCGCCCAGCAGACCTACGCCGACAAGAGCGGGACCTTCGGCTCGGTGACCGTCGACTACGAGGACGGGATCTCGAGCGCCGTCTACTTCACCGGCCTCCCGGGCGAGGGGCCGATGACGAGCTGGGAGGAGGCGCTCAAGGTCGTCGGCCTCCAGCTCCCCGAGGCCCCCGAGGTGCTGACGCCGGAGGCCAACGTGACCGTCTGGAGCTGGGGCAACAGCCGGGCGCGCCTCCTGATCGAGGGGAGCCAGTACCGGGTGGTGGTCTCGACGATCAACGGCGAGCGCGCGCGCGCGCGGGTCGAGGTGGTCAACAACAGCCCCCTGACGCCGGCGCAGGAGGCCAAGGTCCTCGACGTCAAGGCGCAGAACCCCGGGGGCCAGGCGCCCGGCAGCGCGCCGACGCCGTAGGGGCAGGACGACGCGCAGGGTGCCTCGCCTCGAGCGCTACTCCCGGAGCGTCGAGCTCCCGGTCGCGCCGGCGATCGTCTGGGCCTTCCACGCGCGCCCCGACGCGCTCGCGCTCCTCCAGCCGCCCTCCGAACCGATCGAGGTGATCGCCTCGCCGGCGTCGCTCGAGGTCGGGACGCGGGTGGTCTTTCGCGCCCGCGTCGGGCCCCTGCGGATCCCGATCGAGCTCGAGCGGATCGCCTGCGAGGAGGGGCGCGCGTTCACCGAGCGGATGGTCCGGGGCCCCTACGCGACCTGGGTGCATGCGCGCCAGATCGACGCCATCGCCGGCGGCGCGCGCCTGACCGACACGCTGACCTACGCGCTCCCGCTCGGGCCGATCGGCCGGGCGCTCGGCGGCCGGGCGATCCGCCGCCACCTCGAGCGGACCTTCGCCCACCGCCACGCGGTGACCCGCCGCGAGTGCGTGGCGATGGCCGAGCATCTATAGTTCGCAGCTCGCCATGCGGATCGTCGAGCTCGACGCTGAGCCGCTCCACGTCCTCGACTACGTCGACGCGGCGCCGGGGCGCGGGACCCAGCTGCGGCCCCTGCCGATCCTCCGCGGCCGGGCCGAGGGGCTCCCGTCGGCGCTCGACGCCCTGGTGCTGACCTCGGATCTCCAGGGGCGGGCGGCGACCCGAGGCGCCGACGCCGAGGTCGCGCCGCTCCTCGGGGTCGCGCTGGTCGACGAGCTGGCGACCCTCGCCGAGCTCGAGGTGATCCCGCCGCTCGCGCGCATGGGCGCCTTCCTGGCGGGCGACCTCTACGCGGCGCCGAGGGCCGACAAGATGGGGGCGACCGGCGATGTCCGCGAGGTCTGGCGGGCCTTCGCCGCGGGCTTCCGCTGGGTCGCCGGGGTCGCCGGCAACCACGACCTCTTCGGCGGCCCGGGCGAGCAGACGCGCTTCGCCGGCGAGCCCGGGATCAACCTCCTCGACGGCGTGACCGTCACCCTCGACGCGCTCCGGATCGCCGGCGTCGGCGGGATCTGCGGGCGCCCAGGCAAACCCAACCGGCGCCCGCCGGAGGCCTTCGAGGCCGCGGTCGCCGGCCTCCTCCAGGCCCGCCCCGACGTCCTCCTCCTCCACGAGGGCCCCGATGACGGCGCGGCGGGCCTCGGCAACCCGCGGCTGCGGCGGCTGGTCGAGAACCAGCGCGCGCTCGTGGTCTGCGGCCACGCCCACTGGCATGCGCCGCTCGCCGAGCTCGCCGGCGGCGCCCAGGTGCTCAACGTCGACGCGCGGGTGCTGATCCTCGAGCCGGCCCGCTGAGCTGGAGACCCTGTCCGATCGGACATGGCCCTCAGACGTGGACGCCGAGCCGCACCCACATCAGCCCACGACCGCCACGACCGCTACTCGGCGGGCGGGAAGATCTTCCCGGGGTTGAAGATCCCGGCGGGATCGATCACCGCCTTGATCCCCCGCATGATCGCGATCTCCTCGGCGCTCCGGCTGTAGTGGAGGTGGTCGCGCTTGAGGAGGCCGATCCCGTGCTCGGCCGAGATCGATCCCCGGCGGTCGCGGACCAGGGCGAAGAGCTCGTCCTCGAAGCCGTGGCAGCGCGCGAGGAAGTCCGCGAGCGCGAGCTCGGGCGGCCGCAGGAGGTTGAGGTGGAGGTTGCCGTCGCCGACGTGGCCGAAGACCAGCGCCGGGATCCCGGGGAGGCGGGCGGCGACCAGCGGGCGGAAGGCGCCGAGGAAGGCGGCGACCTCGGCGACCGGGAGGGCGACGTCGGCCTTGAAGGGGGTGTAGCGGTGCAGCGACTCGCTGATGTCCTCGCGGAGGGCCCAGAGGGCGCGGCCCTGGGCCGGGGTGCCCGCGAGGACGGCGTCGTCGATCTCGCCGGCCTCCTGGGCGTCGGCGAGGACGTCCATCAGGCGATCGCGGGTCGCCTCGACGGTCGCCTCGTCGGCGAGCGGGGTCTCGACCTCGACCAGGACGTAGCGCGGGTGGGCCTCGGGGAAGGGCGGATCGGCGGCGCCGCGGTGCTCACGGACGCGGTCGACGCAGCCGTGATCGAGGCACTCGAAGGCCGAGAGGGTGAGCCGCGAGCGGCGGAGGCGGGCGAAGAGCGCGAGGATCGCCGGGTCGTCCGGGAGGGCGACGAAGGCGACGAGGGTGTCGGCCGGCGGCGCGCAGAGGCGGAGCGTGACCTCGACGATCACCCCGAGGGTCCCCTCGGCGCCGATGAAGAGCTGGCGGAGGTCGTAGCCGGTGTTGTTCTTGACGAGGGCGCCGCCGAGGTCGAGGAGCTCGCCGGAGGCGACCACCACCTTCATGCCGAGGACCCAGTCGCGGGTGAGGCCGTAGCGGATCACCTTCACGCCGCCGGCGTTGGTCGCCAGGCTCCCGCCGATCTGGGCGCTCCCCTTCGAGGCGTAGTCGACCGGGTACATCAGGCCGGCGTCGGCCGCCGCCTCCTGGACCCCCTGGAGGGTGACGCCGGCCTCGCAGCGGAGGGTGGCCGCGGCTGAATCCACGGCGATAACCCGGGCCAAGCGCTCGAGCGAGAGGATGACCTCGCCCGAGGTCGCGGTCGCCGCCCCGGCGAGGCCGGTGCGTCCGCCCGAGGGCACGATCGGCAGGCCGAGGGCCGCGCAGATCCGGACGACCGCCTGGACCTCGGCGATCGAGCGCGGGAGGACCACCAATGAGGGCGCTACCGGCCACCCGCCGCGGCAGCGGTCGCTGCCGTAGTAGGCGAGGTCCTCGGGCGCCTCGAGGAGCCCTCCGGCGCCGAGCGCCTGCTGCAGGCGCTGGCGAGCCTCGGCGACCTGGGGTGTCATCCGCCGCCTACGACGACGACGAGATCGAGGCCGCGCTCGCGGGGGCCGCGGCCGCGGGGGCCGGCGCCGCCTGGCTGGCCTGGTGGCCGGCGCCGCTCGGCGCGGAGGCGCGGAGGAGCTGGCGGACCATCCGCACCACCGACTTCACGACCGGGTGGCCCTTGATGAAGACCACGCCGACGACGTGGCGCTCATCGCCGGAGACGAGGACGGCGTGCTCGCCGACGAGCACCCGGACCGACGACTCGTTGGCGATCTGGCGCAGCCGGACGGCCTCGAGCACGATCGGCTTCCACCGATCCTCGCCGACCCACGAGCTCTCACCGGCCTGCGCCTGCTCCGCAGTCATGTCGAGGACCGCCACGATCCCGTCGTGACGGAGGACGCGCTCAATTCTGGAGATTGTGGTCATGGGTGTCCCTGCACGCCGGTTTTGACCCGCCCGAGCGGCCCGGCGCGGGGAGGTTGTACAAAAAGGCTCCAACTGCGTCAATGACGCGAGCCGGCCGGTTGCATGCGACTTTTCGACACCCATGCGCACATTGACTTACCTCGCTTCGGAACGCCCGCGGAACAACGCTCCGCCGGGTTTCGGGCGAGAAGCGCGGGAATCGCCGCGATCCTTATCCCCGGTATCGAACCGGGCACCTGGAGCGCGCTGCTCGGCGCGGCGAACGCGCTCCGCGCGAATGTGCCCGACGTGTGCTTTCACACTGCTCTCGGCGTCCATCCTCAGGTCGTCGGCGATCTTCCCGCAAAAATCGACCAGGACCTCGCCCAGCGGCTCTCCGTGGCGATTGACGGGGTGGCAGGCCTGGTGGCGATCGGCGAGTGCGGGCTCGACTTCGGGCGCGACCTGCCGCCCCCCGGGCCCGCGCGCGAGGCCGCCCGCGCCCGCCAACTGGCGGTCCTCGACGCCCACCTCGAGGTCGCCCGCCGGACCGGCCTCCCCCTCCTCCTCCACTGCGTCCGGGCCCACGCCGCCCTCCTGGAGCGCCTCCTCGCCGCCCCGACTCCGCCGTCGATCCTCCACTCCTTCTCCGGGAGCCCGGAGGTCGCGGACGCGCTCTGCCGCGCCGGCCACTACATCTCCTTCGCGGGCGCCCTGACGATCCCGGGCGCCCGGCGGCCGCGGGCCGCCGCCGCCGCGGTCCCCGAGGCGCGCCTCCTGGTCGAGACCGACAGCCCCGACCAGACCCCCTTCGCCCGCCGACCCGAGCGCAATGAGCCCGCCTTCCTTGTGGACGTGGTCGCCGCCCTCGCCGAGGTCCGGGGCTGCCCGGTCGAGGCGATCGCCGAGGTGACCACGGCGAACGCCTGCCGGGTCCTGGGCGTGCAATTGCCCTGATTCCGGGCCTTGCAGCCGACGCAGAGCGAGGCGAGGGTAGGACCCCCAGGCATGCAGAGCCTCCCCGCCTCCGCCCGCGCCCTCGCGGCCGCCCTCCTCGTCGCCGCCTGTGGCGAGGAGCCCCGGGCGTCGCCCGCCGAGATCGCGGCGGCGGCCCGCCCGGAGACCCCCGAGGCGCCCCCGGAGGTCGCCCCCCCGCCCCGCCTCGCGGGCGAGGCCCTGCGGATCCACCGACCGGCCGACCTCGAGGCCTTCGAGGACCTCGCCACCCTCCGCGACCTCGACCTCGCGCTCTCGGAGGTCGACCGCGCCGACCTCGCGCTGATCGGCGAGGACGAGGGCGATCCCTGCGAGGGCCTCGACCTCCGGGCGCTCGCCGGCCGCCTCCCCGCCCTCCGCCGCCTCCGGATCTCCGGCTGCCAGGCGGCGGTCCACGCCGGCCTCGACGCCCTCGCCGGCCTCGAGGAGCTCGAGCTCGTCGACCTCAGCCTCGACGGGGTGACGATGGGGCGCCTCCTCGCCCTCCCCCGCCTCCGGGCGCTCGCCCTCACCCGGGTGAGCCCGAGCAGCGAGTCGCAGGCGGCGCTCCGGGGCCTGGCGATCGAGCGCCTGGCGCTCCGCGAGCTCGCCCCCGACTCGCCGCTCGCCGCCCTCGTCGGCGCGATCCCCAGCCTCCGCAGCGTCGAGCTCCACGGCGCCTGGGCGGGGCACAAGGCGATGCTGCAGATCGCCAAGGCCAGCCGCCTCCGCGAGCTCACCCTCCGGGACACCTCGGCCGGCAACTTCTCGCTCAACCAGATCAAGGGGCTCAGCCAGCTCGCGCGCCTCGACCTCCGGGGCGCGGCCTTCAACGACACGACCCCGCTCTTCCTCCGGGAGCTGCCGCTAAAGCGCTTCACCTGCGCCTGCCCGGGGCTCGGCGACGCCGGCCTCCGCTCGCTCCGGCACGTCGCCACCCTCGAGGAGATCGTCCTCCTCGCCTCGCGGATCAGCGGCGCGACGATCGACGGCCTCGGCGAGCTCGCGGGGCTGCGGGCGCTCTCGATCCACGGCCGCGACATCGGCAAGGCCGGGGTCGCGGCGCTCGCCGGGATCGCCGGGCTCCGCGAGCTCGAGCTGGTCAGCGACGAGCTCGCCGACCCCGGCCTCCACGGCCTCGGCGCGCTGGTCGAGCTCCGCCGCCTCACCCTCCGCTGCCCGCTCATCGACGATCGGATCGCCGGCGAGCTCGCCAAGCTGAGCGCGCTCGAGGAGCTCGACCTCGGCGGGACCGCGATCTCGGACGCTGGCCTCAGCGCGCTCGCCGAGATGCGGGGCCTGCGTCGCCTCATCCTCCACCACACCCGGGTCACCAACCGCGGCCTCGCCAACCTCGCGGGGCTCGCCCGCCTCGAGGTCCTCGAGCTCGACCACACCGACGTGGTCGACGCGGGGATCGTCCACCTCGCCGGCCTGGGGGCGCTCCGCGAGCTCCGCCTCGACGCGACCCTGATCACCGACCGGGCGCTCGAGACGATCGCCGGCCTCGAGAACCTCGAGCGCCTCAACCTCGCGGGGACGGTGGTCAGCGGCGAGGGCGTCGCGCGCCTCCGCGGGATGCCGAAGCTGATGAGCGTCAACATCGAGGGGACCCGGGCGGCGGGGTCGTAGGGCGCGCTGGCCTTCAATCGATCGGCAGGTGGAGGCGACCGTCGCGGCCGGGTCGCGCCCGCGTGCGGGCCTCGTCGAGCCAGGCGATCGCGGCCGCGACCGCCGCGGGGATCGCCGCGCCGCCCGCGAGGCCGGCGGCGATCGCCGTCGCCAGGGCGCAGCCGGTCCCGCGGGGATCGCCGCCGCCGCCGCGCGCTCGCGCGAATTCGTGGAGCTCGCCGGCGACCCAGAGGTGGTCGCAGACCCGGCGAGGATCCCCGCCGTGACCGCCCTTGACCAGGCAGGCGACGCCCCCCAGCGACCCGCCGATCCGGGCCGCGAGCGCCCCCGGCGCGCCCTCGACCCCCGCGAGGGCGACCGCCTCGGCGAGATTTGGGGTGACCAGGGTCGCGGCCGCGGCCAGGCGCCGGAGCTGCTCGGGCCTCGCGCCGAGATCGCCGCCGTCGCTCGCCAGGAGGACCGGATCGACGACGATCGGCGCGCCCTGGGCGGCCTCCCGGAGGCGCTCGACGAGGCCGGCCTCGATCAGCGAGGCGGGCGCGAGCCCGACCTTCACCGCCCGCGCCGGCGGGAGATCGGCGAGATCCCGAGCGATCGCCGCGAGCGGCCGGGCCTCGGCCCGCGCCGGCGCCCCCCGGCCCTGCCAGGTGAAGGCGCTGATCACCGGCCCCGGGGTGATCCCCGGGGCGAGGGCCCGGAGGGTCCAGAGATCGCGGAGGATCCCGGCGCCGCCGCTCGGATCGAGGCCTGCGAGGATCCAGAGCGCGCCTCGACCGCGATCGCCCCCGCTGGCCACGCGGGGACGCTAGCAGGGGCCCCGACGAGGCGCTAGCGCGTCCCGGCCAGTCGACTACACTCCGGCCATGGCCAAGTTCACGGGTACCATCCGCCGCAACGACCTCGAGGGCGGCTTCTTCGAGCTCGTCACCTCGGGTGGCGACGTCTACCGCCTCAGCGACGCCGGCAAGGCGCGGGCGGGCGATCGGGTCTCCGTCGAGGGCAAGGTCGAGAGCGGCGGCTTCGGGATCCACATGAGCGGGCCGAGCATCAAGGTCGAGCGGATCACCGTCCTCTAGCGAGTGCTGGCGGCGCGCGAGGGATCGACGCGGCGCGGTCGTAGCGCTCGGCGATCTCTCGCGCTGATCTCCCCCGCCGGCCGGCGAGGTGAGGCGAGCCACGCTCGCCGCGGGCCTCGCGGGTTCGTCCTGCGTGACGCGCCGAGCCGGACCCCGAAAAGACGAAGAGCGCCTCCGGTTGGGGGCGCTCTTCGTCTCGACGATTGCGAGGAGAGGGACTCGAACCCTCACATCCGGAGGACACACGGACCTGAACCGTGCGCGTCTACCAATTCCGCCACCCTCGCGACGGGCAACGGAGGCTAGAAGCTTCCACACCGTTCGTCAAGTGCCAGGAAGCGCGTCTGTGGGCGCGCGGTCGCCGCTCTGCTGCATCGGGGCCTCCGCCGGCGACGACCGGGGCGCTAGTCGTCGTCGTCGAGGGGGACGCCGACCGGGGCCTCGTCGGCGCGCGGCTCATCCGGCTCTTCCGGCTCGAGGTCGACGTCCACGTCCACGTCGATCTCGAGCTCGTCGATCTCCTCGACCTCGTCGTCGATGACGATGTCGATCGTCTCCTCGGCCGGCGCCTCGCCGCTGGCGGGCGGCGTCGGCTCCGAGGGGGCGAGCTCGACCGGCGCCTCGTCGTCGTCGATCACCCCGAGCGGCGCGCTCTGACTGGCCGACGGCGTGGTCTCGAGAGCGGCGTCCGCGTTCGCGTCTTCGTCGTCGTCGATCACCCCGAGCGGCGTGCTCTGGCTGGCGTCCGCGTCGAGCGTCTCGGGCGCTCTGCCCTCGCTCGTCGCCTCATCGTCGATCACCCCGAGCGGCATGCTCTGACTCGCCGCCGGCGTGGTGGCGAGATCGTCTTCATCGTCGTCGATCACCCCGAGCGGCGTGCTCTGGCTCGCCGCCGCCGCGACCTCGCCCTCGACCTCGCCCTCGCCCGCTTCCTCGTCGTCGTCGATCACCCCGAGTGGCGTGCTCTGGCTCGCCGCCGCCGCGACCTCGCCCTCGTCCCCGCCCTCGTCCTCGTCCTCGTCGTCGATCACCCCGAGCGGCGTGCTCTGGCTCGCCGCCGCTGCTGGCTCGCTGCCGGCGTCCTCGTCTTCGTCGTCGATCACGCCGAGCGGCGTGCTGGCGCCAGGGCCCGGCTCCGCCTCCTCGGGGGTGGGCGTCGGCGCGGCCGCGGGCTCGGGGGGCCTGGGCGTCGGCGCGGCCGCGGGAGCCGCCGCGGGCGCGGTCGCGTCGTCGAGCGCGTCGTCGAAGAGACCGAGCATGTCGACGTCGCCGAGCACCTCGTCGCTGTGGTCCGCGCTCCCGCCGAGACGCGGCCCGGAGAGCTCGCGGAGGGCCGCCGCGGCGAGGGCGATGTCGCCGGTCGAGACCGGCGCGCCCGCATCGGGCGTCGAATCCACCGGGGCCTCGGCCGTCTCCGGGGGCTCCGTCGCGGCCGCCGTGGGCGCGCCCTCATCGGCCGCTTTCGCGGCCTCCGCCGCGGCCTCGACCGCCTCCGAGGGCGGCGCCTCCTCGGCGGCTGGCGTCGGCCCCTCACCGGCGTCCGCGGAGGCCTCTTCGACCGCGGCCTCGGCCATGACCTCGGGCTCCGCCGCAATCGGCTCCGCCGACGGCGTCGAACCACCAGCCTCTTCAGACATGTCCTCATCGACATGTCCGATCTCACCGCCGCCAGCGCCGGTCTCCTCGTCGAAGAGGTCGATGTCGATGTAGCCCTCGCGGCTCTTGACCTCGACCTCGAGGATCGGCGCGCCGCCGCCGATCACCTCGTCATCGCCGAGGGCGAGCCCGCCGTCGGGCCACACCTCGTCGGCCGGCCACTCGCCGTCCTCGTCGAGCATCTCGATGATGACGCCGTCGTCGCCGATCGGCTCGGGCTCGGGCTCGGGCTCCTTCGCCGGGGGCTCGACCGCCCGCGACTCGGCCATCGCCTCCTCGACGTCCATCAGGAGCTCGCGGTCGACCTCGGAGCCGAGGCCGAGGGAGGTGAGCGGCGCGAGGTCATCGTCGGACCCGAGGATCTCCTCGAGCTCACGGTCGTACTCGTCGTCGCTGCGGGCGGCGACGCCCATCGGCTGGAGCTCGCTCTCGCCGTCGAGGATCGCGTCGGTGAGGCGCATCAGCTCCTCGTCGAGCTGGAGGCGCTCCTCGGCCTCGGCCTCGGCCTGGGCGAAGACCTCGTCGACCATCGTCTCGGAGGAGACGTCGACCTCGCGGAGCGGCGCGGCCTCGTCGATCACCTCCCTGGGCTCGGGCTCGCGGGCGATCTCCCCCTCGCCGCCGCCCTGTCGGGCCTGCCGCGCCCGCTCGCCCGCGAGGTTGCGCTCGAGCTCGGCGACCCGGGCCTCGGCGTCGGCGAGGAGGTTGCGCGTCACCTCGAGCTCGTGGACCAGATCCTCGAGCTGCTCGCGCTGCTTGGCGTACTGCGCGAGGCCGGCGGCGAGGCGGGCGGCGCTCCGATCGGAGGCGTCCGTCATCTCCCAGATCCGCTGCTCGCAGGTGTCGAGGCGGAAGAGGAGGTGCTCCTGCTCCTCCGCCCGGACCGTCGCCTCGAGCTCGGCCATCGCCTGGCGACCGCGAGCCTGCTCGAGGAGCGACTCCCGGCGCGCCTCGATCCGCTCGAGCTCGACCGCGAAGGCCCGGGCCTGGGCGGCCAGCTCGGCCCGCAGCCCCTCCCCCCCGGCGCCTCCCTCGGCGATCTGGAGCTGGCTCATCGCGTCCTTGCAGGCCTTGAGCTCGGCCCGGACGCCCTCGATCTCGGCGAGGAGACGGGCCCGCTCGCCGGCGATGTCGTCGATCTCCCGCCGCCGCTCGAGGAGGCGCTGCCGGAGGTGACGCTGCTCGCTGGCGGCCTCCTCGAGCCGCTGCTGGAGGAGCGCGGCCTCGTCCTCGCGCCCGCGCACCTTGGCGCGGAGCTCGGTGACCTGCTGCTGGAGGGTCGGCACCAGCGAGTGCAGCTGCTCGACCTCGACCTGGATCACCACGAGCTCGCCGCGCAGGTTGGCCGCGGTCGCGGCGTAGTCGTCGACCGTGCGTCGGAGCTGGCCGATCGTCGCCTGGGCCTCGGCGACCTCGCGCTCCCGGCGACGCTCGAGCTCCGAGCCCGCCTGCTCGCGCGAGCGCGCCTGCTCGAGCTCGGTCTGCGCGGCCCGGAGATCGGCCCGGAGGCGATCGGTGTCGTCGTCACCCGGGCCGCCCTGGACCGTCGCCTCGAGCTCGCGGAGGCGCTGGGTCTTGCTCTCGATCAGCCCCTGGAGCTCGGCGTTGGCGAGCTCCACCCGGCGGAGCTCGTGGCCGAGGGCCTCGATCTCCTTGAGCCCGTCGCGCTCGACGACGCGGCTGCGCTCGACCTGCTCGCGCAGGCGATCGACCTCGGCGACCAGGCGGACGTTCTCGATCCGCTCCTTCTGCGCGGCCTCATTGGCCTGCCAGAGCCGCTCCTCGGCCGCCTGGAGGTCGGTGGTGCGGCGCGCGAGCTCGTCGCGGAGGCGATCGCGGTCGACCGCGATGTCGACCGCGACCCGGGCCTCGCCGGGCTCCGCTGCGCCGCTGCTCCGCCGGGCGAGCTCCTCTTCGCGATCATCGAGCGCCCGCTGGAGCTCCGCGAGGGCCTCCTCCTGCCGCGCTACCTCGGCGCGTAGGGCGACGAGCTCGGCCTCGATCGCGTCGGCGGTCGAGCCTGTTAATTCAGACATGTCTGAATCGACATCTGAAGGAGGTCCGTCCGCGCTGGTCGCAGCCGCTCGCTCCGCGAGCGCCGCCTCGCGCTCCGCCGCTGCTTCCTCGCGCTCTGTCGCCGCTCTCTCTCGCTCCGCTGCGGCCGACTCGCGCTCCGTCGCCGCTCTCTCGCGCTCCGCTGCGGCCGACTCGCGATCCGTCGCCGCTCTCTCGCGCTCCGCTGCGGCCGACTCGCGCTCCGCCGCCGCCGACTCGCGCTCCGACGCCGCCGCCTCGCGCTCCGCTGCGGCCGACTCGCGCTCCGCCGCCGCCGACTCGCGCTCCGACGCCGCCGACTCGCGCTCCGCCGCCGCCGCCTCGCGCTCCGACGCCGCCGCCTCGCGCTCCGTCGCGCGCCGCCTCGCGCTCCGCCACCGCGCGCTCCGCAACCTCGCGCGCCGACGCTTCCTCTTGATCCGTCGCCGCCTCGATCTGACCCTGCGCCGCTGCCTCTCGGGCGGCCGCCGCTGCCTCTCGCTCTGCCGCCGCCGCCTCGCGCTCCTCCGCCGCGCGCTCACGAGCAGCGGCCGCCTCCTCGCGCTCGCTCGCCGCCTGGGCGAGCGCTGCCGCGGCCTCTTCGCGCTCGCTCGCCGCCGCGATCCGCTCCGCCGCCGCCGCGACGGCTGCGATCGCCTCGGCCTCGCGCTCCTCCGCGATCGCTACCGCGGCGCTCGCCGCCGCCTCGCGCTCCGCCGCCGCCGCCTCGCGCCCGCTCGCCGCCTCCTCGCGCTCCGCCGCCGCCGTGACCGCGACCGCCGCGACCGCCTCGCGCTCCGCCGCCACCTCTTCACGCGCCGTCGCCGCGGCCTCGCGCTCCGCCGCCGCCGCCTCACGGGCCGTCGCCTGCGCCTCACGCTCCGCCGCCGCCTCCTCACGGACAGTCGCCTGCGACTCGCGCTCCGCCTGCGACACCTCGCGCTCCGCGAGCGCAGCCGCGGCGCTGGCTACCGCTTGCTCGCGCTCCGCCGCCGCCGCCTCGCGCCCCGCCGCGTCCTCCCGGGAGGCCACGAGCGCGGCCTCGGCCGCACGCACGGCCTCCTCGCGGGCTCCCAGATCACCTGCCTGTTCGGACAGGTCATTCTTGAGGGCCCCGAGCTGCAGCGACTCGGCGAGCGACGCCTCTTCGTGCCCGGCGAGCTCCTCTGCGCGGGCCTCGAGCTCCGACTCGCGGCGCGCCAGCTCGGCCGCGCGGGCCTCGAGCTCCCGAGAGCGCTCGGCGAGCGACGCGTCACGGCGCTCCGCCGCGGCCTCCGCCTCGCGGATCGCGGCCTCCCTCGCCGCCAGCGCCTCAGCCCTGAGGAGCAGCTCCGCGTCGAGTCCCCGCAGACGCTCGTCCTCGACGGCGAGCGTCGCCTCCCGCCCAGAGATCGCCTCCTCCCGCCCGCGGAGCTCGGACGCCTCGCTCGTGAGCGCCTCCTCGCGCGAGCGGATCTCGTCGCGCGCTCCGTCGAGCGCGGCGCTCCGCTCTTCGACGGCGCCCTCCACTCGTACGAGCGCCTCCTCGCGCCCTCCGAGCGCGGACTCTCGCTCGACGAGCGCGGCCTCCCGCGCGGCGGTGGCCGCCTCCACGTCGGCGCGCGCCCGCTGGAGGCGCTCTCCCTCGGCTTCGAGGTCGAGCTTCGCCTGCTCAATAGAACCTTGTCTTTCAGACAGCGTGCGCTCGAGCGCGGCGATCTCCGCCTCGCGGCGTGCAATCGAGAGCGCGAGCGCCCGGGTGCGGGGATCGTCCCCGGAGATCTCTGCCGCGTCGGCCTCGGGGAGCGCGACGAGCACGCACTCGTCGTCGTCGATCGCCTCGGCCGCGGCTAGAACAAGGACCTCGCGGCTCGTCGGCGGCCCCGCGCCGAGCTCGTCGGCGAGTACCGCCCGCCGCGGCGCGCCCCCCAGGGGCGCGATCGTCAGGCCCCGCCAGGGCGCCAGCGAGAGCCAGCGGAGGGCCGCGAAGCTCGACCGGAGAGCGCCCTCGAGGAGGCGACGACCCTCCTCCCCGCCGTCGTCCGAGGCGACCGCGAGGAGGCCTCCAGCGCGGAGAACGCGGGCGGCTTCGGCGATCCGCGGCCCAACCTCGCCGGCCACCACCTCGGCGATCGAGCTCCGGAGGAGGACGAGATCGACGCTCCGATCGCGGAGGGGCAGCGAGGGGGCCGGCGGATGGATCTCGATCCCAGGCCCAGCCTCGACCCCGCCGCCGACCACAAAGATCCGCCTCGCGCCCGCGGCGAGGAGGCGACGACAGCCCTCGGGATCGGCCTCGCCGACGATCAGGACCCGCCGGCCGAGGGCCCTTCGCTCTAGAGCCACATATGCGGGTAGTGCGTGCAAGGGGCCCGCCGAGACGCGTCCATCATACTGCATGGACCCCCTCCCCCGTCGGCCGCTGATGCAGGCGGCGCGGTCGGAGTCGCGCCTTCGCCGGGGATGATCGATCCGCTGCAGATCACGGCGGATGCGCGCTCGGGCGTCTGCGGGGGCGCGTTCGACCCCCGGTCGCGCGGGTCGCCTCCCGCAGTTGATCCCCGGGGGTCGGCTAACCTACGATCACGCAGCATCGATGGCGGCCAAGCTCATCCTGATCGGCGGCGATCATCCTGTCGAGCACATCCTGTCGTCGTTCAATACGCTTGGGCGGCACCCAGACAACTCGATCCAGGTCCTCGACCGCATCGTCTCCAAGGAGCACAGCCGCATCACGCTCGGCCCTGACGGCCGCTATGTGATCCGCGACGTGGGCTCCCTCAACGGGACCTACGTCAACGGCGAGCGCGTGAGCGAGTGCGTGATGAAGTCCGGCGACCACATCTCGCTGGGCAACACGACCTACCGCTTCGTCGAGGACACGCCGCAGGAGAAGATCCCGCTCCGCCGGGTGACGATGATGGCGGACCAGGTGCAGAGCCAGGTCCAGTCGAGCATCTCGGCGAGCTCGCGCTTCCTGCCGGCGACGGAGATCACCGACCCGACGATCCTCCGCGCGGACTACGAGAAGCTCAGGATCGCGCACGAGCTCTCGCAGAAGCTCTCGCTGAGCACCGACCTCGACTCCCTCCTTCAGAAGATCGTCGACGAGGCCTTCCAGCTGATCCGGGCGGATCGCGCGGTGATCCTCCTCTACGACACCGACACCGACGAGCTCGAGCCCCGCTACGTCCGCCAGAAGCGCGACGAGGAGATCAAGCTCTCGAAGTCGATCCTCGACGAGGTCAAGACCAAGAAGCGGGCGGTGCTCTCCTCCGACGCGCTGGTCGACGAGCGCTTCAAGGCGGCGAAGAGCATCATCATGCAGGGGATCCGCTCGACGATGTGCGTCCCCCTGATCGCCAACGACAAGCTCCTCGGGGCGATGCACATGGACTCGATGCTGGCGACCGGCGCCTTCACCGAGAAGGACCTCCTCCTCTTCTCGGGGATCGCCACCCAGGCGGCGGTGGCGATCGAGAACCACCGGCTGGCGAAGAACATCGAGACCGAGGCGGCGACCCGGGTCCAGTTCCAGCGCCTCCTCTCGCCGAACCTCGTCGATCAGATCGTCTCCGGCCAGCTCGCGCTCGATCAGGGCGGCTCGCGGCGCGACGTGACCATGCTCTTCGCGGACATCCGCGGCTTCACGTCGATGAGCGAGCGCCACCCGCCGGAGGAGATGGTCAACACGCTCAACGAGTACTTCGAGGTGATGGTCGACGTCCTCTTCCGGCACGGCGGCACCCTCGACAAGTACGTCGGCGACGAGATCATCGGCCTCTTCGGCGCGCCGGTGGAGCTCTCGGACGCGCCGCTGCGGAGCATCCGCTGCGCGCTCGACATGATGCGGGCGCTCGAGGAGTTCAACCGCCTGCGGGCCGACCGCGGCCTCGAGCGGATCCGGATCGGCATCGGCATCAACTCGGGCCCGGTGATCGCCGGCGCGATCGGCTCGTCGCGGACCCTCCAGTACACGGTGATCGGCGACGCGGTGAACACCGCCTCGCGCCTCTGCGGCCTCGCGCGGCCCGGCGAGATCATCATCAGCGACTCGACCCGCGAGCTCGTCGGCGACGGCGTCCTGGTCGAGCCCCGCAAGCCGGTCACCCTCAAGGGCAAGCGCGAGCCGCTCCTCGTCTACGCGGTCACCGGGATCCGCGAGGTCGTGACGCTGCGGTCGTCCGACAACTACACGAGCTACTAGCCTCGACCGGGGGCTCTCGATCCGGCTCGAGCTCCCGGGCGCGTGCGCCGAGCGCTGAGGCGCGTGCGAGAGGCGCCGACGAGATCACGCGCCGACGAACTCACGCGCCGACGAACTCACGCGCCGACGGTCCGAGTCGGAGGCGCCCCGGAGCTCGTCACGCGCGTGAGCCCCCCAAATAGCCGGAGGGCGAGCCCCCCGACCGGGGACCCGCCCTCCTGATCGACCCAGCGGGCCGACTACGCGACCTGGAGGCCGATGCTCCGGCGCGCCTTGAAGTAGTCCTCGCTGATGCTGTAGAGGACCAGCTCCTTGATCTTGTCCTTCGGCGTCATGGTCGCGCCGAAGGTCGCGGCCTCCTGCGAGATCACGTGGGCCGCGATCTGCATGTCGTTGCAGAGGAGGAGGCCGACGCGGTAGCCCGCGACCTCGGTCGCCTGCGCCCACTTCTTGACGTCGGCGGAGCCGCCGGCGTCGACGAACTTGCGCATGAGGCTCCGCATCTGGTCGACGGCGCCGGCCGAGAGGCGACCGACGATCTCGCGGGCGTAGGCGTTGAGCTCGTTCGCGTTCCCGCCGACCGGCATCCCGCAGATGTGCATGCAGGTCATGAAGATCTGCTTGAGGCGCTGCGGCGAGCGGTCGAGGGAGACGTAGGCGTAGTGCGGCAGGTAGAGGTCCATCATGTGCCGCCCGAGGGCGAAGGCCAGGTGCTTCTCGTTCTTGCCGCGGAGCAGGTTCGAGAAGATGACCATCGTCGGGAAGACGCGACCGTCGCGGACGCAGTTCATCAGCATCAGGTCGCCGGGCTCGTCGGGCCGGAGGTAGAGGTCCGGCTGGCCGACGTTGAGGACGCTCATCGTGTACTTCGCCAGGCGCGAGATGAGCTGCGGGTCGGTCGTGATGTCGACCCGCTCGTTGTTCTTGAACGCCGGCGGCAGCGGCTTGGCCTGCCAGGCCGCGAGGGCCGGCGCGATCATCCCGAGGATGCCGGTGAGGAAGGGATCCTCGTCGGCCGGGAAGACGTGGCGCCGGAGCGTCTCTTCGCTCAGGCGCTGGCGCGCCTGGGTGAAGTCCGCCGTGTTGTAGCGGTTGAAGATCGCCGTCTCCTCGTTGTTGGCCTGCTTGAGGAACGCGAGGGTGCGGGCGACGCAGAACGCCTTATCGACCTGCTGTGAGCGCGAGTAGATGTTGAAGAGCGCGTGGTAGCTCTCGTAGCGGAAGGGCTCGCGGGCGATCAGGATCTGGTGCTGGTTGACCGCCTGGTTGACGTACTCGGTCGGGTGATCCTGGAGGAGGCGCTCGTAGAGCTCCGCCAGCATGTAGTGGCGATCGACGTTCTCGGGGTCGAGCTTGTTGGCGACCTCGAACGCGGCGGTCGCCGCCTTGTAGTCGCGGAGGCGGGTCCGGTAGATCTCCGCGAGGTTGCTCCACAGAGTGATCTTGAGCGAGAGCTCCTCGTCGCCCTGCGGGAGCCGCTTGAGCATCTTCCGGTAGGAGCGCTCGAGCGTCTTCCAGTCCTTGCTCTTCGTGACCATCGCGTCGATGGCCTGGAAGGCCTTGAGGAAGCTCGGGTCGTCATCGAGGACCGTGTTGAAGCGATCGATCGCCTCGTCGTGGGCCTGGACCTCGTCGCGGAGGAGGACCGCCGCCGTGTAGTTGTAGCGCGAGCGCCGGACCGGATCCTTCTCGATCGCCGTGATCTTCTCGATGACGGCGAGCGCGTCGTCCCACTGCTTCTTGCGGGTGTAGATGTCGAGGAGCGTGTGGAGGAGCGGGTAGTCCGTCGGCCGGAGATCCAGGGCGCTTTGGTAGGCCTGGGCGCCCTTCCGCCAGTTGTTGAGCTTCTCGTTGTAGAGCCCGCCGATCTCCTTGTAGATCGCGACCTTCTGGTCGTCATCGACGGTGTCGATGAGCGCCCGCTTGGCCTGGATCACGCCCTCCCAGTCGTTGGCGGCGGTCTGCAGCTCGATGACGGCGTTCAGGGTGTCGACGTCGTGGGGATCGAGCTCGAGCGCCTTCTCGAGGTAGTTGAGGGCCTTCCGCGCCTCGTTCTGGTGGCGCTTGATCGTGCCGAGCCGGTAGTACACGAGGACCGTGTCCTTCGGGCTCTGGCTGTCGCGGTGCTGGACGAGGATGGTCTGGTAGAGCTTGAAGGCCTTGTCCCAGTCCTGACGCTCGAAGAGGAGGTCAGCCATGCCGCTGAGCACCTCGCGGTCGGTCGAGTCGATGTCGTAGGCCCGCTTGTACTGCTTGAGGGCCTTGTCGCCGCGATCGGCCGCGCGGGCGGTCATCGCCGCGCGGAGGTAGAGGTCACGCTGCCCGCGATCGTCGAGGTCGAGGGTCTCGACCTTGCGGGTGAGCATGTCGTAGATCGGGTCGGCGCCGGCGTAGTTCTTATCCTCGAAGTAGATCTGGGCGAGGATCTTGCCGGAGCGGACGTGCTCGGGGTCGAGCTCCAGGACCTTGGCGAAGAGCGAGGTCGCCTTCGCCCGATCGTCGAGCTCCTCGTAGTAGATGAAGCCCGCCTCGGCGGCGAGGTTCGTCTTCTCGAGCTTGTTCTTCGCGTAGTCGGCCGCAGCCTCGAGGTTGCGGGCCGCCTTGAGCCAGTCGTAGCGGGACTTGTAGAGCTCCGCGAGGCCGACCAGCGCCGGCACGTGGCCGGGGTCGAGCTCGAGCGCCTGGGTCAGGCGCATCTCCGCCTGATCGGGGTCGCTGAGCTTGTTGAGGAAGACCTG
Organism: Myxococcales bacterium; assembly: GCA_020633335.1. Classification (GTDB taxonomy): domain Bacteria; phylum Myxococcota_A; class Polyangia; order Nannocystales; family Nannocystaceae; genus JADJRG01. Next base: position 252,825 of record JACKDU010000011.1, on the reverse strand, counting down.
ACCCATGCGGGTGAGGGTCTCGACCTGCTGGGCCGGATCGCGGGAGAGCGAGACCAGGCGCTCGAGGGTCTTGATGACCGCCGGCCAGTCCTCGATCCGCTCCTGGAGGCGGCTCAGGCGGGTCGCCGCCTCGATGTGGCTCGGGTCGAGCTCGAGGATCTCGGCGTAGGTCTCGATCGCCCGATCCACGTCCTGGATCTGCTTCTCGTAGACCTCAGCCATCGCCCGGAGGAGCTCGATCTTGGCGAGGTTGTCCGGCGCCGCGTCGACGTGGCGGCGGTAGGTCTCGACCAGCTCGCTCCACTTCTCGAGCTTCGAGTAGAGGTCGGCGAGCTGGCGGTAGGTGACCTCGCGGTACTGATCGAGGAGGAGGATCTTCTCGAGGACCTCGGTCGCCCGGAGCGGATCATCCGCGAGCTCGACCAGCGCCCGCGCCATCTTGTCGTAGATCCCGATCTGCTCCTGCGTGTCGGTGGTCGCGTCGAGCTGGGCCTCGAGGATCTCGAGGTACTCCGGGATCTGGTTGCCGGCGAGGTAGAGGCGCTCGAGGGCGACGAGCGCGTCGCGATCGGTCGGCTCCATCGCCAGGATGTCGCGGTAGGTGGCGATCGCCGCCTGCGGATCCTGGAGCGCGGTGTCCTGGACCTGGCCGATGCGCTTGCGCAGGACGATCGCCTGCGCCGGCTCCTCGACCATGAGGTCGGCCCGCCGGCCGAGGACCTCGACCAGCTCGGGCGCCGCGCCCTGGCTCTCGTAGAGGCGGGCGAGGTTGTCGAGCGCGACCACGCTCTCCGGGTTGACCTCGAGGATCCGGCGGTAGGAGGCGATCGAGGAGCCTGCGTCGCCGAGCCCGACCTCCTGGACCTCGGCGAGGTCGCGGAGCGCCTTCGCCTTGATCGTCGGATCCTGCTCGAGGGGCACCAAGCGCTCGAGCGTCTCGCCGAGCTCCTTCGAGAGGTTATCGCGGCGGTAGAACGACGCGAGCTCGCGGAGCGCGTTGACGCTGTTGGGGTTGAGCGCCAGCGCCTTCTGCAGCGACTGGATCCCGTAGTCCGGGCGGTTGAGGTGCTCGCCGTACCAGCGGCCGATCTTCACCCAGAGCTCGCAGCGCTCGAGCGGGTCCGGGATCTGGGTGACGATGCCGTTGTACTCGTTGAGGAGGTCGCCCCACTTGCCGGCCGCCGTCGCCAGGCGCTCGAGCTCGCGGGAGGTCTTCTCATCCGAGTAGTCGACGTTGAACGCCGCCTGGAGGACGATGAAGGCGTTGTCGAGGTCGCCGATCTCCGACTCGAAGACCTTGGCCGCGGTCTGCAGGCTGGCGACCTTGACCTTCGGATCCGGCGAGATGTCGGCGCGGGTGATCAGGAGCTCGGTGAGCGAGCCCCAATCCTCGGTCGAGCGGTAGATCCCCTCGAGCGCCTCGCCAGCGGCGACATGGAGCGGATCGATCTCCTGGATCTCCATGTAGGCGCCGGACGCCTGGATCTTGTCGTCGAGCTGGTCGACCCAGATCGAGGCGATCTGCATGAGGACGTCGATCTTCGACTCGTTGTCCTCGACCACCTTGGTCTTGCGCTCGAGGATGCCGATGACCTCCTCCCAGCGCGCCTGGCTGCTGTAGAGCTGCTCGAGGGCGGCCAGCGCCTCCATGTTCGAGGGGTCGAGGTCGAGGACCCGCAGCCACGCGTCGATCGCCGCGTCGGTCTGCATGAGGTACTCGCCCTCGATCCGGCCGAGCTGGGCGTAGTAGTCGCGGATCTGCTCGATGTCGAGGACACCGGGGCCGACCGCGATGAGGCGGCGGAGGATATCCGTCAGCTCGACCCACGACTCGTTGCGCTCGTAGATCGCGTGGAGGGCGTAGAGGGTGTCGACGTTCTGCGGGTCGGTGTCGAGGGCCGAGAGCCAGGCGTCGATCGACTTGCGCTCGTTGCTCAGCTTCTCGCCGTAGGTCCGACCGAGGGCCTGGAAGACCGCGACCTTCGCCGCCGGATCCTCGAGGACGTAGACCTCGCGCTCGAGCACCTCGACGAACTCGTCCCAGCGACCGGCGGCCTCGTGGAGCGCGGCCAGCTCGCTCAGCGCGAGGGGATCCTCGCCGCGGAGGTCGAGGACCCGGCCCCAGAGGTCGACGGCGTCGAGCTCACGGGCGAGGCACTCCGAGGCGATCTTGGCCATCCGCTGGTAGCAGGCGGCCATGTCCTCGTCGGTGTTGGCGATGTCGATCATCCGCTGGTAGTTCTCGAAGAGCTCCTGCCAGCGGTAGTGGCTGAGGAAGAGCGACTCGAGGTGCTCGAGGGCCGCGCGGCTGCTCGGGTCGAGCTCGAGGACCTGGTTGTAGGCCGCGATCGCGTCCTCGGGGCGGCCGAGGTAGCGCTGCAGCGCGGCGGCGAGGCGCATGTGCAGATCGATCAGCGTCTCGTTGTCCATCGTGTTCGGGATCCGAACCTGAAGGACCTCGACCAGCTCCTCCCACATCGACGACTGGGTGTAGATCCGATCGAGAGCGGCGAGCGCCTCCGGGTGATCCGGCTGGAGCTCGAGGACCCGACGGTAGGCATCGATCGCCCGGGCGGCGTCCTGGAGGTGCTTGTCGAGGACCCGACCCGAGCGGGCGAGGACCGCGAGGCGGACCTCCGGCGAGACGCCCTCGACCTCGAGGATCTGGTCGCCGACGTCGACGATGTAGGCCCACTCCTGGGTGATCTCGGCGAGGCGCGTGAGCTCCTCGGTCACCTGCGCGTTGAGCGGGTCGTCCATGTAGGCCCGCAGCCACCAGTAGTAGGCCTGGCCGGCGTCGCCGAGGCGGCGCTCGCAGATCTCGGCGACGTTCTGGATGATCGCCATCCGATCGACCGGGTCGGCGGTGACGCTCAGCTTGACCTCACCGAGCTTGACCAGCGCGTCCCAGCGCTCGGCCGCGTAGTAGAGCGGCTCGAGGATCTCGGCGATCTCCTGCTGGTGCTCGCCCTCGGCGAAGATCAGCTCGAGGGCCGCGAGGGTCTGCGCGTGGTCCGGGTTGATGTTCAGGATCTCGCGGTAGACCTCGATCGCCTGGGCGAGCTCGCCCATGTTGACCTGGAAGATCTGCGCCATCCGGAACTGGTGCTCGATCGCCTCGTTCTCGTCGTCCGCCGCCATGATCTGCCGGCGGAGGATGTCGACGAGGTCCGACCAGCGCTCGAGGCCGGAGTAGATCCGGTCGAGCTCGCGGACCGCCGCCTCGTTCTCGGGCTCGAGCTCGAGGACCTGCTGATAGCGAGCGATCGCCTCCTCGATCTGACCGAGGCTGACCTCCTGGACGATCGCGCCCCGGAGGAGCATGTCGATCTTGATCGCGGGGTCGAGGACGTTGTCGGCGAGGTCCGAGAGGAGGCCGCTGAGGCGCTCCCACTCGCTCGTCACCTCCGCGAGGCGGTTGAGCTGCTCGAGCGTCGCCGTGTGGGTCGGCTCGACCTGGAGCGCCCGCGCGTAGGCGTCGAAGGCCTTGTCGAAGGCGCCGAGCTGGCGCTCGTAGATCCCGGCGATCTGGTGGAGGCGCTCGATCTTCGCCTCCGGATCGTCGGTCTGCTGGGCCATCACGTCGTAGATGTCGACGAGCTTCTCCCACTCGGCGAGGCGGTCGTAGAGCGGCGCCAGGACCTCGGCGGCCAGCATCGGCTGGTTGTCGCCGTGGACGATCCGATCGAGCGCCTCGATCGTCTCCGCGTGGTCGGCCTGGAGCTCGAGGACGTCGCGGTAGGCGTCGACCGCCTGCACGGTGTCGAGGAGCTTGATCTCCCAGAGGTTGCCGATCCGGAAGCGGAGCGAGATCTGCTGCTCGCGGTCGCCGTTGAGCTCGACCGCCCGCTGGAGGATCTGGAGCTGGTCGGGCCAGCGCTCGACCTGACCGTAGAGCCGATCGAGGGCCTCGATCGCCGCGTAGTCGTGGGGCTCGAGGTTGAGGACCTGCTCGTAGGTCTCGATCGCCCGCTCGCGGTCGGCGAGGCGGTACTCGTAGACCTGACCGAGGACGTGGAGGACCTGCCGCTGGATCTCGGGATCGGTCGCGGCGAGCTCCACCTTGCGGCGGTAGATCTCCTTGAGCTCGTTCCAGTCCTCGGTCTGGATGTAGAGCTTCTCGAGGGCGTCGAGGGCGCTCGGATCGGCGTCGTCGATCGTGAGGACCTGGCGGTAGAGCTCGATCGCGCCGGCCGGGCTCTCCATCACCGACTCGCGGACGTTCGCGGCGTAGAGGAGGAGCGCCTTGCGATCATCGACGCTCTCGACCATGTCCGACTTGCGGACGACCGCCTCGACGAGGGCGTCGAAGTTGTTGGTCCGGCGGTGGAGCTCGATGAGGGCGTCGATCGCCGCGAAGTTCGCGGGATCGATCCCGAGGATCCGGTCGTAGCTCGCGGCCGCGTGGACCGCGTCGTCGACCACCCCCTCGTAGACCTGGGCGACCTTGAAGAGGATCGAGATCGCCAGCTGGTCATCCATGATGTCCGGGATCGAGTCCTCGTAGAGGCTGACGAGCTCCGCGTAGGCGCCCATCTGCCGCGCGAGGTTCTCGAGGCGGCTCTGCGAGTCGACGTTCGACGGATCGGCGCGGTAGGCCCGCCCGAGGGCCGAGAAGGCCGCCGCCTCGTCGCCGATGATCTCGTGGAGCTCGGCGATCCGGTGGAGGAGCGCGATCTTCTCCGCCGGCTCCTGCGAGTGCTTCACCATGATCTCGTAGGTCTGGATCAGGCGAGGCCACTGGTTGGCGCTGCGGTAGAGCGGCTCGAGGATCTTGGCGACCGTGAGCTGCTCGCCCTCGTGGTCGAGGAGCTGCTCCATCGCCGCGAGCGCGGTCTCGTTGCCGGCGTCGAACTCGAAGACCCGGCGGTAGTTCTCGACCGCGAGGCCCGGCTGCTCGAGGCGGTTGAGGCGGAGCTCGCCGAGGCGGAGGTTGAGCGAGATCAGCTGATCGGCGTCCTGAGCCATCGTCAGCTGGCGCTCGAGGTTCTCCGAGAGCTCGATCCACATCTCCCCGCCGACGTAGAGGCGATCGAGGTTGACCAGCGCGCGGAGGTTCTCGTAGTCGTCCGCGAGGATCTCGTTGTAGGTCGTGATCGCCTCGGTCGGCTGACCGAGCATCTGATCCTGGATGTGGGCGATCCGGAAGCGGAGCTCCTGCCGCTGGTCGACGTCGTTCGAGAGGACGACCTTGTTGCGGTAGACCTCGAGGAGCTCGCCCCAGTTCTGGGCACGACCGTAGAGCTTCTCGAGGGCGTCGAGCGCCCCGACGTTGTCGGGATCGACGTCGAGCGCCCGCTTGTAGTAGTCGGTCGCCTTCTCGGGCTCACCGAGGCGCTCGTCGTAGAGGTCCGCGAGCTTCATCAGGAGCTGGCGGAGGAGGTTGCCCGGGAGGTCCGCCGAGACCGCGCCCTCGAAGAGGGCGGCGAGGTCGGCGAAGCGATCCTCGACAGCGGCGATCTTCTCGAGCTCGTCCGCGGCGTCGCTCTCGGGGTCGATCGTGAAGGCGCGGCTGTAGGCGTCGAAGGCCCGCCGCGACTCGCCCATCGGCCCCGCAAGGATCGCGCCGATCCGCATGAGGAGGACGACTTGCTGCGAGGGCAGCTCCTCGGCGGCGAGCTGGATCTCGAGGCACTGGACCTGACGCGGCCAGTTCTCGAGGGTCTCGTAGACCGGGAGGAGGATGCTGGCGACCGAGAGCTTGAGCGACTCGTCGTCGAGCCAGCCCTCGAGGCGCTGGCGCGCGTCCTCGTTGTAGGGGTCGATCTCGAGGACCTGGCGGTAGAGATCGATCGCCGCGACCGCCTCCTGGAGCTTGTCCTGGTGGATCACGCCGAGGCGGAGCAGGAAGGTCGCGCGATCGACCACGGCCTCCTCGTCGGTGATCGCCAGCTCGCGGCGGATGATGTCGGCGAGCTCGGGGTAGCGCTCGAGGCCGAGGAAGATCCGGTCGAGGGCGGAGAGGACGTAGCGATCCTCGACGCCGGTCGCCAGCACCGCCTCGTAGGCGGCGATCGCCTGGTCGTGGTTGCCGAGCTGGTCGTGGATGTCGCCGATCCGGGTCTGGATCGCGCGGCGATCGTCGTCGGTCTCGGCGAGCGCGAGCTTGGCCGAGAGCACGCGGAGGAGGTCCTCCTCGCGGCCGAGCGCGAGGAAGAGGCGCTCGAGCGAGGTGAGCGCGGTCGGCTCCTCGGCGTTGATCGCCAGCACCGCCTCGTTGGCCGCGAGCGCGGCGTCGAGGTTGTCGAGGCGGGTCTCGTAGACGATCGCCACGGTGAGGCGGAGCGGGATGCTCTCGGCCGTCTCGCCGTACTTGCCGATCGCCTCCTCGAGGGACTCGACGAGCGCGCTCCACTGGCCGGTCGACTCGGCGAGGCGCTGGAGCTGGCCGCGGATGTCCTCGGCGGTGTGATCCTCCTTGAAGGCCTGGCGGTAGTAGCCGAAGGCCTGGACCTCGTCGCTGGCGATCCGCTCCGCGAGGTCCGCGAGGCGGCGGAGGAGGACCTGGCGAGCGTGCGGGTCCTCGGTGTGGGCGAGCTTCACCTCGAGCGGCTTGGCGATCGTCCGCTCGTCGGCCGCGGCCTCATAGAGGTCGATGAGCCGCTCAGCCGCCGGCAGGCTGTTCTCGTCGTGCTCGAGCGCCTTCTCCAGGGCCCGGGTCGCGCGATCGGGCTTCTCCAAGCGATCGCGGTAGAGGTCGGCGATCTTGACCAGGAGGTTGGTCCGCGCCTCGCCCTCGGCCGAGTCGGCCTCGCGCTCGAGGACCCGGACGAACTCGCCCCACTTGTCCTGCTTGGCGTAGAAGGCCTCGAGGCTGTCGAGCGCCCCCTCCGCGAGGTAGAGCTTCTTGAGGGCGTCCTGGGCCCGGCGGTTCTCGGGGTCGATCTCGTAGAGCGCCTCCCAGGCGCGGATCGCCGCCTGGTTGTCGTTGACCTTGTCGGCGTAGAGCTGACCGAGCTTGATGAGGTGCTGGACCCGCTTGTTCCCGTCGGGCTCGACGTCGGTCAGCGTGTTGAGGACGCCAGCGAGGGCCTCCCACTCCTTCTCGCGCTCGAGGAGGCTCTCGAGCTGCTCGAGCGCCTCGTAGTTCGCCGGCTCCATCTCGAGCACCTGGTTCCAGAGCTCGATCGAGAGGCTGTTCTTCTTGATCTTGGTGACCGCGGTGCGGGCGATGTCGAGGAGCTGCGCCTTGCGCTCCTCGAGATCGGCGATCAGCGCCAGCTCCTTCTGCTGGACGCCGACCATCTTCTCCCAGTCACGGCGACGGGCGTAGAGCTCCTTGAGCTTGCCGATCGCGTCGGCGTTGTTGTCGTCGGTCTCGAGGACCGCCTCGAAGCTCTTGATCGCCTCGGCCTGGTTGTTGAACTTGTCGAGGAAGAGGTTGCCCGCCTCGAGGTGGAGCGCGGCCTGGGCGACGGGATCCTCGGTGAGCTCAGCCCGCCGACGGATCCGGCTGATCAGATCCGGCCACCGCTTCATCTTCTCGAAGTGGCCCTGCTGGACCTCGACCACCTGGAGGAGCGCCCGGTTGTCACCGAGATCCTCGAGGAGCTTCTCGAGGGACGAGAGGGTCGTGACGACCAGGCCCGGCTGCCGCAGGTTCTCGTCGTAGACGCGGACCAGCTCCCAGTACGCGTCGCGCTTGCGCGGGTCGGCGTCGTCGAGGGTCTTGATGTCGTCCTTGAGCAGGTCGGCGACGTTGCTCCACTTGCCGGCCTCGACGTAGAGCTCCTTGAGGCGCTGCTTGGGGTAGCGCTTGTCGCCGAGGCGATGGACCACATCACGCCACGCGTCGATCGCCCGCGAGCCGCCCTGGGCCTCGGCCTCCTGCGCGCCGCGGATGAGCGCGAGCTCATCCTCCGTGTAGGTCTCCTCCCCCGGCTCACCAGCCGCTGCCGGCTGGGCCTCCTCGGCGGCAGCCGCCGGCTCGGGCGCGGCCTCTTCGACCGCCGCCGGCTCCTCCGCCGGCTCCTCGACCGCCGCCGGCTCCTCGGCGACGGGCTCGGGCGCGGCCTCTTCGACCGGCTCCTCAGCCGCGGCTGAAGCCGCCGCGGCCTCGGCCTCACGCTGCGCCGCCGCGGCCGCCTCACGCTGCGCCGCTGCATCGGCCTCGCGCTGCGCCGCCGCCGCTGCCTCGGCCTCACGCCGCGCCGCTGCCTCGGCCTCACGCCGCGCCGCCGCATCGGCCTCACGCTTCGCCGCCGCGGCCGCCTCCGGCCTCACGCCGCGCCGCCGCCTCGGCCTCACGCTGCGCCGCCGCTGCGGCCTCGGCCTCGCGACGCGCCGCCGCCTCGGCCTCACGCTGCGCCGCCGCTGCGGCCTCAGCCTCGCGACGCGCCTTCTCCTCAGCCTCGCGCCGCGCCTTCTCCTCGGCCTCACGCTGCGCCGGCGAGGGACCGGTCGAGATCGGGCCGTGGGCCTGGACGAACTCCTGGAGCGCGAGCGCGGTGCCGGCGTGCTCGGCCGCCTGGCTGAAGAGGTGGCGGGCGGTGTCGACGTCGTTGCCGAGGCGCCACGCGAGCTCCGCGGCCGCGATCGCGATCATCGCCGCGTCCTGCGGCTCGGAGATCACCGAGAGGCCGCGCATCCCGAGCTCGACCAGCCCCTCGGGGGCCTGCCGGGACTCCGCGCCCTGCTTCAAGATGTAGAAGGCGCCGACGTGCCACGGGTAGCCGCGGTCGTCGCGGAGGACCTCACCGCCGACGGCGTACGCGTACTCGAGCGCCTGGCGGTAGAAGTAGCCCGCCATGTCGACGTTGTTGAGCCGGACCTGCCAGACCGCGGCGAAGTTCCGGAAGAGACGGACCTTCTCGGCCACGTCATCGACCAGGCTCACCCGCCGGTCTTGAAGCTTCTGGATGTGCTGGAGGTGGCCGCCGGCCGCGAGCAGGGTCTCGGCGACGAAGCCCGCCTCGTCGTTGTTCGGGCTCGCGTCGAGCGCCTTGAAGAGGAGCGGCAGGAGCCGCGGATCCTCGGGCGCCTCCTGCTGGAGGATCCGCGCGGCCTTCATGTAGAGCGTCGAGAGCTGCGAGCCGCGCTTCGAAACGTCAGCCGCCAGCGGATCCGCCTCGCCGGTGAGCGCGGTGATCTGGTTGGTGACGTTCTGGAGGGCGAACTGCCAGTTCCCGCGGTCGTAGAGGGTCTCCTGGAAGCGCTCCTGGAAGTCCGTCGTCGCCCCCGGACTGCTCGCCCCGACCTCGAGGAAGGGCCGCGCCTGATCGATCTTGCGGAGGTTGAGGAGGGCGGTGCCGTAGCAGTAGTTGAGCTCGCCGGCGCGGGCGGGATCACGGTTCGCCCGGAGCTCGAGACCCATCAGACGGGTCACCATCTCGAGGTGGGCCATCCGCTGATAGATCTCGCGCGCGTACTGAAGCGCGAGGAGGTTCTTCTGATCGAGCTTGAAGGCCTTCTGGAAGCACTGCATCGCCCGCGCCCGATCGAGGAGCACGCCCTCGTAGACGCGACCGAGGTCAAAGAACGCCTGCGACTGAGCCGCCCCGTCGCCTGCAGCGCCGGCTTCGGACTCGAGTTGGTCCAGCACGTTGCTCCAGTCCTTGGCCTCGCTGAGTCGTGTCTTGATGCGCTTCGAAAGTTCCATCGGGGGACCCTATTTGTTGAGCAATCTTGGGGAATTCCCTCGCCCTCGGAGACCGCGGATATACCACGCTCCTGGCGACATCATCAACGCGCACCGTCCCACCACGCCCGGCGGAGCGGGGCGTCGGGTGGGACGTGACGCGTTGCGAATTGAACACCACGCCGGGATGCCGGCGCGGCGCGTGCGACCTTGCGCGAGCTGCTGCAGCTCGGCCGAGGGCGCGCTAGATGACGTCGTCCATGCGCGCCATCGTATCCCGCGCAGCCTTGACAATGTGCTCCGGGGTGTCGCCGCCGGCCTTCGAGAGGAAGAGCTGCAGGTTCTCCTTCGCGTCGGAGCGCTGGCGGAGATCCGCGTACGCCATCCCGAGGCCGTAGAGGGCGTCGACCATGTCCGGATCGATCGCCTTCGCCTTGGTGAAGGCATCGATCGCCTCCTTGGGCTGGTTCAGCGAGAGATACGCGCGACCGAGACCGTTCCACATGCGCGCGTCGGTCTCGTTCACCTGCGTGCCGGTCTGGAGGATGACCATCGCCACGTTCGCGTGACCGTAGTCGATGTACATGTTGCCGAGCTCGACGAAGGCCGGGCTGAAGGTCGGCTTGAGCTCGATCGTCTTGCGGTACTCGCCGTCGGCCTTCTGCGGCTGGTCGAGCTTCTCGTAGAGCTGACCGGTCCGGAAGTGGGCCTTGTAGAGCCGCGGGTTGAGCTTCAGCGCCTCCTGGAAGGAGTTGATCGCCGCGGTGAACTTCGTCTCCTGCTCGGCACGAGTCACGCCGTCGGCCTCGCCCTGAGCCGCCTGGACGGCCCCGAGGTCGTACCAGTACTTGCCGTTGGGCTCGTCCTTCATGTTCTCGATCGCGCCCAGGAACGCCTTCTCGGCGTCGATCCACTTGCCCTGCTTGCGGTAGATGACGCCGAGGGCGTGGTGGGCGGCGGCGTGGCTCGGATCGGCCTTGATCGCGTCCTGCAGCGCCTTCTCGGCGGCCGAGCTGTTGTTCTTCTTGGAGAACTCGATCCCCTCGTTCATCAGCTTGATCGATTGAACTCGGTTGCGGCTGGCCAGCTTGCAGGCGGGCGTGGTGATGGCCGCGGATGCGATGAAGAGGGCGACAAGGAGTGTGCGACGCATGTGAGACCTTCCAGGCGCGAAGCTGGGGCATGATAACGGGCGCCTCTTCTGGTGACAAGCCGCCAACCTGCTCTTCGGAGGCACTCTCCCGAGAGCGCGCGGTCCCGGGGCGGGATCTCCCCCAGCCGCCGGCTCGAGGCCCTCTACGAGGGCCGAAAGGGAGCACGGACGCGAGATCCCGAGGCCCAAAAATGCGAGAGGGCCCGGCCGAAGCCGAGCCCTCTCCCGGAGGCGATCCCCCGTCCGCTCCCGATCAGCCGGGCTCGAGGACGAAGGGGTAGGTGACGATGACCGACCCGCCGCCCTGCGGCTTCGGGAACTTCCAGCGCCGCACCGCCTGGGCGATGCAGTTGCCGACGCCAGCGTCCTTGATCGACGAGTCGGCGACCGCCGCCGAGACGACGTTGCCGCCGCCGCCGATCGAGAACTGCACCGCCACGCGGCCCTTCAGGTTCGGGTCCTTGGCGAGGCCCTGGTTGTAGCAGTGGCGGACCTCGTTGATGTGCGCGCGGACGATACGACGGATGATGTCCTTGTCGAGCGCGCCCTGGACCTGCGCCTTCGCCTGGCGGACCTGCGGGACCCGGCTGCCGCGGCCGCCGAAGCCTGCGCCCGAGCCACGGCCGTAGCCCGAGCCCGTACCGCCGCCGCCGCCCTTGCCGATGAGGCCGGTGTTGCCGAGGCCGATGGTGCCCTCACCGGTACCACCACCGCCGCGGCCGGTGCCGACCAGGCCGAGGCCGCCGACGCCGAAGGCCTCACCGACCTCGGTGCCCGTCAGACCGCCCCACACGTCCGAGTCGTCGTTGCCGACCGCGAACGCGCCGCCGTAGGGCGAGGCGAGGAAGTGGCCGCTCTGCTGGCTCATCACCCCGAGGATACCGGCCTGGCGGGCCGCCATCTCCGGGTCGAAGTTTCGGGCCATCTGCGGGATCGCGTCCTTGGGGCCCTTCATCGCATAGAGGCCGGACTTCGACTTGGAGGTGGGCTTGCCCATCTTGCCCTCCTCGCCCTTGTGGCGCTGACCGGTGCCGCCGGCCTCGTCGTCCGTCCGTCTCCTGATCCTCCGGCGGCGGCTCCTCCTCCTCAGGGGGCTTGTCCGGCTGGTTGAGGTAGCCGACGAAGCGGTTCTCCTCCATCAGCTCGTCCATGCTGAGGTCCTGCGCCTCGGCCGGGATCATCTGCGAGAGGAAGATCATCGAGCCGATCACCGCGAGCGAGCCCGCGTTGTAGAACCAGAAGGGCTTGTCGGTCTCCGAGCCGCCCGCCAGCACCGCGCCCGGCGCGACCGAGTTCACGTAGAAGGTGACGTCCTGGTACGCGACCCGGCAGCTCGCTCCGGGCGGCAGCGGGAAGGTGTAGTGCGAGCCGGCAGCCGCCGCGCGACCCGAGCTCACGAGCTGGGCGAGCGGGACGGTCTGGCCGTCGAGCGTGACCTCGCCGTTCATCCCCTGGGTGAAGTTGAGGGCGAAGTCGTGGTCGGAGCCGCGGACCAGCGGGAAGCCGGCCGGGGTCGGCAGACCCGCGGGCGGGACGTGGAAGGAGACCTCGTGTCCCTCGCCGATCGTGTAGTCCCGCGGGGCGTAGTCGCTCATCCGCGCCATGCCGACGCCGAAGGGGATGAGGCCGAGGAGCGCGAGCGCCACGCCGATCCTGCCGAGGCCGGTGCCCGGCTTCTGCGGCATGATCCCGCCGGTCTGCTGGGCCTCGGCGACCTTCTTCTGGTAGCCGTCCCAGTCCTGCGAGACCTCGAAGCCGAAGAGGCCGATGCCGCCGAGCATCATCGCCCCGCCGATCGCCAGCCAGAGCGGCGCCTGCGAGCGCCGGTTCTTGATCTGACCGACGTGCTGGACGTCGAGGACGGTGGTCCCGTACATCGCCACGACCTCGGCGACGCGGGTGCCGTTTTGGACCTCGTACTCGCTCGCGTCGATCTGGATCGGCGGGCGCATCGGCATCGGCGCGGGCGCGGCGGCCATCATCAGGCGCAGCCGCGGCGGCGGCCATCATCGGCGCGGCGACAGCGGCCGCGCGCCGCCGGCGCCTCGGCCATCACCGGCGCCTCGGCGACGAAGCCGATCTCGACGCGGTAGGGTCCGAACTCGAGGACGTCGCCGTCGCCGAGCGGGGCGTTCTTGTCGATCCGCTGGCCGTTGAGGACGGTCCCGGTCGACGAGCCGAGGTCGATGATCCGCACCTCATCGCCCGACACCTCGATCACCGCGTGCATACGGGCGACCGCCTCGTCGTCGAGGCAGAGGTGGCTGCTCTTGAGCTTGCCGATCTTGATGACGTCTTGATCGAGGGTCTTGGAGTCGACGAGCTGGTCGCCGTAGAAGATCTTGATTGCGAGGGTCTTGGTGGACATTCGTGGGTCCTCGTCCAGCGTTACGCGGGGACAGACAGCCGTTTTGAGCGCGGGTTCCCGAGTTTCGTCAGGGTCGGGAAAATCTCTTCGTGAGACGACTCACTGGGCGTGGTGCTCTTGGTCCTTGATCCCGGCGGCTAGACGTCGTTCGCCATCTTGATCAGCTCGGGGATGAAGTGCGGCCGGATGGTGATCAGGCTCGCGTGCTTCGTCCGCCCGCGCGACGAGATGTTGGCGCCCTCCGGCGAGAGGAGCTCACCGTCGACGTTGTCGTCTTCGAAGTCGTAGACCGTGGTGCCCCCGGCGTTCCCCTTCATCGCCGCCGAGTCGGCGTCTTGATCGTTGCCCGGCGCGGCCATGGCGCTGGTGGAGAGCAGAAAGAGCGAAATGGCAGTGGCGATTCCGATACGCATCGCAGTTCTCCCCTGTCCCTGACTGTCGCAGGGTACGGCAGAGAGCATCCTATCGTCGGCAAAGGGGCTTGTAAACCGGCTCATCACGGCGATTTGGCCGCCGCAGCGCCTTCCGGCGCGCCCCCGTCACTTCGGCGAGCGATCTCCCTCGCTCGTCCCTCCCCCGCGGACCCACGCGGCGGATGATGGCCCCGGCCGACGAGCACAAAAAAGGGACGGGCGACCGCAGGGTCGCCCGTCCTCCTTGGTAGGTCGCTAGACCCGCTACTTCTTCTCGGCGGGAGCCGCAGCAGCCGCGTCGCCAGCGGGCGGCGCGCTGTTGGCCGCGTTCTCGGCCTCCATCGCCTGCTGCTCGAGCTCGAGGAGGCGCTTGCGCTCGGCCTCCTGCTGCTCCTTCTCGATCTTGGCGAGCTCCGCTGCCTTCTTCTGGAGCTCGGCCATGATCTTGAAGTTCTCGAAGGTCTCCTCGATCGTCGCCAGGCGGTCCTGCACGTCGAGCACCCGCTGCTTGTAGTCGGCGTTCGAGCCGGCGAGCTGCAGGAACTTGTTGTAGTGCCCCTTGGCGACGTTGAAGACCTTCTTGGTCCCCTCCTCGTCGATGCCGTCGACGGTCGAGAGGTGCTCCTGGTTCAGGATCCCGAGGTTGTACCACGGGCGCGGATCCTTCGAGTCGATCTTGGCCGCCTCGTTGTAGGACTTGTCCGCGTCCTTGAACTTCTTGAGCCCGCGCTGAGCGACCCCGAGGGCGAGCCACGCCTCGATGTTCTTCTTCTGCCCCGGATCGCGGAGGGCGATCTCGAGGCTCTTCTCCGCCTGCGTGTAGTCGCGGAAGCGGATCGAGATGAAGGCGATGTTGAGGTTCGCCTGGACGTGGTTCGGCTCGACCCGCACCGCCTCCTTGAAGGCCTTGAGGGCGTCGACCTGGTTGTCGCGCTGCATCAGGAGGAGGCCGGAGAGGTTGTAGATGGCAGCGCTCTCCTGGCTGCTCTCCTTGAGCACCCGCTGCGCCTGCGTGATCACGAGGTTCGCGAGGACCAGGTACGACTGGTCCTTGCGGATCCCGCGGTCATAGTAGAGGCGGGCGAGGTTCTCGTAGGCCGACTGGTTGCCGGAGTCGAGCGCGAGCACACCCTGGATCGACTTCTCAGCCTCGTTGAAGAGGTTGACGTCGAGGGTCTTGATGTACTTGTTGCGCGAGATCCCGGCGACGTTGTTGCGGGCAGCGCGGGCCTGGAGCTTGTTGGCCTCGACGCCCTTCTTGAAGTAGTCGAGCGCCTTGTCGACCTGGCCCTTCTTCCAGTAGATGACCCCGAGGTTGTTGTAGGCGAGGTCGAACTTCGGCGCCTTGGAGACGATCTCGGCGTAGATCGGCTCGGCCTTGTCGGGCTTGCCGCACTCGTCCCAGACCGCGCCGGCGTTGAAGTACGCGAGCGCCATCTGGACACCGTGGGTCTTGTAGACCTTGGTGAACTCGCCGGCCGTCGAATCGCACTCGGCGTCGCTGAGCTTGCCGTCGGCCTTGGCCGACTTGTACTTGGCGACCGCCTTCTCGAAGTCGGCCTTCGCCTCGGCCGTCGCCTTGGTCGGATCGGCGGCGGCGCCCTTGGGGCCGGTCACCGACGGGCCTTCCTCGCCCGGCGTCGTGGTTCCCTTGTCGCCCTTGCAGGCGGTCAGACCGACAGCCAGGAGACCGATGGTGAGGAGCTTGCTGAAGTTGCGCATGTTCTCTTCTCCCTTCGTGGCAAAGGCTCGCCCTAGATGCCGGACTCCGCCGCCCCTTCTTCTTCCTTCTTCTCTTCGTCCTTCTTGGCTTCCTTCTTGCCACCGAGGTTCACCTTGCGCTTCTCACCTTCAACGTCGAGCTGGACGTCGACGACGTCCGGCCGGCTGTCGGTGTAGATCGAGGTGCCGAAGATCTCGTTGGTCGACGGGTACTTGTCGGGGTCGCGCTGCTGGAGCTCGTCCTCGCAGAGGCGCGAGAAGTCGTTGAAGAACTGGTACTGCGTCGACCGATCGAGGCAGAAGGTGAAGAGGCCGACCGCCGCCTCCTGGATCGGCCCGGCCATGTCGCCGAGCGCGTCGCAGTAGGCGAAGTACTCCTCCTCGGTCTTGAACTCGCTCGGGACCTCGGCGCGGTAGAGCTGGTCGGCGAAGTTCTGGGAGACCATCGCCGAGCGCGCGGCCGCGGCGAGGATCCAGTAGGGGCTCTGCTTCATCTCGCCGACCTCTCCGTAGGCCGCCACGAGCTTGGCGCCGAGACCCTCCTTCTTGGTCTTCCACTCGGTCAGCTTCTTGACCGACTCGTCGCGCTTCTTGACCTGCTCCTTGTACTCCTTCTCCCACTTCGGGAGACCGGCGTCCTTCTTCCACTCCTCGACGTTGAAGTTGAGGCCGCCGGGCATCTCGAGGGTCAGGTACTCCTCGTAGTCCTTGTCCGCCTGGTACACCATCGCCATGGCGACCGCGTTCTTGAAGTCCTCGGCCCGCCGACGATCGTCGTCGGGGATCGAGACCTTCGAGGCCTTGGCGAGCTTGAGGACCGTGGTGAAGTGCTTCTGGCCCTCATCGGCCTTCTTCTTGTTGCGCGGGAAGACGGTGATGATGCCCGAGGTCGCGCTACCGCAGTACTTCGGGATCTCGACCTTCTTCTTGCCCGAGCCCTCCTCCTTCTTCTTGTTCGCCTGCTTCGCCTTGCGCTTGAGCTCGGCGGCGCGCTGACGCGACTTCTCGCCGGCGACCGCGGTCTTGCGCTTGATCGAGAGGCAGGAGTCGTAGAGGAGGCCCTTGTCGCAGGACTGACGCCAGAGGATCTGGCCGATCAGCGCCTCGGCGACGATCTGACGATCGGCGCCGCCGTTGCGGGCGTAGACCTTGAGGTACTCCTGCGCGTGCTTGAGCTTCTCGTCGTCGGTCTTGAGGATGTCCTGACGGGACCAGAAGATCGTCGCCGCCTTCTGCGGGTTGCTCTTCTTGTAGAGGTTCTCGTACTTCCTCAGGTTGGTGTCGGCCTTGTCGGTCTGACCGAGGCCGAGGCGGTAGAGGTACGCGTTCTGGAGGGCGTTCGGCGCGTCGCTCTCCTTGATGTACTTCTCCGCGTACTCCTCGTAGCGCTCGGCGGCGCGCTCGTACATCGCGATCGCCTGGTAGTTGCCGCCGAGGTACTGCAGCGTCGCCTTCGCGTGACCGCTGCTCGGGTACTTCTCGAGGAGGATCTTGCGGAAGCGGACCGCCTGACCGAGGAGGTAGGCCGCCTCGTAGCACTGCGCGGCGTTCCAGATCAGCGTGTCGGCCTTGTCGTGGTTCTCGCCGTACTCGTTGTAGACCTCGATGAACTGCTCCGCGCACTTGCGGTAGCCCTCGGGGTCACCCTGACGACCGGCCTCGAGGTAGGCCATGCCCTTCTTCCAGCCGATGCCGGCGAGGAGCCGCGGGATCGCGGTCCGGAGCTCGTCGGCCTCCTCGTGCTTGTAGACCTTCATGCCCATCAGCTTCTTGGACCAGGTCTCGAGGTCCTCGGAGGACTTGAGCTGCTCCTCCGGGGTCGCGTCCGCCTTGGTCCAGTTGATGGTCAAGATGTCGAGGAGCATCTCGGAGCACCACGCGGCGTAGATGGTGCCGTCGAACTTCGTGACGATCTCCTCAGTCAGCGGCTTGGCCTCCGCGAACTTGTTGTGGATCATCATGAGCTTCGCCCGGTGATACATGATCTTGGGCAGCTCCTTGTCGTCCTTCTGCTTGACGTACTTCTGGTAGATCTCGTACGCCGAGAGCATCGCCTTCTCGTCCTCGGTGTAGTCGGACTCGGGATACTCGGTCGCGGTGTCTACCTTCGCGTCCTTGGACTTGGCGACCTTCTTCTTCTTGGCCTTCTCCTTGAAGACGCAGACGCCCTCGGAGTTGGTCTGGCACGCCTTCGACTGACCGCCGGTCTCGTCGTACTCGAGGGCGTTCTTCATCGCCAGCATCTGGGCGTAGGCCGCGTCCTGCGTGTACTTGCCCGCCGGGTCGAGCTCGAGGACCTTGACGAACTGCTCGTGGGCCAGGCGGAACTTCTTGAGGCCCTCGGGCTTGGTCGCCTTCTCAGCCACCAGCGCGCTCGCGCGGGCCCAGAGGAGCTCGGCGTAGTAGAGCTGGATCTCGTAGGCGTCCTTGTCCTTCGGGAAGGTCTTGAGGAAGCCCTCGTAGGCCTTCTCGGCGAGCTCGTAGGTCGGGGCGCTCTTGGTCTTCTCGGCCTCGTCGTGCCAGACCGTCGCCATCTGCTTCATGGTGTCGAGGGTCTCGTCACGGCACTTCCGCTTGACCGCCTTCTTGAACTTGCCGTCGCGGAACTTCTCCCAGTGCTCGCCGAGCGCCGCGGTCTCCTGCCACTGGACCTCCTTGTTGTCGGTCGCCAGCGCGTTGATGACGATGCGGCCCTGCCACTCGCAGGTCTGCGGGTCCTCCGGGAAGGTCTCCTGGAGCTTCTTGTAGATGAAGGTCGACTCCGTGTAGAAGCCGCCGCCGAAGTAGCGGACGGCGAGGAGCTCCATCATCTTGCGCGACATGTCCTCGTCCTTCTTGGGACCGTCGCCGATCTGCTGGAAGAACTCCCACGCCTTGGACGGCTTGCCGACCTGCGCGTAGGCCTGGACGAGGTCGCGGCGGGCGTCGCGGCGGAGCTGCTTCGCGTTCCCCTCGGAGCCGGCGCGCCCCTCGAGGGTCGCCTTCACCGTGTTGACGAAGTACTGGAGGCTCAGGTCGTAGCGCGGGTCCGCGGTGCCGACCGGGTTGAGGTGGCACCACGCCATCTTGTAGAGGGCGTAGGCGTAGACCGGGCTGTCCTTGAAGGTGATGACCTTCTCGTAGAGGCGGAGCGCGTCGCCGATCTGGTTCTTGCCGAAGTAGTAGTCCGCGAACGAGAGGTACGCGTTCGGGATGTACTGGCTGTTCGGGTAGTCCTGAATCAGCTTGACGTAGGCGTCCTTCATCTCGGCCTCACGGCCGAGCTGACCGAGCTCGAAGGCGTAGAAGTAGAGCGCCTCGTCGATGCGCTTGTACTTCGAGAGCGCCGGCGAGGTGACCAGCGCCTTGTAGAGCCGGACCGCCTGCTCGCTCGCCTCCTTCGACTTCTTTTCGAAGGCGGCCTGCTTCGCCTTGAGCTGCTTGGCCTTGTCCTTCTGCCCCTTCCCCTCGGCGACGAAGATCTCCTCGTAGAGGGCGCCGCTCTGGAGCTCGAAGTAGGCCTTCTTCTCCAGGAAGTGGTCCGAGAGGCGGAAGAGGAGATCGGCGTACTCGGGGTCCGTCGGGTCCGTCGCCTTGAGGAGGCGGGTCAGCTGATCGATCTGCTGATCCGCGATCTCCTGGGCGACCGCCTCGCGCTTCTTGGCGAACTCGGTGCCGGCGATCATCTGGACCTTGCGGCCCTCCTCCTTCTTCTGCTTCTCCTGCTCCTCCTTGAACTTGGTGTCGAGCGTCTCCTTGGTCCGGACCTTGCTCGACTTGCGGTCGTAGCGGACGTTGCTCTTGTCGTCTCCCTTGGCCTCCTCAGCCCGCGCCTCGCTGGCGCCTGCGAGGAGCGAGGCCACAAGGGCGACGCTCGTCAAGATTCCCGGACGAAACTTCAGCTTGCTCTGCGACGTGTTCATGGACCCTTTACCTCTCTTGCGGCCGCCTGATGGCTGGCTCAACGCACACGCAGGGGGCCGCGCGCTGGCCCCCTGCGGTGGCAGTGATCACTCCTCCTTGCAGAGGCTGGTGACCTTGTAGTTGTAGTACCCGAGCTCGTCCTTCCAGTACTCGCCGTTGTAGTTGTAGATCTCGTGCTCGGAGTCGATCTTCGGCTTGTCGGGCCGGCGCTCGGTGGGCGTCCCCTCACCGCCGGCCTTGATCCGGTTGAGGATCTCGTACTCGATCTTGATGGCCTCGCGCTCGAGCGCGTTGATCTCGTTGATCTGGGCGGTGAGACGCTGACGGGCGAGCGCGCCGGTCGTCTCCTTCGCCTGCGAGAGCGCGGTGTCGATGTCCTCGCTGATCCGATCGCCGAGGTCGCTCGACTTGAAGTCGTTCGCCATCGACTCGAAGACCTCCTGCTCACGCTCGAGCTCGGCGACGTAGGCGTAGGTCTTCTCGATCGTCTTGTCCTGCAGCGTCTTCTGGGCGACCTCCTCGACGAAGGGGTCGAGGCCCGAGTCGCCGTTGCGGATCTTGACGCTCAGATCGTAGAGCGCGAAGTCCTCGGGCGCCTTGGCCAGGAGCTCCTTGAGGTCGTTGCGGGTCTTCGGGTAGCGGCGGTTGAACTCCTCGACCGCGCGCTTCGCCGGACCGTAGCGGCAGTTGAAGTAGTAGGTCACCGCCTTGAGGATGACCGACTCCGGGTAGAGGTAGTCGTAGAAGAAGGGCGCGTTCAGGGTGTGGATGTACCCGAGCGTACGCTGGTAGTGGAGGTTGGCCTGCTCCGGCTCAGCCTCGACGAGGCGGAACTCCGACCACGCGGAGGCGAGGATCGAGTCGAGCCAGTAGGGCGACTCGAGCGGGACCTTGTCGAAGTACTTGATCGCCGTCTCGAACTTGCCGACCTGGTAGAAGATGTAGCCGAGCGAGAGGTTGGCGCGCTCCTCGAAGCGATCCATCTCCTCCTCGTAGGAGACCGTCTCGACGATCGCCTTGCCGCTCTTCTTGGCCGCCTTGTTCCGCTTCTTCTCGGCCTTGACGCGGGCCTTGGCCTCCTTCTTCTTCTTCTTCTTGTCCTTCTCGGCCGCCTCCTTGAGCTGGATGTTCTTGCGGAGGACGTTCTTGAAGGCGTCGACCGCCTCCTTGCCGTGGTACTCGCGGGTCTCGGCGACCCCGAGGAAGAACTGGGCCGGGATGTAGTAGTCGCTGTTGTCGGGGACGTGGCCGAGGAGGGAGATCGCCTGGGCCAGGTCGCCCTTCTGGTAGAAGAAGCGGCCGAGGAGGTAGTAGAGCTCGTCGCGGACCTCGTCGAAGGCGCTGTCCTCGAGGTCAGCCGGCTTGTAGGTGCCGACCTTCTCGAGAACGCCTGCACCTTCGGGCAGCTCGCGCGAGAGCGACGCGAGCCACGGGAGCGTCAGCTTGTGGTACGGGTGGCTCGGGCCGGCCTTGACGATGTCGTTGAAGACCGCGAGCGAGGCCGCGTAGAACTCGAGCTTGTAGAGCGACTTGCCGAGCCAGAACTGACCGCGGGCGACGTCGCCGGGGGTCTTGCCGGAGGCGACCGCGTGGAACGTGTTCGCGGCCTCCTTGTACTTCTCGGCCTTGTACTGGTCCTCTGCCTCCTTGAGGACGCCGGTGGCCTCGGCGCTCGGCGCAGGCCCGCCGCCCGGGACACCCGTGGTCGGCGGCGGCACCGCGCCACCCGACGGCGGCGGCGGAGCACCAGCCGGCGGCGGCGGCCCGCCCGAGGGCGGAGGCGGCGGAGCGGCGGCGGATGTGGCGGCGTAGAGGGAGACCGCCGCGCACAGAGAGAGGGGAAGGAGAGACGAGAGTCTGAGCGGTTTCATGCTGTCGCTGCGTCCTCGACGGAGAGGGTCATCGTGGGCCCAAGGGCATCCTTGCGGTTCATGCGCTGTGCTCTTGCCACCGTGGCCTTCGGCAAACCCGCGCCCGACGGTGGAGTGTCCCGGTCTGGCGCATCGGCTTCATAGAGGCCATGGACATTACCAGCCGACTTCACGCGCCCGCAAGGGCCCTCGGCGCCGCTTCGCGGCCACTTGCGGCGGTCCACGCCCAGGCGCGAGATCTCGCGCAAGCCCCCGCGCCCGACCGGCGCCCCTCGCTTCGTTCCACACATACCTGACGGATGCTCGATCCCGCGATCTCGCCTTGTCCGGCCGGGTCTCAACGTCGGCCGAGGAGATCCGATCTGATAGAAGCGCGTTCCCGTTGAGACCCTCCGCGCCGAAGCCGTGACTTTAATTACAGGTGCCCGTAGCGACCAAATTGAGCGCCCCAGAGCCGATCTCTCGGGGGCCCCAGCCCTCCGGCAGGGTCCTCGTCGCATGGTCGAATTCGGGCCGATCTCCCCCCCGTGTCGACATGGATCGACCCTTGACCCTAGGGCTTGGCAGTGTACGATGCGGCTCGGTACGTCCATCGACGCCACGGCTCGCCTCCACGGCGGCTCCACGGCGTTGACTCCACGGGTCCCGAGCTCTCCAGCCCTTCACTACCCCCCAGGCGAGACCTACATGCCAGCGATTCGCATGCCCGTTTCCCTCCGCAGCGCCGCCAAGCTCCTTGGCGCTGTCCTCCTGGTCCCGCTCCTCGCCGCCTGCCCGCAGGGCGACGTCGGTGCGCCGTGCAACCACGGCACGGTGACCGCTCCGGAGAGCAAGCTGGTGACCTTCCCGGCCCTCAGCTGCAACGATCTCCTCTGCATCTACGCCGACGAGTCGAAGGCCCCGGCGGCCCCCTGCACGACCGACGCGGAGTGCAACGACGTCGACGGCCTCAACCGCTTCGCCTGCGTCGACAAGGGCTCCAAGAAGGTCTGCGAGCTCTCGCTCACGTACGTCCTCGAGCGCTCGATGTGCTCGCGCCGCTGCGAGAGCGACGCTGACTGCGCTGACGGCGGCCCGACCGAGAAGGTCCGCGCCAAGGACACCTCCTGCGCCGGTGACTTCAAGTGCGTCATCATCCAGCAGCTCGGCGAGTTCTGCTGCGAGAAGCTCTGTGTCTGCGAGGACGACCTCTCGGAGGCCTCGGTCGAGGCCCTCGCCAACGACTGCGCCGAGGGCAAGATCATGTGCGACACCGAGGAGATGGCGCCGACGACGATGGGCACCGGCGCCTAGCCACCTAGCGCTCGTCGCCATCGAAGGCCCCGGGGATCCATTCGATCCTCGGGGCTTCTTCGTCGGTGACGATGCCGATCGCGTCGAAGCGGACGGCGACCCGCTCCCAGAGCCCGCGGGCGACCAGCCAGGCCGCGGCGGCCCGTCGGAGCCGAGATCGCTTCCGGCGATCGATCGTCTCGATCGGGGTCCCCGCCCGGACGTCGTCGCGGCTGCGGACCTCGACGAAGACCACGGTCTCGGGCTCGCTGGGTGTGCTGGGCTCGAGGGTGGCGATCAGGTCGATCTCCGCCCCGCCGATCGTCACGTTGCGCTCGACAACGACGAGGCCGCGCGACTCAAGGAATCGCGCGGCCTCCTCTTCAGCGGCGAGCCCACGCGCTCGCGTGGACTGCGATGACATCGCAGGCTACTCGTTCGAGCCGTTGTCGGCGAGGTTCGACGCGTAGTCGCCGATCTTCGCCCGGATACGCGCGGCGTTGCCGCTGAGGGCGCGCAGGTAGTAGAGCTTCGCGCGGCGGACCCGACCGCGGCTGACGAGCTCGATCTGGGTGACGCGGGGGCTGTTGATCGGCCAGACGCGCTCGACGCCGATCCCGTGGGAGATCTTGCGGACCGTGAAGGTCGAGCGAGCGCCGTTCTTCCGGCGACGGATGCACACCCCCTGGAAGACCTGGATACGCTCCTTACCGCCCTCGGAGATCCGGGCGTGGACGCGGATCGTGTCGCCCGGGCGGAACTCGGGGATGTCCTTGCGGTCGTAGGAGCTCTCGATGGCGGCGATGATCGGGTGATGGTGGCTCATGACGATTCTCTGGAAAGTCGGGGCCATGTCCGGTCACGCGGACGCGGGACAGAGCCGGTGCAGCGCGGCGGCGACGAGCTCGCGAGGGCCCGCGGCCGGCTGGGGCTGCGAAGATTCGATCATCCTCGCGCCCGGCGCAAGCTCTAATCCGTTCTGAGGCGGTGAGGAGGGCAACGGCGCAAACAACGCATCGGCGCCCTCGTGGAGCCGGCTGCGATCGCCGACCAGGGACACCCCGAGGAGGAGGGGGGCGAGCGACGCCTCGTCGTCGCCGCGGATCGCCAGGAGATCGAAGAGGAGGCCGACGCCAGAGATCTCCTCCGCCCCGGCGCCGAGGGCGACGAGCTGCGGCGAGCGTCCGTGCTCCCGCCGGAGGCGACGGCGGAGCTCCCGGAGGTCGCGGACGGAGACGATCCCGGCGGGCTCGGTGAGCCGGGCGCCGATCACGAAGATCGGCAGACCAAGGTTTACGAGCCAGTGGAGGAGATCTCCTGTCGTCGGATCGCGAGCGATCTCCGGGCTCACCTCGATCACCAGACCGAGGGGCCGCCGGGGCTCCGGCTGCGGCGCACGGAGATCCGGCC
This sequence comes from Myxococcales bacterium, assembly GCA_020633335.1. GTDB lineage: Bacteria > Myxococcota_A > Polyangia > Nannocystales > Nannocystaceae > JADJRG01. The sequence goes on along the minus strand of JACKDU010000011.1, from coordinate 229,136 downwards.
GCAGCGCCCAGGTCCGGCGACAGGCGGCCTCGGCCCGCCAGCGGGCGATCGCCTGATGATCGCCGCCGAGGAGCACCTCGGGCACCCGCGCGCCGCGAAACTCGACCGGTCGGGTGTAGTGCGGGTGCTCGAGCCAGGTGCCCTCCGCGGCCCGGGCGAAGCTCTCGAGGGCCGCGGACTCGGGGTTGCCGATCACGCCCTCGCGGAGCCGGCTCACCGCCTCGATGATCGCCAGGGCCGCGATCTCGCCGCCGTTGAGGATGAAGTCGCCGAGCGAGAGGCACTCGTCGACGTGGCCCTCGCGCACCCGATCGTCGATCCCCTCGTAGCGGCCGCAGAGGACGGCGATCCGCGGGAGCTCGGCGAGGCGCTCGGCGACCCGCTGATCGAAGCGCGGGGCCGAGGGCGTGACGAGGATCCGGTGCATCGGCCCGCGGGCCCGCTCGACCGACTCGAGGGCCGCGACCACCGGCTCGATCTTCATCACCATCCCCGCGCCGCCGCCGTAGGGCGTGTCGTCGACGGTGCGGTGACGATCGTGGGTGAAGTCGCGGAAGTCGGTGCAGTGGACCGCGACCAGCCCACCCGCGAGCGCCTTGCCGACGAGGCCGCTGGCGAGGAACGCCTGGATCGCCTGCGGGAAGAGGGTGAAGACCTCGAACGTGAGGGGCGGAGCGCTCACTCCGTGTCCTCAGGCTCCAGGGCCGCCGGCAGGAGGCCGATCGGCAGGCTCACGAGCACTCGCTTCTCGTCGACCTCGTCGATGAAGTTTGGGAGCACGGGCAGCAACCACTCGTGGCGGCGCCCGCCGGGCTCGCGCCACTCGACTTCGAAGAGGTCCTGGATGCCGTTGCTGGTGAGACCGACGATCGTCCCGAGGTGCTCGGGGTCGCCGTCGGCGCCGACGCGCTCGACCGGGAGGCCGATCGCGTCCGCGAGGTAGTACTCGTCGTCGGCGAGCGGCGGCAGGAGATCGCGGTCGACGTGGATCTCGACGCCGCGGAGCGCCTCGGCCTCGTCGCGCGTCGTCACGCCGTGGAGGTGGAGGCGCACGAGCTCGCGCCCCGGCACCGGCGAGACCTCGTCGATCGTCACCTCGCGGCCGCCCTCACCGAGGCGCACCTTGAGGCCGACGACCAGGCTGGTCGAATCGGGGTCGAAGAGCTTCGCCCGGACGGCGCCACGGATCCCGTGGGCCGAGGTGATCTCAGCGACCGCCAGCGTCGATCCGCTGGACATGATCGGGCTACTCGAGGATCTCGAGCTCGGCGCGCTTGCGGAGCTTGGCCGAGGCGGCGCTGAGGATCGCCCGCATCGCCTTGACCGTCCGTCCCTGCTTGCCGATCACCTTGCCGAGATCGTCGCGCGCGACCTTGAGCTCCAGGACCACGGTCTGCTCGCCGGCGATCTCGGTCACCTGCACCTCGTCGGGCTTGTCGACGAGCGCGCGGGCGAGGAACTCGACGAGCTCTTTCAGGGAAATGTTGGCAGCGGGGGTGGAGCGCATCGGGGGCCTCCGGGCAGGAGCGAGCGGGAGAGGAGCGGGAGCGGGGAGCGTGGGCAGACCCGTCTAGAGCATTTCACACCCGGGGCGGCTCGGCAAAAGCCGCCGGACCTCGCCGGCTTCGCCGGCCAGGCGCGCGGCCTCTTAGGCCGCTGCCCGCTTGTGCTTGCGGATCAGGCGCGCGACGGTGATCGTCGGCTGCGCCCCGACGCCCTCCCAGTAGTGGAGGCGCGCGTCGTTGATCACGACCGCCTCGGCCATCGGGTCGTAGGTGCCGATCCGGTCGAGGTAGCGGCCATCACGGGGGCTACGGGCGTCAGCGGCGACGATCCGGTAGTAGGGTTTCTTCTTCGAGCCCATGCGGGCGAGCCTGATCCTGACGGCCATGATCTCTATCTCGGTCTTCGGGTCTTCGGGGTACGTTGGAGATCCACCGGCGCAGCCGAGGCGCACGCCGAGGGGGGCGAGAGGCTAACCGCGCGAATCGGCGGGGTCAAGCCGGCGAGGGCTCGACGCATCGCCGAAGGCGGTGCATCCTCGCCTCCGGACCGGCGGCATGGAGGCGCCGGCCCGAAGCCTCGTCCAGGACACTACCCCATGCGCGCGCGCACGAACGACATGAAGACGCGGCTGGCGGCGGTCGCCGCCGCGACCCTCCTCACACTCGGCGGCGCCTGCGGGCGGTGGGATCCCCCCTCCGGCGGCCCCCCCAGCCCCCAGGAACCAGCCGCCGAGCGCGCCGTCGTCGACATCTTCGCCTTCGGCCGGGTGCTCGGGACGATCGCCCCCTGCGGCTGCACGACCGAGCCCCTGGGCGGCCTCAACTACGCCTTCGGCTACATCGATCAGCGCTCACGGGCCCAGGATCGCCTGGTCATCGAGCCCGGCTCCTTCCTCTTCCCGGACCCGACGGGGCCCGAGGCGCCCACGGATGAGGCCGAGTGGGCCCAGGCCGGGGAGCGCGCGGGGCTCCTGCAAAAGCGCTTCGCGGCCGTGGGAGATCACCTCGTCTCCGGGATCGGCCCGACCGACCTCACGGCGCCCGACAAGGCCGAGGCCCTCCGCCGCTTCCCCCTCCCCCGCACCCTCGCCAACGTCGCCGATCACGCGCCCCTCGGCACCGCCCCCTATCGCCTCGTCAGCGTCGCCGGCGGCAAGATCGCGGTGACGACGATCGTCGATCCGACGCTCCCCGGCGCCGACGCGATCCCCGGGCTGCAGGCGCCCGAGGAGGCGCTCACCCGCGAGATCGCGGCCGCTCGGGCGGCCGGCGCCGATCTCGTGGTCGTCCAGATGATCGCCCGCCGCCCGCAGGTCGAGGCGCTGGTCGGCGCGGTCGCCGGGATCGACGTCGCGGTCGTCGGCCAGGTCGAGAAGGGCGAGCGCGCCCGGGTCGGCTCGCCGGCCGCCAAGGTCGGTGAGACCTGGATCCTCGAGCCCGGCGAGCAGGCCCAGACGATCTCCCACCTCCGCCTCTCGATCGATCGCAAGACCCACGCGAACGGGATCCCGCGGGCCGCGTCGTGGACCGCGGTGCCGACGCGAGCGGCCCGCGAGAGCGAGCTCGCCCGGGTCGAGGCCCGGCTGACCAAGTTCCGCGAGGACCCGGCGGCCGATCCGACCTTCATCCGCAACCTCGAGGGCGAGCGCGACGCGCTCAAGCTGGCGCTCGACGGCGACGGCGAGGCGTCGGCGCCGGTCAGCGCGACCTTCGATCAGGTGAAGGTGACCTGCAAGCTGCCGAGCGACGACGCGGCCGCCGAGGCGCTGCGGGCCTACGACGCCTGGGTCGCCGAGCAGAACCGGGCGCGCTTCGAGGGCGTCGTCCCGCCGGCGCCGGCCGCCGGCGAGGCGTCCTACGTCGGCATGGACGAGTGCGAGTCATGCCACGACGAGGCGATGACTTTCTGGCGCGACACTCGACACGCCGGCGCCTTCAAGACGCTCCACGACGACAACAAACAGTACGACCTGAGCTGCGTCGGCTGCCACGTCACCGGCTTCCGCAAGCCCGGCGGCTCCGAGGTCGTCGAGAACGCCCACCTCCAGGCGGTCCAGTGCGAGCAGTGCCACGGCCCCGGCAGCCGCCACGTCGAGGAGCCGGAGGTCGGCGGCAAGGCCAACGCGATCCGCCGCGAGGCGCCGATCGAGGTCTGCATGGAGTGCCACACGCCCGAGCACTCCGACACCTTCGACTACAACGCCTACCTCCGCGACATCGTCGGCCCCGGCCACGGCGAGGGGGCGCGCCTCGCCCTCGGCAAGGGACCGACCGGCCGCGAGCTCCGGCAGGCGGGCTTCGACAAGGCCGGCGGGGCCTGCAAGAAGAAGATGTAGGCGAGACGCGGCCTGCGCCGCGCGGGGCCGCTGCAGGCTCACCGGAGCCCGCGCGCGACCCCGCCGGGGCGATCGCGGCGCGGTGTCAGCTTTCGCCGCGGCCTGCTAGGGTACGCCGCCATGGCGAGCTTCCCGTCGCTCCTCCTCCAAGCCGAGACGATCGCCGCCCAGGGGGCCTTCGCCGAGGCCCAGGCGGCTTTTTTTGATCCCGATCCCGAGGCGGCCCTGGGCCTGCGGCGGCGCCTCGCGGCGGTCGACGGCGGGGTCGTCGCCCACTTCTATATGGACCCGGAGCTCCAGGGGGTCCTCTACGCGACCCCCTGGCCGCACATCCACATCTCCGACTCGCTGGTGATGGCCGACCGCGCGGTGGCGATGGCCGAGGCCGGCGCCAGGACGATCGCCGTGCTCGGCGTCGACTTCATGTCCGAGAACGTGCGGGCGATGCTCGACGCCTCGGGCCGCAGCGACGTCGCGGTCTACCGGGTGAGCGAGCGGGCGATCGGCTGCTCGCTCGCCGAGTCGGCGGAGGCGCTGGCCTACGGCGCCTACCTCGAGCGCGCGGCCGCGACCCCGAAGGCGCTCCACGTCGTCTACATCAACACGAGCCTGCGGACCAAGGCGTACGCCCACCGCAAGGTCCCGACGATCACCTGCACCTCGTCGAACGTCCTCCGCACGGTGCTCCAGGCCTTCGCGCAGGAGCCCGACGCCCACGTCTTCTTCGGCCCCGACACCTACATGGGCCAGAACCTGCGGGCGATGCTCGAGGCGATCGCCGGGATGGACGCGGCCAAGGTCGCCGCGATCCACCCGGAGCACACGCCGGCGTCGATCGCCCGGATCATCGATCGCTTCCACTACTTCGAGGCCGGCAACTGCGTGGTCCACCACATGTTCGGCGCCGAGGTGGTGGCGACGATCGAGCGCGAGTACCAGGACGCCGACGTCGCCGCCCACCTCGAGGTCCCGGGGAGATGTTCGCGCTGGCGCTGCGCCGCAGCCGGCACGGGCGCGGGGTCGTCGGCTCGACCTCCGACATCCTCGGCCACATCCGCCGCGAGGTCGTCGCCGCCGGCGCGCGCGATCAGCCGGCCCGCCTCCCCTTCGTCCTCGGCACCGAGGCCGGGATGGTGACGGCGATCGTCCACGAGCTCCGCCCCCTCCTCGCCGCCCACCCGAAGATCGCCGTCGAGATCATCTTCCCGGTGGCGAGCGAGGCGATCGTCGTCACCGGCGATCAGGCGCTGCCGCTGGTCCCCGGGGTCAGCGGCGGCGAGGGCTGCTCGACGGCGCGGGCGGCTGCGCGACCTGCCCCTACATGAAGATGAACTCGCTCGACGCGCTGAATGACCTCCTCGATCGCGTCGCCGCCGGCGAGCCCCTCGCCGGCTTCGAGCCCCGCAAGTACGGCGAGCGCCTCGACGGCCAGACGGTCGCCGAGGTCGGCACCCAGCCGATCCTCCACATGCGGGCCTTCCAGCGCTCCGGGGCGCTCCCGGAGGCGCTCCTCGCCGACGTCCGCGGCCGGACCGCCGGTTGACCGCGCGCCGCCCCCGTGCTCCCATCCCGCCGCGCGATGCCCGAGCCCAGCCCCAAGAAGGTCTACTTCGTCTCTCTCGGCTGCCCGAAGAACCAGGTCGACACCGAGGTGATGCTCGGCGTGGTCCGCGAGCGCGGCCACACCCTCGTCGACTCGCCGGAGGAGGCCGACACCCTGGTGGTCAACACCTGCGGCTTCATCGAGGAGGCGAAGGAGGAGTCGATCGAGACGATCCTCGAGCTCGCGCAGGCGAAGCGCGCGGGGCCGCGCAAGCGCCTGGTGGTCGCCGGCTGCCTCAGCCAGCGCTACCCCGACGAGCTCGCCACCGAGCTCCCGGAGGTCGACCACTTCCTGGGCTCGGCCGACATGCTCGGGCTCACCAAGGTCCTCGACGAGAGCGCGCCGCGGATGGCCGTGACCCCGCTGAGCCGGCGCTCCTACCTCTACGATCACACGACCCAGCGCCAGGTGATCGGCCGCCGCCACTCGGCCTACGTCAAGATCTCCGAGGGCTGTGACCGCCCCTGCGCCTTCTGCATCATCCCCAAGCTCCGCGGGCCGCAGCGGAGCCGGACGATCGAGTCGCTGGTCGAGGAGACCGAGCACCTGGTCGCCGGCGGCACCCGCGAGATCTGCCTGGTCGCCCAGGACCTGACGACCTACGGCACCGACCTCGAGGGCCGGCCGAACCTCGAGATGCTCCTCGACGCGCTCGGGGCGGTCGACGGGCTCCGCTGGATCCGCCTCCACTACGCCTTCCCGACCACCGTCACCGACGGGATCATCGACCGCCTCGCCGACCACCCGAAGGTCGCGTCCTACCTCGACGTCCCGCTCCAGCACGTCGACACCGAGGTGCTGAGGCGGATGCGGCGGGGCTACACCGAGAAGGTGGTCCGGAACATGGTCGAGCGCCTGCGGGCGCGCTCCAAGTACATCTTCCTCCGCACCACCCTCCTGGTCGGCCACCCCGGCGAGAGCGAGGAGGCCTTCCGCTGCCTCTACGACTTCGTCGAGGAGGGGGAGATCGACCACCTCGGGGTCTTCCCCTGGTCGCGCGAGGAGGGGACCCTGTCGGCGATCCTCCCGGGGCGGATCCCGGCGGAGGTCGCCGAGGAGCGCCGCCTCGCGCTCCTCGAGCTCCAGGAGGAGATCCGCCTCCGCAAGCACGAGGCGATGCTCGGCAAGGTCGTCCCGGTGATGATCGACGGCGTCTCGGACGAGAGCGAGCTCCTCCTCGAGGGCCGCCACGAGGGCCAGGCGCCGGGGATCGACGGCAAGGTGATCCTCACCGACGGGGCCGCGAAGCCCGGCGAGATCGTCGAGGCGCGGATCACCCAGGCCGAGGTCCACGACCTCGTCGCCACCCTCGACCTCTCCCTCAGCGCCGCCGGCTAGCGCTCCGCCGCGCCAAAGTACTCGGGCCATGTCCTCGACGAGGACATGGCCCGAAGTACATGTGATCCGGCGATCACGCGAGCGCGATCAGGTAGACCAGCCAGGACTCCTGGTTCTCGTCGAGCTCGGTGACCTCGACGTACTCGCCGGTCCCGGTCATGATCGCGTCGCCGTCCTCGTCGACCTCGTCCTCGTCGACCTCGACCTCCTCCCAGAAGACCTTGACCTCGCGGAAGCCGGCCTCGAGGAGGAGCTCGCGGAGCTCGGGGATCGTCCAGAGGCGCCACTCGTAGGTGAAGGCCCGCTCGATCCGCGAGCCGTCGTCGAACTCGAAGTGGATGTGGCAGGTCGTCGAGTGGTCGAGCGGGTTGAAGCTCTCCTGCTCCCAGATGTAGGTGAAGTCGTCGAGCTCGCGCTCCTCCTCCAGGACGTCGATCGCCTCGAGGCCGCCGTAGAGCTCGGCGATGAAGATCCCGTCCTCGCGGAGGCCGCGGCGGGCGGCCTCGAGGTAGGCCCGGAGCTCGTCGCGGCGCTTGAAGACGCAGTAGGAGAAGTTCATCGCGCAGGTGATGTCGGCTGGCGCGGCGACGACCGCCCGGACGTCCCCCTCGATGAGCTCGACCCGGGCCGCGACCTCGGCGCCCGCCGGATCGACGTTGTGCTCGCGCCCCCAGCCGAGGGTCGCGCCGTCGAGGTCGACGCCGACCGCCGTCCGCCGGGGGTCGCTGGCGCACCAGGTCGTCGCCAGGAGCGCGGTCCCGCAGAAGTCCTCGCGGAGCCGGAGCGCCGGCCGCCCGCGCATCTCCTCAAAGCGCTCGCTGAAGAACTCGACGTCGGCCCCGGGCGACTGGACCGCGCGCTGGTAGAGGACGTGCTTGTCGGCCCGCGAGGCCTGCGTCGCCTTCGGCGGCCGATCCTTCTTTTGGTGCTTCTTCTTGGAACCCATCGCTCCACCTCCTCGCGCTCAGATCAGGCCTCGGCGGCCATGTAGGTCCACCAGATCTCCTGGTTCTCGACGTAGCTCGGCTCGTAGAAGACGCCGGTCCCCTCGCCGTCGGCGTCGGTCTTCTCCCAGAAGAAGTGGACCTTGGAGAAGCCGGCCTCGACCAGGAGCTCGCGGAGCTCGACCGGCGTCCAGAGCCGCCACTCGTAGGTGAACGCCTTGCTCAGGCGCGAGCCGTCCGGGAAGTCGAAGTGGATGTAGCAGAGGAAGTCATGGTTGATCACGTTGAAGCGCGCCTGCTCCCAGCGGTAGACGAAGTCGCCGTGATCATGCTCGGTGACCCCCTCGCACATCGACTCGGTGCCGCCGAGGAGGTCGAGGAAGAAGAGGCCGTCGCGCCCGAGGCCGGCCCGGACCACCCGGAAGTACTCGACGAGCTCGGCCCGGGTCTTGAAGCAGAAGTAGGAGAAGTTGAGCGCGCAGGCGAGGTCGACCTTGGGCCGCTTGATCTCGCGGACGTCGGCGCGGACGAGCGAGATCCGACCGGCGACCTCCTGGCCCGCCGGCTCGATCCGCCGGCGCCAGCCCCAGTCCATCGTCTCCTGGCAGAGGTCGATGCCGAGGGCTGTCCTTTCGGGCATGCTCTCGGCCCACGCGTGACAGAGCGCCGCGGTCCCGCAGAAGTCCTCGCGGAGGGAGAGCGCGTCGTGTCCGCGGAGCTTGCGGTAGATCCGGGAGAAGAAGCGGACGTCCCGCGCCGGGTCCTGGACCGCCCGCTCGTAGAGGGCGTGCCTGTCGGCCTGCGACGCCATCGTCCGCCGGCCGCCTGTCGTCTTCGCGCGTTGCATGCGGGCGCGAAAGGTACCAGCGTCGGCGGCCGCCGACCACCACCGCGAGCGGTCGATCTCAGCGGCCGTGGAGGGCGCTCAGCCCCTCGTAGGCCTCGGTGATCTTGCGCGCCACCTCGGTCGCCGCCTTGTACTTCTCGGGGTCGTTGGCGAAGCGATCGGGGTGGTAGAGCTTGACCAGGCGGCGGTAGGCCTTGCGGATCGCCTCGTAGTCGGCCCCGGGCTCGAGCTCGAGGGTCTTGTACCAACGCATCCGCTGCTCGACCGGATCGGCGCCGGTCGGCACGCCCGCCCGGGCCTGGGCGGCCTCGTAGGCCTTCTCCCAGGCGTCCTCGGCGGCGTCGCGGACCTGCCGGGCGCGGCGACCCGCGCGGGCGCCGACGGTGTCCTTGCGCAGCTCCTCGTCGAGCGCCTGCCGCTCCTCCTCGCTGAGCCCCTCGAAGAGATCCGAGCCGCCGCGGAAGGTCGAGCGGAAGTCGCTGATGTTTGACCGCGCGAGGTCCCAGAAGCGCTTGCTGATGCTCACCCTGCCACTATGGCGCCATTCCGCGGAGGCGGCAACGGCGGCGACGGACGGCGGAGGACGGCGCGGAGGCGAGCGGAGGTGGGCGCCGGCGGGTCCCCGGGCCGGCCGGCGGCCGCGAGGCGCTAGAAGTCCTCGTACTCCGGCTCCTCGACCTCCTGGATCTGGGAGGCCGAGAGCTGGGTGGTCTGCGAGGCGCTCGCGTCGTCGTCCTCGTCCTCGAGCTGGGCGAGCTCGTCCGCCGTGAGCTCGCGGATCCGGAGGGCCTGGTTGGTCTCGTCCGCCGCCCGCGCCCGCGCCTGCGAGACCACGTCGGCGACCCGGAGCGCCATCGCCGGCGCGAGGTCGACGAACTCGACGCCCATCCCGCGGGGGTCATCGGAGTGATAGACGACGCGGCCGGTCGCCGAGATCACCACCGGGTCGTCGAGGAGGACGGTGAAGTTGAGCTCCATCGTCGTCCCCATCGGCAAGCGCTGGCGGCTGTGGATGAAGGCGCCGGTCTCGCTGATGTTGGAGACGAAGATCACCGACCCCGGGTCGAGGCTCGCGAACTCGTAGTTGACCGGGAAGCGCTCCGCCCGGCGGCGCTCGTCGTTGTCGTCGTCGTACATGGACATCCCGCTCCGGCTCCCCTCGTTCGGCTCAGCTCGCCCTAGTCGCGCATCTTGGTCTTCGAACGGATCTCGTAGTGCTCGATGTGGAAGTCACGGCGGCCGTGGACCTCGATGCCCTTCTGGATCCGCTTGACCATGTTGTCGACCGCCGCGGTCTCGGGGCCGTTCATCAGGTCGGCGACCGCCGGCGAGGCCTGCACGATCACGGTGTCGCCGGCCATGTGCGGCGCCTCGCGGCGGATCTCGCGGAGGATCTCGTAGCAGATCGAGCTCGAGCTCTTGGTGTAGCCCTTGCCCTTGCAGGTCTCGCAGGGCGCGGTCAGGAGGCGCAGGAGGCTCTCCTTGGTCCGCTTGCGGCTCATCTCGACCAGGCCCATCTCCGAGATCTTGGTGATGTGGGCCTTCGCCCGGTCGCGGCGCAGGCTCTCCTGGAGCTTGCGGTAGACCTTGCGGCGGTTGGACTCCTTGTCCATGTCGATGAAGTCGATGATCACCAGGCCGCCGAGGTTGCGGAGCCGGAGCTGATCAGCGATCTCGGCCGCCGCCTCGAGGTTGGTCTGGGTGATCGTCTCCTCGAGGGTCTTGCCCTTCGAGCCGACGAACTTGCCGGTGTTGACGTCGATCGCCGTCAGCGCCTCGCCCTGGTCGAAGATCAGGGAGCCGCCGCTCTTGAGCGGGACCTTGCGCTCGAGCGCGCGGTTGATCTCGGCCTCGATCCCGTAGCCGTCGAAGATCGGCTCGCGGCCCGAGTAGAGCTCGATCTTGTCGACGTAGTCCGGCATGAACGCCGAGACGAAGCGGACCAGGCGGTCGTGCTCGACCCGGTCGTCGACGATCACGCGGTCGAGCTCGGGCGAGAGGTTGTCGCGGACCACCCGGAGCATCAGGTTGAGGTCGCGGTAGAGGAGCACCGGCGCCCGGTGCATCCGCTCGTTCACCTTGATGTTCGCCCAGAGGCGGAGGAGGTAGTCCATGTCGCCGCGGACCTGGCCGTTCGAGGCGTGCTCGGCGACGGTCCGGACGATGAAGCCCGCGCCCGGCGGGCGCATCTGATCGACCAGCCGGCGCAGGCGCTTGCGGTGGCGCTCGGAGCCGATCCGCCGCGAGATCCCGATATGGCTCACGGTCGGCATGAAGACGACGTTGCGGCCCGGGAGCGAGATGTAGGTGGTGATCCGCGCGCCCTTCGACGAGATCGGGTCCTTCACCACCTGGACCAGGATCTCCTGGCCGGGGCGGACGAGGTCGGCGATATCGCCCGGCTTGCCCGAGCGCCGCGGCATCCCCTCGTCGTCGTCCTCCTCGCTCGCGCGATCGACCGTCGCGCCGCCGGTGGCGATGTCACCGGCGTAGAGGAACGCGGCCTTCTCCTCGCCGATGTCGACGAACGCGGCCTGCATCCCCGGCAGCACCCGCAGGACCTTCCCTTTGTAGACGTTGCCGACAGTCCCCCGCTCGCGCTCTCGCTCGATGTAGAGCTCGCTGAGGATGCCGTTTTCGATCAACGCGACCCGGGTTTCCGGGCCGTCTCCGCTTACGACGATGACGGAATCAGACACGGTAGCCGGGCATTCCTAACACACGGGGAGGGGCGGATGACAAGCGCGGATCGCCCCCCCCTTCGCTTGCTGGCCGCCGCAGAGCCCCCGATCTCGCTCCTCGCGCACGTCGGCCGGGCCTTTCCCGGGCCGCCGCTCTCCGGTAATGTCCCCCGGCCATGGCCTCGACCTACCAGCCTGGGATCTACCAGACGACCAAAGCCCTCCCCGGCCACGAGCCGACCATCACGCCGGGGATGCTGATCCTGATCCGGACCGACGGCGAGTTCGCGCCCGCCTCGGTCCTCACCCCGGTCTCGAACACCCACAATCAGTGGCGGTTCCAGATGCCCGGCGTGAAGGTCCCGACCCCCGACTTCGGCTGGGCGAGCTCCCTGATCAAGCTCCCGCACGAGGGCTTCTACCGCCTCACCCGCGAGTACAGCTTCCCGAAGGGCGGCCGCTGGCTGAAGAACGCGATCGTCCAGCTCGGCTACACCCGCTCGGCCGAGCCGATCCTCTTTATCGCCCAGCGCCGGAGCCCGCTGGTCTCCAACGACCTCTGGTTCAGCGACAAGGGCGTCAAGATCTCGCTCGACGAGGCCCGCGACCTGATCGAGCCGCTCGCCTGGTATCAGGAGCCCGAGAAGGGCTAGGCGGCCCGGGCCGCGCTGGCTGCGGCGGCGCCCTTCCTCCGGGAGGGGTCGGCCGCCGCGTTTCTTTGGGCGGCGCGCGGCCCTTGTGCGCCTACTCCTCGGAGATCTCCTCGCCCACCTCGACCCGGATCGTCTGGCCGCGGGTGCCCCGAGCCTGGACCGACTGGATGAACATCGCGCTCGTCCCGCCGACGTTGATCCAGCCCTCGTCCGACTCCTCGAGCACCGAGCCCAGCACCCTGATCCGCAGGGGGACCGCCGGCGTCACCCGCAGGCCGCTCTTCTTCCAGTAGAAGAAGGGGCTGTTCCAGATCGTGTCGATGGTCTCCCACTCGCCATCGCGCTTGAAGGTGTGAGTGGTGATGTGCATCTCCATCGCGGTCCGGGTTCTAGCCGCCGGGCCCCCGCGCTGGCAAGGTTCTGCGACCACCTGTCATGACGCACGCCGCCGCGAACGATGGTTTTGACGCGCTGGTGATCGGCGCCGGGGTCGTCGGCGCGGCGATCGCGGCCGCCCTCGCCGCCCGCGGCCTCGCGGTCCTGGTGATCGAGCGCGCGCGCCAGGAGGGGAGCGGGATCACCAGCCGCAACAGCGGCGTGATCCACAGCGGCCTCTACTACCCGCCGGGATCCCTCAAGGCGGACACCTGCCTCCGCGGACAGGCGCTCCTCTACGCCTGGGCCAGCGCCCGCGCGGTCGCTCACGCGCGGATCGGCAAGCTCGTGATCGCCCGCGGGCCGGCGGAGCTCGAGGCGCTCGACGCCCTCGAGGCGAACGCGCGCGCCTCCGGCGTCGCCGACCTCGAGCGCCTGGGACCGGCGGCGATCGCCCGCCGTGAGCCCGCGCTCCCTCGCGCAGAGAGCGCACTGTGGTGCCCGAACACCGGGATCGTCGACCCCCACGGGCTCACCCGCTCGCTCCGGGCCGCGGCCGAGGCGGACGGGGCGATCTTCGCGATGGGCCTCGAGGTCACCCGCCTCGTCGCCGATCCGCGGGGCGGGGTCACGGCGCTGAGCGGCGACGACGAGCTCCGGGCGCCGATCGTCGTCAACGCGGCGGGCCTCGACGCCGATCGGCTGGCGGCGAGGGTCGGCGTCGACCGGCCGATCTACCCCTGCCGCGGCGACTACTTCCGACTCCACGGCGCCCGCGGCCGCTACCACCACCTGATCTACCCGGTGCGGCCGCGCCAGAGCCCGGGCCTCGGCGTCCACCTCACCCTCGAGCTCGACGGCGGCGTCCGCCTCGGGCCCGACGCCGAGTACGTCGATCGTCGCGACGACCTCTCGCCGCCGCCGGCGAGCAAGCTCGATCGCTTCCACCGGGCCGCCGAGGCGCTCCTCGGGCCGATCCCCGCGATCGCCTGAGCCCCGACGGCTGCGGGATCCGGCCGAAGCTGCGGCCGCCCGGCGCGAGCGAGGAGCGTGACTTCGAGCTCGTCGAGGCGCCCGCCGGCTGCCTCCACCTCCTCGGGATCGAGTCGCCGGGGCTGACCGCCGCCCTCGCGCTCGCCGAGCGGGTCGCCGCCCGCGTCGCCGCACCCTGACCGAAGAGACAGCCGTCAGGGCCGCTCGACCCGGACCAGGACCGCGGTGATGTTGTCGTTGCCGCCGGCGTCGTTGGCCGCCCGCACGAGCTGCGAGCACCCCGAGTCGAGGCTCTCGTAGCGGAGGATGATCTCCAGCATCTGCGGGTCGGTGAGCATCCCGCAGAGGCCGTCCGAGCAGAGCAGGAACATGTCGCCGGTGTGGTACTCGTCGATGATCACGTCGACGGCGACCTGCTCGGCGAGGCCGAGGGCGCGGACGACGACGTTCTTCTGGGGGAAGTTGACCATCTCCTCGGAGGTCATCTCCCGCATGCGCATGTAGTCGTTGGCCAGCGAGTGATCGTCGGTCAGCGCCTGGATCCGCTGGTCGCGGATCCGGTAGACCCGGCTGTCGCCGACGTGGCCGATGTAGAAGCGGCCCTGGGCGAAGTAGACGGCGACGACCGTGCAGCCCATCCCCTTCTTGCCGGCGTCGGCCGACGCGGCCTCGAAGATCTTCGAGTTCGCCATCTTGATCCCGGTCGCCATCCGGAAGCGCTCGTAGTCCGCCATCGGCAGCTTGAGCGGCCAGGTCGACGGCGAGCTCTTGGCGGTGTCGCGGTAGTACTCGTCGAGGGTGGCGACCGTGATCTGGGAGGCGACGTCGCCGGCCGCGTGCCCGCCCATGCCGTCGGAGACCACCGTCAGGGCCATCTCGCTCGGGATCAGGAGGCTGTCCTCGTTGTGCGCTCGGACCATGCCGATGTCCGTCCGCCCGGCGAAGCGGATCCGGTGGGGACCGACCGTGAAGGAGATGCTCATGCTCGCCGAAACGTAGCAGGGCAGCGCGCCCCAGTGCTAGACCTTGGGGCGATGGCGTCTGCGTCGGGAGCCCAGGCCGCGGAGCTGAGCAGGATCGGCCTGCCGCGGCTCATGTTCGCGCTCCTCCGCCAGCGCTTCACCGGGATGGTGACGCTGCCGCAGGAGCTCCCCCACCCCGCGCGGCGGACGATCTGGCTCCGCGGCGGGATGCCGATCTTCACCGACTGGGAGAGCCCGCGCGATCGCCTCGGGCAGATCCTCGTCGAGCGCGGCCTGATCACCGCGGCCCGCTGCGGGCGCGCGCTCCACGAGCGCGAGCCCGGCGAGCGCCTCGGCCAGGTCCTGGTCCGCAAGGGCTGGATCGGCGACGCCGACCTCGGCGGCGCGCTCCGCCTCCAGTGCTCGCGCAAGCTCCTCCACGGCTTCTCCCTGCGCGAGGGGCGGGTGCGGATGATCCCCCACGAGGACCTCCGGGAGGTCAGCCGCGACCTCGTCGCGCCGGTCAACGTCCTCGAGCTGATCCACGCCGGCGTCACCGCGTACTACGACGACGGGCGGATCTTCACCGAGATGGGTGCAGCCGCTCAGGGGCCGATGCGCGCGAGCTCGTCGCTCGCCCGCTACCGCGGCAACTTCGGCTTCCGACCCGCGGATGAAGCGGTCCTCAGCGCCCTCCAGCGGGGCTCCCGCCTCCCCCAGCTCCTCCGCCTCGCGGACCCCTCACCGACCCGGATCGCCCAGATCGTCTACACCCTCTGGGCCTGCCAGATGCTCCGGGTCGGCGCCGCCGCGCTCCGCGGATGGGGGGCGTCGACCGGCTCCCAGCCCTCGCTCGACAAGCTCGCCGAGGCCGAGGAGATGCGGGCCGAGGCCCAGGCGGCGAGCTTCATCGGCGAGCTCGGCGAGCTCGAGGCCCGGATCGCCGTCGGCGCCCACCCCTTCGACCTCCTCGGGGTCCCGCTGACCGCGAGCAACGAGGAGATCCGCCGGGCGTGGCGGCGCGTGGGCGCCAAGTTTCACCCCGACGCGCTCGCCCGCCAGGGCTTCGCCCACCTCCGCGACCGCGCGACCGACGTCTTCGCCTGCCTCAGCGAGGCCAACCGGACCCTCGGCAACCCCCGCCTGCGGGAGCGCCTCCTCGCCGAGATCGCGGCCGGACACAACCGCCAGCGGCTGCGCTCGTCGGCGAACTCGTAGCGCAAAGCGCGCAACGCAGCGCTTCGCGGTCTCGCGCCCGCCGCGACGCCCACCGACGAGAGCCGCGCATCCCCGCGCCCGGCGAGGCGCTGACCCCCTCAGCCCGGCGCCCGTCGGGCGGCCTTCTCGTCGATCCCGCTGACCCCGAGGCGGCGGCCGAGGACCTCGCGGACCTCGGCGATCCCGAGGTCGCGGGCGGCGAGGCCGACCATCACGTGGAAGAGGAGATCGGCGGCCTCGGCCGCGATGTGCTCGCGGTCGTCGCCGGCCAGCGCCTCGATCAGCTCGCCCGCCTCCTCGCGGATCTTCGCGGCGATCCTCCCGTCCTCGCCGTGGCCGCCGTCGAGGAGCGCGCGGACGTAGCTCTTGCCCTCGCGGTTGGTCGCCCCGCGGCCGGCCTTGCGCTCGTCGATGAGCGCGGCGACGCGGTCGAGGAGCGCCGCCGCCGGGATCGGCCCCTCGCTCGCCTCGGCCAGCGCGCCGTCCTCGCTGACCTGTCTGAAGAAGCAGGTCGTCGCGCCGGTGTGGCAGGTCGGACCCCGCGGCCAGGCGCGGGCGATCAGCGCGTCGCCGTCGCAGTCGACCCAGAGGTCGACGAGGTCGAGGGTGTTCCCCGAGCTCTCGCCCTTCTCCCAGAGGCAGGCGCGCGAGCGGCTCCAGAAGGTCACCCGCCGGCGCGCCAGCGTCCGCGCGAGCGCCTCGCGGCTCATCATCCCGACCATCAGCACGCGGCCGCTCTCGGGGTGCTGGACCACCGCGGTCACGAGCCCGCGATCGTCGGGGCGGAGCGCCGCCCAGAGGCGATCGAGCGCGGCGTCGTCGACCTCGGCGGCCACAAGCGCTAGCCCAGGGTGATCCCGCGCGACGGCTCCGGCGGCCGCACCGGGATCCCGTGCTCGTGGAGGTAGGCCTTGGCCTGGCCGATCGTGAAGAGGCCGAAGTGGAAGATCGACGCGGCGAGCGCGGCGTCGGCCGAGCCCTCCTCGTCGGCGAGGCCCTCGCGGAGGTGCTCGAGCGAGCCGACGCCGCCGCTGGCGATCACCGGGATCCCGACCCGCCGCGAGATCGTCCGGGTGATCCAGAGGTCGTAGCCGTCGCGGGTGCCGTCGCGGTCCATGCTGGTCAGGAGGATCTCGCCGGCGCCGAGCTCGGCCGCCATCTCGCACCAGCGGATCGCCTCGAGGCCGGTCGAGCGCGAGCCGCCGTGGATCACGACCTCGTAGAGCGGCTCGGTGTCGCCGCTCCGCGGCGGCATCCGCCGGACGTCGACCGCGGCGACGATCGCCTGCGAGCCGTACTTCGCGGCGAGCTGGCTGATCAGGCCGGGGTTGGTGACGATCGCCGAGTTGATCGCGACCTTGTCGGCGCCCGCGAGCATGAGCCGGCGGACGTCGGCCTCGCGGCGGATCCCGCCGCCGACCGTGAGCGGCGCGAAGGTCTGGCTGGCGACCCGGCGGACGACCTCGACGAAGGTGTCGCGGCCCTCGACGGTCGCGGTGATGTCGAGCATGCAGATCTCGTCGGCGCCCTGGCCGTCGTAGGCGCGGCAGGCCTCGATCGGATCGCCGGAGTCGGTGAGCCCGGCGAAGTGCACGCCCTTGACCACGCGGCCGTTCTTGATGTCGAGGCAGGGGATGATCCGTCGCTTCAGCATCGGGCGATGGCCTCCTTCAGGTCGACCGACCCCTCGTAGAGCGCGCGCCCGAGGACCACCGCCTGGACGCCGGCGTCGCGCAGCGCCTCGAGATCGGCGAGCGAGCCGACGCCGCCGCTGGCGATCACCGGGATCGGCACCTCGCCCTGGAGGGCCGCGGTCGCGGCGACGTTGGGGCCGCCCTGGAGGCCGTCGCGGGCGATGTCGGTGTAGAGGAGCGCGCCGGCCCCCCAGGCCGCCGCCTCGCGGGCGAGGGACCCGGCCGCGACCCCGCTCGACGCGGTCCAGCCGTCGGTGGCGACCACCCCGTCGCGGGCGTCGATGGCGACGATGAGGCGCCCGGGCAGGCGGCGGCAGAGCGCGGCCACCAGCGCCGGCTCGCGGATCGCCAGGGTGCCGACGATCACGAAGTCCGCGCCGGCGTCGATCGCCGCGTCGATCGCCGCCTCCGAGCGGATCCCGCCGCCGACCTCGACCTCGAGGCCGCGGGCGTGGGCCCGCTCGATCATCGCGGTGATGAGCGGGAGCTGGGCGGCGTCGCCGGCGAAGGCGCCGTCGAGATCGACGACGTGGAGGCGGCGGGCGCCGGCGTCGGCGAAGCGATCGACGAGGTCGACCGGCGCGTCGCTGTAGCTCGTCATCCGCCCGGGATCCCCCTCGGCGAGGCGGACCGCCTGGCCGCCGCGGAGGTCGATCGCCGGGATCACGATCACGCGCGCCCCCCCAGGAGGAAGGAGCGGAGGAAGCGGAGCCCCGCCCACTGGCTCTTCTCGGGGTGGAACTGGCAGCCGTAGACGTTGCCGCGGACGACCACCGCCGGGAACTCGATCGTCCCGTAGCGGGTCGTCCAGGTGACGTCGCTCGGCTCGGCGGCGTCGACGTAGTAGCTGTGGCTGAAGTAGAAGTGCTCGCCCACCGGCTGGACGTCGTTCCAGCCGACGTGGGGGATCTTCAGCGGGCGCGTCCCGGGGAACGAGGTCATGCCGTCGGGGAAGCGGCGGACGCTGCCCTTGAGGACGCCGAGGCCCGGGTTGCCGCCGTTCTCCTCGCTCTCGTCGAAGAGGAGCTGCATGCCGACGCAGATCCCGAGGTAGGGATCCCCGCGCTCGATCACCACCTTGATCGCCGCGCCAAGCGCGCCGTTGACCAGGCCGTTGGTGCTCGCGCCAAACGCGCCCTGGCCGGGGAAGACCAGCGTCCGGGCGGCGGCGACCCGGTCTGGATCGCTCGTGGTGACCACAGAGGCGCCTGCCTGGATGATCGCGCGTTCCACGCTGTCGAGGTTGCCGAGGTTGGCGTCGACCAGGGTGATCTCGCGGGGCATTGCGCGCCCCATTTATCGCATGCAGACAGGTGAGCGATCAATCGGCTTGACACCGGCGCCGGAAAAACCCGGGGCGCTCCGCGGCTGCCCGTTCGGCCAGATCAGACGGCCCGCTCAGGGCGGCCCGCTCAGGGCTGCGGCGCCGATCCCTCGCCCGCGCTCGCCTCGCCCGCCTCGGCCGCCTCAGCCGCCTCGCCCGCTGCGGACGCCTCCTCCGGCGCCTTCACCTTCGCCGACGGGTCCTTCTCGAGGCGGGCCGCCGGATCGGCGTCGAGGTGGATCATCGTGTAGACGACCGCGATCGCCAGGACGACGATCACGCTGATCACCTGGAAGGGCAGCGTGACAAAGACCGGGAGATCGCCCTCGAGGATCTTCCGCCGCCGGATCTTGCGGGCGACCTTGTCGTAGAAGTCGGGCGGCGCCTCGACCTCCGGGAGCGTCGAGACCAGCTGGAGCATCTGCCGGAGATCGTCGAGCTCCTCCTTCGCCTCCGGCGACGACGCCAACATCGCCTCGAACTCCTCGCTCTCCTTCGCGTCGAGCTCGTGGTCGAGGTAGGCGCTCATCAGCTCTTCGGCGTTGCTCTGCTCGCTCGGGGCCATGGTCGTCAGCGTCTCAGGGTAGGTCCGATCCTCGGGTGTGCCCAGGGGGTCAGCGGAGATGGGGCTTCAGTCGCTCCTTGAGGGCGATCCGCGCGCGGTGGAGGCGGGACTTCACGGTCCCCGCCGGGAGGCCGGTGATCCCCTGGATGTCCTGGTAGGAGAGGCCCTCGATGTCGCGGAGGACGATGAGGAGGCGGTGGTCCTCCTCGAGGGCCGCGAGCTCGCGCTGGATCGCCCGCTGGATCCGGTTGCCCTCGAGGGTGGCCTCGGGGCCGGGGATCTGGCTCTGGATGCTGTGGAGGGCGCCGCCCTCGCCCGAGGGCATCTGCGCCTCGGCGTGATCGTCGACGTCGAGGCGGGTGTTGAAGTGGCGACCCTTGAGGTACTTGATCCGGTTCTTGCAGGTGTTCGAGGCGATCCGGTAGAGCCAGGTGTAGAAGCGGCCCTCGCCGCGGTAGGAGCCGATCGCCCGGTAGACCGTCAGGAAGACGTCCTGGGCGAGGTCCTCGGCCTCCTGGCGGTTGCCGATCATCCGGAGGATGAGGCCGAAGACCCGGTTCTGGTAGGTCTGGACCAGCTCCTGGAAGGCCCGCTCGTCGCCGCTCTTGAGGCGGCGGACGAGGATCCGATCGCGGCGATCCTGCTCGAGGCGGCGGGCGGCCTCGGGCGTGAGCTCCTCGCCCTCGCCCTCGCCCTCACCGACGTCGGCCGACCCCTCGCCGGGATCGTCCGCGACCGCCTCGCCGTCGCTCACGCCGCTCACTTTCCATCAGAGTGCCGCCGCTCGACAAGGTTCCCGGGAAAGTGATCGCGGCCGACGCGCGAGCGAGCGCCAGTCGGCGCGTCGGCGCCCGCCCCACTCCCCTGCTAGTGCCTCGACCGCGACGTATCGACCCACCTCGCGTCGGGATCGCCGTCGCTGGCTAGGCGCGAGGAGGGCGCAGATCGGGCATCTGTAACCGACGAGCAACAACGCCAGCGGCGGCGAGACCAAGCGAGGTGGGTCGATACGTCGCGGTCGCGGCACTAGTAGCCGGGGTTGAAGGAGATCCCGAGGTTCGCCCCGACGAAGGTCTCGGGGAGCGGCCCGCTCACCTGGCGGCGGAAGCCCAGGGTCGCCTCGGCGCCGACCTTCCCCGGCTCCGCCCCGAGGAGGAAGCCGAGGCCGCCGGCGACGTAGCCGCGATCGTCGTCGACGCCCCGCCCCCGGCTGTCCCAGCCGCCGCCCGCCCGGAGCGCGAGCTTGCCGAGGACGTACTCGCCGCCGAGGGCGACCGTCTTGCGGACGAAGCCCTGGTCGGCGAAGGAGGTGAAGTCGTAGGTCGTGTCGAGGTTGAAGGAGAGGTTGAGGCGGCGGAGCGGGAAGACGGCGAGCCCGTGGCTGAAGGCCCGCGGGTAGTCGGAGATCCGCGGGAGGAGGCGGTGATCGACCGAGCCCTCGACCGGCGCGTAGGGGTCGAGGTTGAGCTCGCGGTCGCCGGTGTAGGCCGGCGCCTTCGGGCCGCTGAGGTTGTAGCCGACGACCGCGAGGTTGACCCAGCCGAGGATCGAGAGGACCGCGCCAGCGTCGAAGCCGAAGGCGTGGAAGGTCGCCTGCGCGTCCCGGCGGGCGTCGTCGTCGTCGTAGAAGCGGAGCGTCGAGCTCTGGTACTTCGGCTTGATGCCGATCGAGAGCCAGCCCTTGACCACGGTGACGCTGATCCCGAGGCCGACCTCGTTCGCGCGGTGGGCGAGGCGGAGCTCGTGCGGCGCGTCGGCGCCGGCCTCCTCGAAGGCGATCCGCGGGACCCCGATCATCGACGAGTAGCCGAGGCCGAGGGCGACCCGCGAGCTGTTCATCGAGTCGACCGCCGCGACCCCGAAGCCGTGGGTGTTGCGCTCGATCGCCGCCTGGTAGTTCGACTGGATCTCGAGGCGGCGGCCGAGGCTCATCGCCGCCGGGTTGGCGAAGTAGGCGGCGACGCCGATCGCCGACGCCCGCGTCGCGTCGCCGACCGAGAGGTTGCGGATCCCCTCGAGGCCAGGGTTGGCGAGGGCCGGACGCGGCCCGGCGAGGGCGGCGAGGGCGGCGACGATCGCCAGGATCGGGGGGACGCGGCGCGACATCGGCAGACCTCGCCGATACTGCAAGTGCGATGCCGGGGCAACCTTTCCCGTGGTCGCGGGCGGCCGCCGCCCTCGCCCGCGATCGCCTGTCAGCGCCGGCGCCGGCGCCGTGACGACCTGTCAACGCGGACGCGCGTCGGCCGGGGCGCTCGCTGGCCGCCGGGGCCGCGCGTGCGGTAGCCTCCGGCCCATGCCCGCGCCCACGCCCTGGCCCCGCAGGCGGCTCCTCCGCGGCCTGGCCGCGAGCGCCGGCGCCCTCGCCCTCCGGCCGGCGCTCGCCGGCGCGGCCGACCCGGGCGAGACGATCCTCGAGGAGGCCCGCTCGCGCTTCAACCACGTCCGGATCGGCCAGTACGGCTCGCTGCGGACGATGTACTTCGTCGGCGACAACGGGGTCCAGTACATCGAGTCGCGGATCGACGTGAGCCGCCCGCAGAGCCTCGACCTCGACTACTCGCGGACGATGATGGCCGGCTTCCTCCTGCAGCCGGCGCCGAAGCGCGTGCTGATGCTCGGCCTCGGCGGCGGCCAGATCTCCAACTACCTCTACCGCCACTTCCCCGACCTCGAGATCGACGCGGTCGACATCGACCCCGAGGTCGTCCGCCTCGCCAAGAAGTACTTCGAGGTCCCCGACGGCGACCCGCGCTACCGCTGCCACGTCGCCGACGGCCGCCTCTTCATCGAGCAGGCGCCGGCCGGGACCACCTGGGACATGCTGATCCTCGACGCCTTCCGCGGGGTCTTCGTCCCCTATCACCTCAAGACCGCCGAGTTCTACCAGGCCTGCCTCGATCGCCTGAGCCCCGGCGGGGTCGTCGTCGCCAACCTCCACAACGCGACCAAGATGTACCCGCACGACCGCAACACCCTCGCGGCGGTCTTCCCTCAGCGCTACGCCTTCGTCAGCGAGAGCGGCAACCAGACGACCTTCGTCGCCAGCCGCGATCCCCAGCGGAGCGGCGCCTACGCGCTCCGCCGCAACGCCCGCGCGATCGCCGATCGCTTCGACTTCGACCTCCTCGGCCTCGCCGCTCGCCACTACCTCCGCACCGACTGGGAGCTCGAGGCCGAGGTCCTCCACGACGACTTCAAGCCCGCCGATCTCGAGGCCGCGACCAAGCGGCACAACAAGACCTGCCTCCGCGGCTGCCGCTACGGGATGTGACGCCGGCGGGGCTCCGGGCCCCCTTCCGCGCGCGCCCGCGCTGCGGGTATCCTCGCGGGCGTGGGCCTCCTCGGACAGAGCACGATCGCCTGGAGCCTCTTCGCCTACCTGGTCGCGGCGATCCCGGTCGGCCTGGTGATCGGCCGCCTCCGCGGCGTCGACATCCGCCAGATCGGCTCGGGCAACATCGGCGCCACCAACGCTGTCCGCGCGCTCGGCCGCAAGTGGGGCCTCATCGTCTTCGCCCTCGACGTCCTCAAGGCGTTCACGCCGGTCGCCCTCGCCGCCCGTGCGGACGCCCTCGGCGGGCTCCCGGAGCCCGAGGCGGCGATCGCGATCGTCGGCGCGGCCGCGACCCTCGGCCACATCTATCCGATCTACCTCGGCTTTCGCGGGGGCAAGGGGGTCGCCTGCGCCCTCGGTGTCTTCTTCGCGATCGTCCCATTTGCGGGCCTCCTCGCGGTGGTCCTCTACCTTCAGACGCTGATCCTCACCCGCGTCTCGGCGATCGGCTCGCTGACGGCGGTCAACGCCGCCACCCTCCACATCCTCTTGAGCGACGCGCCCGGCGCCTATCAGGCGCTCGCGCTCGGGCTCTCGCTGCTGATCTGGTGGCGCCACCGCAGCAACCTCCACGAGGTGATCGCCGCCGCCAAGGCCCGCAAGCGCGACGCCTCGTGAGGCGCGTGGAGAGGGGGTCGCCGACCTCCGCCGACGCTGACGACGACCCTTGTTCGCTGCGTCACCCCGGCCGACGGCCCCGCGTCTTGACCCTGGTTTGGGAGAGGCCCGGTTTGGTACGTTGGATCGCCGGGACTGATGCGCACCACCCTCTACGTCGGCGGCTTCGCCGTGGATACCCCGACCGCGGAGCTCCGTGACCTCTTTGACCGCTACGGCGAGGTCGAGGAGGTGCGGATGATCCGGCGCGCCTCCAAGGACGGGCGAGGCTTCGCCTACGTCACCTTCGCCTCCCACGCGGCCGCCGAGGCGGCCCTCGTCCTCGACGGCCGCGAGCTCGGCGGGCTCGCGCTCCGCGTCGACTTCGCCCGCTGACCACGGCGACCGCGCGCTCGCGCTGACGAGAGCGCGCGCAGGAGGCCGCCGAGGCCGCGGATTTGCGCGGCGCAACGCCGTCCCCGGCGGAATTCCGGCTCATCCCCGACGGCCGCGAGATACCATCAGCCGTGGGGCCCGATCCGGCGGCGACGCGCTCGCTCCTCGCGCGCGGCGAGACGACGCACGAGGTCTTCCGACGGGCCTTCGGGGCGGTGCCGGTCGAGGACCGCGAGGGCTGGCTCGATCGCGTCTTCGGGATCGACGGCCTCGCGGACGACGGCCCCGAGCTGCCGCCCGGGTGCGTGCCCTACCTGCCGTGCTCGGTCGACACCCTGCTCCGGACGATCGAGCACGCGGAGATCCGCCCGGACGACGTCTTCGTCGACGTCGGCTCCGGGCTCGGGCGCGCCGCGATGCTCACCCACCTGCTGACCGGCGCAGGGTCGATCGGCGTCGAGATCCAGCCGCACCTCGTGAGCGCCTCGATGGACCTCTCCCGGCGCCTGAACGTGTCGCGCTGCCCGGTGATCGCCGGCGACGCCTCGGAGGTCATCCGCTACCTGATGAACGGCACGGTCTTCTTCCTCTACTGCCCCTTCTCGGGGAGCGAGTGGCGCGGCTGCTGGACGACCTCGAGCCGATCGCCAGGACCCGACCGCTCCGGATCTGCTGCGTCGATCTCCTGCTGCCGCCGCGCTCGTGGCTCACCCAGGTCTCGCTGCCCTTCAGCGACCTGGCGATCTACCAGAGCCACGCACACGACGAGCGCCTGCGACGCCCACGCCCACAACGCCCGCGGCGCTAGGCCCCGCGGGCGATCCCGAGGAGGCGCATCTTCTTGTGGAGGTGCGTCCGCTCGACGCCGAGGACCTCGGCGGTCCGCGAGACGTTCCAGGAGTTCTCGATCAGGCGCTGGCGGATGAAGGCGCGCTCGACCGCCTCGCGGAAGGCCTTGAGCGAGATCCCCGGCGGGATCGCCCCCTCGCCGAGCTGGCCGAGGAGCTCGTCGACGACCCCGCCGCCGCCCTCGTCGTCGTCGCCCTCGTTGCCGCGGAGCTCCGGCGGCAGGTCCTCGAGCTGGACGTCGCCCTCGGTGAGGATCGCCAGGCGCTCCATCATGTTGCGGAGCTCGCGGACGTTGCCCGGCCAGGCGTAGGCGGCCAGCGAGCGCATCGCCTCGGGGGCGATCATCTTGGCGCTGAGCCCGTTCTCCTCGCAGGCGACGTCGATGTAGTGGCGGCAGAGGAGCGGGATGTCCTCCGGGCGCTCGCGGAGGGGCGGCACGGTGATCGGCACGACCGCGAGGCGGAAGTAGAGGTCCTCGCGGAACTCGCCGGCGGCGACCAGCTCCTTGAGGTTGCGGTGGGTCGCCGCGAGCACGCGGACGTCGACCTTGATCGGCCGCTCGCCGCCGACCCGCATCAGCTCGCCGCTCTGGAGCACGCGCAGCACCTTGGCCTGGGCGCCGAGGTCCATGTCGCCGATCTCGTCGAGGAAGATCGTGCCGCCGTGGGCGACCTCGAAGAGGCCGCGCTTCTGGCCGGTCGCGCCGGTGAAGGCGCCGCGCTCGTGGCCGAAGAGCTCGCTCTCGATCAGCTCGCGGGGGATCGCCGCGCAGTTGACCTTGACGAAGGCCTTCTGCGCGCGGTCGCTGGCCTCGTGGATCGCCCGGGCGATCAGCTCCTTGCCGGTCCCGCTCTCGCCCTCGATGAGCACCCGCGCCCGGGTCCCGCCGACCTTCTCGACCTGGCGGAGGAGCGCCTGCATCGGCGCGCTCTCGCCGATGATCTCGCGGCGCATCCGGCCGCGGAGCGCCCGCAGCTCGCGCTCGACCCCGGCCTGGCGGAGCGCGTTGCGGACCCCGACGACCACGCGATCGCGGGTGAGCGGCTTCTCGAAGAAGTCGAAGGCGCCGAGGCGGGTCGCTCGCACCGCGTCGGAGACGGTCGCGTGGCCGCTGATCAGGATCACCGGGAGGGCCGGCGCGCCGCCGCCGATCGCCCGCAGCTTCTCGAGGAGCTCGAGGCCGGAGATCCCGGGGAGGAGGACGTCGCAGATCACGACGTCGATCGGCGGGCCGCCGGCGCTGCCGGGCTGGCCGCCGTAGCCGTGGCGGCCGAGGAGGACGAGCGCCGCCTCGGCGTCGGCGGCGTCGACGACCGTCGCCCCCTCACCCTCGAGGACCATCCGCAGGGTCCTGCGGATGTTCCGCTCGTCGTCGACGACGAGGATCGTCCCCTCGAGGTTGGTCGGCTCGCGGCCCTCCATCGGCGAGGGATCGTAGCAGCCCCGGCGGGCCGCTCAGGGGCCGGCGCAGGTGCGTTTTCGCCGGTTCTGCGCTGGCGCGGCCGCCGCGAGCGCGCGGATCGCCGCGCACTCGCCGTGGCCGCGCGCTGGTGATCACATGCAGGTCGGCCCGAAGCCGAGGTCGTTGAGGCCGGTGCTCAGGTTCGGGAGCTGGACGAAGTCGTTCGAGCCGTCGATCTTGATCCGGTAGAAGGCGGTCCCGTTGTTGGTGAAGACCTCCTTCGACACCGGGTCGTACTCGAGGCCGACCGAGTTCCAGCTCCCGGCGTTGATGTCGGCGACGACCGTGGTCGTGCCGTCGGTCGGGTCGATGCTGAGGATCCGGCTCTGGGCGCCGTCGGAGACCAGGAGGCGGGTCGACACGCAGTCGTACGCCATCCCGCAGGCCTGGATGTTGACCGGCTGGCCGTCGAGGGTGATCGGCTTCGAATCGGTGACCTCGCCGGTCGCCGGGTTGAAGGTGACGAGCTCGTCGTTGCCGCCGTCGATCCCGTAGAAGGTCCCGTCCTCGTGGAACGCGAGGCCGCAGATCGTCAGGTTGTGGGGCATCAGGTTGGTCGGCGCGTCGGCGGCGCAGTAGTCGAAGGTGACCAGGCGCTGCTGCGCCGAGTTAGTCCCGAACATCACCGAGTCCGCGGGGTTGACCGCGGTCGAGATCACGCTCCAGCCGCCCTGGTAGCCCTGGAGATCGACGTTGGCGAAGGGGGTCACGACGCCGCTCATCAGATCGACCTCGCCCATGTCCCCCTGGTTGTTGTCGAGGACGCTGAACATCGTGACCTTGCTCGGGTTGAGCTCGGCGTTGGTGTCGTAGCAGTCGGAGCCGACGTCGACGCCGGGCGGGACGCTGGTGTCGCCCCAGCCGTCCTCGTCCTCGTCGCGCATGCAGGCGTCGGGGTCCTCGATCTCGGCGGCGCCGGGGTAGGTCGCGGCGTCCTCGTCATCGCAGTCGGTCCCCGGGACCACGCCGGGGACGTCCGGGTCGGAGTCGCCCCAGTCGTCGTCGTCGAAGTCCTTCATGCAGGCGTCGGGGTCGTCGTTGGGGGCGGCGCCCGGGAAGGTCGAGGAGTCGCCGTCGTCGCAGTCGGTCCCCGGGACCACGCCGGGGCCGTCGGGCATCGTGTCGCCGAAGCCGTCGTCGTCGTCGTCCTGCATGCAGGCCTCGGGATCATCGAGCTCGGCCGCGCCCGGGAAGGTGTTGGGGTTCGAGTCGTCGCAGTCGGTGTCGTTGGGGACGTAGCCGGAGGGCGGATCCTCGCCGGGGACCGCCGGGATGCAATCGGCCGGGTCGCCGAAGCCGTCCATGTCGTTGTCGACGCACCAGACGTCGCTGCCGCCCGAGTCGGTCATCGTCGCCGTCATCGTCGCCGTCATCGTCGCCGTCATCGTCGCCGACGCGCTCGCGTCGGTGTCGGTCGCCGAGCCATCGGTCGCCGAGTTCGATCCCATCGTCGCGGTCGCCGACGCGGACGCGGTCGCGGTCGCCGACGCCGACTCCGTCGCCGACGCGCTCTCGCTCTCGCCGGTGGTCGCCGAGTCGCTGGCCGACGCCGAGGCGTTCTCGCACCCCTCCGTCTTCTGGTTCCAGGCGAAGCCGTCGTCGAGGCAGGAGCTCCCGCAACCAGACGCGGCGACTTGAAGGATGAAGAGACCAACGATGGAGACCAGGCGATCGCGACGCATAGGCGCGAGCGTAGGCCCTCCGCAAAGCGGCCAACAACGGCGAAAATCGCCCCTCAGCGCGCGCGAAGAGAAGAGGCCATCCCCCCCCAGGGGGACGGCCTCGAGCGGCGCGACCTCGCGCGCCAGGGCGGTTGGCGCTAGAGGCTGGCGAGGCAGCCGGTGCAGACCTTGACGTTGCCGCGGAGCTCGTCCTTGGGCGAGTCGATCGCCTTGGCGTCGTAGTCGTCGGGGCCGTCGACGTAGGGCACGGCCTCGCAGGAGTGCACCTTGATGTCGAAGATGTAGCCGACGCCGGGGATCGCGGGGTCGCCGGGGTAGTTGTACTCGGCCTTGGCGATCTGCGGCGTCTCCGGGGACTGGGTGATCGGACCGCAGGCCCCAGAGCAGTTGTCGAGGACCGCCGGGCAGGAGTTGTCGCCCGACCCCTTGCCGCCGTCGATGATGACGTTCGCCCAGATCGTGTTGGGGAAGTCGACGGTGACGTTGGCCGACCAGGGCTCCGGCGCCTCGATCTTGAGGCTGCCGTAGGCGTTGCAGGCGCAGGCCGGATCCCAGTTCTTGTCCTCGCAGTCCTTGATCTGGGCGGCCGAGCAGGTCGGGCCCTCCTGGAGCTCCGCGCACATCCGCACCTCGACCGTGCCGTTCTCGACCTCGATCTGACCGGAGCCGCAGAGGTCGACGATCTTCACGTCGCCGCGGAGCTTGTAGTTGCCCTCCTGGGTGTTGTCCTCGGTCTGGACCTTGATCGACTGGCGGTAGGCCCGCGGGAGGTGGACACGGAGGTCGGCGCCGGTGCGGACCGGCTGCGAGAGCCCGTCGTAGTAGACCCGGATCATGCAGCCGTCCTGCCAGCCCTTGGTGCAGTCGTCCTCCTCGGCCATATTCTGCGGCTTGTCCGGGTTGCTGCTCTCGACGTAGGCCCAGAGCTGGAGCTTGCCGAAGGTCTCGTCGGCCTCCACCTGATCGGCCTGGAAGGCGTACTTCCGCATCTCGATCTTGATGTTCTCGCTGTCGAGGTCGAAGAGGACCTCGATGTCGCCGCGGTTCGCGTAGTTGTCCATGAACTCGGCGCCGCCGATCTGCAGGCTCGTGACCGGGGCGTCGCCGCCCAGCGGGAAGGTGGTCTCGACGACCGTCACCCAACCATCGCGGAAGGGCATGGCGTCGGGGACACCGCTGTCATCATTGCCGCTCCCGCTGGTACAGGCGGTGAGGGAGGTAGCGAGGGCGAGGGCAAGACCGAGGGCCGAGCGGGCGTGCTTCATGGAGTCTCCGAGTAGGCTGTCCGCGGAGCATACCCCCGATTCCCGGGGCGCGACAACGGCGGGGCGAACCTCGTAGGATCGCCGCCCGGGCCGGAGCGCGAGGGTCTCCGCCGCCGACCCGGCGGCGGCGCCTCCCCCAGCGACCGCTCGCGCGCCGGCCTCGCGCTCCCTCCTTTTGGGGCTTGACCGCCGGGCCCCCGGCGGGCCATGCACCGCTATCCCGGCGAAATCGCCGGTGTCCGAGGCCCCATGCCCGATCCACGCCCCAACGAGCCCGCCCCGTCCCCTCGCGGCCTGCGGCCGCCGAGCGCCCAGCTCGACCTCCCCGCCCTCGAGAAGGAGATCCTCGCGCTTTGGGAGGAACGGGGGATCGAGGCCCGCGCGCTGCAGACGTCGCAAGGCGCGGGCTCCCGCGAGAGCTTCGTCTTCTACGACGGCCCCCCCTTCGCCACCGGCCTCCCGCACTACGGGCACCTCCTCGCCGGGACGATCAAGGACGTCGTCCCCCGCTTTTGGACCATGCGCGGCCGCTACGTCGAGCGCCGCTTCGGCTGGGACTGCCACGGCCTGCCGATCGAGAACCTCATCGAGAACGAGCTCGGCGTGCATGGGCGGGCCGAGATCGAGGAGCTCGGCGTCCCCACGTTCAACGCCGCCTGCCGGGCCGGCGTCCTCCGCTACACCGCGGAGTGGGAGGTCGTCGTCAAGCGGATGGGCCGCTGGGTCGACTTCGTCAACGACTACAAGACGATGGACGCCTCCTTCATGGAGAGCGTCTGGTGGGTCTTCCGCCAGCTCTGGGACAAGGGCCTGATCTACGAGGGCTACCGGGTGCAGCCGGTCTCGCCGGCGCTCGGCACCCCGCTCTCCAACTTCGAGGTCGCCCAGGGCCCGCAGGAGAAGGACCCGGTCACCAAGAAGGAGGGCCACCGCCGCCGCCAGGACCCGAGCCTCACCGTCCGCTTCGCCCTCGAGGACGAGCCGGGCGCGAGCCTCTGGGCGTGGACGACGACCCCGTGGACGCTGCCGAGCAACCTCGCGCTCGCCGTCCACCCCGAGGTCGAGTACGTCAAGGTCCGCCTCGTCGACACCGGCGAGGTCGCCTACCTCGAGCCCGGGCGCCTCGCCGAGTACCAGGCCCGCGGGCGGGTGGGCGCGACCGAGGAGCTCGCGCGGCTGCGCGGCGCCGACCTCGTCGGCCGGCCCTACGCGCCGCTCCTCCCCTACTTCGCCGAGTACCGCGAGCGCGACGACGGCCGGCGCTGGGCCTTCAAGGTGGTCGCGGCGACCTACGTCACCACCGATAGCGGCACCGGGATCGTCCACCAGGCGCCGGCCTTCGGCGAGGACGACTACGCGGTCGGCCTCGCCGAGGGGCTGCCGCTCGTCAACCCGCTCTCGCTCAACGGGATCTTCGACGAGAGCGTCGCCGACTTCGCCGGCCTCTTCGCCAAGGACGCCGACAAGGGGATCGTCGAGCGCCTCCGCCGCGAGGGCAAGGTCGTCGACCAGGACGTGATCGTCCACCCCTACCCCCACTGCTACCGCACCGATCAGCCGCTCCTCTACATGGCGATCTCGACGTGGTTCATGAACGTCGAGCGGATCCGTGAGCGCCTGGTCGAGCTCAACCGCGAGATCCGCTGGGTCCCCGAGCACGTCGGCGTCGGCCGCTTCGGCAACTGGCTCGAGAACGCGCGCGACTGGAACCTCAGCCGCAACCGCTACTGGGGGACGCCGCTGCCGATCTGGCGCTGCGATCGCGACCCCTCGGAGATGGTCTGCGTGGGCTCGGTCGCCGAGCTCGAGGAGCTCGCCGGGCTTGAGCGCGGGTCGCTGAGCGACCTCCACCGCGAGACCATCGACCCGATCACCTGGCCCTCGAAGGCGGGCGGGACGATGCGGCGGATCCCCGAGGTCTTCGACTGCTGGTTCGAGTCGGGGTCGATGCCCTACGCCCAGAACCACTACCCCTTCGACGCCGCCAAGAAGAGCTACGTCGAGGACAACCTCCCGGCCGACTTCATCGCCGAGGGGCTCGATCAGACCCGCGGGTGGTTCTACACGCTCCACGTCCTCGCCGGCGCGCTCTTCGACCGTCCCGCGTTCCGCAACGTCATCGTCAACGGCCTGATCCTCGCGGCCGACGGCAAGAAGATGTCGAAGCGGCTGAAGAACTACCCCGACCCCTCGCACGTGATCGAGAGCTACGGCGCCGACGCGCTCCGGGCCTACTTGATCTCGTCGCAGGTGGTCCGGGCGGAGCCGATGCGCTTCGGCAAGAGCGCCGAGGACACCACCGGCGAGTGCGTCCGCGACATGGTGCGGGTGGCGATCCTGCCGCTCTGGAACGCCTACAACTTCCTCGCGACCTACGCGGCCGCCGACGGCTGGCAGCCGAGCGCCGCCGATCTCGAGCTCCGACCGAGCGGCGACCTCGACCGCTGGATCCTCTCGCGGGTGCAGGGGATGGTCGCCGAGGTGATCGAGGAGTACGAGAGCTACGCCCTCTGGAACATCGTCCCGGCGTATCTCCGCCTCTGCGACGACCTCAACAACTGGTACATCCGCCGGGGCCGTCGGCGCTACTGGCGGGCCCGCGGCGGCGACGGTGCGGCAGCTGACGCCGCGGCCGAGCGCGACAAGGCCGAGGCCTACGGCACCCTCTTCCGGGCGCTGGTCACGGTCGCGACCGCGATGGCGCCGGTGATCCCCTTCTTCAGCGAGGTGATCTACCAGCGCCTGATGGTCGACACCGGCCTCGCCAGCGCCGAGAGCGTCCACCTCGCGGCCTTCCCCGAGGTCGACGCGTCGCTCCGCGATCACGCGCTCGAGGAGGCGGTCGCCCACGTCCGACGGACGGTCGCGGTCGCCCAGGCGCTCCGCGAGAAGGAGGGCGTCGCGGTCCGGCGGCCGCTGCCGACCCTGACGGTCGCGGTCCACACCCCCGACGTCGCGGCCGCGCTCCGCCACTTCGAGGCCGACGTCCTCGGCGAGCTCAACGTCAAGGCGCTGGCGCTCACCCACGACGACGCCGACCTCGTCACCCTCAAGGCCAAGGCCAACTTCAAGTCGCTGGGCAAGCGCCTCGGCGGCAAGATGAAGGCGGTCGCCGCGGCGATCGCCGCCCTCGATCAGAAGGCGCTGCGGAGCCTCGGGGCCGGCGGCCGCCTCGAGGTCGAGGGCGAGGCGCTGACGGCCGAGGACGTGATCCTGGTCCGCGAGCCGCTCGCCGGCCAGGCGGTCGCCAGCGACGGCGACGTGACGGTGATGCTCGACCTCGCGGTCACCCCGGCGCTCGCCCGCGAGGGGCTCGCCCGCGAGGTGATCAACCGGGTCCAGAACCTCCGCAAGCAGGCTGGCCTCGAGGTCAGCCAGCGGATCATCCTCTTCGCCAGCGGCGCCGGCGAGGTCGCGGCGACCCTCGGCGACGGGGCGATGCGCGAGCTCATCGCCGGCGAGACCCTGGCGATCGAGGTGGTCGTCGGCGAGGTGCCGGCGGCGATCGGCGACCGGGCGAGCGACGCGATCGACGGCGACGCGGTCGAGCTCGGCCTCACCCTCGCCTTCGAGGACGAGGGCGGCGACGAGAGCGACGACGACGGCGAGGATGACGACGACGAGGGGGTGAGCGCGTGAGCAAGGCCAGCACCAAGCCGCCGAGCGGCATGCGCGACTTCCTGCCGGCGGAGCTCGCCCGCCGCGCCCACGTCATCGACGTGGTCCGCCGGGTCTACGGGAGCTACGGCTTCGTGCCGATCGAGACCCCGACGATCGAGAACCTCTCGACGCTCCTCGGCAAGTACGGCGACGAGGGCGACCAGCTCCTCTACCGCCTCCTCCACCGCCGCGACAACCTCACGCGGGCGCTCGCCATCGAGGGCGTCGGCGAGGCCGACCTCGCCGACCAGGGGCTCCGCTACGACCTGACGGTGCCGCTCGCCCGGGTGGTCGCCAACTACGACCTCCCGAAGTACTTCAAGCGCTACCAGATCCAGCCGGTGTGGCGGGCGGATCGCCCGGGGCGCGGGCGCTTCCGCGAGTTCTACCAGTGCGACGTCGACATCACCGGGACCACCTCGGCGATCGCCGAGGCCGAGGTCTGCGCCGCGGTCGCCGAGGTCCTCCACCAGCTCGGCTTCGCGGAGTTTGAGATCCGCCTCAACCACCGCGAGGTGCTGCGGGCGATGATCCGGGCGTCGGCGATCGACGCGGCGCTCGAAGGGAGCGCGCTCGTGGCGATCGACAAGCTCGACAAGATCGGCCCGGAGGGTGTGCGCGGCGAGCTCGCGGAGCGAGGGATCGCGCCCGAGTCGGCGGAGCGCCTCCTCGCCTTCGTCGCCGCCGATCCCGACGCGGAGCCGTTGCCGGCGCTCGCCGACCTCCGCGGGCGCCTCGCCGACGAGCGCGGCCAGGCGGCCCTCGACGAGCTCTCCGCGCTCATCGAGCTCTGCGCCGGCACCCCGGCCGCGGCCCACCTCCGCTTCGCCCCCGACCTCGCCCGCGGGCTCTCCTACTACACCGGGGCGATCTTCGAGATCGCGGTCCCCGACCTCGCGTCGAGCCTCGGCGGCGGCGGCCGCTACGACGATCTGGTCGGCATGTTCGGCAAGAAGAAGGTGCCGGCGGTCGGCTTCTCCCTCGGCCTCGAGCGGATCTTGGTGGTGATGGAGGAGCGCGGGATGTTCCCGCCGCTCGCCCTCGGCCCCGAGCTCCTCCTCTGCTGGCTCGACGCGGCCCCGGCGGCCGTCCTCGCGGTCGCGGCCAAGCTCCGCGCGCAGGGCGTCCGGGTCGAGGTCTTCCCCGAGAAGGCCAAGCTCGGCAAGCAGCTCGGCTACGCCGACACGCCGGGGGTCAAGGCGCCCTACGCCGGGATCCTCGGCCGCGAGGAGATCGACGCCGCGATGATCACGCTCAAGAACCTCGCCAGCGGCGCCCAGGTGCGGGTGCCGGTCGCCGAGGCCGGGGCGCTGATCGCCACCTGGCGCGAAGGCTAGGCGGGCGCGCGCGCAGATGAGCGAGAGCACCGCGCCCCCGCGGGGGTGACGGTGCTCTCGTGCTCGCGCGCGTCTGCCTAGGCGCGGCGACGCCGGCGGCCGACGCCGAGGGCGAGGAGCGAGAGGCCGAGCGCGGCGAGCCCGTCGCTCGGGCGCCCCTCGCTCGAGCAGCCGCAGCCGCCGTCGTCCATCCCGTCCTGACCGGCGGTCGCGGTCGCCGAGTCGCTGCCCCCGTCGGTCGCGGTCCCGGTGCCGTCGGTGCCGCCCTCGGTCTCGCCGCCCGAGCCGCCCATCCCGCAATTGTCGGGCGCCCAGGTCGAGAAGGGGGTGTTGGTGATCCCGGTGACCGCGATGTTGTCGATGAGCCAGCCCGGCGCCCCCATCGCGCTGTCGGTGCCGATCCGGAAGCGGAGGCGGACCGCCTTGCCGGCGAACTTGGTGCCGAAGTCGAGGGTGACCTTGTCGGCCTTCGGGTACGACGGGTTCTGATCGACGTAGGCGTCCTGGCCGTTGATCGGGTTGACGTCCGAGGCGATCTTGCCGTTGTAGCCGGGGTCGACGTGGGCCGCGACGTCCTCCCAGCTCATCCCGCCGTCGGTCGAGATCTCGAGGACGCCGCCGTCCCAGTAGATGTTGTCGGAGAACTCGAACTTGTAGGCGTGGTCGAAGGAGATCACCAGCGGCTGGTCGATCGCGGCCGCGAGCGGCGGCGAGGCGAGCGAGGTGTCGCTCTGCTTGCCGAGGTCGCGCCCGCGCCAGGCGAAGCCGGCGGAGCCGGTCCACTCCCGCGCCCAGGCGAGCTCGCCGGCGCTGCCGACGATCTCCCAGGGCGAGTCCGGGACCTCGACGTCATCGACCGTCGCGCTCTCGGTGACGATGTCGCCGTGGATCACCTGGTGGAGCGCGAGCTCGGAGGTGCCCTCGCAGCCCTCGTCGCTGACGACCTTGACGGTGAGCGTGACGTTCTCCCAGTCGCTCACGCCGGGGGCGACCGCGACCGCGAAGGAGACGTCGGTCTTGGAGAGGCGGGGGAGCGCGCCGAGCTCGAGCGAGTCGCCGTCGGGGAAGATCACGCTCGGCGACGACGACGTGACCTTGACCAGGGCCCCGGAGGCGAGGTCGAGGACGCCGTTGTTGTAGATCGTGGCGGTGATCTTGCCCGCCTCGCCGCCGTCGATCACGCCGTCGCCGTCGCAGCTCTGGGCGCTGTCGTCCGCGGCCCCAGCGATGAGGCCGGCGTTGGCCCGGAGCTCAAAATCCTCGACGACGCCGATGAAGTCGACCGAGTCGACCGCCGGCGAGATCGCGCAGGTGCCGGCGCCGCGGCGGGCGAAGGCCTTGGCGACGGTCATGAAGTCGTCCTCGTCGAAGGTCGAGATCGCCAGGAGGATCGCGTCGCGCTGGTCGGTGTAGGTCGGCGCCGGCGGGGTCATCATCATGCCGGCGACCACGTAGTCGCTCATCGAGCGCTGGACCTCGTCGAAGCTCTTGTCGCCGGCGTGCGCCTTGTGGAGGGCGACGTAGGACTCGAACATCATCGTCGTCCAGATCTC
The DNA here is from genome assembly GCA_020633335.1 of Myxococcales bacterium. Taxonomy (GTDB): domain Bacteria; phylum Myxococcota_A; class Polyangia; order Nannocystales; family Nannocystaceae; genus JADJRG01. Next base: position 193,960 of record JACKDU010000011.1, on the reverse strand, counting down.
GCCGGCGTTGTGGACCTCGCTGTTGGCGTTGCCGCCCCCCTGGGTCGGCGGCCCCACCGGGAGCTGCTGGTCGTCGGCGATGTTGCGGAAGGTGAGGGCGTTGCGCCCCATGTCGACCGAGTAGGGGACCCGGCGGATCCCGAAGTAGCCGGCGGGATCGAAGCTCGCGTAGGTCGTGCTGGCGAAGCTCCCGTCGAGGTCGTCGCCCTCGCGGAGCATCGTGTGGAGCGAGAGGAAGTCGCCCCACCCCTCGCTCTGGGCGCCGCACTGCGCCGATCCGCACTCGACCAGGCGGTGGTGGATGTAGTGACCCCACTCGTGGGCGACGATCATGTTGTCGATCGTCCCGTCGCGCTCGACGTCGGCGTCGCCGGTGATGTGGGCGATCTGGGCCTCGCCCTCGATCGCCGCCTTGATCTTCGCGCCGTCGGCCTTCGAGACGCCGATCGTCGGGATCGTCGGGTCCTCGGTCTGGGCGTCGTTGCCGAGGGGCGGCAGGCCGGAGTCGGCGTTGTCGGCGATCACCGCGGCGATCGCCCCGGCCGCCTCGGCGTTGGCGACCTTGACCTCGAAGGTGCAGGAGCCGCGGTCGATCACCGCGACCTTGCCGGTGATCGAGTTCATCGGCGGCTCGCAGCCGTCGCTCCCGGTGCCGACGCCGTCGTCGACGACCACGAGCTCGCCGCTGAGATCGAAGAGCACCGGCCCGAACTGCCCCTTCGAGACGTTGAAGTCCTCGTTCATCGGGTCGATGTGGAGGGTCCCCGTGTTGTTGCGGGGGGTCCAGAGGTACATCTGCATCACCGGCGAGGTGCCGTCGCTCGGCGTCATCATGTTCGCGTTGTTGCGCGAGCCCTCGAGGGCGCCGTCCTGGGCCTGAGCCTGGAGGCGATCACCCCCCTCGCCGCCGCGCCCGAAGTTGTCCTCCTGGGCGTTGCCGGCGGCCTCGTTGAAGCCCGAGTCGTACCAGTAGTCGTGGAGCCAGTTGGTGTCGAAGAAGAGCTGGACGATCGCCCCCATCGACTGCTCCTTCGACGAGAGCGGCTCCAGGCTGGTCTCGTAGGCGTAGTCGAAGGTGCGATCGCCGTTGACCGCCGCCCGAAACTCACCGGCCTCGGGCTGGAAGCCGCTCGGGTTGACGTGGTCGACGTAGGCGTCGATGTTGTTGCCGACGCTCTCGGTCGCGTCCGCCGGCAGCCAGGGATCAGGCTTCCCGTCCGGGTTGGTGTTGAAGCCCTCCATCGTGATCTGGACCGGCTTCACCGCCTCGGTCGGCCCCTGGTCGTTGGGGTCCTGGGTCGGGTGCGGCGTGTAGTCGACGAGGGGGCCGTCGGCCGGCCGATGATCGCCGCCCTCGTCGGCCCAGACCGTGTAGGTGAAGGCGTCGTAGGCGATCATGTCGCGGCGGTAGAGGACCCGGCCGTCGTCGGCCGCGATCACGTACTGGAAGGCGTCGAGGTCCGGGTTCGCGCCGTGGTAGCTCTCGACCTCGACGAGGTGCGCCGGCACCAGCGCGTCGCCGACCGGGAAGTAGACCGGCTTGACCCGCGCGGGCGCGCGGAGGTTGACGCTGGTCGGGCCGGCGGCGGGGGCGAGCGCGAAGTGGTCGAAGCCCGCGCGACGGGCCGCGGGCGCGGCCGCGATCGCCCTGGCGTCGACGATCGGCCCGTAGAGATCGACCAGGGCGCCGGCGACCGCGTCCTGGCGGCTGCGGAGGAAGGGCTTGGCGTGCTCGGCCCGCGCCCGCGGGTGGGGCGTGCCGGCGACCGCGACGATCCGCTTCGAGCGATCGAGGAGCACCTTGACGTCGCCGGCGAAGACCTCGACGTCGCCGACCCGCTGGCGGAAGGCGACGATCACCCCGCCGCGGCCGACGTCGTGGGTGAAGAGCGCCCGGGCGCCGTCGACCACCGCCTCGACGCTCCCGTAGACCGGCGCGAGGGCGCGGAGGTGGAAGCGCGCCGCCTCCTCGAAGGAGGCGCCGGCCGGCGCCGGCGCGCCGGACGAGGCCGCGAGGAGGCGAGGCATCCCGCGGGCATCACGGCTGAGGACCCCTCCGCGCTGCTGGCGCGCGATCGCGCCGTCGGGCGCCGCGAGCGAGGCGTTGATCGTCGAGCGACCGGTTTCGGCGGCCTCCGCCGGCTGAGCGCCGAGAGCGGCGACGAGACCAGCGAGGGTGAGGGGCAGTGCGCGGCGCGAGAACATCATTTGAGACCACCTCGGGGAGCAGGCGAGGGATGGTAGCTTTGTAGTCAATGGTGGTCCATGGCCGAAGGTGACCCAGCGCGACAATCGGGCGCGGCGGCGACGATCTGGAGCTAGAACGATGTCTGGCGCGATCTCCGGCGCGGCCGCCACCGTGCGCGATTCCGCGCTAGGCCCCCTTGACCGCCGCCGCTGCTGCCTCGACCCTGCCCTGCGATGCCGGTCCCGGTCGACGCGATCACCCGCGCCCAGGCGGCCCTCGAGGACCCCGCGCAGGCTGGCCCAAGGGCCATCCTCGCCGCGGCCGAGCGGCTGATCCTGCGGGCGCTCGCCGACGCGAGGGGCGACGCGCTCACCCGCGGCGAGCTCGGCGTCGCCCTCCGCGGCGCCGCCCTGGCGGGCGCCGGTGTCGAGGTCGCGAGCGGCCTCCGCGAGACCCTCCTCGCCTTCGCCGGGGCGCTCCTCCCCGGGCTCGAGCGCGAGATGCAGGCGAGCGCCGAGGTCGTCGACGTCGCGCTCACGCGGCTGGTGCGGAGCGATCGGATCGGCTTCGCGATCCACGGGGGCGAGGCCCGCTTCTGGTCGCCGGCCACGCCGGCGCTCGCCGACGGCCTAGCGCGGCGGGATGGGTCGCCCCCCGCCGCGCCGAAGACCTCAGCGCGGCCGGGTGGGCTCGCTACTACTCGGCCTCGCCGACCGGCTCGTCGTTGAGGGTCCGGAGGCCTCCCTCGTTGGCGTTGTCCTCGACGAAGTAGACCGGCTTCTCGTTGCGGAGGAGATCGACCGCGTGCATGTAGGCGCTGCGCGGGTAGATGATCGTCGTGTAGCCCCCCGACGTGCTCTTCCCCGGCGCGCTCGCGTCGGTGAAGCGGAGGTTGGCGATGTGGGTCCCCCGGGCGTCGTAGAGGGAGATCAGGTCCTCCTGGTAGGTGGTCGGCGCGCCGCTGCGGACGATGAGGCGGTACTTGGAGACTTGCTTCGATGCCATCGTTTGAGCTCCTACGATCTGCGCGCGGCGGCAGGCCAGCGGCGCACCGGAACTATCGTCGAGGCGACCCGAGGTGGCGCGCGTCAAAAGTGCGGGCGGCCGCGTGATCCCTGCGCGAGCAGGGCCGACGCGAGCGCGCGCGCTCGCGTCGGGCCGCGGCGTCGGGGTCTCGTCCCCCCGACGACGCATGTCGCTCCGTCGCGTCCGCTAGCCGGCGACCGCGGCGGCGAAGCGCTCGACGATCGCCCCCGCCGGCTCGATCGCCGCGATCCCGTCGACGCTCTTGCCGGCCTGGAAGTAGTCGCGGTAGCCCGCGCCCTGGAGCGACGCCCGCCGGAGCTGCCAGACGCTCTTGAGGGAGTAGAACATCCGCATGTAGTGCTTGAGGCGCGGGTGACGGAGCATCCGCCGGGCGATCGGCCCGGCCTTGGTGCCGATCTTCTCGATGTAGGGGGTCTTGATCACCGCCACCGGCACCCCGGAGATCTTGTCGGTGAGGACGATGTCCTCGGCCCGCGCCCGGACGATCGCCTGCTTGTAGTCGAGGTGGGCGTTGCACTCCTCGGTGGCGATGAAGCGGGTGCCCATCTGGACGCCGGCGTAGCCGATCTTCAGGGCCTCGGCGAAGCGCTCGGGCGAGCCGACCCCGCCGGCGCAGATCAGCGGGACCCCGAGATCGGCGAGCTCGGCGAAGAGCGCCTCCGGGGTCTTGGAACCGGCGTGGCCGCCGGCCCGGGCGTTGACGCAGATCAGGCCGTCGACGTCGTGCTCGAGCGCCTTGAGGGCCCAGCGGCGCTCGGTGACGTCGTGGTAGACCACGCCGCCGACGGCGTGGACCTTGTCGACCACCCAGCGCGGGTTGCCGAGGGCGGTGACGAAGAAGCGCACGCCCTCCTCGAGGGCGACGTCGACCCAGGCGCGCATCCGATCCTCGTAGACCTTCGACGACTGCTCGACGATCGCGTTGAAGCCGATCGGCTTGTCGGTGAGCGAGCGGATCAGGCGGATCCCCTCGCGCAGATCGTGGCGGTGGACGTAGAACATCGAGATCGGCTGGATCACCCCGATCCCGCCGGCGGCCGAGACCGCGGCGATCAGCTCGGGGTTGGAGCAGGGGTACATCGCCCCGCAGATCAGCGGCACGTCGATGCCGACGGCGTCGGTGAAGGGGGTGACGATCCTCGACATGGCGGCGGCACGCTAGCCGTCAGCGCGCGCGCCGGCAAGCCTCAGGGGAGCTCGACGACCACCCCGAGGCTCTCGACCCCGCTCCGGGCCGCCGCCGAGATCGCCCAGCGACCGGGTCCCAGGATGGCCTCGCCGCTGCTCGCCGGCAGGATCCGATCGAGCACCCAGCCGTCGCGGCCGGCCGCGTAGACCACGTAGGCCCGCAGGCGATCGGCGTCGGCGTGGGCGAGGCTGGCGACCTCACCGGCGAGCTCGACGTGGGGCGGATCGAATTCCTCGCCGGCCGCGACCGCGGCCGCGAGCGCCGGCGTCAGCGCGGGCGCGCCGTAGAACTCGTCGACCAGCGCGCCGGCGATCCCCTCCCAGTCGTCGACGAGCGGCTCGATGTTGAAGAAGATGTTGCCGCGGGCGCCGCTCGCCGCCTCGTCGCGGGTCAGCTCGACCTGGAGGAGGAGCTCCTCCAGGCTCCACTCCGGCGCGCTCCCGAGCTTCGAGAGGTAGTTGCCGGCGAAGATGTGGCGCCCGCCGGTGGTCTCGCTCGCCCACCAGGCGATCAGGACGTCGTAGGCCTGCTGCGGGTAGGTCGTCGGCCAGTAGAGCTGGGGCGCGAGGTAGTCGACCCAGCCCTCGTCGAGCCAGCGCAGCGGATCGGCGTAGAGCCCCTCGTACTGGTCGAAGCCCTGGATCCCCGGCGGCGTCCCGGGGCGGTAGATCCCGAAGGGCGAGATCCCGAAGCGGACGTCGGGCGCGACCTCCCCGAGGAGCGCGCCGACCGACTCGACCATGTGATCGACGTTGCTCCGCCGCCAATCGCCGCGCCCGAGGAGCCCGCCGCCGTCGACGTAGTCGCCCCAGGTGAGGTCGTCGGGGAAGTCGGAGCCGTCCGGGTAGGGGTAGAAGTAGTCGTCGAAGTGGATCCCGTCGACCGGGTAGCGGCTGACGATGTCCTCGATCACCGCGAGGAGGTGGTCCTGGACCGGGGCCGCGCCGGGATCCATCCAGGTGTACTTGTCGTAGTCGTGGGCGTGCTCGGGGTGCGCGAGGGCGACGTGGGGCGGGACGATCTGCGAGCTCTTGCTCGCCTTCGCCCGGTAGGGGTTGAGCCAAGCGTGGACCTCGAGGCCGCGGGCATGCCCCTCGGCGATCGCCACCGCCAGCGGATCCCAGCCGGGATCGACCCCCTGCTGGCCGCTCAGCGAGCGGCTCCAGGGCTCGAGCGCCGACGGGTAGAGCGCGTCGCACTCGGGCCGCACCTGGAGGAAGACCGCGTTGAGGCCGGCGGCCTCGCTGGCGTCGAGGAGGGCGATGAGCTCGGCCTCCTGGGCCGCGGCGTCGAGGCCCGGCGCGCTCGGGAAGTTGATGTTGAAGACGCTGGCGATCCACGCCCCCCGGAGCTCGCGCGCGTGGCCGACCTCGGCGAGCTCGACCGCCGGCCCGCCGCTCGTCGAGCCGCTGGTCTCCCCGCCCCCGCTGGTGCCCGCGCTCGCGCCGGAGGTCGAGGCGTCGGTCGATCCGCCGCCGCTGGTCGCGGCCGTCGTCGCCGTCGACGCCGTCGCGGTCGACGTGGCCGAAGAGACATCCGAGTCGGAGGCCTCGCTCGCCGAGCTCGCGGCGTCGTCCCCCGCGCAGGCGACGAGGAGCCCGAGCGGGGCGGAGAGGAGGGCCAGGAGGAGCGCGCGCTTTCGCACCATGGGGGCCACGCTAGCCAGCCTGGCGGCGGCTGTACAGCGGCGTCTCGCCGGGCCCCGCCGCCCGGCGTGCGAACGTCGCGGCACCCCGGCGCCCGGCGTGCGAACGCCGCGGGCCGCCCGGCGTGCGAACGCCGCGGCGCGCCGCCATCCGGCGAACAAACGGCGCGGCAGGTCGCCGCCCCCCGGCGTGCGAGCGTCACGGCGCCGGCGACCGGCCGCTGCTAGCATCCGCCGATGCCTAGCTTTCGTCTTACTTTTCTCCTCGGCGCGCTCACCCTCGCCGTCCCCCTCGACGCCGCGGCCGCGACCGCGATCACCACGCCGATGACCGGCGAGAGCGTCGCGTCGCCCTTCACCGTGACCGTCACCTACGGGACGATCACCGAGTGCGACACCGGCGGCTGCTACGACACCGAGGTGTCGAGCCTCTCGCTCTTCATGGACGGCGCCTTCGTCGACTCGTGCAGCGCGACGACCGAGTGCCCGAACGGATCCGCGAGCTTCGAGGTCGAGGCCGCGCCGGGTGAGCACTCCCTCGCCGTCGACGCCTCGAACTTCGGCTTCAGCCAGGAGTCGTCGGAGACCGTGACGATCACGGTCGTCGCCAGCGAGGAGAGCACCGGCTCGAGCGGCGGCGAGACCGACGGCGGCAGCAGCGGGGGCGAAGGCAGCACCACCGACGCCGGCACCGGCACTACGGGTGGTGCCACCGCGGGCGACGGCGACGACGACCTCAAGGGCGGCTGCGGCTGCACGAGCGGCGGTGGGGGCTCGGGGGCCGGCCTCGGCCTCCTCGCGCTCACCGTCCTCGCCGGCCGACGCCGCCGCGCTCCACTCCGCGCCTGAGCGCCGCGGAGATCCCGGTCAGCCGGCGCCGTAGATCCCCCTGTGGGTGTCGGCGTCGGCCGAGGGATCCCGCTGATCGGCGCGAAAACGTGGTCTTGTGGACATCACCCCCGCCGATATCCTGGGGCCCATGATGATCTTTCGTGGTGGTCTGGGGAGTCTGGGTGGAACGGCGTTGGCGGCCCTCTTCGTCGTCAGCGCGGGGTGCAACGGCGGCGGCGGCGAGAGCGAGAGCGCGAGCGCGAGTGAGAGCGACGCGTCGAGCTCGTCGGGCGCGAGCGCCAGCGGGACCACGGGGACCAGCAACGGCAGCGCCTCCGGCAGCACCAGCTCGATGAGCGGGTCGATGAGCGACACCGCGACGAGCTCGACCGGCGGCGCGACCGAGACCGGCGGGGTCTCGATGAGCTCCGGCGATCCGACCGGCACGAGCACCGGCACCAGCGGGGTGACCGACTCGACGACCGACACCAGCGGCGGCGACACGACCACCAGCGGCGGCGACACGACGACGAGCGGCGGCGACACGACCGGCGGCGACACGACCGGCGGCGACACGACCGGCGGGATGCTCGAGTGCGGCACGCTGATGGCGACCTACCGCGACTTCAAGCCGCTCCACACCGACTTCGGCTGCCACATGTACGGCAACGGGGCGCGCCCCGGGCTGGTCCAGCAGACCCTCGGCAACGACAAGAAGCCGGTCTACAACCCCAACCCGCCGCCGCCGCCCGGCGGCTGGAACGGCTCGAACCCGCAGATCACCTCGGGGGCGTCGTTTGGCGAGTGGTACAACGCCAAGGACGGGGTCAACATCGAGATCGTCGGCGAGCTCGCGCTGATGGAGATCATGCCGGGGCTCTGGAGCTTCTCCTCGAACTCGTTCTACCCGCTCACCGACATGGGCTTCGGCAACAACGTGACGCCGAACTGGGCGGGCGAGACCTACCCGGAGAAGAACGGCGCCTTCACCACGGAGATCCACACGAACTTCGTCTACGAGCCCGGCCAGACCTTCACGTTCACCGGCGACGACGACGTCTGGGTCTTCATCGACGGCAAGCTCGCGGTCGACCTCGGCGGCCTCCACGGCCCGGTGATGGGCTCGGTCAACCTCGACACCCTCGGCCTCCAGAACGGGGTGATGTACACGCTCGACGTCTTCCACGCCGAGCGCTGCGGCAGCGGCTCCAACTTCCGGATCGACACGTCGATCTCCTGCTTCATGCCTCAGTGAGGTCGTCGCAGGCGGGCGCCGTCAGGACCTCGATGTCCTCGCCGTAGAAGAAGCGGAGGATCTCGAGGTGGTCGGCGCCCTGCTCGGACTCGAGGCAGCGCGCCCCCCACTGCGACATGCCCCCGCGGTTCTGGCCGTAGCCCGGGGGGCCGACGTAGCCGAGCGGCGTCTGGGCGACCGCCTCGCCGCGCTTGCCCGCGTTGTGGGTGACGTATGCCTGGTTGCGCACGGTCGGCGAGCCGACGCAGGTGGCGGGGTCGGGGCGGGGATCGCCGTCGACGTAGAAGCCGTAGGTCAGGAGGCCGTCGTGGGCGAGGTATTGCCCGGCGGTCTCGGCCGCCGCCTTGTAGTGGATCGCCGAGGGCGAGCCCGCGCAGGAGTAGACCTGGCAGCGCTGGCCGTCGCAGATCGAGCCCGAGGTCGCCATCTCGTAGTAGAGGACCGAGCGGGCGGCGATCGCCTGGGCCTTGAGCGCCTCGAGATCGGCGCCGCCGTTCTCGCAGTAGATCACCCGCGGGATGTAGTCGCGCTCGAGGTCACGGGAGCCGACGCCCTCGAGCTCGGCGGCGCAGTAGCCCCGGGCGAGCGGGGCCGGCACCGGCCGGTGGACCTGGCGCTCGCGGGCGGCCCGCGGCGGCTCCTCGCGGGCGCAGCCGACGAGGGCGAGCCCCGCGAGGGCGAGCGCGGCCCGGCGGGGGCGAGCGGGGAGGCGGCGCGGGGGCATCGGCGCCGACGGTAGCGAGTCGACGCCTGCCCCGGCAAGGTGAATCGGCGGGGCGCGAGCGCGGGGTGACGCGTCGGCACCCAACACACATGACCGAAGGGACAGGTTTGCTCGGGCTCCGCGGCGCCGCGGATCGGCGGCGCCAAACGCGCGGGCGCGCACATGAGCGGCTACCCGCAACCCGGGCCCTCGGCTTCCGCGGAGGATCGGCGCCGTGCTATAGGCTGCGAGCCATGCGGATCTGCATCCTCGGCGCGACCGGCCTGGTCGGCCGCGAGCTCCTCGACCTGATCCCCCGAGCCTGGCCCGACGCCGAGCTCCAGCTCTTCGCCAGCCGCGATCAGGAGCTCGCGCTCGCCGACGGCCGCCGCTTCCCGGTGCGGGCGGCGAGCGCCCTCGACGGCGCCGACGCGCCCCGCGGCGAGCTCGCGCTGGTCGCCCTCGACGACGCCCACTCCGCCCGCTACGTCCCGCGCCTCCTGGAGCTCGGCTACCGGGTGATCGACAAGAGCAACACCTACCGCCTCGACCCCGCGGTCCCGCTGGTGGTCGCCGGGGTCAACGACGGGCTCGTCGACGGCGAGGTGCGCCTGGTCGCCAACCCCAACTGCACGACGATCCCGCTGATGCTCGCGCTCGCGCCGCTGATCCGCCGCTTCGGGATCGAGGCGGCGAGCGTCGCCACCTACCAGGCGATCAGCGGCGCCGGCCAGGCGACCCTCGACGCCTTCCTCGCGGCCTCCGGGCGCGCCTACGCGGACGCCGACCGGATCGGCCTCGGCCTCGATCCCGCGGCCTACGTCGGCAACACCGTCCCCCACAGCGGCGGCACCGACGAGGGCGGCTTCTCCAAGGAGGAGCGCAAGCTGATGGTCGAGAGCGCGAAGATCCTCGGGATCCCCGACCTCGCGCTCTCCGCCCAGTGCTGCCGGGTCGCCGTCGCCGTCGGTCACTACGAGCAGGCATGGGTGACCCTTGGGCCAGGTTCGGAGGAGCTCTCGCCGGCGGCGATCGAGGCGCTCCTCGCCGCCGAGGCCCCCTTCGTCCGGGTCCTCCCGGGATCGGCCGGCGACGGGCTCTCGGCGCTCGCCTGCGTCCACGCCCGCGACCTCGCGCTGGTCGGCCGGATCCGCCGCGACCCCAGGCCGAGCGAGCGCCGCACCTTCTGTATGACGGTCGCCGCCGACAACCTCCGCCTCGGGGCCGCGACCAACGCGGTGCGGATCGCCAGCCGCTGGTTCCCGGCGGCCGACGCCGAGCTCCAGGGGCCGGGGGCGCGGAGCCAGGACGCGGCGACCTGAGGCCCGAGCGCGCGCGCACACGCGCGCGCGCACTGACGACCACCAGCGAGGGACGACGAGATGAACCAGCGGACGATCAAGCGGATCGGCATCACCACCGGCGGCGGCGACTGCCCGGGGCTCAACGCGGTGATCCGCGCGGTCGTCCTCCGGGCGGCGGCGGCCGAGATCGAGGTGATCGGGATCGAGGACGGCTTCGGCGGCCTCCTCGCGGGCACCGAGGCCGGCACCCGCGTCCTCACCCTCCGCGAGGTCGCGCCGATCCTCGACCGCGGCGGGACGATCCTCGGGACCACCAACCGCGGCAACCCCTTCGCCTTCCCGGGGCCCGACGGCGCGCCGGTGGATCGCTCGGCCGAGGTCGTCGCCCGCGCCCACGAGCTCGGGATCGACGCGGTGATCACCGTCGGAGGCGACGGCACCCAGCGGATCGCCCACGGCCTCGACCAGCTCGGGCTCCCGGTGATCGGCGTCCCCAAGACGATCGACAACGACCTCGCCGCGACCCTCGAGACCTTCGGCTTCGGGACCGCGGTCCAGGTGGTCGTCGACGCGCTCGATCGCCTGCGGACCACCGCCGAGTCCCACGACCGGATCATGCTCCTCGAGGTGATGGGCCGCGACGCCGGCTGGATCGCGCTGCACTCCGGGATCGCCGGCGGGGCCGACGTGATCCTCCTGCCCGAGCTGCCCTATGAGCCAGCCAAGGTCGCGGCGGCGCTGACCGAGCGGATCGCCGGCGGCCACCACTTCGCGCTCATCGTCGTCGCCGAGGGGGCGACGATCCGCGGCGAGGGGGTGACCACAAAGGCGGTCGCCGGCGCGACCGGGGGCCGCCACGCGCCGATCCTCGGCGGCGCCGCCCACCACGCGGCCGAGCGGATCGCCGAGCTCCTCCCCGCCCTCGAGTACCGGGTGACGGTGCTCGGCCACATCCAGCGCGGCGGCACGCCGACCGCCTACGACCGCCTCCTCGCCTCGCGCCTCGGGGTCGAGGCGGTCGAGGCCGCGCTCCGCGGCGAGCACGACGTCCTCGTCGCCTCGTTCCCGCCGGCGATCCGGACGGTGCCGCTGGCGTCCGCGGTCGAGCAGGTCCGCAAGGTCGACCCCGCCGGGCAGCTCGTCGCCCACGCGCGCGGGCTCGGGATCGCCTTCGGCGACTAGCAGCGCCCTCCTCCGCCGCTTCGCGGAGCGTCGCAGCTTCGCCGGCGACGACCGGCTGCACGCTCGCGGCGCGCACTCGCCCGGATTTCACCGGAAAATCGGAGAGATCATTCCTCCCCCGATAACCGGTTTTTAAGGACAGGCGAGGGGATCCAACTAGGTGTAGCCCCTTGTCGCGCCCGGCGGCTATGGTCGTTTCTCATGACGTCCGCGGGCCTCGGTATCCTCTCCGCACTCCTGCTACCAGCGAGCCTGGCCCTCGCCGCGCCGGCCGAAGACTCTCCAGAAGAGACGAGCGTCGCGGACGCATCCCAGCCCGCGCCAGCCGAGCCCGACGCGCCCGCCGAGCCCGCGCCCGCCGAGGCGTCGACGGACGAGCCCGTCGATCCCGCGCCCGCCTCGGCCCCCGAAGGCCCCGCCCCAGGGGACGCGCCTGAGACCGTCGACGAGGTGTCGAGCGCACCGCGCCCGCCGCCCCAGGGCGGGATGCCGAAGCACTCCTTCTATTACAACAACCTCACGGTCGCCCGCCTCAACGCGCTCGGCCTCGAGAACCGCTTCAACCTCGACTACCGCTGGCGGATCTACGACGGCGCGGTCAGCCGCCTCAAGTCGGGCTCGCATATCGGCTTCGGCGTCGAGCCGGTCCTCAACCCGGCGCTCACCAAGGTCAGCGCGATGTTGACGATCCAGCCCCTGGCGATCCTCCGCCTCCGCGCGTCCTACGGGCTCCTCTCGTTCTTCGGGACCTTCGACTTCCTGCAGTCCTACAACACGCCGACCGCCGAGCACTACACCGCCGAGTACGAGTCGACGACCAACAACCGCTACTCGGAGACCGGCACCCAGGCCCAGTTCGCGGCGCTCCTCCAGGCCAAGGTGGGGCCGGTGGCGATCCGCAACGACTTCCAGTCGTTCCGCACCGACATCAACCTCCGCGACAACGACGGCGACGGCCGCAAGGACCCGGTCTTCTACTTCATCCGTGACGACATCATGATCCAGGGTCACGGCTGGCACATCATCAATGACTCCGACGTGCTCTATCAGGCGAGCAAGTTCGGGCTCACCGCCGGCGTCCGGGCGACCGTCGTCAAGGCGTTCTACAAGGACTCGTCGTTCCTCCCGGGCGAGAGCACCGACGACCCCAACGGCCCGACCTTCCGCCTCGGGCCGCTGATCGCCTACACGTTCTTCGATCGGCCCGACAAGAAGTTCAACAAGCCGACGATCCTGGTGATCTCGCAGTGGTGGATCAAGCACCGCTACCGCGCCCACGGCTCGCCCGAGTTCTCGAGCGACGGGACCGTCGAGCGCGGCTCGGTCGGCGACAGCCTCCCTGGTATGCCCACCCTGGTGATCGGCTTCTCCTTCCAGGGGCAGGTCTGGGGCAAGGGCTAGGCCTCGAGGCCAGGCCCTGGCTTGGGGCTTGCGCGCGTCGCCGCGCCGGGCCACCATGCGCGTTCGGATGAGCGAAGGGCTTCGACCGGCGATCCTCGAGGCGGCCTCCCAGCGGGGCGAGCAGGGCGTCGCCATGGGGACGATCGTCGACGCGATGATCGATCGCGGCTACCGAGCGGAGGAGGCCGAGCTCGCGCTCTGGGAGCTCCTCGGCGAGCGCCTGCTGACGCCGAGCGGCTTCGTCTGCCGGATGATCCGCCGGCGCGCCGACGGCGAGGCCCAGGTGAGCCGCGCCTACGAGCTCCTGCTCATCCCCTGGTCCCCGGACGACGATCGCCAGCTCGACCTCAACCTCGCCAGGCAGGGATGAGCGCCGGCTGGGAGCGCCGCTGGGCGAGCCGGGCGCGGGTCGCCGCGACGCCGAGCGACGAGGGCCTCTTCCTCGCGCTCGCGCCGATGGACGGGGTCACCGACGCGGTCTTCCGCGAGGTGATCACCGACCTCCTCGGCGGCGACGCCGGGGTCTCGCTCTGCGTCTCCGAGTTCGTCCGGGTGACCCGCGACCCCGCGCCGGCGCGGGTGATCCTCCGCCACTGCCCCGAGCTCGCGCGCGGCGGCCGGACCCGCGCGGGGGTGCCGGTGCAGGTCCAGCTCCTCGGCGGCGCTCCGGCGCCGCTGGCCGCCAGCGCCCGGATCGCCGCGGAGCTCGGCGCCCCGGCGATCGACCTCAACTTCGGCTGCCCGGCGAAGACCGTGAACAACCACGACGGCGGCGCGAGCCTCCTCCGCTACCCCGAGCGCCTGCGGGGGATCGTCGCCGCGGTCCGCGACGCGGTCGCGCCGGCGATCCCGGTGAGCGCGAAGATCCGGGTCGGCTGGGCCGACGACGACGCGCTCGAGGCGATCGTCGCGGCCGCGGCGGCCGGCGGCGCCTCGTGGATCACGATCCACGCCCGCACCCGCGCCCAGGGCTACAAGCCGCCGGTGCTCTGGCGATCGCTCGCCCGCGCGAGCGCCCTCGGCCTCGCGCCCCTGGTGGCCAACGGCGACCTCCTCACGCCGGACGATCTCGGCGCGTGCGCGGCCGCGAGCGGCTGCGAGGCCTTCATGATCGGCCGCGGGGCGATGGTCGATCCCGCGATCTTCGCCCGCGCCCGCGGCCGCGCGGTCGAGCTCGACCGCGACGCGCTCGTCGACCTCTGGCGCGACTACCACGGCCGCCTCGTCGCCAGCGGCGCGATCGAGTCGCGGGCGCTCTCTCGGGTCAAGCAGTGGCTGCGCTTCGCGGGTGAGCGCGACCCCGAGGTCGCCTGTCTATTCGACCAGGTCAAGGTCGTCGGCGCCTGGGAGGCGATGGACCCGCTCCTCGGGCGCTGGGCCCGCGCGCGACGGGCGAATCATCGTCGCTCGAGAGGCCCGCGGCCGCGGCCGGCGATCCTCCGCGCAGCCCCCGAGCTGGGCCGCGCGGAGGATCGATCACGAGACCCGGCTAGCGCCGCTCGATCACCGAGGTGAAGGTCGAGCCCCCGCGATCGACGCTGACCTCGACCCGCCTGCGATCACGGGCGAGCGCACGGCCGATGTCGGCCCGGCCCTTGATCGGCTGGCCGTTGATCTCGGTGATCCGATCGCCGGGGCGGAGGCCGAGGTCGGCGGCGATCGAGCCGGGGCGCACCGCCTTGACCCGCGTGTCGTCGCGGGGATCGACGTCGACGCCGAGGCGCGGGCCGCCGCTGCCGTAGAGGTCGCCGCCGCCGGGGCCCGCGGACTCCGGGCCAGGCGATCCCGCCGCGAGGCGCCGGAGCTCGTCGTCGCTCGGCAGCGCACCGAGGGTGACCGGGAGCTCGAGGCGCTTGCCGCCGCGCTCGACCCCGACCTTGATCTTCGCGCCCGGGCGGCTCTCGGCGATCCGCCCGCGGAGGTCGGAGAAGTTCTCGATCGCCTTGCCGTCGACGCTGACGATCCGATCGCCCGCCCGCAGCCCGGCCTTCGCCGCCGGCGTGCTCGAGTGGATCTCGCCGACCACCGCGCCAGGCTGCGGGGCGACGCCGACCGCCGGCTCGACGTCGCGGCCGGCGATCCCGAGCCAGCCGCGCTCGACCTTGCCGCTCGCGTGGAGCTGGGGGATCACCGCCTTCGCCTGGTCGATCGGCACCGCGAAGCCGATCCCGCGGCCCATCGCCGAGATCGCCGTGTTGATCCCGATCACCTCGCCGTCGAGGTTGAAGAGCGGCCCGCCGCTGTTGCCCGGGGAGATCGCCGCGTCGGTCTGGAGGAAGTCGACGTAGGAGTTGCCGTAGAGGCCGAGGCTGCCGCGCTTCTTCGCCGAGACGATCCCGGTGGTCGCGGTCTGCTCGAGCCCCATCGGCGAGCCGATCGCCAGCACCCAGTCGCCGACCGCGAGGCCATCGCTCGAGCCGAGGCGGACGCTCGGCAGCCCGCTCGCGCCCTCGAGCTTGACCACCGCGACGTCGGTGTGGGGGTCGCGGCCGAGCACCTTGGCCGAGAAGAGGCGGCCGTCGGCGAGCTTGACCTCGAGCTTCTCGCTCCCCTCGACGACGTGGTTGTTGGTGATCACCAGGCCGTCGCCGCTGATGATGAAGCCGGAGCCGATCCCCGAGAGCGGCTGCTCGGGCATCTGCGGGAGGAAGGGGAGCATCCGCGGATCGACCCCGCCGGCCGCCCCCTGCGGCCCCTTGCCGGTGGTCCGGATCGACACGACCGCCGGCGAGATCGCCTTGATCAGCGGCGCGAGCGAGCGCCGCGGATCGTAGTGATCGCCGGCGACGACCGGGGTGCCGTCGCCCTCCTTCCAGAGGCGGGCCTCGCCGGCCGCGGCCTCGCTCTCGCAGGAGAACGCGAGGGCGGCCGCGCCCGCGGTCGAGAGCGCGAGGTAGAGGGCGAGCGCTCGCGGGGAGCGGAGGCGTTGACGACGTGGGCTCGTGGCGCGCATGTCCGAGCAACCGGGGGCCCCGCGGCGATATTCCCGGGTGAGAGAGCGCGCCCATGCGCGTTCGGGCGCGCCGCCCGGCCCACGTTGCGATCCGACGCCGCCCTGGTCGACAATCGCGGAGCGGCGCCGGCCGCGAGGAGGTCCCCGTGGGGAGCAACTACCAGGAGAAGCGGGTCAAGGTCGCCAACTACGGGACGATGAAGTCGTCCTCGGATCTCCTGGTGCCGGTGCCCTCGGTGAGCTCGCAGTGCCGGCTCCACAAGCTCGCGGCCGCGGCGATGGAGCAGATGGCCGCGGCGATCGCCCGTGACCTGGGCATCGAGCTCAAGATCTCGTCGGGGTGGCGGCCCCACCGCTGGAAGTCGCGCGAGGACTACGAGCAGACGCTGATCCGCAAGTACGGCTCGGTGAAGGAGGGCAGGAAGTGGCTCGCCTACGCCTCGCCCCACGAGACCGGCCTGGCGATGGACATCGGCGTCGGCGGCCTCGCGCCGAACCGCAAGACCGCCGCCGCCCAGCGCAAGACCAAGCTCCACGACTGGCTCGTCGACAACGCCCACGAGTTCGGCTGGCACCCCTACAAGCAGGAGCCCTGGCACTGGGAGTTCCCGGTGTCGAGGTCGTCCTGGGAGTCCGGTGAGGTCGGCGCCGACGAGGCGCTCGCCTTCGGGCTCGACGACGAGTACGGCGACGACGAGGACGACGTCGTCGAGGACGAGTTCGACGACGAGGGCTAGCGCCGGCGCCGACGCTCACTCGAGGTGCGGCGCCCGGGCGAGCGCGCGGGTGCGGCGGGCGAAGTAGGCGAGCGAGCCGCCGAAGCAGGCGAGCGCGACCAGCCCCGTCGCATAGGCGGCGCCGACGAAGAAGTCGAGCCACGAGAGGCTCGCCTGGCCGAGGCTCTTGTAGAGGAGGAGGCCGACCGAGCCGAGGTAGCCGAAGGCGTCGGTCACGTAGATCATGAAGCCGGCGGTGCCGACAAACCCGACCGCGGCGATGAGCCGGTCGAAGAGGACGCAGCCGAAGGGGACGTAGCCGACGTAGAGCCCGAGGCCGACCAGGATCATCCAGGGCGCCGCGCCGATCACCCCGAGCTGCCAGGCCGCGGTCGCGGCGACGATCAAGAGCGCCCCGCCGGCCATGATCCCGTGGATCAGCAGGAGCGCCCGCCGGTTGTCGCGGACCTTCATGATCGACGCGAGCGCGAGGAGGACACCGACGGTGATCGGGATCTCGGCGGTGGTCATCACCGAGGGCGTGTCGGCGTAGCCGAGCGCGTCCCAGATCTCCGGCGCGAAGTTGTCGCGGAAGTCGCGGAAGGCGGTGAGGAGGACGTAGAGGCCGGTGAGGAGGAGGAGGCCCGGGGCGAAGCCGCGGAAGAAGCGGCCGCGGGTCGCCCCGTCCATCGGCGCCCGCCGGGTCCGCAGGAGCTCGTCCTCGGCGCTCGGCGCCGGCAGCTGGCCGAGCATCCAGACCGCGACGAGGAGCGGCGGCAGGAAGATGAGCCCGGTCAGCGCCGGCATCCAGGCCTCCGGCACCCCGAGCGCGAGGATCCAGCGGCCGACCGTCTTGACGAAGCCGCTCGCCAGGATGTAGCTGGCGCTGAGGCCAGCCCCGAGCACCTCCGAGAGGCGGCGCCCCTCGAGGTAGCCGAAGACCAGCCCCCAGACCATCCCGAGCGGGAGGCCGTTCACCAGGAGCCAGGCGATCGAGTAGGGCGCCGGGGTCAGGGCGAAGGCGACGAGCGCGAGCTCAGCGACGGCGATGAGCGCGAGGATCGCCAGCCCGCGCCGGCGGCCGCTCATCTCCGAGATCACCTTGATCCCGAGGAACTTCGAGATGCAGTAGCCGACCACCTGGGCGATCAGGAGGGCGACCTTGAGGTCGAGCTCGCGGCCCTCCCAGAGCGGATGCTCCCCGGCCAGGCGCCGGCGGTGAAGGGCTTGCGAAAGCCGTACATGCAGAAGTAGGCCGAGAACGCGCCGGCGATCGCGAAGGCCGCGAAGACCGGCGGCGACGCCCGCTTCAGCCAATTTGTGACCGCGCCGCCGCCCTGGTCGCCCATCTCCGCGCGAGCTTGGCACGGCCCGCGCGAGGCCGGCAAGGCGGCCGGCCGCCGCGACGCCCGGGCGGGCGAGGGCGCGGCCTCGCGGCTCCCGGTGGCCCCGGACGCGGGCGCGGTGTACCTTGCGTCGATGGCCGAGAATGACCCCGCGATCACCGTCCCCGGGCGCCGCTCGCCCCGCGAGCTCGTGATCCTCGCGGGCGGCGCGGCGATCTCCATGGGCGAGCTCTTCAGCCGCCACGTCGACTGGGGCAACCTCTGCGTCTACGTCGGCGCGACCCTGGTCTTCGCCCTCCGCTTCTCGCTCGCGCGGGCGATCGGCGTCGGCGCCTGCGTCGGCGCGATCGCCCAGCAGTGGCCCCACCTCCGCGGCGGCCTCGACCACGCGAACATCGAGACCCTGGCGATCCTCCCGCTCGCGGCGATCGCCCTCCTCTCCTCGCGCGACCTGGTCGAGCGCTACGACCGCGCGCCCACCCTGATCTTCGGGATCCCGAACCCCTGGGCGGCCTACACCCTCGCCCAGACCCGGACGATCCGCTGGTCGTGCTACGCCGCCGGCGCGCTCGCGGGCCTCCTCGACCACACGCTCCAGAGCGCCTACGCGACGGCGCCGCTCTGGCCGCGGGCGGCGATGGTCGGCCTCATGGTGTCGATCGGCCTCCTCTTCATCGGTCGGGCGATCGGCCTCCTCACCCTCTGGGGGATCACGGTCGCGGTCGCGGTCCTGATCGCCCCCTCGGTGCTCGTGGCCGAGCAGGTGCTGAGCCACGAGCTCTTCGCCCGCGACGTGCTCTACACCTCGCGGGCGATCTACATCCTGCCGATCTTCGTCCTCGCGGTCGCCGCGGCCGCGATCGCCACGCCCTTCACCCTCCGCCTCCTGCGGCGGACGCTCCTCGGCGGCGGCGCGCGGCGGCCGCTCCGACAGAATGACCGGGGTCGCCGCGGGTCGGCGACAACCTGTCCCTTCGGGCTGGTCGGGATCGTGACGCGCGGGCCTCCGGGCGCTGGTCTCGCGGGCGCGGCGCTGGCCCGCCGCTTGCTTCGTGCGTCGGCGACCCGCCCGAGAGAAGCGCCGATGAACGAGCCCAACGCCCCCCTCCGCCCCATCGCGCCCGGCCTCTGGGAGGTCGAGCGGATCGTCCACGGCAGCGGCCTCCGGGCCCGGCTCCGGATGGTCGTCGTCGCCCTCCCGGGCGGCGGCCTCTGGCTCCACTCACCGGTGGCGATCGACGACGGGCTCGCGACCGAGCTCGCGGCGCTCGGGCCCGTCCGCGAGATCGTCGCGCCCAACCGCTTCCACCACCTCTTCGCCGCCGCCGCCAAGGCGCGCTACCCCGAGGCGACGCTCTGGGGGGCGCCCGGCCTCGCGGCCAAGCGGCCGGCGATCCCCTTCGACCGCGCGCTCGAGGCCGGCGCCCAGCCCTGGCCGGAGGCGCTCGAGGCCCACCTGATGGGCGGTCGGCCGGCGATCAGCGAGGTCGTCTTCCTCCACCGGCCGAGCCGCACGCTGATCTGCACCGACCTCCTCTTCAACCTCCAGGAGGAGCCCCAGTGGCTGACGCGGCTCCTCTACCGGGCGATCGGCTCGTTCCGCGCGCTCGGCCCCAACCGCGTCGCGCGCCTCCTCACCCGCGATCGGCGGGCGGCGGCGGCGTCCTACGAGGTGCTCCTCGGCTGGAGGGCCCGGCGGATCGTCATGGCCCACGGTGATGTCCTTGAGGACATGTGTGAAGAGCGACTCCGGGCCGCCCTGGAGCCGCTGATCGCGGCGGCGTCGTAGCCCGCGACCGGCGGGCGGGCGCTGGCCTCGCATTGTCGCCGAGTGAGCAAGATGTCTCTTGAGACATCTACGCGCGGGCGATCCCGAAGGCGTCGAGCGCGTCCGCCGGGAGCGGCTGCCAGAGGAGGCCCGCGAGCTCGCGCGCCCGGCTCGGCCCCATCCGAGCGACGCGCTCGCGGAGGAGCGCTGCGCCCTCGGGGGCGCCGAAGCGGATCAGCGCGACCGCTGCGATCGTCGCGGTCGCGTCGTCGGACTCCAGGGCCCAGCTGGTGAAGGTCGGGGTGAAGGAGGTGACCCGCCAGACCCCGAGGAGATCGATCGCCGCCCGCTTCACCGCGGGGCTCCCCTCCTCGAGGAGCTCGATCACGTGGGTGCGGGTCTCCGGCGGCACGACCTCGAGGGCCTCGGCGACCGCCTGGCGGTGCTCGAGCATGAAGTAGATGTGGAGGAGCGCCTCGAAGCCGCGCGGATCGCCGCTCGTCGCCAGCCGGCGCGCGGCGTCGACGAAGGGCTCGGGCCCGCTCTTCTCGATGTGGTGGTGGAGGAGCGCGGCCCCGCGGGGATCGCCGCGGAGCATCAGCGCGTGGGCGGCCGCGATCCCCCGCGGCCCGTCCATGTCGAGCGCGAGCTCGCGGAGGAGGAGGGCGCGGGTCTCGGGGTGCTCGTCGTGGGCGAGGGCCTCGAGCGCGCGCGCGGCGAGGTGCGGCTCGACGCCGGCGATGATCTCGAGGAGCGCGCCGCGGACCGCCGCGCCCTGCAGCCAGAGCCCGTGGCGGACGCCGGGCCACTCGATCGGCGCGAGCGCGGGGTCGCGGAGCGCCCGCAGGAGGCGCTCCCGGGCGGCGGGATCGTCGGTGTGGCCGAGGCCGATGTAGCAGAAGGCGCGGGCCTCCGGGCTCGGGTCGCGCTCGAGCTGGGGGAGGATGCGCCGGCGATCCTCGTCGTCGCCGAGGATCGCCAGACCGAGCCAGGCCGGGCCGCGGATGTCCTCGTCGGGGCTCTTGCAGAGGCCGCGGAGGGGCGTCGCCGCCTCGCGGCTCTCGACCTCGATGAGCGCGTAGATCACCTCGGGCAGGAGCTCACCGCGGCGGAGGAGCGTGAGGAGGCGCTGCTCGAGCGAGGGCGCCGGCGCGAAGAGGGCGAAGGCGACGGCGAGGCGCCGAAGGTTCGGATCGTCGCCGAGGAGGAGCGGCCCGAGGGCGTCGGCGACCCGCTCCCAGACCCAGGTGATCCCCGGGATCGTCGCCTCCGTGTAGCGCCACGCCGACCAGGGCGCGCGCAGGAAGCCGCTCCGCGGGGCCCGCAGCGCGTCCCGCAGCGCCGCCATGGTCTCCCGGGTGATCTCGGCGAGGAGGGGGCGGACGCGGGCGTCGAGGGCCTCCGCCTCGGGGCTCATCGCCGCGTCGGCGGGGCGGATCTTCGCGACGAGCGAGCGCCAACGATCGACGTCGAGGTCGCGTCGCATGCCGGCGATGAACGCCCGCTGGGCGGCCTCGGGCGCCTCGGCGAAGAGCGCCGCGACGTCGCCCAAGCGCTCCGGGGCGAGCCCGCCGTAGACGAGCGCGAGGGTGTCGGCGAAGGGGCCCGGGAAGCCGCCGGCGGCCGCCCAGGCCCGGAGCTCGTCGACGCCGCGCCCCGCGGGATCGCGGTCGACCCAGTGCATCGCCCACTCCGCGTGGGCGCCGGAGCGGGCCGCGAGGTCGGCGAGCTCGCCCTCGAGGTCGGGCCGCCGCCGGGCGAGATCGCCGAGGGCCGCCCGCAGGAGCGCGCGCCCGAGGGTCTCGCCCGGGCGCTCCGTGTTCTGTCCTTCAAGCCAGGTCGGAGGTTCCTCGACGAGCTCCGCCAGGAGCGCCTCGACCTCCGCCCCGGAGCGCCGATCGAGCGCCTCGAGGACGACCGCGCGGACCGCGTCCGGCCCCGCCGCGAGCGCCATCGAGAGCCCAGGAACGACGTTCGTAGCCTCCTCCGGGGCGGCCCCGTCCCAGCTCTCGCGGATCGCGTGGGCGACCCCGAGGGCGTTGCGAGCGGCGACGCCGTGGTCGACCGCGTCGCGGATCGCCGCCGCGAAGCGCTCCGGCGAGGAGAGGGGGAGCCAGCGCTGCATGGCCGGGATCTATAGACGCCCCGGCGGCCGAAGGCGAGGCGTCTGCGACGGCGATCGTCACCCGCGCGGCGCTAGCCGGCGAGCGCACGGACGCTCCGCGCCCGCTCACGCTCCCCCGCCGCCTCCGCGACCTCGGCCGCGCGATCGATCAAGAGGAGCAGGATCCCCCGGATCTCGTGCCGCCCCGCCAGCGCGCGCGCGGCCGCCTCGACCTCCCCGTCCCACCCCTCGTCTCCCGCCCACGCCCCCTCGCCGGCCGCGAGCAACGCGAGCCCGAGGTGCGCCTGGGCGTCGAGGAGGCGGTCGCGCCCGCCCTCGCGCGCGAGGTGCTCGCGGAAGATCCGCTGCGCGGCCGCGGCCCGTCCGCGGAGCAGCGACGCGAGCGCGGCGTTGAGGCGGACGCCGTGGACATAGCGCGAGCCGGCGGCGGCGAAGAGGGTCTCCGCGCGCCGGTAGTGGGCGAGCGCGGCGTCGAGGTTGCCCTCGTCGACCGCGAGATCGCCGAGCCCTCCGTGGGTGAAGGCGAGCGCCTTGCGATCGCCGGCGATCTCGGCGGCGTCGCGGGCGAGGTCGAACCAGCGGTGGGCCTCGGCCCAGCGATCGCGGCTCAGGGCGATCTCCGCGAGGTTGCCGTAGCAGCGGGGGAGGAGCGCGTCGAGCCCCAGCGCCTCGGCCTCGGCGACCGCGCAGGCGAGGTTGGCCTCGGCCTCGTCGAGGCGGCCGATCGCCCGCAGGGTCGCCGCCAGCGCGAGGCTCGCCCGGGCCGCGCCCTCGCGATCGCCGGCCCGCTCACAGCGGGCGAGCGCGTCCTCGAGGAGGCCCAGGCTGGTCTCGTGATCGCCGGCGAAGCGGGCCGCGAGGCCGCGGAGGCGGAGGAGGTCGCCGACGATCGCGTCGGCGCCGATCCGGCGCGCCCTGTCCTCAAGGTCAGCCACCTCGCGGGAGCGCGCGACCTCGTCGCTCGACCCCCGCATCCACGCGAGCCAGGCCCCCTGGGCGGCCGCCCGCAGGCGCCGCGGGTCGTCGGCGTCGAGGCCGAGGTCGTCGGCGAGCGCCCCCAGCATGTCGAGGATCGCCTCCGCCCGCTGGTAGGCGCCGGCGAGCTGGAGGCGGTAGCAGGCGTCGAGGAGCGGCTCGATCGCCGCCTCGCCCTCGCCGGCGGCGATCCGGTGGCGAGCGAGGCGCTCGGCGTAGATCAGCGGGTGATCGGCGTGGCGCTCGGCGAGCATGGCCGCGCAGGCGCGGTGGTGATCGACGCGGCGGCCGGCCTCGGCGGCCATCCGCTCGAGGCTCTCGCGGAGCATCCCGTGGACGAAGGTGAAGCCGCGAGGGCCGGCGATCGCCAGGCGCTGGGCGTAGAGGCGATCGATCCAGCGCTCGTCGGCCCGCACCCCGGCGAGGCCGCAGACCTCGCGCCACTCCTCGAGGTCGACGTTGGCCCCGAGCGCCGCCGCGAGCTCGAGCGCCCGCTGCCCCTCGCCCTGGAGCGCCGGATCGACCTCGCAGAGGAGCCGCTCGATCCGCCGGGTCCAGAGCTCGTGGAGGTCGTCGGGGAGGGCGATCGGCGCGCCCTCGCGGAGGCGGAAGCCCGCCGGCGTCGGCACCAGGAGGCCGCGCTCGACCCAGTCGCCGACGAGCTGGACCGCGAACATCGGGTTGCCGAGGGTGCGCTCGACGATCGCGTCGACGAGCTCGCCCTCGAAGCCGAGGAGGCGGCCGACCAGGCGCCGGTGATCGATCGCCCGGAGCGGCGCGACCTTGACGACGTCGACCGCCGCCGGCAGGGCCTCGAGCTCGGCGAGGAGGCGGCCGGCCTGGGCGACGTCGCCGCGGTGCTCGTCGCGGATCGTCACGACGACCAGCGCCGGCAGGCGACGGCCGCGGGCCTCGACCAGGCGGCGGGCGAGGGTGAGCGAGGCCGGCCCCCACATCGCGTCGTCGAGCCAGACGAGGAGCGGGCGGGCGGCCGCGAGGTCGCCGAGGACCTCGGAGATCACCCGCTGGCGCTCGCGGTCGTCGGCGAAGGCGACCCGCGGCCAGGCGGCGCTCGGCGGCGGGACCCCGGGGGCGATCAGGGCCGCGATCGCGGCGACCCGCTCGCGCAGCGCCTCGGGCTCGGCCCGCGAGCGCAGGCGCTGGGCGACCTCGTGGAGGTGATCGAAGAGCTCCTCGCCGGCGAGCCCCTGGGCCCGCAGCGCCCGCGCGAGCATCGCCTCGACCCCGTCCTCGGGGCCGCTGATCGGCGCGTGGGTGGCCTTTAGGACATCCGCGGCGCCGGCCTCGTGGGCGCGGATCGCCAGCCACTCGACGAGGCGCGACTTGCCGACCCCGGAGGGCCCGCGGACCACCAGCACCCGGGTCTCGCCGTGGGCGTGGACGGTCGCCAGCGCGTTCCAGAGGAGGTCGCGCTCGTCGCCGCGATCGACCAGCGGGATCGCCCGGAGGCCGAAGAGCCCGAGGCCGGCGCCGCCGAGGAGGCCGCCGACCTCGTCGTCGGCGGCGCTCCGCCAGTCGAGCGGCCAGGGCGGGCGCTCGCTCGCCGCCGGCCCGCGGCCCGAGCGTCCGCCGGCGCCCGGGCGCTCGCCGCTCGGCAGGCGGTCGCTGGCCATCGTCGTCGCCGCGCCGATGTCGACGGTCGAGAGCCGGCGCTCCGGGACCACCGCGGTCGCGCCCTCGGGGTCCGAGCTCGCCGCCCCGGGGCGCCGGGCGTCGACCTCGGCCCAGGTGATCGTCGGCGGCCGCGGCTTGCCGCGCTCGAGGCGACGGAGCGCCCAGGCCGCGTCGGCGACGCAGGCGAAGCGCTCGTCGATCCCCTTGGCGAGGAGGCGGCGCAGCCACCCCTCGAGGGCGGGCGGCGCCTGGAAGAGCGGGAAGAAGGCCGGCGGCGGGCGGTGGAGGTGATCGTCGATGAGCTGGCCGAGGTCGCCGGCGGCGAAGGGGAGGCGGCCGCAGCAGAGCTCCCAGATCGTCACCCCGAGCGCGTAGAGATCGGTCCAGGGGCCGAGCTCGCGCCAGCGCCCGCAGAGCTGCTCGGGCGGCATGTAGGCCGGCGTCCCGGCGCTCATCGGCCGCTCGCCGTCCTCGTCGCCGCCGGTGAAGGCCTGGGCGACCCCGAAGTCGGTGAGCTTGGCGCTCACCCGATCACCTGGCCCTTCGGACAGTAGAATATTCGCCGGCTTGATGTCGCAGTGGACGATCCCGTGGGCGTGGGCGTGGGCGAGCGCGTCGAGGACGTCGGCGAGGAGCTGGCGGAGGAGCGGCCACTCGAGCGCGCCGACCAGGCGCTCGAGCGAGCCGCGGGCGAGGAGCTCCATCGCCAGGTAGGGCGAGCCGGCGATCAGGCGGCCGCCGGAGGCCGCCGCGGCCGCGCCCGGGACCGCGCCGACGTCGTGGACGGCGACGATCCCCGGGTGGGTGAGGCCGGCGATCGCCCGGACCTCGCGGCGGAAGGCGGCCTGCGAGCGCGGGTTCTCCGACCAGCTCGCGCCGATCACCTTGATCGCCACCTCGGCCCCCTGGGCGCGGTGGCGGGCCCGCCAGACCACCCCCATCCCGCCGGCGCCGAGCGGCGCGATCAGGTCGAAGGCGTCGAGGGCGATCTCCTCCGCGCGGCCGACCTCCGCGTCCTCGCCCTCGCCAATCATCGACGCGAGGATACACGAAGCGGCGGCGCCCCCGACCCGCGCGGGCCCGACCAGGCCGCGCGCTCAGCCGCCGCGAGGTGGCGTCGACGCCCGCCGAGCGGCGCGTCCGCCCGGGCCGACGGGCGACGACGGGCGCCGACCCGAGGCGCCCTTCGTCGCCGACGCTAGCTCGCCGCCGGCAGCACGCCGAGGCGCCCGAAGATCTTCCACATCGGCGAGGGCAGGCCGGCGAGGGGCGCGGCCAGCTCGTCCTTCTTGAGGTAGATCTCCTCGCGGCGGCCGTCGCTGTGCTCGACCTTGAGGGAGAGCTCGTGGCGGTTGGGGCTCCGCCGGCTGATCTCCTGGGCGAGGGGCGCGAGGGTGTCGACCAGCGCCTCGATCATCTCGAGCAAGAGGCCGGCCTCGAGGACGTCCTGGGTGCCGAGGCGGACCCAGAGGAGGCGTCGGCGCCGGCGGATCGTCACCGACACGACCTCGCGGATCGCGTCGACCAGGCGGCGGAGCTCGGCGGCGTCCTCGGGGGTCGCGGTGAGGACCTCATCCTGCCCGCCGGTCTTGATGATCTCGCCGGTCGGCGGCTCGCCGAGCGGCGTGTGGACCCGGATCATGAGGCCCTCGTCGAGCTCGAGCTTGCGCCGGAGGACGACCTCGGTGACCTCGTCGGCGAGCTCGATCGAGGCGATGAAGAAGTCGTTGAGGTAGGTCCGCTCGGGGACCAGCGACTTCGAGAGGAACTTCTTCTTCATCCCGATCTGGATGTTGATGTCGGTCGCCAGCTCGCCGACCTTGCGGGGCCGACCCCACTCGTGCTCGTGGTCGAGGACGAAGGCGGCCTCGATCCCCTGGGGGAAGGTGACGACCGTGCTCGCGTCGGCATGCTCGACGCTGCGGCGGAGGCTGAAGGCCCAGCCCTTCTCCTCGAGCGGCGCGGAGACGAAGAAGTTGTTGAGGCAGGCGGGGATCTCGGCCCGCAGGGAGGCGGTGTCGCGGGCGGTCGCCTCCTTGATCGACTCGAGCTCGGCGAGGGCGCGCGAGCGGGTGCTGTCGTGGAGGCGCTGGGCGAATTCGCCGAGCTCGACCGCGAGCGGCCGGACCGAGTCGGGGCGCCCGTGGGCGGCCTCCTCGATCTCGGGGATCACCGCCTGGAAGTAGCCCGCGACCGCGTCGAGGCGCTGGCTGGTCGCGCCCACCGCCTCGCCCACCGCCCGCTCCTTCGCCTGGATCTCGGCGTGGACCATCGCCGCGCGGCCGACGTGGATGATGAAACCGCGCAGGATCTCGAGGAAGTTGTTGGAGCCGGGGAAGAGCCCTGAATCGCCGAAGAGGTACCGAACGCCCATCGTCGCCTACGCGTGCAACGCGTGCGTCACGATACGCCGCGTGCGTTATCGCTGTCCATGTTTTGCCCAATCCGGGGCCCGCCGCGGGCCTTCGCGGCGTTCGCGCAGCATTCGGCGCTGCGACGGGCGGGGGCGCGAGCGATCACCATCCGCGCCCGCGACGGCGGCGATGGGCGCTTGCAGCCGTCCCCCCAGCGCCGCATTCTTGCTCGCCATGCGCCGCGTCACCGCCCTCTCCACGCTCGCCCTCGTCGGCCTCCTCGCCACCGCCTGCACACCGCAGCCGGGCCGCGGAGGCGCGGCCGCTCAGCAAGCCGTCGCCGAGCAAGCCGCCCGGCAGGCCGCGGCCGACACGCCCGCCGAGGCGCCCGCCCCGAGCGCGCCGGCGGTGACCAAGAACGCCTGCTCCGACGCCGCCCTCACCCTCGCGGCCGACGAGGTGATCGCCCGGGTCAACGGCGCCGACGTCAAGGCCTCGGAGCTCGGCGACGACCTCCGGCGGGCCGAGCAGGAGGCGCTCCGCACCTACTGCGGCGAGATCGCCCGGGTCCGCCAGGAGGCGCTCGAGCGCGAGGTCGATCGCCGGGTCCTCGACGTCGCCGCCAAGGCCGAGGGCAAGGAGATCGAGGCCTTCCTCGACGAGAAGATGAAGGCCGCGGTCCCCGAGCCCACCGAGGAGGATCTCCTCGACTTCTACAACAAGCACAAGAGCCCGCAGGCGCCGCCCTTCGAGATGGTCAAGGACCAGGTGATGGCGGCGATGGTCGACGAGAAGACCAACAAGGCGCTCGAGGAGCTGGTCGGCGGCCTCCGCCGCGCGGCCAAGGTCGAGCCCCTCCTCCCGGACGTCCGGCCGCCGCCCCACGACCTCCGCAGCGACGCCAACAACGCGTCGACCGGCGACCAGAACGGCGTCGTCGAGGTCGTCGAGTTCTCCGACTTCGAGTGCCCCTACTGCTCGCGGGCGGCCGACACCCTCCGCCAGCTCAAGGCGCGCTACCCCGAGAAGGTCCGCTTCACCTTCCGCCACTTCCCGCTCTCGTTCCACCCGAACGCCAAGCCGGCGGCCGAGCATGCGCAGTGCGCCCACGAGCAGGGGCGCTTCTGGGAGTACCACGACCTCGTCTTCGCGGCGCAGCGCGAGCTCAGCGTCGACAAGCTGGGCGAGCTCGCCGACCAGGCGGGGCTCGACCGCGGCAAGCTCTCGGAGTGCCTGAGCTCGGGCCGCGCGAGCACCCAGGTCGCCGCCGACATGGCCAAGGCCAACGAGGTCGGCGTCGGCGGGACCCCGAGCTTCTACATCAACGGCCGCGCCTTCGCCGGCAACCCGACGCCCGACGGGATCGCCGCGGCGATCGACGCCGAGCTCGCCCAGGCCGGCTCGTAGGGCCGCTCCAGAGCGCCCGACGACGCGCCTATGCGCAGGCCCTTGGCCGGCGCGTCGGCGCGTCGGTGCGTCGACCGATCGGCGCGCGGGGTCGTGGTGACTCTCGCACCCTGCTAGAGTCCGCGCCGATGTCCGGGCCCCTGCCCCACACCTTCCGCTCCGACAACAACGCCGGCCTCTGCCCGGAGGCGCTCGACGCCCTCCGGGTCGCGGCCGCCGGCCACGCGGTCGGCTACGGCGACGACCCCTTCACCGCGGCGGCGACCCGCTCGCTCCGCGGCCTCTTCGGCGAGGACACGGCGGTCTTCCTGGTCGCCACCGGGACCGCGGCCAACACCCTCGCGGTCGCGGCCCTCACCGAGCCCTGGGAGCGGGTGCTCTGCCACTCGCATGCCCACTGGAACGACGACGAGTCGACCGCGCCCGAGCGGATCACCCTCTGCCGGACGACCGCGGTCGCGCCCGCCGGCGAGCCCACGCGCCTGGCCCCGAGCGACCTCGAGGCCGCGCTCGCGGGCGGCCGCGGCGACGTCCACCAGCCGGCGCCCGGGGTGCTCACCCTCTCCAACCCGACCGAGCTCGGGACCCTCTACACCCCCGATCACCTGCGGGCGCTCTGCGAGCTCGCCCACGCCCGCGGCTACCGGGTCCACGTCGACGGCGCCCGCTTCGCCAACGCGGTCGCGGCCTGGCGCGCGCGCGCCGGCGTCGACGCGGCGACGGCCTGCCGGGCGCTCTCGGTCGACGCCGGCGTCGACGCGCTCTCCTTCGGCGGGACCAAGAACGGCCTGGCCTTTGGGGAAGGTGTGCTCTTCTTCGGGGCCTCGCGCTCGCCGGCGGTCGCCCGGGCGGTCGAGCGCTTCCCCTTCCTCCGCAAGTCGACCGGCCACCTCCTGAGCAAGCACCGCTTCGTCGCCGCCCAGCTCGCGCGGACGATCGACTCGGGCGCCTGGATCCACCACGCCGCCCACGCCAACGCGATGGCCGCCCACCTCGCCGCCGGGCTCACGGCCCGCGGCCTCGCGCCGGCCTTCCCCTGCGAGGCCAACGGGGTCTTCGTCGCCCTCCCGCCGGCGATCGACGCGGGGCTCCAGGCCCGCGGCCACGGCTACTACCCCTTCGCCTCGCCGGTCGGCCTGGTCAGCCGCCTGATGTGCTCCTTCGACACCCAGCCGGCGGCGGTCGACGCCCTCCTCGCCGACGTCGACGCGCTCCGCGGCTGAGGGCGCGCGGCTCCTCGCCGCAGCGAACATGTCTCTTTAGACATGTTCACGTGGCGCGAGGCGCTCTCGCAGGGCCACGCGCCGGGGACGCGGCGGACGCCGGAGCGAGGCGCGGTGTCGGTCAGCTCCCGCCGCGAGCCGTGATACACCGCGGCGGTGCGGCTCCTCGCTACCTCCCTCGGCCTCGTGCTCGCGCTCCTCGGCGCGTTCTTCCTGCTGGTCCGCGAGCCAGAGCCGGATCGCGTGGACAGGGGCGTTGATCGGGGCGGGAAGCGAGCGACGGGCGCGTCGAGTGAGGCGACGCGGCCGCGCGCGAGCGCAGGCGGCGTCGCCCCGCGGGCGGCCGCGGCGAGCGACCGATCCGCGCCGCCGCTCCGCGACCCGCAGAGGCGAGCCCAACGCGAGGCGACGCTCGCCAAGATCGAGGCGGCCCTGCGCGCCCGCCAGGAGGCCGCCGAGGCTGAGGACACCCGGCGACGCGCCGCCGGGGCGCCCTCCGAGGTCGAGGGGCCGCCCGCGCAGGTCGGCGATCTCAAGGACCGCAGCGGCACCCGCGACTACCTCCGCGAGGTGATGAACGAGGAGCTTATGCCGCTCATCGACGAGTGCTACGCGCTCGCCCGCGAGGGCGATCCGGAGCTCGCCGGCCACCTCGCGCTCGACGTCGAATTGCTCGGGGACGAGGAGGTCGGCGGCGTCGTCGCGACGGTCGATCTCAGCGAGAGCAACGAGGTGGTCGACCCGACGCTCATCGAGTGCGCCCGCGAGTCGCTCTTCGCCACGACCTTGCCGCCGCCGCCGGAGAGCGGCCGCGACGCGTTCATGCTCTCCCTCCGCCTCGAGCCCGAGCGCCACTAGCGGGGATCCCAGTCGCCGTGGAAGGCGATCGGCAGGAGCGGCGTCCGCACCCGGGCGATCGGCCCGGCGTCGAGCGCCGCCGCGTCGAAGATCGCCAGCGTCGACGCGCCGCCGAGGCCGTCCGAGAGGATCGCCAGGACGTGCCCGGCGTCGCCGCGCGCGGGGTCCGGGGCGAAGATCGGCTCGCCGACGAAGAGGTCGGGCGGCGCCGTCCAGAGCTGCGGCGGCCGCTCGGGGTCGCGGAGGTCGACCCGGAGGATCGTGTCGAAGGGGTCGCTGTGCCGGGGATCGGCGCGACATGCCCCAAAGAGCAGGTCGACCTCGCAGCCGTCGCCGTCGGGGTGGACCCGCGGGAAGTCGACGCCGTGGGGCACGAGCTGCGCCCAGGTCGCGACCTCGGCGCCGGCGGGGATCGTCACCCGGTAGAGCCGCTGGGGGGCGCGCGCGTCGGGGAGCGCCGGATCGAAGGGGGCGTTCGGCCCGCGGTAGCCGAACTCCTCGCCGAAGGTGTAGGAGCGGAAGGCGCAGGCGTCGACGATCACCGCGCCGTCGCGCTCGAAGGCCCCGCCGAAGTGGACGACGAAGGCGTGATCGGGGAGGCGGACGGTCCGCGCCGGGCCGACGCCGCTGCGGGGGATCAGGTGGAGGACGCCCGGCCGCGCCTCGTCGGCCGCGACCGCGTCGAGGAGGGTCCCGCCGCCGCTCAGCATCTGCGCGAGCGCGCCGAGCTTGAGGCGCATCGGGTTGCCGCTGATCACGTACCAGTTCGGGGTGATCACGAAGTCGTGGATGAAGAGCGACCCGGGGATCGTGACCGAGCGGCTGGCGACCAGCGCCCCGTCGACGTCGAGCTCGCGGAAGGTCAGCCGCGGGTTGCGGGCGCCGGCGCTCGAGCAGAGCACCAGCCGCCCGCGGGCCGCGTCCTTGCGCATGTGGGCGAGCGTCGCCTGGCCGGCGATGAGGCCCCCGAAGGTCTCCTCGCCGAGGGTCTCGAGGCTCTCGGCGTCGAGGGCGTGGGGCGTCCCGCCCTCCCAGCCGGCGATCAGGCGATCGCCCCAGCGGGTGATCGTCGTGTTGGCGACGTTGCGCGGGGCCCCCGAGCGGAGGCCGAGGTTGCGCCGCCGGCCGCCCTCGACGTTGGTCGCCAGGCCGCGGTAGAGGATCCGACCGGCCGCCGCCTCGTCGCGGTAGACGCGGGTGCCGACGAAGCGCGCGCGCAGGCGGACGCCGCCGTCCTCGCGGAATTCGAAGGCGCGGACGTAGCCGTGGCCGTCGAAGGGGTGGGCGACGCGACCGCCGATCACGGTCCACCCGGGCCCGTTCGAGAGGAGGCGACCGCCGCGGAGCGGCCCCGGGATCGCCCCGTCGATCGCCGCCGCCGGGATCTCGAGATCGAGGGGCCCGGGCGAGGCGGCCATCGCCAGGTTCCAGGCGCGCGCGTGGGGGCCGAGATGATCGAACGAGAGGCGCTCCATGGATCTACTCCTCCAGGCTGAGGCGGGCGGTCACGCGGTCGAGGAGCTCGACCAGCGTCGCCCGCTCGGGTGGCTCGAGATCGGCGAGGGCCTCGCCCTCGAGGCGCTCGAGGACGTCGACGCCGGACACCAGCGGGGCGCCGGCGGCGATCGACACCCGCCACGCGCGGGGGTCGTCGGGGTCGCGGACGCGGGCGACGATCCCCCCCCTCTCGAGGCGCGCGACCGCGGCCGAGACCGTCGGCGGCCGGACCCCGAGGCGCCGGGCGAGCTCGCCCTGGCGGAGCCCCTCGGGCGCCTGCATGAGCTCGCCGATCAGGCGAAACTCGGCGATGGTCAGGCCGAAGGCGGCCAGCTCGCGGCCGAGGCGGGCCTCCAGGCGCAGCCAGAGGGCCCACACGCGGAGCACCGCCAGCCCTCCGAGGCGCGCGTCGACCGCTTCGTCGGCGTCCGTCACCGATAGATAGTTAGCCTACCTATCTATCTTCGACAAGAGAAAAGGCGCCGCGCGAATCACGCAGCGCCCTCTCGGAGCTGAGGCTGGCTAGCTCCGCCCCTTGCGCGGCGTCGCCGTGGTGGTGGTCGTCGCCTTGTCGACCGCCTGCTTGCCGGCCGCCCCCGCGCTCGCGTCCTCCTTGTCGAAGCAGAGCTCGCCCTTGTCCTTCTCGAGGAGGGCGATCTGGCTCTGCGCCTGCTTGCGGTGCTGCTCCGAGGCGTTGCTCTTCGGCGCCATGACGGCGTTGAAGTAGGCGATCGCGTTCTTGCACTGACCGAGCTTGGCGAAGCCGAGGCCGGAGTAGTAGAGGGCGTCGGGGATCACCGGCGAGTCGGGGAGCTCCTGGATGATCCGGTAGAACTCGCCGAGGGCGCTCTTGTAGTCGCGCTCGCCGTAGAAGGTCAGGCCGACCTTGAACATCGCCTCGGCCAGGCGGGCGTCGCCGGGGTAGCGCGAGACGTAGGTCCGGAAGAGCCGGCGGGCCTGCTTGAACTCCTTCTTCTTGAGCTGGCGCTCGGCCTCCTCCCAGAGCTCCGACTTGCCCTCGGGGATCGAGGTCGCCTCGTTGAGCTTGCCCTCGAGGGTCGCCACCCGGTTGTCGACGTCGCCGCGGAGCTCCTGGAGCGCGAGGTTGGTCGCGGAGGCGACGTACTCGGCCTGCTCGGCGGCCCCGCGGAGCTCGGCGACCTGGGTCTCGACGTCGTCCATGCGGGCGCCGAGCCCGGCCTGGGAGCCGCGGAGGAGCTTCTCGGCCTCGACCAGCTTCTCCTGGAGCTCCGCCAGCCGCTTCTCGGCCTCTTCGATCTCTTGGTCGAGCTTCGTGCTGCGGTCGCTGGTCTCACCCTCGAGCTTGGCCACCTTGGCCGCGAGGTCGTCGTGCTGCGCCTTGAGGACAAGGCAGCCGGGGGCGACCGTGAGTAGGACCGCAGCGCAGCCGCCCGTGAACAGGCTGCGCGTCGTCATGTTGTCTCTCCCCCTCAGGTTGGGGTCGTGGTGGATTGGGTCGGCCGCTGCGGCCGACTCGGCTACTGCCAGATGAACTGGACGCGGCGGTCCTTGCCCATCGTCGCGTCGTCGGTGCCGGTCGCCTCGAGGTCGCCCTTCGAGATCACCTGCATCATGCTCGGGTCGACGCCGAGGTTCTCCAGGTACTCCTTGACGGCCTGGCCGCGGCGATCGGTGAGCATGATGTTGTACTCCTCGGTGCCGCGCGCGTCGGCGTGGGCCTCGAGGATCGTCAGCTTGCCGCCCTGGGTCTTCATGCACTCGGCGAGCTGCTTGAGCTGCTCCTGGGTCTCGGGCTTGAGCTGCGGCGAGTCGAACTCGAAGTAGACCGCGTCGATGCTGCAGGGGTTGGCGCCGCCGTCCTGGTAGCCGCCCGAGAACACGCACATGCCGTTGTCGCAGATCTCGTCCATCGCGCACTGATCGTCGGTGTCGCACTGCCCGCCGCCGCCGCCGTCGCCACCGGGCGAGTCGCAGCGGCCGGTGCCCATGTTGCAGGTGCCGGGCTGGCAGTCGAAGTCCTCGGAGCAGGGGGCGCAGGCGCCGGCCTTGCAGACCAGGCCGCCCATGCACTCGATCGACTGGGTGCAGGGGGCGCCGAGCCCGTCCGCGCCGCCGCCGGCGTCGGCCGGGATCGTCGCCGGATCCTGGCAGAGGAACTCGTGGCACTTCCACTGCTCGCCGTTCGGGCCCATCCCGGCGCAGTCGGTGTCCGCCTTGCAGTTCTGGCAGGTCCCCTCGACGCACTTCTCACCGCGCTCGGCGACGCAGTGCTTGTCCTTCTTGCAGAGCGGGTACTCCGGCTTCTTGCAGGCGGAGAGCGTCATGCCCATCGACAGCGTGCCGAGGGCGAAGAGGAGGTGGGACAGGCGAGGCAGCATTGCGCGCATGATTACAGACTCCGCACAGTGAGGGCCAAATTTCCCGCGAGGTTCGGCCGCGGGCCCGAGGCCGCCGGCAAGGGATATCCCCGGGCCGTGTGCGTGTCAACCGCACCCACCCCGCCGATGCGGGGCCTCGGGGCCGCGCTGGGGGCCGGGACACATCTGGAGCGAGGCCGACTCCCACATGCGCCGTGAATCCGCCCGATCGGGGGCGCTCGCGAGGTGCTTTTCGCCCTCGCCTCTGGCATGGTTCGCCGCCGTGGGCGTCGCCGACAAGACGATGTTTGAGATCTACCGGGAGCGCGATTACAACCGCGCCTTCCACTATATCCTCTACACGACCCTCGAGGAGCACGCTCGCAACCAGGCGATCGCCCAGGCGGCCTCCGGCGAGACGGTCTTCCACGGCTTCGTCGCCGACAGCCACCTCCAGGCCGCGCAGGCGGAGCTCGAGGCGATCGTCGACGAGCTCAACGAGATGGACGAGGAGAGCGCTGGGATCGCCGAGGACGAGCTCCGACGGCGCCTCGGCGACTACCTGATCCAATGATCCCCCCCGTGGCGAGCCCACTTGTCCCGGCGAGGGCCCCGGCTGCGGCCCTCGCGGTCGTCGCCGCCTGCGCACCCGCACCCGAGAGCCGGCCCGAGGTCGTCGCCTGGGCGGTGGAGCGCTACGGGCTCGAGCTCGCGGCCGCGGACACCGGCGTCGTCGACCTCCGCTGGCGGCCGCCGAGCGAGTGCGTCCAGGTCTACCGGGTGGTGGTCGACGACGAGTACCCCGAGTCCTTCGTCCGCTACATGCAGATCCCGGCGGAGAAGAGCGAGAGCTTCCTCGCCCTCGGCCCCGACCTCGTGGTCGCCCCGCCTCGCCGCCCGCTCGGCGAGCCCCCCTCCCCGCGCCTCACCCCCGACGAGGTCTGGCGCGGCCGCCTCAACTTCTTCGGACCCCGGACCAAGGACCACGAGCTCCAGCGCGAGCTCCTCCTCTCGGGGTCGCTGATCGGCCCGGCCTCGCCCGACGCCGCCTGCTTCGAGCGCACCTGGGACCCGATCGAGGACGCGCTCGCGCTCGGCTGGCCGGCGCTCCCGGGCCGCCTCGTCGCCCACGGCGAGCGCTGGTCCGGCGCCCGGGTCGAGAGCCGCTGCAACCGCTCGGCCTGCGTCTCCGACGAGGGCGCGGGCGGCCCCGAGCAGCACCACCTCGCCTGCGTCACCATGTCGTGGCGCGAGACCCTCGAGGGGATCTACGAGGAGGAGGGCCGCCGGATCGCCGCGCTCACCAGCTACTGGAGCGACGGCGCGCCGCCGGAGCTCGGGATCTGGGCCGAGCGCCAGAGCCTCGTCGACGCCGACGCGGGGCGCCTCCTGGCGAGCGAGATCACGATCCACCACAACCGCTTCGGGGTCACCCGCAACCTCCGGATCGAGGCGGTCGACGAGTGCCCGGGGAGCCTGCCGGCGACGAGCTGGGCGGGCGATGAGGCGGCGACCCTGAGCACCCAGATCGAGCGGGCCCGCGCCGGCCTGGACCCGCGGAAGCCCGCCGAGGCGAGGAGCGTACGAGAGCGCGATGGATAAGATCATCGTCGAAGGGGGTCGCCGCCTGCGCGGGACCATCGAGGTCAACGGAGCGAAGAACGCCGCGCTGCCGATCCAGTGCGCCGCGCTCCTGACCGACACGCCAACCACCCTCCGCCACGTGCCGCTCCTCAGCGACGTGCGGACGATGAACAAGCTCCTCGCCGGCCTCGGCTGCGAGGTCAGCGGCGAGCGGGTGCTGACCATCGACCCGCGCGGGGTCGCCAGCGGCACCCTCGAGGCGCCCTACGAGCTGGTCAAGACCATGCGGGCCTCGGTCACCGTGATGGGGCCCCTCCTCGCCCGCTACGGCCGCGCCCGGATCTCCCTCCCCGGCGGCTGCGCGATCGGGGCCCGACCGATCGACCAGCACCTCCGCGGCCTCGAGGCGCTCGGCGCCGAGATCACCCTGGCCCACGGCTACGTCGAGCTCAAGGCCAAGCGCCTGCGGGGGGCGACCTTCGTCTTCGACCTGGTCACCGTCGGCGGCACCCAGAACGTGATGATGGCCGCGGCCCTGGCGAAGGGGACCTCGCGCCTCGAGAACGTCGCCCGCGAGCCCGAGGTCGAGGAGCTCGCGCGGATCCTCAACAAGATGGGCGCGCGGGTGCACGGCGCCGGCACCTCGGTGATCGAGATCGAGGGCGTCGACAACCTCAGCGGGGTCGACCACGCGATCCTCCCGGACCGGATCGAGGCCGGCACCTTCATGGTCGCGGCCGCGATCTCCCAGGGCGACGTCACCCTCCGGCACGCGCCGGTCGACGACCTCCACGCGGTGATCGCCAAGATGGAGGAGGCAGGGGTCCGCTTCGAAGTCACCCCCGACGGCCTCCGCGTGCTCGGCCCCGAGCGCCTCGGGCCGGTCGACGTGACCACCCGCCCACACCCCGGCTTCCCGACCGACATGCAGGCGCAGATGATGGTCCTGGCGACCATGGCCCACGGCCAGAGCCTGATCACCGAGACGATCTTCGAGAACCGCTTCATGCACGTCCCGGAGCTCTGCCGGATGGGCGCCGACATCAGCGTCCACGGCAATTCGGCGGCGATCCGCGGGCCTACCCGCTACTCGGGGACGACGGTGATGGCGACCGATCTCCGGGCGAGCGCGTCGCTGATCATCGCCGGGCTGGTCGCCGAGGGGCGCACCGAGGTCCGCCGGGTCTACCACCTCGACCGCGGCTACGAGACCATCGAGACCCGCCTCCAGGCGCTCGGCGGCCAGGTCGAGCGCTATCATGGAGCCCGTGGCTGAGCCGATCGCGATCGCCCTCCCGAAGGGGCGGATCCTCGAGGAGGCGCTACCGCTCCTCGCCCGCGCGGGGATCGACCTCGAGGGGCTGGTCGCCGACGCGGGGCGCCGCCTCCTCTTGCCGACCCCCCTCGGCGGTCGGGTCCTCCTGGTCAAGCCGGTCGACGTCCCGACCTACGTCGAGCACGGGATCGCCGACCTCGGGATCGCCGGCCTCGACACCCTCGCAGAGGAGGACCGCGACCTCTACGAGCCGGTCGACCTCGGCATCGGCGCCTGCCGGCTGGTGGTCGCGGAACCGGTCGATCGCCCGTGGATCCGCCGCCCTGGGGCCGAGCTGCGGGTCGCCACCAAGTACCCCCGCCTCGCCCTGCGCCACTACCGCGCCCGCGGGATCCAGGCCCGCGTGATCCAGCTCTTCGGCTCGGTCGAGCTCGGCGCGGTCACGGGCCTCGCCGATCAGATCGTCGATTTGGTGGAGAGCGGCGAGACGCTGCGGCAAAATCACCTGAGGGAGGTCGAGACGATCCTCAAGGTGACCAGTCGGCTCATCGTTCATCCGGCGAGCCTCAAGCTCAAGCGCGCGCGCATCGAGGGGCTCATCGACGCCCTCCGCGACGCCGTCGACCCCGCCCTGACGAGGACCGCATGAAGGACCCCGCCGACGCCATCGTGCGATCGACCGTCACCGATCACCTCCACGTCCACCCGCGCCTCGTGCAGCAGGGGCTGGTGCCGGACGCTGACGCCCGCCGCCTCCTCCTCGCGGGCCTGCCGAGCTTGGTGCCCTTCTCCGGCAACCGCTACTTCGCGGCCCGGGCGATCCTCGACTGGGACCACCAGCTCCCGAGCCAGAACGTCATCCTCCGCCTCTACCTCTCGTACAGCGACCGCGACGCGCACCTCCTCGAGAGCGAGCTGGCGCGGCGCGAGCGGGTGATCGCGACCGACAACCTCTACCCGGAGTTCGACCTCCCGGACTACGGGATGCTGCCGGCGAGCGAGACCTACGTGGCGATGATGCGGGCCGATCGCCTGATGATCGAGGACCTCCGCTTCTCGAGCGAGTGGCGGCGCCGCGTCGATCAGTCGGCGCAGCGGGCCGCGCTCACGTCGGTGCGTCGCCTCGACTCCTTCACCCGCTCGCTGCAGGAGCGGACCCACGAGCACCTCGGACCACCGGTGGTGATCGGCTGGACGCCGCCCTGCCTCGCGCACTCGACCAACTGGGCGATCGAGGTCTGGCTCCTCGTCGACTTCGACGGCCACCGCGGCCGCGCCCACGTCTTCATGGTCGACAGCGGCACCCACGAGGTGACCCGCGAGCTCTTCACAGAGGTGCTCCTGGGCTAGCGGAGCGCCCTGCGGGGTTTGCGCGATCTCTCGGAGGGGCGATCTAGAGCGAGCGGCGGCCGCTGGGTTATGATGAATCCGCAGTGGAACACCCGAAGAACTGGTCGACCCTCCACACCCTCGGGTTCCTCTACCTGACCTTCAGCTACACCACCGACGGGGTCCTCGACCGCCGCGAGGTCGGGGCGATGATCAAGCGCCTGCAGCGGTGGGTGCCGCACGAGACGCCCGAGACCATCGCCAACATCATCCGCGAGGTCGGCGTCTGGTACCGCCACTTCGGGAGCGAGGACGAGCGGCGGATGATGGCCTCCGACTACGCGTATGTCCTCAAGGACGAGCTCGACGAGATGCAGCGGAGCGAGATCCTCGCCGACCTCGCGGCGATCGGCCGGGCCGACGGCAAGATCTCACCGGGGGAGCTCGGCTTCATCGAGGCGATCCGCGAGATCTTCGGGATCTACTAGAACCTGTCTCAGGGGCCAGTCGTCCCGCCGGTGGTCCCGTCCGTGGTCGTCCCGTCGGTCCCGCCGGTGGTCCCGTCGGTCGTCGTCCCGCCCGTGTCCTCGTAGCCGCAGAAGGCCCACGAGTCGTCGGGCGCCGCCGAGATCGTCAGGTCGAGGTCGATCTCCACGCTCATCCCGTCGCCGGTGAAGCCGACGTGGAGGTGCGCCGGCAGGCCGTCGAGGGCGAGCAGGTTTGCGACCTCGTCGTGGACCTGCATCTGGAAGGAGGTCGGGAAGAAGCTCGGGTCGTCGTAGTTGGGGTCCTCGATGCAGCCGACCAGGATGTCGTAGGGCAGCGCGTAGAAGAAGTGGCCGAGGGGGCCCTCGGTGTGGCCCTCGACGTCGAGCGCGACCTCGAAGTGGACATACTTCCCGAGCGGCGTAAAGCCGCCCAGGACCGGCACCACCTCGAACATGTAGGAGCCCTGGAAGCCGCACTCGAGGCGGAGGACCCCGCCCTCCTGGAGCGCCGCCCCCTGGTGGTAGAGCTCGAGCCAGGGGCCGTCGGCGCCGCCCGAGTTGCCGGTGGTCCCGAAGTAGCAGAGCTCGTCGCCGGTGGTCGACGTCGAGTCGGTGCCGCTCGATCCGCTCGTCGACCCGCTCGAGGTCGAGCCGGCGCTCGTCGTCGCGGTCGTGCTCGCGGAGTCGTCGCCGCTGCAGGCGAGCGTGAGGAGCACGGGGAGGAGGAGGAGCGGCCGACGCATGACCCTACGATGATCGCCGTCGCACCCGCCCGGCAAGCCCGCAGATCGTGCAGGGGGCGCTCGCCCGCACGCGGCCGCGGGGGCCGAGGACGCGCGTCAGGGGCCCGTGGTCCCGGTGCTGGTCCCGCCGGTGGTCCCGTCGGTCGTCCCGCCGGTGGTGTCCTCGTAGCCGCAGAAGAGCCAGTCCTCGCTCGGCATCGTGTTGATCGTCAGGTCGAGGTCGATCTCCACGCTCATGCCGTCGGCGCTGTAGCCGACGTGGAGGTGCCCCGGCAGGCCGTCGAGGTCGGTGAGGTTGGCGATCTCGTCGAAGACCACCATCTGGAAGCTCGTCGCGCCGCCGAAGTCGTAGTAGTCCTCGACGCAGCCGACCAGGATGTCGTAGGGCGTCGCCGCGTAGAAGTGGCCCTCGGGTCCGTCGTTGTGGCCCTCGATGTCGAGCGCGACCTCGAAGTGGACGTAGTCCTCGGTCGGCATGAAGCCGCCGAGGAAGGGCGTCACCTCGAACATGAAGATGCCCTGCCCGCCGCAGACCAGGTGGAGCACGCCGCCGTCGAGGAGCGGTTCGCCGAGGTGGTAGAGCTCGAGCCAGGGGGCGTCGGCGCCGGTCGAGTCGCCCGTGGTCCCGAAGTGGCAGAGCTCGAGGCCGGTGGTCGCCCCGGTGCCGGTCCCGGTCGTCGCCGCCGTGCCGGTCCCGGACGTCGACGCGGAGGTCGTGCCCGACCCGGTCGCGTCGCCGGAGGTCGAGGTCGTCGCCGCCGCGCTCGTCGACGCGGTCGTGCTCGCGCCGTCGTCACCGCTGCAGGCCAGGGCGAGGAGCGCAGGGGTGAGGAGGAGGAGGCGCCGCATCCCCTCCACGATGAGCGCCTCCCCGGCCGTGCGGCAAGGGCCGAGCGTGTGATCGGGAGCGCGGGGCGGCGACCCCGGCGAGCCGCGCGCACTCGCGGCCGCGCGCCTCCGCGGCCCTACTCACAGTAGGGGAGCGCCGCGGAGATCGGCTCGTTGGCCGGGCCGGCCCAGCCCGGCGGCGGCACCTCGACGAAGCAGGGCTCGAGGCGATCGCTCACCCGCAGGCGGAGGTAGCCGAAGCGCGCGATCCCGAGGCCCTGGTCGGCGCCGCCGGTGCCGACGATGATCTGCCGGATCGAGCGGCCGCCGACGTGGACCTCCGGGGCGTCGCGGAGCGCGTGCATGTGACCGGCGATGATCAGGTCGCCACCGGCCCGCGCGAGCTCGGCGAGGAGGATCTGCGCCTGATCCTCGCGGGCCCAGCCGTCGCCGGTGGTCGCGTAGTAGGGCGGGTAGTGGGTCGCGGCGATCAGGAAGTCGGCGCCCTGGGGATCGAGGAGCTCGCCGAGGCGCCCCTCGATCGAGCGCGCGAGCTCGGCCGAGCCGGTGTCGAGCATCGCGATCCGCGTGCGGCAGGCGGTGAAGGCGTAGTTACCTGGCCCAAAGGTCTCGTTGTAGATCGCCACCGAGGAGCGGAAGATGTCGTGGTTGCCGGCGGTCACCGCCACCGGCACCGGCGCGTTGCCGAGGATCTCGGCGATCCGCACGAACTCCTCGGCGTTCGACCACTCGGTGAGGTCGCCGACGATCACCAGGCCGAGGATCGGCTCGCCGGCGGCCGCCTGGACCGCGACATCGTCGGCGATCCGATCGAGGATCCGCTCGAATTGGGTCGGGTTGGTCTGGATGTCGCCGACGAAGATGAGGTGGTAGCGCTCGGGGCACTCGATCCGCCCGCGCACCTCGACCTCGCCGCCGGCCGGGACGTCGACGCTCAGGCGCCGCCGGAGGAGCGCGTCGTCCGTCGGCGGCAGGTCGACGCCGGCGCCGGGCGGGCCGACGCTGAGGGTCGCCGCCGGGGCGACGTTGCGGAGGTCGAGGTCGATCGTCGCCGGCCGCTCCTCGGGGGCGCGGATCGCCAGCGCGAAGTCGCCGAGGGTCGCCACCCGGGCCTGGAGCTCGCCGGGGTTGGGCTCGGCGAGGTGCCCGAGCGCGTCCCAGGCGAGGCCGCTCTCGACCGCCGGCTCGCGGAAGCGGAGCTCGGCGCCGGCGGCCGCGTCGATCCGCGCGAGCGCGTTCTCGACGACCACCCGGCACTCCGGCTCGGTGTAGTCGGGGACCACGCACTCCGGCTGGGCGCAGCTCGGCGCCAGCGCGGCCGCGCCGGCGAGGCCGAGGAGCCCGAGCGCGAGGCCGAGGCGCGCGATCCTCATCGCCGCCCTCCCCCGAGGTCCGGGAGCGCCGCGCCGGCGCTGAAGACCGCCGTGAAGCCGCTGCCGATCCAGACCCCGGCGCCGCCCTGGAAGGCGACCGGGCTCCCCCGCGGCCGCACGCGGAATTGCCAGCCGCCGTAGACCGGGCCGAGGAAGCCGTAGGCGCCGCCGAGGTTGAAGCCGCGGCCGTCGAAGCGCGAGTGGAGGTAGCCGATCGTGATCTGCGAGATCACCTTCACGCGAGCGTTGGGGTCGCGGGTGATCGGCACGTCGATGTCATACCAGGCCTCGCCGTGGAGCGGGCCGAGGTTGGCGCCGCCGCGCTCCTGGCCGGCCCCGGCGCTCCCATAGGCGATCATGTCGAGGCGCGGGCCGACGTAGGTGGTGAAGCGCTGGCGCGGCGAGATGTGCCAGCGGACGCCGACGGTCAGCGGCAGGAGCATCGTCCGCTCGATCGTCGAGCCGTCGGCCATCATGTGGCGGCGGTGCTGGAACTCCGGGCGCCAGCGGAGCTCGGCGGCGCCGAGGCGGGCGCTGCGGCGGAGCACCGGGTAGGGGAGCGCGACCGCGAGGTCGACCCCGAGGCCGACGCTGAGGAGGCGCTCGTCGAGGGCAGTCGGGTGCGTACCTGTCTGATCGGGCAGGGGAGTCGTGTTCTGCGGCCGCGGGTCGGTCTCGACCGCCCGCCCGGCGAGGCCGCCGATGTTGCCGAAGAGCCGGATC
Organism: Myxococcales bacterium; assembly: GCA_020633335.1. Lineage (GTDB taxonomy): Bacteria > Myxococcota_A > Polyangia > Nannocystales > Nannocystaceae > JADJRG01. Next base: position 151,654 of record JACKDU010000011.1, on the reverse strand, counting down.
CGGCCGCCGCCGTCGCGGAAGTAGTAGTTCGGCGCGAAGCGGAGGTTGACTGAGCCGGGGTGGCGCTCGTCGAGGCGCGGCGCGCCGCCGCTGCTGTAGTCGAGGCCGAGGGTCGGCGGCCGCAGGCGATCGGGGTCGCTCCGACGATCGCCGCCGAGGAGGCCGAAGACCCCGCCGAGGAGCGCCCCGCCGAGGGCCGCCATCCCGCCGCCGCCGAAGTAGCCGCCGGGATCGCCGGCGCGGAGGCTGTCACCGACGAAGAGGAGGTAGGCCGCGCCGGCGGCTGCGAGGCCGAGGCCGAGGCCGCCGAGGAGCCAGCGAGCCGGCCGCGGGCGCGTGCAGGGCTCGACGTCGGGGACGCAGCGGCGCCAGCGGGGCTCCGCCTCGCTCGCGCTCACGGCCTCCGAGGGGGCGCTCGTCGTCGCCGAGGCGGCGGCCGTCGAGCCCGTCGCCGGGTCGGTCGACGCCGACGCCATACTCGGCGCGCGGACCATCGCGAGCACGAGGGCCGCGGCGACCCAACGCCCGGATCGCCGAGCGCGAGCCCGGGCGGGACCGTGACGCCCGCGTCGGGGCAGGGCTTCGCGGATCGGCCGAGCCAACAAGGATCGATGAATCACAACGCCGGGCGCTTGTCCACGGTCGCGGACGCCCGACGCGCTGCGCTGCGCCCTTGCGCCCCGCGGACCTCCGCGCGCGCAGAGCCCCCGGGGGTCGCGCGCCCGCGAGCGCAGCCGTCGACGCGCGCGCGGCGAGGCTCGAGCGGCGCGCCCGCTGGAGGCGCGCCGCCGCCCGGCTCAGCCAGGCATCGGATCCTGGACCAGCTTGAGCGACCCGCCGGTCATGTCCGAGTAGGTGTAGGGCCCCTTGAGATCGACGACCGTGTTCTTGACCTCGTGGGTGTTGGGGTCGATCTCGTAGGCGACGCTCGCCCCGCGGTCGACGACCCAGACGTCGCCCTCCTCGTCGATGCTCACGCCGACCGGGTCGACGCAGCCCGGCAGCGGGATCGCGTCCTCGAGGAGCGTGTTGGTCGCGGTGTCGACCTTGATCAGGCGGCAGGGGGCGTTGCCCGCGACCCAGGCGATCTCCTGGGTGTCGATCTGGATCCCGCGATGGCGCCCCTGGACGCTGAGGGTCGGCTCCCACATCAAGGTCTGGCGGTTGAAGCGGGTGATCGCGTCGACCCCGGCGCCCTGGTGGTAGTCGGCGACGAAGGGGTTCGAGTTCTTGTCGATCGCCACGCCGTAGGGGTTGTTCGGCGCCGTGAACTTCTCGACCTCGAGGGTCTCGGAGTCGATGTGGATCAGGAAGGGCCCGCTCCGCGCCGTGTACCAGAAGTCGCCCTCGGCATCGACCGCGCCGCCGTAGGGGAGGCCGCCGCCGATGTCGGTGTCGATCGTGTCGAGGACCGCCCCGGTCTCGCCCTCGAGGCGGAAGACCCGGGCGGTGCCCGGCTGCAGGCGGAAGGCGACCCAGACCCGCGGGTTCGGGTTGTCGTACGCGCAGGTGTCCTTGTTGAAGGAGCTCGGCTCCCAGGCGACCGCCCGCGCGCCGCCGCCGGCCTCCCCCGGGGTGTCGGTGTGCCAGAGGACGCACTCGTCCTGACCCCAGGGGCGGACGTCGTCGAAGCCGGTCGAGGTGTCGATCGTGTTGTTGCCGTTGAGGTCGACGCAGTGCGCCGGGTTGCCGGCGATCTTGGTGACCCCGCCGCCGCTCTCGCGGTGGCCGACGAGCATGTCGCCGAGGTCGTTCACCGTCGTCCGCGAGGGCTGGAAGGCCTGGGCCGAGTTGGTGATGTAGCGGCCCTCGATGAGCGCGGTCTCGGTGTTGATCTTGGAGACGGTGCCGACGGTCGTGTTCGAGATCCAGATGAGGGGGGGCCGCTCGCCGATCTCCTTGAGCTCGTCGGCGCAGTCGTCGACCGGCTCGCCGGTGGTCGTCCCGTCGACGCCGGTGCTGGTCCCGTCACCGGTGGTGGTGGTCCCGTCGCTCTCGCTGGCGCCGCTCCCCGACGAGCTCGTGTCGCCGCTCGAGGAGGAGCTCCCCTCGCTCATCCCGCCGCTCCCGCTCGAGGAGGAGCCCGCGCTCTCGCTGGCGCTCGCGCTCGCGCTCGCGCTCGCCGAGTCGGTCGCCGAGGCGCTGGCCGAGTCGGTCGCCGAGTCGCTCGTCCCGCGTCCGTCATCGCCGCTGCAGGCCGCGGCCACCGTCGCTAGTCCAAGAATGCATCCCCGAAGGATGCGATCGCACGTCAGCATCGCATTGCTCCTCTCACGGGCCCGAAGGCGCGACCACGATAGCAGATGACGTCCTCGTCGATCGGCCGGGGAGCGCGACGACTCCGCGCGTCGTCTTCATTTGCACTGTGGGTTGATATCGCCCGTCCATGCGATCCCCTCCGACATGCCCCTTCGGACATCCAGGGTCGATCCCCTGGGGGCCGGGAGGCTCACCGTGGGCCGAAGCCCACATCGGCGATATCCTCCGCCGGTGGACGCGACCCTCGACTCCGACCGGACCCGGACCTCCGCGGGCGTCGACGCCGTCCTCCCCGCGCCCGCCGAAGCCGATGAGCGGCCGCCAGGGAGCGCGCTCGGGGGCTACGTCCTCCTCCGCCGCCTCGGCGCCGGCGGGATGGGGGTCGTGTACACCGCCTACCACGGCGGCCTCGATCGGATGGTCGCGCTCAAGGTGGTCCGCGACGGCGGCGGCGCGGCCGGTCGGACACAGACGCTCCGCGAGGCCCGCGCGCTCGCCCGCCTCTCCCACCCCAACGTGGTCCACGTCTACGAGGTCGGCGAGGCGAGCGGCGAGGTCTATGTGGCGATGGAGCTGGTCGAGGGCGAGCCCCTCGATCGCTGGCAGAGCGCGGCGGGCCGGACCCTCCGCGAGCGCCTCGACGCCTACGCCCAGGCCGCGCGCGGGCTCCAGGCGGCCCACCAGGCCGGCCTCGTCCACCGCGACTTCAAGCCCTCGAACGTGATCGTCGGCGCCGACGGGCGGGTGCGGGTCCTCGACTTCGGGCTCGCGCGGGCCCAGCGGACGCTCGGCGAGGACGACACGAGGCCGCGCGCGCTCGCCTCGATCGACCTCGCGCAGAGCCTCGACGGGGCGATCGCCGGGACACCCGCCTACATGTCGCCGGAGCAATTCGCCGGCCTCGAGGTCGACGCGCGCTCCGACGTCTTCTCCTTCGCGGTCGCGCTCTGGGAGTCGCTCTACGGCGAGCGGCCCTACGGCGGTCGGACCTTCGAGGAGCTCAAGGCGGCGGTCACCGGCGGGGAGCGGCGGCCGCCGCCGGCCGGCGTCGCCCTCCCCGGGCGCCTCCGCCTCGCGCTCGAGCGCGGCGTCGAGGCCGATCTCGGGCGCCGCGCGGGCGATCTCGGCGCGCTCCTCGAGGCCCTGGCGATCGACCCCGACGCCGACCCGAGCGCGGCCGCCCGCGAGCGAAGGATCGTCTTCGGGGCGCTGATCTCCTTCATGGTCGTGGTGGTCGCGCCGACCCTCACGGTCGTCGCCCTCGACGCGTCGATCGATCGCCGGATGATCCACGCGCTCCTCTCGACCAGCGGCGTGGCGATGATCGCCGGCCTCTCCTTCGCCTACCGGCGGACGCTCCTCCGCAACACCTTCCACCGCCGGACGATCGCCGTGATCCTCGCGCTCTCGCTGATGGTCTCGCTCCAGCGCTTCGTCGGCCTGACCCTCGACGCGCCCGAGCAGGTGATCATCGTCGACAGCGCCCTCCTGGCGATCGCGGTCCTCGGCACCGGGGCGCTCCTCTTCGCCCGCTGGATGGCCGTGCCCGCGGGGCTCGTCGTCCTCGCGCTGATCGCCGCGGCGCTCTTCCCCGGGATCTTCCCGGCGGGCATGGCCGTGGTCGGACCGCTGATCATCGGCTCCTTCGGCGTCCTCTGGCACCGGGCCTCGGCCGACGCGCGGCCCGTCTCACGGGCGCCCTGACTAGACGACCCGCTCGCCGCCTTGGAAGACCGCGGCGATGAGCGGCGAGCCGGCGTGGTAGACGAGGTCGCGGTAGTCGTCGGTCGCCAGGATCAGGAGATCGGCGGCGAGCCCCGGGGCGATCCGGCCGACGGTGTCGGCGAGGCCGAGCGAGGCGGCGGCGTTGTGGGTCGCCGCGCAGATCGCCTCGGCCGGCGAGAGGCGGCAGCCGTAGCAGGCGAGCGCGAGGACCAGCGCCAGGCTCTCGAGCGCGCACGAGCCGGGGTTGCAGTCGCTGGCGACCGCCACCGGCACGCCGGCCTCGACGAGCGCGCGGCCGTCGGCGTGGGGCTTGCCGAGGACCAGCGAGGTGCCGGGGAGGAGGGTGGCGACGGTGCCCGCCTCGCGGAGCGCGGCCCGCTCGCGATCATCGAGGTAGAGGAGGTGATCGGCCGAGGCCGCGCCGAGCTCGGCGGCCAGGAGCGCGCCGCCGGTCGAGCCGAGCTCGTTGGCGTGGACCCGGAGGCCGAGGCCGAGCGCGCGCGCGCGGAGGAGGACGCGGCGGCTCTCCTCCGGGGTGAAGGCGCCGCGATCACAGAACACGTCGGCGTAGTCGGCGAGGCCCTCGGCGACGATCGCCGGCAGGATCACCTCGCACACCTGCTCGAGGAAGCGCTCGCGCCCGCCCTCGACGCCGCGGAATTCCGCCGGGAGCGCGTGGGCGGCGAGGCAGGTGGCGCGAACCCGGAGGCCGTCGTCGCCGCCGAGGCGGCGGGCGACCCGGAGCTGGCGGCGCTCGCCCTCGAGGTCGAGGCCGTAGCCGCTCTTGATCTCGAAGGTCGTGGTCCCGCAGGCGCGCATCCGCAGCGCGCGGCGGAGCGACGCGCGGTGGAGCTCGTCCTCGGAGAGCGCGCGGGTCTGGCGGACGCTCGAGAGGATCCCGCCGCCGGCCGCGAAGATCGCCTCGTAGTCGGCGCCGGCGAGGCGCATCTCGAGCTCGTCGCGGCGATCGCCGCCCCACACGAGGTGGGTGTGCGAGTCGACCAGCCCGGGGAGGACGACCTTGCCCCGGCACTCGTGGATCTCGAGGTCGCGGTTCCCGGCGATCACCGGGCCGAGCTCGGCGTGGGGCCCCGTCCAGGTGATCACGCCGCCCTGGATCACGACCGACCAGCCCTCGCGGAGCCCGAGCTCGCCCTGGGCGCGCCCGGTCCGCGCCGAAGCTGTCCCATCGGCCAGGGTGAGGAGCTGGCGGGCGTCGGCGAGGACGACGGTCTTGCCGGCCGCGCGCGCGGGCGCGGCGATCATGGCGTCCGCCCCGGGACCCGGACGCCGGCGCGGCGGGCGAAGTCGATCGCCTCGTCGTAGCCGGCGTCGACGTGGCGGACGATCCCCATCCCCGGGTCGGTGACCAGCACCCGCGCGAGGCGGCGGGCGGCCCCCTCGGTGCCGTCGGCGACGACCACCATGCCGGCGTGGATCGAGTAGCCGATGCCGACGCCGCCGCCGTGGTGGAGCGAGACCCAGGTCGCGCCGGCGGCGGTGTTGATCAGGCCGTTGAGGAGCGGCCAGTCGGCGATCGCGTCGGAGCCGTCCTTCATCCCCTCGGTCTCGCGGTTGGGCGAGGCGACCGAGCCGCAGTCGAGGTGATCGCGGCCGATGACGATCGGCGCCTTGACCTTGCCGGTGCGGACCAGCTCGTTGAAGGCGAGGCCGGCGCGGTCGCGCTCGCCGTAGCCGAGCCAGCAGATCCGCGCGGGGAGGCCCTGGAAGTGGACGTGCTTCTGGGCGAGCTCGATCCAGCGGCGGAGCTCGACCTTCTCGGGGAAGAGGTTCAGGATCACCTCGTCGGTGACCCGGATGTCCGCCGGGTCACCCGAGAGCGCGGCCCAGCGGAAGGGCCCCTGCCCCTCGCAGAAGAGCGGGCGGATGTAGAGCGGGATGAAGCCCTTGATCTCGAAGGCGTCCTCGACCCCGGCCTTGACCGCCTGGGCGCGGATGTTGTTGCCGTAGTCGAAGGCGATCGCCCCGCGGTCCTGCATCGCCCGCATCGCCGCGACGTGCTCGCCCATCGACGCGACGCTGCGGCGGATGTACTCCGCCGGATCCGCCTCGCGGAGGGCGATCGCGTCGGCGAGCGAGATCCCCGCCGGGACGTAGCCGTGGAGCTCGTCGTGGGCGCTGGTCTGGTCGGTGACGACATCCGGGATCACCCCGCGACGGACGAGCTCGGGGAGGACCTCGGCGCAGTTGCCGAGGAGGCCGACGCTGAGCGCCTCGCCGGCCGCGCGGGCGGCGTCGAGGAGCGCGAGCGCCTCGTCGAGGCTCTCCGACTTGCGCATCAGGTAGCCGGTCTCGAGGCGGCGATCGATCCGGTGGGGGTCGACCTCGACGCAGAGGATCGCCGCGCCGTTCATCGTCGCCGCCAGCGGCTGCGCGCCGCCCATCCCGCCGAGCCCGCCGGTGACCACCAGGCGCCCGCGGAGGTCGGAGCCGAAGTGCTGGCGGGCGCAGGCGGCGAAGGTCTCGTAGGTCCCCTGGACGATCCCCTGGGTGCCGATGTAGATCCACGAGCCCGCGGTCATCTGCCCGAACATCGTCAGGCCGAGGGCGGCGAGGCGGTTGTGCTCCTCGAGGGTCGCCCACTTCGGGACCAGGTGGGAGTTGGCGATGAGCACCCGCGGCGCGTCCTCGTGGGTCTTGAAGATCCCCTGCGCGCGGCCGCTCTGGACGATCAGCGTCTCGTCGGCCTCGAGGTCGCGGAGCGACGCGACGATCCGGTGGTAGTCCGGCCACGAGCGCGCCGCCTTGCCGGTGCCGCCGTAGACCACCAGGTTCTTCGGGTCCTCGGCGACGTCGGGGTCGAGGTTGTTCATCAACATCCGCAGGGCGGCCTCCTGCGGCCAGCCCTTGCACGAGAGCGCGCTGCCGTGGGGCGCCCGGATCGTCGGGATCTCCATGGGGCAAGAAGGTAGCAGAGGTGCCCGGAGGCGGGCCCGCGAGCGAGGGCGGGTCAGCTCACGATCCGCCGCCGGCGCCGGGCCTCAGGCCGGCCCGGACGCCTCGTCCTCGTGGCGGATCAGGTCGAGGAGCGTCCGGATCGCGCGTTGCACGAAGTCGTCCCGGCGCTCGGCGGGGAGCTCCTGCAAATAGGAGAGCCGCAGCTCCAGCGGCGCATCGTGGCGCTGAAGGGCCCGATGCCGGGCTGCGTCCCGCCGCTCGTGTGTCGCTTCGAGCGGCTCTACCCACGACCTGATCCGCGCCTGCATTTCCTCCAGTCGCACTTGGATCCTGAGGGCGACGCTGAGGCTATGCCGAGCATTGCGTAGCCGGGAGAACTCGACGGATTGGAGCGCGCAGCTCGTCGCCGGCTTCGACAGCGCCGGGATGAAGGCGTCCCGACAATCGCCCACCAGCGACATCCCGTCAAAAGCCACCCTCCACTCGGCTCGCTCGAAGAGACTTGCGATCTTGGCAAGCTTCGCGTCCATCTGCGCCACGATCGGCGACACGACCCGTTCGACAAAGAAGTCTCGTGACTCTTCGGAGAGATGTACTCCACCGGAGCCCCTCCTGCTCTCGATCTCCTGCCGCAGGAGCGCGATCTCCTTGTCCAGATCATCCGGCTCGTCGATCGACTCCCCCCGGGCGGCCCGGACATACACGTCGATCGATCGCGCGACCGCCTCACCGACGAGCTCGACCAGCGGCCCGATCTCACCGGCGTCTGCCCGCGCCAGCGCCGCGTAGTACTCCGCGCGCCGCTCGTTCCGCAGCACTGCGGGCGGGAAGCCGGCCCTCATCAGCACCAGGTTCATCAGGAGCCGTGCGACCCGGCCGTTGCCGTCATCGAAGGGATGGATCGCTACCAGGCGGTGGTGGAGGACGCTCGCGCGGACCAGCGGGTGCTCCACCCCCTCGCTCGCCGCGAACCAGCGCATCAGCTCCCCCATCTCGATCGGCGTCTGCTCAGGCGACGCGAAGTAGTGGACCTCCCCCGTCGCGGTCCGCACGTGGTTCGGCGAGGTCTTGTACGCGCCGAGGTGGACCATCCGCCGGACCGACGTCCCATCCGGGGTGATCGCGTCGATCTCGTAGGGCTCGACCAGGACGAGCGCATGCAGATCGCGGATGTCCTTCTCGGTCAGCGGCGTCTCCCCTCGAATGATCTCGAGGATGAATTTGATCGCCGCGTTGTGGCCGCGGATGTCGAGGTAGTCCTTGAAGGGCTTGCCCTTCGCGGTCACCCCGTGCATCAGGAACGCCATCGTCTCGCCGTAGGTCAGGCTGTTCCCCTCGATGGCGTTCGAGTGGTAGTTCCAGTCGAGACGGAGCTTCTGCAGCGCCCGCGCCTCGGCCTCCGGCGAGAGCGGGCGGAGGGCGTCGAGCTCCGCCCGCAGCTGGTCGACGCGGGTGATGATCTCGGCGGCCCCCTCGGGTGACGTGGTCACCGCCAAAACGTAGCGCGGATCCCTGGCGCCTGTCGACGCGCCCCCCCGAGCGCTGCGCTCAGCGCGGCAGGAGCCCGACCTCGCGCAGGAGCTGACCGACCGCGATGAGCGGGAGGCCGATGATCCCGGTGAAGTCCGCGCTCTCGATCGCCGCGAAGAGCTTGATCCCGGCGTCCTCGATCCGATAGGAGCCGACGCAATCCAGGGGCCGGTGGCGGCGGACGTACTCACTCGCCTCGGCCTCGCTGAACGCACGCATCCGCAGGCGCTGGCGATCGACGAGCTCGTGGGTCTCGCCGCTCGCGCCGTCGACCAGGACGATCCCCGAGATCAAACGATGGGTGCGGCCGCGGAGGCGGAGGAGCTGGGCGATCGCCCGCGCCTCGTCCCCCGGCTTGTGGAGGAGCTCCGGCGGCCCCTCGTCCGGCCCCTCGCCGCCGATCACCGCGACCTGATCGGCCGCGAGGATCCAGGCGTCGGGGAAGCCCGCCCGGAGCGACTCCGCCTTGCCGCGGGCGAGGTGGAGGGCGAAGCGCTCGGGGCCGAGCTCGGCGAAGCGAGGCTCCTCCGCCAGCTCATCAAAGTCGGGGGCGGCGGCGTCGAAGGGGAGCTCGAGGCGGGCGAGGAGCTCACGGCGGTAGCGCGAGGTCGACGCGAGGACGAGGCGCCGATGGCCGGGCTGCGGGGTGCTCATCGCTCAGCGCTTCTTCTTCTTCTTGGTCGTCGGCTTCTTGGTGACCTTCTTCTTCTTCTTCGGCGTCACCTTGGCGACCGCCTTCTGGGCCTTGGCGAGGATCGCCGGGACCTCCTGGCAGGCCGCCTTCTCCTCGGCCGAGGCCTCCTCCGGCGCCTTCGGGACCGCGACGTCGGCGAGCCCGTCGCCGTAGTCCGGCGAGGGCGCGGCCGCGATCGCGGCGAGGGCCTCGCGGAGGGCGACGCAGGGGCGCGGCGCCTCGCGGTACTGCTCGAGGTCGTGGCGGAGGTTGAGCTGGTGATCGATCCGCTCGGCGACCGCCTCGTCGCTGGCCAACGCGGAGAGGATCCGGTGGCGGTCGTTGAACGAGAGGCGGATCTCGGGGTCGTTGACGAAGGAGAGGAGGAGGTCGTGGCCGTCGGCCCCGAGGCCGAGCGCGAGGTCGACCGCCTGCGCGCGGACCTCGGGGTAGCGGAGGACGTCGACGAGGTCGCGGACGAAGGCCCGGTTCTCCCGCAGCGCCTCGTCGCGGGTGAGCGCCTCGCGGAGGCGATCGAGCGCCTCGACCCGGTCCTTGTCGCGCCAGTTGATCAGCCAGCCCTCGCGCCAGAGGAGGCCGGCGTGCTCGGGGTAGGTCGCCCGCAGCGGCCCGAGGAGGAGCGCGCCGTGGTCGTAGTCGTTGCTCCGGAAGGCGGCGTCGACGGCCGCGAGCTCGGCGTCGCTGGGGGCGAGCGCCTCGCGCTCCGGCAGCTCCGGGAGCGCCTCCGCCGGGGGCTCGGGCGGGCGCACCGGCTCGACGACCTTGCCCTCGCCGGTCGCCGTCGACTCCGCGACCTTCGCGGGATCCTGACCGAGGAAGAGGACGACCACCACCGCGGTCGCCACCAGGCCGATGACGATGAAGCCGATCAACCACGGCCGCAGCGCCTCGAGATCGAAGCGACCCGACGGCCGCGGCCGCAGGGTGTCGGGGAGCGCCGTGTGGAAGTTCGGCGGCGGCGCCATGACCGGCATCTTGCGGGTCGACGACGCGATCTTCTCGCCCCGCGCGACCCGTTCGGCGAGCACCTTGCGGTAGCCCTCCATCATCTTGCGGACGGTCGCCGCGTCGGGGAAGCGGGCCTCACGCTGCTTGTGGAGGAGGCGGCCGACGATCGCCGCGAGGTCGGCCGGCACGCTCGCCGGCAGCGGCGGCGGCTCCTGGCTCACCTGCATCCGGATCACCACGACCGGGTCCTCGGAGACGAAGGGGAGCTTCCCCGAGAGCATCAGGTAGAGGAGGATCCCGGCGGAGTAGAGGTCGGAGCGGGCGTCGACCTGGACGCCGAGGCACTGCTCCGGGCTCATGTAGAGCGGGGTCCCGAAGACCATCCCCGCGCGGGTCATCGCCTCGCCGGCGCCCTCGCCCGAGACCAGCTTGGCGATCCCGAAGTCGACGATCTTGAGGAGCTCGTTGCCGTCGGCGTCCTTCGAGACGAAGATGTTCTGGGGCTTGAGGTCGCGGTGGATCACCCCCTTCGCGTGGGCGTGCTCGAGCCCCGCGAGGATCTGGATGAAGAGGTCCACCGCCCGCAGCGGCTCCATCGGCCCGCGGATCAGGTCGTGGAGCTCCAGCCCCTCGAGGAGCTGCATCACCATGTAGCGGGTGCCGTCGTCGGTCGTCCCGAACTCGGTGACCTGGATGCAGTTGGGGTGATCGAGGCGGGCGGCGCTCTGGGCCTCACGCTCGAAGCGGCGGCCGACGTCGGGGTCGCGGGTGACGTCGGGGTGCAGGATCTTGATCGCGAAGTCCCGCTTCAGGTGGAGGTGGTGGCCGCGGTACACGGCCCCCATGCCGCCCTCCCCGAGGAGCGCGTCGATGCGATAGCGGGACGCGAGGACGGTGCCGATCATCGCCCTCGCCGCGCTGCTTCCGGTCCCCTGCGCCATCCTCGAGTGGTTCGGCCTCCTCCGCCCCAGGGTGCCCCTGAGCATGCTACGCGGCCGATGGTCCTGTCCACGGCCGGCCTTTGTAGCGCCCCCAGACTATCGCACGGGCTTGGTGCGGACGGTCTCTTCATCGGGCGCGACGTCGGCCTCCGCGAGGTCGATCGGGGCCTCGATGAAGGTGGTCCCGCGGTCGCGCTCGATCCTGGCCAGGGCCTCCTTGGCCCAGTTTGCGAGGCTGAATTCCTTCGCGGACTCGAAATCGGCGAGCATCTCCTCGAGCTCGCGGCGCGCCCGCGGACTCTGCCCACGCAGATGGGCGAGCTCGGCGTCGAGGAGGCGGAGCTGCTGCTGGGCGACGTGCTCGCCCTGGATCTGCTGCATCCCGGCCTTGGCCTCGGCGAGCATCGCCGCGCCCTCCTCGACCTCGCCCATCCGCGCGATCGTGTAGCCGAGGAAGCCGCGGTTGAGGTTGACGTGGAAGTCGTAGCCGTGGAGCCCGGAGAGGCGGATCGCCTCGCGGAAGGCCTCGGCGGCCTGGGCGAAGAGGCCGGTGCGGAGGAGGAGATCGCCGAGGTTGTGGAGGGGCGGGATCAGGAGGCGGGTGGTGCCGGCGCTCCGGAGCTCGTCGATCGCCTGCCGGGTCTCGGGGACCGCGCGCTCGGGCTCGCCGCCGAGGACCGCGAGGAAGGCGATCCCCGAGAGATACGAGCGGCGGTGGACGACCGGCACCCGGGCGGCGATCGGCTTGGCGAAGTCGTGGAGCTGGCGGGCCTCCTCGAAGTGCCCAGCGAGCGAGAGGCAGCGGATCCGCACGCCGATGATGTGCATCACGTCGGCGTCGGTCGCGTCGGCGATGTCGACGATCTGCATCGCCTCGCCGGAGTAGCGGACCGCCTGCTCGATCTCGCCGGCGTTGAGGAGGATCTCCGCCCGGCGGATCGCGATCCGCAGCTCCAAGATCCGATCGCGCGCGAGCTTGGCGGCGGCCGCGGCGTTCTCGAGGCGCTGGAGCGCCCGGTCGGCGTCGCGGGTGGTGTCGAGGGCGAAGCGATCGACGAGGCCGAGCCAGAAGATCGACTGCGCCCGGTGATCGCCGAGGAGCTCGGCGACCAGGATCCCGGCCTGGTAGTGCGCGGCCTCGCGCTGCGGATCCTCGAGGGCGCCGGCCGCCTGCTCGAGGAGCTGGAGCTTCGCCTTGAGGAGGCGCGGGAGCGCCGGGATCCGGCCGTAGCGGCGGAGGCGGATCAAGAGGCGCTCGATCACCCGCGACGCGAGCTGGGGCTGGTTGGCGGCGAAGAGCGCGTTCGCGGCCCCCTCGAGGTCATCCGCCGACTCGAGGCCGTCGGAGGCGTCGTCGAGGAGGCGGGCGCGGAGGTAGATCAGGTTGGCGTCGGGGCTCTCGAGCTCCTCGATCCGCTCGGCGAGGTCGAGGCGGGTCTCGTTGAGCGACTCGCCGTAGCGGATCCTCACCGCCTCGCGGACCGACTCGTGGGCGAGCGCGATCTGGTTGGAGCCGACGATCGCCGAGCGGACGATGAGCCCCTCGCTCTCGAGGCGATCGAGGGTCCGGCGGAAGCGCTCCCGGCGGAGATCGGAGAGCTCGGCGAGCTGGAGCTCCTCGATCGGCGCCTCGATCAAATAGAGGATGCTGGCGATCTCCCAGGCCGAGACCCCGAGGCTGTCGAGGCGGGACTCGGAGCGCTGGGCGAGGCTCTTGTGGAGCTGCTCGGCGGCGACCGACGACGCGCGGAGCACCCAGGAGTCGGCGTCGCGGACCAGGATCGACTCCTCGATGAGCACCCGCAGGGTCTCGCGGAAGCTCAGCGGGTGGCCGCCGGTGAGCTTCTCGAGCATCGCCGTCAGGTCGTCGAGGATCGGCGCGTCGCCGAGGATCCCCTGGAGGACCGCGTACATCTCGCGGGTCGCGAAGGGGCGGAGGTTCCAGACCTCGGCGAGCTGCTCGCGGCCGAGCCCCTCGATCAGCGGCCTCAGCTTGGGGTGGGGCTCGGTGGTCACGCAGAGGAGGATCTTCGCCTCGTTGTGATCGATCGCCCGGACCAGGTGGTCGACCACCGTCCGCACGCTCTCGCCGCCGTGGGCGAGGTCGGAGAGGTGGAGGACGAAGGGGGTCTCGGCCGCGGCCGAGATCAGGAACTCGATGATCTGGGCGCTGACGGCGTCGTCGGAGCTCCGCTCGCGGGCCGCCTTCACGAGCTCGTGGAAGCGGCGGATCGTCGACGAGCGCTCGCCGAGGGCGGTCGCCAGCTGGACGACCACCGGCGGGAAGGGGCCGACGCCGCCCTCGCCGCCCCAGCAGTTGCTCTCGATGAAGTGGCCGTCGCCGAGCTGGACCTCGCGGCGGACCTCGGCCATCAGGCGCTGCTTGCCCATCCCCTCGGGGGCCTCGACGAAGACCGTGCGGAGGAGTCGGTTCCCCCGCGGCGCCAGGCGCTGCTGCTGCTGGGCCTCGGGCCGCAGCACCTCGACCGCCCGCGTGAGGAGGATGTCGAGGTAGCCCGCGCGGTCGACGAAGGGGAGGTGCTCCACCAGCACCCGGGCGAATTCCCGGCGATCCTCGGCGTTGGCGGTGCGGCTGTGGATCTGCGCGCTCTCGCGGCGGAGGAGCTCGAGGACCACCGAGCGGGCGCTCTGCGGGCGCTTGTTCGGATCGGGCTCGAGCATGCGGCCGACGAGCTCGGCGATCACCGGGCCGGCGCTCGGGAGGACCGCGCCGGCGAGCTCCGGCCGCCAGTCGGCCTGGTTGCGCAGGGCCTCGCGGAAGTCGCGGGAGGGGAAGGGCTTCTGCCCGCGGATCGCGGTGTAGAGGGTCGCCGCGAGGGAGTAGATGTCGGAGCGCGAGTCGGTCGCCTCGCCGCGGACCTTCTCCGGCGCCGAGAAGCCGGGGGTCCCGTGGACCTCGTACTCCTCGGCGTCGCTCGCCGCCCCGCTCGGCCGCCGGAGCATCCGCGCGAGGCCGAAGTCGATGATCTTGGCCTGCGGCGCGCCGCCGGGCGACTCCGAGGGGCAGACGAGGACGTTGCTCGGCTTGATGTCCTCGTGGACGAAGCCGAGGGTGTGGATGTAGTCGAGCGCCCGCGCGAGCTGGACGAAGATCTCGACGACGGTCTCCCGCGGCTTGCCCTTGAGGAAGTCGCCGAGCGACTCGCCGTGGATCAGCTCCTGGGTGAAGTAGAAGGAGTCCTGCTCCTCGCTCCGGCCGAAGTCGTAGACGGCCGCGAGGTTCGGGTGGTGGAGCTGGGTGAGGAGGCGGAACTCGTCCTTGAAGCGGGCGGTGACGTCGTCGGCCGCGCCCCGGGTGTCCGAGAAGGTCCGCGTGATCATCGACGTCTTGCGGAGCGGGTCGATGAGGCGCGAGCTCGACGAAGGCGGATGGGTCTGCGATCGCATCGCCACCGACGAGCCGGTGCCGGTGCCGGTCTGGGTGCCGAGCTCGATGTCGTGGCGGATCACCTTGAGCGCGACCAGCCGCTCCTCGAGCTCGTCGTAGGCCTCGTAGACCGCGCCGAAGCCTCCGCGTCCGAGGAGCCTCCGGATCTGGTAGCGGCCGGCGACCTTCTCGGGCAGCTTCTCGCCCGCCGACTCCTGGCTTTGCTCGCTCATGGGTGCTGTCGGTGCTCTCCCGGCGGCGCGGCCCGCTCTCTGGGTAGCGGCCGAGGGTAAGCCGCCCTGCTCCCCGAAACAACCGATTCGCCAGCCATCGGCAGCCGGATTATTTCATACCTCGGGTCCTCGCCGGCGATCTTTCAGGCCTCGGGGGATCGGGCCCACGGCCAAGCACACGCTAAGAACGCTGTTTATTCGAGCTTTCGCGGGCCCCATGCAGGGGCCTCACCGGCGACGATCGCCGCGAAGTTCTGGCGCCCGAGGGCGGCCTCGCCGCTGTCGACGCAGCGCTCGTAGGCGGCCGCCTCGATCGCCAGGCGCTCCTCCTCCGGGCGACCGAGCCCGTCGAGGAGCCCGCGCTTGAACGCCGCGACCGCGGTCGGAGAACGCCGTACAAGGAGGTCCGCCAGCGCCCGCACCCGCGCGAGGCCCGCGTCGACGTCGTCGACCAGCTCCTGGACCAGGCCGATCCGTTGGGCCTCCGTGCCGCTGATCACCTCGCCGGTGCAGCCGAGGCGGAGCGCCTGGGCGGGGCCGACCACCTGCGCGAGCTCGGCCGTGCCGCGGGCGCCCGGGAGGATCCCGAGGCCGGTCTCCGGGAGGGCGAAGCTCGCCTCCGGGGTCGCCAGCGCGTAGTCCGCTGTGAGGACGTACTCAGCGCCCCAGCCGAAGGTGACCCCGTGGCTGAGGACGACGTTGAAGAGGGGGAGCCGGCGGAGGCGCTGCATCAGCGCCCGCTGACGGAGGACGTGGGCCTTGACCCGGGCGTCATCCCAGCCGACCCGCTCGGTGACGTTGGCGCCGGCGATGAAGATCGGCTTGCCGCTCCGGCTCCGGCGGCGGCTGGTGGTGCAGAGGCAGGCGACGCTGGCGTCCTCCTCGAGGAGCGCGCAGAGGGCCTCGAGGGCGCCGAGCTGCTCGCTCCCCATCTCGTTCGCCTTGCCGTGCTCGAGCTCGAGGACGAGGAGGCGGTGGTCGGCTTCGTAGCGGGGATGGAGGGCCGCGATCGCTCCGAGGTCGGGGGACATGGGCGGGAGGGTACGCGAAATCGCGAGCCCCCGGGCGGCGCTCACCGAAGAGGACGCCTGCGATGTCCGCGGCCCACAGCCAGGAGCGCGAACGCGAGGGCGATCGCCGCCGGGGCGCCGCCGCGATCGCCCTGGCGACAGGCGCAGCCGGAGGATCCCGCCGCGCCGCCGCCGGTCGCGGAGGCGCCGCTCGTGCCCGTGGCCGCGCCCGTGGTGGCGCCGCCGCTCCCCTCCCCTCCCCCGCTCCCGCTCCCGCCGCTCGCCGTCTCGCCGCCGCTGCTTCCGGTGGTCGTCGCGCTGCTCGCCGGGTCCTCGCGGAGCCAGAGGTGGCTGGTGATCGTGTGCCGGTTGCCGCCGACGAAGACCTCGGCCCGCCAGCGATCCTCGCCGGCGGCCGGCGCGAGCGCGTCGATCGTCCCCTCGAAGGGATCGCCGGTGATGTCGATGTCGATCACGCCGGCGCCGTTGCGGACGAAGCGGAGCTTGCTCCCCGCGGGCGCGCCGCTGACCCGCGCCTTGAGCGTGACCGCGTCGGCGGTGATCGTGTCGCCGTCGATCGCCGCGTCGGCGGCGCTCAGCTCGATCATCGGATCGCCGGGCCCCTGGAGCTTGACCACCGTCCGACCGGCGCGGATCCCCGCGAGGATCGCCGCGGCCGAGAGCGACTCGGCGTAGACCATCGTCGTCGGGTCGCCGATCGGCGAGTCGAAGAAGCCCTGCGACTGCCCGCCCTTGTGATCGTCGCTGCCGCCGATCGCCGCGAGGTGGTGGCCCTCGGCGCAGAGGCCGTCCCAGAATTTGATCGCCGGGCCGGTGAAGCTCTTGCCCGCCTTGTCGAGGCCGGTGGTCGCGACCTCGACCGCGCCGAGCATCGCCGGATCGAGGGGCTGGGCCCAGGCGCAGCCGATGCAGAGATCGCCGAGGTCAAAGGCCGGGTGGTTGGGCGACATGATCCCGCCCTGGTCGATGATCGCCTGGGCGGCCGCCTCGATCGTCGCCCCCTCGGCGCCGATCCGGTGGTTCACCCACTGGGTCACGCCGATCGCGCTCGCGTGGCCGTCGTAGGTCGTGAACTCCATCCCCGGCAGGAAGAGGAAGTCGGGGTGGCGGCCCTGGGCGTCGACGTAGAAGTCGAGCTGCGAGATCGTGTTGTGGTCGGAGATCAGCGCGAAGTCGAGGCCGCGGCCGCGGGCGAAGTCGGCGATCGCGTCGAGGCTCGGCTGGGCGTCGCCGCTCTCGCGGGAGTGGACGTGGAAGTCGCCGGCGTACCAGCGGGGGCCGCCGCCGAGGTCGGCGGGGACGTAGGGCTGGCGCTCGGTCTGCGAGTCCAGGGTCGGCGCGTCGCGGAGGGTGATCGTGACCTTGTATGGAGCTGGCTGATTGACCAGCTTCGCCTTGCCGACGACCACCCGCCAGGCCCCCGGGGCGATCGGCCCCGCGAGGTAGGAGCGGCTCGCCGCGAGCTCGGAGACGATCGCGTCCTCGGAGTTGCCGCCGCCCCAGCCGCGGAAGCCGTCGGGATCCTCGAGGCCCCAGTCGAGGATGTTGTCCTCGTCGAGGTCGTCGTGGGCGACCTGGATCTCGAGGGTGCCGGGCGGGACCTCGAAGTCGAGGAAGAAGTGGTCGGGCTCGCCCGCCGGGACCTCGCCCTCGAGGACGATCTCCGAGTCGGCGCGGGCGGCCGCCGGCGACCCGGCCAGGGCGACGAGCGCGAGGGCGGCGGCGATGCGAGGGCGGTGGGGGGCGCGGCGGCGGGCCATCGCCGGCCATCGTCGCGCGCGCGGGCGCGCGTCCGCAAGTCGAGGTATCGTCGCCGGCGATGGACGACGCGACGCGGGCGGCGCTGGACGCCCACCTCGGCGGCGCGCTGGACCGCGAGGCGCTCCTCGCCGGCCCGGCGGGCGCCTTGGTCCGCGACCCGGAGCGCCTGGAGGCGACGCTGCGGGCGGCGCTCGCCGCCGGCGACGACGACGAGCTCGACCTGGCGATCGAGCTCCTCTGGCTCGCCGGCGATCCGACGCCCCACCGCGAGCTCCTCGAGGCGCTCCTCGTCCACCCGGGCCACCACCACCACCAGGCGGTCACCCGGGCGCTCCAGCGGATCGCCTCGCCCGCGAGCGTGCCGGCGCTCCGGCGGGCGCTCGCCGCCGGCTTCGATCACCTGGGGTACACCTGCTCGGAGCCCGCGGTGATCGCCAAGTGGTTCTCGTGGGCGCTCGCGGAGATCGGCGACGACGCGGCGATCGCCGCGCTCCGCGAGCACGCCGCGTCGCGCGACCCGGAGGTCGCGGCGGAGTTTCGCTATCGCCTCCGCCGCCTCGGCCTCGAGCCCTAGCTAGGCGATCATCTCCGGGATCACCCCCGGCTCGAGCTCGGGGTCGCCGAAGTCGTCGACGTACTCGCCCTGGCCGTTGGTCAGGCCGACCGCCGAGAGGATCGTGTTGTGGAATTTGTTGTGGGTGACGTTGCCAGCGTCAATGTACTGGCCGGTCTTGAGGAAGCCGCCGCAGGAGCCCGCGCAGACCCAGGGGACGTTCTTGTAGGTGTGCGAGACCCCGGCGCCGAGGTCGTTGCACCAGATCGCCACCGAGTCGTCGAGGAGGGTCCCCTCATCGGTCGTGTACATCGAGAGCCGCTCGAGGAGGTGGCGGAACATCTTCGCGTGCTCACGATCGATGACGTGGTGCTTCCCCTGGGCGTCGGGGATCGGGTCGCCCTCCGAGCCGTCGGAGTAGATCCGGTGGGAGATCTGGTGGTAGCGCGGGAGCTTCTCGCCGTCGATCGTGTACTGGGTGCTGTCGTTGCCGTCGCCGATCTGCAGGGTCGCCGCCCGCGTGTAGTCGCAGGCGAAGGCGAGCGCGATCAGGTTCATCTGCATCTTGGTGATCGTCTGCATCAGCTCGTCGGCGCCGCTGTAGTCCTGTTGGGCCTCCATCGCCGCGAGCTCGTCGGCCCCCGGGAGCTCGCAGAGGAGCTCGACCTCGACGTCGCGGATCGCGTCGAAGTGGATCTGCAGGCGATCGCGGTCGGCCATCGAGAGGTCGGGGCTCGACATCAACGACTGCATCTGCTCGCGGACGAGGTCGTTGACGCTCATCCGGCGGGCGGTGATCCGGGCGGCGATCTCCTCCGGGAGCTGGTTGATCCCGACCATCTTGGTGTAGACGCTCCAGGGGTTGCGATCGGCCGCCCGCAGGTCCTTGGGGCCGCGGTACGAGAGCACCTCGTTGATGTAGCCGGCCATCCGCCCGGAGTAGAGGGTGAGCGGGTCGGGGTTGCTCGCCGGGTTGAGGGCGGTGGCGATCCGGTTGTCGACCGACTCGCCCATCGCCAGCGAGAGGTTGCCCGAGGGCATGTCGGAGACCTTGGCCGCGGTCAGGCACTGGTTGCCGCCGCCGGAGTGGCCGCAGCCGTTGCCCGGGAAGGCGAAGCGGGTGCCGCGGACCATCAGGAGCTTGTCGGCGAAGTCAGCGAGCTCGGCGACCGCGCGGTCGGAGTCGGTGGTCGTCAGGCTCTCGTAGGTCACCGGGCCGAGGGCGCTCGGCCAGAAGCGCTCGGGCTCGTCGCCGTCGGCCTGGGCGACGCCGTTGGCCTGGCGGACGAAGACCGCGAAGCGCGGGCGCTCGGCGGCGGCCCGGGCCTCCTTGCCCCGCGGCAGGAGGCTCTCGAGGAAGGGCAGGGCGACGACGGCCCCGCCGATCCCGGTGATGAAGGCGCGGCGGCTGAGCTTGGGTCGGATGATCGGCATGGTCGTCTCTCCTACCCCTCGACCGGGGCGCGGAAGCGGAAGGCGTCGCTCTTGGTCAGCTCGAGGATGATCTCGGTGATCGGCAGGTCATCGAGGCGCGAGCGCTCGGCGATCTCGGCGATCATGTCGCGGTCGGCGAGCTGCTGGGTGCGGGCGAAGCCGTACTCGAGGAGGTGGCCGACGTAGCAGCGGTGGGCCTCCTCGCTCTCGGCGATCAGATCGGCGAGCTGGACGGCGCCGTCGAACTTGGTCGCCCCCGTGAGGTTGAAGTAGAACTCGCCGGTGACGTCGACCGGCTTGCCGGCGTCCATCGTCTGCCAGCGGCCGAGCGGGTCGAAGCTCTCGAAGGCGAAGCCGAGCGGGTTGATCAGGGTGCCGTGGCAGGCCTCGCCGCAGGTCCCCTTGCCGGTGTGGCGATCGATCCGCTCGCGGAGCGTCTCGCCCTCCATCGGCGGCGGCGGCGGCGGGACCACGTCGGGCGGCGGCGGCAGGCCGGTGCAGAGGATCTGGAGGTTGAGGTAGACGCCGCGGTGGATCGGGTCGTTCTCGATGTTGCTCGAGTTGGCCGCGAGGAAGCCGAGGTGGGTGAGGACGCCGGCGCGCTGGCTCGGGTCGAGCTCGGTCGCCTCGAGCTCGTCGGTGAAGGCGGCGGGGTCGAGGCCGTAGAGCGGCGCGAGGGTCTTGTTGACGAAGGAGTAGGGCGCGGTGAGGAGCTCGGTGAGGCCGCCGCCGGACTCGAAGACCACGTCCTCGACGAAGGTCATCGTCTCGGCGATCATCATGTCCCGCATCGACTCCTGGAACTCGGGGAACTTGACCGCGTCCTTGTTGATCTTGGTGTAGTGCTCGACGTGGAGCGTCTGGTAGTGGAAAGACGCGATCATCTCGCGGGCGCGGGGATCGGCGAGCATCCGCTTGGCCTCGGCCTCGATCCCGGCGAGGGTGTCGAGCTCGCCGGCCTCGGCGGCGGCGAAGAGCGGCTCGTCGGGCATCGTGTCCCAGAGCATGTAGGAGAGCTTGCTCGCCAGCTCCCAGCCGCTGAGCGGGATCCGCTCGCCGTCGAGCTGGTCGCTGAGCTCGACCCGGTAGAGGAAGTGGGGCGACTGGAGGAAGGTCTGGATGACGATCCGGATCCCCGAGTTGAAGGGGTCGTCGTCGCCGCCGATCCCGACGCCCGCCTGGAAGACCTCGAGGTGGCGGGTGACCTCCTCGGGGGTGAGCGGCCGGCGGTAGACCCGGCGCCCGAAGGACTCGATGAAGGCGCTCGCCTTCGCGGTCGAGTCGCCGTCGATCGCGGGGACGATCGCCGCCATGATCCCGGGGTCGTTGACCGCCTGCTCGGCGATCTCCTCGGCCGCCCGCTGGTAGTCGGTCCAGAGCGTCGCCGACACCACCAGCTTCTCGCTGTTGTTGTCGTAGCCGCCGCTGATCGGATCGCCGATGAAGAGATCCGACTTGCCGGTGACCTGTCCCAAGAGGAAGAGGTCGCGGATCGAGTTCTCCCACTGGCGATGGCTGAGCCGGGGGAAGCGCGAGGTGTCGGGGAGGGCCGCCGCCGCGCCGCCGTCGGTGTCTCCGGCGGTGTCGGTGTCGCCGCCGGTCCCGCTCGCCGACGCCGACGCCGACGCCGACGCCGAATCTGACGCAGAGTCAGTGGCGCTCGCCGCGTCGCCCTCGCTCTCGCGGGCGGGCGCGCCGGAATAGCAACCCGAGAGCGCGGCCCCTGCCAGGAGGGCTAGCCCCCCGAGGACATGCCGAGAGGATCCCCAGCTCAGATCGACCATGTGATCCATGGTGCGAGGGTCCCGGCTACGCTGTCAAAGGGCCACCTGCGCCCCCAATGACGGGCATGGCCGGGGGCGCGGAGCCGCGGAGGTCTGCAGGCCGGCGAGGCTCGGGTCCGCGCGGACGCGGCGTCGTGACGAGGAGAGCGTCGCGGCTGACGCCGACGCAGGAGCGCGCGGACCTGGCCTCGACGGCGGCTGGCGGCCCGGCGCGGCGTCGGGACCCCGGCGCCCTTCAGCGGGCCGCGGGCCGGATCGCAGGATCTCCCGTCAGGCGGCGGAGATCCCCGGGCGTGTCGATGTTCTCGACGATTGCCGGGTCGTCGACCGCGAGCTCGTGGCGACGTCCGGCGATCGCCGGCGAGCGCAGCCAGGCGCGCGGGCCCTCGTCGCTCGCCAGCTCGCGGAGCGCGGCGATCAGGTCGCCGGGATAGAGGATCGGGTGGCCGCGGCGACCCGCGAGCGCCGGCTGCCAGATCGCGCTCGGATCCCCGCGGTGGGCCTCGGCGAGGGCGACGACGGTCGCCGGCGCGACGTGGGGGCGATCGACGGTGAGGACCAGCACCCCGTCCGGGGCGGCGCCGGCGATCGCCGCGAGGCCGACCTGGAGGCTCGACATCTGTCCCTTCGGCCAGTCGGTGTTGACGACGGCGCGGGCCGACCCGAGCTCGGCCGGCGGCAGCGGGACCGCGCCGGCGACCGCGACGATCGGCGCGGCGCCGGCGGCCTCGGCGAGGGCGATCGCCCGGCGGACGAAGCTCCGCCCGCCGAGGCGGAGGAGCGCCTTGGGGGCGCCCATCCGGGTGCCGGCGCCGGCCGCCAGGACTACCGCCGCGAGGCCGCCCATCGGCGCGCGTCGCTAGCGGGCGCGGACCGCCCGCGGCTCCTCGGGCTCGCCCTCGAAGTAGGGCTCCCAGAGGCGCTCCAGGATCTCGCGGATCTTCTTGGAGGTCGCCGCGGGCGGCACGAGGAGCGCCCGCGAGGCGACCAGCGCGATCGCCCCGCGGTCGGCGGCGACGTGGATCCCGAGGCCGAGATCGCCGATCTCGCCGAGGCGGTTGAGCTCGCTGAGGAGCTTGCCGATCTCCTTCGCCTGCGCCGGATCGTCGGCGCCGTCGCGGGCGACCGTCGCCGCCAGGCGGCCGAGGCCGACCGGATCGACGCCGACACAGATGTTGCAGCCGCCGCTCACCCCGCGGGCGAGGGTGAGGCCGCCGTCGCCGGTCA
This sequence comes from Myxococcales bacterium, assembly GCA_020633335.1. Lineage (GTDB taxonomy): Bacteria > Myxococcota_A > Polyangia > Nannocystales > Nannocystaceae > JADJRG01. The sequence continues at coordinate 129,227 of JACKDU010000011.1, read as the reverse complement.
GGGTGCCCGCCTTCTTGTCGGCGAAGACCTCGGCCGCGCCGCCGCCGATCGCCAGGATCGCCACCTGGTCGCGGACCCCGGCGAGGATCTCGAGCTCCTTCTTCTTGCTCAGGGCGTAGGCCGCCTTGGCCGCCTCCTGCTCCATGTTCTTCGGGACAGAGACGGCGAGGAGGTCGACCTTGTCGCTGCCGAGGCGGCCGCCGTCCTGGGCGAGGGTGACCTTGAAGGCCGCGTCCTTGGCCCCGCCGGCGAGCTCGCGGTAGCCCTCGAGGGCGGCGGCGAGCGAGCCGGTGAGCGTGCGGAGCTGCCCCTTGGCGGCGCCCGGGTTGGCGACCTCGGCGGCGAGGACCAGCGCGACCTTGCCGCTCTTGGAGAGGTAGAGGCCGATCACCGCGTCGCCCTTGACCTCGTCGAGGAGCGCGTGGGCCGAGCCGACCGCGTCGCGGGCCATCTTGTCGAAGGGCGCCGGGATCTGGTCGAGGGGCAAGGAGCGATCGAGCATCTTGTGGAGGAGCATCGGCGAGCCCCACGACACCTCGACCGCGGCGACCGGCGCCCCGGGCAGCCAATTCTCGACCGGCAGGAGCGCCTTGCGGGGCTGGCCGACCGGGTCGAGGCCGAGGCGGGCGAAGGGCCCGCGGGCGGCGAGCTCGAGGGTGAGGTCGCGCTGGGTGCCGGCCTCGACCTCGAAGCGGAGCTCGGAGAGCTCGCCCGAGACCGCGTCGATCTGCCGGCCGCGCGGGCTCTCGCCCGGGATGTCGAGGAACTCGCTGGCCCGCAGCCAGCCCTCGGGGATCTGATCGGCGACGACCTGGATCCGCCGGCCGCTGCCGGCCCCGACCACCAGCCCCGGCGCCTGATCGAGGTCGCCGGCGACCAGGGCGAACTCGAGGGCCCGCGGCTGCTCGCGGAAGAGCACCCGCATCGTCTCCTCGACCATCTCCCACATCCCGTTGCCGAGCGGCTGCGGGCGCCGGCTCTCCGGGACCGCGTCGAGGACCGCCCGCGCGTTGGCGGTGGCGAGGGTGCCGTAGGCCCGGAGATCGCCGGGCGCGGCGTCGTCGCTGAGGGGGAAGAGGACGTCGACCGCCATCACCCCCTGCCAGTCGAGGCTGGTCCACATCGTCGGCCCGTAGCCGAGCTGGAGGAGCATCGCCTGGACCTGGGCGGGGACGTCGAAGGGGGCGTCGGCCCAGGCGGCGGAGACGACCTTGACCCACGCGAACACGTCGTCGAGCTCGCGGGCGCTGGCGCGAACGTGGATCCGCGGGCCGTCGCTGGCGGGCGCCTCGTCGGGCGCGGCGACGGCGACCGGCGGCGGCGCGGTCTGGGCCTCGTCGTCGACCACCGGGATCTCCGGCGACTCCTTCTTGTTCTTGCAGGCGAGCGGCGAGGTCGCGACCAGGGCGGCGACCGAGAGGGCCAGGGAGCGGGGGGACATCGCCGGGCAGTGTACCAACCGCGCCATCACCGCGCGACGACGGCGGTGTGAGTCGCCGGGGAGCGCTTCAGGGCGCTCGTTCGGCGGCGCAGGGCGCTCTTCGAGCTCACCGCGACCCGGACGAGGGGCGCGACGAGGCGACCGCGAGCGCGAGGTGATCCTAGGCCCCCGGGTCCTCGGCGAGGCGCGCGGCGGCCTCGTCGACCACGCTCATCGACGCCCCGGAGCCGCCGTGGCGGAGGGCGATGAGCTCGGCGATCACGCTCACCGCGATCTCGGCCGGGGTGCGGCCGCCGAGGGCGAGGCCGATCGGCGCGCGGACCCGCGCGAGGTCGGGCGCCGGCCGGCCGAGCTCCCGCTCCCGCCGGAGCACCCGCGCGAGGACGGTGTGGACCTTGCGGCGCGAGCCGATCATCCCGAGGTAGCGGTGCGGCCTCCGGAGGAGCGCCGCGAGGGCGACCTGATCCCGCTGGTGATCGCGGGTGAGGATCACCAGGTGATCGCTCGCCTCCCCGACGCCGAGCCCGTCGGCGAGCTCGTCGACGTCGTAGGCGAGGCGCTCGGCCCCTTCGAAGGCCGGGTGCCCGAGGAGCTCGTCGCGATCGTCGACGACCACCACCCGGAAGCCGACGCCGAGGGCGAGGGGGGCGATCGCCTGGGCGACATGGCCAGCGCCGATGAGAATGAGCCGCTCGGCGGCCTGCAGGTGCTCCACGAAGACCTCCATCGACCCGCCGCAGCACATCCCGAGGTCGCGGACGAGGTGCGCCTCGACCCGCCGGGTCTGACCGTCGACGAGGGTCTGGCGGCAGGCGTCGAGGACCTGGGCCTCGATCGCCCCGCCGCCGACCGTACCGATCAACGTTCCGTCGGCGCAGAGGAGGAGCCGGGCGCCGATCGCCTGGGGGGCCGAGCCGGCGCGGCCGATCACCGTCGCGAGGGCGGCAGGCCCCGGACGCTGGCCGCGGAGGACCCGGGCGATCGCCTCGGTCACCTCGAGGAGAGAAGCGGCGGACACCGGGCGGAGTGTAGCAGCGCCCGCCGTGGTAGAGTCGCCGCCGAGCAGCCCAAGGAGCAGGTCATGTCGAACACCCGGACCCTAGTCATTGGAGCCTTCGTCCTCGCCCTCAGCGCCTGCGGCGACGGTGGCGAGCGCAAGTCGATCGCCGATCAGATCGGCCCGGCGTCGAAGAAGACGTCGGAGCTCAAGACCGACAAGAAGAGCGAGATGACCCCGGAGGAGCTCGCCGAGGCCCGGCGCAAGGCCGGCTTCGTCGACCCCAAGGAGCTCGCCGAGAAGAACATGGCGGAGATGGAGAAGGGCGAGCGAGAGTTCGTCAAGACCCGACTCGCCGAGTACCGCAAGCTCAGCAAGGACTTCCGCGATCGCCTCACCGAGCTCCAGGCCGAGGGCGCGAAGTGGGAGAAGGCGAAGGACCCGCAGAAGGCCTTCGACAAGTTCGCCCAGAAGTTCACCAAGCCGGCGCGCGCGCTGATGAAGGAGCAGGTCCGCCTCAGCGAGAACAACGCCCGCGGCGGCAAGACCAACGAGCTGCTGATCACGGCGCTGCGGAGCTGGGATGAGCTGGTCAACGAGCTCACGCCCGAGACCCCGGCGAGCGAGCGCTACCCCGAGGCGATCAAGGAGATCGGCGAGCAGCTCGACAAGATCGACGCGGCCCTCGATGAGATCGAGAAGGACGAGGACCTCGTCGTGAACAAGTTCTACAAGGAGAAGGAAGGCGAGGAGGAGGGCGGCGCCGAGTAGGCGCGCGCAGCGTCAGGCTGCGTCATCGCTCAGGCGGCCGCCGCGCTGCGCTCTGGCGAGCATGATCTAGGCATAAGCGTGATCCGCGCACCTGATCACGCGCCGATCTCTGGAATTTGCCGGCGAAGTAAGGTATCCCCCCGTCTCAGTTCAACCGGACGTCTCAACCCGACGTCACCCCCGATGGGGGACAACCATCCCCGAGTTGGGGAGCAGGAGAAATCCATGAAGACTGCCATCATCGTCGCCGCTTTCGGCGCTCTTTCCCTGATGACCGTCGGCTGCAAGGACAAGGCCGAGACCACCAACCCGGACGAGGCCGCCGCGCCCGCCGAGGCCGCCCCCGCCGAGGAGGCGCCCGCCGAGGAGGCCTCCGAGGAGGCCGCCGAGGAGTCCTCCGAGGAGGCCGCCGAGGAGGGTGGCGAGGAGGCTGCCGCCGAGTAATTCACTCGGTCGCGCCAAGACGGGTCGGGCCCTGCGCCCGGCCCGTTTTTTTTTGCCCGAGCGCCCCCTGACGCCGCCTTTTTTCGCCGACGGCGTCTGCATCGCGCCGGACTTGTCGTAGGAATAGGCCCCCCTCTCCGTGCGACTCATCCTCCGCTTCTTCGCCCGCTACGCCGCGCGCAACCTCCCGCAATACGCGCTCGGGTTGGTGATGCTCCTGCTCACCAACTACGCGGTGGTGCGGATCCCGGCGCTGATCGGCGCGGCGCTCAACACCCTCGGCGAGGCGAGCGAGGCGGCGATCAGCGCGGGCCAGGGGCTGGCGAGCGAGATGATGCTCTGGGCGCTGGTGGTCGTCGTCGCCCGCACCCTCTCGCGCACCCTCTTCTTCAACCCCGGCCGCGAGGTCGAGCTGCGCCTGGCGGTCGACCTCTTCCGCCACCTGATCGCGCTCCCCCGGCCCTTCTACGTCCGCCGCAAGATCGGCGAGCTGGTGAGCGTGGCGACCAACGACATCTCGTCGGTGCGCCTCCTGATCGGCTTCGCCGGCCTCCAGATCTGCAACGTCGTCGTCGCGATCCCGATGCACCTCGGGCAGATGTGGAGCACCGACCCGGTCCTCACGCTCTGGTGCCTCGCGCCGGTGAGCCTCGGGGCGATCTACATGTGGCGGGTGGTCGGCTCGTTCTACACGCTGATCCGCCGCTCGCTCGAGCGCCTGGCCGCCCTCTCCGATCGGGTCCTCGAGACCTACGCCGGGGTCGCCACCGTCCGCTCGCATGCGGCCGAGGAGGCGATGATCCGGCGCTTCGAGGATCGCAACCAGGAGTACCTCGACCTCCTGATGACGGTCGCCCGCCTGCGGGCCTTCGCGATGCCGGTGCTCACCTTCTCCGGGCTCATCGGCGCCGGCTTCGTCCTCTGGGTCGGCGGCGACCGGGTGATCGGCGGCGAGCTCCAGGTCGGCGACCTCGCGACCTTCACCACGCTGCTGATCTCGCTGGTCGGCCTCCTGACCGCGGTCGCCTGGGTGCTCACCTCGATCTCGCGGGGGATCGTCGCCCTCGGGCGGATCGACGGGGTGATGGAGACGCCCTCCGGGATCCCGCCGGCGACCGACACCTACGCGCTCGCGCGGCCGCCGGCGCTCGAGCTCCGTGACCTCACCTTCGCCTATCCGGGGAGCGAGGAGCCGGCGCTCCGCGGGATCTCGGCCCGGGTCGCGCCCGGCGGCACCCTCGGGATCTTCGGCCACACCGGCGCCGGCAAGACCACGCTGATCCACCTCCTCGGCCGGGTCTACGAGCCGCCGGCGGGGACGATCCTGGTCGACGGCCACGACGTCTCGGCGATGGATCAGGCGCGCCTCCGCCAGGGCCTCGCGGTCGTCCCCCAGGACCCCTTCCTCTTCTCGACCACCGTCCGCGACAACATCCGCCTCCGCGGCGAGCGGAGCGGCCACGTCCGCGGCGACGACGGCGAGCGCGGGGCGAACGACGAGTGGGCGCGGGCGCCGGATCCGGCGCTCGATCGGGTGCTCGACGCCGCCTGCCTCGGCGACGACCTGAAGGCGCTCCCGCGGGCGCTCGAGACCGTGGTCGGCGAGCGCGGGGTGATGCTCTCCGGCGGCCAGCGGCAGCGGGTCGCCCTCGCCCGCGCGCTCTACCGCGAGCCGGCGCTCCTCCTCCTCGACGACGTCCTCTCGGCGGTCGACCAGGGGACCGAGGCCCGCCTGGTCGCGGCGATCCGCGGGCTCCACTCGCCGGACGCCGGGGTCCAGGTGCCGACCACGGTGATCGTCTCCCACCGCACCAGCGTCCTCGAGCACGCCGACGAGATCCTGGTGATCGAGGGCGGCGAGGTCGTCGAGCGGGGCACCCACGCCGAGCTCATCGCCCGCGGGGGCGTCTACGCCGAGACCCACGCCCACCAGATCGCCGAGGCCGACCATGGCTGACCCAAAGGACATGCCCAAGAAGTCATCCGACGAGGGCGCGTCGTGGAAGCCGCTCCTCCGCTTCTGGAGCTTCGTCCGCCCCCACCGCCGCTGGCTCTTCGCCGGCCTGGCGATGATCCCGATCGTCGCCGGCATGGCCGCGCTCCGCCCCCTCCTCCTCAAGGAGGCGGTCGACGTCGACATCCCGGGGCACGACCTGATCGCGCTCCGGGTCACCGCGCTCCTCTTCATGGGGACGGTCGCCGCCGAGTTCCTCGCCCAGGCGATCCAGGTCTACGCGCTCCAGCGGGCCGGCCACACGACGATCTCCGACCTCCGCCGGACGGTCTTCAGCCACGTCCTCCGCCTCCCCGCCCGCTTCTTCGACAACAACCCGATCGGCTCGCTCCTCTCGCGCTCGACCACCGACATCGAGGCCCTGAGCGAGACCCTCTCCTTCGGGGTCTTCACGATCCTCACCGACGTGGTGATGATCCTGACGGTGCTGGCGGCGATGTTCGTCCTCGACGCCCGCCTCACCCTCCTCTCGCTGGCGATCGCGCCGATCCTGGCGATCATCGTCCGGATCTTCTCGCGGCGCCTGCGGGCGCTCCAGCTCGAGGTCCGCAAGGCGCAGTCGGTCCAGAGCGGCTACCTCACCGAGCAGATCAGCGGCGCGACCGTCGTCCAGCTCTTCGGCCGCGAGAGGGCGACCGGCGACGAGTACGAGCGCCTCGGCGGCCGCTTCCTGCGGGCGATGAAGACCGCCAACATCTACGACGCGCTCCTCTACTCGCTGATGGACGGGATCTCGGCGCTCTGCGTCGCCCTGATGATCTACTTCGGCGCGCCGGGGCTCCGCGAGGTCGACGGCCTCACCCTCGGCCTCCTCTTCGCCTTCGTCGACTACCTCCAGCGGATCTTCGTGCCGATCCGCGAGTTCTCCGGGAAGCTGGCGACGATCCAGCGGGCGCTCGCCGCCCTCGACCGGATCTACGGGCTCCTCGACCAGCCGAGCGAGGCCCGGGCCGCGCCCGCCGACGCCGACGCGCTCGCCGGCTGGCGCGGCGGGGTCGCGGTCCGCGACCTCCACTTCCGCTACCGCGACGAGGGCCCCGAGGTCCTGCGGGGGATCTCCTTCGACATCGCCCCCGGCGAGGTCGTCGCCGTCGTCGGCCGCACGGGCTCGGGCAAGACCAGCCTCGGGCGGGTGCTCACCCGGGCCTACGACGGCTACGAGGGGAGCGTCGCGCTCGTCACCCCGGAGGGGCCGCTCGAGGTCCGCGGGCTCGCGCCCGACCTCCTCCGCCGCCACGCGCTGATGGTCCAGCAGGACGTCTTCTTGTTCGCCGACGACGTCGCCTTCAACGTCGCCCTCGGCGAGCCGGCGCTCGAGGGCGAGCGCGGGCGGATCGAGCGCGCGCTCGAGACCGTCGAGGCCGCGGCCTTCGTCCGCGAGCGCGGCGGCCTCTCCTTCGCGATCGGCGAGCGCGGCCGCAACCTCTCGGCCGGCGAGGCCCAGCTCGTCGCCTTCGCCCGGGTCGCCGCCCGCGCGCCGACCCTCCTGATCCTCGACGAGGCGACCGCGAGCGTCGACTCGATGACCGAGCACCGGGTGCAGCGGGCGATCGAGGGGCTCTTCGAGGGGCGCTCGGTGCTGGTGATCGCCCACCGCCTGAGCACCGTCCGGCGGGCGGACAAGATCCTGGTGATGAGCGAGGGGAGGATCGTCGAGGAGGGCGATCACGCGGCGCTGATGGCCCGCGGGGGGATCTACGCCGAGCTCTACCGCCAGGGGCTCCGCGAGAACGAGGGCTAGCGCCGCGCGTCGCGGGGACGCGCGCGCGTGATCGCACGCGATCGCGCCGCCGCAGCGGCCCTCGCCTTGCGGCCTCCGCCGCCCTCTTGCGACGATGGCCGTTGAACCCGCGGCCCCACCCGCGGGCGATCCGGAGCGCGTGCGATGGACGACACCCCGAGCGGCAACCTCCTCCTCTACGCCGGCGATGAGCGCCGGCCGATCGCCGACGAGGCGGTCTCGAGCGCCGACGCCGGGGCGATGCGGCGACCCGACGACACCGCCAAGCTCGGCAACCTCCTCAGCGACCGCGACCACATCGACGACCTCGCCAAGCAGCGCTGGGGGGTGATCGCCCCGGAGGGCCCCGAGGGCGATCGCCTGATCGAGGCGATGCGCCCGCTCCTCGAGCGCCGCCGCGAGCAGTGCGGGCTCAAGGAGGACATCGTCTACCGGGTGCCGCCCGGCCAGGACGCGAGCGAGGCGATCGCCTGGCGCAAGCGGCACTTCGCCACCGGGATCGAATTTCGCGACGACCTCCCGCGCTACCAGCTCATCCTCGGCGACCTCCACCAGGTCTCGGCCGATCTCCAGGCGGTCCAGTCGATCGACGGCCTGGTCGGTCGGGTCGCCTTCGACCGCCTCGACGACTACGCCGCCTACGCCGCCAAGGTCCTCGCATCGGAGGGCAAGGTGGTCGCCGGCGAGCGCCGGATGATCCTCCACACGGTCCACGACGGGAGCGCCGCGACCCAGGTCGGCCACCGCGAGCTGATCGAGCCGAGCCGGCGCCTCCTCGAGCGCCAGCGCCAGCGGAGCGCCGAGCTCCGCGACGTCGCGCTGGTCGTCAGCGGCAGCGACGACCCGACCCCCGACGAGCTCTACGCCGAGGCGTGCCGCGACGACCCCGCGGTCCTCTTCAGCGTCAGCCACGGCGAGGGCGCCGGCCGCCGGGGCTGGTCGAGCGCCGAGACCCAGCGCCTCCTCCAGGGGCGGATGGTCTTCGGACCCTACGCCGAGGCGATCGATCGGGAGGCGCTGAGCTCGGGCAAGTTCATCCCCGGCGGACTCTGGCTGATGTTCGCGTGCTTCTCCGCCGGCACCCCCGCGTCGTCGAAATTCGAACGCTGGCTCCGCGAGCTCAACATGAGCAAGCGCGACGTCGCCGAGGCGCTCCGCTCGCTCCCGGCCGCGGGCGAGCGCCCCTTCGTCGCCGCCCTGCCGAAGGCCGCGCTCCTCAACCCCGAGGGGCCGATCGCCTTCGTCGGCCACGTCGACCTCGCGTGGACCTACTCGTTCCGGCCGATCGAGGGCGACAAGGCCCAGAGCCGCCCGGCCCGCTTCGGCGAGCTGGTGCGCGCGGCGATCACCGGCTCGCGGGTCGGTGTCGCCTTCCGCGAGCTCTACGGGCTCTTCACCGAGATCGACAGCGAGCTCGCCTCCCTCGAGCTCAACCCCAAGGCGACCGCCAGCCGCCGCGGCCACCTCTGGATGCTCCGCCAGGACCTCGCGGGATTCATGCTCCTCGGCGACCCTGCGGCCCGCCTCCCGGGCCTGGCGGCCGCGCCCGCGGCGAAGCCCGCGGCGAAGCCCGTCGAGCAGCGGCAGAGCCTCTTCGGCGTCTTCGGCTTCGACGTGGTGGACGGCGGCGGCGCTTCGCAGCGAGCTGCGCCCCGCCGCCTCACCCTCGCCGAGCTCGAGCGCGCGGTCTCGCGGGTGCTCGCGGGCGAAGGCGCCGCGGCCGTCGCCCGCTCGCAGGGCGTCGACGCCGAAACGCTCACGCGCCAGGTGGACCGCTACATCGAGGCCGGGCGCCGGGCGCTCCGCGACGCCGGCGACGTCTGATCGGCGGCGCGAGCACCCTGCTAGGGGCCCGTCTCCATGCCCCCAGGGCACGGCCCGACGCCGCCTGCGTCGACCTTCGCGCGCATCTCGTAGTAGGGCATCTGGTTGGCGAAGGGGGCGCACTCCGGGTTGAAGTAGTCGGCGACCCCGTCGAAGTCGTTGTCGATCCCGTCGTCGCAGCGCTCGATCGAGTGGTCCTCGCAGGCGCTCTCGGAGATCTCGCAGCCGCAGCCCATCGGCAGGCGGGGCTCCTGGATCCCGAAGCGGACCGCCGGCTTGATCGCCTCCTTGAGGTACTCGAGGAAGGGCGAGGGGACGACCAGGCGCGACTCGCCGGCGACCAGCTGGGTCGGCGCACCGTGGATCACCCAGCAGTAGTCGCCGGCGTCCGGCTCGTTGAAGGCGTGGCTGGCGCGGGGACGACCGGCGGTGGGGGTGGCGATCGGCCGCTCCTCGCGGCGCGCGTCCTCGCTCCCGCAGCGCAGGGTCTCGCCCCCGGGGATCCGGCTGGGCCCGCTGAGGCGACCGTGGACGACGGCGAAGGGCGTGACCACGCCGACCGAGACCCCCGAGAAGGTCGCGCTGACCACCGAGCCGTCGCAGGTGGAGCCGACGTCGGTGACGTACTTGGTCCCGTCGAGCTCGTAGCCCAGGAAGATCTCGGTGATCCCGAGCTGCGAGCAGGCCCGCGAGGGCGGCTGGTCGCCGTAGTAGCAGAGGAGCGGATCGCAGCCGCCGACCCCGCCCTCGCACTCGCCGCTCCGACAGTAGGGGCGGCGGTAGCTCCGACACTGGTCGGACTCGCCGCCGAGGGCGACCGAGCACTCCGACGCGAAGAGGGCGCCGATGTAGTCGGAGTTCTGCTGACAGACCGCGTAGCCGCCGCTGAAGACCTCGATCGCCGCGTCGCCGCTGACCTCGGCCTCCATGCGGGCGGCGACCGAGGTCGGGTCGGCGAGATCGACGTCGCCGAGGATCTGCGCGCGGACCTCGTTGATCAGCTCGCGGATGCAGCCGCCCTCGCTGAGGTCGCCGTTGGCGAGGCCGACGCGCGCCCAGCCGCCGGCCGCGATCTCGCTGCGGAGACGGGGGACCAGCCACATCGGCAGGACGTAGTCGCGGGCGTAGATCTCGGTCTCGATCGTGTCGAGGATCGCCAGGCGCGCGTCGTCGTCGACGGCGTCGTCGAGCGCCTTGAGGGCCCCGAAGCCGCTCCGGACCGAGGTGAGGAGCGCGGTCACCTCGGCGACCGCCCCCTCCGCCCGGTAGTAGTCCCCGAGGATCGGCACGGCGGTCAGGCTCGGGTCGCACCAGGTCTGGTTCTCGAGGGTCGACATCAGGAAGTCGGCCGGGACCATGACCACGGTGACGTCGGCGCTGCCGAGCGCCTCGCTGCCGACCTCCCCCCTGGCCGTCGCCGAGCGCAGGCACTGGACCACCGACTTGCACTCGGGCGCGCAGAAGTCGTAGGTGTCGACCGGGTCGTAGAGCTCGAGGCAGGCGACCACCGCCGCGATCTCGGGATCGGCGGCGTGGGAAGACTCGCAGCGCGAGACGCAGAGGGCGACGACGTCGTCGTCGGTCGTGGAGTTCGCCGTGCCGCCGAGCGCCGAGGGGATCACCCCGCAGGCGCGCGCGCTCTGGCAGAGCGCCTCGCAGCGGCTCGTCGTCAGGCGCCCGCTCCCGCTCTGACAGGCGAGCGCCCCGCCGATCGCGCCGGCCGCCAGGCCGAGCGCCCACACCCCGACGAACGTCCTCGTGCCCCTCATCGTGACCTCCCCGCGCCGACGCCAAAGGTGAAGCCGAAGACCCCGGCGAAGCCCTCGCTCGCGGTCACCGCGGTCCGGTAGGGCGCGTCGTCGATGGCCATGACGCCAAGGAGGAGCCCGTGCTGGAGCTCGACGCGGCCGACCGAGTAGCCGAAGATCAGGTCGAGATCGACGCCGACGTCGACGTCGATGATCAGGTTGGAGGTCGCCTTGCCGCGGAAGTCCTTGAGCGAGCTCGGCACCTGGGCGAGCGAGATCAGCCCGAGGTCGAGGAAGGGCGAGATCCGGGCGCGGAGCTCGAAGGGGACCGCGGTCCAGCGGGTGCGGGCCTCGATGAGCGGTCCGAGCATCAGCGAGTGCCGCTGCCAGCGGATCGCCGGCGAGAGCGTGTCGAGATCCTGCCAGCTGGTGACGCCGGTGCTCAGCGAGTGATCGGCGAGGCCGTAGCCGCCGCGCACGCCGACCCCGAGCCCCGGGAAGAGGTAGCGGACGTAGCCGACCCGCGCCCGGCCCATCAGGGTCGAGAGCTCCTCGGCGTAGGTCATGAAGAGGGGCCCGCCGCTGATCATCACCTCGCCCCAGAGCTCCGATCGCCGGTAGCGCGCGTCGACGCAGATCGCGTCGGCGATCTCGCCGGACTCGTCCTCGCGGACCACCAGGTACCAGCCCGGCCAGGTGACGACGATGTCGCGGCGGTGGATCGCCCCGCGGGGGCTCGTGCTCCGATCGGCGCCGGCGAGGCTGCGGCTCAGCGAGCTGGTGCGCGAGCGCCCGGGGAGGCGCTCCAGCGTCTCCTTGATCGCGCTCATCGTCTGGCGATCGACGCGCTCGCTGCGGGCGAGCTGATCGCAGATCGGCGGCCGCCGCTCCTCGCGGATCGCCAGGCGCCCCTCGACGCCGACGTCGGCGCGCCGCCTCCGGAGCGGGAAGCGCTTGTAGACGATCGGCAGGGTCTCCGGGACCTTGTTGTCGCCGCCGAAGTAGGAGCCGACCCGGAGGTGGAGCGGATCGCGGTAGAAGGTCGCCATCCGGTCGTGGATGAAGCGCGACGAGGGGACCTGGAAGAGGCGGTCGAGGAGGGCGGCGAGGCTCGCCTCCTGGAGGCTCGGCTCGTCGAAGGCGATCGTCTCGGTGTGGATGAAGCGCTGGAGGTCGAGCCCCTGGTTGCCGTAGTAGCCGCGCCCGAAGATCTCGTCGACGCCGATCATCGTCGCCGAGATCGCGTAGGTGTGCTCCTCGGGGTTGTTCGGCCGGGGGATGCACTGGACCTCGAGGGTCATCAGGATGTCGAGGCCCTGGCGCCACGCCTCCTTGGCGACGGTCCCGAGCGCCTCCGACGAGTCGATCCCGCGATCGGGGCCGATCGCCTTGCCGTCGCCGCGGTTGATCTCGCGCTCGAGGCTGGCGAGCGCGCCGGCGATCTCGGCGTAGGCGTAGACGTCGGCGACCTCGCGGCGGGCGCGGTGGTGGGGATCGGTGGCGAAGAAGGTCCGCACGCGATCGCCGACGTCGTCCGACCAGAGCGGCGAGGCCCGGCAGCTCTCGCTCCGGGCGGTCCGGACGATCGCCACCTGCTGGCGCTCGCGCGGCCGCAGGTCGAGGCGGAAGGGCTCGCAGAGGTGGCGCGGCTCCGGGCGATCGGTCGTCGCCGGGATCCGCGAGAGGTAGCGGATCGCGCAGGCGTCGTCGCCCTCGCAGGTCAGGACCGCGAGCTCGTGATCGGGGACGACGGCGAAGGGGAGGTCGCGCGAGAGGATCATCGGCTGATCGACCGCCCGACCGCCGCGCGCGTCGACCAGCGCCGGGACCTCGGTGCCGTCGACAAAGAGGCGGTCATCGACGCCCATCCGCACGTTGAGGCTGACACAGGACTGGTGGACCGGGACCATCCATACCGCCTGATTGCGGCCGACCACCGAGCGCCAGAGGAGCGGGACCTCCTGGCCGCGGTGGGAGCCGACCAGGGTCACCGGCGTCCCCTCCGGGACCGCGACCAGGGCGAAGCGGTGCTTGCCGAGGATCACCATGTCGTCGCGCCCGAAGTAGCGGACGAGGGTCGAGCGGGCGTCGCCGAAGGCGACCACCAGGGAGTCGAGGCCGTCGCTGCGGATCGTCAGGAGGCGGTTGCCCTCGATCATCGCGTCGGCGATCCCGAGGCGGCGGAGGAAGTCGGAGTCGAAGGGGAGATCCTCGGGCTCCTCGTCGGCGGTCGCGGCCTCGAGGAGCGCCTCGACCGCGGGCGACTCGCGGATCGACCGGTACTCCGGGGCGCTGGCGAGGTCGCCGAGCTTGGAGTCGATCTTCCGCTGGAGCTCGTCGATCGCCGGCGGCCGGGTCCGGCGCTCCTCCGGGACCTTGCGATCCCAGCTCCAGCGCCGCACCCGCTGGGGACCCACGAGCCAGGCGAGCGTGCCGGCATGCCAGCCGTCGCCGCCGAGGAGGCGGCGGTGGACCTTGTGCATCTCGGCGGGATCGACGTGCTCGCCGAGGCAGGCGCGGCGGAGGAGCGAGCGCTCGTCCTCGTCGAGGCGCTCGACCGACCAGGCCGCGTCGCAGCGGGACGCGCCGCGGCTGGCGGGAGTCGCCCCGTCGGCCGGCGCGGGCGCGGGCGCCGAGTCGGCCGGGGTCGCGGGGGCCTCGGCTCCGCTCGCACCCTTCGCCGGCGCCGCGGCCCGGGCGTGGGGCGATCCGAGCGCGAGCGCGGCCGCGAGCGCCGATGACAACATGCCCCATGAGACATGGCCAAACGCGCTAGCTCGCCTCCTCACTGCCACTTGATCGACCCCTTGCATCCGCCGCCCTCGCCGAGCTTGCGGGCGACCACGCCGCGATCGAGCGCCGCGAGGCTCGAGCGCGCGTCGGCCTCGAGCGCGCCGCAGCCGCGGCACGAGCTCAGCTTGACCGCGCCGGAGGACGCGACCTCGAATTTGACGGTGAAGACCCCGCCGCCCGGCGGCGCGCCGATCTTCGTCTCGACGTGATCGCGGACGCTCGCCGGGCAATCGCGGGTCGGCGCGGCCTCCTCGCCGGCGCTCGTCGAGGGCTTCGTCGTGTGGTGGGTGCCGCTCTTCTTGGTCACGCTCGACGCCGACCCCGACCCCGATCCGCTCGCGTCACCGTCGCTCGCGCCCGCGTCGCTCGGCGACCTCGCCGGCTCCTTGGTCGTCGCCTCGCCGGTCGCCCCGCTGCCGGTCGATCCCGCCGCCTCGGGCCCCGTCGGCGCCGGGCCGCCAGCGCTCGCGCCGGCCGCTCCGCCGGCGCCGCTCGTCGTCACCGCGGCGACCTCGGGGCCCTCGCGCATCATCGCGTCGCTCGCCCCCTTCTCGGCCGCGCTCGCCACCGCCTCGGCGCCCTCGACCCCGCCGCCCCGCGAGCCGTCGCCGAGCGCGAAGGCGACGGCGATCGTCACCCCGAGCACCGCCACGAGCGCGGCCACCTTCCAGACCACGGAGCGGCCGCTCGGCGGCGCGACGACCTCGACGGGCGCGGGCACCTCGCCCGGCGGCGGCGCGCCGAGGGGGCGGGTCGCGTCGCCGTCCTCGGCCCGCGCGTAGAGCTGGAGGCTCGCCCAGTCGAGGGTCGTCGGATCGCGGGCGAGCGCCGAGCGGGTCCGGACGAAGGCCTCCTCGAGGGTCGCCGACTCGCCGATGAGCTGGCGGTAGAGCGCCTCGGTCATCCGCACCGAGCCGTCGACCGAGAGCGGGTAGCGCGAGGCGACGACCGCGGCGATGCCGACCCGGTGGAGCATCTGGGCGACGCTGCCGAGGCGGTTGCCGAGGCTCCCCATGTTGCCGCTGTCGCAGGCGGCGAGCACCACCATCCGGATCATCCCGGCGTGGGGCGCGAGGAGGATCTGGAGGCGCCCGGGATCGACGACGACCGGGCGATCGCCGCTCTCCTCGCCGTCGAAGACCAGGCCGAAGGTCGAGCCGCTCGCGGCCCCGTGGCAGAGGAGGTGGAGGACGTCGATCGGCCGCCCCTCGCGCTCGGCCGCGGCGAGCGCGTCGCTGAGGCGACCGAAGGAGGCGTGCCCCAGGACGTCGCGCTCGCGATCGAGGTCGCGGCCCGCGGCCGTCAGGGCGCTCGCCAGCCCGGCGACGTGCTCGGCGGCCGGCACCGCACCGCCCGCCGCCGACCAGGCGACGAGCACCCGCCCCTCGGCCGCGGGGGGCCGCGCCTGCGGCCGGGCCGAGGTGGTCGCCGGCCACTCGTAGCGGAGGAGGACGCCGCTCACCGAGCCGAGGTTCTGGCCGGTGCTGCGGAGGGTGAGGAGCTCCCAGGGGAGCGCGTAGAGCTCGGCCGCCGCCGAGCGGACGGTGACCGAGACCCGCCGCCCCTCGGCGACCGCGTCGACGATCGCCCCCTCGTGCTCGCGCCAGCCGGCGGGCTCGAGGATCCGACGGAGCACCTCGCCGACCCGCTGCAGCGCCGCCGGATCTCGACCCGGGAGGCGGAGCGCCTCGAGGTCCTCGATGAGCTCGCGCGACCAGGCGACCTCGGTGCTCGTGAACTCGCCGCGGGGGCCGCGAACCAAGTAGCTCTGCGGCGCGAAGCGGAAGGCGTGGGGGTCACCTGCGTCGCTCGCCCGCGCGAACTCGAGGACGATCCGCAGCGGCTCTATCGCGGCCACCGAGAGACTCTCACAGAGCGAGGGGCCATTGTCCACGCCGACAATTCTCGGCGGCCGGCGGACGCGACCTCGCGCCGCGCAGGATCGAGCCGACGCGCGCGGACGAGCGCGTCCCCGCGCGATCGTTCGCCCGCCGATGATCGAACATGTCTCTTCGTACACATTGCGGTGAAGGGGTCACCAACGAGATCTCCCCCGCATGGGGGGCGCGACCTCGCGCCCGTCGACGCGAGCGCCGCGGCGCTAGACCGCCGCCCCCTCGTCGTCGTCGTCGTCGTCGTCGTCGTCGTCGTCCTCAGGGTCGTCGACGATCTCCTGGTCCCAGCGATCCTCGGGGACGACCTCGACCCCGGCGTCCTCGAGGTCCTCGCCGAAGGAGGCGACGACCACCCCGCTCGGGCGCACCCGCACCAGGCGGAGGCCGACCGGACCGGAGGCGCCGACCAGCGAGAGGCCGAGGCTCTTGTCGGCGCTCACCGTCGCCTTCACGTTGCCGCTGAGGAGCTCCTTGGCGTCGCTCGCCTTGCCCCGGAGGAGGATCGTCGTCTCGGCCTCGATCGTCGCCAGGATCGTCACCGCGTCGCCGACGAAGACCTCGGAGACGAGCTTGTAGCGGGTGCGCCAGCGGGGGCCCTCCTTGCGGCGGCGGGCGTCGAGGAGGCGGGCGCCGATCGCCGCGACGTTCTCGAGGCGCCGCGAGGTCAGGCTCGGCGCCCGGAGGACGAAGGAGGAGGCCGCCTGGGCCTTGACCTCGGCCGCGGCGTCGACGGTGGCGAGCGACTTCACCTGGCCCTTCGCGCCGCCGCCGGCGTCGATGATCTGCACGCCCTGCGAGGTGAAGTCGAAGTTCACCGGCGACCCCTCGACCTCGCGGAGCTCGACGCCGAAGTCGTCGGCGACGTTGCCGATCGCCTGGAAGATACCGCCGCGCCAGAGGCCGTACTCGCCGAGGCGGAAGCTCGACGTCAGCGGCAGCCAGGCCGCGTTCATCCGAAAGTTGTCCCGGAGGATCCGGTCGAAGGCTCGGGCGATGCTCACCATGTCACTCCACTCCCATCATCTCCGGCAACGAGACCGAAGATTCAGGTGACGCACAAGGGCCAAAGATCGCGCACAGGCGGTCGCAAATGCGCGCCAAAAGGTGACGCGACGGTGAGGTCGTCGACGCTATCATCGCCACGCGCGCACTCTCCCGCGCGCTCCGGAGGTGGCGACCATGCAGCGCCCGAGCGATGACATCCAACTCCTCCTCGCCCACGCGGACGACCACACGCCGGTGCTCGAGGAGGGGCTCAGCCACGACGCGGCCGACGACGAGGCGAAGAGCGAGCCGGAGAGCTACTCCTTCTACAGCTACAGCGCCGGCGGCAACGACCTCGCCGAGCAGGGCTGGTCGGTGATCGCCCCCGAGGGCGAGCGCGGCGATCGCCTCCTCGCGGCGATCAGGCCGCTCATCGACGCCCGCCACGCCGAGATGGACCTCGCCCCGAAGATCTACCGGGTGCCGGCGAAGATGGACGCGGCCGACGCGGACGCCTGGCGGCGCGACGTCTACGACAGCGACGACCCGGCGGAGATGCCCCACTACCAGCTCTTCCTCGGCGACCTCCACGAGACCCCGCTCGCGCTCCAGCAGGCCCAGACGATCGACGGCGCGGTCGGGCGCCTCGCCTTCTCCGAGCTCGAGGACTACGAGGCCTACGTCGACAAGCTCCTCCGCTGGGAGCGCGCGCCGATCGAGCGGGCCGCCGATCTCCTCTTCCACACGGTCCGCGACGGCACGCCGGCGACCTCGATCGGCGCGAGCGGCCTGGTCGCGCCGGTGCTCGCCCGCTCGCAGGAGTCCCTCGCCAGCGGCGCCCTGCCGGCGGCGGCGATCCGCGAGGGCGGCAGCGACGATCCGAGCCCGGACGAGCTCCTCCGCGCGGTCGCTGACCTCGAGGCCAGCCTCCTCTTCACCGTGAGCCACGGCGAGGGCGCGCCCCGCCGCGGCTGGGGCTCCGACGACGAGCGACGGGCCGGCCAGGGGGCGATGAGCTTCGGGCGCAGCGGCGCGATCCGGGGCGAGGACGTCGCCGAGGCGAGCTTCATGCCCGGCGGCATGTGGTTCATGTTCGCCTGCTACGGCGCCGGCACCCCGTCCGACAGCCGCTTCCGCCACTGGCTGCAGCTCCTCCGCGACGCCGGCAAGTTCAGCGGGCGCCCGGAGGCGGTGCTCCGCTCGCTCCCCGGCGAGGGCGAGGCGCCCTTCATCGCCGCCGTGCCGAAGGCGGCGCTCGCAAACCCCAAGGGCCCGATCGCCTTCCTCGGTCACCTCGACCTCGCCTGGACCTACTCCTTCCAGGAGCTCGATCGCGGCGGCCGCGAGGGGCGCGCGGGCAAGTTCTTCAAGGTGCTGCGCTCGCTGATCCGCGGCGATCGGGTCGGCCTCTCGCTCCGCGAGATCGTCCGCTACTACCTCGACAAGAACCAGGCGATCACCGATCGGAGCGACCAGCAGCGAGCCGCCGAGGTCTCGGGGATCGACCTCGGCGATCAGCGGGCGCAGCTGGCCCACCTCTGGATGGTCCGCCAGGACCTCGCCGGCTACACGATCCTCGGCGATCCCGCGGCTCGCCTCCCGCACACGCCGCGGCCCCGCGCCCGGCCGACGCCGAAGCCCTCAGCGCCGGAGGAGCTGCGCTCACAGCAGGCTCCGCAAGCGCAAGCGCAAGCCCAGCAAGCTCCGCTCCAGGAGGTCCCGCAGGCTGAGCCCGTCCAGGAGAAGCAGGCCCAGCAGGCCCAGCAGGCCCAGGTCCCCGCGCCGACCCCCGCGCCCGAGCTCAGCGCCGAGGAGACCGCCCGCCGCGAGGCGGCGGTCCACGAGGTGATCGTCGGCGATCTCGGGATCCGCAAGCTGGCCGAGAAGTACGGCGTCGATCGCTCGGAGCTCGAGCGCTGGCACGCCGCCTACACCGAGGCCGGGCGCCGCGCCCTCGCCAAGCTCTCGTCCTGAGCCGCTTGCCTGCCGGCGCGCGCGGGCGCACGATGCCGCCCGCGAGGACGAGCCATGGAACACCTGACAAGCGAGCAGATCGGCGAGCTCCGTCGCCGCCTCGAGGACGAGCGCCGCGCCCTCCTCGAGCGGGCCGGGGCCTTCGTCTCGGAGAGCGCCGACTTCTCGGTCGACAGCGGCGACCGCCAGGACCAGGCCGCCCTCGAGGCCGCCCGCGCCGCGGTCGCGGGCCTCGCCACCCACGACCGCGAGCAGCTCGCCGAGATCGAGGCGGCGCTCCAGCGGATCGTCGCCGGCACCTACGGGGTCTGCGAGGAGAGCGACGAGCCGATCCCCTTCGCCCGCCTCCGCCTCCAGCCGACCGCGCGCTACACCGTCGAGGCCCAGGCGGAGCTCGAGCGCGAGGCCCGTCGCGGCGCCCGCGAGCGCGACGCCTATTGAGGATCGCCGGCGACGGCGCCGGGGCGAGCGCCCCGCGCATGCGCTACCATCCCCGACGATGTCGCGCCGCCGCCCCGCCCCCGACCACGCCGCGCCTCGCCCTGCCCCCCGCGCCGCGTGCTGGCGCTCGCGCTCGCGCTCGCGTCCTGCGGCGGCGAGGCCAGCCAGCAGCGCGCGCCGCGCGCCGAGCCCGAGCGCAGGCCCGGCCCCGGCCCCCGCGAGCGCCCCCGCGAGCGCGACCCCGAGCGCGAGCGCGACCCCGGCGCTCGCCGAGGCGAGCGCGCCGAACGAGGCCGACGCGGCGCCGCCGACCCGGCTCCCGGCGGCCAAGCGCGTGGTCGCGATCGGCGACGTCCACGGCGACCTCGAGGCGACCCGCGCGGCCCTCCGCCTCGCCGGCGCGATCGACGAGCGCGACGCCTGGATCGGCGGCGACCTCGTGGTCGTCCAGACCGGCGATCAGCTCGACCGCGGCGACGACGAGCGGGCGATCCTCGACCTCCTCGGCCACCTCGAGGGCGAGGCGAAGGCGGCCGGCGGCGCGCTGATCACCCTCAACGGCAACCACGAGCTGATGAACGTCGCCGGCGATCTCCGCTACGTCACCGCCGGCGGCCTCCTCGACTTCGCCGAGGTGCCGGGGGTCAAGCTCGACGATCCCCGCGGCCAGGGGGTGCCCTCACAGGTCCGCGGCCGCTTCCTCGCCTTCGCCCCCGGGGCCCCCTACGCCCGCCGCTTCGCCGGCCGCAACGTGATCCAGGTGGTCGGCGACACGGTCTTCGTCCACGGCGGGGTCCTCCCCAAGCACGTCCGTCGCGGCCTCGAGGCGATCAACGCCGAGACCCAGGCGTGGCTCCGCGGCGAGGCCGAGGCGCCGACCGAGGTGGTCGTCGACGAGGAGTCGCCGGTATGGACCCGCCTCTACTCCGACCACCCCGACGCGGCCGCCTGCGCGACCCTCGGCGAGGCCCTCGCGGCGATCCCCGCGGCCCGGATGGTCGTCGGCCACACCGTCCAGCGCGAGGGGATCCGCTCGGAGTGCGACGGCAAGGTGTGGCTCATCGACGTCGGCATGGCGGCCTACTACGGCGGCCACCCCGAGGCGCTCGAGATCGTCGGCGATCAGGTCCGGGCGCTCCGCTAGCGCGCTCTGCTGGCGCGCTCTGCTGGCGCGCTCCGCCAACGATCTAGGACGCCGCCTGGCGCCGCGCGAGGGTCTCGGCGATCAGCGCCTCGGCGTCCTCGGGGGCGAGCGGCGGCGAGAAGAAGTAGCCCTGCGCGAACTCGCAGCCCATCTCGATCAGGAGCTCGCGCTGCGCCTCGGTCTCGACCCCCTCGGCGATCACCTTCATCCCGAGGTTGTGGGCCAAGTTGACGATCGTCCGGACGATCTCGGCGTTCTCGCCGGCCGGGCCGATCCCCGAGATGAAGGAGCGATCGATCTTCACCGCCGACATCGGGAAGCGGTGGAGGTAGCTCAGCGACGAGTAGCCGGTGCCGAAGTCGTCGACGTAGGACTGGATCTGCTGGCCCTGAAGCTCCTGGAGGAGGTTCGACGCCGCCCGCGGGTCCTCCATGATCACGCTCTCGGTGATCTCGAGCTTGAGGGTCGCCGGATCGAGCGAGGTCTCGCGGAGCGCCTTGGCGATCAGCGCGGGCTGGGCGAACTGCTTGCCCGAGAGGTTGACCGAGATCGTCAGCCGCGGATCGAGCGGGTAGCTGGTGTGCCACCGCTGCATCTGCTGGCAGGCCTCCTGGAGCACCCACTCGCCGATCGAGATGATGATCCCGGTCTCCTCGGCGAAGGCGATGAACTCGCCCGGGCCGACGAGGCCGCGGGTCGGGTGGTCCCAGCGGAGGAGCGCCTCGAAGCCCGCGAGCTCGCCGCTGACCATCTCGACCACCGGCTGGTAGAAGAGGCGGAACTCCGACTGCGAGATCGCCCGCCGGAGGTCGTTCTCGAGGACCAGGAGCTCGAGCGCCTCGGCGTGCATGCCCTGGTCGAAGATCTCGTAGCGGTTCTTGCCGCGGTTCTTCGCCCGGAACATCGCCGTGTCGGCGTCGCGGAGGATGTCGTCGGGGCGCTCGTAGCCGGCCGACGAGAGGGCGATGCCGATGCTCGTCGGCGTGTAGACCTGGCGGCCGCCGAGCTTGAAGGGCTGCTTGAGGAGGCTGAGCACCCGATCGGCCATCTTCAGGGCGTCGGTCGGCTCCTGGATGTCCTTCACCAGGATCGCAAACTCGTCGCCGCCGGTCCGCGCGAGGGTGTCCTCGGGGCCGATGCACTCGAGGAGGCGGCGCGAGAACTCGATGAGGAGCTGATCGCCGGCCGCGTGGCCGAGGCTGTCGTTGAGGTTCTTGAAGCGGTCGAGGTCGAGGCAGAGGACCGCGAAGAGGTAGCCCTCGTGGCGCTTGGCGTGGATCACCTCGACCGCCAGGCGATCCATCAGGAGGACGCGGTTCGGGAGGCGGGTCAGCGGGTCGTGGAGCGAGTCGTGGCGGGCCCGCTCCTCGCGCTCGCGGAGGGCGATCTCGGCCTCGCGGCGGCGGGTGATGTCGCGGACCACCGCCTGGACCGAGTAGATGTTGCCGGTGCGGTCGCGGATCGGCTGGAGGCGGGTCGCCAGCCAGCGGAGCTCGCCGCGGAGCTCGACCATCTCCTCGACGTCGCTCCCCTCGCCGCTCTCGACGACCTGGAGGATCCGCGCGAGGTAGGCGTCGGCGAGCGACGCGTCGGGGATAAGCTCGTGGATCGTCTTGCCGACGAGGGCCGCCGGCGAGGCGCCGATGTAGAGGGCCGCCGGGGCGTTGGCCGCCAGGACCGCGCCGCTCGGCGAGATCAGCAGGACCATCGAGTCGGAGGACTCGACCAGCTTGCGGTAGCGATCCTCGGTCGCCTGGAGCGCCTGCTCGGCCCGCTTGCGATCGCTGATGTCGACGATCGTCACGGTCACGCCGACCGCCTCGTCGGTCTGCGGGTCGAGGATCGGCGTCGCCGAGTAGGTCGCCCAGCGGAGCTCGCCGTCGGCCGTCCGGTGGCCGAGGATCGTCGGCCCCTGCGGGGTCAGGGTCTCGAGGCAGCGGAAGGCCGGGAACTCGGCGGACGGACACGAGGTCCCGTCCTCCCAGATCAGCAGGCCCTCGAGGTGGCGGAGGTCGATGTCGTGGAAGGGCGACTCGGTCGCGCCGAAGAGGCGGCGGGCCTCGGCGTTGGTCAGCACCACCTTGCCCTCGAGGTCGACCTGGATGATCCCGGTGTGGACGGTGTCGGCGTCGACCTTCCAGCGGACGCCGACCGGCGACGCGCTGGCGAGGCCGGGGAGGAGGTGGATCCCGCTCTCCTCGTCGATCAGCCGGGCGAGGGCCGCGAGCGAGGGGAGCTCCTCGCAGAGCGCGGCGAAGCGCATGGCGAGCGGCGCCTCGCCGCCGTGGTCGATCTCGGGGAAGGCCCGCAGCCACTCCGACCACGCCCGGAAGAGCATCACCGCCTCGATCCACCAGCCGTAGCGCTCGGGGCCGAGGAGGCGGCGGATCCGCAGGCGGAGGGCCTCGGAGGTGTCGGCCTGGATCACCGCGGCGACGGAGATCGCGAGGAGGGCCTCCTCGACCGCGGGGTCGAGGTCGCGGCCCCGGGGGAGCGGCTCGTCGCAGCCGTCGAGGGCGGCGAGGTGGCGGGGAGATCGGTGTCGCCCGCCAGCCGCATGAGCCCGCTCAGGGCGTCGCGCGCGGCGAACTCGGCGAGGGCGCAGACGTGCCAGACGACGCCGTAGGGGATCGCCTCGTGGTGGTGGAGGAGCGCGAGGAGGCGGTGGACGAAGCGACGGGAGAGGCGATCCTCGTCGTCGATCGCCCGCAGCGGCTCCCAGAGCTGGGCGAGGAGGGCGCCGGAGGTCAGCGCTGGCGCGAAGATCGCAGGGATCCTGCCGAAGCGCTCGCGGATCTCGATCAGCGCGTGGTCACGGGGGGAGAGCCCGTCGACCGCCCCGGACGGCGCGTCACCAGCCGCCTGGGCGCGCGGCGCGGCGGTCCGACCGTTGGGCTTGGAGTTCTCGGCGATCGTCTACTCCTCCGCGGGACGCTTTGAGCGATAGCGAGGGGCCGTCCGCCTGTCAATCCGCCGTAGTCGCGCGTTCTGGCGCCTACGAGGGCTCGGGGACGAAGCGGGAGATCTTGGTCAGGAGGCGGCGGAGCTCGACCGGCTTGGTGTCGTAGTCATCGCAGCCCGCGTCGAGCGCCTTCTCGCGGTCTCCCGACATCGCGTGCGCCGTCAGGGCGATCACCGGGATCGCCTTGGTCACATCACCCTTCTTGAGCTCCTGCGTGGTCGACCAGCCGTCCTTCCGCGGCAAGCTCATGTCCATCAAGATCAGATCCGGCTTGTTCTCGTTGGCGAGCTTGATCCCCTCCTCACCGTCGGCCGCGGTGAGTACGTTGTAGCCCTTCCGGCGGAGGCGCCGGGAGAGCATGTCCGCGCTCAGGGGGTTGTCCTCGACGAGCAGAATGGTTGGAGGTGGCGACTTGGCCATGGGACTCTCTCTGGCTGGCGATTTTCGGCCCACTCACCCGAGGCGGGGAAGGACCAGCCCATGCGCCGATGGTACCGGCCGAGCCCGCGGCTGTCGCTAGCAAAATACGGCGGTCGGCAGCGCGCAGACCCGCGTCCGTGGAGGATCCGTCGCCTCAGCCAGCGCCGCCGCCTCGGCGGATCGCCGACCCGTCCCGATGCAGACGTCCTTCGGCGACCAGCTTGCCCAGGTGGGCCTCGAGCGAGCGCTCCGCCAGGGGCCAGAGGGCGCGCGGCGTGTCGTCATAGACCCGGGCGAGGAGCGCGGGGAGATCGATCGTCTGGTCGCCGACGGCCGCCAGGATCTTGTCCTCGCGCATTCTGCGGTGGTCGATGTAGCGGCGCAGGAGGGCCTCGGGCGCGGTGATCACCGGGCCATGGGCGGGGATCAGCGCGCGCGGGGCGATCGCCGCGATCCGCTCGAGGGACGCGAGGTACGCCGCCATGTCGCCGGCGTCGGCCGGGTCGATCAGGATCGTCCCCTCCCCCGCCACGAGATCACCCGCATAGGCGAGCCCCGACGCGCGCTCGCGGAACACGAGGTGGCCGGGCGCATGCCCCGGGGTGAAGAGCGCCTCGATCACGAAGCCGTCGCCGAGGTCGAGCTCGTCCCGGTCGTCGAGCTCGCCGTCGACGGCGAAGGGGAGGCGGGCCGCGGTCTCGCGGTGGGCGAGGACGCGGCCGCCGAAGCGCCGCCGCAGGCCCTCGGCGTGGCCGGTGTGGTCCCCGTGGTGGTGGGTCAGGAGGATCGCCACCAGCTCGGCGCCGGCGTCGATCCGGGCGGCGAGCGCGGCCTCGAGGCGCCGCTGCTCGTCCGCATGCGGGCTCGCCGGCTCGATCACCGCGAGCCGACGCCCGCCGACGACGAGCGTATTCGTCGTCGTCGCCGGCGGCAGGGTCGGGGTCCGGAGGGGGATCCGGTCGATCCCGGGGGCGAGGCGCTCGGGCTCAGGCACCGCCGCCAGGGTACCCGATCCGCGGGCGAGCTTCCGCCCGGGGCCCTATACTCTGGGGCTGATGAGCTGGCGTCCCCGCGTGCTCGCTGGCGCTCCGCCGGAGCTCGTCGTCTACGACGAGCCGATGCCATGCCCCTACATCCACGGACGCGAGGCCCGCTTGCCGATGCGGCTGCCGACGCGGGGGCTCACGGCCGCGGAGTTCGATCGCCGCCTCCAGGTCGGCGACCGTCGGCAGGGGGTGCTGATCTACGGGACCGCCTGCGAGGGCTGCCGCGCCTGCGTGCCGATCCGCCTCAACGTCGACACCTTCCAGCCGAACAAGACCCAGCGACGGATCCACCGCCGCGGGCGCGAGCAGATCTCCTTTGAGATCGGCCAGCCCGAGCACTCGCGCGAGCGCCTCGCCCTCTACAACCGCCACAAGCGGGGGCGCGGGCTGGCGGCGAGCGAGGAGCCGATGGACGAGCCCGGCTACCGCGCCTTCCTGGTCGAGACCTGCTGCGACAGCTTCGAGATCCGCTACCGGGTCGACGGCGCGCTGATCGGCGTGGCGATCGTCGACCGGGCGGCGACCGCCCTCTCGGCGGTCTACTTCTACTTCGACCCCGACTACTCGGCGCTCTCACCCGGGGTCTTCTCGGTGATGACGCAGGTCGAGCTCTGCAAGCGCTGGGGCCTCCGCTACCTCTACCTCGGCTTTTACATCGCCGAGTGCGCGTCGATGGCCTACAAGAGCCGCTATCGGCCGAACGAGCGGCTGATCGACGGCGTCTGGACGCCCTGCGAGTGAGCGCGGCCGGCGGGGGCCGGCTGGCGGGCGGGGGCGGAGCGGTCTGACCGGTGGCGCTCGACACGCACCGCGCGCAGGGCGTGCGCACGCTCAAGTGGTCATACCAGTTGACCACCTGACAATCGGATGTCAGACTTCCTGAGCGCCCATGAGCCTCAAGCCCATCGAACGCAAATCCCTCTCCGACGCGGTCTACGACCAGCTCTCGGACGCGATCGTCAGCGGCCGGATGGCCCCGGGGAGCGCCCTCCCCTCGGAGCGCGAGCTCAGCGAGATGCTCAAGGTCAACCGCGGCGCGATCCGCGAGGCCCGCGGTCGGCTCTCGCAGGCTGGTCTGATCACCATCCAGCACGGCGGCGGCGCCCGGGTCCTCGACTTCAAGCGGACCGCCAACCTCGATCTCCTCAGCCAGCTCCTCTACACCGGCGAGGGCACCGTCGACCTCAAGGTCGCCCGCTCGGTGATGGAGATGCGGGCGGCCCTCGGCCCCGACATCGCCCGCCTCTGCGCCCGCCGCAAGACCCCGGCGATCGAGGCCCGCCTGGCGACGCTGGTGGCGGCGATGGAGGCGAACCAAGGCGACCTCGCGACCCTCCAGGAGCTGGCGATCCAGTTCTGGGACGTGCTCGTCCAGGGCGCCGAGAACATCGCCTACGAGCTCGCCTTCAACAGCCTGCGGGCGACCTACGACGACCTCCGCGAGATCCTGGTCGAGGTCCTCGCCGAGGAGCTCCGCGACCTCGGCTCCTACCGGGCGATCGCCGAGGCGGTGCGCCGCGGCGACGACCTCTCGGCGACCCACGTCGCCCGCGGCCTGGTCGAGAAGGGCACCCAGGCGATCTTCCAGGTCCTGGCCGCGCTCGAGGACGCCGAGCCCGCCAGCGACGACTCCAACGACGACGACTCCAGCGCAACTGAGCTTATCGACTCCACCCCGGAGGACGTGTCATGAAGATGAAGAAGAAGCCCCGCCCCCTCGACCCGCACAGCTCCCGTCAGGACAGCGACCCCTCGCTGCTCACGGTCTTCCTGGTCTTCATCCGCTACTCGAGCCCCTTCCTGCTGATCCTCCTGACCCTCAGCGCGCTCGTGACCCGGATCTGGCTCGGCCACTTCACGGGCTGGGATCTCTTGATCCCGGCGGCGATCGTCGCCGCCCAGCCCTTCGTCGAGTGGCTGATCCACGTCTTCATCCTCCACTTCAAGCCGCGGACGATCCTCGGGCTCAAGTTTGATCTCCACGCCGCCCGCCTCCACCGCGCCCACCACCGCGCGCCCTGGCAGCTCAGCCTGATCTTCATCCCCAAGCTCACCGGGGTGATCGGCCTGGCGATCACGGCGACCCTCTGGTGGCTGGCGACGCCGACGCCCTACCTCTTCGCGACGGCGATGCTCTCGACCCTCGGGATGGCCCTCACCTACGAGTGGATCCACTACCTGACCCACACCAACTACCGGCCGCAGAGCGCCTTCTACCGCCGCCTCTGGCGCTACCACCGGCTCCACCACTTCAAGAACGAGAACTACTGGATGGGCGTCACCGGTCACCTCGGCGACCGCGTCCTCGGCACCCTCCCCCGTGACCCCCGCGACGTCGAGACCTCGGAGACCTCGCGGACCCTCGGGGTCGACGACCCGACCCCCGCCTGATCAAAGCTGCCCCCCCCACGGCACCGGACCCCGGCGTCGGCTCCTCGTGGCCGGCGTCGGGGTCTTCTTCTGGTTCTCCTCCGCTAGCGCTTGCGTCGCCCGCGGCGAGCGTCGATCCTCGCGCCCGCGATGCCTCTCTCCGCCGGGATCCATCACTTCACGCCGACCCTCGCGCTCCACGTCTTCGAGGGCCCGGAGCCCGGGCCGACCGCGCTGATCCAGGCGGGGATCCACGGCGACGAGGTCGCCGGCGTGCACGCGCTCGCCGAGCTCCTCGAGGAGGGCGCGCGGCCGCGAGCGGGGCGCCTGATCGTCGTCCCGGTGATGAACCCGCCGGCCTACCGCGTCCGCGAGCGCTGCTCCCCCGGCGGCCTCGACCTCAACCGCTGCTTCCCGGGCGACGCCGACGCCCCCGAGCGCGAGCGCCGGCTCGCCCGCCGCTTCATGGACCTGGTCCTCGACGAGCGACCGGCGCTGATGGCCACCCTCCACGAGAGCCGCAAGCGCTACGACCCAGCGGTGGTCCCCTCCTTCGGCCAGACGCTGGTCTACGGCGTCGAGCCGATGCCGCCGATCATCGGCCGGGTCGTCGACCGCCTCAACGCCGAGCTCCTCGAGGAGAACGAGCGCTGGGCCCCGCACTACTACCCGGTCTCGACCTCGTCGACCGAGGTGATCGTCGACGCGATCGGCTGCGTCGGCATCTGCGTCGAGACCTGGATGGGCTTCCCGGAGCAGCGCCGGATCGAGATGCAGCGGCGGGTGGTCGACCTCCTCCTCGCGGAGATCGGCGTCGGTCCCCTCACTTGAGGCAGCCCCGCGACGGTGAGGACGATCACCCGCCGGCGGGCGATCGCGCAATCACGCACATTTGACGCGGCCGCCGGGGATCAGCGATCTTGGCCAGAGCGCGCGGATCGTCGATCCTGGGCGCCGGAGCCGTGACGATGAGCGCCCTCGCAGCCGTAGAGCCCGATCCGCAAGCCTCCACCCATGGCCTGGTCGACCTCGCCGATCAGATCTTCGACCGCGTCAGCCCCTACGAGGGCGACGGCCTCCGCAACCACTGCCGCCGCCTCTACAACCTGGCGACGATGCTGATGGCCAAGAACGGGGTCGAGCTCGATCGCAACGTCGCCTACCTGGTGGCGATGATCCACGACCTCGGCCTGGTCGCCGACGAGGTCGACGGCAAGACCTACCTCCACCGGAGCTACGCGCTCTTCGAGCGGATCACCGACGGCCAGGACCTCGCGGACACCTCGCCGGAGGTCCTCCGCGAGTGCCTCCTCTTCAACCACCGCCTCCTGCCGGTCTCCGGCCTCTCGCCGCAGGCCGAGTGCTTCCGCAAGGCGGTGCAGATCGAGCACACCCGCGGCCTCGCCCGCTTCGGCCTCGACCGAGGGGCGGTCCGCGAGGTCTTCGACGCCTACCCGCGCGACAACTTCGACCGGGTCCTCGTCGACTTCACCTGGCGGGTGGTCAAGCGCGAGCCCTGGACGCTCCTCAAGGGGATCTTCCTCTGAGCCTCCCGGCTCCTGACCCAAGGGACACCTTCGACATGGCCACCGAGCTCGACGCCGAGACGACCACCGCCCTCGAGGCCGCCGCCTTCCGCGGCCTGGTCGCCCACCTCCAGGGGCGCACCGACGTCCAGAACATCGACCTGATGAACCTCGCCGGCTTCTGCCGCAACTGCCTGGCGCGCTGGTACCAGGAGGCCGCCGCCGCCCGCGGGATCGAGATGTCGACCGACGAGGCCCGCGAGCGGGTCTACGGCATGCCCTACGCCGAGTGGAAGGCCTCGTACCAGAGGTGAGCGGCGGCCTCCGGCAGCACGTCGAGCGGATCGCGGTCGACACCCCGGGCCGCGGGACCTACGACGTCGGCGGTCGGGTCCAGGCCGCCGTCAACGCCAGCGGGATCCGCCGCGGCCTCGCCACCGTCTTCCTCCACCACACCAGCGCCTCGCTGATCCTCTGCGAGAACGCCGACCCCGACGTCCGCGCCGACCTCGAGCGCTTCTTCGCCCGCCTGGTCCCCGACGGCGACCCGCTCTTCGCCCACAGCGACGAGGGCCCCGACGACATGCCGGCCCACGTCCGGGCGATCCTCACCCAGAGCTCGCAGACCCTGCCGATCCGCGCCGGCCGCCTCGACCTCGGGACCTGGCAGGGGCTCTACGTCTACGAGCACCGCCGCGCGCCCCACCGGCGCATGCTGACGATCACGATCATCGGCGATGACCACGAGTGACCCGAGCACGCCGGCCCGCGCGGCGCGGCCGGCCGAGGTGATCCGCCGCGGCCTCGCGCGGGCGATGACCAGGACGATCGCCACCTACGGGCTCATCGAGGCCGGCGATCGGGTGATGGTCGCGGTCTCCGGCGGCAAGGACTCCTACACCCTCCTCGACCTCCTCGACGAGGCCCGCCGCCGCGCCCCCTTCGAGTTCTCGGTGATCGCCGTCCACCTCGACCAGCGCCAGCCCGGCTACGACGGCCGGCCCCTCGAGGCTTGGCTCGCGGCCTCCGGGATCGCCCACGAGATCGTCCGCGAGGACACCTACTCCACCGTGGTCGAGCGGACCCCCGCGGGCAAGGCGTTCTGCACGGTGTGCTCGCGCCTCCGCCGCGGGATCCTCTACTCGACCGCCGAGCGCCTCGGCTGCAACAAGATCGCCCTCGGCCACCACCGCGACGACGCCCTCGAGACCCTGCTGATGAACCTCTTCTACGCCGGCAAGCTCCAGGCGATGCCGGCGGGGTACACGACCGACGACGGCCGCTTCCAGGTGATCCGCCCGCTCATCGAGTGCGCCGAGGGCGAGATCGCCGCCCACGCCGCCCACGTCGGCTACCCGATCCTCCCCTGCAACCTCTGCGGATCGCAGGACGGGCTCCGGCGCGAGGCGATGGCCGCCCTCCTCCGCGACCTCGAGCAAGGCAACCCCAACCTCCGGGCGGTGATGCTCAACGCCCTCAAGAACGTCGCGCCCTCGCACCTCCTCGACCGCGAGCTCCTCGCGCGGGTGCGCCGCGGCGACGCCGCGGCCGGCGACGCCAGCGAGAGCAGCGCTCCCAGCGAGCCCGCTCCGCCCGCGCTCACGCCGAGTGGCCGCCGCCGCCTGCCGGTGATCGACGCCCGCTCGTAGCGCTCTGTGTCTCCTCATACATGTCTTTTTCGACATGTAGGGACGGACGCTAGCCCACCAGCGCGCGCCGGAGCAGCAAGAGGCCGGCGACCAGGAGGAGCGCGAAGATCGCGATTCGAAAGCTCCGCTGCGAGACCCGGCGGTGGAGGAGCTCGCCGCCGACGATGCCGACGACGATCGCCGGCACCAGCATCAGGGTCTCGCGGAGCGTCGCCGCGCTGAGGCTCCCCTGGAGCGCGTAGCCGATCACCAGGGCGAGGTTGAGGAGGAGCCAGACCGCGCTCATCGTGCAGCGGAAGCGCTGCTTGTCGGGGATCACCGCCGACGTGTAGAGGATCAGCAGCGGGCCGCCGGTCGCGAAGAGGCCGTGGATCAGCCCGCCCGCGATCAGCCAGAGCGGCGAGGGCCGCTCGCCGACCGCGGCCCCCTCGCCCTCGCGGAGCGACGCGACCAGGCGGAGGCCGGCGATGACGACGACGAAGGCGGCGTAGACGACGGCCAGCCACGGCGGCGCGGCGCTGACGTAGATCGCGAAGCCGAGCGCGAGCCCGAGGCCGGCGAAGGGGATGATCCGCAGGCCGAGCTCGCGGCCGTCGATGTCCCGCCAGTAGCGGGCCGCCAGGTAGGCGGGCACCCCGAGGTTGAGCGGGACCAGCACCGGCAGGAGGTGATCGACGGGGGCGACGAAGGAGCCGAAGGTGAGCGAGAGGATCGACGAGCCGAAGCCGGTGATCGCCTGGACCCCGTGGGCGACGACGACGATCAGCGCGAGGATCCAGACTCCCTGCTCCACGCGGCGGATCGTCGGTCCCCGCGGCGCCGCTGTCGATCGTCGGCGCCGGCGGGCCAGACCGACGGACGGACCGGCCGCCGGGCCATGTGGGCGCGCGCATACGCACACCCACACGTGCGCACACGCGCGCGGCCAATTCCCGCGAATTGGCCACTTTGCACCGGCTGCGGACCTCCTCGCAAAAAACCGGTGTTTCAATGATGTCACATAAGCGAGCAAGTCGGGCGGTTATGGTGGGTCGTGCACCCCAAACGCTCCCTCGGCGCCTGGGCGCTCGCCCTCACCTGCGCTGCCTGCAGCAGCGCGAGCGAACGTCCCGCCCCGCCGATGGAAGCCGGGCCGCTCTACGCGAGCAACAACCCGGGGGCGATCGTCTCGCACCTGCCGCTGAACGACGACGTCGGCGACACGATGCGGATGCACTTCATCGACATCGGTCAGGGTGACGCGACGCTCCTCGAGTTCCCCTGCGGCGCGGTGCTCATCGACACCGGCGGCGAGCAGAACGAGAGCTTCGACTCCGATCAGGCGCTCCGCGACTACCTCGACGCCTTCTTCGCCCGCCGCCCGGACCTCGACCGGACCATCGATCTCCTCCTGATCACCCACCCGCACATCGACCACATGCGCTCGGTGATGACGGTGCTCGAGACCTACCGGGTCCGCAACGTCGTCGACAACGGGATGACCGACGCCGAGCACCACGACGACGCCCACGAGGATCCGGGCGCCGAGCAGCAGGTGCGGATGCACGAGTGGCTCGCGGCCCACCCCGAGGTCGGTCACCTCGACGTCAAGGCCAGCGACATCACCACCGATCAGGGGCTGGTGAACGAGATCATCGACCCGGTGGGCGCCTGCGGGGCCTCGACGATCGACCCGAAGATCACCGTCCTCTGGGGCGCGGTCACCGAGGAGATCGCCAGCTACGGGCTCAACCCGAACAACCACTCGGTGGTCGCCCGCGTCGACTTCGGCAAGAGCTCGGCGATGTTCACCGGCGACCTCGAGCTCGTCGGCCTCTCCCGCCTCGCCAGCAAGTACAACCGCAACCGCGAGATCTTCGACGTCGACGTCTACCAGGTCGGCCACCACGGCTCGAAGAACGCGACGATCCACTACATGATGGAGATGATGAGCCCGACGCTGGCGGTCATCTCGATGGGGCCCTACGAGCGGATCCACCCGTGGACCGCCCGCAAGTACGGCCACCCCAACATCATCGCCCTCGAGCACCTCGTCCACCCGAAGCACGGCGTGCTCGGCTGGCGCGAGAAGCCGATCGAGGCCTGGGTCGGGATCAAGGGCGCGTGGAAGGACGAGCGCCAGGAGGTCTTCGAGCGCCGGACGATCTCGAAGGCGATCTACGCGACCGGCTGGGAGGGGACCGTGGTGGTCTCCGCCGGCGCCAGCGGCCAGCTCGCGGTCGACACCGAGCGCTAGCGCGAGCGCCCCGCTCGCCGCGCCAGGGGCCCCGCGCGGGGTTTTTTGGCGGTATCGTCGTTCGGTGAGCGCGCAGCGCGGGGAGCTCAGCCAGACCAGCGTCCTCGGCGCGATCGCCGGTCTCATCCTCTTGATCGCGTTCGTCACGCCGATCGTCCGGGTCGTCGACGACGGCCGCGACGAGGCCGCGTCGATGATGAGCGCCTACCGCGAGGAGCTCGTCCAGATCGAGCTCGGCCTCCAGGCGGAGCCGGGGCGGGCCGAGCTCCCCGAGGCGCTCTTCTTCACCAGCGGGCTGGTCGACATCCGGGCCCGCGTCGACGCCTTTGAGCGCTCGCCGTCGCCAGCGAATGGGCTCCTCCTGCTGGTGGAGACCAAGCGGGTGCTCCGGGCCGCGGCGATCGCGGAGCCCGAGCGGGTCGTCGAGCTCCACCGGGTGAGCGCCGTCGTCGATGCGCTCTGCCTCGTCCTCGTCCTCCTCCCGCTCATCGCCGGCCTCCAGGTCGTCCGCGGCGTGCTCACCAACTTCCGGAGGGCCGGGACCCTCGGCCTCGCGCTCGCCCTCGTCGCCGGCCTGGTCTACTTCGGCCTCGGCGCCTTCCCCCTGGTGGACGCGCCGGCCGCGGCCCGGGCGCGCGCCGGCCTCGGCTCCTGGGGCCTGGCGATCGGCGGCGGGCTCCTCCTCGTCGTCGGCGTCTTCGGCGTGCGCCGCGACAACTGGTGGAGGGTCTACGGCCTCGCGATCGCAGGCGTCGTCGCCGCGACCGTCGCGCTCGCGCTCCACGTCGACGGCGCGTGGTGACTCACGCGATCGGCCGCGCGCCGCGTTGTCGCCGGCATCCGCTTCGACTACCCTCCGCGCCGACGAGAGGCTCCCGAGCATGTCGCAGCACCCTGGCGTCCCCCCGGCAACCACCACCTACTTCGGCCACCGCACCTTCAACCTCGAGACGATGCGAGCGAAGCTCCCGCGCAACGTCTACCAGGCGATCGAGCAGACGATCCGCGCCGGCGCGAAGCTCCCGCCGGAGCACGCCGAGGTCGTCGCGCACGCGATGAAGGAGTGGGCGCTCGAGCACGGCGCGACCCACTACTGCCACTGGTTCCAGCCGCTCACCGGCACGACCGCGGAGAAGCACGACGCCTTCCTCAGCATCGACCGCGACGGCACGGTGATCGAGCGCTTCAGCGGCTCGCAGCTGATCCAGAGCGAGCCCGACGCGTCGAGCTTCCCCTCGGGCGGCATGCGGGCGACCTTCGAGGCCCGCGGCTACACCGCCTGGGACCCCTCGAGCCCGGCCTTCATCATGACCGGACCGCAGGGGGCGACCCTCTGCATCCCCTCGGCCTTCATCTCGTACTACGGGTCGGCGCTCGACGAGAAGACGCCGCTCCTCCGCTCGGTCAACGCGCTCTCGCGGGCGGCGACCGGCCTCCTCCACCTCCTCGGCCACGCTGAGGTCACCCGGGTGATCACCCTCCTCGGCGTCGAGCAGGAGTACTTCCTGGTCGACCGCGCGCTCTTCGAGCGCCGCGCCGACCTCGTGATGGCCCACCGCACGCTGGTCGGCGCGCTGCCGCCGAAGGCCCAGCAGCTCGAGGACCACTACTTCGGCTCGATCACCGACCGCGTCCTCGACTTCATGCAGGAGGTCGAGCGCGAGCTCTACGCC
Organism: Myxococcales bacterium; assembly: GCA_020633335.1. GTDB lineage: Bacteria > Myxococcota_A > Polyangia > Nannocystales > Nannocystaceae > JADJRG01. The sequence goes on along the minus strand of JACKDU010000011.1, from coordinate 95,134 downwards.
CTCGGGATCCCGGCGAAGACCCGGCACAACGAGGTCGCGCCCCAGCAGTTCGAGATCGCGCCGATCCACGAGGAGGTCAACATCGCCGCCGACCACAACCTCCTGATCATGGAGACCCTGCGGCGGGTCGCCAAGCGCAAGGGGCTCGCGCTCCTCCTCCACGAGAAGCCCTTCGCCGGGGTCAACGGCTCGGGCAAGCACAACAACTGGTCGATGGCCGACTCGCTCGGCAACAACCTCCTCGAGCCCGGCCGGACCCCGGAGTCCAACCTCTCCTTCCTGGTCTTCCTGGTCTGCACGCTCAAGGCGGTCCACCGCCGCGCCGGGCTCCTGCGGGCGTCGATCGCCAGCGCCGGCAACGACCACCGCCTCGGCGCCAACGAGGCGCCGCCGGCGATCATGTCGGTCTTCCTCGGCCAGGAGCTCGACGCGATCCTGAGCGCGATCGAGCGCGAGGAGGTCAACCCGAGCGGCGACCGCCAGTCGATCAGCCTCGGCCTCGCCCAGCTCCCGGCGATCGCCCGCGACAACACCGACCGCAACCGGACCTCGCCCTTCGCCTTCACCGGCAACAAGTTCGAGTTCCGCGCGGTCCCCTCGTCGATGCCGGTGGCGATGCCGAACGCGGTCCTCAACACCGCGGTCGCCGAGGCGATCGACGAGGTCGCCGCCAAGATCCGCGCCCGCCGCGAGGTCGCCGGTGACCTCGAGGCCGCGGTCTGGGCGGTCCTCCGCGAGGAGATCGCCGCGACCCGAGCGATCCGCTTCGAGGGCGACGGCTACTCGGTCGAGTGGGCGCGCGAGGCCGAGGCCCGCGGCCTCCCCAACGCCCGCACCACCCCCGACGCGCTCGCCGCCTGGCTCGAGCCCTCGAACCGCGAGATCTTCACCCGCTACAAGGTGATGAGCGAGGCCGAGATCGACGCCCGCTACACCGTCCGCCTCGAGCAGTACGTCAAGACCCTCGACATCGAGGCGAAGACGCTGCTGCGGATGACCCGGACCGAGATCCTCCCGGCCTGCCTCCGCGACCAGAGCGAGCTCGCGACGAGCTACAGCCGGCTGGTCGAGGCGAGCCGCGCGCTCGACCTCAACGACGCGGTGGCCCCGGCCCAGGGCAAGCACCTGGCGGCGATCGCCCGCGACGTGACCGCGCTGCTGGCGGCGACCGACGCGCTCGAGGCGGCGATCGGCGGCCTCCACAGCCAGGGGAGCCCGGAGGCCGAGGGACGCCACTGCGTCGACGCCCTGATCCCGGCGATGGACGCCGTTCGGGAGCTCGCTGATCACCTCGAGGGCCGCGTCGAGCGGGCCAAGTGGCCCTTCCCGACCTACCTCGACCTCCTCTTCCAGAACTGATCGCGCCGCGATCTTGCGACGCCCGCGGCCCGCTCCGCGGGCGTCGCATTTCTTGGCCCGGGCGATCGCCACGCGCGCCCGCGCGCCCTGGCCCCTGCGATCGTCGACGGCCAGCAACCGTGCTACATGTGCCAGCGTGAGTGACTCCAAGGGCTCCTCGACCGACGGCTTCGACTACGACTTCGTGATCATCGGCTCGGGCTTCGGCGGCTCGGTCTCGGGGCTCCGGCTGGTCGAGAAGGGCTACCGGGTGCTGATGCTCGAGAAGGGCCGCGAGCTCAAGGCGCAGGACTTCCCGAAGACCAACTGGGATCTCAAGCGCTGGCTCTGGATGCCCTCGGTCGGCTTCCGCGGCCTCTTTCAGATGCGCTTCTTCCGGCACGTGACGGTCCTCGCCGGGGTCGGCGTCGGCGGCGGCTCGCTGGTCTACGCGAACACCCTGCCGATCCCCAAGGAGGGCTTCTTCCGCGCGAGCTCCTGGTCGCACCTCCGCGACGACTGGGAGGGCGAGCTGCGCCCCCACTACGCGACCGCGCGGCGCATGCTCGGCGCGGTCCCCAACCCGACCTTCACGCCGGTCGATCGGATCATCAAGCAGGTCGCCGAGGAGATCGATCGCCCCTTCGACAAGCCGCACGTCGCGGTCTACTTCGGCGAGCCCGGCAAGACGGTCCCCGACCCCTACTTCGGCGGCGAGGGCCCCGATCGCACCGGCTGTAACCTCTGCGGCGGCTGCATGCTCGGCTGCCGCCACAATGCCAAGAACACCCTCGACAAGAACTACCTCTACCTCGCCCGCAGACGCGGCCTCGAGATCGAGGCGGACACCGAGGTCCGGGCGGTGCGGCCGCTCGCGGGCGGCGGCTACCGGATCGAGGCCCGCCACGGCCACCGCCGGATCGGCCGCCGACGCCGGAGCTACACCGCCAAGAACGTGATCTTCTCCGGCGGCGTCCTCGGCACGGTCGAGCTCCTCCTCAAGATGAAGGAGGACCCCGCGGGGTTGCCCGGCCTCTCGGAGACGCTCGGCCAGCGGGTGCGGACCAACTCCGAGTCGCTGATCGGCGTGATCGGCCAGCAGCGCAAGCACGACCTCTCGCGCGGGATCGCGATCGGCTCGATCATCCACACCGACGAGCACTCCCACCTCGAGCCGGTCCGCTACCCGGCGGGCTCGGGCTTCTTCCGGACGCTGATGGCCCCCCACGTCGCCGGCGAGACGTCGCCGGTCCGGGTCGCGCGGATGCTCGGGACGATCGCCCGCCACCCGATCCGCACCCTGCGGGCGGCCGCCGTCCCCGACATGGCGAAGTACTCGATCATCCTCCTCTTCATGCGGAGCACCGAGGGGACCCTCCGCTTCCGCCTCGGCAAGCTCGCGCGCGGGCGGATGGGCTCCGGGATCGAGAGCGGCGCCAAGCCGACCGCGTCGATCCCCGAGGCGACTGAGCTGGCCGCGCGGGTCGGCGCCAAGATCGACGGCGACTCCTACTCGATGGTCACCGAGACCGCGCTCAACATCCCGACCACCGCCCACATCCTCGGCGGCTGCTGCATGGGCGAGTCGATCACCGACGGCGTGATCGATCACCAGCACCGCGTCTTCGGCTACGAGGGGCTCTTCGTGATCGACGGCTCGGCGATCTCCGCGAACCCCGGGGTCAACCCCTCGCTGACGATCACCGCGCTCGCCGAGCGGGCGATGAGCATGATCCCGGCGGCGCCTAGCGTCGAGGCGAGCGCCTAGCGCGGACGATGGACGCGATCACCCAGGGTGTCCTCGGCGCGGCCGCGGCCCAGGCCTGCCTCTCCGATCGCCTCGGCAAGCGCACCTGGCTCCTCGGGGCGCTCGGCGGGATGGCACCCGACCTCGACGTCTTCATCCGCTCGTCGGTCGATCCGCTGGTCGCGCTCGAGTACCACCGCAACTTCACCCACTCGCTCGCCTTCATCCCGGTGGGCGGGCTCCTGGTCGCGCTCCCGTGGATCCTCCGCCGGCGCCCGCGCGAGGAGCGGGTGGCGATCGCCCTGGCGACCACCGTCGGCTACGCGACCCACGGCCTCCTCGACGCCTTCACCAGCTACGGGACGATGCTCCTCTGGCCCTTCTCGCGGGCTCGGGTCGCCTGGAGCTGGATCTCGATCATCGACCTCGGCTACACGGTGCCGCTCATCGTCGGGGTGATCCTCGCGGCTCGTCGGGTGAGCGCCCGGCCGGCCCGGATCGCGCTCGTGATCTCGAGCCTCTACATGGCCTTCTGCGGGCTCCAGCGGGCGCGGGTGATGGCCGCTCAAGACGCGCTGATCGCCCTCCGGGGCGAGACCGCGGTCAAGGCCGACGCCTACCCCTCGCTCGCCAACAACGTCACCTGGCGCTCGGTCTACGAGGCCGACGGCGAGATCCACGTCGACAAGATCCGCGCGCCCTGGCTCGGCGCCACCCGGGTGATCGCCGGCGGCGAGGCGCCGCGGGTCCGCCTCGACGAGCTCCCGGCGATCGCCGCCGACCCGGAGACCCGCCGCGCCTTCGAGCTCTTCGCGTGGTTCAGCGACGGCTGGCTCGCCCGCGACCCCGACGACCCGACGCTGATCGGCGACCTCCGCTACGCGCTCGCGCCCGGCGACGCGCGCGGGATGTGGGGGCTGCGGCTGCGACCCGGCGGCGATCCGGCGGTCACCTGGGAGAGCGGACGCGGCCGCGAGCGCCTCGACCTCGGCCGCGCCTGGACGATCCTCTTTGAGGACGGCGGCGAGCCGCTGCTGATCGGCAACGCGCGACCCTAGGCGACGCCCTGGCGATCGCGGCGCCGTGGTCATGGACCGGCGTTCGTGATCCTGACGCGGATGTCAGGGGGTGTGGGCCCTCCCGTCGCCAACGCCCATCCTGGGCGCCACAGGGCCGCATGAGGCCATCCACGTCAATTGGCATCCGCCTTGCTTCATGGCTCCCCCATGCTCCGCCCGCTCGCCCGCTCGCTCCTCGCCCTCACCGGCCTCGCGGCCAGCCTCTCGCTCACGCTCGCGCCGACCGACGCCGACGCCTGCAGCACCGGCGAGGAGTGGATCTACGAGGTCCACATGACCTACCCGGCGGAGGGGGCGATCGACGTACCGGTCGACGGGGCGATCGCGGTCCACGGCACCAGCAACCTCGCGGGCGAGCTCAAGGTCGAGGTCAACGGCCCGAACGGCGTCGTCCCCGGGACCCTCGAGAACAAGGGCGGGCGCCTCTTCTGGCGGCCCGACGCGCCCTTCGACCCGCTCGCCGACTACGTCGCCCACCTCTGGACCGAGGATCCGATCTCCGGCGACAACCTCGATCAGCTCCTCGCCTTCACCACCGCCGAGGAGAGCGCGCCGCCGATCGCCGCGCCCTCGATCTCGATCTCGCTGAGCAAGTACAACAAGGAGTACACGAAGTGCGTCGCCCCGCCGGAGCCCGGTGACTGCTCCGACTGCGGCGCCTACGAGGTGATCAAGGTCGAGGAGCGGATCCGGCTCAATGTCAGCATCGAGCACCCGGGGGGCCCCTTCGGCGACTTCTACCTCGGCCACGAGCGCCACGGCGCGAGCGAGGCCGAGGTCGCCGAGGGGGCGAGCCACGAGAGCGGGTGGCTCTACGCCGACGAAGCGACGACCACGATCTCCGACGACCTCGGCCTGGTCGGCTCGTGGGCGGGCGACGAGGTCTGCGTGCGGGCCTGGGTCTGGGATCCGCGGGGGATCGAGTCCGAGGCCGTGATCGCCTGCGCGCCGATCGGCGACGCGAACGTGCCGACGCCGGCCAGCGACACCGACACCGACGGCGACACCGACGGAGGCACCGACACCGACACCGACATCGACACCGGCGCCGGCCCGAGCGGGGACGCCGGCTCGTCCACCGACGGCGATCCCTCCGAGAGCGGCGGCCAGGGGGGCGAGGGCGACGACGTCGGCTGCGGCTGCCGCTCGACCAACAACGTCCAGGGCGGCGCGGCCTTCTTCCTCGGCCTCCTCCTCGCCTGGGCCCGCGGTCGCCGGCGTCGCGGCGAGGGGTTCGCGGCGTGATGACGCTCCTCGTCAGCCTCTGCGTCGCCTGGGCGCGGAGCCGCCGGCGCGAGCGGGCCGCGCTCGACGGACCGTCGACCTGAGCAGCGGCGCAAGACGCTCGCCGAGCGCCCGGCGACGTCGACGATGGACGTCCCAGTCGCTCGTTCGATCGACGGCGCGCTCAGAAGGGGTGCTCGCCCGCGAGGTAGATCGCCGCGCCCTCGGCCGAGTAGCCGGCGTCGAGGCGCATCACCAGGAAGCGATCCCAGACCGCGAAGACGCCGCCGCCGACGCTCGGGTGGATGTTCGCGTGGAGGGTCTCGTTGGCGCGGAAGACCTTGACGAGGTCGACGAAGCCGCGGACGCCGAGGCCGAGGGTCCAGCGGAAGACCTTGAGGTCGAGCGGGAGGTAGCGGAGCTCGGTCATCACCATCGCCTTGGTGTCGCCGACGAAGCGGCGGCGATAGAAGCCGCGGCCGACGAAGCGCCCGCCGAGCCCCTCGATCGGCTCGAGGCCGCCGAGCTCGCCCATCGGGATCAGCGGCGGCAGGCCGATGATCGCGTCGATCACCGCCGCCTGGGCGAAGACCAGCTTCGGGGTGCCGAGGCCGCGATACCAGCGGGCGCTGGCGTTGAAGCGGCCCCACGCCCGGCTCCCCGCCATCCCCGGACCCGCGAGGGTGAAGGAGGCCTCGTGGATCGCCCCCGTCGTCGGGTTCCACTCGTTGTCCCGGCGATCCCACTGGAAGCCGCCGACCACGTAGACGCGCGGCCGCAGCCCCTCCTCCTCGGGGCGATCCTCCTCGAGGAGGCTGCCCTCGTAGAGGTGGAAGCGATCGACCGCGAAGGTCGCCCCGGTGAACCAGCGGAGGCGGCCGATCGGGAAGCGCGGGGTCGCCGGGACCTCGAAGAGGGGCTCGGCGTAGGCGAAGGTGCCGGCGATCGTCCGGCGGAAGGCGGCGTAGTAGGGCTGCCGGAGATCCTCGCCGGCGAGGACGTCGTTGTTGGCGACGCCGAGGTAGGGGAAGGCGGGGTCGTTGTCGACGTAGAGCCCGAAGAGCATCACCTCGCCGCGATGGAGGAGGTCGCGGAGCTGGAGGCGGAGGTCGTGATCCTGGATCAGGCGGGTCGAGAGGCGGAGGGCGACGTCGAGCTGGATCCGGTTGAAGGCGGAGTCCGGGAGGCGGTTCACGTAGCGCGCCCGGAGGCCGATGATCGTCCCGAAGGCGGGATCGCGGAGCGCCTGGACGACCGGCAGGAAGCGGTGGGCGCGGAAGACCTGGCGGCGTCGACCCGAGCGCTCGTCGAAGATCGTCTTGTACTGCGAGCGATCGATCGCCGGGCCCTTCTTCGCCCGCGGACGCGCTCGTCGGCTCCGCCCGCGCGCTGTCGCGGAGGAGCGCCCCTTCCCGGCGGTAGCGCTCGGCTTGGTCTCGGTCGGCGCGACCGCGCCGTCACCCGCGCGATCGCTCGGCTTGATCTCCGTCGGCGCGACCGAGCCATCGCCCGCGTCGGCTGCCCCTGCGGCGCTCGGCTCAGGCGACGGAAGATCACTCGCGCTCGCGGACGACGAGCTCGCGTCGCCTCCGCCCTCGCTCGCGCCCGCGGCGGAGATCGCCGGGGCGAGCAGCGCCGCCAACACGCCGATCCGGAGGGGGCCGAGCACCGGCGACAACTCTAGCAGGGAGCCGCGCCCCGACGGGCACGAGCCGGCGCTGCGCCACGCCTCCCCCGCGACCTCGGCGCGCGCAGGTCTCGCGCCGCCCTCAGGCCGCTAGCGGCCCTTCCCGCTCCAGATCTTCGACTTTCGCATCGCCTGCTGGACGTCGGTCATGAACGCGGTCCGGCGATCGAGGTTGTCGCCGAGGAGCTGGGCGAGGCCGTCGATGAGGAGGGGGAAGGTGTAGGGGGAGGGGTTGCAGCAGAGGAGCCACTCCCGCATCTGCTCCCGCATCATCGTCGCCGCGTCGCCCTGGGTCTTGCCGATCCGCTCGACGTAGCCGGTGAAGCAGGCCTGGACGTCGCGGAGCACCGGCCCGAGCTCGCCGAGCATCAGGCGATCGACCTCGTCCTCGGGCTCGGAGGTCGCGCCGACCTGCGGGAGCACGCCGCTCTCGGCCGAGTCCGGCGAGGCCGCGCGGAGCACCGCCTTGAGCGAGGCGACCTGGAGCTTGACCACCGAGCGCACCGTCGAGGTGACGCTGTCGCGCTCGAGCAAGATCGCCAGGTTCGCCTCCTCGCGGAGCGGCATGATCATCATCCGCGAGCGGCCGAAGTTGATCAGGAGCTCGGCCAGCGGCGCGCCGACGGTCGCCGAGGCGACGACCATCCGTCGGACGGTGCGCGCGAGGTCCGAGGCGATGTTGTCGTTGAAGACCCCGTCGCCGGCGAAGAGGGCCCCGTCGCCGGTCGTGATCAGCGAGCCGCGGACGCCCGGGATCGCGGCGATCTCGGAGAGGAAGTTGACGAGCTGGCGCTCCGCGTCGGCGTTCATCGTTCGCTATCGACTCCCATGATCTCGTCCCGGATCGTGTCGGGGTCGTGCTCCGGGTCGACCGAGAGGACCGCGGAGGTCGCCCCCATGCCGATCATGATGATCTGCTGGCCGTTCTTCGAGCGAGCGATCACGCCGTCGAAGACGTTGTACCCGAGCATGCGGGCCATCCGGGCCGCGCCGCGCATGAAGAAGCCGGCGAGGGTGACCGCGGTGCTGTTGTTCCGCATGTCCTCGGCCATCACCTTGCCGGTGCTCGAGATGATCGCCACGCCGTCGACGCCCTCGTACTGCCAGAACTGGCCGAGGAGCGCCTCGCGGGTCTCGGGATCGTCGAAGAGGTCGCTGGCGGCCTTCTTCGGCCGGCCGGGGCGCGCGGGCACCGGGGCCGGCGTCACCGCGACCGGGGCGGCCGCGGCCGCCGGGGCGCTCGCCGGGCGCGGGCGGGTCGGCAGCGGGGTCGCCGGCTGGGCGGGGATCTGCGGGAGCGTCGGCGACTTGTTGACGACGCGCTCGAGGGTCTGGACCCGCCGGCGGACCTGCGGGACGCCCTCGCTCTCGGGCGCCTTGCGGGCGACCGGCACGGCGGTCGACGGCGGGCGGGGGCGAGGCGCCGGCGCGGCCTCCTCCTCGATGTCGAGGGGGAGCTCGTCGTCGTCGTCCGACGGCAGCGTGAAGGCCTCGAGGGCGTCCATCGCCTCGGCCGCGACCTCGGCCGCGGTCTCGGCCCAGTCGTCGGGCGCGTAGTCCTCCTCGTTCTCGGGCTCGGGCTCGGGCTCGGGCTCGGGCTCGGGCTCGGGCAGCGCCGCGTCCTCGTCGTCGAGGTTGAGGAGCCCCTCGTCCTGGAGCCGCGCCGCCTCCATCAAGAGGTGGGTGCTCGAGCGCATCACCGTCCGGGTCGGCGGCGGCCGGAAGAGGGTCTCGCGGAAGACCCCCTGGCTGACCGAGAGGATCTTGTAGAAGGCCTGCTCGCCCCGGTAGTGCTTGAACTGGGCGTGCGAGATGTCGCCGTGCTCGAACCAGATCGAGCCGACGCCAGCGCGGGTCGTGACCAGCACGTGCTTGTCGCGACCGGTGATCGCGATCATCTGCACGTAGTCGAAGAGCTCGATCTCGATGGCGTTGGAGAAGAAGCCGTTGCGCGGCCCGATCTCCTCGATCTTCTTGATCAGCACGTCGAGGTCGACCGGCTTCTCGACGATCCGGACCGAGCCGCCGCTGTCGGGCTTGACCTTGCCGGCCGGCCCCAGCGACTCGGTCATGACGATGACCGGGATCGACGGGTAGTACGAGCCAAGCCACTGCAGGAGCTCCGCGCCGTCGCCAGGCGCCGCGTGGAGATCCGAGAGGACGATGTCGAAGGGCTCGCGGCGGAGGCGCTCGATCGCCTCCCGGACATTGGCGACGCTGGCCGCGCGATGACCCTCTGCGACCAGGCGCCGTTCAATGGCCGCCTGGGGGGTGAGCTCATCGACGACGATCAGCGTGTGGATCGAAGGCTTCGTGCGGGAGGAGGGAGACACGCGGGGCGCCTATCTTAGCGCGACATGGGGTGAAGGCTGATCGAGGCGGCGAACTTGGCACACCTCGGGGGAGGTCCCAGCTGGAGCCATCATAGTGGATCCACCATGTACGCGATAACCTCCCCGAGAGCCCGAGATTGATCCCCAATGGGCGGATTTGGGAGAAATCCCCGTACGAGATCACACCTGTAGGTCGCACGTAATGGATCTCGACGTGATCGGTTTTGAACTTTTTCTAGAATTCTCACCAAAGCTAACAATACAGATCCGGGTTTACATGCTCGATTTTTAGGAGAGCGACAATACGATTTCGGCTTCCGCCCCCTCCGGATCTATGTCTATCCTGCCGCCATGCGCCTCCACCTCGAAAGCCTCAATCTCCACGACGCCGAGCGCCTGCTCTGCGAGGAAGCCCTCACCGCCGCGGGTAGCATCGTCGAAGCTGCCAACCTGCTCGGTATCACGCGCCACGCGCTCAAGCGTCGCATCATCAAGCACCACATCGAGTGGCCGCGGAAGCCGAAGACGGTCTCCCCGGTCATCGAGAGCGCGGTCGCGGCCCAGGTCGTCGCCGCCGCCTCGGCCGAGTAGGCCCCGGTCCAACCTCAACCGAGAGCGTGTGATGGCTCGCCATCGCGCGCTCTCGTCGTTTAAGCGCGCGCCTTCGCCCGCAGCAGACGACGGCGCGGGCGGCCTCGCGCGAAACCACGGTGACGTGGCGCGGAAACGGCCTCCAGGAGCTCTCCTGGCGGCCGTTTTCGCACGTTTATGACCTGCCGTCCAAGTCGAGCGCGATACATGATCGGCAGGTCCTGGCAGGTTCTCTTCGCTCCTCTGCCATCCCGCGCGCGAGCTCGACAGCAGACACCCGACCGAAGGGTCGAGCTTGACAGGGGGCGATTCTCGGCGTGGTCGATCACCCCCTCTCGATCTTCGGGCGGGCCGGAGCACGCGCGCACCCGCTCCTCCCGGAGTTCGGCCTCGATGATCGACGTCGCGCGCCAGAGCCCGCGGCCAGCGCCGGCCAGCCGGCTCGAGATCGAGTGGGGCGCTCGCCACCGCGCGCGGCGCTCGCCATCGCGCCCCGTGTGCGCAGAGCCGATCCTCAACGGTGCGATCTCGGGACTCGAGGAGGTGGGGGGAGATCGCACGAGGTGAGATCTCCCTGTGGCGAAATTTCTCGGCGCGCCAGCGCGGGATCGCACCTAGCGAATACCGCGCATGGGTCCGCCAGACCGCAGAACGCGTCAATCGCGGACATCCGCTGGGCGAAAATATAACGCAGTTATTTCAGAAAAATTAGTTTTGATATCCACGCCAAGCGTGGGCGTCTTCGCCCGTGGACGCTGCGCGATTCCGCAGCGACGCCAAGGTGCAGATCGCGCGCATCGCTCGAGGATGCGCAACTCCGCGAGTTGGCGGCTAGTTTCGTTTTGGAAGGATTACAAATCGAAGGGAACTTCGATCATGATCGGGAACGATCATCGACCGAGAGATCCTCACAAAAGCTGCGATCACCCAATATCTGTCCGCGAAGCCCGCGGATCGACGCCAATGATCGGATGCGCGCGGGAAATCATGGCGAATTCACCATGAGGCCTCCCCCCGGACGCTCACGCCGTCTCATCGTCGAGGATCTCCTCCTGTGCCCGACGGATCCGCTGAGTGAGCGCGAAAAGGCCCTCGCGAAGCTCGTCGGGCCCCTCTGGAAAGCAGATCTCGGGCCGCTCGAGGAGGTCGAGGAGGCTGGTCCACCCGGCGATGAAGGCGGCGAGCTGCGACGGGCTCAGGTCCTCGGTGCGGCCGAGGAGGAGCTGCTGGACGAGGATGTGGAGCGGCGTCAACACGCCCGCGCAGCCTAGCCCGAAGCCCCCGGGCCGGCCAAAAAGCCGCCACCCGTGAGGGTTGCCACGACCAGCTCAGCGGCCGCCGCCGGCAGATGAACGGTGATGTGCCCTACCTTTCGTCGCCGTGAACGACCATGAGCGCCGACTCGCACGGGTGGTCGAGGAGATCCTCGAGTCCTATCGGGACTTCGGCAACATCAACCACCTCGACGGGAGCAACCTGCCGACCCGCGTCGAGGTCGCTGATCTCGCCGACGACCTGATCTCGGTGATCTTCCCCGGCTACTTCCGCGGCGACCAGCTCGACGAGCTGACCTCGCGCTACTTCGTCGGCGAGCGCTGCGCCCGGATCCTCCGGGTCCTCGAGCGGATCATCGCCCGGGCGATGGCGGTCGAGTGCGGCGCCCAGGAGTCGCGGCGGGTCACCGCCGAGGCCGAGGAGGAGGCCCACCGCCAGGCCTTCGACCTCCTGCAGTCGATCCCCGAGATCCGCGAGATCCTCCACACCGACGTCCAGGCGGCGGTCTCCGGCGACCCCGCGGCCTGCTCGAGCGCCGAGGTCATCATGAGCTACCCGGGGATCGCGGCGATCGCCGTCCACCGGATCGCCCACCACCTCTTCGTCCGCGACGTCCCCCTGGTCCCCCGCATGATGTCGGAGATCGTCCACTCGCGGACCGGCATCGACATCCACCCCGGCGCGACGATCGGCCGCTCCTTCTTCATCGACCACGGCACCGGCGTCGTCATCGGCGAGACCTCGCGGATCGGCGACCGGGTCAAGCTCTACCAGGGCGTCACCCTCGGCGCGCTCTCGGTGAGCAAGGAGCTGGGGACCCGCGGCCGCCAGCGCCACCCGACGATCGAGGACGACGTCACGGTCTACGCCGGCGCGACCATCCTCGGCGGCGAGACGGTGATCGGCCGGGGCTCGACGATCGGCGGCAACGTCTGGCTCACCCGCTCGGTGCCGCCGGGGACCACGGTGATCCTCGACTCGCCCTCGCTGCGCTACGTCGGCGGCGAGCGGGCCGAGTAGCGAGCGCTGGTCCGCGGTCGCGGCGCTAGTCCGCGAGCGGCTTGCGCGAGCGGATCCTGCCCTCGAGGGCCTCGCGGATCAGGAGCTTCGCGTCCTCGTCGACGTGCGACGAGAGGAGCGAGCGGAGGTAGCCGCGCTCGACCGGATCGCTCGCGGCCCAGCGCAGGGGCTTGCCCTTGTGCTTGCCGAAGTTGAAGACCGGCTCGTTGTCCCGCCAGGCGAAGCGGCGGCCGAGGTCGACGTAGCCGTTGTTGATCGCGTTCGAGACCGCGTGGAGCGCCCCGACGTCGAGGTCGAGGTCGGAGTAGCGGTCGAGCTGGCCGGCGAAGACCTCGAGGGTCGCGACCGTGTCGGCCTCGGCCCCGTGGGCCCCCTCGAGCTCGCGGTCGCAGTAGAAGCGGAGCGCGGCCGCGAGGTTGCGGGGCTCCTTCTGGTGGAAGATCACCTGGGCGTCGATCACTCGCGTCTGCGAGAGGTCGAGCGACTTGCCGACCCGGACCAGCTCGGCCTGGAGCACCCGGATGTCGAAGCGACCGACGTTGAAGCCGGCGAGGTCGGCCCCGCGGAAGAGCGCGAGGAGATCGTCGGCGACCTCGGCGAAGACCGGCATCCCCTCGACGTCGGCGTTGGTGATCCCGTGGATCTCGGTCGCCTCGATCGGGATCCGCACGCCGGGGTCGATCCGCCAGGTCCGCGCCTCCTCGAGGCCGCCCGGCTCGGGCATCAGCCGGACCAGCGAGATCTCGACGATCCGATCGGTCGCCGGCTCGGTGCCGGTGGTCTCCGTGTCGAAGAAGATCAGCGGCCGCTCGAGGCGGCGGGCGAAGGCCGCGAAGCGCGGCCCGAGCTCCTCGATGCTGGGGAGGTTGCGGCGTGTGCTGGTCATGACGACCGCGGGGTTATACCCCCAAGCCCGGCGATCGCCCACGAAGGCGGCGATCGCCGGCGAGACCAGACATCTGTTCAGCGGCCCGCGGCGCCGCTCTCGGCGCTCGCTGCCCGGAGGATCCGGCGGGCGGCCTCGGCGACCCGCGAATCGCGGCTGCGGGCCTGTTCGCGGACCTCCGGGGTCGCCGCCGCCGCCGTCGGGTCGATCCGCTCGAGGGCCCGCAGGGCCTCGATCCGGACCCGGGGATCGCGGTCGCCGAGCGCCCCGATCAGCGCCGAGAAGGCGGAGCGGAGGCCGAGGGCGCCGAAGGAGCGGGCGATCGCCGCCCGGGCCTCCCACTCGCTGTCGCCGAGGAGACACTCCACCATCGCCCCCTCGATCGTCGCCGCGTCGGGTTGAAAGCCGGCGATCCGGGCGGCCGCCGCCCGGACCTCGGCCTCCTCGTCGCGGAGGCCGTTGGCGAGGCCGGCGCTCGCATGCGGCGCCTTGGCGAAGCGCATGGTCCCGACCAGCGCCTTGCGGACGGCCGCGTCGGGATCGAGCCGGATCAGCACCGAGGCCCCCTCGTCCCAGTCGCCGCGGGTGAAGGGGAGCTGCTCGGCGAGGGCGATCCGGGCCTCGACCGGCTCCGAGCGCGAGAGGAGGCGCGCGAGGATCACCGCCGCCGATCGACGATCGCGGGTGAGGAGGGCGATGAACGCGGGATCGTTGGGATCGTCGTCGTCCGGGATCGCGGTCCGCACCTTCATGTAGAGGAGCGCGTCGTCCCGCTTGAAGCCGTCGATGTCGATCGCCAGCCGCTGCTGCCAGGTGAGCTGCGGCGTCTCGGCCGCGTCGCCCGCGGGCGCGCCTCCGGCCGGCGTCGCCGCGGGCGTCGACGCGCCGAGGTCGGGGTAGGCGAGCGGCGGCAGCGGCGATGAATCCGTCGGCGCCCCGCCGCCCTCGGGCGGGCGCGTCTCCGCGGGCGGGCAGGCGGCCAGGAGCGGCAAGGCGACGAGGAGCGCGGCCAGGCGCCAGCGCCCCAAACGCGCCCAGCCAGACCCGCAGGTGGCCGCCCCAGTGCCCGTGGATCGACGTTCACCGCCGGCCCCACGCGCCGGCCCGCGATGCTCGGAGCCCCCACCCATCAACCTCGACAATGTAGCGGGTCTCGAAGCGCGAAGGAGCGGCGAATTCGCGGGCGCATCTGCACCGGGCGCCGCCCGACGGGGTCAGGGAGGTCGATCGCACGCGAGCTCGTGCGCCCAGGCGCCCGCGTCAGCGCGCTCGCGCGCCGCCGATGCCCCGCACCGGCAGACATGTCTATATGGTCAGGCGATCGCCTGGCCGCGGTCGCGCGCGGGCGAGGCCGCGCGGCGGGCACGGACGCTCCGCGCGAGGCCGCGGAGCGCCGGCAGGACGACCGTCCGCACCCCGTCGCGCCGGAGGAGCGCCTCGCCGATCGGATCGAGGCGACCGTGGCGGAGGAGCTCGCGGGTGGCGACCTCGTCGATCGGCACCGAGGCCGCCTCCTCCGCCGCCTCGATCGCCTCGTCGAGGAGCGCCTCACCGCCGCCGAGGCCGCCGACGTCGAGCGCCCAGCGGACGAAGCTCCAGGCGAGCGCCGCATGCTCGAGCTCGTCGTCAGCGATCCGGCGGAGCACCCCCGCGACCGCGGGATCGGCCGCCTCGGACGCCGCGATCCCGGCGTGGAAGGCCGCGAGCGTCTCGCCGATGCACCCCTCGACGAGCGCCCGAGCGACGACCGCCGTGAGCTCGCCGCTGCCGTCGAGGGCCGCGTCGATCGCCAGCTTCCCCGGCCCGACCGCGGCGCCGCGGTAGGCCGAGGCGAGCGCGAAGCAGAGGCGCGCGTGGTCGATCTCGTCGGCGAGGGCGCGCTGCGCCCGGACGATCAGCTCCGCCGGGGCGCCGACGGCGAGGAGCTCGAGGATGAAGCGGGCGAAGGACGCGACCGACGCATGCTCCGCGAGGCCGTCGTCGGTCCACGCGTCGGCGAGGCGCTCGCGGGTCGCCGCGTCGAGGGCGTCGAGCGAGGGGCTGACGCTCACCGACCACTCGCGCCCCGTCGCCGCCTCGGCGACGCGAGCGAGCGAGCCGACGCTGAAGGGGCGGCCGCAGCCGAGGCTCGGGGTCCCGACTGGAGCGCTCGCGTCGCTCGCCCAGGCCGCCGACCGGCACGCGAGGGCGTCGAGGGCGAGGGCGTCGACGACCGGCGCCTCGAGCGTATGAACGATCCTCTCGAGCAAGAGCGTCCGCGGATCCATGGCGGGACGATACCAGCCGGGGCCGTCGACGAGCCCCGGATCGCCGGCTGGCGATCCCGCTCGCCGACGCGCCGCGGGCCGACGAACGCCGTCACGCGAGACGTGGCGGCGTCGGCCGTCGAGACCACGACCAGGCTCACGTCGCGGGTGGATCCATCATGTCTCTTGAGACAGAGATATCGACGCGCCGCCGGAGGTCTGAGCGGGCGCCTGGGCGCGCGGCGCCGGGGAGAGATGGGGGATGGAGCCCCCCGCGGTCGGGGCGAGGCGCCGACAGGCGCGAGCTTGCGCCGCGACGCCTCGATCGCCGTCGCTGGCGACGCCAGACGAAGTTGGATCGATGCGCCGGTGTCGCGGCCCTAGAGCATCGAGCAGTCGATCGGCTCGTTGACCACACATACGTTCTCGAGCGGCTCGCCGGCGAGGCGAGCGTAGGCCCAGTCGCGCTGCAGGGTCAGCGACTCGATCGCCCCCTCGACGTGACCGGCGCCGGCGCACTCGATGTGCTCGATCCGATAGCCCTGCCCGCAGAGCACCGGGATGTCGGCGCGGATCAGCGGCGAGTAGACGAGGTCGTCGATCTCGCCGAGGGTGATGAGGACCGGCGTGTCGCGCACGCGCTCGATCGCCGCGGTCCGCAGCGTCGCCCGCTCGAGCATGCACCCCCAGACGCCGAGCCCGTCGATGTCGTCGACCGCGAGGCGATCGCGGAGCCACTTGGAGTAGACCTCGTCGACCGAGCCGACCATGTCGAGCTGGTCGAAGGAGCAGCTCGAATCGAGGAGCGAGGGGAGCTGGACGTCCCAGGGGGCAGTGAGCGCCTCGGAGAGCGGGCTCTGGGCCTCGTACCAGTCGTGGTTACCGACCAGCGCGGCGGCGAGGGCCCCGGTCGCCGGGCTCAGGCCGCTCGACGCGTACTTGGTGAGGCCGTAGGTGTCGGTCGGCGGGACCGCGGCGACGACCGCGACGACGTCGATCTCGGGGGCGTAGTGCGGCGCGTAGCGATCGGTCCAGAGCGCCGCGAAGCCGCCCTCCGACGCGCCCCAGAGGATCGTCCGGGCCTCCGGCTCGACCGGGAAGTCGGGGTCGCCCTCGCCGCCGGCGAAGCGGTAGAGCGCGCGGATCGAGTCGAGGGAGGCGATCGCCGTCGGCTCCGGGACGACGTAGGGGTGGAAGATCCCCGACGGCGCGCCCCAGCCGTTGAGGCCGAGGTAGTCGGGGGCGACCGCGACGAAGCCGAGCGCGGCCATCAGGAGCGGGACGAAGCCGCCCTGGGGATCGGCCGTCGGCCCGCACATGTCCGTAAAGCCAGTTGTTCCGTGGAGCCAGACGCCGACCGGCAGCGACCCCTTGAGGTCGGTGGGGACGGCGATGAAGCCGGTCGCCTCGACCGCCTCGCCGCGATCCTGGGTGACGTAGCGGATCAGGTAGAGGCGGGCGCCGCTGCTGACCGGCCCGAGCTTCTCGAAGCCCTGCTGCGCGAGGAGGAGGTTGATCTCGTCGGCGCTGAACTCGAAGAGCTCGGTCCAGTCGAGGATCCGCCCCATCTCGTCGGCGTCGACCAGCGGGTACTCGGCGAGGCCGCAGCCGCCGACCGGGAAGGGGTTGTCGAGGCCGCCGCTGGTCTCGCCGTCGCTCTCCGTTCCGGTCGCGCCCCCGCTCCCGTCCCCGGTGGTCGCGGTCGAGGTGGCGCTCTCGCTCGCGCCCGTCGTCGCCTCACCGGTGCTCGCGCTCGCGCCGGTCGACGCGTCGTCGCCGTTGCAGCCGGCGAGCCCGAGGGCGAGCGCGGCGAGGAGCGAGCACGGGAGGGGCGCGGCGGCGAGCATAGGGCGGCAGATCATGCGGCTCACTATAGCGCCGGGCGCCCGCGGAGAGGCGCCTCGCCGACGCCCGCGGGTTGGGTGCTCCTGGCCCCTGGGCAAGGCGCGCTCCTCCGCTCATCGGCTGTGATACCGTATTTTCCCGCCTCGACGAGGACCTGAAGATGGATGAGAGAGTGGCGACCTCCGCAGCCCACCCGCGCGCGCTGCGATCGCTCATCCCCCTCTACATCTGGCCGCTCCTCATCGCCTGGGGACTGGTCGCCGGCTGGGCCATCGGGCTCACCGTGACCAGCCATCAGCTCCGCGACGACGTCACCCAGCGGGTCGGCTGGCTGCGGGCGCTCGACAGCGCCGATCGCTCGCTCAGCCGCCGCGGCGCCGAGATCGAGATCGAGGATCCCGCGGGCTCGCTGGCCGCGCTCCTCCTCGAGATCCACCGGGCCGAGCCGGGACCGAGCCTCCGCGCCGACGCCGATCGCCTCCGCGACGCGCTGCGGAGCCCACCGGGCGGGGCGCTCCGCGGCGAGCGTCACCTCGAGTCGGTGATCGACGATCTCCGCCGATCGATCCGCGGCGAGAACGCGGCGATCTCCGCCGAGCTCGGCGCGACCTGGGAGCGCCTCAACATCGCGGCCATGCTCGCGCTCGCGCTCGCCGCCCTCAACCTCGGCCTCCTCTTCGCCAACCACGTCCTCGCGCGGCGCTCGCTCGCCCTCGCCGACGATCTCCAGGTCGCGAAGCAGGCCGCCGAGGCCGCGAGCAAGGCGAAGTCGAGCTTCCTGGCGATGATGAGCCACGAGATCCGGACCCCGCTCAACGGCGTCCTCGGGATGGCTGGCGTCCTCGCCGACACCCGGCTCAGCGCCGATCAGCGCGAGTACCTCGGGATCGTCCGCTCGTCGGCGGAGTCGCTCCTCGCCCTCCTCAACGACGTCCTCGACTACTCCAAGCTCGAGGCCGACAAGATGGCGATCGAGGAGGCGCGGGTCGACGTCAGCCACGTCGTCGACGACGTCCTGACGCTCCACAGCGGCTCCGCGCGGGCCAAGGGGCTGGTCCTCGCGGCGATCGTCGACCCGTCGATCCCGCCGCGCCTCACCGGCGATCCGACCCGCCTCCGGCAGGCGCTGAGCAACCTCGTCGCCAACGCGATCAAGTTCACCGAGCGCGGAGAGGCGGTGATCCGGGTGAGCGGCGCGCCCGCGGGCGAGGACGCGATCGATCTCCGCTTTGAGGTCCGCGACACCGGGATCGGCGTCGACCCGGCCGCGCTCGACCAGATCTTCGACCCCTTCACCCAGGCGGAGAGCGCGACCAGCCGGCGCTACGGCGGATCGGGGCTCGGCCTCGCGCTCGTCCGCCACCTCGCGCGGGCGATGGGCGGCGACGTCGGGGCGACCTCGACCCCGGGCGAGGGCAGCACCTTCTGGTTCAGCGCCCGCCTCCGGCGGCGGGCCACCGCCCGCGAGACCCCCGAGCCGACGCCGCCGCGGATCCTCTGCGCCAGCCCGACCGCGCTCGGGCGCGAGTCGATCGCCAGCGCGCTCGCGGGCTTCGGCATGCGGGTCGAGGTCGTCGAGAGCGGCGAGGCGGCGCTCGCCGCCCTCCGCGGCGAGGCGCCCCCCTTCGACGCGCTGGTCGCCGACGCCGAGCTCCCCGAGCTCGAGGGGCTCGCGCTCCTGCGCGCGCTCCGGACCCGGCCGGAGACCGCCAAGATCCCGCTGGTGATCGTCGGCGCGATCGACCTCCGAGCGATCCGCGGCACCGGGCTCGACCTCGGGGTCGTCTATCACGTCGCCCGACCGATGCGCCTCCACCAGCTCCATGACCGGGTCATCGCCGCCCTCCGCGACGAGGCCGACGAGGAGCACGGCGCCGCGAACGGGCACACCAAGCGTCGGGGCCGCGTCCTCGTCGTCGACGACAGCAGCGTCAACCAGCGGATCACCGCGCTCATGCTCGGCAAGCGCGGCCTCGCGGTCGACACCGTCGGCAGCGGCGCGGAGGCGATCGCCGCCCTCGCGGAGGTCCCCTACGACCTCGTCATCATGGACTGTGAGATGCCGGAGATGGACGGCTTCACGACGACCGCCCGGATCCGCGAGCGCGAGGGGCTCTCCCAGCGCACGCCGATCATCGCGCTCACCGGCCACAACGATCCCGGGAGCCAGGGCCGCTGCCTCGACGCAGGCATGGACGAGTGCCTGAGCAAGCCGGTCCGCCCCGATGAGCTCGACGCCGTGCTCGAGCGGCGGCTCAGCGTCCGCAGCGTGGTCGCCGACGAGTGAGGCATCGGCCTCGCCGCGCGATCTCCCGGTCCGTCGCCGGGTTGCGCCCGCCCTGCCGGCCCGCTACCCCTTGAAAATGCGCTGCGAGCCGCTCCCCTTTCCGCCCGGCGACGGGCCCTTCCGCGGGCGCGGGATCATCTTCAAGGGCTACACCGACTACATCGACGCCCGCACGCCAGGCGGGATGGCGCGGGCGCGCGCGGAGCTCGGCGATCCGGCGCTCGCCGCCTTCTTCGACCGGATCTTCCTCGCCAGCGACGCCTACGACCTCGGCCCCCTCATCCACCTCGTGCGGGTCGCCGCCCGCCTCGAGGGCGTCCCCCTCCCCTCCTTC
This sequence comes from Myxococcales bacterium, assembly GCA_020633335.1. Classification (GTDB taxonomy): domain Bacteria; phylum Myxococcota_A; class Polyangia; order Nannocystales; family Nannocystaceae; genus JADJRG01. The sequence continues at coordinate 75,242 of JACKDU010000011.1, read as the reverse complement.
GTCCGCGCGCGCGCCCGCACCTCGGCGAAGATCGACGTCCCGGGGGTCTACGCGCCGCTCCTCAAGACCGCGTCGGTGCAGGTGATGGCCAGCCGCCTCCCGCGGATCTTCTCGCGCTACTTCGCGCCGATCGAGGTGAGCGTCGTCGAGAGCGCCGACGATCACCTCCGGGTCCGCTTCCCCAGGATCCCGGAGCCGATGGTCGGCTGGTACGTCTGGTCGAACGAGGGCTTCATGGGCAAGGCGCTCGAGCTCGCCGGCGCGAGGGCGCCGCGGATCGACACCGTCGAGGTCGCGCCCGACGGCGCGCTCGAGCAGATCCCGCTGCGGGCGGTCACCCAGCTCGCCTCCTGGTGAGCCGCGGATCGGCCGCGCGCCGACCCGCGAATCGCCGCGAGCGTCCCCCTCAACGACGACGACGACGGAGCGCCAGCGCGCCGACCACCAGGAGGAGCGGCGCCGGAGCGCCGCCGCCGCTGCGGCAGCCGCAGCCGTCCTCGTCGACGCCGGCCGAGTCCCCGCTCTCGCCCGCGGTCGCGCTGCCGCTGCCGCTGGTCGCGGCGCCGGTCGCCGTCGCCGAGGTGCCGCCGCCGGTCGAGCCCGCGCTCTCGCTGCCGCCGCTGCCCGAGCCGCTGTCGCCGGTCCCGCTCGCGCTCTCGCCGGTCGTCCCGGTCTCGCCGCCCGTGCCCCCGCCCGAGGTGCTCCCGCCGCCCTCGCAGGCGTCGCCGACCCCGTTGTCATCGGCGTCGGCCTGGTCCGGGTTCTCGACCTCGGGGCAGTTGTCGTCGTTGTCGAAGACGCCGTCGCCGTCGCCGTCGCGGCGGAGCTCGGCGTCGGCGGCGACCAGCTTGTTGTCGATGCCGTTGCCGAGGTCGGCGTGGGCGGTGTTCTCCATGATCGTCTGATCGGCGACCTCGCCGATCACCACGTCGAAGGTGAGATCGCAGCTCGCGTCGACCTTGAGGGCGATCCCCTCGACCTCGAAGGCGTCGGCCTTGTCGACGAGCGCGCCGCCGCAGAGCTGACCGGCCTCCCACGAGGCGGCCTCGGCCGGGATCGGGTCGCTGATCGTCAGGAGCGCGTCGGCGTTCCCCGGGTTCTCGAGGTGGATCGTGTAGGTGACGGTGTCGCCTGCCGTCGGCGCGCCGTTCATGTCGGCGTCGGCCGTCAGCTCCCAGCTCTTCCCCGAGCCCGGGAAGAGCGCGGGCTCGAAGACGTCGACGCCGATCAGGTTGACCGCGATCCAGTACTTGTCGAGGTCGGCGCTGTAGGTCATGTCGACGCTCGTGTCACCGGCCGTGAGCGCCGGCGAGATCGAGAAGCGGTCGATGTCGACGCCGATCGTCCCGGTCTGCGGCGGCATCGTCGTGTTGATCGTCTGGTTGAAGGGGTTGTTCGCCGGGTTGATCGCGTCGGTCGGCGTGTGGGTCTTGGCCCCGGGCTTGCCGCTGACCTCGACGAACTCGTCCATGTTGCCGCCGACGTCGCCCTCGAGGACGTACCAGGCGAGGTCGCCCTGCGGCGGCGCGTCGACGTCGAGGCCGCCGAGGGAGACCGTGGTCATCGCGTTGCCGCTCTCGACCATGGTCCAGAGGCCGTCGTAGAGGCCGATCCGCCGGGGCCCGACGCCGTCGGCCTCGTAGATCAGGAGGAGCGCGAAGGAGGCGTTGTGGGTGTCGCCGTCCATCACCAGCGCGTCGAGGTCGCCGACCTCGTAGGTCCCGCTCGGCCCGTCGATCCACTCGCTGACCTCGGCGTAGCAGAGCTGCATGTCGTAGCTCGCGGCGCCGACCGAGCAGTAGCAGCCGTCGGCGTCGACGAGCTCGGCGGCGGCGCCCGGCGCCTTGAAGGAGACCTCCTTGTCGAGCTTGGCCGGGTCCTGGCACATCGACGGCGCCTGCGAGGCCGCCCAGTAGAGGCGGGCCGACTTGAGGATCGCCCCGGGCGGGAGCGCGCCGATCGTCACCTCCCCCGGCTGCGCGAGGGCGTCGACCTTCTTGTCGTTGTTGGTGTCGGCGGCCAGCGTGGCGCCGGTGATCACGAAGTCGACGTTGCCGGACCAGGTGTCGCGGAGCTCGATCGGCTCGTCGGCGCCGGCCCGCGCGGGCGCGAGCGCGGCGAGGAGCGCGAGCGCGCCGGGGCCGAGGGTCGAGATCGTCAGGGCTCGAGAGGAACGCTTGGTGGACCGCATCGCGGGGCGGAGGATAGCGGCAAGGACCGGGCGTTTTCGCGCGCCGCCCGTGACCTCGCGCGCGTCCGCGCGCCGCGTCAGCCCCGCGGCGGCAGGAGGCCGGCGAGCGGCGAGGGGCTCGGGGTCGCCGTCGGCGGCCGCGGAGGGGCGCCCTGCCCCGTCGGCGCGGCGCTCTGGCCCGTCGGGATCCCGGGGAAGGCCTTGATGAAGACGTCGTGCTTCGAGTAGGGGATCTCGATCTTCGCCTCGGCGAGCGCCTTGTAGATCTTGAAGTTGATCTCGGAGACGACGATCTCCTTGAGCGCCGGGTCGTCGATCCACATCAGCACCTCGAACTCGAGCCCCGAGGCGCCGAAGGCCTGGAAGAAGACGATCGGCGGCGGATCGGCGGCGACGTGGCGGACCCCCGCCGGGGTGGTCAGGAGGACCTCGCGGACCCGGTCGACGTCGGAGCCGTAGGCGACCGAGACCGGCACCGAGATCCGCTCCTTGGTGTAGGGGCCGCCGGTCTCGTTGACGATCTTCGCGTTGCCGATGATCGAGTTCGGGATGTTGATCTCGATGTCGTCGCGGGTGAGGAGGCGGGTCGAGCGGATGCCGATGTGGGTGACCCGGCCGCGGGTGCCGTCCTCGAACTGGATGAAGTCGCCGAGCTTGTAGGGGGCGTCGGCGATGATGAAGATGCCGGCGAAGAAGTTGGCGAGCGAGTCCTTGGCCGCGAAGCCGACGGCGATGCCGACGATCCCCGCGGACGCCAGCCAGGCGGTGATGTCGACGTGCCAGGCGAGCATCGCCAGGTACACCGACGAGCCGAAGAGGACCAGCTTGAGGAGGATGTCGAAGAAGGGGAGCGTGCGCGCCTGGACGATCGACGTCGGCCGGGCGTGGTAGCTCATCGTCTGGAGGATCGCCGAGCCGATCCGGATGAGCGCGCCGGTCCAGACCAAGATCGCCACCGACTTGAGCGCCGCGGTGGTGATCCGCGAGGCCTTGTCGGCGAGCTCGAGGATGTCGAAGGCGTAGTCGACCCCGGCGAGGAGGATGCTGTAGAAGATCGGCCGCTCGAGCGCCTGGACCACCAGATCGTCGAGGGTGGTCGCGGTCCGCCCGGCGAGCTTCGCCAGCACCTTCACGACGATGCGGCGAAGGACGAAGGCGAGGAGGATCGAGCCGCCCAGGGCGAGGGCGGCCTTGAAGCTCGAGTGCTCGAGGAGCTCAAAGAAGACGTCGAGCATGGCGGTCGGGTGCGCGAGCGGACGGGCTCAGCGGGCGGCGAGGGCGGAGGATAGCGCATCGGCGATCGCCTGCGGAGTCACCTCCGTGGCGATCACCGCGGCGATCCGGCCGCCCCCGTCGAGGACGATCACCGTCGGCACGGCGGCCGCCTGGAGCTGGGCGGCGACCGCCCCCTGGGGATCCCAGGCGAGCTCGAAGCCGGGTCCGCGCAGCGCGGGCTCGGGCGTGAGCGCCTCGCGCTCGCCGTCCATCGCCACCAGGACCACGGCCAGGCGATCGCCGCCGTGGGTCCGCAGGAGGTCGTCATAAAAGCGGTAGCGTTCGGCCCAGCCCGGGGCCCAGGTCGCGCTCAGCTCGATCACCACCACCTTCCCCCGGAGCTCGCGGAGATCGAGGCCGTCGCCGTCGACCCGCGGGATCGTCAGGACCAGCTCCTCCCCCTCTTGGCGGTTGGTCGGCTCGTGCTCGGGATCGGGGAGCGCCTCGACGACCGCCGCGTCCGGCCCCGGGCCCGGCTCGTCGGGCGGCTTCGGGGGCTCGCGGGCCGGGCAGCCGAGGGCGACCAGGGCGACCAGGGCGGCGCAGAGCGCCGATGAACGACGCTCGCTCATGCGCTGTGGACGACCTCGATGAGGTGGCGAGCGAGGCCGGGATCGGTGTGGCGCGAGATCCCGTGGCCGAGGTTGAAGATGTGGGCGCGCGCCCCCTTCCCCGCCTCGACGATCGCCCGCGCCTTGCGCTCGATCAGCGCGGCGTCGGCGAGGAGCACCATCGGGTCGAGGTTGCCCTGGACCACCCGCTCCGGGCCGACGACGGAGATCGCGTCGGCGAGGGTGATGCTCCAGTCGATGCCGATCACGTCGGCGGGGATCGTCGCTACCTCGGCGAGGAGGTTGGCGTTGCCGCGGGCGAAGCAGATCACCGGGACGCTGGCGCCCTGGACCTCGACCACCAGGCGGTGGAGGTGGGGGAGGACGTGCTCGCGGTAGTCGTCGGGGGCGAGCGCGCCCGCCCACGAGTCGAAGATCTGGAGGGCGTCGGCGCCGGCCTCGACCTGGGCCTTGAGGTAGACGATCAAGAGATCGGTCATCCGCTCCATGAGCCCGTGGAAGACCCCGGGCTCGCGGAAGCAGAGGCCCTTGATGTGCTCGAAGTCGCGGCTCCCCTTGCCCTCGACGAGGTACGAGAGCGTGGTGAAGGGGGCGCCGCAGAAGCCGATGAGCGGCACCCGGTCGGCGAGCGCGGCCTTGCAGGCGCGGACCGCCGCGTAGACGTAGGCGACCTCCTCGCGGGGATCGCCCCAGCGGATCCGGTCGACGTCGGCGACCGTCCGCACCGGCGCCTCGATCCGCGGGGCGGGATCGAAGATCACCTCGACCCCGAGCGCGTCGAGGACCACGAGGATGTCCGAGAAGAGGATCGCGGCGTCGACGCCGAGGATGTCGATCGGCTGGAGGGTGACCTCGGCGCAGAGCTCGGGGGTGCGGCAGAGCTCGGTGAAGGACACCTTCGAGCGGACCTCCCGGTACTCCGGGAGGTAGCGGCCGGCCTGGCGCATCATCCACACCGGCGTGCGCGAGGGTCGCAGGCCGCGGCAGGCCTGGAGGAAGGAGTCGTTCTGCAGGGCCATCGGCCGCGACTATACCCGGTGTGCGCGCCGACGGGCACTCGCCGACGGGCGCTCGGCGCCGCGGCCATCGGACGCGGGCCTCCGCGGCACCGCGGCTTTGGGCCATACTCTCTGGGCGCGCGGCGATGTCGTGGATCGTCTTCATCTTCCTCGTGCTCTACGGCGGGGTGCGGACCACCCTCTGGCTCCGCGGTCAGCTCCGCTATCTCCTCCTGCGGCGCGAGCTGCCGGGGCCGCCGGGGCCGCTCGCGCTCCCGGCCCACCTCCCGCAGGGGCTCCAGCGCCTGGTCGAGCTCAGCCACGGCACCCGCACCTCATTGGTCGACGCGCTCCGCTCGATCTCGACGGTGCTGATCACCGATCCCGACGTCCCCCTCGGCTGCGTCCGCGACGGCCGCTACCGGGTGGCGATCCTCACCGCCTGGTCGGCGACGCTGCAGTGCATGCGCTCGCTCGACGCGCTCGACGAGAGCGATCGCCTCCGCCTCGAGTCGGTCGGCTGCGAGGTCGATCGCTTCCGGGCGGCGGTGGTCCGCCTCGGCCCCTCGGTGAGCGTCGCCAAGCGGGCGCGGCCCCTCGATCCCTTCGACGTCCCGAGCGTGCGCTCAGCCCGGGGCGCGGTCGAGGCCGTGCTCCATGAGCTCGAGCGCCTCGAGGGCCGCCTCGGCGTCTCACCGCACGATCCCTACCGGGCCTGAGCGGCGCCCCAGCGCCCCGAGAGCCGCCCCGCGGGCGAAGATACGCCTTGTGCCGAGGTCCGCGAGGGCGGAGGATCGGCGCCATGATCCGACGCGCCCGACTCCTCGACGCCTCGCTCCTGGTGACGCTGAGCGCCGGCCTCACCCTCGCGCCGATCGCCGACGCCGCGGCCGGTCCGCTCGGGCAGCGCCTGCGGACGGTGATGACGCTGATGCCCGACGACGAGGGCGCGGGCGCGGGCGCGGGCGAGGCGATCGAGGGCGAGGAGCCGGCCCAGGAGATCGAGGAGGTCGAGGAGGTCGAGGAGGCCGGGCCGGCGCCGGTCCCCGAGGGCCCCGCCCCCGCGCCCTACGAGCCCGAGCCGAGCAAGGGGCTCGGGATGATGATCACCGGCGCGGTGATCACCGGCGTCTACGCCCTGCCGATGACCTTCTGGGGGACCTGGATCATCGTCGCCTCGCGGCGGGCCGAGATGAACCTCGACGATCAGGTCGTCGAGACCCTCGGGGCGGTCGTCGGCGGCACGATCCTGGCCTTCGGGATCATCGGCCTCGGCGTCGGCGTGCCGCTCCTCGGGGTCGGCGCGGCCCGCTTCAGCCGCTGGCGCGAGTGGAAGGAGACCCACCAGGCGCGGCTGAATTTCGGCGTCGGCAGGACCGCGTTTGGGACCCTGACGCCGAGCCTGACGCTTCGCTTCTGAGCCACCCCGCCGCGCATCGAGTGGTGCGTCGCGAGGATCGCACCGGGCTGAGAACGCCGATTTGCGGCGATCGTCACCGAAGGTTGGGCGCGATTTCACACTGCTGTAACGTTTCGCCCGCATGATGCCGCGGTGCCCTCGCCGCACGCCCTGCGGCCGCGCCTCGCCCGGTCCCTGCTCCTGACGGCCCTCGTCGGCCTCGCCTGTGATCCCGGCGACGCGCGCTCGCAGTGGCTGCACACGACGATCGTCCTCGACAACCAGATCTTCCTCGAGGCCGACCCCGAGCTCGCCGCCGGCAAGCTGGCGAAGATGGACCTCGACCGCTACGCGTTCTTCCGCGGGACGGTCGGCTGCTTCGCCCGCGACAGCGCCGAGGCCGGCGGCGCCGCCTACCGCCCGACCGCCTTCGTCACCGCCGACGCCGCTGACGTCGCCCTGATCGGCGACCCGCACCTCGAGAACATCGGCACCTTCCGGCGGGCGAGCGACGACGCGCTCGTCGTCGACTTCAACGACTACGACGCGACGACCTACGGCCCCTTCCACCTCGATCTCCGGCGCCTGGCGCTGAGCGTGGCGATCGCCGCGGCGGCGATCGACGAGGTGAGCCCGGGCTTCGCCGACGCGGTCCAGGACGCCCCCGAGGCGCTCGCCCGCGGCTACGTCGACGAGCTCGCCGCGCTGGCCCAGGCGGGCGGGACGATCCCGGCGCTGCGGGCCGCCGACGGGCCCCACGGGGCGATCCTCGACGACCTGATCGAGAAGGCGGCGGAGAAGGGCGGGGCCCGCGAGGAGCTCAGCGACTACACCGCGATCGAGGGCGGCCGCCGTGAGCTCCGGATCGGCGAGATCGAGCCGGCGCTCGCCTGGTCGGCCGGCCCCTTCGAGCTCGCGGTCGCCAGCGACGAGGTCACGCCGATCGGCGACGACGACGGCTGGCTCATCGACCAGGTCCTCGCGAGCTACCCGGCGACCCTCGCCGGCGCGCCGCTGCCGGCGGGCTTCCTCGCGGTCAAGGGGATCGGTCGGCGCCTCGGGGCCGGCGTCGCCTCCTACCCGGTGCGCCGCTACTACGTCCTGGTCGAGGGGCCGAGCGCGGCGATCGACGACGACGTGCTCCTCGAGCTCAAGCAGGTCTTCGACCCGGTGATCGTCCCCGACCTCGAGCAGGCCGCCGGCGGGCGCCCCTACGCCGACAACGGCGAGCGGGTGGTGGCGATGCAGCGGATGCTCCAGGGCGCGCTCGACCTCGATCCCCTCCTCGGGCATGCGAACGCCGGCGGGATCACCATGCGGGTCCGCGATCGGACCAAGTACCAGCGGGGGCTCGGCGTCGATCGGATCGCCGAGAAGAGCGCCGAGGGCAAGTGGGACGCCGACGACTACCGCGAGCTCGCGGCGACGGCCGGCCGCCTCCTCGCCCGCGCCCACGCCCGCGGCCGGCGACGCGGCGGGGAGCCGAGCCTGCCGGCGATCGCCGCGGCGATCGGCGAGCGCGGCGACGCGCTGGTCCGCGAGACCGTCGACTTCGTCGCCGACTACGCGCCGGTGGTGCTCGGCGACGCCGACCGCTTCGGCGCGCTCCTCGAGGGCTACGGCCCGAGCCTCGGATACCTCCGCCGATGACCGTCGCCGCGCCCACGCTCGCCGCGATCGCGCTCCTCCTCGCGCCGCCGCCTGCGCCGCCGCCTGCGAGCGCGCCGAGCGAGCCCGAGGCCGCGGCGAGCGACGCGGAGGTCGAGGGCCAAGACGCGGGTCAGGATAAAGTCGCGGAGACGAGCGACGTCGCTGCCGCGGGCGACGTCGCTGCCGCGAGCGACGCGACGGCGCCGGCCGACGCGGGCGGAGCGGTGGAGGCGACCGCCGGAGCCTCGAACGACGAGGACACCGAGCCGCGCGTCCCCGCGGCCCAGGCCGACCAGTCCCCGATCAGCGCCGGCTACTCGCGCCAGCACTGGGCCGAGGAGCGCCACACCTTCAATTTCAAGCGGGACCTCTTCCTCCGCAACACCTGGCCGGTCGCGCCGATCTGCAACATGGGCCGGCCGCAGGACCTCTGCGTCACCCTCGACGCCGAGCTCTTCGCCGGCTACCGCCTCCGCTCGATCGCCGGCCAGCGCTTCGGCGAGTTCGCGCTCGACCGCTCGGAGCTCGGCACCAACCTCTGGTACCGCCCGAGCAAGTGGCTCGACGCCGGCGCGACCCTGCGGATCGAGGCGATCCGCTCGGCCGGGCCCCAGAGCCTGATCGGCATCGACGGCGACTCCCTGGTGATCCGGCTCGCCCAGGCCTACGGCCACGTCGCGACCCGCTTCGGGTCCGGTCTGGTGAGCATCGGCGTCCGCGGCGGGCTGATCCCCGAGCGCTGGATCGAGCAGCTCGAGAAGGGCTACGACACCCGCGGGATCGACCTCCTCCCCTCCGATCGCAACCTCCTCTTCGAGCGCGCCGACCTCGGCGCGTCGATCACCGCGAGCGTGCTCGAGGGCCTCGTCGACCTCGACCTCCAGCTCACCAACGGCGAGGGGCGGGCGCAGGAGGAGCTCAACCGCGGCAAGAACACGACGGCGATCCTGACCGTCCGGCCGCTGCGGCGGCGCCACGCCAAGGGGCCGATCACCCTCGCGCTCCACGGGGCCTACCGCGACGGCTCGTGGGGGGTCGGCGCGGCCCGGGCCCACCGGGCCGCCGGCGCCCTCACCTTCGCCTCGCCCTGGGCCTTCGCCGGCGCCGAGCTCGTCCAGGCCTTCGGCGTCCGCGAGCAGGGCGACCGGGTGAGCCGCAGCATCGGCGGCTGGGTCTCGGCCTACGCCTGGCAGCCCTACATCGGCCTCCTCGCCAAGTACGACCACGTCCGCCAGGACCTCCGGGTCGCCGACTCGTCGGTCGACATCGTCACCGCCGGCGCCTTCACCGACGTCTTCGGCTACGCCTGGCGTCGGCGCCGGCGGGTCCGCCTCTACGCGACCTACCAGCACGAGGGCTTCGGCGCGAGCGCGGGGCCGATCCCCGGGGCGCCGCAGGCCGCCGACGCCCACCGCTTCCTCCTCCAGCTCGAGGCCCAGGGCCTCTTCCGGGCGATCTAGGGGCCATGTCCCTTCCGACATAGACATGAAGACAGGATCGAAGATGACCATGATCAAGAACGCGACGACCCTGACCCTCCTCGTCGCCCTCGCGCCGATCGCCTGCTCGATGGCCGGCGAGGGGACCTCCAACTCCGCGAGCGCGACCGTCAGCGCCGGGCCGGCCTCGGCGAGCGACGGCGACACGACCAGCGGCAGCACCGGCACCGGCACCGACACCGGGGGCGGGAGCGCGGGGACGGACACCGAGGGCGGGGGCGCCTGCGGCGACGGGGTGCTCGACCCCGGCGAGGTCTGCGACGGCGCGGCGCTCGGCGGCCAGACCTGCGCCGGCCTCGGCGATCCCTACGTCGGCGGCGAGCTCGGCTGCGCGGCCGGCTGCGCGGCCTTCGACGCCTCGGGGTGCGAGGTCGACGAGAACGCGCCGATCGTCGTGCTCAACGAGCTCCTCTCGAAGGGCGCGAGCGAGGGGCCCTACGCGGCGATGGGCGACGTGATCGAGCTCTACAACGCCGGCGGGTCCGAGGCCGACCTCAGCGGCTGGCTCCTCTCCGACGACCCCGAGTTCGCGGCCGACAAGACCTACACCTTCCCGCCCGGGACCAAGCTCGCCGCCGGCGCGTGGATGGTCCTCCTCGAGTACGACGACGTGGCGATGAGCGGCGACTTCCCCTTCGGGATCTCGTCGTCGAACGACGAGACGATCTCGCTGGCCGACGGCCGCGGGGTGATCGCCGACGCGATCACCTTCAACGGCGCGCTCGCCGAGGTCTCCTACTGCCGGATCGCCGACGGCGACGAGAACTGGCAGGGCTGCCTCCAGACCCCGGGGGAGGCCAACAAGGCCGAGGGGGGCGAGACCTGCGGCGACGGGACCATCGATCCCGGCGAGGAGTGCGACGGCGACGCGCTCGACGACAAGACCTGCGCGGACGTCGGCGACTTCGACGGCGGCGCCCTGGCCTGCTCGGACGCCTGCGCCTTCGACACCAGCGGCTGCACCAAGACCCAGGAGATCGTCGTCGTGCTCAACGAGATCTCGTCGAGCGACGTCGATCCGATCGAGATCCACAACGCCGGCGACGCCGAGGTCGACATCTCCGGCTGGCTCCTCACCGACGACACCAGCGACCCCTACGATCCCGACGCCGACGCCGAGGAGTTGGTCTTCCCGGGCGGCACGGTGATCCCGGCGGGCGGCTTCCTGGTGGTCAACAAGGGGACCAACCCGGACGAGCACCCCTTCGGCCTCGCGGCCGCGGGCGACTCCGTCCGCCTCTTCGACGCGGACCTCGTCGAGGTCGACGCGGCCACCTACGGCGATCAGGAGGCGGTCACCTCCTACTGCCGCCTGCCCGATGGGCCAGACGGCACCTGGACCGTCGACTGCACCGCGACCTTCGGGGCGAGCAACAAGGGCTAGCGCCGCGGCTCAGCGGGCGAGCGCGGCCTCGACCTGTCGGAGGAGGGCGACGCCACGGGCGTCGTCTTCGCTGAGGACCCGCAGACGCGCCATCGCGCCGTCGCCGATCGGTCGGAGGTCGAGGTAGTCGGCGGCCGAGCCGGTCGGCGCGAGCATGCGGACGAGCACGGGCGACTCAGGGAACGAGATCCGCCGGAGATCGGCGTCGAGGACCGCGAGGGCCCGCTCGATCAGCGGGCGAGGGCCCTCGAGGCGGCGCTGGAAGGTCCAGTCGAAGTAGGTGAGGTACTCGACCGTGTGCTCAAACTGAAACTCCGCGAAGCGGAGGCCGGAGTCGTCCCAGGGCTCGCCGCCGTCCGACTGCGCGAAGACCCGGGGATCCGCGCCGCTCGCGCGGTCGAAGGCCCAGGCGCCGACGCCCTGGTTCTCGTCCATGAAGCGCACGAGCTCCGGTCGCTCGGCGAGGAGCTCGTCATCGTCGTCATCGACGCCGAGCCGCGCGAGCGCGACCTGGAAGTTGGGGGTGCTGAACTCCTCGCGGAATTCGTCGATCCCGACGATCGAGTACCACTCGCGGACCGAGGCCGGCAGCTGCCAGCCGAGCCGCGCCTCGACGCGCTCGATCTCCGCCGCCAGCGCGGGCGAGAGGAGCGGCCTTTGACCGACGAGGTCGAAGGTGGCGCCGTGGAAGAGGAGCGGGCTAGATGTCACGAGTGCCTGTGATAGCGGCAGAGGTTGCCGCGATCCGGGAGGCCGTCGCCGGTCAGCGTGAAGAGCGAGGGGATCGCCGGCTTCGTCGGCTTCGCGGGCTTGCTCGCGGGCTTGCTCGCGGGCTTGGGCGCGGGCTCGCTCGCCGGCGTGGCGCCTTCGCCCGCGCCGCCTGCTCCCGCGGCCGCGCCTTCACCACCCTCGCCGCCGCTCTCCCAGCCGCCACCGCCGTCCCCGGGGCCCTCGCCGCCGCTCTCCCAGCCGCCGTCGCCATTGCCCTCGCCCTCGCCCTCCCAGCCGCCGTCGTCCTCCCAGCCGGTGTCGTCACCGCCAGAGTCATCGGCGGCGGCGAGGACCGCGGGGTTGGGCTCCTGGGCCTTGTAGGTGATCGTCACCTTCTGCTTGCGGCGGCCGTCCGGGCGGGTGATCACCGTCTTGCTCGGCAGGGTGGCGCCGTCGACGGCGCGCGGGTCCTCGTGGAGGACCGTCCAGATCCACAGGAGCTCGGCGCCGCGGCGGCGGTAGAGCGACGCGCCGACCGGCCACCAGCGATCGCCGAGCCAGGCGAAGCGCAGCTCCTCCTCGAGCTCGCCGCTGCGGAGGCGGAGGATCTCGTGGCCCTCGCGGCGATCCCAGCCCTGATCGATCACCTCGGCCTTGCCCGGCAGGAGGGGGGCGCCGCCGAGGATCAGGGCGATGAGCTCGCGCGGGGCCATCGGCACGCCGAGGAGCTCGGCGATCGCACACTCCGAGGGCGGGCCGCTGTAGAAGCCCGCCGGCAGCCCCTCGCCGGCGACGTAGCGGAGCGCGTAGCCCTCCTCGTGGAAGGCGAGCGAGACCAGCTCCTTCCCCGAGATCTGGATCTGCCCGGAGAAGCGATCGGGGCGCTGGGCGATCATCATCAGGTTGCCGGCGATCCCGCGGCCGAGGCGGATCTTCGCCGCCGAGACCCGGATCCCGTCGAGCGCGGGGCTGGCCGCGGCGAGGAGGAGATCGGGGGCCGGCGCGGCGCCGATCGAGTAGGGCGGGCGGGTCGCCGCGCCCCGGCACCCGCCGAGGCTGGCGCCGACCAGGAACGCGGCCAGGACGCGGGTTGGCAGGGCAGAGGAGCGCACGCGGGCGGAACCTTAGCGGCTTTTCCCTGGAGGGGCGAGCGCCGGCCGCGGAGGGTGGGGCCGATCGAAGATCGGGCCCGGGCTGCGCCTGCGCCTCGTTCGCGCAGCCCGGATCACCGCTGACGATCGGACCCACCCTCCGCGGCCGGCGCTCGCCCCTCCCAGGGGTCGATCTGCGGCCGCGCCCCGCGTGCAAACGCAGGCCGCGGCCGCTCGGCCTCGGCGCTCTAGTCGGCGTCGCCGCCCGCCTTCGCGTCGTCCGCCCCGCCGCCGCCGTCGCCGTCGACGACGTGGAGGGTGGTCGCGCCGTCGATCGAGAGGAAGGGCTTGAGCTTGGCGAAGGTCTTGCGACCGATCCCCTTGATCCGCAGGAGGTGGGTGATGTCGCCGAAGGGCTTGCTCTCGCGGTAGGTGATCACCTTGTGGGCGATCGAGGGGCCGACGCCGGGCAGGAGATCGAGCTCGGCCTCGGTCGCGGTGTTGATGTTGATCCGCCCGGAGAGCTCCGGGGCGGCCGACGCCGGGGTGGCGAAGGTGAGCGCCGACGCGAGGGCGGCGGCGCCGAGGAGGGTCTGAATCAGCTTCTTCATGATCTTGTCGTTCGTCTTTCTCGCGGGCCCAGGCCCGCGCTCGCCTTGCATGTGCAAGGAGCGTGGCGACGATCTGAAAAGCCTTGAATCTCGCGTGCTTCGCCCGATTGCTGACGATCCCCGCCGACGGCGATCGGCCCGAGGGAGAGCCAACCGGGCGGGCCACGTCCGGAGCACGGACCGCCTCCGCGACGACGGCCGCAGCTCACGATCCAGGCGCGCGCAGAGGGCCGCGAGAACGCCGCCCTAGGGCAGCTCCCAGAGGTAGGTCTGCGACGGGAATTCCCCGCCGCGCACCCAAAGGTATCCGCCGCTGCCGTCGGCGAAGCCGACGACCGGAGAGCTCCCCGGCACCTCCATCCGCCCCAGCCCCCAGTCGGCGCAGGACGCCGGGGCGCCTCTCGCCCAGGCCTCGCGCTCGGCGTCGCCGCGGCCGAACGGGTAGGCCCGCACGTACTCGCGCGCCCGCGCCTCCGAGCAAGCGAAGGCGTCGGCCGCCTGTACTGGCGCGTGCAGGCGCGTGTAGCCGGCCGCGAGCGCGACGCCGACACCGACGAAGGCGATCACGAGACTCCAAGGCCCGCGCCGCCGACGTTGCATGCGGAAGGCGAAGATCACCCCGAAGAGCCCCGCGAGCGCCGACGGACCGAGCGTCACGCACGTGAAGAGGAGGTTCTCCGGCGGGAGCAAGCGATGGAGCACCAGCCGCGCGACGATCATCAAGATCGGCGCGGCGATCAGCAGCGCGACGATCCCCCGCCGCGACGGACGCTCGCCGCCCGCGCCCTGCCGACGGGGGAGGAGCGCGCCCGCACCGGCGCCGAGGAGCGCGGCGATGAAGGGGACCCCGACGAGCGAGAGCCCGAGGGACGACTCCGCGAGGCGCTCCCGATCCCGCCACCAGGGCACGCGCGCCGCCATCGGCGCGGTCGGAGCGACGGCCGGGCCGAGGGAGGCGATCAACGCCTCGGCCTCCTCGCCGAAGGCCGGCCCGTGGCAGAACCCGAGCGCCGGCTCGGCGGCCCCCTCCCGGCCGTCACAGACGACGAATCGCTCCCCCGGTGACGGATAGATCGTGCACGAGCCCGGACCGCCGAGGGGATCGGTCTCGACCACGAGGCGCGTCGGGACCTCGCCGCGCCAGACCGCGTCGACGTCGAGGTTGATCTCCACCGAGCGATCCGCACTCGCCCGGAGCGCCGTCGGCCACGCGTACTCGCCCACCCGCCCGGCGAAGACCCGACGCGCCCCCTGGCAGCCCTCCAGGGTCGGATGATCGAGGATCATGCAGGAGCAGGCGCGCGCCAGCCCGGGCTCGAGGAGCAGGGCGAGCGCGAGGACGAGCGCGGGGGCGCGGAGCGGCGGCACGATCCGAGAGAGACAGCGCCCACCGCAGGATGTTCCCGAAGTGGACAACATGACCACAAAGACAGGCTACATGCTCCGACGACGACGAGACCCCACGGCGGCGACGCGCGCCCCCGTGAGGTCTCGGTGCAGCTCCGCCCAGGCGGCCCGGCGCTAGCCGAAGGTCGCGCGGATGTAAGCGAGGAGATCGGCGATCTCCTGGTCGCTGAGCTTCGAGCGGAACTCGGGCATCGCGCCCTCGCCCTCGAGGATCACCTCGACGATGTCCATGTCGCTCTCGTGCATCGCGTGCTCGACCAGCGAGGGGTAGTTGGCGTCGGCGTTGCCGGTCCCGTCGGCCATGTGGCAGACGGCGCACTGGGCGGTGTAGACGGTCCCGCCGTTGGCCGAGTTGCCAGAGAGGGCGAGGATCTTGTCAGCGTCCGACTCGCCACAGGCTTGCGAGGCGACGGCGGCGATGAGGATGGCGGCGGCGGCGATCAAGGGGCGCATTCGATACTCCAGGTCTTCCGTGGTGGTCGGCTGCGGATGATACGCGATGAAGGCCGCCGCGCAGCCGGAAAAACAGCAATCGACGGCCACCTTCCGGGTCTCTACGATCGCAGGATGCGAAGCCTGCATCGCACCTCCATCTCCCTCGTCGTGGCCGCGCTCCTCCCCGCCTGCGGGGACTCCGGGGCCGGAGAGAGCAGCGCTGGCGCCACCTCGGCGAGCGCCAGCGGCACCTCAGCCTCGACCTCCGGCGGCGGCAGCGGCGACGCGAGCGGGGGGCCGACGACGACAGGTGACGGGGGGACAGCCTCGAGCGGCGACGCGTCGTCCGCGACCAGCGGCGCGGACACGACCGGCGGCGTGACCACGACCACGACCCAGGGGACGGGCGGGAGCGAGAGCGAGAGCGACACCTCGCCGCCCGGCCAGGGCGCCTGCGGCTCGGACGATCCCGCCCCGGGCCTCTGGTGCCCGCCCCCCGGCACCTCGTGGCAGTGGCAGATCGACGGCGAGGCGATCGACACCTCCTTCGACGTGGCGATGTACGACGTCGACCTCTTCGAGCTCACCGACGCCGAGCTGGCGACGCTCAAGGGCGCCGGCCGGGCGGTGATCTGCTACTTCAGCGCCGGCTCCTACGAGGAGTGGCGCCCGGACGCCGGCGACTTCCCGATGGCGGCGCTCGGCGATCCCCTCGACGGCTGGCCGGGCGAGCGCTGGCTCGACATCCGCGACCCCGGCGTCCGGGCGGTCCAGGCCGCGCGCATGGACCTCGCGCAGAGCCGCGGCTGCGACGGCGTCGAGCCCGACAACGTCGACGGCTTCCTCAACGCCACCGGCTTCCCGCTCAGCGCCGACGACCAGCTCGAGTTCAACCTCTGGCTGGCGAGCGAGGCCCACGCGCGCGGGCTCTCGGTCGGCCTCAAGAACGACCTCGAGCAGATCCCCGAGCTCTCGCCGGCCTTCGACTGGGCGCTCGACGAGGAGTGCGCCGCCTACGACGAGTGCGATCTCCTGAGCCCCTTCATCGACCAGGGCAAGGCGGTCTTCCACGTCGAGTACGTCGACGACATCGCCGACGGCCCGGCGCTCGCCGACGCGGTCTGCCCGGGCGCGCTCGCCCTCGGCTTCTCGACGCTGATCAAGGAGTGGAGCCTGGGCCCCTGGCGGATCGCCTGCGGGTAGGGCGAGCGAGCGGACGAGCGCGGGCCTGCTCGTCGGTGATCGCCAGCGCCCGCGGGCGAGCGCCAGGGCGCGCGCTCGCGGATCTTGCGCGGCCGCGACCCTGGCCCTCGCCCGCAAAGGGTGATTGACTGCGGGGCCGAGGAGCCGACGCCGATGCCGACAATCGATCCCGCAGCCCTGGAGGCCTTCCGCAAGCTCCGCCTCGACGAGGGAGACCTCGGCGGCGAGGCGATCGACGACGCCGCGAAGGTCCAGGCGATCGACAACGGGGTCTCGACGATCCGCTTCTTCGACGCCGACGCGCTCGGCGGCGGCGCGACCCCCCACCTCCGGGCCGAGCCCTCGCCGGTCGCCGACCCCTCGCCGCGGAGCGGCCTCATCGCCGCCGACCCGGCGCTCGCGGGCGACCCCGCCGCCTTCGCGGCCCGCCTCGCCGCGGTGATCGCCGCCAACCAGGACCACCTCCGCCCGGCCGCCGGCTCGATCGCCGGGCTCCACACCCGCTTCCAGTACAACGCCGTCGTCGGCCAGCGGATCGCCGCCCTCACCGAGGAGGCGACGGCCGCCGCGAACGCGCTCTACAGCGCCGGCCCGGCCCGCGATCAGGCGCTCTACGCGGTCCACACCGCGATCTTCGACCTCTACAGCCGCGAGCTCGAATTCGACGAATTCGAGATCAAGGGCTACGGCTCCTTCGGCCACGACGCCGCCTTCATCCACGCCTGGGAGCTCCGCCTCGCCGAGCTCGCCAAGGTCGACGAGCGCCTCCTGAGCGACGACCAGCGGGCCGCCCTCGCCCGCGAGCGCGCCCAGCTCCAGGCCGAGCTCGACGCGATCTTCCGCGACAAGTACGTCTACAACAGCGACCGGATGTTCGAGGTCAACGCCGAGATCTCGATCGGCCTCTGCTTGATCGACGTCGCCAGCCGACAGCGGGTCTCGGAGACCGCGGCGAGCCTCAATTCGCTGGTCCCGGCCTACGAGCTCCTCAGCGTCGCGGGCGACGGCGACGGCGCGCGGCGGCCGGTCTACTTCGACGCGCTCGAGGGCAAGCACTACTTCGACGGCTCCGACGAGGTCGTCGGCGACGACGCGCTCGCCACCCTCCGGCGGACCCCGCTGGCGGCCGACGCCGCCCTCACCTTCCGCCGCGCGGCCTCGGGCGAGCACCTCCGCAAGAACTTCCGCTTCGACTGGAACGGCGACGGCTACGTCGACAAGGCGCGGATCGACTGGGTGAGCTGGGGCGGGCACTGCAACGACAAGGCGAACCTCGAGTCGCACGGGGTCGTGATCCCCGAGGGCGACGAGGGGGTCGTCGAGTACGACTCGGCCGCCGGCTCGACCGCCCACTACACCCGCGACCTCCTCAACGAGATCCTCCTCTCGCTCTCCGAGCTCGACACCCGGATGATCGACCCCCGCAGCGGCCGGCGGCAGAACCTCTCGAAGGACGAGTTCGCCGGCGCCCGCGACGACGACCGCCCCGACCGGATCGTCCTCGGCCCGAACCTGACGATCCCCTTCCGCGACCGCCCGAACGAGCTCGAGATCACCGAGATCGCGACCGCCAGCCGGACCTACCGGGCCGACGAGATCTTCCGGCCCAAGCTGGTCGCCGACGACCAGCGGAGCGCCGACGACAACCCGCTCTACGTCGGCACCGAGGAGGGCGACCGGGTCACCCTCGACCTCTCGGGCGCGGTCGTCCACCTCGCGCTCCGCCTCCAGGTCTTCGACCCCAGCGGCTACCCGACGATGATGCGCCGCGAGGTCACCCTCGACTTCAAGGACCCGCCGGCCGAGCCGGTCTTCATCGACACCGTCCTCAAGGACGCCGGCGCCCGCGAGATCTACGAGATCTCGCTCGACCTCAAGGGCCGCCGCTGGCTCGCCCAGCTGGTGCGGATGGAGGCGCAGGGGCAGAGCTACCGGGCGGTCGACGTCGGCGAGCCGATCGTCCGCACCTTCGACCCGGCGGCGCTCCGCGGGCAACGCGAGGTCAGCCTCGACGACCCCGCGCTCTACATGCCCTTCGTCAAGGAGGCGCTGCAGACCGGCCGCAACTTCACCTCGGAGACCGAGGACGGCGCCGGCGTGTGGAACGGCCGGACCAAGCGCCTCGCCCAGCGCACGCTCTGGCGCGACGATCAGAGCCGCTGGGCGAAGGTGCAGGTCGAGGTCGAGGCGCGCTACGGCGGCAACGTCGGTGCCTTCCTGGTCAAGCACCGGCCCGACGGCAAGCCCGACCACTACGTCCCGCTCGCCCTCCCCTTCGACTTCGCGTGGCGCACCGACGTCGCCTTCGCGCCTGTCCTCGGGGACATGGTCAACGAGAAGGCGCTCGAGCGCGGGGTGATCTCGGCGGTCGGCGGCCGCTACAGCGCGGAGGCGCTGACCTCGCTCTGCGAGCTCCTCCACGCCGCCTTCAGCGGCCGCCGCCACCTGATCAACCATCAGGGGCGGCGCTACGCCTTCGCCACCCGCGGCGCCTGGGAGGCCGCCCGCGCGCGCCTCGAGGGGATGCGCCGGCGGGCGCTCGGCGAGGAGATCGCGCCGGAGCCGAGCGCGATCGTCACGCTCCTCGAGGTCAGCGGCCAGGTCGAGCGCAAGGCGAGCGTCCAGCACCAGGTGGTCGCCGAGGCGAGCGGTCCGGTGACGATCATCCTCGACACCCGCAGCGGCGACGCCGACCTCTACGTCAACCTCGGCGCGCCGGCGACGAACGAGGACGGCGGCCACGCGCTCCTCTCCGACAACTTCGGCCTCCGCCGCGAGCTCATCGAGATCCCCGAGGTCGCCGCCGGCACCCTGATCGGCGTCGCCGTCCACGGCTACAAGGCGTCGGAGTACACCCTGACGATCTCGGGGCCGCGCCCCGGCGCCGCCCCGGCGCCGCGCCCCGAGCCGATCGCCGTCGCCCTCCACGGCGTGGTCCAGAAGGGCGAGGAGCAGCACCTCGCGCCGATCACCGCGGTCGTCGCCGGCGAGCTCGAGATCACCCTCAGCGGCTCCGGCGACGCCGACATCTACGTCGCCTTCGGCCGGCCGCCGACGACCACCCAATTCGCCTGGCGCCTCTACGGGCCGACCAGCAACGAGCGCGGGCGGCTCGCCGTGCGGGCCGGGGATGTCGTCCACGTGATGGTCCACGGCTACGCGGCCCGCTCGGAGTTCGACCTCAGCGTGCGCTCGGTCTAGGCCCACAGCGTACGTGTCGGCAGCGCCGCGCTCGCACGACGCGAGGAACCTCGGCGCGTGGGCGCTGTCCTCGTCGCAATGAAGCGCCTCGCCGCGGGTCTCCTCGCGCTCGTCGCCTGCGCCCCCAAGGTGCTCCCCGACGATCTCCGCTCGATCCTCCTGGGGGTCGCGCCGATCTCCGACGAGATCGTCCTGGTCTGCAGCGCGGATCATGTCACCAGCGTGAGCGCCGAGGGCGCGATCCTGGCCCGCACCGAGCTCCGCGCCTCCTGCTACCTCAACCCCGATCACTGGCAGACATCGCTCGTCACCCGCGAAGAGATCGTCATCGCGCAGGGCATGATCGAGCGACCAGGCGAGCCGCTGCCGCTCGCCGGCTTCCATCGCCAGAGCGGCGCGCTCCTCTGGCGGCGCGACGTCCCGCTGAGCCGGATCGACGCCCCGGCCGAGGCCCCGTTCACCGACGTCGAGCACTGCCTCATCGTCGACCCGAAGGTGCCGCGAGAGGGCGCCGGCGTGGTCATCGACCTCGACTGCGATCGCGGCGACGAGCTCTGGCGGCGCGTCTTCCCCGACGTCCAGACGGTCTACCGCGGGGGCAAGGGGGCCGCGGTGATCGGCGCTGTCGAGCGGCCGCCGCCGCACGGCTGGCCTGGTTGGCGAGCGAACGTTGACCGCCGCGAGGCACTCGGCGTGGCGTACGAGGTCCGCTTCGTCGACCTCGTCGACGGCGCCGTCGTCCGGCGGGCGCCGATCGACCCAGTCGCCCACTGCCAGCTCGACGACGAGATCATCGCGGTCGAGGGCGACGATCTCGTCGCCTACCGCCTCAGCCAGGCGCCGCCCCGTCGGGAGCTCCTGGTCCCCGGCTTCGCCGCCCACCTTGAGGACATCGATCTCCACAGCTTCGCGTGTCACTCGACCGCGGGCGGCCTCGTCCTCGCGCTCAGCGACGTCCAGAAATTCGGCATTCACACGTGGCTGGTCGCCATCGACGCGCGGGCGATGGACGTGCGCTGGACCCGCATCACGAACGGGCCCCTCGCGCTGGGCATCGCCGGCCCCGCCGGGCTCTCGCGCGCGGGGCTCGTCACCACCCGCGATGGGTACGGCGCGCTCGATCTCAGCGACGGCCGACGCCTCGGGCACCTGGACCTCGTCCCCGCAGAGGAGGACGAGGAGGACGAGGAGGACGAGGAGACCCCCACTGGGACAATCGCCACGACGAGATCGTCCACGACGTCGGGTTCCAGGTGGCGATCTGGGGCGGCACCCTGCGGGTCCACGACGCCGAGAGCGGCGCGCTCCTGCGGACCCTCGACACAGTCGCGGACGTCCCACCTCTCGGCGTCACCGACACGACGATCTGGATGGACAACCCGCGGTCCTGGCCGCCCTGGTTGCGGATCGATCGCCGGACGCTCGCGCCCCGCGGCGCCCCGCCGAGCTCGCTCGTCGAGATCGAGCCGGACGTTCCCTGGACCGCGGGCCCCTGGGAGAGCCCTGAGGAGGCGCCGATCTGGCGGGAGGCTCCGGCGACCCTCGGATCGCCGACCCCGCTCACCCACGCGCTCCAGCGGGCGCTCGGCCTCGGCGACGACGCGCGCGCCCAGATGATCCCGGACCTGCGGCGTTGCGCGAGCGAGCCCTGCGATCCGCCGACGCACCACTTCGCGGTCGTCGAGGCCGCTGGCGAGCACCGCCTCGTCGCCCTCAAGGGCGGGACCGCGGACGACGAGGCCGCGCTCCTCACCGACGCGATCCGCTGCGAGGGCCCGCCGAGCGCGCTCGAGCAGCGCCGCTTCGTCCGCCTCGCGCGGCGCTGAATCTGCCCGCCAATGGCGCCCTTGACGGGCGATCGCCGCGGTGCTTCCTTTCCCCCACGATGAGCGCCCTCGGCACCCTGAAGACGATCGCCGCGAGCGTGCTCGCGGTCACCCGCGAGCGGCGGCGGGGCGAGACCCCCTCGCCCCGCTGGTCGTGGGCCTTCCACGTCGGCGTCCGCTACCTCCGCGACGGCTTCCTCCACCTCGACTCCCTGCCGGTCGCCGAGCACCGGGCCGAGATGGAGAAGATCGGCTTCGCCGACCCGGCGATGCGCAAGGTCGAGGTCACGGCGACGACGATCGCCGGCCGACCGGCGGAGCGCACCCGGCCGAAGGGGCGCGCGCCGACGCGCGCGGTGCTCTACCTCCACGGCGGCTCCTACCACTACGGCTCGCCGCGGACCCACCGCCCGCTCATCGCCCGCCTCGCCGCCCTCGCCGACGCCGAGGTCGTGGCGATCGACTACCGCCTCGCCCCCGAGGCGCCCTTCCCCGCCGGCCTCGAGGACGCGGTCGCGGCCTATCAGGAGCTGGTCGGCGAGCGCTCGCCGAAGTCGCTGGTGATCGCCGGCGACTCGGCCGGCGGCGGCCTCACCGGCGCGACCCTCCTCGCGCTCCGCGAGCGCGGGATCCCGCTGCCGGCCGGCGCGGCGATGCTCTGCCCGTGGACCGACCTCGCCGAGCGCGGCGGCTCGATGGTCGAGAACGCCGGGATCGACTGGCTCAACCACGAGACGATCGACGAGCTCGCCCGCTCCTACGCCGCCGGCGCGGCCCTCGACGAGCCGCTGGTCTCGCCGATCTACGGCGACCTCGCCGGCCTCCCGCCGATCCTCGTCCAGATCGGCTCCCTCGAGCTCCTCCGCGACCAGGCGATCGCCTTCGCCGATCGGGCGCGCGCGGCCGGGGTCGCGGTCGAGCTCCGGGTCTGGGAGGGGATGGTCCACGACTGGCACTTCCTCGCGCTCCTCGATCGCCAGGGCCTCGCGGGGATCGAGGAATTCGCCGAGTTCGTCCGGCGCGTGGCCCGATGAGCGGCGCTCCGATCGGTCGACGGGGGATCCTCGGCGGCGGCCTGGCGCTCGCCGCCTGCGGCCGCGCTCCCGCCTTCATCCGCCGCGACGCCGCCCGCCCGCTGATCCCCGAGGGGGCGCTCGCCGGCGACGTCGGCGAGGACTCGGCGCTGATCTGGAGCCGCTGCGATCGGCAGGCGACGATGGTCGTCGAGTGGTCGGCCGGCAGCGCGCGCGGCCGGGTCTACGGGCCGAGCGTCGGCCCGGCGAGCGACTTCGCCGGGACGACGATGCTCCGCGACCTGCCGGCGGGGGCCGCGGTCGAGTACCGGGTCCGCTTCCTCGCCGAGGACGGCCGCACCCGCTCGGCGCCGGTCGAGGGGCTCCTGCGGACCGCGCCGGTCGGCGGCCAGCCGCTGCGGATCCTCTGGTCGGGCGACACCTGCGGCCAGGGCTACGGGATCGACGCGGCCCGCGGCGGCCTCCAGACCTACGCGGCCATGCTCGCGCGGGCGCCCGACCTCTTCGTCCACTGCGGCGACCTGATCTACGCCGACAACCCGATCCCGGCGACGATCAAGCTGGCCGATGGGACAGAGTGGCGAAACCAGACGATGGCCGGCCGCGAGAAGGTCGCCGAGACGATCGACGAGTTCCGCGCGGCCTACCGCTACAACCTCCTCGACGAGCACTACGCCCGCTTCCACCGGACGGTGGCGACGATCTTCGCCTGGGACGACCACGAGGTCCTCAACAACTGGTACCCCGGCGAGATCCTCGGCGACGACGAGCCCCGCTACCAGGTCCGCGAGGTCGACGTCCTCGCCGCCCGCGGCCGCCAGGCCTTCCGCGAGCACACGGCGATCGCCGGCGAGACGATCCACCGGGTGATCCGCTACGGTCCCCTCTGCGACCTCTTCGTCCTCGACATGCGCTCCTTCCGCGGGCCCAACACCGCCGGCCTCGAGGAGGCGCCAGAGGGGCCGACGAGCGCGATCCTCGGCGCCGACCAGGCGCGCTGGCTCGCCGACGGCCTCGCCTCGTCGAAGGCGCTCTGGAAGCTGGTGATCGCCGACATGCCGCTCGGCCTCGTGGTCGCCGACGGGGCGGCGATCGAGGCGGTCGCCAACGGCGACGCGGGGCCGCCCCGCGGGCGCGAGCACGAGCTCGCCCGCCTCCTCGCCGAGCTCAAGGCGCGGGGCGTCGCCAACGTCGTCTGGCTCACCGCCGACGTCCACTACACGGCGGCCCACCGCTACGACCCGACGCGGGCGATCTTCGGCGACTTCGACCCCTTCTGGGAGTTCGTGTCGGGGCCGCTCCACGCCGGCACCTTCGGCCCGAGCCCGCTCGACCCGACCTTCGGCCCCGAGCTCCGCTTCATCAAGGCGCCGGCGCCGGGCGAGGCCAACCTGCCGCCGACCGCCGGCCTCCAGTTCTTCGGCGAGCTCGAGATCAGCGCGGGCGGGGTCCTGAGCGTGACCCTGCGCGACCGCGAGGGCGCGAGCCTCTGGTCGATCGATCTCCCGCCCGACGAGCGGCTTTAGGCGCCGGACTGGCCAAGAGCCAACGCAAGCCCCGAGGAACAGAGTTTCCTGGCCTGGTCGAGGCGCTGCGAGGCGCGCCTGCCAGCTCGCGCGGACGCCCTGCGCGGATCCGTGGCGCTTGTCCTGACCCGGCGGATCCGCTTCCATGGTGGCGATGGGCGAGGGCCGCGAAGACGCCGTCGGCGAGTCGGTGTCGCTCGGCCTCGCCCGCACCCAGGTCGATCTCGCGGACGCGACGCCGACCGGCGAGGTCGAGGGCCCGGAGCGCGAGGTGACGCTGCCCTCGGGCCGCTCGCGGCGATCCGGGGGCGGCAAGCGGCGGGGCCCGGCGACGCCCGCGAGCCCGCGCGCCCGCGGCGAGCTCGTCGGCCGCTACGTCCTCCTCAGCGAGCTCGGCGAGGGCGGCATGGGGGTGGTCTGGGCGGCCTATGACCCCGAGCTCGATCGCCGGGTCGCGCTCAAGCTCCTCCGCCACGGCGGCGACTCCGATCGCCTCCTCCGCGAGGCCCAGGCGCTCGCTCGCCTCGCCCATCCCAACGTCGTCGCGATCTACGACGTCGGGGTCGACCGCGGCGAGGTCTGGCTGGCGATGGAGCTGATCGCCGGCCGCACCCTCAAGGAGTGGCTGGCGGGCGCCGGGCGGCCCTGGCGCGAGATCCTGAGGGTGCTGCTCCCGGCCGGCTGGGGGGTGGCGGCGGCCCACGAGGCCGGCCTCATCCACCGCGACCTCAAGCCCGAGAACCTGATGGTCGGCGACGACGGGCGGGTGCGGGTGATGGACTTCGGCCTCGCGCGCGCGGGCGAGGCCGAGGCGATCACGAGCGCGCCGGAGGTCGATCCGCTGGCGTCGTCGGAGGGCTCGCTCCTCTCCTCGTCGGTCACCCGCGCCGGGGCGATCCTCGGCACCCCGCACTACATGGCCCCCGAGCACTTCGCCGGCCAGGCCGACGAGCGCGGCGACGTCTTCGCCTTCTCGGTGGTGCTCTGGGAGGCGCTCTACGGCGAGCGCCCCTTCGCCGGCGACAACGTGATGGCGCTGATCTACGCGATCACCAAGGGGACGATCCGCGAGCCGCCCCGCGGTCGCCGGGTGCCGCGCTGGCTCCGGCGAGTCCTCGCGCGCGGCCTCGCCGGCGAGCGAGACCAGCGCTGGCCGACGATGCGGGCGCTCCTCGGGGCGATCGAGCGCGGCCTCGCCGGCGAGCGCTGGCGTCGGCTCGGGGCGCTCGCCCTCGCCGTCGTCGCCCTCGCCGTCGCCTGGCTCGCCTGGGAGGGGATCACCCGCGAGCGCCTGCGGAGCGCCTGCGCGGCCGAGGCGGCGTCGATCGCCGAGCTCTGGCCGAGCCGCGCCCCCGCGGTGATCGACGCGATCACCGGCGCCGGCCTCGGCAACGCCGACGAGACCGTCGCCAAGCTCGGGCCCCGCCTCGACGAGTGGACGGCCGCCTGGTCCGCCGCCCGCGAGGCGATCTGCCTCGATCGCGCCCTCGGCCCGGCCGACGTCGCGGTCGACGCGGCCCTCGCCGACGCCGCCGAGGACTGCTCCGAGCTCCAGCGCGGCGAGCTCGAGGCGCTCCTCGATCTCCTCGCCAGCGCCGACGCCGACGTCGCGCTCCTCGCGGTCCGGGTCACCGGCGAGCTCTCGCACCCGAGCGAGTGCCGCGACCTCGCGCACCTCCGGCTCGTCTCACAGCCTGACCCCGGGGACAGGTCTTCGGTGATCGAGGTCCGCCGCGAGCTCGGCCGGATCCGGGCGATGATCGGCCTCGGCAAGTACGCCGACGCGCTCGCGGCCGCCGAGGCCGCGCGCCCGCGGGCCGCGGCGATCGGCTGGGCGCCGCTCGTCGCCGAGGCCGAGCGCGCGCTCGGCCACGCGCTCCACCGCGCGGCCCGCTACGCCGACGCCGAGGCGCCGCTCCGCGAGGCCTTCCGCGGCGGGCTCCGCTCCGGCGACGAGGCGCTGGCGATCGACGCGCTCTACTACCTCGCGCTCAACGCCCACGACCTCCACACCACCGAGGGGGGGCTGGTCTGGGTCGAGGTCGCGAAGGCGCTCCTCGCCCGCGGCCGCGATCGACCGGCGCTCCGCGCCCACATGCTCAGCATCGAGGCGATCCTCCACCAGGATCGCGGCGAGCTCGCCGAGGCCGAGGCGCTCTACCTCCAGGCCCGCGAGATCGAGGCCGAGCTCTACGGCGAGGCGAGCATCGACGGGACCTCGACCCTCAACAACCTCGCGCTGGTCAAGCAGCAGCGCGGCGACCTCGCGGGGGCGCGGGCGATCCACGAGGAGGTCCAGGCGATCCGCGAGGCGACCTTCGGCCCGAGCCACCCCCAGGTCGCGTCGTCGATCTACAACCGCGCCCTGATCTACGCCAACGCCGACGACGAGGCCAACGCCCGGACCCTCCTCGAGCAGGCGCTGGCGATCCAGGAGCGGACCTACGGCGAGTCGAGCCCGGCGATCGCCAGCACCCTCAACCTCCTCGCGGTGATGCTCGCCGGCCTCAAGGAGTACGACGCCGCGATCGCGGCCGGCGAGCGGGCGCTAGCGATCCAGGAGGCGACCTACGGCCCCGACGCGATCCAGGTCGCCAGCGCGGTCAACAACCTGGCGATCGCCTACGACGAGCGCGGCGACCTCGCCAAGGCGAGCGCGCTCCACCAGCGGGCGCTCGAGATCCGGCTGCGCCGCTTCGGCGATCAGGGCAACGAGGTCGCGCGCTCCCACACCAACCTCGGCGAGGTGGCGATCAAGCGCGGGCGGATCGACGAGGCGATCGCCCACCTCGAGCACGCGGTCGAGCTCCGCGAGAAGATCGAGATCTCGCCGATCCTCCTCGCCTACACCCGCTTCGCCCTCGCCCGCGCGCTGATCAGCCGCGACCCCGAGCGCGCCCTCGCGCTCGCCGAGGAGGCCCGCGCGGCCTACGCGGCGGCCGAGCACAAGCGGGCCGAGGAGGTCGCAAAGTGGATCGCCGATCAGGGGTCGCGGCCCGGGAAGGCGGGGAAGCGCAAGAAGCGCAAGAAGACCAGGAAGAAGCGGGGCTGAGCTCGCGGATCAACATGTCCATTGGGACATAGAAGAGATCAGAGCCGCGGATCGACCGGCTCGCTCTCGAGCGCGAGCACGCCGAAGACGCACTCGTGCACCCGCCAGAGCGAGTCGCCCTCGGCGAAGCGGGCGAGCCCCTCGAGGCCGAGCGCGAACTCGCGGAGGGCGAGCGAGCGCTTGCCGCCGAGGCCGCGGCTGCGGAGGCGCTCGATGTTCTCGGGCGCGGAGTACTCGGGGCCGTAGATGATCCGGAGGTACTCGGGGCCGCGGCACTTGATCGCCGGCTGGCAGACCCCGCGGGGGCCGCGGACGATCCACTGCCGGGGCTTGATCACCATCCCCTCGCCGCCGGCGGCCGTCAGCGCCTCCCACCAGGCGATCGCGTCGGCCCGCGCGGCCTCGTCGTCGAGGTCGACGACGCGGTAGGGCGTGGCGACGAGGATCGGGTCGTGGGGGGCGAGGGTCGCCAGCGTCTCCATGTGCCAGACGTGGTCGCGGTCGCTGTGGAGCCTCCCCTCGCTGGCGAGGAGGTGGAAGGGCGCGAGGCGGAGCTCGTCGAGGGTCGGCGTCTCCCAGCAGTAGCGCCGCCAGGCCGCGCCGTAGCGGTCGATCATCGAGCGGCGCGCGGCGAAGCGCTCGCCGACCTCGCCGAGCTCAACGCCGCGGGCCGCGGCCGCCGCGAGGGCGTCGACCGAGCGGGCGAGCGAGACCCCAGCCGCCGCGCCGACGGCCGCGTAGTGGTGGCGGAGGAGGTCGCGGGCCTTGAGCGACCAGGGCATGAGCTCGGCGTCGAGGCAGAGCCACTCGCTCGAGAGCGATTCGAAGAGGCCGGCGGCCTCGCAGGCGGCGGCGACCCGGGCGATGAGCGCGGCCTCGCGGGCGGCGTCGCCGAAGAAGGGCCGGCCGGTGCGGGTGTAGACGACCCCCTGCTTGCCGTCTTCGACCCGGAAGCGGCGGGCCGCGGCCTCGCGCGAGCGGGCGACGACGACCACCGCCCGCGAGCCCATGTGCTTCTCCTCGCAGACGACCTCGCGGACGCCCTGACCGGCGAAGTAGTCGAGGGCCTCGTGGGGTCGCTCGAGGAGCGGCGTACCCTCGGGGGCGGTCGCCGACGGCGACATCGTCGGCGGGAGGTAGACGAGCCAGCGCGGGTCGATCGCGAAGCGGCTCATCACCTCGAGGGCGGCGACCGCGTTCTCCTCGCGGATCGTCACCTTGGGCAGCACCCGGGTCTCGACCGTCCGCTTGCCGGTGACGTCCTTGATGTCGATCAGGTCGTCGCCGCGGCGGGCGGGCACCGGCGCGGCCTCGGGGCGGAGGAGCGGCCGGGTCGGCTCGTAGTAGACCCGCGCCGCCGGGACGTCGACGAGCTCGCGCTCGGGGTAGCGGAGCGCGCTCAGCTTGCCGCCGAAGACGCAGCCGGTGTCGACGCAGATCGTGTTGTTGATGAAGCTAGCCTCAAGGACAGGCGTGTGGCCGTAGACCACGAGCGCCGGGCCGCGGTACTCCTCGGCCCAGGCGTGGCGGACCGGCAGCCCGTACTCGTCGACCTCGCCGGAGGTCTCGCCGTAGAGGCAGAAGGCGCGGACCCGGCCGGAGGCGCGGCCCTGGAGGGCCTCCTTGATCCCGGCGTGGGCGACCACCAGGCGGCCGCCGTCGAGGATGTAGTGGGAGATCAGGCCGCTGATGAAGTCGGCGACCTCGGCCGCGAAGCGCTCGGGCTCGGGCTCGCGGGCGAGCTGCTCGACGGTCTCGGCGAGGCCGTGGCGGAGCTTGACGTCGCGGCCGCGGAGCTTCTTCTCGAGCTTGGCCTCGTGGTTGCCGACGACGCAGAGCGCCGCGCCGGCCCGGACCATCGCCATCACCAGGCGGAGGACGCCGGGCGCGTCGGGGCCGCGGTCGACGAGGTCGCCGAGGAAGAGCGCCCGGCGGCCTTCGGGCGGCGTGACCTCCGGGCTCTCACGGGTGCCGCCGACCTCGTAGCCGAGGCGGCCGAGGAGCGCGACCAGCTCGTCGTAGCAGCCGTGGATGTCGCCGATGATGTCGAAGGGGCCGCTCTCGCCGCGGCGGTCGTTCCAGAGCGGGCGCCGAACCACGCTCGCCGCGTCGATCGCCGCCTCCGAGTCGAGGATCGTCACCCGCGAGAAGCCCTCGCGGCGGATCGCGCGGAGGCCCCCGCGGAGGGCGCGGCGCTGCTGGTTGACCACCCAGGCGCCGAGCTTGCGGTCGGTGCGGGCGGCGTTGCGATCGATCGCCACCTGCGCCGGCACGTCGAGGACGATCGCCACCGCCAGGCACTCGTGCTCGCGGGCGAGCTCGACCAGCTCGCGGCGGTCCTCGGGGCGGACGCTGGTCGCGTCGATCACCGTCAGCTTGCCGCGGGCGAGGCGCTTGCCGGCGATGAAGCGGACCAGCGCGAAGGCGTCGACGGTCGCGCTCTGATCGTTCTCGTCGTCCGAGACCAGCGCCGGCAGCGGTCCGACGAGACGATCTCGGTCTCGCTGAAGAAGCGGCGGGCGAAGGTCGACTTGCCCGAGCCCGAGACGCCGACGAGGACGACCAGGCAGAGCTCCGGGACCTCGATCACCCGCCCCGGGGTCGGCTTGTCGGAGGACGCGCTCATCGGCCCGCCTCCTCGCCGAGGGTGAAGATCGCCATCTGGGTCGGCGGCCCGACCTCGGGGTCGTCCTCGCCGATCCCGCTGAGCACCGGCGCGTAGCCCTGGCGCTCGCCGACCTCGCGGGCCCAGCGGGCGAACTCCTCGCGGGTCCACTCGAAGCGGTGGTCGCCGTGGCGGAGGCCGCCGCCCGCGAGCCCCGGGAAGCGGACGTTGTGCTCGCGGTTGGGGGTGGTGACGATCACCGTGTGCGGCCTCGCATGTCCGAAGAGGCAGCTCTCAAAGGCGCCGAGGCGCTCGGGCTCGAGGTGCTCGATCACCTCGACCGCGCAGGCCGCGTCGAAGCCCCGGAGGCGATCGTCGCGGTAGGTGATCGAGCCCTGGAAGAGGCTGATCCGCCGGCGAACCCCGTCGCTCGCGTCGTCGAGGTGGAGGCGATCGCGGGCCCGCTCGAGCGCGCGGTGGGAGACGTCCATCCCGGCGATCTTGGCGAAGGCGCGGTCGCGGAGGAGCGCCCGCAGGAGCTTGCCCTCGCCGCAGCCGACGTCGACGACCGCGCGGGCGCCGACCCGGTGGAGGGCGTCGATCACCGCGATCCGGCGGGCCTCGTCGAGCGAGATCCGGGCCTCGAGCGCCTCCTCCGGGCGCCGCTGGGCCTCGTCGAGCGCGTCGGCGTCGGCGACCTCGCCCTCGGAGAGGCGCTCGAGCGCGGCTCGGGTGAGGGAGCGCTGGTGCCGGAGGTAGCGCTGGACGATCACCTCGCGGAGCGGGTGCTCGTCGAGCCAGCCGGCGCCGCGATCGAGGAGCTTGTCGACCTCGTCGTCGCCGACCCAGTAGTGCTTGTCGTCGTCGAGCACCGGGATCAGCACCGTGAGGTGGCGGAGGAGCGCCGAGAGGCGGAGCTCAGCGCGGAGACGGAGCGTGTAGTAGGCGCTCGGCCCCCAGCCCGGGAGATCGTCGGCGAGGGCGATCCGCTCGACCTCGACGGCGTAGCCGAGCGGCTCAAAGAGCCCGCGGAGGAGGCGCTCGCCGCCGCGGGCCGGCAACGCCGAGAGCTCGGCGACCAGCGGGAGCGCGGCGTCGGCGAGCTCCTGGCGCTCGCGGCTGCGACCCCGAGGGCCGCGCCAAAGACCCGACCGATCGCCACGCAGAGGAAGGACGAGGCGACGTAGGGGCGATCGTTGGTGTACTCGGCGAGGGCGAAGTCGTCGCCCTTCGGCCGCCGCACGAGGCCGACCGGATCGACCTCGAGGGCGAGCGCGGCGGTGCAGCGCGCGTCATCCGCTTCGGGGTAGAAGACGTGCGCTCGACCGAAGGAGAGGTCGAAGCTCTGGAGGCGCGCGGGGTTCTTCCCGAGGAGATACCCGAGGTCAGTCGCCGGCCGGCGGGTGGTGGTGATCGTCAGCAGCATCGCGGAGGGGGCGAGCGTACCCGAAGACGTCCGCCGCGGCCCCACCTTCGCTGACGCGCCCGCGCGCGGAGACGCCCCTCCTCGCCTCACGCTCGAGTTGGGGCGCACCGGCGCGGCCTGCCGTGGCAGGATGCGCCGGTGCCGACGCTGACACCGACCACGATCCTCCCGCGCCGCCGCTCGCTCGAGCTCGTCTCCACCCTCGCCCTCGCGCTCGCCTGCGCCTGCTCGTCCGGGTCGCAGCCGGCGGCGTCCGGGGGCGCGCCGGCCGAGGCCGCGAAGACCGACGACGCCGCCAAGGGCGACGAGGCCGCGAAGCCTGATGACGCGGCCGCCAAGGCCGACGACGACGCGGCCAAGGCCGCCAAGGCCGCCAGGGCCGCCAAGCGGACGCCGCCGGCCGGCCTCGCCAAGGGCGAGCGCAAGCGCCTCGACGAGCAGCCCGACGCCGACGCCCGCAAGCGCTTCTCGGACGCCCTCGGGCGCGGCCGCAAGGCGACCTCCAAGAAGGAGTACCCGGCGGCGATCGCCGCCTTCGACGAGGCGCTCGCCGCCCGCCCCGATCACCCGCGCGCGCTCTCCGGTCGCGGCTACGCCAAGCTCCTCGCCGGCGACCTCGACGCGGCCGAGGCCGACTTCCGGTCTGCGCTCGCCAAGGTCACGACCCGCGAGCTCGAGTCGGCGGTCCACTTCAACCTCGGCCTCGTCGCCGAGAAGCGCGGCGACCAGGACGAGGCCCGGCGGCGCTTCGCGATCGCCAACACCATGCGCCCGAGCAAGGCGGCGGCGGCCAAGCTCGCCGAGAGCAAGGCCTGCCCGGTCAGCGTCTCCTACGAGGGCAAGCAGGAGCTCTTCAGCGACTACCGCGAGCTCTGGGCCCACCTCAAGGCGAACGGGCTGGTCGCCGGCGACCCGCCGGCCGACGAGGCCGCGGCCAAGGCGGCGGCGTGCCTGAGCCACGACGTCAGCGACATGAACGCCCCGGCGAAGGACGCCTGCGTCGGCGACCCGCCCTGGGTGGTCGTCTACGAGAACCAGGAGTACGGCGACTGGACCGCCTACGTGATCGAGGGGGCCGACTCCGACCAGCTCCGCCTCCACTACATCGCGGAGTGGGAGAGCGCCCGCTGCGGCCAGAGCGACAAGTTCACGGTGACCCGCGGCGAGTACACGATCGTCCACCACGAGCAGACCTTCGGCGCCGAGATCGACGTGATGGACAAGGACGGCGAGGTCGTCGACTGCGACTACGAGGGCGACTGCTTCACCGCCTGTGGCGAGGACGCGACCCAGGTCCACGAGTACATCTTCAACCCCTACTCGATCTCGCCGGTCGAGCTCTCGTGGGCCGAGGAGTCCGGGCTCACGGTCAGCGCCGCCGGCATGGACGCGACGGTCAAGGGCGCCGGCTGCGAGCAGAGCGTGCCGCTCCGCAAGCCCTAGCCTGGCCAGGCGCCCTCATCAGGTCACGCCCCGACGGGCGGCCCGCTCCTGGCAGGCCGCCCGTCGTCGTCCCCGGCCCCCGACTCTGACACTGGTCCTCCTCGCGTGTTTATTCATGTCCTTTGGGACAGTGATCTGGACCGGATCATCCGGCCCCGCGGCGACGTCGGTCGAGGTCGCCTCAGCGCCGACATCGGCGCTCGCGCCGGCGCGCCGGCCGGGCGCGCGCAGGGCGAAAGACCGCGTAGGCGGCCGAATTCCGCCCTGTCGCCGCCGGCCCGCCGGCCTCGCGTCGGCGCCCCTCGTCGCCGACACCAGCGGCCGCGCGTCCGCTGTCACGACGACGCGCGGGGCCGCGACCCAGGTGATCTCATCCGGATCGACCACCTGTCCTAGTGTGCAAATCAGACACTAGCGAGGTGGATGAGATGGACGCGCGAATTCTGAGCAACCTGGCCGACACCGTGCAGCGCAGCGGCGAGCTCCTCGGCAGCCGCGAGAGCGTCACCCAGGCGCTCGTGCTGCCCCTCCTGCGGGCGCTCGGCTACGCGATCGCCGACCCGCTCGAGGTCCGCTGCGGGCAGCCCCTCGACCTCGGCGGCGGCGAGTCGGCGGCCGCCGACATCGCGATCTACGAGGTCCGCTCGCAGGCGCTCCGCCTCCTGGTCGACGTCCGCCCGCTCGGCGCCGACCTCTGGGCGACCTCGTCGCTCGCGCGGGCGCTCGGCGGGCCCCTCGGCGTCCGCTTCCTGGTGGTCACCGACGGCGCCCACTACCACCTCTACAGCGACGCCCAGAGCCCCGGCGCGCCGGACGAGGCGCCCTTCTTCGCCTTCTCGCTGGTCGGCCCCGACGCCGACCTCGCGCTCGCGGCGGAGGTCCTCACCCGCTTCGCCCGCGACTCCTTTGATCCCGGCGCGCTGATCACCCGGGCCGAGGACGACGCGCTCCGCGAGGCGCTCTGCGGCCGCCTGGTCCGCGCCCTGCGGGCGCCGGCCGACGACCCGGAGTTCGTCCGCTGGCTCTCCGAGGGGCTCTACGAGGGCAAGCGCACCCGGCCGGTCCTCGAGCGCCTGAGCCGCCTGGCCGAAGAGGCAGCTCCGACCGCGCTCCTCGAGGTCCTCGCCGAGGAGTACATCGACGCGCTCCGCCTCCGCCTCAAGGCGGCCAACGCCGCCGCCGGCCGCGGGATCGTCAGCCGACCGCGGGCCCCCGGCGGCGAGCCCGAGGCGATCGCGATGATCCGGGCGATCGCCGCCCGGGCGGGGGCGAAGCCCGGCGAGATCGTCCACCGTGAGACCACCAACTACCACGGCGTCGGCCTCAAGACCCCGAGCCGCTGGTTCCTCCGCTGGTTCGACGGCAACCGCCGCCGCGCCCTCACCACCCTCGTGCCGGTCGAGGAGGCGAAGGCGCTGGTCCGCGGCTTCACGGTCGAGGAGGCGCCGCAGAGCTTCGGGGTCTCGCGGGTGCAGATCGACGATCCGGCCCAGCTCTGGGCGCTCGAGGCCCTGATCGCCCGCTCGCTCGAGCTCTGCCGCCGCGGCGAGCAGCTCCAGATCACCGACGCGTGAGCGGGCGGGCGGGCGCGCGCCCCAGCGCGGGCGGGTCGGGCCGCGAAAGGGCCCCCGCCCGCCGCCGCAGCGGGTATCTTCTCGGCCCATGCAAGCCGACACGACCCTCGCGGGCAAGACCCTCTTCATCACCGGCGCCAGCCGGGGCATCGGCCTGGCGATCGCCAAGCGGGCGGCCCGGGACGGCGCCAACATCGTGATCGCGGCGAAGACCGCCGAGCCCCACCCGAAGCTGCCGGGGACGATCTACACCGCGGCCGAGGAGATCGAGGCGGCCGGCGGCAAGGCGCTGCCGCTGGTGGTCGACATCCGCGACGACGCGCGGGTCGCCGGGGCGATCGAGGAGGCGGTCGCCCGCTTCGGCGGCCTCGACATCCTGGTCAACAACGCGAGCGCGATCTCGCTGACCGGCACCCTCCACACCCCGCTCAAGCGCTACGACCTGATGCACCAGATCAACGCGCGCGGGACCTACGCCTGCTCGCACTTTGCGATCCCCCACCTCCTCAAGGCGCCGAACCCCCACATCCTCAACATCTCGCCGCCGCTCAACATGAACCCGCGCTGGTTCAAGAACCACGTCGCCTACACGATGGCGAAGTACGGGATGAGCATGTGCGTCCTCGGGATGGCCGGCGAGTTCGAGGGCCAGGGGCTCGCGGTCAACGCCCTCTGGCCGCGGACCGCGATCGCCACCGCGGCGATGATGATGATCGGCGGGCCGGAGGCGATGAAGTCGTGCCGGACCGACGAGATCATGGCCGACGCCGCCTACCTCATCCTCACCAAGCCGAGCCGCGAGCACACCGGCAACTTCCACATCGACGACGAGGTCCTGGCGAGCGCGGGGATCACCGACCTCGAGCGCTACGCGGTCGAGCCCGGGCACGCGCTGATCACCGACTTCTTCCTCGACGAGTAGGAGCGAGCGTGCGCGCGGCCGACACGCGGCGGAGCTGGGACGTCGCCACCGCCCACCACAACGCCCACAAGGGCGATCAGGCGGCGCTCCTCCGGGGCGGCGGCGACACCCTCTTCGACGAGGAGCTCGGGCTCCTCGGCGAGCTCGCCGGCCGCCGCCTCGTCCACCTCCAGTGCAACTCGGGGCAGGACTCGCTCTGCCTCGCCCGCCGCGGCGCCGAGGTGACCGGCGTCGACTTCTCGCCGGTGGCCATCGACTTCGCGCGCGGGCTCAGCGAGGCGTCCGGGATCCCGGCGCGCTTTGAGCTCGCCGAGGTCGTCGGCTGGATGGCCGCGACCGACGCGCGCTTCGACCTCGCCTTCGCCTCCTACGGCGTCACCGGCTGGCTCGAGGACCTCGGCGCCTGGGCCCGCGGGGTCGCCAGGATCCTCCGGCCGGGCGGGCGCTTCGTCTACGTCGAGTTCCACCCGCTGGTCTGGAGCGTCGACGCCGAGTTTCGAATCAGCCGCGACGACTACTTCGCGCGCGAGCCCTTCGTCGAGCCGGTCGGCGACTACGTCGCGGCCTCGGGGCCGGGGCTCGGCGCGCCCGAGGGGGCGACGCCCGGGGTCAACGAGGTCCCGGCCGTGTCCTGGCAGCACACCCTCGGCGCGATCGTCTCGGCGCTCGCCGGCGCGGGCCTGGTCCTCGAGGTCCTCCGCGAGTACCCGTACTCGAACGGGTGCCGGGTGATCCCCGGGCTGGTCGACGACGGCGCGGGCGACCGCCGCTGGCGTCACCCGCCGGGGCAGCCCCAGGTCCCGCTGATGTTCGGGGTCTCGTTCGTGCGACCATGACCCTTTGGACAGGTATCCGGCGACCGCTCGCGCTCACGCTCGCGGGCGCGCTCGCGCTCGCGCCGGCCCGCGCGGGCGCGTCGCCGGCCCCCCGCGGACGCGACGGGCGCGGCGTCGCCGAGCGCCGCCCTGCTCCGCAGCGAGGCGGCCGCGCCCTTCGTCCTCCCGGTCGCCGCCGACGACTGGTACCACGGCCTCTGGAGCGACGGCGTCGTCATGATCGTCGCCGACTTCTTCCACGTCTGGGTCCTCTGCCGCGGCGGCGGCGCGATGATCAGCCCCAAGCTGCGGGGGGTGAAGGCGGTCACCGGCGCGGGCGCGGGCGCGGGCTTCGTCGGCGCCGCGGTCGAC
Organism: Myxococcales bacterium; assembly: GCA_020633335.1. Lineage (GTDB taxonomy): Bacteria > Myxococcota_A > Polyangia > Nannocystales > Nannocystaceae > JADJRG01. The sequence continues at coordinate 39,020 of JACKDU010000011.1, read as the reverse complement.
GAGGAGGGGAGCGTCGCGCTCCTCCGCGACGGGCGCTGGTCGACCTCCACCGCGCCGCTGATCGAGGGCGACAAGCCGGTCGCGCTCGCGGTCGACCCGACCGGCGCCGTCTACGTCGCCGGCTCGACGCGCGCGCTCTACATCGGCCGCGGCGAGGGCTGGGTGGTCCACCGCTACCCGCCGGCCTTCAACGGGGCGATCGAGGGGAGCGCCTGGCTCGACGACGGCACGCTCATCCTGGTCGGCGACGGCGTCCTCGCCCTCCGCGGCGGCGCGATCCGGCGCTCGCCGCTGGTCCCGCGCCCCTACGACGAGGGCCTCAAGGGCGCCTGGATGAGCCCCAGCGGCGCGCTCTGGCTCCTCGGGCCGCGGGTGCTCCGGCGGATCGTGCCCGGGCGACCGCAGGTCGAGGAGCACCCGGTACCGCTCGGCGGCGGGATGTACGGGATGAGCGGCGCCCACACGCCGGCGGGCGACGTGATCGCGGTCGCCGGGCTCGACGAGGTAGCGATCTTCGACGGCGAGACCTTCGAGCGCCTCGACCTCTCGTTCTCGTTCCCCGAGGGGATCTTCCTCGACGCCGCGGCCGAGCGGCTCTACGTCTCCCACCGCGACGGGCTCCGCCGGGTCGCCTTCGATCACCCGAAGCTCACGCCGACCGGCGCGCCGCCGGGCGCAACCTGTCCCTTCGAGCAGGATCTCGGCGAATACCCGGAGCTCGCGGCGCGCCGCCGCGAGGCGCTCGCCGCCCCGCCGGAGGTCGCCACGCTGACGCCGGTGACGATCAACCAGATCACCCGCCGCGGGAGCATGCCGAGCCTCCGACTCGGCCTCGGCGGGGCGATCGGCGAGCTCCCGGACGGCCGCGTCGGCGGCGGCTTCGCGCTCGACCTCCTCCTCGGCGGGACCATCGGCGTCCGGCCGAAGCTGGCCCTCTGGCCAGAGCTCGGCTACGGCTACAGCCGCCTCGAGGGGGCCGCCGGTCACCTCTTCCTCGCCGGCGTCGGCCCCCTCTACGGCGGCAAGCGGGCGGGGATCGCCCTGATCCCGCGCTTCGCCGCCGGCACCGTCGCCGGCGAGCTCGGGATCGGCGTCCGCACCAGCGTGGTCGGCACCGCGGTGATGGATCTCTTCGCCGTCGAGGTCTCCCACCAGTGGCTGCGGGTCGGCGGCGAGGATCGCCACGAGGCCCGGGTGATGGGGTCGATCAACGTGATGCCGCTCCTCGGCGTCGTCGCCCTCGCGCTCCTCTTCCGCGGGATCTTCGGCAAGCGATAGGGCCGCGACGGGGACCTCTCGATCCGCTCTCGCGCTGGCGTTGTTGGCGAAGGGGCCCCATCGGCGGGGACGCGCGAAGTTGCCCGTAGGCGCGCCGAGGTGTGGTAGTGCCAGCCCATGACCGTCGCCTCCGCGCCCTACGGCGTCCTCGGCCCGCTCGCGCGCCCGCTCGCGCTCGGCCTCCTCCGCCTCTCGACCGAGGGGCGACCGCCGCGAGAGGACGCCCTCGCGCTGATCCGCTTCGCCCTCGACCAGGGGATCCGGCTCCTCGACACCGCCGACTCCTACGCGCTCGACGACAAGGACTTCCACTACGGCGAGGCGCTCGTCCGCGACGCCCTCGCCGGCTGGGAGGGGCCGCGGGACGAGGTCCGGGTGATCACCAAGGCCGGGCTCGCCCGGCCGAAGGGGCGCTGGGTCCCGAACGGCCGCCGCGATCACCTGCGCAAGTCGATCGAGGGGAGCCTCAAGGCCCTCGGCGTCGATCGGCTCTTCATGGTCCTCCTCCACGCCAACGATCCGAAGACGCCGCTCGAGGAGAGCCTCGGCGCCCTCGCCGAGCTCCAGCGCGAGGGGAAGATCGAGCACCTCGGCCTCGCCAACACCACCATCCCCGAGGTCCGTCAGGCGGAGCGCCACTTCCCGGTGCGGGCGATCCAGAACGAGCTCAGCGTGATGAGCCGATCGAGCGCCGCCGACGGGATGGTCGAGCTGGCGCGGCGGATGGGGATCCCCTTCCTCGCCCACCGGCCGCTCGGCGGCCACGCGAAGACCGCGAACCTCCTCAAGAACCGGGCGGTGAAGCCGATCGCCGCCCGCCACAAGGTGACCCCGCACGAGGCCGCCCTCGCCGCGCTCCTCGACCTGGGTCCGCCGGTGATCCCGGTGATCGGCGCGACCAAGCGGGCCAGCGTCGAGTCGAGCCTCCGCGCGTTCGCGGTCCCCTGGGGCGACAAGGATCGAGCCGAGCTCGCGTCCAAGATCACCTTCGCGGCGACGCCCGAGGCCCGCGCCGCGACCGAGCCGCCGGTGACGCCCGAGGGGCTGCGGCCGCTGGTCGCCGGCGAGGGCCCCGGCGACCAGCCCGAGGTCGTGGTGATGATGGGGATCCAGGGGGCGGGCAAGACCTCCGAGGTCGATCGCTACCTCGATCGCGGGTACGCCCGCTTGAACCGCGATCTCCTCGGCGGCGACCTCGAGGGGCTGACGACCAAGCTCCGCGATCTCCTCGCGTCGGGGACCCGGCGGGTGATCCTCGACAACACCTACCCGACGAGGGCGTCGCGCTACGGCGTGATCCGGGCGGCCCACGCCCACGGGGTGCCGGTCCGCTGCCGCCACCTGGCGACCCCGATCGACGAGGCCTACGCCAACGTCGTCCTGCGGATCCTCGGCCGCTACGGCGAGCTCCTCGGGCCCGACGAGCTCAAGGAGCTCGGCAAGAGCGACCCCAACTTGCCGCCGCCGCCGGCGATGGCCAGGTGGGCCGCGACCTTCGAGGCCCCCCACGTCGACGAGGGCTTCAGCGTCGTCGAGGAGCTCCCCTTCGCCCGCCGCGTCGATCCGAGCTACTGCGGCAAGGGCCTCCTCCTCGACGTCGACGGCACCCTCCGGCGGACCAAGAGCGGCGAGCTCTTCCCCCGCGACCCCGACGACGTCGAGCTCCTGCCGGGCCGCCGTGAGGTCCTCCGGCGCTACGTCGGCGACGGCTACAAGCTCTTCTTCGTCTCCAACCAGAGCGGCGTCGCCTCCGGCAAGCTCAGCGCCGGGGCGGCCGAGGCCGCGTTCCAGCGGACCATCGACCTCCTCGACCTGCCGATCGCCGAGGTCGCCTACTGCCCGCACCCGGCGTTCCCGGTCGGCTGCTTCTGCCGCAAGCCGATGCCGGGCCTCGGCGTCGCGCTGATCGAGCGCCACGGCCTCGCCCGCGAGCAGATGATCATGGTCGGCGACATGGAGAGCGATCGCGACTTCGCCCGGGCGCTCGGGGTGAAGTACGTCGGCGCGGAGGTGTTCTTCGCCGGGGGTGCCGCGTGAGCGAGGGCGAGGCGACCGTGGACCTCGAGGCCCTCGCCGCGGCGATCGTCGAGGCGATGAACGACGGCCTCGACGACGGCGCGATCTGGGCCGAGGTCGACGGCGTCCTCCCCGAGGACCACTACGACGAGGCCGCCAGCCGACGCCTCGCCGCCGCCCTCGGTCGGGCCTGGAGCGACGACGTGAGCGTGTCCTGCTTCGTCCTCAGCCACGCCGGCCGCAGCGCCGAGATCTGGTGGGACGACGAGGCGGGCGACGCCCGCTACCGGATCACCGAGAGCGGCCGCGACGTCCGTCGCGTCTTCGATCCGGCCCGCGGTGAGTGGCGCCTCGTGGTCCGCGAGGGATCCTGAGCCTGCGCCGCCGGGTCGTCAGGAGCGCGAGGTACTCGGGGAGGCGGGGGGAGGCCAACCGCCGATCCCAGGGCTGGCCCCAGGGCCGAATTGGCCGAAACTCACGCGATTTTTCGCCCCGGAAGGCCCTCCGACGGGTTCCGGGGCGCGGAGCGCGGGCCCGCCCTTCACCCGACCTTTACGCGCAGCGACGACAACTTCGAGTAACCTCCCCGGGCCGCCGCGCCTGCGTCCCCTGCGTCCGATGAACCGCCGCCCGCTCCTCCGCCCCCGCGCGCTCGTCCTCCTGGCCTCGCTCGCCCTCGCCTGCGGCGGAGCGGCGGCCGGCGACGGCGACAAGAAGGGCGAGTGGGGCGGCAAGAAGGGCGAGTGGGGCGGCAAGAAGGGCGAGGGCGGCAAGCGGGGCGCTGGCGGGAAGGGCGGCAAGAAGGGCGACGACGCGCTCCCGGTCGCGGTCACCCGCGCCGAGCCGGCGACGATCCAGCGCTTCTATCGGACCTCCGGGACCCTCCGCGCGCTCCGCAGCGCCGAGCTCGTCGCCACCCAGGCGGGCGTCGTCCTCGAGCTCCTGGCGGAGGAGGGCGACAAGGTCGAGGAGGGCCAGGTGCTCGCGCGCCTCGACGGCCGCGCGTTCCAGCTCCAGGCCGCCCGCGACAACGTCACCGCCCGCAACGCCGAGACCGAGCTCCGCCGCCTCGAGCAGATCGCCAAGCTCGACGCCGTCTCGCGCGAGGAGCTCGACAAGCAGCGCTACGCGGTCGAGCAGGCGCTCGCGGCCTCCAAGGTCTCGCGCCACCAGATCGCCCAGACCAAGGTGTCGGCGCCCTTCGCCGGGACGATCGTCGCCCGCCTCGTCGACGTCGGCAACATGGCCAACCAGGCGACGACGCTCTACTCGATCGCCGACATGTCGATGCTCGACCTCGACATCCACATCCCCGAGGCCGACGCCGGCGAGGTCCAGGTCGGCTCCGAGGTCGCGCTCGAGATGCTCGGCGGCGAGAAGTTCACGGCCAAGGTGATCCGGCGGGCGCCGATCGTCGACTCGCTCACCGGCACCGTGAAGTTCGTCGCCCGGGCCGAGGCGTTCCCGGCCTCGGCGGTCCCCGGCGCCTTCTGCCGCGCCCGCGTCCAGGTCGCCTCCCGCGAGGCCGCGCTCTCGCTGCCGGTCACGGCGATCTTCGACTTCGAGGGCAAGCCCCACATCTACGTCGTCGTCGAGGGCAAGGCGAAGCGGCAGGCGGTGACCCTCGGCCTCCGCGGCGACGAGCGGGTCGAGGTCAGCGACGGCCTCGATCCCGGGGCGACGGTGATCGCCGACGCGAGCGGCGGGATCGTCGAGGGGATGCCCGTGCGGCCGCTCGGCGAGGGCGGGCCGCCCGCGGCGGGCGAGGGCGCGGGCGAGACTGGCGCGGCCGGGGCCCTGCCCCGCGGCGAGGGCGAGGGCAAGCGCGGACGCGGCCGCGGCGAGCGAGGCGAGCGCGGCGAGCGCGGCGGGGCCGAGCGCGGCGGGGGCGAGCGCGGCGGCGGTGAGCGGCGCAAGGCGCAGGGCGAGGAGAAGTAGGCGATGCTCGGCGGCTGGATCGCCGGCTCAGTCAATCGTCCGGTGACGACGACGATGGCGACCCTCGCGGTCGTCGTCTTCGGCCTGGTCGCGCTCCTCCGCCTGCCGGTCGCGCTCCTCCCCGACCTCTCCTACCCCAGCCTGACCGTTCAGACAGAGTACACCGACGCCGCGCCGACCGAGGTCGAGGAGCTGGTGACCCGGCCGATCGAGGAGCTGGTCGGCGCGGTCCCGGGGCTCATGCAGGTCGAGTCGGTCTCCCGCGAGGGCCGCTCCGAGGTCGTCCTCGACTTCGCGTGGGGGACCAGCATCGACCGGGCGATGGACGACGTCCGCGAGAAGCTCGACCGCGTCGTCCTCCCCCAGGGGACCGAGCGGCCGGTGGTCCTCCGCTACGACCCGGCGCAGGAGCCGATCCTCCGGCTCGCGCTGGTCCGCGGCGATCAGGGCGACGAGGGCGGCGAGGTCGACCTCTCGGCGCTCCGCCAGCGCGCCGATCGCCAGGTGAAGCGGGCGCTCGAGAAGGTCTCCGGGGTCGCCGCGGTCCAGCTCCACGGCGGCGACGAGGACGAGGTGCGGATCGAGATCGACCCCGCCCGCCTCGCGGCCCTCGGCCTCGGCGCCGACGAGGTGGTCGCGGCGGTCACCGCCGACAACATCAACCGCCCCGGCGGCGCCCTCTCCGAGCAGCGCAACCGCTACCTGATCCGCACGGTCCACGAGGCCCGCACGCCGGAGGCGCTCGGCGAGACGATCCTCCGCTCGCAGGCCGGCGCCGAGCTCCGCCTCCGCGACGTGGCGACGATCAAGCGGGCGCCGAAGGAGCGCGAAGAGCTCGCGCTGGTCGGCGGCCGCGAGGCGATCGAGCTCGCGGTCTACCGCGAGGGCGACGCCAACACGGTCGCGGTCGCCGACGCGGTCCTCACCTCGATCAGCCGCCTCTCGCTCGAGCCCGGCGAGAAGGTCGTCGTCCTCTCCAACCAGGCCGAGTTCATCGACTCGGCGATCGCCGAGGTCCGCTCGAACACCCTGATCGGCGGCCTCCTGGCGGTGCTGGTGCTCCTCTTCTTCCTCCGCGACCTGCGGGCGACCCTGGTGATCGCGGTGACGATCCCGATCTCGCTCCTGGCGACCTTCGTCCCGCTCCAGGCGCTCGGGGTCTCGCTCAACCTGATGAGCCTCGGCGGCCTCGCGCTCGGGGTCGGCATGCTCGTCGACAACGCGATCGTCGTCCTCGAGGCGATCGCCCGGGTCCGCGAGCAGGGGCTCGGCGCCCGCGCGGCGGCGATCGCCGGGACCCGCGAGGTCGCCCCCTCGGTGGTCGCCTCGACCCTGACCACGGTCGCGGTCTTCCTGCCGATCGCCTTCGTCGAGGGGATCGCCGGCCAGCTGGTCCGCGACCTCTCCTACGCGGTCTCGCTGAGCATCGTCTCGTCGATGCTGGTCTCGCTGACGCTGGTGCCGGTGCTCCAGAGCCTCGAGGCGCCGCCGCGGGGCGAGGCCGCCGACGCCCCGCGCTCGCTCGCCTCCTGGCTCATCGCCCCCTTCGCGCTCGCCTTCGTCGCCGTCCGCGTCGTCGTCCGCGGCCTCGGCTGGCTCTTGGGCAAGGTCTCAAAGCCGCTCAGCATGGCCTACGACGCGGTCGCCGGCCTCTACCCGGCGGTCCTCCGCGGCGCGCTGCGGGCCCGGATCGGCGTGATCGCGGCGGCCCTGGTCCTCTGCTGGGTCGCCCTCGAGCAGGGCGGCCGCCTCGGCCGCACGCTCCTCCCCGAGCTCGACCAGGGCGAGGTCTACGTCCAGCTCACGCTCCCGCAGGGGGCGGCGCTCGAGCGGACGACCGCGCTCACCCGCCGCCTGGTCGCCGCCGTCGACGACGAGCCCGAGGTCGCCGAGGTCTTCGCCCGGGTCGGCTCGGTCTCGGCCGCCGGCTCGGCGACCGGATCGATCACCGGCACCCACCTCGCGCAGCTCAACCTCCGCCTCGACCCCTCGATCACCGCCGAGACCGAGGGCGCGGCGGTCGATCGCCTCTTCGCCCGCCTCGCGGCCGCGACCTACGACCCCGAGGCGTCGCTCCAGCTCGGCCGGCCGGCGCTCTTCTCGGTCGACGCGCCGATCGAGGTCCGGGTCCTCTCGGAGGAGCCGAGCGCGTCGATCGCCCACGCCCGCCGCCTCCTCGACGACCTCCGCGCGGTCCCGGGGCTCGCCGACGTGACCCCCGACGATCTCAGCGGCCGCCCCGAGGTCCGGGTCCGCTTCGACCGCGAGCGCCTCGGTCGCCTCGGCCTCGACGTCGCCTCGGCCTCGGCGGCCGTCCAGCGCTCGATCCAGGGCGAGGTCGCGACCAAGCTCCACGCCGCCGATCGCCAGCTCGACGTCCGCGTCCAGCTCCCGCGGGTCGACCGCAACAACGTCGACGACGTCGGCCGGATCCAGGTCGGGGTGGTCTCGGGGGTGCCGGTGCTCCTCTCGGCGGTCGCCGACCTCGAGGCGAGCGTCGGCCCGGCGGAGATCCGGCGGATCGAGGGCTCGCGCGGCCTGCGGATCCGCGGCCGCCTGACCTCGAGCGACCTCGGGGGGGTCGCCGCCGGGGTCGCGGAGGTGATCGACGCCCACGCCGCCGACGACCCGCGAGTGACGGCCGAGATCGCCGGCCAGGCCGAGGAGATGGGCGCCTCGCTCCGCTCCCTCGGCTTCACCGCGATCTTGTCGGTCTTCCTGATCTACGTGGTGATGGCCTCGAGCTTCGAGAGCCTCCACCACCCCTTCCTGATCATGTTCACGGTGCCGCTGGCGATCGCCGGCGCGCTCCTGGCCTGCGCCGCGACCGGCACCCCGCTCTCGGCGATCGTCGGCATGGGCGTGATCATCCTCGGCGGGATCGTCGTCAACAACGCGATCGTCCTGATCAACACGGTCAACCACCGCCGCGGCCAGGGCAAGTCGGTGCAGGAGGCGCTCGAGATCGCCGGCGCGCTCCGCCTGCGGCCGATCCTGATGACCACCGCGACGACCGTGCTCGGCCTGGTGCCGATGGCGCTCGGCCTCGGCGACGGCGCGGCCCTGCGCCAGCCCCTCGCGGTCACCGTGATCGGCGGCCTCGCGCTCGCCACCCTCCTCACCCTGGTGGTGATCCCCTGCGTCTACTCGCTCCTCCCCGGCCGCCGCCAGGAGGCGTGGTCGGAGATCGCTGGCGAGGGCGACGCTTCACATGTCACGGAGGACATGTCTGAAAGGTCCATGGGCGACAGGTCCATGGGCGACAGGGCGGGCGCGGAGGGCTAGCCGACCATGCGCTCCTTCACCCTCGCCAACCTCGCGCTGAGCCGACCGGTGATGGTCGGGATGCTCCTGGTCGCGGCCTTCGTCCTCGGGGTGATCGCCGCCTTCCGCCTGCCGCTCACCTTCATGCCGGACGTCGGCGCGTCGACGATCTCGGTCCGCCTCCAGGTCCTGCGGACGACCCCGGAGCTCCTGGAGCGCGAGGTGATCCGGCCGATCGAGGAGGAGATCGCCGGCCTCCGGGGGCTCCAGCAGATCCAGGTCGGCAGCGGCGGCTTCGGCGTGCGGGTCAACCTCGAGTTCGCGCCGGGCACCGACATCGACGCCCGCAAGGCCGAGATCCGCGAGCGCCTCGACCGCGCCCGCCCCAACCTCCCCGACACGATCCAGCGGATCACGATCGACTCGTGGAGCTCCGCCGATCAGCCGGTGATGTCGCTGCGCCTGGCGAGCGACGGCGACCTCCGCTACCGGACGATCGAGCGCCACCTGGTCCGGCCGATCGAGCGGATCCCGGGGGTCTCGCGGGTCGAGCTCGAGGGGGTCGAGCCCGACGAGCTCGAGATCGCCCTCGACCTCGAGGACGTCCGGCGGACCGGCGTCGCCGCCCAGACGATCGTCGAGACCGTCCGCGGCGCCCGCCAGAGCCGCAGCCTCGGCCTCCTCTACGCCGACGAGGTCACCCCCGGGGTGCGGGCGCCGGGGATCGAGGCCGACCCCGAGGCCTACGCCGCGCTGCCCCTCGGGCGCGGGCGCCTGGCGGCGATCGCCGGGGCCCAGAGCGCCGCTCAGGCGGCCCAGGGCGGCCTCGGTTCGGCCGCGACGCTCGCGCTCTCGTCGCAGATGGGCACCTCGCAGGCGACCGCCAGCGCGATCCTGGCGCGGCGCGGCGCCGCAGAGGGCGACGCGAGCCTCGCCCGCCTCGGCGAGGTCGCCGAGATCACGGTCCACCCCAAGGAGCAGCGCAACTTCCGGCGCCTCGACGGCCTCCCCGGGATCAACGTGGCGATCTACGCCGAGGCCGGCGCGAGCCCGGTCGAGGTCTCCGAGCGGGTGCGCGAGGCGATCGCCGAGGTCACCGAGTCGCCGGCGCTCGAGGGGGCGCGGATCATGATCTTCGCGGATCAGGGCGAGCAGATCCTCAACACCCTCGGCGACCTCCGGACGACCGGGATCTTCGGCGGGATCCTCGGGGTCATCGTCCTCTTCCTCTTCCTGCGGCGCCTGCGGGTGACGCTGATCGCCGCGCTCTGCATCCCGTTGACGCTCCTCGCGACCACCGGCGTGCTCCTCCTCCGCGGCGACGAGCTCTCGTGCATCGTCCTCCTCGGGCTGGTGCTCGGGGTCGGCGCGCTGATCGACAACGCGGTCGTGATCGTCGAGGCGATCGAGCACCACCTCCACCGCGGCGAGGCGCCGCGGCGGGCGATCCTCGCCGGCAGCCGCGAGGTCGGCCTGGCGACGATCGCGTCGACGCTCTCGTCGGTGATCGTCTTCCTGCCGCTGGTCTTCGGCCCGCCGACCGACAAGATGTCGGCCTACCTCCGGCCCCTCGGGATCACCTTCTCGATCGTCCTCCTCTGCTCGCTGGTGATCTCGCAGACCGCGGTCCCGCTGATGATGACGCGGGCGCTCGGCGACCCGAAGCCGCCGCCGCGGATCCGCCTCCTCGAGCGGGTCGCCGCGGCCTACCGCTGGACGATCGCCCGCACCCTCCGCTGGCCGCGGCTCACCGTGCTCACCGGCCTCTGCGTCGCCGCCACCGCCTACCTGCCGCTGACCCAGCTCGAGTTCCAGATCGGCGACATCGAGCAGCAGCAGGAGGCGACGCCGATCACCCTCCAGCTCTCCGGGAGCCCGGACCACAGCGAGATCGGCGCCCACATCGAGGCGATCGAGGAGGCGCTCCTCGGCGCCCGCGAGCAGATCGGCCTCGCCCACATCTCGTGCCAGTACTCCGACTGGTGGGGGCAGTGCGACGCCCACCCGAGCGGGCGGGCGGAGAGCGAGGCCGACGTCGAGGCCTTCAAGCTCGCGCTCTCGAAGACCCTGCCGGAGCGCCCCGGCGTCCGCTACCTGATCGGCGAGGACCGGCAGTCGAGCCGCCGCCGCGGCGACCGCAACGAGGTCCAGATCGCGGTCCGCGGCGAGGACATGGGGGTGCTGATGGAGCTCGCCCAGCGGGTCACCGAGCGCCTCCGGAGCGAGCTCCCCAAGGGCGACGCGAGCGACCCCGAGGCCGGCGGCTACGACGTGGTCACCGGCCCCTACGACGAGGGCTCGCAGGAGGTCCACGTCAAGCTCGACCCCGCGCGGATCCGCCGGGCCGGCCTCCGCTCCGACCAGATCTCGCAGGCGATCACCACCGCGTTCCAGGGGACGCCGATGGGCCAGGTGCGCGGCCCCGACGGCGAGATCGAGCTCCGCCTCAGCGCCGGGACGATGAGCGTCCGCGACCAGGCCAACGCCCCGGGGATCGCCGAGCTCCGCGACCTCCGGATCTCCCTGGCGAGCGGCGACGAGGTGCCGCTCTCGAATTTTGCGAGCTTCGAGACCAGCCGCTCGCCCCACTTCGTCCAGCGCCTCGACCGCGAGACCCTGGTGCGGGTCAAGGTCCGCTTCTTCAACGTCGACCCGCCGGGCAACCGCGAGCTCGTCGACCGGGCGATCGAGGGGCTGATCCTGCCGCCGGGCTACACCGTCGGCGACTGGGTGCCCTGGTGGAAGGACAAGCAGTCGCGCGACGACATGCTGGTCAACCTGATCCTCTGCCTGATCCTCGTCTACGCGGTGATGGCCTCGCTCTTCGAGAGCTTCCTCCAGCCCTTCGCGATCCTGATCACCTGCCTCCTCGGCTGCATGGGCGCGCCCTGGGCGATGTGGCTGAGCGGGACGACGGTCGACACGACGGCGATGGTCGGGCTCTTCATCCTGATCGGCATCGTCGTCAACAACGGGATCATGCTCATCGACCGCACGCTCCAGCTCCGGGCGAGCGGGCACGAGCGCGGCGAGGCGCTGGCGCTCGCCGGCCAGGACCGGATCCGGCCGATCCTGATGACCGCGGGGACGACCGTGCTCGGGGTCGTGCCGATGATCATCCACCACCCGACCCTCGCCGGCGTCTACTACCACTCGGTGGCGATCATCGTCGCCGGCGGCCTCGCCTCGAGCACGATCATCACGCTCCTCTTCCTGCCGGCGACCTACTCGATGATCGAGGACATCGCCACCGCCGCGATCGCCCGCTGGCGGGCGATCGCCGGCTAGCGCGGCGACGCAGGCCCGTCACCGGAGTCGTCGTCTCCCGCAGGCGATGACGCGACGCGCCGATCGGCCAGCATCGACCGACCCCGCGTTCCGGGGTGGCATCGGCGCCGGCGACCGCCAGCCGCGTCAGGCCGCGCGGAGCTCCTGCGAGACCCGCTCGCGCGCCCGCACCAGCCGGACCGAGACGTTCTGCTCGGAGATCCCGAGGGCGTCAGCGATCTCGGCGTAGCTCTGACCGGCGAGGCGGCGGCTCAGGGTCGACTCGAGCCCCTCGGGGAGGCGAGCGAGCGCCCGCTCGAGGCGCCGGCGATCCTCGGTCTGGGCCATCCACGACTCGATGCAGGCCGCGGGATCGCCGAGCTCGTCGACCAGCGCGTCGAGCTGCACCTTGCCGCGGCGACGCAGCACCCGGTAACAGCAGTAGCGGGCGACCCGGTGGACGAAGGTCTTGAGCGACGACTCGCCGCGGAAGGCCGGTAGCGCCTGCCAGAGCGCGAGCGCGATGTCCTGCTCGAGGTCCTCGCGCTCGCCGCGATCGCGGGCGTGGGAGGCGGCGATCCGCGCGATCCCGCCGCCGTAGCGGTCGAGGACCTCGGCCCAGCGCCGCTCCCGCTCCCGCAGGGTCGCCTCGTCCGCGGGTCCTGCGTCGGCCGCGTCGGCCGCGTCGGCTGCGTCGCCCACCGGATCGCCGTCGCGGGCCTCCGACGTCAGCGCGAAGCGAGGGCCGACCGAGCGCGGCAGCGAGGCCGGCACATGGGCGTTCGAGCCCCGGTAGCCGGCCCCGACGAGGCTCTGGAGGCGCTCGTCGAGCGACGCGAAGAGCCCGGCGAGCGCCCGGATGTGCTCCTTCGGCGCCCGCTCGTGGACCAGCTCGGCCCGGATCTTCGCGGGATCGACCCCGACCCCGGCGAGGCGCTCGCGCTCGCCGCTGGGCAGCCGCTCGAGCGAGCGGAGCCACTCCCAGACCTCGCGGTCGGCGTCGGTCGGCCCCTCGTAGCCGCCGACCCCGACGAAGGCGCTCCACCAGTTGTTGGGTCGCTCGTCGGCCCGCGCGTCGGGCCAGAGGACCGCCGCGTCGCTCGAGCGCCGGAGCTCGAGCGCGAGGAGACGGGTCTGGCGGGCGAGATCGGCGAGCGGCGGGCTCAGGCCGTCGAGCGCGAGCGGCCGCTCGGGGGCCTCCCCCAGCGATCGGAGCTTCATCCAGCCCTCAATCGACCGGACCGACGTGTTGATCCCCGCGATCACCATCGCCACCAGGCGCAGCGTCGGGAAGGCGAGGAAGCCGACGAGGAAGAGCCCCATGCTGACCAGGAAGGCCGTGTTGCTGAGGAGGTTTTCCATGGGATCCGGGAGGAGGGGGATGAGGGTCTTTGAGAGTAGCGCAGGGGACCGGTGAGGGGCCCCTCAGCGGCGGAGCGGCCGGTCACCCGGCCCTCCGCCCTTCGAGCCAGCACCGCGGGCTAGGCCTTGCGGAAGCGGACCACGGTGCTGGCGATCCCCAGCGGAATCACCCCCAGGAGCGCCCAGCAGAGCGGAATGACGAGGATCCCAGCCGCCCGCGAGGCCGCCGGCATGAGGAACTCCGGCTTGACCATGCCCAGGGCGGCGCTGGCCTCGACGACCCCGAAGAGCGAGCCCAGGAGCCCGAGCCCGAGGCAGGCCACGAGCGTCCGCTCGCAGACCGCCAGCCAGCGCTCGCTCCCGCCCTCGCGCCGCGCGAAGACGAGGGAGGCGAGCGCGACCCCGAGGCCGATGGTGATGAAGTGGTTGAAGATGCCGCCGTTGGCGTAGAAATCGATGAAGCTGTCCATGATGACCTCTGGCTGGCCCGGCGACCGCGTCACGGGCCCTCATCTCCGTCCAGTGTCGAGGTCCACCGGAACCCTACAGCTCCCCTCGATTTTTTTTTCGGCGCAAAATCGCCACCGCTCGAGGTGAAGGACCCGGGCCCCGCTCGCCCCTCGGCGAGCCCGGACCCGGGTCCCTCCGCGCACCCATGACGGCGCGCTGGGCGCGCTAGCCGCAGGGGAAGATCGCGTCGAGCGCGGCCATCCCGTCGGCGATGTCCTGGGCGGTCGGCGAGTCCATCTCCCAGAGCGCCTTCAGGCTCGCCGCCTCGGGCGCGCCCCGCTCCGACGCCTCACGGTCGAGGACCGGCCCGGCGATCTGAAGGAAGGCCCAGTGGGTGGCGCTGCCGGCCCCGCTGCACTTGTCCTCGGTCATCTTCGCCATCCGCGCCCGGAGCATCCGCGCGTAGCCGCGGTGGAGCGCCTGATCGAGCTGCTCCCAGCCCTGCGCGAAGAGCTCCTGGTCAGCCGCCGGGAGCTCGTCGAGGAGCGGGTAGGTGCCCATGTCCTGGGTGAGGTCGCGCCAGCAGCGGACCGCGAGCAGCCCGTCCCAGATCCGGTTGTGGCTCTCGACGCTCGCCGCCCGGATGAGCCCGGCGAGGGCGATCCCGCCGTCGATCCCGTTGCCGCCGGTGTAGTAGCCCCACGAGGAGTCGCAGTCCTTGGCGACCACCGTCGCGCAGGTGTTCGCCTCCTTGTAGGTCGAGATGTAATAGAACCACAGGAACGCGGCGTCGATGCGGGCGGCGTGGATGTCCGGGTCGCCCTCACCGGACTGACCGGCCGCGAAGGCGTCGGTGACGATCGGGGTGAGCTTCGCCGGACCCGCGCAGCGGTCGGGGTACTTGGTGGTGTTCTCGCCGACGGTGCACTGCTTGTCGGGGTCGACCACCGGGTCCCAGTCGCTCATCGGGATCTCCGGGTAGTGGAGGTCCTCGCGCCGCTCGAGGCGCGAGCCGAGCCCCTCGGCGATCGCGTAGATGTCGCGGGCCGCGGTGAAGTCCTCCTTGCTCGGCGTGCCGTTCCGCCAGAGGAGGTCGGCGATGTCCTCATAGGCTTCGGCCCGGGCGATCGAGCTCGGGGTGGTCTCGACGAGGTGATAGGCCGCGTCGTCGGAGACGCAGGCGTCCCACCCGTCGTTCGCCGACATCATGTCGCGCGGGGTGTAGTCGGTGCCGAGCGGGGCGCAGCTCGACTCGTCGAGCATGGGCAGCTGGAGGCCCTCGCAGCTCGCGTCGGGGCCGTCCGTGTCGGCGCCGGTGCTGTCGCTCGTGTCAGAGGTGTCGCTGGTGCTCTCGGTGTCCTCGGTGCCGCCAGTACAGGCGGCGAGGGAGAGCGAGAGGGCGAGGCCAGCGATCGCTTGGAGTGCGGGGGCGGTGCGGAGGTTCATGCCAGGTTCCTGAGCGAAGGGCCGAAAAGGAGTCGGGGGCTGCAGAGTGACCACCATTGGTCCCCTACAGCCCCCGATGACGTGCGGTACTCAAACATTTGGCCACCCAAACGACCCTTCTGACAATCCGGAGGATGCCGGGTCCGCAGACACGAGAGAATCCGGGCACCTCCTACGAAGTGATGCGGGAATCCCCCCGTAGGGCGCGCTCGCGCGACGATCGCATTGGTCAGAATGCGCCCGTAAAATCGCTTGCACTTGCAGATTGGCGAGCTCACCGCCGGCGCGCTTGCGCGCCGAGCGCAAGCCCCGTGGCCGGAAAAATGTCGCTAATTTGGGGAGATACGCCCACCTAAATGATACTCCGGGTTTTTTCGCGGTTGTTCCCGGTTGGCAGCCCTGGGCCCAAACCCTAGGATGCCGAGACGATGCGTCGGCTGCGCTCACGGCAGGGCCACCGATCGCAGAGAACCCCCAGCCAGGAGCCGCTTGTGACGACCACCGCTGGCCGCGAGATCAATGCCAAGCCCCGTGCGAGCCGCCGCGCTCGCTTCGCCCGCGCCCTCGGCCTCGTCGCCGCCCTGGGCCTCATCGCCGCCGTTGGCGGCCGGGCCGAGCCCGAGGTCACCGCCGAGCGCCAGGCGCCGACGACGACCGCCTTCCACGCCCTCCACTTCGAGCCCAACCCGATCGTCCTCCGGGCGATCTCCAGCTCGCTCAGCGCCGCCGAGGCGCCCCGGAGCGCCGATCCCCGGACCCTCGACGAGGTCTTCTGGACGGTCCCGGAGGACGCGACGCCGGAGCTCCTCGCCGCCACCTGGGGGGTCGGTCGCCTCCTCTACGAGCTCAACCCCGATCTCAGCGCCGGCGAGAAGATCAGCGCCGGGACGGCGCTGCGGGTCTACGAGGTCGATCCCGACGAGCCCACCCGATCGATCGGCGCGCCCAACCGCGGCCGCCTGGTCAACGGGATCCCGATCCCCGAGGGCGACGCCTGGCGCCTCCGCCCCCACCGCCGCCGCGCCTACGGCACCCACAAGACGGTGTCGACGCTGGTCCAGGTCTTCGAGGCCTACGGCGTCGAATTCCCCGACGCGCCCAAGGTCCGGGTCGGCGAGCTCGCCGGTCGCAAGGGCGGGCGGGCCTCGCCCCACCGCTCCCACCGCACCGGCCGCGACGTCGACCTCGGCTACATCGCCCTCGGCGAGGACGACGGCGACATCCGCTGGCAGCGGATGAACGCGGGCAACTTCGACGCCGAGAAGAACTGGTTCCTGATCCACGAGATGATCAAGAGCGGCAACGTCGAGACGATCTTCGTCTCGAAGAAGCTCCAGACCCTCCTCTACAAGGAGGCGAAGCGCCAGGGGATGAGCGACGAGGAGCTCGCCGGGATCTTCCAGTACCCCCGCGGCGCCGACTCGGCGAAGGCGATCGTCAAGCACTGGAAGGGGCACGCCGATCACATGCACGTCCGCTTCCACTGCGAGGAGTGGAACCAGCGCTGCCGCGGCTAGGAGGCCGTAGCAAGCCCGCCGACGGGGTCGCGTCCGAGACGCGGCCCCGTCGTCGCGAGGACCCCCGGCCTCAGACCAGGGCCGAGCGCGCGAGCCGGAGGATCTCGAAGATCGCCCGGGTCGCCGGCGACTTGTTGAGCGTGTAGAAGTGGATCCCGGCGACCCCGCGCGGCGGCCGAGCGAAGGGGAGCGGGAGGCTCGGCTCGAGGAGCGAGCGGCACTGGTGGGCGGCGTAGACCACCCCCGCCCAGAAGATCTCCTGAGGGTCGTCGGCGACCTGGCTCAGGCGATCGTGGAGGCGGCTCGGGATCGTCGCGCCGCACATCCTTGAGAAGCGCTCGATCTGCCCGAGGTTGGTGACCGGCATGATCCCCGGGATGATCGGCACGTCGACGCCGATCGCCCGCGCCTGGGCGGTGAAGCGGTGGTAGACCGCGTTGTCGAAGAAGAGCTGGGTGATCAGGTAGTCGACGCCGGCGTCGACCTTGGTCTTGAGGTGGGCGAGGTCGACGTCGAGGTTCGGCGCCTCGGGGTGGACCTCGGGGTAGCAGGCCGCGCCGACGCAGAAGTCGCCGCGCTCGCGGATCAGCGCGACCAGCTCGCTGGCGTGGCGGAGGCCGCCGGGGGCCGGGGTGAAGGTGGTCTCGCCGCGGGGCGGGTCGCCGCGGAGCGCGAGGATGTTGCGGATCCCGCGCTCGCCGAGGCCGTCGATCACCCGCGCGAGCTCGTCGCGGGTGGCGCCCACGCAGGTCAGGTGGGCGACCGGCTCGATCCCGAGGTCGCGCTTGATCCGTGAGACCAGCTCGAGGGTCTTCGCCTGGGTCCCGCCGCCGGCGCCGTAGGTCACCGAGACGAAGTCGGGCTCGAGCATCGCCAGGCTCTCGAGGCCCCGCCAGAGGGTCGCCTCGCTCTTCTCCGTCTTCGGCGGGAAGAACTCGAAGGAGAAGATCGGCCGCTTGTGCTTGAGGCGTTCGCGGATGAGCATCGGCGCCCACAACTAGCACCGGCCGGGGCCGACCACCAGACCCGGCGGGCCGACCTCGGGGGCCGTGACCTCGGGTCCGCGGGCGCCCCGACGCTTTGGCCGGCGTCCGACGGAGCGAGCGGCTATCCTCGGCGCCCCGCCATGCTCGACATGCTCGACGACCTCAAGGCGATCCCCGGCGTCTGCGACCTGACCTGGCTCCCCCCCGCGGGGGACGCCGGCGGCCGGGCGCCGCTCCTCATCGAGATCCCCCACGGCGCGACCGAGCGGGGCGACTACGACGCGCTCCGGGGCCGCCTGCGCTCGCGCCTGCCGGCGGAGCTCGAGGCCTTCTTCTTCGTCAACACCGACATCGGCGCGCCGGAGTGCGCGGCCGAGGTCGCGCGGCGCCTCGGCGGCGGCGCGCTGATCCTCCGCTCGCGGATCCCCCGGACCTTCATCGACTGCAACCGGGTCGCCCAGGGCGTCGCCGGCGTGGTCGTCGACGGGCTGACGCCGGCGACCCCGGCCTACATCGACGATCCCGAGGACCGCGCGCTCCTCGGCGAGGGCCACCGCCGCTACCACGAGCTGGTCAGCCGGGCCTACGAGGCGATCTGCGGGGCCGGCGGCCTCGCGCTCCAGCTCCACTCCTACGCGCCGCGCTCGGTCGAGATCGACCGGATCGACGCCGACATCGTCAAGAACCTCCGCTGGGCCTACACGCCGGAGGTCTACGCGCGCTGGCAGCGGCGCCCGGACGTCGACGTGATCTGCGAGGCGATGGAGGGCCCGAGCCCGGCCCCGCAGGCGCTGGTCGCCGCGGTCATCGACGCCTACCGGGCGCTCGGCCTCGAGGTCGGCGCGAGCGCGACCTACCGCCTCCACCCGGCGACGATGGGCTACCACTACGCCCTCCGCTACCCGCAGCGGGTGCTCTGCGTCGAGGTGAGCCGCGACCTGGTCGCCGATCCCTTCGTGCCCTTCGGGCCCTCGCCGATCTCGGCCGGGAAGATCGCGCGGATGGCCGCGCCGCTGGCGGACGCGCTGGTGGTGGCGCTCGACGGCGCGGCCGCCGGCTGACGCGGCGGTCGTCGACGACTGCGCCGACGAACATGTCATCGACCCGGGACGCACGGGCATCCTGCGTCGTCGTACATGTCTAAAAAGACAGGCAAGTGGAGACGTCGCACGGACGAACATGTCCAGATAGACAGGACCTCAGGGCGGCCCCGCGCCGTCGCGGCCAGGGGCCCGATCAGAGCGAGCGGCAGCGGTCGACGAAGATCGTCCCGTTCGGGGTCTCGACGAGGACCGCCGCGCAGCCGTCCTCGCCGGGGTTGTCGAGGGCGAAGCAGCAGGGGAGCACGGGATCGCAGGAGTCGCCGCCGAGGACGCAGCAGCGGGCCTCCGCTGGCTCCGGGGAGACCAGCGCGCCGCAGTTGTTGATGCACTCGAAGTCGCAGCGGAGGTTGAGGGTCGAGAGCGCGTCGCCGGTGCAGACCTCGCGGCAGTGCTTGATCAGCCGCTCGGGCTCGACGTCCTTGCCGTCGCAGACCTCGGCGCCCTTGAGGATGAGGTCGCCGTCGGGGCCGCCGATGTCGGTGTAGGCCTTGTCGACGACGCCGTCGCCGCAGAACGAGCACTTGTCCCGGGGGAAGCGGCACTTGGTCGTGCAGGTGTCGACCGGGACCTCGCCGCTGGCGTAGCCCTTGTACTGGATCTCGCCGAGGGGCTGGAGCTCGGCGCACTCGACGACCTCGGGATCGGCGATCTCGCCGGGCTCGACGTTCCAGTCGCACTCCTCGCCGTGGGCGGGGTCGACGACCCCGTTGCCGCAGGCCGGGCAGGCGGAGAGGTCGTAGGTGCAGGTCGCCTGGTTGCAGGTGACGAGGTCGGCGCCCGAGAGGCACTTCTTGTTGGCGAGGTTGTTGCCGTCGCACTCCTCGCCCGGCGAGAGGACGCCGTCGCCACAGACCGCGCAGAGCTCGGCCGTCGCCTCGATCTGGCAGGTCGTCGGGTCGCAGCGGGCGACCCCCGCCGCGAAGCCGCGCTGCTCGCAGGCGAGCTCGTAGCTCGGGCGATCCGCCGGATCGCACTCCTCGCCGGCGAGCTGGTCGGTGTAGCCGTCACCGCAGGCGACCCGGTGCTCGAGCTCGACGAGGCAGCCCGCGGCGACGCCGAAGAGGGCGCCGCCGACCATGAGCCAGCGTCGAAGGCGAGGGGCCATGGTCGGATTGTAGGGGTCCCGCGCGGCGGACGCGAGCCCACGGCCTGTGGAGCTGTGGACCCGCTCGCGACGAGGGCGAGCCGCCGGGCTCGCCCTCGCACGCTCGAGGTTCAGATGCCGATGTCTCCGTCGCTACCTCGATCGCCGCGGAGTGGTTCGGCGCCCCCGCACTCCGCGACTAGTCGAGGCGCCGGCTGATCCGGCGGACCAGCCAGAGGGCGACGCCGGCGTTGGCCACGAGCCAGAGCCGATCGACGCCCGCGCCGCCCGGGAGGCCGGTGAGGAGGGTCGGCAGGACCACCGCGCCGTGGAGGAGGACCGCCGCGTAGCCGAGCGAGAGGCCCGCGAGGAGCCCACGGAGCGGCCGGACGCCGAGGAAGAGGAGCGTCGCAAGGAGCGGCAGGAGGGCCGAGAAGACCAGCGGCGAGCCCAGCCAGGCGCCGCCGAGCGCGGTAGCGACCCCGTAGGCGGCCGGCTGGAGCCCGAAGAGGCCGGCGCCGAGGAGGGCCCCGAGGCTCAGGCCCGCGAGGTCGACGACGTGACGGCGCCGCCGGCGACGACGACGACGGCGCTCGTCGCCGTCGAGCGCGAGGCTGGTGGCCCCCGCCGCCGCGATCCCGGCCCCGCCGATCCCGCCGATCCCGAGGAGCGCGAGGAGGCCGGCGAAGCCCGCCCGCTCGCCGTCGTAGGACTCGGCGACCGCGTCGACCGCGGCGACCGCGTCGATCACCCCGGCGCCGTACTCACGATCCCACTCGACCTTGTTCGGGTGGACCGCGCTCGCCTTCATGATCCGCTCGACCTCCGCCGGGTTGGTGACCCCGCGGGCGACGATCAGCGCGGCCACGCCGGCCGCATGCGGCGACGCCATCGACGTCCCCTGCAGCCACATGTAGTCGTGGTTGAGCGGATCCTGGAGCTTGATCGTGTCCTGGAGGACGCCGTCCGGGAAGCCGTCGCCGTTCTTGTCGGCCCGGGTGTCGCCGCCCGGCGCCGACACGTCGAGGGCATCGCCCCAGTTCGAGTACCAGGTGCGCTCGCCCATCGCGTCGACCGAGGCGACCGCGACCGACCCCTTGTTGGCCGCCGGGTAGCCGACCCGCGACTTCGCCTCGTTGCCGGCGGCGCAGACCACGGTGACGCCCTTCTCGTTGGCGTACTCGATCGCCTTGCCGAGGACCCGCGAGGGGAGCGGACCGCCGAGGCTCATGTTGATCACCTGGGCGCCGTTGTCGGCGGCGTAGCGGATCGCGTTGGCGATCCCGGTGACCGAGCCGCGGCCGTCGCCGCCGAGCACCTTGAGCGGCATGATCGTCGACTCGAAGGCGACCCCGGTGACGCCGATCTCGTTGTTGGTGGTCTGGGCGATCGTCCCGGCGACGTGGGTGCCGTGGAGGTGATCGTCGAGGCCGTCGGCGAGGCCGTTGACGAAGCTCTTGCCGTGGGTGAAGCGGGTGCCGGCGAGGTCGGGGACCATCCGGGTCTGGTCGGTGTCCTTCCAGGCGACGCCGGTGTCGATCACCGCGACCACCACCCCGTCACCGCGGGTGACGCTCCAGGCCTCGGGGGCGCGGATCATCTCCATGTGCCACTGGAGGTTGAACATCGCGTCGTTGGGCTCGAAGCGCGGGTGGGCCTCGGGGGCCGGCTCGCCGTCGCCGGCGTCGATGAGCGCGTAGAGGACCTCGGGCTCGATCCCCTCGACCAGCGGGTGATCGGCGAGCGCGGCCTCGACCTGGGCGAGATCGGCGGCGCTGCCGGAGACCCGGAAGAGGTGCTCGCCCTCGCTGTAGAAGCCGGCGGCCTCGACCGGGAGGCCGAGGCCGTCGATGAGGGCCGCGAGCTCGGCCTCGCTGCCGCCCTCACCGTCCTCGGGCTCGACGAGGTCGAGGATCAGGGCGCCGGTGAGATCCGCGGCGGCGAGCTCCTCGGCGTCCGCGAGGCTCGGGGTCTGGATCGCGTCCGCGGCGATCCCGCGGTCCTGCGGGCAGTGCTGGTGGGCGACGAGGGCCGCCAGGGCGACGAGGCCGAGGCTGGCGAAGGTCGTGCGATGGCGGCGGCGGAGGGCGCAACGGGCGTCGTTCATGGGTTCTCCTGCGGGGCGCGCGGCCGACCAGGCCCACGCACCGGCCCAGTATAGGGGGCGGGTCGGGGCCGTGCACGGGCCGCGCGCGCCCAATGAGCCGGGCCCGGGGGGACGCGCCGCCGACCGCGCCCCTGGCGAGGGAGATCTGCTATGGTGCCGAAGTCGCGCGTCTGTAGCTCAGTTGGATAGAGCATCGGGCTTCGAACCCGAGGGTCGCAGGTTCGAGTCCTGCCGGGCGCAACTTCTCGAGTCGACGCCGACGTCGACGCCGACGCGGCGCTACTCGGCGCTCGTCGACCGCGCGCGCCGCCCGGGGAGGCGAGCGCCGTCGGCGGTCGACGGCGAGCGGTCGGAGCCGCTGCTGGGCCGGGTCGCGCTCCCGTCGCGAGTGGTCGCGCTCGGCAGGGTCCGGGCCGGCGTCACGTCGCCGCGGGGCCGCGGCCGCGCGAGGGTCCGGGCCGGCGCCGGCTCGCCGCTCGGGAGGTAGGTCGGCGCCTCGACGTACTCGCCGAGGAGGCGGTTCTTGGCCTCGTCGAGGATCGGGTTGATCCGCGCGCGGGCGCCCTGGATCAGCTCCGTCGCCTCGCGGGTCTTGCCGATCCGGTCGACGTGCTCGGCCAGCGTCCGCCGCCCCAGCGGCACGGTGAACGAGCACCAAACCACCAGGGAGAGGAAGAGGAGGCTGACCGCGGTGCGGAGGAGACCGAGCACGGGCGGCTCAGGGTGGCCGCCGGGGCGGCTGCGAGCAAGTTTCCGGCCGAGCGCCGGCCCCGGACGCGCCACCCAGCCCCGTCTCGCTTCGAGGCGGACCGTTCTCGCCGCCCGGGGATCGGCGCCGCAGAGGGGCCGATCCCCGCGCTCGCACGATCGCTCGCACGCCCTCCGCGGCAGGGCTCACGCCCTACCCGTTCGGCATGCAGATCGCCGTCTCTTCGGTCTCGAGCGGATTCTCGGGATCGCGGGCGACGTAGACCCCGCCGCGCCCGGTCTCGCGGCAGGAGTAGCCGGCCCGGCAGGTGCTGTCGCGGGTGCACTCCCGCCGGCAGGTCGCGCGGGCGGTGTTGGCGTCGGCGCAGACCCCCTCCGGGAGGCAGACCTCGTTGGGATCGCAGTCGTCCCGCCCGTCCGCGCCCGGTCGATCCTCGGTCTCGGGATCGCAGGCGACGCTGAGGTAGGCCGCGCTGTAGATCTGGACGCAGACCGCCTCCTTGGGGCAGGAGCCGACGGTGCAGCCCTCGACGATGCACTCGCCCTTGCCGCCCGCGCCCTCGATCCCGTTCTTGTCGACGAGATAGGAGAGATCGCAGGTCCGCGCGGCGCGCAGCGAACAGTCGGTGCTCACCTTGCACGCGCTGCCGATCTTGTTGCGGCAGCCGGGCGCGAGGAGGGCGAGCGCGAGGAGCGCCAGCGGCGCGAGCGAACGCGAGCGGGGGGCCATGAGCGCGCGGAGCATACACTGAGATCGCGAGGCGGGGGACCAGACGGGGCGCTTTGGCGCGGAGGGGGCGCGCTGCGGCGGCAGGGCGCGTTTGCGGGTCCGCGAGCGCCCGAACGCGCTCCCAGGGCCACCGCGGCCGCATCGACGCGGGGGGTCAAGTAACACCCCCCTAATGTCTACGGCCCCCGTCGACAAAAGCGCACTGGTCGCCCCGCAGGCCTTCGTGGCAGGCTGATCGCCGACGTGGCTGGTGATATCCCCTCGCTCCTCGATGAGCTCGGCGCGCTGGTGGCCGAGTACCGGGCGACCCAGGCCCGGGCGGCCGCGACCGACGACAATTTTCGCTGCGAGGGGTGCACCGAGTGCCGTCGCTGCCGCTTCTGCACCGGCTGTGAGGCCTGCGTCGAGTGCACCTACTGCGAGGGGTGCAAGGGCTGCGAGCGCTGCACCCGCTGCAAGGCCTCCGAGGGCTGCGTCGACTCGACCCAGCTCGAGCACTCGCGGGGCTGCGAGCGCTCGCAGCACCTGATCCTCTGCCTCGAGTGCAACGAGTGCTCGCACTGCATCGCCTGCGTCGGCCTGGTCGGCGAGGAGCACTGCATCCTCAACCGCCGCTTCGACCGCAAGGAATTCTTCATGGTCGCCAAGGCGCTCAAGAGCCACCTCGACGCCCACCCGGAGGAGGCGGTCCTGCTGACGCCGGCGGGCGAGGCGAGCCCCGCCGGCCGCTTCGTCGCCGACGCCCTCCAGCGGATCCGCGGCAAGGTGCGGGCCGGCGACGAGGCGCCGCTGGCCGCGGTCGAGGCGGCGGAGGAGCCCTCGCCGTGGACCGACGAGGCCCTGGCGGCGGTCGCCGGCCGCGAGCTCCCGACCCCCGAGCCGACCCCGCCGCGCTTCGCCGCGGTGACCTGGAGCGGCGACGAGGCGCCGGCGGTCCTCCGCCCGCGGGAGCCCGAGCCCGTCGAGCCCTGAAGTGACGGGCCGCGGCGACGCGTGACGAGGTGCGGCGACGAGGCGCCGGCGGTCCTCCGCCCGCGGGAGCCGGTCGCGCCCTGAAGTGACGGGCCGCGGCGCCTGTGGTAAGGCGCCGGGCCATGCAAGAGATCGCCGGCAAGCTCGCAATTATCGGCTGCGGGACCATGGGCGAGGCGATCGTCAGCGGCCTCCTGCGGGCCGAGGCGATCGACCCCTCGCGCCTCCTCGTGACGACCCGCCGCGGCGAGGTCGCGGAGCTCCTGCGCGAGCGCTACGGGGTCGACGCGACCACCGACAACGCCCGCGCCTGCCGCGAGGCCGACACCGTCCTCTTCGCGCTCAAGCCCCAGACCCTGCCGAAGGTCGCGGGCAAGCCGGCGATCGCCGAGGCGCTGGCGGGCAAGCTGGCGATCTCGATCGCCGCCGGCGTCACCCTCGATCAGCTCCGCGGCTGGCTGCCGTCGACCGGGCTGATCCGGGCGATGCCCAACACCCCGTGTTTGATCGGCGAGGGGACGACGGTGGTCACCCGCAGCGCCGACGTCGCGGACGATCAGGTCCGCCTCGCCACCCGGATCTTCGAGACCGTCGGCCTCTGCTTCGAGCTCGAGGAGCGCCACATGGACGCGGTCACCGGCCTCTGCGGCAGCGGCCCCGCGTTCGTTTATGTGATGCTCGAGTCGATGGCCGACGGCGGGGTGATGATGGGCCTGCCGCGCACCGTCGCCCTCAAGATCGCCGCCCAGGTCTTCCAGGGCGCCGCGCGGATGGTCCTCCAGACCGGCCTCCACCCGGCCGCGCTCAAGGACCAGGTGACGACCCCGGCCGGCTGCACGATCGCCGGGATCCTGACGATGGAGGACGGGAGGATCCGCTCGGTCCTCGCGCGGACCGTGCAGGAGGCGGCGAAGATCGCCGGCGGGCTCGGGGACGTGGCGAAGGCTGAGCGCTAGCGTTCTTGCAGAGGATCGGACCGCGCGAGTAGCCTGCAGAGGGAACGATGGACGACGAGCGCACGTATGTCTCCGAGGTGACCCTGGAGGGGTTTCGCGGGTTCGCCGAGAAGGTGACGATCCCGCTCCATCCGAACCTAGTGGTGTTTGCGGGGGTGAACGGGAGCGGCAAGACCTCGGTGCTCGAGGCGCTCGCGTGCCACCTCTCCGTTCTTCCCTCGCTACTGCAGGCCGAAGACCACGGCCTTGTGCCGCTTGAGAGTTCCGACGTTTCTCATGGCGTGAGGGGTACGGTCGTCTACGGCAAGCTGGCCGGCGCACTGGAGTTGAACTGGGGCCTCTTCCGCGCTCTCGATGCGGATTCATCGGGGGTCGTCTTCCTTGACGAAAATCGCGCAGCAGTGGTTTCGCGGTTTCTAGCAACGGCTCTCCCTGCCATCCAGTTCATTCATTCCGGGTCCACTCGCATGCCCCGCCGGACCCCTTTCGAGGCGAAAAGGCCGAATCTCATCGCCTACCGAGGTTGCTTTGACTCGGAGGCTCACCAGTTCGCTGAACTGGAGGAGTGGTTCGAGCAGGAGGAGAACTTCGAGAACGAACAGCGGATCCGAAAGAAGAACCTCAGTCTGACGATCCCCTCGCTCCGTGCTGTCCGCGGTGCCGTCGAGTCCTTCTTGTCACATCTCCACCAGAGCGGGCTCGGCAACCTCAAGGTCATTCGGTTCCACTCCCACGACCCACTCCAACCGGCGAAGGGTCAGCTTGCAATCGACAAGAACGGTCATGAGCTCATGCTCACCCAGCTCTCGGATGGTGAACGCCGCCTCGTCCTGATGGTCGCCGACATCGCCCGTCGGATGGCCGTCCTGAACCCCTCGCTCGATGAAACGCTACGTAGCCCGGGCATCATCCTCATCGACGAGATCGAGCTGCACCTCCACCCCCGCTGGCAACGCACGGTCATCGGCGCCCTCCAGGCGGCATTTCCGAACGTCCAGTTCATCATCGCCACCCACTCCCCGCAGGTCCTCGCGTCGGTCCCGGACGAGTGCGTGGTCCTCCTCAAGGACGGCAAGGCGCTGCCGGGGCATCCCCGCGTCCGAGGGCGCGACACCAATACGATCCTCGAGGAGGTCATGGAGGCGAGCGCCCGACCGCCCGAGATCCAGGCCCGGATCGACGAGATCTACGAGCTCATCGAGCGGCACCCCGACGACGCGCACGCGCGCCTCGAAGAGCTTGAGGCCGAGCTCGGCGAGGACGAGCCCGAGCTCGTGCGAGCCCGGGCGATGATGGACTTCGTGGGGGCGTAGCGGACGGTGCTCCAGATCAGCAAGGGGAAGCCGCCCGCCTGCATCGCCGAGCTTCAGCGCACGCCAGGGGCGACCTGGGCGAGCGTCGGCGGCGATCAGAAGGAGGCGATGCGAGCCGCGCTCCTCGCCGAGCAGGGGCACCTCTGCGCCTACTGCATGTCTCGCGTCCACAACGACCCGCACCGCTGTGGTGTCGAGCACTGGCGGCCGCGCAGCGATCCGGGGACGGACCCCTTCCACTGGAACGACCTCCTGGCGGTGTGCGACGGCAACGCCGGCGCGCCCCATGTTCTCCAGCACTGCGACAAGCATCGCGGCGACGCGCCGCTCACGCTTCACCCCGCAAGCCCCGCGCAGAACGTCGAGGACCGCGTCGCGTATCGCCTGGACGGGAGGATCGAGTGTGCCGACGCGGACGCGCTCAACCTCAACTGTCGGAGACTGCTTGAGAACCGTCGAATGGTTCAGGACGCAGTGAGACAGCGCTGCCTGAATTTCGACGCGACAGCGCTCCGTCAGGACCTCGCCGAATGGTCCGGCGTCGACGCCGAGGGGCGGCGTCGCCCCTTCGCGGGCGTCGCGCTCGCGCTCCTGCGTCGGCGCCTCGAAGCGGTCGAGAAGCGGTCCAAGCGGACCCGCGGAAACCGCGAGCGCTAGCCTCAGAGCGCGCAGGCGTCGCGCTTCGAGACGTCGATCCCGACCTCGGGGAGCGCGAAGCCGGCGATCACCTCGGGCGGCGGGCCGGCGCTGGCGAGCGCCTCGATCTTGCCGTAGCGCCAGACGTAGTGCTTGCCTGGCTCAAAGACCATGTTCTCCTGGACGTAGACGCAGCCGAGCTGGGCGCCGGGGGCGTCGGTGATCCACGGGTCCTGGGTCGCCTCGCCGCGGTTGCAGCCGGCGAAGGCCTGGTCGGCGAAGTTGGGCGCGGCTGCGGCCGCGACGGTCACCGGCGTGTTGGTCGGCACCTCGACCCAGGCGAAGCCGCCGAAGGGCCTCAGGTACTTCGCGTCGCCCTGGGTGGTCCCGAGCATCGCGCAGCCGTAGCCGTAGCCGTGGTTCTGGATCTGGGACATCGCCGCCTGGGTGTAGCCGGGGAGCGAGGAGAGGGCGACGAGCTCGCCGCCGCCGGTCCAGTCGGCCCCCTGCGGGAAGATCTTCAGGGTCGCCCACGGCCAGTTGCCCTGCCACTCGGCGCCGTACCAGTAGAAGCGGAGCGTGTTGAAGTCGTAGGCCGACGCGACGCAGCCGCCGACCGCCGGGTACTTGCCGCGCTGACAGAGCTGCTCGCCCTGCTTCTCGGGGCCGACCTGGCCGTAGACGATCATGTTGGGGTCGCAGGCGTCGACCGCCGCCTGGTACTGGCTGCAGGCGTCGCCGCGGCGCTGGCAGATCTCGAGGAAGGTGCGCTCGGCCCCGCAGCGGGTGCGATCGTTCCACCAGACGCTCCAGAGGTCGGCGTGGAGGTAGGCGCGATCGTCCGCCGGCTCGCCGGTGGTCGTCGCGTCGCCGCTGGTCATCGGATCGTCCGTCGTCGACGTGCCGACGCTCGTCGCCCCCGTGGTCGTGCCACCGCCGCTCATCGTCACCGCGCCGGTCGAGTCGCCGCCGCTGGTCCCCTCGCTCTCGCCGGCGCTCTCGCTCGCCGACGCGCTCGCCGACGCGCTCGCGCTCGCGCCGGTGAAGGCGGAGGCGGAGGACCCCGCCGAGAGGCCGGTCGAGCCGCCGTCGTCGCCGTTGCAGGCGATCAAGAGGAGGAGCGCGGGGGCAGCGGAGCGGATACGCGCGACGGGCATTTGCGAGCACGGTCGACCAAGGCGAGCGCGGCTGTCAAGCGTCGCCCTGGAGACAGCGTTCTTCGGCGAGGACCCCGCATGCCCGCGTCGGCGGGCTACGCTCGCCGGCGATGCTGAGCGACCCCTCCAAAGCCTACGCGATCTGCACGCTGATCCTCTGCCTCAACATGACCGTGCTCTGGCTCGCCAGCGGCGCCGTCCGAGGGAAGACCAAGACGACCCCCAACCCCGAGGACGCGAAGACCGTCGTCAAGGGCTCAGCGGTCGCCGACGAGACCCCGCCCGAGGTCGCCCGGGTGCTCCGGGCCCACACCAACACGGTCGTCAACACCGTGCCCTTCCTCTTCGTCGCCCAGGTCTACGTCGCCGCCGGCGCGAGCGGCGAGATGGCCTGGGCCCTCATCGGCACCTTCACCGCCGCCCGGGTGCTCTACTCGTTCTTCTACCTCAACGGGGTCCAGCCCTGGCGGACGCTGATCTTCGGGGTCGGCGTGCTCGCCACCCTGGCGACGATGGTCCACGCGACCATCCTTCTACTCGGCTGACCCAAAGGTCAGAGGCCGCCGAGCCAGGTGACCGCGTTGACGAAGAGCGCGGCGTGGTCGAGCGCGGGGTCGTTGTAGGCGTCCTTCTCGGCGAGCGAGGTGCCGTGCGAGTCCGTGCCGTCGCCGATGATCGCCGAGTCGGTGACGAAGACCAGGCGGCCGCTGCCGACCGGGGCCGCGCCGACGACGACGTCGACCGAGCTCGAGGCCGCGGCGTCGAGGACGATGAGGCCGCTGGCGCCCGGGTTCGAGCCGGTGAGGTGGGCGGTGGTCGCGACGTAGAGGCCGATCCGATCGACCGTCCCCGCCGGCCCGGCGATCACCGGGTGGGCCGCGTCCTCGATCCGCTCGAGGGTGAGCTCCTGCTCGATGTCGATCTCGTCGAAGCGGAGGCCGAAGGGATCGGGGCGCACCGGGTTCTTGTCGAACATGTCGTTGAGGGCCGCGGCCGCGCTCCAGCCGTTGCCGTCGCGGTCGGCGCTGATGTGGTTGGCGATCAGGAGGAGGCCGCCGCCGGCGTCGACGAAATTGATGATCGCCCCCTTCTCGGCGGCGCTGAGCTGGCGGCTCGGCTCGATCACCACGAGGACGTCGTAGAGGCCGAGGTCCTGCGGGTTCTGGGGGTCGCCGAAGCTCAGCGCCCCCTCCCACGAGGCGAGCTGCTCGATCCGGTGGCCGCGCTTGTAGAGGTCGAAGGCGAAGGAGGAGAGCGAGCCGCTCCACTCGTTGCGCGAGGCCGGGTTCGAGGGGGTCGGCAGGCGGCCCCAGGGGTCGATCATCCAGTCGGAGCTCGGGCCGTTGGCGGCGGTCTCGTCGAGGGTGAGGTCGAAGAGGATCCGCAGCGACCCGGCCTTTGGGACACATGAGGCGTCGAGCGCGAGGCAGTCGTTGTCGTCGCAGTTGATCAGGCCGTCGCCGTCGCCGTCGACCCCCTCGCCGCAGCGATCCTCGACCCGGGGCTGGAGGCAGACGTTGAGGAAGGGGTTCTTGCGGCAGTCCGGATCGTCGCAGTCGGCCTTGCCGTCGCCGTCGTCGTCCATCCCGTTCTGGCAGGCGGTCGGCGTGCTCTCGTAGATCGTCAGCGGGCCGCAGACGACCACCGAGGGGTTGCGCGAGCAGGCGAAGTCGTCGCAGTCGAAGTAGGAGTTGTCGTCGTTGTCGAGGTCGTCGTCGCAGACCGCGTCGCGGCTCTCGAGCGACCAGGGGAAGGGGTTCTTGCCGGCGGCCGGCGGCGGCCCCTGGGGCGGGATGTCGCCGGTCTCGCCGCCGGTCGCCTCCGTCGCGCCGCCGGTGGTCGCGGTCGCATCCGTCGCGCTGCTGGTCGCGCCGGTCGCCTCGCTCGTCGTCGCGCTCGCCTCGCTCGCGGAGCCGGCCGTGTCGTCGACTGGAGTCAGGCGGCAGGCCATCGACGCCAGGGCGAGCGCGCCGAGGGAGAGGGCGGCGAGGCCGAGGCGAGGGCGGCGAGCGGAGGGATCGACCATCTCGGCCGGTGTACCAGTCGACGGGGGGCGCCGCCACGTCCGCGCCGCCACGCCTGCACGCGGGCGGCCGCCCTGAGGGGCCACCAGGGCGAGCGCGGGTGATGCGCGACATCGGCCCATCCGCACCTGACGACAAGGCCGCAGCGATCCGCTACGATAGGCCCTCTTCGTGTCCGATTCGTCCTATCGGGGGCTCGCTGGCTCCGATCGCGCCGCGATCCAGCGCCTCGTCGAGGCCTGGCTGAACTTTCCGGGGAAGCACCTGATCTTCAGCGAGCCGCTGCCGCCGTCGATCCCGGTGCCGCCGGAGCTGATGGCGACGATCACCCGCCGGCCCCTCCACCGCGAGCAGGTGATCGTCGACGCCGGGATCTGGTCGCGCCTCGGCCAGCCGCCGACCGGGATCGGCCGCGAGCAATTCCTCCAGCCGCTGCCGACGACGACGCCCTTCGACGGCTGGGAGGTGACGCTCCACCCGGTCGCGCTCCGGGTCGAGTGGGCGCGGACGATGCCCGGGCTCGAGGTCGACTACTTCTCGTTTGCGATCGATCGCCTGGTCCTGGAGGACGGCGAGTGGCGGGTCGGCGCGCTCTTCAGCGATCGTGACCGCGAGCAGGTCTGTCGGGTGATCGACTACCTCGACGCGAAGCACGGCTCCTAGGGCGCTGACGAGAGCGGGCGCCGGGCCGGCGCGGTGATCGAAGAATCGGGCGAGCGCCTGCAACGACCGGCGGCGGCGGCCGAAGAGGGTCACGAGCGGCCGAGCGCGGCCGCCAGGAGTCGCCGATGTCGCCGCCGGTCCAGGCCCTCGCCCCCTCCCCGCCGATCGCCCCGGTCAGCTTTCGCTTCGCGGTCCACGACCACCCCGAGGTCACCTGGGGGGTCCGCTCCTTCCGCCTCGACGAGGCGCTCTCGCGACCCTATCGCCTCCACCTCGAGGTGATCGGCGAGGCCCCGGAGGGCGCGCTCGAGGAGCTCCTCGGGGCGAGCTGCGGGCTCACCCTCGATCGCGGCGGGGCGCCGCGGGAGATCGCCGGGATCCTCCAGTCGATCGAGCTCCGCGGCGGCGGCGAGGGGGCCGTCGGCCTCGCGCTGACGATCGTCCCGGCGCTCGCGCTCCTCGCCGAGCGGCGCGACCGTCGGATCTGGGAGCAGGCGACGGTGATCGAGATCGTCGACGCGGTCGTCGGCGACCACCTCGCGGCCTTCGATCGCGGCCACCGCTGGGCGCTGAGCGGCTCCTACCCGGCGCGCGAGCGCTGCATCCAGCGGGGCGAGAGCGACCTCGAGCTGATCGCCCGGGTCCTCGCCGACGAGGGGATCCACTACCGCTTCGAGATCGACGACGAGGGCCGTGAGGTCGTCGTCTTCGCCGACGAGCCCGCCGAGGGCGCGCCGCTCGAGCTCCCCTACATCGAGCGGGGCGCCGGCACGGCCGCCTGCGAGGCGCTCCACGAGCTCCGCTGGCGGCGGCGGCTGACGACCACCGCCTCGACCCTGCGGGCGTGGAGCTGGACGCGGGCGAGCGAGCCCGCCGACGAGCTGGTCTTCACCGACGTCGGGGTCGAGGCCGAGGCCGCTGGGGGACGGCGGGTCGCCGAGACCCACGCGCCCGAGGGCGAGGTGGAGGGTGAGGAGTCCCGGCGCGGGCTCGCCCGCCATCAGGCCCGCCTCCTCGGGGGCGCCCGCGGCCACGCCGAGTCCGACGCGATCGCCCTCGCGCCCGGGCGCGCCTTCAACCTCTCCGGCCACCCGCAGGCGGGCTGCGACGGGGCCTACCGGGTCACGGCGGTCCGCCACCGCGGCGACGCGCCGGAGCTCCAGGCCCACGCGATCGCCGAGGGCGGGCCGCGCTACCGCTGCGAGCTCGACGTGATCCCCGGTGACATGGTCTTTCGGCCAGAATTCGATGTCGCGCAGGTCCCCGCGGGGATCGAGACCGCGATCGTCGTCGGCCCCCCCGGCGAGGAGATCCACACCGACGAGCACGGCCGGGTCCAGGTCCGCTTCCACTGGGATCGGCGGCCGGCCGGCGAGGAGACCTGCTGGCTGCGGGTCGCCCAGGGCTGGGCGGGCGCCGGCTTCGGCGCGCTCTTCATCCCGCGGATCGGCGCCGAGGTGCTGGTCGCCTTCCTCGAGGGCGACCCCGACCGGCCGATCGTCGTCGGCGGCCTCTACAACAGCCTCAACCCGCCGCCCTTCAAGCTCCCGGATCAGAAGGCGCGGAGCGGCCTCCGCTCCGACACGACGCCGGGCGGCGGCGGCCACAACGAGCTCTCCTTCGACGACACCCGCGGCGGCGAGCGCGTGCGCCTGCGGGCGCGCCGCGACCTCGCCGAGCGGGTCGGCAATGACCACGTCACGACGGTCGGCCGCGATCAGACGATCGAGGTCGGCCGGATGCAGCGCGTCCTGGTGGCCGGTGCGCAGGCCGTCAGCATCGGCGAGGGGGCGACGCTCCATGTCGAGGACGACTACGGGATAGCCGTGGAAAGCGGGTCGATGTCGACCGATGTCCGGAACGGCAATCTCCGCGTCGATGTCGCTGGGGATCACACCACCGCCGTCCGCACCGGCACGCTCTTCACCGACGTCTTCGCGGGCTCGCACTTCAGCCGGGCGAAGAAGGATGTCTTCCTCATCGCCACCGAAGGCGATATCCGGGCCACCTCGAAGGGCGACGTGAAGGTCCTCAGCCACGACAAGCACATCGAGCTCGAGGCCAGGAATGGGTCGATCACGGGGAACGCCGCGACTGTGACCCTCGATGCCACCGGGGAGATGGAGCTGGTCGCCCACCGCTCGCTGGCCATCCTCGCCGACGAGCAGGCGGAGCTGACGGCGCTCCAGGGGGTCTCGATCGAGTCGCCCACGATGATCGTCCTCCGCTGCGGGGCCTCGATGCTGAAGATCACGCCGCAGGGGATCACGCTCGACGCCCCGTCGATCACCAGCGCCGCGGTCGGCGAGCACACGCTCACGGGCGCGCTGATCAAGCTCAACTAGCGGCGATCACCGCGAGGAAGAACGATCATGAGCCTCGATCACCAGCTCAACGAGCTCGACGAGATCCTCCGCGACTTCCTCGACCAGCCGGTCGACGGGGCGCTGGTGGTGACCTGCGAGGAGGTCGCCTGCATGCTCCTCCTCCACGCGCTGGAGGAGCTCGACACGAACTCGCCAGGCGACGTCGTGCTCCCCCTGGCCGCCGCCATGGCGAGCGTTGACGGGTTCGTCGCGTCAACGGTCGGGGGGCTCGCAGCCTCGCTGCGAGGAGCGCCGAACCACGCGGAGCTCGGCGCGGCGATCGAGGACGCGCTCGCCAGCCAACGCCCCCCGGAGGAGCGCCTCGACGCGGTGATCGACGCGTTCCTCGGAGCGCTGCCACCGGGCGATCACCGGCTGGTGCTCGCGCTCGTGCCCCTGCAGATCGCCGACGACCCGGGCTGCCGCGCGATGGTGGAGCACCTCCTGCAGCCGCGGCCACGGCCGCGCTTGCGGCTGATCCTCCGGGATGATCGCCAGGCCTCGCACGTCGCCGCCGAGCACCTCGGCGCGGACCATCCCCGCAACCACCGCCTCGATCTCGCGATCGATCACGCGGTCATCGCCGACGTGGCGCAGGCCGCGGCGCGCGACCCCAGCCGCCCGCCGACCGAGCGGGCGAGCGCGTTCCTCCAGGCCGGCTACCGGGAGATCGAGGAGGGTCACCACGCGGAGGCCGAAGCCAGCCTGGCGGCTGCGTGGGTCCTCGCGGGGACGCCGGAGGCGGCGCTCCCGGCCGACGCGGTCGCCCAGCTCCGGGCGATGGCCGGGCTCGGCCTCGGTCAGGCGGCGATCGCCCTCGACCAGGAGGAGCGGGGCCGGGCGCACCTCATCGCGGCCTTCGCGGAGCTCGGCCGCCTCGGCGCCCGCGCCCCGGCGGCCCTCCGCGCCACCATCGCGGGGACCCTCGGCCGGGCCCTCCACCGGAGCCGGGAGCTCGAGGACGCCGAGGCCTGCCTCCTGGTGGGCGCGGCCGCGGCCGTCGAGCTCGAGGCGGTCGGCGAGGTCGCCGGCATCTTCACCGAGCTCGGCGATGTCAGATGGTCGATGGGTCAGGTTGATGAGGCCCGCGAGGCCTGGTCAACCGCCCGGAGCGCGGTCGAGGCGCTCGACGACGACGCCCAGCTCGACGCGCTTGATCGCCGCCTCCAGCGCCCTGGCTGACCTCACCGACTCCCTCTGAAGACGAGACCTACCATGTACCTCAGCACAGACCTTCCCTCCGACGACATCGCGGATCTCGCCAAGAAGGAGATCGCGGACGCCTGGAACAAGACGCCGACTGCCAAGTTGATCGACAAGGTGCAGCGCGGCAAGTTCTCGTGGGCCGATCTCATCGAGTTGGACTCGCCAACGGACATCTTCAAGAAAACGGTGAACGGCTTCGCCCAGCACTTCGTCGATCTCATCGCGTCGAAGATCCCCTTCATCTCGCTGCCGGCGGCGAAATTCGGCCACCTCCACTTCGGCACCCCGCACGTCCACGCCGTGCCCGTCTACCCTGCGGGTCCGACGATCGGAATGGTCTCCCTCGGCTGCTGCGCGAGCGTTGTGATCCACGGCTTCTCGACGGCTCGAGTGGGCAACCTCGGCTTCGTCTCCTGCGTCTGTCGCGCGCCCTTCTTCAAGATCAACACCGGATCGAGCTCGGTGTTCATCGGCGGCAAGCGAGCCGCGCGACTGGGCGACCTCTCGGAACACGGCAAGCGACCCAAGCCATCCAAGCCATCCAAGCCATCCAAGCCATCCGAGCCATCCGAGCCACCCGCGGGATTGGACGACGCGTCGGAACACGGCGGCGCTTCGAAGGGTGACAAGCCAGCGAGCCGCGCCATGGCCGTCTTCAACTCCGCCCGCAAGTCGCTGGCGGCCGATATCCGCCGCCGTCGCCGGGTGGAGGCCGCCGAGGAGGCAGCACAGAAGGCGAGGGACAAGCGGGATGAGATCCTGGAGGTCTCCTTCGGCGAAGGTCAAAGCTGCATCACCGATGCACCGAGCGCGACGACGGGGGCGGCGCGGCGAGGGAGGCTGGTTGGACGTGTCGCCGCGGGCCCGGAGCCCGGCTCCGAGACCTCCATGTCTCAAGAGACATTATCGGAGCGGCGTGCAGAGGCGGCCGAGGCCTCGGCCCTGGCGGCGTCCGCAGCCGCGAAGGCGGCGGGAGTCGGCCTTGAAGGCGCAGCCCTCGCCCAGCAGGCCATCACCGACGGGATCGCCGCCGCGGCTGGGGCGATGATGGCCCTCGATCTCACGAGCGTCCCGAGCCGCGGCGCACTGGTGAGTTGGACAGTCGACGTCCTGATCGGCGGTTTCCCGACCCCCGACATCGAAGTGCTCGGCCCCCTCGCCAAGCTCGTCCCCGAGCGGATCCGCGCCCCGCTTCGACGAGCCGACGCCCACGTCCGCCTCAAGCTCAGGGCGGCCGGCGCCTGGGTGCCCGCGCGGCTCGCTGAGCGCTTCCCGCGGGTGGCGCGGGCGCTCACCGGAGATCCGGTCGATGTCGTCACCGGCGCGGTCCTCTCCGAGGCCGTCGACGCGGTCCTCCGCGGGCGCCGCGACCTCGTCGTCCGCCGCTACTACTCCTCCGCCTGGGCCGATCGACCATCGCCGCTTGGGCGCGGCTGGAGCCTCTCGCTCGACCAGGCGCTCTGGGTCGAGGGGTGCTTCCTGATCTACAGGACAGATGACGGGCGCGAGCTGACCTACGAGCTACCGGAGGGCCGCCGCGAGCCGGGCGAGCGCCTCGAGGGGCTGATCCTCGTCGATCCCGCGAACAGCCTGCGGCTCGTCGCGCTCGCCGGCGGTCGCTGGCGGAT
This sequence comes from Myxococcales bacterium, assembly GCA_020633335.1. Taxonomy (GTDB): domain Bacteria; phylum Myxococcota_A; class Polyangia; order Nannocystales; family Nannocystaceae; genus JADJRG01. Next base: position 2,843 of record JACKDU010000011.1, on the reverse strand, counting down.
CACGGGCCCCGAGGGGGCGATCGTCGAGCTCGCGCCGATCGCCGGCGAGCGTCGCCGCGAGGCCCACCTCGCGCGGGCGGTCGCCCTCCGGGGCCCCGGCGAGCTCCGGATCGACCTGATCCACGACGCGCGGGGTCGCCTCGTCGCCGCCCGCGGCCCCGGCGGTCGGACCCTCGGGCTCCGCTGGGACAGCGAGGATCGCCTCCTCGCGCTCACGCTCCCCGACCCCGAGGGGCCGGGCGAGGTCGAGCAGGTCCGCTACGAGCGCTCACCCGCCGACGATCTCGTCGCGGTCGCCGACGCCGCCGGCGGGCGCTGGTCCTACGCCTACGACGGGCACCGGCTGGTTCAGACGACGGGCCCCGACGGGCGCACCTTCTTCTTCGAGTACGACGGCCCCGGCGCCGAAGCCCGGGCGACCCGCACCTGGGGCGAGGGCGGGGTCTTCGAGCGCCGCCTCTGCTACGACACGCGGCAGCGACGGACCGTGATCGCCGACGGTGTCGGCGGAGCGACGGTCGTCGAGTACGACGGCCGCGGCCTGGTGTCGGCGATCACCGACCCGACCGGCGCGACCCGGCGGCTGGTCCACGACACCGAGGGCCGGCGTGTCGAGGATCACGACCCCCTCGGCGGCGTGGTCCGTCGGCGCTACGACGAGTTCGGGCGCTGCGTCGAGGTGATCGAGCCCGACGGAGCGACCTGGTCCTTCGACCATGACGAGGTGGGGCGCGTGACGCTGGCGATCGACCCGCTCGGCGGCCGCTGGCGCTGGCGATACGACGGCGAGGGCCGCCTCGTCGCCCGCTCCGAGCCCGACGGCGCCGGCTTCGAGATCACTGACGACGGCCAGGGCGGCGCGCGGATCGAAGACGGCGAGGGTCGTAGGGTCGGGCTCCTCTGGAGCGAGGACGGCGATCTCGCCGCGCTCACGGACGCCGGAGGTCGACGCTGGCGCTTCGTCCACGACCGTCGCGGTCGCGTTCGTGAGGTGATCGAGCCCGATGGCCGCCGCCGTTGCTTCCTCCGCGATCGGGCCGATCGAACGATCGCGGAGTCGGTGGGCGACGCGCTCGTGCGTCGGGTCCAGCGGGACGGCGCGGGTCGAGCGATCCGGATCGAGGGGCCTGGGGACGCCGTCGACCTCGCGTACGGGCTCTGCGGCGGGCTCATCCGGGTGCGGGATCCCGGCCGCACGCTCGAATACCGGCGCGATCTCGAGGGCCGGCTCCTCGAGGTCTGCGAGAGCGCGACCGAGGGTGGCGACAAGGCGATCCCTCTCCGTCGCCGGCCGGCCGGCGAACTCAACGCGCAGTCGGAGCCGGCGGCTTCCGAGCCCGCGGATCAGGGCGAGCGCCCGCCCCCCGGCAACGTCCACGCGCTCACCCGCGCGATCGGCGGGGCGCTCCTCGCCGAGGAGACCCTCGACGGCCGCCGCGTCCGCTACCGCCGCGACGCGGCCGGCCAGGTGACCACGCGGATCGAACCGAGCGGTCAGGCGACCTCCTTCGAGCGCGACCCCTGCGGTCGCATCCTCGAGGTTGGCTACGCCGACGACACGCGCGAGCGCTTCGCCTACCGCGGCGACGGCGCGCTGATCCTCGCGCGCCGCGACGAGGGCGACGCCTCGTGCTGCGTCGAGCTCATCCGGGATCCTTGCGGTCGCCTGAACGGTGAGATCGCCGGCGATCGCTGGGTGGCGATCGACCGCGATCGCAGCGGCCGTCGCCGCCGCGTGCGGAGCTCGGAGGGCCTCGTCGTCGACCTGCTCCGAACGGCCGACGGCGCGCTCTCGGGGCTCGAGGTCGCGGTCGAGGGCGGACGCTGGCGCGTCCCGGTCGCTCGCGGAGATGCCGACGGAGCCGCGCTCGAACTCGACGAAGCGCCGCTCGCCGAGGAGCGCGAGGCGGAGCGCCCTGCGACGGTAGATGTCGAGTTCGACAAGGACGGCCGCGTCACCGCCCGGAGCGGCCCCGACGGAGCGCAGCGCCTCCGCTGGGACGCAGCGAATCGCCTCCGGGCGGTCGAGACGGCCGACGGCGTGCGCGCAACCTTCGACTACGACGCCCTCGGCCGCAGGATCCGCAAGAGCTGCGGCGACCGCGTGACCACCTGGATCTGGGACGGAGATCTCCCGCTCCACGAGGAGGTGAGCGTCGCCGGTGAGGTCGTGTCACGTCGAACCTGGCTCTTCGACCATGAGTCATTTGCGCCGCTCGCCGCGCTGATCGACGGCCGATTCCTCGCGATCCGCTGCGACCGGCTCGGCGCCCCCCGGGTGGCGCTCGACGAGACCGGGCGGGCGGTCTGGCGGGCACACTCGGCCGGTGTCAGCGTCGATCACCGCGGCGAGGGCGATCCCGGGGTCGACCTCCCCTTCGGGCTCGCGGGGCACTATCGAGACCCGGAGACCGGCCTCCTCTACAGCCGCCACCGCTACCTCGATCCGACGACCGCGCGCTTCCTCAGCCCGGACCCGACCGGGCTCTTCGGCGGCCTCGACCCGCACGCCTACGTCGACGATCCGGCGACGATGATCGATCCCCTCGGCCTCCGCGGGCAGCCGGCGACGCCCTCGACGCTCCCCGGCGTGCCAGCGGAGCCAATCCCAACGGCCGGCCGGGCCGAGGAGGGCCCGATCGCGCCGGAGCTCGCGCCAGCGCTCCCGCCGGGCGCGCCGACGGAGCTCCGCGCTCCCCGACCCTCACCAGACGCCATCATCGATCCCGATCTACGAGTGGACAGGCTCCTCAAGGTGCGCGCGGTCAAGCCGCCGCTGGCCGCCTCATGCAAGTCCTGAGGCGCTAGAAGCGACCGACCACCAGGAGACCGCCGCCGCTCCT
>JACKDU010000010.1 GCA_020633335.1 Myxococcales bacterium | reverse complement strand
TTGATCTTCCTGACGGCGCCCGATGGGATCCCGCTCTACGACGGCCTGCGCCTCGGCTCCGAGGCCGAGCCCGGGAGCTTCGTCGAGATCGGCCGGCCGATCGACGCGGCGGATCCCGACGCGGCCCAGAAAATCGCCATCCGCGAGGCCGGGAGCGCCCGCTGGCACGCGCGCCACCCGAGCGACCTCGGGTCGGCGTTCGGGGTGGCGAGCTTTGGGCTCGCAGCGCGGTGGCCGGCCGACGACGACGCGAAGATGGTCCGCGAGGCCCGCGAGGTGGCGGCGAGCTCGACGTTGGAGACGCTTCTGGGGGCGACCTTCGACGGCGCGAGCGAGGCATTTCGGGCCCGTGTTTGGCCGGAGATCGCCGATCGGGTGCGCACGGCTGCGGCGGGCGAGCGGCTCCGGCTACCGGCGATCGAGGGAGACGCGCTGCGGCTGGTCGAGGGCGCTGTGCCGGGGGGGGTCGAGCTGCTGCCGTGGACGCAGGAGGGGTACGCGCGATTCCTCAGCCTGGCGCCGGGCTCGGGTCTTTCGGGGTACGAGCTCAACGCGGCCGCGCGCCTATGGTGGGGCCAGCGGATCCCGCCCGAGGTCCAGCGAGCGGCGGACGCGACCGCGCGTGAGCGGAGGGCGGCCGAGGAGGCGGCGAAGAAGGGCGAGAAGGCCGAGGTTGGCAAGGAGACGCCCGCGGCCACACCTTCGCCGATCGAGGGTGAGCCGGCCGAGGTTGAGCCCGCGCCGAGCGCTCCCACGAGCGAGGAGGGACCTTCGCTCAGCGCGTCGATCCAGGCGGCGGTCGAGCGTCGGCGGGCCCAGCAAGAGAGCGAAGAGCTCGACCGGATCCGCGAAGCTGCCCGCGACCCTGGGGGCTACCAGGAGCTCGTCGCGGCCCTCGGAGACCTCGCCGGCGACATCCCGACGGCCTCCGATCTAGCGACCGCGTGGCCGACGGAGTGGACCTCGATCCGCGAGTGGATCCACAACTACCTCTACAGCGACCGCAACGAGCCCGAGGTCGATGCGCGCTCGAAGCGACGCCGTGCCCGGCGCGAGCCCGTCGATCCCAGCGCCTACGATCTCGAGGCGCTCCTGACCCGGATCCGCGACCAGATCAAGGACGTGGAGATGCGGGCCGAGGACGCCCTCGAGGTCGACCAGAGCGGCGAGCGCGAGCGCTTGCTCCTGAGGTCGGGCTACCTGCGCGGCACGGCGAGCGCCGGCTACTACGTGATGCGCGAGGACGAGGCCGGCGTCTCGCGTCGCTACGTCCGGGTGCTGGCAGGCGACCGGATCGACGACGACGAGATCGAGATCGAAAACATCGAGCACCGGGGCAACGAGGGGCCGCCGCTCGGGCCCCATGACGCGCTCTACTACTTCGACTCGGACGAGAAGGACGACGACTTCCTCCGCGAGATCTGGGGGCTCTACGACAACCTTGCGACGACCCTGCGGAAGACGCCGCTAGCGCTGGAGCAGGCCCGCAAGTGTCTTCTCCTCGCGCGGGCGCTGATCGACGCGCCGAGCTGCCAGGGCGCGGCGAAGGAGGAGGCGACGAGCCTGCTCCGAACCGCGCTCGGCTACTACCGGCAGGCCCGCGATCGCGTCAACCAAGGCGCCTACGGGGCGGCCTACGAGCGCCTCCGCCGGGTCGCGCGCCACATCGCGCGCCAGTCGCAGAAGCTCGCCGAGAGCTGCGCGGCGGGCCAGGGCGGCCTCTTTGGGGGCCCGGCGATCGTCGACCTCTCGCGGATCAGCGAGGAGGCCCTGGCGGAGAGCGACGCCGCCTTCGAGGCCGAGGCGCGCGCCGAGGCCGGAGAGGAAGCCGACCAAGCATGACCACCCGAGGACTCGCCGTGCCCGAACGCCGCAACTACACCACCACCGACGAGACGATCGACGAGGCCCTGCGCCGCGAGCGAGACGCCCTGGTGAACGCCGCGCGGCTTCGCTGGGCGCTCTCGGTCTCGGCCGCGGGCGTCGTCGGCTTCGCCCTCGGCGCCTACACCACCTACCAGATCGCGTGCGCGCTCCGGCCCCGCCGGTGAGAGGAGGACCGCGATGAAGCCAACCGACAAGCTGCTCCGCTGCCTGCTGACGGCCGTGCTCGTGACGGTCAGCGAGCAGTTCTTGGGGGAGGACGCGCCCGCGGCGGATCCGGAGCCGGGTGGCAAGGCGGACGAGAAGGGACCCGAGCAGGCGAAGGCATCGACGGAGGGCGAGAAGCGCGAGCCCACGAAGGGAGCCGGGGGCTCCAACATCGGCGACCCGCCGCCTCCAAAGGACCCCGATCTCCAGGCGGTGATCGACCGGCTCGGTCGCCCGAAGGTCGATCCCGCGACTCGGCCCGCGCCGCCGCCGATCCGACTTGTCGCGGAGCCCAAGTCCCCGACTCCGATGCCCCGGCGGAGTGTTCTCCATGTCCGCGACACCAAGCCGCTGGTCCCGTGCGTGGCGAAGAACGCTCTCTGGGAGCAGACGAGAGAGCGTGTCGACGCGGCGATCGCCTGGGCGCTGCACGGCGACCCGGATGACATGTCACCCGACGACGACGACGTGCCCGGCGTCGCCGAGCTGGAGGTGGTCGAGGACGAGGTCGAAGCCGCAGAGGTCTCTGAGGCCGAGATCCCGGCGGTTGAGGAGCCGCCGGCTGCCGAGGACATCGCCCCGAGTGAGACCGCAACGCTCCGCCGCGAGCTAGACGAGCTACGGGCGCACGTCGATCGCCACGTCGAGGGCGCCCTTGTCGATCGCCTGGACGCCGTGACCTCGCTTCGGCGGACCGTTGACCTTCACGACCTAGCGATCGAGGAGCTCCAGAACGAGCCAACGCCGCGTCCCCGCCGGATCGCGCTCGCACGGGCCGAGGCGGGCGCACCCGACCAGGCGGATCCAGACGACCCGATCGCCGAGCTCCGGCGCGAGCTCTTCGCCCTCAAGCGCTACATCCACGAGCATGTCCCCGCCGATCTCTTGATGGTCGACGAGGCGCTCGCGGACCTCCGTGAGCAAGTCGACGGCCACGCGCAGATGCTCGTGGCGATCCGTGATGGACCACCCAAGTCCCGCGCATCCGAGTCCGACAACGTCGACGCACCGGACGAGCGCGACGCGCTCGACGACGACCCCGCCGACGTCGACCTCGACGACCAGGCCGAGGACGACGACGACGACGACCCCGATTGGTGCGACCCCGAGCAACCCTTCCTCTACTTCCACGACGCAGGCGGAATCCTGCTCAAGAACCCCCGGAGCACCCACTAGGAGGCCGAGATGGAGACCAACCAACGAACACCTCCGGGCACCGCAGCGGCCGACGAGGTCCTCCACAACTGCCGCCGCCAGGTCGAGATCCTCGCCGAGGGCTGCGTGACCGCGACCCGCGTCTCGTTCGTGGTCGGCGGCCTCACGGGCCTGCTCTGCGGGGTGGTCCTCGGCAACTGGCTCGGCCGGCGGAAGGCGGCCGCCCCATGAGCGCCGAGGTCGACAAGCTCCGCTCCCAGCTCTACGTCGACCTGGGCGCCTTCGTGGACACCTACCGCGCCGCCACCGACAAGGACGCCCCACGCTGGCGCGACGAGGCGCTCACGCGGGTGAGCCAGGTCTACCGCTACGCGACCCTCGACGGCCGCCGCCGCTTCCTCGACGAGATGAAGCTCCCGGGTGCCGACAAGGAGCGCCGCCTCGCCTTCGAGGTCTGTCAGCGCGGCGGCAGCGACGAGGCGACATGTCGGGCGAAGGCCGAGGCGCTGCCGCTCTTTCGGCCGATCTTCGAGGCGTTCCCACGCATCAACACCCTCGCGGAGTGGTACGGCGCGCCGGTCACCCAGCTCGTCGGCACCTTCGACCCCGCGAACCCACCCGCAGAGGAGCTCAAGGACTGGCGCGACACCCTGCGCGAGGAGAGCCCGACGACATCGACGCTCCTCGGCGGGGCCGAGGCCGCCAGCGACGCCGTCGGCGGCATCGTCGACGACGTCGGCGAGGCCCTGGACGTCGAGCCCGAGCCCGAGCCCGGAATCTCATGGTGGAAGGTCGGAGGCGTCCTCGCAGGCACGGCGATCGTCGGCGCGATCGTCTACCGGATCGCCAAGCCGAGCGCCTGAACAACAACACGAGCACGAACACGAAGAGGAGGCAGGGGAGATGATCATCGCGTTCCACAACACCAAGGGCGGCGTCGGCTCGACGACGCTGGCGGCTCACACTTGTATGCGCGCGACCGCGCGGGGCCTTCGGGTCGTCGCTGTGAGCTGCGACCCACGGCAGGATCTTCGGCGCTGGCTGGCGCCCTCGAAGATCCCGATCGCGGACGGGCGCACCGTGGAGAACGACTCCTTCGACGCGGACCTCGTCGTCGCCGACATCGCCGCCCCCGCGGAGCTGCCGGCGTTCTCGCCGACGATCTGGGTGCTGCCGATCTGCGACCGGAGCTCGTGGGAGGCGGCCTGCGACCTCTCGCTTCGCCTCCGCGGCTCGATCGTCTGGGTCGTCAACCGCGAGAGCCTCACGCGCTACCCGGTCCCCGCCGCGCTGCGCTCCGTGGTCTGCGTCGCCCCCGCGATCCCGCTCAGCGACGCGATCGCGGCCGCGGAGTGGACCCTCGCCTCGGTCTGGTCCGATCCCTCGACGGCGAGCTCGCGGGGGGCCCTCGCCATGCGGTCCTTCGTCGACGACCTCTTGGCCGAGGCGGGCCTCCTCCCGCGCGAGGAGCTCGCCCCACGCCCGGCCAGGGCGCGCGCCCTCGGAGCACCGTCAGCGCCCCTCACAAGCCCGACCAAGTGAGCGGGGCGATCGATGTCGAGCGCCCTCCAGGCAGCCGCAAGCGCCCCATCGCCGGATGACGAATCCGCGCGGGCGCTCCTCGAGCGCCTCACGCCCGCCTGGCGGGCTGCCCTGCCGAGCCGCCTCGCGGGCGCGGCCTTCGACGACTTCCTCCGCCGCAACGAGCCCTCGATCCTGGATCTCCTCCGCGCACACCTCGACGCGCGTGCATCGACCCCAGCCCGCGCCGCTGCCCCGTCGTGGTTCGAGGTCTTCAACCACTGCGGCGGCGTCCCAAAGGAGCAGAGCGCCGCCTGGCGACGGGCCCACGCAGCCGCGCAGGTCCTCTTCGACAACGCCCGCCACCTCGTTGACCTTCCGCCCGCGGAGCTCGACCTCCTCCCCACGCTGGCCTCCCTAGGCTCGCTCCCGGCGAGCTTCGAGCTCCTCGGAGACCTCGACGACCCAGACGAGGATGACGAGGCAGGGACGATCGGCCCCACGATCCGCCCCGACGATCTCCCATCGCTCGTCGGCACCGACGCCTACGGCTGGACCGCCGAGGAGACCGGCGACCTCCTGGCCGAGGCCCTCGACGCGGAGTCCCGCGGCGGCCTCAGCCCCGACGCCCACCTCGTCCAGCGGATCGCCGCCCGGATCTGGTCGGGCCCCGAGGGCCGCCTGGAGCTTGTCAGCGTCGACAAGCCGACGGCCTGCGCATTCATCGAGCGCCACCACGCCGCGCTCCCGTACTGCAACCCGCGCGGCATGATGTACGCGATCGGAGCGCGCCTCGGCGGCCGCCTGGTCGCGGTCGCCACCGCAGGCACGCCCACCGGCCGCTGGAGCGACACCGGCGGGTGCCCGGTCGACGGGATCCTCGAGCTCACCCGGATCGCCTCGCTCGGCGGCCTCACGCGCACGGATCGACGCGGCCGGCGGGTCCCCGTCAACGCGAGTTCGGCCCTGGCCTCGCGTCTCCTCGACCTCCTCCCGAGCAGCGGCCGCCGCCGCGCGGTCGGTTGCCGCTTCGTGACCTACAGCCTCGCGGGCGAGCGCTGCACGACCTACCTCTCGCTGGTCTCGAAGGGCCTGCGGCCCGTCGCGCGCCGCCGCGGCAAGGAGCCCACCGGCGCCCGCGGCTCGCACGCCTCGCTGCCGCACGTCGACAAGATCGTCTGGGAGGACGGCCCCGCCGCGCGGCCGCCGGATTGGACCCTGATCGCCGAGGAGCGCCGCGTCGGCGCGCAGCGGGCCTTCGCGGCCCACCTGCACGCGCGCGGCGAGTAGTGGGAGACGCGGGAGGTGGAGCGTGGGACGGGGAGACAACGAGCAGGACGCGACGCCAAGGCCGGGCGTCGCTGAGGAGAGCGCGAGCAAGCGATGGCGATCTCGGCGACTACGCCCGTCGATCACGGACGCTAACGCCGACGGGATGGAGCTCCCGGAGATCCTCTACGTCGACGACTTCGCCGCGCTCCTCCGGATCTCGCCCGCGGCGCTCCGTCGCCGGGCGCTCCGCGGGCAGCTCCCGGCGCCCTTTCACTGCGGGCGCGCGCTTGCCTGGACGCGCGATCGCGTGCTCTCATGGCTACGGGATTGCGGCCGGTCGGCAGGACCGGCTGACATGAGGATCACACTCCGACCCTACTCCCACGACAAGACCCGCTGGCACGTCGACATCCGCCTGATGAACCCCTGCAACCCCGAACGCGAGATCCGAAGGCGCACCGTCGCCCCGGCGGGCATGAGCGAAGCTCAAGCCCGCGCCTGGGGCGAGCGGCAGGTGCCCACGATCCTCCGCAAGGCGTTGGGGGCGACGGCGCGCGACGAGAAGGAGGCGCCCAACGACACCCACCCCATCCGCATCGCCACGAAGCCGCACCGCCCCGAGATGACCGTCGCGCGGCTCTTCATCGAGCGCTTCGAGCCCGAGCACGTCCGCTTGCAGAAGCCGGCGACCCAGGACGCCTACGCAGCGGTCTTCCGCAACCACATCGGACCGCTCCTCGGCGACATGCCGATCGAGGCCCTCGACGAGGATCGGCTCTCGGCCTTCCGCGCCGAGCTGGCGGGCCGTGTCCGGCCGGTCGCCGCGAACCTCGTGCTCGCCAAGCTCGCCAAGCTGCTGCGCTTTGCCAAGCGGGTGCGGCTGCTCGCGGTCGTCCCCGAGATCGAGAAGCTGCGGACGCCGCGGCCGAAGCCGAAGCCGGTCTACTCCGACGGGCAGATCGCCGACCTCCTGGCGGCGGCGCGCTCGCTCGGCCCGGTCTGCGAGCTGATCTGCCTCCTCGCCCTCGACGCGGGGCTGCGGACCTCGGAGGTGTGCGCGCTCGAGTGGGGCGACGTCGATCTCGACGCCGGTACGCTCCTCGTCCAGCACAACGCGTACCGCGGCGTGACGCAGACCCCGAAGGGGACGATCGGCAAGCTCGCGCTGACCAAGGCGCTCTGGCAGGCGCTCCTCGATCACCGCCGGCGCGAGCCGCTGGGGCCGCTGGTGCTCTACCGGCGCTACCAGTACCGCGACGCGTGGCGGCCCTTCTCGCCGAGCGGCGTGCGCCACGTCCTCAACCAAGCGCAGGAGAAGGCGGGGCTCCCGAAGACGGGCCTCCACCTCCTCCGCCACACCTCGCTCACGCGCCTCGCGAATCTCGGGGCGAGCGTCTACATCGTCCAGGCCGTGGCCCGCCACAGCCGGCTGCAGACGACGCAGATGTACCTCCACACCCAGCAGGTGCTCCTCTCTCGAGAGGCCGCCGACCTCCTGGATCAGGCCGCGCGCGGCCACGAGCCGGGCAAAGCCCTGGCAAAGCGGGCAAAGTCCCGCAGATCGAAGAGCTAGACCCCTCTAGCTTCACGACGGCGACATCAAGCGAGAAGGATCGATACGTTGCGGTCGCGGCACTAGTGGCGCGCGGCTCTGTGGCCCGGCGCACCACCCGACGGGCGGTGGGGAATTCGACGCTCTGGGGTCGAGTGGCGGGCTAGCCGTCTGTCCAGGTCGCCATGGGCGGCGGCCCGCGGGCTAGGACAATTGTCGCCTCCACGGGAGGGGGCGGTGAATCGGACCGGCCGGGGCGCCGTCTCTGACCCCCGCTTGCCGCCCCCATCACCGGCGGCTAAGGTTCGCCCGCCATGCACCGCATCGCCAAAGTCCTCGTCTGCGCCGCGCTTGCGACGGCGCTCGCACCTCAGGAGCCCGCCCAGGCGGCGCCGCTCAAGCGCCTCGAGACGGTCGCCGTCGTCGAGGTCCAGCGCTGCATCACCGAGACAGCCGAGGGGCGCCGCGCGAAGACGGAGCTCGAGGCCGACTTCACCAAGAGCCAGTCGAAGCTCGATCGCAAGACCAAGGACCTCCAGAAGAAGGTCGACGATCTCCAGGCGAAGGCGGCGATGCTCTCCCAGCAGGAGCTCCAGCGGCGCCAGGGGGAGCTGATCCAGAAGGAGCAGGAGCTCCAGGAGATCTACGCCCAGATGCAGGAGGAGCTGGCGACCAAGGAAGCCCTCCTCACCGAGAAAATCTACAAGAACGTCGCCGCGATCGTGAAGAAGATCGCCAAGGAGGAGGGGATCCAGGTCGTCCTGGTCCGCTCCGAGGCGACCGTCCTCTACGTCAACCCCAAGCTCGACCTCACCAACCGGGTGATCGTCGCCTACGACAAGCTCCACAAGTAAGCCAAGGGATGGACCCCGCGATGCACAAAAGCACCCCCCGCCGTCACGCGCTCGCCCTCGCCGCCGCTGCCGGCCTCCTGGTCGCCGGGATCTCGGCGGCCCCGACCGCCACCCCCGCCCACGCCGCGATCAAGAAGGTCCGCGGGATCGCCATGGTCGACATGCAGCGCGTGCTCATGGAGACCAAGCAGGGCAAGGCCGCCCGCGAGAAGCTCGAGTCGAGCTCGAAGGCCAAGCAGAAGAAGCTCGACAAGAAGCGGAGCAAGCTCGAGGCCGACCAGGCGAAGCTCAAGAACCTCGCCGGCGACCAGCTCATGGCCGCTCAGGAGCAGCTGCAGAAGGACTTCATGGAGATGCAGAACATCTACATGACGATGCAGCAGGAGCTCGCCGAGCAGGAGGGCCAGATCCTCGAGGACATGTACAAGAAGTGTCAGGGGCTGATCGACAAGATGGCCTCCGAGATGGAGGTCGACCTCGTCCTCGTCCGCGACGCGACCACCGTCCTCTATACCGACGACGCCCTCGACATCACCAACGATCTGATCAAGCGCTACGACGAGAAGTACCCGAAGGGCGGCGACGCCAAGAAGGGCAAGTAGAGCACTTTCCAGGCCCGCCAGAGCGGGTGCGCGGGGCCGGCCGATCGACTATGATCGGCCGGCTTTCGCCATGTCTGCCGTCGACGTCAAGGACCTCCAGATCCAGAAGATCCTCCCGCACCGCTACCCCTTCCTCTTCATCGATCGCGTGGTCGAGGTGGTGCCGGGGGAGCGGGTGGTCGCGGAGAAGCTGATCTCCTTCAACGAGCCGATCCTCCAGGGGCACTTCCCGGGCTACCCCGTGCTCCCCGGCGTCGTCCAGGTCGAGGCGATGGCCCAGGCGGCGGTCGTCCTCGCCAGCGCCTCCGGCCACTTCGACGCGGCGATCCACAACTGCCTCTTCATCGGCATCCAGGAGGCCAAATTCCGGGCGCCGGCGGTCCCTGGCGAGGTCCTGCGGATCGAGGTGAAGGCGCTGCGGATCGGCCGGGTTGGCAAGTTCAGCGGAGAGATCCGGGTCGGCGATGTGCTCAAGAGCTCGGCGACCTTCACCGCGATCATCGAGCCCAAGACGAAGGGCGGGGATGCGGCCTAGCGCCCGGCTGAGCCTCCTCGCCGCGCTCCTCGCCGCGGCCTGTGCGCCGCGGGAGCCGCGGGCGCTGGCCCACGCGAGCGATCGCCTCGCCCGCGAGGTCCGCCGGGGAGATCGCCAGGCCGTCACCGGGATGGTCGTGCCGGTCGCGCGCCCGCGGGTCGATCTCGAGCGCCTCGAGGGTGAGGGGGCGCGGAGCTGGGCGAAGGCGCTGAGCAAGCCGGTTGAGGTCCGGGCCGAGGCGACCCTCTTCGTGGCTGCCGATCGGCCGGTGGAGATCGTCCAGGGGGAGCGGGGCTGGCTCTTCGCCGAGGACCCCTTCGATCGCTGGGATCAGTCGACGCCCCGGGCGACCCTGCGGACGCTCGTGCGCGCGAGCCAGGAGCGGCGCTGGGACGTCCTCCTCGGCCTCGCGCCGCGGCGCTATCGAGTCGGCCTCTCGGTCGCCGATCTCGAGCGGGCGTGGACTGAAGGGGAGCATGCGGAGGCGCTCCGCAACGCCCGCGAGCGGCTCAGGGCCCACCTCGCCGACCCGATCCGCGTCGACACCCACGAGGCGGCGCTGGACCTCGGGGAAGGGCGGTTCGCGCGCCTCGAGCGCGAGGGAGATCGTTGGGTCGTGGTCGACTTCTAGGCGTTTGGGCGCTGGTGTAGGCCGCGCGACCACTGCGACAGGGGCGATCCTGACGCTTGCCACAAGCGTGAGCCGGGTTACCCTGATCTAGTCGTGTCGAACCACAGAACAGCGGCTGGACCCATGACATCGGTGTCAGGTCCAGCTATGACAGGAACGACAGGTCGTGTGGATACACGCTGGCTGAGTCCTGATCAAGCCCCATGGTTCGACATGCCGGCAACTTGGTGTGAGCTTTGCAACGCTCTATCCTTGGCCACAACCCCCCGCAGCGAAGGGTAGGTGCTCGATGCGACGTCCACACCCGGAAAAGCGCCCCAGAATCAGCCGCCAGCCGACCGCTCCCCAGCCGGTGCTGGAGCTGCCCCTCGTCGCGCCGCACGCAGACGAGGAGATCGGCCGCCGCCGTCGCGAGGAGCCCAAGACCGAGCGCGGGGTCGCCATCGTCGATTTCTACATTTGAGCGGGCGCTCGCGCGGGGGAGGGACGGCCGGAGTCGGCCGTCCCTCTCTTTTTTGCCCGAAGTGCGGCGAGCGCGGCTGGCGGAAGGTACTGACGCGCCCGGCCGGCAACTGGTAGCGTTGCGCCGTGGCACAGGACATCGAGACGACGATCGATTCGACCATTGTGCAGGACAACGATGAGCTCCTGCGGCACGCCGGCTACCGACTCCTCGTGCTCTCAGGAGAGCTACGGGGCCGCGAATTCGATGTCACCCAGGACCTCATGCGGATCGGCAAATCCCGCCAGTGCGGCGTGGTTTTGCCCGATGAGTCCGTGAGCCGGATCCACGCCGAGGTGCGCCGTGAGGGCGACGCCTATCGGGTCGTCGATCAGGGCTCGACCAACGGTACGTTCATCGGCGGCGCTCGGATCTCCGACGGTTTCCTCCGTCCTGGTGATGTCCTCGCGCTCGGGCGCGTCCAGCTCCGCTTCATGCCGCGAGACTCGCGGGTCGAGCTCCTGCCCAGCGCCGCCGAGAGCTTCGGGCCGGTCCGCGGCCGCAGCTTGGCGATGCGCAAGGTCTTCGGCGTCCTCGAGCGGGTCGCTGGCGCTGACGTGACGATCCTCCTCGAGGGCGAGACGGGCACCGGCAAGGACCTCCTCGCGCGGGCGATCCACGAGGCCTCGCCGCGACGCGACCACCCCTTCGTCGTCGTCGACTGCGGCGCGTCGACCCAGGCGCAGCTCGAGGCGGAGCTCTTCGGCGCCGATTCAGGCACCTTCTCGGGCCAGTCGCCGCGGATCGGCGCCTTCGAGCAGGCGAACGGCGGTACGGTCTTTCTCGACGACGTCGCCGAGCTGCCGGCGGATCTTCAGCCGAAGCTGCTGCGGGCCCTCGAGAACCGGCGGATCCGTCGGGTCGGCGGCGCCGACGAGCTTGAGGTCGATGTTCGGGTGATCGCCGCGACCCAGCGCGGCCTCCAGGAGCAGGTCCAGGCCGGCGAGTTCCGCGAGGATCTCTACTTCATGCTGGCGGTCGTCGCCTGCACGATCCCGCCGCTCCGCGAGCGCCGCGAGGACATCCCGATGCTGATCGAGGTCTTCTCGCGGCGGCTCCCGCCGGGGATGTGGCGGGCCCCGGATCCCGAGGCGATGGCCCGCCTCGTCGGCTACGACTGGCCCGGCAACGTCCGCGAGCTCCGCAACGTCGTCGAGCGCAGCGCCTACCTCTCGCCCAACGGGGTGATCGATCTGATCACCCCCGGGGCGCGCTCGCCGAGCCAGGAGGCGCCGGTCGCCTTCGATCCGACCCTGACCTTCCGCGAGCAGAAGGAGCGGGCCATCGAGCTCTTCGAGGAGGCCTACCTCGCCTGGCTCCTCCAGCGGGCAGAGGGCAACATCTCGCGGGCTGCCCGTGAAGCGGACATGGACCGCAAGTACCTCCACAAGCTCCTCCGGCGCTACGGGATCGACGCCAAGCAGTTCGCCCCGAGCTCCGGGGGCCGGCCGGGCGACGCTCGCGAGTCGTGAGCGGCGCGGGATCGCGGCCGCGCCCGGTCGACCTTCACCACGGATGATGGCCGCCGTGTTCGCGCGCTCGCGTCCAGGGTACGATGGCGGCATGGAGCCGAGGGGGGGCGAGCGTGGCGTTCGGCTCTGGCGTCACGCCAGCGGCGTCGTCGATCTCGGGGTGCCGCGGGTGATGGCGATCATCAACCTGACCCCCGACTCGTTCTTCGACGGCGGCCACTTGATGCCCGAGGAGGGGCAGGGGCCGAACCTCTCGGTCGCCTGCCGGCGGGCCCTCGGGCTCCGCGAGCAGGGGGCGTCGATCCTCGATCTCGGCGGCGAGTCGACCCGACCCGGCGCCGCGCCGGTGAGCCCCGAGGACGAGGCCCGGCGGGTCCTCCCGGTGATCGCTCGCCTCCGTGAGCTCGGCGTCGACGTGCCGCTCAGCGTCGACACACGACGGGCGGCGGTCGCCCGGGCGGCGATCGCCGCGGGCGCGTCGATCATCAACGACGTCAGCGGCCTCGCGGATCCCGAGATGGCCGCGGTCGCGGCGGAGAGCGGCGCCGGCCTCGTGATCTCGCATCTCCGCGGCGAGCCGGCGACGATGCAGGAGGTGATCGCGTTCTCGCGGCTCTTTGACGAGGTCGCGTTCGAGCTCGCCGCCCGGGTCGAGCTGGCGCTCGCGGCCGGCGTTGATCGCGCGCAGATCGTCGTCGACCCCGGCGTCGGCTTCGGCAAGGACGCCGACCAGAGCGCGGCCCTCACCGCCGCGTCGCGCGAGCTCGAGGCCGCGACCGGCTGCCCGGTGCTGATCGGCGCGAGTCGGAAGTCCTTCCTCGGGGCGATCACCGGGCGACCGGTGGAGGGGCGCGAGGCGGCGAGCGTGGTCGCGGCCCTGGTGGCGATCGACGCCGGCGCGTCGATCGTCCGGGTCCATGACGTCCAGGCGACGGTCGAGGCCCTGCGGGTCGCGTCGGCGATCCGCGAGGCCCACGCGCGGCACGGGGGAGGGGCGGCGAGGTCGTGACCCCGAGTGAATTCTTCGCCGCGTTCACCTGGCGGGACGCCCTCGACTTCGGGCTCCTCTACGCGGCCTTTTACACCTCGCTGCGCCTCCTCCGGGGGACCCGCGCGGTGCCGGTGTTGCTCGCGGTCGCCTTCTTCGCGGCGGTCTCGGCGGCCGCTCGCGCCCTCGATCTCGTCGCCGTCGCGGCCCTCCTCAAGTACCTCCTCGAGTACATCATCATCATCCTGATCGTCGTCTTCCATCAGGAGATCCGCCGGGTCCTCCTGCGGATCGGCCAGCAGCTCCTGCCGCAGGGGCGGCGGCAGCAGGCCCGGAGCGCCGTCTCCGAACTCGTGGTGGCGATGGAGCGGCTCCAGCGCGCGCGGATCGGCGCGCTGATCATCCTCGAGGGTGAGATCGACGTCCTCGACGTCGCCTCCAACCGCGGCCGCGAGATCGACGCGTCGCTCCTCGCCGACACCCTGGTCGCGCTGATGATCCCGCACCCGACCAACCTCGCCCACGACGGTGCGGTGCTGATCCGCAACCTCAAGATTGAGCGCGCCGGCGTGATCTGTCCCTTGAGCCAGAGCGATGATCTCGACCCGCGCTTCGGCACCCGCCACCGCGGGGCGATCGGCGTCTCCGAGGAGACCGACGCGCTGGTCCTGGTGGTCTCCGAGGAGCGGGGCGAGATGCGGGTGGTCTACCGCGGCGAGATCTCGCCGAGCCTCACCGCCGCCGAGGTCGAGGCGAGGATCGGCGAGTGGCTCGAGCAGCCGCCCCTCGAGACCGCTGAAGAGGCCGCCGAGACCCGGATCGCCGGGCGCTCGCGGGTCGACGCCAGCGCCGGGTCGATGATCGAGAGCCGCGCCGATCTCGGCCGCGCGCCGCTCCTCGAGAGCCGCGCCGATCTCGAGCGGCCGAGCGCCGAGGGGGCGAAGTAGTGGCGCGCTTCGGACCCCTGCGCTGGCTCAGCGGCGTCCTCCTCGACCACTGGGGGACCAAGGCGACGGCGCTGGTGCTGGCGGTGGTCTTCTTCATGGTCAGCCGCGACGACGTCACCCGGGAATTCATCATCCCCCTGCGGGTGATGGCGGACCCGGATCGCGTGCTCCTCTCCGATCTCCCGGAGACCGTCACGGTCGAGCTCCACGGCTCCTGGACCCGGATCAACCGGCTCAGCGCCAGCGATCTCGGGGTCGCCACGCTCGATCTGCAGGAGGCTGAGCCCGGCCCCCTCGAGGTCGATCCGGCGTCGATCGTCATGCCCCAGGGCGTGCTCTTCCGGAGCATCGTCTACGACCGCGTCGACCTCCGCTTCGACGACGTGGTCGAGCGCGACTTCCCGATCAAGCCCGAGGTCCAGGTCGAGGTCCACGCCGACTACGAGCTCGTCAGCACCCTCGTCGATCCCCCACGGATCCGCCTCCGCGGCGGCAAGCGGGCGCTCCAGGAGGTCTCGTCGCTGCGCACCGAGCCGATCGAGCGGACCGGCCTCACCGAGTCCTTTGAGGTCCGCAAGAGCGTCCTCCTCCCGCGCGAGGGGGTCGCGTTCGCCGGCTTCGGGGCCGACGAGCGGCCCGAGGTGACGGTGCGGGTGGTCGTCCGCCCGAAGGTCGGCGAGCGCCGCCTCGAGGTCCCGCTCCCCGTCGACAGCGAGCGCCTCAGCGGGATCCCGGCGACCTACAGCGTTGCGATCCGCGGGCCGCTGCCGTCGCTCCGCCACCTCGACGAGGCCCGCGAGCGCGAGCTCGTGATCGCCGCCGTGCGGATGGGCGACGCCGACGAGGTGAAGCCGCCGGCGTCGGTGATCTACGTCGACTTCTCGCTCACCGACGCGATCGACGCCGACGTCCGGGCGCGCCTGGCGATCGAGCCCGAGAGCAAGCGCTTCGTCGTCCGGCCGGTGCCGCAGTAGGCGAGCTTCTGGCCTCGCGGGCGGCTGCGGGGTAAAACCCCGGGACATGCCCCCGCAGCGGCAATTCTTCGGCACCGACGGGATCCGCGGCCCGGCGAACGTCTACCCGATGACCCCGGACGTCGCCCTCCGCCTCGGGATGGCGGTCGCCGCCCACTTCGGCCGCCACGGGCGGGTCGTGATCGGCAAGGACACCCGCCTCAGCGGCTACATGTTCGAGACCGCGCTGGCGGCCGGCGTCTGCGCGATGGGGGCGGGGGTGATGCTCGTCGGCCCGCTGCCGACGCCGGGGATCGCCTACATCACCCGGTCGATGCGGGCTGACGCCGGCGTCGTGATCTCAGCGAGCCACAACCCCTTTGAGGACAACGGGATCAAGCTCTTCGCGGCCGACGGCTTCAAGCTCCCCGACGAGGTCGAGCTCGAGCTCGAGGGGCTGATGGCGCCGGGGGTGCTCGACGGCCGGGTCGCCCGCGGCGGCGAGATCGGCAAGGCGGTGCGGATCGACGACGCGACCGGCCGCTACATCACCCACCTCAAGGAGGCCTTCCCGAGCGAGCTCCGCCTCGACGGCCTCAAGATCGTCGTCGACTGCGCCCACGGGGCCGCCTACCGGGTCGCGCCCGCGGTCCTCGGCGAGCTCGGGGCCGAGGTGATCGCGATCGGCGTCCGCCCCGACGGCACCAACATCAACGCCGGCCTCGGCGCGGTTCATCCCGAGGCGATGCGGGCGGCGGTCCGCGAGCACGGGGCCGATCTCGGGATCGCGGTCGACGGCGACGCCGATCGGGTGGTGTTCTGTGACGCCGACGGCGTGGTGATCGACGGCGACGCGATCCTGGCGATCTGCGCCCGCGATCTCGCGGCCCGCGGGGCGCTGCGGGGCGGGACGGTGGTCGCTACGATCATGTCCAACATGGGCCTCGAGCGCTGCCTCGCCCGCGATCGGATCCGCGTGCTGCGGACCCCGGTCGGCGATCGCTACGTCGTCGAGGCGATGGTCCAGGGGGGCTACGCGCTCGGCGGTGAGCAGTCGGGGCACGTGATCTTCCTCGACCACGGGACCACCGGCGACGGCGTCCTCGCGGCCCTCCAGGTGCTCTCGGTGATGCTCCGGAGCGGCAAGGGGCTCGGCGATTTGGCGGCGGCGATGGTCCGCTTCCCGCAGGTCGCGCGGGCGATCAGCGTCGCCCGCAAGATCCCGCTCGACGAGCTCCCGCAGCTCCGGGCGGTGGTCCGCGGGATCGAGCTCGAGCTCGGCGACGAGGGGCGGGTGGTGATCCGCTACTCGGGGACCGAGGCGAAGCTCCGGGTGATGCTCGAGGGGCCTGACGCCGATCGCCTCGAGGACTTCGCGGGGCGGATCGGCGAGGCCGCGAGCGCCGAGCTCGGCGCGGCTCCGCCGGCCTGAGCCAGCGAGCGCCTCGGATTTGTGCGCGGACGAGCCGCGGCCGCCGGCGCGCGACGCTGGTAGAGTGCCGGGCGATGCGAAGCGCCGACGACCTCGCAACCCTGGTCAGCGCAGCCGCCAGCGCCCGCGGCGACCGCTACACGATGGACGAGCTCGGGATCCCGTCGCTCCTCTTGATGGAGCGGGCCGCCCTCGCGGTCGCCCACGAGATCCGCGAGCGCTTCGCCGCCGGCCGCGAGATCGTCGTCCTCTGCGGCCCCGGGAACAACGGCGGCGACGGCCTCGCGGCCGCCCGCCAGCTCCGCGGCTGGGGCGTGCCGGCGCGGGTCCACCTCTGCACGGAGCGGCACAACGATGTCGTCGCCGAGCAGGTCCGGCTGGCGCGGGCGATGGGCGTCGAGGTCGTCCAGGGCCTCCCGAGCGCGCCTGCGACGGCGTCGATGGTGGTCGTCGACGCGCTCCTCGGCACCGGCGCCCGCGGGGCGCCGCGGGGATCGATCGCCGAGGCGCTCGCGTGGCTCGACGCCGCCCCCGGTCCGCGGGTGGCGATTGACATCCCGAGCGGGGTCGATCCCGACTCGGGCGCGGTCCCGGGGATCGCCGCCAGGGTCGCCCTCACGGTCACCATGGGTCGCTCCAAGCCCGGCCTCCACATCACCCCCGGGCGGGCCCAGAGCGGCGAGGTCGTGGTCGCCGAGATCGGCCTCGTCGACGCCCCGGCGGATCCCGAGCGCGAGGCGGCGCGCCTCGTCAGCCCGTGGCAGGTGCGGCGCCTCGTCGACGGCCTGCGCCCCGGCGCGCACAAGGGCGAGCGCGGTCATGTCGCGGTCCTCGGCGGCTCGCCCGGGACCGTCGGCGCGGCCGTCCTCGCCGGCGCCTCGGCCCTCCGCGCGGGCGCTGGCCTGGTCACCTTGGTGGTCGGCGATCCCGGGATCGACGCGGCGATCGTCGGTCAGCGGCCCGAGCTGATGTCGCAGGTGCGCGAGCCCGGGACCTCGCCGGCGCCGGCCGCCAACGTCCTGATCGTCGGTCCTGGGCTCACCCGCGCGAGCGATCGCCAGGACCTCGAGACCCTCTGGCGCGGCGATCCGCGGCCGGCGGTCTGGGACGCGTCGGCGCTCGCCGAGATCCCGGCGCTGGCGGACGCGCCAGCCGGGCCGCGGATCATCACGCCGCATCCCGGCGAGGCCGCAGCGCTCCTCCTCCGCCTCCGCGGCGAGGGCGGCGGCAGCCGGGCGATCCAGGCCGATCGGCGGGCGGTCGCGCGGGCCCTGGCGACGGCGACTGGGGCGATCGCGGTGCTCAAGGGGGAGGGGACGTTGATCGACGACGGCGAGCGCCTGGCGATCGCCGTCAGCGGCGGCCCGGGCCTCGCCACCGCCGGCAGCGGCGACTGCCTCACGGGCTTCCTCGCGGCCCTCCTCGCCCGCGGCCTGGGGCCGTGGGAGGCCGCCTGCGCGGGCGTCCACCTCCATGGGATCGCCGGCGAGCTCGCGGAGGGGCCCGGCGCGGTGGCGATGGACATCGCGGGACTCGCCGGGCGCGCGCTCGCGGCGGCTCCCGAGCACCCGCGCTGGCCTCGCCTGCGCCTCGGCTAGCGGCCTCGTCCGCGCCTCGACGATCACGCGCCGCCGGCGCGCGTCGGCGTCTGCGGGCGCTTGGGCCCGTATCCACGAGGGAACCCGCCGCGCCCGCCGCTGTCCGACCCCGCATGACCGCGACGACCCGCCCGAAGGCGCAGCCAGGCTGTGACGTGTGGAGCAAAGTGTGGCAACGTTGGCCCGTGCTCGGGACCGAGAAGAGGCCGCAGACGGCGGTCACGGCGGCGCTTTCGGCGGTGATCGCCCTGACGCTCGCGGCCTGCGGGGAGCCGGCGACCAGCCAGCCGCCGCCGCGCCAGGGGGCGGGCGCGCCCGCCCAGGCGGCCGCCGAGCTCTCGGATGAGGCGCTCGCCGAGCGCTACAACGCCGCCAAGGCGCGGACCGCCGAGCTCGACACCCAGAACGCGCTGGCGGTGAAGGGCGCGGTCAACGAGCTCGGGCCGCAGCTCCGCGAGATCGCCGACAAGGCCCGCGATCCCCACCTCCGGGCGAACGCCAGCCTCCTCCTCGGCTCGCTCCACGAGCTCGCCGGCGATCGGCGGGCGGCGATCGCCTTCTACCGCCAGGCGAGCGGCCTGGTCCCCAAGGAGATCGAGCCGGTGCGGGTGCTCGCGCTCGCCCTCGGGGCCGAGGGCGCCTTCAAGGAGGCGGCCGAGCTCCAGGATCGCGTCGTCGCCGACGACATGGACGACCTCGCGGCCTGGCTCCTCCTCGGCGAGCTCCGGATCAAGGCCGGCGACGTCGACGGGGCGAAGGAGGCCTACGTCGCCTACGAGATCCGCCGCAAGGGCCTGATCGACGGGCTCACGCTCCGTCAGGAGGGCGCCTTCATCAAGGCGCCCGAGGAGCGGGCCGGCTGCGCGGTCGCCCTCACGCCGGCCGCCGACAACGGGACCGCGATGGCGCTCCTCTACGCGCTCAAGTACGAGCCTGACCCAAAGGTCAGGGCGTCGATCGCCGAGACCATGGGGATCCAGCGCCTCGCGGGCTACAAGGAGGCGCTGAGCGAGCGCCTCGGGATCGAGCCCGATCCGGCGGTCAAGGAGGTGCTCCAGTGGGCGCTCGACGAGATCGGCCGTGATCCCCTCGAGACCCGCCCGGGCGCGCCGCCGGAGCTCCTCGCCGGCGAGGAGGCGGGCAGCGCTGACGACGCGACACCGCCGGCCGCGCCGGCCGAGGACGCGCCGGCCGAGGGTGCGCCGGCCGAGGGCGCGAGCGCCGGGACCCCGGCCGCGCCCCCCGATCCGCCATGACGCCGCGCCCGCCCGCATCGCTCGAGATCGTGGCCCTCTCGCACCGCTACCGCGGGGCGTCGGTCTACGCGCTCGACGACGTCTCGTTCGAGGTGCGGCCGGGCGAGCGGGTCGGGCTCCTGGGCCCCAACGGCGCCGGCAAGTCGACGCTGATGCGCCTCTTCTGCGGCTTCCTGGCGATCCAGAGCCGCCCGGGGCGCCCCGCCGGCGAGACCCGGGTGGCGGTCGCCGGCATCGACGTCGCCCGCGACTCCCTGCGGGCGCGCCAGCAGATCGGCTACCTCCCCGAGCAGGTGCCGCTCTACCACGAGCTCCGGGTGCGCGAGCACCTCGACTTCCGGGCGCGCGTGAAGGGGGTGCCGGCGGCCGAGCGCGCGCGCGAGCTGATGCGGGTCTGCGAGCTCACCGGCCTCGCGCGCATGCTCGAGACGCCGATCCTCCAGCTCAGCCGCGGCTACCGGCAGCGGGTCGGGATCGCCGACGCGCTCCTCGGGGCCCCGCCGCTCCTGGTCCTCGACGAGCCGACCGTCGGCCTCGATCCGAACCAGGTCCTCGACGTCCGCGCGGTCCTCAAGAGCCTCGGCGGCGCCCAGACGCTGATCTTCTCGTCGCATATCCTCGCCGAGGTCGAGGCGCTCTGCGACCGCGTGGTGATCCTCGCGCGCGGCCGGATCGTCGCCGACGAGGCGGTCGGTCAGGCGATGCCGGCCCACGACGTGATCGCCGAGTGGGAGGCGACCGCCGCCGATCTCCGGCCGCTCATCGACGGGGTGATCGGCGCCTGGCCGCCGGAGACGATCCAGGTCGGCGAGCTCCGCGAGCAGGGGAGCCGGGCGACGGTCAAGCTCCGCTGCACCGGCTCCGCGGTCGCCGACGAGCTGCGGGTCGCCCTCGGCCGCGCGAGCGCCCGCCGCCAGCTCCCGCTCCTCCGCCTCGAGCTCGGCCGCCGCTCGCTCGAGGAGCGCTTCGCCCGGGTCACCGGCGCGGTGGAGGACACGCCCCATGTCCGCTAGCGCCGGCCGCGGGGGAGCGCTGCGCCTGGGCCACGCGTGGCTCGACGGCACCTACGCGGTCGCCCACCGCGAGCTCCTCTCGCTCTTCGTCACCCCGCTCGCCTACCTGGTCGGGACGCTCTTCCTCCTCAACCAGGGCTGGAACTTCGCGCTCCTCCTCAACTTCCTCAACGACCCGCTGGCGGCGCCCGGGCCGGTGATGCAGTTCTACTTCGGCGGCTCCTTCTTCATCTTCTGGCTGCCGGTGATCTTCATCTGCTCGGCGATGAGCATGCGGCTGATCGCCGAGGAGCGGAAGCAGGGGACCCTGGAGGCGCTCCTCACCGCCCCGCTCGCGCCCTCGCAGATCGTCCTCGGCAAGTTCGTCGGCGCCTACGCCTTCTACCTCGCGCTCTGGCTGCCGACCGGGATCTTCTACGTGCTCCTGCGGGGGGCCGCGGTCTCGCCGGAGGTCGGGCCGATCCTCTCGGGCTACCTCGGCGTCCTCCTGGTCGGCGGCACCTTCATCGCCCTGGGGCTCCTCGCGTCGTCGCTCGTCCGCTCGCAGCTCGCGGCCGCGGTGACCACCTTCGTCACCTGCACGATCCTCCTCCTCGCCGGCCTCCTCGTCGATCAGGTCGAGGCCGCCTGGGTCGCCGACGCGCTCCAGTCGACCAGCCTCCTGGCGATGATGCAGGAGCTCGCCCAGGGGATCGTCGACTTCCGCTGGATCTACGTCCACGTCGGGGCGATCGTCGTCCTCCTCGCGGCCTCGGTGGTGGTCGTCGATCCGCGGCGGCGCTGGGAGAACCTCCTCCAGCTCGCGCTCCTCACGGTCCTGGTCGGCCACCTCGGGGTCTTCGCCAGCCGCCACTCGGAGCGCGACGACTGGACCGCGGGCCACGTCTACACCCTCTCCGAGCGCGCCCGCGAGGTCCTCGGCGGCCTCGAGGTGACGGTCGACGTCACCGTCGTCGTCCCCTCGACGATCGGCGGCGGCCGGCCCAACCCGCTCGCCGGCGAGCTCCGCGAGGTGCTCCGGCGGATGGCCGCGGTCTCCGAGCGGCTGCGGGTGCGCTTCCTCGATCCCGATCGCGATCGCCAGCAGGCCGAGGCGACGATCGCCGACTTCGGCCTCGGCGGCCGCGAGCTCGCCGACGGCGTCGTCCTCGTGCGCGCGGGGCAGGGGAGCAAGCTCCGCAAGTCGCACCTCCTCCCCGCCGATCTCGTGACCTACGCGACCGGCCCCGACGTCCAGGTGTCGGGGCCGCGGGTCAAGGAATTCCGCGGCGAGGAGGCGCTCCTGGCCCGCTTCCTCGCGGTCGCCGATCCCCAGCGGACGGTCGTCTGCTACACCCAGGGGCACGGCGAGCCGGCCTTCGACTCGCTCGAGCCCTACCGCGGCTACGCCCACCTCCGCGACCTCCTCAGCGAGGCCAACCTCGAGGTGCGGCCGGCGGAGCTCGATCGCGAGGAGGCGCTGGGCGAGTGCAACGTCCTCCTGATCGCCGGCCCCGAGGGCCCGCTGCCGGCCGAGCACGTCCGCCAGATCGAGCGCTTCGCGGGCGAGGGCGGCGACCTCATCCTCCTCACCGGCGCGGTGATCCTCCGCGGTCAGGCCGAGCTCGCCGACAACGGCCTCGAGGCGCTGGTCGCCAGCTATGGGATCCACTTCGGCGATCGGGTGGTCCTCGATCCCCACCCGGTCCCGGGGGCGACGCCGCTCCTCGCCTTCACCCTCGACGACGGCTGGGGCGATCACCCGGCGGTCCACTCGCTGATCGGCCAGCCGGTCTCGCTGATGACCGTCCGCGAGCTCAGCCTCGACGAGGGGCAGGCGACCTTCCTCCTCCAGACCTCCGAGCAGGGCTGGGCCGAGGCGGACATCGAGGGGCTCCAGAGCGGCGGCGTGCCCCGCTACGACCAGAGCCGCGACCGCCTCGGGCCGATCCCGGTCGCCGCCGCGGCCGAGCGCGGGGGCTCGCGGCTGGTGGTGATCGCCTCCCAGGACTTCGCGCTCAACGCGGTCCTCCGCGCCGACGTGATCTACGACCACGGCCGCGATCTGATCCTCAACGCGATCGGCTGGCTCGCCCAGCGCGACGCGCTCCTCGGGATCCGGGCGCGGCAGCGCGAGCACGTCAAGCTCATCCTCCAGCCCGATCAGGTCGAGCGGATGAGCCTGGTCTGCCTGATCGGCCTCCCGGGCTTCGCGATCGCCCTCGGGATCCTCGTGCTCTGGAGGCGGCGGCGATGACCTGGCGGCCCTCCCCGCTGACGATCGGCCTCACGGTCGGCGCCCTCGTCAGCGTCGTCATGGTCCACGCCGATCCCTGGCGCGGCGAGGGCGACGCGGCGCTGATGGTCTCGACCCGCTCGGCCGCCCGCCGCCTCTTCCCGAACCTCGGCGAGCACGATCGCCTGCAGGCGAGCGTCGAGATCCAGCGGGTCGGCGGGCCGATGATCCGCCTGGTCCCGGGGCCAGACGGGCGCCACCAGCTCTTCGTCGGCGACACCCTCCTCGGCTGGGCCGACGACGACGCGGTCGACGGCCTCTGGGGCTCGCTGCGGATGGCGACCTCGCTCCGCGCGGTCCCGCCGGAGTCGCCGGTGAGCGAGCCGAGCGGGAGCATCGAGATCGTCATCGGCGACGAGCGCTTGCGCCTGATCCTCGGCCAGCCGACCGCCGACGGCGCCGGGATCTACGGGACCCTGGTCCACGAGAGCGAGGGGCGCTGGGTGGTCGAGGCCGAGCTCGGGGCGATCCTCGAGCAGGAGCCGAAGGCCTGGCTCGCCCGCCGACTCCTGCCCCTTGAGCCAGGTCGTGTCGCGGCCCTCGCGTGGGACGAGCGGGCGCTCGCGCGCGGCGAGGACGGGCTCTGGCGGGTGACCCTCGGCGAGCCCTCGCTCCTCCTCGCGGCCTCGGCGATCGAGACCCGCCTCGATCGCCTCCTCGGCGCCGAGATCGCGCCGCTCCTGCCCCGCGAGACCGTCGCCGAGGGCGAGCTCCACCCCTGGCTGACGGTCACCGACGCCGACGGGCGCCAGCACCTCCTCCGCCTCGGCGGCGAGTGCCCGGAGCACCCCGAGCTGCGGATCGTCGATCGCGGCCCGGGCCTCCTCGGCTGCATCCGCGCCGATCTCGTCGAGCCCTGGGCGCTCGCCGATCCCGAGGCCGGCTTCGTCGAGCCCCAGCTGATCCCCTACGCGTACGGCCGGGTGCTCGCGGTCGATCTCCGGCGCCCGAGCGCCCGCCGCCTCCGTCGCCTCGGCGGCGGCTGGGTGCTCGAGGAGGAGGGCGGCGCGCGGATCCGCGAGGTCCCCGAGGCCGAGGTCTACCGCTGGTACACCGAGGTGGCTACCACCGCGGTCGCCCTCGATCCGCAGGCGGTGATCCCGAGCGTCGAGGTGGCGATCGAGAGCGACTCCGGCGCCCACCTCCTCCTCCGCTGCGGCGAGGCGAAGGGCGCGTGGTACTGCCACCGCGACCAGGGCCCGGCGCTCCGGTTGATCCGGACGACGCCGGCCGAGCTCGCCTTCTCGGCCGACACCTTCGCCGAGCGCCGCCTCCTCGCGCTCGACGTCGCCGACGCGCGGGCCGTCGAGATCCTCCCGGGCTCCGCGGGTCGCACGGTCCGCCAGGGCGTGCGCCTCGATCTCGGGGTCTGGCGCCTCGACGCGCCGAGCCACCCCGACGGCAACGCGGCCCTCGACGAGGTCCGCCTCGAGACCCTCCTGGCGACCCTCGGCGGCCTCCGCGCGGACGCCTGGGTCGAGGTGCCGCCGGGGGCGCTGCTGCGGACGCTGCGGGTCGAGCGGACGCCCAGCCGCGATCGCTCGACCGAGCTCAGCCTCGATCTCTACGCCGGCTGCGTCGCCCACGTCCCCGGGCATGCGCGGGCGGCCCGGATCTCGAACGAGGCCTGCGCGATCGTCAGCGACGATCTCCTCTTCGTCGATCCCCTCCGCTACTGGATCGGTCGCGCGCGGACGATCGAGGTCGAGGAGGGCGGGCGGACGACGATCCTCCGCCAGGGCTCGGGCGGCGCCTGGACGGTCGACGGCGGCGACGATCCCAACGCCTGGTCGAGCGAGCTGGTCGCCTGGGATCGCTGGCGCTCGGCCGGGATCCGCCGCGGCGATCCGCCGACGCCGGCGCGCCTCCGCCTCAAGATCCGCCGGGTCGACGGGATCACCGTGAACGCCGAGCTCGGGCCCGAGTGGCTGCGGATCGCCGGTCAGGACTGGTACTACGAGCGGGCGGCCGAGCTCCCCGTCGCCCCGGAGGCGCCCGCGGAGCCTGCCCCCGACGAGCCCGACGACGACGCGAGCGACACGATCGCCGCGGACGGCGAGGGCTGAGCCTACTCGCAGAGGTAGGTGATCTCGGCGACGGGGTTGGTCTCGAGGAAGAGATCGGCCGACGCGCCGCAGAAGAGGATCATGTTCCGCTCCGGCGTCTCGACGATCCAGCCGTCGCCGGTGCAGGTGTCGCCCGGGAGCGCGGGCTGGATCACGCCGTCGAGCTTGACCTCGAGGCTCATCTCGATCGGCAGGGGATAGAGCAGGTCGATCCCGGGCCAGACCGGCTCGCTGAAGCCGAAGAGATCGTCGGCGATCGCCGGACCGTCGCTCATCAGGCTCAGGTCGTGGTAGTGGGTCGTCGGATCGTTGGTCGGGAGGCCGCCCGCGAGCGCCAGCTGGCTCAGCTGCGCCGCCGGGCTGACGCCGTCGGGCTCCATGTCGACCGCGACCGGGGTCGGCGCGGGGTCGATCGAGACGCCGACGACGAGGGTCGGGATCCCCTCGTCGAGCGCGGCCTCGACGACCTCGACGACCCCCTCGTCGAGGCCCTCGAGGAGGGCGCCAAGATCCTGGCTCTCGGCGCCGCAGTTGGCCGCGCCGGCGCTCATCAAGAGGACGAAGCGCGGCGCGCCGTCGTCGCTCTCGCGCAGGTGATCGTAGGCGGCCTCGAGGCTCGCGCGGAGCGGCCGCGCCCCCCGGAGGAGCTCGGCGTCGGCGTCGGCCGGCGGGAGCGCGGCGACGAGCTCGGGGACGCTGAGCCCGTCGTCGAGGCCGATCATCGGCGTCGGATCGACGTCGCAGGCCGCGGCGTCGTAGCCTTGGCTGGCGGTCGCCGCGGTGACCCGCTGGGCGGCCCAGGGGGCGCCCTCGTCGTGGTCGATCAGCGCCTCGAGGAAGCCCTCCCGGAGGAGGCGCCAGCGGGCGATCGGCGGGGTGTTCGGGTCGGCGTCGTGATCGACGTCGGCGATCGACATCGCCGCCGAGGTGTCGACGACGAGGGCGATCTTCGGGTGGGTGATCGGGACCTCGTGGACCTGCATGAGGCCGCAGAGCGACTCGCAGGCGCCGAGGCTGCAGATCTCGGTCGCTCCGCAGGCGTCGTCGGAGTCGCAGGGGAGCGCGCCGCCGCTCGTGCCGGAGCCCTCGTCGCCGCTGGATCCCGAGTCGCTCTCGGCGGCGCTCGTCGACGAGTGGCTCGCGCTCGCGTCGCTCGCCGCGCTCGTCGAGCCCTCGCTCGCCGAGTCGCCGGGTGGATCGCCGCCACATGCAGCGACGAGGAGGAGCGCGGAGGCGAGCGTCAGGGGCAGGCGGGGCATCGTGGATGGGACACCGAGGAGGCGGCCCGTTCCGACGGGGCCTCGCAGGCGTCGGCGCGCGGCCCCGTGGCCGCCCGTGCGCCGCCCCGTCGCCCGTGCTACTCCACGCCCCCTCGGAGGAGCGACGATGGGCCGCCGCGCAGACGATTTCGACGGATCACAGGTGATCACGACCGCGACGATGGTGCTCTTCTGGCAGCCGCCGGGGGTCTTCGGCCAGTGGACCGAGTCGCGCTTCGAGGTCGACGGCGAGACCTACCGCTGCGCCGAGCAGTACATGATGGCCGAGAAGGCGCGCCTCTTCGGCGACGAGGAGATCCGCCGGAAGATCTTGGCGAGCGAGTCGCCGCGCGAGCACAAGGCGCTCGGGCGCGAGGTCCGGGGCTTTGACGCCGCGACCTGGGAGCGCGAGCGCCACGCAATTGTTGTTCGCGGCAACCTGGCGAAGTTCCGGCAGAACCCGGCGATGCTCGCCGCGCTCCTCCAGACCGGCGCGCGGACGATGGTCGAGGCCAGCCCGATCGATCGGATCTGGGGGGTCGGGCTCCGGGCGGATGATCCCCGGATCCATGATCCCGCGCTCTGGCGCGGCCTCAACCTCCTGGGCGAGGCGCTGATGGAGGTGCGGGCGATCCTCCAGCGCGAGGCGGGCTAGCGGGCCAGCGGGGCTAGCCCGCGACGCAGTTGACGCCCTCGGGCATCATGCAGCCCGAGGTGTCGATCTTCCAGAAGTCGCCGACCGGATCCTTCGCGCAGGGGCGGCTGGCCGCGCACTCGAAGAAGCTCTCGCAGGCGGGATCGACGTCCTCGCAGGCCTCGTGACCGTCGCCCTCGGCGCTCCCGGTGGCGCCGCCGTTGCGATCGGTGCACTCCCGGAGGGCGTCGACGAACTCCTCGCAGGCCTTGACCTCGGGCGGGGTGCACGAAGAAGCCCCCACCAGGGACGCCCCTACAAAGAGAAGGGCGAACCCGACGGGGGCGCTCCGCGGCATGCGAGGGCTCCGATCAGCCGCCGCGCTGGGCAGCAGCGGCCTTGCCGGCGGCCTCGATCAGCTTGCGCTGATCCTCTTCCTGGCGGGCCAGCTCAAGCGGGTGCCAGGCGGCGCCGGGCGGGTAGATCCACTCGACCTGCTCGGTCTTCGGGTTGATGTCCTTGTAGGCGATGAACTCGAGGAGGCCGCGGTCGTCGGCGAACCCCTGGTCCGAGAAGCGCTTGAAGCGGCCCTTGAAGGTGTACTTCTGGCCCTTGTTGAGGACGACGTTGGGGACGTCCTTCCACCGCTTCACGTCGTACTCCGGGATCGTGAAGGCGTAGCTGACGACCATCATCGCCCGCTTCTTGCCCTGCTCCTCCGGGTGGTCCGTGATCCACACGTGCGGCTGCTTGCCGGGAGGGCAGGGCTCCTCCTCGCAGGCGGGCGCGGCGTAGATGTCCTGGATGTAGCCGACGACCTCGATCTCGGTCCCGGCTTCGCCGGCCTTGATGTTCTCGTCGATGTTCTTGCGGAGGCCGTAGACCGACCAGGCGCCGTCGGGGTAGCGCTCGTCGACCTTGCCCTCCTCGAAGTTGGGCGACGGCGGGAGCTCGACCTTGATCGCAGCGTCGGTCGCCTCGTCCTCGTCGGGCTTCGCCGCCTTCTTCTCCTCGTCACAACCGAAGGTAGCCGCCGACAGACAGAGGATCGTCGGCAACAGGGATCTCCTCAGATAGCGCTTCATGCTGGGGGGGTCCTCCAGGCTCCGGCAAGGAGCAAAACGGGCTGCCGCGACCTTTAGCACGCGCACCCGCGAATTTTCAAGCGTCAGGAAACCAGGTACACCAGCGCCATGCGCCCGCGCGGTGACGGAGGGGGGGGGCGCCGCGCGATCGCGGCCGCACTCGGGCTCGCGCTCGGGCTCGCCTTCACCTGGACCTTGGGCTGCGGTGAGCGCTCGGGGCCCGGGCCGGGGGCGCGGGTGGCCGGAGAGGCCGAGGAGACCGGCGCCGGCGGAGCCGAGGACGATCCCCTGGGCCCCCGCGAGCCCCTCCAGTTGACCTCCCTCGGCCCGACCGAGACCGTCGTCATCGCCCTCCGCGCGCTCCCGGAGGCGCTCGATCCCCTCGGCGAGCTCGATCCCTGGGGGCAGCGGGTGGTCGACGATCTCCTCTTTGAGGGGCTGGTCCGGCGGAGCCCGGCCGGCCACCCCTGGGCCGAGCCCGCCCTCGCCGATCGCTGCGAGGTCGATGACGACCTCCGCGGCCTCCGCTGCCACCTCCCGGAGGGGCGGAGCTTCCACGACGGCGAGCCCGTGACGATCGACGACGTCCTCTACAGCCTCGAGGGCTGGCTCGGCGGGCGGGCCGAGCGGCGGCGCCTCGCCAACGGCCTCGACGGCCTCAAGGCGATCGCCGTCGACGACGGGCCGAGCGGCGACCGCGACCCCGGCCGCTGGCTGCGGATCACCTTTGAGGAGCGCGATCCCCTGATCCTCGAGCGGATCGCGGCGATGAAGGTGGTCCCGAAGGCCCGCCACCGCGGCCGCGCCCAGGCCTTCGCCCGCGAGCCGATCGGCAGCGGGCCGATGCGCCTGGTCAGCCTCGACAAGGAGAAGATGGTCCTGGAGCGCCGCGACGACGCCGATCCCGAGCGCACCGGCGCGCGGCGGATCGTCCTGCGGGCGCTCCCGGACGGCGCCCAGGCGCTGATGCTCCTCCGCCGCGGCGAGGTCCACATGATCGGCGAGGTCTCGCCGGTCCACGTCCCCCGCGAGCTCCAGAAGCCGGGGATGGCCGCCCGCTTCCGCGCCTACCTCCTGAGCCCGCCGCGCTACGATCTCCTCCTCTACAACCTCCGCGAGGGGCCGCAGTCGGGGCCGCGGCTCCGCGCGGCGCTCGCGCAGGCGATCCCCTGGGCGACCCTCGAGGGAGAGATCTACGGGCGCCCCGGTCTCCGTCTGGCGGCGCCGGTCGATCGCTCACCGCCGCAGCCGATCGATCTCGTCGCCCTCGCCGACGGCCAGGTCGAGGGGATCGGCCTCGATCCCTGGCTCGCCCGCGCCGACCCGGCGGCCGACGCAGCGGCGGCGACGGCCGCGGCCGCGACCCTCGACGCCCTCGGCTGGGAGCTCGAGCGCGGGGTGAGGCGGCGCTCGACCGGCCAGCTCCGCCTGCCCTTGATGTGGGACGGATCGAGCGGACTGGCGACCGAGCTCAGCGGCGCCCTGCGAAACGCCTGGCGCGAGCTCGGGGTCCAGGCGCCGAGCGTGACCGCCCACTGGGGCTACCTCACCAAGCCGCTCGGCGCCGGCGACTTCTCGCTCGCGCTGGTCCGCTACGCCGACGTCTCCGAGAGCGATCTCCACGGCCTCTTTCACAGCCGCGGCAAGGCGAATTTCTCGGGCGTCGTCGATCCCGCCCTCGACGCGGCGATCGAGGCCTTCCGCGCGGCCCGGACCCCGGAGCAGCGGCGTGACGCCCAGGAGGCGATGGCCGGGCGCCTCGCCGAGCTCCAGCCGGCGACCGTCCTCCACGCGCCCCTCGAGATCATGCTCGCGTCGCGGCGGATCACCGGCCTCACCTTCGTCGACGATCTGCCGCGCCTCGATCGCCTCGGCCTCGGCGGCGAGGGGAGCGACGCGCCGCTCGATCCCCGGTGATCGGCTCTCCGCCGATTTCTTGGCGGTGTAGGACATGCTGCTACAAGCGAAGCATGGCCACCTGGATCGTCTTCCTCCACCTCCTCCTGCCCTCGATCGCGCCGGCGGCGACCCCGGCGAAGCCGGCCCCGAGCGTCGAGGCCAGCGGCCGCTACGCGGGGGTCGAGGCGCTCTTCGCCAAGTTCGACGCCGAGGCCGCGGTCGACGTGATCATCCTCGACTGACCCAAGGGACCTGCGCGATCGACCATCCGCTCGCAGGGGCGCGGATGGGGTGAAGTGAGCCCCTGAGCTAGAAGCGATAGGCGACGCCCGCCGAGCCGATCACGTAGGTCTGGAAGACCGGCAGCGGCGCCTGGCGGAGCGCCTCGGGTGCCCCCTCGAAGAGGGCGCCGCTCACCCGGGTCCGCGCGCGATCGGTGACGACGCCGTGGGCCCGCAGCGAGATCACGAAGGCGAGGCGCGTGAGCAGGAGCTCGATGTCGAGGCCGACCCGAAAGAGGGCGGCGCCGACCCGCTGGCGGCCGCTGGTGCCGTCGGCCGCGGTGTAGCTGATCTGGTGGGCGAGGCCGCCGAGGCCGCCGTCGATCGCCAGGTGGCCGATGTCGCCGCGGGCGAGGAAGAGGAGGGCGCCGGCCTCGGCGAGGAGCACGTCCTCGGCGATCGACGCGCCGCCCTCGTCGCCCTGGAAGCGGATCGACCCCGAGCGCACGGCGAGGTCGAGGGCGAGCCAGTCGACCGCCCGCCAGCGGCCGAAGACCCCGACCCCGCCGAGGGTCGTGGTCTCGCCGAGGAAGCGGCGATCGATCCCGAGGATCCGCGGCCGCAGGGCAGGGGTGAGGATGGCGACGCCCTCGAGGCCGACGAGGAAGCGACGGGGCTTGCGGGCCCGCACTTGGGCGGCGGTCGGCGGGGTGTCTGCCTCGGCGGGCTCGGGCTCGGGCTCGGGCTTGGGCTCCGGCGGCGGCCGCATGGGCGCCTCGGCCTGCGCCGGCCGGGGCTCCCGGGCGCTCGCCGGGGACGGGGCGAGGCCCGCCGGCAGGGCCAGGGCGACGCCGACGGCCCCGGCGATCCACCGCCTCCCCCGCGCCCGCTCTCCTCGTCGGCCCATCCACCCGGAGAATAGGATCGCGCGCCCCCCTTGCGGTAGCCCCGGGCGAGGCGCTACGCAAGCACTCGACCGTGGCGATTCACAGCATGACCGGCTTTGGCGTGGCGAGCCGCGCCTGGGAGGAGGGCCCCGGCGGGCGCCCGCATCAGCTCGTCGTCGAGCTCCGCGGGGTCAACCAGCGCTTCCGCGAGCTCAAGCTCCGTCAGCCCTTCGGGCCGGCGACCGAGCAGGCGATCCGTCGGCGGATCGAGGAGCGGATCGGCCGCGGTCGGATCGACGCGGCGATCTTCCTCCAGCGCCAGGGCGACGAGGGCGCCGGGCTCGTCGATCCGATCCGCCTCCGCGAGGTCCTCAAGGCGGTCCAGGCGGCGGCCGAAATTTCGGCTCAAGAAGGAGTTGAGGTCTCAAGCTTCAATGCTCTGGAATTATTGAGCTTTGTCGGATCGCATGCGCGCAGCTCCGGGGCCGCCGCCGAGGCCTCGCTTGCGGCTCCACCCTGGCTCATCGAGGAGCTCGACGCGGCCTTGGAGCAGCTCCTGGAGATGCGCCGGGTCGAGGGGGCGGCCCTGGCGCAGGCGCTCGGCGAGCTCATCGACACCTTCGAAGGCCAGGTCGCCGCCCTCCGCGAGGGCCTCGCCGGCGAGGGCGATCGCCTCCTCGCCCGCCTCACCGAGCGGGTCAGCGCCCTCTGCGAGCGCGCGGGGACCGAGGCGCCCGAGCCCAGCCGGCTGGTCCAGGAGGTCGCGCTCCTGATCCAGCGGGGCGACGTCGAGGAGGAGCTCGCCCGGATCGCCTCCCACCTCGCGCAGATGCGGGGGGTGATCGCCGCCCCGGCCGCGGTCGGCGACGGCAAGACCCTCGACTTCCTGGCGCAGGAGCTTTTTCGCGAGATCACGACGATCGGCTCTAAGATCACCAGCCACCGCGGCAGCGGGCTGGTGATCGCCGCCAAGGGGAGCGTCGAGCGGATCCGGGAGCAGGTGCAGAATGTCGAGTAGTCGGAGCGAGCGCGGGCTCTTGTTGGTGGTCTCGTCCCCCTCCGGGGCCGGCAAGACGACGCTCTGCAACCGCCTCCGGCGCGAGTTTGAGAACCTCGAGTTCAGCGTCTCGTACACCACCCGGGCGCCGCGGGGGGGCGAGCGCCACGGCGTCGACTACTACTTTGTCAGCCCCGGCGACTTCGACGAGATGATCGCCCGCGACGAGCTCGCCGAGTACGCGCTGGTCCACGGCAACAGCTACGGCACCTCCGCCCGGCGGGTCCACGAGGCCCTCGATCGCGGCCGCGACCTCCTCTTTGACATCGACTTCCAGGGGGGTCGCCAGCTCCGGCGCAAGCTCCCCGACGACGTGGTCCTGGTCTTCGTCCTCCCGCCCTCGCTGGTCGAGCTCGAGCGGCGCCTGCGCGCCCGGGCGACCGACGCGTTGGAGGTCATCGAACGCCGTCTACGCGTCGCCCGCGAGGAGATCCGCCACTACTCGGAGTATGATTACGTCATCGTGAACGACGATCTCGATCGGGCCTACGAGGCCCTCCGTGCGGTCTATGTCGCCGAGCGCCAGCGCACCCGTCGCCAGCGCGGGGCGGCCGAGGCGGTGGTCAGCGGCCAGGGGTCGCTGCTGATGGGCGCGGCCGACGAGGGCGCGCAGGAGGGGCGATGAGCGAGGCGAGCGCGCGGCCGCTTGGCGGCGACACCGAGCCCGTCGAGCACATCCTCCAGACCGCCTTCGCCCGGGTCCTCGCGGCCGTCCGCGAGCGCGAGCCCGAGGTCGACGTCGGCCTCATCGAGCGCGCCTTCGCGGTCGCCGTCCGGGCCCACAGCGGCCAGATGCGCCGCAGCGGCGAGCCCTACCTGATCCACCCGATCCGGGTCTCGGAGACGATCGCCCGCCTCGGCCTCGACGTCCACAGCGTCGCCGCCGGCCTCCTCCACGACTCGGTCGAGGACAGCGAGCTCACCGTCTTTGATCTCACCGAGACCTTCGACGCCGAGCTCGCGGGGATCGTCGACGGGGTCACCAAGCTCGGCAAGGTCCCCTACCTCTCGCGCCAGGAGCAGCAGGCCGAGAGCTTCCGCAAGATGCTCCTGGCGATGAGCCAGGACATCCGGGTGCTCCTGGTCAAGCTCGCCGATCGCCTCGACAACATGCGCACCCTCGAGCACATGCCGGCCGACAAGCAGGCGCGGATCTCGAGGGAGACCATGGAGATCTACGCGCCCCTGGCCAACCGCCTGGGGATCCAGTGGATCCGCGCGGAGCTCCAGAACCTCTCGTTCCGCTACCTCGAGCCGGCGACCTTCGAGCGGATCCAGGCGAAGATGGCCGGCCTCCTGAGCGGCTCCGAGCCGGTGATCGAGGCAGGCCTCGCCCAGCTCCGCGAGGCCTTCGCCGGCGGCAAGGGCAAGGGCAAGGGCGAGGCCGACGAGGGGATGACCTGGCCGATCGACCAGCTCGGTCCGGTCGCGGTGCGCTCGTCGGTGCGGGTGCCCTTCCAGGTCTACCTGATGGAGTCGGAGGACGGCCACGAGGTCGACACCCTCGCCGATCTGGTCTCGTACCACGTGGTCACGCCGGATCGGGCGAGCTGCTACGCCGCCCTCGGGGTGATCCACGCCGCCTTCAAGCCGGTCCCCGACAAGGTCCGCGACTACATCGCGCTGCCCCGGCCGAACCGCTACCAGGCGCTCCACACCATGGTGATCAACCGCCAGGGCGGGCGCATGGAGATCCAGATCCGCTCGGCGGCGATGGACGCGGTCGCCGACCGGGGGATCGTCGCCGAGTGGCAGCGCGGCGACGGCCGCGGCGACGGCCCCGAGGCCTGGCGGAACCTCCGCTGGCTCGGCGAGCTGATGGACTGGCAGGGCGACATCGCCGATCCCCACGAGTTCATCGAGGCGGTCAAGGCCGATCTCTTCGCCGACGAGGTCTACGTCTTCACCCCGCGCGGCGACATCTTCACCTTCCGCCGCGGGGCGACGCCGATCGACTTCGCCTTCGCGATCCACTCCGACGTCGGCAACCGCTGCTCGGGGGCGCGGGTCAACGGCCACCTCGTGCCCCTCCGCTACCAGCTCCGGCAGGGCGACACGATCGAGATCATCACCAGCCCCAACGCCCACCCGCGGCGCGAGTGGCTGAAGATGTGCGGGAGCTCGCGGGCCCGCGCGAAGGTCAAGCAGTACCTCCGCACCGAGGAGCGCACCCGCCTCCGCGAGGTCGGCCGCACGCTCCTCGAGCAGGAGCTCGCGGGCCGCGGGGTCCGCCTCGCCGATCTCGAGGACCGCCAGGAGATCGCGCGCCTCACCCCCGAGCTCGATCTCGGCAAGGAGCTGCGGGGCGAGGACGGGGTCTACGAGGCGATCGGCGCCGGGCTGATCTCCGTGGTCCGCGTCGGCCTCGCCCTCGCGCCCCCCGACGGCGGGGCGAGCGAGGGGGAGAGCGCGAGCGAGAGCAACCTCTTCAAGCGGGTCTTCCGGCGGGTCTCGGGCGGCGGCCGCAAGCCGACGAGCGGCCGGGCCTGGCCGGGGCTCAGCGGCAAGGAGGGGGTCGCGGGCTCGCCGATCGTCATCAACCGCGAGCGGGCCGAGAGCCAGGGCCCGAACGGGGCGATGATCCAGCTGGCGCCCTGCTGCTCGCCGGTCCCGGGCGATCCGCTCCTCGGCTACTTCGTCCCGGGGAAGGGGATCGTCGCCCACGTCGAGGGGTGCCCCGAGGCGCTCGAGCACATCGACGAGCGCCGGGTCTACCTCGCATGGGAGGACGGGCTCGAGCTCGACTGCCCGGTCACGATCGAGGTCCGCACGGGCAACGCGGTCGGCCTCCTGGCGGAGATGAGCCGGGCCTTCTCGTACCACGGGGTCAACATCAAGCAGGCCAACTGCCGGACCGTCGACGCCGGGGCGCGGGCGATCAACACCTTCCAGGCGACGGTGCGCTCGCTCTCGCAGCTGACCTCGCTGATCATGACGCTGCGGGACATCGACGGCGTCCTCGGGGTCGAGCGGGTCTTTCCGGGGGCGCCCGGGCTCGCCGGGCGCGCCTCCTGAGCGCCTCCTGAGGCCCCCCGGGCGCGGTCGAAAGGGGGGCTCCGCGGGCGGCGCGGTGGTTGACAACGCCCGCGCGGCCGGCTATCCCTCCCGCCTCCAGGCAGGTCCCAGATGGCATCGTTTACCGCAGTTTCCAAGCGCAAGCGCGCACGTCGTCACAAGAACGCCGGTCAGGACCGCAAGAAGAAGCTCGGTCGCCGCAGCACCCTCTCGGCCGCGGAGCTCTTCGAGAAGTGCGGCGAGCCGGGTCAGCCGGCCCCCAGCGCTTCGGCGAAGTGACCCCAACCTCGGCCGACGTCAACGACGTCGCCGACAACCCTGCGATCCGGCTGACCCTCGGCGGGTGAGCCGGTTTCGTGTTTCCCCCTCGCGCGATCGGGCCGCGTTCGAGGGACCTCTTGAGCCGCTCCTGCGGGGTCACCTGGGAGGGCGGCCGCGGGGCCCGTAGGCGCCCTGCGAATGCTTGATCAACCGCGGCCCTGCGCTTAGTCTCGTGCGCGACTGCACGTCAGCGGAGAATCCATGACCAAAGCGACAAGCGCCCCACAGCTCGCTCCGGGTACCGTGATCGACGGGATGTATACCCTCGGGGAGAGCCTGCGCACGCGGGTTGGTGCGGCGACCTACGAGGCCACCGACCCCAACGACAAGAAGGTCGAGGTCACGGTCTATCGGCCCGACTCGTTCATGAACCCGATGGCGGTGGAGCGGACCCTCCGGGAGCTCCGGCAGGTGTCGACGGTCGACGATCCGCGGGTCGTGCACGTCTTCGACTCCGGCAAGCTCGCCGACGGTGGGGTCTACGAGGTCCACGAGCGGATCGAGGGCCAGAGCCTCGCGGAGCTCGGCGCGCTCTCGGGCGGCGACGCGGCGACGGCCCTCGGCGACATCGTCGCTGCGCTCCAGGCGGCCGCGCAGGCCGGCGTCCTCCACCGGGACCTCGGGCCCGACGTCGTGTTCAAGACCGCCGGCGGGATCAAGGTCGGCGGGTTCGCGGTCGGTGAGCCCCAGGGAGGGGTGAGCTTCGGCGCGATCGAGTGCATCGCCCCCGAGCAGGTCGAGGGCAAGAACATCGACGAGTCGACGCTGGTCTACAACCTCGCCGCGCTCGGCTACCGCATGCTCACGGGTCGCCCGCTCTTCGCCGGCGACGTCGCCACGCAGCTCCTTCAACACGCCGCGAGCGTGCCGCCGTCGGATGTCCACGAGGTGCTCCTCAAGGCCCTCGCCAAGGATCCCAAGGCGCGGCCCGCAGGCCTCGCGGCGTTCGGCGGGACGGTCGGGCAGATCGCCAGCTCATCGACGGCTTCGCCGGCCGCCGCGTCGCTCGGCGGCTTCGGTCGCCTCGGCGCGCCGAGCCTCAGCAAGCCCTCGCCCTCGGCCCCGCGCTCGCCCGGCCTCGGCGGGCTCTTCGGCGCGCCGAAGCCCAGCCCCGCCGCGCCGGCGCCTCGCTCGTCGCCGGTCGCACCTTCCCCGAAGGCCAGCCCCTCGCCGGCCAAGCCCGCGCTGGGCGGCGGTGGCGGTGGCGGCGCGAAGAAGGCTGGCGCCAAGCCGCGGACCCGCGGCTGGACGATGTTCATGGAGGCGACGGACGACGAGGCCGCGCCGCCGCCGAGCACGCCCGCGGCGGCGGCGGCCGCGCCGCCCGCGCTGGTCGCACCGCGCCCGCGCCGGTCGCTGCTCCGGTCGCGCGGCCCGGCTCCGGTCGCGCCCGCGCCGGCTCCGATCGCGCCGGCCCCGTGGCCGCTGCTCCGGTCGCTGCGGCCCCGGTCGCGCCGACGCTTGGTGCTCCGCCGCTCGGTGCTCCGACGCTCGGCGCTCCGCCGCTCGGCGCGCCGCCGACGCTCGGCGCGCCGCCGTCGCTGGGCAAGCCGCTCGGCGCGCCGCCGACGCTTGGTGCTCCCACGGCTCGTCCGCCGCTGGGCTCGCCGCTGGGTTCGCCGCTGGGCGCGCCGCCGACGCTTGGAGCACCCGCGGCCCGTCCGCCGCTGGGCTCACCGCTTGGCGCGCCGCCGACGCTGGGCGCCCCGACCCTGGGAGCGCCGACGCTTGGTGCTCCGGCCGCCGCGCCGACCCTCGGCACCCCGCCGGTGGCGGCGCCGACGCTGGGCGCGCCCGCAGCCGCTCCGACCCTGGGAGCGCCGACCCTGGGAGCGCCGACGCTGGGAGCGCCGACGCTGGGCGCGCCGACGCGTGGCGCCCCTTCGCTCGCGCCGACGCTCGGCGGTGGAGCTCCGTCGCTCGGCGGTGCCCCGTCGCTCGGTGGCGCCCCGCCGCTCGGGGCTCCCGCGGCCGCGCCGGTGGAGAGCAAGCCGAGCGTCCGCGGCTGGACGATGATCATGGACGATCCGGAGGAGGCCGCCGCGGCGACGCCTCCGGCCGCCCCGGCCGCTCCGGCGGCGCCAAGCACCCGCGGCTGGACGATGCTCGAGGAACTCAACGAGTCGCCGGAGACCGAGAGCGGCACCGGCGTACCGATGTCCCAGGAGCAGGCCGCCGCGACCGCCGCGCCGACCTCGCGCGGCTGGACGATGTTCATGGAGGCCGAGCTCGAGGGGGAGCAGGCCGAGGAGGCGGCGGAGGTCGAGGCGGAGCCCGAGGCCGAGTCGGACTTCTACGAGGGCACGGTCAAGACCGCGGAGGGGACCGTGATCGCCTTCGCGCCGGACGCCCCGAAGGCGCCGCCCGCGGGCGCGCCGGTGGCCGCCGCTCCGACGGCGCCGACGCCCTCGTCGACCGCGGAGCCGATGACGTCGTTCGGCGCCAAGCTCCACGGCGAAGAGGAGCCGGTCGCGTCCTTCGCCGCGAAGCTCCGCGGCGAGCCGGAGGCCGCGCCGGAGCCGGAGCTCGAGGCCGCCTCGCTCGCCGAGCTCGCGCAGCAGGCAGCGCCGGCGGTCCAGCCCCCGTCGCAGACCGACATGCCGACCTTCGGCGGCGGCGCTGGCTTCGATCTCAAGCCGACGGCGCCGACGATGCCGGAGCCGCAGGCGGCCTCCTACGACGACGAGGAGGAGCCGAAGAAGAGCAACACCGGGACCTTCATCGCCATCGGTCTGATGATCGCGGTGGTCGCGGTGGTCGCCTACTTCCTCGCCACCTAGGCCCTGGGGCCCGTCCGCGCCGCCGTCGCTCCGAGCGAGGGCGGCGCGCTCGTTTCGAAGGGGCTTCGATCGATCGCCGCGTTCGAAACGACAAGAGCCGGCGGGCGGCCGGCTCTTCGATGACGGGACGCGCCGCCGAGCTCGCTAGAGCAGGTCGTCGTCCTCGACCGGCTCGATCGGCAGCTGGTAGATCACCGTCTGCTCGACGACCTCCTCGCCGACCTCCTCGTACTCCTCGACGTCGTCGTCGTCGGCCTCGTAGTGCTGGGGCTGGGAGTGCTGGTGCTGGCGAGGGGCGGGCGGGGGGACGACCGAGGGGGCGCGCCCGGCCTTCCAGTCCGCGATGGCTTGGCAGAGGAGTGCGTAGTCGATCATTGGCCGCATCCTAGCTGCTCGCCGACGGCGGACGCAACCCGGCGAATCGCGCCTCCTCGCACCCGGGAGAGCACTCGGGAGCGCACCCCATGAGCGCCTGGGCGTCGGATCGCCGGGTCGATTTGCAGACGGAGCGCCGCCGGCCGGGGGCCCGGAGACGCCTTCGGGGGCCGGAGTCCGGGGCGTGTCGGTCGTCGATCCCTCGGGGCGACGAGGCGGTCAGGACCCGTCGATCGGCCGCGAGGTTCGACCGCCTCCCGAAAATGCGCACGCCTCTGGCGCCCGCCGCTTCCTCGCCCGCGTCCGCTGGCCGTGGCAAACTCGCTGGGTCCTAGGCGGACCAAGGAGAGCGCGGTGACCCACCCGAATCCATCATCGACCATGCCCCTCGGGAGCGAGGGGGGCGGAGCACCGGTCGCGCCCGGTGGGACGATCGTCAACCCCGCGGCCCAGCAGGCGCCGACGGCGGGACAGGCCGCGCATCCCGGTCACTACGCGCCGAACCCTGGCTACGCGCCGCAGCCCTCACCGCACCCCGGCTACGCGCCCCAGCAAGCCCAACACCCCGGCTACGCGCCCCAGCAAGCCCAGCACCCCGGCTACGCGCCCCAGCCGTCGCCGCATCCTGGCTACGCGCCCCAGCAAGCGCCGCAACCCGGCTACGGTCCGCCGCCGGGGCAGCACGCGCAGCCCGGCTATCCGGGCTATCCGCAGCAGGGGCATCCGCAGGCGCCCGGCGGTCATGCGCCGGCGGCCTACGATCCCTACCCCGGCGTGGCGATGCCCGCCGGCTATCCGCCGACCAGCGCCCCGCAGCACCAGCCGCAGCACCAGCCGCAGCAGCCGGCGAAGCCCGCCGGTCGCGGTGATGAGCTCGCAGCGGCGAGCGGGCCGCGGACCGTCTATCAGTTTAGCGGCGCGGCCGCGGGCACCGGCGACAAGCGGACCTTCGTCGGCAGCCTCGACAGCATGCCGGATCTCGGCGCGACGGAGCGCCCCGATCGCGGGAGCAACCTCAAGACGGGCGCGTCGTCATGGATCCTCGTGGTCGTCGGCGCGATCGTCGTGGTCGGCGGGATGGTCTTCCTCTCGATGAATTCGTCGAGCGAGGAGACCCCGGCGCCCGCTGCAGCGGCACCGGCGGAGGCCGCCGCACCCGCGCCCGCGGCCCCGGCTGCGCCCGCGGAGGCTGCACCGGCCGCGCCGCCCCCGGCTGACGCCGGCGCGACGGCGGCCGCCGGCGCGACGCCGCCCGCTGACGCCAAGGCCGCCGAGGCGCCGAAGGAGGCTCCGAAGGAGGAGCCGAAGGAGGCTCCGAAGGAGGAGCCGAAGCCGGCGGCCAAGAAGAAGTCGACGAGCACGAAGCCGAAGCCGAAGCCGAAGGCCGAGCCCGCGCCCGAGCCCGAGGAGAAGAAGCCGGCCAAGCTGACCCCGAAGAAGCCGCCGCGCGAGGACGGCTTCGACACCCTGCCGAAGCCCCCCTGATCCCGGCCTCGGGCTCGCGCGTCGCGGGCGGCGGGCCATCGGCTCGTCGCCCGCTTCACTTTCTCTCTCCGGGCAAATCGGACATGTCGAAATGGACATGTCCTCTGAGCCTCGCGTCGCGTCTCACCGCGAGGAGGCGATCGCCGGAGCGGCGATCACCCTCCGCCCGCCCGCCGCTCAGGTCGCGGCGACGCTCTCGCGTCGCCGCGCCAGCCAGGGCCCGGTGCGGGCGCCGAGGGTCGAGAGGAGGAGGAGCATCATCGCCAGGATCGCCAGCCCGCCCGCGAGGCGGAGCGGCGAGGGGGCGGGGAAGCGGATGCTCTGCCGCCGGAGCTCGGTGACCGCCGCGTGGAGATCGGGGTCGTCGGGCGCGAGCGCCTCGGCGGTGGTCAGGAGCATCGCCCGCCCCTCGGGCGAGAGCTCCTCGTTGGCCGCCTCGGCGAGGAGCGCCTGGATCGTCAGGGTCCGCTGCCCCTCGGGATCGCGGCCGGCGATCAGCATCGCGGTCTTGCGGAGGAGCTGACCGGCGCGGCCGTGCTCGCGCCCGGCGAGCGCCGACTCGGCGGCCCGGCGGTAGGCGTCGATCACCCGGCCATCAGCCATCCGCTCGGGGTTGGCGACCAGGAGGCGGTCGAGCTCGGCGATCGTCTCATCGAGCTCGGCGCGCGCGAGCGCGTCGACGATCACCGCCTCCTCGGCCTCCGCCTTGCGGGCGTCGAGGAGCGCGAGGTAGGCGTGGGTGTGCCGCTCGGGCTGGGCCTCGCAGGCGGGGTCGCGGCCGGCGCCCTCGGGGAGGTAGAGAGAACATGGCTCTTCGACCAGGTCCGGCGCGTCGGCGCCGAGGCGCTCGCGGATCGCCCGGGCGGCGGCGTCGCGGTAGGTGAGGCCGGCCTTCGCGGTGCTGGTCTTGCCGCCGAGGAGGCGCAGGGTCTTGCGCTCGGCGGCCGGCGCCGGCCCGCTCACGTACGCGAGGAAGGCGTCGCGGGCCGCCCGTCGCACCCGCGGGAGCGGGCTCTCGACGTGATCGAGGATCACCTCGGCGGCCTCCGGGACCCGGCGCTGGCCGTAGGCGTCGAGGAGCGCGGCGAGGAGGTGCGGGTTGTCGACGACGCCGGCGACCGCCCGCCGGGGCTGCAGGCGATCGAGCGCGTCGAGCTGGTACTCCGCGTACTCGGCCTGGCGGTAGGCGGTCTCGAAGCGGTCCTCCTCCTTCTTGATCGGCGGCCGCTCGGATCGCCGGACGAGCTCGGGGATCGCCGGGTCGCCGATCGCCCGGAGGGCGCGGCCGACCTCGTCGCGGAAGGTCCCCTCGTGGATGTAGGCGGCCTCGAGGAGGGTGTCGACGACCTCGTCGACGAGGGCCGGCTCGGCCTGGCCGATCGCCGCGGTCGCCCGCAGGAGCGCGGCCTCGAGGACGCAGTCGCGGTAGATCGCGTGGAGCGATCGCGGGATCGATGCCGGCGCGAGCGCGAGGAGATCGCCGTACCAGTCCTCGGAGAGGCGGACGTCGTAGCCGTGCTCGCGCTTCCAGGAGCGTTCGAAGTGCCCGTAGCGGTTCGGCACGTCGCCGCCGATCTTGTCGAGGAGCGCCTTGTAGTCGGCCTTGCGACCCTGGCGGGGCGCGAGGAGGGCCTCCCGCAGCGCGGTCCAGGCCCCCGCCTCGGTGAGCGTGAGGCTGCTCGCCGGCAGCGCGAGGTTGTCGACCGGGGTCTCGCGGAGGGCGACGATCTGCCGCCGGAGCTCCTCGTCGGTCGTCGGCGGCGGCGGGGGCGGGAGCGACACCGCCGGCTTCGGCCTCTTCTTCTTCCGGGCCTTCGCCTTCGCGCCGTCCTTCCGCGGCCGCGGATCGTCGCCGGCCGCCGCCTCGCCGTCGTCGTCCTCGTCGAGGGCGATGATCGAGAGCCCGGGCATCGACCCGAGCCATTGGCGGTAGGCGTCGACCTGATCGGCGAGGGCCTCGGTCGGCGGCTCGCCCGGCTCGACCGCGCCGACGCGGGTCGACACGATCACCTCGGGGTCGCGCGCGCAGCCGGCGGCCAGGAGCGCGAGGAGGAGCACTCGGCTGGGGATCGACACGTCCCCCGTGCTATCGCAAGGGTCCAAGGGACC
This sequence comes from Myxococcales bacterium, assembly GCA_020633335.1. Taxonomy (GTDB): domain Bacteria; phylum Myxococcota_A; class Polyangia; order Nannocystales; family Nannocystaceae; genus JADJRG01. The sequence goes on along the minus strand of JACKDU010000010.1, from coordinate 383,847 downwards.
CAAATTTCCGTGCGAGCCGGCCCTCCGGGCGGGCGAGGGGAGCGCCGTGGGGCCCTCGCCCTGCGCCGGCGATCGGTGGCGATCGCCGCACCGAGAAGCTCGCCCGCTGGGCGCCGACGCGCCCAGCGCCTGGTCGCGGCGGGCGCCTCTCAGTGGAGGCGATCGTCGGGGACCGGCGCGCCGACCTCGGGGACGAAGCGGAGGAAGCGCAGGCCGACCCCGCTGAGCGCCCGCACCCCGTCGCTCGCCCCGTAGTGGAGGAAATAGTGGTTCTGGATCCGGGCGATCACGCAGATCGCCGAGTCCTCCTCCGGGAGCTGGAAGCGGACGATGACCTTGGTCCGCAGGGGCAGGGGCTCGGCCATCTCGACGAACATCCCGCTCTCCGAGATGTTGCGAGCGACGTACCACTGCTCGCCGAACTCCTCGGTCGAGATCAGGACCCGGAAGATCTTGTCGATGCGAGCCGAGGCCCTTCGTTCGACGGTCATGGTCATGGGTTAACGATCGCCGTGTCCGACCATGAAATCAAATATCCTACATGTGCGACATGTGTCCCGGGCTTGCGCGACCCCCGGACGGGGTGTATTCCCGCCCACCGGCTGCCGGACGACCTCGCCCGCGCCCGCCCCACCTCCCCATGGCCGCTCTCGACACCTCCGCGTCGCCCTTTCGGGCCGGCATGGTCGCCCTCTGTGGCCGGCCCAACGTCGGCAAGTCGACGCTCCTCAACGCCCTCGTCGGCTCCGAGGTCGCGGTGGCCTCGCGCCTCCCGCAGACCACGCGCCAGCGCCTCCTCGGGATCTGGGGCGGCGACGCCTTTCAGGCGGTCCTGGTCGACACCCCCGGGATCCACCGGGCTCGCTCGCCGCTCAACCGCTATATGGTGGATGAGGCGCTGCGGGGCGCGACCGGGGTCGACCTCGTGCTGATGCTCGCGGAGGCGCCGATCCTCGAGGACGCGGAGGCGGCCGCCGCCTGGACCCCCGGCGAGGGGGCGCGGGCCGCCCTCGACGCGGTCATCCCCCTCGGCGCGCCGATCGTCCTGGTCCTCACCAAGGTCGACCGCCTCCGCCACCGCGAGCTCCTCCTCCCGGTGATCTCGACCTGGTCGGCGATCCACCCCTTCGAGGCGATCGTGCCGATCGCGGCGACCACCGGCGAGGGCCTGGAGACCCTCCGCGAGGTCGTCCAGGGCCGCCTCCCCGAGGGCGAGGCGCTCTACGATCCGGAGACCCTGAGCGACCGCGATCTCCGCTGGCACGCCGGCGAGCGGGTCCGCGAGGCGATCTTCGCGCTCCTCAGCGACGAGCTCCCGTACTCCTGCGCGGTCACGATCGAGTCCTTCCGCGAGCAGCGGCGCCCGGCCAAGGACGTGATCCGCGCGATCGTCCACGTCGAGCGCGAGAGCCAGAAGGCGATGGTGATCGGCAAGGGCGGGCAGACGATCCGCGAGATCTCGATGCGCGCCCGCCAGGCGATCGCCGAGCTCACCGGGCGCCCCTGCGATCTCTTCCTGACCGTCAAGGTGACCCGCAACTGGACCCGCGATCCCGAGCTGATGGCCCGCCTGGGCTACCACCAGCCGGTTGGAGGTGAGTCATGAGCGGCGCCCTCGTGGCCATCGTCGGCCGCCCCAACGTCGGCAAGTCGACCCTCTTTAACCGCCTCGTCGGCGCCCGCAAGGCGATCGTCGAGGACAACCCGGGGGTCACGCGAGATCGCCTCTACGGGGTCGCCGAGTGGGAGGGGCGGCAATTCCTGGTGGTCGACACCGGCGGCATCGATCCCTCCCTCGACGACGGCCTGCCGAAGCATATCCGCGCGCAGGCCGAGATCGCGATCGAGGAGGCCGACCTGATCCTCTTCGTGGTCGACGCGATCGACGGGCTCTGCGCCAGCGATCGGGAGATCGCCGAGCTCCTCCGCCGCTCGGGGCGGCGGATCCTGGTGGTCGCCAACAAGACCGAGAGCGAGCGCCGGGAGATCGACGCCCAGGCCGCCCACGAGCTCGGCCTCGGCGAGCTCTTCCCGGTCTCAGCGGCCCACGGCCGGCGGATCAGCGAGCTCTGCGACGCGATCCTCGAGAACCTGCCGGAGGACGCGATGCCCGCGCTCGAGCAGGCCGCCCCCCAGGGGACCCGGATCGCCTTCATGGGCCGGCCGAACGCCGGCAAGTCGACGCTGATCAACGCCCTCCTGCGGGAGCCGCGGGTGATCGTCGACGCGACCGCCGGGACCACCCGCGACGCGATCGATCTCCCCTTCGAATTCAACGGCAAGCCGCTGGTGCTGATCGACACCGCGGGCCTGCGGCGCCGCAAGCAGGTCGCCCGGGCCCAGGAGAAGCTGGCGGCGATCAAGTCGATCCGGGCGATGGAGCGGACCCAGGTGGTGGTCCTGGTCCTCGACGCCTCGGTCGGGGTCACCGATCAGGACCAGCGCCTGGCGCGGATGGCCTTCGAGCGGGGCAAGGGGGTCGTGATCGCCCTCCACAAGTGGGATCTCGTCAGCAGCGATCAGGCGCTCGCCCGCCGCCGGATCCTCGAGGTCGAGACCGAGCTGGCCTTCCTCGAGAAGCCGCGGATCATCAAGACCTCCGCGGTCGGGGCCGGCCGTGACGAGGGGCAGGGGAGGGCCTACAACCTCGACGACGTCCTCGTCGCCTGCCTCAAGACCGCGCGCGCCCTCAGCCGCCACATCCCGACCTCCGATCTCAATGAGGAGCTGCGGGCGGCGATCGCCGAGAACTCGCCGCCGATGCACGGCGCGAAGCCGGTCAAGCTCCTCTTCGCCACCCAGGCGGAGAGCGATCCCCCGCTCATCGTGATCTCGGCCAACATGGGGCGCTGCCTCCAGCCGGCCTACGAGCGCTACCTCCTCCGCCGCTTCCGGAGGCGCTGGGAGCTCCGCGGGGTGCCGGTGCGCCTGGTGGTCCGGGCCCGCGGGCGGGGCAACCGCGAGCGCGCGCGTCCTGCGGCCAAGGCGTGAAGACGCGCGGCCGCGGCCGTCGCCGCGCGCCCGGCGGGCCCGAGGCCAGGGCGATGGCGGGGATGGCCGGGGTTGGCGGCCGGGAGCGCCCGGGGTTGCGGGCCCAGGCGTCCCCCTCGGGCTCGCCGCTGGTTGGCGCCCGGGGTTGGCAGGGCCCCCGCGGACGCTGACATCCAAGTTGGCGATCCGGGGGCTCAAGTGAGCGCCAGGCGGCGCTCTCGGGGCTTTACAGCGGGGTTTCGGCTGTGCGATTGTTCCGCCGCAAGGTCCTGTCCTTGGGAGGCCCCCGCGGCCCTAGGTTCCCCGGAGGAGTACATGTTGCGTACGTCCATTATCTCTCGACTCGCGCTGCTGGCCGGCGCCGCTGTTGCGCTCCCGCAGCTCTTCGCCTGCCTCTCGCACCCGCTCAAGCCGGTCGAGTATGAGAAGGCGCAGGAGGCCAAGAAGGGCGTGTCGATCGCCGTCAACAAGGACGTCGACATCGTCTTCGTGATCGACGACTCGGGCTCGATGGCCGAGGAGCAGGCGCTCCTCTCCGCCAACTTCGCGTCCTTCATCAACGTCCTCGAGGCCGACGACGTCAAGGCGAACTACCGCCTGGCGATCACCACGACCGACGCCGGCAACCCGCGCTGCCCCTCGGCCGCGACCACGCCGCCGAACGGTGACTTCGTCCTCAGCTCGTGCGTCGACCGCATCGACCTCGGCCACTTCACCTTCGCCGGCGTCGATCCGCCGATCGACGCGAGCTACTCCTGCACCGACTACTGCGACCTCACGGACGCGATGTTGACGATCACGCCGACGACGACGGAGAAGGATCCGACGGAGAAGGCGCGCCCCTGGCTCGAGAACATCGAGGGCCGGACCAACATCCCGGACGGCATCACGACGGTCCAGGCGTTCCAGTGCTTCGGCCCGCAGGGCGTCGCCGGCTGCGGCTTCGAGTCCCACCTCGAGAGCATGTACAAGGCCCTCAAGAAGGCCGACCAGAACGGCGAGGACAACTACGGCTTCCTCCGCGAGCAGGCGATCCTCTCGGTCGTCATCGTCTCCGACGAGGCCGACTGCTCCTTCAACGACGCGCACAAGGGCGTCTTCATCGACCAGAAGGCCCTCTGGAACTCGCCGACCGACCCGATCCCGACCTCGGCGGTCTGCTGGCGCGCCGGCGTCGAGTGCGACGGCGATCCCTCGGGGTACAGCGCGTGCAACTCCGCCAACATCGGCGAGGACGGCACGAAGGGGGTCTCCGATGACCAGGCCGTCCTCCACCCGGTCAGCCGCTACACCGACCAGATCGACGCGCTCGAGGAGCAGAAGCGGATGTTCGACAGCGGCGCCGAGGTCCTCGTCGCCCTGATCGGCGGCGTCCCGCCCGGCTACAAGGACGCCGGCGACATCTCCTACAGCGCGAGCGGCGACCAGGCCTTCCTCGACGACTTCGGCATCGACGCGGGCTGCACCTCGGCGATGGGCGGCACCGCGATCCCGCCGGTCCGCCTCCGCGAGTTCGCCGAGCACTTCCAGGTCGGCGCCGATCCGAACATCTTCTCGATCTGCGACCCCGACTACTCGGTCGCGCTCCAGGCGATCGCCGCCAAGATCCGCGACCAGATCAAGCCGGCCTGCTTCACGGAGTGCGTCAAGGACATCAACACGACGACCCCGGAGCTCAACGTCGAGTGCACGCTCGTCGAGGAGAACGTGGCGACCGGTGTCCAGACGCAGATCCCGCTCTGCGAGAAGAGCGGCGGAAACTTCGTGCCGCCCTCGGGCCAGACGGTCTGCTACATCACGCTCACCGATCCGACCGGCGACGTCACCGGGAGCGCCGACGACGACATGTCGCAGGAGTGCGTGGACCTCGGGTACAACCTCGAGTTCAAGCTCTTCCGCGACGGCCCGGCGCCCGCCGGCTCGACCGTCTCGGCCCTCTGCCAGCTCTCCGACCTCCCGGAGATCGACTGCCCGAACCTCGGCTAGGGTCGAGGAGAGGCGACGGAGGAGCCCTCGCGCCGGCCGGCGCGGGGGCTCTTCGCGTTTCACGGGCGCATGGAATGTGCCTGTCTGAGCGGACAGGTCTTCGCGGGCGCTCGCCTCAGAATCAGAAGCGGATGCCGGCCCGGAGCGCGCCGATCACGTAGGTCGGGATCGACGCCGGATCGCGGAGGAGCGCGAAGTAGCGGAGCGTCGCGCCGACCGACCAACGCTGGCCGAGGAGGATGTCGACCGACGCGCCGGCGTGGACCTCGGGGATCAGATCGACGACGCACGTGCCGATCGGCGAGCAGGTCAGGCCGGTGTCGCAGCCGCCGCCGTCGAGGCAGGGCTGGTCGCGCTGTCCCGGGAGGGCGCCGGAGGGCGTGCCCAGGCGGAAGGCGCCGACGCCGGCGTCGATCATCGGCAGCACCGGCCCGAGGTCGACGCCGACCGCGAGCCCGACGCCAGCGTTGGCGGCGTGGAGGGTGCCGGCGTTGGCGACCAGGGTGACCTCGCCGCTCTCGTCATCCTTGAGCTTGGCCTCGTCGAGCGGGTGGGCGGTGTAGCCGACCTGGGCCCGCAGCCAGATGAAGGGGAGGAGCTTGAGATCGGCCTCGAGGAGGCCGCCGGCCCCCGGGCGGCGCTTGTTGGAGCGGCCGAGGAGGGGGAGGCGGAAGGAGCCGTAGGCCGGCGAGAGGGTGAGGGCGAAGCGGCGGCGGTCGCGGTAGGTCGGCACCAGGGCCGGCGTGGCGAGGACCGGCGTGGGATCCGGCTGGCCGTTGGGGGCCCGCATCATCGGCGCGTCGTTGGGGTCGCGCGGGGCCGGCGTCGGGGTCGGCGTCGGGGCCGGCCCCGACGCCGGCGCCTTGCGCTCGGCTCGCGCGCTGGCCGAGGTCGGCGGCGCTGCGACGGCGACGAGGGCGAGCAGCGCCGTCAGCGACCCCGGCCACCGCCGACGTCGGCGAGCGAGGCGGGGAGGCGAGGGCGCGGTCACCCGCCCGGTTATACCCCCGGTGGCGGGTGGACAGGGAGCCGCGCCTCCGGTAGACACGCGATCCGTGAGCGACGAGCCGCAGAAGCCCGAGCCCGCGCCCGAGATGCGCATGGAGCTGCCGACCTGGAACCGCTCGCGGACCAAGCGCCGCAGCGACGCCGGGGGCGACGCGGCCGGGGGCGACGACGCCTTCCAGGCCGGCGTGCGCACGGTCGGACGGGCCGCCAAGAGCCGCTCGCGCCTCGTGGTCGTCGGCATCCTCCTCGCCGCCATTGGGGTCGGTGGCGTCGTCCTCTGGCGGGTCCAGCGGGCCAACACGACGGCGGCCGCGACCCGCCTGGTCGCCGACGCGGCGGCCTACGAGGCCCGCGGGCGGGTCGGCGATCCGATGCAGCTCGCGGGGCCGACCGCCTCGCCGCCCTTCCCGATCGCCGCCGACGAGGCCGCCCGCAGCGCGGCGATCACCAAGGACCTGACGGATCTCGACGCCCTCGCGCCGCGCTCGGAGGCCGCCCTCTCGGCCAACCTCCTCCGCGGCGCCGAGCAGCTCCGCGCGGGCGCCTTCGCCGACGCCGAGGCGGCCTACCGCAAGCTCCTCAGCGACGAGCCCGACCACCCCTTCGCCTTCCTCGCCCGCGAGGGCGTCGCGCTCGCGCGCGAGGGGCAGGGCGACGTCGACGGCGCGCTCGCGGAGCTCAAGATCCTCGCCGGGGACAAGGGCGCCTTCTACCGCGAGACCGCGCTCTACCACCAGGCTCGCCTCCTCGCCCAGGCCGGCCGCAAGGACGAGGCGATCGCGGTCCTCAAGACCTACGTCGAGGAATTCCCGATGCAGGAGGCGTCGATCATGCGCGAGCAGATCCGGCCGCTCATCGACGACCTCGCTCCGACCCTCCTCGCCGGCGTCGACACCAAGCCGGCGATCGAGATCACCGACAACGCCGCGCCGCCGGCCGAGTGAGGACCTGCCCGTGCCGCGCGCCCCGGCCCTCGCCCTCGCCGCCCTCGCCGCCCTCGCGGCGCTCCCCGCCTGCGGCCCCGCCGAGCCGACCTCGGTGATCCACCCGGGATCGAGCGACGCCGCCCGGGCGGTCCTCGAGGTCGAGTTCATGAAGCCGATCACGATCACCGAGATGGCGATCCTGCGCCCGGACGAGCGGGCCGTGGTCACCTCGGATCCGGAGCGCGGGTGGCTCTACGTCGGCAGCCGCGACGGCTCGCTCCTGGTCCTCGACGCCGAGGACGGCCACCTGATCTGGGAGCATGCGCTCGGCGGCGCGATCGCCAGCGAGCCGGTGCTCCTCCCCGGCGAGCCGGTGCTCCTGATCGGCACCGACAACGGCTCGCTGACCGCGCTCGACGTCGAGACCCGGGCGCCGCGCTGGACCTACGAGACCCAGGGGACGATCCGCGGGCGGCCGCTCCTGGTCGGCGACGTCGTCTACTTCGCCAACTCGCGCGATCAGGTCTTCGCGCTGGATGTCCGATCGGGCAGCTGGCGCTGGCAGTACGAGCAGCCGCTGCCGACCGACTTCACGATCTTCGGGCGGGCTGGCCTCGCCTTCGTCGACGAGCACGCGGGCGAGGCGGTCCCCGAGGGCGGCGTGGTCCTCACCGGCTTCTCGAACGGCCGGGTGGTGGCGATCGGCGCGGGCTCGGGCGAGGCGCTCTGGATCACCAGCGTCGCCCCGCCGGAGGGCGGCGCCTTCGTCGACGCCGACAGCACGCCGCTGGTCGTCGGCGGCGATGAGGTCGTCGTCAGCGGCCAGGCGACCGGGGTCTACGGGCTCTCGCTCGCCGACGGCGCCGAGCGCTGGCATCGGCCGGTGCGCGGCGCGGGGACGGTGATCGACGCCGGCGACGGCTCGCTGATCTTCGCCTCGTCGCTCGAGGGGATCTTCTCGATCGAGCGGGGCGGCCGCCTCCGCTGGCGGCAGCAGCAGGATCCGGGGGTGCTCTCGGAGCCGGTGCTGGTCGGCTCGGTGGTCCTGATCGGCCACTCCGAGCAGGGGCTCGGGGCCTACGATCGGATCAGCGGCGAGCTCCTCGCGCGCCTCGACGTCGGCTCCGGGATCAGCGGCAAGCCGGCGCTCGATCCGGTCTTCGGTCGGATGTACGCGATCACCAACCGCGGTTTCCTCCTCGCCTTCCGGATCGGCGAGGGCGCGTCGGCGTCGGCGTCCTAGGCTCGGCTCGCGTCGCCCGCTCCGCGCCGGCGAGGCCGTCCAAGCGCGATCGATGGCGAGCGATCAAGCGCGCCGCGAGCGCGAGCGCTCGCATCGAACGCGGGCTCGCGCTTCGGGAGGCCAGGCGCCTGCGAGCGAGGTCGTCCGTCGCGCGGGAGGGCGGACGAGCGCGAGCCCGCCTCAGCGCGGGCGCGCGTCGAGGCCAGCGTTCAGCGGGAGGCGGGCCGCCTCCCGCTCCCCCTGGCGGATCACCGCGACCTCACCCTCGAGCGCGAGCTCAAAGGCAGGGAAGGCGTCGCCGTCGCGCGGGAGGCGGAGGGTCGCGCGGTGGAGCTCGTAGTCGCGGGTGCGGGCGAGGAGGACGACCAGCGCCTCGTCGCCGACGATCGCGGCCGGGACCGCGAGGGCCCGCGGGAGGCCGCTCTTGGCCCGCACCCAGCCCTCCAGCGGCGCGACCTCGGCGGCCGGGAGGTAGCCCCCGCGCCACCGCCCGTGGCCGTGGGCGAGGACCTGGGCCCAGCGGAGGCAGCTCTGGACGCCCTCCCGGAGCTCGCAGCGATCGACGACGCCGAGGAGGTAGAGATCGTCCTTGCGGGCGATCCGCTCGTGGGACTCGGTGAGCGGCGGCAGGCGGGGCGCGGGGGCGGCGAAGAGGGGCGCGCTCTGGCTGAGGATCGCCGCCGGCCGCCAGCTCGCCGGGAGCTCGGGCGCCTCGCGCGGCCAGGTGAAGGGTCGGCTGCCGCCGTCGTCGGCCGCCTCGTCGACGACCAGCGAGAGGAGGAGGACGCCGAAGCCGTCGGCCAGCGCGCCGCCGGGGATCGGCGCCGGGCCGGTGAAGAGGGGGCGGCTCTCGGGCGGCGGCAGCGGCTCGCCGGTGAACGCCCAGCGGCCGACGAAGGCGAGGGCGGCCGCGAGGTCGTCGACGTGGCCGACGAAGTGGCCGAGGAGGGGGGGCGGCGCGTCGATCGATGGACCTGTCCCCGGGGACATCGAGGCCACGGCCGCCGAGCGGGCGCTCGCCGGGCCCGCGAGCTCGGCCGAGAGCCAGTAGCCGGCGCGGGCGGAGCCGGCGGCGGCGACGGCGAGGCCGAGCGCGAGCGCGAGCGCGCCGACGCGCGCCCGGCCAGCGCCGAAGGGGCCCCCAGGCCGCCGCCTCATCGACCCCCAGGGAGGGCGGCGAGCACCGCCTCGGCGTGGCCCTTGACCTTGACCGGCGCGTAGATCGCCTCGATCCGCCCGTCGGCTCCGATCACGAAGGTCGAGCGGATCACCCCGAGGGTCTGCTTCCCGTACATGGTCTTTGGGCCATATGCGCCGTAGGCCCGCGCGACCGCGTTGCCGGGGTCGCTGAGGAGCGGGAAGTTGAGGCCCTGCTTCGCCCGGAAGCGGGCGTGCGAGGCGAGGCTGTCGCCGCTGACGCCGAGGACCAACGCGCCGCGCTCCGCGATCGCGTCCGCGCGATCGCGGAAGTCGCAGGCCTCGGTCGTGCACCCCGGCGTCGAGTCGCGGGGGTAGAAGTAGAGGACGATCCGTCGGCCCGCGAGATCGGCGAGGGCGTAGGTCTGGCCATCGTCGCTCTCGAGGCGGAAGGGCGGCGCCGGCTGGCCGACACTGAGGGCGACCGGGGCCGCGTCGGCGCCCTCGCCGGTCGCGGTCGCGCCCGCGGATCGTCCGCCGCGCGGGGCCTTCTTCGGGGTGCTGGTATGCCCAGCGCTCGCGCGTTTCGCCTTTGCTGGGGAGGTCTTCGGGGTCGCGTCGCTCATCTCGTCTCGACCTTCCGGGCGGCGCCGGCGGCCGCCCGTGGGGGGCGCAAGTCTACGTCGATGACGGGCGGCGGCAAGCGCCGCGGGCGATCCGCGCTTGCCAAGCCCGGCGCCCCCTCGCTAAAGTCAGCCGACCCTCGGGGCAGGAAACGGCAGATGAGCAACACTTGGCGTCTGGTTCTCGGCAGCATCCTCGTGACGGCGTTCGCCGTGTCTTCCTCTGGCTGCGGCGAGCACAAGTCGCTGGAAGACTCGCTCAAGACCAACGCCGAGGATGAGTTCGAGAAGAGCGGCGCCTACAAGCCGAACCCGAAGAAGCGCCCGCCCGACGGCCTCCCGCCGCCGACCGACGCCGAGCTCAAGGCCTGGGACCGCAAGGATCCCGAGGGCGAGAAGCACCTCTACAAGTTCGACAAGCAGAACCTGAAGAAGATGCTCAACTACTGGAACGAGCTCGAGTGCTACCGCGAGAACATGAAGCAGGAGGGCGAGAAGGCCTTCGGCATCGAGCCCGGGAGCCCCGAGGACGAGCAGTGGTACCAGTTCAAGCAGGTCTTCATCCCGAAGATCAACGCCTGGCAGCAGCGCCTCTTCGCCAACGAGCCGCGGATCCTCGAGAAGTCCAAGCTCATCGGCCACTTCCTCGAGGCCCACGAGCTGATCATGCACGGCTACCCGAAGGCGTATAACGACTCCGATCGCACCGAGATCGAGAAGTCGGACGCCCACTGGATCATCATCGAGAACAAGATCACCAAGTACCTCAAGAACATCGGCGGCGAGCTCCCGCCGAAGCCGAACCTCGAGGACCCGAAGCAGAAGGAAGCCCACGACAAGTTCTGCGAGAAGGCCCTCAACCCGCCCAAGAACACCGGCAAGGCCAAGGTGAAGAAGGTCAGCGGGGGCGGCAAGAAGGCCAAGAAGCTCGACATGTCGAACTAGCCGGGGCCCGATGGTCGCGCCAGCGCCTCCGGTCGCCTCTCCCGAGGCGGAGCAGCTCGTCAACGAGCTCAGCCATGACCTGATGTCGCCCTATTGCCCGGGGCGGACGATCGCCACCTGCCCCTCGCCGCAGGCCCGCAAGCTCGAGAACGAGATGCTGGTCAAGGCGTCGGCGGGGGCGACACGCGAGGAGATCGAGGCGGAGCTGGTCGCCCGCTTCCCCGACATCCAGGGCTACGTCGGTCGCCCGGAGCTCCTCTGGGGGACCGCGATCGCCGCGATCCTGGCGATCCTGGCGATCGCCCTGGTCGCCCGGCGGTGGATCCGTCGGGGGAGCGCCGCGATCGCGCCGACGGCCGCCGGAGCGGCGGGGGCGGCGGGGGCAGCCGGCGCGGCCGCGACCGACCTGCAGGCGTCACAGCGCGAGATCGACGCGCTTGAAGACGCCCTCGACGACGTCGACGACTTCTAGCGGGTCCACGAGGCGAGGGGAGGCGCGGGGAGGTGAGGCGAGCCGCGGTCGTCCGCGCCCCTCCATTTCCCCACAGTACATCGTTCGCGGGAGAAAGCGCGCGCCCCTCCGGCGCCCCCCCGCGGCCGTCGAATCCGGCTCCCGGGCGCTTGTCGCCCCTCGATCTTTCGGGGTAAGCCAAGGGGGTGATTACGGTAGTGGTTCATGAGAAGGGGGGACAGACCCAGCGCTTCGCCTTCGAGGGCGACCACTTCTCGGTCGGGCGCGAGGACGACAACGATCTCGTCCTCGATCGGGTCAACGTCTCCAAGCACCACCTCCGCTTCCGCCGCCACGAGGGCAAGGTCGAGTGCATCGACCTCGAGAGCACCAACGGCACCTACATCAACGGCCGCCGGGTGAGCGCGCCGCGGATCGTCCGGCGCACCGATCGGGTCTACGTCGGTGACTACATCCTGATGCTCGAGGGCGACGAGGCGTCGATCAACGCGGCCGAGCCGCCGCGGCCCCCCGGTGAGAGCAAGTCCCGCCGGCGCGAGGCCGGCGGCAAGACCGAGGTGCTCCCCGACTTCGTCGAGCTCGTCGACGATCAGAGCGGCGTCTTCACCTCGGCCCAGCGGGTGCCGGCGGCCGGCGTCGAGAGCACCTACCTCGACCGGATCGCCAACCAGATCGTCACCTCGGTGCTCCACTCGGTGCCCCGCCTCGATCCCTCGAAGTCGAGCGACATCTACGACGACGACCGCGAGCAGGCGCTCACCGAGATCGACGCGATGATCGCCGATCTCCGCGACTCCCATCAGCTCGAGCCGAGCGTCGAGATCGCCCCGCTCAAGGAGCGGATCGCCCTCGAGCTCCTCGAGTACGGGCCCCTCGGCGAGATGATGCGCGACGCCGAGATCCGCGAGATCCAGGTGGTCGGCGCCGGCCCGATCCACGTGATTCGAGAGACAGGTCCGGCCGATCGCCTCGACGTCCGCTTCACCAGCGAGCGCTCGCTCCAGCTGGCGATCCGCCGGATCGCCCGCAAGCGCGGGATCCTGGTGGAGGGGGCGCAGGTCCTCGAGGGGATCGTCGAGCACGGCTTCTACCTCTACGCCCTCCTGCCGCCGCACGCCGCCAAGGCGCCGATCCTGAGCCTCCGGCGGATCCGCACCGACGCCAACTCGCTGGCCTCGCTGGTCCAGGAGCAGGTGCTCAGCGCCGACATGCGCGAGCTCCTCGCGCTCCTCCTCAAGGAGTGCCGGCGGGTGGTCGTCTGCGCCTCCGGCGGGGTCAACCTCGATCGCTTCATGCGGGCGGTGGTCAACGAGATCCCCGAGCAGCTCCGGGTCGCCTGCATCTCCGACACCGGCCGCCTCAGCCACGGGCGCCGCGGGTGGATCCAGGTCCGCCGCCTCAAGGATCCCTCCGACACGATCGACCTCTCGAGCGTCCTCGGGGTGCTCCTCCGCGGCGGCCTCGATCTCCTGGTCAGCCAGCAGTGCGGCCAGCAGGACGCGGCCGCGGTGATCGACGCGGTCGCCGGCGCGAGCCGGGGCGCGGTGGTCTCGCTCTGGGGCATCAACACCGCCCACGCGCTCACCCGTCTCGCCGCCCTCGGGTCGACGATGGCCGGCGGCGCCCTCCAGCCCCTGACGATCTCGCTGGCCCACGCGATCGACGTGGTCGTCCGCCTCAACTCCGGGGTCAACGCGGAGGCGATGCAGGTCCTCGAGATCATCGAGCCCCACGTCCACGCCGACGGGACGATCGAGTACCGGCCGCTCTTCGCCGCCGGCAAGGCCGCCGACGGCTCCACGGAGTTCAAGGCGACGCTCTCGCTGCCCCGCTTCCTGCGGACGCTCCGCGAGCAGGGGGTCGACGTGCCCCCGCGCCTCGCCAAGGTGTAGGCGGCCCGGCGCGCCGCCCGGGAGGCCCTGAGCGCCTCGTCGGCCCCGGTCGGCGAGGCGCTCGCCAATTGGCGGCGCTCCGCGCTCGGTCGTCGGGGCCGCCTGTGAGCTTGGGATCGACGCGCGCCTTTGACTACTCGGGGCCGAGCCGGGACACTCCGCGTCGACGATGGATCAGCACGAGGATGAAGCCGCTCTCCCCCTCGGCGCCGCCGGCCGGCGGAGCCTCGAGGCGATCGTCGATCGGATCGAGGACCGCCTCCGCGACGCGCCCGAGGGCCTGCATCGGGTCGGTCCGCCGGCGACCCCGGAGGCGATCGCGGCCGCCGGCCTGCCGGAGGCGACGGGGATCCTCTGGGAGCACTGGGACGGCCTCGATCTCGCCAACGCCGAGGCGCTGATCTTCAGCCTCGACGAGGTCGCCCGGGCGAGCGCCGCGGCCCGCGAGAGCGGCCAGATCGCCGCCGGCGATCGGGTGATCGGCGAGCGCGGCCGCGACCTCCTGGTGCTGGTCGCCGATCCCTACGCCGAGGGCGCTGACGTCGCCCTCGTCGAGGAGGACGGCGAGCGCCTGCCCTTCGCCTCGTCGGCGCTGCGGATGGTCCTCGCGCTCCTCGGCGAGATCGCGATCCTCTACGACGAGGAGGGCGAGTACCACGACGATCTCTTCGGCGACGACGGCGAGCTCGCGCCGGCGATCGAGCGCCGCCTCCTCCGGCGCCACCTCGATCTCGATCCCGACGCCCCGCTCGCCCGCTTCCGCCTCGCCCAGTCGCTGCGGCGGGCCGGCGAGGCGCGGGCCGCCCTCGCGGAGCTCAAGGTGCTCCTGCGGCGGGCGCCCGACTTCGCCTGGGCCCACCACGAGCGCGGTCGGGTGGCGCTCCTCCTCGGCGACGCGAAGGGGGCGCCGCGGGCCTTCGCGCGGGCGGCCGAGCTCGCGGCCGATCCCGATCTGCGGGCCTACTTCCGCGCCTGGGAGGCGCTCGCCTCCGAGGGCGACGCGCGCAAGCGGGCGGCGACGGCGGTCCTCGAGGCGATGCCGAGCTTCGCGGCCGCCCAGGAGGCGGGCGTCCGGGCGGCCCTTGAGGACGGCGAGGCGAGCCGCGCGGGCGAGCAGCTCCGCCTCGGGCTCGCGGTGATGCCGGGGCACCTCGGGCTCCTCAGCCTGCGCGGGGAGGTCGAGGCCGCGCTCGCGGCCGCGGAGGCGAAGGCGGAGGCGAGCGAGCCCGAGGCGAAGCCGACCCCTCGCTCGGCGCCCGCGCCCCGGTCTTCACAGCCCGCGGCCCCGTCGCGGTCGCGGGGGTCGGGTTCGCAGCAGAGCGCGGGCGGGTCGCGTCCGCGTCGCGGTCGTCCGCCCAAGCGCTAGCGGGCGCTCGACGCACGAAGCACGCACGCGCCGGCGAGCGGGCTCGCGCCGCACACGACGTGCTCGCGCAGGCGGTGGCGAGCGCTCGATGGACGCGACTCGCGGCGATCGACCTGAGCCGCGTTCGCCCTAGCCGGGCGGATCCTCGGCCGCCGCGGGCTCGTCGGGATCGGCCGCCTCGGCCTCGCTCTCGTCCTCCGGATCGGTGGCGATCGCGGCCGAGGACTCGGCCGAGCGACGGAGCATCTCCTCGTCCTCCTCCTCGCCCTCGGCGCTCGTCAGCGGCGGCGGCACGTAGGGCCCCGGCACCGCCTCGAGGGTGGTCTCCTTCGCCGGCAGGGTCGCCTCCCAGAGGAGGGGCTCGCCGCCCGCGTAGCGCCCGCGGAGGACAAGGACGATCCGCTCGCTCTCGGCGCTCGCCGGCAGGTCGGCGATCCGGTTGCGCTTGCCGGGGGTGAGCGAGACCTTGCGGCGGACGCTCCGCTTGCCCTCGCCGTCCTGGTGGAGGACCAGGAGCACCGGCTCGACCACGTCGGCGTCGACCTCGAGGCTGAGGGCGCGGCGATCGGCGTCGAGGCTGAGGGTCGGCCAGCCCGGGAAGACGAAGTCGAGGAGCGAGCGGCTGACGTCGGCGGCCCGGGGCAGGAGCTCCTTCATCTGGTCCTGGTAGACCGTGGTGTCGACGAAGGCGCGGATCCGCCCCTCGTCGTCGGTGTCAAACGCCGCCAGCGGCCGTCCCTGGCCGCTCAGGAGGTAGCCGCGGGCGGCCGGCCAGGGGCTCAGGCGGGCGCCCGCGGCCTCCACCGGGTCGAGGGGCGCGCCCTCGAGGAGGCGGGCGGCGGCGGCCTCGGGATCGAGGTCGGCCTCGAGGTAGCGGGGCGTCGGCGTCGACGACTCCGAGAAGAAGCGGCGGCCGGCGAAGGCGATCAGGCCCTCGTCGCCGCCCTCGCCGAGGAGGTGGCCGAGGATCGAGCGGGCCATCGGGATCCCCCGGGCCGCGCCGATCGCCGCCGGGTCGGTCGGCAGCGGGAGATCGCGGCGGCCGTAGAGGGTCCGCGCGAGCTCCTGGAGCGGCAGGCCGCGGTCGCCGGGCTCGCCCGAGAGCGGCGCGAAGAAGGCCGAGACGTCGCCGCGCGCGTGGGCCGGGACCGCGAGATCCTGGGCGACGTGGAGGAGCGCGCCGACGCAGATCAGGGCCATCGCCAGGTGGTGGGCGCGGGCGGTCTCCTCGGGCTCGAGGTAGGCCCGCTCGAGGTGCTCGTAGAGGCGCGGCGGCGCCAGCAGATCGCCCTTGTCGGCGATCCAGGCGATCGCCGAGGGGCCGTGGCCGGAGAAGTTGGTGCGGTTGACCGAGCCGGCGAGCGGCGCCCCGTTGTGCCGCGAGAGGCGGAGGCGGAGGAGCCAGCGCGGGAGCTCGGGGTCGCTCCAGGAGAGCGCCGAGGGATCGTCGCGGTCGACGAAGTGGTGGACCTCGCGGGCGGAGGGGACGAGCTCGGCGATCACCCCGAGCTGGATCCAGCCGAGGGCGCTCATCTGCCAGCGCTCGCCGTCGACGCAGTAGCGCCGGCTCACCGAGGGCGCGTCCTCGCCCGGGCAGGCCCCGGGGCCGCCGAGGGCGCGGCTGCCGGTCGCCTCGCTGACCCGCTCCATCGCCTGCAGGACCAGCCGGAGCTCGCCGGGCTGGAGCCGCTTGGGATCGACCCGGAGGGGGGTGAAGAGGCCGCGCGTGAGCTCGGAGCCGGCCATCCACCGGAGGTGGACCGCGCTCCGGCGGAGCGCCTGATCGACGAGGCCGGCGTGGGTGGTCGAGGGATCCCAGGCGGCCGCCGGCCGCGGCGCGAGGGCGAGGCCGACGAGGAGGGGGAGGGCGAGGATGCGGGACACCAGGCGTCTCATCGCGCGCCTCCCTTCCGGGTCTTGGCCTCGGGCTCGGGCTCGGGCTCGTCGTCGTCTTCGTCCGCGTCGTCGTCGCCGCCGATCTTGAGGGCGCTCGGCCGCTCCTCGTCGCGGACGTCGATCGCCGAGCCGATCGGCGCGTCGGCCAGGCGCTCGAGGTTGCGGTGGAGCTCGCGCGCCAGGATCAGCGCGGTCGAGAGGTCGTGGCACTGCATGTCGCCGCAGATCATCAGGACGCCGACCTGCTCGGCGTCGTCGACGAAGGCGACCGCGAAGACCCCCTCGGCCTCGACGACCCAGGTCTTGTCGGTGACCTCGGTGTTGCGGGTCGCCCCGGCCATCGTCGTCTCGATCGTCTCGACCACCGGCTTCATCCCGCCGGGCGGCGAGTGCCAGACGCGGATGGCGATGTCGTAGTCCTCGCCGCGATCGACCGCCCGGAAGTGGAGGCCGTGGTAGAAGCTGGTCCGCTCGAGATCGCTGAGCTCCTCGACCTTGAAGCGGTCCTGGGTGCGGGTCCGCTGGCGGATCTCGTCGGGGGTGATGAGCTTGCTCGCGTCGAGCCAGACGTCCTTGGCCCGCGCCGGGGCGCGCGGGGCCGCCTTCACCGGCGCGCTCACCTCGGGCGCGTCGCCGCCGAGCTCGCGGTAGAGCGCGAGGTTGGCGAGGTCGTTCTCCCAGGCGGCCATCTTCTGGATCTCGCGGGGGGCCGCGAGGTAGGCGAGGTGGTCGGCGTGGGAGTCGCTCTCGCGCCACTTGCGGAGGGCGATCTTGTTGTGGCGGACGGTGAAGTCGGTCCGCGGCTCGCCCTCAAACGTGCTCTCGGAGCGGTAGCCGACGTAGCCGCGCTTGTAGATCACCAGCGAGAAGGCGACCAGGCGGACGGTGCTCCCGCGGATCGCCAGCTTGCTCGGGGGGACGCGATATCGCCCGGCGGGGTCGGTCTCGGTCTCGTAGGTCTCGGAGCCGTAGGGGGCGATGAAGCCGTCGCCGCGATCGTAGGACCAGATCGCCACCACGGTCGCCTTGTCGACCGGCTCGCCCGAGGCGGCGTCGAGGACCTGGCCGTCGAAGGGCCCGACCAGGGTCGCGTCGGTGATCTGGTCGCGGGCGCCGACGAAGGGCGCCGGGCGGACCAGGGGGGCGCAGGCCGGCATGCCGAGGCCGGCCAGGGCGAGGACGACGAGCCCGAGGCGCCAGGGCGGGGGCGGGGTCTTTGCGGGAGGGGCGCTCAATTGACGCTCGCGAAGGGGGCCGATACCCTGACGTTCCGTTGCGAGCGCGGGTCTATCCCACGCCGCCGGTGCTGGCAAGCCTCCCGGGTCCGAACGCAAGATCACCGTGCCGCCGATGTCGGAGTCGATCCCCTGCCCAGCCTGCGGAACCCCGAGCGAGCCCGGCTCCGAGTCCTGCGCCCTCTGCGGCTTCGCCTTCAGCCGGCCGGGGTCGGGTGACAAGTGCTCGCGCTGCGGCTCGCCGCTCGGCGAGGACTTCGCGTTCTGCCAGGTCTGCGGGCTCGGGGTGGGCCAGCGCCTCGCTCGCCCGGAGACCCAGCGCCTCAAGGTGGTGACCACCGAGATCCGCCGCCTGCGCTCCCAGCGGGCGCCCTCCGAGCCGGAGATCGACGCCCCGGCGCCGCCGGCCCGGACGCCGACCCCCTGGGACATCACCGACGCCCCGGCCCACGCCCCGCCGCCGGCGGCGCCGCCGGCCGCCGTCGCCGAGAGCCACCCCTTCGCGGGCTTCGGCGCCTCGCCGCTCCGCCTGGTCCTGGTCAACCGCGACGGCAGCGACGGCCAGAGCTTCTTCTTCCCCGACTCGACCCTGACCCTCGGGCGCCACGGCGGCGATCTCTTCTTTGAGCACGACGAGTTCCTCTCGCCGCTCCACGCCCGGATCGAGGTCCGCGGCGACGGCCTCTGGCTGGTCGATCTCGGCAGCGTCAACGGGGCCTTCATTCGAATCCAGGACTCCGAGCCGGTCTTTCCCGGCGACTCCTTCCTGATCGGCCACCAGCTCCTCCGCCTCGACAACGCCCCGGAGACCCCGCCCGAGGTCGGCGACGAGGAGGTGCGGATCTTCGGCACGCCGCTCGATCCCGCCTGGGCGCGCCTGACCCGGATCGGCTACGGCGGGGTCGAGGCCGAGCGCTACCTCCTGCGGGCGGCGATCGTCGTCTTCGGCCGCGAGCAAGGCGATATTGTCTTCGGCGATGACGCCTTCATCAGCCGTCAGCACGCCCAGCTCGCGGTCACCGTCCAGGGGACGACGATGACCGTCACCCTCAGCGATCTCCGCTCGGCCAACGGCACCTACCTCCGGGTCCGCGGGGAGGCGCCGCTGGCGATCGGCGCGAGCTTCCGGGTCGGCGATCAGATCTTCCGCGTGAGGGCCGACTAGGTGGCGCAGATCGAGATCTTCGCGCGAACCGAGGTCGGCTGCGTCCGCGGCCGCAACGAGGATCGCTTCCTCGTGCTCAACCTCAAGAACGGCGATCGCTCGCTCCAGCCGCGCTCGCGGATCCACCAGCTCGGCCCCAAGGGGACGCTCCTGGCGGTCTGCGACGGGATGGGCGGGGCCGCGGGCGGCGACGTCGCGTCGACGATCGCCGCCGACACCCTCGCCGCCGAGATCCGGCCGCACTCGCCCTTCGCGTCGATGGACGCCGCCCAGGTCGCGCTCCTCGACGGCGTCCGCGAGGCCAACCGGGCGATCCTCCGGGCCGGCGAGCGCGACGCGAGCCTCCGCGGGATGGGGACCACGGTCACCGCCGCCCTGGTCTTTGGGCCAGAGCTGGCGATCGCCCACGTCGGCGACTCGCGGGCCTACCTCCGCCGCGGTCGCTCGCTCGAGCAGCTCACCAGCGATCACTCGGTGGTCGGTCAGATGGTCGCCGCCGGCCGGATCACCGCCGCCGAGGCCCGCAAGCTCGAGAACCGCAACGTCCTCCTCCAGGCGCTCGGGGTGATGCCCAAGGTCGGCCCCGAGCTGGTGACCGCGACCCTGCGGGCCGGCGACATCCTCCTCCTCTGCAGCGACGGCCTGACGACGCCGCTCCCCGACGAGGAGATCCTCGATCTCCTCCTCCGCCACGAGGATCCGATGCGCTGCTGCCGGGCGCTCACCGAGGCCGCCTGCGCGGCCGGCGGGCCCGACAACATCACCGTCGTCCTCGCCCGCTTCACCGGCGACGGCCTCGAGATCCCGCTGGGGCGCGAGCCGGTCGCCTTCCATCGCCGGCAGGTGACGGTCGGATGAGCGGGCTCGCAACGCTGGTCACCGGCGGTGCGGGCTTCATCGGATCCCACCTGGTCGACGCGCTCCTGGCGGCCGGGCGGCCGGTGATCGTCGTCGATCGCGGCGACCGCGGCTTCGCCAACCTCGCCGCCCACCGCGGCGATCCGCGGCTCTCGATCGTCGACGCCGACGTCGCTGACGACGCGCTCGGCGACCGCCTGGGGCCGCTCCTCGCGGGCTTCGAGGGGGTCGACGCGGTCGTCCACCTCGCCGCCCAGGTCGCGGTCCAGCGCTCGATCGACGATCCGATCGGCGACGCCGAGGTCAACCTCGTCGGCTCCCTGCGGATCGTCGAGCTCGCGCGCTCGCTCGGCGCCCGCCTGGTCTTCGCGTCGACGGCCGCGGTCTACGGGGTGAGCATGGCCCTGCCGGTGGTCGAGGAGGACGCCGGCTGGCCGCCCTCGCCCTACGGGATCCACAAGCTCGCGGCCGAGATGCACCTCCGGGTCGCCGCCCGCGTGCACGCGCTCTCGGCGGTGACCCTCCGCCTCTTCAACGTCTACGGGCCCCGCCAGGACCCCCGCAGCCCCTACGCCGGGGTGATCGCTCGCTTCGTCGAGCGGGCGCTCGCCGGCGAGGCGCTCGAGATCTTCGGCGACGGCCGCCAGACCCGCGACTTCATCCACGTCCACGACGTCGCCCAGGCGCTGCTGGCCGCCTGCGAGCGCGGGCCGCGAGATGGCACGCCGATCAACGTCGGCGGCGGCCAGGAGATCGCGGTGAGCGAGCTCGCGGAGCGGGTGATCGCGGCCTGCGGGAGCGTCAGCGAGGTCGTGATGCGGCCGCCCCGGATCGGCGAGGTCCGGCGCTCGCGGGCGTCGATCGAGCGGATGATCGTCCACCTCGGGGTGCGGCCGGAGATCGATCTCGATCACGGGCTCGCCGAGACCGCGGCCTGGATCGCCGGCGGGGCCGAGGCGAGCGATCCGGGCGGGCTCGCGTCCCGCTGACGCGCCCTCAGCAGCCGCTCCCGGTCGGCACCTCGCGCCCCAGCGCCCGCAGCAGGAGCGGGCTCATCAGGCGCTGGATGATGTAGATCGCGCCGGTGCTGGTGAAGGCGCCGTCGTCGAAGATCAGCCGCCGCTGGTTGTTGACTCGTGAGAGGCGCGGGAGCTCGCCCTCGGCGTCGACCAGGAAGGGGGTGCTCTCGACGTACTCGACGGTCGGCGCCCAGGCGGCCGCGACCTCGGCCTGGACCTCGCGGATCGCCGACCAGCGGGGGGGAGGATCGCCGGCGCTTTCGGGGTCGGGGAGGGCGATCCAGACGACCCGGCGGCGCGCGGGATCGAGGAGCTCGAGGAGCTCGAGCAGGCGTCGCCGGTACTCCGCGCGCCAGGGCTCGGCGCCGATCTCGAGGGGCTCATCGTCGGCGCCGACGATCGGCGCCTGGCCGGCCATCATCACGAAGACGACGTCAGGCGCCTCGGCGTCGAGGTAGGCCCGGGTCCGATCGAGCCAGGCGGTGGCGTCCGCCGGCGAGCCGTCGAGGTCGACGAATTGCACGGGGCGGCGGCGACGCTCGTCCTCGTAGATCGCGGGGAGGTGGACGCCGTGGAAGTAGCCGCCGTCGACGTTGACCTCGGCCTGAGCGACGTAGATCGGGCAGCGGCCGGTCGCGAGCTGGGCGCCGCGCTTGGTGAACCAGCGATCGACGTCGGTGGCGAACCACCACTCGCCGAGGACCAGCGCCGTGTAGTGCTTCTTGTCGGCGATCGGCGGGGGCGGCGGGCGAGCGCCGACAGGCTCGGGCTCAGTCGGCTCGCTCGTCGGCGTGGCCGCGGGT
Source organism: Myxococcales bacterium (assembly GCA_020633335.1). GTDB lineage: Bacteria > Myxococcota_A > Polyangia > Nannocystales > Nannocystaceae > JADJRG01. The sequence goes on along the minus strand of JACKDU010000010.1, from coordinate 362,282 downwards.
TCCTCCGCCTCCGAAGGGGCCGGTCGCGTGTCTGCGTCCTCGTCCGGCGCCGGCGTCGACGCGATCTCGGTCGGCGGGTCGGAGGGCCCACGTCCGGCGCAGCCGCCGGTGCCGGTGCCGAGGCCGAGCGCCAGCGCGAGCGCGACGGCGAGGCTCCCCGTCGATCGCCGCCCGCGGCCGCCGCTGATCCCCGCCATCGTCCGACGAGGATACGCGCTCCGCCGCCCGCCGGTCTCCAATCCCGGCTCCTCGGCCAGGGAGGGCAGGGCGGCGAGGGCGCGGGCGACCGCAGAGCGGCGGCTGGCGATCGCCGGTGGCTTCGCGGGCGATCCGGGCTACAACGCGCCGGTGCTCGATCTCTTCGCCACCGCCGCCCCCGGCCTCGAGGACCTGGTCGCCGCCGAGCTCGCGGAGCTCGGCGCGTCGGCGATCCAGCCGACCCGCGCGGGCGTCGGCTTCGCCGGCGATCTCGCGCTCGCCTACCGCGTCTGCCTCTGGTCGCGCCTCGCGTCGCGGGTGCTCCTCCGCCTCGGCGAGGTCGAGATCGCCGACGCCGATGGCCTCTACCAGGCGGCGCTGGCGATCCCCTGGGAGGCGCACGTGCGGGCCGACGGCTCGATCCTGGTCGACTTCGTCGGCGGCGGCGCTGGGATCGACAACAGCCACTTCGGCGCGCTCCGGATCAAGGACGCGATCGTCGATCGCTTCAGCGCCCGCACCGGCCGGCGCCCCGACGTCGCCCGGATCCACCCCGATCTCCGGGTCCACGCCCACCTCCGCGGCGGCCGCCTCGGCCTGGCGATCGACCTCGCCGGCGAGAGCCTCCACCGCCGCGGCTACCGGTCCCAAGGGGCAGGTGCGCCGCTCAAGGAGAGCCTCGCCGCGGCGATCCTGATCCGCGCCGGGTGGCCGGCGCTGGCGGCCGAGGGGGCGCCGCTCGTCGATCCGATGTGCGGCTCCGGGACCCTGCCGATCGAGGCCGCGTGGATCGCCGGCGATCGGGCCCCCGGCCTCGCTCGCCCCCACTTCGGCTTCCTCGGCTGGCTCGGCCACGATCGCGCGCGCTGGGAGGCGCTGGTCGCCGAGGCCCGCGAGCGCTGGGCCGCCGGTCGCGCCCGGATCCCGACGATCGTCGGCCATGACAACGACCCCGCGACCCTGCGGATCGCCCAGGCGAACGTCGAGCGCGCCGATCTCCGCGGCATCGTCCGGGTCTCCGCCGGCGACGTCCGCGAGCTCGCGCCGCCGGCGGGGATCACCCGACCGGGCCTGGTGGTCTGCAACCCGCCCTACGGCGAGCGCCTCGGCGCCGACGAGGATCTCCCGGCCCTCTACCGCGCCCTCGGCGAGCGCCTCGTGGCCGGCTTCGAGGGCTGGCAGGCGGCGATCCTCACCGGCGACGCCGAGCTCGGGATGGCCACCCGCCTCCGCGCCCGCCGCTACTACAACCTGCAGAACGGCGCGATCCCCTGCCGCCTCCTCCTCATCGACGTCGGCCCGGACGCGCTCCGCCAGCCCCGCAAGCCGCGGCCGCGGAGCGAGGGCGGCGAGGCGCTGGCCAACCGCGTCCGCAAGAACCAGAAGGCGCTCGCCCCCTGGGTGAAGCGCGAGACGATCACCTGCTACCGGATCTACGACGCCGACATCCCCGAGTACGCGGTCGCGGTCGATCGCTACGAGACCGAGGACGACGGGGTCTACGCGGTCCTCCAGGAGTACGCGCCGCCGGCGACGATCGATCCCAAGGTCGCGGCCCAGCGCCTGGAGGAGGCCCACGAGGTCGTCGCCGAGGTCCTCGGGCTCGAGCCCGCGCGGGTGGTCGTCAAGGTCCGCCGCCGCCAGCGACGGGGCCAGCTCTACGGCAAGGAGGCCGACCGCGGCGAGCTCCACACGATCCGCGAGGGCAAGGCGCGCCTCCTGGTCAACCTCCACGACTACCTCGACACCGGCCTCTACCTCGATCACCGGCCGGTGCGGGCGCTGATCGCCGAGGCCGCGGCCGGCCGCGACGTCCTCAACCTCTTCTGCTACACGGCGAGCGCCAGCGTCCAGGCGGCGCTCGCCGGCGCGAGGACGACGACCTCGGTCGACCTCTCGCCGCGCTACCTCGACTGGGCGGCCGAGAACTTCGCGCTGAACCGCCTCGATCGCCAGCGCCACCGCCTGGTGCGGGCCGACGTCCGCGCCTTCCTCGGCGAGGATCGCCGGCGCTACGGCCTCATCTACGTCGATCCGCCGACCTTCTCGAACTCCAAGGCCGCCCGCGACTTCGACGTCCAGCGCGAGCACCCGGAGCTCCTGCGGGCGCTCGCCGATCGCCTGGTGGAGGGCGGCGAGATCATCTTCTCGACCCACCACCGCCGCTTCCGCCTCGACGAGGAGGGGCTGCGGCCGCTGGTGATCGAGGACCTGAGCGAGGCGACGATCCCCCGCGACTTCGCCCGCTCGCCGCGGATCCACCGCTGCTACCGCCTCTCCTGGCCCAAGGGCTAGGTCATCGATCGCCGGGTCAATCGGCTATGTCCGAATAACCATGTCCTTTTAGACATGGTCACCGGATCGCCCGGCGCAGGTCGTAGAGGAGCACGGCCCCCGCCTCGTAGCCCGTCCTCCCCTTGCAGGCGACGGCGAGGAGGGGCGCGCTCGGGTGGGCCGCGAGGCCCCGCGGCGACCAGGGGACCGGGAGGGCGAAGTCGGCGATCCGGGCGCCCCCGCGCCAGAGGGCGATGGTCCCGGGGGCCGCGGCCGAGGCCAGGGTCTCGCCGTCGGCGAGGCAGGCGAGCGCCTGGATCCCGCGGGCGATCGGCCCCCCGCGACCGTCGCCGCCGGGGTGGGCCCAGCTCCGGACGCGCTCCAGCCGATCGCGGCCGACGATCCGCCACTCGACGATCCGCCCGTCGCCGAGGCCGGCGTAGAGGCGCTCGCCAGCGAGGTCGCGGACCAGCGCCTGGCTCCGCTCATCACGCTCGGTGGCGTGGAGGCGGGGCTCGCCGCCGTCGCGGAGGTCGAAGGCGACCAGGCCGTGGGGCTCGAGGTTGAGGTGGAGATCCGAGCCCGGGGTCATCGGCGCGCCGGCGCCCCGTCGGCTGTAGATCCCGCGCTGGTTCTTGGCCGCCCAGGCGACGTCGTCGATCACGGCGATCCGCGCGCTGCAGAGCGCGCTCCGGGCCGGATCGGCGCCGAGCCCCGGCGGCGCCGGGAAGCGCTGGAGCGCGTCGTCGACCCGCCCGGCGAGGTAGCGGACCAGGAGCTCCCCGCGGTGGATCCACGCGCCACCTGCCCGATCGACCAGGTAGCAGCCATCCTCGTCCTCGGGGAGCGAAGGGGCGAGGGCGAGCTCGATCGCGCCCTCGCGGATCCGGAAGAGGAGGGGGCCGCGAGCGTGCCACTTGTAGGAGCAGGCGGCCGCGAGGATCCACGCGCCGCGATCGTCGACGCAGAGCGCCGGCAGGATCACCCGCGCGCTCCTCCCTGGACCCTCATCCTCGTCCTCATCCTCGTCCTCGTCCTCGTCGTGCGCGGCGATCCCCGCGGCGATCGCCGCCTCGTCCGCGAGCGCGAGGCGGCGCCCCTCGGCGTCGGCGAGGCCGAGGTAGCCGCCGCCGTAGAGGAAGCCGCCGGAGAACGCCAGGCGATCGCCGGCGGCGCTCCACTGCGCCCCGTAGGCCGGGTGGGGCGCGTCGATGACCGCGATCGGCTTCATCGTCCGCGGGCTCGCGCTAGAGGAAGTACTTCTTGCGCTCGCCGGTCCAGCTCTCGAGCACCGGCGGCCCGGCGATCCCCGGGACCGGCTCCTCGTGGCCGGCGAAGACGGTCACGTAGGTGAGCGCCTGGAGGGTCGTGAAGGCCGCGCGATCGCGGGTGCGGATGTGACGGGCGCGCCAGGTGCCGGTGTTCGCGTAGAGGCTCTCCTTGATCCGGCGGTAGTCGGGCGTCCGCGGGCTGGCGAGCGGGACCACGTCGGGGCCGTGGGTGTGGCCGTAGATCACGAAGCGGGTCGGGTGGTCGAGGTCGCGGACGCCGGGCTCGCGGAGGGCGGCGTCGATGTGGGCGTCGCCGCTCTCGAGGCCGTCCTCGCCCTCGAGGACCCCGAACGACTTGGCGAGGCGGAGCAGCGCGCCGACGCCGAGGGTGCGGAGGCCGAGCGCGGCGATCTGGATCTTGTCGACGAGGTCGAAGCGGCCGTGCGAGCGGTCGTAGGCCCGGACGTAGGGGAGGGCGCAGAAGGCGTCGAAGGTGTCGGCGAGGACCGACTCGATCAGCGGCTTGTAGTTGCCGGCGGCCTCGGTCTGGTAGCGGAGGAAGTCGAAGAGGCCGCTCAGGGGGCGGACGTTCTCGAGCTCCTGGAAGCGCTCGACCAGGAGCGGATCGTCGCAGCGCTGGCGGACCAGGTAGGGGATCTTCGCCGCGAGCTCGGTGGTGATCACGTCGCCGATCGACGTCGACTCGGCGTAGGCGCGGCGGCGGTTGTCGGCCTCCTCGGGGGTCTCGGGCGCGCGGTAGGGGTCGAGCGCGGCCGCGCAGTTGAGGTGGTCGTGCTCGTGCCCGTGGCGGGCGATCACCCCGTACTCGTCGCTCTGGAAGGCGTTGGGGTACCACCAGGGCTCGGCTGGCGCGGCGATCCCGAGGGCCTCGGCGACCCGATCGCGGAGCGCGGGGTAGGCGTTGATCAGGCGGTCGTGGTTGCCGGGGACGTAGTGGATCGTCAACCGCTCGACGCCGACGTCGGCGAGGCGCTGCCGGAGCTCCTCGCGGAGGAAGCGGAAGATCGCCGGGTTGTCGATGTGCGGCCGCGCCGGATCGCGGTGCTCGAGGATCGCCCCGAGGATCGCCTCCGCGTGGCGGCCGCAGGCGTCCCGATCGGAGCCCCAGGGGCGCTCCCTCTCGGGGTGCTCGAACCACGCCTCGGTCCGCAGGAGGTCGAAGATGTCGCCGAGGAGGAGGAGGTCGACGCTGCGGATCCCCTTGTCGCGGGCGAGGCCGACGACGTCGGCGGCGAAGACCCGACGGAAGGCCTCGGGCGAGAGGTTGTGCTCACCGGCGCTGCCATCGACGAAGTGGAGATCGGAGAGGACGACGAGCATGGGGGCACGATCGCCCGCAGCCGAGGGGGCGCGCAAGGCGACGCGACGGCCCGGCCGCGGAAATCCCTGCGGGAGCGCTCGCCTCCGCCCGTCGCCGCTCCCGGGCGCCCCTGGCCGCGCCGCTTCCGGGAAGCCGGCCGCGAAACCAGGTACGCTGGCGGTGGAGACGTCCGAGTGCCCCTCAGCCCCGAGCAAGAATGGACCCTGGTGGCCTGTGGCCTCCTCGCCCTCGCCGACCGCGTCCTCACCAGCGGCGAGGCCTCGCGGCTCCTCGCGCTGGTCGAGGCCTACCTCGATCCCGAGGAGCAGGATCAGTGGATGGATCTGGTGAGCGACCGGGCCGCCCTCGACGCCCACTTCTCGCGGATGCAGCCGCCGCCGGCCGAGAACCACCTCGCGCTCCTCGAGAAGGTCTGGAACGTCGCCCTCGCCGACGGCGACACCTCGCTGGTCGAGATCCGGGTCTTCGATCTCGTCGGTGAGCGCCTCGGGATCCACAAGGCCCAGCTCGCGGTGCTCCGCAAGGGCTGGACCTACGAGGCGATGGAGCGCTCGGAGATCATCGCCGGCTTCGTCGCCAACCTCCTCCACCGTGGCGGCCCGCCGACCGACGAGGATCGCGCGGAGTACGAGGCCCTCCTCGCCCGCCTCCCGCTCAGCGCGGCCCGCCGGGAGCGGGTCAGCGCGGCGATCGACACACCGCCGGCCCTCGAGGTCGTCGCCACCCCGCTGCGTCGACTCTCGCGCGAGCGGCAGATGGACGTGCTGCGGACGATCTGCCACGAGATCCTCCGCCTCCGCCGTCGCGGGGACGCCCGCGCGCTGATGGTCGAGCTGGTCGAGGCGGGCGGGATCCCGGGCTCGGTGGTCGGCGATCTCCGCGGCCTCGCCTGAGCGGCGCTCGCGACCAAAGGCGCGACTCCGAGGAGCCGCGCCGCTTCCGCGACGGGGCGCCGGCAGGGCCTAGCGCTCGGAGAGGGCGCGGTGGACCTGGGCGAGGGCGCGGTCGCCGAAGGCCCGGGCGATCGTCTCGATCACCTCGCGCTCGCGGGCGTCGATCGTCTCGCCGAGGCCGAAGAAGCCGCCGCTGACGTCGGCGACCTGGATGCAGAGCTCGACCACGCTCTCGGCCCGCTTGCCGCCGATGACCTCGCGGAGGATGTCGAGGGTCTCGCTCATGTAGAGATCGGAGGGGCGCTCCTCGAGCATCACCTCGATCAGGCGGAAGGGCTCGGTGCCCGGGGCGATCCCGCGGCTGGCGACGATCTCGAGGATGTTCGCCCGCTCCTTGCGCGAGATCTCGCCGTCGGCCCAGGCGACATGGACGAGCGGCATCAGGTCGAAGACCTTGGCCCGATCGCCGGTGAACCCGAGCGCCTTGATCCGATCGGCGAGCGCCAGCTTGCGCTCGTCCTCGTGGACCTTGCGGGCGTCGGCCTCGAGCTCCTCGCGGAGCTTGGCCCGGAGCGCCTGCTCCTGCTTCTGGAAGTAGATCTCTTCTACGTCGTTGCGGGTCGACATCGTCGGTAGCGGACGGTACCAGGCGCGGCGCGCCTGTCAATCCCGGCGGGGCGCGCCGGCGCCCTAGCTCGGGATCGTCTGGGGCTTGCCGGAGGGCTCGCAGCCCCACTGGAAGTTGTCGATGAAGGCGTAGGAGTCGAGGATCGGATCGCTGAGGTCGAAGATCGCGAAGACCACGGTGATCTGCTCGTTCGGCGTCACGCCGACGGTGCTCTTGAGCCAGTTGGTCCCCGCATGCTGGCGCATGCAGGTGCCGGCGAACTCCGGGAGGTTGCCGCCCTGGTCCTGGAAGTCGAGGAAGCCGGCGTTGAGCGAGATCGGGTTGCCGTTTTGGTCGAAGGAGATGTTGCCGGTCCAGAGCTCCGACTCGAGCCAGCCGACGTACATGTCGTTGTACTGCGAGCCGTAGTAGTAGGGCCACTCGACCGAGAAGAAGGCGAAGTCGTAGGAGAACGACGTGACGTCGGTCGGTACCTGGAGGACGAAGCGGAGCTCGGTGTAGTCGAAGGCCGCGCCGCCCTGGCTGAACTGGCCCTGGATCGTCCCCGAGCAGTCGCCGGTGCCGACGAGGCCGGGGTTCTGGGTGCAGTCGCCGCCGACCGCGTTGGGCTTGAGCGGCGCCGGCAGGTTGGCGCCGAGGCTGATCCCGAGGGAGTCGTTGCAGTGGGTCGGGCCCGCGTTCGAGTCGTTCTGCGGCGTGACCTGGTTGAGGTCGGCGACCAGGCCTGAGCCGATCACCGCGTAGACCGAGCCCTCCCGCGGGTTGAAGGTGCCGTTTGCCCCGAAGTTGGAGCGCACGCCGATCCCCGCCCCGTTGCCCATCGTCGACGCCTGGACCTGGAGCTCGCCGGGGCAGTTGAGGCCCATCGCCAGGAAGGGGTCGGAGGTGCCGTTGTCGCAGGGGACGTGGTCGGGGATCGTGCACACGCAGTCGGGGCCGGTGTCCTCGCAGGGGTCGACGCCGGTCGGATCGCCGCTCCCGCCCGGGACCGCGCCGACGTCGTACTTGAACTCCGGGAGGTCACCGTCGCTCGCGCCCGAGCCGCTGCCGCTCGATCCCTCGCTGTCGCTGTCGGAGCCGCCCGACGCCGACGCGGTGCCCGACGCCGAGACGGTGACGGTGATCGAGCCGATCCCGCTGCCGACGCTGACGCTCTCCTCCTCTTCGGGGCCGCCGCAGGCTCCGAGGCCGGGGGCGAGGATGAGCAGGTGGGCGAGGCGCGGGTACGAGAACATGCGCATGGTCGCACGCTAGCGGGGAGCGAGCGCCGGCGAAAGGGGGAAATCGCGCGCTGGCGGCCGGCGGAGGTCTGCACGGCGTAGCAGTGGGGGCGCGCCCCGGGGGCGGGAGACCGCGGGGATCCAGGATCCCCGCGGCCCCGCCTGCGGGGACGTGTCCGGAGCGTCACCCGCCGAGGGCGAGCCTCGCGTCGGGCTTCGCCGGAGAACCCGTGGATCAGCCGCGGGCTGGCTCGCCGACGAGGTCCTCGAGGTGACCGCGCTCGTAGCGGCGGAGTGAGGTCCGGGTGCCGCGGCGGTGATCGATGACGAGGTCGCCCTGCTCCTGGACGGTGCGGATCTTGTCGCCCCGCATCCCGCTCCCGGTCATCGCCCGCCGCCTGTCCCGACGGTCAGACTCGGCGGCCTCCTCGCGGGCGGCGAGGAGGCGGGCGCGGAGGAGATCGAGCGCCGCCTCGCGGTTGAGGCTCTGGGAGCGCCCGGCGTCGACCCGGACGACGAGCCCCGAGGGCCGATGGCGGAGGATCACCGTCGTCGAGGTCTTGTTGCGGTGCTGTCCGCCGGGGCCGCTCCCGCGGGTGAAGGCCTCCTCGAGGTCGGCCGGATCGACCTGCACCTGCTGCGCCCGCCTCGGCTCGAGGATCGCCACGGTGACGGTGCTCGAGTGGATCCGGCCGCGCTTCTCGGTCGGCGGGACCCGCTGCCAGCGGTGGCCGCCGGCCTCGTGGGCGAACCACGCGGCCGCCCGCGGGCCCTCGACGCGGGCGCAGAGGAAGCCGGGGCGCTCGTCGAGGACCTCGAGGTCAAAGATGCTCCCGGAGCGCGAGCTTGCGGTAGATCGCGAAGAGCTCGGTGACCAGGAGGCGGGCGTCCGCGCCGCCCTCGGCGGCCCGGATCTCGAGGATGATGGTTTCCTTTCGCATGGTTCTCTCACTTTCTCGTGTCGTGTTCGTGGGTGTTCGCTCTCGATGGTTGGTGGGTCCGATCCGTGGGGATGATCGTGCGCGCGCCCCCGCCGGGGCTCGGCAGGATCGAGGCGCCCTCGCGGGGTCGGGGACGGTGAGCGAGCACCGCGAGGACGAGGACGCGAAGACGCGAGCCCGGAGACGCCGACCCGCCGGCTCAGGCGAGGGAGCGCGTGCTCACGACCTCGCCCGCGCCGCCCGGCGCCGCGCGTCACTCAAAGGAAGCGGCTGCGCACGGCGATCGCAGCGCGCAGGCCGAGGCCGCGGCGGAGCTGATCGTTGGTCGAGGTGCGCATGATGGGCGGGAGGATAGCGGCCTCGGCGGCGAGCGCAAGGACATTGTTGGCGGGGAGGTGGGCGCGCGCGATCGCGTATCCTCCGGCGATGCCGCTGATGTACGACACGGGGGCGCGGATCGGAGGCGTCGTCTTCGATCTCGACGGGACCCTCTACGACAAGCGGGCGCTCGAGCGCTACATGATCCGCCGGCTGCCGCTCTCGCTGCTCCGGCTCCTCCGCTACACCCGGGTGCGGAGCTCGCTCGCCGGTGAGGACTTCGGATCGGGCGAGGGGATCCAGGCCGAGACGCTGCGCCGCCTCGCCCGGAGCGAGCGCGCCCAGGCCCGCTGGCGGCGCTGGATCTTCGAGACCTACGACCCGACCGTGGTCGAGGGGATGCGCCGGGCGGTGCGGCCCTATCCCGGGGTCCACGGGCTCCTTGAGGCGCTCCGCGGGGGAGGGCTCCGCCTCGGGCTGGTCTCCGACTACCGCGGGATCGAGGCCCGCCTCGCCGCCCTCGAGATCGATCCCGGCGTCTTCGACTTCACCCTGGTGACCGAGCTCGAGGGGGCGATGAAGCCGGCGCCGCGGATGGTCGAGCGGACCCTCGCGGGGATGGGGCTGCCGGCCGGATCGCTGGTGATGGTCGGCGATCGACCGCGCCAGGATCAGCGCTTCGCCGAGGCCGCCGGGATGGGCTTCGTCGGCGTCCTCGCCGAGGGGGCGGCGCCCGATCCTTCATGGCAGCCCTGGGAGGCGTCGCGTGAGCTTCTTCTAAACATGACCGTTCGGTCATATCATCGAGGATGATGACTCAAAACACATGTGCATGTGAACATGTGTTTTGTTCATTGTCTGAAAGTACACTGTTTCATCAGACATGTATATAAGGACAGTATCGGTGAGGCTTGATCAGCCGACGCGGGCGGCAGCCCGCCGCCCGCGGAGCTCGGCGGTCGCCTCCCAGAGGGTGTCGGCGATCACGTGGACGACCCCCTCCTTGCTCCGCTGGACCCGCCCGCTCACCCCGAGGATCGCCGCGGTCTTGGCGACCTTCGCGTGGCGCTCGAAGACCTGCGACCAGACGACGACGTTGACGAAGCCGCGCTCGTCCTCGAGGGTGTAGAAGGTGACGCCGCGGGCGGTCTGCGGCCGTTGGCGGCAGATCGCCAGGCCGACGACCTCGACGTTCGCGCCGTCGCTGAGCCCGCGGACGGCGGCCGCGTCGACGATCCCGTGCTCGGCGAGCGCCGGCCGGAGGGCGGCGAGCGGGTGGCCGTGGGTGCTGTGGCCGCTGCGGCGGTAGTCCCACAAGACCGCCTCCTCGCGGCGGAGCGGGGCGAAGAGCGGGAGGTCGGAGACATCCTCGAGGCGCAGGCGATCGCCGGCCCGGGCGGCGAGCCCCCGCGCCCGCCAGATCGCGTCGCGGCGCTCGAGGCCGAAGGATCGGAACGCGCCGGCCTCGGCGAGCGCCTGGAGGGCGTCGGCGCCGAGGCCGGTGGTGGCGACGAAGGCCTCGAGGTCGGCGTGCGGCGGCGGGTTCTCCTCGAGCGCGATCCGATCGTCGAGGCGGAGGCCGCGGACGTAGCTCAGCCCCATCCGGATCGCCGGCCGCTCCGGCGACGCGCCGTCCTCGAGCGTGCACTCCCAGGCGCTGCGCTGGACGTCGATCGGCCGGATCTCGACCCCGTGGCGGCGGGCGTCCTCGATGATCGTCGCCGGCGCGTAGAAGCCCATCGGCTGGGCGTTGAGGAGCGCGCAGGTGAAGGCGGCGAGGTAGTGGCGGCGGAGCCAGGCGCTCGCGTAGGCGATGATCGCGAAGGAGGCGGCGTGGCTCTCGGGGAAGCCGTACTCGCCGAAGCCGCGGATCTGGGCGAAGAGGCGCTCGGCGAAGTCGGGGTCGACCCCGCGGGCGCGCATCCGGCCGACGATCCGCTCGCGGTGCTCCTCGATCCGACCGGGCGAGCGGAACGCCCCCATGTCGCGGCGGAGGCGATCGGCCTCGCCCGGGGTGTAGCCGGCGAGGACGATCGCCAGGCGCATCACCTGCTCCTGGAAGAGCGGGACGCCGAGGGTCTTGCCGAGGATCCGCTCGACCTCGGGGTGGGGCATCGTCACCGGCTCCTCGCCGCAGCGCCGGCGGAGGTAGGGGTGGACCATGTCGCCCTGGATCGGCCCGGGGCGGACCAGCGCGACCTCGACGACGAGGTCGTAGAAGGTCGCGGGCCGCAGCCGCGGGAGCATCGCCATCTGCGCCCGGCTCTCGACCTGGAAGACGCCGACGGTGTCGGCCGCCTGGAGCATCGCGTAGGTCTCGGGATCCTCGGCGGGGATCGTCGCCAGCGTGAGGGTCCGACCGTGGCGCTCGCGCACGAGCTCGAGGCAGCGGTGGAGGTGGGAGAGCGCGCCGAGGCCGAGGAGGTCGACCTTGAAGAGGCGGAGGTCCTCGATGTCGTTCTTGTCCCACTGGATCACCGTCCGCCCCGGCATCGCCCCGGCCTCGATCGGCACCAGCGTGTCGATTGGTTCATGTCCGAGGAGGAAGCCGCAGGGGTGGGTGGCGAGGTGGCGGGGGAAGTTGAGGATCTGGCGGCCGAGCTCGACGAGGTGGCCGCCGAGCGGCGACGCGGGATCGATCCCCGCGTCCTTGAGGATCTCGAGGTCGAGCTCGTGGCCGTAGTGATCGTGGAGCTTGGCCGCGCGATCGAGGGCGGCCGCCGGGAGGCCGAGGACCTTGCCGACCTCGCGGATCGCCGAGCGCGGGCGGTAGCGGATGATCGACGCGACCATCGCCGCGTAGCGCCGACCGTAGCGCCCGTAGACGTAGTGGATCACCTCCTCGCGGCGCTCGTGCTCGATGTCGAGGTCGATGTCCGGCGGGTCGGCGCGCTCGCGGCTGAGGAAGCGCTCGAAGAGGAGGTCCATCCGCAGCGGGTCGATCGCGGTGATCCCGAGGCAGTAGCAGACCAGCGAATTCGCGGCGCTGCCGCGGCCCTGGCAGAGGATCCCCTGGTCGCGGCAGAAGCGGACGATGTCCCACATCGTCAGGAAGTAGCCGCCGAAGTCGAGCTCGTGGATCAGCGCGAGCTCGCGGTCGATCTGGGCGCGGGCCTCCTCGGGGATCGCCCCCTGGTAGCGATCGGCGGCGCCCCCCAGGGTGAGCTGGCGGAGGAACTCGGCCTCGCTGGTGCCGTCGGGGAGCTCGCCGCTCGGGTAGCGGTAGGAGAGGTCGTCGAGGGTGAAGGCGCAGCGCTCGGCGACCTCGAGGGTGCGGGCGACGAGCGCGGGATCGTCGGCGAAGAGGGCGGCCATCGCCGCCGGCGACTTGAGGTCGTGCTCGGCGTTCGGGCGGGTGCAGGCGCCGGCGTCGGCGAGCGTGCGGCCCTTGCGGACGCAGGTGAGGACGTCCTGGAGCGGCCGGCGGGCGCGGTCGTGGTAGAGGACCTCGACCGCTGCGACCAGCGGGAATCCGTGCTTTTGGGACATGTCCCGGAGGACTAGTTCGTGGCGGCGCTCGCTAGCGAGGCGGTGGCGGGCGAAGATCCCGTAGAGGCGATCGCCGAGGCGGGGCGCGAGGGCGGCGAGGAGCCAGGGGACGTCGCTGAGGACCAGGAGGGGCGACTCGGCGGCGGCCTCGAGATCGGCGAGCGCGAGCTCGGGCTGGCCGCGCGGGCGCGCGAGGTGGGCGCGCGAGAGGAGCTGGGTGAGGGCGCCCCAGCCCCGGCGATCGATCGCCAGGAGGAGCGCGCGGGCCTGATCGTCGCCGTCGCCGGCGGCTGCCGCCGGGAGCGGGCCGCCGAGGGGGCCGAAGGCGGCGGGGAGCGGCGGTCGGGCGATCCGGACCTCGGCGCCGTGGATCACCTTGAGGCCGCGCTCGCGGGCGCGGACATGGGCCCGGACCGCGCCGTAGACCCCGTCACGATCGGTGAGGGCGATCGCGCCGAGGCCGAGCTCGGCCGCCCGATCGATGAGCTCGTCCGGGTGCGACGCGCCCACCAGGAACGAGAGGTTGCTCTTCACCCAGAGGGCCGCGTAGCTCACTCGACCACCCCGTGGAGGAACCAGCGCCGCCGCGGCCGGTCGTAGAAGAGCCAGAGGAGCTCGCCGCCGCTGGTCTCGGCGTAGTAGTAGTCGCGCTCGACCGCCCGGGCCCACCAGCCGCCGCTCACCCGGTGGGGGCCGTGGAGCTCGCGGATCGCCCCGCTCACCGGGAGCCCGGGGCCGGCGAGCGAGGGCGGCGGCGGGCGATCGTCGTCGCCCTCGGCGGCCGCGGCGTTGAGCGCGAGCGGTCGGGCGAGGAGGCGGCGGATCATGCATGGTGACCCTTCGGACAGGTTCGCCGCGACCTCGCGGGCGCGCGGCTGGGCGACCTGGGCGGTCGGCTCCCAGGTGAAGCCGGCCTCCGGGAGGTGGGCCGGGCGGAGGCTCGCGCGGGTCACCGCCTCGTCGCCGTAGGCCGCGCGGACCCGCGCCAGCGCCCGCTCGGCCGCCCGCGGATCGCGGCGGGGGGCGCCGAGGAGGCCGAGCTGGGGGGCGCTCGGGCGCGTCGGCGTCACGGTGATCGTCACGTCGGTGACCGCCGCTGCCAGCGGGGTCGCGGCGAGGCGGAGGCGGATCAGATCGAGGAGGAGGAGGAGCTCGGCGCTCGCCTCCGCGGGCTCGACCCGGAGCTCGATCGGCTCGGCGTGATCGAGCGCGAGGCGGAGCTCGAGCGCCGCGACCCGCTCGCCGCTGGCGAGGCGCGCGAGGAGGTCGGGGAGGAGCGCCTTGATCGCGAAGAGGAGGCGCTCGACGCTCTCCTCCGGCGGCTCGAGGACGCTCTCGGCGACCAGCGGCTCGCGGCGATCGCGGGGCGTGAGCGGGCGCCAGCGCCGGCCGCTCGCCTCGGCGTGGAGCTCGGCGACCTCGGGGCCGAAGCGCCCGCGGAGCTCGGCGGCGGGGAGGCGGAGGAGATCGCCGAGGGTGCGGATCTCGAGGGCGGCGAGGGCGTTGAGGCGGCGCTCGGGGAGGCCGAGGCCGGCGAGCGGGAGGCGGGCGGCCGCGCCCGCCTCGATCTTCGGGCTCTCGAGGATCCGGAGGCCGAGGGTCAGGCCCGCGAGCGCGCGGGTGCAGAAGCGCGAGAAGCCGAGGACCACGCCGGCGCGCCAGCCGAGCCCCTCGAGGTGGCGGGTGAGCGCGTCGGCCCAGGCCGCGGGCTCGCCGAAGAGGCGGCCCATCCCGGCGGGGTCGATCCAGCAGCTCCCGGGGGCGGCGGCGTCGGCCTCGATCCGCGGGGAGAAGCGGCCGAGCTCGTCGAGGAGCGCCTCGGCGGCGGCCTCGATCTCCGCGGGATCGACCTCGGCGAGGACCAGCGCGGGGGCGAGGCCGATCGCCGCCGAGGCCCGGAGGCCCGGGCGGATCCCGGCGGCGCGCGCGAGCTTGCTGACTTTTGTGACACGTCCTTGTAGACCTGTCCTATCGACCATGGCGATCGGCGCGTCGGCGGTGAGGCGTCGCTCGGCGAGCTGGAGATCGAGGTCGTGGAGGCTGACGCAGGCCAGCCTGGGGGGCAGCGCGGCGTCCATCGGCGTCAGACCTCGAGACCTGCGGGGGCGCGCCAGGGGCCCGGAGGGAGGGGGAGGGGGCCGCCGGACTTGTTCTTCAGGACCTGGAGATCGAGGCTGAAGCGGCCGGCGTGGGCGGGCCCGCGGCGGCGGGGCGCGATCCGGAGGCCGACCAGGGGGCCGAGCGACGCCTGGTGCTCGGGGGTGTCAGTGATCAGCACGAGGCGGCTGCGGTGCTGGCGGGCGAGCGCGACCAGGCGGGCGATCCAGGCGAGGTCCCGCGGCGGGCGGAGGCCCGCGAGATCGACGACGACGAGGCCGTAGGCGCCGGAGCGGAGGAGCCACTCGGCGGCCCGCAGGAGATCACGCGGGCCCTCGTCGGCCGGGAGGTGGAGGACGACGAGCGCCTCGAGATCGACGCCGGCGGCCGCGAGGTCCGGGGGGAAGAGGTCGCCGCCGCGGCGCTGAATCCACGCGCTGGACTCGGCGGCGAGCTGGGCCTCGCGGAGGAGGTTGACGGCGACGCTGAGGCGGGCGCTGGCGCCGCGACCCGAGAGCTCGATCAGGCGACCGGAGAGGTCGCGGGGAGTCTGCGAGATCGGGGCTGAAAGCGGCGAATTCGCCTCTAAGGAGCCGTTTTTCATGGAGGCCCCAGGATACTGAACGTGCAATCAGCATCAAGAAATTAATGTTGTCTGGGTTGCATATGTAACGTTTTCGAGCATGGCCAGCGGGCCGCGCTCGAAGCCGCGCTCGGCGATGCGCGCGGTCGCTCATCGGGGTCACTTGGGTGGTCTCCCGGGGGCGCGCGCGGGCGCTGATCAAGGTGTCCGAACGGACATGTTGAGGGTGCGCGGGCAACCAAGGGCGAGGGCCCGAGCTCGGGTGAGCTCGGGCCCTCGAGGTCGCGGCGAGCCGCCGCGCTAGTCGTCGCCGAAGACGAGGTGCTCGGCGAAGTCGCTGTCGACCAGGCGGGCCGCGGCCTCGGCGAGGACGGCGATCCGCTCGGCCGCCCGCTCGTCGATCTTGCCCGCGGCGGCCTCGTGGATCCGGGCCAGGAGGGCGCCGTAGGTGTCGAGGAGCGCGGCCCTGGCGTTCGCGCGGGGCTCGGGGGGGCTCACCGGGGCGGCCTCGGCGTCGCCACCGGCGTCGGCCTCGGCGTCACTGCCAGCATCGGCCTCCGCATCGCCACCGGCGTCGGCTTCCGCGTCACCACCGGCGTCGGCCTCGGCATCACTGCCAGCGTCGGCCTCGGCGTCGCCACCAGCGTCGGCCTCGGCGTCACCGCCAGCATCGGCCTCAGCGTCACCGCCAGCATCGGCCTCGGCGTCACCGCCAGCATCGGCCTCAGCCTCAGCACCGCCACCGGCATCGGCCTCCGCGTCACCACCCGCATCGGCTTCCGCGTCGCCACCGGCATCGGCCTCGGCGTCACCACCAGCGTCGGCCTCCGCATCGCCACCGGCGTCGGCTTCCGCGGTTTCCGCGTCACCACCGGCGTCGGCCTCGGCATCACCGCCAGCGTCGGCCTCCGCATCGCCACCGGCGTCGGCTTCCGCGTCACCACCGGCGTCGGCCTCGGCGTCGCCACCGGCATCAGCCTCCGCATCGCCACCGGCATCGGCCTCGGCGTCACCACCAGCGTCGGCATCGGCCTCGGCGTCGCCGCCAGCGTCGGCCTCGGCGTCGCCACTGGCATCAGCCTCAGCGTCACCGCCAGCATCGGCCTCGGCGTCACCACCGACATCAGCCTCAGTACCGCCACCTGCGTCGGCTTCCGCGTCACCACCAGCATCGGCCTCGGCGTCACCACCAGCGTCGGCCTCGGCATCAACGCCAGCGTCGGCCTCCGCGTCGCCACTGGCATCAGCCTCAGCGTCACCACCAGCATCGGCCTCGGCGTCACCGCCAGCGTCGGCCTCGGCGTCGCCACCGGCGTCGGCCTCAGCACCGCCAGCGTCGGCCTCGGCGTCGCCACCGGCGTCGGCCTCAGCACCGCCACCGGCATCGGCCTCGGCGTCACCGCCAGTATTGGCCTCCGCATCGCCACCGGCGTCGGCTTCGGCGTCACCATCAGCATCGGCCTCGGCGTCGCCGCCAGCGTCGGCCTCGGCGTCACCACCAGCATCGGCCTCGGCATCACCGCCAGCGTCGGCCTCGGCGTCGCCACTCGCATCAGCCTCCGCGTCACCGCCAGCGTCGGCCTCGGCGTCACCACCAGCGTCGGCCTCAGCGTCACCACCAGCGTCGGCCTCGGCGTCACCGCCAGCATCGGCCTCGGCGTCACCACCGACATCAGCCTCAGCTACGCCACCGGCATCGGCCTCGGCATCACCGCCAGCGTCGGCCTCGGCGTCGCCACTGGCATCAGCCTCAGCGTCACCACCAGCATCGGCCTCGGCGTCACCACCAGCGTCGGCTTCCGCGTCACCGCCAGCATCGGCTTCAGCGTCACCGCCAGCATCGGCCTCGGCGTCACCACCGGCATCGGCTTCAGCGTCACCGCCAGCATCGGCCTCGGCGTCGCCACTGGCATCAGCCTCGGCGTCACCACCGGCATCGGCTTCAGCGTCGCCACCGGCGTCGGCCTCGGCATCACCGCCAGCGTCGGCCTCGGCGTCACCACCGGCATCGGCTTCAGCGTCACCACCGGCGTCGGCCTCGGCATCACCGCCAGCGTCGGCCTCGGCGTCGCCACTGGCATCAGCCTCCGCGTCACCGCCAGCGTCGGCCTCGGCGTCACCACCAGCGTCGGCCTCGGCGTCACCGCCAGCATCGGCCTCGGCGTCACCTGCGTCGGCGTCGGCGTCACCACCGGCATCAGCCTCGGCGTCACCGCTGGCGTCGGCGTCGGTCTCCGCGTCGCCGCCCGCATCGGTCTCGGTGTCGCCACCGGCGTCGGCCTCCGCGTCACCACCGGCGTCGGTCTCCGCGTCGCCGCCAGCGTCAGCCTCCGCCGCGTCGCCACCAGCATTGGCCTCGGCGTTGCCAGAATCGGCCTCGGCGTCACCACCGGCGTCGGCCTCCGCGTCACCGCCAGCATCGACCTCGGCGTCACCACCGACATCAGCCTCAGCACCGCCACCGGCATCGGCCTCGGCATCACCGCCAGCGTCGGCCTCGGCATCAGCCTCGCCGTCGCCACCGGCGTCGGCCTCGGCGTCGCCACCGGCATCAGCCTCGGCGTCGCCACCGGCATCAGCCTCGGCACCGCCACCCGCGTCGGCCTCGGCGTCGCCGCCAGCGTCGGCCTCCGCCTCGGCGTCGCCGCCGGCGTCAGCCTCGGAGGCGCCCGCGTCGCCCTCGTCCGATCCGCCGGCGCCCCCGATCTCGCCAGCCGCCTCGGTCGCCCCGGCGTCGCCACCCTCGTCGCCGCTCTCGCCACCCGCGTCGCCGGCGTCGCCACCCGCGTCGCCGCCCGCGCCCGCGTCGGCCTCGTCGCCGCTCGAGTCGTTGCCCGACTCGCCGCCGTCGGCCTCGCTGTCGGTGTCACTTTCGCCCCCGGAGGTCGCGGCCTCCGTGTCGCTGTCACTTTCGCCGCTCGCGTTCTCGCCCGGCTCGCCAGCGCCCTCCGCTGGCGGCTCACCGGCCGTCTCCGCCGGCGCACCCGCCCCTTCGGGGGCGTTTGCGTCGGCGACGTCGCCGGCCGACGGGTGATCCAAAGCAGTACCCTGCGCGCTCTCATCCACCTTCATTGGAGATCCCTTTCACCTTCGTGATCGATGCCACTACCCGCTATCAGCACTTCTATCTATCGACTCTTCGCCCTTGGAAGTCAATCGTTTCCCGGGCGCAGCGGCGAGGTTTCTTCGCGTCTATCAGGGCGAAGAAATACATGAACTTTAGGACATGTTGTTGGACGTTTTTGGATCGACGTCGGCGGTGATGGTCGCGTCGCATCGACGCCGACGACGCGACGCTCACCCGCGCGTCGATGCGCCGCGCCGCGCCGCGCTTCGCGACGACGCGACGGCGCGACGGCGCGACGCTCGCTCGCGTCGATCTCGTGGCGACGATCGTCGCATCACGATCGACCGCGATCGTCGCGAGGTGACCTCACGGTCGGCGGATGGCCCGCAGCCGATGGCCCCTCCGAGGCGTTGGTGTCGGCGACGAACATCGATCGCGCGCGTCACCACGCGAGACGGATGGTCCCCCGCCTGATCACGCCCGACCACCCGCGAGGAGAGGGGGCGAGCGACGTCGTTGGGGTCGGCTAGCGACCCGAGATCTCACGGTCGAGGCGGCGCTCGATCGCCTCGAGCTCTCGCATCTTCCGATCGAAGTCCGACTCGCCGGCGACGAGGCGCTTGCGCGCCGGCGCCTCGCCGGAGGCGAGCGCCTTGTTCTTCGTCAGGACCCGGTAGCCGAGGAAGGCGGCGCCGCCGAGGATGCCGATGACGATGACGTACTTCATCATCATCAGGGCGATTCCAAGCGCCGTCAGGCCGCCGAGGCCGAGCAGGATCCCCTTGATGAGCGTCGATGACCCTCCCGGGCCCCCGTTGCCGCCATCTGAACGCCGCATCATCGCCCGGGACATCGCGCTCTCCTCGCTCCGCCGGAGCATAGGCCAGGCCCGCACGGGTGGCAAACCGTCGCTCGCGCCGGTGAATTGGGCGCGAGCCGATGCTCATGCAACTTTGCCGCTCGATCGCGCCCCCGGGGCCAGCGGCGATTCGGCGCTCCCGGAGAGGGCCGACTTTGAGGCATAATCGGCGCTCTGCGAGCATAGGACTGTGACGCGTGTCGAGTGACGACAAGAAGTCTGGACCGAAGAAGCCGCCGATCCTCCCGCCACGGGGGGGCAAGTCCGAGGCGCCCGGCCGCATGACGCCGCCTCCGCTCGGTCTGCCGCCGCTCCCGGGGCGGCTCTCCGGTGGGCTCCTCTCCGAGCTCCGCCGACCTGGCGACCCGAAGGAGAAGGAGGAGCCCAAGGCGAGCCCCGCTCCGCCGCCGCCGCCTGGTCCGCCGCCGCCGGCCCCGCCCAAGCCCGGTCCGGGGCTCGGGCTCTCCCTCCCCAAGCTGCCGGTCCAGGGGAAGTCACAGGACGCAGATCCGCCGGCGAGCGCGGACTCCTCGTCGCCGTCACGGCCGCTCCCCTCGGGTCTGAGCGAGCTGATGCGTCCGCAGAAGCTGCCGAGCGCGAGCGTCTCGTCGACCCAGCCGATCGATCTCGAGGCCCTGGACTTCGAGCTCGAGACCGAACCGGAGGCCGCAGACTTCGGGGATCTCGAGATCGACATGGACGAGCCCGCCCCGCCGCCCGCGTCCCGCAGCGCGTCGGTCGCGCCGCCGCCGGTCTCGCCCCTGGCCTCGCCGGTCGCACCGCCGGTTGCACCGTCGGTCGCCCCGCCGGTCGCACCGTCCATCGCAGCGTCGGTCGTCCCGCCGGTGGCCCCGCCGGTGGCCCCGCCGGTGGCCCCGCCCGTCGCCTCGCCGGCCGCAGCCCCGCCGTTGGCCTCGCCGGCCGCGCCGCCGATCGCGGCGCCGGCCGTCACTCCGCCCGTCGGCAGCGCGGTCCCTCCGCTCGGCGTGCCTCCCTCTGCGAGCCCGCCGAAGCCGGTCCCTTCGCCGCGTCCGCCGGGCGTCGACGCGGGGTCCAGCGAGTCGTCGGGGATGCGCAAGCCGCCGCGGACGCTGGTCGGCCTCGGCAACAAGCCCCGGATCGGCGGTCGGGAGGAGCCTGCGCCCGCCGTCGCCGTCGCCGAGCCGGCGCGCCCGCGTCCGAAGGCCGAGGGGCCGCGTCGTCCAGCCTCCCGCAAGGGCCCCGCGCGCGCTGGCGACGCGACCCCGGCGCCGCTCATCAAGGTCGGGGCGGCCGTGGCGATCGAGCCCTTCATCGAGCACGCGCACCTGCTCATCGCCGACTGGGAGGCGGAGCTCGAGACCAAGCCGGATCTCTTCCGTGCCGCCCGTCTCCACTACGAGATCGGCCGGCTCCTCGAGCACCCGCTCGCCGATCTCGAGGCCGCCGCGACCTCGTACCAGAAGGCGCTGGGGCTCTCGCCCGAGCACCTCCCGTCGCTCGAGGGCGCCCGCCGCGTCCTCCTGGCGCTCCGCAGCTACAACAAGGCGCTGCCGCTCTTCGACGCTGAGGCCCGGATCACCGCCGATCCCCGCCGCAAGGCGGCGCTCCTCTACGCCAAGGGGCGCGTCCTCGAGGACTCGATGAACAAGGAGGCGGACGCGCGGGTCGCCTACGCCACCGCCCTCGAGCTCGACCTCGGCAACCTCGGGATCCTCAAGGCGATCGAGCGGATCGATCAGCGCACCGGCAACTGGCGAGGTCTCGAGCAGATCTACGCCAAGGTCGCGTCGTCGCTCGAGCTCGATCCCCAGCACCGCGCGGCGATGATCATCCGGCGCGCGCACATCCTCGAGGGCCGCCTCGCCGACACCAAGTCGGCGGTCGAGCTCTACGAGACCGCGCTCTCCCTCGATCGCCGGGCCGCTGGTGCCTACGGGGCGCTCAAGCGCCTCCACCACGCGCAGTCGCGCTGGCGCGAGCTGATCCACGTCCTCGAGCGAGAGGCCGAGCAGACCGAGGATCGCAGCGTCCGGGCGATGGCCCACTACCGGATAGCCCGCCTCCAAGGCGAGCGCCTCGGCAACCGCGATCAGGCGATCGCCGCGCTCGAGCGCTCGGTCGCCGAGGTGCCGGCCAACCGGCTCGCGCTCGAGGAGCTCGTCGAGTTCTATCGGGCGGCCGGCCGCCCCGACGCGATGGCGGCGACCCTCGAGCGCCTCGTCGAGCTCGTCGAGAGCAAGAACGAGCGGATCTCGCTGCTCTTCCGCCTCGGTGAGGTCCACGAGCTCAGCCTCGGCGACGAGGAGAAGGCGATCCGCTGGTACGAGGCGTCGCTCGCGGCGGAGCCCGCCTACCTGCCTGGGCTCCGCGCGCTCGCCAAGCTCTACACGCGCCGTGAGGCCTGGCGATCGTTGATCGCGATGAACCTCGCCGAGGCCGAGGCGGTGAAGGAGAGCCTGCGAAAGGCCTCCGCGCACCAGCGCGTCGCCGAGATCTTCGAGGTCAACCTCGGCGACGCCGGCAAGGCGATCGAGCACCACGCGCGGGCGCTCTCCCTCGATCCGACCCTGGCGGCGTCGTTCAAGGCGTTGATCCGGCTCCTCACCGACGCCGGCCGCTTCCACGAGGTGATCGAGCTCTACGAGCGAGGGATCGACGGGGCGCCGAACAAGGCCGTGAAGATCGCCTATCTCTTCAGGATCGGCGACATCTACATCGATAACCTCCGCGAGCCGGTCCAGGCGATGCACACCTACCGGCGCATCCTTAAAATAGATCCGGATCACCTCGGGGCGATCCACGCGTTGCAGCGCTCGGCGGACGACGCGGGCCGCCACAAGGAGCTGGTCGAGGCGCTCGAGCTCGAGGCGAGCAAGACCCGCGAGCAGCCGCGGGTGATCGTCCTCCTCCATCGGGCCGCCGAGATCCTCGACGAGCGCCTCGACGATCGCGAGGGCGCGCTCGCTCGGCTCCGGCGGATCTTGGAGCTCGACGCCTCCTACCAGCCGGCGCTGGCGAGCGCGGGGCGCCTCTACTTCCGCCTCGGTCGCTGGGAGGACCTCTTCCGGACCTACGAGCAGGAGCTGGCGATCACCCCGGCCGGGCCGGCCTCGGTCGCGCTCCTCCACACGATGGGCAAGCTCGCCGAGGAGAAGATCGGCCGGATCGAGCAGGCGATCGAGTGCTACCGCCGGGCGATCAAGATCGACCCGAAGCACGGCCCCTCGCTCGAGGCGCTCGCGCGGATCCTGAGCGCTGGCGAGCGCTGGCGCGAGCTCGTCGAGGTCTGGGAGATCGAGCTCCGCGGGCTGGTCGACGCGCGCGCCCGCGCGGCGACGGCCTACCGCGTCGGTCGGATCTACGAGGAGCGCCTCGGCTCGCTCGACGGCGCGCTCGCGGCCTACCAGCGGGCGGTCGAGGCCCAGAGCGACTTCCGCCCGGCGCTCGACGGCCTCTCGCGGGTCCGCGAGGCCCAGGCCGCCTGGCCGGGCGTCGTCGACGATCTCGCGCGCGAGTCGCAGGCGGCGAAGGACCGCTCGCTGGCGATCGCCGCGCTCCTCCGCGCCGGCGAGGTGTGGAGCGAGCACCTCTCGCAGGTCGATCAGGCGATCGGCAGCTACGAGGCGGTGCTCAAGCTCGATCCCCAGAACCTCGCGGCGCTCTTCGCCCTCGAGCCGCTCTACCGCGAGAAGTCGTCGTGGAAGTCGCTCGCCGGGGTCTTCGCCCGCGAGGCCCAGATCCTGCGGGATGACAACGCCAAGATCGCCGCGCTCCGCGAGCTCGCGCGGATCCAGCTCGGCAACAACGTCGGCGGGGCAGGGGCCGCCCAGGAGACCTACGCCGCGATCCTCGAGCTCGACGCCAGCGACTTCCACGCGCTGGCGGCGACCGAGCGCCTGGCGCTCGACTCCTTCGACGACGACGTCCTCGGCATCGTCGACACCCAGGTCGCGTCGTCGGCGGTCGACGACGCGCTCCTCGCCGCCCACGAGACCCGCCTCGGCGAGAGCTTCGAGCGGCGGGGCGAGCTCATCGAGGCCCTCGGCGCCTACGAGCGGGCGATCGAGCACGACGGCGAGTCCTTCGGCGCGATCTACGGCGTCCTCCGGGTCTCGTCGACGCTCGACGATCCGCGGGCGCAGGTCGACGCGCGCCGCCGCCTGGCGACGATCGAGCGCGACGGTCGCGTCGCGGCCGAGCTCCTCTCCGAGATCGCCGAGCTCCGCCTCCAGCGCCTCGACGACGCCGAGGGATCGATCGCGGCCCTCGAGGAGGCGCTCGAGCGCTGGCCGGATCACGTGCGGGCGGCCGAGCTCCTCGACGAGATGCTCATCGCAGGCGACCAGCCGACGCTCCTGGTCGAGCGCCTCGGCCTCGCCGCCGGGGCGGCGAGCGATCCGGATCGGGCCTCCGAGCTCTGGCTGCGGGTCGCCGAGATCTACGCGGACTACCTCGACAACCTCGGCGGCGGGATCGCGATCCTCCGCCGCTCGCTCCGCGATCGGCCGACCCACGTCGCCAGCCAGCTCGCGCTCGGCGGCCTCTGCGGTCGCCAGGGGCAGTGGAGCGAGGCCGCGACCGCCTACCGCGAGGCGATCGCCCGCAGCGACGATCCGCAGGCGGTCGCCGCCGCCAACACCCGGCTGGCGATGGTCCTCGCCGATCACCTCGACGATCTCACGGGGGCGCGCGCCTGCATGGGCAAGGTCCTCGCGCTGATGCCCGACGACCGCGACACCCTCCTCCTCCTCACCGACTACCACGCGCGCGCAGGCGACGTGCAGGCGGCCGCCGAGGGGGCGCGGCAGCTCCTCCGGGTGTCGACCGGCCGGCAGGACCGGATCGACGCGATCATCCACCTCGCCCACGTCGAGCTCAAGCTCGGCCGCCGCGAGCAGGCCCGCGACGTCCTCCTCAACGCGATCATCCTCGAGGGTCCGGGCGGCTCGGCCGCGCGGGAGTACGAGGAGATCGCCAGCTCTGCCGACGACTGGGAGATCTTCGAGGAGTCGCTCCACAAGCACCTCCGCCAGGCGGAGAGCGAGGGCGCGTCGCTGATCGCGACCTACCGCGAGATCGCGCGCGTCCAGGGCGATCGACTCGGCCACAACGATCGGGCGATCAACACCCTCGAGCAGGGGATCGCCAACGCCGGGGAGAACGAGACCCTCCGCGTCGAGCTCGGTCGGCGGCTGCGCGCGGTCGGGCGCCCGGCGGAGGCCGTGCGGGTCTTCCAGATCCTCCTCCAGAACGCCCCGGGATCGATCGCCGCCTGGCGGGGTCTCCACGACGCCTACGCCTCGATCAAGCGGAGCGTCGAGGCGACGCTCGCGCTCGCGCCCCTGGTGATCCTCGGCGCGGCGAGCGAGCACGAGGCGCGGGTGATGCACGCCGCGGTCCCGCGGCCGCCGGTCGGGGCCCCGGGCTCGCTCCACCCCGACACCTGCCGCGCGCTCGTCGATCGCCGCGACAACGGGGCGATCGCCGAGCGCCTCCTGGCGATCATCGACGTCAGCCTCGCGCGCCTCTACCCGATGGATCTCGCGGTCTACGGGCTCTCGGCGAAGGACAAGATCACCAGCCGCTCGAACGTCCCGCTGCGGACCCTGGCCGATCGGATCGCCGAGATCTTCGCGATCCCCGACTTCGAGCTCTACATGGTGCGCGCGCAGGGGACCCGGATCGCCCTCGACTTCGGGGCCGCGCCGGCGCTCATCGTCCCCGCCGGGGTGCTCCGTCTCAACGAGACCCAACAGATCTTCGTCCTCGCGCGGGCGCTCGCCGACGTCGCCCGCGGCCTCCACCCGCTCACCAAGTTCAAGCCGCAGGATCTGATGCTGATCCTCGCGGCCGCCGCCCGCACGGCGAACCCGAACTTCGGATCGACGCTCGCCGACGGCGCCGCCCTCGACGAGCTGAACCGGCGGATCGTCAAGGTGCTCTCGCGCAAGGACCGGAAGGCCTTCGAGGACGTCGCCGCCGCCTACGCCTCGGCGCCGCCGATCGACTTCGGCGCCTGGGTGCGAGACAACCGCTACGCGGCGAACCGGGTCGCGTCGCTGGTCACCGGCGACCTCGCGCTCGGCGTCGAGGTCCTCCGCCAGGAGGATCCCGCGCTCTCCTACCTCGAGGGCGAGGATCTGGTGGCGAGCTCGGACGAGGTTGCAGACCTCCTCCGCTACTGGTGCAGCGACGCCTCGTTCGAGCTGCGGCGGCGGATGATCGCCCAGCGGGCGTGAGCGTCGTTCATCCCGCGTCCTGCGGATCGAGGAGGATCAACGACGCGCGTCGTGGCGCGCGTCGTTGATCCTTCGCGCAAGCAATTCGGTCGGTCCTCAAAGTTTTGTCGCACTCTCTGCTCTTGCGCAGAACCTGCTCGGGGTGTGGTCTCCTAGCCACAGGAGATGACGATGCGGACACGAATTCTCGGAGCGATCGCCAGCGTAGCGCTGGCGACGATCGGATGTGGAGAGGTGACGACGGCGACCCCCAGCCCCGCTGTGAGCGACGCGGGCGGCGGCCTCGCGCTGATGGTGATGGCGCCGCCGCCGGCAGACGACCCGGACGCGACGGAGAAGGCCCACAAGAACGAGTCGAAGAAGATGCCGCCGGGCAAGCTCAAGGCGAAGAAGCGCGACCCCAAGGGTGTGGTCGAGGGGGCCCCACCGCCTCCGCGGGCGTCGGCGATTGGTGGGGTGTCGCGGACCTACACCCTCAACGCCGACTTCGACGAGGGCGCCTACTCGAACGTGGTCCACAAGATCGCCGACCAGCTCCAGCTCGACGACACGACCACGCCCTTCAACTTCATGTGGGTCGCGGTCTCGAGCAAGGGGACGATCGTCAAGATCGACACCGAGACCGGCAAGGTCCTCGGCGAGTACCGGAGCGCGCCGGCGGGGCAGCCGACCAACCCCTCGCGGACCACGGTCGACAAGGGCGGCAACGTCTGGGCGACCAACCGCAACGGCCACAGCGTCGTCCACATCGGCCTGGTCGAGAACCACCAGTGCGTCGATCGCAACGGCAACGGCCGGATCGACACCTCGACCGGCCTCGGCGACGTCCTCGACTGGCCGGGGAGCGGGGCCGCGACCGCCCAGGACGAGTGCATCATCCATTACACCTCGGTGCGCTCGTCGGGGACCCGCCACGTCTCGGTCAACGTCGACAACGACGTCTGGGTGAGCGGCACCGGCGGCCGCTACTTCGATCTCATCGACGGCGACACCGGGATGATCATCCGCCAGGAGGGGACCGTCGGCTACGGCGGCTACGGCGGCCTCATCGACAAGCGCGGCGTGATCTGGTCGGCCCGGCCGCTGATGCGCTGGGACACCGCGCTGCCGCTCAACAACACCAACGTCAAGAAGTACACCCACGACAGCTACGGCCTCTGCATCGACTCGAAGGGCAACGTCTGGAACACGTCGCTCTACAACAACCAGATCCGCAAGTTCGCGCCCGACGGGACCCTCCTCGGGACCTACCAGCACGGGAGCAGCACCGCCCAGGGCTGCGTGGTCGGCCCCGATGATCACGTGTGGGTCGCCCACTCGCTCCTCTCGAACCAGAACACGATCGGCCACGTCAAGCCGGACGGCACCTTCATCGGCAACGTCACGGTCGGCAACGGCCCGACCGGCGTCGCGGTCGACGCCCGCGGCAAGATCTGGACGACCAACTACTACTCGCGCACGGCCTCGCGGATCGATCCGCAGGGCGGACCGGTCGGCTCCGACGGGAGCACCAAGGTCGGCGCTGTCGACCTGACCACCGTCGACCTCGGCGGCCTCCTCTACAACTACAGCGACATGACCGGCTCGACCCTCCAGGGCGCGCCCAAGAACGGCAACTGGATCGTCGTCCACGACAGCACCAAGTCGGGCACCGAGTGGGGCAAGGTCTCGTGGAACGCGAAGATCGTCGGCGACGGCTTCATCAAGGTGTGGGCGGCGTCGAGCAACGACGGGGTCAACTTCGGCGCGGCCGAGGCCGCCCAGAACGGCGTCGACCTCGGGGTGGCCAACGGCCGCTTCCTCAAGGTGACGACCGCCTTCCAGCGCTCCGCCGGCGGCGTCAGCCCGATCCTCTACGATCTCACGGTCCAGGTCGCCAACGAGCCGCCCGACTGCTCGAAGGCGGCGCCGAGCGTCGCCGAGATCTGGCCGCCGAACCACAAGTTCGTGCCGGTCACGGTCAATGGGGTCACCGATCCCGAGGGCGGGAACGTGACGATCAAGATCACCAGCATCAAGCAGGACGAGCCGGTCGACACCACCGGCGACGGCAAGTTCGTCCCCGACGGCAAGGGCGTCGGCACCGCGACCGCCGAGGTCCGGGCCGAGCGCGTCGGCACCCCGAGCGTGCCGGGCAACGGCCGCGTCTACCACATCGGCTTCACCGCCACCGATCCCGGCGGCGGGAGCTGCAGCGGCGTGGTCAAGGTCGGCGTCCCGCACGACCAGAACAAGCGGCCGGTCGACGACGGGCCGAACTACGACTCGACGCAGACCCACTAGGGTTGCGTGAGGTGCAGGGGCGACCGTCCTCCCCGCGCGGCGGGAGGGGGCGGTCGCCTCGCTCGAGGAGGGCGCCGGCGCTCGCGCTCGTCTGCGCGGACCTCCAGAGCGCCCAAATGCCCGTATTTCCAGGGGGCTTGACGCTCGCGGATCGCTGACGTACATATCCCCGCCCCTGCCGCTTTAGCTCAGTTGGTAGAGCAGCTGATTCGTAATCAGCAGGTCTGCGGTTCGAGTCCGCAAAGCGGCTATCAAGACGGCTCCGAGGTCCTCCCCGGAGCCGTCTTCTCTTGGTTCGCAGGAAGCGGGCCCTCAGGGCCGCCAGAGGAGCCCGCGGGAGCGCGGATCGAGGTCCTCGGGGACCTGGGCGGAGCCGCCGAGGCGGGCGACGATCTCGCCGCGGATCTGCTCGGCGGGGATGAAACCGAGCGCGCGGGAGTCGCAGCAGGCGCCGTCGTCGCGGTTGTCGGCGAGGATCAGGTAGCCCTCGGCGACGATCTCGACCGGGCCGGGGTCGCTCGGCAGGCGCATCGCCGGCCAGCGCTCGCCGACCCCCGGGGTGGCGAGGACGCGGAAGCGGCGGCCGCCGACCATCTCGTAGGCGGAGCCCCGCGAGCGCGGGCTGTCGAGGGCGGCGGAGCTCTCCGACGGATCGGGGCGGCCGCGGACCACGAGATCGATCATCCCGGCCGCCTTGTGCTCGATCGGCGCGCCGTTGATCGCCAGGCCGGTGCGTCCGTCGCTGCGGAAGGTCACGGTGTCGCCGGGGCGGGCGAGGATCCGACCGACGCGGAAGCTCGAGGGCGCCGGCGGGAGCTCCTTGTCGACGCCGCTTCGGCGCTGGACCTTGCTCCACTCCTTGTCGAGGCCGAGGTCGTCGACGTCGATCACCGCGGTGTTGCGGAGCGGATCCTCGCGCCGACGCTCGACGTCGTGGGCGGTCGCGCCGGGGTCGTCGCTCCCGCGCGCGCTCGGCTCCTTGTCGACCGTGACGATCTCCGGGGGCGGCGGCGGCGGGGTCGGCTCGTAGATCACGAGGTCGCCGGCGCCGAGCCCCCAGGCGCCGCGGATCAGGAGGACGCGATCGCCGTCGAGGAGGGTCGGCGCCATCCCGTCGCCGTGGATCTCGAGGACCGTCGCCAGGCTCGCGCGGAGGACGATCACCGCGGCGCCGACGACCAGCACGAGCCACGCGAGGCGGGTCGAGAGCGAGCGGTCGGGGCGACGAGGCGCGTCGTACTCGTCATCATCGCGGAAGAGGCCGAACATCGTCGGGGGACCGGGCGAGGGCCGAGGCCACGGTCGCAACATCTTCCTCAACCCGCCGGGGATCACCAAAGAAGAGGCCGATCCCGGCGATCCCAAAGGCCCCGGCGGCGACCGAGGCCCCGGCGCGCGCCGGCGTGATCCCGCCGAGGGCGAAGATCCGGGCGCCCGCCGCCCGCCAGGCGAGCAGCGGATCGAGACCGACGGCGATCTTGTCGACGCCGCGCTGCGAGGTCTGCGGCGGGAAGATCGGCGCGAGGCAGGTGTAGTCGACGAGCGCGTCGCCCGTTTGCGGCGCGCCATGGCACGAGCGCCCGCGGATCAGCCCGGGCGCGCGCGCGGCGAGGTCCGTGAGCTGCGCGAGCGAGGGATCGCCGCGGAGCTGGGCGCCGACCAGGCCGTGGGCGCCCGCGGCCTCGGCGATCGCCGGGAGCTCGTCGGCCCCGAGCGACACGAGGAGGCCGATCCCGCGCTCCCTGCACCGAGCAGCGAGGGGTCCGAGGCGCCCGCGCGGATCGACGAGCGCGGCCAGCCGAGCCCCCGGCTCGCGGAGGAGGACCGCGAGCCCGACCGCCGCGGTCGCGGCCCCGGCCGCCACCCAGCGATCGACGACCTCGAGATCGACCGCCCCCGAGGGCGGCGTGATCGCCAGGAGACGAAAGGGCGGGGGAGGGCGCATGCCCAAGCGCCCCGCGCTACTCGATGAGCCCGGCGGTCGGGCTCGAGGCGTTCGCGTAGGCGCGGATCGGCATCCGCCCGGCGCGGTAGGCCATCCGCCCGGCGATGATCCCGAGGCGCATCGCCTCGGCCATCAGCACCGGATCGTCGGCCTGGGCGATCGCCGTGTTCATCAGCACCGCGTCGCAGCCGAGCTCCATCGCCACGGTCGCGTCGCTGGCCGTGCCGACCCCGGCGTCGACGATCACCGGGATCTTCGCCGCCTCGATGATGAGGCGGATGTTGTGGCGGTTGCGGATCCCGAGGCCGCTGCCGATCGGCGCCGCCAGGGGCATCACGGCCGCGCAGCCCATCGCCTCGAGCTTGCGGCAGACCACCGGATCGTCGGTGCAGTAGGGGAGCACGGTGAAGCCCTCATCGAGGAGGATCTTCGCGGCCTTGAGGGTCTCCTCGTTGTCCGGGAAGAGGGTCTTGGGGTCGCCGATCACCTCGAGCTTGACGATGTCGGCGATCCCGAGCTCACGGGCGAGGCGGAGGGTGCGGACCGCCTCGTCGGCGCTGTAGCAGCCCGCGGTGTTCGGCAGGAGGGTGTAGCGGTCGCGGTCGATCCAGCTCAGGAGGTTGTCGCGGACCTTGAGGTCCACCCGGCGGAGCGCGACGGTGACGATCTCGGCGCCGCTGGCCGCGAGGGCGGCCTTGGTCTCGGCGGCGTCCTTGTACTTGCCGGTGCCGACGATGAGGCGGGAGCGCAGGCTCCGGCCGGCGAGGGTCCAGGGGTCGACTTCGCTCTGCACGATCAGCCTCCGCCCACGAAGGTGACGATCTCGAGGTGGTCGCCCTCGGCCAGGGTGGCCTCGGGGTACTCGGCGCGGGGGACGATCTCGCGGTTTCGCTCGACCGCGACCTGGCGGGGATCGAGGCCCAGGTGGGCCAGGAGCCCGGCCACGCTCTCCCCCTCGGGGATCGGGGTGGGCTCGCCGTTGAGCACGATCGTGGGCACGGGCGGAAGGTACACGCTCGCAACCCCCCGTGAAAGGCGGCGCGCGACCGGCCACGGGGCTTTGCGCCATCGCCGCGTGTGAAGCATGGATCACACCGTTGCCGATCGGGCCCAGGTGTGGTGATTGTGCAACAGCGCCCTAGAAGCGCGTTTTGGGGCGAACTTCGCCATAAATTCAATAATTTCAGGCGATTTGGTGATCTCAGCCACACTCGGAAAGTTGGCACGCCTCGTGCTTGTGTAGGCGGGCATGGACTCCTCTGATACCCGTCGCCCCACCATCCCCCTCGAGCGCATGGAGACCGCGGAGATCCTCTCCTGTGTCGAGCCCTTCGTCGCGGCCCGTCCGCCCGAGATCGACCAGCTCGCGCGGGCCTCGACGCGGATCCGCAAGCCCAGCGGGACCGCCCTCCTGAGCGAGGGGCAGCCGTCGGACGGGCTCTACGTCGTCCTCCGCGGCCGCGTGAACCTGGTGCGGGTGGCTGACGGCGGGCGTGACCTGATCCTCTCGGCGCTCGGCCCCGGCGACATCTTCGGCGAGGTCGCGGCCTTCGGCGGCGGGCCGATGTCGACCTCGGCGCTCGCGGCGGTCCATTGCGAGCTCCTCCGGGTCCCGGCCGACGTCCTGGCCGAGCACCTCCGCCGCGATCCCGAGACCCTGATCCGCCTGATGCGCCTGCAGCACGACAAGCTCCGCGAGATCGAGTCGGTCGCCAGCGGCCTCGCCCTCTGCGACGTCGAGGAGCGCCTCCGCCGGACCCTCGCCCGCCTCGCCAAGCGCCAGGGTCGGCGGGTCAGCGCCGATGACGGCTGGATCCTCGCGCCGGTGCCGACCCAGTCGGAGCTCGCGCGGATGGTCGGCTCCTGCCGCGAGACCGTCTCGCGCACCCTCTCGGCGATGGCCCGGAGCGGGCTGGTGACCGCGAGCGGTCGGCGGATGATCCTCAACGACGATCTGATCAGCCAGTACATCTGATCGCCGCCGGGCGATCGATCGTCAAGGCCGCGAGCAGGGCGCCGGCCGCCGGGAATCGGCGGGCCGGCGCTCGGCGTTGCGGGGTCATGGATCTCGGGAGCCCGCGCCGCCGTGATATCGTCCCGCCGATGAGCTACAGCGGTCCGGAGCGCCGCCGCGACGATCGGCGCCGCGCCCCGAACATCACGGTCCGGCCGACCTACGCCCACATCGACAGCCAGGCGCTGATCCACAACCTCGAGGTCGTCCGCCGCCGGGTCGGCGCGCGCACCCGGGTGCTCGCGGTGGTCAAGGCCGACGGCTACGGCCACGGGGCGATCGACGCCGCCCGGGCCTTCGTCGACGCCGGCGCCTGGGGGCTCGCGGTCTCGCTGGTCGAGGAGGGCGTCGCCCTCCGCCAGGGCGGGATCACGGCGCCGGTGCTGGTCCTCGGCGGCGCCCATCCGGGCTCCGAGGACGTGATCGTCCACCGCGGCCTGACCCCGGTGGTCTGGGCCCGCGAGCACCTCCAGCGCCTCGCGGCCGCGGTTCGGCGGAGCGGCGCCCACCCGGTCGCGGTCCACCTCAAGGTCGACACCGGGATGTCGCGCCTCGGGCTCCTCGCCGACGAGCTCCCCGATCTGATGGACTGGCTCGAGGGCGAGGACGGGGCGCTTCTCCGCCTCGAGGGGGTGATGACCCACCTCGCGTGCGCCGACGAGCCCGACGATCCGGTGAGCCCGGTGCAGCTCGAGATCTTCCGCGAGGCCCTCGGCACCCTCGCGGCTCGCGGCCTCCACCCGCAGATGCGTCACGTCTGCAACAGCGCCGGGATCGTCCGCCTCCCGCAGGCCCACTTCGACATGGTGCGCCCGGGGATCGCCCTCTACGGCGCGGCCTCGAGCCGGGCGGTCGAGATCGAGGAGCTCCGGATGGCGATGAGCGTCCACTCGCGGATCCTCGGGATCCGCGAGCTGCCGGCGGGGACGCGGGTCTCCTACGGCCACCGCGAGGAGCTGCGTCGGCGCTCGCGCCTCGGGATCGTCCCCTGCGGCTACGCCGACGGCTACCCCCGGCGGATGAGTGGGCAGGCCGAGGTGCTGGTCCGTGGCCATCGCTGCCGGGTCGTCGGCAACATCACGATGGACGTGTCGATGATCGACGTGACCGATCTCCCGGATGTCCGCGAGGGCGAGCGGGTGACGCTGATGGGCGCCCAGGGGCGGGATCAGATCAGCGTCTACGAGCTCGCCGAGTGGGCGCTCGAGATCCCCTACGAGGTCATGTGCGGGATCTCGAAGCGGGTCCCGCGGCGCTAGCGGGCTCGCGCGCCGGTGTGGCGCTTCGGACACAGGTGACGGAGCGTGGGGGCGGCTGCCTCTTGCGCCAGATCTTCGCCGCGATCGTGCGCGGTCGAGATCTCCTTCGCCTCGAGTGTTGCTCGGAGGACACGCTCTCGCATGCGCTCACGCGAGCGACGATGGCTGAGGCTCGGCGACCCCAGGGCGCGAGGGCGTGAGCTGGC
Source organism: Myxococcales bacterium (assembly GCA_020633335.1). Taxonomy (GTDB): domain Bacteria; phylum Myxococcota_A; class Polyangia; order Nannocystales; family Nannocystaceae; genus JADJRG01. The sequence goes on along the minus strand of JACKDU010000010.1, from coordinate 329,174 downwards.
TCTTGCGCCAGGCAACGTCGACGTCGGGCGCACGCGCGCGCCGCGATCGCCCTAGCCGGCGTCGCCGGCCGCTGCCGCTTCGCCGCCCTCGCCGGCGGGCGTGCACTCCTCGGAGCCGACGTAGTCGGGGTCACAGGGATCGGTGACCGACTGGGTCTCGCCGCCGGCGTTGCACTCCTCGGAGCCGACGTAGTCCGGGCTGCAGGGATCGTCGACCGACTGGGTCTCGCTCTGGACGACGCCCGCCCGCTGGCCCTTCGTCCAGGTGACCTTGAGCTTGGTGATGGTCGTCGCCTCGCCGGGGTCGTACTCGTTGAGCTCGCCGATCGTCTGGACCAGGTAGGAGCCGCTGGTCGAGAAGTCGGAGGTCACCTTGCCCTCCTTCTTGGTCTCGTGGCTCCCATCCTTGGTCGTCGTCACCGCGGTCTCGTTCTCGTTGATCTGGAGGCGCGCGATCTCCTCGCCCTGCTCGTTCCGGTAGTAGCCGTCGACCTTGGTGGTCACCGACCCGCGGACGAAGAGCCCGAGCTTGCCCTCGCGGCCCCGCTTCTTCTCGTCGGTCCAGGTCTCGCCGATCTTGAGCGGGCGATCGGGGACGGTGAGGAAGGCGGTCTCGAGGGCCTCGAGGACCTTCTTGATCACCATCCCGAGCTCGGGGCCGGCGCCCTCGGGGACCGAGGGGATGTGGTGGATCTTGCCGTCGTCGCCGACGAAGATGTCGACCTCCATCCCCTGGATCGCCGCCTTCGCCGAGTTGGTGAAGTCGCTGAGGCTGAAGGGGAGGCCCGGCGGGAGCTTCCACGAGAGGTTCACGTTGCTGAAGCGGGCGACGATCTTGTGGCCGCCGCGATCGGGGGCGGGGCCGGCGACCACCAGGCTCACGTCGAAGGAGAGCGAGCGGTTCTGGCTCATCCCCGAGCGGGCGTCGCGGACGGTCTCGTTGTGGGAGACCGAGCCGCTGTAGGTCTGCCCGGGGGAGAGGTCGTAGCGCAGGCGGATCCCCTCGGCGGGCGCCTCGATCTTCTCGAGCTTGGGCCCGGAGGCGCAGCCGACGAGCGGCCCGCTCGAGAGGAGGATGATCGCGGTCAGGAGGGCGCGGAGCGGGCGGGCAGGACGCGGCATGGCGGGAGGGTACGCGCGCGCCCCGGCGCCGACAAGATCCGGGAGATCGGCCCTGGACCGGCTCAATCCGGGAGGTTGACCTCGGGATCGATCGGCGAGCCCGGATCGGGGGCGTGGGCCGCGACCGCGGCGGAGGGATCGGCCTCGGCGGCGCGGGACTCGGCCCGGCGGGCCTCCGCGTCCTCCTTCTTGCGCTTCTCCTCCTCGGGATCCGGGGGGCCGATCGGCCGCTCCTGGATGAACGCCTCGTTGGTCGGCAGGCTGGTGTCGCGGACGTGGACGACCACGGAGCCGGCGAGGTCGCCGGGGAGGTAGCCGGTCCAACCCTCGGGGAGGGTCGGCGCGACCCACTCGAAGATCCAGCGGGCGTCCTTCGGCGCGAGGTTAACGCAGCCGTGGCTCCGGCGCTGACCGAAGCGGTCATGCCAGTAGGCGCCATGGAGCGCGTTGTGGCCCTGAAAGAGGAGCACCCAGGGGACGTGCTCGACCATGTAGGGCTTGTCCTCGTAGTCCTGGTTGCCCATGGTCATGCTCGCGACCTTGGCCCAGATCGGGTAGTTGCCGCGGGGGGTCGGCGAGCCCTTGCCGCTCGAGACCATCGTCGCGAAGACCGGCTGGTGGCCGCGGTAGGCGACCAGCACCTGCTCGCCGAGATCGACGTCGATCCATTGATCGTTGCCGCGGGCGAGCTGCTGGGGCTGGAGGACGCCGGCCGGCGGATCGATGAAGACGACCGCGTTGACCTTGTCGTCCTCGACCCAGCGGCCCTCGCCGACCGGCCAGAAGCGGCCCGCGTCGGTGGTCACGGCGTCGCCGCTGAGCTGGAGGCGCTGGCGCTTGGGGAGGCGCTCGATCGGCTCGCCTGTGGCCGACGCCTCGGCGAAGACCGGCGTCTTGTCGCGGCTCGTCCAGGCGAAGGCGGGGCCGACCGCGACCTCCTCGTCGATCGTCACGCCCTCCCAGGCCGAGCCCTTGCCCATCCAGCCGAGCTTGTCCTTGGGGATCAGCATGCCGTCGGCGGTCTCGAGGTAGAGGACGCCGCCGACCTCGCGGGTGCGGCCGGCGGCCAGGCTCATGCCGTCGGCGAGGAGGCGGTGGGGGGTGCCGGCGATCGCCTCGGCGTCGCTGCGGTACATCGGCGTCCCGCTCTCGCGGACCAGGACGTAGTCGAAGGGGAGCGTGCGATCGTCGGTGAGGGTGAGCGCGGCGGCGGTCGAGGGCGGGCTCTTGCTCGGCCGGACCTCGCGCGAGCAGACGAAGCCGAAGGGGTAGACCGCGTACCAGGGCTTGCCCTCGCAGCCCGCCTTGTCGCGGCTCTCGACGACCCCGCGGACCACCAGGCGGGTGCCCTTGGCGAGGGTCGCCAGGCGGCGGTGGGGGACCCAGGGGCGCCCGCGGATCACGGTCTCGGTCCAGCGAGTCTCGATGTAGTGGACGTCGGTGGCCTCGATGTGGATCGCCGCCGCGTCCTCACCGACGGGCTCGAGGTTGCCGAGGGCGCTGGCTGCGGTGAGGACGGCGAGGGCGGGGGCGAGCGACACGGGGCACCAACCTAGCACCGGCGAAGCGGGCTTCGAAGCGACCTACGCGCGACGGGGGGCGGCTCTTCCTTCGGCTCGGGGGCCTCGGCACCGGACCGGCGGCCGGCGTTGTCGGCGCCCTCGCGGAGCGTCCCGGGCCTTCGCCTAGGCGTCGGCGATCACCGGGAGTTGTCGGCGCTCGGCGGCCTTGCCCCGTCGACGCGCCCAGGTCGCCTCGTCGCCGTGGCGGAGCGCTCGCGGCTCATGCGGCGTCTCGGCGAACGCCCGCACCCAGTCCGCGTAGCGACCGCCGGCGTGGACCGCCTGGATCGCCGCGTGCCCGGCCTCGGGGCCCCAGAGCGCGAGGAGGTACTCGATGTGGGCCCAGCGCGGCGACTGCGGCCGGAGCTCGACCTTGCCGGCGAGGCCCTCGCGGATCCGCCGGAGGCGCTCCTCGGCCTCCTTGACGCCGAGGAAGGGCTGGCCGTCGAGGGGCGTGTTGCGCTTGGCGACGAAGGTCGAGAAGGTCAGCGTGAGCCGCTGGATCCCGGCGATCTCGCGGGCGAAGCGGATCAGCTCATCGACGTCGGCGTCGGTCTCTCCCGGGGCGCCGATCATCTCGTAGATCTTCATCTTGTGGAAGCCGTGCTCGCGGATCAGCGTCGCCGCCCGGAGCAGGTCCTCCTCGTGGATCTTGCGGTCGAGGGCGAGGCGCATGCGCTCGCTGATCCCGTCCGACGCGACGGTGATCGTCCGGTAGCCGCCGCGCTGGAGGTCGCGGAGGAAGCGGGGCGTGAGGCGATCGGCGCGGAGGCTGGAGATCGCGACGCCGCGCCCGGAGTCGACGAGGTCGGCGACCAGCTCCTCGAGGTGCGGGAGATCGGTGACGGCCGCGCCGACCAGGCCGACGCGCTTCGCCTCCTCGGGGATCAGCGCGAGCGGCCGCTCCTTGGGGAGGATCCGCATTCCGCCGGCGCTCGTCCCCCCGCGCATCACACAGAAGGTGCAGCGGCGCGAGCAGCCGCGCTCGGGCTCGACCAGGAACATGTCGGCGAGCTCGGTGTCGGGGCTGAGGATCGCGGAGGCCGCGGGGAGGAGCTCCTTCGGGGCGCGGAGCGGCTCCGGGAGCGGCTCCCAGCGGCCGGGATCGATCTCGCCGACGATCACGCCCTCGAGCTCGGCGGCGGCCTCGATCCGCTGGCGGCGATCACCGGCGCCGCCGAGGCGATCGAGCACCTGAGGGAGGCGCTCCTCGGCCTCGCCGACGAGGAGGAGGTCGACGAAGGGGAGGGCCGCGTTCGGGTTGGAGAAGGTGAGGGGGCCGCCGCCGACGATGATCGGATCTCGAGGACCGCGGGCGGACGCGAGGAGCGGGATACCTGACCCTTCGAGCAGGCGGATCACGCCGGCGATCTCGAGCTCGTAGGCGATCGAGAGGCCGATCACCGGATAGCTGGAGAGCGGGCGCTCGGCCTCGTAGGTGAGGATCGGCCGGCGTTCCTGCGGCCAGCGGAGCGCGAGCGGCTCCCAGGCGTCGGGGAGGAAGGCCCGGTGGGTGCCGATCCCCGCGGCGTTGAGCTGGCGGTAGATCGACTGGAAGCCCAGGCTGGACATCCCCGCCCGGTAGGGGCTGGGGTAGGCGAGGGCGAAGGAGGCGCTCGACTCGACGGGGATCAGGACGCGCTCGCGAGAACGGCGCTCCCGGAGTAGCGCGCGTTCATCACCGCGCCGGGGAGCGCCGCTTCGCATGCGGGGCCTAGAAGCGGAAGGTCATCGACGCCGCGCCGCCGCCCTCGCGAAGCGGCGACACGCCGGCGCCCGCGAGCTGGAAGGAGCGCTGATTGGCGTAGGCGCCCTTGCCCTTCTTCTTGTTGCCGCGATCCATCACGACCATGACGATGCCGCCGACGAGGAGGGCACCGCCCGCGCCGATCAGGACCGGGCCGACGAGGCCGAGGGTCTTGGCGCTCTTCTCGAGGCTCGCGTCGTAGTAGCCCTGGGCGAAGCCCGTCATGTTGGCGGTCGAGCCCGCGTCCTTGATCTCGTCGCCCTTCTTCTTGCTGCTGAGCGCGAGGGCGACGCCGCCGCCGGCCACACCGAGGCCGATCACCGAGAGGACGACCCCGCCGATGAGCATGCCCGAGACCGACTTCTTCGGCTTGTCCTCGCCGCCGCCGCCACCGCCGCTCTCGCTGCCGCCGCGCGAGGTGCCCTCGAGGCCAGGTGCCTCCTCGGTGTCCTCGATCGGCGCGCCGCTCGAGCCGGTGTCGGTCGGACCCGAAGAGCCGGCGGCCCCCGCGTTGGTCACACACTCCGCGCTGTTCTCCGCCTCATTAAGGATCCGCTTGGCGTCCTTCCGGAGATCCGCGTTGCTCTCATCGTTGACCATGAAGAGCTGCATGTAGTGCTTGACGCGGGCGCAGTCCTTGAGCTCCCAAGCGTCGACGCCGAGGTTGTAGGCGAAGAGGTGCTTGTCGGGGGCGAAGGTGTACGCCTGCTCGTACTTGATGACCGAGCAGAAGTAGTTGCCGGAGTCGTGGAAGCCCTTGGCCTCGCCGTAGAGCTTCTTCGCCCAGTTCAGCTTCTCCTCGGAGGAGAGGTTCGCCGTGTCTGGGAGATCGGCCGCCGGGGTGCCACCCTCGCAGGGATCGTCGAAGACGGCCGCGAGGGCGACGGTGGGTTGAGCGAGCGAGGCGCAGAGCGCGAGCGAGAGAGCGGTGCGGAAGATGCTCATGGGAGTACTCGTGGGCGCGGTTGGACTCGAGGTGAAGGGTCGATCAGCCGAAGGGGTCGACGGACTTGGGCGTGCCCTTGCCACCGCCGGGCGAGCTCTTGCTGCCCTTGCTGGTGCCAGTGCTGGTGCCGCCGCCGCCGCTCTTCTTGGTCTTCTTCTTGGTCGCCGCCTTCTTCTTCTCTTCCTCGGCGGCGGCCGCAGCCGCGGCGTCAGCCGCCGCAGCGTCGGGCGTACCCGCGGTCGCACCGGCGGCGTTCGGATCGCCCGGCGTCCCGGCAGTCGCGGCCCCAGCCGCGGCGTTCGGATCGCCCGGAGCGCCCGGCGTCCCCGCAGCCGGCGTCCCGGCGACCGCCGGCTGGGCCGGCTGCGCGGGCTGAGCAGGTTGCGGCTGAACCGGAGCGGCCGGCTGCGTCGCCGCGGCCTTGGTCTCAGGCGGAGGCGGCGGCGGCTCTTCCTTGCCGAAGAGGAGCACGGCGGCGATCGCCAGACCGGCGACCGCGATGCCACCACCGATCGCCAAGGCGGCGGTGTTGCTCTTCTGGGGCGGCATCATGTCCGCCGCGTATTCCGGGCTCTGAACGATGACCGGAGGCGGCGGGGGCTCGGGCTCGGGCTCGGGCTCGGGCTCGGGCTCCATGGTTGGAGTCATCGCAAGCTCGTCGACCAGCTGCCCGAGCAGATCGTCGAACGCATCGGCGTTTTCGCGTTGATTACTCACTGCCACGGTTCCTTTTCTTCGAGGGGCCGAGTGTGATCTAGCGGCATTTTATCCCCGCAGCCCCGCGCTGCACAAGGGAGTCGCCGCAGGATGGCACAGATGATGCTGACACAGGTGGGTTTGATGAAGAATGAGCGGCGGCGGTGAGGGCGGCCTGACGCTCGTCTGGAAGGGAGGTCGTGGACGCGAGGGCGCGAACGAGGTCGCTGAGCCGATCGCGGAGGGCGCTCAAGCGCTGCTGACGCCTTGTGAGCAAGCGCGCGTGCGATCGCGCCGGCTCGGCGGGCTGGGCCGCGTCGGCGGACGGGGCCCACACCTGGAGGGTGGCCTCGTCCATATAGAGCGCGCGATTCACCTCGACCTGCAACGCATGGATCCCTTCTTCCGGTCTACCAAAGGTCCGGACGAGGTTCCCGCCGCGGTACGGGTCGTTGAGCCGGACCGCGAGCTCCGCCGGTCCGCGCCGGGACAGGGCCGAGAGGGCGAGGGCCTCGATCTCGGGGCTGCACGAGCCGCCCTCGAGGGTCCCGAGGATCAGGTCGCCCGGCACCGAGCTCGGCATGCTGTGGGCCTCGAGAAGGATCGCGTAGCCGAAGCGCGCGCGGCGGCGCTCGAGGAGGAGAGCGAGCGCGCGGTAGTAGGGCGCGTAGTAGCGCCGCAGCCGGAGCTCGAGCTCGGCGTAGGCGATCGGGCCGCTGAGGATCGGGATGTTGCCGACCGCCGTGTCCCAGAGGACGCCTCGGTTCGGGATCCGAGTGCCGGGGCCGAAGAGAGGGGGCAGCGCGGGGCGCGGTCGAGGGGCGGGGTGATCCGGGACGAGGTTCGGGCTGACGTCGTCGTCGGCCCGGTTCAAGTCGACCAGGAGGCGGCTGTAGATCGCGCGGAGGCTGGCCGCGCCGGCTTCGTCGGCGCCGCGGTAGAGGCGGTGGACCTCGTAGTCGGCGTTCCGCCCGAAGTGCACCTGAGGGGCGGGACGAGCGAAGCTCTCGGGCCAGCCCAGGCCGACATGCGGGAAGGAGATCACCAGCGGTGACCAGCGGGTGGCGGGGGAGAAGAGGAGCGGAGCGATCTCCCCGGGATCGACGCCGATCTCGACCGCGTCGATCCGCTCGGTCGATGCGTCCACTTCCCGCGCCTTCCCCCTGTTTCCCGCCGACGTCATCAACCTCGCGCGCCGAGAGCCTAGCACCGGAGGCGCTCGGCGCGAAAATGCCCCGAAAAAAGCTCTCGCAGGGGATCGTAACTCGCGGAGGGTCCGGTGTCTAAAAGGTCGTGCATGGCTCGGGGAGCCCCGCTGGCCCGCGCGCCCTCGGAGTGATCGGCTTCGGGGGGGTCAGCAGCACCTCGCCTCCTCCGCACTCCGTGACGAGCACCTGATGCCGCAGCACCCGTGAAGGGCGGGTGCTGCGGCTCGACTTTTTTGGCCGCCGTGTCCGCTGCGGGTGCGCGGGCGATGCCTCGCGGAGATCGCCTCCATGCTGGAGCCGATCGCCGCAGCGAAGCGTGCACCACGCTCTGAGCCTCGCAGGCGGGCGGCGTCACGGAGCCTCGAGGGCACGTCAGGAGATCGCCTCCGCCGAGCGTCGGCGAAGCGGACCGGCCGCTGCGTCGGATCACCGCTTCAAGGGCAAAAAAAAGCCCCCTCGCAAGTGCGAGGGGGCTGGTGCATGACCCCACCGGGAATCGAACCCGGGATTTCGGCGTGAGAGGCCAACGTCCTGACCGCTAGACCATGGGGCCATACGCTTCTGGTTGTTGTCGTGGAAGGTAGCGGAGGATTGGTTCGGGGACAAGGATTCGAACCTTGATAGGCGGAACCAGAATCCGCAGTCCTACCATTAGACGATCCCCGACCAAGGGAGCCAAGACCGCCGGGGCCTTGGGTGCGCGAGAGGATGCTGCAGGCCCGGAGGCATGTCAAGGCGAAACTCGCGGCGATGATCACGATTGTTCGCCGAGCCTCCGCGAGCCGCGGTGTAGGCTCGCGTCCATGCCTTCGCTCCCGGTGTGGCGTCATCTTGCACTCTCGCTGAGCTCTCTGGCCCTCGCCGCGTCGCTCGGCTGCCGCGGGCCCGGCGGGCGGGGGAGCGACGCACCTGCAGACACGGCCGGGGTCGGGGCCCAGACGGCCGAGATCTCCTCCCCCTCGGCGAAGCGGAGTCTTCCGGCCCGCGACCCGAACGACGCGGCGACCGCGGTCGGGATCCACGGGGCGGTCGCCAGCGCCGAGGCGAACGCCAGCGAGATCGGCGTCGAGATCCTCAAGAAGGGCGGCAACGCGGTCGACGCGGCGATCGCCGTCGCCTTCGCCCTCGCCGTCACCCATCCGTCCGCCGGCAACCTCGGCGGCGGCGGCTTCATGGTGGTCCGGATGGCCGACGGTCGGGTCGCGGCCATCGACTACCGCGAGCGGGCGCCCAAGGCCGCCAGCCGCGACATGTACCTCGACGCCAAGGGGGAGACGACCCGCGGGAGCCTCGACGGGGCCAAGGCCGCCGGGATCCCCGGGACCGTCGCCGGCCTCGCGCTCGCCCACCAGCGCTACGGCTCGCTCCCCTGGGCCGAGCTGGTCGCGCCGGCGATCCGCCTGGCGAACGAGGGGCACCGCCTCGACGCCTTCCACGCCGACGATCTCAAGGGGGCGGTCGAGAAGATGGAGAAGCTCGGCTTCGCGTCGACGGCCGATCTCTACCGCGGCCAGGGGGGCGTGATCTTCGTCGACGGCGATCTCTGGAAGCAGCCCGAGCTCGCCGCCTCCCTCGAGATCGTCGCCGGCGATCCGCGCGCCTTCTACGTCGGCCCCTTCGCCGACACGATGGTGGCCGGGGTCCGTGGGCTCGGCGGGATCTGGAGCGCCGATGATCTCGCCGAGTACCAGGCGATCCCCCGCGAGCCGGTGATCTTCGAGTACCGCGGCCACCAGGTGATCACCATGCCCCCGCCCTCGGCCGGCGGCGTGGTGATGCGGCAGATCCTCGCGGCCTCGGAGATCCTCGACATCAAGCGCTACCCCTGGCACAGCGTCGACGAGGTCCACCTCTACGTCGAGGCGGCGCGTCGGGCCTACGTCGATCGCAACTACCTCCTCGGCGATCCCGACTTCGTCAAGGTCCCGCTCGCGCGCCTCCTCGACCACGAGTACATGCGGGCGCGCCTCGCCGACGTCGACCTCGCCCACGCGACCCCCTCGTCGAAGGTCGAGGCCGGGCTGCCGGCGGAGTCGATGGAGACCACCCACTTCTCGGTGGTCGACGACGCCGGCAACGCGGTCTCGAACACCTACACCCTCAACACCTCCTTCGGCGCCAAGGTGGTGATCCCCGGGACCGGGATCCTCCTCAACAACGAGATGGACGACTTCGCGGTCAAGCCGGGGACCGCCAACGCCTACGGGCTGGTCCAGGGGGAGCGCAACCGGATCGAGCCGGGCAAGCGGATGCTCTCGTCGATGACGCCGACGATCCTGGTCAAGGACGGCGCGCTGCGGGCGGTTGTCGGCACCCCGGGGGGATCGACGATCACCACCACCGTCACCCAGATCGTCCGCGCGCTGATCGACTACGAGCAGCCGCTCGACGTCGCGGTCAAGGCCCCGCGCCTCCACCATCAGTGGCTCCCCGATCGGATCATGGCGGAGCCGGAGGCCGGCGAGGCGCTCCTCGAGGGGCTCCGCGCCCGCGGTCACGAGGTCGTGGTGCTCGGCAGCGCCGGCTGGCTCTGGCGCTCGATCGGCCACGCCAACTGCGTCGAGGTCGATCCGGCGACCGGCGGCTACCGGGCGGTCGCCGACATCGCCCGCGACGGCGGCAAGGCGGTCGCGTACTAGCGCGTGCCGGCGTGGTCCTGGGCCCCCAGCGAGCGACGCCGCGCGTCGATCGTGTGGTGACCGCGATCGTCCTCGCGGGCGGGGCGGCGATAGACTCGTCGCCATGCGAGCGAGCTTTCTCTGGATCCTGAGCGCTGCGGTGGGCCTCACCGCCTGTACGGACGGTAGCGGTGGCACGGCGACCGAGTCGACGAGCGGGGCGGCGAGCGCGACCGACTCGACGACCAGCGGGACCGCGACCGACGGGACCGCCACCGGGACCGGCACCGACACCGACACCGGCACGGGCACCGACACCGACGGCACGGCGCTCCCCGGCTGCGAGTGCGTGATCGTCGAGACCGATCACAGCCTCACCTCGCCGAGCCTGCCGCTCTGCGGCGATCAGGTCTGTCCGATCGTCACCGGCTCCTGCGAGGGCTACTGCGACGTCGATCCCCTGGTGCTCGGCAGCCCCGAGGCGCTGACCTGCGCCCTCACGGCCCTCCGCGATCGCACGCCTGGGCTCGTCCGCTGGAGCTGGTCGCAGAACGGCGGCCAGTTCACCGACTCGGGCTACATCCTGATCAAGGAGGACGGCCAGGCGATCCACCGGGGCTGGGGCTTCGCGGATCTCAGCTTCAACGTCGACGCCGCGCGCCTCGGCGATCTCGCGCCGGCCGCCACCTACGACGCCTGCCTCGGCATCGCCGATGACGCCGAGCGCTTCAATTGTCTCCGCGACTCCTCGGTCAGCGGCGACATGATCTGCGACGAGGGCTGGTCCGGCGACAACGGGATCTGAGCTCGACGCTCGTCGCCCATGTCCCATCGGACATGTGAGCGAGACGCACGGCAAACGAAGAGGGCGCGGTCGCCCGCGCCCTCGCTCATCACCGCCGGGTCGGCCCCGCGCTAGCCGGCCTTGGAGCCGCCGAGGCAGGGCGGGGAGGGCCGGATCGCGCCGCCCCGGGCCTCCCACTGCGCGGGCGTCAGCGCCTCGATCGAGAGGGCATGCACCCCGCCCGCGAGCTCGTCGGCGAGGAGCGCGTGGACCCGGCGGTGGCGGGCGACGAGCATCTCGCCAGCGAAGCCCTCGGCGACGATCACCACCTTGAAGTGGGTCTCCGAGCCGGGGGCGACGCTGTGCTGGTGGCTCTGGTTGATGACCTCGAGGTGGGCGGGGTCGAGGGCCGCGAGCTTGGCGGTGATCGCCGCCTCGACCGGCCCGCTCACGCCTGGGCCTCCGCGCCGGCGGCAGCGCTCTCCTTCGGCAGCGCCGAGGCGACGACCTGGGCGATGTCCATCACCTCGATCGCCTCGTCCTTGCCGAGCGCCTTGAGGCCGTCGGAGACCATCGTGTTGCAGAAGGGGCAGGCGACCGCGATCGCGTTGGCGCCGCTCTCGGCGACCTCCTTCGCGCGGTTGATGTTGACCCGCTTCTCGGGCTCCTCCTCCATCCACATCCGCCCGCCGCCGGCGCCGCAGCAGAAGCCGTGCTCGCGGTTGCGGCCGAGCTCGCGGAAGCTCCCCTTGCCCTGGGTCGCGCGCTCGAGGATCGTCCGCGGCGCGTCATAAACACTGTTCCAACGGCCGATGTAGCAGGAGTCGTGGTAGGTGAAGTCCTTCGCCAGCGGCCCGCTGAGCTTGAGCTTCCCGGCCTCGAGGAGGTGGGCGATGAGCTGGCTGTGGTGGACGACCTCGAAGTTCCCGCCGAACTGCGGGTACTCGTTCTTGATCGTGTGGAAGCAGTGCGGGCACGAGGCGATCACCTTGGTGATTTTGGCCTCGTTGAGCATGTCCACGTTCTCCTGGGCGAGCATCTGGAAGTCCATCTCGGCGCCGACCCGGCGGATCGGATCGCCGGTGCACTTCTCCTCCTTGCCGATCACCGCGAAGGAGACCTTGGCGGCGTGGAGGATCTGGACCAGCGCGCGGGTGGTCTTCTTGGCGTTGTCGTCGAAGGCGCCGGCGCAGCCGACGAAGAGGAGGTACTCGGGCTCCGGGTTGTCCTCGAGGGTCGGGACGTCGAGGCCCTCGGCCCACTTCATCCGGTCGTTCGCCGAGAGGCTCCAGGGGTTGCCCGCGCCGGTGACGTTGGAGATCAGGCGGGTGACCTCGCCCGGGGTGCGGCCGGTCTCGTCGTTGAGGACGATGTGCTGGCGCATCTGGATGATCTTGAGCGGGTGATCGATGAAGACCGGGCAGACCTCCTGGCAGGCGCCGCAGGTCGTGCAGGCCCAGAGGGTCTCGTCCTTGACGCGGCCGCCGACCAGCGGCGGCATCCCCGAGAGCTCCTCGCGGATCTTGGTGATCAGATCCTTGTCGGCGCCGGCCGGGAGCTCGGCCTCCTCGTCGAGGGTGCCGCCCGCCTTCTTGAGCTTGAGGAGGAGCTTGCCCCGATCCTTCATCTCATCCTTGAGATCGTGGATGAGGTGCATGGGCGAGAGCGGCTTCTCGGTGGCGAAGGCCGGGCAGTACGAGGTGCAGCGGGCGCACTCGGTGCACGAGTAGTTGTCGATCAGGCTCTTCCAGGTGAAGTTCTCGATGTTGCCGACGCCCCAGTTCTCGAAGAGGGGCTCGGCGTCGGGATCATCCGCGGCGCCGTCGAAGAGCTTCGCCTTGGGGACCGCGCCGCGGCGGCCCTTGTCGCGGATCCGGAAGAAGATGTTGGGGCCGGAGCCGAGGACGTGGATGTGCTTCGAGAAGGGGAGGTAGTTGAGGAAGCCGAGGATGATCCCCATGTGCACCCACCAGAAGACCTCCGAGATCGTGTGGGCGCTCTCGGCGTCGACGTGGGTGACGAAGGGCTCGCTCCCGGAGTGGAGCCCGAGGATCTTGCCGGCGAACGCCGAGACCGGGTTCGAGCCGACGTAGTGGCCGATCGCCGCCATGTGGGCGCCGTGGTGGCCGAAGTGGCTGATCACCAGGAGCATGATCGCCCCGAGGATCAGCATCGCGTCGAGGTTGAGCGGGACGAAGGCCGGCTGGATGAAGCGGCGCGTCATCGCGAAGACGAGCGCCGCCAGGACCACCAGGTTGGCCCAGTCGATCACCAGCTTGACGTAGTAGTAGAGCGTGTCGCCGAGGAGCACCCCGAGGTTGAACCACTCGCCGAGGAGGCCGCTCAGGAGCATGTCGACGGTGGCGACCGAGAGGACCAGGAAGCCCCAGTAGATCGCCAGGTGGTGCCAGCTCCGGCGCTCCTCCATCACCTTGCGCTGGCCGAAGAAGAACTTGAGGAGCGAGTTCACCCGCTCGCCCCAGCTCTCCTTCAGATCGGCGGGCCGCCCGAGGAGGGCGATCTTGACGAAGTGGCTGAGGTTGTAGGCGAAGAGGCCGAAGGCGAAGGCGGCGACGGCGATGAAGGCGAGCTGTTTCATGGTGGTCGACGGTCGACGGTCAGCGGTGCGGTCGCGGCGTCAGGCGCCCGCAGAGGTGGGGCGCCGCGGCCTCGGCAGGCTATACCATAGGGCCGGGTGGGGCCGCCGCTCACAACGAATTCCCAGGTCCGCGGCCGCGGAGAGGCGGCCGCGGCCGCCCCCGTGCGTGACCTCCTCCTCCTCAGCGACCTCCACCTCGGCTCCCACCTCAAGCCGCGGATCCGCGGGGAGTACGTCCACCTCGCCGCCCGGATCGACGAGGTGCTCCCGCGCTTCCTCGACCACTACGCCGCCCAGGGTCCCTGGGTCCTGGTGATCAACGGCGACTTCATCGACTTCTGGAACATCGAATTCGGGCGCGAGAGCGCGCGGGAGGGCGAGGAGCTCGCGCTGCGCCGGGCTCGGGCGGCCTTCGACGCCTACCCCGGGGTCGAGGACGCGCTGGTCCGCTTCCTCGCGGCCGGCAACGCGGTCGTCTTCGTCACCGGCAACCACGACGCCGAGCTCCTCTACCCGGGGGTGCGGCGGGCGATCAAGGCGCGCCTCGAGCGGGCGTCGGCGGCCGACGAGGGGCCGGCGAGCGCGGCCGATGCCTGCCGCCTCGGCGAGGCCGCGGCCGGCACGGTCTCCTTCGTCTCGTGGTTCCTCCACGAGCCGGGGGCGCTCTGGATCGAGCACGGGCACCTCTTTGACGCCGCCTGCGCGACCACCGACGTGCTCGCGCCGACCCGCAAGGGGCGGCTGGTGAAGACCCTCGCCGAGGTCGCCACCCGCTCCTTCACCAACCTGATGCCGGAGATCGACTACGACGCGCCGGACACCTACACGGCCGCCGACTACGCCCGCTGGGCGGCCGCCCGCGGCCTCCGCTTCGTCCTCCTGGTGGTCCTCCTCTACCTCCGGATGGTCGGCCAGATGCTCTGGCTCTGGGTCGGCCGCGGCCGCGTCGATCGGCAGGGGAGGGCCGCCCACCAGGAGCGCCTCGAGGCGATCGCCGAGAACGCCGGCCTCCAGATGAGCACCCTGAGCGCGCTCCAGGAGATGGCCCCGCCGCCGAGCACGGCGACCGTCGGCGGCGTCCTCTCGGTGACCGCGCTCGACGTCCTCCTGACGCTCCTGAGCCTGACCGCGGCCGGGCTGGTGATCGCCGCGCTCAGCGGCGGATCGCGGGCGCTCGGCGCCGTGATCGGCCTCGGCCTCGGGGTCCTGGCGGTCCGCGGGATCCGGCGGCGGCGACGGAAGCGGGCGATCGCCGACGAGATGTCGGAGGTGGCGATCGACGTCGGCAGGATGACCGAGGTGCCGCTGGTCCTCATGGGCCACAGCCACCGCGGGTCGATCGACGTCCACGGCGGCGTGGTCTACGGCAACAGCGGGAGCTGGCTCGACGGCTCGCACCTCGTGGTTCGCCGCGATCGGCGGAGCGGACGGCCGACCGCGGTCGAGCTCCGGCGCTGGCGAAACGGCGGGGTGATGGTCCTCGATCGTCACGAGGTCGCGGCCGCCGACGGCCGCGCGCGGACGGTCGATGACCGGCGAGCGGCCGCGATCGGCTGAGTTGGTCGCTGCCGAATGCGGCAGCGTGCCAGTCGTGTCGTGATGGGTAATTAAACGACGTTCTTGCGCGCGGGCGGCGGTGCGCGGAGCCCGCTAGCGACCGAAGATCCGCGGCCGTCCACGCCCACGGCTCGGCGCCGCGATCGAGCCCGCCACCGCCAGCGCGGTCGCCAGCTCGCCCTCGATCCCGAGCCCCGGGAGGGTGAGGCGCGAGGCGAGGAAGAGGTTGCGGATCTCGGTCGTGTGGGGATAGAGGCCGACCCCGAGCACCGGCTCGCCGCCGCGGCGGGCGACGATCGACTCCATCGGCGTCGGTCGCAGATCCGGGGGTCGCTCGCTGATCTCGCGGCCGCGGGCGTCGAGGGCTCCGCGGCCGTCGTGGGGCGAGTAGCTCCAGCGGATATGCGGGCCGACGAAGGGGAGGATCCCCGCGTGATCGAGCTCGCTCAGGATCTCCTCGCGGATCCGATCGAGCGGCGCGCCGGCGGCGACGATCCGCGTGAGGGTGAGGCGGCGGGCGTCGGAGACCACGGTCGGGTCGATCCGCAGGTAGGTCGTGCCGATCCCGTGGCGGGCGAGCCAGCCCTCGGTCTCGCCGAGGTGGACGACGATCCCGTCGAGCGCCGGCGAGACCCCGGCGACGTCGATGTCGAGGTGGAGGACGTAGCGGCCGGCGACGACCTCGACCTCGGCGGGCGGGAGCCCGAAGACGCCCGCGAGGCCGCTGGTCGGCACGACCTCGCTCAGGAGGTAGGCCGGGTCGTCGGCGAGGATCAGGTTCTCGCAGCCGTAGGCGTCGCGCTTGCCGAAGAAGGCGACGCCGCTGACCCGCCCGCGGTGGACCAGGATCTCGGCGATCCGCAGCGAGGGCTTGACCTCGCCGGCGTGGGTCGAGAGGCGATCGAGGAGGAAGGCCCGCAGCCGCGGCATCCCGCCGGCGAAGTCCTCGGGGCCCTGATCCCAGCAGGCGGCGAGGCGGAGGGCGGCGGCGGCCCCGAGCTGGGTCGGCGCGAGGTTGGCGAGCCAGGGGAGCATCACCCGGCCGAGGAGGCGGAGCGGGTGATCGGCGGCGAGCGGCGCCATGTCGTCGAGCTCGCTGCCGGGGAGCTGGGCGGCGATCTTGGCGAGCGCGCGGCGATCGAAGAAGCCGTCGCTCGAGACCGCGAGATCGCTGGCGAGGATCTCCTCCCAGAGCTCATGACAGCCGCCCGAGAGGCGCAGGTGCTCGCTCCAGGCCTCGACGCCGCGGGCCTCGGGCCACTCGCGCTCGAGCTCGGCCCGGAGGTTCTGCAGGCCGCTCTGGAGATCGAGGCGGTGCTCGGGGAGGGCGAGGTGGAGGCGGCCGCGGATCGGCTCGCGCTCGCGGCGGACCTGCTGCCAGATCCCGAGCTCCTCGAAGACCCGGCGGATCGGCGGCGACTCGCCGTAGACGATCGGCGCGGGCTCGGAGACCGTCGGCTCCGGGCCCCCGGGGTCGACCCCGTCGATCGGCGCGAGCGGGATCACCAGCACGCGCTTGCCCCGGCGCGCGACCAGGGAGGCGGCCGCGAGGCCCGCGAGGTCGGAGCCGACGACGATGAGGTCGTAGAAGTTGGAGGTCGAGACCACGGCCTGCCGCCCGCGCCCTGCTAGTCCGCAGCGAAGAGATCGGCGCCGCCGACGAGCTGGATCGCCTCCTCGTCGGCGCCGCGGGGGACGACCTCGCCGAGGCGAATCACCTGCTCGCCGAGCTCCTCAAGCGCCGCCTGGACCTCGGCGGCCCGGGTCGGCGCGACGTAGAGGATCATCCCGACGCCACAATTAAAGGTCCGGAGCATCTCGGCCCTGGAGACCCCCTGGGCGGCGATCGCCCGGAAGATCGGCGGCGGCCGGAGGGCGTCGAGATCGATCCGGAGGGCGAGCGCGTCGTCGAGGGCCCGCTGCGGGTTCTCGAGGAGCCCGCCGCCGGTGATGTGGGCGGCCCCGTGGAGCGGCGCTCCCTCGAGATCGCGGGCCCGCGCGAGGGCGTCGACGTAGATCCGGGTCGGCGTCAGGAGGGCCTCGCCGACGCTCTCGCCGAGCCCGCCCGGGAGCGGGTCGCCGAGGGCCATGCCGCCGTGCGCCGGATCGAGGAGCGCGCGGCGGGCGAGCGAGAAGCCGTTGGAGTGGAGGCCGGAGGAGGCGAGGCCGAGGGCGACGTCGCCGGCCCGCACCTTGCTCGGGCCGAGGAGGAGCGGCCGATCGACGATCCCGACCGCCGAGGCCGCGAGGTCGTAGTGGCCCTCGGCGTACATCCCCGGGAGCTCGGCCGTCTCGCCGCCGAGGAGCGCGCAGCGGGCCTGCCGGCAGCCGTCGGCGATCCCGGCGACGATCGCCTCGATCTTCGCGGGCTCGACCCGCGCGCAGGCGATGTAGTCGAGCACGAAGAGCGGCCGGGCGCCGGTGACGATGAGATCGTTGACGTTCATCGCCACGAGATCGATCCCGACGGTGTCGTGGCGATCGAGGGCGATCGCCACCAGGAGCTTGGTGCCGACCCCGTCGGTGCAGGCGACCATCACCGGATCGCTCAGTCCGGCGGGCAGGCCGAAGAGCCCGGCGAAGCCGCCGAGGTCGCCGATCTGCTCGGGCTGGCGCGTGCTCGCCACGAGCGAGCGGATCCGCTGGACGGCCTGGTTCCCCGCGTCGATGTCGACCCCGGCGTCGCGGTACGAGAGGTTCTTGTCGGGCGCTCCGCCCGCGTCTTCTCGGAGCTTGCTCACGCGCAAGGCGATAGCAGGGCCGCGCCCTGGGGGCAACGGCCCTGGTTGCCTCGTCGGCGTCGGCGAGCGATGATTCGCCGCCCCCCGCGGGCGGTGAACCATGGCCTGGTGGCGACGCAAAAAAGAACCTCTCGAGCGGACGAGCGCGGAACAGAAGGTCTCGCTCCCCAAGGGCCTGTGGAGCAAGTGCGACGCCTGCGGTGAGATCACCTACACCGACGAGCTGGTCGCCAACCTCCGAGTCTGCCCGGTCTGCGCCCATCACCACCCGATGCCGACCCGCGAGCGGATCGCCGCGATGGTCGACCCGGAGACCTGGGAGGAGCTCGACCTCGAGATCCGCTCCGGCGATCCGCTCGGCTTCCACGACAAGGCGCCCTACCGCGATCGCGTCGCCAAGGCGATCCGCACCGCCGGCCCGGGCGACGCCTTCGCCTCGGGCGTCGGCGAGATCGACGGCGTCGCCGCCAGCGTCGGCTTCTTCGTCTTCGAGTTCATGGGCGGGTCGATGGGCTCGGTGGTCGGCGAGAAGGTCACGCGGGTCTTCGAGCGGGCGATCGACCGCAATGTGCCGGCGGTGATCTTCTCGGCCTCGGGCGGCGCCCGGATGCAGGAGGGGATCCTGTCGCTGATGCAGATGGCGAAGACGGTCGCCGCCCGCTCGCGGCTGCGGGACGCCGGTCTGCCCTACATCTCGGTCTGCCTCCACCCGACCACCGGCGGGGTCGCGGCCTCCTTTGCGATGCTCGGCGACATCATCCTCGCCGAGCCGAAGGCGCTGGTCGGCTTCGCCGGGCCGCGGGTGATCCAGCAGACGATCGGTCAGGAGCTGCCGACCGGCTTCCAGCGCGCGGAGTTCCTCCTCGAGCACGGGATGGTCGATCGGATCGTCGGCCGCCTCGAGCTCCGCGAGCACCTCGGCGCGCTCCTGCGGATGCTCACGGGGGCGCCGGCGCGGGCGGCGAGCGAGGTCGCCGACGAGGCGCTCCCGGAGGCCGCCCAGGCGCCCGCCCAGGCGCCCGCGGAGACCAGCGCGGCGTCGCCCGCGGAGCCCTGAGGTGACCGCGATCCCGACCTGGCAGCGCGAGCTCTTCGCGCGCCGGACCTACGGCGTGCGGATGGGCCTCGACGTCGTGCGTGAGGCCCACGCGCTCCTCGGGCGGCCGGCGTCGGCGATCCCGGCGGTCCACGTCGTCGGCACCAACGGCAAGGGGTCGACGGCGGCGATGGTCGCCCACGGGCTGCGGGGGCGGGGGCGCCGGGTCGGCCTCTACACCAGCCCGCACCTCCACCGGGTCGGCGAGCGGGTCCAGATCGACGGCGAGGCGCTCGCCGACGAGGCGCTCCGCGAGGAGGTCGACGCGGTCCTCGAGGTCGATCGCCGCGGCGCCCTCGAGCGGCCGCTCACCTTCTTCGAGATCCTCACGCTGGCGGCGCTGCGGGCCTTTGAGCGCCGCGAGGTCGAGATCGCGGTGGTCGAGTGCGGCCTCGGCGGGCGCCTCGACGCGACCCGGCTGGCGTCGGCGGTGCTCACCCTCTTCACGCCGATCGCGATCGATCACGTCGCCTTCCTCGGGCCGGACCTGGCGGCGATCGCCGGCGAGAAGGCGGCTGTCCTCGAGGGCAGGTCACTCGGGCTCTCGGCCCCGCAGGCGCCCGAGGCGGCGGCGGTCCTCCGGCGGGCCGCGGCCGCGGCGGGGGCCGAGCTCCGCTTCGTCGAGCCCGCCCCGCGCGCGCCGCAGGGGCTCGCGGGGGCCCATCAGCGGGTCAACGCGGGCCTCGCGCTAGCCGCGCTGGGGGTCCTGGAGGGGGCCGAGGCGGCGGCGATCGAGCGCCTCGACGGCGTCCGCTGGCCGGGGCGCCTCGAGGCGATCGAGCGGGGAGGGGGCCGCGTCCTCCTCGACGTCGCCCACAACCTCCACGGGATCGAGGCCCTCGCCGAGCACCTGCGGGCGCGCCCCGAGCCGGGCGGCGGTCGCCTCATCCTCTTCGGCTGCATGGGCGACAAGGAGGGGCCGGCGATGGCGGCCGCCCTCGCGTCGGTCGGCGCGCCGCTCCTCCTGGTGCCGCCGGGCGAGCAGGAGGGCTGGTCGGCGGCCGCGCTCGCGGCGGAGCTGCCGCCCGGGGTCGAGATCGAGGCCGCGCCGACGCTCGCCGATCCGCGCGTCGACGCGGCGATCGAGCGCCGCCTCGCGGCCGGCGGCGAGGTCGTGATCTGCGGCTCCTGCTACCTCGTCGGCGCCCTCCGGGGTCGCCTCCTCGGGGCCGCCAGCGATCCGCTCGCCCTCGCCGATCCCTTGCCGCGCCGACCGGGTCGCTAGCCCCGGGCCGCCGGGAGCTCCGCCCGCTGCATCTGCGCCAGGCGGACCCCGGCGATCGCCGTCGCCATCACCGCGACCGCGAGGCCGAAGAGCGGCACCCCGTAGATCGGCCCGAGCGCCGAGAGGAGGAGGAGCACCGGCAGCCAGCCGAGCTGGAGCACGCGGTCGATCTTCGCGGTGCGGGCGAGGCCGCGGACGACGACGTCGAGCTGGGCCTCGTCCTCGGGGGCGAGCGGCGCGGCGACCCGCCGGGCCGGGAGGTAGGCGATGTTGTACCAGAGGAGGCGCGAGGTCAGCTGGTGGAGGCGGGTGAGCTCGGCGTGGATCTCGGGCTCACTGGTCATCACCACGGCCAGCGAGTACGTGTGGATCTCGGGGTGGAAGAGGCGGGCGCGGCCGAGGGCCAGCACCGCCTCGGCGAGGAGCGAGCGCGCCTGGGCCGCGCGGGCGAGGAGATCACCGCCGGAGCGCTCGCCGTGGCCCTCCTCGGCGAGGGTGAGGAGGGTGACGTGGAGGGCCTCACCGGCGGTCTCCAGGAAGGGCTCGACCTCCTTGCGCATCCCACGCTGACCGAGGGGGTCGGCGCGGTAGATGGCAAGGGCGTGGCCTCTGGACACCCTGAGAAGCGTAGGCCACGGATCCGGGGGCGGCCACCTCGATTCAAGGATCGACGTCGCTGGCCCCGCCGACGCCGCGGGCCCGGGCCTCGTTCCAGTAGCGGTCGAGGCGCTCCAGGCCGGCGTCCGCCGGATCGATCCCCTCCTCGTGGCAGCGGGCCATGACGTGGGCGAAGCGGGCCTCGAACTTGGCGTTGGCCGCCCGCAGCGCGTCGTCGGCCATCAGGCCGAGCTTCTGGCCGTAGCGGACGAGGACGAAGAAGACGTCGCCGAGCTCCTCGAGCATGCGCTGGCGATCGCCGCTCGCCCGCGCCTCCTCGAGCTCGGCCCACTCTTCGAGGAACTTGGCCCGCGGCCCGTCGGCGTCGGGCCAGTCGAAGCCGACGCTGGCCGCCTTGTTCTGGAGCCGCCAGGCCCGCTGGATCGGCGGCAGCGAGCGCGGCACCCCGGCCAGCGGCGTCGCCGGTCCGCCGCTCGCGCGCTCGGCCTCCTTGAGGCGGGCCCACTGGCGCTCGACCTCGTCGGGGGTCGCCGCCGCCGCCTCGTCGCCGAAGACGTGGGGGTGGCGGCGGATCATCTTGGTCCGGATCGCCTCGATCACGCCGTCGAGGTCGAAGGCGCCCTCGCGCTCCCGGAGCGCGGACTGGAACACGATCTGAAAGAGGAGATCGCCGAGCTCGCGGCGGTGGAGCTCGGGGTCGTCGAGCGATTCGGCGACCTCGTGGGCCTCCTCGATGACATAAGGCCGGAGGGTTTCGAGCGTCTGGGCGCGATCCCAGGGGCAGCCCCCGGGGCCCAGGAGGCGCTCCATCAGGTCGCGGAGGCCGTCCAGGCCGTCGCGGAGGCCGTGGCGGCGGTGATCTTCGGGGGGCGCGGCGGGGGCGCGTTCGGGTCGCCGGGGTGGGTCGCTCACCACGCCCCGCGTCCTACCACAGGGCGCCCGTTCGCGCTCTGCGCGGTCATCGGCCTTGCCTTGTCGGCGCCACCGTCTACGATCGACCAAACCCACCAAACCGGGATCCCTGCCGACCTTTGACCGCCGCACCTGTCAAGCTCACCTTCGACGATCACGTCCCGCTTCAGCTCGTCCTCGGCTCCGTCGGCGAGGGCACAGCCGCCGACGACCTCGCCAGGACCGCCGGCGTCGCGGTTCACCTGAGGGGCAACGAGGTGACCCTCGACGGGGAGGCCGACGACGTCGCCCTGGTCGAGCGCCTCCTCCGGCAGATGTACTCGCTGGCGAAGGGCGGGACCCCGCTGGCGCCGGCCGACCTCGCCCGCGGCCTCGACGTCCTCCGCCGCGATCCGCGGGCCGATCTCCGCGGCGTCTTCGAGGACGTGATCCTCACCAAGTCGGGGAGCCGCCGGCCGATCGCCCCGCGCTCGCTCGCCCAGAAGCGCTACGTCGACAACCTCCGCCGCTATGACCTGACCTTTGGGGTAGGTCCCGCCGGGACCGGCAAGACCTACCTCGCGGTGGCGATGGGCGTCCGCAACCTCCTCGACAAGCGGGTCCGGCGGATCATCCTCGCGCGCCCGGCGATCGAGGCCGGCGAGAGCCTCGGCTTCCTGCCGGGGACGATGGAGGAGAAGGTGAGCCCCTACATGCGGCCGCTCTACGACGCCCTCCACGACATGCTCGATCCCGAGAAGGTGATGCGGATGATGGAGCACGGGGTCATCGAGATCGCGCCGCTCGCCTACATGCGCGGGCGGACCCTGAGCGAGACCTACGTGATCCTCGACGAGGCGCAGAACACCACGATCGAGCAGATGAAGATGTTCCTGACCCGGATCGGCACCGGTACGCGGGCGGTCGTCACCGGCGATCCCTCGCAGACCGACCTGGTCGACGGCCAGCGCTCCGGGCTCGCGCATGCGCTCAAGGTGCTCCGCGGGGTCGAGGGGATCGCGGTCGCCAACTTCACGGCGGCCGACGTGATGAGGCACGCGCTGGTCCAGCGGATCATCCTCGCCTACGACCGCGATCAGCAGCGGCGAGCCCGTCGCTCCCGCGAGGGCGAGGGCGGCGGCGAGCGGAGCAACGGCGCCGACGAGTCGGAGGTCCACTGAGGCGCGCGGGCGCGCGAGCGCGCCAGGGGCTTGTCTTCGATCGAGGGGTGGAAGACCCCTGGATGAAAGCAGGGGGATACCCGCGAAAAGTGCTTTTGTGGCCCGTGGGCCGCTCCCATCATCGAAGGGATGATGTGCCGCGACCTTGCCAATTTCCGCGTCCTCTCGCCGGTCCTGACCCTCGCCCTCCTCGCCGCTTGCTCGTCGGATGACGGCTCGAGCGGGTCGGAGAGCGACTCGGCGACCGCGACCAACGCCACCAACCCGACGACCACGAGCCCGAGCACCTCGGGGAGCGCGAGCGACTCGGCGACCACCGACAACTCGGGCTCCGGGACCGACTCGGCGACCTCGGACTCGTCGGGGTCGTCGGGCTCGACGAGCTCGATGGGCTCGACCTCGACCACGGGCAACGAGACCGACGGGACGACGAGCATGGGGTCGACCAGCGACACCTCGAGCACCGGCGCGGTGACCCTGACCGAGCCCCAGCCCGAGTGTGTTCAGGACGCGGACTGTCCCGAGGGACAGATCTGTCTCGACGGCATGTGCATGCCGCCGCCGCCCGAGTGCCAGCAGGACGCGGAGTGCCAGGACGGCTACTACTGCGACGCCGGCTACTGCAAGGAGAAGTGCAAGCCCGGCGACGAGATGATGATGGGGATGGTCGAGAAGAGCTACATCTGGATCCCGAGCCAGAACCTCGGCGACGTCTCGAAGGTCGACACCCTGACGATGACCGAGCTCGCCCGCTACCGCACCGGCCCCAACGGCAGCGGCGAGAGCGGCTCGCGGACCGCGGTCTCGGCCGACGGCCGCTTCGTCGTGGTCAACGGCCGCTCCTCGGGGCGGACGACGATGATCGCCGCCAACCTCGAGGACTGCGTCGACAAGAACAACGACGGGATCATCCAGACCTCGCAGAACAAGAACGACCTCCTCGCCTGGGGCGCCGACGAGTGCGTGATCTGGTCGCTGGTCCACCCCGAGTGGGGCGGCTCCCACGCGAACGGGCCGCGCGGCGTCACCTGGACCGTCGGCACCTGGAACGACGACCCGAACGTCTGCGCCTGGGAGGACCCCAAGATCTGGCTCGGCTACATGACCAAGACCTCGGGGCTCGCCCACATCGTCCGCATGGACGGCATCTCGGGCGTGGTGGAGGAGACGATCCCGGTCGCCAACTGGGTCGGCCAGCTCCCCTACGCGCCCTACGGCGGCGCCCTCGACCCCAAGCAGCGGCCCTGGTTCGGGGCCCTCCGCGGCGAGATCATCCGGGTCAACGCCGACCAGAACCCGATCACCGTCGATCGCTTCACGCCGCCGAGCTGGGTGCAGTCCTACGGCTTCACCGTCGACATGGACGGTAACCCGTGGATGGCCGGGTGCTCCGGTCCGGTCACGACCTTCGACGTCCAGAGCCAGCAGTGGATCAAGATCGAGGGGACCCAGGCCTGTCACCGCGGGATCGCGGTCGACCAGGACATGCACGTCTGGGTCGCGTCGAACGGCCCCTGCGGGCTCGTCGAGATCGACGGGATCACCCGGACGCTGATCGCCAAGCACACGCTGCCGCAGTGCTCGACGGCGATCGGCCCGAGCGTCGACGTCGAGAACAACGTCTGGCTGGTCGATCAGGGCGGCTGGGCCTGGAAGATCACGGACAAGAACGTGCCGGCGGCCAAGAAGGTCGACGTCGCCGGCTCGCACTACGTCTACTCCGACATGACCGGCGGCCAGGTCCGCGGCGTCGTGCCGATGTAGACCGCGGCTCCGGTCGCGCGCGGCCGGGTGGGGCGGGGGCGCTGGCGACGGGCCGGGCCCCCGCGCTCTTTTTTCGGCCGGCGCTTGCCAGGGAGCGGCGGCCTGGCTACCACTTCCCCCCCCGATGCCCAGCGCCCCCAAGCTCCCCGATCCCGAGGCCGTCCTCGACGTCATGCGCCGTGAGCTCCGGCGGTCGATGCAGGGGCTGCGGGTCCCGGGCGCGCCGCGCCCCTACCACATGCTCTACGGGCTCCGCCGCAGCCGCTCGATCGAGCTGACGGCCGCGCATGGATCGCTCCTGCGGGCGCGCGAGTCGACCAAGGGGCGCCTCTACGTCGACATCCGGGTCGGCAACCACTCCTTTGACAACGTGATGGACGGCGGCCTCGGCGACGACGCGGCCGAGCTCGAGAGCGCGGAGTGGGTCGACGCCCCCGACGATCTCGACCTCCTCGGCCTCCAGATCGCGCTCTGGAAGCTCACCCAGATCAAGTTCGACGAGGCGCTCGAGGACTACTGGGATCACAAGAAGGCGATGGTCTCGGAGTACCTCCGCGACGAGGTCGGCGCGCTCACGGTCGAGAAGCCGCTGAGCCACCGCGAGCCGCTCCACGAGCGCCCCTTCCCGCGGGCGGAGTGGGAGGAGGCGGTCCGCGAGCTCTCGCGGCGCTTCCTCGAGCACCCGGAGATCTACGACCCGAGCGTCGAGCTCTGGGCCGAGCGGGTCCAGCGCTGGCTGGTCACCGGCGCCGGCGCCGAGGTGGTCACCGAGGACGTCTATGTCAACGTGATCGTCGAGGGCTGGGTGCTCACCGAGGACGACGGGGTCTACGTCCACGGCTCGCGCGAGCTCTACCTCCGGGCCCTCGACGAGGTCCCCGATCGCGCCCAGCTCGCGGCCCTGGTCGACGAGGTCCTCCGCGAGCTCAAGGAGCTCCGCAAGGCGCCGAGCCCGGGCGCCTACATCGGCCCCGCCTTGCTCTCGGGACAGGCGGCGAGCACCCTCTTCCACGAGGCGCTCGGCCACCGCCTCGAGGGCGAGCGGCTGATCGCCCGCGGCGAGAGCAAGACCTTCGCCCACAAGCGCGGCGAGCGGATCCTGCCGGCGGGGCTCGACGTCTACGACGATCCGACGATCGAGCGCTTCGCCGGCCACGCGCTCTGGGGGAGCTACCGCGTCGACGACGAGGGGATCCCGGCCCAGCGCGCGCGCCTGGTCGAGGACGGGATCCTGCGCGGCTTCCTCCAGAGCCGGAACCCGATCCCCGGGGCGGCGGCGTCGAACGGCCACGGCCGCAGCGACGGCCTCCAGCGACCGATGGCCCGGATGGGCACCCTGGTGGTCGAGGCCCGCGGCGGCGGCCACCCCTGGGAGGAGCTGGTCGATCGCCTCTGCGAGGTGGCGAAGGCCCAGGGGCGGCGGCAGGCGGTGATCATCACCCATGTCCGGGCCGGCGAGACCTCGACCTCGGACTACGACTTCCAGGCCTTCAAGGGGGAGCTCGCCGAGGTCTACATGATCGACGTCGAGACCCGCCGCCGCTGGCGGATCCGCGACGTCGAGCTGATCGGCACGCCGCTCTCCGCCCTCCAGCGGATCGTCGGCCACGGCGTCGATCAGGGGGTCGATCAGGGCCACTGCTACGCCGAGAGCGGGTCGGTGCCGGTCTCCGGGATCGCCCCGTCGATCCTCCTCTCGGAGCTCGAGCTCCAGCAGAAGAGCACCACCGGCTACCACGAGCCGCTCCTCCCGCCGCCCTTCGCCGACGACGGCTCGCGCGGCCGTCGGGGCCGCCTCCGCGAGCGCGGGAAGCGGCGGCCGACCCACTGAGCGGGCCCCCGCGCGCGAAGGGCGGGGCTATACTGCGCGCTCCATGGCGAACGCCAGCCTGACCACGATCGCCGCGGTCCTCGCCGAGCTCGAGGGCCTCGCCAGCGGCGACTGGCGGCTGCGGCTGGCGACCGGCGGCCCGGCGAGCGCGGTCCTCACCCGCGGCCGCGCCAAGATCGCGATCGTCGGCCCCGGCGGGAGCGCGGCCCCCGACGTCGACATCGCCGTCGCCTTCGCGTCGCCCTCCGAGCTCCGGCCGCTGGTCAACCGGATCGCGGTCGAGCGGGTGCTCTCGCACGAGCTGCCGATCGACGGCGAGCGCCTCCGGCGGATCGTCGGCGAGGCCCTCCAGCTCGCGGTCGCGGTCGGCCAGGCCCGCCTCACCGATCAGCTCCTCGACATCGGCCTCGCGCTCAACCACGAGCGCGACCCCCAGCGGGTCCTGGCGATGCTCCTGAGCCACGCGCGGACGATGACCGGGGCCGACGCCGGGTCGATCTACGTGGTCACCGACGACGGCCGCGCGCTCCGCTTCCACACCGCCCAGAACGACTCGATCCACGCGACCCTCCTCGGCGAGACGCTGCTGCCGGTGAGCGAGTCGTCGATCGTCGGCGCCTGCGTCCTCTCCGGCGAGATCATCAACCTCGCCGACCTCTACTCCGAGGCCGGGCGGACCGCGCTCGGTCGCACCTTCGTCCACGATCGATCGTTCGACGAGCGGAGCGGCTACCAGACCCGATCGATGCTCACGGTGCCGATGCGCTCGCCCGACGGCGCGATCCTCGGGGCCTTCCAGCTGATCAACGCCAAGCGGACGCCGCTCCCGCTCCGCCGCCCGGGGGACTTCGAGCGCCAGGTGAAGCCCTTCTCGAGCGACGACGAGCGCCTCTGCGCCTCGCTCGCGGCCCAGGGCGCGGTCGCGCTCGAGAACGCGCGCCTCTACGCCGAGATCCAGGGGCTCTTCGAGGGCTTCGTCCGGGCCAGCGTCAAGGCGATCGAGCAGCGCGACCCGACCACCAGCGGCCACTCGCAGCGGGTCGCGTCGCTCACCGTCCGCTTCGCCGAGGTCATCGACGGCCTCGGCCAGGGCCCCTACGCCGACCACCGCTTCAGCCGCGAGGAGCTCCGCGAGCTCGAGTACGCCGGCCTCCTCCACGACTTCGGCAAGGTCGGCGTCCGCGAGCAGGTGCTGGTCAAGGCGAAGAAGCTCCACGGCCACCAGCTCGAGCTGATCCTCGGGCGCCTCGATCGGATCGGCCTCCTCGCGCGGATCGAGATGCTCGAGGCGATGGTCGCCGACGCCCGCTGCGGCCGCCTCGACGAGGCCCGCGAGGGCGCGCTCAAGGCCGCCTACGCGGCGACGATGGCCGAGCTGGCGAGGAGCCGTGACGTCGTCCTCACCGCCAACGAGCCCTCGCTCCTCCCCGAGGAGGTCTCGCATCGGGTCCGCGAGGTCGGCGAGCGCACCTTCCTCGATCGCAGCGGCGCCCGCGTCCGCCTCCTCGACGACGACGAGGTCGGCGCGCTCCTCATCGCCCGCGGCTCGCTCACCCAGGCCGAGCGCCTCGAGGTCCAGAGCCACGTCTCGCACACCTACGACTTCCTCCGGCAGATCCCCTGGGGGCGCTCGCTCGCGCGGATCCCCGAGATCGCCGGCAAGCACCACGAGTACCTCAACGGCACCGGCTACCCCTCGCGCCTGAGCGCCGAGGCGATCCCGATCCAGGCGCGGATGATGACGATCACCGACATCTTCGACGCGCTCACCGCCTCCGATCGCCCCTACAAGAAGGCGGTGCCGATGGGCCGCGCCTTTGACATCCTCGCGGCCGAGGCTCGGGCGGGGAAGATCGAGCCCGGGCTCCTCGAGATCTTCATCGAGGCCGGGGTCTTCAAGGTGATCGGCGGGCTCGGGTGAGCGTCCGCGGGCCGACGATCACCTGCGCGCTGCGCCTCTCGCCGGGGCTGCGGCGGGAGCTCGGGCGGCGGCTCCGACGGGCGGCGCTCCGCCTCGGCGTCGCGCCCGAGGAGGTCGCGGGGATCGCCCTCCACATCGTCGACGACGCGGCGATCGCCCGGCTCAACCGCCTCCACATGGGCAAGCGCGGGCCGACGGACGTGCTCTCGTTCCCCAGCGGGACCTTTGGGGGGAGGGGAGAGGGGGCCGACTTCGGCGTCGGGTTCGACTTCGATCTCGAGGCTGCAGACGAGGACGAGGACGCCGAGGACGACGCCACGGACGCGGACGGCGAGGCGCTCGCGCTCGGGGAGGACGACGCCGAGGAGGAGGGCGAGGATGATCTCGAGGTCGAAGTCGAGGTCGCGCACTTCGCACACGTCCACTCCCTCGGCGACATCGTCCTCTCCTGGCCTGCGGTCATCCGCCAGGCGCGGCGCCGCGATCTCGCCGGCCTCCTCGACGAGGCGACCGTCCTCGCGGTCCACGGCCTCGCCCACCTCCTCGGGCACGATCACCGCGAGCGCCGGGAGGGCCGGGCGATGCACCGCGACGAGCTCCGCGGCCTCGCGGCCGCGCGGGTGCCCGACATCCGCCGCCCCTACGGGCTGCGGCCTCGGCGAGCCTGAGCCCTGCGCGGCTCCGCGCGCGGTGCTAGGATCGCCGCCCTCCGGCCCGGCGTGGGCGCGGCGGCGAGAGGACGACCTGACCGATGAAGCAGCCCCCGATCATCGTCATCCACGGCGGCGCCGGGACGATCGCCCCGGATCTCCGCGAGGCCGCCCTCGCCGGCGTCGCGGCGGCCGCTCGCCGCGGCCAGGCGATGCTCGCCGCGGGTGCGGGCGCGGTCGACGTCGCGGTCGCGGCGGTCCGCCTCCTCGAGGACGACCCGACCTTCAACGCGGGGCGCGGCGCCTGCCTCACCGCCGACGGCGAGGTCGAGGTCGACGCCGGGATCATGCGCTCGCGAGATCGCCGCTCCGGGGCGCTCGCCGGCGTCCGCAACCTCCGCGATCCGATCAACGTCGCCCGCCGGGTAATGGAGGCGACCCGTCACAGCCTCCTGGTCGGCGAGGGGGCCGAGTCCTTCGCCCGCGCCCAGGGCCTCGGCGCCTTCGGCCGCCACGAGGTCGAGACCGCGAAGGCGGTCGAGCGCTGGCGGCGGGCGAAGGCCGGCGAGGCGGCGATCGACAACCGGGCGGACACCGTCGGCGCGGTCGTTCTCGACGCCGCCGGAGAGCTCTGCGCCGCCGGCTCGACCGGCGGCGTCCTCCTCAAGCTCCCGGGTCGCGTCGGCGACACCCCGCTGGTCGGCGCCGGCTTCTACGCCGATCCCGAGCTCGGCGCCTGCTGCTGCACCGGCGTCGGCGAGGCGATCATGGCCCGGGTCCTCGCCTTCACCGCGCTCCGCGAGGTCGCGGCCGCGCCGGCCGACGCCCAGGCGATCGCCGAGCGCCTCTGCGACGCCTGCTCGGCCGAGCACGGCGGCGCGGCGGTCGGCCTGATCCTCGCGCGCCCCGACGGCGCGGTGGCGATCGCCCACCGCAGCCAACACATGAGCTGGGGGCTGGCGATCGGCGAGGGGGCGGTGGTCGCAGGCCTCGACCTCGCGGCGCGCCGCCTCGACCTCGCGGGCGGCTGAGCGGCCCAGCGCCGCCGCTCTGCGGGATCGCCGGCCACTTTACGGCGGGCGGCAGGCCGCCTATAACCGGGCTGTGCTCCTCGCCGGCCTGGCAGCGCTCCTGTGCATCGCCCCCGCGGTCGGGCCCGCCGGCGCTCCGGCGACCGCGGCCCCGACCGCGTCGTCAGCCGCGCCCGAGGCCGGGGGCGTCCGCGGCACCCTGGTGATCGACCCGGCCGCGGACGGCTCGGTGACGGTCCGCGACAGCCAGGGGCGGGTCGCCGCCTCGCTGGTCCTTCGGACAGGTCAGCGGGCGCCGGTCGAGCTCCCCCCGGGTCGCTACACCGTGACCGATGACTTCGGCCCGCCGCGGACGATCGAGATCGCGCCCGGCGGGACGGTCACCGTGGCGACCACGCCGCCCGCGAGCCCGCCGCCGCCCGCGAGCCCGCCGTCGCCAACGTCCCCGCCGCCTGGGGCCGCCCCGCCGCCGAGCGTCGGCGCCGGCACCCTCGGCGCGGCCGCCCCCGTCGAGCCCGCCCAGCCGAGCGCGACCCGCTGCGGCGGCGGGAGCTGCCGCCGCTGGAAGCGGATCGTCGCCCCGCTGATGTCGGCGGCGCTGCCCGGCTGCGGCCAGCTCGTCAACGGCGAGCCCGGCAAGGGGCTCGGGATGTTCCTCGGTGCGGCCTCCCTCGGCGTCGGCGCGCTCGCGCTCAAGCTCTCCGAGGATCCGCTCGCGTCCTCGTCGGCCGGCCTCCAGAGCACGACCTTCGGCTCCGAGGTCGCCGGCGCGGCCGGCTTCGGGATGCTCACCGGCGGTCTGGCGATGCTCTACGCCGCCCAGATCATGGACGCCTACGCGACCGCGGCCGGCAAGGAGCACCCGACCCCCTTCACCCGCCACCGCCTCAGCGCCCAGGTCACGCGGATGGCGACGATCGGCCTCAAGGCGGGGGATCCGGCGGCCGACTTCTACGCCGACTGGAGCGTCAGCGTGATGGGCCAGGTCGCGCGGCGCTTCAGCGTCGGCCTCGCCGATCTCGGGGTCAAGTACGGCTACGGGCGGACCTCGATCCAGGCCGGCCCGCGCCTCCACTACCGCTTCTACGACCGCGGCCGGGTCTGGCTCGGGGCCGGCGCCGGGGTGATCCTCCAGGGGACGATCGGCCCCCGCGAGCAGGTCCTCGCCAACACGGTCACCGTGGTCTCCCGCAACAACGGCTTCGCGGCGATCCCCTACGGGCTCCTCGACGTCCGCCTCTTCATCCTCGACCGCTGGTCGCTCGATCTGGTCCCGCGGATCAGCGCGCCCTTCGGCACACGCTTCTACCGCGGCGACGGGGCGCTCCCCTCGCGCGCGGTCACCTTTGAGCTCGGGACCGGGGTGGGGGTGTACTTCTGATGCGCGCGCTCGCTCCTACGCTCCTCGCGGCCTCCCTCGGCCTCGCCTGCGTCCTCGGCTACCGCGGCGCGGTCGAGATCGAGGCGGTCTATCCCCTCGAAGACGTCGACGCCGTCCGCCTCCGCCTCCCGGACTCGCCGCTCTCGGTCCTCGGCGATCCGGTCGGCGAGGCGCTCGTCGTCAGCGGCGCCTGGTACTCGGTCGGCGGCTCGCAGGCGAGCGCGGCCGCCAACGCCGAGGCCGGCCGCCTCGAATTCGCCCGCGACGGCCGCTTCGCCGAGCTCGCGGTGATCATCCCGATCACCAGCCGCGACGTCGTCGATCTCGAGCTCGACGAGGTGACGATCCCGGCCGACCGCGATCTCGAGATCTGGAACGGCGTCGGCGACGTCGAGGTCGCGCAGGTCGAGGGCAACATCTCGATCGACCTCGACGCCGGCCACGTCTCGGTCTTCGGCGGCGCCGAGGGGATCGGGATCCGGACCGGCGCCGGCGACCTCGAGATCGTCACCACCGGCAACACCGAGGCCCACACCGGCCGCGGCGACGTCGAGCTGGTCCAGGAGGGCGCCGGCGGCAACGACCTGATCGTCACCACCGAGAGCGGGAGCATCGACGCGGTCCTCCGCTCCGACGCCAACCTCGACCTGGCGATCGTCGCCGGCGGTGACATCCGGATCCAGACCCGGACGGTGTCGACGGTCACCAGCGGCCGCTTCAACCGCGAGGTCGGCAACGGCAACGTCAAGATCTGGCTCAAGGCGCCGCGCGGCAACGTCACGATCCGCCTCGACGAGTCGCTCTAGGCGATCCTCGCGGGGGCTGACGGACGCCGGGGCGCCTCGCTCGCCGCGCGCGGCCGGTGCATCCGAAGGCGACGCGCGACTTCGACGTCCGCGCCTCACCGGCCGCCGCGCCGGGTTCCGAGCGCGCCGCCCCTTGCTCCGCCCGCGGGCGCCGTGCTAATCGCTGAGGGCCGCCAGAGTGGTGGAATTGGCAGACACAGCGGACTCAAAATCCGCCGAGGTTCCCTCGTGTCGGTTCGAGCCCGACCTCTGGCAACAAAGCGAGCCCGACCTCCGCGTCGGGCTTCGCCTTTCACGAGCGCGATCGATCTGGCACCCTTGGAGAGCGGATGCGCGGGCCCCATGACAACCCGGTGGCGACCTCGCTGGCCCACCACCTCCTCTGCGCGGTGCCCCAGCTCGTCGATCCGAACTTCGTCCGCTCGGTCATCCTGATGATCGAGCACGGCGACGACGGGGCCTTCGGGCTCGTGGTCAACAACCCGCTGCCGACCCTGATCGCCGAGGTCACCGACTCGCTCGGGCTCCACTGGCGAGGTCCCGGGGATCAGCACGTGCTCCTCGGCGGCCCGGTCGAGACCGTGCGGGGCTTCGTCCTCCACGATCAGCCGGCCTGGGATCCGCTCGCCGACGAGGTCGTCGATGGGATCCACCTGACCGCCACCCTCGACGGGATCGATCGCGACGCCGCCTTCGGCGGCGAGGGCCGCTTCCTCTTCACGCTCGGCTACGCCGGCTGGGGCGCGGGGCAGCTCGAGCGCGAGATGGTCTCCGGGAGCTGGGTCGCGGTGCCGGTCGGCCGCGAGCCCGGGGTCAGCGGCGAGTGGCTCCTCCGCGTCGATCCCGAGGTGATGTGGCAGGAGGCGCTGGCGGCCTTCGGGATCGATCCCGCGCGCCTCGTCGGTCACCGCGGGATCGGCGTGCCGGTCGCCAAGGCCTGACGAGGTCTACGTCCAGACCCGCGAGATCGCGGCCCCGTGCACCTGGCCGCTGCGGGCGTCGATCCCCGCCTGGATGAAGAGGCCGGTGACGCTGTCGGCGTTCGGGTACTCGTAGAAGTAGAGCCCGGTGCTCTCGGTCCAGAGGAGGGGCTCGACCGCCATGAGCTGGGAGCCGCGGATCTCGAGGGGATAGTCGCCCTCGCCGCGCTGGGCGGAGACCCGGCTCCAGGCGTCGCGGTGCCAGGCGTAGTACCAGGTCAGGCCCTCGCGTCCGGGGAGCTCGAAGTCGACGAAGCCCTCGTCGCGGCGATCGATCGGGAAGGACTGGCGGCCGACGAAGCCGCGGATGAAGGGCGAGCTCGCGAGGTAGCCGAGGAGGGTCGCGTGCAGCGAGCCGTCGACCAGCGGGAGCTCGAAGAAGTCGAAGTCGGGGTCGCCCTCGTCGCTCGGGTTGCGCACCTGAAAGCCGTGCCCCTGGAGCGCCTTGATGTAGCCGGCGAAGGAGCGGATCTCCTGGTGGAAGAGGGGGAGGAGGGCGCTGGCCCGGACGAACTCGCCCTTCGGGTACTTGGCCTGGGCCTTCTTCGGCGGGGTCGCGCCGCCGTGGAGGATGAGGTTCACGTGGGCCATCATCTTGTTGGCGACCCCCTTCGCGCCGAGGGCGTAGAGCATCGATCGCTGGCGCTCGTAGTCGGGGACGTCGACCACGAAGACGCTCTTGTCGGCGACGAAGTTGGCGACCGGGGCGGCGTCGCCCGGCTTGGCGTGGCCCGTGGTGGGGTGTTGGTTGAGCGGGAGCATCGGTGGCGATTCTAGCCGCGGCGCTGACCACGCCTTCGCCGGCCAGCAGGCGCTTGCGTATCCACACACAAGCGGGAAAGGCGCATTCTCGCGTGAGGTGGGACATGGGAGTACCGTCTCAGGGCGACGAGCGTTTTGTTTCTTTTAGAAGAAGAGTTGGTGCCCATGACGCGACTTCGGATGATTTGTGGGGTTTCTTTCCCGGCGCTCGCCCTCCTCGCGGGGGCGTCGACGGCGGTCGCGGCCCCCGGTGAGGCGCTCCCGGGGGCGCCCTGGGCGGTGGTCACCGACGACGGCCAGCCGACCTCGCTGATCGAGAAGGTGACCGGCAAGCGGGTCGATCCCGAGGACTACGTCGAGCCCTACTTCCTCGACGGGATGGTCTACGACGCCGAGAGCTTCAACGTCGACACCCTGGCGGCGATGGGTCTCACGCCGGCGGCGCTCCCCGGCTTCGACTTCCCGCCGACGCCCGGGATCCTCTACATCTCGATGGGCGGCGTCACGCTCACGCCGACCTGCGGCAACGGCGAGCCGGCCAACGGCGCCCGCAACTGCACGCCGCTGGTCTCCAAGGAGACGACGTTCCCGGCCTACGGCACCGCCCAGACCCAGGCGGCCGTGGTCCAGAAGCTCGCCAACTACTACGACCCCTTCCACATCGTCCTGACGACCAACCGCCCGCCCGACTACCTGCCCTACACGATGGCGGTGCTCGGCGGGAGCTCGGGCAACGCCGGCTACCAGAACGGCGTCTGCGGGATCGCCAACGTCGCCTGCGACGGCCTCAAGCGCAACCACGTCTCGCTCTCGTTCCCCAGCTCCTGCGGGGGCGCCGTCGCCGAGGTCGCGGCCCAGGAGACCGCGCACAACTGGGGCCTCGAGCACACCAACGTCAAGAGCGACCTCATGTACCCCTACGTCCAGGGCGGCGTTCAGACCTTCCAGGACTCGTGCATGCCGATCTCGCACGCGACCGGGAACGGGGTCACCCAGTGCACCTACGTCCACGAGTACTACTGCGAGAGCGGCGGCGGCGAGGAGCAGAACTCGAAGGGCGAGCTCCTCGGGGTCTTCGGACCGCGGGCGGACGACAACGAGAAGCCGGTGATCGTGTCGATCGAGCCCGCCGACGGCGCGGTCTTCACGCCCGACGAGACGATCACCGTCACCGCCAACCTCTCGGACAACTTCAACATGCTCGGCGTCCGCTGGACTTGGTTTGAGGGGGTCCCGGCCGACCTCGGCGAGACCTACACCCGCTGCACCAACAAGGTCTGCGACGACGACTACAACCCCTGGAAGGAGATCGACTCCCCCTGGGACTTCCTCACCCTGACCAAGGCGCCCCCCGGCAAGTACGGCTTCAAGCTCGAGGTCATGGACGCCCACGGCAACGCCGTCACCGACGAGATCCACATCGAGATCCTCGGCGATCCGGCGGCGACGACCACCGACGGGAGCGGCGGCACCGGCAGCGACACCGACGCCAGCGCCGGGACCGACGGGAGCGCCGGGACCGACGGTAGCGCCGGGACCGACGGTAGCGCCGGGACCGACGGGAGCGCCGGCTCCGCGGGCAGCAGCGCCAGCGGCACCGGGGGCTTCACCACCGCGGGCGACGCGAGCGCGACCGCCGGCGACGACATGGACATGGACGACACCGGCTGCGGCTGCGCCCAGGGCACGCCGGCGCCGCTCGGGGCGCTCGCGGGGCTCTTCGCGCTCGGCCTCCGCCGTCGGCGCTCGCGCTAGCGTCTCTCCGCTGCGATCGTCGATCGAAGGGACATGTCTTGAGTGACATGTCCCTTCGATCTAGGAGCTCGGGCGCCCGCGGAGCCCGTCGGCCGCCAGCGCGAGCCAGCCGGCGATCAGGCAGAGGCCGCCGATCGGCGTGATCGCCCCGAGGATCTTCGGCCCGCCGAGCGCGAGCGGGTAGAGGGTGCCGGAGAAGATCACGACCCCGAAGGTGAAGAGGGTGAGGGCGAGGCGCCGCAGCGGCCGGGGATCGGCGGCGACCCAGAGGGCGGCGGCGAGGATCGCGACCGCGTGGATCTGCTGGTAGTGGGCCGCGGTCCGCCAGATCTCGAGGCTGCGGCCGTCGACGCTGCCGCGGAGCGCGTGGGCCCCGAAGGCGCCAGCGGCGACGCCGAGGGCCCCGAGGAGGCCGCCGGTGATGAGGCCGGCGCGGCTCGACATGGTGATCATGGCTTCGCTCCTGAGTTGGCAGCGCCGCCCTCTGGCGGCGGCGAGGGCGGCGGCGGGCGGCTGACGATCTGGCGCTCGATCCACGGCCGGAAGGGCTCGGTCTCGCCGTCGGGGCGGCGGACCGTGTAGACCTCGCCGCTCATGAAGGAGCCCGCGCCGATCTCGGTGATCCACGTCGGCAGGTCGTCGATCCCGCGGCCGAGCCAGATCGTCTTGCTGGTCAGCATCGCCGCGAAGTCGTGGCCCGAGTAGGTCCGCTCCTTGCCCTGAGCCTTCTTGACGATGAACTGGGCGTCGCTGGCGGCGACCAGATCGAGGGCGTGGACGATCGGCGGAGGGAGCCCCTGGCGGCCGCCCTTCGCCTTCTGGGTCTCGCGGGAGGTCTGGCGGTCGGCCCGGCTGGCCTGGTTCTTCAGGATCTCCTGCAGGCGGTCCTGGATGTTGTCGGCGTCGCAGGCCGCGCTCGCGGTCGCGGCGCAGAGGGCGAGGGCCGCCCCGAACGCTGGCCCGCGGCGCGGGGCCACCACCGGATCGCGCATGGCTGCTAGGCTAGCACGAATCGTGAGCGAGCTCGCCGATGACGATGACCTCTTCGCCCGGGCCTGGAAGCAGGACCCGAGCCAGGTGCCCCTGGCCGAGCGCATGCGGCCGCGGAGCCTGGCCGAGCTGGTCGGGCAGGGGCACGTCGTCGGCGGCGGGCGCCTCCTCGATCGCCTGGTCGGCAGCGGGCGGATGCCGAGCATGATCCTCTGGGGGCCGCCGGGGGTCGGCAAGACGACCCTCGCGCGCCTCCTCGCCGAGCGCAGCCGGGCCGCCTTCGTCACGCTCTCGGCGACCTCGTCGGGGGTCCGTGAGATCCGCGAGGTGGTCGAGGCGGCGAAGAAGCGGCGCTCCTACGAGGGGCGGGGGACCCTCCTCTTCATCGACGAGATCCACCGCTTCAACAAGGGGCAGCAGGACGCGCTCCTGCCCCACGTCGAGGCCGGCGTGATCGCCCTGATCGGCGCGACCACCGAGAACCCGAGCTTCGAGGTGAACGCCGCGCTCCTCTCGCGGGCGCGGGTGCTCCAGCTCCGCGAGCTCGGGATCGTCGACCTGGTCGCGCTCCTCCGGCGGGCGCTCGAGGACCGCGAGCGCGGCCTCGGCGAGCGCGGGCTCGCGGCGCCCGACGGCCTCCTCGCGGCGATCGCCGAGGCCGCCCAGGGGGACGCCCGGCGGGCGCTCGGGACCCTCGAGCTGGCGGTCGATCTGAGCCCGCCCGAGGCCACCGAGCTCGCGCCGGAGCTCGTCGCCGAGGCCCTCGGGCAGCGGACGATCCGCTACGACAAGGCGGGCGAGGAGCACTACAACGTCGTCTCCGCCTTCATCAAGAGCATGCGCGCGAGCGATCCGGACGCGGCGGTCTACTGGCTCGCGCGGATGCTCGAGGCCGGCGAAGATCCGCTCTTCCCGGCGCGGCGGATGATCATCTTCGCCAGCGAGGACATCGGCAACGCTGATCCGCAGGCGCTCGCGGTCGCCAATTCGGCCGCGGCCGCGGCCCACCAGGTCGGGATGCCCGAGGCCGTCCTCCCGCTCACCCAGGCGGCCCTCTACCTCGCGCTCGCGCCCAAGAGCAACGCGGCGCTCAAGGCCTACGCGGCCGCCCGCCGCGACGTCCGCCGCCACGGCGGCCTGCCGGTGCCGCTGGTGATCCGCAACGCGATCACGCCGCTGATGCAGGCCGCGCGCTACGGCGTCGGCTACAAGTACCCCCACGACTTCGCCAGCGGGGTCGCGCCGGCCGGCGAGAGCCACCTGCCGGATCGCCTCGCCGGCGCTCGCTATGTCGAGCTCAGCGGGCGCGGCTGGGAGGGCGAGGCGGCGCGGCGCCTCGAGGCCTCGCGCGTCGACCGGGCGCCGGGCGAGGGCGACGGCGAGGGGGAGGACGAGGGCTAGCGCCATGCCGCGGGCGTCTCGATCCATGCTCGCTCCCTCTCGCCCTCGCTGGCGTTGATGATGAGGCTGGCGTCGCGCCCGGATCGCCTCGACGCGGAGCGGACGTAGTGAGAGCTCTGCGAGCGACGCTCGTCGTCAGACATCGCCTCCCCGACGCATTGCGGCGAGAGTCTCCCCACGCGGATCCGGGCGCGTCCTCGCTCGGTCCGCGATCCGCCCTCAGGAGGCCTCGCAGCGGCGAACGACGGGGCCGCGCGCGCGCGCGCGTCCAGGAGCGCGCGCCGTCGCCCGCTCCGGGCGGGTCTGCGCGTGGCGACGCGTGGCGGTCTTCTCTATCCTCCGGCCCGAGGCGGTCGCCCTTGGCGAGCCGCCGCGTGTGGATGACGGAGATGGGTTTGATGTCTCGACGGGTTCCTCTATTGATCCTCCTGCCGCTGGTGGCGGCGCTCGCTGGCTGTGGCGACGACACGGCGACGACCGCGACGACGACGACGACGGGAGCGAGCGCGACGCTCTCGACCTCGACGACGACCGCGGGATCGACCTCCAACGACTCGTCGATCCCGGACACGACCGGGAGCGGCGGCGGCACCAGCTCGGGCTCGAGTGGCGGTGAGACCACGGGCGGCGAGCCCGTCTGCGGCGACGGCATCGTCGGCGGCGACGAGGCCTGCGACGACGGCGGCGAGTCGGCGACCTGCAACGCCGACTGCACGGCGGCGAAGTGCGGCGACAGCGTGGTCAACGCGAGCGCCGGCGAGGCCTGCGACGACGGCAACGCCGACGACACCGACGCCTGCCTCTCGACCTGCGTCGCCGCGAGCTGCGGCGACGGCTACGTCTGGGCCCGCAACGAGGGCTGCGACGACGGCAACCAGGTCGACGACGACGGCTGCACCAACGCCTGCGCCCTGCCGAGCTGCGGCGACGGGGTCGTCCAGGAGGGCGAGGAGTGCGACGACGGCAACGACGACGACACCGACACCTGCCTCTCGACCTGCATCTCCGCGAGCTGCGGCGACGGGCTGGTCCAGGCGGGGGTCGAGGACTGCGACGACGCCGGCGAGTCGATGACCTGCGACGCCGACTGCACGGCGGCGATGTGCGGTGACGCCGTGGTCAACGCGACCGCCGGCGAGGCGTGCGACGCCGGCGGCGAGTCGGCGGAGTGCAACGACGACTGCACCCCCGCGAGCTGCGGCGACCAGAAGGTCAACATGGCGGCCGGCGAGGAGTGCGACGACGGCAACGACGTCAACACCGACGCCTGCGTCGACATGTGCAAGAAGGCGGCCTGCGGCGACGGCTACGTCCAGGAGGGCGTCGAGGAGTGCGACGACGGCAACAACAACGACAACGACGTCTGCGCCAACGACTGCACCCTCAACCCGGTGAACTGTCAGAACGGCGCGGTCAAGCTCTCGACCAACGTCGACGGCGATCAGGTCGTCTGCGACGATCCCAACAACAACACCTGCGAGCAGGACGTCGAGACCCTCTGCCCGGTCGGCTGGCACCTCTGCAGCCGCCTCGAGCACAACAACCGCAACGACGGCTGGAACTACCCGGTCGGCGGCGGGACGGTGGTGGTCGGTGAGATCTACTGCCGGGCCTCCGGCGCGGGTCACTTCACCCTCGGGCCCTACGACGGGATCAACAACCTCGGCCAGGACGCGCCGCTCAACTGCGGCTACGGATCCTCGCGCGAGACCTGCACCTCCGGCTACGGCTGCAACGAGAAGCAGGTGCAGGCGCTCTGCTGCGCGCCGCTCGCCACCTGCGGCAACGGCCAGATCGACGCGCCCGAGGAGGAGTGCGACGACGGCAACAACCTCGAGACCGACGAGTGCCTGAACTCGTGCTCGTGGCGCAAGCCGACGTCGCACGGGCTGAACGGCATCGGCTGCTAGGAGGGGCGTAGACCGCGAGGCGGGCGCGGGCGCGCCTGCCTCGCAGGGGCCCGGCGGGGCGCGGGTCGCCGATGACAGGCGGGCCCGCGCCCTGGTATAGCCGCGCCATGATCCGCCTCAGCGTCAACGTCAACAAGGTGGCGACCCTGCGGAATTCGCGGGGCGGCGACGATCCCGATCTCCTGACCGCCGTGCGGACCTGCGTCGCCGCCGGCGCGCCGGGGATCACCGTCCATCCGCGGGAGGATCAGCGGCATATCCGACCGGCGGACGTGCGGGCGATCGCCGCCGAGCTCGCGCCGCTCCGCGGCCGCGTCGAGTACAACATCGAGGGCGATCCTCGGCCTGACCTCATCGACATGGTCTGTGAGACATTGCCGGATCAGTGCACGCTGGTGCCGGTGCTCCCTGGCGAGATCACCAGCCAGGCCGGGTGGCCGCCCACGACCTCGGCGGGCGTCCTCAGCGGGGTGATCGAGCGCCTCCACCGCCTCGGGATCCGGGTCTCGCTCTTCGTCGATCCCGAGCCGGCGGCGATCAAGTGGGCGGCCGATCTCGGCGCCGACCGGATCGAGCTCTACACCGAGCCCTACGCCCGCGCCCACGAGCGGGGCCCCGAGGAGGCGGCCGCGAGCTTCGCCGCCTACGCGGCGGCGGCCGAGCTCGCCCATGAGCGGGGCCTCGGGATCAACGCCGGCCACGACCTCAGCCTCGACAACCTCCCGCTCTTCCGCCGCCTCCCGCACCTCGACGAGGTCTCGATCGGCCACGCGCTGATCTCGCGGGCGCTCTACGTCGGCCTCGATCGGGCCGTGCGGGACTACCTCGAGGCGGTCGCGCCGGGCGCGGCCTCCTAGGGCCCGAGCTCCTCGAGGAGCCCGCGCACCCGCTCCTGATCGCGGAGGCGACCCGGCACCAGCTCGAGGTAGCGCTCGTAGTGCCTCCTCGCCTCGGCCGGGTGGTCGAGCTCGCGCTCGATGTCGCCGAGGAGGCGGTGGAGGTCGCCGACGTCGGGCGCGAGCGCGAGCGCGAGCTTGGCCGAGGCGAGCGCCCGCTCCGGGAGGCCGGCGGCGAGGAGGCTCTGGGCGTGGGCGATCGCGTCGAGGGCCTGCTGGAAGTCGGAGAACTCCTCGCTGTGGAGGAGGCGATCGCTGGCGATGTCGTCGAGCGGCGCCGGCCGGGTCCCCTGGCGCATCAGGAGGTAGCGGAGGTCGAAGGCGCGGAAGCGCCCGAGCGCCGACGGCCCCTCGGCGACCCACATCACCATCGCGGTCGCGTCGACGACGACGGCGTGGGCGAGCGAGAGGTCGTCGAGCGCGTTGTGGTTGCCGAGGCCGAGCTCGGCGCCGCCCTTGCCCCGGCGATCGCGGAGGACCATCACCGCCTTCTCGGGGTCGAGGGGCGCGAGCTCGCCGAGGCGCTCCTCGAGGCGCTCGTAGCGGTAGCCGCTGGCGGTGTAGCGGCGGATTCGGTCGTTCTGGGCGTCGCGGTCGAAGGGCTCGTGGAGGAGGTGGTTGGTCGTCCAGATCGCCGACATCGACTCCCCCTTGAGCGGCCGCCGCTCCTCGCGGGTCCGCGACGAGAGCTCGACGACCACCGCCTTGCGCTGGATCCCGTCGCCGACGAGGACCGAGGCGGCCGCGCGGAGCGGCGCCGCCTTGAGGATCTCGACCGCCTGCTCGGCGGTGTCGGCCTCCTCGAGGACCTGGCGGAGGACGATCGCCAGGGGCGGGCCGTCCTCCGCCGGATCGTCGGTGCGGGCGGGGTTGAGGGCGACGAAGATCCCGCGCGCGTTGATCCCGGTGACCACGCCGACGAGGCCGGGCCAGCCGATCGACACGAAGGGGTACTTGCCGTCCGGGTAGTAGAAGGTGACGAGGCGATCGGCCTCGAGCTCGCCGAGGTCGACGCCGAAGGAGCGGCCGATGATCAGGTTGCCGCTCGCGCTGGTCGCGGTCTTGCTCCGCGGCAGCGCGGCGAAGGTGATCCCCTCGAGGAGCACGTCGTCGAGGCGGGCGCTGAGCTGCTGGAAGCACTGGTAGAGGAAGAGGCGGTGGTAGCCGCCGAGGCGCTCGCCGGCGGCCTCGGGGAGGGCGGCCGCGAGGGCGGCGAGCTCGCTGGCGACCGCCTCGGGGAGGGCGGCGTCGGCCTGGCGGAAGTCCCAGCGGACGCCGACGAGCGCCGACCAGCCGTCCATCCAGGTCGGGTAGCGGCCGTCGATGAGGCGGCGGAGATCGGCGTCGAGGCGGTGGAAGAGGCGGGCGGCGAGCTGGCCGTGGGCGTCGCCGATCGCCGCCGGCGAGCCGACCAGGTGCATCTCCCAGAGGCCGCCGCGGCGGGCCAGCCAGGACTCGCCGTAGGTGATCCGCCGGCCGCTGCGATCGACGTCGAGGGCGGCCTCGTCGACCTCGGGGGGATCGGCGGCGAGATCGGTGAAGCGGAGGTAGCCCGAGTAGAGGATCACCAGGACGACAGCGAGCACGACCCCGAGGACGATGAGGGCCTGGAGGACCGCGAGGGCCATCCGCCCCTCGCTCGGGGGCGGTCTTGGTGCGAAGCGCGCCATTTTGCTCGATCGCCTGCATATAT
Organism: Myxococcales bacterium; assembly: GCA_020633335.1. Taxonomy (GTDB): domain Bacteria; phylum Myxococcota_A; class Polyangia; order Nannocystales; family Nannocystaceae; genus JADJRG01. Next base: position 286,812 of record JACKDU010000010.1, on the reverse strand, counting down.
ACTCTGCAGGCCGTCATGAGACGAACGCGAAGCGTCCGCCCGTTGATTCTCCTCCTCCTCCCGCTCCTCGGCTGCGAGCCCGAGCGCCCGCCGGCGCCCGAGGCCGACGCCCGTCCGCCCGCCCGCGCCGCTGGCGAGGCGCCCGGCGCGGCCGGCGAGGGGCCCGCAGCCGCGCCCACGAGCGCGACCCTGCCGGCGACCCCCGAGAAGGTGGTCCTCACCTACGCCGCCGAGCGCGGGGTCTTCAAGGACACCAGCAAGCCCGACGCGGTCGACGAGGCCGCCCGCGGGATGGTCCGGGTCACCTTCCTCGACGGCCCCGCGCCGCCCTCCGGGACCGTCTGGGTCGCCAACCTCCGCGCCCCCTCCGGCGACGGCTCGTGGCCGCTGACCACGGTCCCGCGCGACCAATTCGAGGAGCTCGCGCTCGGCCAGGGGATGTCGTCGCAGGTCGATCTCCCCGCGGGGATCGAGCCGCCGCCGGCGAAGCCGAGCGAGGGCGAGGTGATCGTCTACAAGACCGAGTGGTGCGGCGTCTGCAAGAAGCTCCTCGCCTACCTCGATCGCAAGGGCGTGCCCTACGTCGCCAAGGACATCGAGAAGGATCCCGTGGCCGCCGGCGAGCTCCAGCAGAAGGCGCGCGAGAAGGGGATCAAGACCGGCAGCGTCCCGGTGATCGACGTCCGTGGCGAGATGATGGTCGGCTTCGATCGCGCGCGCCTCGAGAAGCTCCTCTGACCTGATCCGAGCCGAGCGACGCGCGCGCTCGCGCCTGCGCGCGCGCGCCATGGTAGGATTCGCCATGTCCGAGCCTGGCGAGGGCGAGCTCTACGACGTTGCGATCATCGGCGGCGGCCCGGGCGGGAGCACGGCCGGGGCGCTCCTTCGGACCTACGATCCCGCGCTCCGGGTGATCATCCTCGAGCGCGAGGTCTTCCCGCGCGATCACGTCGGCGAGAGCCAGCTCCCGCCGATCGGCGCGATCCTCGAGGAGATGGGCTGCTGGGACGCGGTCGAAGGCGCGGGCTTCCCGATCAAGGTCGGCGCCACCTACCGCTGGGGCCGCGATAGCGAGCTCTGGGACTTCGAGTTCGTCCCGAGCTTCCGCGACGAGCCGAGGCCGGCGCCCTACGCCGGGCAGCGCAAGCTCACCGCCTTTCAGGTCGACCGCGCGCGCTACGATCAGATCCTCCTGCAGCGGGCCGCGGCCCTCGGCTGCGAGGTCCGCGAGGGCACGGCGGTCGCCGCGATCGAGCGCGACGGCGACCAGGTCCTCGGCCTCGGCCTCCGCGACGGCGGGCGGATCCGCGCCCGCGAGTACATCGACGCCTCGGGCCACCACGGCGTCCTCCGGCGGGCGATGGGGGTCGAGGTCGAGTGCCCGACCCGCCTCAAGAACATCGCGATCTGGGACTACTGGGAGAACGCGGCCTGGGCGGTCGAGATCGGCGTCGGCGGCACCCGGGTGCAGGTCCTCAGCGTCGGCTTCGGCTGGATCTGGTTCATCCCGCTGGGCCCCACGCGCACCAGCATCGGCCTGATCTGCCCGGTCGAGCACTACCGGAGCGCCGGGCGCTCGGCCGAGGCGCTCTACCTCGAGGCGATCGCCCAGGACGATCGGGTCTCGGCGCTGGTCCGCGGGGCGACGCGGCGCGGGCAGACCGAGACCACGAGCGACTGGTCCTTCCTCGCCGAGCGGAGCGTCGGCGCCAACTGGATGCTGGTCGGCGAGTCGGCGGGCTTCGCCGATCCGATCCTCGCGGCCGGCCTGACGCTGACCCACGTGAGCGCCCGCGAGGCGGCCTACTCGATCCTCGAGGCCCGTCGCGGCGGCGATCGTGCCTGGCTCTTGGGTCACTTCGATCTCAACCAGCGGCGGAGGATCCGCCAGCACATCCGCTTCGCCGACTTCTGGTACGCGGCCAACGGGCTCTTCACCGAGCTCCAGGACCACTGCCAGGCGATCGCCGCGGACGCGGGGCTGAAGCTGAGCTCGGCGGAGGCCTGGGCCTGGCTCGCCCGCGGCGGCTTCACCAACGACGCGATCGGCCAGGCGGGGATCGGCGGCCTCGATCTCGCGGGGATGAAGCAGGTCGCCCAGCGCTTCACCAAGCAGCCGGCGCGCTGGCGGGTCTCGGAGAGCAACATCTACGAGCTCGCGCTCGACGGGGCGGCCCGCGAGGAGCTGCCGCTCTACCGCGAGGGACGGGTCCAGCGGGTCGTCGCCCTGACCCGCGGCGAGGCGAGGCTGGCGCTCACCGGGATGTACAAGGTGATCGTCGATCTCCTCGCGCGCGGCCCGGTCGACGCCCAGGGGCTCGTGACCACCCTCCAGCGGGCGTTCGCGCGCCAGGGGCCGCAGCAGGCGGCGCTCCTGGTCCAGCACGCCCTCCAGGCCCTCGAGGTGATGCTCAGCGAGGGCTGGGTCCGCGGGCGCAACGATCCTCGGCGCGGCCGGATCTCGCTCGAGACCCCGGATGAGGGGCCGCGGATCCACGCCAACCGCGACGTGCTGCCGACCTGAGCGCGCCTCCTAGCGGACCGCCTGGAGCTGGGGCAGGAACTCGGCGGGGGGCATGAGCGCGCGGATGTCCATCGCCGGATCGGGCGCCGCCTTGCCCGCCCGGATCGCCTCAAAGTGCTCGCTGAGGCCGGCGCTCGACGGATAGACGACGACCCCGGGGAGGTTGCCGTCGACCAGCGAGGTGAAGAGCGCCTTCTGATCCGGGTTGGGATCCGTGACGTCGATCTTGAGGCGGAAGAAGCGGCTCTCGAGCTCGCCCTTCACCCCCTCGTGCGCGAAGGTCTGGACCTCCATCTCCTTGCAGGGGGTGCACCACTCGGCGCCGAAGTCGATCAGGTAGGGGCGCTCGGCGGCCTCGGCCTCGGCGACCACCGCCTCGAAGTCGGCGAGCGTCTCGATCTTTCGCCACTCGCCGAGGTCGACGTGGAGGATGTTGTTGAGGACCAGCTGGGCGCCGACCACCACGACCGCGATCGCGATCGCCTTGCGCAGCTTCTCGCCGGCGCCGCCGTAGAAGGAGAGGTGGATCGCCCCGAGGGCGACGCCGGTGAGCGCGAGGCCGACGCCGGCGTAGAGGCCCCACGCCGGATCGAGGATGAAGTCGCGGAGGCTCGGGATCAGCGGCGCCAGGAACCAGAGCGCCATCACCAGGAGGCCGATCCCGAAGAAGCTCTTGACGTACTCCATCCAGCGCCCGGGCCGGAAGAGGCTGGCGCCGAGGGCGACGACGAAGAAGAGCGAGCCCATCCCGAGGGCGTAGACGAAGAGGAGCGAGCCGCCGTAGGCGACGCTCCGCCCCTCGGCCGCCGACTTGGCGATGTAGGCGAGGAGCGAGAGGAGCACTGGGCCGGTGCAGGGGGCGGAGATGAAGCCGCTGACCAGGCCCATCAGGAAGGCGCCGAGGGGACCGGCGCCGCCGACCGTGTTGAGCCGGGTCTGGAGGCTCGAGGGGAGCTGGATGTCGAACGCCCCGAACATGCTCGCGGCGAGCGCCAGGAGGAGCGCGGTGATCGGCAGGACGACCACCGGCGAGCCCAGCCAGGCCCCGAACTGGCCGCCGGTGAGGGCGACCAGCACCCCGAGCGAGGTGTAGAGGGCGGCCATCCCGAGGACGTAGGCGCTGGCGAGGAGGAGCGCCCGCGGCTTCGACACCCCCTTGGCGCCGAAGACCGCGACCGTGATCGGGATCAGCGGGTAGACGCAGGGGGTCAGGTCGACGAGGACGCCCTGACCGAAGGCCATCAGGTAGGGCCCGAGGCCGCCGGCCTCGAGGAGGGGTGCGCTGGGGGAGGCGAGGAGTGAGAGCGGCATGGGCGGATGCCTCGGTGGGAGGGTGTCCTCTGCGGCGCGGATCGGCAACCTCGAAGCGCGCTGATCGCCGCGGGGCGTGGCCCGGGCGCGTCGTGCGAGAACGTCTGCGCGTGGGCTCCGGTTACTCGCAGGGGATCTCGGGGCAGGGCTCCTCGCGCCCCTCGGCCCGGGCCTGGCAGTTGAGCTCGTAGCGGGCGTCCTCGGCGAGGGCCGGACAGCACCCGTAGAGCCCGAGATCGTAGACCATCTCGGTGAGGAGACGCTCGGGGAGGCCGTAGCAGCAGCTCGGCGCGACCCCGCCGCTCGCGCGGGCGCAGGCCGGCAGGGCGAGGCAGGCGCCGTCGCCGGGCTCGGTGCAGGCGACCCGGATCCCGGCGTTCTCGTCGGTGTAGTCGAGGATCACGTCGGTGCTCCGGAGGAGCGCGGTCCCGAGCAGGCCGTCGGGCTGGAGGCCCTCGGGGACGACGTCGCGGCGGACCGCCATCGCCATCGGGTGCTCCGCGGGGACCACCAGCGCGCGGATCCAGCCGCTCGGGCTGGGACCGACCGCGGGGTCGCGGATCAGCGCCTCGCCGAGGAGGAGCGCGGACTCATGGGCCGAGCTCGCGCAGTTGGAGCCGGCGACCGGGTAGGGGAGGAGCTCGCGGCCGACCCCGTCGCACTGGGCCGCGAGGGCCGCGACCCGCGACTCGAGGCGCTGGCAGGCGTCGATCCCGGCGGCCTCGGTGAGCCCGGGCACGAGGCCGACGCTGCGGACCCGGAGCCGGATCAGCGGATCGCTCGCGGAGCCCGCGCTCGGCCAGCCGGCCGCGTGGAGCTCGCCGTCGATCCCGTCGAGGCAGGCCGCGACCTCCTCGCCGATCGCGCCCAGCCCCCCGAGGGTCCCCTCCTCGGGGACGCAGGCTGGGAGCGCCTCGAGCTCGCCGAAGAAGCGGCGGGCGCTGTCCTCGAAGAGGACCATGTCGGGGATCCCGGTGGCGACCACCAGCGAGGCCGAGCGCCCGCCGTAGGGCTGGTCCGCCGCCTTGACGTCGAAGGCCGCCCGCTTGCACGAGGGGTCGGCGGGGCGCCCCGTCGGCGTCCGGTAGGTGACCGCTGAGCCCGGGCCGACGCCGACGTCGCAGCGGCGGCTCGTCGGGTCGTAGAGCACCCCTCCCGGCGGCGGCCCGAGGCAGGCGTCGAGGACCATCTGGGTCGGCTGGACGAGGCTCTGGATCCGGTCGTTGTCGATCTCAAAGCCGATGAAGTCGCAGTCCTCGCCGTTGACCGCGCAGACGTCGGTGATCTCCTTGCCGAGGAGCTGCCCCGGGAACTGGAGCGGGATGAAGGCCCGCCCCTGATCGGCGAGGGCGCTCTCGGAGCCCGGGAAGTCGAGGTAGAAGGCGACCGTGGCCGGATCCGGCGGCTTGTGGACCAGGCGGATGGCCATCTTGCGGAGGAGGTTGCCGCCGAGGATCGCCCCGACCGTCCGGCTCGCCCGATCGTCGCCGACCTCCCAGCTCCAGATCGACTCGTCGTCGGGGATCACCGCCATCGGCAGGCGCGAGAAGCGGAAGCGGGCGCTGGCGTCGGCGAGGGCCTCCGCGGTCGGCGACGCCGCGAGGGTGCCCTCGGCCGCCCGCACCTCGATGCAGCCGCGCTCGGCCCGGGGCTCGGTGATGTCGGCGCTGAGGACGGTGACCGGCGAGAGCGAGTCGATCACCACCGGGATGCAGGCGTCCGCGGGGCAGCTCGCCGGCGGGCCCTCGCAGATCGATGGGCAGCCGCCCTCGGTGCCGGGGCAGCCCTCGCGGCGGATCAGCAGGCGGGGGATCAGCGAGGCGTCGCCCGAGGCCAGGGGGATCGCCCGCCCGAGCTCGCCGTCGATCGTGATCGTGTCCTCCGCACATGCGAGAGCCAGGCCGCCGATGGAGACCATCAGGGCCTGGCTCAGGGTGCGCATGCGGGCTCTCACGCTGGAGAGCACCTTGCCAGGATCAGTCCTTCTTCGCCAGCTCGGCGAGCTTGCGCTCGAGGCGGAGGATCAGCTCGTCGATCCCCTTGTCGCCGTTCTCCTTGAGGATCTTGTTGAACTCGTACTTGTAGTTCTTGGCGAGGCTCACCCCCTCGGTGATGATGTCCTCGACCTTCCATTCCTTGTTCTCGTCGGCCCGGTGCATCACGTAGACCACCTCGACGAGCTCCTCCTTGCCGTCCTTGGTGTGCTTGATCGTGGTGCTCACGCGGGTGTGGCGAGGGCCGCGGGTCTCGTCGCCGTAGGCGAGCTCGTACTCCTTGTCGGTGCGGATCCGCTTGAGGTAGTTCTCGCGGATCAGCTTGGTCAGGAGCGCCTCAAACTCGTCGCAGCGGGGCGCGCAGCGGTTCTGGAAGCGGAGGGGGCCGCCCAGCGAGGTCTCGGCGAGGGCGTGGTAGTCGAGGAGGTTGTCGACCTCGGTCTGGATCTTCGCGGCGTCGGCGCGCTCCTTGACCAGCTTGATGACCGCCTCGTGGCGGGTCTTGAAGGTCTCGCTGGCGCTGGGCCCATCTTTGAGGATGCCGGCGCTGGCGGCGTCCGGGGCGAGGAGGGCGAGGGAGAAGAGGCCGGCGAAGATCGAGCGGGGGAAGCGCATGGTTCCTCTTGGGGTGGCGCGTGGACGGGAGGCGCGTTCTCGGTATTCACTGGGGGGGCGCGACGAGGGGAATTCCGACGGCGCGCGCGAGGCTCGCAAGGGCGACGTTGTGTCGCATCACCGCCTGGATGTGCCGAAAACGCCACTCGGCCCAGGACGTGAGGGCTCGCTGGAGTTCCTTGAGGTTGCCTCCGCCGACAGTTTCCTTGACCTGGAGGTCGACGACAAGTTGCCGCGCTTTTTTGCTGGCTGCGGCCGTCAGCTCGATGGCGCGCTGGGCCTGGAGGAGCTCGCGGTAGGCCTTGTCGACCTCGAGGCCGAGGAGGAGGAGAGCTGCCTCACGATCATGCTCGGCCGCGCGGCGCTCTGCCCGCGCCTTCTTCAGCTTGAAGGCGTGGTTGTGGAAGTCGAGGCTCCAGTTCATCCCGAGGGCCGCGACGATCCGCGAGTAGTTGTAGCGGTCGTAGTAGTAGAGCGCCCGCATGCTCGGGTCGGCGGTGCTCGAGTAGCCGACCCCGGCGGAGACGATGAGGCCGATGTCCGGCAGGAAATTCGCCCGCGCGAGCCGCTCGGCTGCCTTCCGGGCCTCGACCGCCCCGCTCGCGAGGAGCGCCTCCGGGCGCTCGCCGGCCGAGACCTCGCGGTAGTAGTCGCGGGTCCGCAGGCCGCCGGCGACCGTGTCGGCGACCAGCGTGGTCTCGGCGACGTCAAAGCCAGGCGGGGCCGCCTCGCCGGCGATCGCCCAGAGGGCCGCGAGCGCGAGCGACTCGATCTTGCGGGCCTCGAGGAGGCGATCTTCGACCTCGAGCTCGCCGAGCTCGATCCGCGTGAGATCGGCCGGGTCGCGGTCGAGGTTCTCCTCCTCGTCGGGGTTCTCACCCATCCCGAGATCGCGCTCGACGTTGAGGCGGGCGTCGGTGATCACCTTCCACGACTCCTCGAGGATGGCGATGCTCTCGCGCGCGAGGAGGAGGGTGGCGTGGGCCTGGTAGACCCGCAGCGCGGTCTCCTGCCGCATGCGCTCGACGTTGAGGCGGGCGAGCGCGACCCCGGCGGAGGCCAGCCCCTTGGCGCTCTTGATCTTGCCGAAGGTGTAGATCGGCACGACCGTGTCGGCGCTGAAGCGGATCGTCACGCCGGCGTGGGCGAGCTGCTGGAAGTAGCCGCCGAGGGTGTCGATGTCGACGCCGCCGCGCGGCCGGCAGTACTGGAAGTCCTCCATCCGCGACGTGTTGGTCGTCGGATCGGTGAGCTGGATCTGGAGATCCTCGCAGGTGGTGGCGACGCCCGGGGCGATCGCGGCGGTCGTCTTGACCACCGGCACCCAGGCGAAGCGGGCCTGGAGGAGGAGCGCCTCCATCGCCTCGACCTGCGCGCCAGCGGCCGCGACCAGCGGGTTCTCGAGGCCGTAGGTGAGGATCTGCTCGCGGCTCAGCTTGGGGACGCCAGGGGGGCGCGGGCCGTAGGGATCGAGGCGATCGGCGGGCGCGAGGGCGAAGACCGCGGGCACCGGGCGGACCTCGCGGGGCTCGGCGGGCTCGGCCTTCGGCGGGGCCGCCTTGGGCTTCGCCGCGGGCTCGCTCGCGCTGGCCTCGGGGCTCGCCCCGGCGGGGGCTGACGCGGGCGCAGGCGCTGGTTCGGCGCTCGTCGGCGCAGGCGCGGCCGCGGCCACGCTCGACGAGAGCCAGAGCGCGAGCGCGACGCGAAAACCCACCGATCTCCCGCGAGCCACTGGCCTCCCCCTTTACCGGGTCACAAGGTGGCGATCAAGCGGGGATCGCCAGGTTGCCGGCGCCGGCGGCCCTTGCCATGGTTGCGCCCGTGCACGCCCAACCCTCGCTCCATGTCGACCTCGCCGCGATCCCCGGTCAGGCCCGGGTCATCGTCCGCCTCTCCGGCCCCGACGCCGCGCGCTTTCTGCAGGGGCTCTTGTCGGCCGACATCGACCATCTGCGGCCTGGCGAGGCGATCCCGGCCGCGCTCCTGACGGTCAAGGGCAAGGTGATCAGCGAGCTCCTGGTCCTCCGCGAGGGTGACGGCTTCGTGCTGGCGATCCCTGCCGACGTCGCCGAGGCGGTGATCGGCGATCTCGATCGCCACATCATCATGGATGACGTGACCCTGGCCGCTGAGCCAGGCGTCGGGATCACGCTCCTCTGGCCGGCGGGCGCGCTCGCCGACGAAGCCCCCGCGGGGGTGACCCGGGTGGCGACCTCGCACCCGGCGCCGGGTGAGCTCCTGATCGGCCCGCAGGAGGCGCTGACGGCCGCCCTCGGGGCCCACCCCAGGGGCAGCGCGGCCGACTTCGACGCCCGCCGCGTCGAGGCCGGGGCGCCGGCCTGGGGACGCGAGCTCCGGGCCGGCTTCTTCCCGCCCGAGGTCGGCTTCGTCGGCGCGGTCAGCTACGACAAGGGCTGCTACCGCGGTCAGGAGCCGCTCGCGCGGATCCACGCTCGCGGTCAGGTGAACCGGGTGATGGTCCGGGTGCGGGCGCCGGCGGCCCCGGAGGCCGGCGGCGGCGCGCTCCGGGCGGAGGGCCGCGAGGAGGCCGGCGAGTGGACGACCTGGACCGAGGATCCGGCGGGCGGGGTGATCGGCCTGGCGATCGTCCACCGCAGCCTCGCCCACCCGGGGGCCCGCCTGGCCTGCGGGGCGATCGCGGTCGAGGTGACGAGCGCGGCGCTCGGGGACGATCCGGGGCTCAGCCAGAAGAAGGGGAGCGCGACCGTCCAGCTCGGGCGGCGGAGCTAGCCGATCGCTCGCTCACGTCGAGCGGGGCCCGGCAGTCGCGGCGTGTGCGGTCGAGGCCGCACGAGCGCGCCCGAAGAGGCCTCAGGAGGCCGAGCGCGCCTCGATCGCCGCGGCCGCGGCCTCGTGCCCGCTCTGGACCGCCGACTCGATCGTCGCCGGCAGCCCGGTCCGCACCCAGTCGCCGGCCATGAAGAGCCCGCGGATCGGCGACACCGTCTCCGGCCGCCAGTTGTAGGTGCCGGCCGCGTGCGAGATCGTCGCCCGCTTCTCCTTGATGACCTTGAAGTGGCGGATCTCGTAGCCGCGCCAGCTCGGGAAGAAGCGGGCCATCTCGCCGCGGAAGAGATCGGCGAGGCTCTCGACCGAGTCGGCGACGGCCCCGCGGGCGGCCGAGATCGTGCAGTTGAGGAGCGCCTCGCCGCCGCTCTCGCCCTCGATCATCGATCGGTTGAAGAGCCAGTGGATCGGCGAGTTCACCAGCCCGAGGAAGGGCACGTCGGTGAAGGGGGCGCGGTCGACGACCACCCAGAAGTTGACGATCGGCGAGCTCTGGAGGCGGCCGATGTCGGCGAAGACCGGGTGCGAGTGCCACTTCTCGGGGAGGACGTCGAGGAAGGCGTGCGGCGGCACGGTGGTGATCACCCGATCGGCCTCGAGCTCCTCGCCCGAGCGGAGGACCACGCCCGTGACCGCGCCGTCGCGGAGCGTCAGGCTCCGCACCGACGCGCCGAGGTGGAGCTCGGCCCCGCGCTGGCGCAGGGTCGAGAGCGCCTGATCGACGTAGAGGCGGCTCAGCGGCACCCGCGGGACCCCGAGGCGCGAGGCGTCGCGGGTGCTCATGAAGGCGCGCTCGAGCACCGCCATCAGCATCGCCGCCGAGGCGACCAGCGGGTCGTCGTTGAGCACCCCCCAGATCAGCGGCTCCCAGAAGACGTGGCGGATCCCGGCGGTCTGGCCGAGGCGGCGCAGCCAGGCGTCGCAGGTCTCGTTGTCGTCGGGGCGCTTGACCTCGCCGGCGAGGAGGAGGCCGGCGCGGAGGGCCGCGGCCTTGTGGAGCGGGCCGACCCCGCGCATCGTCAGGAGGCCGGTCGCTAGGTGGAGGGGCGCCGGCAGGGGCGGGCACTTGAGGGCGATCCGCTCGCCGCCCGGGCGGGCCATGTCGACCTGCAGGTTGCGCTGGAAGTAGATCCCGTCCTCGGAGCCGATCGCCCGGAGGAAGGCGAGGGTCTCGCGGTAGCAGCCCATCATCAGGTGCTGCCCGTTGTCGTATTCGCGGCCCGAGGCGCCGTCGACGAAGGAGCGCGCGCGCCCGCCGCCGGCCCGCGTGGCCTCGATCAGGGTGACCTGCTCCCCGCCTTCGGCGAGGCGGACGGCGGCTGCGAGGCCCGCGAGGCCGCCGCCGATGACGATCGTGCGTGACAAGGGTGCGTCCTCCTCCTGGAAGACCGTGGCGGATCAGGAGCCGGTCAGCTTGGCCCGGGCGAGCGCCATGGCGGCGACCCGGAGCTTGTCGCGGCGCCGCAGCGCCGCCCGGCGGGTGAAGACGTTGAAGTTGCGGGCGCGGATCTCCTGGAGGATCTCGTAGTAGGTGCGCCCCATGATCTCGGCGGGCAGCAGCGCCTGGCCCTTGGCCTGCGGCAGGAGGCGCCAGGCGGCCTGGTACTCGCGCTCGGCCGCGGCCGCGAAGTCGCTGGCGAGGGCGACGAAGCGGCCGTCGTAGCGGTAGTCGAGGATGTCCTGCGAGGTCATCCCGTGGCGGGTGAGGAGGTCCTGCGGGAGGTAGACCCGGCCGCGCTGGGCGTCCTCGGCGACGTCGCGGAGGATGTTGGTGTACTGGAGCGCGAGCCCGAGGTGGATCGCGTAGTCGCGGGCGGCCTGGCTCTGATCGCCGAAGATCGCGATGCAGAGGAGGCCGACGCAGGAGGCGACCCGGTAGCAGTAGAGGCGGAGCTCCTCCATGTCGGCGTAGACCGACTGCTCGAGGTCCATCGCCACCCCGGCGATGATCTCGTCGAAGCCCTCGCGCGGGTAGTTGAAGAGGGCGTTGGTCGCCGCCAGCCCGCGGCCGAGCTCGGTGTGCGGCGGATCCTCGTCGGTGTAGGGATCGCCGTAGACCCGGGCGATCTCGAGGGTCCACTCGGCGAGCTCGCGCCGGGCCTTCGCGTCGCCCTCGGGCCCCGGCGGCCGCTCGTCGACGATGTCGTCGACCACCCGGCAGAACTCGTAGACCTGCTGGAGCGCGTCCCGCTGATCGGCGCCGAGGAAGAGGAACGCGAACTTGAAATTCGACGACGAGCGCTTGGTCAGCCGGCTCCAGAGCGCGGCGCCGCGCCGCGGGAGCTGGCTGACCAGATCGAAGGGGCCCATCGCCGCGGCCATCTTAGGCCTCTCCCCGGAGGAGCCGGCGGCCGAAGGCGAAGACCGAGCGCGCGGCGATCTCGGCCATGTCGCGCTTCTCGAGGGTCGGCCGGTAGGCGAGGACCTCGTAGTCGCGGTCCTCGATCCGCTGGAGGATCGCCATCCCGCCGCGCCAGGTCGCCTCGAGCTCCATCGAGAGGCCGGGCGAGACCTGGCGGATCAGCGGCCGCCCGCGGAGGAAGAGCGAGCGGGTGCGGGCGACCGAGAAGGCCATCAGCTCCTTGAAGGAGGCGGTGTGGCGGGCGGCGAGGAGATCCTCGCGGCTCACGCCGAAGTGGATCAGATCCTCTTCGGGGACGTAGCAGCGGCCGCGCGGGGTGTCGACGCTGAGGTCCTGGAGGAAGTTGGCGATCTGCAGGGCGGTGCAGATCTCGTCGCTGAAGCGGTGGAGGCTCGGCTCGTGGTGGCCGTGGACGTAGAGGACGAGCTGGCCGACCGGGTTCGCCGAGTGGGTGCAGTAGTGGCGGAGCTCGGCGAAGGTCGAGTAGCGCTTCTTGGTCTGGTCCATCCGGAAGGCGGTGAGGAGCGCCTTGAAGGGGCCGATCGGGATGTTGTGCTGGCGGACCGCGTCGCGCAGCGCGAGGAAGACCGGGTGCTGGACCTCGCGGTGGTACGACGCCTCGAGGAGATCCTCCCAGGCGTCGAGCGCCTCGACCCGCCGGCCCTCGAAGCGGGGCTCGTCGGCGAAGTCGTCGGCCGAGCGGGCGAAGGCGTAGATCGCCATGATGTGCGGCCGGAGGTGGGCCGGCAGGAAGCGCGAGGCGACCGGGAAGTTCTCGTAGTGGGTGGTCGCCATCCGCTCGCAGTAGCGATAGGCGCTCTGGACGGTCCAGGGACCGGGGGGCGCGCCGTCGGGCGCGGCGAGCGGGCGATCGCCCTCGGGGGAGGCGTTGGGGACCGCGTAGAGGCGGGGCTCGGTGGCGCTGACCATGGGTGTGGGCTCTCCTCGTCGGGCCGTGTTAGCGGCAGGCCGCGTCGCTTCGGATCTCGTGAAGGATGGTGACCGCGCGCTCGTGCTTGATCTCGCCGGACTCGATCAAGCGGGCGGCCAGGATCTCGACCTCGTCGCCGGTCGCCCCGGCGCCGACCGCCAGTGTACGCGCGTGCAGCGACATATGCCCGCGCTGGATCCCCTCGGTCGCCAGCGCGCGGAGGGCCGCGAGGTTCGAGGCGAGGCCGACGGCGGCGATCACCTGGCCGAGCTCCGCGCTGCTCTGGCAGCCCAGGAGGTCGATCGCCAGGCGGGCGACCGGGTGCACGTGGGTCGCGCCGCCGACCATGCCGATCGCCATCGGCGCTGTGATCTGGCCCTCAAGCCAACCATCGGCGCCCCGCCGCCAGATCGCCAGCGGGCGGTATTGCCCGTCGGCGGCGGCGTAGGCGTGGGCGCCGGCCTCGATCGCCCGCCAGTCGTTGCCGGTGGCCAGGACGACCGCGTCGACGCCGTTCATGATCCCCTTGTTGTGGGTCGCCGCCCGGTAGGGGTCGAGCTCGGCGAAGCGCGACGCAGAGACGATCCCGGCGACCGCGTCGGTGCCCTCCCAGGTCGGCCCGGCGAGCGCCTCGGGGGGGATCCGGGCGCGGACGTGGGCCCGCCGGTGATCGGCGAGGTTGGAGAGGATCCGCAGGCCCGCGCTCCAGCCGCTGAGGGCGGCGAGGCGGGGCGCGAGGGTCTCGGCGATCGTGTTGAGGAGGTTCGCGCCCATCGCGTCGCGGCAGTCGACGATCACGTGGACCGCGATCATGTCGTCGGCGAGGCGGCGGACCTCGAGGTCGCGGGGGCCGCCGCCGCGGGCGATGAGGCGGGGGTGGACGCTGGTGGCGAGGGCGAGGAGGGCGGCCCGGGCCTCACTGATCGCGGTGATCGCCGCGCTGACCTCGAGGCCCTCGCCGTCTTCGCGGCAGAGCTGGACCTGGGCGATCATCCACGGCGGATCGGAGTGGGCGACGAAGCCGCCGCCGGCCCGGACCATCTTCGCCGCGTTCGAGGCGGCCGCGACCACCGAGGCCTCCTCGACGCACATCGGCACCAGGTAGTCCTTGCCGTTGATCCGGAAGTTGGTGGCGACCGCGAAGGGGAGATCGAGGGTGCCGATCACGTTCTCGATCAGGCCGTCGGCCTGCTCGACCGCCAGGCTCCCGGGATCGAGGACCGCGAAGGCGTCCCGGACGATCCCGCTCTCGGCCGCGAGGGCGTCGCGGCGGGCCTCGACCCCGAGGCGGAAGAAGCCCGCCAGGCGCGAGCAGAGCGGCGCCCGGGGCTCGCTCCGCAGGCCCGGGGCGGCCGCCTTGAGGTGGGCGAGGGTGGCGAGGCCGTGGGTCCGGAGGAGGTGATCGGCGAGGCGATCGAGCTCGGCATGGGTGCGGCCGAAGACCACCACGAGGTCACCGCCGCCGGCGCCGCTCGGCTTGGCCGCGAGGCCCATCCGGGCGGCTGCGTCGATCACGGTGGTGATCGTCGGGGTGAGGATCGGCGCGCCCGAGATCCGCTGGAGCTCGCCGAGGCCTTCGTTGTGGGCGGCGACCGCCTGGACGATCGCGGCGTAGGCCCGGTCGACGTCGCCGGGCCCCTCGATCGGCTGGGTGAAGGCCTCGAGGAAGCGCTCGCTCGCCGCCCGCAGGGTCGCCATCGCCTGGCGGTAGGCGGCCGGGTGGGGGCCGGCGGCCGCCTGGACCATCCGCACGAAGGACGCCGTGATCGCCGGCGCGCCGGCGTCGACGAAGGCGATCGCCAGCCATGCGGGGTGGGGCAGGGGGGTCGCCTGGCCGTCGACGAAGCGGAGGGTGCCGCCGAGGACCGCGGCGGCGACGTCGGCCCCGCTGCCGCCGCCCTGGGCGTCGCGGTGGGCCGCCCGCGCGAGCGCGTGGGCGTCGGCGATCACCGCCGGCGCCGCGAGATCGAGGCCGGCCTCGGCGAGGTGGTAGCCGACCACGGTCGCCGCGACCGCCGCGCTCGATCCGAGGCCGAGCTTGCGGCCGCCGGGGGCGAAGGGGCCGGTGTCGATCTCGGGGGCTGGCCCCGGGGAGGGCAGCGAGCGGCTGGCGAGGTAGGCGGCGACCTGATCGCGGGCGGCCCGGACGACGACCGAGGGGATCTCGCCGCCGCACGCGGGCGCGGCGATCGCCCGGACGTCGATCGCCGTGACGATCGCGGGGGCGCCGGCGAGGACCGCGTACTCGCCGCAGAGGAGCGCCTTGCCGGGGGCCGAGACCTGGACCGGGGCCTTGGCCTGGCTCATCCGAACACCTCCACCTGGGCGTTGGGGCCCGGGCCGACGCTCTCGACCGCGAGCACCCCCGGCTGGGCGGCGAGCCGCTCCGCCAGCGCCTCGGCGGTCGCCGCCAGGCAGAGCACCTTGACGTGGGGCCCGGCGTCGCTGGTCGCGTAGCCCTCAAGGCCGGCCTCGCGGGCCTCCCAGACCGCCCGCATGACCTCGAGGGTGACCCCGTTCCAGTAGATGATCGGCGGGTAGGTCGCCATCATGCAGGCGTGCATCTTGAAGCAGCTCTGCTCCATCACCGGGCCGAGCGCGGCGAGGTCACGGGCGGCGATCGCCGCCTCGGCGGCCGCCAGGTCGCCCTCCGAGGTGTCGACCCAGGAGCTGTAGTAGGGCGAGGTCCGGCGGCAGCGCTCCATCCCCTCGGTCGAGCCGATCGCCTTGGGGCCGCGGGCCGTGTGGACGATGAGGAGGCGGACGTCCCAGTGGCTGGCCGGGAAGAGGGGGCGCGCCTGGCAGTCGCTGCCGTCGGCGAGGTGCCCGCGCTCGAGGCGGACAAAGCCGCCCCAGAGCGAGCGGGCGGCCGAGCCGGAGCCCCGGCGGGCGAGCGCCGAGAGGGCGGCCGGGCTGGCGTCGAGCTCGAGGGCGGCGGCGCCGGCGAGGGTCAGCGCGGCAAAGCCGGAGGCCGAGCTCGCGAGGCCTGCCGAAGTCGGCAAGTGGTTGTGGGAGATCACCTGGCAGGGCGGCCGCGGTCCCGAGTTGCCGGTCTCGGCCCAGATCCGGTCGAGGTGGCGGAAGACCTTGGCGGCCATCGTGTCGCCGCGGTGCTCGCCGTTGAGGACGAAGGCGTCGCGCTCGCTCGGCGAGGGGCCGACCTCGGTCTCCGAGCGGAGGCTGTCGAGGGTCAGCGAGAGCGAGCCGACGGCCGGGAGGTTGAGGTCGTCGGGGACCCCCGGGGTGCCCTCGCGCTTCCCCCAGTACTTGATCAGCGCGATGTTCGAATGGGCGATCGCGCGCGCGGTCTTGATCCCGATCATCGCCACACCTCGACCTGGAGCGGGTGGATCCCGGCGGCCCGCGAGGCGGCCAGGAGGGGCGCGGGATCCGCTGGGGGGAGTGCGATCGCGCAACCACCGCCGCCCGCGCCGGTGAGCTTGGCCCCCGGGGCGCCGTGGGCGCGGGCACGCTCGACGATGTGATCGAGCGCGGGAGCGCTCACGTCCAGCGCCGACAAGAGCTCATGGGATACATTCATGATCTCACCCAAACCTTCGAGATCATTGCGCAAGATCGCATCGATCCCGGACTCAACTGCGGCCCCAAGTGCGCCCAGCACCGGATCGATGATCGACGGTAGACGCTCGCGGCGGGCCCGAACCTTCCCGACCTCGACGGCGGTCGAGCGGGCGACGCCGCTCGGGAAGATCAGGAGAGGAATCGGCGCGGTGAGCGCGATCTCCTGCGTCGGCTCACCGCGGACAAAGCGCAGCACCCCGCCTCGCGCGGCGACCGCGCTGTCGAGCCCGGAGGGCTGCCCGTGGAAGATCCGCTCGCCGACCATCGACGCCTCGATCACCGCGTCGACCGGCGCGTCGGGCCCGAGGACCAGGCGGGCGAGGGCGACGGTGAGGGCCGCCGACGAGCCGAGGCCAGCGCGGGCCGGCAGCGAGGACTCGCCCCGCACCCGCCAGCCGCTCCGCGGCCCCTTGCATGCCGAGAGCACGGCCAGCGCGGACATCGCCACCGGGTGCACCTCGCCGGGGCGGAGGGCGAGGTCGATCCCCCAGGCCGGGATCTCGAGCTCGATCGGCGCTGCCGAATCCGGCAAGGGCTCGGCCGTCAGCCGGAGCCCCTGCGGCAGCCCCGCGGCAATTGCCGGGTGGCCGTAGACGACCGAGTGCTCCCCCAGGAGGATCACCTTGCCGAAGGCCTCGGCCGTCGGGTGGAGTCGATCGATGGTCTTGATCGGGATCATCGGCGGCTCGTCAGGGGGACCACGCCCGGAGATCGGGGCCCAGGACCTTGGGGCAGCGCTGGAGGTCGGCGACCGTCCGCGAGCCGGTGAGGAGCATCAGGGAGCGGACGACCGCGACCACCTGCTTGAGGTAGGCGCGGGCGCCGTCGATCCCGCCGGCGCGGTGGGCCTTGAGCACCGGCGCCGCGAGCCCGCCGGCGCTGGCCCCGAGGGCGACCGCGCGGGCGACGTCCGAGCCCCGCCGGAGGCCGCCGGTGGCGATGATCGTCAGCCCGAGCTCGCGGAGTTGGAGGACCGAGGCGGCGGTCGGGATCCCCCAGTCCCAGAGCTCGTCGGCGATCGCCCGGGCCTCGTCGTCGACCGCGCGGTGGGCCTCGACGGCGACCCACGAGGTCCCGCCGGCGCCGCTGACGTCGACGTGGCGGATCCCGGCGCTCCGGAGCTCGATCCCCACCGCCCGCGAGAGCCCGCAGCCGGTCTCCTTGGCGATCACCGGGACCGGCAGCTCCTCCACCAAACGGCGGAGGAGGTCGAGGCCGCCGGCGAAGTCGCGGTCACCGCCCGGTTGGACGATCTCCATCGCCGGGTTGAGGTGGATGCAGAGGGCGTCGGCGCCGACCTGGCCGCAGAGGTCGGCGATCTCGGCGGTCGACATCTTCTTCGCCTGGACCAGCCCGAGGTTGCCGAAGAGGAGGACGTTCGGCGCCTGCTCGCGGACCTTGAAGGTCCAGGCGGTGTCGGGGCGCTCGAACATCGCCCGCTGGGAGCCGAGGCCGAAGCCGAGGCCGAGCTCGTCGGCGACCTGGGCGAGCTCCTGGTTGATCTTCGCCGCCTCGGGGGTGCCGCCGGTCATCGCCGCGACGACCACCGGCGCCTTCAGCGTCTTGCCGAAGAGCTCGACCGAGGCGTCGACGTCGTCGGCGTGCATCTCGGGGAGCGCCGAGTGGACCAGGTCGACCTGCTCGAGGAGCGTCGTCTTCTCGCGGAATCCGACGTTGTCGCCCGCGCAGAGGGCGAGGTGGTCCTTCTTGCGCTGGCTGATGTCGTAGCGGTCGGCCATGGCCCGGGAGAGTACTCGTTGGCCTCGCGCTTGCCATGTCCGCCGGGCCCTCGCAAGGCGCCGACCGGGCCTCCGGCGGGGCTCGGCGGCGTCCCGCCAAGACCTCGAATACGCCGCGCGTTGGGCCAATGCACGGCGTTCTCGTCGGCGGGATTCCCGGTGATCCATCGCACAAGGCCGACGTGGGGTCTGCTGACCGATCCGATCGACGTCGAGCGAGGCCTCCAGGCGGCTTCCCCCTGCACCTGTGGGCCGGGGTACACTGGCTCTTCACCCCGAGGAGAGAAGAAGCCTTGCCCACGGAGCCTCCCAGTCTCGACGACCCTGCGCCTGCGGTCTCCGCCCGGCTCGAAGATGTCTGTTCGATCGACGCGATCATCAACGCCCTCTACGAGGCGGTCTCGTTCGCCGAGGGCGGCGCCCCCGACGAGCGCCGGCTCCGCGGCCTGGTGAGCGGCGACGTCCGGCTCCTCAAGGTGCTCTCCGACGGTCGCTGCATGGTCGGCGACATCGACTCCTACCTGGGCGGTGTGCAGGCGCGGATCGCCGAGGGGGTGCTGCGGGCCTTCGACGAGCGCGAGCTCTTCCGGCGCACCGAGGTCTACTCTGGGATCGCCCACGTCTTCACGACCTACGAGGCGACCTTCGGCGGCAGCGACGGCGATCGCTCGGTCCGCGGGATCAACAGCGTCCAGCTCCGCAACGACGGCGGGCGCTGGTGGGTGCTCTCGATCTTCTGGACCGACGAGGAGGAGGGCTCGCCGATCCCGGCGGCCTACCTCCCGCGGAGCTAACCTCCCAGCTCCGCGCTCGCGCGGGCTGTCGCCGCGGACGAATCCGTGGCACGAAGGCGGGCGACGATGCCGGCCTCGATCTACCGCGGACGCTACGCCCCGAGCCCGACCGGCCGCCTCCACCTCGGCAACGCCCGGACCGCGCTCCTCGCCTGGCTCGACGCGCGGGCGGCCGGCGGCGCGCTGGTGATGCGGATCGAGGACGTCGATCACCAGCGCTCGCGCGCCGACCTCGAGGCCCGCCTCCTCACGGACCTCCGCTGGCTCGGCCTCGACTGGGACGAGGGGCCGGACGTCGGCGGCTCCTTCGGTCCCTACCGCCAGTCCGAGCGTGAGGATCACTACGCCGCCGCGCTCACCCGCCTTGAAACCTATCAGTGTTCCTGCAGCCGCCGCGAGCTCCGCGAGGAGGCCCACGCGGCCGACGGCGAGGAGCCGGTCTACCGCGGCACCTGCCGCGAGGGCCCGCACCACCCCGAGCGGCCGCTGGCGATCCGCTGGCGGACCCCGCCGGGGGTCGTGACGGTCGACGATCGCCTCTGCGGGCCCCAGGTCCAGGACGTCGCCCACGAGGTCGGCGACTTCCTCCTGCGTCGCCGCGACCAGGCCTGGGCCTACCAGCTCGCGGTCGTCGTCGACGACGCCGAGATGGCGATCACGGACGTCGTCCGCGGCGCCGACCTCCTCCTCAGCACGCCCCGCCAGGTGCTCCTCCAGCGGGCGCTAGGGTGGCCCACGCCGCGCTACGCCCATGTCCCGCTGATCCTCGGCCCGGACGGGGCGAAGCTGAGCAAGCGCCACGGCGCCCCCGATCTCAGCGCCCTCCGCGAGGGCGGCGCGCGCCCCGAGCGGGTGGTCGCCCTCCTCGCGCGATCGCTCGGCCTCGTCGACGCTCGGGTGGAGGTGATCGCCGCCCGCGATCTGATCGCCGGCTTCGAGCTCGCGCGGATCCGGCCGGTCGCCGTCGACTGGCGCGTCCTCGCCGACGCTGCGCGCTCTTGAGCGCCCGCCGGGGACTCGGTACAAGGCTCGAAGCCATGCGCCGACCCATCCTGCCCCGTGTCGCCACCCTCCCGCTCCTCTTCCTCCTCGCCTGTACGCCGAAGGAGGGGCCGACGGGGCCCGACGGCGGCGCGGCGGTCGGCGGCGATCAGGGCGAGGCGAAGTCGGGCCGCTTCACCTACCCGGAGAGCGCGAAGGGCGACGTCGTCGACGACTACCACGGGGTCAAGGTCGCCGATCCCTACCGCTGGCTCGAGGATCCCGACTCCCCGGAGACCCGCGCCTGGGTCGAGGCCGAGAACAAGGTCACCTTCGGCTACCTCGAGTCGCTGCCGGCCCGCGCGGCGATCACCAAGCGCCTCACCGAGCTCTGGAACTACGAGCGCTACGGCGTCCCCTACCGCGAGGGCGGCCGCTACTTCTGGTCGCGCAACGACGGCCTCCAGAACCAGAACGTGATCTACACCGCGAAGTCGCCGAGCGCCGAGCCCAAGGTCGTCATCGATCCCAACACGCTCTCGGCCGACGGCACGGTCGCGCTCTCGGGGATGGCGGTGAGCCCGAACGGCAAGCTCCTCGCCTACGGGATCGCGGCCTCGGGCTCGGACTGGCAGGAGTACCGGGTCCGCGAGATCGACAGCGGCAAGGACCGCGAGGATCTGCTCAAGTGGATCAAGTTCTCCGGGGTCTCGTGGACCAAGGACAACAAGGGCTTCTTCTACTCGCGCTACGACGAGCCCAAGGAGGGCGAGGCGCTCAAGGGCACCAACCTCAACCAGAAGCTCTACTACCACCGCCTCGGCGCCCCGCAGGCCGAGGACGTGCTGATCTACGAGCGCCCCGATCACCCGAAGTGGGGCTACAACGCGACCGTCAGCGACGACGGCAAGTACCTGATCGTCGAGGTCTGGGAGGGCTCGGCCGAGAAGAACGCGGTCCTCGTCAAGGAGCTCAAGGGCGCGGCCGGGACCCAGGCGGGCGGGGTCACCGAGCTCCTGATCAACTTCGACGCGAAGTACGACTTCATCGACAACAACGGCTCGACGTTCTGGTTCCGCACCGACCTCGAGGCGCCGCGCGGCAAGGTGATCGCGATCGACCTCAAGAAGCCGGCGCGCGAGGAGTGGAAGGTGCTGATCCCGGAGTCGGCGGAGACCCTCCGCTCGGTCTCGGCGGTCGGCGATCGCTTCTTCGCCAACTACCTCAAGGACGCCCACTCGCAGGTCAAGATCTTCGACCTCAAGGGCGCGCTCGAGCGGGATCTCGAGCTCCCGGGGCTCGGCACGGTCTACGGCTTTGGCGGCAAGCGGAAGGACAAGGAGACCTTCTACATGTTCACCGGCTACACGGTGCCGGGGTCGATCTACCACTACGACGTCAAGAAGGGGACCAGCGAGCTCTTCCGCGAGCCCAAGGTCGCGTTTGATCCGAACGACTACGTGACCGAGCAGATCTTCTACCCGTCGAAGGACGGCACCAAGATCCCGCTCTTCATCACCCACAAGAAGGGGCTGGCGAAGGACGGCAACAACCCGACGCTCCTCTACGGCTACGGCGGCTTCAACATCCCGCTCACGCCCTCCTTCTCGGTCGCCAACCTCCAGTGGATGGAGATGGGCGGGGTCCTGGCGGTCGCCAACCTCCGCGGCGGCGGCGAGTACGGCGAGTCGTGGCACCAGGCCGGGACCAAGCTCAACAAGCAGAACGTCTTCGACGACTTCATCGCCGCGGCCGAGTGGCTGATCGCCAACAAGTACACGCAGCCGGCGAAGCTCGCGATCAACGGGCGTTCGAACGGCGGCCTCCTGGTCGGCGCGGCGATGACCCAGCGGCCCGACCTCTTCAAGGTCGCGCTCCCGGGCGTCGGCGTCCTCGACATGCTCCGCTTCCACAAGTTCACGATCGGCTGGGCCTGGGTCCCGGACTACGGCTCGTCGGAGGACCCGGCGGAGTTCAAGGCGCTCTACAAGTACTCGCCGCTCCACAACCTCAAGGCCGGCACCGAGTACCCGGCGACCCTGATCCACACCGCCGATCACGATGATCGGGTGGTCCCCGGGCACTCCTTCAAGTTCGCGGCGGCGCTCCAGGACGCGCACAAGGGCGACAACCCGGTGATGATCCGGATCGAGACCAAGGCCGGTCACGGCGCGGGCAAGCCGACGAGCAAGAAGATCGAGGAGGCGGCGGACCTCTGGGCCTTCGCGGCGGCGAACCTCGGGATGGAGTTCAGCGCGCCGGGTGAGGCGGCCGCGCCGGTGGCGGCCGAGGCCGAGGCGAGCGCGAGCGAGGCGCCCGCGAGCGAGGCGGCGCCGGCGGTCGGCAAGTAGGGACGTCCGCAGGGCGTCGGCGCGCGGGCGCGCCGCTGCGAGCGCGTCGGCGCCTTCGCAGCGGCGCGTCGCTCTCTTCGCGCGGCGCCTGTCGCCGCCCG
Organism: Myxococcales bacterium; assembly: GCA_020633335.1. Taxonomy (GTDB): domain Bacteria; phylum Myxococcota_A; class Polyangia; order Nannocystales; family Nannocystaceae; genus JADJRG01. Next base: position 264,719 of record JACKDU010000010.1, on the reverse strand, counting down.
CGAGGGGCGCCCGCGTCGCGCGCGATCACGGCGTCGAGGCGCGCCTCGACGCGCGCCCGGCGGGCGCTCAGGCCTCGCTCGGCGGCGCCGGTCGAGTCACCGCCGAGAGCCACTCGAGGTAGCCCGGGACGCAGGCGCTCGGATCGATCGCGACGATCTTCGGGACCTCGTAGGGGTGGAGCTCCTCGGCCCGCTCGAGGAGCGCGGGGAGGCGGTCTGGCGCGGTCTCCATGAGGATCAGCGACTCGGTCTCGCGGCAGATCTGGCCCTCCCACCAGTAGCAGGAGCGGACGCCGCTGACCACGTTGCCGCAGCCGACCAGGCGCTCGCGGAGGAGCTGGAGGAGGAGCTGCTCAGCCTGGTCTGGAGGACAGGTCATCAGGACGAGGCGGATCGCCGGCGCGGACGCGAGCATGGGCCCGAATATACGCCGCAGGCGCCGCCACGCCCACGCGCGCTGATCTTCACGCGTGCAAAAACTCGCGCACTTGCCGCGGCGACGCAGCGGTCTATCCTGGGTTGCCGATGCAGCGACGGACCATCCTCGGAGGCCTCGGAGCGGTCGCCCTCGCCGCCGGTTGTCGCGCCCGCGTCGCCGCGGGCGCACCGGTCGCGCGCCCCGATCAGACGCTCCGGGTGATGACCCTGAACGTCGCCCACGGCCGCGGGCGGGCGCCGACCCAGTCGCTGATCCGCGACCCCGCGGAGTTTCGCCGCAACCTCGACGCGATCGCCGTCCTCCTCCGCCGCGAGGGGCCCGACGTCGTCGCCCTCCAGGAGGCGGAGCTCGGCTCGCGCTGGGCCGGCGACTTCGATCACGTCGAGTACCTGGCCCGCCGCGCCGGCTACGATCACATCGCCGCGACGCCGCACATGCAGCAGGAGGGCCGCTTCTCCTACGGGACCGCGGTGCTCAGCCGGATCCCGATGCAGGCGCAGGGCGGCGGCGACTTCCGCACCCAGAGCCGCTGGCGCAAGGGGTTCACGCGGGCCCAGATCGATCGCGGCGAGGGCTCGCCGCTCTCGGTGGTCGCGCTCCACCTCGACTTCGCCCGCGCGAGCCGCCGCCGGGCCCAGCTCGCCGAGCTCGCCGAGCAGCTCGCCGACGCGCCGGGGCCGCTGGTGGTCATGGGCGACTTCAACGCCTCGTGGACCGACCGCGATCCCAGCGGCCTCGCCGACTTCGCCCGCCGCCTCCGCCTCCGGCCCTGGGGCCCCGATCTCCACGCGCGCCGCGACGGGGTCCGGACCTACCGCTCGATGGCCCGGCGCCTCGACTGGATCCTGGTCTCCGATGAGCTCCGCTTCGCCAACTACGCGACCCTGGCGCGCGAGCAGGTCTCCGATCACCTGCCGGTGCTCGCCGATCTCCACCTCCCGGAGGGCGCCGCCTCGCGGCCGCGCCTCGCCGGTGAGGCCCAGGTCTCGCTGGTCGCCTAGCGATCGTCGCTCCGGCGCAGCCACCTGAAAGACATGCCCGAAGAGGCATGTCCGATCATGCATGATGACCTGAAAGACATGCTCGAATGAGCATGTCTCTCAGGCGAGGAGCCGGGCGGCGACGATCGCCAGCCAGGCGAGCGGCGGGAGGATCGCCAGCGCGAGCGCGACCGGGCCGGGGCGGCCGCGGCGGAGCGGGGCGGCGAGCGGGAGGGCGCCGAGGAGCCGCGCGCGGGCGCGGCGCTGGCGGTGGAGCTCGGCGAAGGGGGCGAGCCAGAGGGCGAGCGCGAGGAGCCCGGCGATCAGCGGCGCGGGCCCGAGGGGCCGAGCGCGCAGCGCCCAGGCGATCACGAGGGCGACGAGCGCGAGGCGGCCGACGAAGAGCGGTCGGAGGCGGAGGAGCTGGCGGAGGTCGAGGCGGGCGATCGGCCCCAGGCGGTCGACGAGCGCCGGCACCGGCTCGACTTCGGGCGGACCGGCGAGGCTCCGGGTCGCCTCGGCGAGGCGCGGGACCGCCTCCCAGAGGCCGATCGCGTAGAGCCGCGGGGCGACCAGGCGGAGGAGCCCGGCGAGCGCCAGGGGCCCGAGGAGCCAGGGGAGGGCGGCTGGCGTCGCCCCGCGGAGCTCGAGCGCGAGCTCGCCGGGCATCGCCAGCGCGAGCGCGAGGGCGATCCCGAGGGCGGGGGCGTAGAGGTGGACGGTCGCCTCGGGTGAGGTCCAGCCGCCGCCGAGCGAGCGCTGGAGCTCGCCGACGCTCGATCCCGGCGGGAAGCGGCGGCCCAGCCAGGCGGCGGCCGCCGGGATCAGCGGCTCGCAGAGCGCGGCCAAGGCGAGGATCCAGAGGACATCGCCGACCAGCGCGGCCAGGAGGGCGGGGGGGACCCGGCCGCCGAGGGCGACGACCGGCGTCAGCGCGGCGATCGCCAGGGTGAGGGCGAGACCCCGGCGGTGGCGGGCCCGGGCGAGCGCCCAGTGCTCGCCAGGGGCGACCGCGAGGGGGAGGAGGGCGAGGCGCTGGGGCGCGTGGAGATAGCCCTCCAGGCGGCTGTGGAGGCCCGCCAGGAGGACGAAGGGCGCCCCGGCGAAGAGGAGCGCCCGGAGGGTCTCGGGCGGCGCGTCGGCGTCGCTGGCGAGGATCAGGCCCCAGGCCGCGGCCGCAGCGACGACCGCGAGCCAGCCCGGGCCGGGGCCGCGGCGAAGGGCCCGGAGAGCGCGTCGCCGGTCCTCCGCTGCGCTTGCGCTCCCCGCGCGGGGGCCTCCGGTGGCGTCCATCGCCGGAGTATGCCAGCGTCCCGGTGCCCGTCGGCAACCCGCGTGGAGGCGGCGAGGCGCCGGCGCAGGCCGGTGATCTCGGCGACGACGTCGCTGGCGAAGCGGGCCGCGCCGACTTGCGCGGCCGGGCGGCGGGCCTCAGGTACTCGGCCACCACCAAGGGCAAGCGAATGGCAACCAAGCAGGCAATCGTCATCGGATCTGGCCTCGGCGGCCTCGCGGCGGCGATCCGCCTGCGGGCGATGGGCTACGCGGTCACCGTCCTCGAGGCCCGCGATCAGCCGGGCGGGCGCGCCGGGGTCTTCCGCGAGGGCGGCTACACCTTCGACGCCGGGCCGACCGTGGTGACCGCGAGCTACCTCTTCGACGAGCTCTTCGCGCTCGCCGGCCGCGACCGCCGCGACTACGTCGACTTCATCCCGGTCGATCCCTTCTACCGGGTGGTCTTCCCCGGCGGCGAGCGCTTCGACTACGTCGGCGACGAGGCCCGCCTCCTCGCCCAGATCAAGGACTTCAACCCGCGCGACGTCGACGGCTACCGCCGCTTCGCCGCCCACGCCAAGCAGATCTTCGACGTCGGCTACACCGGGCTCGCGGACAAGCCCTTCGATCGCGCGGCGTCGATGCTCAAGATCGTCCCCGACCTCGTCCGCCTCGGCTGCTACCGCTCGGTCTACGGCCTCGTCAGCCGCTACATCGAGGACGAGCGCCTCCGCCAGGTGCTGACCTTTGAGCCCCTCCTGGTCGGCGGCAACCCCTTCCGGGTGCCGGCGATCTACGCGCTGATCCACACCCTCGAGAAGAAGTGGGGGATCGAGTTCGCCCGCGGCGGGACGACGGCGATCATCGACGCGCTCTGCAAGCTCATGGGCGAGGTGGGGATCGAGCTCCGACTCTCGACGCCGGTCGTCGAGATCGAGGTCGAGGGCGGTCGGGCCGTCGCCGTGCGCACCGGCGACGGCGAGCGCCTCCCCTGCGCGGTCGTCGTCTCGAACGCCGATCCCTCGTTCGTCTACACCCGGATGATCGCCGCCCGTCACCGCCGGCTCAACAGCGACTTCCTGATCCGCCGCAAGAAGCACTCGATGAGCCTCTTCGTCGGCTACTTCGGCGCCCGCAAGACCTGGCCCGAGCTCGCCCATCACACGATCATCCTCGGGCCCCGCTACCGCGAGCTCCTCGAGGACATCTTCGAGCGCAAGATCCTCGCCGACGACTTCTCGCTCTACCTCCACGCGCCGACCCGCAGCGACGCGAGCATGGCCCCGCCGGGGTGTGAGGCCTTCTACGTGCTCTCGCCGGTGCCGAACAACCAGAGCGGGATCGACTGGGACGCGCGCGGGCAGGCGTACTTCGATCGGATCCTCGACTTCCTCGACGCAGAGCACCTGCCGGGGCTCCGTGAGCACCTCGACGTCAACTTCTTCGTCACCCCGAACTACTTCGAGCGCGACCTCCGATCGGTCGCCGGCGCGGCCTTCGGGCCCGAGCCGCGCCTCCGGCAGTCGGCCTTCTTCCGCTACCACAACCGCTCGGAGGACGTGGATGGCCTCTACTTTGTCGGCGCCGGCACCCACCCGGGGGCGGGGATGCCGGGGGTGCTGAGCTCGGCGAAGGTGCTCGAGCGGGTCCTGCCGGCGCCCGCGGCCGGCGACGTGTTGCCGCTCCCGGGCCTCGGGGGCGGCGCTCGGCGGGCGGTCGCGTCGTGACGGTGAGCCCCGAGGTCGTCGCCCTCAGCCGCGAGGTCCTCGCCAAGTACGCCCGCACCTTCGACCTCGCGGGGGCCTTCCTGCCGCCGGCGCGCCTCGACGACGCGGCGGTGGTCTACGCCTTCTGCCGGCTGGTCGACGACGCGATCGACGAGGCGCCCGAGCTCGCGGTCGGGCTCGCGGAGGTGGCGGCGATCGAGGCCGAGCTCCGCGGGGAGGCGCCGGCGCGGCCGCTCGTCGCCGGGCTGGTCGCGCTCGCCGATGCGCGCGGGATCGAGCTCCGGGTCTTTGAGGAGCTGATCGCCGGCGTCCGGGCGGACGCCTCCGAGGTCCGGATCGCCGACGACCGCGGGCTCGTCCGCTACTGCTACCGGGTCGCCGGGACGGTCGGGCTGATGATGTGCGGGGTCGTCGGCATCGCCGAGCGCGAGGCGCTGCCCTTTGCGATCGATCTCGGGATCGGCATGCAGATCACCAACATCTGCCGCGACGTCGCCGAGGACGCCGGGCGCGGGCGGATCTACCTGCCGGCGTCGCGCCTGCGGGCGGCCGGCGTCGATCCGGCGACGCTCCTGGACGGCACCGTTGATCGCCGACGCCTGGCGATCGTCGTCGGCGACCTCCTCGCCCTCGCCGAGCGCTACTACGCCAGCGCCGACCGTGGGATGGCCTACATCCCGGCGCGCTCGCGGCTGGCGATCCTGATCGCCAGTCGGGTCTACCGGGCGATCGGGCGCCGCCTCGACGCCCGCGGCGGCGATCCGATGGGCGGCCGCACGGTGGTGCCGGCGGCCGGCAAGGCCCGCTGGATCGCGGCGGCCCTCGGCGCCTTCGGTCGCCGCCGCAGCCGCCGCGCCGGCGGCCTCCAGGCCCACGATCCCTGGCTGCATGCGGCGATCGCCGATCTCCCGGGGGCCGACCCGCGGGCGGCCGAGCTCGGCGCGGCGCTCCTCGAGGATCCGCGGGGTCGCTGAGCGGCGGCGAATTCGCGGCTGGGCGCGGCTCCACGGCCCGGGACGGGCCGGCGATCGGCTGGTAGAGTGTCGCCGATGGCCGAGCTCGGCAGCATCTACGACGAGAGCCCCAGCGCCGGCGAGCGGGGCCGCGATCTTCGGGTCTCGGTCCGCTACCCCGCCTGGGCGCTCGGCGACGCGGAGGGGGCCTGGATCGACGTCCCCGACCAGGTGACGGTCGACGGCGAGTCGGTCCCGCGGACCGCTTCGCCCCACGATCGCCCCGGCCAGGTGCTCCTCCGGCTCCCCGAGAGCTTCCCGGAGGGCGGCTTCCTCCGCCTCCGCGGCCAGGGCGAGCGTCCTCCGGGGGGCGCGCCTGGTGATCTCTTCCTCGAGATCAACTTCGACCGCGAGGCCGCGCGACCGGCCGGCGGGGCGTCGCCGCAGGCGCTCATGCTGCCGAGCACGGCGGCGTTGATCGCCCTCGCGGTCCTCGGGGCGGCGGCCTACCTCCTCCTCGTGCGCTAGGCGGTCGGCACACGCGTTGCCGCGCGCTGCCGCCGAGGCGCTCGCCGTGACCCGTGAACGAGTCGCGGGCCACCGCCTCGGCGATGACCCGCGCATGGGCCTGGACGCGGCGCCCGCGGCTACTTCTTCTTGCCGAGCGAGGCGATCAGCTCGTCGACGATCGCCGGATCCGCGAGGGTCGAGGTGTCGCCGAAGCCGTCGCTCCTCCCCGCCGCGATCTGCCGGAGGATCCGCCGCATGATCTTGCCGGAGCGGGTCTTCGGCAGGCCGCTGACGATCTGCACCCGATCCGGCGTGGCGATCGGCGAGATCACGTGGCGCACCTGCTCCTTGAGCGCGCCCGCCAGCTCCTCGCGGTCCCAGCTCTCGAACTCGGGGCGGATGATCACGAAGGCGTGGATCCCCGTTCCCTTGATCTCGTGCGGGAAGCCGACGACGGCGGCCTCGGCCGCGCCCGGGTGGGCGACCAGGGCGCTCTCGATCTCGGCGGTCCCGAGGCGGTGGCCGGCGACGTTGATCACGTCGTCGACTCGCCCGGTGATCCAATAGTAGCCGTCCTCGTCGCGGCGACAGCCGTCGCCGGTGAAGTAGTAGCCGGGGAAGCGGGTGAAGTAGGTGTCGACGAAGCGCTGATGGTCGCCGAGGATCGTCCGCGCCTGCCCCGGCCAGGTGCCGGCGAGGCAGAGGTTGCCGCTGACGCCGTTGCCCTCGATCTCCTTGCCGTCGTCGTCGACCAGCACCGGCCGCACGCCGAAGAGCGGGAGGGTCGCCGAGCCCGGCTTGCAGGCGGTCGCGCCGGGGAGCGGGGCGATCAGGATCCCGCCGGTCTCGGTCTGCCACCAGGTGTCGACGACCGCCGCCCGGCCGTTGCCGACGACGTCGTGGTACCAGGTCCAGACCTCGGGGTTAATAGGCTCGCCGACGGTCCCCAAGATCCGCAGGCTCTCGCGCTTGTAGCGGGTGACCGGCTCGTCGCCGGCCCGCATGATCGCCCGGATCGCGGTCGGTGCGGTGTAGAAGACCGTGACCCCGAGGTCGTCGACGATCTGCCAGTAGCGGCCGGCATCCGGGTAGGTCGGGATCGACTCGAACATCACCGTGGTCGCGCCGTTGGCCAGCGGTCCGTAGACGATGTAGGAGTGGCCGGTGATCCAGCCCGCGTCGGCGGCGCAGAAGTAGACGTCGTCGTCGTGGATGTCGAAGACGTGCTTGTGGGTGTAGGCGGCGTAGACGAGGTAGCCGCCGGTGGTGTGGAGGACGCCCTTGGGCTTGCCGGTCGAGCCCGAGGTGTAGAGGACGAAGAGCGGGTCCTCGGCGTCCATCCACTCGGCCGGGCAGGTCGCCCGCTGGTTCTTGAGCTCGTCGGCGAGCCAGTGGTCACGACCTGGCTTCATGGACACCTCGGCGCCCGTGCGGCGGGCGACGAGGACCGAGCGGACGACGTCGAGGCCGGCGACGGCCTCGTCGACGGTCGCCTTGAGCGGGATCGTCTTGGGCCCGCGGAGCCCCTCGTCCGCGGTGATCACGACCTCGCAGGTCGCGTCGAGGATCCGCTCGCGGAGCGCCTCGGCGGAGAAGCCGGCGAAGACCACCGAGTGGACCGCGCCGATCCGCGCGCAGGCGAGCATCGCAAAGGCGACCTCGGGGATCATCGGCAGGTAGATGCAGACCCGATCGCCGCGCCGCACCCCGTGGGCCTTGAGGACGTTGGCCATCCGCCCGACCTCGCGGGCGAGCTCGCCGTAGGAGATGTGGCGGTACTCGCCGGCCTCGTTGGCGACCCAGATGATCGCGGTCTTGTCGGGCTGATGGGCGGCGTGGCGGTCGACGCAGTTGTAGGCCGCGTTGAGCTGGCCGCCGGCGAACCACGCGATCTCACCCTCGTCGATCTTGCTGGTCAGGGTCGTCTGCGGCGGGTGAAACCACGTGACGATCGCCTGCTGGGCCTCCCAGAAGGCGGCGGGGTTGATGATGCTCTCGCGGTAGAGCCCCTCGTAGTGCTCGAGGGACTGGACGTGGGCGCGCTCAGCGATGTGGGGCTTGACGGGGATCATTCGGCGAGGCTCCTGGACGCGGGCGGGGCAGTGTCGCATGACGCGGAGGGGGCGGGAATGGCCCGCGCGCGGCCGTGGAGAACTCTGTTTCGTGGGGTCTAGCGGTCCCTCTCGGGCGCCTTTTCGCCGGCCCCGTGATGATCGCTACGGCGGTAGCGCCCGGGGGCGATCTCGACGACGAGCCCGCGCGCCTCGGCCTCGCTGAGGGCGACGAGGAGCGCCGTCGGTGCCTCGATCACGTCGAGATCGTCGATCGCCAGGCCGGCGTCGCCGGCCCGCTCGAGGGCGTCGCTGAGGTCCGCGAGCTCGGCTGGCCAACGATCGCCGGCCGGCGCGGCCGTCGGATCGGCGAGCCAGGCCGCGGCCTCGTCGGCGAGGGCGGCCGGGTCCTCCGCCCGCAGCGGTCGCGCACCGGCGGCGATCAACGCCCCGCACCCGGGGCTGCCGATCAGGGCCGCGAGCGGCCGGCCTCGGCGGAGGGCGAGGCGACCGCTCCCGCAGGAGCCCGAGCGGAGGCCGGCCTCGACGACGATCACCGCGCTGGCGAGGCCGATCACCAGGTCGTTGCGGCTCGCAAAGATCCCGCGGCTCGGCGCCTGGTCGCGAGCGAGCGCGAAGGCGACGCCCGAGCCCGGTGCGGCCGCGATCGCATTGAAGAGGCCGAGGTTGCCGGGCGGGTAGGGCTCGTCGAAGGACGCGGGGAGGATCGCCAGCTGGGGGACGCCCGCGGCGAGGGCGGCCCGGTGGGCGGCCGCGTCGATCCCGAGGGCGCCGCCCGAGACCAGCGAGAAGCCGCGGCGCGCCCCGGCCTCGACGAGCGCCGGCACCAGCGCGGCGAAGCGGCGGTGGGCCGCCCGGGCGCCGACGATCGCCAGGCGGGGCGGCGGCGGGAGGTCGCCGCTCAGATCGAGGGGGCGCCGGCGCAGGAGGCCGAGGGCGGCGAGATCGAGCGATTGAGGGGGCTGCATGCCCGCCGGGGTCGGCCGCAGGCGGGCTCCGTTGCGCGCCTGCGGATGGAGGCCTGGCGCCATGACAGGGCTGTCACGGGGTGTCCGGGGGCCGGGCCGAAATGTCTCGGCGGCGCCTCCTTCAGGCTCCATGTCGCCGACTCAAGGCTTTGAGATCACAGGAGAAATCTTGAGTCCAGCGGATCGGGAACACGACCTGCTTTCTGTGCTCACCAGGAAGGTGACCATGTCCCGGCTCCACCAGCTCTTCGCCCTCACCCTCGCGCTCCTCGTCGTCGCCCCTGGCTGCGACATCGACGAGTCCGCGGGCACGGGGGAGGCCCTGGCCCAGGAGCACGTCGGCGAGGTCGACACCGGCGAGGACAACGCGGGCGGCGCGGACGACGACGCCGCGGCGGCCCTCCTCCTAGCCTGCGGGATCGAGCCCGCCTGCGACGCCCTCACCCTCGCCGGCGACGAGGCGGCTCCGAGCGCCGACTTCGGCGCCGACGGCCTCTGCGTCCTCGAGGCCCTGACCAACGGCGACCGCACGCTGATCCAGACCGTCACCGTCTTCGACGGCTCGATCGCCAACCTCGACTTCGCGGTCGTCGGCGACGGCGTCGTCGTCCGCCAGGCCTACGGGACCAGCGACGGGGTCGGCGAGTGGATCAACCCGCCGATGCGCTGCACCCTCCAGGGCCCCGAGTTCTTCGCCGGCTGCCGCGCTGGCCTCACCCCCGAGTGCCTCGATCCCGAGGCCTGGGTGGTCAGCTGCGAGGCCGCCAGCGAGCTCGTCTGCGCCGACATCAGCTAGCCACCGAGCCGGCGCCCCTCGACGACCCCTCCTCCCCACCGGCAGAGGGGCGCCGGCCGCACTTCGACGGGGCTCTGCGGGGTGAAGAATCCCGAATTTGACGCGGACCGCGCCCTGACACTAGGGTTTCCCAGGCGCACTTGTGAGCGCGCTCGAGGTCCCCCGTGAAGGTCAAAGCTGCTGTCGCCCACCGTGCCAAGGCCCCTCTGACGATCGAGACCGTCGATCTTGAAGGCCCCCGCGCTGGCGAGGTCCTCGTCGAGATCCGGGCGACGGGCGTCTGCCACACCGACGCCTACACGCTCTCCGGCGCCGACCCTGAGGGCCTCTTCCCGGCGATCCTCGGCCACGAGGGCGCAGGCGTCGTCGTCGAGGTCGGCGCGGGCGTCACCTCGGTGAAGCCCGGCGACCACGTGATCCCGCTCTACACGCCCGAGTGTCGGCAGTGCAAGTTCTGCCTCTCCGAGAAGACCAACCTCTGCCAGGCGATCCGGTCGACCCAGGGCGCCGGCGTGATGCCCGACGGCACCAGCCGCTTCTCGATCGGCGGCGAGCGCCTCTTCCACTACATGGGCACCTCGACCTTCGCCAACTACACGGTGCTCCCCGAGATCGCGGTCGCCAAGATCCGTGAGGACGCCCCCTTCGAGAAGGTCTGCTACATCGGCTGCGGCGTGACCACCGGCGTCGGCGCGGTGATCAACACCGCCAAGGTCCGCCCCGGCGACAACGTCGTCGTCTTCGGCCTCGGCGGGATCGGCCTCAACGTGATCCAGGGGGCGCGCCTCTCGGGCGCCAACCTGATCGTCGGCGTCGACGTCAACCCGGGCCGCCGGGCGATCTCCGAGAAGTTCGGGATGACCCACTTCGTCAACGCCAAGGAGCTCGGCGGCGACCTGGTCCCGCACCTCGTCAACCTCACGGACGGCGGCGCGGACTTCTCCTTCGAGTGCGTCGGCGACGTCAACGTGATGCGGCAGGCGCTCGAGTGCTGCCACAAGGGCTGGGGCACCTCGGTGATCATCGGCGTCGCCGGGGCCGGCCAGGAGATCGCCACGCGGCCCTTCCAGCTGGTCACCGGCCGGGTCTGGAAGGGCTCGGCCTTCGGCGGCGCGAAGGGGCGGCGCGACGTCCCGAAGATCGTCGACTGGTACATGGAGGGGAAGATCAACATCGACGATCTGATCACCCACGTGATGCCGCTCGCCGAGATCAACCACGCCTTCGAGCTGATGCACCACGGCGAGTCGATCCGCTCGGTCATCACCTTCGACGGCGCGGCCAACTAGCGAGCGCCGCGCGATCGCGCGCGGGGCCCGGGAACCTGCTAGCATCGGCGGATGGCCCGCGTCTCGGCGATCCTGACACCTGCGTCCGCGCTCTCCCTGGCCCTCCTCCTCGCCCTCGCCGCTTGCGCGGGCGGGGACGACGGCGCGAGCGCGAGCGCTGGATCGAGCTCGACCGGCGGCGGCAGCGAGAGCGGCGAGGCGAGCGGCAGCAGCGGGGAGGGGAGCTCGTCGACCGGCGGCGCGCCCCAGAGCGGGACGATCGACCTCCTGACCTACAACGTCGCCGGCCTCCCGCAGGGGATCTCGGGGAGCGACCCCGAGTTCAACACCCCGCTGATCTCGCCGCTCCTCAACCAGCACGCGCTGGTCCTGGTGCAGGAGGACTTCTACTACCACGAGGAGCTGATCGCCGAGGCGAAGCACCCCTACATCTCCGAGCGCAGCGGCGACGGGGTCAACGACCTCGGCGACGGCCTCAACCGCCTCTCGCAGACGCCCTTCGCCGATCACGCGCGGACCGCCTGGAAGGAGTGCTACGGCCAGATCAGCAACGGCTCCGACTGCCTGGCCAAGAAGGGCTTCGCGGTCGCCGAGCACGAGCTCGCGCCCGGCGTCCGGGTCGACGTCTACAACCTCCACATGGACGCCGGACGTGACCCCGAGGACATGGCCGCACGGGCAGCTCAGGTCGAGCAGCTGGTGGCGGCGATCGAGGCCCGCTCGGCCGACGAGGCGATCATCGTCGCCGGCGACACCAACATGAAGGCGGAGGACGAGGCGATCCTCCAGGACCTCCTCGCCGGCGCCGGCCTCACCGATGCCTGCCGGGCGCTCGCCTGCGGCGAGGAGGCGCGGATCGATCGGGTCTTCTACCGCTCGTCGGCGGCCGTCGAGCTCCACGCGGAGAGCTGGGCGCTCGACCTCTCCTTCGTCGACGGCGAGGGCGACGACCTCTCGGATCACCAGGCGGTCGCCGTCGTCCTCGGCTGGAGCGCGCCGCCCTCCTAGCCGGTCTCGTTCGCTAGCCGCGGGGCTCGGCCGGGCGGCGGGCGAGGAGGGCGGCGAAGCGCCGGCGGGCCCGCTCCAGGAGCTCGGCGCTGGCGCCCTCGAGCGCGTCCCCCTGGCGCGAGAAGGCGCCCGCGCGGATCGGCGGCGGGCCGCCGCGGAGGGGGCGGATCTCGACCCCCGGCGGCAGGAAGGCGGCCCGGAAGTGGGAGACGATCGCGACCCCGAAGCCGCGGGCGACCGCCTCGACGACCCGCGGCATCGACCCGACCTCGACGGCGACGTGGAGGTGGAGCGGCCGCTCGGGGTGCTCGGCGAAGGCCCGCTCGAGGGCGTCGCGGGCCGGGCCGACCCGGGTCACGACGATCGCCTCGCCGTCGAGGTCGGCGAGCTCGACGACCGCCGGCCAGCGCGCGCTCTCGTCCGCCGGGATCACGACCACCCAGGGGAGCTCGCCGATCGCGTGGAAGACCAGGCGCGACGGCACGCCGCCGGGATCGAGGGTGCCGAAGCCGAGGTCGACCCGGCCGCCCAGGACCCCGGCGAGGAGCTCGTCGTCGGGGTACTCGACGACGTAGAGCGGCAGCGTCGGATCGGCGGCCCGGAGCTCGACCAGGATCTCCGAGATCAGGTCGAGGGTGCCCGCGAGCGCGCCGACCCGGACGCTGCGGCGGCGGAGCACCAGCGCGTCGCGGGCGCTCACGATCCACTGCTCCCAGTGGCGGAGGAGGAGGCGGGCCCGCTGGGCGAGCTCCTCGCCGGCGGCGGTCGGCGTCCCGCTCCGCTGCCCCGGCGCGCGCCGGAGGAGCTCGACCCCGTCAAAGGCGGCCTCGAGCTCGGCGAGGAGGCGGCCGTAGGTCGCCCGCGAGCGCCCCGAGGCCCGGGCCGCGGCCTGGATCGACCGCCGCTCGCAGATCTCGAGGAAGGCCTCGAGGTGCTGGCGGGTGATCTCGGGCTCGCTCACCGCGTCGATCTACCACGCACGCGCGCTCGCTCGCCCGGAGGAATCGACGCGCCGATCTTCGGCCTCGCCGATCCGGAAGGGTCGGGCGCGCCGGTGTCTCACCGCCGATGCCTGTCGATCATCGTTCACGAGCGCGTCCCCGCGGGCTCGCGCTCGCTCCCATGTCCGCGTTCGGGTTCACGGTCGCGCTCGCGCTCGCCTGCGGCCCGTCGAAGGGGCAGGGCGAGGCCTCGTCGACGACGACGACGGGCGAGGGGACCACGTCGTCTTCGGGCTCGAGCGGCGGCGACACGAGCAGTGGCGGCGACACGAGCTCGGGTGGAGGATCGAGCACCGGGGCCGGCTCGACCGGCGTCGACGAGACCACCGGCATGGACCCCTGCTCCTGGTACTGGCCCGAGAACTACGAGCTCGAGTTCTGCCCGCCGGTCGCGCTCGAGAACGCGAGCGTCGTCGGCGAGAGCCCCCTCGGGGCGATCGACCTCCGCTACGCCCGCTTCGGCCTCCAGTACTGCGCCGAGTGTCCGCAGGCGAAACAGGGGTCCGTCCTCTTCTACGCCGAGCCGACCGAGGTCGACGTGAGCGCGCCGCCCGGCGACTACCTCCTCTTCCACGACACGTGGCTCGCGGACGGGATGATCGGCGGGCAGGCGGTCGTCGACTGGGTGGATGTGAGCTTCGACGTCGTCTATCCGACGGCCGACGAGACCGCGCCGCCCCTCGACGAGGGGATGCCGCCGCTCCTGGTCGGCACCGTCGAGATCACGGGCGAGGGCGGGTGGCAGGCGAGCGGGACCTTCAGCGCCCCGCTCTGCACGCCCCTCGACTTCAGCTTCGCCTGCGAGTGAGCCGCGTCCGCGCGGCGTCGCGGGGGATCTCCCTCGACCTCGCGCACGCGGCTCGGCCGCCCCGGCGCTCGCTCGTCGACGACTCGAGCCAGCGGGTGATTCCCCCCGACGAGGGCCTGAGAACGCGTGAATTTCGGGCGAACGCCGGCGCTCAGCGGGCCGCGGCGGCGCGTCGACGACTTCCGACATCGGCTGCTGGCGGAGGGCGGGGCGATGCCGCATCATGGCCGCCCGTGCCCCGCCGACCCCCGCGATGGCTGCTGGCGGCCCTCCTCGCCCTCGGGCCCTCGCTCCTCGCGGGGGCGCCCGCCCTTGCCGCGCCGCCTTCCGCGGGCCAGGGCCAGCCGCAGGGGCCGATCTGGCGCCCGGGCGTCCGCGATCCGGCGGCCGGTCTGGTCGGTCGCTGGGAGCGCGAGCTCCAGCGCCGGCAGCTCCTCCTCAAGACCCGCCGCGGGCCGGCGGCCGCCCTCGGGCTCGTCGGGATCCTCGGCGACCTCGCCGGCGAGATCGAGCCCGAGCGCCTCCGTCGCGTGATCGCCGAGGTCGCCGAGGCGCGCCGCCACGATCCGCTGGTGCGCGCCCAGGCGATCTACCTCCTCGGTCGCCTCGCCGAGGCCGAGGGCGATCGGGTCGGCGCCCGGGCGCGCTTCGAGTCGGTCGGCTTCCTCCTCGACTGGGAGATCCTCGGGCCCTTCGACAACCAGGGGCGGGCGGGGCACGACCGGGTCTACGAGCCCGAGCAGGCGCCCTTCGACCCGCGGCAGAGCTTCAGCGGCAAGCTCGCGGGCGAGTCGCTCGCCTGGCAGCGCCTCGCCTACGACGAGATCCCCCACGGGGCCTACGTCGCCCTCGACGATCGCCTCCACCCGAACACCCAGGCGACCGGCTACGCGACGATCTGGGTGCGGGTCCCGAAGGCGACCACGGCCGCCCTCCACCTCGGCAGCGCCGGCCCCTACAAGGTGTGGGTGAACGGCGAGGAGATCGGCGAGGGGCGGGTCTACCGGGTCGCCAACCCGCTCCAGGAGAGCCACGGCGTCCGCCTGCGCGCCGGGATCAACCGGATCCTGGTCAAGATCAGCTGCGACGACGGCCCTTGGGGCTTCTACGCCCGCCTCAGCGAGCCCTCGGGCGGGCCCCTCGCGGGCCTCGAGGTCCTCCCGGCGCCGCCGAGCGAGGGCGCCGATCCGCAGGCGGTGGCCGGCAAGGAGCCGACGATCCGCTCGCTCCGCGGGCTCCTCCGGGCGGCCGCCGAGCGGCCGAAGGCGAAGGCCCAGGAGCGCCTCGACCTCGTCGAGTTCGAGCGCTGGATCCACCCCTACACCGCCGGCGATCGGGCCCCCGTCGAGGCTGCGCGGGCCGCTGACGCGGCCGCCGGCTCGGCCCGCTCGGCCCTCTTCCTCGCCCTCGCCGAGCCCGATCCCGGCGAGAGCCGGGCGGCGCTCCTCCGCGGGATCGAGCGCGCCCAGGCGGAGGGGGAGGGGGCCCGGACGATCCTCGCCCGAATGCTCGTCGACCTCGCCTGGCGGGACCGCGCGCTCGGCCTCGATCGCCGCTTCCGGGCGCAGATCGAGCGGGCCCGCGAGGTCGCCCCCGACGATCCCGAGATCGAGGTGATCGCCGCCGCCGCCCTCGCCGATGACGGCTTCCCGCTGACCACCCTCGCCTGGATCGACGACATCCTTCGCCGCTATCCGACGTCGATGACGATCCGCCGCGAGAAGGCGGAGCGCCTCATGGATCTCGGCCGCACCCGCGAGAGCCTGAAGATCTTCGAGGATCTCCGGCGGGGCCCGGCGAGCGACGTCGGCGTCGCCCGGCGGATGATCGAGGCCCACGTCCTCCTCGGCGAGGTCGAGGCCGCCCGGGCGATCGCCCGCGAGCGGGTTCGCGCCGCCCCCGGGCTCCCGCTGGCCCACCGCGACCTCGCCCGCCTCGAGGAGGCCGCCGGCGATCTCGAGGCCGCGGCCGCGTCGCTGATCGAGGCCGCCCGCCTCGCGCCCCAGGACGCCGACACCCACGCCGCCCTCGGCCGCCTCCTCGCCCGCGCCGGCGACACCCCGGGGGCGCTCCGCTCGCTCCGCCGCTCCCTCGATCTGCGGCCGCAGCAGCCCGATCTCCGCGACCTCGTGGCGACCTTGGAGCCGAGCGCCGGCGACGACCTCTTCGCCCGCTACGCGGTCGACCTCGAGAAGATCGCCCAGGCCAAGCCGAGCAAGCACTGGAAGGGCAAGAGCGCGGCGATCCTCCACCGCCGGATCGCCGTCCGCGTCCTCCCCAACGGCCTCAGCGAGCGCCTCGATCACCGGATCATCAAGATCCTCGACGACCGCGGGGTCCGCTCGCAGGCGGTCCAGGGGGTCGCCTACGACCCCGACGAGAGCTACGTCGACATCCGCCGCGCGCGGGTGCGGCGGGCCGACGGCTCGATCGCCGAGATCGGCGCGGCCAGCGTGGAGTCGCTCACGGAGTCCGGCTACCGGATGTACTACGACCGCCGGATCCAGCGGGTCGACCTCGCCGGCCTCAAGGTCGGCGACGTCATCGAGGTCGCCTTCGTCACCCGCGACGTCGCCGCCCGCAACAAGTTCGACGACTACTTCGGCGACCTCGTGCCGATCGACGGCGTCGAGCCCCAGCGCTACGTCGACGTGGTCTACGAGGCGCCGGCCTCGCGGCCGCTCCACTTCAACCGCACGGTCAAGCAGAAGGCGTCGGCCGACGGGTCGATGATCACCTACCGCTTCACCGCCCGCGATCGCCCGGGGATCCGCCCCGAGGCCAACATGCCGGGCCTCACCGAGATCGCCGACTACCTCCACGTCTCGACCTACGCCGACTGGGACGCGGTCGGCCGCTGGTACTGGGCGCTCGTCGACGAGCAGCTGGTGGTCGACGCCAAGATCAAGGCGGCGGTCGCCGAGGTCCTGAGCAAGCTCCCGGCCGGCGCGAGCGAGGCCGACAAGGTCGCGGCGATCTACCGCCACGTGATCGAGTCGACCCGCTACGTCGGCCTCGAGTTCGGGATCCACGGCTACAAGCCCTACCGGACCACCGACGTCTACGACCGCCGCTTCGGCGACTGCAAGGACAAGGCGAGCCTCCTCAAGGTGATGCTCGGCGAGGCCGGGATCACCAGCTACCTGACCCTGGTGCGGACCCGCGATCAGGGGACGATCGGCGCGACCCCGGCGAGCCTCGCCGCCTTCAACCACGCGATCGTCTACGTCCCCAGCCTCGACCTCTACCTCGACGGGACCGCCGAGTTCTCGGGGCCGAGCGAGCTCCCCTTCGGCGATCAGGGGGCGACGGTGCTGGTGGTCCGCGACCGCGAGGGGGCCGAGCTGCGGACGATCCCGGTGTCGACCCCGGCCGAGAACCTCCAGGTCACCGCCCAGAAGATCACCCTGGCGGCCGACGGCTCGGCGACGATCGATCAGGAGCTGAGCCTGCGGGGGGCGAGCGCCGCCGGCTGGCGATCGAGCCTGCAGTCGGCCGAGCGCCGGCGCGAGCGGCTGACCAACGTCTGGGGCCGCTACTACCCCGGGGTCGAGCTCAAGTCCCTCGAGGTCCCGGGGATCGACGACGTCCTCCAGCCGGTTGCGATCCGCGCCCGCCTCAAGGTCCCCGAGCTCGCCCAGGCCCAGGGCGATCGCCTCCGCCTGCCGGTGCTCGGCTACCGCGGCGCGGTCGTCCGGACGATGGCCCCGCAGGCGAAGCGCGAGCACGACCTGATCCTGACCTCGCCGGCGATCGAGGAGCACACGATCGAGCTGACCATTCCGCCAGGTTACACCTTCGCCCACGCGCCGACGCCGGCCCACCTCGAGACCCCCTACGGGCGCTTCGATCTCGAGGTCGAGGTCCGCGGCGAGCGGGCGCGGGTCCGTTACCTCGTCGAGTACTCCGTCGGCCGGATCAAGGCGTCGGAGTACGCCGCCTTCCGCGAGCTCCTCCGGGCGATCGACGCCAGCATCGAGGGGACCTTCGAGATCGCGCGGAAGCGCTAGCCAGGAGCCCGTGGTGAACGCCCTCTCGACCGCCCTCCGCCGCCTCCGGGGCCTCGGCCTCGGCCTCGCGCTCGCCGCCGCGCTCGCCGCCTGCAAGCACCCCGAGCCGCCCCGCGGCCCCCTCGGCGAGGACCAGGCCCGCGCGAAGATCGAGGCGCTCGAGAAGCGCCTGGCCAAGAAGCCAGACGACATCGACGCGCTCCGCGACCTCGCCCACCTCCGCTGGCTCCACCTCGGCGACGTCAAGGCGGCGCTGCCGATCCTCGATCGCCTGGTCGAGCGCGGCGACCTGGTGGCGATCGCCTCGCGGATGGTGATCGCCGAGGCCCGCCTCGACCGCGCGCGCTCGCGCGCGCTCGCCGAGGCGCTGATCGAGCGGGCCGCCAAGTACCCGCCGGAGGCCGCCGTCCGGCCGCTGGCGATGGCCCTCGCCGAGGCCGCGGCCCGCCGCCTCGACGGCGAGCACGGCGCCCTCGCCGATGACGACGAGGCCTTCATCGCCTTCTTCGATCGCCTCGATCGCAAGGGGCTGCCGGTCGAGGTGACCCGGCCGCTCCTCAGCCAGCGGGCGTCGATCGCCCGCCGCCTCGACGACCCGGCCTACCGCTCGTACTACGACGCCGAGGGCTGCGTGCGCGCCTGGGAGGTCGGCCCGGTCGAGGGGACCCTCGGCGAGCTCGAGCTCCGGACGCCGCCGAAGGGCCCCCTCAAGGTCGATCCCGAGGCGGTGCTGACCGAGCTCTCCTGCGTCGTCCGCCTCTGGAACCCGGCGCCGCGGGCCGGCGTCCGCCGCCTCGGCACCACCCTCGAGGTCCCGGGCGAGCGCCTGCGGATCGAGCTCGCGGGGCAGCAGCCGCTCCGGGCCTACCTCGACGGCCAGGAGATCCACCGCTCGGACCGCGACGACCGCTACCCGGCCCGCCGCGTCCTCCTCGATCTCGAGGTGACGCCAGGCCCCCACCGCCTCGAGGTCCACCTGGCGATGCCCCGCGACAAGGCCTGGGTGCTCGCGCGGGCGACCGATCACGCGGGGCGCCCGGTCCCGGTGAAGCCGGCCCCGGTCGCCGTCAAGGCGCCCTTCACCGGCGCGGCGAAGGTCGTCGTCGCCCCCCTCGAGGGCGATCCGCCGGGTCTCGATCCCCAGGTCTACGGCCCCTGGATCCGCTACTTCGCGGCCCTGGACGCGCTCGCCGACGGCGACAGCGACCGCGCCGAGCGCTTCGCCGATCAGCTCGAGGTCTACGGCCCGCGCTTCCCCGAGGCCCACGCGCTCCTCGCCCGGGTCGCCGCCGAGGACCCCTCGCGCGAGCGCACGGCCTCGGCCGCCCGGGAGCGCCAGGAGCTCGAGCTCGCGCTCGAGCAGAGCGTCGATCTCGAGGCCGCGCGGGTCCGCCTCCTCGATCTGAGCCTGAGCCGCGGCGAGGTCGCCGAGGTCCTGGAGGCGATCGGCGAGCGCCCCAAGGGCTCGCTCGAGCACCTCGACGGCGACCTCCTCCGCTTCCGCACCTACCTCGCGCGGGGCTCGGAGTCGCTGGCCGAGGCCGCCCTCGAGGACGCCGCCCGGCGAAACCCGAGGTCGTGCGAGGTCCTCAAGCACCAGCGCCAGCTCGCCCAGCAGCGCGGCGAGGTCGCCCGCGAGGACGCGCTGGTCGCCGCCTCGGAGCACTGCGCCGGCACCTTGACGGTCCGCGCCGGCCTCGCCGAGCGCCGCGGGAGGCACGCGGAGGCGCTCGATCTCCTCCGCAAGTCGCTCGAGCGGACCCCGGACGACACCGATCTCCTCCAGGCCCTGGCCGTCGTGGCGACCGCCGCCGGCCGCTACGACGAGGCCAAGACCGCCCACGATCGTCTCCTCCGCCTCAACCCCTACTCGCCGCGCTCGCGGGTGGCGGTCGCCGACCTCCTCGCCCAGGCCGGCGAGGACGCGGCCGCCCGCGAGAACGTCGGCGAGGCGGTCACGCGGATCCCCTCGAGCTCGGCGCTCCACGAGATCGCCAGCCACCTCGGGCTCGCCGACGACATCGAGGCGCTGCGGGTCGACGGCGCGCCGATCGTCGCCGCCTACGTCGCCGGCGACGCGCTCTACCCGGGGGCCAGCGAGGTGCTGGTGCTCGATCGCTCGGCCGCGCGGATCTACGAGGACGGCTCGGTCCGCCAGATCGTCCACACGATCGCCGAGGTCCGGACCAAGGAGGCGATCGATCGCTACGGCGAGATCCAGGTGCCGGAGGGCGCCAGCCTCCTGACCCTCCACTCGATCAAGCCCGACGGCCGGGTCGTCGATCCCGAGTCGATCGCCGGCAAGGCCGGCCTCAGCCTCCGCGGCCTCGAGATCGGCGACTTCGTCGAGTACGAGATCATCGTCGACCAGGAGCCCCAGGGCTACCTCCCGGGCTACGTCGACCTCTCGACCTTCCGCTTCCAGTCCTACGACGTGCCCTTCCACGTCTCGGAGATGGTGGTGATGCACCCGGCGGCGACGCCGATCAAGGTCGACGTCCGCGGCGGCGCGCCGGCGGCGCTTCGCGAGGAGCGGGGCGATCTGGTCCTTCAGACATGGCGGGTCGAGCGATCGCCGCGCCTCGGGGTCGAGCCGAACCCGCGCGACCTCCTCGACGAGGTCCCCTCGGTGCGGGTCTACACCCCGCTCGACCTCCGGGCCTGGCTCGACACGCTCTCCCTGCGGATCATCCACGCCCAGCGGCAGAACCCCGAGCTTGCCCGCCTCGCGCGGACGATCGCCCAGAAGGCGCGAAAGCCGGCCGCCGACGACGCGAAGGCGAAGGAGAAGCGGAGGCGCCGGCGCAAGCTCGACGAGCTCGAGCGCCGCCAGCCGGCCCCCAAGGGCCAGAGCCGCGCCCAGCTCCACGCGCTCTGGCGCTGGGTGGTCGAGAACGTCGAGGACGCCGGCGACATCTCGACGCCGGCGACCCTGACCCTCTCGGCCCGCCAGGGCAACCGCCTCATGCTCCTGCGGGCCTTCCTGCAGGAGCTCGGGTTCCGCTCCGAGATCTGGATCGCCCGCGATCGCTTCGGGCCGAGCCTCCTCAAGGACGGCCACCCGATGCCCGAGACCTACGAGGCGCCGATCCTGATGGTCTGGCTCGACGGCGCGGCCGAGCCGATCCCGGTGCTGACGAACTCGAAGGTGGTCCCCCTCGGCTACCTCCCGGCGAACCTGATCGGCGCCGACGCGCTCCGCCTCCACCTCGCCGATCACGAGCCCGAGGCCGGGCCGGTGAAGATGCCGACGATCCCCGCGTCGCTCGCCGACCACCGGCGCTACGACCTCGAGATCGAGCTCGACGCCAACGGCGACGGCGTGATCCAGGGGACGATCGCCCTCCAGGGGATGGAGGCGATCGCCTGGCGCGAGGCCCTCCGAACGCTCGACCGCGACCGCCGCGAGGAGGCGTTTGAGCGGGCCGAGCTGGCGATCCTGGCCCAAGGGGCAGCTCTTGATCTCGCCTCGCTCGAGATCGACAACGAGAAGGCGCTGAGCAAGCCGCTGATCCTCCGCTTCACGGCCGGCGCCCGCGGGCTCGGGATCCGCCAGGGAGCGGACCTCGTGATCCGCTCGGCGCTGGTGCCGATGAACCTCGGCCTCGGCTTCACCGGGCTCCCGGAGCGGCGGCAGGGGATGAAGATCGCGTACGCGCCCGTCCAGGAGTCGGTGGTCAAGCTCTCCTTCCTCGGGGCGAAGGTCCAGGCGTTGCCGGAGGCGATCAAGGAGAGCGGCGAGCTCGGGGGGTACACCCGGGCGGTCGATGGCGGGCGCGGGGACGAGACGATCACGATCCGGACGCGCTCGCGGCTGCGGCCGGGGATCGTGGATCCGGACGGGTATGGGGAGCTGCGGGAGCTGACGCGGGTGATCCGGGCGGCTGAGGATGAGGTGATTCGGGCGCGCTGAGGCCTTCTTGCCTTCGTCGGGGGTCGGCGGAGGGAGGGGCTGACGGACCTCGGGCTCTGCGAGGTGGGTGGGCGAAGGCCGACTCGCTGCCGCGGAGGCGGGGGGCTCGACACTCAAACACTCCTCGGGCGCCCACCGACTTCGTCGGCGTGCGCCCTGCGTGACTCGCGTCGAACCCCCCGCCTCCGCGTAGCGGCAGGTCAGCCTTCGGGGGTCTGGAGCCGCATTCGGGCGCTGGCTCGCGCAATGGGGAGATGGCGCCCCTGGAGGTCGCTACCAGCCTGCGGAGGCCCGGGCTCGCCCGCCACCTTCGGCGGCGTGCAAGCCCGGGGGCGGCGAGGTGGGGCGCGGGGGCCTGAGCGCCGCGTTCGGGGCTCTCCGAGCCGGCGGCGGACGGTGTTCCATGCGATGATTGTATTGATAGTCGATACAATGGTGTTTCTTGAATATCGATTCTCTTTCCTCCGGAGCGGCGTCATGGTTGGAGCGTGGGCGGCCTGAGACGCCCTGGAGGTGCGGCGATGAAGAACATGAGCGAGATCCACCGTATGGCCCTGGCCGCGGCGACCGGCGTCGTCGGCCGTCATCGTCACCGCGTCGGCGCGGCCGCGATCGGCCTCGTCCTCGGCGGCGCGGGGGCGACCGGCTGCGTGATCGTCAAGGTGCCCGGCGATCAGGGGAGCGCGAGCGAGGCGAGCAGCGAGGGGAGCGAAGCCACCGGGTCGAGCGGCCTCACGTCGAGCGGGGCGCTCAGCGACGCGACCGGCATGGGGGGGAGCAGCGGCGAGGCGACCACGAGCGCGAGCACGGGCACGGGCGAGGGCAGCACCTCGACCGACGCCACCGGGAGCGGCGACGCGACCACCGGGAGCAGCAGCAGCGGCGGTGACTCGGACGCGAGCAGCGGCAGCGGCAGCGGCACCGGCACCGACTCGGACGGCGAGCTCGACACCTGCATCGACGAGAACGGCGAGGTCGACTGGGTGTGCTGCGAGGCCCAGAACTGGCAGCCGCCCGAGCACTGCACCCCCTGGGGCCCGCCGGCGCCGCCGCGGATGGTGCGCGCGCCCGCGCGCGGGAGGCTGGTCTGATGCCGCTCCTCGATCTGCGCCGTCAGGCGGCCGCCGAGCGGATCACGCTCCCCGCGGAGCTCGGCCTCGGCGAGGCCGATCGGCAGGCGGCGATCGCCACCTGGAAGGGGCGGATGGTCAACGAGCACATCTCCGCCCGGATCTTCGCCGGCCTCGTCCCCCAGCTCATGCGCGCCGAGATCGACGCCGATCATCAGGCCGCCGTGGCGACGATGATCAGCGACGAGCTCCGCCACGCCCGCCTCTGCGCGGCCGCGGCCCTCGCCCTCGGCGGCGATCCGGTGGCCCCGCTGCCGCCCCTCGAGCCGGTCCCCGAGCACGACGACGCGAGCCCGCTCGAGGCCGTCCTCCGCAACGTGATCAGCGTCTCCTGCCTCAGCGAGACCGTCGCGGTCGCGCTCATCGACGCCGAGCGCCTCCAGGCCGGGCCGCCCGTCCTCGCCGAGCTCCTCCGGTCGATCCTCGCCGACGAGGTCCAGCACGCGCGCTTCGGCTGGCGCCTCCTCGAGGAGCTGGAGCCCCGCCTCGACCGCCGCCTCCGCGCCCGCCTCGGCGAGTACCTGGTGGTCGCGCTCGCCCACCTCCGCGCCCACGAGCTCCGCCACATCCCAGCCCGGGCGGCGCCCTCGAGCGCGGCCGAGGCGGTCGGCGTCTGCGACGGCAACGCGGCCCGCGAGCTCCTCTTTCAGACGATCGGCGAGGTGATCATCCCCGGCCTCTGCGCCCACGGCCTGCCGGCCCGCGCGGCCTGGGAGCGCTCGCTCAAGATCGCGGCCTGACCACCGGGAAATCTCAGAAGCACTCGATCCCCTCGGGGCTCCACTCCCAGCCGTTGACGCAGGTCGGCGGCATCTCGACGGGCCAGAGCGGATCGGTCACGCAGGCCCAGCGCACGGCGGGGTCCGAGACGAGGCAGGCGTCGTAGTACGCGGCCGTCTCGAGCGCGCCGTGGGTCGCCGCCGCGATCTGGTAGCAGGTGGCGAAGCCCATGGTCTCGGTCGAGCGCTGCCGGATCCCGCGGCCATCGGCGAGGATCAAGATCGCGTGATCGGTCTTCGCCTCGCTCCAGAAGAGGTAGCCAGGCGTGCGATCGCGCAGGGCCGTCAACCCGCAGGTGAGCGTCGCCGGGTCATCCTCCGCGAGCGTGCAGAGGGTCGGGCCGCATGCCGCGGGGAAGGGGGCGTTGGGCGACGCGTCGAGGCAGGCGCAGGCGGCCTCGAGCGCCGCCTGCGGATCCTCGCTCGTGGTCGAGGAGGTCTCGCCGGCGGTGGTTGTGGTGGTCGTGGTCTCGCCGGTGGTGGTGGTCGTCGTCGTCGCCGAGGTGTCGTCGCCCTCGCCGCCGCAGGCGGAGGCGAGCATGGCCGCGGCGATGGCGTTCAGGAGTCGGCGTCGGCGCATCCAAAAATTCTGACACCTGGCGCTCGCGCGCGACGGCTGCGCGGGCGGCAATCTTCGCGTCTAGGTGATCGGCGTCGCCCGCAGGGTCGCGGCGAGCTCCTCGAAGACGGCGCGCCGCGGATCGTCGCGCCGGAAGACCAGCCGGAAGTGATCGGAGAGGAGCGGGATCGCCGGCAGGATCGGCAGGAGGCGCCCGCGCCCGAGCTCGGCCTCGACGAGGTAGCGCGGCAGGACCGCGACCCCGTGGCCGCCCAGCACCCGCGCCTTGACGGCCGCGCCGAGGCCGAGGAAGCCGTGGGCGGCGAAGCGGAGGGGCCCGGGGGCGGCCGGCGACTCGGCGAAGTAGCGGTAGAGCGGGAGCTCGTCGTCGACGTCGAGGAGGGTGTGGGCGGCGGCGTCGTCGGGGGTCGCCAGCGGGCGCCGACGGAGGAGCGCGCGGGCGCCGACGAAGACGTAGGCCTCCTCGTGGAGGTTGAGCGCCTCGAGGAGCGGCGTCGCCAGGCGGGCCGACGTGATCACCGCGTCGAGGGCCATCACCCGCAGGCGATGGAGGAGCTCGGGGCCCGAGCCGAAGTAGAGGTTGATCGTGAGGTAGGGGTGGGCCTCGCGGAGGCGATCGAGGAGCGGGACCAGCCACGAGAGGCCGAGCTCGAAACGTGTCCCAAGGGTCATCTCGATCGGGGCGCGGCCGACCTCGCCGCGGGCGGCCGCGACGCAGGCGTCGGCGGCGCTGAGGCAGGCGCGGGCCGCCGGCAGGAGGCCGAGGCCGGCCTCGGTGAGGTGGACCGCGCGGGTGCTCCGCTCGAAGAGGCGGACCCCGAGGCCCTCCTCGAGCTGGCGGATCCGCTGGCCGAAGGCGGCCGGCGTCAGCGCGACCGCCCGGGCCGCGGCCCGGAAGTTGAGGAGGCGCGCGGCCGCCTCAAAGCAGCGGAGGTTGTCGATCGAGGGCGGCGAGGTCGAGGAGCCCGGCATCGTCGGTGACCGCTCCCGGCGCGCTCAGCCGGGGATCGGCGCGCAGATCTCGACCGCCTGATCGGAGTAGTAGAAGGCCTCGACGTCGCCGTTCGAGCAGAAGCCGACGTAGAGGTAGACGAGCTCGCCGATCGAGGTGTCGACCGCCTCGAAGAGGATCGAGCCCCAGGCCCAGCCGACGCCGATGCAGGGCGCCGGGGTCCCGAGATCCTCGATGACCACCGGATCCTCGCGGACGTCGAGGACGACCGCCCCGGGCGGCAGCGCGTCCTCGGCGGCGGTCCGCGAGATCATCCGGCCGGCGAGGATGTTGGCCTCGATCACCCCGCCGTTCAGGGCGTCGACCAGCTCGTTGCCGACGTTCTCGTCGGACCAGGCCATCGCGTGGCCGTCGGCGACCGGCTCAAACGCCTGCACGGCGGCGACCGTCTTGGGCATGTTGGCGGCCGGGTAGGCGGCGAGGAAGTCGTCGAGGAGCTTGTGGGGCGGGATCTGGCCCTCCATCAGGCAGCAGATGTCCTCGTTCGGATCGCAGGGCTCACCGGTCGACGACGAGCCCGCGCTCAGATCGCCGGTCGAGGTCGAGGTCGCCGTCGCGTCGCCGCTGCTGCCGCTCGTGCCCGCGCTCGCGCTCGCGTCGGTGCTGCCGGTCGACGCGGCGCTCGATGAGCCCTCGCTCTCGCCGCTGCTCGTCCCGCCGCTCGAGCTCCCGCTGGCGCTCGTCGACGTCGTCGTGAAGCCCGATCCCTGGGTCGTCGCCGAGCCCGCGCTATCGCTGGTCATCGCGCCGCCGCTGCAGCCGAGGGCGAGGGCGAGGGCGGGGTGGACGAGAAGAAGGCCGAGGGGTGCGCGACGGATCGACATGGAGCTCTCCAGGCGTGGGATCCCGGGATACCACGGCCGACGGAGCGCACGTCCGGCGGATCACGCTGGGGCCATGTCCCCCCGGATCGCGTCGCCGCTCAGCCGCGGTAGACCTCGTCCTGCTCGATCTGCGAGAGGACCCAGTCGAATTCGCCGAGGGTGAGGTGGATCCCGCAGTGATCGCAAGTGCCCGCCATCGTCACCGCGAGCGGCGCGGCGCAGCTCGGGCAGGCGTCGGCCGCCGGGACGCCGCGGGCCCCGCGGCCGCGGATCAGCGTCCAGTACTCGGAGTAGAGGCGATCGCGGCGGCGGCTCCCGCAGACGACCTCGTCATGGCGGTTCACTGTGAAGTCGCGGCCGGCGGCGAAGACCCGCAGGGTGAGCGCGTCGTAGTGGGCGTCGCGCTCGACCTTGGCGAGCTCGATCCGGAGGATCCGCGCCTCCTCGAGGAGGTTTCGCAGCCGCTGCTCGGCGTAGGCCCGCAGCCAGTAGCGCATCGTGTCGAAGAGCGCGTCCGAGAGGACGGGGCGGAAGAGCGCGGGCTCGGCCGCGTTCCAGCCGCGGGTGAGGGCGTCGAAGATCACCTGGGCGCGGGCCTCGATCGCCGGCCGATCGA
The DNA here is from genome assembly GCA_020633335.1 of Myxococcales bacterium. Lineage (GTDB taxonomy): Bacteria > Myxococcota_A > Polyangia > Nannocystales > Nannocystaceae > JADJRG01. Next base: position 238,029 of record JACKDU010000010.1, on the reverse strand, counting down.
TCGCCGGGTCGTCGCGCGTGAGCTCGGCGAAGCGCTCGCTCACGCCGGCCTGCACCCGCGTCGGATCGTCGGTGCCGACCTCGACGATCGTGCGGCCGAGGGTCGGCGGCATCGACGACCACTCGGTGACCTCGCGCGCGGTGGCGATCCACTCGAGGCGGCCGTCGTCGACGACCGCGTCGCAGTGGGCGCAGCGCCGCTGATCGCCGGCGACGAAGGGGGCCCCGCAATTCGGGCAGCCGAGCGCGCGGACGGCCTCGGGGGGCCGGGTGCGCGCGTCCCTCGCCCGCCGGAAGGTCCAGCGCTCGACCGCGTAGATCGTCGTCGGCCCGCCGGCCGCCAGCGCGCGCGGCTGGACGTGGAGGTTCGAGGTCAGCTCGACCTGGATCGAGAGGGCGTCGCCCTCCTCGAGGATCCGGGTGATCCGCTGGTCGGCGAGGAGGGCGGCGTGGCAGCGACGGCCGCGGAGGGAGCCGCGGAGGGCGGCGCGGAGGGGCTCGGCGAGGTAGGGGGCGAGGGCCTCGAGGGCCTCGGGCTTCGCCTCGCCGGCGGCGAGGTAGGCCTGGACGTAGATCCGCTGGATCAGATCGGCGAAGACGATCGACGAGAAGGCGGGGTCGATCTCGCGGAGGCGGGCGCGGCTCGCTCGCCGCGTTCGCGGCCGCCGGCGGGGCTCGGGGCGGGCGACGTAGGCGCCAATTGCCTGCTCCTTTGTACCTGTCCGATAGCCCATCTGAGCCAGGAGCTCCTCGGCGCTCCGGCGATCCTCGCGGCCCTCGCGGATCGACTGGCGGAGGGCCTGGAAGATCGCCGAGGAGATGAGCGCGACCGCCATGAGCCCGGAGACGCCCATGCCGACGTAGCCGACCGCGAGGCCGAGGAGGCCGAGGACGCCCTCCGGCGGCCGGCCGCGGCCGCTGCCGCTGCTCGATCCGAAGGTCGATCCGCTCGAGTAGGAGGAGGACGACGACGAGTAGGAGGACGACGACGACGATGACGAGCCCGACGAGGAGGAGGAGCCCGAGTAGGAGGAGGAGCCCGACGAGAAGGTGTTGCCCCCGCCAGGGCGCGCCGAGGCCTCCCCGGCGAGCGCGAGCGCGAGCGCGAGCGTGAGCGGCAGCGCGAGCGCGCCGAGGGCGAAGGCGCGGGCGAGGCGGGAGGTAGCGAGCCTCACGGCTCCACCGCCAGGTTGGGGAGCTCGTCGACGTCGTCGTCGCGCCAGGGGAGGGCGAGCGCGAGGACGTCGCCGAGGCCCGCGAGGGCGCGGGTGAGCGCCTCCGGCCGGCCGTCGCCGGCCAGCGCCCGGTCGAGGGCCGCGCAGGCGTCGTCCCAGGCCTCGAGCGGCCGCTGGCGGAGCACGCCGGAGTCGGCGACCACCTCGACCATCCGCTCGGCGAGCGAGAGGTAGACGACGACGCCAGTGTGCGCGCGCGTGTGGCCGGCGCCGAGGCGGGTGAAGGCGGCCTCGGCCGCCTGGCGGACGGTGTGCCGCCGCAGGCCGCGGGAGAGGAGGCGCTCGATCGCCGGCACCCGGCCGAGGAGCGACGCGAAGCCGCCGGCGCAGAGGGGGCCGACGATGAAGAGCGGGAGCGGGAACTCGGGCTCGGAGTAGAGCAGGAGGGCCTGGGTGACGACCGCGGCGATGATCCCGAGGACGATCGCCGCCGCGTGGTAGAGCCCCGAGCGTCGACGCACCGCGACCATCACCTCGGCCGAGGTGCGCTCCTCGATCGCCGCGGTCGCCTCCTCGATCGCCGCGCGTCCGGCCGGGGTGAGGAGCGGGTGCACGGCCGGATGATCGCGGCTTGGGGGGGCGAGGGCAAGGCGGGGCGCGAGCGCGCCGCCCGGGTCCGTGGCGAGCGCGCGCCGCCTATACTCCACGCCGTGCCGACGCTCCTCCTCTCGCCCCGGATCCTCGAGGACACCAGTCGCCTCCGCGAGGCTGCGCTCGCCGCCGGCTGGGAGGTCGTGCGCCTCCAGCGTTGGCGCCCGGAGGGCGAGGCGACGCCGCCGGTGGCGATCTACGGCGAGCCGCTCTTCGTCCTCGCGGTCGCCGAGGCGCTCGGCGTCGCGCTCGTGGAGCCGCCGCTCGACTGGCTCGCCCGCCTCCCGGAGCGCTACCGCAGGCGCGCGGTCGAGTGCCTCACCCTCGGCGAGGCGCGGGCGGTGCCGGGGCCGCGCTTCATCAAGCCGGCGGACGACAAGTGCTTCCCGGCCCAGGTCTATCCCGGCGGCGGGGCCGAGCTCCCGCGCTACCCCGGGGTCGACGAGGCGACGCTGACTCTGGTCGCCGAGCCGGTCCTCTGGGAGCTCGAGGTCCGCCTCTTCGTCGTCGATCGGGCGATCAAGGCCGCGTCGATCTACGCCCGCGACGGCGGCCAGATCGCCCGGGCGGAGGACGGGAGCTGGCCGTGGAGCGACGCGGAGCGGGCGGAGGCGCTCGCCTTCGCCGGGGGGCTCCTCGCCGATCCGGCGGTCGAGCTCCCGCGGGCGGTGGTCCTCGACGTCGGTCGGATCGCCGGTCGCGGCTGGGCGGCGGTCGAGCTCAACCCGGCCTTCGGCTCCGGGCTCTACGGCTGCGACGCCGCCGGGGCGCTCGCGGTGATCGCCGCGGCCTGCGGCGTGGAGGTGAGCTGAGCGCCGGCCCTGGTGTCGATCGAGACATGTTCATCGAGACATGTCTTTTTAGACTTGTAGATCACGCCTCGACCAGCTCCTCGAGGATCCCACCCCAGCCGCGATCGATGTTCTCCGCGAGGTAGCCGCCGCCGCCGAGGACCAGGAGGCGCCCCTCGGCGTGGCGATCGGCGAGCGCGCAGAGGCGCCGGACGACCGCGCGCAGGGCCTCGGGGCCGAGCTGGAGGTGGGCCATCGGGTCACCCGCGAGGGCGTCGATGCCGGCGGTGAGGACGACGAAGGCCGGGGTCGCGCCGGCGAGGAGCGCCTCGGCCTCGGCCCAGGCGGCGGCGAAGCGGCGATCGTCGGCGCCCGCCGGCAGCGGCAGGCAGCGCTTGGTGCCGCGCCCGGGGCCGACCCCGATGTCCTCGTGATCGCCGGGGAAGCGGCCGATCCCGGGGACCGCCGGCGAGTGCGGCCAGAGGGTCGCGCCGGCCTCGTGGAGGTCGACCAGCCAGAGCTCGGGATCGTCGGCGAAGGCGGCGTAGACCCCGTCACCAAAGTGGACATCGGTGTCCACATAGAGGCGGGGCCCGATCCCCCGGGCCCGCAGGTGGGCGAGGGCGATCGCCGGATCGTTGTAGAGGCAGTAGGAGCGCGCGAGGGTCGGGTGGGCGTGGTGGAAGCCGGCGATCGGCACGAAGGCCCGGCGATGCTCGCCGGCGAGGAGGCGATCGATCGCGTCGATCACCGCGCCGACGACGTGGGTCGCCGCCCGCTCGACGCTCGCCCGCGCCGGCGTCGCGCCGTGATCGAGCGCGCCCTCGTCGGTCGCGCAGCGCCGGCGAAGCTCGGCGACGTGGGCCGGCGGGTGGACGAGGTGGAGGGCGGCGTCGGCCGCCGGCGGGGCGTCGCGCCAGCGCACCCGACGATCGAGGCCGCGGGCCTCGCAGGCCGCGAGGAAGGCCTCGAGGCGCACCTTCGGCAGGAACCACGGCTTCTCGGCGAAGCCGTAGGCGCCGAGCTCGGGGCCGCGGTAGACGAGCACGGGCGGGCGATCCATCGCGGTGGATCGTCGCCCAGCGCGGGCCCGGGCGCCAGCCTCGCGGGGCGATGCGCGTGGTCGCCGCGGCCCGCGATCTCGAGCTGACGCTCGCGCCCTACTTCGGCGCCGGCAGGTCGTCGTAGGTGTAGCCGAGGGCGGCGTGGTCGAAGAGATCGGTGGCGGTGACCTCGGACCAGACGAAGAGCGAGCCGCGGTGGGTCTCCGGGTAGCCGGGGTTGCCGGCGTCGACCGCCGCGTCGCCGCCCTTGGCGACGTTGGCCGCCTGCCACGCGGCCCAGAGGCGATCGACCTGCGCGTGGTGGAGGAAGAACATCGGGTCGTTGGGGCTGCCGGACGACTCGTACATGTCGGCGCCGATGAAGATGTGGCCGGCGCTGTGCATGTTGCAGCCGACGGCGACGCAGGTCATCACCGTCGAGTCGTTGTCGTAGCCCTCGAGGTACTGGCGGAACGAGGCGTCCTCCTCGGTCTTGCAGTGGTCGTAGGGCGGCGCGTCGTAGGTCTGGCGCGCGAAGATCCCGTCGACGTCGGCGCGCGTCGGCGCCCCGGGGACGAGGTCGACGCAGCCGACCTGGCGCCGCAGCGTCCGCGGCTGGTTGCAGACGATCGCCTCCGGGACGAAGAGGTTGTTGCCCTGGGTCGTGATGTTGACCCGGAAGCCCTGGTCGCTGATGTAGCCCTCGACGTCCCGCCGCGCGTCGTCGCAGCTCCCGCCGGTGCCGAGGAAGGCGCGCTCGAAGATCGGCGCGCAGCTCTTCGGATCGCCGTCCGCGTGGCAGTCCTCCCAGTCCCAGTAGGGCAGCGCGAAGTCGGGGTCGCCGGTCACCTCGGCGAGGTCGGCCTCGATGCGGAGGAGGAGGTAGCGGTGCCAGGGGAGGAATTGCGGCCCCATGTGCGACATCTGCATGTGGCCCTCGATCGGCGTCCCCATCGACAGGAACGCGTTCATGTGGGCCTCGACGTAGTAGTCGTAGAGGTTGCGCTCGTAGGCGGGCTGCCCGACGGGGCCGCAGATGCTCTCGTAGTCGGCCCGGGCCGCGCCGGGCTTGCCGCTGCCGACGGTCACCTGCTTGAGGGCGACGAAGCCGTCGATGATCTTCTTCTTCTCGGCGTCGTCGAGCTTCGACCACGAGCGCCGGACCCTCGCCTTCGCCGGCTTCGACGTCGGGATCCCCCAGCGGGGCGCGTCGGCGGTGCCGGGGCCGAAGACGCCGTCGTGCTTGCCGATCATGCTGTCCATCACCTTGCACTGGGCGCCGTGGGTCTTCTCGCTCGCCCAGTCGTAGAAGCCCTCCTTCTTGGCGGCGAGCTCCTCCTTGGCCGCGTCGACCTTCTCCGCGGTCTTCTCCTTGGCGGCCGCGACCTTGGCCTTGGCGGCCTCCTCCTGCCCGGCGGCGTCTCTCCCGCTGCACGCTCCGAGGAGCATCGAGGACGAGACTAGCGAGATACATCCGATCGTGAGCCGTTTCATGCCGTCTCCTGCGTGATTGAGGGCGTGTCGTTCAAGATGGTCGTTTGACCATGTTCTTTGATGCTTGTGCGTGGCGCCGCGGTCGAGCCGCGCGCTCAGGCGATCCCGCGCAGCTGCGCCAGCAGCTGCAACGCGCGCGGGTGGAGCCACTGGAGCGCGCGCCGCTCCACCTCGCTGAGATCGGGGTGCCAGAAGTCGAAGAGGAGCACCACGCGGGGGCTCGCCGAGCGGTTCCAGGCCGCGTGCTCGAAGGAGGTCTCGAAGAGCATCAAGCGGCCCTCGCGGTGGTCGCGGACCTCGTCCGCCACCCGCAGCGCGCAGCTCGGCGGGACGAGGAGCCCGAGGTGGGCGGTCACGATGTAGTTGAGGTAGTCCGAGTGGGCCCGAAGCTCGGTCCCCGGCTGGAGGACGCTGAAGAGCGCCTCGGTGCCGAGCGGCACCTCCGCGAGGCATCCGGCGGTGACCGGGCAGCGGGTCGCCGCCTCGGCGAAGGTGCGCTGCTCGCGGTAGAAGTAGAACGCCTGCCACGTGCCGTGCTTGACCTGCGAGAGCGCGACGTCGGACTTGCGGGAGTGGTAGTCGCCGAGGGGCTCCGAGGCCTCCATCAGCGCCAGCGCCTCGCGGCGGATCGCGGGCCAGGCGGCCTCCAGGCGCTCGCGCCAGGCGGGCCGGTCGTCGCGCCAGGGTCGGTTGTCGAGGCCGGGCACCATCCACTCGCGGAACATCTGCTGCCACGGGAGCGGCTCCGGCTGGGCGCGCGTCATCGCCAGGATGTCGAGCATGCCCTCGACACGCTCGAGGTTGCGAACGCCGAGCTCGGCGTAGAGGGCCTCGCGCCAGCGCTCCGCCTGCTCGCGCCGGAGCGCTCGCATGAGCTCCGGGTCGAGGCCAAAGTGTTCGGTGCCAGACTCGTTCGTGGATCGCTGCGTGGCTTCCATCGTTCTACTCCTCACGCCTCAGGTGTCGCGCCCAGGCGCGCCAGAGGTGGCTGCCGACGCGCTTCAGGTGATCGAGGTCGAAGGTCGCGCCGACGATCGGCACCTGGAGCCCGAAGCTCCTGTCGGCGATCGCCCACGCGTAGGTGCGGAAGCCGCGGGCCTGGTAGATCGGTAGCTGTCCAGGTGAGCAGGTCGCAAAGACCAGGTGACAGCCGAAGCGATCGACGACGTCGCGCGCGGCCGTCGACAGCATCGCCGCGACCGCGGCGGTGCCCCGGAGGCTGCGTCGGAACATCAGGAAGGTGTTGTCGCAGCCCGCGACCCGATCCGCGCCGGGGATCCGCGCGAGCCCGTAGCGCTCGCGGACGTCCGCGGGGGCGCGGCCCGCGGCCCACACCCGCACCCTCAACGAGCCCGCCGGTCGCTCGGGCGAGCCCGCGTAGTAGTGCAGGGTCCCCGCCTCGTCGTCGATCGAGCTCCAGACCACCCGGGCGTGGTGGTCGGCGTCGGGCCGCGCGTCGCCCTGCTCCTCGACGTAGATCTGGTAGCGGAGGCGGGCGATCGCGCGGCGCTCGGCGGGGGTCGTCGCCAGCCTCGCGGGCTGCCAGCGGCGGGCGATGTGGCTGACGATCTGGTGCAGCATTCGAGCTCCTGGGACGCGCGCGCACGAGCGCCGGACGAGCGACCCGCGGGGAGCGGCTCGGGCCTTCGGTGCGGTCTCGGAGGCCCCCGAGTGGTCGCCGTGGGAGAGCGGCCTCGGGTCAGCTCCGGCGAGGTCGGGGACCTCGTGAGCGCGCACGAAGCAGGCTATCGGCCCAGGTGCTGCCCGCGGAAGCCCAAGGTCCCGCGACCGGATCGCAGGATCCTGCGCGCTGCTCAGTCTGGCTCGGGGACCCTGCCGAGGAAGCGCTGGGTCAGCTCACGATGCACGCGGATCGCGGCCCGCCCACGCGGGGTGCCGGCCTTGGCCTCGGGGATGAGCATGCGGAGCGCGACCTCGAAGCCGATCTGGTCGGGCAGGACCGGCTCCAGCTCCATGTCGGGGAAGATCGTCTGGACGAGCGCCGAGTGGGGCATCAGGGCGATGCCGTGGCCGGCGTTCGCCAGGGTCTGGATCAGCTGGCCGTGGTTGGAGACGAACGCGGGCTGGACGTCGACGAAGCCGCCGCCGCGGAGCGGCAGGCCGTCGCTCACCTCGTCCCAGAGCCTCCAGGCCAGGAGCGTGTGCCCCACGAGCGCCTCTGGCGTCTCGGGGCGCCCGCGCGCCTCGAGATAGGAGGGGCTGGCCTGGAGGCCGACGGTGAAGCGCGTCATCGTGAAGGTGCGGTAGGCCGCGCCGGGGAGATCCGGGCCGTTGTGGAGGATGAGATCGACGTCGGCCGGCGGCGCGTCGGCGGGGCTCTGCGAGAAGTCGATGCGGACCCGCAGCTTCGGGAAGAGCCGGTGCATCTCCGACACGAGGAGGGCGCCTGGCCCGGGCGGCAGGCCCACCGGCACGAGCACCCGCAGCTCGCCGGCGAGCTCGTCCTCCCACCGCTGGGCGGAGTCCACCAGCGCGTCCGCCTCGTGCAACAGGGCGCGCGCGCTCTCGAGGAAGTGCTGCCCGCGCTCGGTGGGCTCCGTGCCCCGGTGGCCGCGGATCAGCAGCTTGCCCCCCAGCGACCCCTCGAGGGCCGTCACGCGCGCACGCAGGGTGGCCTGGGAGATCCGGAGCGTCGCCGCCGCGGCCGCGAAGGAGCCGCGCTCGATCACGGCGACGAAGGCGCGGAGCTGCGAGATTTCCATCGTGCAAGTGTGGACGGCGGCGCGGCGATCCGTCCAGGACTCCCCCCTCAGGCGCCGCGCTCGACGAGGAGCTCGTCCAGGAGCGCCGCGTCCCAGCGGAGGCTCTGCGCGAGCGCCCAGCCGTGGAGCGCCCGCAGCTCGGCGAGCGCCTCGCTGCGCCCCGCCAGGAGATCGGCGAGGAGGAGCCCGCACTTGCCATGGAAGCCGCGCAGCTCCCTCGACTCGCCCTGGTCGTCGAGGAGCGCCTGGGCGTAGCGCCGCAGCCGCGCCTCGTCGCCGATCTGATAGGCCGCGCGGACGCCGTGGACGTGGAAGTAGAGGGTGTTGTGATCGATCCGCGGCTCGTGGTGCAGGAGCTCCTCGCCCTCGTCGAGGAGGGCCGCGGCCCGCGAACGATCGAGCACCGCCATCCCGGCGAGGAGCGCCGAGCCGAGGAAGAGCTTGCCGACCTCGCTGGCGAGCGTCCAGGCCTCCTCGAGGCGGCGCATCGCCAGCTCGGGCTGCCCCCGCCGCTCGGCGACCCAGGCGATCCGGAGGAGCGCGTACTGGGCGAGGCGCAGGGTGCCGACCCGGCGCGAGCGCGCGAGCACCCGCTGACCGGCGCGCTCGCTGGCGTCGAGGTCGAGGAGGTAGAGGTTGACCTTGGCGGCGACCGAGGCCGCGAGCACCTGCGCCTTCGCGTCCATCGCCTGGTCGGCGAGCGCCTCGGCCCGCAGCACGTCCTCGTGGGCGCCGACGACGTCGCCGTAGAAGACCCGGCTGGCCGCGCTGATCGACAGGGAGAGCGACTCCAGCGCGGGCATCTGCTCGCGCTGGGCGATCGCGATGCACTCATGGAGCGCGCCGTGGGTCGAGCGGTAGGCGCCGGTCAGGTAGTAGGCGTCGCCGATCCCGTTGAGCGCCCGGGCCTCGGCCGCGGCGTCGCCGGCCCGCCGCGCCGCCGCGAGCGCGCGCTCGTGCTCGCGCCGGCAGGAGCTCGAGTCGCCGCAGGAGAAGAGGATGTTGCCGCGGAGGCTGTGGATCGCCGCGAGGAGGGCCGGCTCCTCGGTGCTGCCGCTGGCCCGCCCGAGCACCGCGAGCGCCTCGTCATGGCGATCGGAGAGGTTGAGGGCGTCGGCCTGGCCGAGGTAGGCGCGGAGGCGCTGGGCCTCCGAGGCCGCCCGCGGGGCGAGGGCCCTGAAGGTCGCCAGCGAGTCGTCGACCATCCCGAGGCGCCGCTCGAGCTCGCCGCAGGTGAGGCCGAGCTCGACGCTGAGGGCCTCGTCCTCGGCCAGGAGCTCGCCGCGGCGGGCGAGCGCGAGCGCGCTCGGGAGCCGCTGGATCGCCTGCTCGTGGCGGGCGGCCTCGAGGTAGGCGGCGGCCGCCTCGGGATCGTGGGCGCCGTCGAGGTGGCGGGCGACCATCAGCGGATCGCGCTCGCGGTACCAGGTGGCGGCCCGGCGGTGGAGCGCCGAGCGGGCCTCGGGGAGGAGCCCGCCGTAGACCGCGTCGCGGACCAGGTCGTGGCGGAAGAGGTAGGCGTCGGCGTCGGCCTCGAGGAGCTCGGCGGCGATCAGCGCGGGGAGCTGGGTGTGGGCGCCGACGACCAGGTGATCGAGGGCGTCGACGCCGAAGCGCCGGCCGAGCACCGAGGCCGCCTGGACCGCCGACACCGCCTCGGGGTCGAGGCGATCGAGGCGGGCCGCGACAACGCTGTCGACCGACGCCGGCACCTTGCCGCCGGTCGGCTCGAGGTCGCGGACGAGGCTGAGGAGGAAGAGCGGGTTGCCGCCGGATCGCTCGACGCAGCGGCGCGCGAGGGCGTCGTCGTGGAGGTGGCGGCGGGCGAGGGCGAGGGCGTCGTCGTCGCTGAGCGGCCCGAGCTCGACGATGAGCGGCCGCGCCTCGCGGAGCGCCGCCTGCCAGGCGGGATCCTTCGGGGCCTCGACCGGGCGGGTGGTCAGGAGGAGGACCACCGGGAGCTCGGCGACCGCCCGCAGGAGGAGGACGACGAGCTCGAGCGAGGGCGGATCGGCCCAGTGGACGTCGTCGATCCAGAGCGCGAGCCCGGCGGCGCGCTCCCGGTCGGCGGCACGCTCCCCACCAGCGGCGCGCTCGAGGACCCGACGAATCGCCGCCCCCCGCAGCTGGCTCCGCATCCTCGGGGTCAGCGCCCGGGACTCGGCCTGGGCCTCCTCGCTCATCGGCAGGCGGAGGAGCTCGTCGAGGACGAGGCGGTGCTCCTGCGCGAGCGCGCCGCGGTGCTCGAGGTAGAGCTCGCCGAAGAGGCCCCGGGCGACGTCGAGCTCCGGGTGGGCGCCGAAGTCGAAGATCGGCGCCGCCAGGCTCCGCAGGCCGCGGGCGCTGGCCTCGGCGAGGACCTCGCGGGCGAGCGTGGTCTTGCCGATCCCGGCCTCGCCGCGGAGGAGGATCACCGCGCCGCGCCGCCGCTCGCCGCACTCGTCGAGGAGCCCGGCGAGGCGCCAGAGCTCGCGGCGGCGGCCGACCGGCGCGCCGGCGAGGGGCTCGCAGGCCCGGGCTACGGGCTCGGCGAGGGCGGTCGCGCCGGCGTCGGCGGAGCGGGCGAGATCGACGGCCGCCTGCCAGGGCTCGGCCTGCGCCCAGGCGAGGTCGACCGCGCCCGCGCCCGTGGCCGACGCGCCGACCACCAGGTGGCCGCAGGCGATGCCGATCTGCAGGGCCGCCGGCAGCTCGGCGTGGAGGCGCTCGGCCGCCGCCACCGCCCGCCGCGCGTCGCTGCTGCGGGCGCTCGGGAGGCCGAAGAGGAGGGCGACCTCGGGCCCCGGGGGGTCGACGAGGGTCGCGTCGAGGTCGCGGGCGATCTCGCGCGCGCGCTCCCGCAGCGCCTGCGAGTGCCGAAAGGCCCGCTGCGGGTCGGTGATCCGCGCGCCGCGCTCGACGGGGGCGGCGATCAGCACGGAGATCGGCCGGCGCTGGCCGCCGCGCCGGGCCGCCGGGGACGCGCGCTCGGCCTCCTCGTCGCCGCTCCTCGCGGTCGCGCCGCCCTCGGGGCGCAGGGCGTCGAGGAGGGCCGTCAGCTCGCGCGGCCGCTCGTCGACCGGCGCGAGCGCGTCGCCGACCGCGAGCGCGAGCTCGACCGGGAGCTCCGGGGCGCGGTGGAGGAGGGGCACCGGCGGGTGCAGCAGGATCGCCCGCATGAGCTGGCCGACGTTGGCCCCGGCGAAGGGGCGGACGCCGGCGAGGCACTCGTAGAGGACCACGCCGACCGCCCACACGTCGACCCGCGCGTCGATCTCGGCCTCGCCGCAGAGCTGCTCGGGCGCCATGTAGTCGGGGGTGCCGATGATCTGCCCGGTGATCGTCTGGCTCATCGTCGAGCCGAGCGATCGCTGCAGCACCTTGGTGATCCCGAAGTCGAGGAGCTTGGGGACGAGCGCCCCGTCGACCTCGGCGAGGAAGATGTTGTCGGGCTTGACGTCGCGGTGGACGAGGCCGCGGCGGTGGGCCTGCTGGAGCGCCTCGATCACCGGCACCAGCGCGTCGGCGGTCGCCGCCGGCGAGAGGCGACCCTCGCGGCCGAGGCGAGCGGCCAGGGTCTCGCCCTCGAGGAGCTCGAGGACCATCACCGGCGCGCCGTCGTCGCGGCTGACGACGTCGAGGACGCGGACGACGTTGGGGTGGTCGAGGAGCGCCGCCGCCTGGGCCTCGCGGACGAAGCGGGCCCGCGCCCGCGGGTCGTCGCCGATCGCCTGCACCGGCACCTTGAGGGCGACGCGTCCGCCCCCCTCGAGATCCTCGGCCTCGAGCACCCGGCCCATGCCGCCGGCCCCGAGGACACGGAGCGGCCGGTAGCGCCCGCCGATCAGCTCCCCCTCACGGATGCTCACGGACTCGGTCGTCGTCATCGTCGATCGCCGCGCGCGGCCCCGCACGCGGCCGGGATGATGTTATCACTGGATCGCCGTGAGCAACCCGAGCAACACGCTCAAGAGCGTGGAGGTCCGCGCCGAGGGCCTGCCGCGGAGCGCCCCGGCGCTGGTGCTCATCGTCGAGAGCCAGCGCCCGCTGGCCGGCGGCGCCGCCTACTCGCTGGCTGGCCTCGCGCGCCTGACGATCGGCCGCGGCGGCGATCGACTCCTGTCCCAAGGGCCAGATGCGAGGCTCGAGCTCCCGGACCCCAAGATCTCCGGGCGCCACGCGCTCCTCGAGCGCGAGGCCGGCGGCTGGCGCCTCCGCGACTGCGGGGCGACCAACGGCTGCCTGGTCAACGGCGTCCGCGTCGATGAAGCGACGCTCCGCGACTGCGATCTCCTGCGCCTCGGCGGCTCCTTCTTCCGCTTCCGCGCCCGCCAGATCGAGGGCGCGTCACTGGCGTCGGCGCCGGCGCTGCCCGGGCTGGCGACGCTCGTGGGCCAGCACCACCTCCAGCTCAGCCGCCTCGCCCGGGTCGCGGCGACGCCGATCCCGGTGCTCCTCCGCGGCGAGACCGGCAGCGGCAAGGAGGTGGTGGCGCGGGCGATCCACGCGGCGTCGGGGCGCGGGCCCTTCGTCGCCGTCAACTGCGGCGCGATCGCCCCGACGCTCCTCGAGTCGCAGCTCTTCGGCCACGTCCGCGGGGCCTTCTCCGGGGCGATCCGCGACGAGCCCGGCTTCGTCCGGGCGGCCGACGGCGGCACCCTCTTCCTCGACGAGGTCGCCGAGCTCCCGGCGCCGGCCCAGGCGACCCTGCTGCGGGTGCTCCAGCAATCCGAGGTGGTCCCGGTCGGCGCGACCCGGCCGATCCGCGTCGACGTCCGCGTGCTCTCGGCGACCCACCAGCCCCTCGAGGCCTGGATGGGCGACGAGCGCTTCCGCCGGGACCTCTACGCCCGCCTCGCCGGCTTCACCCACCGCCTGCCGCCGCTCCGCGAGCGCCTCGATGACCTCGGGATCCTCCTCGCCGCGCTCCTCTCGCGGCGGCCGGACGCGCGCCCGATCCAGCTCCGGCCCGAGGTCGTCCAGGCCTTCCTCGACCACGCCTGGCCCCTCAACGTCCGCGAGCTCGAGCAGGCGCTGACCGCCGCCGTCGCCCTGAGCCCGGACGGCGTGATCCGCCTCGAGGATCTGCCGGAGTCGATCACCCGGCCGGGCCCGTCGCCGACGGCGAGCCCGCGCCCGATCTCGAGCGCGAGCGCGAGCGCGAGCGCCGGGGCCCGCTCCCCCGAGGACGCCGCCCTCCGCCGCGAGCTCGTCGCCCAGCTCCGGGCCAGCGGCGGCAACGTCTCGGCGACCGCGCGGGCGATGAACAAGGCCAGGCAGCAGATCCAGAAGTGGATCCGCCGCCTCGAGATCGATCGCAGCGAGTACGAGGGCTAGTGCCGCGACCGCGACGTATCGACCCAGCTCGCTTGGTCTCGCCGCCGCTGGCGTTGTTGGCGAAGCTCGAAGTACGCCCGGTACATCTTCGCTTCGCCGCCTAGCCAGCGACGACGATCCCGGCGCGAGCTGGATCGATACGTCGCGGTCGCGGCACTGGACGGCTACTCGGCGGCCGCCTGCGAGTCGTCGCCGAGGAGGACGATCGCCAGCACCTCGTCGATCGTCTTGACGAAGTGCAGGGTCATCTCCGCGCGCGCCTGGGTCGGCAGCTCGGGCTCGTCCTTGCGGTTGCGCTCCGGGAGGATCACCTCGCGGATCCCCGCGCGGTGGGCCGCCAGGACCTTCTCCCGCACCCCGCCGATCGGCAGCACGTGGCCCCGCAGGGTGATCTCGCCGGTCATCGCCAGATCGACCCGCGCCGGCCGCTTGAGGAGCGCCGAGACGATCGCCGAGGCGACCGCGATCCCGGCGCTCGGTCCGTCCTTGGGGACCGCGCCGGCCGGGAAGTGGACGTGGACGTCGTGGGTCGCCATGAACCCCTCGTCGATCCCGAGCGAGGGCGCCCGCGAGCGCACCCACGAGAGCGCGGTCTGGGCCGACTCCTTCATCACGTCGCCGAGCTTGCCGGTCCGCCGCAGGAGGCCGTTGCCCCGGGTGATCGTCACCTCGACGAAGAGGAGGGTGCCGCCGACCGGGGTCCAGCCGAGGCCGGTGACCACGCCCGGGGTCGGCGTCTTGGCGGCGAGCTCGTCGTAGAAGCGCGGCGGCCCGAGCACCCGCAGGAGGTCGGCCTCGGTGAGCGCCTTCGGCGGCGGCTTGCCCTCGGCGATCTGCATCGCCAGGTCGCGGAGGAGCGAGGCGACCTCGCGCTCGAGGTTGCGGACGCCGGCCTCGCGGGTGTAGGCGGTCGCGACCTCGACCAGGATCGCGTCGTCGATCTCGACGTCGACGAGGTCGAGGCCGTGCTCGTGGCGCTGCTTCGGCAGGAGGTGGTTGCGGGCGATCGCCACCTTCTCCTCGATCGTGTAGCCGCTCAGCTCGATCACCTCGAGGCGGTCGCGGAGGACCGGCGGGATCGCCCCGAGGTCGTTGGCGGTCGCCAGGAAGACCACCCGCGAGAGGTCGTAGTCGACGCCGATGTAGTGATCGGAGAATGCGTCATTTTGCTCGGGGTCGAGGGCCTCGAGGAGCGCCGACACCGGGTCGCCGCGGAGGTTGGGGCCGCCGAGCTTGTCGATCTCGTCGAGGACGATCACCGGGTTGCGGGCGCCGGCCCGCTTCATCGCCTGGATCAGCCGGCCGGGGAGGGCGCCGACGTAGGTCCGCCGGTGGCCGCGGATCTCCGCGTCATCACGGATCCCGCCGAGCGAGATCCGGACCAGCCTCCGCCCCAGCGCCTCGGCGATGCTCCGGCCCAGCGAGGTCTTGCCGACCCCCGGCGGGCCCACCAGGCAGAGGATCGGCCCCCGCTTGTCGGGCGCGAGCTTGCGGACCCCGAGGTACTCGAGCACCCGCTTCTTCACCCGCTCGAGGCCGTGGTGCTCCTCCTCGAGGAGGCGGCGGGCGGCCGCGAGATCGAGGCGATCCGGGCTCTCGGTCGCCGGGCTCCAGGGGAGGTCGGCGAGCCAGTCGAGGTAGGTCCGGGTGGTCATCGCCTCGGCGCTCTGGCGGTTCATCTTGCGCAGGCGCCGGAGCTCGCGATCGGCGACCGCGCGGGCGTCCGGCGGCAGATCGGCGGCCCGCAGGCGCTCCTCGATCTCGGTGATCCAGCGCTCGTCGAGCTCGCCCTGGGTCTCGCCGAGCTCGCTCTGGATCGCCCGCAGCTTGTGGCGGAGGAGGGTGTCGTGCTCGTGCTTCGAGAGGTGCTCGCGGACGGCGCGATCGAGGTCGCGCTTGACCTGGAGGGTGTTGGCGGCCCGGCTCACCAGCTCGATCACCTTGCGCAGGCGCTCGCTCACCGAGACCTCCTGGAGGACCTCGCGGCGGTCCTCGTCGTCGAGCTCGACGTGGTTGGCGCAGAGGTCGGCGACCAGCCCCGGCGCCCGCTGGGCGGCGATCGCCGCCATCGCCTGCGAGCGCGCCTTGGTCTTCGAGGCGCTCGGGAGCAGGCTCTCGTGCTGCTTGAGGAGGTCCTGGAGGGCGCCGGCGAGGGCGTAGGCGAGGGTGGCGTCGCCGATCGGCTCGTCCGTGCGGTGGAAGCGGCAGGTCTGGTGGTCGCGGGCGTCCTGGACGTCGAGGAGGTTGACCCGGGCGATCCCGCGGAGGACGCAGGTGAAGCGGCCGGGGACGCCGTGGCGGATCTGGACGATCTCGGCGAGGACGCCGATCGGATAGAAGGCGTCGGTGCGGGTCTCGAGGGCGCCGGCCTCGCGCTGGACCGCGACGATGATCAGGCTCGCGTTGGGGTCGCTTCGGGGGCGCCCGTGGGCCCGCTTGACCGCGGTCGACGAGGCGGTCGCCCGCCCGAGCTCGAGGGGGGCGGTGGTCCCTGGGAGGAGGAGGACGCTGCGGAGCGCGAGGAGCGGCAGCGTGCCCTGGGTGATTCCGTAGTCGGGCATCCGGCGGGGCAGCCTAGCCCGGATCGCCGATCGCGTCACCTGCCGAAGGCCGCGCCCCCAGGCCCGGGACCTCGGGTATAAGAGCGCCGTGCAGAGCTCGCCG
Source organism: Myxococcales bacterium (assembly GCA_020633335.1). GTDB lineage: Bacteria > Myxococcota_A > Polyangia > Nannocystales > Nannocystaceae > JADJRG01. The sequence goes on along the minus strand of JACKDU010000010.1, from coordinate 222,173 downwards.
CGCGATCCTCGACAGCTCTCGCCGGCGGCGATGGCGATCGCCCTCGGCGGGCTCTGCCTCGTGGGCCCGGCGCTGACGGTCGAGCGCGGCCTCGCGGGGGCCCTCGCGGCGATCGCCGCCGCCGCCGTGCTCGGCCGCTACCGCGGCATGCGGGCGCTGGCGCCCGAGGGCGCGGCCCTGGAGCGGCTGCCGGAGGGGCTCCGGCGGACGGGCGCGGCCGCGATCCTCCTGGCGAGCGGGGTGCTGGCGATCCTCGCCGGCCGCGGGATCGCCGATCTCGTGATCGCCTTCCCGGCGGCGTTCTGGACCCTCGGGCTTGGGATCGTCGCCGCCCTGGTGATCCCCTTCGTCGGCCGCCGTACGGGCGGGCTCCTGCTCGCGGCCGCGGTCCTCCTCGGGCCGCTCGCCAGCGCGGTCGGCGATCGCTTCGAGGCCGGCGCGGAGGACGGCCGCGGTCAGGCCTACTCGGGGCCGATCCTCGGGATCCACCCCTTCCAGGCGCTGGCGATCGTGATCGACGGCTATGGGCCCTTCGACGTCCCGATCAACGACTTCGTCGAGCCCGACGGCTCCCGCGGCTACGGCCCCCAGGAGTACGCGGAGGCGCTCGAGCGCGCGCTCCACCGGATCGCCGAGCTCCACTTCGCCGACGGCCCGGCGCGGGCCCGCGAGGCCTTCGCCGGCGCCGAGGTCCGGGCCTTCGAGTCGCCGGCGCTCCTCGAGCGCCTCGATCGCCCGGTCGCCGACGGGCCGCAGCCGCGGGTCCAGATCCTCTCCGGATCGCGCGGACAGCGCTCACGGGTCGAGCTGGTCTGTCCGGGGACCCGCAGCGATCCGCGGGGGCTCCAGGCCGACGACGTGATGGCCCGGATGTGCCCCGATCGGCACGCCGCCGAGGGCTCCGCCGGCCTCGGCCTGACCGGGCGCTGGACCGGCTACCTCGAGCTCCGGGGCAACGAGCGCCTCTCGCTCGCCCGCCTCCTCGGCTGGACCCGCAGCGACGACGCGGCCGGTCGCGCGGTGATCCGCCGCGAGGAGCAGCTCATCGGCGTCGGCCTCGTCGCCCTCGCCCTCCTGATCTTCGGCGGCGCCGGTAGCGGCGGTCGACGTCGGCAGGCGGGCGCCCGGGCGCTGGCCACCTGGGGGGCCGCGTCGCTCGGCCTCGCGGGGATCGTCGCCTTCTTCTTCGTGGTCGCGGCCGGCCCCTGGCCGGTGGTCGGCGCCCTCGAGACGCCGCCCGCCGGCGCGCCCGGCTGGGTCCTCGCGGGCTGGCTGCCGGCGATCCTCGTGGCGGCCGGGATCGACGAGGTGGTCGGCCTCGGCGAGGGCCGGCGGGCGCTCGCCGGCCGCGGCTGGCTGGTGGTCGCCCTCCTCGTCGGCACCCTCAGCGCCGCGGCCTGGACCACGGTCGGCCCCTGGATCCGCCCGGAGCTGTGGTTCCACGAGGGTCCCGGCCTCGGCGCGGGCGCCTTCCGCCTGCCCCTCGAGGCCTGGGTGATCGAGGTCGGCGCCCGCCTCGGCGGCGCCCTCGACCTCGGCCCAGAGCTCGCCGAGGCGATCGTCGCGGGGGTCCTCGTCGCGGGCCTCGGCGGCCTCCTCGCGGGCCTCGCCAGCGGCCTCCTCGGCGGCGTTCGGGCGCTCGCGCCGGCCCTCGGCCGCTGGGCGCCCTGGGTCCCGCTCGGGGTCGCGGCGAGCCTGGCGATCTCCCGCCAGACCCACGGCGGGGCGCTCCTCCTCGGCCCGGCCCTCGGGCTCCTGGCGACCGTCGCCGGCCTCCTGGCGCTGGCCCGCAGCGAGGGCCGCGGACGCCTCCTTTGGGGGATCGTCCTGCTCCTCAGCGCCGCGATCGTCCTCTGGGGGGTGGTCGACGCCTGGCGCTGGACCCTGCGAGCGGGCCCCTTCCTCACGCTCTGCTCGGCGCTCGCGGCCCTCCTGGGCGGGGTCCTGGCGGGCTGGGGTCTGCTGGCGCGGCGGCGATCCGGTCCTTGAGCCGCCGGGGGGTGGTCGCTATCATGCCGCGACCTCCATGCGCCGACTTCGAGCCAATGCCCGTTCCTCCTCCGCGATCGCTGCCCACGGGGCGCTTTGCGGCGCCTTGAGCCTGTGCATCGCGGCGACGTCGCTGCCGGCGATGGCCGCCCCCGCGGCCGCCCCCGCGGCCGCCCCCGCGGGCGGCAAGACCGTCGGCCTGATGCGCCTCGGCGGTGATCAGACGATCGCCGCCGACGTCCGCTCCTACATCCAGTCGGAGTTCGAGGGCTCGGGCTTCACCGTCAAGGGCGTGGCGATGGACATCGACACCGCCGCCGGCAAGGTGAAGTGCCGCCAGGTCAACGACGACTGCCTCGGCAAGATCGCCACCTGGCTCGCCAAGGGCAAGGAGGTCCCCTACACCTACCTGGTCTACGGCACCGCGGCCCCGGCCGACTCCGGGCAGATGACCTCGCTGGTGGTCTACGACCTCGGCAAGAAGGCGCAGGTCAAGGAGATCAAGGCGACCTTCAGCAGCGACGACTACATCCTGCCGATCGCCCTGCCGCGGGCGCTGGTCGCCGCGGTCAACGAGTCGATCAACCCGCCGGGCCCGCTCACGCCGGCCGAGGAGAAGATCCTCGCCGAGCTCGATGAGGGCCCCGGCAAGACCCCCGAGGAGCTCCGCGAGGAGGCGGAGGCGATCGCCGCGGCGACCGGGGCGGTCGACGATCAGCCGACCGACAAGATCGACACCTCGGGCATCAAGGTCGACCTCAAGAACAAGAAGGACTTCGACGCGTTCTGCCGCAACGAGCCCCGCCGCAAGCGGGAGTCGCGGGACGACCCGCCGGACCTCCGCCCGAACTGCAAGCTCGGGACCTTCTGGGGCTACTGGCAGCCGCGCGCCTGGGTCGCGCTCGGCCTCACCGCGACCGGCCTCATCGCCACCGGCGCCCTCTACGGGATGGGCTTCGCCGCCCGCGGCCCCTACAAGGACGCCAACCAGGCGCTCCTCGACTCGGGCCTCAGCAACACCAACCCGCTCGACTCGGCGGGCTATACCGCGCTCGCCTCCGACGTCGCCGCCAAGGGGCAGATCATGCGGAGCCGCTTCCTCGGCGGCGACATCGCCCTCGGCGCGACCGTGCTCCTCGCCGGCGTCCTCGGCGTGATCATCTACCAGGACCGCAACGACGCGAAGAAGTGGATGAAGAGCGAGAAGGGCCTCAAGGCGATCTCGGGGATCAAGGATCTCCAGGTGACGCCGCTCCTCGGCGCGACCGTCCAGGGCGCCGGGCTCGGCTTCCGCTTCTAGGCGGCCCGCTCGGTCGCGCGAAGAGCCGCGCGCCCTCCGAGGCGGGCGGCTCTTCTGCGTCGCCGAAGAGCGCGATCTATGGTGCTTTGAACATGTCCGATGAGACATGCTCGTAACGACATGAGCGTCGGCGGGGTCCGCGGGCTACGCGGGCCGCAGGCGCCCGGCCTCGAGGAGGAGCGGCCGCGCCCCGAGCTCGCGGAGGAGCGGATCCTCGGGATCGTGGGCGGCGATCAGGAGCCCGGCGCCGGCGGCGAGGCGGCGCCGGAGGAGCGCGAGCGCGCCGCGCTGGCTCGGGCGATCGAGGCCGGCGAAGGGCTCGTCGACCGCCCAGAGCGCGGCCGCGCCGAGGCTCAGGGCGGCAAGGAGGAGTCGCCGCCGCATGCCGACGCTGTAGGTCGTCGCCTGGTGGTCGAGGGCCTCGCCGAGGGCGGCGAGCTCGATCGCCTCCGGGGCGAGGGGGGCGGCGAAGATCGCCGCGTGGAGCTCGAGGACCTCGCGGCCGCTGACGCCCGCCGGGAGCTCGATCTCCTGCGGGAGGTAGCGGAGCGCGGCCCGGGCGGCGAGGGGGGCGCTGGCGAGGTCGTGGCCGCCGATCGTCACCCGGCCGGCGTCGGCGATCACGGTCCCGGCGACGCAGCCGAGGAGGGTCGACTTGCCGGCGCCGTTGGGGCCGATCAGCGCGACCGCCTCGCCGCTTTGGATCTCGATCGAGATGTCCTCAAGGACAGGCTTCTGGCGGTAGCGCTTGCCGAGGCCGTGGAGCGCGAGGGCGGTCACCGCCCGCGAGTAGCACGGGGGCGGCCCTCGCGACCAGGGGCGCGCGACCCCGCGCGCGCCGCGATGGCCCCCGCAGGCCCGACGCCGCGCGAGGCCGCGAGCCCGACGCCGCGTGTCGACGTTCAGCGGCCCCCGGCGAGGTCGGCCCGCTTGAGCGCCGCCTCGCGCCCTGCCATCGTCGATGGGTGCGCCCCGTCGACCGTCGCTCGCTCGCCCCGCTCGCCGGCCTCGCCGGCCTCGCCGTCCTCACCGCGCCGCAGGTCGCCCGCGCCGACGTGGCGCCGCCGCCGACGGTGATCCTCGACGCGCTCTGGCTCGGCCCGGCGGGGCTCGTCGTCCTCGCCGGGATGATCGCGGTCGCGGTCCTGATCTACCGCGCGCTCCGTCGCCGTGGCCGCGGCCGGGCGCTGGCGATCGCCGTCGCGCTGATCGTCTACGTGGTCGCTGACGTCGCGGTCTACGTCGCCGCGATCTCGCTGGGTCGGCGCGAGCGACCGCTCCCGCCCGAGGTCGGCTAGCGTCGCTCAGGCGTGGGTGCCCGCGAAGCCAGCCTCGACCCCGCGACCGAGCGCCCGCGCCTCCTCAAAGGTCCCGCGCAGGAGCGGGGCGTAGCGGACGACGTCGTGGGCGATCCGCTCGATCCGCTCGATCACCCGCTGGTTCTGGAGGAGCCCCTCCTCGAAGTCGGGGCCGCGGGCTGCCGCGTGGAAGGGGAGGGTGAAGCCGTGGCACCAGGCGAAGGAGGTCTTGACCGCAGTGATCGACATGTCCCCAGAGCCACCTCCGGTGACGGCGACGACGCCGGCGAGCTTGCCGGCGAGCTCGGGGTAGAGGAAGTCGAACCAGTTCTTGAGGCAGCCGCTCATGCTCCCGTGGTACTCGGGCGTCACGAGGACGAAGCCCTCGGCCCAGGCGGCGCTCTCGCGGACCTCGCGGACGCCGGCGAGCGCGGCCTGCTCGGCGTCGCCGTGGTCCATCACCGGCAGGCGGAGGCGGTGGAGGAGGAGCTCTCGGACCTCGGCGCCGGCCCCCCGGGCTGTCCGCGCGGCCAGGGAGACCACGGCGTGGACGTTGCTCTCGTCGCGGGCTGAGCCGCTGACGACCAGGATCTTCGCGGGCGAGTTCATCGGGCCGGCAGCATACACGGCAATCGCCGCGCGTCTCCCGCGCGCGCCCGCCAGCGCCCGGGCGCGGACCCCCGCGGCGGCTCCCGGCGCCCGTGAGCGCCCGCGATGGGCAAAGCTTGGGCGCCGCGGGCCGAGGGACTATGCTCCCGCGGCCGGACGTTGGATGGCGATGCGCGACCCGCAACCTGAGACCCTGGCGGGCTGGGGGAACGTCCCGGTCCCGGGACACGAGCGCCTCAGCGAGGACCTCGAGCGCGCGAGCGTCGGCGCGGTCCTCTCGCGCGGCCTCGGGCGGGCCTACGGCGACTCCGCCCTGCCGCCGCCGAGCGAGCGCGAGGTCCTCGGCACCCGCCTCGCCGATCGGATCCTCGCCTTCGATCCCGAGACCGGGCGGATCCGCGCCGAGGCCGGCCTCTCGCTCTTCGAGCTCAACCGCCTCTTCCTCCGCCGCGGCTTCTTCACACCCGTGACCCCGGGGACCCAGTTCGTGACCCTCGGGGGGATGGTCGCCGCCGACGTCCACGGCAAGAACCACCACGTCGGCGGCTGCTTCGGCTCCGATCACGTCCGCCGCCTCCGCCTCCGGGTCGCCGACGGCCGGATCGTCGAGTGCGGCCCCGACCTCGAGCCCGAGCTCTTCTACGCGACCTGCGGCGGGATGGGCCTCACCGGCCACATCCTCGAGGTCGAGGTCGAGCTCAAGAAGATCCCGAGCCCGTGGATCTGGGGCGAGAGCCGGCGGATCGCCAACATCGACGACTTCCTCGCGTCGCTCAAGGACTTCAGCGCGCGCTACCCCTACGTCGTCGGCTGGATCGACTGCCTCTCGCGCGGCCGCAAGATGGGGCGCGGGCTCCTCGACGGCGGCCGCTGGGCGACGGCGGAGGAGAGCGCCGGCCGGCCGCTCCCGCGGACGCCGCGGCTCACCGTGCCCTTCAATTTTCCCGGCTGGGTGCTCAACGACGTCACCGCTCGGGCCTTCAATTTCCTCTGGTACTGGAAGCACCAGCCGCGCGAGCGTCGCGGGCTCCGCCACCCGGACGGCTTCTTCTACCCGCTCGACATGGTCCTCCACTGGAACCGGATCTACGGGCGCCGCGGCTTCACCCAGTACCAGTGCGTGATCCCGGAGGCGGCCGGCGCCGAGGGGGTCCGGCGCTTCCTCGAGCTCCTCACCGGCCGCGGCGGCGCCTCCTTCCTCTGCGTGATCAAGGACTGCGGCCCCGAAGCGAAGGGGCTCTTGTCGTTCCCGATGCCGGGGATCTCGATCGCCCTCGACATCGCCGTCACGCCGCGCACCCAGGCGCTGGTCGACGCGCTCAACGAGCAGGTGATCGCCGACGGCGGCCGGATCTACCTCGCCAAGGACACCTTCACCCGGGCCGCGGACTTTCGGCGGATGGAGCCGCGCCTCGCCGAGTTTGCGGCGATCCGCGACCGTTGGGATCCGGAGCGGAAGATCCGCTCACACCAATCGGTGCGCCTCTTCGGCGATCCCGAGTGAGCCGCTGATCGCTGATCGCTGATCAAGGAAGACAAGCATGAGAGTCGCAATCCTCGGAGCCAGCCACGGGATGGGGCGGGCGGTCGCGCGCGAGCTCGTCGAGCGCGGCGATCAGGTCTTCGTCCTCGGCATCGAGCCCCACGAGCTCGAGCGCACCGCCGCCGATCTCCAGGCCCGCTCGCCGAGCCACGCGCCGGTCGGCCACGCGCTCTGCGATCTCGGCGATCCCTCGACCTTCGCGCCGGCGCTGGCGGCCGCCCAGGCCGACCTCGGCGACGTCGAGTGCGTCGTCGTCACGGCCGCGATCTTCGCGACTCAGGAGGCGATGGAGGCCGACGTCGGCCGGGCCGAGGCGCTCCTCCGCCTCGACTTCACCAACACCGTGGTCTTCTGCGAGCACGCGCGGAAGATCTTGCTCGCGCGCGGCGGCGGCACTCTCTGTGTGTTTTCGTCGGTCGCCGGCGATCGCGGTCGCAAGCCGGTGATCCTCTACGGCGCGGCCAAGGCGGGCCTCAGCTACTACCTCGAGGCGCTCGATCACAAGTTCCACGCGCAGGGCCTGCGGGTGGTCACGGTCAAGCCCGGCTTCGTCAAGACGGGGATGACCGCGGGCCTGAGGCCGCCGCCCTTCGCGGGTGAGCCGACCGCGGTCGCCAGGCGAGTCGTCGGCGCGATCGATCGCGGATCGCCGGTGGTCTACGCGCCGGCGATCTGGCGCTGGGTGATGCTGGTGATCCGCTGGCTGCCGCGCTTCGTGATGCGCAAGATCGGCTTCTAGCGCGCTCTGTGCCCGCGCAAGCAGTGCGGAGGCGCGGTCGCTCGTGGTCTGCGAGCCTGGTGTGATGCACGGGCGACGGTGTGATCCCTGGGCGAAGACGCTCATCCTCCTCCTTGTCGGTGGGTGCTCCGCGCGGACGGTCCCCCTGGCCACGGAGTCCGGCGCGACCGCGGGATCGACAGGCAGCGGCTCCGCCGGCTCCGTGAGCAGCGGCGAGAACACGAGCACGACCGCCGACGGCTTCGGCCAGCTCACGACCGCGTGCGGCGAGAGCCAGGGCGGCGGCGACGGACCCACGGCCTGGCGGCCGACCGAGGGGTGCCCGGCGGCCTGGCCCTACTCGAAGATCCGTGGGCCCTCGCCGGACGGGGCGGAGGACTTCGACTTCGCCATGTTCGGCTACACGACCTACTTCCCGGGCGAGGGCGAGAGCTACTCGGGGCCCCAGCTCCGCTTCTTCAAGGACGGCGTCGACTACAGCATGCCGCACTTGAACGTCTGGGAGCTCGCCTTCGCCGAGCCGAAGGCGTGGCTCGGTGAGTACATGACCAAGGTCCACCGCGATCCAGGCGACGCCCCGGGGAGCACCGAGAGCTACGACGCGATCGTCGAGATCTGCAGCTTCGCCGGCAACTGGCAGGCCTACGATCCGTCGGACCCACCGCGGCTCCTCGGCCAGATCAGGGCGCAGGGGAGCGGCTATCAGGGGACCTTCGACGCGGTCTTCTGCGATGGCCTCTACTACGAGTCCTGGCCCGATTGAGCGCGGCCGAGGGACCGACGCCGTCGCGCTCAGATCAGCACACCCCCCTGGCTCATCACCAGGAGTGTCACCGGTCCGTCGTTGACCAGCTCGACCTCCATCATCGCCGCGAACCTGCCGGTCTCGACCGGCAGCCCCTGGCCCCGCAGCTCGGCGCAGAGGGCCTGGTAGAGCGCGTCGGCGGTCGCGGGGTCCTCGGCCCTGTCGAAGCTCGGCCGCCGCCCCTTGCGGATCGAGCCGGCGATCGTGAACTGCGAGACCACCAGGCAGGCGCCGCCGACCTCGGCGAGCGCGAGGTCCATCGGCGTGCGATCGGGGAAGATCCGCAGGCTGGCGATCTTGCGGGCGCAGATGTGCACGTCGGCCTGGGTGTCGCCGCGCTCGACGGCGACGAGGAGGAGGACGCCGCGGCCGATCTTGCCGACGACCTCGCCGTCGACCCGCACCTCGGCCCGCGTGACCCGTTGGAGGACGATCTTCATCGCCGCCAAGGGTAGACGAAGTCGCGCGCCTCAGGACATCCGCCGGTGGAGGTCGATGAGCGCGTCGATGTCCTCCTTGGTGTTGAAGAAGTGGGTCGAGATCCGGAGGTTGCCGAGGCCGGCCTGGGCCCGCAGCGAGAGGCGGATCGGCCGCTCGCAGCGCCCCGGGGCCGCGCAGCGGTTGAAGAAGGCCCGGTCGCGGTCGATGTCGCCGGTGGTGTAGACGATGAGCCCGTGGCGCTGGGCGGGGTCGTCGGGGGTCTTGACCTCGCAGCCGACCTCGCGGAGGCGATCGATCGCGTAGGTCCCGAGGCGACGGATGCGATCCTCGACGTTGGCGATGCCCAGCGACTCGTAGAACTTCATCGTCGCGATCCACCCGTAGAGCGCCGGGCCGATCACCGTGTCCTGCGAGAAGCGGTTGGCGGTTTGGACCGGCGGGTGGTCCCACGAGCGGACGTTGTCGTGGTCGGGCTCGATGAAGGGGATCGCCCCCGGGAAGTCGCACCACACGTAGTTGCGGAAGCGGGGGTTGATCCGCTCGCAGAGCTCCTTCTTGATGTAGAAGATCCCGGCGCCCTCGGGCCCGCAGGCCCACTTGTAGGCGCCGGCCATGAGCATGTCGACGTCGTCGGCCCGAACGTCGATCTTGAGGGCGCCGAGGGCCTGGAAGGCGTCGTCGAGGACCAGCGCGCCGCGGGCGTGGGCGACCCGGCAGACCTCGGCCATGTCGAAGGTGAAGCCGGAGAACGCGGCCGTCCGATCGACGACGACGATCTTCGTCCGCTCGTCGATCGCCGCGTCCAGGAGCTCGATCGGGATCGCCCCGTCGACGTGGCGGACGACCCGGAGCTCGACCTCGTAGCGCCGGCGGATGTCCTGAAGGACATACATGTAGCCGGGGTAGGAGAGGTCGGTGCAGACGATGTTGTCGCCCTCCTCCCACTCGAGCATGTTGTAGAAGATCAGGTTGGCGGTCATCGTCGGCCGATAGGCGTTGGTCACCTCATCGGGATCGGCGTTGATGAAGCGGGCGGAGCGGGCGATCGACTCCGACCAGGCCGGCGTCAGGAAGGGGTGGGTCGCGACGTCGGCGCAGGGGGTGTCCTCCATCCGCCCGGCCTCGACGAAGTCGTAGAAGCGGCGGGCCGCGCTCAGCCAGTAGCGGCCGGGGAGCGTCTGATCGGCCGCGTTCAGGTAGACCCAGTGGTCGAGGAGCTCAAACTCGCGGCGGATCTCGTCAATCCGTCGATCGATCGGGTTGCCCGGGTTCTCCAGCATGGCCGAGAGCGTATCACCGGGTCGCCGGCGCCCGCGTACGCGCGCCCTGGAGGCCCCTCGTCGCGCCGGTGACCGCGATCGTCGCAGGGGGCCCAGGCCGCCGCGTGCCGTGTTAGGTTGCGGCCCGTGACGATCGGCGGCGGCGCTCGGCGAGGGGCCGCGCTGGCCCTCGGGGCCGCGCTGGCCCTCGGCTGCCCCCGGATCGACGTCGAGGCCGATCCGCCGGTGGCCCGGCGGGCGCCGGGCGAGCTCCTGGCGGGGGCCGCCCGGGTCGATATCACCCCGCCGCCGGGTGTGCCGATGGGCGGCCACGCGATCGGCGGGGCCGAGAGCCGCGGCGCCTGGGGCCGCCTCTACGCCCGCGCGCTGGTGATCGAGGATCCCCGCGGGCAGCCGCTGGCGCTGGTCATCGGCGACCTCTGGGGGGTGTCGGCCGGCCTCACCGACGCGGTCGTCGATCGCCTCCAGCACGAGCACGGCCTCGCCAACTTCGATCGCGGCTCGGTGATCCTGGCGGCGACCCACACCCACCACAGCCCCGCGGCGATCGCCGACAACATCGCCCACAACTTCGCCGCCGGGGTGAAGCCGGCCTTCGATCGTCGCCTCTTCGACGCGGTCGCGGGGGCGATCGCGGGGGCGATCGCCGAGGCCTACGCCCGCCGCGAGCCCGCCAGCGTCGGCGGGATCACGGCGGCGCTCCCCGGCTACTCGCGCAACCGCTCGCTCGCGGCCTTCCGCGCCGATCCCGAGGCCGCCGGCTGGATCGCCGAGACGCCGGGGCCGGGGGTCTGCGTCGGCCCCGCGGGGGTCGAGGCCGACGCCTGCCGGGCGGTCGAGCCCCGGGTCTTCGCGCTCCGCCTCCACGCCCGCGCCGATCGCCGGCTCCTCGGCGCGGCCGTCTTCGTCGCCGCCCACCCGACGGCGATGCTCAACCGGACCCCGGTCTACCACGGCGACGTCTTCGGGATCGCGGCCGCCCGCCTCGAGGACGAGCTCGCGGGCGGCGACGAGGGGCCGGTGATCGCCCTCTTCAACGGACCCGAGGGCGACGTCTCGCCGGCCTGGCGAGCGCAGGGGATGATCGAGACGATGCGGGTCGCCGAGGTCCTGGGCGGCGGCGTCCGCTACCTCCTGGGCGCGCCGGCGACGACGATCGAGATCCCGTCGATCCGCGAGCGCCACGGGATCTTCGAGCTCGCCGGCCGCGAGCTCGAGGGGGCAGGGGGCGAGCGCCGGCGGACGGCCCGCGGGGCGAACCTCGGCAAGGTCGCGCTCGGCGGCGCCGAGGACGGGCCGACCGAGGCGCGGGTGCCCCCCGAGGGGACCGCCCGCCGCCGCCCCCACCGCGACGGCCACGGCCGCAAGCTCAAGCTCCTGCCGATCGCAGACGCCTTCTTGCCGCCGGAGGTGCCGCTCTCGGTCGTCAGGCTCGGAGGACATGTCCTTGCGACCCTCCCCGGTGAGGTGACGACGGTGATGGGGGCGCGGATCCGCGCGGGGATCGCCGCCGCCGCGGACGTCGACGCCGATCGCGTCCACCTCCTCGGCCTCGCCCAGACCTACCGCTCGTACTTCACGACCCCGGAGGAGTACGAGGCCCAGCACTACGAGGGCGCGAGCACGATCTACGGCCGCGACTCCGGGACGCTCCTGGCCGCAGATCTCGCCTGCCTCGCGGCCCCCGTCGGCCGCTGCGAGGGGAGGGCGGCCCCCGAGCGCGTCCGCTACCGGCCGGGGCCTGAGCGCCGCCTCGCGCTCCCCGACGCGCCCCGCTCCGCCCGCTGGTTCACCCGCGGGAGCGAGGCGATCGATCGCCTCTTCCGGGTCAGCGGGGTCGCCCCGATCTACCTGTACTTTGAGACACCTGTGCCCGAGGCCGCGGCGCTCGGCGACGCCGCCTGGCCGCGGGTCGCGGTCGAGGTCGCGGCCGAGGGCGGCTGGCTCCCCTGGAGCGGCCCGGCGGGCGCCGAGCGGGATGACCTCCACCGCTTCGTCACCGCGGTCGTCGGCGACGAGGGCGAGCGCTGGCGCTGGCGGACCCGCTGGATCGACCCCAAGGCGCTCCCGACCGGCGCGAAGGCGCGGATCCGCGTGAGCTTCGCCGGCCGCGAGATCGGCTGCTCGCCGCCCCTCGAGCGGGCGGCGCTGGTCGGCGGCGGCGGGGCGCTGATGCTCGCCGCCGGCCCCTGCTAGCTGCCCTCGCGGCGATCGCCGTAGAGCGCCGCGAGGAGCTGATCGCGGGTCACCATCCCGATCAGGCGATCGCCGCGGAGCACCGGCAGGTGGCCGATGTCGCGGGCGGTCATCCGTTCGAGGGCCTCCTCGAGCGAGGCCTCGGGCGCGACGCTCTCGACGTGGTGGCTCATGCACGAGGCGATCGGCAGGTCGAGGCGATCGTCGCGGGCCGCGCGATCGAGATCATGGCGGGTGATCATCCCCCGCAGCGCCCCCTCGCGGAGGACCGCGGCGCCCCGGAGGCCCGCCGTCGCGAGGCGCTCGTCGGCGCTCCGCAGGCTCATCCGGTGATCGAGCGCGAGCGCGGGCGAGCGCATGATCGCCGCGACCTGCGGCGGCGCCGGCGGGCTCCGGTGGAGGGCCGCCCGGATCGCCGCGATCACCGAGGCCGGCGCCTCGCCGCCGATCGCCGCGCTCGCGGCCCCCGAGTGGCCCCCGCCGCCGAGCCCGGCGAGGGGAGGGCGGACGTCGAGGGTCCCGGGGCGGGCGCGGGCGACCACCAGCGACTTCCGCCCGCGGATCCCGAAGGCCGCGAAGATCGCCGCGCAGCGCCCCAGCGCCAGGGCCTCCGAGGTGACGACGTCGAGGCCCGGCGTCCCCTCCTCGAGCTCGATCCCCGCGAGGCCGATCTCGAGGCCGCCGATCCGCTCGATCTCGAGGCCGCCGAGGAGGGCGACCAGCGCCGCCCGCTGGGCGTCGGTGAAGGGCGGGCGGAGGTAGCGGGAGACCACCGCCAGGCGGGCTCCCTGTCCCAAGAGACAGGCGAGCGCGCGGGCGTCGCGGGCGGTGGTCCCGGCGTAGGTGAGCGAGCCGGTGTCGGCGTGGACGCCGATCGCCATCAGCGTCGCGTGCACCGGATCGATCGCCAGCCCGCGGGCGCGGATCGCCTCGACCAGGAGGGTGGTCACCGAGCCGACCGCGTCGACGTGGAGCTCGGTCGCCGGCAGGTCGTCGTCGGCGGCCGCGTGGTGATCCCAGATCACGACCTCGAGGCCGGGGTCGCGGGCGCAGATCCGCGCGAGGAGGGGATCGAGGCCGGCGATCCGGCTCGCCCGCCGGACGTCGACGATCACCACCCGGTCGATCGCCGCGAGGTCGAGCTCACCCGCGGCGACGGTGGGGAAGCGATCCTTGTGGAGCGCGAGGAAGTCGCGGAGGTCGCCGCCGAGCGATCGCGGGAGGACGATCACGGCCTCGGGCTCGAGGAGCTGGGCGGCGACCGCGGCCGCGAAGCCGTCGAAGTCGGCGGTCTCGTGGCTGACGATGATCGTCCGCGGGGACCGCACGCGCGCCCAGGGCCTCAGATCCAGCCGTAGAGGATCGCCGTCGACACGACCACGCCGACCACGAAGTTGAGCATGAAGAGCGGGTCGCGGAGCATCTCCTCGGTCGGGCTCTCGGCGTCGTGCCGGGTGGTCGTGATCTGGATGAAGCGGAGCATCCCGATCACCGCGAAGATCGCGGTGTAGACCAGGCGGTGGGTGCCGAAGAGCTCGACGACGTGATCGGAGAGGGTGTAGGCGACGTAGAGGGCGATCGTCGCCACGGCGACCGAGTAGAGGAGCGCCCGCAGCACCCGCGGGCTGTACTTGGCGAGCGAGGCCCGCTGCTTGGTCGCCCCGTCGCCGCCGGCCCCGAGCTCGTGGGTGCGCTTGCCGAAGCCGAGGAAGAGCGCGAGGAGGCCGGTGCAGCCGAGGAGCCAGGGGCTCGGCGGGAGCTGGAGCGCGTAGGCGCCGGCCAGCACCCGGAGGATGAAGCCGAGGGCGATCGACGCGACGTCGAGGTAGGGGACGTTCTTGAGCTTGAACGAGTAGGCGACGTTCTGCGCGAAGTAGACCCCGAGGACCAGCGCGTAGGCCGGCTCCAGCCAGTAGCCGAGGCCGAGGGCGACCGGCACCGCGACCACCGCGAAGGCGCGGGCGACCGCCGGCGGCAGGCGGCCGGAGGGGATCGGCCGGTGGCGCTTCTGCGGGTGGGCGCGGTCCTTCTCGACGTCGACGAGGTCGTTGAGGATGTAGACGCAGCCCGAGACCAGCGAGAAGAGGGCGACTGCGCCGGCGGTGATCAGCAGGCTCACCGGATCGGTGAGCTTCTGGCCGAAGACCAGCGGGACCGCGACGAAGATGTTCTTGAGCCACTGCCGCGGTCGCAGGGTCTGGAGGAGCGGGAGGATCACGGGCGGCAGAGACTACCGCATCCGCGGGGCGATCGCCCGCGTGCGAGGGCGGGGGGCTGCCGGGGCTGGGCTCGGCCGCGGGCGCCGCCCGGCCGCGGCCGAGCCCGCGCGTCGGCGCCGATTCCTGGCGCAGGGGCGCGGGTGAGCGGATAATCCCGCGACCCCGGGGAAGCTCAGGCCGCGCGCCGGGCGTCCACGCCGCGGAAGGCTCCCTCGTGCCCGAGACCCTGCGATCCTCCGGCTCTGTCAGCGTCGCGGTGGCGATCTCGCGGGTGCTCGGCCTCGTGCGGATGTCGCTCTTCTCGCGCCTCCTCGGCGCCGGCGCGCTCGCGGACGCCTACTCGGTCGCCTTCCGGATCCCCAACCTCCTCCGCGATCTCCTGGCGGAGGGCGCCCTCTCGAGCGCCTTCGTCCCGACCTTCACGGCCGCCCTGGTCCAGGACGATCGCCGGGCCGCCTACGAGCTCGGCAACCTGATCTTCTCCGCAATCCTGGTGATCACCGGGCTCTTGTCCGCGCTCGGGATCATCTTCGCCGAGGAGGTCGTGCTCGCGATCACCGACGGCTGGAGCGCCGAGAAGGTCGCCCAGACCGCGCTCCTGACCCGGGTGATGATGCCGATCCTCGCCCTCGTCAGCCTCGGCGCGGTGTGGATGGGCATGCTCAACGCCCAGAAGCGCTACCGCGAGCCCGCCCTCGCGCCGGCGGTCTTCAACGTCGTCAGCATCGTCGCCGGCCTCGGGATCTGGCTGGCCGGAGCGAGCGGCGGCGACGCGGTCCTCGTCTGGAGCCTGGGGACCCTGGCGGCCGGGATCGCCCAGACCTTCGTCCAGCTCCCGGTCCTCTGGCGCCTCGGCTACCGCCCGCAGCTCCGCCTCCGCGGGCTCCGTGCGCACCCCGGGGTCCGCCGGATCGTCCGCCTCATGCTCCCGGCCCTGGTCGGGGTCGCCGCGGTCCAGCTCAACGTCTTCATCAACACGCGCTTCGCCGCGAGCCTCGGCGACGGGCCGGTCGCCCAGATCGAGTACGCCTTCCGCGTCTTCTTCCTGCCGATCGGGATCTTCGGGGTCGCGCTGGCGACGGTGACCGCGACCCGGGTCTCCGAGGACGCCGCCCGCGGCGATCTCGCGGGCCTCGCCGCGCGGGCGGCCGAGGGGCTGAGCGCGGTCTGGCTCCTGAGCTCGGCGAGCGCGGTCGGCCTCGTCCTCCTCGCCGAGCCGGTGATCAGCCTCCTCTATGAGGGCGGCCGCTTCAGCGCCAGTGACACCGCGGCGGTGGCGATGATCCTCCAGGCGTACATGGTCGGATTGGTCCCCTACAGCATGGTCAAGGTGGTCGCGCCCACCTTCTACTCGCTCGACCAGCCGAGGATCCCGCTCATCGCCTCGGTCTCCGCGGTCGCCGTCAACCTGACCTTCAACGCGCTCACCTACCGGACCCTCGGCGCGCCGGGGCTGGCGCTCGGCACCTCGCTCGCGGCGATCGTCAACTTGACGATCTTGCGCGTCGCCTTCCGCCGCCTGGTCGGCCCGCGGGCGAGCGGCGGGCGCGGCCGCGAGGGGCTCGCGCTGCTGGTCGCCAACGGCGTGATGGCGGCCGTGATCGCGCTCCTCTGGGCGCTCTCGGAGCGTGGGATCGCCTTTGTCCAGGAGGCCGCGCCGGCGCTCGCAGGCGGCCTCCGGGCCGTCGCGCTCGCGCTCGTGATCGGCGCGGCCTTCGCGGTCTATGCGGTGATCCTCCGGCGCTTCGCCTACCCGGGCGCCGACCTCCTGGTCACGCTCCCGCGACGGATCGTCGGCCGCCTCCGACGGCGATGAGCGCTTCCAAGCGAGCGCAGGGATGGCGTCGGCGTTTGCTGGACTCGAAAAGGGGGCTCACAACCCCCAGACGATTCAGATAAGATACCGGACGACCTTAGGAGTGACAGAGACGATGTACCGCCGCCTGATTCCCTTGACCGCCCTTTCTTTGGCCGTCGCCTGCAGCAGCGACGACTCCTCTTCCTCGTCCGACACCATGGCGACCTCGGTGACGGTCACCGCGTCGACGACCGCGGGGACCGTGACGGCGACCAACAGCGGCTCGGCGAGCGCGACCGACTCGAGCACGAGCGCCGGCAGCGGGATGAGCGACTCCCAAAGCGGCACCGACTCGACCGCGACGACGGGCTCGTCGGTGAGCGACACGGCGACCGACTCGACCACCGCGTCGTCGGACTCGGCGACCACCGCGGTGATGGAGACCGACAGCGGCGGCCCGGCCTGCGGCAACGGCATCGTCGAGCCCGGCGAGGTCTGCGACGACGGCGTCAACGACAACAGCTACGACGGCTGCTCCGCCGACTGCCAGGCCCTCGGCCCCCACTGCGGCGACGGCATGCTCTACGAGGGCGCCGAGCTCTGCGATGACGGCAACGACATCGACAACGACGCCTGCTCGAACGCCTGCGGCGCCGACAAGTGCGCCGAGATCATGGTGGTCCTCGAGCCGCTGACCCCGAACTTCATGATGGTCCTCGACAAGTCGGGC
This sequence comes from Myxococcales bacterium, assembly GCA_020633335.1. Taxonomy (GTDB): domain Bacteria; phylum Myxococcota_A; class Polyangia; order Nannocystales; family Nannocystaceae; genus JADJRG01. The sequence goes on along the minus strand of JACKDU010000010.1, from coordinate 205,226 downwards.
TCGATGGTCCTCAACAAGTGGGACCACGATCAGGACGCCAACACCCCGGACGTGACCCGCTGGAACAGCCTCTACGGCGTCGTCTCCGACATCCTCACCGGCTTCCAGGACAAGCTGAACTTCGGCGTCACCCTCTTCCCGTCGAAGGCCGCGACCAACTCGTACACGCAGCAGGCCTGCGTGGTCCAGGCGAACCCCGAGGTGGCGGTCGCCCCGAACAACAAGAACCCGATCCTCGCGGCGATCCCGGCGGCGAACTCGACCCAGATCTACGGCGGCACCCCGGCCTCGTCGGGCATGCTCACCGCGATCAACCACCTCAAGTCGCTCGATCCGAAGTACCCGCGCGGGGTCCTCCTGGTCACCGACGGCGCCGCCAACTGCAACCCGATGGCCGCCAACAACACGGCGCGCTTCGAGGTCTACGACCAGGGGCTCCACACCGTCGTCAAGGACGCCTGGAACAACGACACGATCCCGACCTACGTCGTCGGCATCGACATCTCGAAGGCGAACACCGGCAACGCCCAGGACGGCAACCCGGACAACATCGTCCCCTACGACAAGCTCAACGAGCTCGCGGTCGACGGCGGCAAGCCGCAGGCCGGGGTCGACAAGTTCTACGCGACCAAGAACCAGATCGAGCTCCAGGCGGCCCTCGAGAAGATCGCCGCTGACGCGCTCTCCTGCGTGGTCTCCCTCGACGAGCCGCCGGTCTTCCCGCAGAACACCAAGGTCAAGGTCGGCGTCGACCTGGTGCCGCCGGTGATGGACTGCATGAACGAGGACGGCTGGGTCTACGTGTACCCGATGGACGACATGAACATGCCGCCCGAGGCGATCGAGCTCTGCGGCTCGTGGTGCCAGCAGCTCAAGGACACCGGCGAGATCAACGTCGAGTACTACTGCAAGCCGGGCTGAACCAAGGGCCAGGTGCAGCGACGAGGGCTGTCCCCGCGAGGGGGCGGCCCTCGCCCTTTCGAAGTCCGCGCGGGCGCCGCGGATCAGCCCAGGCGCGGGCCGCCGCCGGCGTCGCGGGCGTAGCGGCGCGGCGTGGTCCCGACGATCGACCGGAAGGCGCGGCCGAAGCTGGTCATGTTGGTGAAGCCGGCGCCCGCGGCCGCGGCCTCGATCGACGCGCCCCGCCGGAGCTCGCGGGCGGCCTCGCTGATCCGCAGGGTGCGGAGGTAGGCCGCCGGCGTCATCCCGATCTCGGCGGCGAAGTGGCGGATGAAGTGGAACTTGGAGAGGCCCGCGACGGCCGCGAGGGCGTCGAGATCGGTCGCCGCCTCCCGCTGGTGGAGGTGATCGACGACCCGCCGGATCCGCCGCGGCGGCGGGCGTCGGGCGCTCCGGCGGCGGCCCCCGCCGAGGTCGGCGAAGTCGCGGAGGGCGCGGGTGACCAGGAGGGTCGCGCCCTCCTCGAGCGCGAGCGCGGCCGCGGGATCGCCTCGCCCGCCGCTCGCCGTCCAGAGGCGCTGGAGCCCGTCGACCAGCGGGGCGGCGCTCACCCGGACCTCGAGGAACTCGGTCGCGCGCCGGCGCCGGCCGCCGGCGCTGGCGAGGCCCGCGGCGATCCCGGCGATCCACCCGGGCTCGCCGTAGAGGCTCAGGTACTCGATCGTCTCGCCCGCCCCGGCGTGGCCGGTGTGGACCTGCTCCGGGTTGATCAGCACGAGATCGCCGGCCTTGAGGTGGTGGAGGCGGCCGTCGACCGCGCAGGCCTCACGGCCGCGGAGCTGGGCGCAGATCAGGTACTCGAGGTGGAAGTGCGGGCAGAGCGGCGCCGCCGAGGGGGCCGCGCGGGCGCGCTGGAGGACGAAGCCCGGCCCCCGGGAGATCGCAAGCTCGGCGTGCCCCGTCACCGGGCGAGCCTAGCAGGCGGCGCCCGCGGTCGACACACCCGCGGGCGGAGAGGGGGCGCACGCGCGCGCGGATCGACGGCGCCCGTCGGGCTCCTGATAGACTCCCGGCGTGAACCGTCAACCACCGGATCGCGACCTCGACCTCCTCCTCGCCGAGCTCGAGACGCGGCAACGCGGCGAGGCCCCCAGGCCCGGGGCGCTCGTCGAGCGCGAGACCCAGCGGGTGCGGATCCCGGTCGGCGGCGAGCTCCCGCGCTCGGCCGCACTCCTCGATCGGATCTACGCCGGCGACTTCGTCGCCCGCGAGAAGAAGCCGATGGTCGTCGACACCCGGCGGAGCTGGGGCCCCTACATGGTCTCGGTCGATCCCCACCCGCTGGTGATCCTCGACGCCTGCTCGCAGATCGCCACGCTCACCCACGGCTTCGCCCACCCGGGGATCATCAAGGCGCTCTACGACGGCCGCTTCCACGCCTGCCTCTGGAGTAACCCCGACACCGCGGTCCACCACGCCCCCGAGGTCGCCGAGTACGCGGAGGCGCTGCGCCGGGTCGGGCCGCCCTCGCTCGATCACGTCGCCTTCGTCGGGGCCGGCGGCGCCGAGGCCAACGAGAAGGCGCTGCGGATCGCCCGGCTCCACGCGCCGCCGCCGGTCGGCGGGGTCGCCCGCAAGCGGGTGCTCGCCTTCCGCGACGGCTTCCACGGCCGCACCCTCTCGACGCTGATGGCGACCTGGAACCCGGCGAAGCGCGGGCCCTTCGAGATCGCCGGCTACGAGGCGATCTTCGCCGAGACCAACCTCGCGTCGGTGCAGCGGGCGCTCGACGAGCACCACGCCGAGCTCTACGCGGTGATCGTCGAGCCGATGATGGCCGAGGGCGGTGACGTCCACCTCGGCCGGCAATTCCTCCTCGGCCTCCTCCAGGCGGTCCGCGCCCGCAAGCTCCCGCTCATCGTCGACGAGGTCCAGACCGGCTTCGCCACCGGCGGCCCCTTCTTTTGGTGGCAGCGCCTCGGCCTCGGCGGCGACAAGGCGACCAGCCCCGACCTCATGACCTGCGCCAAGAAGGCGAACCTCGGGGTCGTCCTCTCGCGCTGGCCCGATCCGGAGGTCAACCAGATCTCGGTCGCGTCGGCGCTCCGCGGGCTCATCCAGCTCGAGTCGGCGCACGAGCAGGGGCACCTCGAGGCGATGCTGCAGAAGCGGGTCAAGGCGCTCGCGGCCGCGTTCCCCGAGATCGGCAAGCCGCGGGTCGCCGGCACCACCTTCGCCTTCGATCTCGCCGACAACGCCCAGCAGAACGCGTTCATCAACCAACGCTACCAGCGCGGCTTCATGACCTACGGGGCGGGCTCGTCGACGATCCGCTTCCGCCTCAGCGCGAGCTGGGGGCGCCGCCACCTCGACGACCTCTTCGCCCGGGTGAGCGAGGACCTCTCGCGCCTCCAGGATCCGAGCGCGACCGCCTGGCCGAGCGAGGCGCCGAACCACAAGAAGCACCACGACTTCGACATCCGCGAGGTCGAGGAGGGGGACTGGCCGGCGATCCTCGAGATCGAGAACGCGAGCTACGAGGCCGCCCGCCGCGACTCCCTCGAGTACCTCCGCGGCAGCGCCGAGGCCGGCCTCGGGCTGGTCGCGGTCGATCGGGCGAGCCGGGCGATCCTCGGCTTCTGCTTCGGCGGCCCGGTCGAGCACTACAGCGGGGTCTCGGGGCCGGCGCAGGACGACCGCTTCGGCCTCCACGACTCCTTCTACTCCGCCGACATCACGGTCTCGGCGGCGGCGCGGAGCCGCGGGATCGGCCGCGCGCTCAAGCGCGCCCAGGTCCGCTGGGCGGCGCGTCAGGGCTTCCGCTTCATCACCGGCCGCAACCGGGTCGGCGCGACCGGGAGCATGGCGGCGCTCAACGCCTCCTTCGGCGCCTTCCACGTCGTCCGCCTCGAGCGGCAGTACGAGGGCAACGCCCAGGCCGACTACTACCGGATCCCGCTGGGGCCGCCCCCCGATCCGCCGGCCCGCGAGCTCGCGACCGAGCAGCGGGTCGACCTCGCCAGCGGCCTCCAGCAGCCCTTCGGGCCGGCGCCGCGCTTCATGGCCGCGCGCGAGCTGGTCGGGCCGGTCGCCAGCCGCCTCAACCTCTCCAACTACGCGACGATCGACGTCGTCCACTACATCGAGCACCTCCGCCTCCTGGCGCCGCGGGGGACCGCCCACGCCTACTTCACCTCGTCGCGCGACGAGACCGTCGACAAGTCGCTCCGCTGCCTCCGGCTCTCGCGCCCCGACGCCCAGATCGCCGTCGGCCTCGACGGCGGCTACGTCGGCCACGTGACCGCGGCCGCCCGCTCGATCTCCGATCCCGCGGGCTTCGGCCCCGACTTCGGCTTCTTCCCCTGGCCCCGCCTGCCGCACCCGGCGATCGCCGGGGTCGAGGCCACGATCGCCGCCCTCGACGCGCTGGTCGCCGAGGTCGGCGCGGGGCGCCTCTTCGGCCTCTTCGCCGAGGTGATCGGCGAGCGCTCGGGCCTGGTCCTCGAGGGCGAGGCGGCGGCCGCCCTCGCCGACGCCTGCCGCCGCCACGATCTCCCGCTCTGCCTGGTCGAGACCGCGAGCGGGACCTACCGCGGCGGCGCCGGGGCCTGGGGGGTCGACCGCCTGCCGGCGAGCGTCCGCCCCGATCTCGTCCTCTGGTACCCGGGGGGCCAGCTCGGCCACATCTTCGCCAGCGACCGCTACTACATCGCCAAGCCGCTGACGCTGATCTCGACCTGGGACGGCGACGAGCTCTCGATGATCCGGGTCCACGAGCACCTCCGCGCCGCCCGTCACCTGACCTCGATCCCGGCGGCCGCGGACGCGCTCGCCGAGCTCCTCCGGCGCTCGCTGGTCGAGCGCTTCCCGGGGGCCAGCCTCGGCGGCGCCGGCCTCTACCGGACGGTGAGCTTCCCGGATCCCGCGGTGGCGACGGCGATCCAGCACGTGTGCAGCCGCCGCGGCCTCTTCTTCGGCGTCGGCCGGCCGGGGACGCTGATCGCCGCGCCGCCCCTCGACGTCCAGGGCCCGAGCCTGGTCACCACCGTGCGGTCGATGCTCGACCCGCTCATCGACGACATCGCCGCGAGGGGGATCGGATGAGCGCCTTCCTCTTTGACCAGGACGATCCGGCGCGCCGCGGCGAGGCCCACGGCGAGCTCTGGCGGGCGGAGATCGCCGAGCTCGCGGCGATCCGCCTCGAGCTGACGATCGCCAAGAGCGCGATGCGGACGGCCGACGAGGTCCTCCGGGTCGCGGCGATGCACCTGCCGATCCTCGAGGCCTACCACCCCGAGCTCGCCGCCGAGTTCCACGGGATCGCCCGCGGTGCGGCGATCGATCCCGCGCTCCTGGTGGTGGTCAACCACTACACCGACCTCCGCGACATCCCGCGTGCGGTCCTCGGCGGCGAGGGGGCCGGCGAGCCCGAGGACGGCGGCTGCACGGCGGTCTACATCCCCGGGATCGACGCGCCGGTGCTCGGCCAGACCTGGGACATGCACGGGACCGCCGCGCCCTTCGTCCGCCTGGTTCGGATCCGCCCGAAGAGCGGCGACCGCGAGCTCCTCGCCTTCACGATCACCGGCTGCCTCGGGATGACCGGGATCAACCAGGACGGGGTCGCGGTGACGATCAACAACCTGACCTCGACCGACGCCCGGGTCGGCGTCGTCTGGCCGGCGCTGGTGCGGGCGATGCTCGAGGAGACGAGCGCGGCCGCGGCCCACCAGCGGCTGATGTCGACGATGCTCTCGAGCGGCCATCACTACATGATCGCCGACGGGAATGACTTCTACGGGGTCGAGACCAGCGGCCAGCTCAAGGTGCTCACCCAGATCGGCGCGCGGGCGGCCCACCTCCACACCAACCACTGCTTCGATCCGGTGCTGCGGCAGCGCGAGAAGGTAGCGACCACGAGCACGACCTTCCGCCGCTACGACCTCGCGACCACCCTCTACGTCCAGCAGCGGCCGCAGACCGCCGCGCAGCTCTGGGACTTCCTCTGCTCCCACGAGGGCTACCCGCGGAGCATCTGCTCGCACGTCGACGACGCCAACGGCGACCCGTCGATGTCGCGGACCTGCGGGCGGATGGTGATGGATCTGACCCGCGGCCGGGTCCTCGCCAGCCAGGGCTGCGGCCAGGAGAACCCCGCCGAGGTCTACACCCTCGATCGCTGGCGCGGCGGCCCGGCGCCGGAGGAGCAGGAGGCAGCGACATGAGCGAGCTCTTCGAACGGCAGCGCGACCACCTCTTCTTCACCTGGAGCGTCCAGGACGACGTCGTCCCGATCGAGATCGTCGACGCCGCCGGGGCGCGCTTCTGCACCCGCGATCAGGGCTGGCTCTGGGACCTCGAGAGCCAGGTCTACAACGTCAACGCCGGCCACCGGCACCCGCACATCCAGCAGCGGATGATCGCCCAGATCGAGGCGATGCCGGCGGCCGCGCCCAACGCGGTGCTGCCGATCCGGGCCGAGCTCGGCGAGCTCCTGCGCCGCCACAGCGGGATGCACCGCGCGTTCCTGACCACCGGCGGCTCGGAGGCCAACGAGAACGCGGTCAAGATGGCCCGCCTCTTCACCGGCCGCTCGAAGGTCATCACCCGCCGCCACTCGTACCACGGGGCGACCCTGGCGATCCTGGGGATCGCCGGCGACGACCGCAAGGCGCCCTTCGCCCGCGACTTGCAGCCGGCGATCCACATCGACGATCCCTACCCGGTGCCGCCGCATGCGGCCGGCGAGGCGTCGGCCTGGGTGCGCTCGCTCGCCGCCGTGATCGAGCGTGAGGGGCCGGCGACGATCGCCGCGATCCTCCTCGAGGGCCTGACCGGCGCCAACGGGATGCAGCTCCCGCCCGACGACTTCTGGCCGCGGGCCCGCGAGCTCTGCGACGCCCACGGGATCCTCCTCATCGCCGATGAGATCTTCAGCGGCTTCGGCCGCACCGGCCGCTGGTTCGCCTGCGATCGCTGGGGTGTGCGCCCCGACATCATGACGATCGGCAAGGGCCTGACCTCCGGCTACGCGCCGCTCGCCGGCGTCCTGGTCTCGCCGCGGATCGCCGCCCACTTCGACGATCACAAGCTCTGGTGCGGGCTCACGACCTACGCCCACCCGGTCTCCTGCGCGGCCGCGGTCGGGGCGATCGAGGTCTACGAGCGCGAGGATCTCCCGGGCAACGCCGATCGGGTCGGCGCCGTCCTGGGCGAGCGCCTGGACGCGCTCCAACGGGCGCCGAAGCTCGGCGGCCTGGTCCGCGATCACCGCGGCCACGGGCTGATGCGGGTGCTCGAGCTCGATCGCCCGGTCGGGCCGCTTGCGACGATCGCCCTCCGCCACGGGCTCTTCCTCCCGACCAAGGGCAAGCTCGCGCTGATCTGCCCGCCGCTCTGCCTCGAGGCCGGGGCGGTCCCCGAGATCGGTGATCGCCTCGAGGCCGCGCTCGGCGAGCTCGCCGGGATGTAGAGGCGAGGATCGCTCTGGAGAGGGCGATCCTCGCAGCGGATGGGCGTCGTGGACGCTACTCGGCGCTCACCGTGGTCGGGATGCACTCCTCGCGCCCGCCGTTGACGTAGACCTGGACGCAGGTCTCACCGACCTTGACCCCGGTGAGGACGAAGGAGCGGGCCTCGGGCCCGGGCTCGACGCTGAGGATCGTCCGATCGTCGGAGGAGAGCTCGACCTCGTCGGTCTCGACGTAGTTGTTGCTGTTCGCGCTCACCGGCGTGACGTTGATCAGCACCGCGATCCCGACCGGGAGCTGGAAGTCGTGGTCGTGGATGCTCACCGGCAGCGGCGGCGACGAGCCGACCTCGATCTCGAGGGAGCCGTAGTCGGGCTGGCAGGCGGCGAGGCCGAGGGTGAGGCCGAGCGCGAGGAGGAGGGGGAGTCGAGTGGAGCGGCGCATGGTCCTAGCCTCCCGTGGTCCCGGTGGTCGCGTCGGTGGTCGACGAGTCGCCGGTGGTGTCGCCGGTGGTGTCGCCGGTGGTGCTCGAGTCGCCGGTGGTGCTCGACGAGTCGCTATCGCCGCTGCTCGACGAGGTGCCCTCGCCGGCGAGGACGACCAGCGGGACGTCGATCTTGAAGTCGCCGACGGCGACGCTGGCGGTGGTCGAGCCCTCGCTGACCCCGCGGATCACCACCGCGTCGTCCTCTGCGGTGCCGACGATCGTCGCGATCGCCGGATCGGCGATCGTCCAGGCGTAGTCGAGGGAGCCGCCGAGGACCAGGTCCTGGGCGTCGAGGGGGGCGGCGCTGAGCTCGAGGGTCGCGCCGGCCTCGACCTCGACGCTGGCGCCGATCTCGAGGGAGCCCTGATAGACCGCGAAGTGATCGATCGCCGCGACCCGGAGGTGCTTGACGTCGATCACCTGGCTGGTCCCCGAGACCGCGAGGATCGCGGTGTAGCCGGTGACCAGGGCGGTGAAGACCCCGTCGCCCGAGTCGATCCGATCGGCGGCGGCGCTGCGGAGGAGGGGGAGCGGCTCGTCGTCGTGATCGGAGTTGAACGTGTAGTCGAGGGCGAAGCGGCCGCCGACGGCGATCGCCATCGGGAAGCCGGTCGCCACGGTCGCCCCGGCGGGGCAGAGCGCGTCGGTGGAGCCGGCGCAGCGGTAGGTGAATTCGCCGCGGCCGAGCTCGCCCTGGGAGGTCGGCGGGGGCTGGTAGTCGTAGGAGCAGGCGAGGGGCGCGAGGAGGGCGAGGGCGAGGGCCCGCCGGCGCCAATCGCTGGTCGTGGGGGTCAGCGGTGGTCGTAGCATAAGGAAAAGGTCCTAGGCCCCCGACGCTAGCATCGAAGGCCGCAGGCGACAATTCGCCGGGCGGGGCCGCGTCCGAGGCGGCCGAGAGCGGCGTTCTGAGGGGGCGGGGTCGCGCCCCGGCGCGCTCACTGGATCCGATCGGTGGGCGCGATCTGGGAGAGCTCGAGCGAGGGCTGCGTCGGATCGTCGGCGCCGATCGGCAGCGCGGAGCGGAGCTCCGAGGCGCTCTGGAAGCGCATCGTCGGCGACTTCGCCAGCGCCCGCAGGATCAGCGCCTCCCAGGCCGGGGAGACGTCCGCGCGGATCGTCCGCGGCGCGGGGACCGGCTCGGTGACGTGGGCGAGGCCGACCGCGATCGGCGTCTCGCCGCTGAAGGGCGGGCGCCCGGTCAGCGCCTCGTAGATGATCACGCCGAGCGCGTAGAGGTCGGTGCGGGCGTCAACTGCCCCGCCGCGGATCTGCTCCGGCGCCATGTACTCGGCGGTGCCGATCACCATGCCGGTCGCGGTCATCCCGTCGGTGTGGGCCATCCGGGCGATCCCGAAGTCGATGAGCTTCACCTGCCCCTGGCGGTCGATGAGGATGTTCGCCGGCTTGAGGTCGCGGTGGATCACGCCGGCCGCATGCGCGGCCTGGAGCCCGTCGCAGAGCTGGGCGAGGAGCGGCCGGAGCTCGGCCCCCGAGAGCGGCCCCACCCGGGTGAGGCGCTGGTGGAGGCTCTCGCCGTCGACGAACTCCATCGAGAGGAAGAGGAGGCCGCCCTCCTCGCCGATGTCGTGGAGGCGGACGACGTTCTTGTGGCTGATCCGCCGGGCCGCGGCGGCCTCGCGGCGGAGGCGCTCGGTCGACGCCGGATCCGAGAGGCCGAGGCCGGCGACCACCTTGAGCGCGACCTCCTCCTTGAGCTGGAGATCACGCGCGAGGTAGACCGCCCCCATCCCGCCGGCGCCGAGGAGGCGGATGATCTCGAAGCGGCCGGCGACCAGGAGCCCCGGGCGGACAGTGCCGGCGAGCACCCGCTCGGTCTCGGCGACCCGCTCCTGGCTCGCCGCCTGGATCGACGGCGCGGAGGGGAGGGCGGCCTCGAGCGCGAGGTGGCGGGTGGCGAGGCGGTTGAGCTTGGCGTTGAGCTCGAAGTCGACGTTGCAGACGATCGTCTCGAGGTGACGCACCCGCTCCTCGAGCTCGGCCTTGGCGGCCTGGAGCGCGAGGACCTCGCCCTGCTGGAGCGCCCGCGGGCCCTGACCCTGCTCGAGCTCTCGCATGCGCTCGATGTGGCGGTACTTGAGCACCCGGTTGGCGACGATCGATCCGAAGATCGAGCCAAAGATGATGAGGAGGACGATCGCTTCCATCGCCGCGCTACTCCGCGATCAGCGAGTGGCCGGTGCTCGCGGCGATCGTCACCGTGACGAGCTCGCCAGGCTGGGCGCGGCCGAGGGGGATGAGGACGTTTTGGAAGCGCGGGGTCCGGCCGATCACGTGATCGCCGCGGCGGGCGGTGATACCGACCAGGACCTCCTCGCGGCGGCCGATCCGGGCGGCGAAGGCGGCCCGGGTGTGCTCCTCCTGGAGCTCGATCACCTCGCGGAGGCGGCGGCCCTTGACCTCCGCCGGCACGTCGTCGTCGAGGCGCTTCGACGCGTAGGTGATCCCGCGATCGCTGTAGGCGAACATGAAGGCGGTGTCGAAGCGGACCTCGCGCATCAGCGAGAGGGTCTCGGCGTGGTCCTCCTCGGTCTCGCCGCAGAAGCCGACCATCACGTCGGTGCTCAGGGCGAGGTCGGGGATCGCCGCCCGCAGGCGGCGGACGAGATCGAGGTACTCGGCGCGGGTGTAGCCCCGGCGCATCGCCGTCAGCATGCGATCGGAGCCCGACTGGAAGGGCAGGTGGACCTGCGGGCAGATCTTCGGCTCGCTCGCCATCACCTCGATGAGCGCGTCGGTGAAGTCGACGGGGTAGGGGCTGGTGAAGCGGATCCGCTCGATCCCGTCGATCGCCGCGACCGCCCGCAGGAGCTCGGCGAAGGTCACGTCCTCCCAGCGGTAGGAGTTGACGGTCTGGCCGAGGAGGACGACCTCGCGGTAGCCCTGCTCGGCGAGGCGGCGGGCGCCCCGGAGGACCTCCCGGGGCGGCACCCCGCGCTCGCGGCCGCGGGTGAAGGGGACCACACAGAAGGTGCAGAACTTGTCGCAGCCCCGCTGGATCACCACCTGGCCGCTCACCCCGTCGTCGTCGGGGACCCCGTCGAGGCCCTCGTAGACCTCGTCCTTGTCGAGCTTGACGTCGAGCACCGACGCGCCCTCACGTGCCCGATCGACCAGGTCGGCGATCCCGCGGTAGGCGTCGGGGCCGACCACCAGGGAGATGTGCGGCGCCCGCTCGGCGACCTTGTCGCGGAGGTGCTCGGCCATGCACCCGGTGATCCCGAAGACCAGGTCGGGGTTCTCCCGCCGGTGGCGGAGGAGCTGGCTGGTGCGCCCGTAGACCCGCTCCTCGGCCTTCTCGCGGACGGCGCAGGTGTTGATCAGGACGACGTCGGCGAGGGCGGGGTCGCTGACCCGCACATAGCCGCGGGCCGCGAGCTGGCCGGCGATCAGCGCGGAGTCGGCCTCGTTCATCTGGCAGCCGAGGGTCTCGAGGTAGACGCGCGGTCCGTCGGCGGTCGCCGCGGTCTCCGCGGTCTCCGCCGCCTGCGCTGCCGTGGCCGCTGGCGCCGCTCCGGCCGCGTTCGGCCGGCGCGCCCGGATCTGGACGAGGTCGGTCATGGGCGGCCGCGAATGTACGCCAAATCCCCCCCTCGCGCTCGCGCGCGGGCCCACCTCTTGCCCGTGGACGGGCGGCGGTCGACGGGATATCTTCGCGCGGGACCCGGCTCTGCGGGGTCTTTTCGCCTTCGCGCGAAATGCGCCAATCGACCGCGCGCGATCCTTTGCCCAGCGGCGCCCAGCGCCTAGACTCGCCCGGCTCCGCTCCGCCCAACCTGGCCCAGGACAACTCCATGCGTCGCATCGCCTCCCTCGTCGTCACCGCCCTCTGCCTCTCGGCCTGCGTCGAGCCGCCCAAGCCCCAGCAGGCCGATCCCAAGGACCTCGAGAAGATCCAGCCCGCCGACGGCGCGAAGGCCGGCAAGGAGTCGGGTGACGTCCCCGACCCGGTCGCCACGATCAACGACAAGGCGATCACCGCCGCCGACTTCCGCGCGATCTACGATCTCAAGGTCAAGAAGTACTCCGACCGCGGCCGCGAGATCCCGGCCTCCGCCGACCGCCGCTACCGCAAGTCGATCACCGACCGCCTGATCTACCAGGAGGTCCTCCGCCAGGAGGCCGCGGCCCGCGGCGCCGAGTACGACAAGGCCGCCCTCGCCGAGCGCGAGGAGCAGCAGCGCCGCGGGATCAAGGACTGGGAGAAGCACCTCCAGCGCCGCGGCGAGACCGAGCAGAGCCTCCGCGACATGTACATCGCCGAGCTCCAGGAGCTGAAGCTCCTCGAGATCGACGGCAAGCTCACCGTCACCGATCAAGAGGTCGACGAGGAGTACGAGAAGGTCAAGCCGAACTACCACTCGGACAAGGAGCGGGTGCACGCCGCCCACATCCTGGTGCCGATCGGCCCGCAGCCCGCCAACCCCCACGAGCCCCAGGCCGAGCCCAGTGAGAGCGACAAGGCGAAGTGGAAGGAGGAGGCGATGGCGAAGGCCGAGGAGATCTACAAGCTCGCCTCGGCCCCCGACGCCGACTTCGCCGTCCTGGCGAAGGAGCACTCGATCGGCCCGAGCGCCGACAAGGGCGGCGACCTCGGGATCTTCACCAAGGACCGGATGGTCGAGGAGTTCAGCGCGGCCGCCTTCAAGCTCAAGCCGGGTGAGGTCTCGAAGCCGGTCGAGACCAAGTTCGGGATCCACATCATCAAGTGCCTCGGCAAGTACCCGGCCGGCGACCTCCCGAAGGACGCGCTCGCCGAGCAGCTCCGAGAGCGCCTGCGCCAGCGCAAGCTCCACCAGGGGCGGCGCGAGCTCAAGGAGGCGCTCCTCGAGAAGTACAAGATCGACAACAAGATGGAGGCGAGCCTCGGCCCCGATCCGCGGGCCCGCGCCCGTCGTCCGCGGCCGGACAAGGCTGGCGACGAGAAGGGGCCGGTGGCGCCCGCGGGCGACGCGAAGTCGCCGCCCGGGCCGTCGGCCGACAAGCCGGGGACCCCCGAGGGCGGCCCCGAGGACGAGGCTGAGCCGGCCGAGTAGCGCGGTCGCTCGCAGGCCTGGACGATGGGCGGCGCCGCGAGGTGTCGCCCATCTGCGTTTTCGCGGTCGCCGCGTGGGCGAGCGGAGGTGCGCTGCGCTGCGCGTCGACAGCAGCCCGCTGGGCGGGCGCGGCTACTCGCCGCCGCCGCTCTGCTTGGTCACCTTGAGGACGACCCGGTTGTTCTTGGCCCGGCCGCTGGCGGTCAGGTTGACCGCGATCGGGTTGCGATCGCCGTAGCCCTTGGCGACCACGCGGTCGGGGCTGACGCCCTGGCCGAGGAGGTAGCTTCGGACGTTCTCCGCCCGCTGGGTGCTCCGCTGGCCGGGGTTGCCGCGATCGTCGGTGTGGACGCCGATCTCGATCTCCTGGAACTCCGGGTGTCCCTTGAGGAAGATCGCCAGCTCGTCGAGGATCGCCTGGCTCTTCTCCGAGACCTCGTCGCCCTTGAAGGAGATCGACTTCTTGAGGCGGATCCCCTTGCCGCTGGCCGAGACGTTGGGGGTCTCGACCGGGGTCCCGCGCTTCAGGGTCGCCCGCACCGCGATCATCTCGTCGCCGGGGGTGATCGTGAAGTTGACGGCGGCGTCCTCGTAGCCCGCGGCCCGGGCGATCCCGCGGTAGTCGCCGGCGGGCAGCTCGATCCGGACGACGCCGTCGGCGGTCGATCCGAAGGGCTCGTCGATCCCCTGGCCGATCACCTGGAAGCTCGCCTGGACTGGGGCGCCCTGCTCGTCGACGAAGGAGCCGTCGAGGATCCCGGAGCCGGCGGCCCCGCCCTCCTCGAAGGTGACGGTCAGCGAGGTCTCCTGGCCGGAGGCGACCGCGGCCGCGACCTCCTGGGTCTGGCCGTTCGCCAGGGTGACGATCATCGTCACCTCGCCCTCGGGGAAGCGGAAGGTGGTGAAGGATCCGCTCTCGTCGGTCAGGATCGAGGTCGTCGTCAGCCCCGGGAAGGAGATGATCGCGCCGGCGAGCGGCGCCCCCTGACCGTCGACCACCTGGCCGACGATCCGCCCGTCGGTGACCGCGGGGGGCGGCGGCGGCGGGCCGACCTCGGCCGGCACCTCCTTGATCACCGGCCGCGGATCAAACGCGTAGCCGAGGCCGAGGAGGAGCTGCCAGGGGGGCACCGGCGGCGCGAACTCGAAGTTCGGCGACATCATGCCGATGTCGAGCGCGAGGTCGAGGTGGAGGCCGCTGACGACGTTGGCGCGGACGCCGAGGGTGCTCCAGAGGCTCGATCGGGGGAGGGGCGCCGGATCGGCGCCGGGCTGGCCGAAGAGGGTCTGCTCGCCGTGGGTCGAGACGTCCCAGGAGAGCTCGGCGATCGGGTCGATGCCGAATTGCCGGTCCTTGCCGAAGCGCATCGGGAAGTCGACGCCGTAGCGCATCCGCACCCGGCTGTGGTTGACGCCGAGGGCGAAGCGGGTGACCTCGCGGCTGGTCGAGTCGCTGATCCGCGACCAGTCGAGGATCTTCAGCGAGTTGTCGAGGAGCCAGCCGATGTTGGTCGTGAAGCGGAAGGGGAAGGCCTTGGCGGTGAGGTAGCGGACGTCGAGGGTGAAGAGGAAGTCGAAGCCGAAATTCACCCGCTCGGTGGTCAGCTTGGTGGTCCCCGAGAGGAGGCCGAGGGCGAGCTGGCCGCCGAGGCCGATCGCCCCGCCGCGGTAGAAGCGGTGGGCGCCCTTGAAGCCGAGGTCGATGTCGCCGAGGGCGAAGTTGGTGACGGCGTCCTGGCGCCCCGGCTGCTCGCGGAGGTTGCGGTTGGCTTGGCTCGAGATCGAGAGGAAGACCTCGCCCCACTTCGCCGGCGAGTAGCCGATGTTCACGGTCCCGCGGAAGCGCGAGTTGGTGTCCTGGCCGAAGCGGCTCGAGTCGTAGATGAAGCCGCTGCGCCGGAAGAAGTCGGTGTGGAGGCCGAAGCGGACGCTGTGCTGTCCGCCGACGTCGGCGAGGCTGGTGCCGAAGAGGCCGAGGCCGCCGCGGACGGTGTTCACCGCCGGCTCACGGCGGCCGCCGATCGACGCGGGGTCCTTGTCCTTGGCCGCGTCGCCCTTGCCCTTGCCCTTTCCCTTGCCCTTCGCGCCGGCGTCGTCGCCCTCTTCGTCGCCGACGTCGAGGCCGGCGAAGGGATCGACGACCGCGCCGCCGACGTCCGCACCGGCGTCGACGCTGGCCTCACCGCCGGCCTCGATCGACCCGCTCGCCTCGCCTCCGGCCTCGCCCTCGGCCGCCGGCTCGCCTTCGGCCGGGGGCTCGTCGGCCTCGATCCCGCCGGAGCGGTTGTCGTCCGGGAGCGCGGGCGGGGCCGCGAGCGCGCCCGCCGGAGCCGCGCAGACGCCGATGAAGAGGGCCGCGCCGGCTCGATGATTCCGGGCGCGACGGTCGGCACGGCGGGTTCGAGTCATGGTTGAGCGAGCGTCCAACGAAGGGCGGGGGGCTGTCAAACCTCAGGCTCGGACGGCGCTCGCTCCTGCGCGAGAGCAAGCCTGGAGCCGGCGCGCGGGCGGGGGTCCGGGGTGACGCGCGAGGGCCTGCGAGGGCCATGGGAGGCCCGCCTCGCCCCGGGGCGGGTCCATTCCGTCGCCATCCACCCTCCCGGAGGGGGGCACGCCAGGGCGGCTCTGCAGGCTCCAGGAACGCGCTCGGCCCATGCCCGCGACGGCCTTGCCTCTTGCCGCCCCGATTGCCGCGCTCTTGTCGCCCGGCGAGGCCTGGCCCTACGTCCGCAGCGCCCGCATCGCCTCGAGGAGCGGCACGCTCGCCACCTGGAGCTCGCGGAGCGCGACGCTGGTGCGGCTCGACGCCTGGCGCTCCGCGGCCGCCTCCATCACCTCGCAGAGCCGGGCGAAGTCGCGGGCGCCGATCTGGGCGGTGACCCCTCGGAGGTTGTGGGCGATCTCCCGGACCCGGCTCCACTCGTCGTGCTCGACCGCGGCTTGAAGCGCCACGAGCTGGGGCGGCAGCGCGTCGCTGACGAGGTCGATCACGCGTCGCAGGACACCGAGGCGACGGAGCCCCTCGATCGACCTCGAGTCGAGCTCGGTGGAGCTTGGCGGGGCCGGGGCCGACGGCGCGGCGGCGACGGCGGGGCGCGGCGCCTCAGCGCCCTCGACCCAGCGCCGGAGCATGAGGCCGAGCTCCGAGACCCGGAAGGGCTTCGGGAGGTAGTCGTCCATCCCGGCGGCGAGGCAGCGCTGACGCTCGCCGTGGAGGCCGTGGGCGGTCACCGCGATCACCACCGTGTGGTGGCGCTCCCCCTCGATCGTCCGCAGCCTGCGGGTGGTCGCGTAGCCGTCGAGGAGCGGCATGTGACAGTCCATCAGGACCGCGTCGAAGCGGCGCTCGGCGAGGCAGCGGAGGGCGAGCTCGCCGGTCGCCGCCTCCTCGGCGTCGAAGCCGAGGACCTTGAGCTGACCGACCATGATCTCGCGATTGGCCGCGTTGTCGTCGACCACGAGGATCAGCGGTCGTCGCTGCGCGGCCGGGAGCGACGGCTCCGCGACGACGTCGCGCCGCATCATCGTCGCGCCCTCACGTCGGCGGTCCATGTCGCTCCGGCGAAGCGCACGTGCACCATCGAAAAGAGGCTAGCGGCCGCTCCCGGGCGCCGCAATGTCGTCTTCGGCCGATGTCCAGGCGCACGGCCGCGCCGTCATCCGAGCGTGACGTTGCGAAAGTCAGCCCCGGGTGACGGTCAGCGATCGCCGACAAGCAGTGAGCAACCCCACGGTGTCTGGGCCCAAGCGGCACACTGCAATTCTCGCCGAACGAGCGCGCCGTCATGCTGGCGTCGCGGCTCGACGGCGGAGCCTCTCGGCGTCTCGTCAGAGGCTGATGCAGGTCCCGCCGAAGCAGGCGTCGCCCGGATCGCAGTCCGCGTGGCTCGCACACTGCACGCCGCCGGTGCAGAAGCCGAGGACGCAGAGCTGCCCCTGCCCGCAGTCCGCGTTGATCATGCAGGTCGCCGGGACGACGCAGGCCCCGTAGGCGCAGATCTCACCGGGGTTCGGGCAGTCGGCGTCCATCACACACTGGGGCGGGCCGACACAGACGTTGCCCATGCAGGTCTGGCCGGGCGCGCACTGGGCGTCGCTGATGCACTCGCCGACGAAGACGCAGGAGCCGGCCTGGCAGACCGAGTCGGCGTTGCAGTCCGCGTTGATGACGCACTCCGGAGGCTCGGGGACGCAGAGGCCGCCCTGGCAGACCTCGCCGGGGTTGCAGTCGGCGTCGTTCATGCACTGCGGCGGTTGGGGGACGCAGACACCACCCTCACAGGTCTCGCCGGGGTTGCAGTCGGCGTCGTTCATGCACTGCGGCGGCTGGGGGATGCAGAGGCCTCCCTCGCAGATCTCGCCGGGCGGGCAGTCGGTGTCAAAGACGCACTCCGGGACGCCCACGCAGATCCCGTCGAGGCAGACCTCGCCGGGCGGGCAGTCGATGTCGTCGATGCACTCCTGCGGCGGCGGCTCGCAGAGGTTGTTCACGCAGGTCCACTCCGGCGGGCAGTCGGCGTCGCTGATGCACTCCGGCTTCGGTACGCAGAAGTTGTTCACGCATGCCCAGCCGTCGGGGCACTCAGCGTCGCTGATGCACTCGGGGATCCCCGGCTCGCAGATGTTGTTGATGCAGAGCCAGCCGTCGGGGCACTGGGCGTCGTCGACGCACTCGGGGACCCCTGGCTCGCAGACGTTGTTGATGCAGAGCCAGCCGTCGGGGCACTGGGCGTCGTCGACGCACTCGGGGATCCCCGGCTGGCAGACGTAGTCGACGCAGCTCATGCCGGGCGGGCACTCGATGTCGTCGTAGCACTCCGGCGCGACGCACTCGCCGTCGACGCAGAGCATGTCGAAGCCGCACTCCCAGTCCTCGGTGCAGCCGACCTGGTAGCAGTAGCCGTCGAAGCACTGCGAGCCGGGCGGGCAGTCGGAGTCGTCGACGCACTGGGGGAGGTCGTAGCAGAAGCCCTCAAAGCATGCCTGTCCCGGGGGACAGTCGAAGTCCTCGTAGCACTGGACCCCGGGGACGCAGAAGTAGTCGATGCAGAGGAAGCCGCCCGGGCACTGCCAGTCCTCGGTGCACTCGAAGTAGCCGACGCACTCGCCGTCGACGCAGATCGTCTCGTCGGGGCACTCGAAGTCGTTCTGGCAGGCGACCGGCACGCAGACGTCGCCCTGGCAGGTGGTGCCGGGGGCGCAGGGCGGGTTGCACCCCGACTGACCTGGCATGCAGGTGCCGGTCTCGGCGTCCTCCGGGATCACGCAGGTCTGTCCCTCAGGACAGCCGAGATCGTCGTCGCAGGCGGTCGGCTCGGCGCACTCGTAGTTGAGGCAGATCTCCCCCTCCGCGCAGTCCGCGTCGACGTTGCACTGGATGTCGACGACCGCGCAGGCGCCGTCGATGCAGGTCGCCCCCTCGCCGCAGTCCTCGTTGGACTGGCAGGGATCGGCGTCGGTGCGGCCGCAGCCGATGGCGATCACCGCCCCGAGGGCGAGGCCGGCGATCCAGTCGCCGAGGTTGTGCGCGAGGAAGTGACGGAGCGACGGATTAAGGAGGCGCATAACGAAGGTTCCTCGAGGTCGAGGGCGGCGGGTGCCCGCTACCTTCGCGGCGGGCTCAGCTCCCGCGGCCGATGACCATCGCATCACTTTAGCGAGCCGCCAGCGCCGCGGGCAAGCGAGGCGATCTGCGGCGAGCGCGCGATCATGGCCTCTGGCCCGGAGAGGCGGCCGGGTGGCACAATCGCCCGGCGTTGGCAGCGAGCACAGGGCCGGAGCGTTGGCTCCCAGGGCGGGGGGCGAGGCGAGGGGGCTCGCGGCTGGCTCTGGCGCTCGGGCTCGCTGCGCTCGGGGCCTCGGGGCTCGGGGTCGCCGCCCCGTCTGCGGCCGCCGCCGCGAGCGTCGGGCCGAGGAGCTACGACGGGCCCGAGGCGGCCCCGGCCGACGAGGCACCTCGCGGGGTCGGCGCCGACGAGGTCCCGGAGGCGTCAGCGTCGGGAGCCCTCGTCGAGGGCCCCGCGCTGCCGGCGGCGTCCACCACCAGCGGCCCCGAGGTCGACGCGGTCGCCCTCCGGCTGACGATCTACCGCGCCGGCGAGCGCCTCCCCGACGGCGCCCGGACCCCCCGTCGCGGCGGCGCGGTCGAGGGCGAGGCGGTCTACACCCTCGATCGCCCGGCCCGCGCCGGCGAGCGCGTCCGGCTCCTCAACTTCGCCGAGGCGATGACCCGCGAGCCCATCGAGCTCGACACGATCGCCCTCTCGACCTACCTCGACGGCCCCTTCCAGCCCGGCCGCCTCGACCTCCTCGGGCACGAGGGGGCGGCCTCGGTCGCCCGCGTCGGCGAGCGCCGCGATCTCGAGGTCGTCCTCGAGGAGGGGGCGCAGGAGCTCCGCCTCCGCTACCGGGTCGCCGTGCCCCACCGCTACTGGCCCTTCGGCTGCGCCCGCCGCCGCTGCTCGCTGAGCGGCGCGATCGCGCCCCTGCCGACGGAGGCCGCGACTGGCGGCCGCTACCTCCCGGCCGACGGCGTGGCGATCGCCCCGGCCCACTGGCGGGTCGAGTCGGTCCGCTTCGCCGCCGCGCCCTCCTGGGAGCCGGGCCGCGAGCCGACCGACGCCGAGGCTGCCGCCCTCAAGGGCGACGAGATCGTCGTCGCCGACGCGCCGGTCGGCGGCCGCGGCCTCGCCTCCTACCCGTCGGTCTTCTGGGGGCCGCGCTGGCGGCGGGTCACCGAGATCCACAACGGCGTCCGGATCGAGCTCCTCCACACCCTCTGGCGCCCCGGCGATCACTACCCGAGCGAGCGCAAGCTCCAGCTCTACCGCGACGTCCCCGGCCACGTCCTCCACGCGATCAAGGACGTCCTCGACGTCGCCGCGGCCTCGCGGGTCGAGCCGCCGCCCGACACCCGGATGGTGATCGTCCAGGGGCCGCTCCGCTCGAGCCTCGCCGAGGCCCACCCGACCGCGCTCCTGATCAGCGACCAGATCCTCCAGGTCTTCCCGATGGAGCGCTTCCTCGAGTTCCACGCCGAGGTGGTCGCCCGCGGCGGCTTCGACGTCCTCGCCCACGCCTTCTTCGCCGGCCGCCACGCGGCCTCGACCGACCTCTGGCTCCAGGGCTCGCTGGCGATGGCGCTCCTCGATCTCTGGCGGGTCCACCGGGCGACCCGCGACGAGTTCGCCAGCGACATCCTCGGCCGCCTGACCTTCGTGCCGGCGGTCGACAACTTCCTCTACGCCGGCCAGGCCGAGTTCACCGCCGCCTACTTCCGCGGGAGCGAGGACACCTTCCCGGTCCGCAACCACCCCTGGCTGGCGGGCAACGAGCTGCCGACCGGCCGGCGGATCCACGAGAAGCTCCGGGATCTCGTCCCGCCGGCGGCCCTCGGGGCCTTCTACCAGGCGCTCACCAGGGCGCCGGACGTCGACCCGATCGCCGCCGCCGAGGAGGCCTACGGCCACACGCTGGGCTGGTTCTTCGATCAGTGGCTCGGGCCCTACCCGAAGGTCGACTACCGGATCGCCAGGATCGCCAGCGAGCCCGAGCGTGGCGGCTGGCGCCACCGGATCACGGTCGCCCGCGCGAGCGAGGCGGCGCTCATCGAGCCGGTCCAGGTGCTCGTCAGCGAGCGCAGCGGCGAGCACCACTACCTGATCTGGAACGGCGAGCTCGGGCCGGACGGGGGCGGGGAGGGGCTCGACGGCGAGCCGGCGAGCGGCGAGCACACCTTCGAGCTCTGGACCGCGACCAAGCTCCGGGCGGTCGCCGTCGATCCGCGGGCGCGCCTCCTCGAGACCCCGCGGCCGCCGGCCGACAACGTCGATCCCCTCTTCAACAACCGCCGCCCGCCGGGGGCCCGCTTCCTCTACACCGGCTTCGGCCTCGACCTCGCGGTCACCGAGTTCCTGGCGGCGACCAACCCGGCCTCGCGCCTGGGCGCGCTCTCCGGCTTCGCCTTCTTCGAGGCGAGCCGCCGCCGCGACCTCCGGGCGACCGGCCACATGATGATCTACCGCGACCGCGAGACGGCCGCGGGGATCGGCGCCGGCTCCAACCTCTGGTTCGGCCGCAAGGTCAACCGCAAGCGCCGGGTGAACCGCGTTCGGCTCTTCTCCAACCTCGAGTACCTGACCGACAAGGGCCTCGATCCGCGGGGCGGCCTGCGCGTCACCGAGCTCGTCGCCTTCATCCACGACACCCGCTCCTTCTATCTCTGGCCCGATCGCGGGCGGCGGATCTACGGGCTCCTCTCGGGCTCGCAGGTGATCCGGGTCGACGGGCTCGGCAACGACCACCGCTACGCGATCACGGCCGACGTCGGCTGGACCGAGCTCTGGCCGCTCGCCCACCGCCACGTGCTGGCGTCGCGCCTCGAGGCCGCGATGGTCCTGCCGATCGCCTCGGATCTCGAGTTCCGCTCCCTCCTCCGGGCCGGCGGGATCGGTGATCTGGCGGCCTACCAGGGCAACGAGATCTTCGGGCGGGCGCTGATCAAGACCCAGCTCGAGTACCGCCACACCTACTACGAGAACCTCGACATCAACCTCCTCCACCTCGCGTGGCTGCGGGGGATCGGCGGCTCGCTCTTCGCCGGCGCGGCGACGGTCTCGCACTGCGACGACTACCGCGGGCTCTTCCGGCGGGAGAGCTGGTACGGCCAGGTCGGCTACGGGGTCACCGCCTACCTCCGCCTCCTCGGGGTGACGCCGCAGTTCTTCCGCTTCGACGTCGCGGTCCCGCTGGTCCGGCGCCAGACGGTGTGCCTCGGCCGCCAGCTCCCGAACTACCTGGCGGAGCTCCAGGGGCTCGAGGACGCGCAGGTGCTCCTGCCGCCGGTGAGCTTCAACCTGACCTTCCTCCAGCCCTTCTAGGCCAGGGTGCGCGCGGCGGGGGAGCAGGGCCGCTGACATCGATGTCAGGGTGATCTTGCGCTATCGGCCCTAGGCCGGACAGGGATGTCAGGGCGGCCCTCTGGTCGGCCAGGCTGCGTTGGCTTTCTTCAATGGTTGCAGGTGTTTGCCGTCTTGGCCCTGGGCCTGCATTTCAAGGCCGCGTCGGCACGGGACGTCGACCCACGTGACCCGGGACCTTCGACCAGATGCTTCTCCTCGCTCCGATCTTCGGTGGATTCAGCTCGCGCCCCAACTCCTTATTGCGTTCTGTCTCGGCCTGCTGATCGGCGCTCTCATCTGTGTCTGGCTCTCTCGCTCACCCGCCCTTGGCCTGGCTTAACTTGACCTGACCCTTCTTGGACCTGCGCCGCTGGCCCCGGCGCGGCGTCCACGAGCTCGCTCCCTAGCTTCGACTCGCTTGGCTTGGCTTGAACTGGACTAGCCCGCCCCCTATTCCTTGGCTTGCTCTTCCTGACCTCTTATTTCTGACTCTTTGTTCCTGACCTTTCGTTAATCTTGGCCTTCGCAATAGCTCTACACCTACGCCTAGCCCTACGCGCCTTCGCCTAGCATTACGCCTACGCCTAGCTCTTCACCCTACGCCTACGCCTACGCCTAGCTCTACGCACTAGCCCTACGCCTACGCCTAGCTCTTCGCCCTAGCCCTACGTAACCCTACGCCTATCCCTACGCTCCTATCGCCGCGCCGCCCTCGGACGCATCGCATCCCGCCCGGCCGATGCGATGCGTCCGCCTCGTCCCCCTGGGGGTCATCGCTTGTGGCCCTGCGCCCGCTCTCTGCGGGGCCCGTGCGCTCGTTCACGTCACGACGTCCCACTCCTGACGTTACGTCGCCCCGGACGGGCGGCGGTCATCACCGGCGCCCCACTTCTCGGCCGGTGAGGGCCGCCGCCCGTCCGCGGCGTTGTCCGCCGAAGGGGCGTCAAAGGGCCGCAGGCGCGCCCGTACGCGCCCCTTCTGCGCGCTCACCCGGGATCCCCGGCTGCTATCCTCGCCACGCTCCAATGCTCTCGCGCCGCGCCATCCATCGCTCGCTCCTCGCGCTCTCCGTCGTCCTCGTCGCTCCCGGCTGCACCGGCGACGAGCCCCAGTGGCCCGAGTCCTGGGAGCGGAGCCTCGAGGTCGGCGCCGAGGTCGGCGCCTTCCTCTCGGTCTGGGGGCCGAGCCCCGACGAGGTCTACGCGGTCGGTGGCAACCCCGAGGCCGGCGTGATCTACCGCTTCGACGGCGCCTCCTGGACCCCCGAGGCGCTCGCCGAGACCCCGCCGCTCCTCAACTGGATCGACGGCCAGAGCGGCGACGTCTGGGTCGTCGGCAACGGCGGCGTCGCCCTCCGCCAGACGGCGTCGGGCTGGGAGCGCCTCGACACCGGGATCGACACCCCGCTCTGGGGCGTCTGGGGGGCCGCGCCGGACGACGTGTGGGCGGTCGGCGGGCAGGTCGGCGCCGGCGCCGACGCGCCGGTCCTCGCCCACTTCGACGGCGCCGCCTGGACCGAGGTCGCGATCCCGACCCTCGATCGCCCCTCGGAGGCGCTCTTCAAGGTCTGGGGGACCTCCCGCGACCACGTCTTCGCGGTCGGCCGGGCCGGCGTGATCCTCCACTACGACGGCGACACCTGGGCGCAGCAGCCCTCCGGCGTCACCAAGGACCTGATCAGCCTCTGGGGGACCGGCCCCGACGAGATCGTCGCGGTCGGCGGCCGCAGCAACGGGGTCGTCGCCCGCTGGGACGGCGCCGCCTGGACCCCCGAGGTGATCGGCGAGTCGGCCGGGCTCAACGGCGTCTGGGTCGACGGCCGCGGCCGCGCCTGGGTCTGCGGGGTCAACGGCGTGACCGGCCTGGTCGCCGCCGGGGCCTCGACCTTCACCCCCAAGATCGTCACCAACCTCGTCCTCCACGGCGCCTACGGCTTCGACCAGGGGCCGCACTTCGCCGTCGGCGGATCGCTCGATCGCAACCCGCCCTACCAGGGCGTCATCATGCTCCGGGGAGACACGCCATGACCTCGCGTCGGCCGCGTTCCATTGCGCCCATCACCGCCACCCTCGCGCTCGTCGTCCTCGGCGGCTGCCCGCCGGCCGAGCCGACGCCGATGGCCGAGGGGATCTATGGCCGCCTCGGCGAGATCCGACCGAACGCGACCCCGGAGCAGCACGACACCTTCGAGCGCGGGAAGGCGGTCGCCACCCGTCGCTTCACCCCGGCCGAGGGGCTGGGGCCGCTGGTCAACGTCTCGTTCTGCGGCGCCTGCCACGAGAAGCCCGACTTCGGCGGCTCCGGCGGCCACTACCGCGACTTCTACCTGACCGCGACCGAGCTCGCGGACGGCGGCGTCCTGACCGGCGAGCACGGCGGGGTCGTCACCGCCTACGGCCTCGGCGGCGCCAAGACCCGGCCGGATCTCCAGGAGGGCGTCAACATCATCGCCCACCGCAACCCGATCCCCTTCTTCGGCGTCGGCCTCATCGCCGAGCTCCCGGAGTCGTCGATCCTCGCCAACGCCGATCCCGATGACAGCGACGGCGACGGGATCTCGGGGCGCCCGAACTACGACCGCGGCTTCGTCGGCCGCTTCGGCCGCAAGGCCCAGACCGTGAGCATCGAGGGGTTCATCCGCGGGCCGCTCAACAACCACCTCGGGATCACCAGCGATCCCCTCTCCGAGGAGGACAAGGCCCGCCTCCCTGTCCCTTCGGACAGCGGATCGGCGACCCGGAGCGCGGGCTTCCGGCAGGCCGCCGCGCCCGACGAGCCGCTCGTCGACGACGACGACGCCCCGGATCCCGAGCTCAGCAGCGCCGACCTCTTCGACCTCGTGAGCTGGGCGATGCTCCTGGCGGCGCCCGAGCCGGCCGAGCTGACGGAGAGCGGCGAGCTCGGCAAGACCGCCTTCGCCGAGGTCGGCTGCGACGGCTGCCACGTGCCGACCCTCGAGGGGCCGCGCGGGCTCCTGCCGCTCTACTCCGACCTCCTCCTCCACGACATGGGCCCCGAGCTCGCCGACGGGATCGTCCAGGGGGTCGCCGAGGGCAACGAGTACCGGACGCCGCCCCTCTGGGGGATCGCCGCGGTCGGCCCCTACCTCCACGACGGCCGCGCGGACACGCTCCGCGACGCGATCGTCGCCCACGGCGGCGAAGGGGAGGGGTCGCGCGACGCCTTCCTCGCCCTCGATGACGCGCGCCAGGCCGCCCTGATCACCTTCCTCGAGGCCCTCGGTGGCCTCGATCAGCGGAGCGAGGGGCTCGTGCCGCCGGGCTCGCCGATCCCGGCGGCGGGCGAGCCCGGGGCGCCCTTCGGCCTCGCCGGGGCCGACGATGAGGCCCTCTGGCTCGCCGGGCGGGCGCTCTTCGACCGCGACACGCCGCTGGCGGCTGGCCTCGGGCCCCTCTTCAACGGCGACTCCTGCCGCGCCTGCCACTTCGATCCGGTGATCGGCGGCGCCGGCCCCCTCGGGGTCAACGTCATGCGCCACGGCACCCGCGACGGCGACACCTTCGTCGCCCCGGCGTACGGGACGATCCTCGCAAAGCTCTCGGTCCCCGGGCTCCCGCGGCGCGAAGCCGACGTCGGCCACAACGTCTTCGAGCCCCGCCAGACCCCGACCACGCTGGGGCTCGGCCTCATCGACGGGATCAGCGAGGACACGATCCTCGGCCTCGCCGACCCCGACGACCTCGACGGCGACGGGATCCGCGGGATCGTGGCGATGACCGGCGACGGCCGGGTCGGCCGCTTCGGCTGGAAGGCGAGCGTCCCGAGCGTCGCCGAGTTCGCCCGCGACGCGCTCTCCAACGAGGTCGGCCTGACGGTCCCGGAGGTCCCGGGCCACACCTTCGGCTTCCTCAGCGACGACGACGCGATCGCCGATCCCGAGATCAACCTGGAGAGCCTGGAGGCGCTGGTCTTCTACCTCGAGCACCTCGACGCGCCGGCTCCGGTCGCCGAGGTCGCCGGCGGCCTCGAGCTCTTCGCGGAGGTCGGCTGCGACGTCTGCCACGTCCCCGAGCTCCCCGGCGCCGAGGGCCCGGTGGCGCTCTTCAGCGACCTCCTCCTCCACGACGTCGCCGCCGACGGCTACTTCGGGGTCGCCGACGGGATCGCCACCCCGCGCCTCTTCCGGACCGCGCCGCTCTGGGGGATCTCGAGCACCGCCCCCTACATGCACGACGGCGCGGCGGCGACGATCGAGGCGGCGATCGCCGCCCACGACGGCGAGGCCGCGACCAGCCGCGACGCCTTCGACGCCCTCCCGGCCGCCGATCGCCAACTCCTCCTCGACTTCCTCGGGGGCCTCTAGGGGCCCGTGGGGCGCGTCTGCGTGGGTTGCGCGTTCTCTCGCGCGGGCGCGCTCGCGGCCCTCGCCGCGGCGATTTCAGGATGTCCCGAGGGACAGGTCTGTGAGGAGGACCTCCGCGCCCAGGTCCTCGACGAGCGGGCGACGATCGAGCTCGCGGACGCGACCCTCGAGGTCGAGGTCGCGCGCTCGCAGGTCGAGCGCGAGCGCGGCTGGAAGCACCGGCGCTGCGATCTCGAGGGGCTCCTGCTGATCCCAGAGATGACCGGAGACGCGGCCGGGGACGCGACGATCTGGGGCTGCGGCCTCACCCTCGCCGTCGATCTCTACTGGCTCCGGGACGGCGAGGTGGTCGCGCTCGTCGACGATCTCGAGCCCTGCGCGGAGCCCTGCGCGGCCTGCCCGATCGTCGGCGAGGGGATCGTCGCCGACGCGGTCCTTGAGGTCCCGCGCGGGGCGATCGCGGCCGGGGTCGGCGATCCTGTGGTCGGCCTCGAGGGCCTCCTCGTGGCGCCCCCCTGAGGGCCCGACGAGCCCGGCGGCCGCGTCCTCGCCGGCAATTCGCGGCGCGAGCGCGCCCGGTGCTATCTCTGGACGATGCGAGCCCCGATCGCCCCGCCGCGCTCCGCCGCCCTCGCGGCGCTCCTCCTCGCCGCCTGCGGCGACGACGGGAGCGGCAGCGGCAGCGCGAGCGAGACCGCGAGCGGCGGCGAGACGACCGGCGAGACCACGGGCGGATCGTACATCGGCACCTGCGATCCGCCGCTGAAGGGGATCCCCCCCGAGAGCGCCCGCCTGGTGGTTGATGCCGGCGGTCGCCTCCGCGACCCCGACGGGCGGGTGATCCTCCTCCGCGGGGTCAACACCGGCGGCCGCTCAAAGTGGGCGCCCTTCGTGCCCTTCCCGATCGCCGACGACCTCACGATCCCCGAGTTCCGGGCGGCCGCCGACGCCTTCTTCGATCGTCTCCGACCCTGGGGCCTCAACGTCGTCCGCTTGCCCTTCTCGTGGGAGGCCTTCGAGCCGACCCAGGGCGCCTACGACTACGACTACCTCGACTTCTACGAGGCGATGGTCGACAGCGCCTGGTCGCGCCGCCTCGCGGTGATCGTCGACTTCCACCAGGACATCTACGCGTCGCCCTTCTGCGGCGACGGCTTCCCGCCCTGGACCCTCGCCGATCCCGACCCCGGGCCCCCGCGCCATGACTGCACCGGGTGGGGGCTCAAGTACTTCACCGACGCCGGCGTGCGCGAGGCCTTCGATCGCTTCTGGGCCGACGACGACGGGATCCAGAGCGCCTTCCTCGAGATGTGGTCGCAGGTCCTCCTGGCCGTCGGCGACAAGCCGGGGGTGATCGGCTTCGAAATCATCAACGAGCCGGGGTGGGGGACCGCGACCTCCGTCGACACCTGGAAGAGCGAGACGCTCTTGCCCTTCTACGACGCGGCGATCGCCGAGCTCCGCCCGCTCGCGCCCGATCTCCTGGTCTTCTACGACGACCCCGGCGTCGACGCGCTCGCCGGCGCCGACGTCGAGATGATCACCCCGGCCGGCGACGGCCTGGTCTACGCGCCCCACCTCTACGACGTCACGCTCCTCGCCGGCGAGGCGCCGAGCGGGGTCTCCTACGCCGGCAAGATCGACGGCATGGTCGCTCACCGGGAGGCCGCCGGGCACGCGATCCTCCTCGGCGAATTCGGGATCGGCGCCGGGGCGGAGGCGCTCGGCGGGCTCGAGTGGATCCGCGATCTGATGGCCACGCTCGACGACGCCGGGATCTCCGCGACCCTCTGGGAGTGCTCGCAGAACGAGGAGCTCTGGAACGAGGAGGACCTCTCGGTCCTCGGCCCGGGCGGCGAGGAGCGCCCCCTCCTCGACGCCTACGTCCGGCCCTACCTCCGGGCGCTCGCGGGCGACGATCCGAGCTTCGCCTGGGACCCCGAGGCCGGGGTGGCGAGCGCCTCCTGGGTCGCCGACGGCGGCGTCACCGAGATCGCCTGGCCGCTCCGCCGCTTCCCCGAGGCGCCGAGCGGAGTCGATCTCAGCGGCGAGGGGGCCTGCTACACCTACGATCCCTGGGTGGGCGCGCTCCGGGTGCAGGCCTCCGCGGGGGCCGCCGTCAGCCTGGTGATCAACGAATAGGTCGAAGGAGACATGCCTGAACAAGCATGTCTCTCCCTACATTGCCTCCGAGACAGGCCCGATCATCCCCGGCCGATCGCCGCGAGGAGGCGATCATGGGTCGGCGTCGCGATCCCGCGGGCGCGCGCCTCGACGACGAACCACCCGTTCCGCCAGGGCCACTCCTTGACCGCGCCGCGGTAGTCGGCGATCGAGCGGGAGTAGGCCGAGAGGCGCTCCAGCAGCGGCCCGCGCGCGAGATCGACCGCGAGCGCGGCCGCGCCGACGCTCGCCATCTCGTCGACCAGGGCGGCGAGCTCGGCGTGGTGGTGATCGAGGACCTCGCCGACGCTCGCGCCGTGGGCCTCGCAAAGGAGGCCAAAGGCCGAGTTCCAGATCAGCTTCTCGAGCTCGATCGCCGCGAAGGCGCGCGGGTCGACGACCTCGGCCGGGAGCCCGAGGCGGCCGAGCCAGGCGACGAGGGCGGCGGCGTGGGGGCCGACGAAGGGGCTCGGCGCGCCCGGCTGCGGGCGATCGCCGCGGCGGGCGACCGCGAAGAAGAGGAGCCCCCGGGTCGCGCCCGCGAGGTCGTGGGCGGCGAGCCAGGGCCGGAGCATCCCGTTCTGGACGAAGACGAGGTCGCCGCGGCGGGCCGCCGGGATCCGGTCGACGACCGCGTCGAGGTCGTCGTTGCGGACGGCGATCAGGACCGGCGCGCCGATCTGCCCCTCACGCAGCGCCTCCCAGCCGCGCTCGCGGGTGATCAGCGCGCAGGGCTCGCCCGCCGCCGCCGACGCGGCCGCCAGGGCGCCGCCGATCCGCCCCGCGCCGATGATCGTGATCGTCGTCGTCGTCATCCCGTCGCTCCGCTCCGCTCCGCTCCGCGGCTAGTTGCAGCTCACCATCTCGACCTCGTAGGTGATCGGCTGGCTGATCCCGGTGATCTCGACCGTGTAGGTCGTCCCGGCCGCGCTCTTCCAGCCCTGCGGGATCATCGAGATCGCCGACGCCGAGCCGTAGCCGGCGAGGAGCTGGGTGACCTTGACCGGCATGTCCTGGCCGTTCGCGGTGATCTTGACCTGGGCCCCGGAGAGGCTGAGCCCGTCGCTCTGGACGGTCCAGCCGGTGCTGTCGACCGCCGCCGCGATCGGGAAGGGCCCCGGCGCCGGCCAGGCGGTCCACGGGTTCTTGCCCTGACCGCCGCCGCCGATCACCCACATGCACGAGTAGGCGCTGGTCGAGCCGAAGCCGACCCCGCCGAGGGAGTTCGAGAGGATCCAGCGGCGGTGGCCGATCGTCATCGGGTTGCCCGGGTCGAGCATGTAGAGATCGACCGCCGGGACCATCGACGTCGTGGCGATGTTGCTCTTGCCGGCCGCGCCCGCTCCGTCGGCGCTGTAGCACTTCCAGCTCATCGGCGGCGAGTGGTTCAGCTGCCCGTTGGCGTGCATCATCAGCGCGCACTCCTGGGCCTTGGCGCTGCGATCGAGGTCGATCGTCGCCGGCGGCAGATCGGCGAGCCAGCGGTAGAGGTTGGTCAAGACGAGCGCGCTCTCGCGGCCGCCGCCGACGAAGTCGCCGGCGTCGCAGGCCTGCGTGTTGCCGGTCCAGGAGCCCGTCTGGAGCCCCATGTGGTCGTAATTCCAGCGGGCGCAGACCCCCTCGGGGGTGGTGTTGTCGTCGCCGCCGCCGGAGTCGGTGGTGTCGATGCCGGTCGTCGAGGTGCCGCTGGTGCTCGTCGAGGTCGAGCCGCCGGAGGTCGAGGTCGAGGTCGAGCCGTCGGTGGTGGTCGTCGTCGTGCTCGCGTCGCCGGTGGTGCCGTCGCTGGTGCCGTCGCTGGTGAGCTCGCCGCCGCTGCTCTCGCCGCCGCTCACGCTGAGGCCGCCGGTCGATCCCCCGCCGCCGCTCGACGCGTCGCCGTCGGTCGATCCCCCGCTCGAGACCTCGGCGCCGGTCGATCCCCCGCTGCCGGCGCCGGTGCTGCCGCCGCTGGCGCTCACGCTGCCCCCGCTGACCCCGCCGTCGAGGCCGGTGTAGCAGGCCAGCGGCGCGCAGGCGAGGAGGGCGACCAGACGCAGGCGAGGAGCTCGGATCATGGATCGGCTAGGCCACGGCCCACGAGCCGGTGTCAAGGGAAATGGATGGATGATCCATCACACAACATGCACAGCATGATCATCACGGGGCTCGCCGGTCTGCATCGTGCAACGCGGCGCAGAGGTCTGTGCTGGTGCAATCATGGGGGCGCTGTCACATGGCCGTCACATCACGCCCTGCCGGGCAAATGCCCCAGAATTCGAGGACATGCCCGCCTTGACACGCTCGGCCCCGTGCATCAATGTCGCGGCGCCCTGGGCCCTGCGCCGGGGCTGGAGACGGATCAGCATGACGACGCCATGGACTAAGATCGTGATGGTGCTGCCGGTGATCGCTGGATCGCTGGCCTGCAACCTCAGCAACTCGACCACCGACAGCAACGCCAGCGACACCGCGAGCAGCAGCGGCGCCACCGAGAGCGCCTCGGGCACCGGCACCGGCACCGACACCGCGGCCGAGACCGAGACCGGCGGGGCCGCGGGCTCCGTCACGATCTACGACGTCCAGCAGGGCAAGGTCCCGGTCGACTCGATCGTCACGATCAAGAACGTCGTCGTCACCACCCCGGTCCGCGCCGACAAGGGCGCCGTCTTCGTCCAGGAGATGCCGGGCGGCGAGTACTCCGGGATCTACCTCTACCTCTACGACGAGGTGGTGATGGGCGTCGCCCTCGCGCCGGGCGACGTCGTCAACATCACCGGCCAGTACACCGAGTTCTATGACTTCTCGGAGATCACGATCAAGGCGCCGACCGACATCGAGGTCGTCTCGTCCGGCGCGGTCCCGGAGCCGGCGATCGTCAGCCCCGCCGACATCGCCACCGGCGGCTCGAAGGCCGAGGCCTACGAGGGCGTCCTGGTCGCGGTCGAGAACGTCACCGTCACCAACCCCGACCTCGGCTTCGGCCAGTTCGAGGTCGACTCGACCCTCCGGGTCTCCGACTTCTTCTTCCCCGGGATGGGCCCGAACCTCAGCGGCGGCGAGTCGATCGACAAGGTCGTCGGCCCGCTGATGTACGACTTCATGGACTTCAAGATCGCGCCGCGCTCGATCAACGACCTCATGGGTCTCGGCGGCGGGTCGACGACGACCGACACGACGACCGACACGACGACCGACACGACGACCGACACGACCACCGGCGGCGACGGGACGACGATCTACGACATCCAGATGGGGAAGGTCGCGCTCCAGGCCCCGGTCACCGTCAAGGACGTGGTCGTCACCTCCGGCCTCACCTTCAAGAAGGACGGCTTCTTCGTCGAGGAGATGGGCGGCGGCGAGTACTCCGGGATCTACGTCTACGTCCCCGATTCGAACGGCCTGACGATCAAGCCGGGCGACGTCGTGACGATCAACGCGACCTACGACGAGTTCTTCGACAACTCGCAGCTCGAGATCACCGGCGCGGGCGACGTGATGGTCACCGGGACCATGCCGGTGCCGACGCCGGAGCTCGTCAACCCGGCGGACATCGCCACCGGCGGCCCCAAGGCCGAGGCCTACGAGGGCGTGCTGGTCGAGGTCCAGGGGACGATGGTGACCAACCCCGACCTCGGCTTCGGCGAGTTCGAGGTCACCGGCGCCCTCCACGTCGATGATCTCTTCTTCGCCATGGCCGACTGGCCGGCGGTGATGATGGGCGATGCCTACGCGTCGATCGTCGGCCCGCTCAACTTCAGCTTCGGCGACACCAAGATCTCGCCGCGCGACGCGAGCGACCTGACGAAGTAGGGCGGCGCGACGGCGCCCGCCAAACGACGAGGGGCCCCTCGTTTTGCGTCGAGTGTCGAGCGCCGCGCTCAGGGCCGGAGCTGACGGGGGGCCTCGACCTCGAGATCGAGCTGGTCCGCGTCGATCCCCTTGGCCCGGCAGGCCTCGAGGATCCGCTCGGTCAGATCGTCGCTGGGGACGGCCAGCGACGACTCGGGGATCTGGAGGACGACCCGCGGCCGCCTCGCCTCGATCTCGGCCATCTTCTCCCGGTGGGCGAGGACCCGGTTGACGATGGCGACGAAGCAGCCGCCGAGGATCGCTACGATCGCGATGAGGACGCCCATGGCGACGCGAGGATAACGCGAAGCGCCGGGGCAGGGGGGGAGACCCCCTCGTGGGCGCGGCAATTGCGTGGGCCGCTCCACTCGAGCGAGCGGAGCGGCCCTGTGGAGCAGATGGCCGCCTAGGAGGCCGCGCCGCGGCCGAGGAGGCGCGCGAGCTGGCTGGCGCCGCCCTGGATCGCCGTCCGCTGCATGTAGAGCGAGAGGCCGTGGCTGCCGCCGAGCTCGGCCCCGCAGCCGGCCCGGCCGGGGCCGCCGTGGTTGCCCTGCGGGAAGACGCAGCCCGGGGAGAAGGCGCCGGCGGCGTTCTTCTCGTCGTTGATCACCAGGCGCCCGAGGTGGGGGGCGAGCTCGGCGATCGCCGCGGTCGTGAAGGCGCGGTCGTCGCTGTAGACGGTCGAGACCAGCGAGCCCTCGCCGGCGCGGATGATCGCCGCCGCCTGGTCGATGCTGCCGTCGTAGGGGAGGAGGGTGGCGACCGGGCCGAAGACCTCGAGCTGGTGGAAGGCCGCCCCGGGCCGCAGCGCCGCCTCGGCGCTCGCCTCGAGGAGGATCGGCTCGAGGAAGAAGCCCTTGCCGGCCGGCACCTCGACGAAGTCGGCGCGCTCGGGGTCGCCGCGGACGATCGTCGCGTCGGCCTGGAGGCGGCCGATCCCCTCGCGGGCGTCGGCGAGCTGCTGGGCGGTCGCCAGCGGGCCCATCTTGACCCCCTTCACCGCCGGGTCGCCGGTGCGGGCGGCGACGTCGGCCAGGCGCTCGCAGAGGACCTCGCGGACGGTCTCCAGGAGCCCCTCGGGGACCAGGATCCGCCGGGTCGCCGTGCACTTTTGACCTGTCTTTTGGGTCATCTCGGTCACGGCGTCGCGGATCGCGAGATCGAAGAGCTCGCTCCCTTGCTCGAGATCGGGGCCGAGGACCACCGCGTTGAGGCTGTCGGCCTCGATGTTGACCCGGACGTTGTTGGCGAGGACGCCGGCGTGGCCGCGGATCCGCGCGCCGGTGGTCGCCGAGCCGGTGAAGGCGATCACGTCCTGGGGCCCGAGGTGATCGAGGAGGTCGCCGACCGGGCCGACGAGGAGCTGGAAGGCGCCCTCCGGGAGGATCGCGGCGTCGATCAGGATCTCGGCGATCCGGTGGGCGAGGAGGCAGGTGCTGGTCGCCGGCTTCGAGAGCACCGGCATCCCCGCGAGGATCGACACCGCCGCCTTGCCGATCATCCCCCAGGCCGGGAAGTTGAAGGCGTTGATGTGGACCGCGAGGCCGTGGCGCGGGAGCGAGACGTGCTGGACCCGGACCTTTGAGGTCCGGACGAGCGACGCGGCCTCGTCCTCGATGATCCAGGGGCTCTCGCCGAGGGTCTCGGCGAGGGCCGCGTAGGCCGCGAGCACCCCGGTCGCGCCGTCGACGTCGAACTTCGCGTCGCCGCGGGTGCAGCCGCCGCTGGCCATCGCCAGGTCGAGGAGCTCCTCGCGGGCCGCGAAGATCGTCTTCGACATCGCCGCCAGGAGCTCGCCGCGCTGGCGAAAGGTGAGGCGCCGGAGCGCCGGGCCGCCGACCTCGCGGCCGTAGGCGGTCGCCTTGGCGAGATCACGGGCGCGATCGACGGCGGCGAGCGCCTCCTCCGTCGCCGGGTTGACCAGGGTTGCCGAGGGCTCGCCAGCAGCAGTCTGCCAGGCGCCGAGGAGATAGCTCGTCAGGGTCCGCATGATCGGCGCTCAAGCTACGCCCTCGCCGACGGCAGCGGCAAGGAGCCGACGCACGCGGCGGCGTGAGCCTTCCCGGTGCGCCGCCTGGACCCCTCGAGAGGCTACGAAGCGTCGGTCGACGCCGGGGGGCTCGGCGGCGCCTCGGGGGCCGCGGGCGCGTCGGCGGAGACCGGGGCAGGCGCGGGGTCACGCGGCGCCGACGCGGCCTCGGGGCGGGCGCTCGCCTCGAAGGGATCCTTGAGCGGCTCGCCGAGCTCGACCGGCTGGCTCCGCCGCTGGACCTGGAAGGGATCGAGGAGGGCGCTCTTCGTCGGCGCGCCGCTCCGGGCCTCGCTCCGGGCCTCGGGGCGGGCCTGGGTCTCGCCGCGGAAGGGATCCTTGAGGAGGCTCGGCGGCAGCGTGCGGGCGCTCCCCTGGGTCGGCGCGAAGGGGTCGCGGAGCTGCGAGACGAGCACGACCTGAGCGCTCGCGGCGGAGCTCTGCTCGGGGATCGCGACCGGCCGGAGATCAGGCGTGAAGGTCGGCTCGACCGCTGGCGAAGCCAGGGCGAGGGCCAGGACCGACCACGCGAGCACCATCACCCCAGCATACACGATCATTCGCCGGGGCGACGCGTCCCCGCCGCGTCGCCCCGCGCTCGCCTCGCTGCGGACGTCCGCTCAGGAGGCCGCGGAGCCGCCGAGCGCCCGCGGATCGGTGAGCGACCCGGTCACCGCCGAGGCCGCCGCGACCGCCGGCGAGACCAGGTAGACCGGGCCCGGCGCGCCCATCCGCCGATCGAAGTTGCGGTTGGTGGTGCTCGCGGTGGTCTCGCCCTCGAGCGGGATCCCGGGCCCGTTGCCGATGCAGGAGCCGCACCCCGGGTCGGTGACGACCGCCCCGAGCCCGCGGAAGAGCCCGAGGAGCCCCTCCGACTCGGCGGCCGCGGCGACGTCGTGGCTCGAGGGGGTGACCGTCACCCGCACACCCTCCTTGATCGACCGCCCCTTGAGCACCTCGGCCGCCGCCCGCAGGTCGGCCAGCGAGCCGCCGGTGCAGGAGGCGATCACGACGTTGTGGATCGGCGTGCCGGTGACGACGTCGAGCGACTCGCGGTTCCGCGAGTCGCCCGGGGTGGCGACCGTGAGCGGCACCTCGTCGAGGTTGACGTGGATCGTCCGCACGTACTCGGCGCCCGCGTCGGGGTGGACCAGGAGCGGCGTCGCGTCGATCCCCCGGCGCTCGCGGAGGAAGTCGACGATCGGCTTGCAGGGCTCGACGATCCCGGTCATGAGCCCGCCCTCGACGGTCATGTTGGTGATCACGCTGAGCTCGTCGACGTTCCACTGATCGAGGCCGGGGCCGCCGAGCTGGATCACGCAGGTGTCGGTCGGCGACTCGCGCCACTGCTCCTCGCGGAAGTAGGGGTCGCCGATCAGGTGGAGGATCAGATCCTTGGGCGAGACGATCCCGCGGGCGTCGCCCTCGACGATCACCCGGACGGTCTTGGGCACGGTCACCGGGATCAGGCCGGTGCGCAGCGCGAAGGCCATCGCCGTCGAGCCGACCCCGAAGGCGAAGGCGTTGAGCACCCCGGCGGTCGGCGTGTGCGAGTCGGTGAGGACGATGATCGTCCCGGGGAGCGCGTAGTCCTCGACGACGATCCGGTGGCAGACGCCGGCGTGGTAGGGGCGGCCGGGGCCGTGGAGGCGGATCCCGTTGCGCTCGCAGGCCTCGACCATCTCGGCGGTGAGCTGCTTGGCCGGCTGGAGGCGCTGCTTCTTGACCCGCAGCGGCACGGTGTCGCGGTCGATGAGGACGAAGTGATCCTCGAAGGCGGCGACGAGATCGGGGTTGTGGATCGGCGCGGCGCCCCACTCCTCGGCGTAGAGGGCCATCACCATGCCGGCGGTGTACTCGTGCATCCCGCGGAAGCCGGCCTCGCAGAGCACCTGGTCGCCGGGGGCGACCGCGGCGATCCCGGCGGGCTTGCCGGCGCCGGTCCAGGTGCGGGCGGCGATGATCTTCTCGACGCAGTTGAGCGGGCGGGCGGCGACCTCGGTGGTGTAGGTCGGCTCGATCTCACCGGCGAGGAGGCGGGTGCCGTAGCGCATCAGGCCGCCGGCGGCCGCGACCGCGCGGAAGAAGGGCGGGAGCTGCTCGGCGAGGGCGGCGAGGTCGATCTCCTCGCCGGCCTTGAGGCGGTCGATCACCGAGAAGTCGGTGGTGAAGGGGAGGCCGGCGTAGACGGTGTTCTCCTGGAAGATCCGCTGGAGGGAGCGGGCCACGACGAGCTCGATCCCGGCGCCCTGGTGGGCGACCACCGCGACCTCGCGGCTCGATCCCGAGCCGTAGGCGTCGCCGCCGACGACCACCTGGAAGCCGCCCTCCTTGATGCTGTCCTTGAGGACCTGCTCCTTGAAGGTCTCGAGGAAGTAGGGCCCGAGGATCTCGCCGGTGTAGCCGAGGGTGCAGGCGGCCCCGCTGATCATCGCGTCGGTGTTGACCGCGAAGTGGAGGGGCGGGACGTGCTCGGCGTCGGCGTCGAGATCCTCGCCGGCCAGCTGGCGGCGGATGAGCTCGGGGTCTTCGGTGAGCCAGAGGATGCGGCCGGTGAGCTTCATGCTCGATCCTTTAACATTCGCTCATAATGCTCACAAGATGGTCATTCCATCGTCATGGAATGATGGTCTTCAGATCATGCTGATCCCTGCGTTTTCCGGCCGCGGTGCTATCTTCGGCGCGCTCATGAACACGACCGCGCTCCGCCCGCTCCCCCTCGCCACGCTCCTCGCCGCCTCGCTCCTCGCGTGCGCCGCCAAGCCGGTGCCGACCGAGGCGCCGCCCGCCGAGGGGGCGGAGACCGCGCAGTCGGCCCCGGAGGGGGCGTCGTCGGCCGGAGAAGGGGACCGTGCGGCGATCGAGGCGGCCGTCGCCGCTCCCCACCGCGCGGACAAGAACCGGGCCCGCGACGGCGCCCGCCATCCGGTCGAGACCCTGACCTTCTTCGGCCTCCGGCCCGCGATGACGGTCGTCGAGCTCTGGCCCGGGGGCGGCTGGTACACCGAGATCCTGGCGGCGACCGTCCACGGCAAGGGCAAGCTGATCGCCACCAACTTCGATCCCAACGCCTCGAGCGACCCCAAGGACTACCGGGTGCGCGTCGGCAAGGCCTTCCTCGAGAAGCTCGAGAGCGACCCGGTCTACGAGGGGATCGACGTCGTCACCGTCGGCGATCCGAAGGCCCTGGTGCTCGCCCCCGAGGGCAGCGTCGACCTCGTCCTGACCTTCCGCAACAGCCACGGCTGGATCGAGGACGGCAGCGCCGAGGCGATCTACGGCGCGGCCTTCCGCGCGCTCAAGCCGGGCGGCGTCCTCGGGGTCGTCCAGCACCGGGCGAAGGCCGACGACGCCCGCGAGCCCAAGGCGATCGCCGAGACCGGCTACGTCCGCGAGGACTACCTGATCCAGACGATCGAGGCGGTCGGCTTTGAGCTCGCCGGCAAGTCCGAGGTCAACGCCAACCCGAAGGACACCAAGGACTACGCGAAGGGGGTCTGGACCCTGCCGCCGGGGTTCAGCGAGGGCGACACCGATCGCGCGAAGTACGAGGCGATCGGCGAGAGCGACCGGATGACCCTGCGCTTCGTCAAGCCCGCTGGCTAGAGCATCGGACCGACCGCTGCGGCGGCCTCGTTCGTCGCCGGCGGGGGCTGGTGCGGGACGAGATCGGGATCGTTCGGCATCGGCTCGGGCTCGCCCCGGAGGCGGGGATCGAGGGGCACCCAGACGGTCAGGTCCTCGAGGGCGCCGGTCATCTTCGGGGTGATCTCGAAGCGGCGGTGGGCGATCACGTTGCCGCCCTCGTCGTGGATGCTGATCACGTAGTCGCCGGGCTCGAAGGCGCCCGAGAGCCGGTAGTTGCCCTGGGGATCGGTCTTCGCGTCCGAGATGTCGGGGTGGTCCTCGGTGCCGAGGCGGACGATCCGGACCTTGACCTCGCCGACGCCGATCCCGGGGCCGACCTCCTGCTCGAGGAGCACGCGGCCGGTGATGTGGACGACCGAGGCCCCGAGCGCGTCGTCGTAGGAGCAGCGGACCGCGTCGGGGGAGGTCCCGCCGGGCTGCGGATCCGGGAGGCGGTTCTCCGGGCAGGTGAGGGGACGCCCGTAGGCCGGCCGCCGCGGCTGGCTGACGCAGGCCCCCAGCGCGAGGGTCCCGAGCGCGAATGCCCCGAGTGCGAGCGCCCCGAGCGAATGCGGGAGGACGGCGAGTGCGAGCGACGACGGGAGCGGGCGGGCCATCGAGGGGCGCCAGCGTACCACCCAGGGGCCGAAGCGCGCACGCAGGGCTTGCCGCGCGGGCTTGCCAAAGGGGTGATGGCGCTTGCGATCGCGGCCCCAGACCTGGCCAGAGGTCTGGCCGCGAGCCGGGACGCGCGCTGGCGAGTGCGGCGCCATCAATCGCAGGGAGGCCCGGCCCGCACGCGGACCTCCCCTCCCAGGGCCGAGAATTCGCGGCGAGGCGGGCTGCGGGGCGGCTGGCCGACCTCTTGCGCTTGCGGGGGCGCCTTCGCGCGTGCCATCGTCGGGCAATGATGCGCGCTCTCCGGACGATGATCGCGTCGCGCTCGCTGGCGTTCGTCGGGCTCGTCGGGCTCGTCGGCTGTGACGGTGAGGGCGACGAGCTCGGACACGCCTCGGTGGAGGACGACGAAGGTGAGGCCGAGGCCGAGGCCGCGGCGCGCTCCGGCGATCCGATCGAGCCGAGCGCGGCCGATCTCGAGGCCGGCCGCTTCCGTCGGAGCCCGCTCGAGCTCGCCCGCGAGCTCGTCGACTTCGCGATCCCCGGCGCGCCGCCGACCGCCGTGACCAAGGCGCCGCTCCCCGCCGCCTACTGCCAGATCAACGTCAACGGCGTCCTCCACGACACCGAGACCGACTACATCCCGCACGTGATCACCTGCGAGAACGGCGGCGCCAACCTCGAGGCGCTCAAGGCCCAGGCGATCGCCGCCCGCTCGGTCGCCTACTACGCGATGGCCGAGAACGGCAAGATCTGCGACGGCCAGGGCTGCCAGGTCTACACCTGCGGCGCCCAGCCGGGGGCCAAGGCCATGCAGGCGGCGGCCGAGACCGCCGGCATGTACCTCTCCTACAACAACACGATCAAGGGGCGGGTGCTCACCTACGCCTTCTACGTCGCCGGCGACAACGATCAGACGGCGGGGTGCAAGGGCGTCGATCCGGCGGCCGGGACCGAGAAGTTCGTCACCTACAACGAGGGCAAGACCGGCACCAACGTCAAGGAGACGACCCTCGGCTTCCAGTTCAAGGACCCGAACAACTACGGCTACGGGCAAAACCGCGGCTGCATGGGCCAGTGGTCGGCGCGCTGCCTCGAGAACAACAAGGGCTACGACTACAAGAAGATCCTCCAGTACTTCTACGGCGCCGACATCGAGATCCAGCAGGCCGCCGGGCCCTGCGTCGGGCCGACGAACGAGGAGCCGGTGGGGGTCCTCGAGAGCGCCGACTGCCAGGGGATCCGCGGCT
Organism: Myxococcales bacterium; assembly: GCA_020633335.1. Classification (GTDB taxonomy): domain Bacteria; phylum Myxococcota_A; class Polyangia; order Nannocystales; family Nannocystaceae; genus JADJRG01. The sequence goes on along the minus strand of JACKDU010000010.1, from coordinate 165,576 downwards.
GGGCCCATGACGCCGACGTCGGCGAGCCGGCGATCGACGTCGTCCTGTCGTTTGGCGGCCCCCTCGACGATCCGCAGGCGGTCCAGATCTCGATGAGCGCGGGCGAGCCGCGGCCGGATCTCTGCGGTCAGCTCGGCTCCTGCGATCACGGCTTCTCGATCGCCGGGCCGCGCTCGCTGCGGGACGCCCAGCCCCATCCGATCCACGCCTACGCCGAGGACGACGCCGACAACGCGCTGGTCGAGATCGACGCGAGCCCGAAGGACTTTGCCTGCGCGCCGCCGACGATCCCGGACGGGGTGCGGCGCCTGGTGGGTGACGCCGCGCTCTCGGGGTGGGGCTTCGATCCCTTCTGGCAGATGGCCGTGGTCCCCGACGCCTCGCTCCTCAAGTACCCGGAGTGGAAGGCGATCGGCGAGCTCCCGCAGCTGATCCAGGCGACCGGGGCCCCCGAGGTCTGGCTGGTCGATCTGGGCTTTCGCCGCCACGTCCCCTCGCCGGAGGTCGCGGCGGCCTGGGGCTTCGACCTCGGCCAGGTCGCCCAGTGGCCGCCGGCGATGGTCGAGGCGCTGCCGATCGGGACGCCGGTGCGCGACGAGGTCTTCCTGATCCGGGGCGACGGCCCGGCGATCTACCTCCTCGACGATCCGCTCTGCCCGGAGGGCGGGATCCCGGGCGATCCCTTCTGCCCGGCCGACGGCGGGACGACCGGCGGCGACACGGACAGCGGTGGGACGAGCAGCGGCGGGGGGAGCAGCAGTGGCTCGAGCGTGAGTGACAGCGCCAGCGCCAGCGGCGGCGGGACAAGCGGCGACGGAGGGACGGGGAGCAGCGGCGACACGGCAGGCGACAGCGCGACCAGCGCTGGTGATGACGGCCCGACCCCGAGCCTGCCCCCGGGGTATGGCTTCGTCGACGGCGACGGCGAGGGGTGCGCTTGCTCGACGACGTCCGGGGGACCTGCGGGCGCCGGGCTCGGGCTCCTTGCGCTTCTGGCGCTGGGACGGAGACGGCGTGAATGACCGCGCAGCAGCGGACCAAAAAGCGAATAATATCAGGTGGTTGCCGTTGGAACCTCAACTAGAAGGTGAGCTTCGAGGCGAGGGCTAGGTCCCAACTTTGGAACCCGTCTACGGGTCTACGGCAAGGATCGACCGACGCCCTCCGCAGGCCGCCCTCGACCCGCGAGGCGCCCCCGCGATCAGTTCCCGAAGCGCCCGCCGCCAGCGCCCCCGGCGCGATACCCGGAGGGGAGGATCACCCGCACCTCATGATGCGAGGTCGCGAATTGCACGGGCGCCGAGGTCTCCGCGCCGATGGTCTGCCGGATCCGCGTGAGCCCGCGCCCGACCTGCTCGACCAACCCCAGGCCGCGGGCGACGCTGGCGAGGAGCGGGTTGCGGGGCAGCGAGAGGCCCCCCTGGTGGGCGAGCTCGTCGAGGGGGAGGGGGGCCGGGAGGCCGCCAGGGCTGCTGATCTCGAGGCGATCGTCGAAGATCCGCAGGCCCACCCGCCCCGGGAGGCGGAGGTCGCGGTGGATCAGCGCGTTCGTCAGGGCCTCACGGACGGCGGCCTCGGGGTACTCGGGGTGGAGCTCGTCCGGGCGCAGGAGATCGGGGGTGCTGCGGGTGTGGCCGGCGACGAAGGCGAGCCCCTGCTCGAGGAGGGCGGCGAGGTTGCCCTCGAGATCGGCGCGCGCGGCGATCGGATCGGCGAGCGAGCTCCCCTCGACCCGGATCGTGCTCAGCCCCCACTCCGGTCGGATCAGCTGCGGGCATGTCCCAAAGGCCATGAGCCCGGCGATCGTCGGCGCGACCCCGCCGCTGACCTGGGCGAGGAGGCCGAGGCGGAGGGCCATTCGCTCGATCCCCGCCGCGGCCGCGGCCGCGGGCGCGCGGCGCTGGATGTAGGCGCCGAGGGCCTCCATGTCGAGCTCATCGAGGCCGGCCCCGGGGACCGACGAGCGCTCGAAGCCGAGCGGCGCGGGGGCGGCCATCAAGCGGCGGCCCCTCCACGGGCGATGACGCGCGAGCTCGACATCCCGGCGATGATAGCAGGGTCGGCCGACCTCGACGGTGGTCGGCCGCGACGCGCGTCATCGCTTCGCTCGCGGCCGCGGAGCACGGGCGCGACCGCGACGGCGCTTCGCGCGGTCCCGCCCGTGGCGCGTGTGTCGCCTCGAGCTCGACGGCGATCCGCGCGCTCTCGCGCCCGCGTCCGCTGGCCTCGCCAGCGGGGGCCCACCGGCCGGGCGCGGGCTCCCCTATCCTCGGGAACATGCCCTCGCTTCGCCTGCCCAGCCCTCCGATCGTCGCCCTCCTCCTCGCCGTCGGCGGGTGCAGCGGCGGCGGCGGCGAGACCGAGGGGAGCAGCGAGACCGCCTCCTCGACCACCAGCGTGAGCACGACGGGGGAGAGCGCCAGCGCCAGCGAAAGCGCCGGCGAGACCGAGTCGACCTCCTCCGGCGGGGCGAGCTCCGACGCGACGGCGACCGACGCGAGCGCGGGCACCGAGTCGACCACCGGCGGCGCCACGGCGACCACCACGGACACGGGCACCGACACCGACACCGACACCGGCGAGCCGCCGAAGCCGGCGCTCTACGTCAGCCTCGACGGCGACGATCAGAACCCGGGCACCTACGAGGCGCCGCTCCGCACCTTCCCGGCGGCCCTCGCCGCCTGGCAGCCCGGCTGGGAGATCCGGGTCTTCGGCGGGACCTGGAACGAGCGCCTCGACATCCCCGACGCCGGGACCCCGGATGATCCGATCATCGTCCTGCCGGTCCCGGGCGAGGCGGTGATCCTCGACGGCGGCGGCCTCAACGGGGGACAGCCCCTCAGGATCAGCGGCCAGCACGTCCGGGTCGCCGGCTTCGAGGTCCGCACCTCCGACAACCAGTGCGTCGACGTCACCGGCGAGGACGTCGTGATCGAGGACATCGAGGCCCACGAGTGCGTCTCCCACGGCGTCCAGCTCGGCGGCAAGGACCTCGTCGCCCGCGGCCTGACGATCTACGACGCGGTCCTGGAGAACGAGGGCGAGCAGGGCTCGTGGGGCTCCGGCCTCAAGGTCAAGGTCGGCGGCGAGCGGATCCTGATCGAGCGCAACCACGTCCACCACAACTGGGGCGAGGGGATCGCCGTGACCCGCGGGATCGACGTCACGGTCCGCCAGAATTGGAGCCACGACAACTACGCGGTCAACATCTACGTCGACAACGCCCACGACGTCGTCGTCGACGCCAACCTCTGCACCGCCGACGGCAGCGGCCCGCTCAAGGACGGGACCGGGCGCCCGGTCGGGATCATGCTCGGCGAGGAGTACTACGACGGCTGGGGGCCGCAGCTCGCCGACGTGACGATCCAGAACAACCTGATCGGCTTCTGCGGCTACGGGATCGGCTGGTGGGGCGCCGAGATCGACGGCGGCGGCCTCAAGAACGTCTCGATCCTCCACAACACGATCTGGGGCGGGACCGAGACCGCGATCTCGATCGGCTACGACCCGCCGAAGACGATGGGCTCGGTGATCGCCAACAACCTGGTCCAGCAGCCCGACGACGACGTCGCCTGGATCGAGGATCGCACCGGCCTCGACATGCACCACAACTTCTGGGTCGGGCCGCCCCCCGACGACTGGCGGAATTGCGACGGCGACGGCGACCTCAACGGCGACCCCGGCCTCCACGCGACGCCGGGCTACACCGCCGCGAGCTTCCGCCTCGGCGACGCCTCGACCGCCCGCGACGCCGCCGAGCCGCTCCCCGATCTGGTCCCGCGCGACTTCGAGGGCCGGGAGCGGGTGACCGGCGAGAGCCCCGGGGCCGACATCGGCGCGATGGAGTACGGCGATCCGAACGCGCCCGCCGACTTCGACACCTGGTGGGACTAGCGCGCTAGGATGGAGTCACATGAACGCGAAGACCCACCGCCGACCCCTCCGCGCCGCGCTCCTCGGCGCGCTGCCCCTCGCCCTCGCCTGCACGAGCGACGACGGCAGCGCGGACTCAGCGACGTCGAGCACGGGCGCGAGCGCGACGACCTCGATGACCTCCGGCGGCACGACGTCCGGCACCGACGGTGAGACCAGCGGAGGGTCGGGGAGCGCCTCCTCCACCACCGGCACCGGCACCACCGGCGCGTCGTCGTCGTCGACCGGCGGCGACACGACGGCGACCTCGACCGGCGCGATGTCGACCGGGAGCACGTCGGGGACCACCGACGCGACGACCGGCACCACCGGCGAGATCGACGTCTGCAAGGTCTCCGACGACATGGACGCGATCGTCCCCTGCGTCGAGGAGGGGCCGCCCAACAGCTTCGAGCCCGACATCCAGTGGACCTTCACCGATCCCGGCGAGCCCCAGAGCTACGTCACGCCGCTGGTCGCCAACCTGACCGACGACGACAACAACGGCGAGATCGACCTCTGCGACGTCCCGGACGTGATCCTGGTGGCGGGCGCCACCCCGGGGCCGCCGAACGCGGTCGGCCACATCTTCGTGATCTCCGGGGACACCGGGGCGCTCCACTTCCGGATCGAGACGCCGGTCGACGCGAACTTCACGCCGGCGATCGGCGACATCGACGGCGACGGCCTGGTCGAGATCGTCACCGCCCAGCCGAACGGCCCCCTCGTCGCCTTTGAGCACGACGGCGCCCTCAAGTGGAGCACGCCGGTCACCTGGGGGATCGGCGACTTCTTCAACCAGGACCTCAAGTACTCGAACTCGGCCGCGCTCGCCGACCTCGACAACGACGGCGACGTCGAGATCGTCACCGCCAACATGATCTTCGACCACGAGGGCAAGCTCCTCCACACCCTCCCCAAGACCGCCGGTCAGTGGGGGGCGACGACGATGGCGGACCTCGACGGCGACGACGACCTCGAGATCGTCCTCGGCAACGCCGCGTTCCACCACGACGGGACGATGATGTGGACCACCAACCTCGCCGCCGGCTACCCGCAGGTCGCCGATCTCGACGCCGACGGCCTCCCGGAGGTGCTCCTGACCAACCGCAACGGCCTCTCGCTGATCGAGCACAACGGCGTCGTCACCTACCAGGACCTCCGGCCGACCGGCGTCGCCCCCTCGGGCACCAACTGGCACCGGCCGGCGACGATCCACGACTTCGACGGCGACGGCGCGGCTGAATTCGCGGTCAGCTCGGCCTCGCAGTACACGGTCTACGAGGCCAACGCCTCGATCGTCTGGTCGGCGCCGGTCCAGGACGCGAGCGGCATCGCCGCGGGCACGGCCTTTGACTTCCTCGGCGCCGGCACGGCCCAGGCGATGTACGCCGACGAGCAGAACCTCTTCGTCTTCGACGGCGGCGGCAAGGTGCTCCTCCAGGTCCCGCGCACCAGCGGCACCCTCGCCGAGTACCCGGTCGTCGCCGACATCGACAACGACGGCTCGGCCGAGATCCTGGTGGTCTCCAACGCCTTCCAGGGGATGGGGCAGGACTACCACTGCCTGCGGGCGATCCGCGACGTCCAGGATCGCTGGATCCAGGCGCGGCGGATCTGGAACCAGCACAGCTACCACGTCAGCAACGTCCGCGAGGACGGGACGATCCCCAAGGTCGAGCCGAAGAGCTGGGAGAAGCTCAACACCTTCCGCACCCAGGCCCAGGTGTCGCTCGGCGGCGGCGTCTGCCAGCCGATCCCGCAGTGACGGGCGGGCCCTTTCTCGCCTCGCGATCGCCCCGGCGCTAGAGTGTCGGGGTGGCGGACCTCGTCCTCGGCCTCGCCCTCAGCGGCGCGATCGCGTGGCTCGCCCGCCGCCGGGGCTCGCTCTCGAATTCCGGGGCGCTGGCCGCCCTCGGGGTCGGCGCGGCGATCTACGTCGGCGGCGGCCCGCGCTGGTTCGCCGCGCTGATCGCCTTCTTCCTCACCTCGACGCTCCTCGGCCGGGTCGGCAGCGCCCGCAAGGCCGCCGTCAAGCGCGAGTTCTCGAAGGGCGACACCCGCGACGCCTGGCAGGTGCTGGCCAACGGCGGGCTCGCGGCCGCGCTCGCGCTCGTCCACGGGCTCCTCGGGATCGAGTGCGCCGCGGCCTTCGTCGGCGCCCTGGCGACCGCGACCGGCGACACCTGGGCGACCGAGCTCGGGACCCTCGCCCGGCGCCCGCCCTTCTCGCTCCTCACCCTCCGGCGGGTGCCCGTGGGCAGCTCCGGGGCGGTCTCTGCCCTCGGCCTCGGGGCGACGGCGGCCGGCGGCGCGCTGGTCGGGGCGATCGTCGGCGGCCCGGCGATGGCGCTGGTCGGGGCGATCGCCGGCGCGATCGGGGCGCTGGTCGACAGCCTCGCCGGCGCGACCCTGCAGGCGAGCTACATCTGCCCCCGCTGCGTCCGCCGCTCGGAGGCGCCGCGCCACCACTGCGGCGCCGAGGCGCTGCGGGCCGGCGGCGTCGCCTGGATCGGCAACGACGCGGTCAACCTCCTGGCGACCGCCGCCGGCGCGCTGGTCGGCGCGGCGCTCGGCGGGTGAACGCGCGGCGCCGGGTCAAGCTGTCCCTTCGAGCATGTCGCGTGCGCGGCGGGAACCCGCGCGACGCAGCGCGGCGCTAGAGCCCCGGCGCCGGGAAGGGCGCGAGCATCTCGCGGATCTGGCCCTTCAGCCGCTCGGCCGCCGCCGGATCGATCCCCTCCGCGCCGCCGGCGAGCGACGCCTTGATCCCGGCGTCGATCACCCCGGCGATCCCGTCCATCGCCGCCTCGCCGAGCCCCCGCGAGGTCACCGAGGCGAGGCCGATCCGCAGCCCCGAGGGGTCGAAGGGCTTGCGCGGATCGAAGGGGATCGAGTTGGCGTTGAGCTCGATCCCGCAGGCGTTGAGGTCGCGGGCGACCTTGCGGCCGCCGACGCCCTGGCGGGTGAGATCGACGAGGAGGAGGTGGTTGTCGGTGCCGCCGGTGACCAGGTCGTAGCCGCGCTCGATCAGGCGGGCCGCGAGGGCCTTGGCGTTGGCGACGATCTGCGCGGCGTAGGCCTTGAAGGCCGGCTGCAGCGCCTCGTGGAAGGCGACCGCCTTGGCCGCGGTGGTGTGGTTGTGGGGCCCGCCCTGGAGGCCGGGGAAGACCGCCTTGTCGATCTTCGCGGCGTGCTCGGCCTTGCAGAGGATGAGGCCGCCGCGGGGGCCGCGGAGGGTCTTGTGGGTGGTCGTCGTCACCGCGTCGGCGTGGGGGATCGGGCTCGGGTGGACGCCGCCGGCGATCAGACCGGCGATGTGGGCGATGTCGGCGACCAGGTAGGCGCCGACCTCCTGGGCGATCGCGGCGAAGGCCTCGAAGTCGAGGAGGCGAGGGTAGGCCGAGTGACCGCACCAGATCAGCTTGGGCCTCTGCTCGCGCGCGAGGTCGCGGACCTGATCCATGTCGATCCGGTGATCCTCGCGGCGGACCCCGTACTGGACCGAGTGGTAGTAGATCCCGGTCGCCGAGACCTTCCAGCCGTGGGTGAGGTGACCGCCGGCCGGCAGCGAGAGGCCCATGATCGTGTCACCGGGCGCGCAGAGGCCGAGGAGCACCGCGAGGTTCGCCGGCGAGCCCGAGTAGGGCTGGACGTTGGCGTGCTCCGCCCCGAAGAGCCGCTTCGCGCGATCGATCGCCAGCCGCTCGATCGGATCGACGAAGTCCATCCCCTCGTAGTAGCGGCGGCCGGGGTAGCCCTCGGCGTACTTGTTGGTCAGGGTCGAGGCGCTCGCCTCGAGGACCGCCTTGGAGGCGTAGTTCTCGCTGGCGATCAGCCGCAGGCTCTCGCGCTGGCGTCGATCCTCGCCCTCGATGAGGGCGGCGATCTCGGGGTCGACTTCGCGCAGGTCGGGCTCGCGGTGGCTCTCCATATGGGCGGGAGCTTTGCCAGCGGCAGGGCCGCGCGTCAACGCGATTCGCGGGGTCTGGTGGCCGCTGGAGAGCGGCCCTCGGCCGGTCGCGGAGGGGCGGGAGAGGGCGTTCGGCGGGCGTTTCTGGCCGCCGCCGCGCGCGTCGTCGGCGAATGAGGCCCGCGAGCCCGGGGCCGCGGCTCGGGTATCCTCGGGGGCATGGAAGGGAGAGGTCTCTGGGCCGCGGCTTCGGGCGCTCGCCTGGTCCCGGTGGTCCACGAGCTCCTCTGCGACGGCGACACGCCGGTCGGCGTCTACGCCCGCCTCCGGGCCTTCGGTGCCGAGGAGGCCGCGCGCCTCGGCGATCCCCGGGCGGGCCTCACCTTCCTCCTCGAGAGCGTCGGCGGCGGCGAGCACTGGGCCCGCTACAGCGTCGTCGGCGTCGGCTGCCGGGCCCATGTGCGCGGCGCCTGGGTGGACGGCGCGCTTCGGGTCGAGATCGCCGCCGGCCCCGGCTTCGCGCTCCCGCCCGAGCTCCCGACGATCGGCGATCTTGCGGCCGTCGAGGCCCTCCTCGCGGCCTACAAGGGCCCCTCGGGGCCCGAGCTCCCGCGCTTCTGGGGCGGCCTCGTCGGCGTCTGGGGCCACGACATGGTGCGGGCCTTCGAGGGCCTCGCCCCGCCGCCGCACGCCAGCGACCTGCCGGCGCTCGAGGTGATCGCCAGCGACCTCGTCGTCGTCTTCGACAACTTCAGCCAGCGGGTGCAGGTGATCGCCACCGCCGATCCGGCGACCGAGGGCGGCACCGACGCGGCGATCGCCGCCGCGGAGGGCCGCGCCCGTCGCCTCGCCGAGGTCCTCCGGCGGCCGCCCGCGCTCCGGGCCCGCGAGCTCGTCGACGCGCCGGCGCCGGCCGCCGAGGCCGCGCCACCGTACAGCCGCGAGGGCTTCCTCGCGGCGGTCGCCCGCGCCCGCGAGCACATCGTCGCCGGCGACATCTTCCAGGTCGTGCTCTCGCAGCGCTTCGAGCAGCCGCGCGCTGGCCTCGATCCCCTCGAGGTCTACCGGATCCTCCGGGTCACCAACCCGGCCCCCTACATGGTGCTCTGCGAGCTCGCGTCGGCGGCGATCGCCGGCGCCTCGCCGGAGGTGCTGGTCCGGGTCGACGGCCCGCCCGGCGAGCGCGAGCTGACCGTCCGACCGATCGCCGGGACCCGCCGCCGGGGGATCGACGTCGCCGAGGATCGGGCCCTCGAGGCCGAGCTCCTCGCCGATCCCAAGGAGCGGGCCGAGCACGTGATGCTCGTCGATCTCGGCCGCAACGACGTCGGCCGGGTCTCGCTCCCCGGGAGCGTGCGGGTCCCCCACGCCTTCGTGATCGAGCGCTACTCGCGGGTGATGCACATCGTCTCCCAGGTCGTCGGCGCCCTCCGGCCCGAGCTCGGGGCCCTCGACGCGCTGCGGGCGACCTTCCCGGCCGGGACCCTGAGCGGCGCGCCGAAGATCCGGGCGCTCGAGATCATCGACGCGCTCGAGCCAGCGAGCCGCGGCTGGTACGGCGGCGCGGTCGGCTACCTCGGCTACGACGGGGCGGCCGACTTCGCGATCTGCATCCGCTCGGTGGTCTTCGCCGGCGACGCGGTGCGGGTGCAGGCCGGCGCCGGGATCGTCTACGACTCCGATCCGGCGGCCGAGGACGCCGAGTGCCACGCCAAGGCGAGCGCGGTCCTGCGGGCGATCGCGATCGCCCGTGCCGACGGCGAGGGCGCGGACGCGGGGGAGGGCGAGGGATGAGCGCGCTCCCGGAGCTCCTCGCCGATGGCGCGCTGCGCCTCCTCCCCGGCAAGGGCGCGCCGCCGCGGCCGGGCGTCCGGGTCGTGGTGATCGACAACTACGACTCCTTCACCTTCAACCTCGTCCAGTACCTCCTCGAGCTCGGGGCGATCGTCGACGTCTACCGCAACGACGCGATCACGGCCGACGCGCTCCTCGACGATCGGCCGAGCCACGTCCTCCTCTCGCCGGGGCCCGGCGGTCCCGACGAGAGCGGCGTCTGCCAGGCGATCGCCCGCGCGGCGGTCGACCGGCCGATCCCGCTCCTCGGGGTCTGCCTCGGCCACCAGACGATCGGGGCGGTCCACGGCGGCGCGGTCGTCCGGGCGCCGCGGGTGATGCACGGCAAGACCTCGCGGATCACCCACGACGGCTCCGGGATCTTCGCCGGCCTCCCGTCGCCCTTCATCGCCACTCGCTACCACTCGCTGGTGGTCGTCGAGCGCACGCTGCCGGAGCCCTTCGTCGTCGTCGCCCGCTCCGAGGACGGCGAGGTGATGGCCCTGCGCCACCGCGAGCTGCCGATCTTCGGCGTCCAGTTCCACCCGGAGTCGGTCCTCAGCGAGCACGGGCATGCGCTCCTCGGCAATTTCCTCGGGGTCCGCGTGGCCCCGGCCGAGGGGGCAGGAGAGGGGGAGCCATGACGAGCGAGCGCGAGGGCGAGGTCCCGGTGATCAAGGTCGGCATCGCCCGCCTCACCCGCGGCCTCGAGATCGGCCGCGACGACATGACGGCGATCGTCCGCGAGATCATGGCGGGCGCGGCGACGCCGGCCCAAATCGGCGGCCTCCTGGTCGGCCTCGCGGCCCGCGGCGAGACGATCGACGAGATCGTCGGCGCGGCCGCGGCGATGCGCGAGGCGGTGGTCGGGGTGGTCACGACCCGGCGGCCGCTCATCGACACCTGCGGGACCGGCGGCTCCGGGGTCGCCCGCCGCAACGTCTCGACCGCGGTCGCCCTCGCGGTCGCGGCCTGCGGGGTCGCGGTCGCCAAGCACGGCAATCGCGGGATCTCGAGCCGCTGCGGCAGCGCCGACGTGCTCGCGGCCCTCGGCGTCGAGATCGGCGCGTCGGCGGCGGTCGTCGGCCGCTGCATCGACGAGGTCGGCGTCGGCTTCCTCTTCGCGCCCGCGCTCCACCCGGCGATGCGCCACGCCGCCGGGCCCCGCCGCGAGCTCGGCGTGCGGACGATCTTCAACCTCCTGGGGCCGCTGACCAACCCCGCCGGGGTCACCCGCCAGGTCGTCGGCGTCTTCGATCCGCGGCGCTGCGCCGATCTCGCGGGCGCCCTCGGGGCGCTCGGCTCGGAGCGCGTCTTCGTCGTCCACGGCCTCCGCCGGGGGGTCGAGCCCGGTCCCGACGCGCCGGCGGGGATCGACGATCTCAGCGCCGAGGGCGCGAGCGTCGTGGCCGAGCTCCGCGGCGGCGAGGTCCGCACCCACGTCCTCCGGCCGGCCGACGCAGGCCTCCCCCAAAGCCCCCTCTCGGCCCTCGCCGGCGAGGACGCGGCCGGCAACGCGGCGGCGCTGCGGCGCCTCCTGGACGGCGAGATCGGGCCCTATCGGACGGCCGTCCAGTACAGCGGCGCCCTCGCGCTCCTGGTCGCCGGCGACGACGAGCTCGACGCCCTGCCGGCGCTGGCCCGGCGGATCGGCGAGGTCCTCGACGACGGGCGGGCGCGGTCGCTGCTCGATCGCCTGATCGCCTCCTCGCGCGCGGACGCGGGCGCGGACGAGGCCTCGTGAGGCGGGTTTCGCCCGCCCGTGGTACACAGGGCGGCGCGTCATGAGCACCGACGGCACCTACCTCGAAAAGATCATCGCGGCCAAGCGCGCCGAGCTCCTCGGGGCGAAGGCGGGGCGCTCGGCGGCCCTCAGCGACGCCGAGCTCGCCGAGCTCGGGAGCCGCCTGGCGCCGCCCCGCGACTTCATCGGCGCCCTCCGGGCGGCCTCGCCCCAGCCGGCGATCATCGCCGAGTTCAAGCGGGCCTCGCCGAGCGCCGGGCCCCTGCGGGCCGACGCCGATCCGCGGATGATCGCCACCCTCTACGCGGCCGGCGGGGCGACGGCGATGTCTGTCCTCTGCGACAGGCACTTCCAGGGCTCGCTCGAGGACCTGCGGACGGTCCGTCAGACCGTGACCCTGCCGCTCCTCTGCAAGGACTTCATCCTCGAGCGCTGGCAGATCGTCGAGGCCAAGCGGACCGGCGCCGACGCGGTCCTCCTGATCGTCGCCGCCCTGGAGCCGCCGCTCCTCCGCCAGCTCGTCGCCTTCGCCCACGACCTCGGCATGCAGGTGCTCTGCGAGGCCCACGACGCCCACGAGGTCGATCGGGCGATGGCCGCCGGGGCCCGCCTCATCGGCGTGAATTCCCGCGATCTGCGGACCTTCAAGGTCGACCTCCAGCGCTGCGTCGATCTCCGGGCGCACGTCCCACCCGGCTTCACCTACGTCGCCGAGAGCGGCCTCGCGGGGCCCGAGGACGCCCGCCGTCTCGCCGACGCGGGGGTCGACGCGATCCTCGTCGGCACCTACCTGATGAAGGCGGAGCGGCCAGGCGACGCGCTCGCGGGGCTCATCGAGGCGATCGCCGGCGTCCGCCGCCCGGCCCGCTAGCGACGGCCGCGATCGCCGCCGCGTCCCCGCGCGCCGGCGCGCGGCCGGAGACGTCCGCGTGTTCATCATGTCCCTTGGGACATCATTCACCGGGCCTGGGGGCGACGTTCGCCACCCTTGTCATGGCCCAAGGGACATGTTTCGTGTGCGCGGGGTCGCGCGCGGGGGCGGCCCCGGGGCGGCCCCGCGCGCCCTCTTCGGCGGCCGAGGGCGGGGCTCCTGCGCTATCGTCATCGGACCCACGGTCGGGGAGGAGACGAGGACGATGGAGAGCCGGCAGAGCCACGTCGAGGCGGTCCGCACGCTCTGGTACGGGCGCCAGGAGGTGCCGCGGGGCGCCGATCTCGGGCTCGCCTGGCGGGCGGTCAAGGCGATCGCCGCGAGCGACGGGATCCTCAGCGGCCCGGAGGCCGAGTGCCTCCTCGCGCGGATGGCCTCGCTCCTCACCGAGCCGGCGGTGATCGACGCGGTGGTCGCCTGGGACTTCCGCGGGGTCGCGCCGGTCGAGCTCCTCGATCGGGTGGCGGCGACCGGCGCCGATCGCCGTGAGGTCGGCGCTTGGATCATCTACAACGGGCTGGCGGTCTCGGTCGCGGACGGCGAGCTCGCGGACGGCGAGATGGCGGCGGTCCTCGACGTCGCCCGGACGATGGACATCGACGAGGTCACGGTGGCGACGCTCCACCAGCTCGTGATCGACGAGGCCGCGCTCCGGCGTCGACGCCTGGCGATCCTCCACGGCGAAGAGATCCGCGAGCCGGGCTTCGTCGCTCGCTAGTGCCGCGCTCGCGCGCTCGCGGCGATGGGTACTTCTTTCCCCCGCGTCACCGCTGGCTCCGCGGGTCCTATGCTCTCGGGGATGCACCTCGTCGGGAAGATCCAGGCCGCTTCGTTCGCTCTCTTCGCCGCGCTCGTCGTCGCCGCCTGCGCGGGCGATGACGCTGCGACGACCGACACCGCGAGCGCGTCGGCGTCGGCGTCAGCGTCGGCGTCGGCGTCGGCGTCGGCCACCGCGTCTGCGTCGGCCACCGCGACCACGAGCGACGGGGGCGGGAGCGGCAGCGGCAGCGGCAGCGAGGCGTCGACCTCCGCGGCCTCGGAGAGCTCGGGCGACGGGTCGACCAGCGCCGGGGCGACGACGACGGGCGCCGGCACGAGCGGGAGCGCGTCGACCAGCGACGGGTCGACCAGCGCGGCGACCTCGCTCTCGACCAGCGGGACCACCGGCGAGCCCGGGATCTGCGACCCTGCGCCGGGCGACGGCGCCTGCGCGATGTGTGTCAAGGATGAGTGCTGCGCGGCGCTGATCGGCTGCGAGGGCGTCGAGGACTGCGAGTGCTTTCAGGACTGCTACGTCAAGAGCCTGGACCTCATCGCCTGCGGTCAGGAGTGCCAGAAGGACATGCTGAGCCCGGAGCTCCAGGACCTGCTCGTCTGCGTGATGCCCTTCTGCGGGCTGAACTCGCCGACGATGGGCTGCATCCCCTAGCGTCCTCCGCGTTCGAGCGTGTTCCCTCCGGCGGAGAAACGTCGGAACATCGGCGCGTCCGCGCGTACTCACTCGGGGGCGCGGCGGAGGGACGGACGCGATGGAAGGGGGATCCTCAACGGGCGCGAAGGTGATCGTGATCTCGGTGATCGGCGCGGCCGCCCTCTGGTGGGTGCTCGCCGACGACGCGGTCGACTCGAGCGACGCGCCGGGGGAGGTCGCGGGCGAGGCGCGGGGGCGCGACGAAGCCGCTCCGCGTGATCCGGGGGGCCTCCGTGCGCGCGCGATCCCGAGCAACGCCGCGGCGCTCCTCGGCGCCCCGCGGGCGTCGATCCGCGGGACGATCCGCGACCAGGAGGGGCGCTCGATCGCCGGCGCCCAGGTCTGCGCGCTCCCGCGCTCGCCGATCCTCCCCACAGCGGACAAGCGGAGCGCCCGCTGCGTCACCAGCGAGGCCGACGGCGCCTATCGGCTCGAGCTCCTCGGGGTCAATCACCGGGTCAGCGCCAGCGCGCCGAACTTCATCCCGGCGGCCTACGCCCGCGGCGAGGGGGCGCGCCGCGAGGTGGTCCTTTGGCCAGGTTTGGAGGCCACGGGGATCGACATCACCCTCCGGGGCGGCGGCGTCGAGATCACCGGGGTCGTCAAGGATCTGAGCGGCGGCGCGATCGAGGGGGCGCAGCTCCGGGGCGGGGACGCGATCGGCTTCACCGGCGAGGAGGGCCGCTTCGCCCTCTGGGTGGCCCCGGGGGAGCGCCTCGTCCAAGCCTGGGCCGAGGGCTACGCCAATGGCGGTGACGAGGGGAGCGCGCCGGGCCACGCGTTCGAGATCTTCCTGACCCCCGAGGCCGTGCTCATCGGCCAGGTCGTCCGGGCGGGCGACGGATCGCCGGTCGAGGGGGCGACGGTCTCGGCGATCGACGGCGAGTCGGGCTGGAGCGACGCGGCCGCGATCACCGACGTCGCCGGCGAGTTCCGGATCGGCGGCCTCCAGCCCGGCGCCTTCAAGCCCTCGGTCGTCGGCGACGACGTCCGCGGCGAGGCCGACGAGCAGGTGATCCTCGGCCTCGGAGAGACCTCGGCGCCGCTCACCGTCACCGCCCACCCGGCGTTCTCGGCGGACGGTGAGGTCGCCATCGTCGGCGAGGGGGGGTCGTGCGCGGCGGGGTCGGTGGCGCTCCACGATCGCGCGAACGATCGCCGCGTCGAGAGCGAGCTCGACGGCGGCGGGGCGCGCCTCCGCGGGCTCTTCCCGGGCACGTACCAGGTCACCGTCCGCTGCCGGGGCTACGTGTCGGCGAGCCGCTACGAGCCCGTGATGATCACCGACGCGAGCGTCGACGGCCTCCGCTGGGAGGTCACCCCCGGGCAGGCGATCCGCGGTCGGGTGATCGAGAGCCGCGGCGCGCCGGCGTCCGGCGTCCGCGTCGGCGCCCGCCCGAGGAAGGACGTCGTCAAGGGCGGTGGGCAGCTGCCCAGCCCGTGGTTCGGCGACGCCGACGAGGCCGGTCGCTTCGAGATCACGGGCCTCCTTGCGGGCGACTACGAGCTCGATGTCAACGCCTGGGCGCCGAAGCGGGCGACCCCGAAGGATCCGATCCCGGTGACCCTGGCGGACGGCCATGACGTCGACGACCTGACGATCACGCTGCCAGCGGGCGGCGAGCTCCGCGGGCGGATCGTCGACAGCGAGGGGCAGGGGGTCCGGGGCGCGACGCTCGTCCTCGAGGACGGCCCCGCCTGGCGGACCTGCGCGGCCGACGACCAGGGCGCGTTCGCCTGCGCCGAGGTCCTGCCGGGGAGCTACCGCGTGCTCGCTCGCCTCGGCCTCTTCGGCGAGATGCGCACACCCGGGCGGAGCGACGACGACGTCCAGGGCGAGGAGGTCGAGATCCGCGAGGGCGAGGTCACCGAGATCAAGCTGGTGGTCGAGGCGGCGACCGGGGTGATCCATGGGGTCGTCCGCGACGCAGACGGTGGTCCGGTGGCCGACGCCTTCGTCGCCACGACCCGCGAGAGCGCGCAGCACGGCGGCGGGGTGCAGAGGAGCCGTTGGGGCAGGTGGGCGAGCGGCCGCCATCCGGTGCTCAGCGACGCCGACGGTCGCTTCACCCTGAGCCGCCTGGCGCCGGGCGAGTACACGATCCTCGCCCAGCGCAGGGGCGGCGGCGAGGCCTTCGTCGAGCACGCGGCGATCGGTGAGGATGTCGTCCTGACGATCGCCGACGCCGGTCGCCTCGGCGGCCGCGTCACCCTCGCGGGGGGCGGCGTGCCCGAGGAATTCACCGTGACCATCCGCGATCACGCCACCGGCTTCCATCGCAGCGACGCCTTCCTCCGGACCGACGGCGCCTTCAGCCTCCCGGACGTCCCCGCGGGGCGCTACGAGGTGCGCGTGAGCGCCGGCGTCGGCGTGGCCGAGGTCGAGGCGACGATGCCCGCCGGCGAGGATCTCGTCGATCTCCAGATCGAGCTCATGGCGATCGTGACGGTGCGCGGTCGGATCGTCGACGAGGAGGGGCAGCCGGTCGCCGGGATGGAGGTCGACATCGCCGGGGGGAGGGGAGGTCGCTTCCGCGGCAGCGACGAGGAGGGGCGCAACGTCAGCGATCGGGACGGTCGCTTCGAGGTCGAACGAGCGCCGAGCGGCAAGGTTCAGATCACCGTGCGAGCGCCGAGCGGCGACGAATTCGGCTGGACGTCGCTCCCCGCCGTCATCGAGCCCTCGGGCCGGGAGGTCGAGCTGCCGCCGATCGAGGTCCTCCGCAGCAGGATCGAGCCCGGCGGGCACGGAGCCGGGCTCGGTTTCACGGTCCAGCGTATCGATCCGGACGGCGATCCGCTCGGGCGTCGCCTGATCGTCGCCCTGGTCGGCCGCAGAAGTCCGGCGGCGAACGCCGGCCTCAAGGCGGGCGACGAGATCGTCAGCGTCGACGGCAAGGACGTCCGCGGCCTGCGGAGCTACCGCTACGAGACGCTGACGCGGGTCCCCGCGGGGACCTCCTTGACCCTCGGGCTCGCCAGCGGCGCGAGCGTGCAGATCATCGCGGGCGGGCGGCCCTGAGGGCGGCGAAAGCCGACGGATCCGTCGGGGACGACGCGCGCCTTGCCGTGTTCCCTCCGCCGGAGAAACGTCGGAACATCACGGACGCTCGCGCGTATCCACCGGCGAGCGCGATGGAGGCGGAGACGCGATGGAGCAGCGATCCTCGACGGGTGTGAAGGTGATCGTGGTCGCTTTGATCGGCGGCGGCGCCCTCTGGTGGCTCCTCGCCGGGAACGCGGACGAGCCGGCGAATTCGCCGGAACAAGGCGCTCGCGCGGGCACGGCCGAGGGCGACGGTAGCGGCCCGTCGGGCGCCGACGGCCTCCGCCCGCGGGCGCTCCTGAGCAGCGCCTCCGCGCTCCTCGGCGCCCCCCGGGCGTCGATCCGCGGGACGATCCGCGACCACGAGGGGCGAGCGATCCCCGGCGCCCAGGTCTGCGCGGTCGCTCGATCGCCCATTCTCCCGAGCGAGGTGCGCAAGGCGGCCCGCTGCGTCACCAGCGAGGGCGACGGCGCCTATCGGATCGACGAGCTCCTCGGGGTCAACCAGTGGGTCACCGCCAGCGCGCCGACCTTCATCCCGGCCGCCTACACCCGCGGCGAGGGGGCGCGCCGCCGCGACGAGGTGGTCCTTCGGCCAGGCATGGAGGCCCAGGGGATCGACATCACCCTCCGCGGCGGCGGCGTCGAGATCACCGGCGTGATCAAGGATCTCAGCGGCGGCGCGATCGAGGGGGCGCAGCTCACCGTCGACGAGGCGATCGGCTTCAGCGGCGACGAGGGCCGCTTCTCCCTCTGGGTCGCCCCCGGCGATCGCTGGCTGAGCGCCTGGGCCGACGGCTACGCCAGGGGAAGCGACGGCGGGGTCGCGCCCGGGCACGAATTCGAGGTCTTCCTGACGCCCGAGGCCGTCCTGATCGGCAAGGTCGTCCGGGCGAGCGACGGCGCGCCGGTCGAGGGGGCGACGGTCTCGCCGATCGGCGGCCAGTGGGGCTGGAGCGACGCGAGCGCGATCACCGACGCCGCCGGCAAGTTCCGGATCGTCGGCCTCGAGCCCGGCGCCTACAAGCCCTCGGTCGTCGGCGATGACGTCTACGGCAAGGCGAACGAGCAGGTGATCCTCGGGCTCGGCGAGACCTCGGCGCCGATCACCGTCATCGTCCACCCCGCCTTCATGGCGGTCGGCGAGGTCGCGATCGTCGGCGGCGGCGCCTGCGACAAGGGCTGGGTCGAGCTCAACGATCGCGCGAGCGCCCGCCGTGTCCGCGCCGACCTCGAGGGCGGCGAGGCCCGCCTCCGCGGCCTCTTCCCCGGCGAGTATCAGGTGCGCGTCCACTGCAGCGGCTACGTCGCGGAGGAGCGCTACGAGCCGCTGACGATCGCCGACTCGAGCGTCGAGGGGCTCCGCTGGGAGGTCAAGCCGGGGCAGGCGATCCGCGGGCAGGTGGTCGACGGCCGCGGCGAGCCCGCGGCCGGCGTCAGCGTCAGCGCCCGCCCGAAGATCGACGCCGCCCAGGCCCGCGCCCAGGCGACGAGCGCCTGGTCCGGAGAGACCGACGAGGCCGGCCGCTTCGAGCTCGCGGGCCTCCTCCCCGGCGACTACGAGCTCGGCGTCAGCGCCTGGCGGCCGCCGCGGGCGACCCCCAAGGAGCCGCTCCCGGTCACCCTCCGGGACGGTCACGACGTCGACGATCTGACGATCACCCTGCCGGCGAGCGGCGAGCTCCGCGGTCGGGTGATCGACAGCGAGGGGGAGGGCGTCGGCGGCGCGACGATCAGCCTCGAGCAGGGCCCCTCGTGGCGACGCTGCACCGCCGACGACGAGGGCGCCTTCGCCTGCCCCGAGCTCCTCCCGGGGAGCTACCGCGCGGTCCCCTCGCTCGGCTTCCTCGACAACATGCGGGCCCCCGGGAGCGGGGACGACGACCTCCAGGGCGAGCGGGTCGAGATCGTCGAGGGCGAGGTCCGCGAGGTCGAGCTGGTCGTTGAGACAGCGACGGGGGTGATCCACGGGGTCGTCCGCGACGAGGAGGGCGGCCCGGTGGCCGACGCCTTCATCGAGTCGACCCGCGAGTCCGAGCAGAGCGGCTCGTCGAGCGCCCAGAACGTGCGGATGAGCCGCTGGGGCAGCTTCGCTGGCGGGCACGATCCGGTGCTCAGCGACGCCGACGGGCGCTTCACGCTGACCCGCCTCGCACCGGGGAAGCACACGATCCTCGCCCACCGAAAGGGCGGCGGCGAGGCGATCCTCGAGCATGCCGCGCTCGACGAGGACGTGGTCCTGACGATCGCGTCGACCGGCCGCCTCGCCGGCAGCGTCTCGCTCGCGGGCGGCGGCGCGCCCGAGGAGTTCACGGTGTCGATCCGCGACGAGGCGACCGGCTTCCACCGCAGCGACGCCTTCTTCCGCACGGACGGCGCCTTCAGCCTCCCCGAGGTGCCGGCCGGGTCCTACAAGGTGAACGTGAGCGCCGGCGCCGGCACGGCCGAGGCCGAGGCGACCCTGGCGGCCGGCGAAGAGCGCGAGGATCTTCGGATCGAGCTCGCGCCCAAGGTGACCGCCCGCGGTCGGATCGTCGACGAGGAGGGGAGCCCGGTCGCGGGGATCGTCGTCCAGATCAACGGACGGGGCGGCGGCATGGTGTTCGGCGGGCCCACCGACGACAAGCTCCGCAACGTCAGCGACGAGGACGGCCGCTTCGAGGTCGAGCGCGCGCCGACCGGGGCGGTGCGGATCATGACCTCACCCCGCAGCGGCGACGAGTTCGGCTGGACCTCGATCCCGGCCTTCATCGAGCCCGCCTCGTCGGTCGTCGAGCTGCCGCCGATCGAGGTCCATCGCCTGCGGGTCAAGCGAGGCGAGGTCGTCGGCGACCTCGGCCTCACGCTCCAGCAGAGCGAGCCCGGCGCGGATCCGCTGGAGCACCGGCTCATCGTCGCCTTCGCCCGCCCGGGCGGCCCGGCGGCGGCGGCCGGCCTCAAGGCGGGCGACGAGATCGTCAGCGTCGACGGTAGGGACGTCCGCGGCCCCCGGAGCTACGTCTACGGCGCGCTGACGTGGGCGCCGCCGGGGACCGCCTTCACCTTCGGGCTAGCGAGCGGCGCGAGCGTGCAGATCACCTCGAGCGCGCCGCCCTGAGCTCAGTGGCACTGCCAGGTGATCCACCCCTCGAAGAGGTACATCACGCCCATGTCGCCGAGGTTGATGTAGGCCAGGCTCTCGTCGAACTGGCCGACGAAGCTCGGATCAAGCCCCGGATCGCCGTCCTGCAGCCAGAGCGGCCCGCCGAGGCAGTAGCCGCTCGCCTGGTAGACGAGGCCGCGGATCCGCTTGAGGTCGCCCTCGCAGGATCCGCCGAAGATCACGGCTGGCACGTCGAAGCCCTCGACGAGGATCGCCGCCGCGTCCTCGTCCGCCGGCGCGGCCGCGGCCTCCGCCAGCGCCTCGCTCGGGATCGGCATCAGCACCCCGTCCTCGTGGTGCTCGCCGTACTCGGGATCGGGGAGGAAGAGCGCGAGCGCGCGGACGCCCGGGTGACGGGCGGCGAGCTCGGGCATCGCCGCGAGGTCGAGGGTGAGGACGTGGGTCATCGCCTCGCCGCGCCGCGCGGGGATCGCCGAGGCCGGGGCGCCGATCGCAGCGCCGCCGGCCCGCCCGACCTCGCCCTCGGCCGGCGCGCGCTCGGCCCGGCGGAGGAGATAGATCCTGACCTTGGGGCCAGGTTGCTCGGCGGCCAGGCGGCGCAGCTCCTCCCGCGGGGTCTCGACCGGCCGATCGAGCGCCTCGCTCAGCGCCTTGTAGGCGGCGTTGTCCATCGCCCGCTCGAGCTCGCGCATGAAGGTGCCGGGGAGCTGGGTGTCGCCGATCGCCCGCCGCAGCGGATCGACGATCACCCCGCCGAGCGCCCGCAGATCGTCGCCGAGCTTGCCGCCGGAGACCTCCTTGGGGCGGGCGACCAGCGCCTTGAAGACGGTCTCGAGCGCGGCCTCCGGGAGGTCGGCGCGGAGGCAGCGGACCAGCCGCCAGGGCTCGTCGGCGCAGCGCTCCAGGTTCGCCTCGAGGATCGCCTGGTAGCGGGGGAGGGGGAGGGCGCGGAGCATCTCGAGCACCGGCGTCACCTTCGAGCCGCCGTAGGCGAAGTAGATGTCGGCCATCGAGATCTCGGGATCGAGCGCCGGATCCCAGCCCTCGCCGGCGGCGGCCGCCCGCGCGAGGACGTAGAGGATCCCCTCGCGGTACTTCCCGGCCCGCTTGGGATCGGCCTGCCTGGCCGCGTGGGCGGCGGCGTGGGGGACCACCTTCGGCGAGCAGAGGCCGAGGAGCCCCGCGTCGATCCCGTAGTCGCCGGCGTCGATCTTGTCGAGGACGTGCTCGACGACCGCGGGCTCGTAGCAGACGTCGCAGATCGCCGCGGCCTTGCCGAAGTAGTAGTCCTTGGCGGCGATCCGGCGGATGATCGCGTGGGCCCGCGCGGGCCCGAGGGCGGCGAGCGCCCGCCGGAGCCGGAGGGTGTAGACGGGCTCGGATTCGAAGACTCGATCGAGCTCGAAGGTGTCGTCGATCTCCGCCGGGAGCGCCTCGCCGGCGGCCGCCAGGCGGTCAATCGCCACGACCGTCAGGACCTCGGCGAGCGCGCGGACCCGCTCGTTGTCGGCCTCGGCGTCGAGCGGGTCCTCCTCGGGCTCGTCGGGGTCGGCCTCGCCGTCGTCCTCGTAGTCGTCGAAGTACTCGTCGTCGTCGCGCTCCTCGTCGTAGCCGTCGTCGTCGCGCTCGTCGTCGTCGTCGTCGTCGTCGTCGTGGCCGCCGTTGTCGCTCGATCCCTCGTCCTCGGGGAGCTGGGCGACGTCGATCTTGAAGGGCCGGGTCCCCTCGGCCCGCAGGGTCGCGGCCGCGGCGAGGAGCTCGGCCGGCCGATCGCCGCGGCCGTCGATCACCTCGATGAGGACGCCCGGGTTCCACCAGCCGTCGCCGAAGAGGTAGATCACCTCGGAGAGCGGGAGGAGCCGGAGGCCGTCGCCGGCGCGCTTGGCCAGCGAGTCGGTCTCGGCGCGGAACTTGGCGACCCGCGGCCGCAGCCACGCGGCCATCCCCTCGGCCCACGCGCCCTCGTTGCCGAAGAGGAGCGCGAGGTCCTTGACCGCGGCGTCGTCGGCGAGGCGGCACTCGACCTCGGCGCCGTCGACGATCCGCGGGATGTCGCAGTTCGACGCGAGGCCGTAGCTCGTGCAGTGGGCGCGGACGAGGTGGTCGAAGATCGCCCGCGACGACGCCGGGTCGATCGCCTCACCGGCGCGCCGGCGGACCATGTCGATCGCCAGGCGCATGTTGGTGGAGAGCTCGCCCTGGGCGGCGACGAGCGCGTCGCGATCCATCAGGTAGGCGGCGACGATCATCGCGTCGACGTCCTGGAGCACCCCCGGCGTGAGCATGTGGAACTCGCGCGCGCGTCCGCGATCCATCGTCCCCATGTCCTCGGGGAAGTTGCGGAGGACGCCGACGATCTCGGCGACCGACTTCGCGTAGCTCACCCCCTCGCCGAGCATCCGCACCAGCCCCGCCGATTGCGGTGCCTGGGCGACCAGCCCGCAGCGGACGAGGTGCCAGAGGAGCTCCGCGGCGATCCCGTCGCTCGCCTTGAAGAGCGCGTCCCAGTGCTTGTGGCCGTTGGGATCGACGAGCTTGTCGAGCTTGGCGCCGAGGCTCGTCATCTTGCGCTCGGTGAGATCGCGGTAGAGGGGGAAGGCGGGCTCCTTCTTCTTTGCCATCGCCGCGATGGCTAGCACGAACGCGCGCGTCCGCGCACCCGCGGACTCGATCGCGGCAGGTGGGGGGGCGGGACCTCGTGTGGCAGAATCGGCGAGGTATGGCTCCACGCGTCGGCCTCAAGATCTGCGGGGTCACCCGCGCCGAGGATCTCCTCGCCTGCGCCGAGCTCGGGGTCGACGCCGTCGGCCTCAACCTCTGGCCGGGCTCGCGCCGCGCCCTCACCCTCGACCAGGCCAGCGCGCTCGTCGAGCGCTGGCCGCGGCCGGGCCCCGAGCGGATCGGCGTCTTCGTCGACCCGACGATCGACGAGGTGATGCGGGCGACCGAGGCGCTCGCGCTCGACGCGATCCAGCTCCACGGCGATCGGCCGATCGAGCCCTACGCCGCCCTCGGGATCCCCTACCTCTGGGTGGTCCGCGGGACCCCGCCGCTCGCCGAGCTCCGGCCGCCGACGCCCGCGCCGTCGCGGATCCTCCTCGACGCCGCGGTCGCCGGCTACGGCGGCGCCGGGGTGCGGACCGACTGGGTCTGGGCCAAGGCGGCCGTCGCCGCGCTCGCGCCCGCCGAGGTCTGGCTCGCCGGCGGGATCACGCCGGCGAACGCAGCGTCGGCGCTCGCAGAGGTCGGCCCCGCCGGGCTCGACGTCGCCAGCGGAGCCGAGCGCGAGGGTGCGCGTCACGGCGAGAAGGATCGCGATCGAATCGCCGCGCTCGTCGCCATCGTCCGCGCCCATCGGCGCTAATCTGGAGGCGATGCCAGGCAACCAGAACCAGGGCGTCCCGCTCCTCGCCGACTTCGGTGAGTTCGGCGGCCGCTACGTCGCCGAGACCCTGATGCCGGCGGTCGAGGAGCTCGCCCGCGAGTGGCCGCGGGCGTGGGCCGACCCCGAATTTCAGGAGACCTACCGGACGATCCTCCGCGACTACGTCGGCCGCCCGACCGCGCTCACGCCGGCGCCGCGGCTGGCGGAGGCGCTCGGCTGCCGGGCGATCTACCTCAAGCGCGAGGACCTCTGTCACACCGGCGCGCACAAGATCAACAACTGCGTCGGCCAGGTGCTCCTCGCCAAGCGCCTCGGCAAGACCCGGATCATCGCCGAGACCGGCGCCGGCCAGCACGGGGTGGCGACCGCGACCGCCTGCGCCTACTTCGGGCTCCCCTGCGTGGTCTACATGGGGGCCGAGGACGTCGCCCGCCAGGCGCTCAACGTCGTCCGCATGCGCCTCCTCGGCGCCGAGGTGCGGCCGGTGACGAGCGGCTCGGCGACCCTCAAGGACGCGATCAACGGGGCCCTCCGCGACTGGGTCGCCAACGTCCACGACACCCACTACGTGATCGGCTCGGTGATGGGGCCCGATCCCTACCCGCTGATGGTGCGCGAGCTCCAGCGGGTGATCGGCGACGAGGCCCGGGCGCAGATCCTCGCGCACACCGGCGCGCTGCCGGACGCGGTGGTCGCCTGCGTCGGCGGCGGCTCGAACGCGATGGGGGTCTTCGCCGCCTTCGTCGGCGACCCCTCGGTCCGCCTCTACGGCGTCGAGGCGACCGGCGAGGGGATCCCGAGCGGCCGCCACGCGGCGACGATGGCCGCCGGAGCGGTCGGCGTCTACCACGGCATGCGGAGCCTGGTCCTTCAGACAGACGACGGGCAGCTCCAGGAGGCCCACTCGATCTCGGCCGGCCTCGACTACCCGGGGATCGGCCCCGAGCACGCGTTCCTGCGGGCGAGCGGCCGGGCCCGCTACCTCGGCGTCGGCGACGACGAGGCGCTGGCGGCGATCCAGCTCCTCGCCCGCACCGAGGGGATCATCCCGGCCCTCGAGACCGCCCACGCGCTCGCCGGCCTGCCGGCGATCCTCGGCGAGCTCGGGGCGGACGCGACGCTCCTGGTCAACCTCTCGGGGCGCGGCGACAAGGACATGCACACGGTGATGAAGCGCCTCGATCCGGCGGCGCTCGGGCTCATCGGCGAGGGGAGGCTGCCATGAAGGACGCGCACGCGCACGAGATCGCGCCGATCACCTCGCGGATCGGCCCCCGCTTCGCCGCCTGCGCGGCCGCCGGTCGGGCGGCTTTGGTCGGCTACCTGACCGCCTTTGATCCCGATCGCCAGGGCTCGCTCGATCGCCTCCTGGCGGCCTGTGAGGCCGGCCTCGACGTCCTCGAGCTCGGCGTGCCCTTCTCCGATCCGACGGCCGACGGGCCGACGATCCAGGCGGCGATGCAGCGGGCGCTGGTCGCCGGCGCGACCCTCGACGGCGCGCTCGCGCTGGCGGCCGAGGTCCGCCGCCGCTTCGACCTGCCGATCGTCCTCTTCGGCTACGCCAACCCGCTCCTGCGGCGGGGCGCGGACGCCCTGGTCGCCGACGTCGCCCGGGCCGGGATCGACGGCCTCCTGGTGGTCGACCTCCCGCCCGAGCACTGCGCCGTCCTCCGCGATCCCGCGCGGCGGGCCGGCCTCGACTGGATCGGCCTCTGCGCGCCGACCAGCACCGACGCCCGGATCGAAGCTGTCCTCTCGGTCACCACCGGCTTCGTCTACGCGGTCAGCCTCACCGGCGTCACCGGGACCCGCCTCGACGTCGACGACCCGGCGCTCCACGCCCAGCTCGCGGCCCTGCGGGCGCGCGCCGGGATCCCGGTCGCGGTCGGCTTCGGGGTCCGCGACGCCGCGCAGGTCCGCGCGCTCGCCCGCCACGCCGACGGGGTGATCGTCGGCTCGGCGCTGGTCGAGGCCGGGCTCGACGGAGCGGAGGGGCTGGCGGCGAAGATCCGCGAGCTCGCCGGGGCGCTCGCTCGCTGAGCCGGCGCTGGTCTTCGCCGTCCGCTGAGCGCCGCTCGCCGCTCGCGTGCGTCGCCGACCTGCGCTATCACGCCGGCGTGGACGCGCGGCCCTGGATCGTCATCACCGGCGGCACCTCGGGGATCGGCCGCGCCGCTGCTCTTGATCTGGTCGGCCGCGGGCGCGCGGTGATCATCGTCGGCCACCGCCGCGAGGAGGGGGAGGAGGTCGCCGAGGCCGCGCGGGCGCGGGCCCAGCGCGGCGGCGAGCTCTCCCTGGTGGTCGCCGATCTCTCGACGATCGCCGGCGTCCAGGCGGCCGCGGCCGAGCTCCGGGAGCGCGCCCCGCGGATCGGCGCGCTGATCAACAACGCCGGGATCCTGGCGAGCCGCCGCGAGCTCACGGCCGACGGGATCGAGGCGACCCTGGCGGTGAACTTCGTCGCGCCGGTGGTCCTCACCCTGGAGCTCCTGGATCACCTCGAGGCGTCGGCGCCCGCCCGGGTGGTGAACGTCGCCTCGAGCGCGCGCCACGTCGGCCGCATCGATCTCGAGGATCCCCACGGCGAGCGCGGCTTCTCGAGCCTCCGCGCCTACGCCCAGTCGAAGCTCGCGCTGATCGGCTTCACCCGGTCGCTGGCCGCCCGCGTCGATCCCCAGCGGGCGACGATCAACGCCGTCCACCCGGGGATCGTCGGCTCGCGGTTGGGCGGCGGCCGGGGCCTCATCGGCGGGCTGATGCGGCTCGGCGCGCCGCTCCTGCGGAGGCCCGAGGGGGGCGCGGCGCCGCTCGTCTGGCTGGCGACCGATCCGGAGCTCGCGGGCCGCAGCGGCGCCTACTACTCGCGTTTTCGCGCGGTCGACGGCGGGCCCGCGGAGATCGACAGCGACGCCTGGACCCTCGCGCAGTGGCTCCTCGGCGACCACCTCGTGCGCTGGCCCTAGGCTCGTCGTCTCCGCCGCGCGCGAGCCTCCGAGGCGCCCGCGCCCGCGCCCGCCCGCGCCACGCGCTCGCGGTGATACGATGGTCGCGTATGGGATGGATGACGCGCGCGCTCGGCTCGGCGATCGTCGCCGCCTCCGCGCCGGCTTGCGTCCTCTCGAACCCGGTCTTCGGCGATCACGAGAGCGAGAGCGGCTCGGCGAGCGAGGGGAGCGCGAGCGCAGGCGCGACCACCACGACCGGAGGCGGCGCGACCTCGGCGGGCGCGAGCGGCTCGACCGGCGGCGACGGTGAGACCGGATCGACCGCCGCGGGGAGCACGACGCTCAGCTTCGGCACGAGCACGACCACCAGCACCAGCACCAGCGGCGAGGGCTCGACGACCAGCGGCGGCATGGCGGAGCCGGTCGTCTGCGACCCGGCCGAGCAGGTCGTCGTCCCGCTCATGAGCCCGACGGAGAACACCTACGTGGTCACCAGCAGCGGCGTCAATTGCCCGTGGACCGACTCGAACTTCGTCGTCCTCAACAACAGCGCCCCCTGCGAGACCCTCAACTTCGGCTCGCCCGACGTCAAGTACACGCTGATCGGCACCTCGGGCGGATCGCGCGGCGAGTTCCTCGCGCGCTTCCCGGTCTACGACGCGATGATGCAGTACCCGACCTACGCGATCTCGTTCGCCGAGGTCGAGATCGTCCCGTGGTGGTCGAGCGATCGGACCGACGTGGTCTTCCACGTCGACCTCGTCGACGCCGCCGATCGCTGGGTGGTCGGCAACAAGGCGGCCCAGACGGCGACCGTCGGCGACTCCACCTGGGTCTTCCGCTGGATCGAGAACGACAACGCCTTGCACACCTGGAAGAGCGGCAACGGCCCGGCCGCCGGCGCGACTCCGGGCGGGACCATCGAGGTCCCCTTCTTGATGGCCGGCGATCACCCTTGGCACAAGAGCTCGCCGATCCCGGGGACCCTCTTCGATCCGTGGTTGGCGAGCCCCGAGGCCGGCCAGGGGATCGTGATCTCGACCGACGACGCGCCGATCCTGATCAAGAACAAGGACGCCGGCTACCCGCCGCGCCTCTACCTCACGCTCTGCCCGCTCCCCTGAGCCAGGCCGCGCTCAGGGACGAAAGAGCGCGTCGACCTCGGGCTGGAGCTCGAGGACCGTCCAGGTCGTGAAGTGCGCGAGGAGGTTGACCCAGGCCGGCGGCAGGCGGGTGAGGCCGGTCGGGTAGTTCGGCCAGATCGGCGGCAGCGCCCGGCGGACCCGCGGACGCAGGCGATCGGACCAGGCCGACGCCGGTGAGAGGAGGAACCAGAGCGCGTCGACCTCGCGGCCGCCCTTGACCCCGAACCAGGGGTTGTCGATCACCCGCAGGCGGCGCTGAAGGTGGGCCGAGGGGCCGACGCCGGGGGCCGCGGTGCCGGCCGAGGCGCGGGCGAGGAGGCCGTCGAGGAGCCCCTTGAAGTCGGCGGCGGCGAAGACCGCGTTGCGCTTGAAGGCCTCGATCACCGCGTCGTCGCGGCCGCCGAAGGGGCGGGGGAGGCGAGGGCCACGCGCCTCCCCGGGGCCGATCACGGGGGCCTCGACACCCGCGTAGGGGCGGTAGCCGACGCCCTCCTCGTAGGGGCGGTAGCCGAAGAGGGGCGGGACCTGGCGCTCGACCACCGGCACACCGGAGCCGTCGTCGGCGAGGCGGAGGGGCTTCGGCGCGTTGACGAAGATCAGGAGGCGCTCGATGTCCTGCCAGGCGAGGAGCGCCGCGACCCCGGTGTTCTCGAGGGCGCCTCCGTCGAGGAAGTGATCGGGCCCGCCCGCAGGCGCCGGCGCGCCGGGTCGGTAGCGCTCGTACTCGGGGACCAGCGGCTCGGTCACGCTCCCGCGGATCGCTTTGTCGGCGAGGAAGGCCGACGACGCGCCGACGAGATCATGGAGGCCGAAGAGCGCCGGCCCCTCGACCTCGACGATCCGCGGCGAGCCGGGGCGGACGCCGACCAGGCGCCCGCCGAAGGCGTAGGGCGGGACCCCGCCGCCGCCGATCGGCTCGCCCCGGCGGTCGACGGCGTCGGGGCGCGCGACGACGCCGACGAACCAGGGGGTGCCCTGGACCGGGGCCGCGCCGATCGGCGCGTCGCCCTCGAAGACCCGGAGCGCCGTGTTGACGATCAAGAAGGGGCGGGGGGCGTCGCCGGTCGCGCGATGGACGGTCAGCGCCCGCTCCGGGAGGGCGCCCGGGTTGGCGCGCCTGGCATCGGCGACCGCGTCCTCGTCGGCCGCGAAGAAGGCGGTCGGGCGCCCGCCGGCGTCGACGTGATAGAGGCCCTGGGGGCCGAGGAGGACCTCGCCGACGACGTGGCCCCAGCCGAGGCCCGGGGGCACGCCGCGCTCGGCGGCGCGGTGGGTCGCGGCCGCGAGGCCACCGGGGCCGAAGGCCGCCGTCGTGATCGCGTGGACGAAGGAGCGCTCGGGGACCGCGTCGATCCCCTCCGGGCGATCGCCGCGCGCGCGGAGCTCCTCCGGCGCGGCGATCACCGGCCCGAAGAAGTCGTCGTCGCGGCGATCATCCGGCAGGAAGGTGTAGGCGGAGCTGACCCAGGAGCCGCCGGAGACCGCGGAGATCGCCCGCACCGCGCCGAGGTGGCCGAGCGCGCGGAGCCCCTGGAGCTGGCCGTAGGCGGCGACGCAGGCCCGTGATCCGCCGCCGGAGAGGGCGACGCCGACGTTGCCCGGGGTCTCGCGCGCGAGGAAGCGATCGGTGCGGCGCTCGTCGCCGAGGAGGAGCTCGCGGGCGAAGACCCGCCTGCGCCCGCTCGTCTCGCTCACGCGTCAGCCCCGATCGTCGGCCCCATCGCCGGCATCGTAGCAGCCGCGGCGGCGGCGATGCACCATCGAAGCGGTCGGCCGCGGGCACCTCCGCGCGATCGCGGGGACCGGAGGGGATGTCCTTAAAGACAGCGCGTCGGTCGAGCGCGTGAAGACGCCTGCATCGCGCCGCGCCCCGGCGGGCGAGCGGAGCGCGCCGATCGCGAGTCTACACAATGATGTCTCAAAGGACAGGTCTTCGCGCGCCGTTGATCGCTCAGCGCTTGCCCGTCGCCGGCCGCTCGCCGGCGATCCACTCGACCCGCCAGCGGCCGCCGCCCTCGGGGAAGAGGAGGCGGCAGAGCTCGGGGAGGAGCCCGCGGAGGGTCTCGTCGAGGCGCCAGGGCGGGCCGAGGATCACCAGGCCGGAGCCGAGCATGCGCTCGCGCTCGCCCGCGCCCGCGCCCGCCGGCGCGCTCGCCTCGGTGAGCTCGACCTCGAGGATCTTCGGGATCTGGCTGGCCGCGAGCGCGCTCCGCAGCGCGCGGTGGGCCCCCGACGCCTTGATCGGGTACCAGGCCGCGAGGACCCCGGCGGCGAAGCGGCGGCGCGCGGCGATGAGCGCCTCGGCCACCGCCGCGAGCTCATCCGGGCGCTCGTAGGGCGGATCGAGGAGGACCAGGCCGCGCCCCTCCGGCGGCGGCACGAAGGCCCGCAGCCCCTGGTAGCCGTCGATCCGGTGGACGCCAACCCGGCGATCGTCGGCGACCTGGCGGCGGAGCGCCTCGTGCTCCTCGGGGTGGAGCTCGCAGAGGACGAGGCGATCGTCCGGACGGGCGAGCGCCTGGGCGATCGCCGGCGAGCCGGGGTAGAGGCGGAGCTCGTCGGCGACGGCGCCCGGCTCCGCCCGGTTGAAGGCGGCGACGACCTCGAGGTAGCGGGCGATCGCCGGGTGGAGGCCGCGGCGCCCCCAGAGGCGGCCGATCCCCTGGGCGTGCTCGCCGGTGCGGCTGGCGGCGTCGGCCGCGAGGTCGTAGAGGCCGCGGCCGGCGTGGGTCTCGAGGTAGGCGAAGGGCTTGGCCTTGCGCGTCAGGTGCTCGAGGAGGAGGACCAGCACGAGGTGCTTGAGCACGTCGCCGACGTTGCCGGCGTGGAAGCCGTGGCGGTAGTTCATCGCGGGCGCCGGAGGATAGCCCGGATCGCCGTCGGCGCGCGCGGGCGCGCGGCGGTCGACGACGGCCCTGGGATCGCCGAAGATCCGCGCGTGGCCCCCGGCACCGAGCGCGCGCCCGTCCGCCCCTACCTCGGCCACGGGGTCGGCCTCCGCACCCGCCACTACCCGCGCGCGCTCGCCGAGGGGCTCGACGTCGACTGGATCGAGGCGATCAGCGAGAACTTCCTCGGCGAGGGCGGGCGCCCGCTGGCGGTGCTCGAGCGCCTCCGCCGCGACCTGCCGATCGCGCTCCACGGGGTCGGCCTCGGGATCGGCTCGCCGGAGCCGCCGCCCGCCGCCTACCTCGCCCGCCTCCGCCGCCTCGCCGACCGGATCGACGCCGCCTGGATCTCCGATCACCTCTGCTGGACCCGCGTCGACGGGATCGAGACCCACGAGCTCCTGCCGCTGCCGCTCACCGAGGGGGCGCTGGCGCTGGTGAGCGAGCGCGTCCAGCGGGTGCAGGAGGCGCTGGGGCGGCGGATCCTCCTCGAGAACGTCTCGAGCTACGTCGCCTTCGCGGCCGACGCGATCCCCGAGGCCGAATTCCTCGCCGAGGTCGCCCGCCGGGCCGACTGCCTGATCCTCCTCGACCTCAACAACGTCCTCGTCTCGGCCCACAACCACGGGCTCGATCCGGCGGCCTACCTCGACGCCCTCCCGGGGCCGCGGATCTGGCAGCTCCACCTCGCGCGCCACTCGGATCGCGGCAGCCACCGCTTCGACGATCACTGCGGGCCGGTGCTCCCCGAGGTCTGGGGGCTCCTCGACCAGGCGTTGGCGCGCTTCGGGCCGATCTCGACGATCGTCGAGTGGGACGAGGGGGTGCCGGAGTGGGCGGCGCTGCGGGGCGAGCAGCGCCGGGCGGCCGCGCGGGCGCGTGCGGTCCTCGGCGACGTCGCGGAGACGCGGATCGGCGCTCAAGAATTCATGTCTGAACAGACATGGTCAAACAACAATGGTCATGTAGACATGTCGAATAAGTCACTTTCAGAAGGTGACTATTCAGCAATGTCCAAGGAGACATTTCTGAAAGACAATGGTCAAAGAGACATGATGATCGTGGAGGTGATCGCCGACGAGCGCCTCCTCGGCCGGGCGATCCTCGCGGCCGCCCAGGCGCTCGCCGAGGGCCGCCGGCCGCCGCCGCCGGACGAGGCGCTCCGCCGCCGCCTGCGGGACACCGCGAGCTTCCCGCTGGCCGCGCGCCTCGAGGTCTACGCGGCCTCCCACGCCCAGCGCCTCGCGGACGCGCTCGCCCACACCTTCCCGGTCCTCGCGTGGACGCTCGGCGACGGCGAGTTTCGCCGCCTCAGCGCGGCCGCCCGGGCCGCCGCGCCGTCGCGGGATCCCGACCTCGGCCGCCTCGGCGGCGCCCTCCCGGGCCTCCTCGCGCGCGGCGAGCTCCCCGGCGCCCGCCCGTGGATCGCCGACCTCGCGGCCCTCGAGTGGGCCCTCTGCGAGCTCATCGACGCCGCCGATCCGCCGAGCCCGCCGCTCGGGGCCGACGCGCTCGCCCGCTGGTCCCCCGAGCGCTGGTCGAGCCTCCGCTTCGCCGTGATCCCGGCCCTGCGGGTGCTCACGGTGCCGGCGGCGATCCCCGCGCTCTGGAGCCGACGCGAGCGCGGCGACCCGGCCGAGGAGGCCCGCGCGGCCGTCGAGGCCGCGCCCGGCGAGGCGACGCCGCACCTCCTCTGGCGCCGCGCCTTCGAGGTCCTCCACCGCCCGCTCGCCCCGGCGGAGGCGGCGATCCTGGGGCGCCTGGCCGCGGGCGATCCCCTCGGGGCGGCCCTCGACGCCGGCCTCCGCGTCGCGCCGACGCTCGAGCCCGCGGCGGTCGTCGGCTGGCTGCGGGCCTGGCTGGCCGAGGGCCTCTTCGCCGCGGTCGATTCGCTGTAACGTCGCTGACCCCGCCGACGTGTAGCTCCCCATGCGCTCTGCTCTCGCAATCGCGGCGACCCTCACGGGCGCGCTCTGGGCGGGCGGGCCCCTGGCCTGCGCCCCCAAGCTCGCCGCGGGCCCCGACGCCGCCGACGCGCTCGCCAAGCGGCCCGCGCTCCCCGACTACAACCTCCGCCGCGAGAGCCTGGCGATCCAGGGCTACGATCCGGTCGCCTACTTCCCCGAGGGCGGCGGGGCGCCGCTCGCTGGCGATCCGACGATCACCGCGACCTACGAGGGGGTCGTCTACCGCTTCGCGTCGGCCGAGCACCGCGATCGCTTCGTCGCCTCGCCGCGCCGCTACGAGCCCGCCTACGGGGGCTGGTGCGCCTACGCGATGGCCAAGGGCAACCGGATCAACGTCAACCCCGAGGCCTTCCTGATCCAGGACGAGCGCCTCCTCCTCTTCTACAGGACGGCGCTCGCCGACACCCGCGAGAAGTGGCAGGAGCGCCCGGGCGACATGCTCCTCGACGCCGACATCAACTGGCGCAACCAGAGCGGCGAGTGCCCGAACACCCGCCGCGCGGGCGCGCCGATGTCGAGCGTCGACGGCGAGTCGGCCTCCGGCGGGGGAGGGGAGGGCGACGCCGCCGACGGCGACGAGGCGTCCACGACCGCCGACGCCGGCACCCCGGGCGACGCGAGCGAGGCGAATGAGACGGCCGCCGCGGCCGAGGAGGCGTCCACACCATGAAGCTCGACGGCAAGCTGATGGCGACCTCGGTCGCGTCCCTCTTCCTCAGCGCCTGCGGGCCGAAGGCCGATCACAGCGACGTGGTCTGCCCCGATCTCCCGCAGAGCCGGAGCAGCGGCGTCCGCTGCCTCGGGATCAACACCTGCCGCGGGACCTCCGAGTGCCTGACCAAGGGACCAGGAGGCAAGGTCGACCACCACTGCGGCGGCCAGAACACCTGCGCGGGCAAGGGCTGGCTGACGGTCGAGGACGCGGAGACCTGCGGCGAACGGGGCGGCAAGGTCTTCTAGCGCTCTGACGGCGGCGCCGCCCTGGCGCCCCGACGCGTGAGAGATCGCCACCCCTCCGGATCGGGCGCAATCGCCCTCGTAGAGACCTCTGCGCGCCGGGAGAGCGAAGCCACGTCCGCTGAGGAGGCGCCGACGGCGAGGCCGAGGGCCGGCCGAACGGGGATCACGACCCGGCGAGGGGCCCGCCCGCGACCTCCCTGCCGCCCGTCGACGAGGGCTCGCTTTGGGCGTTCGCGAGACATCCGCAGGGGGGGGCGCTACAATCCGCGGGTCCATGTCGACCTCTCCCACTGCGTCCGAAAAGCGGAGCGACCCGATGCTCGGCGCGACCCTCGACGCGCGCTACCGGATCAACCGCCTCATCGGTCGCGGCGGCGTCGGCGTGGTCTATCACGCGACCGATCGGGCGGCCGAGCGCGAGGTCGTCATCAAGATCCTCGCGCCGAACTGGGTCGGCAACGCCGAGATCCTCGCCCGCTTTGACCGCGAGGTCGAGCGCCTGAGCGGCCTCCAGCACCCGAACATCGTCGACCTCCTCGGCTTCGGCCGCCACGACGGCCGCACCTACATGGTGATGGAGTACATCGAGGGCGAGCTCCTCCGGAGCTACCTCGCGCGCCGCGGTCGCCTGCCGCTCGAGGACTTCGTGCCGATCGCCAGCCAGATCCTCAAGGGGATGGGCTACGCGCACTCCCGCGGGCTCATGCACCGCGACCTCAACCCCTCGAACATCATGCTCTGCATCCGCGAGGGGCGGGCGAACTTCGTCAAGATCCTCGACTTCGGCCTCGCCAAGCTCAAGGAGGGCGAGGCCAAGGTCACCGAGCAGCATGACCTGGTCGGCACCGCCGGATTCCTCGCGCCCGAGCAGATCAAGGGCGAGGACATCGATCTCCGGGTCGACGTCTACGCGCTCGGCGTGATGTTCTACCAGATGCTCTCGGGGCGGATGCCCTTCGAGGGCGAGCACAACGCGACCCTCCTCTACAAGCACGTCCACGAGCCGCCGAACCCGCTCGCCGACCTCCTGCCGCCGAGCCACGGGGTCCCCGAGCACCTGATCCGGCTGATCCACGACTGCCTCGAGAAGAGCCCGGATCAGCGGCCCGAGGACGCCAACGAGCTGGTCGAGGACCTGATCGACTGCGTGCCAGCGGCCCTCTTCCGCCTCCCGGACGCGAGCGCGTCGGACCTCGAGATCCCTCGCGAAGAGAGCGGCGGGACGATGGTCGGCCTCGGGATCGGCGGGGCCGCCCCGTCGTCGGCCCCCCCACCGATCCCGGCGGTCGGCGCCTGGCCGGCGGTCGGCGGCCGCGGCGGCCCGCCGAAGCCGATCCTGGTCCAGGAGCCCGACGACGACTTCGACGACGAGACGGTGACCGCCGAGGGGATCGGCGGCCCGGTGTCGACCGAGGTCGGCCGCGCGAGCTTCGACTCGTCGACGCCGACGCTCCGCGAGAGCACGTCGTCGCTCCTCGACGAGGGGATCGAGGCCTCGACCTCGGCGCTCCCGCCCCGCGCCTACACGCCCCAGGCGCCGTCGATGGCGGCCGCGCTCCCCGAGGCGCCGCGCGGCAAGAGCTCGACGCTCCTGATCGGCGCCAGCCTGGCCCTGGTCCTCGGGGCAGGTGTCGCCTACCTCATCCTGAACAAGGGCGACGACGCGCAGCCGACCAAGACGGTGATGGACGAGGCCGGCGTTCGGGCGGCCCTCGACCGCGCCGAGGAGGCGGTCGGCGCCGGCGAATTTGCCAAGGCGACCCGCGAGATGGACGCGGTCAAGGCCTTCGTCGGCGGCTTCCCGATCGAGCAGGCGCGCGCCGATCGGATCTCCGAGAGCATCGTCGTCGGCCAGCTCCTCGGCACCGCCCGCAAGCTCGAGGGCGAGGGCAACAGCGGCGCGGCGATCTCCGCCTTCAAGGACGTCCTCTCCCGCGATCCGACCAACGCCGAGGCCCGCGAGGCGCTCGCGCGGCTGACCGCCGACGAGACCTCCGAGGAGTCGGAGAGCTCGGTCGGCTCGGTCGTCGTGGTCTCGACCCCGATCGCCGATCTGACGATCGACGGCAAGTCCTTCGGCACCACCCCCTACTCGGGCCAGCTCAGCGTCGGCAAGCACGTCGTCCGCCTCGAGGCCCGCGGCTTCGAGCCCTGGGAGTCGACGATCGAGGTCCGGGCAGACAAGAACCCCGACTTCAAGATCTCGATGCGGGCGAAGGGGCGGACGGGCGCGAAGGTCGAGGGCGGCAAGCCGAGTGAGGGCGGCAAGCCGAGTGAGGGCGGCAAGCCTGCCGAGGGCGGCAAGCCGCCCGCAGAGAACACCGGCGGCCAGAGCGGCTCCGGGCAGCCAGAGCCCCCCAAGGACGGCGGCGGCAAGGACGACGGGATCTTCCTGCCGACCAAGAAAGACAAGGACAGCGGCATCTTCTTGCCCGTCGGAGGAAAGTGAAGAGTCAAGCTCGCCCCCCCATCGCAACGGCTGGCGCGCTCGCGCTGGCGCTGACCTCCGCGTCCCTCGTGCCAGCCTCGGTGAGCGCCGCGCCGGCGAGCGCCCCCGCGGCCACGGCCACGGCGGAGCCGACCGGTGAGGCGCCCAAGGAGACCGCCGAGAGCCTCTCGGCCCGGGCCGTCGAGCGCTTCCAGGCCAAGGACTACGACGCCGCGGCGTCGGCGTTCCTGGCGGCCTACGAGCTCGATCCCGATCCCAACTACCTCTACAACGTCGGCCGGGTCTACGAGCAGGCGGGTCGCCTCGCCGAGGCGGTCAACTACTACGAGAAGTTCATCCAGCAGCCGGGGGTCGACATCGAGGCCCGCGGGGCGGCGCTCGAGCGCCTCCAGCTCCTCCGCGGGGTGCTGGCCGCGACCACGCCGAAGGCCGAGCCGGAGCCCGAGCCCGAGCCCGAGCCCGAGCCCGAGCCCGAGCCCGAGCCGGAGCCCGAGCCCGAGCCCGAGGGACCGAAGCCGGGGCGAGGCCTGCGGATCGCCGGCGCGACCCTCCTCGGGGTCGGCGGCGCCGCGCTCATCACCGGCGGGGTCTTCGGCGGCATGGCCCTCTCGCAGTCCAAGACCCTCGACATGACCGACGGCTACGACGACCGCCAGGAGCTCATCCGGGTCGGCAAGATCAACGCGGCCGTCGCGGACGGCCTCTTCATCGCCGGCGGCGTCCTGGCGGTCACGGGCGTCGCGCTGCTGGTCTCCGGGATCCGGGCGGGCCGCGCCGGCAAGGCGAGCGCAGACGCGAGCGCCCGCAGCCTCGTCGTCCCCCTGGTCGGCCGGGGCTCGGTCGGCGTCGGCCTCACAGGGCGCTTCTGAGGAGGAACCGCGATGTCTCCGCTCAATTCCACCCGTCGCCTCTTCCCCGCGCTCGCCGGCCTCGTCCTCGGCGGCGCCGCCTGCTCGTTCATCGTCGACTTCCAGGAGTGCCGGACCCACGCCGACTGCGCGGGCGCCGACCAGCCGCTCGCCTGCTCCGCCGATCACCGCTGCGTGACCGCGGCCGAGCTCCCGCCCTGCGCCTCGCATCAGGAGTGCGCCGACGCCTTCGGCGACGACTACGTGTGCGGCGTCTCCAGCCAGTGCATCTCGGCGCTGACCGACGAGTGCACGTCGATCACCTGGCCGAAGGGGGTCGATCACGATCAGGTGGTCTTCGTCGGCTCGATGATCCCGGTCTCGCCGCCCTACGACGCGATCACCGTCCCCCTCGAGAACGCGATCGAGCTCGCGGTCGCCGACTTCAACGCGACCGCGTCGCTGCCGGGGGACCGCAAGATCGCCTGGATCGCCTGCGATGACCGCGGCGTCGCCGATCTCGCGGTCAACGTCGCCACCCACCTCACCGAGGAGATCGGCGTCCCGGCGATCATCGGCCCGGTCTTCTCCGAGGAGGTCCTCCGGGTCGCCACCGAGGTGACGGTCCCCGCCGGCACCTTCCTGATCACGCCGACCGCGAGCAACAAGGCGATCACCACACTCGACGACAAGGACCTGGTCTGGCGGCCGATCCCCAGCGACGTCTACCAGTCGTCGGCGATCCGCGATCGGATCCTCGTCGACCTCGATCCGAAGCCGGCGAACCTGGTGATCCTCACCAAGGACGACGCCTACGGCAACGGGATCCTCGAGGACATCAGCGCGCCGCTGGCCGCGGCGATCTCGGTGACCGCGCTCCGCTACCCGGATCCGACGAGCTTCGCCAGCGAGGACGAGCTCCTCAGCGCCTACAGCCTGGTCCTCGCGGCCGCGATCGAGGCCAACCCCGACACCGTCCTGATCGTCGGCACGAGCGAGGCCGCGCAGCTCGTCGGCGCCTACGTCTCGACCCTCCCGCCGGGGACGCCGCCCCCGCGCTTCCTCTTCTCCCACGGCGCGGTCCCGGTGATGGAGGACACGGTCCTCCAGTTCCCGAACGCGAGTCGGCCGGCGCTGATGACCCTGATGGAGGGCTTCTCG
This sequence comes from Myxococcales bacterium, assembly GCA_020633335.1. Taxonomy (GTDB): domain Bacteria; phylum Myxococcota_A; class Polyangia; order Nannocystales; family Nannocystaceae; genus JADJRG01. The sequence goes on along the minus strand of JACKDU010000010.1, from coordinate 127,875 downwards.
CCGATCATCCAGGATGCGGACAACTTCGCGGCCTACAACAACCGCTACAAGATCCGCTTCCACGACGAGGACGCGCTGACGACCTCGTCGCTGAGCTACGACTCCGCGCTCGTCACCTTCTTCGCGATGGCGACCGTCGGCGACGGCAAGATCACCGGGTCGAAGATCGCCGCCGGGATGGCCCGCCTGGTCGACAAGGCGGGGACGCCGATCTCCTTCGGCGGCACCGACCTCAGCTTCATCCGCAACGCGGTCGACGCGATCGCCGTCGGCAACGTCGATCTCCGCGGCGTCAGCGGCGAGCTCGACTTCGACCTCACGACCGGCGAGGTCCGGACCAACATCGTCGGCTGGGACCTGACTCCAAAGCCAGGAACGACCGATATCCCGCTCATCACGCTGAGCCGGCTCTACCTCCTCAACCCGCCGCCGGCGACCGACGGGATGTGGGTGCCGGTGATGGCTCCCTAGCGCCCGCGGGGAGGGAGGTCGAGCCAGGCGACGACCTCGAGCCCGCTCGCCAGCTCGAAGGCGCCGAGGCGAAAGAGCGGATCGCCGTCGGCGTTCGAGACCCGCGGCGCGCCGCCGCCACCGTCGAGGGCGAGCGCGCCCGCGAGGCCGAGCCAGGGACCGACGCGCCAGGCGGCGCCGGCGGCCGCGAAGGTGTGCCCGGCCGCGAGGCGGAGCTCGCCGCCGAGGAGCCACGGCGTGCGGGCGACGCCTCCGCGGTAGGTCGGCTCGCGGACGCCGCCCCTCGTCACCCACCAGGGCTCGATGGTCACCGCCGCCGCGACCTCCATCTCGAGGGTCGAGGCCCTCCAGGTCATGCCGCCGCCGAGGCCGAATTGGAGGCGCGTGAGGCCGTACTCGCCGGCCCTGCGTCCGCCGCCGCGGAGCGCGAAGCGGGCGATCGGACCGCGCGGCGCCCGGAGGCTGAGGGCGAGCGCGCCGGTCCAGGCGGCGAAGAGATCTGCGCCGCGCGGCGAGCCCGGGCCGATCAGGAGCCCGGGCGCGCCGCTGATCCCGAGCTGCCAGGGGGGCGTCGGCGCGGACGGTGGGGCCGCCGCCTCGACCCCCTCTGCGCTCGCCACGTCGACGCCGGACACGTCCGCGGGCTCGCCCGGGACCTCGACGGCGGTGCGATCGGGGAGGAGGCCGCCCTCCTCGATCGCCACGACCAGGTTGGCGATCATCGCCGCGGCGACGCGCTCGGGCGGATCCTGGCCGGGGTCGACCAAGCGATCATAGGCGCGGCCGTCGGCGGTCACGAGGGTCAGGCGGAGGCGCCTCCCCCCGTCGCGGGCGAGCTGGACGTAGAGCTGCCCGGCCGAGAGCGCCGCGTCGGCCTCGCGGTGGTCGACGACCTGAAGCGCCGGGAGGCGGAGCTGGAGCGCCTGGTGGAGGCTCGACGGCTCGAGCCCCTCGGCGTCGACCCGGAGCAGGCCGATCGCCTCCCGCTCACCCGGCTCCGCGGTCGCGACCGGCGCGAGGAGAGCGAGAGCGAGCGAGAGCGCCACGACCATCTCTCGAGGAATTATCAGGCGGGCCGGTCGACGACCAGTCGCGGGAGGGCAGACCGGGTCCGCGCGACCGCGCGACGACGCGCGCGCTCCTGCGCGCCGCGATCCTCAGTGGACGCACTCTTCGCCGCTCGCGCAGACGATCGCCCCGTCGAGCGCCTGATCGCAGCAGAGCGGCAGCTCCCCCTCGCACTCGTCGCAGGGGCAGGCGTCGCAATTGGCGATCTTCGCCTCGACGCAGGCGCGCTTGAGGCAGAGCGAGCCGACGCCGCAGGTGACCCCGCAGGCGCCACAATTCGCCGGATCGACGTCGAGATCGACGCACTCGCCGTCGCATCGATCCTGACCATCGGGACAGGAATCGCCGCTCGACGTCGAGGACGAAGATGAGGACGAGGACGACGTCGAGGTCGACGACGACGACGAGGCGCTGACCTCCCCCTCGCTCTCGCTCTCGCCGGCGGCGCTGGTGCTCACGGTGTAGTCGGTGGCGCAGCCGAGCGCGAGCGCGAGCGCGAGCGCGAGCGCGAGACGCGTCAGCAGGCTCACCGCCCCCCTCGTCCGTCGCCGATCGCCGCCTCGGCCTCGCCGCGGTGGCTCCCGCGCGGCTCGCTCTCGAGGTAGCGGCGCCAACAGGCCCGCGCGAGCTCGCCGCTCTGGGCGCGGCAGAGGCCGGCCCGCGCGTCGTCGGCGAAGCGCCCGCGGGGGAAGGTCTTGAGGTAGGCCCGCCAGTAGCGGCGCTCGCGGTCGGCGCGTCCGCGCTGGTGGGCGATCATGAAGATGTCCCCGTACGCGAGCTCGGCCCGGCTGCTCCGGCCGCCGCGCTCGATCACCAGGAGGAGGAGGCGCTCGGCCTCGACGAGCTCGCCGCGCTGCCAGGCCGCCTGCGCGCGGGCGTCGAGGGCCGCGAGGCTCTCCGTGCCCTCGCCGCGACCGCGACCGCCGTCGCCCCGGGGCGCGGGGTTCGTGCTCACCTCGCGCGTCTCCGCGGCCGGCGCCTCATCGCCCGCGGGGGGATCCGATCCATCGCCGGCGGGCGCCGCCGCGTCCGCGCCCGCGGCCTCAGGGGACAGTGAACCATCGTACATGTCCCTTCGAGCATTCGCCGTCGTGATCGTCGGACTGACGATCGGGGCGCTCCGCGACGGCCCCTCATCGGCGATCCGCTGGGCCTCCATCCCCCCGGAGACGCCGCCGCCGCCGGAGAGGAGGGCCGGGCTGAGGGCCGCGACCACCAGGGCGATCGCCGCGGCGATCCCGAGGCCGACCGCGACCCGGGCCCCTGACCGCCGCCGCGGGGTCTGGAGCGGCGGGATCGACGAGAGGCCGCGCTCGCGGAGGGAGGCGTCGGTCCTCGCCTCGAGGGCGTCGACGAAGTCGCCGAGGGCCGCCTCGCCCCGGCGGCGCGGGAGCCGAACGACCGCCGGGAGCGCCTTCGTCTCGTCGACCATCGTCGCCGAGACCGCCTCCGGATCGGCGAGGTGGGCGGCCTCGACGACCTCCACGAGATCGGGGAGGGCGTCGGCGAGCTCGTCCTCCAGGCGCTCGCGGAGGGCGTCGGCGAAGGGCGCGAGGCCGAGCTCTTCGCCGCCCTCGCTCATCGTTGCCCCTCCGTCAGCCACCCGAGGCGCGCGAGCTCGCGGTGGATCCGGGCGCGGGCCCGGGTCGCCCGGATCCGCAGGTTGCCGGCCGAGATCCCGAGGAGCGCCGCGGCCTCGCTCGACGGGAGGCGCCGGAGATCGGCGAAGACGAAGGCCTCGCGGAGGTGCCCCGGGAGCGTGTCGAGGACCGCCTGGAGGGCGAGCGCCCGCCGTCGCTGGAGCTCGGCGCCCTCCGGATCGGCGTCCTTCGGCGGGGCGATCCGGGCGTGGATCTCGACGAGGTGGGCGTGGGCGCGGCGACGGCGGGACCACGAGCGCCAGTGCTGGCGGATCAAGTTGAGGCCGATCCCGCGGAGCCAGGAGGCGAAGCACGAGCGGCCGTCGAAGCGCGCGAGGCAGGTGAGCGCGCGGATGAAGGTCTCCTGGACGAGGTCCTCGGCGAGGGCGACGTCGCCGGCGAGGTAGGTGAGGTCGCGGAGGAGGCGATCGTAGTGATCGTGGTAGAGGCGGCTCCAGGCGGCGGCCTGGCCGGCGCGCGCGCGCTCGACGAGGATCCGCTCGCGCTCGGCGTCGTCGTCGGCGGAGGCGATGACCTCCTCCACCTCGGCCCTCGACTCCTCGTGCTGTCGCCCGGCCATCGCTCCCTAGTTCCGGCACTTCCCGTCGATGCAGCGCTCGTCGGCGTCGCAGCGCTCACCGCACTCCCCGCAGTGTAGGGGATCGACGTCGGTGTTCGTGCAGCTCTGCCCGCACTGGTCGGGGTAGCCCTCGCAGGAGGGGAGGCAGGCACCGTCGCCGCAGACGCCCTCACCGCACTCGAACCCGCACTCGCCGCAGTGGTTGGGATCGTTCGCCAGGTCGACGCAGCGATCGCCGCAGGGGCTGAGGCCGGCCCGACAGACGCAGGCGGCGGCGACGCAGAGCTCGCGGTTGTTGTCGCAGCGGTGATCGCAGGCGCCGCAGTTGTTGTGGTCGGCGTCGAGCGAGACGCACTCGCCACCGCAGCTGGCGAAGGGATCGCTGCACTCGCAGTGGCCGTTGACGCAGGCCTCTCCCATCCCGCAGCGGCGATCGCAGGAGCCGCAGTGGAGCGGGTCGGCGGAGACGTCGGGGCACTCCTGGCCGCACTGGACGGTCCCCGCCGGGCACGACGCCTGGCAGACGCCGCCGGCGCAGACCTGGGCGCCGCAATTGTTCCCGCACTCGCCGCAGTGATCGTGATCGGAGCCGGGGCTCACGCACTCGCCCCCGCACTCGATCGCGCCCCCCGGGCACTGGCTCACGCAGACGCCCCCGACGCACTCGCTCGAGGGGCCGCAGACGTTCCCGCAGCCGCCGCAGTGATCGTCGTCGCTCTGGACGTTGATGCAGACCTGCCCGCAGAGCGCGAGCCCCGGGCCGCAGGAGTCGCCTGCGCTGGTCCCGGGCGGGCCGCCCGAGCAGGCGGCGAAGATCATGACGAGGAGGGGGAGGGCGAGGTCGCGCAGCGAGCGACGCTCGAGAGCGCGCCGGAGGGTGGAGCTCATGTGCTCTGGTTGCCGCAGCGCCTCGCTTGTTACACGACGCTGTAACGATCGGCGCCCTGCGGCAACTGACTCGGGATGGCTCCCGTGAAGGGGGCGGAGGTCGAACATGCGTAGCCGTTTCCCTGGACTCCTCTCACTCGTCTTCCTCTCCACGATCGGCCTCGCGGCCTGCAGCGGCGACTCCGGCACCGGCGCGAGCGCGTCGGCGACCGACGGCAGCGCGAGCGGGACCGACACGGCGAGCGCGAGCGCGAGCGCGAGCGCGAGCGCGAGCGCGAGCGCGACGGACACCGCGAGCGGCACCGACTCGGCGACCGCGGGGAGCGCGAGCGGGAGCGCCAGCGACTCGGCGACGTCGAGCGGCGCCTGCGATCCGCCGATGCTGGTCTGCGGCCAGGCCTGCATCGACCCGCAGACCGACGAGAACCACTGCGGATCCTGCGGCTTCGCCTGCGCGCCGGGCCCGGCCTGCATCGGCGGCGAGTGCATGGGTGGAGGCGGCGGCGAGTGTGCTCCCGGCGAGCTCCTCTGCGACGGGGTCTGCCGAGACATCAACAACAGCAACCAGAACTGCGGCGCCTGCGGCAACCAGTGCCAGCAGAACGAGGAGTGCATCGGCGGCCAGTGCATCTCCGAGTGCCCGATCGGCGCGGTGAGCTGTCAGGGCAACTGCGTCGTCCTCGACTCCAACCCGAACCACTGCGGCGACTGCCAGAACGACTGCAACAACGGGGAGGTCTGCGCCAACGGCAATTGCGTCCAGAGCTGCCCGAACGGCCTCCAGGAGTGCAACAACGCCTGCGCCGATCTGCAGACCAACCCCGAGCACTGCGGCCAGTGCGGAAACGACTGCGGCGCCGGCCAGCAGTGCATCAACGGCGAGTGCACCTGCACCGGCGGCCTCGACCAGTGCGGCAACAACAACTGCGTCGACCTCCAGACCGACCCGAACCACTGCGGCAACTGCCAGAACGAGTGCAACGGCGGCGCGACCTGCTTCGGCGGCCAGTGCACCTGCGCCCCGGGCGAGGTCACCTGCGGTGGCGATCAGTGCGTCAACCTCCAGAACGATCCCGACAACTGCGGCCAGTGCGGGACCCAGTGCAACAACGACTTCGAGGTCTGCGCGGGCGGGAGCTGCCAGTGCCGGCCGGGCCTCGTCGAGTGCAACGGCAACTGCGTCAACCTCGACAACAACCCGCAGAACTGCGGCCAGTGCGGGATGGGCTGCGGCCAGGGGAACGTCTGCGGCAACGGCCAGTGCATGCAGGACTGCGACGGCTTCCCGGACCAGTGCGGCGGGAGCTGCACCAACACCGACAACGACCCGCTCAACTGCGGCGACTGCGGGGAGCCCTGCAACGCCGACGAGCTCTGCGTCAACGGCCAGTGCGAGAACTTCTTCCTCGCGCCCTGCAACCAGTGCCCCTGCGACCAGTGCGGCGGCGACCGCTGCTGCAACTCGGACTTCCTGAACGACATCGTCTGCCTCGACGCCAACGACTGTCCGTAGTCCTCGCGCGCGCGCCTGCGGCCGGCATCCCCAGCCGCCCGCAGGACCCAAGAGGGGCCTGGCCGCCGGGGAGGGCGGTCAGGCCCCTCGACCTTTGCGATGGCCCCGTAGCCGCCGTCGCGGCACGAGGGAGGGGCCCACACCGCGCGGCGGGGGCCCCTCCTGCACGACCGGTGCGGCCCTTCGCTCAGGCGAGCGAGAGCGGCCCGGTCCCGTCGTCGCCGAACTTGTCGTTTGGCACGCCGAGGGTGTTGAGGATCGTCGTGAAGAGGTTGGCCACCGGCGGCTCGTTGTCGAACTTGAGGTGGCGCCCCGACTTGATCGAGCCGCCGCCGGAGCCGCAGAGGAGCACCGGCATGTTGTTGTGGTTGTGGGCGTTGCCGTCCGAGATCTCGGCCGAGAAGTAGACCAGCGAGTTGTCGAGGAGGCTCTTGCCGTCGCCGTCCGGGGTGTCCTTCATCCGCTGGATCAGCTTGGCGAACTGGAGCACCTCCCACTGGTCGATGATCTCGAGCTTGGCGAAGTTCTCCGCCAGGCCCATGTGGTGCGAGATCTCGTGGTGGGCCCCGGGGGCGCCGATGAAGGCGTAGTCGCGGTAGGAGCCGGCGTTCTGGTACATGAAGGTGATCACCCGGGTCATGTCGCACTGCATGGCCAGGATCATCACGTCGATCATCAGATCGAGCTGCGCCGGGAAGTTGTCGTAGTCGCCGTTCCACCCGGGCGGCAGCTCGCAGACCGGGGCGATCGCCTCGTCCTTGATCCGCTGCTCGAGCTCGTTGACGCCGGTGAGGTACTGGTCGAGCTTCGCCTGGTCGGAGGTGCCGAGCTTGACCCGCAGGGAGTTGATGTCGTCGAGCGCGTAGTCGAGGACGCTGAGGCGCTGCTTCCGGCGGGCCTCGAGCTCCTCGGCGCTCGCCTCGGGGTCGAAGCCGGCGAAGAGGAGGTCGAAGACGACCTGGGGGTCGGTGAGCTTGGGCATCGGCGACTTCGGCCCGGCCCACGAGATGTTGCGGGTGTAGGCGCAGGAGTAGCCGGAGTCGCAGTTGCCGACGTTGCCGCCGCCCTCGATCCCGAGCTGGAGCGAGGCGTGCTTGGTCTGATCGCCGATCGCGTTGGCGAGCACCTGATCCATCGAGATGTTGTTGACGATGTCGTCCTCGGACTTCTTGACGTGGGTGCAGGTCAGGAAGGCCGAGGTGCCGCCGGCGTGGTCACCCGGCCCCTCGGGCTTGCCCGGGAGGTTGGTGAGGCCGCTGAGGACCATGACGTCGCTCTGGAGGTCGGTGAGGGGCTCCAAGATGAGCGGGATGTCGTAGCCGGGGCCGACGTTCTGCGGGGTCCACGACTGCATGTGGATCCCGTTGGGGACGTACCAGGCGAGGAAGCGGAGGGCGGGGTCCATCGCCGCCTTGGCGCGGCGACCGACGGGGGCCATCGCCTCGAGCCAGGGGAGGGCGATGAGCGCACCAGCGCCGCCGAGCATCGCGCGCCGGGAGAGTCGGAAGGGACGGGGCATCGGAGTTCTCCTATAGCCTTTTGGGTCAGGTCAGGTGGAAGGTCAGGTCCGCGCGCAGGGCCTAGTCGGGCTCACCGCGGCGCATGCGGAAGATGTCGCTCGTGACCAGCGAGATCACGAGGTCCTTGAAGTGGTGGTCGGCGGCGTCGAAGTCGGCGACGATCTCGTCGAGGTAGGGGAGGTCGCCGATCGTCACCGCGCGGCCGAGCCCGTAGATCATCGTCTTGCGGGCCATGCACTCGACGAAGTCGGCCTCGCCGGCGAGGAGGTCGCTCATCTCGAGGGCGTTGGTGAAGGCGCCCCCCGAGGGGATCGTCCCGCTCGCGTCGACCGGCGCGCCGTTGTCCATCGTCCGGTAGGTGCCGATCGCGTCGTAGTGCTCGAGGCCGAAGCCGAGCGGATCCATCAGGTTGTGGCAGCCGGCGCAGACCGGGTTCTCGCGGTGCTTCTCGAGGACCTCGCGCTGGGTCGAGCCCGGCGGCGGCGGCTCGAGGGGCGGGATGTCGAGGTCCTCGGGCGGCGGCGGCGGGATCATGCAGAGCACGTTCTCCATCAGGAACTTGCCGCGCTTGACCACCGAGGTGTGGTCGGCGTGGGCGAGGACGCTGAGGAGGCCGGCCTGGGTCAGGATCCCCTGGCGCGGGATCCCGTCGAGGCTGACCTCGACGTGGGCGTCGCCCTGGACCCCGTCGATCCCGTAGTGGGCGGCGAGGATCTCGTTGACGTAGGTCTCCTTGGCGGTGATGAGCTCGAGCATGTTGCGATCGCCGGCGAAGAAGGTGCCGGTGAAGAGCTCCATCTCGGTGACCATCGCCGAGCGCAGCGAGTCGGTCCACGCCGGGAACTTCTGCTCGTCGTGGAAGGCGTCCTTGATCGCCCGGATCAGGAACCACTGGCCGGCGAAGTTGTCGACCAGCGCCTGCGACTTCGGATCGTCGAGCATCCGCAGCACCTGCTCCTCGAGGACCACCGGGTCGCTGAGCTCGCCGGCGGCCGCGACGTCGAGGAGCTCGTCGTCGGGCATCGTGCTCCAGAGGAAGTAGGAGAGGCGGGTGGCGAGCTCGAAGTCGTCGAGGAGGTGGGGGTTGAGGGACTTCGGATCGCCGTCGAGCTCGACCCGGAAGATGAAGTAGGGCGAGACCAGGATCGCCCGGAGGGCGAGCTTGAGGCCGTCGTCGAAGCTCGCGCCCTGGGCCTTGGCGTCGGTGATGAAGACCATCAGGCGATCGACCTCGGCCTCGGTGAGCGGCCGGCGGAGCGCGCGGCGGCCGAAGGTCTCGAGGATCTTGCGGCCGCAGGTGTCCTCGCCGTCCATCACCGGGTCGCAGACCATGATCCGCTCGCGCTGCTGGTTGGGCTCGCCCGGGAGATCGACGGGCCCGCTCACCTGCAGCCAGTCGACCAGGAGGTTGCGGTCCTTCATCAGGTCGGGGTCGTAGTAGTCGTTGGTGAAGGAGACCCCGAAGATGTGGTTGCCGGCGGCGGCGGGGACCTGGACGTTGTAGACCTTGGGTCCGGTGTTGATCGCGTCGACGTCGAACTCGGCGACCGTCATCCCGTCCATCGCCAGGACCATGTGGGGGAGCTCGTCGCCGGCCTGCTGCCCGTAGGCGCGGACCTCGAAGAGGTAGTCGCCCTCGGTCTCGATCTGGATGTTGGTGGTGACCTCGCCGTTCGAGTAGATGTTCCAGAACTCGCCGGCGGCCCCGCCGACCGACTGGGTGCACTCCATCCCCTCGGCCTCGCGCTTCCAGATCGTCGGCTCGAGGATCGCGATCGCCATCGCCTCGTCGATCAGCGCCTCGGCGGCCCGCTCGTAGAGCTCGGCCTGGAGCGGCGAGAGCGAGAGGACGTCGGCGATGTTGTCGAAGCCGTAGCTGACGTCGTCGGCGGCGAAGTCGTCGGCCGGCGTCTGCGTGGTCCAGAGGAGGTCGCGGACCGTGTTGTTGTACTCGACGCGGTTGAGGCGGTGGAGCGTGATCCGGCCGGGGTCGATCAGCGGCTCGCCGTCGGTGTCGCCGTCGGTCTCACCGGCGGTGTCGGTCGCGGTCGCGGTCGCGGAGGCGGAGGCCGACGCGGAGGCCGACGCGGAGGCGGAGGCGGAGGCCGACGCGGAGGCCGAGTCGGTCGCCGACCCGTCGGTCGCGCTCTCCTCGGAGCCGCCGTTGTAGCAGCCGCCGCTCAGGGCGAGGGCGACGGCCAGCGCGTGCCGAGTGCCAGGGGTGATTCGAGCGAAATAAGCCACCATCGCAGGCATCTTAGCGGCGCGCCTGGGACCGCTGTCAATCGCCGCGGAGCGCCGTTTGGCCACGAAAATCACCGGCCCAGCGGCGTATTGCGGGCCCCGGCCCCCGGCGGCCAGGGGCCGAGTGGTGAGCGGGCCCCGATCGCTGCGCGCACGCGAACGCCTGGCGACCCCGCGGAGCGACTCGATCCGCGATCGCTCATCCGCGCTCGAACGATCGCTCGTCCGAGCGGATCACGATCGATCGGCGTCGCCTGATCCGACGCCGGCGTCACGGCCCTGGCTGCGCTACACGCCGAGGAGCCCGCGGACGTTGCCGGTGACCGCCTTGGTCGGCAGGCACATCCGGACGCCGGCGGCCTGCGCCTGCTGCCGCATCTCCTCCGTCGGATCGTCGTGGACCGCGATGATCTGCGGCGGCTGAGCGGAGCCGCCGACCAGCTTGGGGATAAGCTCGGAGTCGCCGAGATCCGGGAGGCTGAGGCTGAGGAGGACGTAGCGGGGCGGCGCCGCCTGGGCGACCAGGAGCGCGTCGCCGGCGGTCTGGGCGGTCAGCACCTTGACCCGCGCCGAGCTCAGCTCCTCCTGCACCCGCGCCCGGAAGTCGGCGTTCTGGGTGACCAGGAGGACCTTCGCGGCCTCGGCTGGCGGCGCCTCGCCGACCCGCGCGACCGGCTCCTCGCGGAGGCGGAACGACTCGATCACCCGGCGGCGGACGTCGACGACGTCGAGCGGCTTGCGGAGGCAGGCGACCGCGCCGGCGTGGAGGATCCGCTCGGTGTTGGCCTCGGTGTAGTAGCCGGTGATCGCGACGATCTCGCTGTGGGCGGTCGCCGCGTCGCGCTTGAGGCGGGTGCAGACCTCGAAGCCGTCGACCCCGGGCATCATCAGGTCGAGGAAGATCAGCTGGGGCCGGAAGAGCGCGACCAGGCGGCCGGCGTCGAAGGCGTCGCGGGCGACCTCGACCTCGAAGGCGTGGTGGATGTCGTTGACCACGTCGCGGACCAGATCCAGGACCACGGGCTCGTCGTCGACCACGAGGATCCGGCCGGTCTCGTCGCCGCTCTGGACGTTGAAGGGGATCCCGCGCTCGCCGCAGATCCGCTCGAGGTCCTCGCGGCGGACCCGGCGGTGGCCGCCGACGGTCTTGAAGGCCGGGATCAGGCCGTCCTCGATCCACCGGATCACCGTGGTCGGGGTGACGCAGCAGATCTTGGCGACGTCGTGGGTCGAGTAGGTGTCCTTGACTGGGGGGGTCCGTCCGCGGCTCATCGGCTCTCTTGGGTCGCTGGGGGCGTCGTTGGGGGGGAAGCGGAGTCAGGCGCAGGCGGCGCAGGCGCAAGGCTCGGCCCCGGGAGGAGGACGGTGAAGGTCGTCCCCTGGCCCGGCGCCGACTCGACCAGGATATCACCGCCGTGCTCCTTGATGATGCCATAGGAAATCGCCAGGCCCAGGCCGGTGCCCTTGCCGATCTCCTTGGTCGAGAAGAAGGGGTCGAAGATCCGGGCCTGGATCTCGGCCGGGATCCCGTGCCCCTGGTCGGAGACGGCGAGGCGGGCGCCGCCCTCGCCCTCGGCGTTGATGGCGATGGTCACCGTCCCGCCCCGCGGCATCGCGTCGACCGCGTTCGAGAGGAGGTTGAGGAGGACCTGCTCGAGCTGATCGGTGTCGGCCTCGACCATCACCGGCGCCGTCGGGTACGAGCGGACGATCCGGACGTTGTGCATCCGCCACTGGTACTCGCCGATGCCGATGACCCGGTCGATGAGGGCGCCGAGGTCGAGGCGCCGGCGCTTGCCGCCCTCCTGCTGGCGCGAGAAGAGGAGCACCCCCTCGACGATCTTCCGGCAGCGCTCGCCGCTCTCGGCGATCTTCATCACCCGCTCGCGCACCCAGGGCTCGAGGGGCTTGTCGAGGAGGAGGCGCGAGTAGCCGACGACGCCGCTCAGCGGGTTGTTGATCTCGTGGGCGATCCCGGCGGCGAGGAGGCCGACGGCCGCGAGCTTCTGGCTCCGCAGGACCTGATCCTCGAGGGCGCGGCGGCGCCGGAGATCGAGGCCCACCAGGACCGCGCCGGTGATCTCGGCCGAGTCGCGGAGGAGGCGGGCCTCGAGGTGGAGGGGGATCGAGGTCCCCTGGGCGTCGGCGATCGCGATCTCGCGGACGACCATCCCGTCGCGCAGGAGATCCTCCCAGAGGCCGCGCCAGCGCCCCGGCTCGACGACCGCGACGTCGATCCCGAAGCGGCTGCCGCGGGCGTCGGCGGCCGCGATCCCGAGGAGGCGCTCGCTCGCCCGGTTCCAGGTGACCACGCGGCCGTCGGCGTCGAGCGAGTTGAGGAGCACCGAGGTCTGGTCGAGGAGCATCGCCTGGTAGGCGGCGAAGGCCTCGGTCTCGACCATCAGGAGGCCGTTGGCGAGGCCGAGCGCGAGCTGCGGGGCGACCAGGCCGAGGAGCGAGCGGGTCCGGCGATCGAAGGCCTGGGGGCGGGCGGCGACCAGGAGGAGGTGGCCGATCAGCCCCGAGGGGGCCGCGAGGGCGACCCGCAGGGCGCTCCGACCCCGCTCGATCGGCCCGAAGACCGCGGCGATCGCCGGCGCGTCGGCGTCGACCGGCTCGACCTGGTGGCCGCCCTGCCAGGTCCGCGGCGGCTCACTGGTGATCGCCCGTCGGTGCTCCTCGTCGCGGGCGATCTCCCAGCGCTCCCAGATCCCGGCGCGGTGGACCACCAGGACCGCGCGCTCGAGATCGAGGGCGTCGAGGAGGACCCGGCTGGCGGTCGGGATGCTCTCCTGCGGCCGCGGCGAGCCCAGGAGGATCCGATCGAGCTGGGCGATCAGCCGCTCCTCGAATTCCCGCTGGCGGCGCTCCTGGAGGTCGCGGATCAGGGCGACGAGGGGCTGCCCCTGACCCCGGCCGGCGGCCAGCGAGAGCTCGATCGGCAGGGGCTCGCCGCCCGGCGGTCGGAGCTCGAGCTCGCCGTGCCAGTTGCCGGCCTCGGCGATCGCCAGCGCCTCGGCGACCCGATCGACCTCGCTCGGGCCGACCAGCTCGAGGAGCGAGCGGCCGACCAGGCGGGCGCCGAGGAGCTCGCTCGCCGCCGGGTTGGCGTGGACGATCTGGCCGCTGGGATCGAGGAGGAGCATCCCCTGATCGAGGGCCTCGAGGCTGCGGATCACCGCCCGGCCCATCGCCGACTCGGGCGAGGTCTCGATCGCCACGTCGAGCTCGCAGGTGATCAGGATGTTGCCGGAGATCAGCTTGCAGGCGCGCGCGAGGCAGGTGAGCGGCGAGCCGATCGCCGGCACCAGGGTCAGCGAGGTCGTGAAGGTGTGGCCGGGGGCGCGCCCGCGGAGCGCCAGGAAGGCGCGGCCGAAGGCGCCGCGCTCGCTCGCGCGGCCGATCCAGCCGAGGAGGGGCTCGCCGACGACCTCGGGGAGGCCGACGTGGAGGCGATCGACGAAGGCGGGGTTGGCCGCGATCACGAAGCCGGCGGCGCTGAGCACCACCGAGGGCATCGGCAGGGCGTCGAGGAGCTCGTCGTAGCTCGCCTGGGTGTCGGCCTGCGGGCGGATCGTCCCGTCGCTCGTCACCCGAAAGGAGGATGTCGTCTGGCCCTTGCTCACGAAGCACCGCGGCCGCGTCGGGCCCGAGACAGCGATACGCGATAACCGCGGCCGGTGCAGCCGCATTCCTCGCGCCGGCGATCGCGGGTCCCGGGCCGGCTGCGGGGCCCCCGTCCGCGGAGGCGAGCCCCGCAGACGAGGTTTCGCGCGCGCCCTCGCCCGGATCGGGCTACCCTTCGCGCACGCCATGGAAACGCCCAGCGCCCAGCCGCCGCGCCCGGCGGCGACCGTCGTCGTCCTCCGCGACCGCCCCGGCGGCGCGCCCCCTGAGATCTTCATGGTCCGCCGCTCGGCCCGCTCGGCCTTCATGCCGAACACGCTGGTCTTCCCCGGCGGCAAGGTCGACGCGGCCGACGGGTTGATCGACGCGGACGAGGCCTTCGTCGCCGCGGCCCGTCGCGAGACCCTCGAGGAGGCCCAGCTCGCGCTCGAGCCGGGCGCGCTGCGGTGGTTCGACACCTGGATCACCCCCTCGGCCGAGCCGCGGCGCTTCTACGCCCGCTTCTACGTCGCCCGGCTGGGCGGCGGCGAGGGCCACGAGGCGGCCGCCGACGGCCATGAGACCCACGAGGGGCGCTGGGCGAGCGCGGCCGAGCACCTCGCCGCCTGGGAGGCCGGCGAGGTCGACCTCCCGCCGCCGACCGCCTGCACGCTGATGCGGCTGGCGGCGCCCGACTGGGAGGCGCTCCTCGGCTGGCCGCGGGCGATCGTCGAGGCGCCGATCCTGCCGAAGTGGCTGGGGAGCGAGGGGCGGATGGAGGTGGTCATGCCCCACGATCCCGAGTACGACGCGCTCCCCGGCGAGGCCGCGCCCCGACCCGGGCGCCTCGAGGGGCTGCCGCGACGCTTCGTCCGCGACGGCAAGATCTGGAGGCCACAGCCATGAACACGCGCATTCTGCTGCTCACGCTCGGGATCGCGCTCGCCGCCTGCGGCGGCGCCCGTGAAGGGGAGGGGACGCCGGCCGCCTCGGCCCCGCCGGCGCCCGCTGAGCGCGCCGCCGAGCCCGGCGAGGCCGCGCCGCCGAGCCCGCCCGCGGACGCGTCTGGCGGCGCTCCTGGCGAGGCTGGCGAGGCCGCGGACGCGAGCGCCCGCCTCCTCCGCTGGCTCGATCCCGAGGCCGTCGGCGTCACCTGGGTGAGCGCCCGCCACGACCTCGACGCCGACGCCCTGGTCGCCGTCTTCGGGGTGCCGCCGCGGGCCGCTCGCATGCTCCGCGAGCTCGAGGTCGTCGACGAGGGGCTCGCCCTGGTCCTCGGCGAGGAGAAGGCGAAGGCCTGGCTCCGCCCCGAGGCGATGGCGATGCTGCCGGCGGTCGCCCACGGCACCTACGTCGTCCGCCTCCTCGAGGGGGCGCCGCCCGACGAGCTCCGGGCCGCCCTCGAGGCCGCCGAGATGGAGGCGAGCGAGGTCGAGGGCTTCACCCTCTGGGAGCCGACCGGGTCGTTCCCCTGGCGGATCATGATCGCCGACGCGTCGACGATCGCGATGATCCCGCGGCAGGAGATCGGCAGCGGGATCGGGCCCCTGACCGCCGCCCGCGATCTCCCGCCGTCGGAGCTCGAGCGCGAGCTCGGCCGGGCGCTCTCGTCCGAGCCCGACATCCTGCTCGACCTCTTCGCCCAGGGCCCGCTCCTCCACATGGACACCACCGACGACGTCGGCCTCTTCCGCCTCAGCGTCCGCCGCTGGCAGGGCGCGGGGCTCGACACCAACGTCCTCCTCCAGCCCCTCGGCGACGCCGGGCAGATGGCCGACGAGCTCGAGGCCCGACGGACGCCGCTCGAGAACGACGGGATCCAGGAGCTGGTCGAGCGGGTCGCCTACACCGCCGAGCCGCCGGTGGTCGTCGGTCGCCTGCAGATCGTCGCCGAGGATCGCGGGCGGCTGCGGCGGCCATGAGCGGGCGCGCCCAGGTCCTGGCGCCCGCGCTCGCGCTCGCGCTCGCCTGCGGCGTGCCCGCGGCCGGGGTCGACGAGCGCGCGAGCCCGGCCCCGAGCGAGGAGCCGCCGGAGCCCGCGGCGACGCCGGCCCTCGAGCTCGCGGCCGCCTGCGAGGGGCCGCCCCAGCGGATCGGCGGGCTCGAGGAGCTCCCTGGCGATCTCCGCCTCGCGGCCCTGATCGACGCGGGCGCCCCCGATCTCGACGTGTCGATCGCCCGACTCGAGGGGTGGGCCCGAGGCGAGGGCGGCGGCGACGGGGTCGGCGAGGCGCCGATCGTCGCCGGCCTCGCGCTCTCCCAGCTCGGCCTCCAGCTGGCGATGCTCCGCGCGCTCCTCGATCCCCTCGATCTGAGGCCGCCCGAGATCCTCCTGCTCCAAGGGCCAGGTGGCGAGACGATCTGGCTCTGGCGCCAGGCCTGCGATCTCGAGCGCGTGCGGGCGCTCTACGGCGAGCGCTGGGGCCTCCGCACCCGCTCGCTGGTCGGCGGGGTGATCGGCGAGGCGATCGATCCGACGGCCTTCGCCTTCGATCTCCTCCTCCTCCCCGGGGATCGTCAGGCCCTGGTCCCGGCAGGCCGCGGCCTCGATCTCCTGCGCTGGTTGACGGCGCCTCGTCCGGCCGCCACCGGGCTCGGCGTCTCGACCGAGGGCGAGCCCGCGGGCGCGCTCCTCGGCGCCCTCGAGGCCGCGCCGATCCGCGTGCTGATCGGCGCCCGGGCGCCGCGCGGCCAGGTCCTCACCCCCGAGGGCGCCGCCGCCGATCCGCTCCTGATCCGCGGCCTCGCCGATCGCCTGGAGATCGGTGGTAGCCTCCCGCCGCCATGATCGCCGCCGCCGCCGACGTCCCCTCGCTCATCGAGCTCCTCGCGCCTCTCCTCGCCAAGGTCGCCGCCCTCCGCCCGGAGTCGCGGGACGACGACGCGGCGATCGCCGATCTCGAGGCCGAGCTCGCGGACGCCTTCCCGATCGACGGCGAGCTCGTCCAGGCGATCGGCGCGTCCCTCGAGCGCGGCGTCGCCGAGGGCTGGCTCTGCGATCGGGGGGAGCCCGACGCCCGCTTCTCACGGGTCGCTCGCGCGTCGGCGGCGACCCACGATCTCTCGATCGACGTCGTCCGCCTCGCCGGCGCAGCGCTCCGCCATCGTCACCCTCGCGGGGAGGTGACGCTCGGATTCGCCGTCGAGGGCGAGCCCCGTTTCTGCGGTCGCGTGGCGGGCTGGATCTTCGCGGGCCCGGGGAGCACCCACGTCCCGGAGGTCAACGCGGGACGCATGAACCTGATCTATTTCCTGCCCGGTGGCGCCGTGGAGTGGAATCCGCCGGCGGACGCCTGAGTCCCGACGAGTGCCCCGGGCGAGTGCCCCGGGCGAGGGCGCAGGTGCGCATCCCCCTGCGTGCGCTGACGGTCCGCGCATCTTCGGGCGTGGACCATGCTTGCAGGTTCAAGGTTTGCGCCGGCAATTTTGTGGTACCGTGCCGCCCACCCTGAGGAGAACCGAGGACGTGAAGCTGCTTCGTTCACTTGCAATCCCTTGTTTGGTGATGGCCATGGCGGTTGGCTGTGGCGACAAGAAACCCGAAGGCACGACTCCCCCCGGTGAGAGCGGCGGCTCCGAGGCGGGCGGCAGCGGCGGCGGTGGCGGTGGCGGCGGCGGCGGCGACGAGTCGGGCGGCGGCGGCGATGAGGGCGGCGGCGATGCTGGCGGTGGCGGCGGTGAGGTTGCCCAGGAGTGCCCGGCCGAGGTCAGCGAGACCCCGACCGCGCTCTTCGCCGACAAGCTCGTGATGCGCCTGCCGAAGCACGTCGAGCTGGTCGAGCGCAACCCCTTCCTCTTCACCGCCAACAACGTCGAGTCGACCTGTGAGGCGATCGTCACCCGGATGGCCGTCGGCTACTTCGAGTACGACCCGAACAAGCCGGTCAAGGAGGTCCGTGACGGCGTCATGGGCCAGCTCGGCTACCAGGCGGGCGACGTCCTCGGCTGGTCCGAGGAGAGCGAGAAGGGCCCGAACTACACCGGCATCTTCGAGGTCGGCGAGGGCCCGAAGGGCGAGCCGCCGGTCAAGGGCCTGGTGGCGCTCAAGGAGGCCGAGGGCATCCACTACTGGGCGATCTACGAGGCCCACCCCAACGCCTGGCCGGCGATCAAGGCGACCTACGCCGAGTCCGCCAAGCGGATGCTGATCCTGCGCAGCAAGAAGTAGTCGTCAGCGACGACATCCGGCGGTCGCCGGGGACGACGAGGAGGAGTGAAGCATGAGAGTGCACCAGATCCACGCGTTGTTCCCGGCGCTGCTCTTGGTTGTCGGTCTCTTCATCAGCGCGGGCGTCGCCTGTGATCGGCCGGCCGGGGCGAACCCGCCGGCGAGCGGCGGCGCGGCGTCCTCGGGCGGTGGTCCGGGCGGGGTCCCGGCCGGCGGCGCCGCGAGCCAGGCTGGCGGCGGGGGCGGGGAGGCTGCGGCTCCGAGCGAGCCGGCGCCGCCCCCCTGCGAGCCGGCGCTCGACGATCAGCCGACCGCCTTCTTCGGCGGCCGCTTCTTGATGCGGATGCCGAAGGGGACCGAGCTCGTCGAGCAGAACCCCTTCTTCGCGCGCTCGTCGAGCGGCGGCCAGATGAGCTCCTGCGGTGTCCCGGTCCCCTTCGAGGCGGTCGGCTTCCTCCGCTCGTCATCGGCGGTGCCGCTCGTCCGCAAGCACGTCCTGATGCTCCGCGGCCTCGATCCAGACGCGCTCACCATGGGTCCCGATCAGACCCAGGGCGAGACGACGATCACCTCCTACGAGGCGGGGGCGGGCTCCCGGGGAGAGCCTCCGCTCAAGGGCCTGGTGCTGATCCGCCGCGATCGCGGGTGGTTCTACTGGGCGCTCCTCGAGGCCGCGCCCGACGACTTCCCGAAGGTCGAGCAGCTCTTCCGGGCGAGCTTCGCGTCGCTGATCGTCCGACCGGTCCGCGACTAGCGGCCTCCGCGATGCGCGATCGCGGAGACGCCGGCGGAGGAGAGGGAAGGATCTGCCGGCCGCGCGGCCAAGCGACGATCGGCGGACGCGGACCACGTGGGCCGCAGCGCGCGGCGGGTCCTTGCGGCGCCCCGCCGCATGGGGTAGAAGGCTCCTCCCCGCCCGGCCCACTTTGACCCCATCGTCTAGAGGCCTAGGACAGCGGCCTTTCACGCCGCCAACACGGGTTCGAATCCCGTTGGGGTCACCGGGTCGGCGGGGCAAGGGCTCGTAGCTCAGTTGGTAGAGCGACGGACTTTTAATCCGTTGGTCGCAGGTTCGAGTCCTGCCGGGCTCATCGCCCGCCGCGCCGCGGGTCGGCCGGCGGGGCCCCTCGGGGTGCCCGCGGCTCAGGTGATCCGGCCGCCCTCGATCGCCAGCCAGAGCCCGGCGCTCCGGCCCGCGAGCGCGACGTAGGCGACCTCGACGAGGAGCGTGACGCCGAGGAGGAGGCGCACCCGCGTCCAGTAGGCGGGGATCGTGGCCCGATCGATCGGCAGGAGGAGGCCGAGCGCCGGCAGGAGCCCGATCGGCCCGACCAGCACGAAGGAGGCGTAGACGCCGCTCAGGAGGAGCATGATCCGGATCAAGCGGCGGCTGCCGAGCTCGCCGAGGGCGACGGCCGTCGTCCGCACGCCGACCTCGGCGTCCTCGGGCCGATCGCGGAGCACCTGGATGCTCTCAAAGACGCCGGAGAAGAGGCCGAGCTGGATCACCAGCGCCCAGGCCAGGGGATCGTCGAGGGGGGCGCCGACCGCCGACATCGCCATCCCCCAGGCGATCATCGCCGCGAGATCGAGCCCCGGGATCCGCTTGAGGCGGGCCGAGTAGGCCCAGCAGAGGCCGCCGCCGGCGATCAGGGGGAGGAGGAGCACCGGCTCCCAGAGGAGCGCGATCGCCAGGAGGAGGCCGAGGAGCGCGAGCTGAGCCGCGACCGCGGCCGGACGATGGGCGGCGAGGAAGGCGGTCATCGCCCGCTCGCGGGTGGTCGAGGCGAGGTCGGCGTCGACGTCGAGGTAGTCGTTGTTGAGGTAGACGAGGAGGTTGAGGAGCGCGCCGAAGAGGAGGCGCCCGGCGATCTCGAGGGGCGGGAGGCCGGCGACGACGGCGACCGCGGCCGCTCCGCCGAGGTTGGCCATCTCGAGGCGCCGGAGGCGGAAGCGGGCGACGTCGGCGACGATCCGCAGGGCCGCGCCCGGCATCGAGCGCTGCTCCGTGCTCATCGCGCGACCCCGCGGGCGTCGGGGTGGGGGAGGGCGCGCCAGCGTCGACGGCGGCCGGCTACCGGGAGCTCGGAGAGACATGTCTCTGAGAACATGTACACTGGGACCCGCGCGCGGAGGGGGGAGAGCCCGGGCGAGCGCGGCGACGGGAGCACGCCGAGGCCCGCGGACGTGGCGGTGAGAGCGAGCGCGCGACCGCCCGGGGGCTCCGCCGCGCCTCCGGTGCGCTCGCGCGCGACCGTCTCCCCGACCCCTCGGATCCGCGGCGCCATCCCGCGCAGGATATCGCAGGGGGCGAATGCGCGCGAACCCCGACGTGTTCAGGCCCGTCGACGGTCGCGCGTCGCCCATCCGGCGGCGGCGATTTTTTCGGCCCCAGGCGCGAAAATTCGCGGCTTTCGGGGCGATGTATTATTTGCGAGCGTCGAGACCTCTGCTAACGTGTAATCCTCACACCCACAGGAGTTGGCTGTATGCACAAGATCTGGCTCGGAACGCTCCTCGCAGGCATCGCAGGGCTCTGGTCCCCGGAGTTGAGCGCCGCGCCGCCGTCCGGCGACGCCCAGCTCACGGCATGCGTGAGCGCATGCAACCAGGGCTCGATGCGGGCCGACGACCGCGCGACGTGCAAGCTCGAGTGCCGCTACCAGTACGAGACCCAGCCGTCGCCGACCCCTGCACCGACGCCCTCGGCGACCTCGAACGTGGCCGCCCCGTCGCCGTCGCCATCTCCGTCCCCGAGCGCGACTCCGCCCACCTGGACGAGCAACGATCAGGTCCTTTGCGAGTCGCGCTGCAACGCCGAGGCGAGTCCGACCGATCGCGCGACCTGCAAGCTCAACTGCAAGGCGCAGGCGGAGGAGGCGGCCCGGACGGCGGCCGTGGTCAACGCCCCGGGCGCTGCGCCGACGGCGGTCGGCGCTCCCCAGGGCTACGTCCCCACCGGCCAGGCGAGCGCCGGCGGTCCGCTCGTCTACTCGCCCCAGGCCCAGGCCCGGCCGGCGCCGGCGCCCAACCCCGCGGCGCAGGCCCAGGTCCAGGCCGCGATCAATTCGTGCCAGGCCGAGTGCAAGCGCACCTCGTACCGCAACGCGACCGACCTCGAGACCTGCAAGCTCAACTGCTCGAACCTCGCCGACACGCTCCCGCAGGGGACGATCTATTACGGAGGCGGGGCGGACGCCCGGCGGGCGATCATCGAGTCGTCGGCGGGCGTCACCAGCTCGGGCGGCGCCGGCTACCAGTACCCGGCGAGCCCGCCGGCGTCGACCCAGGCGTCGTGGTACGCGGGCCCCCAGCCCGGCCAGCCCGGCAGCCAGCCCGGCGCGACCGGGACCTCGCCGCCCGCGCCGTCGATGAACACCACCCTGAGCGCCGCCCCCAAGCCAGCTCCGGCGTGCCCCGAGGCGACGGCCTGCAACGAGAGCTGCAGCACCCAGAACACCTCGTGTGTCCGCTCGTGCAACGCGGCTGGCGTCCGCGCGACCGACAAGGCGACCTGTCAGCTCACCTGCGAGACCAACCTCGAGGTCTGTCAGCAGGGGTGCTCGAGCAAGGCGGCGGTCTGCCACAACAACGCCGTGACCAAGCGCTAGCGTCCGCTCCGCCCGGTCCTCCCCGACGAGACCCCGAGCTTCGGCTGCGGGGTCTCGGCGTCTCGGCTCCGCGTGCCCTCGATGTCAGCGTTGTGGACCGCGCTCGGGCCTCGGGTGTACGAAGGGGACATGGCACGGCACGAAGATCGACTGGGTCGACGTGAGCTCCTCGTCCTCGGCTCCTGGGGCCTCGGCGCGCTCGCGGTCGGCTGCGGCGGCAAGATCGAGGGGCTCCGCGACGTCTCCAGCGAGGGCGGCGTCCTCCACCTCACGCTCGCGGACTTCCCGGCCCTCGGCGAGGTCGGCGGCAACGCGGTCGTCCGCGCGGACGGCAAGGGCAAGCCGATCCTGGTTCGCCAGGAGAGCGAGGGGGTCTACGTCGCCCTCTCCCTGAAGTGCACGCACCTCGGCTGCGGCGTGAAGCTCGACGAGGCGTCAAGCGAGCTCGCCTGCCCCTGCCACGGATCCCGCTTCTCGCTCGCCGGCGAGGTGCTCAAGGGCCCCGCCGGCGCTCCCCTCGATCGCTACCCCGCGAGCCGCGAGGGCGACGCGATCCTGGTGAATCTGGCCTGAGCCCGGGCAGGGGCTTCTCTGCGAGACCAGCGCGCCAGCGAATCTGGCGCCCGTCTGGCGGCACGCGCCGACGTCTACTCGGTCACCTGGACGCAGTAGAGGCGGGCCGAGAAGCCGCAGGGGCCGACGTCCACGTCGGTCCACTGCTTGTTGGCGTACTGCGAGGAGCCGTAGCCGCCCTTGCTGGAGACGTCGGAGGAGCTCCACCCGTCGCAGTCGAAGGAGCCCTTCGAATTGCCGTTGGTCGCGGTGTTGGTCCAGACCAGCGACGAGACCTGAGCGCCCTGCTCGTCGCGATCGATCGCGTGGAGGAGGGTCGCGCCTGTGAAGTCGTCCCAGCTCTCGGCGACCGCGGTGCCGTCGAGCAGCTCATATCGACCCGCGAAGCCGGCCATCACGTTGAAGCGCTCGCTCGGCGCGCTCACCCCCGTGCTCAGCCAGGCCATGTAGCCCCCGGGGAGGTCCCCGGCGTCGGCGAGTTGCTGACAGTGGGCGTCGGCGAGCGCGAGGCCGCTGAGGTTGTCGATCGCCGGCAGGAGGTTGCCCTTGTACTCGGCGCTGGTGACGAAGACCACCCGGTGATCGCGGACGCACTTGCTCGAGCACCCGTCGCCGTCGTCCGCGTTCCCGTCGTCGCACTCCTCGGCGCCAGCGAAGAGGAAGCCATCGCCGCACACGTTGTGGCTGCAGGTGTCGGTGCAAGCGTCGTCGTTGGCGTCGTTGCCGTCGTCGCACTGCTCGCTGAGGGCGTCGACCAGCCCGTCGTGATTGCAGGCGGAGGCGTCGCAGTCGACCGGGCACGAGAAGGGGGTCTCGGCGGCGGCATCGCAGACGCCGTCGGGCTCGCAGCCGCCACAGTCGTGGAGGCAGCCCGTCGCGTCCTCGTCGACGTCGCACATCAGATCGTGATCACAGGGAGGGAGATCGCCGGTGGTCGACGACGAGGTCCCCTCGGTGTCGCTCCCGGTCGTCGACGAGCTCGCGTCGGTGCCGGAGGCGTCGGCCGTCGTCACCGTCGACGTCGTCGTCCCGAGCGACGTGGGGCCGGTGGAGGTGCTGGTCGTCGTCGTCGAGTCGCTGTCCGTAAGGACAGTCGACGTCGTGTCGTCGAAGTCGCGCGGTGTGCAGGCCGCGGCGGCGAGGACGAGTCCGAGCGCCAGCCGTGGCGAGGTTCCGGGGGGTAGCGTCCTGCGTTGCATATGCATTCGCCCAGCTCTCAGCGGTCCTCCGGCACGCCTGCGGTGGCGTGTGGAGGTCATCATCGCTCGATGGACCGATGTTCGGTCAGGTACGTCCGATCATCAAGCGGTGTCAGCTTGCACATGCGGCTGCCGGTGATGACCTCACGAAATTGGGGGGCAATGCGTTCACTGTCAGAACAAATTGTTTCCCTGAATACGCAACGAACAGAAATGCGAAGGGCGGGTCTGGGTCGCCCCAGCCCGCCCCGAGCGTCCGTAGACGTCTGCGCTAGCCCACCTGGAAGCAGTAGAGGCGGGCCGAGCCCGAGCACGAGGTGACCTTGCCGGTGTCGGTCCAGCCCATGCTCGCCGAGCTCGTCCCTCCGTAGGCGCCGTCAACGTCGAGGGCGTTGGAGGTCCAGCCCGAGCAGTGGTTGGAGCCCTTGGCCGCGCCGTTGACCTTGGTGTTGGACCAGACCGCGGACGAGTCGACGACGTTCCCGTTCTCGTCCATGTCGATCGCGTGGCTGATGCTCCCGTCGGTGAGATCGGTCCACCCCGAGGCGACCGTCGTCCCGTCCGTGAGCTCAAAGATCCCGCCAAACGCGTCGTCGAGCCCGAAGCGCGACGACGGGCTCTTGTTGGCGTCGGAGAGCCAGGCCATGTAGGTCCCGCTGCGGCCGGCCGAGGCGGCGAGCTTCTGGCAGAGGCTGTCGGCGAGATCGAGGCCGCTGAGGCCGCCCATGGTCCCCCCGAGGTTGCCCTTGTACTCGGCGCTGGTGACGAACACGGTCCGCCGCTCGGTCACGCAGGTCGCCGAGCAGCCGTCGCCGCTGACCACGTTGCCGTCGTCGCACTCCTCGCCCCCGTCCAGGAAGAGGTGGCCGTCGCCGCAGACGTTGAAGGCGCAGGCGTTGGTGCAGCTGTCGTCGTCGTTCTGGTTGCCGTCGTCGCACTGCTCGCTGAGCGCGTCGACGATCCCGTCGTTGTCGCAGGAGGACGCGTCGCAGTCGTCGGGGCAGGAGTAGGGGGTCTCGGTCGCGTTGTCGCAGGTGCTGTCGGAGTTGCAGGTGCCGCAGTCGTGGAGGCAGCTGAGCTGATCCTCGTCGCCCTCACACATCAGGTTGTAGTCGCAGGCGTCGCCGTCGGTCGTCGTCGACGAGTCGGTGGTCGACGAGTCCGAGGTCGTGGTCTGCGTGGTCGAGTGGGTCGCGGTGGTCGTCGACGTCACGGTCGAGGTGGTGATCCCGGTGCTCGAGGGATCGGTGGACGACGACGACGACGACGAGTCGCTCTCGGTGTCCATCGACGAGGGCGGCGGGCAAGCGGCGAGGACGAGGAGGGAGACGCTCAGGGAGAAGGCGAGGCTACGCATGAAGTGCTCCAGAGGGGGAAATTCAAGGGTAGGGGATCGGGCGAGGGGAGCCGGCCGCGGGGCGCCTCGGGACCCCAGGGGGCGTGTCCGCGGCGGCGCAGCGATCAATCGGAGGCGTCATGGCGCGGGCACGGTGGGCGGGGGCTCTCCTTGGCAGCGATCGCTCGGTTGATTACCATCCCACATCGCCGGGTGGAATCCTGGCCGGGCTCGCCGACGTGATCAGCCTACCTCTTGTCTGCTTCGTGAGCGCGTTGGGAGAGCCGGTCCAGGTGGTGGGGCCCGCAGACCCCGGGGCGGAGGTGCTGTCCACACGAGGCGAGAGCGGGACCCGCGTCCGCGGAGCACGCAAGGATCGCGAGGAGGCCGCGTTCCGGCTCCTCCGGGCGGGTCGCCACGGCGAGGCGGCCCGCGAGTTCGAGGTCCTCTGGGACGACTTCGGCGACCCGCGAGACCTCTACAATGCCGCGATGAGCCGGCTCGCGCTCGGCCACTTCGCGCATGCGGCCGTCTACCTCGAACGCTACCTCACGTCGGAGCAGCTCGCCGCCGACGCTCGAGCCGACGTCCGAGGGCAGCTCGCCGAGGCCCGCGGACACCTGGTGAGCGTGCGGATCATCATCGACGGCGACGCCAACGGGGTCGGGCTGGGGGTCGAGCACATGCCCTCGCTCGCGTCGGATCTGCGACCGCCGCTCCCGCTCCTCCCGACCCTCGTCGAAGGAGGGGGCGAGGCCGCGGTCGAGCTCGATCCCGGGACCTGGCAGGTCGTCGCGGTCCGCGGTGACGTCGCGTTCCGCGAGACCGTGACGCTCCGCCCGGGCGCGCCGGTCGAGCTCCACGTCGCGGCACCCCCGAGGCCCGCGGAGGAGGCGGTGCCCCGTCCGCTCCTCGTGGGCCTGGGCGTCGCCGGGAGCGGGGTCGCGGCGGTCGGCGTCGGCTTCACGATCGTCGGCGCACGTCGCGCGGACCGGACCCTCCACGGGGAGTGCTCCGAGAGCGCGGCGCTCTGCGGCGAGCGCCTCTTCCGGGCGCTCAACACGAGGACCTGGGGGATCGCGCTCGCGGGCGCGGGCGGCGGCGCGGCGGCGGCTGGCCTCACCGGGCTGATCCGCGACCGACGGAGCCGCCGCCTCGCCTGGATCGGCGAGATCGCGGCCGGCTCGAGCCTCGCCGTCCTGGGTGTCGTCAGCCTGGCGATCGCCGATCGACTCAGCGCAGCCGGTCCGCCGCTGCCCTCGACCACCGCCGGCTGGACCTCCTGGGCTCAGCGCTACGACGAGCTCGGCGCGTCGAACGGGGCCAGCCTCCACGCGGGCGGCGGCTTCATGCTCGGGCTGGGCGCTGGCCTCGCGGGCGGCGCGCTGGTCGGCCTCCTCGGCCAGCGGCGCCGAGCTCCGGCGAAGCGCAGCGCGAAGCTCGAGGTCGCGCCCGTGGGCGCTGGCCTCGGCCTCGTCGGCGCGTTCTGAGCGGGCGCCGGGGATGCTCACAGCAGGGCTCGAACCTGCGGCCTACGGTTTAGGAAACCGTCGCTCTATCCACCTGAGCTATGCGAGCGCGCCGGAGTTGTACTGCCGGGATCGAGGCTCGCGCAAGCCGAACGACGGAGGTGGGGCAGGGGGGCCGGGAAACGGCACCTCGGGCAGGGGACCCGAGATCGATGGGGGACGCTGGAGGGCGAGCGATTTCGCCTTGACAGCGCGCAATCGCGCGCAAACCCTCTACCTGTGCGGCCGATCATCCTCGCGCTCGTCTCGACGGCCCTCGGCGCCTGCGTCCCCCTCGGATGCGGGCGCGCCGAGGCCGACGTCCTCGCCACCGATCATCGAGGCGTCGACGCGCCGTCAGAGCCCGGCTACGTCGGTCCGCTCCAGCGCGGGATCGTCCTCGGCGGCGAGCGGATCGAGCGGGTCCCGCGCTGGCCGGACACAGGTGGCGATCCCCGGGTCACCCTCGACATGCTCGACGCGGACTCGCGGCGGGTCGCCGAGCGGGCGACGGCCCCGGTGCTCGTGCCGACCGGCCCCTGGCTCGCGGGTCTCCGGCTCATCGATCTCGGCGAGCACGGGCACTCGCTCCGGGCGCGTCACCAGCGGAGCAAGGTGATCCTCCAAGCCTCGCGGATCGCCCGCCATCACCCCGAGCTGCCGCCGCGCGGCCCCGGCAACCAGCGGATCCGCGGGGTCGACGGCCTGGTCACCGAGAACGAGGGGATCCGCAGCGCCTCCTGGATCGAGAACGGGACCGCCTACACCGCCGATCTCGAGTGCGGCGACGCGGCGGCGCCCGAGTGCAGCGGCGACGCCGGCTTCGTCGCGCTCCTCGACGACCTGGCGATCTTGCCCCGCCCGGCGAGCGTTGGAGGTGGCCGATGAGACAGGTTCAACCATCGACCCTGGTCGCCGCGCTGGCGCTCCTCGCTCCGTCGGTGGCCGCGGCCGCCGAGCCCTTCTACTCGCCGCCGGGTGAGCTGGTCGCGGGCTCCGGCGAGGGCCGCAAGGACGAGAAGGTCTACTCGCCGGGGATGCGCTTCCCGATCGAGAACGGCCCGGCCTACCCGGGCTCGCAGGTCTACGGGATCGGCGGCTACTACGGCCCCAAGGGCTCGCAGTGCGATCCTGGGAACTTCTCGTACCCCTGGCACGACAACTACTGCGAGAAGCGGAGCTGGGACATGCCGCTCTGCCCGGCCGGGATCGGCCACCAGGGCCAGGACATCCGGGCCTCGACCTGCGAGAAGGGGGTCCACTGGACGGTCGTCGCCCACGACGGGACGGTCACCAACATCCCCGAGAGCCCCGACGAGTACGCGACCTACATCAACGGCAAGGACGGGATCCGCTACGACTACCTCCACGGCGAGCAGACCGCGGTCAAGCTCGGCCAGGCGGTGGCGATGGGCGCCCACGTCGACAAGGTGTCGAACCACTTCGGCGGGACCGCGACCAGCCTCCACAGCCACTTCAACCTCAAGATGGACGTCGCCGGCTACGGCTTCGTCTATGTCCCTCCGTACATGTCGCTGGTCGAGTCCTACAAGATCCTGATGGGCCTCGGCGGCAAGCCGCCCCAGGGGGCGCTCGAGGAGGCGAGCTGCGAGGTGCTCCTCGGCTGGGCCCAGGATCCCGACGAGCCGGAGATGTCGATCAAGGCGGCGCTCTACTTCGACGGCCTCCCCAGCGATCCGGAGAACGTCGGCGTCGAGGTCACGGCCGACCTCTACCGCGACGATCTCTGCGAGCCGCTCGGCTCGTGCGCCCACGGCTTCGCGGTCGAGATGCCGATGAGCCTGCGCGACGATCTCGACCACACGCTCCACGTCTTCGCCGCCGACGACGGCAACGGCCCGGCCGAGGAGATCGACGCGTCGCCCGCGAGCTTCCGCTGCCCGCCGCCGCCGCTCCCGGAGGGCGTGCGCCGGCTGATCCCGACCCCGGAGGTGATCGCGGCCTGGAAGCTCTCGACCTTCTGGGACCTGGCGAAGCCCGGCGACGCGGCGATCGCCGTGATCCCGGTCGGCGAGGATCTGGCGATGCAGCCGATCCTGGCCCGCGCCGACGACGGCTCGACCGAGGTCTGGCTGGTCGACGGCGAGCATCGGCGGGCGATCCCGAGCGCCGAGGTCGCGGGCCGCTGGGGGCTTGATCTCGAGGCCGCCGAGCTCTGGCCGGCGGCGACCGTCGACGCGCTCGCCGAGGGGCCGCCGCTCCGTGACGCGCCGTTTATGGTCAAAGGGTCAGGTCCGTGGATCTACCTGATCGACGATCCGTTCTGTGACGACGGGGATCAGAGCGCGCTCTGTGGGGCGCTGCCGGGCGGGACTGGGACCGGTACGGGCGGCCAGGACAGCGACGGGTCGTCGGCGTCGGCGAGCGCGAGCGGCTCGGGCGGAACGAGCGGCGATGGCGACACGTCGGCGGGATCGAGCGGCGGGACTGGGGCCGGCATGCCGGCGCTGCCGCCGGGGTTCGGGAGCGTCGACGAGGGCGGCTGCGGCTGTCGGAGCGCCGGCGACGGCGACGGGGGCGCGGCGCTCCTGCTGGTGCCGGTGCTCCTGACCTTGAGGCGCCGGCGTCGGTAGTTCCTCGTTCCTCGCGGCGGCGGCGGCTCTGCCTGTGCGAAGTTCGCGCGCCAGGGCCGCCCGGCATCGAGACGGGCCTCTAGGCCCAGATTTCCTCAGATACCCGCAACTTTACATAACATACATTATCGGTCGTTTGGATGGCGCGGGCTGGGGGTCGCTCGCGCCTGGCGCGCTCCGGCCTAGCGGATCGGCAACCAGAAGCGCCGAAGCGGCAGCCAGATCCGATCGGCGCGCCCCTTCACGTTCCCACGCGGGACGAAGGGGCTCGGTCGCTCGGCCGCGGGGTCGATGAAGGTGTCGCGGTCGAGCGCCTTCTCGGCGACCCGCCGGGCGATCGCGGACGCGGCGTCGCGGGTCGGACAGAGCCCCTTGCGGCACTCGATCTGGATCAGCGCGTCGGTGCTCGGGATCCCGAAGATCATCGTGTACGACTCGACGCTCTCGCCGACGTACCCGCCGCTGGCGATCGCGTCATCGGGCTCGGCCCCCTGGACCGCGTCCGCGAGCCGCCTGCTCGCGGCCGCGAGGCCGTCCTCGGGACGCAGCCAGATCCAGATCGCGACGCTGTACGGCAGCGAGCGCTCGGTCCCCTCGAGGCGGATCCGGTCGTACTCGTAGCGCGTCGGCGGCGGCGGCGGATCGTCCTCGGTCCAGCCATCGCCGAGATCGCTGGCGGCCAGGAGCTCGCCGAGCGCCCGGCGATCGCGGGCCGCCGCCGGCACCCGGTCGTTGATGAGCCCCGCCAAGCCGAGCGCGTACGAGTCCTGGCGGCAGAGCTGGCGGCCGCACTCGAAGACGAAGACGACCCCGCTGGGATCGACCGAGACGATCGCGACCCGCTTGTCGTCGCTGCTCAGCCAGGCGTCGGCGCCCAGATCCGGGGCCGCCGCGGCCGCCTCCGGGCCGCCCGCCAGGGCGATGAGCGCGGCCTCGCGGACCATCGCCTCGCCCTCGTCCGGCTGCCGCCAGACCCGGAGGCGGACGCTCGCGGCGACGTCGTCGTCGCCCTTCGAGGTCGGGCTCCGGAAGGTCCGATCGACGAAGCGCTCGGGGCTCCGGCTGGTCCAGTGCTGCGAGTAGCGGAGCGCGCGGTCGCCCTCGAGGAGCTGGCGCGCGTCCTGATCGCGGTTGTGTTCGAAGGCCGCGAGGATCGTCGCCAGGCGCTCGATCACCTCGACCTCGTCGCGGCAGGCCGCGACCCCGCAGC
The DNA here is from genome assembly GCA_020633335.1 of Myxococcales bacterium. Taxonomy (GTDB): domain Bacteria; phylum Myxococcota_A; class Polyangia; order Nannocystales; family Nannocystaceae; genus JADJRG01. The sequence continues at coordinate 98,146 of JACKDU010000010.1, read as the reverse complement.
GCAGGCGGATCGTCGCGTCGGCCTCGCCGAGGTGGAGGGCCGCGGTGAAGGCGACGGCGTCGCGGCCGAGGGTCATCGCCGTGATCGACTCGTCCTGGCGGATCAGCCGCTCGCGCGCCCGCGCCCGCTTGCCGCCGGGCGCGTGGAGCGGCGACGCGTCGACGATCGCGGTGAACGAGGTCTCGCGCGGATCCTGATCCTTCATCGCCGCGACCGCGGCCGCGTAGATCGCCGACGCCCCGAGCGAGGGCTGGCGCCAGACCTCGAGCTCGAGATCGTGCGGCGGCGACCGGTGATCCGCCTTGTAGACGACGTGGTCGATCTTCGGATCCTGGCGGCTCGGATCGTCGGGCCGCGCGAGCGAGAAGAGGCGCTCGCCGGTGAGGTCGCGGAGGTCCTTGATCGTCAGGAGCCCGTCGGCGTTGACCGCCTCGACCGTCCGCGTCCAGACCAGGCTGTCGTGGCTCTGGTTGCGGTTGTCGCCCATCACCAGGAGGCGGCCCTCGGGGACCTGCCACTCCCCCTTCCGCCGCTGGATCCCGAGGCGGGCGTCGCCGCCGAGGTAGCGGACGACGTAGGTCCGGCCGTCGAGGGTCTCCTCGTAGAGCGCGCAGCCGCTGACCAGGCGCTCGCCGCCCTCGTCGCGGCAGGGCTCACTGATCTGCCGGCGCTCGAGGACTTCGAAGCTCTCCTCCCCTGCCCTGCGGATCGACACCGCGTCGCCGTCGACCCGGATCGTGTCGCCGGGGAGGCCGATCACCCGCTTGATGAAGTCCTCGCTCTCGTCGATCGGGTAGCGGAAGACGACCACGTCGCCCCGCCTTATCTCGCCGAGGCTCTCGCCGACCACCGTGTTGGTGAAGGGGATCTGGATCCCGTAGACGAACTTGTTGACGAAGATGTGATCGCCGGACCGCAGGGTCGGCATCATCGATCCGCTCGGGATCTTGAAGGGCTCGTAGACGCAGGAGCGGAGCCCCAGGGCGACCAGGACGGCGACCGCGACGTTCTCGAAGGTCTCCCGGAGCGCGCTCTTGCGGGCGAAGGAGGCGTGGGTGTGGAGGAGCTCGTCGAGCTCCTCGGTCGAGCGCTCGAGCGCGCCCCAGTCGCGGGCGGCGCGGCTCCGCTCGACCTCCGCCAGGGTCGAGCGGATCGCCTCCACCGGCTCACGGGCGATCCGGCCGGCGTGCTTCTTGAGGATCCGGCGCCCCTCCTTGACGAGGATCGTCGCGGCCGCGCGGACCTGGCGGGGGTTGCGAGGCCCCCGCTCCTTCTCGCCCTTGTCGCCCGCGGGCGGCTTCGCCTTCACCTCTTCGGCCACTCCTACCTGCCTGCCTGGTCTCGTCCGCGCCGGCCCCGCTCCCCGGGCCTAGTCGAGCTTGAGGATCGCATGGAACGCGGTCTGCGGGATCTCGACGTTGCCGACCGCCTTGAGACGCTTCTTCCCGCGCTTCTGTTTCTCGAGGAGCTTGCGCTTGCGGCTGATGTCGCCGCCGTAGCACTTGGCGAGGACGTTCTTGCGCAGCGCCTTGACGTTGGTGCGGGCGATCACCTTCGAGCCGATCGCCGCCTGGATCGCCACCTCGAACTGCTGCTGCGGGATCTCCTCCTTCATCTTGATGCAGAGGTCCCGGCCGCGGTTGAAGGAGTTGGCCCGGTGGGTGATCAGCGAGAGCGCGTCGACGCGCTCGCCGTTGACCAGGAGGTCGACGCGGACGAGGTCGGCGCGCTCGTAGCCGGCCATCTCGTAGTCGAGGCTCGCGTAGCCGCGCGAGATGCTCTTGAGGTGGTCGTAGAAGCCGAAGACGATCTCGCCGAGCGGCATCTGGTAGGTGACGTAGACCCGCTGCGGGCTCGGGTACTTGAGGTCGGTCTGGATCCCCCGGCGATCCTGGCAGAGCTTCATCACCGCCCCGAGGAACTCCTCCGGGAGCTGGATCCGGGCGGTGACCATCGGCTCCTCGATGAAGTCGAAGCCGCCGGGATCGGGCATCTTCGCCGGGTTGTCGATCACCACCATGGTCCCGTCCTTGTGGTGGACCTGGTACTTCACGCTCGGCGCGGTGGTGATGATGTCGAGGTCGTACTCCCGCTCGAGGCGCTCCTGGATGATCTCCATGTGGAGGAGGCCGAGGAAGCCGAGGCGGAAGCCGAAGCCGAGCGCCGCCGAGGTCTCGGCCTCCCAGGTCAGGCTCGCGTCGTTGAGGGTGAGCTTCGAGAGCGCGTCGCGGAGGTTGGCGTAGTCGGCGTTGTCGGTCGGGAAGACGCCGGCGAAGACCATCGGCTGGACGACCTTGAAGCCCGGGAGTCGATCGACCTCGACGTCGGCCGGCGCGACCGTGTCGCCGACCTTGGAGTCCGAGACCTCCTTGACGTTGAGGACCATGTAGCCGACCTCGCCCGCCGCGAGCTCGCCGAAGGAGACCGCGTCGGGGGCGAAGGCGCCGACGTCAATCACGTCGTAGCGGCGACCGGTCGCCATCATCTTCACCCGATCGCCGATCTTCATCCGGCCGTCGACCACCCGGACGATCGAGATCACGCCCTTGTAGGAGTCCCACCAGGAGTCGACGATGAGCGCCCGCAGCGGCGCCTCGCGGTCGCCCTTGGGCGCCGGCACCCGATCGACGATCGCGTCGAGGAGCGCCGGCACGCCGAGCCCGCTCTTCGCCGAGACGCTGAGGGCGTCGGTGGTGTCGAGGCCGATCGCCTCCTCGATCTGCTCGCAGACCCGGAGCACGTCGGCGCTCGGCAGGTCGATCTTGTTGATCACCGGGATGATCTCGAGGTTGGCGTCGAGCGCCATGTAGACGTTGGCGAGGGTCTGGGCCTCGACCCCCTGGGTCGCGTCGACGACCAGGAGCGCCCCCTCGCAGGCGGCGAGCGAGCGCGAGACCTCGTAGCCGAAGTCGACGTGTCCGGGGGTGTCGATCAGGTTGAGCTCGTAGTCGACCCCGTCGCGGCGGTAGGTCATCCGCACGGCCTGGGCCTTGATCGTGATCCCGCGCTCGCGCTCGATGTCCATCCGGTCGAGGTACTGCGCGGTCTTGTCGCGCTCGCCGAGGAGGCCGGTCTCCTCCATCAGGCGATCGGCGAGGGTGCTCTTGCCGTGATCAATGTGGGCGATGATGCAGAACGAGCGGATGTTCGACTGCGGCGTCGGCCCGACGGTCTTGGAGGGCTGGCTCATGCGAATGAATCGGTCGAGGGGGCGCGCCGGGGCCCGGCGCTGGCGCGAATGCCTACCACATGCGCGGCGCCTTGCCGAAGGTCGGCGCGCCCGGACCTCGGCGGCCGCGGGCGAGGCTCCGGTCCGCCGCCGCGGGCGCCCCGGCCCGGCCGGCGCGCACCGCTCGCCCGCCGGGATCGGGGTGATTTCGCGCACTTCACGCGGGCGCAAATCGTCCCCTCCTCGGCGTCTGCCCCCCCGCCTGCTAGAGTCGCCGGGTGCTCCGCCCCGCCGCGCTCGTCGCCCTCCTCGTCCCGGCCCTGGCCGCGCTCCCGGCCTGCGCGGGCAAGAAGAAGGGGGAGGCCGGCAAGCCGCCGCCGACGAGCGAGCCCGAGCCGGTCGATCTGGCGACCATGACCCAGCCGCCCGCCGGCCAGAAGCCAGCGATGCGCCTCCTCGAGATCGACGCCTCGCGCTGCGATCCGAGCGGCAAGCGGATGAGCCAGGTCGATCTCAACCACGACGGGCGGGCCGACATGATCACCCTGACGATCGGCGGCGACGGGAGCGAGAGCGGCCAGGTCACCTGCAAGCAGGCCGACTTCAACCACGACGGCCTCCTCGACGCCTACATCCACTACGGCGGCCGGGGTGAGATCGTCCGCGAGCAGTTCGACCTCGACTACGACGGCCGCCTCGACCTCGGGCGCTACTACGAGGACGGCCACCTCGTCCTCGACGAGCAGGATCTCAACCACGACGGCTTCGTCGACGCCTGGCGGCGCTACGACAAGGCGCGGCTGGTCCGGATCGATCACGACCGCGACGCCGACGGCCGCCCCGACATGTTCTCGTTCTTCGTCGCCGGCAAGATCGACCGGGTCGGCTACGACACCAACGGCGACGGCAAGGTCGACCGCTGGGACCAGGACATCGCCCGCCGGGCCCAGAGCGCGCTCGAGGCCCGCCAGCGCAGCGAGGCGCCGGCCGACACCGTCGAGTATGTCGAGGCGCCGAAGGCCGAGGGCGAGGCCGAGGGCGAGGCGAAGGCGGACGAGGGCAAGGACGCCAAGGCCAAGGGCAAAGGCAAGGACGCCAAGGCAAAGGACGCCAAGAGCGGCGCGGCGAAGCCCAAGGCCAAGGACGCCAAGCCGGCCGAGGACGTCGCCGACGAGGCGCCCGCCGAGGGCGGGGGCGAGCCCCCCCCGGTCAAGAAGCCGGGCGGCGGCGGCTAGGGGCCTCCCCTCTCCGCTGGGCGAGGATGCCCGGCTCTTGGTACTCTTCGGGCGATGAAGGCGCAGGACGAGGCCGACGATTTGCTCGAGGACGAGGCCGAGGCCGAGTCCGATCTGGTCTCCGAGGAGGCTGACGTCGAGGCCTCGGCCGACGACGATGACTACGGCCCGCCCTTCGAGTCCCGCTCCTTCGGCGGCGAGCTGGTCTGGGCCGAGGCGCCGGGCTACACCGCCAAGATCCTCCGGGTGCGCCCCGGCGAGGTCGTGATCGTCTCGACCCGCGGCCGCACCGACATGGTGGCGATGCTCACCGGCGGCCGCGCGGTCCTCGAGATCCGCGACGGCGACAACAGCGATCGCGTCGAGCTGATGCCGGCCTCGCCGGTGCCGATCCAGCCGGGCTTCGACTACCGGCTCATCGCCGTGACCGACGTCGAGCTGATGACGATCTACACCCAGCTCCGCTAGCGCGAGGACGCCGCGTCCGCGGGCTCTGCGGCCGCAGGGATCCCGGTGAGGACGGCGCGCGCGGTCGTGATCGCCGCATGCGCGCCCGCGAGCGCGAGCGCGTCCCCCTCGCGGAGCACCTCGCCCGCGCTCGGCAGCACCACCCCCTCCCCTGCCCGCTGGATCGCCATCACGGTCGCCCCGGTGAGCGCCCGGAGGTTGATCGACGCGAGCGTCTGGCCGACCGCGGGGCTCGCCTCGGCGAGGAGGACGACCTCGAGATCGGGGAAGCCCGGCAGGATCGCCCCGGCGTCGAGGCTCTGCGAGGGGGCCTCCGGGGCGCTCTCGACCTGGCGGGCGAGGAGCTCGACGACGACCTCGGTGCCGGCGCGCACGTGCCCCTGGAAATTGCCGAGGCTCCGCCGCGCGGCCGCGACGAGGCCGCCGAGGATCACCACGAGGGCGATCGCGCCGGTCGAGAAGGGCAAGAAGGGCCCGAGGATCGCCACTAGCGGGAGCCCGAGGCCGAGGGCGATCGCCACCTCGAGGACCTGGACGAAGACCCGCCGCGGCGCCCGCCCGAGGTCGGGCCCCTCGCCGCCGACCGGCGGCAGCACCCGGGCCGCGAGGGTCTCGCCGAGGCGGGCGGCCTGCCGGAGAACCGCGATCAGGAAGAAGAGCGCGAGCGCGGCCGCGAGCGCGATCACCCCCCAGGTGACGCTCGCCGCGGCGAGCCCGGTCGTCGCCGCGATCACGCCGACCAGGCGCTCGCCGAGGAGCCCGTGGCCGGCGATCACGACCACCAGGAGGGCCGCGTCGAGCACCAGCATGAGGAGGCGGCGGCGGATCGCCGAGCCCTCGGAGGCGCTCGGCGGCCGCTCACGGAGCGCCTCGATCCACGCCTCGTAGAAGGAGGTCAGGGTCTGGAGGGGCCGCGGCAGCCGGTGATCGATCCCCTCCGCGACCCGCTCCGACGCCCGGATCATCGCCGGCGTCGTCAGGGCCGTGAGGCAGGAGACCGCGACCGCGACCGGCAGGAGGAAGGGCCCGGTCGCGCCGCTGCTCGCCCCGAGGCCGGCGATGATGAAGGCGAATTCGCCGATCTGCGCGAGGCTCATCCCCGCCCGCACCGAGCGCTTGAGGCCGTTGCCGGCGAGGAACGAGCCGATCGTCACCCCGCCGGTCTTGCCGACCAGGACCAGCGCGGTCAGGACCAGGACCATCGGCCAGTGCTCGAGGACCAGCGCCGGATCGAGGAAGGTGCCGACCGAGATGAAGAAGATCGCCGCGAAGATGTCGCGGAGCGGGCCGATCACGACGTCGACCGCATGCGATTCGCCGGACTCGGCGACCAGGATCCCGGCGAGGAAGGCCCCGAGCGCGACCGAGTAGCCGGCGGCCTCGGCCATCGTCGCCATCACGAAGCAGAGGGCGACCGCGACCACCATCAGGGTCTCGGCCCGGGCGATCTTGGCGACCCAGCGGATGAAGCGCGGGACCACCAGGAGGCCGCCGCCGAGGAGGAGCGCGAGGAAGCCGAAGAGGCGGCCGAGGGTGCCGGCGAGCTCCGTGGGGCCGAGGCCGCGGCCGGAGGCGACCGCGGTCAGGAGGACCAGGAGGAGGATCGCCAGGATGTCCTCGAAGATCAGGATCGCGTAGGTGACCTCGACGAAGGGGGCGCGGACCTCCTGCTCGGCGAAGGCGCGGGCGACCAGCATCGTGCTCGAGATCCCGAGGCAGCCGCCGACGAAGAGGCTCTCGATCGCCGAGAAGCCGAAGGCGAGGCCGGCCGCGTAGCCGAGGCTGACCATCAGCCCGACCTCGATGAGCGCCGTCAGCCCGCCCGGCACGCCGACCCGGAGGAGGCGTCGGAGGCGGAATTCGAGGCCGATCGAGAACATCAGCAGGATCACCCCGAGCTCCGAGAGGGAGTGGGTGAGCTCGACGTCGACGGTGATCCCGGTGAGGACGTGGGGGCCGAGGAGGAGCCCGGCGAAGAGGTAGCCGAGCACCGCGGGCTGTCGCAGGCGCTGGAAGATCACGCTCGCAAGCCCGGCGATCGCCAGGATGACCCCGAGGTCCGCGAGCACATCAGCGACGGCGAGGAGCAAGGCCGGCTAGCATACTCGATGGCTGGCCGCGCTTGACGGGGCGGCGCACGACCTCAACCCGGCGCGCCGCCGGCCGGCGCGGCCGCGAGCGCGCCCCTTGTCCCCCTTGGCGGGCGCCTCCGGATCCGCGGACCTGCCCCCGCCTCAGGGCAGGCACTCGTTGTTCGGATCGCCCGGCTCATGGCACTTGAGACAGACCCGGTGGTTGCGGGCCGCGAGCGCCTGGCAGCGGGCCGACGCGCCGAAGCCGACGCCGTGCGGGTTGACCCCGAGGCCCGCGCGGGCGACCCCGGTGGTCGCGTGGCAGGCGAGGCAGGAGTCCTCGGTGTGGCAGCTCGCGCAGGCGTTGATGTTACGCTGGGCCGCCTGCGCGTGGCTCTGCGGCTGCCCGGGCGGCCCCGAGAAGCCCGGCGGGTGGAAGCGCATCGACGAGCCGACGCCGCTCGTCCGGTCCGGACCCGCGCCGAGGCCGAGGCGCTCGTGGCAGGCGAGGCAATCGCTCTGGGCGCGGTGGCAGCTCTGGCAGTCCTGGGTCGCCGCCCGGGCGTCGAGGGCGTGGGTGGTCAGGTAGTCGCCGGCGTGGATCCGCATCGGCCGGACCGCGCCGGCGTGGCACTCGACGCACTGGCTCTCGGTGTGGCACTGGGCGCAGAGGCTCGGGTTGGCCTTGGCGATCCCCCGGTGATCCTCGACGAAGGCGAGGTCGTGGGCCGCCCCCCAGCCGCTCGGGCCCCGCGGGACCAGCATCGGCGCGGTCCGGTCGGCGAAGTCGCGGGTGACCAGGCGGCCGCCGCTCTCGCTCGGGTGACAGGTCGCGCAGCGGTTGCTGGCCTTGAGGCCATCATGGCACGAGAGACAGCTCGCCTCGCTCGGGAGCTGGAGCACCGTCGCCAGCCGGACCTTCGACATGTCGCCGTGGCAGGACTCGCAGGTCGAGCCGCGATCGACGTGGGCCTTGTGGCTGAAGTGGAGGTTCGGCCGCGGCGCCTGCAGGGTCGCGCTCACCCGCCCGCCGCTCGCCCGGCTGTGGCAGTACTCGCACTGGGCGATCGCGTCGGCGGCCCGCGGGTGCTGCTGGCCGTGGCAGCCGTCGCAGCTCACGCCCCGCGGGAAGAGGTTGTCGGCCGCCTTGGTGCTGGCGGAGGCGCCGACGTGGCAGCGCTCGCAGGCGATCTTGGCGGCGATGTGCGCGGAGTGCTTGAAGTGGAGCGGGATCTCCTGGCGGGGGTAGACCGCCGAGCCCAGCCGGGTCGGCCCGAAGACCCCGAGCGTCCCCGGGAGCTCATGCTCGTCGGCGACCGCAGGCCGCTCGCAGGCGCCGATCAGCGCGCCCGCGGCGAAGGCGAGGCCGAGGAGGGCCGAGAGCGCCGCCCCGCCCCAGCTCCGCCGCCCGTCGCCGGCTCCTGCCTTGCCCTGCTCGCCGCTCATCGCCGTCGCCCCGCTCGCATCGTCCAGTCGGCGCTGAGGCTCGCAAGGATCCGGAGCGCCGAGGTGTAGTAGTTGGTCATCAGCTCCTCGCCGAGGAGGTTGAGGTGGATCCCGCGCCAGAGCTGGACGTTGAGCCCGCCCTGGACGGCGAGGGAGTAGCCCCGACGGGCCTCGCTCTGATCGTCGCGGTAGTAGACCCCGTAGATCCTGCCGTCGATCGCCAAACGGTTCCAGGCCACCATCGTCCGGCTCTCCAGGCTCCCGCCTGCGCGAACGCCGCCCTCGCCGCCGAGGCCGTAGCCGTCCATTCGCAGGCCCAGGCGGCGGATCCGGTAGGACGCGGTGACGCCGCCGCCGACCCCGAGGCGGAGCGCCCGGGCCGGCAAGGTCTCGAGCTCCGAGGTCGTCTGGTCGCGGAAGAGCCGGGTCTGCGAGCGCGCCGCCAGGATCCAGCGGGCGTTCGGCCGCGACTCGAGGACCACCCGCACGTCCTCGAAGGCCTCGTTGGTGAAGGTGTTGAAGATCGAGTCGAGGTCGAAGGCCGGGATCGTCCGGATGTAGAGCGCGCGGATCGACTGGCGCTCGCTCATCGCCATGTGAATGCCGGCGCTCACGTCGTCGAGGCGGGCGGTCCCGAGGTTGTAGCGGAGCGCCGCGTAGGGCGAGAGGCGGCCGTCGGCGAGGCGGGCGGCCGCGCTCAGCGAGACCAGCTCCTGATCGACGCCGCTCGCCAGGCCCGCGCTCCCGTCGTCGTCGATCGCCCCGCGGTTGAGCGCCGACGGGGTGAAGGTGCGGCGATAGGCGAGGCGGGCGTCGAGCCAGCGGAGCCCCGACGAGGAGAGCGCGGCCCCGGCCATCGGCGAGAACGATCGATCGCGGGCCGTGCCGTTGGTCCCGTCGAGCTCGAAGGTCGGGAAGCCGAAGAGCTGCGAGCCGTCGACCATCATCCCGCCGAAGGCCTCGACCGCGAGCGGCAGCACCGGCAGGTGGGCGCGGGTCCAGGCGCCGTCGAAGGCGTAGAAGTCGAGGCCGCTCATCTCGAATTGGCGGCCCGCCCGGAGATCGACGAAGCCGCCGAGGCGCTGGCCCTCGAGGTAGGCGAAGAGGAGATCGACCTGGCGACCGTCGAGGCTCTCGAGGGTGCGGGCCGAGCGATCGTCGCCCTGGCGGAGGTAGGTCCCGAAGTCGTTGCGCAGGCGCATCGACGAGACGATGTGGAGCTGGCCCTCCTCGAGGCTGCGGTGGAGCTCGCCCGGGCGCCGCGGCGGCAGGAGCTCGTAGACCCCGAGGTTGACGTACTGGACCAGGCGGCGCCGGCTCAGGAGATCGGCCGAGCCCGGCACCCGGACCATGTAGCCCTCGCCGAGCGTCTTGGTCTGCGCGCGGACCTCGGCGGCGCGGCCCGGGCGGGGCGCAAGATCGATCGCCAGGCCGATCGTCAGCGCCAGGCCGAGCGACGCGAGCGGCCGCAAGCGTCCCCTCACCCGCGCCCCCTCGCGCGGGGGCTCGGACCGCGGAGGCGGCGGCGCGAGGCGAGCGATTGCACCGGGGGGCATGAGCCGGCACCATGCTATGCGATCTGCGGCCCGCCGATCCCCCCTCTTGGAACTTCGTCCGGACGCCGCTGTCCTCCCCCCTCGTGCCCGCCCCGTCCGCCACCCATCGACTCCTGCGCCTCGGGGCTGCGCTCTGCGCCCTTCACCTCGGCGCCTGCGCCCATCGTCAGGGGCCGTCCACCAGCGAGCCGCGGGCGCCGGTCGGCTACAGCGACGCGCCGCTCATGGGCGCCCAGAGCGGGCCCACGCTGGATCCCGGCGCGACCCCGGCGGAGCGCGTCGTTCGCCTCGATCGCCTCCTCGACCTCTTCGACGCCGCCCGCTTCGGCGCTGACGAGGGCGCGCGCGAGAGCTTCTGGGAGGGGCTCGGCGGCGCGGCGATGGGTCGCGGCCCCGAGGCGACCCGCGAGGGGATCGCCCGCCTCCTCGACATCGCCCTCGCGCTCGAGGCCGACGACGCCCTCGACGCGGATCAGCGCGACTTCGTCGCCTCGGCGATCCTCCTCCTGACCACCGATCTCCACCGGCCGACCCTCGCCGAGGACCTCTCGATCCAGACCGCCGCCTACCGCGAGCTGGTCGCCAGCGGTCACCCGCGGATCGCCGACAACGCCCACTGGCGCCTCTACGATCACATCCGCGGCTGCCTCGCCGGGGCGGTCGCGGCCCCGCCCGGGCAGCGCCCGGAGATCGCGGTCCACTCGCTCTACGCCGCCGAGGAGTCGATCGAGGGCCTCCTCGACGACAAGCGCTCGGTCCACGCCCGCCCCGCCCTGCCGCCGCCGGCGAGCCTCTGGGCGATGGTCGAGCGCGAGCGCGACGCCCTCAGCGGCGATCCTCGCTGGGCGCCGGTGATCAAGGCGCGGGCGGCCGCCGACGCCGAGCTTCGGGCGACCGCGCTCGCCAGCCTGCCGGCGCCCCGCGATCCGACCTGGGAGGTCGCGTCGATGCCCGCCGGGGTCGGCCGCGCCGAGAGCCTGGCGCCGGTGGTGATCGTCCTCGACGAGGAGCTGGTGATCGACGCCGGCCGCCCGCAGGAGATCCGCGCCCGCCTCGGCAGCCCCGAGGCCGCGCGCGCGCTCGAGAGCGCGCTGGTCTCCGACGGCCGCGGCGTCGTCCTCTTCGTCGCCCGGCCGATGCTCCCCTCCCCCGCCCTCCGGACCGCGCTCTTCGCCCTCCTCAGCGCCCGGGTGTCGACGGTCGAGATCGCGATCCGCGAGCCGCGGGTCGGTGACGAGGCCGGCGACGTGATCGTCGCCGTGCCCCTCGAGATCGTCCGCGAGAGCGATCAAGGCCCGGCGTCGAACGCCCTCCGCAAGGCCCGGATCCACGTCCACCTCGACGGCCGCGGGCCGCGGCTGGCGATCGACGGGCGCTGGCTCGCCGCCCGCCCGCAGGGGGAGCGCGAGCTCGGCGAGCTCCTCGCTTCCCTCGACCGCGCCTACCCGCGCGAGCGGATGATCACCCTCACCCTCGGCGACGACGTGCTCCTCCAGCAGCTCCTCGATCTCCTCAAGGCGCTGGTCGGCGGCCCCGATCGTCGCTACGACGTCGCCGCCTGGTCGGTCGATCGCAAGGTCGACGCGATCGCCGAGGGCAAGCCGGCGGACGCCGAGGACCGCCGCCTCGCGCTCCGCTCCGGCCTCTACTCGCCGAAGGCGAGCGCGTCGATCACCCAGCCCTTCCCGCTCCCCGGCGGCGATCAGCCGCGCCTCGAGGCGATGGCCCGCCAGCTCACCCGCTGCCTCCCCGAGGTCGAGGGGCCGCTGTCGGCCGCCGGGATCACGCTGCGCATGTCCTTTGAGGAAGGTCGCCGCAGCGACCTCAAGATCCTCGGCAAGGTCAAGAAGGCGCGACACGAGGCGATCACAGCCTGCGTCGACGACGAGAGCCGCGGCTTCCGGCTCCGCGAGCAGCGCGATCCGGTGACCCTCGACATCGTCCTCCGGCCGGGCTCCTAGCGGGCCCGATGCGTCGATAAACGTTGTCCTTCCGGCCTCCGCGCCGTCGCCGCGACCTGCTAGAGTCGCCGCGCTCGTGCGCCTCGCGATCGTCGCCGTCTTCCTCGTCACCTACGCGCTGATCGCCGCGCGTCGCCTCGCACTCCTGCCGATCGGCCGACCGGCGGGCGCCCTCCTCGGCGCGGTGGCGATGGTCGCGATCGGCGCGCTGAGCCCCGAGGAGAGCTTCGCCGCGATCGATCACGACACCCTCGCGCTCCTCCTGGGGATGATGCTCCTCAGCGCCTACCTCGCCCGCGCCGGGCTCTTCGATCGCCTCACCGAGCTCCTCCTCCGCCGCTTTGCGACGCCGCGGCGCCTCCTCGTGGCGATCGCCGGGCTCAGCGGGGTCTTGTCGGCCTTCCTGGTCAACGACACCGTCTGCCTCTTCATGACCCCGCTGGTGGTCGCCCTCTGCCGCCGCGGCGGGCTCCCCTACCCGCCCTTCCTCCTCGCGCTGGCGACCTCGGCGAACATCGGCTCGGCCGCGACCCTGGTGGGCAACCCCCAGAACATGATCATCGGCGCGATGAGCGGGCTCGGCTTCGTCGAGTTCCTGGCGGCGGCCGGGCCCGCGGCGGCCCTCGGGCTCGCGGTCAACATCGGCCTCCTCCTCGTCTACTACGGCCGCACGCTGCCGCCGACGCTCGCCGTTGTGCCCGCGGATCCGCCCCCCGAGGCCGCCGATCGGCGCGAGGTCTGGACGACGGGCGCGGTCACGCTGGCGATCATCCTCGGCTTCTTCCTCGGCCTCCACCCCGGCTACACGGTCCTCGGAGGCGTGATCGTCCTGATGCTGCGCGACCGCCGTGATCCCCACGAGGTCTTCACGCGGGTCGACTGGCCGCTCCTCCTCTTCTTCACCGGGCTCTTCATCGTCGTCGCAGGCCTCCGCGCGAGCGGCCTGGTGGACGCGGCCTGGGTCGCTCTCCGGCCGGCCTGCGAGCTCGACGCGCCCGCCGGGATCGCGGCCTTCACCGGGCTCGTCAGCGCCGGCGCCAACCTGGTCTCCAACGTCCCGCTGGTGCTGATCCTCGGCCCCAACGTCGACTCGCTCGCCGCCGGTCCCCTCCCCTGGGTGCTCCTCGGCTTCGTCTCGACCGTCGCCGGCAACCTCACGCTCCTCGGCTCGGTCGCCAACATCATCGTCGCCGAGGGCGCGCGCGAGGTCCACGAGCTCGGCTTCTTCGAGTACCTCCGCTTCGGCGCGCTCTCGACGGTGGTGGTGCTGGCGATCGGCGTGCTAGCGATCGTCCTGATCTAGCGCGGCTGGTCGCCGCGCCCGCGACGACGCTCACCTCGAGGAGCGATGCTGGCGGCTCTCTGGTGGCCAAAACGCGAAGCGGCGCCCGGGCCTTCGCCCGCGCGCCGCTCGGATGGGGCTCCGTGCGCCCTACTGGCCGCAGAGCGGCTCGGTGGACGGATCGGCGGAGCGGGTCGCCTCCTGGTAGCAGCCCCAGACGCCCATCAGGTTGTTGCACTGATCGGGGTAGAGGGTGACGAAGGCCTTGGCCTTGTCGCGGGTCTGGCTGGTGAGGCCCATCTCCGGGCCGTAGAAGTGGAGGCCAAGGCGGCCGGCGATCTGATCGGAGGTGTCCTGCGAGATCCCGCGTCCGGCGACGCAGCTGTTGTACTGGACGACGCTCTCGAGGACGCAGCGCTTCTCCGCCTCCTGGAGGACGTAGCCGCTCTCACAGGGAGCCAGGCCGCCGTCCTTCGACTTGTTGCAGGCGAAGAGGGACATCGAGAGGGCGATCAGGGGGAGCATGCGGAGGGTGGAGCGCATCGTTGTCTTCCTCGGGCGGCGCCCACCCTACCACAAAGTGCGCGCGGCGAGGACGAGTCCGCGCATCTCCTTTTGTTGATTTTTCTGCGCCCCGGGTGGGGTCGGTCGCCTGCGCTGGACCTCACGGGACGGGTCCGGGTCGACCGGGCGTCGGCCGCAGGGGGGCGCAGCGCCGCGTACGAGCCTCCTGGCGGGGCATCGCCGGAGGTCGGAGCGAGCGCGGAGGGGGACCTCGCCGGCCGAGCGGGAGGTGACCGATCTCGGAGTGACCGAAAGAGCAGGTCGGTCGAGCCCCTCGACCCCCCACGCTCGCGAGCGAGGCCCCGCGAGCGTCTGCTCGGCGGGGCCTCGTGCGCGGGGCCAGGCCCCGAGCTACGTCAGCAGGATCACGGCACCAGGTCGTTGACGGTGCACATGTAGAGATCCGACTTGCCGCCGCCCTGGATGGTGAAGGCCGCGTAGTCGAGGACGGTCCCGTCGTCGTTCCAGTCGTAGATCATCGAGCAGCCGGCGCAGTTCTTGGTCGCCGGCTGGTCGGAGATCGGCGAGTCGGAGATGTAGAAGACCCCGCCGTCATTGGCCTGCCACTCCGGGCAGTCGGTGCTGTTGAAGGGCATGCCGACGCAGCTCATCCCGGCCTCGACCGGGTAGATCCCGAGGATGCTGATGTAGTTCTTGTCCGCCATCACCGCGCCGCCGCCCTTGGGCATGACGTTCTCGGTGGTCGCGGCGGTGAAGGCGGAGAGCACATGCTCCGGGGTCCGGGGCGCGAGCAGGGTCATCGAGAAGCCGGCGCAGAAGGCCTCGGCTCCCATCGCGTTGACGTCGCCCTGCGACGAGACCTTGAGGTAGGTGTAGCCGCCCGCGTCCATGTCACAGAAGACCTCGACGAGCTCCGCGAAGCCCTCGGGCTGGATCAGGTAGACGCCGTTGGCGGCCGCGTCGTTGTCGGTCTTGATCTCGAGGCAGCTCCCGGCCTGCTTGCAGGTCGTGAGGCAGCCGAGGAGCACGTCGTCGGCGTCGCACTCCTCGCCCTCCTCGAGCTGGACCTCGCCGTCGCCGCAGCGCGGGCCCCAGGCCGAGCAGTCGGCCATGCAGCCGCCGTAGGAGCCGTCGTTGGTCCCGTCGTCGCAGGTCTCCGTGCCGTCGAAGACGAGGCCGTCGCCGCAGGTCGCGTTCTTGCAGGCCGAGGTGCAGGCGGCGTTGTCGGCGTTGTCGTTGCCGTTGTCGCACTCCTCGCCGGCGTCGACGTTGCCGTCGCCGCAGACCGGATCGGCCTTCGACGTCGACCCCGAGTCGGTGGTCGTGGTCCCCGTGTCGGTCTCCATCCCGGTCGTCGCGGTCGTCGTCGGGCTCGTCGTCGTGGTCGAGACCGTGGTGGTCGACGGGCCGGAGGTCGACGTCGTGTCATCGGTGTCGGTCCCGGCGGTGTCAGTCACCGTCCCCTCGGTGGCGGGAGGACAGGCGGCGAGGACCAGCGTGGCGGCGGCGAGGATGGCGGTGGGGAGGAAGGTCTTGGTCATGGGTCGCTTCTCGAGTCGAGGTAAGGCCAGTCGGGGAGATGCTAACTATCGCGCATCGGTGGCGATTTCAACCATTTGGCGGTCGTCTTCGCGCGCGTGCGAGAGTGGGGGCTGCGAGCCCCAGCGACGTCTCCATCGCTCGGCCCGTCCCCGCCGGACCTGCGCCCGGCGATCGCTGTCCGCCGCCTCGGGCTACTTGTCGCCGATGTCGCAGAGGAACACGTTCGACGAGCCGCCCTTGCTGGCGACCGCCATGTCCATCAGCGTGCCATCGGGGTTCCAGTCGTAGAGCGCGGAGCAGTTGGTGCAGGAGGTCACCTTCGGCTCATCGACGACCACCTGATCGGTGATCCAGAAGGTGCCGCCGTCGTTGGCCTGCCACTCCGGGCAGTCGGCGCTGTTGAAGGGCTTCTCGAAGCAGCTGATCCCCGGCATCACCGCGTAGACGCCGATGATCCAGAGGTACTCGACGCTCGCCTTGACGGTGTTCACGACCAGGGGCTCGAGGTTCTCGGCGGTGGCGAAGTTGTAGGTCGCCACCAGGTGCTCGGAGCTCCGCGGGGCGAAGACCTTCATCCCGTAGGCCGCGCAGGCAGCCTCGGCCGCCGGCGCATAGACGCTGGTCTGCGAGCCGACCTTGATCAGCGTGTAGCCGCCCCCGTCCGCGTCCATCTCACACCACGCCTGGAGCGGCTCGACGCCCTCCGGCTGGATCGTGTAGATCCCGGTCTGCGCCTCGTTGGTGTCGTTCTTGATCTCGAGGCAGCTCTTGGCCATCGCGCAGGTGCTGAGGCAGCCGCTGGTGAGGTCGAGGCTGTCGCACTCCTCGTGCTCCTCCTGCAGGAAGCCGTCGCCGCAGTAGGGCCCGAGCTGCGCGCAGTTCGGCATGCACCCCTCGTACGCGCCGTCGTTCACCCCGTCGTCGCAGATCTCGACGCCCTCGAGGAGCTTGCCGTCGCCGCAGACGTTGTCCTTGCACTCCGCGGTGCAGGCCTTGGTGTCGGCGTTCTCGGCCCCGTCGTCGCACTCCTCGGCGCCGCTCTGGACCAGGCCGTCGCCGCAGGTCGCGTTCTTGCAGGTCGAGGTGCAGGCGGCGTCGTCGGCGTTGTTGTCCCCGTCGTCGCACTCCTCGCCGGCGTCGAGCTTGCCGTCGCCACACTCCCCGCCACCGGTCGTCGTGAGCCCGGTCTCGGTCTCACCGGTGGTCGACGACATCGTCGTCGTCGAGATCGTCGTGCTCGAGGTCGAGTCGCTGCCGTCGCTGGTCGAGCTCCCCGACTCGGTGTCCATCGGCGCCGGACCGGGGCTGAGGCAGCCGCCGAGGGCGAGGGCGAGGGGGGCGAGGAGGACCAGAGAGAGGGGGCTACGCATGGGAGATAGGCCTTTCGCGCAGGGGCGCTAGACCCCTAGGAAAACGCCTTTCTCCGAAGATTTCAACTTTCGCGCGGACCTCGGCGGTGAGCGCGAGCACACGGGAGGCCGGGCGACCGGTCCGGACCTTCACCGCGGGCGCTCCAGTGCGGGCCAGGGGCCCCAGGCGGGCGGCGACGGGGCCCGGCGGCGCTCCGCCGCAAAGACTTCGGCGCCCCTGCTCCGGCGAGCGATCAGCCGGCGGCGCTCTGCCGACGTCGCCCCGACCCCGCCAGGATCGCCTGGAAGGGGTTGTCGTCCCGCCAGACGTCGCCCGCGAGGATCGAGATGAGCCCGCGGCGGAGCGAGGGATCGGGCTCGGCCGCGAAGAAGAGGTTGTGGATCATCCGCGAGTGGTAGAAGCGGCGGATCAGCTGCTCGAAGCTCTCGTAGGCGATCCGCATGTGGTCGGCGTGGGGCGCCATCAGCTCCGCCCTCCCCTCGTCGCCGGCGACCAGCGCGGGGATCAGGAGATCGACCGCCTTCTCGGCCCCGAGCATCGCCAGCGAGATCCCCGACGAGAAAATAGGATCGAGGAAGCACGACGCGTCGCCGACGCAGACGTGCCGCGGCCCGTGGGAGCGCTGGTTGCGGAAGGAGAAGTTGCTGAGGAGCCGCAGCGGCGTCCGCTCGGCGCCGGCGGTGAGGCGGCGGAGGATCGGCGAGGCCGCGACCTCGCGCTCGTGCAGCGCCTCGTCGATCTTCCCGCGCCACTTGATCACGCCGACGCTGAGGCGGCCGCCGACCAGCGGGATCGCCCAGAGCCAGCCGTCCTCGATCAGGAAGATCTTGACGTTGCCGAGCGCCCCGAGCTCCTCCTGGACCTCCGGGGAGAGGCCGAAGAAGTGGCCAAAGACGGCGGCTCGCCCCATCTCGCGGATCGGCTCGACGCTCCGCCAGAGGCGGGCGAGGACGGCCGCCTGACCGCTCGCGTCGATGACGTAGCGGGCGCGGATCGATCCGCGATCGGTGCGGACGTCGACATGCTCGCCGCTGACCTCGGCGGCGACGACCTCCTCGCCGTAGCGGATCTCGGCCCCGCGGGCGGCCGCGGCGTCGGCGAGGAGGTGATCAAAGATCGCGCGCTCGACCTGCCAGGCGTGGGTCGGCGTCCCCGCCAGCCCCTCGGCGAAGGAGAAGAAGACCCGGTCGCCGCTCCGCTCGTCGATGAACTCGGCCCCCTGCTTGTACTGGAATTGGCGGCCGTCGATCTCGACGCCGAGGCGGGCGAAGAGCGGGAGCTCGCAGGGGAGGAGCGACTCGCCGACGTGGAAGCGCGGGAAGACCTCGCGCTCGACGACGACGACGTCGCGGCCAGCGGCCGCGAGGAGGTTGGCCGCGGTCGAGCCCGCCGGCCCGCAGCCGATGATCACGACCTCGCGCGTGGGCTCCATGGGACCCGCGGAGGATAGCACCGGCGCGGCGGCCCGGCGCCCGGCGGCGATCGGCGCCCTGCCGCGGAAATCTCACCGACGTCGCGTCAGATCAGATCATCCCGCCGTTGACGCTGATCACCTGCCCGGTGATGTACGCGGCTCGGGGGCTCGCCAGGAAGGCGACGAGGTCGGCGACCTCGGTCGGCTTGCCGAGGCGGTTGGCGGGGATCCGCGGGAGCATCTGCTCGACCGGCACCCCCTCGAGCATCTCGGTCTCGATGAGCCCCGGGGCGATCGCGTTGACCGTCACCCCGCGGCGGCCGAGCTCCATCGCCAGCGAGCGGGTCGCGCCGACCAGCCCGGCCTTGGCCGCCGAGTAGGCGACCTGTCCGCGGTTGCCGACCAGCGCCGCCACCGAGGTCATCGTGATGATCCGGCCGAAGCGGCGGCGGACCATCGGCATCACCAGCGGCTGGGTGACGTTGAAGAAGCCGTCGAGGGAGGTCCGCAGGACGCTCTGCCAGTCGTCACGGCTCAGGGTCGGAAAGGGGGCGTCGCGGGCGATCCCGGCGTTGTTGACGAGGACGCCGATCGGCCGCGGATCCTCGAGGAGGCCGGCGATCGCCGCCGCCGTCGCCTCGGCGTCGCCGACGTCAAAGCCCGCCAGCGTGGCCTCGCCGCCGGCCGCGCGGATCCGCTCCGCGACCTCCTCGGCGGCGTCGCGGCGCGATCGATAGTTGATGATCACGGGGTGGCCGTCAGCCGCCAGCGCCTCGGCCACGGCCGCGCCGATCCCCCGGCTGGCGCCGGTCACCAGCGCCCTCGGCTTGCTCTCACTCATCGTTCCTCCGGCGGCGCCTGGGCGCCCGCGAAGAGCTCGTCGCCGACCTCGGCGACCTGGATCTGGGCCTCGGCGACGACCTCGCCGCGGCGCTCGACGACCCCGCGGAAGCTGGCGATGTGGGCCATCTGCCCGAGCGCCTGGGCGCGGATCGTCAGCTCGTCGCCGACCGCGAGCGCGTCGACGTGGAGCTCGAGCGCGCGGGCGGCCGCCAGCACCCCCTTGGAGACCGGCAGGCCGCGGAGCCAGCCGTCGACCCCCCGCTGCACCGCGACCGCCTGGGCGATGTACTCGATCGCCACCGCCGCCGGCACCACCCCGCCCTCCTCGACGTAGGGCTCGTCGGCGGCGATCGTCCGCCGGCAGGTGATCGTGTCGCCCTCGTAGGCGACGACCGCGTCGATGAGGACCATCGGCGGGCGGTGCGGGAGCATCACGGCGACCGATGGGAGCGCGCTGACGTCGACCTTCACCCCGCGCCTCCGCCGGCGATCTCGAGGTGCCACGAGGGCTGGGCGGCCGGGGCGGCCTGCCCCGACTGACCGGGGGCGATGACCGTGGGCTCGAGGCGCACCCGCCGGAGGGTCGGATCCGCGAGCGCGAGCGCGAGCTCCAGCGCCGACGCGCAGGGGTTGCCCGCGAGCCCGGCTGGCAGCGACGGCGCGACCGCATCACATGGCCCATGGACCAGGCGCACGTTGAGCCCCGGCCCGCGGGCGGCGTCGACGACGAGGGCGACGCCGAGCGCCTCAAAGCGCCCGCCGTCGCTCGCCAGCGGCTCGGGGAGCGGCTCCTCGGCGATCGCCACGACCACCGGGCCCTGGCCGGCGGCGATCAGCGTCGCCGCCTCGAGCATCGCCATCGCCGTGGTCGCCGGGCCCGCGGAGATCGCCGTGCTCCCGTTGTGGTTCTTGGTGGCGATCGAGAGGTAGCCGATCGCCGTGTTGTGGACGCTGTTGTGGAAGCGCGTCGGCGAGAGCGGGCTCTGGGGCTCGTCGACCATCATCGCCAGGAGCTCGCCGGTGGTCTGGATCTCGCCGTAGACCGAGGCGAAGACGATCGTCGCGTCGCCGAGGGCGAGCCCCGCCTGGGCGCCGGCGCGGGCGACCACGTCGGCGCAGATCCGGGTGAGGAGCGAGCAACGCCGCCGGAGGCGGACCGGCAGGAGCTCGGCCGCCGGCGCCCGGATCGACGGATCGGCGTCGCCGGCCCGGAGGCGCGTGACCTCGAGGTAGCCGGGCGCCCAGATCGCCAGCCCGCGGATCGCCAGCTCGGGGAGGAGCGCCCCCGCGCCCTTGCTGCCGCCGCCGCCGATCTCCCGCATCAAGCCCCCCTCCCCCTCACGGCGCCCCCAGGAGGACGCTGACGTTCGAGCCGCCGAAGGCGAAGGAATTGGAGAGCGCGTGGCGGGTGCGGAAGGCCCGGCGCGCGAGGTTGACGTTGACGCCGATCGACGCGTCGACCGGATCGGCGCCGACGCTCGCCGGCAGGAAGCCGCCCTCGATCGACGCGATCGTGAAGACCAGCTCGGTCGCCCCGGCGGCGCCGAGGAGGTGGCCGGTGTAGCCCTTGGTCGCGACCACCGCGACCTCGGGGCCGAGGAGCTCGCGGATCGCCTTGCCCTCGACCTCGTCGTTCTGCTGGGTGCCGGTGCCGTGGACGTTGATCTGATCGACCTCCGAGGGATCGATCCCGGCCGCCGAGACCGCCCGCTGCATCGCCAGGAGCGCCCCCAGCCCCTCGGGGTGCGGCGAGGTCATGTGGTAGGCGTCGGAGCTCTCGCCGACCCCCAGGAGCCGCGCCGGGCCGTCGCCGAGGCGCTCGATGAGCATCCAGGCCGCGCCCTCGCCGATGTTGATCCCGGCGCGCGCGCTCGAGAAGGGCCGGCAGGGATCGGCCGAGAGGACCTCGAGGCCGGCGAAGCCCTTGAGGGTCATCGTGCAGAGGCTGTCGACGCCGCCGACCAGGACCGCGTCGCAGATCGCCGCGTCGAGGAGGCGGAGCGCGCCGGCGCAGACCCGGGCGCTCGACGAGCAGGCGGTCGAGACCACGTAGGCCGGCCCCCGCAGATCGGCGAGGAGGCGGACCACGTGGAGGCCCGCGTGGAGGGCGTGGGAGCGCTCGACCGAGTAGCCCGGCGGCAGGCCCCCGTGGGCCCGCTGGTAGGCGTAGGCCCGCTCGGTCTCGTAGATCCCGCCGGTGCTGGTGCCGACCAGCACGCCGATCCGATCGGCCCCCCAGCGGGCGCGGGCGGCCGCCAGCGGGCGCGCGAGGTCGTCGAGGGCGAGCTGGGCGATCCGCGTCAAGCGGGTGTCGTAGTCGGCGAGCGCCGAGGGGAGCGCCGGCAAGGGCCCCGGGACCACGCCGGTCGCGCCCTGCAGCCCGAACTCCTCCGGGCAGGGCCCGAGCCCCGAGCGGCCCGCGTCGAGGGCGGCGATGACCTCGGCGGTCGTCGTCCCCATGGCGTTGCAGGCCGCGTACGCGGTGATCGGGTAGGAACCCATGCGAGGTGCGGAGGCGAGGATACTCGCAGCCTGCGGCGAAAGTCGACCGCGGGCGCGTGAGCGCGAGGCCCGCGCGCGCGGGGCGCTAGGTTCGGTCTAGGGCGCCTTGGTCGGCAGCCGGCCGAAGAAGGAGTCAAAGCGCGGCCGGCCGTCGGCGACGTCAAACGCGACCCGGATCGTCCGCCCGGTCAGCCAGGCCCGCATCGATCCGAGCTCGCGCTCGGCGTCGGGGATCGCCCCGATCAGCCGCACCAGATCGGGGATCTCGAAGTAGGCGACCGGCTCGATCTCGGGATCGCGGGCGAGCCCCAGGAGCCAGCTCAGGCGATCCGGGGCGTCGGCGACCGCGAGCCAGCCGACCTCGACCTCGCGGTCCCCAGCCTTCACCTGCTTGGGATCGGTGCTCAGGAAGATCGTCGCCGGCACGTCCTCGGGGATCCGCACGCTCTCGACCTTGCCCTCGACGCTGGCGAGCTGCATCGGCTCGACCTTCTGCTGGGCGAGGGCCAGCATCCCGCGGACCATCCCGAGCTCGGCGCCCGTGACCCGGAGGTAGGCGACGAAGTCGACCTGCGGCATGCCCATCCCCTTCGGCGCCTGGAGGCTGCGGAGCGAGCCGCCGGCGCCGGCGACGTTGTCGATCGACGCGAGCACCTGGCTGATGATCGCCGCCTCGGGCCCGCGGGCCTCCTCCTTCGGCCAGCGCTGGCCGGCGCTGAGGAGGTTGGGCCAGGTCTCGAGGGCGATCGCCAGGCCCCCGAACTCGCCGGCGTCGTCGACCACCCGCGAGAAGTCGCGGAAGGGCGCGGCGTAGACCCCGGTGGCGAGCTCGGCGAGGCCGGTGAGGCCCGGGAGCCCGCTGGTCCGGAAGCAGGCCATGGAGTCGGTGCAGAGGCCGTCGATCGTCGGCATGTCGAGCGCCGGCCCGCTCCGCTTGAGGAGCTTCTCGAGGGTCTTGGCCGCCTCGCCGTCGACCGGCTCCCAGGCGAAGGTCGCCCGCACCGCCTCGTCGCTGAGGGCGACCTCGTAGCGGGCGCCCTTGAGGAGGCGCCGGGTCTCGCGGAGGCTCTCGAGCGCCCGCAGGCTCTTGCGGTGGCGCTCGACCATCTCGCCGAAGGCGTCGTCGGCCCAGCGGCGGGCGCGGGCGAGGTCGGCGATCCCGTTGATCTTGGCCTGGCTCGGGAGGACGCCGGCGTCGATGTAGGCCGCGAGGTCGCCCCGGAGCGCGACCGGAGCCGGGGCCGCGGGCGCCCGGATCCCGGCCTCGATCGCCGCCTTGCGCTCGGCGTCGTCGATCGAGCCGAGGCCGCTCGGATAGGCGAAGGCGTCGATCACCAGCGCCTTGTCGACGCCGCGGGCGATCACGAAGCCGTAGGCGTCGCCGATGCAGAGCTCGCTGGGCCCGAGCTCACCGCAGATCGCCGGGGTCCCGGCGCTCTTCGGCGGAATTCGCGCGATCTCGCTGCGGAGGCGATCGATCGCGGTGACCGGCACGTGGATCCGAAAGTGCATCCCGACCGCGCCGAGCTGCCGGGCGAGCTCGAGGGGGATCTGGCCGTTGTCGCCGTCGACCCCCGGGAAGGCGTCGGGCTTCGGCGGCGGCAGGTTGGCGAGGCCGTCGAGGAGGCGATCGTGCTCGCCGAGCATCGGCCGCGCGAGGGTCATCGACACCGTCCCCGCCGGGTCGATCCCGAAGTGGCCGAGGACGTCGCCGGTGCGGAGATCGACGCCGAGCTCGCGGCTCGCCTCGGCGAGCTCGGAGGCGGCGTCCGGCGGCAGCGGCAGCTCCTGGAACCACTTCTGGAACATCGCCGGCCGGACCGCGACGTAGGCGAGGCCGCCCTCGATGAAGCCCGGCGGGCGATCGACCGGGCGGAAGACGGGGCCCGGCATGCGGGCGTCGATCGCCGCGACCGCGAGGGCATCGTCGCCGCCGCCGCCGCCCTTCTTGCAGGCGCCGAAGGCCAGCGTGAGGGGCAATGCGAGGGCGATCGAGGCGGCGAGGCGGCGGCGTGCGGGCATCCGCGGAGTATGCCACGCTCCCCTCCCCCGCCGCGGACGAGGTGTCCCTAGACGCAGCCCCTGCGGGTCCTGGAGGCGGGCGCCGGCGCCCGTGGGTGCTACCCTCGGCGCAATGTCGCGCGCGACCCTCCCCCCGCTCGCCCTCGCCCTGGTCCTCGCGCCGCTCGCCGGCTGCTTCGCCGACGAGGGCGAGAGCGCGGGCGGGAGCGCGACCGAGGCCAGCACCGGCGACACGAGCGGCGCCGACGCGAGCACGGGCGGGGGCTCGACGGCCGCGGGCACGTCGACCGGCAGCGGCGGCGAGGCGACCGGCACCACCGGCGACGCGACCAGCGGGGCGACCGGCGATCCGACCGCCGCCGAGACTGACAGCGATACCGACACCGGGGACCCCGGCGATCCGCTGATCCCCGAGCTCTACCCCCCCGATCGTCGGCACTCGCCGATCACCGCCAACGTCGCCGCGTCGATCAAGGCGATCGCCGCCCGGGCCCAGCGCGACGACCAGGTCTTCGCCAAGGTCGGCGCGTCGGCGACCGCGACCACCAACTTCCTCCACTGCTTCGCCGACGACGCCAAGATCGACCTCTTCGGCCGCGACTACCTCCAGGACACGATCGAGCACTTTCGCGTCGACCTCGGCGACGGGACCACGCCCTTCGACCGGGAGAGCCTCTGCGCGGTCCCGGGCTGGAGCGCCGGCAAGGCGCTCACCGGCGATCCCTCGCCCCTCCAGCAGGAGGTCGACGCGATCGATCCCCGCTTCGCGGTGGTGATGTACGGGACCAACGACATCAACCTCGGCAGCGTCACCAACTACGGCGGGGCGATGCTGACCCTGGTCGAGACCCTCATCGATCAGGGCGTGGTGCCGATCCTCACCTCGGTGATGCCGCGCGACGACGATCCGGACGCCGACCACGACGTCCCGGCCTACAACGCGGTCGTCCGGGCGGTCGCCCAGGTCCACCAGATCCCCTTCATCGACTTCCACCGCGAGCTCGTCCCCCTCGATGACCACGGCCTCGGCGGCGACGGGATCCACCGCTCGGCCGCCCCCGAGGGCGCCTGCGTCCTGACCCCGGACGGGCTCACCCACGGCGCCAACATCCGCAATTTGATCACCCTCGAGGCCCTCGACCGCGGCCGGATGATCGCGGTCAAGGGGCTGGGCTCGCTCGATCCCGCGACCGACCAGCTCGCCGGCGCGGGCTCCCCGGACGACCCCTTCGAGATCCCCTTCCTCCCCTTCGGCGACCGCCGCGACACCAGCGTCGACGGCGCGGCGCTGATCGACGTCTACACCGGCTGCGCCGCCGACCAGGACGAGTCCGGGCGCGAGCTCTACTACCGCCTCGAGGTCACCGAGACCACCGCGATCCGGGCGATCGTGATCGACCGCGGCGACGTCGACGTCGACATCCACCTGGTCGACGCGAGCGCGAGCGGGGCCGGCTGCATCGACCGGGCCGACAAGGAGCTGACCGCCAAGCTCGCCCCCGGCACCTACTATTTGATCGTCGACACCTTTATCAGCGCCGGCAAGGAGACCGCCGGCGAGTACCTCCTCGTCGTCGCGCCCGAGCCCACCTGAGCCCGCGATCCTGTATCCTCGGGCGGCGATGGAGAGCCAGCACGCCGACAAGCACACCTTCCCCTGCGAGTCGTGCGGCTCGTCGCTGAGCTTCAAGCCCGGGACGACCGCGCTCGAGTGCCCCCACTGCGGCCACCGCCAGGAGATCGACGCCGGCGGCGAGGTCGCTGAGAACGACCTCCGCGACGCCCTGAAGCGCGCCCGCCGGGCGCGGCCGGCCGAGCTCGTCGACGGCGGCCACACGATCCGCTGCGAGGGGTGCGGGGCCGAGACGGTGATCACCGGCCAATCCGACCACTGCGCCTTCTGCGGCTCGCCGGTGGTGGTCGCGGTCGAGGGCGGCGAGGCCCTCCACGTCCCCGACTCGGTGCTCCCCTTCAAGATCGAGCGCCGCGACGCCAAGGCGCGCTTCGACGGCTGGGTCGGCGGCCTCTGGTTCGCCCCCTCCGCGCTCAAGAAGCGGGCCGAGACCCAGGGGATGGACGGCGTCTACATCCCCTACTGGACCTTCGACAGCCAGAGCACCACCCGCTACCGCGGCGAGCGCGGCGAGCACTACTACGTCACGGAGACCTACCGCGACTCCGAGGGCAAGGAGCAGACCCGGCAGGTCCAGAAGACCCGCTGGCACGCCGCCCGCGGCACCGTCAAGGTCCCCTTCGACGACGTCCTGGTCTGCGCCTCCGAGACCCTCCCAGACAAGCTGATCCGCAAGCTCTGGCCCTGGGATCTCAAGGACCTGAAGCCCTACACCCCGGCCTTCCTCAGCGGCTTCATCACCGAGCGCTACAAGGTGAGCCTCGAGGACGGCTGGCGGCGGGGCCAGGAGCTGATGCAGACGGCGATCGAGGCGGCGATCCGCCGGGACATCGGCGGCGACGAGCAGCGGATCTCGACGATGGACATCCGCCACGCGAGCGTGACCTTCAAGCACTGCCTCCTGCCGCTCTGGATCTCGAGCTTCCGCTTCGACGGCAAGGTCTACCGCTTCGTCGTCAACGCCCGCACCGGCAAGGTCTCCGGCGAGCGGCCCTACTCGGCGGCGAAGATCACCGGCCTGGTCGTGCTGATCATCGCGGTGATCGCGGCGATCGTCGTGCTCGTCAAGATGCGTGGGCAGTGATCACGCGGGCGCCGGCCCGGACGTCGGACGCTGGCCAGCTTCGCGGCCCGCGCGCCGGCCACCTGTGCCTGTCCGAAGCGACAGATTCCCCCGCCCGTGGCCTCAAACGGGCGATCTCCGGGTTCGCCCGCGCTGGCACGGATCCCGCAATCACCCGGCCGCGACCCCGCGGGACGACTTGCATCGTGGACCCATGCGCAGCATCCTCGCCATCGTTGTCGGAGCCCCTCGCCAACGAGATCGACATCGTCCTCAACGCCGGCCTCGAGCGCCTCGGCTACGAGGCGTTCCGCCCAGGCCAGCGGGAGGCGATCGAGACCCTCCTGCGCGATGGCCGCCTCCTCCTGGTCGCCCCCACCGGCGGCGGCAAGAGCCTGACCTTCCAGCTCCCGGCGTCGATCCTGCCGGGGACCACCCTGGTGGTCTCGCCGCTGATCGCCCTGATGCACGATCAGGTCGCCCACCTCGAGGCCCGCGGGGTGCCCGCGACCTACATCGCCTCGACCCTCGACGGCCGCGAGATCTCCGCGCGGATGGCGGCGATGGCCCGGGGCGCCTACAAGCTGGTCTACGTCGCCCCGGAGCGCCTCAGCGCCCCCGGCTTCCGCGACCTGATCCACCAGATCCCGATCTCCCTCCTGGCGATCGACGAGGCCCACTGCATCTCCGAGTGGGGGCACGACTTCCGCCCCGAGTACATGCAGATCGGCGAGCTCGTCCAGAGCCTCCAGACCCGGGTCCTCGCCTGCACGGCGACCGCGACGCCGATCGTCCGCGACGAGATCCTCGCCCGCCTCGGCCTCGGCGCCGACACCCCGCAGCTCCTCCGCGGCTTCGCCCGCCCCAACCTCGCCCTCCGGGTCGCCGAGATAGGCGACTCCAAGGAGCGCAACCGGGCGGTCGACGAGCTCCTCCGCGAGGCCCTCGGGGCGCCGCCGAAGCCCGGCTCGCGGCCCCTCGATCGGCCGGCGGCGATCGTCTACGCGCCGACCCGCAAGGGGACCGAGGAGGAGGCCAAGCGCCTCAAGAAGGCCGGCTGGCGGGTCCTCCCCTACCACGCCGGCCTCGACCCGGACGACCGCGAGCGGGCGCAGCGGGCCTTCATCGACCGGTCGATCGACATCGTCGTCGCCACCAACGCCTTCGGCATGGGGATCGACCGCGCCGACGTGCGGGCGGTGATCCACCTGGCGCCGCCGAGCTCGATCGAGGCCTACTACCAGGAGGTCGGCCGGGCGGGCCGCGACGGCCTCGACGCCCACGGGTTGATGCTCTTCACCGCCCGCGACATCGTCCTCCGGCGCCGCCTCATCGAGCGACCGAGCGACGACTTCGACGTCGACCCCGCGGTCATCGAGCACAAGTGGGGGCTCTTCCTCGAGCTCATGCGCTGGGCCGAGGGCGGCTCCTGCCGCCACGACGCGCTCCTCCGCTACTTCGGCGACGAAGGCGAGGCGCTCGGCGGCTGCGGGCGCTGCGACATCTGCCAGAGCCTCGAGGGCGACGATGAGGTCGACGAGGCCGAGGTCACCCTCATCGTCCGCAAGGCGCTCTCGGCGGTCGCCCGGATCCACCGTCGCTTCGGCCTCCAGGCGGCGGTCCGCCTCCTCGAGGGCGCGGCCGACCCGCGCCTCGAGCGGACCGGCCTCGATCGGACGCCGACCTTCGGGGCCCTCCGCGATCACGATCCCGAGTGGCTCACCCGCCTCCTCCGCCGCTGCGTGACCGCCGGCTGGGTCGACTTCACGGGCGATGAGCGACCGGTGGCGATGCTCACCGAGGCTGGCCGAAGGGTCATGAAGGCCGAGGCCCCCGCTCGCCTCCTCCTGCCGTCAACCGGCGGCGGCGGCGGCGGACGTCCACGCACCCGCGGCAAGCGGCCGGCGCCCCCCGAGGTCGCCCTCGATCCGGCGGCGAACCTGGTCTTCGAAGCGCTACGGGCCCACCGGCTCGACGTCGCCAAGGCCGAGGGGGTGCCTCCCTACGTGATCGCCAGCGATCGCAGCCTCCGCGACATCGCCCTCCTCCGCCCGCGGAACCTCGACGAGCTCAAGATGGCCCACGGGATCGGCCCGTCGAAGGCCGAGCGCTACGGCCCGGGGCTCCTCGCGGTGGTCGCAGCGGGGGCCTGAGCGAGGGATTCACCGCGGCCGCTCCGGCCGCTCGTGCGCACGCGGTCCCGCGCGCTCGTGCACTCGCGCGCTCCGATGCTCATCGGCCACCGGACACCCCCCACGCGCCAGGGGGCTCGGGGCCTCGTCTCCGAGGCATGGACCCGGAGTGCTTCAACCCCTTCGAACCTCCCGCCACCGCGTCGGTGTCGCGCGCGGCGCTCACGAGCAGCGGCCCCCGGCTCGCCTCGCGGGGCTGGCGCTTCGTGGCCGTCCTCATCGACGGCGTCATCGTCCTCCCCTTCCACTTCGCGGGCGCCGTCCTCCTCGTAGCGACGGGGATCTCCCCCCTCGCCATGGCCGTCGCGCTTCCTCTCCTCGGCCTCGCGCTCTACGTCCTCTTCAACCTCCAGCTCCTCCACGAGCAGGGCCAGACGATCGGCAAGCGCCTCGTCGGCGTCCGGATCGTCGCCTCGAACGGCGCCCGCGTCGGCGCCGGCCGCCTCCTCCTCCGCCAGATCCTCACCCACATCGCCTACCTCCTCCACGGGCTCGTCTGGATCGTCGACGTCGCGCTGATCTTCGGCGAGCGCCGCCGCTGCCTCCATGACCTCGCCTTCGACACGATCGTCGTCGAGGCCTGACGCTCGCCTGCGCCTGCGCTAGCGGGCCCGCAGCCGGGCGATGACGCCGCCCGCCGGCCGGTGGACCGTCGACGCCGCGAGGCGCAGCGGCGCCTTCGGATCGAGCTCGACGACGAAGCGCCGGAGGATCCGCGCGAGCGCCAGCTGGCTCTCCCAGAGCGCGAAGGTGTTGCCGATGCAGGTCCTCGGCCCGGCGCTGAAGGGGAGGTAGGCGTAGCGGTGCTGGCCGGCGATCGCCGCGTCGGCGAAGCGCTCCGGGCGGAACTCCGCGGGCGCCTCCCAAAACTCCGGGTGGCGGTGCAGGAGGTGGATGAGGATCACCGCGTGGGCCCCCGCTGGGATCCGGTAGCCGCCGATCACGTCGTCCTCGACCACCGTCCGGGGGACCAGCGGCGCCGGCGGGTGGAGGCGCAGCACCTCCTGGAGCACCTGCCGGGTCCACGGCAGCGACTCGAAGAGGGCCGGCGTCACCGGCCCCGGCTCACCGCCCTGATCAGCCTCCGCGAGGAGCTCGTCGACCGCGGCGGGCGCCCGGGCGAGCGCCCAGAAGGTCCAGGTCAGGAGCGTCGCCGTCGTCTCGTGACCGGCGAGGTAGAGCATGATCACCTCGTCGCGGAGCTGGACCGCGTCGAGGGCCGCCCCGGTCTCGGGATCGCTGGCGTGGAGGAGCGCGCTCAGGAGGGTCTCCTCCCCCTCCCCTGCCCGCGCCCGGGCGATGATCCCGTCGACCTCGCGGTGGAGGGTGGCGAGCGCGCGCCGGAGGCGGAGGTTGCCCGGCGTGGGGATCGCCAGCGGCAGCGCGACTGAGGCCGCGCCGCGGGCGTGGACGATCGAGAGCGCCGCGTCAAAGGCCCGCCCGGAGCTCTCCGCCCCCTCCCCCGCGAGCTCGACGCCAAAGAGCGTGCGCCCGACGATCCGCATCGTCAGGGCGACGAGCTCGCGCTGGAGATCGAAGGGACGGCCGTCCGCGTAGAGACGCGCCCATCGCTCGACCATCGCGTCGATCGAATCACCCATCGCCGCGAGGAGCTTCGTCACCCCCTCGCGCGTGAACGCCGGCTGCGCGAGGCGGCGGCGCCAGGCCCAGGCCGCCCCCTCGGCGGTCACCAGGTTGGTCCCGGTGATCAGCCGGATCGGATCGTAGCTCGACCCCTTGATGTAGTTCTGCCGGCGCTCGCGGAGGATCCGCTCGACGCCGTCCGGGTGGGCGACCGCCACCGCGACCTTCCCGCCCGGGAGGCGGAGGCGCGCGAGGTCGCCGTGCTCCGCGTGGAGCTGGCCGAAGGTGTCAAAGACCCCGCGCTGGGCGAAGGTCAGCATCGACCCGACGAGCGGGAGCCCGGGCGGCCCCGGGAGCGGGCGGGCCTCGACGCTCATGCCGCGTGGGCCTCCTCCACCGGCGCGACCGGCACGCGGAGGGTGAAGGTCGAGCCGACCCCGGGCTCGGAGACCACGTCGAGCTCGCCGCCGAGGAGCGCGGTGAGCCGGCGGCAGATCGTCAGGCCGAGGCCGGTGCCGCCGTACTCGCGCGTGGTCGACGAGTCGACCTGGGTGAAGGGCTCGAAGATCTCCGCGAGCTTCTCGGGCGGGATCCCGACGCCGCTGTCGCTGATCACGAATTCGACGCAGCTCCGGCCGTCGCGCGCGCAGCCGCGGACCTCGACGCGGATCGTCCCATCGGCGGTGAACTTGATGGCGTTGCTCAGGAGGTTGACGAGGATCTGTCGGAGTCGGAGGCGATCGCTGCGGATCGGCGGCAGCGCCTCGTCGATCACGAGATCGAGCGCGTCGCCGCGCTCATGCGCGAGCGGCTCGAAGCTCTCGACCAGCTCGAGGACGAGCGGACGCAGCGGGATCGACTCGACGACCACCTCGATCTTCGAGGCCTCGATCCGCGAGAGATCGAGGATGTCGCTGATCAGCCCGAGGAGGTGCTGAGCCGCCCCGGTGATCCGCTCGGCGTAGATCGAGAGCTCGTCCTCGCCGCGCTCCGCGACCTCGTCGCCGAGGAGCTCGCCGTAGCCGATGACGATGTTGAGCGGCGTCCGCAGCTCGTGGCTCATGGTCGCCAGGAAGGTGCTCTTGGCCTCGTTCGCGGCGATCGCCTGGCGGGCGCGGAGCTCGGCGCGCTCCTCCTCGATCGCCGCCTCGCGGGCCTGCTGCGCGAGCTCGCGGACCCGGAGGATCGCCTCGTCCTTGGTCGCCTCCGACATCAGGACGATCAGCAGGAGGAAGACGACCACCAGGATCGAGATCATCACGATCATCGGCGGCCAGGACTCGCGGGCGATCATCACCGGGAGCTCGACGTGGGCGACCTCCGCGGCGTAGAAGGCCAGGATCATCGCGCAGGTCAGCGCTCCCCAGACGATCGCCGCGCGCCGGCCGATCATCACCGCGGCGAGCACCGGGACGACCGCGAAGGCGCTCCAAATCGGCCCCCCGAGGCCGCCGAGCGTCACCAGCGAGCCGCCGAGCTGGACGAAGATCCAGCCGGCGAGCCAGTTGCCGGCGACGGCGATCGACGAGGTCCGCCAGAGGAGGACGATGCTCATCGCGTAGAGGAACGCGCTGAGGAGCGGCTGAGCGATCGCCGCGATCACCAGATCGGGCTCGACGACCTGGAGCGTCACGAGCATCAGCACGAGCCCGAGGGCGCCGCCGGAGCCCGCGAGGCCGACGAGGAGGAGGCTGCGGCGGAGCGCGTCGACGTCCTTGCGGAGCGTCGGCGGCACCAGCCGCTCGAGGCGCGCGAGCCCTCGGCTCCCGCTCTGGCTCTGCCCCTGCACCTCCACGGGCGCCATTATCCCGGTTTCCTCGGCGTCACGCGGAGCCGCTGATGCAGACATCGCATCGATCACGATGCATCGATCACGGCGTGGCTCGACGACCCCACCCCGTCGCCTCATGGCCTCGCTCACCCGCACTCGTTGCGCGAGCACGGCGCGGCGAAGGGTCGCCACCGCACGAAGCGCCGCGCTCGCGCGGCCGATCGCGTGCGGCTGCGAGCTCCTCCGCGGCCGTGGAGCGCAGACACGCCCGCCAGCGGCCGCTCCCGCGCGCGGGCCCGAAAATGCCCGTGGTCCGCCGATCTTCGGCTGTGGTACCAAGACCCCCCACCTGACGAACAATGGGCGGCTCCCACGAAGTCCTCGCCACCCGGATCTTGCTGATTCGGCACGGCCACTACGAACGGATCGGCGATCTCGGCGACACCGTCTGGGGGCTCTCGACGCTCGGTCGCCGGCAGGCCGCCCGGACCGGCCGCCGTCTCCTCCAGCTCGTCGACATCCACGACCCGACCTTCGAAGGGGTCTACGCGAGCCCCTGGCCGCGGGCCCTCCAGACCGCCGAGATCGCCGCGCGCGAGCTGGGGATCGAGCGGGTGACGATCAAGCCCTACCTCCACGAGTCGATCCCGCTGGTCGACGCCTCCTTCTCCCGCGACTTCGGGGCCTCCCACGGCCTCCCGTTGACCACCCCCGAGGATCACGCGAACACCGTCCGCCAGGTCACGAGAGTCCGCGATCGCTTCTTTCACGCGGCCCGACAGGCGATGACCTACGTGATCTTCACCCACGGCAACCTGGTCCGCTACCTGGTCTCCGGCACCCTCCGCCTGCCCTTTGAGTCATGGGGGCGCTTCGACTGCTCGCACTGCGGGATCACCGAGATCCGGGTCTTCCCCGACGGCTTCGAGGCGCTGGTCCGCTACAACGACGCGGGCCACCTGCCGCCGTCGATGCTGACCACGAGCTGAGCGCCGCTCGCTAGCCGCCGAGGCTGATCCAGACCGTCTTGGTCTCGGTGTAGCTCGCGTGGGCGTCGGCCGACTTGTCGCGCCCGCCGAACCCCGACTCCTTGAAGCCGCCGAAGGGCGCCGTGATGTCGCCCTCGGAGAAGCAATTCACCGAGACGGTCCCCGCCCGGATCGCCCGCGCGAAGCGGTGCGCCCGCTCGAGGTCGCGGGTGTAGAGCGACGAGGCGAGGCCGTAGCAGGTGTCGTTGGCCAGGCGGATCGCCTCGTCGTCGTCGTCGAAGGCGATCACCGAGAGCACCGGCCCAAAGATCTCCTCGCGGGCGATCTTCATGTCGTTGCGGACGCCGTCGAAGATCGTGATCTCGACGAAGTGGCCGCCGCTCTCGATCCGCGTCCGCCGGCCGCCGACCCGGAGCTGCGCCCCCTCGGCCTCGCCGGCCGCGACATAGCCGAGCACCTTGTCGAGGTGGGCGCGCTCGATCATCGGTCCGACCCGGGTCGCCGGATCGAGCGGATCGCCGACGGTCCAGGTCGCCGCGAGCGCGATCACCCGCTCGAGGAGCGCGTCCTTGAGGGAGCGGTGGACGATCAGGCGCGAGCCGCAGGAGCAGTTCTCGCCCATGTTCCAGAAGGCGGCGGCGACCACCTGCTCGGCGACCCGATCGAGCTCGGGGGCGTCGGCGAGGACCACCTGCGGGCTCTTGCCGCCGCACTCGAGGGTGATCCGCTTGAGGTTCGACTCCGCCGCGTAGCGGAGGAAGAGGCGCCCGACCTCGGTCGAGCCGGTGAAGGCGACCATGTCGATCCCCGGGTGGCGGCCGATCGCCTGCCCCGCCGTCGGCCCGAGCCCGGGGATCACCGAGAAGACCCCCGGCGGGAGACCTGCCTCAAGGGCCAGCTCCGCCATGCGGATCGCGCTCAGCGAGGTCTGCTCGGCCGGCTTGAGGATCACCGAGTTGCCGGCGGCGAGCGCCGGGCCGAGCTTCCAGGCGGCCATCTGCGCCGGGAAATTCCAGGGGACCACCGCCCCGACCACGCCGATCGGCTCGCGGACCACCAGCCCGAGGCTCTCCCGGCCGGTGGGCGCGACCCGCTCGTAGAGCTTGTCGGTGAGCTCCGCGTGCCAGCGGATGCACTCGATCGTGTCGGGGATGTCGCCGCTCAGGGTGTCGGCGATCGGCTTGCCCCCCTCGAGGACGTCGAGGAGCGCGAGCTCGCCGGCGGCGGCCTCGAGGCGATCGGCGAAGCGGAGGAGCGTCCGCCGGCGATCGGCCGGGCTCCGCTGCGACCAGACGCCCGCCTCAAAGGCCCGGCGGGCCGCGCTCACCGCGTCGTCGACGTCGGCCGCGTCGCAGGCGGCGATCGTCGCCACCGTCGCGCCGGTCGCCGGGTTCTCGCTCGCGAAGGTCGCGCCGCTGCGGGCGTCGACGAAGCGGCCGTCGATGAGGGCCTGGGTGCGCGGGCGGAGCTCCGCGACGGCGCTGGCGATCGCGGCGGATTCGAGGGGGAAGCTCATGGCGATCGATTGCCAAGATCAGCGCCGAGATGCAATCGAAAGCGCCCCCGAATATCGACGCAGAACAATGTTTGAATACGAATAGACGCCCTCGTCGAAATGACGAGGGCGCATCCTCCCGGACGACCGATCGCCCGCGCAGCGCTAGCTCGCGGAGCCCGCGGCCGCGAGCGCCGCGTGGACCTGCTCGCGGAGGCGCCCGACCAGCTCGGCGTCGCTCAGATCGATCGGCGGCGTGGTGTCGTAGGCCTCGTAGAAGATGCTCGCCGGCACCTCGTCGGGGATCTCGAGCGCCTTGCGGATCTTCCGGTTGTCGGGGATGAAGCCGCGCGGCAGGAGGTTGGTGATCGTCGAGCCGATCGTCCCCTGGAGCCCGCAGATCAGGATCTGCGCCTTGCTCGGGACCAGCCCGCCGACCCCGAGGCCGACGTGCTCCTCGAACGCCGCGATCTCCTCCGGCTGGAAGAAGCTCTCGGCCCGCCCCGCGTGGCCGCTCCAGCCGTCGGGGTCGCGGGCGGCCCGGCTCACCGACGGCAGATAGTGCATACCTGTCCGCTCGGCCAGGCTCTCGACCTCGGCCCGGTAGCCGAGATCGGCGGAGTACGAGACCCCGTGGATGATCGCCAGATCGGCGAGCGAGCGCTGGGCGTCGCGGTTGTGGAGCGAGCGGGCGATCGAGAGGAAGGGCGCGAGGCCGGTGCCGGCGGCCACCATCACCTTGAGGCGCGGATCGTCGTCACCGCAGGTGTCGCGGAGGGTGAACTTGCCGGTCGGGTGGACCCGCACATACATCCGATCGCCCGCCTTCTGCTTCCACAGGAGGTGGGTGAAGGGGTTGTTCGACTCCGGGTGCTCGACGTAGCGGATGTAGAACTCGATGAGGTCACGGCGCTCGGGGGCCGACGCGATCGACATCGGCCTGCGGACCGAGCCGAGCTCGGGGACCGCCTCGTTGTTGAGCCCGAGGACCATGTACTGGCCCGGGATGAACCAGGGCCCCTCGCCCGGGAGGCCCTCGTCGGGGCGGATCCGGAAGACCCCGAGGAGCGGGGTGATGTCCTCGCGCTCGACGAGCGTGGCGTTGTACTCGAGCATCTTGGGCATGGCGGCACCAGTCTGCCAAAGAGCGCGGCCGCGGTCAGCATCCGATCGGCGCCCGCGCCCTCGTCCAGGTTGCTCGGCCCGCCTCGACCTTTGCTCGGGCGTCGCCCGGGTTTCCCTCAGGCTCGCTCGGCCGCGCCCGGGCCGACGTCCTCGAAGACCCGCTCGATCGGCGCGAGCACCCGATCACGGGCGGCGGCCGGGGTCGCGGGGCCGAGGACGGAGCCGAGGACCGCCCCGGCGATCGCCGCCCCGAGCCCCCACACCACCGGGAGGATCCCCCCGGGCGCCGGCAGCCAGCCGAGCATCGCCAGGCCGAGCGCCAGGTTGCCGGCGACCAGCGAGGCGATCGCCCCGGCGGCGTTCATCCGCCGCCACCGCAGCCCGAGGTAGAGCACCGGCACCAGGACCACGTAGCCCGAGAAGGCGAAGCCGGCGAGCGCGTAGATCGACGGCGGATCGGCGAGGACGATAGCGAAGACCAGGGCCGCGATCAGGAGCAGGAAGATCCGCCCGCTGACGACCTCGGCCCGATCGCGGAGGCCGGCGAAGAAGCGCCCGAGGACGTCGCGGCTGAGCATCGACGAGAGCGTGAGGAGCTGGGCGTCGAGGGTCGACATCACCGCCGCGAGGACGGCCGCGAGCGCGAGCCCCTGCACCCAGGGCGGCAGGTGGCCCTCGATCATCATCGGCAGGATCCGATCGGCCTCCTTGCCGGCGAGGCCCGGGAGCTCGACCGCCCCCCAGAGCCCGAGGAGCACCGCCGGCACCCAGAGGACGATCATGATCAGCGGATAGAGGCGGCAGG
Source organism: Myxococcales bacterium (assembly GCA_020633335.1). Taxonomy (GTDB): domain Bacteria; phylum Myxococcota_A; class Polyangia; order Nannocystales; family Nannocystaceae; genus JADJRG01. The sequence goes on along the minus strand of JACKDU010000010.1, from coordinate 62,081 downwards.
CGTTCTTGAGCGCGGCCGCGTCGCGGGCGGCGAAGAGGCGGACGAGGATGTGCGGGAAGCCGATCACCGTCAGCGCGATCACCAGCCCCCACGAAGCCCAGGGGCCGGCGGCGAAGGCCGGCACGTCGCCCTTGAGGAGGAGCTCGGGGCGGGCCTCCTGGACCCGCTCCATCGCCGCCGCGAGGCCGCCGTAGTCGCCGGCGATCCAGGCGGTCGCGGCGAGCATCAGGCCGAGGAAGACCGTCCCCTGGAAGACGTTGGTCCACATCGTCGCCCGCATCCCGCCGAGCGAGGTGTAGACCAGCGTGATCACCAGGGCCGCGGCCTCCGCGGCCGCCGACGGGATCGCCCCGCCGCTCAGCACCGACGCCGCATGGCCGACGCCGAGCACCGCGATCACCATGTAGGGGATCGTGAAGACGAAGTACGCGACGAAGAGGACGAGGCCGACGAGCGGGCTCTGGAAGCGCTCGGCGTAGAGCTCCGCCGGCGTCAACGCGCCGATCCGCCGGGCCGCGAGGTAGGCCGGGAAGCCGATCAAATAGAAGGTGAGCGGCACCCCGAGGGCGATGATCGCCGCGTTGAGCCCGAAGACGCCGATCCCCTGGTGGTAGGTCTGGGCCGGGATCCCGAGGAGGACGAAGGGCGTCACGTTGGTCCCGAAGAGCGCCATGAAGAGGACCACCGTCCGCGCGCTCCGCCCCCCGAGGAAGTAGTCGTCGGCCCCGGCCTGGCTCCGGCGATAGGCGACCCAGCCGATCGCCAGCGAGATCAGGAGGTAGACGCCGGTGACCAGGGCGATCGTCGTCAGCCGATCCACTCAGGGCTCCTCCGGCCAGACCTTGATCGTCATGTAGACGACGACCCCCCAGGCCGCGAGCATCCACCCGAGGTGGTAGGCGAGATCGTGGGGGAGGACGCCGAAGATCAGCGCCCCTCCCGTCCCCAGGTTCCACACGTCGACGTGGAGGACCAGGAGGGCGACGACCAGGCCGGCGAAGATCCAGCGGTGGTGGCGGCGGCGGAGCGGCACTCGCCGATGGTAGCGGCTGCGCACGCGGACGATCGACCGGCGAATCGCCCGATCGAGGGGCGCCTCAGGCCCCCGCCGGCGCCCGCCCGAGGCGCCGCCGGAGCCACGCGAGCGCCCGCTCGACCTCCGCCGGGGTGAAGAAGGCGATGTAGGACGAGATCATCAGGACCGCGAACCAGACGACGTAGAGCATCGCCTGGATCCCGAGGTGCATCGCCAGGCCGAAGCCGAGGAAGAGCCAGCGGAGATCGGGGATCCGCCGCCAACGGCTCACCTCGCGGAGCCAGTGGAGCCCGAGGAAGCCGGCGAACGCGACCTCCCAGACCAGCACCGCCCAGGTCAGCGGCCGCAGGACGTAGGGGTTGAGCGCGGCCAGGGTCCCCGAGATCGCGAAGTGGCGGTTGAGCGGGTTGACCAGCGAGTAGTAGATCGCCGAGCCGTCGCGCCAGCTCGCGCCGGTCTTGAGGATCCCCGTGTTGGTGTAGACGACCGCGACCTGGAGCTGGAGGAGGCGCCGGCACCAGACCGGCACAGGCCCGCCCTTGCCCCGCCAGCGGGCGTCGAGCGAGAGCCCGCGGCCGCTCGGCAGGAGCGCGAGGAGGACCGCCGTGACCGTGTGGAACTGGTCCGGCATCGAGTAGAGGTGCGGGTTGCGGCCGACCATCGACACCCAGACGAGCACCGCGACGATCGCCGCCGGCCGGGTGAAGAGGCCGACCAGCCAGAGGAGGTGGGCGACCACGCCGACCGCGAAGATCGCCCGCACCGCCGCCGGCGACTCGACCAGGAAGAAGAGCGACCAGCGGGAGGAGAAGGCCTCGCGGGCCCAGGGGCCGAAGAGCGGCGAGGCGTCGGAGAAGTACTCGGCGACCGAGCCGATGTGGGCGAGCATGCTCGCCGAGAAGATCGTCACCAGGACGATCCGAAAGAGGCCGAGGGAGGTCGGCGACTCGCGCTCCAGGATCGCCCGATCGACGAAGCGCGCCCAGCGGCCCGGCGGGCGCGCGGCTGGGCTCTCCGCCGGGCTCTCCGCCGGGCGCTCCGCCGGGCTATCCGCGGGCGCCACGGCGGGCCTCGTCCTCGGCGATCATCTCCTGGATCGGCCGGTACATGCAGTTGATCTTCTGGACCGGCGTCCGGACCACCGGCCCGTACTCCGGCGCCCCCGCGAGGACCTTCTCCGGCGCGTTGAACGAGCGGGTGACCCGATCGACGAGGAGGATGAGCGGCGGGTCGTCGCTCCGCCTGGCCTCACGGACACAGAGCGACTTGACGTACCAGGTGCGGATCGGAGCGCTCCCCTTCTTGCGCGAGACCGCGGCGTAGAAGCGCCAGAAGCTCGCGCGATCCTTGGTCCACCACCAATTGCCGGCGCCCCAGCCCTCGTCGGCCTCGAGCGCCTCGAGGAGCGGCTCCTCGCGGCCGTCGGCGAAGCGGCCGCGGATCGACACGTAGGCGAGGCTGTGCTGGGCGTCGGGCGCGTACATCTGCCAGCGCTGGGAGACGCTGATCTTGCGGGTGGCCGCGCCGATCGCCTCGCCGACCGGGTTCTTGAGGGCGCCGGTGAGCGCCGGGGCGACGATCACCACCGCCAGCGAGAGCGCCCAGAGGGCCTCGAGCGCGCGCCGCCAGCGGACCATCGATCTTCTATCTCCGAGGGCGGCGGCGGAGCCCCCACGGGATCCCGAAGAGCGCGAGGATCGCCAGCGGATCCACCGGCGCGCCCTCGCCCGGGGCCCGGCAGGCGCAGGCGACCGTCGGATCGCCGCTCCAGCTCTGCTCCGTGACCATCGGGCCGTCGGACTCGCTCTCGCCCTCGCCGGCGGTGACCACCCCGTCGCTCGGGATCGTCCCCTGATCGAGGAGCTCGGTCGGCATCGAGATCACCGACACCGAGCCGGCGACCGCCTCGTTGGTCAGGGTGTTGACGAGGGTGACGTAGACGACCTCGCCGGGCCGAAAGCCGCGGATCACCAGCTGGTTCTCGGAGCCGACCACCAGGGTCGCCGCCTCCTCGATGTCCCAGTCGCCGCGGACCTGGACGATCTCCTTGACCGAGACCTTGCCCTCCGGATCGCCGCTCTGCTCGACCTCGGTGAGGTCGTACTCGAACTCGATCGGCGCGTCCTCCCGCTTGATCAGGACCAGCGCGCCGACCGGGTTGGTGTTGGGGTTGCCGGTCGAGGAGCCGCGCGGCGAGAGGCGGAAGCGGACGATGATGTTGTCAGTCCCGTCGGGGACCTCGTGGCGGAGCTGCATCGGCCCCGGGTAGAAGGGCGTGACGCCGGTGCCGTTGGGCCGGAGGTACATCGTCCGGCCCGAATTGACGACGTCCGGATCGGTGATCACCCGCGGGCAATCGTAGAGGCCGCGGGCGTCGAAGGCCCGGGTCGTGTGCTCGATGTCGGCGTCGCTCCACTCGCCGGCCGTCCGCCGCTCCTCGGCGACCTGCAGGAAGGTCTTGGCCGCGGTCTCGAGGTCGCTGTCGTTGGGCAGGCGCATCACCATCTCGAGGAAGGCGTGATCGACCTTGTCCTTGCCGACCCGCTTCCGGGTCGCCCAGAGCGCCGCCATCATCGGCTCGCCGTCGTTGTGGACCTGGCCGACGGTGTTGCCCGGGCACACCTTGGTGTTCTCGGCGCTGCGGATCGACCCCGAGCCGTAGCTCGCCCAGAAGCGGGCGACGTAGTCACCGAGCTCGGAGTCGTTGGTCAGCATCACCGAGAAGTAGTCGGCGAAGGCCTCGTTGAGCCCGCCGGCGTCGACCAGCGAGGCGTCGGGGCGGAGGCGGCGCTGCGAGAGGCCGGCCGGCGTCAGGTGGGAGACCATCCCGTGGCCGAGCTCGTGGTAGACGACGTCGCCGTCGTAGCCGAAGTCGACCGCCGAGCCCTGGCCGAAGATCATCGTCGGCCCCTTCTCGGGGTCGCACTGGTTGGTGTAGTAGGCGTTGTTCAGCGGCCCGTAGTCGAGATCCGGGTAGGAGACCGCGATCTTCGAATAGCGGTAGTTCGAGAGCATCGACGAGTAGTCGCACTTGAAGCCCTCGACCCCCATCGCCGCCATGTGATCGAGGAACTTCTCGGCGTGGTAGTACATCGAGAGCTCGGCGTAGAGGTCGTCGCCGAGGATGTTCTGATCCGGGTACTTGAGGTCCGGGATCGGCACGAAGTAGTCGCCGTTCGCGTCGGAGAGCGCGGTGTGGATCGGGTAGCACTCGCCCTCGTCCCACCACGGCGAGACGCTGTCGGGATCGGCCGGCTCCTCGAGCGTGCAGTTGAAGGCCTGCACCCGCTCGCCGACCAGCGGCTCGCCCGGGCCCTCGGCGTGGACCCCGGAGAGGGTCGTGACGATCGTGATCGGCGTCTTCGCGGGATTTTGCGGGAAGACCTCGGCCTTCGATGAGCGGACGTGCTCCTCCTCGTCGAGGACCACGCCGGTCGCGGCCGACACCCAGACCGTCTTCATGCTCGGCTCGGGGACCATCACCAGCGGCAGGTCGACCTCCCAGGCGAGCACCGGGGTCTCGAGGATCATCAGATAGACCAGGCGGGCGTCGTCCGCCGGCTTGTCGCCGGCCCGCGGGTCGAGGCCGTGGGCGGCGGCGATCGTCCGCGCCTTGTCCACGGGGATCGCGGCGTCGGCCGGCATGAGCTGGGGGGCCGCGCTCGGCCGCGCCGCTGCGACCACCCGTCGCGCCCCCTTGGGATCGACGATCGTCGTTTCGAAGGCCCGCCGGAGCGGGATCCCGTGGAGGGTCAGGGCGCTCTGCTGGAGGACCCCACGGGCGACGGAGAGCGGGAATTCGCGGGCCTTGATCCGATCCAGGCCCGCCAGGGCCGGCAGCGCGGCGTCCGCGGGCTCGCTCGCGGTCGCCTCCGCGTCCGTCCCTGCGCTCCCCGCGGCCCTCGCCTCCGCCTCCGGCCCAGGCGCCAAAAACCCCACGATGGCCAGGCCGAGGCCGAGCCCCACGACAACTCGCCGCCGACGCGCGCGCATGACCGCAAGCATACTCGATCACCCCCCGGCGCGAGGCCGCAGAATTCTGGCGGTCTGGCCGCCAGGGAGTACCCTACGTCCCCATGGTGGGGTCCACGCTCCTCGAGATCCTGGTCGCCGGCCTCGCGCTCCTGGCGACGCCGACCCAGGCGTCCACGACCCCGGCCGCGGCCGCCTCGACCCCGGCGACGCCGATCACCCGCGCGAACCTGGCCGCGGCGATCGACGCGATCATCGGCGATAAGGCGCTCGCCGGCGCGACCGTCGGCGTCGTCGTGATCGACACCCAGAGCCGCGAGGTCCTCTACCGCCACGAGGCCGACGCGGCGATCAACCCGGCGAGCAACATCAAGCTGGTGACCACGGCCGCGGCCCTCTCGCTCCTCGGCCCCGAGCACCGCTACCTCACCCGCCTCTTCACCGACCGCGGCGCCCGCAAGGCCGGGGTGATCGACGGCGACCTCTACCTCCGCGGCACCGGCGATCCGTGGCTGGTCACCGGCGATCTCTACGAGCTCGCCGGCGATCTGCGGGCGCTCGGGATCACCTCGATCAAGGGCGGGATCGTCGTCGACGCGACCGCCTTCGATCGCGACGAGCTGCCGCCGGCCTTCGACCAGAAGGAGGAATTCGCCGCCTTCCGGGCGATGAGCTCGGCCGCCGCGGTCAACTTCAACACCTTCGCGGTCCACGTCCGCCCGGCCGAGGCCGTCGGCGGCAAGGCGATCGCCGTCGTCGAGCCGCCGCTCGGGTCGATCAAGGTCCGCTCCGAGGTCGAGACCGTCGCCGGCTCGCGCAACCGGGTCCAGGTCGAGCGCGAGGCCAGCGAGAGCGGCGAGTCGCTGGTCTTCACCGGCACCCTCGGGATCGACGCGGGCCCCGGCACCTACCGCTACCCGGTCAAGGATCCGACCGCCCACGCCGGCGAGGTCATGCGCCTGGTCCTCGGCCAGCGCGGGATCAAGGTCGGCAAGTCGACGATCCGCGCCGGCGCGGTCCCCAGCGACGCCGAGGCCCTGGCGACCCACGCCTCCCACCCGCTGAGCACGCTCTGCCGCGGGGTCAACAAGCACTCGAACAACTTCATGGCCGAGCAGATCCTCAAGAGCCTCGACGCGAGCGAGGGGCACCCGGCGACCTTCGAGGGCGCGCTCGTCCGCCTCCGCGAGCACCTGAGGTCGCTCGGCGTCGACGGCGAGGGGCTCCGCCTGACCAACGGCTCCGGCCTCTACGACGCCAACCGGATCACCGCGGCCCAGCTCACCAAGCTCCTGGTCGCCGCCTACAACGACTTCCGGATCAGCGCCGACTACCTGGCGTCGCTGCCGATCCTCGGCGCCGACGGGACCCTCCGCAGCCGCGGCAAGGAGAGCGCCGCCCAGCGCTACGTCCGGGCGAAGACCGGCACCCTCAACGAGGCCTCGGCGCTCTCCGGCTACGCCGGGGCGATCGGCAAGCCGCCGCTCGCCTTCTCGATCCTGATCGGCGACATCAAGCGGAGCCAGACCCGAGCCGCCCGCGACGCCCAGAACCGGATCGCCGAGCTCCTCGCCGAGGTCGCAGCCGCCGAGACCGCCGCCGCGAAGGGCTGAGCGGCCCCTCGGAGCGTGTCGGATGACCCGGCGGCCAGCGCGACGAAGCTCGTCGGTAGACCTCTCATCGCCCCGCGACGCCGCCGAGCGCGACGGCGATCCGATCCTGCGTGGCGTTTTTTTTCCTCACACGCACTCCATGCGCTGCGCACCGCCTTGCACATCGGCGACGGCGATCCGGCCCCGACCTCGGCGGCAGCGAGAGAACGCTGCTAGCGGCCGACCTGCGGCCGATCGGCGCCGCTTGAGGTGAGTGTGCATGGGCCTGCACACCCGTGAACAAAAGCTCTCAGAAGGCCCGCTAGACCGGCCTACGGCGCGGATCTGCGAGATCTGGAATTTGCGATCCCTGGGCCCGCTCCCCTATCCTCTCTCGGTCCTCGGAGACCCCATGACCGCCACCGTCGGAGTCATCACCAACCCGAACTCCAAGAAGAACTGGCGCTTCCCCGAGCGCCGCGGCGCGATCCAGCGGGCGGTCGGCTCCCACGGGATCGTCCGCGAGACCCGCAACCTCGAGGAGCTCCCGATCGCGGTGAGCGAGCTCCTCGACGCCGGCGTCAAGTACTGGGTCTGCGACGGCGGCGACGGGACCCTCCACTGGGTCCTCAACACGCTCCACACCACCCTCCGCGAGCGCGACGGCGACGACCTCGAGCTCCCGGTGATCGTCCCGACCAACGGCGGCACCGTCGACTTCATCGCCCGCAAGGCCGGCCTCAAGGGCGACGCCGTGTCGATCGTCGAGCGCCTCTGCCGGGGGCTCGACGAGGGCCGTGATCCCGGCACCGTCCGGATCGACACCTGCCGCCACATCGGCGTCGGCACCAGCGAAGAGGGCGCGCCGATCCGCTTCGATCGCCTCGGCCTCGCCACCGCGGTCGCCGGCGTCGCCAACAACTTCTTCGACAAGTACTACCAGCTCCCCAAGGATCGCGGCGCCCTGGCGATCGCCGGGGTGATCGGCGCGGCCGCGGCCGCCGGCCTCCTTGGCACGGTCGCCGCGCCCTTCCGCCGCTGGCTCCCGAGCGACGGCTACGGCGACTTCTTCCGGCCGACCCACGCGGAGATCGAGGTCGACGGCCGCCGCCTCGGCTTCACCGACTTCATGTCGCTGCAGATCGGCGCGATCGACATCAACCTCGCCGGGGTCGTCCGCGCCTTCCGCCACGCCGGCGAGGACGGCGTGCTCCACTTCCAGGCGATCTCGACCACCCCGGTCGGCGTCGTCTTCAACGTCCCCAACATCGTCTTCGGCACGCCGATCCGCGGCCGCCAGGTCTTCGACGACAAGGCGCGCGAGGTGACGATCAAGGCGACCAACGGCGAGCGCCTCAACCCGGTGATCGACGGCGAGCAGTTCTACGGCCTCGACAAGCTCGGCCTCAGCCTCGGGCCCAGCCTGCGGATCGCCACCCTCCCGGCCGCCTGACCGGTCCCCGCGGCGCTCCAAAACGGCGCTCCCGCGGCCGCCGAGGCGCCGCGCCGGCATTTGCTGGCGGCCCACGGCGGCCTCCTGCTACGATGGCGGCCGGAGAGATCGCGATGCTCCACCATACCTTCATTGGCCTTCTTACTGCTTCCTCCCTCCTCCTCGGCGACGTCGCGCACGCCCAGAGCCCCGGCTACCCCGAGCCCGAGTCGCCGCCGCCCGCGACGTACGAGGAGCCGGGCGCGCCCGCGTCCGAGACCGTCACCGTCACCACGACCACCGAGCCTGCGCCGGCCGAGCCCGCGGCGACCACCGTCGTCGTCGCCCCGCAGCCGGCGCCCGCCCCTGCGCCCGCGCCCGTCTACGGCCCGCGCAAGAAGCGGGGCGTCGGCCTGATGATCGCCGGCTGGACCCTCTTCGGCGTCTCGTATGCGATCACCGCCTTCTCGGGCGCGATCATCGTCGACAACTGCAGCACCAGCGACACCTACGACTGCCGGCGCCTCGGCGGCTCGCTGATGATCCCGGTGCTCGGCCCCTTCATGGCCCTCCCCGAGGTCCAGACGATGAGCGGCCGGATGGCGATGATCTTCTTCTCGGGTCTCCCGCAGGTCGGCGGGCTCTCGATGGGGATCGCCGGCGCGGTCCTCTTCTCGCGCTCGCGTCGCGGCTACCAGATGGTCAACGCCGACGGCGTCCGCCTCGCCCGCGGCCGCGACGTCCGCCTCGGCAGCAGCGCCTCGCCCCTCGGCGGCGGCTTCCGGCTGACGTACCGCTTCTAGCGCCCTCGCAACCCCCGTGAGGACGACGTGTCAGCGCCACGCGTGACACGTCGTCCCGCGAACGCGGGGCTCGCCTACCAGCCCTCGCGCCCGCGCGCCTGCAGGAGGATCCGGCCGGCGCGCTGGGTCCCGCTGTTGATGTCGAGCGGCATCTTCCGCAGGATCTCGAGGGCCGCGGCCCAGAGCTCGCGCTCGACGCAGGCGTCGAGGAGCGGCCCGTTGCGGTAGGAGCGCTTGCCCTTGGGCATCGACATCCACGCCCGGTGAGCGGCGGCGAGCTCACCGACCTCGGCCATCTTCCGGGCGACCTCCTCGAGCTGGATGTCCGAGTAGGAGCCGGCGCGCGCCACCTCGACCGCCTTCGCCAGGAGCTCGTCGCGGAGCTCGTCGCGGCCGCCTCGGCCGGCCTGGGCGGCCAGGCGAGCGATCTCCTGGTGGCCGTCGGGGAGCGCCGCCTGGGCCCTTGCGAGCCACTCGCCCCAGGCCGGGTGGTCGCTCGGGAGCTCGCTGACGACGCCGATGGCGGCCGCGAAGCGCTCCTCCTCGCCCCGCCCGAGGGCGGCGATCGCCGCCGCCTGGGTCAGATCGTCGAGGCGCGCGGCCGCGCCCGCCAGGTTCTCGAGGAAGGGCACCGGGTAGTAGCCCCCCAGGAGCTTCGGCGCGGCCGCGGCGATCTTCTTGAGGTGCGGCCGCGCGCGCTCGGGGGCGACGCGCGCGAGGCCGAGGAGGAAGTCCGCCGACGACTGGTACTTCGGCTTCAGCTCCTTGGCGATCATCTCCTCGGCCCCCGCGGGATCGCCCGCGGCCACCCGCGCAGCGACCACCCGAGCGAGCGCGCGATCGGTCGAGAGCCGGTCGAAGTGGCCGATCCACGCGAGCGCCTCGTCCCACGCCTGGAGCTCGACCAGGCGCTCGATCCCCCGATCGAGGATCGCGAACTCGTTGTGGGCGTCGCGCTTCTTGAGCCGCCGGATCAGGCGATCGAGCTCGGCCGCCGACGCATGCCGGGCGATCGCCTCGACCGCCGCCGGCGTCTCGGTCCACGACGGCGTGTCTGGCCCTTCGGTCAGGTGCTGGATCGCCTCGTCGATCCGACCGATCGCCGCGAGGGCGCGGGCGACCACCGCCCGGTGCTCGCTGGTGTTGTTCTCGGGCTCGATCAGCGCGATCGCCTTGTCGAGGAGCTTGGCGCCCCGCTTGGGATCGCCGAGGAGCACCCACGACGCGCCGATCACCGCCAGCGGGCGGCAGAGCGACCAGTGGGCCTTCTTCTTGAGGAGCGCCTCGCCCTCGCGGAGCCAGCGGCGGAGGACCTCGCGCTGGTCGTCGTCCAGCGGCGGCGCCGCGGCGATCCGATCGTCGAGCGCGGTGAGGGCGACCTCGCCGCGGGTGTAGGCGGAGAACCAGGGCTCGAGCCAGGCGCCCCACCCGTCCTCGCCGTCGATCGCCGCGGCCGCCCGCGCGAAGTCGCCGAGGCCCATCGTCCGGACCGCGTACTTTCGCCGGTAGTCCTGGCTGTGATAGCCGTCGCCGAGGGCCATCACGCCCTCCTTGAAGAGCTCCGCGATCGCGTCGAGCGAGCCGCCGCTCGGCGGCCAGGTCACGCGGCCGCGGGCCTTCGCCTTGGCCCCGCCGGCAGCGGCCGCCTCGGGCTCGTCCTTGACCTTCCCCTTGCCCTTCCCCTTCGCGGCGCTCGCCTTGCCGCGGCTCTTCTTGGCGAATTGCCGCTTGAAGGCCGTCGGCGCGGCCGGGTCGGCGGCCGCCGCCTCGGCGTCCTCCCACACCTGGATCTCGCCCCAGCGCCAGGGCCAGGCCCACTTGCGGTCGATCACCCAGGCGATCCGGCGATCGATCGCCGCGGCGTCGGCCGCCTCGTCCGGCGGGCCGATCACCACGCCCTCCGGGAGCGCGGCCGCGACCCGTTGGCGATCGACCGGGAACGCCGGGTTCCACGCCCAGCGCTCGCCGTGGTCCGTGCCGTCGATCTCCAGCGGGCTCTCCCCCTCGGCCTCGATCGCCGGCTCAAAGGCCCCGAGGAGCGCGCCGTCGTCCTCGCGGAGGAAGGCGAGGCCGAAGGGCCCCCAGGCGACCAGCACGCCGTCGCCGTACTCGAGCGAGGAGGCCGAGGTCGTGAACTCGTGGAGCAGCTTCGCCTCCTGGCCGATCGACCAGATCTGCACGCGCTCGCCGAAGGAGATCGCCAGCCGCTCGCCGTCCGGGCTCCAGCTCGCGCCGAGGCGCGCGCCCTCGGGGATCGCCGGGGTGTCCGGCGAGCAGAGGTAGTCGCCGCGCTCGTAGACGAAGACCCCGGGCTCCGCCCCGAACTTGTTGCCGGGCTGGACGATCGTCGCCACCCGGACGCCGTCGCGCGTCCACGCGTAGGACTCACCGCCGACGTGCATCGGCACTTTGAGGGTCGGCAGGCCGCTCGTCACCTCGTAGAAGACCAGCCCCGCCGGCTGCATAGCGAAGATCGCGCCGACCGGCGGGAACGAGACCGGCGGGTGGGCCTTGGCCTCCCAGGCGATCCCCCGGGTCTCGGTGTCGATCGCGTAGAGCTGATCGGAGGCGGCGAAGCCGACGATCCGCGAGGGATCGGACCACGAGAGCCCGCCCAGGAGCTCGCGGCCCGGCTCGGAGTTGGGATCCTTGGGATCGCTGGGCTCCGCCGACACGCACCAGCGGGGCACCGGCGAGCGCCCGATCAGCGGGACGATCGCCCCGAGCGCCATCTTCGGCCCCCAGCAGGCGATGTAGACCTCGCGCCCGGAGGGCGACCAGACCCACGAGGGCGGCCGGCTCCACCCGTCGGTGATGTAGGCGCAGGAGTCGGGCTCGCCGCTCTTGCCGAAGGGATCAAACGAGCCGACGCCGTTGGTGTCAAAGGCGAGGCCGACGCGGCGACCGTCCGGGCGCCACTGCACGCAGCCGCCGTAGTCCGGCCAGCCGACGCCGCCGCGGATCCGGAGCTTGTTCACGCAGCGGCCGGCGTGGACGTCCCAGATCTGGAGGACGCCGCCGCGGTCGTAGTCGTCGCCGACCCACGATCCGGTGGCGAGGAAGCGACCGTCCGGCGAGAGGTCGGCCCACTCGACCTCGACGTCGTGGCCGTGGGCGTGGACCAGCTCGGCCCGCGGGCGCAGCCGCGCGGTCGCGGCCCGGTGGGCGTCGCTCGGCCCGCCCTGGCGACGCTCGTGGACCTCGAGGATCGCCCGCAGGACGGGGAGGTCTCGATCGACGTCGAGCTCGCCCCAGGGGAGCGCCTCGATCGCCGCCTTCAGGGTCGCCGGGTCGGCCTCGGGATCGAGGCTGGCGAAGGGCGAGGGCCCCGGCGGGCCCGCCTCCGCGCCGCCGGCGAGGATCGCCATCAGCTCGTCCTCGCCGAGCACCTGGATCCCGAGGGCGGTCGCCCGCTGGATCTTCGAGCCGGCCCGCTCCCCCGCGAAGAGGAGCTCCGTCCGCTTCGACACCGACGCGCCGATCGTCGCGCCGAGGGCGGCCAGGCGCGCCTCGGCGTCGCTGCGCTTGATCTTCGAGAAGGCCCCGGTCAGGACCACGGTCTTTCCGCGGACGTCAGGAAGCATCGTCCGCGGTTCTACACCGGCTCGCGCGCGCGGGGAGGCGATTTCAAGCCGGGTCCCACGTGTCTCTTGCGCCAGGCGCCGACCTGGGGGCGCCCGCCTGAGGGCGCGAGGCCCCTACGAGCTGCGCTCGTGGGACATGCGTCGAGGCAGTGTCGGAGTATTCCGGCGCTAGAGCGGGATCCCGCAGATCCCCACGTTCTCGAAGCCCGGCTGCTCCTTCCCCTCCTCGTACCAGGGGACGCAGGCCATCGTCGGATCGAGCTGCGCGCAGATCTCCGGGTTGTTGACGAGGTCGCACCAGGGCGAGCAGCAGTACTCGAACTTACAGCCCGGGACGTTCTCGGGGTAGATGCAGGAGAAGCCCGGGGCGCAGCCGGCCTGGTTGAAGCAGAGGTCGCCGTACTTGCCGTCGACGTTGGGCGCGAGCACCGTCGGCATGCAGACGAAGCCCTCCGAGCCGATGTTCGGCGCGTCCATGTAGCACCCCTCCCCCTCCGGGCAGTCCTGGACCAGGGGATCACAGCGGGTGAAGCAGAGCGGCACCGGCGGGTCGAAGAAGGTCACGCAGCTCTGCTCGGACTTCTCGCAGAAGGGCACGTCCGGGGTCCCCGAGCAGTGCTCGATGCACACGCCCTCGCCGTCGTTGTCGAGATCGAAGCAGAGCGCCCCCTTCACGCAGGTGTCCTCGCCGGAGCCGAAGCCGCCCGTGACCTGGCAGTTCTCACCGACCGCGTCGGGGTTGGCGGGCTCGTCGACGCACTTGACGCCGTCCGGAAAGATCCCGCCGCTCATGTTGTAGGGCACGCACTTCTGTCCCATCGGACAGTCCTGGAGGATCAGCGAGCAGAGGGCCCCGTTGGACATGTCCTTGCCGGCGCTGCCGGTGCCGGTGCCGCTCTCGCTCCCGGTCGCGCCCATCGATGTGCCAGCGCTCGTGCCGGTCGAGGTCGACGTCGACGTCCCGCTCTCGCTCCCGGTCTCGCTCGTCATCGTCCCCGGACGACAGGCGACGCCGACGACGAGGGCGAGTCCCAGGGAGAGGAAGGGTGGCAGCGGGCTCCGGCGCATCGAGGACCTCAGCCGACACCAGGGTGTGGGTGCCAGCCCCTACAATCTCGCCAAAAGGGGCGATGACTGCAAGCAACGCGCAGAGAGGCGGGTCCTTTTCCCCGACGGCTGCCAACTGGGTCCAGCCTCGATCACCGAGGAGGGGCGAGCGCCGCTCGGCGATCGACGCGTGGCGTCGATGTGATCACGCCTGCACACCTCGGGCCGGCGGCGCTCTTCACTCCGATTCGCCCCCCGTCAACGCCGGCATCGCTGACGGATCGCGGCGGTGGATGACGACCAAGCGATCGCCCGCGCGGCGTGGTTCGCCGAACGAACGACCGACCTCGAAGCTGAAGCCGAAGCCGAGACGCTCACGTCACCGCGCGATCACTTGCACGACTGCACGACGTTCCCGCTGGCACTTCGCCAGCTCCCACGGAGGGATCGCCCACGACACAAAGAAGCGGGGCGCCCTCATGGAGGACGCCCCGACCTTCACCGCTCGCCCTAGGGGAGGCTGTAGCGGGTGCCCCTCGCCTTGCCGGTCCAGGTCACCCGGCCCGCGGCGATCAGACGATTGAGGGCCGCCCGCGCCTGGAGGTTGCTGCCGCCAGCGACCTTCATCAGCGCGGCCACGCCGAGCGGACCCCCGCCGAGCTGACCGAGCGCGGCGAAGATCGCCTCGTCGTAGGCGGTGCGACCGGCCGGCGTGCGGGTCTCGACCTCCGGCCGAGCGCTGCTCTTGGCCTCCGGCTTGGCCTCAGCCTTGGCCTCGGCCGGCGCCGCTCCAGCCTTCGCCGGTGCGGGCGCGGCCTTCGCCGGTGCGGGTGCAGCCTTCGCCTCGGGCGCGGCCTCCGGGGCCTTCGCCTCGGCGGCCTTCTTCGGCGCCTGGCCGCGGCCCCTGGCGGTGCGGGTGACCTTGGCGGCCTTCTTCCGACCGGCCCCACGCTCGCGGCGGGCGGGCGCGGGCGCGGCGAGGGTGACCCCTCCCGTCGAATCCGCGACGTGACCGCTGAGGAGCTCCGCCACCGAGATGGCGTCCAGCACCCGGCCGAGCGTCCCCTTGCTGAGCTTGTGGATCTCGCCCAGGGTCAGCTCCGGCGACTGGCGCAGGAGGTCGATACAGATTTGGCGCTCACGGTCGACCACTGCCGCTTGAAACGCGGACTCGTACTTCGATGCCATGGCGGAAAGACTATCAGAGTCCCTGTAGTTGTCGACTCATTTGTCGGGTCTACGGGACCTCACTTCACATGGAACGTCGATATTCTCCGCCAACTTCGAAGAGCGCCTGCGAGATCTCCCCAAGGCTACAGACGCGGACCGTCGCCATTAGCTCCTCAAAGATGTTGCCGCCGGCGAGGGCGACCGCCTTGAGGCGATCGAGGGCGTCCGCCGATTCCCCGCGGTGGGCCCCCTGGAAGGCGCGAAGACGCCCGATCTGATCGTCCTTTTCGCCGCCGCTGGCCCGGGTCAGCGAGAGTGAGGACGCCTCCTCCTCGCCGCTCTTGTGGGGATTCTTGAAGGTGTTGACCCCGACGATCGGCAGCTCGCCCGAGTGCTTGAGCTGCTCGTATTTGAGGCTCTCCTCCTGGATCTTCGAGCGCTGGTACTGCCGCTCCATCGCCCCGAGGACCCCGCCGCGCTCGTCGAGGCGGAGGAATTCGGCGAGCACCGCCTCCTCGACCAGCTCGGTCAGGTCGTCGACGATCAGCGATCCCTGGAGCATGTTCTCGTTCTTTGCGAGCCCCTGCTCCTTGGTGATGATCATCTGAATCGCCATCGCCCGCCGCACGCTCTCCTCGGTCGGCGTCGTGATCGCCTCGTCGTAGGCGTTGGTGTGGAGGCTGTTGCAGTGGTCGTAGTAGGCGAAGAGCGCCTGCAGGGTCGTCCGGATGTCGTTGAAGTCGATCTCCATCGCGTGGAGCGAGCGACCGCTGGTCTGGATGTGGTACTTGAGCTTCTGGCTGCGCTCGTCGGCGCTGTAGAGGTCGCGCATCGCCACCGCCCAGATCCGGCGGGCGACCCGGCCGATCACCGTGTACTCGGCGTCGAGGCCGTTCGAGAAGAAGAAGCTCAGGTTGGGGGCGAAGGCGTTGATGTCGAGGCCCCGCGCCCGGTAGTACTCGACGTAGGTGAAGCCGTTGGCCAGGGTGAAGGCGAGCTGCGAGATCGGGTTCGCGCCGGCCTCGGCGATGTGATAGCCGCTGATCGACACCGAGTAGTAGTTCCGGACGCCCTTGCGGATGAAGAAGTCCTGGATGTCGCCCATCATCCGCAGCGCGAATTGGACGGAGAAGATGCAGGTGTTCTGGGCCTGATCCTCCTTCAGGATGTCGGCCTGGACGGTCCCGCGGATCACCCGCAGCGTGTGATCACGGACCTCGCTGAGCTCCGCCGGGTCGAGGCTCCGCCCCCGCTCCTTCTCCGCCCGCGCGACCTGCTGATCGATCGCCGCGTTGAAGAAGAACGCGAGGAGGATCGGCGCCGGGCCGTTGATCGTCATCGACACCGAGGTGTTGGCGGCGCAGAGATCAAAGCCGGAGTAGAGGACCCGGGCGTCGTCGAGGGTGCAGATCGACACCCCGCTCTCGCCGATCTTCCCGTAGATGTCGGGGCGCTCGTCGGGATCGCAGCCGTAGAGGGTGACCGAGTCGAAGGCGGTCGAGAGGCGCTTGGCCGGCTCATCCTTGGAGAGGAAGTGGAAGCGCTCGTTGGTCCGGGCGGGGCCGCCCTCGCCGGCGAACATCCGCTTCGGATCCTCGCCCTCGCGCTTGAAGGGGAAGACCCCGCCGGTGAAGGGGAAGAAGCCGGGCGGCCCCTCGAGGAGCATGTAGCGGAGGATCGCCCCGGGCTCGTCGTCGCGCGGGAGGGCGACCCGCGGGATCACGGTGTCCGAGAGGGTCGTCACCGTCGTCGGGTAGCGGATCGAGCGTCCGCGGATCGACACCACATACTCGCCGCTGCGGAAGGACTCGCGGAGCCGCGGCAGGAGGTCGAGCGCCCGCCGGGCGTCGGCGCTGAGGGCCGCCTCGAGCTCGTCGATCCGGCGATCGAGCGCGGCCAGGGCGGTCGCCCCCTCGGCCTCGTGGAGGAGGAGGTCGCGGGCCTGGCGGAGCGCCCCGAGCTTGCGCACGAGGTCGACCTGGGCGTGGGCGCGGGCCTTGTACTCGCGGACCGTGCGGACGATCTCGGCGAGGTAGTGCGAGCGCTCGGCCGGGATCAGATCGGCGCAATCGGAGGCGATCGCCTGCTGCTCCTCCGGCACCTTCGACTCCCAGAGCCCCTGGCCGCGCTCGGAGAGGAGCGTGCAGAGGGCGGCGAAGAGGCCGTTGACCCCGGGATCGTTGAAGCGGCTGGCGACCGTGCCGAAGACCGGCAGGGCGTCGTCGGGGATCCCGTGGAAGAGCTCGCGGTTGCGGCGGATCTGCTTGCGGACGTCGCGGAAGGCGTCCTTCGAGCCCTTGTGCTCGAACTTGTTGATCGCCACCAGATCGGCGACGTCGAGCATCTCGATCTTCTCGAGCTGGCTCGGGGCGCCGTACTCGGCGGTCATCACATAGAGTGTCACGTCGGCGAGGCGCTCGATCGCCGCGTCGCCCTGGCCGATCCCCGAGGTCTCGACGATCACCAGATCGTAGCCGGCGAGCTTGCAGAGCCGGACCGCGTCGTCGGTCGCCCGCGCGAGCTCGGCCCCGGCGTCGCGGGTCGCCATGCTCCGCATGTAGGCCCGCGGGTTGCGGAGCGAGTTCATCCGGATCCGATCGCCGAGGAGCGCCCCGCCGGTCCGCCGCCGGGTCGGATCGACCGAGATCACGGCGATCCGCCGCTCCGGGTGATCGCGGAGGAGGCGGGCGAGGAGCTCGTCGGTGAGCGAGCTCTTGCCAGCGCCGCCGGTGCCGGTGATCCCGACCACCGGGACCGCGGGCAGCGTGGCCGCCCGCACCGCGTCGATCACCGCCTGGCCCTGGGGCGCGCTCTCGGGGGACTCGACCAGCGTGATCAGGCGAGCGAGGCGGACGACCGCGCCCTCGGGCTCGCGGATCCGGGCGAGCTCCGCCAGCGGATCCGCGGGCGCGGTCGCAAAGTCAGCGCCCTCGACGATCGCGTTGATCATCCCCTGGAGGCCCATCCGGCGGCCGTCCTCGGGGCTGAAGATCCGGCTGACGCCGTAGGCGTGGAGATCCTCGATCTCGCGGGGGACGATCACCCCGCCGCCGCCGCCCCAGACCGTCACGTGCGGGGCGCCCTTCGCCCGCAGGAGGTCGATCATGTACTTGAAGTACTCGACGTGACCGCCCTGGTAGGACGAGACCGCGATCGCCTGGGCGTCCTCGGCGATCGCCGCGTCGACGACCTCCTCCGCGCCGCGGTTGTGACCGAGGTGGATCACCTCCGCGCCGGCGGCCTGGAGGATCCGTCGCATCACGTTGATCGCGGCGTCGTGACCGTCGAAGAGCGCGGCCGCGGTCACCACCCGGACCTTGTTGCGCGCGCGGTAGACCGTGGGCTTGGGGGCGGGGACGTCGACGCTCTTCATGGTCGCGGGGGACGATACGGGGAGCCGTCGGCGGCGATCAAGGCGACGCAGGGGCCGGCAGCGGGCGGGACGGGGGCGACTTGGGGGCAAACTTGCCGCCCCGCGCCGGCTCGCCGACAATAAATGTATGGCCGGGACCTACACGGGGGCGCCGCCGCGCAGAGAGCGCGAGAAGGCCCCCGTGCGGGCGCTGGCGCTCCTCACCCTCGGCCTCGTCCTCGTCGGCGCCCGCCCGGCGGAGGCCGCCCCCGGCTGGTCGAGCGCCCCCCGCTGGAACCTCCCGCGCGAGCGCCCGCCGGCCTGCAAGCGCTGGAAGCACCGCCACGGCAAGGTGACGGCCCTCGGCCGGGTCGAGTGCGCGAGCGAGGCGGACGCCCCCGCCCTCCCCTCGCCGACGCCGAGCGCCGCCCCGCAGCCGCGGCCGACCGAGCGGCCCCGGCGCCCCCTGGGTCGCGCCGACGCCGACGCCCGTACCGGCCCGAGCCCCGCCCCCGCGCCGGCGACCTCGCGGCCCCCTGCCCCGCGCCCCTCGCCGGCCGGCCGGGCGCCGCCGCCGATCGCCGGCTACCCGGACGCCAACGCCCTGATGGCGATGGATCGCCGGCAATGCCACGCCTACCTCCGCGAGCAGGAGGTCCCCTTCACGGCGCTCACCCGCCGCGAGGCCCCCGAGGTCGCGATCCCGGTCCGCCTGAGCGGGCCGATCGCCGGCGTCGCCTGGACGATCCCCTGGTCGAAGGACGAGGCGAGCGACCCGCACACGATCTGGGACTGCCGGATGGTCGCCGCGGTCGTGCCGATCACCCGCTGGCTGGCGAGCCACGGCGTCACCGAGATCGCCTACTTCTCGTCGCTGCGGCGCGGCGCCCCGAAGTCGAAGAGCCAGCACAACGCCGGCCTCGCCGTCGATTTCCTCGGCTTTCGCCGGGGAGGCGAGGACCTCGCCAAGGTCGAGGAGACCTACCCGCGGCGACGTCTCCGCTCGTGCCCGGCGCTCGCGGAGGCGCCCACGCTCGGGGCCGATCCTGGCGACGTCTACCTCGCGCTCGTCTGCGAGGCGATCCGCGGCGGCCTCTTCCATACGATCCTGACGCCCGATCACGATCGCGCCCACCACAACCACCTCCACCTCGACGTCAAGGCCGGCCAGCGCTCGCCGGTGGACCCCTATGTCAGCTACGCGGGCCGCTAGCGCCTCTCGTCGGCCGCGTCAAGCCCGAACGCGCACGCCTCGGCCGCAAGGACCCGCGCGCGCGGCCGCTGGCTCGCCGCGAAGCCCGCAACCTACGCTTGCCCCCTACACTTTTCCTTGGAGGCAAGGGACTATTGCCGAAGACAGCTAGCGCCGCTGAGCGGCCTCACCGCCACCGATGCCCAAGCGCCCCATGAACCCGCCGCCAGGTCGAAGCCCTGACCCGCAACGAGCGTCCGCGTCATCGATTGAGGTCCAGCTCAATCACGCGGACATCGGTCGGGTGATCGGCGGCCGCTACAAGATCCAGAAGCTCCTCGGCGAGGGCGGGATGGGCGTGGTCTACCAGGCGCTCGACATGCAGGTCGACCGCGACGTGGCGATCAAGCTGATGCGCCGCGAGTCCCTCGGCGATCGCAAGTTCATCACCCGCTTCCGCCGCGAGCTCGAGGTCACCAGCCAGTTCCGCCACCCGTCGACGATCCGGGTCTACGAGCACGGCGAGACCGAGGACGGCCGCCCCTACATGGTGATGGAGCTGCTCACCGGCGAGAGCCTCTCCGAGCGGCTCGAGCGGGGCAAGATCCCCGAGCTCCAGGCCCTTCAGTACGCCAAGCAGATCGCCGAGAGCCTCTCCGAGGCCCACGAGCACGACGTCTATCACCGCGATCTCAAGCCCGACAACCTCTTCATCGAGACCGTCGGCGTGACCACCGTGGTCAAGGTCCTCGACTTCGGGATCGCTGGCGGCGCCGACGCGCTCAAGCTCACCCAGGCGGGCGAGGTCTTCGGGACCCCGCAGTACATGTCGCCGGAGCAGTGCAACGGGCAGAAGCTCGATCACCGCACCGACATCTACTCGCTCGGCGTGATCCTCTACGAGATGATCGAGGGGCGCCCGCCCTTCTCGGCCGACACGCCGATGGCGACGATGCTCAAGCACGTCCGCGCCAAGGTGCCGCCGCCCCGCTACGCCCACCCGGCGACCGCCAAGCTCCTGATGATGGCCCTCCGCAAGGATCGCACCAAGCGGATCCAGACGGCGGGCCGCTTCGCCGAGCTCCTCGGCCAGGCGATGGGCGTCGCAAGGGCCGCCGAGGAGGGCCGCGCGCCGCCGGCCAACGACCTCCTCAACCACACGCCGATGACCCTCGGCAACGTCCCGAGCGGGCCGCAGCCGACCCCCGGGAGCGTCTCGCCGACCGCCGTCCTGGCGACCGTCGAGAACGAGAACCGCGGCAAGGCGATGGTCGCCCTCCTCGGCCTCGCGGCGGTCGCGGTCGTGATCCTGACGATCGTCTTCGCGGCCAACAGCGGCGAGACCGCGGCCGGCGAGACCGAGGCCGGCGAGGCTGAGGGCGGACCGACGGCCCCCCTCGCCCTCCCCTTCAGCCGCCCGGTGATCACCGCCAACGTCGAGTCCGCCGAGGTCTGGGTCGACAACGATCTCAAGTGCACGACCCCCTGCGAGATCGCGGTCCCGGTCGGCGACGACGAGGTCCACGAGATCCGGCTGCGCAAGAGCGGCTACGTCGACTCGGTCGTCAAGTGGCGGCCGCTCACGGTGACCGACTCGCCGCCGCCGATCCCCGATCTCAAGCCGCTCGGCGGGTCGATCGAGGTCGGCAAAAAGGGCAAGAAGAAGCGCTAGACGGGCCTCCGGGCCGCCCCCGCGCGGCCGGAAGCCATGACACGAGGGCGCGGCGACCGCGGAGACCCGCGTCCGCGCTTCGATCTTGTGTCGAGCGCGCGCGGGTGCGATCCTCCGCAGCCCTATGGCCCACCAAGACGATGACTTCGCCGCGTTGTTCGAGGCTTCTGCGCCCCGCAAGGCCGCCCAGGTCGCCCGCCGGATCAAGGTCGGCGAGGCCGTCGAGGGCGTCGTCGTGGCGGTCGGCCGCGACTTCGTCTTCGTCGACGTCGGCGCGAAGTCCGAGGCCCGGATCAGCCGCGATCAGGTGAGCGACCGCGAGGGCAAGGTGACGGTCGCCGTCGGCGATCGCCTCCGCGCGCGGGTCGCCTCGGCCGGCCGCGCCGGGATCGAGCTCGTCACCGCGCTCGGGCGCCACGGCGGGGTCGACCTCGCGGCGATCGAGATCGCGGCCGCCAGCGGCGCGCCGATCGAGGGGACCTTCACGAAGGCGGTCAAGGGCGGCCTCGAGGTCGAGATCGGCGGCATCCGGGGGTTCTGCCCGGCCTCCCAGGTCGACGTCACCTACGTCAAGGACCTCGAGGCGCTGGTCGATCAGCGGGTGAGCTTCAAGGTCGTCGAGATCCGCGACGGCGGTCGCTCGGTGATCGTCTCGCGCAAGGCCGTCCTCGCCGACGAGCGGGCCGAGCGGGCGCGGGCGCTCCGCGATCACCTCCAGATCGGCGCCGAGCTCGACGGTACGGTCACCGCGGTCCAGCCCTACGGCGCCTTCGTCGACCTCGGCGGCATGGAGGGCCTGGTCCACATCTCCGAGCTCGGCTCGGGGCGGGTCGACAAGGTCGAGGACGTGGTCCGGGTCGGCGAGACCGTGAAGGTCCGGATCGTCTCGATCGAGCCCCGCGGCGGCAACCCGGACGACCTCAAGATCAGCCTCTCGATGCGCCTCCAGGACGCGGCCGCCGCGAGCGCTGGCGGCGGCGAGGTGAGCGGCGGCGGCGGCGAGGCGATCAGCGCCGACGAGGTCCTCGACGGGACCGTCGCCCACGTCGCCTCCTACGGCGTCTTCGTCGACACCCCCAAGGGTCGCGGCCTCGTGCCGCTCCGCGAGCTCGGCCTGGCGCCGGGCGCCGACCCCAAGCGGAGCTTCCCCGCGGGCAAGGAGGTCAAGGTCGTCCTCCTCAGCCGCGACGAGGCCAACAACCGCCTCCGCTTCAGCATCAGCGGGGTCGCCCGGGCCGAGGAGCGCTCCAACTACCGCGACTTCGCCAAGGGGAGCAGCGGCGGCAAGAGCGGCAAGCCCAGCGGATCGAGCTCGGGCCTCGGCAGCCTCGGCGACCTCCTCCGCGACAAGATCCCCGAGATCCCCGCGGGCGGGGGCAAGGGCGCGCGGAAGCGCCGCTAGGCCGCTCGCGGCCTGACCCAAGGGCCATCCGGGCCGCGCGCGTCCTCGCGCGCGGCCTCCTCGCTCGAGCGCTCGGCGAGGCCGCTCAGTAGCGGTGCTTCGAGAGGAGCACCAGCGTCTCGCGCAGGCTCTCGCGGGTGTGGCGATCGCGGCGGCCGTCGGCGTCGTGCTCCCCGAGGAGGACCACCAGCGCGTGGCGGGCCTTCTCCTCCTCGGCCGCGCTCAGGCTCACGCCGCCGTCGCCGCGCCGCGGCTCGTCGCTGAGGAGCTCGAGGATCCGGGCGATCCCCTTGGCGACCGTGCCCTTCTGCTGGCGGTAGTAGTCCTCGCGGAGGCGGGCGAAGTAGTCGGCGAAGATCGCCGGGTAGTCGGGCTCCTCCTCGGGGTGGGAGAGCGCCCAGGCGCCGATCCGCGAGAGCACGTCGGCCCGGAAGGTCGGCCCCGCCTTGGGATCCATCGTCTTCTCGAGGTTGCGCATGAACGACTCATCCGGATCGGCGAGGTTGCCGGTCACCGGATCGAAGAGGCGCTCGCGCTTGATGTGGTGGGAGACGTGGACGACGTACTTGCGGAAGAGCTCGCGGTAGCGGGCCTCGTCGACCAGGCCCATCGCCTCCCGGACCTCGCGGTCGGAGAGATCGAGCCAGCGCTCCCAGGCCGCCTCGGTGACGCTCCCCTCGCCGTCGAGGTTGTGGAAGCCGCGGCCCTGCGGCCCCATCCCCATCCAGCGGTGGTTGGCGGTGTCGCCGAGGTAGCGCCGGAGCTCGCGGAAGAGCTTGGGCACGGTGATCGAGCGGATCTGCGGCTCGGCCGCGACCGCCAGGAGGACCCGCTTGAGATCGCGGACGCTCGCGCCGAAGGAGCCCTCGTAGTCGCCGAGCGGCTGATCGCCGACGACCGCCATCGGGAAGCGCTCCTCAAACATCTGCGGGACCGCGGCCAGGAGCTCGCGCGCCTCCTCGCTGGTGAGGCCGCTCGGCACCCGCCCGTAGGAGTAGAGGTCGGCCTTGGCGATCGGCGTCAGGCCGCCGATCACCGCCCGCAGCTTGCTCGGGTAGGCCGCCGGGTTCGGCGGCCGGAGGCGGGTCATCACCCCCCAGAGCGCGAGGATCGCGGTGACGTGCGGGGCGATGTGGATCCCGCGGAGGAGGTCGCCGACCTGCTCCTGGTAGACCCGCCGCTCGACCCGGTAGTCGAGGAGGTAGGGCACCGCGATCAGCTCGAGGCGGCCGCGGAGGCTCTGGTACTCGCCCGGCCGCAGGGTCCGGAACTCGAGGAGGTTGAGGTCGTTGGCCGAGCCGGTGAAGACGACGTCGAGGCCGAGGACGACGTGATCGAGGGCGACCTGCCCCGACTCGGTCGCCGTCAGCAGGTACTTGTAGTGCTCGTAGGGCCGCTTGAGGAGGTCGGAGTAGTTGACCACCCCGCGGTTGGCGTCGACCAGATCGCCCTGACACCCGAAGAGCACCTGACCGCCGATGCTCGCCGGCATGCTGGCGAAGGAGCGATCGCCGGTCACCGGGAACGAGCGAGCGTCGACCGTCTGCTTGGGCTCGACCGTCACCAGCCCCGAGCGGTAGGTGCGGCTGAGGAAGAGGCGCTCGACCTGCACGTGCTGGAGCACCTTGCGGAGCTCGCCGCGGTAGGAGGCGAGGAGCGCGTCGAAGATCCGGCGGTTGCGCTGGGTGAGGTCGCCGTGGAGGACGACGTCGCTGAGGACGAAGTCGGGCTGGCTCGCGCAGAGATCCTCGAGGAGGCGAGCGCGCTGGGCCGGCGGGATCAGGAAGAGCGGCGGATCCTTGACCTCGTCGCTGACCCGGGCGTCGATCGCCTCGGTGCTCAGGCGGGCGTAGGAGACGTCGCCGAGCTCGCTCACCCCGAAGGGCGCGCCGCCGAAGCCGATCGATCCGGAGCGCGCCGTCTTGCTCGGGAAGAGCCAGGAGAAGCGGTAGAGGGCGCCGCTCTCGGTCCGCGAGTAGGCCTCGAGCGCCCGCTGGAGGGCCTCGAGCATCGTCGTCTTCGCCGAGCCGTTGGGGCCGTGGAGGAGGATCAGCTTGTTCGTCCGGCCGATCCGGCAGAAGCCCTCGAGCGCCTCGTAGAGGTCGTTCTGCGCCGCCTCCTGGCCGACCAGGCGGTGGCCGCCGTCGAACTCGCAGTCGAAGAGGCGGAAGCGCGAGACCTTGCCGCTCGGGTTGCGGACCTCCCGGCTCCCGAAGTAGTCGAAGGCGTCGCGGAGGTACTGGGCGGCGTTGCGGGCGTGGATCCGCGGCTCCTTGCAGAGGAGCTCGAACCACTCGTCGAAGGAGAGGAGGCGGCGGGTGACCTCGAACTCCTCGGCGACCGCCCCGGCGATCGCGTCGATTCGATCCTTCGGCGGGGGCGCGTCGGTCATGAGGCCGGAGATTGTACCGCGAAGGTCGGCCGGGGCCCGTCAAAGTCGGCGGGCGGGCGCGCTGCCTTGAGCGCCTCGGGAGCGCGCCCGTTTGCGCCCGCCGGGCGCGCAGCGGCGCCCTCCCCTACTTGACCGCGACCCGGAACTCGACGTCCTTCTCGACCGGCGCGCAGGCGTCGTCCTGACAGACCGCGAACTTGAGCTTGCCGGTGAAGGAGGCGTCGCCGGCGGCCGAGGGCGTGAACGCGACCTCGTACTCGCAGCCGCCGTCGTCGAGGCGGAGCGCGTCGTCCTTCTTGAGCTCCGCCTTGGCGAGGGTGACCCCCGAGGGCGGGGAGATCGCCAGGGTGGTCGGGTAGTCGAGGTTCATGTGCCAGGGCGCGGTCGGGACGATGCTGAGCTTGACCTTGCCCTCGGCGCCGACGGCCGCATCGGCGGGGGGCTCGATGTTGAGGGTGAAGCGATCGTCGGCCGGATCGCCGCCCTCGATGGTCTTGACCTTCTCGCCTCCGGCCTCGGGCGCGGTCTCGGGCGTCTTCTCGGTCTTCTCCGGCGCGGCCTCGGGCGCCTTGGCGGTCGTCGGCTTGTCGCCGCCGCAGCCGACCGCGAGGGTCAGGGCGAGGGGGGCGGCGAACGTGGTGAGCAGGCGGGCGAGGGCGGGCGACATGGGCATCTTCACGCTTCTCCTTCAGGCGGACCTTCGGGGGCCCGCATCATAGCCGATCGAAACGGAGGTCGACGCCGCGGGTTACGCGACCGCGCAGGACGTCGGAGTTTTCGCTCACGGGGGCGAGGATCTCCGCGAGATCTTCGGGGGGCGCGGCCTCGACGATGACGTCGCCCTCGGGGAGGCGGTCGGCCCGCCAGGTCCCGTCGGCGTCGCTGAGGATCTCCGCCAGGATCTCGCCGCTGCGGCGGTCGCGGATCGAGATCCGCGCGCGCGCGACCGGCTCGCCGCGCTCGTCCTGGACGCTCCCCTCCATCCCCGCGCCCTCCTCGAGGTCGACCGTGAGCTCGGCGTCGCCGTCCTCGGGGCGATCGACCCGGACCCGCTCGCGCACCCAGCCGGCGGCCTCGACGTCGACGCTCACCCGATCGTCGGCGAGGCGGCGGATCGTCGCGTCGCCGGCGGCGTCGGTGATCACGAGCTGGGCGCCGACCCGGACCTTGGCCCCGGCGATCGGATCGCCGGAGCCGTCGGCGCGGACGTGGACCGTGATCCACCAGCCGGCGCTGAGGCCGAGCTCGACCAGGCGGCCGTCGGCGGTCGTGGGCACCCGCAGGCGGCGATCGAGGGGGGCGTAGTCCGGGTGATCGACCTCGACCACCGCCCCACCCGGGGTCAGGCCGGCGAAGGCGAAGAGGCCGCGGTCGTCGCTGTAGGTGACCTCGGTCGCCGAGATCCCGTCGTCGGGGAAGAGGGCGATCCGGGCCCCCATGATCGGCCGGCCGTTGGCGTCGCGCAGGCGCCCCTCGATCGCCCCGGTCGCCGGGCTCAGGGTCCGCTCGAGATCGACCGCCCGCTCGCCGATGTTCGCCTCGATCACCTGGGGGATCATCCCGGGGGCGCGGACCACCAGGCGCCGCGGGCCGCGATGGAGCCCGGCGTCGAAGACCCCGAGCTCGTCGGTGAAGACGATGAGGCCGTCGTCGAGCTCGACCCGGGCGCCGGCGATCGGCTGGCCGTTGGTGTCGCGGAGGCGGCCGGTGAGCGGCTGGCCGCGCTGGAGGATCAGGAGCACGTCGCCGCGGAGCTCGCCCGGCCTCAGCGGGATCACGATCACCGCCGAGGCCGCGTGGCGCTCGTGGATCGCCCGCAGGCGGTAGGTCCCGGGGACCAGGCCGTCGAGGAAGAAGCGGCCCTCGCCGTCGCTCTGGGCGCGCCCCTCGATCCAGGGGCCGGTGGTCTCCTCGTCGAAGAGGGGGATCGGCGGGACCAGGCCGCTGGTCACCCCGAGGGAGCCGCCGACCAGGAGCGCGCTCAGGGTGCGGGCGCGGACCAGCGCCTCGCCGGGGCTGTAGAGGACATCGGACTCGACGTCGACCTGGGCGCCGACCACCGCCTGGCCGTCCTCGTCGACCACCTGCCCGAGGATCCGCCCGGGCTTCACCAGGGTCAGCTCGATCGTCGGCAGCGGCACGTCGATCTGGGCGTCGACGGCGATCGTCTCGCTCGGCAGGTAGCCGTCGGCGTCGGCGTGGACCAGGTAGGGGCCGGGGACCACCGGGCCGACGCTCGCAACCCCGTCGGCGCCGGTCTCCTGGATCCGCTGGAGGATCCCGATCGACGAGCCGCCGAGGGTGACGCGGGCGCCGGCGACCGGCGCCCCCTGGGGATCGCGGACCTGCACGGGCACCCGCAGCGCCTCGATCAGCGCGAGGCTCACCTGCATGTCGGGGGTGACGTTCTCGAGGGGGATCGACGCGTACTCGGGGGCGCCCGGGCGATCGGCCGGGGCCTCGGCGACCAGCCCGTAGATCCCCTCGGTGACGTTGGGGACGACGAAGGAGCCGTCGGCCGCGACCGGGATCTCGAGGGGCGGCCAGATCGACGAGCCCTCGATCCGCACGCGGGCGTGGGCGACCTGCTCGGGGGTGCCGAGGACGTCGCCGGCGAGGTCGCGGAGGCCGTCGAGGACGACGATCACCGCGTCCTCGGGGGCGACCGACTCGACCACCGTCGGCGCGTAGCCGTCGCGGCTCGCCTCGAGGACGATCGGCCCGCTCGGCAGGGTGTCGAGGCGGAAGCGGCCGTCGGCGGCGCTGACGATCCGCCAGGGCTCGGGCTCGCCGAGGTCGGGGCGCGGCCGCGCCTGGATCCGGACGTCGGCGACCGGCTGCCCGCGGCCGTCGATCACCTGGCCGGTGAGGTGCGAGGCCGGGCCGAGCGCGACCGTCGGCAGGGTGACCTCGGCGCCGCTCGCTGGCGTCGCCTCGAGGACCGCGCGGAGGTAGCCGGGGACCAGGATCTCGACGGCGACCGTCGCTGGCGCCCGCGCGAGCTCGAGGCGGTAATTGCCCTCCCTGTCGCAATGGACAGGTTCGCCGAGGCGCTCGCCGGCCGACCAGGCGATCACCGTGCAGGAGAGCGGCGGCCGGAGCTCGGCGCTCGCCGGCGCGGGCGCGATCGCAGGCGCGTCGCCCTGCCCCGCGCCCGTCCCCGCGTCCTCGCCCGCCGCGGACGCCTCGTCGGGCGCCCCGACCTCGCGCGGATCCGCGCCGCGCTCCGCACCGGCCTCGCCCGCGTCCGCGGCCTCGTCCGCCTCGCCGCTGGGGGCCGGACGCGGCTCCTCCTCGATCCGGACGGCGCCGCTCAGCGTGACGCCCTCGTGGATCAGCGGCGGCCTCGGGGGCCCGACGTCGACGGGTCCGCCGCTGGTCTCACCGACGGCGACCTCGCCCTCGCAGCCGCGGAGCGCCAGGCCGAGCGACACCAGCGCGCTCAGGGCCAAGGCCACGACCACGAGCACGCGGGCGCCGATCCAGCGCCGACTCCCCTGCCCCTCCGCCATCGCCACGACCTCGCCGGCTAGGGCGCGACCGCGATCGCGTCGATCTCGACGAGCACGTTCTTCGGCAGCACCGAGACCTGGACGGTCGCCCGCGCCGGCGGATCGCTCGAGAAGCGGCTCGCGTAGATCCCGTTGACGACCGCGAAGTCGCCCATGTCGGCGAGGAAGATCCCGCAGCGCACGACGTGCTCAAAGCCCATGTCGGCGGCCAGGAGGACCGCCTGGAGGTTGTCGAGGACCCGCTCGGTCTGGGCCCGGATGTCGCCCTCGCCGACGATCGTCCCGCTCTCGGGATCGAGCGGGATCTGGCCGGAGCAGTAGAGGGTGCGGCCGCCGCTGACCATCACCGCCTGGCTGTAGGGGCCGATGGCCGCGGGCGCGTCGGGGGTGGCGATGATCCGGCGTTGGTAGGTCGTGGTGCTCATGGCCTTGCTCCTCGCAGGGCGCCCGCCGGGCGGCGCGGCGCCGGCCTGGAGCCTACCAGGGGCCCGGGAGATCTGCCCACGTCCGATCGCTCGCGGGAGCGCCGGCGCGGGGACGGCGCTCCCGCAGACCTCGTCAGGCGCCGAGGTTCGGGCAGTCGACCTCGGGCAGCTCCGAGAGGAGGCAGGTCGCGGTGATCTGCGAGCCCGCCGGCGCGGCCTCGGTGCGGACGATCTTGAACTCGAGGTTGTAGCCGAGGTCGGTGCAGTAGCTCGAGATGTCGTCGTCGGTCTCGGGGGTGAGCTTGTCCTGATCGAGGAGCGCGAGGTAGCAGGCCGTGTCGTCGCCGCTCGGCACCCACTCGCCGCCCTCCTGGACGCAGGCGCGGACGGGGGTCTTGTCGCCGGTGGCCGGGGTCTCCTCGACCAGGGTGCACTCGGGATCGAGGATCTGCGTGGTCTTGTCGCTGTCCTGGACGCACTGCGGCATGCAGGCGGGCTTGATCTGATCGCGGATCTTGTCGGCGATCGCCGCCAGCGCGGCCGAGTAGTCGTCCTGGCAGATCGAGAACATGTTGCGCTCCTCGCCGGTCTGGAAGGACTCGGCGAATTCGCGGAGGCGGACCGGCGGCAGCGCCTTGCCCTCGCCGAGGGTGCACCCCGGGGCGAGCCCGAAGTCGTCGATCCAGGCCTGATCGGCGACGTTGCTGTACTGGATCTCGGCGTCGCCGCTCTCGTAGCCCGCCGGCACCCCGCCGATCACCGCGACCAGCACCTCCTGGCCCTGATCGGTCATCCGCTTCTGATCCTCGATCCCCTGGAGGAGCTCGGTGTAGCGGCTCACCGGGTAGAGGACCGCGTCGGCCTCGCTCGCCCCGGCGTTGCCGCTGGCGTCGAAGTCCTCGGCGTAGCACTCGCTGTAGACCGGATCGCCGGAGCCCTCGCAGACCACGCCCGCGCGGAAGCAGGCGGCGCTCGTCGGGATCACGTCGTCCGGGCTGTTCCAGAAGGTCTTGTTGCCGACGAAGATCTCCTCGTGCGCGGGGTTGTGCGAGCAGTCGAGCTCGTCGGTCAAGAAGACGACGCTGAGGATCGCCTGATCGCGGAGGAAGCCGTAGTTCGGATCGCCCTCCTCGTCCGCGCGATCGAGCGCCTGGAACATGCTCTCGAGGGGCGACTCGAAGCCGCAGCCGGCGATCCCCTGGGGGCCGAAGCACTGGAAGGCCTCGACCGTCGAGACCCCGTCGGGGATGTTGGTCACGCCCTCGATGTTCTCGATCCACGGCCGCGGCTTCGGGTCGCTGTCGCGATCGGTCGTCGTCGGCCGGATCTGGAGCTCGTCGTCGCCGCGGCTGCAGACGTCCGTGCAGGCGTAGGCGGCGTCGACCGGCGGGTCCTCGCCGTCGTAGACGAAGTCGCCGTCGGCGACCCGATCGACGCAGGACGAGAGGACGAGCGCGCCGTGGGTCGGCGTGGTCTTGGCGCTCGGGCAGCGCGGGTTGCCATTGTCGGTCGTCGTGATCCCGATCCGGTAGTTGGCGGCGACGTCCTTGGCCTCGAGCACCGAGATGAAGGAGCCGAAGTTCTTGGCGAGGAGCGCCTGCTCCTGGGCCATCGAGCCCGAGTCATCGATCACGAAGAGGATGTCCACATCCTTGTTGATCGCCAGCTGGATCCCGGTCTGCTCGACCTGCGTCTTGTCGTACTCGACCTCCTTGAGCGGGTGTTGGAGGCAGGCGAGGAGCTGCGGGAGCGCGAGCGCGGCTCCGAGCAGAAAGGCGATACGAGGGGCAATTGCGGCGCGCGACATGGTGACCTCCGGCGTGGACATCTCCAGGGGATTGCAACCCCGACACCGAGCCGCTTGCCCTGTAAATTCAATGGGTTATGTCGTCGGCGTCGGCGCCGCCCGACAACTGGGTTGGATCCGCGGGTGGCCGTCGCCAACCTCGTTGACGGCGCCGGACGAGCGACCCCGCCGCGATCGCTCGCGCTTTCTCCCCGAGGAGGCCGGCCGCCTCGCTATCATAGGTGAAGGAATGGCGGCGCCCACCGGCTTCACGATCGCCGAGACGCTCCATCACGGGAGCCGCTCGACGGTCCACCGCGCGACCCGCCACGTCGACGGTCGGACGGTGATCCTCAAGGTCGCCCGGCAGCAGCCCCCGAGCCCCGAGGTCCTCGCCGAATTCCAGCGCGAGCACCGGATCAGCGCCGGCCTCGTCGGCCCCCACGTCAGCCGCGTCACCAGCCTGATCACCACCGAGGAGCTGGTCGCGCTGGTGATCGAGGACTTCGCGGGGATCCCCCTGAGCACCCTCGTGCTCCCGCTTGATCTGCCGCGCTTCTTCGCGATCGCCGACGGCGTCGCCGCGGCCCTCGCCGACCTCCACAGCCAGCGGATCGTCCACGGCGACATCAAGCCCCACAACATCCTCATCGATCCGAGCACGGGGCTGATCAAGCTCGCCGACTTCGCGCTCTCGATGACCTTCGAGGAGGCCGGCCTCCGGCCGCCCTCGCTCTCCGGCACCCTCGCCTACCTCGCGCCCGAGCAGAGCGGGCGCCTCGCCCGGCCGGTCGATCACCGGGCGGACCTCTACTCCCTCGGGATCACCCTCTACGAGCTCCTCGCCGGCCGCACCCCCTTCGCCGACCACGACGCCGCCGAGATCGTCCACGCCCACCTCGCCCAGCGGCCGCCCCCGCTCGCGCCGCTCGGGGTGCCGCCGATCCTCGCGGCGATCGTCGACAAGCTCCTCGCCAAGGATCCCGACGAGCGCTACCAGGGCGTCCACGCGCTCCGTCAGGACCTCGCGCGGGCGGCCGCCGATCCCGACGCCCGCTTCACCCTCGGCGCGGACGATCGCGCGAGCCAGCTCCGGCCGCTCCGCCGGCTCTACGGCCGCTCGGCCGAGCTCGCGGCCCTCGAGGTCGCGGTCGAGCTCAGCGATCCCACCCCCCAGCTCTGGATGATCGCCGGCGACGAGGGGCTCGGTCGCACCAGCCTCCTCGAGGCCTTCGTCGCCCGGGTGCCGCCGGGCGCGGCGACGCTGATCCGCGGCGCCTTCGATCCCTACCAGCGCGACCTCCCCTTCGCCTCGCTCCTGCGGACCCTCGACGGCCTCCGCGCTCGCCTCGACGCGCTCCCCGAGGGCGCCCGCCAGCGCCGCATCGACCGGATCCGCGCCCACGTCGGCCCCGCCCTGCCGACCGTCCTCGACGTCCTCCCGGGGCTCCGCGCCCACCTCGACGAGCCCGCCGAGCAGGCCCCCGCCGAGGGGATCCGCGAGGCCCAGAACCGCCTCAGGATCGCGCTCAGCCGCCTCCTCCAGGCCTTCGCCGACGAGGAGGCGCCGCTGGTGTTGGTCGTCGACGACCTCCAGGCCGCCGATCGGGCGACGCTCGCCCTCCTCCAGGGGCTCCTCTGCGACCCCGAGACCCGCCACACGGTGGTCGTCGGCGCGCTCCGCCGGCGGCCGGGCGCGCCCGCGACGATCCTCGACGGGGTCCTCGGCGCGCTCAAGTTCGCGGGCGTCGACCTCCGCGTCCTCGAGCTCGGCCCCCTCGACACGATCGCCATCCGTCACCTCCTCGCCGACGCGCTCGGCTCACCGCAGGACGAGCTCGCCGAGCTCGCCGAGCTGATCGAGCGGCGCACCGAGGGCAAGCCGCTGCAGATCCAGGAGCTCCTCCAGCAGCTCGTCCGAGTCGGCGCGCTCGCCTTCGATCACCGCCTGGGCCGCTGGCGCTGGTCGCCCGAGGCGATCCGCGTGGCCGCGATCGAGGCCATGAGCGCCCAGCTCGCCGACCTCCCGCCGGCGCTCCGCGAGCGCCTGATGATCGCCGCCTGCATCGGCCGCGTCTTCGAGATCGGCGCCGTCGCCCGGATCGCCGGCGACGAGATCGAGACGAGCGCGCCGATCCTCGCGCAGGCGATCCGCGGCGGGATCCTGGTCGAGCACGATCGCGGGGGCCGCTGCCTCCGCTTCGCCCACGAGCGGGTCCGGCGGGCGATCTACCTCGCGATCCCCGACGAGCGGATCCCCGCCCTCCGCCTCGCCGTCGGCCGTGATCTCCTCGCCGGCGCGGGCGCGGCCGACTCCGACGCGACCCTCCTCGCCGCGATCGAGCACATCGACGCCGGCCTCAGCGCGCTGGATGCCGACGCCGACGGGCTCCGCGAGCTCGCCGAGCTCAACCTCCGCGCCGGCCGACGGGCGAAGCTCGCGGGCGCCCACGAGGCCGCGCTCCGCTACCTCGACACCGGCCTCCGCCTCCTCGGCGACGCGCCAGCGGGGGCGGCCGCCGAGCTCGCCTTCGCCGTCCTCCTCGAGATCGCCGAGTGCGAGCACCTGGCGGGGCGCCGCGGCCGGGCGGACGCGACCTTCGCCCGCCTCCGCGTGGAGGCCCGCGATCCCCTCGCCCGGGCCCGCGTCGCCAACGCCCAGGTCTCGCTCCTCGTCTCCCAGGGCGACAACGCGGCGGCGATCGACGTCGGCCTCGCCAGCCTCGCCGAGCTCGGCCTGCCGATCCTCGGCGAGGCGCTCCCGCGGGCCGCCGACGATCAGGCGCTCCTGCGGGCGATCGGCCCGGTGCTCGCGGGCCTCGTCGTCGCCACCAGCCTCGACCGCCCCGAGCTCTTCGAGCGGATCGCCGCGCTGATCCTCCCCCTCGTCGACGACGAGGTCGCCTCGCTCGACGCCGCCTTCGCGGCCCACGTCTACGCCTTCCACTGCGTCGCCGATCCGGCCCGGCGGAGCGAGGGCCTCGCCTGGGCGCAGCGCGGCCAGGCGCTGGTCGATCGGATCGACCCCGAGGCGATCACCTCCCGGGTCGCCTTCGGC
Organism: Myxococcales bacterium; assembly: GCA_020633335.1. Classification (GTDB taxonomy): domain Bacteria; phylum Myxococcota_A; class Polyangia; order Nannocystales; family Nannocystaceae; genus JADJRG01. The sequence goes on along the minus strand of JACKDU010000010.1, from coordinate 28,654 downwards.
CAGGCGCTCCTCGCCCACCACCGCGGCCACCTCGCCGACGCCCTCGAGCGCCTCGAGCACTGCCGCCGCTCCGCGCTCGTCGAGGGCGACTTCGTCTACGCCTCCTTCGCCTGCTCGCACCTCCTCATCGACAAGCTCCTCCTCGGCGCCCCGCTCGATGAGCTCAGCGCCGAGGCGGACCACTACCTCGCCCTCATGCGCCTCACCCAGGTCGCGTCGGCGACCGCGACCCAGCAGGTCTCGCGGCAGATGATCGCCGCCCTCCGCGGGCTCACCGACGACCTCACCAGCCTCGGCGCGGAGCTCGACGGCCCAGTGGTCGCGGCGAGCCTCCGGGGCGCCCCCTTCGCCCGCGCCTGGTACGCGGTATGCAAGCTCCTCCTGGCGCTCCTCCACCGTCGCGAGGCCGAGCTCTCGCGCCTCCTCGCGCTCGCCGAGGCCTCGAGCGCCCGCACCAGCGGCTTCTTCCTCGCCGACCTGCTGATCGCCTACGGGGCCCTCGGGCACGCGCTCCTGGCCGAGCGCGACCCCACGGCGCGCGCCCGCGCGGTCGTTGAGCTCGATCGCGCGGCCGCCCACTTCGCGCTCCGGGCCTCGCAGACGCCGGCGACCTACCGGCACCTCCACCACCTCGTCGAGGCCGAGCGCAGCCGGGTCGCCGGCGATCCCCTCGGGGCGATCGAGCACTACGATCGGGCGATCTCCGCGGCCGAGGAGGGCGGCTTCCTGCCGCACCTCGCCCTCGCCCACGAGCTCGTCGGCCGCCTCCACCTCGCGGCTGGCCGAAGGGCCAGCGCGCGCCTCCACCTCGCCGCCGCATGCGAGGCCTACCGGGGTTGGGGCGCCCTCCCCAAGGCCGAGCTCCTCGCGCGCCTCCTCGGCGACGCCGCCCCTCCCCCCTCCGAGAGCTCGTCGCGCCGCGCCGGCCCGCGCAGCGCCGGTGGTGGCGGCGGCGGCAGCGACCGCGTCGATCTCCGGAGCATCCTCAAGGCCGCCCACGCCTTCGCGTCGGTCGTCGATCTCGACGGCCTGATCTCGACGATCCTGGTGATCGTCGTCGAGAACGCCGGGGCCGAGCGCGGCGTGCTCCTCCTCGAGGAGGAGGAGGCGATCCGGGTGATGGCCGACTACTCGCCCGACGGCCGGACGCCGCTCGCCGCGGCCGGTCAGACCCTCAGCGAGGCCTCCGGGATCCCCCGCGACCTCCTCCGCACGGCGATGGTCAGCGCCGAGGTGATGGTCTTCGCCGACGCCGCGGGCGACCCCGAGGCGCTCGCCGATCCCGACGTCGTCGCCCGGCGGCCGCGGTCGATCCTCTGCCTCCCGGTGACCCACCAGGGGGTCCCCCTCGGCGCCCTCTACCTCGAGAACAACCTGGTCACCGGCGCCTTCACCCGCGAGCGCCTCGCGCTCCTCCAGATCCTGACGACCGAGGTGGCGATCGCCCTCGAGAACGCCCGCCACTACGAGGACGCCCGCCGGGCGCAGATCGCCGCCGAGGCCGCCAACCGGGCCAAGAGCACCTTCCTCGCCAACATGAGCCACGAGCTGCGGACGCCGCTCAACGCGATCATCGGCTACTCCGAGCTCCTCACCGAGGACGCCCTCGACGCCGGCGCCCCCCACCTGGTCGACGATCTCGGGCGGATCGGCCAGGCGGCCCACCACCTCCTCAGCATCATCGCCGACATCCTCGACATCTCGAAGATCGAGGCCGGGCGGATGAGCGTGTCCCTCGAGCCCGTCGATCTCGACGCGCTCGTCGACGAGCTCGCGGCGATCATCGGCCCGGAGATCGCCCGCGGCGGCAACAAGCTGGTGATCGTCCGCGATCCGGGGATCCATCGGATCGCCTCCGACGCGACCAAGATCCGCCAGATCCTCCTCAACCTCCTCGGCAACGCCGCCCGCTTCACCGCCAAGGGCGAGATCCGCCTCTCGCTCCGGCTCGTCGACGACCCCGCCGCCGGAGCGCGGCGCCTCGAGCTCGCGGTCGCCGACACCGGGATCGGGATCCGCCCCGAGCTCCTCCAGACGATCTTCGAGCCCTTCCGGCAGGCCGACGACTCGCCGACCCGGATCTACGGCGGCGCCGGCCTCGGGCTCGCGATCTCGCGCCGCCTCGCCCACCTCCTCGGCGGCGACATCGACGTCGAGAGCGAGGTCGGGCGCGGCTCGACCTTCGTCGTCACCCTGCCGATCGACTAGGCCCCTCGCCATGTCCCAAGGGACATAAAGGAAGGCGCCCCGCGGAGCTCCCGCGAGGCGCCCTCTCCTCCGCCGATCGGCCCTAGAAGCGCGACGGCGTCGGCGGCGGCGGCGGCGGCGGCGTGCCCTCGCTCGGCTGGAGCGGCGCCCCGCCGGGCGGCGGCGGCGTGTAGCCCCCCGTCGGCGGCGGCGGGGTGTAGGTGCCCGCGCTCCCGCCGCTCCCCTGCGCCCCGCCCATCAGCCGCGGGATCGTCAGGTCGAGCTTCGAGAGCGGCGCGTCGATCCGCCCGAGGTCGACGTAGGCGCTGTCCTTCATGATCACGAAGGGGTTCTCGCCGAAGCGGAGGTTGCCCTTGCCGTCGTGCTCGATCACCTCGAGCTTGCCCATCCCGTAGCCCATCGGCCCCCGCGAGTAGTAGTGGGCCTGGAGGACGTAGGGGTAGGCGTTGGCGTCGCCCCAGACGGTGAAGCACTCGGGGCCGTAGCCGGTGGTGACGTCGGCGTAGAGGTCACCGCCCGAGGGGAGCGCCTTCTGCGAGTAGTAGGCGTGGCCGCCGCGGCCGTCGTAGATGTGGAAGTCGACGTCGTTGGCGTCGGTCTCCCAGTTGAGGACGAAGCGGAGCGAGGGCCGGGTGTCGGGGGGGACGCCCTCCCGCTCCAGCGTCTCGCGGATCGTCTTCTCGTCCTCTGGCTTTTGGGCCAGCCAGGCCGCGGCGATGAGGCGGAGGTCCTCCTGGAGGATCTGATCGACCCCGCGGAAGCGACCCCAGGGGTAGCTCTGCCGCGCCCCGGCGAGGGCGGCCGCGAACGCCTCCGCCGGCCGCCCGGCCTTGAGGAGCGCGAAGGCGTAGAGGCGGTGGCTCGACGGGTGATCGGGGCGCTGCTCGACCGCCTCGGCGTAGGTCATCACCGCGAGCTCGAGGCCGACCTTGCCGAGCGACTCGAGGCGCTCGCCGGCCATCCGCCGGATGTCGGCGCGACCCGGGAAGAGGTCGATGAGCGAGCCGTAGGCGCGGGCCGCCAGCGCCCGATCGCCGAGCGCCTCGGCGGCCTCGCCGAGCGCGAGGATCGCCAGCTCGTCGCCCGGGTTGGCGCTCCGCCAGGCCCAGGCGTCATTGAGCGCGCCCGCCTTGTCGCCGGCAGCGGCCTTCGCCATGATCTCGCGGAAGCGGCCGTCGTAGGGATCGGCGTCCTTCGGCCGCTCCCAGGTCGGCTGCGGGCGGATGCCGACATCGGCGAGCGGCATCGGCCGGGGCGGCGGGCGGCGCATCGGCGCCTCGGCGATCGCCGCGATCTCCTCCTCCATCGACGGCCGCGGCCGGCGGCTGCGGCCCGAGTCGCCGAGCGACGAGTCGCGCGAGCCCGTCGAGCTCGCCGTCGCGGTCTTCTTGGCCTTCATCATCGGCCGCTCGGGGGCCTCGTCGGCCTTGGCCTCGACCGCGCCGCCGGCCGCGAAGCCGTCCATGTCCATCGGCGCCGGCTCGGCCATCGGCGGCGCCGGCGGGGCCATCTCCCGGCGATCGAGCGCGAGGTTGGCCTCGCCGCCCCTCGGCCGGCCCATCTGGCCCTCCTCGCCGCGGTGGCGTTGACCGCTGCCGCCGGCCTCGTCATCCGCCTCGGCCTCCTCGGCCTCGAGCGCGCCCTGCATCGGCGCGGCGGCCCCGGCGGGCGCGGCGGCGGCGGTGGCGGTCGTCGGCGCGTCCACCGATCGCTCGGCCGCCTTGTCGGTCCGCTCGTCGTCGCCGTCGCCGAGGAGCGCGTCGAGGAAGGACGCCTCCTCCTGCGGCGGCTGGGTCCGCGCGGGCTCGGCGGCGGCGATCCGCGGCGGCTGCCCGTCCTTGCCCGGGAGCTGGGTGCGATCGACGACCGCGAGGCCGCGCGGGCCGACCGTCAGGATCTCGGCGAGCGCCTTCCGATCGATCCCGAAGCGCTGGTAGTCCCACTCGGTCTCGAGGACCAGGAGCGCGGTGTAGTCGGAGAGCACCCGGAAGCGGGTCGAGAGCTCGATGATCTGGGCCTTGAGCTGGTTCTTCGCCGCCTCGTCGCCGGCCGCCTCCTCGCCCATCATTGCCGTCAGGCGGTCGATGCTCGCCTTCACCCAGGCGCGCTCGAGGAGCGCCCGCTCGCTGGTCTTCATCGTCACGTCGTGGACGTCCTTGCCGCCCTCGCCGAGCTCGATCCGGATCGCCTTGTCGGCCGGCACGTCGGCGTAGACCAGGAAGGTGTCGCCGGGCTGGACCGACTCGAGGCTCTGCGGCCACACCCAGGTCGCCCCCGGGACGTTGACCTTGACCCCCGCGAGGGTCGCCCGGAGGATCCGTGAGGCGACGACGTTGGCCGGCTTGCTCGCGTTGACGACGATCCCCGCCTTGGCGAGGCCGGCGGTCGTCATCTGCTTGAGGATGATCTCGTCCTGGACCCCGCCGTCGACGATCGCGTCGATCCGCTGGACCCCGGCGGCGCCGAGGCTCTTGGCGACCGTGTGGATGTCGTCGCTCTCGCTCTCGCCGGCGGTGACGATCCCGTCGCTGACCACCAGCACCCGGCCGTGGCCGTTCGGGTGCTCGGCGACCCACTTGAGCGCGCCGCCGAGGTCGGAGGCGCCGAGGGCCGCGCGCCGCAGGATCGCCTGCTGGGCGTCGGCCGAGAAGGAGCTCGCCGGGCCCGAGAAGACCTGCTCGACGTCCTGATCGAAGCAGAGGACGCGGAGGTCGAAGTCGCCGTTCTGGGCCTTGAGCTCGTCGACGATCGACCCGAGGCGGGCGACCTGCCCCTTGAAGTCGATCGCCCGCGAGGCGCTGGTGTCGAAGAGGAGGGTCACCCCCTTGATCGGCTCCTGCGGGAGATCGACGACCGGCGCGACCCGGGCGACCGCGAGGCGATCGAAGCGGAGGCCGATCTCGGTCGGCCGCTTGTCGACCTGGAGCTCCAGGTCGCTCTGCGGGGTGAACTTCTGCTTGCGCATCCGCAGGTGGTGGGGGCCGTCGTGCCGCGGGACGACGACGTCGACGTCGAGGTTCTGGAGCTCGGGGAGCCCGCGGAGGAGGAGGCGGTAGGGCTCGCCCATCGCCGGCAGCTCCTCGGAGAAGGAGACGATCAGCTCCTTGGTGCCGCGGGCGGGGATCGGGAAGACCCGGGCGCTGAAGGTGTTGCCGGCGTTCTTCTCGAGGAGCGCCGGGTCCTGGCGGCGGTGGAGGAAGTCCTCGTAGGCCCGGCGGGCGGCCTGGAGCTCGACGACCTCGGCCTCCTGCCAGCGGCCGTCGATCAGCATCGCAAAGCGGGAGATCGCCGCCCCGGGGGGCAGGTTGATCTCGAAGCGGCCCTCGATCTGGCGATCCTCGGGGTTGCGGAAGACCAGCCGGAGCTCGGTGAAGGCCAGCGGATCCTCGACTACGGCCTTGGCGTCGACGGCGATGATCTCGAGGCCGGTGCCGTCGCTGGCGGTCAGCGAGAAGGGCGCGACGATCTGCGCGGGCTCAGCCGCCTGGACGACCGGGGTCGGCCGCCACTCGAGGCGGCACTCCTCGTCCTGGTTCTCGGCGACCGGTCCGCCGGGGCGGGGGGTGCAGGCGAAGGTCGACGCGGCCAGGGCGAGCGCGAGGGTGGTGGAGAAGAGCGTGCGCGTGTGGATCGGCATGGGACTCCGGTGTCCAGGGTACCAGGGGGGCTGGTCCTGGGTGGGTGTTCGTGGGCCGAGGTCGGCCCTGGTGCGGGGCTGAGCAACGAGGGCCGGCCCGCGTCGATCTAACGCCGGCGCCCCCGGGCCGCTTACGCTGCCCCCCAATGTCGCTCGCGCCGCGTGGATCCACCTGGGGTCATTTGCCCTCAAACGACGTTTCTGGGGCGCCCTCGTGGCACTTCTTGGATTGACCGGCGGCCCCGCGTGATACCGTGGAACGGTGCGATTCCGTGACCTGGCTCCCCTTGGACTGACCGCTTGTTTCATCCTCCCCGCCTGCGCCGGCGATGACACCGGCGGCGGATCGGCGAGCGCCGGCGAGAGCGAGACCTCGAACGCGAGCGAGACCGGCTCGGGCGGCTCGGGATCGACCAGCGGGGCGGGCAGCGCGAGCGGGGCGAGCGATAGCGCCACCAGCGGCTCGACGAGCGGCTCCACCAGCGGCGCTGGCTCGACGAGCAGCGACACCACGGGCTCGACCACCGGCAACACGAGCGACACCACCGGCACCACCGCGGTGACCGGCAACACCACGGATCCCACGGGCGGCACCACCGGCGGCGAGCTGGCGAGCGATTGCCTCTTCCAGGACTTCGTCAACCAGGGCGCGCTGATCATCGACTACGACCAGTACGCGCCGGTGATCGGCTCCCACTGCAAGGGGACCAACCACCAGGAGATCACCGACATCGAGCGGGTGGTCTTCCTCGGCGACTCGGTCACCGTCGGCACCCCGCCGACCCTCGCCCAGGACTTCTACCGCGCCCAGCTCGCCGACGCGCTCGTCGATCGCTTCGGCCTCACCCCGCCCTCGCCGCTCTGGAAGCAGGCCAACCCGATCGACGGCGTCGCCCTCCAGAAGGAGTCCGGCGACTTCGCGAGCTGCGCGAAGTGGGGCGCGGAGACCAACGACTTCATCAAGGACAACGACCAGATCATCGACTGCCTCCCCGAGGACATGTGGGACAAGCGGACCCTCGTGATCATCACGATGGGCGGCAACGACCTCGCCGGGATCGCCAAGGACGGCGCCAACGGCAAGGCGCTCGACGAGGTCTACGCCGACGTCGAGGCGACCCTGACGCAGATGCGCGAGGCGGTCGAGTGGATGGTCTCCGACCCGAACAAGTTCCCCAACGGGATCTTCGTGGTCTTCGCCAACGTCTACGAGTTCACCGACGGGACCGCCGACGTCACCTCGTGCCCGGCCGCCGGCCTCGGCGGCTTCGACAAGCCCTGGGAGAACCCCGACGAGCTCAAGGCGCTGATGATCTACCTCAACGAGGAGTACATGAAGATCGCGGTCGACACCCAGACCGACATGATCTTCCTCCTCGAGACCTTCTGCGGCCACGGCTTCAACGCCGACGACCCGACGGCGCCCTGCTACCGCGGCCCCGATCAGAAGACCCTCTTCGACCTCACCTGCATCCACCCGACGCCCGCCGGCCACGGGGTGATCACCGACCTCTTCACCTCGGTGGTCGACGAGTAGCGCGTCTGGGCGCGGCGGGCCTCCTGACCCGAGGGCCAGGAGGTCCGCGGCGCCGCTAGGAGGCGGCCGCCGCCTCGCCGGTGAGCACCGGCAGCTTCTTGAGCCCGCGGATCGTGATGTTGTCGATCCACACCGGCGCCTCGGCGGGATCGAGCGCGAGCCCCGGGAAGCGGCGGAGGAGCTCGGTGAGGGCGATCTTCGCCTCGAGGCGCCCGAGGGCGGCCCCCAGGCAGTAGTGGACGCCGATCCCGAGCGCGAGGTGGCGGTTCTCCTTGCGACCGACGTCGAAGGCGTCGGCGTCGGCGAATTGCCCGGGATCGCGGTTGGCCGCCGCCATCACCAGATAGACCCGGTTGCCCGCCGGGATCGTCGCCCCCGAGAGCTCGACGTCGGCGACGCTGACCCGCCCCATCCGCTGGACCGGCGCCTCGTAGCGCATCACCTCCTCGACCGCGGTGTCGATGAGCGAGGGATCGGCGCGGAGGCGGGCGAGCTGCTCGGGGTTCTTGAGGAGGAGGTGGACGGCGTTGCCGATCAGATTCGTGGTGGTCTCGTGGCCGCCGAAGAGGATCGCCACGCAGCTCGAGAGGAGCTCCTGATCGCTGAGGCGCCCCTCCTGGTCGTGGGCCTGGACCATCAGCGAGACCAGATCATCGCCCGGCTGCTGCCGCCGGGCCTCGATCACCCGGGTGAAGTACATCTCCATCTCGACCACCGCGCGGACCGCCGCCGCGACCACCTGGGGCTCGATCCGGGCGACCCCGAGGAAGGTGGCGAGGGCGTCGGACCAGCCCTTGAGGCGCTCGCCGTCCTCCGGCGGGAGGCCGAGCATGTCGCCGATCACCTGGACCGGCAGCGGATAGGCGAGCGACTCGATCACGTCGAACGACGCCTGGCCGGCGACCGCGTCCAGGAGGCGATCGACGGCCGCGCTGATCCGCGGGCGCAGCCCCTCGATGAAGCGCGGCGTGAAGGCGCCGGCGAGGAGCGAGCGCACCCGGCTCTGGCCCGGCGGATCCATCATCAGGACCCACGAGCCGAGGTTGCGGATCAGCGGCGCGACCTTCTCGAGCATCGGCGGCGGCAGGACCCGCGAGTACGCCCCCATCCGGTTGGCCGAGAGCCCGGGGTGCCGGAAGGCGGCCGCGACGTCGGCGTAGCGGCTGACGATCCAGCCCTGCCAGAGCGGGTTGTAGTGGACCGGCGCCTCCTCGCGGATCCGCGCGTAGGCCGGGTAGGGATCGTAGGCGGCGGCGGCGGCCGCGAGCCCGTAGTCCTCTTGGCTCTGATCGTCGGTCGACATCGCCGCGCATCCTAACAGCCCCGGGGCGCGGACGTCAGCGTCCGCGGAGCCCCCTTCGGCCACAAAGAGGCGCCATTCGGGCCCGTGGACGGGCGCGGGAGCGCGAGCGCGGATCGGGTCTCCGGCGAGACGCGGGGTTATCCTCGCGCCGTGGTCGCGCCCGCGCTCGCCTTGCCGCCGACGATCGGCGGCCTGACTCCGCCCTGGCACACGATCCTCGAGATCGCCGCCTTCGCGATCGGCTTCCGCTACTTCCTCCGCCTCCGCGCGCGCCAGGGAGACACGATCGCCGACGACGCGCGGATCCTGATCTTCCTCGCGGCGACCGGCGGCGCGCTGGTCGGCTCGCGCCTCCTCGGGATCCTCGAGCGCCCCGATCTCCTCGGTGGCGGCGACCTCGTCGCCCTCTTCGCCGCCAAGACGATCGTCGGCGGGCTCCTAGGCGGCCTCGTCGTCGTCGAGTGGGCGAAGCGGCGCCTCGGCGTCGTCCGCTCCTCGGGTGACCTCATGGTCAGGCCGATCCTCCTCGGGATGATCCTCGGGCGGATCGGCTGCTTCCTCAGCGGCACCACCGACGGCACCCACGGCCTGCCGACGACGGCGTTCACCGCCCTCGACGTCGGCGACGGGATCCCCCGCCACCCGGCCGCGCTCTACGAGATCGCCGCCCTCGTCGGCATCTGGGCCCTGATCGCCGCCCTCGAGGCCCGCGTCCGCCTGCGCGACGGCGCCCGCTTCAAGCTCTTCCTCGCCGCCTACCTCGCCCTCCGCCTCGGCGTCGATCACCTCAAGCCGGGCCACGCCGTCGTCGCCGGCCTCACGGCGATCCAGCTCGCCTGCGTCGCCGGGCTGGTCTACTACTGGCGGGTCCTCCTCCGCCCGAGGCGGGAGCTCCTCGAACCCGAGCCATGGCCGACCGCGAGTACACCTACTACGACTTCACCCTGAGCCTCTGCCCGATCTGCCTGCGGCGGGTCGACGCCAAGATCGTCTTCTGGGGCGACGAGGTCGTGATGCTCAAGCGCTGCCCCGAGCACGGCCCGCAGCGCGTCGTGATCGCCGACGACATCGACTACTACCGGCGCTGCCGCGACTTCCTCAAGCCCGGCACCCTCCCCCGCCGCTTCCACACCCAGACCGAGCGCGGCTGCCCCTACGACTGCGGCCTCTGCCCCGATCACGAGCAGCACTCCTGCCTCACGCTCGTCGAGATCACCGAGCGCTGCAACCTCACCTGCCCGACCTGCTACGCCGAGTCGTCGCCGAGCGCCGGCCGCCACCGCACGCTCGCCGAGGTCGAGGCGATGCTCGACGCGGTCGTCGCCTCCGAGGGCGAGCCCGACGTCGTCCAGCTCTCCGGGGGCGAGCCGACGATCCACCCCGACTTCTTCGCGATCGTCGACGCCGCCCGGCGCCGGCCGATCCGCCACCTCATGGTCAACACCAACGGCCTGCGGATCGCCCAGGATCCCGGCTTCGCCGAGCGCCTCGCCGAGTACGCGCCGGGCTTCGAGGTCTACCTCCAGTTCGACTCCCTGCGGGCCGAGCCGCTCCTCCGCCTCCGCGGGCGCGACCTCCGGGAGAGCCGCCTGCGGGCGATCGAGCGGCTGAACGAGGTCGGCCTCTCGACCACCCTGGTGGTCACCCTCCAGCGCGGCCTCAACGACGGCGAGATCGGCGAGCTCATCGACTTCGCGCGGCAGCAGCCCTGCGTCCGCGGGATCACCTTCCAGCCGACCCAGATCGCCGGCCGCGTCGACGGCTTCGATCCATCGCGCGATCGCCTGACGATGAGCGCGGTCCGCCGGGCGATCATCGACCAGTCGGGGATCTTCACCGGCGACGACCTGATCCCGGTCCCCTGCAACCCGGACGCGCTGGTGATGGGCTACGCGCTCCGCCGCGGCCCCGAGCTCCTGCCGCTGACCCGCTTCATCCGCCCCGCCGACCTCCTGGAGAGCGGCAACTCGATCGCCTACGAGGGCGACGAGGGCCTCCGCGAGCGCCTCCTCCGGGTCTTCAGCACCGGCACGACGGTCGAAGGCGCGCGCTCCGAGCTCCACCAGCTCCTCTGCTGCCTGCCGACGATTGACGCGCCGGGGCTCGGCTACGAGGATCTCTTCCGGGTCATCATCATGCGCTTCATCGACGCCCACGACTTCGACGTCCGCGCGATCAAGCGCTCCTGCGTCCACATCGTCGGCGACGACCTCCGCCTCTACCCCTTCGAGACGATGAACCTCTTCTACCGCGGCGCCGCCCAGCGCGAGCGCCTGGTCGCGCTCCGACGCTCGCAGGAGGCCCGATGAACCCGCAGGCGCCCACGCCCACGCCCACGCCGCCGAGCAGCGGCCTCCGGGGGATGGGGCGGACGATCCTCATCAACCTGGGGATCCTCGCGCTCTACATGATCCCCGCGTACCTCGTCATCAGCCTCGGCCCCAAGCTCGACAACGAGGTCGCGGTGGCGATCGCCTTCTTCGGGCCGGTGGCCCACGCCGCGCTGACGCTGGTCGGCGGCCTGGTGATCCTGATCGCCACCCCCAACAAGAACCGCGGCGCCAGCCTGATGATCAGCGGGATGATCGTCGGCATCGTCGGCTTCTCGACCTGCCTCGGCTTCCTCGCCTCTGGCCTCGCGCGCTGACCCAGCCGCCAGGGCTGCCCGTGCGCCATCTGCGCACGAGCGGGAACGGGCCAGAACGGCCAATTCCGCCCTCGCCGGAGAAAAACGACCGCTTCGTGTCACCCTCGGCGCCGACGATCGTAGTCGCACAGAGACGATGACCCTCCCCTGGCCCGTCCGCGATCCCCTCCTCGCCCGCCGCGCGCTCGCGGCTCAGCGGGGCGACGCGGCGGCGATGCGCTCGCTCTACCGCGAGCTCTACCCCGAGGTCGCCCGCTTCGTCCGCCGGCGGATCCGCGCCCAGGCCGACGCCGACGATCTGACGGCCCGGGTCTTCTTCACCCTGGTCGAGCGCCTGGACGACTTCGATCCCGCCCGCGGCTCGCTCCGGGCCTGGCTCCTCCGGATCGCCCGCAACGCGATCATCGATCACGTCCGGCGGCAGCGGCCGACGGTCGCGGTCGACGGGCTCGGCGAGCTCCTGCCGGCGGCCCACGGCGATCCCCTCGGCGAGATGATCGAGCGCGAGCGCCTCGGGCACCTCGCCTCGCAGCTCGAGGCCCAGCCGCCCGAGGTCCGCGAGCTCCTCGCGCTCCGCTTCGCCGACGGCCTCCGTCACCGCGAGATCGCCGAGGTGATGGGCCTCAGCGAGGCCGCGGTCAAGCAGCGGGTCTCGCGGGCGCTCAAGGAGCTCCGCGCCCGCGTCACCCTCACCCTCGAGAAGGGAGGCGCCGACTATGTCCTCTGAGGATCCACGCACGCTCCTGCGCCGCCTCTTCCGGCTCCGCGAGCCCGAGGTCGGCCCGCCGCCGGCCGATCTCGAGGCGGCGATCATGGCCCGCCACGCGGCCCGCCACGTCGCGCCGCGCCGCCGCGGCCTCTGGGCCTTCGTCGGCGATCACCGCTGGGCGATCGCCGGCGCGGCCCTGGCCGTTGGGGCATGTCGCCTCCCGGTCGACTACCAGCGCTCCTTCGGCGCGAGCGTCGAGTGTCGGGCCGACCCCGCCTCGCTCGAAGAGGCGGCGCTCCACACGATGACCGAGGCGCTGCGGGAGCGGATCGCCGCCGAGAACGTGTCGATCCGGGTGATGCTCGACGACGAGGGGCTCGGCCAGGTGCGCCTCGACGTCTGGGGCGACCTCGAGGACGCCGACGAGGCGCTCGCCCACGTCCGCGAGCTCGCGCCGGCGCTGGCCGACGCCGAGTGCGAGGCCGCCGAGATCGAGGGGACGGTCCACGGCACCCTCGGCGGCCGCCTCGGCCGCTTCATCGACGTCGACATCGATCGCCGCGGCGCCGCCGAGGCCCGCGAGGCGATCCTCGCCGAGCTCGCCGCCCAGGGCTTCCGCGGCCACGCGGAGGTCGAGGTCGAGGACGACGGCCAGGGGCAGCGGCGGGTCAAGATCCGCCTCGAGGAGAAGCTCGAGCTCCCGGCCGAGGGCGAGCTCCCCGAAGGGAGCGGCGCGCGGCTCCTCCTCGAGGAGGAGCGCGAGGAGGGGCGGGTCGAGCGTCGGCTCATCCGCCGCGAGCCCGGCGACGAGTGAGCGCCCCCCGTCCCCTATACTCGCCGCGATGAGCATCCCAAGGCGCGGCTCCCGGCGGATCGTCGTCGACGGCGCGCCCTACCGCTGGCGGGTGCGCACCCGGGCGACCGCCGATCAGCGGAGCGGCCGAACCCCGCTCCTCCTGGCGATCGCCGCCGAGGACGCAGACGGACCGGCGATGATCGTCCGCCTCGGGCTCCACCCGAACCACCGCCTGGCCCCCGCCGACTTCACCCGCGCCGTCACCCCGGCCGACGTCGCCGCCCAGATCCGGGCGGGCCTCGCGGCCGGATGGCGCCCCCTCCAACCTGGCCCTCAGGTCATCCTCGAAGGCCACACCGCGCACCACGGGCCCCGAGTCTACCCGCGCGGCAAGCGACCGCCCGAGCGCGCGGCCCTCGCGGCCCTCGCCCGCGAACGAGCTCGCACGGGCGCCTACGACGTCCTCCGCCTGATCGACGAGCGCCCACGGGTCACCTGGCCAGGGGGCGGCGGCTACGACCCAAGCGGCCTCGAGATCAACGGGCGTGATCTGATCGCGTGGGTCCGCGACGCCGAGCGCCCGCACGCCGACGCCGAGCTCGCCGCCCGGCGAGCCGAGGGCGAGGCGCTCGCCGACGACGTCGAGCTCGCCGGCGACTACCTCGGCCTCGGCCCCGCCCACTACCGCCTCCCGAGCGGCGCTCTCCTGGGCCCGAGCCCCTGGCCGGCCGACGCCTTCGCTATCCCCGAGGACGACCCGCGGCGCCGCAAGAGCACCCTCCTCGGCTGCACCTGCGGGATCACCGAGTGCTGGTTCCTGATGGCGACGATCACCGACCTGGGCGACGCGATCATCTGGTCCGACTTCGAGCAATTCCACCGCGACTGGATCTACGACCTCGGCCCCTTCGTCTTCGCCCGCGACGCCTACCTCGCGGCGATCGCCGCCCGCTAGGCCTCGCTGCGCGCCCGCCGGGCGATCACGTAGAGGACGCCGCCGAGCGCGAGGAGGACCGCGCCCCGGAGGTAGGCGCCCGCCGGCAGCAGCGCCAGGAGGTAGAGGTCGGCGCAGAGGCCGAGCGCCGGCACGAAGAGCGGCACCCGAAACACCGGCGCCGCCGGATCATCGGCCGCGACCCCGCGGAGGCGGACGACGAGGAGCGCGAGATCGACGGCGACGAAAGCGACCAGGATCAGGAGGTTGGTCGCCTGCGCGAGGACCTGCAGGAAGCCGGTGAGGGCGACCGCGAGCGAGAGGGCGAAGACCGCGAGCACGCCGACCGTCGGCGTCGATCGTCGGCGATCGACGCGGGCAAAGAGCGCCGGGATCCAGCCGTCGCGGCCCATCCCGTAGAGCACCCGCGAGCCCATGATCAGGTTCACCAGCGCGGTGTTGGTGGTCGCGAAGAGGGCGACCAGCGCGAGCCAGGCCGACGAGAGCCCGGGGAGGAGGCGCTCCCAGACCCGCACGAGCGGCACCGGCGAGCTCGCCAGCTCGACCGCCGGGACCGCGCTGACCGCGGTGATCGCCACGCCGACGTAGACCACCGCGGCGATCGCCATCGAGAGCAGGATCGCCCGCGGGATCGTCCGGCTCGGCGCCTGCACCTCCTCGGCGACGTTGCAGAGATCCTCGAAGCCGACGAAGGCGTAGAACGCGAGCGCGGCCCCGCCGAGGATCACCGCCAGGCTCCCCTGCCCCACCCCAGCGCCGCTCCCGTCCGCGACCGCGCCGATCGTCCAGAGGTCGACCGACCCCCAGCGCGGGATCCCAGCGCCGATCAGGATCACCAGCCCGGCCACCGAGGCCACCGTGCAGATCGCGTTGAGGCGGGTGGACGCCGCGATCCCGCGGTGGTTGAGCGCGCTCAGGCCGACCAGGAAGAGGACGATCGCCAGCGGCGCGGCGAGGGCTTCAAGCCCCAGGGGGTCGCCGATCAGATCGCCGAGGTAGGCGGCGAAGCCGTGGCTGACCGCGGCGACCGAGGTCACGCCGCTGCTGAGGACGACGAAGCCGACGATGAAGGTCAGGAGCGGCCGGCCGAAGGCGCGATCGACGAAGACCGCCTCGCCGGCGGCCCGCGGGTAGCGCGACGCGAGCTCGGCGTAGGCGAGGCCAGTGGGCAGGGCGGCGAGCGCGGCGGCGACGAAGGCGAGCCAGGCCCCGCCGCCGACGAGGCCGATGATCTCGCCGATCAGCACGTAGATCCCGGCGCCGATCATCACCCCGACCCCCGAGGCCGTCAGCGAGCCGAGGCCGAGGCTCCGCTCGAGGTTCACGTCCTCGCCCATCGGGCTCGATTCAACGCCCTGCGCGCGCCCCGGGCGAGCGCGAAATTCGCGCATTCATTTTTTTTGACGCGGCCTGTAATCCCCCCGCCGCTCGGGGTGCAAACCCGCATATCGCCCACTCGTGAGGGAGACACCGCGACACATGAGACGCTCGAACCACCTCTTTGGCCTCGCTGCACTGGTCGCCGGCACGCTGCTCGCCAGCGTCGGCTGCAACATCTACGTCCCGCCGCAGGACAGCGCATCGACTGGACCCGATGATCCGGTGCCGCCCGATCAGGACCCGTGCTTCATCGAGTACGAGCAGTGTATCGACGCCGACATCGCGGTCGAGATCTGCGAGGGCTTCCTCTTCGAGTGCAAGGGCGGCGGCGGCGATGATCCCCCGCCCCCGCCTCCGCCCCCGCCGGAGGACTGCAAGGCCGAGTTCCAGAAGTGCGTCGAGGCCAACATGGACCCCGCCAAGTGCGAGGAGATCCTGCAGATGTGCGAGCCTCAGCCGCCGCCGCCCGACGAGTGCGGCGCGCTCTTCGAGGAGTGCCTCAAGGAGGGCACCGACCCCGCGCTCTGCGAGGAGATCCTGCAGAAGTGCGAGCCCCAGCCGCCGCCGCCCTGCCCCGACATCCCGCCGGAGTGCTGGCCGCAGCCGGAGCCGCTCCCCGAGCCGATCCCCGATCCCGACTTCTGCTTCATCTCCTTCGACAAGTGCCTGATGTCGGGGATCGACCCCGCGGCCTGCGAGAAGGAGCTCGACGCCTGCCTCGGCGGCATGAACCCCGGCGACAACCCCAACGTCCCCGACGAGCCGCCCCCGCCCGACCTCTGCGAGGGTGAGTTCCAGCTCTGCCTCGAGTCCGGGATCGACCCCGCGCTCTGCGAGGACAAGCTCAACGCCTGCCTGGAGATGGGCGGCGGCGGCGGCATCGAGTGCCCGCCGATCCCGCCGGAGTGCATGCCCGAGCCGCCTCCCTGCGACAACCCGGACGATCCCGACTGCTGGCCGCCGCCCCCCTGCGACGATCCCAACAACCCGGAGTGCCAGCCGCCGCCGGACGACTGCAAGTGGCTCTTCGAGCAGTGCCTGAGCGAGGGCAACCCCCCGGAGGTCTGCGAGCCGATCCTCAACGAGTGCCAGCCGCCCCCGCCGTGCGAGGATCCGATGGATCCGAATTGCATGCCGCCGGAGTGCCAGGTCGCCTTCGAGGAGTGCCTCAACAACAACGAGCCGCCGGAGGTCTGCGAGCAGATCCTGATCGAGTGCCAGGAGCCGCCGCCGCCGCCCCCCGACTGCCAGCTCGAGTTCGACCTCTGCATGATGGAGGGCAACCCGCCCGAGGTCTGCGAGCCGATCCTCATGGGCTGCGAGGAGCCGCCGCCCCCGCCCAACTGCGACGAGCAGTTCGCAATCTGCATGGACGGGATGAACCCGCCCGAGGTCTGCGAGATGGAGCTCGACATGTGCCTCAACCCGCCGCCCGATCCCAACCAGGCCTGCTTCGACGCGTTCGACCTCTGCCTGATGAAGAACGACGTGCCGCCGGAGCTCTGCGAGGCCGAGCTCAACATCTGCCTCGCGCCCTGAGCTGACGCGACGGCGTGAACGACGAGCCCCGCTGGCCATCGCCGGCGGGGCTCGCCCCTTTTTCGAAAGCACGAGCGCGCCCGGAGGGGCAGCTCGCGCGGCCGCCCGCGCTACTCGGCGACCTCTTCCTTCTTGACCTTGACCTCGATCCGCCGGCCGCCCTCGACGTCCTCGACGTTGACGTCGATCTGACCGTCGACGCCCTCGGCCTCGAGCTGCTCGATGATCTGCTGCTTGGCCTCCTCGGGGCTCGCGTCCTCGTCGGCCTCGACCGCGATCGGCTGCGGCCCGCTCCCCGGCTCGAGGTCGCTGACGCTGATCTGGGCGCTCGCCAGCGCCGGGAAGTCAGCCTTGAGCTGGTCGGCGATCCCCGCCGAGGCCGGCAGGCCGCTCCCCCAGAGCTCGATCTCGACGCTCGCCGGGGCGTTCGGGTCGTCCTTGTCCTTCTTGAGGCGGACCATCGCCGCGCCGACGTCGCTCGCCTTGCCCTCGATGCTCTTGGTGAGCTCGTGGACCTGCTCGGGGCCGAGCTCCGCGCCCTGGATCGTGATCTTGATCCCCGATGCCTGGGCGAGCTCGGCCGCGCGCGCCTGCGGGCCGTCGCCGCCCTGCTGGCAGCCGGTCGCCATCACGGCGCAGAGGAGGGTTGCGGGGAAGAGGGTGCGCATCATGCGTTGAATCATCATCGTGCTCTCCTGCCCTGTCTACGGCCCGCCCCGGAGAAGGTGACCGAGAAAAATTGATCGCCGCCGATTCACCCGTGGCAGCCGAAGTGGATCGTCGTCGCCGAGGGATCCGACCGCTGGAGCCGATCGAGGTCCGGAACAAGGGGTCCGCAGATCGCGCGGACGTCCTCGCGTCCTCGCGTCCTCGCGTCCTCGTGCGCGCCCTCGTGCGCCCTCCTGCGCGCGCGCGCGCAGCCCCTTGTCCCCCTGCGCTCGCTCTGCGATCCTCGCCGCCCGCCGATGGCCGTCGCCAAGCGAGATTCGCCCCATGGACGCCAGCTCGGCGGCAGCGGTGGCGGCGACGGAGGCTTCGATCTCCGGGCCTTCTTCGGGGTCTTCCGCTACAGCCGCCGGGCGATCGACCTGGTCTGGACGACGAGCCGCGGCCTCACGCTCCTCCTCGCGCTCCTCACCCTGGTCGCTGGCGTGATCCCGGCGCTCACCGCCTACGTCGGCCGCTGGATCGTCGACGCGGTCGTCGACGCGGCCGCCAGCGCCGGCCATGACCCGTGGCCCGCGCTCCGCTGGGTGCTCATCGAAGCTGGCCTTGTGGTCATCCTGGTCGCGGCCCAGCGCGGGATCTCGATCGCCCAGTCGCTCCTGCGGGCGCTCCTCGGCCACCGGGTCAACGTGATGATCCTCGAGAAGGCGCTCACCCTCGACCTCGTCCACTTCGAGGACTCCGAGTTCTACGACATGCTCACCCGGGCCCGCCGCGAGGCGTCGACGCGGCCGCTGAGCCTGGTCAACCGGACCTTCGCGCTCGTCCAGAACGCGATCTCGCTGATCTCCTTCGCCGCCCTCCTCGCCGGCTTCTCGCCCTGGGCAGCGCTGGTCCTCCTCCTCGCCGGCCTCCCCTCCTTCGTGGTCGAGACCAAGTTCTCCGGCGACGCCTTCCGCCTCTTCCGCTGGCGCTCGCCCGAGACCCGGATGCAGATGTACCTGGAGACGGTCCTCGCCCGCGAGGACTACGCGAAGGAGGTCAAGCTCTACCAGCTCGGCCCCCTCCTCCTCGAGCGCTACCGGGCGATCTTCGACATGATCTTCGCCGAGGATCGCCGCCTCACCCTCCGCCGCGGCCTCTGGGGCTACGTCGTCGGGCTCCTGGGCTCGGCGGTCTACTACGGCGCCTACGCCTGGGTCGCCGCCTCGGCGGCCCTGGGCCTCATCACGATCGGCGCGATGACGATGTACCTCCTGCTCTTCCGGCAGGGGCAGTCGGCCGTCGCCGCCAGCCTCTCGTCGATCAGCGGGATGTACGAGGACAACCTCTACCTCTCGACGCTCTACGAGTACCTCGGCCAGGAGATCGAGCGCGCGCCGGGGGCCGCGACCGAGGGCCCGCTCCCGGGCGATGGCGTCCGCTTCGAGGACGTCTCGTTCACCTACCCCGGCGCGACGACACCTGCCCTTCAGGGCATCACGTTCCACCTCAAGCCGGGCCAAACCCTCGCCCTGGTCGGCGAGAACGGCTCCGGCAAGACCACGCTGATCAAGCTCCTCACGCGGCTCTACACCCCGGCGACCGGGCGGATCCTCCTCGACGGCCGCGACCTCGCGGAGTGGGACGAGGCGACGCTGCGGCGGCGGGTCGGCGTGATCTTCCAGGACTTCGCGCGCTACCAGCTCCTGGTCGGCGAGAACATCGGCGCGGGTGACGTCGAGCGCTTCACCGACGAGGATCGCTGGCGGGGCGCGGCCGCCAAGGGGATGGCCGACGCCTTCATCGACACGATGCCCGGCGGCTACCAGACCCAGCTCGGCCGCTGGTTCAAGGACGGCCGCGAGCTCTCGGGCGGCCAGTGGCAGAAGATCGCGCTCTCGCGGGCCTTCATGCGCGGCGGCGCCGACATCCTCGTCCTCGACGAGCCGACCGCGGCGATGGACGCGGAGGCCGAGGCCCAGGTCTTCGAGCACGTCCGCGGGCTCACCCGCGACCGGATGGCGATCGTGATCTCGCACCGCTTCTCGACCGTGCGGATGGCCGATCACATCGTCGTCCTCGACGGCGGCCGGATCGTCGAGGAGGGCTCGCACGAGGCGTTGATGGCCCGCGACGGCCGCTACGCCCGGCTCTTCACCCTCCAGGCGCAGGGCTATCGCTAGGCGGCTGGTCTCGTAGACCTCGCTCGTGCCACCGCCACGGAGCCGCTCCGCGGCGATCGCCGCCCTCGTAGCGAGCAGGATCGTCTCGGCGCAGCGCTTCAGGGGACCCTCCTGCCCTCCCCGACGACCGCGGCAGGGGCGGCCGCGTCGGCGCTCGCGCGAGCGCCCGCACACCGGTCAGCGGGCCGGCATCGGCGGGCGACCGACGCCCGCCACCGGCGCTGCTATCATCGCCGCCGATGCGCTGGGACCGCGATCATCAGAGCCGGGACATCATCGATCGCCGCGGGCAGCGGGGGCCCTCGCGCCTCGGCGGCGGGGGTGGTGGCGGCGGCCTCGGCCTCCTCCTCGGGCTCGCGCTCCGGACCCGCTACGGCTGGATCCTGATCGTCGGCGCGGTCCTCTACTACCTCTTCGTCGGCGCGGGCGACCGCGGCGATCAGGCTGGCCTCGCCCCCGCGCAGGCGCCCGCCGCGGGCGCTCCAGCGGCCCCCGGCGACGAGATGGCGCGCTTCGTCGGCTTCGTCCTCGACGACGTCCAGGACACCTGGGCGGCGATGCCCGACCTCGGCGTCCCCTACCAGCGCGCGCGCCTGGTGCTCTTCACCGGCACGACCGCGACCGCCTGCGGCCTCGGCGACGCGGCGACCGGGCCCTTCTACTGTCCCGGAGACCAGCTCGTCTACATCGACCTCGACTTCTACCGCGCCCTCCGCGAGCGCCTCGGCGCGCCCGGCGACTTCGCCCAGGCCTACGTGATCGCCCACGAGATCGGCCACCACCTCCAGAACCTCCTCGGCACCTCCGAGAAGGTCCAGCGCGCCGGTCGTGGCCACGGCGAGGACGGCCTCTCGGTCCGCCTCGAGCTCCAGGCCGACTGCTACGCCGGCGTCTGGGCCCACTCGGCGCAGGCCCGCGGCCTCCTCGAGGTCGGCGACGTCGACGAGGCCCTGACCGCGGCCGCGGCGATCGGCGACGACACCCTGCAGCGCCAGGCCGGCGGCCGCGTGCGCCCCGAGACCTTCAGCCACGGGACCAGCGCCCAGCGGGTGCGGTGGTTCAAGACCGGCCTCGACGCTGGCAGACCGTCGGCCTGCGACACCTTCAGCGCCGAGCGGCTCTGACTCGCCTCGGGCCTCGCGGGTGACCTCAGGTCCGGGCGTTCGGCCCGAGGGCCGCGAGGAGGAGCCTGAGGCGACGGACCTCGCGGGCGATCACGGGTACGCGCGCGGGGCCCTCGCAATCGCTCGAGCTCGGGGCGACGGCCCAGCCCGGGCCGCTGTGGACGTCTCCCCGCGCCTGTCCGAAGATCGTCCGCCGAGCCTCGAGGACCCGCTCCGGCGCGGCGGTCCGCTGCGATTGGAGCCCGAGGACCCGCGTGAGGCGGCTGGGGGCCGCGGCCGGGCGGGACGAGGAGATCGACGTCATGAGCGTGGGCACGAGCCTTCTATGGCACCGCTCCGTGATCTCGAGCAGAGCAGGCGCGACATCGTCGAGCGGGTGAGCTGGAGCCAGGACTTGGCCCAACCGGGAGATTGGAGCCACCAAATGGTCATGGTGCGCTCACCGTAGATAGTTCTGGCGCCAGAGCGTGATCACCCCAAACCGAGACGACGAAGAAGACTCTCCGCGTCCTCCGCGATCTCAACCCAACTCGAAGATCCGTGGCCAAGATACACGACCCTTGGAGGGTATCCTCGACCATAGTCAAGCGCGACTAGCCGGTCGGGACCGAGGTCTCCGATCAGCACGGACTTGGCTGGATCAATCACCCCTCCGGATCCATCGGCGACGCCAACGTACTCCAATCTCTTCTCTTCGAGCCAATGGGAGTTCTCCGACTGCATGAGAGAATAGTGGTAGAAGATTGGATGGACGGGCACGTCTCCCATGACGCGCTGCAACGTCTCCGGATCCGGTGCGACCCACCGCTCCGCCTGCAGAAGCACCGCGATGCATGCAGGCAATTGGAGCCCGTTAATGTGCATCACGCATCCGTCCCGCGGTGGTCATCTCCTCGAAGCGCAGGCCGACGACGGCCCACCAGCCGGGCGGCGGAACTCGAAGCCACTTGCGACTCCGGCGCTGGGCTCCGCCGCGACCGGAGCGGCGGCGAGCGAGCCTCGAGCTCGGCGCCGGATCGACGATGAAGCCGCCGCCGCCGAGCTACCGAGGCCTGCCGCCTCACGACGCGGCCATTTGCGCCTTCATCCGCTCGGCCATCTCCTCGGGGCTGAGGTCCTCCTTGTGGGTAGCGAGACCCCACATATAGCCGGCGATGTCGACGACCGCGCCGTAGCGATCACCCCAGAACATGTCGCCGATCGGCATGACCGGGATCGCCTTGGCGGCGGTCGCCTGGGCGAAGAGGCCGTCGACGTCCTCGGAGTACATGTGGAGGGCGACCGCTGCCCCGCCGAGGGTCGCCGGCGACTTCGCGCCCATCTCGAGGTTCTCGTCGCTGAGCATCAGGATCGAGTCGCCGAACTTGAGCTCGGCGTGCATGAGCTTGCCGTCGGGCGCGGGCATCCGGGCGATCTCGGTCGCTCCGAAGGCGCTCTTGTAGAACTCGATGGTGGCGGCCGCGTCGGCGACGACGAACGCCGGGGTGACGGAGTGGTACTGGGCGGGCCGCCGCGCCTGGGCCGGCGTCCCCGCGATCGCACGCCAGGGCTTGTCATCGACCTTCTGCGCCTTCTTGCCCTTCTTCGCCTTGGGCGGCGGGGCCATGGCGAGCTCGGCCCGCTTCATCATCTGCTCGTCGGTGAGCTCCTCGATGTGGGTGGCGAGCGCCCAGCGGTGGCCGAAGGGATCGCTGACCTCGGCGTAGCGATCGCCCCAGAACATGTCGTCCGGGGGCATGACGGTGGTCGCGCCCGCGCCGGTGAGCTGGCCGAAGACGCCGTCGACGTCGTCGACGTAGACCATCATCGTCGCCGACGTCCCGCCGAGGCCGAGCGGCGACTTCATCCCCTGCTCGAGGTTCTCCTCGTCGAGCATGATGATCGAGTCACCGACGCGGATCTCGGCGTGCATCGCCTTGCCATCGGGTCCGGGCATCGACATCAGCTTCTGGGCCCCGAGCGCGTTGACGTAGAAGTCCGCGGCCTGGTCGACGCCCTTGACGGTGAGCTGCGGGGTGAGGGTGAAGAAGCCGTCGGGGATCGGCTTGGCCGGCGGCCGCGCGGGCGCCTCCTCCTTGGCGACCGGAGCGGGCTCGGCCGGCGCGACAGTGTCAGCCTTGGCGCCGCAGCCGACCACGAGCGCAGCTACGGTGAGGACAGAGAGGGAGAGGAGGGGCATCTTCAGCATCGGAGTCATCCTTGAGCGCACCTGGGCGCGAGCCCGGCGGTCCGTGTCCACGGCGCGAAAGTGCGCGCCGGCGCGGAGCCTCGCAGGAGACTGCGCCAATGTCCAGCCCCAAACGCAGGTGCAATCACCACCGCGCGCCCCCTTGTCAGCCCAGGCAAACCGGGCTATAAGCCCCATCCTCCGCTGGGGCGCGTAACTCAGTGGTAGAGTGCCACCTTCACACGGTGGAAGTCACAGGTTCGACCCCTGTCGCGCCCAATTGAAGAACGCCGTCCGGGGTCACCTAGACGGCGTTTTTCGCGTCTCGCGGATCCGTGGTGTTACCTCTGGTGTTACCGCGGATCGCGCAGCCCTCGACGGCCCTCGCCTCGCTCCCCGACGCCGAGCGGCGTTGGAGATCGCTCCTCCCCTCCCCGCTCAGCCGGACCTGACCTCCGAGTCGGTCGATCAGGTCCTCCCCCGCGGTCGGCGCGAGGTGGGCGTAGCGCTCGGTCGTCGTGATGTGCGCGTGGCCCAGCCAGAGCTGGACCACCTGCGGCGGGATCCCCCGCCGGTAGCACTCCGACGCGAACGTGTGCCGCAACAGGTGCGGATGCACGTGCTTGTCGAGGCCGGCCGCCCTGGCCGCGCTCGACACCACCTTCCAGAGCCGCTGGTGGTCCAGGAAGCCCTGGCAGGGCCCCGGGAAGACCAGCGAGCCCGCCTCCGGCCGCTCCGGCCGCGCCTGGCGGAGCGCCTCGGCGAGGTCGGCGGTCAGCGGGACCGAGCGCGGCTTGCCGCCCTTCGGCTCCTTGACCCGCAGGACCCCGCCGGGCTCCCGCTTGACGCTCCGTCGCACCCGCAGCGTGGGGCGGCGCCCCTCGAGGTGCACGTCCTCCCAGCGCAGCCCCATCAGCTCGCCTCGCCGCAGGCCGGTCCGGACCGCGGTGAAGACGACGAGGCGCCACTCCGCCGGCGTCGCCGCGATCAGGCGCTTGACCTCCGCCTCCTCGAGGAAGCTCGGGTCCGGCCGGTGCACCTTCTCCATCCGGAACCGCGGCACGCGATCGATGAGCTCGTAGTCGAGCGCGAGGTTGAGCATGGAGCGGAGCGTGGTGAGGACGTTGTTGATCGTCTTCGGGCTCTTCGGGCCGCCCTTGCGGCGGTCCGTTGTGGGTGCGTCCTTGCGACCGAGGCTCCGCCGCGAGCTCGCCCGCTCGCCATGCGGCGCGCGGAGCCGGGCCCGGAGCTCGTCGATCACCATCGACGAGATCTGGTCGAGGCGCAGGTCCCCGAGGTGCGGCAGGAGGTGGAGGCGGAGGTAGCGGGCCTTGTTCTCGAAGTCCGACCGGCGGGGATCCTGGAGCGCGAGGTAGCGCTCGGCGAAGTCTGCGAGGGTCGGGGTTTCGCGGGGCGCGGAGGCCTTCGCCTTCGCTGCTCGCGGCGAGCTCGTGGTCGTCGCGTTTGTCGTCGCCGTCATCGCCCCGGCATCGCCGGAGCGGTCTTCTTCTTGATGGCGTTCACCTCCCTGGTGTGGGTTGGATGTCCTCTCGTACTCGGCGATCAGCTCCTCCTCGGCAGCGAGGGCGTCCTGCTTAAGGTACGTCCTCCGGTCGAGGAAGCGGCGGCGGTTGTACGCGCCGCCGTCGCGGATCACCTGGATCGCCCACACGGGCTTCCCCCGGCGGGTCGTGGCCTTGACACTCATGGATTGCTCCTTCGGTGAGTGTCCGAGGCAGTGCACGGCGGGACGATAGCGCTCGACGTGAGTCTGCGCCACGGGCCCCGCCAACCGACCTCCCTCGCGGGATGAGCGCTCTTCGCTTGACGAAGATGGAATCACCCGCGATTTTCATGGTGAATACGTCAAGAACGCGACGATTTCTTGGCCAAAATCGCGCACTGGTCAGCATTCGTTGACATCACCAGTGCACCATGGTACGTGGTTAGACATACATGCGACCAGCGATCGACTACCGACATGTACTAAAAGAACTCTCTGTCAATCGGCAGGATCCATGCGAAGTCGTCCGTGAGTTGGTCTCCAACGCATACGACGCGGGAGCGACGCAGATGTGGCTTGCCCCCGTCCTCCAGCAGCGTGGATTGATCTTCTTTGACTCGGGAACTGGGGTCGATCCAGTGGAGAAGATCCGCGACATAACACCGTGGCAAGCATTCTTCTCGATCGGGCGATCAACGAAGATTCCGGGGCAAAAGATCGGCTACAAATGCCAAGGGACAAAGCTCTGCTTCGCATCAAATGCATTTGCCTTGGGAACTCGAGTGGCCCGCTCGGACGCTTGGTACACAAAGATCGTAGACAATCCCAAGCAGAACCTCACAGAGTCCTTCGACATTACACCGAACGAGGCCATTCTACCGCACGACCTCCTCCGTACACTGTTTCCGTCGCCGGACAGCAGAACCGAAGCCATCCTCAGCGCGTTTGACGAAGACTTCTTCAGATCATTCCCGACTGGCACACTTGTTGCCATTCGCGGCTTTGAGGCCGAGGACTTCAACAGTTTCTTCACAGCCAGCACAGAGCACCCCTACCTAATCTCATACATACAATTCTGCACCCGGCACGGGGATATGCGCATCTTGAACCACGATCAGTTCGGCTTCAAGAAGGAACATGAGACCCTGTTTCGGGAGGGGCGTGACGTGTCACCTGAGACCGTGCTCCACGTCTGGGGTGGCGACACGTTCAAGGTGATACCAGCAGGATATCCGTACATTTCGCGGCCAACGGATCAGGAGGCAGCTGTATCCAAGCCCCCTGCCAGCGTCGCGCGCCTGCGCGACGGGCGCTTCGTCGCTCGTCACGCAAAGAAGTTCAAACTCGCGGATAGCGTCTTCTGTATTACACTGGCCGTTGACGGGAACCGCCGAGCCCTTGAACACTACCCCCAGCTGGGGCGAAGGGGGTCACGCCGAAGTGGCATTCGGCTAACCGACAATCGAGGGACATTCGTCTGTGCGCAGGGTGTCAAGGTCTGTCCCTATAACGAGATTTTTGAATCCGAACAATTGACTCGATATTCCGAGCTGATGAGAGATAGTGGACAGGCTCACTTTGTGTTGCTCATCGATGGTCACTTCAGCCTGGTGACTAATCGAAACTCACTTGCAGAGGAATCACTCAAGGTCCTTCGCAGCCCCGATTTCCTCGGCGAGATCCGCAAATTCCTCGACGCAGCCTACGGCTCTGACAGCGTGGTACGGCAACTGGTCGATCGACTTCAGCGGGAGTCCGAGCAATTTCGCCTCGAACGATATTCGCAGCAGCACGATGGATTTCTTGCTGACCTTCCAAGGCGCGAACGATTTCAGATTCTCGAAGGAGCAAGCCCTCTCAAGAACGAGTGGTTCTTTTCCCCCTCCTCAAGCGAGGAGCACTGGGTGGGCACAATGTACGCCCTCTTCGGGTGGTTCGCACCAGAGGAGACGTTTCCAGATCTTTGGCTCAAGGTTCGAACATACTCGGGCGTAGGAATTGACAGCCTTGCGGCCCCATTCAACGAAGGCAGGGTTACCCCCGAGGTGCATCAGTCGGTCGAGTACAAGTGGAGATTCGACCCCGACGGAGAGTACAATCATCCCCTCATCCTGACAGATCTCATAGTCGCCTGGGAACTCTCAGATGGCGTTGCGGATGGAGATACCGTCCAGGATCAGTTTGGGTACTGGGGCAAGATTGAGCTTTCAACCGAACTGGAGGGATTGGGCTTTTGCGTGCGCTCTATTGAGAACCGAGAGGGAGACTACTCCGAGCACATTGTTAGAGTGATCTCCCTACGGAAGCTACTGGACGCGACCTTCAAGATCAGATGGGTCTCTCCGCCAGAATCACCGGCAAGGAAGAAGTAGACTGCGCCAGTAACTCGATTAGCGTGGATCCAGCCCTCGGCGCAAGGTGCGCATAGCGCTCCGTCGTGCTGATCTGGGCGTGGCCTAGCCAGGCTTGAACTACTTGGGGAGGTACCCCGGCGCGGTAGCAGTGGCTGGCGAAGGTGTGGCGGAGCAGGTGCGGGTGGACGTGCTTCTCGAGGCCCGCAGCCATGCCCGCGGCGGCCAGAACACGCCAGAGCTCCTGGTGGTCGAGAAGGCCCTGGACGGGGCCCGGGAAGACGAGCGCAGGCGTGTGCGGTCGTGCAGGCCTGCGCTCGGCAAGCGCCGCCGAGATGTCGCTGGCGAGCGGCACGGTCCGCGACCGACCGCCCTTGGGCTCCTTGACCCGAAGCGACCCGTCTCCCTCCTTGCGGACGCTCCGCTGCACGCGGAGGTAGGGCTGCGGCGCCTCGAGGTGGACATCGGCCCACCGCAGCGCCATCAGCTCGCCGCGGCGCAGGCCCGTGCGGATCGCGGTGAAGGTCAGCAACCACCACTCCGGCGGGACCGCGGCGAGGAGCTGGGCGATCTCGTCGTCGTCGAGGAAGACCGGGTCGGGGCGCGGGACCTTCTCCATGCGGATCCGCGGGACCCGATGGATCAGCTCGTAGTCGTGGGCCAGGTGGAGGACCGAGCGCAGCGTCGTCAGGATGTTGTTGATCGTCTTCGGACTCTTCGCGGCGCCCTTGCGACGCGAGCTCGCCGGCGGCGAGGTCCGGGTCAGGCTCCGGCGCGAGCTCGCCGTCTCGCCGGTCGGGGCCCGGAGCTTGACCTTGAGGTCGTCGAGCACCATCGGCGTGATCGCGTCGATCGGGAGCTCGCCGAGGTGCGGCAGGAGGTGGAGGCGGAGGTAGCGGGCCTTGTTCGCGTAGTCGGAGCGGGCCGGGTCCTGCATCGCCAGGTAGCGGGCGGCGACGTCGGCGAAGGTCGGCGTGGCGGCCTTCGACGCCGCGCTCGCCGGGCGCGTCACGCCAGCGCTGGAGAGCGGCGACGCGAGGCGCTGCGCGGCCTCATACTCGGCGATCAGCTCAGCCTCGACGTCGAGGGCGTCCTGGCGGCGGTGCGTCCGGCGGTCGAGGAAGCGGCGGCGGTTGAAGTCGCCGCCGTCGCGGATCACCTGCACCAGCCACACGGGCTTGCCGCGCTTCGTCGTGGCTCGGACGCTCATCGGCGGCGGCGGTAGAGCTCGGGGTGCGCGAGGAAGTGGAGGAGCGTCCCTCGGTGGAAGCGCCAGGCCTTGCCGAGCTTCTGGGCACCCGGGATCCGGCCCTCCGCGGCCAGGCGGTAGAGCGTGTTGCGGGAGATGCCGATCAGGGCGAGCGCCTCGGCGAAGGAAAGGGTCTCGCCCTCGGCTTGCGGGCCTGGGGGATCATCCGTCCGCGAGGCGGGCCAGGTGCAGGTGTGCGCGCGAACGCGCCCCTGCCCCTGCCCGCGAGGGTCGCAGCGCGCCGAGCCCTCTCCGAAGCACCTCTTTGGGCGGGGGGAGGCCGGCTCCCCTGCCCTCGCTCGAGCGGTCCGCGGTCTCATCGTTCCCGTGTCCATCCCTTCCTCCCTTCGTCGCGTCGTCTTGTTGCGCTTGGTGCTTCCCGTGGTGGCTCAGGTCTTCGGCCTCGCTAGCGGCTCGCGTCGACGCAGCCGCAGGCCGAGGCCGCAGAGGAGGCCGAGGGCGCCGGTGAGGGTCGCGTAGAGGAGCGCTCGGTTTTGGTCGGCGATCCCGAGGCGGTGGAGATCGGCGCGGGCCTGGCGGAGCTGGTCGCGGAGGACGTGGATCTCGACGCGGGCCTCGGCGAGGGCCGGCTCCTGGATGCCCTGGGTGGGCTCCGGTGAGGCCTGAGGAGATCCGGGCGGCATCGGGATCACCGGCGCCCTCCGGGCCAGAAGGCGGCGGCCAGGGCGAGGCCGAGGGCGCCGGTGAGGACCAGCT
>JACKDU010000001.1 GCA_020633335.1 Myxococcales bacterium | reverse complement strand
TTCGGCCCGCAGTGGCCGCCGAAGTGGTGCATGATCTCGTGCCCCAGCACCGTGGCGTACTTGCCGACGTAGTCCTGGACCGCTGACTTCGTCATGAAGATCATGCCTGCCGCCAGGTTGCCGCCCGGGTCGGTGAAGGTGGTCGGCACGAAGAGGCCGAGCTGCGACTGGGCGTTGGGGATGGAGTGCACGTTGAAGACGTGCAGGAAGAGGCGCGGGTGCTCAGGCTCGAGGTTGGGGTGGTCGGGATCCGTGGGGGCCGGCGGCATCGGGTCGAGCAGGTTGCCGAACGCGATCTTCCCGATCTCGAGCTCGCACTGCGCGTACCCGTCGTCGTTGCCGCTCCTGTGATTGTTGTAGGCGTCGGTCAGCTGCGAACAGTCGATCTGGTGGCCAGCGCTGTCCTGCACGGTGATCGTCCGCTCGTCCATGCCCATGAAGCGAAACTGCACCACCTCGTTGCCGGGGCACTGGTCGGCGTAGGTGGCGTCGACGCTGGGAGTCTGCGTCCAGTCGCGGTTGAAGTCCCGGTTGTCGACGACGGTCTCGAGCTCGGCCTCGGTCATGTGCCCGGGCTTGAGGTTGTGGAAGTAGATCCCGTACACCTTGACGTCGGGGTGGATCTGCACGGCCGCCCGGGTCGGGTCGACGCCGGCCACGTCGTACCACGACCCGTCCTTGGCGTACTTCATGCTCAGCGACGACGGTCCGTGGGCCGGCCACGGCACGCGCTCGCTCCACTGCTGCACGCCGCCGTCGAGCCCGTTGAACGCGACCTTCGTGCTCCCGGAGTAGAGCTGGATCGCGGTGTTCGAGTAGGAGCTATTGAGCGTCACGTCGAACTGGATGTTGTCCGCCTTCGACTGCGCGTTCTCCTGAGGCAGCGAGATGTCGGCCAACACGCCCCCGGCGATCTGCCCCGCTTCGCCCTCCGAGAGCCGAGCCCGGCTCCCGGTCGGCGCGCTCGCGGCGGAGCTGTAGGTGGCGACCGAGGCGACGAGGGCCCCGATCGTGGTCACGGATGCGATGGTCTTGTTCATGGTGTCCTCTATCGATCTGCGCTCGATTCGATCGAGCGGTGTTGGAGGACGAGGGCGTGCCCCGTCCAGTGTTGTTCAACGGTCTCTACCGAGACGCTCCCCACCCGGCCCTTCGACGGGTCGAAGATCTGCAGGCTGCCCTCGGGCCCCCGCCACAGCACGACGAAGTGTTGGTGGCTCAAGTGCACGATCGCCACCGCGTAGCGGGGGATCTCCAGGGCCTCGAGGTCGGTCGCCCGGTAGGCGTCGGCGACGAACCCGTGCGCCCGCGCGAGGCCGCCGAGCTCCGCGAGTGACGTCCTCTCGCCGTCGCCACCCAGCTCTTCGGCGAGCTCCTGCTCCGACACGAGGTCGCCCAGCACCGTCAAGCCGAAGGCCAGGGCCGCCTGACCGCAGCGGCCGTCCCTGGACTGCACGAAGAGCGGTCCGAGGCCGTCGCGGGCGTGCGGGGGCGAGAGTCGACGCGCCAGGTCGGCCGTGACATCGACGACCTCGACCGCGTGCATCTTGGCGCTTCCCCAGAGCTCGACCGCCACGGCCACGAAGCACGCCAGGGCGCCGACGACGACGGCGGCGAGGCTCGCCCTCAGGGCCGCGCGTCGCTTCGTGGGCGCCGGGCGGGTCCGGTGCCGAGGCGATCCGCGCAGCAACCAGACCAGCCACACAAGGGCCGCGACCGGGAGCACGTGTCGGCCGCCTCGCATGGCGATCGTGGTGTCATGACGTCGCGTGACCCGCAGCGACACGACCCCTCGCTGCCCCGGGTTCGACCCCTCTTCGAAGGTCCCGGACGCCCCGTCGTAGGCGAGCGCCGGACCGCCGTTCATCACGAAGACCGCCGAGCGACCGACCTCCATCGCCCGCGCGACGGTGTGCCCCACCTGGAATAGGGGAAGCGTCGACAGGCCAAAGGAGGCCTCGTCGGAGGTCACGACCAGCACCTCGGCGCCCGCCCGGGCGAGCGCGCGGACGTGGCGGCCGAAGATCGACTCGTAGCAGATCGCGATCCCGAGCGGGCCCTCTCGAGTCTCGAGCACCGTGGGCGCCCCGGGCTCCAGATCCGCCTCCGCCAAGGGGACGGTCGTCGCCTTCCGCGCGCTGGCGACGACGCCTCCCTCGTCGACGTGGGTCACCGTCAGCCGTTGGCTCTCGCCGGCGTACTCGGGCCCCGAGACCAGGAGGTCGTGGCGCCCCCCCGAGAGCTGCCGCCTGAACACCTCGACGCGACGATCGAGCTGGGCGTTGGGGAGGCCGTTGCCGTTCTCGGGCCAGATGATCGTGCCGGGCTCGCGCGCGGTCGCCCGCTCGACGAGGCGGTCCAGATGAGACTCGATCCCGACGCGGGTAGCGAGCTCCGAACCCGCCGCCGCGTAGTTGTCCGCCGGCACCGACGATTGAAGCGCCAGCAGGTGGGCGGTGGGCGACGAAGACCCCGCCGCAGGCGAGGCCAGGGCGACGACCCCCCCGGCGACCGCCACCCCCACGAACCATCGAAGGAGAGGCCGTCGCTCGAGCGTCGCCATCACCAGGGTCGGGACGATGAAGGGCACCCACGCCAAGACCGCGGTCCCGAACACGCCCAGCCACCGGTCGATCCCCAGCGAGCGCAGCTGCAGCGGAGACACGAGGAGCACCGAGCCGTAGAGGAAGTGGTCGAGGAGGTACGCGCTCACCGACCAAACCAGCACGGGGACGACGAAGCGCGCTCGCGGATCGACCGCCGCCGCGACCCCTCCGGCGACGCCGAAGACCGCGGCGAAGAGGAGGCTCGGCAAGATCCAGAGGAGCGCCGTGGTCGCCGCGCCCCACTTCACGACCGCGAGGGGCACCGCCACGGAGTAGACCAGTCCGAAGGCCAAGCCCGCCGCCGCGCCCTTCCAGGCGCCGGAGCGTCGCAGCGCCAGGCAGAGGGGCAGAGCCCCGAGCCAGATCCCGGGCCAGAAGCCGAAGGGCTCCCAACCCAGGCGGAGCGCGACGCCCGAGAGCGCCCCGGCGAACACGACCACGTGGAGAGGGGTCGACGAAGCTCGCGCCCCTTTGTTGCGCTTCTCGCCCACGTTCAGTCCTCGTGGTCGTGGCTCTGGGCCTTCGCCAGCGCTTCCGGTGCGATCGTCGTGGCGGACAGGGGCTCGCGGAAGAAGCCGTCGATGTCCCGCGTCTCCGAGTCACTCTTGCGGATGACCTTGGCCGTCCACGAGCCGAACCACCGATCGCCCGCGTCCCTCGGCGGCACCGCGACCAGCCCGCCGCCGACGACCTTCACCACCGCCTCGGGGTGGTCCGCCGCGCCGAAGGAGACCCGAACCACCCCGTCGTCGCACGCGGCCGGACCCGAGAAGTCGAGCACCGGCCCCCCCTCGCCCTCCCCCGCGACCACGATCCGCGCGACGGCCCCCCGGGCCGGGTCTCGTTCGATCGAGAGCGAGCCGTCACCGAAGGCCTGGCCCACGTAACGCAGGGGAACGACCCCGACGTGGCGATCACAAGATCGCGCCTGCGGGTCGAGGCTCGAGGCCTGGCAGCCGACGGCGCCGATCAGAGAGGACAGGACCAGGACGTGTGCGACGATCTTCAACATCTCGACGAGCTCCGATTGCTGGCGTCCGCGACGGGGCGCATGCACCCCGCCGCGAGGCCTCTTCCCGCGGCGCGCCGACCTCGACCGTGCGGAGGTCAGCGGCGACATCGAGGGGGTTGCCGGGCCCGCCGAGAGCGTTTCAGGAGCGCGTCGTCTTTTTTCTCGACCCCGGGGCGGCGTCGCCCGGTCGAGCTCGACGCGGCGACGGCCCGCAGGTCGCCAGAGTGTCTACGGCTGGTGCCTGAGCGGCATCAGCGGCGCTGCGCTCCACGCGCAGAGCGGCACTTCGCGGAGCCTTCGACGTCGATCACTCGACGCCGCGCGACCTCGGGGGAGGTCGCGGCCGCTCCCGTGATCGTCCGTCCGCTCCCGTGAGCGCGCGACCGATCAAGCCCCCGGCGAGCGCGCGCTGCGTCCGTGGCTGAAGGTCGGCCGGACCGGGCGGCGCTTGCGGTAGAGCCCGGCCCAGGCGAGCGCCTCCGCCTCGCCCTGGAAGCGGCTCGCGATCACCGACTCGATCTCAAACCACGGCTCGACGGCGGCCGCCAGCTCCGCGAGGCTCACCCGCGGCGGCCCGCCGCCGACGCTCTCCTCGTCGGCGTTGCCGACGAGCGAGAGCCACCACCCCCGCGCCTCGAGGGCGGCCGCGGCCTGCTCGGCGAAGCGCGCCCGGCCGGCCGCGTCGCAGACGTGGAAGCAGCCGCGATCAAAGAGGAAGGCCTGGCTGCCGGCGGCGACCGGGAGCTCGGCGAGCCAGTCGGCGACCCGCGCGTCGACGGCGAGCCCCTCGGCCTCCGCCCGCGCCCGCGCCCGCGCGACCGCGGTCGGCGAGAGGTCGAGGGCGGTCACCTGGAGGCCCTGGCGCGCGAGGTAGAGGGCGTTGGTGCCGGTGCCGGCGCCCACCTCGACGACGCGGGCGCCGGCTCGCAGCTCGAGGCCGGGGAGCCTGGCGACCAGCGCCGGCGCCGGCTCGCTCGAGTCCCACGGCAGGTTGTCGTCGGCGTAGTGCTGCTCCCAGCGCGCGTGGTGGTCCTGCTCCATGGGGCGATTCTAGGCCTCGAACGCCCGCAGCGCGAGCGCGCTCAGCCGCCGCGACGGATGAAGATCGCCTGGCCGCAGTCGTGGAGCGGCGCCCGGGCGGACCAGCCGACGACGAAGTCGAGATCGCTGAAGTCGACGTAGTCCGCGTACATCTCGGGGATCGCCCCGAGGTAGGCGTCGTCCGCCTCGCCGGTGAGCTCGCTAACGCCGCCGATGAGGCCGTTGAGGTGGCTGAGCTGCGCCTCGGCGTCGAGTCCGTCGAGGTCCGGGAGCAGCGGGGGTAGCTCCTCGTCGAGGCCCTCGCGGCCGAGGATCTCGACGGCCGCGGCGAGCCCCTCCATCTCCTCC
Organism: Myxococcales bacterium; assembly: GCA_020633335.1. GTDB lineage: Bacteria > Myxococcota_A > Polyangia > Nannocystales > Nannocystaceae > JADJRG01. Next base: position 1,196,574 of record JACKDU010000001.1, on the reverse strand, counting down.
GCGGGGGCGGGCCAGCCCTCGAGGTCGGAGACCCGCGGGTCCTCCTCGACGCCGTCGACGAGGTACTCGATGAGCCAGCAAGCGCGCGTATCAGCCGCGTCCGCGCGCCACTCGATCGCCGCCGCCAGCCCCGGGAGCGCGGCGAAGAGCTCGGCGGCCCAGCGTCGGGTGGTCAGCCGCTCGCCGGCCCGAAGCCGCCTCCGCCACTCGAGGCCGAGCTCGTAGGGGACCGAGAGGCGACGGACGAGGCGACGGAGGAGGTCGATCCCCCGCTCGGGATCGAGGCCATGCGAGGGGGCGCAGGCGAGCGCCTCCTCGACGCGGTCGGCGTCGCCGCTGCGGAGGTGCTCGAGGATCGAGGCGGCGTCGTGCATGGCGGAGAGTCTAGCCGGCGACCCGCCCCGCCTCGAAGGGCTTCAGCGGTCGCCGCGGGTGGAGCGAGCCCGGCGCGTCGGCGCGTCGCCGCCCACAGCGCGCGCTCGGGCGCGAGCGCGGCTCTGGGACCGAGGCCGCCCGCCTGCGCGTCGTCACGCGCGACCGCGGCCGCGGCGGTCGCTGACGCGAGCGGGCACCGAGCCCGCCGTCGGCGAAGGCCCGCGCGCCGCGGAGCCGCGCCGCTATCATCTCGCCATGCACCCGGAGCCGAGTGACGCCGAGCTCGTGCGGCGCTGGAGGTCGGGCGATCGCGCCGCGGCGCGGGCCTTCATCGAGCGCTACCACGACGCGGTCATGCGCTTCTTCTTCAACAAGACCAGCGAGGCGAACCAAGAGGATCTGATCCAGCAGACCTTCCTCGCGTTCATCCACGGCCTCCCCCACCTCGACGACGCGTCGAAGGCCCGCTCCTACCTCTTCGGCGCCGCCTACCGCCTCCTCTGCCGGCACTACGAGGTCCAGCGGATCGCCCGGGAGCGGGCCGATGTCGAGCCGGCGCCGCCGAAGTCCCTGACCTCACCGAGCCGCGAGCTGATCCGCCGAGAGGAGCTCCGCCTCCTCCTCCGCGCGCTCCGACGCCTGCCGATCGAGTATCAGGCGGCGCTCGAGCTCCACTACTGGGAGCAGATGACGACCAGCGAGATCGGCGACGCGCTCGACCTCCCCAGCGGCACGGTCAAGAGCCGCCTCCGCCGCGGGCGCGAGCTCCTCTCCGAGGCGATGGCCTCGATCTCGAGCTCGCCAGAGCTGCTGCGGAGCACCCTCGACAACCTCGATCGCTGGGCCCGCTCCGTCCGCGGGGGGAGCTCCGCCGCCTGAGCGGCGGAGCCCGAGCGGCGGCCTCAGACGCCCGCCGTCGTGTTCTTCACCGTGAACTTGGGATCGATCGTCTGGCACTTCCCCGTCGCGGTCTGCATGATCTCGACGCAGAAGTCGACCTCGTTCTCGCCGTTCCGATCCTCCGGCACCGAGACCCAGAGGCTGATCGGGTCGCCCGTGAAGGTGTAGCTGCTCCAGCCGGTGGTCGGCTCGACCCCCTTGATCTGGTAGCCGCTCGGAGGCGTCAGCTCGAGGGACACCGACGTGATCTCCGTATTCGAGATGTCGTCCTCGAGGATGTAGACGCTCGTGTCGATCGTCCCGTCCGTGTTGACGTTGTAGGCTGCGAGTCGCTCGTTCGTGTAGGCCTGCGGCATTGTTGCTCCTTTGTCGTTCTCTGCTCTCGTTGACCGGATCTCGCTCAGCGCTCGGCCGCCCAGGCGGCGACCGCCGCGGCCCGCGGATCGTCGACCGCCGCGAAGGCGGACTCGGCAGCGGCCGCGAGCGCGGGCACCTCACCGGGCTCACCGAGCCCATCGAGCGCCCGAGCGAGGCCCCAGAGGACCTCCGCGCGCTCCGCCGGATCGGCGCCCGGGTTGGCCTCGAGGACCTCGCGCGCGCGGTCGAAGGCGGCCCGCGCCGACGCGAGCTCGCCGAGGGCGAGGCGCCCCAGGCCGAGGCCCTTCAGGGGAACCAGGAGGTCGAGGTGCCCGGCGCCTCGCTGGGCGCGGAGGCTCGCCTCGGCGCGGAGGAAGCGTTCGAGCGCGGCGCCCGGCTCCCCCTCGGCGAGGAGGACCTCGCCGACGTGGCTCTCGAGGCGGGCGACCTCGGGGTGCTCGTCGCCGAGGCGTCGACGCTGGGCCTCGAGGGCTCGAGTGAAGGCGGCCCGCGCCGCCGCGAGCTCGCCGCGGCGAAAGAGCACCGCGCCGAGGTTGTCGACGACGATCAAGACGTCCGGGTGCTCCGGGCCGAGGGCGCCCTCGAGGACCCCGAGGCCCTCCCGCGCGCGGGCCTCGGCCTCGGCGTAGTCGCCCTGGAGGTAGGCGGCCTGGGCCAGCGCCACCAGCGACCAGCCGACCTCGACGTCGGCTCCTGGGAGCCCGCGGTAGATCGCCAGGGCCTCGCCGATCCGTCGCGTCCCACGCTCGAGCTCGCCGAGCTGCTCGACCTCGAATTGGCCGCGATCGAAGAGCGTGTTCGCGTACCAGCGGTGCTCCGGGCCCCAGCGCCGGAGGATCGACGCGGCCGCGGACTCGAAGCCGGCGGCCGCCTCCGCCTTCCTCCCCAGGCGACCGGCGACGATCGCCCGCCGCAGCGCCAGACGGAGGAGCCGATCGTCACCCGCCGGCCAGCTCCGAGCGCCGAGCTCGATCGCGGCGTCATAGGCCGGCAGGGCCTCCTCCCAGCGCTCCTCGGCCTCGAGCGCCGCCGCGTCCGCGAAGGCCATCGTCGCCCGCAGCGGATCGCTGCGATCGCCGAGGCGCTCGACCGCCGCGCGCGCCAGCGGGAACCATCGCCGACGCTCCTCCGCGCTCTCTCCTCGCTGGCCGAGGACGAGCGCGAGCTCCACCCGCGCCTCGGCGACCCGAAGATCGTGCCGCTGCCCCTCGGCGATGGTCGCCGCCTCCTCGATGTCGGCGACGCCCGCGGCTCGCTCACCGGCGTCGCCGCGCAGGAGGCCGCGGAGGAAGATCGCGTCGGCGACGGTCGCCCGATCGCCGAGCGCCTCGGCGGCCGTCAACGCCTCGGCCGCCACGACCTTCGCCTCGGCGCCGCGACCCGCGAGCCGCAGCGCGTGTCCGCGGCCGATCGCGGCGACGACCGCCCTCGCCGCGTCCGCGTCGGCCGGCGGGCGCGGCCCCTGCTGGAGCATCTCGAGGTTCGCGCAGCGGCGGACCGCGGGCAGCCCCTCGAGGAGCGCGGGGATCGACTCGACCCTCCCGGTGCCCGCCTCGAGGACCTCCGTGAGCGCCGCGAAGTCCCCCCGGAGACGCTCGAGGCAGGCCGTGCGCAGGTCGAGGACCTCGAGCGAGTGGCGGCCCCGGACGTGGCCGTCGACGCACGCATCTCTCTGTCCCTGAAGCCATGTCGATGTCCAGGCGTCGAGGGCCTCGACCGCGGTCGCCGCAGCGCGCTCGCCGTCGACCGCGGCGAGCGAGCGCCGCAGCGCGTCGCGGCGCCCGCTCCCCCACAGGCCCGCGAGGAGCGAGGCATCGATCGCGCAGGGCTCCGGGTCCGGGATGAGGCCGAGGGCGCCGGCGCTGAGCGCCGCGCCGACGGCCACGCCGACGAGCCAGCGCCGCCGCGGGCGCGCCGGCTCGATCGCCCGCAGGAGCGCGTCCATGTCGACGAAGCGATCGCCGGGCTCGACGCTGAGGCCGCGCTCGATCGCCGCACCGACCCGGGCAGGGACCCCGCGGCGCCGCGGCGTCGGCCTCCTCGCGCCCCCGCACACCGCCTCCGCGAGCGCGTCGAGCGTCTCCCCCTCGAAGGGTCTCTGACCGTAGAGCGCCTCGTAGAGCGCGACGCAGAAGGAGAATTGATCGCTGGCGGCGCCGATGAAGCGCGATTCGAATTGCTCGGGTGACATGTAGCCCGGCGTGCCGACGACCGCTCCGGTCATCGTCAAGGCCGACGACGACGAGGCCGCCTCGTCGCCCTCCCCCGGCGCCGTCGCCTGGACCTCCCCGCCGACGAGCAGGCGGACCAGGCCGAAGTCCGAGACGCGCACCCGGCCGTCGCCGCCGACGAGCACGTTGCTCGGCTTGAAGTCGCGATGGACGAGGCCTGCGGCGTGCGCCGCCGCGAGGCCGCGGCCGGCGTCGACGAAGGCGGCGAGGATCTCGGCGGGGCTCCGCGGCGTCGTCAGCCAGGCGGCGAGCGTCTCGCCCTCGATGAACTCCATCGCCATGAACACCTCGCCCTCGTGGACGCCGACCTCGTGGACCGCGACGACGTTGGGGTGGCTGAGGCGCGCGAGCGCCTGGGCCTCGCGGAGGAGCCGCGCCGACGGCGAGCGGCGATCACCGCGGAGGAGCTTGAGCGCGACCCTGCGATCGAGATCCGGATCATGGGCGACGTAGACGACCCCCATCCCGCCGACGCCGACGCGCTCGAGGAGGGCGAAGCGACCGACCCGCACCGGCTCCGGCGCCTCGTCCAGGACCCGGGAGAGGACCCGACGGAGGGAGAGGCGACGGGCCCCCTCGTCGACGAGAGAGGGCGGCGACCACGTCGCGCCGCCGCCCTTGTCGTCATCGTCGTCACCGTCGACGTCGACGTCGGCGGCGGACGTGCGATCCGCCGGGTCGACCGCGGACGAGAACCCGCGTGACCGATCAATACGAGCCACGCCCGGAGCGTAGCGCATGGCGTCGAGCCGGAGAACGTGCAAATGCGCCCGATTCCCCCGCGGAGACGCCGCAGACGTCGCCTCTGCCGTGTGGGGTCTCGCCCCCCCGCTGGCACGATCGCGCCGCTCCTTCGCCTGAAATTTTTCTTTCATCGACGTGATCCGATCCGCCGCGCGCCGAACCACTGGGAGGTCGAGCGACGAGGCAGCGCGCTGCCGCCGTCGCGACGTCGACCTGCGCCCACGAAGAGGAGAGCACCGTGTCCACCAACGAGAGAGACTCCAACGTCATCCGAGCCGTCAACCCGATCGCCGCCGTCACCTCGAACGGAGCGCCCCAGCCGGGCCAGTCGCACCGCTCGAGCGGCAACTTCAGCCTCGAGAACGCGCCGCCCGGCATCACCAAGGTCCAGTGGTTCGTCACCGACAACAGCAACTCGTCGAACATCGTCTTCGACGTGATGGAGGACAAGTCGCTCTGGCCCGATCCGACGATCTGGACCGGCCTCTCCAACGGCTGCATCACCGACCTCGAGGTCTCGCGCTCCTTCTATATCGCGAACCCGAAGAACACCGGCGGCGACACCTTCGTCGTCCAGATCTGGCCCTACAGCGGCTGATCTCCGCCACCCGAGCACGACCGCCGCCGGCGCTCCCCCGCCCACGGGGAGCGCCGCGTCGACCCACGCCCTCCGCCCGACAACCCCACCCCCTTCGCCCCGCCGCCCCGAGGAGCCCCATGATCTCGCAAGCGCAAGCAACCCCGTCCACCGTCACCTACGACAGCGTCCTCAGCCAGGACTTCATCACCAGCAACGGCGTCATCGTCGACGCGAGCAAGAGCGGCCAGGTCGCCGTCTTCCGGAACCCGCACAAGGGGGACGCGGTCGAGGCGCTGGTCCTCATCAAGACCCAGATCTTCTACCTCGCCCACGACCCGACCAGCCGCACCGGCTGGTCGCTGGGGGCGCTCCGCGACTCGAGCGGCAAGGACCTCTTCGCCACCGAGATCATCGCCTTCGCCACCACCTGGGGGGTCGTCGACGCGTTCTACATCGGCACCGGCGGCCACCTCAGCCACCTCTGGATCGACGCGGCGAGCGGCGATTGGACCGCGCCGATCGGCGTGGGCAACGCGCCGGCGAACCTCAGCCAGCTCGCCGTCGCCTTCTCCCCCGGCGCCTCGGAGTCGCAGGGCGCGCTCGTGGTCTACGCCGTCGACCCCGGCGGCAACGTCTTCTTCAACTACGGATCCAAGAGCCTCTGGTCGCCGTCGACGATGCCGCTGGGCGGCGCGGCCTCGAGCTGGACCCTCGCGCTCCGCGACGAGTCGCGCTGGCTCCTGACGATGATCGCCTCGGAGACCTTCATCTTCCGCCCCGGCGGCGGCACCCCGATCGGCGGGGTCCAGCCCGGCCAGGCCGCGTGGGCCTGGGGGGGCTTCTCCGACGGCAAGCTCAGCGTCGCGGGCGGCCACATCGACGACAAGCACTCCGCGGAGAAGGTGATCCTCAACGCGACCGACATGGCCGGGACGCCGGCGACGATGATCCTGATGCTCGAGAAGTTCAGCGCTCCGGGCGGCGGCGGGCCGATCTCGTGGCTGATCAACCCCGGCGCCTCCGACCAGGGCTACGGCACCGTCTCCGGCACCAAGTTCATCGATGCGACGATCGTCAAGTCGACCAACGGCTTCGTCAACGTCTACGGCATCGACCCCGACCTCAACCTCTTCACCCTCCGCCAGATCGGCTTCAACCCGAGCGACATGGGCTCGGGCTTCGGCGAGACCCAGACGTGGGGGCCGCTCCTCCAGCTCGACGCGCGGATGGAGCGGATGTACGCCGACGTCGCCCCCGGGGACACGCCGGCGCTGATGGGCGTCGACGCCGACCTCGGCGCCCTCCACCTCTACGTCCAGGACCCGAGCACCAGCCTCTGGATGATCGTCCCGGTCACCCTGCCGACGGCGAGCAAGTTCGAGATCACCCGCTGGCGCACCGAGATCAACCTCTACGATCAGGACGGCCAGCCGATGGCCAACGCCGCCTTCCGCCTGAACGCCGCGTCGGTGGTCGACATCGACGTCAACGGCACCTTCCAGGTGATCGACAGCGACCTCGGCGCGGAGCTCACGACCAACGCCCTCGGCAAGGCGACGATCTCATCGCTGGCGACCTCGCTCGCGCCGCCCGCCCTCACGGTGAGCGCCGACGGCCTCCCGGCCCAGGGCCCGCACTCGCCCGCGGGGCCGCTCAACGACTACTTCGCCGGCACCGGCGACCTCCTCGGCAAGCCGACCTTCGGCGCCGGCGTCGTCCAGCAGCTCTCGCCGGCCTCCTCCTCCGACGCCGAGGCCGCCGCGAACGCGATCAAGCTCTGCGCCCAGCTCGGCCAGGCCCCAGGCTCCGAGGGCGACCTCCGCCTCCAGGCCGCGCGCACCAGCCCGCAGCCGATCCACGTGTTCACCCGGAGTGCCAAGGGAGTCCGCCATCACCGCTGCACCAGCGGCGCGGAGGCGGACGCCCTGGTCGCCGCGGACCTCGGCGCGTCGAGCATCTGGAGCGACGTCTGGGACGCGACCAAGCACTTCGCAGGGGACGTCTGGAACGGGATCAAGGACGGCCTCCACAAGGTCGCGTCCGTCATCGTCGACCTCGAGAAGTCCGCGGTCCGGCTCGCGATCTACATCGGCGACCAGCTGGTGACGCTCGCCGACTGGGTGATCAAGGGGGTCGAGGACGCCCTGCAGGCGGTCACGGCGGTCTTCAACTGGATCAAGGCCGAGGTCGAGAAGGTCATCGACTGGCTGAAGATGCTCTTCGACTTCCAGGCGATCTGGAACACCAAGGAGGCGCTGAAGACCCAGCTCCTCCGCCTCCCGGACTACCTGATCAGCCAGTTCGCCAGCTGGAGCGAGCTGATCGCCAACGGCTTCTTCGCCCGCCAGAAGGCGCAGATCGACGGCTTCTTCAACGCCGCCATCAGCCGCTACGAGGGCCAGGCATTCACCAACCTCGACGGCTGGTCGCCGATGGGCCAACCGCCGAGCTCGAGCGCGACGATCGCCGGCGCCGCGGTCCCGAGCGACCTCACCAACAACGCCAGCGTCAACTGGTTCCAGGACAAGGTCTCGTCGAACGCGCCGGCCCAGATCGACGGGATCCCGGCGACCAGCGGCGATCCGATCCAGGCCTTCTTCGACAGCCTCGTCGACGTCGGCCAGGACCTCCTCCAGGCCTTCACCGACTTCGGCGACGGCGTCGTCGGCCTCCTCAAGGCCGAGAGCGTCGACTCCTTCGAGGACATCGCGATCTCGACCCTCCTGAAGCTCGCCCGCGACCTCGTCGACACCGTCCTCGACCTCTTCGACGCCATCATCCAGGGCCTCCTCGCCCTCGCCACGCTGGCGATGAAGGGGCTCGCCGCGGCGATGAACGCCGAGCTCCAGCTCGGCTTCATCAACGACGTCTACGCCTGGGTCGCCAGCAAGGCCGGCGGCTCGACGACGCTGACGATGGGCGATCTCGTCGCCCTGATCGCCGCCTTCCCGGTCACGCTGATCTACAAGCTGATCAACGGCGTCGACAGCCAGCCCTTCCCCGGCGGCCAGCCGCCGACTAGCGCCCCCGCCGCGCTCGCGGTCGGCGACCCCTCGGCGACGGTGCAGCAGGTCTTCGGCACCGTCGCCGGGGTCCTGACGGCGATCGGCGCGGTCTGGACCACCGTCTCCGACGTCATGCAGCCCGCGCCCGGGTGGCTGACCCCGGTCTCATGGGGGACGACGGCGATCCGCGTCGCCTTCACTCACCCGCAATTCCTCGACTGGGGCCCGCTCGAGTGGGGGACGAGCTCGGCGATCGCCGCCAACCTCCTCTGGCTCGGCCCCCTCGCCTACCACCTCAACGACATGTACAAGATCAACGAGACGATCACCAACGGCGTCAACAGCCGCCTCCAGGCCAAGGGCCTGACCAACTGGGTGTTCGACGACGTGAAGAAGATCGGCTCGTCGATCTTCGGGCTCTTCACGCTCGGCAACACGATCTACGCGCTGACCCAGACCTCGACGCCGCCGCTGAAGGCGAGCGCCGAGGTCGTCGAGGGGATCGTCAAGCCCTTCTCATTCCTGACAATGACGCCGATCCGCGACGCCCCCGAGCTCGGCCCGATCGCCGTCGGCCTCAAGGTCGGGCTCGACGTCGCCGCCGGCCTCGTCGGCAGCGCGCTCGAGATCACCAGCGCGTGGACCGAGTCCACGCAGTGAAGGCGAGGCCCCGGCGGCGTCAAGGCGCCGCCGGGGCCTCTCCCCTCCCCTCCGCCCCGCCCCCACGCCCGCTCACCCCTCGATCCTCCGGAGAACGAAGATGCCCCTGGTCCCCCTCGCCCCCGACATGAGCAACAAGGCCGCGTTCGTCAACAGCCTCTTCGACGACGACGTCCGCCACCCCGCCTCGAACCCCCTCGGCGCCGCGATCGCCAGCGGCCAGCTCTCGTTCTCCTACGCCGACCCGACCAGCCGCGGGCTGATCCTCGGCGCCTGGCTGGCGGGTTGGCAGTCGCTGACCGGCGGCTCGCCGGATCCGACGGCGCTCGCCCGCTGTCCGCGGCAGGATCTCCAGCTCCTCGGCCTCCTCGCCTCCTACATCAAGGCGAACGCGCTCGATCTCTGCGCGCCGCAGCTCACCTTCAACACGATCAATCAGAGCGGCCTCGCCGTCTACACCGACACCGGCTACACCCGCCAGCCCTTCCTCGACGGCGACACCTGGCGCTACGGCGCCTTCAGCGAAGCCGGCGTCGTGATCGGCGATCCCACCCACGCGAGCGTCGCTCTCCTCCTCGAGCAGATCTTCTACGGCGCGCACATCGTCGCCATCTCCTCGCGCAAGGACGGGGCGAGCGGCGTGCCGACCTTCCAGAGCCAGCTCGATCGCAGCCTCCCGAACCGCACCGACCTCGCCAACTCGCACTACGGCGGCTCCGGAATCGCCTCCGGCTCCTACTTCGCCCCGAGCGGGGCGCCGACGCCCACGCTCACCGCCCCGGACATCGAGACCCTTGCGACCAGCGATCCGCCGGGGGACGAGCCGCTCCTCTTCGCCTTCCTCGTCGGCGTGACCGCGTCGACCTACGCCAACGACTTCATCCAGCTCGAGGGCTGGCCGTCGCAGACCGTCGTCTCGCCCGCCGGCGGCGCCCGCCACAACGCCGACTTCGTCGCCAACCAGAGCACGCTCTGGAACTTCTCGACCTTCGGCGCCTCGGTCCACAGCGAGAAGCGGAGCACGCCCCTCTTCCTCGCCCAGGCATCGTTCGATCTGACGATCCACCTCGACACCGGCATGCCCTACTACTGGGGGGCGAACGCCGGCAACGTCGGCGCCTCGTGGATGCACCCCTATCTCGTGATCATCCCCCGCTGAGCGGTGAGGCTAGGGCTCGACGTAGCCCGTCTGGAGCCCGTACTTCTGCGCGAGGTACCAGCCCACCAGGTTCCGCTCGGCGTCCGTCAGCGGGTGGTCGTAGATCAGCATCTCCGCGAGGTCGCCGTTGTAGGCGCGCGAGCCGTCGGTGGTCACGCCGCCGATCCGGTTCGCGCTGAACCCCTCGCCCTGCGGCCAGGTGGCGTCGACGATGTGCCAGGTCTTGACGGCGATCGGCGCCAGCGGCCCGTTGTTCACCCGGATGCTCTCCGAGAGGAGCGGCTTGTAGGGGTCGCCCTCCGAGAGGATCTCGGTCCCGAAGATGTAGCCGTTGTGTTGCCCGAGGAGCGCGTCGTTGTCGCCGTAGTCGAAGCTCTGGGCGACCGCGAAGGCGGTCTCGCCCATCACGTCCGGCAGCGCGAGCCGCATCCCGAGCGGGTGCGGGCCGTCGAAGCGGACCACGTCGACTCCGTTGAGCTGCCCGCTCTTCGACGGGTAGACCGGGCCCGGCTGCTCGACGCCGTTGATCGCGTCGTTGCCCTCGCCCGATTGATCGGCCCACTTGACGACCTGGTTGTTGGCCACCATCACGCCCTCGTCCGCGCGCAGCCAGAGGACCAGCCCCATGATGTCGTCGGGCATGCTCGCCGTGCAGTCGCTCTCGCAGCCGTCGAGCTCGACGTCGTTGCCGTCGTCGCAGGCCTCGGCGGGGCCCTGGTCGCCGTCGCCGCAGACGTTGAGGTGGCAGAGCGCGTTGCAGGCGGAGCCTGGCCCGTTCGCCATGCCGTCGTCGCACTCTTCACCGGGCCCGAGGTCGCCGTCGCCGCAGACGTTGACCTGGCAGAGCGCGTTGCAGGTCGAACCTGGCCCGTTGTTCATCCCCTCGTCGCAGGCCTCGCCGGGCCCGAGCTCGCCGTCGCCGCAGACGTTGTAGAGGCACTTGCCGTTGCACGGCTTGCCGGCGCCGTTGTTCGCCCCGTCGTCGCACTCCTCGGGCCCGTTGACCACGCCGTCGCCGCAGTAGCCCATCGGCCCGCTGGTCTCCGCGGTGCCGACCGAGGTGACGCCGGTCGTCATCGCGGTGGTCGAGGCGGTCGCGCTCGCCGAGCCGGAGGAGCTCGTCGACCCCTCGGTGTCAGCGTCGCTGGCGCTCGCGTCGACCTCGGGCGCGGCGTAGAAGGGGTTGGCGACGCAGGCGCTGGCGCTGGCGATGGCGAGGACGAGCGCGAGGACCGGAGAGCGGAGCGCGGCCCGACGGCGCCGTCGCTCGCCGTCGGCGACCGAGGCCCGCTCCGGCGACGAAGAAGTCCCGCGCGTGGGCAGGTCCGGACGAATCCCCATGGCGACGCTCCTTCCCGAGGATAGCCGCGGCAGCGCGCGCGCATCGGGGAATTCGGGCCGCGCGCGGAAGTGCGCCGTCTCCGCGAGGCGCCTCGGCCACCTCCGCTCCTTCGACATGGGAGCGCTCGCGTCGACCCCACCTCCCCTACCCCGCGACGCGGCTCGCCTCGAAGAACCACGCCGGCATCGGCGTCCGCAGGCGCCACTCGATCTTCATCGGCCGCTCCCCCTCCCAGCGGAGGAGCTCGCATTGACCGAGGAGCAGGTAGGGTCGGGTCTCGCCGCGCTCGTCCTTGCGCCGTTGCCGGACGAAGAGGAGGATCTCCTGCTCCCCGCCCGGGCTCGCGCCCAGATAGCGCCTCCCCGACGGCGTGCCAGGGTGAGCGCTCGCCTGGCTCTCCCAGTGAAAGAGGGTCGGCGTGACGGGGTAATCATTGTAGAGAGTCGTCGGCGTGTAGTCGCGCTCGCGCTTGTCGAGCTCGACGAAGAGGAGCTCGGTCCTGCGCTCCTTGCAGTCGTAGATCCCGCCCTGCGTGCGCTTCACCTTGTTGTTCCGGGTCCGCTCGTCGAGGGCCGCGAAGACCTCATCCCGGGAGTAGTGGCCGTGAACCCGGAGCGGGAGGTCCGCGAGGCGACCGCCCAGCGGCTGGGGGAGCGAGCGGCGGCGATCGTCGAGGAGCGCGAGCAATTCACCGAGCTCAGCGCGCAGCCAGGGCCGCCCCCAGACCCGCCCCCAGACCTCATTCATCGCGTCATAGGGCACACTCATCTGCCCGAGGGCGACGAAGAGGAGCCGCTGGTAGGGCTCGCGGTCGTCGGCGCGCGGCGGCCTCGCGCGGCCCACGAACTCCGAGAAGGCGGCGAGGCGTTCGTCGTCGAGGTGGAGCATGCGAGCGAGCGCACGGACGAAGACCCGGTCGTGCTCGTCGCCGAGCTCAGGACCCTCGCTGGCCAGGCCGGCGGCGCGGCGAAGTCGCGCCCAGCACCACTCGTTGGTGTAGAGATCGGCGAGCTCGAGCTGACTCGCGCCCAGGAACTCGGCGAGCGAGGGCGGGGCTCCCCGCGCGGCGAGCCCCTTGAGGTCCTCGACCAGGCCCCGCTCCCGGCCTCTGAGGGCCGCGCGGATGTTGGTGAGGACGGCGTCCGTCGCCGCTCGATCGAGCTGAATGGAGCAGCCGCTCGGCAAGCTCGGGAAGCCCTCGATGAGCTGCGACTCGAGCTGCCGCCGGGTGCCCCCGACGATCGCCCGATAGCGGAGGTCGAAGCGAAAGCGGCGATCGACGGGGCTGACGAAGTCGAGGACCGCGCAGCACTCCTTCCCCTGGACCCGGCGGAGCCCGCGACCGAGCTGCTGGAGGAAGACGGTCGCGCTCTCGGTCGGTCGGAGGAAGAGCAAGGTGTCGACCTCCGGGAGGTCGACCCCCTCGTTGAAGAGGTCGACGGTGAAGACGATCTGGACCTCGCCGCCGCGCAGCCGCCGTTGGACCGCGTCACGCTCGGCCCCCGACGACGCGCCGGTGAGGACCTCGGCGGCCACCCCGTGCTCGACGAAGTACGCGGCCATGAAGCGAGCATGGGCGATGTCTACGCAGAACCCGAGGGCGCGCATCCTGGTGATGTCCCGGACCTTCGCCCTCGTCTCCTGGAGGATCCGCAGGGCGAAGAGGTGATCGGCGGTGTAGACGTTGCTGAGCGCGCGGGTGTCGTAGCGTCCCCGCGACCACTTGACGCCGTCGAGGTTGGGCCCGCCGCCGATCGCGAAGTAGTGAAATGGACAGAGCAATTGCTGCTCGAGCGCCGCCCAGAGGCGGGTCTCCGAGGCGATCCGACCGTCAAACCATCCCAGCACGCTCCTGCCGTCCGCGCGCTCCGGCGTCGCCGTGAGCCCGACGAGGATCTTCGGGCGGAGGTGCGCGAGGAGGTCGTCGTAGCTCTTGGCCGCCGCGTGGTGGAACTCGTCGACGATCACCACGTCGAAGTGGTCCGGGGCGATCGTCGCCAGCCGCTCCATCGGCAGCGACTGGATGTTGGCGAAGACGTGCTCCCAACTCCGCGGCTCCTGACCGTCGCCGAGGAGCTCGCCGAAGGCGGCGTCGCCGAGGGCCACCTGGAAGGTCGCCTGGCTCTGACGCAGGATCTCGCGGCGATGGGCGACGAAGAGGAGCCGCGAGCGCGGGAGGCCCCCGCGCAGGCGCTTGTAGTCGAGCGCCGCGACCACGGTCTTGCCGGTCCCGGTCGCGGCGACGACCAGGTTCCGCCGATGCCCGCGCTCGCGCTCCGCCGCCAACGCGTCGAGGATCTCTCGCTGGTGGGGCTTTGGCGTGAGCTCGAAGCGGAGCACGTGGTGAGCGCGCGCCCGACGATCTGCGTCGATCGCCGCGCTGAATTCGTCGGGGTCATAGTCCCGGAACTCGTCGTCGCTCCAATAGCTCGAGAACGCCGCCTCGAAGCGCTCGAGGATCGGTCGGTTGTCGACCCGCGAGAGCCGCACGTTCCACTCGAGCCCGTCGAGGATCGCCGCCGCCGAGAGGTTCGACGAGCCGATGTAGGCGGTCGAGAAGCCGGAGAGGCGGTGGAGGAGCCAGGCCTTCGCGTGCAGGCGCGTCCGCGAGCTCTCGTAGGAGACCTTGACCTCCGCGCCGAGCTCAACCAGTCGATCCAGAGCGCGCTGGTCCGTCGCGCCCATATAGGTAGTAGTCAGCACCCGGAGCGTCCCCGGGCGCCGCCGCAGGAACGCCGCGAGGGCCTCGTCGAGCACCCGAAGGCCGCTCCACTTGACGAATGAGCAGAGGAGATCGACGCGATCGACCGACGCTAGCTCGCTGATCAGCGCGGGCCCGAGCTTGCATTCGTAGTGGGCGTTGACCAGCAGATCGCTGGTCCCGAGCGGGATCTTCGGCGACGCGAGCTCGACCGGGCTCGCCGGCGGCGTCGCGTCCTCGAGGATCGCACGCAGGCGACGGGGCGCCTCCGGCACCTGATCCGAGGCGAGCGCGCCGGACTCCGGGTCTTCGGAGAGCGCCTTGAGGACCCGGTTGGCCAGCTCGACCTGCCGGACGATCGGCTCGTCCCCGCCGATCGCCCGGAGCGCCTGCTCGATCCGACCGTGGAGGGCCCGGGCCAGGACCTCGTCCGCGCGATCTCTGGTCAGCGGCTCGGTCCGCTGCAGCTCCATGGCGATCGAGCGGAGCTCCTCGGCGAGACCGTGGGTGACCAGGCTGTCGTAGAGTCCAGGCGCGAGCTTGGGCACCCGCGGATACTAGCTCGCTCTCGCCAACGAAGGGCGAAGTGCCCGGCGAAGCAGCCAATCGCCGAGAGACCTCGAAGGACGCACGCGCAGATGACGCTCCGCGCCCGCGTCCGGAGGCCAATATTCGTCCTCGACGCCTCTTCCGCGGGCCGCGTCCACCTCCCGAGGCAGGAATTGCACGCCCCCTTCGACGGACCCCTTGGTACCCAGGCCCATGCTCGCTGCTCTCCTCGCGCTCACCTACGCCGCCGCGCCGCCCCTCAGCATCTCGGCGACGGCGCCCTCCGCCGCCGAGGTGTGGACCCACGAGGCGACCTTCAGCAACGAGGCCGAGCCGCTCGACTTCACCTACGGCTACCACGTCGCCCTCGCCGACGCGACGATCGCCGTCGGCGCGAGCGTCGGCGAGGCCAGCGGCGTCTTCGTCTATGACCTCGTCGGCGGCGCCTGGTCCGAGCCCACATGGATCGAGCTCCCGGGCACCGAGTACATCGACGACGTCGGCCTCAGCGGCGACGACCTCCTGACGATCGTCGCCGACAACGGGATCTTCAGCCTCAATCGCAGCGGCGACGGGTGGAGCGCGCCCTCCACCGTCCTCGCCCTCGATCCCTTCCTCAGCTGGGAGACGGTGCCGGCGATCGGCGACCAGCTCATGGCGATGCGCGACTCGGGGTACTCCGAGAGCTGCGGCCACGACGTCGATCGCGTCCTCATCTTCCGCCGCAGCGGACAGACATGGACGGCCGACGGCGAGCTCATGGACGAGGGCTGCCCGCTCCCCGTCCGCCGCACGCGCGCGCTCGCGGTCGACGGCGAGCGCCTCGTCCGGGTCCGCTCGCTCGACACGCCGGAGCCCGGCGTCCCCAACGGCGCCGCCGAGATCTATGAGCGAACGGGCGACGCGACCTGGACTCGCACGGCGCTCATCGAGTCGACCGGGGACGACCCGAACGACGGCTTCGCGACGGCGGCGATCTCGGGTCCGAAGCTCGCCCTCGGCTCACCTGCGGCGCAGATGTTCGAGGGACGCGTCGAGCTCTTCGCCGAGGTCGGCGACGCCTGGGTGAGCACGGCGACGATCCTCCGCCCGCCGGACGACTCGCTCATGCCGTCGTTCGGCGGGCCCCTCGCCCTCGACGGCGGGACCTTGGCCGTCGGCTGCCCCTACGACGGCTTCACGGGCGAGTACCGCAGCGGCGCGGTCTACCTCTACGACGTCGTCGACGCGCCGGTCGACGAGGGGGTGCTCCGGATGATCGAGACCAACACGCTCTTCGGGGCCAAGCTCGCGCTCCGCGGCGCGCGGCTGGTCGTCGGCACGGGCTACTTCGACGAGCCCGACCCCCACAACGTCCACGTCTACACGCGCAGCGGCGGGCCGGTGGCGCCGTGCGCCGCCGACAGCGATTGCGGCGAGGCCGGCGTCTGCGTCCAGGGCGTCTGCGTGCCGGAGGACACCAGCGACTCCGCCACCGGCGGCGCGGACACGGACAAGGAGGGCTGCGGCTGCAAGGGCGGCGGCTCAACGCCCGCGGGGGCCCTCGGGCTCGTCGTCCTCGTCGGCCTCGCGCGACGGCGGCGCGCCAGCGGATGCTGGTAGCGCCGCGACATCGCCGCGGCCCGCTCACACGCGCGGTCGCCGAAGACAGGCGGTGAGGGTCGGCTCCTCCCTGACCCACGGCCCGCGGAGAGAGCCCTCCTGTCGCCTCGAGTACCCACGAGCATGTGACATCTCCGGTGGCGCGAGCCCTCGCAGAGCGGGCGCGCGCCTGCGCGGGCGCGACCGCCGACAAAAAACTCTCGCCGGGCCGAATTGAAATGCTCACAGCCTTGACTCCTGAGTGAGCCGGCAGGCGCATCTCGCTTGGCGCTCGTCATCCGGCAGAAGGAGTCGCACCGTGAGTTCATCCTCCCTAGCACCTCGTCGATCGAGCCCGCTCTACATCGCCCTGGGGGTCTCAGCCGGCCTCTCGGTCCCCTCGTTGGCCCGCGCGGGCGTCGAGATCGACCTCGTCACCTCGATCTCACCCGGGTTCACCTGCGCGGAGATCGCCTATGACTGCGAGTCGCCGGCGTCGGTTCGGATCTACGTCGACAGCACTCTCGCCGTCGACTACGCCGCGCCCGGCGAGGCCATGTCGGTGCCGCACTTCCCGTGCATCGACGAGTCCAATTTCGGCGCCGGCCAGCATACCATCGCCGTCTCCGCGACCTGCGGCGCCACCACCACCACCGACGTGGCGAGCGCCATGTTCGAGGCCCCGCCGGTCGGGATCGACGGCGTCGAGCACCTCGGGTTCTCGTGGTCGACCGGCGACGAGGTCGCCTTCATCCTCGACGCCCAGGACGCCGCGCTCGACATCGCGGTCGACTTCAGCGCGGTCGACTCGGGCTACGCGCCGGGCCAGGAGACCGTGACCCCGCTCGGCGACGACACCTACCTCGTCACCTACACGCTCTCGAACAACAACAGCAAGCCGGCCGGCGTCTACCGCCTGCCGATCGAGATCAGCGACGGTCTGGTCACGCGCTCGCACCCCGAGGCGGTGACCGTCCGCTACACGCCCGCGGCGGTCGGCGTGGTTGAGTTCGCCGACGCGGTCGGCGGCGACTTCGTGATCGGCGAGCTGCCGGTGGGTCAGCGGACCGACCTCGCCCCGGTCCCCGGGTCCTTCAAGATCACCGCGCTCTCGAGGACCGAGGCGTCGCTGACCGGCGAGGTGTGGTCCAAGCACTCGCTCGACGGCAAGACCCTCATCATCAACGTCGCCGACGGCGGCGGCTACGCGACCGCCGACGTCGCGATCGCGGGATCAAGCTGCGGATTTGGCGGCTGCACGGTCGACGTCGAGACCACGCTGGCGCTCCGCGCCGATCACGTCGACGACGTCGACCCCGGCCAGTCGATCCCGCTCGACCTGACCCTGGGGACCTACAGGCCGAGCGGCGGCACCTTCACCGCCCCCTTCTCGCCCGCGGATCCGTGGGTCGTCTCGAACCCGCCGTTGAACAGCATCAGCATGTCGGGCCAGGTCACCTACGACCGGATCCGCCAGATCACCGCGCCCAACCCGAACGCCGCGCGGCACCCCCAGTACGGCCAGGCCCACCGCGCGATCGAGGAGGAGCCGGTGCGGCGGGCGCTGGTCCAGATCACCGACCAGTGCGGCCACACCTACTCCGTGCAGACGCGCTCGGACGGCGTGTGGCACCGCTACGTCCCCCGGGAGTGCTCCAGCAAGTCCTACGGCGTCACCCTCAAGCCGCGCAGCATCTTCGGCCGCTACCGGGTGGCGACCATCGACGGGAGCGACGCCGACCACAGCAGCAGCCTCGGCTCGGCGGAGATCAACGCGGCCGCCTACAACTTCGGCAAGCGCTACTACACCGAGGCGGACCCCGAGCACGGCGAGCTGGCGCCCTTCATGGTCGGCGTGCGGGCCCAGGAGTGGATGAGGCCGCTGGTCGCCGACGAGGTCTACCCCTACCCGCAGCTCGACTTCAAATACTCCCCGGGCGTCCAGACCCTGGCCTCGTGCGGCAACACCTCGTGCTACTCGAACCAGGTGGTGAAGGTGTGCGCCACGGCGGGCAACCCCGATCACCGCGACGAGTGGGTGCTCCTTCACGAGTCGTTCCACTGGTTCCAGGACATGTTCCTGATCAAGCTCGACGGCAACATGAGCCCGAACGTCGTGGCGGGCGCGTTCGGCGAGGGCTTCGCCAGCATGATGCCGGCGGTCATGGATGGGCACGGGCGGACGGTCTTCGACGTGGGCCCGGTGATGCACTCCGAGCTCCTGGACTACGAGGGCAACCACAAGCACTCCGACAGCGGTGACGGCCCGTGGACCCCGGCGCTGCCGCTCGACCTCTACGTGACCACCGGAGACAACGGCTCGGGCGGCTGGTCGTGGCGGATGCTCTGGGACTTCTACGACGGCGACGGCCTCGAGCCCGCCGGCGAGTTCACCCGCTACGACGACGGCACCGGGCTGATCGTGTCGGCGAACCCGGTCATGACCGACTACGGCGTCGACTTCGACGTGGTCGGCGGGCCGACCGTCCTCCTCGACGTGCTGATGGGCTACGTCGGCGGCAACCACATGCCGGAGAACCCGAGCCGCCCGGACATCGACAGCCGCGGGGGCGTCGGCCTCGACATGACCGAGTTCCTCGACGGCGTGCTCTGCCGCGGCCACGAGAGCTGGAGCGACATGCAGGTCATCATCGAGGACATGATGGACTTCGACTACGACCCCGCGGGCGCGCCCGTGTCCTGCCCGTGAGCGTCCTCGTCACGGGCGCAGCGGAGGCCGACCTCGAGCGTCTGGGACGGCGTGGCCTGGCCGCCGCTCAGGCGCCGCGAGAGGCGGAGCGAGTAGCCGATCGGGCTGATCGTGAACGAGGTCCAGCTGGCCCCGCGACGGACGACCCGATCGCCGGCGGCGCGGCGCGGATCGGTCTCCGGCAGGTCGCCGTAGCCGCGCCGGTCGAAGCCGTCGGCGGTCCACTCGGAGACGTTGCCGGCGACGTCGCAGAGGCCGTACACGGACGCGCCGACGCTGCAGAACATGCCGACCGGCGTCAGGCTCCCGTAGGTCTCGCGGTAGGGGCAAGGAGCGGGCGCGCTGGCGACCGGATCCCACGGCTCGAAGTTGGCGTGGGCGCAGGTCGGCGCCGCCGCGCCCCACGGGTAGCGGCGCCCGTCGACGCCGCGGGCGGCCTTCTCCCACTCCGCCTCGGTCGGCAGGCGCTTGCCCGCCCAGGCGCAGAAAGCCGCGGCCTGCGTCCATTGCACCGAGGCCGCGGGCATGTCGTCGGCGGCCGGCGCGAAGACGCCGTCGCCCCTGTACCACTCGGCGTCCCAGCGCGGCGGCGGGGTGCAGGCGCCCGCCTCGATGCATTCGCGGTAGGCCCCCTTGGTGACCTCGGTGCGATCGATCCAGAACCCGCCGAGCGTCACCTCGCGGAGCGGCAGCTCGGCCGCGGTGCATGGGCCAGTCGTCGCGTCGGTGTCGACGCCCTCCCTGCAACCCATCAAGAACGGCCCAGCCGGGACGTGCATCATCCCGGCGCGCGCCTGCACGCAGGTGCGGGTGACGGCGCTGCACTCACCCACGTCGCAGGCGCCCGCGTCCACACACGGACAGCCGAGCGCGCCCGGCGGGCAGGCGATGACGGGCACCGCCGCGAGCGCCTCGCGCGGCGCGGCGTCGACGGCCGACGCACGCTCGCGGAGCTCGCCGGTGGCGGCGCCGTGGGCTTCGCCAGCGCGACTCATCGCGCGAGCGCCGGGAGCGTCACCACCTCCACAGGCCGCGAGCGTGAGGACGGCGAGCGCCGAACGGGAGGAGGGCCACGAGGGTCGCGCGCCGAACATGACTGATGCTGACACAGGGCGCGAGAGAGTTCGCCTCGCTGCTGACGGGAGACGATCGTCCATCGACAGCGCAGCGAGACGCCCTCTCGGCGCACGGTCCCGCGCGCGGTTTCGCACGCCCCCCCCGGGACCTATCGCCTTCGGAGCCTGTCCAGGGCTACAGCTCGCGCGCCCCCCGCTCGCCTGCGGGCAGTGCGCGAGGGCGTGATTCAATGGCCCTACTGCTGAACGCAGTAGAGCCGCAGCGTCTTATTACACCCCTCGCTCGCGCTATTGTTATCCGTCCACTTCACATCCGTCGCCGTCCGGCTGCCGGCGTAGCCGCTCACGCCGCCCGCGTTGCTCGACCAGTTGCTGCAGTGGCGGTCGCCCTTGAAGGTCCCGTCGGGGTTGGTGTTGGTCCACGTCCCGGTCTCGCCGCCGGCGTTGGCCCCGTTCTCGTAGACGTTGATCGCGGCGAGGAGGGTCCCGTCGGTCAGGTCCGCCCAGGAGTTGGCGACCTTGACCCCGGTCACCAGGAAGTAGGGCTGGTTCGACTTCGCCATGAAGCGGCCGTCGACGTCGTCGGCCTCGGTGCTCAGCCAGGCCATCCAGGTGCCGGCGAGGGCGGCCGCGTCCGCGAGCGCCTGGCACTTGTCGTCGGCGCCGCTGAGGCCGCCGAGGTTGCCGCTGTACTCCTTGCTCGAGACGAAGACGAACTTGCCGCCGGCGACGCAGGCGTTCGAGCAGGTGTCGTCGTCGACGTTGTTGCCGTCGTCGCACTCCTCCCCCGGCTGGACGAAGCCGTCGCCGCAGGCCGCGAGCTCGCAGACGTTGGTGCACATGTCCGTGTTGACGTCGTTGCCGTCGTCGCAGGCCTCGCCCGGGCCCGGATCGCCGTCGCCGCAGACGTTGAGCGCGCACTCGGCGTTGCACGCCTTCCCCGGGCCGTTCTGCCCGCCGTCGTCGCACTCCTCCCCCGGCTGCTTGATCCCGTCGCCGCAGGCCGGGAGCTTGCAGAGGTTGGTGCACTTGTCGTCGTTGACGTCGTTGCCGTCGTCGCACTCCTCGCCCGGCTGGACCTTGCCGTCACCGCAGCTCTCGAGGGTGCACATCGCCGAGCAGCCGTCGCCCGGATCGAGGTTGCCGTCGTCGCAGCCCTCCCCGGGCCCCTGATCGCCGTCGCCGCAGACGTTGAGCGTGCAGTCGCCCTTGCACGCCGCGCCGGCGCCGTTCTGCCCGCCGTCGTCGCACTCCTCCCCCGCCTGCTGGATCCCGTCGCCACAGACCGGCAGGGTGCAGGCGTTCGAGCAGCCGTCGGTCTCGACCATGTTGCCGTCGTCGCACTCCTCGCCGGGATCGACCTTGCCGTCGCCACAGTTCTCGCCGACGCAGCTCGCCGAGCAGCCGTCGCCGTCGACGGTGTTGCCGTCGTCGCAGCCCTCGCCCGGGCCGCGGTCGCCGTCGCCGCAGACGTTGAGCGTGCAGTCGCCCTTGCACGCCTTCCCCGCCCCGTTGCTCGCGCCCGCGTCGCACTCCTCGCCGGGGTCGACGGCCCCGTCCCCGCAGACCCCGACCCCGCCGGTCATCGTCGCGCCGCCGGTCTCGCTCGTGCTCGCGCCCGTCGACGTCGACCCGACGGCCGTGCTCCCGCTGCTCCCGTCGCTCGCGCCGCTGCTCGTCCCGCTCCCGCTCTCGCCGAGGCCGGTCGCGTCGAAGGAGCAGGCGGAGAGGGAGACGACGGCGAAGAGGGCGGAGCGGCGAATCATGGGAGACCTCGTCAAGGCGCCCGTGCAGCGGGCGTAGACCCCCATAGTACGCGACTTCGCGGGCCGATCGACGCGCACGCGCGCGCCGCCCATGCGCCGCCATGCAGACCCTCCACACCCACCGGCGACCGCGACCGCCCGGCGCTACGACGGCTCGATCAGCGCAAGCTCGATCGCCTCGACCCCGAGCCGGAGCTGACGGGTGCCCGGTCGCCGCTCGACCAGCCCGGCCGCGTCGACGACCCCGAGCTTGCCGAGCTGCGCGCGCGCTCGGTAGATGCTGATGTTGAGGTGGTTGTCGTCCATCCGCAGCATCCGCGTGAGCTCCTCCTGGCGGATCCAGCCGGCGTCCTCGGGCCCGACGCCGGCCTCGTGGTCCGCCAGCCGGCGGCGGGCGAGGACCAGGAGCGGGTAGTGGTGCGCGCGGGCCTGGAGGTCGAGGCGGCGCTCGCCGGCGAAGGCGACGAGCTCGACGTACTCCTCGTCGAGGCTGTGGGCGAAGCGGAGGCGGAGGCGACCGACGAGGAGCGCCGCGAGGCTCTCCTGGAGGGTCCGGGGATCGGCGGTGGGGAGGTGGATCCGCCAGGTCCGACCGCCGCGATCATGGACAAGCTCGCGGTCGACGATCACCCGGGCCTCGTCGCCGTCCTCGAGGATCCAGCCGCCGCTCGCCTCCTGGTGGATGAAGAGCTCGGCCGCGGCGGGGTCCGGGAGCGCCAGGACGCCGCCCTCGGCCCGCTGCCCCGCGCCGCTCTGGACGTCGATCGCCATCAGCTCCGGCGGGCCGGCGTCGACCAGCACCCAGGGCGCGGCCGAGCGCCCGAAGCGGAGGCGGGCGCCGGCGCCGAGGAGCACGCGGGCGCCGCTCTGGAGGCGGACGTCGTCGACGAAGGTGCCGTTGCGGCTGCCGAGGTCGAGGAGCTCCCAGGCGCCGTCCTTCCACTCGAGGCTGGCGTGCCGGCTCGACACCGTCGCCTCGGCGATCACCAGGTCGCAGGCGCGCGAGCGGCCGATCAGGCAGCGTGCGGGGAGCGCGAGCTCGCGGCCCGCGTCGGCGCGGAGGATCGCCACCGGGGGACGCTATCAGGCCCGGCCGAGGCCCGCCAGCGCCCGGCCGCCGCCCCCGGTCCGCCGCCCCGGCTTTTCGCGTAGGCTGGAGCGACCCCCGTGACGATCACGCCCGAGGAGCCACGCGAGGCCGCGCCCCGCTCGCCGCCGCCCGCCGGTCCGGCGACCGCGGCGACCGTCGCCGAGCTCGATCCCGAGGAGGCGCCGACCGCCCCGGCCGCGACGGCGGTCGGCATGCTCGGCGGCGCGCTCCTCGAGCGCGGCGCGACGATCGGCCGCTACGTCGTCCTCTCGCGCCTCGGCAGCGGCGGCATGGGCGTGGTCTACGCGGCCTACGATCCCGAGCTCGATCGCAAGGTCGCGCTCAAGCTCCTCAAGGCCGGCCAGGGCGACGCGGCCGGCCGCGCCCGCCTCCTCCGCGAGGCCCAGGCGATGGCCAAGCTCGCCCACCCCAACGTCGTCGCCGTCCACGACGTCGGCACCGTCGACGACCAGGTCTTCATCGCCATGGAGTTCGTCCAGGGGACCACGCTCTCGCGCTGGCTCTGGCAGAAGCCGCGGAGCTGGGCGCAGATCGTCGAGCTCTCCCTCGCGGTCGGCCGCGGCCTCGCGGCGGCCCACCGCGCCGGCCTGGTCCACCGCGACCTCAAGCCCGAGAACGTGATGGTCGGCGACGACGGCCGGGTGCGGGTGATGGACTTCGGCCTCGCCCGGGTCGACGGCCGCGCGCTCGCCGGGTCGACGCCGCTGGCTGACTCTTCGGCCAGGCCCCGCGAGGCCGCCCTCGACCTCGACCTCACCCGCACCGGAGCGATGCTCGGGACGCCGATGTACATGGCGCCCGAGCAGTGGGAGGGCGGCGAGACCGATCCGCGCACCGATCAATTCGCCTTCTGCGTGGTCCTCTGGGAGGCGCTCTACGGCGAGCGGCCCTTCGGCGGGGGCACGGTCGCCGCCCTCAGCCACGCGGTCACCAACGGGATCATCAGCGCCCCGAGCGATCCCTCGCGCGCGCCCCCCTGGCTGCGGCGGGCGCTCGAGCGGGGGATGACGCTGATCCCGGACGAGCGCTGGCCGTCGATGGACGCGCTCCTCGCCGAGCTCGGCCGCGACCGCCGCTCGCCGCTCGCGCGGATCGCCCTCGCGGGCGCCGTCGGGCTCGCGCTCATCCTCGCGGTCGTCGGCCTCGCCCGCCTCACCCCGCCGGCCGCCGGCCCCGGCGTCGAGGTCGCGGCGCTCGAGCGGCGGATCGCCGCGGCGGTGGTCGCCCAGGCCCACGAGAGCGGCGCCCGCGGCCACTGGGTCTACGGCGGCGCCGACGAGCCGGCCGACACCTCCTTCGTCCGCCTCCGGGTCCTCGAGGGCCTCGGGGGCGCGGGCGCCCGCGAGGCCGCGAGCGAGCTCCGCCGCCGCCTCTTCCGCTCGCTCGCCGATCTCGGCGACCACTACTGGGAGAAGCCGGGCGGGCGCTCCTTCGCCGCCGACTTCTACGCCCAGGCCTGCCTCTTCGCCTTCGCCCGCGGCGACGTCCTGGTGATCGACGACGCGGCCGCGGCCGCGACCGCGCTCGAGCGCTCGGGGCTCACGCCGCCGGAGCTCGCGCGCCTCCTCAGCGAGGCCGCCGAGGGGAGCTTCTCGCCGGTCGAGATCGAGAGCGCCGAGGAGCTCGCCGCCCTCGCCGAGCCCGCCAGCCTCGAGGCCGCCACGCCGGCGCCGCTCCTCCCGCCCTGCCCCTCGGGGATGGCCCTGGTCGAGGGCGGCGAGCTCCGCGGGCGGGCGATCGACGACCTCTGCGTCGACGTCACCGAGGTCACGGCCGGCGCCTACCAGCGCTGCCTGAGCCGCGGCGCCTGCACGCCGACCGACACCCACGAGCTCAACGAGCACTGCACCCTCGGCGCCCCGGGGGGCGCGCGCCTGCCGATCAACTGCGTCGACTGGAACCAGGCCCGGGCCTACTGCGCGGCCGCGGGCAAGCGCCTGCCGAGCGAGCTCGAGTGGGAGTGGGCGGCCCGCGGCGGCGACGAGGCGCGCCCCTACCCCTGGGGCCACGGGCCGGCGCGCTGCGGCCTGGCGATCATGCGGAGCGGCGGCGGCGACGGCTGCGGCCAGGACCGCGCCGCCCGGGTCGGCTCGCGCCCCGACGGTGACTCTCGACATGGCCTCAAGGACATGGTCGGAAACGTCTGGGAGTGGACCTCGAGCGCCGACGGCGACCGCCGGGTGCTCCGCGGCGGCGGCTGGATGGAGGGCGACGACGCCAGCCTCCGAGTGTCAGCGCGGCTCTCGTTTCGACCCTCGTACAGCTCGTTCTCCTTCGGCCTCCGCTGCGTGCGGGCGCCGCGGGCCGCCGCGAACTCGACGAGGGCGTCGAGCGCCGACCCTGCCGCGGCGCAGGCGCAGGGAGATCCATGAGGCGAAGGCCAGGGAGTGTGTCATGACCGAAAAGCATCGAATCTTCACGACCAGTGTGGCGAGCGTCTATCCCCTCTATGTCGCCAAGGCCGAGCGGAAGGGCCGGACCAGGGCCGAGGTCGACGAGATCATCCGCTGGCTGACGGGGTATGATCAGGACGCGCTGGCGTCGCGCCTCGATCAGAAGGTGGACTTTGAGACCTTCTTCGCCGAGGCCCCCCGGCCGAATCCATCCCGGGCGCTGATCAAGGGCGTCGTCTGCGGTGTCCGGGTGGAGGCGATCGAAGAGCCGACGATGCGGGAGATCCGCTACCTCGACAAGCTGGTCGACGAGCTCGCCAGGGGGAAGGCGATGGAGAAGATCCTCCGGAAGTGAGGCGCGCGCCTGGTCTCTGCGCGCGACGAGGCGGTCGCCGACCTGCTATCGTCGATGGCGCGATGCCCCGCGCCCGCCTCCGCTCCACGCCCTCCGGGGTCGCCCTCGGAATCGCTCCCCCGCAAGGTCGAGGAGAGGCCGCGCCCGCGGCGAGCGTCGGGAAGGCGCGCGTCCGGGGCCGCTCGCTGCCGGCGCTCGCGCTCCTCGCCCTCGCGGCCTGCGCCGCCAGCGAGCCGAGCACGCCGCCGCCCTCGACCTTACCCAAGGGACATGTCAAGACAAAGCCGGCCGAGCCGCCGCCGCCGGAGCCCGAGCCCGCCGAGGGCGAGCCATCGCCGCCGACCCAGGCCGGCCCGCCCCCCCTCGACGAGGCGACGCTCCGCCAGCGCCTCGCCGCCCAGGCGGTCGTCAACGCCCCCGACTCGAAGCTCCCGCGGACGCTCTACACCTGGACCACCCGCGAGCAGATCGAGGCGCTGGCCGCCAGCCGGAAGCTCCTCCAAAAGTCACGGGCCGCCGGCGGCGAGCTCAGCCGCTTCGACGCGCTCCTCAAGAGCCTCGGCGACAAGGTGCCGCCGACGGCCCGCCTCCTCCGCGAGGCCGGCTGCGCCAAGAAGCGCTTCGCCTGGCCCAACCCCTGGGCGACCGTCCTCGGCTTCGCCGGCGAGCAATACGGCGACCAGCTCGTCGAGATCACCCTCAAGGACGACTCGATCCTGGTGCTCGTCGAGAGCGAGGGGCCGCGCTTCCGCTACCTCACCCTCGACGGCGGCGAGCTCAACGAGGCCGAGGCGAAGGCCGCCCGCAAGCGGATCGCTGGCGCCCTCCACGTCAGCGCCCCCGCGCCGACCCGCGCCCTGAGCACCCTCGACCTCGAGGTCGGCTGGCCCCTCCGCGAATTTGTGATCTGTAACGAGGGACAGGTCGCCGGCTGGGCCTACGGGACCCCGGCGATCCTCACCCGCATGGGCGACGACGTCGCCCTCCTCCGCGGCTTCGCCCGCCTCCTCGAGGGGGCGCCGGCGCCCGCGATCGGCTCCCCCTGGGACTACGGCCAGCGCCTCTTCCGCGAGGTGTGGCCGCGATCGCGGGCGGCCGGCGACTTCGCCGACGACTTCGGGGCGGCGCTCGCCTGGGCGACCAGCGACTACCTCCCGCGCGTCGCCGACCTCCAGGCGATCGCCAGCGCGCTCCTGGTCGCCCGCGACGCCCAGCTCGGCGAGATCGTCTACCCGGCGCCGCCGCCCGGCGGCTCTGGGCGCCGCTGAGGCGCCGGCGCGCCCGTGATCCGGCGCGCGAGCCGGGCGCGCGGGCCCTCTCCAGGTGCGGGCCACGCCCCGCCGCGGCGAGCCGCGAGCCCCTCGCCACGGCCGTGGGATACTCCCGCCGATGCCGCGCACGACCGCCCCCGCGGGCCAAGCCACGCCGGACGCCGACGCCGTCGATCGCCCCTTCGTCGCCGCCGGTGACGACGACGCGCTCCGCCTCCCCGACAGCGCCGATCTCCTGAGCAACCTCCGCTTCTCGCCGGCCGACGGCCGGATCACCCTCGGCCGCGAGCGGATGGTCCTCCTCCACGTCAGCGCCCTCGGCGAGCTCCGACGGGCGCTCATCGACGCCCTCGGGATCGAGCGGACCCGGGCGCTCCTCCTCCGCGTCGGCTACACCTCGGGCTACCGCGACGCCCTCGAGAGCCGCGAGATCCGCCAGGGCACCTCGCCCTTCGAGCTCCTCTCGGCCGGCCCCCAGCTCCACGCGCTCGAGGGGATGGCCGCGGTCGCGCCGATCGAGGTCCGCTTCGATCGCGCCCGCGGCGAGTACCACGGCGAGTTCCTCTGGCGGAGCTCGGCCGAGGTCGAGGCGGCCGCGCTCGCCGGCGACGGCGGCCGCTCGCCGATCCCCGCGTGCTGGCTCCTCCTCGGCTACGCGACCGGCTACACCACCGGCTTCATGGGGCGCCCGGTGGTCTACCGCGAGCTCGCCTGCCGGAGCTGCGGCGCCCGCCACTGCCGGATCCTCGGGCGCCCCCTCGACGCCTGGGACGCGCCGCCGGAGGGCTTCGAGTTCCTCGCCGACGCGGCCGCGAACGCGCCGGCGAGCGCCGAGCCGCCCGTTGAGCAGCCGACCCACGAGCTCGCATCCGCCCCCACGCGCGCCGGCCTCGTCGGCGTCGACCCCTCCTTCCTCGCCACCTGGGCGCTCGTCGAGGCGGTCGCGCCGACCCCCGCGGCGGCGCTGATCCACGGCGAGGTCGGCAGCGGGCGCTCGACCCTGGCGGCCGCGATCCACCGCCTCGGCGCCGGCGCGGCCGGACCGCTCGTGACGATCGGCGCCGGCCACCTCGCGGTCGCCGACGTCGATGACGCGCTCGCCCGGGCCGCCGGCGGGACCCTCGTCGTCGATGACCTCGACGCCTGGCCGGAGGCGAGCCAGCGCCGCCTCCTGGGGCGCCTCGGCGGACCCGGCGAGCCGGTCGGCGGCGGCGGGCCGCGCCTGGTGATCACCCTCGGCCGCGCGCCCGAGGACGCGGCGCTCGCTCCCCTCACCCGCCGAATTCTCCTCCGCAGCGGCGCCTTCGCGATCCACGCGCCGCCGCTCCGCGAGCGCCCGCGCGACCTCCTCCCGCTCGCCCACACCTTCCTCAAGAGACAGGAGGCGCTCCTGCAGAAGCCCCTCGCCGGCTTCACCCGCCGGGCCCGCCGTGCGCTCGAGGCCCACGCCTACGCCGGCAACCTCCACGAGCTCGCGGGGCTGGTCGCAAGGGCGGCGATCCTCGGCGAGCGCGGGGCGCCCGTCGACGTCGGCCACCTCTTCGGCGGCGACCCCCACCCCTCGGCGGAGCTCCGCCTCGACGGCGGCCAGCTCCGCCGCGAGGCGGGCGCGGCCGCCCCCGAGGCCCCGCTCCCGCCGGTCGACCTCGACGCCCTCGCCCGCGAGGCGCTCGACCGCGGGGTCGCCCTCGACGACCTCGAGGAGGCGCTGATCCGCTCCGCGGTCGACCGCGCCGAGGGCAACCTCGCGGCCGCCGCCCGCACCCTCGGCCTCACGCGTCCGCAGCTCGCCTATCGCTATAGGAAGATCGGCGACGAGGGCAGCGGCTGAGGCCGCGGCCAAGTATGCACATTAAAGTGCACACACAAAGACACGCGAGCACGGGCGCAATCGCCCGTTCAAGTGCATCCATTAAAATACATACACTTCGCTGCGCGAGCGAGGACCGCCGCACGCGCCCCCTCAGGACGCGGACACCTCGACCCGCCGCGCCGGCCGCTCGCCGACGACATACGCGACCTCCACCCGCGCCCCCCGCGGCACCTCCTCCGCCCGGTACTCGGCGACGTCGAGGCGCCACTTCGGCGGCAGCGCCCGCGCCGGCTCGCCGGGCGCGATCAGGCGGACCCGCGGGAGCCGCTTCCCGCGGTGCTGGAGGCGCGGCCGGCCGAGGAGCGGCCGCCAGAGGCGGGCCTCCATCGCCCCGAGGAGCGGGTGACGGACCCGCCCCCGCGGCGGCGGCCAGGGGAGCTCGATCCGCTCGTAGATCGCGGCGATCAGGAGGCCGAAGTCGGTGACCAGGCAGGTCGCCTCGCCGTCGTCGCCGATCCCCCACCACGAGACGTAGAGGCCGTCGCCCCACCCCGACGTGAAGCAGAGCGCGCCCTCGGGCGCGTCCGGGTGGGCGCAGGCCCCGAGCTCGGGGATCCCGGGGACGCCGCGGTCGAGGGCCTCCAGGAGGCGCTCGCTCGCCTCCTCGTCGGTGAGGGCCGCGGCCGCCTCGGCGCTGGCGAAGGTGCCGGTGCCCGAGTCGACGCCGTAGCAGGGGAGCCCCTTGACCGCCGGATCCTGGCCCTCGAAGAAGGCCGGCTCCCAGCGCCGCACTGACGCGTCACGGAGGACGAGCTTGGCGGCCGCGACCCGGCGATCGCCGGGCATCTCGGCGACCGCGAGGAGCACCGGATAGCGGCCCGGCGGGGCCCGGCGCGCCAGCGGCTCGGAGTCGAAGGCGCCGACGCCGGGGTCACCGATGAGGATCGCCCCGCTCTCCAGGCGGAGGTGCCCGAGCTCGATCACCCGCATGGTCCAGGTCTCGTCCCACGAGCCCTCGACACGGGCGCCGTCCTCGAAGGCGAGGTCGAAGTCGCTGTGGACCTTGTCGTCGTTGTCGTCGTCGGCGCCGGCGCGGGTCATCGGCGCGGACGCTAGCGCGCGCGGATGCGCCCGCGCAAGGCGCGGGCGATCCACCGGATGATCAACCCCGGCGCCGGTCCGATCGACGAGCCCGGCGACCGGTGATCACCTCGGCAGATCGCCGCGACGCCAGGCCGCCGGCGATCGATCAAATCGACCATCGACGCGCCGACTCCCGGACCGGACCCTCCGGCCATGTCCACGACCAACCATCACGTCCAGGTGATCGCCCGCCTCCAGGTCCAGCCCGACAAGGTCGAGCCGATGCTCGACCTGATGACCCGCCTCAGCGAGAGCTCGAAGGCCGCCCCCGGCAACGTCCGCTTCGACGTCCTGCAGTGCGACGGCGACCCGACCGCCTTCGTCACCCACGAGACCTGGGCCAACGCCGCCGCCGCCGACGCCCACATGGGCTCGGGCTACGTCGGCCAGGCGCTCGCCGCCCTCGGGACCATGCTGGCCGCGGAGCCGGCGATCGTCCGCTACACCCAGATCGCCTGAGCTCGCCGGCGAGCCCTGGCGGCCGCCTGCGCGCGCCCGCGCGTCCGACCTCGGCAAGCGCGCATGCCTGTGCTAGAAGCCGCCGGTGCTCGCCTATCTCCACGTCCGCGGCCTCGCGCTCCTCGACGACGTCGCCCTCGAGCTCGGCCGCGGGATGAACGTCCTGACCGGCGAGACCGGCGCGGGCAAGTCGATCATCGTCGACGCGCTGATGCTCCTCCGGGGCGCGCGCGGCCGCGCCGATCTCGTCCGCAAGGGGGCCGACGCCGCCCGGGTCGAGGGGCAATTCGAGGTCGACGCCGGCGCCCAGGGGCGGATCGAGCCGGTCCTCGCCGACCTCGACCTCGACCCCTCGTGGCGCGAGGGGCTGATCCTCGAGCGGGTGATCAGCCGCTCGGGGCGCGGGCGCTCGGCGATCCAGTCGACGCTCACGACCCAGGCGACCCTCGAGCGGGTCGGCGAGGAGCTCATCGACATCTGCTCGCAGCACGAGCACCACTCGCTGACCAACGTCGGCCACCACCTCGACCTCCTCGACGCCTACGCCGGCCTCGATCCCCTGGTCGCCGAGCACGCGGCGGCCTACGAGCGCTGGCAGGGGTGCCGGCGGGCGCTCGCCGATCTCGAGCGGCGGGTCGCCGAGGGGGCCGCGCGGGCCGACTACCTCCGCTTCCAGCTCGAGGAGCTCGAGCGGATCGACCCCCAGCCGGGCGAGCTCGAGGGGCTCCGCGATCGCCTCACCCTCCTCCGCGACGCCCAGCGCTGGGTCTCCTTCGCCCGCCAGGCCCACGACGTCCTCTACGAGGCCGACGACGCGATCGCGGCCCGCCTCGCCGGCCTCGTCGAGGAGGCCCGCCGGGGCCCGGGCTCGTCGCGCCTCCTCGCCGAGATCTCCGAGCAGCTCGCGACCGCGCAGATCGCCTGCGAGGAGGCGGCGTCGGCGGCCTCGCGCTTCGCCGAGGAGATCGAGATCGAGCCCGGCGAGCTCGACCTGGCGGCCGAGCGCCTCCACGAGCTCGAGGGGCTGCGGCGCAAGCACGGGGTGGAGCTCGAGGAGCTCGCGGCCCGGGCCGAGGCGATGCGCGAGGAGCTCGCCGAGCTCGACAACGCCGACGATCGCCAGGCCGCGCTCGCGGCCCAGGAGGCCGGCCTCCGGCGCGCGGCAGGCGAGCTCGCGGGCCGCCTCGACCAGGCCCGGCGGGCGGCGAGCGAGCGCCTCGCCCGCGAGATCGAGGGCGAGCTCCGGGCGCTCCACCTCGGGAGCGCGCGCCTCGAGGTCCGGGTCGACACCCTCCCCGAGGATCAGCACGGCCCCCGCGGCCGCAACCGGGTCGAGCTCCTCTTCACCGCCAACCCCGGCGAGCCGGCGGCGTCGCTGAGCCGGGTCGCCTCGGGCGGCGAGCTCTCGCGGGTGCTCCTCGCCTTCAAGGGCGTGCTGGCGACCGGCGATCACGTGACCACCTACGTCTTCGACGAGGTCGACGCCGGCGTCGGCGGAGCGGTCGCCGAGGCGATCGGCCGCCGCCTCTACCGGGCCTCGCGGCAGCGCCAGGTCCTCTGCATCACCCACCTCCCGCAGATCGCCGCCTTCGCCGACGCCCACTTCCGGGTCGACAAGGTCACCGAGGGCGGGCGGACGATCACCCGGGTCAAGCGGCTCAGTGAGGCCGAGCGGGTCGAGGAGCTCGCGCGGATGCTCGGCGGCGCCCGGGTCACCGCCAGCGCCCGCGAGCACGCCGCCCAGCTCATCGCCGAGGCGCGGCGACCCGGCGAGGCCGCGGCGCCAGCGAAGGCCGCGGAGGCGCCGACCGAGTCTGCGCCGGCGAAGACCCCCGCCAAGACGTCGGCGACCGCGACCCCAAAGGCGACCAAGAAGACCGCCAAGGCGACCAAGGGCGCCAAGGCGGCCGCCGAGGCCCCCGCGCGCCGCGGCCGCGCGCGCGCGACCAGCGGGTCCTAGTCACCTGTCCCCGGGAACATCTCGACACCACGGCACGTGACCACCGATGGACCCGCAACGCGACGCCAGGGAGCGCGCGCTCTCGATCGCCGTCGAGCTCCGGGCGCTCCTCCGCCTGGCGCTGCCGATCGTCGTGACCCAGGTCGGGACGATGGCCCTCGGGGTCGTCGACACCCTGATGGTCGGCCACCTCAGCGTCGACGCCCTCGCGGCCGCCGCCCTCGGCAACGTCTGGATCTACGGGACCCTGGTCCTCGGGATGGGCGTGATGCTGGGGATCGATCCGATCGTCACCCAGGCCCACGGCGCCGGTGACGGCGAGCGCAGCGGCCTCGCGCTCCAGCGCGGCCTCGTCCTCGCGCTCCTCCTCTCGCCGCTGATCGGCCTCCTCTGGTGGCTCTGCGAGCCCGCGCTCATCTTCTTCGGGCAGTCGCCGACCCTCGCCGCCCTCGCCGGCGACTACGTCGGCGTCCAGATCCCGAGCATCCCCGCCTTCCTCGGCTTCTTCGCGCTCCGCCAGTACCTCCAGGGGCGCGGCGTCGTCCGGCCGGCGATGTGGGTGA
Organism: Myxococcales bacterium; assembly: GCA_020633335.1. Taxonomy (GTDB): domain Bacteria; phylum Myxococcota_A; class Polyangia; order Nannocystales; family Nannocystaceae; genus JADJRG01. Next base: position 1,163,749 of record JACKDU010000001.1, on the reverse strand, counting down.
TCCTCGCGGCCAACCTCCTCAACCTCGCCGGCAACCGCCTCCTGATCTTCGGCGGCCTCGGCCTCCCGGGCTACGGCCTCGAGGGCGCGGCCGCGGCGACGGCCTTCACCCGCTACGCGCTCTTCTTCGGCCTGGCGACCGCGATCCGGGCGCTCGGGCTCCACCGCGGCGCCTGGCCGCGCTGGAGCCGGGCGGTCCTCGCCCCCGCCGGCCTCGCGGAGATCCTCGCCTTCGGCCTCCCGGTCGGCCTCCACCTCGGCCTCGAGATGTGGGCCTTCCAGGCGGCGGCGCTCCTCGCCGGCCGCCTCGGCGAGGTCCCGCTCGCCGCCCACACGATCGTCCTCAACCTCGCGTCGCTCTCCTTCAACGTCCCGCTCGGGGTGTCGATGGCGGCGGTCACCCGGGTCGGCAACCTCCTCGGCGCCGGCCGCTACGACGACGCCCAGCGGGCCGCCGGCGTCGCCCTCGGGATCGGCGCGGGGGTGATGGCGGTCGCCGCCGTCCTCTTCATCGCCCTCCGCGACCTCCTCCCTGACGCCTACAGCGACGACGCCGCGGTGATCGCCCTGGCCGCCGGCCTCCTCCCGGTCGCCGCCGCCTTCCAGCTCTTCGACGGCCTCCAGGTGGTCGGCGGCGGGATCCTCCGGGGGATGGGCCGCACCCGCCCGGCGGCCGTCTTCAACCTCGTCGGCTACTACGTCCTCGGCCTCCCGCTGGCGATCTGGCTCGCCTTCCCCTTCGGACAGGACCTCGGGGTCAGCGGGCTCTGGTGGGGGCTCACGCTCGCGCTCGGGGTGATCGCCGCGCTCCTCGTCCTCTGGATCCGGCGGCGCGGGCCGGCCTCGCTGGCGCCGCGCGTCGGCGCCTAGCGCCGACGGAGCGCCGGGTCAAAGCCAGCCTCGAGGAGGAAGGCCTCGATCGCCCGCATCGACGCGTGCTCGAGGGCCGCGGTCACGCCGGCGAAGCCCGCCGTGATCACGTCCTCGCCGTGGTCGTTGATCACGTCGAGCGCGGCCCCGGCGTCGACCAGGAGCTTGACGACCCGGAGGTTGCCGCCGAAGGGCGCGACCGCGTGGAAGAGCGCGGTCTGGCCGTGGGCGTCGCGGAGGTTGACGTCGACGCCCGCGTCGATCAGGCGGCGGAGCGCCGCGCCGTCGAGCCGGCAGGCCGCGTCGAACCACGCCGCGGCCGTCGCTGCAGGATCCGTCTCCGCCATCGCCCCCTCCTCCTCGAGACTCTGCCAGCGAGGGCCGCCGCGCAAGCGCCAGCGCCACCGGCCGCGGGGCCGCGCGCCGCCGGACACGCCGACGAGGGACCCGGCGGAACAATGTTGACGCGGCCGCCGAGCGGCGCCGAGCTTCGCCGCGCGGCGACGGCCGTCGCGGGGACGCGCGCGCAAATCGTATCCGGCGCGAATCGGCCTCCGGCGATCGCCCGCGCGCGGACCTCATGATCTCTCGGTCCGCGCGCTCACGCCGATCACGTCCAACCCAACCAACGCGCGAGGGCGCCAGGTCCGAGACCCGCCGCCCTCGCCTCGCGCTCGCCGCCCGCTAGTGGAGGTCGAGGTAGACCCGAACCCGCCGCCCGCCGGCGAAGGGATCGCCGCCGCGACCCCGCGGCCGGACGTAGACCACCCGCGGATCGATCACCTCGTCGTCGTCCTCCGACCAGCGCCCCGCGGGCGGCCCGGGGTCGACGATCCGCTGGGTGTCGGTCCGCCGCGGAGCGCTCGCCCGGCCGCGCCAGCGCTCGTACCACGTGGACTCGCCGCGCCCCCGCGGCGTCCGCCGGACCCGGCGACCGCCACCACCGCCGCCGCCGCCGAAGGCGAAGAAGCGCCGCACCTGGCTCGCCTCGGCCGAGGCCGCGAGGTAGACGAAGACGCCGATCATCAGGAGGAGGGGCCGGGTGAAGAGGCCGAGGATCATCATGCCGATCGCCGCGATCTTGCCGACGCGGGCGGCGATCTCAGTCGCCCGGCGGTAGCCGATCCGACCGGCGAGGCCGGCCCGCAGGACCCGGCCGCCGTCCATCGGGAACGCCGGCAGCATGTTGAAGGCGGCGATCATCAGGTTCGCCCAGCCGAGCCCGCCGACGAACGAGGAGGGGCTCCACTCGCCGGTCAGCGCCGCCAGGGTGAAGAAGACGCCGGCGAGGAGGAACGAGACCAGGGGGCCGGCGAGGGCGACCCAGAGCTCGGCCCGCGGCGGCAGCATGCCGGCCTCGAGCTGGGCGAGGCCGCCGAGCGGCGAGAGCGTGATCTTGCGGGTCTCGATCCCGTAGAGCCGCCCCGTCAGGGCGTGGCCGAGCTCATGGAGGAGGACCGACGCGAAGACCGCGAGGAGGAAGGCGATCGAGAGGAGCGCCGCGAAGGCGGTGCCACCCTGCTCGATCGCCGAGAACGCCGCCCACCCGACCAGGAGGAGGAAGGTCGCGTGGACGCGCGTGTCGATGCCGAAGAAGCGCCCGATGCTCCAGGACCAGCCGTTCATGATGGTCAAAGCTTGGTCCCGGATCGGCGGCGGTCAACCGGGGGCCCCTGCGCGCACCAGGACGCGCACCCGGGCGCGCACCCGGGCGCGCCGCGCGGCCGCGACTCAGGCGCCGAGGACGAAGCCGATCGCGCCGAGGACCACCCCGCAGATCAGGGCGGAGATCCCGAGGCGGTTGCGCCGGATCGCCACGGCGATGAGCCCGCAGACGATCGCCGGTCCGGAGTAGAGCGCCATCTCCTCCCAGCCGGCGCTGTGACCGCGCATGCCGGCTTGGAAGAACGCCATCAGGCCGGTGCCGATGGCGATGTAGGCGAAGAGGATCTGGGCGACGCTCGGCTTGGCCTTGGCTGGTTTCTCGGACATGTCCGCCGAGTAGCACAGCGCGCGCCCCCGCGCATCCACCTTCGCAGGCCTTCGCAGACGTCAGTTGGGCCCGCCCCAGGCGGCCGCGGCCTTGAGGAGCGCCGCCTCGTGGGCGGCCGGCGTCTCCGCGGACCCGCCGGCGGCCGCGTCCTCCCAGGCGCCGTACATCGGGTTGGGGATCAGGATCCAGCGGCTCCCCCAGGCGTCGCCCGCCTGCTCGACCACCGCCGCCCGCTCGTCGATCGTCCCCTTGTAGGAGTCGGTGAAGTCGCCGAGCGCGTCGCCGACGAGCATGACGATCCGGTAACCGGCGGCGACCGCCGCCCGCCGCGTCCCCTTCGCCGAGCCCCAATCGGGCTTCTCGTTCTTCAGCAGGACGGTGTCGACGTCCGGATTGATCGGGAAGCCGAGCGCCTCGAGGTTCGCCCGGGTCGCCGCCTCACCGCTGACGTCGCGGTTCGACACGTAGAAGACGGTGACCCCCTTCGACGCCGCGTACCTCGTGAACTCGACCGCGCCGGCGATCGCCCGCGCCTGTCGGGCCTCGACCCACGCCGACCAGGTCGCGGGCTCGAAGCGGCGGCCCTCCTGGGCGAGCCAGCCCTGGTAGGGCGAGTTGTCGAGGACGGTCTCGTCGACGTCGAGGATCACCGCCGGCGGCAGATCGCGGACGTCGCCCTGCTGCTCGGGCGCGGCGTTGCGGAGGCCGTCCGCGAGCCCGCGCTCGAGCTCCGCCCGCGCGAGCGCGTAGGCCTGGATCGTCGCCGCCCGGTACTCGGCGGCCGTCATGTTCCAGACGGTCGCGCCGAGGCCGATCCGCGACGGGCACTCGGCCGCCGGCGCCTCCTTGTCGGTCGGCGCCGCGGTCTCGCCCGCGCCCGGGCGACAGCCCGCGAGCGCCAGGGCGGTGAGGAGGGCGAGCGAGCGGCGACGGAGGAGCGAGCGCGAGGTCATCGGCCGCCAGCCTAGATCAGGCGCGCGCGCGCGCTCCAGCCAAAAACGCCTAGGCGCGGCCGGCGTTGGCGGTGATCGACGCGATCAGCCGCGGCCAGAAGTAGCGGGCGAGGTCGTGGCCCATCCCCTCGACCTCCTCGAGGCGGGCGCCGGGGATCGCCGCCGCGGTCGCCCGACCGCCGGCCAGCGGGATCAGCGAGTCGCGGAGGCCGTGGATCACCAGGGTCGGCGCCCGCACCTCGGCGAGCGCCTCGGCCCGCGGCGTCGCCGCGACCACCGCGGCGAACTGGCGGAGGAAGCCCTGCCAGTGGCTCGATCGATCGTAGGCGAGGCCGACGTGCTCGCGGAGCCAGGCGAGGTCGAGGTATTCGCCGCTGCCGACCGTGCTCATCAGGCGGACCGCGTGCTCGACCCGGCCGTGGCGCCCGGGCGCCGGCTGGGCGAGGAGGGCCCGCAGCGCCCGCGGAGAGGGCCGCGAGTGGCGGGGGGTCCCGGTGGTCGAGCTCCACGAGCAGAGCGAGCGCACCCGCTCCGGCCGCCGCAGCGCCATCACCTGGGCGATCATCCCGCCCATCGAGATCCCGACGACGTGGGCGTCGTCGACCCCGAGCGCGTCCATGAGGCCGAAGGTGTCATCGGCCATGTCCTCAAGGCCATAGGGCGCCTGGCCGGGGCGGCCGATCCCCGAGCGGAGGGCGAGGCGGACGACCGGCGGGATCCCGAGGTGATCGAGCTTCGACGAGAGGCCGATGTCGCGGTTGTCGAAGCGGATCACCCGGAAGCCCTCGGCGGCGAGGGCCTCGCAGAAGTCGACCGGCCAGTAGATGAGCTGACAGCCGAGCCCGTGGATCAGCACGAGCGCCGGGTCGCCCTCGCGGCCGAAGCTCTCGTACTCGATCTGGAGGCCGTTCGCCTGGGCCTGGGGCATCCGTCGCCGCGCTAGATCCGGTAGAGGAGGGCGAACCCCTCGATCTCGATCCGGTCGCCGATCGCCAGGAGGTGGCGGCCGTCGAGCTTCTGCCCGTTGAGGAAGGTGCCGTTGACCGAGCCGAGGTCCTCGACCCACCAGCCCTGGTCGTCGCGGCTGAGCTGGGCGTGGCGGCGCGAGACCGCCTCGAGATCGAGGACGACCTCGACCTTGGGCGAGCGCCCGATGGTCATCGCGTCGCCGACGAGGGCGACCTCGCGGCTGGTCTCACCGTCGGGCGCGGTGACCTGCAGGAAGGGCTCGACGTTCGCGTCTTGCATCGGCTGAAGTCCTACGATCCTCGCCGGCAATCTGCGGCAGGGGCGGGCGCCTTGTCAAAGAGCCGGGGCGTGCGTGGCCGCGCGCGGTCAAATCGACCCGATCGCCGCGAAATTCACGTTCTCCGCGGGTACGCGCGAAGATGTACATGCAGAGGTCCACGCGCTCCGTCGACGCCGCGGTGAGCGAACGCGCGCAGGCCCGCGCGCCCGCGAGCCCCCGCTCAGCCGCCCGCGAGCCCCTCCGGCCAGCGCAGCGAGAGGCACGAGAGGCCGCCGTCCATCTTGCGAAACTCCGAGATCTCGAGGAGCTGGACCGCGAGCCCGAGGGCGATCAGCGCGTCGACCAGGCGCGGCGCGCCCGTCGGCATCAGCACGCGATCGCCGACGCGGACGCAGTTCGCGGCGTGGGCCTCCGCGGGCCCGACGACGATCCGCTCGTAGGCCGCGAGCGCGGGCTCGTCCGCGAGCTCCTGGACGACCACCACACGCCCCTCGCCGACGTAGGCGAGCCCGGTCTTGAGGTGGAGGAGCGCGGGGCCGCGGCCGCGGACGTCGATCGTCGTCGCCGGCATGCCGAGCCCCGCGAGCGCGCGCGTGAGCGCCTCGGCGCCCGCCGGATCGGTGCGGCTCGAGAGGCCGATGAGCACCTCGCCCTCCGCCTCGCAGACGTCGCCGCCGTCGACGTGCCCCGGGCCCTCGAGGCGGAGCGCGTCGACCCCGAGCGCGCTGAGGGCCGCGGCGATCCCCTCGACCTCGCCGGCCCGGCTCGGCGCCCCGGGGCGGGTGAGGATCGCCCCGCGCGGCGTCAGGATCGCGGCGTCCTCGACGAAGGTCGAGTCGGGGAATTCCGGCGCCGGCGGCAGGCGGATCACCTCGAGGCCGGCGCTGGCGAGCGCCTCGCAGTAGGCCGCGTGCTGGGCGAGCGCGAGCTCGAGGTCGGGCGGGCCGAGCCCGGCCTCGGTGAGGCCCTGCGCGAAGGTCGAAGCCGGCAGCCGGACGAGGGCGCGAGTGAAGCGCGACATCGCCGGATCATACGCCAGGCTCCCCCGCGCTCCTCCCCTCCCCTGCTATCCTGCCGCGGCGATGCGGGAGCGACGGGCGAGCGGTCGACGGCGCGAGCGAGCGGTCGACTACGACTCGGTGCTGATGGCGGTGAGCGAGCTGGTCCGCCGCGAGATCGACCTCGACATCCTCCTCGCCAAGGTGATCGACGCCGTGACCGCGGCGATGGCCGCCGATCGCGGGACGATCTTCCTGATCGATCGCCAGCGCGGCGAGCTCTTCTCGAAGGCCGGCTACTACCCCGAGGTCCGCGAGATCCGCCTCGAGATCGGCCAGGGGATCGCCGGCCACGTCGCCCGCAGCGGCGAGACCGTGATCCTCGGCCGCGACTCCGACGACCCGCGCCTCCACCGGGCGATCGATCGCGCGACCGGCTACGCGACCCAGAGCGTCCTCTGCGTCCCGGTCCGCGACTCCGGCGGCGAGGTGCTCGGGGTGATCCAGCTCCTCAACAAGCAGGGCGCCGACTTCGATGAGCGCGACGCCGGCCTCCTCCGCGCGCTCGCCTCGCAGGTGGCGATGGTCATCGAGACCACCAGCCTCTACCGCCAGCTCCGCGGGCCGACGGCCGCGCCCCTCGCCTACCGCTACAACGGGATCGTCGGCCAGAGCCCGGCGATGCTCAGGATCTACGAGGTCGTCGCCAAGGCGGCCGCGACCGACGCGACCGTCCTCGTCACCGGCGAGACCGGCACCGGCAAGGGCGCGATCGCCCGGGCGATCCACTACAACTCGCCGCGGCGTGAGCGTCCCTTCGTCGCGGTCGACTGCGCCTCGCTGCCGGCGACGCTGATCGAGAACGAACTCTTCGGCCACGAGCGGGGCGCCTTCACCGGCGCCGATCAGCGCTCGGTCGGCAAGTTCGAGGCGGCCGACGGCGGCACCGTCTTCCTCGACGAGATCGGCGAGCTGCCGCTCCCGCTCCAGGGCAAGCTCCTGCGGATCCTCCAGGAAAGAGCCTTCGAACGGGTGGGCGGCCGCCGCACCCTCGAGGTCGACGTCCGGATCGTCGCCGCCACCAACCGTGACCTCGAGGAGATGGTCGCCCGCCGCCTCTTCCGCGAGGACCTCTACTACCGCCTGCGGGTGGTCGCGCTCCACCTGCCGGCGCTCCGCGAGCGCGGGCCCGTCGACCTCGAGATGCTCGCCGCCCACTTCCTCGACCGCTTCGCCCGCCGCCACGGCCGGCCCTTCCGGCCGCTCACCCCGGCGGCGCTCGCCCGCCTCCGCGCCCACACCTGGCCGGGCAACATCCGCGAGCTCGAGAACTGCATCGAGAGCGCGGTCGTCCTCGCCGACGGCCCGGCGATCGACGCGGGCGACCTGCCGATGACCGGCGCGCCCGCGCCCGCGCCGCTCGCTGAGACGGGCGCGTCCTCGCTCGCCGCCCTCACCTGGGACGAGATGGAGCGCCTCTACATCGGCGAGGTGCTCCGGGCCCACGGCGGCAACCGCTCGCGGGCGGCGAAGGCGATGGGGATCGGCCGGACGACGCTGATCCGGAAGATCCGCGAGCTGGCGGTCGCGGCCGACGAGCCGCCGGGCGCCTGAGCCCCGGCCCGCGGGCCACCGTTTCAGAACGGCTTATGTTCCATTTTGAAACGACCATTCACGGCGCGAACTGTTCCGAAAGAATACACAGAGTCGCCTGAGCGCGTCAGAGGCCGCCCCCGCGGCCCTCCGCGCGCATCGGAGAGGCTGGCACGGCTCCTGCTCTACCGGGCCCCGAGCGCGCGACGGCAGCGGCGAGGGCCGCCCGGCGCGCGAGGAGAGAGCGCCATGAACAACGTCCGCAAGCTTCCCCCCCGTGAGCCCGCCACCCCCCTCCTGACCGCGATCGACGGCGGCGGCGAGATGCCGCGCGAGGCCGAGGGCTGGCGGCAGGGCCGGCCGGTCGAGGACCCCGAGAAGACCAAGCGCTGGGGCTTCATCACCGCCAAGCCCTCCGAGTACCTGATCCACATGCGCCGCGGGAAGGTCCGCCGGCGGAGCACCGGCCAGGGCGCGAGCTGCTTCAAGTGGCCCTGGGACTCGGTGGCGATCATCCCGACCTCGATCAACCGCCTCCACTTCACCGCCGATCAGGTCACCCGCGAGAAGGTCGGGGTCAGCGTCACCGGCCTCGCGGTCTACCGGATCGTCGAGCCCGAGATCACCTTCCGCATGCTCAACTTCTCGTTCTCCGAGCGGGCGAGCGAGAAGCTCGCGGAGATCCTCCGGGAGATGTTCGTCGGCGCGGTCCGCCGCCACGTCGCCAACCTCAGCGTCGAGCACGTGATCGCCCACCGCAAGGAGGCGATCGCCGGCGAGCTGATGAAGGAGCTCGCGCCGGTGGTCAGCGGCCGCGGCCGCGCCGAGGACTCGACCGCGGGCGGCTGGGGCGTGGTCCTCGACTCGGTCGAGGTCCAGGACGTCCGGGTCCTCTCCGAGCATGTCTTTCGGGACATGCAGGCGGTCTACCGGGCCGAGCTGGCGATGCGCGCCCGCGAGGCCGAGCTCTCGTCGGCCCAGGCGATCGCCACCCGCGAGGCGAGCGCGTCGCGGGAGATGGAGGAGGCGAAGATCGCCTCCGAGGTCGCGATCCGCGAGATGAAGGCCCACGCCGAGAGCCGCTCGACCCAGACCGAGATCGCCGAGGAGTCGAAGCGGGCCGCGCTCAAGGCGAAGACCCGCGAGGAGGAGGCCGCCCGCGAGCACGCCCGCCGCCTCGCCAACCTCCGCGAGGCCGCCGAGCTCCAGGCCGAGCGCGCTCGCCAGGAGGAGGCCGCCCGCCTCGAGGCGATCGCCCGCGAGCAGCGGCGCGCCCTGGAGGAGCGCGCGCTCATCGAGACCCGCCACCAGAGCGAGCTCCGCGAGGCCGAGCTCGCCGCCCTCCTCGCCGCCCGCCGGGCCGAGGACGAGGCCGCGCTCGCCGAGGGGCGCAGCGTCGCCGAGGGCAAGATCCGCGAGCGTCACCTCGCCCTCGAGCGCCTCGCCAACGAGGTCGCCGCCGGGGTCGCCCGCGCCCAGCGCGAGGTCGACAACCTGATCTCCGACGAGCGGATCCGCCTCACCCTCGCCCAGGAGGCGCTCCCCGCCCTCGCCGGCGCCTTCGCCCAGAAGATCGGCGAGGTCCGCCTCACCCAGATCGGCGGCGACGCGGCCGATCCCTCGGCGATGATCGCCCGCGGGATCGGCCAGGCGATCGAGGTCGCCCGCGCCTTCGGCCTCGGGATCGGCGCGCCGGCGGCGGTCGCGACCCCGAGCGCTCCGCCGCCGCCGGCCAAGGCGAAGACCGCCCGGAGCGAGGCCGCCCCGTCGGCGCCCCTCGGCCGCCCGCAGGACGACGACGAGTAGATCTCTCTTGACATGTCCCAAGAGACATTGACGGATTCGTCAAGGTGAGGGGAGGGGCTCCCGCGGACGCGCTCCCCCCGGGGGCCTCCCCCTCGCCGCGACGGCCCCCCCGGGGTTCACGAATGCACGCCTCTCGCTCCTGGCCGCGCCTGCGAGGCGCTCCCCATCCGCGACGATCCCTCACGTTAGGGAAGCGGGGCGCATTCGAGCGCGCCACGCCTCGCGGCGCCTCGCTGCGCCTCGCGACGCCTTGCGACGACCGCCGAAAAGGCCTCTAATTCCAGGTCGCGCAGACCCGCTGAGGAGAAGCCATGAAGGGTGTCGTGTTTACGGAATTCCTGGAGCTCGTCGAGACCGCCTTCTCGCCCGAGGTCGCTGACCGGATCATCACCCGCGCCGACGTCCCGTCGGGTGGCGCCTACACGGCGGTCGGCACCTACGATCACCACGAGATGCTGGCCCTGGTCACCGAGCTCGCGCGCGAGACCGGGGTGCCCGCCGCCAACCTCGTCCACACCTTCGGCAAGCACCTCTTCAGCCGCTTCGTCGTCGGCTTCCCCGCCTTCTTCCAGGTCCCCTCGGCCTTCGACTTCCTCGAGCGGGTCCACGACTACATCCACGTCGAGGTCCGCAAGCTCTACTCCGACGCCGAGCTCCCGAGCTTCGAGTACGCCCGCCCCGACGACGCGACCCTGGTGATGACCTACCGCTCGCGCCGCCCCTTCGCCGACCTCGCGGCCGGCCTCATCGACGCCGCGGTCGAGCACTGGGGCGGCGGCGTCGACGTCGTCCGCGAGGCGCTCGACGACCCCGAGCGGACCGCGGTCCAGTTCACGCTCACCCGACGACCGGCGGCGAGCGCCTCGTGAGCGACCTCGAGCTCCTCCAGCGCCGCCTCGAGCGCGAGCGCTCCGCCCGCAAGCAGGCGGAGGCGCTGATCGAGGCGAAGAGCCGCGAGCTCTTCTTCGTCAACGAGGAGCTCCGCCGGCTCAACGAGAACCTGGAGGAGCTCGTCGCCGAACGCACCGCCCAGCTCGGCGAGCGCAGCGCCCAGCTCGAGGAGAGCCTCTCGCAGATCTCGGCGATCCTCGAGAGCATCAGCGACGGCCTCCTGGCGACCGACAACGACGGGCTCGTCGTCCGGACCAACCGCGCGCTCGAGCGCCTCTTCAACGTCGACGAGGGCGCGCTCGGGCGCCCGGTCGCCCCGGTCCTTGGCGCCGCCTTCGGCGATCTCTTCGCGGCCGCCGACGAGGGCGAGCTCCTCCGCGGCGGCCGCGTCGAGCTCGAGCTCCCGCTCCCCGGCGCGCGGATCGGCAAGGTGACCCTCCGGGCGATCCTCAGCCTCGGCCCGGAGCCCGCGGCGATCGGCCGCCTCCTCCTGATCCGCGACATCACGCGCGAGAAGGAGATCGACCAGATGAAGACCGACTTCATCTCCAACGTGTCGCACGAGCTCCGCACGCCGCTCACCTCGGTGCTCGGCTTCGCCAAGATCATCCGCAAGCGCCTGACCGAGAGCGTCCTCCCCGCGCTCCCGGCGGCGGACCAGAGGGCCCAGCGAGCGGCCCGCCAGGCCGCCGACAACGTCTCGATCATCGTCCAGGAGGGCGAGCGCCTGACCTCCCTGATCAACGACGTCCTCGACATCGCCAAGATGGAGGCCGGCAAGATCGAGTGGAAGAGGGAGCCGCTGGCGATCGGCGAGGTGATCGAGCGCGCCTTCACGGCGACCCGCGCGCTCTTCGACCAGAGCGGCCTCGAGGCGGTCCTCGAGATCGAGCCGGGGCTGCCGACGGTCGAGGCCGACCGCGACCGCCTCCTCCAGGTCCTCCTCAACCTGATCTCGAACGCCGTGAAATTCAGCGAGCGCGGCGCGGTCACCGGGCGCACCCGCCTCGACCCCGAGCGCGGGGAGATCGTCGTGTCGATCGTCGACACCGGGGTCGGCATCGCCCCCGACGAGGTCGGCGCGGTCTTCGACAAGTTCCGCCAGGTCGGCGAGACCCTCACGGACAAGCCCAAGGGGACCGGCCTCGGCCTCTCGATCTGCCGGCAGATCGTCGAGCACCACCGCGGGCGGATCTGGGTCGAGAGCACCCTCGGCGAGGGGAGCACCTTCTCCTTCACCCTCCCGCTCCGCGACCCCCGGCGCCTCCGCACCCGGACCGTCGATCTCCCCCAGCTCCTCGCCCGCCTCGAGAGCGCCGCGCCCCTCGGCGGGGCCCGCTCCGAGCGGCCGCTCGTCCTGGTCGCCGACGACGAGCCCCACATCCGCGGCCTCCTCCGCCAGGAGCTCGAGGCCGCCGGCTACCGGGTGGTCGAGGCCGAGGACGGGCTCAGCGCGATCCAGCGGGTCAAGGAGTCGCACCCCGACCTCGTCGTCCTCGACGTGATGATGCCGAAGATCAGCGGCTTCGACGTCGCCGCGGTGATCAAGAACGACCCGGTGACGATGGAGACGCCGATCGTCATCCTCTCGATCGTCGACGACCCGGTCCGCGGCGACAACATCGGCGTCGACACCTACCTCGCCAAGCCGATCCAGATCGACGCGCTCCTCGCCGAGATCCGCCGCCTCCTCGAGCGCGGCGCCTCGCGACGTCGAGTGATGATCATCGACGACGAGCGCCCCACCCTCGAGCAGCTCCACCGCCTCCTCGAGACCCGCGGGCACAGCGTCGTCGCGGTCTGGGACGCCCGCGAGGGGATCGCGCGGGCGAAGGCGCTCAAGCCCGATCTGATCATCGTCGACCAGCTCGTCTCCGATCAGCACCGCCTGATCCAGGCGCTCGAGTTCGAGAAGGAGCTCGAGCACGTCCTCTTCCTCCTGGTCGCCGAGGGGAGCGAGGGTGGCTAGGCCCGCGCTCCGGCGCCTGGTCCGACGGGCCCAGCTCGGCGAGCTCCTCGCCGGCACCGCCGCCGCGTACGGCGGGGCGGCGGCGCTCTACGACGTCGACGGAGCGCTCGCCGCCGGCGTCGGCCCGCCGCCCCCGGGCCCCCCGATCCCGATCGTCCTCGCCGGCGAGGTGCTCGGGGCGGTCACCGCCGCGACCAACCCCGAGGCGCTGGCGGCGATGGTCGAGTTCGCGCTCCGCCACGAGCTCGAGCGCCGCGCGCTCTCCGAGGAGACCCTCGAGCGCTACAAGGAGATCAACTTCCTCTATACCTTCGCCGAGCGCCTGGGCGGCTGCCTCGGCCGCACCGCGACCGCCGCGCTGGTCTCCGAGGAGGCCGAGCGCCTCTTCGACGCCGACGTCGCCGCCGTCCTCCTCGTCGACGAGGAGTCCGGCGAGCTCGCCCTCGCCTCCTCCCGGGCCGCCCGCCCCGAGCTCACCGATCTCCTGGTCCAGCGCCAGCTCATCGACCGCGTCCTCCGCTCCGGGCGCTCGGAGCTCGTCGAGGGCGGCGCCGGCGAGGCCCGGGCGCTCGGCTCGGCGATCTGCGCCCCGCTCCGGAGCTCGCAGCGGACGATCGGCGTGGTCGCGATCGGCACCGAGCGGGTGAGCTCCTGGCGCTCGGGCGACGTCAAGCTCCTCTCGTCGCTCGCCTCGCAGGCGGCGGCGGCGATCGAGAACGCCTCCCTCCACGAGCGCAAGGTGCGGGAGGAGATCCTCAAGAGCCGCCTCGCCCGCTACGTCTCACCCCAGCTCGTCGACGCGCTCCTCCGCGAGGGCGAGGTCGGCGCGATGGCCTCGGAGCGCCGGCGGATCGCCGTGCTCTTCTCCGACATCCGCGACTTCACGACGACCGCCGAGAACCTCGCCCCGGAGGCGCTAGTCGGCTACCTCAACGAGTACTTCACCGAGATGGTCGAGGTTATTTTCACCCACGAGGGGACCGTCAACAAGTTCGTCGGCGACATGATCATGGCCCTCTTCGGGGCCCCGGCGCCGCTCCCCCACAACGAGCGGCAGGCGCTCGAGACCGCGATCTCGATGCAGGAGCGGCTTCAGGGGCTCGACAACCAGTGGATCCGCGAGCACTTCCACATGGGGATCGGGATCAACGCCGGCGACGTCGTCGTCGGCAACATCGGCTCGCCGCAGCACATGGACTACACGGCGATCGGCGACGACGTGAACGTCGCCTCGCGCCTCCAGGCGATCGCCCGCCCCGGTCAGATCCTGGTCAGCCGCAGCGTCGTCGACGCGGTCGGCCACGAGTTCAAGTTCAGCGGCTGCGGCAAGGTCCGGGTCAAGGGCAAGCGGCGGCCGGTCGAGATCTTCGAGGTCGTCTTCTGAGCGAGAGAGGGTGTCAGGAATGAATCGGCTGATCTTGATCGCAGACGACGAGGCCCACATCCGCCTCCTCCTCGAGCAGGCGCTCGAGGAGCTCGAGGACGAGGGCGTGGCGATCGCCACCGCCGGCGACGGCGCCCGCGCCCTCGAGGTGATCGCCCGCGAGCGCCCCGGCCTCGTCTTCCTCGACGTGATGATGCCGGGGATGAACGGCTTCGAGGTCTGCCAGGCGGTGCGGGCCGACGCCGCGCTGGCGCCGACCAAGATCGTCATGCTCACCGCCAAGGGGCAGGAGTTCGATCGCCGCCGCGGCGAGGAGGCTGGCGCCGACCTCTACCTGACCAAGCCCTTCGACCCCGACGAGATCGTCGCGCTCGCGCGGCGGATCCTCGAGGTCTAGTTCCGGCCCGCCGCCCCCCTGCGAAGACGAGACGTTGTGAGGCGCGGCATGTGCTGAGCGCTTGAACGAGAGCGCCTCACGAGCCGGTCGCGGCCGCCTCCGGACGCAGCCAGACCCGGAGCACCGCCGCGAGGCGCTCGATCGAGAGGGGCTTGCTCAGGTGGTCGTTCATCCCGGCCGCGCAGTAGCGCTCGACGTCGGTCGCCATCGCGTTCGCGGTCAACGCGATCACCGGGACCCCGACGTTCGGCGACCCGTCGCCCCCCGCCCGCAACCACCGGATCAGCTCGATGCCGCTGAGCTCCGGCATCTGCACGTCCATCAGGACGAGGTCGTAGGCCCGCGCCAGGAGCCGCTCCTTGGCGACCTTGCCGTCCTCGGCGAGGTCGACCTCGGTGAAGCCGAGCTCCTCGAGGAAGGCGGTGACGACCACCTGATTGACCGGGTTGTCCTCGGCGACGAGGAGGCGAGCGCGGCCGGCTCCAGGGAGCGGCGCGACCGCGCGGCGATCCGCGCGCGCGCTCTCCTCGGCCGGTGCCTCGACGATCTTGAGCGGCAGCGTGAACCAAAATTCCGAGCCGACGCCGGGGGTGCTGCGGACGCCGATCTCGCCGCCCATGAGCTCGACGAGGTGCTTGGTGATGGCCAGACCGAGGCCGGTGCCGCCATAGCGCCGCGCGGTCGACGCGTCGGTCTGCTCGTACGAGCGAAAGACGGCGTCGAGCTTCTCCGCCGGGATCCCGACGCCGGTGTCGCGCACCGTGACGCGCACTGTCGCCAGCTCCCGCGCGCGCGCGACGACCTCCGCCTCGACCAACACGGAGCCGCGCTCGGTGAACTTGAGCGCATTGCCCAGGAGGTTGACGAGGACCTGGCGGACCCGCTTGGGATCGCCGGCCAGCGTGGGGATCGTCCCCCGGATCTCGGCCGAGAGCGCGAGCCCCCGCTGCTCAGCCTGCACCCGCATCGTCGCCGCGACGTCGCTGATCAGCCGCTCCAGCGAGAGGGGCACGGCCTCGATGTCGAGCTTCTTCGCCTCGATCTTCGAGAGGTCGAGGACGTCGCTGATCAGCGCCAGGAGGAGGTCGCCGGAGCGCGCGATCATCTCGACGTAGGCGCGCTCCTTGGCCCCGAGCGGCCGCCGACGGAGGAGCTCGGTGACCCCGAGGATCCCGTTGAGCGGGGTCCGCAGCTCGTGGCTCATCGTCGCCACGAAGTCGCTCTTCGCCTGGCTCGCCTCCTCGGCGGCCGCGCGAGCCTCGGCCATGGCCTTCGTCGCCCGCTCCCGAGAGATCACGCGGCCCACCTGCGCCGCGAGGCTCTCCAGGGCGGCGTCGACGATCCCCTCGAGCTCCCGCCGCTTGGCCCCGGACGCGGGGGTGTAGAGGAGCACGCAGCTCGCGACCGCCTTGCCGTCGACGATGAGAGGGATCCCGAGCAGCCCGCGGATCCCGGCCGCGAAGGCCCGCCTACGCCACGAGTCCTCGGCCTCTCCCGCCGCTTCCGGGTTGAGGTCGAGCCACTGCGGCGCCGTCGAGGCACCGAGCGCGCGCGGCCACTCGGCGCCGTCGAGCCCCGCGAGCACCTCACCGATCACCGCGGGATCATTCGCGTCGGCGATGAAGTGCATGCCGAGCCGATCCCCGAACATCGCCACTGCGACGCCGATATGGGTAGCCTCGCAGAGGGGGCGGAGACAGCGGTAGACCATCTCCTCGGCGTCGCTGGCCGCGTTCGCGGCCGCCGCGATCTCGTGGCTGAGCCACTCCGCCCGCGCCCGGATCTCGGCCTCGTCGCGCGCGGCGCTCAGCTCCGCCTGCTCCCGCGCGAGCCGCCAGGAGAGCGCCCCGAACATGCCGAGCATGATGACGGCGAGGAGGCCGGTCGCGCCGATCACCGCGAAGTAGTGCCCGGTCATCGCCCCCGCATCGACCTGCGCCAGGAGGATCCAGGGGGTCCGGTTGCTCCGGTCGACGGCGAAGCGCGGGTCGTCGACCGGATCGACCCGGGCCCAGGCCCAGATCCCGCCGTCGATCCGGCGGCCCTCCGACGCGGCCTCGATCCGTCGCCAGAGCTTCGGATCGCGCTGGCCGAACGTCACCTCGCGACCGTACATGAACGCGAACTCGTCCTCTGGGTTCGGCCCGAGGAGCCACTCCCCGTGGCTGTCGAGCATCGCCAGCTCGGCGCCGTCGGCGACGCCGCGCGCCCTCAGCTCGCTCAGGAGGGTCCCCATGCCGACGTTGATGACGATGAGGCCGCTGGGCGTCCCCTGCCGATCGGCGACGCGGGCCACGAGTCGGACCATCGGCCGCCGCGGCTCCTCGATCGCCCCGTTCTCGACGTTCAGGTCGAGGCGCGAGAGCGTCACCTCGCCGGGCCGGCTCGCGAGGCCGCTGCGGACGTAGGGGCGCGCCACCTTCTCCTGGAGGGCGATGACCCGACGCACGGACCCCCCGCTGCTGCGCTCCAGACGCACGCGCTCGCGGCCGACCTCATCGATCCAGCGCGCCTGCGCGTAGTGGGGGTTGCGGGTGAGGAGCGAGGTGAAGGCGGCGGCCATCCCGTCGAGGGTGTCGTCGCTCGGGGCGTCGATCGCCGCCCGCACGGGGGGCTCGGTGGAGACCGCGAGGGTGTGGACGAAGGCCGTCGTGAGGGTGGTGGTGAGCGCCGCGCTCGCGTCCCTCACGGTCAGGGCGGCCTGCGAGGCCGCGCGCTCGGCCGCCGCGCTGAGGAGCGCCCAGGCCACCGCGACCCCGGAGCAGGCGACGACGACGACGATCGGCGCGAAGACCCGGACGAAGCGCGCGATCAACATACGCTCGGCAGCAACCACCGCGACGATTGTCAGCGCCTGCGAGACCCTGCGTCGCGGTCTGCAGCGGGCGAGGCCCGGCGCGCGAAGTCGTCATCACGCAGCGTCTCCGCGCGCGGCCGTCCGTCCGCGGGCGCCGCGGGCCGCCGCGAAGCCAGCGCGCGACGACGCGGCGCGCGACGACGCGGCGCGCTCACGGCGCCGACACCCCCGCGACGTAGTCGTGGAGGGCCGTGAACGCGAGGACGTCGCTGCTCGGCTCCTCCATCGCGGGTGCCTGCATGTGCTCATGCGCGAAGGCCCGCCGCGTCGCCGCGTCCGCGCCGTTCAGCTCGAGCGCGATTCCGCCGGCGATCGCCTGGAGCCCGGGCGAGATCAGATCCTCGGGGGTCGCCAGCGAGCGCTCGACCGCCGCCTGGAGGCGCGGGCCCTCGCGGCGGATCAGCGCGTCGAGGAGATCGATCGCGTCCTCCAGGAGCACGGGCGCGTCGCGGTCCTCGACCGTCCGCAGCACCTCCTGCCACCAGGGCGTCGCCGCCAGATCGAGGTAGGGCGAGACCTGGTTGTAGACCGCGTAGGTGCGCCGCGCCCAGAGATCCCAGCTCTCATCCTTGGTCCCGAGGCGCCCATGCTGGGCGTGCCAGAGGGTCATCGCCTCGAGGCCGAGGTCGCGGGAGGCGGGCGCGTCCGGGTCGACGAAGCGGCGCATCAGGCCGGCGGCCCGCTCGGCCTCGAGGAGCACGTGGGGGTCGCGGAGATCGCCGATCCCACCGATCGGGTAGGGCCGCCGCGCGACCCCGCCGAAGACCTCGAGGAGCGGCGCCGGGGTCCAGCGCAGGGAGTGGAGGAAGCCCGACGAGACCTGGAGGAAGCGCGCGCGCTCGGCCCCGTTGTCGAGGAGCGGGCGGGCGTCGGCGTTGGCCGGCCGATCGGCGAGGAAGGCGTGGAGCATCCGCTTGTTGGCGACCATCAGCGCGTCGACCTGGGCGACGTCGTGGATCCCGAGGACCTTGAGCTCCTCGGCGAGCGCCGGCCAGGCGATCGGCGCGCCCGAGGGCGGGGCGATCGGCGCGTCGCTGGCGAGGATCACCCAGTCGGAGTCGCCGACCCGGAGCACGAGGTAGTCGGCGAACTCGCGGTCGAGGGCCGCGAGCACCGTCAGCAGGAGCTCGTCGGAGAGCTCGTAGCCCTGGATCCACTGCCCCAAGACCCCGCCCGGCTTCAGGTAGCGCTTGATCTCGCGGTAGAACTCGACGGTGAAGAGGCTCGACACCCCGCTCACCCAGGGGTTGGTCGGCTCCGAGATGATCAGGTCGTAGCGGCGGGCGGCGCCGGCGAAGAAGGCCTTGGCGTCGTCGAAGTGGAAGTGGTTGCGGCGGTCCTCGTAGGCCCGGTGGTTGACCGGCATCAGCTCGCGCGAGGCGGCGACCATCTCCGGCTCGATCTCGATGGTGTCGAGGCGCTCCAGGGTCGGCGAGCCGAGGAGGACGTGGCAGGTGACACCGGAGCCGAAGCCGATGAGCGCGGCGTCGGTGGTCTCGGGCCGCGCCATCAGCGGGATCAGGCCGACCAGGATCTGGTTGGGCTCGTCGCCGGCGAGGTCGGGGCCGAGCTGGGGATCGCGGCCCTCCGGGTAGCGATCGAGGACCACCGAGGCGTCGGGCTTGCCGTTGGTGTAGAGCACCCGGTACCCCTGCCGGCTCTCCTGGGCGACCATCGTCACCGACGCGGTCCGGCCGTCGACGTAGGAGACCAGGCGGAAGTCGGGTCCGAGGCGGGTGCGGCCGTGGCGGAAGACCGTCGAGGTGAGCACCATCGGATCGAGGCGGACGACCCCGAGGCCGAAGGCGATCGCCACCCCGGCGCCGACGCTCGCGCGGATCGTCGCCCCCCGCAGGCCGGCGACCGGCGCCGCCCGCCGGCTGAGCTCGCGGAGGAGGAGGAGCCCGAGGATCACGTCGATCGCCGCGCCGGCGACGATCACGTTCTTGAGGCCGATGAGCGGCAGGAGCACCAGCCCGGCCGCGATCGCGCCGGCGATCGAGCCGAGGGTGTTGAGCCCGTAGACCCGGCCGATCACCCCCTCGGCCTGGCCGCGGCGGAGGAGCACGTGGGTGATCAGCGGCAGGGTCATGCCGGCGCAGAAGGTCGCCGGCAGCATGATCAGGAGGCAGATGACGTAGCGGAGGCCGTTGAACGCGTACCACATGCCGACCGTGTGGGTCTCCGGCGACATCAGGACGCCGAGCACCTGGATCCCCAGGCGGTAGAGCGGCAGCGTGGCGATCGCCGCGATCCCCATCAGGATCTGGACGAGGCCGAGGATCATCTCGGGCTCGCGGAACGCGTCCATCCGCCGGCGCACCCAGAGGCCGCCGACCGCGAGGCCGAAGACGAAGGCCGAGAGCATCACCTCGAAGGAGTGGGTCGCCGAGCCGATGATCAGCGAGAGGAGGCGGATCCAGCCGATCTCGTACATGAACGACGAGAGGCCGGTGCCGAGGGCGAGCGCGAGGAGGAGGAGGACGAGGCGGCGGGGCCCGGCCTCGCCCGACCCCGCCCCGTCGCCGTCGGCCGCGGCGATCGCCGGCGCCTCGGCGGTGATCGGCGGCGCCTCCCCGCGGTGGCGGAGCGCGAGCGCCATGATCCCCAGGTTGATCGCGCCGGCGACCGCCAGGGTCCCCGGGAGGCCGACCGCGGCGACCAGCGCGAAGCCCGAGAGGAGGGCGCCGAGCGCCGCGCCGAGGCTGTTGGTGAAGTAGAGGAGGCTGAGGATCTCGCCGGAGCGCGCCCGATCCTCGCGGATGATCCCGGCGCTCATCAGCGGGAAGGTCATCCCCAGGAGCACGCAGGGGACGAGGATGAGGAGGCCGGCGAAGCCCCACTTGACCGCCGCGACCGCCTCACCGCCGCCGAGCGCCGGGAAGATCACGTCGTAGCAGAGGCGGATCACCTGCTCGGCGAGGAGCGGGAAGATCAGCGCGTAGAGGCCGATCCCGCCCTCGATGAGCCCGTAGGCCCGGATCGGCCGCCGGATCTTCGTGAGGCGGCGGGCGGCGATCAGCGCCCCCAGGCTCATCCCGCCCATGAAGAGGCTGAGCACCAGCACCTGGGCGGTCGCCGCCGAGCCGACGAAGAGGCGGACGTAGCGCGACCAGATCGACTCGTAGATCAGGCCGCTCAGGCCCGAGAGGAAGAAGAGCGCGAGGAGGCCGCGGTGGCGCATCGGCGGCGAAGATACCCCGGCGGCGACCGCCGGAGGGCGGCGATCAGCCGCCGCAGGCCGCCATGTACTCGTAGTAGCCCTTGTTCCAGTCGCCGTCCTGGTAGGAGCCGTCGCCGTTGGGATCGCAGTAGCCGCCCGGCATCGTCATCGGACAGCCGTTGGTCTTCGGGCCCCAGTGGCAGAAGTTGTTGAAGTTGGGGTCGCCCTGCTTGCAGGGGCAGGTGTTCGGGCACTTGTCGCAGTCCTGCTCGCACGACGAGCAGGTCTCGGCGCCGTTGCACTGGCCGTCGCCGCACTTCGGCGGGCACGTCCCGCAGTCGTTCGCGCAGGAGGAGCAGGTCTCGTTGCCGCTGCACTTGGCGTCGCCGCAGATCGGCGGGCACTCGCCGCAGTCCTGCTTGCAGTTGACGCAGGTCTCGCCGTTCTGGCACTCGGCGTCGCCGCAGGTCGCCGGGCACTCGCCGCAGTCCCCCGGGCAGTTGAAGCAGTTCTCGGTGCCGTTGCACTCGGCGTCGCCGCAGGCCGCGTCGCACTCGCCGCAGTCCCCCGGGCAGTTGAAGCAGTTCTCGTTGCCGTTGCAGCTCTTATCGCCGCAGAAGGGGTCGCAGGCGCCGCAGTCCCCCGGGCAGCTCGTGCAGTCCTCGCCGCCGCAGACCCCGTCGCCGCACACCGGCGCGCAGGGGCCACAGTCGGCCGGGCAGTTGACGCAGTACTCGAGGCCGTCGCAGATGCCGTTGCCGCAGAGGTCGCCGCCGCTCGCCGCCCCGCCGCTGGTGTCGGCCCCGTCGGTGGTCCCGCCGCTCGCGGCCGCGCTCGTCGACGACATGCTCGCGCTCGCGCTCGCGCTCGCGCTCACGCTCGTGATCCCGGGCGCGCTCGCGCTGAAGGAGCCGACGCCGTCGTCCCCCCCGCAGCCGCCGACGAGGAGGGCCGCGGCCATCAGCAGGGCGGAGACGCTCGAACGATCACCTCGTGCCATGACCTCACGGTAGGCGATCGCAAGCGCGCAGAGCAACGTGCGCGTGGCGAGAGCGAGCCGCGCCGGTCGTGTGCCACATGGACATACACGTATCCAGAAGCCGCGACTTCCCGGCTAGATCGGGGCCGGCGAACCGGCTACGCTCGCCCCTGCTCGGTCGTCGGCGCGCCTCCGAGCCCGGCGGCGGCCTTGCCGCACCTCCTACCCCCCGGCCCGGTCGACGACAAAGCCCATGCCGATGCCCCAGGATGACGAGCTAGACCCCGAGAGCGCCGACGGGCGCGACGGCGAGGCGATCGTCTACACCTACGAGTTCATCTTCCCGGACGGCTCGCGGAAGAACTTCCAGGTCAGCCTCGACTACGACACCCTGAACATCCAGAACGAGCCGCGCGCCGGCTACCCGCCCTGGATCGCCCTCGAGTTCCACCAGTGCCCGAACTGCCCGCTGACCCCGCGGCAGAGCCCGCACTGCCCGGTGGCCAAGGCGATGGTCCACCTCACCGACTTCTTCAAGGACATCCCGGCCCAGGACAACGTGCTGGTCCAGGTGCGCTCGAAGCTGCGGACGATCTCGAAGGAGGCGCCGCTCCAGAAGGGCCTGAGCGCGCTCATGGGCCTGGTGATGGCCTCCTCCGGCTGCCCGATCCTCGGCCGCATGAAGCCGATGGTCGAGACCCACCTCCCCTTCGCCAACGCCGACGAGACCATCTACCGCTTCCTGGCGATGTACCTGGTCGCCCAGTACTTCGCCTACCGCCGCGGCGAGCCGGCCGACTGGGACCTCGAGGAGCTGATCGCCTACTTCGAGGAGGTGCGGATGGTGAACGTCTCGTTCTGCCGCCGCCTCAAGGACATCGACCACGAGGGCGCGACGATCCGCGCGGTCGCCCTCCTCGAGGACATGGCCGACTTCACCGGCTTCCTGATCCAGTCGGACGAGCTCGGTCGCCTCGAGAACATCTTCAACACGTCGATGCAGCGGCCGCAGCGCTAGAGCGCCGTGGCGCCGCGGCGCGTGGCATCTTGCCCCAGGAGGGCGGCCTCGCCACGCACCTCGCGCGCCCGGGCTGACGTGACCGGGGCCCCTCCCCCCCACTCGTGGTCCCGGATCGCCCTTTTCCTCGGCGGCGGCGACGTGCTCTGATGGAAGGCGCCGATGCTCTTCGACTCGCCCCGCCCTCTCCGTCCGTCGCGGCTCCTCTGGGTGACCACGCTCGCGCTCGCCTGTCACGGCCCCGACGCGGGAGAGAGCGAGACCCAGACCACGATCACGACGGTCTCGGCGACCCAGACGACCACCAGCGGCTCGACCACCGACGTCAGCACCGGCACCGAGACCCTCGCGACCACCGGCCCTCTCCCCGACATGGGCCCGAGCTGCGAGGCGACCTGTGAGGACGGCGTCTGCATCGACGGCGTCTGCTGCCCGACCGAGCTGGTCTGCGGCGCGATCTGCTGCGGCGGCGGCGAGGTCTGCTCGTTCCAGAAGTGCGTGGTCCCGGGGGCGACCTGCGTCGACGCGACCGACTGCCCCGAGGACAACTACTGCGAGTACACCCTCGGCGAGGAGCGCGAGCCCCCCGACCCGATGTGCATGGGCGGCGCCTCGCTGGCGACCGGCAAGTGCCTGCCGCAGCCGCCCGAGTGCGAGGAGGGGGTCGAGCCCGACCCCGACGCGATCACCTGCCTCGCCCAATGCGAGGTCAAGCCGCCGGTCGACGACTTCGCGATCGAGCTCAAGTACGCCTGGGGCGGCGAGGTCCTCCCGCCGACCTCCTCCGACGTGATGATGACGCCGATCGTCATCCAGCTCGACGACGACAACTGCGACGGCAAGGTCAACGAGAAGGACATCCCCGAGCTCCTCTTCAGCACCTTCACGGGCGGCGCCTACTACAAGCAGGGGACCCTCCACGCGATCTCGGTGGTCGGCGGCGAGGTCGTCGAGAAGTGGGCGCTCGCCGACGTCACCCAGCCGGGCGGCGGCCTCGCGGGCGGCGACCTCGACGGCGACGGCGTCCCCGAGATCGTCGCCTGCGCCAACCCGGGGCCCGGCGGCCAGAGCTGCTGCGACGCGCTCGCCCAGAACACCGGGGTGATCGCCTTCAAGGCCGACGGCTCGCCCTTCTGGTCGCAGCTCGACGTCGGCAAGGTGCACTGCGGCTACGAGAGCCCGGCGATCGGCGACGTCGATCAGGACGGCACCCCCGAGGTGCTGGTCGGCTGGACCCTCCTCGACGGCAAGACCGGCGCGGTCAAGAAGGAGCTCGACCCGACGAGCACCTGGGGGGCCAAGCTCACCGGCCTCTCCGACCTCGACGGCGACGGATTCCTCGACGTCACCGACGGCCAGCGGGCCTACCGCGCCGACGGCACCGTGCTCTGGGATCTCCGGGCCGACAAGGTCCAGGAGCCGGCGAACGCGATCGCGCCCGGCTACCACGGGGTCGGCGACTTCGACAAGGACGGGATCCCCGAGGTCGTGATCATCTCGTCGAGCGGCCCGCACACGATGTCGCTGGTCCGCTACGACGCCCAGAGCCCCGACGGCGCGAAGATCCTCCGCAAGGGCGTCGACATCAACAACGGGATCTCGACCAAGGCCTTCTGCAACGCCGGCTCGGAGTACGGCGGCGGCGCGCCGACGGTCGCCGACTTCAACGGCGACGGGATCCCCGACATCGGCGCCGCCGGGGCGGTCGGCTACGTCGTCTTCGACGGCAAGAAGATCCTCGACGGCCTGATCCCCAACAACGAGGTCGTCGCGTGGTTCAAGGAGACCCACGACTGCTCGTCGGCGGTCACCGGCTCCTCGGTCTTCGACTTCAACGGCGACGGCAAGGCCGAGGTGATCTACTCCGACGAGTACCACCTCTGGATGTACGACGGGCAGAGCGGCGACAACCTGATCGAGTCGACCTGCAACACCACCGGCACCCTCTGGGAGTACCCGCTGGTCGCCGACGTCGACAACGACGGCCAGGCCGACATCATCGTCGCCTCCAACGCCTACGGGGTCACCTGCCCCGACGACGCGACGAAGCAGTCGGGGATCCGGATCTTCGGCTCGGCCAGCGGCTCGTGGGTGCGGACCCGGCGGATCTGGAACCAGCACACCTACCACGTGACCAACATCGACGAGAGCGGCGCGGTGCCGACCGCCGAGACCCCGAATTGGACGGTCCCCCGCCTCAACAACTACCGCCAGAACGTCCAACCCGCCGGCGAGTTCGCGGCCCCCGACCTCGTCGCCAAGGTCCTGGTCGACTGCTTCGACGAGTACACGCTCATCGCCCGGGTGCGGAACCTCGGCCAGGCCGCGGTCCCGCCCGGGATCGTCGTCGGCTTCTACGCCGGCGACCCCGACATGGGCGGCACCAAGCTCGGGATGGGCGCGACCACCAAGGCGCTCTACCCGGCCGAGGGCGAGGACGTGCTCCTCGTGCTCCCGAACCCGCCGGGGCCGGTCAAGGTCGGCAACGTCGACGTCTTCGTCGTCGTCGATGACGACGACATGGAGAAGACCTGGCAGGAGTGCCGGCCGGAGAACAACAAGGCGAGCGGCTCGGGCAAGTGCGCGGTCGCGGGCTAGCGGGCGACGCAGTGGGGCGGCGATCGCCTCCGGACGCCCCAAGGCGTGGGCGCTGGCGAGCGACGCGACCTACATCTATTGGATCGAATCCGGCCTCGACGGCAAGCTCGCGCGCGCCCCCCTGACGGGCGGTGACGTCGAGGAGCTCCTCACGGGGCTCGACAAGCCGAGCACGCTCCTCCTCGATGGAGACTCGCTCCGCTGGATCGAGAACGGAGCGACCCTCGAGGTGCGGACGATGCCGAAGGATGGCGGAGCGGCGGTCACGTTGACGCAGACCATCGGCACATCACGGACGCTGACGAGAGACGGCGACGACCTCTACTGGGTGAGCTCCGGGATCGGCGGAGGAGTCTTCCGCGCCCCCCTGGCGGGGGGCCTCTCGGAGGCGCTCGTCTCCCCCGAGATTGCTGGCCTCTGGGCCCTCGCGCTCGACGAGACCCACCTCTACTGGTCCAGCGTCGTCAACCACACCGTCTCGTTCGCCGATCTCCAGGGCGCAGACCCGACCGTATGGGTGGACGGCCTCATGGCGCCCACAGTCATCGCGCTCTCCGAGACCCACATCTTCTTCACCGACTTCGAGGCCGGCGCGGTCCTCCGGGTCGGCAAGCCGCAATAGCCCGCGCTCTGCTCGTTCGATCGCTCCGGCTGAAGCGCCCTACGGTGCCGACAGTGGCTCCCAAGCTCCCCCTCGCCGACGACTCAGCGCGCCCCCCGACCGCCATCGCCGTCATCGAGGCCCGGCTCGCGGCCCTCGACCCCGACATCGTCCAGGCCTCCTACGAGATCGACCTGAGCCTCCTCCGCTGGTCACTCAGCCTGACCCCGCTCGAGCGCCTGCGATCCTGCACCCGAAGCGCCCGCGCGCTCGCCCGCCTCCGCAGGGCCGACCATGACCCAGCCACGGCCGACCGCGGCTGACCGCGAGGACCTCCTCCGCGCCCTCCGCCGCGGCGGCGGCGAGTTCGTCGACATCGGCGGTGCGGCCTCGACGCACAACCCAGAAGACGCTCAGAGTCGCCGCTCAGCCCCACGAGGCGGCGAAGCTCGCCACAAGCGACGAATCCGATCGCGTGCCTTGCCGACGACGAGCGCCCCCGCGGTGAGCACCGCGTTGCGCAGGTTCGCGGGGATCACCGTGAGGAGCGCGCTCCCCTCGGCTCCCGAGTCACCGCACTGCTCCAAATAGAATCGAAGGTGCGGGCTCGGGTCCCGCCGCCACCGCTCCGGCTCCGTCGGGTCTTCGTTTCGACGCCACATCTCGTTTCTCACCACGAATGGCCTCCCCGGAAGCGTCTCATACCCCAATCCGCCCTTCAGAGCCTCAAGGAGCTCACGCATCGCGGGCGACGAGAGGGAGCGATAATCCGGGTAGAATTCGTGGGTATACTTACTGATCATCTTGTAGGTCGCCGGACTACAAATGCCGAAGACGACGACCCGATGACGAAGGAGCGCGCGCAGCCAGATCCTCACGATCTCCCTGTAGAAGAATGACGACGTGACACCCCGACCGCGGAACTCATCGATGATGTAGCCGCTCGCGTCGACGACCAGATACGAGGCCCCGCCGCTCTCTAGCTCCGCGGCGCGGACGACGGCGTAGCCGACGACCCGACCCGTCGACGACGCCCGATAGAGCTGGATTCGTCGAACCGCCAGGGAGTCGTTGTCCCCCCCGACGAGGCTCTTGATGAACACCTCGTCGGGGACGAAGGGACATCGATCACGAAAGACCGGGCTCGCAGCCTCGATCACGGAGAGCCGGAGCGCCGCGAAGTCCTCCTCCGAGAGCTCGCTACGCAGAGCGACCACATCCACGAGCGACTTGGTCAATTTCTCCCGCGACACGAGATCCCTCCGACAGCCTATCGCCAGCCCTCGATATAGACATGAAGCGGGTGCATCTGGACGAGACTCCAGTACTCTTGACCGAAGCGCTCTATGCCTTCAGGCGCGATCTGCGGCGCATGAAAGCGGACGTCGCGGAAACCGGCGGCCTCCACCCCCCACCGGAAGGCGTCCTCTGTGAAGTAGGTGCAATCGAACGAGACCCGCCGCTCATCGGATCCCTCATCTCGGACGACAAATTCCACGGTCAGCCGGGCCCCGTCGTCCGCCGGCCGCTCGACCGTCTTGGTCTCCCCGTACTTCTCGAAGCCGTCCACCGAGTCTGGCAACGCCCCGGGGTTGTCATTGATGCTGATCAGCCGCCCACCCGGCTTCAGGTTCGCGTGAATGACTCGACACATCCGCAGCAGCGCGTCGCGATCGGCGGCGTAGTGGAGCGCGAAGGAGGAGACCACGAGATCGAAGCTGCCGATCACTCCCAGGTCAAGGACGTCCGCGACGCGATATTCGATCCCGAGCGGCCTCGCCGCTTCGTACCGCCTCGCCAGCGCGACCATCTTCTCGGACAGATCCACGCCGACGACCCGCGCGGCGCCCAGCCCCTGCAGCGTCCGGGTGAAGAAGCCGTCGCTACAGGCCAGCTCGAGCACCGACTTGCCCGTCAGGTCCCCCACCAGCCTGGTCAGCGTATACACCTGGCTATAGCGCCGCACCGGGACATTGGCGATATCCAGAACGCCATAGTCGTCCGCGATGCGATCAAAATATTCACTCCCTTGGGGCTCCATACGCCGAGATTCTCGACAGGGCGTGGCGCCAAGTCAACCCGCGAAGGCAGCGTGCCGCGACGGTACCATCTGCCGATGGAGGCTCAGACTACCCCCTTCGCCCGGAGGCTCACCTCAAGTCGAGCGTTGTGCGCGAGACTCCGCTCGCCCTTCGGCCCTCGCTGGGTCGTCGCCGCGCTGATTCGTCCATGTGCGCTCGAGCGCAGCGCGCTGACGGGCGCGCGCCTCATCGCCGGACGACCCCCCGCTCACGCCTGGAGCTTGCGCTCGAGCGCCTCCCAGAACACCGCCTGCATCGTCTGATCGCCCGCGAGGTCATGCAGCCGGTTGACCTCCTGCATCCCGGTCGGGCTGGTCACGTTGATCTCGGTGAGGTACCCCCCGAGGACGTCGAGGCCGACGAAGAACTGCCCGCGCTCGCGGAGGAAGGGGCCGACCCGCGCGCAGATCTGGCGATCGCGCGGGGTCAGCTCGGCGAGCGCCGGCCGACCGCCCATGTGGAAGTTGTTGCGGAGCTCGCCGGCCGCCGGCACCCGGAGGACCGCGCCGACCGGGTCGCCGTCGACCATCAGGATCCGCTTGTCGCCGTCCTTGGCCTCGGGGACGAACTCCTGGGCGATCGTCCAGCCCTGGCCGTCGCGGGTCGCCAGCTCGAAGAGGGTCGAGAGGTTGGGGTCGTCCTCGCGGGCGATCAGCACCCCGCGGCCGCCGAAGCCGTAGACCGGCTTGATGATCATCCGCCCGCCGAGCTCGCGGAGCGCGTCGCGGAGGTCGGCCGGGTTGCGGAGGAGGAAGGTGCGGGGGATCAGCTGCGGGAACTCGAGGATCGCCAGCTTCTCGCTGAGGTCGCGGAGGCCCGCCGGCTCGTTGATCACCAGGGTCTCCGAGCGCGCCCGGTCGAGCCACCAGGTGGCGATGATGAAGTCGGCGTCGACCGGCGGGTCCTTGCGCATCACCACCACCTTGAACTCGCCGATCATCCGGAGCTGGGGATCGCCCGCGGCGACCAGCGGCGGGATCGCCCCGTCGGCCGCCGGGCCGAGCGCGAGCGGGACCGCATGCGCGCACACCTGGTTGTGGCGGAGGAGGAGGCCGGCGAGCTCGACCCCGAAGGGCCGGTAGCCCCGCCGCAGCGCCTCGGTGATCATCACGTAGGACGAATCGGCGCGGGGATTGAGCTGCTCGAGCGGATCGAGGACGAAGAGGACATCGCCGCGGGAGGAGGTGGCCATCGCCCGCCGAGGATACCAGCGCGCGTCGCCAGCGCGGGAGCGCCCGGACGGCCTGAAACTTGGCGGTCCCCCGGCGGCCCTGGCAAGCTAGGTGGTCCGTGAGCACCTCACCGCGCGCCAAGGTCCGCGCCCCCACGGCGCCCCTGCCCGAGCCCGCCTTCTCCCGCGTGCGCGGGCTCTCGCTGATCCGCCGCGAGGTCCGGGAGATCCTCGCACCCCGCGCGCTCGACCTCCTCTGGGGGCGGCGTGAGGAGGT
Source organism: Myxococcales bacterium (assembly GCA_020633335.1). Lineage (GTDB taxonomy): Bacteria > Myxococcota_A > Polyangia > Nannocystales > Nannocystaceae > JADJRG01. Next base: position 1,134,902 of record JACKDU010000001.1, on the reverse strand, counting down.
GATCGAGGGGGGCCGCGAGCTCGGCCGTCGGCGCTCGCCGACCCCCACCTACTTCGCCTCGGTGATGGTGACCATCGACCTCCAGCGCTGCCGCGGCCTCTTCCGCGAGCCCGCCGACGTCGTCACCGCCGAGCGGGTCGCCGAGCTGATGCGCGGCGACCGAGCGGTCCACGAGCGCCTGGTCGCGCTCGTCCTCCCCGAGCTCGCCGCCCTCAGCGGGCGCCCGCCCGCCGAGCTCGAGATCAGCCTCGAGTTCCGCGTGCGGGCCGAGAACACCCAGATCCTGATCGACGGCGACGCGATGACCTCGCCGCCCCCGGGCCCCCCATGACCACGAGCACGATCTCCGTCGACGAGCTCACGACCGACGAGCGCCGGGCCGAGCTCTACGCCACCCGCGACGTCGCCCGCCTCTTCGGCCTCCCCGAGAGCCGCCTCCGCTACTGGGCGCAGACCGGCTTCATCCGCCCCTCGCAGCGCCTCGGCGAGCGCGCGCTCTACGACTTCCGCGACCTGATCGCGGTCAAGGTCGCCAAGGAGCTCCTCGCCGCCGGCCTCTCGCTCCAGCGGGTGCGGCGATCGCTCGACGCCCTGCGGATCAAGCTCCCCGGGGTCTCGGCGCCCCTCGCCCGCCTGCGGATCCGCTGCGAGCACGACACCGTGATCGTCGACGAGAGCGAGCACGCCTTCGAGGCCGCGACCGGCCAGGTCCTCCTCAACTTCGCGGTCGACGCCCTCCGCCAGGAGGCCGCCAAGGTCCTCACCCTGCCGATCCCCGATCGCAGCGGCGACGACGAGGCCGGCGCGGGCGCCCCGAGCGACGCCTACGAGTGGTTCCTCCACGGGACCGAGCTCGAGGGCGAGTGGGACGGCGTGGACCCCGAGGAGCCGGCCTTCGCGGCCGCCCGCGCGGCCTACGAGCGGGCGCTCGAGCTCGATCCGGGCCTCGCCGCCGCCTACACCAACCTCGGCTCGCTCCTCGCCGCCGCCGGCGACCTCGACGGCGCCCGCGACTGCTACGACCAGGCGCTCCACTTCGACCCCGATCAGCCCGAGGCCCAGGGCAACCTCGCCGCCCTGGCCCTTCGGGCAGGTGATCCCGAGACCGCGATCGCCGGCTACCGCCAGCTCCTCCGCGGCGCCCCCGAGAACCTCGAGGCCCACTACGGCCTCGCCCGGGCGCTCCTCGAGGTCGGCTCGCGGGGGCCGGCGCTCGCCCACCTCGATCGCTTCTGCCGCGGCGTCGATCGCCTCGCCGCCGAGGATCGCGACGCCTCGCTCCTCGAGCGCCGCGGCCACGCCGAGATCGTCGCCAGCGCGCTCCGCCGCGAGCTCAGCGGGAGCTAGCAGGACGCGCCGCCGATGCCCTGGGGGGAGAGCGGCCGCGAGCGCAGCCTGGCGCGGACCCTCGAGGCCCTCGCGGCGACCGAGCTCGGCCGCGCCCGGGGCCTCGGCCGGATCGCCTCGCTCGCCGACTTCCGGGCCGAGGTGCCGCTCCTCGGCCTCACCGAGCACGCCCGCGAGGTCGAGGCCCACCTCGGCTTCGGCCTCGTCGATCACGGCGACCCGCGGGCGGCCGAGCTCGCGGGCCTCGGCTGGGAGCGGCCCGAGGCCGCCGCGATCTGGCGGGGCTTCCTCGGCGAGCGCCCCCTCGAGGGACCGGTGGTCGTCCTCCAGGCCCGCGAGATCGACCGCAGCGTCGATCGGCTCCTCACCGACGACCTCGCGTCGCTGGGCGCCGAGGTGATCCGGATCGACCGCGCCGACGGCGGCCGCGAGGCGCTCCTCGAGGCGATCGCCGGGCATGCCCCCGCGATCCTCACGCTCCCCAGCGTCTACACCCTGAGCTGGCTCGAGGGCGCCGCCCGCGGGCCGATCGAGCGCGCGCTCCCCCATCTGCGCCTCCTCCTCGCCGGCCACGACCTCAGCCGCCGCCCGCGGACCCGGGTGCGCCTCGAGTCGGCGGGCTGGATCCACCGCTCCGGTCGCCTCGGGATCCCGTCGCCGCGGGCCCCGGCCCGCGCCTTCACCCTCGCGGTCGGCTCGCAGCTCGTCGAGCTCCTCCCCCACCGCGAGCCGGGGGCCGAGGGCGAGCGGGTCCTAGCGAGCGCGACGATCCTCCCGGAGGAGGCGATCCTCGGCCAGCGCTACGAGCTCGTCGTCACCTCGCCGGTCGGCTGCCTCCGCCTCCGCACCGACGATCACGTCGAGATCGTCGGCTTCGACCCGCCGACCGCGCTCGCCCCCTTCCCGCGGCCCCGTGTCGTCCGCCTCCGGCCGCCGCCGCAGCGGGTCGCGCTCGAGGGGATCGCGCTCCCGGGCGCCTGGCTCACCGCCGCCGTCCGCCAGGCCTTCCGCCCGGAGGAGCCCGCCCTCATCGCCGCGACGATCGGCCCCGATCCGAGCGCGGTCGATCCCGGACCGAGCCCCGCCGAGCGGGCCGGCGCGAGCGCTGGCGACCCCTTCGCCGACACCGAGCTCGGCGGCGCCGGCCGCTCGGGGCTCCGCACGCGACCCCTCCTGCCGCGCCGCCTCCTGGTCCAGGTCGAGCTCCAGGGGCTCGGCCGCCGCGAGCTCCAGCGTGGCCTCGCGACCCGGATCGACGACGATCTGCGGCGGCGCTCGCCGGCCTACGATCACCTCCGGCGCCGCCGCGAGCTCGCGCCGCCGCTGGTCTCAATCGTCGACCCGGGCTCCTTCCAGGCGGCCCAGGAGCGGCGGATCGCCTCGCTCCGCGGGCGCGTCGGCGTGCCGGTCGTCCGCGTTGTCGGCCGCGAGCGGACGTCGATCTTCCCCTCGTCGACCTACGGCCGCGTCGCCCGCTAGATCACCTCACTCGTCCCCCCGGCGCCTCGCCGACCGGCGGGTGGATCTCGGCGACGTAGAGGAAGTCCACCCGAGTCACCGCGGCGCCCTCCCGGAGCGCGCTCGGTCGATGCGCATCGCGCCTCCCTTCGCCGTCACGATCGCGCGAGCGATCGCGTCGCCCACGCGTGCGGGCGCGCGCGGGCCCTCGGCGCCCTCCGCCGCGAGAACGTCGTGCGCCCGCGCCTCCGCCCGCCCCTGTCAAAATCGCGCGCGCCGAGATCGGTTGCTGGCTCGGCCGGCATCTGCGAGCTTGGGATCTGATGTCTGCCTCCAGGCCACCCGGTGGGCGCCTGCCGCCGCTGCCTCAATTGGGCGCACCGCCGTCGGTACCGGCCCGGCAGCCGAGCGGCAAGGACGACGGCATGATGACCGCGCCGCGCCGCCGGCCGAAGCCGCCGACGGAGATCGACCTGGTCGCGATCCCCGACGAGTTCGACATCGACGAGAGCGCGACCGAGTCCTTCGAGCCCTACACGCCCGGCGACCCCGACGACCCCGAGCCGACCACCGCCTTCAACACCGTGACCGAGGAGGTGCACAGCCGCTTCGGTCAGCCGCCGCCGCCCTCGCCCGCCCCCGGCTTCTCGGTGCCGATGCCGACCGCGCCCGAGGAGCCGAGCGAGCTCATCGAGCCCTCGGTGGTCGTGGAGCCCAGCGAGATCTTCGAGCCCTCGGTGATCATGGAGCCCAGCGAGCTCCGGCCGATCGACGCCCCCGGCGGCACCGTGGTCGCGCCGCGGCCGATCGCCCCGACGAGCGGAACGGCGGCCGCGTCGAGGAAGCGCGCGCGGACCCTCGTCTTCGCGGCGATCGGCGCCGGCGCCCTCATCCTCCTCGTCGGCGGCGTGCTCCTGGCCGGGCGCCTCTTCGGCGGATCCTGCGGCGACGCGGCCTCGCTCAGCGGCGTCTGGGACAACACCCACCGCGAGGGGGTCAAGGCGGCGATCCTCGGCAGCGGCCAGGACGGCGCCGACGCGACCTGGGAGCGCCTCGGCCCCTCGCTCGACGCCTACGCCGGCTCGTGGAGCGCGGCCCGCCGCGGCGCCTGCGAGTCCGAGGAGCCGCCGGCCGAGCGCGAGGCGCTCCAGGCCGCCTGCCTCGATCGCCGCCGCGTCGCCCTCAAGGCGCTGGTCGACGCCCTCGCCAAGGCCGACGCCGACGCCGCCCTGCGGGCGATCGAGGCGAGCGCCGCCCTCCCCTCGATCGCCCCCTGCGACGACGTCGCCAGCCTCCGCGCCGCCGCGGCCCCGCCCGACGATCCCAAGGTCGCGGCCGAGGTCACGACGCTCCGCGAGCAGATCGCCGCCGCCCAGGTCGCCCTCGACCTCGGCCGTCGGGAGGCCGCGCGCGAGCTCGCCGCGTCGATCCGAGAGCGCGCCGACGAGATCGCCTACCCGCCCCTCGAGGCCGAGGTGATGGCCCTCCAGGGCGCCCTCGAGATCGCCGCCGGCGATCACCCGGCGGCCGAGGCCACCCTCACGCGGGCTGTCTGGCTCGCCGACCAGGTCCGCGACGATCCCCTCCTCGCCGAGACCATGGGCGCGCTGATCCGCGAGATCGCCGTCGTCGACCGGCGCCCCGCCGACGCGCTCGCCCTCCGCCCCCACGCCGAGACCGTCCTCGCCCGCCTCCCCGAGGGCGCCCCCGCGGCGGCGCCCCTCCTCGCGGCCCTCGGCGCGGCCCTCGGGCTCGCCGGCGACGCGGCGGCGAACGACCATCTCGAACGCGCGCTGAAGATCAGCGAGGCGAGCTTCGGCGAGGCGAGCCTCCGCCTCCGCGATCCGCTCATCGGCCTCGGCCGGATCGCCGCCGCCAAGGGCGATCGGGCCGCGGCGAACGAGCGCTTCGATCGCGTCATTGCGATCTTCGAGGGCGCCCTCGGCCCCGAGCACCCGACGCTCGGCGTCCTCCTCGGCGAGATCGCCCGGATCGACGCCGACGCCGATGACCTCGACGCCGCCCTCGCCCGCAGCCAGCGCGGCCTGACGATCCTCGAGGCCTCGCTCGCCGACGATCACCCCGACCTCGGCCAGGCGCTCGCGGACGCCGGCGCGATCGCCCAGGCGAAGGGCGACCTCGACGCGGCCCGCTCGCACCTCGGGCGCGCCCTGACGATCCGCGAGAAGTCGCAGCCCGCCGATCACCTCGAGGTCGGCGACGCGCTCGCGCGCCTCGGCGCCGTCGAGCTCGCGCAGGGGGACACCGACGCGGCGATCCCCCACCTCGAGCGCGCCCTCAAGATCCGCGAGGCCCACGCGGAGGAGCGCCCGCCGGTCGAGCTCGCCCGCAGCCAGGCCGCCCTCGCCGGCGCCCTCCGGAGCGCCAGCCGCGAGCCCGAGCGGGTCGGGGAGCTCGCCAGCGCCGCCCTCGCGGCCCTCCGCGAGCACGACCCCGAGGGCTCGAAGGAGCTCATCGACGAGCTCGCTAGCTGGCTCGGCGAGGCCCCTCCGGCCGCCAAGGCGTCGTCCAAGAAGAAGAAAAAGAAGACCAAGAAGAAGTCGAAGAAGAAGTCGACCAAGAAGAAGTCGACCAAGAAGTAGCCATGCGCGTGCTCGGAGTCGACGGCTGCAAGCAAGGATGGGTGACGGTCGCCCTCGTGGACGGGCGCTTCGCGGGCGCCGGGGTCGCGGCGAGCTTCGCCGACCTGCTCGGCCGCCTCGCCGCCGGGGCGGCGATCGTCGGGGTCGACATGCCGATCGGCCTCCGCGACCAGGCGTCCGGGCGGGCCGCCGATCAGAGCGCGCGCGCCAGCCTCCCCGCCGGCACCGGGTCGTCGGTCTTCCCGGTGCCGCCTCGGCCGGTCGTCGAGGCGAGCACCTGGGAGGCCGCGCTCGCGCTCGCGCGCTCGCTCACCGGCAAGGGGATCTCCAAGCAGAGCTTCCAGCTCTTCGCCAAGATCCGCGAGGTCGACGCGTTCGTCCGCGACCTTCGGATCCGCGAGGTCCACCCCGAGGTCTCGTTTCGCCACCTCGCCGAGGAGCACCCGACGATCGCCGCGCCCGCGGCGATCGCCCGCAAGAAGACGTGGAAGGGCCAGCGCCAGCGCTTCGAGCTCCTCGCGGCCGCCGGGATCCACCTGCCGACCGAGCTCGGCGACGCCTCTCACATCCCCCCGGACGACGTCCTCGACGCCGCGGTCGCGGCCTGGAGCGCCGCCCGGATCGCCGCCGGGAAGGCCGTCTCGTACCCGGCCCAGCCGAGCGAGCGCGATCGGAGCGAGCGCCTCCTCATGATCGAGGCCTGAGCCCGGCGGCCGGGTGCGACCGGCGTCGCGCGCCTGGTATCGTCGGCCGATGCTCGCCCCGCTCCGCACCCGCCTCCTCCTCCTCGGCGCCGCGCTCCTCCTCGCCTGCGCGGGCGAGGGCGACGAGGGCGGTGACACGGTCGCCGACACCGACACCGACACCGGCGCCGCCTCGACGACGACCGCGAGCTCGAGCTCGTCATCGACCTCGGCCTCGACGACCGCCTCGACCTCCTCGACCTCCGACGCGACCTCGTCGACCTCCGCCTCGACCTCGAGCGCGACCACGGCGACGACCTCGACCGCGAGCGACACGAGCAGCGGCGACACGACCACCACCGGCGGGGTCGATCCCGGCGGCTGCACGGCCGAGGCGAGCGAGCTCGTCGCCCTCGTCAACGCCTACCGCGGCGAGAAGGGCCTGCCGGCGATCCCGGCCTCGCCCTCGCTCTGCACGGTCGGCCAGACCCACGTCGTCGACCTCCAGGAGAACGCGCCGCACACCGAGCCCGGCTGCAACCTCCACTCGTGGTCGGACGCCGGCGCCTGGTCGCCCTGCTGCTACACCCCCGACCACGCGCAGGCGATGTGCATGTGGGTGAAGCCGCAGGAGCTCACGGTCTACCCGGGCTTCGGCTACGAGAACGCGGCCCAGAGCGGCGGCGTGATCACCCCGGCCCAGGCGCTCGACCTCTGGAAGAATAGCCCCGCCCACAACGACGTGATCCTGAACCAGGGGATCTGGACCGATCACCCGTGGAAGGCGGTCGGCGCCGGGCTCCATCAGGGCTACGCGGTCCTCTGGTTCGGCGAGGAGACCGACCCGGCGGGCTAGGGTGCGACAGCGAGCTTGGCAGAGCGGGCATCTGAAAGCGGCAGGCCTTGCGCACGCTGGATGGCCGCAGGTTGCAGCTGCGCCAAATTTGCTGTCAGCGTCACGCTTCTCTTCGCCCTATTTGTGATACTTCAACACTCGCATGGGTGGGAGTATTGACTCTCACGGAGAGCCTCGAGCGGCGGAGCATACAATGTCATCGTTGAATATCATCACGCGTGAGTGGTTGCCCTTGGACTTGGCCGAGCCGAGTTCGGATACGAGAGCCGAGGCCTTCGAGACGGGGGATTCCCCCGGCGAAGAGCGGTCCGGCGAAGAGCGCTCCGGCGAAGAGCGGTCCGGCGAAGAGCGCTCCGTCGCTGATTACCCGATCGCATCCTTCAAGATGATGCAGAAGGTCAACCAGTTGAAGGGCTCCATGGCCGTGAACGGCGCCGGTTTCGCGGTCGGATCAGCCTCGTTCCAGAGCCTCGAATACCGCTACCTCGCGGTGCTCTTCTCCGATCGCTACGACGTCATCAAGGACGAGCAGAAGCAGGAGCGCTTCAAGCGCTTCGGTTTCGGCCTCGGCGTGACCTTGAAGGTCCGCAATGTGAAGGCCGATATGAAGATCTCCTTCGGCATGTTCTCGGCGGCCTCGGCCTTGGACTTCGCCAACGTGACCTATCGAATCGACGCCTACGGCATCACAGACGCGAGGATCCTCGAGTATCTACCCTCCAAGACCGGCGACTTCACGTTCGACACCTACAAGAAGATCATCGCCTGTGTCGCGGCCATCAAGGCGTACGTCTCTCAGAACCCAGACATCGCCAAGCTCTATGCAATCGATGTCTTGAGCCCAGTGCCGGTCTCGGCCGGGGACGGGGACACTCGCTCCTTCTACTTTGGCGCGCGGGAGGTCAGGCTCGGCAAGACCCTCAAGGAGGCGCTCGAACGCGCCAGAGCGAATACGGTGCAGGAAGAAGACCCACGGATCCTCCAGTACATGTACCGCTACTTCGGCGTCCACGACGCATTCACCGCGCCCACCGCTGCTCAGCGGGAGGATGCGCGCGACTGGATCCAGGGCAAATTCAACCACGTAGATCTCGACCAGAGCCTGGATGACACATGGGTCGCCATCGAGAGCGGAAAGGATGCGTCGACCGGGAAGTTCATCACCCCGGGCCTCGCGGACGACTACGCGCCCCACGCCCTGCCCGAGAACTGGCACAAACGAAGCTGGGCCATGTACGACGACAGCACGGCAGTCAGCGTGGGCTCCTCCACGAAAATCGCTGTGACAGCAATCGCCGACGTGTCGAACGACTTCGACTCGACCACGATTGTCCGCGACCTCGCCATCTACTGGGACATCTACAACTCTGAGCCGCGCGGCAAGGTGATCCAGACCCGCTACGGCATCGGCATGCGGCTAAAACTCCGCATCAGCAACGTCGAGTTCGGGGTCGACATTGATTATGCTTCCGTGGGCGCAGCCTGCGAGCTGGGCTATGCCAATGTCGAAGTGGAGCTCAGCGGCATCGGCATTGATGACAAGGGCATCCTCGGCGACCTGCCGGAGCCAATGGATGTCAGCCAGACTTCGCTGGCGACGATCGAGGCCGCGATGATGAAGATCGTGAAGCGGATCAGCGCCGCTGAGACCGACCTCTCTCGGTTCAAGCCGCAGCCTTTCATGATCCAGGTCCGGGAGCCTGACAAGGTGGATCCCACCCTGCCGCACCAGGCAACGACCTACGCCTACGTCCAGATCACGAAGCGGCTCCGCCTCCAGGAGGCCCTGACCAAGGCCGTCCCCCTGGGTCTGAGTCCGGATGCGATCCGTGCCGCCTACAAGAGCGTGAGCCTGGTCGATCCGAACGAGCGGCCGTCCCTCCAGCAGCGCAACGACGCGCGCTCTTGGCTAGAGTTCGAGTCCTGAGAAAGCCCTCGCTGGCGATGCCCGGCCGCAGCCGAGCACCCTACCCCGACCGCCCGGGCGCGTCCACGCCGTCGACGTCGAGCACCGCCTTCGGCGCCTTCGGGCCGAAGAGCGCCCGCGTCGTCGCGATCCACACGCCGCCCGGGCCCTCGGCGACGACCCCCGTCACCGAGCCCGCGTAGGGCAGCTCGACCTCGATCCAGCCGCCGGAGATCCGCCGCCAGAGATCGCCGCTCGGGTAGATCCCCGGATCGCGGTCGTTGTGGCAGATCGCGTAGAGCCCGTCGCGCTCCGACCACGACGCCGCGAAGACGCCGGCGCCGCAGGGCGGCCCCTTCTCGGCGCGCCAGGCCTCGCCGTCGAAGCCGGCGAGGTAGGGCGTGATGAAGCCGCCCTCGTCCGGGGCGGCGCGGCCGAAGACGTGGCCGCGATCGGGGCGCGCGAGGACGATCCCCTCGAGCTCGGCGCCGGCGGCCTCGGGCAGCGGCCGCGTCCGGGCCTCGCCGCCCGCAGGATCGTAGGTCAGCACCCGCGGCGGATCGGCGACGAGGACGGCGAGCTCGCCCGATGAGAGCGCGTCAAAGTCCACGATCCTCCCGTCGATCCGCGGCGGCGCGACATCACCGGCATAGACCACGAGCGACGACGACGACAACGAGGCGCCGTCGACCGGCGCGAGGAGGGCGAGCACCGAGCCGCCGCGCCAGCCCTCGATCCGCGCGGGATACGAGCCGGCCTCCGCGGCGGCTCGGTCGAGCGGGAGCCAGCGATCGCCGCCCCAGCGGTAGCCCCTCGTCGCCTCGGCGTCGCCGCGGCCGGGCGAGACGAGACGCGTGACCATGACGAGCCCCTCGGGCCCGCGGCCGGCGACGCTCTCGACCAGGGCGGCCTCGCCGAGCGGTGGATCCACACCGCGGATCCACGCAGGATCGCGGGCGAGCTGGCCGTCGGCGTCGGCCCGCATCAACCACGCGCCGTGGGCGACGAAGAGCTCCCCGCCGTCGCCGCCGAAGACGCGAAAGCTCGGCGCTCCTTCGCCGCGCGACGCCGCGACCACGCGGTATTGCGGCTCGGCGGTCGATCCCTCGTCCCAGGGCGGCCCGCTCGCCGGGGTCGTCGCGGCGAGCGCCTGAACCCCCTCTTCGCTGCCGGCGGACGCCGACGCCGACGCCGACGCCGACGCCGCGCCCTCGCCCGCCGAACGCTGACAGCCCACGGACGTCAGCCCGGCCACCACAAGGAGCGCGGGCGCCGAGGCCCAGCGCAGGCCGCGAGGACGAGGCGAGGCGTCAGGGGTGCGCTTGGGATCCATCGAGCTCATCGCGGCCCTCCATGGCGCGGCGCCCCGCGACCCGCTCGCCCACCGAGCGCGCCGCCGCGGACCCTCCGAGGCTACCGCAACCTCGCGGGCGATCGGGTCCTCGCAAGGGCCGCCGCGAGCGCGCGCCCGCGCGCTCATGGGCCGCCGCCCCGATCGGCGCGCTACAATCCCGGCGATGCCCGCCCGCCGCCTCCCCGTCGCCGTCGGCCGCGCGCTCGCGCGCGCCGCCTCGCTCGCGCTCCTCGTCGCCTGCGCGCCGCAGGGTGCGAGCGCCCCGCCCGCGCCGCCCGCCGCTGATGCCCCATCAAGCATGTCCGAAGAGACATTCTCTTCCGCGCCCGCCCCCGAGCCCGCGCCGACCACGACCTCGACCTCCGCCACCGCCCCGGGCGCGCACGCGAGCGCGGCCGCGAACACCGACGAAGCCAGCCCGAGCGCGACCTCCCACGAGCACGCCAGCGCCGACGACGGCCGGGCCAGCGCCTCGGCCTCCTCGAGCGACCACAAGTCCGCCCACGCCAGCCAGTCCGCCGCAAACACCCAGACCTCGAGCGACCGCAAGAGCGCGAGCGCGAACGAGTCGGTCACCGTCAGCGAGAGCCACACGCACGATCACGCCGACGTCAGCATGAACCCCCGCTGACCCGCGACCGCCGCTCCGCCTACTCCGGCGCGGGCCCCTGGATCCGCCCCAGGATCCCCTCAAAGAAGGGCCGCCGGACCACGCCCGAGAGCTTGTAGCCGCCGATCAGCACGGTCGGCGTCCCGCGGACCCCGGCCTTCTCGCCGATCACGATGTCGCGGCGGATCGCGGCCGCGGTCGCCGGGTCGTCGATGCAGGCCGCGAAGGTGTCGACGTCGAGGCCGAGCTCGCCCGCGCTCTCGAGGAGGGCCGCCCGCCCGAGGTCGGGCTGGCGCTCGAAGAGGCGATCCGCGTACTCCCAAAAGCGCCCCATCGACTCGGCGCACTCGCCCGCGAGGGCGGCGAGGCAGGCCTGCTGGTGGAGGTTGCCGCGGGTCGTCGGGTTGCAGGTCGAGTCGAGCGGGAAGTTGACGAAGACGACCTCGAGCGGCCGCTTGGTCTCCTCGAAGTAGCGCTCGGCGTGGAACCAGAGCTGGCGGCAGTAGGGGCACTCGAAGTCGCCGAGCTCGACGATCGTCACCGGCTCGCCGGGCCCGCCGTAGCGCCGCCGGGGCTGCCCGCTGAGGTCGAGGTCGGTGATCGGCGCGCGGGCGAGGGTCGCCGTGATCTCCTCCTCGACCTGCTTGGCCACCAGCGCGCCGACCCGCTCGAGCGCCCGCCCGTGGCCGACTTGGCCGACGCCGACGCCGACGACCATCGCCGCCGCGATGATCCACCCGACCGGCCGCCGCAGCGCCCGGAGCCCGCGGGCGGGCGCCGACCCGAGGCCGCCGCCGTCGGCGGCGAAGGCCGCCGCGAACATGGCCGCGTTGAGGAGGTACCAGAAGACGCAGAAGGGGCAGTAGGCCCGCTCGATCGCCGAGAGCCCGGCCATCACCAGCGACGCCAGCACCGCCCCGCCGCTGAGGAGGACGAGGAGCGGGTGGCTCGGGTGGGCGTCGTCGCGGCGGCGCGCCAGGGCGATCACGGCGCACACGAAGATCGCCAGGACCCCGCCGCCGCCGATCACCGCGACCGGGACCCCGAAGAGGTCGCCGAAGCGCCCGCCGGTCACCTCGCAGCCGGTCTTCGAGAGGGCGTGGCAGATCCGGCCGATGCCGCCGGCGCCGGTCTCGAGGTCGACGTGGACCAGGGTGAGGTAGACGGCGTCGGCGAGGGCGACGAGGGCGAGGAGGAGGACGCCGACGAGGGCGAGGGTGCGACGCAGCGTGCTCATCGACCGCGGCATCTTCGGCGCTTTCCCACCGCCCGCGCAAGGACGCACTTGACGCCCCGACGGCGCCCGGGTATCGGGCCTCGATGTCGCGCGTCGGCCTGATCTTCCGCCCCGTCCCCCGCACCGGCGTGATCTATGTGATGACCGAGGCGGCCGCGCTCGGCTTCGCCTACGGCAACCCGGAGTGGGCGAACCTCGGCCAGGGCGCGCCCGAGACCGGCGCGCTGCCGGGCTCGATCCCGCGGATGCGCTCGATCGAGCTCGACGATCACACCCACGAGTACGCGCCGGTCGCCGGCCTCTGGGAGCTGCGGGAGGCGGTCGCCGACCTCTACAACCAGCGCTACCGCCGGGGCATGCCGAGCCGCTACTCGGCGGAGAACGTGGCGATCGCCGCCGGCGGCCGGGTCTCGCTGACCCGGGTCGCGACCTCCCTCGGCGCGGTCCACCTCGGCCACCTCCTCCCCGACTACACCGCCTACGAGGAGCTCCTCGAGGTCTTCCGCGCCTTCGTCCCGCTCCCCCTCCTCCTCCACGAGGAGGACGGCTTCCGCCTCGACCCCGCGCGCCTCCGCGAGACGATCATCGGCGTCGGCCTCGGCGCGATCCTCCTCTCGAACCCGAGCAACCCGACCGGCCACCTCATCGCCGGCGACGAGCTCGCCACCTGGGTCGGCTGCGCCCGCGAATTCGGCTGCGCGCTGATCGTCGACGAGTTCTACTCCCACTACGTCTACGGCCGCGGCGAGGGGGCGACGGTGTCGACCGCCGCCTTCGTCGAGGACGTCAACGACGACCCGGTGGTGATCGTCGACGGCCTGACCAAGAACTGGCGCTACCCCGGCCTCCGCCTCTCGTGGACGGTCGGCCCCCGCGAGGTGATCGATCGGGTGGCCTCGGCCGGCTCCTTCCTCGACGGCGGCCCGCCGCACGCGCTCCAGCGGGCGGTCCTCCCGCTCCTCGACCCGGCGCAGGCGAGCGCCGAGGCGGTGGCGATCCAGCGGGCCTTCGCGGCCAAGCGCGAGCTGATGCTCGGCCGCCTGGCGGCGATGGGGATCGGCGTACCCTGCCCGCCCGAGGGCGCCTTCTACTGCTTCGCCGACGTCAGCGGCCTCCCCGGGTCGCTCTCGACCGGCATGGGCTTCTTCCGCGCGGCCCTCGGCGAGCGGGTGATCTGCGTCCCCGGCGAGTTCTTCGACGTCGATCCGGGGAAGCGACGGAGCCACATCCCCTCGCGCCTCCGCGCCTTCGTCCGCCTCTCCTTCGGGCCCTCGTTCGCCGAGGTCGAGGCCGGGCTCGATCGCCTGGCGGCGCTGGTAGATCGCCACCGCCGGGGCGCGACCTGAGCGGGGCTCCTCGTCCGTGGGCGGGGCGCTGCCGCGCCTGCGGCGTCGATCCCCCCGCGCGTACGCTAGTCCCCTCGCCAGCTCCTCGCTGCGGCCGCGGCTTCACGGCCGGCGCTGATCATCGGGGAGCGGAGACCCCACCCCTACTGTCGCAGTCTTCCTGACGTTTCCCCTTGTCGGCGCTTCCGGGGCGGCGATAGTCTGCGCTGAGATTGGTGGAGGCTGCAGATGAATCGATCGCTACGCCTTGTTAGAAAGCTTGGTCTCGCACGGATCCCCGCGTTCGCCTCGGTGGCGACCCTGACGCTCGCCGGCTGCTACTCAGGCGGGGGCATGAACGACGACGGAACAGCGTCCGACACCGACGCGATGGCGACGACGAGCGGCGGGAGCTCGGCGACGACCGGCGCCGACACCGGCACCGGGAGCACCGGCGACGAGACCACCGGCGGGACCACCGGAGATCCCGGCGACTGCTACTCGACGCTGCAGTTCTTCGCCGACGAGATCTGGGCGCCGAGCTTCTCCAAGAGCTGCATCCAGTGCCACGACCCGACCGGGATCGCGGCCGAGAAGAACGCCAAGTTCCTCCTCCTCCCGCCGGTCTACCCCGGCTTCATGGAGGCCAACCTCGCCAACATCGCGTCGATCGCCGGCTACTCCTACGACGACGTCCCGCTGATCCTCGCCAAGCCGCTCTTCCTCACCGAGCACGAGGGCGGCAAGGTCTTCACCGAGAGCGATGAGATCTACGCGGCGATCGAGGAGCTCCTCGTCCAGCTCGACGACCCGATCGAGTGCCCGGTCGACACCTCGGGCGCCAAGAGCTTCGACGACGTCGACCTCCTCACCCCGGTCGAGACCCTCCGCAAGGCGACGCTCCACCTCTCGGGGCGCCTGCCGACCGACGAGGAGATCAAGGCGGTCGAGGAGGGCGGCCTCGACGCGGTCGCCCTCGCGGTCGAGGAGATCATGACCGAGGACGCGTTCTACAGCCGCCTCCTCGACGTCTTCAACGACAAGTTCCTGACCGACAAGTTCGCCAACGGCTCGACCAACAACGCGGTCGCGCTCCTCAGCGAGGCCGACTTCCCGGGCCGCAACGACTTCGTCAACAACGTGGCGATGCTGCCGACCCCGGAGCGGGTGCGGATCAACCAGGCGGTCGCCCGCGAGCCGCTCGAGCTGATCAACTACATCATCCGCAACGACCGGCCCTTCACCGAGATCATCACGGCGAATTACACGGTCTTCAACCCGGACTCGGCCGACATCTACAACGCCGACGTCTCGTTCAACGACCCCAACGACCTCGGCGAGCTCCAGGAGGGCGTGATCACGGTGCCGCGCGGCGGGGCGCAGATGCCCTTCCCCCACGCCGGCATCCTGACCTCGCCGATGTGGCTCAACCGCTTCCCGACGACGCCGACCAACATCATGCGTCACCGGGCGCGGATGGTCCTCTTCCAGTTCCTGGCGACCGACGTCCTCGCCCTCGCCTCGCAGGCGATCTCGCCGGACGCCGGCTCGGCGGTCTTCAACCCGACCCGCAACAACCCGGACTGCGCGAAGTGCCACAAGCTGATCGACCCGATCGCCGGCGCCTTCCAGATGTTCGACAAGAACGACCAGGAGAAGCTCCTCGACCCGCCGCAGTGGTACCCGGAGGTCTTCTCGCCGGGCTACCTCAACGAGCTGATGCCGCCTGACCAGTTCTCGACCGGCATCCAGTGGCTCGCCGAGCGGGTCGCCACCGACCCGCGCTTCGCCCTCTCGAGCACCTACACGATCTTCGAGGCGCTCACCGGGATGAAGCCGCTCCACTACCCGACCAACCCGGACTCGGAGTTCTACGACAGCGAGCTCACCGCCTGGGAGACCCAGGACCTGATCCTCCGCTCGATCGCCGACAAGTTCGTCGCCGACAACCACAACATCAAGACGGTGATCCGCGAGATCATCCTGACGCCCTACTTCCGGGGCAAGGGGATGCTCAAGGCGCCGACGCCGGCGCGGGCCGCCGAGCTCGCCGCGGTCGGCATCGGCCGCCTCTCGACGCCGGAGCTCCTCGCCAACAAGATCGGCGCGGTCACCGGCTACCCCTGGGTCCGCTCCGACAAGCAGCCCTACCTCACCGTCGACTACAAGATCCTCTACGGCGGCCACGACTCCAACGAGATCACCGAGCGCCTGACCACGGTCAACGCGGTGATGGCCAGCGTCGGCGCCCGGATGGCCAACGAGCACGCCTGCACGATCTCCGCCTACGACTTCACGCTGCCGGCGGATCAGCGGACGCTCTTCCCGCTCGTCGAGCTCACCGACACCCCGGACAACGGCTCGTCGGCCGAGATCAAGGCGAACATCCAGTACCTCCACAAGCGGATCCTCGGTGAGGATCTCGCGATCGACGACCCCGAGCTCGCCCGCACCTTCCAGCTCTTCTACGACACCCTGCAGGCGGGGCTCGACAACATCGCCAACGACGTCGAGACGACCTCGCTCCTCTCGAACTGCCGGGCGACCAAGAACCTCAAGACCGGTGAGGCGCTGCCGATGGAGCAGCAGATCACCAGCGATGAGACCTACGTCGTCCGGGCCTGGATGGCGGTCGTCACCTACCTCCTCGCCGATTACCGCTTCCTCTTCGAGTAGCCAGCCCTGTCCGCGACCAGAGCAAAGGAGTCAGCCATGCTTCGCCGAGATTTCCTGAACTTCGCCGCCATGACCGGTCTGGCCGTCGCCGCTCCCCGCACCGCGCGGGCGGCCTTCCAGCCCTATGCCGGCCCCTTCTTCGTCTTCGTCTCCGCCCGCGGGGGCTGGGACCCGACCTACTTCTGCGATCCCAAGCCCAAGGATCCCAGCAAGTTCAACCGGCTCTACGACTACGACGCCGCGACCCACAAGGTCGGCAACCTCCCCTACGCCAACATCCCGGTCTCCGGCGCGGCCCTCGGCCTCGACGCGATGGCCGATCCCTACCTGATGTCGGCGAAGGACTTCTTCACGGCGCACGGGGATCAGATCCGCCTGATCAACGGGATCAACACCGAGACCAACAATCACGACCGCGGGGTCAAGACGACCTTCAGCGGCCGCGGCGACCGCGACTACCCGGCGCTGGCGGCGATGATCGCCGCCGACCGGGCGCCCGCCCACCCGCTCGCCTTCATCTCGAGCGGCGGCTACGCGAACAGCGGCAACCTCCTGCCGGTGACCCGCCTCAACTCGGTCTCGTCGTTCCAGAAGATCGCCTCGCCGAACCTGGTGAACGTCGCCGACCCGATGGGCCCGACCTACCACAACCCCGACACCTACCAGCGGATCCTCGACGCCCAGGCCGCGCGGACGATGGACCTCAGCAACGGCAACGACCTCCCGCGGATCAAGACCTCGGCCAACGAGCTCTACGTCGCCCGCGGGAACATGGACACGCTGGCCTCGGTCGAGCTCCCGGGGGCGCTCGTCGACCTCCCGGGCAACCTCGGCGACCTCGAGCGGATGATGCAGCAGACCCAGCTCGCGCTCGCGGCCTTCAAGGCCGGCCTCGCGGTCTCGGCGAACATCGAGCTCGGCGGCTTCGACACCCACGCCAACCACGACATCAACCAGGTCCGGCAGCTCGCCAAGCTCTTCCACGGGATCCACTTCCTCCTCCAGGAGGCCGAGGCCCAGGGGCTCCTCGGTGAGCTGATCATCTTCGTCGGCTCCGACTTCGGCCGCGGCAAGGGCTACAACGGCCCGGGCGCCGCCGACGGCAAGGACCACTGGCCGGTGACCAGCATGATGGCGATCAGCGGCGACCCCGGGGTGATCGGCGGCAACACGCTGATCGGCGCGAGCACGGTCGACGACCAGCTGCCGATGACCGTCGATCCGGTGACCCTCGAGACCCTCGACGACCCGATGATGGGGGTCCAGATCAAGTGGGGTGAGGTCCACAAGGCGATGCGGGCCTTCGCCGGCATCGGCCCCGATCACCCGTACTCGTCGAAGTTCCCGATCATCGCCGAGGACCTCCCGCTCTTCGGGTAGGTCGCCCGCCGCCCGCGGGCAGACGAGCGAGGCCGGCGCGGGGACGCGTCGGCCTCGTCGTCTTTCGGGCCGTCGCAGCCCCCGGGACGATCTCGCCGCGAGGTCCGAAAACGGCCAGACGTCGGCGCCCGGGCGCGCTATCACGGCGACGTGGAGCTCGACCACGACGCCTGCTACGCCGCCCTCCGGGCGCGGGACGCCCGCTTCGACGGGGTCTTCTTCGTCGGCGTCCGGACCACCGGGATCTACTGCCGCCCGGTCTGCCCCGCCCGCACGCCGGGGCGCCCGCGCTGCGACTTCTTCACGACCCGGGCGGCGGCCGAGCGGGCGGGCTACCGCGCCTGCCTGCGCTGCCGCCCCGAGCTCGCCCCCGGCCACGCGGCGATCGACGCCCCCGGTCGCCTGGTCGCCCGCGCGCTCGCGGCGATCGACGCCGGGGCGCTCCAGGAGGCCGGCGTCGACGCGCTCGCGGCGAGCCTCGGGGTCAGCGGCCGCCACCTCCGGCGGGCGATGGAGCGGGCGCTCGGGGTCGGCCCCCTCGAGGTCGCGACCTCGCGGCGGATCGCCCTCGCCAAGCAGCTGATCCAGGACACCTCGCTCTCCCTCGCCGAGGTCGCCTTCGCCGCGGGCTTCGGCTCGGTGCGCCGCTTCAACGCCGCCTTCGCCGAGCGCTTCGGGCGGCCGCCGGGGACCCTCCGACGGGGCGCGGCCGGGGACGCCCGCCTCTCGCTCCGCCTCGACTACCGCCCGCCCCTCGCCTGGGGCGAGCTCCTCGCATTCCTCGGCGCCCGGGCGATCCCCGGGGTCGAGGCGGTGCGCGGCGACACCTACTCCCGCACTATCTGTCTTAATGGACATGTCCTTGCGATCCACGCGCGACCGGAGCCCGGGGCGACGGCGCTGCGGGTCGACGTCGAGGGGGTCGTGGGCGGCGGGGTGATGGCGCTGGTCGCCGGCCTTCGCCGCCTCTTCGACCTCGACGCGAGCCCGCAGGCGATCGCCGCGGCCCTCGCTGACGACCCCGCGCTCGGGCCCCGCGTCCGCGCGCGACCCGGGCTCCGGGTCCCCGGGGCGATCGACCCCTGCGAGCTCACGGTCCGCGCGCTCCTCGGCCAGCAGGTCTCGGTGCGGGCGGCGACCACCCTCGCCGGCCGCCTCGTCGACCGCTTCGGCGCCCCCGCGCCCGGCCTCGACCCGGCGGGCGGCCTCCACCGCGCCTTCCCGAGCGCGGCCGCCCTGACCGCCGCCGGCCCCGCGGCGATCGCCGCGATCGGCCTCCCCGAGGGGAGGGCGCGGGCGATCCACGCGCTCGCGACAAACCTGTCCGAAGGGACCTTGACGATCGACCCGGTCGCCGCCGACCGCGACGAGGTCAGCGCGCGCCTGGCCGCCCTCCCCGGCTTCGGCCCCTGGACCGTCGGCTACGTCCGGATGCGGGCGCTCGCCGACCCCGACGTCTTCCTCCCCGGCGACCTCGCGCTCCGGCGGGCGCTCGGCGGCGTCACGCCGGCCCAGACCCGCGCCCGCGGCGAGGCCCTCCGCCCCTGGCGCTCCTACGCGCTCATGCACCTCTGGACAGGATCCTGACGCGATGCTCCACCGCTTCTCCGCCACCCTCCAATCGCCGCTCGGGCCGATCCGCTGCGACGCCGACGAGCGCGCCGTCGTCGGCGTCTACCTCCCGGACGCGCGCGGCGTCCCAGCGCCGGGCGAGCCCGCCCCCGCGCGCCCCCTCCTCGCCCAGGCGCTCGCCGAGCTCGCCGACTACTTCGCCGGCCGGCGCCGCGCCTTCACCTTCCCCTGCGCGGCCGCCGGGACCCCCTTCGAGCGCGAGGTCTGGGCCGCGCTCGCGGCGATCCCCTTCGGCGCCCGCCGCTCCTACGGCGAGCTCGCCCGCGCCCTCGGCCGCCCCGGCGCCGCCCGGGCGGTCGGCTCCGCCAACGGCCGCAACCCGCTGGCGATCGTCGTCCCCTGCCACCGGGTGATCGGCGGCGACGGGGCGCTCCGCGGCTACGCCGGCGGGCTTTGGGCGAAGCGCTGGCTCCTGGACTTTGAGGGGGTGTCCTGAGGTCAATCACCCGAAAACCCGGCGTGTCCGGATCACCCGACGCGAGGGAGGATGTCCCCTGGAGGTTGGCTGACCGAGACTCTTCCTACGAGGTACTGTGCGAATGCACGGAAACGCTCAGCCGCGACGCCGTCTTCCGAGGTCGGCTTCGGACAAAATAGCCAGACATCAACCCTTGCCGCGGATGATTCGCACTTTTCCCATTCGCTCGTCGGCCCAGGAAAGAGCACGAATGCCCCGAGCGGATCACAAGCATGCATACGCCCGCCTCGAAGAGCAAATATCGTCCGCCGATAGTTGGCGACGATACTCGGCTTGAAGCCCTTGGCGCCGGGGGTGTGGTGGACAGGATCCGCAAGACAGGCATCTCCTACAGCGAAGACGACGCCAGCCGGTCCTTCGATCGTTATCACGTAGTCAGGAGAGCATTTTTCGGCACCTCCAACGTATCCGCTCGCTCTCCCAACTTCGCGCTGGTCGATCCCCCATAACACAGCCGGCACAACACGCTCTCCGAGGGGAGGGGCCCCGTCGAGACTGATGAACTCTGGATGCGGCTCGTAGTCGACTTGAACGGCGACTTCCCCGCGACGAAGGGACCACCGTGAGCTCGATATCGAGGCAATACCACGAGAGAACGGCCCCTCGCCGCGAAACCCGAGCTTTCGTAGCTCCGACACCATCCAAACCGCCCCCCAGACCTCGAAGAGGCGATTGGCGGACGTCGGCGGCAGATCTGACCACTTGGCCGTTCGCGTCGGCGACTGAAGATGCTGCCGCGGGGGAGCGAACGCGCGGAGGAGACGGCGCATCCGATAGTCACGCTGTGACATCGGCCCCGCGATGTAGATACCGAATTCTTCCGAGTGACGGCGCTGCGCCCGGACGCGGGCGCGGAGTCCCCTGGCCTCTCGGATGGCCTCCTCGTACCGCCTGCGCTCGCTCTCAAGGTCCCTTCTCCTCTCCGTAGGATGGCCCCTCTGGAGCGATGCGTCGAGGGCTGTCAAGTCCTCCTCAAGGTGCATCATGATGCGAGAGAGGAGGCCGCACCGGACGTCCGCCCAACGCGTGATAACGGCCAGCTCAGGCGCGGGCGCGAGTTTCCCGTAGGGAGTGAACTCCCGAGGAGGCGCGCGGCGGAGAGCCTCCGCCGCGATCAGCTCCTCTTTGACGCACTTGAGCGCGCTCAACGGTGTTTCGGCGAGGACGGGGACGGGGTTGTCAACCCAACTTCGAACCGCGCTTGACGATGCGCGCTCCCATTGAATGGGACGACCGAGCTCTCCACCGCACTCCTTGAGCATCTCAAAGAGATCCTGCACGCCAACGACTCGATGAGGGATCACATAGCAGCGAAGAGTCACTCCTTTGGGCGTGCGCAGGTCAAGCTCGTGCGTTCCCATTCGACGATCGCGGGCAAGGTCTTGGGCCAGGCTCCATCGCTGCCAGAAGCTGCCGTCAGGGAGTTCCGGCGACGCCTTCTCCAGGCAGCCAACTCCTCGTCCTTCCCTAGCCACAGCGAGAAAGCGACCGCGAACGCGATACTCGAGCCATGCATGCTCATCACTGATGACGACGACGTCCGCGGCGGAGAACGGTCGCGGAGGGAGGTCGTGTCCCCGCACCTCGAGAATCTCGGAGGCGGGCGTCGAAGAAACTACTGCCACGGATGAATGAACCCAAGGCTCGCCTGACGTTCGGCGAGGCGAACACGTCGTCGGGTCCGGCGAAAGCAGTCGCTCGGCAACCCCTTGACGTACTCACTGAGGACATCGAGCAACGGCTGCGTCTGCTCTAGCGCGCCCGCGATTCGAATCAGGATCTTGCCTGAGATCAGGCGATCGGCGATGTCATCTAGAGTTATCAACGTCTCGAGTGATGGGATCGCGCGGAAGTACCCGATAACGCCGCGGACGTCTGCGATGGTCCGACGCGACGGGAGGAAGTCCTCGCGGAGACCTTCCGACCGAACGACGTCCTCAATGATCTCGACGAGCCGCTGGATCTGGGCGACATCCTGAAGCTCAGCGCGCGCGCCATAATCAGGTAGCACGCCGATACCTCGCCACGGAAAGACGTCCAAAGCGGGCGAAGCCCCCCTCACGTCGTGGTCATGGGTGACCTGTTCGACTTCCACGAGGAAGCTCCGATCGAGCACCTTCGGCGACGGCGGTCGAGACGTCTCATCCACGTTTAGGGTGCCGATCGCTAGGGTGGGCGCGAGCGCGAGTTCCTTCGTGGAAGATGGGTCGATCGCGTTGAAGAAGCGGGTCAGGTAGAATTCTGGACGAGCGAGGTTGAACTCGTCGAAGAGCACGAGATGCGACTCCTCCCTCGCGTCCAAGAGCCTCTTGAGGAGCGCCCCTTCCTCGTCGAAGAGCCTCCGATCGTCGACCCAATGCGCTTGCACAGCGACCTCGTGGAAGGACATTGTCGGCGTTCGATTGAGGAATCGCCCGATCAACCGCGCAAGCGTCGACTTGCCGCACCCAGGCGCCCCCGCAAGGAGGACCAGTGGCCGCACCGCCAACCCCAGCAGCGCATAGACGAGGTCGCCGGCCGGGACGTCGATTTCAGACTCTCGAGCCCACTCGAGGAATTCAGCGATCGCATCTGCGAAGTGCTCGTTCGAGCGCCGGATGAGCCCGTCGCCTGAGGTCGTCGTCTGCGGCAGGATCTGCTGGTCTCCCGCCACAACCGTCTCCTCGGCGCGCCCCGGGTCCTCGCCCCTCGCACTCTCCTCGAGCTCTGGAGCGCCCCCCTCTCCAGGATCCTCGTCGCTCCGCGGCAGCGACGTCCGCGGCGTCTCGGCTGGAGCTACGACGAACTCCACGGGGCCGTCGAGGTCTCGACTTTGGAGAAGACCGACATCGGGAGCAACGACCACTGTCTTTGACATCCCGAAGTCGATGACGACCTCTTCGGCTGAATCGAAAGCCAATGAATGCGGGCGGATCTCGCCGGCGTACCGCTGTCGGGGCTGGCCCTCCAACACGTCGTAGCGCCCAAGGTCGAGCCGCACGTTCTGAATCCGCTCGACCTCTTCCGAGGTCATGATCACCCGCCGATCTTCGTCCACGCGGACCCCCATCGTCGGCTGTCGAGATTTCAGTCGAATTTGGGTCGGGCGAAGCCCTGCCCGCATCGGCTTCACGTCCGGGACGAGGCGCGCGAGCACCTCCTCACCGGACTCAGCATTGATCGTGGCAACGCCTTCACGACTCCCGCCCTGGTAGACAAGGGGATCGCCACGCTCGAGCACGACCAGTCGCTCCTCTCGACCGCGGACCGCTCGCTTCCAGGCGAAAAGAAGATCCGTGTCCAACGCGCCTTCAAGGGCGTCTTCGTCAAGGGGACGAGCGGCCGACGCGCGAATTCGCGGGGGCTTGTACTTCTCGTGCAGGACGTGGGCGAGCGCCCCGACAGCGGCGGCGATCGGGAAGCTCTCGCCCACCTCCAGGAACCTTGCCGACGAGCCCAACTCTGCCTCCAAGTAGTCGCGGAACGAGCGAAGGCGGGTCGTCCCACCCGCGAGGAGCACGAAGTCGATAAGCTTCAAAGCGCTCTCTGGGCCGTCTACGCCGCGCTCACGACGATCTTCCGCCGACAACGATTGTGCCCGCTCAGTTCCGACGATCTTTGTCCACAGACGGTCGAAGATGCCCTCGAGGAGCGGCCCCAAGCGTGAGATAATCTCAATGGAGGCATTCTCGAGATCCTCCGCGGACAGCGAGAAGGAGCGTTCGAGTGGCCCTACCTCGAACGTCACCGCGGCGCCACTTCGGCTGACTTGGATCTTGGAACGCTCGATCGAGGCGAGCACCTCGAGTCGATTCGACGTCGAGAGCTCGTCGAGGTCGATCTTGAGCCGTTCGGCGAGCCATTCATCCACCCACTGGCCGGCGAATTCGCCGGAGTCGCCGTGGATCGCCCTGAGTCGGCCTGCGCGTTGGACGCCGGTACTCGTTCTGCTGACCTCTCCCCCCCTATTCGAAATGATAACCGTGATGTTGCACGTCGACGCCCCGATATCGATCACGAGGATGTAGTTGTTTCGTGACCGGTCGAGTTGGAGCGACCGCTGGACGAGACGAAAGTACTCGACCACCATCTCGGGCTCGGGGAGGACGCGCGCGTCCGGGAATTCTTCGCGGATCGCCTCAAGATATCGCTTTCGCCGCGTCCCATCGGCGATCGCTGGAATTAGCAGCGAGGTCCGAGAGTCGCGGTATGCGGCGGGGAGAGTTCGATGCACTGCGGCGAGGTAGCGCCGCAACGCGTCCTCGCGTACGACCTTTCGTGCGGCAGTGAAGCCGCGGCTCGAACCTCGTACCTCGATCCACCGCGCATCCCTATTCCCGAAGAGCACCCAGCGCTTCAGGTCGTGAAGTGGTAGCGCGTCAGCACCGGCGGGCGGCTCGTCCAGCGCGAGATCCCATGCATCCATGTCGTCCGGCGCCGCGCTGGCCCGCGACACGGCCCACGCACGAGTGGGAATCCACGGCTCTCTGCCCTCGCCGCATGCGAGGAAGCGCAGCGGACCGACTCTTCCGATCTTCTGGGACATCACCACGAGACAGGGCCGATTCTAGCCTAGGTCGTCCGAACTCGTCGTGGCTCGCATCCCCGAGGCCGGAGAACAGGACCAGATGGCACGTCGTCGGGTCTTCAGCGCACTTGCCGCCTTCGCGCTCAGCACGCACAGCCCCGCGCTCGCCCCGCGTCCTCTCACGCGCGCCCTCGTAGATTAGCCGGCGATCTGGGCGAGCACCCCGGTCGGAAGAGGCCACACGGCCCCGTCCTTGCCGTCTTCGAAGGCGGTCGGGACGCTCTCCCGTAGACCACGACCGCGTCGCCACCGAGCGCGACGGCATCCTCGCTCGGGTTCCCTGCCGGAGGGTCTCGGTCGCGCCCACACGGCGAACTTGCGGAGCCACCCGCGGGCGATCCCGTTGTCGTGGCGGAGGAGAAAAGGGTTGGCCGGCCGACGCAGCCCTCGAGGCGTGCGGCGATCTTGGTGATGCCGCCGGGATCGCGGCTCGAGACCGCGACGTCGCCGAGGAGGTTGACCGAGGTCCGCTACGGACTCCCGCCGAGCGCGCCTCCTCGATCGGGCCGGCCGCGGAGGGGCCCACTCTCGCCCTCCGCGGGTGATCTCGAGAAAAACGACCCGCCCCTGAAACGCTCCCCGCGCCCCCCGCAACAGCCCGGATGTGGCCGCCGCGCCCGACCCCGTCGACGCCGCAGCCCGCCTGGAGAACGCCATGATCGCCAAGAACGCCCGCCTCGCCCTCCTCCTCGCCACCTCCGCCGCGCTCGGGTCGCTCGCCTGCGACGTCGAGGACGCCGACGCGATCGACACCGCCCTGGTCGACCGCGCCGCCCTCAGCCTCGACGACGGCTCCGAGCTCCTCTTCATCGCCGAGGAGGACGGTGAGGTGACGATCATCGAGGCCGACGGGACCCCCGGCCTCGGCCACCTCGCGCCGCTCGACGAGGGCGCGACCCCGGCGGAGCTCTGGGTCTCCCTCACCGGCGCCGGCGCGGACGCGGACGCGGCCGAGATCCCGGACTTCCTGGTCGAGCACCACCGGGCTCGCGTCGACCGCGAGCTCGACCTCGACCTCGTCCTGCCGACCCCGCGGAGCCTCGAGTACCCCGAGCGCTGGGGCGGCACCGACCGCTACTGCGGCTCCTTCTTCGACGGCCAATTCGACGCCTACAACCCAGAGACGACCCAGGTGAGCGTCGCCAGCGACGACGTGCTCTTCTACGGCTACAGCAACGCCTACGTGCAGCACGCCTGGGCCGCGGTCTGCAACAACACCCCGCTCTCCCAGAGCGGGACCAAGAGCGGGATCGGCATCTCCGCCTGGAACGCGACCTACAGCAAGTGGATGCCCGTCTACTGCCCGGCCAACATCTGCGCGACGATCCTCAACCAGGAGGCGCAGGCGATCCACTACTGGACCAGCGCGCTCGCCGGCAACAAGCTCCGCTTCGAGGCCAAGAACACCGGCGGCGTGATCCACACGAGCGAGCTCCTCGCGGGGTTCAAGACCCTCGGGTTCTAGCGGTCGCAGGCGGGGGCGCGCGCCGCCTAGCCGCAGCCGATCCGCGCCCCGGCGAGCGCGACGTCGTCGATCCAGAGGGTCATCGATTGGCCGGCGTAGCTCTCCCAGCCGACCTTGAAGTCGCCGAGGCTCGGCCGCCACATCGGCTTTTGGTGCCACTGCTGATCGACGTCGGGGGTCGGATCGGCGTCGACGTGGAGGCCCGGGACCTCGGCGCCGTCGACCCAGGTGATCAGCTCGCCGGCGTCGCCGTCGATCATAAACTCGACGCAGACCCAAGCGCCGGCCGCGGGGGCGAGGCTCTGGGCGATCCCGGCGGGGCTGAGGACCGGCAGGGTCGCGTCGTCGCTCTCGCGGTTCCACATCAGGATCTCGCTCTGGCCGCCCATCCGCAGGTCGCGGCCGCCGTCGGCGTCGTCGCGGAGGGTCATGAAGGTGACGTGGCCCTGACCCAGCGGGGCCGCGAAGCGGACGAAGAGGCGGCCGTAGACCGCGGCGCCCGTCCCGTTGATCGCGGCGATCGCCGCGTCGTTGGCGATGAAGACGTGATCGCAGTAGCCGCCCGCGCCGTCGACCCGGAGCGAGCGCCCGCCGCTGTGGGCGACCGCGTCGTCGATCGCCAGCGCCCCGGCGCCGCTGCAATTCGGCGAGACCACCGACCAGCGCCCGGGATCCGGCGGGCCGCCGGCGGCCGCCCCCTCGAAGTCGTCGCAGAGCGGCAGCGACCCGCACTCCAGCGCATCGCCGCCGCCGGTGGACGCGTCGCCGCTACTGCTCGCGTCACTCGCCGGCCCGACCCCGCTCGTCCCGCTGCTCGTCCCCCCGCTCGCCGTCGCCGTCGCTCCCCCGTCGGTCGAGGGATCGCCGCTCGCCGAC
This sequence comes from Myxococcales bacterium, assembly GCA_020633335.1. Lineage (GTDB taxonomy): Bacteria > Myxococcota_A > Polyangia > Nannocystales > Nannocystaceae > JADJRG01. The sequence goes on along the minus strand of JACKDU010000001.1, from coordinate 1,108,449 downwards.
GACGCGTCCGCGTCGGTCGCCGAGCCGCCGGTGTCGTCGCCGACGCAGGCGGGGGCACCGACGAGCGCCGCGAGGAGGAGTCGAAGCATGGGGGCGCGTCCTTGCGTGGTCATCACCTAGTACTCGAGGCAGAAGCCGAAGGAGGTCGACTGCTGGGGCTCGACGCTCGCGTTGTAGTCCTCGCCGACGAATCGCTGGCGATCCCCCTCGGGCGTGACCTTGGCGTTCCAGTGGTTGACCAGCGCGCCCTCGAGATCGAGGACGACATACCAGACGATCGGCGCGTCGCTGACGTTTGTGACGGTGACCGTGTCGCACTCGCCGGCCTGCCACATCGAGTCGACGTTGCGCGTGAACTCGATCCCGGGCGGGGCGTCCATCCCCCCGTCGCCGCCGCCGCTGCTCCCGTCCGAGCCGCCGTCGCCGCTGCTCCCGTCCGAGTCGCCGCCGCCGGTGGTCCCATCGCCCCCGTCGCTATCGCCCCCGTCGTCGGGGAGCGAGGCGATCTCGCCGGTCCGCAGGCGGAAGTAGGGCGAGCGCACGAGCGCGAGGACCAGGCTGTCGAGGCGCCCGCCGGACTCGGCGAAGGCCGCCTCGAGCTCGCCGCGGGCGCACTCGAGATCGCCCGGCTCGGCGGTCCCGAGGGCGAAGCGCGACCACTGATCGACGTAGCAGGCCTGCACCTCCTCGCTCCCCGCGAGGACCTCGGCGAGCTCGGCGACGCCGACGAAGGTCGCGTCGGTGCTCGCCGAGTGGAGGATCTCGCCGGCGTCGTCGATCGGGTGGACGCCGTCGAGCTCGCGGTAGCGACCGACCGCGTCGAAGTGCTCGAAGGCGAAGCCGATCGGATCGATGAGCTGGTGGCAGCCGGCGCAGGTCGGATCCGCCGAGTGCTGGGTGTAGCGCTCGCGGGTGCTCAGCGCCGGATCGACCGGCGGCGGCGAGGCGTTCACCGAGGGCGGCGGCGGCGGCATGTGCTGGCAGAGGAGGCGCTCGCGGACGACCTTGCCGCGGTGGATCGGCGACGACGAGGTCGGCAGCGCGTGGGTGGTCAGGAGCGCGCCCGAGGCGAGGATCCCCGCGCCCGCGCCCCGCTGGCGCTCGACCGCGTAGAAGCCCTCCGGGTCCGCCTCGCCGCCGACGCTCTCGCCGTAGTAGGCCGCGAGCTCGGCGGTCATGTAGGTGCGCGAGGAGGTCAGGAGATCGCCGAGGGTCCCGCCCTCGGCGAAGACCCCGGCGACGCTCCGCTCGACCTCGCCCTGCATCGCCGCCCGGATCCCGTCGCTGAGCTCCGGGAAGAGCGTCGGATCGCGGGTGACCAGGGGGAGGCGGCCGAGGCCCAGCCACTCCTCGGCGAAGCGGAGGACGTTGGCCTCGGCCCGCGGGTCGGCGAGGAGGCGCTCGGCCTCGGACGCCAGGACCTCGGGATCGCCGAGGGTGCCGTCGGCGGCGAGGGCCGCGAGCGCGGCGTCCGGCGGCCCGCCGACGATCAAGTAGGAGAGCTCGCTCGCCAGCTCGTGGGGCGTGAGCGCGTACTGGCCGTCGCCGTTCGCCTCGCCGAGCTCGGTGCGGTAGAGGAAACCAGGCGCCTGGAGGAGGGCCGCGCTCACCCAGCGGATCCCCTCGCCGAAGCCGTCCTCGACCGCGACGTCCTCGTAGAGCGCGAGGTAGCGCGCGCGCTCGCCCGCGCTCAGCGGCCGCCGGAAGGCGCGGGCGCCGAAGTCGTCGATGAAGGCGGCCGCGCACTCGGGCTCGCCGTCGGCGACCGGATCGCAGGGGAGGTAGCGCCCGAGGTCGTCGACGATCACGCCGGCCATCCCCTCGGCGGCCTCGCGGTACTGCTCGGCGAGGAGCCCGGAGACCTGGAGGGCGCCGGCGTTGTTGGTGTAGCCGTCGATCACGTTGTCGGGGGCGAAGCTCACCCCGAGCTCGACCGGCCCGCCGAAGATCGCGTCGACGCTCCGCTGGTACTCGCGGTGATCGAGGCGGCGGATCCGGCGGGCCCCCGCGCCGCTCTCGTCGCACTCGAGGGTCTGCTCGTCGTCGTCGCAGGCGTAGGCGCCGCTCGCCCGGGCGACCCACTGCTCGAGGGCCGCGAACTCGGCGCTCTCGCGGGTCAGGATCACCCCGCCCTTGTGCTCGTCGGGGTGCTCGCCCGTCGGCTTGAGGAGGAGGATCGAGGTCCCGTCGACCGCCTCGCGGGCGAGCTCGCGGGTGACCTTCATGTTGTGCTCGAGGTATCCCTCCTCGCCCTCGGGCTTGAGGACCATCCGGGTGTCCTTGGCGAGCCCCGCCTCGTTGTGGCAGGCGGCGCAGCGCATCGAGAGCACCGGGCCGTAGACGTGCTTCTCGAAGAAGTCCTGGTCCGACGGACAGGTCGACTCGTCGCCGTCGCCGTCGCCCTTGCAGGCGCCCGCGAGGGCGCCGAGCGCGAGGACGAGCGCGAGGCTGAGGGTGCGGGTCTTCGTGATCGTGGTCGTCATCGTCGTCTCGCTCCTCGCTCGCCTCACGCGCCGAGCCCCGCCAGTGGACCTGTCCCAAAGGCTGGGTCGCCGAAGCTCTCGTTGGTCAGCCCCATCGCCTGGCAGATCGACACCAGGAGCCTGCCGTGCGACTCGCCGGGGTACTGCAGGTAGCGCCCGGGCGCGAGGTAGCCCCCGGCCCCGCCGGCGAGGACGAAGGGGACCCCCTTGCACACGTGCGCCCGGCTGTCGCCCATCTCCTTCGCCCAGAGCACCAGCGAGTTGTCGAGCATCGACCCCTCGCCGCCGGGCTCGGGGGTCGCCGCCAGCTTGTCGACGAGGTAGGCGAATTGCTCGGCGAACCAGCGCTCGGCGGCGACGAATTGGCCGACCCCGGCGACGTTCGAGTCGTCGATGTGCGAGAGCGAGTGGTGGCCCTCGGCGATCCCGAGCCAGGAGGGGACCATCGGCGAGACCGTGTGCGAGAACTGGATCGACGCGACGCGGGTCATGTCGCAGGCGAGCGCGGTGAGGAGGAGATCCATCTGGACCTTGCCGACGTCGGGGAAGGCGTCGTTGTCGTAGGGCGAGAGCGCGGCCGGGGCGTCCGGGAGCGCGCAGCCGAGGCCGCCGCCGGCGAGGCCCTTCTCGACCTGGGCGAGCGCCTCGAGGTGGGCCTCGAGCTTCGGCCGCTCCTCGGCGCCGAGGCGGCCGCGGAGATCGCGGGCCTCGTCGACCAGGAGATCGACGACCCGCTTGCGCCGCGCCTTGAGCTTGGCCGCGGCCTCGTCGCCGCCGCTGAAGTCGCCGAAGAGGCGGGCGTAGACGTGGGCCGGATCGTCGTCGGGGGTGACGAATTGCCCGGGCGCCGAGTAGCTCATCCGGGTCTGGGTGTTGCCGCCCCAGGCCGAGGTCTGGACCCCGAGCTCGAGGGAGGCGAAGCGGGTCGACGCGCCGAGCTCCTTGGCGACGAATTGATCGAGCGACATCCCGGCCGACTCGTGGCCGGCGCCGCCCTTGGCGGTGAGCATCGCCGCCATCCCGCCCTCGTGGTTGTCGGCGCCGAAGAAGTCGAGGCCGCCGACGATCGTCAGGTGATCGCGGACCGGGGTGAGCGGCTCGAGGATCGACCCGGCCGGGAACGTGAAGTCGGCCTCGCCGCCCTCCGGGGTCCAGTGGCCCGGGACCGTGCCGTTGGGCGAGAAGAAGACGACCAGGCGCAGGGCCGTCGCCCCGCCGGCCGCCCGCGACGCCCGCGGGCGGGCGAGGAGGTCGACGAAGGGGGCGGCGACGAGGCCGATGCCGAGGCTGCGGAGGAGGTCACGCCGGCGGAGCGTTCGAGCCATGCGCGACCAGTGGCGGCGGCGGCGGAGAGGGGATGAAAAAAAGTTCGGGGGGCTCGGCGACGGGTCGCCGCGCGCGGTTTCGCCCCGCCTCAGCCCCCGCCGCGCCCGCGGAGCTTGGCCGCGTAGCTCGACCGCGGGAAGCGACGGAGAAATTCGGCGCTCGCCTCCGCGGCCGCCTCCTCGCGACCGAGGCGACGGAGCGCCTCGATCTTTCCATAGAGCGCCTCCTCGGCCATCGCCCCCTCGGCGGCGCCGCGGAGGTAGGCGTCGAAGGCCCGCAGCGCCCGCGCCGGGTCGCCGAGGGGGCCGAGGTAGAGCTGCCCGAGCGCGACCTGGGCGGTCCGCGCGAGCGAGGTGCGCCCGCCTTCCTCGCGGATCAGGCGGCGGTAGACTCGAGCGGCGCCGCGGTAGTCGGCGGCGCCGCGGAGCGCCTGGGCCTCGGCGAGGAGCGCCCGGGGATCGCCGGCCGGACGCGCTCGGGATCCGACCCCGATCGCCGCGTCGCCCGTCGACGCGCCCGCGTCGCCCTCGCCCTCGCCCTCGCCGGCCTCGTCCGCTGCGTCCTCGTCCTCGGGCGTCGCGGGCGGGATCCGCAGGACCTCGCCAGCGCCGAGGCGCCGCTCGGCCTCGCCCTCGCCCTCGAGGCGGACGAGCACCTCGCCCCGCTCCGCCCGGAGCTCCCAGTGATCGACCTCGACGACCAGCGCGAAGGCCCCCGGCGCGTCGCTGCGGATCACCGCGCCGGCGACCTCCACCCAGACGATCGACGCCGCCGGGGCGCTCGCCTCGAAGGCCAGCGCGCCGCCCTCGACGGCGATCGCCGCCCCGCGGATCCGCAGCGACGCCGGGCCGCGGGCGCAGCCCTCGAAGAGCGCCGTGACGCCGACGCAGGCGCCGTCGGCGAGCGCCAGCGACGAGCCCGCCTCGAGGCGCGCGCCGGCGGCGAGCGGGGTCCCGCCCTCCCCCGCGGTCGCGGCCCCGCGGAGGAGCCGCAGGCCCTCTGACCCCGCCGCGCGCTCGACCTCCGCGTCGCCCTCGGCGACCGCGACCCGCGGCGCCTCCTCGGGAGGGGCGAGCTCCGCCCGCGGGCCCACGAGGAGGAGCCAGCTCGCGGCCGCGGCGAGGGCGGTCGCCAGGCCGCCGCCGAACAGGACGAGCGGCCGCCAGCGCCGGGGCTCCGGCCGCAGGTTCACCGCCGCCGTCGTCGCAGCGCCCGCGCCTTCGCCCGCACCCACACCCGCGCCGGCCCCCGCCCCCGCACCCGCGAGGAAGCGCTCGACCGCCGCGTCGACGATCGCCGCGTCCTCGCCCCCGTCCTCCGCGTTCGCGCCGCGCTCCCAGAGCGCCCCCAGGAAGGCCCGCTCGGCCCGCGCGAGCGCCCCGTCGCCGCGGTGCTCGCGGACCGACGCGGCCTCCTCGGGCGAGGCCTCGTCGACCGCGTCGGCGTCGACCAGCCGTCGCCAGCGCTGATCCTCGAGGGTGTCGTCCAGCTCCAGTTCCAGATCGGTGCGGGTCATCCGGGCCTCGCTTGCTTCGGCCCCTGGCCGAGGTGGAGATCGCGGCGGATCAGCCGGCGAATCGTCGTCAACGCCGTGAGCACGCGGGACTTCACGGTCGGCACCGGCGCCCCGGTGATCTCGGCGATCTCGACCAGCGTGTGGCCGAGCGCGTGGCGGAGGAGGAGCGCCGTCCGCTGGCTCTCGGGGAGGGCGGCGAGGTACTCGTCGACCGCACGCGGGAGGTCCTCGCGGAGCGACTCGAGGGCCGCCGGCCCCTCGCCGTGGGCCTCGCCGAACTCGACGATCTGCACCCGCCGCGACGCCCGCAGCGTCCGCAGGCTGCGACGGGCGATGATCCGGCGGGCCCAGGCCTCGAGGGGACCGCGGCCGGCGTAGGTGTGGGCCGACTCGAGGAGCTCGACGAGCGCCCCCTGGCAGAGATCGTCGGCGTCGGCGACCGGACCGACGAGCGCCAGCGTCACCCGCCGCGCGACCGGCAGGAGGCGGCGGGCGAACTCGGTCGCCGCCGCCCGCTCGCCGCGGGCGACCGCCGCCGCCAGCCGGCGCTCGGCGGCGAAGAGCGGCGCCTCCGCGGCGGGCGCGGGTCCGCTGGGCGCCCTCTCGGCCTCTGCGAGCATCGGCTCTCCCGGTGGCATCGGCGATCGAGAATGGATGAAGAAAAGACGTCGCGCGCGCTAGCGCGCATAGCGCAGGCCGGCGAGGACGCTCGCGCCGACCCGCGGCGGCCGGACCACGACCACCGAGCCGACCGACGAGTGCGCGGCCAGATCGAGGTTGCGGACCCAGAGGTCGAGCTCGCCGCGGAGCGCCAGCGCGAGCCCGCGGCCGAGCTCGACGCCGAGGGTCGCGGCCGGGCCGAGGGCGACCCGCATGCCCGCCCCCCGCAGCGCCCGCGAGCCCGCCTGCGGCCACCAGATCACCGCCTCGCCGCGGGCGACCAGCGCGGGCTCGACGAGGCCGAGGCGGCGGGCGCCGAAGCGGATCGCGTAGCCGACCCGGAGCCCGAGGCCGGCGCGGCCGAGGCGGAGGCGGGCGTCGGGGTAGGCGGCGCCACCGAGGGTCGGCGTCAAGACGCCGTGGATGATCCACCCGAGCTCGCCGGCGACGACGATCCCCGGGCGGGTGATCGCGCCGAGCTCGAGGGCCGCGCCGTGACCCCAGGGGAGCGCGCCCGCGAAGCTCGAGCCGGCGTAGCCGAGGCCGAGGAGGAGGCGCGCCCGCGGAGGCGCGGGCTCGGCCGGCGCTGCCCCCTCGTCGCCAACCGCCGCCGCGGCCGCGTCCGCGGGCGGTGCGGCTGCGGGCCTTTCGGCCTCGGCCTCCGGCAGCGCGACCTCCTCCATGTCGAGGGGCGCGTCGCGCCCGAGGAGCGCGTCAACCAGCCCGCGGATCACGATCCCCAGGATCTCCTGGCGCTCGAGCGGATCCTCCGGGAGCGCGAGCGGCCGGGCGTAGAGGCGCGCCGGATCGCCGTGGAGGAGGAAGAGGCGGGCCTCTCCGGGGCTCTCGGCCGGCGCCGCCGCGATCCAGAACGCCGCCTCGGCGCCCTCCCGCAGGGACGCCCGCGCCCAGGCGATCCGGCGGGCGATCGCCTCGTCGGCGCCGCGGGCCTCGACCGTCGGCGTGACCCCGAGATCCGCGAGGTGCCCGCTCAGCGTCAGCGCCAGGGGCTCGGCCGCGAGCGCGTCGCCCTCCGCGAGGGCGACCGCGATCCACGGGCCCCTCGCCTCGGCCGGGTCCGCGTCCGCGTCCGCGGGGGACGGCGCCGCGTCAGGCTCGACGCCGGCGCTCGCCGCCGGCGCGCCGACGAGCGCGAGCGCGACCGCGACCAGCCCCGCCCAGCTCAACCCGCCCGCCTCCGCTGACCTGTCCCAACAATCATGTCGTCCCCTGGCCCGGCGCACGCGATCGCGTCAGCAGACGAAGCAGGCGCCGACGGTCGTCACCGCGCCGGCGTCGAGGTCGACGTTGTTCGAGGCGACGATCCCCCGCCACTCCTCGAAGCCGTCGCCGAGCGCGGTCGCGGCGTGGTTCCAGCGGTCGTTGGCGGCCGCCTCCGCCGGCTCGATCGCCACCAGGACCCACCAGCCGACGCGCCCGTCGCCGGCGTTGGTGACGCTGAGCTCGTAGCACGAGCCCGCCTCCCAGTCGCTCGTCAGCGTCCGCCCGAGGGTGAGCCCCGGCGCCGCGTCGACGATCTCGAGGCGGCAGGTGCCGGTCGCGGCCTCGACCAGCCCGCCGTCGAGCTCGAGGATCGTCCCCTCCCCGCGGCAGGCGAGCGCCGCCGTCGAGAGCGCGAGCAGCCAGACCTTCCGCGCGCGGTGCATGGTGCTCAGGTAGCGCAGGTGCGCGGCCCTGCGCAACTGGCCCAGGCCGCGCCCCCGAGCGCTCGAGCGCTCGAGCGCCCGAGCGCCGCCCTAGCCCGACGCGACCTGCCGCCGCTCGGCCCACTCCTCGGCGAGCATCGCGAAGCGCTCGTGATCCCGCCAGGCCCCCTCGATGAAGAGGTAGCGGCGCGAGAACCCCTCGCGGACGAAGCCGAGGCGGCGGACCAGGGCGATCGACGCGAGGTTCCCCGGCTGGATGTTGGCCTCGACCCGGTGGAGCCGGAGCGGGCCGAAGGCGTGATCGAGGGCGAGGCCCAGGGCCGCGCGCATGTGGCCGCGGCCGGCGTAGGCCGCCCCGATGTAGTAGCCGGCGTAGGCGCTCTGCAGGGGCCCGTAGAAGATCTGCGAGAGGTTGATCGCGCCCATCACCGCGCCGTCGGCGAGGCGGACGATCAACATCCCCACCATGTCCTCACGAGCACAGCGCTCGACGTAGGCCGCGTAGGCCTCGTCGGTGGTCGGCGGCGCGACCCAGGGGTGATGGTGCTCGACGCTCGCCTGGTTGACGGCGACGAGCGCCGGCCCGCGCTCGGGCGTCGGCGTGACCAGGGCGATCCGATCGTCAGCGGCGAGAATCATCGACGGCCCCGCGGACTTTGGCACACTCGACGCGGCGGGGGAACCCGCGGATGACGAGGTCACCTGACCCCACGGCCAGGGCTACGCGCCACACTCGTAGATCCAGATTCCCTCGCAGGTGATGAAGCCGATCCGGAGTAGAGGCGGCCTCCGGAACAATTCACGGTCCCGTCATTTTCCGACGAGCGGGCGATCCCCCGCGCCGCGACGACCAGGGGCTCGATCTACTCGCCGGCCGTCAGCGCCTCGTAGAGGGCCGCCGGCGCGACCCCCTCGGCGAGCTTGGCCTGCGCCCGCTCGAGCTCCTCCTGGACGATCATCCGGAACTCGAGCTCGCCGACCGCCCCGCTGATCGCCCGCCCGTTGACGAAGTAGGCCGGCGTCCCGCGCACGCCGATCTCCCGCGCGAGCTCGATGTCGGCGCTGATCTGCGCGTCGTAGCGGGTCGAGCCCATCGCCTCCTCGATCTTCTTGCGGTCGAGGCGGAGCGCCTTGGCGATCCCGAGGAGCGTGTCCTCGTCGAGCGACGAGGCGGCGAAGAGGCGGTCGTGGTACTCCCAGAACTTCCCCTGCTCGCCGGCCGCGAGGGCCGCCCGGGCGGCGACGTAGGCGTGGCTGTGGAAGGGCAAGGGGAGGTGCTTGAAGACCACCCGCACCTTGTCGCCGTAGCGCTCGCGGATCTTCTCGAGGGTCTCGTGGCCGCGCGCGCAGTAGGGGCACTCGAAGTCGGTGAAGGCGACGATCGTCACCGGCGCCGCCTTGTTGCCGCGGACCGGCGAGTCGCCGAGCGGCACCCGGTAGATCCCGTCGGCGCTGAGGCCCTTCTTCTCCTTGTACTCGACCCGGCGGAAGCCGTCGGCGATCGCGTAGGCGTAGATCTTGTCGGCGGCGATCCCCTTCGCCCGCCAGCCCTCGGCGAGGCTCAGCTCCTGCTCGATCACCTCGCGGAGCTCGCCGATCGGCCGGGCGCCGCTCAGCGGCCGGCCGTTGATGAAGTAGGCCGGCGTCCCGCGGACGCCGAGGCGGAGCCCCTGCCGGAGGTCGCGGCGGACCGCCGAGCCGTAGCGCAGGGTGTCGACGTCGTCGGCCATCGCCTTGAGGTCGAGGCCGACCGCCCGGGCGTAGACGTCGATCTGCGAGAGGTCGAGCTCGGGGACCGAGAAGAGGTAGTCGTGGAAGGCCCAGAACTTCCCCTGCGCCTGGGCCGAGCGGACCGCCAGCGCGGCCAGGAGCGCCTGGGCGTGGAACGCGAGCGGGAAGGCCTTGTAGGCGATCCGCACCTTGCCGGCGTACTCGTGCTCGAGCTGCTGCATCGTCCGGTGGCCGCGCTCGCAGTAGGGGCACTCGAAGTCGTAGAAGGCGACGATCGTCACCGGCGCGTCGTCGGGGCCGCGGGTCGGCGCATCGCCGACCTCGACGTAGAAGCGCTCGTAGGGGACGTCGGGGCGGGCGGAGGCGCGCGCCCCCGGCTGGTCGTCGGCGCCGGGGCGGACGTCGAAGGCCGGCAGGTTCGCGGCGTCCGCGCTCTCGGTCGGCGCCTCGCCTTCGGGCGCCTCGCTCTCACCGCCCTTGCGGCAGCCGGCGAGGGCGAGGACGATGGCGAGGGAGGAGACCGCGGCCCGGGAGCGCGCGGCCGGGACGCGGGGACGAAGCGGCACGGCGGCGGAACCATAGCGAATCCCGGGAACCTTTGCCCGGCCCCGTGCGTCCCTTCCTCACGGCCGCCCGCCGCCGACCCCGCCGAGCGCCTCCGGAGCCCTCCAATGCAGCAGGTCCAGTGCGTCGACATCCACCACTCCTACGACGGCCAGCGTGACGCGGTCGCCGGCCTCACCCTGACGCTCCGCCGCGGCGAGGTGCTCGCGCTGATCGGCCCCAACGGCGCCGGCAAGAGCACGACGCTGCGGATCCTCGCCACCTTGCAGAAGCCCGATCGCGGCCAGGTCCTCTGGGACGGCGCCGACGCCTGGGAGGAGCGCTACCAGATCCGCCAGCGGATCGGCTTCCTCGGCGACGGCACCGGCCTCTACCCGGGGATGAGCGCGGCCGGCTACCTCCGCTTCTTCGCCGAGTGCTACGGCCTCTCGGACGCGGCCGCGGCCGAGCGGGTGCGCGAGCTCCTCGAGCGCTTCCAGCTCTCCTCGAAGGCCGACGCGACGATCTCGGAGATGAGCAAGGGCATGCGCCAGCGCCTGGCGATCGCCCGCACGCTGGTCCAGGACCCCGAGCTCCTCCTCCTCGACGAGCCCGCCGACGGCCTCGACCCCCTCGCCCGCCGCCAGCTCCGCGAGATCCTCCGCAAGGTCGCCGACGACGGCGTGGCGATCGTCGTCTCCTCCCACATCCTCCGCGAGCTCGACGGCTTCTGCGACGCGGTCGCGGTGATCCAGCGGGGCAAGCTCGAGGTCCACGGCGCGGTCGACGACGTGATCCAGGGCTACGAGGTCACCCGCCGGGTCCACGAGGTCCATATCACCGCCGGGCTCCAGAGGGCGCTCGAGATCCTCCGCAGCCACGAGGGGCTCATCGAGTCGATCCAGCCGCTCACCAAGGGCGAGGCGATGCCCGACCCCAAGAGCGCCGACCGCGGGCTCGTGCGGGTGCGGATCCACGGCGGCGACGATCGGGCGGGGACGATCCTGCGGGAGCTGATCCTCGGGGACGTGACCGTGATCGCGATGTCGAAGGTGCGCTCCGATCTCGAGGACGTGTACTCGAGCCTCGGGCGGGACGCTGTCTCGTAGCGGTCCCCTGGCATGACGACGCACGAGCGCGCGGTCGTGATCGCCGGCGGCGGCCCGACCGGGATGACGCTGGCCGGCGAGCTCGCGCTCGCGGGCGTCGACGTGGCGATCGTCGAGCGCCGCCCGAGCCAGGAGCTCGGCGTGGGAGCTCCCGGTGATCGGCGCGGTCCCGGCCCCGAGCGCGGCGCTCGTCCGGCCCGGCGGCCACGTCGCCTGGGTGGGCGCAGGATCCGACGAGGGGCTCGCCGAGGCGCTGAGGACGCACATCAAACCTACATCCACACAGCCTGAGCAACAATTGACCGAATTCGATCAAGGAACACTTCGCCAACTGTGTCTACAGAAAGGAGTTCATGGTCACTTGCCTCGGCAACATCCCCGATTGTAGCGAATCCGGACTTCTGAAGCTCCTCAATCTTCCGATCAGTCAGACCATACGGATAGACATCAGATTTTCTTAGTGAGTCGATCGGCATTTCAAAAACATGAAGGTCCGCACGCTCCTCGGGAACAGGGACGGCTATTGTGCTAAAATGATCACCGCCTCGGTGAATCTGAGCCACCGCAGAACCGTCACCACTCCAAACACCAAACAACCGCCTTGTGAGGCGACTCCCGGAAACACACTCGAGAAGATTGCACAAATTCAGATCATATCGAGGCCCTCGCCCCCCCGACTTCATCGCACGAGATGCTTCTCGGCGAGCAATAAAACCCGCATACTCCAGTATTTCAAAAACCTTGGAATATCGAGCAACGACCGCCCGGTGAATAATAACACTAGACGATTCGGAGAGTGCACAAAATTTGAACATCTCTTCGGCAACCTCTGTCGCCGTGTCAGCAGCGGGGGTATACTTCCCGAGCTTCGGCTTTACCTCCTCAAGCAGGGGCCAGTAGTGGGATGCTGCGAGCCGAACGAGTGTCCGCTGAAGGGCCGTCAGGCCGATGCTGTCATCAGAGAACGCCGACAGCGCATTACAGGCAAAAATAAAGGCCCTATGATTCCCGAGAACTGCCCGCCCCAGAAACCGCGAAACCTTCCCCAGGGAAAGTGAAGAGGGACGGCCCGATTCAGCCAACTCAGCCAGCCTAGGGTATCGCGCGGACAGAACGGCCGCGAAGTGCTCTTCAAAATCGGACTGTTCACTATTCTTCACAATATCAAGAACTGTCGCATCATTATACACATCGAAACGCGCACCAAATTCGGTCACCCCCGGATAGATCGCAGCCTTACAGGAAATACTGTCGCTAGGAAGCGTGCGAAAGATATCAAAGAAGGTCTCAAGCGACGTCTCACGGCCGATGTGAGCCGCATCATCGAACAACAGGACAATCCGCTTCCCCGTGGCCTGCCCAAGATTTGCCAATTCCCTCTTCAGAGAGGAAATATCTTGAACCGTATCAAAATCCAAATCACTATCCTGCAACCTTCGCTGAATCTCTTCGCTGACCCAGACTGAAAACAAGCGCTGATACTCACTGCCTGCAGCCCGCAGCAGGGGGAGGTGACGAAGGCTAATGTATATAGCGATCGCAGCATTCTTTGAGGCAGCAGCGGGACTGAGTCGTCGCCCTGTCTCCCGCATGAGTGCGCTCTTCCCGGTACCTCGGCCACCTTGGAGCAGCACGGGACCATGTGCACTCAGCTTTCGAATGATCACCTCGTCGGAGTCGGAGAATTTGTGAACTCGAGCAAACGCCTCGATTTCAAATTCCTCGGCTGCGAGAACAAGGGCGTAGTCTTCTTGCTCTTGTTGCGAGAGTGGCTGGGGCTCGTTGCTCATGCAAACCTCCGAAATGCGGCCAGCGTGGCGCCCTCATCCGGTCGAAACGGCACGTGCTCGCAGAAGTTAATGACACACCCGAGCACACTGCAAACTGTAATAATCTTGCCAACCAGTTGCTCAAGAGTTGCTGAGTCATAGTGGCGGGCTGTGGATGATGTGAGAAATTCGTGATGAATTCCCTTTGATGCTTCGGAGTAGGCCGCTTGAGCCTGGCCTCGAATCCACGGGATGAATGCTCGTTCATCTTTGGCCAGGAGCTCGCGGACGCGCTCTCCGCTTATTCTCGGCGATGCCATACTGATCGCGTCAATGCACCGAACGTAGGCGGGTCTCCAGAGCGTCTCTTGCATATAGTCCCCGAGAAGTGCCCGGCTCATACTTGAGGGCGCACGAGTGGGGTCCCAGAGTGGTGCCGTTTTTCCAGAACTCAGAACATCACCCTGCCATTGGATCGCAGCGGCGTGTCGCTGGGCAGGATCGTACGAGCCCTGCTGCTGCGCCATCCGAACCACGAGGACCCGGAAGGGATCAGCTCGCGCGATCATCGCAGTGCAGGAGAGTTCAAGAAGTGCACGTGCAGCAAACGGAATAGCCAGGGGATCTGCGTCTTCATCTTGCTCGCCGTATGGTCTCGGAAGTCTGAGTCTGAGATCCTCCAGTGCGGTAGCGAGGTGCTGGAGCGTGTCGGCTAGAGCACCTGTCCCTGTGGGCGAACCACATATTAGGCTTGCGAGAGCTGTCACTTCCAAGCGCAAGAGTAACACGCGGACGGCCCGTTCTACATGTGCGCCTTTTACGCCGCCCGCACTTTGCGCCGTGTGACATCGGCCGATGTCACACGGCCGCTCACGCGAGGCACCAGGATCCGGGCGTCCTCCCCGAGCCATGCGACCAGCACGTAGGCCTGCTCGTCCCCTGGGCCTCGTGCCCCGCGAGGGGGGCTCCCGCGCCGGCCGCAAGCGAACGGTAGCAGAGGCGCTCCAGGAGCTCGTGCCACTCAAATTTGTCGTCAGTCTGCCAGTGCCAGGCGAAGCCCCGCCTCGCTACCACAGGGTCAGGTAGACCTCGAGGCTCTCGGCCGCCACGATCGAGCATGTGGGCGCCCTGCAAGCGCCCGCGCTCGCCCCGTCAAGCGCCTCGCCGAACGAACCTGTCCCTCAGACCAGCAGCTCCGCGACCACCTGATCGGTCGCCAGCTGATCGCCGCCGAAGCTGGTCACCGGCGCCCCGACGGCCTTGAGGCAGGTGAAGGGCACCCGGGTCGCCTTGTCGCCGCCGAGCGCGACGTGGACCCCGGGGCTGACCAGCGCCCCGCCGGCGCGACCGGCGACCAGGAGCGGGAAGTCGTTCATCGCGTGGTTCCAGCCGCCGGCGACGTCGCTGGTCCCGAAGATGCAGCTCCGATCCAGGAGGGTCCCGCCGGCCTCGGGGATCGCCCCGAGCGCGGCCACGAAATCTCCGAAGACCTCGACAAAATACCCGAGCCCCTTGAGCACGTTGGCGTCGTAGCCCTTCTGGTGCTCGTACTCGTGGAACGAGGTGCCGAGGCCGTCGCCCGTGATGCCGATGTCGGGGTAGTCGACGTGCGAGGCCGGGCTCGAGAACTCGAGCGAGACCACCCGGCTGAGATCGCAGGCGAAGGCCATCGCCGTCAGCTCGGCCATCGCCCGCGCCCGCAGGCGCTCCGACTCCGGGTTGCCGGGGTCGACCGGCATCACGCACGACTCGCCGCCCATCACCATCGCGGTCAGGCGGTTCTGGAGCTCGTGGACCCCCTCGAGGTGCTGGTCGAGGCGGCTCCGATCGTTCTTGCCGAGGCGCGTCCGGAGGTCGGCGGCGTCGCCCTTGATCGCGTCGAGGACCCGCGCCCGCGCGAGCGCGGCCGGCTGGATCTCGCCCGGCGTGATCACCCCGAAGAGCGCGGCGAAGAGCTCACTCGGGTCCATGATCGGCGGGTTGAAGACGTAGGGCGCGGGGTGCGAGATGTAGCTGATCGCGGTCCCCGGCGCGTTGATCGAGCCGGCGTCCGAGGTGTGCACCGGGGTGATCGCCAGGACCAGCGAGCGGAAGGGCGAGCTCCCCGCCAGGTGATCGGCGGCGATCTGATCGACTGACGCCGAGGGCACCGTCAGGAAGTCCCAGTCGTTGTTCTGGCCGTTGTACGAGGGGTGGAGGAGCGGGTTGCCGCCGGCGAGGATGCCGACCGCGCCCTCGGCGTGGGGGTTGCGGACCTTGAGCACCGGCAGGTTGCCGCCGCTGATCACGCTGACGTGCTCCTTCACCGGCGCGAGCCCGGCGAGGAGGCCGGTCGCCTCCCAGCCCGCACCCTGGACCTGCGGCGCCCAGGCGCCCGGCTGGGTGCCGTTCCCCCAGAACCACACGCCGAAGCGGAGCGGCAGCGGGGCGCCGTCGGCGAGCGCCTCGCCGTGGCTGTCGAGCATCGCCTCGAGGAGAGGGAGGCCGAGGGCGACCGAGCCGGCGCCGAGGAGGCCGCGGAGCACGGTCCGGCGGGGGATGGATCGACTTCTCATGGCAGGTCCTCCGGCGAGACGGTGGCGAAGCGGAAGCCCTCGCTGCGCACGAGCGCGTCGACGGCCGCCTTCAGGTCGTGGTCGCTCTCCACGAGGGCGTCGCGGAGCTCGCTGATCACCGGCTGCTCGACCGGCTGCTCGATGTGACCGGTGGCGTAGCGGTAGAGGTTGCGGACCAGGCAGTCGCCGACCGCCGGCTCGGCCGCGAAGAGCTCGCCGAGCGCGACCGCGTCGGCGAAGGCCTGGCCGTCGAAGTCGCCGCTGGGATCGATCGGCAGGCCCTGGTCGGTCGCCCGGAAGCCGCCGAGCGCGTCGAAGTTCTCGAGCGCGAGGCCGATCGGATCGGTGAAGGCGTGGCAGGCGGCGCAGCTCGGATCGCTGACGTGCTGCTCGAGGAGCTCGCGCTTGGTCATCGCCCCGCCCTCGCCGGGCTCCGGCAGCTTGGGGACCACGTCGGGCGGCGGCGGCGGGACCGTCTGGCACATCAGCACCCGGCGCACGGTGAGCCCGCGGTGGGTCGGCGAGGTGCTCGCCTCGCCGGAGTTGATCGCCAGGAAGCCCGCGAGGGTGAGGAGCCCGCCCCGCGTCTCCGGGAGCATGACCGGCGCGAAGGCGTCGTCGAAGGGCCCCTCGAGGCCGTAGAGCGCCGCCAGCTCGGCGTCGACGAAGCCCTCCTGGGTGTCGAAGAGGCGGCGGTAGTCGCCCTCGACCAGGACCGTCGACTCGATCACCCGGACCAGCTCCTCGCGCATCGCCGGGCCGATCGTCGGCGAGAAGGCCGGCAGCAGCATCGGGTCCTTCTGCAGCGAGAGGAGCGCGTCGAGGTCGAACATGTCGACGAAGAGCTGGACCACCCCGTCGCGCGCCCGCGGCGACGCGAGGAGGCGATCGACCTCGGCGCTGAGCCCCTCGGGATCGTCGAGATCACCGCGCTCGGCGGCCTGGAGGAGCGCGTCGTCGGGGGTCGTGTTCCAGAGGAGGTAGGAGAGGCGCGAGGCGAGCTCGTGGCCGTCGAAGCGGAGGTGGAGCGGATCGTCGGGATCGGTCGGCGTCCCGAGCTCGACCCGGTAGAGGAAGTTCGGCGACTGCAGGAGGCCGGCGACGGCGTGCTGGAGGCCGCCCCAGGGGTCGCCGCCGAGGATCTCGGAGACGTCGGCCGCGACGTCGACGTAGCGCTCGACCTCGCCGGCGCTGAGCGGCCGCCGCCAGGCCCGACGACCGACCTCGGTGATCACCTGGGCGACGCAGGGATCGCCGGGGAGGAGCGCGGGCGTGCAACCGGTGAGCGCGAGGCGAGCGTCGGGATCGGCGAAGAGCGCGGCCGTGACGGTGATCGCCGCGTCCTCGTAGTCCTCGACCCCGGCCGACGCGACCCCGCCCTGGGCGGCGGCGATCGACGAGCGCCACTGGCCGACCGCCGGCGCCGCGACCTCGCCGAGGACGTCGATCAGCGAGTTGCGGTACTGCGTCGGCGTCAGCAGGCGGAGCCCGGTCGGCCCGGCGAGCGGCGCCTCGGCAGGCTCGCCGCCGCTGGTCTCATCGCCCGAGCCGCCGCTCGCGGTCGACGCAGCGCTCGCGGAGCTGGTGCTGCTCGAGTCGTCGCCGCCGAGCTCGATCCCCTGATAGCAGGCGAGCGAGGGGACGAGCGCGAGCGCGAGGCCGGCGAGCGCGATGGAGCGACGCGCGGACGCTCCGCGTCGTCGTCGACGCCGACCGGCCGCGGGCCCCGGAGTGGGTGGTGGTTGCGCGGCCGCGCACGGGGAGTCCATGGTCCGATGCTAGCGAAGTGCGGAAGCGCCCGGCAAGCCAGGCGGCCGCGTCGGCGAAGATCGGCCCTCAGGGGCCGTGGGCGGGCCCTTGACAGGCATCGATTAAACGCGAATCATCTATTCGCTTTTCAGGAGGCGTCGCCATGACCCAGTGGAGAGAGCTCGCCCGCCTCGACGGCGTGGCCCAGGCAGCGCTGGTGGCCCGGGGGGAGGTGCGAGCGGAGGAGCTCCTCGACGCCTGCGCCGAGCGGGTCGCCGCGGTCGATCCGCTGATCCGATCGATCACCGCCCTCGACCTCGATCGCGCGCGCCGGACCCCGCCCGCGGCCGGACCCCTCGGCGGGGTGCCCTTTTTGGTGAAGGACGTCACCCCCTACCCCGGCCTGCCGTGGACGATCGGCGCGCGCCTCTTCGCGACCAACATCGCCAGCGCGGCGACCCCCTACAGCGAGCGGATCGACGCCGCCGGCCTGGTGACGATCGGCAAGAGCGCGACCTCGGAGTTCGGGCTCCTCGGCAGCACCGAGACCCTCCTCCACGGCGCGACGCTCAACCCCTGGGATCTCTCGCGCTCGGCCGCCGGCTCGTCGGGGGGCGCGGCCGCGGCGGTCGCCGCCGGGCTCGTCCCCCTCGCCCACGCGAACGACGGCGGCGGCTCGATCCGGATCCCGGCGTCGGTCTGCGGCCTCTTCGGCTTCAAGCCGAGCCGCGGCCGGACCGTGCGGGCGTCGCTCGGCGGCTCCGACTTCGAGGCGATCACCAGCGACCACTGCGTCAGCCGCTCGGTCCGCGACAGCGCCCTCTTCCTCGCGCTCACCGAGGATCGCAGCGCCGCGCTCCCACCCCTCGGCCATGTCACGACGCCGATCGATCGCCCGCTGCGGATCGCCGCCTGGACCCGGACGCCGGCCGGCGACGAGCCCGAGCCGGCGATCGGGCGGGCCCACGACGAGGCGCTCGCGCTCTGCCGCGAGCTCGGCCACGAGATCGAGGCGATCGACCCGCCGGCGAGCGACGGCGAGGCGCTCGGCGACGCCTTCTTCCTGGTCGCGGGCGCGGCCGTCGCGGGCGCGCTGGACATGGTCGCGCAGATGCTCGGGCGAGCGCCGGCCGACGACGCGATCGAGCCCTTCTCGCGGACGCTCGCCGAGCGCTTCCGCAGCCGCGGCCCGGCCGCGCTCATCGAGGCCCGGCGGATCTTCGAGGCGAGCGCGGCGACCTACCTCGAGACGATCGCCGGCTTCGACGTCGTCCTCACGCCGACCCTGGCGACCCTCCCCTGGCCCCTCGGACACCTCTCGCCGGTGCTCCCGACCGACCTCCTCCTGGCGCGGACCCGGCGGGCGGTCGGCTACACGCCGATCCACAACCTCGCCGGCTGCCCGGCGATGTCGGTGCCGCTCCACCGGAGCGACGAGGGCCTGCCGATCGGGGCCCACTTCGCCGCCGCTCCCGGGGCCGACGCGCTCCTCCTGCGCCTCGCCTACCAGCTCGAGGAGGCCCGACCCTGGCAGGATCGCTGGGCGCCGTGGTCCTACCCTGCTATGCAGGGCGCCTGATGCCCCAGGTGCTCAAAGACGAGGTCCGCCAGCGGATCCTCGCGGCGGCGCTCGAGACCTTCGCGGCCCAGGGCTACGCGGGGGCGACGATCGCGACGATCGCCGCGCGGGCGGGGATCGGCGCGGCCAGCCTCTACCGCTACTACCCCGGCAAGGCCGAGCTCTTCGACGCGGTGATCACCCCGGCGATCGCCGGGCGCTTCGAGGCGATCCTCGAGCGGCGGGTCGCGGCCCTCGCCCACCTCACCGATCCGAGCGCGCCGCCGGCGACTGACTCGGGCGCCGACGAGATGCTCACCTTCTGGATCGAGGCCCGCCTCGCCGTCGTGATCCTCCTCGACCGCGCCGAGGGGACCGCGTACGCGCGCTACGGCGAGCGCTTCGTCGAGCTCCTCCACGACGCGACCCTCGCCCAGCTGAAGGCCGCCGCGCCGGGGCTCGAGATCGCCCCGCCGGCCCGCTTCGTGCTCCGGCAGATCTTCGAGAACACCCGCCGCCTCCTCGCGGCGACCCTCGCCGCCCACGCCGACGAGGGCGCGCTCCGGGAGGCGATCGAGGGGTTTTGGAGCTACCAGATCCCGGGGCTCGCGGGCTTCGCCCGCTGGGCGCGCGAGCGCGGCGACGCGGCGTCCTAGCGTCGCGTCCAGCGATCCATTGATCGCTTCGTGTTCGTCTGATCGCTTGGCGTTCGTCGGCGCGTGTCGGCCCTCCAAATCAAGGCCCGCGACGAGCGCCCTCGCCCTCGCTCTCGCCCACTCCGGAGCACCTTGCTGGGTTGATCGCCGCGCCCGATACTCGTGTCCGTGACGTCGCCCTCCGCTGGCTCCTTGCGCGCACGCGCCCGCGCCCGCGCACGTCGTCAGCGGCCCGCCACCGCGACCGAGCGACTGGCTCGACCGCTCGTAGCGAGCCTCGTCGGCCTCGCGCCCGCGCTCGCCCAGGCCCAGGCCCGCGACGGCATGGAGGGCATGGTCCGCGCAGCGATCGCCGGCGCGGTGCTTGCCATCGGCGCCCTGAGCCTCGCGGGCGCGCTCGTCGCGTTGGCCCTGGTCGTCGCCTACCGCAAGCGACCTGGCGTCGTCACCCAGGCGCTCGCGCTCGCCAGCCTCCTCCTCAACGTCGTCGGCGACGGCTATGGCGCGCTGAGCATGGACGAGTACGCCGTCGTGCTGATCCCCGGCGCCGTGCTGACGGCCCTCGCGGGCCTGCTCTACTGGCGCACCGCACCGCCCACCGGCGACGACGGGCGACCGCTCCACGGCGCGCGCTGGGCCGTGGTGCTCGTCGCCGCGCTCCTCGGCGCCGCCGCCCTCGCCCGCGAGGGCGCGCACATGCGTGAGGACCGGGAGGAGCGCGAGCTCAGCCGCCACTTCGAGGCGATGGTCGCCCTCGCCCACGACCCCGGCGCCGAACGGAGCGCCCGCGAGGAGGCGATCCTCTGGTTGGACGAGAGCGGCACCTGCCACCTCGACGGCCTCGACCTCGCGGGCTTCGCCCTCCCTTCCCTCCGGCTCGACCGCTGCAGCGTCGTCGGCACCAACCTGAGCGGCGCCGACCTGACCCGGGCCGAGGCGACCATGGCCAAGCTCAGCCAGGCCACGCTGCGCGGCGCCAACTTGACGGGCGCCGACCTCGACTACGCGGATCTCCAGGGCGCCGACCTCCAGGGCGCCGACCTCCGTGGCGCCAGCATCGCCGCGGCCGACCTCCGCGGCGCCGACCTCCGCGGCGCCGACCTCCGCGGCGCGAGCCTCAGCGGCTCCGACCTGAGCGGCTGCCAGCTCCACGGGGCGACGATCAGCGTCGCCCAGCTCACCTCCGCGAAATCATGGCTCGGCGTCGAGGGTCTCTCGCCGGAGCTCGCGAAGGGCGCTGGCGTCGGCCCGTGAAGGGAGGAGCCGGCGAGAATCGATCGACATTCCCGAGTCACGGCAGCGGCGCCTCGACCAGGCATCGCTCCCTTTCGCGCTCCGGTCGGGGCATTCGCCGCGTGTCCCTTGTCAGCCCCGCTCGCCTGCCCGCATAGTCACCCGATGCGCGACCTCTTCACCTTCGTGCTCTTCCTCGGCGCCGCTCTCCTCCTGATCGGCTTCATCCTGCCGATGCTCAGCTACGACTCCGATCTCGTCCGGAGCATCCCGAGCGAGGCCCCGGAGTACCTCGGCTATACGGGCATGGGGCTCATGGTCCTCGGCCTCGCGGGGCGGTCGGCGACGCGACCCCTCGGCAACGACGAATAGTCGTACGCGAGGACCGCGAATCGGGGGACGCCCAGGACCGCGAATCGACCCTCAAACCCCGGTGCCGGCGAGCCGCAGGAGGGCGAGGAGCGCCCGAAAGAGGGTCTGGACGTCGCCGGCGTCGAAGCGCAGGGTCCGATCGCCGCTGCGCAGGGCCCCGGGCATCAGCGCGCCGGCGTCGGCCATCGCCGTGGTGACCGTGTCGATCTCGAGGGAATAGGGCGGGTCGATGTGGAAGGGTCGGAAGCGGTAGCGCTCCCGCACCGCCTTCGCCGCGGCCGCGCGGATCTGCGCGCGGGCGCGCTCGGGGTGGAGCGAGCGGGCGGCGAGGCGCCCCACGGCCGACTTGACCGCGACCGTGTCGACCTCGCCGAGGAGCGCCCGGCACTGCGCGCAGGTCGTCTCGTCGCCGCTGACCAGGCCCACCGGCGTCCCCGCGGCCCCGGCCACCAGCGCGTTGAGGGCCGCCTCGTTGATCGGCCGGCCGTTGACGCGGACCGCGTAGGCGACCGTGCTCCGGTAGGTGTGATCGAGGATCGCCCGCTGAGTGCCCGCGCCGGCGTGGTAGCCGATGAAGAGCGCGAGATCGAAGCCGCCGCCGTCGAGCCCCTCGGCCATGCTGAAGCGCTTGAGGCTCCCGGAGAGGACCTCCACCCGCGGGTCGAGGCGCCCCAGGTCGAGGTTGCGCATGTCGCCGTGCGAGTCGTTGATCAGCACCACCTCGGCGCCCGCGTCGAAGGCCCCCTTCGCCGCCGCGTCGGCCTCGCCGGTCATCAGCGCGCAGGCGGCCGGGTAGTCGTCGGCGCCGCGCCGGCACTGGTCGGCGTGGACGACCCCGGCGACCCCCTCCATGTCGATCGAGATGTAGACGCGCATGACGGGAGCGTACAGGATCCCGTCGGGGCTGGCGCGGGGCCGCCGAGGTCGGCACACTCCTGGCGATGCGCGCCCCAGCGCTCGCCCTCAGCCTGGCGCTCGTCGCCTGCGGACCCGAGTTCCCGCCCGTGATCTGGAGCCCCCCGCCTGGGAGCGCCAATAGCGATTGAGGACAGCACGCTGGGGCGAGGCGCAATCATCATACCAACCCACGTCGCCCCGGGTCGGTCGATTTGTCGCCACCGGCGAGAATCACAGCACTACGAGATCGACCTCCGTCCCAGCGTGAGAGCCCGCCCCCCCGTCGTCCACTGCCTTTCTGGAGCGCCGGCCCCTCGACCCGGCGCTCGCCCCTGCGTCGCCGCCGACCCCGTGCTCGCCCGACGGAGGCGGTGGAGGCGGGGCTGACGCGACGTCAGCCCGCGCCTCCGCGACCGCGTGGACGTGGACGTGGACTCCTCACGCCGCCCGCGATTCCATGTACGACAAACAATCACATCATCGGACGCGCCATTTCGAGCGGCGATAATTCATTGTTCGAATTTCAAGAATCCACGCACTCACTCTCTGGGCCCCAAGCGCGCGCCCCAGGAGCTTGTCATGCATATCGCCCGACTCAAGTGGATTCCTAGTGTCCTTCTCACCCTCGTCCTCGGCGCCTGTAGCGGCGACGACCCCACCGGCACCGTCGGCGGCACAGGGACCGACACCGCGACGGGCTCCGGCACCACCGCCTCGTCCGAGACCGGGAGCTCGGCCTCGGCCTCGGCCTCGGCCACCGACGCGAGCGGAAGCGCGAGCGCCAGCGCCAGCGGGACCTCCACGAGCACGAGCACGACCGACGCGACCACCAGCACCACCGGCCCCCTCTGCACGCCGAGCGAGACCCTCTGCGGCGAGGCCTGCGTCGACCTCCTGAGCGACGCCGACCACTGCGGCGACTGTGCCATCGCCTGCGACATCGGCAACATCTGCTCACAGGGCCAGTGCGTCCCGTCCGGCGTCTGCGACCCCGGGCTCGTCCTCTGCGGCGATCAGTGCATCGACGTGTCGGCCGACCCGAACAACTGCGGCGGCTGCGGCAACGACTGCAATTTCGACGAGAGCTGCATCGCCGGCAACTGCGTGCAGGACTGCCCGATGGGCGCCGACCTCTGCGGCGTCGACTGCGTCAGCCTCGACTCCAACGCCGACCACTGCGGCGCCTGCAATAATCAATGCGGACAGAATGAGGTCTGCGCGGCCGGCTCCTGCGTCGCCATGTGCCCGATGGGGACGATCAAGTGCGGTCAGGACTGCGCGAACGCGGCGACCGATCCGCTCAACTGCGGGGGCTGCGGCGAGGCCTGCGGCGGCGGCGAGTCCTGCATGAACGGCCAGTGCGTCTGTGACGGCGACCTCCTCGCCTGCCAGGGCCAGTGCGTCGACGCCCAGACGGATCCGAACAACTGCGGCCAGTGCGGCAACGACTGCGGCCAGGGCCAGTGCGTCAACGGCCAGTGCCAGTGTCCGATGGGCCAGATGGAGTGCCAGGGCAACTGCGTCGACACCCAGAACGACCCGAACAACTGCGGCCAGTGCGGCAACCAATGCGACCAGAACTTCGAGGTCTGCGGCGGCGGCGACTGCCAGTGCAAGCCGGGCCTCGAGCTCTGCCAGGGCCAGTGCACCTACACGAAGATCGACCCGAACAACTGCGGGCAGTGCGGGAACGACTGCGGCAACCAGCTCTGCGGCGGCGGCCAGTGCATCAACCAGTGCGGCGGCAACATCCCGAACAAGTGCGGCGACACCTGCACCAACTTCAAGAACGATCCGCTCAACTGCGGCGAGTGCGGGAAGACCTGCAAGAACGACGAGATCTGCGTCGACGGCAACTGCGAGAACTTCAAGATCCCGGCGTGCAACACCTGCCCGTGCAACGAGTGCACCGGCGATCTCAACAAGTGCTGCTTCAACCAGTTCGTCGACCACACGGTCTGCGCGGCCGAGTGCCCGTAGGACCCGGCGCGGCGGCGCCCGCCGGGCGTCGCTGCGCGACCCGCCCAGGAGCCGCGAGCCGCTCCTGGAGCTGAGATCCCCCGCGAGGCCCCGGGTGCGTCACGGGCGTTCGAAGCCGCGAAGCCACAACGAAGTCGCGTCGAGCATACGATTCGTTCTGGCGACAACGGCATCGGGCGCCCGGGCGTGCCCGGGGTTCGGCCGGGCCCACGACTCCAGCAGGATGGCGTCGCCGACGAGTCACGCGACGTCGACCAGGCGATCGCCGACCCGCAGGCCGGCGAAGCGTCGTGCTCGGCGCCTCCGCGCGGCGAGGGGACGCGCGTCGGCGCTCATGCGCCGCCTTCGAGCGCGGTGAGCGGACGAATTGCGGGCGGTCGTGTTGAACCAAAGGTTGCCGCGCGATCCACCGAGAGGTCTCGGGGGAGCGCGCGACGCCAGGAGTCGTGATTCGAGTGGACACGTTGAATGATGGGGCGCTCACCTCCCTCGGCGGGTCGTCGGGAGCGCGGCACCCGAGGCCGCCGATCGCGGCGACGACGCGGGCGCGAGGGCGACGCGAGCTCCGAGACCGCGCCCGCGCCCGCGTCCTCAAGGGCAGCGGGATCCAGGTGGTGAGCGCCGGGACGATCGCCCACGGCGGGGTCTCGCGCGACGTGATCATCGCCAAGAAGAGCGGGACCTCGTCGGTCCAGGTGCGGGCCTACAACCCGAGCAAGGGGAGCCTCGCGGTCGCCTCGCAGACGACGCTCTGGCACTGAAGCGCGGCGACCGCTAGCGCGACGACGCCCGGGCGATCGCCGGCGGGCGGATCGTGCTGCCGACCTCGACGCCGTGGACGAAGTAGACCCCGGTCGACGACGCCGGGAGGATGTCGTGGGTCGCCGGGTGGGGATAGGCGACGAGCCCGACCTCGGCGACCCGGCGCTCGCCGAGGCGATCGCCGGCCCGCAGCGCGGCGAAGGTGCGCCCGTCGGCGAGCGGGTGCGAGCCGCTGATCATCATCACCGCGCCGTCGTCGAGGAGCACCCGGACCACCCGGTGATCCTCGACCGGCGTCCGCTGCACCTCGGCGATCGGCACCGCGACCGTCTGGGCGCCGTCGACCGAATAGACCAGGTCACCGACCCGGAGCGCGGCGATCGGCCGCTCGCCGCTCGGCGTGGCGATCGGCGTGTCCGGGGCCGCGCACTGGCAGAGCGGCGAGCACCCGGCCGGGCAGGTGCCGCTCTCGGTCGGCGGCACGCAGGCGGGGCCGGCCTCGACCGGGCCGTTGATCTCGCAGCAGATCGTCCCCGCCTCGCAACACTGGCCCCCGCAGCACGACTTGGCGTCGTTGCACACCGCCTCGCAGGGCGTCGCCTGGCACTTGCCGCCGCCGCAGAAGGGGGTCGGGTCGGCGCAAACGACCCCGCAGTCGCCGCAATTCGTCGGGTCATTGCGGGGATCGATGCACTCGCCGCAGCAGATGTACTCGGGGTTGCCGCAATCGCCGCAGCCGCCGGTGCTCGAGCCGCCCGTGCTCGAGCCGCTCGCGGCGCTCGTGCTGCCCGCGCTCGTCGATCCGCCGGTCGACCCCGCGGAGCCGCTGCCGCCACCGCTCGACCCGCTCCCGTCGCTGGTGCCGACGCTCGTCGACCCCGCGCTGGCGCTCGAGGCGGTCGACGTCGACGCGCTGGCGCTCGCGCTCATCGACGCGGCGGTGTCGGAGCTCGCGTCGCTGGTGGCCCCCTTGTCGTCGCCGCAGCCGGCGATCACGAGGGCGAGCAGGGCGACGTATCGGCGACAGAGACGGGCGCTCCGGGGCATGGCGATCCTCCGAGGCCAGGCTATCACGCCGCAATGACGCGCGGCTCTCCGGCGGCCGACGAGGCAGGAGCCCGGCGCCCGCGCCCCTGGATCGCCGTTCTCTCTTGGCCGCCGTGAGGCTCTGCGCCGACAGGCCACGCCATCCCCGGACCACCTAGGACCCGCAGCGCTCGAGCTCGTCGAGGCTCTGGGCCCGCAGGGCGCACTCGATCTCCGCCGGCGAGCCCTTCTCGCGGCACTCCTTGACCATCTCGGGCCGCATCGCCTCGATCATCGACCGGGCCATCTCGGCGGACGCCCCCTCCTCGCCCTGCACCGTCAGCTCGACGACCTTGTCGGCGAAGGCGTCGCACTGGTCGCGCGGCCGCTGGCGAGCGCCCTCGTCCTCGACGGCCGCCATGCAGCCGGCGACCATCTGCTCCTGCGCGACCTCGAAGATCTGCCGCATGCTCTGGCTGTACTCCGTACGGCCGGGGTAGAGGGACTTGGGGTCGACCGCGATCGCCTCGCACTCCGCCCGGGTCGGGGTCTTGCCGGCGTAGATCTGCTGCGAGACCTCCATCGACCGCAGGATCATCCCGTTGATCGCCACCGACTGCTCCATCGCCGCCTCCTGCGAGTAGCAGACGCCACCCGTGCACTGGAGGCCCATCCGGCAATCCGACGAGGACGAGCAGGGCTCCCAGATCTCGCGCCCGCACCCCGGGAGGGCGAGGGCGACGAGGCCGAGGAGCGCGACGAGACGCGCGGACGAGCGCGCGAGGGGGCGGAGGATGGCGGGCTTGGACATGCGACCGAGGTCGGCCGTCATCGCCGACCGTTGCAGCCCGCGGCCGACGAGGGCGTCCGCCCGCCCGCGCCCCTACCAGGTGTAGAAGCCCTGCCCGCTCTTCTTGCCGAGCTTGCCGGCCGCGACCATCTCCCGCAGGAGCTTCGGCGGCTTGAAGTGGGCGCCGTCCTTCAGGTGCTCGCTGAGGTACTCGGCGATCGAGAGGCGGACGTCGAGGCCGACGAGGTCGGTGAGCCGCAGCGGGCCCATCGGGAAGCCGTAGCCCAGGCACATCGCCTTGTCGATGTCCTCCGGCGAGGCGACCCCCTCCTCGACCATCCGGATCGCCTCGAGGCCGATCACCAGGCCGAGGCGGCTGGTAGCGAAGCCGGGCGAGTCCTTGACCGTGATGCACTCCTTGCCGAGGCGGCCGCCGAGGTTCAGGACCCGGTCGAGCACCGACTGCGAGGTCGCCGAGCCGACGACGATCTCGAGGAGCTTCATGATGTGCACCGGGTTGAAGAAGTGGGTGCCGATCACCCGGTCGGGGCCCGGGACCGCGGCCGCGATCGCGTCGATCGAGAGCGACGAGGTGTTGGTCGCCAGGATCGCGTCGCCCTCGACCAGGCTGGCGGCGTGGGCGAAGAGGCGCTGCTTGAGCTCGAGGCGCTCGGGGACCGCCTCGATCACCATGTCGACCCCGCTCACCGCCGCCTCGAACTCGACCGAGCCGCTGAGGTTGGCGAGGGCCATGTCGCGGGCGTCGGCGCTGACCTTGCCCTTCTCGACGCCCTTCTGCAGGTTCGCCCGGATCTTCGCCAGGCCCTGGTCGACCAGCTCCTGGCGGACGTCAAAGAGGCGGGTGTCGACGCCGGCGGCGGCGCAGACGTGGGCGATCCCGTGGCCCATGGTCCCGGCGCCGAGGACGGCGACGCGGCGGATCGGATGCTGATCGGCGCTCATGGGGCCGATCTATAGCGCCCCGCCCGGCGGCGGCGAAGCGCTTTCCCGCGGCCGCGGGACCACCAGCGGCGGCCTCCGGGTGATGTAGTAGAGGTTCAGGAGGTTGATCACGAAGTGGGCCGCGACCGCGGCCCCGAGGTTGCCGGTCCAGAGCGTGAGGGCCGCGAGGCAGAGGCCGAGGAGGAGCGACGAGAGGGTCCAGGGCCAGAGCTCGCGCTTCGGGCCGACGTGGAGGGCGGCGAAGACCAGCGACGAGATCCAGGGGCCCCAGGCGTCGAGCATCGCCCCCCGGAAGAGCACCTCCTCGCCGATCGACGAGGCGAAGGCGAGCACCAGGAGCTCGCGGATCGTCGGCTCGCCGAGGAGGTCGCGGAACTCGCGGTGGAGCGCCGGCAGCCAGCTCATCCGCGCCTCGAGGGCGCGGAAGCCCTTGACCACCGCGAGGCCGAAGCCGACCCCGATGAGGGGGGTCCAGAGGAGGGCCACGAGCCCCTGCTCCGGGTCGACCCGCCAGACGTCGTTGGTCTCCTGGGCGGCCCCGTGCCAGAAGAAGCCGACGAGGAAGACCACGGCGTAGAAGGTGGCGACCGTCGAGGCCTGCGCCGGGCTGGGCCTCGGGGTCGCCGAGTCTCGGACGCTCCCCACCGGCGCCGGATGATAGCCGAAGGACCGCGGGCCGGCCCCTGCGGCCCCCGAGCCGGGCGCTGACGCGGCCTCTGCGCCTGCTCCGCGGCCCGGACCAGCGGCCGACGCAGGCCGGTCTCCGCGCCGTCGTCGGCCGCCTGGTCGGCGTTCGTGTGCACGCGGAGCGCGCGGGGCCCGGTGCAGGCGGGATGCGCTCGGACCGCAGCCCCGGGGCCCGCGAGACCCCTCCAGGGACTCCAGGGCGCCCCGGGGCCAGAAAAGCCGAGAGGGCGCCCCCTGATGGGAGCGCCCTCTCGATTTTGCGAAGGGAGGGACTCGAACCCTCACAGCTCGCGCCACTAGATCCTTAGTCTAGCGTGTCTACCAATTCCACCACCTTCGCGTGTGTGTGGGCGGTTTGGCCTCGGGGCAGGGTGTGTATCACGGGGTCGGACGGGAAGGCAAGCTTTCTCCGATCTCGTGGAGCTTGAGCAAATTCACAGAGCGGTGGGCCTTGAGGGGGTAGCCGAAGGTGATCACCACCCGGTCCCCCCGCCGGAGGAGCTGGCGCCGGAGGATCACCTTGTCGATGTCGATGAAGATCGACCCGCCGTCGGTGCTCGACTGCTGGAAGAGGACCGGGGTCACCCCCCAGTAGAGCGCCAGGCTCTGGAAGGTCGCCGCGTTCGGGGTGAGCGCGAGGATCGGCACCCGCGGGCGGTAGTCCGAGACCAGGCGGGCGATCCCGCCGGAGCCGGTGTAGGTGATGATCGCCTTGGTCTCCGGCAGGCTCTTCGAGCAGGCGACCGCGGCCCGGGCGATCGTGTTGGTGGTGTGGCCGAGGGCGAGGTCCTCCGGCGGGTCGCGCCAGTACTCCTCGCCGCGCTCGGTCGAGCGGATGATCTTGTCCATCGTCCGCACCGCCTGGACCGGGAAGGCGCCCGAGGCGGTCTCGCCCGAGAGCATGACCGCGTCGGAGCCGTCGAGGACCGCGTTGGCGACGTCCGAGGCCTCGGCGCGGGTCGGCCGCGGGTTGCGGATCATCGAGTCGAGCATCTGGGTCGCGGTGATCACCAGCTTGCCGTGGCTGTTGGCCGCCTCGATCGCCTGCTTCTGGATCAGCGGGACCTCCTCCGGCCCCATCTCGACCCCGAGGTCGCCGCGGGCGACCATGATCCCGTTGGAGACCTGGAGGATCTCGCCGAGGTTGGCGACCGCCTCCGGCTTCTCGATCTTGGCGATGATCGGCACCACCCGGCCGTACTGCTCCATCAGCGCCCGGGCCTCGAGGATGTCGGCGGCCGAGCGGACGAAGGAGAGCGCGACCGCGTCGACGCCGAGGTCGAGGGCGAAGGCGAGGTCCTCGCGGTCCTTGTCGGACATCGCCGAGATCGAGAGCTTGACCCCGGGGAG
Organism: Myxococcales bacterium; assembly: GCA_020633335.1. Classification (GTDB taxonomy): domain Bacteria; phylum Myxococcota_A; class Polyangia; order Nannocystales; family Nannocystaceae; genus JADJRG01. The sequence goes on along the minus strand of JACKDU010000001.1, from coordinate 1,079,067 downwards.
GTTGACCCCCTTGCGGGCGCTGAGGCGGCCGCCGAAGACCACCGTGGTGATGATGTCGTCGCCCTCGATCGCCTTGACCCGGACCTCGAGGTTGCCGTCGTCCATCAGGATCCGGTCGCCGGGGGTCGCCTCGCTGGCGAGCTTGGGGTAGTCGATCGACACCCGGCCGGGGCCGCACTCGGTGCTCGGGTCGACGCTGAGGACCAGGGTGTCGCCGGCGACCAGGTCGATCCCCGGCTTGGGGATCTGGCCGACCCGGATCTTCGGGCCCTGGAGGTCGGCGAGGATCGCCACGGCGATGTCGCGGGCCGACGACTCCTGACGGATCGCCCGGAAGACGTGCTCGTGGTCCTGGTGAGTCCCGTGGGAGAAGTTGAGGCGAGCGACGTTCATGCCGGCGTCGATCAGCTCACCGATCGCCTCCGCGGTGTTGGAGGCGGGGCCGATGGTGCAGACGATCTTCGCGCGTCGCTGGCTGAGGGTGGACATGCGGGCATGATGCCAGAGGGGGGCGCGCCGTCTAGCCCGAGCGAGGGTCCGGTGTCGCGGTGATCACGCCGCGCGCACGCGCTGGGGCGGACGCTGGGGCGCCCGCAGACGCGTCCTCCCTGTTACGTTCCCGTCACCGATGAGCCGATCCCAAGCGAGCGAGCGCCGCGAGCTCTTCGTCGTCTGCGCGCCGGGCCTCGAGGCGATCGTCGAGGGTGAGCTCCGCGGCCTCCTCGGCGGCGCGGCCGAGCTCCGCGCGCAGGGGGGCGGGATCGAGGTCGAAGCGAGCGACCGCGACCTCCTCCGTCTGAGCCTCAAGCTCCGGACGGCGACCCGGATCCTCGCCCGGCTCGCGAGCTTCCGCGCGGCGTCGTTCGCCGAGCTCCACCGCCGCGCCGGCCGGCTCGCGTGGGAGGGCCTCCTGCGGCCCGGCCAGCCGCTCGTCGTCCGCGCGAGCGCCGAGCGCTCCCGCCTCTACCACACCGGCGGGATCGCCGAGCGGATCGCCCGCGGGATCGGCGAGCGCCTCGGCGCCCCCGCGCCGCTCTGCCGCGAGGAGGACGCGCCCCCCGAGGCCGCCCGGGTGATCGCCCGGATCGTCCGCGATCAGTGCACGCTCAGCGTCGACGCCTCGGGCGAGGCCCTCCACCGCCGCGGCTACCGCCTGGCGACCGCCAAGGCGCCGCTCCGCGAGGGCCTGGCGGCGGCGCTCCTGCTGGCGAGCGTCGACCCGTCGAGCGAAGGCGAAGGCGAAGGCGAGGCCGAGGCGATCGTCGATCCGATGTGCGGCTCGGGGACCCTGGCGATCGAGGCCGCCCTCCTCGCCTCGCGGACGCCACCCGGGCTCGCTCGCGCCTTCGCCTGCGAGGGCTGGCCGTCGATCGATCGGGCGCTGGTCGACGCGGTGCGGGCCGAGCTCGCCGCCCGCCCGCGCGTGGCACCGCCCGCGCCGATCGTCGCCAGCGACCGCGACCCCGGGGCGATCGCCGCGACCGAGGCCAACGCCGAGCGGGCCGGCGTCCGCGCCTGGTTGACGATCCGCCAGGCCGAGCTCCGCGAGGCCGCGCCTCCCGGCGAGCGCGGCCTGGTGATCACCAACCCGCCCTACGGGGTGCGGATCGCCGAGCGCCGCCGCCTGCCGGCGATCTACGCCGCCCTCGGCGCGCGCCTCCGCGAGCGCTTCGCCGGCCCCGGCCTCCGCTGGCGCCTCGCGCTCCTCGTCCCCGATCCGAGCCTCGCGGCCGCCACCGGCCTCACGCTCGCGCCCCGGCTCCACTTTCGCAACGGCGGGATCCCGGTGACGCTCTTCGTCGGGGCGATCACCCGCTAGACCTCGACCGGAAAGGCCGCGTCGAGTCGAGCCCGCTCGTCGCCGGTGAGCTCGAGGTCGGCCGCCGCCGCCGAGTCGACGATCGACGCCGCCCGGGTCGCCCCCGGGATCGGGATGATCGACGGCGAGCGCTCGAGGAGCCAGGCGAGCGCGATCCGGAAGGTCGAGACCCCGCGGGCCTCGGCGAGCTCGCGGAGGAGCCCGTCCTGGGCGGTCCGCACCTTGCCCTTCATCCCGCCGACCGGGCCGTAGGCGAGGTAGGCGAGGCCCTCGGCGGCGCAGGCGTCGACGAGGCCGCTCCGGAGATCCTGGCGGTCGAAGATCGAGAGGCGGTTCTGGACGCTGACGATCGGCGCCATCGCCCGCGCCCGCCGGAGCTCGGCGAGGCCGACGTTGCTCAGGCCGATGTGCTGGATCTTGCCCTCGCGACGGAGGTCGGCGAGGGCCCCGACGCTCTCCTCGAGGGGCACGTCGTCGTCGGGCGCGTGGAGCTGGTAGAGGGTGATCGCGTCGACGCCGAGCGCCTTCAGCGAGGCCTCGCAGGCCGCCCGGAGGTGGCGGGGGTTGCCGCGGCAGATCCAGGCGCCGCCCGGCCGCACCAGCCCGCCCTTGGTCGCCACCGTGATCTTGGCGCGCCCCGGCCACTTCGCCAGGGCCGCGGCGATCAGCCGCTCGTTGTGGCCGATGTCGTTGTCGTCGATGCAGTAGACGTCGGCGGTGTCGACGAGGCTGACCCCGGCCTCGAAGGCGGCGTGGAGCACCCGGATCGCCTCGCGCTTCGACGGCCTCCCCTCGAGCGAGAGCGGCATGCAGCCGAGGCCGATCGCCGACACCGAGATCCCCGTGGAAACGCCGAGCGCTCGCGTCTTCATCGCCCCGTGCATACCACAGAAGATCAACCGCCACCGGCGCCGGTCAGCGCGCGCGGAGCGACCACGTAGCCCCTGTCGATCGCGCCCGCGCTCGCGCCCGCGAGGCGCCCGCGCGGCTCGCAAACGAGGGTCCCGCGGACCTCCGCGTGGTCGCGGCCGAGTCGTCGATCGGGCCGGTCGTCGGCGTCGGCGCGGCGTCGTCGATCGCCTCCGGGCACTCGCACGCGCAGCGCTCGAGCGCGGCGCCCTCGGGAGCTTCACGGGCTCCCGCGTGCGCGCGCCGCGGAGTGTCCGGATCTGGGACGCCCGCCGCCGGAAGCGAACACTCCCGCGCCGCGCGGCCCGCCAACCCCGCGGAATTGTTGATGGCCCGGCGATTGCTCTCGAGGGGGGCATGGATCGCCCTCGCCAGCGCCGCGGCCCCCTCCGCCGCCACCGGCTCGCGCTCGCGGCCGCCGTCGCGGTCGCCCTGACGCTCGCCCTGGCGACGGCGGCGATCGGCCAGCTCCGCGCGGCGCCGCCGACCTTCACCCGCGCCGGCCTCTGGTTCGGCGTGGTCGAGCGCGGCGAGATGGTCCGCGAGGTCCAGGGCAACGGCAAGCTGGTGCCCGAGCAGCTCCAGTGGGTCACCGCCCTCTCGGCGGCCCGCGTCGAGGCGATCTTCGTGCGCCCGGGGGCGACGGTCGACGCCGACACCGTGCTCCTCGAGCTGCGCAACCCGGAGCTCGAGGTCCAGGCGCTCGAGGCGGAGCGGGCGGTGGCGGCCGCGCGGACCGCCCTCGCCAACGCGCGCTCGACCCTCCGCGGCGACGCGCTCGCGCTCGAGGACTCGCTGGCGGCGCTCCGCGGCCAGGAGGCGACCGCCCGGCGCCGGGCCGACAGCGACGCGGCCCTCGGCGAGCGCGGCTACGTCTCGGTCGACGAGAGCCAGGCCGCGAAGGCGCAGATCGAGGCGCTCGACCGCCGCGTCGATCTCGGCGAGCGCCGGCTGGCGACGCTCGGCGACGGCGCGAAGGAGCGGCTCGCCGCCCAGAGCGAGGAGCTCCGGCGCCTGCGGGCGATCGCGGCCTTTCGCCAGGAGCAGCTCGCCGCGCTCCGCGTGCGCGCCGGCGCGGCCGGGGTGATCCAGGAGCTCCCCCTCGAGGTCGGGCAGTGGGTCAGCCCCGGCGCGCTCCTGGCCAAGATCGCCCGCCCCGATCGCCTCAAGGCCCGCCTGGCGATCCCCGAGACCCAGATCAAGGACGTCGCCCTCGGCCTGCGGGCCCGCGTCGACACCCGCGACGGGATCGTCGACGGCGAGGTCGTGCGGATCGATCCGGCGGCGTCGAAGGGGACCGTCACCATCGACGTGCGCCTCGACGGCCCGCTGCCCCGGGGCGCCCGCCCCGACCTCAACATCGCCGGCACCGTCGAGATCGAGCGCCTCGCCGACGTGCTCTTCGTCCGCCAGCCCGCCTTCGTCCAGCCGGGCGCGGCGATGGGCCTCTTCCGCGAGGACGACGACGGCCTCCACGCCACCCGCACCAACGTCCACCTCGGCCGGCTCTCGGCGAGCACCGTCGAGGTCGTCGCCGGCCTCCGCGAGGGGGACCGCGTCATCTTGTCCGACATGTCCAAGGCCGACGACGTCGACCGGATCAGGCTCGAATAGCGAGAAGGAGTCGCGCCGCGATGCACCCACCGACCACCGACAAGCGCCCGATGATCCGCCTCGAGGGGCTCTCGAAGGTCTTCTACACCGACGAGCTCGAGACCCACGCGGTCGCCGACGTCCACCTCGAGATCCCGCGCGGCGAGTACGTGTGCATCGCCGGCCCCTCGGGGTCGGGGAAGACCACGCTCCTCTCGCTGATCGGCCTCCTCGACACCCCGAGCGCGGGCACCTACCGCCTCGACGGCGCGACCGCCTCGGGCCTCTCGGCGGCCGCCCGCGCGCGGATGCGGAGCGAGCAGATCGGCTTCGTCTTCCAGAGCTTCAACCTGATCGGCGATCTGACGGTCGCCGAGAACGTCGAGCTCCCCCTCACCTACCGGGCGATGCCGGCGGCCGAGCGCCGCCGCCGGGTCGCGGCCGCGCTCGAGGAGGTCGGCATGGCCCACCGCGGGCGCCACCTCCCCTCCCAGCTCTCGGGCGGCCAGCAGCAGCGGGTCGCGGTCGCCCGGGCGGTCGCCGGCGAGCCGCCGATCCTCCTCGCCGACGAGCCGACCGGCAACCTCGATTCGAAGAACGGCGACGCGGTGATGGAGCTCCTCCGCCAGCGCCACCGCGCCGGCGCGACGATCGTGATCGTCACCCACAACCCCGAGTACGCCCGCCAGGCCGAGCGGACGATCCACCTCTTTGACGGCCGCGTGGTCGAGGAGGACGCCCATGCGAGCGCTCGCTAGGGATCTCCGCTTCTCCCTGCGGATGCTCGCCAAGAGCCCGCGGACCACGCTGGTCGCGATCTTCACGCTCGCCCTGGCGATCGGCCTCAACACCTCGATCTTCACCGCCGTCCACGCGAGCCTCCTGCGGCCCCTGCCCTACGACGAGCCCGACGAGCTGATGGTGGTGCTCGAGAGCCAGCCCGACGTCGAGCGGATGGCGGTGCCCTACCCCAACTACCTCGACTACAGGGCGGAGAACACGACCTTCGAGACGCTCGGGGCGATGGGGCTGGTGATCACGACCGTCACCGGCAAGGGGAACCCCGAGCAGGTGATGGTCGAGACCTACTCCCACGACCTCCTGCCGGCCCTCGGCGTCGAGCCGGCGATCGGCCGCGGCTTCCTCCCCGAGGAGGACGCGGCCAACGGCGCGCGGGTGGCCCTCCTCACCCACGGCTTCTGGGCCCGCCGCTTCGCCTCCGACCCGGAGATCGTCGGCCAGCGCCTCGCCCTCGACGGCGTCGAGCACTCGATCATCGGCGTCCTGCCGCAGAGCTACAAGTCGCTCTTCCCCTGCGAGCTCGTGGTCCCGCTGGGGGCGCGCGCCGACGAGCCGACCTTCCGCGACCGGGCGGCGCGCCCCGAGATCTACATGCTCGGCCGCCTCAAGGACGGCGTCAGCGAGGGCCAGGCGCGGGCCGATCTCCAGGCGATCGGCGACGGCCTCGCGCGGCGCTTCCCGAGGGAGTACGCCGACACCCGCCCCCTCCTCCGCCCCCTCCAGGACGAGATCGCCGAGCCGCTGCGCGGCGGGCTCCTCCTCCTCCTCGCCGCGGTCACCTGCGTGCTCCTCATCGCCGCGGCCAACGTCGCCAACCTGATGCTCGAGCGGGCGATGACCCGCGAGAAGGAGATGCGGATCCGGGCGGCGCTGGGCTCGGGCCGCTGGCGGCTGATCCGGCAGCTCCTGGTCGAGAGCGTGCTCCTGGCGATGATCGGCGCGGGCGCGGGGCTCCTCCTCGCGCTCTGGGGCGTCGACCTGATCGGCGCCTTCGGGCCCCGCACCCTCGGCGGCTTCGGCGGGCCGATGACGATCAACGAGCCGGTGCTCCTCTACACGCTCGCGGTCGCCGTCGGCACCGGCCTCCTCTTCGGGCTCTGGCCCGCCCTCTACGCGTCGCGGCAGGACCTCGCGCAGGCGCTCAAGGAGTCCGACCACCGCGCGTCGCCGGGCGGCTCCCACCTCCGCGCGCGCGGCCTCCTGGTGGTCGGCGAGGTCGCGCTCGCGGTCGCCCTCCTGGTCGGCGCGGTCCTTGCGATCCGCGGGCTCGAGCGGGTCCAAGCGGTCGATCTCGGCTTCGACACCGAGCACCTGATGCTCGCCGGCCTCTCGGCGACGCCCTCGCCCGAGGCCGGGCCCGCCGAGGCGATGCAATTCTGGGAGGAGGCCCGCCGCAACTTCCTCGCGGTCCCCGGCGTCGTCTCGGCCGGGTGGTCCGCGACCGCGCCCCTGGTCACCGATCAGATCGAGCAATTCTGGCCGCCCGGGGTCGAGGCGACCCCCGAGAACGCGCGCGCCGCGGTGACCTACCTGGTGAGCCCGGGCTTCATCGAGACCCTCAAGGTCCCGCTCCTCGCCGGCCGCACCTTCGGGCCCCAGGACGTCGCCGGATCGCCGCCGGGGCTGATCGTCGACCAGCGCTTCGCCGACGCCTTCTTCCCCGATCAGGACCCGATCGGCCAGCGGATCCACGACAAGCTGAGCGGCCTCCCGAGCGTCGAGATCATCGGCGTCGTCGGCCACGTGAAGAACGCGGGCGCCGACGCGGCGGAGAAGGTCCCCTACCAGATCTACTACGCCTTCGCCCAGCTCCCCGAGGCGTCGCAGGAGCAGGTCCGGCTCCTCTTCATCCACGTGGTCGTCCGCTTCACCGGGGCGATCGACGACGTGATCGAGCCGATGCGGGCGGCGGTCGCCGCCGCCGACCCGAGCCAGCCGCTCTTCGCCGTCGGCCCCTACTCGGCCCACGTCGATCGCTCGCTCATGCTCCGCCGCTACACCGGCGCCCTCCTCGGGCTCTTCGCCGCGCTCGCGCTGGTGCTCGCGACGGTCGGCCTCTACGCGGTGATGAGCAACGTCGTCGTCCAGCGGACCCACGAGCTCGGGGTGCGGATCGCCCTCGGCGCCCCGCCGCATGCGGTCGTCGGCCTCGTCGTCCGCCAGGGGCTCCGGCTCATCGTCGCCGGCGTCGTCGTCGGGGTGATCGGCGCCTACGGGCTCGCGCGCGCGGTCTCGGCGTTGGTGCCGGGGATCCTCGACGCGACCGACGCGGCGACCTACGTCGGCGTCGCCCTCCTCCTCGGGGCGATCGGCGCGGCGGCGACCTACATCCCCGCGCGCCGGGCCACCCGCATCGACCCGATGGTCGCGCTCCGCCATGACTAGCCCCCCGTGCCCGCCCGCCAGCGGGTGCCGTATAGTCCCGAGACGAACCCGCGAGAGATGAGCCGTCCGATCCCAGCAGCGAGGGTGCTCGTCGCCGACGACCAGGCGGACGTGCTCGCGGCCCTCCGCCTCCTCCTCAAGGGCCAGGGCTACCAGCTCCACCAGGCCCGCTCGCCCGCGGAGATCCTGGCGGCGGTCGAGCTCCACGACTTCGACGCGATCCTGATCGACCTCAACTACGCCCGCGACACGACCTCCGGCCGCGAGGGCCTCGACCTCCTCGCCCAGCTCGCGGCCCTCGACGCGACCCTGCCGGTGCTGGTGATGACCGCCTGGAGCAGCGTCGACGGGGCGGTCGAGGCGATGCGCCGCGGCGCCCGCGACTACATCCAGAAGCCCTGGGACAACGCGCGGCTCCTGGCGACGCTCCGCGCCCAGATCGAGCTCGCGCGGGCGCAGCGGCGGAGCGGCCGGCTGGCCGAGGAGAACGAGCGCCTCGCCGGCGGCGGCGAGCTCCCGCCGCTGATCGCCGGCTCGCGGGCGATGGAGCAGGTGCTGCGGATCCTCGAGCGGGTCGCCCCCGCCGACGCGAGCGTGCTGATCACCGGCGAGCACGGGACCGGCAAGGAGGTGATCGCCCGCTGGCTGCACGCGCGCTCGCTCCGCGCCGACCGCTCCTTCATCGCCGTCAACGCCGGCGCGCTCAGCGAGGGGGTGATGGAGAGCGAGCTCTTCGGCCACGTCAAGGGCGCCTTCACCGACGCCCGCGCCGATCGCCTCGGCTGCTTCGAGCTCGCCGACGGCGGCACCCTCTTCCTCGACGAGATCGCCAACATGCCGGCGGCCCAGCAGGCCCGGCTCCTGCGGGTGCTCCAGACCGGCGAGCTCCAGCGGGTCGGCTCGTCGAAGGTGCGCCGCGTCGACGTCCGCGTGCTCTCGGCGACCAACGCCCCGCTCGCGCAGCTGACCGCCGGCGGCGGCTTCCGCGAGGACCTGCTCTACCGCCTCAACACCGTCGAGATCCACCTGCCGCCGCTCCGCGAGCGCCGCGACGACATCCTCCGGCTGGCCGAGCACTTCCTGCGGACCCGATCCCCGCGCTACGGCGGGGCCGTCGTCGGCTTCACGCCGGCGGCCGAGAAGGCGCTCCTCGAGCACCGCTGGCCCGGCAACGTCCGCGAGCTCGAGCACGTGGTCGAGCGCGCGCTCCTCCTCGCCGTCGGCCCGGCGATCCGCGAGGAGGACCTGGTGCTGCGCCCGGGCGGCGGCGGCGGCGAGAGGGCGGCGGCGATCGACGAGATGACCCTCGACGAGGCCGAGCGCTACCTGATCGTGCGGGCGCTCGCCCGCGCCAACAACAACGTCAGCGAGGCCGCTCAGCGCCTCGGCCTCTCGCGGAGCGCGCTCTACCGCCGGCTGGCCCGCCACGGGATCGAGCCATGAGGTGGCGTGATCGCCACGAGGTGCGGGTGGTGCTCCTCGCCCTCGCGGCCGGGGCGCCCGCGCTGATCATCGCCCTCGCGCTCCTCCTCCTCGACGATCACAGCGCCAAGGCGCGCTGGACCCTCGGCGCGATCGCGGTGGTCGCCTGGCTCGGCGGCGCGGCGGCGCTCCACGCCCGCTTGACCCGCTCGCTGCACACGGTCTCGGCCCTCCTCGCCGCCCTCCGCGAGGAGGACTTCTCGCTCCGCGCCCGCGTCCCGGAGGGCGACGACGACGCGCTCGCGGGCGTGCTCCGCGAGATCAACGGGCTCGCCGACACCCTCCGCGAGCAGCGGCTCGGCGCCTTCGAAGCCGACGCGCTCCTCCGCAAGGTGATGGAGGAGATCGACGTCGCGGTCCTCGCCTTCGACGCGCAGGGGATCCTCCGCCTCGCCAACCACGCGGCGACCCGCCTCCTCGGCGGGGCCAGCGGGCTCCTCGGCCGCGACGCGGCCTCGCTCGGCCTCGCGCCCTGCCTCGAGGGCGACGCCCCGCGGACCCTGCTGACCGTCTTCCCGGGCGGCCCGGGGCCCTGGGAGCTCCGCCGCGGCCACTTCCGCCAGCGCGGGCTCCCCCACACCCTGGTCGTCCTCACCGACCTCCGCCGGGCCCTGCGGGAGGAGGAGCGGCAGGCCTGGCAGCGCCTCGTGCGGGTGCTCGGCCACGAGATCAACAACTCGCTGGCGCCGATCCAGTCGATCGCCGAGCACCTCCGCGAGCTCGTCGGCCGACCGCCGGCCGAGCGGGCGCCGGACCTCGACGAGGATCTCGTCGACGGCCTCGAGGTGATCACCCGGCGCTCCGCCGGCCTCAGCCGCTTCCTCGCCGCCTACGCCCGCCTCGCCCGCCTGCCGCCGCCGCGCTTCGGCCCGGTCGACGTCAGCGCCTGGTCCGCGCGGGTCGCCGCGCTCGAGCGGCGGGTGCCGGTGACGGTGATCCCCGGGCCCGCGCTCACCCTCCAGGGCGACGGCGATCAGCTCGATCAGCTCCTGATCAACCTGGTCCGCAACGCCGCCGACGCGGCCCTCCTCGCCGGCGAGGGCGGGGTCGTCATCACCTGGCGGGCCCGGGCCGCCGCGCTCGAGCTCACGGTGATCGACGAGGGCCCGGGCCTCGCCGACACCGCCAACCTCTTCGTCCCCTTCTTCACGACCAAGGCGGAGGGCACCGGGATCGGCCTCGTCCTCGCCCGCCAGATCGCCGAGGCCCACGGCGGCGCGCTCGAGCTGGTCAACCGCGGCGACGGCGAGCGCGGCTGCGAGGCCCGCGTCCGCCTCGGCGCCGCGCGGGCGAGCGGCGGCTCGACGCGTCGACCCGACCCGGAGGTCGAGGACGAGGCCGCGCAATCGGCCTCGTAGACGAGGCCTCATCACCGGCGCGGCGCGACCACGAAGTACATGTCGATCTCGCCGGCGTTCTTGGCCGCGAGGCGCCCGCGGTGCTCGCATTCGAAGGCCCCGCGGACCTCCGCGTGGGTCGCCGCCGAGATGTTGATCCGCCCGGGCGCGCCGGTCGACTCGAGGCGCGAGGCGATGTTCACGGTGTCGCCCCAGATGTCGTAGGCGAACTTCTTCTGGCCGATCACCCCGGCCATGAGCGGCCCGGTGTGGACGCCGATCCGCAGCTCCCACGCCGCCCGCCCGCTCGCCGCCCGCGCGGCCGCGACCTCGGCCATGAAGGCCTGCATCTCCCAGGCCGCCTCGACCGCCCGGATCGCGTGGCCCTCGCAGGGCGCCGGGATCCCGCCCGCGCACATGTACGCGTCGCCGATCGTCTTGAGCTTCTCGAGGCCGTGGCGATCGATGATCGCGTCGAAGGCCGAGAAGTAGAAGTCGAGCTCGGCGAGGAGCTCGGCCGGCGACATCGTCCGGGCGATCCGGGTGAAGCCGGCGAAGTCGGTGAAGAGGACGGAGACCGCGTCGTAATAGACCGGCTCGACCCGGCCGGTGCGCCGGAGCTCGTCGGCGACCTCGCGCGGGAGGATGTTGAGGAGGAGCTCCTCGGACTTCCGTTGCTCGCGCGCGAGCTCCTCGTTGAGGCGCCGGAGCTCGGCGTTCTGGGCGGCGATCTGCCGGCGGGCGGCGTCGATCTCGGCGCTGATCGTCCGCAGCATCGCCATCTGGAGCTCGCGGGTCTCCTCAAGGCGGGCGCGGTAGCTCTCCGAGCGCGCGAGCTTGCGCGCGAGCGCGTCGCTCGCGAGCGTCGGCGCCGGCCGGGGCGTCGCAGCGTCAACGAGCGGCTCCGCGGCCTCCGCCGCCGCCTCCGCCTCCTCGGCGTCCGGGCGCTCGCCGAGGAGGAGGGTGATCATCGTCGCGTTGTGGTAGAAGGCCGGCCCGCCGGCGACCAGCGGGGCGATCTCGCCGTAGGCGTAGAAGCCGGCGAAGGGGACCCGCGGGAGCTGCTCGCGGAGGATCTGACACTCGGCCGAGATCCGGGTGCCGAGCACCTGCTTGCGGACCGCGCAGGAGAAGACCAGCGCCCCCGCGGCGCCCGCCTCGAGGTCGTCGCGGGCGGCCGCGACCGTCGACGCGGTGTCGTCGATCACCTCGGGGCGGACGTACTCGCAGAGCTGGACCTCGGCGCCGTCGGGGACCGCCGCCGAGTAGGAGACCTCACCGCTCTCGGCGTGGAAGCTCCGCGGCACCCGGAGGTAGAAGCGATCGCTGGCGCCGTCGAAGACCGCGAGCGGGAATTCGAAGGCGGGCTCGAGGTGATCGCCGAGGTAGTGGCGGTGGAAGTCGAGGGCCGTGCGCTCGCCGATCCGGGCGACCGTCGCCCCCTGCGAGCGCACCCGCTGGCGGGGCCCCACCGGCCGCCAGGCGTTGCTCACCCGGGCGGCGTGGACCAGCGGCCCGGCGATCAGGAGGAGGACGAGCGCGTCGCCGAGCGCCGCCCGATCGGCGATCTCGCGGACCCGCTGGACCCCGCCCCAGGGGAACGCCAGGGTGCCGCCGAAGATCGCGGCCCCGGGCGCCCGCTGGGCGTTGAGGTGCTCGACCACCGTCGGCGCGACCCCGACGGTCCCGTCGAGCCATGCGAGGATCATCGCCTCGGGCTCGCCCGCGAGCTCGGCCCGGGCCCCGGCGAGCGCCTCGGCGACCGCGGCCTCGGGATCGGCGATCACCCCCCGGCCGACGCCGACGCCGAAGCGCAGGCGATCGCTGGAGAGGACCGTGAGGGCGAGCGAGTCCTCGGAGAAGCCGAGGTCCGAGCTGAGGTCGCCGGCCGAGGTCCCGCCGACCAGGCGGATCCCCGGGAAGGCCTCGCGGATCCCGGCGATCGCCGCGTCGAGGTCGTACTCGCCGCTGACCGTGATCACGCCGACCTGGGGATCGCCGCCCTGGAGGCGCTCGCGGCAGACCTCTGTGACCCGCGCGAGCGCGTCCGCGAGCGCCACCCCCTCGGCTTGACCGACCGCGATCCTCAACACTGCAGCACTATGCGACGAAGCGACGTGCACCTCAATCGCCCGGGCGGCGAGGGCGCTCGCCGCCGCGCTCGCAGGTGGAGGACCACGACGGCGGGCACCGGGCGAAGATCGCCAGAGAGAGCGCGGGGCGGTCCAGACGCCCTGAGCGTCGACGCGTCGAGGCCAGGCGCGGTTCCATGGCGCTCGCGCCCTCGATCGACCGCCTCGCGGCGCTGAGGCGCGCCTCAGCTCCGCTTGAAGTTCGCCAGCATCCAGTAGGGATAGAGGCGCGGCGGCGCGGTGAGGGCGTCGACCTCGGCGAGCTCCTCCGCGCTCCAGGTCTCGTCGGCCGCGGCGAGGTTGTCCCGGAGCTGCTCGACCCGCTTCGCGCCGGTGATCACCGAGGTGATGCCCCGCTGCGCGAGCACCCAGGCGAGCGCGAGGCGGGGGATCGTCGAGCCCTTGGCCGCGGCGATCGCGTCGAGCTTGTCGACGAGGTCGTAGCCCTTCTCCTTGTCGACCGGCGGGAAGTCGAAGTTCGTCCGCCGCGAGCCCTGGGGGGCCTCCTGCCCGCGCCGGAACTTGCCGGTGATGAAGCCGCCAGCGAGCGGCGACCAGACCATGATGCCGACGCCCTGGTCCTCGCACATCGGGATCAGATCGAGCTCGAGCTCGCGGCCGAGGAGCGAGTAGTACGCCTGCAGCGAGACGAAGCGGGCGCCGGCCCCGGCGACGGCGTTGGCCTTGACGACCTGCCAGCTCGCGAGGTTCGAGGCGCCGACGTAGCGGACCTTGCCCGCGCGCACGAGGTCCTCGAGGGCGCGCATCGTCTCCTCGATCGGCGTCCGGTCGTCGGGCCCGTGGATCTGATAGAGGTCGATGTGGTCGGTGCCGAGGCGGCGCAGGCTCGCCTCGCACCCGGCGACGATGTGCTTGCGCGAGAGCCCGACGTTGTTCACGTCGCCGAGCCCCTTGCCGGCGGCGTCGCTCATCGGCCCGCGGACCTTGGTCGCGATGACGACGGAGTCGCGGCCGATGCCGAGCCGCTGGAGCGCGGCGCCGAGGAGCGTCTCGGACTCGCCGCGGCTGTAGATGTCGGCGGTGTCGAAGAAGTTGATGCCGCCGTCGAGGGCGGTCTTCACCAGCGCGGCCGCGCCGTCCTCCGCGACCTCGCCGATCCCGAAGAAGCCCTGGCCGAAGGTCATGCACCCGAAGCAGAGCTCGGAGACGCGGAGCCCGGTGTTGCCCAAGAATCGATACTTCATGTCGCTCCTCCTCGTGGCCGTGATGGCGGCGCGACCATACCAGGGGGAGCGGCCGGGCGGGCGGCGAAGCACAAAGTCCTCGCCGAGGCCCGCCCTCCGCGCCCTGGGGTGTCGCGCCCCTACCCCGGGCAGGCGAACTCGAGCGCCGAGCACTCGCCGGTGGTCCACGGCGGCGTGTAGTCGTCGGCCGGACCCGCGCCCTCGACGTACTCGGTGAAGCCGTAGATGCAATCGATGAGCGACGCGGTGGTCGGGGCGTTGAGGCAGGCGTCGAAGTAGGCCTGGGGCTGGAGCGCGAGGCGACCCGAGCGGCCGACGCGACCCGACTCCGGGCAGCCCTGGCAGTCGACGTACCACTGGATCGTCGCGCCCCCCTGGCCGTCGACCAAGGCCTCGAGGACCGTGACCCCCTCGTCGCTCATCTCGCCCCAGAGGATCTCGTAGGCGGCCGCGGCCCCGCTCCGGAGGCCATCGAGGACGCAGATCGCCGCGTCCTCGCTCTCGAAGATGTCGAGGGTCCCGAAGTCGAGCGAGTGGGCCCAGACCCGCGGGCACGGCTTCGGGAGGGCGCAGGCGAGGCCGGGGTAGGCGCAGCCCTCGGAGATCGCGAAGCAGCGCCCCGCGTCGAACTCGACGCCGCAATCCGGGCACGCGTAGGACCAGCTCTGGACGCAGGCGTCGACCGCACAGGGCGGCGGATCGACGGGGTCGCAGGCGGCGGCGGCCTTGCAGGTCGCGAGCCCATCGACCACCTCGCAGCCGCCCTCGCAGGCCTCGTAGGCGTAGCAGCCGCCGACCCCGCTGCAATTCAGGGCATAGACCGCGCTCTCGCCGAAGAGGTCGGCCTCGAGGCACTGCGCGGCGCACTCGCCCTCGACGCAGAGCTCGACGGCGCCGCACTCCTCGAGGCAGCCCTGGTCGTCGATCGTCGGCGACTGGGAGCCGCTCGCGTCGGTGGTCGACGAGGTCGCGGCCGCGCTGGTCGAGGAGCCGCTGACGCTCGCGCTGGTGCCCGTGCTCGTCGCCGTGCTCGCGTCCGTCCCCTCGCTGGCGCTCGCCTCGCTGGTCCCGCCCCCGCCGCTGCAGCCGGCGAGGAGGAGGCCGGCGAGGAGGAGCGGAGCGAGCGAGAGCGAGGGCGAGAGCGAGGCGCGCGTGGACATGGAAATCGCCACCCTAGCACACGCCCGCTGCCCTCGCGACCCGCGTCCGCCGGCCAGCCAGCCGCCGCGATCGCTCAGGGCGCGACGTAGACCCAGAGGTAGCGGCTGCCGCCGAGCTTCTGGCCGAAGCAGTTCGAGGCCTCGTAGGTGCAGACGTTGTTGATCGTCAGGTTGGTGTTGCTCTCGCCGCACCCGTTGCCGCCGCCCCACCAGCTCCGGCCGCTCTGGGGGTCGTTCTTCTCGGCGTAGATCTGGTCGCTCACGTTGAAGGCGACGCCGTCCTGATCCTTCGCCTCCGAGATCAGCCCGGTCTCGGGGTAGCCGCTGAGGAGGTCCTTGAAGACGTTCTTCTCGACGGTGATGAAGCGGTAGGAGTCGACGCTCTCGCCGCAGGCGACCCGCACCCGGCTGAAGTCGGCGCCCATGCAGTCGTCGGCCCAGGCCTTGGGGATGTCGTCGCCGCCGTTCACGTCGAGGTAGCCCTCGCATTGGAGCCAGCAGCCGTCGCTCGAGAGGTCGGGGCCGACCTCCCCGTTGAGCTCGGGCGGCTTCACGTCGTAGCAGCCGTCGGTGTTGTACTCGCAGCCCGCGCACGCGAGCACCCCGCAGGAGTAGCCGTCGAGATCCGCGCAGGTCATCCCCATCACGTCGTCGCCCTGGCAGGGGCAGCCGGTGCAGTCGGTCTTGCACGGGCCGCTCTCGTCGTTGTTCATCCCGCCGTCGTCGCACTCCTCGACCCCCGCCTGGATGTAGCCGTCGCCGCACGACGCCACCTGGCAGGTGTCGAGGCAGCCGTCCGTGTTGTCGTCGTTGCCGTCGTCGCAGGCCTCGCCGAGGCCCTCCTGGACGATGCCGTCGCCGCAGGTCGCGGGCGCGCAGGCGTCGGTGCAGCCGTCGTCGTTGACCTGGTTGCCGTCGTCGCAGCCCTCGACCCCCTCCCAGACGAAGCCGTCGCCGCACGACGCCGGCGCGCAGGTGTCGAGGCAACCATCGCCGTTCTGCTTGTTGCCGTCGTCGCAGGCCTCGACGTCCTTCTGGACGAAGCCGTCGCCGCACGACGCCGGCACGCAGGTGTCGAGGCAGCCGTCGCCGTTCTGCTTGTTGCCGTCGTCGCAGCCCTCGACCCCCTCGTGGACGAAGCCGTCGCCGCACGACGCCGGCACGCAGGTGTCGAGGCAAGCGTCGCTGTTGTCGGCGTTGCCGTCGTCGCAGAGCTCGCTGCCCTCGACGACGCCGTCGCCGCAGACCGGGGCCCCCTCGGTGTCCGAGTCGGTGACCCCGCCGCTCGCGCTCGTGGTCGCCGCGCCCGTGCTCTCGACGTCGCCGCTGGTGCTCGTGCTCGCGCCGCTGGTGGTCGCCTCGCCGGTCGAGCCGCCGTCGCCGCTCGTCGAGGTGTCGGTCCCGGCGCTCTCACTCGCGGTGTCGGGCTCGCTCGCCGGGCAGCCCGCGGCGAAGAGCGAGAGCGAGAGGAGGAGGGTCGGCGTGGCGATGGTCGAGGTGCGCATGGGGGGCGGCAAGAGCAATCACCGTGCCACCCGATCGACGGCGGCTCGAACGGCCGCGAACGAGGTCGTGGAGGCGTCGCGGGGGCCGCTGCGACGAACGAGCGCTCGCCGCCCGCGCGCGCCCGCGGCTGCGGCATCCGCAAGGTGCACGGCAGCTCTCGCACGGCCGCGGGCTCGCTCGCGGATCGCAAATCCGCTAGGAGCTCTCGCCGCCCGCGACCCCGCCGACATGCCGCTCGAGCATCCCCCGCAGGTGCTTCTCGGCCGCGTCCAGGAGCCGCGGCGACCAGACATGCACCTCGACCAGGAGCACCCTGGAGTCCTTCCCCTCGCTCTGCACGCTGACCCGGCTGTTCACGTCGCGGTAGGGCGAGAGCGCGGCGACCCAGCGGGCGGCCTCGATCGCCTGCGGCGACCAGGCGGCCTCGCCCTCGAGGCGGACCCGCAGCGGGTAGGAGTTGCGAGCGCGGCCGATCGCCACCGCCTCGCCGGCGAGGAGGCGGTTCGGGAGGTAGACGGTCGAGCCCTCCGGGGTCCGGAGGTGCACATGCATGAGCCCGACCCCGCGGACCATCCCGTTGTGCTCGCCGACGGTGATCTGATCGCCGACCTTGATCCGCCCGCGGAGCGCGAGGCCGATGCCGGTCGAGAGGTTCTCGAAGTGCTTGACGAGGCCGACCATGAGGCCGGCCGCGACCAGGCCGCCGGCGAGGAGGGTGAGCATCGGCGCGACCCGCCAGGCCCGGCTCAGGATGAGGATGAGCACCCACGCCCAGACCAGCAGGCGGAGGACCATCCCGAGGTTGTCGACCCAGGCCGCGCGCTCGACCCCGAGGCGGTAGGCGACGCGGATCAGCCAGTGGACCATCCGGGAGGCGATCCAGCCGAGGGCGAGGAGCGCGGCGAAGATGAAGACCGAGCGCAGCGAGAGCCAGCCGCGGAGCGCGAGGACCTCGGAGGTGAGCTCCTCGGTGAGGCCGCGGGGCGCGGCCGGAGGCGCCGCGGCGGCCGCGGCCGCGCTCGCGGGATCGCGGGCCTCGGCGGCGAGCGAGGCCGCCTCCTCGATGAGCCCGCCGGTGTCGAGGTCGACCCCGCCGGCCCCGGCCTCCTCGAGCCCGACCACCGGGCCGCAGGCGGCCACCAGCGCGGCGACGCCGAGGACCACGACGAGCGGCCCGAGCCAGCGCGCGCGCGCGGCGAGGCGCCGGCTCACGACGCGACCTCCCGCTGGAGCGCGCCGGCCCGCCGCAGCGCGTCCGAGATCGTCGGCTGGACCTCGGGCGGGATCCGCTTGATCCCGTAGCTCCCGGGCTCGTCCTCGATGATCCCCGCGCTCTCGAGGAAGGCGAGGTGGCGGGTGATCTCCTCCTGCGAGAGGAGGAGGGTCTCCGCGAGGGTCTCGACCGCGAGGTCGCCGAAGCGCGCGGCCTGGACGACGATCGCCAGGGCGTGGGGGTGGATCTGGTCGAGGAAGCGGGTCTGCGCGGCCGCGCTCGCCCTCGCCTGCGGGGCGATCGTGTCGCCGCCGATCAGCGTCGCCTCGCGGTGCCAGCTCCGCAGCGCCGAGCGCAGGTTGCCCTGCGAGGACCGGGTGAGGTTGCGGTAGTAGACCTTGCGCGAGGCGTCGACCCGCCGGCGCAGCACCTTGGCGACGCGCGAGGCCGGGTAGACCAGCGAGAGGCCCGAGACCCGGTTGCGGACCTCGACCACCCGACCGAGGGTCTCGGCGTCGAGGGGCCCGAGGGTGATCACGCGATCGAAGGCCTGGCGGAGCGCGAGCAGGGGATCGACGAGCCCGAGCGCGTCCTCGTCGACCGCCACCAGCCAGAAGGCCTCGCCGCGGGTGGCGACGATCACGTCGAGGACCCGCTCGAAGTCGCGGATCCCCCGGGGATCGGGGCGGATCCACGACTCGATGTCGTCGATCAGGATCGCCGTCTTGACCGCCCGGATGGCCACCCGGAGCTCGACCAGATCGGGGGCGCAGCGGAGCTCATCGGCGAGCGCGGCGAGGAGGCCGTCGCTGCGATCGTCGTCGTCGCCGAGGCGGATCACCCGCTTGGCCACCAGCTCGAGCTGGGCGATGTTGAGGAGCGACGAGCGGCCCGAGCCGTGGCGGCCGACCAGGAGGATCCCGCTCGGGCCCGAGCCCTCGAGCCAGGCCTGCTCCGCCCGCAGCACCGCCCGCAGCTCGGCCCGGCGGGCGGTGAAGAAGCGGCGCTCGTGGAGCGACTCGAGGTTGAAGAGGCGGCCGTAGATCGGTGGCAGCGCGTCGGCGCCCCCCTCCTCGCGGACGTCGGCCTGGAGGAGCGCGCGCAGCTCGTGGGCGTCGAGGCGGACCTTCGAGGGGCGCTGGGACTCGAGCGCGAGGTCGCCGAGGCCGAGCCAGCGGATCACGCCGCCGACCCGCTGGATCCCGGTGAGGCCGGCGCTCGCCAGGAGCCGGCCGAGGCGCTCGGCCCGGCGGCGGAGCCTCAGGTTGAGGCCGCCGGCGCGGGCCGGGCCCCGCTCGCGGCGGCGGCGGGTCGCGTCGGCGCGGATCGCCTCGAAGGCCTTCACCCGCTCGTCGCGGACCCGGGCGAGGGTCTCCTCGCGGATCCGCTCGAGGTTGGCGGCGAGCTCGTCGAGGCGGCGGAGCGCCCGGCTGAAGCCGTCGACGATCAGCGCGCGGGCGTCGTCGCGGGCGCGGATGTGGCCGCGGGTGACCACGTCGAGGGCGTAGGCGGCGACGCCGACGTGCTCGCGGAGCTGCGAGTTGACCGCGTTGATCGCGGTGTTGGCCTCGCGGAGGTGCTCATCGATCTCGGGGAGGAAGTCGTGGATCAGCGCCTGCTCGCAGATCCGCCGGAGCGGCACCGAGTAGATCGAGACCTCGCCGGGCCGCCGCGCGCGGTGGAGGCGGGCCGAGACGTCGAGGACGTCGACGCTCTCCGGGAGGGCCGCGACCAGCTCGCGCATCTCGAGGGCGAGGTCGTGGGCCGAGACGTCCTGCTTGAACTCGCCGCGGAGCCGCTTGATCCGCTGGTGGGCGTCCTGCGGGAAGGCGCGGCGGCAGAGCGCGTCGAGGCTCTGGAGGGCGGCGGCGTCGGGCGGCTCGTCGAGCGCCTGGGCCTCGCCCTCGCCGGCGGCGACGAGCTCGCGGGTCTGGGCGATCTCCGGCGCGACCGAGTCGAGGAGGCGGCCGAGGGGGACCAGGAAGCCCGACTCGACCACCCGGCTGACGTGGAGCTCGAGGCGCTCGAGGAGGAGCGCGAGGAGGAGCGAGGCCTGGGCGGCCGCGAGCCCGTGCGACCACTCCCGCCCCTGCTCGGCGATGTCCTGGAGGAGGCGGCTGATCTGCGGCTCGACCTTGGAGTAGCGGATCTTGCGGCTCGGGAGCTCGCGCGAGCCGGCGATCGCCAGGGTGTCGGCGAGGTCGCGGAGGCCGAAGGCGAGCGCGCGCTCGGCCTCGCCCTGGAAGCGGGCGAGCCAGCCGTCGAGGAGGCGCTCGGCGTTGGCGGCCGCCTCGTCGGCGCTCTGGACCCCGAGGCCGTGCTGCCGGAGCTGGACCAGGACCTCGGCCTCGGAGCGGCACCACTGACCGAGCGCGGCCCGCAGCGCCTCCGCGACCCGCGGCTCGATCGTCGCCCGCGTCGCCATCCGCAGCGGCACCACCCGGGTCTGCGCCTTGCCTGGCCGAAGGACCATGTAGAAGATCCGGACCGAGAGCTTGCGGAGGCGCTGGAAGAGCGCGTCCTCGGGCTGCCCGCGGACGAAGCGCGCCTCGGCCGGGATCGGCAGGTCGACCGGCAGCTCGGAGCAGGTCGCGCGGAGGTCGTCGAAGAGCTCGCGGAGCGCGGCGACCCGCTCGTCGAGGTCGACGCCGGCCGGCCGGGCCGCCCAGCGGAGCATGTCGCCGAGGGCGCGCTCGCGCTCGTCGGCGGCCGAGAAGAAGGACGCGACCCCCTCCTTGTAGCGGGCGACCCAGGGCGCGAGCTCGTCCTCGACCAGGAGCTCGACCCGCCCGCGGATCGCCGCCTCGATCGCCACCACCTGGGCCTCGAGCTCGGGCGACTCGAGGTGGGCGCGCGGCGGCGGCGGCAGGACCTCGACCTCGGCGACCTCGTCGCGGGCCATCGACGCCGACGCGGTCGAGCTGGCGGCGACCTCACCCTCGGGCTCGGTCTCGGCGGCGCTCGCCTCCGGGATCTCGCCGGCCTTGCGGAGGGCGATCCGCAGGGTGATCGGGCCGACCAGGAGGTTGAGGGCGACGACCGCCATGCCGGCGTTGCTGATCGGCTCGGCGAGCGCCGGCAGGCGCTCGGCCGCGAGCCCGACGAGGCCGAGGGTGACCCCCGCCTGCGGGAGGTAGGCCATCCACGCGACCCTGCCGACCACCGGCGGGTCGCCGCCGGCGGCCGAGCCGACGCGCCCGGCGACGTAGAAGGCGATCACGCGGGCGACGCAGAGGGCGATCGCGAAGGGCAGGATCGACCAGGTGGTCGTCAGGTTGACGCTCGCGCCGGCGTTGGTGAAGAAGACGACGAAGACCGGGAGGGCGACGACCTCGAGGGGGTGGAGGAGGTCGTGCTCGTACTTCGTGAAGTTGCGGATGACGAAGCCGGCGACGATGAAGACCAGGAGGAGCTCGAGGTGGAGGCTCTCCGCGAGCTCGGCGACCACCAGGATCATCGCCGCGACGAAGAGGAGCATCTCGGCGCCGACGAAGCGGATGTAGAGGTAGAGGAGGCCGGCCAGGACCGCGCCGGCGAGGATCGAGCGGCCGAGCTCCTGGCCGACGTGGACGAAGACCTCGGCGTCGAGCGAGGCGTCCGGCGCGAGCATCGAGTGGGCGATCGCGATCGCGATCGCCAGCGAGATCACGACGACCACGTCCTTGAGGACCGCGATCCCGAGGACGAGGTTCGAGAGGCGCCCCTTCGCCCGGGTCTCGGAGAGCACCGCCAGCGAGATCGCCGGCGAGGTGCCGACCGCGAGCGCCGAGAAGACGATCGAGAGCCCGAGGATCTCCGCGCTCGACTCGACCCCCGGGAGGAAGTGGAAGGCCGACTGGAGCCCGAAGAAGGTGCCGCCGACCAGGATCGGCAGGAGGAGGAGCTTGATCCCGGTGGTCGCCGCGAGCGAGCGCCACATCCGCGCCATCCCGCGGGCGTCGAGCTCGAGCCCCGCGCTGGTGGCGATGAGCCCGAGCGCGAGGTTCTTGAACATCTTCATGTCCTCGACGACCGTCGTCGAGAGGATGTCCGCGGCGAAGGGCCCGAGGGCGATCCCGGCGACGATGTAGCCGGTGACCTTGGGGAGGGTCATCCGCGCGCCGATGTCGGCGACGGTGAAGGACGCGAGGAGGACGAAGCCGATCGCCGCGAGGGTGAGCGGGTCGCCGCCGCCGGCGATCACGCTCCCCTCCTGGAGGTTGGCGATCCCCCACATGATCGCCAGGAGGAACGCGAGGACGGCGATCTGCCTCAATGGCCACCTCCGACGACCCGGTGGGCGCGGGTGCGGGTGCGCGAGGCGGAGGTCTCGGCGTCGTCGATCGCCGCGTCGGTCTCACCGGCGTCGGCCAAGATCCGCCGGACCGCCCAGTAGCTCCAGAAGTCGCTGAGGATGATCCCGCCGAGGATCGTCGTCAGGGCGACCGGCGCCTGCTCGGGGAAGCGCTGGGCGAAGGAGACCGCGATCGCCACCGCGAGGCCGCCCTGGCCGACCAGGCCGAGGCCGAGGCGGGGCACCCGGGGGATCCGCCGGACCATCCAGGCGCTCGCCCAGGTGGTGAACCAGCGGCCGATGATCCGGACGATCACGTAGACCGGCGGCACCAGCCAGAGGAGCCCGGTGACCGGCAGCCAGAGGGCGCCGGCGAAGAGGCGGAGGAGCACGAGGATCGGGTGCCGGATCGGCATCAGCGTCACCTCGAGGCGGCTGGCGTGCCGCGAGGTGAAGGAGACGACGATCCCGGCGATCAGGTTGACGACCAGCGGCGAGACCCCGAGCGCCGCCCCGGTGCCGGCGGCGAAGATCACGACCCCGAGGGCGGCGACGTAGATCCGCATCTCGTCGCGCTCGCGGCCGATGAAGAGGTTGAAGAGGAGGCCGATGAGGATCCCGGCGCCGGTGGTCACCGCCGCCCAGATCGCGATCGGCAGGCCGAAGACGTCGGCCGAGTCGGCCGCCCGCGCCCAGGCCAGGGTGCCGCCGAAGACCGCGATCGCCACCAGCTGGCCGACCATCCCGTAGCCGAGGAGGGTCGAGAGGGTCGGCCCGCGGGCGCGGTGGAGGCTCGCGGCCTGGGCGATGAGCACCGGCGACGAGACCGCGGCCGCGCAGCCGATCGCCAGCGAGAGCCAGAGGTGCTCGGCGCTCGCCTCCGCGTAGAGGCTGAGGCCCGCGCTGTCGAGCGGGATCCGGAAGATCTGGAGGCGGGTGACGTCGGCCGCCGGCTCGACGAAGAACTCGAGGAGGCCGAGGGTCGCGGCCGCGACGATCGCGATCAGCGCGAGCGACGAGACGATCCCGCCGATCGCCACGTTCGCCGGCCGCAGCGAGCTCCGGGCGCGGAGGCCGAGGAGGAAGCCGACGAGGCCGAGGAGGAGGTTGATGAGGGGCGCGAATTTGCCCAGCGTCTCGAGGGAGAGGACCTTCGCCGGCCCCTTCGACCCGAGGATGATCCCCAGGAGGAGGTACTCGATCCCGGACGCGACGAAGTACTTCGACGCGTAGCGGGAGAGGAGGCGGCTGATCGCAAAGGAGAAGGCGACCAGCACGACGAGGAGGAGCGTCTCGTTCATGAGGGCGGAGGCGCGGGGGCTCAAAGTCTCGCCCAGCACCCCCCCCCTCGGTCAAGGAGAGCCCCGCAGGGGGGGTCCGCGTGCGCGCCTCGGGGCCCACGGCCCCCCACTCATCCGCTATCCTCGGCGCGTGCCGACGCTCATCGACCACCCCCAGCGGATCGAGGCCGCGGGCAACAAGCCCAAGATCATCGACGAGTACGTCGGTCGCGTCCGCAGCGGCGACGCGGCCCTCAGCGTCGCCCACATGCGCTCGCCGGGGGGCTGGCTCGAGCCCGGTCAGCGCCCGGAATTTGACGAGTTCACCGTCGTCCTCCGCGGCCTCCTCCGGGTCGAGCACGAGGGCGGCCACCTCGAGGTCCGCGCCGGCCAGGCCGTGATCACCCGCGCCGGCGAGTGGGTCCGCTACTCGACCCCCGGCGACGAGGGGGCCGAGTACATCGCGGTGTGTCTGCCCGCGTTCTCGCCGGCGACCGTCCACCGCGACGAGGGCTAGCGCCGACCCTCGCCTGCGATCGCGCGTGCGATCGCGCTTGCGATCGCGATCACCACGCGGCCCGACTTGAGCCCGGCGAGCGCGCCCCCTATGCTCGCCCTCCGGAGGAAATCCATGGCCCGCAAGCGCGTCTCCAACTACGCCGTCTTCCACAACATCGGCGCGAAGTCGACGATCATCATGTACTACGAGGGCGGCGGCGCCGACTCGGTCGGCGACCTCTCGATCGAGGAGGCGAGCTACCTCGTCGACCTCCTGCGCAACGAGTCGCCGATCACCTACGACCACGCGCTCCGCCGCTTCTCGACCCAGAACCCCGAGCCGGTCGGCGAGGGCGAGAGCTAGCCGGGCGCCCGAGCAGCACGTCGAGCGCCGATGAGCGAGGCAGCGCAGGGCGAGCCCTCCGCGTGGACCCGCGCCGACGCGGCCTACCACGCGCTCCTCGCCCCGGAGCTCGGCGAGGCGGCCCGCGACCCGACCCACGAGCCCCTCCTCGCCGCGCGGGCGCTCCGCCTCCGCGCGGCGAAGCTCGGCGGCTTCGCCCGCCCGGCGAGCGAGGTCTCGCTCGCGCCCCTCGCACGCCTGCCGGCGCTCCACGAGGTCGAGCTCACGCGGACCTACCTCCGCCAGGCCGACGTCGACGCGCTCGCCGACCTCCCTGCGCTCGCGGCGATCACCCTGCGGGCCTACGGCGACGCGATCCAGGACTTCCTCGATCTCGCGCCCCTCGCCGCCCTCAAGGGCCTGCGTCGGCTCGCGCTCAGCGACCTGCGGGCGCGCTCGCTCGCGCCGATCGCCGGGCTCCGCGGCCTCCGCTCGCTGACGATCCACCACTGCGCGGTCTCGGGCGGCCTGGTCGCGGCGCCCGAGCGCCTCTCGTTCGCGGCCCTGCGGGGCCTCGAGGAGCTCGACATCGGCGGCCGCCTCGCGCCCGCCGTCTTCGAACACGAAGGCCTCGGCCGCTGCGCCCGCCTCCGCATCCTCCGCTGGTGCGACAGCGACGAGGCGCCGCTGACCTCCGCGGCCCCGCTCGCGCGCCTCCGTCACCTCCGCCGCCTCGACCTCGCGGGCACCCGCCTGGCGGCCCTCGACGGCCTCTGGGAGCTCCCCCTCGAGGCGCTCGCGGTGCCGGCGACGGTCCCCGAGGCCGAGGTCGCCGCGTACCAGAGCGCCCACCCGGGCTGCGACGTCCACCGCTCCCCCTTCCGGCGCTCATGATGCTACCTGACCGATAAGACAGGTAACATCAGCCAGGAGATCGGACGTCGCCGCGTCGCCCGGGCCGGGCCGGGCCGGCGACGCGACGCTCAGCCGAGGCCCGCGAGCTCGCGCCGGAGGAAGTTCGGGACCGCGAAGGCCGCCCGGTGGATCTCGCGGTTGTAGTAGTCGCAGCCGGGCTCGATCGCCTCGATCCGCGCCGGATCGGCCGCCAGCGGATCGACGCCGGCGCTGCAGTGGGTCCAGCTCCAGAGCCCCGAGCAGTAGAGCGGCGCCGGCCCGAAGTAGGGGCGGACGTCGGCGAAGACCGCCCGCAGCCGCCGCTGCGCCCGGAGGAAGACCTCGCGCATCAAGAAGGGCGACGCGCTCTGGATCGCGAAGACGCCGCCCGGCGCGAGGCGGGCGCGGCACTGGCTGTAGAAGTAGTTCTCGTAGAGGACCTCGCCCGGGCCCTCGGGGTCGGTGCCGTCGAGGAGGATCACGTCGAAGGGCGCGAGCTCCTCGCGGGCGACGTAGGCCGCGCCGTCGCCGATGATCAGCTCGAGGCGCGGATCCTCCCAGGCCGAGCCGATCGCGCCGAGGTGGCGGCGGCAGGCGTCGACGACCGCGCCGTCGATCTCGACCATCACGACCTCCTCGACCGTCGGGTGGCGGAGCACCTCGCGGGCCGTCCCGCCGTCGCCCCCGCCGATGATCAGCACCCGCCGGGCGGCCGCGGCCGTCACCATCGCCGGGTGGACGAGCATCTCGTGGTAGAAGAATTCAGCGCGCTCCGAGGCGTTGAGGACCCCGTCGAGCGCGAGCACCCGACCAAAGACCTCGGAGTCAAAGACGTCGATCTTCTGGTACTCGCTCTCGCCGCGGTGGAGCCACTCCTTGACCCGAAGGCCGACCCGGAATTCACCCCGGTAATCCTCCACGTACCAGTCGTCCGACATCTCGCGCTCCTCTCCTCATGCTCCGCATCTGGCGAGCGCTCCTCTCGATCGAGATCGTGCGCGGGCCGCGATGGTCGCGGGAGGTGTATCGCGTTCAGCCGGCGAATTCCAGGCCCGCAAGCGCGCTCAAGACCGCCAGAGAGGCCGTTCGGGGGCGTCTGCGGGCGCCCAGGAGGCTGGACGCCCACGAGCGCCCGACCGCATACGCGCCGCGGACGCGCCGCCGATCGACGCGTCCGCGACCGCGTGGGGGTTCAGCGCCCGACCGCTACCTTGCTCGCCAGCGCCTCCGGCGGCGCGCAGGTGCTCTTGAGCTCCGCGAGCTGGCCACGCATCTCGGCGAGCTCCCGGCGAAGCGCCGCGAGGTCCTCGCCCTGGGCGTCGCTCATCGCCCTCGCGGCCGTCAGCTCGCTGTTCTGCTCCTTCACGGCCTCGACCAGGAGCGGCACGAAGCCGTCGTAGCTCACCGCGAAGGTCCCGGAGCCGTCGTCGCTGACGAGCCAGGGCAGCACCTTCTGGACCTCCTGAGCGACGAAGCCGAAGCGCTTGCCGGCCGGCAGGTGGAGCTCCGGCTTGCGCTCGGACGCGTACTGGTAGGAGGTCCCGCGGAGCGAGAGGACCGTAGCGAGCGCGCCGTCGAGGGTCTTGACGTCGCGCTTGAGCCGCTCGTCCGACGCCTGGATGAAGCCGTGGGCCCAGACGTTGCCGTAGACGGCGAGCGGGTGGTAGTTCGAATCGGCGCTGAAGCGGACCAGATCGCGGAGCGCCGAGTCGGCGAACTCCTTCGACGCGGGGTCCCCCGCGGGCGTCTTCTCCTGCCCGCGGAGCCAGAGGTGCCCGCCCCAGTAGCCGAGGAGGAACTGCTGCGACGACCAGGCCCCGGGGCGCCAATTGCTGCCCGACTGCGGGGCGAGGCCCCAGGAGATCCCGGCGCCGTAGAGGCCGGTCGGGTAGGGCCCGGAGCCGAGGAGCCGCATCTCCCGGTTCGGGCTTTCGTCGGTCGGCGCGGTCAGCCCGTCGTTGGCGGCGACCACGACCGAGGTCGTCCAGAGGTTGCCGCCGTTGCCGCTCTCCGGCGGCAGGCCGTTGAAGAACGCCGGCCCGCCGCGGACCCAGAGCTTGTAGTCGTAGGGGGTCGGCAGCGGATCCGGGGTCAGGTTGCCCTGACCGTCGTAGTAGGGCTGCATCGTCCCGATCAGCGCCGCCCCGTTCACCAGGAGCCGGTTCTTGCCGTAGATGTCCTCGGCGCCGAGCTCCAGCCGGCCGGCGATCCCGACGGCCTTGTGGAACACGAACTTCGCCGTGTCGGTGAAGAGATCGATGTAGTCGCCGGCGCTGTTCACCTTCACGTCGAGGTTGCCGGACACCGGGATGTCAAACTGGCCGGTCTGCGTGTTGTATCGGAGGTTGTTCGTGTTCAGGCGGACGCCGTCGCCGTCGATGTTCTGCGTCCACCCGTCGTCGTCGACCTCCCAGGTCGCGAGCGACGACGCCTGCGGCCCCGGCTGGGCCGCGCTCAGCGGCGCGTCGTCGTCGACGTCGGCGTCGGCCTGGGCCTCCGCCGCCGCGAGCCCTCGCACCTCGCCCGCCTCGGCGACGTCGCAGCCTGACGCGCTCGCCAGCGCGAGCGCAAGGAAGAATGAGTATTCCCACTTCACCATCGTTTCGCCTTTCACCACGGCGGCGCTTGCTCTCCCCACATCGGGGAGAGCTCGCCCGGGTCCGAGATCGAGTTCCCGGGACGTGTCGCTTGATCCCCCCATTTCGCGAATTGGCGGAGAGGACGATATCGCCCGCTCGGGCACCTCCGGGAGCGCTCATCGTCGACCGAGCGCGGCCGCTGAACCCTCGCCCGCCTTGCGCGAGCGCGCGTGAGCGACGATAACCGTGGCTGATGGCCGGCTTCGCCGAGTACACGGAGCACGACGCGCTCGGCCTCGCCGAGCTCGTCGCCAGGGGTGAGGTCCACCCGCGCGAGCTGGTCGAGGCCTGCCTCGCACGGATCGACGAGCACAACCCGGGGGTCGGCGCGGTCGTCCGCCGCTTCGACGAGCGCGCGCGCGCGAGCGCCGAGGGGCCGCTCCCCGACGGCCCCTTCCGCGGCGTCCCCTTCCTGGTGAAGGACCTCCTCGCCGACGTCGCCGGCGAGCCGACCTCCCGGGGCTCGCGCTTCTTCGCGGCCGACGTCGCCGCCCAGGACAGCGAGCTGGTCCGCCGCTTCCGCAGGTCCGGCGTGATCCTGGTCGGCAAGACCAACACGCCGGAGTTCGGGCTGACGCCGACCACCGAGCCCGCGCTCTTCGGGCCGACCCGCAACCCCTGGGATCGCGGGCGGATCGCGGGCGGCTCGAGCGGCGGCTCGGCGGCCGCGGTCGCCACCCGGATGGTCCCCTTCGCCTCGGGCGGCGACGGCGGCGGCTCGATCCGGATCCCGGCCTCCTGCTGCGGCCTCTTCGGGCTCAAGCCGACCCGCGCGCGCAACCCCACGGGGCCGATCGCGGCCGAGCACTGGCGCGGCCTCGTGGTCGAGCACGTCCTCACCCGCTCGGTCCGCGACTCGGCGGCGATGCTCGACGCGACCCACGGCCCCGACGCCGGCGCGCTCACGGTCGCCCCGCCGCCGCTGCGCCCCTTCCTCGACGAGGTCGGCGCGCCGCCGGGACGCCTGCGGATCGCCTTCACCCGCGAGCCCCTCCTCGGCGACACCCTCGATCCCGAGTGCGCGCGGGCGGTCGACGACGCGGTCAAACTCCTCGGCGAGCTCGGCCACGAGGTGATCGAGGCGCGGCCCCAGCTCGACCGCCAGCGCTTCTCCGAGGCCTTCCTCACCGTCCTCTGCGGCGAGGTCGCGGCCGGGATCGCCGAGGGCGAGCGCCGCCTCGGCCGGCGGGCCCGCCCCGCCGACTTCGAGGCCGCGACCTGGGTGCTCGGCCTCCTCGGCCGCACCCTCCGCGCCTATCACCTGAGCCTGGCCCTGAGCGAGCTCCAGGCGATCGCCCGCGGGGTCTCGGCCTTCTTCGAGGACGTCGACCTCCTCCTCACACCGACCCTCGGCGCCCCGCCGGCGCCGCTCGCTACCCTGCTGCCGAAGGGCGCCGAGGAGGCGTTCCTGCGGGTCGCGGGCAAGCTCCGCGCCGGTCGCCTCCTCGACCTGATCGGCGCGCTCCCGCAGACCGCCGCCAAGATCTTCCGCTTCACCCCCTTCACGCCGATCTTCAACGTCACCGGCCAGCCGGCGATGAGCGTGCCGCTCCACTGGAGCGCGGAGGGGCTGCCCATCGGCGTGCAATTCGTCGGGCGCTTCGGCGACGAGGCGACGCTGCTGCGGCTGGCGGGGCAGCTCGAGGAGGCGCGGCCCTGGGCCGGGCGGCGGCCGCCGGGGTGCTGATCGAGAGCGCGCGGGGCGGGCGCGGACGAGCGAGGTCCCGCGCGCGCCTGCGCGACGCTCGATCGCGCCCACCAACAAACTAGCCCTTCCTCCTGCCCCTGCTAACCTCGCAGCCAGCAGGGAGTCACCGATGCGAGTCTGCTATCCACTCCTGCTCCTGGTCGGTTGCGCAGCCCCCTCCGTCCCCGAGGCGCCCTTCGTGCCCGACGTTGAGACCCCCAGGCTGAACATCGGCCGCAGCTTTGACGCTGATCTCTGCGAGGGAAACATTCGACTCCTGGACGCTCACATCCAGTGGATGGAGGAGAACTTCGACGGCCCCCACGACTACCCGTTGTGGGTCTACCTCTATGGAGAGGGGGCGACCCTTGACATGTGTCCCGTCGCAATGCTCGGGGTAGTCGCCGGGTGCTGGAAGGACCCCGTCGCACATACCACATGGGACCTTTCATCGCATGAATTGACACATGCCTACATGAGCGAGATCAATACAACGGCCTTGCCCTATCTCCGCGAAGGGCTCGCCGAAGCAGTGTCTGGGGCGGTTCAGGGGGGCTCCGACCAAACCGCCGACGTGCTCGCCGAGCACATTCTGGAGCCTGATGTAGGCTTCGGCCTCTACCAGGAGGCCGGCCATTTCATGCGATGGCTCCTCGAGGTGTACGGCTCCGAGGCCGTGATCGAGCTCTACAGCAGGGCCGATCTTGGCATCTCGGCCCACGAGCTATCGCTTGCGATGGAGGCTTCTCTCGGGGTCAACATGGACTCCCTCCTGCAGGACTATTCAGCGAACGCGCTGAACTACTACCCCGGCCTGGGCCCCTACGCATGCGGAGAGGGCGAACCTCTCGCCTGGGACAAGGGCGTCGTCTGGAGCGGTGAATTCTCGTGCTCCGACGAGACCGTGATCGGGCGCTACTACGACGAAGATGACGAGGACGCCGAGGACTGGCGACGCTGGCGACTGGACGTTCCCGAGTCCGGGGTCTATGAGATCTCCATCTCCGGTGGTGGTGGATCGATCAGTCGCTGCCTCTCGGAGGCTCTCGACGAATCCTCGCTTCCGCTCCTCGACGAGCAGGTGCAGCCTGATTGGTATGCGAAGCGCCCTCTCTATCGCCCGTATGGCACCGGCGAGGGCATCTTCGACTCCAGACCGGTCCAGCTCGACGCCGGCACGTACGACCTCTGGGTGGTGCAGGACAGGTCTGACACGAATCGGCTGATGAACGTCAGCATCACCCCGTAGAGCGCCGAGCGCCGAGCGCGCCCGCGCCCGCGCTCGACCGAGGGCGCGGACGAGCGCCGCGACGGACTTGTCCATCCGCGCTCGTCGGTGGTCCAATGCCGCGGTGATGCGCACTCGACCGCTGCCCCTCGTCCTCGTCGTGCTCGTCGCGTGCAGCGGCGACGACACCTCCGCCTCCGACGCCGCCTCGGGCACGGCCGCCGGCACCGACGAGAGCGCCGCAGGTACCTCGACCACCGCGAGCACCGACGCGTCGACCGGTCCCAACACCTCCGGCACCTCGGGTAGCTCGGGCACCTCCACGTCCGCCAGCTCCGATCCCACGACCACCGATCCCACGACCACCGGCGACCCGACCGGCGACCCGCCGGGCCCCGGCTCCACCGTCCCGGTCGGCGGCGGCGACTACTTCCTCCTCGGCGCGAACTACCCGTGGAAGAGCTACGGCGGGGACTTCGGCGCCAACAATTGGGGCACCTACGGCGTCCACACCAAGGGCGACGAGATCGGCGGCGAGCTCGAGGGCCTCGCGGCCGACCGCATGCGGGTGATCCGCTGGTTCGTCCTCACCGACGGCCGCGCCGGCGTCGCCTTCGACGCTCAGGGGTCGCCGACCGGCCTCGGAGAACATGTCTTTGAGGACATGGACGAAGCCCTCGCCCGGGCCGAGGCCGCCGGCGTCTACCTCGTCCCGGTCCTCCTCGACTTCTCCTGGGTCTTCTGGGCGAGCCAGGACAACGGCGTGCAGATGGGCGGCCACACCGACACCATCGACGACCCGGCCAAGCGCGCCGCCCTCGTCGACGCGGTCATCGTCCCCCTCCTCGACCGCTACGCCGACGCCCCCGCGATCCTCGCCTGGGAGATCATGAACGAGCCCGAGTGGGTGATCGCCGACATCCCCGACCCCGCCGTCGACGGCAAGGCCGCTCCGATCGCCCTCGCCGACTTCTACGCCCTCGCCGCCGACGTCGCGGGCGAGGTCCACGCCCGCACCGGCGCCTACGTCACCCTCGGCTCCGCCTGCCTCAAGTGGAGCCGGGTCTGGACGCCGGCCTACGCCGCCGCCCACGATCTCCCGGCCCTCGACCTCGACTTCTACCAGGCCCACTACTACCCGTGGATGGACGGCCTCGCCCTCGACGGCCACCCCGAGCTCGGCACCGTCGACTTCTCGCCACTCGTCCAGGACTACGCGCCCCTCGGCCTCGACCGCCCCCTCGTGATCGGCGAGCTCGCCCTCTCGAGCGACGCGGGCGCGACCCTCGACACCCTGAAGAGCCGCGGCTGGGCCGGCGCCTGGCCGTGGAGCCTCAACGCGGACTTCGCGATCGACGGCCCCGGCGTCAAGGCGTGGGCCGAGGGCCAGGGGGGGCTCGTCGATCTCCCGGCGCCCTAGCTAGTCCGAACCGGGAGTGCCCGGCCACCTCATCACTCACTCCACGCCCAGGCCATCGCCGCGAAGCGCAGCCCCCCGGCCCACGTCTCGTTGCCGCAGATCTCCATCCGCTCGAAGAGCCCCTCCTTCACCTCGGCGACCGCGATCACGTCATCCAGACAACCAACGGGGATCTCATACGGCTCGCAGTCCAGGATCTCCAGGATCGACGTCACGTCATGGTCCCGCGTCCACACCACCTCGCGCGCGCCACATACCTCGCGCACCGCCGCGATCAGCTCCAGCACCCCGCCATTCGTCATCCCGATCTCGAGATCGCGGAACTCCTTCTCCATAAATCGGATCACGACCCCTCGACGCCCGCCTGCGCTCACCGAGCAAAACACAATACTCGCCTCGCCGAACCACGCGTCCTCCGTCCGCGCCACCCAGCCCATGCCCCCGCGCTCCCCTCGACCATCGAACGCGGCGTAGGCCTCCGCCATGCTCGGCGCGGTCTCTCGCGTCATGAAAGAGTCCCCGCCCTCGTGGAGCAGAGCAAACGCACCATCGGGCACCAGACCGCGCTCCGCGGCGATCTCGCTGATCCGCTCGCCGCGGCCGGGCGCCTCGCCGGGCGGCAGCGTCATCCAGATCAAATGCGGCCTGTTCATGGTTCCCCGGTCGCCCCGATCTCGCCAGGCGCCACCAACGGCCGCGCCCAGGGCCCGCGCCCGAGCCCGGCGAGCTTCGCCGGCGCGAGCACCGAGAGGATCTGAGCGATCGCCCCGTCCGCGCCGACGACGACCTGAAAGATCATCCGCGACGCATTGCGCGGATCATCCGCGGCGGCGTCGATCTCGAGCGCCGGCAGGCAGTTGATCTCGCGCATTCGCATCCCCGCCACCGGCGGCCCCTTGCGGGCGAGGCCGAGGAGGAGGCGGGCGACGTCGTCGGCCCCGCGGACCACCCGACGGGCGGCCCGGACCACCCCGCCACCGTCGGTGATCACCTCGACGTCGCCGGCGAGCAATCCGACGACCTGCGCCTGATCGCCGGCGGCGATCGCCGCGAAGAGGGCGCCGAGGAGCGCCTGGTGGCGCTCACACACCGTCGGCGCCGGCGCGCTGGGCTCGAGCGTCACGCCGAGCCGCGCCCGCGCGCGGTGGTGGGCGACCTTGACGTTGCCCTCGGCGACCCCGAGCGCGGCCGCGGCCTCGCCGACGCTGAGGCCGAGGACATCGCGCAGGATCACCACCGCCCGCTGCTGCGGGCTCAGGCGCTCGAGGAGCGCGACGAAGGCGAGCGTGAGCCCCTCGCGGCCGGCGCTCTGGGCCTCGACGTCGGCGCCGGGATCGACGAGCGCCGCGGTGTCGATCGGCTCGGGGAGCCAGGGGCCGTCGTAGGCCCGGGCGCGCCGCCGCCGGAGCGCGTCGATCCCGAGGTTGACGGCGACCCGGGTCAGCCAGGGCCGCAGCGGCGCCGCGCGATCGGCCGGCGGCCGCCGGAGCGCGCGCACGAAGGTCTCCTGCACGAGGTCCTCGGCGAGCGCGGCCGAGCCGGTGAGGCGATAGCCGAGCCCCCAGAGGTAGCCCGCGTCGCGCCCGTAGGCGGCCGCCAGCGAGCGCCGCCAGCCCAGCTCATCGACCTCGCCCGCCGCCTCGCTCATGGTCCGAGGTAGAGCTTCGCATAGTCGTTGGCCATCGGATCGGCGATCGGGAAGAGGACGCCGCCGTAGGCGAGGAGGGCGACCAGGAGCAGGACCGCGAGCGCGCCGAGGAGGAGCGCCGCCCCCCGCCGACCCGGCGTCGCCGGCCGCCAGCCGAGGAGACGGAGCGCGCGCAGCACCCCGAGCCCGCCGTGGAAGGCCGCCGCCAGGCCGAACGCGAGGTAATAGGGGTAGAACCACGCCGGCAGCCAATTCAGCGAGAACGAGATCCCCGCGAACTCCGGCCACACCCCGTAGACCAGCGAGGGCCCGCGGGTGGCGAGCGTGTGGCCAAAGACGATCACCACCAGCCCCCAGCCGAGGCGCCGCTGCCAGCGGGTCGCCTGGTTGCGCACCGCATGCTGCCGTCGCCGCGCCCGCATCACGCCCGTGCTCACATGGACCACGAGCGCCCCGAGGACGACGACGAGCTCGACCGGCGGCGCCTGGTAGGCCGCCCGCAGCGAGCCCTGGACCGCGTCGTGGAGCGCCGGCCCGAAGGGGGCGAGGAGGACGTTGACGAGGTGGACCCCGAGGAAGAGCGCGAAGGTCAGACCCGAGAGCGCCTGGACCCGGGCGAGGGCGGCTTCACGGCCGCGGACGACGGAGGAGATCGAGTTGGCCTGCATGACCCCTCCACGGCCGGACCCCGCCGGGGGTTAGCGGCCGCCTTCACTTTTCTTCTCGGGGACCCGCTCAGCCCGCGCCCGCGCTCGCGCCCGCCTCCGCGTCGCGCCTCCGCGCGCGCATCCGCAGCCCGCCGACCACCCGCAGGGTGATCGCCGAGCGGAGCTTGAGCCCGCGGCGATCGAGGCGTTCGAAGCGCAGCCCCCGGACGATCGTCGCCAGGCAGAGCACCCCCTCGAGGAGCGCGAAGTGGTTGCCCACGCAGATCCGCGCGCCGCCGCCGAAGGGCATGTAGGCGTGTCGCGGGAGCGCGGCGATCGCCGGATCGAGCCAGCGCCAGGGCCGAAACGCCTCGGGGTCCGGGAAGAGCTTCGGGTCGTGGTGGAGCGCCCAGGGCGAGATCAGCACGGTCGTCCCCGGCGCCATCGTCCACGGGCCGACCTTGACCTCCTTCACCGCCTCGCGGCCGATCATGTAGGCCGGCGGGTAGAGGCGCATCGCCTCCTTGAAGACCGCGTCGCAGCGGACCAGCGCCGCCGCGTCCGCGGCCGAGGCGTCCCGATCGCCGAGGACGGCGTCGACCTCGGCCGCGACCACCTCGGCGATCTCCGGGTGCTCGGCGAGGAGGAGGAGGGCGAAGGTCAGGGCGTTCGCGGTGGTCTCGTGGCCGGCGACGAAGAGCGTCGCGAGCTCGTCGCGGAGCTGGGCGTCGTCGATCCCGCCGCCGGCCTCGTCGTGGGCGGCGAGGAGGCGCGAGAGGAGATCGTCGCCGAGCGCCCCGCTCGCCCGCCGGGCCTCGATGAGCGCGCTGATGTAGGTGTCGAGCTCGTCGGCGATCCGCCGCATCCGCCGGCGACCGGCGAGCGGCACCCACCCGGGGAGGTAGCGCCGCCAGGTCTGCTGGAGCTCCTGGAAGTCCTGCATCACCGCGTCGACGAGCTCGCCGATCCGCTCGTGGCCGCCGGGGAGGTCGGCGCCGAAGAGGGTGCGGGTGACGATCTCGAGGGTCAGCGCGGTCATGTCCGCGTGGACATCACGGACCTCGCCGTCGCGCACCTGGGCGACGTAGCCCCGGGTCGCCGCGACCATCGCCTCGCCGTAGACCTCGATGTGCCGCCGGGTCAGCGACGGCGCGATCACCTTGCGGCTCCGTCGCCAGCGCTCGCCGTCGCTGGTGAGGAGGCCGTGGCCGAGGAAGAGCGCGAGGCCGCGGGTCACCCGGTCCTTGATGAAGGCGCCCTCGCGGTCGACGAGGACCTCGCCGATCAGCTCCGGGTCGTGGAGGAAGATCAGCCGATCGCGGCCGATCCGCATCCCCGTCGCCGGCCCCCAGCGGGCCTGGGCGGTGAAGGCGAAGCCGGGGGGATCAGCGTTGAAGTCGCGGGCGGCCCGGGCGACCGCCAGCACGCCGCGGGGACCGGGCGGGAGGCTCACGCCACCACCTTGGCACCCGGCCGCCCCCGCCGGCAAGGCGCGCCGGCGTGCGCTCGCGCGCCTACTGGCAGACCACCTCGAGGGTCTGCGACCCCCCCGAGCAGGTCGGCCCGTTCATCCCGCCCCAGTTCGCGTTGCCGATGCAGGGGCGGACGATGTGGCCGGGGTTGGTGCACGAGCACATCGCGTTGTCCGCGTTGATCTCGATCCCGCTCCCGCAGTTGCCGATCCGCCAGGTGCGGCCGTCGCAGGCGAGGGTCGTCGCGGTCCCGGTCTTGAGGTTCTGGCAGATCGTGTTGGCGTTGACGCCGGTGCACGAGACCCCGGTCACGTCGTTCGATCCGCGGAGGGTGATCTTGGTGAAGGCGCCGGGCGTCAGGCTCGCCCGGTACTGGTTCCAGGCCGTGCACTGGTTGGGCGAGTTCTGCCCCTGGCTGAACATCTGCGAGTAGGTCTGGCCGTTGACCTTGCAGTCGTTGCCGCACATGTCGTTGTCGTTGCCGTTGCCGTCGTCGCACTCCTCGACCCCGTTTTGGAGGTAGCCGTCGCCGCAGATCGCCATCTTGCAGCCGTCGACGCAGGTGTCGCCGTTGTCGGCGTTGCCGTCGTCGCACTCCTCGACCCCCTCCTGGACGAAGGCGTCGCCGCAGGTCGCCGCCTTGCACTCGGCGACGCAGGCGTCGGTGTCGAGGTCGTTGCCGTCATCGCACTCCTCGACGCCCTCCTGGACGAAGCCGTCGCCGCAGCTCGCCGGCATGCAGGAGCTCGGGCACTCGTCGGTGTCGACGTCGTTGCCGTCGTCGCACTCCTCGACCCCGGCCTGGATGATCCCGTCGCCGCAACTCGCGGCCTCGCAGGTCGCCAGGCAGGCGTCGGTGTCGTCGTCGTTGCCGTCGTCGCAGGCCTCGACCCCCTCCTGGACGACCCCGTCGCCGCAGCTCGCGGCCTCGCAGGTCGTCAGGCAGGCGTCGCTGTCGACGTCGTTGCCGTCGTCGCAGGCCTCGACCCCCTCCTGGACGATCCCGTCGCCGCAGACCGCGTCCTTGCAGAGGTTGGTGCAGGCGTCGCTGTCGACGTCGTTGCCGTCGTCGCACTCCTCGCCCGCGTCGACGTTGCCGTCGCCGCACCCCGGCGGCGGCCCGCCCGTGGTCTCGCCGCCGGAGCTCGTCGCCTCGCCGCTCGTCGAGGTGTCGCCGGTCGAGCCGGTCGCGTCCGTCGTCGTCGCGGGCCCGGTGGTCGAGAGCCCGGCGGTGGTCGGCGAGGTCGGGCTCGTGGTGAAGGCGCCCGTCGAGTCGTCCTCGCCCCCGCCGCAGGCGATCGAGAGGAGCGAAGCAAGACTGATAACTAGGAGAGAGCGGCCAAAGTCCATCATCTGATGGTGTGCGGACCCGACGCATGTGACAACACCAGCGTTCGCAGCCCTCGCCCTCCGAGCGATTTTTCACCCGGCCCCCGGCGAAAAGCCGTACCCTTCCCGCGGCCAGCGCGATGAGCACGACCTCCGAACGCGAGCCGAAGGAAGCGGCCGTCCCGGCGGAGGGCGAGCGCGAGCGCGCCCACGAGACGAACGCGGGCGAAGCCCCCGAGGGCGCGCCTGCGCCCGCCGAGGCCACCAAGCGCCCCGGAGGCTCCGGGGGGCGTGCAGAGGCCCTCCTCGCCGCCCTCGGCGGCTGGCTCCCCTGGGCGCTGGTGATCGCGGCCGCCCCCGCCTTCTTCGTCTGGCCGCTGGTCCACCGCAGGTTCGCCGGCTTCGTCCTCGCCAACGACCTCAACCCCCTCCAGCGCGCCGGGCTCCTGGCGACGATCGTCGGCTCGATCGTGATCGTCGGCGCGCTCTACCTCGTGACCTGGCAGCGCCGCCGCCGGAGCGAGCCCACCCTCCCGCTCGCCGAGGCCGCCGGGACCCTCAACCGCCGCCTCCTGGGCCTCCTCGCCCTGCCCTTCGCCGCCGCCCTCCTGGCCCCGAAGATCGAGAGCGAGCGGCCGATCTTCACCCTCCTCAACGCGGCGCTCGCGGCCGTCTTCGTCGCCGCTGGCGCCTACCACCTCGGCGGCTGGCGCTCGCTCACCGAGCGCCTCCACCGCGCGCTCGCGGCCCTCCCGCGGTGGCTGCCGATCACCCTGGTCACGGCGATCTTCGCGGCCTACAGCGCGCTCCTCAGCCGCTTCGCGCTCATCGATCACCGCAACATCTGGACCCAGTTCTTCGACCTCGGGATCTACGACAACATCCTCTGGCACACCCTCCACGGCGACTTCCTCGGGTCGTCCGTGATCGCCTACGGGAAGCACTGGGCCGCCCACTTCGACCCGATCCTCGCGCTCCTGGTCCCCTTCTACGCGCTCGCGCCGAACGCCGAGACCCTCCTGATCATCCAGGCGATCTGGCTGGGCTCCGCGGTCTTCCCGATCTACCTCCTCGCCCGCGATCGCCTCCAAAGCCGCTGGATCGGCGTCGCCCTCGCGCTCGCGCTCGCCCTCCACCCCGCGCTCCACGGGGTGAACATGTTCGACTTCCACTCGCTCGCGCTGGCGATCCCGCTGATGTGCTGGGCGGTCTACCTGGTCGACCGGCGCTCGTGGCTGCTCTGGCCGGCGCTCGCGCTCCTCCTCGCCTGCCGCGAGGACATGGCGCTCCTCGCCTGCTTCATCGGCGCCTACGCGCTCCTCGGCCGCCGCCTCCGGGTCG
Organism: Myxococcales bacterium; assembly: GCA_020633335.1. Classification (GTDB taxonomy): domain Bacteria; phylum Myxococcota_A; class Polyangia; order Nannocystales; family Nannocystaceae; genus JADJRG01. The sequence goes on along the minus strand of JACKDU010000001.1, from coordinate 1,040,826 downwards.
GCCTCGGGATCATCGCCGGGTCGATCGCCTACCTCGCCTTCGTCAAGCTCGCGGTGATGCCCGACGCCGCGCTCCTGATGCAGGCCGACAACACCTACTCCTACGCGAGCTTCTACAGCGAGATGATCCCGCGGCCCGAGGAGGGCGTGCGCGGCCTCGTCCTCTCGCTGGTGACCAACCCGATCTACGCGCTCGGGGTCCTCTGCAAGGAGGAGAAGCTGATCTTCATGATCCAGCTCCTCCTCCCGCTCGCCTTCCTGCCGCTCTTCGCCGGCCGCGCGCGGATCCTCTGGCTCTACGGGATGGCGTTCATCGGCCTCGCCAGCCGGCCGCACGTCTTCGCCCTCAATTTCCAGTACTCGGCGGTGCTCTTCCCGATGCTCTTCGCCGCGACCCCCCAGGCCCTCGCGAAGATCGGCGAGAGCCCGCGCCTCCGGACCCTCGGGATCGATGGGACGCGGGCGCGCGCGGCCGCGGTCGCGGCGATCCTCGCCGCGTCGACGCTGGTCTCCTGGAAGTTCGGGGTGCTCGTCGAGAACACGGCGTTCAAGGCGGGGTGGCAGCCGCTCACCCGCGACCCCGACGCCAAGCTCCGCCTCCGGGCCGACCGCACCCGCGAGATGGTCGCCAAGATCCCGGCCGACGCCGCGGTCTCTGCCTCCAGCGAGATCGGCCCCCAGCTCTCCAACCGCGAGCGGATCTATCGCTGGCCGGACGTCCGCGACGCCGAGTACATGCTCCTCGGCGCCTGGCGCTTCAACGGCGGCGAGCGAGCCCGCCTCGATCGCCAGGCGAAGACGACCTTCGAAGTGATCGACGAGCACGACGGCGTGATCCTCCTGAAGCGCCGCGAAGGCTCGCCCGCCGCGAGGGCCGACGCACCCGCGAGAGCGGGCGCGCCCGCGCGGAGGACGTCCCCGTCGGGCCGACCACCGCGCTGAGCTCTGTCCACTCGAGTGGACAGACGAGTTTTGCCGTGGGGCCCCCCGCCCCCGTCTGCTAATGTCCGCTTCCGATGGCTGGTGGCGCCGACGAGAGCGACGAGCTCCTCCTCTTCGCGGACGAAGGTGACGAGCCCGCCGCGGCCGCGCGCGACGAGCCGGGCGACGCCCCCTGGCGGGTCCTGGTGATCGACGACGAGCCCGAGGTCCACGCGATCACCCGCCTCGCGCTCGCGGACCTGGTGATCGACGAGCGGCCGATCGAGCTCCTCGCCGCCCAGAGCGGCGCCGAGGCCCGGGCGATCCTCGAGTCGACCGAAGACATCGCCCTCGTCCTCCTCGACGTGGTGATGGAGAGCGAGCACGCCGGCCTCGGCCTCGCCCGCTGGATCCGCGAGGAGCTCGGCGACCGCCTGGTGCGGATCGTCCTCCGCACCGGCCAGCCGGGGACCGCCCCCGAGCAGCGGGTGATGCTCGACTACGACATCAACGACTACCGGGCGAAGACCGAGCTCACCGCCCAGCGCCTGACGACCACGGTCCTCGGGGCGATCCGCTCCTACCGCGACCTCTGCGTGATCGACTCGCAGAAGCAGGGGCTCCAGCGGGTGGTCGACGCGTCGGCGACCCTCTTCGACCGGACCTCCTTCGAGGAGTTCCTCGGCGGGATCCTGATCCAGATCGGCGCGCTCCTGCGGCCGCGGCGGAGCACCATGTTCGTCCAGGCCCACGGCCCCCTCTTCGGGATCGGCGGCGACGTCCCGCGGATCATCGCCGGCACCGGGCGCTTCGCCGGCGCGGTCGGCGAGGCGGCGCCGGGCCTCCTCCCGCCCGAGGCCTGGAGCGACGTCACCACCGCGATCCGCAACCAGCAGCCGCTCCACCGCCCGCGCTACAGCGTCTTCGGCCTCTGCTACCGCGAGCGCTCCTGCGCCGCCGTCTTCGTCGAGACCTCGGCGCCGCTCTCGTCGTGGGAGAGCCACCTCCTCGAGGTCTTCTGCCACAACGCGACGATCGCCCTCGACAACCTCCGCCTCCACCACCGCCAGCTCGCGCTCCTCGCCGCCTTCGAGCGCTTCGTCCCCAAGCGCCTCCTCAACCTCGCGGAGATCGACGACGTCACCGACGCGTCGATCGGCGATCACATCCAGCGCGAGGTCGCGGTGGTCTTCGCCGACCTCCGCTCCTTCACCCGCCTCGCCGAGGCCCTGAGCCCGGGCGACACCTTCGCCTTCGTCAATTCGTTCTTCGCGGCGATCGTCCCGGCGATCCACGCCCACGGCGGGGTGGTCGACAAGTACATGGGCGACGGGCTGATGGCGCTCTTCCCCGGCGAGCCCGCCGACGCCGTGCGGGCGGCCCTCGACATGCTCGAGGCGACCCGCCGCTTCGCCGCGGAGCACGTCGCCGGCCGCCCCGAGAGCCCGATCGTCCCGCGGATCGGCGTCGGCGTCCACGCCGGGCCGATCATCCTCGGCCTGGTCGGCGCCGCCGATCGCCTCGACTTCACCGGGATCTCCGACGGCGTCAACGTGACCGCCCGGATCGAGCGCCTCACCCGCTCCTTCGACGCCGACCTCCTGATCTCCGAGGCGATCCACGACCGCCTCCCGCCCGAGCTCGAGGCCGAGACCCGGCCGCTGGGGCGGATGGTGATCCGCGGCAAGGACCGCGCGGTCGAGCTCCACGAGGTCTTCGCCGGCGACCTCGCGGCCAGGCGCGCGGCCAAGGCCGACACCCGCGCGCCCCTCCTGGCGATCACCGCGGCGATCCGCGCAGGCCGCTGGCAGGAGGCCCGCGACCTCCTGGAGCCCCTCCGCGCGCGCCACCCCGACGACGCCGCGCTCCTCACCCTCGATCGCCACTGCTGGCACCAGCTCGTCCTCGACCAGGGCCCCCTCTGAGGGCGCCGCGATGCCCGGCTCGACGCTCACCCCCGCCGCCCTCGATCGCCTCCGCGAGCTCCTCGACCGCCGCCGCGCGGCGATCGTCGACGCCGGCACCGACTGGATCACCGCCCAGAGCCTCGACCTCCAGGGGCGGCGGCCGCGGGCGGAGACCCGCATGCTCGTCGACCGCGAGTTCGACGCCTACCGCGCGCTCCTGATCGACGGCGACCCGACGATCCGCGACGCCTTCGTCGAGTTCACCACCACCCTGCGGGCGACCGCCGAGTTCCGGATCTCGACGCTCCTCCGCGGCTTCCTCTGCTTTCGACGCGGGGTCGAGGCGATCCTCGAGAGCGAGGCGCTCGATGCCGAGGCCCGCCTCGAGATCATCCGCGCCCTCGACGAGGCCTACTTCGACACCGCCTTCGTGATGGCCGACGTCTACGCCGCCAAGCTCCTCGAGGTCCTCCAGCGGACCCAGGAGCAGCTCATGCAGCGCGAGAAGCTGGCCGCGCTCGGCGGCCTGGTGGCCGGGGTGGCCCACGAGATCAACACGCCGATGGGCGTCGCGGTGACCGCGGCCTCGCTCCTCCGCGATCGCCTCCGCGGCCTCGCGGCCGACTTCGAGGGCGGCCAGCTCCGCAAGCGGGCCCTCGGCGACTTCCTCCGCGACGCCGACGAGGCGGCCGCGCTCACCCTCGGCAACCTCGAGCGGGCGTCGGAGCTGGTCGCCTCCTTCAAGCAGGTCGCCGTCGATCAGTCGCATGCGAGCCGCCGCCGCCTCCGCCTCGGGCCCTACATCCGCGAGACCCTGGCGAGCCTGACCCCGCTCTACAAGCGGACGCCCCACCGGCTCGCGCTCGCGCTCGACGACGCGATCGAGGCCGAGCTCGACCCCGGGGCGATCTCGCAGATCCTGACCAACCTGATCCAGAACGCGCTGAGCCACGCCTTCGACGACGCGCAGGCCGGGACGATCACGATCACCCTCGCCCGCGTCGGCGACCAGCGAGCGGCGCTGACGGTCGCCGACGACGGCCGCGGCCTCAGCCCCGAGGAGCGGCGGCGGATCTTCGAGCCCTTCTTCACCACCCGGCGGGGGAGCGGCGGCTCCGGCCTCGGGATGCACATCGTCCACAACCTGGTGAGCGAGGCGCTGGGCGGGGTGATCCGGGTCGACTCGGCGCCCGGCGAGGGGACGGCGGTGCGGATCGAGATCCCGCTCGCCCCGGCGCCCGCGAGCGCGAGCGCGAGCGCGAGCACGAGCGGTCCGGCCGCGTAGTCCTGACCCAAGAGACAGATTTCTCCACGCGCCGGCCCGCGATCGCTGAGCCCCCTGGGGATCAGCGACCCCCCTCGTAGCTCGGCCGGGTCGACCCGCGCTCCGCGTCCTCGACCACCCCGTCGCCCGGCACCTCGAGGAGCCCCTCGCCGAGGACGACGCCGCCGACCACCAGGGCCTCGCCGCCGGCGACGAAGGACTCGACCCGCTCGTAGCGGACCCGCCAGCGGACCGCGAGGGCGGCGTCGGCGGGATCGAGGGTGAGGCGGACGATCCGCGGGTTGTCGCCGACGCCGAGGCGATCGTCGGCGAGCTCCTCGCGGTGGATCGAGCCCGGGCCCCCCGCGCTCCAGTGGCGGGCGAGCACCCTGCGGACCGTGAGGGGCCGGAGGCTGCGCCGGGTGCTCCGGGCCTCGACGCTGATCTGCCGGAAGAGATCGCCGGTCGGCAGCGCGTGGCCGACCGCCGCCGCGTCGAGCTCGAGGCGGATCTCGACCTCCTCGGCCGTCGGTCGGCTCGCCTCGATCGCCACAACGCTCCGCATCCACGCGCCGTCGCGGGAGGCGTGGAAGGCATGCGAGCGCCCGCCGCCGGGCCGCTCCGGCATGTGACAGTCGGCGCAGGGGCGCTCCGCCGCCGCCGAGCGCCGGTGCTCCCGGACCGTCGTCTGCATGAACTCGGGGACAGGTCGACGATCGGGGAAGGTGAACTCGTGGCAGGCCGCGCAGGCCTCGTCGCTGGCGAAGCGCTCCGAGCGAGCGAGCGGGTGCGGGGCGGCGCCGCCACCTGCCCCGGCGGGCCGCGCCGCCGCCAGCACGCGCTCGCCCTCCGGGAGGTGGCAGGTCACGCAGGCGACGCCGATCGCCTCGAGCGCCGGCTCCTTCGCGGGCCCGGCCTCCGGCGCGTGGCAGCTCCGGCAGAAGGCGAGCGGCTCGCTGCGGAAGGCGTGCTGAAACTCGCGGACGGTGAAGGCCTCGGCGTGCAGCGAGGCCCGCCACTCGTCGGCGACCTCGGGGTGACACGACTCGCACTCCGCGTTGCGGGCGAGCGCGTCGACGCCGGCCCGGGCCTGCGGCGCCGGATGGGGCATCAGCAGGTCGGCATCGGCGGGCACGGGCGCGGTCGCGCGCCCCTCCGCGACCGCGCCCCGGACTCCCGCCTCGTCGCCGGCCCCCTGCCGACAAGCCCCGAGAAGGCCCAAGAGGCCCAGAAGGCCCAGAAGAGCCAGGAGAGCCGTCACGCACGCGCCTGCTCGCTCCAGCACCATCGCATCAAACAGGCTCGTCGGTTTTGTTAGTATTGTCAACAATATCAGCAACAATGAGCGATCCCGCGCGCGAAGGCCACGTCGGAGGCGAGTCGCCGCGGCCTCGAACAACCTGACCGATCGGACAGCCCAAGCGATCGAGGGCGCCGCGCCCGCGGGCGCGATCGCCCTTGACGGCTCGAAAACGCGCGGCGATCGTAGCGACAATGCGCGCCCACCCCTGGCTCCCCGCCTGCGTCCTCCTCCTCGCCGCCTGCGGCGACGACAGCTCCAGCGAGACCCACCTGACCGGCGCGATCACCAGCGCCAGCGCCACGGCGACCGCGGCGAGCGACTCGGCCGGCGCGACCTCGAGCGGCGGCGAGGGATCGACCGGCGACGGCTCGACCGGCGACGGCAGCACCAGCGAGCCGGCGACCAGCGCGACGACCTCGACCTCGACCACCAGCACCTCGACGACGAGCACCTCGACGACCACCACCGACGGCGGCAGCAGCAGCACCGGCGAGCCCTCCGAGTACGTGATGATCGAGGACCCGCTCAAGGGCGGGACGATCGGCGCCGCGGTCGGCGGCTCCTTCGGCCCCGACGGCTGGACCGTCACCGCCAAGGCCGATCGGGTCTACTGGGCGCTCCCGCGGCTGGTCGAGGGCTCGGTCGAGTTCACGATGAGCAACGTGACCCTCGACAACATGCCGCTCAACGACCACGAGGTCTTCGCGATGTACGAGGGCGGCCACGGGATCGGGCACCCGATCGACTACGCCCCCGAGTACCGGACCAACGCCTACAAGTCGATGATCCGGATCTACGGGACCGCCGAGGCCCAGCGGATCGGCAAGCAGAAGCTGATGTGGGGGCTCTGCCCGATGGGTGCGCCCGGCTACTACGACACCGAGTGCCCCTGCGCCGACCCCGTCGGCTTCTTCGAGGAGCCCTTCGGCGGCGACGGGACCTGGGACGGGACCCCGCAGGTGCTCCGGGTCGAGTGGGCCGACGGCAAGAGCCGCTACCTCCGCAACGGCGAGGTGATCCTCGAGATCGACTGGTCCGACACCGGCCTCTCCTTCGCCCCCGACGCGCTCTACATGTCCCTTGGGACACCTCGTGCGGAGAAGATCGACAGCGCCGGGATGCCGATCGGCGCGGTCTTCTCCGACGTCAAGATCGAGGGCTGGACCGGCCCGGCCGCCGACATGTGCCTCTGAGCGCAGGCAGGCTAAAATGCCCGGGTGAAGCGCGCGCTCGCGGCCCTCGCCCTCCCCTGCGCCTGTCGCGGCGCGCGTCGTCCACCTGCCGCCGACGGCCCGTCCGCTCTTCGCCCCGGGGTGATCGTCAGGACGCGGGACGTGGCTCGATAGTCTCTCACCAAACAAACGCCACGCCGAGGGGGAGGAGAAACGAGAGCATCGACCCCTCGCGGGTCCGAGCGGGCTGGCCGTGAAAATCAGTGTGGAATCGCACCACCGGCTCGCCGAAGAGGACACGCGGAGACACGACGATCTCGATGTGCGGCGCGAGGCGAATACGGGCGTCGAATCGGGCGGCGAGGAGCGGGAAGGCGACGCGGCCGAGGGCGAGGGCGTCGGCATCGAAGAGGGGGTGCCCGATGCCGATCTGGAGGCCGGCCCCCAGGGCCAGGGCGGCTCCGGTGTAGTGGTCCCGGGCGCGGTTGCCGAGCCAGGGGGAGAGGAAGGAGAAGCCAGGGTAGTAGCGGACGAAGTAGGCGCGTTGCTGGCGCGGCTCATTTGAGTCTGTGACGCCGAGGAAGGGTTGAACCGAGCCCATGACCGTGAGATCGAGGTTTAGACGCCACCCCCTGGCGCGTTGCCTGCGCGGGCGGAAGACCAGGCTCCCCTCGATCGCAGGTGTCCAGAGGATCCGGGGACCGCTGGTACGCAGGTCCGTTGGGTGAAGGATCGACTGGAATGCGGCAGGCAGGAGCGCGAGGGAGAAGTAGGTCACCCTGGCCGTCTTCATCGGGTGGGGGATTCGTAGCGCGCCGTCGATCACGGCGACCGAGTCGGAGTAGTAGTCTCGCTCGCCGATGAACCTGTAGCGAATCGGCTCGTTGCAGGAGACCCGGGGGAGCTTGACGAGCGCCGGGAGGACGGGCTCGCCAGGCGGGGCCGCTCCTGCATCGGCGACACCCCGTCCTTCCGCCTCCGAGCATAGGAGCACGCTGTCGATCTCGACCCGCTGCTTCAGGCCGTCGGCGGTCAGGAACTCGACCGCGAAGATGTCATCGTGAGCCGGGCGCGACGGGCAGATCGCCTTCCGGAGCATCTCAACCACCTCCTGGCGGGTCCTTCCCTGGGCCTCCTTGTCCCGCAGCGCCTCACACTCTCGCGTCTCCTTCGAGTCCATGTGGATCCCGCATGGGTAGCTCGGGCGATCGCTCTGGAGATGCCACTCGCTCGTGTCGAGTTCGAAGGTGCGCTCGTCGGGGTCGACGTACCCGGCCAGCTGTTGCTCGATCTGATCGAGGTCGACGAACCAGCGGAGGTAGACGTCCTTGTTGTCCTGGTTGGCGGACTCGTCATGCCGTTGCGAGGAGTGCGCGCGCGAGAACGCGATCTTGGTGGGGAAGGAGATCGACGCCTCGCCAGCGGCCTTGCAGTGATAGTGGCAGGTCCCATTGTCGTCGATCTCCTTCCTCTTGTTGGTCACGCCGCAGGAGAGGCCCGACGAGGCGATCGACGCGGCCGGACAGGTGCCCCGCGGGTAGAGGCAGCGATCGGCGCGCCAGGCGAAGGAGAGGCTGCGCACGCTCATCGAGAGGCAACCCTGGCTGGCCTCTCCCGCGGAGAAGTGGCATTCGCCAGACGTCGGCCGAGGGCCAAACCACCTCGCCTCCAGATGCCAGCGGCGGTCCTCCTCAGGCTTCTCTTCGTCGGCGTTGGGGGGCGTCACCTTGCCGCTCGGCGGGCTCGGCGGCTTCTCAGGCTTCTTTTCGTCGGCGATGGAGAGGGAGAGGGTCTTGCGCCCGCGCGGCTCGAAGGGGACGAGGAGTCGGACGTTCGAGCTCTGGAGGCTGCCCGTCATGCACTTCGCAACCTGGTCCTTGGGCAGAGACTGCTCCTCCGGCGATTTCTTCGACTGCTTCGACTGCTCCGACTGCTCCGAGTTCGCGTCGACGGCTGGGTCATCCACGTGGAGACGGATCGTCGGGAGAACAGTCTTCTTCGAGCTCTCGTCGCGAGTCGCGATCTTGGGGATGGAGAGCGACGTCCACTGGCATCGCGCCTCGACGCGCAGCTCCCGGTCGACCCCCCCACGAGTGAAGCGGACCTCACCGAGCGGGGCATAAAAGCCGCCGAGGACGCTCAGGACCAGGTCGACGTTGCCGACGTCGTGCGAGACACGAAGGAGCGCCTGGAGGCCGTTGAGCTGGAGATCCTTGAGCTGTACGCGATCGAAGGGGGCGTTGGCCTGGGCGGCGAGCCCGAGAACCAGGACCCTGCCCGACCGCTCCCCCGTGGGGGACGACTTGTCTGCGGAGTATCGCGGGTTCGCCAGGTTCGCTGCGCAGGTCAAGGTCGCTGCTGCAGGGTTCTTGATCCCGCGGAACTCGAAGAGGGGGCGGCAGTCGAGAGCGCCGTAGTCGCACTCGTGGAGGTTCTTGTCCTTCGAAAGAGCGACGACACTCCTGAGGAGCTCGGACTCGTCGTGGACCCCGAAGGGCCCGCTCTCGAAGTAGAGCGGGCCCTGGGAGTCCGAGTGCGCCCCCTTGGAGTCCGAGAGCGCCTTCGCACCACAGGTGCCTCCCGGGGCGCAGAGGCCCTTGGCGAGCATCTCCAGGCGGTCAGCCTTCCGCCCGACGAGATCGGGGGGGGGATCCGCCTCGGTGACCACGCAGATGTGGGTCGGCGGGACGCCATCATCGGTGGAGAGCGTGAGGTGGAGATCAGGAGGTTTGGAGGCGTGGACGAGGCGCGGCGTGGCGACTAGCGTGATGAGCGCTGCGCAGGTCAGCGTGAGGGGGTGGCGGGTCATCGCGCGTTCACTTCCTCTCCTCAATTTCGTATACCGTGTGACACCGTCGAAACGCGGGGATCTGCTTGCTCACCTCGTCGCCGCGGAGCGCTCTGCCGATCCGCCTGGACCCTGGCGGTAGCTTGTAGATGGGAGTCTGCGACCTGCCCAGGTAGCAGGTGACCGTGCCGATCGGTGGGAGGGTGAGGCGGGCTTCTTCGATGTTCCAGGTGCTATTCTCGTACAATCGTTCGTCCGCGGTGACGGTGACTGTCGACGACGCCTCGACGCCGACCCGCCAGCAGAGCCACGGGGTGCCCTGGTGCCCCTTCGAGGGGCCCTCGCTCGCTGCGCGCCAGCGGATCTCTTCGCCCTCCTCATTCCGCAGCGTGAAGCTGCGGACCACCCCGTCTCGCTGGTCATCGAAGTCGACGGCGCCGACGGCGATGAGGTCGTCCTCGCCGGCCCGGAGCCCGCAATCGAGCGTCCCCACCCGCTCCGGATCAGCCTTTCCGAGCCGCTTCAGATCGATCTGTAGGTGCCGCGCGAGGAGCCGAGCTGGCGCGACGATGACCCGTCCAGCCCGCCCCTCGGCGCTCTCGTCGATCAGGAGCTTCATCTCGCCGGGTGCAAACGCGACTTGCTTCGTGTGTCGCGGATCTTCGCCGGGGAGGACCTCGCAGATCCACGGCGAGGCGACCGCCGGGCTGGTTCCGTTGGTCAAGACCCACGTCGAGCTCCACGCCAAGCCATGGGGCGACCGTGCGGTGAGCTCGCTCAGCCAGCTATTGGGGCCTTCGATCGCAAGTTGAGTGACCTGAAAGACCGTGCTCTCACTCGGAGAGTGCTCACATTTGAGGGTCGCCGCGGCGGCCAAGGAGCTGGTGAGCTGGGGCAGGGAGTCGCCGATCCCGAGGACCAATTCGTTGTCCCGTCGAACGCCGCTCCGCAAGGCGAAGCCTCGGCCCTCGTCGGTCGCGCCGCCGCCGAGGGCGATCCGGGTCTCGGCGCCCCCCCATTCCTCGGCCGTCGCCGCGCCTTTCGCCTCGCGGCGGGCGACCAGGGTGACCGGCCGTGACTGGGACTCCCAACCATGGGGGGTGACCCGCGCCGTGAATAGACGGGCGGCTCTCGTCAGTTCGTTCGGCTGCCAGGGGTAGCGAACGTGATGGACTCCGCCGTCTTCATGGCGATACCAGAGCTCGACAGGGCGCTGCCCGCAGGCCGCGGGATCTGGGGTGATCCACACCTGCTCGCCCTCGAAGAGGACCAGGTCGGGGTCGCCGAAGACCTGATCCCGGCTCAGGCCCACCCACCGACGACCGCAGCGGATGGACAATCTCGGCGGGGAGAACCAGCCCTCGAGGCGCTGGCCGAGCGAGGGCGTCTCGCGGCTCCGCCCGTTGATGCACGGGATCTCCTGCCTCGAGGGGTCCTCTCCGTCCTCGACGCAGAGGGGGAGCCCCGTCTCCCCGGGGGCCAGGAAGGCGAGGAGATCATCGCGCAACGCCTCGACCGTGGGCGGGATGACGGAGATTCGCGCCTTCGGAGCGATCTTGGTCTCGCCATCGAGCCAGGGGAGCGAGAGCGCGACCTGGGCGCCCGTGTCGTTGTGGATCGTGACGAAGCAGCTCTGCAGGACCGTGAAGAGGAGGACGAAGCCGATGCTGCACGCGAGGAGGCTGCGGTGGATGAGAAAGGTGACCCCGAGGAAGGGCAGGTGATCCGGGCGGAGGGCGGCGAGCGCCCGCCTCAGCACGTAGAGCGCCGCGCCGAGGAGGGCGATGCTGCTGAGCTGCGTCGCGGCCTGGGTCATGGTGATCCGCAGGGTCGCCAGGGTCATCGCCAACAAGACGGCGGCGATCCCCAATGACACGGCCACCAAACCAGAGGCGAACCAGGCGGAGATCTTGGGGATGACGTGCAGGACGATCACCTGGGGGCGCTGGAAGGCGGGCCGAAGCTCGACGCGGATCCGAAGCGGAGAGATCGGCAGCGCCTCGAAGGAGGCGTGGCCGGTCCAGAGCCCAGGAGAGGCGGGATCCGGCTGGAGCGCGATCGTGTCGGGGAGGCCGGTCGACTGAGAACCCGGCGCGGTGAGGTAGGAGAGTAGGCAGTGAGGACCCTGGGGATCGGTGAACTCCTCCGCAGGCCGCCAGCGCACAGAGATGCTGACAACCGCGCGAGACGCACAGGTGACCCAGTGTTGGTCCTCGTCGTCGAGCTTGACGCTGAACTCCATCGGCCATGACCTCGTAGTTCGTCTCACTGGAGCTTCTGGCAGGTCGTCCCCGCGCAGTAGCCGACCCCGCCGTCCACGGATTGCCCATCGCCGTCGGGGGGCCCGCCGCACTCGCTGTCATGGACGCAGGGGGCCGCGCACTCGTCTCCCTTGCAGATCCCGTAGATCGGATCATAGAGGGGCGCCCCGTCGGTCGTCGAGCTGGCGTCCGAGGTCGTCGAATCGTCGGCGCCGGTCGTCGAGTCGTCACCCGATGGGGGGAGGACGCATACCCGGAACGGGTCGCCGGCGGCGCACTGGCCCCCCGCGTTGGCGAAGACATCCCGATAATTGTACATTCCGAGGGTGAAGTCGACCGAGGAGAGGCGCGTCGCGGCGACGATCCTCGTGTCGTCGTATGCCCAGCACCCCACCCTCAGGTCGTCGATGGGCGCGCAGCCGTACTGTCCACAGCGGATCCCGGACTTCTTGGTGGTGTCGGTGATGTCCCGCGGAGGCCGATACTCCACGTCGGGATCGCGGAGGTTGAAGGCCCCCTCGGGCTCGGATGAGAGCTTGTCGGCGATCACACAGTACTCATAGTTTGCGATCTGCGCCGTCGCGGCCTCGGCTTCGGCGAGCCAGGTTCCCTCCTCCTCCGCCGGGCTGCGAAAGGCTGGGGTACAGGCGAAGAGCGCGCACTGGACGAAGCGGGCCCCGTCGGGCCGTTTCCACGTGAACTCGAGGGCTTCGGTTGTCTCGAGCTTGCCGCTCATCTCTCGGACACCAAATCCCTCGAGGAGGGCGGTCCGGGAGATCTGGAGGTCAGAGCTCCCCAACTCGCAGGTACCGACCCGAATCCCCTCGGGTTTGGCGCAGAGGGTCCCACGCGGGCAGTCCAGCGCGTCTGTGCATGCGCTCGGGCAGATCTTGCGCTTGAAGGGGTCGAAGATGTTCTCAGGAGCTCCGCACTGGAGCACCTCCGGCTGCTGGGCACTGCATGCCCCGAGGAGAAGCACGGTCACGACCCCGGTGATATTCGCGCGGTGAACCGTCGCCATCGCCGAAGTGTCGCGGACCGGGCGCCGTGTCGTAGCGAAATCGTTGCGCGCGGGGTGGCCGCGCACTTCATGGGGAATGGGACAAGGTCAGGTGCCGCGAATCGGTGACGCCCGATCTGGGCCCTCCTCGCGTCTGGTCAGCGACACCATCCCAGCGCGAGAATGATCGACATGTCGGTGTCGCTGCACTAGCCGCGGGGTCGGACGCGCTCCCAGGTCGCGCTCGGCAGGTTCAGGAGGGGACCGCCCGCGCCGAGGCGGAGGCGGGTCACCTTGCCGAAGCCGAAGAGCGAGCGCTCGCCCTCGACGCGGATCTCCGACCAGGGGATCCGGAGCGGCGGATGACCTGGCCGAAAGAGCAGCATCACCCGGAGGTCGAGGCCGTCGTCGGCCCGGCCGACGCCGAGCACCCCGCGGTAGGCGATCAGGCCGATCCGCGCGAAGAGCCCGCCCTCGGCGCCCGCCGGCGCCGACCCGCGGGTCCGAAAGCGGCGCGCGAGGCCACCCCAGCCGCTGACGAGGCCGAGGAGCAAGCAGACGCCGCTCCAGATCGCGACGAAGCCGAGGGGCGCGGCGATCACGAGGATCGGCACGAGGAGGGCGGGCGGCGCTTCGGCGAGGAGCACGGGGAGCCAGCATAGCGGATGCTCGCGGGCCGGGGCGGGCGCGACGGCTCGAGCGCGCCCGCTCCGCGTCGGCGCTCGCTCGCGCGCGTCGAGTCTGGGTGCCCCGCACGGCCCCCATGCCGCTCGTCTACGCCTGGGAGCTCCCCTGGCGACCTCGTGATCACGACGGACGCGACGCGAGCGCCACTGGCGCAGCAGCCCGCGATCCCAACATGTCCGGGGAGGCAGGAGATCGCCCGCGGTGCGCGGCGACGCGACGCGGATCTCGGATTGAGTTCGAAGCGAGCCGCGATTCCTGCTAGGGTCGCCGGCCACCGTGGCCGAGAGCCCACCACCTCGCGCGCGCCCGCCGGGAGCCGTTGATGTCCAGGCGCAGACCATGGCGACGCCGCTGATCGGCGTCGCCGGCAGGGCCGACACGCTGATCGCCCCGGACCGCGACGTTCTTCCCGATCCCGGCGCCCGTACCCCTGGTCCCGGTCGCGTCTTGCACGACGCCGACACCCTCGCCCCAGATCGCCTCGCGCACGACGCCGACACCCTCGCCCCCGGTCGTCTCGCGCACGACGCCGACACCCTCGCGCCGGGACAGCTCGATCGCCACGCCGACTCCCCTCGCACGATCGATCACTACGCCGACACCCTCGCGCCCTCGTCGGTCGATCCCGGCGCCGACACCCTCGCCCCTCCGCCGCGCATCGACGCCGAGGCCCCGACCCTCGCGGCCCTGGGGCCGATCGACGACGAGGCCCCGACCCTCACCCCCGCCCGGACCCCACGCCCGCCCGCCCGCGGGCGCAGCGAGGAGCCGGCGCTCGGCGAGGTGATCGGCCGCTACGTCATCCTCGCCCACCTCGGCGCCGGCGGCATGGGGGTCGTCTACGCCGCCTACGATCCCGAGCTCGACCGAAAGATCGCCCTCAAGCTCCTCCGCGATCCCCGCGGCGGCGCCGAGGCCCGCGCCCGCCTGGTCCGCGAGGCCCAGGCGATGGCCCAGCTCGCCCACCCCAACGTCGTCGCCGTCCACGACGTCGGGACCGTCGGCGATCGGGTCTACGTGGCGATGGAGTTCGTCGCTGGCGAGACCCTGACGGAGTGGCTGGAGCGCTCGCGGAGCTGGAAGGAGATCGTGCGGGTGATCCTGGCGGCCGGCGACGGCCTCCAGGCGGCCCACGCCGCCGGCCTGATCCACCGCGACTTCAAGCCGGACAACGTGATGGTCGGCGACGACGGGCGCGCGCGGGTGATGGACTTCGGCCTCGCCCGCGCCGGCCTGCCTTCGCCGAGCGCCGACGGCGTGACCCCGGCCCGCGGCGACGGCCCGACCCGCGACCGAGCGACCCGCGACGGAGCGATCCGCGGAGACTCGCTCACCCAGGCCGGCGCGGTGATGGGGACGCCGCGCTACATGGCCCCCGAGCAGTGGGAGGGCGCCGAGACCGACGCCCGCACCGATCAATTCGCGCTCTGCGTGACCCTCTGGGAGGCGCTCTTCGGCGCCCCGCCCTTCGCCGGCGACACCTTCTTCGAGCTCTCGTACGCGGTCCTGAACGGCGAGCGGCGGCCGCCCCCCGCGGGCGCGAAGGTCCCGGCGTGGTTGCGCCGGGTGATCGATCGCGGCCTCCAGCCGAGGCCCGCCGATCGCTGGCCGACGACCGAGGCCCTCCTCGCCGCCCTCCGCGACGATCCGACGCCACGCCGCCGCTGGTGGGCTGCGGGCGCGACCCTGGCCCTCGGGGTGGGCGTGGCCCTGGTCGGCGCCCGCGTCGATCGAATGCGCGAGGTCCGGGCCTGCGGCGTCCGGGCGACGGCGATCGACGCGACCTGGAGCGAGCCCGCACGCGCGGCGATCCGCGAGGGGATGCTGAGGAGCGGCGCCCCCTTCGTCGAGCGGGCCCTCTCGTCGACCACGTCGATCCTCGACGGCCTCGCCGACGAGTGGCAAGAGGCCGAGCGCTCGAGCTGCCTCGCTACCCATGTCGACGAGACCGTGAGCCCCGAGGTCGGCGAGCGCCAGGAGGCCTGCCTCGACGAGCGCCGGGCCGAGATCGCCGCCCTCGTCGATCTCCTCAAGGAGCCCGACGCCGGCGTGATCGCCTCGGTGACCGCCTTCGTCAGCCAGCTCCGGCGACCCGCGACCTGCCTCGACGTCGAGCGCCTCGGGACGCCGTCGACG
Organism: Myxococcales bacterium; assembly: GCA_020633335.1. Lineage (GTDB taxonomy): Bacteria > Myxococcota_A > Polyangia > Nannocystales > Nannocystaceae > JADJRG01. Next base: position 1,025,388 of record JACKDU010000001.1, on the reverse strand, counting down.
ATGGACCCGGGCGAGCGCGCGAAGGCCCAGGAGCTCCGCCGCCGCTTCGCCCGGCTCCAGGTGTTGACCGCGATGGCCCGGCTCGACGAGGCGCAGACGCTCGCGGACGAGGTCTGGCGGGAGGCCGACGCCCTCGGCGTCGCCGAGCTCCGCGCCCGCGCCCGGATCCTCGCCACAGACGTGGCCGGTGAGCGCGGCGACCACGCGCGCGCCCGCGCGGCGGCCGAGGAGGCGCTCCTCATCGCCGGCCGCGGCCACGCCGATGAGCTCGCGGCGTTCGCGGCCGATGACCTCGCGGTGATCGTGGGCGTCACCCTGCACCGCCCGGAGGAGGGTCTCGCCTACTCGCGCCTCGCCGAGATGTGGCTCGATCGCGCGGGCGTCGGCGACGATCTCCAGCGGGCGCGGGCGCTGGTGATCCGCGGGGCGCTCGAGACCGAGACCGGCGACTTCGAGCGCGCCGAGGCCGACCTCCGGGAGGGGATCGCGATTCGCGAGCGGCTCAGCGGCGCCAACAGCATCAGCACGGCCGCCGCCTACGAGGTCCTCAGCAACGCCCTCCGCCAGCACGGCGACATCAAGGGGTCGGCCGAGCTCTTCGACCGCACGCTGGCGATCCGCGAGGCGATCCTCGGCGCCGATCACCCGGACGTCGGCATCGCCCTCTCCAACCGGGCGATCGGCGCGCTCGCCCGCGGCGACTATCACAAGGCGCTCGCCGACATGCGGCGGGCGCTGGCGATCACCGAGGCGACGGTCGACCCCGACCACCTCAACCTCGCCTCGCTCCACAACAACCTCGGCCGCGCCCTCGCGGCCACCGGCCAGCTCGACGAGGCCGCCCAGCACTTCCAGCGGGTGGTCGAGATCGACGAGAAGAACCTCGGCGAGGGGCACCACGAGATCGCCTTCGGCCTCAACGGCCTCGGCGACGTCGCCCTCCGCCGCGGCGACTTCGCGGGCGCCCAGGCGTTCCACGGCCGCGCCCTCGCGCTCCGCGAGGCCGCCCTCGGCGCCGATCACCCCTACATCGCCTATTCGGCGACCGGCCTCGCCGAGGCGCTGGTCTGCGCCGGCGACCCCCGCGAGGCGACGCCCCTCCTCGAGCGGGCGCTGCGCCTCGGCCGCGAATACGGCGATCAGGAGATCATCACCCGGGCCTCGCGGGCCCTCGCCGACGCGCTTTCGGCCGCTGATGGTGACCCGGAGGAGATCGCCGCCCTGCGGGCCGCGGCCGGCGACGCGGCGTCGGCCTGCCCGCCGGCGGGCGGGGCCGCGACCGAGACCGCGGGCTAGCGCGGACGTCCACGGCAGCATGACCGAGTTCCCGCTTGTTCGAGTGAGAGACGATGCCCCGCCTGATCGCCAGCCCCGGACGTCAATACACAGCGCCATTCGCTGCCATGCTGATTCTCATCGGAACGTCCGGTTGTGCGGGGCAGAAGATCATCAACGTTTACGATTCGGAGTGGGCACGGCATGCCGGCATCTGCCAGAGTGTCAACGAGGCGATGTCGACATCGCCGAAGTGCAAGCAACCGTCTGCCGACATAGATGACCACAGAATACCCTCCGCAATGGACAAATTCCGAGGCACCGGGATTGCCCTGATTTCACATCAACACCTGGAATGCTCATCTGTCTCCATCTCATGCACATCCGCACAGGTCGCCGTGCAAACTCTACAGCTTGATGATGAGTGCAGAATCATCATCCCCCTGGAGCAGGCGCTGCCGGAGGATGGGGCTGTGTGCAGAATCCCTGTCACTCTCGAGCCCCCCGCTCGGAAGCGGAAGAATGCGACATTCTACTACTTCGCCCTATCCTTCTCGCAAGAGTACGTGTCGATTCGCCCCGCCGATTTCTTTCCAGTGTTTCCGGTCGTTCTGCGGGAGTGATTGCCCGAGCACTCCTTCTCCTACGACCTCGGCTACCGCCCCATCGCCGCCACCGGCCGCGAGCACGACGGCCTCGCCCAGCCACACTTCGCTTGGCCAGAGGTGCACATGTCTTTGAGATCCGCCCCCGGGGAGATAACAAAGCAAGAACTGGACGCGATCGATGACGAGACCAAATGGGTTGGCGAGTACAATGAAGCCCACCCCGGGGACCTTCCCCTGAGGAGGCGCCACCCAAGGATCCACCAGATGTCTCTATTCACCAGAGCCACTCAGCGCCACACCGGCATGACGCTCGCCCTTCTCTCAGTCGCCTGCCACATCTCACCGCGCCTTGCCGAAGAGCACATCGCCTTCGGCACCTATGTCGACATCCAAGAGATTCGCCCCTGCCCCACCGAACACACATCTTCCCCCATCGGATGCGCTGAGGTTCTCTTCTCGATTGTCAACAAGGGAACGGCCGCCGTCTTCATCCCAACCCCTCCGCCCTATGCGGAATTTGTAGTTCCACCGTACAGATCCGGGATCCGCATTGCCCACCAGATCCGAACAGGATCATGGCGCGAACATGCCCCCGAAGTCCCCCTCATCCCGCTGCCACCGGGACATCACATCAATGCAGTCTCAAGCATCCGAGCAGCGCTCTCCCGCGACATTGGGTCCCCTGACGCGGATCCCGAATTTCGGGTCTCCGTAGCAATGATCCCCGAGAGCGCCACGCGGCCATTTGCAGCTGACAAGCCAATAGCCGCAGCCCCCGGACCCTGGGCTCAACTTCACCAGAGAACGGTTGAGAGCCGCGACATTCGGATACCTGCACCAATGATCCCACTCTTGAGGGACATAGACATTTCTATCACTACGACCTTCTTTGACGATGCGACTAGACGGATCGGCCAGAGCACAAGTCAGAACACCGAACCTCGTCCGACGATCGAGTTCTCGCTCCCTGACCATGGCAAGGTAGGACATAGCACCCCTCCACAAGAGAAGTTCTGAACGAGATGGTCTCCTCGACGACCGCCGCAACTCCGCATGAAGCACGTCTCCGGGGGTGTCACCGTCTGGCACCGCGGGTATGATTACGCTCAGGACGGCAACCGCCTCCTCAAGACCAGCCGCCCCGGCGACGACCCCGACGCCCCCCAGACCTACAGCGCCGCCTACGCCCACGACGTCCACAGCAGCATGACCGCGAGGAAAAAGTTTCTGCGGCCCGTCGCATCCACCGAATCCTCCGACGAAGAAGATGATGACACACGCCAACGTCCGCTCATTCCTGGCATTGACCGCCCTCGCCGCCAGCGCATGTGCCCACGGAGAGATCATTCTTCAGCTATGCCCATCAGGCGAAGACCGATTCTCCCGGCCGACGCAGTGCGACTGTACATCCAACACAGACCTTGTGCCGACCCAGCGCCCCGACGATGGACGAGAGAAGCCCTCCCTCAGAACCAAGTCGCTCCCGATTGTCCCTCTCGGACGATGGATCATCTTGAACCTATACACTCGACAACCACACCCAATCGTAGCATTTGCAAAGCTCTTGTGTCCAAGCGGAAATAGCCCGGCCATCCTGCTTCCGAAGAGCAGTTCAACACACGAGCCCACCGGAGACTACCGCCACGACTTCTTGATGCTCCTTCCGGCTACGCAAGATACCAGCGACACGGCGACTCCCATCTGCCGCCTAGACGTTTCCTGGCGGAACTACACACGCGGGCGAACACACACGGCATCCCAGCAACTATTCACCGTCAACCGTATCATATCAGAGCCCTCGGCTTCGGCCATTAGTAGATGGTACTACTATCAATCCGAGACCATCCCCGAGAAATTCCTGGAACCGCCGCCACCGCCTCCTCCCCCTCGGTTCTGTCCAAACTGGAGAAGTCCTGCGCCTGAATAGGCGCCCATCGCCCATCCCCAGGACACCCAGGCCCAGCGCAATTACCTTCAGACCTACACCGACGACCCCGTCGGCAACATCCTCCGCATGAAGCACGTCTCCGGGGGTGTCACCGTCTGGCACCGCGGGTATGATTACGCCCAGGACGGCAACCGCCTCCTCAAGACCAGCCTCCCCGGCGACGACCCCGACGACCCCCAGACCTAGAGCGCCGCCTACGCCCACGATGTCCACGGCAGCATGACCGCGATGCCCTCGATCCCCGGCGGCCTCTCCTGGGACCCCCAGGACCGCCTCCAGAGCACCGACCACCAGGGCGGCGGCGTCACCTACTACGTCTACGACAGCGCCGGCCTCCGCGTCCGCAAGGTCCACCGGGGTCAGGCCGCCACCACCTCCAAGGAGCGCTTCTACCTCGGCCCCTGGGAGACCTACCGCGAGACCTCCGACCTCCTTGGCACCCCGACCCTCGACCTCGAGCGCGAGACCCTCCACGTCCACGACCCCGCCGCCGCCGCCTCAGCACCGCCTCCGTCGAGCTCAGCCAGGACGCCGAGGTCGTCTCCTACGAGGAGTTCCCCCCTACGGCTCCAGCGCATCGCTGCTGCCTACGTCGCTAGCCGGCCTTCTCAGGCTACAACGAAACGTGTTGCCGTGATGCTGACCTCGCTTCGTTGTCTGCTCTCGACCATTGCCTTCTCCGCAGGCTGCACGCCCATTGCAGATCGCATCCCGGTCAGAGGCCCCACTTCTAACGGCACCTATTTTCTGGACAAGTATGAAGTATCCGTATCCGACTATCGAGCCTGCGTCCGCAGAGGCGCATGTTCCCCGCCCTATCCTGGAAGAGGGCGAGAGTGGCGCAAGCTGTGCACATATTTCAGATCACTTCCTCGTGCGCACGAATACCCCGTGGACTGTGTGAGCGTGAGACAGGCACAAGAGTACTGCAAGTGGCGCGGAGGACGCCTCCCCACCCTAGACGAATGGAGATGGAGGCAACCGGGCACGGTCAGGGATGGACCTATCCGTGGGGCGTCAGACCTGAGCCCGATTGCGACAGAGCGGCCGCACACACTCGAGAAGGCCGAACATGTACGGATACTGGGGTGGTCCCTGTTGACAGCCTGCCCATGGGCAAGAGTCTTGGAGGGGCGTTTCACATGTATGGGAACGTCGACGAATGGGTATCAACGGAGAGAGGGTTCCAGATTGTTGGAGTGGCCTTCTACTATTCAGCCCCGCTTGACGAAGAGTACTTCAACGCCATCGCAGAAGGAGGGCTTTCGCTTTCGGAGGCGTCAGGCGACATCACCATTGGATTTCGATGCGCATACCGCTCGTAACTCTGCATCGGCGGCCCTCGCTTCCGAGGCGCCGGGCGGATTTTCATTGGCATCCGGATGCCCTGCGTCCTCACTGGCCTTCGAGCATCCGGCGTGTCGATGAGGTCTTGAAAGAGGCGATCGTCTCCGCGCTCGAAGTCCACCCACTGTGCTCGGAGCGCCGTCGAGCCCCTCCCGCGCGCGTGCCGATGAACACGGGCGGTGAGCGATCTCCAGGTACGTCTCAGCGACCGTCCATGAGGCGCCCCTCCGGTTTCCTTGATGCGCCCCCGCGCCCCCACAGCCGCCAGGATCGCGGGTATCCTCCCCCAGGATGGCCACCGCTCGATGACGCCGCGACACCTCGCCCTCGCCTGCAACGGCCAAGAAGGCGCCTAGCAAATGACACATCTCCGAAGGGCAAGCTTCGTGCTACTGCAAGCCAACATCATGGGATGTGCATACAGCAATGCAGTTCTTTCCTACTGCACTGCCCCCGGAGGCAAGCCCTTCGCCCCCCCGTTCACTGCGACTGCGACTCGGACCTAGACGCAGGCCCGACCCCTGCCGACCCTCCCCGCGCTACTCTGCCGAGAAGTGGCACAAGAAGCTCGTGGCCACCTCCCGCCACAAGAACCTCCAGTTCCTCCCACGAGGACGCTGGATCAAGTTGCGACTGTACACCGGCGCGAACGCCCCGATCGCGGCGTTCGCGGATCTATCGTGCCCAAACGGGGTGGCCCCGCCGTTCTTGTTCCGACAGGCCGATCGGTTCAGGTGTCCCAGACAGAGTATGAATACTCTTTTCTCGCCCTCTTCCAAGCACCGCCAAGTGAACAAGATCTCTCCGTGCCAGTGTGCCGCCTGGAGATCGCATGGCGACATCATCTAGAGGGACGAATCCACAGGTTCTCGGTGGATGTCTATGGTATCAACCGCACCATCAGCAACTTGCCGCCGGAGAGTGTGCCTCTCCCCTGGGAGTACCTTGACACGGAGTCTATTTCACTTGATTGGATCGAGCCCCTCTCTCTCCGCCTCCCCCACGAATATGTCCGAACTAGCACATACGGCAGTCGCGGTGCCAGATCGTGCCCACCAAGGACTTCACGCGAAGCGGATGCAATCGCCGATGGCGCTCACCTGGCCATTGACCCTCCACTCCCCGAACGCCACACCCGCAAGGAGCGCGACGACGAGAGCGGGCTGATCGCCAGATGGCCAGATGAGAAGCCGAAACCAGTCTCCGCGACAACGCCCCTGGACAAGACACGGGAAGCTAAAACGATATGCCATATTACAAGGGACGGCGTCCTGCTCCGCTGGCGCTCGCATTTCGCGCCCTCCTGCCGTTATCGTGCGCCACGTCGAGCGAATTCGGCGTGGAGCTTTGCGCAGATGACATGCGGCGGCCCAACCTCGATAGAGTCGATCCGCCTCCACCCGATCCACCTGCGCTGCTCTGCCGGACGACCGCAGAGAAGTAGGCCACGCGTTGCTTCGTCCGCGGCGGGACGCGAGCCGGCGGCTGGGTCGCAGGGCGATCACCCCGACGGTCGCCGTCCGCTGCTGGAGGTTGCGGGCGAGGAAGCCCGGCAGGACCGTCACGACGCCGCCGCACTTGGGGCAGCGGTAGCGGCGGATCACGATCGGGAGCTCGTCGGCGATCGTCCGCTGCCGGGTCGCGTGCGCGTGCATCGCTCGCCCGCAGCCCCGGCATCGCGTCCGGTAGTGGTCAGGCGAGGCGAGCCGCTTCGCGTGCTCCTCACGGTCGCGGACGTCGGCGGCGATCACCGTGCCGCCCTTGACGCTCGCCGGGTAGCCCGACGACAGGTACACTGCGACGCGTGGCGGGGTCGGGATGCGGGGTGGTCCCGCGGACTCGGTTTGTTTCACATCTGACGGTGTCCACCCGATCCCGCCACCTTCGCCAGGGCTCCGCAGATCCGCCGACATGCGGCTGCCCAGGGCGTTTGAGAGCTCTCTGAAAAATCCGGATGTGACCTTGTCGGACCCCGGGTCCCCCCCCCCCGGATCTCCGCGCTCAAACCCCGCGCGTAGCGTGGGACAAAGGGGGCTCAAACCCCGCGTTCAGAGTGGTCCGGCACAGACGCTCTTGATCCCACTCGATTCTCAACGACATGCGGTCGGCACGGAGGCGACGAAGCGCTGCATTGTACCCGAGCAACACTTCGCATCCATGGTCTGAGTTTATGCACGCCGCAATGTCGATTGGTGATGAAATCCGTCCGGCGGTGTCAACCACAACCTCCACCCCGAAGCTTGGGACTCCCACAGCGGGATCGCGAAACGAAAACTGACAATTCCAGATGGTGCAGGTGTTCATGCGCCGCAGGCTATCAATGTCGATGCATGCGCTTTCGCATTTCGGCTCCTGGCGTATGGAATTCGGCAGTGTTCCGCCGCGCGCCAAGCCAAGGATGTATTGGACCGCCCGTCGCGATGCTTCCGTGCTCTCGATGAAGTCGCCATTTTTCCCTCGCGCTTCGGCGGGGGCGACGCTCTCCTCGGTCTCGTTGCCCTTTGGTGCGACAATGTCTCCCGTCCGCGCCCCACCAAACCCCGCGCAGAACGCCGCCCCCGGCGGCACCTCGCCGCGCCTGAGCACCTCCAGGTCACGCGCCATCGCAGCCGCCCGCGAATCCTCGGGGAACGCCTGCGCAAAGCTCCGGTAGGCCTCCTCGGCCCGCCTCCGCAGCGCGCCGTCCCCCTCCGCGACGCCCCGCCGGTGCCAATCACCGGCCATCGCCGTCAGGTAGTCGGCGGCCTGATAGCGGCAGGTCTTGCGGAGCCGCGCCGGGGCGTCGCTCCGCTCGAGGGCCCGCGCCGTCGCCATGAGCTCCTGGAGCGCCGCCCACTGCACGCCCGGCTCATCGCGGGCCAGCGTGCTCATCACGATCTTCGCCTGCCACTCACAGACCTGCGAATCGCCGGGGAAGGCGGCGATGAGCTGGCGGTAGATCGACGCCGCGGCGTCCGGACGGTCGAGGGCGAGGTAGTGCTCGGCCAGGAGTTGACCCATCATCTCGGTCACGTCCTCGCCGCGGGCGGCGTCCGAGCCCCACCCCCGCATCGCCGCCAGCGCGCCCTCGGGGCCCCGCGCCGCCGCGTAGGCCCGCGGCAGATCGCGACGGGCGTCGCGCCTGAGCTGCCGATTGAGGAGAGCGTCCGGGTCGTAGGTCCGGGCCTCGGCGATCGCCACGACGAAGGCTCGCAGGCTCGCCTCGGGGTCCGGCCGCAGGCGCTCGTCGCCGGCGAGGAGCGCGTGCGCGAGCCGGAAGAAGGCGAGCGCGCGGAGGATCCCTGGGTCGCCGCGGGTGAGGGTCGTGTAGTGACGACGGGCCTCGTCGACGCGGCCCTCCGCGTGGGCGAAGTCGGCGCGGAGGAGGAGCGCGAGCGGCCACCCCGCGCTCCCCGGGTGCTCGCGGACGACCCGCGCGAAGAGGGCCTGTGACGCGTCGACGTCGCCGAGCCGCGCGTGGGCGAGGCCGCCCTCGAGGAGGGCCGCGCTCGCCAGCTCCCGGGGGATCCCGGGCACGTCGTAGATCCGGGCGAGGACCCGGGTGAGCTCCCGATCGACCTCCCGCGCCGCCCCTGCGAAGGCCGCCTGCCACGCCTTGAGCACCTCGGCGTTCGCTCGCCGCCCCCGGTCGAACGCGTCGTAGATCGCCTCGTAGAGCCCGCCCTGACGGCGCTCGTAGTACTCGCGCACCCGCGAGAGCGCGAGCGCCTCGGCGAAGTCGCGGCGGGCGAGCGCCACCGGGCCCGCCGCGGCCGCGGCCGCCCGCGTCGCCCGGTACATCCGCAGGTGCTCGCCGGGCGCGGCCGCGGCGTAGCGCGGTCCGAGCTCCGTCGACGCGATCGTCGGCCGGCTCCTCGCCGCCTGGGTCCGCGCGCGCGCCTGGGCGCGCTCGTAGAGCGCCCGCAGGCTGGTGTGGCAGGGCGCCGCCTCGGCGCTCGCCGAGGCCAAGAAGAGGACCCCGCCGAGCGCTCCGCAGATCCACCGCGCGACCCGACCACGCCGCCGACGCGGCCTCGCGGAGCGCCCGGGCGGGTCAGCCTCGCGGCTCCCCCCGACGTCGTCGCCCGCGTCGCCGCGTCGCCGCGATCCCCTACCCATCAGGAAAGAGCCCCCGGGCCCACATGGAGAGGTAGTCGGGGCGACCGAGGACAAGGAGGCCCTCGGCGCGGACCGCCTCGCGGGCCATCGCCGGCTCGACGGCGATGCACTCGCCGCGGCGCGCCCGCTCGCTCGCCTCGCCGAGGCTCGCGCAGCGGTGGACCACCTCGCCGCACTCGTCGCAAGCGCGGGCCCGGGGATCACCCGTCGGGCGCAGCGACGCCCACTCGCGGGGACACACGAATTGAAAGCGGACCCGCGGCGGCGCAGCCCGAGCGGCGCCACAATTCTGGATCCGCGCGCGCTGCATCAGCCACCACCAGGCCGGGTCGATCGCCGAGAGGAGCGCCTGGAGGCGCTCGGCGCCCGCCGGATCGTCGGCCCCGTCGAGCGCCGCCGCCAGGCCGAGCGCCTCGGCCCGTCCAGGATCATGTCCCCTTAGCCAGGTTACATAGGCCTCGCGCGCCGGCCCCTCGCCCACCAGCGCGGGGCCGAGGAGGCGGCGCTCGTCGTCGCCGGCGCGCTCGTAGACGCGCTGGAGGGCGTAGTGCGGGTCGAAGTCGGCGGCCGGCATCGGTCGATCGTGTCCCCCCGAACCCTCGATGACAAGCGCCCTCAGGCGCTCGCGTCGTAGCGGACGCCGAGCGCCTCCGCCAGCCAGCGCGCGTTCTCGTCGATCCGCGCGAAGCTCTCGCTGGCCTCGAGGTCGTGGGCCTCGCCGTGGACGTCGACGAGGAAGGATCGGTAGCAGGGCCTGACGTCGTCCGCGTAGCGACCGCCGCCGAATTGCGGCGCGCTGACCGAGTAGACCGCGCGCACCTTGCCGCGGAGGAGCGCCAGCCAGGTCTCCTGATCGCCGAGGATCGCCGCCATCGTCGGCGCGCCCGCGATCGCCGGGTTCTGCGGACGGGCGATCTCGCGGATCCGACGATCGCGCCGGTAGGCCGCGACGATCAGCGGCGCCATGACGGCGAGCCAGACGAGCGCGAAGATCAGATCATCCATCGCTCACGCGTCCCGCTCGACCGCCGCGAAGCCCTCGAGGTACGAGGCGACGACCTCGAGCGCGCGGATCGTCGCCCGCCGGCGGGCGTGGGCGAGGGTGCGGCGGAGGAAGTCAGCGGCGATCCGACCGAGCGGATCGCTGGCCTCGAGGTTGTTGAAGTGGCCGGTGATCGTCGCCGTCGGCGTCCGCACCCCGCCGGCCATCCCGTCGCGCACCAGGCCCTCACGCGCCCGCGGGGCGGCGATCCGGAGGTCGAGGCCGCCGACGAGGGCGGCGATCTCATCGGCCGGGAGGGCGACCGTCTCGAGGTCGGCGAGGGTGTCCCCCGGCGCCGCCGCGACGTCGACCTCGCCGTCGATGAGCGCGAGGCGCAGCGTCGGGTGAAAGGCCGGGATGAAGATCGCCTGGAGCGGCGCCTCGAAGACGTCACCGAGCTCCCACGCCGCGAGCTCGGCAGCGCGGCGGCGGACCATCGCGTCCATCGCCTCGTCGAAGTCCCAGGAGCCCACGACGCGAGGCTAGCACGGCGCTCGCTCGCCGACGCGCGCGCCCTCGCGCGCCCCCGCGCCAGCGACGGGCCGCGACCCGCCGCCGCCTGATAGACTGGCCCGCCCGCCCCGGCATGCGCCCCACCCGACGCACCTTCCTCGCGCTCACGACCGGCCTCGCCGGCGGCCTCGTCGGCGGCTTGTCCGGCTGCGGAGGCCTCCTCCGCCGGCCGATCGACGCCCCCCGCTGCGGCGAACCGGGCGAGCGCCTCGCCACCCTCGACCTGCCCTTTTCGCCAGGTCACGAGTCGTTCGCGGGGTGGCTCGGCGAGGGCGCGGCGCTCATCGCGGAGCTGACCCCCGAGGGCGCGCTCCAGGCCGCGCTCGTCGACGTCGAGGCCCGCTCGCTGCGCCCCCTCGGCGGGCCGATCGCCGCCCCCGATGCGCTCCCGCCGAACCTCCGCGCCACCTTCATCGCCGCCGACGCCCGGGTCGCGGCGATCGCCCGCTCGACCCTCGCCGCCGAGCCGATCGCCGCCGCGATCCTCGACGCCGAGCGCGGCGCGATCACCCGGGTCGCCAGCGACGGCGCGCCGACCTCGGCCGCCTTCCTGAGCACGCCCCTGGCGAGCGTCCGCGTCGGCGCCCGCTGGGCCCTCTGGCCGCGCCTGACCGGCCCCGAGGCCGCGCGCCACGCCCCCGGGAGCGGCCACGTCCTCGACCTCGCCGCGGCCCGCTGGCGGCCGGCGCCGGCCCTCCCGCTCCGCCAGGGCGCCCACCTCGCGGCCCTCCCCGACGGCCGCGTCGCCCTCTGGGGCGGCTCCGAGGGCGGCGTCCTCTGCGAGGATGGCGTCCTCCTCGACCTCGACGCCGGCGAGGTCGGTCGCTTCCCCCACCCCGCCCTGCCGACCACCCTCCAGGCGAGCGACGGCCTGGTCCTCGCGGCGGTCGACGTCAACGAGCGCGGCGTCCTCAGCGGCTACCTCCTCGACCTCGGCCGCGGCGCCCTGATCCCGCTCGAGCGCCGCCTCGATCCCTCGTGGCGGAACCGCCGTGTCCTCCACCTCCGCGGCGATCGCCTCGCCTACCTCGCCCGCGAGGGGCTCCACCTCTGGGAGCGATCGACCCGCCGCTGGCGGACGATCGCGCTCCCCTTCGCCGCCGACGCCCCCGGCGACGTCACGATCCACGACATGGTCGACGGGACATGGCTGCTCAGCGGGAGCGAGCGCGGCGACTTCATCCTCGACCCGGCCAGCGGCGAGTGCTGCCAGCTCGGCGTCGGCACCTCCCTCGAGGTCGTGAGCGCGGTCATCACCTCCGCCCGCGATCGGATCTACGTCGGCGGCGCGGCCGTGATCGAGGAGACCCCCGATTGCCCGCCGGGGGCCCCCTGCGCCCAGCCCGAGCCCCGCCAGGTCGAGGACCGCCGCCTCGAGATCGTCCGCCTCCGCTGATTACACACATGTCCACATGGACATGTATGCCGATTAGGCGGAGGACGCCGCGCTCCGCTCCGCGTAGGGCACATAGCGCACAGCCGCGTCGCCGACGAGGCCGGCGATCACCCCCCGCTGGAGCGCCCGCCCGGTCTGGACCGCCCGCTCCGTCGCCAGCGGCAGGCGGCGGCGCAGCGTCTCGAGGCCGAAGCGAGCGACGCTCTGGAGCGCGACGAGCGGGTAGAGCGGCTCGGCGGGGAGGCCGATGTCATCGACCGCCTCGTCCCCCAGGGTGAGGCGCGAGACCGCCGTCCGGTAGCGCATCTGCAGGCGCGCGTAGGCCCGCGCCTCGGGGGTCTCCGCCAGGCGCAGGGGGAGCTCGTGGAGCGCCCGGGCGAGGGCGCGGCTGTCCTCGTCCGCTGGCGGGTTGGTCATCGCGTGGATGTACATGTGCCGCCGGCCCTCGGCGTAGGTGTGGGCCATGATCGCGTCGTCGACCCCCATCACCACGCCGACGTAGCGCCAGAGGTGCATGATCGCGTCGCGCTCCGCCGCCGTGAAGCGGTAGCCGAGCACCATGAGCCCGAAGAGGTAGATCGCCGAGAACTCGAGCTGCGTCGCCGCCATGTCGGTCTGGTTGATCGGCGCGCCCCAGCTCTCCCAGTCCCAGTCGGCGCGCCGCGTCAGCGAGCGGCGGACCAGCGCGTGCATCAGCCGCACCCGACAGGCGCTCTTGAACCCCGCCGAGCGCCGCTCCAGCGTGTCCGACTCGAGGACGTCGAGGACGAAGCGCGAGGTCTCGGCGATCCGGCGGACGACCATCCGATCGAGCGCCCCGGTCATCGCCAGCGGCTTGACCGCGGCGCTGCTCCGGTAGCCGCCCATCAGGGCGGTCGCGCTGAGCACCAGCCCCGTGTCCGTGCCGGTCCGCCACGAGGTCCGGCAGGCGAGGCGGAGCGCCTCCCGATCGAGCCACGCCGGCGCGCGCTCGAGGGGCTCGAACCACCGCACCAGGCACTCCGGGGCGTCCGGGACCGCCGCGAGGCCGCCCTCGACGGCCGCCTCGAAGAGCCGCCGACCGCGACCCTGCGGCTCCCCGGCCGACCAGGCGACGAACTCGTCCGCCACCGGATCGACGCGGACGAGGCCCTCGCGCAGGCGAATCACGTCGGGGTCATCGACCCGCACGTGGACGCCGAGGACGCGCGCGATCAGGCGCCCGCGAGGCGGCGGCGAGACCAGCCGCTCGGCCCGCCAGCGACCAGGAGCTTGAGGGGAGGGGGAGCGCACCGAAGCACGGTACCCCGGCCCCTCGCAGGGATCTACCGGGATCGGAGCCCGCCGCGACCGCGCTAGCGCTCGAAGTCCAGCACCCCGTCGTCGATCGGCGCCGCCTTGAGCGTGATCCGATCGAGCGCGTAGTCCTCGAAGACCCGCCAGGGGTAGCGGGCGCCGCCCCGCGGCAGCTCGGGGAGCGCCCGCGCGACGTAGCCGGCGGAGAAGTTGAGGAGCGGCGCCTCGGGGACGCTCGGGTCGAGGCGCGGCCGGCAGCTCGCGTAGCCGTGGGCGTCCATGTGCCTCAGGAGGCGGCAGACGTACTCGGCGACCAGCTCAACCTTGAGCGTCCAGCTCGCGTTGGTGTAGCCGACCGCGAAGGCGAGGTTGGGGACGCCGCCGAGCATCATCGCCCGGTAGGCCATGGTCTCGTGGACGTCGATCCGGCGGCCGTCGACCCAGAGCTCGGCGCCGCCGAAGAGCTGGAGCTCGAGGCCGGTGGCGGTGACGATGATGTCGGCCTCGAGCTCCTCGCCCGAGCGCAGCCGGATCCCGCGCTCGGTGAAGGTCTCGATCGTGTCGGTGACCACCGACGCCGCCCCCCGCCGGATCGCCTTGAAGATGTCGCCCCGCGGGACCAGGCAGAGGCGCTGATCCCAGGGCTTGTAGCGCGGCGTGAAGTGGCGCTCGACGTCGTAGCCGGCGGGGAGGCGGCGGCGCGCCCCCTCGATCAGGAAGCGGCTGATCGCCTTCGGGAAGCGGCGCGACGCCCGGTAGAAGAGCGACGAGACGCCGATGTTCTTCCAGCGCGCGAGCGCGTAGGCGACCTCGGTCGGCAGCCGCCGCAGGAGCGCGGCCGCGACCTTGTCCTCGGAGGGCGCCGAGATCACGTAGGTCGGCGAGCGCTGGAGCATCGTCACGTGGGCGGCCTTCTCCGCCAGCGCCGGCACCAGGGTCATCGCCGTCGCCCCCGAGCCGATGACGATGATCTTCTTGCCGGCGTAGTCGAGGTCCTCGGGCCAGAGCTGGGGGTGGACGATGGTCCCGGCGAAGCGCTCGCGCCCCGGGAATTCCGGGGTGAAGCCGCGGTCGTAGCGGTAGTAGCCGGTCGCCGCGAAGAGGAAGGAGCAGCTCAGCACCTTCACCTCGCCGCTCTCCTGATCGCGGAGCTCGACCCGCCAGCGCCGCTCGGCGCTCGACCAGCGCGCCCGCTCCATCCGCAGGCCGTAGCGGATCTGGCGATCGACCCCGAACTCGCGGGCGCTCTCCTCGAGGTAGCGGAGGATCGCCGGGCCGTCGGCGATCGCCTTCGCCTCGCGCCAGGGGCGGAAGGCGAAGCCGAGCGTGAACATGTCGGAGTCCGAGCGGATCCCGGGGTAGCGGAAGAGGTCCCAGGTGCCGCCGAGGCGCGCGCGGGCCTCGATGATCGCGTAGCGCTTGTTCGGGCAGCGGCGCTGGAGGTGGACGGCCGCGCCGATCCCCGAGATCCCGGCGCCGATGATCAGGACGTCGAGGTGCTCGGCGGGCTCGGGGGCGGTCTGGGCAGCGGCTGGGGGGTCTTCGCGGAGCTCGGGCGCCGACATGGGCCGGGCATAGCCGGATTTTGAATTGAATTCAATTCAAAAATCTGCGAGGCTCCCAGGGTGTCGCAAAAGCGCGCCTCCTCGGCCGGAGATCGCCGCCGCGAGCAGCTCCTCGAGCTCGGCCTCGAGATCTTCGGCGCGCGCTCCTTCGACGAGATCTCGATCGACGACATCGCCGCTGGCGCTGGCATCAGCCGCGGCCTCCTCTACCACTACTTCCAGAGCAAGCGCGGCTTCTACGTCGAGACCGTCCGCCACGCGGCCGCCCGCCTGGTCGACGAGGTCGACACCCCGCGCGACCTCGAGCCCGAGGCGCGGATGCGGGCCGGCCTCGGCGCCTACCTCGATCACGTCGAGCGCCACGCCCGGGCCCACGAGGTGCTCCTCCGCGGGGGCCTCGGCGTCGACCCCGAGATCGCGGCGATCGTCGAGGGCACCCGCGAGGCGATCATCGGCCGGATCATCGCCGAGGCGCCGGAGCTCGAGGCGACCCCGGCGATCCACGCGGCCCTCCGCGGCTGGATCCACCTCGTCGAGGGGATGAGCCTCGACTGGGTCGCCCGCCGCGAGCTCGGGCGCGCCCGCCTCGTCGAGCTCCTGACCGCGGCCCTCTGGACGATCGTCGGCGCGGCGATCGTCGGCGAGGGCGACGCGCCCGCCTGAGCGGCTCCGCGGGGTACCATCGCGGGGGTCGCCGATGCCGATGCCTGCCCGTCTCCACGCCCTCCCCTCCCCGCTCGTCCTCGCCCTCGCCCTCGCCCTCGCCGGCTGCCTCGGCGACGACACCTCCAACGCCGGATCGATGGGCGACGTGAGCGGCACCTCCTCCGCGGCCGCGACCGGCGGGACCGGCGGGACCGGCAGCACCAGCAGCGCCGGCGCCTCAACCCACGACACAGGCACCGGCGCGACCACGACCACGACCACGACCTCCGGCGACGCCTCGACCAGCGCGAGCGCCTCGACCAGCGCGAGCGCCTCGACCAGCGCGGGCACCGACACCGTCGGCACCACGAGCGCCGACACCTCGAGCGGGACGGACACCTCGAGCGGCACCGACACCACCGACGGCGACCTCCTCTTCGACTGCCACGGCTGCGCCTGCGACGCGGCGACCAACTACTGCGTGACCGTCCTCGGCGGCGTCCTCCCGGCCCTCGCGCCCCTCGATCTCCCGCCCTGCGCGATCGTCACCGAGCCCTACGCCGACGGCTGCCACCCCTTCCCCCAGCAATGCGCCGACGATCCGAGCTGCGCCTGCCTCGGCGATCCGCCGGGCTGCTTCTGCGAAACGGCCGTCGATCACGTCGACGTCACCTGCCCGCTCCCCTGATATCGTTTGATATCGTTCGTCGATGAGCGGCGCGCCGATCGACCTCTACTTCGACTTCATCTCGCCCTTCGCCCACCTCGCGTGGTGGCGAGCGCCGGCGATCGCGGCCCGCCACGGCCGGACCCTGCGGCCGCGGCCGGTCCTCTTCGCCGCCCTCCTCGGCCACTACGGCCACCTCGGACCCGCCGAGATCGGCCCCAAGCGCGCCTACATCTTCAAGCAGGTGCTGCGGCGGGCGGCCGAGCGCGGGCTCACCCTCCGGCCGCCGCCCGCTCACCCCTTCAACCCGCTCCTCGCCCTCCGGATCGCCGGCGATCCGACGCTCGACGCGGAGGCCCAACGGCGGGTGATCGGCGCGCTCTTCAACGCGACCTGGGGCGGCGGGCCCGGGATCGACGACCCGGCGACGGTCGCCAGGATCCTCGACGCGGTCGGCGTCGACGGCCACGCCCTGGTCGCCGCCGCCGGCGAGGCGCCGGCCAAGGCGCGCCTCCGCGCGGAGACCGAGGCGGCGATCGCCGCCGGCGTCTTCGGGGTGCCGACGCTGATCGCCGACGGCGAGCTCTTCTGGGGCGACGACAGCCTCGACGACCTCGACCGCTTCCTCGCTGGCGACGATCCGATCGACCAGGCGGCGCTCGCCGCCTGGGCCGATCTCCCGGCCGCCGCCCAGCGCCGCCGCAGCTGAGCCGCGGGCCCGTCAGCCCCTCGCCCGCCGCGCCCGCGGCAGGAAGGCCTTGGTGAAGGTGTGCTTCTCGACGACCATGCCGCCCTCGAGGTGGAGGAGGTCGATCCCCTCCCAGACCGCGCCGCGGCCGTAGAGCGCCCGCCAGGCCCGCCGTCGGAGCTCATCGCCGACGCCCGCCGCCGCCGCCGTGAGATCGTGGTGGCAGCGCCAGTGGAGGGTGACCCGACCCCGCGTCGGATCGACCGCGAGGTCGAGCTCCTCAAAGGTCAAGCGCCCGAAGACCCCGCGAAATTGCGGCGCGAGCTCGCGGCGGATCGCCGCCCGACCACGGCGAACGCGCCCTTCCAGGGTCACGTAGATCGCGTCGACGGCGAAGAGATCGATCACGGCGTCGAGATCGACCCGGTTGAAGGCGTCGTTGAAGCGGCGCACCAGCGCCGCGAGGTCGTGGCCAGGATCCCCCATCGCCCGAGTATCGCCGCCTGGCGCCTCACTGTCGCCGCCGCGGCGACCTCGCACAAGCCCCTCGCCCTCGGACGGCCGACCGGCGTATCCTCTGCAGACCATCGAGGAGCACGTCATGCTGACCTGGGCCGAGATCCAAGAGCACGTCCGCGCCAAGTACAAGCTGGCCGAGGATCATGAGGACGGCTTCAAGCTGGTCTGGCGCTACGACAACGAGCGCCTCCAACAGATCTTCGTCAACTGCTACGCCGCCCTCGGCGAGGCGTGGTGCAACTTCACCTCGCCGGCCTGCCGCCGCCAGGACCTCGACCCGGCGACCGCGCTCGAGCGCAGCCTCAACTTCGCGGTCGGCTCGATCTGCCTCGACGGCGACGTCTATGTCGTCCGCTACAGCGCGCCGATCGGCTCGCTCCGCCTCCCGACCTTCGACCTCCTCCTCGGCGTGATCGCCAGCACCGCCGATCACCTGGAGGAGGAGCTCTCGGGCGGCGACGACTTCTAGCGGCGCGAGCTAGCCGCGGGCGCGGCGGAGGGTGGCCACCGCCACCAAGCCGACGCCGATCACGAGGAGGAGCGCGCCGATCGGCACGAGCGCGATCCCGAGCCCCGGGTCGCCGTCGTAGATCACGAGGCCGCCGAGGAGGAAGCCGCCCGGCAGGAGCACGGTCGCCGCCAGGAGGCAGGCCGACGCGAGGCCGACGCGCCCCACAACCACCCGGCCGCTCCCCAGGGTCGACGCGAGCGCGAGGTTGCAGAGGCCGAGGAGCGCCCCGTGGGCGTGGGCCAGGCGGAACATCGATCGCCGGGTCTCGTTGTCGACGTCGAGGTACCAGCCGACCTTGAAGCCGTTGAGCGCCTCGAGGCCGAAGCCGAGGACGAGGTAGATCAGGAGCGCCCACCAGCCGGCCCGGAGGTGGCGATCGATGATGTCGTTGTCGACCTCGACGGGCCCGGCTCCTTCGCTCATCACGACCTCGCGCGAGTGATCATCGGCCGCGAGCGCCCGAGATGCAAGGGCCCCGGCCGGCCGCCCGGGGATGACGAAGCCGCGCGTCGACGGCGGACGATCGTGCCACTGCGACGATCGCCGCGGCGATTCGCGCGAGTGCGAGATTCGCAGTGCAATATCCGCAGATCAGGTGATTTCCCCCGCGACATTCACCGCATGAACCTGCGATTTTCACCGACCGGCGCGCTGCAACGCGCGACGTTGATCTCCTGCGAATCGCGTCTCGAGAAATCTCGGCGAACACACCGCCCATCGAATCACGCCGTGATACGCTCCACGGCGCGCGAATGTATTGGCGCGCGGAGGTTGTCATGATCCGTCATCCCATCAGCACGCTGCTCATCAGCGCCACCCTCCTCTTCGCCTGCAACAACGACGGCGAGGACCCGACGACGGCGGGCGAGACCAGCACCTCCGACACCGCGACGACCTCGACCTCGACCTCGACCTCGACCTCCGGCGCGGCGACGACGATCGCCTCGGACTCGACCGCCGGCGAGACCGACTCCGGCGGGACGACCTCGTCGGCGCCGGTGTGCGGCAACGGCGTGCTCGAGGTCGGCGAGGAGTGCGACGACGGGGCGAGCAACGCCGACGACGCCGCCTGCACGACCGCCTGCGTCGCCGCGACCTGCGGCGACGGCCTCGTCCAGGCCGGCGTCGAGGAGTGCGACGACGGGGCGAGCAACGCCGACGACGCCGCCTGCACCTCGACCTGCGCCGCCGCGGTCTGCGGCGACGGCCTCGTCCAGGCCGGCGTCGAGGCCTGCGACGACGGCAACGCCGACGACACCGACAATTGCCTCTCGACCTGCGTCAACGCGAGCTGCGGCGACGGCTTCGTCGGCCCCGGCGAGGGCTGCGACGACGGCAACATGGTCGACGACGACGCCTGCACCAACGCCTGCACGCTCCCGGGCTGCGGCGACGGGATCCTCCAGGGGGACGAGGTCTGCGACGACGGCAACATGATCGACACGGACGCCTGCACCAACGCCTGCACCGACGCGGTCTGCGGCGACGGGATCGTCTGGGAGGGGATGGAGAGCTGCGACGACGGCAACGCCGACAACACCGACGAGTGCCTCGACACCTGCGAGGCCGCCTCCTGCGGCGACGGCTTCGTCCAGGCCGGGGTCGAGGAGTGCGACGACGCCAACGACGTCGACACCGACGAGTGCGTCGGCAACTGCCTCCTGGCGATCTGCGGCGACGGCTTCGTCCAGGAGGGGGTCGAGGAGTGCGACGACGGCAACGACGTCGACGACGACGAGTGCTCCAACGCCTGCACCCTGCCGGTCGCCCACGCCCTCTGCGCCGACATCCAGACCACCATGAACATGTGGGGGATGACGGCGAGCGGTATCGACCTCCGGACCTGGACCGGCAGCACCCTCCACTACATCGGCTGCGTCCCCGACGGCTGCCAGCCCAACACCTTCTACTGCAACGACGACGTCAACATGGAGATCCTCGAGTTCGGGACCAACTCGAACTCGGCGATGCGCGCGGCCGTCGACCCCGACGACGCCAACGGCGACACCATGCCGAACTCCTACAACGGCTGCTGCAAGGGCGCGCTCGGCCTCTGCAACAGCCCCGACGCCAACAACAACGGGGTCGTGATCAACGGCGGCGGCACCAACGTCGAGGCGCTCTGCCACGCGCTCGGCTACCAGAGCGGCGAGTTCCTCTCGTCGGTCAACAACAACTCCTGCCCCGAGCCCCACGTCCTCGACGCCGAGGGGCAGCAGTGGACCTCCGACTACGTCAACTCGTCGGGCTGGGGGAAGGCCTACCGCTGCACCACCTTCAAGTAGCGGGCTCGCCCCGCCCGCGGGGCCCCGCGACGTGATAGGGTCTCTTCGCCGGTGATCGAGGCGCTCCTCCTGACGCTCGTGGTCGCGCTCGCGACGATCCCCCTGGCGCGGGGGCGCCCGCAGGGGCCGCTCCTCGCGCTCGTCGCCTGCTGCCTCGCGCTCGGCTGGGGCCTCGCGGTCGGCGGCGAGCGGCCGCCGCCCCCCTCGAACCTGCCGGCCGAGGTCCGCGACGGCGGCTATGTCTCTTCGGACACCTGCCGCGCCTGCCACCCCTCCGAGCACGCGAGCTGGCGCCGCACCTTCCACCGGACGATGACCCAGCGGGCGACGCCGGAGGCCTTCGCCGCCGACCTCGACGGCGTCGAGGTGACGCTCTGGGGGCAGCGCCACCGCTTCTTCCGCCGCGGCGACGAGCTCTGGGTCGACATGCCCGACCCGACCGCCCCCGAGTCGGCCCCCCACCGCGCGCTCATCGACGCGGCGGCCGATCGCGCCCCGCGGATCGAGCGGCCGATCGTGATGATCACCGGCTCCCACCACTACCAGGTCTTCTGGGTGCCGCGCTCGCTCGACGAGGGCGCCCGCGACGTCATCAACCTCCGGATCGTCTACCTCATCGCCGAGGCCCGCTGGATCCCCCGCAGCGCCGCCTTCCTCGAGCCGCCCGATCTCCGCCAGGGGGTGGTGCCCTGGCGCCTCTCCTGCATCAAGTGCCACGCGACCCGCGGCCGCCCGGGCCCCGAGCTCGACACCGACGTCATCGAGTTCGGGATCGGCTGCGAGTCCTGCCACGGCCCCGGCGAGGCCCACGTCGCCGCCCACCAGGACCCGCTCCACCGCTACGCCGCGCACCTCGGCGGCGGCGCCGACGAGACCATCGTCAACCCGGCGCGCCTCGACCACGAGCGCGCCTCGGAGGTCTGCGCCCAGTGCCACAGCCTCCTCTCGCTCCCCGACACCGACGACTTCATCGCCAACGGCACCCCCTTCCGACCGGGCCAGCCGATCGCCGACGTCCTCCCCCACCTCCGCGGCGAGCTGATCCCCGCCGACAAGCGGGACGAGCGGATCTGGGCCGACGGCGACGCCCGGGTCACCGGCTCCGAGTGGGTCGGCATGAGCGGCTCCCGCTGCTTCACCGAGGGCGAGCTCTCCTGCCTCTCCTGCCACTCGCTCCACGACGGCACCCGCGACGATCAGCTCGCCGCCGCGGCCACCGGCGACCGCGACGACGCCTGCACCGCCTGCCACGCGGCGGCGACCTACGCGGCCGACGCCCACACCCACCACGCGGCCGACTCGAGCGGCAGCCGCTGCGTCAACTGCCACATGCCGCACACCTCCTACGGGCTCCTCAAGGCGGTCCGCAGCCACCGGATCGACAGCCCCTCGGTCGCCGGCAGCCTCGCCTCGCGGCGGCCGATCGCCTGCAACCTCTGCCACCTCGATCGCACCCTCGCCTGGACCGCCGAGACGATGCGCGCGTGGTACGGCCAGCCGATGCCGAGCCTCGACGTCGAGCGCCGCCGGGTCTCGGAGGCGCTCGCGCTCCTCCTCCGCGGCGACGCCGGCCAGCGGGCGCTGATCGCCTGGTCGATGGGCTGGGGGCCGGCCCAGGCCGCCTCCGACATCCGCTGGATCGCCCCCTACCTGACCTTCACCCTCAACGACCCCTACGACGCCGTCCGCCAGGTCGGCGCCCGCTCGCTGCGGACCCTGCCCGGCTTCGACGCCTTTGACTTCGATCCCCTCGGCCCCGAGGGCGAGCGGATCGAGCGGGCGAGCGAAATAATCCCGCTCTGGTTCGAACGCCAGGGCCAGGACCTCGCCGGCCTCCCGCCGGAGGTGCTGATCGAGCCGGTCCAGGGGTTGAACCGCGACGCGATCACCGACCTCCTGCGCCGCCGCGACAACCGGCCGGTGATGCTCTCGGAGTAGGCGGCGCCGCGCGCAGATCCGCGCCCCGTCCCCCGCAGCCGCCTGCTATCGTCGTTCCATGCCCGTCCGCCGCCCGCTCGCCCTCGGCATCACCCTCGCGCTCGCGCTCGGCTGCGGCGACGCGACCCCGCCGCCGCCGCCCGCGGCCGCGCCCGAGGACTTCGACGATCCCTTCGCCGCGAGCGAGGCGAGCGACGAGGCGCCTGCGCCCGCCGAGGAGCCTGCGCCCGCCGAGCTCGCCCGCCGAGCCCGCGACCGGCTCGACGGGGGCCGCGGGCGAGCCCGCCGTCCCGAACGACATGTCCGAAAAGACAGACGCACTCGCCGAAGCCGCGCCCGCCACGGAGCCCGCCGCCGACGAGGCGAGCCCGCGCGCCGCCGCGACCAAGGGCGCCAAGGAGCCGGGCGCGACCAAGGCCCCCGCGAAGGCGCCGACCACCCCCACGCCCGCGCCCGCCGAGGAGCCCCCCCCCGAGACCCCGAAGGCCCCCGCCGACGCCCCCGCCCCTGCCCCCGCGAGCGAGGCCCCGAAGCCCGCGACCCCCGCCCGCGAGGAGCCCCCGCCTCCTCCGCCGCAGCAGCGCCTCGCCGGCACCTGGACCTACGTCGGCGGCGAGTCCCAGCGCACCCGCCTCGGCGAGGCGATCGAGGCCGCGGTCCAGCAGCTCAACCCGGTGATCCGCGGGATCGGCCGCAAGCGCCTGACCGAGAGCAACAAGATCCGCGAGTCGATCACGATCACGGTCGACGGCGATCGGGTGACGACGATCTTCGTCGCCGGCCGCCCGGTCAGCGGCACCCTCGGCGGCCCCGCGTTCGACTGGACCAACGACGAGGGCAAGACGATCAAGGTCCGCTTCACCCTGGTCAAGGGGCGCCTGGTCCAGGACTTCACCGACAAGGACGGGGCCCGCCGCAACACCTTCACGGTCGACGCGAGCGGCGACAAGCTCAACCTCAGCGTGACGATCTCCTCCGATCGCCTCGATACGCCGATGAAGTACGCGCTCTCCTACCGCCGCAAATAGGCGCGCACGAGCACCCGCTCAGGGCACGAAGGTCATGCAGGCGCCGCCGTCGCAGTGGACCTGCACGTCCGAGTCCTGGAGCGCCATCCCGCCGTCCTCGGCGATCGTCGGGTGATTGCAGCCGAGCGGCGGACACTGCGGCCCGCAGATCGCCTCGGCGTCGGCGAAGGCGTCCGCCTCGCCCTTGTTGAGGCCGAGCGCGAGCGGCCCGCAGCAGTCGGTGTGGAGGACGATGACGCAGTCCTCGGCGGTCACGCAGCTCTTGTCGAAGTCGGGGAAGACCTGCGGCTTCACGCTGCAGTCGATGTCGCCGCCGGCGCTGGTCGACGAGCCCGCGGCCGTCGACGCGTCCGAACCCGAGCCCGAGCTCGAGCTCGCGCTCGCGCTCGTCGACCCGCCGGAGGAGGACGAGCCGCCGTCGCTGGTCGTCGCCGCCGACGAGGCGCTGGTCGAGGTCGCGTCGCCCGTCGTGCCCTTGTCGTCGCCGGAGCAGGCGGACGCGCCGACGACGAGGAGAGCGGCGAGGACGTGGGCGACGGAGCGGGCGAGGGGCATCATGGCCCCATCGTAGCCCAGGGCGACGCGATCACGCCCGCCCTCCTAGCGCGCGGCCTCGCCGGCCGCGACCTCGGCGACCTTGCCATCATCCGGCGGCGGGTGTCCGGGCGGCTCCGGCTGCGGGTTGAGCCCCTTGGCCTCCACCGAGTCGAGCGGGCCCCGCCCCGGCGGCTCGGGCTGCGGGTTGAAACCCTTCGCCGCCGCCGGATCGACGATCCCCGCCGCCGGCGGCTCCGGCTGCGGGTTGAAACCCTTCGTCTTCACCGGATCCTCGAACCCCGCCGCCGGCGGCTCCGGCTGCGGGTTGAAACCCTTCGCCCGCACCGGGTCCTCGAGCTTCGCCGCCTCCTCCATCCGCTTCACCGGCCGCGCGCCGGCGCCGGCGAGGTCGCCGGCCTCGACCCCGCAAGCGACCAGACCGAGGGTCAGGCCGAGGGTCAGGCCGAGGATCAGGGTGTCTCCGAGAGGAATCGCTCCGCGCCGCATCACGCCTCCGCCCCCGCGCCTTCACGTCGCGCGGACGAGCCAGCCTATCAAGGATCGCTCGCTATTGCAGGCCTCCCCAAATCGCCCGAATTCTCGCTCCTCTCGCCCGTGCGCGCCATCGCGCGATCACGATCGCCTCGCCACGCCGCTCGACTTCGTGTACTTTCCACACCTTATGCCCACGCCGTCGATCAGCGTCCGCAGCCGCCACACCCCCGCGGCCAAGCTCGCCGCCAAGGCCCCCGACGCGGCGATCGTCGATCTGACCTCGCGGGGCCCCGAGCCCTGGGTCCGCTTCAGCCCCTTCTACCCCCACGGCCAGATCCCGGTCCCCTTCTCGCCCGGCCGCGTCGGCGCCAGCGTCGAGGGGATCTGGCAGGGCCTCAAGGTCTTCGAGACGGCCGACGTCGACCTCGAGGTGATGGCGCGGACGACGATGAAGAGCCTCAAGCGGACCGTGCGTCGCCACGGCCGCTGCCTCGGCCACCGCCGCGGGATCGACGGCGACACCCTCCTCGGCTACCTCGACGCCCGCCGCCAGATCTACCTGCCGACCTACGCCTGGGTCCTCGAGCACCGCCTCGCCGACGAGGTCGCCGCCCTCGAGGCGCTCGCGCGGGCGCAGCCGCTGATCCTCCTCGACTACGAGACCAACTGCGACGTCGACGACCTGCGAAAGCCCCTCTCCCACGCCGGTCTGGTCGCCGCCCACCTCCGCGAGCGCCTCGCCGCCGCCTGATCCGGCGGCGCCGCCCCCCTTGCGGCGGCCCCTCGCCGGTCTATGCTCATCCCCTCATGTCGCTGACCGATGATCCGAAGGGGTGGGCGCGCGCGCAGGTCGAGCGCCTGCGGGCCGACCCGAAGGCCTGGGCGCTCGAGCAGGGGGAGCGCGCCCGCAAGCTCGTGGACGTCGCCCCCTTCAGCGACGAGGCGCTCGACCGCGAGCTCCTCGCCCTCCGGACCGCGGTCGACCACCTGGACGAGCTCGGCGCCGACGAGAAGGTCGCCCTCCACGACGCGCTCCTCCAGCTCCACGAGCGCCTGAGCCCCGGCGGCGCGCTGGTCAGCGGCGCCAAGATCGGCCTCGCCGCGTCGGTGCTCCCGGTGGTCGGGATGATCACCGGGCCGATCCTCGGCGGCGCCTACGGGGTCTATCGATCGCAGCGCCTCACCGCCGTCCGCGACGAGGTCCAGGGGATGCTCCGCAAGGTGGTCCGCGGCTGATCCCCGCCTGCTCCCCGCCTGCTCCCCGCCTGATCGCCAGCGGATCCGCGGACGCCGTTTCGAACGAGCGGGGTCGCGGGGCCACGGGCGATCGCGCGTCGGCGGCCCGAGCTCCGCCCGAAATCGCCCTTGACGGCCGCGGCGCCCGGGGACTAGCCAGGGAACATTGCCCCCCGTCGCGCTCGCCCCCGCGCCCTCCCTCTCCTCGCCGCCGGGCTCTGGCCCGCGCTCGCGCTCGGCCTCGGGGCCTGCGGCGGCGACGACACGATGTACGGCGGCAAGCCGGCGATGCCGACCGCGAGCGCGACGGCGACGGTCACCGTGACCGCGACCGCCAGCGCGACCGCGACCGCGACCTCTAGCGCCTCGGCGGCCACGGACTCGAGCGGCGGCGGCTCGGGCACCGAGGGTGCCACCAGCGACGCCTCGGTCGGCAGCAGCGGCGGCTTCAAGTTCGACATCGGCGGCGACTCGGAGAGCGCCGGCGACACCACCGGCGGCCCCGACTACTCGATGTGCCCCTGCGGCGACAAGCTCGACCTGATCTACGTGCTCTCCGACGACCGCGAGCTCTGGACCTACGACCCGACCTTCAACGTCTTCTCGAAGGTCGGCGACCTCGGCTGCCCGACCAGCGACGGGACCTTCTCGATGGGGGTCGGCCGCGACGGCAAGGCGTGGATCCAGACGACCCACCTCGACCTCAACCAGGGGATCTACATCGGCGACCTCTTCGAGCTCGACGTCATCAACCCGGCCAATTGCACGGACCCCGGCTACAACCCCGGGGCGAATGGTTGGATCCACTTCGGCATGGCCTTCGTCTCGGAGAGCGAGCAAAACCCCTGCGATCGCCTCTACGGCCAGCACTGGAACGGCGTCGCCGGCCAATGGAGCGAGGGCCCCGGGGTCGGCAAGCTCGGCGTCTTCGACGACATCGCGCTGCAGATGAACACGATCGGCCCGACCAACTACAACGGCGCCGAGCTCACCGGCACCGGCGACGGCCGGATCTACGCCTTCGGCGGGGTCCCGGACGCCAAGCTGATCCAGTTCGACAAGGCGAACGCCCAGGCGATCGAGACGATCCCCTTCGGCGGGTTTCCGCTGTCCAACGCCTTCGCGTTCGCGTTCTGGGGCGGGGACTTCTACTTCTTCACGAATTCGGTGCCCGACGGGATCGGCACCACGAGCAAGGTCACCCACCTCGACTATGACAATAGCGAGGGCAAGGGGCAGGTGCTGACGACGGTGAATCAGAACGCGCCGATTTTGGTGGTTGGCGCGGGCGTGTCGACCTGCGCGCCGCTCAAGCCGCCGGGGTAGGGGCGCGGGCGCGGGCGCTCGCGCGAGCGGGCGCGGGCGCTCGAGAGCGCGGGGAGCCCGGTGAGGCGCCGGGCGTGGTATGGATCGGGGCTGGAGGCGAGCGCGGTGCTGACGGGGTTCATGGCCAGTCGAGGGTCGCGGCACGCGTGGGGGCGTGGGTGCGGGATCGCGGCCTTGGCGCTCGTCGGGTTCGGCGGCTGCGTGGGGGACGGCAAGGAGAGCTCGGCGACGGGGGCGTCAGGCTCGACGAGCGAAGCGACGTCGTCGAGCGGGACGACCGACGGGATGACGGGGACCGCGACGGCCGTGAGCACCACGACCGACGCGAGCTCGGGCACGACGGGCGGCACCACGGCCACGACCGGCCCCGCGGTCTGCGAGCCCGTCGAGACATCCGGCGAGGAGACCGCCGGCTGCCCGCAAACGTGCGACACCTTCACCCAGGACTGCCCGGAAGGTCAAAAGTGCACGATCTGGGCCAATGATGGGGGCAACGGCTGGAACGACCAGCGATGCGTGCCCATCGATCCGACGCCAAAGCAAGCCTTTGAGCCTTGTACGGTTCAGGGGTCCAAGTCTAGTGGGTTGGACGATTGCGACGAGGGCCTCTACTGCTGGTATCTCGATGAGAGCAATGCTGGCTACTGCATCGCCTTCTGCACGGGCACGGACTTCTACGACGCCGAATGTCCCTATCCTTCCGTATGCGTCATCGACGGGAGCGGCGTCGGGCCGAGGTGCATTCCCACCTGTGAACCGCTCCTCCAGGACTGCCCGCAGGGGGCGACCTGCCTCCCATCCCACGACGCGTGGATCTGCCTCGAGGACAATTCGGGCCCCTACTCGGGCGCGGACGGCGATCCCTGCGAATTCGTAGATGCCTGCGACCCGGGCATCCTCTGCGCGGAAGCGAACCGGGTCCCAGGCTGCTGGGCCTCTGGCTGCTGCGCCACGATCTGCGACCTCAACTCGCCAATCAGCTGCCCGCTCAAGGGCGAGGGCGCGGAATGCGTGCCCTTCTACGCGATGGGCGAGGCCCCGCCGGGCAAGGAGAACATCGGCTTCTGCGGCCTACCGTGAGCGCCACACCGTGGTATGGATCGATCTTGGAGGGCGAACGCGATGATGAAGCGCCAGGAGCACCCGCGAAGCGACGCACCTGACACGCTCATGGTCGACGAGCACCGACAGCGGCCGCGGGCCCGCGCTCGCTGGATCGCGCTCGCCGTGCTCCTCGGCGCCGGCTGCCTCGGCGGAGACAAGCAGACCTCGGCGACGGGGGCGTCGGGCTCGACGAGCGAAGCGACGTCGTCGAGCGTGACGAGCGAAGGGACGACCGGGAGTTCGACGTCCGCAAGCTCAACCACGACCGACGCGGGCTCGGGCACAAGCGGCACCACGACCACGACCGGCCCTGAGGTCTGCGAAGCCGTCGAGACCTACGGCGACGAGACCAGCGGCGGCGCAGAGCAGTGCGACACCTTCACCCAGGAGTGCCCCCCATGCCAGAAGTGCACCGCCTGGTCGGATGACGGGTTCGGCGGTTGGAACACGCACCGATGTGTGCCTCTCGTCCCGGACCCAAAGCAAGCCCTGGAGCCCTGCACGGTCCAGGGCTCCTACAACAGCGGGCTCGACGAGTGCGACGAGGGGCTCATGTGCTGGAACGTCGACGAGAGCAACGCCGGCTACTGCGTCGCCCTCTGCGCGGGCTCGCCCGAGGAGCCCCTCTGTCCCTACCCTGGCGAGTGCATGATCTTCGCGGATGGTGTCGCGCCGAAGTGCTTTCCGGCCTGTGATCCCTTGCTTCAGGACTGTCCAGGCGAGGACGTGTGTTACTATATCCACGATGCTTGGCTATGCACGCAGGACGTGTCGGGTCCGGATGCGGGCGTGGACGGAGATCCTTGTGATTGGGAGAATGCCTGCGACCCGGGCCTCCTCTGCGCGGAAGGGAACTCTGTCCCGGGCTGTGAGGGCTTCAAATGCTGCGCGACGATCTGCGACCTGGACCTCCCGAACACCTGCCCGCTCAAGGCCCAGGGCGCCGAGTGTGTGCCCTTCTACGCGATGGGCGAGGCCCCGCCGGGCAAGGAGAACGTCGGCTTCTGCGGCCTCCCGTGAGGACGTAGCGTGGTACGGATCGATCCTGGGGGAGAGCGCCGCGATGAAGCATCAGAAGCACCCGCGAAGCAACGCACCTGGCGCGCTCATGGACGACGTAAGCCACCGGCGGCCGCAGCCCCGTGGCCGCTGGCTCGCGCTCGCACTTCTCCTCGGCCCCGGCTGCCTCGGCGGCGACAAGGTGACCTCGGCGACGGGGGCGTCAGGCTCGACGAGCGGCGCAAGTGCGACGACCGCGTCGACCGCAGGGACGTCGGGGACCGTGACCGCGACCACCGCGACCGACGCGAGCTCGGGCACGACGGGCGGAATCACGGCCACGACCGGCCCCGCGGTCTGCGAGCCCGTCGAGACCTACGGCGAGGAGACCACCGGCGGCGCGCACGAGTGCAACATCTGGCTTCAAGATTGTCCCCCATGCCAGAAGTGCACCGCCTGGTCGGACATGGCGGAGTGGGGCGCCGCCTGGGATGAGCTTCGCTGCGTGCCCCTCGTCCCGAGCCCAAAGCAAGCCTTCGAGCCCTGCACAGTCCAGGGCCCATTTGCCAGCGGCCTCGACGACTGCGACGAGGGGCTCTTCTGCTGGGATGTCGATCAGGACAGTGTCGGCTACTGCATCGCGTTCTGCGCGGGCTCGTTTGATGCGCCCGAATGCCCCTATCCGGGCCACTGTCTGTCAAACCAGCTATTCACAATCTGCCACCCCCTCTGCGAACCCCTCCTCCAGGACTGCCCCGACAACGACTCCTGCTTGCCCCTCGACGGAGGAGAGTGGGTCTGCCTACCCGACGGCTCGGCGCCAGGTGAAGGGAAAGAAGGGGATCCCTGCGAATCCGTGAATTACTGCGACCCGGGCCTCATCTGTGCGGAGCCAGCGTTGGTCCCGGGCTGCCAGGCACTCGGGTGCTGCGCGACGATCTGCGACCTGGACCAGCCCAACACCTGCCCGCTCAAGGACCAGGGCGCCGAGTGTGTGCCCTTCTACGCGATGGGCGAGGCGCCGCCGGGCAAGGAGAACGTCGGCTTCTGCGGCCTCCCGTGAGCGTGGCCCCGTGGTATGGATCGATCTTGGAAGGGCGAACGCGATGGTGAAGCGCCAGGAGCACCAGCGAAGCGACGCACCAGACGCTCTCATGGTCGCTACGAGCGCTGCCTCGTGGGAGGCGACTCCCTGTCGGCAACCGGCGCAAGAGCGCACCGGCCGAGCGAGGACGATGAACACGGCCTCGCTCAGAGGCTGGACTGCCGAAGTCCCCTGGGAGGGCGTGCGATGAGCAACTTCATCCTCCGAGTCCCTCTCGCACTAGCGCTTGTTGCGAACTTGCTGCCATGTGAAGCGAACGCGTGCAGCTGCGGAGATGCAGACATGGGAGCGGGGCGCCTCTACGTCGGGCAGGGAGGCACAGTGCCGCCGAACGCCTCTGGCGTGCCCTGGGCAGGGCCTGGACACCTGAAGCGCGATGACGAACGCGTAGAATTGCGGGTCAATGGCCGGGTGACGAAGTTCAGTGTCGAAGAGACAGACGGCGTCACCCTGCTGGTGCCCGAGGGAGGGCTCAGCGTGGCGGCGGCGATTGATCTTCGGATCAGGGAGAATGATTGGCGAAGGATGGCGAAGATCCGACAGAAGGTCGCGGCGGAGGGGTTCGATCTCCCCCCACGCGAGATAAGGGGCCACGTGGTCGTGACCGACGTGCCTCTTCATCTCGAGACGGTCGGCATTTCCCCCTCATCCCCCGCAAAGACAGACATCACAATTGGCATAAGCCACCAAGGAGCCTGCTCAGACTGCTTCGACGCAGACGGCGCGGCCTTCTCAGCCGTCCTACCTTCGCACGCTGAGCCATTTGCCGACTATCTCCTCTACCGCACGTTTGTCGATGGGAGGGAGTGGCGACCGACGAATGACATCTGCACCCCTTTGGATCCGGGGAGGAGCTGGATGGGCAAGCCCGGGGTCGACATGGTCTTCGCGGAATGCACGCGTCGACACGGCGGCCTTGACCAAGGGATCCATTCGATCTGGATGGAAGTTCGCACCCCGGACGGAAGGGAGTCGGTTCGCACCGCCGCCTTCCAGGTGGAGGTCACCTGCGACGGGTCCGATGAGGCGGGACACATGCACCTGATCGATCCCGACGGCGATCGAGACTCCAGCCCCGCTCAGACGCCCGGAGGCCCTCCGCCCACGTCGAGGACTCAGGAGGTCAACTCTCGACGCGACCAGACGACGCCGCCATCGCTCGACGCGAGCCGTCGCCACGGATGCGCTCTGGACGCGTCGTCGGCGCCATCGATGCCTCAGGGCCTCTTGTTGCTTCTCCTTGGGTGGAGACGGTCGCGCGGGCGAGCCCGTCGGCGACGAGCTCCGCATGAAGCATCTCTTCGGGCGGCGTCTGCGTCTGGCACCGCGGGGACGATCACACCCAGGACAAGACCAGCGTCCCCGGCGACTGGCTCATGTCGCCTTGCGGAGGTAGTCGCTCTATGCACCCTGGGACTGGCGGCATGCGCGTCCACGAGCGGCTTCCCCATCATCCTCTGCGAGGACAATTCCGGACGCCTCAGGCACTGCGACTGCGAGCAGCCAGAGCATACATCCATTCAACTGCTTGGCGCCACTGAAGTCTACGACTACACCTCACATGACGAGTATCCGGGCAAATTGCGCAAGATCAAGGATGGACTCCCCGTCGTCATTCGGGGCTACTGGTTTGAGATCAGCATCGCGGGGCGACGCGAAGGGGCCGCGTCTGCGGCCACATGGCTACGGTGCGGCAACGACGTGATTGCGGGACATTTGGTCTTTCGCGGCCAAGACGTCGACGCCCCAGGCGCCCAACGATTCCTCGCCTATTTCCCCCTGCCTCCGGAGGCGAGTCGTCTCGAAGCACCTGTCTGCGAATTTCATGTAGCCTTGAATGACGACGATGGACGTGGTGTAGAGCACCACACTAGAATGGCCCATGTGGTCAGCGCCATCAAGACTATCCAGTCGGATGACGGTCGATACTCTTGGAGTTTCGCGCGGGATCGAGGCCCTCGCTACGAAGTCGTTGACCCGCCCCCCTTGGATCCGCCGGCTCGACTCTGTAGAACGACGGCGGAGCGGTAGACGGGAAGCAAGGGCTGCCTTTGGCCGACTAGCCCCCAGGTGAGAGCCATGCCAAGTGACAAGGGACACCAATCCGCATCCCAACTAGCGCTCGCGCTGCTCGCGCCTCTCTCATTGTCGTGTGCCACGACGGGGGGTTTCGGAGTTGAGTTTTGCGTGGACGACACAGGCCGCCCTGTAAGCTGTGATTGTTCTCCAGATGGCTGGACTTTGGCCTACCGGACGACCACGGTGCGCGAGTACAGTGCAGATGGAGAGCCGACCGAACGAGTCTATGAAGCCCGACGTCCGATGTCTCTCGTACTGAGGGGGTATTGGTTCCATGCTAGCTTTGGGGAACGCAGCCCCGGAGCCGGAGCGGCATCGGCCGCAACATGGCTGCGGTGCGGGAACAACCTGATCGCGGGCCAAGCTACGTTCTTTCGCACGAGAGACTACGACCTTGGTGGTCACAGCCAGCAATTTCTTGTATTCTTCCCTCGCCCCCCAGAAGAGGAGAGATTCAGGTCTCCAGTTTGTGAAATGCACATTGTCACTAATGGATCCAGTGGAAGAAGGGTAGAGCATCACGTTCAGCGGGTTCAAGTGGCGAGCGCGATCGCGACCACGCGCCCCCCCAACAAGCGGTCCATGTCATGGAGGCCCGTGACCGAAATGGAGCCCAACCTCGAGCGAGTCGATCCGCCTCCGCCCGATCCTCCTGCGCTCCTCTGCCGGACGACCGCAGAGAAGTAGTCGCCCTCGCCTCGTTCCCCTAGCCGATCTCCGCGACGACGGCTGCCAGATCGTCGTGGTGATGAGCGAGCTGAGCGTGCACAAGGACCACCGGCTCGCCAGCCTCATCGAGCCCGGGCTCGTCGACGTCTTCTTCTCCGCCCACACCCACGAGGTCCTCGACGAGCCGCTGGTGGGGGCGAGCGGCGCGCTCGTGGTCGAGGCCGGCAACGACGGCTGGGTCGGCCAGCTCGACGTCGACGTCGACGCCGGCGGGGCGATCGTCGGCACCCAGTGGACGCTCCACCCGGTCGACGCCAACGTCCCCGAGGATCCGACGGTCGCGGCCGCGGTCGCGGCCGCGCGCGCGCCCTTCCTCGGCCCTGACGTGCTGATCGAGGTCGAGTCCGGCTTCATGCCGAGCCCGCTCGCCGACAAGCCGCTCACCCGCTCGATCGACACCGTGATCGGCGAGACCACGGGGGCCAACGTCCGCGCGATCCTCGAGGGGCTCCTCACCTACGTCTTCTCGCCGACCGTGTGGAACCAGGAGGGCGGCTGGGTCGACTGCTTCAGCGGGATCACGGCGAGCCTCGACCTCAGCCGCGACGACGGCGACCGCGTCCTCGACCTCACGCTCCCCGGGATGGAGGGCGAGGCCGACACCGTGGTCGCCGCCGGCTGCCGCCGCCCGGTCGACGACGGCGACGTGATCTGCTCCCACGCCGGCTTCACCAACGTCACCGACCTCCTCGGCGACGACATGAAGCCGATGGGCCCCGTCGACCTCTTCGAGTGGGGCCTGGCGCAGCCGCTGCCCGCCGCCCGGCAGAGCCTCATGGACCAGAGCGGTACGCCGCGCTGGCCGGCATCGAGCTTCGTTCAGCCCCTCGAGGGCGTGCCCTGAGGCCGGCGTGACCGCGCGGCGCCTCGCGTGGTATGGGTCGATCGTGGAGGCGCGAATGCACTGATGCGGCGACGGGGCCAAGATCGATCGAAGATATGCTCCTCGCTCGCCGCGATACTGCTCGTCGGGCTCGCCGGCTGCGCCGGCGGCGACAAGGTCACTTCGGCGACCGGCGCGTCGGGCTCGACGAGCAGCGGCGCCGCCACGTCGTCGACCGCGACCAGCGAAGGGACGACGGGAAGCGGCGCGACGACGAGCGCGAGCGGCAGCACCGGCGCCCCGAGCACGAGCGGCTCGACCACCGACACCTCGGGCAGCGGCGGCGTCGACCCGTGCGCGCCCGTCGAGACCACCGGCGAGATCCAGTCGTGCAACACCTTCGACCAGGACTGCCCCCCGTGCCAGAAGTGCACCGCCTACGCCAACGACGGGGGATCTTCCTGGAACGACCACAGATGCGTGCCGATCGACCCGAACCCAAAGCAGGCATTTGAGCCCTGCACGACCCAGGGCCGCGGGATCACCGGGTTCGACGATTGCGACAAGGGTCTGATGTGCCTGGACGCCGACGGTGACAACGTCGGCTACTGCATCGCCTATTGCATCGGCTCCTGGGACGAGCCGACGTGCCCGGTCCCTGCCGTGTGTGTGATCCCGATCGACGAGCCCATCGCCTTCTGCATCCCGACCTGCGACCCACTCCTCCAGGACTGCCCCGGGGGCGACACCTGCGTGCCAGCCTACGACGATTGGCTCTGTCTACTCCCCTATCCGGAGCCCGGCCTCGGCAACGACGGCGATCCCTGCTACAGCCCGAACGCGTGCAATCCCGGCGTGATCTGCATAAACGGGGACTACCTCCCGGATTGCCAGAACGACAACTGCTGCGCCTCCCTCTGCGACCTCACCCAGCCGAACACCTGCCCGCTCAAAGACCAGGGCCACGAGTGTGTGCCCTTCTATACGCTGGAGGAGCCCCCGCCGGGGAAGGAGAACGTCGGCTACTGCGGCCTCCCGTGATCCCCCCCACCATCGATCCCCGCCCGCCCGCGGCGCGCCGCTCCGACGATTCGCAGGAGCACCACGCCGCGGACGAGCGGACGAGCCACCTCAGGGCGCCGCGCACTCCGCCACCAGCCCGGCGATCGCGTCTTCCCGATCCCGCGACACCGGCTCCCCGCCGCGCTCACGCACGGCGACCCGCCCCTCGGCGAGCTCGCGCCGGCCGACGACCCATAGCCGCGGCACGCCGCGCGCCCGCGCGAGGGCGACGCGGCGGCCGAGCGTGCCGTCGACCCGGGCCTCGGCCCGGACGCCGCGCCCCTGCAGCTCCGCCGCGAGCGCCTCGGCGGCGCCGGCCTGGGCCTCGCTGACCGGCAGGATCCACGCCTGCACGGGCGCGAGCCAGAGCGGGAGGTCGACGCCGTGGTGCTCGAGGAGGACCGCGAGGAAGCGCTCGACGCTGCCGAAGAGCGCGCGGTGGAGCATCACCGGCGGGCGTCGCTCGCCCTCGGCGTCGACGTAGGCGACGTCGAAGCGGCGCGGCATCACGAGATCGAACTGGATCGTCCCGCACTGCCAGCCGCGACCCTGGCGATCGCGGAGCGTGTACTCGATCTTCGGGCCGTAGAAGGCGCCGCCGCCGGGGACGATCGCGTGGTCGACCCCGAGCTCATCGAGCGCGCCCCGGAGCGCCCCCTCGGCCTGGTCCCACGAGGCGTCGTCGCCGGCGCGATCCGCCGGCCGCGTCGCCAGGGCGACCTCGAGGGCGTCGAAGCCGAAGGCGCGGTAGAAGGCCGGCAGGGCCGCGCAGAAGCGGATCGCCTCGCGCCGCGCCGCGTCGACGTCGGCGCAGAGGATGTGGCCGTCGTCCTGCGTGAATTGGCGGAGGCGGAGGAGCCCCTGAAGCGCGCCCGAGAGCTCGTTGCGATGGACCACCCCGAACTCGGCGTAGCGCAGCGGCAGGTCGCGGTAGGAGGGCGCGCGCTGGTGGGCGATGTAGAGGTGACCCGGGCAGCTCACCGGCTTGAGCGACTCCCGCGGGCCCTCGCCGGCGGCGTGGATCATCCCGTCGGCGAAGTGGCGAGCGTGGCCGCTCGC
Organism: Myxococcales bacterium; assembly: GCA_020633335.1. Taxonomy (GTDB): domain Bacteria; phylum Myxococcota_A; class Polyangia; order Nannocystales; family Nannocystaceae; genus JADJRG01. The sequence continues at coordinate 989,486 of JACKDU010000001.1, read as the reverse complement.
CTCCCAGACCGGCGCGCGCAGGAGCTGGGGCGTCCGCACCTCGCGGTAGCCCTGCGCCCGCAGCACCCGGCGGGCCGCGGCGACCAGGCGCTCGAAGAGGTCGAAGCCGGCCGGGTGCCAGAAGACCATCCCGGGCGCCTCCTCGCGCTGGTGGAAGAGATCGAGGCGGCGGCCGATCTGCCGGTGATCGAGGGCCGCTTGCTCGTCGGCCGCGGGCGCGTCGGCCTCCGCGTCGACCTCCGGGTCCGCGCGCCGGGGTCCTCCGGGCAGGCTCGGATCGCCGGCCTCACGCGCGATCGGGCTCGCGGCGGCCTCCAGCTCGCCCGCCAGCGACGCGCGGCGCTCCTCGTGATTGGCATGTGATGATTTCTCGTGGTGTTGCGATTCCATGATCGTGCTCTCCTGCGTCTCTCGTCGTTGATCCGCTCGGTCGCCAGGCGGCGAGGCTCGGGCGCGATCCCGCGGGGGCACGTCGGCTCCTTCGAATTCGAAAACGACGAAGCGACGGTCCCGCGGGGGGCGGGCCGTCGCTTCGATCGCCAGGGCGCTCGGTTCTACCCGCGCCCGCGATCACGCGACCACCCGCCCGAGGGGGTAGTCCCCCGGGTGGTGGTCGTGGTCAGGCAGGCGTGGCCGAGGCCGAACATCTCTATCCAGCTATCACGGGCCCCGCCCACGCGCAAGGGCGCGGCGCCCCGCGGGCCCGCACACGCCCCCTCACGCGTCGGTCCATTCTCGCGCCATTCTCACGCAAGGGCGCCTCGTCGACGCGGCTCCGATCGACGCGTCGTCACCGACCGACAACGCGACAATCCGACCAATCACGATTCTCCGCCGCGCTAGCGAGCGCCCCGCCCGCTCCGCGCACGCCCCCACGCGAGGCCGAGCTCGGCCATCACCCCGAGCTCGCCGCCCCCCAGGCGAAAGAGCGGCTCGCCGCCCGCGTCGGTCGCCTGGACCACCCCGCCGTCGGCCGCATAGACGCTCACCGCCCCCTCGAGGCGGAGGCCGACGCGGACCCGCAGGTCGGGCCCGAGGGCCGCGCCGACGCCGGGGGCGAGGCTGAGCGCCCCGCCGAGGAGCGGCGCCCCGCCGCTCGCGCGCGCGCCGTCGGCTCGGGCGACGACCCACCAGGGCTCGATCGTCAGGGAGGCGATCGCCGGCATCTCAAAGCGCCCGCGACGGAGCGAGTAGCCGCCGCCGACGGCGATCCGCACCCGCTCGAGGCGATGACCGCTCTCGCGGGCCTCGAGCGCCCGGAGGCCGACGCGGCCGAGCGCGCCGTTGGCGGCCCGGACGTCGAAGGCGGCGGCGAAGCCCGAGCCGACCCGCCCCGCGAGCGCCCGCGGCGGTCCGACGCCGAAGGCCGCGGCCAACCCGAGCGTGACCCCGAGCTCGAAGCGCGGCGCGGGCGGCCCGGAATCATCAAGCGTCCGCGGGGCGGACTCCGGCGCCGGAGTGGCCGTCTCCGGCGCGCTCGCTGGCGGTGACGCCTCGCGCTCGTCGGTGGGCGGCGTCGCGGCGTCGTCCGCCGTCGGGTCCGTGGAATCACTCGGCGGCGCGCGCCCCTCGACGATCGCCTCGATCAGGTTCGCAAGGCTGGTAGCGACCGCCCGCTCGCCCTCGGCGACCGCGCCGAGCGAGCGGGTGAAGACCCGGCCGTCGACCGCCCGCGCCTCGATCGTGATCGCAGCGTCGACGCCGCGAGAGACCACCACCGCCACGCACCCGTCGCCGCAGGCGGCCTCCGCCGCCCGCACCTCAATGTCGGGCGCGCGGAGCTCGAGCGCGGCGACCAGCGCTCCGCGATCGATCCCGTCGACCGCGAGGGCCATCGCGTCGATCGCAACGCCGGCGCTCGAGGCCGCGTCGTCGGGGGCCGCGGCCGCGACCGCGACGACGAGGGCGAGGAGCGCAGACGCGACGCTCATCGGCACCCCGCCGATCCGCGCCGCGCCCGCGGAGCTCCCGCCCGTCGCGAAGTATCACTCAGCCGCTGGTGCTCGTGGTGATGCCGCCGCTCGTGGTCGTCGGGTCCGTGTCCCCGCCGCTCGTGCTCGACGTCCCCCACGTGTCCCCGCCGCTCGTGCCCGGCATCGCCTCCGTGTCGTAGTTCCCCGAGGTCCACGGGCCCGAGGATACGTCCTCCGTCGACCCCTCGTCGCCGGTCGCGTCGTCCTCCTCCTCGCCGTCGGACGCGCTCTCGTCGCCGTCGGTGACGGTCACGTTGACCACCGTGCAGCCGGCCAACACCGCCGCGATCGCCAGCACCTGCATCTTCGACCAAAGCTCGCTCAGACTCACCATCGTGTCGCTCCCGGCCGGCTCTCCGCCGCCTCACCCCTCGTACCGTCACGACCCCCGTTCCTTACTCACCCTCGCCGATCGATCGACGGGCCTCGATCGCGTGCGCGCCCGCCGGCCAGCGATCGAGGTAGGCGCGCCAGCACGAGGCCCCGCCCTCGCCCCGGCAGAGCCCGGCCTGCGCGTCGTCGGCGTAGATCCCCCGCGGGAAGCGTCGGAGGTAGGCCCGTCGCGTCCGCGCGAGCGCGTCGTGATCGCCCGAGAGGCGGGCGAGCACCATCAGATCGCCGTAGGCCATCTCGATCTGCGCGGGCTCGGCGTCCGAGGCGACGATCGCCGCGAAGAGGGCCCGCGCCGCCTCGCGGTCGCCGCGCTGCCAGGCCGCGCGCGCCGCCCGATCGAGCGCCACCCACGGGACCTCGGGCGACGCGTCGCTCGCGTCGCCCGGGCGCGCCCGGGCTGCGCCGCCGCGGGTGCCCGTCGACGGGCGCTCTACATGCTCATTGATTCCTGTCTCATTCGACCTGTTGTTAAGGTCACCATGAGCGTCGTGATCCTCATGGTCGCCGACCGCGTCGACCGGACCCTCGCTCTCGCCGCTCGCCGCATCCCCGCGCGCGCGCGCCTCGTCCTCCGGCACCGCGAGCGCCGCGGGCGAGCCACCGGGGCCGCCCCCTCCGCCGCGCCGCCCCTCGCCGACGCGCCCCGACGTCCGCACGCCGCCGAGGGTCGCGCGCTCCGAGGGCGCCGCGTCGTGGTGGCGGAGCGCGGCCGCCGGCAAGGGCTGGGCCTCGCGGCGCGCGAGCTCGACGGCCCCGGCGAGCCCAAAACCGAGGAGGAGGAGCGCCGCGACCCGCCCGAGCCAGCGCCCCTGGCTCGCCGCCCATCGCGACGCGGGCCTCACCTCCGGCGGTCCCTCGTCAACCGCCGCCTGGCGCTGCGCGAGGGCGACGACCGGCGCGTAGCCGGCCGCCTCGGCGCTCGAGGCCGCGGAGATCGCCGCGGGATCGAGCGCCCGCGCCCGGGCGATCATCGCCGCGAAGTCGCGGACCCGACCGCCGGCGTCGACCCGCGCTCGCACCTCCGCGCGCGCGTCGGCGACGACGACGTCGAGGGGATCGCGGCGCCTCACGCCTCGCCCTCCTCCGGCAGCCAGCCCATCCGCCCGAGCTCCGCCCGCACGCGACGGCGCGCCCGCCAGGCCCGCACCGTCATGTTGTTCACCGTCACGCCGGCCTCGGCGGCGGCCTCGCTCATCGAGAGCCCCTCGACCTCGCAGAGCACGAAGGCCTCGCGGAGGTGCTCCGGCGTCGCCGCGAGCGCGACGTAGAGCGCCTCAGTGCGCGCCCGGCGGAGCTGGGTGCGGTCGCCGTCCTCGCCCCCGGGGGCCAGCGCCGCGAGCTCGGCCAGCCGCTCCTCGGCCCGCCGTCGGGTGTCCTTGTCGCGGAGGAAGTTGCGGGCGACGTTGGTGGCGATCCCGCGGAGCCAGGTCGAGAACGACGAGCGCCCGTCGAAGCTGGCGAGCCCGACCACCGCCCGTGCGAAGGTCTCGTGGGTCAGATCCTCGGCGTCGGCCGAGCGCCCGACCAGGTAGCAGAGCCGGCGATAGATCCGATCAAAGTTCTCCTGGTAGAGCTGCGCCCACGCCTGCATGTCGCCGGCGCGCGCCGCCGCCACCGGATCCGCCGGGCCCACCGAGCCCGTGGACGCCGACGCGGCGCCTCTCCCCTCGAGGGGCGGCGCGCGGAAGGTGGAGGACGCTGGCGGAGCCATCGGCGTCCCTTGGTACCGGGAGCAGGGGGGCAAATTACTCGCACGAGCGCCATGCGCGAACACGCGCAGGTGCGCCTGCTCACATCTCCACGGAGTTGAAGGGTCCGGGTCGTGGATCTCGAGCCGATCGAGCTCGCGGAGGAGCGCGTCCGGTCGGCGATTGCCGAGCACATCGTCCCGAACCTACGCCTGGATCACCGGCTCCTCCAGCGGCCGCTGGCGCTATCCTGGGAGCGGACGATGCATGTCGACGACCTCCCGAGCCTGCCCGCGCCGGACACGTTGACGTTCATGCCTCGCCTCGACATGGTGGTCGCGCCAGGTCGCTATCACCTCCCGGGCGGCGACGAGGAGGCCGCTGCCGAGTGGGGGCCATGATTTCCTTCGCCCTCGCCCTCGACCTCGCCCTCGCCCTCAACGCCGACCCCGTAGCGATCGACGACGACGCGGCGTACATCGAGCGCTGCGAGGTGGTCTGCGGCCTGCAGCGCGGGGCGATGGCGCGCGCCCGCTGCTGCGCAGCGCACGCCGAAGACCTGCGCCACCGCGACCTCGCGCTCACCCTCGGCGCGGCCGCCCTCAACGCCCAGGCGATCGCCGAGGCGACGAGCGACGAGGACGCGCGGGAAGCCGCCCTCGCCCACCTCCGCCTCGTCTGGGCAGCGGTGATCCGCCACCTCGCGGACCGGCGGTCGAGCGACGAGATCGAGCGACGGGCCCGCGCGGCCCTCGACCTCGCGCTGCCGCCGAGCCTCGCGGACGACCCCAAGATCGACGCGGCCCGCTCGCGGGTGCAGGCCGCGGCGACGCGCGCCCTCCTCCGCGAGCTCCCGTCGCCGACGCGGCGAGGCGATCTGCAGGCGGTCGATCGCTACCTCCAACGGGCCACGATCCACCGGCGGATCGCGGCCATCCACGGCGGCGGCTACTTCAGGCTCAAGGCCGACCGCGACCTCCATCAAGCGTTCATCATCGCCGTCGAGCTCCACCGCCCCTACCTCGTCTGTCCGACCCTCCTCGCCGCTGACCACGCCTGGGAGCCGCTACGCATCGACGCGATGATCTGCCGCGGCGACCGGGTCGACCGCGCCGATCTCCGCGCGACCCTTCGCGCCCTCAGCGTCCGCTACCCCGCCGACGTCGAGGTCTGGCGGCGCGCCTTCAAGCTCTACGAGCCCCTCAAGATCGCGGCGATCACCACCGGCGTCCTCGGGATCGCCGCGGGGGCCTCGGCGCTCCTCCTCGATCAGCGCTACCAGGCGCTCTGCGGCCACCTCAGCGCCGAGGGCGGCTGCGCGGTCGACGAGACCCCGCAGGCGAGCGCGACCCGTCAGGCGTCGGTCGTCTTTTCGATCGCCGCGCCGGCGCTCCTCGTGACCTCGGTCGCGCTCTTCGTCCACCACGCCCGCGAGCGACGCGCGCGGCGGTGGGGGCTCTGCTCCTTCGGCGTCGGCGGCGGCCGGCAGAGCGCGGCGATCGGCGCGTCCTGTCGATTCTAGCGGAGCGCCGTCGACCCCTCAACCCATACGCGCTCGGCCGCAGGCACGCCGACGCGGATCTCCACCGGGCCTTCCTCTAGCGGAGCGACGCGCCGCGCTCGCCGTCGCTGGCTGGCCAGCGTACCACCTCGTCGAGGGAGGGCCCGCCAGGCGGACGCGCAATGGCGCCCACCCGGCCCTCAGCCCACCAGCCCCCAGATCACGACAAAGTGAATCGCCGCCGCCGCGAATACAAAGAGATGAAAGATCTCATGGTACCCGAACACAAAGGGATCTGGATTCGGCCACCTGCGCGCATAGACGATCGCCCCGATCACATAGAGCGCCCCGCCGAGGCCGAGCCAGCGGAGATCCTCGCGGCCGACCGCCTCGCCGATCGCGCCGACGAAGGGCACCGGGATCACGCCGATGCCGACGTAGATCGCCGCCGAGATCGCCCGGTGGGCCCGCGACCAGAGGAGCGTCTTGGCGATCCCCGCGGCCGCCGCGACCCACATCGCGATCAACAAGACGCGCCCGGAGCCGTCCTCGATCGCCGCGGCGACCGGCGTCGCCGAGCCGGCGATCAGGAAGTAGATGTTGGCGTGGTCGATCTTCCGCAGCAGGAGGCCGGTCCGCAGCGACCAGCCCTTGCGGTGGTAGAGCGCCGAGCCGCAGAGGAGGATCGAGAGCGACCCGGCGTAGACCGCCGCGGCGATCGTCGGGCCGCCGGGCCGGGCGTGCTCGACCAGCATGACCCCCGCCGGCAGCGAGGCCGCGGCCGCGAAGATGTCGGCGACCCCGCGCATCCGCGGTCGGATCACCGACGAGGTCAACGAGGTCCGCTCGGGCTCGGAGGACACCGAGCCCGAGGATAGCGGCGACGCACCTCCGCCGAGTGTCGCAGATTCGTCGAAGTCGCCTTCCTCCCACGGCGCCGACCTCCGCGAACGCCGAGGTCGACCGCAGATCGGCTATGCTCGCGGCATCGTGCGCCGCCCCGCCGCCGCCCTCCTCGCCCTCGCCCTCGTCGCCCCGCTCATCACCTGCGGCGGGCTCCAGAAGGCGAGCGTCGACGACCCCTGCGTCGACGATCCCGAGCTCTGCCCGCCCTGCGCGAGCGACGACGAGTGCGTCTTCCAGGGCAACGCGTGCACCGACTACGTCGCCTGCGCCCACGTGAACGCCGAGCTCGCCTTCGTCCAGATCGGCTGCTCCGAGGCGCTCGAGCGCCGCTGGCCCGACGACGAGGCCTGCCTGTGCGTCGAGAGCGTCTGCCAGAGCGGCCTCGGCGACGACTGGTAGGGCGTCAGCCCGCCGCCGGGTCCGCGCGATCGGCGGGCGTCGGCGGCAGGTCGTTGCACTCCTCCTTGAAGTTGCAGCGCTCGAGGATCGGGTACTCCGCCCCGCGGTCGCGCATGAAGCCGCCGATCATGTGGAACATGTACCAGCCGACGTCGAAGGTCTCGCCGACCAGCGCGCCGCAGTCCATCCCCCCGGCGTCCGCGCACGCGGCGACCGCCTGATCCGTGAGCTCGCCGGGCAGCGCGAAGCCGTGCTGCCCCTCGGGGACGGCGTAGGTGAAGATCGCCCCGCTGTAGCCGTCGATGGTCGCGCCGTCGGCGTCGACGTCGGCGACCAGGCGCAGCGGCGGATCGAGGCGGGGGATCGAGTCGCCCCAGAGGTCGGTGCCGTTTGAGAAGTCCTCGACGTCCATGTGGACGCCGCCGGCCGCGGGGTCGCCGTTGTAGGTGAAGCGCCTCAGGGTGTTCACCGCCTCGGCCGTGTAGGTCGCCAGGAGGATCTCGTTCGCCGGCATCCCCTCGTAGGGCGTGCCCACATAGCGCGGGTCAGGCCGGAGGAAGTCGATGTAGCCGGCCGCGCGGCCGACGGTCACGCCGCCGCTCGCGGGCACGTTCATGTCGCCGACCGTGGTGATGATCAGCGCCGGCGTGTCCTCGCTCTTGCCGGTCGCGAACTCGAGCGGATCGTTGGCGAAGTGCCGGGCGAAGACCGAGGGATCCGCCGGGTCGAGCACCATCTGCCCCAGGCCCATGAAGCGGCGGAGCTCGGGGTTGGCGCGGCGGAGGCCGAGGCCCTCGACGAAGGAGCGGAGCTCGCCGGGCGGGTAAACCTCACCGAGGAAGGTCGCCTCAAACTCGCGCTCGTCGACCGTGGCGATCGGCTCGAAGCCGTCGAGGAGCGCGCACTCGGTGTCGCCGGCGACCAGCGCCGGGCCGCGGTAGAAGCGGATCTCGAGGAGGTCGTCGACGTCGGTCGCCAGGCTGACGCGGGCGCGGGCGGCGACGGCGTCGTCGGTGGTGTCGGGGAGGAGGTAGCCGCAGCCGACCTCGCCGGTCTCGAGGTTCTCGGCGATCATCGTGTCGCCGGGGAGGAGGCCGTCGACCACGGCGAGCGGGAGGTCGGCGTCGCCGTTGAGCTCGGTGACGTAGGTGCCGACCGCGGTCTTGCCGTCGGCGCCGAGGGTCGCGTGGAAGACCGGGCCCATCACCCGCATCATCACCGCCTGGGGGATCCCGCCCTGCAGCGATCGGGTGCCGACGCCCACCAGGCGGCCGCCGCCGGCGATCGGCGCGATCGCCGAGACCTCCGGCTCGGCGCCGCCGAGGATCGTCGCCATGATCCCGCCGAGCGAGCCGCCGAACGCGAAGATCGGCGAGTCTGCGCCGATGTCGAGGACGCCGTCGCCGTCGAAGTCGCCGGCGAGATCGGGCTCGCCGTCCTGGTTGATGTCCTTGTCCCAGCGCCGCTCGCCGTCGAAGCTCCGGACGATCCGGATCAGCTGGGCGTAGTCGAGCGCCGACTGGCGCATCATGTCGCGGGTGTGGAAGAGGTAGGAGGTCCAGAAGTCGGCGCCGCTGTCGGGGGTGCCGTCGCCGTCGAGATCGACCGCGCGGCCGCGGTTGATCGCGTCGACCAGCGGGCCGAGGCCGCTGTTGGCGAGGAGCGAGCGCGCCTGGTCGAGCTCGTCGGGGCTCAGGTTGAGGCCGTGGGAGACGTTGTCGATGACCAGCGTGGCCAGGCCGAACTCGGCGAGGAAGCCCGCGAAGCCGATCGTCTCGCCGACCCGGTTGCTCCCGTAGCCGTGGCCGAGGAGGACGATCGGCGCCTGCTTGCCCTGGCCGCGGATCGAGACCTCCTTGCGCGGCACCACCAGCCAGTAATAGACAGACTCGCTGCGGAGCTTGACCGGCAGCCGATCGAGGTCCTGCGGCCACGACTGGAGCTCGAGGCTGAGCGGCTCGCCGCCCCCGTCCTCGCGCATGAAGAGCTGCGGCGACTCGTAGCTCCCCATCACGTGGAAATCGACGTAGTTGTGGGAGTCGATCAGCGACTTCCCCTGCTCGCTCTTGAGGTCGGCGCCGAGGAATTGCTGGGCGACGATCGCCAGCGGGACCTTCCACTCCTCGTTGTAGAGGACGTAGGGGCTGCGGCCGTCAAACGCCGGGTGATCGGCGTCCTTGAGCGGCATGAAGGGCCCGAGCTCGGCCGGGAATTCGCTGGCGATGTGGGCCTGCACGCCCTCGCCGTAGAGGCCGTCGCGGACCGCGACCCAGCCGCTCTCGGCCGTCTGGGTGGTGAATGAGAACATGAAGGCGATGTCGCTGGCGCTCAGCCCCTCGGGCAGGACCTCGAGCGCCGGCCGCAGCGCCTCGGTCTGGGCGATGTGGTGGGCGTAATCAAAGGGCGAGCCGACCGGGTCGCCCTTGGCGTCCTTGAGGCGCTTGGTGACGATCACCGCGTAGGTCGTGCGCTCGCGCAGCGGGGTCATCGGCACGACGACCAGCGTGTTGGTCTCGCGCTCGTAGAAGTACATCAGCGCGTCGGCGCGGCCGGCCGCGTCGTCGGCCGCGGGGTTGTGGCCCGGGAGGTAGTTGGGCTTGTCGAGGACGCCGTCGGCGTCCGAGTCCTCGGGCGGATCGAGGTAGCCGTTGCCGTTCTTGTCCTCCGAGGGGTCGACCTTGCCGTCGCGGTTGTCGTCGCGCTCGGGGTAGTCGAGCTTGCCGTTGCCGTTCCTGTCCTCGTCGACCTCCTCGAACTCGAGCGAGATCGTGTCGCCGCGCGGGTCGTTGGGCCCGTACTTCGTCCGGTTCTCGAGGATCACCGGGTAGTTGCCGTTGCCGACGTCGAGGTAGACGAGCTCGCCGAACTCCGGCGAGTCGCGGTCGATGTTGACCAGGTAGATGACGTCGTTGCTCGGGTCGTAGTCGACGTCGCGGTGACCGGCGAGCACGGAGTCGATGTCGATCGGCCCGGTGAAGGGGATCGAGATCGGCATCTGCATGCCCCAGCCGTCGAGGCTGTCGAGGAGCCCGCGGACGCGCCGCTCCATCCCGGTCGGCGCCAGCATCGAGGCGTTGACCCGGAGGCCGGTCGCCGAGCTCGGGTCGGGGCGGGTGGCGATGTCGTTGGGCAGCGGGATCTCCGGCAGCGGCCGGTGATCGAAGTTGAACTCGACGGTCACCGCCGCCGGCTCCGCCTCGATCAGCCCCCGGTCCTGGCCCCCGCAGGAGGCGAGGAGGGCGGCCGCGCCGATCGTCAATACGCCTACGAACTTGATCTTGAGCTCGCTCATGACAATCACGCCTTCTAGTAGCGAATCTCCGTCCGCAGCCAGAGGGCCGCGGTCGCGCCGTCGGTGTTCCCGGCCGCGTTGGCGAGGCCCTTGCCGGGGAGGAGGAGGCCGCCCTGGAGGCCGAGCTGCATCCAGAGCTTGCCGACGTCGAGGCGCCCGCGCACGCCGAGGTCGAGCTCGGTCCCGTAATAGCGGTTCTCGCCGCTGCCGCCGACCGAGTTGGTCGGGTCGCCGCCGTTGAGCCGCGTGGTGTAGGGATCGGCGTCCGGCGACGCGGCCATCGCGATCAGCGGCCCGCCCCAGATCTCGAGGCGCTCGGCGAAGGCCCAGCGCGCCTTCGGGTGGACGTAGACCGCGTTGGTCACCGCCCCCCGGGTCGGGATGAACTGGGTGCCGTTGGCGGCGACGCCGGCGAGCTCGCCGTCGGTCGCCAGGATCTCCGAGCGCGCCGATCGCCAGCCGCGGACCGCGGGGAAGAGCACCAGCCCGACCTGCGCGCTGGTGTCGAAGGTGAAGTTGGTGATCCGGTTGTCGGCCGGGTTCGAGTCGCCGCTGGCGTAGCCGGCGTCGAAGCCCGCGAGCCAGACCTCGGGGTCGCCGATGTAGCCGCGCATCGCCCCGCCGCCCTCGAGGATCGTGTGGGGGCCGTTCTCGTTGTAGACGTTGTTGGTCCGCCCGCCGATCAGCACCGCCTCGAAGGAGCCGAGGAGGGTCAGCCCGCGCCGCAATTCGAGGCTCCCCTGGCCGGCGATGTCGCCGGCGCCGACCTCGAGGTCGTTGTCGTCGGGGTACACGTCGCCGTCGTCGCGGGTCCGCTGCTTGCGGTAGACCGCGTAGCCGCCGATCCAGTTGCCGGGGTTGTAGAGCGGCTGGTAGCGGAGGACGAGGAAGGCCTGGCCGGCGATGTCGCAGCGCGGCTGCCCCGCGGGCGCAGCCCCCTGCTCGCACGAGCGCATCAGGTCGACGCGATCGTCGCGGTAGACCAGGTCGCCGCCGACCGCCATCAGGAAGTTGGGCGCGATCCCGCCGAGCCGCTGGAAGGGCCGCGTCGCGAACATGAAGCGCTCGTAGATCTTGCCGAGGCCGTCGCTGCCGAAGCGCATGTCGCCGAAGCGATCGGCCCAGTTGCCCGACGACGCCAGGATCCCCTCGCCCCAGGTGAAGGCCATCTGGCCCGCCCGAAACTGGCCGATCTTCGTGTTCCACTGGACGTAGAACTCGCGGAGGTCGAAGCCCATCATCCGCATCGGCCGCGGCGGGATCCCCTGGGCGACGGTCGCCGGGTCGGGGTTGACGATGCCGTTGATGATCGGATCTTCGAAGGTCGAGGACCCCCAGCGGCCGTTCGCGAAGTCGACGTTGAGGACGACGTCGAAGTTCTGGGCCTTGCCGAGGCGGAGCACCGGGTTGATGCGCACGCGGCCGGAGGCGAAGGCCCCCTCCTGGTACTGGTTGCCGAAGCGATCGATGGTGAAGGGCTCGACGTAGCCGACCTGGTTGCGGAACTGGAGGCCGGGGATGAACGTGACCGTGCCGTCCGCGCTCTCGTGGCGGGCGACCTCGCTCGGGCGGAAGCCCTGGAGGGTCTCGAAGATCCGCGGCGGGGAGGGGATATGGATCACGTGGTCGGGCGGCGGTGTCGTCACCACGGGCGCCGGCGCGGGCTCGCTCGCCTCAGGCGCGGGCGCAGGCGCGGGCTCAGGCTCGGGCTCAGGCGGCGCCTCGACGACCGGCGCCGCGACCTCGAGCGGCGCCGCGTCAGCCGGCGGCGCGGCGTCAGCCGGCGGCGCGGCCTCGGGGGGCGCGTCGGCCGGGGGCTCCGCGGCCGGGCTCGCCTCGACCTCCGGGGGCGGCGGACCCATCAGCGCCGTGAGCAGCAACCAAGATTGGACGGGGAGCATTGCCGCGCACTCTATCACCGTGCGCGCGTTCGGCGGCGGTCAGAAAGCGTCCCGCCTCGATCCCCACGGATCCTCTCGGCGCCCTCGTGTGCGCTTTGGTAGTCCAAGCTACTGCATCTGCAAGTTCTCGGGCCCCAGGCGCCCCGCCTCAGCGTCTCCGCCGACGAGGCGCGTGGCGGTCGCTGAGGCGATCGAGCCCCCGCAGGACCGCGAGATACGCGGCGGCGACCGGGGTCCGCAGCGGCTCGAGGGGCACCGGCGGCAGCGGCCGGTGGCGGACGAAGGGCAGGAGATCGGCGACCGAGGGCCGCCCGAGGAGGAGGTCGCGGACCATCCCGCCGGCGTGGTTGGCGAGCGCGACCCCGTGGCCGCAGTAGGCGAGCGAGTGGACCAGGTTCGGGTAGCGGCGGTGGCGGCCGACGCTCGGGAGGTCGCTGAGGGTCATGCCGATCACCCCCTCCCAGCGGTGCTCGATCTCGAGGTCGGCGAGCGCCGGCCACATCCAGGCGATCGATCGCTGGAGCATCGCGTAGTCGGCCGGCCGCTCGGCGACGTGGAGGCGATCGCCGCTGAAGTAGCGGACCTCGCCGGTCGCCGCCAGGATCCGGTTGTCGGCGGTGAGGCGCATCGCGTAGAGGATGTGGTGGAGGGTGTAGAAGCCGACCCGCCCCGGCCAGCCGCCGATCGCCGCGAGCTGCTCGGGCCGCAGCGGCGCCGAGACCACCGAGTAGACGTGGATCGGCGCGTAGTGCCAGCGGTAGCTCGAGGGCGTCCGGGTGTAGGCGTTGGTCGCGATCACCCCCATCGGCGCCGAGATCGAGCCACCTGGCCCCTGGGCCCGGACCATCGGGCCAGGTTCGATCCGATCGATCGGGCTCCCCTCGAGGATCTCGATCCCCTCGCGCTCGGCGAGCGCCGCGAGCCCCTGGGCGAGCTTGAAGGGCTGGAGGATCCCGCCCTCGCGGAGGTAGAAGGCGCCGCGGAGCCACTCGACCCCGAGCTCGCCGCGGGTCCGCCCCTCGTCCCAGCGCTCGTGCGGGACCCCGAGCGCGTCGGCGGCCGCGCAGAGGCGATCGATCGCCCGCAGGTGGGCCGGCGAGACCCCGGGGTTGGCGAGGCCGGTCGCCTCGAGGTCGCAGGCGATCTGGTCGCGCTCGATCGTCTCGATCACCCCGCGGACCGCGTCGCGGCCGACGTCGGCGATGAGCCGCGCCCGCTCGTCGCCGAAGCGCCGCCGCAGGCTGTGGAGGTCGTGGCCGATGAGCGGGGTGAGGAAGCCCGAGTTGCGGCCGCTCGCGCCGTAGCCGACGAAGTCGCGGTCGACGACGACGATCTTGAGGCCGGGCTCGGCGGCCTTGAGCGCGCGCGCGGCCGCGAGGCCGGTGAAGCCAGCGCCGACGATGAGCACGTCAGCGCGGCGATCGCCGCGGAGCGCCGCCCGCCGCGGCCGGGGGATCTCCGCCTGCCAGAACACCGAATGGGCCGTCATTTTCCGCCTCTCCCTCGTTTCACAGGTTGCAGGTTTTGGCTCCATGCGCAAGGATCCCCGGCGATGATCCGAGGGAAGCTCTTCATCCCCTTGCTCATCGGCCTCGCGCTCGTCGGCACCCCCGACGACGCGGACGCGGCCGAGCCGAGCGTCAACATCGAGTTCGAACGCTATCGCCTGGACAACGGCCTCGAGGTGATCCTCCACCAGGACCGCTCGTCGCCGCAGATCGCGATCAACCTCTGGTACCACGTCGGCAGCGGCAACGAGGTCCCGGGGCGCAGCGGCTTCGCCCACCTCTTCGAGCACATGATGTTCCAGGGGGCGAAGCACATCGGCGAGGACGTCCACTTCGACATCCTCCGCGAGATCGGCGGGACCGGGGTCAACGGGACCACCAACAGCGACCGCACCAACTACTTCGAAGTCGTCCCCAGCCACCACCTCGAGACCGGCCTCTGGCTCGAGAGCGATCGGATGGGCTACCTCCTCGATCTCCTCAACGCGAAGAGCCTGGAGAACCAGCAGGAGGTCGTCCGCAACGAGCGGCGGCAGCGCTACGACAACGTCCCCTACGGCGCCGATCGCTTCGCGGTCGCGGCCGCCCTCTACCCCGAGGGGCACCCCTACCGCTACCTGACGATCGGCCGCCACGAGGACCTCGAGGCCGCCAAGCTCGAGGACGTGCGGGACTTCTTCACCACCTGGTACGTCCCGAGCAACGCGACCCTCTGCCTCGCCGGCGACTTCGACATGAACGCGGCCAAGCAGACGATCGACAAGTGGTTCGGCACCTTCCCCAAGCTCCCGCGGCCGGAGACCAAGGAGGTCGCGGCCCCGCCGCTCGCCGCCAACCACCGCGAGACCCTCGAGGACACCTTCGCCCGCCTCCCGCGGATCCACTACGCCTGGCACAGCCCGAAGACCCTCGGCGAGGGCGACCTCGAGCTCGACGTCCTCGCCGACGCCCTCGGGGCCAACGGCTGGGGGCGCCTCTACAAGGTGCTGGTGGTCGAGCGCGAGCTCGCCCAGCGGGTGATGGTCTACCAGGGCTCGGCCCAGTTCTCCGGGGTCTTCCACGTGATCGTCGACGCCAAGCCGGGGGCCGACCTCGCCGAGGTCGAGAAGATCCTCGGCGACGAGCTCACCCGGGCGGTCCGCGAGCCGATCACCGAGGCCGAGCTGAAGCGGGTGGTCAACCGCTCGGAGGCCAACTTCGTCTGGGGGCTCGAGGAGCTGATGAGCCGGGTCGAGCGCCTCCAGTACTTCAACCACTTCGCCGGCGACCCCGGCTACACCGACACCTACCTCGCCCGCCTGCGGGCGATCACCCCGGCGGCCGTCCAGGCGACGGCCGCGAAGTGGCTGAGCCAGCCGCGGGCCGAGATCATCACGATGCCGGCGCCCAAGGGCAAGGCGCCGCGGGGAGGAGAGCAAGGATGAAGCGCACGACCCACGGATGGAGCGCGGCCCTGATCGCCGCCGCCCTCACCTTCGCCTGCAAGCCGCCGAAGCCGGCCGAGCCACCGGAGGTGACCACGCCTGTCACGCAGGAGCCCGTCGAGGAGGGCCCGGTGTGGCCGGACGAGCCCTTCCGGGCCCAGCAGCCGGCCCCCGGCCCGATCGCCCAGCTCCAGCTCCCGGCGATCAAGACCTTCACGATGGACAACGGCATCGAGGTCTTCCTGGTCTCCGAGGAGACCCTGCCGACGGTCTACATGACCCTCGAGTTCGACGTCGGCGAGGTCGACGATCCGGCGAACCGCGCCGGCCTCCACAGCCTCTGCACCGACCTCATCGACGAGGGCACGAAGCGCCTCGAGAAGATCGCCTTCGAGGAGGCGCAGGCCGACCACGCGATCGAGCTCTGGGCGAACAGCGGGCGCGAGACCTCGACCTTCGGCCTGCGGGCGCTCAAGGGGCAGCTCGAACCCGGCCTCGACCTCTTCGTCGAGATGCTCCGCGAGCCGGGGCTCCGCCAGAAGGACCTCGACCGCCTCCGCGACCGCCGCAAGGCGTCGCTCGCCCAGACCCGCGGCAACCCGGCGTCGATCCCCTGGCGGGTCTACCCGACGCTGATTTGGGGCCAGACCCACCCCTACGGCCAGGTCGACACCGAGAAGACCCTCGACGGGATCAAGCTCGCCGACTGCAAGAAGGTCGCCGGCAAGTTCAAGCCCGAGGGCGCCCGCCTCTTCGTCGTCGGCATGATCACCGAGGACGAGATCAAGGCGGCCCTCGGCCCCCGCCTCGACAAGTGGAAGGGCAAGGCGCCGAAGGCGAAGGCGATCCCGGCGGCCAAGCCCCGCGGCGGGACGATCTTCCTGGTCGATGTGCCCGGCGCGGCCCAGTCGGTGATCTCGATCGGTCACCCGGGCCCGAGCCGCAAGGCGCCGGACTACGAGGCGACCTACCTGATGGCCCAGATCCTCGGCGGCTCCTTCTCGAGCCGGATCAACATGAACCTCCGCGAGGACAAGGGCTACGCCTACGGCGGCCGCGGCGGCATCTCCTACTACCGCGGGGGCTCCTACTTCTCGGCCGGCGCGTCGGTGCGGACCGACGCGACCGGCGCGTCGGTCCGCGAGCTCGCCAAGGAGATCGCCGGCATGCGGGCGGGCCCGCCGACCGCCGAGGAGATCCAGCGCGAGCAGGCCGGGGCGATCGCCGCCCTGCCGGCGACCTTCTCGACCCCGACCCGCACCCTCTTCGCCTACAAGTGGCTCGACTTCTACGGCCTCGGGCTCGACTGGTACCAGGGCTACACCAAGCGGATCGGCGAGGTGACCCCGGCCGCCGTCCAGGAGGCCGCGAAGCAGCACCTCCAGGAGCGCGACTTCGTCGTCCTCGTGGTCGGCGACGCGGCGACGGTCCAGGCCGACCTCCAGGCGCTCGCCGACGAGAAGCTCTTCGGCGACGGCGGCCTCGCGCTCCTCGACGCCGACGGGCAACCCGTGAAGGCGGGCGGGACCAAGGCGGCGGCCAAGCCGATCGCCGGCAAGGAGGGCGGCGGCCTCAAGCCGCCGGTCCCGCGGCCGCAACCGCCCGGCTGAGGCAGGCGCGTTCGCGCTCCACCTGCGCCCGCTCGCCTGCGCGAGCGGGCGCGTCGCGAGGGCACTGCGCGAGCTAGGGCACCCTGCGGGTCCCGAGAAAGCGATCTATGTCGCCGATCTCGGGAAGGGAGCGCTCCTGCATCACGAAGAGGCGCCGTGCCGTGGTCGCCAGGCGACGAGCCTCGCGGAGAGAGCCGCCACTCGCCGCGCTCGCTTGTGCGTGACCCCAGAGCACCTCGGCCACGAGCCAGGCCTCTTCCCCGCTGAGCGTCGACGACGCATCCGGCACCAGCGCGCGCGCACGCTCGAAGAGCGCCCTCGCGGTCGTCGCCTCCCCCTGGAGGAGGTGGACCTTCGCGCGACCGTTGAGGGCATAGGGCAGGAAGCCTGCGGCCTCGTCACCGACCTCTGTCGCCACCGTAAGCGCCTGATCGAAGTAGGGGATCGCGTCGACGGCCCGGCCGTCGCGGAGGAGGCATTCGCCAGCGTTGAGCAGCAGGATGAGCGGGACCTCTTCGCCGAGCTGTCGGTGGATCGAGATCCGCTCCGCGCAGGCGTCCGCGGCCAAGCTCCACGCGCTCTGGGCGAGAGCGGCGTTGATCTCGATATCCAGGGCAGTGGCAATGTCAGCGTGCGTTGGCGGCAGATGGGAACGAAGGACCCGCAGCGCACGCTCGATCTCCTTCTGAGCCCGAGCCGGATCACCGCCGAGCACCAGGGCGTGGGCGAGGGACACCCTCGCCCGCGCGGCGCCGATGCCCTCGTCACCGCCGTAGCGCTCCTCGGTCTCCAGGACGCCCTCGAGGAGCGACTTCGCGCGGGCAATCATCGCCTCGCTGGGATCCGGCCTCTCGATGAGATTCAGCGCCAGATTGTGGGTCACGCGGGCGCTCGCGGGGTGTGACTCTCCGAGCTCGCTGAGGAGGATGGTCCGGGCATCCGAGTGGCGCTGGTCAGCGTCGTCGAAGCGACGCAACTCCGCCAACGCGTTGGCGACCCCGACGAGGCTCCGCGCCCGCCCCAAGCTATCTTCAGTGCTGCGGCTCGCCAGCGCTTCCTCGTGACGTTGGAGTGCGATCGTCGGCCGCCCGTCGCGGAGTTCGAGCTCGCCGACGCGATCGAGGTACTCCGCGCGGAGCGCCCCCTCCGCCCCGATTCGTCGGAGCTTGGCGTCATAGAGGTGGGCGTAGGCCCGCGCCCGCGACACATCGCGGAGGCCGGAGTTCGCCAGCTCGACCTGCTCGCCGAGGATCTCGGCGGCGAGTCGATCATCCCGGACCGCTTCCGCCTCCGCCGCGGCCTCGGCGAAGGTCTCGTCCGCACGCGCGAGCTCACCGACGCGGGCGTCGATCACTGCCCGCCGCAGGAGCGCCTCCGCGTGGAGCGGTCGGTAGATCGTCGACGCCGCGAGGATCTCGTCGGCGAGCGCGCCAGCACGCGCGTATTCGGCGATGAGCGTGCGATCGCGGACGTCCGCGAGCGCTCCGCGCAGCTCGTCGACTCGGCGCCGAAGCTCACGCGAAGGCGGCGGCGCCGGCCCCCGGCGGAGATCATCGACGCTGCTGCAGACCGCCGGCTCACCGACCCCGGCGACGAGCGCGTGAGCGTTGGTGATCACCTCTGGACCGCCCTCGCCGAGGAGGGCTAGCTGCCCGCGAATCGACCGCTCAATGCCCTTGAGGCAGACCTCGGCGAGATCGAAGAGCTCCTCCGACTGGACGTTCTCCACGCGGGTGCGAAGACAGGACGAGCGACGCTCTCGGCTCAGGGCGAGGACCGCCCCGTCGATCGCCCGCTCGACCTGGGTGAACTCGGCCTCAGCGTAGGGCAGGTCCGAGGCGAGGAAGCGCTCCCGGAGCACGGCTCTCGCCTGAGGATCCCAGGCGCCGACGAGGACATCGCTCTCCTCGGGACACGCTGGTGCGGCCACGAGATTCTCGACGAGCGCCGCGACGATGAGTCCGCCGACGAGCGCCGTGGCGAGGGCTCGCCGCCGTCGACGTCGTCGCGGCGTCGACTCGATCGCGGCGATCAGCGCGGGCACATCGACGAAGCGACGACCCGGATCGGGGTCGAGGCCTCGCGCGAGGATCGGCAAGATCCACCCTGGGACTTGTGAAGCGCGTGGGACCAGGCGCCGCAGCGAATCGATCGGCTCCTCCGGGCGCCCGCGACGGCGGCGAAAGTCGTCGACATCGAAGGGTCGGACCCGGTAGAGGCCCTCGAAGAGCGAGAGGCAGAGCGCGAAGAGATCGCTTCGGGCGTCCACGCCGTGCCCCCGGAGCTGCTCCGGGGCCATGTAGGCCGGCGTCCCCGCGATCGCGCCCGCGGGGTTCGTCGTGACCTCGGGTCCCGGGAGCGCCGGCTCCTCGGAGATCGGCGTCGCACCACGCTCCCCACGCTCGCGCGCGAGGCCGAAGTCGGCGACCCGCACCCGCCCATCAACACCCACGAGGATGTTGGCGGGCTTGACGTCGCCATGGACCACGCCGACCTGATGGGCTGCCGCCAGGCCACGAGCGGCGTCGACGTAGGCCGCGAGGATCTCCTGCCAGGACCGCCCCTCACGGGCCTGCCAGCGCGCCATCGTCTCGCCCTCGATCAGCTCGAGGGCCAGGAAGATCGCCCCCTGGTGCTCGCCGACCTCGTAGATCTGCACGACATTGGGGTGTGAGAGGCGGGCAAGCGTCCGCGCCTCACCGAGGAGGCGCTCGCGGAGCTTGAGGTCCGCGCTCCGCTGGGAGCTCAGGACCTTGAGCGCGACCAGGCGACCGAGCTCGGGATCCCGCGCCGAGTAGACCACGCCCATCCCGCCGACGCCGATCCGCTCACCGACCTCGTAGCGGCCGATGCGGGCGGCGGCTGGCGCCTCGCCGAAGAGGAGCCGCCAGCCGTCCGCGTCGCCGCCTCCTCGACGCCCTCCTCGCTGAAGGCGACGGGAGGCCACTCCGCGCGGATGGCGGAGTGGTTGCGTCCGGCTCGTCGGTCATCAGGGTTGAGCGGGCGCTGAGGGCCTGATCTTCACCGGAACCTGTGTGGGCGGCCGAAGAGGATCGAACTCATAGCACCACTCTGATGTTCCCGACAGGGGGCCAGAAATGAGGGTCAGGGTCGTTCCGCTCAGCATGTGAGTCCCCAGGGCGAACCCACTGCTCATTCTTGACCACCTTGAAGGTCAGGGCTGAGACCTCAATCGTCGAACGCATCCACCGACGATATCGTCGCGTCGATATGAGCACAGCATCGCCACCATGGTCAGCGCCCTGTCGCCGTACAACCAAGCGAAACTGAACTGCCGTCCAGGGTGGAATATGGTCCATTTGGCTTTGCACGGTTAGATATCGTACTCATCATTCCTCCATTCGTCGGAACACCTGATGCGTGCCTCCACAGCTCATCTGGTCACTTGCCCCCTCAGAGGTCTCGATGTCCTGTGCCTCTCATGGGAGTGCCAACGAGATCCATTCCGTTCACCTGTATTGCGGCGCGATTTCAACCGTCACCGGCGACAGCAGGATGATACACTCCGCCGCCGTGACGGACGAAGAACTCCTGGGCCTGGCGATCGGGCGACCGGGCAGCCGGCAACACCTCTTCTCCGCTACTTCTCAGCCGTCTTCGCTTCTTCCGCAACAAGGCCGATCGCGGCGTCGAGACTGGTGCAGCGCACCTTCGCTGGCCTGCGTCGAGGCCGGGACCGCCTCCGGGCCGACGCCTCCTTCCGCTCGTACCTCTTCGGGGCCGCGCACCACATCCTCCGGGGCCACTACCGCCGGGGCAGGCGCTCGCCCGCGAGGAGGACGCGATGAGCTCTCGATCGTCGACATGGGGGCGGTCCAAGCTCGCTCCTCGCGGTCGCGACGAGAGCGCCTCCCCTGAGGCTGCGCCACCTCAGCTCGGAGACCAGACCCTCCTCGAACTCTACTACTGGGAGCGCCTGGGCGGCAGCGAGATCGCGGCCTTCCTCAGGTGCCCGAAACACCGCGAGACCCGGTGCGCGCGCCCGCGTTCGCCTCGAAGAGACCTCGCGCGCCTCGACGCCGCATCTGAGCGCCTGCGAACTGATCGACACCTCGATCGCTGGGCCCGCGTCGATTCGCGTGGCACTCGCCCGCCCGGCCACATGGCGGCCGACGCATTGGGAAGAACGCCCCAGGCAGCGCGGGCGAAAGCCTAATGCAAAAAATCTCCTGCTCAGGTGAACAAGTCAGGGCCTCGGCCCGCCTCCCATTCGAGGTCGACGGGCGCTTCGCCCGGACGCATATCTTCGCCGACGCCCACTGTGGCCGGCGCGGAGGGTCGATCTCGTACACAACGAAAGGACATAGTCATGCCCACGCTCAGCGACCTCGTGACCTCAATGCTCACCTCCCCAGTTCGCGCTGGTGAGCGGGATCCGGCGAACCGACCCCAGCGGGCAAGTGGCTCTGCCTCACGGACCCTGCTCCTGCGAGAAGGACATCTCGACCACGGACCTGCTCGCTCTACAACTTCACCCGGGCGCCGTCCCTCGTCGACCGCTTCCTCCGCAGGGTCGGGTCCGGGCGCAAGCCCGCGACTCAGGATGCGCGCTGCAGGGCAGTCACGACTGATACACCTCCACCGGCGCGTCCATTTCGACGCCCAGCAGCATCTCGACGCTTCCGACGTAGCGCTCTAGATCGACCAGATCCCCGGTGCAGAGCCCAGCCTCGAAGGATGTGTGGATGCGCATTCTCGAAGTAACGTGCGTTGCCCCGTTGAGATCCGGCCCACACGCCGCTGCGAGCAGCAGCACGAGAGGAGACGCCCAACATCCACGAGAACGCAAACGCGCGCTTCTCTCTGCCGCGTGGGGACCTTGTCGCATCGCCTCTACTCCGTTCTTGCCTCGCTTTGGCTGGCCTGGCCTGGCCTGGCGCCGCTCAGCCTAGGGCCGCGCCCTGCCCCGCGACCACGCCGCCCTGCCCCCGCAGCCCGGCCACAGCCGCCGCCGCCCCGCGCCCCGCAACAAAGATCAGCTCCTTGTTATGCAGGTGCGAGACCTCGCCGACCCGATCGCCGCTCGGGTTGTAGATCCCGATCTGCGCCCCGACGTAGCGCCGGTACGCGACCTCGATCACCTGGGCCTCGCCCCAGGGCGCGAGGAGCTCGACCAGCTCCTCGCGGTCGAGGAAGCCCTCGTTGTTGAAGGAGACGATCAGGGTCGGCGCCCGGACGGCGCCGAGGAGCCGCGTGAACGCCTCCCGGCAGCGGCGCCGCGAGTTGAAGGGGCTCTGGCGCTCGCGGCAGTCGACCCGCTTGCGGGCGCGGCCGTAGGCCTCGGGCTTGTCCCAGCGGACCAGGGTCTCCCAGATGTGGTAGTTGCCGAGGTACGAGTGCTGGTTGTAGGGCGGGTCGATGTAGGCGACGTCGACGTCGACCGCCGCGGCCTCGAGGGCGTCGAGGCAGAGCGCCTCGCCCTTGCCGTGGGGCGCCCGCGGCAGCACCTCGGGGAGGCGGAGCTCGAGCGGCCGGTGGGCCCGCGGCGCCCACTCCTTGAGGTAGGCCATCTGCACGCCGGTGGTCGAGTCGACCCGATCGGCCGCCTCCATCAGCGAGACCAGGAGCACCGCCTCGAGCTCCGGCGACAGATCGCGGGCGGCGATCGCCTCGCGGATCGCGTCGATCCGGGCGCCGTTCTCCGGGCGGAAGAAGCGGGCCTCCTCGCAGAAGGTGGCGGTGAAGTAACCTGGCTCACCGGGGAGGCGGCCGAGCTCCTCCAGGAGGCGGACGGCGTCGGCTGCGACCTCCTCGGCGTCGGCGGCGACGTAGCAGCGGGCGAGCGCGTGGGCGTAGGCGTTGTGATCGTTGGCGACGACCTGGTAGCCCGCCCGCTTGAGGGCGTGGCCGACCCGCGAGGTCCCGGAGAAGAGGTCGAGGACCCGCCGCGCGCCGTCGATCCCGGCGACCAGCGCGAGGATCTGGTCGAGGAGGCGCCGCTTCGATCCGAGGTACTTGATCATGGCGGGGCTCCGCCTCTGGGGGCGGTCAGCCCCGGGTCTACACCCCGATCGCGCGGCTCTGCAACACTTGAGCTTGCCCGCGCCCCCAGGCGGTGCTACCGAGCCACATGCTCGAAAGCACCGCCGACGTCGTCATCCGCGACGGCAAAGTCGTCATCTTCAACTACGTCCTCCGCTCGGACGAGGGCGAGGTCCTCGACGAGTCCGAGGCCGACGATCCGATGGCCTACCTCCACGGGGCCGACAACATCGTCCCGGGGCTCGAGTCCCAGATGAGCGGGCGTCGGGTCGGCGATCGCTTCGACGCGATCGTCCCCCCGAGCGAGGGCTACGGCGTCCGCGACGAGTCGGCGATCCGGGTGATCCCGCGCGAGGCCTTCCCCGAGGACGCTGACCTCGCGCCGGGGATGGAGCTGGTGGTCGAGGACGACGAGGGCGACCTCACGCCGATCTGGATCGCCGAGCTCCGCGACGACGTCGTGATCGTCGACCTCAACCACCCGCTGGCGGACCAGACCCTCTGCTTCACGGTCGAGATCATCGGCATCCGCGACGCGACCGAGTCGGAGATCGAGCACGGCCACCCCCACGGGGTCGACGGCGAGGAGCTCGACGAGGACGACGAGGACGAGTAGCGCCCCGCCCCCGGGACGCGGCGAGAGCGGGCCCGCCTGGCGGCGGCGCCCGCTCTCGCTCGTTTCGGGCCGCGCTCCCGGCTAGCGCTCGTCGGGGTCGAGGGGCCGGCCGAAGATCGCGGTCGAGGTCGTCCGGCTCGAGGGCCGCCGCGGCGCTGTCGACGAGGGCGACGACGCCTTCTCCTTCTCGGCGGCGTTCATCTCCTCGTAGCGCTTTCGGACGATCTCGCCGGCGACCCCGCGGGCGCCGACGCCGAAGGCGATCGCCACCGCCAGGCAGAGGGAGCCGAAGAGGAGGCCGAAGGTCAGGAGGACGAAGTCCTCGGCGACCTCGAGCTGGCGCACCGCCATCGTGAAGGCGAAGACCAGGACGACGTAGCGGGCGAACTCGGGGAGCCAGCGGCGGCCGCCCTCGCCCGCCGACGCCCCCTGCCGGGCCTCGATCACGTCGCGGACGTAACCGCCGATCCCGAGGCCGACGACGACGATCGCCATCGCCACGATCACGTGCTTGAGGAGGTAGGCGAGGAAGGCGTTGACGTAGGCCGCCCAGGTCGCGAGGTGGAGGTTGTCGAGCGCCTGGGCGGCCGCCAGGAGGATGATCCCGCCCTGGACCAGGAAGCCGACGAGCTCGCTCGGCTCGCCGAGGCGATCCTCGCGCTCGGCGATCTTGGCGAAGCCGAGGCGGGCGAGGAGCGCGTCGAAGCCGAGGTTGCGGAGCGAGGCCGCGACCACGCCGCGGAGGATCTTGCCGGCGAAGACCGCGACCGCGACCACCACGACCGACACCGCGACGCTCGGGAGGATCAGCCAGAAGCGCTCCATCATCGCGGTCAGCGGCTGGCTCAGGGTGACCAGGCCGATCTCGTTGAACGCGGCGATCGCCGCCTGGATGAAGATGAAGGCCATCGCCGTGGTGCCGACCACCCAGCTCGCCTTGGCCGCGCCGAAGAGGCGGCTCATCCCGACGCGCTCGACCAGGCGGTTGAGGCCGACCGCGTCGAGGAGGTTGGCGACGATCGCCCGGACCACCCGCCCGAGGACGTAGCCGGCGAAGCCGATGAGGACCGCGAAGGCGAGCGAGGGGATCACGCCGATCACCCGGTCGATCGCGCTCTGCAGCGGCTGGGCGATCGCCGAGATCCGCAGCGCCTCAAAGGCGCCCGAGAGGCCGAGGACCATCACCAGCCAGAAGATCACGGTGCCGACGTGCTCGCTGAAGGGGCGCCGCGTCTCCTCGCCCTCGCGGGGGGTCGCGCTCAGCTCGGCGAAGCGCGAGTCGACCCGGAGGAGGCCGAGGCCGCGGCTCACCAGCTTGGAGAGGAGGGTGCCGGCGAAGTAGGCGACCGTCAGGATCGCCAGCGCCTTGCCGACCAGCGGCAGCGCCTGGACGACCGTGTGGACCAGCCCCTCGATCGGCCCGGCCGCCTGGGAGAGGCCGGCGTACTGGAGGACGCCGACGATCACCAGGAGCATCAGCATGTAGTAGACGATGCTGGCGAGGAAGCGCTCGAGGTGATCGACCTGCTCCTCGGCGCCCTCCTTCTTCGCCTTGCCGTCGCCCTCGAGGAGGAGCCCGAGGCGGAGCTTCTTGGCGATCTTGTTGTCGATCTGGGTGCTGCAGAGGATCCGGTAGACGCCGTAGGCGATCACCTTGGCGACCAACCAGCCGCCGATGAAGAGGAGGATCGCCAGGAGCACCCGCTGACCGACGACCATCGCGTTGTCGGAGAGCATCGCCTGGAAGCTCTCGGCCCAGCCGCTGGGATCAAAGGCGGAGACCGGCTCGGCGGGGGCCGGCGCTCCGGCTGCCCCGGCCGCCTCGGTGGCCTCCTCGGCGGGCGGAGCGGCGAGCGCGAGCGTGGGGAAGAAGATCGTGCTCAGGACGATCGCTAGCGTGCTTCGTAGGGGCGTCACGGGGGTCTCCTTTGCCACGGACGTGGGTATGCAACGATCGGCCAGCGACTCCCCTGCGGCAAGGCATAACGCCGTGACGCGCGGGCGTGCATGCACACATGCACGCATGCACGCATGCACGCGTGCACGCGTGCACGCGAACGCGCGCACCCGCGAACGCGAAGAGCGGCGCGACCTCCTCGGTCGCGCCGCTCTCGCGCGTCGCCGGGCTCGCGCCCGCGCCTAGCCGTGATCGCAGGGCCCGTCGCAATCGCCAGCGCAGGGGGCGTCGTCGGCCGCGCCCTCATGCTCGGCCCGCTTGCCCTTGCCGCCGCGCTTGCCGTGCTTGCCGTGCTTGCCGCCCTTGCCCATCAGGCCGAAGAGGCCGCGCTCGGCGATCTTGTCGGCGAGGACGCCCCGCTGCTCCGGCGTCAGGACCGACTGGAGCTCGAGGATCATCGCGTCCATCCCGGGGCCGCGCGCCTCGTGCATCTCCTTGAAGCCGCCGGCGAAGGCGTCCGCGTCGGCGGCCGAGAAGGCGTCGCCGCGGAAGGCGTCCGCGAGCGCGCGCTGGGCCGCGTCGCGCTTCGCCTTCATCGCCTCGTGATCCGGGGCGCCGGCGTGGAGCTCGGTCGCCTTGGCCTCGAGCGCGCTCCGCTGCTCGTCCGTGCACTCGACCTTGGCGCAGAGCTTGCCGATCATCTTGCCCGCGCGCGGCCCCTCGTGCTCGGCGCCCTCGTGGTCGCCGAAGCGCGGGCCCTTCGCGTGATCGCCGTGCTCACCCTTCTTGCCGAGCTTGTCGTGCCCGCCGTGCCCGCCGTGCTTCCCGTGCTTGCCGCCGCCGAGGAAGCCGGGGCCGCGCTCGGCGATCTTGTCGGCGACGAGCGCCCGCTGCTCCGGGGTCAGGATCCCGTGGAGGCCGACGAGGAGGTCGCCCCGGCGCTCGGGGGCGGGCATCGCCGCGGCCAGCGACGCGCGGTGCTTGGCGAGGTCATCGGCGCTCAGGGTGCCGGCCCGGAAGGCGTCGGCGAGGGCCGCATGATCGCCGCTCATGGCCGCGAAGTCCGGGCGGTGGTCGCCCTTCTCCGGGCGGTTCTTGGTGAAGAGCTCGGCGACGGCGCTCGCCTGGGCGTCGCTGCACTCGACCATCGCGCAGAGGCGCGCCCCGGGCGGGCCCTTGTGACCGCGGTGGGCGAAGTGGCCGGCCTCGCCAGCGTCGGCGGCCTCGTCAGCCGCGGCGATCTGCGCCTCGCCCGAGCGCTCATCGACGGGCTCGCTGTCGCAGGCGACGAAGAGGAGGGTCAGGGGGAGGGAAAGGGCGGCGATCCAGCGGGTCATGGTCGGTTCTCCTGGGGGCGCCAGGCGGTCGGCGCCGGCGACGGGGACCATGATGAAGGAGACCCCTCAAGTCGGGGCTGCGCTCCGGTAAAGCGACCGTAAACCTCGCTGACAAAGGACCGGGGGGGCCAGAGCCCCGTCCCCGACCCCGCTGGGCCCGGGCCTGGGGGCCGCCGGTGGCTTGAGCGCGGCCGCGCGGCCGACTAGCCTGCGGCCGATGAGCAGCCCCGAGCACCACCATCGGATCGACTACATCGAGCTCAAGGCCGACGACCTCGCCGCCGCCAAGCGCTTCTACGGCGGCGCCTTCGGCTGGCAATTCACCGACTGGGGCGACGACTACAGCGCCTTCGAGGACGGCCGCCTGAGCGGCGGGATCCACCAGACCCCGGGCTACCGCGCCGGCTCCGGGCCGCTGGTGATCCTCTACTCGAGCGACCTCGAGGGGAGCGAGGCCGCGGTCGTCGACCACGGCGGCCGGATCGTCACGCCGATCTTCGCCTTCCCGGGCGGCCGCCGCTTCCACTTCGCCGACCCCGCGGGCAACGAGCTCGCGGTCTGGTCGGATCAGCCGGCGAAGGGCGCATGAGCGAGCCGGACGCGCCCCGCGTCGTCAGCCTCGAGGGGAGCCTCGCCGCCTTCGAGGGCCTCTGGCAGCCGCGGATCGTCGGCGAGCTCAACGGCCAGCACGTCAAGGTCGCCAAGCTCCGCGGCGAATTCGTCTGGCACCGCCACGTCGACGCCGACGAGCTCTTCCTGGTGCTCCGCGGGGTCCTCCGGATCGAGCTCCGCGAGCGCGCGCTCACCCTCCGCGCCGGCGAGATGGTGATCATCCCCCGCGGCGTCGAGCACCGGCCGGTCGCCGACGAGGAGGTGCACGTGCTCCTCTTCGAGCCGGCCGGCACCCTCAACACCGGCGACGCCGGCGGGCCGCGGACCGTCCGCGAGCCCGAGCGGCTCTGAGCCGCGACCGCCGCGCGAGCGCGCGCCGTGGTATGGAGGATCGATGACCGGGATCTCCGCCCGCGAGGCCAAGTCCTTCTACGACTGGTTCGGCGCCCGGCAGGACGCCCAGGGCTGGTACGAGGATCGGGCGATCGCCGCGCTCCTCGCCCGCGCCGAGCTCGATCGCGCCCGCCACGTCGTCGAGTTCGGCTGCGGCACCGGGCGGGTCGCCGAGCTCCTCCTCCGCGAGCACCTCCCAGCCGACGCCCGCTACCTCGGGATCGACGTCTCGTCGACGATGATCGGCCTCGCCCGCGAGCGCCTCGCGTCGTTCGGCCCGCGGGTCACCCTGATCGAGGGCGACGGCGCGGGCGCGCCCCTGCCGATCGCCGACGGCGCGGCCGACCGCTTCCTCGCCACCTACGCCCTCGAGCTCCTCCGCCCCGACGACCTCGCGCGGGTCCTCGAGGCCGCTCGCCGGGCGCTCGCGCCGGGCGGGCTCCTCTGCTCGGTCAACCTGACCCATGGAGCAGGTGGAATCGAGCGCGCGGTCTCCTGGACGTGGGGCCGGATCGTCGCGCTCGCCCCCGCCCGCCTCGGCGGCTGCCGGCCGATCGACCTCGCCGCGGCGCTCCCGGACGACGCCTGGGCGCCAGTCCACCGCGAGGTGCTCAGCGCCTACGGGGTCTCCTCGGAGATCCTGGTCGCGCGCCGCCGCGGGGACACGGCCGACTGAGCGCCACCGCGGATCGTCGACGCCGCGGCGGCGGGGTATCCTCGCGCGATGCGGCGCAGCCTCCTCCTCCTCGCCTCGCTCGCCGCCTGCGAGCTCGGCGGGCCGCCACCGACGGCCCCCGCGGCGGCGCCCTCGAAGCACGGCGCGGAGGCGCAGGCGCAGGCGCAGGCGACCCCGCGGATCCCGACCTGCCCGGCGGCCGCGTCTGCGCCGATCGAGGTCGACCTCGATCCCCGCCTCGACCTCGGCACGATCGCCGGCGTCCGCTGGCTCTTCGGCTACTCGGCCGGGGCCGCGGTCCTCGCCCACCTCGGCCCCACGGGCGACCTCGCCCTCACCCCGGTGCCCCTCCACAACGCCCAGATCGGCGCGAGCTCGGGCGCGCGGATCTGGCTCTACGCCCCGCGCGAGTCGGCGACCACGCCGACCCGGTGGACGGCGATCGACGTCGGCGATCCCGAGGCGCCGACGCTCGGCCCGATCGAGCCGCTCACGCTCGGCGCCGAGCTCGACTACGCGGCCGCGCTCGCGGTCGGCCAGGGGCGCGCGCTGGTGGTCGCCGGCACCCTCGAGCGCCACCAGATCGTCGCCGTCGACACCGCCCGCAGGCGCGCGGTCGGTCCGCCGATCGACATGGGCGCCGGCTTCCTCCCGGTCTACGCCTCCTGCGAGGTCGACCGCTGCGCCGTCGTCGCGGTCCTCGACGAGGGCGGCGGGCCGGCGCGTCGCCTCGCGGTCGTCCGCGTCGACGCGCGCGGCCGCCACACCCAGGAGCTCCTCGCCCCCGAGTGGGTGAGCCAGCCCCACGCGGCGGCCGGCGGTGACCGCTGGTTCGTCCAGTGGCAGGATCACGAGGGCACCAAGCTCCGCGCGCTCGACCGCGCCGGCCAACCGCTCGCGCCGGCCCGCGCTGTCCCCTGGCCCAAGGACCGGTGGATCCGCGGCGACGCGCTCCTCGCTGGCGACGACGAGGTCGTCCTCGCGCTCGGCGACCGCGAGCGCTGGTCGGTCGCCAGCGTCGGCCCGGACGCCGCGCTCGGCCCCTTCCGCGCGCTCCCGGAGGCGACCCGCTACTTCCTGGTCGGAGCCCCGCTCGCGGACGGCCTCGCCTGGATCAACATCGACGGCGACGTCAGCTACGACGAGATCGGCGAGGGCTCGGGCGTGATGGTCCACTCCTGGCGCGCCGCGGCGATCGCCGGCTTCCTCCCCGCGACCGGCGACCCGCCGCCGACGATCCCCGTCGCCTCCGGCGGCGGACCGGGGCGCGGGGGCTTTGACGTCTTCCTGCTCACGCGGCCAGGCGCCGCCGCGGCCCTCGCGGTCCCCCGGGGCGACGCCAGCGACTTCGCCCGGCCGACGCTCACCCAGCTCCGGGTCCCCTGCTCGACCGGATGAGCTCGCCGCGACTCGCGGTGGACGACGGACCCTCTCCGTGCGTAGATGGCACGATGCGCCGGACCACTGCGAGACCCCTCGCCCTCGCCCTCGCCCTCGCCGGCGGCTGCGTCGGCGACGACGCCTCGACCAGCTCCGCCTCCACCGACTCTGCCTCCGCCAGCGCGACCTCGAGCGCCAGCGAGAGCGGAGGCAGCCAGAGCAGCACCAGCGCCGGCACCAGCGCCGGCACCGAGAGCGCGACCTCCGACACGACCACGAGCGGAGACACGACCTCCACCGCGACCTCGAGCGGGAGCGCGACCTCCGACGCGACCTCGAGCGAGTCGTCGACGACCGGGCCCGGGGTCGATTGCCCGGCGCCAGAGGAGGTGAGCGCCGACTTCTCCTTCTCCGGCCCCGAACAGGTCGACGCGGCGACCTGCGTGGTCACGGCGACGGACATCACCCCGCCGGCCGGCTCGATCTCCCTCGAGTGCGCCGGCGAGGCCTACACGCTCACCTACACCCTCGATCCCTTCGGCGGCCCCGAGCTCGCGGTCGACCAGGAGGTGATCCTCGACTACCGCACGGACCCGATCTTCTGGACCAATCGTTGGATCTCGCTCCGCAGCGGCGACTTCACGGTCTTCGGCGGCGTCTCGAGCTCGGCCCTCGATCCCCCGGGGACGACGATCGCCGCGTTCTTCGGCGAGCCGGTCCTGACCGAGCTGGGCGGCCTCTGCGAGCCGATCGACGGGGGCTGCGGCCCCGAGGAGCGCCTCGCCCTCGAGATGAGCTACAAGGGGAGCGCCCAGCTCATCCTCGATCACGGCGTCGGCTACTTCAACAACCTCGCCGAGGCGATCCACCTCAACCTCGAGGTCGCCCGCACGACCCCGCAGACGACCTGCGACGACTACCCCGAGGCCTGGTACCAGCTCGTCTTCGTCTGGCACAGCTCGGACTAGTCCGGGTCGCTGGGCCTTGACTTCACCGCTCCGATCTTCGATGGCAGATCGGTGGCCAGCTCCGTGACCGAGCCCGCGCAGGTCCAAGCGGCGACCCCGTCGCTCCGACCGCTCGCGGTCGTCTGGGCGATCTACACGGCGCTCTCACTCGCCGTGATGATCGCCCGGGAGCAGACGCAGGGCGCCATCTCCGGGACGATCGACGAGGCGTTCGCGGAGAGCCGCGGGCTGCTGCTCGCCGCCACCGCGCTCAACGTCCTGGTCGCCGGCGCGCTCGCGGCTTCCCTCGGCCTGGCGGCGATCCGCAGGGGGGCGCGCGCGCGTCCGCTGGCGCGTCCGCTGGCGTGGACGGGCTGCGTCGCGGCGCTCGCCAGCGTCGTCCTGACCTCGCTGATGGCGGCCGCGCCCCTCGGGGTGGTCGACGACCCCTTCTGGCCCGGCGAGTCGCTCACGGATCTCCTTTGGATCGCCGAGGCGCAGATCCTCCACGGCGCCCTGCTCCTCGCCCTCCTCGCGGCGAGCGCGGGGCGCCGTCCTTCGCCGTGGACCCTCGCCTTCGCCGCGCTCGCCCTCCTCCACGTGATCACGCTGGCGTCGAGCCCGTGGATCGTCGGGGCCCTCTCCGACCGCGCGATCTGGCCGCTCCGCGCCCTCTGGTTGGCCGTCAATGGCCTCTTTGTCGTCGCCGCCTGGAGGGAGGGCGCGCGCCGATCGCCCGCGCCGATCGCCGGGCCCGCCGGCGCTCCGCTGGCGCTCCTGGCCCGGGTCATCGTCGCCCGGGTGGTCCTCGGCGCGCTCGCGCAGATCGTCGTCGCGGCCGCCACGGCCTCCGGCAGCGTCGCCCTCGGTCGGGCGCTCCTCGACGCGGCGCTGATCGTCGATCTCGGCGTCGCCATGGCGATGGTGCTCGCGCTGCGCGCGTACCTCGGGATCGAGCGCGACGCTCGCGACGGCCTGGCGCTCGGGGTGGCGATCACCGTCACGCTGGTCGGCCCCGGCCTCGAGCTCTGGTCGTCGTCGCTCGCCGTCGAGGTGCTCGACGCCGCGGCCTGGGACGCGACCCTCGGGCTCTACCACGCGGCCCAGGCCCAGGCGACCCTCCGCACCCTCGCCCTGGCGAGCGCCGCGCTCGGGGTCCTCGGCTCCCTGGCGATCGCCCAGGCCGCGCAGCGGACCGCGATCTGGCTCGAGGACGTGGACAGCGTCGAACGCGGCTCGCGGATCAAGCTCCGGATCGTGCTCCTGGCGCTCGGCGGCGTCGTCCTCGGCTGGCTGGCGACGAGCGCCCGGGGCGGCCTTGCGAGTGCGCTGGCGCTCGGCGGCGCGCTCGTCGTCCTCGTCGGCGCGCTCGTCGTCCTCGTCGATCTGCTCGGGCTCCTGCGCACGCTGGCGTCGCAGCTCGACGACCGTCGCGTCGACGATCGGGAGCACTAGCCGGGGTCGAGGATCCGCTGGACGGGCGCGGCCCGATCTGCGCCCTCCTCGCGCCTGACCAGAGATCGACGTGTCTCGGTCGCGGCACTAGCGCTTGTCTCCGCCGCCGTTGTCGGGTCCAATGGGCCCATGTCCGAGACCATCTACGACTTCGAAGTCGAGTCGATCACCGGCGAGCGCTACGCGATGGATCGCTACCGCGGCGACGTCCTCCTGATCGTCAACACCGCGAGCAAATGAGGCTTCACGCCGCAGCTAGGTGAGCTGCAAAGACTCCACGAGACCTACGGCGAGCGCGGCCTCCGGGTCCTCGCCTTCCCCTGCAACCAGTTCGGCAACCAGGAGCCGGGGACCAACCCCGAGGTCCTCGCCTTCGCCCGCGAGCGCTACGGCGTCACCTTCCCGATGCACGCCAAGATCGAGGTCAACGGCGACGGCGCCCACCCGCTCTACGTCTTCCTCCGAAGCCGCGCCAAGGGCCTCCTCGGGACCACCGCGATCAAGTGGAACTTCACCAAGTTCCTCGTCGATCGGGGCGGCAAGGTCGTCGATCGCTACGCGCCCGCGACCACGCCGATGAGCCTCGTCGGCGAGATCGAGAAGCTCCTCGGGTGAGCGGGGCGAGGGCCGGGCGAGCGCCCGCGCGTCGGCCGGCCCTCGACCACCGCCAGCGCCCTCACCCGCGCTAGCGCTCGATCTCGATGACCGCGGGGTCTCCCCCGCGATCGACCGCCGCCGCCTCGGCCGCCCGCCGCTCGCGGACCGCCCGCTGGTTGATGTAGCCCTTGTCGGTGATCTCGCCGGCGTCGATCACCGGCGGCTCGGCGAGGAGGAGCGCGCGGGCGATCCGCCGGCTGCTCTGCGGGCTCTGCTGGTTGTGGCGCGCGAGGCCGGCGCGGACGTGCTCGCGGAGCGCGGAGTCCTCGCAGAGCTCGGCGAGGCTCGCCTGCGGGCGGCCAGCCACCGCCCGCGCGCCGGCGAGGCTCGGGAAGAGGAGCGCGCCGATCGCCTCGCGGCCCTCGCCGGTGATCACCGCGTCCTGGATCGCCGGCGAGGTCGCGGCGATCACCTCGACCCGCAGCGAGCCGACGTTCACCCATGTCCCCGAGGTCAGCTTGAAGTCCTCGGCGATCCGGCCGGCGAAGGTGAGGCCGCGCGCCGGCGCCTCGGGGTCGGCGAAGGCGACCGCGTCGCCGGTCCGGTAGAAGCCCTCCTCGTCGAAGGCGGCGGCGCTGAGCTCGGGCTCGCCGTGGTAGCCGGGGGTCACCCAGGGCGCGCGCACCCGGACCTCGAGCTTGCTGGCGACCGGCACCAGCTTGAGCTCGGCCCCCGGCGCCGGCAGGCCGATCACCCCCGCGTGATCGATCGGGAAGTGGACCGAGGTGACCAGCGGCGCGGTCTCGGTCGCGCCCCAGGCCGAGGCCATGAAGACCTTGCGGCCGATCGCCGCCTGGCTCACCGCCTCGAGGCGCGCCCAGAGCGACTGCGGGAGCGCGGCCGCGGCGTAGAAGATCACCTGGAGGCGGGCGAAGAAGCGCTCGCGGAGCGCCGCGTCGGCCTCGAGCGCCGGCATCAGCGCGTCGAAGCCCCGCGGCACGTTGAAGTAGAGGGTCGGCGAGACCTCGCGGAGGCAGGCGATCGTCCGGTCGATGAGCCCGGGCGCCGGCTTGCCGGGGTCGATGTAGAGGGTGCCGCCGTGGAAGACGA
Source organism: Myxococcales bacterium (assembly GCA_020633335.1). Lineage (GTDB taxonomy): Bacteria > Myxococcota_A > Polyangia > Nannocystales > Nannocystaceae > JADJRG01. The sequence goes on along the minus strand of JACKDU010000001.1, from coordinate 955,868 downwards.
CCATGTTGAAGTTGTGGTTGCCGCCGAAGGTGTGGTTCCACGGCAGCCAGTCGACCAGCACCGGCGGCGTCGCCTCGAGGAAGGGCCAGAGCTGCGAGATCGCCTGCTGGTTGGCGCAGAGCATCCGCTGGGTGTTGATCACCCCCTTGGGCGCGCCGGTCGAGCCCGAGGTGAAGAGGATCTTCGCCACCGTGTCGGGCCCGGTCGCCGCGTGGCGGCGCGCGACCTCTTCGGCGACCGGCCGACGGAGCGCGGCGATCCCCTCGCCGCCGACCAGCGGCGCGCCGCCGAGCTCGGCGAGGGCCGCGAGCGCCCGGCCGTAGCGCTCGCCGTCGTCGGCGTAGACCAGCGCCGGCCGCAGGGCCCGGCCGATCGCCCGGATCTTGCCGAGGTCCTGGGAGAGGAGCGAGTAGGCCGGCGAGATCGGCATCGCCGGCACGCCGACGTGGGCGGCCGCGAGGAGGAGGAGCCCGGCGTCGACGCTGTTGTCGCTGAGGATCGCCAGCGGCCGCCCCGCGTCGAGGCCGCGCTCGCAGAGCCCCTGCCCGAGCTCGAGGATCGCCGCCGCCGCCTCGCCGTAGGTCAGCGATCGCCAGCCGGCGTCGCTCGAACCTGACCGTTCGGCCAGAAAGACCCGCTCGGGGGCCTCGGCGGCCCAGTGGAAGAAGCGCTCGCTGAGGGTCCGCGGGTAGGGTCCGAGCGCCACCGGCGAGCGGAGGATCCGCGCGCCGTCGGCCCGCGCCTCGACGTCGACCGCGGGCGGCAGGAGCTTGAGGGCGGCGGCGGCGTCGATCACGGGGCGAGGCTAACGCGAAAGAGCGCCGCTCCGCCACGCGCGCGACGCGTTCCTGGCGACTTGCCGGCCTTCACGCGGCCGTCCGCGCGCGACGGCGCGAGCTCTGCGCTGCGAAGCCCAGGCCCAGGCCCGGGCGCGAGGCCCCTAGCCGCACTCGATCTGCGCCGGGAAGCTCTCCAGGACGACGCACTTGTCCGGCTCGCACCCGGCCGCCTTGCAGGCGGCGTCCTTGTCCTTGTAGCACTCCCCCTTGACCCTGAACTCGCAGTCCTCGGGGGGATCCTCGCCCGGCTTGGCGTTCGGATCGGCGAAGCCCTCCTCCGGCGGCGCGTCGGCGGGGGGCGCGTCGGCCGACTTCTCGGCGGGCGGCTCGGCGGGCGCAGCGGGGCTCTGCGAGGAGCATGCGAGGAAGAGCGAGGCGGCGAGGAGAACGTGGAGACGAGGCATCACGGCGCATCCTACCAGGACGGCCCGGCCACTACACCTCGGGGCCCTCTTCGCTCGGAATCGCCACCGCTCGTGCCACGAGCGCCGCTCAGACGATCCCGCGCTCGGCCCGCGCCCGCAGGCACTCCTCGGAGCCCGCCAGCACCGCCCGGCAGGGATGTGGCCGGATCTTGTAGATCGTGCACTCGACCCGGACGCCGAGGCGCCCGCGGAGCGCGAGGCAGCGACCCGAGGGGTCGAGGCGGAGGTGGGCCACGCCCTCCTCGTCGCGGACGACGAGGCGTCGGACCAGGCGCTCGTCGGCGAGGAGGGGCTCGCGCTCGCCGACCTCGACCCACCCGGCGAAGCCCTCCGCGGCGTTGCTCGCCGGGTTGCAGCAGCAGGCGCCGCAGCGCATGCACTCGCTCTGGGTGATCTGACCGAAGCGAGCGACGGGCGGACGGCGACCGGGGGCCCTGCGGCCGCGATCAGGAGGGGCGGGTGAGGACATCGGTGAGGCGCTCGATATCTGCGGCGTCGGCCATCGCCAGGATCGTGTCACCGGCCGCGAGGCAGCCGTCGCCGCGGAGGATCTCGAGCTCGCCGCTCGGGGTGATCGCGGCCAGGAGGAGGCTCTTCGCCGGGAAGCCGCGGTGGAGGGCGACCTCGCGGACGCTGCGGCCGGCGACCGCCGCCCCCCGCGGGATCTCGAGGGCGAAGATCTGGACCCGCTCGCCGCGCACGCTCATCAGCTCGCTGACCCGCGGGTGCTCGATGTGGGCGAGGATCTGGTTGCGGAGGACCGCGGTCGCGCGGACGACGTGGGTTACCCCGGCGGCCCGGTAGGAGTCCTCGTAGCCGGTGTCGCGCATGCGGGCGATCACCCGGCCGACCCCGAGGGTGCGGGCCAGGAGGGCGCAGGCGACGTTGTCCGAGTCGCGGTGCATCATCGCGATCACGACGTCGGCCCGGCGGGCGCCGGCCTCCTCGAGGAGGTGGATGTCGGTCGCCGATCCGTGGATCGCGGTCGCCCCGAGCTCGGCGTAGCTCCGCTCGCAGCTCGCCTCGTCGATGTCGACGACGACCACGTCGTGGCCGCGACCGACCAGCGCCCGGACGACCTCGAAGCCGAGCACCCCGGCGCCGGCGACGATCACGTACACGGCGTCGACCTCCGCGACCCGCTCATCGCCCGCCGCTCCGCCAGGCTCGCCGCGAGAAGAGCATCGCCAGCGGGATGATCTCGAGGCGCCCGGCGAGCATCCCGAGGATGTAGGTGAGCTTGATCATCGGGTGGAGCGCCGGCATCTCGGCGACCGGTATGTAGCACGGGCCGATGTTGTTGAGGGCGGAGAACATCCCCGAGAGCGAGGCCCAGGGGCCATGATCGGAGAGCGCGGCGGTGATCGCCCCGCCGCCGACGAGGAGGACCAACCAGGCGAAGAGGAGGCCGGCGATCTGCTCGATCTCGCCGACCTCGACGACCTTGCCGGCGTAGACCACCCGCGAGAGCGCGTGGCTCGGGACGAAGGCGCGGCGGAGGACCTCGCGGAGGGTGCGGCCGAGGAGGACGACCCGCAGGACCTTGAAGCCGCCGCCGGTCGAGCCGACGCAGCCGCCGATGAGCATGAGCCAGAGGAAGAGCTGACGCGCGAGGCCGCCGAAGTAGGGGTCGGCGACGTCGACCGTTCCATAGCCGGTGGTCGTCACCAGGGCGAGCACCTGGAAGAGCGAGGCGCGGAGCATCGCCTCGACGCCGAGCCAGCCGCCGCCGCCGCCGTCGAGGCCCGCGCTCGCGCCGGCGCCGGCGGGCGGGGCCGCGACGCCGCCGTGGCCGAGGATCACGTCGAGCGCGACCAGGGCCGCGCCGCCGAAGACGATCGCCCACCACCAGCGGGTCTCGGGGACCTCCCAGAGCGCGCGGACACGGCCGCGGAGGAGCTGGTAGTGGACCAGGAAGGAGGTGCCGCCGGCGAGCATCCCGAGGATCACGACGTACTCGACGAGGCGCGGGCGGGCGACGCCGGCGGCCGCGAAGTGGGCGACGCTCGCGTCGTGGGTCGAGAAGCCGCCGGTCGACACCGTGGTCATCGCGTGGTTGACCGCGTCGAAGAGGCCGACGCCGCCGACCAGGAGGCCGAGCGCGACGAAGGCGCTGAGCCCGAGGTAGATCGCCCAGAGGATCCGCAGGGTGTGGGCGATCCCCGGCTCCGGCCGCGGCGAGCGGATCTTGTGGGCCTCGGCCCCGGCGAGCGCGTGGAGCCCGGGGTGCTCGCGGATCAGCGCGAGGAAGAGGGTCAGGATCCCGAGGCCGCCGACCCACTGGGTCAGGCTCCGCCAGAGGAGCGGCGCCCGCGGGAGCTCGTCGAGGCCGGCGAGGAGGGTGATCCCGGTGGTCGTGAAGCCGCTGACGGTCTCGAAGATCGCGTCGAGGATCGGCATCCCCAGGATCCAGACCAGCGGGATCGCGCCGACCAGCGAGAGGACGATCCACGCGAGGCCGCAGACCACCAGCGCCTGGGCGCCGCCGAGGGGGCCGGCGTGACGACCGAGTCCGCGGAGGCCGAGCCCGCCCGCGAGGGCGACGGCGATCGCCACGAGCCACCCCGCCCAGCCGCCCTCGCCGAGCGCGAGATCGACCGCGAGCGGCGCGACGAGGAGCCCCGCGAGCGCGATCAGGAGCCCGCCGACGGCGGCCGCGATCGCCCCCTTCCCTGCGCCCTGGCTCATGGTCGGCGATCCTAGCGGCACTTCGCCGCCCCGCGGCGCCCGGGTGGCGACGCCGGGCGCGTGAAGGTTGCGGCCCGGAGCCTCGGCGGCGACGCCCAGGCGGCCCGGATCCCGCGCACGCGGGCTCCTGGGCCGGGCTAGGACCTGCTAGAGTGCCTCGATGGCCGGTCGATCTCGTGCGCCCCTCGGGCTCGCGCTCGGGCCCCTGCTCGCGCTCGCCGGCTGCTTCAGCGACACCCCGCCGACCGCCTCGGGCGGCTCGGGGTCGGCGAGCGACGCGAGCGGGAGCACCTCGACCAGCGGGGGCTCCTCGTCGAGCGGGGGCGCGACCGCCTCGGGGAGCTCGGGCAGCGGCGACGCGAGCGCGAGCTCGGGCACCTCGAGTGGCGGGGTCGAGAGCAGCGGCGACGCGACGACCACGGCGACGACCACCGGCCTCGATCCGACCACCAGCGGCGGCGACACGACGACCAGCGGCGGCGACACGACGACCACCGGCGGCGACCTCCTGCCGATCCCGGACTGCGACCCCCTCTTCTTCGAGGACTTCTCGAGCGACCCGATCAAGACGATGACGCTGAACGGGGCGTGGAAGTGGAGCGGTCAGCTCGGGACGCTCACCGTCGACTCCAACGAGACCCAGAACGCCGCCGCCTGGCCGACGCTCCTCTCGTCCAGCGACTACGAGGTCCACACCTACCTCCGGATCGAGAGCGGCGCCGGCAACGGGACCCTCCGCGCCCGCTTCATCCCGACGCCGAACCCCCTCTCGTGGTCCTACTACTACCTCGCGCTCCGGACCGCGGCCCCCGACACCGTCCGCTGGGGGAAGCTCCTGCAGAACCAGCCCAGCGCATTCGGCAGCGACCAGACGGCGATCAGCCCCGGCGAGTGGCACACGGTCTCGCTCAAGGCGATGGCCGACAAGCTCGAGTTCCGCCTCGACGGGGTGCTCCTGGGGACGCAGATCGACAGCGATCTGCTCAACGGCCTGCCGGCGATCGGCGCCTACGCGGGCGCGGTCGTCACCTTCGACTGGTTCCTCGTCTGCGCGGTCTGAGCGCGCGCGCCGGGCAGGACGGGCGGGGCGAAAATTCCGCGCGTGGCCCGGGCCCCCGGGCGGGCGATCGTCAGCGGGATGGAGACCGAGAGCGAGAGCGACACCGGAGCCGCAGCGGCCCGCTGCGGCGGCCAGGAGAGCGACACGACGATGCCGGACGACGCCTGCACCGGCAGCGGCTGCGAGGCGTGCAGCGTCGGCCCGGCCCCGGACGGCCTCCTCCTCGGGCTCGCGCTCCTGGTCGGCCTCTGGCTCCGCCGGCGCCGCTGAGCCTCTCTCCTACCGGCGGTGGCGGAGGCCGGCGATCTCCGCCACGCTCGTGGGGATGCAGGACCGCGACCGCGACCGCGACCTCGAGGCGCTCCTCGACGCGAGCGAGGCGGGCGCGAGCGAGGCCCTCGGCCCCGGCGGCCACGCCCGCCTCGTCGACCTCGCCCGCGCCCGCCATCGCCCGCTCGCGGCCGCGGCCCCGCGCTTCAAGCAGACCCTGAACCGCGGCCTCTTCGCCCTCGCGGTCCCGCTCCTGGCGATCTACCGCGCGCTCCGTGACGATCTTGACATGTCCGAAGAGACAGCACTATCGCTGGTCGCGGCGATCATCGACGCCCGCTACCGCCGCCTCGGCGCCTCGCGGGCGGTGCGGATCGGCTACGGCTTCGTCCTCAAGTCCCGCCTCGTCCGCGGCTACCTCCGGCGGGCGCTCCCGCGGCTCGCCAGCGAGGACGGCTTCCGCATGGAGCTCCGCGACGACGAGGACGCGGGCGAGCGCGGCGTCCTCGCCCTCGACGTCCGCGAGTGCGCGATCGTCCGCTACCTCCGGGAGCAGGGGGCGCCCGAGCTCGGCCCCCAGATCTGTCGGATCGACGACCTGATGGCCGCGCTCGTCGACGACGTCGTCCTCGAGCGCGAGGGGACGATCGCCACCGGCGCCGCCCGCTGCGAGTTCCGCTACCGCCGTCGCTGACGCGCGGCCCCCCTCGCCGCGCCTGGCTGCTAGACTCGCCGCTCGATGGCCCTCGCGTCCGCGCTCTCCGACGGCGTCCTCGCGCTCACCTCGTTCGCGTGCGCGCGGGCGCTCGTCGCCGCCGAGGTCGCCCCGCCCGCTCGCCGCTCGCTCCGCGGCGCCGCCCTCGGCCTCGGCCTGATCGGCGCCGCCGCCCTCTGCGGGACCCTCCGCTTCGCCGGCCTCGAGGGGCTCGCGTGGCTCCACGGGGCGCTCAGCGGCCTGGCGACCGCGGCGGCGATGCCGACGATCGGCGCGGCCGCGCTCGCGCTCACCTGGCCCTTCGAGCTCTCGCCCCGGGGCTGGGGTCGCCTCGTGGTGATCCTCGTCGCCCTGGCGATCGGCGCGGGCCTGGCCGGCGTCGCCGGCCTCTGGGGGCTGGCGATCGGGGCGATCGGCACCTGCGGGGTGATCGTCGGCGGGGTCCGGGGCCTGGCGATCGATCGCCGCGGCGGCGCCCTCCTCATCGGCGGCGCGGCGCTCGTCCTGATCGCCGGGCTCGCGGTCGGCAGCGAGGGGGAGCTCGGACCCTTCGCCCGCCTCGACGTCTTCCACTACCTCCTCGCCCTCGCCAACCTCGGCCTCGCCCGCGGCCTCCTCGGGGTCGCCCGACGCTAGCGCCGCAACACGCGGGGCCTGACCTCGCAAGAGTGGACATCAAAGGCCCGCGAAGAGCGCAGGAATTGCCCCGCCGCCGCCCACCTGCCCGCGCATCCTCAAGGGGATGCACGCGCGGGCGAGAGCCAGGACAATTTCTGTGTTGGTCTCTGCGCTGCTCGGCGGGGCCCTCGGCGCCGCGCCGTCGCGCGCCCGGGCCGACGAATGGTCGCTCGAGGCGACCCTCGCCCCCGCGCCCGGGGCCACCTTCCAGACGATCGCCGGCGGCGGATCGACGCTCGTGGTCGTCAGCGCCGATCCCCAGCAGGGGCAGCGGGTCTCCGCCTTTCGCCAGGTCGACGGCCAGTGGATCGGACCCGAGGTGGTGCCGCCCCCGACCGGCTTCACCCCGGGCCTGATCGATCCCGAGGGCGTGAGCGATGACGCGGTGATCACCCTCAGCAACTTCAACGACGACTACATCATCCGGATCCTCACCGCGACCTGGCTCGGCGACGGCTGGTCGGCGCCGGAGGTCGTCGCCCATGGCGGCGATCTGGCGGGGAGCGGCTGGCTCGGCGAGGCCCTGGCGATGCGCGGCGATCGCCTGGCGATCACCGTCTCGCGCCTGGACCAGGAGTCGCCCGAGTGCCCCTTCTCCTGGCAGATCCTCGCCTTTCGCCGCAGCGGCGAGCGCTGGGAGGCCGACGGGATCGCCGAGCCCCCGAGCGCCTGCTCGATGATGGCGTCGACCTTCCCCGGGCTCGCGGTCGACGGCGATCGGATCGTCCAGCTCGTCAGCCGCGGCGATCAGCACGTCGCCCACGTCTTCCGCGGCGAGGAGGGGGCATGGAAGGTCGAGAGCGCCCTGACGACCCCGGGCGCCGGCTACGATCGGGTCGCGATCGCGGGCTCGCAGCTCGTCCTCGGGGCGGCCGACGCCGAGGAGGGCGCAGGGATCCTCGACGTCTTCGCCCTCGGTGACAAGGGCTGGGTCCTCGAGACGCGGCTCGCGGGGACCGGCGAGGGCCCGATCGCGATCGACGGCGACGTGATCGCCGCGGCCGCGAGCCCGGAGCTCGTCCGCGTCTTCGCCCGCGGCGAGGGCTGGGTCGAGGAGGCGCACCTCAGCCACCACCTCCCGACGCAGCATGCCTTCGCCCTCCAGGGCTCGACCCTGGCGATCGTCGATCGCCCGGAGGCCGATCCCGGCGCGGCCCTGGTCCTCGTCTACCGCCGCACCAAAGCGCCGGTCTGCGAGGGCGACGCCTGCGACGGAGAGGACGAGGGGTGCGCTTGCCGGGCGAGCGGACACCAGGGCTCGCTCACGGCGCTCCTCTTCGCGGGGCTCCTCTTCGCGAGCCGGCGTCGCGGTCGCGGCACTAGGAGCCCATCCCCGGCCGCAGGCTGCCGTTGTAGGTCTCGTGCGACATGCAGGCGATCGGTCGGAGCCCGCCCTCGCCGTCCCGGAAGAGGAGGCGATAGCGCTGCCCGAGCGGCACGCTGATCACCCCGCGATCGAGCGAGAGGCGCTTGCCCCGGAAGCGGGTGTAGTCCTCGCCGCCGGCGATCGCCGCGAGGATCTGCCGGGCCTTGCGGACGAGCGCGCGATCGGGGAGGTCGCGGAGATCGATCGGGTCGGCGGCGAAGGAGGCCTCCCACGCGACCTTGTCCGCCCGCTCCTCGGCCCGCTCCTCGACCTTCTTGCGGTCGGCCGCCACCTCCTGGGCGCAGCGGTGGCAGTGCTGCCCGCGCCCCCGATGCCCGCATGGAAAGACCTTCTTCATCGCCAGCGAAGAGTGACTCTCATTCTACGCGACCACGCGGACGATGCAGCCCAAGAGATCGCGGCGAGCGAGGCGCCAGGGCGCATCTGGGCGCCCAGCGTCCTTCCGCGCCCCTCGGCGGCCGACGGCGCGAGGGAGCAAACATGTCCCTATGGACATCTATGTCGCTAGGACACGACCGCTCGCCGCGGACGCGGACGCGTCTGCGTCCGTGTCGTTGTCGCGCCTCGCGTCCGCGTCTGCGGCCCTCGCCGAGACGCGCCCCGCCGAGGTCCTCAGGCGGGCTCGGACCCGCTCGCGCCCGCCTCGCCCGCGTCCGGGTCGACGCCGAGGCGCCGGCAGAGCTCCGGGAGCGCGGCCTCGGCGGCCTCGGCGAGGACCTCGACCGCCCGGTGCGGCGAGCGGCCGGAGGGATCGATCGAGAAGATCGCCCGCCCGCGCGCGAGCGCTCGCTCGAGGATCATGTCGGTGATGCCGACCGCGAACGAGGTGCCGACGAAGAGGACGACCGACGCCGCCTTGGCCCCGCGGAGCGCCCGCTCGATCTCGTAGTCGCTGTGCCCCGTGTAGTACTCGTCGAACCAGAGGACGTGCTGGCGGAGGATCTCGCCGCAGGCCGGACAGCGCGGCAGGGTCTCGAGGGAGGGCGCCTCCAGGAAGCGCTCCTGATCGATCTCGGCCCGGGGGATCCAGCCGTCGGGCGCCCCCTTCTCACAGCGCACCCGCGAGCAGCGGACCCGATCGGCGCGCCCGTGGACCTCGACCACCCGCTGCGAGCCCGCCCGCCGGTGGAGCCCGTCGACGTTCTGGGTGACCAGGAGGAAGGCCCGATCGCGCTCGACCTGCCAGCGCTCGAGCGCCGCGATCGCCCGGTGGGCGGGGTTCGGCGCGGCCCCCTCGAGGCCGCCGAAGCGCCGCAGATACCAGAGCCACGAGGTCACCGGGTCGCGGCGGAAGAACTCGTTGGTCCCGAGCTCCATGATGTCCTGGGCCCACACCGCACCCGCGTCGCTGCCGCGGAAGGTCGGGATCCCGCTGGCCAGGCTCACCCCGGCGCCGGTGACCACCAGCAGCGAGCGCGCGCGCTCGCAGGCCCGCGCCAGCGCGTCGCTCACCGCTCCCTCATCCGCCTCGCTGGTCATCGGCGAAGGATAGCCCGCCGCGGCGCCCGCGGGCCACCGCCGGCGCGGGCGCGCGGACGCGCGAGGGTGGCTGTCGACTGCAATCGACATGTGTGATTCTCAATCATTGGACATTGAAGGTGGGCACCAGATCGCTAGTGTGTGCCCACATTGCGACCGCGGCGGGAATTGACCCGCTCCGTCGCAGCGTGGATGGAGATGAGAATCATGACTCCGTATAATCTGACGCCGCAACAGATCACCGGCAGCCTCGGGAAGAAGCAGGGCCGGGCGATCATCTTTCACAACCGGTCGGGTCGGCCGCTCCTGGTGACCCTCTCCGTCCGGGCGACGGAGGACGGGTGCCTGCTCAAGGTCATCAACGACGACCCGAAAATCAAGGGTCAAGAGTACGACGTACTGCGCCACGCCTCGAACGAAGCGACAGCCGTCTTCGTCCTGCGGATCGAGCCGGATCAGCGGATCCTCGCGAACGCCAACAACGACGGCGGCCTCACCTACGCGATCGAGCAGGCGCTGGTGATCGCCCTCTGATCGCTACTCGCCGCCGCCCTCGTCGTCCGACGAGACCGCCTCGGTGATGTCGTCGCCGACCCCCTCGATGTCCTCGGCGGTCTTCTCGAGGGTCTCGTCGGCGCCCTTGATCTCGTTGTCGACGTCGTTCACGACCCCGCCGACGACCCCGGGCGACTCGCTCTCGGGGTTGTCCTTCTTGCACGCCGGCGCGGCGAGGACGAGGGCGAGGGCGGCGAGGGCGAGGAGCGGGCGCGTGCGCATGGCCGGCATCGTCGGCCGCGGCGCACGCCCGGTCAAGCGCCGAAGAGGCGCGGCACGACCTCCTCGGCCGGCCCGAGGATCGTCTCGGCGTAGGGGTGCTCGCCGCCGAGGCCGGTGAGGTTGGCGTAGATCGTGTAGGCGCCGGCGTACTCCGCCCCGCGGACGAAGGACGCCGCCGGCCACACCATCCCGCTGGTGCCGATCGCCACGAAGAGGTCGCACTCGTCGAGCGCCCGCTTGGCCGCCCGCTCCTGACGGACGCCGATCGTCTCCTCGAAGAGGACGACGTCCGGGCGCATCGGCCCGCCGCAGCCGGGGCAGGCCGGCGGCTTCGCGTGGACCGCCCGATCGTCGATCACCCCGCAGGCGCCGAGGCAGCGGCTGCGGAGGAGCGAGCCGTGGTACTCGACGACGTTCTTCGAGCCGGCGGCCTGGTGGAGGCCGTCGACATTCTGGGTGATCAGGCAGAAGCGGCCGCCGGCGGCGACGTGGCGGGCCTCGAAGTCGGCCAGCGCCCGGTGGGCGGCGTTCGGCCGGACCTCGGCGAGCGCCGCCCGCAGGGGACCGAGCGCCGACCACATGCGCTCGAGCGAGGCGCCGGCGACGAGCGAGCGCGCGAGCTCGGGATCGGCGGTCCAGAGCCCGCCGGGGCCGCGATAGGTCGGCAACCCCGAGGCCGCCGAGACGCCGGCGCCGGTGAGGACGACGACGCTTCGGTACCCCTCGGGGCGCGCGCTGAGGGGCGTCCACTCGCGTTCCACCGGCGAACGATAGCGCGTCTGCTGGCCGCGGCGAGGCCTATCCTCGCGCCCCGATGATGCCGACGCGCGGTCATGAACACGGCGCGCCGCGGCGACCCTCGACGGGTGCTCGAGGCCGCGAGCTCCGACCCACCTCGCAGCGGCGCCACGACGATGGAGCGCCCTCCCGGGGTCCTGCCCCCCCCGCACGATAGGGCCGCGCTCCTGGAGGCACGGGTCGCCGGCGCCTCGAGAAGATCGCGGCTGTGCGATGCGCGCGGATCCAATTGGCGAGCCCGAAGATCGCGCCCCCAAAAAAAGTCGAGCACCCCGTGCCCGTTTCCTCGGCGCCGCGGTCCCTATAAACAAAAGGAGCTGCCCATGATTCGGACACGACACCTCCCTGCCCACCTTGGCCTCGCTGCGGCCGTCGCCGTCGCTTGCTCGCCCCAGGTCGACCCGGGCTACTCGGGCGAGCCGCTGGCGACGATCCGCGGCGCGGTCACGGCCGAAGCGAGCGCGACCGCGGCCGACGTCGCGGTGCTCTGGTTCTCCAACGAGAGCGGCCTCTGCGAGGGGCCGAGCTTCAACTGCAGCGCCGGCATCGGCGGCCCCGAGGGGATCGGGGCGGAGGAGTGCGTCGACGCCAATTGCGGCGCGTCGCCGGGGGAGTGCACGCCCGAGGCGCAGGACTCCTACGCCGCCTGCGTGGCCGCCTGCGGGTGGGTCTGGTCCTACTCCCCCGCCTTCGAGCTCTGCGTCGACAGCGCGGCCGGCGAGCGGGTCTCCGTCTCCGGCGAATTCCCGGCGGCCTTCACCCTCGACCTCTACCAGCCGCCCCCGGAGAGCGCGCTCCTGGTCGACGCCGACGGGCTCCGGGTCGCCTACGGGTGGTTCATCGTCGCCGCGAGCGACGCGGAGACGATCGCCCTCGACCTCAACGAGGCGCCCCCCTCCTCGATCATCGGCGGCACCGGCGGCCACGTGCTGATCTACGCCGCGGACCCGGTCCCCGCCGACTCCTCGTGGGGTCGCTTCCTCGGCGGCGCGTACGAGCCGGGCTTCCACATCCTCGAGGTCATCCCGGCGGAGACGACCTGCAAGCCGCTCCCCTGGGGGAACGGGACCTACTGCTCGACGACGTCGACCCGCTACGCGCCGAGCCCGGACGATCTCGACACCGAGATCGGCGTCATCCTGACCGCCTTCGACAAGATCCCGTGGCCGGGCCTCTAGGGCGGACGTGACGATCGCGCGATCGCACGACCCGCCGACCCAAGCGCCGCGCCGCGGAGCCCCTCGCTCGGGCGCCGCGGCGGCGGGCGAGCGTCGCCCGGCGTGAGGTCCCCATGCCACCTCCGACCCGAGCTCTGCCCTTCCCGCGCGAACCAGGCGCGAGCGCGCCGACGCGGGCCAGCCGCGCTCCGACCACGCCCCGCGTCGTCGACCCCGCCGACCCTCCTCGGCCTGGGATACTCTCCGCCCCCGTGCGCTCCGTCCTCGAAGCCGCGTACCGATCGCACGGCCCCGTCGTCCTCCGCCGGGCGCGGAGCATCCTCGGGAACGACGCCGACGCGCGCGAGGTCGTCCAGGAGATCTTCACCTCGTTGCTCGCGCGCCCCGAGCAGTACTCGGGGCAGGGATCGCTGATGGCGTTCCTCTACCAGGCGACCACCAACCGCTGCCTGAACCGCCTGCGAGACGCCCGCAACCGCCTCCGCCTCCTCGACGAGCGCGGGCCGCCGGAGAGCAGCAGCGCCCCCCGCGTCGAGGAGCGCGCGGTCCTCCGCCAGTACCTCGCCCGCCTGCCCGAGGACCAGGCGCAGGCGGTCGTCTACTTCTACCTCGACGAGATGTCGCAGAGCGAGATCGCCGCGCTCCTCGGCTGCTCGCGGCGCCACGTCGGCAACCTGCTCGAGCGCGCCCGCGCCGGCCTCGCAGCGCAGGAGGACGCGCACCCATGATCCCCCTCGACCGAACTCGAAGCGATCACGACGACGACGCCTGTCTCTCGGATCTCGTCCTCGATCAAGTCCGCGTCGGCGAGCTCGAGCGCGAGGCGATCGCCGCCCACCTCGCCCGCTGCGCGCGCTGCCGCGAGCGCCAGCGCGCGCTCGCCGAAGCCGATGTGGCCGTCGACCTGCCGCCGCTCTCGCTGCCGCCGCCCGAGGTCGCGCCGCGTCCGGGCCGGCGCCGCTGGTGGGCGCGCGCTGGCGTCGGCGGCCTGGCGATCGCGGCCGCGGCCCTCCTCGTGATCATCGTCCGACCGGACCCCTCGGTCGACGCGCCGACCACCCGGACCAAGGGAGGCGCGGCGCTCCACTTCCACGTCCTGCGCGGCGGCGCGGTCCTCGAGGGGGGCCCGGGCGAGCTCCTGCGCCCCGGCGACGCCCTCCGCTTCGCTTACTCCTGGTCCGAGGGCGGCACGATCGCGGTGCTCAGCCGCGACGGCGCCGGGACGATCAGCACCTACTTCCCCGAGGGTGAGCGGAGCTTCGCGGCCCCGCCCGGCGAGCAGATCGACCTCCCCGGCGCCGTCCTCCTCGACGACGTGCTCGGCGACGAGGTGCTCTTCGGGATCTTCTGCGCCGACGAGGTGCCCCTCGCCGCGCTCGCCCGGGCGATCGAGGCCCGCCCCGACGACCCCTCGATCCCCGGCTGCGTCGTCGACCGCGTCCGCGTCCGCAAGCGAGGCGCGCCGTGATCCGCCTGCCTCGCCTCCTGGCCGCGCTGATCGTCGTCTTCGCCGTCCTCGCGCCGGCGAGCGCCTGGGCCCGCGTCGTCCGCTACGCGGTGATCATCGGCAACAACGAGGGCGCCGCCGACGAGGCCGCGCTGCGCTACGCCGAGCGCGACGCGACCCGCGTCGCCGACACCCTCCGCGACCTCGGCGGCTTCCACGAGGAGAACACGGTGGTCCTCCTCGGCAAGGGGGCGGCGACGATCCAGCGGGTGCTGATCGGCATGAACGCCCGCATGCGGAGCGCGAGCGGGCCCGGCGACCAGGCCGTGCTCCTCGTCTACTACTCCGGCCACGCCGACGCCGACGCCCTCCACCTCGGCGACGAGCGCCTCGACCTCGTCCAGCTCCGCGAGCTGGTCCGCGGCTCGCCGGCGGACTTTCGGATGTTGATGCTCGACTCCTGCCGCTCCGGCGCGCTGACTCGGGTCAAGGGCGGGCGGCCGACGGTGGTCTTCGACGTCGCCACCGAGGAGCGCCTCGCGGGCGAGGGCCTGGTCTTCCTGACCTCGAGCTCGGCGAACGAGGACGCGCAGGAGTCCGATGAGCTCCGCGGCTCGTTCTTCACCCACCACTTCATCTCCGGCCTCGTCGGCGCCGCGGACAGCGACGGCGACGGCGCGATCACCCTCGCCGAGGCCTACCGCTACGCCTATGAGCACACCGTGCGATCGAGCTCGCGGACCCTCCAGGGGACCCAGCACCCGACCTTCGAGTTCGATCTCCGCGGCCAGGGCGGCGTCACCCTGACCCAGGTCGGCGAGGTCGCCCAGGGGCGCGCTCGCCTGGTCTTTCCGCCAGGTCGAAGCTACCTCGTCCTCGCCGGCGGCGCCGACGGCCCGGTCGTCGCCGAGGTCGGGGTCCGCGACGCCGCCCGCACCGTCAACGTCCGCGCCGGCCGCTACTTCATCCGCGCCCGCGCCCGCGATCACCTCCTCGAGGGCACCGTCGCGGTCGCCAGCGGCGGCACCCGCAGGGTCGAGGAGCGCGGGATGACGCGGGTCGAATACGCCCGCCTCGCCCGCAAGGGCGGCACCGAGCGTCGCCTCGCCCACGGCCCGGTCGCCGCCTACCAGCTCCGGACCCCGCTCTGGCGCCGCGGCGGGCTCTGCCAGGGCGTCCGCGTCGGGCACACCCTGGAGGCCCGCCGCCTCGGGCTCACCAGCACGCTCGGATTCTGTCGGGCCGACTTCGCCGCCGATCGCGTCGACGTCCAGGCCGATCAATACGACCTCGACCTCGTCCTCACGCGCTCCTTCGACCTGCCGATCGTCAGCGTCGCCCTCGGCCTCGGCGGCGGCGTCAGCCTCCTGCGCCAGACCTTCGAGACCGCCGGCGTCGCCCCGCCCCGCAACAGCGCCGCCGGCCACAGCACCGCGCTCGTCGACCTCCGCTGGGGGCTCTCGCGCGGCCTCTTCGTGATGGTCGCGGTCGCCGGCCAGGTGCTGATCTTCGCCCAGCAGCGGGGCAACGAGGACGACGCGCGGACCACCGGCGTGCCAGTGGCGCAGCTCCGCCTCGGGCTCGGGAAGTGGTTCTAGCGCGGGGCGCGGCTTCACTCCCCCGGCTCCCCCAGCGCCCGCCTGCCGGCAATGGCTGCGGCGCGCTCAAGATGCGCGCTCGCCCGCGAGAGGGCGCGGGACAATGTTCCGCGGAGAGACAAGATGACCACCAACGAAGGATCCATCGACCGAATCATCCGCATCCTCGTCGGCGCCGGCGCGGGCTATGGCGCGTTTGCGACCTCCGGCGCCCTCGCCATCGTCCTCGGCGTCGTCGCCGGGATCATGGTCGTGACCGCCGCCCTCGGCTTCTGCCCGATCTACCGGCTCATCGGCGTCAGCACCTGTCCTCGCCGCCAGACCCCCGCGTGAGCGACGAGCGCCACGCGGCCGCGCTCGCGCGCCTCGATCGTCGGCGCTAGGCCGGCACCAGCTCGCCGCGCTGCGCGTAGCGGACCACCACCCCGTGCTCGGCGAGGAGATCGACGAGCTGCGCCCCGTTGACCAGGCGCAGCCGCGGCTCGCCGCGGGCCGCCGACTCGGCCTGCTTGGAGAACTCCGAGGTCGTGACGACGATCGCCTCGCCGAGGCGCTCGCGGGCGACGACGCCGATCATCTCGTCGATGATCCGGCGGCCGACCGGACGCTGGTAGCGCTTCGCCTGGATCGCCACCCGCGCGCGGTGCCCCCAGCGATCGAGGCGGATCGCCTGGACGTCGATCCCGCCGTCGCTCGGCCCCCCGCGGACGATCACCTCGCGGTAGCCGAGCGCCCGCGCGAGCTCGCCGAGGATCGTCTCAAAGCGCCCGGGCGCGACCTGGAGGAGCCACTCGAGGGTGCGCTGCTTGGCGAGCGCGTTGTGGCGGGCGATCAGCCGCTCCAGGCGCGCGCTGAGGTCGGGGAGGTCGGGGCGGCTCGGCGCGAGGTCGGGGCCGAGGACGTACTCCCGCCAGCGGATCAGCGTCTGCGCCCGGCGGGCCGCGGTCGACGGCGCGAGGCCGGTGAGCGCCTGCACCCGGCGGGCGAGCGCCCCCGCGTCGACCGGCGCGTCGGCGGCGAAGCAGCCGCCCAGCGGCCGCAGCGACGCCGCGTCGTCGATCGCCCGCGCCAGCACCCGGCGCTCGTCGGCCGAGCCCTCGGGGGCGGCGATGAGCCGGCGGCCGAGATCGGTGAGCGCGAGGCTGCGATCGCCGCGGGCCCGCACGAGCCCGAGGAGCACCGCCGCCTGGCGGTAGTAGGCGAAGTGGCGCTGGTCGACGTGGAGGAGCTCGAGGAGCGCCGCCGGGTGGTGGATCCCGTCGCCGACCGCGGCCGCGAGCTGGCGGACGCTCTCGAGCTTGTCGGCCTGCGGGACCTCAGCCCGCTCGGCCGGGCCGCGGCTCACCCCGCCGGACGCGCGCCCCTCGGCCTTGAGGACCCTCGCCATGATCTCCTCAAATAGCCGCTCCGAGCGCTCGGCGCCAGCGCCAAACCGGCCCACAGACCCGCTCTGGGCCGGAATTCTCGCCTTTCGGCGGGCGGATCCGCCCCGCGCGATCGCCCCCGCCCGCGGCCGTCGATCTCCGCCGCCGCGCGATCAAGGCGACGGTGGCCGCCGTCGCCGGCGAGAATTCCTCCGCGTCGACGCGCTCATCGCCACCGGGCCGCGCTACAAGACCTGTCCCGATGACCACCCTCGACCTCGACGCGCTCGTCCGCCGCCACCCCGCGAACGCGGGGATCCTCGCTTGGATCGACCGCGGCGGCGCGTCCGGCTGGCGGCTCACCCCCTACCAGAGCAGCGGCTTCGACGAGGGCGGCCAGATGCTGATGGAGGTCGCCGGCGCCCGCCTCCCCGACGCGGCCAAGCGGACGATCGGGGTCCACAACGTCTGCGTCCACCCCGAGACCGGGGTGATCTACGCGGTCCACCACGGCCGCTACACCTTCCTGATCCGCGAGCCCGACGCGCCGCCGCGGACCGAGCGCTGGCTCTCCGGCATCGACGGCGACCTCGACCTCGCCGCGCTCGAGGGCGAGTGGCGCCCGACATGGCTCGAAGACCAGGAGGACTTCGACGCGCTCCTCGCCGCCCACGCGGCCGCCGGGCGCCGCCCGGCTGATCTCGGCGAGCTCAGTTGAAGACGATCGCCGCCCCCGAGGCGACGCTCGCCCGGCAGGCCTCGTGGAGGGTGAGCCAGACGATGTGCTCGCGGAAGAGCGGCGCGCCGTCGTCGACCTCGGCGAGGCGGGCGGCCTCGTCGTCGGCGAGGGAGCCGTCGGCCGCGAGGGCGATCCCGAGGGCCGGCGCGATCTCGCGGAGCTCGCCGAGGAGGCGCTGCGAGGAGCCGATCATCCCGCCGCCGCTCACCGCCGGATCCTCGAGGAAGAGCGGCTCCGAGAAGTCGACCGGGACGTAGTAGCCCTCGGCGTCGGAGTGGCAGAGGAGGTGCGACGAGAACATCATCGCCTCGTCCTCGACCAGGCCGTCGTCGGCCGCCAGCCCCGCGGCGTCGACCGGCGTGACCTCCATGCCCGCCTTCACCCGCGCGTAGGCCCGCCGGAGGTAGTGGAGGAACGAGTAGGGGAACGACGAGACGTGGGGCCGCTGGAGGCCGCGGGCGACCCGCTCGGGCTCGTCGTAGCCGACCACGCCCGCCGCCTCGAGGGCGCCGGCGAGCGCGGTGAATTGGCGGCGGTAGTAGGCGACGCCCTCGTCGTCGCCGGCGACCGAGGCGAGCATGCCGACGGTGATCGCAAGTCCCATGGGCGCGACGGTAGGCGGACGCGCGCAAACGCGCAAGCCCTCCCCGGGGCGCGCCATTTGTCGGGCCAGGGGTCTATCCTCGGGTCCATGAGCGAGGGGAGCGAGGGGAGCGAGGGGAGCGCGATCGACGAGCTCGCCCGGGCGATCGACCGGGGCGTCTTCGCCCTCGAGGAGCTTCGGGGGGCGCTCGGCGATCCTGGCGATCCCCGGCATCACCTCGCGCTCGTCGCCCTCGATCGCCGGAGCGCCGCGGCCGAGGAGGCGGCGATCCTCCGGGCCTGCGCCGCGCTCCTCCCCGCGGCGTCCGCCGACGAGCCGGCGAGCGCGGCCCTCCTCGCCCTGCTCTACCGCCGGCTCTGGCGCTTCCTGCCGGCGCCTCGCTTGCCGCCGTGGCCGGGGCGCGTGGGCGATCCGAGCGCCCGCGCGGCGTGGCTGCGGACCGAGGCATGCGTGCGGCCGTCGGCGCTCGCCGACGCCGACGCCGACGCCGACGACCCCGCGCTCGCCGAGGCCCTCGCGGGGATCGAGCTCGACGAGGTCGACGATCCGGCGGCGCTCCTCGAGGCGCTCGCCGGCCGGCGCGAGGAGGCGGCCCAGGCCTGCGCCGCCCGCCTCCTCGCGGTCGCCTGCGAGCGCGGGGCGCTCCTCCCGGCGCAGGCGCACGGGCTCGCCCGCGGGCTCCTCCGCCGCGGATCGCCGCGGGTCGCCCTCGCCGCGTTGGCGGCGCTCTCCTCGACATGGTCCTTGGGACAGGATTTTCAAGCCAGCGAGCTGAGCGCGGCCCTCGCCGGCGGTGAGGCGCTCGCCCGCGCCGCCCTCGAGTGCGCGGCCCGACGCGGCCTCGAGGGCCCGCTGCGGGCGCTCGCTGGCGATCTCGAGGCGCCGCCGCGGCTCCGCCAGGAGGCGCTGAGGGCCCTCGGCGGGCTGGTCGGCCCGCCGGCGATCCCGGCCCTCCAGGGCCTCGCGCTCGAGGATCCGCCGCTCCTCGGCGCCCCCTGCCTGGAGGCCCTGGAGCGCCTCCACCGGCGCGGCCGCTTCGTCGACGAGGCGGCGATCCCCGGGCTCCTCGCGCTCTTCGCCCGGACCCCGGGCTTCGCGGCCGAGCGCCTGGTCGCGCTCGCCTACACCGCGCGGCGCGGGCTCTTCGCCGCGCTCGTCGAGCGGCCGCCGGCCGCCCTCGCGCCGGCGCGTCGGATCGCCCTCGCCCTCGCCCTCGCCCGGGCGCCCCAGGGGGCGACGCCGCTGCCGGTCGAAGCATGGCTCTTGGGACATGTCGACGACGCGGACGAGGGCGGCGCGGCGGCCCTCGACGCCCTCGCCCGCCTCGGCGCCCCGACGGCCGAGGACGCCGCGCTCCGACGCCTCGACCGCGACCCCGCGGGCTCGCTGGCCGCGCTCCGGCGCGTCGGCGGCCCGGCGACGATCTCGGCCCTGCGCGCCCGCCTCGGGATCGCCCCGGAGGGGCCGATCGCCGGCCCCCTCCTCGCCCACGTCGGCGCCGCCGTCGATCTCCTCTGGCACCTCTGCGCCGACGACCGCGACGCCCGCGAGGCGCTCCTCACCCGCCTCGGCGACCGCGACGTCACGCCGGCGATCCTCGGCGATCTCGGCGGCGGCCTGAGCCCGCAGGAGGCCGCGCTCCTCGCCCGCCGCGAGCGCACGCGGGGCCGCGCGGCTCGCTCACTCAGCGACGAGGTCGCCGCCCTCGACGGCCTCACGCGCCTCGAGAGCGCCGCCTTGTTGCCGGCGATCGGCGAGCACCTGCGGGCGATCGTCAGCGCGGTCGCGGCCGGGGCGATCCACGACGAGGCGCTCCACGGCGAGGCCCAGCGGATCGCGCCGGCGCGGGCGCTCGCGGCCCTCCGCGGCCTCGGAGCCGCGCTCTGGCGGCGGGGGCGGATCCGGCCGGTGGCCCTCGTCGACGCCGAGAGCGAGCGCTCCGCCGGCGACGCGCTGATCGCCGAGCTCCTCCTCGATCACCTGGCGGCGATCGATCCCGACGACGACGCAGCGATCGCCGAGGTCCTCCTCCGCTCGCTCGCCGAGGTCGACGATCGCCGGATCCTCGCCGCCGTCCAGCCGCTCCTCCGCAGCCCCTCGCCGACCCTCCGCAAGCTGGCGATCCCGCTGATCGCCCGCGCCGGCGGCGGCCCCCTGGCGACCTCCATGCGGGCGAGGATCGCCGCCGATGACATCGAGACCGCGCGCCAGGCGGTGATCGCCCTCGCCGAGGTCGGCGGCGACGCGGCCAGCGGGGCGCTGGTCCTCGCGCTCGAGCACCCGAACATGAACATCAAGAAGGCCGCGGCCGCCGGGCTGGTCCGCTGCGGCGACGCCGAGGCGATCGACCGCCTCCTCTTCTGGCTCGGCCACCACGACAACCCGGGGCTGCGGACGGAGCTGCTCGCCGCGCTCCGGGCCCTCCTCGGCGCGACCCTGCCGATGACGATCCTCGCGGCGATCGCCGCGGCCGAGGACGGGCGCCGCCGCGGGCTCCTCCTCGACGCGCTCGCGGAGGGGATCGATCCCCTGGCGATCCGGGCGGCGCTCCGCGGCGACGGCGGGGCCTGGATCGACGAGCTCCTCGCGCGCGTCGACGACGGTCGAGTGCCGCTGACGCGTCCGCTCGCGGGCCTCGCGGCCGAGCTCGACGCGCGTCGCCGCCGCGGCGATCGGCCGGCCGAAGGGCAGGCGCGGGCGACCGCGATCATCGCGCTCGAGCGGCGCCGCCTCGATCCGGAGGTCGCGGACGGGCTCCTCGAGCTCCGTCGCCAGCGCCCGCTGCGGGGCGACGAGCTCGCGCTCCTGCGGCCTCACCTCGCGGGCTGGCTCGAGCTCTGCGCAGCCGCCGAGGCGCCGCCGCTTGCCCACCTTCGCCTCGTCGTCGAGGCCCTCCGCCGGCCCCTCACGAGCGACGAGGCCGCCCTCCTCGCGCGCCGCCGCGGGCTCCTCTTCGCGGGGCTCACCGCCGCCGAGGGCTCGCTCGCCCTCTCCCTCTTCGAGCTCCTCGAAGCTCTCATCGACGCCCTCGACGTCGGCGCCCGCTGGCTCGTCGGCGTCGATCTGCGGGCGCTCGTCACCGCGTCCCGGGCGCTCCTCTGGGGGCGCTCGCCGATCACCGCGCTCCGCCGCTGCGGCCTCCTGGTGACCCGCGGCGACGTCGAGGCCGCGCTCCTCGCGGCCCGCCGCAGCGCCGATCCCCCGGAGCTCCAGCGACGGATCCTCCGCGACGCCTTCGTCGGCGGCGAGCGCCCGTCGATCACCGCAGGCGCGCTCTCCAAGGCAGCGCGCGAGGCCCTCGGCCGGGCCCTCAAGTCGCCCGAGGCGAACGACCTGGCGGCGCTCCGCGCCCGCTGGGAGGCGCCGCCGCGCGCGACGATCGCCGCCCTCGTCGACGCCTACCCCGACCTCGACGGCGCCCACCAGGGGCCGCTCCTCGACTGGCTCTGCGAGCTCCAGCCGCCCGGCTCGCCGCTCGACGCCCGCCCGCCGCTGCCGCCAGCGCCGAGTGAGCGGCGACCCCGAGCCAGCGACCTCGATCAGCCGATCTCCGAGGTCCAGCTCGATCGTCTCCGCGCCGAGCTCGATGACCCGAAGCGCTCCCGCGCGGCCGCGACCCGCCTCCTGGAGCGCGCCGAACACCTCACGCCCGCCCTCCGCGATCACCTCCTGCAACTCTACCTCGGCGGCGCGCTCGGGCCCGCCGACCCCCTCGGTCGCCCGGCGCTCGCCGCCCTCGCCGAGACCCTCGTCGCCGGCGAGCCGCCCGCCCTCGCCGAGCACCTCGCCGACCCCGCCTGGCTCGCGCGCCTCGACAACCTGGTCCATGGGACAGGATCAAACCGCCCCCTCGCGCTCCTGCCGGCGCTCGTCGACGCCTGGCCGCGCGCCCCCGAGGCCGACGGCGCCCGCCGGCGGATCCGGGCGATGATCGACGCCTTCTCGCCGGAGGCCGTCCGCCTCGCCCTCCAGGCCCCGCTCCTCCGCGGCGAGTGGGGCTACCTCGATCTCCTGCGGCCGCCGCTCCGCCCCTCGACCCTCGACGCCGCCCTCCGCGACGCCGCCCGCCAAGGCGGCGGCGAGGCCCTCCTCGCCCGCGTCGACGCCCTCCACGCCCCGCCGACCCCACCACCAGATCCGCCCGCCGCGATCCCTTCCGAGGCCCTCGTCGACCGGCCGCGGGACGAGCTCTTCGCGCTCCTCCGCGACACCGATCGCCGGGGCCCGCTCGACGCCCAGGCGGCCGCCCTCAAGGCGCTCGCGCGCGCCCCGGACGCGCCCTTCGTCGCCCTCTGCCGCGAGCTCGTCGCCCACCCGCACCCGCGCCTCCGCCTCGCCGCCTACCGCCAGCTCCGCCGCCACGGGACCCGCGACGAGGCCCTCGCCGCCGCCCGCCAGCTCCTGGGCGATCCTCGCCCCGACATCCAACGCTCGGCGATCGCCTCCCTCGGCCACGCCCGCGATCTCGCCGCCTTGCCCGCGCTCGTCGAGCTCACCGGCCACCGCCACAACGGCGTCCGCCGGGCGGCGATCGACGCCCTCCGCCTCTACGGCGCCCCCGCCCGCGAAGCCCTCGAGATCGCGCTCCGCGGCGCCCGGCCCGATCGCCGGCGGGCGCTCGCCGAGGTGCTCACCCTCATCGACGGGCCGCCGGGCTAGGCTGCGACATCACCCAGCAGCGAAACCTGTCCCACGGGACAGGGACACAAAAGGCCGCCCTCAGGGCTCCTGGTGATCGCGCTCGCCGAGGTCGACCCCGAGGATGTCGGCCACCAGCCCGAGCTGCCAGAAGCGCACCAGCCCGCCGACGTTGAAGGCCATCCGCCCCTCGCGGTCGATCACCACCAGCCCGGCCCCGTCGCCGAGCCCGAAGGCCGCGCGGGCCTCGGGGGCGGCGTCGACGCGCTTCCAGCGCCGGAATTCCAGGTCCTTGAGTTCGCCGACGATCGCCCCGGCGATCTTGTCCTCGTCGATCTTCTCGTCGGCCCCGTGGAGGACCCCGACCAGGCGGATGCTGGGCTCGGCGAAGCGCTTGAAGCCCTCCTCGCGGTCGCCCTCGAAGCCGCCCTCGATCCCCGGGATGTCGCCGCGGGCGACCGGCTTGTCGAGGAAGGCGAAGACGCAGACCTTCCCCTTGCATGTCTCATTGGTCAGCTCACCGACCGCGAAGTCCGGGGCCGGCGGATGCTCGGGCTCGCGGCCGCCGAGGACCTCGCGGATCTTGTCGAGGTCGGCGGTGTCGGCCGGGCCGCTGTGGCGGTGCGCGACCGCGCCGTCGGGGCCGAGGACGACGAAGCCGGTGTGCCCGCGCGGGAGCTTGAAGGTGTCGAAGAAGACCCCCTCGAAGTCGATGTAGAGCGGGAGGCGCATCTCGTCGCGCATCATCCCCATGAACTCGCTTATCTTGTTGCGGAAGAGCCCGAAGCCCTTGGCGTCGCCGACCGAGTAGCCGACGACGTCCTCCGGGAGCTGCCAGCGCGCGAGCGAGCGGCTCAGCTCCTTGCTCTCGCCGGCCTGCATGCTCTCGCGGTCCTCGAGGAGGAAGTAGGCGCGCTTGCCCTTGAGGTCGGCGAGGCGGAGCTCGGGGAGCACCTCGTCGCCGGGGATCACGATCTTCTGGGGATCGGCGACCGAGGTGTCGATCGCCGGGAGCTCGTCGGGGATCGCCTCGGCCTGCGAGCGGAAGAGCCAGGCGAGGGCGCCGATCACCAGGAGGAGGACGACGACGACGCCGATGAGGACGCGGGCGAGCCAGGACACGGGGCGCAGAGTATAGGGCAGGCCCCGGCCGGCGGCGGAGAAAGGCGCCCAGACGGCGAATGCCCGGCCCGCGCGCGGAGAAAGCGGGCCCCTCAGCCGCCGACCCGGCTCCGGCGCTCCATCCACGCCCGGGCGATCTCCCAGGCCTCGCGCCGCTCGCCGTCGATCAGGAGGTTGTGGCCCGAGGCCTCGAGCCAGCGGAGCGTCGCGTCGTCGCCCCCGTGGGCCGCGCAGAGGCGGGGCCCGGCGTCGGCGGTGATCCGTCGATCGAGGCGCCCCTGGATCACCAGGAGGGGCTGGCGGATCGTCGGCAGGAGGCGCCGAACCTGGCGCTGGAGGCGGTAGAGCTCGGCCGCGCCCCAGAGCGGGGTGACGTCGTAGGACCAGCCGCGGCTCGCCGCCTCGGGGTCGCCGAGGTCGTCGTCGCCCCCCTCGCCCGGGGCGTAGCGGAGGAGGCGGCGGGCGATCGGGGTCAGCGGCAGGAGGGGGCTGCGGATCCGGATCGCTGGCGCCATCGCGATCAGGCCGGCGATCTCCGGGCGGTGGGCGCCGAGCCAGAGGGTGAGGAGCGAGCCGAGCGAGAGGCCGCCGACGAAGACCTCGTCGCAGCGGCCGACGAGCTCGTCGAGGGCGCCGCTGACGGCGTCGATCCAGGCCTGGCGATCGATCCGCGTGAGCGCCTCGGGGGTGGTCCCGTGCCCCGGCAGGAGCGGGCAGCGGACCGTCCAGCCGTGCTCCGCGAGGTGCTCGCCCATCGGCCGGGTCTCGGCGGCCGAGCCGGTGTAGCCGTGGATCAGCAGGACCCCGCGGCGGCCGCGATCGGCGGCGTAGGGCGCGGGCGAGATCGTCGGCGGCTGCGGCATCGGCCTCCGACTCTAGCAGGGCGAGCCGCGCCTCGACCCCGGCCGGCGGGGCGACGAGGAGTCTTGCGCAAACGGCGCAATCCGCCCCAGGGGCACCTGCGCACGCGGAGGGGCGCCCCGCGGCGAGCGGACGCACCTCACCGCGCCGACGCCCTTTTGCCGGCGCCCTCGGCCGCGCTGGCGCGAGCGCGCCGACTATCATCCCGCGCATGCGGCACCTCCTCGGCCTCGGCGCCCTCGCGCTCTCCCTCGCCTGCGGGGCCTGCGGGCCCGGGTCCGCGCCGGCGGCGAGCGACGCGACCGCGACCGCGGGAGCGGAGGAGCGCGTGGCCGCCCCCGATCTCCGCCGCTGCAAGCCGGCGCCCGGGACCACCGGCTCGCCGAAGACGATCGACGAGGCGGTCGCCCTGGTCAACGGCCTCCCCTTCCCGGTCAGCGCTGAGTGCCTCATCGAGGCGCTCGATCGGCCGCTGCAGATCGAGGCGAGCAAGAGCACCGCGAGTGTCCAGAAGGCGCTCGGCGAGCGGAGCCCGCGGATCTTCGTCTGGCCCGACGACCAGCTGGTGATGACGATCGTCGTCGACGGACCGACCCGCGACCTCGTCGAGCTCGGGCAATTCGTCACGCCCCGCCGCAGCGTCAAGGCCGAGATCGCCTTCCCCCTCGAGGCGCCGACCACCACGGCCGCCGCCCTCGAGCGGGTCCGCAACCCGGAGCACCCGCGGATCACCTCCTGCTTCGTCTGCCACGACCGCGAGGTCGACGAGCCGAGCGTCCCCGGCGGCCGCTCGTCGCTCGCCCTGCGGCCGCGCAAGGGGACGCTGGTCGACCTCGCCGGGCTCCGGGCCGAGCACGAGCGCTGCGATCGTGAGGCCGAGCCGGCGCGCTGCGCCTGGCTGGCGGCGCTCTTCGCCCACGGGCCGGTCGAGCACCGGGCCTTCGACGCCGAGCTGGCGCTCTTCTAGCGCCGATCGCCGAGGAGCGCGACCGCCCTCCTCGTCATCGCACCTCAGATGGAACTACGAGCTACGGGATTGGAATTGGTGTGACGGAGCACACCGAGACTCCGAACCCGTGGATCCCGTGCGGTAGATCGAGCCAGAGGCTGTCGTGCTCGCTCTTGGCCGGGCCGACCTGAACCACCACATAGGCTGGCCGTGACGTGTCGTCGCGCAGGTTGACGCGAAGCGATGTCGCACAGCGCAGCCCGATCTCGCCGCCGAGAAATGTCGGCTGGAGCTCCAGTGTGACGGCGACAGGCACACGGAGGGCGTTCTGCAGGATGAGGTGAGAAGCAGGAGCGTTCCGAGACGTGAACGTCAGCATCCCGTCGAAGATAGTCGAAGACGGCGTCCAAATCGCCGGTTCGCTCGACCCTCGCGGGCGAAGCTCGGGCCGACGTCGCCGTCGGGTGCGACCTCAGTCAACCCAACGCTAGGGCGGCAGCCCACAGACCCCGACCTTCTCATAGCCCCGCGGCGCCGTGCCCTCCTCGTACCAGGGGAGGCAGATCTGGCCGTCGCCGGGGCAGGTGTTCGGGGCGCTGATGTCACAGAAGGGCGAGCAGCAGCCCCCCGCCATGCAGCCGGGGACGAGCTCCGCGCCCGCGCACATGAGGCCCGGATCGCAGGCGTTGGCGAACTCGCAGGGATCGCCGAATTGGCCCGCCTCTCCCGACGCGTCGAGAACACAGAGCCAATCGTCGAAAACCGCGAGGCAGGCGTCTACGCCGGGGCAGTCCTGAGCGATCGGATCACACAGGTGAATGCATACCGCGAAGCCGAAGCCGCGCGAGATCAAGGCGCAGAGGGAGCCCTCTGCGCACGTCGGCGCGTCCCGGGAGCCGCCGCAGAGGGCCGTGCATGTGCCGATTTTCGTCTCATCGTCGATGTTCCAGCACATCAAGCCGAAGTCGCAGTCATCGTCGCCCGCGAGCGGATCGCCGGGTAGGGTGCACGACTCGCCGTCCTGCTTGGGGCCCGGGACCACCGGCACGCAGCGGGTCGAGTTCCACGAGGAGCCGCCGTCGTTGGCCCAGGCGGCGCACTTGTAGCCCTCCGGGCAATTCTGTTCCCACAGGTCGCAGCCCTCGTCCGCCGGATCGGCGGTGCATTTGACGATCGAGGGATCGTCGCTCGGGCCGCAGTCCCAGCCGAAGCCGCACACCCGCTCGCAGCCCCATGTCCACCACGTGTTCTCGATGCCCACGCAGGCGAGAGGATCGCAGTCGTCCTCGTCGACGCAGCCCGAGCCCGGACCGCACTCCCCCTCGGCGTCGAGGCGGCAGCGGTACACCTCGCCCTCCTGGCACTGGCCCGGGATCTCCGCGCTACAGAGCAGGATCGAGGGATCCGTGCTCGGAGTGCAGTCCCAGCCGAAGCCGCAGGCGGAGTCGCAATCGGCCGACCAGAAGTACTCGCCGACGGTGCAGACCTGGGGGTCGCAGTACTCGACGGCCGGCCTGCAGCCAGAGTCCGGACCGCACTCGCCCTCGCCGTCGAGGAGGCAGCGGTGCACCTCGCCCGCGGGGCACTCCACCGGAACCGCGCCGGTGCTCGACGAGGCCGACGTCGACGTCCCGGCGCTCGAGGTGCTCGATTGGCTGCCGCCTCCGGTCGACGTCGAGCCAGCGCTCGTAATGTTGGCGGCGGGCTCGCTGCAGCCGCCGAGCCCGAACGCGAGGACGAGCGCGGCGGCCCCAGACCAGCGAGCGCGCGGCACCTTCATTGGGTAGAGATCGATTCCACGCCTCCTCTCGTCACGCATCATTCCTCCACGTGGAAAGAGCCCCCGCGCGCTACGGCGGCAGCCCACAAACCCCGACGTTCTCGTAGCCCCGCGGCGCCGTGCCCTCCTCGTACCAGGGGAGGCAGACCTGGCCGACCCCGGGGCAGGTGTTCGGCGCGCTGATGTCACAGAAGGGCGAGCAGCAGCCGGACGCCATGCAGCCGGGGACGATCTCCGCGCCGACGCACATCAGGCCCGGATCGCAGGCGGTGAGGTATTCGCAGGGATCGCCGAATTGGCCCGCGTCCCCCGATGCGTCGAGGTAGCAGATCCACTCGTCGCCGCTCGGGAGACAGAGATCCGTCGCCCCGGGGCAGTCCTGGGCGAGCGGATCGCAGAACTCCATGCATAGCGCGACGCCGACGCCGCGCAAGGCGTAGAGGCAGATGGAGCCCTCCGCGCAGGTCGGCTCGTCCGGGGAGCCGCCGCAGAAGGCCATGCACGTGCCTATCTTCGTCTCATAGTCGACGTTCCAGCACATCAGGCCGAGGTCGCAGTCGTCGTCGCCCGCGAGCACGCTGCCGGGGAAGGAGCACGACTCGCCGACCTGCTTGGGCTCCGGGACCACCGGTACGCAGCGGGTCGCGTTCCACGAGTTGCCGCCGTCGTCGGCCCAGGCAGCGCATTTGTAGCCCTCCGGGCAATCCTGGTCCCACGGGTCGCAGCCCTCGTCCGCCGGATCGGCGATGCAATTGGCGATCGACGGATCGTCGCTCGGGCTGCAGTCCCAGCCGAAGCCGCAGACCGACTCGCACCACCCCGAATCCGAGTTCTTGCCCGTGCAGGCCAGGGGGTCGCAGGAGTCGTTCTCGCGGACGCACCCAGAGCCCGGACCGCACTCCCCCTCGCCGTCGAGGCGGCAGCGGTACACCTCGCCCTCCTGGCACACCCCCGGAATCTCCGCTTGACAGAGCAGGAGCGCGGGATCCGTGCTCGGGGTGCAGTCCCAGCCGATACCGCAGGCGAAGTCGCAATCGGCCGACCAGGAGCTCTCGCCGACGGTGCAGACCTGCGGGTCGCAGTACTCGACGGCCGGCCTGCAGCCGGAGTCCGGACCGCACTTGCCCTCGCCGTCGAGGAGGCAGCGATAGACCTCGCCCTCGGGGCACTCCACCGGAACCACGCCGGTGCTCGACGACGCCGACGACGCCGACGACGTCCCAGCGCTCGAGGTGCTCGATTGGCCACCGCCGGTGGTCGACGTCGAGCCGGCGCTCGTGATCGAAAGGGCCGGCCCGCTACAGCCGCCGAGCCCGAACGCGAGGACGAGCGCGGCGACCCCAGACCAGCGAGCGCGCGGCACCTTCATCCAAAAACCATAAATCAATCAAGAATACTTTTCCTCCCATACTTTCCATCGCGGACACCAGCCGCCGATACCCACTCAAACATCGTTCCCCGGCCCTGATGCGCAGATTCGCCCGCCCCGGCCGCGGCACGAAGCGAGCGTCTTCGCGGCCCCGCGCCGACCTAGGCCGGCGCCGCCGCCCCCTCGATCTCGACCACCAGCGCAGTAAACGCCTCATGATCGAGGGTCTCGCACTTGAGCAACTGCTCGGTGATCCGATCGAGGGTCGGCCGGTGTCCGCGGAGGATCGCCCTGGCCGCGTCGTAGCCCTCGCTCATCAGCGCCCGCACCTCGACGTCGACCTCGCGGGCGGTGTCCTCGGCGCAGTCGCGCTGGAGGCCGCCGATCCCGGGGCCGCCGAGGAAGGGCGACTCGTCGCGGACGCCGAGCTGCGGGAGGCCGACGCGCTCGCTCATCCCGAGGCGGGCGACCATCTGCCGGGCGATCGCCGTCGCCTTCTCGAGGTCGTTCTCGGCGCCGCTCGAGACCTCGCCGAAGACCACGTCCTCGGCCGCGCGGCCGCCGAGGAGCCCCTTGATCCGGTCGACCAGCTCCGAGCGGGTGAGGATGAACTGGTCCTCGGTCGGCAGCTGGAGGGTGTAGCCGAGCGCCGCCTGCCCGCGCGGGACGATGCTGACCTTGTGGACAGGATCGGCATGCGGCGAGAAGTAGGCGACCAGCGCGTGGCCGACCTCGTGGACCGCGATCCGCCGCTTGAGCGCGTCGGAGAGGCGCCGGCTCTTGCGCTCGGGGCCGGCGATCACCTTCTCGATCGCCTCCTCCACGTCGACCTGGTGGATCGCGTCGTCGCCGCGGCGGGCGGCGAGGAGCGCGGCCTCGTTGAGGGTGTTGGCGAGGTCGGCCCCGGCGAAGCCCGGGGTCGCCTGGGCGACGACGCCGAGGTCGACGTCGCCGGCGAGCGGCTTGCCGCGGGCGTGGACCTCGAGGATCGCCTTGCGGCCGTCGATGTCGGGGGCGTCGAGGACCACCTGGCGATCGAAGCGGCCGGCCCGGAGGAGCGCGCGGTCGAGGACGTCGGGGCGGTTGGTCGCCGCCAGCAGGATCACCCCGCTGTTCGCCTCGAAGCCGTCCATCTCGACCAGGAGCTGGTTCAGCGTCTGCTCGCGCTCGTCGTTGACCACCCCCATGTGGACCCCGCGCTGGCGGCCGACCGCGTCGAGCTCGTCGATGAAGATGATGCAGGGCGCGCTCTTGGCCGCCTGCTCGAAGAGGTCGCGGACCCGGGCCGCGCCGACGCCGACGAACATCTCGACGAAGTCGGAGCCGCTCAGCGAGTAGAAGGGCACCCGGGCCTCGCCGGCGACCGCCTTGGCCAGCAGCGTCTTGCCGGTCCCGGGCGGACCGACCAGCAGGATCCCCTTGGGGATCCGGGCGCCGAGCGCCTGGTAGCGCGACGGGTTCTTGAGGAAGTCGACGACCTCGGAGAGCTCGAGCTTGGCCTCCTCGCAGCCGGCGACATCGGCGAAGGTGACCCCGGTCTCGTCGGTCGGCGAGAGCTTGGCCGGCGACTTGCCGAAGCTCATCGCCTGCCCGGCGGCGGCGCCGAGGCGGCGCGAGAGGAGCATCCAGAGGCCGATCATCAGGGCGATCGGCAGGAGCCAGCCGATCAGGAGGCGCGAGACCAGGCGCGGGAGCTCGCCGACGAAGGTGACGTCGTGGGCCTCGAGGTCGTCGACGAGGTCCTTGTCCTCGACCCGCACGGTCCGGAATTCGAGCTCCTGCGGGCCGTCCTTCGGCTTCTCGGCGAGCTTGATGTGACCGTGGATGAGCTCGGGCTCGATCACGATCTCGGTCACCTCGCCGGCGACGACGTGCTTCTTGAAGGCCGAGTAGGGGATCGTCTGGACGGTGAAGGTGTCGACCGCCGACTGCCAGCCCCAGAGGAGCAGGAACATCGCCACCAGCCACCACACCGACGACCAGGGGACGTGACGACGGGGCGGCGGCGGCGGGCCCTCGGGGTGGGGCTCGGGCTCACGCTCGCTGCGACGCTTGGGGGGCATGGCCGCCGGAGCATGCCACCGCCGCCGAGAATTGTCGCGGAGGTCGGCGATCGCCGGGCGGCCCGCGCGGGCGGACGATCGGCTATCGTCTGGCCGTGCGCGTCGCCATCGCCTCCTGCCGCGACCTCCCGGGCTGGGAGGTCGACGACCGCCCCCTCTACGCCGCCCTCCGCGGACGCGGCGTCGACCTCGAGATCATCCCGTGGGACGACCCCATGGTCAATTGGGCGGACTTTGACGCCTGCCTGATCCGGACGACCTGGGACTACTGGGACGACGGCGAGGGCGGCGATCGCCGCGACGAATTCGTCGCCTGGGCCGAGCGGGTCGCCGGCCAAACTCGCCTCTTCAACCCGCCCGAGGTGATCCGGTGGAACACCCACAAGCGCTACCTCCGCGAGCTCGAGGCCGCGGGTGCCAAGCTCGCGCCGACGATCTGGCTGGACGCCGGCGCGACGATCGACGTCGCCGCCGCGGTCGCCGAGCGCGGCTGGTCGGCGGGCTTCATCAAGCCGCAGATCGGCGCCTGCGCCCGCGAGACCCTGCGCTTTCAGGCCGACCCGGCGGGCCTCGCGGCCGCCCAGGCCCACCTCGATCGCACCCTCGCGCGCGAGCCGATGATCCTCCAGCCCTACCTCCGGCGGGTCGAGCGGGAGGGCGAGACCAGCCTGATCTTCTTCGACGGCGCCTTCTCCCACGCGGTCCAGAAGATCCCGGTCCCCGGCGACTACCGGGTCCAGGACGACCACGGCGCGAGCGATCGCCCGGCCGAGGTGACCGCCGCGGAGATCGACGCCGCGGCCGCGCTGGTCGAGGCCGCCGGCGGTCGCCACCACCCGCTCCTCTACGCCCGCGTCGACATGATGCGCGACGACGAGGGCGCCTGGGTGCTCGCCGAGCTCGAGGTGGTCGAGCCCTCGCTCTTCTTCCGCCACGCTCCGGCGGCGGCCGGGCGCCTGGCGGACGCGCTCCTGGCCCGCCTCCGCGGCTAGCGCGCAGTCGGCGGAGGAGACGCCTCACCGACCGCCAACGACGCGACAGGCGTGCTATCGTCACCGAGTGTCCGCAGGAATCGACCTTGAGGAACTGGCCAAGCGGGAAAGCGCTCAGGTCGAGTGGAAAGAAGGCGTCGCAGACTGGCACGACGTCGTCGAGAATTGCGTGGCCTTTGCCAACGACTACCACAATCTTGGGGGAGGCTACGTCGTCTGCGGCGCAGCCGAGAGAAAGGACGCGTACGGCTTCCCGCGGGTAGAAATGGTCGGACTCGCCGCCTCCGATTTCAAGCGGATCCAAGGCCGCGTTCTGGACGCCTGCAATCGGAATGTCTCACCACCGCTCGCGCCCCTCATCCAGGAGATCGAGACCGCCGATCCCGCGCGTCGTGTCCTGGTATTCATCCAACCTGCGACGCGCGACGCCCACTCGTACCGCAAAGAATCTCGCGCAAGCGGCGACTACTTCGTCCGGCTGGACGGCCGCGTCATCGTCGCCCAGAATGGACTCCTTCGCGAACTCCTTGTCCGCAAACAGGTACTCTCTCCCTGGGACGAGCGAGAGGCCACCAGCGCAACGAGCGCCGCAATCGATCCGCTGGCTGTACGGGCCTTTCTACAGAAGATTGGGCTCTGGAACTCGGCTCGGAGTATTGAAGACTTTCTCAATGAGCCCCTCTCCGCACTTGCTCCCGTCCTCGGGCGCATTGAGCCCCTCAGCCGCGAGCTGCGGCCGACTCACGCCGCCATCTTGATGTTCGGCGAAGCACCGCAGCGGCTGATCCCCAGCGCGGTCGCGGTCTTTTCAATCTACCCAGGGATCGACCGAGGCGAATCCCATGCCGAACGCCACGAGATCGGAGGAACCATCTTCGCCCAGGTTGAGCAGCTATTCGCGCTGCTGGCGACAGAGAACTATGGGGTCACCGACAAGCGATCTGCTGAAGCGAATATCTCCAAGTACCCCAAACGCGCCCTCCATGAGGCCGTGATCAATGCGCTCGTCCACCGCGACTACGAGGATCGGGAGCCGGTACGTGTCACTGTGTTCAGCGATCGGATCGAGATCTACTCGCCCGGCGGTCTCCCGACCGGTGTCGACGCCGAGGCGTTCAAGGCTGGCACAGCAACCCCACGCTGGCGCAATCGTTCGCTCGCCTACTTCTTCAACCGCCTCCATTTGGCGCAATCGGAGGGCCAAGGGATACCGACGATCCTCCGCGAGATGCGAAGCGGCGGCTCACCGGACCCGACCTTCCTGCTCGGCGAGCGAAGCGTGACTTGCGTGTTGCCCGCTCATCCTCGACACGCGGCCATGCGCGAACTGCGCGAAATCGAGCGCGAGGTAATGCTCGGCAACTCAGACTCGGCGGGCGAGCGGCTACGCGAACTCCTTGGCCGCGATGCCTATAACGAGCGGGCGCTCGAACTATTTTGCGACGTCTTCATCCTGAACCACGATCCCGACGGCTTGGCCGCGTGGCTACGGGAATCGCGAGTCATCCTCTCCCGGCTCGGGGCATCGACCCAGGTAGCGCTCGCCGAAGCTCTCGGTCAGGACGCGACTGAGAGCGCGGAACGTCAGGAACTGATCGACGAGTTGCAGGCGCTCGCCGCGGAGGGACACTTGCATGAGGACCACGCGCTTCGCCTCGTAGCGAGCCTCCGACGGTCGGGACAACACGATCGAGCGGTCGCGATGATCGATCGATTGATGGCGAACAACGTGTCCCTGAGGAGCTCTGTTCGTCTCCTGCGCCACCGAGGCGAGGCCCACATCGACCTCGCAAAGGCCTGCGCACGGGCCCTCTCTGAGAACATCTCTCCGACCCTCCGCCAGCGGGGCAACACGGAACGCGACAAGCACCTGGAGGCCGCCCAGAGGGACCTTGACGCCGCGCTGGGACTCGCGCAAAGCGACACCGAACGAGCTCCGATCGAACGCGGCCTGGAATTCCTGAAGAGAATGCGCCGCCGCAGCTGATCGTGTGCTGCACGCCCCCCCCGGCGTCAGGGCAGGCGGATCGCCTCGCCGATCGCCGGCGGCGCGAGGTCGACGTAGTCGCGGCCGTCCCAGGCGACGAGGCGGAGGCTCGGGTGCTCGAGCTTGCGGGTGAACTCAAAGCGCACCAACGTCGGCCGCCCGGCGCCGTCGACCTCGATCACCTCGGCCCGGTAGGCCAGCGTCGCCACCGTATCACCTGTCCGAAGGGGCACATCCACCCCGCGGTAGAACGAGGCCGTCGGATCGACGAGGAACCCCGCGGGCTCGCGGAGCTCGAGCGCGCGCGGCCCCGTGCGGGTCACCAGGGCCGGCCCCGGCCCGCTGCCGAGGACGTGGGTGAAGGCCGGCGCCCCGAGCCCGGCGAGCGCGCGGTAGCCCGGGAGCTGGAGGCCGTGGAGCACCGACGGGGCGTGGACGACGATCAGGCTCTGGTGGGCGAGCGCCTGGGGCTCGGCGAGCTCGCGACCGACCGCGTCGATCGGCGCGCCAAACACATAGCGGGTGATCGGCTCGAAGGAGGCGACCAGGGCGATCGGCGCGAGCACGAGGTGGACGATGGCGACCAGCGCCGCCGCCACCCGGGCGAGGCGCCGCCGATCGCCGGCGAGGGCGACGATCGTCCCCGCGATCATCGCGCTCGAGGCGACGCTCGCTATCAAGAGGAGGCGATCGCCGGGGATGCTCGAGGCGATCGGCGCGAGCGCCAGCGCGAAGGCGATCGTCGCGAAGCGGAGGTAGTGATCGCCGCGGAGCCGCGCGACCACGACGCCGATCACGATCGCCGCCGCCGCCCAGGCGAGCGCCTGGGCGGCGACGCGGAGCGGCCAGGCCTCGAAGGCGAGGTGGATCGCCTGCGAGGGGCCGAGGTCCATCATCACCAGCGCGGCCAGGCGCTCGGGGAGGAGCCCGAGGAAGATCGCCGGGCTGTGGATCGGATCGACGTAGGCGCCGCAGGCCCGGGCGCCGAAGCCGAGCGCGCCGTAGAGCGCGAGCCAGAGGATCGCCAGCGCGCCAGCGGGCAACGTCGCCCAGAGCCCGCGCCGCCACCCCGCGGGATCGAGCGCGAGGCCGTAGGCGACAAGGAGGGCGATCGTCGACACCCCGAGCTCGGCGCTGAGGAGCGCGCACGCCAAGAAGACGAGCGCCGCCAGCGGCCCCGCCCGGGCGCCGCCGCGGCGCCAGCGGTCGTGGGCGAGGAGGCAGGCGACCGCGAAGATCGCGGCCAGGAGCGCGTTGCGCTGGGCGATCCAGGCGACCGGCGCCCCGTGGGTCGAGTCGACGGTGAAGCTCAGGGCGGCGATCAAGGCGACGAGCGCCCCCCTCGGCCGGCCGCCGGCGAGGCGCCGGTGGAGGCGGAGGACCAGCGCGCAGAGGAGCGCGAAGAGGAGGAGCGAGTGGAGGTGCATCAGCGCCGGCGAGCGCGGCCAGAGGGCGGCGTCGATGAGGTGATCGGCGACCGCGAGCGGGCGGAAGAAGACGACCCGCACCTCGTCGGCGGTCCACCAGGGGAGGAGCCCGGAGAGGCGGCGGCCGGCGATCGTCTCCGGCGCGAGATCGACGAGCGAGAAGAGCCCCCACCAGGGGCCGGCCTCGCGCCCCTCGACGACCTTGCGCAGGAAGGCCTGCTGCGGGATGTCGTCGGAGAAGAGGCCGCCGCCGAGGGTCGGCGCGTGGAGGACGAGGGCGAAGAGCGCGAGGAGGGGCGCGATCCAGCGGCCGCCCGCGGCCCGGCCGAGGCGCACGACGAGCGCCGCGAGGCCGCGCCCCTCGCCCTCGACCTCGTCGCCTCGCTCGCCCATCGCCGCGCTCGCTCGCACTCTCGCTCGCCCCCTCGCTCGCCCGCCCGAACCATACCCGATCCGCGCGCGCCTCCGCGCCTCGGCCCGCGCCCGCCGCTCGCCCCGCGGCGCTTGAAGGCGCCGCGCTTCTCGGCTCTAGTGGCCGCTTCGGAGCCTCGATGTCGACGACCAAGAAGATCGTGATCATCGGCGCCGGCCCCTGCGGCCTGGTCGCCCTCAAGGAGATGTTGGAGGCCGGGCACGAGGCGGTCGCCCTCGAGAAGGCGCCGGCGATCGGCGGGGTCTTCGCCCGCGGCCACGAGGCGACCTACGAGAACCTCTACCTGACGATCTCCAACATGATGATGGCGTTCTCCGACTTCCCGCCGGAGGATTTGCGGATCAAGTACTCGTCGAAGGAGGAGTACGCCGACTACCTCGAGGCCTACGCCGATCGCTTCGCGCTCCGCCCCCACATCCGCACGGGCACCGAGGTCGTCCACGCGGCCCGCGAGGGTGAGCGTTGGCGGATCCAGCTCCGGCGGGCCGACGCCGCCGAGGGCGACCCGGACGAGGTGATCGAGGCCGACGCGCTCCTCGTCGCCACCGGCTCGAGCCACATCCCCAGGCGGATCCCGCTCCCCGGCTTCACCGGCGAGGTGCTCCACTCGGCCGAGTACCGGGGCCCGGCGCCCTTCGCCGGCAAGCGGGTGCTGGTGATCGGCGCCGGCGAGAGCGCCTTCGACGTCGCCGCCGACGTCGCCAAGGTCGCCGCCCACACCGCCCTCTGGTCGCGCTCGCCGATCACCCCGGGGCCCCGCTTCGTCGCCGACATCGCCCGCGACCCCGACCACGACGAGCTCGAGTTCATGCAGGACGAGGCGAGGTGGAGCCGGGCGAAGATCTCCGACTTCCTCGAGTCGATGACCAACAGCCGGATGGCCAACGCCGCGCCGATGTGGGCCTACTCGACGATCCGCCACGCGATCTGGGCGCTCCTCCGGGTCGGGGCGCCGGCCGGCAAGATCCTCTCGCGCTGGAACCGGCAGGCGGTGGCGCCGGACCTCCTCCGCGGCGATCAGCAGACCGTGCCGACCAAGAGCGCCCGCCTCTGCGCCGAGGCGGCGCGCGGGCGGGTCGAGGTCGTCGTCGCCCGCGAGGCCGCCTACGACGGCCGCTGCGCCCGCTTCACCGGGATCATCGACCCCGAGGGCGCGGACGCGATCGAGATCGACGCGATCGACGTCGTCATCCTCTGCACCGGCTTCCGCACCGACTTCTCGTGGCTCGACGCCCCCGGCCTCGAGTGGAGCCCGCGCGGCTGGTACAAGCACTGCTTCCCCCCGGGACATGGCCATTCGCTCATGTTCCTCGGGTGGGCGCGGCCGCATCAGGGCGGGATCCCGGCCTGCGCCGAGATCCTCGCCCGCTACATCGCCCTCCTCCTCGCCGGCGAGCGCTACCTGCCGATCGACTACGCCGAGCGGGCCCGCGCGGAGGGCGAGGCCGAGCACGCCTTCTACGCCGGCGCCCAGCACCAGGTGAACCTGGTCGACTACCCGGCCTTCATGGACTCGGTCGCTCGCCTGATCGGCTGCCTCCCCAAGGCGCCGCCGCGGAGCGCCCTCGAGCGGCGGATCCAGTTCTGGGTCTACCCCAACTGGCCGATCTGGTACCGCCAGCGCGGACCCGGGGCGCGCCCCGAGCTGGTCGAGGCGACCCTCGCCGCGTTCCCGCTCCGGACCTCCTTCCGCCCCCACCCCTTCAACCTCGCGGCCCTCGCCTTCTCCGCCATGCAGGCGCCGATCGACGCGCTCACGCCCCAGCGCAGCGGCCTCGGGCGGGGCTGGTGGCTGCGGGCGAAGAGGACGCTCCTGCACGACAACGCCTGAGCGTTCGCGGCCGATTCGCGCACATCACGCACATCACGCATACACGCTCCTGTCCCAAGGGACACTGGCCAGAGGCGTCCGTGAGCGCCCGCGAGCCCGGCGCGATCGAGGCCCGCCCGACGATCGAATCGTGCTAGCGTCCCCTCGATCATGGAGTAGCTCAGCGGCAGAGCGCCTGGCTTGTTACCGGGAGGGCGCAGGTTCGACCCCTGCCTTCATGCATCTCACCTGGAGTACTTCAGCGGCAGAAGAGCCGGCTTCCTACCGGCAGGGCGCGGGTTCGAATCCCGCCTCCAGGCACCCCTTCAATCCCTAACCCTTCCTTCACCCAAGAGCTCGACGATGTCCGACGATCCGCTCGCGTCCGCGTCCCCGGGCTACGCCCTCGGCCGGCTCCTCCACGCCCTCGACACCGCGACCGCCCACGCCGACCCGGCCGTCCGCGCGCGGGCGACCGAGCGGGCCGCGAAGTGGCGGAGCGTCCTCGAGGGGATGGCGAGCGGCCACCTCCGCGTCGGCTCGCGGACGCCGGTCGCCGACACCCCCGCCTGGGTCACCCTCGAGGTCGTCCACGGCGGCTTCGCGACCGGGCGCTACCTCGCCGAGGGGCCGCTGGAGCCCCACGAGGAGGCGCTCCTCGCCGATCTCCCGGCCGAGGTCCCGGGCGCGACCCCGCGGGCGCGCCTCAACCAGTGGTTCCTCGGCGACGCCGGTCAGCGGGCGCTGGTCGAGGCGATCCGCGGCGGTCGCCTGACGATCACGATCCCCGAGGAGGGCGCGCTGCCGGCGATCGCCTGGCTCCTCGAGGCCGGCGCCGAGGTCGACGCGCTCGAGCTCGTCGCCACCCTCCGCCCCCTCTTCGAACGCCTCCGCTTCTACCCGCGCCTCGAGGCGACGCCCCGGCCCCAGGGCGCGCTCGTCCGGGTGGCGACGATCGAGGAGGTCACCGCTGGCCTCCGCGCGACGTGTGAGAAGCCCCAGGTGGTGGCGATGAACGAGGCGCTCTCGGTGTGGGCGCCGCTCTACGATCGCCTCCTCGCGCTCTGGCTCGAGACCGTCGAGGGCGAGCCCCCGCGCTTCGTCCGCGGCGCCGACGGGGAGCCCCTGCGCGACCCGAAGGGGCAGCCGGTGATCGGCGGCGGCTGGCCCTGCCAGCGCTGGCCCGCGGGCTGGGACGATCGCCGCGCGGCGTGGCTCGACGCGTACTGGGAGACCTGGCTCGCGGCCTCCGAGGAGGGTCGCCCCGCGCTCAAGAACGATCGCCGCGGCCTCGGCCGCCTCCGCGACGCGCTCGGCAGGGTCCCCGAGGAGTGCCGCGCGCTCGATCGCCGCGCGATCGCCCGGATCCGACAGGTCCTCGCCGGCGCGTTCACCCGCCACGGCCTCCCCGACTCGCCCGAGCGCGCGGCCCTCCGCCGCGAGCAGGCGGCGATCGCCGCCCGCCCCTCGAACGCCGCGATCGCCCGGGCCTTCGCCGCGCGCCTCGACGCCTACCCGGCGAAGGGCGGGCTTGGGGCGCTCGATCCGATCGCCCTACCGATCCGCGCCGCCGAGCACCCGGGGATCCCCGAAGGCACCGCGATCCCGCCGTCGATGATCGACAAGGCGACGCGCGCCCTCGAGGCGCCGATCGCCGAGCTGGTCGAGCGCGGCGTGATCGCCTCGGCCGAGGTGCTGGCGATCGTCCTCCCCCAGATCAGCGCCGAGATCGCCGCCGCCGGGATCGACGATCCCGGCCTCCGCGGCCTCTACAGCCAGATCTACGCCGCCTTTCGCCGCCGGCGCTCGCTCCTCCTCCTGAACCTCGAGCACCAGGTGCGCTTCGACGAGCTCCCGTGGATCGCCGCCCTCGCGTCGCTCCGACGCAGCGACCAGAGCGACGCGACGAGGGCCCGCCAGACCCTCGAGGAGGTCACGCTCCTCGCCCTCGGCGCGTTCCCGCAGACGATCCTCCCGAACCCGCTGGTCCGCGAGATGGGCGCGCTCGCCGGTCGCGCCGGCGTCGACCTCCCGCTCACCGAGGAGGTCGCCGCCGACATCTTCATGGGCACCTTCACCAGCAAGTGGGCGGACGCGGCCCGCAGCGCCGCCGGCCTCCTCGCCGGCACCCTCTACGCCCGCTACTACGACCTCCCGGCCAGCGATCACCCCGCCCTCCACGAGGGCCGCGAGGCCGCCCGCCAGGGGAAGACCCGCGTGCGCTGGGGCAAGGCGACGGCCGAGGGCTTCGCCGCGCTCTGCACCGCGCGCGCGCGCGAGGCCGGGAGCGCGGGCGGCTCGCACACCGCGCGCAACGGGGCGATCCTCGAGCAGAGCCAGATCCTCACGACCCACAACCTAGCGGTCCTCCTCGCCGGGCTCGACCTCGTCGATCGGACCCGGCCGCTGGCGCCGGCGATGGCTCGGGACGCCCTCCGCTTCGCCGTTCGCCGCCAGACCCAGGTCGCGCCGGGCTTCCGCGCCCAGCTCCAGGCGGTGAAGAACGCGGCCTACGCCTGGCGCCAGGGGATCTTCTTCCTCTCGCTCTGCGACGCGGCCGCCCAGCGCGAGGCGCTCGCCGAGCTCGAGCGCGAGGTCGCCAGGGTCCGCGATCGGGCCTGGGCCGGGCGCTTCGAGCCCGCGCTCGCCGGGCTCCGCCTGATCCTCGGGGGCGGCCGCTTCGACGACGCGGGGATCGGCCCCGGGCCCGCCCGCCGCTTCCTCGGCTGGTCGGTCGGCAAGCACTGGCTCTTCGCCTGAGCGGGGCGCCGCGCGGCGACGTTCGCCGGCGGCGCGGATCTGGACGATACTCGCGACGATGCCGACCGCCGCGCGACTTGATCCACCATCCCCGCTCCTCCCACTCGTCGGCGCGCTCCTCCTCGGCGCCGCGGCCTGCGGCGACGACTCCGTGAGCAGCGCGAGCGCGAGCGCGAGCGAGGGCGCGAGCTCCTCGGGGAGCGAGGCGACGAGCGCGAGCGGCGGGACCGCGACGACCAGCGGGTCGACCGCGACGACCAGCGGCGGCGCCTCCGACTCGGAGAGCGGGGCGACGACAGGCGGCGAGAGCACGTCGACGGGGAGCGCCACCAGCGGCACGAGCGACGCCACCACCGACGCGACCGGCACGAGCTCGACCACCGGCTCGAGCACCGGCGACACCGACACGACCACCGGCGGCGATCCCCTGGTCTGCGACGACGCGACCCTCCCCTACGCCGGCTCGCTCTGCGGCCCGCCCCAGCTCCCCTGTGTGATCGTCGCCGACGAGGCCGCGAGCCCGACCCACGCCTTCCGCAACGAGGCCCCGGCGATCGCCGTCGACAACGGGTGCGCGCCGCGGATCCTCTACTCGGTCGCCGAGGGCGGCTACTTCGGCTACTCGACCTGGCGCGAGGGAGCGGATCAATGGGTCACCGAGCCGACCCCCTTTGAGCTCGCCCGGGTCGCCCTCGCCCACGACCGCGCCGCCGATCGCCCGCTCGCGCTCGCCTACAACGGCGCCTTCGGGACCTCGCTCTGGACCCGCGAGGGCGACCTCTGGACCAAGATCGACGCGGTCAGCGGCCAGCACATCGCCTCCGCCCACGCCTTCGCCCGCGGCGCCGACGGCCGCCTCCACGCGTCGCTCTACGGCAGCGACAACGTCGATCGCTACGCGGTCCACGACGGCGCCTGGGTCCTCG
The DNA here is from genome assembly GCA_020633335.1 of Myxococcales bacterium. Classification (GTDB taxonomy): domain Bacteria; phylum Myxococcota_A; class Polyangia; order Nannocystales; family Nannocystaceae; genus JADJRG01. The sequence continues at coordinate 914,705 of JACKDU010000001.1, read as the reverse complement.
CCGACGTCGCCGGCGAGGCGACCCCGCGGACCGCCCTCACGCTCGATCCCGACGGCGCCCCCCACCTCACCTTCTGGCGGACCGTCGGCGCGAGCTGGGCGCTCACCTACGCCGCCCCGCCGGCGGCCCCGGAGATCCTCTTTGACCTCCAGAGCAACGTCCTCGAGCTCGGCGCCCACGAGATCGCGGCGATCCCCGGCGACAACGACCCGCTGCCGGTGATCCCCTACGTGCTCCACGCCCGCCGGGTCGGCGGCCCGCTCCACGCCGTCGTCCTCAGCCACGCGGTCGGCTTCGGCAAGTGGGAGAGCGAGGACGTGATCGTCGAGGACGACAAGGACGCGAGCCTCTGCAACGCGCCGCCGAACGATCCCGGGGACACCTGCGCCTACGACTACATCCGCCACCGCCCGCTGGCGATCTACGCCAGCGCCGGCGGCGACGTCCGCCTCCTCTTCCTGACGATCCACCACAAGGGGACCCTGAGCGCCGAGTGCGTCGACTTCCCCTTCCCGATGTGCAACTGGGTGCCGGAGAGCGACGCGAGCGCGGCCGAGGTGCGGATCGGCTGGCCGACCGACCTCGGACCGAAGTGGACGACCCTCGCCGCGGGGATCTTCGCCGCCGACCTCACCGTCACCGTCGACGCCGGCGGCCGGGCCCACGCGGCGATCTACGACAGCGAGGGGGGGCAGGACTGGATGGTCCGCTACCTCGCCTTCGAGTGAGCGGCGCGAGCGCGAGCGCGAGCGCGTCGACGTCGGCCCCCAGCCATGGGTCCCCGAGGCCCCGCGGAGCTCCACTTTTTCCCGCCGGGGCGCGCGATCTCCGACGAAACCTGGTGTTTCGGCCAGGCCGCCGGTCTATCCTCGGTCGATGCCGCGGCTGAACGTTGATTCATCTGGCTTGAAGATCTCCGCGCTCGCCCTCGCGGCTGGCCTCCTCCTCTCGCCGGCGGCCCTCGCCGCGCCCGCCCTCGCCCCCGGGTTGACCCTCCCCGACGGCTCCGCCGCTGGGGCCCGACGCTCGCCGATCTGGGATCAGGCGCCGTCGAAGATCGGCGCGAGCTGGCCGGCGCTCCGTCAACGCCTCGGGGTGACGCGGACGATCTGGGACCCCGAGACCGGGGCGCCGGTGCGGCTCTGGGGCGCAGGGATGGCGGCACCGGGCGCCGTCTCCACGCCTCGGCGAGCGCAGCAGATCGCCTCCGAGCTCCTGAAGGCCCACCTCGACGTCCTCGCACCCGGGGCGGACGCGGCGGACTTCGTCGTCGTCGCCGACGTCCTCTCGCGCGGGGTCCGCAGCATCGGCTTCGCCCAGCGCGTCGACGGTCGCCCGGTGGTCGGCGGCCAGATCTCCTTCCGCTTCAAGCGCGACCGCCTGGTGATGATCGCCTCCGAGGTCGCGCCGGTCGCCGGCGTCGCCCTCAGCGACGCGCCGATCGCCGCCGACGTCGCCCGGGCCCGGGCGCGCGCCTGGATCACGGGTGAGCTCGGGACGATCTCCGGGCTCACGCTCGGCGCGGTCGAGGGGCCGATGATCCTGCCGCTCCGCCGCCGGGGGCGCTCGCAGGCCCACGAGGTCCTCCGGGTCGAGGTCGCCGCGGCCCAGCCCCTCACCCGGGCGTGGATCTACGTCGCCGCCGCCGACGGGGCGGTGGTCGCCGTCGAGTCCCGTCTCCGCTCCGGGGCCGCGTCGCTGGTCGCGGACGTCCCGGTCCGCTACCCGCTCAGCGACCGCCACGAGCTCCCGCTCATCGGGGTCAACGTGACGATCGACGGGGCGCCCGCGGTCACCGACGGCGACGGCGCGCTGGTCATCCCGGACGTCCCGAGCGCGGTCGTCGCGAGCGTCGAGGGGGCGCTGGTCAAGGTGGTCAACGACAGCGGCGACGACGCGACCAAGGCCTTCGACCTCGGGCCCGGCGAGGTCGGCGTCTGGTCGGGCGCCGACGACCCGCTCCTCGACAGCCAGCTCACCAACTACGTCTCGGTGCTCCAGGGGAAGGAGCGGGTCAAGTTGATCGCCCCGGAGTTCGCCTGGCTCGACGGCCAGATCGTCGTCACGAGCAACGCCGGCGGCGGCACCTGCAACGCCTTCTCCGACGGCGAGAGCCTCTTCTTCTTCAAGGGCCAGAACGGGGTCTGCGAGCACACCGGGCGGCTCCCCGACGTCTCGTACCACGAGCTCGGCCACTCGGTGCATGCGCAGTCGATCATCGAGGGCGTCGGCGCCTTCGAGGGCGCGCTCTCGGAGGGGATCTCCGACTACCTCGCGGCGACGATCACCGGCGACCCGAAGATGGGCCGCGGCTTCTTCCTCACCGACGAGCCGCTCCGCGACATCGACCCCGAGGGCTCGGAGTGGCACTGGCCCGAGGACCGCGGCGAGGCCCACGACGAGGGGCGGATCATCGGCGGCGCGCTCTGGGACCTCCGCAAGGCGCTGGTCGCCAAGCTCGGCGAGGCCGACGGCGTCGCCAAGACCGACGAGATCTGGTACGAGTCGATCCGCCGCGCCCGCGACATCCCGACGATGTACCCCGAGGCGCTCCTCGCCGACGACAACGACGGCGACCTGAGCAACGGCACCCCGAACAGCTGCGAGATCGACCAGGCCTTCTACATCCACGGCCTCGTCGGCCCCGCGGCCTTCGGCGCCTCGGTGGTCACCGAGGCGCCGGTCGGCGACGGCAGCGTCCCGGTCAAGCTCCTCGTCGACCCCCAGGTCAAGGCCGAGTGCCTCGGCCTCGTCGTCGAGGGGGCGACCCTCGAGTGGCGGCCGCGGGGGGTCAACGCCGCGACGACGGTGGTGATGGACGCGGACGCCGACGGCTTCGCCGCCGCGATCCCGCCGCAGGCCGACCGCACGGTGATCGAGTACCGGGTCAAGGTCGCGCTCAGCGACGGCGCCTCCTTCGAGTTCCCGGACAACGAGGCCGACCCCTGGTACCAGCGCTACTACGGCCCGGTGGTCCCGCTCTACTGCACGGGCTTCGAGGACGCCGCCGGCCAGGAGGGCTGGCAGATCTTCAACGAGTGGGCCTTCGGCGCGCCGCTCGGCCTCGGCGGCGACCCCGACGCGGCCCACGAGGGCACCAAGGTCGCCGGCGTCGACCTCGGCGACGGCGACAACGACGGCCTCTACGACGCCGCCCGCACCTCGCGGACCCGCTCGCCGATCATCGACGTCGGCGACTTCACCGAGGTCCGCCTCCAGTACTGGCGCTGGCTGAGCGTCGAGGACCACGAGTTCGACTCGGCGGTCATCGCGATCAACGAGAAGACCGCCTGGGCGAACGCGACCCGCGGCCTCGACCCCGAGCAGAACGACCTCCACCACATCGACCGCGAGTGGCGCTTCCACGACCTCGATGTCAGCAAGTGGATCGCCGACGGCAAGGTCCAGGTCTCGTTCCTCGTCACCGCCGACGGCGGCGTCGAGTTCGGCGGCTGGAACGTCGACAGCCTCTGCGTCGTCGGCGTCGAGTCGCCGCCGGCGCCCCTCTGCGGCGACGGCGTGGTCGACCCGGGCGAGGCCTGCGACGACGGCAACAACGTCGGCGGCGACGGCTGCGACCCGACCTGCGCGGTCGAGCCGACCGGCGACACCGACACCGACGGGGCGGGGAGCGGCGGCACCGGCGACGGGAGCGCGAGCGGGAGCGCGAGCGGGACCGGCGGCGACTCGGAGAGCGGCGCGACCACCGGGTCGCTCGACGACACCGGCGGCTGCGGCTGCGCGACCGCGGCGCCCGGGCGCGGGGCCCTCGGGGCCCTCTTCTTCGCCGGCCTCGTCGTCTTCGCCGGGCGGCGGCGGCGGGTCGGCGCCTGAGCGGCGAGCGCGGTCGCGGCACTAGTACTGAAAGGGACAGGCGTCGCCGTCCCAGGCCTCGCACCCGCTCACCCAGGCCGCCGGCGACGAGCACTTGGCCTCGTCGTAGGTGACCAGGCAGCCCATGAAGAACTCGGCGTCGACCCGCGTGCACATCCGCCGGTCGCTGACCTCGACCTCGACCCCCTCGCCGTCGAGGAGGCGCGACTCGATCAACATGTTGTCGGTGCCGGGGCGGAGGTAGTAGCGATCGCGGTAGCACGAGCCCTCGCAGCGCTCGACCGAGACCACGCCGCCGGCCGCGTTGCCGAGTCTCGTCAGCATGCACTCGGCGATCGGCGTGAGCTCGGCGCAGCCGTCGCAGGGGAGGACCTTCCAGCTCTCGCCGTCGCAGAGGTGGTCGGCCGCCGGGCAGAGCTCGTCGATGCCCGCGTCGCCGCCGGTCGTCGTGGTGGCGACCGTGGTGTCGCCGTCGGAGCCATCCGTGGCGGCGCCGCCCGTGCTCCCGCCGAGGGTCGACCCGCTCGCCCCGCTCGTCCCCCCGGTCGACGTCCCGCTCGTCGCGCTCATCGACGCCCCGCTCGTGCTCGTGCCGCCCTCGGTCGCGCCCGGGTCGGGGATGATCTCGTCGAAGCAGCCGCCGACGCAGAGGAGGCCAGTGAAGAGGAGGAGCTCGGGCCCACGAGGGCGCCGACCTCGGGAGGGCGACGAGCGGGGGTGCATTCTCTCAGAGTGGACCGCGGGACCATCTCCGACAACGCGGAGCGGCCCAGAGCCTCGGACTCGCCGGGGACGCGCACGGGGACGTCCTCCGCCTCGCTCCTCCGCCCGTCGACGCGCGCTCGCGCGACGTGATCGCCGGGACACGAACGAAGGGCCAGGCGTCGCAGCCTCGCCGTCGCCTCGAGCGCTCGTCGACCCGCAACTCGGCCGCGCGCGCAGCCGCTTCCGCGCGACTTCGCGCGGTGATACGCTGACCCGGCCCGCGAGCCTGTGGGCGAGGTGAACCATGCCCCGGGCCCCGATCGATCGCCTCCTCGTCGCCGCCCTCCTGGCGAGCGCCGGCTGCTACCAGGGCGCGGCCCGCTCGAGCGGCAGCGACACCGACGCCTCGTCCGACGCCTCGGCGAGCGCGAGCGCGAGCGCCGGCGACTCGGACGGCTCCGGCGGCGACGCGCCCCCCAGCGCGGTCGCCCCCGAGCCGCTCCACCGCCTCAACCGCCTCGAGTACAACAACACGGTCCGCGATCTCCTCGGGGTGACCCTTCGGCCAGCCGACGCCTTCCCGCCGGACAACGCGACCGAGGGCTTCGACAACCTCGCCGAGGGGCTCACGCTCACGCCCTCGCAGATGGACCTCTACGCGCTCGCCGCCCGCGAGCTCGCCGAGGCGGCGCTGACCATCGTCCCCCGCCTCGCCGCCCACGTCGGCGCCCGCGCCCACGCCGAGGCGAGCGGCCAGGCCGGCACCGCCTTCGACTGGGGCTGGTCGATGCCGCGGGGCGGCGGCGGGGCGCTCAATTTCACGATCGAGGCGAGCGCCGACGAGGCCATCACCGCGTCGATCCTCGCCGGCGGCGACGCGCTCGGGGTGCCGACCCCGGAGATGGGCCTGGTCGTCGACGGCGTCGAGGTCGGCCACTGGATCGTCAGCGCGACCCCGGTCGAGCCCGCGGTCTACAGCGTCGCCCTCCCGCTCGCCGCCGGCGCCCACACCTTCGCGATCACCTTCCCGAACGGCTACGACCAGCCGGCCGAGAACATCTACAACTCGCTGGTGGTCGGCTACCTCGACGTCGAGAGCGAGGCGACCGTGACGCCGCCGGGGCGGACGATGATCTACGTCTGCGACCCCGACGCGGCCGCCGACCCGGCGCTCTGCTACCGGACGATCGTCACCCGCCTCGCCCAGCGGGCCTGGCGGCGGCCCCTCGCCGACGCCGACGCCGACGCGCTCTCCGAGCTCTGGAGCGGCCTCGCGGCCGGCGAGGGCCCGGAGGAGGCGCTCAAGCTCACCCTCCGGGCGATCCTCCTCTCGTCGCGCTTCCTCTACCGGCCGAGCCTCCCCGGGGTCGCGGGCGAAGACACGCCGCCGGGGCTGGTGCCGCTCGACGACTACACCCTCGCCAGCCGCCTCTCCTACTTCCTCTGGAGCTCGATGCCCGACGACGAGCTCTTCGACGCGGCCGCGGCCGGGCTCCTCCGCGACGACGACCAGCTCCGCGCCCAGGTCCAGCGCATGCTCGCCGATCCCAGGGCCGATGGCCTGCGGGCGGGCTTCGCCTCGCAGTGGCTCTCGACCCGCCACCTCGCGCTCCACCAGCCCGATCCCGCGACCTTCCCGAGCTTCGACGAGCCCCTGCGGGCGGCGATGATCGAGGAGAGCGAGCGCCTCTTCGTCGACTTCCTCGGCAACGGGCGGCCGATCGGCGAGATGATGCGCCCCGACTTCGGCTACCTGAACGATCGCCTCGCCGAGCACTACGGCGCCGCGCCGCCGGGCTCGAGCGAGCTCGTCCGGGTCGACCTCGGCGACGACGATCGCCGCGGCCTCATGCTCCTCGGCGCCTGGCAGACCGCGACCTCGGCGAGCAACCGGACCTCGCCGGTGCTCCGCGGCCGCTGGATCTTGGAGCAGCTCCTCTGCATCGCGATGCCGGCGCCGCCCCCCGACGTCCCGCCGCTGATGCCCCCGGCCGAGGGCGCGACGATCCGCGAGGTCCTCGAGGAGCACCGCCAGAACCCGACCTGCGCCGGCTGCCACGACCTCCTCGACCCCGCCGGCCTCGGGATGGAGGGCTACGACGGGGTCGGGGTCCGGCGCGAGCTCGAGAAGGGCCTGCCGGTCGACGAGTCGGGGGCGATCCCCGACGGCCTCGCCTTCAACGGCGCCGACGAGCTCGCGGCGCTCCTCGCCGAGGACCCGCGCTTCGTCGAGTGCCTCGCCGACAAGCTCTTCACCTACGGCCTCGGCCGCGGCCCGATGGCCGGCGACGGCGCCCACCGCCTCGCGCTCCACGACGCGCTCGCCGAGGCGCCCGCCAGCCTCGACCAGCTCATCGAGATGATCGTCCTCTCGCCGGCCTTCCGGACCCGCTCCGAGGGGGAGGAGTAGCCCCATGCACCTGACACGCCGCAGGATCCTCGGGGGCGCGGGCGCCCTGGTCGCCCTCCCCGCCCTCGCCTTCGCCCGCCCGCGCCACGCCCCGAGCCGCCCGCTCGCCGAGGCGCCGCCCCGCCGCCTCCTGGTCTACTTCCTGCCGAACGGCCGGGTGCCGGCCAACTGGGCGCCGCCGGAGAGCGGCCCCGAGTTCTCGTTCCCGCCGGCGCTCGCCCCCTTCGCCGCCCTCAAGGCCGACCTGATCTGCCTCAAGGGCCTGGTCCACACCTCGGCGCTCATGTCCACAGGGACAGGTGACCACGCGCTCGGCACCGGGACGATCCTCAACTGCTGGCCCTACCCCGACGGCGCCCTCCACGGCGAGATCTCGATGGACCAGGCGCTGGTCAAGGCCCTCGCGCCGCCGACCCGCTTCCCCTCGCTGCAGTGGGGCGCCGGCGAGCCGATGGCCTGCGACTTCGGGGCGGCCTGCGCCTACACCCAGAGCATCTCCTGGGCCGGCGAGAAGCAGCCGCTCGCGCCGGTGATCAACCCCAAGACCGCCTTCGATCAGCTCTTCGCCGGCGCGGACGAGGGGGCGACCGAGGCCGAGAAGGCCAAGCGCAAGGCGTCGCTCAAGAGCGTCCTCGACTACGTCCAGGAGGACGCCGCCAGCCTCCAGATCGAGCTCGGCGCCGACGATCGCCGCAAGCTCGACGAGTACTTCACCGCGGTCCGCGAGCTCGAGAAGCGCCTCGACGGCCCGCCGGCCGGCGCCTGCGAGCCCGGCCCCGCGCCCGCCGGCGCCCTCGACTACCCCTCGCGGGTGAAGGCCTTCAACGACCTCATCGCCCTCGCCTTCCGCTGCGATCAGAGCCGGGTGATCACCTTCATGATCGAGAACGGCCTCTCGAGCCGCTCGCACCCCTTCATCGGCGCCCCCGGGGGCCACCACGGCCTCACCCACGGCGCCGGCGTCGACGCGCCCGGGCAGCTCCTCAAGCTCGAGACCTGGCAGGCCCAGCAGGCCGCCGACCTGGCGACCACCCTGAAGTCGCTGCAGGAGCCCGACGGCTCCTTCGTCCTCGACAACACGGCGATGCTGGTCCTCACCGACATGGGCGACGGCGGCCCCCACGATCACACGAGCCTCAACCAGTTGATCGTCGGCCGCTGCGGCGGCGCGCTGGCGACCGGCCAGTCGATCGCCTGCAACGGCCTGCCCCTCGGCGACATGCACGTCTCGCTCCTGCGGGCCTTCGGCGTCGACACCATGAGCTTCGGGATCGACGGGACGGCGCCGCTCCCCGGGGTGAACGCCGGCTAGGCCGTCGCGCGGACCGCCTGCTCCTCTGCGGCGGCGGCGAGATCTGCGAGTCCAAGGCGCCGCCGAGCTCTCCCAGGACGGCGTCCCGGCCTACGTCGCGCTCGCCTCCTGCGTCGACAAGAACGCCTGCACCGACCAGGCCTGCGTCGACGACAAGTGCGGCGCCGAGCTCCTGGCCTGCGTCGCGCCCTAGCGACGCGACGTCATCTCGCTGACGACCCCTGCGGGAGAACCGAGCGACATGTCCCGGTCGCCACCCCCGCTGGCCAGGTGAAACCACGCCCTCGGGGGCGGTGTCAGAGGCTCCATGACCACGAGCCGCGGCCCCCGGTGGCTCGCGCTCACCCTCGGTTGGATCGTCACCGTCGGCGCCTGCGAGCGCGGCGACGACGGCTCGACCAGCGTCGCCGGGACCGACGGCGCGGGGGAGAGCGCGGGCGATGATCTCAGCGACGACGACGACGAGGCGCCCCTCACCTGCGCCGAGATGACATGTCCTCAGGACTCGGTGTGCATCAACCCGCCGGCCTACTGCGACGAGTCCGAAGATCCGCCGGTGCTCCGCCGCGACGACGCCTACTGCCGGCCGATCACCAGCGGCGGCGGCGCGTCGGCGGCGATCGACGACGTGACCCTGATCGGCCTCGCCCGCCCCGAGTGCGACCTCCTCACGCCGGCGCTCGCGTGGGACGCCGCGGGCCAGGCGATCATCACCTGCCCCGACATCCAGCTCCCCTGCGAGTGACGCGGCGCCGCGCGGCACCCCGCCGCGGCGCCGCCCCGCCCCGCCCGCTCAGTTCTTGCAGGCGCAGTTCACGTAGCAGGCGGAGTGGGTGAAGTTCACGTCCGGCGCCCCGTTGTTCGCGCCCCAGTTCGTGTTGTTGTCGGTCGACGAGCACTCGATCGAGACCCAGTTGCTCCCGTTCGCCTTGTTCGGCCAGAAGTACTTGCCGATCGCGTTGCCCGAGTGCTGGAGCGCGGGCAGGTCGACCCCGCCGTGGTTCGCGCAGACCTGCGTGCAGCTCTGGTTGAGCGCCTGCGCGGTGTACCAGCACCCCTTGATCCCGTTGCCGGGGTCGAGGAGCGCGCCGCCGCAGCCGGTCTTGCACTCGTTGGTGCAGCCGTCGTTGTTGTTCATGTTGCCGTCGTCGCACTGCTCGACGTCCATCTGCACGTAGCCGTCGCCGCAGCTCGCCGCCTTGCACATCGACACGCAGGCGTCGGTGTTGACGTCGTTGCCGTCGTCGCACTCCTCGACCCCCTCCTGGACGATCCCGTCGCCGCAGGTCGCCGCCTTGCAGGCGTTGGTGCAGGCGTCGGTGTCGACCGCGTTGCCGTCGTCGCACTCCTCGACGCCGTCCTGGGCGATCCCGTCGCCGCACTTGGCGGTCTGGCACATGCTCGTGCACTCGTCGGTGTCGACGTCGTTGCCGTCGTCGCACTCCTCGCCCATCTGGACGATCCCGTCGCCGCAGCTCGCCAGCGCGCAGGTGTTCGAGCACCCGTCGTCGTCGACGTCGTTGCCGTCGTCGCAGCCCTCGACCCCGTCCTGGACGATCCCGTCGCCGCAGACGGCGTTCATGCAGGTGTCCGTGCAGGTGTCGGAGGGGTCGTTGTTGCCGTCGTCGCACTCCTCGCCGATCTGGAGGTAGCCGTCGCCGCAGGCCGCGAGGGTGCACGCGCTCGTGCACTCGTCGGTGTCGACGTCGTTGCCGTCGTCGCACTCCTCGACCCCGGCCTGGACCAGGGAGTCGCCGCAGACGGCCGCCTTGCACTGGCTCGTGCACGCCCCGTCGTCGGCGTTCGCGTCCCCCTCGTCGCACTCCTCGCCCGAGACGTTGACCTCGCCGTCGCCGCAGACCCCGACCGGCTCGCCCGTCGAGCCCGAGGTGCCGCTGCCGCCCCCGCTCGTCCCCGAGGTCTCGTCGCCGGTCGTCGTCCCCGCCGAGGTCGTCGTCCCCCCGGTCGTCGTCGTCGTCGTCGCGCTCGTCCCGAAGCTCGTCGTCGGCTCGCCGTCATCGCCGCAGCCGCCGACGATCGCCAGGAGACCAAGGAGACCAAACCACCTGCCAAACCCAGAAATCACCATGCGGGGGAGCGTAGAGGCTCCCCCCGTGGAAGTCTACACGGCCCGGGCGCCGGAGGACCTGGCCTCGCGCGGCCCCGAACATCAACCTGACCTTTCGGTCAGCTCATCGATGCCCGCGGCGCGGGAGCGCGCGCGGCGTAGGCCGCGAGGCCGGCCCGGAGGATCTCGAGGCAGCGCGCGAGCTTCGGCCGGTCGAGCACGTAGGCGAGGCGGACCTGGTTCCGCCCCTCGCCGGGGGTCGCGTAGAAGCCCTCGGCCGGCGCCATCATCAGGGTCTCGCCCTCGAGGTCGAATTCGCGGAGGAGGAAGATGCAAAAGTCCTCGGCGTCCGCGACCGGCAGGTCGGCGATCAGGTAGAAGGCGCCCTCCGGGGTCGGGCACGAGACCCCGGGGATCGCGTTGAGGCCGGCGACGAGGAGGTCGCGGCGCGCCCGGTAGGCGTCGATCATCGCCCGCATGTCCTCGTGCGGGGTCCGCAGCGCGGCCGCGGCCGCGACCTGGTCGACGGTCGGCGGCGAGAGGCGGGCCTGGGCGAAGCGGAGGCAGGCGGCGTAGAGCTCGCGGTTGCGGGTGACCAGGCAGCCGATCCGCGCGCCGCAGCCGGAGTAGCGCTTTGAGACCGAGTCGATCACGACCGCGTGGCCCTCGAGGTCCGGGACCTCGAGGACGCTCGGGGCGACCGCCGAGGCGTCGCCGTCTTCGGGGTAGACGAACTCGCGGTAGACCTCGTCGACGATGAAGAAGATCCCGTGGTCGACGCAGACCTGACCGAGCTCGGCGAGCTCGGCGTGGCTCAGGACCATCCCGGTCGGGTTCCCCGGGGTCGGCACCACCAGCGCCCGCACGCCGGGGCCGATCGCCGCGCGCACCCGCTCGGCCGGCAGCTTGAAGCCCTCGCTCGCGTGGGTGGTCACCGGCACGACCTCGACCCCGAGCATGTGGGCGAAGCCGCGGTAGTTGGTGTAGTAGGGCTCGACGACGAGGATCTTGTCCTCGGGGTCGCAGGTCGCCGCGATCGCGAAGAGGAGCGCCTCCGAGCCGCCGACCGTCACCAGGATCTGATCGGCGCGGATCGGATCGCCGGCGACCCCGAGCCGGTTGTAGTAGCCGGCGAGCGCCTGGCGGTAGTCGAGGAAGCCCTCGGAGGGGGCGTAGGCGACGACCGGGTGATCGAAGGAGCGGTAGGCCTGGAGCATCGGCGCGACCGTCGGCAGGTCGGGCTGGCCGATGTTGAGGTGGTGGACGTGGACACCGCGCGCGCGAGCGGCCTCCGCGTACGGCATGAGGCGGCGGATCGGCGATGCCGGAGACTCGGCGCCACGACGGGAGAGGCCAGGCGAGGGCATGGGCAGCCCAGGATGGCGCGCGCGCGATCGGCTGCCTAGCCCCGATCGTCGCCGCACCCGGGGCTCTCCTCACATCCAGCGGGCCTCGCCAGCGCGGACCCCTGCCCGCGAGGCGCCCCCGCGGCCCGCGAACGCCGCTCCCCGCCCTCGTAGCGACGCCGCCACGCCGCCACGCCGCGGCGCCGCGGCGCCGCGGCGCGGAGATGCGGGGAGAGGGGATCGAACCCTCAACGCCTCTCGGCCCTCCGGGTTTGAGCCGGCCGGCTTTACCAATTTGCCCACCCCCGCGTGATCTTCACGGCTCGCCAGAGCCGCTCGCCCGCTCCAACGTCGCGCCCTCGTCGGGCGCGTCGTTTGTCCCTCGTCCCTCTTCCTTCGTCGATGCGGGGAGAGGGATTCGAACCCTCAACGCCTCTCGGCCCTCCTGGATCTGCGCCAGGCGGCTTTGCCTCTTTGCCCACCCCCGCGGGTCTCCGCGCCTCGCTGCGTCGCGCTCATGTGTTGCCGGAGGGGGGACTCGAACCCCCACTCCCTCTCGGGCTCTCGGCTCTCGACCGAGCGGCTCTCCCAAATTTGCCCACTCCGGCGTCTTCTTCCTCGCTCATCGATGCGGGGGGAGGGACTCGAACCCTCATCGCCTCTCGGCCTCCCGGTACTCAGCCGGGCAGCTCTACCAATTCGCCCACCCCCGCGGGTCTCGCTCGCTGCTCGCTCTGCTCTGCTCTTCTCCTCCTCGTTCGGGACGGCGGGATTCGAACCCACGACCTCCGGTCTCCCAGACCGGCACGCTGACCAGGCTGCGCTACGTCCCGTCTTGCCCGCGGCGCGGGCATTCGCTCGTTCGCTCGTTCGCTCGTTCGCTCGTTCGGGATGACGGGATTCGAACCCGCGACCTCCAGTCCCCAAGACCGGACGCTATCCAGACTGCGCCACACCCCGACACATCATCATGTCCATCTCAAGTTCGGGCCGGGAGGATTCGAACCTCCGTCCTCTCGCTCCCAAGGCGAGCGCGCTGACCAAACTGCGCCACAGCCCGTGGATCTCTCTTCCTCGTCGTTCCTTCACAAGATCGGGCTGGGAGGATTCGAACCTCCGACCTCTCGCACCCGAAGCGAGCGCGCTGACCAAACTGCGCCACAGCCCGTAGCTCTCCCTCGGCCCGCGCCGCGGGCCCTCGCGTGTTCGAGATGGCGGGATTTGAACCCGCGGCCTCCGGTCCCCCAGACCGGCGCGCTCACCAGACTGCGCCACATCTCGTCGTGCCCGGCGACGCCGGGCGCACCTCACCTCTGATCCGCGGGCCCTCCGGCCCCCTGGACGCGGTCCCTCCCCTCCGCGTCCCTCCGACCGCGCGGCGCTGACGGATTGCGCCGCTCCGATCGAGCCCGCTCCCGCGTCCGCGGGGCGTCCTGCGACCCCGGGCTCGCCGGGCGTCGCGGCCCGCCCTGCGCCGGGATGACGTGAAGCGTCGTCATCCGGCGGAGGGCGGCCGGCTGGCGCGTGGACGCCAGCGATGTCGATGATCCGCAGGGAGGGAGTCGAACCCCCATGTGCCGAAGCACCGCGCTTTTACAGAGCGCTGCCACACCAATTTGGCGTCCTGCGGGGAAGGTTCGCCGAATGGGCATTCGACGAAGTGCGTAGAGATCCCGTACTGTGCTGATTTTAGACTCAGCACAGGGACCCGAGGCGTGAATCATCACACCTCCGCGCGCCCGCCGGCGCGCTCCCCTGAAGGACGCTCTCCTCGGTCTGCAGCGGCCGGGACGCGCGCCTACGCGCGCTCCCGAAGCGCCGCGGGGGCGAAGCCCACCTGGACCCGCCCCCGCTCGATGGCCTCGTAGCGCCGTTTAGCGACGAGGTAGGCCAACGAGCGGCCGCGGTGGAGGTAGCGGCGCGCAGACCACGGGGAGCAGGCCCGCCAGGGGCAAGCTGCGATAGGACCCGTAGTACGAATATGCGCTCCGCGACATCATGAACCTCGTGTGTCAGGAGGTGTACAGCACGAAATGGTGGCAGTCAAGACTATGTTGATATTTTTTTGACGCCCACGGTCCGCGCCGCCGCCAGCCCCATTGTCGAGGCCGACGGCGACGCTCGCCGCCGGCCTCAGCCGAGCTCGTGGCGCGGGAGGTCGGCGAGCGCCGCCTCCACCCCGTCGAGCGCGGCCCCCTCGTCGGCGACCGCGCTCCGCACCCGCAGCCGACCGAGGGCGCCCCCGTCGACCACAAATTCGCCCTCGCCGGCCACCTCGACCCCGAGGCGGAGCTCCCCCTCGAGCGCGGGCCCGAGCGGCGCCTCGACCTCGACCACGTCGACCATCACCGGCGGCCGCTCGCGGAGGCGCTCACGGAGCGCGCCGAGCTCCGAGACCGGCGTCAGCCGACCGTCGGCGAGCTGGAGGATCTCGAGCTCGCCGCGGTGGGTGAGGGCGCGGACCGGCCGGAGGTCCGCCGAGACCTCGGGCGCGGCGACGTAGGTCCGGACCTGGTTGTCGAAGATCAGGGTGTCGCGGTAGCTCGAGCCGTTGCTCAGGGTCCCCGCCCACTCGATCTCGAGGTCCCAGAGGCCCGCCGGCACCCCGTGGAGATCCCAGCTCAGCGCGAGCACCCCCGCCTCCTGGCGGGTGATCGCCAGCGCCCGCCGGTGGACGCCGCTCCGCAGGAAGACCGCCTTGACCCCGTCGAGCGCCGCGCCCCGGACCGTCAGCGTGACCTTGGAGGCGAGGCTCGCCGGCCGCTCAAAGGGCGCGTAGGAGGCGAGCGCGAGGGTCAGGGTGCCGCCGCTGCCGCCCCCGAGGAAGACCCCGCCGCCGTCGAGCATGACCGGCGCCTCGGCGAAGAGATCGCCCGGCCGCCGCCAGCCGACCATGAAGGTCGCCGGCGCGACCCCGTGGACCTCGAGCGGCATCTTGATCGCGGTCTTGGTCATCCCCGAGCGCGGCGGCGGCCGGTACCAGGCGCCGATCGTCACGCCGCTCGGCCCGAAGTCGAGGCGGACCACGCAGATCCGGGTGAGGAGGTCGCCGAGCCCGGGCGGCAGGAAGCGCAGCGCCTCGCCGATCAGCGCGGTCTTGCCGGTCGCCACCGCCTGGTTGGCGGCCCGCGCGAGGCTCTGATTGATCGGCCCGAAGACCCAGGTCTCGAGCGCCGCCGGGATCATCACCAGGGAGGCGATGAGGAGCGGCGGGATCAGGGCCGAGAGGACGTAGAGGACGCTGGAGATCACGTCGACCAGCGAGATCTGGAGCTTGCTCGCGTTGAAGCTGAGGCGGATCTGGGGGGCGTCGGACTCCGCGGCCTCGAGATAGTAGCCGACGTAGAGGGGCCCGCGGACCGTGATCTCGGCGCCGTCGACGGCCACCCGGAGGTCGACCTCGAGGCCGCCCGCGATCAGCCGGGGGATCGACGCCGAGCGCACCGAGACCTCGTGGCCGCCGCTGCGAATCGTCCCGATCCCATTGATCGCCTCGGTCATCATCCCGCGGACCGCCGCCTCGTCGAGGTGCGCCGCCCACGACTCGGTGTGGGTGACCTGGATGATCCCGCCGCCCTGGGTCTTGGTCGGGAGGGCGTGGACCATCGGCGGCGGCACCGTCGGGTTGGTCACCGGGTGGAGGCCGAAGGCCTGGGCGAGCGCGTCCGAGGAGACGAAGAGGAGCGCCCGCCCGGGCGCGCCGAGGACCGTCCGCACGGTCGCCTTGATCCCCGCCGGCAGCTCCCAGCGGAGCGGACCCTGGACCGCGAGCGCGAGGTGGAGGAGCTCGGTCGCTAGGTGAGCGAGGGGCCGCGAGCGGCTCTTGTCGACGCTCTCGAGGTGGAGCTCGAGGCGGCCGTCGGCCCCGCGGACGTCGAAGTAGATCGTGTAGTCGCCGGTGTCGCCACTGCTGGTGTCCTGGAGCGTGACGCCGACGCCGACCAGGTTGGTCCCGGCCCGCGCGCCCGACCCGGGAGGAGCCAGCGTCAGCCGCACCGACGAGGTCATCGCGTAGGGTCCGTAGCTCCCCCGCGGATCCGGGAAGGTCGTCCCCGGCGGGAAGAGCTGGCCGATGAGGCTGTTGAGAATGTCTTCAAGGACAGATGGTTGGAGCTCGATGACAGCGGGGAATCCCTGTGACATGGCCCGGGAGTATCGCGGCGGCCTCGGGCGATGTCAGCGCGCGGGAGCGCCCTCCCCTCCGCCGCTCGAGGCGGCGAGATTCACCGCCGGCCGCCGTTCTCCGGCCGCCTACGAGACCTCCTCGGAGACCGCCGCGCGGCCGCCGAAAAACCAGCGCGCGCGCCCCCGCCCGCGATGGGAGCGGACGATCCCGCCGACGCGCGTCGCCGCGCCGCCCCGCCGCCGCCGATCTCCGGCATAGTAGCCCGACGATGGCCACGACCCGCACGCGCCTCCTCGTCGCGCTCGCCCTCCTCGCGCCCGCGCTCTCGGCCCACGCCGAC
This sequence comes from Myxococcales bacterium, assembly GCA_020633335.1. Taxonomy (GTDB): domain Bacteria; phylum Myxococcota_A; class Polyangia; order Nannocystales; family Nannocystaceae; genus JADJRG01. The sequence continues at coordinate 898,564 of JACKDU010000001.1, read as the reverse complement.
GTCCCGCCGCCCCCGGACTACGTCGACCCCTGCAAGTCGGTGGTCGTCGACCTGACCTGCCTGGAGTGCACGGTCCCGGACTTCAAGAGCCCGCAGTGCCACAAGGACGCGCAGGCGGCCGGGATGGTCGAGCGCTGCCGCGGCTGGAGCCGCGCGGTGTACTGCCCCGGCGAGGCCGCGCCCGACGCTGCGCCCGCGCCCGACGCTGCGCCCGCGCCCGACGCTGCGCCCGCGCCGGACGCTGCGCCCGCGCCGGTCGAAGCTCCGCCCGCGCAAGCGTCGACGCCGAACGCCGCGAGCGTGCCCACCGCGGCCGCACCGACGAACGAGGATCCGCCGGCGACGAGCGGCTGCGCGGTCACCCGCGGCGGATCCCCCGAGCTCCTGATGCTCGCGCTCCTCCTCGGGCTCCCCTGGCGGCGGCGTGCTAGGGTGCGCCGATGCGCCTCTCCTTGAGCTCGCTCGCGAACACTGCATACATCATTCCCCTGCTCGCGCTCATCCCCCTCGCCTGCGTCGACAAGCCAAACACCACCTCCGAGGGCGCGACCGCGACGAGCGACTCGACCTCGAGCACCAGCGCCGGCTCCTCCGGCTCCTCCGGCTCCTCGAGCACCAGCGCCGACGCCACGTCGACCACCGGCGCGGGCTCGACGGGCGGCCCCTCGAGCACCGATGGATCGAGCGGCGGCTCCTCCAGCGGCGGCGAAACCGGCGACGCCTGCGAGACCCCGCTCGGCGCCTATGATCCCTGGCTCGAGCCGCTCGGCCCCGGCGATGAGCCCTGCGACTTCCCGTCGGACGAGGCCTGCGTGACCGCGGACGCGCTCGCCGGCTTCCGCCGCTGCCTCTCCTTCGAGATCGCCGAGGACATGACCGAGTCCAGCTGGGGCCCCTGCATGCCGAGCTGCAGCCCGGACGAGCGGGAGGACGCGCGCGCCTGCGGCCCCGGCGAGGCCGGCGTCAGCTACTGCGGCCAGCTCTTCATCGACGGCGACATCCACCACGTGTGGTTCCCCTGCCTCGATCCGAGCTGCCTTGAATGCGCGCCCGGCGACACCGAGCTCTGCGGCCCCGACACGCCCTATCCCGACACGCTGAAGACCTGCGACCTCAGCTTCGGCGTGCCCCTCTGGTTCGACGGCGACTGCTACACGTGAGCGCGGGTCGCGGCCCGACACCCCTCTATCCATTTCTCCCCGGCTTCGAGATCGAAGATCGCCGCCCGACCCCGCGTCGCCCGTGCGATCCGCGGGGCCGGGAGCGCCGCTGCGGCTCAGCCCTCCGTCGGCGCCGATGAGTCGTCCGCGAGGCGACGGCGCCAGGCGTCGATCTTCGCGGCCTCGGCCCGCAACACCACCCGAACCCCCGCGTCGACGAACTCGGCCGCGGAGACCCGGGCCTCGGCGTAGAGCTCACCGAGGAGCGACGCCGCCCCGTGGGGGACGAGGAGCGTCGCGGCGACGAGGCCGCGATCGACGTGGCCGAGGATCGCCGCCCGCAGGGCGTCGACGTCGGCGACCTCGTGGGCGCTGAGGAGGAGCGCCTCGGGGTGGCGGGCGCGCAGGTCGATCCGCGCCGACGCGGCGACCCGATCGGCCTTGTTCAGGACCAGGATCGTCGGCGCCTCCGCGCCGATCTCCGCGAGCACCGCGCGGGTCACCTCGATGTGCTGCGCCCGCTCCGGATCGTCGGCGTCGACGACATGGACGATCAGCTCGGCCTCGCGGGTCTCGGCGAGCGTCGAGCGGAACGACTCGACGAGCCCGTGCGGGAGCTCGCGGATGAAGCCGACGGTGTCCGCGATCAGCACCGGCGGCCCCTCGACCCCGGCGAGGCGGCGGACCGTGGTGTCGATCGTCGCGAAGAGGCGATCGTCGACGCCGACATCATCGCCGGTGAGCGCCCGCATCCACGACGACTTGCCCGCGTTCGTGTAGCCGACGAGGGCGACCCGCGGCAGCCCCTCCCGGCGCGCCCGCTGATCGGCGGCGGCCCGGCGCAGCCCCTCGAGGTCGCGGCGGATCCTCGCCTGACGCTCCAGGAGCCGCTCCTTGCGGAGCGTGAGGTTGGTGTGCCCCCGCGCTCCCCGGCCGCCGCCGCCCTCCGCGTCCGAGGCCACGTCGTCGTCGCGGATCTGCGGCAGCGTGTAGGCGATCTGGGCGAGCTCGACCTCGCAGCGGGCGATCCGGGTGCGCGCCCGGGCGGCGAAGACCCGGAGGATCACGTCGCTGCGATCGATCACCTCGGCGCCGGTCGCCGCCGCGATCGCACGCCGCTGGCCAGGGCGGAGCTGGCCGTCGACCACCACCAGCGGCTCCGGGGCCCCCGGGCGGCGCCGACCCTCGACGACCGCGGCGAGCTCCGCGAGCTTCGCGTCGCCGACGAGCGCTCCCCCGCGACCCGGCATGCGCCGGCGGTGGACGACGTCGACGGGCGCGATCCCGAGGCCGCGGAGGAGCGCCGCGAGCTCGCGGATCGACACCGGCAAGGCGCCGTCTGGCGCCGGGCTCGGCGGCTCCGGGGCCGCCTCCACCGACGCCGTCGCGTCGTCGGCCTCGTCCGACTGGACCTCCGGATCTGCCTGGGGCTCCGACTCCGGCTCCGGATCGCTCACCTCGCGGTAGCGGACAAAGAGGATCGCCTCCCGCCGCGCCCCCGCGACCTCGCGCTCGTCCCCGCGGACGCTCGCGACGATCGCCGCGTGGTTGGAATGGACAGTGTGGGTGGAATGATCAGTGTTCTCAAATCGTGCAGGCATGGACAGATCCTCCCCGTCGACCCCATTCGCGGCGTCGGGGCGTGAACGCCCGCGACCCATGGGACCGTCGGTGGTCGAGGGAGGACCTCGCCGAGGAGACGCACAAGGAGCCCGCAGGGACCCTTCGAGGACGCACAGGACGCCCTCAGAGCCCGTTCAAGCGCTCGTTGCGACGACCACCACGGCTCGACCCTCCAGGTTGTAGGAAGGGAGACTCGGGTGGCGATCACCCTCGATGAGACCACGACAACGCCGCAGGGCGCCGCCGCTCGCTCACTCGAGGAGGATCATCCGCGCAGGCGCATGAACATCTTCATCGTGGTGCATGGATAGCAGCCGACGCCGCCGCGAGCAAGGGGCGAATCGCGGCCGCTTCCAAGAAAGCTCGACCCGGGATCGGCGGCCTGCGGCGCGAGCCCGCGCGGCGAGCCTGCCCGATCGCCGAGCACCTCCGAATCACGAGGTGGCGAGCGCGTCGATGAGCCCGCCGCAGCCGCCGGCCTCGATGTACTCGGCGTGCTCGTCGGCGCTGGCGAAGGAGCGGCCGCAGATCGCCCGGCAGGCATACTCACCGCCGGTCGCCTCCTCGAAGATCGCCAGCGTGCGCTTGTCACCGGTGCCGGTCCAGAGCCCCGGCGACTCGCCGGGGTGGGCCTTGCACCACTCGAGCCCCTTCATCCAGATCGCCGCGCCGAGGGCCCCGCAGGCGTCGCCGCTGAGGCCGAGCCCCCCCGCGAAACCCGCGACCATCACGGCCTCCTCGTCGCTCCCGCCCATCCTCATCACGACCTCGGAGGCGCAGCTCCGCGGCCGGATCGCCCGGGGCGCGTCGTCCTCCAGGCCCTCGTGGGCGGCGGCGAGGGCCTCCGGCGTCCAGGCCTCGGCGAGGACGAAGCAGGTGCTCCCGTCCATCCCCTTGCGCAGCGTGTCGAACGCGAAGGCGACGAGGCCGAGGACACTGTCGAGCTTGCGACCGGTGATCTCCCGGCACTTCACCGTCGACGTGCGGGCGACGAAGGAGGCGACGATGTGCTGGCTCGCGGCGAGCGCGAGGCCGATCGCCTCGTCGCGATCCGCGTGCCGACGGGCCGCCTCGGCGCCGACGCCGAGCGTCGTCCCCCAGAGCATCCCGCACTGGTGCCCGTGGTTGGCGATGCCGCCGGCGAGCCGGGTGAGCGCCCGCTCGTGCGCCTCCTTCGGGTGGCCGAATTCACGGTCGACGAGGTGGGCGAAGGTCTGCGAGCAGGTCCCGCAGGCGCGGAAGAGCTGCTTCGTGTCGTTGGGGGGCGCCTCCATCGCCAATCAGGCTCGGACGAGCGCGCCGACGTGACAACCGAAAAGCTTGCGACGCGCTGACCACGAAGTCCTCGACGGGCATGCATTCGTCGCGGCCGAGGATGGCGCTATCCTCGGTGCCCGTGACCGAGCCCTCCCCGGCGCTGGCCGCCGCCATCGAGGCCCTCTACGAGACCTTCGCCTCCTACCGCCTGGCGGACCCGGCGAAGGTCGGGCTCTTCGACTTCGGCCCCAACGAGGCGGAGCTGCGCGGGATCTCGGGGCCGCTCCGCGAGATCCCCGTCGAGGTCGTGAGGAGCATGGAGTTCTTCGCGGCCGACTGGCGCTCCTGGGGGACCGAAGCCGAGGTCAAGCACGTGCTGCCGCGCGTGCTCGAGTGCCTGGTCGAGCACCCCGAGCTCCTCGGGTCCCCGAGCACGATGAGCCTCTTCAAGCACAAGCTCCGCCGAGGGCTCGCGTCCCAGGGGAGCGCCCTGCTCTCGTGGGAGCGGGAGCCGGTGGCGCGCTTCATGGAGCTCCTCCTCGATCATCGCATCACGCACCCGGGTCGATCGGAGCACGGAGAGCTGGGCTACCTCGTCGAGGCCCTGGTCGAGGTGCGCTTCGACGCGACGCGCGCCCTGGCCGTGCTCGATCGCCACCCCGATCAGCGTCGGTCGGTGGCCGGCGCGCTCCTCGAGCACTTCGGAGCGCGGGAGGAGGGCGATCGCCCCCGCGGGGTGTATTGCGAGCACGAGGACGGGCTGCGGCTCTACACCGAGTGGGCGCTCGCGCAGAGGACCTGACCCCATGGACATCTGGCGATGGGTAGAGACGACCACGAAGGCGCTCCGGCGTGCGGGGAGCGATCGCCTCGCCGAGCTCCTCGACGCCCTCCCGGGCCTGGTCTGCGACGAGGAGGACGCGCGGGTCGAGGCCCTGGTCCCCGAGGCGCTCGCGCTCGCGCGGGCCGAGCGGCTCCCGTGGGTCGAGGTCTTCATCCGCCACTGGCACCTCCAGAGCCGGGCCTTCCACCGTCACGACGTCAGCGAATGCCTCCACGAGGCGACCTCGCTCCTCGAATTCGCGAGCCGCGAGGAGACCCGCGGCTGCCCCCAGAGCGTCTGCGTCACCCAGGACTTCGCCGGCTGCTTCGGCCGGATCGACGGCCCCGGCTACGTCGAGGAGCGCCTCGCCGCCGCCCGCGAGACCCTCGCGCGGATCGACCCGAGCTGGCCCTGCTACGCCTGCATCTCCGCCGAGTATGCTGACGCGCTGAACGACGCCGGACGCTACGAGGAGTCGGTGGCCTTCGTCCGCGGGCAAAACGCGGCCGCGACCGCCGCTGGCATCGACCGCAGCGAGGCTCTGGCCCAAACCGAGGCGGAGCCGCTGATCCGGCTCGGTCGCTTCGAGGAGGCGCTCGAGCGCCTCGGCGACGCCGACGAGGCGATCAGCACCCGGATCCTCCGCGCCCGGGCGCTCGTCGGGATCGAGGCCTACGCCGAGGCCGCCGCCGAGCTGCCGGCCTTCGAAACGATCGCCGGGGCCCCCTACCGCTACGAGGGCTGGGTGCGGGCGACGCTCGGGCTGGTCCGCGGCGGGCTCGTCGACAATGACCTCGCGCTCGGCCGCAGGCTCCGCGAGATCTACGCCCGGCTCGACACCAACGGGGCGCTCTCCGGCGCCTGCCAGCACGCGATCATCGCGGCGGAGATGGCCGCCGCCCGCGGGAGCTGGCGAATCGCCGCGCTCGCCCTCGGCGACGCCCGGCGGCTCGCCGCCCAGCTCCGGGTGCCGCCGCCGCTCCCCGAGCTCACCCGGCCGAGCGCGACGGCCAACGACGACGACGCGCCGGTCGACGCCGACGCGCTCCTCGCCACGCTCGACCCCAGCGGCGACCCCGAGGCCGCGCTCGAGGTGATCGGTCGCGCCCGCGCGCGCGCCCCCGACGACGTCGCGCTGGTGAGCGCGGAGGCCCGCGCGCTGCGGGCGGCCGGCTACGGGGCCCACGCGCTCGCCTCGATCACCGCCCTCATCGACCGCGAGGGCGGATCCCCGGAGGCGCTCGTCGAGGCGACGCGCCTCCTCCTCGAGGTGGGCGACCCCGCGGGCGCCCGGATCTACGCCGAGCGCCTCCGCGAATTCGACGAGCCCCGCGCGCTCTGGATCCTCGCAAGCGCCCACGAGGCGGCCGGCGACGTCGACGCGGCGATCGCCACGCTCCGCGCGCTCATCGAGCTCGGCCCCGGTCCCGATCCCGACCCCGCGCTCGCGCGCCTCGCCGACCTCCTCCGGAGCCACCAACGCTTCGCCGAGGCGGCCGCCTGTCGGCGACGCCTCGTCGAGCGTGATCCCGCCGGCCCCCACGCGTGGGCCCTGATGAGCGAGGCGGCGATCGCCGGCGAGTGGAGCTGGGTGCGCGAGGTCGCCGCGCGGCTCGACCTCTCCCTCGACCCCGGCGACCAGGGACCCCTCGACTACCCCTTCGGCCGCTGCAAGATCCGCTTCGACGAGGGCGGCGCCGATCTCTGGGGCGAGCGCCGGGGGCCGGTGAGCGCGCGGGTCCTCTCGATCGTCGGCCCCCGCAAGCGCGAGCGCTACCGCGACCTCGTGGTCCTCGACACCACCGATCTCCGCGAGCCGAGCGAGGCCTCGAGCTCCGACCAGCGCCGACCGGACGTGCCGATCTTCCGGGCGCTGGCGACGATCGAGCGCGCCGAGTGGCGGAGCTTCACGGTCGACGGCCCAAACCCGGGCGAGGCCGAGATCGACCTCCTGCGCTCGATCGTCCGCACGCTCGACGGGGAGCTCAGCGACCGCACCAACCCCAAGCGCCGCCTCCGGGACCGCGAGGCCGCCGACCCGGACACGAAGGCGCTCCCCGCCTTCTACGCCTTCATCGCGGTCCCGCCGAGCGTCGACCTGGTCGAGCTCGACTTCTGCCTGGAGGCGCTCGTCGACACCTTCGAGCGACCGCTCGCATGGACCGAGCTGGCGCACGCCCTCCCACCCGGGCCCGCGCGCGACGCGGCGCTCGAGCGCAACGAGCGGATCGTCGAGCGCTTCGGTCTCTGAGGGGCTCGCGTCGTCGGCGGACGCGGTCGATGCCACCGCACCTCGCCCGGGCGACGAGGGGAGTCGACGCAAAGGCCGGGAAGCCGCTCTTGGCGCGCATGATGCCGAGCGGTACCATCCCCCGCACGCTGCCTCGAACGCCCCTCCACATCTCCGAACTTCCGCTCTAGGTTGTCGATCCGCTCGGAGCACGCATGCCCTATCTACTCTACGTCGGCGTCGCCCTGCTCATCGCCGGGGTCGACAGCTTCTTCAAGGGCGCCCCCTCCTACACGCCCATCAATATCGCCCTCCGCGTCCTCGTGCTGCTCCCGCTCCTCTTCGCTATCGCCCGGGGGACATCCACGTACGCGCGGCTGCTCCGGCGGACGCTGTGGGGCGTGATGGTGGCGGATGTTCTGCTGCCGCTCTACTTCCCGGCGGGGATGGCCGCCTTCCTCGTCGTGCACCTGCTCAACGCGCACAACTTCTACCGGCATGTGGAGCTGCGGCGAGACCGCGTCGGGAGCGTCGTCGTCCCCGCCCTCTTCGCCTTCGCGCTCGCCATCTTCTTGTACGTCCGCTTCCTCTACCCCGCGATGGATCCCCTCTTTCGGGTGCTGGTGGGCGTCTACCTCGTCCCCATCGCGCTGGCGTTGTCGCTGTCGATCACGAGCTGGGCGCAGCGCCGGACGCGATGGTCCCTCCTCGCGTCAGCGGGCATGTTCCTCTTCTTTTGCACAGACTTTCAGGTCGCGGTCGAGTTTCTGACAGATATGCGCATTCCCTACTATGGTCTGGTGAACGCAGTGATCTACTATGGCGGCCTCTTTCTGATGAGCGAGGCCACCGAGGCGGCGGGTCGCTAGCGGCCCAATTGCGTCCTCGGCGACTGCGGTCAATGCCCCCCGGGGGGGCGGAGGCCGCTGCCAAGGGTCGCGGACGGGGGATCAACGGCAGGGGCCGCGGTGTTCCTCGCGGAGCTCGATCCACCGGAGCTTCGCCGGCTCGATCTCCGAATTCCCGACGTCCAGGTACGGGGCGCCGCGCTCGCACTCCAGCGCGAAGCCAGCCGCGCGCAGGCCGACGAGGTGGGGCGGCCCGAGCCGGCAGCGGCCGTACTTCAGAGCGGCGTCGGCGAGGACGCGGCGGATCGCTTCGCCGTCGGCGTCGGCGGTGAAGAGGCCCCGGAATTCGCGCTCGTTCCAGCGAGCTAGCAGCTTCAGCGCGCGCTCGCCCGCCCGGGAGAGCTCCGGGGCGGGGTCGAGCCCGGTGGCGCCGTGGAGGTTGAGGGAGGCGATCGTGCCATCGGCCCCCGGGACGACGGCCAGGTCGATGCGGAGCCCGCCGCGATCGCAGGCGAGTTCGAGCGTGCCGCTCCGCGAATTCCTGAGCGTGAGGACGCGAGGATCGCGACAGGCGCCGACGAGCGCGCGCCACGGGGAGAGCCACGAGGCGAAGGCGGGAGCGGGGTGCGAGGCGCGGAATGGGCCGGAGAAGCGCCGCTCGTAGGCGGCGTCGTCCCAGCGACCCACGAGCGCGCCGAGGTCGCCCGCGGCGGCGAGGAGGGCGTCGGCGGGCGCGGGCGCGCGGGGCTCAAGGGCGCCGGTGTCGGCGAGGAGGTCGAGGACCGCGAGGCCGTCGCCCGGCAGCGCGAGGCCGTCGACCGCGCCGACGTTGGTCAGCAGGATCACGGCGACGCCGTGGTTCGGCAGCATGTGCAGCGAGGCGCGATAGGTCGGGGTCTTGCCGCTGTGCATGACGATGTGGTCATGGCGACAGTTGCCCTGAATGACGAAGCCGAGGCCGATCCCCTCGTGGCGGCCGCGCGCGGGGGCGTCGCGCACCGACTCGGCCCGGAAGCTGACGAACGAGCCGAGGGTGTGCGCCTCACGGAGGGTGGCCCGCCGCAGCGGACCGGCCTCGGGCTCGTCGCGCGCGGGCCAGGCGGCGAGGTTGAAGGCGGCGAAGCGCGCGAGGTCCTCGACGCTCGAGAAGAGCGCGCCCGAGGCGTCGGCGTCGCCGAAGCGCCAGTGCGGGCGCACCTGCCACTGGTCCGACTCGCGCTTGTAGGGGAGTGCGATCCTGTCTTCAGGGACATCTTCGGGGACCCACACGGTGTGGTTCATGCCGAGCGGGGCGAGCAGCGCGTCGCCGATGTAGGCGCGGTGACCTACGCCCGTGACCTCGCCGACGAGGAAGCCGAGGAGCTGAAAGCCGAGGTTGGAGTAGACATGACGCTGGCCGGGCGGATGGTCGAGGACGGCGCCGTCGAGCGACGCCAGGATCTCGGCGCGGAGCGGCGGATGGCCCTGATCCTCGCCGAAGTCGCCGCTCCGCGGGAGCCCGGCGGTGTGGGTGAGGATGTGGCGGATCGAGAGCCGCGGGCTGTCGGCGGTCGGATAGACGAGCCCGTCGAGGGCAGGGAAGTAGGTCGAGGCGGGGCGGTCGAGGTCGAGGCGGCCCTCGTCGCGCAGGCGTAGGGCGGCGAGCGCGGTGAAGGTCTTGGTGATCGAGCCGATGCCGAAGACGGTGTCGCGCTCGACCGGGAGCCCGCGCTCGCGATCACGGTGGCCGTAGCCGCGGAACCACGCGAGCTCGCCGTCGATGACGATGCCCGCCGCGAGGCCGACGAGGTCGTCGCGTGCGACGGTCTGCTGCAGGTACGCGTCGATCGCCGGGAAGGCCGCCTCGAGCCTGGCGCGCCGCTCCGGATCGAGGAACGCGGGGAGGGCGTGAGCGAAGGCGATCCGCTGCGGCGCGAGCTCTGGGTCTGCCGCGGCGGGAGGCTCGGCGCCAGCGACCGGCGCAGGCGGAGCGGGGACGGGCGCGGCGACACGGGCGCAGCCGGCGAGCGAGGCGGCGATGCAAGCGAAGGCGAGGGCGCGCATGCGGGCAGGATGCCGGCGAGACGGCATCCAGACAACCCGAGTGCTGAGCGCCCGTAACCTTTAGCAACTCCAGGACCTGGTGCTCTTCTTCCACTCGACCACCGGGTTGGACATGCCGACCTCGGGCTCGGCCTCGCACACGACGTCGATCGAGCCGTCGATGGGCGCGGCGGTGTCGATGCGGCGACGTCCTGTCAAGGGGACTCGCGCCTTCGGCAACCTCCGTCGATCCCCCCGGGGCGGATCCCGCTGATACACTCGCGCCGTGCGACCCCGAACTCGCCGCGCGATCGCCCTCCTGGCCTGCCTCCTCGCGCTCCCGCTGGCGGCGCCGCGGGCCGAGGCCTGCGGGCTCTTCTACTACCAACGAGCGCTCTCGCCCGAGCGCCGCCCCTCGCTCGCCCGCGAGAAGGTGCTGCTGATCCACGACGCGGCCCGCGGGCGCCAGCACTTCGTCCGCGAGGTCTCGTTTCGGCGGGCGGACCAGCGCCTCGGCTTCGTCGTGCCGACGCCGACCCGCCCCGAGGTCGCCGCGGTCCAGCGCACGCCCTTCACCAAGCTCCGCGATCGCCTCCCCTTCGCGGCCGTCGGCCACGGGAGCATCGGCGTCGGCAATGCCTACGGCTCGGGGGCCGGCGGCGGCGGCTCGTCGGGCGGCGTCGAGGTCCTGGCGACCGAGAAGGTCGGCTCCTTCACCGCCTTCGTCCTCGCGGCCAGCGACGCCGAGGGCCTGGCGAAGTGGCTCCGCGACAACGAGCTCAGCGGCACCGACGCGACCACGCGCTGGCTCGAGCACTACGTCGCCATGGGCTTCTATTACGTCGCCCTGCGCTACGACCCGCCGGCGGACGCCAAGGCCAGCGACAAGACGATCGCCGCCGAGACGATCCGGATCTCCTTCGACACGCCGCTCCCCTACTACCCCTATTTCGAGCCCGAGGTCGACACTCCCCAATCCGGGCCGCGCCTCCTCGAGGTCTGGACGATCACCAGCGCGCGGGTGATCCCGGTCGCCCGCACCGACGACGCGGGGTGGCGGCGCCCCCTCAAGCCAGGAAAAGAGTACACGCGGCGCCCGACGATCGAGGCCGCGCTCGACGATGAGCTCGAGGGGCTCCTACCGGCCGGCGACCTCGTCGTCCAGACCTTCCAGGATCAGAAGCGGAGCCGCAGGGGCTTCGGCGACATCCTCTTCGCGTCGGCCGCCCCGAAGACCTTCAGCGCCGAGGAGGCCGCCGCCCTCGGGCCGCTCCTCGGGATCCTCGACCCCGGGCTCGTCGGAGGTGGGCGATGAGCGGCGATCGAGGCAGGGTCTCTGTCGGGCTCGTCGGCCTGATCAGCGTCATCGGCCTCGCGCTCGCGGCCTGCGACGGTGGAGACGCGTCCCCCCCGGACGCGAGGGCCCAGGCCGTCGCCGACGCGATCCCCCGATCCCCCGCGGACACGAAGACAGAGACCCCGGCCCAGGCCGCCGCCGACGCGTCGGGATCCGGGGGCGCGAACGCTGACGCCACGCCGCCCGCTGCCCAGGAGCCGCCCCCCCTCGAAGGCGAGGGCCCGAGCGGCGCGGTCGGCCGCGACGCCCGACGTGAGGCGGTCCTCGCCCTCCTCGGCGATGGGAAGAGCGCAGCCGCGCTCGAGCTCGCGGCCGCCGATCCCGGCCGCCGCTTCGACCCCGACCTCGCCGAGACGATGACCCCCAAGGTCTGGGTGTCCTCAAGGCCAGCTTCAACCCGCCCGCCGACCGTCGAGCAGGGCAGGCTCGAGGTCAAGGGACCCCTCGACAAGGACATCATCCGGCGGATCGTCAAGGCCCACATCAACGAGCTCCGCCACTGCTACGGAAAGGGCCTCGACGCGACCCCGGGCCTGCGCGGGAGCGTGGTCATCGAGTTCGGTATCGCCAAGGGCGGCGACGTGCCGGTCTCCACGGTCGCCGAGTCGAAGGTCGCCGACCCCCAGGTCGCCAATTGCTTCGCCAAGGCGATCCGCCGCTGGAAGTTCCCGAAGCCGGTCGGGGGCGCGAACGTCGAGGTCCGCTACGAGTTTCGCCTGAGCCCGAAGGGGCACTAGTCTCCGCCAGCCGCGGCCTGGCTATTCGGGCTCCCGTCGAGGACGCGGATCCCGTAGACCGGCGAGATGCACGGCGCATACGCATAGTTCTCGAGCCCGAGCGCGGGCGGCACGGGTTCATCGCCGGCTGCGGCGCCACGATCTTCACCGCACGCCCGTATGCGCGCTGCTTCCAACGAGCACACGCCTGCCGGCTCGCTGTTGACCGCCAGCGCGCGCTCGCCCTGGCGCGGGAGCAGCTCGGCGAGGACGCGGAGATCTCGTTGGGGGCCACCGCCCTGCTCTGGGCTCCGGAGGAGTCCGAGTTCCACTGGCGAATTCCCTTCGACGGGCCGACCGAAGGGGCCGTGTGGGTCAGCGCGCACGCCGAGCTGGTCTGGCTAGAGGCCATCGATCCCGCGGCCCCGCACGCCCCTTGACGAGCGTACAAGCGACCTGACCGCTGCCCAGATCAGAATCTGGCCACGTTCTATGACGAATATCCGACAATGCGCCCCCCAGACCGGTCGATGCGCTGGTAGAGGACCTCTGGAGTGAACTCTGCCCCCGGCGCTCCCAGGCAGGACGCGATCGCGTCGTTCGCAGAGGTATTGCATGGGCAGGGCTCCACGCTGTCCATCATCGTGGCGACATTTGAGCCATACCAGCCCTACGCAGAGCTGCCTGTCGAGTTCGCAGCAGCGCCCTCCGATGGCTCACGGGACAACCCTGCTGTGGGAGCGAGCGCCGCCTTCCCCGCGCTCGAACCTGCGAAGAGGCACCCATACGCATTTCGTTCGCTCCTGGCCGCTAGCCCGCGCAATCCCCCTCGCACGCGGCGCGCACTCGCGCGCGCCTCCCTGGTACCTTCCCATCGATGCACGTACCTCGATGGGCATGGCTCTCCCTGGTCCTGGTCCTCCTCCCCGGCTGCGCCGGCCGCATGGAGAGGACGGTCCGCCGCCGGGCCGCATACGACCTCTCCTGCCCGAAGGAGTCGCTGGCGGTCGAGGCGGTCAAGGAGCGTAACTTCGCCGTCAGCGTCTATGGCGCCAAGGGCTGCGAGCGCCGCGAAGAGTACCTGGTGCGCTGCGCCGTCCTCTCTTGCACCACCGAGAAGACGTCGGAGATCGCCGCCCGCGAGGCCCTGCGTGAGGCCCAGAGCTCGGGGTGGCCGCCAGGCTACGCCGACCCCGGGCCGGCCGCCCCCCCACCGAGCGCCGGACCTGCGCCCGCCCCGGCCGGTCGAGCCTATGTGTCGATGCGCCTGACGAACCTCTGCCCGCAGAAGGTGCTCCTCTTCCACGGCCGGGACCCGCGCAACAGCAGCGGCCGCAGCGACTCGATCGGCGCCAACACGACGATGAACGTCAGCGGCAGCGAGGGTGACTCGCTCTGGATCGTCGACGAGCGCAGGTCAGGGCTCAGCTCCTTCTCCTACAGCGCGGGCGTCCGCGAGCTCTTCATCAACAAGTCCTGCAGCGGCTTTAGTACCAGCCGCTGAGCCCCGCGCTCCTCGCTAGGAGCCACCCTCGATCCGCGCGAGGTAGAAGCCGTCGCAGCCGTGCTCCTCGGGCGTCCAGGTCGCCTCCTCCGCGACCCGGAGCCCGCGCTCACGGACAAACGCGGCGACCAGCGCCTCCCCCTCCTCGGGCTCGAGCGAGCAAACCGCATAGACCAGCCGACCCCCCGCCCGCACCCGCGGCCAGCTCGCCTCGAGGAGCCGCCGCTGGAGGGCCGCCCGCTCGCCGATATCGTCATAGGTCCGGGTCCAGCGGAGCTCGGGGTGGCGGGCGATGTCGCCGAGGCCGGTGCAGGGCGCGTCGACCAGCACGCCGTCGAAGGGCGCGTCCTCGTCGACCCCGGCGATCGTCGCCTCGCAGAGATCGCCGACCACCGAGCGCAGCTCAAAGCCCTCGACCTCGAGGCCGCCGCGCCGACGGATCGCCGCGTGCTCGGCGACCCGGGCCGCGCTGAGATCGGCGGCGACCAGGAGCCCGCGCCGGCCCATGAGCTCGGCGATCTGCAGGGTCTTGGTCCCCATCCCCGCGCAGGCGTCGAGGATCCGCTCGCCGGGCCGCGGCCCCAGCATCCGCGCTGGCTGCTGCGAGCCGAGCGCCTGGACCGAGAAGAGCCCGGCGTCGAAGCCCGGGAGGCGGCTCGGATCGCCGCCGCCGCGGATCCGCAGCGCCTGCGGCTGGCCGTCGATCACCTCGACGCTCGCCGCCGGATCGCGGGCGCGGAGCTCGGCCGCGACCTCGGCCGCGCTCGTCCGCCCGAGGTCGACCCGCACCTCCACCGGCGGCGCCTCGGCCAGCACCCGCCCGCGGGCGAGCGCCCGCTCGGGCCCGAGGCGCTTGATCCAGCGGCCGCCGAGCCAGCGCGGGATCGACCAGCGGCGCTCGAGGACGTCGAGGGGCCGGCCGTCGGCGAGGGCCGCGTCGAGGGCCTCGCCCTCGCTGGCGATCGTCGACAGGATCGCCTGGGTCGCCGCCGCCAGGCCGCCGCCGCCCTCGAGCTCGCGGCAGAGGCGGGTCGCCTCGGAGATCGCCGCGTGCGGCGGGTGGCCGAGCTCGCGGAGCTCAAAGACGGCGACCCGGAGGAGCTCGCGGGTGCGGCCGCGGAGCCCCGCCGGCCGCGTGGCGACCCGATCGATGAGCGCGTCGAGGCGGCCGCGGTGGCGGAGGACGCCGTAGACCAGCGCGGTCACCAGGCCGCGGTCGCGGCGAGCGAGCTCGGAGCCCGCGAGGTGCTCGGCGAGGATCCGGTTGGAGAAGCCGCGGCGCTGGTCGATCTGACGGAGGACCTGGACCGCCAGCGCCCGGGCGGAGGGGGGACGGCGGGGCACCGCGGCGTTCTACCGCGAAGGTCGCGGGCGCGCGAGCGAGCGCGGGCCGCGGACGGCCGCGCCGCTGTGATACGCTCGCCGTCCATGAGCCCCCGCCTCGCCCCTGCGGCCGCGCGCGCCCTCCTGGGCGCTCTCCTCGCCCTCCCCCTCGGCGCCTGCGAGGGCGGCGACGGCGGCGACGCGGGCGGCACCGGCAGCGCGCTCCTCGACGCGGTCCAGGCCGCCGAGTACCGGACCTGGGCGCGGCCCCCGGGCGCCTACGAGATGCCCCTCACCCCGGCCCGCTCGCCCCACGGCGACTTCGTCGACATCTACATCAACGACGTCGTCGCCCAGGCGCTCGCCGCCGAGACCGGCACCCTGACGGCCTGGCCCGAGGGCTCGATCATCGTCAAGGACGGCTGGGGCGACGCCGAGGGGACCGACCTCCGCTTCCTGGCGATCATGGAGAAGCGGGCGAACGGCTGGTACTGGGAGGAGTTCGTCGGCGACCTCGCCGAGCCCGAGTTCTCCGGCGTCCCCGACGTCTGCGTCGACTGCCACGTCAGCGGCGAAGACTTCGTCCGCGCCTTCGGCCTCCCCTGAGCGGGAGCGCGCCGGGCCCGGCTTGCCGGCCCCGGGTCCACGTGCGAGGGTCCTTCGCGCGAGGGAGGGCAGGATGAAGATCAAGAGTCGGATCAAGGGCGGCGTCGGCGGCGTCAACGGCGATCCCAACCAGTCGGTGTTCTAGCCCGCGCCGGCCGTGCGAAGATTCTCTGCGTCCTCCGGGGCGACCCGTCGTCTTCGGGTCTGGAGGTCGAGAGAGACCATGAACGAGCACGAGCACGAGCCCGAGAACACGAGCCAGCGCGACGACGACGCGATCCGCGGGATCGTCCGCGACCACTACGCCGAGATCGCCCGCAGCGGCGCGAACGGCTGCTGCGCCCCGAGCTGCTGCGCGCCGACCAGCGCCGACACCGACGCCAGCCTCAGCCTCAGGATCGGCTACTCGGCCGAGGAGATCGCGGCCGTCCCCGAGGGCGCCGACATGGGCCTCGGCTGCGGCAACCCGCAGGCGATCGCCGCCCTCAAGGCGGGCGAGGTGGTCGTCGACCTCGGCAGCGGCGGCGGCTTCGACTCCTTCCTCGCCGCCCGCCAGGTCGGCCCCAGCGGCCGGGTGATCGGCGTCGACATGACCCCCGACATGGTGAGCAAGGCGCGGGCGAACGCCCGCAAGCTCGGGGCCGACAACGTCGAGTTCCGCCTCGGCGAGATCGAGCACCTGCCGGTCGGCGACGGCCGGGTCGACGTGATCCTCTCGAACTGCGTCATCAACCTCTCGCCCGACAAAGCCGCGGTCTTCCACGACGCCTTCCGGGTGCTCAGGCCCGGCGGGCGCCTGGCGATCTCCGACGTGGTCGCCACCGCCGAGCTCCCCGAGGCGCTGCGAAGCCAGGCGCTCGCCCACGCCGCCTGCGCGGCCGGGGCGATCGGCGTCGACGCGCTGACCGGGCTCCTCGAGGACGCCGGCTTCGTCGACATCCGGATCACGCTCAAGCCCGAGAGCCGCGAGTTCATCCGCGAGTGGCTGCCGGGCTCCGGCGCCGAGGACTTCATCGTCTCGGCGATCATCGAGGCCCGGCGGCCGGGGGACGCCGGGTGATCGAGCCGGCGCTCCGCGGGGCCTGGCGCGAGCTCGCGGCCCGCCTCCGCCCCTTCGTCGCCCGCCGGGTCGCCGACGCCGACGTCGATGATGTCCTTCAGGACATCTTCGTCCGGATCCAGCGGGGGCTCGACCAGCTCCGCGACGACCAGCGCTTCGGGCCCTGGGTCTACCAGGTCGCCCGGAGCGCGATCATCGATCACCACCGCGCCCTCGCCCGGCGGCCGCCGATCGCCGCGGACGCGGCCGAGGAGGTCGAATCGGCCGACGCGGCGTCGACCCTCGACGACGACGGCGACGCCGCTCGCGAGCTCGCGGCCCAGCTCGCCCACTTCGTCGCCGCCCTCCCCTCGCCCTACCGCGAGGCGCTGACCCTGACCGAGCTCGAGGGGATCACCCAGAAGGACGCGGCCGAGCTCCTCGGGATCTCGCTCTCGGGGATGAAGTCGCGGGTGCAGCGGGGCCGCGCCCGCCTGCGGGCGATGCTCGCCGCCTGCTGCGAGATCACCTGCGACACCCGCGGGCGGGTGATCGACTACGCCCGGCGCCCGGGCGGCGAGGCCCCGGCGGGCTGCTGCGGCGGCGAGGGGGCGTGTTAGCCTCCCGCCCATGGATCTCAAGGACAAGGGCCCGCCGAGCGAGCGGGCCGCGCTCTTCGGCGGAGTCGGCGTGGTCCGGGTCTGGGACCTCCTCGGCCGGACCCCCGCGCCCCCCTTCACCGCGGTCCTCGCCTGCACCCTCGATCCCGGCGGCAGCGTCGGTCGCCACGTCCAGCAGGCGTTCCCCGAGATCGTCGTCGGGATCGCCGGCGAGGGCGAGGCGCGGGTCGGCGGCGAGCCCCGCCCCCTCGGCCCCGGCGACGTCGTCTTCCTCGCGCTCGGCGAGGTCCTGGAGCTCCGCAACCTCCGCGACGACGCGCCCCTCGAGTACCTGATCATCAAGGCCCGCGGCTAGGTCGAGGGGCGATGCGAGACAGCGCCGCCGTCCTCGACCGGGTCCGCAAGCTCCTCGCGCTGGCGACCTCGCCGAACGTCCACGAGGCCGCGCTCGCGGCCGCCCGCGCCCAGGAGCTGATCGAGCGCCACCGCCTCGAGGGCCTCCTCGCCGCCGAGGCCGAGGCCGAGGCCGACCCGATCACCGACGGCCGCGACGAGCCCCTCGAGGTCGCCCGTCGCCTCCGCCGCTGGAAGGGCGCGCTCGCGGCCGGCCTCGCCGAGGCCAACGGCTGCCGGGCCTACACCGCGGAGATCGGCGGCAAGACCCACCTCCTGGTCGCCGGGCGGGCGAGCGACCGCGCGGCGATCCTCGCCCTCTGGGAGTGGCTGGTCCCCCGCCTCGAGTGGCTCTCGGCGACCCACGGCGCCGGCCAGCCCCGCGACTGGCACGAGGCCTTCCGGATCGGCGCCGCCGAGACGATCGCCGATCGCCTGCGCGGCGCCGTCTCCGAGGCCCGCGCGAGCCTCGACAGCGCCGCCCTCGCGCGGATCGAGCCGACCGCGAGCGCCCGCGCCGAGGCGGTCGAGCGTTACTCTCGCGAGACCCTCCGCCTCCGCCCCGGGCGCTCGCCGCCGGTCAACGCCGACGGGCTCGTGCGCGGGCGGATCGCCGGCGCGAGCGTGCCGCTGCCGGGGCGCAAGGGCTGAGGTCGATCGGGCTCGTGCTCCGCGGCGATCGTCTGGCTGGTCCTCGGAGAGCCGAACAAGTGCGCGTTTGAGGTCATCGTCGAGTGAGCTCCTGGGCTACGATGCGCGTCCCTTGGATCGCGCGCGGCCAGCACTCACCCCTCTCCCTCCCGGTCGACGCGTGGTCGTCCAGCGCTTCGCCGACGACCCCGCCGACGCGATCGACAACGCCCTCGCGATCGAGGTCCAGCCCTTCCCCGACGTCACCGCGCTCGCGCCCACCGACGTCGTGATCGCGGTCGAGAGCGCCGCCGTCGGCTGGGTCGATCTCCTGATGACCAGCGGCCAGTACCAGCACATGCCGGCGCCGCCCTACACGCCGGGGCTCGAGTTCAGCGGCCGCGTCGTCTGGGCTGGCCCTTCGGTCAGCCGCGTCGAGCTCGGCGATCCGGTGATCGCCGACGGCTTCCTCACCGGCCCGCGCTCGATCGGCGCGTACCAGGGCTACGGCGGCTTCGCCACCTACGCGGTCGCCCCCGAGGCCGCGCTGATCCCCCTCCCCGCCTGCCTCTCGTTTGACCAGGGCGCCAACCTCCTCGGCAACTACGAGACCGCCTACCACTGCCTGGTCGCCCGCGGCCGCCTCCAGGCCGGCGAGACCGTCCTGATCCACGGCGCCTCGGGCTCGACCGGGCTCGCCGCGGTCCACGTCGCCAAGACGCTCGGGGCGACGGTGATCGCCACCGGCCGCTCGCCCGCCAAGCTCGCGGCGGTCAAGGAGGAGGGCGCGGACCACGTCCTGGCGATCGCCGACCCCGAGGGCGGCCCCGGCGTCCGCCGCTTCCGCGACGAGGTCAAGGCGCTGACCGGGGGGCGCGGCGTCGACGTGGTCTACGACGGCGTCGGCGGCGACATCTCGCTCGAGAGCCTCCGCTGCGTCCGCTTCGGCGCCCGCTTCCTGATCGTCGGCTGGGCCTCGACCCCCGACGTCGCCCGCGGACGGGGCCAGCGCGGCGCGCCGCGGGCCAACGTCCTGCCGACCAACCTGATCATGATGAAGGGCCTCGACGTCCTCGGCTGCCCGACCGTGATCTCGACCCACCGCGACCCGAGCATCCGCCGGGAGCGGCTCGCGACGATCCTCGGCTGGGTCAACGAGCGGGGGCTGCGACCGCGGGTCGGGCCGATCTATCCCTTCGACCAGGTCGCCGAGGCGATGCGCGCGAAGTGGTCGAGCCGCCACGTCGGCGGCTGCGTCCTCCGGCCGCGCGACGACGCGCCTCCCGCTTGAGGCGAGCGCCCGGCGAGCGGGCCGGTCCGCGGCGCCCCGCGATCCCGGGGGAAGGGCGCCAGCGGGGCCCGGCCATCTGCTACGCTGGGCCGATGGTTCGCCGCCGCCTCGCCCCCACGCTCGCGCTCCTCGTCGCCCTCGCCGGCTGCACGGATCCCCAGGGCGGTGACCCGAGCGCGAGCGAAGCCACGACCACCGCGACCGAGACCACGAGCGCGAGCGCGGCCGCGACCGACTCGAGCGGCGACGCGGGCACGACGGCCGCCGGCACCGGCACCGGCACCGGCACCGGCGTCGACACCGGCACCAGCACCGGCGAGCCGCCGCCGCCCAAGGACGAGATCTTCCCGGTGATGGAGGACATCGTCTTCTACGACGGCTACGCGATGACCGTCGACGAGCCGCTCCCGCCCGGCGTGATCCGCCACTCCAACGCGCTGGTCGCCACCCGCTTCACCGACGAGATGCTCGCCAAGGTCCAGACCAACTTGGTGATGGGCGTGATCGTCGGGGCGCTCTGCGACAACTACGATCGGATCGGCGGGGTCAACCTCGCGCTGGTCCCCAAGGGCCAAGACACCTACGTCCCGGCCGAGGTCGAGCGGATCGAGGTCGCGCGCTTCATCACCCCCTTCATGAACATGAACAAGAGCCCGAAGACGGTGCCCTTCCAGTTCGAGATCCCCAACCTGGTGCCGATCCTGAGCGACCCCGGGCTCCGCGCGGACTACGACCTCTGGTTCGAGCTGAGCATCTTCGGGGTGCCCTATGCGGCGAACAAGGAGGTCGCCGGCTGCGCGGGTCGGAGCGACACCCAGCTCGGCTCGCTCCTCCTCTACACCGACAGCGCCGTCACCTCGCCGGAGTTCACGACGCTCCTGCCGCTGGCGATCAGCGAGAGCTTCAACAACTACCAGGACGGCGCCAGCGACATGCTCGGCACCACCAAGAAGACCGTGCAATTCGAGCTGCCGGCGGACACCGAGAGCGCCCAGCTCGTCCTCATCACCTCGAACCACGGCGCCAACCAGGGCGGCGAGGAGTACATCCGCCGCGAGCACTACGTCTACATCGACGGCGAGCTCGCCCTCCACTACAAGCCGGGGCGGACCTCCTGCGAGCCCTTCCGCAAGTACAACACCCAGGGGAACGGGATCTACGGGCCGACGCCGCGGAGCGACGAGGAGTGGCAGTCCTTCTCCAACTGGTGCCCCGGCGACGTGATCGACACCCGGATCATCGAGTGGGGCGCGGTCAAGGCGGGGCCCCACGAATTCGTGATCGACGTCCCGGACGCGACCTTCGTCGACGGCCAGGGGAACTTCCCCTTCTCGCTCTACGTCCAGGCGCTCTAGCTAGCGCCGCGACCCCTCAGGGCAGCGCCTCGCCGGTGATCGCCTCGTAGAAGAGGCGCCGGAGCTGATCATGCCCGAGCATGCTCGGGTGGGTGCAGTCGCTCGCGTACCAGTTCGGCGGGTTGTTGTAGCCGTGGTCGTAGAAGTAGCCGTGCATGTCGATCGCCGCCTCTCCGCGGGCCTCCACGGCGTCGGCGATCACCCCGTTCCAGGCGTCGAAGAAGGCGTCGGTCGGGATCGGCGGGAGGCCGTTGCCGAAGGCGCACTTGCCCTCGCTGAAGTTCCCCATGCCGTCGCTCGCGTCGTAGATGTTGCCCTCGAAGACGAAGACCTCCACCCCCGGCCCGAAGCGACCCGGGGCGAGGAGCTCGCCGAGCGCGGCGTCGATGTTGGCCGCGACCTCGGCCTTGACCGGCCCGTCGGTCCCGAGGATCACCTGCGGGAGCGCGGCCTTCATGTCGTTGCCGCCGCTGGTGATCACCGCGACCACCGGCCCCGGCAGCGAGCCCGGCAGCGACTTCGCCTGGCCGAGGAGCGCGCCGGTCTTGCTCCCGCTCTGGGCGGCGTTGGCGTAGGTGATCGGCCCGTAGTGGGCCTCGAGGTCGGCGCGGAGGAGGTTGTAGTAGTAGGGCGGCTGGCCGCCGCCGTCGCTGATCGAGTCGCCGAGGACCACCAGCGCACCGACCTCCGCGAGGCCGTCGATGCCGCCGGTGGTGGTCGTCGTCGCCTCGCCGCCGCTGCTCGTCGCCCCGCCGCTGGTCTCCGGCCCGCCGGTCGATGAGCCGCCGCCGCTCGTCGTCGCGCCGCTCGATCCGCCCGATGAGCCGCCGCCGCTCGAACCACTCGACGCTCCCCCGCTCGAGCCCGCGGAGGTGCTCGCGTCGCCGCTCGTCGTGCTCGCCGCGCTGGTGCTCGTGCTCGTGTCACCGCTCGTCGCGCTCGCCGCGGTGCCGGAGCCGTCGTCTCCGTTGGAGAAGCAGGCGAGGAGGAGGGCGAGCGGGGCGACGAGGGCGAGGCGCGACATCGCCCACGAGCCTATCAGCCGCCGGCCCGCGGCGCAGGACGATCCCGCGAGCGAGCGATGCTCCGCTCCGCGGGGTCCAGCGCCCCCGCAGCCCGCCGCCGCGATCGGCGGGGACCCGGCGCCGTGAAGGCGCCGACCCTCGAGACGCGAGTATGCTCTTCGGAACGCCGATGCCCGCGCCCCGCTCCGCCTCGCTCCTCGCCCTCGTCACCGCGGCCGCCCTCGCCCTCGCCCCCGCCTGCGCGGGCGGCGGCCCCGAGACCACAGAGACGAGCGCCACGTCGACGACCGGCGGCGGCGAGACGGACACCGGGAGCACCGGCGAGCCCGCGCCGCCGGCGGCCTACTTCCTCTACGCGCCGCTCCTCGAGACCGAGACCTACCTCGTCGACCGCGACCTCGCGGTCGTCCACTCGTGGACGAGCGCGACCCGCCCCGGGAGCGCGGCCCTCCTCCTCCCCGGCGGCGAGCTCCTCCGCGCCGGCCTCGCGGGCAACGACTTCGCCTTCGCCGGCGTCGGCGGCCTCCTCGAGCGCCAATCGTGGGCCGGCGACCCGCTCTCCGAGCTCGTCTACTCCGACGAGACCCACCGCCAGCACCACGACTTCCTCGTCCTCCCGAGCGGCAACATCCTGACGATCGCCTGGGAGTACAAGAGCCCGGAGGAGGCGCAGGCGGCCGGCCGCGACCCGGCGACGATCGACATGAGCCGCGGCCTCTGGCCGGACTCGGTGGTCGAGCTCGACCCCGCGAGCGGCGCGGTCGTCTGGGAGTGGCACGTCTGGGATCACATCATCCAGGACCGCGACCCGATGGCCCCGGCCTTCGGCGTGGTCGCCGATCACCCCGAGCTCATCGACCTCAATTTCATCGACGACTACGGCGAGCTCTACTTCGACTGGAACCACATCAACGGCCTCGACTACCACCCCGAGCTCGATCAGATCGTCCTCTCGCCGCTCCGCTTCAGCGAGATCTGGATCATCGATCACTCGACCACCAGCGCCGAGGCGGCGAGCCACAGCGGCGGCGAGGCCGGGCGCGGCGGCGACCTCCTCTACCGCTGGGGCAACCCCTCGGCCTACCAGGCCGCGCCCCTGGAGAGCCGCCACCTCTACCACCAGCACGACCCCCGCTGGATCCCGCCCGGCTACCCCGGCGCCGGCAACCTGACGATCTTCAACAACGGCCTCCCGGACGAGCACGAGGAGTCGACGGTCGTCGAGATCACGCCGCCCCTCGCCCCCGACGGCACCTACACCCGCGAGGGCGCCGCCTGGGGCCCGGAGCTCCCCGTCTGGGAGTACATCGCCGATCCCCCCGAGAGCTTCTTCTCCGCGGTCGTCGGCAGCGCCCAGCGCCTCCCCGACGGGACCACGCTGATCAACCAGGGCGAGAAGGGCCGCTTCTTCATCGTCGACGAGGGCGGGACGATCGTCTGGGAGAAGAGCCACGGCCAGGGCGTCTTTCGGGTCGATGGGTTCACCGCGGACGACCCGGCGCTCGCCGGGCTCGGGCTGCCGGGCGGGGGCTAGCGGCGCGACCGGGCGCGCCGACGCACGGCCGCGATCCCGCCAACCAACACCCAGAGCACCGCTCCCCGCACCAGCACATAGGTCAGCACCCCCTCACGCGAGAGCGCGGGCTCGATGCACATGAGGCTAGTGACCAGGCTGACGTGCATGAGCACGACCACCAGCAGGCTCTCGCACCCCGCGTAGACCCAGGCCATCAGCGCGCGGTAGGGCGGCAGCCAGGCGAAGAGGCGGGCCATGAGGAGCGCCAGCGGGAGGCCGCCGGCGAAGGAGTCGGCCTCCCAGAACATCGGCAGGTGCCAGAGCCCCCAGAGGATCCCGAGGAGGAGGCCGACGCCGAGGGGACCGCGGCGCGCGAGCATCCGCGGGATCGCGAAGGCGGTCCAGCCGAGCTCCTCGAAGAGGCCGACCGCGAGCCCGGCGGCGAGCCCCGAGAGGAGGAAGGTCAGCGGCTCGGGGGCGCTGAGGATCGCCGGCGAGAACTCGGGCGAGCGGAGCGTGAGGAGCATGAGCACCGCGAACGCGGTGAGCGGCGCGGTCAGGAGCGCGACCGCGTACCAGCGCCCGGCGACCCGCCAGCGGAGGAGGCGGGCGAGGAGGTCGCGGAGGCCCGCCCGTCCGCCGCACACGCCGGTCATCACGAGCCCGGCGATCGTCGGGCCGAGGAGCGCCGCCCCGCCGATCTGCGCCGCCTGCTCCGGCGCCACCGGGAAGCCGCCTTCGCCGACGGCGATCGCCATCGCCGCCCACGAGATCACGAAGGTGAGCGCGAAGTAGATCGAGATCGGATGTCGCCGGAGCACGCGGCGATTGTAGGGAAGCGAGGCGCGCTGCGGGCCGCGGATCTCCGCAAGTTCTGCCGCGGCTCGCCGCTCACATCGCGCAGGCCATCATCACGGTCGGCATGTAGTTGTCGAGCTGCGGCTTCCAGCTCTCGCCGACGATCGCCACCGTCCCCTCCTCGCCGGCGTGCACGCCGATGATGAAGGTGACGTCCTTCGGGATCATCGCCTCGGCGTAGGCGCCGATGTCGGTGGTCGCGTTGCCGTAGGCGCTGAGGAAGCTCAGGCCCTCGCCCTGCATCTCCATCAGGGACGTCGCCTTGTAGGCCTGGGCGGCGTCGCCGGAGACGATCGTCTCCGACATGATCAGGCGCGAGCGCCCGTCGTCGATCGGGAATTGGTGCTCGACCAGCCAGCGGTGGGTCGCGTCGGGGGAGGTCTCGCCGGTGCCCTCGAGCACCCAGGTCTTCGAGCGCGCGGTCAGGTAGACGATGTAGTAGCCGCGATCGGCGTAGGCCCGGACCAGCTCGGTCGCGGCCTCGCGGGCGAGCGGGTCGTAGGTGCCGTCCTTCTTCTGCTTCTCCCACTCGTCGTTCGAGATCGTCAGGGTCTCGTCGATGTCGAAGACGATCGCCTCGAAGCACTCGGGGGGCTCGCCGGTGCTCGTCGAGGTCGACGAGTCGGTGCTCGCGCTGTCGTCACCCGAGCAGGCGCCGAGGCCGATGACGAGGAAGGTGGTGGCGAGGACGAGGCGGCCGAGGCCGCGCCGGGAGAGCCGCGGGCGAACGAAGGTCACCCGCCCAGGCTAGCGAGCGGGGCGCGCGGAGCCCTTGCGCATCTTCTGCGCCCGCCTGGACGCCGCCTCCGCGAACGCAGCGGCCGCGCGGCCTACTTCTTGGCGGCGATCTTCGCCCAGGAGTCCTTGAGCGCGATCGTCCGGTTGAAGACCGCCGCCCCCGGCCGGGAGTCGGGGTCGACGCAGAAGTAGCCCGCCCGCTCGAACTGCACCCGATCGCCGACCGGCGCGTCGCCCAGGCTCGGCTCGACCTTGCAGCCGCGGAGGGTGACGAGCGAGTCCGGGTTGAGGACCTCGGTGAAGTCGCCGTCGTGGCCCATCGGATCCTCGACGGTGTAGAGGCGATCGTAGAGGCGGACCTCGGCGTCGAGCCCCTGGCTCGCCGAGACCCAGTGGATCGTCCCCTTGACCTTGCGGCCGTCGGGCGGGTGCGCCCCCAGGGTCTCGGGATCCCAGGTGCAGCGGAGCTCGACGACCTCGCCGGCCTCGTCCTTGATCACCTCGACGCAGCGGATGATCGCCGCGTAGCGGAGCCTGACCTCACGGCCAGGTGCGAGGCGGAAGTACTTCTTCGGCGGGTCCTCCATGAAGTCGTCGCGCTCGATGTAGAGCTCGCGGGTGACCGTCAGGGTGCGGGCGCCGAAGGCCTCGTCGCTGGGGTGGTAGGGCGCGGAGACCTCGATCGCCGCGTCCTCCGGGAGGTTGACGAGGACGACCTTGAGCGGCCGCAGGACCGCGAGGACCCGGCGCGTCGTCGCGTCGAGGTCCTCGCGGATGTAGTACTCGAGGAGCGAGATGTCGACGGCGCCGTCGTGCTTGGAGACGCCGACCCGCTCGCAGAAGGCCCGCAGCGCCGACGGCGTGATCCCGCGACGGCGCATGCCGGCGAGGGTGGGCATCCGCGGGTCGTCCCAGCCGCTCACCCGGCCCTCGTTGACCAGGCGGAGGAGGCGGCGCTTCGAGAGCACGGTGTAGGTGAGGTTGAGCTTGCCGAACTCGGTCTGGTAGGGCCGCGGCGAGATCCCCAGGGTGTCGAGGAACCAGTCGTAGAGCGGCCGGTGGTTCTGGAACTCGAGGGTGCAGATCGAGTGGGTGATCTCCTCGATCGCGTCGGACTGGCCGTGGGCCCAGTCGTACATCGGGTAGATCGGCCACTCGGAGCCGGTGCGGTGGTGGGCGACCTTGCGGATCCGGTACATCAGCGGATCGCGGAGCTTGACGTCCTTCGACGCCATGTCGATCTTCGCGCGGAGGACGTGGGCGCCCTCGTCGAACTCGCCGGCGCGCATCCGCTGGAAGAGGTCGAGGTTCTCCTCGATCGAGCGCTCGCGGTAGGGGCTCACCCGCCCCTCCTGGTGGAAGGAGCCGCGGCCCTCGCGGAGCTCCTCGACGCTCTGCGAGTCGACGTAGGCCTTGCCCGCGCGGATCAGGTCGAGCGCCCAGCGGTAGAGCTGCTCGAAGTAGTCGGAGGCGTAGTGGACCGGCCCGTCCCACTGGAAGCCGAGCCAGCGGATGTCGGCCTGGATCGCCTCGACGTACTCGGTCTCCTCGGTCGCCGGGTTGGTGTCGTCGAAGCGGAGGTTGCAGGTCCCCTGCGGCGCCAGGCGGGCGAGGCCAAAGTTGAGGACGATCGACTTCGCGTGGCCGATGTGGAGGTAGCCGTTCGGCTCCGGCGGGAAGCGGGTGCAGAGGCGGGCGTCGGGGTCGCGCTGGAGGAGCTCCAGGACCATGTCGCGGATGAAATTCGGCGGCCCCTCGTCGGTCCGCTCGCTCGCAGGATCGGTGC
This sequence comes from Myxococcales bacterium, assembly GCA_020633335.1. Classification (GTDB taxonomy): domain Bacteria; phylum Myxococcota_A; class Polyangia; order Nannocystales; family Nannocystaceae; genus JADJRG01. Next base: position 871,844 of record JACKDU010000001.1, on the reverse strand, counting down.
TCTTGTCGCTCACGCTCATCGTCTCTCGCCCCCCGGGGCGCGCGGGAATCTACCAGAGGGCGCGGGCGCGCGTCAGCCCGGGATGGCTTCGCTCGTGCCCGGACACACAGACGCGCCGCTAGTCCGCACGCGCCGGCAGGTCGGCCCCGAGGATCCCGAGATCCTCGGCCCCGTGCCCGGCGGCGATCAGCGCGTCCATCCGCGCCGCGATCGCCCGGAGGACCGCGCTCTCGCGCTCGCCCATGCACCCGAGCATCAGCCGCACGTCCTTGCGGGCCATCGCCAGCTCGAAGCCCGGCGTGAAGTCGCCGGCGGCCATCGCCTTGCCGCGGTATTGCAGGACGACCAGCGGGTTGAAGGCGTCGAAGAGGCCGAGCGCGGCCGCGGGATCGATCTCGAGGCCGCGGGCCATCTGGAAGATGTCGGCGAGGCCGCCGATCACGGCGATCAGCATCGCGTTGCCGAAGAGCTTGTAGGCCGCCGCCCGGCTCGGGTCCTCGCCGAGGTAGCGGACGGAGCCGGTCATCGCCGCCAGGGCCTCGGCGGCCCCGTCGTAGATCGCCCGCGGGCCGCTGCAGAGCATCATCCCCTGGGCGCGGCGGCAGCCGGCCGGCGACATGAAGACCGGGGCGTGGAGGAAGTGGACGCCGCGGGCCGCGAGGGCGCGGGCGCGGGCGGCCGCGCCGGCCGGCGAGGTCGTCGAGTGATCGATCACCAGGGCGCCGTCGAGGCCCTCGCCGCAGGCCGCGAGGACCGCGTCGACCGCCACGTCGTCGGTGAGCGCGACGTGGATCCGATCGGCGCCGACGATCGCCGCCGCCGGCGTGTCGGCGACCCGGGCCCCGAGCGCGGCCAGGGGCGCGGTCTTCTCCCGCGTCCGGTTGTAGACCGTGACCTCGTCGCCGCGGCCGATCGCGGCCTCGGCCAGGCCGGCGCCGATCAGACCGGCGCCGAGGAAGGTGAGCTTCGCCATGGTTTCGCCTCCGCCCGCAGGCGCGGCGACCATAGCAGAGCCCGGCGGCCCCTCCCCGGCCCCGCGGGCCGCGAATTTTCGAGATGCGCGAGATCGCCCGCGCAGGCGATACTCCGGCGATGGCGAACGCGATCCGCACCACCGGCGGCAACGGCGACTTCGAGGCGGTGATCGCCGACGCGAGCCCGGCGATCCAGGGGCTCGCGCGGGCGGCCCGCGACCTCATCGCCGAGGTCATGCCGGGCGTCACCGAGGTCCCCTGGGCCACCCAGCGGACCGTCGGCTACGGCGTCGGCCCCAAGAAGATGTCGGAGCACTTCTGCTACCTCGCGCCGGCGAGCCGCCACCTCAACCTCGGCTTCTTCTACGGCGCCGACCTCCCGGATCCCGCCGGCCTCCTCGAGGGGAGCGGCAAGGCGCTGCGCCACGTCAAGCTCCGGAGCCCGGCCGACCTCGAGGCGCCGGCGCTCCGCGAGCTCCTCGTCGCCGCGAGCGAGCACCTGCCGAAGCTCAAGCGGGGCTAGCGGCGCTCGCTACAGCGTCGACGGATCCGTCGACCGCGCTCGGACGCGCTCGTCCTTGCGATCGCGACTCGCCGCGTTCATCGGCGATACGAGCGAGCGCGGCTGCTATGGTCGTCACCGCCGCCCGCCGCGGCCCCGTGATCCCATGCGAAGCATCCAGCGAGCGCCGCTCCTCACCCCCGCGTACCTCCTCCTCGTCGGCGCGCTCGCATGCAGCGGCGGCGAGACAGGGGATGACTCCTCGGCGACCCAGGCCTCGTCGATCACCGGCCTGACCTCGGCGACAGCCGCGGCCACCTCGACCGCAAGCGCGGCCTCCGACGCGAGCGGGAGCGGCGGCACCTCGGGGGGCTCGAGCGACTCGGGCGGCTCGACCAGCGGCGACGCGAGCGCGAGCGCCGGCACGACCGGCTCCCCGGGCTCGGGCGGCGACTCCGGGTTCTGCAAGGAGCAGTGCGCCGACGACAATGACTGCCTCAAGGGCGGCCAGGACGACGGGCACCGCTGCAAGTCGGGGATCTGCTACCCCGACAACATCGAGAACTACGCGCCCTTCTGCCTCGAGGACGAGATCTGCGTGCTCGGGATGTTCAACGGCGGCTTCCTCTGCAACAGCGCCGACAATTGCCCGGGGGTCTATGTCTGCGCCGCCGTCGACGGCTACCCGCGGCCAGGCGTCTGCGCGCGGGCGGTCGACGCGATGGGCGAGTGCCCCTCCCCCGGGTACATCAAGGCCTCAAAGCCGCTGGTGGGCGGGGGTGAGGCGGTCCTCTGCACCCACGATTCAACGTGCAAGCCAGAGCTCGGGGACGTCACCCTCAACGGCTGCACGCTCGCCAACTATTGTGGGACCAACGAGGACTGCGCGGCCTTTGGCAAGTTCTACGGAACGACGACGTGCGACGCCCAGCACCACTGCGTATGCACCGAGGACGCCGACTGCGCGGGGGTCGCCAACGCGCCCCACTGCATCGCCGGCACCTGCGGCTGCCTCGAGGACCGCGAGTGCCCCGGGACCCCGGGGGCGGACGCCTGCGTCGACGGCCGCTGCGGCTGCAGCTCCGCCCGGACCTGCCCGCCCGACAAGACCTACGACGGGACCGAGATCGTCTGCGAGTAGGGGCTACTTCGGCGACACGCGGATCGTCGTCCGCGGAAGCGCCTGCCGGAGCGCCTCGACCTGCGCGCTGGGGACCCCGATCGGCAGGTAGAGCGTCTCCAGGCGCGTGAGCTTGGCCAGCGCCCCGGCGTCGCGCACGGGGGTGCCGAGGAGGCCGAGGTAGATCAGCGAGGGCAGGTACGCCAGGGGGGCGAGCTCAACCACCTGGCTATTGGAGCAGTAGAGCCGCTCGAGCTTCTTGAGGGCCGCCACCGGCCCGAGGTCGACGACCGCCGTCTGGGTCAGGTTGAGGAGCGTGAGCGCCCGCAGGCCCGCCACCGGCCCGAGGTCGACGACCGCCGTGCCGCTCACGTCGAGGACCTCGAGCGCGCCCAGGCCCGCGACCGGCGAGAGATCGGCGACCGGCGTCCCCGCGAGGCCGAGGGTCCGGAGCCGCCCGAGGCCGGCGAGCGGCCCGAGCTCCGCGACCTTCGTCCCGTAGGCGTAGAGCGTCTCGAGCGCGGAGAGCCCCGCGAGCGGGCTCAGATCGCGGACATCGGTCGCGCCGACGTTGAGGTATTCGAGGCGCTCGAGCTCCGCGAGCGGCCCGAGGTCGGCGACCGGGTTGCCGGTGACCGTCAACCACTCGAGGCGCGTCAGCGAGGCGAGCGGCGAGAGGTCGGTGACCGCGTTGTTGACCAGGAGGAGCGCCTCGAGGCGCGGCAGCGCCCGCAGCGGCGCGAGGTCCGAGACCGCCGGCTCCCGGCACTCGATCGAGGTCGTCGACGGCGGAAAGACCCGGGCGCAGAAGGCGACGCCCCCCGCCGACGCCACCCCGGGGAGGAGGAGCGCGGCGACGAGGAGCGCGAGGAGCGAGAGCCGGCGCATCGTGGTCTGCCTCGACACCACCGCCCGCCGAAGGTTCCCGCGCCCCGCTAGATCGTCTTCAAGAACTCGAGGAGCGCCCCCCGATCCTCGTCGCTCAGATCCCCGCTGTAGTCGTGCCCGACGTTCGCGTTGCCCTCCTGGCTGGTGTCGAAGAGGAAGGTCCCCTCCCCCGCGTCGGTGACGAAGCCGACGTTCACCGGGTCGTACTCCCGCGAGCCGACGTGGAAGGTCTTGACCCGATCGGCCGGCGCCTTGAGGAGCTCGGCGAGGCTCGGCACCGAGCCGTTGTGGAGGAAGGGCGCGGTCGCCCAGATCCCGTCGAGGGGGCGGGCCTTGTAGGCCTTGAGGTTCGGCGCGTCCTGGCCGGGGACCCGGAAGCCGGCGTAGGCGACCTGCTCCTCCTCGGAGAGGCCGAGCGCCGCCGCCTCGCGCTTGAAGATCGCGCCGGCGCTGAGGAGGAGGATCTCGACCGCCAGGACCTCGTCCTTGCCCTTGAAGAGCTTCTTGAGCGCCCCCGTCTTCGCCTTCCGGGTGAGCGCGTTGGTGATCACCTTGGGGTCAGTGCCGATCTTGTCGATCGGCACCATCGTGATCTTGACGAAGTCCTTGCCGAAGCGGTTCTTCTTCGGATCGGTCCGCGGGAAGGGGGCGAGCGGGTGGCAGGAGGAGCAGCGGCCCTTGGCCTCGTAGATCTCCTTGCCGCGGGCGGCCTTGGCCTCGTCGATCGGCCCGAGCGCCTCTGGCCACTTCGGCGCGCTGAGATCGGCGACCCACTGCTCGAGGGCGTAGAGGTTTCGGACCTCGGCGGTCGAGGCGAAGCGCTTGCTCTCGTCCTCGGAGGTCAGGTCGACGTGGCCGTAGACCCCGAGGACCTCGCCGATGTTGCGGGCGATCGGGTTCTCCGCGAGGCCGATCCACTGCACCCAGGCGAGGTGCGGCGTCAGCCAGAGGTGGGGGTAGGAGACCGGCGCGTCCTCGGGGCGGAAGTTGTCGGGGACCCCGAGCTCGCGGCTGGTGAGCTGGTTGAGGATCGCCCCGAAGGCGTCCTGGCGGCCGAAGCCAGGGTTGGGCTCGGAGGGCCGCGGGAAGCGCTCGAGCTCGCGCTCGAGGTCGGCCCGCAGCGCGCTCTTGGCCGCAGGGTCGGCGCCCTCGCCGAGCACCCGGAGCGCGAAGCGATCGAAGCGGCCCTCGTCGCCGAGGGTCTTCTCCATCGCCAGGATCGTGTCGCCGAGGAGGAGGCTGAGGTTGGCGAGCGCCGGCGCGCCGTCGATCCGGATCGCCTGTCCCTTGTGGGTGATCTGGCCGGTGTGACAGGCGGCGCAGGTCATCCCCAGCCAGGGCTTGCCCTCGGCGTCGACCTGGCGGGTGAAGCCGATCGGCAGGCCGTCGGGGTTGAGGCCGCCGTGGGTGTCGGGATCGGGGATGAAGCGGAGCGACTCGAAGTAGACGTCGTCGCGGAGGAGGCTCTCGGCGGTCGGGTGCTCGAGCGCCAGGAACCACGCGTAGGGGAGGAGGAACGAGCCCTGGGTCGTGTAGTAGAACTTCGCCCGCATCGCGTCGTCCCACCCCTGATCGAGGAAGAGCGGGGGCGGCGGAGGCGGCGGCTCCTCGACCTTCGGCGGCTCCGGCTCGGTCTTCGCCGGCTCCGGCGGCGCCTGCTTCTCCGGCGGCGGCGCGCCGCCGCTGCAGGCGAGCGCGAGGGTGACGAGGGGGGTGAGGGTCCAGGCGCTCCTTCGCATCAGCTTCTTCTCTCCTTCGCCGGCGGCACGTCGATCCTACGCAGGGATGGTATCCCCTGCGCGTCGCGGGGTGGGCCACAAGATCGCCGGGCGATCGGCGAGGTGGTCGTCGAGACCTGGCCGAAAGAGCGCTCGACTTTGAACATGTCTAATAGGACATGTTCATCAGCGGCGGGCGACGTCCTCCTGGAGTGACGACGATCGAGGCGCGCAGGGCGCGCTGCGCGCCATCACCCGCGGCGCGTGCCGGCCATCGCTCCCGCCGCCTCCGTCCAGTGGCGGAGCGCCAGGGCGCCGCTGAGGGCGACCGCCGCCGTCATCGCTACCGCCCCGAGGAGGACGAGCACCGGCGGGAGCCCGAGGTAGACCTCGCCGAGGATCCCGACCGGCATGAGGAGGCCCGCGATCCCGAGGCCGGCGACGATCCGCCGCGCCCGCTCGCTCGCCGTGACCAGCTTCGCCAGCACGAAGCCGAGCGCGAGGTTGAGGAGCGAGAAGAGGGCGCCGTGGACGTGGGCGAGCCGGGCCTCGAAGTGCTTGCCGCTGGCGTAGCTCGCGGCCCAGGCCTCGTGGTCGGGCGCGAAGTCGCGGAGGTAGATGAGGAGGAAGCCGTAGAGCATGAAGCCCGCCATCACGAGGAGGCCCACGCCGACGTTGTAGCGGCCGGTCTTCATCGATGTCGCTCCTCTCCGGCCCCGATGTGGTGGACCAGCAGCACCAGGTCCTCCTCGGGATCGCCCTCGACCGCGTGGGGGACCTCTGCGGCGAGGACCACGGCGTGCTCGGCGTCGAGCCGGAGGCGCTCTCCGCCGCTCACCACCGCCCCGCTCCCGGCGAGCGCGACGATCGTGACGGGGACCTCGGAGCTGTGCTCGGGGAGGACCGCGCCCGCGCGGAGGACGATGCTCGCCAACTTCAGCGCCGGCTCGTCGACGAGCACGCGGACCTCACGCGCCTGGGTGGCGTCCGCGGCCGCCGGGAGCTCGAGCGCGCGGAGCGGCGGCATCGGCGAGGCCGGCGGATGGGTGGCGGATGGGGCCGCGCAGGCGCCCAGCCCGAGCGCGACGAGGACGATGACGTGGGTGTGGCGGCTTCTTCGGATGCGGTGAATCGCGGCACGAGTCATGAGGACGGGCTCCTTCGCTGCTTCTGGGTGGAGGTCGGCGGGGCGGGCGGCTGCAGCATCGCCAGGAGGCTCCCGGTGACCGCCCGGGCCTCGGTCCTCCGCCGCCGCCCGGAGGTCGATGAGAGCGCCAGCATCTGCACGGTCCCCATCACAACGGGGGCCAGCGCCTCGGCGGGGAGGTCGGCGCGCACGCTGCCCGCCGCCTGCCCGGCGCGCAGACACTCGGAGACGAAGCGCCGGGTCTTCTCGACGCAGGCCGCGAGCCGCTCCGAGCCGCTCTGCGGGAGCGCGAGCTTGAATTGCTCGGAGAGGACCAGCCGGAGGATCCCCACCTGATCGCCGACCGCCGACGAGCGGGCCTCAATGAAGCGCTCGAGGCGCTCCAGCGGCGGGAGCTCGTCGCTCGGGAAGGTCGCGTCGAGGACGCCCTCGACCCGGGTGACGAGCGCCTCCAAGAGCGCCTCGAGCGAGGGGAAGTGGCGGAAGATCGCCCCGGTCGAGAGGCCGACCTCGGCGGCCAGGCTCCGGGTGTTCAGCGCGGCGATGCCCTGGGTCGCGATGATGCGCAGCGCGGCGTCTGCCAGCTCGACCTGACGGACCCTGGATGCTCGGCGTTCGCCCACACGAAGTAAGTAACCTCTTACTTACCAAATAGCAATTCCCCGCTTCAAATTCGTCCTGTCTCGGGGAAATGCTGGCCTGACGAGTGCGCGCCCCTCACGCGCGCCGAATTCGCCTGGGCATGCCGAGGACCGGGATGGCAAAGTCTCGGCCGCCGCGAGATCTTCGCGGCGAGAGGATTCGTGGAGGGGGACGCCAGGCGATGAACGCGATCAACGAGTGGCTGATCGAGCACGGCGCCACCGTCAGCGACGACACGCTGATCACCACGCTCGCGCGCCTCCTCAACGACGCCGGCCTGCCGGTCGATCGCCTCTGGATCGGCCGCCGCACCCATCACCCCCTGGTGGTCGCCCTCTCGCTCGAGTGGACGCCGAGCGGCACCCGGACGAACACCCTCCCCTTCGCGCGGCGCGACGTGATGCAGCGCGGGCCCTTCGCGGCCTTCAGCGACGGCCAGATCCACCGGCTCCTCATGGACGCGACCCCGCGCGGCGCCTTCGGCCTGCCGGAGCAGCTCTGGGACGACTACCACTCCGTCCTCGTCGTCGCCCGCTCGACCGCGAGCAACTCGCTCGCCGGCTTCATCGCCACCCTCGCCACGAGCGCGCCCGCGGGCTTCCCGGCGACGACCGAGGCGATCCTCGAGGCGATCTTCCCGACCCTGGACGTCGTCCTCCTCGCCCGCGGCGGCCTCGAATTCGCGCGCTCGATCGCCACCACCTACCTCGGCCGCGAGGTCGGCGCGCGGGTCTACGACGGGATGATCCACCGGGGCGAGGGCGAGACGATCCGCGCGGCGATCTGGCTCAGCGATCTCCGCGGCTTCTCGCGCCTCTCCGAGGAGCACCCGCTCCCGGTCCTCCTCCAGCTCCTCGACGACGCCTTCGAAGCCCAGGTCGGGGCGATCGAGGGGGTCGGCGGCGAGGTCCTCAAGTTCATGGGCGACGGCCTCCTCGCGGTCTTTCGCGCGAAGGACGGCGACGACGGTCAGGCCGCCTGCGCCGCCGCCCTCGCCGCGGCCGCCGACGCAGCCGCGCGGATCGCCGCGCTCCGCGAGCGCCGGGCCGCCACCGGCGAGCCCGCGGTGGACCACGGGGTCGCGCTCCACTTCGGCGACGTGATGTTCGGCAACATCGGCGCGCCCCACCGCCTCGACTTCACGGTGATCGGCCCGGCGGTGAACCTCGCCGCCCGCCTCGAGGCCCGCTGCGCGCCCCTCGGCGTCCGCCTGGTGATGTCCGAGGCCTTCGCCGAGCGCTGCGCGGCCCGGACCCGCGAGGCCGAGCGCGTCGTCCTCAAGGGGGTCGGCGAGCAGGCGGTCTACGTGCTCGCCGACGATCCTGTCTAAACGGACATGTCGCTGCGCCGCCGGCGTCGGAGCCCGAGGAGGCCGACGCCGACGAGGAGGGGCGCGACCGGCAGGCCGCGACCGCCGCTCGCGCAGCCGCAGCCCTCGTCGACGTACTCGCCCTGGCCCGGGTAGCCCCCGGTGAACCCGGTCGCGCTCGCCGACGCGCCGCTCCCCCCGCTCGAGGAGCCGCTGTCCGTGTCGGTCGACGTGTCGCTGCCGCCCTCGGTCCCGCTCGCGCTCGAGCCGTCGCTCGCCGAGCCAGACGCCGTCGCCGTCGCGCTCGCCGTCGCGCTCGCGCTCGCCGAGTCGGACCCGCCGGTGGTCCCCCCGGAGGTCCCGCCGGTCCCGCCCGAGTCGGTCGTCCCGCCCGAGTCGGTCGTCCCCCCGGTCGTCGTGTCCGGGGCGTCGAGGCGGGTCAGCCGGATCGCGTCAAAGACGATCTGCTTCTTCTCCGAGAAGGGCTCGCCGGTGTTGTCGTTGAGCCGCACCTGCTGCCCCTGACCGCCGGCCTTGAAGTTGTACGCGCCGAGGTCGACCCAGCCGTCGTAGCCCGACTGATCGACCGGCAGGGTCGCCTTGCCGTCGGCGTGCTGGACCGCGTAGGACGCCTTCTTCGCGGTCCCCCAGGCGTCGACGTAGGCCTCGACCTGGTAGCTCCCGGCCTCGGCGAAGTGGAGCTCCCAGATCACGTAGTCGTCGGGCGCCTGGGCGTCGACCGCGTGGGTCCAGTAGAGGTCGCCGTCGTAGCCCTTGGCCTCGGTGTACCAGTACATCTGGTTGCCGAAGCGGTGGAAGCAGGCGTCGGGGTCGTCGATCACCCCGCCCTCCGGCGGGATCACCCCGCAGGGCGGGCAGTCGGCGGGGCACGAGTCCGAGTTCTCGGCGCCGACGCACTTGCCGTCGCCGCAGCTCTGCATGCCGCCGGCGTTGGCCATCGCCGAGAGGGCCGCGTAGTCGCCGTTGAAGGTGTCCATGTCGGTGTTGCCGGCGATCCCCGCGACCTTGCCGCTCGACGAGGTCTGGAAGAAGACCCAGTCGCTCCACTGGGTCGGCAGATCGGGGCAGACCGGGCCGTACTGGGCGATCCAGAGGGGGTAGCTCGCCCACGCCGCGGACGCGACCTGGCCCTCCCAGATGTACTTGCCGGTGTAGATGATCGGCTTGACCCCGAGCTTGGCCTCGACGTGATCGACCCACTGGCCGACCTTGTTGGCGACCTGGTTGGGGGCCAGCCCCTCGCTGGTCTCGACGTCGATCACCGGCGGCAGGATCCCGGGGCCGAGCGCGCCCATCTTGTTGAGGAGGATGTTGGCCTGGGCGATCGGATCCTGGCTCGGCCGGAAGTACTGGTAGGCGCCGACGATGAGCCCGTTCTGCAGGGCGCCGCTCCAGTTGCCCTCGAACTTGTCGTCGATGTAGCCGGTCCCGTCGGAGGCGCGGATGAAGGCGAACTTGATCCCGTCGCCGGCGACCGCCGCCCAGTTGATCGTCCCCTGCCACGCGGAGACGTCGATCCCCTGGACGGTCGGCCCGTCGGCGCAGACCACCGCCGGCTCGCCCTCGCCGGGCACCTCGCCGGCGAGGCCCATCGCCGCGTCGACCGGGGCCGCGCGCTCCTCCGGGGCCGCGAGCTCGTCGGCGTCGGGCGCCTCGGCGTCGCAGGCGAGCGCGAGGGTGATGAGCGGCAGGGCGAGGGCGTGGGCGTGGACGCGCGAGAGGCCTTCCATGGCGAGCTCCTTCATCAAAGCGCGATCATGCCCCATGGCGGCGCGGAAATGGGCCCTCGTCGGCCAGCGCGCCGGATCCTGGCGCGCGCGGACCTCCGCAGGCAGGCGGCGACCCCGCGAGCGCCCACGCGACCCGTCCGCGACCCCCGGGCGGCGACTCGGCGATCACCCGGCGGGCCTGCCAGGGCCGCCCGGGTCGCCCGGGCGCGGGCGTCGTGCGGGTCGTCACGGGTGGGCAGGGGCGCTCACAGGACCTCCCGCGAGCCCTCGCCATTCCCCCCGAAGCTGACAAAGCTCGCGCGAAATCGAGGCTCCGTACCGCTGGCACGGGCCTTGCTGAAGGCAGGGGCCACGACGGCCGCCAGGCCGCGGAGATTAACTCTTATGCCTACCCACTATCGCGTCCTCTCGCTCCCCCTCCTCGCCCTCCTCGCGTCGCCGCTGGCGACCGGCTGCAACCAGCAGGAGCTCCCGAAGGAGGATCCGATCCCCCGCGTCCTCTACGCCTTCGAGTCCTGCGACGACCTCCTCGACTACGCCAAGGAGAACGCCAAGGAGTCGCTCGACGAGTACGGCTCGATCTACGGCGGCGACTACTTCGAGGGCCAGCCGCTCAACGACGGCGGCCAGGAGGGTGACTCGGGCGGCGAGGGGACCGGCGGCGGCGACGGCGGGGTCCCGGGCGTCGACTACTCCGAGACCAACGTCCAGGAGCTCGGCGTCGACGAGCCCGACCTGGTCAAGACCGACGGCGATCGGATCGTCGCCCTCGCCCAGGGCCAGCTCCACCACGTCGACGCGACCGGCACCCCGACCCTCACCGCCTCGCTCCCGGTCGAGTACGGCTACGGGGCCGAGCTCTTCCTCTACGAGGATCGCGTCCTCCTCTTCCAGCGGGTCGACGGCGGCTACTACTGGGGCGAGGGCGACGTGCTCCCCGGCGACGGCGAGGAGCCGCTCCCGCAGCCGGCGCCGCTCCCCGCCGAGGTCCAGGCCTGGCTGAACGGCACCTGGACGCCGATCACCAAGATCACCGAGATCGACATCAGCGACCCGGCCGCGCTCAAGATCGTCGCCAACCTCTACGTCAGCGGCGACTACCTCAGCGCCCGCCGCCAGGACGCGGTCTCGCGGGTGGTCCTCCGGTCGACGCCGACCGGCCTCCAGTTCAAGGATCCCTGGCAGATCCTCGAGGCGATGGATCCGCCGCCGCCGCAGCCCGAGACCCAGGAGGAGTGGGAGGCGCTCTGGGCCGAGCTGATCGCCGCGGCGAAGGAGGCCAACGCCGCGATCATCGACGCGTCGACGATCGACAACTGGGTCCCGCACTACGTCTTCGAGGACGTCCAGGGCGGCAAGACCACCTCCGGCCTCCTCCTCGAGTGCGTCGACGCGATGCACCCCGGGGTCTACTCCGGCCTGACCATGACCTCGGTCCTGACCATCGACCTCGAGAAGGGGCTCTCGCCCTTCGGCGGCGTCGGCCTCTTCGCCGACGGCGCGATCGTCTACGCGTCGACCGACAACCTCTACGTCGCGACCTCGGCCTGGCAGGGCTTCGACGCCTGGGGTGACGCCCCGGGCGTTGTCGACGTCGACGTCGACCCGGGCGACGGGATCCCGCCGGAGCCGGGCACCAGCTCGTCGACCTCGGCGACCGGCGGCGGCGCGGCGGAGCCGGCCCCCGACGCCGATCCGCGGGCGATCTCCTTCCGCGCCGGCGACGAGGAGGAGGGGCTCACCTCCTACATCCACAAGTTCGCGACCCCGGCGGACGACAAGGCGATCTACCGCTCCTCGGGCGAGGTCCGCGGCCGCCTCCTCAACCAGTGGGCGATGCACGAGGCCCGCGGCGATCTCCGGGTGGCGACCACCGACCAGCAGGGTTGGGACATCGACACCTGGGAGAGCTTCGTCACCGTCCTCCGCGACGACGGCGAGGGGGAGCTCGGCGAGATCGGCCAGGTCGGCGGCCTCGGGATGGGCGAGGAGATCAAGTCGGTGCGCTACATCGGCGACGTCGGCTACGTCGTCACCTTCCGCCAGACCGACCCGCTCTACACCGTCGACCTCAAGGACCACGAGCACCCGGCGGTCGCTGGCGAGCTCAAGATCAACGGCTACTCCGCCTACCTCCACCCGCTCGACGCGACCCACCTCATCGGCGTCGGCTTCGACGGCACCCCGGAGGGCCAGCTCCTCGGCGTCCAGGTCAACCTCTTCGACGTCAGCGACATCCAGAGCCCGATCCGGACCTCGCAGCAGGCGCTCGGCGACTTCGGCTGGACCGAGGTGGCCTTCGACCACCACGCCTTCCTCTACTGGGAGCCGACCGACCTCGCGGTCTTCCCGGTCAACTCCTTCTCCTTCGACGAGGAGCTGATGCTCGAGTCGTACTTCATGGGCGCGGCCGCGTACACCGTCGACCCCGAGGCTGGCGTTCAGCCCTTCGGGACGATCACCCACATCGTCGACCCCAACGACCCCTGGCTCGCCGGCGACCCGACCCTCCGGCGCTCGCTGGTGATCGGCGACCTGCTCTACACGGTCTCCGAGAGCGGCCTCAAGGCGTCGGCGCTCGCCGACCTCGCCGACAAGGCCTGGCTCGAGTGGTAGCTCGGCGAGCTCGCCGAGCTCGCCGAGCCCGGCTGAGGGGCGAAAAATTGCGCCCTCCGGCCGCCTGAGGTGGCGGCGCCGCGGGAGCCCCCGCGGCGCCGCTTTTTGCTATTGTCCGGCCCCCCGCCAGCCGCCAGCCGCCCGCCGCCGTGAACGCCCCCTCCCAAAGCCGCCTCCTCGCCTGGCTAAGGCGCAACCGCTGGCTGATCGTCATCGCCCTCACCGCCCTGGCGATCCGGCTCCACTGGAACCTCGACGTCCACCCGCTCGGCGACTTCATCAGCTCCGACATGCGGGGCTACGACAGCCGGGCGGACCAGTTCATCGCCGATCCCTGGAAGGCGCGCGAGTACCACGGCTTCTTCCCCTACGGGACCCACTACCTCGTCGCCCTCTTCAAGGTGATCTTCGGGAAGGACAACTACCCGGCGATCTCCGCCTGCTACGCGGTGATGGGGACGTTCGTCGTGATCCTCGGCTACTTGATCGCCCGCCGGGTGTCGAAGCGCGCCTGGGTGCCGCCGGCCGTCGGCCTCATCCTCGCCTGCTACTACCCGCTCATCTCCCTCGGGGGCTACATCCTCTCCGAGGTGCCGATGTCGATGTTCATGGGGCTCGGCACCCTCTTCCTCCTCCGCCTGATCGAGGAGGGGCGGAGCCGCGACGCCTGGGGGACCGGCCTGGCGATCGCCGCGGCGATGGTGATCCGCCCGCAGGTGCTCCTCTCGGTCGCGCTCTTCGGGATCGCCTGGCTCTTCTTCCGGAGGCGCAGCCTCGCCAAGGTGAAGATCCGCCACCTCGTCTTCGCGGCGATCCCCCTGGTCCTCACCCTCGGCTACTCGGCGTGGCGCCTCCACCACCACACCGGGCGCACCGGCCTGATCTCGGAGAACGGGACCTTCAACCAGGTCTTCGGCCACTGTCACACCAAGATGATCACGGCCAACGGGACCTCGACGATCAAGTTCGGGCCGCCGCCGATGATCCAGCTCCACCGGCGGGCGGAGACCCACCCCGACTCGTGGATCAAGCTCGACCCGGCGATCGCCCCGGAGCTCACCTTCAAGGGCTACATCGCCGACCAGAAGATCCTCAAGGGCTACCTCCGCGAGTGCTGGAAGAAGAAGGGGCTCCTCGGCCAGGCGAAGTACACGGCGGTCAACCTCGTCCTCCTGGTCGCCCACAACACGATGTGGCCGGACTCGGGGCGCGCCGCCTGGCGCGAGACCGCGAAGTGGTGGGGGCGCCAGCACCTCACCTTCCTGACCCTGCCGGCCTTCATCGGCATGTTCACGGCCTTCTCGCGGAGGACCATCGCCCGCCACGGGATCCTGGCGATCCACCTCTGGGCGCTGATGATCACGGCGGCGATCTTCTTCGGCGACACCCGCCTCCGCTGCCCCTACGACCCCTTCATCGTGATCCTCGCGCTCGAGGTCTACGGCTGGGTCGGCCAGGGGGTGCTCCGCTGGTTCCAGAACCTCCGCGCGCGCCGGCAGCGGCGGGCGCTGGGCTAGCGCTCCGGCTCAGCCCGCGAGCGCGGGCGCGCGCTCGGCCGGGCGGCCGCGGCGCTCCGGCGGCGCTCCGACGCCGACGCCGGCGCGCTATCCTCGGCGCGCCCATGTCGACCCCGATCCAGATCCGCACCCGCGACGACGAGAAGAACTACGACTTCAGCCCCTACCCGAGCAGCTGGATCCAGATCGGGTGGAGCCACGAGGTCGGCCGCGGCGAGGTCCGACCGCGCCGCGCCCTCGGCCGCGAGCTCGTGATCTTCCGCGGCCAGGACGGCCAGGTCCGGGTCCTCGACGCCTACTGCCCGCACCTCGGCGCCCACCTCGGGGTCGGCGGCGCGGTGATCGGCGACGAGCTCCGCTGCCCCTTCCACGGCTGGCAATTCGACGGCAGCGGCGCCTGCACCAAGATCCCCTACGCGAGCAAGATCCCCGGCCGCGCCCGCGTCGGCGCCTGGACGGTGCGCGAGGTCAACGGCCAGATCCTGGTCTGGCACGACGCCGACGGGCGGCCGCCGTGGTTCGAGATCCCGGAGGTCCCCGAGTTCGGCTCGTCCGAGTGGACGAGGCCGCGGATCTACGAGACGACGATCCGCACCCGCTGGCGCGAGCTGGTGGAGAACGGGGTCGATCGCGGCCACTTCTTCGCCCTCCACGGGTTCCCCGAGCCGCCAGAGCTCGAGTTCCGGACCGACGGGCACCGCTTCTCGATGACCAGCCGGGTCCGCTGGCGGCGCTTCGGCGTCGAGCGGACGGTGACCCTCGACATCGACGGCTACGGCGCCTGCTTCGCGGTCACCCGCGGCCACGGCGAGGCGCCCTTCATGGTGCTCGGCTGCCCGATGCCGATCGACGCGAACACGATCATCCACCGCCAGGCGGTGATCGTCTCCCGCCGCCTCCCGCCGCTGGTCCGCTCGGCGGTCGCCCGCTTCGTCGGCTGGACGGCGATGCGGGAGTTCCGGCGCGACGTGCCGATCTGGCAGAACAAGGTCGTGATCCCCCGCCCGGTGCTCTGCGACGGCGACGGGCCGATCGTCCGCTTCCGGACCTGGGCGCGGCAATTCGAGCCGGGGGCCGGACCGGCGAGCGCCGCCGCCGAGTGAGCAGGGCGCCGGCTAGGCCGCCGCCGCCGGCTTCTGCGCGACGATCTCGTAGCACGCGGAGGCGATGAACGACTCAGCGGCCTCGGCGTAGGCCTCGCCGCCGGTCGCCAGCCGCTCGAGGAGCACCGGCAGGTGTCGGGGCAGGACCCGGAGCCGCGCGCCGATCCGGATCACCTTCCGCAGGCGGGCGAAGTAGTTGTGCTCGCCGTGGATCACCGCGGCCTCGTTGCCGCCGAGGCTCGGGTTCCCGCTCTCGACGATCTCGAAGCCCGCGGCCCGGGTGGCCCGGAGGATCTCGTCGATGGTCACGCTGTAGAGGCAGCCGAGGACCGGCCGCGCGCGACCGATCAGATCGACGTGCCCGGCGTCGTCCGGATCGTACTTGTCCGTCAGGACCCAGAGCATCGACGAGAACCTCGCCCCCGGGCGCAGCACCCGGAAGATCTCCCGGAGCACCGCCTCCTTGTCCTTGGCGTAGGTGAAGGCCTGGACCTGGTAGGCGGCGTCGAAGCTCTCATCGCCGAAGGGCAAGGGGTCGTTCATGCTGCCCTCGATCCAGCGCGAGCGCTCCGCGAGGCCGGTCCGCGCCGCGTAGGAGCGGGCGTTCGCAAGCTGGGTCGGATCGATGTTGAGCCCGGTGACGTGGGCCCCCGAGCGAGCCATGAGATCGTTGGCGATGCGGCCGCAGCCGCAGCCGACGTCCAGGATCTGGAGACCGGGGCCCGCGCCGATGTCGCGGGTCATCTTCTCCTCCCAGAGCTTCTGCTGCCCCCGCAGGCCGAGCTTCGGGTCCATCATCGGCGGCATGTACATCTTCTCGACGTTGCCGAGCGCGCAGAGCCGGTTGATGACCTTGTAGTAGTCGACCAGGTACTCCTCGCGCTTGCCGTCGTCGAAGGTGGTCCAGTCGCGCTCGAAGAGGATGTACGCGCGGAGGAAGGCGTCGACCTCCTCCTGGCTGAGGCTGTAGAGCGCGGCGAAGGCCCGGAGACGGGTCTTGAGGGCGTAGAGGTCAGGGCGTGGGAGTCGCACGCCCCGAGCTTAGCCCACGGAGGAGCGCGGTAGCGGCCCCTCTCGGGGTCGAGCGCGGGATCCAGGCGCTCGGCTGACGCCAGGGGCGACGCCCGACGGCGGGCGCCGCCGGGCGATCAGACGTCCTCGCAGGCGAGGTCGATCGGGTAGCAGACGCCGTCGCAGGCGTGATCACCGGCGCGACACGAGAGGGTCAGGGTGAAGCGCACCTCGTCGACCTCGCCGTGGTTGTCCTCGACGACCACGAGGAGCTCACGGACCACCGGGAAGTCGAAGTAGATCGGCTGCTGCTCGTTGAGGGTCGGCCAGTCGACGACGGTCTCGAAGACCCCGTCGCTGACCTCGTAGAGCGAGCCGAACCAGAAGCCCTGGTCGCCGGTGAAGAGGTGGGCGCCGACGATGTCCTCGAGGCCGTCCTTGTCGTTCACGGTGACGCTGAGGACCGCGGACTGGTTGTCGAAGAGCGTCGTCCTGCTCACGCGCGCGTCGACGATCGAGGGCGCGGAGACGCAGCCGGTGGCGAGGATCGCCGGCATGAGGGCGACGAGGAGGGGGGACAACGTTTTCATCGCCGGGATCCTCGCACGCTCGCTCGGCGAGCAAGCGCTTCGGGTGTGAGAGGAAACGCGTCCACTTTTCTGGACAGACCACCGCCATGGATCGAGTCGCGCGCATCACGACGCCCCACCCGGCTCCGAAGATTTTTTCCGCGCACGCCTTCGCGCGTCCAGCCGCCGCGCGACTTCGCGGCCTCTCTCATGGTGGATCGAGCGACACGGCGGCGTCTCTGCGTGGCGTCGCGATCCGCTCGAGAGTCGATGGAGCGAGGGCCACTGAAGGTCGTTGGAGGCGTCGCGGCGCTCGCGTCTGCGCTCGCGCTCGCGTGCACCAGAGGAGGCGGAGACTCGGACACCGCGGTGAGCACGACCTCTGCCGCAGCGTCACACTCGACCGGCGCGAGCCCGAGCGCGCCCGCGACCGCGACCACCGGCGCGAGCGCGACCACGGGTGAGAGCGAGGGCGACACGACGACCGGCGGCCCCGTCGACTTCGAAGGCGTCGATCTCCTCCTCGTGATCGACAGCTCCGGGTCGATGGCCGAGGAGCAGGCGAAGCTCGCCGGGGCGATCTCGGCGCGTCGCCAGCGCTAGGGTCGCGGAGGCCGACCGCGCGGCCTCGTCCGCGACCTCATGAAGATATCTCTTGAGACATGGACGAGTCGCCACGTCCAGGAGGCCGTGGCAGAGCTCGACGCGGGCTCCCGCCGCGGGCCTAGCCCTCGGAGCCGACCTCGAGCCCGGGCGGCAGCGGCCGGCGGCCGAGGAGCTTCTCCGCCGCCCGGAGCTCGCGCTCGACCGCGCTGACCAGCGGGCGCGCCTCCTCGGGGACCAGCGGCGCGATGCCGGCGAGCGCCCGGCGGTTGTAGGCGAGGCCGACGTGCGAGCCCTTCTCGCGGTTGACGGCGATCGACGCCGCGAGGAGGCGGAGCGCGCCGTCGAGGCGGCCCTGGGCGGCGAGGAGCTCGGCCAGCGCGGCGCTGGTGCGGGCGAGCCCGAGCGCGTCGCCGAGCGCCTGCTGGGCCTCGAGGGCGGCGCTGAGGCGCTGGGCCGCCCGCTCGCGCTGGCCCCGGCGGAGCTCGAGGCGGCCCATCGTCTCCCAGACCCGCGCGCGCTCGCGGCGGTCGTCGAGTCGGGTGTAGAGCTTCTCGGCGATCAGCGCGTGGTCGAGGCCCATGAGGAGGGCGTCGCGCTCGCGGCCCGCCTGGACCCGGGCGTGGAGCGGCACCCTCGCGTAGAGGTGGTGGGTCTCGGCGAGCTCGACGATCGCCAGGGGCTCGTCCTCGCCGCGGGCCTCGAAGACCTTGCGCGACTCGCCGAGGAGGTGGAGCGCCTGCACCGGATCGCCGAGGCGGATGTAGATCGCCGCCTGGTCGTTGAGGAGGCTCGCCGCCCCGAGGGGATCGCCGGCGGCCATGAGCGCCCGGCTCGCCGAGGTCAGGGCCGCGAGCGCCTGCTCGAGCGAGCGGAGGTCGCCGCGGTCGTAGCCGATCCCGGCGAGGACCTGGGCGACCTGCGCCCGGAGCTCGGGAGGGTCGTCGTCGGTGAGGAGCTCGCGGGCCGCCTCGGCCGTCGCCATCGCTGTCTCAAGGGACAGGGATGGGTGATCGCCGGCGCTCCGCCACTGGATCCGCGCGACCTCGAGGAGCGCCCCGAGGCGCATCTGACGGCGCCGCGGCGAGCTCGGCTGCCCCTCGAGGAGGGCGAGCGCGCGGCGGGCGTGGGCGAGCGCCTGGCCCTCGGCGCCGGCGCTCGCCGCCTCCTGGGCGGCCTCGAGGAAGCGCTCGGCCGCCGCGTCGCGATCGCCGGCCTCCCGGAGGTGGGCGGCCGCGCGCGCGGGATCGCGGGGCCGCCGATGGCGACGCGAGCCGTGATCGGCCGCGCGCGCCTGCCTCGGGGCTCGGCGGCCTCGGCGCCGCCGGCTCCGGGGCCTCCTGCATGGACGCCGCCGGCCGCGGGCCGCTGCCCTCGCGCGCCGACGCCGACGGCCGCGGGCCGCTTCCCTCGCGCACCGACGCCGACGGCCGCGGGCCGCTTCCCTCGCGCGCCGACGCCGACGGCCGCGGGCCGCTTCCCTCGCGCGCCGACGCCGACGGCCGCGGGCCGCTTCCCTCCCTCTGCGCCTCCTCGACGACCGCCGCGGCCGGGGCCTCCTCCTGGACCTCCTGGACCTCCTGGTCCGTCACACTCGCCGCCTCCGCGGGCGCGGCCTCCTCCGCCATCGCCTCGGCCGCCGCCTCGCTGGCCGCCGCGACCTCCGTCGCCGCCTCCGCGTCGCTCCCGCGCGGCGCCGGAACCTCCTCGAGGAGGCTCGGCCGGCGCGGGGCGCTGACCACCGTGTCGGGCGCCCGCGGCTCGGTCCGGGCCTCGTCGCGAGCGTCGACCGCCGCCGCCTCGGCCCGGACCTCGGCGAGGAGCTCGCGATCGGCAGGTCCACCGACGAGCCCCGCCGCCGCCTCCATCGCGTCGCTCACCCGCTCGCCCTCGTCCTCGCCCTCGCCCCCGGCCAGGAGCGCCCCGAGGCGGTGGTGCCAGAGGCGGGCGAGCGAGGGCAGGATCCCGTCGCGGAGGCCGCGGATCCACGCCTCGCTGAGGTGGATCCGCCCCTCCCCGCGATCCTCGATGGGGGCGCCGGTGTCGGCCGCGGCCTGGAGCCGGAGGAGCACCTCGAGCGGCGAGATCTCGAGGAGGCGAGCGACCAACTCGACCTCGAAGCCGGCGCCGATCACCGCGCCGGCCCGGAGCACCTCGATGATCTCGGGCCGGAGCCCCTGCCAGCTCACCCGCGCGACCTCGGTCCGCTCCTCGCGGGCCTGGATCACCGCGGCGAAGCCCTCGACCCGCAGGAGGGTGTCGAGGAGCGCGCCCGCCAGGCCGGTCGGATGACGTGTCCGAAAGACCAGGAGCATCGGCAGGCGGAGCCAGTGGGGGCGGAGGAGGAGCTCACGGAGGGTCGCCAGCGTCGCCTCGTCGGCCGCCTCGACGACATCGAAGATCAGCACCGAATTCCGGTCGCACTGCTGGGCGAGGCGATTGGCGACCTCGACCAGGACCGCGTCCGTGCCGGTCTGCGGGAGCTCGCCGAAGAGGTGGCGGCGGAGCCCGCTGACCACCCGCTCGCGGGCCTGCGAGACCAGCGGCACGTCCTCGCCGAGCACCGCCTCGATCCGCCGGCGGGCCTCGAGGAGCGGGCCGAAGGTCGAGGGCGGGACGTCGCAGCTCACCCGGATCGCCCGGATGTCGCCGGGGACCGCGGGCATGGCGAGCCCCACCAGGGCGCCGTGGCGGCCTCCCCGAATACGCTCCCAGATCCCTTCGCTCGTCGGATGACTCATGACCCAAGCTTATGCCAGCGGCCCTGGCAGCGGCGAGCACGGCCAAATTCTGCGCGCACCCGCGCCGCGGCCAACGCGCGCCCATCCGCGCCCCAGGCCCGGTGAAAGCGCGTATGCTCCGGGCCCATGCGCAACCTCCGGGATCGAGTCGCTGTCGTCACCGGCTCCGCCAGCGGGATCGGTCGGGCCACCGCCGTCGCCCTCGCCGAGCGGGGGGCCGACCTCGCCCTCGCCGACGTCGACGAGGTCGGCCTCCGCGAGACCGCGCGCCTGGTCGAGGCCGCCGGCCGCCGGGCGACCACCCACCGGGTCGACGTCTCCGCGCGCGAGGCGATGGAGGCCTTCGCCGCCGACGTGCTCGAGAGCCACGGCCGGATCCACGTCGTCGTCAACAACGCCGGCGTCTCGGTCACCGCCCCCTTCGAGGACCACTCGCTCGAGGACTTCGAGTGGCTCATGGGGGTCAACTTCTGGGGCGTGGTCTACGGCTGCAAGTTCTTCCTCCCCCACATCAAGGCGGCGGGCGAGGGCCACATCGTCAACATCTCGAGCCTCTTCGGGCTCATCGGCCTGCCGACCCAGTCGTCCTACGCGGCCTCGAAGTTCGCGGTCCGCGGCTTCTCGGAGTCGCTACGGACCGAGCTGCGGCCCTACGGGATCGGCGTGACCTCGGTCCACCCGGGCGGGATCAACACCAACATCGTCAAGAGCTCGCGCTTCACCGAGACCGCCTCCGGCCAGAAGGCCAAGGTGATCCGCTCCTTCGAGAAGACCGGGTGGCCGCCGGAGCTGGTCGGCCGCCGGATCGTCGAGGCGATCGAGCGCGACAAGGCGCGGATGCTGGTCGGCCCCGAGACCTACGTGACCGACTACGCCAAGCGCCTGGTCCCCGAGCTGACCAACCGCCTGGTCGATCGCCTCCGCCGACGCATGGGGCTCTGAGCCGACCGCCGGCGGGCGGCGCAGCGCTCAGGCGGCTCGCTCGTCGCGGCGCCTCGCGCCCGCGGCGAGGCGGCCAGCGGCGCTGTGGAGCGGCCCCTCGGCGGGGACCAGCGGGCCGACCTTGCCGAGGCCGAAGGGCGGCATGTGATCGTAGACGCACTCGTAGGTGCCGGGCTCGACGACGTAGGTCTCGTGCCAGATGCCGACCGCGCCCTCGCCCCACTCGCGGATCCAGCGGCGCCAGGCCGGCGCGTGGGCCCGCTCCTTCGCCCGCGCGTAGCGGAGGAGATCCTCCTTCGATCGCCAGTACTGGACCATCAGCGTGGTCCGACCGCCGTAGGACTCGTGGGAGAGGAGGCCGGAGCTCGGGTCGGCGCTCAGCTCCTTCATCATCCGCCGCATCGCCCGGACCACCCCCCAGATCACCGGCAGGAGCCACCAGCGGTTGACGCGGGCGCCGATGAGGAAGACGACGAAGCCCTGCTCGCGGGCGACGGTGAGACGCTGGTGATGGATCGACATGATGGCGCTCTCTCGGCTCGATGGTGACGATGTTGACGCTGACAACATCAGCCTGACAGACGATGTTGCCATCGTCAACATCTTGATCGACAATCTCGTCATGGCCGCCCGGCGGAGCGTCAAGCGGAGCTATCACCACGGGCAGTTGCGCTCGACGCTGATCGCCGCGGCGATCGACCTCCTCGGCGAGCACGGGGTCTCCGGGCTCAGCCTCCGCGAGTGCGCCCGGCGGGCCGGGGTCTCCCACGCCGCGCCCTACCGCCACTTCGCCGACAAGCGCGCCCTCCTCGCGGCGATCGCCCGCCAGGGCTTCGAGGAGCTCGCGGCCGTCGGCGCGGCGGCGATGGAGGGGGTCGACGATCCCCGCGATCGCCTCGACGCCTACGGGATCGCCTACGTCCGCTTCGCGATCGAGCACCCCGTGGTCTTCCGCCTGATGTTCACCGGCGAATGGAGCGACGCGGGCGAGGCCGACGCGGGCGAGGCCGACGCGGGCGAGGACGCGGCCGTCGACGGCGGCGCCTTCGACCTCCTCGTCGCCACGGCGTCGGCCGCCGTCGGCCCCGGCGTCGACGGCCCGCTGGCGGCGGCCGCCGCCTGGTCCCTGCCCCACGGCCTGGCGATGCTCCTCCTCGACGGCCGGATCCCGGCCGGGGAGGCGAGCGGCCCCGAAGGCGCCGAGGCCCTGGCGCGGGCGATCTTCGCGCTCTGGCGCGGGCCGCTGGCGGGGCCGCGCGCGCCAAAGCGCGCCGGCTGAGGCCGCCAGCGCCTGCACCTGACCTTGTGACCAGGCTGCGCCGCGCTAGCGCGGGGTCGCGGCGGGCGTAGCGAGCTGCACACCGACGGCGCGCGGCGCCACGACCTCGTCGTCGGCGGGCGACGGAGCGCCGACGAATTCGCGGAGCGCCGGATAGCGGCTTGGCTCGAGGCGCGCGAGCGCGTCCTCGCAGCCGTCGCTCGCGTCGGTCCAGCACCCGAGGACGCTCGAGCGGATGACGCACTCGACGAGGGCCTCGACCGCGGCCGCGCGATAGGGGGCGCCCGCGTCCGCCATCACCTTGCAGTGGGCCTCACGCGCCTCGGGGTTGAGGCGGAGGCCGCGGGGTAGCGCGGCGCCGCCGAGGAGCGCGCTGACATGAAGGAGGAGCTGGCCGCGACGGAGCACCGCCTGAATCATCCCGCGGGGGCTCGCCTTGCGGGCGATCAGCGCGCGGTAGCCCTGATAGAGCGTCACGCTCTGGGCGTCGATCTCCTTGAGGGCCCGTCGAAGGCGAACCCGCGAGTCCTCGGCCTCCTCCCAGCGCCGGCGACAGCGCGCGCGCTCACGCGTACACGCGGCCGGATCGATCGCGCGGCGCTCCACCTGCGCCCACTCGGGGAGCGCCGGGTCTCGGGGCTTCGCCTGCGCCGGTCGGCAGGTCACGTGAGCCCGCTCGCAGGGCTCTGGATCCGCGTAGAAGTCGAGGTCGGTCGGCAGCGCGATCGCCAGGAGCGCCTCGAAGCGCGCGTCGAGGAGCGCGAGCTCGGCCCGCTCGAGGGCGTCGCGGAGCTCCGCTCGTCGCCTCGCCTCCGGCTCCGGGATCGCGTCGAGGAGGCGCTCCTCGGCCCGCGGCGACGACTCCCAGCGGAAGCGACGGACACGCTCGTAGCGCGCGAGCGCGTCGGCGGCGAGCCGCCGCTCGCGCTTCACCGGCCGCGCGGACGCGGGCCCGCAGCGCTCGCCGCCGCTCGCCGCCGCCGCGACGCAGAGCCCGAGGGTGTCGCCGCGACGACACGAGCGCCGCCAGCGATCATCCGCGACCGTGACCTCGGCGACCAGGCGCCGATCGACGCCGCCCTCGTCGCCGAAGTGCCGGAGGTAGTCCTCGGCGTGGCGAAGGCGGGCCTCCTCGGTCGTCGCCAGCTCGCGCAGGGCCCAGGCGAGGCCGGCGACCCAAGCGGGCTCGTCGCTCCCGAAGAGCGCCCACGCGAGGTCGACGTCGCGACGGGCCGCGTCCGCGTCGCCGAGCCCGAGCCGCAGGAGGAGCGCCCGCTCGAGGAGCGCCCTGGCCTCCGGACCGGCGCCGACGCGCTCGACCTCGCGCTCCGCGAGGCTGGCCGCCTCGGCGAAGCGATCGGGGCGCGATGACGCGGCGACCAACACCTCGATCGACGACGCGCTCAGGAGACCCCGGGCCTCCTCGCGCGCGTCCGTCGACGGGGCGACGGCGGTCGCAGCCGAGGCCGCCGACGTCCACGCCCACCCGCAGAGGACGATCGCCCTCCCCCATCGCTGGATCTGCCGCGACCGCACCGAGGCGTTCCACGCGGCGGCGCCCTCTTGGTTCCCCGACGATCGCCAGGCGCTAGATCCGGACGATGTGCCCCCAGTACGCGGGATCCGGCGGGAAGATCATTTGATCGAGCCCGCCGTTCCGCTGCGGGACCAGGGCCTGGATCCGCCGCGGGTTGACGGCCGTCGCCGCCTGCCGCTTGATCGCCGCGAGGCCCGGCGCCGCGCTGGTCCACTGGCTCTCGAGCCAACGATCGAAGGCGAGCTCGCGGAGCGCGTTCAGGTAGTAGAAGCTGAAGGCGCCCGCGCCCCCCGTGAAGACCGGGAGGACGTGCGGGCAGTGGAAGTAGTAGCGGGCCTCGCCGGTGCGGAGGTTGAGGAGGCGGAGGGCCTCGCGGATCAGCGCGTCGAGCGGATCGCGGAGCGTCAGGTTTGGGGTGACCGGGAAGCGTGGCGAGCGGAGCGTCGCCGACCGCAGGCTGAGGGCGCCGAGGCTGCCGAGCTCGGCCGCCAGGATCATGTCGACGAGGATCCGGTCGGCCGGGCTCGTGGTCTGGGGGATCGGCGGCAGCGGCAGCGCGGGCGCGGAGAGGCGGAGGCCGCCGCCGAGGCTGAGCGCCGGGAAGGGGCCGCGCCCGCCGAGCCCGAGCCCGCCGCCGAGCCCGAGCCCGCCGCCGAGGCCCGGCGTCGGCGTACGCGCAGCCGCGGCGTCGAGGCGGGCGCGCTCGCGGCGGAGGAGCGCGGCCGCGTAGAAGAGCCGGAGCGCCTCGACCTCGGCGTGGATCCCGGTGATCAGCGACCAGCGGGTGAGCGCGGCCGAGACCCGCGCGTTGTTGTAGGCGGCGTCGATCGACGCGTCGCTCCGCAGCGGGTGGGTGCCGAAGATCGGGAATTGCTGGAACCAGTCGGGGGCCGAGACGTGGGGGAGCGCGCCGGCCCGGCCGAAGAAGGCCTGGACCGCCGTCAGGTTCGCCACGTTCTGGCCCGCGTTGCACCCGCGGATGTCGATCCACGAGGCCGCGTCGAAGCGCTGGCGGACCTGGTTCAAGGTGACCCGAAAGCCAGCCGCGACCGCGCGGTTGGCCTCGCGGAGGGTGCGGCCCTGCTGGGGCGAGGGCGCGAAGCCGACCGGGACGAAGCCGGCGCCGCGGATCGCGGTCTCGAGGGCGGCGGCCGCGACCGCGTTGATCCGCCCCTGGGCCGCGACCCGCGTCCGGATGTCGGCGAGGATCGTCCCCGCCGCGGTGATCAGCGGATCGACGTGGACCGCGTTGGCCGGCGTCCGCGCGCGGGTCAGGAGCTCGAGGTCGGTCGCCCGCTGGAAGAGCTCGGCGAGCGCCCCGAGCGGGGTCCCGTGGGCCTGGAGGCCGAAGGGGACCAGGACCGCCGGGTGGTTGGTCCGGAGGTGGGTGAGGATCGTCGTGGTCTGGTTGGCGTTGAGCTGTCCGAAGGGATAGCCGAGGTCGTTGGCGAGGCCAGCGACGTCGCTGGTCGCCCAGGCGCTGAGGCGCGGCGCGGTCAGCGAGACCAGCGGCTGGCCGCGGAAGAGCGAGAGGAAGACCCCGAGGTTGGCGGCGTGCGTGACCAGGCGGACCCGCCCGAGCACCCCGCGGCCGCGCGCGAGGTGGCCCACCATGTCCTCGACCGACCCGACCCGGATCGGCGCGAGCCCCCAGGCGTTGTGGTAGTCGACCGCCTGGTTGAGGAAGCCCGCGCTCCCCTGGGTCGAGATGAAGGTGAGGTCGGGGACGTTTTCCGGCTCGCCGAAGCGGTGGATCCGGCGGCCGTCGTGGCGCCGGCGCGGCCGCGCGGGGAGGCCTAGGAGCGCGGCCGAGGCCGAGCGGCGGGCGTCCCCCTCGACCCGGGCGACCCCGTCGCTCGCCGACCCGGGGCGGAGCTGCGCGACGTGGGCGAGCTCGTGGGCGAGGATCCACTGCCCGTGGGTCGTCGCTGGCGCGTAGTTACCTGACCCAAAGACCACGTCGTGACCGAGGGAGAAGGCGCGGGCGCCGAGGCGCGCGGCCGAGGCCGCCGCCGGCGCGCCGGTGTGGATCCGGACCTGGCCGAGATCGGCGGCGAGCGCCGCCTCAAAGCGGGCCCGGAGCCCGCCCTCGAGCGGCTGGCCGCCGCCCGCCGGGATCACGCCCCCGCTCCGCGCCCCGACCCCGCTCGCCGCGACGCAGCGCGGGCAGCCGCCGCCGCAGGGGCAGCCGCCGCGGCTCGGGGCGAGCGAGCGCGCCGGGGTGGCTTGCTCGTGGACGGTCGTCGCCGCCTTCGAGGAGCGACCGCTCGCCGGCCGACGCTCGCTCTGCTGGGTCGGGGTCGCCATCGGCGACGCCCAGGATAGGTGAGCCCGCGCCGGCGCCTCGCGGCATGATCTGCACGCGCGCGCCCATGCGCGGCCCGAGCGGAGGGTCGCAGGCCAACGCGCGTGATATCTTGCGGCGATGCCTGAACCCGCGACGCGCGGCCGGGTCGCGCCGATCGACGCCCTCCTCGCCGAGGTCCGCCGATCGGCGCGAAAGATCGCCATCCTCGGCGGCGTCGGCGTGGCCCTCGGGCTCCTCACCTGGGCGATCGGCGCGGGCCGACACACCTACATCTTCGGCCTCGTCCCGATCCACTGGTTCCTCGTCGCCGCCGGCGCGATCGTGCCGCTCATCGCCTACTCCCAGGTGAGCGAGCTGCGCGACCTCGACTTCCGCCTGACGGCCGACGGCGTGCGCTCGCGCGACGCGACGATCCCCTGGGACGAGGTCGCCGAGGTCTACCACGGCGGGACGATCATCCTCGCGCAGGGCCTGATCCGCTCCGGCGAGAACCGGCGCCTGCGGATCGTCGCCAAGGACGGCCGGACGATCGAGCTCGAGCTCCGCCTCTTCGGCCGGGCCTCGAAGGAGGTCCCGGGCGCGCTCGCGGCGATCACCGGCGAGATCGTCGAGACGATCGTCGACCGCCAGCGGCGCGAGCTCGACGCCCGCCTCGACGCCGGTGAGCGCGTGCGCTTCGGCGACGCGCTCTGGATCGGCGCCGACGGGGTCGCCAAGTCACCCGAGGACCAGCGGCCGATCGCCCTCGCGTCGGTCACCGGGATCACCTGCGACGAGGGCCGCCTGCGGCTCCACTACGCCGACGCCAAGGGCCGACCGAGCTCGCGGGCGATCGGCAAGTTCCAGGAGACCGCCAACGTCCACCTCCTCGAGTGGGCGCTGCGGCCCCGCGACCGCAGCTAGCGCTCCCAGAGATCGCGCAGCGGCTCGGTCAGCTCGAGCACGGCCTTCCACTGCTGGAGGTGCCGCGTCGGGTGATCCGGCACCGAGTCGAGCGCGCGGAGGCGGGCGCGGAGCGAGGTCGAGAGCTCGTCCGCGAGGCCGACGAGGTGCTG
The DNA here is from genome assembly GCA_020633335.1 of Myxococcales bacterium. Classification (GTDB taxonomy): domain Bacteria; phylum Myxococcota_A; class Polyangia; order Nannocystales; family Nannocystaceae; genus JADJRG01. The sequence goes on along the minus strand of JACKDU010000001.1, from coordinate 844,512 downwards.
GGTGCGAGCCGCCCGGCGGTAGGGCTGCCACTTCACCCGCAGGAGGACGAACGCGAGGCCGGCCCCGACCAGGAGGACCGCCCCCGGCGCGACCTGCTGGGCGACCAGCGCGAGGAAGAGGCCGAGGCCGATGAAGATCCCGAGGACCACGGTGACCACCAGCGAGAGCCGGCGCTCGGTCGCGTGGCGCTTGCGGAGCATCGTCGCCGCCCGCAGCGCGAGGAGCTCGAGCTCGACCAGCGGCTTGACCGAGAAGGCGTCGGGGGCCTGGAGCGAGCGCAGCGGGTTGACCGAGCTCGACCCCCAGGTCTCGGTGTCGCTCGCGGCCGCCCGCAGCCCCGACGACACGGCCGCGCCCCCGCCTCCGCCGACCGCGGCATCGCGGGCGTCGAGCATCGTGTCGGCGATCGCCGCCTCGTCGATCGCCGCGTTCGCCCGCCGGTGCAGGGTCTGGAGGCTCTTGAGCAGCGCCGGCTGGAGGCGGGCTGCTTCGCGGAGGAAGTCGCTCATGGGCCCTTCGGTCGCCGGAGGATCGCATATCCCCGGCGACCCCCCCAGCCGAAAATTCCCCGGCGGAGCGCCTCAGCCTGGGGCAACCGGCTTGCCCGCGGCCTCGCCCGCGCCGGCGTTCGGATCAGCGCCCGCGGCCTCGCCGGCCCCCTCGGCCTTCGCCCCGGCGGGCGCGACCCCCTCGTCGCCGCCCGCGGGCGCGGCGATCTGCGGCGCGCCGCCGGTCGAGAGGCGGGGCGGCTGCGGCCCCTTGCAGATCTTCGACGCGACCTTGCACCCGCGGACCTTGAGCTCGCCGACGATCTCGTCGATCCGGGCCTTGTAGGCCGCCTCCTTCGCCTTGTCGCCGGCGACCTGGAGGACGAACTTGCGCTCGTCGGTGACGAACAAGACCGCGGTGTAGAACTTCGGCGCGTCCGAGCCCTGGGCGGTGTAGTCGAAGTCGAAGCGGGTGCCGACGACCCCGTTGCGCGAGCGCGCCGGCGTCTGCGAGACCAGGGTGTAGCCGCGGAGGCCGAGCTTCTCGACGAGGTCGGCCGCCCAGTAGCCGAGGGTGCCGCCGCGGACGTTCTTGAAGACCCGGAGCGAGAGGCCGACGTTGTCCTGGGCCTTCATCCGCGCCTCCGAGGAGTAGCGGTGGACCTCGACGAAGCCGTCCGGCGGCTCAAGCTTGAAGGGGGCGCAGGCGCTCAGGAGGGCGACGCCCGCGGCGATGAGGAGGTTGGAGATCGAGGTGTGCGCGCGCATGGCTAGTTCCACTCCGTGGCCTCGACGCCCAGGCCATCGACCCAGGGGAAGGGATCGTTGCTCGACGGGATGTTGTTTTGGGGTCCCCGCTCCTCGAGGTAGACCGTCAGGGTCGAGAAGCCGATCAGATTCTCGAGCATCCGCAGGCGACCGAGCGCCTGCTCGAGCTCCATCGTCACCTGGTCGAGCGCCTGGCGGACGTGGAGCGCCTCCTCGACGGTCTTCGCCTTCTTGAGGAGGTCGATGAGCTGGAGCTGGGTCTCGCGGAGCACCCGGATCCGGGTGGTCAGGTCGACGAACTCCTCGGTGACGTCGCGGGCCTGGAGCGAGCGCTGGGTGACCATCCCGAGGCCGCCGACGCCGTTCATCACGTCGCGGAGGCGGGCGGCCGGCACCCGGATGACGTAGAAGCCCTCGCGCATCTGCTGGACGTAGCCGCCGACGTCGAGGGCCAGGGCCTCGACCCGGGCCATCGCCTCGTCGAGCTTGAAGACCGAGAGGTGCATCTCGGCGGTGTAGATGATCTGGCGGGAGACCTTCTCGGGCTCCTTCGACTCGTCCTTGCCGGGCTCCGCGCTCGACCCGCTCTCCTTGGCCGCCGGCTTCGAGGGCTTCGCGTCCTCGCGGTTGACCGGGCCGCGGGTGCGCTCGGGGACGCTGCTGCCGGCCGGCGCGAGGCCAGCGCTCGAGCCGGTCGAGGCCGAGCGCTCCGAGCGCTTGAAGTCCATGTCCATCGCCGGGGAGGGCTCGGCCGGGGGGGCCATCGGCGCCGACGGGGCGGCCTCCTCCATCTCGTAGTAGTCGGCGACGCCGTCTGCGTCTCCGCCTCCGTAGTCCGCGCTCTCGGCCATCACGTCCGGGGCGGACATCCCGGAGGAGTAGGACTTGGCGGCGCAGCCGGGGGCCGCGAGCGCGAGGAGAATTGCTGCGATCAGGGTCCGGGTCTTGAGCATCGTGATCACCCGCTGGGGCGGTGAGTGTACATCCGCCCAACGACGGCGGTCGCCCCCGCCTTACACCCCAAGATCGCCCTTTTTCGCGGGCGAAGCCGACCGCCTCAGGTCGCCGCGCCGCCGGCCCCGGGCTCGACGACGACGACCTCCTCCGCGCGGCCGATGATCGGCTCGACCGCGCGCCCGAGCGGCCCCTTGATCGCCTCGAAGAAGCCGATCCGCGTCAGGATCGGGTTCATCAGCCCCGAGGTGATGCAGTAGTAGGTGTCGAAGGGCGGCGTGTGGTGGCGCTGGTGGTGGGCTGGCCCGAGGATCAGCCCGGTCGCCTGGAGCGCGCGGATCCACCGCGGCGGCGCCGGCAGGTGGGCCCAGCGGTGGAACTGGTTGGTCAGGAAGATGCCGACCAGGAAGAGGAACATGAAGGCGCCGAAGGCGAGGCCGAGGAGGGTCTCGCGGACCGGCACGAGGTAGTAGGTGCCGACCACGAAGGGGATCGAGACCACGCAGTTCGCCCCGTTGACCTCGAGGAAGCCGTGGCGGGTGATCGCCAGGGGGTCGACGTGGTGCTCGCGGAAGGTCCGGAAGAAGACCGGGCCGAGGAAGGGCGTGTGGATCGACCCGAAGTTGTCGGCGAGGAAGTGGACGAAGCCGGAGACGAAGTCGGCCCAGAGGTAGCCGCCGATCCCCGCCAGCGTGAGCACCCACCAGGCGTGGCCGGGGAAGGCCTCGAGCCCGGCGAGCACCTCGCGGGCGAGGAGCCCCTGAAAGAGGAAGAAGACGGCCATGCCGGCGACGTCGACCGCCCGCATGGCCCCCGATCCGCTCCTGTCCAGCTCGTCCCGGTGCGCTCGCCCGGACCGACGGTCACCCTGCATGGACCCCATCGTAGGCGGGACGCGACCGGCCGGCGAGGGGTGCGGAGCAGTCTCCGTGATGTGCTTTACACGACCCACATCGCCCCTACGCCGCCGCCCCCGGGGTGGTTCGCGCCGGCCACCCCGGGACCCGGGCGAGCGCCCCGGGGCGCTCGCTCGGGCCCGACCTCGCTTGACGCGCCCGGCGCCGATCTGATAGCAAAAAAGCTCCAAAGGAGCGGCTGCGGGCGTTCTGGCCGGCTCCCGACGGGGCATCGATGAACTCCAACCTCATCCTCTACATGCCGGAGAGCGCGTCGATCCGCGCGATCGAGTGCTCCCCCCCGTCGTGGATGGTCCAGCTCGCGCTCGAGGAGAAGGAGCTCGACTACGAGATCCGCCAGCTCTCCTTCAGCGCGGGCGAGCACCGGAGCCCGGAGATGCTCGCCCGCAACCCGCGGGGGACGGTCCCGGTGCTCACCGACGGCCCCTTCGCGGTCTACGAGACCTTCGCGATCCTCGAGTACCTCGAGTACGCCTACCCGGCGAAGCCGCTCCTCCCGGAGACCAACGCCCTGCGGGCGCTCGCGCTCACCCGCCTCCACGAGTCCGCGCACCTCAAGACGGCGGGGATGGACCTCTTCGCCTACATCATGAAGACCCGCGGGCTCGACCTCGACCCCGCCGAGGTCGATCGCCGCGCGGCCGCCTTCCACGACGAGCTCTTCTACTGGGAGTACTACTACGGCCTCGGCCACTACGCGGCCGGCTCGCAGCTCTCCTACGCCGACCTCTCGGTCTTCACCTACCTGGCGACCGCGGTCCACCTCGGCCTCCCCCTCGACGAGCGCTACCCGAACCTCGCCCGCTTCCACGAGCAGATGAAGGGGCGGATCGCGGTGGTGACGACCTGGCCGCCCTGGAAGAGCGCCCACTACCGCTACCTCTCCGAGACCGTCTAGCGCGGCTTCGTCCGGGGGCAGCGCGCGTGACCCTCGCCTGGCCGCGGAGACCGGCGAGGTTCGCTGGCGCGCGGGGGGGACCGTGCCCCCTCGCACACACACGTCGCCCTCTCGATCTCGCCCCGCGTCGGCCGGCGACGCCCGCTAGCCTCGTCTCCATGGACTCCTCCGCGTATCGCCACATCGCCTTCCTCCTGTCCGTCAGCGGCCTGCCGCTCGCCTGCGCCGGCGACGACGCCGGCACCGCGTCTGAGAGCGCGTCGACCACCGCGTCGACGTCGAGCGGGAGCGCCGGGACCTCGACCTCGACCGGCGGCGAGACGGCGACAAGCGGCGGGGGCTCGACCGGCGAGAGCTCGACCGACGGGACCGCGACCGGCGGCGGGTCGGTCGAGTGCGAGGAGGTCGCGAGCAAGACCACCGAGTGCTTCCCGACCTACAGCTACGACGCGATCCTGGCCGACTGCCAGGTCCAGAAGAGGATGGCCAACGACCCCGAGACCCCCGGGTGCCTGGCGGCGCTCGACGCCTACTACGCCTGCGAGATCGCCGCGACCTGCGAGGAGCTGGAGATGATCAACACGTGCGCCGAGGAGCTCGACGCCTACCTCGACGCCTGCACGCCGCCGTCATCGGCGACCTGCGTCGCCTACGGCGAGAAGTACAGCGAGTGCTTCGGCGATGACAACGGCGCCGCCGGCTGCCAGCTCTCGGTCGACGACGCGGTCGAGAGCTACGGGGCGACCTGCGGCGAGGCCTACGAGGAGTACTACGCCTGCCTCGCCGCCCTCGACTGCGCCGCCTTCGAGGATCCAGACGCCTGCCCGGACGAGGTCGCGGCGATCGAGGCGGCCTGCGTCTAGCCAGGAGCGCCAGGCCGGCAGGTCGCGGAGAAGGGCGCTCGTCCGCGCGCATCCCTCACCGTACGGCGTTCCCTGTGATCGTGGTCGCCCGACATCCGCCCGCGGAGCGGCGATCGCCGCTGGACGGCCGCCCGCGGACGGTCTAGGAAGCGGCTGGATGTCGACGCCGCTCCTCCCCGCGATCGCCCGCCTCAACCTCGCCAGCCTGGTCACCAGCACGTCGATCGCCCTGGCGATGGCCGCGGTCCTCCTCGCCCACGCGGGCAAGCCGGAGGCCGCGGTCACCTGCGCCGCCTTCTGCCTCCCCTGCGACGCGCTCGACGGTCAGGTCGCCCGCCGCCTCAACCAGGTCACCGAGTTCGGCGGCGCCCTCGACTCGCTCGCCGACGGGATCGCCTTCCTGGTCGCGCCCGCGCTGGTCGGCGCGTCGCTGGTCGGCCTCGACGGGCTCGGCCTCGCGGTGACGATCCCCTTCGTCCTCGGCGGCCTCTGGCGCCTCGCTCGCTTCGCCGAGGTCGGCACCCAGGGGGCCGGCGCGCGCGAGACCTTCGAGGGGGTGCCGACGCCCTTCGTCGCCGCCTTCTTCATCATGCTCGCGCCCCTCGCCGCCAGCGTCGGCGAGTGGGGGAAGCCGCTGATGATCGCCTTCTACCTGATCTCGCCGCTCCTCATGTGCTCGTCGCTGCCGATCCCGAAGCGCGGCTTCCACACCCGGGCGATGTGGCTCTGCGTGCCGGCGGCCCTGGTCGCGCTCTGGGTGCTGCCCTAGCTCCGCCGCGCGCCGAGGGCGAAGCGGAGGAGCCCCGGCTCGCTCGCGCCGTCGACCTCGCGGAAGCCGCAGCGCCGCAGGACCGCGATCGACCGCGCGTGCGCCGGCGGGGTCTCGGCGAAGACCTCGCTGACCCTGGGATCCTCGAAGGCCGCCCCCGCGAGCCCGCGCACCGCCTCCGACGCGTAGCCGAGGCCCTCGAAGGCGGCGACGATCGAGTAGGCGATCTCGACCGCGCCGCGCCGATCGGGGGGCCCCGCGAAGCCGCCCCCGCCGATCACGATCGGCCCCTGGCGGCGGACGAAGAACACGAGCGACCACGGGGCGGCGCTCGGGTCGTCGTGGAGGCGGGCCAGCGCCCACTCGAGGGCCGCGCGATCGAGGTGCTCCGGCGGCCAGCCCGGCGGGACCTCGGCGGCGAGCGCCTCGGCGAGCGCGGCCGAGCCGGCGAGCGCGGCCGCCAGGAGACGCGGCGTCGCCGGCACGAGATCGAGGCGCTCGCTCCGGATCACCGGAGGAGGATAGCGCGACGTGACGACCGCAGGCCGCGCGTGTGACGATGCGGCGGAGCGCCCCCGCAGAGCCCTTCGCGCGATGCTCACCCGTCAACGGGAGGGGGCGATACAGGCGCTCGCCCGCCGCCACCCGTCTCGAGTGGCCGGCCCTCCTCCGGGCGACGATCCCTCCCTTCGCGACGGCGACTCCCGATCTGCTTCGCCGATCGCTGGGTGGTCTGCTCCCTCGAGCGCGACCCGATCGCCAGGGACGCGCTCGCCCCGAGCGTCGACGACGAGTGGCTCGGCGGATGGCTCGGCGCCTGCTGACCTCCGCGTGATGACATCTCCACGACCACGCACCGCTTGCTGACCCTTGGTTCAGCCGTGCGCGCGCATCGTCGTCGCGTCGGCCAGCACGCTCTTCGCTGGTCGACCCGGCCGACTCTCACTATTCCTTTGCCACCGCCATCCGCGAGCACACGCCATGAATCAAGCCATGCAGACCTCCACCTTCCCCCGCCGGATCGTCACCGCCCTCTCCACCCTCGCGCTCGTCGGCGGCCTCGCGGTCGCGTGCGATGACGGCGACGGAGGCGGCGACGAGCAGGAGACGACACGTGAGCGCGCGCAGATCGCTGGCGCCGGCTACACCACCTTTGACGTCACCATCGGCGGCTGCCACGACGGCCCGAACGGCGTCGACTGCAACAACTACGAGTCGAAGGAGGCCGTCTTCATGAGCGGCGGTCCCTCGGCCGCGGGCCTCTCCGACGGCTCCTACTACTTCGCTGTCCTCGCCCCCGGCTACCAGAACGGCGGCTTCATCGACGGCGCCGAGGGCAACCTCAGCGACACCGTCGCGGGCGGCACGAGCGGCGACGAGGGCCGCGGCGACGCGATCGAGAACCGGACCTTCCGGGTCGAGAACCACGAGATCGTCGAGTACACGGGGACCCACGCCTGGGGCGAGAGCCCGCAGGGCCGCAAGATCCTCCAGCTCATGCCCTACGACGACACCGACAACCCGGGCGGCGTCTACATCATGGCGATCTGTGCGGTCGACGCGATCTCGCCCTCCGAGTGCAAGTACGACGCCTTCCGGATCCGCGATGGCGGCGGCGAGCCACCGCCGCCCCCCACCCCCGCGGTCGTCAGCGGCGGCAAGTACTACGACGCCAACACCAACGGCATCCGCGACGAGGGCGAGGTCGGCCTCGAGGGCTGGATGATCGACTACTCGAACGGCGAGGTCACCCGGATCCTCACCGACGCCGACGGAAACTTCAGCGTCGAGCTCGACGCCGACACCTACACCTTCGCCGAGGTGCCCCCGGCCTTCTCGCCCTCCTGGCGGCAGACCGGCAACCTCAGCGACCAGTCGACCGTCACCGGCGGCGCCTACGTCATGCTCAACTACGACATGAGCTACGACGTCACCGTCATCGACGGCTCCGGCGTCGCCCAGCTCTGGTTCGGCAACGTCTGCGTCGGCGGCGGCGGCGGCCTCACCCTCGGCTTCTGGTCGAACAAGAACGGCGCGCAGCTGATCGGCGGCGATGATCTGGCCATGCTCGCGGCGCTCAACCTGGTGGACGCCGACGGCAACGACTTCGACCCCGCGGACGCGAAGGCCCTCTCCACATGGCTCCGCAACGGCACGGCGACCAACATGGCCTACATGCTCTCGGTCCAGCTCTCGGCGATGGAGCTCAACGTCTTCAACAGCTTCGTCGACCCCAACGCCCTGGTCTACGCCCCCGGCTCCCACGGCGCCAACACCAACGGCTTCATCACCGTCGACGCGCTGATGACCGAGGCGAACGACTCGCTCGGCGCCGATACGGTGACGACGGCCGGCCACCCCCAGCGGGCCTACCAGGAGGCGCTGAAGAACGGCCTCGACAACGCGAACAACAACCGGACCTTCGCGCAGCCGAGCCCGGCGACCTGCCCGAAGCCGATCTTCATCGACCCCGAGCTCCCCGAGGAGCCGACCACGATCTGATCGCCGGCCCACGCCCCCCCGAGCCAGGGCGCGTCCCCCCGGGGCCGCGCCCTGGCGCTTTCTTCGTCGATCTGCGATCGTCGCGCCATGTCCCAAGGACCACGCGACATCCTCGACTTCTGGTTCTCGGAGCGCGCCCGCAGCAAGTGGTGGAGCAAGGACGAGGCCTTCGATCGCGAGGTCGAGGAGCGCCTCGGCGGGTTCCACGGGGAGGCCGCGAGCGGCCGCCTCGACGCCTGGATCGCCGCCCCCGAGGGCGCGCTGGCGGTCACCCTCCTCCTCGACCAGGTCCCCCGCAACGTCTTCCGCGGGACCCCGCGGGCCTTCGCCACCGATCCCCAGGCGCGGGTGGTCACCCGGGCGGCGCTGGCCGCCGGCCACGACCGCGCGCTCCCGAGCGACGCCCACCGCCTCTTCCTCTACCTCCCGCTCGAGCACTCCGAGGAGCTCGCCGACCAGGAGGACGCGTGTCGCCTCACGGCCGCGCTCTCGGAGGGTCGCTGGTACGACTTCGCGGTCCTCCACCGCGACATCATCGCCCGCTTCGGCCGCTTCCCCCACCGCAACGCGATCCTCGGGCGCGAGAGCAGCGCGGAGGAGCTCGAGTTCCTCGGCGGGCCGAACTCCTCGTTCTAGCGGCGTGACGAGGACGCGCGCGCGGGTCGACCGGGCATCCGACGCGCCCCATACTCGAGCCCTGGACTCGATGCCGACGTCGACCCGCCGCGCCCGCGCGCTCACCCGCGCGCTCGCCCTCGCGCTCGCGCTCCTGCCCGCGCTCGCGGTGCTCGTCGCCCCCCGCTCAGCCGCCGCCTGCGAGGCCGCGTACCACTACCGGGTCTTCCCGCTCGGCGTCGCCGACGGCTGGGTGATCGCCCTGACCCTCGATCTCAACCGCTTCAGCCGCAGCGCCGAGGGCCCGACGATCTGGTCCGGCACATGGGCGCTGGTCAAGATGGACGGCCACGGTCAGCTCCTCGAGGTGATCAAGGACCGGAGCGTGGTGATCCCCGACCACCCGACGGAGTACGCCGAGGGGCTCCGCCCGATCCTCGCGGCCGCCCTGGAGCGCGCGCGCGAGATCGAGGGCTTCGTCGCCTTCGGTCGCCCGGAGGTCCGCTTCTGCGACTTCAAGAGGCGCTGCGCCTTCGCCTCGTGGACCCGGACCCCGGAGGGGCGCCTCGCCGTCGACGTGAAGCTCGGCGAGGCGAAGGGGCGCGGCCTGGTCGCCTACGTCCCGCCGGAGGTCCAGCGGACGCTCTACGAGAGCTCGACGTCGTACTTCTCGCGCTACCCGCGACGCCTCCTCCTCGACGTCCTGGCCGCCTACCCCTACCCCTTCTCCTCGGTCCGGGTCTATCGCGGCGGCGGCCGGACGATCTTCGTCGCCCACGCCGGCTTCGGCCAGCTCCAGGCCGACGGCGACCCAGACTACGACATGGTCCGCGATCGCATGCGCGCGCTCCCGCGGGGCGCCTGCCCGGCGCTCGCCTCCTGCACGTACATCGAGCCGACGGCCCACCACGGCCACGGCTTCGACCTCGTCCTCAGCCGCGGCGTCGACCCGCCGGCGACCCGGATCGTCGAGCCGATCGACCCCGACTTCACCTGGAGCGAGGAGGACCTGCGGATCCGCGAGGAGGAGGACGCCGCCCGCGCGCGCCGCGATCGAGCGGCCGCGCTGGCCGCCCGCGCGCGCACGCAGCCCGCCGCCGCCCGCAGGTCGATCAACGCGATCCTCGAGGTCGAGGCGGAGCGCTGGCGCCTGCGGATCCTCGGCCCGCCGCCGACCCGCCGCCCCTCGCTCCACGGCGACGCGCCGATCGAGTGAGGCGATCCTAGTGCCGCGACCGCGACGTATCGACCCACCTCGCTTGGTCTCGCCGCCGCTGGCGTTGTTGCTCGTCGGTTACAGATGCCCGATCTGCGCCCTCCTCGCGCCTAGCCAGCGACGACGATCCCGACGCGAGGTGGGTCGATACGTCGCGGTCGAGGCACTAGTCGTCGATCCCGAGGGTCGCGCAGGTCTCGGAGTTCGGGACCGATCCCGGATCAGGCGCGGTCCCGAGGAGGCGATCGACGAGCGGCACGGTGAAGCCGTACCAGTAGCGCTCGTTCTTGAAGTGGTGGAGCCGATGCCCCCGCCAGATCTCGCGGTAGTAGGCCGAGCGCGGGCGGTAGAAGGTGTGGGTGAGGTAGTGGATCCACTCGTAGAAGAGCGCGGCCCCGCCGAAGGCGGCGATCCCGGTGAGCGCGAGCGCGTGGCTCGGCGCCAGCCAGAGCCAGAGGGCGACGTGGGCGGGGATCATCGCCACGATCATCCTCCCCGGGAGGAAGACGTACTCGAGGCGCCAGGGCTCGCGGTGGTGGGCGCGGTGGTAGCGGGCGGCGATCGGATCGATCCGCAGGCCGAGGAGCTCGCGCGGCCGCATGTGGAGGACGTAGCGGTGGAGGAACCACTCCTGGAGGGGCCAGTAGATCGCGACCGCGGCGACGATCAGGAGATCGCCGAGCCCCGGCGGGCCGAAGATCGGCCGGATCCCGAGGGCGACCACGAGCTGGATCGCCAGCATCCGCGGGCTCGCAAAGGTGAGGAAGACGGCGAGGGCCGCCTGGAGCGTGGTGATCGAGCGGGGCTCGGCGGCCCTCGCCGGGGCCTGACGTCGCGGCTTCGCCATGCCCGCCATCGTAGACGATCGCCGCGTCGCTCGCGTGCAATCTGTCCTGGGGGCCAGCGTCCGCACGGCGAAGCGGCCAGCGCAGTGAAGGCGTCAGCGCCGTGCAGAGGTCAGCGCCGCGCAGGGGCGACCGCGCCACGCACCTGCGCGCGGCCGCCCCTCGGCTCGAGGGTCACGGCGCGTCGTAGGCGTCGATCACCGCGCTGCCGTTCGAGGTCTTGTAGATCACGTGGTCCGCGCCGTCGATGATGATGCCGGTGGTGTAGTAGCCGCCATCGAGCGTCACCATCTTCCCGGGCGTGAGGACCGCGCCGGGGAGCGACACCGTGTCGATCCGGTTGCCGCCCGCGTATTGGGCGACGAAGAGGCGGCTGCCGTCGAGGTCGACGGCGAGGCCGTCGGGCGAGGAGAGGCCGCCGATGAGCTGGGTGAAGACGCCGTCGGACGAGACCTTGTCGATCCGGTTGGAGTTGTAGTTGGCGACGTAGAGGGTGCCGTCGGGGGCGAAGACCAGATCGCTCATGGTCCCGTTGGTCGTCCCCACCGTCGAGACCATCTTCGACCCCGGATCGACGGCGATCACGGTCCCCGCCGTGGTCACGCCGATGATCTGATCGCCGTAGTTGCCGAAGCCCTCGGGGGCGACCGCGATCGCGTTGGTGATCGCCGGCAGGTTGACGACGTTGGTCAGCGGGCCGTTGCCGTCGGTCACGTAGAGGACGTTCGGGCTGTCGACCGCGACGTAGATCATGTCGTCGCTCTTGCGATAGGCGACGCCGTTGACCGAGTTGCCGTTGATGTTCATGGCGATGGTGGTGACGCTGCCGTCGCCGCCGTCGACCCGGTAGAGGGTGTGGTTGAAGGAGCCGCCGACGATGAGGTCGCAATTCTTGTCGAAGGCGATCTCCCCGTAGAAGTTGTTCGGGTGGACGGTGATCGGCAGGGGCAGGCTCTTGATGTCCCAGACGCAGCTCTCGACCTTGCACTCGCCGTCGCAGCCGTCGCCCGGATCGGTGTTGCCGTCGTCGCACTCCTCGTTGTCGGCCCAGACGAAGCCGTCGCCGCAGGCCGCGGCCGCGCACCCGTCGACGCACTCGTCGGTGTTGACGTCGTTGCCGTCGTCGCAGGCCTCGCCGGCGCTGGCGTTGAGCGTGCCGTCGCCGCAGGTCGCGGCCGTGCAGTCGTCGTCGCACTCCGCCGACTCGCCGCCGGCGTCGCACTCCTCGTTGTCGGCCCAGACGAAGCCGTCGCCGCAGATCGCCATCTGGCAGGAGCCCGGGCACTCGTCGGTGTCGTCGCCGTTGGCGTCGTCGCAGGCCTCGACCCCGTCCTGGACGAAGCCGTCGCCGCAGCTCGCGTTCAGGCAGGTGCTCAGGCAGGCGTCGGTCTCCTCGGCGTTGCCGTCGTCGCACTCCTCGTCGCCCTGGACCGCCCCGTCGCCGCAGGTCGGCAGGGCGCAGGTGTTCGAGCAGGCGTCGTCGTCGACCTGGTTGCCGTCGTCGCAGGCCTCGACCCGCGCCTGGACGAAGCCGTCGCCGCAGCTCGCGCTCATGCAGGTGTCGAGGCAGGCGTCGGTGTTGTCGGCGTTGCCGTCGTCGCACTCCTCGCCGGGATCGACCGCTCCGTCGCCGCAGACGCCCCCGCCGCCGGTCGTCGGCCCGGTGGTCTCGCCGGCCGTCCCGGCCGAGGTCGTCGACGTCGTCGCGCCGCTGGTGCTGGTGCTCGTCGAGGTCGTGCTCGCGTCCGTGGTCGACGACCCGCCGTCGGTGTCGGTGGCCGAAGTCGCGACGTCGTCGCCCGCGCAGCCGGTGCCGAGCGCGACGCCGAGGCTCAGGGCAGCGCGGAAGAACGTGATTCTATGGGTGCTCCTCATGCCAAATTCCTCTCTCCCCCAGATCTGGGTCCCGCGGAGTCTTGGTGAGGTCTGCAGGAAGGTCAACGCGCGAGTTCGCCACCTGCGGCGGGGCGCGCTCTTCCGATCGCGCCGCGCGTGGATGCGCCCCAACCGCGGCGCCCTCGATCGACCTGTCTCTTTGGACATTCGTTGGAGATCGGCGCAGGGTCACCTCCCGTCCCTGGCTCCGGCGAGCGCCCGATCCCCCGGGCCGCGAGGAGATCACCGCGGGGGGGGCCGACGCTCCGGGCCCTCCCCCCGTCGCCAAGCGCCCGGGCCCGCCCGGGCCCCGCCCGAGACCCGCCGATAGGTCCCTGACGCACGCGCGCCCCCCATTGTCGCCCCCCCGGGGACCCCTGGTAGGGTTGGCGCCGATGCCCGACATCATCTCCCCCATCGACGGCAAGCCGGTCTACTCCTTCGCCCAGCTCGACGCCGCGGCCGCGCTCGCCCGGATCAGCGAGGCCGAGGCCGCCCAGCGGGCGTGGCGCGCGACTTCAATCCAGGAGCGCGCGGCCCTCCTCCTCCGCATGCTCGAGCGCTACGGCGCGCGCCTCGACGAGAACGCCGAGGCGATCACCCGGATGATGGGCAAGCCGCTCGGCCAGTCCAAGGGGGAGTTCCGCGGCGGCTTCCAGGTCCGCACCCGCCACCTCTGCGAGATCGCCGAGCACGCGCTCCGCGACCTCGAGATCAGCGACTACGACGACAAGGGCGGCGACGGGATCCGCCGGCTGATCCGCCGCGAGCCGGTCGGCGTGGTCCTCAACATCGCCGCCTGGAACTACCCGCTCCTGGTGCCGATCAACGTGATCGCCGCGGCGATCCTCGCCGGCGACGCGGTCGTCCTCAAGCACGCCGAGCAGACCGCGCTGGTCGGCGACCAGCTCGAGCGGGCCTTCCGCGAGGCCGGCGCGCCCGAGGGGCTCTTCCAGTCGATCCACGTCGACCACCCGACCGCGGCCGAGATCATCGACGCCCGCCGCTTCGGCTACGTCGCCTTCACCGGCTCGGTGCGCGGCGGCCACGAGGTCTACCGCGCGGTCGCCCACCACAACTTCATCGGCGTCGGCCTCGAGCTCGGCGGCAAGGACCCGGCGATCGTCCTCGAGGGCGCGCCGCCGGCCGCGGTCGCCGCTCACCTGGTCGACGGCGCCTTCTACAACGCCGGCCAGTCGTGCTGCGCGGTCGAGCGGATCTACGTCCACCGCTCGCTCTATCAGGAATTCATCGACGCCTACGTCGCCGAGGTCCACCGCTACGTGATGGGCGATCCGATGGACGAGGCGACCAACCTCGGGCCGGTGGTCAACGCCGCGGCCGCCCAGCGGATCCGCGACCAGGCCGCCCAGGCGCTCGCCCGCGGCGCCCGCAAGCTCAGCGACGACGGCCGCTTCACGGTCCCCGACACCTCGAGCTGCTACGTCGCGCCCCAGGTCTTCGACCGGGTCGATCACTCGATGGACGTGATGCGCGAGGAGAGCTTCGGGCCGATCATCGGCATCATGCCCTTCGACTCCGACGACGAGGCGATCGCCCTGGCGAACGACTCGCAGTACGGGCTCACCGCGTCGGTCTGGACCGAGGACCGCGATCGGGCGGCGGCGATCGTCCCCCGCCTCGAGGCCGGCACGGTCTTCCAGAACCGCTGCGACTTCCTCGACCCCTCGCTCGCCTGGACCGGGATCAAGGACTCGGGCCACGGGGTCTCGCTCTCCGAGCTCGGCTTCCACGGGGTGACGCGGGCGAAGAGCTACCACCTCCGCGGGCGGATCCCCTGAGCCGATTGACATGTCCTGAAGGACATGGAGATGTAGGGAAGGCGGGGGCGCGGGCCCCCGCTGCTATTTCTGCGGTCCGGGGCGCTCCCGCGGCCGCCACGCGATTTTTTCGGCGCCGCGCCGGCGCTCCCTCCCGGAGACTCGCCGCGGAGGCCAGCGCCGATGACCGCGATCGACATCAAGTACAAGCAGCTCAAGGATCGGGGCTTCGACCTCGGGAGCGCCCGCGGACCCGAGCAGGACGCCCACTCCGGCGGGCGGATGCGGGCCTACCTTAGGGGGACGATCTTCTGGCACCAGAGCACCGGCGCCCACGCGCTCCACGGGGCGCTCCTCCAGGCCTACGAGGCGATCGGCGGGCCCGGGCCCGATCCAAAGAGCGGCGAGCGGCTCCTCGGCTACCCGAGCGAGGACGCCCGCCGCACCCCCGACAACCGCTTCGCCTACGGCGTCTTCGAGTGGGGCTCGATCACCGTCCTCGACGACCACCAGGGGATCGTCGTCCGCGGCGATCGCTTCAAGCTCTGGGAGCGCCTCGGCGGCGCCCTCGGTGCGCTCGGCCACCCGATCGCCCCGGAGCTCGCGGTCGCCGGCGGGCGGGCCTCCTTCTTCGAGCGCGGCTGCGTCTACGAGGGCCCCGCGAGCGGCGGCCTCGCGGTCGCCTCGACCCTCGACCTCCCGCCCCTCGGCCAGCCCGACGTCGCCGCCCCGAGCGGCGCCAAGCTCCGGATCGCCGACGCGATCCGCCTGCTGATCCCGGTGCGCTTCCGGGGATCGGCGGCCGCCCTCAAGAGGGCGATCGCCGAGGTCTGGAGCGGCCGCCTCGGCCTCCGGCCGACCGCGACGCCGACGGCCGCGCCGCTCCCCCTGCGGCTCCTCAAGGAGAAGGAGAGCGAGGAGCCGAGCGGCGGCTGGATCGTCGGGCCGATCGCCCGCGACTTCCTGCCGAAGCGCGTCATGTGGCCGCTCGGCGTCGGCCAGGACCTCGCCGATCGCACCCTCTACGACGTCGTCTTCCTCCCGCCCGCCGGCGCGCCGACGACCCTCGCCCCGCACGCGCTCTACGCCAAGGGCTCGTGGAGCGCCTGCGGCCTCATGCACATCAGCGACCTCCACGTCAGCCGCCGCCTCGAGGGCTTCCGCGGCCGCCTCGTCGCCCCCGGCCGCGACGCCTACGTCAACTACAACGACGGCGTCCGGACGCTGATCCACCGGGCCAACCAGCTCCACCGCGAGGGCAAGCTCGACGCGATCCTGGCGACCGGCGACCTCGTCGACTACATCTACGAGCACGACGACCACCCGGGGGGCGCGGGCAACTGGGGCTTCCTCCAGCGCCTCCTCTGCGGCCAGGCGCCGGCCGAGGGCGAGAGCGGCGAGGCGCTCGCGGTGCCGATCTTCTTCAGCGGCGGCAACCACGACTACCGCAAGCACCCCTACGAGCTCCTCTTCGACATCGACGTCCGCCTCTGGCCGGACCCGACCGTCCGCAACTACTCGTCGCACAACCTCACCGAGGCCGAGGCCAAGCGGATCCAGGGCGGCAAGAAGCTCAAGGTCGACCAGGGCGGGGCGGTGAAGATGGTCGAGGTCGACCAGCGCAACCCCCACTACCTCCAGCGGATGGTCCGCGCGCCCTCCTACATCGTCCGCCTCGGCAAGCACCGGATCGTGATGATCGACAGCCGCTGGGACGCCGGGGTGCTCACCGGCACCTGGGACGCGATCAAGACCAAGGCCGGCTTCGGCAGCAGCGACGAGCGCAACTTCGCCGCCGGCCACCCGAACTCCGAGGGCTTCACCCCCGGCGACGTCGCCCTGGTCAAGAAGGCGCTCGCCGAGGCGGCCGGCGGCGGCGCGGTGATCGTCGGCGTCCACGCCCCGCCGATCAACACCGCGGGCAACGAGTACGCCCACTTCTTCCGCGAGACGGCCCGCGCGAAGGCTGACCTCGAGGAGATCCGGGCCTTCCTCCGGCGGCAGGCCGGCTGGGTCGGCGCGGTCATGGTCAACAACATCTGGAGCTACCCGAAGGGGTGGCTCCACCGCGGCGAGGCCTACTTCCGGATCGGCAGCCGCAAGGGGATCGACTACGGCGTCGCCCGCGGCAAGACCGACGACTTCGTCGCGGCCTGCGTCGGCGTCGGCGCCCCGCGGGCGGTCGACATCGTCCTCTCGGGCCACGTCCACAAGACCGTCGAATACCGGGTCGCCCGCGGCGGCGACGGCAAGCTCCGCTATTACACCGACTTCTACACCGAGACCCCGACCACCTATTACACCTCCCGCGTCGGCGGCAAGAAGGTCTATATCAACGTCCGCCCGGGCGCGCCCCTCGACGCCAAGCCGGCGCCGAGCCGCGACCACGTCCACAACTACGCTGATTGCCTGGTCCTCGACGTCCCGCCCTACGCCGATCCCCTCGAGGCGAGCGCGAAGCCCAAGGCGTGGTGGCAGAGACACCGCCCACTCATGGTCCAGACCGCGTCCATAGGCCCCCTCGACGCCTACCAGCGCCTCGACGACGAGCGCACGCGGCCGCAGCCGAGCTTCCGCGGCGCTCGCCTCCTGACGATCGCCGGCGACGTGATCACCCGGGTCGACTACCTGACGATCGCCGAGCTCGAGGGCGCCCCAGCGCCGCGCCCGCGGCCGACGACCCCGCCCGGGGGCACCGGCGGTGCGCCGCGGCCGACGACGCGGGTGCCCGCCCGGCGCGGCGGCGGCTAGGAGGCCGCGCGAGCCGAGCGCCCGCGCCTGGAGCGCGGCGACACAAGACCTGTGAATTGAAAAGAGCGCCCCGTCGACGTGAGGAGGAGAGGGTCGCTGGCGACGTCCGCAGAGCGCGAGGCAGCCGGCGACCCCCACCACCGCGAGACGAGACGATGAAGCACCCGACGCTCCACCTCCTGACATGCGCCTGCGCCCTGGCCACGATGGCCCCGACCGCCGCAGCCGCCTCCTTCCCCCTCACCTTCCCGGCCCGCGGCACCTCGCTCGACGCCGGCGAGTACTTCGCCACCAACGGCCACGGCGACTCCTACGTCGGCAAGGGCGGCTCGAGCTGGGCGCTCGACATCAGCGTCCGCCGCCACGACGTGGGCGGCTGGACCCGCTACGCCGACGGCGCGACCGCGCCCTACACCCTCGCGGAGGAGGTCGGCTACGGCACCCCGCTCTACGCGGCCGCCGACGGGGTCGTCGTCGCCTGCTGGCGTGAGCTCCCGGACAGCCCCGACCCCACGGTCAACACCTGCGACGGGGGCTGCCCGGCGGGTCACACGATCGGCGGCAACCACCTCTCGATCCGCACCGCCGACGGCGACCACGTCGTCTTCTACGGCCACCTCGCCGAGGGCACGATCCCCCCGGATCTCTGCCCGATCGTCGACGCCGACGGGCTCATCGACGACATGAGCATCACCTGCAAGGCCGGCCTCAACGGCTTCCGCGCGTCGACCCGCCTCGACGCCTTCCTCGCGCCCGACGAGCTCCCGGTGGTCCACAAGGGCGACTACATCGGCGACCTCGGCCACTCCGGCAACTCCTGGTCGCCCCACCTCCACCTCCAGGTCAACCCCTTCGAGCTCGACGACGAGGGCAACCCCTGCCAGGGCGACTCGGTAGCGATCGACTTCGTCGAGAGCTGGTACCAGCCGCTCGACGACGCCCACGACGCGATCCCCTACGATTGGAGCGCCTTCGACGAGGCCCCGCTGCCGGTGACCCCGGAGACCGGCTACTTCCTGATCTGGCCCGATCCGCTAGGCGCCCGCAAGCAGGACCTCGAGCTCGGCGCCGGCGACTCGATCGACGTCGAGACCGACGTCCAGGGCGGCGTGGTCGCCTACCGAAACAGCGGCGGGAACCTCCGCCTCACCTCCTTCTCGATCGGCACCGGCACCGGCTTCCCCGACGACACCGGCGATCTCGTCGCCCAGGCGACCCGGACCGAGGGCGCCGTCCAGGCCCTCGATCTCGTCAAGCTGCCGGTCAACGAGCGCGACTACGCCCTGGTGATCCGCGGCTCCAACGGCAACCTCAAGGTGATCCCCTACCGCGCCGACTACGCGAGCGGCGCGATCACCCGAATGCCAGGATCGCGTGAGGACGGGCCCGTCAGCCTCCTCGCCGCGAGCCCGAGCCCGACCCACTCCGGGGTCGTCGTCGCCGTCCGCGACGACGACGGCAAGCTCAAGGTGATCGACTACGTCGCGGCCGCGGGCACCCTGGCGATCACCCGGCCGGGGAGCAGCGCCGGGGCCAACAAGGAGATCGTCGACGTGGCGATCGCCACCGTCGACGGCAACTTCCAGGGGGTCGTCACCGCCGAGGTCGGCACCTTCGCCGGCAGCGTCACCCTCCGCTCCTTCGAAGTCACCGCTGGCGGCGATGTGATCGCCCGCGACACCGCGCTCGCCACCTCGATGATCGGCGACGTCGAGATCGCGGCGGTCGACGGCCTCCTCTTCCCGGGGATGGCCGCGGTCGCCGTGGCCATGCGCGACAACGCCGGCAAGCTCCGCCTCCAGACCTGGGCGGTCGCCAACAACGGCGCCCTCTCGCTCCTCGACGACGCCGCCGCCGGGACCACCGGCGCCCTCGACGTGGTCGCGGTCGGCGGCCGCGACTTCGCCACCGGCGTCCGCTCGAGCGGCGGCGACCTCCTGACGATCTCGTGGGCGACCGACTGGGCCGGCGACGACCTCCGCCGGGCCGGCACCGCCGAGGCCGGCGCGATCACCCAGGTCGACCTCGCGTCCTTCCACGGGACCCCGGCCGTGACCAGCCAAGCCCGCTACAAGCACCTCCTCGCCGGCGTGCGGACCGAGGGCGGCGACCTCAAGGTGCTGAGCCAGGGGGCCAACTACGCGCCCTGGCACTAGCGCTGCGAGACTGAGACATCGAACGTCCTCGCGCCTGCCAGCGACAATGGTCGGGGCGCGCGGACGATCGACATGTCGCTTCGCTAGGCGACGACGTTCTGCACGAGGTCGTGGGAGGCCACGTGCTTGGTCGGACCATCCGTGTACTCCCAGGTGATCTTCCTGAAGTCGAGCGCGATCGTCTCGCGGCTCAGATCGCCCCCGTCCCCTTCGACCGAGTAGTCCTTGACGATGACGTGCTCGAGGAAGATGCGGAGGTACAAGACGGGTGAGGCGGAGGGCTCCCCGCTCTCACGGAAGCAGCGGAGCTCGACGTTCGCCAGCGGCTTGCCGGCCCAGAGCGCCTTGAGCAGCTCGTCGGAGGCCACGTCGACGTACTTGACGAAGGTCAAGGGCGAATGCTTTGGCGGCTTGACCGTACCGGCGACCGCCGACGTCGGCTGATTGCACCCGTAGCCCCACCGGACCGCCTCGCACCAGCCTTCGAGCCCCTTGGCCTTCGCACCTCCGGTGACCCCGGCGAACTTGATATAGGTGTTCTCCATCACTCACTCCCAGGATCTGGGCCGCGCGAATATGGACAGACCTCGTAGGAAATCACCATAGCGAGCGCCGCGGTATCCTCAATGAGGGGGCATGATAGGCCCCTCGACCGTCGGGCTCAACGGGAGATTTTGGTCTGATGGCGACAATTCGAGCGGCCGCGACCGCTCGCTCGATCACCCGCGCGCGCGCGCACCTGCTCACTCGGGCACCCGAACCAGCTCGCCGGCGAGGGCCCGGCCGACGAGGCCCGGGACGCGATCGCGGTCCCAGGCGAGGATCGCCGGATAGAGCTCCTCCTTGCCGCCGCTCGGGACGATGACGTCGAGCTCGGGCATCGCCGCCGGGACGCCGTCGATCGCCCGGCCCTCGGCCGCGACGGCGATCCAGCCGAGGTCGCGGGTCGCCAGGATCGTCGCCAGCGGGCGGCCGTCGCGGGCGATGATCGAGAGGTCGGCCAGGCCGCGGCCGATCAGCGCATGCTCACCCAGGCGCGGCGCGCGGTGGCGCTCGGCCTCGAAGGGGTCCGAGCGGCGACCGCCGCGGATCGGGATGAGCCGGGCCTGGCCCACCTCGTCCCAGTGGAGCGCGATCTGGGCGTCCACGAGGCGGACCTCGCCCGCGAGGCGGCGCCGGCGGCCGCTCGGGAGATCGAGGATCTCGATCTCGCCGCGGCGGCGAATGCCGACCGTCCGGCCGTCGCTCGCTAGGTCGATCACCGTGTCGTCGGCGTGCAGGACCCGAGCCGGCGCTGCGCCGCGCGTGTCCTGGGTGTAGAGGTCGCCGCCCGAGGTCGTCCAGAGGAGGCGATCGGCGGCGGCCCAGCGCAGCGCGAGCGGAGGGTGAAGGAGCGCGATCCTGGCGACCTCTGCCCCTGAGGCCAGGTCGATGATCTGGACGTGATCGGCGCAGGGGAGCGCGAGATGAAGCCCGTCGAGGGAGAAGGCCGGCTCGGCGACCAGGAGGCCGTGGGACTCGTGCATCACGCCGCGCTCGAGGTCGTGGATCTCGATCGGTCCCTCGCGTCGCAGTCTCTCCGGCGGCCCGAGGACGGCGTAGCGGCCGTCGGCCCTCAGCGCCCGGAGGGCCAGCCCCTCCCTCCGGAGCCGCGCTTCGCCGCTCCGAGGATCCCAGAGCGCGACCCCCTCGCCCCCGTCGATCGCCAGGATCGTCCCATCTGGGGTGAGGTCAGCGACGCGGGGCATCGTCCGCAGCGTGCCGCGCTCGAAGCGCTGCGGGCGCAGCTCCCAGAGCTCGGTCGCCGTCTCGGCCGCGACGAGCACCAGCGGCCCGGGGGTGAAGGTGTCGAAACCAGCGACCTTCTTCGAGCGACGGAGCCCGCCCTCTCGGGGGTGAAGAACGGCGGCCACGGAGGCGCCGTCGGGGGCGAAGGCGAGGCGCTCGGCCTCGGTCGCGCCGGTCGCTAGGACTCGGCACGGGGCGCCGCTGGGGCCGCAGATCATCAGCGCTTGCCGATCGCCGTGGCGACCGGCGCTCGCCCCATTGGCGGCGATCGCCAGGGGCTGCATCTCGACCGTGTGCCCGCCCGCGTCGACGAGCGGGAGCTTGCGGGGATCGCCGCCCTCCAGCGACATCTCCCAGAGCCCCGACCAGTCGCCGTAGCGCAGGATCATGCCGTCGAGGCGCGCGCTCAGGATCGGCCCGCGGTGCTCGAGCGCGAGGTAGCGCCGCCGACCACGGATGAGATCGACGTGGTCGATGCCCTCGATCTCGTGGAGGATCGCAAGCGAGGCGCCGGTCGGATCGAGGATGAGTCGGACATCGTCGACGCCGTCGACCCTTGGGAGGAGACCGTCCTGCCCGAGCAGGGCCTCGTGGATGAGATCGAGGGCCGGCGCGTCGCCGAGGCGGAGCCTGTAGACGTCGACCGTGTTTGCCCAAGCGTCGCGGAGCGCGAGGATCGGCGCCCGCTCGGCGCCGGCCAGCGCATCGACTTTAACCTTCATCGTCGTCACCAGGCCGCCCGAGCGCGGATCGAAGACCTGCACCTCGCGCTCGAGCGCCACCGCGAGCCAGGCGTCGACCCAGGCGATCCCGCGGATCGCCGTCGGCAGATGCCAGCGTCGCCAGGGCCGCCCGGCCGCGGCGTCGGCCCAGACCTCGACGTTGTGGGTGTGCTCGTCGACGATCGCCAGGCCGGCGGGCGACCAGGCGACCTGCTGAATATCGAGGCGGACGCCCTCGCGGCGCGGCGGCGAGGAGGCGACCCCGCCCGCGCGCCAGAGCGCCCGCGCGCGGCTCCAGAGCCGCCGGGCCTCGATCACCTCGCCGCGCTGCCAGCGGGCGTCGGCGGCCCAGAACAAGAGCTCCGGGTGGGGTCCCTTGGCGAGCGCAGCGTCACTGAGCGCGAGCACCTCCTCCCAGGCGTGGACCGCGGCCGCGCGCTCGATCGCGCCGGCGAGCGAAGGATCGAGCGGCGTGATCGTCGTCGGCGACGGGTCGACCCCGAGCTCGCGCTGCGCGTCGTCGAGGGCGCGCGCGCGTGCTTCGGTCGGCGCCTGCGCGTGGGCGTCGCGGCGCCAGGCGAGGGCGAGGTCGAGGACCCCCGCCGACGCGGCCGAGGCCGCCGCCGCGTCGAGGGCCTCGGGATCGGCCCGCGTCGGCCAGGCCACGTCGGCGCCGACGTAGGGGACGAGCGGCGAGCGAGCGCGCGGCGGAGCCGTCGGCGACGCTGCCTCGGGGGTCGCCGCCGCGATCGACGTCGGCGCCGGCGAGGGCTCGACCGGCGGGGCCGTCGTCGTCGTCGCGCCGCAGGCGAGCGCCCAGGCGACGGCGCCCGTGAGGACGAGCGACGGGCGAGCAACCCTCCCCTCCCCCTCACGTCCCCGGACCCTCCAGCGCACGACCGCCTCATCGTAGCCGATCGCCGCCCCCCGCGACGGAGCGCACCTCGGCCCGCACCGACGGGCGGCCTCGGCCCGCTCCGCCCCCCGCGCAGATCGGCTATCCTCGCGCCCCGGGGTCGGCCGCCGCGGCCGCTCCCGAGCCGCCGCAAGCCGCCCGGCGATCGGAGCCCAGGATGAGCGCCAACGACCGAGAGACGATCCTCGCCGACCTCCCCGACTTCCTCGACCGCAACGAGCTCCGCTACCTCAAGGTCGCGGTCACCGACAGCGACGGGGTGATGCGCGGCAAGTACCTCTGCCGCGACAAGTTCCTCTCGGCCGCCCGCTCGGGCTTCGGCTTCTGCGACGTCGTCCTCGGCTGGGACTCGGACGATCGGCTCTACGACAACGGCGTGGTCTCGGGCTGGCACACCGGCTACCGCGACGCGCCGGTCGAGCTCGACCTCAAGAGCGCGCGGGTCCTGCCGCTCGAGCCGAACACCGGCCTCTGGCTCGGCAACTTCGTCGGCGACTACGCCGGCGCCTGCCCGCGGACGATCCTCCAGCGGGTCGCCGCGCGGGCGCGCGCCCTCGGCTTCGAGGCCGCGGGCTCGGGCGAGTACGAGTTCTTCCTCTTCAACGAGACCCCGGAGAGCGCCCGCGCCAAGGGCTACCGCAACCTCGAGCCCTTCACCCCGGGGATGTTCGGCTACTCGGTGCTCCGCTCGGGCGTCCACCACGAGCTCTACCAGGAGCTCCTCGACACCTTCGCGGCGATGGGGGTCGAGATCGAGGGCCTCCACACCGAGACGGGCCCCGGCGTCCTCGAGGCCGCGCTCCGCTACGGGCCGATCGAGCGGGCGGCCGACAACGCCGCGCTCTTCAAGACCTACGCCAAGGTCCTCGCCCAGCGCCACGGCCTGATGGCGACCTTCATGGCCAAGTGGAGCGCCGACTACCCCGGCCAGAGCGGCCACATCCACGTCTCGCTGACCCGCGACGGTAAGAACGCGTTCTACGACGCGAACGCGCCGGCGACGATGAGCGAGACCATGCGGCACTTCGTCGCCGGCCAGGTCGCGCTCCTGCCCGAGCTGATGGCGATGATCTGCCCGACGATCAACTCCTACCGCCGCCTGGTCCCGGGGATGTGGGCGCCGCTCGCCGCCAACTGGGGGGTCGAGAACCGGACCACCGCGATCCGGGTGATCCCCGGCGAGAAGAGCCAGCGCTCCGAGTTCCGGATCGGCCCCGCCGACGCCAACCCCTACCTCGCCCTCGCGGCCGCGCTCGGCGCGGGGATCTACGGGATCGAGCACAAGCTCGCGCTGCCGCCGGTGATCGAGGGCAACGCCTACGCGCTCCAGGCCGAGGGCAAGGCCGGCGAGGCGCTGCCGACCAACCTCGGGGCGGCGGCAGAGCGCTTCCGGGCGTCGAAGGCGGCCCGCGAGCTCTTCGGCGACACCTTCGTCGACCACTTCGCGGCGACCCGCGATTGGGAGGTCCGTCAGGCCCAGCGCCACGTCTCCGACTGGGACCTCGCCCGCTACTTCGAGATCATCTAGGCGAATCCGCGATCCATAAAACCTGTCTCAAGAGACACACGGCATGACCACGAGCAAGAGCCCCCCCTCGGCCAACTTCAACTACCCGACCCCCTACCGCCTCGGCTGCGGCCGCCGCCGCGAGATCCCCCAGGCCTGCGCCGGCATGGGGATCCGCCGGCCGCTGGTGATCACCGATCCGGGCCTCGCCGGCCTCCCGTGGATGGGTGAGCTCCTCGATCACCTCCGCGAGGCTGGCCTCGACCCCGCGATCTTCTCGGGGATCCAGGGCAACCCGGTCGAGCAGAACGTGATCGACGGGGTCGCGGCCTACCGCGCCCACCAGGCCGACGGCTGCGTGCTGGTCGGCGGCGGCTCGGCCCTCGACGCCGGCAAGTGCGTCGCCCTGATGGTCGGCCACGGGGGCTCGGTCTTCGACTACGAGGACGTCGGCGACAACTGGCTGCGGGTCGACCCCTCGAAGATCGCGCCGATGATCGCGGTGCCGACGACCTCGGGCACCGGCTCCGAGGTCGGCCGCGCCTCGGTGATCACGGACGTCCGCGACCACACCAAGAAGATCATCTTCCACCCGCGGATGCTGCCGCCGCTGGTGATCGCCGACCCCGAGCTGACCTTCGGCCTGCCGCCCCACATCACCGCCGCGACCGGCATCGACGCCTTCGTCCACTCCTTCGAGGCCTTCTGCGCCCCCGGCTACCACCCGATGGCCGCCGGCATCGCCCTCGAGGGCATGCGCCTGGTCCAGGAGAACCTGGTCGCCTGCTTCCGCGACCCCCTCGACGCCGCCGCCCGCACCCACATGATGATGGCCTCGTCGATGGGCGCGACCGCCTTCCAGCGCGGCCTCGGCCTGGTCCACGCGATCGCCCACCCGCTGGGTGCGGTCGTCGGGATCCACCACGGGCTCGCGAACGCGATCCTGCTGCCCTACGTGATGCAGCACAACCGGCCGGTGATCGAGGACCAGATGGAGCGTTTGGCCCGGCACCTGGGGCTGCCGCGGACTGGGTTCGCGGGGGTCTTTGAGTGGGTGCTCGACCTCCGGGCGACGCTCGAGATTCCGCATACGCTCGCGGACGCGAACATTCCGGCGCTGAATGTCAACATGGCCGGCGAGCTCGCCGCGATGGCGCTCCTTGATCCTTCGCTTGGCACCAACCCGAAGACCTGTACGGCGACGGAGATCGAGGGCGTGATCCGGGCGGCCTTCGCCGGGTAGGGGCGGAGGCGGGGGCATGTGAATGGCGGAAAGGAGAAGGGAAATGGAGATCAGCACTACTAGCGTTACTTCATTTTCAGGGCTCATAAGAGAGGCCGTACGCGCCGCCGAAGAAGGCATGATATGGTTTCGCGGACATTCAAAGAAGAGCTACACGCTAGCACCAAGCGCCCTGCGCGCTAGCCATTCTGTGTCCTCATTGAAGAGCCCGCTCCTCAAATTTCGCCAGCTCCGCGACGTCGATGACGAGCTTGTCCTCCTCGAACTCCGCCGAGGAAATTTCGCCACCTCACCGAGCATTTACTGGAAGAACGGCCAAGGGACGATCTGGAGTGGCTGTTTGTTGCGCAGCACTACGGAATACCAACCACACTCCTCGACTGGACGGAAGACCCGGCATGTGCGCTTTATTTTGCTCTGTGCTCCATGAGAAGCGCCTTCGAAGTTGACAAGGGTGGGCTCCGAGGACTCTCACCTACAGTCTGGTGCCTGAACCCGCGCCGACTGAATGCGATTACGGATGCTCGCATGCAGTATGAGAATGACGCCGGCGTCCTCCTTTACGAGACACGCGCGATTATATTTCCGAAAGAAGGCAATCTAAAAGAGTGGACGGACACCGTGTTTGGCGATGACCACCCAGCGAGACGCAACGCTTTTCCAGTGGCCATCCTTCCAACCCACTCGACGCCGCGAATCGTTGCCCAGCGTGGCATGTTCACACTACATGGAAACTGGCCAGAGCCCATCGAATCCCTGACAGAGCTACGGTACCCATTCGGCGGGGCCCCATGTGGAATCCGCCGCATTTCGATTCGCAACTCCAAGAGAATCTTGCGCGAGATGCGAAGCCTCCAAATCTCACGGTTTCGTTTCTTTCCAGAGATCCACGTAGCGGCCGAGAACGCAAGGCACGAATTCGAAGAGGCATTACGTCGAATGACGTATTGAAACCATCCACGAAGAGACCTCCCGGACGGGACATGACGGACTCTCGCATTCTTGAGCGCCTCCGCGCGCGGAGGAGCCCTACCGCTCACGGCACCAAGGCCGCGAAATCCACGATACCGTCCCCGTCGGAGATATCTACCACCTGGGGTGGCGCGCAGACCAACTCCGGGTGCTCGCAGGCGACCTCGCGCACGCCGGGTACGAGCCCGCGGAGCGCGTAGTAGCCGTGCGCGTCGGTGATCACCGCGTGGGCCCCGCTGCGGATCGTCGCCCCCGCGACGCCGCCCTCGCCCTCGTCGACCACCCGCCCGCGGATCGTGTGGGTGCCCGGGCGGCCGGCGATCGCGTCGAAGAGCCAGCTCTGGGCGATCGCCCGCGACGCGGGATCATCCGCCATCCAAGCGTCCGTGTGGCCGACACCCGGCACGGCGAGCGTCGCCACCGGGTAGCCGAAGGACTCGAGGAGCGTGACGCCCTTGATGCTGTTCGCCGCGCCGCCGTCGCCCACCGCGCCCCACGAGAGGAGCGAGCGCCGGCCCCAGACTCGCGCCATTCGATCGCTTGATCCGGCGCCAGCGTCGGGGGTGAGGTTTGAGGGGACGTCGGCGTGGCTATGCATATAAAAGGCGAGCCAGAGGTCGGCGATCGCCTCATTATTGAGGCCGACGTAGCTCGCGCCGATCGCCCCGCGCGAGAAACCCGTGACGATCACCGACCCCGGATCGCCGCCGTATGCGGCGAGCGCCCGCGGGACGTTCTCCGCCCAGTAGGCGATCGTCGCCGGCACGTCGCCCCAGCCGTAGTCGAGGTTCTGCTGGCCGCCGATATCAACATAGGGGACGACGACCCAGATGTACGAGCGGCAGCCCGCGAGCTCGTAGCCGAGGGTCGCGTCGTCGACCTTGCCAGTGAAGGACTGGTACTTGTTGCAGGGCGACTCGACGATCACCGGGTAGCGGCGCCCGGGCTGCCAATCCGGCGGGAGGTAGACGCCGTGGTAGACCCCGGTGCCCTCGTACTCGGGGGCGACGACCCGACGGAAGGCCCCGGGCGCCGGCTCGCCGTCGGTGAGCGGCGGGCGGGGCACGGCGCAGCTCGGGTGATCGCCGAGGAGCTCGATCGTCACCTCGGCGGACACGCTGAGGCCGGCGGCGCTCGCCTCGACCGACGTCACGCCGGCTGCGGTGTTGGTCGCCTGGAAGGCGCCACCCTTCGCCGTGATCTCGCCGAGGGCGGGGCCCTTCACCGTCCAGGTCGCGTCGACGGCGACCTCGACGCCCTCGCCGTCGACGCCGACGACGGTGAATCCCACGGGGTGCGACCAGCCGGAGGCGACCGTGATCAAGGCGTCGGGCGGCGTGATCTTGAGGCTGACGAGCGCCGGCTCGCCGCCGCTGCTGCTCGAGCCCTCGCCGCTGGTCTCGGTCGAGGCCGAGGTGCCAGGGCCGCCGCTAGAGGTCGTGGCCTCGCCGCTGCTCCCCGTCGCCTCAGCGCTGGTCGACAAGGTCGCGGCGCTCGTCCCCTCCCCCGTTGAGCTTGCGGAAGTCGATCCGCTGCTCGAGCTCGTTCCGCTCGTGGTCGCGCTCGCGCTCGCGCTCCCGTCGTCACCCGCGCCCGTCGGCGTGCAGGCGAGCGCGAGGAGGAGGAGCGCCGCCCCGCGGCCCCCTCCACCCCGTCCGACGCCGCCGCCTAGCGCACCCAAGCCCGCCAGGTCCCGTTGAGGATCGGCGTATTCCCCGGCGTGTCCGCCGTGCACTCGAGGCGGAGCGCCTGGTAGCCGTCGTGGTAGCCGATCGCCACGTGGTTGGTGTTGCTCAGGCCGTTGTCGCCCTGGGCCGGCGAGTTGTGGCAGACCCCGAGCTGGAACGAGAGGTTCTGCTGGGCCGGACCGCAGTTGCCGCAGATATGCCAGCACCCGTAGGTGTGCTTGTTGGCCGCCGTCGGGAACGCCTGGACATCGCCGTAGGGCCCGCCGTTGGCCGACACCTTCATGCTCTTCGCCTGCGACGAGTAGATCATCGTGTCGAGGAGATCGGTCCACTCGGCCATCGTCGGCGTCCAGATCGCGTCGGCGGAGAGGTTGCGGGTCTCGTCGACGCAGGAGTAGCGGATGTCGCTCGACCCGGCGATCAGATCCTTGGCGTCGAGCATCCCGAAGACGTCGGCCGCGAAGGTCACCTGGTCGTTGGTCGAGACCTCGTTGCCGTTCAGGTTCTGCTTCCAGGCGGTGGTGAAGAAGCGGTCGCCGCGGTAGATCGACTGCGGGATCCGGTTGGAGTGGAGGTTGGCGATCATCGTCCAGCCGCCGCCCTCGGTCTCCATGTCGCAGACCACCTCGAAGGCCGGCGCCGGCCCCTCGCCGTCGGCGTCGATCGTGTAGTTGCCGGAGCTCGCGTTCGGATCCTTCTCCAGGATCTGGGCGCAGCTCGCCGCGTAGGCGCAGCTCCCATTGAGGCAATTGAGGGTGCCGCAGTCGGCGTCGGCCTCGCAGGCCTTGCCGTTCGCGCAGGGGTCGCAGGTGTCGCCGCCGCAGTCGACGTCGGTCTCGAGCGCGTTCTTGACCCCGTCGGCGCAGGTCGCCGCGACGCAGGCGTTGGAGCAGGCGTCGACGTCGTCGTCGTTGCCGTCGTCACACTCCTCGGTGCCGCCGCCGTTGTTGTGGACCAGGCCGTCGCCGCAGCTCGCCACCTGGCAGGCGCTCGTGCACCCGCCGTTGTCGTCGTTGTCGATCCCGTCGTCGCAGCCCTCGCCGGCGGCCTCCTGGACGTAGCCGTCGCCGCAGGCCGGGAGGAGGCAGACGTCGGTGCAATCGTCGCTGTTGTCGGCGTTGCCGTCGTCGCAGGCCTCGCCCTCCTGGACCTGACCGTCGCCGCAGGTCGCCAGCTTGCAGGTGTTGGTGCAGGCGTCGTCGTCGACCTCGTTGCCGTCGTCGCAGCCCTCGCCCGGCTGGACGATCCCGTCGCCGCAGGCGGCGCTGGTGCAGTCGGTCTTGCAGAGGCCAGTGTCAGAATTGTCGGGGCCAGCGTCGCACTCCTCGGCCGGGCCCTGATCGCCGTCGCCGCAGACGTTGGCCGTGCAATCGGCCTTGCAGGCCGCGCCCGGGCCGTTCGCGGCCCCGTCGTCGCACTCCTCGCCGGCGTCCTGGGTGCCGTCGCCGCAGAATGGATCGGGGCCGCCTGTTGTCGAGCCGCCGGTGGTCTCGCCGGCGCTCGCCGAACCGCCGCCGGTCTCGGTGACCATCGGCGCCTCGGTGCCGCCGCTGGTCCCCGTCTCCTGGACCATCATCGTCGTCGAGGTCGCCGTCGTCGTGTCCGTGGCGCTGCTCGCCGTGTCATCGCCCGAGCAAGCCGCCAACGCGAGCGCCGCGAAGATCCAATTGTGCCGCCGTCCCATCCTCCACCTCCAACCTGACGATCGTAGAGGAGGCCCGGCGGCCGTGAAGACCCCGCCGCTGCGGAGGTCTCCTGGGCGCGGGCGCGCGGGCGCGCCCGTCAACCAGGGAGGCCCGCCGCGGCGGCGGATCGATCGGCGAGCGACGACGAGGTCACCGCGTGAACGGACCTGGGAGACGAGCGCCGGCGCCCCGCCGACGACTCACCGGCCCGATCACCTGTCCTTTCGGTCCGGTGATCCTGACCAGGGTCGCCGACGGGGCGCCGCCGACGGGCGCCGCCGGGTCCCTCCGGGCGGCGCCTCCGCGGGCCCGCGCCCGTGCCCAGGCGCGGCCCGCGGCCGGCCCGCGCCGCGCCCTCTCGATGATGCGGGGGTGGAGGGCGCGGGTGCGGGCTCGCGGAGCGACTACACGTCGTTCGCGAGGCGGATCATCTCGGCGACGAAGGTCCCGCGGATCGTCAGGAGCGAGCTGAAGCGCGGGCCCTTGCGGCCGGAGAGATCGACGCCCTCGGGGCGCATGACCTCGCCGTCGACGTTGTCGTTCTCGAAGTCGTAGACCGCGGTGACGCCGGCGGGGGTCTGGGTGCTGACGCGGGCGCGGGCGTCGGCGTCCTGGTCCGTGGCGGAGGGCTGGAGGGCGAGGGCGAAGGTGAGGGCGGCGATCATCGACATGGGGGGTGCTCCTGCGCCGCTCTCGCGGCGCCTTCTTGGGGAGGGGGGATGCGCCCTCTCAACGCCGCTCGCCGCCGGTCGATCTAACGCGCCCGAAAAACCTGTCGAGGCGACGAACGAGCGGCCGGGCGGATCGCGGCGGCGCGCCCGGCTGGCCCGTGCCTGCGAGGGCCGCGCTCCCGGCCCTGAGCCGCCGATCGAGGCCCCACGCGCCCCTTCCCCGCCGCCGACGCGCGCACCCTCGCCCGCCGGCCGCTCGCTCTCCCGCCCGCGCAACTACTGTAAGATTCCCGCCGTGGGACCCTCGGAGCTCGATCTCAGCGACCTCACGGCCCAGGCGGTCGACAACCTCGTCACCCAGTTCTCGTCCTCGCTCGACTTCTACCGCGAGCTCATCCAAAACAGCATCGACGCCGGCTCGGCGACCGTCGACGTCTGGATGGAGCTGATCCCCGGCGAGGAGGACCAGGGGACGATCGCGATCCACATCGACGACTCCGGCGAGGGGATGAACGAGGAGATCATCGACGGCCAGCTCACCAAGCTCTTCTCGTCGAAGAAGGAGGGCGACCTGACCAAGATCGGCAAGTTCGGGATCGGCTTCGTCTCGGTCTTCGCCTGCCGACCCAAGGCCGTCCTCCTCCACACCGGGCGCGACGGCGAGCACTGGGAGATCTGCTTCGACGCCGACCGCTCCTTCGTCAAGGCGCGCCTCGACACCCCGGTCGACGGCACCCAGATCACCCTCTTCCTCGAGGGCGACCGCGGGCGCTACGGCGAGCTCGTCGCCCGCTCCCGCGAGACCCTGAGGCGCTGGTGCGCCCACTCCGACGTCGAGGTCACCTTCGAGGATCGCTCGGCCCCCGGCGGCGGCGAGCTCGAGGTGATCAACGAGGACTTCGCGGTCACCGGCGCCTGCCTGACCCGGGCCGAGATCGAGGGCACCGAGATCGTCGCCGCCTTCTCGCAGGCCCCCGTCTACGGCTTCTACAACAAGGGCCTGGCGCTCGCCTTCTCGCGCGACGGCCAGCAGATCCTCGGCGATCGGGCCGGCCGCTTCGAGCGGATCGCCTTCAAGGTGAAGTCGCGCTACCTCGAGCACACCCTGAGCCGCGACACCGTCGTCCAGGACGCCAACTTCCTCAAGGTGATGCGGATGGTCGACGAGCTCGCGGCCGGGCCGCTCCTGAGCGCGCTGATCGCCGACCTCACGGCCCTCGTCGGCCAGGCGACCTGGGACCTCGCCGACGCCGAGCGCTACCACCTCCTCCTCGACTACCTCGCCCGCCAGCCGATCGCCCACCTCGCGGCCCACGGCGGCGCGCCCCTCCTGCGGACGATCGACGGCGGCGCGCGCTCGCTCGACGCGCTCTGGGAGGCCGCCCGCGAGGACGGGCGGATCTACGTGAGCGACGTCGCCTCGCCGCTGACCACCGCGCTCGCGGCCGGCGGCGTGCCGGTCCTCTTCGGCCGCCGCCACGCCGCCGGCGAGGGCCCGGCGGCCGCCTCCTTCGGCGCCCTCGGCCACCTCGTCGTCGCCTACCTCGCCCACCGCTCGGCCAGCGGCCTCGTCGGCCGCGCCCGCTCGGTCCTCGGCTACGACCACTGGGGCGCCTACGCACAATTGATCTGCGCGCCCGAGGACGCGCTCCTGGTGGTCGAGCCGATCGCCGCCGAGGCCTCGCCGAGCGACGCGGCCGCGCTCATCGCCGACGCCGACGCGCTCCTCCAGGCGGTCGGCGCCGGCTACCGCCGCCTGATCCCCTGCCGCCTCAGCCAGGAGCAGGGGCCCCCGCTCTTCGTCGTCGCCCGGGCGATCCAGCGGGTGATGGCGATCCCTCCGCCGGTGGCGATCGCCGGCGTCGGCCGCCGACTGCGGCGCCCGGAGGCCGCGGTCAACCACGACCACCCCCACCTCCAGGCGCTGGTCAAGCTCCGCGCCCGCGACCCGGCGATGGCCGCCTACTGCCTCGCCAAGGACCTCCTCCTCGCCGAGGACCGCCGCCTCGACCTCGACGGCCCGCTGATGGCCGCCGCCCTCCCCGGCCACGCCCGCCGCTTCGACGCCAAGGAGGCCCGCCGATGAGCTCGATCGACGCCGTCATCGCCCGCGCCCGCCGGCCGGGCGCCTTCTCCGAGCGCCAGCGCTTCACCCTCGCCCGCTCCCGGGCGATCCAGAAGATGCGGCACTTCGCCCTGGCGAACCCGCACTACTACGTCCTCGAGCTGATCCAGGCCTCGGTCGCCAGCGGCGCGAGCTGGATCTCGATGTACGCCGACGACCTCTCGTTCACGCTCTCCTACGTCGGCGGCGGCTTCCCGGAGGCGGGGCTCTCCAACCTCTTCGACTTCCTCTTCGCGTCGAAGGAGCGCCAGGAGCTCGCGGCCCTCCGCGCCCTCGCCCTCGGGGTCAACGCGCTGATGCTCTTCCACCCCCGGCGGATCGTCATCGAGTCGGGCGACGGCACCCTCGCGGGGACCACCCGGATGGAGCTCGAGAGCGACGCCGATCGCCTCGAGATCGGCCGCCCGGATCAAGCGCTCGCCGGCACCTTCATCCGCGTCGAGGGGATGAAGCGCTCGAAGATGGGCGCCGAGCTCAAGCTGCCGATCCAGGGCGAGGGCCTCGACGAGCGCGGGATCATCGAGCAGCGCTGCCTCTGCGCGCCGGTGCCGATCTTCTTCAACGACGAGCCGATCTTCGGGGTCGCCTCCCTCCGGATCCCCCGCACCTTCGGCTACCGCCGGTCGATCGAGATCGACGAGGGCGACCTCTTCGGCACCCTCGCGCTCGATCCCCTCGGCGGCGCGCCGTCGATCCGCCTCCTCACCTGCGGGGTGTGGATCGAGTCGATCGAGCACGAGCTCGTGCCGGGCTCGCAGATCGGCGGGACGATCAACTTCGACACCCTCCACAAGACCGCCGACCACGCGCGGGTGGTCCGTGACCAGCGCCTCGAGGACATGTGGCTCCGCCTCCGCCCCTACGCGGAGATGCTGCGGCGCGGCGAGACCGCGCTGAGCCGCGCCTTCGACGTCCGGATCTTCGGCGGCGGGCGGATCGATCAGACCCAGCTCCGCGGCTTCCTCCGCGAGCTCGGGCGGGTGGTCGTCGTCCACCCCGGCGTGATCGCCAGCTCGGCGCAGGCCAGCGTCGCCCGCCGGATCGCCGCGGCCCTCGACGCCGAGCTCCTGAGCGCGAGCGACGATCAGATCGAGCGCCTGCGGGTGCTCGGCGGCCGCGAGGTCTCGGTGATCGCCCCCGACCTCAAGGGCGACGAGGACCTGCGGGTCTACACCCAGGCGCCGGCCGAGGAGCCGCCGCGCCCCTGGCTGGTCTCGGTGATCGACGCGCCGCCGCTCGCCGCCGGCGAGCTCGCCCGCCTGATCCGCGGGGTCGACGACGACGGGCCCGACGAGGCGGAGAAGGCGGAGGAGCGGGAGGACAAGGCCAAGCCCAAGCCCGCCGTCGACCTCGCCTACACCCGCCTCGAGCTCGGCCGCGCCCTCGGGGTCCGCGGCGACGTGAGCGTGAAGGTCTACACGCCGGGCGACGCCTCCGGCCGCGGCGCGCTCGAGGTCCGCCTCCACACCCTCGGCCGCGAGGTGCTCCGGACCTCGGTGGTCTCGGCCTACCCCGGCCACGTGCTCATCGCCGAGATCCCCGGGCTCGCGCCCAGCCACTTCGCGGCGATCGCCGGGCTCGCCGACGCGACCGCCGGCGCCCTCGCCCGCCACGCCGCCGGTGCCCTCCATGACGCCTCGCGGCGCGCCCTCCACGGGCTCATCGGCGCCGAGATCAGCCCCTGCACGCCGCAGGCTCACCTCGCGCTCGCGGCGATCCACCGGACGACGGTGATCCGGATGCGCCGCCGCGAGGGCGGGGTCGAGGTCGTGCTCTCGCCCCTCGAGGTGATCGACGGCCTCGACCTCCTGGGCCTGCCGATCCTCCGCACCCTCGACGGCCGCGAGCACCCGCTCCGCGCGCTCCCCGAGCTCTTCGAAGCCGGCGAGGGCGTGCTCTACGGGGTGATCCCCGAGGTCCCGGCCGACCTCGAGGGGCTCGATCGCGCGAAGATCCTCGACCTCGACCGCGAGTCCGAGCGCCTCCTCATCGCCCTCGTCGGCGAAGCGGCCTACGTCCGGGTCGACGCCCGCGACGTCCTCGCCGAGCACGGCGACCTGCGGATCCGCGACCTCGCGCTCGGCCTCCGCGCGTACCCGGACTTCCCGCTCCTGGTCGAGGGCGAGGGCCTGGACGCGCTCGACGAGGCCGGCCGCGCGGCCGCCGAGGAGGCGCTCTACGCCGGCCTCCTCCACCTCTACCTCGCCGCGCCCGAGGGCGACGCCGACCCGGCCGCCGCCGACGAGCTCCGCCGCCAGGCCTGCCGCCACATCCAGCGCTACCTCTGCCAGGCGCTCGCCCGCGGGATCGCCGAGCCCCTCGGCGTCGACGTGGTGATCGCCCAGGACAGCGAGGGCCGCGGCTACAGCCTCCGGCAGCTCCTCGCCGGCTTCGCCGAGCACGGGCGGATCGTCGCCCACTACGACCACGGCGCCCTGCCGCCGCCGGCCGCGGCGATCGTCCGCGGCGAGGGGGCGCCGGCCGAGCTCCAGATCTCGCCCTTCCTCTTCCGACACCTGGCGGCGCTCGGCCGCCTCGTCCTCCCCTTCGACTTCGACCTCGCGGCCGAGGCGAGGGGCGACGAGGCCGGCCCCGAGCCCGCCTACCTCGCGCGGATCGAGGTCGCCGAGGGCGGCCTCCGGGGCGCGCTCGGGATCCCGCTCGAGGCCCCCGAGGAGCCGCGGATCGTCCTCCTCGACGCGCGCCTCCGGGTGGTCTTCGCGCTCCGCGAGCTCGCCGAGGAGTACGGGGTGGTCGGCGCCCTCCAGCTCGGGGTCGCCGAGCTCTCCGAGGCGATCATCGAGCCCCTCCTCGCGGTGATCCACCAGGGCGCGAGCCGGGCGCTGGCGGCCCTCGCCGCCCGCCTCCCCGAGCTCCCCGCCGGCGGCCGCGAGCTCGCGCGGGCGATCGCCGTCCTCCTCGACCACGCTGGCCGCAAGCTCTCGCTGATCGCCGCGCCCGGCGGGGCGATCGTCCCCTCCCTGCGCTCGGAGATCGCCGGCCAGATCCTCAACCTCCCGCTCTTCCCCGGCCGCCAGGGGCTCCCGGTCCACGCCTCGGCGCTCCTCCGCGAGCTCGCGCAGGCGACCCGCCAGCGCCCCGGGGCGGCGATCTCGGGGGTCGATCTGGTCGACGCCGCCCGCCTCACCCCGTTCCAAAGGGCATGGCTGGAGCGCCATGTTCATTCCAACAGGATCGCGAGGCCAGCCGGACACGGCGCCCGCCCGGCGAGCTCGCTCGCCGGCGCGCCGGCGCCCGCCCGCTTCGACGGCCCCGCCCTCTGCGCGACCGTGGCCGGCTGGATCGAGGCGCTCCGCCCCGACCCGCCGCTCGGCGCCGAGGTCCCGGGCAAGCGCACGGCCGTCTGGCTCGCCGAGCCGGAGGCGGTCGAGGCCCCCGACCGCGCCTGCACCGCGAGCGCGAGCGGCGGGACCGCGGCCCTCGTCTTCCTCAACCCCGAGCACTGGCAGGTCCGCTGGGCGCTCGCCGAGGGCGAGGACGAGCCGCGGGCGCTCGCCTGGCTGATCCTGGCGGTCTACGCCGAGATCAACGCGCTCCTCGAGGAGGTGACCAACTCCCACGAGCGCGACTTCCAGCTCCGGGTCGCCGACGCGCTGGCGGCCGGCGAGCTCCGGCCCCTGGCGGCGCCGGCGATCGGCGCGGGCTGAGGCAGGCGAGCTCAGAACCACGCGGGTGGGCGCCTCCGCGTGCTCGCCTCCTAGGGCGTCGCGCCGGCCCGGCGCTCCGCGACCTCGGCGATCAGCCGCGCGACCCCCTGCCGGTCCATCGTCCGCCGCCAGAGGATCGTCGCCGACGAGAGCGTCCCGGCGCCGTACTCGTCGTAGTCGCGGAAGGCCGCGATCTCGACGCTGACCTCGCTGGCCAGCGCGCCGTAGACGTCGCCGACGAGGACCTCGTGGAGGGCCGCGAGGGCGAGCGCCGCCTCGCCCTCGGCGGGATCGAGCGCGCGTCGATCGAGGAAGAGGTGGAGGCTGCCGTCGGCGTAGCGGATCTGGATCGCCTCGCGCTCGAGCGCGGGCAGGCTCGCGCGCGGGGGCGCGGAGGCGAGGGCGTCGACGACCAGCGGCCGCGCGCGCGCCCCGTCGTTGGCCGGCGGCGGCGCGCGGTGACGGGGCGGGTGCGCGGCCGCGTGGTCCCGGACGTGGGGGTAGAGGAGCTCGGCGAAGAGCTCCCCGGTGATCTCGATCCCCCACACCGATCCGTGGTGCATGTGGTGCTTGCGGGCGAAGGGCGGGTTCCCCCAGGCCGAGTAGTCGAGGTGGCGATGGACCAGGCGATCGGCGGGGTCGATGATCGGGAAGCCGGCGCGGCGGATCAGCCGGAGGACCGCGGCCGCGTCGGCGTTCGGCGCCCGCATGCCGTCGACCCTGCGCGTTCCGAGCGCGGTGTTGTCGAGGAAGAGCACGAGGATCCCGGTGCGCTGGCGGTAGTCCTCGAGCTCGCGGAGGCGGCCGAGGAAGGCGGCCTCGTCGGCGCTCCCCTCGAGGAAGCGGTCGATGAGCCCGTAGACGTCGATGATCGCGACGTCGACCCGCAGGCCCTCCTCCTCGGCCTCGCGGAGGGTCTCGATCATCTTCGCCAGGTTGGCGCCCGAGCGGGTGCGCTGGAAGAGATCGAAGCGGATCCGATCGCGGTAGCCGAGCTCGGCGCTGAGGACCTGCTCGATCTTCCGGCCGAGCGAGTACTCGCCGACGATGTCGTTGTACGCGATCATCGACGAGCCGACGAGGAGCGCGAGGTAGGGCCCGGCGCGCGGCTGATCCTCCCAGCGCGCGCCGAGGTGCTCCTGCGGGCGCCAGCGGACCTGGGCGCGGCGACCGAGCCCGGCGCCGAGGCGGTCCTTGAGGGCGACCTTGGCCGCGCCGCCGCCGAAGTGCCCGGTCTTGGCGAGCCCGAGGATCCCGTCGTCGATCCGGTAGAGCCGGGAGCGGCGGCCCTCGAGGTAGAAGAGCGACGCGCTCGCCGGATCGAGGGCCATGCTCCCGAGGTGGAAGCCCGAGACCAGCGACTCGCTGGTCTCGTTCCAGAGCACGTAGGCCTGACCGAAGACCTCGGGCTTGATCCAGGGGTAGACCTTGCGCTCCTTGAGGTCGAGGAAGCGGAGGTGGATCCGCTCGCTGAGCGCCGGCAGCGGCTTCGCCGGCGGGACGTCGTCCTGGACCAGGAGGCCGTCGTAGCGCTCGACGTAGGCGATGTCCTGGATCGACGCGAAGCGGACGTGATCGAAGTCGTAGGGGAAGCGGTCGTTCTTCGCGCGCGGCGTGGTCTCCTCGCCCGCGCCGGCGAAGATCACCGTGGCGTCGATCCGCGACCCCTCACCGATCCTCCCCTCGACGATCCTGTTGTCGTGGGTGACCGCGAAGATCCGCCCCTCGGGCCCGAGCGCGATGTTCCGCAGCCGCAGCCGCGCGCCGTCGATCGCCGCGAAGGTCCGCGCCCGGCGGCGCCCGCTGGCGACGTCGAGGACGTGGAGGGTGGCGTCCGAGGCGAGGGCGACGAGCTCGCCCTCGCGGCAGCGGATCATCCGCAGGCGCCGCGGGAAGCGGCGGTGGGTGATGACCTCGCCGTCGCGGACGCTGCGGAGGATCGCGTCGTCGCCGTCGAGGAAGAAGACCTGATCCCCGGCGACGCAGGGGGCGCGAGGCCGGGAGAGGAGCGCGTCGGCGGCCGGGCCGTCGCGTCGGCCGCGGCGTGTCGGCGTCCCCGCGAGGAGCTCCGTGATCTGGAGCTCGCCGCGGAGGCGCCGGAGCGCGTGGTTGCCGGTGTCGGCGATCACGAGCTGGCGGCCCTCGGCGTCCCAGGCGATCCCCTGCGGTCTCTGGAGGAGCGCCTCCCAGGCCGCGCCCTCGCGGTAGCCCTGCCCGAGGCCGGCGATGAGCGTGGTGTGCGGGCCCTCCTGGCGGATCACCTCGAGCGCCCGCGGCCGCCGGCCGAGCCCGAGGTTGAGCGCGTCGACCAGGTTGAGCGCGAGGATCCGGCTCCCCTCCGGGGTCAGGTGGCAGTGATCGACGAAGCGATCGGGGGAGAAGAGCGGGTGGTCGAGGGGCGCCAGGCGGATCGTCTCGCCGCCCGGATCGACGCGGTGGATCCGCTCGGCGAGCGCCGCGTGGCGGGCCCCGATCACCGCCGGCGAGGCGTCGTCGCCGAGCGCCGCGTCGTTCAGCGGGGTCGTGAAGAAGAGCGCCGGGCGGCCGCTCGCGGCCAGGCGATCGAGGAGCCGCTCGAACGCCAGCACCTGGGCCGAGGCGCCGCTGAGGTCGCTCTCGTGGTAGTGCGCGCGGATCCGCGCGAGGTCGGCGGCGCGGCTGCGGCTGGCCTCCGCCGCCTCCGCGCGCCGCGGGGTCGGGCGCTCACCGAGCTCGGTGAGCGCCCGCTCGAGGCCGAGGCGCTCGGCGTGGCGGGCGATCGGCAGCCAGGGGGCGAGCTCGCTGTGGAGCGCGTGGATCGGCGCGGCCGCGAGCCCGCGGAGATCGCCGACGAGCTGGCGGTCGCCGAGCTCGCAGAGCCACGGGCGCGAGCAGCCGCGCTCGTCGGCGTGGTGCCGCGAGAAGAAGCGGAGGTTGAGCTCGATCACCGCCGTCACCTCGCCGTTCGGATCGGCGCGGTCGAGCTCCTCGAGGATCCGCTCGACGTCGGTGAGGAGGAGGCCGTCGAGGGCGACCTGGCGGAGCCGCGCGTCGACCCCGGGGGCGAGCTCGCGTCGCATGTGCTCGATCACCCGCTCGCGCTCCCAGGCGTCGACGCTGCCGGCGAGCACGTCCCCCGCGAGCACCGAGTCGCCGACGAGGAGGAAGGCGTCGCGCCCCCCGGCGGCGACGTCGTCGACGATCGCCCGGACCGTGGCCGGGCCCTCGGGCGGCCGCGCGTCGACCTCGATCGTCCGCGAGATCAACGCGAGCCCGAGGTCGAGGGCGACGATGAAGACCACGACGGCGACGAGGAGCGACCAGGGCCGCGACGGGATCGGCCACCCGTCGACGATCTGCCCGTCCACCCACGCTGTCGATCGATCGCCGCTCACGTCGCCCCCTAGAACTGGAAGTAGATGAAGGCCGCGCCCTCGCCCGCGCCGAGGAGGAGCGTGAGGGCGACGACGACCGCGTAGAAGGCCGCGCTGAGGGTCGGATCGCCGTCGATGCGGGCCCGGAGCCCGAGCCGACGATCGACCGCGGAGAGCGCGAGGAAGCCGGCGAAGAGGCCGACGAAGGCGAGCTGCGCCGGCTCCGGGGCGCCGCCCCCCGGGCCGAGCGCGTCGCCGATCGACGCGAGGATCGCCGCCGCGTCGGCGACGCTCGCCGCCCGGAAGAGCACCCAGCCGACGACCACCAGGTGGAGGGTGACGAACCACCCGAGCGCGCCGCCGAGGCCGTCGAGCCCGGGGAGCGCGGAGAGGCGGCGGAGGAGCGGCCGCGCGAGCGCGTGGACCAGGAGGAGGAGCCCGTGGAAGAGCCCCCAGAGGACGAAGGTCCAGGCCGCGCCGTGCCAGAGCCCGGAGAGGAGCATCGTGATCGCCAGGTTGGCGAGGGTCCGCGCCGGCCCGTCGCGGCTGCCGCCGAGCGGGATGTAGACGTAGTCGCGGAACCACTCCGAGAGCGAGATGTGCCAGCGCCGCCAGAACTCGCTGATGTTCCGGACCAGGTAGGGCTGGTCGAAGTTCTGCATCAGATCGACGCCGAAGATCCGGGCGGAGCCGCGGGCGATCTCCGAGTACGCCGAGAAGTCGCAGTAGATCTGGAGGGTGAACGCGTAGGTCGCGACCAGCGCGCTCCAGCCGTCGTAGGCCGAGGGATCGCCGTAGACGCGGTCGACGATCGCCCCGCAGTGATCGGCGAGGACGGCCTTCTTGAACATCCCCCAGGCGATCATCTGGAGGCCGGCGACGAGGTTGGCGACCCGGAAGCGGCGGGTCGCCGCGTGGTCGAATTGGACGAGGAGGTGGCCGGCCCGCTCGATCGGCCCGGCGATCAGCTGGGGGAAGAACGAGACGTAGAGGAAGAAGCGGAGGAAGGACGTCGTCGGCCGGATCCGCCGGCGGTAGACGTCGATCGTGTAGCTCATCGTCTGGAAGGTGTAGAAGGAGATCCCCGGCGGCAGGAGCACCTCGACGTGGTGGGCGCTGAGATCACCGGCGCCGAGGTGGGCGAGGTTGTCGAGGAAGAAGTTGGCGTACTTGAAGTAGCCGAGGAGCCCGAGGTTGACGGCGACGCTGAGCGCGAGCCAGCGGCGCCGCGTCCCGCTCGCGTCGCTGCGGCCGATCATCGCCCCGCAGGTGAAGTCGACGAGCGCGCTGATCACGATCAGCGAGAGGAGCGGCACGCTGAAGGCGCCGTAGAAGATCAGCGAGCTGGCGATCAGCAGCGCGAGGCGCCCGCGGTAGCCGAGGCGGAAGAAGAGGAGGGCGGTGAGCCCGAGGAGGAGCGCGTACTCGAGCGAATTGAACGCCATCGTCCGCTCACGGGGTCGCGTCCACGCCCGCGTCCTCTGCGGGATCCGGGCTCCTCAGCGCCGCGGCGCTGACGCTCGCTCGCGCCGCGGCGCTCGCCTCACCGGATCTCCGGGGCGGGCGATCGCCCTCGCCCTCGCCCTCGCCCTCGCCCTCGTCCTCGCCCTCGGCTGACCTCGTCGGCGCGCTCTGCAAGCGCGGAGGATCACCCGGCGGGGGCGCGTTCCCCCGATTCACGGTCGCCGATGACGGACTCGGCTCGGCGACCTGGGCCTCGAGCTGGGCGACGCGCCGATCGATCGCCAGGAGCCACGCGAGGGGCGCAGCGACCGCGACGAGGAGCGCCCAGGAGGCGACGCGACCGCGAAACGCGAAGGCCGAAGGGGCCGGCGGCGGGGCGGCGGCGGGCCCCTTCGCGGCCAGGATCTCGACCATCCGGGCATGCGCGCGCTCGCGCGACTCATCGACGACGACCGTCTGGGAGACGGGCTCGATGAGGACGCAGTGGCCAGTATCCGAGCGGCGGAGGAGCAGCTCGGGCGGATCTTCGGGTGTCGTCACCACGGGCCTCAGGCTTCTGTGACCCCCGCGACCCGGACCTTACAGCTGCGCGAGAGACGCGGCGCTGGAGCCCGGCGTCGACGGCGTCCGCAGAGGCGGGCACGTCACTATTTCGGGCGGCCGCGGTCTGCGATACGATTCCGAGCTTACCCCTCCCTACCGGAGATCGACGCGATGACGACCCACCTGGCCACTGCTCGCACCGCCCCCTCCACCTCGCGCCCCCGTCGGCTCCGCGGCCTGGCGGGCGCCGCCGCGCTCGCGCTGGCGCTCGCCAGCGCCTGCAGCGGCGAATCCGAGCAGACCACGGGGTTCACGACGTCGCCGGGGACGGCGACGGCGCCGGCGACCGCCGGCTTCACGACCACCGGCGCGAGCACGGGGTCGACGAGCGCCGGCACCGAGGGCAGCACGAGCACGGGCGCCGAGACCACGAGCTCGACGGGCAACTCGGGCCACGTCCCGACCACCGATCCGGGCTCGACCGGCGACGCCAGCACGACGGACGCCGGCCCGGTCTGCGGCGACGGCGTGGTCGAGGGCGACGAGGTCTGCGACGACGGCGTGAACAACGGCGCCTACGACGGCTGCAACCCCGACTGCCTCGCCTTCGGACCGAGCTGCGGCGACGGCATGGTCAACGGCATGGAGATCTGCGACGACGGGTTGAACGACGGCTCCTACGGCGGCTGCAACCCCGACTGCCTCGCGCTCGGCCCCAATTGCGGCGACGCCATGGTCAACGGCATGGAGGAGTGCGACCTCGGGGTGAACGACGGCGCCTACGACGGCTGCAACCCCGACTGCACGATGGGCCCCTACTGCGGCGACGGGATCCAGAACGGCCCCGAGGGCTGCGACGACGGCAACAAGGTCGACAACGACGCCTGTTCGAACGTCTGCGCGACCGCGTCGTGCGGCGACAAGATCCTCCAGCCCGGCGAGGACTGCGAGAGCGGCGACCTCCAGGGCGGGACCTGCCAGAGCGAGGGCTTCGAGGGGGGCAACCTCGCCTGCAACAACATGACCTGCCAGTACGACACCGCCGCCTGCTACAAGTGCGGCGACGGGCTGGTCAACGGCCCCGAGAAGTGCGACGGCAACAACCTCAACGGCAAGACCTGCCAGAGCGAGGGCTTCGTCTCCGGCACCCTCGCCTGCGCGGGCAACTGCGCGTCCTTCAACACCTCCGGCTGCACCAAGTGCGGCAACAACGTGATCGACGTCGGCGAGAGCTGCGACGGCACCAACCTCAACGGCCAGAGCTGCGCGAGCCAGGGCTACGTCACCGGCACCCTCGC
This sequence comes from Myxococcales bacterium, assembly GCA_020633335.1. Classification (GTDB taxonomy): domain Bacteria; phylum Myxococcota_A; class Polyangia; order Nannocystales; family Nannocystaceae; genus JADJRG01. Next base: position 801,470 of record JACKDU010000001.1, on the reverse strand, counting down.
CTGCAACCCGGCCTGCAACGGCTTCAACACCGCCGGCTGCAACGACGGCGACTGCTGCCAGACCGGCGCCGCCGGCTCGTGCTCGAACCCGGCGGTCAAGAACTGCGTCTGCGCCCTCGACTCGTTCTGCTGCAACAACCAGTGGGACAGCATCTGCGTCAACGAGGCCAAGAACAACTGCGGCGCCAAGTGCTGAGGCGCCAGCGTCGCGACCGCGGGGCCTCGGCGCGGGGGCCCGCGGCCGGGGTGCCGCCCCCCGCGGCCGCCCCCCGCGTGTGAATGTCTCAAGAGACATGTCCCTCGGAGGGGTGCACGACCGAGGGCGAGCGGGCATACTCGCGCCATGCGAGCGATCGTGATCCCCCGCGCCGGCGCCCCCGAGGTGCTCACCCTCCGCGACTCCCCCGATCCCAGCCCGGGCCCCGGCGAGGTCCGGGTCCGGGTCCGCGCGAGCGGGGTCAACTTCGCCGACATCATGGCCCGCATGGGCCTCTACCCCGACGCGCCGCCGATGCCCTGCGTCGTCGGCTACGAGGTCGCGGGCGAGGTCGACGCGGTCGGCGAGGGGGTCGACGCGGCGACGATCGGCGCCCGCGTCCTCGCCCTCGTCCGCTTCGGCGGCTACAGCGACGTCGTCGTCCTGCCGGCGGAGCAGATCGTGGCGATGCCCGCCGGGCTCTCCTTCGAGGCGGCCGCGGCGGTGCCGGTCAACTACCTCACCGCGTGGGTGATGCTGGTCCACCTCGGCGCCGTGCGGGCGGGCGACACGGTCCTCGTCCACGCGGCCGCCGGCGGCGTCGGCCAGGCCGCCCTCCAGATCTGCAAGAGCCGCGGCGCCCGGGTGATCGGCACCGCCAGCGCCGGCAAGCACGAGCGCCTCCGGGCGCTCGGGGTCTCCGCGTGCATCGACTATCACAGCGAGGACTTCGAGGCCCGGGCCCGCGAGCTCACCGACGGCCGCGGCGTCGACATCGTCCTCGACGCCCTCGGCGGCGCGGCGCTCCGCAAGAGCTACCGCTGCCTGGCGCCGCTGGGCCGGGTCTTCGCCTTCGGCGCCTCGTCGCTGGCCCCCGGCCAGAAGCGCCAGCTCCTGCCGGCGCTCCGCGGCCTCCTCTCGATGCCCCGCTTCGGCGCGGTCGACCTGATGAACGACAACCGCGGGGTCTTCGGCGTCAACATGGGCCACCTCTGGGGCGAGGGCCCGCGGCTGCGGGCGATGCTCGAGGAGATCGTCGGCCAGATCGCCGCCGGCGTCTTCACGCCGGTGGTCGATCGCGCCTTCCCCTTCGCCGAGGCGGCCGCCGCCCACGCCTACATCCAGGCCCACAAGAACTTCGGCAAGGTGGTCCTGACGCCCTAGCGGGGCGCTGACGCGCTAGACGAGGAGGTTGTCGCGGACCTCCTTGATCAGCGCGTCCTTGCTCCTCGCGTCGCTCGCGTCCCGGGCCGGGACCGCGGCCCCGCGGATCACCGCCGGCCGCTCGCCGATCACCCGCAGCCAGCGCTGGAGGTGCTCCAGCCCGTCGACCGAGCTCCCCGACCACTCGTAGGTGCTCACCCAGGGCCAGGTGGCGACGTCGGCGATCGAGTACTCGTCGGCGAGGAACTCGTGGCTCGCGAGGTGGCGGTCCATCACCTCGAAGAGGCGCCGGACCTCCCGCTGGTAGCGCTCGATCGCGTAGGGGATCTTCTCGGGGGCGTAGCGGTAGAAGACGTTGGCCTGCCCCATCATCGGCCCGATCCCGCCCATCTGGAACATCAGCCACTGGAGCGCCCGCGAGCGCGCCTTCGGCTCGCTGGCCAGGAGGCGGCCGCTCTTCTCGGCGAGGTAGATCAGGATCGCCCCCGACTCGAAGACCGGGAAGTCGCCGTTGGCGCGGTCGACGATCGCCGGGATCCGGCCGTTTGGGTTTATCTCGAGGAACCAGGGCTCCTTCTGCTGGCCCTTGGAGAGCGAGATCCGGTGGACCGTGTAGGGGATCTCCATCTCCTCGAGGGCGATGGAGACCTTCTTTCCGTTGGGGGTGGCGGCTGTGTAGAGGTCGATCATGGGCGGGAGCGCCCCGATCATGGACCGAGCGGCGCGCGCCGGCCAGGCCTGCGACCACCCGCGCGTGCCCGCGCCCACACGCGCGCACGCGCGCCTCACGGAGCGCGCCTCCCCCGCGACCGGCCCGCGGGCGTCGACGCCCGCGCTTGTTGGCTCCTGGCGATCTTCGCTAGCCTGGGCCCCTCTTGGAGGTGGGTATGCAACGAAGGCTCTCCCGCGTCGCCTCGCTCTGCGCCGCGACCCTCGCCCTGAGCAGCGGCGGCTGCAACGGCATCTTCGGCGACAATTGCGAGTCGACCCGCGAGTACTTCGCCAACGAGGTCTGGGGACCGGTGATGTCGAAGTCCTGCATCTCCTGCCACGCCCCCGACGGCGCGGCGGCCGAGAAGAACGCGGAGTTCATCCTCCTCCCCTCCTCGTACCCCGGCTTCCTCGACGCCAACTACGAGAACATCCGCAAGCTCGCCGGCGCCCAGTACAACGGCGTCCCCCTCCTCCTCGCCAAGCCGACCGGCGCGGTCGAGCACGGCGGCGGCCGCCTCTTCGACGAGGGCAGCGACCAGTACAAGGCGATCGAGAAGCTCCTCAAGGAGCTCGAGGACCCGGTCGAGTGCGCCGCCGGTGACTCGGCGGCCTTCGCCAAGGTCAAGACCATGAGCCCGGAGGAGACCCTCCGGAAGGCGACCCTCCACCTCGCCGGCCGCCTGCCGAGCGACGACGAGCGCGCCCGGGTCAAGGACGGCGGCGACGACGAGCTCGCGCTCGTCCTCCGCGAGGTGATGGGCGAGGACGCCTTCTACGACCGCCTCGTCGACCTCTACAACGACCTCCTCCTCACCGACCGCTACCTCGCCTGGACCGGCTTCGCGGTCAACATCCTCAACGACGAGGACTTCCCGAACGTCGGCGCCTGGTACGAGGGCCAGAGCGAGGATCGCCAGCGCCTGATCAACCAGGCGGTCGCCCGCGAGCCCCTCGATCTGATCACCCACGTGGTCCGCAACGATCGCCCCTTCACCGAGATCCTGACCGCCCCCTACATGGTCTTCTCGCCCTTCTCGGCCGAGCTCTACGGGGTCTCGCTCGGCTTCGCCGACCCGAACGACCCGCGCGAGCTCAAGGAGGGGACGCTGACGGTGGTCAACGACGGGTCGCCGGTCGCCTACCCCCACGCCGGCCTCCTGACCTCGCCGATGTTCCTCAACCGCTTCCCGACGACGCCGACCAACCGCAACCGCCACCGCTCGCGCAACGTCTTCAAGCTCTTCCTGGCGACCGACATCCTCAAGATCGCCGAGCGGCCGATCGATCCGACCGAGGCGACCAAGTACAACAACCCGACCCGCGACGACCCGAGCTGCGCGGTCTGCCACAAGATGATCGACCCGGTCGCCGGCGCCTTCCAGAAGTTCGGCGAGTACGACCAGGAGGACTTCATCCCCGACCAGGAGTGGCACCAGGAGATGTACTCGCCGGGCTTCGGCGACGAGGTGATGCCGACCGACCAGTACGGCAGCGCGCCCGCCTGGCTCGCCGCCCGCGTCGCCGAGGACCCGCGCTTCGCGCTCTCGACCGTCTACACCGTCTACACCGGCCTCACCGGCCTCCAGCCCCTCGACTACCCGGCCGACGACGACCCCGCCTTCTCCGACAAGCTCGCGGCCTGGCAGGCCCAGGACGCGGTCTTCAACGAGATCGTCGACCGCTTCATCGCCGACGAGTACGACCTCAAGACCGCGATCATCGGCGTCGTCTTGTCGCCCTACTTCCGCGGGGTCAACGCGACCGAGGAGCTCTCGGCGGCCGAGAAGATCCGCCTCTCCGAGGTCGGCGTCGGCCGCCTCTCGACCCCCGAGCTCCTCGCCCGCAAGATCGAGGCGGTCACCGGGGTCCGCTGGGTCCGCGGCTGGGACCTCGCCGAGTACCTGCGCACCGACTACCAGATCCTCTACGGCGGCATCGACTCCGACACGATCACCCAGCGCCTCACCCACATGAGCGGCCTGATGTCGGGGGTCGCCGCGCGGATGGCCAACGAGGTCGCCTGCTCGGTCACCGCCTGGGAGTTCACCCGGCCCGCCGACCAGCGCCTCCTCTTCCCGATGGTCACCCTCGATCACCTGCCGGAGGGCGACTCCGGCGATCCGGTCCCCGGGGCGATCGACGACATCAAGGCCAACATCCAGCACCTCCACTGGCGGATCCTCGGCGAGAGCCGCGAGCTCGACGACGCCGAGATCGACCGGACCTACCAGCTCTTCTACGACCTCTGGAAGGCCGGCTACGCGAACGTCCAGAGCGGCAGCGAGGACGAGTGGCTCGAGTGGGCCTGCGCCGGCCGGATCGATCCGCGCACCGGGGAGGAGCTCCCCGAGGCCGAGAAGATCAACACCGACGAGAAGTACACGGTGCGCGCCTGGATGGGCGTGATGATCTACCTCCTCTCGGACTACCGCTTCCTCTACGAGTAGGGACCAAGGAGCACCGCCATGAAGCGTCGAACCTTCTTCAAGCTCGCGGCCGCCTCCGGCCTCGCCGTCGCCGCCCCCCTCGGGATCCGCCGGGCGCTCGCCGGCGCCGCCCCCTACGAGGGCCCCTACTTCATCCTGATCCACGCCGCCGGCGGCTGGGATCCGGTCTACCTCTGCGACCCCAAGACCAACCCGGCGCTCAACCGCCTCTATGGCGCGCCGGCGAGCGCGGGGTCGATCGCCTACGCGCCGGTGCCGATCGATCCGGTCGCCCTCAACCTGCCGGCCGAGGCCGGCCCCTACCTGATGTCGAACCAGGCCTTCTTCGAGAAGCACGGGCCGCGGCTGACGGTGGTCAACGGGATCGACACCTCGACCAACAACCACGACGGCGGCACCCGGGCGCTCTGGAGCGGCCGCCTCGAGGAGGGCTACCCCTCCTTCGGCGCCCTCGCGGCGGCGACCCGCTCGACCGGCAACTCGCTCGCCTACATCAGCAGCGGCGGCTACGACCAGACCAACGGCCTGGTCCCGGTCACCCGCATGAGCGACCTCGGCGCCCTCCAGAACGTCGCCTTCCCCGACATCCTCTACCCCGGCGAGGCCGATAGCGGCCGCTTCCTCCCGGCGGCGGCGATGGATCGGATCCGCAAGGCCCAGGACGATCGCCTCGGCGTCCTCCAGGGCGGGCAGCGGCTGCCGCGGGGGCAGGCGGCGATGAACGAGCTCTTCCTCGCCCGCGGCGACGACGAGGCGCTCGCCAAGCTGGTCTTCCCCGCCGACCTCATCGAGCTCCCGGGCTACCAGCTCTCCGACCTCCAGAACCTGATGCAGCAGTCGCAGCTCGCGCTCGCCGCCTTCCAGGCTCAGGTCGCGGTCGCGGTCAACCTCACCCTCGGCGGCTTCGACACCCACGGCAACCACGACCGCGATCAGATCGCCCAGCTCGCCAAGCTCCTCTACGGGATCGACTTCCTCCTCTCCGAGGCCGACAAGCTCGGCCTCGGCGGCAAGATCACCGTGGCGATCGCCTCCGACTTCGCCCGCGGCCCCGGCTACAACGGCGACTCCGAGTACGACGGCAAGGATCACTGGCCGATCACCAGCGCGATGTTCATCGGCAACGGGATCGCCGGCGACCGCGTCGTCGGCTCGACCGACGACGACCAGTACGCGGTCCCCTACAACGGCACGGTGATCACGCCCGCCCACGTCAACCGCTCGCTCCGCGGCCTCGCGGGGATCGCCGATCACGAGGTCGTCCGCGAGTACCCGCTCCCCGGCGAGGATCTCCCGCTCTTCGGCTGAGCGGGGCCGCCGACCTCCGCAGCCCCCGTCCCCGGGGGCGCGGGGTGCCCGAGGGGAAGCCCTCGCCGCCCGCCCGCGGCCGCGCATCCCCGCGCGCCGCTGCGGGATCTGCCGGGCGGGCCGCGGGACGCCACGGCTTGCGCGGACTCCCCATGCTTGCGACTCTTGGCGTTGGCAAGGCCGAGGAAGCCCGTGTCCCCAAGCGATCCGAACCGACCCCGCGCCCCTGGGGGCCTCCTCGAGACCCTGGCGAGCTCGCCGAACCTCGGCCGGCGCCTCCCCACCAAGGAAGAGCTCGGCTCGACGATCGCCGGGGGCCCGATCCCGCAGGCCGGTAAGGGCAAGGACGCCGGGCTCGGCGGGACCCTGGCCGGCGGCCCGGTGCCGACCGCCGAGCGCCGCCCCGCGGCCGCCGCGGCGCCGCCCGCCGCCCGTGAGACCCTGATCTCCACCCGCGCCGACGGCCCCGCCGCGGCCGCGCCAGCCGCCCGCGAGACCCTGATCTCCACCCGCCGCGACGGGCCTCCGGCCGAGACCCGCGCGGCCGCCGGCGCCGAGGCGGTCTCCCACGCGCCGACCATGATCGGCAACGGCCTCGGCGGACCGACCAACGGCGGCGAGGCGGGCGGCGATCGCCAGCCGCCCCCCGACCGGACCATGAGCCCGTCGGGGACCGTGGTCCGCGGCCCCGACCTCTCGGTCTCGGCGATGGAGCAGACGCTCCTCGGCAACGGCCCGCCCCCCGATCAGACGATGCGCTCGAGCCTCGACGCGGCGATCTTCACGACCCCGGGCCAGCCGGGGAAGATCAACCGCTTCACCGTCCTGCGGACCCTCGGCGAGGGCGGGATGGGGGTCGTCTACGCCGCCTACGACGAGGAGCTCGACCGCAAGGTGGCGATCAAGGTGGTCCGCGAGGACCTCCACGAGGGCACCCACGGCCGCTCGCGGATCCTCCGCGAGGCCCAGGCGATGGCCCGGGTCTCCCACCCCAACGTCGTCCAGGTCTACGAGGTCGGCTCCTTCGCCGGTCAGGTCTTCGTGGCGATGGAGTTCATCAAGGGGCTCCCGCTCAGCGACTGGCTCGAGCGCGGCGAGCACACCTGGCAGGAGATCCGGGACATGTTCCTCCAGGCAGGTCGCGGCCTGGCGGCCGCCCACGCCCAGGGGCTGGTCCACCGCGACTTCAAGCCGGACAACGTCCTGGTCGGCGACGACGGCCGCGCGCGGGTCCTCGACTTCGGCCTCGCGCGGGCCGAGGGCGCGGCCGCGGCCCGCGGCAAGTCCTCCAACGACTCGATGCTGCTGCGGGCGACCGTCACCTCGCAGAACGCCTTCGAGGCCAAGCTGACGATGGCCGGGACGATCATGGGGACCCCCGCCTACATGTCGCCCGAGCAGCACGAGGGCGCGTCGACCGGGGCGGCGAGCGACCAGTTCTCCTTCTGCGTCGCCCTCTACGAGGCGGTCTACGGCCAGCACCCCTTCCCCGGCGAGACCTACCAGGAGCTCGCCGACGCGGTCACCGAGGGCAAGTACCGGCCGCCGCCGCGCGACACCCGGGTCCCCGACTGGCTCTTTCAGGCGCTGGCGATCGGCATGGCGGTCGACCCCGCCGAGCGCCACCCGTCGATGGACACCCTCCTGGCCGAGCTCAGCCAGGACACCACCCCGCCGATCGCCCGCTCGCGCTGGCTCTGGCCGGCGGTCACCGTCTTCACCGCCGCGGTCGCGGTCCTGATCACCTGGGGGCTGGTCGCCGGCGGCGAGCCCTCGGCCGAGGAGCTCGCGCTCATCGAGAGCCTCGAGAGCGGCGCCCGCGAGGCCGCCCACGATCGCCACTGGGTCTACCCGCCGGCCGACGACCTCGAGGACACCGCCTACCGCCGGGTCACCGAGCTCGAGCGCCTCGAGGGCGCCGCCGGCAGCGTCGGTCAGGAGCGGGCCGGCGAGCTCCGCAAGGTCCTCGCCGAGGAGCTCGTGGTCCTCGGCGACCTCCACTACGACGACCCGTCGACCCGCGCCTTCGCCCGCGACTACTACATCCAGGCGCTGGTCTTCGAGCCCGCCAATCCACGGGCAGGCTCGCGCGCCGGCGTCACCCTCGGCCAGGTCGCCGACCTCCGCCAGAAGGCCGACGAGGCCGGCTTCCAGAAGGAGGAGCTCCTGAGCGCCGAGGCCCTCACGGTCCTGGCGATGGACGACCCGGAGGCGCGGGCCGCCGGCCTCGCCGAGCTCCAGCAGGACCCGGAATTCGGCTCGGCGAGCACCAAGGCGATGGTCCGCCCGCTGATCAACAAGTACGGCGACGCCAAGACCAAGGCGCTCCTGGCGGCCGCCGAGGCGCCGCCTCCCGACCCGAGCACCCAGGGCGCGGGCGTCGTCGCGGCGAGCGGCGGCGACGTGGCCGAGCCCGAGCCCGAGCCCGAGCCCGAGCCTGAGCCCGAGCCCGAGCCCGACGACAAGGGCAAGGGCAAGGGCAAGGGCAAGACCGACGCCGGCGGCAAGGGCAAGACCAAGACCGACGACAAGGGCGCAGGGGCCGGCGAGGGCGAAGAGGGCGGCGGCGAGGCGATCTACGACCCCGTCAAGTCGATGGAGCTCACCCGCGAGGCCGAGGCCGCCCGCCGCCGGGGCGCGCTCACCGAGGCCGAGCAGCTCTTCCACCAGGCGCTCGGCTTCTGGAACCGCAACGCGGCCGCGCTGATGGGCGTCAGCGACATCCACTTCGACCGCGGCGCCTGGGACAAGGCGGTCAAGTACGCGACCAAGGCGGTCCAGGCCGAGCCCAAGAACGCCGACTACCGGCTCCGCCAGGGCGACGCCTACTTCAAGGTGCTGCGCTACAACGACGCCCGTCGGGCCTATGAGAAGGCGATCGAGCTCGGCAACAAGAAGGCCGAGGAGCGCCTCGCGCGGCTGCGGGAGAAGACCGGAGAGTAAGGAGACCATGGCGAGACCTGTCCGTCAGGCCATCACAATCGGCGTCGCAGCGCTCCTCGCGTGGGCCCAGGCGGTCCCGAGCGTCGCCGCCGCGCCGCCGGAGGAGGCCGCCGAGGAGGCCGCCGAGCCCGCGACCGAGCCCGCCGCCGAGCCCGAGCCCGAGCCCGAGCCCGAGCCCGAGCCCGAGCCCGCGAAGGGCGAGGTGAGCTCGCGCCTGGCGATCCTCCCGGTGGCGATCGACGGGACCGTCGACGAGGGCGCGGACGAGCGCCTCCTCGCCAACCTCCGCAAGGGCTTCGGCCGCGGCTCCTTCGGCCTCATCGACCAGGGGGCCGTCGCCGGGGTCGCCGGCGCGAGCTGCGACGCCGCCTGCGTGAGCGCGCTCCGCGGCCGCGAGCGCGCCGACTACGTCCTCCGCACCAAGATCAAGGTCGACGACCGCGACTACATCGTCGAGCTCGACCTCCTCTCGACCAGCGACGCCGACGTCGTCGCCTCGAGCAACGAGCGCTGCGACCTCTGCGGCCTCGCCGAGGTCGGCCAGCTCCTCGAGGCCCAGGCCGCGGTGATCGCCCGCAAGCTCGAGGACCTGATCAAGGGGCCGCCGGTGCTGGTGGTCGAGACCAACCCCGCCGGCGCGATGGTCTTCATCGACAACGAGCTGGTCGGCACCTCGCCGCTCGAGCGGACGATGGTCGAGGGCGAGCACCGGGTCAAGGTGATGCTCGACAACTACGTCAGCGACGAGCGCGAGGTGAACCTGGTCTCCGGCGTCCGCGAGAGCCTCGACCTCCAGCTCAAGCGGACGCCGACCGCCGCCAAGCTCCGCAACGCCGGCTGGGCGACCCTCTTCGTCGGGATCCCGGTGCTCATCGGCGGCGTCGCCATGGTGGCGATCGACGGCAGCGAGGTCGGCGCCTGCGACTCGTCGGTGACCCGCCTCGACGGGACCGTGGTCCCCGTCTGCGAGAACATCCTGGTGACCAAGTGGGGCGGCGCCGCGGCGATCACCGGCGGCGCCGCGCTCATCGCCGTCGGCGTCTCGCTCCTGATGCGGACCCGGACCAAGGGCGCGAAGGCGGCCAAGAAGGAGGCCCGGATCTACCCGACCGGCCTCGGGGTCGCCGGCCGCTTCTAGCCGCGGCGGCCCGCGCTCGCCCGCTCCTCAGAGGTCGAGCTGCTTGGCGATGATCACCTTCATGATCTCGTTGGTGCCGGCGAAGATCCGCTGGACGCGCGCGTCCATGTAGGCCCGCGAGACCGGGTACTCGAGCATGTAGCCGTAGCCGCCGAAGAGCTGCAGGCACTCGTCGACGACCCGGCCGAGCATCTCCGACTGCCACATCTTCGACATCGAGCACTCCTTCACGAGGTACTCGCCGGCGACGTGGCGGCGGATCAGGGCGTCGATGAAGGCGCGCCCGACCTCGACCTGGGTCGCGCACTCGGCGAGCTTGAACTGGGTGTTCTGGAACTTGGAGATCGGCCGGCCGAAGGCCTGGCGCTCCTTGGTGTAGGCGATCGTGTCGACCAGGACCTGCTCGGCCGCGGCCTGGCAGGCGATCCCCACCGCCAGCCGCTCCTGCTGGAGCTTCTGCATCAGCATCAGGAAGCCGGCGCCCTCCGGCCCGAGGCGGTTCGCGGCCGGGACGCGGCACTCCTCGAACGCGAGCTCCGAGGTGTCCTGCGAGGCCATCCCCATCTTCGCCAGCTTCTTGCCCCGGACGAAGCCCGGCGCGTCCGCCTCGACCACGAAGAGCGAGATCGCCCGGTGCGGGTTGGCGTCGTTGTCGGTCTTGGCCGCGACGACGACGAGGTCGCAGAGGAGGCCGTTCGAGATGAAGGTCTTGGCGCCGTTGATCACGTACTCGTCGCCGTCACGCCGCGCCGTCGTCCGGATCGCGGCGAGGTCCGAGCCGGTGTTCGGCTCGGTCATCGCGATCGCCGTGACGATGTCGCCGCTGACGCAGCCCGGGAGCCACCGCTGGCGCTGCGCGTCGTCCCCGAAGGTGTGGATGTAGGGCACGACGATGTCCGAGTGGAGCGGGATCGCGAAGCCCGACTCATAGACCCGCGCGAGCTCCTCCGAGACGATCACCGAGTGGAGGAAGTCGCCCCCGGGCCCGCCCCAGGCCTCCTCGACCCACGGGCAGAGGAGGCCATACTCGCCCGCGGCCCGCCACGCCTCGCGGTCGACGCTCCCGGCCTCGCGCCAGGCCTCCTGCTTGGGGACGACCTCCCGCTCGATGAACCCGCGCACGGACGTGCGGAACAACTCGTGGTGCTCTTCAAATAGGTCGCGCTTCACGGTCTCTGTCCTCGCGGCAGTGTACACGTCGGCGCGGGACCGGAGCGCGCGAAGCCGTCGACGCCTCCGCGGGTGGATCGAGCCGATCACGGGGAACGAGCTGAGCGGGACCTTCGACGCCGCCCTCTGCGGCGATCTCGCCAACCTGGGCGTCTGTCCCGACTAGTTCGCGAAGACCAGATCGCCGCAGTCGAGGCGGATCCCCTGCATGGCGATCGCCCCGAAGGCGATCTCGAGGTCGACGCCGACGAGCCCTGCGGAGCAGGTGGAGGTCACGTCGGGCGGCTGCACCTTGCCGATCGGCCCGACCTGCTGGAGCCCGTCCACGAGCTCCAGCACGTACTTGCCGCCCTCGGCCCGGACCCGGATCTTCGAGCACTTCATCGCCAGGGTCCGGATCAGGAGATCGCCGGCGCCGGCGAGGCTGACGATGTAGGTGTCCATCGGGCAGAGGAAGTCGGGGAGCTCGACGAGATCCGGCTTCCCCATCTGGGTCGTCCCCTCCATCTGCGGCCCGTGGCGGAGGAAGTAGCCCTGGTCGTCGACGCCGATCTGAACCTGGGAACAGGTCACAGTAGCCAGGTGGAAGAAGTAGCCCATGGGCTGGAGCTCGAGCGCGATCCCGATCGGCAGCGAGCCGGCGGCGCACCCCGAGGACTTCGCCCCCTGGACGTCACCGATCGCCATCCCCATCTCAATGTTCCCGCCGAGCAGCACCGGGGCCGCGGGCGGCAGCAGACAACCATTCATGCAGCCGTCGGTCTCGACGTCGTTGCCGTCGTCGCAGGTCTCGCCCATGAAGGCCTGGACGACCCCGTCGCCGCAGGTCGGCGTCGTGCAGGCGTTGGTGCACGCGTTGTCGTCGACGCCGTCGCCGTCGTCGCACGCCTCCCCCGGATCGACGTTCCCGTCGCCGCAGTAGGGGACCGGACCGGTCTCGGCCGCCGTGTCAGTGGTCTCGGGCGCGGTCAGGCCGGTGTCGGTCGAGCCGCCGCCGCTCGCCGTCCCGCTGGTCGAGCCGCTGCTCGACCCGCCGCTCGCCGACCCACTCGTCGCGCTCTCGCCCTCGCTCGCGCTGGTGGTCGGCGCGACGTACAAGGGGTGGTCGCGGAGGCAGCCGGAGACGAGCGCTAGCCCGAGCGCGGGCACCAGCGCGAGCTTGGACCCGAGGATGCGAGCGTCCATCGGCCCACGCTACCAGGTCGCCGCCAGCCGGCACCAGCGAGCGCGGGCCGCGGCGCAGCTCACTCGAGGGGCCCGACGACCTCGATCCCGTCGCCGTGGAAGCGGGCCTCGAAGACCGGCAGACCCGCGGCGAGGTAGCCGAGCGTGAGCCCGAGCTGATGGGCCGCCAGCTCCTCGACCGCGCGCAGAAACGCCCCCGCGTCGATCTCGTGCGCGCGCAGCCAGGCGTCGCGCTCGAGCAGGAACGCGACGTTCTGCTGGCGGCAGAAGGTCGCCACCTGCGGGTGATCGACGAAGACCTGGAGATCGCCGCGCCGCGGGGCGATCGCCGGCACCCGGGAGAAGGGCTGGACCTCGCCCCCCAGGAGCACCCGCACGACCCCGCTCTCGTGGTGCTCGCCGCTCAGGACGACGTAGTCGATCAGGCTCTCGCCGCGCCAGAGCTGGCGGAAGACCGCGGCGAGGAAGGACTGGGAGAGCCCCTCGCGGACCCGGTACTCGTCCGGGTGCTGGAGGATCAGGCGGAGGTGCCCGCAGCCGACGTTGGCGGGATCGACGAGGTGCTGGAGGAGCGCCTCCTCGAGCGCCCGCGGCGGGTGACGGACGAAGCGCTCGACCCCGGCGACGTCGGCGAGGAGCTCGCGCTGGTCGGCGAAGCGGGGGTCGGCGAGGAGCTCGCCCCGGAGGTGCTCGAGCGCGTGCTTGTCGGTGTGGATGTAGAACGACCCGAAGGCGTCGAGGTAGGCCTCGAGGAGGAGCCAGATCCGCTGGTCGCTGAGCGGATCGCCGAAGGCCTCCTTGGTCGCGAGGACCAGGAGGAGCTCGCCCGCGTCGCCGCCCGGGGTCCCGAGGACCGCGCCGACGTCGCGCCCGTCGACGCATGCCTCGCTGCCGTGGAGGAGGAGCGCCGCCGCCTTGGTCCAGCGCAGGCCCCCGGGATCGCCGATGTGGGCGATCAACGACTCGCGCCCCAGCGGTCCGCCCGCGGCCGCCGGAGCCGGAGCCGCGGCCTCCTCGGCGGGTGCCCGCGCCCCCTCGACGATCGCCCGGTAGTCCGACCCGCGGCTGACCGGGAGGCCATGGGCGTTCCACGCGAGGAGCCCGCCGGTGAGCCCCGCGACCCGGCGAAAGCCGCTCCCCTCGAGGTAGGCGACCGCCCGCGCCGACCGTCGTCCGGAGCGATCGACGAGGACCAGGGGGATGTCGGGATCCCAGGACTCGGCGGCCGCCGGGAGCTCACGCGCGGAGATCCACTCGACGCCGGGGAGGTGGCCGAGCTCGTCATCCAGCTCGGGCTCCTCGCGGATATCGAGCACGCGGACGTCGCAGCGGTGGTCGACGAGCCAGAGCGCCGACACCTCCGGGACCCCGCCCGGCGAGCGCTCAAAGAGGAGATCGGCCGCGTACCTCGCGGGCTCCTGGCAGACCTGCGGCGCGCTCGCGGCGGACGCCTCCTCGCCGGGCGCCGGCTTCACCTCCGCGCATGGAGGGCACTCGGGGCAGGCCTGCGGCGATCCGCAGGCGAGCGCGCCCAGGAGGGCCGCCGCGGGGAGGACCGTGGCGATTTTGTGCATGCACGGGATCTTCGGGGATGTCTCCACGCCTCGCAACGGGCCGGCCGTCACCGTGGCGCTTTCGAGCGCGACCCCGCAGATGCGGGTGAGTCATGTTGCACCCAACGCGCTTCGCAAAGCCCCCCGCGGCTCCTATGATCCATCTGTCGACGTCCCGCACGCGCCGACAGGGAGATGGACGCCATGGAGCTCACGTTGATCCACCACGATCTCGACGCCGGCTGGAGCGCCGCCTTCCCGACCGTGGACTCGGACACGACCCTGGTCGTCGTCTTCGGCGCGCCCGAGTACCAGGAGGCGCCGGCGGCGATCGCCGAGCTCGTCGCCGCCTTCCCGAGCGCGACCATCGTCGGCTGCTCGACCTCCGGCGAGATCTACGGGACCAAGATCCACGACCGGAGCCTGGCGGTGGCGATCGCCCGCTTCGAAGGCACCGCCCTCCGACGGGTCTCGCTGCCGATCGCCTCGGCGAGCGACTCGTGCGCGACCGGCGAGGCGATCGCCGACGCGCTCGCGGGCGACGACCTGCGGGCCGTCTTCGTCCTCTCCGACGGCCTCGGGGTCAACGGCAGCGAGCTCGTCCGCGGCCTCGCCGGCCGCCTGCCGAGCTCGGTCGTCGTCACCGGCGGCCTCGCCGGCGACGGCCCCCGCTTCGAGCGGACCTGGGTGATCCACGAGGGCGCCCCCGCCAGCGGCCACGTCTCGGCGGTCGGCTTCTACGGCGACCGCGTGCGGATCGGCCACGGCTCGAAGGGCGGATGGGACGCCTTCGGCCCCCGCCGCCAGGTCACCCGCGCCGAGGGCAACGTCCTCTTCGAGCTCGACGGCCGCCCGGCGCTCGCGCTCTACAAGGAGTACCTCGGCGAGCGGGCCTCGGGCCTGCCGGCGACCGGCCTCCTCTTCCCGCTCGCGCTCCTCAGCGACGAGAAGGGCTCCGACCGCCTCATCGTCCGGACGATCCTCGCCGTCGACGAGGCGACCAATTCGCTGACCTTCGCCGGCGACATCCCGAACGGCGCCCGCGTCCAGCTGATGAAGGCGAACTTCGACCGCCTCATCGAGGGCGCCGAGGGGGCCGGCGAGGGCGCCTCCCAGAGCATCGGCGACACCTGCGGCGGGCCGGTCCTCGCCCTTGCGATCTCCTGCGTCGGCCGCCGCCTGGTCCTCTCCGAGCGGACCGAGGAGGAGGTCGAGGCGACCCTCGACGTCCTCCCCGAGGGCTGCCAGCAGATCGGCTTCTACTCCTACGGCGAGATCTCGCCCTACGCGAGCAGCGGCCCCTGCGAGCTCCACAACCAGACGATGACCCTGACGACCCTCTGTGAAGTCTAGCGGTGACATCCACCCGACGCTGGCGCGGCAGCTCCGGCGCCTCGGGATCAAGGACGCCGCGCAGCCGCCGTCGGAGGCGGCGTGGCGCGGCCTCCTCGAGGTCGTCACCCGCGCCTACGCGAGCGGCGAGGAGGACCGCTACCTCCTCGAGCGCTCCCTCGACATCTCCTCGCGCGAGATGGAGGAGCTCTACGAGAGCCTCCGCCGCTCCTCCGAGACCCGGGTCGCCGCCGAGCGCGACCGCCTCTCGTCGATCGTCGAGGCGCTCGACGACGGCCTCTGCGTCCTCGACCGCGAGGGTCTGATCGAGGGCCTCAACAGCGCGGCGATCCGCCTCCTCGGCGGGACCCGCGAGGCGCTCCTCGGCCAGGCCCTCCTCCCCCACCTCCGCCTCCGGGGCGAGGGCGCGGACGAGGTCTGCGAGGCCAGCGCGGCCCTCGAGGCGGTGATCCGTCACGGCCACTCGCTCCGCTTCGACTCGTCGGAGCTCCTCCGCGACGATCGCCCGCCGCAGCCGGTCTCCTGCGCCCTCTCGCCGCTGATCGCCAACGAGGCGACGACCGGCGCGGTCTTCCTCTTCCGGGACATGAGCGCGGTCCGCCAGTCGGAGCGCGACCTCCGTCACCTCGCCGAGGCGCTGCGGAGCGCCCGCGACCGGGCGCTCGACGCCAACCGGGCGAAGAGCGCCTTCCTCGCCAACATGAGCCACGAGCTGCGGACGCCGCTCAACGCGATCATCGGCTACTCCGAGCTGATCGGCGAGGAGGCCGACGAGCAGGGGCTGCGGATGATCGCCGAGGACAACAAGCGGATCCACCAGGCCGCGACCCACCTCCTCCAGCTGATCAACGACATCCTCGACGTCTCGAAGATCGAGGCCGGGAAGATGCAGGTCGAGCTCCTCCGCTTCTCGGTCCCCGAGCTCATCGACGCGGTGGTCGCGGTGATCGAGCCGGTGATCGCCAAGGGCAGCAACTACCTCCGGGTCCGCGTCGACCCGGCGATCGATGAGATGGTGAGCGACCGCCTCAAGCTCAAGCAGTCGCTCTTCAACCTCCTGAGCAACGCCGCCAAGTTCACCCACGACGGGACGATCACCCTCGAGGTCAGCGAGGCGAGCGACGCCCGCGGGAGCTGGGTGCTCTTCGCGATCACCGACACCGGGATCGGCATCGCCGAGGAGCGGATCGCCGATCTCTTCGGCGCCTTCACCCAGGCCGACGTCTCGACCTCACGCGAGTACGGCGGCACCGGCCTCGGCCTGACGATCACCCGCGAGTTCTGCCGGATGCTCGGCGGCGACGTCGAGGTCGAGAGCGAGGTCGGCGTCGGCTCGACCTTCCGCCTCCGGCTGCCGCTGCGGGGCGACCTCGTCTCCGGGGTCTGAGGCGGCGCCCGCGCGGCCGCGATCTCTGCGCCCTCCCCCGCGGTTGACGGCCCCGGCCCCCGTCGGCGACGCTCCCGGGGCGGCGCGAGGGCGCCCGATTACGACCATGCGACGCTGGAACGGCTGGGGCCTGGATTCGATCGACGTGCAGCCGCGGCCGGCGACCGAGGACTTCCTGCGGCAGGCGATCGGCGCCAGCGAGCGCCCGCGCGACGCGACCCTCGCCGAGGCCGCGAGCGCGATCGGGGCGAGCCGCCTGCCGGCCCACCCGCTCGTCGAGGTCGACCCGCGGGTGCGCCTCCTCCACGCCCGCGGGCAATCCTTCCCCGACTGGATCGACCTCCGCAGCGGCCGGGTCCCGACCACGCCGGACGGCGTCGCCTTCCCGACCCAGCGGGCCCAGGTCGCCGAGCTCCTGAGCTACGCCGCCGAGGCCGGCGCCCGGGTGATCCCCTACGGCGGCGGCACCAGCGTGGTCGGCCACATCAACCCGCTCGCCGGCGACCCGCCGGTCCTGACGATCGCCCTCGGCCACCTCGCCAGCCTCGACGCGCTCGACGAGGAGAGCCACCTCGCGACCTTCGGCGCCGGCGTCAGCGGGCCCGCGCTCGAGGCCCAGCTCCGCGCCCACGGCTACACCCTCGGGCACTTCCCGCAGTCCTTCGAGCACTCGACCCTCGGCGGCTGGATCGCCACCCGCTCGAGCGGCCAGCAGTCGATCCGCTACGGGCGGATCGAGGACCTCTTCGTCGGCGGCCACCTCGAGACCCCGAGCGGCGCCCTCGACCTCCCCTGCTTCCCGGCGAGCGCCGCCGGCCCCGACCTCCGCGAGTTCGTCCTCGGCTCCGAGGGGCGCCTCGGGATCATCACCGACGCGGTCGTCCGGGTCTCGCAGCTGCCGGAGGAGGAGCGCTTCCGCGCCTTCTTCCTGCCGAGCTGGGAGGTCGGCTCGCGCCTGGTCCGCGAGCTCGCCCAGGCCCGCCTCGGCCTCTCGATGGTCCGCCTCTCCAACCCGATCGAGACCCGCACCCAGCTCCAGCTCGCCGGCCACCCGACCCTCGCCAAGGTGCTCGGCGGGGTCCTCCGCCTCCGCGGCCTCGACGATCGCCGCTGCATGCTGGTGGTCGGGATCACCGGCTCCAAGAGACATGTCCATCAGGTCGAGCGGGCGCTCCGCTGGGAGGTCCTCGCCGCCGGCGGGGTCGCGGCCCCGAAGGCGATCGCCGCGGCCTGGAGGCGCGGCCGCTTCCGCAACGCCTACCTCCGCAACGCGCTCTGGGAGCGGGGCTACGGGATCGACACCGTCGAGACCGCCCTCCCCTGGGCGCGGGTGACCTCGGCGATGAACCACATCGAGGACGCGGCCAAGAGCGCCCTCGAGGCCGAGGGCGAGCGGAGCCTGGTCTTCACCCACCTCTCCCACGTCTACCCGGTCGGCTCGAGCGTCTACACGACGATGGTCTTCCGCCTCGCCAGCGATCCCGACGCGACCCGCGAGCGCTGGTCCCGCCTCAAGGAGGCGGTGAGCCAGGCGATCGTCCTCGCCGGCGGGACGATCAGCCACCAGCACGGCGTCGGCGCCGACCACCGCCCCTACCTCCTCACGGAGAAGGGCAAGCTCGGGATCGCGGCGATCGAGGGGGTGTTGAGCGCGCTCGATCCCGAGGGGCGGATGAACCCGGGCAAGCTCTGCTAGAACGTCGCCGTGGAGAGCCGAACGATCCGAGCGTGGACCCCCGCCTGGCGCGAGGCGACCTGGGCCGATCTGCAGCGCCCCTGGGATCTCCTGGTGATCGGCGGCGGGATCACCGGCGCCGGGATCGCCCGCGAGGCCGCGCGGATCGGCCTGCGCGTCCTCGTCGTCGACGCCCACGACTTCGCCTGGGGGACCTCGAGCCGCTCGTCGAAGATGGTCCACGGCGGGATCCGCTACCTCGCCAACTTTCAATTCGCGACGACGATCCACTCGGTCCGCGAGCGCGACCGCCTCCTCCGCGACGGCTCCGGACTGGTCGAGCCCCTCGAGTTCATCTTCGCCGACTACGAGGCCCAGCGGGCGAGCGCCCTCGAGATGCACGCCGGCATGTGGCTCTACGACCAGCTCTCGCGGACCCACGCGGTCCACCGCCTGAGCTCGGTCGCCCTCCAGGGGATGATCCCGGGGCTCAACCCCGAGGGCCTGCGCGGCGGCTGGGCCTACACCGACGCCGAGACCGATGACGCCCGCCTGGTCCTCCGGGTGCTCCGCGAGGCCGCCGGCGCCGGCGCTCAGGTCCTCAACTACGCCGCGGTCGTCGGCCTCATCCGCAGCGAGGGTCGGGTCTGCGGGGCGACGATCCGCGATCAGGTCAGCGGCGCGCTCGCCGAGGTCAACGCCCGCGCGGTCGTCAACGCCGCCGGCGTCTGGGTCGACGGGATCCGCGAGGGCCTCGGCGCGCCGCCGAAGATGCGACCGCTCCGCGGCTCCCACCTGATCTTCGCGGCCGCCCGCCTGCCGGTCGCGGCCGCGGTGATCATCCGCCACCCCGACGACGGTCGCCCGCTCTACGTCTACCCCTGGGAGGGGGTCACGGTCCTCGGGACCACCGACCTCGATCACCACGATGACCTCCGCGAGGAGCCGCGGATCTCCGACGCCGAGGTCGACTACCTCCTGACGGCCGCCCGTGCCCTCTTCCCCGCGGCCGCGCTCGACCGCGCCGACATCCTCTCGACCTACGCCGGGATCCGGCCGGTGGTCGCCCACGGCTCGCGCGACCCCTCGAAGGAGCCGCGCGACCACGTGATCTTCCACGAGGACGGCCTCTGGACGGTGAGCGGCGGCAAGCTGACGACCTTCCGGCGGATGGCCAACGACGCCCTCCACCAGATCCGCCGCGACCTCCCCGAGATCCCCCGCCTCGGCACCGACGCGCCGATCCTCGATCCCCTCGACCCCGGGCTCGCGCGGCCGATCGCCGCGGCCCTCGGCGGCGACGCGACGCCGGCGCGGGCGCTCCGCCTCCTCGGCCGCCACGGCGCCGACGCGCTGGCCCTGGTCGAGCGCGCGCGCCCCGGCGAGCTCCAGACGATCCCCGGCAGCGCGACCGTGTGGGCCGAGCTCCGCTGGGCGGCCCACGCCGAGGCGGTGGTCCACCTGGACGATCTCCTCCTCCGCCGCACCCGCCTCGGCAACACCCTCCCGGAGGGCGCCGCGGCGATCCTGCCGGCGCTGCGGCCGATCTGCGAGGAGGAGCTCGGCTGGGACGCGGCGACCTGGGAGGCCGAGCGCGCGGCCTACCGCGCGCTCTGGCGGCGCTCCTACGCCCCGCCGGCGACCGACGCGTGAGCGCCGGCGTCCGCCGCTACATCGACGGGAGCTCATGGGCGAGGCCAGGCGGCCCCTACACCGTCGCCAATCTCTGGGACGAGGGGGGCGCGGCGCGACCGAGCGACGCTCAGCAGCAGAGCAGGTAGACCAGCGCGAGGCCGTAGGAGACGAGGCGGAGCATGCCCTCCACACGCTGCAAGGCGCAGGCCACGGGCGACCGCGAATGATCCCCGCGGCGATCCCCAAGGGTCGCGGCGAAGATCCCCAGCCCGCGCTGACAGCCGCGCCAGCCGCCCTGACAGCGCTGTCATGTACGAGGCGGCCGTACGCCGGCCTCTGCCGGTGATCCCGGTCACTCTCGGCGGATTTTACATGACCCAAGAGACAGATCGATCGGAGGCCGAGGGGCGCTTGCGTCGACCGGGCCCCTCGCCGATCCTCGGGCGAGCCACGGAGGGCCCGGCCGCGATGGACTACAAGCACCTGATCGCCACGACCTACGACGCCAACTACGCCGGCCTCCGGGACGGCTCCGGCGACCGCGAGCACTACGCCGCCCTCGCCGCCGAGCGCGGCGGACCGGTGCTCGAGCTCGGCTGCGGGACTGGCAGGGTCCTCCTGCCGATCGCGCAGCGCGGCCTCCCCTGCGTCGGCGTCGACCCCTCGCCCGAGATGCTCGAGGTCCTCCGGGCGAAGGAGCCGCCGGCCAACCTCGAGGTGGTCCTCGGCCGGATGGAGACCCTCGATCTCGAGCGCCGCGACTTCGCCCTGGCGATCGCCGCCTTCCGGGCCTTCCAGCACCTGATGAGCGTCGACGATCAGCTCGAGGCGCTCGCCCGGATCCGCGCCCACCTCCGCGAGGACGGCTGGCTCGCCCTCGACGTCTTCGAGCCCGACCTCGCGCGGATGGCCCGCGACGACCCGGAGACCCCGGGCGAGCCCTTCGAGGCCCTGGGCCGCCGGATCCGCCGCAACTTCTGGGTGCGCCGCGATCAGTTGAGCCAGACGATGGAGATCACCTTCCGCTACGTCGACGACGCGAGCGAAGAGGAGCTCGGGATCGAGACGCTCGGCCTCCGCTGGATCTACCGCTTCGAGCTCGAGCACCTCCTCTGGCGGGCCGGCTTCGAGCCCTTCCGCTGGTCGTCGGCCTACGACGGGCGCCCCTACGATCGCAGCGGCGACATCGTCGTCGTCGCCCGTCGACGCTAGGAGGCTCGGGCCCGCGCTCCGGCTCGCCAGCGCGGGCACGCGCTTGCGGCCACGATCCCCCAACCAGTCGACAGCGACAGCGCTCTCCGGCAGAATTTCCGCGGTGACCTTCGCCTGGAGCCGCGCTGCCGCCGAGATCTGCCGGGGCGAGGACTTCCTCGGCGAGATCTGGAACCCCGCACCTGGCCTCCTGGTCACCCGGATCCACGGCCGCGCGAGCGTCGCCTGCCTCCGCTTCTACGCCCGCCGGGCGGAGCGCGAGATGGGGGCCGGCAAGCTGACGGTGTTTCACGACTGGGAGGCGCTCGAGAGCTACGACGCCGAGGCCCGCGACGGCCTCAAGAGCTGGGCCAAGGCCCAGGGCGACGTCTTCGGCCCCGTCCACTACCTGGTCCGCTCCAAGGTCATCTCGATGCTGGTCTCGGTCGCCGCCCTCACCCTCGGCCGCGACCTCCACGCGACCACCGACCGCGCCGCCTTCCTCGCCGACCTCGAGCGGGCCCTCGGCAGCCGCTGAGGCCGCCCTCGCCGCGGCCCGCCGGCCTGGTAGAGTGGGCTCGTCCTCATGCGTGATCCGCTGATCCTGGCCATCGACGTCGGCACCCAGAGTGTGCGGGCGATCGCCTTCGACCCCACCGGCGCGCTGGTGGCGGCGTCGAAGGTGGACATCGAGCCCTACTTCGCCGCCCAGCCGGGGTGGGCCGAGCAGGAGCCCACCTACTACTGGGAGAAGCTCGGCGAGGCCTGCCGCGGCCTCATGGAGAAGATCCCGGCGGCGGCGATCCGCGGGATCGCCCTCACCTGCCAGCGGGCGACGATCGTCAACCTCGACGAGCGCGGCGAGCCGCTGCGGCCGGCGATGGTCTGGCCCGACCAGCGGCGGGTCAGCGGCGAGGCGCCGATCGGCGGCGCTTGGGGGATCCTCTTCCGGGTCGCCGGCGTCCGCGAGACCGTCGCCCGCTTCCAGGCCGACGCCGAGGGCAACTGGCTGCGCAAGCACCAGCCCGAGATCTGGCGGAAGACCGCCCACTACCTCCTCCTCTCCGGCTACATCACCCAGCGCCTGGTCGGCCGCTACGTCGACTCGGTCGGCTGCCAGGTCGGCTACATCCCCTTCGACTTCAAGCGCCTCACCTGGGCGAAGCCCGGCGACTGGAAGTGGCAGGCGACCAACCTCGAGCCGCGCACCCTGCCCGAGCTGGTGCAGCCGACCGGCGAGCTCGGGCGGATCAGCGCCGAGGCGGCCGCGGCGACCGGGCTCCCCGAGGGGACGCCGCTGATCGCCGCCGCCTCCGACAAGGCCTGCGAGGTCCTCGGGGCCGGCTGCGTCAGCCCCGACGCCGCCTGCCTCTCCTTCGGGACGACCGCGACGATCAACACGACCTCGCCCCGCTACGTCGAGGTGATCCCGCTGGTGCCGCCCTTCCCGGCGGCGACGCCCGGGGCCTACAGCACCGAGATCCAGATCTGGCGGGGCTTCTGGCTGGTCCGCTGGTTCATCAACGAGCTCGCCGCCGGCGAGCGGGCGGAGGCCGCGGCCGCGGGGGTGAGCGTCGAGTCGCTCCTCGAGCGCGAGATCCAGGGGATCGCGGCGGGCTCCGACGGGCTCATCCACCTCCCCACCTGGTCGCCGGGCGCCGGCGCCGGGCCCGAGGCCCGCGGCGCGCTGATCGGCCTCACCGAGAACCACACCCGCGCGCACATCTACCGGGCGCTCATCGAGGGGCTGATCTACGCGCTGCGGGCCGGCAAGGAGCGGACCGAGGGCCGCACCGGCGCGGCGATCAAGACCGTGCGGGTCGCCGGCGGCGGCTCCAAGAGCGACGTCGCCATGCAGATCACCGCCGACGTCTTCGGCCACCCGGTCGCCCGACCCCACACCTCGGAGGCGTCGGCCCTCGGCGCGGCGATCGTCGCCGCCGTCGGCCTCGGCCTCCACCCCGACGTGGTCAGCGCGGCCCGGGCGATGACCCGCCCCGGCGACCGCTTCGAGCCCCAGGCCGACGCCCAGCGGACCTACGACGCCCTCTACCGCGAGGTCTACCGCCCGCTCTACGGGCGCCTGGAGCCGCTCTACCGCAAGCTGCGGTCGATCACCGGCTATCCGCCCTGAGCGGCGGACGCGCCCCGTCAACGAATGCATGAATGAATGAATGGACATGTCTACATCGACATGTCCATTCGTACATCTATCGACGAGCGAGGGATCGATCAGCCCCCCGGGCAGATCAGGGTGAGGCCGCCGTTCTCCTCCTTGCACTCGAACTCGAAGCAGGGCTCGCCGTCGAGGCAGGGGCAGGCGAGCTCCTTCTGGCAGAGCTCGGGGAGCGGCAGGCACGAGTAGGTGTCGGGGAGCGGGAAGACGTCGCTGACGGCGACCTGGCAGTACTCGGTCGCGCCGTCGCAGAAGGCGTAGCCGCAGGGGAAGTAGCCCTCCGGCGCCGTGCACCCGCCGCCGTCCGCGACGTCGACGCCGGCCGCCGAGGCCATGCAGGCGTTCGAGTAGACCTCGCCGTCGCAGCCGCAGACCGGGGCGTAGACCTGATCGCAGGCGTCCGGCGAGGTCATGCAGGCGCCCTCGTCCCAGTCGGCGTCGCCGCAGGAGTTGCCCGTCCAGTCGCAGTACTCGCCGCCGCCGCACTCCTTCCCGCCGCAGGAGACGGGGCCGCCGGTCTCGACGCCGGTGGAGGACGACGCGCCGCCGCTCGAGCCGCTCGACGAACCGGTGCTCGAGCCGGTCGACGAGGTCATCGCCTCGGTCGCGCTCCCGGAGGAGCCGCCGGAGCTCGAGCCGCCGGTCGAGCCGCTCGACGACCCGGTGCTCGAGTCGCTCGCGCTCGACGTCGACGAGGAGCTCCCCTCGGTCCCGCCGCCGGGGACGACGACGCAGCCGCTCGCGGCCAGGGTGAGGAGAAAGGTGGGGATCAGGGGTGAGATGAAGCTACGCATCCGACAAGCCTACCCGCGGCGGAGGGCCGGGCAAGCGCAGGTCTGGCGGCTCCTGGCGGCCTCGCCTCCCCCGGACGAAGCGGCCACGGTCAAGGCGCAGGAGCGCACCGGCATGCCCACGAAGCGCGAGCGGAGGCGGACGAGAGGACGCGACGGCGGGGTCTCGAGGCCTCGATCCCAGCGCCCTCCCTTGCGGGCCGACCGCTATCGAAGCGCAGGGGACGATGGTAGTGTCATGGTGAATGGACGGGGGCCCAGTGACGGTTGAGGCGAGCGCGGAGCGCCTCATGCTGACCGCACAGGGTGACCTCGACGGCGCCCTCGCTAGCTCGGTGCTCGCTGCGTTGACGCGGGCCCTCGACGCGTCCCCCGCCCCCGTGATCATCGATCTCCGGGGGGTCACCAGCTACGACGAAGCCGGCGCCCAGGGGCTCCTTCGGGCTCACGAGGCGCTCGCGGCCCGCTCGCGCCGGAGCGCCTACCTCCTCGATCGGCCGCGGATCCGGGCGCTGGTCTTCAAGGTCATCCACGCGACCCAGGACGAGCGGACGCGGCCCGTCGCCACCCTCGAGATGGCCGAGCGGTGGCTCCACGAGCCCTCCACCCAGTCCTTCGCGGACGCCTCGCTCGAGCGGACGCGAACTCTCCTCGACCGCTTCCGGGGCAAGCTCGCCCTGCGGGGGGCGACCTCGCGATGATGGAGCGACCTTCACTCCCGAAGCGGGCGCTCGCCCGCGTCCTCAACGCGATCACGTGGGTCGGCAACGGCTACGCCCCGCCCTTCTCGAGCGAGCTCCTCCGGAGCTACAGCCTGCGCGAGCTGACCCGGCGGAGCGCGGCCGTGACCGAGCTCGCCAAGGTGATCGAGGCCGACCTCGGCGAGCGCGACGGGCACCTCCTCCTCGGCTTCGCCTCGCTCTGGAACGGCTGCCAGGTCTGCGCCCTCGGGCACATCTACGCCGGCAACCTCGCCCACTTTCGCGATCGCGGCGAGCTCCTCGCGGTCGACGAGCAGGCGCTCAGCCGGCTGATGCGGGTGAGCACCGACGCCGAGCTCCTCGAGTACAGCGAGCGCTGCCTCGCGGGCCCGGGCGAGGCGCGGATCCTCGGCCTCGTCCGTCGGCTCTACCAGATCAAGCTCACCGGCGCGGACGACGGGGTCGACGAGCAGCCCGGGGACAGCGAGATGCTGGCGGCGGCGATCTCGGCCTACGACTGGATCAACCACTGCACGATCTACAGCGAGGGCGAGCGGCCGCCGCTCATCGCCTTCTCGCGGCTCAACCAACACTTCCTCCTGCGGGCGCGCTACGCCGCCGCCCGTCGGGCAGCGGGAGGCCCCCCTCAGACGTCGGCCTGACGCCGACGCGGGAGCACGAGGGAGAGCGTCGTCCCGCACCCGAGCTCGCTCTCGACGCTCAGGGTCCCGCCCATCAGCTCCGCGTAGCGCCGGCTCATCGCCAGGCCGAGCCCAGTGCGCCCCTCGACGCAGGCGGCGGCGAGCGACGCCTGGACGAAGGGATCGAAGATCGTCGAGAGGCGCTCCTCCGAGATGCCGACGCCGGTGTCCCGGACCTCGACCTGGATCCGCCGGCCGCCGTCGAGGCCGCTGACCTTGAGCTCGATGCTCCCGCGCTCGGTGAACTTGCAGGCGTTGCTCAGGAGGTTGCTGAGGATCCGGCGGAGCTTGAGCCCGTCGGCGACGATCGCCCCGATCCCGGGCTCGACGACGACCTCGTAGCGGTTCCGCTTGGACCGCGCCATCCCCTCGAAGGTCGAGGCGAGCTCGCCGATCCAGGGGCCGAGCTCGATCACGTCCTCGAGGAGGTCCATCTTCCCGGCCTCGATCCGCGAGAGATCGAGGAGCTGAGTGACGAGCTGGAGGAGGAAGCCGCCGGCGAGGGCGATTCGCTCGACGTCGACCTGGATCGCCGCGAGGTCGGCCTCGCCAGCGCTGATCTCGTCGAGGATCAGCTCGGCGTAGCCGAGGACGACGTTGAGCGGCGTGCGGAGCTCATGGCTGATGTTGGTCAGGAACTCGCTCTTCGCCCGGCTCGCCGCCAGGGCCGCCCGCTCGGCGCGCTCGCGCTCGGCGATCTGCCGCTGGAGCTCGGCGGTCCGCTCCGCGACCATCTCCTCGAGGCGCGACTGGAGCGTCCGCTGCCGCGAGACGTCCGCGGCCTCCCAGAAGACATGCGCGGGGAGGAGGGAGATCAGCTCCTCGGCCTCCGCGAGGTCGCGCTCGGCGACCGCCAGGTCGGTCTCGTCGACGATGAGCGCGTCGACCACCTGGTCGCTGGGCCGGCGCAGGGTCAGCCGCAGCACGCGGGCCGCTCCTCCGCCGTCGAGGCGCACCCGGAGGACGCGTGGCGCCGCGCCAGCGACCAGGCCGGCGAGCGCGTCGTCGAAGGCGTCACGCTCGCCCGCGGGCAGGAGCTCGCGCCAGCGGGCCATGGGGGCGTCGAGGCCGAGCTCATGGGCCGCCGCGTTCGCCCCCACGTCGGCGCCGTCGCGGAAGCGGACCCAGCCGACCCCGGCCGCGCTCAGGAGCGCCCCTGCCTCTTCGGGACCCATCGTGGCCGATCATCATAGCGCGAAAGGGGACGCCCCGTCGGCCCCCTCGGACCTCGATGTGGCCGGCGTCATCGGATCAGCCGGCCGAAGGCGATCGGCGTCTCGATCACCCCGCGCGAGCGCGCCCCAAACCATCCATAGGCGATCCCGTTCCCGGCCCCGTCGCTGACGACGAGGAGCGTGCCGTGGCCGAAGCCGCCGCCCCCCTCGGGGTCGCGGGTGTCGTCGCCGTGGGGCAGCGAGGTCGCGTCGGCGATCCGCACGAGGTACGCCCCCGGCCAGCCCGCCGCCGGCGTCGGCGCCTCGAGGACGAAGCCGACGTGGCCGGTGTTGCGGCTCGGGAAGTCCTTCGGCCGCTTCCAGGCGAAGACATCGCCGGGGCGGACGTCGGTGATCGCCGCGACCTTGCGCCAGCCCTCCCGATCGCCGCGGGTCGGCGCCGCCTCGATCGCCGCGTAGAAGTCACGCGCGACCGGCCGCTCGCGGGTCAGCGCGCGCCGGGCCGCCGGCGCCGCCTTGCGGATCACGTAGGCCGCCATCGCCGAGCAGTCCCAGACGTAGATCCCCTCGCGAGACTTGATCCGCGTGCGGTGCTCGTAGCGGGTCTCGGTGATGTTGTCGGCGATCCGATCGAGGACCGTGAGGACCTTGGCCGCCGGCCGCGTCGCCGGCGTCGCCCCCTCGACCGCCGCGGCCTCACTCGCGTCGGCGAGGGCGTCCTGGAGGGGCGCCGCCGCGCAGGTGAGCGCGACCAGGGCGGGGATCAGCCGGCGGGCGTGCATCGTTTCATAGTGGATCGTCGCCGGGCCGCGTGCACCCGCGGACTCGCCCCGCGGGGCCCGAGCGGGCCCTCGGAGGGGCTCCTCGCCCGTCTTCGATGGCGCCTCCCGCCGCGAAGATCGTTCCGGGCGGCGCCGCGTTTCAACCGCGACGCGACCCGCCCTCGGAGCGACGGCGCGGCTCCGAGGTGCCCTCCGTCGACGCGCCCTCCGAGCGGCGCGGCGTCGCGGCGTCATCGCCGACGCTCGGCCCGTCGCCGAGCGAGCCGCCGCGCCGGAGCGACGCGCCGCCGAGGCCCGCGCCGTCCCTGTCCATTGCGCCAGGTCGACACCCGCAAAGATTCGTGCACCTGCAAGATCGTCGGGGACGAAGGCGCGTTGAGGGGCGTGGGGACGCTAGCCCCCGCCTCGACGCAGCCCCCCGCAGCGTCGCCAGGCGCCGTGTCCACGCGGGAACCTGGAGCGCAACCATGACGACGCGATGTAAGCAATGTGGCACCCCCTCGCCGACCCTCGGCGCAGAGCGCTCGCTCTGTGAGCGCTGTGCGTCGCCCCTCCCCCGCGGCCGGACCAACGCGGGCCCGGCCGACGCCGAGAGCTCCGGGATCATCGATGTCCGGGCGATGCTGGCGATCCTCGGCGACGAGGGCGAGGCCCGCGCGACCTCGGAGGCGCCGGCGCAGGCGCAGGCCAAGGCCCGCCCCCGGATCCCGACCCCGCTCCCGAGCGCCCTCCCCCTCCTCCCGCCGCCGCGCCCGGTCGCCGCCGCCTCGCGCTCGCGGATCATGTCCCAAAAGACAGGATGGCGGCCGCTGACAGCGCTGGCGCTCGGCCTCGCGGTCGCCCTGGTCGGCCTCACCGGCTACGCGGTCGCGAAGCAGCCCGCCGCCGCGCCGACCAACCTCATCGAGGTCCGCGAGGTCGCGGCGCCGATCGTGCGGGCGGACGCCGGCGCCGACGAGGCTGACGACGCCGAGGCGCCGGACGACGCCGCGGACGCCTCCGAGCGCGTCGCCGCGGAGGCGACGGCCGAGCCGGAGCCCGCCGCCGAGGTCGCGCCCCGAAGGCGCGAGCGCACCTCCCGTCGGACCCCGCGAACGACCGCGGGCAC
Source organism: Myxococcales bacterium (assembly GCA_020633335.1). Taxonomy (GTDB): domain Bacteria; phylum Myxococcota_A; class Polyangia; order Nannocystales; family Nannocystaceae; genus JADJRG01. The sequence goes on along the minus strand of JACKDU010000001.1, from coordinate 772,977 downwards.
CCCGGCGACGAGCGAGGCGCCGAGCAGCGCCCCCGCCCCCGCGAGCGCCACCCCGACGGCGACCAAGCGCGACGAGCCCAAGGAGCCCTCGGTCGACTGCCTCCTCGACAAGAAGAAGTGCGCCCCCGCCAAGGCCCCCGCGGTCAAGGAGAGCGCGCCCCGGCCGGCCCCCTCGACCCTCCCCGCCAAGCTCGAGGCCAGCGAGATCACGGAGGGGGTCCGCGGGGCCAAGGCGGCCGCGGCCTCGAAGTGCAGCGGCCTCGCCAAGGAGGGCGAGAGCGTGCGGATCAAGATCTCGATCGCCGGCGCGACCGGCTCGGTGATCTCGACCAAGGTCGAGGCCGGCGGCGCCCGCCCGGAGCTCGGGGCGTGCTGCGCCCGCGAGCTCGCCAAGGCGAGCTTCCCCCGGGTGCAGAAGGAGCAGACCGGCGCGGTCGTGACCGTCCGCTTCTGAGCGGCGCGCGGGCCGGGTCCCGCGGCTCCGACCGACCAGGCGGCGGCGTCCGAGGAGGGCGTCGCCGCCTGACTTTTCAGACACATGAGGGCGCGGCGTCGCCGCTTGACCGGAGCGCGGAGTGTTGCTATCTCTCTCGACGCTTCCGATCCCAGGGATCGGCGAAGGTCACCATGCCCGCGAACACGACATCGTCCCGGCTCAAGATCGCCCATATCGGTGATCCGGTGTCGTCGTCGCGGGTCGCGTGACCTGCGGGCGCAAATTCGGCGATTTTCGCCGTCTCTGACCCCGTAGAGCGCGTGGCCCACGGCTCCGTGGCGGCCGCCCGATCGGCCGGCGCCTGCACCTGGCGCCTGGCGGACGGGCCCGCGACCCCGCGGTCACCCCGGAGTCCTCATCGCCCGCGCGGCCTCGACTGACATGTCCTCATGGTCATGTCCGAGGGCCGCGCGCGTCCGCCTGCCCCCGCGGCCGGCGGCTCGGGAGAGGTGCGGCCGCGACCCGGCCGATCGATCACCACGAGCAGCGAACGACGCCACACGCGTCGAGAGAGAGAACCTGTCATGCGACCCCAACCCCACGAGGCCACCCCGCTCCGCAACATCGGCATCTCCGCCCACATCGACGCCGGCAAGACCACGCTGAGCGAGCGGATCCTCTTCTACGCCGGCAAGATCCACCGGATCGGCGAGGTCCGCGGCGACGTCGGCGCGACCATGGACTCGCACGAGCTCGAGCGCGAGCGCGGGATCACGATCCGGTCGGCGGCGACCCAGGTCCGCTGGGGCGACCACGCGATCAACCTGATCGACACCCCCGGACACGTCGACTTCACGATCGAGGTCGAGCGCGCCCTCTCGGCGCTCGACGGCGTCGTCCTGGTCCTCTGCGGGGTCGCCGGCGTGCAGCCGCAGACCCTGACGATCGACCGCCAGATCCGCCGGCACGAGCTCCCGCGCCTGGTCTTCATCAACAAGCTCGATCGCCCCGGCGCCGACGCCGAGGCCGTCCTCGCCGATCTCCGGGCGCGCGTCGATCCTGGCGCCGTCCTCGTCAACCTCCCGCGCTTCGACGATCAGGGCCGCCTGGTCGGGATCGTCGATCTCATCGATCGCCGCCTCCTCACCTTCGAAGGTGAGCGCGGGGCGATCGTCCGCGGCCAGCCGCTCCCGGACGAGCTCCGGGGGCCGACCGAAGGAGCCCGCGAGCGCCTCCTCGAGGCCCTCGCCGATCACTCTGACGCGATCATGGCCAGCCTCGTCGACGGCGTCGAGGTCTCGGCCGAGGAGATCATCCCCGTGCTACGCAAAGCCACCATCGAGCGCCAGCTCACCCCCGTCCTCTGCGGATCGGCGCACCTCGAGATCGGCGTGCAGCCGCTCCTCGACGCGGTCGTCCGCTACCTCCCGGCCCCGGCCGAGCGGCCGCGGACGGTCGTCGACGTCGCCACCGGCGAGGCCCTGCGCCTCGACGGCGGGGCCGCGGGGCCGCTCTGCGCCCACGCCTTCAAGGTCGACGCCGGCTCCTTCGGCCAGCTCACCTACCTCCGGATCCTCCAGGGTCGGCTCACCCGCGGCCAGCGGGTGACGAACGCCCGCTCGGGGCAGCGGATCAAGGTCGGTCGCCTGGTGCGGATCCACGCGTCGTCGATGGAGGAGATCGAGGTCGCGGAGGCCGGCGACATCGTCGGCCTCTTCGGGGTCGAGTGCGTCCACGGTGACACCTTCACCGAGGGCGCGCGCTGGTCCGTCGGGGCGCTCCACGTCCCCGAGCCGGTGATGGCCTACGCGATCCGCGTCCGCGATCGCGGCGCGCTCGGCCGCCTCGCGTCCGCGCTCGGCCGCTTCACCCGCGAGGATCCCAGCCTCCGGGTGAGCCGCGACGAGGAGTCAGGGGAGACCCTGATCGCCGGGATGGGCGAGCTCCACCTCGACGTCTACCTCGAGCGGATGCGGCGCGAGCACGACCTCGAGGTCGAGGTCGGCGCCCCGGTGGTCGCCTACCGGGAGTCGATCGCGCGGGCGGTCTCCTTCGACCACCTCCACCGCAAGCAGGACGGCGGCCGCGGGCAATACGCCCGGGTGATCGGCGCCCTCGCCCCGACCGGGGCGGGCGACCTCGGCGTGCACTTCCGTGAGCGCCTGGTCGGCGCGTCGATCCCCCGGGAGTACGTCTCCGCGGTCGGCCAGGGGCTCGGCGACGCGCTCGCGCGCGGGCCGATCCTCGGCGCGCCGGTGGTCGGGGTGACGATGGACCTGGTCGATGGGGCAGCCCACGACAAGGACTCCTCGGCCCTCGCCTTCCGGATCGCCGCGCGGGACGCGGTCCGCGACGCCCTGCGGGCGGCCGCGCCCTACCTCCTCGAGCCGGTCATGGAGGTCGAGCTCGTCGTCCCCGCGGCCGCCCACGGGGCGACGGTCGCCTCCCTCATCCGCCGCCGCGGGCGGGTGGTCGGCCACCAGGCGCTCGGCGACGAGGCCCGCCTGGAGGCGGTGGTCCCCCTGGCCGAGATGTTCGGCTACGCCGGCGAGCTCCGCTCGCTGACCCAGGGGCAGGGCACCTTCACGATGTCCCCCGCCGGCCACGAGGAGGTCCCCGCCGGGCTCGTCCCGGCGATCGTCCGCCGCCACGAGGGGCGGGCGGCCTAGCCCAAGAGACAGGAACGCGGCGCGACCCCGGGGAGCGATCCCCGGGGCCGCGCCGCGGCGTTGCGTACCGGCGCGACCGCGCGCCCGGTCCGCTACGCCGCCCGATCGAGGTCGGCGAGCATCCCCTCGGCCGTCAGCTCATCGGCCGCCGCCCCGTCCATGTACTGGAGGAGCCCGACGCGATCGTAGTGCGGCAGGATCCGCGGGCTCAGGAGGCCGATCGCCCGGAGGTTCGGCACCAGCCGAGAGAACATCACCTGCCGGAACTCGCGCATCCCCGGGAGCGACGTCACGATCTCCCGCCAGGTCGCCCGCGAGATCGTCCCCTCGAACCACTCCTCGTAGACCTCGTAGGCCATGAAGCGGTTGCGCATCAGGAGCGCGACCTCGAAGGCCCAGTTCTCGCGCTCCTGGCGCTCGCGCTCGCTCAGCTCCTTGGTGATGTGCTCGCGGAGCGCCAGCACCCCGTAGTGGACGTGGCGCGCCTCGTCCTGGATCACGTTGCGGAGGAGGCTCTTGAGGAGCGGCTCCGAGGTCTGGCGGTAGAGGGTGCCGAAGGCGCCGAGCGCCAGCCCCTCGACCATGATCTGCATCCCCAGGAACTTCATGTCCCAGCGGCCGTCGCTCATCAGCGCGTCGATGATCACGTAGAGGTTGTCGTTGATCTGGTAGAGGCGCCCGAGCTTGTCGTCGAGGTAGCGGGAGAAGACCTCGACGTGGCGGCCCTCGTCCATCACCTGGGTCGCGCCGTAGAGCTTGCCATCGAAGAACTGGACCGCCTCGGTGACCTGGGCAGCGGCGAAGAGCGCCCCCTGCTCGCCGTGGAGGAACTGCGAGAGCATCCAGGCGGTGATCGCGTAGAGGAAGCGCTGCTGGTCGGCGCCGCTGAGGCGGATCCCGCGATTGGCGAGGTCGTCGAAGTCGACGAAGGAGGCCGGCAGGAGCGGCACCTCGGGGTTGAGGGGGTCGACGTCGGTCGACCAGTCGAGGGCCGTGTCGGCGTCCCACTGCCCCTGCTTCGCCCGGCGGTAGAGCTCGGCCATCTCGGCGTTGTCGGCGGGGTAGGTCCAGTCGAAGTGGGCGCGGTGGGTCGCCTGGATCTTGGTCGGCACCCCCTGCTTGCCGCGGTGGAGGATCAGCCCGCGGAGGCCGGAGGGCCCGAGCGAGCGGAGCACCTTGGGGTCGCGGATCTCGGCGAGGACCGAGACGGCCTCGAAGTAGGCGTCGACCTGCGAGCGGAGGCGCTGGGGGAGGAGGTTGGTCAGGCGGGCGATGTCCATGGCGTTGCTCTCTCGGATCGGGTCAGGTCAGCCGAGGCTGGAGAAGAAGTTGCGGACCTTGGTCAGGTGGTAGCGGGTGATGAAGGTGGTGATCAGCGGCAGCGCCCGCTGGACGATCGCCGCGACCTCGTCGGCCGGGAGGTGGGCGAGGCGCGGGGTGAGGAGGCCGACCTCCTGCTCGAGGAGGCCGCTGATCGCCTCCTCGTAGATCCCGAGGTCCTCGACCTCGAAGCCGAGCTCGCGGCTGAGGCCGGCCGCCCGCAGCGAGCCCCAGAGCTCGATCATCCAGGCGTCCTGGGCGGCGATCCGGAGCTCGCCGCCGGCCTGCACCGTCGTCAGGAGGCCGAGCGACTCCATCGCCGCCAGCTCCTTGCGGCTCACCCCGTGGGCGACCAGGAGCTCGGCGACCGCGACCGTCTCGCGCTCGTCCTCGCCCTGGCCGAGCACCGCCGCCAGGCGCGGGCGGACATCGGCGAGGAGCGCCCGCTGCTCGGGAGTGAAGGTGTCGTCGCGGCCCTCGAGCATCGCCCGGATCGCCTTGAGCGGGAGGAAGCGCTCGTGCTGGAGCTGCCGCACCAGGCGGATCCGCTCGACGTGCTCGGGGCCGTAGTAGGCCATGTTGCGCCCGGTCTTGCAGCCCTCGGGGACCAGCCCCTGCTGGATGTAGAAGTGCACGGTCTGGCGGTCGAGCCCGGTGAGCTCGCAGAGGTCGCGCATGCGGTAGGGGTAGCGCTCGCGGTCGATGGTCTCGCTGGTCATCGCGGCCGCCATCATGCCACCTCGATCTCGCAGGGGCCGACCGGCGCGCCGCAGCAGGTGAGGGCGTAGCCGGCCGCCCGCTCCTCGGCGCTCAGGCAGTTGGGCTCGTCCATCGCCACCTCGCCGGCGATCACCTTGACCTTGCAGGCGCCGCAGCCCCCCATCGCGCAGGAGAAGGGGAGCGCCTGGCCGGCCGCGCGGGCGCCCTCGAGGAGGGTCGCGCCCGGCCCGACGATCACCGTCGCCGCCTCGGCCTGGCCGCGCCGGCGGATCTTCACCGGCGCCGCCGCGCGGGCGCGGGTCGGCGCCTGCGCGCGGCGCTGCGGGGCGGTGAAGCGCTCCTCGTGGCGGCGCTCCTCCGGCACCTCGAGGTCGCGGAGGAGCGCCCGCGCGGCCTCGATCATCGGCTCGGGGCCGCAGACGTAGAAGCCATCGACCTGCTCCTTCGGCCAGGGGAGCGCGGCGAGCTCGCGGCCGAGGCCCTCGCGGTCGAGGCGGCCGATCCCGCCGGGCCACGCGGCCTCGCCCTCGGCGTCGTCGACCACCAGGCGGAGGTGGAGGCGGCCGGCGTGGCGGGCCGCGAGCTCGGCGAGGGCCTCGCCGAAGATGATCGCCGAGGGCGCGCGCGAGCCGTAGATCAGCGCGAGCTCGGTCGCCGCCTCGACCTCGAGGAGCGTGCGGATCATCGCCATCAGCGGGGTGATCCCCGAGCCGCCGCCGATCAGCACCAGGCGGCGGGCGGCCGCCGCCTCCGGGGTGATCGTGAAGGCGCCGGAGGGGCCGAGGAGGCGGAGGCGGTCGCCGACCTTGACCTGGTCGTTGAGATAGGTCGACACGCGGCCGCCATCGACCCGCTTGATCGTCAGCGCCAGGCGATCGACGCGGCCGGCGATCGACGACGCCGAGTAGGCGCGCCGGAGCTCCTCGCCGCCCTCCTCGAGGAGGAGCGTGAAGAAGGCGCCGGGCGCGTACTCGAAGGCGCCGCCGCGGGGATCGGCGAGGACCAGCGTGACCGCGTCGGCGCACTCCTGGATCCGCTCGACGACCTCGACCTCGCGGGCCCCGAGGTCGGGGCCAGGCGCCGGCGCCGGCCGGCCACCGGCCCGCGCGTCCCGCAGCGTGAAGGGCGCAGCCGGACGCCCACGCCAGCCGTCAAACACCGTTCGGAGGTCACGACCGAGCTGCTGGAGGGTCTCGCCGAGGCGGCGATCCGAGGGCTGGAGGCGGAGCGGCAGCATGGAAAGGAGCATGCCGAGGCAACTGCAAAGTGTCAAGTAACTCTTTACACAAAACACAAACGGCGCTCAGGGCGCACTTTCCCCGGAGTTCCGCGAGCGTCCGGCCGAGCGCCGAGGCGCAGCGCGGCCGGCCGGCCCTGCCCGCGCCCGGCTGAGCCGGCCTCAGGAGACGAAGGCCGGATCGGCGAAGGAGATCCGGACATGGACCCCGGGCCGCGCCGCCGCGTCGATCGCCAGGCTCCCGTCGAGCTGATCGACCAGCGAGCGCACCAGCGTCCAGCCGAAGGAGCCGTCGGCGCCCGGCTCGAAGCCCGCGGGGAGGCCGACCCCCTCGTCGTCGACCGCGAGCTCGACCTCGCCCCCGCGCCGCCGCACCGCCACCGACGCGCGCCCCTCCTGGCCCTCCGGGAAGGCGTACTTGTGGATGTTGCTGATCAGCTCGCAGACGATCATGCTCGCCGGCATCGCCACCTCGATCGGCAGCGCGATCGGCTCGGCCTCGACCGCGATCGCGATCGCGGTGGGGCGCGCGCTCGAGCGTCGCATCTCGGCCACGAGGGCCCGGACGTGGTCGCCGAAGTCGACGCAGGCGACGTCGCTGGCGAGGTAGAGGCGCTGGTGGATCAGCGACATCGCGTCGATCCGCTGGCGGAGCTCGGCGAGGACGGCGGCGTCGGCGGGCACGGTCAGCCGCTTGCTGTGGAAGTGGAGGTAGCCGCCGACGACCTGGAGGTTGTTCTTCACCCGGTGGTGGATCTCCCGGAGGAGGATCTCCTTCTCGGCGAGCGAGCGGCGGATCGCCTCGTCGGCGACGACCCGCGCGGTGACGTCGAGGTTGGTGCCGGCGATCTTCAGCGGCACCCCGTCGGCGCCGCGGGTCAAGGTCGCCACTCCGTGGAAGTGCCTGACCTCTCCGTCGAGGCGGACGATCCGGTAGTCCTGCTCGATCACGTCCTCGACGAAGACGCGGTCGAGGGCCGCCTTGATGCCCGCGCGGTCGTCGGGGTGGACGATCTCGAGGAAGCGCTCCTGGTCGACCGGCGCCGAGGGCTCGACGCCGTTGAGGGCGTACTGCTGGGGCGACCACCACGTCCGACCGCTGATCAGGTCGAGCTCCCAGGCGCCGAGGCCGGCGATCCGCGAGGCCTCCTGGAGGCGGGCCTCGGCCGCCTTGAGGCGCGAGACGTCGGAGATCGACCCGGTTATCACCTCCTCGATCACCCCCCCCGGGCCCTCGACCAGGGTGATCTGGCCGCGTGAGCGCACCCAGAGGTACTCGCCGCTCCGCCGCCGCATCCGCACCTCGACGTCGATCGCCTCGCCGCCGACGCGGAGGCGCTCCATCGACGTCAGGATGCTCCCGCGATCGTCGGGGTGGACGAGGTCGATGAAGGTGGCGAAGCCCGGCGCGAGCTCACCCGGCGCGAAGCCGAGGATCGCGGCGACGTTGGGGGCGCGGTAGGAGGCGCCGGTCGTCAGGTTCGACTCCCAGAGGCCGTCGTTGGTCCCGCGCTCGGCCCGCTGGTAGCGGGCCTCGCTCTCGCGGGTCCGGGCCTCCGCGAGCTGCCGCCGGCGTTCGGCCTCGATCCGCTCGGTCTCGTCGCTGAAGGAGGCCATGATCGCGACCACCGCGCCGTCGCCGTCACGGACCGCGTTGGCCGAGACCCTGAAGACGCGGATCGACCCGTCGACCCGGCGCGCGTTGAGCTCGCCGCTCCAGGTCCCGTCGCGCATGAGCTCGACCACCACCGCGGCGGCCGCCGCCGGCTCCTCCCAGAAGTCGAGGACCGGGCGGCCGAGCACCTCGGCGACGTCGCGGTGCCCCCAGAGCCCGAGGAAGGCGTCGTTGACGTAGGTGATCGTCCCGCCGCGATCGGCGATCGCCACCCCGTCGAGCGCCCCGGCGAGCGCCGCGTCCTTGATCCGCAGGGCCTCGGCGGCCTGCCGCTGCTCGGTCATGTCGGTCGCCATCGCCAGCACCTCCCCATCGCGGTGCGGCGTGAAGGTGGCGAGGAAGGAGGGCCCCCTCGCGCTGACGAACTCGAAGCGCGCGGGCTCACCGGCGGCCGCCGTCGCCAGGAGCGCCGCGATCCGCGGGCGCTCGTGCTCGGTGACGCTCTCGAGGATCGACGCGCCGACGAGCGCCCCCTCGTCGGCTGCGCCGGCGATCCGCAGCGCGGCGGGGTTGAGCGAGAGGAAGCGCCCCTGAGCGTCGACGACGCAGATCCCGATGGGCGCCTCCTCGAAGAGGCGGCGGTGGCGGGCCTCGCTCTCGCGGAGCGCCGCCTCGGCCCGCACCCGCTCCGAGACGTCGATGCCGACCAGGATGACCGCGCTGACTTCGCCGTCGGGGCCGCGGATCGGCCGCGTGTGCCACTCGACGGCCAGCTCGTCGCCGCGGCAGGTGATCAGCGGATAGACGCGACCGCGGCTCGTCTCACCGCCGAGGGCGCGGGCGAAGAGCGCCCGGATCGCCGGGCGCTCGCGGGCCGGGACGTGATCGGCGAACCAGTCCGCGCCGACGCTCGCCGCCGAGAGGCAGCCGCTGATCTCTTCGAATTGAGAATTGGCGTGGACGATCCGCCCCTCTGGATCGAGGAGGAGGACGATCGCCGGGGCGATCTCGAGGAGGGTGCTGGCGAAGTCGCGCTGGCGCGCGAGCTCCTCGGCCAGGCGACGTCGCTCGCTCACGTCGCTCAGGGCCGCGATCCACACCTCGCCGTGGAGGGGATGCGTCGAGGCCGAGGCCGTGACCGCGCACCAGAGCGGCGCGCCCTCGCAGGTCGTCGCCTCGACGTCGCCGCGCCAGCGACCGCGGCGACGGAGCGCCGCGGGCATGTCGAGCGAGCGCAGCCGGGGGCCGCGCTCCGCGTCCTCGGGCCCGGCGAGGAGCGGGCGACCGAGGAGCGCGACCTCCTCGCAGGCGAAGAGCCGAGCGGCGGCGACGTTGGCGTAGACGACGACCCCGTCGCTCGCCCGGAGGAGCACGACCGCCTCGCTGAGCTGCGCCAGGATCTGCGCCTGGAGGCGGAGCTCGTCCGCGAGGGGGGTCGACTCCATCGGCGACGGCGGCCCGAGGCTGGCCAGGACTTCGAAGGAGCCGTCGCCCCGCGCGCGCACGAGGTGGGCGCCGCACTCGTCGACGCTGACGCAGGCGAGCGCCTCGCCGAGCGCCGCGCCGACGACGCAGCCCGCGGCCTCCGCCGCCGCCGCGAAGGCCTTGACGCAGACGTGGGCGGCCTCGCCGAGCGAGGGGCACCCGTCGCAGGGAGCGACGCGGAGGAGCGGGATCCCACGGGGTCGGGCGACCCGCGAGAGGGCGGCCACCTCCGCGTCTTCGGCGAGGTCGCCGAGGAGCGCCACGCAGCCGACGTCGACCAGCGCGGCCGCGGCCGCGACGGCGCCCTCGGGATCGCCGCCCCGGGCGTCGACGCGGAGCGCGAGGCGACGACCGAGGACGCCGCCGGCCGCGTTGAGCTCGGCGCAGGCGATCGTCGCGGCTCGCTCGATCGCCTCAGCGCGCTCTGATCGGGCCGCGCCCTCCGGGGCGATCAGGCCGAGCCGTATCTCCTCCAACTCCGACACCATCGACGAAGGACCATGGTACCCGTCGTGAGCGCGTCGACGCGGCCTGATCTCGCCGCCCCGTCGGCGCCGATGGAGTGAGGGACGGGCGCGCACGCCCTTCCGATCGCGGGGCGAGGCGTGCTATCCCGGCGGCCAGGAGGCGAAAATGCGCGCGACCGGATCGACGACCAAGAGCACGACCAAGAAGACCGCCAAGGCGAGCGCGAAGAAGACCGCCAAGAAGGCCGCCAAGAAGACCGCCAAGGCGAGCTCTGGCGCGAAGAAGACCGCCACCAAGAAGGCCGCCAAGAAGGCCGCCAAGGCGAGCTCTGGCGCGAAGAAGACCGCCGCCAAGAAGGCCGCCAAGAAGGCCGCCAAGAAGACCGCCAAGGCGAGCTCTGGCACGAAGAAGGCCGCCAAGAAGACCGCCAAGGCGAGCTCTGGCGCGAAGAAGTCCGCCAAGAAGACCGCCAAGGCGAGCTCTGGCGCGAAGAAGACCGCCGCCAAGAAGGCCACCAAGAAGACCGGCGAGGCGAGCTCTGGCGCGAAGAAGTCCGCCGCCAAGCAGCCCTCTTCCAAGAAGTCTGCCACCAAGAGCACCGCGAAGAAGTCCGCCAAGAAGTCCGCCGCCAAGAAGACCCCCGCGAAGAAGTCCGCCGCCGGGACCACCCCCAGCTCGCGGCGGACGACGCGAAAGCTGGTCGCCGCGGCGTCGGCCCGCGACGTCGCAGTCCTCATCGCCGCGATCGAGGCCCGCGCGGCCGCGGCCGGGGTCAAGCTCCCGCGCGGCGCGAGCGAGGCCGCGATCGCCCGGACCGAGCGTGTCCTTGGGGTCACCTTCCCGGAGGAGGTGCGGTCCTGGTACCTCGCCCACGACGGCGGCCCGCTGGACGGCTACGTCGTCGGGGGCCGCGAGCTCCTCTCGCTCCGGCGGATGGTCGGCGAGTGGAAGATCTGGAAGGGCCTCCTCGACGACGGGACCTTCGACGACAACCAGAGCGACGAGGTCGGCCCCGGCGTGCAGGCGCGCTGGTGGATCGCCGAGTGGATCCCCGTGACCTACGACGGCGCGGGCAACCACCACATCCTCGACCTCGCCCCCGCCGCCCGCGGCGTCCGCGGCCAGATCCTCTCGTTTTGGCACGACGACGGCGACCGCCGGGTGGTCGGCAAGGACCTCCTGCGCTGGCTCGCGACCGCCGAGTGGGGCGACGGTTGAGCCGCTGAGGTCGGCGCCGCGGCGTCCAGGGCCCAGCTTGGGGGGCGCGTCACCGCGCCTCCGCGGGCCCCTCGCGTCGGCGACCCGCGGATGTCGATCGGCGCGGCGACCTGATAGCGTCCTCCGGTGGCCCTCCTCGTCCGCCGGCTCACCCTCGCGCTCACCCTCACCCTCGTCGCCTGCGGCCCGCGGAACGCCCCGGCGGTCGCGCCCCCGGAGGACGCCAACGCCGTCGGCGACGAGCCCTCGACCCTCGGTCCGCTCGACGGGGTCGCGTGCGTCGGTCAGATCGACGCGCCCCCCTCCGGGGCGGTGCCGGTCACCGATCCGGCGGTCGTCGATCCCCTCCTGGAGCGGGCGCTCGGCGAGAGCGAGCGCGGCTCCCTCTGCATGGGACAGGTCTTTGAGGCCAGGTCGTCGATCACCGTCTACCGGGTGTGGAACTCCGAGAAGGACTACACCGAGCTCGGGACCTGGTGGTCCTTCGCGCCGCCCGGCGAGAGCCGCGAGAGCTACCGCGAGGCCAACGCGGTCTGCGAGGAGTGGAGCCGCCTCGATCGCCTCGTCGTCTGCGAGCTCAAGATCGGCGCCCGCTTCGTGATCGGCCCCGGCCAGAGCGCGGCCTGCGAGACCGGCCCCTCGTACCCGAAGTCGGCGACCAACCAGGTCTACATCCCCAACGACGGCCGGATCGATGAGATCCACGTCGACAATTGCCAGCCCTCGAGCGCCTGGCCCGACTAGCCAGCGCCGCAGCGCGCCGCGCCGGACTTTCGCGGGCGTCGCCCCGAGCGGGCCGCTATCCTCCGGCGATGCGCATCTCCTACCCTATCCTCGCCCTCCTCCTCGTCGCTCTCCCGCTCGCCTGCGGGGACGACGGCGCCGCGACCACGAGCGCGACCTCGTCGACGAGCGGCGCGACCTCGTCGAGCACGAGCGAGGGGAGCTCCGGCAGCGGCAGCACGGCCGGCTCGACGAGCGGCGGCGGCAGCGGGTCGACCGGCACCGCCTCGAGCTCGAGCGGCTCCAGCAGCGGCGGCTCCTCGAGCGGTGGGACCTCCTCGAGCGGCGGCGAGACCAGCGGCAGCACCGGGACCACCGGCGTCGCCCCGCCCACCCCCTGCGTCGACGACGGCGAGTGCGTCCTGCAAAACGACTGCTGCGCCTGCGACCCCCACCACGTCGGCGAGGAGCCGCCCGCCTGCGACCTCGACTGCCTCCAGCCGAGCTGCGACGCGATCGGCCTCGCCGACGCCAAGGCGGTCTGCCGCTTCGGCCGCTGCACCTTCGAAAAGACCACCTGCAACCCGCTCGGCGTCACCTGCAAGTCGCTGCCCCCGGAGTGCGCCCCGGGGACCGTCGCCAGCGTCGTCGACGACGGCAACGGCAAGTGCTGGACCGGCCACTGCGTGCCCGCCGAGGCCTGCGACTGGGCGCCCGAGTGCGCGGCCTGCGACGCCCCCGACCTGACCTGCGTCGCCAAGCTCCAGAAGGGCGCCTACGTCCTCTGCGAGCCCCTCCCCTGGGATTGCGGCGAGGGGCCGGCGACCTGCGCCTGCGCGGAGTCGATCTGCCTGGCCTCACCGCCCCACACGGTCTGCCACGACGTCGCCGACGGGATCGCCTGCGAGTGCCCCAACTGCTGATCCGCGCGCGCCCCCGGCCCTGGATGTGACCCAGGACACACCCGGCGGGGGCCCTCCGGACCGGCAAGGGGCCGAGATCATCGAGAGATTGCCGCCTCGCGGCCCCCCGCCTACTCTCGCCCCCGGCGCGCCCTCCCCCGGCCGCCGTTCGCGTCATGGCCGGCACAATTCACGAGCGCGTCTTCGGGACCCTCGCGGGCTTCTCCCTCCGCTACCCCCGCAGCCTCCTCTTCGTCACCGCGGCCCTGATCGTCGGCGCCGGCGCGCTGATCCCGTCGATGACGGTGAGCACCTCGCGCTACGGCCTGGTCGCCGACGACGAGCCCCACCAGGCCCGGATGTTCCGCTTCTTCGAGCGCTTCGGCACCCCCGACGCGCCGACCATGGTGATCAGCGGCGGCACCCCGGAGGCCCGCCAGAAGGTGGTCGACAGCCTGAGCCGCGAGCTCGACGCGATCCCCGAGCTCCACGGGCGGGTCCTCGCCCGCACCGGCCCCGCCGACGCCGCCGAGGTCCTCCTCCTCCAGCGCCCCGACGTCCTCGCCGAGGCGGCCAAGCAGCTGCCGCCCGGGATCGACGTCGCGGCCACGATCGAGGGCGGGATCCCGGCGTGGATCGGCGCGCTCGGGGATCAGCTCAGCGCCGGCCTCGAGGGCGAGGCGAGCGCGACCCCCGAGGAGATGGCCAAGGCCTTCAAGGGGATGGCCGGGATCGCCGCGACCTTTGAGACCTACCTCGACGGCGGCGACCCCCTCGCCGACCTCGAGTTCGGCGAGGAGCTCGGCCGCAAGGACCTCGACCGCCGCGGCTACCTGATCACGGCCGACGGCCAGAACCACGTGATCACGATGTTCCCGGAGCTGGCGAGCGACGACTCGAAGACGCTGCGCCCGCTCATCGAGGGAATCCGCGCCCGCCGCGACGCGGTCCTCGCCGACGCCCCCGAGGGGATCGTCGCCCGCCTCACCGGCCTGCCGGCGCTCACGGTCGACGAGGACGACATCCTCAAGGTCAGCCTCCTGATCACCAGCGCCGCCTCGGCGATCGGGATCCTCCTCCTCTGCCTCCTCCTCTTCCGCTCGCTGCGGCAGACGATCCTCGCGCTGATGCCCCTCTTCGGCGGCACCGTGATCTCGCTCGGGATCGTCAAGCTCCTCTACGGCGGCCTCAACCTGATCACCGCCAGCTTCATCTCGGTCCTCCTCGGCCTCGGGATCGACTTCTCGGTCCACGTCCTCTCGCGGATCAACGAGGAGCGGCGGAGCGGCACCGAGGTCGGCGAGGCGATCCGGCGGGCGGTGGTCCACACCGGGCCCGGGATCCTCAGCGCCGCGGTGATCACCGCGGTCGCCTTCCTGACGACCACGACCACCGACTTCACCGCCTACTCCCAGCTCGGGGTGATCACCGCGATCGGCCTCGCGGTGATCGTCGGCGCGACGCTGATCTCCTTCCCCGCGCTCCTCTCGCGGACGACCAAGGCGGCGGCGACGATCTCGCCCGAGGCCCCGGGGATCGCCCGGGTCCCCGGGATGATCCGCCGGACCAAGGCGGTCCTCGTCGGCCTCGCGGTCGTCCTCGCCGTCGCCGGGGCGATCGCCCTCCCGCAGATCCGCTTCAACTCCCGGACCTTCGACTTCCTGCCGACCACCGCCGAGAGCGTGATCGCCCTCGACGTCCTCGAACCGGATCCGACGATGAGCCCGATGTACGCCAACCTCTCGGCCCCCGGGATCGAGGAGGCGCGGGCGATGGCCGAGAAGGTGCGGGCGCTCGACTCGGTCGCCGGGGTCCAGACCGCGACCGACCTCCTCCCGCCCCTCGATCCGTCCCGCCTCGCCGCCCTCCGCGAGGGGCTGAAGCTCTTCGCCCGGCCGGTCGACTTCGACCGCCTGGCGGCCCGCAAGACCACGCCGGAGGAGGTGATCCCCAAGCTCCGCGGGGTGATCGACGCCTTCGACGAGATCCACTTCGCGCTCGCCCAGGCGGGGCAGCCGACCGCCGACGTCGACGCGGCCAAGGAGGCCTTCATCAGCCTCCGAAAGCGCCTCGAGGGCGCCGGCGAGGCCGAGAAGGCGCGCCTCGCCGCGATCGAGCCGATGCTCGCCGACCTCCTCCGGCGGGCGCTGACGACCGCGAAGGACGTCGCCGATCGCGGCGCCTACGCCCCCGAGGACCTGCCGGCGCTCCTCCGCGAGCGCTTCGTCTCGAAGGACGGCAAGGCGCTCGCGCTCTACGCGATCCCGGCGGGCGCGTTCTGGACCGGGCCGGTCGCCGAGAAGTTCACCGCCGACCTCGAGGCGATCGACCCCGAGGTCTCGGGCCTGGCGATCAACAGCCACCTCCACGAGGTGATGATCGTCTCCGGCTTCCGGCGGGCGGCCGGGCTCGCCGCCGGGCTCATCCTCCTCCTCCTGATCATCGACTTCCGCGGGATCCGCAACGCCGCCCTCGCGCTGGTGCCGACGCTCCTCGGCTGGCTCTGGATGGTCGGCCTGATGGCCGCCGTCGGGATCCCCTTCAACGTCGCCAACATCGTCTGCCTGCCGCTGGTCCTCGGGATCGGCACCGCCTTCGGCGTCCACCTGATGCACCGGGCGGAGGAGAGCGCGAAGATCCACGGGATCGCGTCGCTCGACGACCTCCTCCGGGGGACCGGCTCGGCGGTGATCATCTCGGCCCTGACGACGATGGTCGGCTTCGCCGCGCTGATGCTCGGCAAGCACGGGGCGATGCTCTCGCTCGGGCTCTCGATGGTGATCGGCATCGCCACCTGCCTGGCGGCGAGCATCCTGGTCCTGCCGGCGCTGCTGCTCCTCCTCAAGCGGGCGCGCTAGCGCGCACCGCCGAGGCCCGCGGCGTGGCGGCGTGGCGGCGTGGACGCGGCTATGCTCCGCCTCCACGCCATGCGTCCGGCCTCCGTTCGTCGCCCCCTCACCCTCTCGCTCGCCCTCCTCCTCGCGTGCGCCGGCGGGCCAGCGACGAGCGGGAGCGAGGGCGCGAGCGACGCGAGCGGGAGCGGCTCCGCGGGCACCGGCGGCGAGGGGCCTGCGCCCGCCCGGGTCGTCGACGTCGCCGAGGTCACCTGGCCGACCACCGGGGTCGCGGTCGCCTTTCACGGCGCCCGGGGCTACTGGGCCTACACCTCCAACGGCCGCCTCTACCTCCGCGGCGAGTCGTCGGCGGGCGCCGGCGCGTTCGTCGACGTCGAGGCCGCGCCGATGACCGCGCAATCGCTCGAGCAGCCGCTCCTCGCCAGCGACGGCGCCACCCTCTGCGTCGGCGCGTGGATGTTCCTCGGCGAGGTCGGGATCCACCTCTGGTGCCGCGACGGCGACGACGCGGCCTTCGTCGCGCTCCCGCGGGCGGCCGCCGACGTCGGCCTCGTCAACCGCCGGGCGACGCTGCAGGTCGTCGACGGCGCGCCGCTCCTCGCCTACCCCAAGGGCGACCTCGAGGTCGTCGTCGAGCGCTGGAGCGGCGCCACCTGGGAGCCGCTCGCCGCCCCGCTCGCGGGCGCCTTCACCAACGCCGAGCTCGCCGGCGCCGGCCCCTCGACCCGCCTCGTCGGCTTCCGCGGCTCGATCGACCCCAGCGACCGCCTCCTGACGATCGCCCGCCTCAGCGGCGGCGCCTGGGCGACGAGCGAGCTCCCGGAGCTCCTCGCCAGCGGCCCCGAGGTCGTCCGCCTCGCGGTCGCCGGCGACGGCGCGGCCGTCCTCGCGGCCGCGACCCTCGCCGAGGGGAGCGTCCTCGACGACCGCGGCGGCGCCCTCACGACCCGCGCGACCCTCGAGGGTGCGCTCACCGATCTCAGCAGCGACGGCGCCCGCCCGGGGGTGGTGGTCGGCGTCCGGATCTCGTCGCTCACCGACCCGAACGCCGGCCTCCGCGACCTCGTGACGATCGACGCCGCCGGCGTCCGCAGCCGCCCCCTCGACGACGCCATGATCGTCGAGAGCGGCGGGATCACCAACCCGGTCGGCCCCAAGCAGACGCGGATCGCCGCCCACGACGGCCGGGTGCTGGTCGCGTTTCGCGAGGAGCGGACGCCGAACGCGGCGCTTCTCCTCGAGGTCGCGGGCGACTAGCCCTTCAGAGCTCGTTCGGCAGATCGAACGACACCAGCGTCCCGGCCTGGATGTACTTCACCGGCATGAACCAGAGCCGCCCGCTCGGCGAGACCGCGACCCGGCCCTTGCCCGGCATCGTGTCGAAGGGCATGACCTCGCCCTTGAAGGGCTGGATCGCCACGATCTCGAGGGTCGAGAGGCCGGCGTAGACCAGCCCCGAGAACTTGTCGTGGCTCAGGCTGGTGACGTCGGCGTCGAGGTCGAGGACCAGCGTCGCCTCCTTGGTCAGGGTGTTGAAGCGCTGGAGCTCGCCGCCCTCGAGGGCGACCAGGAGGTGGACCGGCGAGATCGCGGCGGCGGCGGTCACCCGGGCCGCGAAGGTGGTCTCGAGCTGCTGGGTCGCCTTCTCGAGATCGGCCGAGTTGAGCTCGCCGTTGGCGGTGGTGTTGCCGACGTACAAGACCCGATCCTCGCCCCAGGTGAGCCCCTGCGGGCCGGCGTCGAAGAGCTTGCTCATGAAGGGCCCGTTCCCCTGGGTGGTGGTCGCGGTGATGACGATCGGCAGCGGCTGGTTCATGTCCTCCTCGACCAGGCGGGCGACGCCCTGCGGCGGGTTCTGGGCGCAGCCGCAATTGGCGCAGCAGATGTAGGTGAGGGCGACCTCGCCGTAGCCCTCGACCGGCTTCGGGGGCGGCGGCGGCTCGCTGGTCCACGGGGGCGGCGCCTTGGCCTGGGGGACGGTGAGGCGGCGGAGGACCTTGACCTCGCCCATGTCGAGGTTGGACACACCTGGCCATTCGGTCAGCTCGCCGTCGGGCCGGAGGCGGCGGAGGTAGTCGACGCCGTCGCGGAGCGTGACCATCCAGGCGGTGCAGTCGTCGGCGAAGTCGAGGCCGGCGATCATCTCGGAGAAGGGCCCGTTGAGGAGATCAGCCGGGGCCTCGTCGCACTCCTTCTCGCGGGTGCAGGAGCAGGCGTCGCCCCAGCACTCGCCGCCGTCGGTGCAGGCGACCGCCGAGCAGGGGGCGATCGGCAGGCACTCGCCGACGCCGTCGCAGACCGAGCCGGGCCCGCAGACCACCGCACCGCAGGCCTCGGCGGGGCCGGCGAGGGTGCAGGGCGCGTCGACGTCCTTGCACTCGCCCGAGATCACGTCGCAGACCTGATCGGGGCCGCAGGGGTCGGGGTCCTGGCCCTGGCAGAGCGCGACGCAGACGTCGTCGACGCAGGCCTGGTTGGGCTGATCGCAGACGCCGCAGCCGACCCCCGAGGTGGTGGTGTCCGTCGCCGCCGCGCTGGCGTCGGAGGTCGAGGCCGAGGTCGAGCCCGAGGTGCTCGAGTCGGTGGCGCTGACGCTGCCCTGGGATGTGCCAGTGGCCGAGTCGCCGCCGCTCTGGGTCTCGGTGCCGGCGCTCGCGCTCGCGCTCGCGCTCGCGCTCGCGGTCGAGGTCGCGGTCGAGGTCGCGGTCGCCGAGGCCGTCGCGGTCTCGGAGCTCGACGCGGTCGAGTCGTCGCCGCATGCGGCGAGGAGAATGAGCGCGCAG
Source organism: Myxococcales bacterium (assembly GCA_020633335.1). Taxonomy (GTDB): domain Bacteria; phylum Myxococcota_A; class Polyangia; order Nannocystales; family Nannocystaceae; genus JADJRG01. Next base: position 754,546 of record JACKDU010000001.1, on the reverse strand, counting down.
GCGATCGGGGTGATGTGGCGGAGCTTGGGCATCGACGGGGCCTCCGAGGGCAGGACACCAGGATCCTGCGGCGCCCCGGCCGATGGCAAGCGGCCGGGGGGCCGGCGAGCGCCGCCGTCAGGGCGCTCGCCGAGGCCTCGACGACCATCCATCGCGCCGCGCTCCCGCGATCGCGCGCCCCGTCAGTAGAGGAGCACCGCGCCCGCGCCCGCGGTCCCCTTGTTGTATGGGAACGTGTTGAGGCCGCTCCCGCCCCCGCTGTCGGCGTGGGCGCCCACGGCGAGGATCTCTCCGGAGCCATCCACGGCGACCGTGACGCCGATGCCGCCCTTCATCGCAATCGACTTCACGTAGGTCCGCTGGCTCCACGTGTCGAGCTCGTCGCGCACGAAGACATAGATCGCGCCGCTCCCGCTCGAGGAGTTGTCGAGCTGGTCGCCGTTGATCCCGACGGCGGCGCTGTCCTCGTCGCCCGACGCGACGACGAGCACGTCGCCGTCATCGCTGAGGGTGATCATCCGGTTGAACACCGCGGAGGCGCCGAAGTAGTCGTACGAATCGGGGTTGGACGCCTTGATGTACGCCTGCTGGGACCAGGGCCCCTTGCCCGCGCGGCTGAACACATAGACCGCGCCCGCCCAAATCAGCGAGTTGTCGAGCTGATCTCCGTTGATCCCGGCGGCGCCGCTCTCCTCGGAGGACGCGCTGACCGCGAGGGTCTCGCCGTCGGCGCTGAGGGTCACGCTGCCGCCGAAACTGTCGCCGTCGTCCGGGTTCGACGCCTTGATGAAGGCGCCCTGCGACCACTTCTCGTTGGCGTCGCGCTCGAAGACGTAGACCGCGCCAGAGTTGGCCAGCGCGTCGTCGGGCACGCCGTTGATCCCCGCGACGCTGCTGTCCTCGCCCTTGGAGCCGACGGCGAGGGTGTCCCCGTCGCCGCTGAGGGCCAGCGAGAAGCCGAAGTAGTCCCACTGGCCCGGGTTGAGGGGCTTGATGTAGGCCTCCTGCGACCACGTGTTGAGGGCGCGGCGGAAGACGTAGACCGCGCCCGACGACGAGAGGGAGTTGTCGAGCTGAGCGCCGTTGATCCCGGCGGCGGCGCTGCTCTCGTATTGGGCGCCGACGGCGAGGGTGTCCCCGTCGCCGCTGATGTCGAGGACGCCGCCGAAGCGGTCGTAGATGTCGGTGTTCGACGCCTTAATGTAGGCCTGCTGCGTCCAGACGCCCTGGCCGTCGCGGGTGAAGACGTAGGCCGCGCCGGCCTTGGTCAGCCCGGCGTCGGACTGATCGCCGTTGATCCCGACGCCGGCGCTCTGCTCCATGCTCGCGCCGACGGCGAGGGTGTCGCCGTCGTCGCTCAGGGCGAGGGTGTCGCCGAAGCGCCTCGAGGCCGGCGTGTTCGAGGGCTTGATGTACGCCTGCTTGGCCCAGGCGCCGAACTCGTCGCGGATGAACACGTAGGTCGCCCCCGAGTTCGTCGCGTCGTCGTTGGCCTCGTCGCCGTTGATCCCGGTGGCGGCGCTGTCCTCGAGCGGGGCGCCGACGGCCATCGTCGTGCCGTCCGAGCTCAGCGCGACCGAGTAGCCGAAGTTGTCGATGTAGCCGGGCGTCGAGGCCTTCACGTAGCCGATCGCGTCGACGAGCGAGCCGACCACCGACACCGGGCTCGACTCGACGCACCCGTCCTTGTTGCAGGCCTGGAGCTTGTAGCTCGCCTCGGCGCGGAAGTGCAGCGGCATCTCGCGCGAGGTCGCCGTCTTCAGGACGACGCCGCCGAGCTGGACGAAGGGATCGCCCGGGGTCGCGCTTTCGAAGAGGCGGTAGAAGTCGGCCCCCGGCACCGGCGCCCAGCTGAAGTCGAATTGCTTGATCCGCGAGAAGGAGAGCTCGAGCTCGGGGGCGATGAGCTCGAGGCTGCAGGCGGCGGTGTCGAGGAGGCAGCCGCCGCCGCAGGTCAGCGCGCCGCTGTTGAAGCCCTCGCTGACGCAGGTGGCGTCCGCGAGGTCGTCGCCGTCGCACTCTTCATCGCCCTCGGCGACGCCGTCGCCACAGATCGGATCGACGCCGCTCTCGCCGGTCGACGTGAGGCCGCCGCCGGTGGTGCCGGTTCCGTCGGAGGTGCCGGTCGCGTCGGAGGTGCCGCTCGTGCCGCTCGTGCCCGAGGTGCCGCTCGTGCCCGAGGTGCCGCTCGTGCCCGAGGTGCCGCTCGTGCCCGAGGTGCCGCTCGTGCCCGAGGTGCCGCTCGTGCCCGCCGAGTCGGAGGTCCCCCAGGTCTCCGTTGCGTCACCGCTCCCCGAGCTGCTGGCGGTGGCGCTCGTGTCGTCGACGCCCGCCGTGTCGGTGGTCGTCGCCGCGGAGTGGGTGTCGGACTCCTCGAGGGAGGCCATGTCGTCCGTGCAGCCGCCGGCGCCGATCATCGCCAGCGTCGTCACCCAGCCGGCGAGCTCGCGGAGCGGCGTCGCGGGGCGGGGCGGAGCGGGGCGCTTCGGCGTGTGGCGGCGCGTGAGGTCATCGTGTCTCGGCATGATCACTTCTCCATTTCTCTCAGTCACGGATGCACGACCCCGGAGCGCGGGCGCGTGAGCGACCGCCGACCCCCGGGAGGAGCGGGCCAGCGTTCGAGGTCGTGGCCGGCCCGTGACGCGGTCACAGGGGGGGTTGCGACCCGGGCCGGAGTGATTCACCGCCGCGTCGAATTTTTCCGCGCGCGGCGTCCTCGTCGATCTCGAGCTCACCCAGGCTCCACTCGGGAAGCGGCGCCGAGCCGCTCGAACGATCACTACGGGCCGATTAGCGGGACCCGCACGCGTCTCTCTCGCGGCCTAGCCGCGGCCGCTGAAGGCGTCGATCTCCTCGAGGAGCGCCGCCTGCCGGGCCTCGTGGCCGATCAGATCGCGGCGGGCGGCCTCGGCGAGGCCCCGCGCCTCGCCCTCGGGATCGCCGACCGCACGGAGCGCGCGCGCGAGGACCAGGCGGGTCTTGGCGAGCTCGTCGGCGGTGATGTTGCCCCCCCGCTCGCAGAGCTCGAGCGCCGCCCGGGCCTCGACCAGCGCCGCCTCGTCCTCGCCGAGGCCGAGGAGCGCGCGCGCGAGCTCGCGCTGGACCGGGCCGAGCTCCGGGCGCTCCGGGCCGAGGGCGACCCGCATGGTCGCGAGCGCGGCCTCGATGTTGGTCCGGGCCTCGGCGAAGCGGCCGCGGTCGTTCTGGACCTCGCCGAGGTTCCCCCGGAAGATCGCGGTGTTCGGGTGGTCGGGGCCGAAGCTCGCCTCGGCGATCGCCACCACCTTCTCCATCAGCGCCTGGGCCTCGTCGAGGCGGCCGAGCTTGTAGCGGGCGACCGCGAGGCTGCCGACGAAGAGCATGACCTTCGGGTTGTCGGCGCCGAGGCCCGCCTCGGCGATCGCCACCGCCCGCTCGAGGTGGCGGTTGGCGGCCTCGTAGTGGCCCCGCAGGATCTCGAGCTCGCCGAGGTTGGAGAGGATGTTGGCGTTCTCCGGGTGGGTCGGCCCGAGCGTCGCCTCGCGGATCACCAGCGCCCGCTCGGCCGCGGCGATCCCGTCGTCGAAGCGGCCGTCGCGGGCGGCGAGGAGCGCGAGGTTGGAGAGGATGTCGGCGATCTTCGGGTGGCCGGCGCCGAGCGTCCGCTCGGTGATCGCCAGCGCCTCCTCCATCACCGCGCGGGCCTCTGCGTTGCGCCCCCGCTTGAAGTGGGCCGCGCCGATCCCCCGCAGCGCCTCGGCGATCTGCGGGTGATCGGGCTCGAGGTTCTTGCGCCGGAGCTCGAGCGCCTGGGTCGAGTCGGCGAGCGCCGCCTCGAACTCGCCGTGGCTCATGAAGAGCGCCGCCCGGGCGACGTGGAAGTCGGCGAGCGCGAGCTCCTTGCCGAGGTGGCGGGTCTCGGCGTCGGCCTGCCGGGTCCAGCGCTCGGCCTCGCTGGCGCTCGCCTGGGTCAGGCTCACCAGGCGGAGGAGATCGATCGTCGCGCCGGCGGCGACCTCGTCGTGGCCGATCCCCCGGGCCTCGTAGTAGGCCCGCTTGAGCGCCTTGTCGGCGGCCTCGTAGGCGCCCTGCGCGAGGAGGAGGCGGCCCCGCTCGTGATCGACCTCGACGACGAGCGCCGGGCTGGCGATCGCCTCGACCTCGTCGCTGAGGGCGGCGAGGCGCGTGAGCCCCTCGTCGTAGCGCCCCGCCCGCTCGAGCGCCTGGGCCTCGGCGACCACCCCTCGGGCCTCCTCGAGGCGCTCGGCGATCGCCGGATCGACCGATCCGCGGCCGCCGCTGCGGAGGCCCTCGACGTCGTCGCAGATCCGCGGATCGCTGAGCTCGGAGACCGCCGCGACCGCCCGCTCGATCACCGCCGCGTCGGCGTCGAGGAGGGTGTTGACGAGGGCGACGACCTCGCGCCGGCGCTCCCGCAGGCAGCCCATCTGGAGGTCGAGGAGCTCGCCCGAGTGCTCGCCGCGGCGGTGGGCCAGGCAGGCCTCGCCGTGGCTCGCGATCCAGCGCTGGCGGTAGGTGTCGAGGCGCTCGACGACGCGGGTGGCGACGTCATCGGCGTAGGAGACCCCAGAGCGGGCGAAGGCGGCGCTCAGGGCCGCCCGCCGCTCGCCGTTCCAGGCGCCGTCGAAGGCCTCGGCGCCGCCGGAGCACGCGCGGGCGTCGGCGCCGGCGACCCAGCCGAGGCCGCCCACCACCGCGCCGATCGTCGCCACGAAGGCCGCCACGAGCCCCCAGCGTCGCCAGCGTCGGGCCGGGTCGTCCTCGAGGGCGGCGATCAGCGCGTCCATCGTCTGCCAGCGGGCGCCGGGATCCACCTGGAGGCCGCGGAGGATCACCCGCCGCACCCAGCCGGGCACCCGGCGACCGTCGCTCGGCTCGCTCAGGCGCTGCTCGAGGACCGCCTTCATGATCGCCGCCTGATCGGCGCCGGTGAAGGGGCGGACGCCGTAGAGGAGCTCGTAGAGGACGATGCAGAAGGCGAAGATGTCGGAGCGGGCGTCGGCGACCTCGCGGAGGTGCTGCTCCGGCGACATGTAGGCCGGTGTGCCGATCAGCGTGTGCGCGGCCGTCAGCAGGCTGCTCAGCGAGGTGCTGCCCGTCGTGTGGATCGACGTGGCGAGGCCGGGTCGGCTCCCGGTGAGGACCTCGTCGTCGGCCGCGGTCTCGTGCTCCGCCCGGACGAGGCCGAAGTCGAGGACGCGGACCCGGCCGTCGGCGCCGACGATCGCGTTGTCCGGCTTGAAGTCGCGGTGGACCAGCCCCGCCTTGTGGGCCGCCGCGAGCCCGCGGCCGGCCTCGATCGCCCGCTCGAGGATCTGCTGCCAGGTCCGCCCGCCGGCGCTCGCCCAGCTCCGCAGGGTCTCGCCCTCGATGTACTCCATCGCCAGGTAGACCTGGCCGCGGTGCTCCCCCGCCTCGTAGACCTGGACGACGTTCGGGTGGGAGAGGCGGGCGAGGCCCTGGGCCTCGCGGAGCATCCGCGCGTAGACGTCATCCGAGCGCTGGCCCATCGCTCGCACCAGCTTGATCGCCACCTTGCGGTCGAGCTGCTCGTCGTAGGCGACGTGGACCTCGCCCATCGCCCCCTCGCCGAGCTTGCGGAGGACGACGTAGCGGCCGACGTGGGAGAGCGCGTCGTCGATCGGCGCGGAGAGCGGGCGGCGGACCGGACGCGGCGAATCGATCACCGTGGCCTCGGCCGCGCTGCTCCCCGTCAGGTCCTCTAGGGTCGCGGCCACGCCGCCATCCCTCCTACCCCGCTCTCCGCTCGCTGCACCGGACCGCCTGCGTGGCTTTGAACTTGTCACCCTGGCCGGAGGGCGTCAACTGGCGGTCTCGCGCGCGCGCGCGCCGGCGCGCGGCTCCGCGCGCCGCGGGCCGACGCAGACGCCCGCGAGGCCGCACCGGGTCCGCGCCCGTCGTGATCCCTGGGCCGCTCGCGCGGGCGTCATCATACATGTCCAAAGGGACATCTGACCTCAGCAGGGGGGATCGACTCGAGGTCGCGACGCGCACCGACATCGACCGCCACGAACGAGGGTCGGATCACGCGAACGGCAGTGGGCGCGGCAGCCCCCAACACCTGCACTCTTTCGCGCCAAAGGGGCAGAAACATCGCTCCCAGCGGCCTCCTACCAGCCGGGCGGTCGCCGGCCCAGGACCCGCCGCGGCGGTCGCAGGAGCGGCGCTGATCCGCCACCGAAGAGCGATGTGATCGATCATCACATCGGCCGGAATGTCACCGCGAAGTTACTTGTTGCACACCAGCGCAGGTGGATTATTCTGCCGACCCTTCGAGAGGTGGTTGGAGCGCTCGCGGTCGATCAACGGACGCGACTTTGGATCGCTCTTTCCGTCCGCCCCTCGGATTCTCTGCCGGCGCAGATCGACCCGCTGGCTCCCTCGTTTCTCCCCTTCCACTTAATCTCTTCGGCCCTTGAATGGGCCCCCCTGGGCCGGCGTCTCTCGGCCCCCTTTGGCCCCCTGGGCCCCTAAATTCCGCTCTTTACGAGCGTCTTAGCCCCCTGGAGAAGATCATGACCAAGCGTCGCCAGACCACCCTCAAGCTGCACCTCCGCCGCCTCGCGGCCGCGGGCGCCGTGGCGCTCGCCGCCCTGATGGTGGCTCCTCCTGTCGCCGCCCGCGACGAGCTCGAGGCCGCGTCGGCGAGCGAGGGCCAGCCCCTCGACCACGCCGAGGTGATGCGCCTCGTCGAGTCGATGGAGAAGGCCTACGCCGGCGTCGACGACTACACCGCCACCTTCATCAAGCGCGAGCGGGTGAAGGGGCGGATGCAGCCCCGCGAGGTCATGGAGCTCAAGTTCTCCAAGCCCTTCAAGGTCTACCTCCGCTGGGTCGGCGACAAGCGCGAGGGCCAGGAGGTGATCTTCGTGAAGGGCCGCAACGACGGGAAGATCAAGGCCCACACCGGCAAGTTCCCCGACATCACCGTCGACCTCGACCCCGAGGGCTCGCTGGCGATGCGGGGGCAGCGGCACCCGATCACCGACCTCGGCATCGGCAACACGATCGACATCCTCGCCCGCGACGCCCGCCTCGCCGGGATGCGGCCGCAGGACAAGGTCACCTACGTCGACCTCGGCGAGCAGACGGTCGGCGGGGTCCGGGCGCGCTGCGTCGAGGCGACCACGCCCTCGCTCCGCTGGTCGCCCTACTACGCCGCGCGCGCCCGCCTCTGCGTCGGCCTCCGCGACAAGCTCCCGCTGCGGGTGCTCGTCTGGGACCGCGACGGCGAGCTCATCGAGGACTACACCTTCAAGAACGTGAAGCTCAACGTCGGCCTCGCCGACGTCCACTTCTCGGCCGAGAACCCCGAGTACGGCTTCTAAACGGCCATTTTCGGGGTTTGAGGGCGACGGCCCCGCCGGCTCTCGGCGGGGCCGTCGCCCTTTGCGAAGGTAGGCGCGCGCCGCAGGAGCGCGGACCTCTCAATCGTTGCACCTACACCGAGCGGCGGCTCACTCGGCCGCGCCGGGCCGGGCGAGCGCGGCCGCGTGGTGGGCGACGTGGTGGCCGACGAAGGTCGCTACGAAGTAGTAGGAGTGGTCGTAGCCCGACCGCATCCGGAGATCGAGGGGCTGGCCGACGGCCGCGCAGGCGTCCACGAGGCGCTGCGGCTGGAGCTGCTCGGCGAGGAAGGCGTCTGCCTCCCCCTGGTCGACGAGGATCGTCCCCGGGAAGCTCCGGCCGGCGAGGAGCTCGCAGGTGTCGTAGTCCCGCCAGAGCTCGGGGTCGTCGCCGAGGTAGGCGGCGAGCGCCTTCTGCCCCCAGGGCACATGGCTCGGCGCGACGATCGGCGCGAGCGCCGAGACCGAGGCGAAGCGCTCCGGGTTGCGGAGGGCGATCACCAGGGCGCCGTGCCCCCCCATCGAGTGGCCGGTGATCCCGAGGGCGCCCGCCCGCAGCGGGAAGGCGCCGGCGAGGAGCTCGGGGAGCTCGTCGGCGACGTACGAGTACATCTTGTAGTGCGGCGCCCAGGGCTCGCGGATCGCGTCGACGTAGAAGCCCGCGCCCTGACCGAGGTCGTAGGCCGCGTCGTCGGCGACCCCCTCACCGCGCGGGCTGGTGTCGGGGGCGACGACGATGAGGCCGTGCTCGGCGGCGTAGCGCTGGGCGCCAGCCTTGGTCGTGAAGTTCTCGTCGGAGCAGGTGAGCCCCGAGAGGTAGATCAGCGCCGGCACCGGGCCCTCCGCCGCCTGCGGCGGCACGAAGACGCTGAGGCGCATGTCGGTGCCGGTCGCCCTCGACGGGTGGGTGTAGGTCCCCTGGACGCCGCCGAAGCAGCGGTGCTCGCGGATCGTGGTCAAGGTCATGGCCCGCCAGCGTTACCACGAAGGGCCGACGCCTGACCCCGAGAAAAAAACGCGGGTCACCGCACAGATCGCCGGAGGCGGGCGCCGCTCCGCCGCCCCGCCGCCCTGCTATCCTCCGTCGCCCCGATGAAGGTCGTCCTCCTCGCCCCCGCCTATCCCCCGGAGATGCCCCACTTCACCCGCGGCCTCGCGGAGCTCGGCGTCGAGGTCCTCGGCGTCGGCGATCACTCGGTCGGCTCGCTGCCGCCGATGGTCAAGCGGAGCCTCCACGACTACCTGCAGGTCCCGCGGATCATGGACGAGGCCGACACGATCCCGCGGGTCCACGCCTGGCTCCGCGGGCGTGAGATCGACCGGATCGAGAGCCTCTGGGAGCCGCTGGTCCTCCTCGCCGCCCGCCTCCGCGAGCGCCTCGGGGTCCCCGGGATGTCCCACGACGCGGTCCTCGGCTTCCGCGACAAGCAATTGATGAAGGAGCGGATCGCCGCCGCCGGCCTCCGGGTGCCGCGCTCGCGGCGGGTGCGGAGCGAGGCCGAGGTCTGGGCCGCGGCCGAGGCGATCGGCTACCCGCTCATCCTCAAGCCGATCGCCGGCGCCGGCTCGGCCGACACCTACCGGGTCGACGATCGGGCGGCGATGGAGCGCCTCCTCCCGCGGATCCGCCACGTCCAGGAGGCGAGCTGCGAGGAGTTCGTCGACGGCGAGGAGTTCACCTACGACACGATCTGCGTCGACGGCCGCCCGGTCTACGAGAACGTCGCGCAGTACCTCCCGCGGCCGCTCATCGCCCGGACTAACGAGTGGATCTCGCCGGTGATCTGCACGGTCCGCGACCTCGCGCAGCCGGCGATCCGCCCGGGGATCGAGCTCGGCCGCCAGGTCCTCCACGCCCTCGGGATGGGGAGCGGCTTCACCCACATGGAGTGGTACCGCAAGGCCGACGGCGAGGTCGTCTTCGGCGAGATCGGCTGCCGCCCCGGCGGCGCGCGGCTGGTCGATCAGATGAACTACACCGGCGACGTCGACCTCTTCCGCGAGTGGGGCCGGGCGATCGCCTTCGGCCGCTTCGGCGGGTCGACCGAGCGCCTCTACAACACCGCGATCATCTTCAAGCGGGCGCTCGGCCAGGGGCGGATCACCCGGGTCGAGGGGCTCAACGAGCTCTACCGCCGCTACGGTCGCTGGATCTGCGCGGTCGACCTCCTGCCGGTCGGCGCCCAGCGGCGCAACTGGTTGCAGACCCTGGTCTCCGACGGCTGGATGATGATCCGCCATCCGGAGTGGCGCTCGGCCCTCGAGATCGCCAACGCGGCGGCGACCGAGGTCACGCTCTACGCTGGCGGCTGAGCTCCCGGACTCGAGCGCCGCCGTCGCGCGAAGATCGCGGGGTGCGAGCCGCGTCGTCCCTGAGGCCGGGCGGGAGCCGTCAAGGGCCCTCGCCCTCCCCTTCACGCCCGTCGGGCCCGCGCCGGAGCGTCACCATCGTCGCCCCCCAGCTCCCCTCACCGTGACCGCCGAGGCGGAAGGACTCGACCGCCGGGTGCCGCCCCAGGATCGCGTGGACGGTCCGTCGGAGGACGCCCTTGCCCTTGCCGTGGATGATCCGGAGCTCGACGATCCCGCGATCGTGACAGACCTCGATGTACTCGCGGACCAGGCGGCCGACCTCCTTCGGCGAGAAGTTGTGGAGGTCGAGCTCGCCGTCGATCGCCAGCGGCGCGGGCTCACCCGTGATCGCGCCCGCGGCCCCCGACCAGGGCGCCGAGGCGAGGCCGCTCGGGCGCGCGCCCTGGAGGCGCGACGGGCGGGCGACGCGGCCCTCGTTTCCCCGGACGACGCGGACCAGGCGGGCGCGGAGGCGGGCGACGAGGCCCCGCAGGCCGAGGCCGCCGCCGCGGGCGTGGACGATCCAGCGGCCGCCGACCTGGACCTCGAGCGCGCGCTCGAGGACCTCGTCGCCGACCCGCGCCTCGATCACCCGGAGCTCGCCGAAGAGCGCCGCGGCGACCAGGTCGAGCGCCAGCGCCAGCGCCTCATCGCCGGCGTCGTCGTCGTCCTCCTCGTCCTCCTCGCGCTCGACCGCGAGCCGCTCGCGCCACCCAGCGAAGCCGACGTCGATCCAGCCCCCGTCGACGTCGACGTCGACCGCTACCGCCTCGCCGCCGGAAAGCGTGAGCCCCCAGCCGCCCGCGCGCTCGACCACCGCGACCCCCGAGACTCCCTCGAACAGCGCCCGGAGGCCGCGCTCGAGCGCCTCGCGGATCGCGGCCGACGGCGGGCTCACGCGCCCTCCCCCGCTCGCGCCCGCCGACTCACTCCGCCGCCGCCGCCCCGTCCGCGGGCGGATCGCCGACCCCGGCCTCGGCCGGCGGCGCGACCTCGGCCGGCGTCGGCGTCGGCGCGGGCTCAGGCTCCGCCTTCGCCGGCGGCGCGCCCTCGACGATCTCCGGATCGAGCTCGCGGGTGACGAAGGTGATCGAGCGATTGTGACCGAGGCGCCCGCCCTCGAAGGTCGCCGGCAACGACGTGACCTCAAGGCCAGGTAGATCGACGACCTGCGGGTCGACCTCGAGGTCCTTGAAGGCGCCGTCCTCGGAGTGCACGGTCCGCCACTGCCGCCAGCTCACCGCCGCGCCCGCGGCCGACCCGGGCACGCCGGCGAAGTCGCAGATGTCGCGCAGCTTCGGCACCGAGGCGAGCGGCGAGGCGATGATGTGGAGCTCGACCGGCACCCCGAGCCCCTCCCCCTGGGCGACCAGCGTCGAGATCACGCCGCCGTAGGAGTGCGCGAGGACGGTGATCCGCTCGATCTCCGGGCGCGCCTTCACCAGCCCGCGGAGCGCGGCCGTCAGGTCGCGGGCGCCGGCGTCCGGGCACTGCCGGTCGTTCCAGCGGAAGAAGTGGAGCTCGACGCCGTTGTCGGCGAGCGCGAGGAGCGGATCGATCCACTCCTTGCCCTTGCTCTCAAGACCATGGACCGCGACCACCGCGGCCTTCTTCGGGCCAGCGTCGGCGTCGAGGCGGTGGAGGCCCGGCGGCGAGTCCATCAGCCGCGAGCCCGCCTTCTCGGCGTCGCCGATCGCCTGGAGCTCGGCGAGGGTCGGCGGGTCAGAGGGCTTGCAGGCGGGGGCGAGCGCGAGCGCCAGCGAGAGCGAGAGCGTCAGCGAGGCGAGGGACGACGAGAAGATGCGGCGCACGGGACCTCCGGGTCGGCGCGATCCTACCACCCCGCTGCGCGCCGCAGCAGCGCTTGCGCACGCCTCCGCGCGCGCTCCGGCCTATCGTCGAGGACATGTCGCTCGCCCCCTTGATGCGCCTCCACGCGGCGATGGCCGCCCCCTACGCGCTCGCGCTCCTCTTCGCGCCGACCTGGCTCTGCGGCCTCCTCTCGCCGCACCCGCTCGGGATCGCCGGCGTCGAGGTCGCCCGCCTCTTCGGCGCCGCGACGGCGCTGGTCACCTGCGTCGCCTGGATCGGCGCTGGCCTCGACGACCGCCGGGCCCAGCGTCGCCTGGCGGCCGCGCTCCTCCTTTACATGGTCCTTGGGACAGGAATATCCCTCGCCGGCCAGCTCGGCGGCGCCTGGGGTCCCCTCGGGTGGAGCAACGTCGCGGTCTACGGCGTCCTCGCCCTCGCCTACGCCCGCCGCCTCCGCGGGCGCTGAGCGTCAGCCTACGCGACCGCCTCGCCCAGCATCGCCGCCAGGGTCTCGCGGACGTAGCGGAGGCCGAGCTCGACGCTCGCGCGGCGGCTCGCCTCGCTCTCCCCGAGCGGCGGCGCGAGCTCGACCAGATCGCCGGCGCAGAGGCCGAATTCGCGGCCCAGGCGGCGGATCAGCGCGACCATGAATTCCGGCTCGAGGCCGCCGGGCTCGGGCGTCCCGGTCGCGTCGACGAAGCGCGCGTCGGTGCCGTCGATGTCGTTGGAGAGGTAGACCGACTCGACCCCGCAGCTCCGGAGGTGGGCGACGATCCGCTCGATCGCCCCCTCGGGATCGGCGACGCACTCGTCGGCCCAGAACTGGCGGACGCCGAGGCTGCCCTCCCAGTGGCCGCGATCGTGGCGCGAGGCTCGGATCCCGACCTGGACCATCCGACCGTCGCGGCCGAGGAGCTCGTTGGCGTGGTACGACCAGGTGGCGAAGCAGTAGCGGACGCCGAGGCGCTCGGCGAGGAGATCGGTGTGGGCGTCGGGCTGGACGATCCCCCAGCGATCGCGGCGGACGCGGGCCAGGGTCGCCGCGACCGGCCAGGCGACCGAGTGGTCGCCGCCGAGGATCAGCGGGCGCACCTCCGGGTTCAGTGAGAAGACCAGCTCGAGCGCCCGGGCGGCGATCGAGAGCGGCGAGACCGGCAGGGTCGCGGCGACCTCGGGGGCGAGCTCGGGGTAGAGCGCCCGCTGGCTCGCGGCCCGCTGCTCCGGGCTCAGCATCGCGTCGTCGAGGAGCTGCGGGACCACGAAGACGTCGCCGATGTCGACGACGCCGAGGGCCGCCGCCCGCTCCGGCCACTCGGGATCGGCGGCCATCCAGGCGCTGCGCAGCGCCTGCGGCCCGAGGTTGGCGCCGCGGCGGAAGCCGGCGCCGACGTCCGAGGGGACCGCGAGGATCACCGCGCGCGCGTCGGCGATCCGGGCGAGCGCCGCCCGGAAGCGCTCGCCGACCTCGTCGTCGGTGGCCGCGCCGTAGAGGCGGCGCTGGAGCGCGAGCTGCTCGGCCCGTCCGGTCGACACCAGGAAGAGGCCGCCGCCGGCCGGTCGGAGGATCGTAGCGAGCTCGTCGAGCGCCTGCATCGCCCGCGAGGCTACCGCGAAGGGGGGCGACGGATCACCTCCAGGGACGCCCCGCCTCTCTCACGGCGCCAGCGGCCGCGCGCGGGAGATCGGGATCGTCGCCGCCGTGCGGGCGCGCGGCCTGCTACGCTCCCGCCATGCCGCGCGCCGCCCTCGCCCTCACCCCGCTCCTCCTCGCCGCGCTCGCCCTCGGCCCTGCCTGCACGGGCGACGACGCGGGGACCAGCGCCGGCTCGACCAGCACGAGCTCGAGCGCGAGCGCCTCCGCGACGTCATCCAGCGACTCCGCGACCAGCACCTCGGGCCCCGCGAGCGCGACCGACACGGGGAGCGCCTCGGGCAGCGGCACGTCGACCACGGCGGACACGGGCACCTCGTCGAGCTCAAGCGGGGCCAGCGGCGTCTCGTCGACCACCGACACCAGCGGCGGCACCTCGGGCTCGACCGGCGGAGACACCGGGGAGCCGAACGCCTGCGCCGACCTCGGCGACGTCGACTTCGGCGACTGTGATGCTGTCCTCGGCGTGATCTTCGACGGGACGAGCTGCAAGACCCTGAGCGGCTGCAGCTGCGAGCCCCACTGCGACGCGATCTTCAAGCACGCCGCGGCCTGCGCGACCACCTGCGCCGCCGAGGGCCACTGCCGCCTCGAGCTCTTCGAGGGCAAGGGGATCTTCAAGGGCCCCTGGGAGATGGACGCGCTCTGCGATCAGGTCGACGTCTGCGGCGGCGAGCTCGGGGCGCTCGGCGAGGTCCTCCCGGCGGCGACCTGCGAGGCGATGGCCCCCTACCCCTGCGACGGCGCCCCGGGCTGCACCCACCACCTCCAGGGACCGATCAGCCCGGAGGCGTGGGCCCAGTTCTGCGCCGCCTCCCTCCTGCCGGGCGTCTCACTGGTCGCCTGCACCGTCTACGGACCCTGAGCCGATGGCCGACGTGATCAACCTGAAGCGCGCCCGCCGGGCGAAGGCCGCCGCCGACAAGGAGCGGAGGGCCGAGGCCAACCGCCTCCGCCACGGCCGGAGCGGCGCCGACAAGGAGGCCGCCCGCCGCGAGGCCGAGCGAGCGGAGCGCGAGCTCGCGGGCAAGCGCCTCGAGCGTGGCGCCGACCCGGCGGCCGCCGACGAGGCGAGCGACGCGAGCCCGCGCGAGCCCGCGGCGCGCGGCGTGATCCGCCTCCGACCGGGCGCCGACGACGAGCACGAGTGACGCGCGCTCCTGGTTCGCGAGACACCTGTCTCGCGATTCAGGGGCGTGGGACAGCCAGTGTCTCAAGCGAGACACCTGAAGTGTCTCAGCGCCGCCGCGCCACACGGCTCAACCATTTGATATTCAACGATTTTCTGAGGAGGCCCGAGACCTGCTTTGAAAGGGGGCGTCGCCGCAAGGCAAGCCAAGGAAGACCGCCACCATGACCACCCGCAACTCGCTCCGCTCCGCCTCCACCAAGCTCGTCCTCACCGCCCTCTCGCTCGCCGTCACCGCGATCGCCTGCGACGTCGACCAGGACGACTCCCTCGAGGTCCGTGAGCGCTCGGTCAAGATCGCCGAGAGCGAGACCTGCGTCACCCTCATCGCTGGCCAGTCGATCGACGCCGGCACCGTCTGCACCGTCGTCGACAATAGCGTCGACACCTCCGCGACCTGCGGCGCCGGGGCGACCGGGGTCGTCCGCACCACCTACACGACCACCGACGGCTGGGAGCTCGTCGAGGCCCACCTCGCCGTCGGCGACGCCCTCTCCGACATCCCGACCACCAAGCAGGGCAACCCCAAGGTCGGCAACTTCGCCTACAAGAGCGGCGACATCACCGGCGCCACCGAGCACTCCTTCGACGTCCCCCTCTGCGAGCTCGGCCTCGACGGCGCCCAAGAGGTCTGCGAGCCGGTGATGACCTACCTCGCGGCCCACGCCTCGGTCCGCAAGGACGACGGCAACGGCGGCTTCGAGACCCAGACCGGCTGGGGCAACGGCCAGGGCTTCGTCGACCAGGGGAGCTGGGCCGAGTACTTCACCCTCACCCTCGAGTGCACCCCCGACGACCCGACCCCGACCCCAACCCCCTCGCCGATGGCCTGCGAGACCTCCTTCGCCTTCGGCGGCGACGACATCGCCACCTGCTTCATCGGCGCCGACTTCAACGGCGACCTCAAGGACGACGGCTTCAAGCGCTGGGGGTGGAGCAACGGCCCGCTCAGCGCCGGCACCTCGGTCGTCTGGCCGGTCTACGCCGGCGCCGGTCAATGTGACCTCGGCAAGGGGACCCACATCGGCGACCTCGCGGTCGCGTACGACGGCGCCACCGCGACGGTGGAGTTCTCCCGCGTCGGCGACTACGCCCTCGCCGAGGAGCACCTCTACGTCGGCAACGAGCCCCTCCCCCGTGACGTCAACGACGAGTACACGGTCGCCCCGGGCCAGTACCCGGTGAACATCGAGCTCGGCGACGCGACCCACACCCTCAACACCGTCGACGGCCTCAGCGGCGAGATCTACGTCGTCTACCACGGCGTCGTCTGCGGGGCGAACTAGCGCCCCGGCCACGCCGCGCAGACGAGCGAGGGACCTCCGCGGGGTCCCTCGCTCCGCTGTGCTCGGCGCAGCGGGTCGCATAGAATCCAGCCGTGGTCGCCCCGAACGACCCCAGCCCGCCGACGCGCGCGCGACCCTCCGGTGGCCTGCGCGCGCCCTCGCGCCCCCGGGATGCGGCCGGGAGCCTCGACACGACGGCCACGCTCGCGGCTCCAGCCTCGCCCGTGCGCCAGGCGCAGGACCCGAGCGCCGAGGAGACGAGGATCTCGCAGGGCGCCGCGAGCAGGCCTCGGGTCCCGCCGCCTCCCGGGGAGCCGAACGCGAGCGAAGCCCTCCGCACCCTGGAGCTCCTCGCCGAGACGCTCGCCCACGACTCGACCCACCAGCGCCCGGTCATCGACCTCGGCAGCGATCGCGTCGGTCGCTACGCGGTCCTGAGCAAGCTCGGCGAGGGCGGGATGGGCGCGGTCTACACCGCCTACGACGAGGAGCTCGACCGCCGCGTCGCCCTCAAGCTGGTCCGCGAGTCGACCGGCGTCGACACCCTCGGGCACGCCCGGATGCAGCGCGAGGCCCAGGCGATGGCCCGCCTCTCCCACCCCAACGTCGTCCAGATCTACGACGTCGGCAGCCACGAGGGGCAGATCTTCATCGCCATGGAGTACGTCCGCGGGTCGACGCTGCGGACCTGGGAGGCGAGGTACGACCCGGCGACCGCCGCCGGCCGCCGGGCGATCCTTGACATGTACATTCAGGCAGGTCGAGGGCTGGCCGCGGCCCACCACGCCGGGATGGTCCACCGCGACTTCAAGCCCGACAACGTCCTGGTCGGCGACGACGGCCGCGCGCGCGTCCTCGACTTCGGCCTCGCGGCGTCGACCGGCCAGGCAACGACCTCGCCCGGCGCCGACACCAACCCAGCGAGCGCCGCCACCGGCCTCACCCTCACCGGCGCGGTCCTCGGGACCCCGGCCTTCATGGCCCCCGAGCTCTTCCTCGCCAGGCCGAGCGACGCCCGCACCGACCAATTCTCGTTCTGCGTCGCCCTCTACCGCGCGCTCTACAGGGCGCCCCCCTTCGCGGGCGAGACCTTCACGGCGCTCGCTAG
The DNA here is from genome assembly GCA_020633335.1 of Myxococcales bacterium. GTDB lineage: Bacteria > Myxococcota_A > Polyangia > Nannocystales > Nannocystaceae > JADJRG01. The sequence continues at coordinate 737,781 of JACKDU010000001.1, read as the reverse complement.
CTCCGTGTGCAGCGGCGAGCTCGAGGCGGCGCCCGAGCGCGCCGCCGTGCCGCCCTGGCTCCGCGCGGTCCTCGTCCGCGGCCTCGCGCGCGACCCCGCCGATCGCTACCCCGACATGGACGCGCTCCTCGCCGCCCTCGCCAGCGATCCCGGCGAGCTCCGGCGGAGGCGCCTCGTCGCCCTCGCGCGCTTCGCCCTGGCGATGCTCGTGAGCGCGCTCCTCATCTACCTCACCAGCGTCGCCTGGACCCTCTGGCGGGAGCACCGGCGCGAGCGCGCGGCGGTCGAGCGCCTCGACCTCATGGAGGCGCGGGTCGCCGAGCTCGCGCGTGAGGGCGACCGCAGCGGCGCCGATCGGGTCTTTGACGCCTTCCTCCGCAGCCCCGAGAACCAGGGCACCGCGGCCCTGCCGCTCGCCTGGCTCCACCGCGCTCGGCGGGCGGAGGAGGCCGGCGAGCACAAGGCGGCCCTCGCCGCGTCGGCGGCGAGCTTCGCGGTGGCGACCGCCCCCGAGCACGAGCTCGAGGCCCTGCGGGCGCTCCTCCGATCCTTTCGCGCGGACTTTCAGTGGCACCGGGTGATCGAGGCGGCCCGGGTCCTCGAGGCCCGCGCCCCCGAGGCCTTCGCCGACCCGGAGCTCGGCGACGCCCAGATCGTCGCGGCGACCAGCCGACTCGACCTCGAGGGCGCGACGGCGGCGGTCGAGCGCCTCCCCGAGTCGCCGCGGCGGCGCCGGCTCACGCGGCTCTTCACCGCGATGACGCCGGCGCATCGCACTCGGAACGGACGCGGCGGCCGGATCTCGGGGAACCTCACCGACGCGACGGAGCTGTCCTACTTCGACGCGACGGTCTCGGAGGGCGAGCGCCTCCTTCGGCTCGGCGCGACGCTCGAGCTCCCGGTCCTCGCGAGCCACGGCAGCAGCAACCTCTTCTATTGGCGCGTGGTCCCGACCGGCCCCGGCGAGCCCGCGCGCTACTCCGCATACGACACCACGAGCGGCGAGGTCATCCTCTTCCAGGTGGAGGGCGACGCGCTGATCGAGCTCACGCGCTTCAAGGACGCCCCCGCGCTCGCCGCCTCCGCGGCGGATCTCGACGGCGACGGGGTCCGCGAGATCTTCCTCGGTACCGGCCCCTACAGCCGTCACCTCGTCGAGGTGATCCCCGGCGCCGACGGCTCGTGGTCGACGCGGGCCTCGGCGCCGAGCCTCGACGCGCGGCGCTCCGACATCACCTCGCTCTTCGCCGCCGACCTCGACGGTGATGGCCTCGGCGAGCTCGTCGTCGGGCTCGGCCCCTGGCGCGCCTACGAGGTCCATGTGCTCGGCCGCCAGCGCGCCAGCGACGAGCTCACCACACGCGCGCGCGCGCGCCTCGGCCACGTCTCTGTCGCGCCCTTTCGCGGGCCGCGGGGCCTCGAGATCGCAGCGCTGAGCACCAGCACCTCGGACGCCCCGGGCGAGGCGGTCGGGCTCCACCTCCTCCGGCTCGAGGGCGATTCGCTCGTGCGGACGAGCTACGCCGCGCTCCCAGGACCACCCGAGGTCCACTACGCCGAGATGGTAGGGCTCGTGGTGGGCGATCTCGACGGCGACGGCATCGACGAGGTGGTCGCCGAACAGAGACTGCCCCCGGACAAGTCCCCGGTGTCCTTCGCCAGCCTCGTCTTCAGCCTCGGGGAGGAGGGCGATCTCGACGTCTTCCCGCTCGCAGGCGTCGCGCCGGTGGCGATCCGCGATCTCGACGACGACGGCGACGCGGAGCTCGTGGTCACCACCACGGAGGCGCTCTGGGTGATCGGCGCGGGCTCGGAGCGACTCCCTCCGCCCGCGGAAGATCGCGTCGCCGTCGCGCCGCCGCCGGAGGGGTCCGGCCAATGGCGTGACAATTGGGAGCACGCCAGCGAGCTCGCGCAGATGGGTCTCCAGGAGCACGCCGCCGACGCCTTCGTCGCGCTCGCCGAGGGCGCCGCCGGGTCCGACGAGGGCCTCGCCTCGCGCGCGACGCTCGAAGCGGCGAAGCTGCGTCGCGTCCTCCGCGACGATGGCCCCGCCGCCGCGCTCTTCGCCCGCGCCGCCCTCGACCCGACGCTCACCGCAGAGGCCGGCGCCGCGGCGATCGACGCGCTCCTCTCGCGGGGTGACGTCGACGCGGTGCGAGCCCTCCTCGACGCGCTCCCCAGGGCGGCGGCGGGCGAGCTCGTCGACCGCGCCCGCGCCGACCTCGAGGCGCGCCTCGCTGACCGGGTCGACGTCCGCTTTGACCGCCCACTCGGCCCCGCGTGGCGGATCGACGCGCCCCTCGCCCTCTCCCGCGATCCCCTGGCGAAGACCCTCGAGATCGCGGCGACCGGCGGCATGTCGGTCGCCGCGCTGCCGATCGCGGCGCACGAGGGCGACCTCATCCTCGAGCTCGACGTCGACCTCCGCCGCATCGAGTGGGGCGGCGGGCTCGTGGTCGGCATCACCTCGCCGACGAGCGAACAACGGGCGTTGGCCATCGAATTCCTGGCGATGGGGGGGCAGGGCGACCAGACGTACCAGGTCGGCTGCATCAGCGGCTGGCTCGTGAACCCGACTTGGTTCCCGATCGATCTGGCGCGCCCGCAGCCCCTCGGGCGACACCGCGTCCGCGCGGTCCTCCGGCCCGAGAGCAGGATCTTGACCTGCACCGTCGTCGACGGCGAAGGGGTCGAGCTCGCCTACAAACGCGTGGCCGTCGAGCCGGAGGGCGCCGTGCGCGCCGGTGTCGGCGAGCTGCAGATCGCGACCCGCTCGATCGCCGACGAGTCGCCGCTGGTGTCGGCCGCGCTCCACCGGGTGTCGGTCATCGGGGCGAAGATCGACGAGCGTCGGGGCGGCGACCCGCAGCCCCTCCTCGCCGCCCGGAGGGCCCTCGCCGAGGGGGATCATGTCGGCGCGCTCGCGGCCCTCGACGGCGACGCGACGATCGACGTCCCCGAGGCCGAGCGGGCCCTCTGGCGCCTCCGCGCGCTCATCTACCTCGGCCGCTGGCGCGAGGCGATGGCGCTCCTGGGCCCCTGGCTCGCGGATCCCGAGCGGCGCGAGGCGATCGAAGGCGGCCTCGGCCTCCTCCTCCGCGCTGCGCCGGACGACGTGCTCCCGCTCCTCCGCGAGCTCGAGGAGCCAGCCGCGCTGCGCCGGCGGCTCGCCGATGCCTTCGGCAACGCTTTCTTGATGCGGCGACGTGACCACGAGATCGTCGAGGAGCTCCGCCGCGCCCTCGAGGACTACCGGCCGGCGCCCGGGGAGGATCCCGGAGAGAGCACCTCCCTCCTCGAGCTCCGCGCGGAGGTCTACTCCGTCCTCAATCTCCCGGCGCAGGCGCGCCGCGACTTCGCCGAGGCCCGGGCCTACCGCGAGCGCTCCCTCGCCGAGGAGCCCGCTCGCCTGCAGCGAGACCGAGCCACGCTGCTCCTCAAGGAGGCGACGGAGGCGGCCCGGGCGGGCGACCGCGCGGCCGCCCGTGAGCTCCTCGCCGAGGCGATCCGCGTCCCGCAGCAGCGCGCCCTCGTCGAGGACATGGTCGCCGCCAAGCCCGAGCTCGCGGCGCTGCGTGTCGATGGCAGGTGATCACCGGGCCACGGCGGCGCTGAGCCGCCCCTGGGCTCTTCGCCGGTAGCGGTCGCGCTCGACCGCGCGACCCGCAACTCCGCCGACCGACGCGAGGTCCGCCGCTGCGCTGTCTTCGGCGGAGCGGGTCGCATAGAATCCAGCCGTGGTCGGCTCCTACGACCCCGACGCTTCGACGCGCGTGCGCCCCTCGGGCGACCTCCAGGCCCCGCGCCCCCGGGATCTGGCCGGCTCCCTCGCTACGACGGCCACGCTCGCGGCCCCGGTGTCCCCCGAGCCACAAGCGCAGGGCCCGAGCGCCGAAGAGACGAGGAGCTCGCAGGGCGCCGCGAAGGGAGCTCGGGTCCGGCCGCCCGGGGAGCCGAGCGCGAGCGAAGCCCTGCGCTCCCAGGAGCTCCTCGCCGAGACGCTCGCCCACGACCCGGCCCACCCGGTCATCGACCTCAGCAGCGATCGCGTCGGCCGCTATGTCGTCCTCTCCAAGCTCGGCCAGGGCGGCATGGGCGCGGTCTACACCGCCTACGACGAGGAGCTCGACCGCCGCGTCGCCCTCAAGCTGGTCCGCGAGTCGGCCGGCGTCGACACCCTCGGGCACGCCCGAATGCAGCGCGAGGCCCAGGCGATGGCCCGCCTCTCCCACCCCAACGTCGTCCAGGTCTACGACGTCGGCAGCCACGAGGGGCAGATCTTCATCGCCATGGAGTACGTCCGCGGATCGACGCTGCGGACCTGGCAAGAGCGGCGCGACCCGGCGACCGCCGCCAGCCGCCGGGCGATCCTCGACATGTACATGCAGGCAGGTCGAGGGCTGGCGGCGGCCCACCGCGCCGGGATGGTCCACCGCGACTTCAAGCCCGACAACGTCCTGGTCGGCGACGACGGCCGCGCCCGCGTCCTCGACTTCGGCCTCGCCGCCTCGATCAGTCAGGCCGCGACCGCGTCCGGCCCCGAACTCGACACGGCGAGCGCTGCCACCGGCCTCACCCTCACCGGCGCGGTCCTCGGGACCCCGGCCTTCATGGCCCCCGAGCTCTTCCTCGCCCGGCCGAGCGACGCCCGCACCGACCAATTCTCGTTCTGCGTCGCCCTCTACCGCGCGCTCTACGGCGCGCCGCCCTTCGCCGGCGAGACCTTCACGGCGCTCGCTAGCTCCGTGTGCAGCGGCGAGCTCGAGGCGGCGCCCGAGCGCACCGCCGTCCCACCATGGCTCCGCGCGGTCCTCGTCCGCGGCCTCGCGCGCGACCCCGCCGATCGCTACCCCGACATGGACGCGCTCCTCGCCGCCCTCGCCAGCGATCCCGGCGAGCTCCGACGCAGGCGCCTCCGGACCCTCGCGCGCCTCGCCCTGGCGACGCTCGCGAGCGCGCTCCTCATCTACCTCACGAGCGCCGCCTGGACCCTCTGGACCGAGCGCCGGCGCGAATTGTCCGCGGCCGAGCGCCTCGATCGCATGGAGGCGCGGGTCGCCGAGCTCGTCGACGAGGGCGATCCGGTCGGCGCCGCTGCGATCTTCGACGCCTTCGTCCGCAGCCCCGACAACCACGGCACCGCGGCCCTCCCCCTCGCCTGGCTCCACCGCGCCCGGCGGGCGGAGGACGCCGGCGAGCACGAGGCGGCCCTCGCCGCGTCGGCGGCGAGCTTCGCGGTGGCGACCGCGCCTGAGCACGAGATCGAGGCCCTCCGGTCGCTCCTCCGATCGTTTCGCGCAGACTACCGCTGGCATCGGGTGATCGAGGCGACCCGGGTCCTTGAGGACCGCGCCCCCGAGGCCTTCGCCGACCCGGAGCTCCGCGACGCCCAGATCGTCGCGGCGACCAGCCGACTCGACCTCGCGGGCGCGGCGGCGGCGATCGAGCGACTCCCCGAGTCGCCGCGGCGGCGCCGGCTCGCCCGGCTCGTCGCCGCGATGACGCCGGCGCATCGCACCGAGACCGCGTTCGGCGGCTGGGTCGCGGGAGACCGGGGCGACGCGACGGAGCTGGCCTTCTACAACGCGACGAGCGATGGCGGCGCGCAGCTCGTTCGGGTCGACGCAGCGCTCGACCTACCGGTCCTCGGGATCCACGGCGGCCGCTACAACTTCTGGGGGGCGGTCGCTACCGGCCCGGGAGAGCCCGCTCGCTACTCCGCCCACGACCCTGCCGCTGGCGAGATCGTGCTCTTCCAGGCGGAGGGCGCCGAGCTCCAGGAGCTCACGCGGGTCAAGGACGACGCGGCGGTCGCGACCTCGGCGGATCTCGACGGCGACGGGATCCGCGAGCTCTTCCTCGGCACCGGCCCCTACAGCCGTCACCTCGTCGAGGTGATCCCCGGCGCCGACGGCTCGTGGTCGACGCGGGCCTCGGCGCCGAGCCTCGACGCGCAACGATCCGACATCACCTCGCTCTTCGCCGCCGACCTCGACGGTGACGGCGTCGGCGAGCTCGTGGCGGGGCTCGGCCCCTGGAACGCCTACCAGGTCCATGTGCTCGGCCGCGAGCGCGCCAGCGACGAGCTCACCTCGCGCGCGCGCGCCCGCCTCGGCGACGTCTTCGTCGCGCCCCTTCGCGGGCCGAGGGGCATCGAGATCGCCGCGCTGAGCATCAGCACCTCGAGCGCGCCGGGCGAGGCGCTCGGGCTCCACCTCCTCCGGCTCGAGGGCGAGGCCCTCGTGCGGAGCAGCTACGCCGCGCTCCCGGGGCCATCAGGGCGACTCTACCGCGTGCTCTTCGTCGGCGATCTCGACGGCGATGGCATCGACGAGGCGGTCGCGGCCCAACCCCTCGGCGAGGAGGAGCTCGAGTTCCCGCGCGCCAGCCTCGTCTTCAGCCTCGGCGAGGACGGCGACTTCGACGTCCTCCCGCTCGCGGGCGTCGTCCCGCTGGCGATCCGCGATCTCGACGGCGACGGCGACGATGAGCTCGTGGTCTCCACCCGCGAGCGCGTCTGGGTGATCGGCGCGGGCTCGGAGCGGATCCCCGCGCCGATCGCGGGGATCCGCGTCGCCCCGCCGCCGGAGGGCTCCGACGAGTGGCGTGACAATTGGGAGCACGCCAGCGAGCTCGCGCAGATGGGGCTCCAGGAGCACGCCGCCGACGCCTTCGTCGCGCTCGCCGAGAGCGCGACCGCGACCGACGAGGGGGTCGCCGCTAGGGCGACCCTCCAGGCGGCGGAGTACCGCCGCCTCCTCCACGACGACGGTGCAGCGGCCGCGCTCTTCGCCCGGGCCGCGGCTGACCCGGCGCTCGCCAAGGAGGCCAGCGCGGCGGCGATCGACGCGCTCTCCTCGCGGGGAGATGTCGACGCGCTGCGCGTCCTCCTCGAAGAGCTGCCGACCACATCGGCGGGCGAGCTCGTCGCCCGCGCGCGCGCCGAGCTCGAGGCGCACCTCGCCCACCGCGTCGATCTCCGATTCGACCGCCCCCTCGACCCCGCCTGGCGAATCCACGCCCCGATCGCCCTCGCCCGCGACGCCCTCGCGGAGGCCCTCGAGGTCGAGTCGACGATCGCAGGGACGATCGCGTCGCTGCCGATCGCGGCGCACGAGGGCGACCTCATCCTCGAGTTCGACGTCGACGTCCGCCGGATCGAGTGGGGCGGGCAGCTCTCGGTAAGCCTCGCCTCGGCGGCGAGCGAGGGCCGCGCGTTGGCCATCAACATCATCGCAAGGGGGGGACAGAGCGGGCAAGACTACGAGATCGAGTGCGTCACCGGCAGCCACGTCATCCGATCGGTCATCCCGATCGACCTCAGCCACCCGCAGCCGCTCGGGCGCACTCGACTCCGCGCTGTGGTCCGACCCGCGCCCGGGATCTTGACCTGCACCGTGGTCGACGGCGACGGGGTCGAGCTCGTCTACAGGCGCGAGAACGCGACCGCGGAGCTCGCCCGGCACTTCGCTCGCGGCGAGGTGCAAATTGCGACCCTCCCGATCATCGCCGGCGCGCCGCTGGTCTCCGCCGCGCTCCACCGTGTGTCCGTGATCGGGGCGAGGATCGACGCGGCCCGCGACGCCCAACCCCTCCGCGCGGCCCGGATGGCCCTCGTCGAGGGCGATCATGTCGGCGCGCTCGCGACCCTCGACGCCGCCCCTGCGGCCTCGGTGCCCGAGGCCGAGCGCGCCCTCTGGCGGCTCTACGCGCTCATCTACCTCGGCCGCACGGGGGAGGCGCGGGAGCTCCTGGGCGCGTGGCTCGGGGATCCCGAGCGACGGGAGGCGATCGCGGGCGGCCTCGGCCTCCTCCTCCGCCGCAGGCCGAGCGACATGCTCGCGCTCCTGGGCGATCTCGAGGAGCCCGCCGCGCTGCGCTGGCGCCTCGTCGAGACCCTCTCGGTCGCCTTCAGGGCCCGGCGATACGATCCCCTGGTCGGCGCGCAGCTCCACCGTGCCCTCGAGGACTACCGACCCGATCCCGGCGAAGAGCCCCAGAGGAGCAGCTCCCTCCTCGAGCTCCGCGCCAGCCTCAACTCCATCCTCGGTCGACCCGCGGAGGCGCGCCGCGACTACGCCGAGGCCCGGGCCTACCGCGAGCGCTCCCTCGCCGCGGATCCGGCTCGCCTGCGCTACGACCGAGCCATGCTGCTGCTCAGGGAGGCGACCGAGGCCGCGCGAAGCGGCGACGCGGCGGCCGCCCGCGAGCTCGTCGCCGAGGCCCTCCGCGACCCTCAGCAGCGCGCGTTCGTCGAGGACGTGGTGGCCGGGCAGGCCGAGCTCGCGGCGCTCCATGTCGACGGCGAGTGATCATGGAGGGCCCGCGGAGCCTCGGAGCTGGCGCACCATCACCGCGGCCGGGGCAGCCGCGAGCTCGCCGACGACGGCCCCCTCGCTCCACCACGCGGACGTGGACCTCCTCAGCGCAGGCCAGCGCGACCGACGGGCGCTCCTGCTACCATGCGGCGACGCGAAAGATGCTCGAGCAACTACGCCTGCTCACCGAGCGCGACCGCGAGGCGCTCCTCCGCTCCGCGAGCCAGATCGACGCGCCCGCCGGGACCACGCTGGTGCGCGAGGGGACCGCGCATCAGGGTCTCATCCTCCTCCTCGAGGGGCGCGCGAGCGTGCGGCTCGACGAGGGCGGCGAGCGCCGGGTGGTCGCGACCATCGGCCCGGGCGAGTGCATCGGTGAGATCTCGCTGCTCAGCGGCCAGACCGCCACCGCCAACGTCGTGCTCGACGTCCCGGGTCGCTACCTCTGCATCCGCCCGGAGCGCCTGAGGGCGGCGCTCGCGGCCGACCCGGCGATGACCGGCCGCTTCTACGGGAGCCTGGCGCTGATCGTCGCGGAGCGGCTCGCCGAGCGCAACCGCAAGCTCGGCGGCGACACCATCGATCTCCGCTTCGCCGCCCGCCCGCCGGTGGAGGCGCCGTCGAGGCGCGCCGGCGATCGCAAGCGCGGCCCCCACGACCTCCTCGGCGACGGGCCGGTGATGCGCGAGCTCCTCCTCGCGATCGAGCAGGTCGCCGCCGGCGAGTGGACGGCGCTGATCCGCGGCGAGACCGGCAGCGGCAAGGAGCTGGTCGCCCGGGCGATCCACCAGACGAGCGCGCGCCGGCGCGGCCCCTTCGTCGCGGTGAATTGCGCCGGGCTCACCGACACGCTCCTCTCCTCGCAGCTCTTCGGCCACGTCAAGGGCGCCTTCACCGGGGCGACGCGGGATCAGCCTGGGCTCTTCGAGAGCGCCTCGGGCGGGACGATCTTCCTCGACGAGATCGGCGACATCTCGCTCTCGATGCAGCGCTCCCTCCTGCGGGTCCTCCAGGAGCGCGAGGTCGTCCGCGTCGGCGAGACCCACCCGCGCAAGGTCGACGCCCGGGTGCTCGCGGCGACCCACCGCGACCTCGAGGCGATGACCATGGCCGGGGAATTCCGCGAGGATCTCCTCTACCGGATCCGCATCGCCAGGGTCCGGGTCCCGCCGCTGCGCGAGCGGATGGAGGACATCCCGGCGCTGGTCGAGGGCTTCCTCGCCGACCCGCGCGTCACCGGCGGCAAGACGATCCGCGGGATCACGCCCGCGGCGCTCCGGCGCCTCCAGGGCCACCGCTGGCCGGGCAACGTCCGCGAGCTCAAGGCGGCGATCGAGCACGCGGTGATCCACACGCGGAGCCCGCTCGTCGACGCCGACGCCCTCCCGCCGGAGCTCCAGGGGATGACCGCGAGCCCGCCCGCGCCAGCGGCCGAGCGCGACGACCAGGGCCGGGAGTCGCTCCTCGCCGCGCTGCGCAGCGCCGGCGGGAACCGCTCGAAGGCCGCCCGCCTCCTCGGCATCGGCCGCGCGACGTTCTATCGCCGCCTCAAGTCGCTCGACCTCGACGTCGACGCGCTCGAGGTCTAGCCGGGCCTCGTCGATACCGCGTCAGCACGCGTGTTTCAGCGCCCCCCGTGCCCTTGCGCGCTTTCGCCCGCTGCCGTAGCGTCCCGGCGATGCTCCTCGCCGCCGCCCTCGCCCCCGCGCTCGTCCTCGCCTCGCCGAGCGCCGCCCCCGGGATCCACGCCGAGCACGCCGCCCTCCGGCCGGCGCCGCTCCACCGCCGCGGCCGCGCGCTCGATCCGACGCCGGCGACCTTTTCGAAGTGGGTCTACGGCTACTACGCCTACTGGGCGGGGAGCGTCGCCGACCTCCCCTGGGATCGCCTCACCCACGTCGCCCTCTTCGACGTCGAGATGACGGCGACCGGCGCCCTCAAGAACCAGCACCTGGTCACCGACGTGATCGACGAGGCGCTCGCGCTCGCCGAGCCCTACGGGGTCAAGATCCACATCACCGTGATCTGCTTCGACAAGGCGACGATGGGCGCGGTCCTCCCCGATCCGGCGAAGCGGGCGCTGGCGATCGGCGAGCTCAAGGCGATGGTCGAGGCGACCGGCGCCCACGGGGTCTCGGTCGACTTCGAGGGGATGGCCCAGGAGAACATCCTCGACCTCGTCGCCTTCGTCGAGGAGCTGAAGGCGGCGGTCCCCGAGGTCACCGTCGCGACCCCGCCGATCGACTGGAACCAGGCCTACCACTACCCCAAGCTCGCCGCGGCCGCCGACGCCCTCTTCATCATGGGCTACAACTTCCACTGGTCGGGCGGCGACCCCGGGCCGAACGCGCCGCTCCACGGCGGCGCCCCGTGGAGCAAGTACAGCCTCGAGTGGTCGATGAACGACTACCTCGGCACGGGGATCGGCGCCGACAAGATCATCATGGGCCTGCCGCTCTACGGGATGCGCTGGCCGAGCGTCGACAACTCCGTCCCCGGCGAGGCGACCGGCAAGGGCAAGTCGCTGGTCTACGCCGACGCGGTGGTCGAGGCCGCGACCTACGGCCGCCACTGGGACGAGGTCACCCACACCCCCTACTACTTCGCCGACGCGCTCTCGCAGACCTGGTACGACGACGCCGAGTCGATCGAGGACAAGATCACCTGGTCGCTCGACCAGGGCGCCCTCGGGATCGGCTTCTGGGCGCTCAACTACGACGGCAACGACCCTGACCTCTGGGACATGGTCGCAGAGCACACCCAGATCCCAGGCGGCGACACCGACTCGGGCGGCACCGACTCCGGCGGCACCGACTCCGGCACCGGCTCCGGCGGCACCGACTCGGCGGGGAGCGCCGGCTCCTTCGGCGGGGCCTCGGGCGGCGGCACCGACTCCAGCGCCACCGGCGGCGCGAGCGGGAGCGGCGGCGACGGCAGCGGGGGCGCGAGCGCGGGGGCGACCAGCGGCGCGGGCGAGGATCCCGGGCTCGACGAGGGCGGCTGCGGCTGCCGCTCGACGCCCGCCAGCGGCTCTGCGCTCGGGCTCCTCCTCCTCGTCGGCGCGAGCGCCCGACGGCGCCGCCGCGCGCTCGCCTGAGCGCAGGCTTTTCCGCGCCGCCGCGGCCCGGCGGGACGATCCTCGAGCGATGCAGGCCCCCGCCGAGCCGGCGATCGACGCGGTCGACGCGATCGACGACACGACCCCGCGGGCCGCGATCTCGGAGGTCGCGTCGGCGCTGCCGGCCGAGGCCGTGGGCGCGCCGCTCGGCGAGGCGCCGCCCGGCGGCGAGGCGCCGCCCGCCCTCCGCGTGCTCTCCCTCGCCCGCTACACGATCCCGATCCACGCGCTCCTGCCCCTCCTCATCTGGGCGCTCGGCCGCGCCTGGGAGGGGACGACGACGATCACCCTCGTGGTCGTCCACGTCGCCTTCCCGCTGGTGCTGGGGCTGACCTATCCGCTCTGGCGCGGGCAGGGGGGCGACCTGATCGCGCTCCTCGTCGCCAACCACATCGTCACCTTCGGGGTCGGCTTCCTGCTGATCGTCCTGACGTCCTAGCGAGGGCTCTCGCCGCACCCGCGGCGCGCGACTCCGAGCGGCCTCCCGACCCGGCGCGCGGCGGCGCGCGGATCGGATCCCGACCCGCGCCGGCGTAGCGAGGCGCAGCCGCGGCTTGCTACGCTGGCGCAGGCGGAGTGCGAGGCGAGGTGGAGACCCCGCGATCAAATCGGCGAGGCGAGGACACCCCCGCCGGGGCGCGGGCACCGAGCGAGCGCCCCCTCGATCCCTTCGGCGAGACCGCGGCGACGCCGCCCGAGACCCCGCGACCGCGCCGCGAGGGCCATGGCCAGACCCTCCTCTCCCCCCGCGACCCGGGCCCCGCGGTCGACCGCGATCCGCCGGGCGAGGACCTCGGCGCCACCCGGATCTCCCCGCGCGAGCGCCCGCCGCCGACCGCTGACCTCGGCGCCACTCGAGTCTCGCAGCGCGAGCGCCCGAGCGCCGACGACGAGCTCGGCGTCACCCGGATCTCGGCCCGCGGCGAGGGCGACGGCGACGACGAGCTCGTCGTCACCCGCGGCGGCGCGCCCCTCCGCGACGCCGCCGACGACGACGACGACGAGCTCGACGCGCTCTCGACGATGACCCGGGGCGGCGGCAGCGGCAGCGCCGGCTCGCGCCCCCGCCTCCGCGACCTCCTGGCGACCCCCTCGCCCTCGGCCGCGACCTGGAGCCGCCGGGCCGCGCTCCGCAGCGATCACGGCCTCGCCTCCCTCGGCGATCGCCTGGGCTCGCTGACCGAGGCGCTGGTCGCCGAGATCGCCGCCGGCGACGACGACGACGACGACGACGACGAGTCGCTGCCGACCCACATCAACCGCTACCTGATCCTCCGCCGCCTCGGTCGCGGCGGCATGGGGGTCGTCTACGCCGCCTACGACGAGCACCTCGACCGCAAGATCGCGATCAAGCTCCTCCGCGACCCGGACGCCGACGACGAGGCCTCCGAGCGCCTCCTCCGCGAGGCCCAGGCGCTCGCCCGGGTCTCCCACCCCAACGTCGTCACCGTCCACGAGGTCGGGGTCTTCGAGGACGCGGTCTACATCGTGATGGAGTTCATCACGGGTATGACCATTCGGACATGGCTTAGCGAGCAGAGCAGGTCGACCGCCGAGATCCTCGCGGTCTTCCGCCAGGCCGGCGAGGGCCTCGCGGCCGCCCACGCCGCCGGCCTGATCCACCGCGACTTCAAGCCGGAGAACGCGATGGTCGGCGACGACGGCCGGATCCGGGTCTTCGACTTCGGCCTCGCCCGCGGGGTCGTCGACGGCGAGGCTGGGGCCCCCGAGCCGGCGACCAGCGGCGAGCTCGACCGCGACTCGCTCTCGCGCCTCGACCAGGAGATGACGGTCGCCGGCACCCTCCTCGGGACCCCGGCCTACATGGCGCCGGAGCAGCACCTCGCCGCGCCGACCGACGCCCGCACCGACGTCTTCGCCTTCACCGTCGCGCTCTACGAGGCGCTCTACGACGAGCGCCCCTTCGGCGGCGAGACCTTCGACGAGCTCCAGCGGGCGGTCACCACGGGCCGCGTGCAGCCGGCCCCCGCCGGCGCGCAGGTGCCCCCCTGGCTCCGCCGCGTGCTCCTCCGCGGCCTCGCGGTCGACCCCGACGCCCGCTGGCCGACGATGGGCGCGCTCCTGGCCGCGCTCGCCGACGACCCGATCGCCCGCCGCCGCCGCTGGCTCCGCTGGGGGGCGCTCCTCGTCCTCCTCAGCGCGGTCGCGGCCGCCCTGCCGGTGACGATCGTCGAGCTCCGCGCGCGGATGGCCCACGAGGCCCGCGAGGCCCGGGCGGCCGAGCGCTGGCGCCAGAGCGCCGCGGCGATCGACGCCCTCCTCGACGAGCGCCGCCTCGACGACGCCGAGGCGGCCTTCAACGCCTTCGCCCAGGACCCCGAGCACCGCGGCACCGTCGCCCTCTCCGAGGCCTGGCTCGCCCGCGGCCGCCGCCTCTACGATCAGGGATCGAGCGAGGCGGCGATGGCCGCCTTCGCCAGCGCCTACACCGCGGCGCCGACGGCCGCCCTCGAGCGCCGCACGCTCCTGGCGATCGCCTCGCTCTTCCAGGAGCGCCGCGACTTCGATCCGCTGATCCCGCTGGTCGAGGCGCTCGGCGACGACCGCGGCGGGGCGCCGGAGCCCGAGGTCGCCAGCCTCCGCCTCGACGTCGCGATCTACCTCCGCGACTTCGCCGGGGCGATCGACATCATCGACGGGCTCGGCGAGCGCGCGAGCGAGGATCAGCGATCCGCCCGCCGCCTCCTCGAGGCGCTCGCGCCCGCGACCCACCTCGGCAAGCTCGAGGAGGAGATCATCGCGCTCGACGTCGACGGCGACGGCCGGGTCGAGCTCGTCCACCTCCAGCACTTCGCCGATCCGCCGCGGCAGCTCGACATCGTCCGCCTCCCCGGCGGCGAGCGGAGCACCCTCCTCCTCCCCGAGGGCCTGAGGTCGGCGTCGCTGGTCCGCGAGCGGCCGCTGATCCTCGCGGCGACCGAGAAGCACCACCTCCTCCTCGGCTACGAGGGCGGGCTCATCGTCGAGCGCTGGCGCGGCGAGCTGCCGACCCCCCACAACCGGACGATCGCCGGCGACCTCGACGGCGACGGCCTCGACGAGGTCTACATCGCCACCACCAGCCCGCGCGGCGCGGTGGTCGTCAAGCTCCCGCGCGCGGGGACGATCGGCGACGCGCCGGCCGAGCCGATCGATCCCTCGCTCAACGCGATCGCCTCCGACGTCCGCGCCCTGACGATCGCCGACCTCGACGGCGAGCCCGGCGACGAGCTCGCGCTCGCGGTCGGCCCCTGGCGGACCTACGACGTCCGCGCCTTCCGGATCGGCGAGGGCGGCCGGCGCGAGCTCCTCGGCCGCCTCGAGACCGGCTACGTCAATTCGATCGCGGCCATCGATCGCGGCGACGGCGGCCGCTGGCTCGCGCTCGCCAAGGACGAGAGCTGGCCGAACCGTGTCCTCTTCCCCGAGCCCCCGCACACCGGCCCGCCGCCGGGGATCTACCTCGCCCGCGCCGGCGACGAGGGGCTCGAGTTCGCCGGCTTCCTCGGGATCGGGCCGGCGCGCGAGACCCTCCAGATCGACGGCGTGATCAGCGGGGACCTCGACGGCGACGGCCTCTCCGACCTGGTGGCGATGATCTCCCAGGGCGGCCTCCACAAGTCGCTCCTCATCCTCCAGCAGCAGGGCGACGGATCCTTCGCCCAGCGCTGGCTCGCCGACGCCGCGCGCCCGCACATCGTCGAGGTCGACGGCGATCCGGCGGCCGAGCTGATCATCAGCTCGAACGACGAGCTCTGGCTCCTCGGGGTCGGCGACGGCCGCTTCCCGCTCCGCGCCGCCGAGCCCACGCCGCCGCGCCGTCCGCCGCCGCTCCTCCCCAGCGACCTCGACGAGCCCTGGCGCCGCGCCGATCGCCTCGCCGCCTTCGGGGTCCCGGGGATCGCCGCCGACGCCCTCCTCGACATCGCCAGGCTGGTCCAAGAGACAGACACGAGGGCGGCGATCGAGGCCCGGGCGAGCGAGCTCTACGCCCGCGCCGGCGAGCTCCGCCCGGCGATCGCCACCCTCGAGGGGGCGTCGCGGACGGCCTCCTACGGCGACGCGCTCCGCCGCCGCGCCGCCCTCTACCGCGCCCGCCTCGGCGACCTCCGCGAGGCGGCGAGCGCCTGGCTCCGCGCCGGCGGCGGGGCGATGACCGCGGGCGCCGACGGCGTCGAGCCCTTCCACCCGAGCGAGCTCGCGGCCGTCGCCGACGACGGGCGGCGGACGACGATCACCTTCGACGGCCCCCTCGACCCGGCCTGGGAGCTCGCCGGCGCCGGGATCCTCCGCCGCGATCCCCTCACGCGGCGCCTCGAGATCGACGCCCGCGACGCGCCGAAGGCCTGGGCGAGCCTCCCGGTCGAGTGGGACGGCGGGCCGATCGTGATCAGCGTCGACATCGAGGTCGAGCGGATGGGCTTCAACAGCCAGCTCGCCGTCGGCCTCCGCCAGGGCGACGGGCGCTGGCCGCTCTTCGGCCGCCTGGCGACGATCGGCGGCGCCGAGATCTACAACCGCGTCGACTTCTGTGAGAGCCAGTCGATCGCCAGCGAGCGGGACGTGCCGCTGAGCCGGCCGCGGCGGCTGCGGATGACCCTCGCCTACTCGCCGATAGGCGGCCGCCAGGGCTGCTTCTTCGCCGACGAGCGGGCCATGAGCGAGCGCCTCCGCGACATCAAGGAGCTCCCCAGCGGCCCCCTCTACCTCGACATCGGCGCCCTCGCCAACGCCCACGGGCAGATGACGATCCTCGGCGCGGCGATCTCCCAGATCGAGCTCGTCGGCCTCCGGGTGGGGGCGCCCGCCGCCGACCCGGGGGGCGCGTCCGTGGGGCGCCGCCTCCTCGCCGACGGCGCCCCCGAGCGGGCGATCGAGGTCCTCCGCGACCTCGACGAGCCGAGCGCGACCGACATCGCCTTCCTCGCGCTCGCGCTCGCCGAGCGCCAGCGCTTCGACGCGGCGATCGCCGCCCTCGCGCCGCTCGCGGAGCTCGACGACGAGGCGCTCTTCGAGGGGGTCGCCGCCCTCGTCTCCACGCCCCTCGGGCCGCTCCTCCAGCCGGTGCTCGGCGATCGCTACGCCGCCCTCACGCTGGTCGCCAACTACATCGCTATCATCCAGCACCCCCACGAGCCGACCACCCGCGAGCTCCTCCTGAACGGGCTCCCGCGCCTCGGCCAGATGGCCTCGGATCACCCCGAATTCCTCTGGATCGAGCTCATCGCCCTCCAGCGCCGGGCCGAGCTCCTCGACGAGCTCGGCGAGCCCCGGCGCGCGCTCGACGACCTGGGGCGCCTGCGGGCGCTCACCGAGGGGCGCGAGCTCTCCGATCAGCTCCGCCTCAGCCTGGTCTCGGCGGCGGTCGTCGAGGCCGAGATCCGGGTGGGGCTCGGCGAGGTCGACGCGGCGAGGGCCGCGGTGAGCGAGGCCCTCGCCCGAACGCCGACCCCCGAGGTCACCCTCTCGCGGATCGCCGAGCGGCCGGCGCTCCTGCCCTTCCTCGAGGAGCTCGGGGTCGTCGGCGGGGTCTAGACCGCGACCCGCCTGGCGGTGTCTTCGCCTCGCACCCCGCCGGCTCCAGGACGCCGAGGGTCTCGCGCGAATCTCGGCCTCCTGCTCCAGCGCGCGACCTCCGATCGCCAGATCTCCGTGGCTTCGCCGGGGATGACAGGGTAGCGTGAGGTATGGTGGTCGCTGCATCGAGAGTCGCACTTGGCCTCGTGTGCGGAGGCGTCCTCCTCACGTCGCTCCTCTCCTGCGGCGGGGCGCCCGGCGAGACCGACTCCGGCGCGACCGACTCCGGCGAGACCGACTCCGGCGCGACCGACTCCGGCGCGACCGACTCCGGCGAGACCGACTCCGGCGAGTCAGCGCCCTGCTTCGACGCGCCGCCGGACGTTCCCGGCTTCGCGATCTGCGGCGCCGTCGACGGTGATCGCGCGGAGGGCAAGCCCGGCGGCGACGTCAACGGCGACGGCCTCGACGACATCCTCGTCGAGACCGACGGCGGGCCGGCCTACGTCGTCTTCGGCAAGCCCGACGCGGCCGAGGTGCGCCTCGCCGAGCTGGTCCCGAGCCAGGGCATCGTCATCGAGGTTGGCGACGCGAGCGGGGACGATCTCGTCGTCAAGCCCGGCGGCGACGTCAACGGCGACGGCTTCGACGACATCTTCGTGATGGCCGGTCAGGGCGGCTACGGGGACTCATTCGAGGGCTTCCCCGACGTCTTCGTGGTCTACGGCGGCCCCGAGATCCACTCCGTCCACCTCTCCGACATCGCGCCGGCGGAGGGCGGCGCTTCTACGCGGTCCCGGACACCTGAGGCTGGATGACGCCGCTCGGCGACGTCAGCGGCGACGGCTTCGCCGATCTGGCGGTCGTCGAGGGCCACTGCTGCGTCCTGCGGATCGACGTGATCTACGGCGCCGCCGATCCGCAGGAGATCACCGTCGCCGATCTCCGAGGCGGAGATCGGCGGGTTCATCATCGACGGCTTCTCCTCCACCGAGGTCGCCGCGGCCGACGTCAACGGCGACGGGATCAACGACCTCATCATCGAGGCCTCGTCGAGCGGCCTCGAGGGCCTCGGGGAGGAGGTCGCCGCCCACGTGATCTTCGGCGGGCCCGATCTCCACGGGCTCCTCTTCCTCGAGGGGGATCCCGCGACCTTCGCCGGCTTCACGATCTCCAGGAGCGCGCCCGACTTCATCCTGGTGGGCGGCGGCGACGTCAACGGCGACGGCCTCTCGACGACGTCGTCCTCCTCGTCGAGGGCTCCGGCGACGCGGCGGTGGTCTTCGGCAAGACGAGCGCCGCGCCCGTCGTCATCCCCGACGACCTCGCCAGCGGCGCCGGCTTCTCGGTCACGCTCGCGGCGCCGAATCGCGAGATCGAGATCGTCGCGCTCGCCGCGCTCCCGACCTCGACGGCGACGGCCTCGGCGACATCGCCCTCGTCGACAGCCCGGGAGCTGGGACTGGGAGGCGCCGGTAGACGAGCGCGTCCACGTGATCTACGGCAAGGTCGACACCGAGCCCGTCGTCGTCGACGGGAGCGAGGCCGGCTTCTCCTTCGCCGCCGCGCCCCGGGGGCTCACGTTCGGCGGCCGCTTCGGCGGCTGGGCCCAGATCGACGGCGAGGGCGGCCACGACCGCATCGTCTCGACCCACGAGGGGACCATGACCCGCCGTCGGCGTCGCTGATCTTCGTCTACTTCGACGACCCGCCCGGTTGATCGGCGCCCCTGATCGAGCCCACGATCGCGAATCTCCCCCTCCCGGCCGCCGCTGATCCCCGAGCTTGTCCCGGCGAGCCCGCCTGACGATGATCGAGCCATGCCCCGCAGCACCTTCGCCTACTGGTTCGAGATGAAGGTCCTCGGCCTCGCGGGCGCGCTTCGCCGAGCGCTTCGCCGATCAGGCGACGGGTGACGACGAGAGCCAACCGTGGCTCTTCACCTTCGACGACGACGGCGAGCCCCGCTGCGTCCCGCTCCCGCGAGCGGCTGGCGGCAGGTCGCCGAGCGCGTCAAGGCGGACGGCCGCGCCTACCTGCTGCACGATCCCTTCGACGCGCCCGAGTACCAGTGGCTCGAGTGGGGCGGGCTCGATCGCCAGCACGTCGAGCGCTTGCTCGGCGAGCCGCTCGCCGCCAAGGACCTGACCCCGCTGCGCGCGACCCCGACGCCGGCCCGATCGAGTTCCCCCGCGATCACGGCGTGATGTTCTGAGCGGCGCTCAGGGGCGATCGCCGAGGAGCGTCACGATCACCGAGACGTTCGAGGCGACGATCGCGGCGAGCAACGCCGCCGCCGACAAGGCCCGCAGGCGCGCGCGCTGGCCCTGACGCATCGCCGCCCCGTCGGCCAGGTCGGCGATCCGCAGCGACTCGCTCCGTCGATAGGCCGCGCCCGCGATCAAGAGGAGCGCGAACATGCAGAAGAGCCCGGCGATCAGCGCTCCTCGTAGCGGCTCAGGCGATCGACGTTCGCCGCCACCCGGCAGCGCGACGGGTCGTCCGCCGCGTAGGCGACCTCGACCCGCCCTCCCCGCACTTGTGATCGCCGCCGCCGCACGCGTGTGTCGCGACCCCGCGACCTCGATCGTGTAGACCGCGCCGGTGAAGGGCCCGCACTCGCTCGACGCTCGTCGTCACCGGCGCGCGCGCGTCGAGCTCCCACGGCTGACGCACGATCGACGCCACCCCGCCCCGCCGATCAGCATGCCGACGAGGCCGACGACCACCAGGATCGTCGCCACTGCACCGCCGCGACCCTCGTGTCGCATCACGCGATCGAGGAGCCCGTTCGGCTCGTCGCTCTCCTCTCCTCGGGGCCTTCGTCACGCGCCGCCCCATCGTGCCACAGCAGCCCGCGGACCTCATGATCCTGCGCCCGGCGGGGGAGCGATACCGCCCAGGGGCCGCCTCCCGCCTCCTCCTGGAGCCGGAGGAGGCGGCGGCGGGCGACAATTTGCAGACCTCGCACTACGATGGGTCGATGCCCACGACGCCGCGCTCCGCCCTGGTGCTCGCCCTCGCCTGCGCCGCCTTCGCCTGCACGGATCGGGCCGCTCGGCGACACCGAGTGGGGCACCGAGTGGCACCGGCGATCCCGGCACCGCGACCCTCCTGACCACCGCGACCTCCGCGACCTCCGCGACCTCCGCGACCTCCGCGACCTCCGCGACCTCCGCGACCTCCGCGACCTCCGCGTCGACGAGCACCACCGGCCCCTCCCCGGGACCACAGGCCTCCCCACCTCGACCAGCGCCGCCTCGGTGACCGTCTCGACCAGCGGCCCGCCGCCGACCGACATCGGCGGCGGCGAGTGCGGTGACGGCTGGTGCAGCCCGGAGGAGGACTGCGAGACCTGCCCCTTCGACTGCTACTGCTCGCTCCCCAGGCGCTCTTCCAGGGCTGCCCGGAGGGCTGGAGCGACAGCGCGGCGATCGCCGGCGTGACCCCCTTCGGCCCCTTCAACGGGACCACCGCCTTCTTCGCCTGGGAGGGATCGGCGACTCGCTCTGGAGCACCCTGACGCTCCACATCTTCGACGCTGGCGTCGACATCCCGGCGGCCAAGCAGGACGGCCCCTACAGCAGCGCCCACTTCTCGATCCGCTCCTACACCGAGTGGAGCTACAACGAGAACGAGTGGATCGGCGCGGGCCCGATCTTCATCGAGGTCACCCGCGACTTCAACGGCACCTCCTACGAGGCCTTCCTCGAGATCTACGATCGGGCGGGAGCTGGGACGTCTACAACCCCGACGACCCGCCGGTCCTCTACGGCGACCTCTACGTCCCGGGCGATCCTGACGGCGTGCAGGGCCCCTTCGCGGCCGCCTTCTGCGACGCCTTCGTCTCTCCCAGATCATCCCCGAGTGAGGCCCTCGATCACCTGCCCGGAAGGACAGGAATCGGCGAGCGCCAGGCGTGCTCGCCGACCCGCCGCGGGACCCCCGAGCTGCCCGGCGTCGTTCTCCCCCAGCAGATCGTCTCGCCGCCCTCGCTGACCGCGCAGGAGTGGCGATACGACGCGAGGACGGCGACGAAGCGCCCCGTCGGCGGCGCCTCGTCGGTCGGCGTCTCCCCCAGCAGGCGAGCGCGCCGTCGTCGAGGCCGGCGCCGCAGCAGTGGCGCTCGCCGCAGCTCAGGGCCCGCAGCGCCCGCTGGGTCGCGCGCCCGCGAGGTGGGTGCGCGAGGTGTCCCAGCACTGGACCCGGCCGCCCTCGACGCGAGGCCGCAGGCGGCGAAGAGGCCCCCGCGAGCGCGCGCTGTAGCGCCCGGCGGCACCGGCCGAGGGGCGCCGCGGCTGAAGCAGCGGACCTCGCCGGCGGCCGTCCGCGCGCAGGCGTAGCCGACCCCGGCGACGACCTCGACGTAGGCGCCCTCCGGCGGCGCGATCGCGTCCTCGGGATCCTCGCTCCAGCAGGTGAGGCCGCCGTCGGCCGCCCGGATCCCGCAGCCGTGCCGCGGCCCCTCCGCGAAGTCGACGAGCGCGTCGCCCGGCAGGGCCGCGAGGTCGTCGCGGTCGCGAGGCGGGCGCGCAGCGGAGGTGAGCGCTGCGCCGCGCTCGAGCCCGCAGAGGTGCCAGCCCCAGCCGATCTTGGTGAAGCCTGTCCCTTCAGGCAGGATCGCGCGGCTCCCCCAGCAGGCGAGCGCGCGCCCGCCGGGTCGAGGCCGCAGGTCGTCACGCCGTCGCTGACGAGCTGGGTGAAGGCGACGGGGCCGCGGATCGGACCGGCGGGCGGCGCCATCGCGGCCTCGATCCCCGCGAGCTCCTCGGCGCTCGGCGGCAAGACCAGCCAGCTCGGCCGCCGGGCGGCGATCGCCGGGCACCCGCGGAGCGCCCCCAGGGCCCGCGGATCGTCGACCGCGAGGATGCAGGCGAGCTCGGCCTCCGAGAGCCCTCGCCCTCGCAGCGGCCCCGCGACGCCTGATCGATCGCCGCGACGATCGCGGCCTCCTGCGGGCTCATCTCGCCGACCCCGCGGACCAGCGCGCTGACGTGGCCGATCGCCCGGGCGCAGCGCTCGGCCAGCGCGGGTCGGGCGCGGGCGCGCTGGCCTGGGCCGCGCCGCGTCCTCGGCGGCCGGAGCGGAGCAGGCGAGCGCGCCGACGAGCGCGACCATCCCCCGCCCGCAGAGCCGCCGCCCGTCGCCTCGTCCCCGCTCGCCCGCGCGCCCCGTCATCCACCCGAAGATAGCCGATCCTGCGGAGGCGCGGCGAGCCGGGCTACCCTCGCCGCACCCGCCGGATCACCGCCGATGTCGATGTCCCTAGCGCTCTGGATCCTCGTCGGCCTCGCCGTCGTCACCCCCCTCAGCGCCGCGATCCGCCGCGCGCCGATCTGGGTCTGGCTCGTCCTCTTCGCCGGATCGATCCCCGCGCTCTCGCTCGTCTGGCTCCTCCTCGGGGTCGAGCAGCGGCCCTTCGTCCTGGTCAAGCTCCTCTCGGTGGCGATCGGCGCCCTGGGGATCGCCGCGCTCCGCTCGCTGCGACCGCGTGGGCCCTGGCTCTCGCGCGCCCTCTGGCTCGCGCTGGCGATCAACATCCTCGAGGCCTGCTTGCGCGAGGGCTCCGAGGGCCACCTGGTGAACCCGCTCGCGGGCCTCCTCCTGATCCTGGCGATGGCCGGCCCCCGCCACCTCGGGCTCCGCGACGACGAGCTCCGCTGGGAGCTCGGCTGGCACTGGGTGATCGGCTACACCCTCTGGAACTTCACCTTCCTCTACGCGCTCCCGGAGGCCGGCGAGGTCACCGGCCGCTGGAGCGCGGCCGCCCTCATCCACCTCGGCGCGCCGCTCCTGATGATCGGCCGCGACGCGAGCCGGTACGTCGAGGCCCGGGCGATCGCCCTCTTCGTCGTCGTCGCCTGGATCAGCGCGCTCCCGGAGGAGCCGTGGATGCGCTTCAGCGACTGGCACAATCCGATGGTCGCGGAGCTGCTCCAGCGCGCGAGCCTCGGGGTCTCCCTCGCCCTGGTCGCCAAGCACGTCCTGGCGGCGACCGCCCCGGCGTCGCCCGCCCGCCTCCTCGGTCGGCGCCTCCTCGCGCGCCGTTCATGACCGCTTCATCGCGCGGGCCTATGCTCCCCTGACCATGATGCGACGGCTCCTCACCCCAAGCGTCCTCTCCGCTTCCCTAGCGCTCTCGCTGGCGCTCGCCTGCGCCCACGACGACGGGCCGCCTCCCCGCCTCCCCGACGTCGCCGCCGCGACCTTCGTCGACGGCGTCGACAACCCCTACTTCCCGCTGCCGGTCGGCGCCCGCTGGGTCTACGAGGCGAAGGGCGAGGACGGGACCGAGCGGATCGAGGTCAGCGTCCTCCCCGAGACCCGGGTGGTCAACGGCGTGACCGCGGTCGTGGTCCGCGACACCGTCACGGTCAACGGCGAGGTCGTCGAGGACACCTGGGACTGGTACGCCCAGGACAGCGAGGGCAACGTCTGGTACCTCGGCGAGGACACCTGCGAGTTCGAGGCCGGCGAGTGCGTGAGCAAGGCCGGCGCCTGGGAGTGGGGCAAGGAGGGCGCGCTCCCGGGGCTCGTCATGCCGGCCCACCCGGCCGTCGACGGCGACCGCTACTACCAGGAGTTCAAGGAGGGCGAGGCCGAGGACGCCGGCGAGGTCGTCGCGGTCGGCCTCTCGGTGACCGTCCCCGCCGGCACCTACAGCGAGTGCATCAAGACCCACGACACCTCGACGCTCGACCGCGAGCTCGACGAGCACAAGTACTACTGCGCCGGCGTCGGCGTCGTGAAGGTCGAAGAGCCCGACGCGACCGAGGCGCTCCTCGAGGTCAGCGGGATCTAGCCCCCGGGACCTGGGCGATGGGGCCGCTGGAGGGCTGCCCCCTCAGCGCCCCAGGAGCGCCCGCAGGCGGACCAGCGCCGCCCGATCGCGGACGCCGAGGCGGGCGAGCGCCCGCGCCAGCGTCCGCGAGACCTCGGCCTCGCTGAGGTCGAGCTCGATCGCCGTCTCCTTTGCCGACGCGCCGCCGGTGAGGCGCTCGACGACCGCGACCTCGCGCTCGCTCAGCGCCCGCTCGTCGATCAGCGCCGGCGCGGTCCGGGCGACGACGACGTGGCGGCGGCCGTCGGCCTCGAAGAGATCGACGCAGGACCACGCGCCGCGGAGGAGGCCGATCCAGCTCGCCCCCTCCTCGGGATCGCCCGCCCCGCCGCGCGCGCCTCGGCTCGCCTCGCGGGCGCGCACCAGCTCGCGGAGGGCGTCGCGCGGGGTCGTCGACGCCAGCCGCTCGCCGACCGCCTCGACCTCGCCCGCGGGCGACATGAGGGCGGCGTCCGGGCCGACCCCGCGGACCAGCGCCTCGCGGAAGCGGACGCCGATCGCCAGCTGCTCCGCGCAGCGACCGAGGAGCTCGGCGCTCCGCGGGCTGATCCCGCGCTCGCGCGCCGGGATCACGATCCCCACGCCCCCCTCGTCGCTGGCCGCGTGGACGTTGAAGACCTCGACGAGGTCGCGCCGCTCGAGCTCGCCGCGGACCATCTCGGCGATCCCCGGCAGCCGGAGGAGGAAGTCGCCGACGAAGCCGACGCGCGCGCCCGCGCGGTAGACCGCGACCCGGCCCGCCGGCGTCATCGCGTCGTTGTAGGCCGCCGGATCCATCTCGAAGTCGTCGCCGGTGGCGATGTTGCGGGAGCGGACCGCGCCCGCCGCTCGCTCGACCTCGTAGGCGAAGAGGCGGACCCCGTCACGGCCGCGGCGGACCGCGTAGATCGCCCTGGCGACCCCGACCAGCCACTCGTCGAGCGGCGCGTCGAGGCGGTCGAGCGCCCGGAGCAGCGTCGCTACCTCGACCCTCGGCACCCCCCTCGACTAGCGCCCGCGCCCCGTCTCGTCAACCATCCGCGCCCTCGCGGAGCGGCGGCACTCGTCCGCTCAGATCGCCGACCGGATCGTCCCGGCCTCGAGGGCCTCGGCGATCGCCCGCCGCCGGAGCTTGCCGCTCGAGGTCCGCAGGAGCTGCCCCGAACGGATGAAGCGCACGTCCTCGAGCTCGACCTTGACGCCGAGCCCCGCGTCGATCCGGTCGACGATCGCCCGGCGGTGGGGCGTCGGATCGGTGACCGCCTCGCGGCGGACCTCGGCGAGGACGACCACCCGGCCCTCGGAGTGGACGACCGCTGAGCGCTGGGGGCGGACGAAGTCGAGGCCCTCGACCAGCTGCTCGAAGTCGCTCGAGAAGTAGCTCTGAGCGTTGATCTTGAAGCGATCGCTGGCGCGCCCGCTGATGAAGAGCGCGCCGCCGTCGACGAAGCCGACGTCGCCGGTCGCGTACCAGCCCTCGTCGTCGGCGAAGCGGCGCTCGTCCTCGAAGTAGGCGCCGGCCAGGGAGCCGCCGCGGAGCTCGATCTCGCCGGCCTCGCCGTCAGCGCACGCCTCGCCCTCCTCGCCGACGATCCGGATCTCGAAGTCGGGGTGGACGCGGCCGGACGAGATCGCCCGGACCCCGCCGGGCCGCTCGACCACCCGGTACTCGTCCTCCACCCCGGTCGACGAGACCATCAGCACCGCCTCGGCCATCCCGTAGCAGGGCTTCACCGCCCCCGGGCGGAGGCCGAAGCCGGCCAGGCGGCGGCTGAAGGCCTCGAGGTTGTCGATGTTGATCGGCTCGGAGCCGAGGTAGACGTGGCGGAGCGCCGAGAGGTCGATCCCGGCGAGGGCCTCGTCGCCGCGGAGGTAGCGGAGGACGTAGTCGATCGCGAAGTTGGGGATCACCGTGATCGAGGTCCGGCTCCGCGAGAGGTGGCGGAGCCAGTCGACCGGGCCCATCAGGAAGTCGCTCGGACGGGCGATGTGGAGGTCGGTGCCGGCGTAGAGCGAGGTGAGGAGCGAGCCGACCAGGCCCATGTCGTGGTAGAGCGGCAGCCACGAGCACCCGCGCTCGTCGAGCCCCTGGGCGCCGCTCTCGACGATCAGCCGGAGGTTGTGGACGAGGTTGCCGTGGGTGATCGGCACCCCCTTGGGGAACGAGGTCGAGCCCGACGAGAACTGGACGAAGGCGAGGCGCTCGGGGCCGTGCTCGGGGAGCAGCGCGTCGGGCGCGTCGACCTCGACCGGCGCGGGCGCGAGGAGGCGGAGGCCCAGGGACGCGGCGGTCTCCGCGTCGACGCCGACGACATGGGTCGCGCCGTAGCGACCGGCGACCGCGGCGACGAAGTCGCGGTGGCTCGCGCCGCTGCCCGGCCGGATCGAGAGGGGGAGCGCGCCGAGGGCGAGGAGCCCGAGGAAGGTGACGATCGACTCCGGGCTGGTCTCGAAGGACAAGACCACCCGCGCGTCGGCGTCGACGCCTGCGGCCGCGAGGGTGCGGGCCGCCGCCGCGATCGCCCGCCGAAGCTCGGCGTAGGAGATGAAGCGGGCGTCGCCCTGGTCGTCGGCGTCGAAGCCGACGAGGAAGGTGAGGCCGCGCTCGGCGTCGGCGGAAGAGAGGGCACGGTAGGTGTGGAGCATCTCGTCCTCATGCGGGGCTCTCGGGCGGGATCGCGAGCGGCGCCCTCCGGCGTCGCCGTCGATGATCCGCCCGCCGCGCCGGGCTCGACCCGGCGCGCTCGGTCCATTCAACCTCTCCTCACGGAGATCTCGGCGCGGCGCGGCGTCCGACGCCGCGGGGCGCTCACCGGCCAGCGACGCCGTGGATCCAGGCGTCGATCTGCGGCAGCACCTCGGCCTCCGCTGACCTGCCCCGAAGGACATCCACGTGGCCGAAGTCGCGGCTGAGCCCGCTCGATCGGCCGAGGACCACGAAGGTCTTGTTCTCGCCGCCGAGGCGCTCGACCAGCCGCTTGCCGCGGGCCGGCGAGGCGTGGAAGAGATCGGCCTCGCCGATCCCGGCGAAGACCGGCACCCGCACCTCGGCGAGCGCCTCCCAGTAGTCGACCGAGCCGTCCTCCGAGCGGAAGGAGCGGTCCCGGGCCCACTCGGCGAATTGCTGCATCAACCGGCCGGGCTCGTCGCTCGGGCCCATCTTCAGCGCCTTCGCCGGGAAGCGGCCGAGGACCGCGCCGAGGACCGCGCCGAGCTTGATCATCGCCACCTTCTTGAGGCCGCCGTCGCTGTAGTCGTTGACCGCGCTCGAGAGGAGCGCGACGCCGGCGACCATCCCCTGGAGCTCGGGATCGAGGGCGAGGCCGGCGAGGGCGGCGTAGCCGGCCATCGAGTGGCAGAAGAGGTAGATCGGCCGCCCCTCCTCGAGGTGAACCGCGCGGATCAGCGCGGGGATGTCGGCGCGGGCGTAGGCGTCGAAGCCCCAGCCGCCGCCGCGGGGCGCCGGGCCCCGGCTGCGGCCGTGGCCGCGGAGCTCGCCGAGGTAGACGGTGTGGCCGCGCTCGGCGAGGAAGCGGGCGGGCCCCTGATCGCCGCCGCCGAGGAACGAGCGCGAGTCGGAGAAGAGGCCGTGGACGCAGAGGATCGCCTCACCCTCGCCGGCCTCGGCCGGGCGGATCGCCCGGAGCTGGAGCTCATGCCCGTCGGTGCTGGCGACGAAGCGGGGCGGGTCGACGACCACCGGCGAGCCGGCGGCGCGATCAGAGGAGGAGGCGTGGGGCGGAGTGGTGCTCTCGGTGGTCATGTTGGGGCTCCCTGGGCGGCTACGATGAATTCGTGGACGGGTGCGAGGCTGCGCGAGCGCGCGTCGAGGAACGCGACCTGGACCCGGGCCTCGGCGGCGACCAGCGACTCGCCGTCGCGGACGACGCGGACCAGCTGGTGGAAGACCGCGCGGTAGGCGAGATCGTCGTCGAGCTCCTCCGGCTCGACCAGCGCGGTCTCGACGACGATCGGCTCGCAGCGGAGCTCGCGGCGGTAGTCGATCTCGATCCGCGAGACCACCGGGACGATCGCGTCGATCCGCGCGAGGCGGTTCTCGTCCATCCAGCCCCAGCGGCCGGCCTCGAGGTACTCGAGGACGACGGCGTTGTTGACGTGGCCGAGGCTGTCGAGGTCGCCGGGGCGAGCGACGAGCGGCGTGCGGGTGTCGCGGAGGGCGATCATCAGGGGGCTCCTACCGGCGCCTCGCCGTCGACGATCACGACCGCCGAGGCGTAATCGCCGCTGTGAGAGATCGAGAGGAGCGCCCGCCAGCCGACGCGTTCGAAGCGCTCGGCCAGGGCGCCCTGGAGGCGCAGCGAGGGCGCGCCGCGGCGGTCGTGAACCAGCTCCATGTCGGTCCAGAAGGCGCCGTCGATCGCCGGCAGGGCCTTGAAGAGCGCCTCCTTGGCCGCGAAGGCGCCGGCCAGGGAGCGCAGCGGGTCGGCGCTCCGGGCGATCCGTTCGCACTCGGCGGCGGTGAAGATCACGTCGGGCTCACGGAGGTCGTCGCGACCCGCGAGCTCGGCGACGAGCTGGAGGTCGTGGCCGACGGCGATCAGCATCCGACCAGGTCCATCCAGGTGTCCTCGACCTCTTCCACCGAGGAGACCGAGATGCCGGTGATCCGCTTGAGGGCCGAGAAGATCAGCGTCTGCTTGCGCTCGATCGCGTCCGGCGTGCTGACGTCGCCGTGCTCGAGGTGATCCCACCAATTGACGTGGGTGTCGCGCTCCTCGATCCGGTCGCGCTTGACCCCGTAGAGGTCGCCGCCCTCGCGGATGAAGAAGTGCGCGACCGCGAAGGCCTCCTTGGCCTGATAGGCGCCGCTGTCGACCAGCCCCTTGGCGAAGGCGATGAAGTACCCCATGTGCTGGATCTCGTCGGCGGCGACCTGCTTGAAGAGGGCCCGGAGCCCGGGGTCCTCGGCCAGCATCGCGCACTGTCCGTAGTTGACGGCGGCGACGATCTCCGAGATAACGAGGAGCGTCAAGGTGCGGAGCATTTCGTCGTCCGGGAAGACCTTTCGGTACTCGATGAACTCCACGTCGGGGATCGCGGGCAGGCCGAGGAACGACGAGAGCTGGTTGAAGACCACCTCGTGGTGGGCCTCCTCCTCGTTCCAATAGCGGCTCCATGTGCCGCAGGCCTGCATGATCGCGGCGACGACGTCGTCCTCACCCTGCCAGCGCCGGCACTCGGCGTCGGCGAGGCGAGCGACCCGATCGGCGCCCGGCTTGGTGGTCAGCTCGGCCCGGCCGGCGTTCCAGATCCGGACTCGATCGCCCTCGCTGAGGCGCTCGAGGTCGATGTTGCTGATGAGCTCGACGACGCTCCAGCGGCGGGCCTCGTGGAGGCGCTGCTGCTCCCAGGCGATCTCGGTGAGCGTGCAGCCCCCCTCGGTGATCGCGCGGTGGATCTCGTCGAGGATCGCGGGCTTGGTGGAGGTCGGGCGGCGGGCGTGGCGAGTGGCGAGCGGGTCGGTGCGGAGGTCGGTGTTCATCGCGGGCTCCTTTCGGGTGAGAGCGCGGAGCGCGGGGGCTCAGGCGGCGACGGCGGCCTCGGCGAGGAAGATATCGAGGACCCGCGAGACCGGGGTGTCGAGCGGGAGTGTCGGCAGGCGGACGCGGATCCCCCAGGTCTTGCGGAGGGCGTTGGCGGTGCGGGCGAACGCCTCCATGAGATCGACGCTGTTGGTCATCTTCGGCGAGGTCTTGATGATCGCGGCGAGGCTCAGGTCCTCGCCGTAGAGGACCTCGGGCTCGATCTCCACGTGGCGGCTGAAAGTGTCACAGATGAAAGCGGAGAGCTCGGCGTGATTCGGCATGACAATTCCCTCGTGTCCTGCGGGACCGACGCGTGGCGGAGCCACGTCGTCGTCCCGAGGAGCACCGTAGGAGTGTCGTTTCCCCCCCGGACGGATCACGAAAATCGGATGGGGTGAAAAGTCGCCCGAGGGTCTGCGCGGGCACTGCGCATCAGCGCGTCACGGGGGGCGACGCCCCCTCCTCGCGCTCGCCGCACCCGGCGCCCCGCCCCGTCAACCATCGCCGCCCTCGAGGAGGGCGACGAGCTCCCCGCGCGAGGCGACGCCGAGGCGCCGCAGGCACGACGCGACCTGCTTCTCCACGGTCCGCAACGAGCTCCCGCGGCGGCCGGCGATCTCCGCGTTGCTCGCGCCCTGGAGGATGAGGCGCGCGACCTCGCGCTCCGCCGGCGTGAGCCCGAGCTCGGCGAGCGAGGGTCGCGCGTCCGAGAGGACCTCGAGCTCGACCCCGCCGACGACGATCCGCGCGCGGCGGGGGGCGCCCGCCTCACTCACATGTCCTCCAGGACAGCATCGACGCTCGCCGCCCTAGGCGTCGCCCTCGCCGTCGTCGTCGCCTGCGCGGGTGCTGATCCGCGGCGGGATCACGGTCCCCTTCGGCGGCAACCTCCGCCAGGGCGGCGGCTGCTCCCCCGGCGCCGGCGACCCGGCCGACGGACCGGCGGCCCGCTGCGGCGCCGAGGCCGGGCGCTTCGGGCGGGGCGTGGTCGCGTCCGAGCCCATCATCGTCCGAGTCCGCGGCGGCGCGCCCTCGGGGGTCGACGCAGGCGCAGGCGCGCCGATCGGCCGGACCCCGACCTCGGGGGTCGGCATCCCCGCCCAGCCGGGCGGGTTGTCGCCCTGGGCCTCCGGCGGCACCTCCCAGGCCCGCGACTGCGAGGCCGCCGGCGGGGCCGCGCTCATCGAGCCGCCCTCGGCCGCGCCGCGGTGCATCCAGTGATCGGGGATCATCTTCTTCCAGTAGCCGCCGCCAGAGAAGCTCTGCCAGGCCCAGGGGAGCCAGCGGATCAGCGACCACGCGAGCCAGAGCGCCCAGGCGAGCATCGCCCCGCGGTACCACCACATCGACACCGCCAGCACCCAGGGGCGCGGGACCCCGCCGTTCGAGCGGTCCTGGAACCACTGGAGGGTCCAGCGGTAGGAGCCGTTGCCCTCGATCTGCATGTCAGGCTGTCCCAAGAGACCGGCGGTGATCGCCCCGATGAGGGCGCCCATCGCCGCCAGGGTCCAGCCGGCGAGGACCAGCTGCCGGAGGTTGAACCACCCCGCGCTGAGGTTCGGGTGGCGCCGCCGCCAGCCGAGCGCGAGCACCCAGCCGACCACCAGCATCGCCGCCGGCACCGGCAGCGGCGAGAGGCCGAGGCCGAGGAGGAACCACTGGTGGTGACGGAGCGGCGTCCAGCGGATCTGGCCGAGGACCAGCGACGCCAGGATCAGCATCGCGATGTAGCTCCAGAAGAGCACCGCCGGCCCGAGGCGCGGGCCCGCGACCCAGAGGATCCAGCGATCCCGCGGGAAGTCGACGCGGACGCTGACGTTGACCGCGGCCGCGCCGAGGCCGACCGCCGGCCCGTCGTAGCGGGACGCGAGGGTCATCGGCTCGCGCCAGGTGAGGACCACGTTCTGGGCCCCGGGGACCACCGGCACCCGCACCTGGGCGCCGGTCTGGCCGATCGTCTGCTCGATCCCGTTGATCGTCACCGACTGGAGCTGGGCCTCGGGCGGCAGGACGAAGTCGTGCTGGCCGCCGCGGCTCGAGCGGATCTGGACGCTGAGGGTCGCGTCGGTCGCCCGCAGCCCCGGCCGCAGCTCGAGGTTGGCGTTGTCGATCGTCAGGGTCTGGCCCTCGACGCCGGTCGGCCGGCTCACCGTGAAGGTGACCGCCTCACCCGGCCAGGGCTGCCACTCCCGGAGGCCGCCGTCGCCCTGGCGGATCACCGGGATCCCGTCGGCGCCGACGTGCCACACCGGGCCCGCCTGGACCCGCCAGAGCTCGACCCAGGGCTGGCCCTCGGCGGCCCGCAGCTCGAGGAGGGGCTGCTCCTCGAGGGCCGAGCTCCACTCGAAGATCGACGCGTCCGGGGCCATGTTGACCTGGACGTTGCCGCCCTCGACGCGGAGGTCGGCGGTGGTCACCGACTCGCCCTTGAGGAGCGGGACCGCGACCACCACCGCCGAGCCCGGCGGCGTCAGCCGGACCACCCGGGTGGTGACCTCCCAGGTGAGGCCGAGGTTGAGCTCGCGCTCGATCCGGACGAAGGGCGGGAGCGGCCCCATCTCGAGGGAGTCGACGCGCTCCTCGGAGTGGATCCGGGTGAGCTGGAGGTCGGCGTCGGCGAGGCCGTCCTCGTGGAGGCCGTCGATCGTCCACGCCTTGGCGACCGCCTCGACCCGGCGGGGGCGCAGCGGGAAGGCGATCTGCACGGTCTCGCGGGCCGGCAGCGGCCCCTCGACGACCACCTGGTGGCGGCCGGCGGGGAGGTCGATCCAGAGGGTGCCGTCGCTCTGGCGGGCGAGCCCGCGGCCGGCGTCGCCGGGCCCCTGATCGTCGACGAGGACGCTGCTCGGCAGCCACTGCGCGGCGTTGCCGGGGAGCGGGAGGGCGATGTCGGAGGCCGCGTGGACCTCGATCACCATCCGCAGGGCGTCGGCGCTGGCGGCCAGGCGGAGGCGGGGGATCGCCGCGCACTCCGGCAGGCAGGTCGGCGCCTCGACCAGGCGATCGCGGAGCTGATCGAGGAGCTCGGCCCGCGGGGCCTCGTCGGCCTTCGCCTCGCGCGGGGCAAAGGCTGTCCCAAGGGCCAGGAGCACCGCGGCCGCGGCCGCGACCTTGCCGGCGGTCTCGCTCGCGCCCGCGCCCCCGCCCGAGCCGCCGCTCTTCGGCCGCCGACGGCCGCCGAAGACGCCGAAGACGACCAGGGTCAGGAGGGTCATGAAGAGCACCCGGATCACCGCGAGGCCGAGGTTGGCCGCGGGGTTGAGGAGGAAGAGGCGGATCCGCTGGCCGCGATCGACCGGCCCGCTCCAGCTCAGCTCGACCCGCCGCCAGCTCCAGCTCGGGACGCCGGGCCCGGTCTGGATCACCGTGCTCGCGTCGTACTCCTGGAGGCGCTTCTTGCCGGAGATCGAGCCGAGCTTCGACCTCCCGAACGACGAGCGCGAGGACGCGGTCGGCTTGCCCATGTACCCCTCCTCGCCCTTGTGGCGCTGGCCGGAGCCGCCGGCGTCTTCGTCCGCCTCGAGTCCGCCCCAGGCCTCTTCCTGGTCGACGATCTCGGCCGCCTTCTCGCCGGCGGCGAGCTGTTCCATCGGCGCGCCGTCCCAGGCGTCGGCCGCGGGCTCCATCGGCGCGGCCATCGGCGGCGCCGGCGGGGCCATCTGGACGACCGCCGGCTCGTAGGAGCGCGCGCCGAGGAAGAGCACCGACCCGAGGTTGTCGTCGTAGGTCTTCTCGAGCGCGGGGTAGAGGCCGCCGCGGATCTGCTGGACCGAGAAGCCGACGACGATCCCCGCGAGCATCACCAGCGAGGCGAGGCGGTAGAGGCGGGTGACCCGGCGGAGCTTGCCCTCGGGGAGCACCCGCAGGAGCCCCTCGCCGACCATCACGAAGAGCCAGACGGTCCGCGGGGCCATCCACTCCGGGAAGGCCGCGACCAGGGTGAAGAGCGCGAAGAGCCCCCAGATCGGCCCGTAGAGCCGGGCGATGCCGATCGCGATCACCAGCACCAGGAAGATCTCGAGGAGATCCCAGCGCTCGATCCACGAGTCGCCGACGTCGTCGACCCCGGCGACGTGGAGGAGGCGCCAGCCCGGCGGCAGGTTGAGGGCGCCGCCGACCTCGTGGAAGTCGTGCTCCCAGTCGACCGCCGAGAGCTCGCGCGCCATCGGCACCCGCCCCTCGGCCTGGACGTCGAGGCTCCGCTGGCGGATCTCGATGCCCGGGTGGGAGGGGTCGCCGATCTGGGTGATGAACTGGTCCTTGCCGCCGGCCGCGACCCGGCCGAGGGTCGCCGGCGGGCTCAGCGTGAGGCGCGAGCCGTGGTGGAGCTCGCCGCTGATGTAGTCGCGGAAGGTGAGCCCCTTGCCGTCGAAGTCGAGCCACCACTCGCGGTTGAGGCGGAGGCGATCGGGGCCGCGGTCGACCTCGCCGCGGTGGCTCTCGACCATCAGCATGGTCTCGCCCGGGCGGATCCGGTACGCCGGCAGGCTCCGCCAGGCGTCGGGGAGCCGGGTCTGCTGGGGATCGATCGCCACGACCTCGGAGATCTCGACCCGCCGGAGCTCGTTGTGGGCCTCGAAGACCCAGATCTCCTCCTCCGACCAGGGGCCGGTGTTGGCCTCGAGGGGGAGCGCGGTGATCGGCCGCTCGTAGCGGGCGTCGACGTTGATCGTCCAGCGGCCGGGGCGGACCTGGACCCGGAGCGCGCCGTCGGGCTCGAGGCGCGCCGGCAGCTCGCTCTCGACGGCCATCGGCTGGAAGCCGGTGAGGAGCGCGCGGCCGAGGAGGACCTCGCGGTTCTTGCCGGAGACCTGGAGCTCGACCTGGGTGGTGACGACGATCGGGATCGTGTCGGCGATCCGGCGGTTGACGACGATGTCGAGGCGGTTGGCCTGGGTGCCCTCCTCGGCCCGGCGGTGGAGCCAGACGACGCCGTCGGCCTCGCGCTGCGGCGCCGCGATCACCTTCTCCGGGCCCTCGCCCTCGCGCACCGTGAGGTCGAGGAGGCCGGTCTCCGGCGGCACCCGCAGGCGCTCGGGCATCGCGTCCCAGAGGAAGACGCCGCGGAGCTCGTGGATCCCCTCGGCGAGCTCGACCCCGGGGACCCCGCCGCGGGGGACGACGACCGCCGGCTCGCCGTCGATCGCCACCTCCTGCGGCCAGCGCTCGGCGTCGCCGGGGAGGGCGACCCAGGAGCGCTCATGGACCTGCCAGCGCTGGACGAACTCGCCGCGCTCCTCGCCGATCACCAGCGAGAGGCGCGAGGGCCAGAGGCAGCGGCGCTCGCTCGTCGACCCCAGGAGGTAGGGGCAGCGGGCCTGCGGGAGGTCGTGCAGGACCCAGCGGATCCACGGGCGCAGGCCCTCGGGCACGTCGTCGACGGCGATCGGCGCGGCCCGCAGCGGCGACGCGCCGGCGATCATCCAGAAGAGGAGGGCGAGGGGGGCGATCGTCAGCGCGCGGGGCATGGCACTCCAGGGGGCCCCCAGGGTACCGCGGCGCCCCACCTGTCCGCGAGTTCCTGCCGCCGACGCCATTTCGCGCGGGGGCGGGCGCACCCGACGCGCGCCGAGGACCGCGCGGAACGCCGCTCCCCTGGGTCTCGGCTCCCCCGGCGCGAGGGCGCGCGAGGGCGCGCGGGTCCGCCGCGCTGCTACGCTCCCGCCGGTGACCACCCCCTCCCCCGAGCGCCTCCGGGCGATCCTCGCCGGCAGCCCGACGATCGCCGTCCTCGGCGCCCACGACGAGCCGGCGCGCGCCGCCTTCTACGTCCCCGACTACCTCCACGACCACGGCTACCGGATCCTGCCGATCAACCCGACCCTGGTCGGCCGCCGCCTCTGGGGGGAGCCGGTGGTCGCCTCCCTCGCCGAGGTGCCGGGGCCGGTCGATCTCGTCGACGTCTTCCGGCGCAGCGAGTGGCTCATGGACCATGTCCCGGAGATCCTGGCGATGAGGCCACATCCGAAGGTCGTGTGGTTCCAGCTCGGGGTCCGGAGCCCGGCGGCGGCCGCCGCCCTGCGGGCCGCCGGGATCGAGGTCGTCGAGGACCGCTGCACCCTCGCCGATCACCGGCGCCTCCTCGGCGCCGGCCATCGGATCGGCGGCTAGCGCCACCTATCCCCCTTTGAGGACCAGCAGAGCCCCCCAGCGCCTGTAAAGCTCCGGTGAAGGCTCGCCGCGCGGACCTGCACGTCTCTATTCTCCGCGGATGGTCCGTCCTTTCTGCCCGCCCCTCCTCGCCCTGGCCCTCCTCCTGCCGCTCGCGTGCGGAGACGACGGCGCGGCCTCGACCTCGGCCTCGTCGACCACCGGCGCGGCCTCGGACACCGACGCCTCGACCGCGAGCAGCAGCTCAGGCTCAGGCTCGACCAGCGACGGCAGCGGCTCCGGGACCACCGGCGACGCGACCGAGACCGGGGCGCCGGTCACCGGCGAGTCGCTCTTCCTCGAGAAGTGCGCCTCCTGCCACGGCCCCGCCGGCGAGGGCTCCAAGCTCGGCTACGAGATCCAGCACCCGATCCGCGACTTCTCGAGCTGGGTGGTCCGCAACGGCCGCCAGAGCATCGAATTCCCGGGCACCGAGATGCCGGCCTTCGCGGTCGACGAGATCGACGACGCCGAGCTCGAGCTGATCTGGGACTTCCTCGACGAGCCCGCGCAGCCGAGCGAGGGGGTCGCCCTCTACATGGACTACTGCCGCAACTGCCACGGCGTCGACGCCAGCGGCGGGGTGTCGAACCGCAACATCCGCAGCGAGCCGCCGCCGGCGATGATCTTCCACGTGCGGATGGGCGCGGGCGGGACCAACTACGGGAGCCGCACCGCCTACATGCCGCCCTTCCCGACCTCGCGGATCTCCGACGCCGAGCTCGACGCCCTGGTGGCCGCGGTCCCGACCCTCTAGCCGTCGCCAGGCCGGGCGCGCTTCCAGAACGAGGTTGCAGCCCCGCTGGAGACTTCGAAGCGCGCGCGGAGCAGCGTTCGTCCGACGTCAGCACCTGGAGGGTGCCCCCGGCGCGGGCATGAGCGCGCCTCCGGGGGGCCTCGCGAAGCGCGCGAGCCGTGCTAGCGTCGAGGCTCACCGGTGAACACGCCCCCCTTCGAGCCCGCCCCCTCGCCCGCGAGGTGGACGCCGTCCGCGGACCGCGACACGCTCGTCGCGAGCGGGGCCGCGGCGAGCGCGGCGCTCGACGACGACGACGACGACATCTACCTGCCCGAAGGGACAGTCATCGCCGAGCGCTACCGGATCCTCGCCAAGATCGGCGCCGGGGGGATGGGCGCGGTCTACCTCGGCGAGCACCTCAAGGTCGGCCGCAAGGTCGCCATCAAGGTGCTCCTGGCGGCCTGGAGCGCGGTCCCGGAGGTCGCCGGCCGCTTCGCCGCCGAGGCCCGGACCGCCTCGGCGATCGGCCACCCCGGGATCATCGACGTCCTCGACGCCGGCGAGCTCGACGACGGCCGCCTCTTCCTGGTGATGGAGTACCTCGACGGCCGCGACCTCGGCGTCGTCCTCGACGAGCGCGGCGCCCTCCCGCCCCTCGAGGCCTGCCGCCTGGTCCGCGCGGTCGCCGAGGCGATCGCCGCGGCCCACCGCGAGGGGATCGTCCACCGCGATCTCAAGCCCGACAACATCGTCGTCGTCGCCCGCGGCGACGCGCCGGTCGTCAAGGTCCTCGACTTCGGCGTCGCCTCCAACCAGACGCCGCGGCCGGGGAGCGCCGCCGCGACCACGCCCGGGATGGTGATCGGCACCCCCGAGCACATGTCGCCGGAGCAGGCGGTCGGCGAGGCCGTCGGGCCCCACTTCGACGTCTACGCGCTCGGCTCGGTGCTCTTCACCCTGATCGCCGGGCGCCCGCCCTTCGACGACCCGAACCCGCTCAAGGTCCTCGCCTTCAAGCAGACGACCCCGCCGCCGCGGCTCGACGCGCTGATCCCCGGGCTCGCCGCCCCCCTGGTCGAGCTCGTCGACGACGCCCTGGCGATCGCGATCGACCGGCGACCGGCGAGCGCCGAGGCCTTCGTCGCCCGCCTCGACCAGGCGATCGCCGCCCTCGAGCGCCCGCCCGCGCCGCCGCTCGTCGACGCCGCGAGCAGCCGAGCGCGGGCGCCGCTCTTCGCCGGCCTCGCCCTCGTCGGCGGCCTGGTGGCGATCACCGCCCTGGTCGTCCTCAGCGACCGCGACGTCGAGGCGCCCGCGAGCGCGCCGGCTGCGGGCGACGGGCCGCAGGCGCCGACGACGCCGACCGCGGCGGCCCTCCCCGCCGACGCCGCCGCGACGCCGACGCCGACCGACGCGCTCGCCGACGCCGCTGCGCGGGCGGAGGAGGCCGAAGACGACGCGGCCGCGGGCTCCGCGGAGGACGACGCGGCGGCCCTCGCCGACGCCCGCGGGATCGCGGTCGCGGAGCCCGCGAAGCCGAGCGCAGACCCGACGCCCGCGAAGCCGACGAGCGGCCCCCGCGGCGCCAAGGCGGCCCGCCACGCGACCCCGGCCTGCGCCCAGACCCGTGAGCAGGCGACCTTCGCCCGCGACGCCTACCGCTGGTCGACGGTGCTCGAGCTCGCGCGCAAGAGCGCCTGCTGGGAGCGGCGCAGCGACGCCCGCAAGCTCGAGGTCCAGGCGCGGATGGAGCTCGGCGACTTCGCCGGCTGCGTCGAGGCCTCCGCCGGCCTCCAGGACGCCCAGGTGGTCCGCTGGCGCGAGCTCTGCCGAAAGCGAGAGGGGCTTTGAGCCGACGATCACGCCACGCGCCCGGGCGAGCGCTCGTCGCCGCCGGCCTCAGCCTCGGCCTCGCCGCCGCGCCGCCGGCCGCCGGGCTCGCCCAGGCCGCGTCGCTCAACGCGCCCGCGCCCGCCGACGACGCGGCCGACGACGAGACGGCGCCGCAGGATCCCGACGACGTGGTCGCCCGCGCCTCGCTCGAGGTCGACACCTCGGACATCGGCGCCCAGAGCCCGGTGCTCCTCAGGCGGATCGAGGAGCTCGGCGACATCGAGCTGCGCCGGGCCGAGATCCTCCCGAGCCGCGGCCCCCGAGACCCGGTGATCAAGCTCGTCATCGTCCCCATCGACGGCGGCGGCTATGCGATCCGGGCCTCCCTCGAGGTCGCCGACGAGACCGTCGCCAACAGCGAGCGCGAGGTCCTCTGCACCCTCTGCACCGAGGGCGAGACGGTCGAGCGCGCGCGCGTCGAGGTCGACCGCCTGATCCCCTTCGTCCGCGATCAGGCGCGGGCGGCCGCCGAGGCCGAGGCCGACGCCAAGCCGCGGAGGCGCCGCGAGCCCGCGCGCCAGGGCGGCGATCGAACGCTCCGCCTCGACCCGCTCAGCGCCGCCGGCGTCGGCCTCCTGGTCGGCGGCGTCGTCAGCCTCAGCGTCGGCCTCCCGCTCGCCCTCCGCGCGCCCACGGTCAAGCCCGAGATGCCCCTCGAGACCCTCGACACCCGGGTCCCCGGCTACGTGATCACCGGGATCGGCGGCGCCCTCCTGGTCACCGGCGTCGCCCTCCTGATCACCGGCCGCCGCCGCGCCCAACACCCCGCCGTCGCGCTCGCGCCGAGCCCCGGCGGCCTCCTCCTCACCGGCCGCTTCTAATGCTCCCGCCTCGCCTCCGTTCACCGCTCGCCCTCGCGCTCGCGCTCGCGGCCGCGCTCGTCGGCGCCTGCACCGGGAAGAACGTCGACCACTGCAACTTCCGCGGCGGCGACGCCTTCTGCGCCGCGGACCAGGCCGCGCGCCCCTTCTGCAGTGTCTGCGCCGCGGACTTCAACGGCTGCGTCGACGCCCCGCCGGGCGACGATTGCCTCCCCGAGGGCTCGAGCTCGGCGAGCGCCTCGGGGACGACGGCGCCGGCGAGCACGTCCTCATCCTCGGCCTCCGGCGCGAGCTCGACCTCGAGCACCGGCGCCTCGACCTCGACCTCGACCGCGAGCACCGGCGCCTCGACCTCGACCTCGACCGGCGAGAGCACCTCCCAGGGGACCGGGTCGACCTCGGACACCGACACCTCGACCTCGAGCACCGGCACCGACACCGGCACCGGCACCGACGGGTCGACGACCAGCGACGGGCCCTCCTGCGGCGACAACATGGCCGACTGGAACGAGATCTGCGACGGCACCGACCTCCGCGGCAAGACCTGCGTCGACTTCGGCTGGAGCGGCGGCCAGCTCGGCTGCGCGGCCAATTGTGCCTCCTACGACCAGGGCAATTGCTGCCAGGGCAAGGGCTCGAGCTGCGGCATCTTCGAGTGCTGCAAGGGGCTGACCTGCCTCGGCAAGTGCGTGTGAGCGTCGCTGGGCAGGCGCGCGCGGACCGGCCCGCGCCTGGCGCGCTGCGCCTGTGATACCGTCGCTCCCCGGCGTGACGACACGTTGGCCAGGGAGGACGGGGCGCGAGCCCGCTCGGCGGGAGCGCGGCCGCCCGAGGGCCACCGCCGCCGCCGGCCTCGTGTTCGCCGCGCTCATCGCCCTCGGGTCCGGCTGCTCGACCCCGACGACGCCGCCGCAGGCGATCGACGGGCGCCTCGATCTCAGCGCCTGGAACGGCGACGACCCGCCGATCGTCGCCCTCCACGGCGCGTGGGAGCGCCGCCTCGATCGCCGCCTCGACGCCGGTGATCTCGCCGAGAGAGCCCTCGGCGCCGGCGAGGGCGTCGACTACCACGACCCGAGCCTCGAGCTCGACGTCGACCTCGACGGCGAGCGCCGGAGCGCGCGGGGCCCGGAGGGCCTCGCAACCTACCGCCTCCGGATCCAGCTGCCGCCGCGGACCCGCGCCGACGAGGCCGACGACCCCTGGATGATCGCGGTCGAGAGCCAGGGGCGGCCCTACCAGCTCGAGGTCGTCGACCCCGAGGAGGGCCACCTCGCGCCGCCGCTGCGGGCCGGCCGGGTCGGCGGCGACGCGGCGTCGATGGTCGCCAGCGACCGCGACCTCACGACGCCGATCCTCCGGAGCGCGAGCGGCGAGCTCGAGGTGGTCTTTCAGACATCTCACTTCAAGTCAGGCTACCGCGCCCGCCCCTCCGAGGTGTCGCTCGGCCGGCGCACGGCGGTCGCCGGCGAGCTCGCAAGCCGCCGCCAGGACCGCCTGATGATCATCGGCGTCTGCCTGGTGATGGGCCTCTACCACCTCGCCCTCTTCGCCCTCCGCCGCGGCGAGCGGGCGCCGCTCTACTTCGCGCTCCTCTGCCTCGCGTTCGTCATCCGCCAGTTCTTCCGCTTCGACCTCTTCGAGGATCGCCTGCCGGCGATCGACGCCTATCCGATCCACGCGAGCCTCGAGTACGCCGGCTTCTTCGTGATCGTCCCGCTCTTCGCGGCCTTCGTCCGGGCGCTCTTCCCCGACGACGTCCCCCGCCGGGCGATCGCCGCGCTCGGGCTCTTCGGCGCGCTCTCCTGCGTCCTCGCGGCCCCGCCCTTCGGCCTCGCCGAGCGGGTCCTCGCGGTCAACGAGATCGTCGCGGTCGCGGTCGCGGCCGCGGTCGCGGCGGCGATGATCCGGGTCGCCCTCCGCCGCCGCGACCCGCCGGTGACCGCGATCCTCGGCGCCGGGATCGGCGTCCTCCTCGCCTGCACGATCAACGACATCCTCCACAACCGCGGCTGGATCCGCACCTTGCCCCTCGAACATGTCGGCATGTTCGCCTTCATCTTCGCCCAGGCGATGGTCCTCGCCCTCGTCAACATGCGGGCGCGGCGGACCGCCGAGGCGCTCGCCCGCGGCCTCGGCCGCTTCGTCCCCCGCGAGTTCACCCGCCTCCTCGGCAAGGAGGAGATCACCGACGTCGAGCTCGGCGACGCGGTCCACCGCGAGGTCACGGTGGTCTTCTGCGACCTCCGCGGCTTCACCGGCCTCTCCGAGCGGATCGAGGTCCGCGAGGTCTTCGCCCTCCTCAACGCGGTCTACGACCGCCTCGGCCCGCTGGTCCGCGAGCACCGCGGCTTCGTCGACAAGTACATCGGCGACGCGATCATGGCGCTCTTCCCCGGCGACCCGAGCGACGCGGTCGCGGCCGCGGCCGCGATCGCCGAGGCGGTCGGCGAGGTCATCCTCCCGGGGACCCTCGCCCGCACCGCCCGCGGCGAGCGGCCCCGCCTCGCGGTCGGCGTCGGCATCCACCGCGGGCCGGTGATGCTCGGGACGATCGGCGAGCGCGAGCGGATGGAGGCGACGGTGATCGCCGACGCGGTCAACGTCGCCTCGCGCCTCGAGGGCCTGAGCAAGCGCCTCGGCGCGACGATCCTCCTCAGCGACGAGGTCCTGCGGGCGCTCCCCGGCGGCGCCCTCCCGGGCTCCCGCGCCCTCGGCCGGATCCGCCTCGCCGGCAAGCGCCAGAGCGTCGGCGTCCACGAGCTCTACGCCGCCGATCCGCCGGCGCTGCGGGCGATCAAGGAGCGCTCCGCGCCCGCCTTCGAGGCGGCCCTCGCCGCCTTCCAGGCCGGTGAATTCGCCAGCGCCGCCGCCCGCTTCCGCGAGCTCGCCGAGGCCTACCCCGAGGATCGGGCGGCCGCCGTCTACGCCGAGTCGGCGGCCGCGCTCGCCCTCGCCCCGCCGGCGAGCTGGGACGGCGCCCTCGAGATCCGCGGGAAGTAGCGCCCCACGCGTCGGGCTCAGGCGCCGTCCAGGCGATCGCGGAGCGAGCCGTCGGCGAGGCCGGCCGCGGTCTCGTCGGCGCCGCCGATCAACACGCCGCGAACGAAGACCTGCGGGAAGGTGGGCCAGCCGGTGAAGAGCTTGATCGCCAGGCGCTCGCGCCAGCCGCCGAGGTAGGAGCCGTACTCGAGGTAGCGGCAGGTGATCCCGGCGGCCTCGAGCGCCTTGCGGGCCCGCTTGACGTGGGGGTTTTGGGCCATGCCGACGACCACCACCGGGTCGCTGTCGATCGCCGCCTGGACCTCGTCGATGGTCTTGCGGTGGAAGCGGGCGATCTTCTCGGCGACCGCCGGGGTCCGGGCGTCATGATCGAGGAGCGGGCGTGCTTGCATGGCGCGCGGAGGATAGAGAGACACCCGGGGGTCGGCAAGGGCGGATCACGCGAAGCCCTCGACCACGGCCGCCGCGTCGGCCGCGAGGTGAGCCGCCCGCCCCTCGGCGGCCCAGCTCAGGGTTGTCAGCGCGTGGAGGAGCCCCAGGAGCTCGAGGAGCGCCCGCTCCTCCGCGTCGAGCGCCCGGCCGAAGCCGGCGAAGAACCCGTCGGCGAGCGCCGACCGCCGCCGCCAGGGGCCGGAGGCGAGGCGGGTGAGGTCGACGAGCGGGAGATCCGGGCGGGCGTGCTCGAGGTCGACGACCCAGAGGCGACGCCCGGTCGCGGATCCAATTCCAGGGCCCGAAGTCGCGGTGGGCGAGCGCGCGTCGACCGAGCCCGGCCCCCGCGAGGGCCGCGTGGCGGGCCTCCAGAGCGGCCAGCGCCGCCGCCGGGAGGCGCCCGCGGCCGCGCCGGACGAGCGCGTCGATCCGCTGGCCGAGGGCGGCCGCCGGCGTCAGCGGATCGTCGTCGGCGATCGCCACGGCCTGGAGCGCGGCCAGGAGCTCGCCCGCCCGCCGGTGATCGTCGACCTCGCCGTCGCCGGCGACCGCCCGCCCCGGCAGGCGCCGGAGGAGGAGCGCCCCTCCCGAAGCGCCGCCCGCCTCCGCCTCCTGGACGGCGACCACCTCGGCGAGCCAGCGCCCGAGGCCGGCCGCCGCCCAGCGCCGGTAGGCCTCGATCTCCTGGGCGAGGCCGCGGCCGCGTCGGTGCTCCTTGAGGATCCACGCGGCGCCGCCCCCGCTGGCAGCCTCGACCTCCCAGAGGGCGGTCGGGCCCTCGCGGGCCGGGAGCGCCCGCCACCGGAGCTCGGCCGCCGCGCGCCCGAGGGCGGCCGCGGTCCAGGCGAGGCGAGCGGCCGACGGCGCCTCAGGCACGGGCGCTACCCATAGGGCTCCTCGTCCCGGACCGAGACCAACGCGATCCCACCCGCCGCCAGGATCCCGGCCTTGTAGAGGGTGTGCGCGAGCATCTGCGGGCAGGCGTGGACCTCGACCCGATGGCCAGCGGCGACCGCCTGCCGGAGGGCGCGAACGAGCGCGAGGATCTCCCCCGCGTCCCCCTCGACCTCCTCGAGGTCGACGTCGGCCCGGCGGCCCTCGACGTCGACGCGCCAGCGGCCTGGAGGATGGTCGCCTAGGTCCACGGATGCGACGATAGCACCGAAATTTTCCAGGGGTTTTTCCCTGTCATTGGAGTAGGGTCACCCCATGACGGCTCGGCGATACCCCTACACTCTCCTCGGCGCCCTCGCGCTCCCCGCCCTCCTCCTCGGCGCCTGCGCAGGCGACGACACGACCAGCGGCTCCGCCTCCGCGACCGACGGGAGCACCACGGCGTCGACCGCCTCGACGACCTCGCCGACCAGCGGCTCCGCCTCCGCGACGATGACCGACGCCTCGGCGTCGGGCAGCGGCAGCGCGACCGACTCCTCCGGGACCAGCGGCTCGACCTCGACCACGGCCTCGACCTCCGCCTCGGGGACCACGACCACGAGCGAGACCACCACCGCGTCGACCACCGACAGCGGCTCGAGCTCCG
The DNA here is from genome assembly GCA_020633335.1 of Myxococcales bacterium. Taxonomy (GTDB): domain Bacteria; phylum Myxococcota_A; class Polyangia; order Nannocystales; family Nannocystaceae; genus JADJRG01. Next base: position 693,881 of record JACKDU010000001.1, on the reverse strand, counting down.
GCACCGGCTCGACCACGGCCGTCGACCCGACGACCACCGGCGGCAACGACCCGGTCTGCGGCAACGGACTCCTCGAGGAGGGCGAGGAGTGCGACGACGGCGACAACATCGACAAGAACTACTGCTCGAACTCCTGCGTGATCGTCCCCTGCGACCAGCAGGAGGGCAACGGCGAGATGATGTTCGACTACTCGTACATCTGGATCGCCAACTCGAACAACGGGACCGTCTCCAAGATCGACACCGAGACCCTGGTCGAGCTCGGCCGCTACGCGACCGACCCGAGCTCCGGCGCGAGCCCCTCGCGGACCGCGGTTAACGTCGACGGCCGCTTCGCCGCGGTCGCCAACCGCACAGCCGGGACGATCGCCGCCTTCGCGGCCGACGAGGCCGACTGCGTCGACAAGAACAACGACGGCGTGATCACGACCTCGACCGGCCCGGGCGACGTCAAGCCCTTCGGCCAGGACGAGTGCATGCTCTGGCACATCGCCGTCGACCCCAACCCGAATAACAACCAGAAGGGCCCGCGCCCGCTCGGCTGGGACTTCGAGGATCAGGACCCGGTCACCTGCAAGTGGCAGACCCACACCCTCTGGGCGGGCTGGTACAGCAACGGGCCGACCGCCTACTTCTGGCACATCGACGGCACCGACGGCACCGTCCTCGACGAGGTCGACGTCCCCGACTGGGGCAACAACAACGCCTGGGGCCCCTACGGCGGCGCGGTCGACAAGGACCACAACTTCTGGGCCGCCGGCTGGCACGGCCCGCTCCTCAAGATCAACAGCCAGGACCTCTCCTACAAGCTCTGGAAGGACCCGGTGCTCCTCTCGACCTCGTCCTACGGGATGGCCCTCGACGGCCAGGGCCAGCCCTGGTTCGGCGGCTGCTCGGGTGAGGTGACCTACTTCGACACCCAGAGCGAGACGGTCAAGAACCTCGGCGACACCGGCGGCTGCCTCCGCGGCCTCATGGTCGACAAGAACGGCACCGCCTGGATCGCCGGCAACGGCGGCTGCCGCCTGGTCGAGGTCGACACGATCAACAAGGTGATCAAAAACCCGAACATCCCGATCCCCGGCTGCTCGACGCCGGTCGGGATCAGCATCGACGCCAAGGGCTTCGTCTGGATCGTCGACCAGAAGGGCGTCGCCTACAAGATGGACCCGATGAACTACACCTTCCAGCAGGTCAGCGGCCTCGTCGGGCCCTACACCTACTCGGACATGACCGGCGCCGGGATTCAGCTCCAGGCGATGCCGCAGTAGCGGTCGCGCTGCGGCGCCGCGAGAGGCCGGCCGGGGCGCGCCCCTGCCGGCCTCGCGCGTTCGCGGAGCGAGGGACGATCAGCGCCCGCCGAAGAAGGACGCCTGCTGGAGGCGGAGGCCGGCGAGGACCTGGTCGACGCGGGCCTGGGTGAGGGCGCCGATCCGGCGATCGAAGCGCGCCCGCGGGGCCGCGGAGAGCTGCGAGACGACGACCACGCTCCGCCGCGGGAGGTCGCCCTCGCCCTCGCCCAGGAGGACGTTGCCGGGCTCGCTCGCCCGCCGCAGGTTGGTCGTCAGCGCGCAGACGATCACGGTCGGCAGGCGCGAGCGGTTGAACACGTCCTCCTGGAGGACGAGGTGGGGGTGGGCGATCGGCGGGATCGACCCCCCCTCGTCGTCGGCGACCAGCCAGTAGAGCTCGCCGCGGCGGATCTCTCGGGTCTCCATGGGGGCCGGGCCTCCGGCGGATCCTAGCCGATCCCGCGGCGCCTCGCCGTCGACGTGACGGTCTGCTCGAAGTGCGGCGGCCGGATGAGGATCCTCGAGGTCGTCACGGAGCCCGAAGCGATCGCCCTGGCTCCTCCCCGGCGCCCGCGCGCCGCGGGCGACCGTGACCTGCGAGGAGCGAGCGTTGAGCTTCGCCGCCGGATCGCCTCCGCTCGCGGCGCCCTGGTAGGATTCGGCCCGGAGAGCAACGTGGACGCATGTGAACCAGAGGGCATGCTCACGCTCGGCGCCCGCGAGCTCCCGCTCTGGATCTATGGGATCACGCTCGAGGGCCTGTGGGAGCCCACCGGCCAGTGGAGGTTCTTGGCGATCATCCACCACCCCGAGGGCGAGGGGAGCTTCGAGTTCAGCGGCGAGGTCACGCCGCGCCGGCGCGCCTTCGAGCCGCGCGACCTCGAAGGCGCGCGCTGGAGCCTGAATTCGATCGAGGGCTTCGCTCACGACGGGCTCACGCTCGAGGGTCGACGCACCAGCATCTCGCTGATCGACGAACCGGCGTCGATCACGGCGACGCTGAACCCGGACCTGGCCTCGCTGCGCGTGGTCATCGAGGCCCGCTGCGAGCTCTGGGAGGAGGACGCGCCGAGCCCGACCGAGCCGCTCCGCTTCGCCCTCCAGGCGGACGTCATGGTGGACGAACTCCACGCCTATTGGCGCCGTGGCGCCGCGATCTGGCCGCCGAGCGCCGTGGTGGTGCCCGTGCTCGCGGGTCTCCGCGACGCCCTCGACGACGAGCGTCCGGCCGGCCTCTGCTGCGATTATCTCGCCCACAACGAGAGCGGCTCGGGCACGCTCGTCGTCGCCCCGACCCGCGACGAGCCCCTGGTCGTCAGCGGCGTACGGCTGCTCCGGTACTTGGCGCGCTGCGGGCGCCAGCTCCCGGAGGAGGTCATCTTCTCCGAGGGCCTGCCCGAGTTCGTCGAGGCAGCCCTCGGGGACGGAGGTGTCGCCCTGGGCGGCGCCGCGGCCCAGGAGCGCGTCGACTTCATCCGACGGGTGCTCACGGAGGGGAGGTCGCCGACGATCATCCTCGACGGCACGCGCGAGCTGACGCGGGACGCGGCGGCGCGCTTCCGCTGGCCCCTGCGGGAGCCGGCGCGCCTCGGCCTCGCCCTCCGCGATGACTGGAACGACAGGCTCGTCCTCGTGCGCACAGCGACGCAGGACGCCCTGCTCCAGTGGGCCACGGGCGCCTGAGCGGCAGCCGTGCGCGGCCGGCCCCGGGCCGCACTCCGCCGCCTCGACCACCAGCACCCACCCGTCGACGTTCACCGCCTGCCACCGCATCGACCCCGCGAAGGCCCGCCAGACGGCTCCGCGGCGCCCGCGGCCCCGCTGGTCGCCGGCTGGCGACGCTGCTAGAACGCGACCGAGCCGAACGATGCGACGGAGAGAGCGACGAGGCCCGCCGCCGCGGGCGGCCCGCGAGGACCCCGACGAGGCGCGCCTCTCGCTCGCCGCGCCGCTCCGCGCCCGCTTCCCCGGCGGCCTCCCAGAGCCGCCCCCAGAGCCGCCCCCAGAGCCGCCGCCGCCGACGCCGATGAGCGAGGCCGAGGTGATGGCGGCGATCTTCCGTGACGAGGCCGGCGTCGACTTCGACGCGATCCGGATCGTCAGCCGCGCGCCCAGGGGCCCGAGGCGCCCCAGGGCGAGCGCGCGCCCCGTCGACCCGCCCGGCCCCGGCCTCTCGCTGACGACCCCGGCGAGCGCGGTCTCCCTGTCCGAGTGCACACGTCCCCAGGGACATGTCGAAGAGGTCATCCAGAAGGCGCCGACGCCCTCGCCGGTCGCCGCCCTCGCGACCCGCGCCTGGGCCGGCGCCGGCTGGCGCGACGCCCCAACGGCGCCGCCCGCCGACGTCGACGTCCTCAGCGACCCCCAGCGCCACCTCCTCGCGGCCGCCCGCCGCCAGCCGCGGATCCCCGCCCTCCGCCTCCGCGGCCTCCGCCGCGACGCGGCGATCGACGCCCTCGCCGACTTCGTCGCGCTCCGGCGCGCCGTCGGCGATCGGATCGTCCGGGTGATCACCGGCAAGGGCATCGGCTCGCCCGGCGAGCCGGTGCTCAAGGCCGCGGTCGTCGCCTGGTGCGCGGGCGAGGGGGCGGACGTGGTCCGCGAGTGGGCGCCGGAGCGCGAGCGTGATGGGTGCTACGGGGCGTTGATCCTCGCGCTGCGGCCGCGCTGATCGTGACACGCGTCGCAGCGGTCGCGCGAGCGGCCGGCCTGCGGGCCATCGGAGGACACCGGACGTAAGGTCAGCCGCGCCGAGCCCCCATGCCAGCTCACACGGTGTCGATGGATCGGACAAGCTCAACGGACGCTCCATGTCCTCGTGGCGCCCTCGTAGCGCCCGACACTGACGATGCAGGCGATCAGGCGGCGACGATCAAGGACCAGAAAATTCGACGGATCTGCCAAGAGACGTTGGGGGTCAAGAGGCCCGACCGTCACGCCTCACGATCGCGACACGAGCATCACAGCGCCGACCCCCGCCGGTTTGCACCCCCCTGAAAAAGCCATACTCTACGCGCCGCGATGGACGCTCCCCGTCGGCGCCAGAACCCGATCCTTGTAGGTGCAGCGATCACTGGGATGGCCGCGGCGGCCGGGGTCCTCTTCTCGGCCTTCCTGACGGTCGTCAAGTTCAAGTCGAGCTACCACTGCGACTTCGCCCACCTCTCGGCCTGCTCGGACACCTGCTCCCGGGTCCTCACCAGCGACTACTCGACGCTCTTCGGCGCCCCGCTCTCGATCTACTCGGCGGCCTACTTCCTGGTGGTCCTCGGCCTCGCCCTCGCGCTCCTCTGGCGACCCACGCTCTTCGCCGCGGTCGCGCGCCCCCTCCTCCTGGTCTTCGCGGCCCTCGGCCTGGCGATCGTCGGGGTCCTCGCCACCTACGCGTTCGCGGTCGTCGGCGGCCTCTGCAACTACTGCATGATCATCTACGGCCTGACGCTGACCGCCGCGATCGGCGTCTCGCTGATGCAGACCTCCGGCTACCGCGCGTCGTTTCGCGCGTTCTTCACGGGCCGCACGCTCAAGAGCACGACCTTCCAGATGGCCGTCCTGACCCTGATGGCGGCCACTTCGGTGCAAATGTTGGTCTACCGGCGCAACGCTCGGTCGGCCGCGGCCGACCCTCGCTGTGTGGTCCTCGGCCATATCCCACCGACGCCGCTCGAGACGGCCCCGCCGCGCACTCCCCGCGCGCGCATCGACCTCTTCGTCGACCTCGCCTGCCGCCACTGCGCCCGCGTCTTCGCCGACGTCGACGCCTACGTCGCCGACCACCCCGGCCAGGTCCAGCTCGGGATCTACCACTTCGCCCGCACCGGCGAGTGCATGCCCAAGGGGGCCGAGCACTTCAACGGCCTCTCGCAGGACAAGGACTCCTGCATGGCCGCGAAGGCGACCCTCTGCGCCGAGCGCCTCGCGCCGGGCGCGGGCCTGGAGATGGTCCGCCGGCTCTTCGCCCTCCAGGCGCTCCCTGACTTCTCCTTCGCCGACGACCGCCTCCTCGCCGACGCCGCCCAGGCCGCGGGCGTCCCCGATCTCCCCGCCGACCTCGCGGCCCCGGACGCCAGGGACGCGCCCTTCTTCGAGTGCATCTACCGGCCGCCGGCCGCCCTCGTCGACGCGATCCTCCTCCACGCCCAATTCGCGATCCACGAGCAGGCCTTCGAGACCCCGATCATGTTCATCACGCCCTACAAGGACGGCCACCCCTACCCCGGGCACTACCGGATCCGCGGCGACAAGGAGCGCAGCGTCGAGGCGATGCTGAGCGAGGCGGAGCGGGCCCTGACGAGCTCCACCGACCCGGAGGCGAGGTAGCGATGGCCGGCGAGCGCGGCCCCAAGGTCCTCCCCGCGACCGCCCAGAGCGTGTCGACGATCGAGGTCCAGGCCTCGTCGCCGCAGCGCCCGAGCGCCGAGGAGGTCCGGCAATTCCGCCACCTCCTGGCGGTGACGATCACCGCCGGCGTCACCCTCGGCCTCCTCCTCTTCGTCGCCTTCCGCCTCCTCGACGCCTGGCGCCGCGGCGATCCGCCGGCGACCGCCGTCGCCTCCGCCGCCAGCCTCGAGTGCGAGGACGGCGAGTGCCTCCTCGAGTCGCAGACGATCCCGCGCTGCGGCGACGGCGACACCTGCGACGCCGAGGGCGCCCAGTGCCTCTGCCTCGCGCCGATGCGCTGCGTCGACCGCAGCTGCAACGCGCCCCCCAAGGAGCCGCCGGTGTGCACCGACCCCGAGGTCCGCAAGCTCCTCAGCGAGCTCTCGGTGAAGTGCAAGGGCAACTTCGACACCTGCCCGGAGGACGACCTCCAGAACTTCGCGATCTCGAGCGCGACCTTCGACAGCACGCTCGCCCGCTTCGACAACTCGATCACCGTCCACTTCAACCACGGCACGCCGCCCCTCGACGACCGCGCCTGGCCCCCCGAGGAGATCCGCCAGCACTACCTCGCCCGCCTCGACACCCCGCGCAACCGCGAGATCCTCGAGGAGGCCAAGGTGATCCTGATGATCTCGCGCTCGAGCGGGAACGCCCAGGACAAGAAGAACCTCTTCTTCTCCCAGGTGCGCGGGCGCTTCGTCCGCTCGCTCCTCGGCGACCTCGCCAACACCCCGGACGCCCGCTCGCGGATCATGCCCAAGGTCAAGTCGCTGCCGCTCGGCGCCCGCAAGGTCCTCGCGGTCTCCGACCTCCACGAGCGCCTCGGCAACCAGGTGATCACCTGGAGCGCCAAGACCGACCGCGCGCTCCGCCAGGGCATCGAGGAGTACGACTCCCTGGGCCCCAGCCAGCAGGAGTGGGTCCGCAAGATCACGAACCAGGTGACCTTCATCATCCCGATCAACTGCGAGCTCCCCGCCGCGGGCCAGTAGACGATGCCGAGCCGCCGCTCCGACACCACGGTCCCCGAGCTCCCGAAGCAGCCGCGGGCCTTCGTCGACGCCGAGCCCGCGCGCGTCCGGCCGAAGACCGCGGAGATCGATCCGGAGCGCGACGTCGACCCGCCAGCGGCGCCGAGCGTCGTCGACGGCGACGCGAGCAAGCAGGGCGACGACCTCGAGGCGATCCCGCGCTGGCTCACCCGCGGCGCCCCGCGCGCTCCTCCTCCTCGGCGTCACCGTCTACTCGCTGGTCGCCCTCCTCGACATCTCGCGCGAGGGCGAGGGCGAGGGGCCGGTCGCGGCGCCCTCGCGCGACGCCGAGACCTCCGGGGGCGGGGCCGCGGCCGCCCCGGGCGAGGCCAGCGCGCCGAGCAAGGCGCCCTCGCTCCTCGCCCGCGGCACCCCGGCGCAGAGCCTCCTCGGCCTCTCGCTCGAGCGCCTCCGCGGCGACGGCGGGGCCGCCTTCGTCGACCTCGACGACGTGATCAAGGGCGGCGAGGTGACGGTCATCAACCTCTGGGGCGCGTGGTGCGAGCCCTGCAAGCGCGAGCTCCCGGACCTCAAGCGGATGTTCGATCGCGCGTCGTGGGGGGACAAGGTCGCCTTCGTCTCGATCCACACGCCGACCGAAGATCCGCGGGCGGCCCACGCCGAGTTCGCCGCGCTGATGCCCTCGGACAAGAACTTCATGATCGAGATCGAGGCCGGCAGCGTCTCCGCGGCCCTCCGCGAGGACGGCGCGATCACCAAGGCCGGCCTGCCGATCACCCTCGTCCTCGACTGCCGCCGCGAGATCCGCCTGCCCCACGTCGGCGAGCTCTCGTCGGCCGACTTCGAGGAGCTCCGTCCCCTCATCGATCAGCTGGTCGCCGAGCTCGACACCCCCTTCTGCGTCAAGGCCACGGTCGCGCCGGTGATGAAGCGCAAGAAGCCCCACCCGCCGGGCCAGACGGGCGCGACGACCGGGCCGGCGATCGGCCCGACGACCGGCCCGGCCGAGCCCGCGGGCGGCTGCGGCGACGGCCGCTGCGACCTCGAGAGCGAGAGCTGCCAGAGCTGCGCGGCCGACTGCGGCTGCAGGGCCGACAGCACCTGCAAGATGAAGCAGGAGGGCGGCGGCTACGCCTGCATCAAGAACGCCAGCGCCCTCAAGATGGACGACTAGCCCACCCGCGACCCCGACTCCCATGCAACCCGCAGACGACGCGCTCCCGGTCCTTGGCGGCCGCTTCCAGCTCATCCGGCCGATCGGCCAGGGCGGGTTCGCGACCGTCTACCAGGCGCTCGACCAGCGCCTCGACAAGAACGTCGCCGTCAAGGTCCTCAACCAGCGCTTCGCCGCCCACGAGGAGTACCGCAAGCGCTTCATCCAGGAGGCCAAGGCGGCCGCCCGCGTCAGCCACCCGCTCCTCGTCGACGTCTCCGACATCGGCGGCACCGACGACGGCCGCCTCTACTTCGTGATGGAGTACCTCGAGGGCTGCACCCTCAGCGAGCACCTCCGCGAGCACCCGGGCGGCCTCCCCTGGCGCGAGGCGATGGTCATCGCCCTCGAGATCGTCAAGGCGCTCGAGGTCGCCCACCGCCACGACATCGTCCACCGCGACGTCAAGCCCGGCAACGTCTTCCTCAAGGGCGGGATCACCCGGGGACCCGAGCTCCAGATCAAGCTCCTCGACCTCGGGATCGCCAAGGTCCACTACGAGGGCCGCGACGAGGAGCGGCCGCAGACCGGCACCGACGGGACCCCGGGGACCCCCGAGTACATGGCCCCAGAGCAGATCCGCGGCGGCGCCGACTCGCCGAGCGTCGACCTCTACGCGGTCGGCGTCCTGACCTACCGCCTCCTCACCGGCTCCCTCCCCTTCTCGGCGAAGACGCCCTGGGACGTCCTCGCCATGCACCTCAACGACGAGCCGCCGCCGATCCTCAGCCGCGCGCCCACGCGGAGATCCCCGCCGAGGTCGAGTCGCTGGTCATGCGTCTCCTGTCCAAGAGACCAGGTGACCGGCCGGCCAGCGCGACCGCGCTGCGGCGGAGGATCGAGCGCCTCGTCCGCGCGGACGAGCGGACGACCGCCGCCCACGCGGCCGCGGCCGGGAGCTCGGCCAACGAGCTCCTCCTCCGCCTCTCGACCCGGATCATGCGCCTGGTGCTCGCGGCCGTGACCTTCGTCGGCCTCACCCTCCTCCTCCCGCCTGAGCGCCTCCGGGCCCAGCCCGGGCCGCGGGTCGCGTCGGTCACGGCGAAGGACGCGTCGTCACCGGCGACGGGCGAGACCTCGCCCGTCCGCCGCGAGGCGGCCACCGCCCCGGCCCCGAGCGCAGGGCCCGATGACCCGACGGCGAGCGCCTCCGGCTCGACCGGCGACGACGACTACGAGCGCCTCTCGCCCGACGAGCTCGCGCGCCTGATGGGCGCCCCCTCGCCGGGTCAAGCCACTCGCAAGAAGCCCGAGACCTCGCGCGTCCCCATGCTCACGGAGCCTGACCCCGAGCGGACGCGGGCGGCGATCCGCGAGCAGCTCGCGGCGCTCTCCTTCGCCGAGTGCAAGTCCGGGCTGCCGACCGCGATCAAGCTCAACCTCACGGTCAGCCTCGCCACCGGCCGGGTGAACGCGACGGTCGCCGGGATCCCGAGCAAGAAGTCCTCCTGCGTCGCCGAGGCCGTCGGCAAGAAGCGCCTCACGACCGCCGGGAGCGGCCAGGTGAGCCTCGTCCATCAGGTGAAGATCTAGTGACCCGCCTCCGCACCCCCCTCGCAACCTCAGGCCGCGCGAACGGATCGCCCGGTCGTCGTCGACACGGCCGCGCGCGCTGGATGCACGCGCTCGCCGTCGCCGCGGCCGTGATGACGCCGCTCCCGGCGAGCGCCCAGCCCGCGGGCGCGGGGAGCGAGGCCAGCGATCCCGACGAGCTCGACGGACCCGAGCCCGACGCCGAGGCCGACATGAGCGACCCGGCCGTCGACGCCGAGCGCCTCCTCGCGGTCCGCGAGGTCGCCCACGAGGAGCTCGCCGAGCGCTTCGAGCTCTGCATCTCGGTCATGCCGGAGGCCGGCCAGGCGGGCCGCCAGGAGCTCGCCTTCGTCGAGATCGCCGGGATGCTCTCCCACTTCTTCAACACCTTCGCCTACGGCGAGAACCTCGCGGACCGCACCTACGACGCGCTCGGGATCGCCGAGGCCTTCCGCCGCGCCTTCGAGTGCGCGCCAGACTGGGAGAAGCGCCACTACCTCGCCAAGGCGCTCGACGTGATCGAGCTCCGCCTCCGCGAGCTCGAGACGGAGCGCCGCCCCGAGGTCGAGGAGGAGCGGACCAGCCTCGAGGCGACCCGAACGATCCTCAAGGACCGTCAGGACGCGCTCCGGGCCCCGAAGGCCGAGGAGGCCCCGCCTCCGGCGCCCGCCCCCAAGCCGACCGCCGAGGAGCCCTCCGGCTACGCGCAGCGCTGGCGCGAGCGCCTCTCCCTCCGGGTGGAGGTCGGCGGCGGCGAGGCGGCCCTCAAGGAGGCCGGGCGGCAGCGCAGCGAGCTCGGCACCCTCGCCCTCGACGTCGGCCCCGGCGTGCGCTTCCTCGCCGGCAAGCGCCGTCGCCACGTCATCGGCGTCGGCTTCAACCTCGGCTTCTACCGCCTCGCGGTCGCCTACCTGCCGGTCCCCCAGTGGACCTACACGATGACCACCGACCTCGCCTACGGCTACCGGATCCACCCCCGCTGGTTCTCGGCCCACCTGGCCTTTGAGGCCGGCCTCCAGACCAACCCGCGGGGCGAGAGCTTCGGCCGCGAGATCCTCGGCGGCTCGTTCGCCCTCTGCACCTGGAGCGAGGCGGCCTGCGTCCGCGTGCGCGCGCTCTCCACGCTCCCCGGCGCCCCTAACTACATGGACGGCCTCGCCGTCCTCGGCGGCCTTGACGTATTTCGCATGGTCGACAATCTCCTCCGTAAACGAGCAGAGACCCGATGATCCCTCCCTCCCCACGCTCCTCCTGCGCCCTCCTCTGCCTCGCGCTCGCGACCTCGATCGGCCTCGGCCCGCTGCCGCTCCACGCGGCCCCGGCCTCGTCATCGACCTCGACCGCCCCCGCCGATCCCCGCAGCGCCACCGCCCGCGATCACTACAGCGCCGGCCGCTACGCCGAGGCCGCCCGCCTCTTCGAGGCGATCTGGCGCGACGGCGGGCGCCCCAACGTCCTCTACAACGCGGGCATGGCCCGTGAGGCCGCGGGCGCCGGCCACGAGGCCCTCGCGCTCATCGACTGGCGCCGCTACCTCGAGGCCGATCCAGAGATCACCAACGACGAGCTCGCCGATCTCGAGCGCCGGATGATCGCCGCCGCCGAGCGCACCGCGTCGATCGAGCTCCTCTTCGATCGCTCGCCGGGCGGCGCCGCGGCGACCGGGGTCGAGCTCCTCCGCGACCAGACCCCGGCCGAGGACGCGCTCGTCCTCCCCTGGAGCGACCCGGGGCCCCTCCAGACCCGCCTCACGCCCGGCTCGTGGACCGCCAACGTCGCCCTCAGCGACGGGACCGTCGCCAGCCAGACCTTCAACGTCGAGGCGGCGGGCGGATCGCTGCGGGTGGTGATCGCCGGGCCGCTCCCGGTCCCCCAGGAGACCCCGCCGCCGCCGGCCACCGTCACCGCCCGCTTCGCCCCCGCCGCGGCCCTCTCCCGCGGCGTCGAGGTGACCTGGGAGGGGTCCGAGCCGCCGCCGACCACCACCGTCCACGAGCCCGAGCTCCGGGTCGAGCTGCCGGCGGGGAGCTGGGTCCTCCACGCCAGCGCCCGCGGCTTCGTCCCGCTCCACCACGAGCTCGACCTCCGCGCCGCAGAGCACGAGGAGCTCGACCTCAAGCTCCGCCGCGATCCTGTGTCGAGCGCCCGCCGCGGCCTCTCGATCGGCCTCGGCGCCGCCGCCTTCGGCCTCGTCGCCAGCGGGGCCGCGGTCGCGGGCCGCTCGGTCAACGAGCGCAGCGCCGCGTTCGCGGAGCTCTCCGCTGGGCCCAGCCGCGACACGCGAGCCGCCTATGTGCGCACCATGAAGCCGCTGAATCAGGGGATCGGCACCCTCAGCGGCGGCCTCGGGGTCGGCGTCGTCGCGGCGACGGTCGCCGCCGGCGGCCGTCGGACGCCGCTGCTCATCGAGCTCGGCCTCGGTGGCGCCCTCGCAATCGGCGGAGTCGGCGGGCTCCGTGGCGTGACCCGATCGGGGCTCCAGCGCGACATGGATCCGGCCGCCTTCCGCGACGCCGCGATCGACCGAAACCGCCGCTTCGCGGCGATGTACGGCCTCCTCGGCGCCGGCCTCGGGATGGCCAGCGCGGCCCTCACGGCGACCCTCACCCAGGCCCTGCTCGAGCGCCGAAGCAAGCGCAGCGCGGCCCGAAGCCCCCACCCCCAAGCGCGCGCGATCGTGGCCAAGTAACGACGCGTCGAGTAAGGTTCAGCCCCCCATGCAACGACTCCTTGATCTACGCCTCGCGTCGGCCCTCGCCGTCCTCGTCACCTCCTCCGCCTGTCACTGGACGACGGAGTGCGGCAGCGACATTTATGGCGTCTGCGGCGAGAGCGAGACCTCAACCTCGTCCTCCTCCTCGTCGACGACCACCTCGACCACCTCCCCGGCCACCAGCGTGACCTCGACCACCGACACGACCACCGGCGAGCCCATGTGCGGCGACGGCCAGGTCGACATGGGCGAGGAGTGCGACGACGGCGAGAACAACGGCGACGACAAGGCCTGCACCAGCGAGTGCACCAACAACGTCTGCGGCGACGGCTACGTCCTCGCCGGCGTCGAGGAGTGCGACGACGGCAACATCTCCAACACCGACGAGTGCGTCGACGGCTGCAAGCTCGCCACCTGCGGCGACGGCTTCATCCAGGAGGACAAGGAGGAGTGCGACGACGGCAACGACGTCGACACCGACGCCTGCCCCACCTCGTGCAAGCCCGCCTCCTGCGGCGACGGCTTCGTCCAGCAGGGCAAGGAGGAGTGCGACGACGGCAACCAGAGCAACACCGACGCCTGCACCAACGCCTGCAAGGCCGCCGCCTGCGGTGACGGCTACGTCCAGGGCGACGAGGCCTGCGATGACGGGAACACCGACGACCTCGACGCCTGCAGCGGCGACTGCGCGACCTCGCGACGCTTCGTGTTTGTCACGGCGGACGTCTACGACGGCAACCTCGGCGGTCTTGCGGGCGCCGACGCGCTCTGCAGCGGCCTCGTCGACGACGCCCGCGCCGACATGGTCCCGGAGTTCCTCGCCGGGCGGAGCTTCAAGGCCTGGCTCAGCGATGACACCCAGAGCCCGGATACTCGCTTCTCGGCGAAGGGCGAGGGGTTTGGTGGGACGTATGTGATGATCGACGGCACCAAGGATCCGGTCGAGCTGGTCCCGGTGGCCGTTGGGTGGGCTGGGCTCGTCTCGGGGATGCTTGACCATCCCCTGGATCACGATCAGCACGGGGCCGTGATCAACCCCGCCAACAAGACGGTGTGGTCGAACACCCAGCCGGACGGCACCGGCGGCAAGTGGGCCATGGCCAACCAAGTCGACGACGGACACTGCACGAATTGGAGCAACAACGCCGCGGGCATCGGCAACACCGGTGTGACGGACCTTCAGACAGGCAACTGGACCGCCAACGCTCTGGGTGGCTGCAACGCTACCGCGCGCCTCTACTGCATCGAAGACCCCTGAGCCCCGGGCACCACAGCACGGGCCATCGCCCGTCGCTCCCGTCGCCACGACACCACCCAGCCAGCACCCCAGGCCACGGCGTCCCCGCGGCCTGGCGCATGGAGTCTTCCTTCAATGTACCCCCGACCCCCCCAACGCCTCACGACGGCCAGCCTCCTCGCCGCCCTGAGCCTGCCCGTCCTCGCCTGCCAGAGCTCCGCCCTCTGCGGCGACGCCGACGCCCTCTGCGGCGAGAGCGAGTCCTCGTCCTCCTCGTCTTCTTCCTCAACCTCCACCTCCACAACCTCCCCGATCACCACCGTCACCTCCGCCACCTCCACCTCCGGCGAGCCGAGCTGCGGCGACGGCCAGGTCGACATGGGCGAGGAGTGCGACGACGGCGAGAACAACGGCGACGACAAGGCCTGCACCAGCGAGTGCCAGAGCAACGTCTGCGGCGACGGCTACGTCCTCGCCGGCGTCGAGGAGTGCGACGACGGCAACATCTCCAACACCGACGAGTGCGTCGACGGCTGCAAGCTCGCCACCTGCGGCGACGGCTTCATCCAGGAGGACAAGGAGGAGTGCGACGACGGCAATGACCTCGACACCGACGCCTGCCCCTCCTCCTGCAAGCCCGCCTCCTGCGGCGACGGCTTCGTCCAGCAGGGCAAGGAGGAGTGCGACGACGGCAACCAGAGCAACACCGACGCCTGCACCAACGCCTGCAAGGCCGCCGCCTGCGGTGACGGCTACGTCCAGGGCGACGAGGCCTGCGACGACGGGAACACCGACGACCTCGACGCCTGCAGCGGCGACTGCGCGACCTCGCGGCGCTTCGTGTTTGTCACGGCGGACGTCTACGACGGCAACCTCGGCGGCCTTGCGGGCGCCGACGCGCTCTGCAGCGGCTTGGTTGACGATGCTCGCGCGGACATGGTCCCTGCGTTCCTCGCCGGGCGGACCTTCAAGGCCTGGCTCAGCGATGACACCCAGAGCCCCGACACTCGCTTCTCGGCGAAGGGCGAGGGGTTTGGTGGGACGTATGTGATGATCGACAGCACCAAGGATCCGGTCGAGCTGGTCCCGGTGGCCGTTGGGTGGGCTGGACTGGTCTCGGGGATGCTTGACCATCCGCTGGATCACGATCAACACGGAGCCGCGGTCGTCTCTGACAAGGCAGTGTGGTCGAACACCCAGCCGGACGGCACCGCCGGCAAGTGGGCCATGGCCAACCAGGTCGACGACGGACACTGCATGAAGTGGGGCAACAACGCCGTCGGCTTTGGAAACGCTGGCCAAGCCGACCTCCAGACCGGCAACTGGACCGCAAACGGAGCTACCGTCTGCAACTTCCAGGCGCGCCTCTACTGCATCGAAGACCCGTGAGCACCGCGCCTCGGGCCCCCGTCGCCACAACCCCTCCACCCAGCAGCCCAGACCGCGGCCTCGCCGCGGCCTGGCGCATGGAGTCTTCCTTCAATGCGCACGCGGCCCCACCATCACCTCACGACGGCCTGCCTCCTCGCCTCCCTGAGCCTGCCCGCCCTCGCTTGCCAGAGCCCCGCCCTCTGCGACGACGCCGACGCCCTCTGCGGTGAGAGCGAGTCTTCGACCTCATCGTCGTCCTCCTCCTCAACCTCGACCTCGACCGCCGCGACGTCGCCCTGAGCCGGGCCTTGCAGGCCGATCCCGCAAGACAGGCGGGGAGCGTGCCATCACAGGCATCGCCGACGAGGCCCTCGCAGAGCGCGTCCGAGCAGGCGAGGCCGCCGGGCCGTCGTGACCACCAGGACGACGCCCACCAACGAAACTTGAGGGGCATCGGCAACGGCGCACCAGCGCGGCCGACCACTACCGCGAGCAATGCCGGATGCGACGACACCGCACGCCTCTCGTGCGTCGAAGCCCCGTGAGCCCCGGCCACATCCGCCCGGGGCAACGCCCGTGGCCCCGTCGCCACGACGACACCGCCACTCACTTCCCCGTGCCGCGCCCACGGCGTGGCGCATGGAGTCTGCCTCAATGTCTTCACGCCCTCGCCAACGCCATCTTCTCTCGACAGCGTGCCTCCTCGCGGCCCTGAGCGCGCTCTCCAGCGCCTGCCTGAGCGCCGGAGAGTGCGGAGGCTGCGGCGAGAGCGAAAGCGAGACCTCGTCCTCGACCGCCTCGACCTCCTCGACCTCCTCGCCGACGACCACCATCTCCTCGACCACCACCTCGACCCCCAACGAGCCCACCTGCGGCGACGGCCAGGTCGACATCGACGAGGAGTGCGACGACGGCGAGGACAACGGCGACGACCGCAAGTGCACCAGCGAATGCACCAACAACGTCTGCGGCGACGGCTACCTCCTCAGCGGCGTCGAGGAGTGCGACGACGGCAACAACTCCAACACCGACGAGTGCGTCGACGGCTGCAAGCTCGCCGCCTGCGGCGACGGCCACCTCCTCGCTGGCGTCGAGGGGTGCGACGACGGCGACACCGACGATGACGACGCCTGCCCCACCACCTGCGTCCCCGCGTTCTGCGGCGACGGCTTCGTCCGGCTGGGCAAGGAGGAGTGCGACGACGGCAACCAGAGCAACGCCGACGCCTGCACCAACGCCTGCAAGCTCGCCGCCTGCGGCGACGGCCACGTCCAACCGGACGAGGCCTGCGATGACGGCAACTCCGACGACCTCGACGCCTGCAGCAACGACTGCGCGACCGAGCGCCGCTTCGTCTTCGTCACGGCTGACGTCTATGAAGGTGACCTCGGCGGCCTCTACGGTGCCGACGCCCTCTGCGAGAGCCTCGCCGACGACGCCCTCGCCGACGATGTCCCCGAGCTCCTCGCCGGACGAGCCTTCAAGGCCTGGCTCAGCGACGACACCCAGAGCCCGAGCACTCGCTTCTTCGCCAAGCTCGAGGACTACGGCGGGACCTACGTGATGATCGACACGACCAAGAAGCAGATCGAGCTGATCCCGGTCGCCGTCGGGTGGTCCGGGCTGGTCTCGGGGATGCTTGACCATCCGCTGGACCACGATCAGCACGGGGCGATAGTCAACACCAACAACACAGTATGGTCGAACACCAAGCCGGACGGCACCGGCGGCAAGTGGGCCTGGGCCAACCAGATGGACGACTCCCACTGCCTGAAGTGGAGCAGCGTCATCGGCGGCGGAAACACGGGCGCAATCAGCCCGCAAAGCGGCAATTGGACGGCCAATTCCTTCACCAGCTGCAACAACACCGCGCGCATCTACTGCATCGAAGACCCCTGATCCCCAAGCAGACACCCGCCGCGCTGTCCGAGCTCGGCTCCTGTGGGCGAGGGCGCCTCATGAAGGAGCGCGATCCGGATCACGCACCACCGCCCACGCCACCAGCACCCGCGCGAGCACCCCCCCCTCGCCGCCAGAACCCACGCGAGCACTCCCACGCCCACGCCACAAGAACTCACGCGTGCGCCCACGCCCACGCCCCCAACGCAACCGACCGCCGGGCCCGCGACTCACCTCTGGCCCTCGCTACCGCCCTCGCATACCGTCAAGAGATGATGCGGGATCCCTGCGCTCGCCCCCTCCTCGCGGCCCCAACCGCGCTCCTCGCCGCCCTCGCCCTCCTCGCCTGCGGAGACGACGGCGAGGCGATGACCACCGGCGAGACCGCGACATCGACCGCGACCGCGACCGCGACCGCCTCAACCACCGCCGACACCGACGCGACCGCGAGCGGCTCAACCACCAACGCCACCTCCTCCTCCGGGAGCGCGTCCGCGACCGGCGACACGACCACCGCCACCACCGGCGAGACCTCGGGCACCGGCGGAACCACCACCGACACGGACACCTCGACATCCGACACAACCACGACCACCGACACCACCACCGACGGCACCACCACCGACGGCACCACCACCGGCGGCGTCGTCTGCGACGACGTCCCGCTGATGCCGGCCGGCGACGAGGTGATCATCGCCCCAGAATTCGCCGAGTTCTACACGACCTACGAGCTCGGCCCGGTCCCCGGGATCCCGCCGGAGGCCCGCCTCGGCGGGACTACCGTCCACTTCATGGACGACAACACCCTCCTCATCGCCGGCTACTCCGAGGCGTCCAACGGCAAGATCTACTCGATCGGCGTCACCCGCGGAAAGTGCGACCACATCGTCGGCTTCGACGGCCAGGCGACGATCGTCGCCGAGACCCCCTACGTCGACGCCAACCTCGTCTACGTCAAGAGCGGCCTCCTCTTCTACACGGAGTGGCCGGTCAACCGGATCTCCCAGCTCCTCCCCGGCGACATGGCGCCGGCCTACACCACCGACCTCGCCGGCCTCGGGATCGCCCCGAGCCCCGGCGGCCTCGGCTTCGTCCCGCCGAGCCTCGCCGACCCGGGCGGCATGCGGGCGCTCTCGTGGGCCGGCGGCGAGTGGTACCACATCGACCGCACGCCCAACGGCGAGCTCTTCACCCTGAGCAACCCGGCCAAGACCGCGACCCTGCCCAATGGGCCAGGTGGTTTCGCCTATGTCCCCAAGGACTCGCCGGGCTTCGACACCGACGCGGTGATCGTCGCCGAGTGGTCGGCCAACAAGGTCGGCGTCTACGAGGTCAACGACCAGGGCGATCCCCTGGTCAACACCCGCAAGGACTTCTACACGAAGTTCCCGCTGCCCTGGGGCGCCTACTTCGAGCCCCTCACCGGCGACTATCTCTTCCTCACCTGGGGCGTCGGCGTCGACAAGGTCTACATCGTCCAGGGCTTCAAGCCGCCGCCGCCGCTGCCGCAGTAGCGCCGGGCGGATCCGCGCGATTCCTCACGATCCGCCGCGCCCGCAGCCGGGATTTTCGCGCGCGCCCGCGCCTCGGCTGGGCTAGGACGCGACCATGATCGCCGACGACGGCTTCCCGCACGCGCTCCCCCACGGCCCGATCGAGGAGGTCTTCCCCGACGTCTTCGTCGTCCGCGGGACCTTTCGGATGGCCCCGCTCGTGACGATCGCCCGCAACATGACGATCCTCCGCGAGGGCGAGGACCTGACGGTCGTCACCAGCGTCCGCCTGAGCGCCGAGGGCGAGGCGGCCCTCGAGCGCCTCGGCACGGTCCGTCACCTCGTCCGCCTCAACGGCCACCACGGGATCGACGACCCCTACTACGCCGCCAAGTACAAGCCGACCTTCTGGACCCTCCCGAACCTGAAGCACCCGAGCGGCCTCGCTAGCGATCGTCACCTCGGCGCCGACGGCCTGCCGGTCTCGAACGCCCGCCTCTTCGTCTTTGAGCGGCCGACGGTCCCGGAGTCGGCGCTGATCCTCGATCGCCCTGAGGGCGGGATCCTCTGCGCGGTCGACAGCGTCCAGAACTGGACCGAGGCCGACCTCGCGGTCTGCTCCTTCGTCGGCCGGATCGCCACCCGCCTGATGGGCTTCATGGGCCCGGCGAAGATCGGCCCGGGCTGGCGCCGCCTCTGCGAGCCCAAGGACGGCGTCGGCTTCCGCCCCGACTTCGAACGGCTCCTCCAGGAGGACTTCGTCCACCTCCTCAGCGCCCACGGCTCGCCGCTCCGCGGGAGCGCCAAGGACGATCTGCGGGCGACCGTGCGCCGCCTCTACGGCGTCGGCTGAGCGGTCCAGCGCGCGACTGAGCGCGTTCGCGCGCGGCCGCCTCGACGGCGACCGCGCGCGGCCGTGCGACATGAAGCGGCCCACCTGCGCCGCCAGGCGCCTGCTAGAGTGCCCGCGCGTCCTCCGCCGCTCTGCCTTTGATGGCGCCGCATTCGGAGGTCGCGTCACCCGCGAGCGCGGTCAGGAGAGACTCGATGCAGTTCTACAACAAGGTGCCGATGGGCGAGCTCGATGCCCGGAGCCGGACCGACAAGGAGGTCCTCTACTTCACGTCGATCAAGGTCCGGGTCTACGACCAGGACGACTTCTTCGGCGGCAACGACTGGCGCTTTGGGGTGACCGGGATCCCCCGCTGGGAGCACACCTTCACGGCCAAGGGTGACGTGACCTACAAGCCAGGTGGGGGCAAGCGCTACAAGGCGCGGGTCACCGGGTCCTATGTGATCCGCAAGCGCACGAGCGAGACGACCTGGGGCCCCGAGGAGAAGGGCGACACCGACGAATTCATCGAGCACCTCGAGGACGACGGGCAGTGGATCGCGATCGAGCCCTACCCCTACAACCCCCACAACATCGAGGTGAAGGCGGGGCTCGACGGCCCGGCGCCCTCCCTCTTCGCCGGCGGCGGCACGCTCTACCTCGTCAACGGCGACGGCAACCTCGTGCGCTACACCCACGACGCCGCGGGGACCTTCGAGAACTACAGCGGCCAGGTGATCGGCTGGGGCTGGGGCGGGCTTCGGTCGATCCACGCGGTCCGCGACGGCGGCGTCTACACGATCGCCGCCGACGGCACCCTCCGCTACTACCACCACAACGGCGCGGGCACCTGGGATGACATCAACGGCAAGGTGATCGGCAGCGGCTGGGCCGGCTTCCCCTGGGTCGGCGCCGGGCGCTTCGGCCAGCTCTACGCGATCACGAGCGACGGCAAGCTCCTCTACTACCAGCACGACGGCAACCTCGCGTGGCAGCTCACCGGGGTCGAGATCGGCAACGGATGGCCGACCACGGGGGTCTTCGCCGGCGGCGCCAATTGCCTCTACATCGTCAATGGCAGCGGCGAGCTCCTCTACTACTACCACGACGACGCGCGGATCTGGAAGGTCACTGGCCTCAAGATCGGCGTCGGCTGGGGCGGCTTCTCGTCGCTCGCGTCGAGCGGCAACGGCGAGATCTACGGGGTGCTGCCGAACGGCAACCTCCTCTTCTACCGCCACGACGTGAACAAGAAGTTCATCGCCGGGAGCAGCCGGGTGATCGGCTGGGGCTGGGGCGTCGGCAAGCACGGACTCCTGGCGTCGGCCCGCTGATCGGCGCGGGTGTGCGCCGCCGGCGGCCTGGGCCCCTGCCGGCGCGGTGCGTGGCCCGCCAGGCGAGGAGCGCCGGGGGCTGCTAGAGTGTCGCCCGCCCCGTGCCCGACGCCGATCCCCACGACCAGGCCCTCGCGGCCGTCCTCCCGCCGGCGCTCCGCGAGCTGATCCGCGGCCACGCGCTCACCCTCGGGCGGCCGGTCTGGGGGCAGCGGGCGGGGCGGCACCGGGCGGCCCGCGCCGGCCTGGGCCAGCTCTTCCGGGCCCACCGCCCCTACGTCCCCGGCGACGACCCCCGCCTCCTCGACTGGCGGGCGATGGCCCGCCGCGACCGCCCGGTGCTCCGCCAGACCGAGGGCGAGGACGAGCTCGCGCTGGTCCTCCTCGCGGATGTCTCGGGGGGCATGTCCTATGGAGAAGGTGACTCGAACAAGATGCGGGCGAGCGCCGGCCTCCTCGCCGCGCTCGCGCTCCTGGCGATCCGCCAGGGCGATCGGGTCGGCCTCGCAAGCGGCGGCGTCGGGGCGCTCGACGGGGCGCTCCTCCGGCCCGCCGGCGGCACGCCCCGCCTCCACGCGATCGCCGGCGCGCTCGCCCGGGCGATTGAGGGCCCGCCGGCGGGGACCTGCCCCTGGCCCGAGCTGGTCGCCGCGGCCGCGCCCCGCCTCCCGCGGCGCTCGCTGGTCATCGCCGCCTCCGACCTCCTCGACCCCTGCGGCGGCGACGCGGCGGCCGAGGCCGCGCTCTGGCGGAGCTTCGCCGGCCTCCGGGCGCGCGGCCACGACGTCGTCCTCCTCCAGGTGCTCCACCGCGACGAGCTCGCGCCCCCCTGGGCCGGCGGCGAGCTCCTCCGGGTGCTCGATCCCCGCGAGAGCGCCCCCCCCCTCGAGGGCCGGGCCGCGACCCTCCTCCGCGGCTATCAGGAGCGCCTGCAGGCCCACCTCGACGGGATCGACGCGGCGGCCGAGGCCGCCGGGATCCACGTCGCCCGGGTGATCAGCGACGAGCCCCTCGCTGCCGCCTTCCTCGATCTCCTCGCCCGCCTCGCCGGCGCCCCCGCGCCCGCGGCCACCGCGATCAGCCCATGATCCTCCGCCTCACCCGCGCTCCTCGATCGCCGCACGCGACGTCGCCGCGCCTCCGTCCCCTTCGCCTGCGCACCCGCTCGAGCCGCACCTCGTCGCCGCGCCCCGGCGTCCCATGACCCTCCTCGCCCCCCTCCTCCTCGCCGGCCTCGTCGGCCTCGCGCTCCCGCTCATCGCCCACCTCCGCGGGCGCGAGGAGCCGCGGACGATCGTCTTCGCCGCCCGCCGCTTCCTCGAGGGCGGCGACGAGATCCTCAGCCAGCGCCGCACCCTCCGCGAGCGCCTCCTCCTCGCCCTCCGCCTCCTCCTCCTCGCCCTCGTCGCCCTCGCGCTCGCCCGCCCGGTGAGCCGGCACGAGGCCGACCTCGCGGTCCTCGGCGAGGCCCACGACGCCGTCCTCCTGATCGACGGCTCGCGGAGCATGGGGCTGCGGATCGACGATCAGAGCCTCTTCGCGGCGACCGGCGAGGCCGCGGCCGCGCTCGCCGCGGCGCTCCCGGCCGGCTCCCGGATCGGCCTCGTCGGCTCCGACCCGGCGCTCCCGCGGATCGAGCTCGGCGCCGATCCCCAGGCGCCGGTCGCCGCCCTCCGCGAGCGCCTCGCCGCCGGCGATCCCCGGCCCGGGAGCTGGCGCCTCGGCGATCGCCTGCCGGCCGCGCTCGCCCTCCTCGCCGACGAGGGGCGCCCGCGGGTCGTCTACGCGATCGGCGATCGCAGCGCAGGCGGCCTCGCGTCGCTGCCGACCAGCGTCGGCGAGGTCGCGGTGATCCCGGTCGCGGTCGACGGGCCGATCGAGGGGCCAGTCGCCGCACCGCCCGAGCACCTCGGGATCGCCGCGGCGACCTGGGAGGCGGCCCCCGAGATCGATCGCGGCGCCCTCCGGATCACCGCCGAGATCCGCTCCGACGCGCCCGCCGATCCCGATCGCCGCCACCAGGCGAGCGTCGCCCTGCGGATCGCCGGCGAGCTGGTCACCCAGGCGAGCGTCGAGGTCGCGGCCGGCCAGAGCGCGAGCGTCGAGCTCACCCACACGATGGCCGGTGACCAGGGCCCGGCGCCGGCGACCCTCGAGCTGATCCAGCCGGACGATCCGCTCCCCAGCGACGATCGGCGCCACCTCTGGCTGGCGGCCGACGACCGCCTCAGCGTCGCCCTGGTCAACGGCGACCCGAGCGAGGTCCGGACCCACGACGAGGTCTTCTTCCTGGCGACCGCGCTCGCCTCCGAGGGCGGCGATCGTCGCCTCCTGGTCCGCAACCTCGCCCCCGATCAGCTCGAGCGCCAGCTCCGCGAGGGCGGCGAGGGGGCGCTCGCGGGGATCGACGTCCTCGTCCTCGCCAACGTCCCGGCGCCGCCGGAGGACGTCTCGCGGGCGATCGTCGCCCGGGTGCGCGAGGGCATGGGCCTCTGGGTGACGGTCGGTGAGCGGGTCGAGGCCGCGGCCTACAACGATCGCCTCGGCGCGCTCCTCCCCTCCTCCTCCGCGAGCCGGTCCTCGCCGGCACCGCGCCCGGGCGGAGCGAGGCGAAGAGCGAGGGGCTGGCGCCCGCCCACCTCGATCACCCGGCGCTGCGGGGGATGAGCTCCGACCTCGGCCTCCTCGGCGCCCGCGCCCGCCGGATCTACCTCCTCCAGCCCGACGCCGAGCGCGATCACGAGGTCGCGCTCGCCTACAGCAGCGGCGCGCCTGCGCTCCTCAGCCGCGAGGTCGGCCGCGGCCGGGTCGCGCTCCTGACGACCTCGATCGACCGCGACTGGTCCGACATTCCCCTTCGGCCAGGTTTCGTCCCCCTCGCCGCGCGCCTGATCACCTACCTCGGCAACCGCGGCGGGCAGATCGGCGCGAGCGAGGTGATGGTCGGCGAGCCCTGGATCTCCGGGCTCGCGGGCCCGCTGACGATCGTCACCCCGCGGGGCCAGCGGATCGCGGTCGCGGCCGACGAGGACGGGACGATCCGCTTCACCGAGACCTTCGAGCCCGGCCACTACCGGGTCGAGCGCGGCGGCGACGAGGCGCCGCTGGTCTTCGTCGTCAACGTCGATCCGGCGGAGAGCGACACGGCCCCCCAGGCGATCACGCCGCCCAACCTGGTCGGCGACCGGGTCCTCGCCGACGCCCACGTCCCCCGCTGGCGGCCCCTCCTCGCCCTCGCGGCGCTGATCCTCGGCGGCGAGTCGCTACTGCGGATCCGCCGGCGACGACGCTCACTCGCGCGGCGGGCGAAGGAGGGCGCGTGATCGCATATCCTCACCCCATGGGTCGCTCTTTCCGAACGCACATGGCTCTCCTCGTCGTCGTCGCCGGCCTCGGCTGCAAGAACGAAGACCCGCGGATCGTCGCGCTCGAGGCGGAGCTCGCCAGGGCGAACACCAGCGTGACGACGCTCCGCGCCGAGCTCGCCGAGGCGAAGGCGAAGCCGGATTGCCGAGGGACGCTCGGCGACCTCATGAAGGATCTCGACGAGCTCAAGGCCGAGCAGCTCCGCCTCGAGAAGGAGCGCCGCGAGCTCGACCAGAAGCTCGAGCAGGTCATCGCGGACACTGAGAAGTGCGCCAAGACGCCTTGAGCCCGCGCTGAACTCGGGCGCTCAGCCCGGGCAGCCGACGCGGGCGAGATGCAGCGCCGTCGAGGCGCCGCCGTAGTACCAGGCGGCGAGCACATCATCGCCCCAGGGGCCGACCACGGGGCCGACCACGTGGTAGCCCTCGCGCCCGAGGCTTTGCGTCGGACCGAAGGTGCCGTCGGGCGTCACCGCGACGAGGAACGCGTGGGCCTGATCCTCGCAGCCGTGGACGTGACAGTAGCTCGTCGACGCCGCGACCCAGTACTGACCGCGGTGAAAGGTGATCGAGGGCCGACCCACGCTCGCCAGGCGCATCGTGTCGCTGTGGATCCGGGTGAGCGGCGTGAGCACCTCGCCGTCGGGGCTGAGCCGCGCGAAGCCGAGGGCGTTCCTCCGGAGTGCGACCGCGAGACCGACGCCCTGTGGATCGACGCTGGCCCGGACCCAGAGGGTGCGCTCCTCCGACACCACGACCCGCCGCGCGAGCTTGCCGGAGGTGTCGAGGACGAAGGCGACCAGCCGCGGGTCGTTGGCTACCGAGGTGCGGGTGTAGACCACGAGGTAGCCGGTCCTGGTGCGGACGATGTCGAGCCCCTCGGGCTCGGCGTCGACCTCGAGGGTGATCGCGCCGCGCGTGCGCCCGTCTGGATCGACCTGGGCGAAGTGAATGTCGGGGGTGAAGGGGTACTTGCCCCGCGCCCAGGCGACCGCCCAGCCCCCGCCGTGGGCCTCGACGACGCGTGGGTCCCCGTCGAGGAGGGGATCGGCGTCGACGACGAACGCGCGCCCGGGGTCGTCGACGAGCCCGACCACGATCTCCGCCTCTCTCTCCCCGACGAAGACATCCGCCGCGTAGTGGCCCCGTGCGGGCTCGAGGTCGAGGTCGAGCTCGCCGAGCTCGCCGAGCCGCGCCGCCGCCACCGCGACGCTCTGGACGTCGGAGGCCGCGTCGGCCGAGAGGGTGAGGCGGTGGAATTGGCCGCGGCGGGTGTCGCTTCGGAGGACCGGGATCGTCGGACCACCGCGGCCGATGGCGAGCACGTCGGAGGGCGGGTTCCAGGTGAAGGCGCCGTGCGAGGGCAAGCCGGCGATCGTCAGCCGATCGACGCCGCAGGGAGGCTCGAGCGCGGCGGAGCCGACGGGCGCCGGCGACGGCCGCGAGCGCTCGGCGACCGCGGGAGGAGTCGGCGAGAGCGGCGGGGTCGACGGGGCTTCGAGGGCTTCGCCGGTGCAGGCGAGCGTGGCGATCATCGCTACGCCGAGGCAGGCCCGGCGCGCGGAGCGGAGCACCTGTCCCAAGGATCCCTCTCGCGCGGCACGACCTGGCATCGCTCCCCCCCCGGCCCCCTCTTGTACCACTGCCGCGGCCGAGGCGGTCTCGCGCGCGATCGAGCCGGCGTCGCTACGCCCGCCGATCGACTCGGAGCGGCGCGCCGCGTCGCCTTGATCTCGATCGGACGCGCGGCGGAGGGGGGGCTAGTCGGCCGAGCCGCCCTCGCCGAGGTCGAGGTCGGTGCTGGTCATCACCTCGTGGATCTCGAGGACGTTGCTCCCGCGGAACATCTCCTTCGGCGGCCGATCGCGATGGGCGGCCTTGAAGTCGTCGCTGGCGACCCAGCGCTCGAAGTCGGCGAGGGTCCGCCACTAGGTCTTGACCTCGTAGTAGCCTTCGCCCTCGGGGTCTTCCTTCCAGGTCCCGGTCGGCGGATCAAAGCGCATCGGCCGCGGCCGGTGGACCTCGTTGCGGACGAAGCCCGGGTCGCCCACCGACGCGCCGCCGAGGACGGGGGTTCGTGAGTTCGCCCACCCATGCATCGGAGACCGCCAAGTCCGGCCACACGATATCGCCGGACGGCTTGAACCAGACGCGGCCGTGAGCGAAGCTCAGTGCGCGATGGGGCGCTCCCTCAACAAGCTGACGCTCCAGGGCTTCAAGTCGTTCCGAGAGGTGGAGGACTTCAAGCTCGAACGGCGAAACGTTCTGATCGGAGCCAACGGGGCCGGCAAAAGCAACTTCATCGAGTTCTTTCGGATGCTCCGGGCTCTGGCCCTCGATGGCCTGCAAGAGTACATCAACCAGCGCGGCGGCGGCGATGGCTTCCTCTACCAAGGACCTCAGTTGACGCGCGAAATCGCAGCGCAACTCGACTTCGGACAGAACCGCTTCTCCTTCAAGCTCCATCCGACCGTCAGCGGAGATCTCATCGTTCACGAGGTGGGGACCTACTGGGACGGCTACCCGCACTGGAGCGTCTCGCGGCGTAGCAGCCCCGAAGCAAACATCACGGCATGGAAGGATGACTCGTCAGTGATGTGGCCGAAGTCGCGCTCGCGTGAAGCACACGTCTACGAAGCCATCTCCAGCTGGATCGTCTACCACTTCCACGACACCAGCATGACCGCGCCGATGCGCCGCGACGCGGATGCGCCCGACTACCGAGAGCTCCGCGCCCAGGGCGAGAACCTCGCGCCCTTCCTCGCCCACCTCCGCGACCAGCACCCCGACCGCTACCAACGGATCCGCGAAACCATCCAGATCATCGCACCGTTCTTCGACGACTTCCTCCTCGAAGTCCGCACCAAGGGCCCGCGCGAGGTCCTCCGCCTCGAATGGCGCCAGAAGGGCAGCACCTTCCCCTTCCAGCCCTGGCATCTCTCCGACGGTACGATACGCTTCATCGCCCTCACCACCGCGCTCCTCCAACCCGCTCCTCCGACGACGATTGTCATCGACGAGCCCGAACTCGGCCTCCATCCTGTCGCCCTCAGGGTGCTCGCGGCGCTGATCCATGAGGCGTCCGAGCGCACCCAGCTGGTGATCTCAACCCAGTCACCGGGGCTCGTCGATCACTTCGACCCCGAAGACATCGTCGTCGTCGATCGCGAGAACGGGGCGTCGACGCTCCGACGCCTCGACCCCGCCGACCTGGAGCGCTGGCTTGAGGACTACACCCTCGGCGATCTGATCGAGAAGAACGTCATTGAGACTGACCCTTGACATGCAGCGCGTCACGCTCTTCATCGTCGTCGAAGGCTATTCGGAATCCGGCTTCTTCGGACCGTTTCTCGCTGAGCACCTGGGCACCCTCGGGATCGACCTCCATGTCCCGGTGATCGGAAAAGGCAAGGCGAAGGGCGGGATGCTCCGATCGTTCTCGGAGGTCTGTCGGGAACTCGGCTACTTCCTCGCCGACCGCCGACGGCCAGTCGTGACAACCTTCTTCGACTACTACGGCTTCCCAGAGGCAACTCGTCTCGGCTGGGACTTCGTAGCCGAAGCCAAGTCGAAGAGCGGCGTGGAGGGCCTCGAAGCCCGGCTCCGAGAGAGTGTACTCGCCGCGAGCCCGGATGCAGACGACCGCTTCATCCCATACGTGCAAATGCACGAGCTCGAGGCCCTCTACTTCGCCGAGCCGACGGTATTCGCAGAGGTTCTCGAGACGCCAGCGCTTTCCGGCAAACTCGAGAAGATCGCCTTGGACTCCGGTGGCTGTGAGGCCATCAACGACTCGCCGACTACAGCGCCTTCGAAGCGCCTTGAGAAGATGTGTTCCTACAAGAAGGGAAGGAAGGCCGCCGGCCATGCCCCCCGACTCGGCAAGAGGATGGCTCTCGACCGAGTACGCCTCGCCTGCCCCCGCTTCAACGAGTGGCTCACTCGTCTCGAGGCTCTCGCGCCACGCGATCCAACCGCACAAGCCGACAGCGAAGCCTGAGGGCCCAACGGCAGCACCGCTAGTCGGCCGAGCCGCCCTCGCCGAGGTCGAGGTCGGTGCTGGTCATCACCTCGTGGATCTCGAGGACGTTGCTCCCGCGGAACATCTCCTTCGGCGGCCGATCGCGATGGGCGGCCTTGAAGTCGTCGCTGGCGACCCAGCGCTCGAAGTCGGCGAGGGTCCGCCACCAGGTCTTGACCTCGTAGTAGCCCTCGCCCTCGGGGTCGTCCTTCCAGGTCCCGGTCGGCGGATCGAAGCGCATCGGCCGCGGGCGGTGGACCTCGTTGCGGACGAAGCCGGGGTGCGAATCGACGAGATGGACGCGCCGCTTGAAGCGCTCCTCGAAGTCGATCTCATGGCCAGCGGCGACGGGGATCCGGTTGGTGACGACGATCATCGCCGGCGAGGGTCGCTCACCGACGCGCCCGGGCGCAAGGCGCGGGTCAGCCGGGCCGCGCGATCCGCTCGGCGAGCGCCTGGTGGTCGGCGTAGGGCGGCCCCGCGGGCCCGCGCGCGCCCTCCTCGCGGGCGCGCTCGATCTCCTCGAGCGAGCGCTCAACCGCGACCGGCCGGCGCGTCCGGCCGTAGGCCTCCTTGAGCGCGACCATCCGCCGCAGCCCGTGCTCGATCAGGCGATCGGGCGCGCGCTCGAGGAGGCGGAGGCACTCCTCCGCGAGGTCCCACTGCGAGCACACGAGGAGCGCGTCGACCCCGGCCTCGAGGGGCCCGAGGGTGCGCTCCTCGATCGAGAAGTGATCGGCGACCGCCTTCATCTCGAGGTCGTCGGAGAAGACCAGGCCCTCGTAGCCGATCTCCCCGCGGAGGAGCGCCATGATGTCCGGCGAGAGGGTCGCCGGCCGCTTGCGATCGAGGCGCGGGAAGAGCACATGGGCGGTCATCATCGTCGCCACGCCGGCGGCCGCGGCCGCGGCGAAGGGCGGGAGCTCGACCTCACGCAGCCGATCGAGGTCGTGCTCCAGGCGCGGGAGCTCGAGGTGCGAGTCGCTGATCGTGTCGCCGTGCCCAGGAAAATGCTTGGCGCAGGCCGCGACCCCGCGAGCCTGCATCGCCTTGATGAAGGCGGCCCCGTGGGCGCTGACCTGGGCGGCCGTCCGGCCGAAGGAGCGGTCGCCGATCACCGG
This sequence comes from Myxococcales bacterium, assembly GCA_020633335.1. GTDB lineage: Bacteria > Myxococcota_A > Polyangia > Nannocystales > Nannocystaceae > JADJRG01. The sequence continues at coordinate 665,082 of JACKDU010000001.1, read as the reverse complement.
GTTCTGCGGGTTGGTGTCGACGTCGACCACCGGCGCGAAGTCGAGGTCGATCCCGTGTTCGCCCAGCTCGACCGCGAGCGCCTCGGCGACCGCCGCGGTGGTCGCCAGATCGCCGAGCTCGCCGACCCGACGCATCGGCGGCCAGACCGTGAAGGGCTCGCGGAGGCGCTGGACCCGGCCGCCCTCCTGGTCGATCGCGATCAGGAGCGGCGCGTCCGCGGGCGCGGCCGCGTGGAGCTCGTCGCAGAGCGCCCGGACCTGGGCCGGCGACTCGATGTTGCGGCGGAAGAGGATCGCCCCGCCGATCCGCCCGGCCCGGATCGCCTCGAGGAGCGGGCGCGGGGCCTTTGTGCCGGCGAAGCCGACGAAGAGGAGCTGTCCTGGTTGCCAGCGCGAGGGCGAGGTCGCCATGGGCGGGATCGTACCAGCAGGGCGGCGCCGGGCGTTATACTCCGGCGCCATGTCCGAGACGATCTTCGCCAAGATCATCCGCCGCGAGATCCCCTGCCACCGGGTCTACGAGGACGACCTCGTCCTCGCCTTCCTCGACATCAACCCGCTGAGCCCGGGTCACACCCTGGTGATCCCCAAGCGGGCCGCGGCGACCCTCGACGAGCTCGACGACGAGTCGGCGGCGGCGATCGGCAAGATCCTCCCGCGCCTCTGCCGGGCGGTGATCGCCGCGACCGGCACCAAGACCTACAACGTCCTCCAGAACAACGGCGCCGGCGCCCACCAGGCGGTCTTCCACGTCCACTTCCACATCATCCCCAAGCCCTCGCCGAAGCAGGGGCTCGGGATCGGCTGGCCGATGACCTCGCTCGACCACACCGAGGGGGCGAAGCTCGCCAACGCGATCGCCCTCCACATCGGCCAGGCCGGCGCGTCGGCCTGAGCGCGACGCTCGCGCTCGGATCATCCACCGCTTCGCGCGCGCGCGACGGCCGGGACCCCGCCCTTCGGCCGCAGGGTCGCGAAGCCGTCCTCGACGATCGTCGCCTCGAAGCTCCGCGCCTTGGTGACCAGCACCTCGCGAGAGGCCGCGGGCGTGGCCGGGAGCACCAGCAGCAGGTGGAGGAGCCGTCCCCGCACCAGCGGCGTGGTCGCGGCCGCGACCTCCCGCTGCATCGCCAGCCGCTCCGCCGTGGTCTGGCCGAAGGGCGCTCATCACCTCGCAGGATGCTCCGCGCGGACCCCGAAATGACGCGAGGGACGGTCCGCACGGACCGTCCCTCGCTGGATCGTCGCCGAGGGGCTGTCTACCTCTCGACCTGGGACATGGAAGGCTCACTGAGGCCGCCGCCGGGATATGCTATCGCCGGCGCACGGAACCGCGATTTGCGGGGTTGGTCCAGCCCGTCGCCGGCGATAGCATATCCCGGCGATCGCGGCCTCTGGAACAGCCTTCCTTGTGAATGTTGACTGGCGTGGAGCTCGGGCGGCGCAGCGCCGCCCACGGTGCAGAGCACCAAGCTAGACTCTCGTCCTCCCGGCGTCGATCCACGGCCCGAATACCACAGGGCCCGCCCTCCGCCAAGCGGAGCGCGGGCCCCCGAGGGTCGCGGCGGGGCGCCGGCCTACCCCGGCTGGACGCCGGGCTGGGCGGCCTGCACCGACCACTCCCACGAGTCGAGGAGGACCACCGAGTCCCAGACCTGGTCGCCGGTGTCCCAGATCGTGAAGCGGATCTCCATCGTCTCACCCGGCGTCACGTTGCCGGACATCGTCAGCCAGCCGGTGCCACCGCCGGTGAAGCCGTTGTAGCCGCAGGCCGAGGCGTTGACGTCGAAGCCGGTGCCGGTGACCAGCGAGGTCCCGGTGCAGCCGTTGTAGGCGGTCGGCGCCTGGCACTGGCTGATCGTCCCGTTCTTGCACTCGGTGAAGAGGCCGTTGGCCGCCTTGAGGATGTTCACCCCGACCGGGTAGGTGTTGTTCCCCGACTTGTAGATCGCGATGTTCTTGTCGGCCGGGTTGCCGTTGTCGGTCGAGTCGACCAGCGTCACGAAGTAGTCGTTGAACGAGGTGCAGACGTACTCCGGGTACTCGGCGGAGTAGAAGAACATCTTCGCCGAGAACGAGTTCGCGTTGGTCGGCACCCGGATCCGCAGCTTGAGCTGGACCGGGTTGTAGGCGGTCGTCGAGGGCGCGGCGGGGCAGCCCGGCGCGTTCGGGAACTTGTTGCCGTTGGCCGCGAGCCAGTCGGCCGGCGCGGCGCTCGAGGTCCCGGTGTTGACGCCCCCCTGGAAGGCCGCGTAGTTCGGGTTGGTCTGGCCCGGCGCGGCCGCGTAGCCCGACGAGAGGACCGCGAGGCGCTGCCCCTTCTTCGCCGGGTTGTTGGTCCCGAACTTGTCGCGGATCGACCGCGAGTTCGCGTTCGGGTTGCCCGCGCCGTTGGCGAGGGTGAGCGCGCCGGAGATCACCCCCCACTTCTTGTCCTTGAGCGGCGGGTTCTCGACCGTGAACTGGCAGAGGTCGATCGCCTTGGCGTAGTCGAGCGCGTTCGCCGAGTTCGAGGCGAGGCCGCCGTCGCAGAGCGCGACCGCGTTGTCCTTCACCCCGTCGCAGTCGTCGTCGACCATGTTGTTGGCGACCTCGAAGGCGCCGGGGTTGACCAGCTCGGGGTTCATGCAGGCGATCCCGATCTCGTCGCAGCAGTCGCCGCCGCAGACCGTCCACCCGTCCTTGTCGAGGTCCGGATCCTCGTCGACCACGCCGTTGCAGTTGTCGTCGACGTTGTTCGAGCAGGCGTCGACCGCCTCGGGCAGCACCTCGCCCTCGCAGGGGCCGTAGGCGGTCCCCTCGGGGTTGCAGGTCGCCATCCCCGACTTGCACTTGCCGACGTTCTTGGTGTTCGCGTCGCCGGTGTAGCACTCGATCTGCGAGCCCGGGTCGCAGGCGCACTGGCCCTTCACCTCGCAGCCGTTGTCGGGGTTCTTGTCGCAGTCCTCGTAGCCGTTCGCGCAGGGGCCGAAGAGGCAGGAGCCGCCCTCGCAGAGCGCCTCCGCGTTCGGGTAGGCGTCGCAGACCTGATCGCAGTCGCCGCAGTTCCCGAGGTCGACCAGGACGTCGTAGCACTCGCCGCCGCAGCACTTGAGCCCGCCCTGGCAGGGCTGCTGATCGTTGCAGCCGGGCACGCACTCCGACTCGACGCAGATCGTCCCGAGCGCGCAGTTGCCGTCGACGACGCAGCCCTTGCAGGTGTTGCTCTCGAGGTCGCAGACCGTCGGCGCCATGCAGTCGGCGTCCTCGTTGCACCCCGGCTCGCACATCCCGCTCATCGCGTTGCAGAACTGACCGTTCGGGCAATCGGCGTCGGTGCACATCACCCCGCCGGTGGTCCCGCTGGTGCCGTCGCTGTCGGAGCTCGCCGACGTCGAGCCGGTCTCGCTCGTCGCCCCCGTCGTGCTCGTCGTCCCCTGGCTCGCCGAGCCGCTCCCCGAGGCGTCGCTCGTCGAGCCGCTCGAGCCGTCGCTCGCCGAGGCGGTCGCGCTCGCACTCGCCGACGCGCTCGCGCTCACGGTCGTCGGCAGCGTCGCGCCGCTGGTGTCGGTGACGGTGGAGGCGGTGTCGTCGCTGCTGCACGCGACGACCACCGCGAGGGAGAGGACAAGCGAGGGGCTCCGGAGACTACGCGCCATCTTCCCAGCGTAGGCAGGTCGCGCGCGGATCGGCAATTCTATTGTTTGCGCGGCGCGATCGCCCGAAAGCGAGCGGGGCGCCTCCGCGCCCCGCCCTCCTCACTCTGCCAGCGCGCCGGTCTCCGGTCCGCCGACGCCGACGATCAGCCCGGCTGGACGCCCGGCTGCGAGGCCTGCACCGACCACTCCCAGGAGTCGAGGAGGACCAGCGAGTCGAAGAGCCCGTCGGCGGTGTCCCAGATCGCGAAGCGGATCTCCATGGTCTCCCCTGGCGTGACATTGCCCGACATCGTCAGCCAGCCGGTGCCGCCGCCGTGGCGCCCGCCGTAGTTGCAGGAGAAGGGCGTCGTCCCGGTGATGTCGAAGCCGGTGCCGTTGAGGAGGTTGGTCCCCTGGCAGCCGTTGTAGTTGGAGGGGGCCCCACACTGGGTGATCTGGCCGTTCGAGCACTGGGTGAAGAGCCCGCTGGCCGCCTTGAGGATGTTCACCCCGACCGGGTAGGTGTTGTTCCCCGACTTGTAGATCGCGATGTTCTTGTCGGTCGGGTTGCCGTTGTCGGTCGAGTCGACGAGGGTGACGAAGAAGTCGTTGAAGGAGGTGCAGACGTACTCGGGGTACTCGGCCGAGAAGAAGAACATCTTCGCCGAGAACGAGTTCGCGTTGGTCGGCACCCGGATCCGCAGCTTGAGCATCACCGGGTCGTTGGCGGTGTTGCCCTGGACCGCGGGGCACCCCGGCGTGTTCGGCAGCGAGTTGCCGTTGAGGGAGAACCAGTCGCTGGGGAAGACCGCCGAGGTCCCCTTCGACTGGCCGTCCTGGAACTGCGCGAAGTTCGGGTTCGTGTCGTTGGAGTCGGCCGCGTTCCCCGACGAGAGGACCGCGAGGCGCTGCCCCTTCTGGTTGATGATGTTGGTGCCGAAGCCGTTGCGGATCGACCGCTGCGTCGCGTTCGGCGACCCGGCGCCGCTGGTCAGCGTGATCCCGCCGCTGATCACCCCCCAGATCTTGTCCTTCCCCTGGGCGTTCTCGGTCGTGAACTGGCAGAGGTCGATCGCCTTGGCGTAGTCGAGCGCGTTCGCCGAGTTCGACGCCAGCGCCTGATCGCAGAGCTGGACCGCGTTGTCCTTCACGCCGTCGCAGTTGTCGTCGACCATGTTGTTGGCGACCTCGAAGGCGCCCGGGTTGACGAGCTCGGGGTTGAGGCAGTTGGGGCCGACCTCGTCGCAGCAGTCGCCGCCGCAGACCGTCCACCCGTCCTTGTCGAGGTCCGGGTCCTCGTCGACGACGCCGTTGCAGTTGTCGTCGACCTGGTTGGCGCAGGCGTCGATCACGTCGGGGAGCACCTCGCCCTCGCAGGGCCCGTACTCGGTCCCCTCGGCGTTGCAGGTCGCCATCCCCGACTTGCACTTGCCGACGTTCTTGGTGTTCGCGTCGCCGGTGTAGCACTCGATCTTCGACCCCGGGTCGCAGGCGCACTGGCCCTGGACCTCGCAGCCGTTGCCCGGGTCCTTGTCGCAGTCGGCGAAGCCGTCCTGGCAGGGGCCGAAGAGGCAGGAGCCGCCCTCGCAGAGCGCCTCCGCGTTCGGGAAGGCGTCGCAGACCTGATCGCACTCGCCGCAGTTCCCGAGGTCGACCAGGACGTCGAAGCACTCGCCGCCGCAGCACTTGAGCCCGCCCTGGCAGGGCTGCTGATCGTTGCAGCCGGGCACGCACTCCGAGTTGACGCAGATCGTCCCGAGGCCGCAGTTGCCGTCGATCACGCAGCCCTTGCAGGTGTTGCTCTCGAGGTCGCAGACCGTCGGCGCCATGCAGTCGGCGTCCTCGTTGCACCCCGGCTCGCACATCCCGCTCATCGCGCTGCAAAACTGGCCGTTCGGACACTCCGCGTCGGTGCACATCACCCCGCCGGTGGTCCCGGTCCCGTCGCTGTCGGAGCTCGCCGAGGTCGAGCCGGTCTCGCTCGTCGCCCCCGTCGTGCTCGTGCTCCCCTGGCTCGCCGAGCCGCTCCCCGAGCCGTCGCTCGTCGACCCGGTCGTGCCGTCGCTCGCGCTCGCGCTCGCCGACGCGCTCGCGCTCGCCGACGCGCTCGCGCTCGCGGTCGGCAGCGTCGCGCTCCCCTCGGTCGTGGTCGCGGTGTCGTCCCCGCTGCAGGCCGCGAAGGCGACGAGCGAGAGGGCTAGGCTAGGTGTCCAAGATGTGCGGGCCATCTTCGGAGCATAGGCCGGCGGCCGGCGAGCCGACAATCGCAATCGCTCGGGCGCGGATCTGCGCGGGCGACGCGGCTCGGTTGGCTCGCTCGGTTGGCTCGCTCGGCCGGAGCGCCTGCCAGATCAGCGGCCGCCGAAGGCCCGCCGGAGCGCCTCGGCGTGGAAGGCGAGGTAGCCGCGGACGGTGTTCTCGAGCGCCGGCTGGAGGCGGCGGTGGAGCGCCGGCACCTGGTGGAAGGGGACGGCCGGATAGGCGTGGTGCTCGGCGTGGTAGGGCATGTTCCACATCAGCCAGCGGACCGCCGCGTTGCTCTCGATCGTCCGGGTGCGGTGGAGCTGCGACCCCTCGTTCGCCAGGCCGGTGTGCTCGGCCATCAGGTAGAAGCCCATAAGGACATGGGCGATCGGCCAGGCGACCAGGAGGTAGGCGAAGCCCGGGACGTAGGTGAGGCCGGCCCAGACCCCGCCGACGAGGAGCGCGAGGACCAGCCGGCACTCCCAGGCGACCCGCCGGCGCATCCGCGGCCGGACGTAGGGGAAGACCTTCTCCCAGGCGGCGGCGCTCGGCATCAGCGCGCAGCCGATCGTGAACATCGCCTTGCCGACCAGGAGCGCCTGCCCGGAGGCGAGCGCGAGGTAGGTCAGCGGGTTCGAGGGCCAGGGGTCGAGGAGCGCCGGGGCGGCCGCGATCTCCGGATCGCGGGCGCGGTCCTGGGTCTGGCGGTGGTGCTCCCAGTGGAACTCGCGGAAGAAGGTCGGCCCCTCGAGCATCAGGATCGCCGCGAGCCAGGTGACCGCGTCGTTGAGCCAGGGGGTGCGGAAGGCGGTGCCGTGGCCGGCCTCGTGGAGCGCCGGGAAGAAGGTGAGGAGCGCGACCCCGGTGATCGTCGCCGCCAGCGGCCAGAGCGGCGAGCCGGCGGCGCCGAGGTGGATCGTCGCCAGCCCGCCGCCGATCAGGAGCGGCAGGAGGAGCGCGAGGTGGGCGAGGCCGGGGCCGTCGCTGCGGACCAGGAGGGCGCGGAGCTCCTCCCGTGGGACCCGATCGCTGGTGTGGAAGACCTCGTCCATCGTCGTCGCGCTCCGCGACCACGATAGCCGGCCGCCGCGCGGCCGACGAGGGGCATCAGGCCGGGTCGCAGGCGACGACCGCGTCGCGGAGCTCGTAGCTCATCAGCATCTCGGACCAGCCGATCTCGGGGGCGCGCTCGAGGCGGATCCCCGGGATCCGCAGGAGCGCGTCGAGGAAGATCCGCGCCTCGTGGAGCGCGACCTGGCGCCCGGGGCAGTGGTGGGCGCCGGCGCCGAAGCTGAGGAAGGCGCCGCTCGTCTTCATCCGCTTCGCCCGGTCGGGGTCGAGCAGGTGCGGGCAGGCGCCGACCGCCGCCTCGTCGGCGTGGACCGCCCGGAGGTCGACGGCGAAGTGGACCGAGCGCCCGCCGGGGGCGGGATCGGTCCGCCGGACCAGCATCGACACGATCGGCTCGAGGCGGAGGATCTCGAGGAGGATCGCGAATTGCCGCTCCTCGTCCGCCTCGAGGAAGTCACGCCGGAGCTCCGGGCGCTCCAGGAGGTGCCAGGCCGCCATGACGATGAACTCCCGGGTCGTCACCATCCCGCCGGCCGCGTAGGTCAGGCACTCCATGAGGATCGCCCGACGCGACGCCTTCTGGGCCAGGAGGTGGGAGAGGACGTCGTCCTGCGGCGCCCGACGGCGGGCGCGGAGGGCCGGCAGGACGTCGCTTCGGTAGAAGGTGGCGATATTCAGCGACTTCCGGAGGCCGACCGTCAGGCGGGCGAAGAGGCCGTGCCCGTGGACGAAGGCGGCCGACATGATGATCGCCAGGCGCCGCGCCATCTTCGGGATGTCGCTGTTGGTCAGGCCGACGATGTTGGCGGCGACCGCCACCGTGAGCTCGAAGGAGGCGACGTCGAGGCGGATGCGACCCTCGCGGCGGAGCTCGGCGAGGAGCCGCTGGGTCTCGCGCTCGATGATCGCGTGGTAGCGCTCGGTGATCGCCTTCGGCGTGAAGAAGCGGGCGATCGACGCCCGCTTCTCGCGGTGGGCCGCGCCGTCGAGGTAGAAGACGGTCAGGGCCTCGAGATCGCCGGGGCCCAGTTTCTCGGCGCCGCCGCCCCCCTGGAGGAGCTCCCGGCTCAGCAGGATCTCGCGCGCCCGCTCGTAGGAGCCGATGCGCTCGGCGTCCTCTTCAAAGCGCAGCCGCTCCTGCCGGAGGGCCGCGCTCTTGCTCTCACCCTTCTCCGGCGAGAACGGACACCCTGGCGCAGCTCCAGATCCGACTGACGCGACCATGACTCGCCCCCCGAGCTATGAGACACTCTGTATCACAGATGCCAGATGGCGACAATAACGGCGTTCTCGATGCGCGGCAGGTGCGCACGAGGGCCAAGCTCCAGGGCGCGATGCTCGCCCTCCTCGCGGAGGAGCCCTTCGAGCGGATCACCGTGCGAGCGATCGCCGAGGCCGCCCAGGTCGGCTACGCGACCTTCTTCCGCCACTACCCCGACAAGGGGGCGCTCCTCCACGACCTCGCCGACGACGAGATCACCGAGCTCCTCGGGCGCGCGGCCCCGCTCTTCACCGCCGACGACACCCGCGGCTCCTGCGTCGCCCTCATCGCCTACGTCGCCGAGCGCCGGGCGCTCTGGCGCGCGCTCCTGACCGGCGGCGCCGCGCCGATCCTCCGGGAGCGCCTCGTCGATCAATCCCGCGTCCTCGCCCTCAAGCTCGGCGGCCCGCCCTCCGAGTCCCGCAGCCCGCTCGAGCTCCGGGTCACCTACGCGACCTCGGCGGTCCTCGAGATCATCGCCTGGTGGCTCCGCGAGGGCGAGGCGATGCCGATCGAGGAGATCGCCGCGATCCTCGACCGCCTGGTGATCCGACCGACCCTCGCCGAGGGCTAGACCGGCGATCTTCGCCGCCGGGCAGGGGCGTGGTAGGCATGGGCAATGCTTCATCCGGCGCGATCATGCCCGGCCTGCGGGAGCCACGACGCCCGCCCGGCCTTCGTCGTCGCCGGCTTCGAGCACGTCCGCTGCGGCGAATGTGACACCCTCTTCGTCACCCCGCTGCCGAGCGCGGCGACGATCGAGGCCCACTACCTCGCCGAGGACTACCACGCCTCGGCGATCGGTCAGGAGGCGCGGATGCGGGCCGAGGCCGACGTCCGCGCGGCGATCGTCCGCGACCTCGGCTGCCGCGACATCCTCGAGATCGGCAGCGGCCCCGGCCACTTCCTCGACGCCGCGCGGGCGCTCGGGATGCGGATCGAGGGCGCCGAGCGCTCGCCCAGCGCCCGCGGGGCCCGCGAGCGCGGCCACACGATCCACGAGGCCTGGCTGCAGGAGCTCGAGCTGGAGCCCCGCTTCGACGCGGTCGCGATGTGGGAGGTGCTCGAGCACCTGCCGGAGCCGCGGGCGGCGCTCGAGCGGGTCCGCGGCCTCCTGCGGCCGGGCGGGCACCTCGCCCTCTCGACCCCGAGCAGCAGCGGCCTCCTCGCCCGCCTGATGGGCGCGCGCTTCGTGATGGTCGAGCCGCCGGCCCACCTCGAGCTCTTCAGCCGCCGCGGCCTCGAGCGCCTCCTCACCGCGACCGGCTTCTCGCCGCTGCGCTGGACCACCTTCTCCGGGCTCCGCCGCGAGAACCTCCGGCGCGGCCTCCAGCGCTACGTCCTCGGGGGCTCGCGGCCGGCGGCGCGGGTCGCTGGCGCGCTCGCCTGGGCGGCCGAGCCGGCGATGCGGGTCGTCGATCGGGCCGGCCTCGGGATCTCCTTCGAGGTCTACGCGGCCGCCCGCTAGCGCCCTCGCGCGGCCCTACGATGCTGACCCTTCAGACAGGCTCTTTGGAGCAGGTAGCTTCCACCAGGCGCCGATCTGGACGAGCTCGGCGAAGGCGAGCCCGAGCGGCGAGGCCGGCAGGCCGATGATCGCCGCCCCGACCCCGAGGATCAGCGCGCGGCCGGCGAGGCCGCCGACGTCCCAGCCGATCACCCGGGCGGGCGCGTTGGCGAGGACGAATTGGCGGCCGATCGTGTTGGCGAGGCGGAGGCCGGCGAAGGGGGCGCTGTAGAGGACGAGCGCCGCCGCCGGGCCGGCGAGCGCCCAGCCGACCGCGGCGTCGACCCGGGTCGCCACCGGCGCCCACATCATCGCCAGGCCGACCCCGGCCACCAGCGCCCCGCAGGCGAGGCCGCCGATCACCGCCCAGCGCCGGAGCACGGCGTGGGTCGCCGGATCGCCGCCGGCCGAGAGGCGGAGGCCGACCACGGTCGCGGCCGCCGTCGGCGCCATCAGCACGGTGTTGACGAAGAGGTACGCGTAGTTGAGGAGCGCGAAGCCGCCGGCGGCGAAGAGGTGAGAGAGGCCGGCGTCGAGGAGGCCGAGGTTGGCGTAGACCAGCGCGTCGATGAGCAGCACCCGGGTCCGCCCCGGGGCGACGGCCGCGACATGACCTGTCTCTGAGGACGCCTCGCCCTCGACCAGCGAGGGCAGGAGCGCGAGGCCGCCGATCACCAGGCCCACGAGGATCCCGAGGGTCGGCCCCAAAGCTGTCCCCGGGACCAGGAGCGCGCCGACGGTCGCCCCCAGCGGCAGCGCCCACTCGAGGAGGAAGCCGCGGCGCTCGTGGCCGGCGCGCTCGGCCAGCGCCCGCGTCGCCGAGCCGAAGACCGCCAGCGGGATCGCCAGCGCGAAGGCCCAGAGCGTCGGCTCGGCCAGCGCCGCCGCGCCGACCAGGAGCGCCAGGGTGGCGAGGGCGATCGCCGTCACCAGGCCGCAGGTCACCAGCTCCGCCGCCAGGAGGCGGCGGGCGGCGACCGTCAGCGGCACCGGGATCCAGCGGGCCCGGAAGAGCGCGGTCGTGAAGCCGCGGGTCGTGCCGATCACCACCAGGCCGCGGAAGAAGAGGTCGGCGTCGCCGCTCGCCCGGAGCTCGCTGGCGATCGTCAGCTCGCGGAGGACGCCGAGCCCGAGGGTGACCAGCGAGAGCCCGCCCATCCACAGCAGCGTCTGTCGTGTCCGGCTCACGCGCTCCGCGGCCGCATCCGCGGGCGCGGGCGCGGCCGCGGGATACTCGCCGATCCGCCCCGATCCGTCCAGATCTCGGGCTCCGGGCCGCGACGGGCTCCACCTCGCGGCGACCAAGGCCGCCGACGCCGACGACGTCGACGTCGACGTCGACGTCGACAGGGCCAGCGCCCCGCGAGAGGTCAGCGCCCCGGCGCTCGCGGACTTGGCGAAACATCCGCGCCTGGGCGACACTCCATGCCCATATGCTCCGTGGACCTACCCTCGCCGCCGCCGCGCTCCTCGTCGCCTGCACCGCCGACACGTCCCCGACGAAGCCCACGCCGGCGCCGGCCGAGCCCGCGACCCCGCCGGCCGAGGCCGCCCCGCCGGCCCCGCGGCTGACCCCCGAGGCGATCGCCGCCGAGGTCAAGGCGGCGATGGATCCGAGCCAGGACCCCTGCCACGACTTCTACGCCTACGCCTGCGGCGGCTGGATCGCCAAGACCGAGCTCCCCGGCGATCAGTCGCGCTGGGGCCGGAGCTTCGGGATCCTCCGCGAGCGCAACCGCGAGACCATGCGCGAGATCCTCGAGGAGTCCGGCCGCAAGACCGATCGCGATGACGAGGCCGGCAAGCTCGGCCGCTTCTACGCCGCCTGCATGGACGAGGCGGCGGTCGGCGCCGCCGGGGTCGAGCCGCTCGCGCCGCTCTTCGCCCAGATCGCCGGGGTCACGGACGCCGCCTCCTTCATGACCGTGGTCGGCAAGCTCCACCCCGTCGGCGTCCGGCCCGTCTTCGGGATCTACGTCGGCCCCGACGACAAGGACCCGAAGATCAACATCGCCCACGTCTTCCAGGGCGGCCTCGGCCTCCCCGACCGCGACTACTACTTCGACAAGAAGCGGGCCGAGCTCCTCGCCGCCTACGAGCGCCACGTCGCCAAGATCTTCGCCCTCGCCGGCGAGCCCGAGGACGCCGCGGCCAAGCTCGCACGCGACGTCGTCGCCCTCGAGAAGGCGCTCGCCGGCGAGCAGCTCACCAAGGTCGAGCGCCGCGACGCCGACCGCACCTACAACAAGATCGACCGCGCCGGCATCGAGGCCCAGGCGCCCGGCCTCCACTGGCCGGCCTTCGCCGAGGCGAGCGGCCACCCCGAGGTCACGGCGATCAACGTCGAGTCGCCGGCCTACCTCAGCGGCGCCGCCAAGGTGCTGGCCAAGGCCAAGCCCGCCGCCCTCCAGGCCTACCTCCGCTGGCAGGTGCTCCACACCTTCTCCGACGAGCTCCCGGAGCCCTTCGTCGCCGAGACCTTCGACTTCTACGGCAAGCAGCTCCGCGGCCAGAAGGAGCTCGAGGCCCGCTGGAAGCGCTGCGTGTCGGCGACCGAGGGCGCCCTCACCCACCCGCTCGGTCGCCTCTACGCCGAGCGCGCCTTCGCCGGCGAGAGCAAGGCGATCGCCCTCGACCTGATCCAGCGGATCGAGGCCGCCTTCGAGGCCAACCTCCCGAGCCTCGCGTGGATGGACGACACCACCCGCGAGCGCGCGGTCGCCAAGGTCAAGGCGATCTTCAACAAGATCGGCTACCCCGACAAGTGGCGCGACTACAGCGGCCTCGAGGTCGCGGGCGGCTACCTCGCCAACACGATCGCCGCCCAGCGCTTCGACTACGAGTACCAGGCGTCGAAGATCGGCAAGCCGGTCGACCGCGACGAGTGGCGCGCGGGCCCGCCGGTGGTCAACGCCTCCTACAGCGGCACCCGCAACGAGATGTGGTTCCCGGCGGGGATCCTCCAGGCGCCCTTCTTCGACCGCGAGTTCCCGATGGCGATGAACTTCGGCGGGATCGGCGTGGTGATGGGCCACGAGCTCACCCACGGCTTCGACGATCAGGGCCGCAAGTACGACGGCAGCGGGATGCTCCAGCAGTGGTGGGGCGACGAGGTGATCGCCGGCTTCGAATCGCGGACCGCCTGCGTCGACAAGGTCTACTCGGCCCAGGAGGTCGAGCCCGGCCTCCACGTCGACGGCAAGCTGACGATGGGCGAAAACGTCGCCGACATGGGCGGGCTCAAGCAGGCCTTCGGCGCCTACAAGAAGTGGGCGGGCGAGAACGGCGGCGACGCCACGCCGCACGTCGAGGGCCTGACCAACGAGCAGCTCGTCTTCGTCAACTTCGCCCAGGTCTGGTGCACGGTCGCCACCCCCGAGTACCTCCGGGTCCAGGTCGCCACCGACCCCCACTCGCCCTCGCAGTTCCGGGTCAACGTCCCGGCGTCGATGACCCCCGAGTTCGCGGCCGCCTTCCAGTGCGCCGAGGGGACGCCGATGAACCCGGCCGAGCGCTGCGAGGTCTGGTAGCGCCCGCGCGAGCGCCCGTCGGCCCGGGCGATCGCCTATCATCGACCGGTGCTGGCTCGCCTCCTCGCGCTCGCCTTCGTCGTCGCCCTCGCCGGCGTCGTCTGGGTCTTCCTGGTGCCGACCCTGGCGATCGCCTACCTCCGCGCCGAGATCGCCGACGCCGAGACGGTCGACGCCGAGAGCGAGGCGCTCTGCCGGGCGAACCGCTGGTTCCACAGCGGCCTCACGCCGACCTACGGGGTCGAGTGCCGCGACGCCGAGGGCCGCGAGGTCCGGCCCTGGGAGGACGGCCGCTACGGTCAAATCGCGGTGATCACGATCAAGTGGACGAGCGGCCAGGCGGTCGAGCGCCGCCTCCTCAGCCGCGAGCCGCTCGGCTGCGTGTTCGGCGAGTGAGTCGGCGTGAGTGAGCGGCGCGCTCACGCGCGGCCGAGGTGGGCGAGGAGCCGGGCGATCGCCGGACGCTCGGCGACCGCGGGGACCAGGTAGGCGGCGATCAGGTCGTCCCAGAGCTCGGCGCGGAGCGAGCGGCGGAGGCTCTCCTGGAGCCCCTCGGCGCCGCACCACGGGTGATCGATGAGGGCCTGAGTGATCGCGTCGAGGGCAGGATCGCCCGGATCGACGGCGGCGACCAGGAGCGCGAGGCCGAGGAGCGCGGAGGGGTCGGCGCCCTCGTCCTCTTCGTCCTCTTCGTCCTCTTCTTCGTCCTCGTCGACCAAGGGCGGCGCGTCGCTGCTGGCGATCCACGCGAGGTAGCCAGCGCCCAGCCGCGTCGCCTCGTCGCCGAGCGCGAGGCAGCTCTCGACCAGGATCGGCGTCGTGTCGGCGGGATCGTCGTCGTGGGTGTCGACCAGGAGGAGCGCGCAGGCGAAGGCCCGGGCGCGGTGATCGACGCCGGCCCCGGACGACCAGCGGGTGAGCGCGAAGGCCTCGTGGATCCCGGCGTCGAGGCGCCGCGGCAGGAGCCCCTGCGCCCGGAGATCGCGGAGGGTGGCGAGCTTCTTGGCCGCCTCGTAGCCGTAGTCGACCTCGGCGATCGCCTCCAGGCTGGCGTCGCTGAGGCCGGCGCGGAGCCACTCGATCAACCCCGCGGTGTCGGGCGCAGGACCCGGGAAGGTCCGCGAGCGCACCCGCAGCGCCTCGGGGCGGACGCCGTGGGGGCCGCAGCGGGCGGCCGCGTCGGCGTCCCCCAGCCAGTGGAGGTAGCCGGCGGCGATCTGGTGGCGGGTCGCCTCGTCGGCGTCGACGGCGGACGCGTGATCGAGGGCGTCGCGGACCAGGGCCGGGTCGGCGCCGACGTCGTGGGCGGTCTCGGCGACCTCGAGCCAGGCGCCCGCGCCCTCCGCCAGCGATCGCGCCCGCTCCAGCGCCGCCTCCACCGCGTCGCCGCGCCGGTGGGACGCCGCCGCCCGGGCCGTCCGCAGGGCGTCGTCGACGACCGCGGCGTCGACGAGCGCGCGCTCCAGGAGGCGATCGATCGCGTCGATCGCCCCGAGCTCGCCCCACACATTGACCAGCGACCAGACCTCCGCGCTCGCCCCCGGCAGGGCCTCGGCCTCGCGGAGGAGGGCGGTCGCCGAGTCCGGCTCGCCGCGGGCGACGTGGGCCCGCGCGACGTCCGCGAGCCCGCCGACGTCCGCGCCCGCCCGGGCGACGGCGAGGCCGCGCACGAGGCAGCGCCGCGCCCCCGCGTCGTCCTCCAGCGCCGTGAGGTAGCCGCGGCCGAGGATGCACCAGCGGTAGACCGGCGCGCCGTCAGCCGCGAACGCGACCTCGCCGGCCGCGAGGGCCGCGGCCGCGCCGACGCGATCGCCGAGGACCTGGGCCCGGGCGACGGCGACGTCGACGAAGCCCCAGACCGCGAGCTCGGCGATCGCCGCCGCCAGGGTCTGCCCGGCGATCGACTCGATCCGCGATCGATCCGCCGGCGCGAGCTCGACCAGGGCGGCGAGGACCTGACGGAGCGCCCAGCAGCCGTCAGCGACGGCGACCTCCGCGGCCGCGTCCAGGCAGCCCGCCCGCGCCTCGGGATCGACGTCCGCGGCCCGGGCGGCGGCGATCCAGTCGGAGAGCGTGCGACGCATCGACCGCCGAGGATACACGCGAGCGACCGGCGCCGCCGCAGGACTCGCCGCGCGCCGCCGGCGAGCGCGAAGACGTTGCCGTCGGCCGCCGGGCGGCGCCCTCGCTATCGTCGGCCGAGGGGGCGATCTCCGCCCTCGACGGAGCGACCACCATGCACTCGACCTCGACCCTGACCTCGATCCCCGCGGGCCTCGCCCTCACCTTCGCGCTCGCCCTCGCCTGCAGCGGCTCGGGCGGCGACAGCGGCGGGACCTCGACCGGCCAGACCAGCCAGACCAGCCAGTCCACCTCGACCAGCCAGGGCTCGTCGTCGACCTCGGAGAGCGGCGGCAGCGGCAGCGCGAGCGCGGGATCCTCGACCAGCCAGGGCACCTCGTCCACCGGCGCGTCGACCTCCTCGGGCACGAGCGATTCGTCGAGCGGCGGCTCCTCGGGCTCCTCGGGCTCGACCGGATCGTCGTCGGGCTCGAGCACCGGCACCAGCACCGGCGACACCGGCTCGACCAGCGACGCGACCACCGGGGGCGCCTGCGCGGGCAAGGACATGAGCTGCGCCCAGGGCGAGCTCTGCTGCCAGGGCCTCGAGTGCTGCCAGGGGATCCCGGTGCCGCCCGGCAAGGAGTTCTGCTCCGACATCTGCCCGCGCAGCGATCGCAACATCAAGGCCGACTTCCAGGCGATCGACCCGGCGGCGGTCCTCGCCAAGGTCGTCGCCCTGCCGATCACCAACTGGCACTACAAGTCCGACCCGGCGAGCGTCCGCCACCTCGGGCCGATGGCCCAGGACTTCGCCGCCGCGTTCGGCCTCTGGGACACCGATCGGATGATCTTCCCCCTCGACGCGACCGGCGTGTCGATGGCGGCGATCCAGGGGCTCCACGCCCGCCTGGTCGCGGCCGAGGAGGAGAACGCCGCGCTCCGGGCCCGCCTCGAGCGCCTCGAGGCCCGCCTCGACGACCGCGAGCGCGCGAACTAGGTGTCCAAAGGGACATGTCTCTTCGCGGCGCGCGGCGACGCGCGGCGACGCGCGCTGTCGCGCGCCGTCGCGCGGACTCGGGCCTCCGCAGGCGCTGACGAGCCCGTACCATGCGGGGGCCGCCCCGCGCGGCCAACGGACACGCCATGCCGAACCGACGAATCCACGACAAGCTCCTGGAGCGCACCGACGTCGCGCTCTTCCAGCCGACCGCGAAGCCGACCCCGACGCGCCGACGCGTCGACCCCCGACTGACCAAGGTGATGGCCGCGCCGCGGCCGGCGGCCCTGAGCGCCGACGCGATCCGCACGGCGCTCGCCGGCCTCGCGCCCCGGATCGCCGATCGCCTCAAGCAGGCGCTCGCCTCCTGGCAGCCCGGCGCCGCGACCGTCCTCTCGGCGAAGACGCCGGTGATCCCCGGCTGGGGCAACATCGACGGCTGGAACGTCCTCGCCTACAACCCGACCACGCCGGCGCTCTACTTCGACTACGGGGCCGACCACGCGGCCGGCGGCCTCGAGATCTGGCTCGAGTCCCTCGAGCCCGCCGGCGTCTACCTCGTCGAGATCTCGCTCTCGGTCCTCGGCGGCTCGATCCGGGTCGGGGCGAGCGACGCCCCCCACGTGATCTCGCCGGCCCAGGGCCTCGACCACAAGATCCTCGTGACCATCGTCGATCCCACCTACGACCGCTCGCTGATCACGCTCTCGCCCCTCGAGGTCGACTCCTGGGCCTTCTTCGAGGCCCGCCTCTCGCGCCTCGCCTAGCTGGACGCCGCGAGATCACCGAACGCGTCCAAGAGCCACGCCTCCAGCGGCCACTGCTCCCTCTCAAATTCCGCGCGGAGCTCCGCGTCGAGGGAGAAGCGGGGCGAGGAGATCCGGTGGACGATCGCCGCGTCGGCGCGGGCGGCGATCCAGAAGGACTCGTGGTTGATGTTGTTCACCGCGATGCAGAGGTAGTCGTCGAGGAGCCCAGGACCCGGGTCGTCCAGATCTCGGAGCGAGCCAGCCCACTCGCGGAATTCTCGGGTCTCGAAGACCAGCGGCGGGCTCTCCGACGTCCAGAACTCGCGGATGTAGGCGACGACCTCGTTCGACTCGGCGTGGTGCGCGAGCAGCCCATCCATCCGCACATTGGCGGACGCCACCCCGACGAGGCAGAGGTGCGGCTCGATCGGCCAGGTGTCGCCGAGCGGGTCGTCGTCGAGGGTGTACGCCATCAAGCCGTCGTGGCGCAGGTAGAGCGCGCGGAGGGCGGAGGGCAGCGTCTGGCCGAGGAGCGCCTCGGCTCGGTCGATCTGGTCGGGCGTGGCCGGGGCGTTGCGCTCGGTGTGCAGGGGCATCGGTCGATCCTCGGAGTCGCGCGGCCGAGGCCGCTCACGCCCGCTCGCGGAGCGCCCGCTCGACCGCGCTGGTCAGGCCCTCCGGCGTGAAGGGCTTCTGGACCAGCGTCAGGCGCTCGAGGTCGTCCGCGAGCTCGGGCGGCAGGCGTGGGTAGCCGGAGACCATGATCGCCCGGAGGCTCGGGCGGCGGAGGCGGAGGAGCTTGATCACCTCGACCCCGTTCATCCCGGGCATCACCACGTCGGAGATCACGAGGTCGATCTCGCCCTCCCGCTCCTCCTCGGCGAAGCGCTCGATCGCCGCCGCCGGGCCGTCGCAGGCGATCACCTCGTAGCCGGCGTTGCGGAGGATCCGGGTGGCGACGGTCCGGACCAGCGGCTCGTCCTCGATCACCATCACCCGCCCCTGACCGCGGCGCAGGGTCGCGCTCGACGCGGCCGTCGACGCGCCCGCCGGCTCGTCGGCGATCGGCAGGAGGACGTGGAAGGAGGTGCCGCGCTCGACCTCCGACTCCGCCCAGATGTGGCCGCCGCTCTGCTGGACGAAGCCGTGGACCATCGCCAGGCCGAGGCCGGTCCCCTCGCCGGGCTCCTTGGTCGTGAAGAAGGGCTCGAAGATCCGCGCCTGGGTCGCCCGATCCATGCCGACGCCGGTGTCCGAGACCTTGAGGTGGACGTAGGCGCCGGGGCTCACCTGCGGGAGCTCGGCGATCGGCTCGCCGATGTCGACCCGGCGCGAGGTGATCATCAGGATCCCGCCCTTCGGCATCGCCGCGCGGGCGTTGACGCAGAGGTTGATCAGCGCCTGCTCGACCTGCGAGCGATCGGTGAGGACGGTCCCGAGGTCGTCGGCGACGTCGACGATGAGCTCGACGTCCTCGCCGATCAGGCGGCGGAGCATCTTCTCGAGGTCGCGGACCACCTGCGAGAGGTTGAGCGGCCGCGGCGAGAGGACCTGCCGGCGGCTGAAGGCGAGGAGCTGACGGGTGAGCGAGGCCGCCCGCTCGCCGGCGCCGTAGATCTCCTCGACCAGCTCCGAGGCGTCGGCGCCGAGCCGCTCGTCGCGGAGGAGCGCGGCCGAGGTGATCACGACCGTGAGGATGTTGTTGAAGTCGTGGGCGACGCCGCCGGCGAGGAGGCCGAGCGACTCGAGGCGCTGCGAGATCCGGAGCTGCTCCTCGAGGTGGTGGCGCTCGGTGACGTCGCGGAGCATGGCGATCACCGCCGGCGTGCCCTCGCCCGCGTGGGTCGCCTGGCCGTTGACCTCGATCCGCCGCCGGCTGCCGTCGGGGCGGCGGACCCAGAGCGAGATCGGTCGCATCGGCCGGCCCTCGATCACGTCGCGGAAGCGGCCGACCGCCTCGCGCATGTCCTCGGGATCGAGGATCTCGCTCTCGTAGAAGGGCTGGCGCGCGAGCTCCTCGCGCGAGCGCCCGAGGATCGCCGCCGCCGCCGGGTTGCACGAGGTGACCCGGCCGCCGCTGTCGACGGTGACGATCCCGTCGGGCGAGAGCTCGACGAGCTCGGCGTAGCGGGCCTCGGAGCGGCTCTGGAGCGCCTCCGCCTCCTGCCGGCGGTCGGCCGCCGAGATCAGCGAGAGGACGGTCTGGAGGAAGGGGACCTCGTCGGCGCCGAGCGCCGCCTGCTCGCGCCCGCAGGCGAGGAGCGCCGCCCGCCGCCCGCCGCTCAGGGTCGTCGGCACCACCAGGCAGCGGGTCTGGCGGAGGCGCTCGTCGCCGAGCTCGTCGCCGAGGACCACGAGGTCGGGGAAGTCGCCGGCGAGCGCCCCGTGGAGCGGCCCCTCGGGGATCACGATCCGCCGCGGACGGCGGCTGTCGGGGAAGGTCGCGTCCCAGGCGCCAGGCTCACCGTCGACCCGCTCGATGTACACGCAGAGATCGATCCCGAGGATCGTCGGCACCTTGTTGACGGTCGCCTCGACCAGGCTGCGGACGCTCGCCAGCGCCCGCTGGCCGAGGTAGGCGAGCGCCCCCTGCCGGCGGGCGCGGGCGGCGAGGCGGCGGTTGGCCCCGCGCAGCGCGTCGATCACCTGGCGGAGGCCGCTCGAGAAGAACCAGCCGATGACCGCGAGGACGAAGATCATCATCGTCACCCGGACGGTCCAGAGGGTCGCGGCGGCGGCCAGCTCGGGATCGCTGATGTGGCCGACGAAGGCGATGTGGACGAGGACCGCCACGAGGATCGCCAGGGCGGCGATGATCGCCCCCTGACGGTGGCCGAGGAGCGACGAGGCGGCGGCGACCGGGGCGACCAGGAGCACCGACGCCGCGACCTTGGCCGCCGGGGCCTCGTTGACCAGCGCGAGGCCGATCGGCAGGACGAGGAGGAGGCCGATGAGCGCGAGGCTCGGGCCGAAGCCGCTCGAGCGCCGGGCCCAGAGGTGGGTGCCGAGGAGGCCGAGCCCGTAGCCGAAGACCAGGGCGACGGTCGCGTTCGACATCAGCTCGGGGCCGAGGAGGAGGCGCCCGACGAAGCCGGCGGGGAGCACCAGGACCGTCATCAGGAGGGTCGTCAGCCGGCTGAAGCGCTGGCGGATCGCCCGCTCGCTCAGCGGCGGGGCCTCCCCCGACTTGATCAGCAGGGTCGCGCCGGCGAGTGAGATGTCGGCGCGCTCGATCGTCGACGTCGAGATCGTCAGGTCGCCTGTCGGATCGCTCGGCAACGGCGGCCCACAGTAACACGGCCCTGGCGGCGGGAAGCCGCCTCGCGGCCCCGCAGCGCGCGGCTGCGCCGTCGGCGGCCTCGTCGGCGAATGGCGCCCGCCCGCCCCTGCCGACGCTAGCGCGGCCCGGCGTCGAGGATCATCCGCATGATCGCCTCGCTGGTGACCCCGCGGCTCTCGGCGACGAAGGAGCGGACGAGGCGGTGCTCGAGCACCGGGATCGCCAGCGCGCGGAGATCGTCTGCGCTCGCCGCCGGGCGGCCAGCGAGGGCCGCCCGCGCCTGCGCGGCGGCGATCAGCTGCTGGCCGGCGCGCGGACCCGCGCCCCACTGGATCAGCTCGCGGGCGTCCCGGGGGCAGCTGGGCTCCTCCGGTCGGGTCGCCCGGAGGAGGGCGACCGCCTGCTGAACGACGCTCGGCGGCACGGTGATCCGCCTGCAGAGCGCCTGGTGGCGCTGGAGCTCGGCCGGGGTGAGGACGGCGCTCGGCTCCGGGCCCGGCTCGGCGCCCATGGCGATGATCTGGGCCTCGCTCTCGGCGTCGGGGTAGCCGACCCGGATCTGGATCATGAAGCGGTCGAGCTGGGCCTCGGGGAGCGGGAAGGTCCCCTCCTGCTCGATCGGGTTCTGGGTGGCGAAGACGTGGAAGGGGAGCGGCAGCGGGTGGGTGTGGCCGCCGGCGGTCACCCGCGCCTCCTGCATCGCCTGGAGGAGCGCGGCCTGGGTCTTCGGCGGCGTCCGGTTGATCTCGTCGGCGAGGAGGAGGTTGCAGAAGACCGGCCCGGGGACGAAGCGGAAGCTCCGGCGGCCGCTGGCGGCGTCCTCCTCGAGGACCTCCGAGCCGGTGATGTCGGCCGGCATCAGGTCGGGGGTGAACTGGATCCGCGAGAATTGGAGGTCGAGCGCCTGCGCGAGGCTCTGGACCAGGAGGGTCTTGGCGAGGCCGGGGACGCCGACGAAGAGGCCGTGGCCGCCGGCGAAGAGGCAGACGAGGAGGAGGTCGATGACCTCCTGCTGGCCGACGATCCGGCGGTGGAGCTGCTCGACCAGGCGCTCGCGGCAGCGCGCGAGCGACTCGAGCGCCCGGCGATCATCGTTCGCGCCGTCGGCGGCGCTGCCAATGTGGGGGTCGTGCATCGCGGTGGGCATCGGTATATCTCATGCGCCCGTGGTGGCCAGGGGGCGGGAACCGGGAGAAATTTACACGGCCAAATGTCGTGTATTTTTCCCGCGTTGACGGACGTGATTCCCTGGTCCAGATTCCAGGACGCGAAATTCTGCGGTCCTAGCACCCGCGAATATCCACACAAAGACGGAGTTTTTCGATGGCCAGCTTCAACGAGATCCTCAGCCAGGTCAAGAGCTCGATCCGCGAGGTCTCGGTCGAGGAGACCCGGGCCCGCGCGGGCGGCGAGGAGGCGCCGCTCCTCGTCGACATCCGCGAGCGCGACGAGTACGAGCAGGGCTTCATCCCCCGCGCCCACTGGATCCCCCGCGGCTTCCTCGAGATCAAGATCGAGGACCTGGTCCCCGAGCGCGAGCGCGAGATCATCCTCTACTGCGCCGGCGGCACCCGCTCGGCCCTCGCCGCCCGCTCCCTCGGCGAGCTCGGCTACACCAACGTCTCGTCGATGGCCGGCGGCTTCCGCTCGTGGAAGAACGCCGGCTACAACTTCGACCGCCCGCGGACCCTGAGCCCCGAGCAGCTCAAGCGCTACAGCCGGCACATCATGCTCCCGGAGGTCGGTGAGATCGGCCAGGGCAAGCTCCTCGACGCCCGGGTCCTCTGCCTCGGCGCCGGCGGCCTCGGCTCGCCCTCGGCGCTCTACCTCGCGGCCGCGGGCGTCGGCACGATCGGCATCGTCGACGACGACCTGGTCGACGAGTCCAACCTCCAGCGCCAGGTCCTCCACAACATGGAGCGCCTCGGGATGCCCAAGGTCGAGTCGGCCCGGCGCACGCTCCAGTCGCTCAACCCCGACGTCAAGGTGGTCGCCCACCAGGAGCGCCTGACCTCGGAGAACATCCTGGAGATCCTGGCGGGCTACGACCTCGTGGTCGACGGGGCCGACAACTTCCCGACCCGCTACCTCCTCAACGACGCCGCCCTCAAGCTCCGCAAGCCGGTGATCCACGCGTCGATCTTCCGCTTCGAGGGCCAGCTCACCACCTTCCTCCCCGACCAGGGGCCCTGCTACCGCTGCCTCTACCCCGATCCGCCGCCGCCCGGGATGGCCCCGAGCTGCCAGGAGGCCGGGGTGCTCGGCGTCCTCCCGGGGATCGTCGGCACCCTCCAGGCGAACGAGGCGCTCAAGCTGATCCTCGACGCCGGCCAGACCCTCTCCGGCCGCCTCCTGGTCTTCGACGCGCTCGGCACCAAGTTCCGGACCCTCAAGCTCCGCAAGGACCCGGAGTGCCGGGTCTGCTCGAAGCACCCGGATGAGATCGAGCTGATCGACTACGAGGAGTTCTGCTCGATCGGCGGCTAGGCGATCGCACTCCCTGACCGATCGGCCATGTCTGTCAAGACATGGCCGATTTTTCAGGACTCTCTAGCCATCCTCAAGGAGCTCGATCGCCCGCGCCAGGACCTCGCGGCGGCGCTTGCCGAGGCGGCTCCGGGCCTCCTCCAGCGTCGCCCAGGCGACCGCCTTCTCGTCCGGCGGGGCGACCAGGACCGCCTCGCGGTCGACCAGGCGCGCGACCCGGTAGCGGACCGCCGGGTTGCCCTTGTCGGAGAATTCGTCGAGCTCGCCGGCGACCAGCTCGATCTGCTCGGGCCCGAGGCCGGTCTCCTCGCGGAGCTCGCGGAGGGCGCCCTCGAGGAGGGGCTCGCGGCGCTTCCGCTTGCCCTTCGGGAAGCCCCAGCCGCCGTGGTGGGCCTGGACCAGCGCGCAGACGATCGCGCCTGGGTCGACCCGGAAGACGATCACACCGGCGCAGGGAGGGGCGTTCATCGCCCGCACTCTGCGGCAGGCGCCGCGCGCTGTCAAAGCGGATCGAACCTGTCCCTCAGACCAGCGCGATCTCGACCCCGGCGGGCGGCCGCGTGACCGGCATGTAGCGCGGCCGCGGGATCCCGCCGATGAGCTCCGGCCGGCGCCCCGCGGCCGCGAGCTCGCGGGCGGCGTGGACCAGGAAGAGCGTCCCCTCGAGGAGGGCCATGTGGTAGCCGAGGCAGAAGTGGGCGCCGCCGCCGAACTGGCAGTTCTCGATCGCCGTCGGCTTGCGCCCGCGATCGCCCCAGCGCTCGGGTCGCCAGGCCTCGGGCTCGGGGTAGCGCTCGGGATCCCGCGACATCAGGAGGATGCTCGCGGCGACCACCGTCCGCTCGGGGATCGTGTAGCCGGCGAGCTCGACCGGCGCGTGGGTGCGCCGCGAGTCGACGTGGACCGGCGGGTAGAGGCGGAGGCTCTCGCGGAAGACCCCGAGGGCGAAGGGGACCCGCTCGGCGAGCGCCGACCAGTCGCTCGGGACCTCGTCCATCGCCGTCGCCTCGGCGACCAGGCGCTCCCACGCGGCGGGCGCGTTCGCCAGGTGGATCATCGACCAGGCGAGCGTCGACGCCGTGGTCTCGTGGCCGGCGAGCGCGAGGATCAGGAGGTTGTCGATGAGCTCCTGCTCGGTCATCCCGGCGCCGGACTCGTCGCGGCCGTGGACCATGGTGCCGACGATGCTCTCGCGGTCGCCGCTCGCCCGGACGCGGGCGATGATCCCGGCGATCCGCGCCTCGAGCCAGCGCCGCGCCCGGGCGCCGCGCCACGCCGGCGAGCCCGGGAGCCAGCGCGGGGAGACGATCCCGCCGAGGATGAACTCGTTGTAGTGGCGCCCCCACTCGGCGAGCTCGGCGACGTCGATCCCCATCACCCGGAAGATCACGTCGAGGGCGACCGCCTTGGTCTCGAGGACGACCTTCACCCGCTCGCGGCCCCGCCAGGTCGCGAGCTGGCGGAGGCAGGTCTCGGTGATCACCTCGCCGACCTTGGCCCGCGTGAGCCCCCCCGGGGTGAAGACCGGCCCGCTCACCCCTCGCACGCGCCGGTGATCGGCGCCGTCGATCGTCAGCATCGAGCGCCCGAGGAGCACCGAGACGTTCGCCATGTGCGACGAGTCGAGGGCCTGGTTGCGGAAGACCTCGAAGCCCTCCTCGTCGGCGAGCAAGAGCGCCCGGTTGCCGAAGCCCAGGTCGACCCAGAAGACCGGACCGAGGCGGCGGGCCGCGCCGCCGAGGAAGCGGAGGGGGCTGAGACCAAAGAAGGGCATGTGCCCGAGGATCGGCAGGCGCCCGCGAAGGCGCGGGGCGGAGCTCGCTGCGACCGACATGGCCCGAGATATACAACGTTCTGGCGGTCGAGGTGGCCCTTCGTGCAGGCGACCGCCGGGCCGGAGCAGGGCGCCTCGCTCGCGCGGCGCGACCACGAGCGCCCGCGCCGCCGGGCCGCGCGGGCGCGTCCGCCCTACCCCGCGCCCAGCCGGGGATCCCGGGGGCCGGCCGCCTTCTCGACCTCGATCCCGTGGTCCTCGAGGTAGCCGACCCCGTTCTCGCCGGCGTAGCCGCCGTCGACGACGATCACCCGGGCGATCCCGGCGTGGTGGATCAGCTTGGCGCAGAGGATGCACGGCTCGCCGGTGACGATGATCCAGGCGCCGCGGGTCGCCACCCCGCTGGCGGCGGCGTTGCAGATCACGTTCATCTCGGCGTGGTGGCAGCCGATCTCCATCCGCGTCCCGCTCTCGACGTGGAGCTGGTCGCGGAGACAGGTCGCGCCGCCGCAGAGCTCGCCGCCGCCGCGCGGGCCGCCGTTGTAGCCGTCCATCAGGATCACGTTGCGGCCGGGGTCGAGGAGGAGCGCGCCGAACTTGCGGCGCGGGCAGTTGCTCGCCTTGGCGAGGGCGAGGCACTGCTCGATCCGGATCTGGAGGTGCTTGGCCTTCATCCCGCCGCCGCCTCCCCGAGCCCGTAGGCCGCCGAGAACTTGCCCCGCAGGTGCTCGATGAACGCCTCGGGCCCGAGCGGCGCGCCGGTGACCGCCCGCGCGAGCGCGTCGCTCTCGAGGCGCGAGCCCTGCACGTGAACATGTTCCCGAAGCCAGGTTCGCAGGCGGCCGGTCTCGCCGCCCGCGAGCTCGCCCGGGATCGCCGGCTCGGCCCGCAGCGCCGCCTGGAAGATCTGGGCCGCGAGCATCGCCCCGAGGGTGTAAGAGGGGAAGTAGCCGAAGGCGCCGCCGGCCCAGTGGACGTCCTGGAGGACCCCGCGGCGATCGTCGGCCGGGTCGACGCCGAGGTAATCGCGCATCTTCTGGTTCCAGGCCGCCGGCAGATCGGCGAGGGCGAGCTCGCCGGCGAAGAGGTCGCGCTCGAGCTCGTAGCGGAGGATCACGTGGAGCGGGTAGGTGAGCTCGTCGGCCTCGACCCGGATCTCGTTGCCGAAGTCGACCCGCGCGAGCGCCCGGGTGATCGCGTCGAGCTCCGCGCCCTGGTAGACCGGCAGGCGCTCGCCGAGCCAGGGGAGGAGGTAGCGCCAGAACTCCGGCGAGCGGCCGACCTGGTTCTCCCAGAGGAGCGACTGGCTCTCGTGCCAGCCCATCGAGCGCGCCCGCGAGACCGGCTGATCGGCGCGCGCGGGGTCGCGGCCCTGCTCGTAGAGCGCGTGGCCGGTCTCGTGGATGATCGCCAGGAGGCCGCTGAGGAGGTCGTCCTCGGCGTAGCGGCTGGTGATCCGGACGTCGTGGACGCCGGCGCCGCCGCAGAAGGGGTGGACCGCCCGATCGAGGCGGCCGCGCTCGAAGTCGAAGCCGAGCACGCCCATCAGCTCGCGGCCGATCGCCTCCTGGGCGGCCGCCGGCACCCGGGCCCGCATCGCCGGCGGCAGCGGCGGGCCCTCGCGGCCGCGGAGCTCGGCGATGAAGGGGGTGAGGGCCGCCTGGAGCGCGCCGAAGTGGCGGTCGATCGCGGCCATCGTCATCCCCGGCTCGAACTCGTCGATCAGCACCTCGTAGGTCGGCCGATCGGGGTCGATCGCCGCGGCCCGCTGGCGCGCGAGGTCGACGAGCTCGCCGAGGATCGGCGCGAAGGCGGAGAAGTCGGCGCGCTCGCGGGCGGCGACCCAGATCGGGTGGGCGGCGACCGTCACCTCGCTCCAGCGCTCGACCAGCGCCGGCGGCACCCGCAGCGCCCGCCGCTGGTCGCGGAGCGCCTCGCGGACGTTGGCGGCGTCGATCGGATCGAGATCATCGCGCTCGCCGAGCCCCTCGAGGAGGCGGCGGAGCCCGGGGTCGCAGAGGCGCTGGTGATGGAGGAGCGCGACGGTCGCGACCTGGCGCCCGCGGGCCGGGCCGGCGCCGGCCGGCATCATCACCTCCTGATCCCAGCTCAGGATCCCGAGGACCTCCTCGAGCGAGGCGAGCTCGGCGAGGCGGCGGCGGAGCTCTGCGAGGTCTTCCTGGACGTCTGCGCGCATCGGCGAGGATGATGGCCGGCGGGCGCCCGCGCGGCAAGCTCCGCGGCGGCCGCTCGCCTGCTACGCTCGCGCCCCGTGCCGATCACCCGCCCGCTGATCTTCGCCTTCGTCCTGGCGACGCCGCTCCTGATGATCGGCCTCTGGGGCACCTCGGTGATCGCCGCCCTGGCGATCTTCGCGGCCGCCCACGCGGCGATCCTGCCGCCGCTCTTCATGCCGGGCCTCGGCTGGCTCGGGCCGGTGGTCACCCGCTTCCGACCGGCCGCCGGCGAGCGGGCGGTCTGGCTGACGATCGACGACGGCCCCGATCCCGGTGACAGCGCCGAGATCCTCGACCTCCTCGATCGCCACGGCGCGCGCGCGACCTTCTTCCTCAAGGGTGAGCTCGCCGCCCGCCACCCCGAGCTCGTGCGGGCGATGGTCGAGCGCGGCCACCAGGTCGCCAACCACTCCCACACCCACCCGACCGCGTTCTTCTGGTGCGCGCCGCCGGCCCAGGTCGAGCGCGAGGTGCGTCGCTGCAACGAGGCGATCGCCGCGGCCACCGGCGGGCCGGCGCCGGCGCTCTTCCGGGCGCCCGTGGGGATCAAGAGCCCCGCCCTCCACCCGGTCCTCGGCCGCCTCGGGATGCGCCTCTGCGCCTGGTCGATCCGCGCCTACGACGGCGTGCGGGGCTTCGAGCCGGCGCGGGTCGCCGCCCGCGTCCTCGGCCAGCTCCACCCCGGCGCGATCATCTGCATGCACCAGGGGATCCGCGATCCCGACGATCGCCCGCTGAGCCCGCGCGGGCTCGCGGCGGTCCTCGAGGGGCTCGGCGAGCGCGGCTACACCTGCCGGATCCCGGCGGCCGACGAGCTCACCTGAGGACCGGCCGAGATCCTCCGCGGGCCCGCGGGCGTCGACGCCCTGCGCGGCGGCGGGCCCGCGAGGACCCCGCCAGGGGCGCCGCCGACCGCCAGGGGCGACGTCTACAGGGGCCTCCGGGGCCTTTGCGCAGAAGGCGCAGAGCCCTCGCGGACCCCGAAAAACGGCGCTCGCGGGCCGCGCGGCGCCGGTTGACGCCCCGGTGCGCGGTTGTTAGCGTCGCGCGCCCGTCGATGCCCAGCCGAAAGCCACTGCGAACGCGGAAGATCTGGCCCCTACGCCTCGCCCCGGTCGCCGCGGCCGTGGTCGCGCTCGCCCTCGCCCAAAGCGCACGCGCGCAGCCGGGCATGGGGATGGGCGGCATGCCGGGCGGTCCCGCGCAGCCCGGCGGCGGCGGGAAGGACAAGAAGGAGGGGCCGGCCGAGGCCGCGCCCAAGGACAAGCAGGCCCTCCAGCCGATCGATCCGGTCCCCGCCCAACCCCGCACGCTCCGTCGCCTCCAGCTCTTTGAGCTCCACGGCTACATGCGCACGAGGGGCGACTACTTCCACCGCCTCGACATGGGCCTCGGCACCGGGCAGTCGACCGGCAGCGCCGCCGACGCGGTCGCCATCGACAACAAGTTCACGCCGCCGCCCTCGAACTACGGCGAGACGATCGACGGCGCCGACTCGCTGGTCGCAAGCGACGGCGACTGCCTCGCCGGCCTGACCGCCAACGGCGTCAACGCGACCAAGGCGGCGCGCCGCTGCGGCCGGCGCAACGGCAACGCGAGCGCCAACATGCGCCTCCGCCTCGAGCCGACCCTCCACGTCACCGACATGGTCAAGGTCCACTCGCAGATCGACGTCCTCGACAACGTCGTCCTCGGCTCGACCCCGGACTCCTACCTCGGCGAGAACCCCTGGGCGCCGATCGACCTCTACACCCGCACCCAGACCCCGCCGAGCGACGGCCGCAACTCCTTCTCGGACTCGATCGTCGTCAAGCGGGCCTACGGCGAGATCCAGTTCGGCTGGGGGCTCAACCTCAAGTTCGGCCGCATGCCCCACCACTGGGGGATGGGGATCGTCGCCAACGACGGCAACGGCTACTACCGCGGCGACCACGGCGACATCGTCCGGATGCTCGACATGGACTACGGCGACTCGGTCGACTCGGTCCGCCTCGGGGTCGACTTCGGCAAGGATCGCCGCCGCACCCACCGCCTCGAGGCGTCGTGGGACTGGGCCGCCTCGGGGCCGACGACCGCCCAGCTCCTCGGGCCGAAGTGGGCCTCGGGCAACAACGTCGGCCAGGACTTCAGCGTCGAGAAGTTCGACAACGTCTACCAGTGGCGCCTCTCGATCGTCCGCCGCGACGACCCGAGCATGCTCCGCCGCAAGCTCTCGCTCGGCACCCCGGTGGTCAACTACGGGGCGATCGCCTGGCTCCGCTACCAGAGCCTCGACCGCGTGACCGGCTCCCCCGGCCTCGGCGACGGCCTCGGCACCAACCCGACCTGGACCGACGACAACCCGGACGACGGCCTCGGCCGCCACGGCTCGGCGCTCGGCAACGGCGACGCCGACGCGGCCGGCGACTCCGGGATCCAGAACTACGCGAACCTCCTGATCCACCGCAAGGCGCTGGTCGTCACCCCGGACATCTGGCTGCGGGTCAACTGGCGGACCCTGCGGGTCGAGCTCGAGGCCGCCGGCGTGGTCGGCCGCTTCAACGAGCGCGACCTGACGAGCGTCCCGACCGACGGCCTCCAGACGATCGGCGACGAGGACCTCTCTCGGGTCAAGATCCGCCAGTTCGGCTACGCCCTCGAGCTCAAGTACGGCCTCTACAAGGACCGCTTCCACCTCGGCTTCGACCAGGGCTTCGCCAGCGGCGACGACGCGGGCGGGACCAACCGCAACGCGATGAGCCCGCTGAGCATCGGCGGCAACGAGTACCAGAGCGCCTTCCGCTTCAACCCGGCCTACATGCAGGACCTCCTCCTCTTCCGGGAGGCCCTGGGCACGGTCTCGAACGCCGCCTACTTCCGCCCCTGGGCCGCCTTCTACTTCCTCCAGAACAACATGTCGGCGCGCCTGGATGTCCAGTACGCGATCGCCCACCAGCGGCAGGCGACCTTCGGCCACAAGTACTCGTGGGGCCTCGAGATCGACGCCGGCCTCCGCTACCACGACACCCGCGAGCCGATCTTCGTCCAGCTCCAGTACGGCGCGCTCTTCCCCTTCGGCGCCTTCGACCGGCCTGCGAGCATCTACCCCGCGCAGAACGGCAACGCGGTCGGCAACAACGGCGACGCGAAGGCGGTCCAGACGATCCAGGGCTCGGTGGGGATCAGGTTCTAGCGGCGGCCGAACACCCCGGGGATGGCCAAGAACAGGGCGACCAAATCGAAGAAGACGAGCAGCCGCTGGGTGTGCAACGCCTGCGGTGCGACCCACTCGGGGTGGTACGGGCGCTGCCCGAGCTGCGGCGAGTGGAACACGATCGAGGAGGAGGCGGCGCCGCCTGAGGGCGGCGACCGGGTGGTCCTCCACTCGACCCCGAGCCACGCGCCGCGGGTGGTCGCGTCGACCGCCGCCCAGGCCGAGGTCGACGGCGCCCCGCGGCGCCCCTGCGGGATCGGCGAGGTCGATCGTGTGCTCGGCGGCGGCCTGGTCCCGGGCTCGGTCGTCCTCCTCGGCGGCCCCCCGGGGATCGGCAAGTCGACGCTCCTCCTCCAGGCCTCCGCGAGCCTGGCCCGAAGGGCAGGACCTGTCCTTTACGCCAGCGGCGAGGAGTCGGTCGCCCAGGTCGCCGCCCGGGCCGGCCGCCTCGGCGCCGCCCACCCCGGCCTCCTCCTCCTCGCCGACACCCGGATCGAGGCGATCCTCGCGGCCGCGAACGAGCGGGCGGGCGAGCTCGGCGCCCTGGTGGTCGACTCGGTCCAGACCGTCTACGCCGAGGACCAGGAGGGGCTGCCGGGGAACATCTCGCAGATCCGCACGGTGATCGCCCAGCTCATCGGCTTCGCCAAGCGCCACGGCGTCCCGGTGGTCGTCGTCGGCCACGTCACCAAGGAGGGCCAGCTCGCCGGCCCCCGCCTCCTCGAGCACCTCGTCGACACCGTCCTCTCCTTCGAGGGCGACGACGACCACGCGACCCGCATGCTGCGGGCGACCAAGAACCGCTTCGGCTCGACCCAGGAGCTCGGGGTCTTCGAGATGCGCGGCGACGGCCTCCGTGAGATCCGAAACCCCTCCGAGGCCTTCCTCGCCGAGCGCCAGCAGGGGGCCTTCGGCTCCTGCGTCACCGCCTCGCTCGAGGGCTCGCGGCCGCTCCTCCTCGAGATCCAGGCGCTCCTCGGCGCCGCCTTCGGCAACCCGCGGCGGACCTGCGTCGGCGTCGACGCGGCCCGGGTGGCGATGCTGATGGCGGTGCTCGACCGCCACGCCGGCCTCTTCGTCCTCGACCAGGACGTCTTCGTCAACGTCGTCGGCGGCGTCCGCCTCGGCGAGCCGGCCTCCGACCTGGCGATCCTCCTGGCGATCGCCTCCTCGCACATGCGACGCCCGCTCCACCCGGGGATGGTGGCGATCGCCGAGATCGGCCTCACCGGCGAGCTCCGCCAGGTCCCGCGCCTCGACGCCCGGGTGGTCGAGGCCGCCCGCCTCGGCTTCGGCAAGGTGCTGATCGCCGCCGGGGTCAAGGGCGCCTCGCCCCTCGGCAAGGCGACCCGGGCCGCGCTCCGCGGGGTCGAGGTGGTCACCGCCCGGACGGTCTCAGAGGCGATCGAGCTCGCCTTCGCCGGCGCGCCGGCGGCCGCGCCGATCCGGTCTCATGGGACATGAACTTTCAGACATGGCTCCTGGAGAAGATGCGATGAAGCTCGCCCCCCTCCCCGCGCTCGCGCTCGCGCTCTCCCTCACGCTCTCGCTCCTCGGGGCCTGCGACCGCGGCGGCGCGAGCACGACCCCGCCCCTCCCGGCCGGCGAGTCGCTCCTCCTCGGCGAGTGCCAGCCGGCGCTCCCCCTCGCCGACCGCCTCTTCACCTCGGCCGCCGAGGTCGAGGAATTCGTCGCCTCCCCCGCCCGCGGGATGAGCGAGTGCGCCGCCGCCTTCACCCCGCAGGTCCAGGGCCTCGACTTCTCCCAGGACAAGGTCCTGGCGATCACCAGCGAGCTCCGCTCCTTCACGGTCGACGGCGCCCGCCTGGTCGTGGTCTCGCCCGCGCCCTGCGAGGAGCCGGCGAAGAGGGGCAAGGCGAAGAAGGGCGAGGCGAAGGCGAGGGCCGAGGAGGCGCCGCCGCCGAGCGTCCGCTTCTACCGGATCGGCCTCGCCTCGGCGCCCGAGGGGATCTTCAAGCTCGGCGTCCCCGAGTGCGGCGACCCGGCGAGCGACGCCTGAGGGGCTCGCCACGCCCTTCGGCGGCGCGGGCGCGATGACGCCCACGCGCCCCTGGCGGGGCGCTGGCGGCCGGCTGAGCGGCGTGCGATCGTCGCCCGCATGCCGAACCCGATCGATCCCCGCCTCCTCCGAGGCCGCGCGCACCCAGGCGCGACCGAGCCGGCGCTCCGCCTCGCTCGGGTCTCGTCGAGCGCGCGCCCTGCCGCCGACGCGGACGCCCTGCGAAGGCGCGCCGAGGTCGGCGCCAGCGCGCTCGCCCGCGCCGACGCCGAGTTCCCGACGCTCCTCCGGCGGGTCGCCACCGACCTCCACGTCGCCCCGCCGACCGCGCTCGTGAGCTCGAGCATCGGCGCCCCCGGATCGACGGTCCAGCTCGGGCTCGACCACCCCGGGCAGACGATCAACACCTACGACGCCCACCACGTCTTCCGCTCGAAGGACGGCGCGGGCTCCTACATCGAGCTCAGCGCCCCCGGGCAGCTGGCCGTCTTCGACCTCTCGCTGCCCTTGGGTGAGAGCGCCGGGATCTACCTCGCGGTCGTCCACGCCGGCGGAGGCGCCGGTCAGCTCGACATGCGGGGCTGGCTCTACCCCGGCGGCAGCTTCCACGACGTCGCCAACCGGAGCGGCGACAAGTTCCTGGTCCCCTTCGAGATCACCGGCGCCGCCTACCTCGTGTCGCTTGTCATGGGGATCCCGGTGGGTCAGAGCGGCGCCCTCGAGATCCGCCGCGTCGACGTCACCAAGGTTACCTGACCAAAGAGACAGAAGGGGCGCGACGACCTCGAGCCGCCGCGCCCCTGCGCGTTTGGCCGTCGGCCTAGCCGCGGCGGCCGCGGCCGGCCTTGGCGACCTTCTCGGCCTTCGGGCTCTCGATCGGCGCCTCGGTCGCGGCCGGCGACGCCCCCGCGTTCGCCCGCGCGAGCCCGTGCTTCGAGAGGACCTCGGCCTCGATCTTCTCGGCGACGTCGGGGTTCTGCCGGAGGAAGTCCTTGGCGTTCTCCCGCCCCTGACCGATCCGATCGCCGCCGTAGGAGAGCCAGGCGCCCGCCTTGTCGATCACGTTGGCGGCGACGCCCATGTCGATGAGCGTCCCCTCGCGCGAGATCCCCTCGCCGTAGGTGATGTCGAACTCGACCTCGCGGAAGGGCGGGGCCATCTTGTTCTTCACGACCTTGACCCGGGTGCGGTTGCCGACGACCTGCTCGCCGTTCTTGATCGCGCCGATCCGGCGGATGTCGAGGCGCACCGACGAGTAGAACTTGAGCGCGTTGCCGCCGGTCGTGGTCTCGGGGTTGCCGAACATCACGCCGATCTTCATGCGGAGCTGGTTGATGAAGATCACCAGGGTCCGCGAGCGCGAGACCGAGGCGGTGAGCTTGCGCAGCGCCTGGCTCATCAGGCGGGCCTGGAGGCCGACGTGGGAGTCGCCCATGTCGCCCTCGAGCTCGGCCTTGGGGGTGAGCGCGGCGACCGAGTCGACGACGATCACGTCGAGCGCGCCCGAGCGCACCAGCATGTCGCAGATCTCGAGCGCCTGCTCACCGAAGTCGGGCTGCGAGACCAGGAGGTCGTCGGTGCGGACGCCGATCTTGCGGGCGTAGCCGACGTCGAGGGCGTGCTCGGCGTCGATGAAGGCGCAGACCCCACCGCGGCGCTGGGCCTCGGCGATCACGTGGAGGGTGAGGGTCGTCTTGCCCGACGACTCAGGTCCGTAGATCTCGACGATCCGGCCGCGCGGGAGGCCGCCGATCCCGAGGGCGATGTCGAGGGAGAGCGAGCCGGTCGGGATCACCGAGATGTCGCCACCGGCGAGCTGCCCGTCCTTCGAGAGCCGCATGATCGAGCCCTTGCCGAACTGCTTCTCGATGGTCGCGAGGGCCAGATCGATCGCCGAGTCGCGCTGGGTGGAGGTGGGTGCTTGTTGACTGCTTGTCGATGCCATGGATCCTGCTCCCGACCGCGCGGGGGCCAAACCCTAGCAGCCCCTCGCCGAAGTCGCCACGGCCTCGGATCGGCCCGCGGCGGGCGTCGCGGGCGCTCCGCCGGACGCGCGTCGCGTCCATCGCACGCCAGGCTCGCGTCGGCCTCGCGTCGCCTCGCGTCGGCCTCGCGTCTGGTTCGCGTCTGGCTCGCGTCTGGCTCGCGTCGCCTCGCGTCAGGCGAGCTCGGCGAGCTCGGTGACCTCGGCGAGGCCGCGCTCCCGGAGCCGCTCCCAGACCAGCCAGAGCGCCCAGGCGGTCGCATGCGCCTGGATCGTCGAGCGATCGCCCCGGAGGTGGAGGCGGCGGTGGGTCGTTCGCTCGCCGTCGCTGACCGCGAAGTCGACGGTGCCCACCGGCTTGGCCGGCGAGCCGCCGCCGGGGCCGGCGATCCCGGTGATGCCGACGCCGATGTCGGCGTGGCCGGCGAGGGCGACCCGCACGCCCTCGGCCATCGCCCGGGCGACCGGCTCGGAGACCGCGCCGTGCTCCGCGAGGATCGCCTCGTCGACCCCGAGGACGCCGCTCTTGACCCCGTTGTCGTAGGCGACGATCGCCCCGTGAAAACACGCCGAGGACCCGGCGATCCCGGTGATCGCCGCCGCGACGCGGCCGCCGGTGCACGACTCGGCGCTCGCCACCCGGAGCTCGGCGGCGATCAGCGCGGCGACGACGCGAGCGGCGAGATCGGCCTCTCCGAGCCCGTAGACCGCGTCCCCGAGGGCCTCACGCGCCCGCGAGATCGCCGCGTCGACGAGCGCCGACGGAGCGCCGCCGACGTCGATCGTCACCTCGATCTCGGGCCCGCGCGCCCGGTAGTGGACGACCGCGCCGGCGGCCTCGAGGCCGAGCGCCGCGAAGATCGGCTCCAGGCGGCCCGCGAGGTCACCCTCGCGGAGGCCGAAGACCCGGAGGATCCGCCGCGGCCGCGGCCCGAGCGCGTCGCCCAGGCGCGCGCGGAGGAGCGACGCGAGGCCCTCGAGCATCGCCCGCACCTCGGTCGGCACGCCGGGGAGGCAGACCACCAGCGTCCCCCGGAGATCGAGCGCGAAGCCCGGGGCGATGCCGATCGGGTTGTCGACGATCGTCGCGCCCGCCGGCACCTCGGCCTGGCGGAGCTGGACCTCGTCGCATGCGTGACCGCGAGCCGCGAGGCGTGCGGTGATCGCCTCGATCGCCGCGGGCGATCGCACGCGGTCGACGCCCGCCGCGGAGGCCACGGCGGCGGCTGTGAGATCGTCACCGGTCGGTCCGAGCCCCCCGGTGACCACGCAGAGGTCGGCCCCGAGCGCGTCCTCAAGCGCGCCGACGATCGCCGCCTCGCCGTCGGCGACCGAAACCGCACGCCGCACCGTCACCCCCCAAAGGCGGAGGAAGCGGGCGATATCCGCGGAATTCGTGTCCAGGGTGTCGCCCGCGAGGAGCTCATCACCGACGCAAATGATCTCGGCTGACGGCTGCACCCCGGGATCATCGCCGAGGTCCGTGCAGGTGCACACTGCGCGGAGGGCGCAGAGTCGGCCGCCGCCTAGGAACACGGAAGCCTTTCAGGGTTTGGACGGCTCGGCTAGGATGATCGGCATTGTGCGAATCCGCTACGCTGCCAAGACCGACGTAGGCATGAAGCGCAGTCACAACGAGGACTACTTCTCGCTGATCGAGGACGAGAAGGTGTTCATCGTTGCTGACGGCATGGGCGGGCACGCATCCGGCGAGGTCGCCTCGAAGATGGCGTCCGATGTCATGAACGAGTTCTACCAGCACTCGAAGGACATGGACGCCACCTGGCCCTTCCGCTACGACCCCAACCTCTCCTACCCCGCCAACCGCATGGTCGCGGCGATCCGGCTGGCCAACCAGCGGATCTTCGAGGCGGCGATGAAGAACCCCAACCTCCGGGGGATGGGGACGACGATCGTCGGCTGCATGTTCGTCGGCGACAACTGCTACGTCGCCCACGTCGGTGACTCCCGCTGCTACCGCGTCACCAACGGGAAGATCGAGCAGCTCACCCGCGACCACTCGCTCCTCGAGGACTACAAGGAGGCGCGCCCCGACATGAGCGAGGAGGAGGCGCGCAACTTCCCCCACAAGAACGTGATCACCCGCGCCCTCGGCATGCGCGACTCGGTGGTCGTCGACATCAAGATGCACGACGTGAGCGACGGCGACATCTACGTCCTCTGCTCCGACGGGCTCAGCGGCATGCTCGAGGACCCGGCGATGCACAAGATCGTCACCGGCGCCCCCAGCCTCGAGGCCGCGGTCGCCGACCTCATCGACCAGGCCAACCGCGCCGGCGGCAACGACAACATCACGGCGATGCTGATCCAGTGCAAGGCGTGAGCGAGGCGTGAGCGAGCGAGGCGCGTTGAGCGGAGAGAGATCCAGGCGATGAAGACGAGCCCGCAGAACCGCCGCCGCGCCCGCCGCCTCCCGGTCAACATCGAGGTCGACTACGCCGCCGACTCGACCTTCCTCTACGCCTACATCACCGACATCTCGTCGATGGGGATCTTCATCCGCACCGACGACCCCTGCGCCGTCGGCTCGATCCTCCGCCTCCGCTTCACCCCGCCGCTGGTCGGCGAGCGCCCGGCCCAGCCGATCGAGCTCGACGGCGAGGTCAAGTGGACGACGTCACAGCACGGGCCCAACGGCCAGCCGGGGATGGGCATCGAGTTCCGGATCCGCTCCGAGAAGACCCGCAAGCGGCTGATGGAGCTGGTGCGGGCGATCGCCTACCTCACCGGCCACGACGCCGACGACGCCGACGACGCCGACGACGAGGGCAGCGCGAGCCCGACCGAGTAGAGCAGGTCTGCGAGCCGGGGACGGCAACGCTTGCGCTTGTCGGCGCGGCGGCCGCCGGAGAGCTTCAAGGACGATGGCGAGGCGCCGCCCCGCCCGCGCCCCTTGCTCTCGCGTATGGCCCGGATCTTCGACCACGACACCCTCCACTCGATCGCCCAGGAGGGCATCGGCCAGCCCTTCGACGCGATGCTCGACGCGCTCGTCGACGGGCTCCGCCGCGCCTACCCCGGCCACATCACCGAGCGCCCGCCGAATTGGATCCCCAGCCTCGCCGGCGGGATCACCGGGGTGATGTACGTCCTCCACGCCTCGCTCAGCGAGTACCTCCTGGTCTTTGGGACACCCGTCTCCTCCGAGGGCTTCTCCGGGCGCTACCACATCGACGTCTGGGACTGCGTCCTCAGCGGGCGGATGGACACCTACTACTGCGAGGACCCCTCGTCAGCCCGCGCCTACGCGCCCGGCGACACCCAGCTCCTCGGCCGCGGCCAGACCAAGGGGGTCTACCTCGCCCCCCAGACCTGGCTCCTCGAGTGCGGCCAGGGGCCGATCATCACCTCGCTGCCGATGGCCCTCGGCGACGCCGTCTTCTCGGCGCTCGACGGCCGGATCCTCTACGAGACCTTCAAGGAGTACGGGCGCCTCGCCCTCCGCGAGCTCCTCCGCGGCAAGATCTGAGGGCCCCCTCGACGAAGAGAAGACGCTTCCGACCCGGAGCATGCGATGAGCGCAGACACCAAGAACCAAGACTCACTCCCCCAGGTGACCACGGTCGCCTACGGCTTCAACGGCTCCTACGGCCTCCTGATGGCCTTCCTCCCGGTGCTGGTCTACTACCTGTGGATCTGCAACGACTACTACGGCGGCTCGCTGGTGGTGCCGACGAGCTGGGCGGAGCTGCGGGAATTCTTCGGCCACGTCGCCGCGCCGACCTGGAAGGCGGCGGCGATCTACGGCGGCTGGTTCGGCTTCCAGCTCCTCCTCCAGGTCTTCGCCCCCGGCAAGTGGGTCAAGGGCGCCGAGCTCGATGACGGCAAGCGCCTCGACTACAAGATGAACGGGTGGTTCTCCTGGTGGGCGACCCTGGCGGTCGCCGCCGGCCTCGTCCTCACCGGCGCGCTGCCAGCGACGATCCTCTACGGCGAGTTCGCGCCGCTCCTCACCGTCGTCAACATCTTCTCCTTCGCCTTCTCCGGCTACCTCTACCTCCACGGCAAGCTCTGGCCGCAGGGCGAGAAGATCCGCGGACAATTCTTCTACGACTACTTCATGGGCACGTCGCTCAACCCGCGGATCGGGCCGGTCGACTGGAAGCTCTTCTGCGAGGCCCGCCCCGGCCTGATCCTCTGGGTCCTGATCAACTTCTCGATCGCCGCCAAGCAGTACTCGATGATCGGCACCGTGACGACGCCGATGATCCTCGTCTGCGCGTTTCAGTTCTGGTACATCCTCGACTACTACTATCACGAGGAGGCGATCCTCTCGACCTGGGACATCCGCCACGAGCGCTTCGGCTTCATGCTCGCGTGGGGTGACCTGGCCTGGTTGCCCTTCACCTACGTCTTCCAGGCGATGTACCTCCTCCACCACCCCTTCGAGCTCTCGCTCTGGGGGGTGATGGGCCTCGTGACCCTGAACATGATCGGCTACACGATCTTCCGCGGGGCCAACATCCAGAAGCACCGCTTCCGCAAGGACCCCGAGCGGCCGATCATGGGGCGGCCGGCGGAGTACATCAAGACCGCCCGCGGGCCCCTCCTCCTGACCTCGGGGTGGTGGGGGATGGCCCGCCACATCAACTACTGCGGCGACCTGATCATGGCCCTGACCTGGTGCATGTGCACCGGCTTCAACCACATCGTCCCCTACTTCTACATCATCTACTTCTCGATCCTGCTGATCCACCGCGAGCGCCGCGACAACGCCTTCTGCGCCGCGAAGTACGGCAAGGACTGGGAGGCCTACCAGGCGAAGGTCCCCTACCGGATCTTCCCCTACATCTACTGATCGCGCGCGCGCGCGACGACGAGGGGCCCCGGCGACGCCGCGGGCCCCTCGCCGCGTCCGGGCTCCGGCTCCGGCTCACTCGTCGTCGGCGCGCTCGAAGTCGAGGATCATCGACCCGACCGCGAGCTCGCCCTCGGGGGCCAGGAGCTCGCCGATCGCCGCCGCCGGCAGGCCCTGCGCCCGGAGCTCGGCGACCAGCGCGGCCGCCTCGACGGCGTCGACGCAGAGGAGGAGGCCGCCCGAGGTCTGGGCGTCGCAGGCGAGGAGCGTCAGCGCCGGGTCCTCGAGACCGACCCGCCGCAGGCTCGACTCGAGGAAGCGGAGGTTGGCCTGGGTGCCGCCGGGGACCGTCCCCGCGCGGATCCGGTTGAGCGCCCCAGGGAGCTCCGGGAGCGCGCGCATGGTGATCCGGGCGGCCAGGCGCGAGCCGGCGAGGATGTTGCGGAGGTGGCCGAGGAGGCCGAAGCCGGTGACGTCGGTCGCCGCCTTCACGCCGTGGCGACGCGCGGCCTCGAGGGCGCCGGCGTTGAGGGTGGTCATGCTGGCGATCGCCGCCGCCGCCTCGCTGCGGCTCGCGCGATCGCCCCGGATCGCCGAGCCGATCACCCCGGTGCCGAGCGCCTTGGTCAGCACCAGGACCTGACCCGCGGCGGCGTTGGTGTTCGCGAGGATCCGATCGCGATCGACCTCGCCGGTGACCGCGAGCCCGAGCTTGGGCTCGGCGTCGCGGACCGTATGACCTCCGACGATCGCCACGCCGGCGCGCGCGCAGACCTCGGCGGCGCCGGCGAGGATCTCGGAGAGGACCGCGAGCGGCAGGACCCCGTCGGGGAAGAAGGCGAGGCTGAGGGCGTAGAGCGGGCGCCCGCCCATCGCGTAGACGTCGGAGAGCGCGTTGCAGGCGGCGATCGCCCCGAAGGTGCGGGGGTCGTCGACGATCGGCGTGATCACGTCGGTGGTCAGCACCAGCGCCGTCCGCTGGTCGTCGGCGAAGCGCACGACGGCCGCGTCGTCGGCCAGCTCGTTGCCGACCACGATCCCGGCCGCTGCGGCCGTGACGCCCCCGGATGCGGGCGAGGGCACCCCCGCGAGGACCTCGACCAGGTCACCGAGCCGCAGCTTGGCGGCTCAACCACCTCCCCGGGCGAGCTGGGTGAGGCGCGGGCTCTCGGGCGGACGCTCGTTCTCGGACATGGCGCGGGAGCATAGGCTAGACTCCCCGCCGATGGCAAAGGCGCCGCGCTCGCTCGTCCTCGGGACCGCGGGCCACATCGACCACGGCAAGACCACCCTGGTCCGCGCCCTCACCGGGGTCGACACCGACCGCCTGGCCGAGGAGAAGCGCCGCGGGATCACGATCGAGCTCGGCTTCGCCGCCTGGCCGATCGCCGCCGGGCTCGAGGCGAGCATCGTCGACGTCCCGGGCCACGAGGGGCTGGTGCGGACGATGGTCGCCGGCGCCGGCGGGATCGACCTCGTCCTCCTGGTGATCTCCGCCGAGGACGGGGTGATGCCCCAGACCCGCGAGCACCTGAGCATCTGCTCGCTCCTCGGGATCACCCACGGGGTCGTCGCCCTGACCAAGATCGACCGGGTCGGCGGCGACCCCGAGGCGATCGAGCTGGCGACCGAGGACGTGCGCGAGGTCCTCGCCGGCACCGCCCTCGCCGAGGCGCCGATCATCCCCTGCTCGGCCCACACCGGCGAGGGCCTCGACGCCCTCCGATCGGCGATCAGGCGGGTGATCGCCGCCCTCCCGCGGCGGCCGAGCGACGACCGGCCGATCCTCCCGATCGACCGGGTCTTCACGATGAAGGGGCACGGGACGGTCGCCACCGGGACCCTCCTGAGCGGGCGGCTCCAGCCGGCCCGTGAGCCGAACCTGACCCTTGT
Source organism: Myxococcales bacterium (assembly GCA_020633335.1). Lineage (GTDB taxonomy): Bacteria > Myxococcota_A > Polyangia > Nannocystales > Nannocystaceae > JADJRG01. The sequence goes on along the minus strand of JACKDU010000001.1, from coordinate 624,355 downwards.
GCCATGCGGCGAGGGGCGCGAGGTGACGAGCGTGCGGGTCCGCGGGCTCCAGGTCCGCGGCGAGGCGGCCGAGCTCGCGCGGGCCGGGATCCGGAGCGCGGTCAACCTCGGCGGGATCGCGACCTCGGAGCTCCACCGCGGCGACGTCCTCACCCTCGGCGCGCGGGTGAGCCGGGCCGACGTCCTCCACGCGGTCCTGGAGCACCTGTCCCATGATTCCGGTCCCTGGGAGCAGGGCGCGGCGGTCGAGGTCTGCGCCGGCACCGCCCACGCGAGCGGCGTCCTCGACCCCCTCGCCGGCCTCGACGACGCCGGCGCCCCCCGCCGCGAGGTGACGATCCCAGCCGGCGGGCGCGGCCTCGTGCGGATCCGCCTCGAGCCGCCGATCCCGACCTGGCACGGCCAGCGGGTGATCGTCCGCCGCCTCCACGACACCAGCGATCCCTGGGGGGACACGATCGGCGGCGGGGTCGTCGTCGATCCCCAGCCGAGCCGCGGCCGCGGGCAGCGGCGGCGCTGGATCGCGGTCGCCGAGGGGCTCGCCGCCGACGATCCCGCCGGCCGCGCGCTCGCGCTCATCGCCGACGCCGGCGCCCTCGGGATCGATCGCGTCGAGCTCGAGCGGCGGGCGGGGCTGGTCGGCGAGGCGATCGACGCGGCCCTCGCCGGCCTCGTCGCCGACGGGATCGCGGCCACCCTCGGCGACGGCCGCTGGGTCACCCGCGCGGTCGCCCAGGACCTCGCCGATGAGGCCGTGGCGATCGTCGATCGCTTCCACGACGAGCACCCGCTCCAGCCCGGCCTCGGGCGAGCCGCGGTCGAGGGGATGCTGGGCGGGCGGATCGCCGCCGACGTCGCCGGCCTCGCCCTCGAGCTCGCCTGCCGCGGCGGCGATCTGATCCGCTTCGACGACCAGGGGATCGTCGCGCGCCCCGGCCGCGGCCTCGCCAAGGACGGCTTCCCGCCGGCCCTCCAGGCGGTCCTCGACCTCTACGAGGCCGGCGGGATCGCGCCGCCGACGATCAAGGAGGTCGAGGCCGCGACCGGGATGACCAGCCGCCAGGCCCTCGACGCGATCTCGATCCTCCAGCGGGCGGCGGCGCTGGTCCGGGTGACCAACGAGCTCTCGCTCGCCAGCCGCCACCACGAGCGCCTGGTCGAGCTCGTCCGCGATCACCTCCGCGAGCGCGGCGAGATCGACGTGCAGGCGCTCAAGGGGCTCACCGGGCTCTCGCGGAAATTTGTCGTGCCGGTGCTCGAGCACCTCGATCGCCTGCAGATCACCCGCCGCGAGGGCGAGCGCAGGGTGCCCGGCGGGCGGGCGCAGCTCTGAGCGCGCGCTCAGCCTGGCGCGGACGCCAGCGCCCGCAGGGCCGCGATCAGGTCGTCGTCGTCGCTCGCCGGCAGCGCCCGGAGATCGACGAGGAGCGTGTCGTCGACGACCCGACCGACCACCGGCGGATCGCCGAGGCGGAGGCGCCGGGCCAGGCGGGCCGGCGAGCCGCCCGGGACCGCGATCGCCACCCCGGGGAGGGTGTCGCCGGGGAGCGAGCCGCCGCCGATCGTCGCCACCGTCGACCGGATCGCGGTCGCCGGCCAGGCGAGCGCGTCGACGATCGCCCGCGCGCGCCCGCGGAGATCGTCGACGCTCGCGCCGAGGAGCGCGTGGAGGGCGAGCGCCGGCGTCCCCTCGCAGGCGTGGGCGGCGATCGTCGCGTGGAGGGCCGCGAGGGTGACCTTGTCGGGGCGGAGCGCGCGGGCCATCGGGTGGCGACGGAGGCGAGCGACGAGCTCCGCGCGGCCGGCGATGATCCCGGCCTGGGGGCCGCCGAAGAGCTTGTCGCCGCTGCAGGTGACGAGATCGACGCCGTCGGCGAGGTAGGCGGCGATCGTCGGCTCGTCCCCCGGGATCCCGACGCCGAGCGAGCCGGAGCCGAGATCGGCGATGAGCGGGACCCCGCGCGAGCGCGCGAGCGCGGCGAGCTCCGCGAGCTCGACCTCGGCGACGAACCCCTCCTGACGGAAGTTCGAACGGTGGGCCCAGAGGAGCGCCGACACCGGCGCGCTCATCCCCGCGAGCTCGCCGCCCAAGGCCCGCCGGTAGTCGGCGAGGTGGGTGCGGTTGGTGCTGCCGACCTCCCAGACCCGGGCGCCGGCGGCCGCGGCCATCTCGGCGACCCGAAACGAGTCGCCGATCTCGATCATCTGCCCGCGCGAGAGGGCGACGCCGCCGGGGAGGCCGAGCGCCGAGGTCGCGAGGAGGAGGGCGGCCGCGCCGTTGTTGACGACGTGGACATCCTCGGCGCCGACGACCGCCGCGAGGAGCGGCCGGAGGTGGGCGAAGCGAGAGCCGCGCTGGCCGCTCTCGAGATCGATCTCGAGATCGCAGGCGCCGGCGGCCGCGACCATCGCGTCGACGACGGCGCCGGCGAGCGGCGCCCGCCCGAGGTTGGTGTGGAGGACGACGCCGGTCCCGTTGAGCACCCGCCGTGGCCGCGGGAGGAGGAGCGCGTCGAGGCGCGCCGCGACCTCACGGGCGAGCGCCTCGGCGCTCGGCGGCGTCACGGACTCGCCGGCGAGGAGGCGCCGCCGCAGCCCCTCGACGGCCTCCTGGACCAGCCGGCGCTTGAGCGCCCGGGCCGCCCGATGGTCGGCGAGCGGCCCGGCCTCGAGGACTCGATCGACCTTGGGCAGCGCGCTGAGGAGTGCCGCGGACATCTGCGCGGCACGCTACCACAGGAGCCTCGTCAGCCGCCGCTCGCCACGCCCCAGAGGAGCGCCGCGACCACCACCGCGAAGACGATCGTCGCCAGCAGCGGCCAGCGGATCGACGGCGCGGGCGTCGACGGCGGCTCGCGCCGGGTCGCCCGGGTGACGGTGATCTCGCCGGCCCGCGCGAGCGCCTCGGCGACCTGGAGGCCGGGGTGATGGAGCTCGAGCTTGACGTCGCCGAGGGCGAGCGAGGCCCCATGACGGAGCCGGGTGACCCCGCGGATCGCCTGGCCGTCGACGACGACGCCGTTCTTGCTCTCGAGATCCTCGACCGTCGCCCCCTCGGGCGTCACGCGGATCATCGCGTGACGCCGCGAGACGTCGGGGAGGTCGATGCAGACCTCGGCGCTCGGCTCGCGGCCGATCAGGTTGTCGCCGACGATCAGCGGGAAGAGGCGATCGGGCGCGCCGTCGCTCCGCTGCCGAAGGAAAGGTCGGACGTCAAAGGCCGTCACCGCGCGAAAGGATGTCATGGGGTCCCCTCCTGATGCGAGGATCGAGCGTCCTCGCGGTCTCCTCGTCTCGCGAGCGGACGCCACCCGGCGCCGCCCCAACACTCGATCACCGCCCCGGCGCCGCCGCGGATCATCGCCACCGGCGACCCCGCGAGCGCCCGACAGCGCCGCACAAGCCGGCGGAGCGCGGCCTCGGAGGGGATCGCCCCCTCGCAGCGCGCCGCCGCCGGCGACCAGAGCCCGGCGCCCTCGAGGCCGCGGCGGAGCTCGGCCGCCGCCGCGTCACCCCGCCGATCCTCGACCCCGACCACCGCGTCGCCGCCGATCGCCTCGATCAGCGCGAGGTGCTCGGAGGGCGAGAGCCAGGGATCCGCGAGGCAGATCCCGGAGCCCGCGGCGCGGGTGATCGCCTCGACCCGCTGGCCCCCGCCGATCGCCAGCCAGGACCCCGAAGCCTCGCCGAGGAGCGCCGCGCTCGACATCGGCCCGCGGAGGGCGACGACCGCGACGACCGCGACCAGGGCCAGCCACGGCGCCCCGCGCCCTCGCCCGCGCCACCGCGGCGCGCGGCCGCCTCGCCGCCGCCGGCGAGCGATCTCCCGGATCCCCCGAAGCGCCAGGATCCCGAGCGCCAGGCCGGCCAGCGCCGCCGGCGAGATCACCGGCAGGCGGCCGACGAGGCGGGCGAGATCGACGAGGATCGCCGCCCCCCAGCTCGCCGGCGCGAGCGCGATCTCGCCGAGCCAGGGCGCGAGGAGGATCCCGCAGAGCCCGCTCGGCAGCACCCAGAGCGAGAAGAGCGGGATCGCCAGGAGGTTGGCGCCGACCCCGAGGATCGACCCGCTGCCGAAGTGCCAGAGGGCGATCGGCAGGGTCGCCCAGGTGATCCGCCAGCTCTGGACCAGGATCCCGCGGGGCGCCCCCGGGTGGACGAGCACCGCCATCGCCGCCAGCGAGAGCTGAAAGCCGGGGTCCAGCGCCCAGCTCGGCCAGATCAGGAGGAGGCCGGCCGCGCTCAGGGCGAGGATCGTCGGCCCGTGCCCCGGCCGGCCGACGGCGATCCCGAGCACATGAAGGAAGAGCATCCCGGTCGCCCGCAACGCGGACGGCGCGCCACCGCTCAGCGCGACGTAGGCGAGCACCGGCGCGAGCCCGAGGAGCGCGACCTCGGGCCGGGACCAGCCGAGCGCCGACGCCGCGCGCATCACCCCGCCGAGGATCACCAGACCGGCGAGCGCGACATGGAGCCCGCTGACCGCCAGGAGGTGCCCGAGCCCCGCCTGCCGGAGCTGCGCCCGCAATTCCGGGCCGATCGCCGCCGGCATCCCGAGGGTCGCCGCGACCACCAGGCCGCGCTCCGGCGAGCCCCGGCTCAGGGCCCACGCCCGCTCACGCAGCCGGGCGCCCCAGCCCGGCTCGCCCGGGGGCGCCGCGGGCCAGAGGTGATCGACCGCGACCCGGCGCTGGCTGGCGCTGCGCGGGTCGCCAGGGCCGCGCCGCCACGGCAGCCGCGCCCGCCGATCGGCCCGGAGGACGTCCTCGGCCCGGATCCAGAGGCGATCGCCGACCGCGAGGGGGCACCGCGCAGGTGGCGCTTCGACGATCCAGCGCTCCCCCAGCGCGCTCACCGGCACCTGGCAGCGGGGCCCCGGGATCGTCGGCGCCCGGACCTGGGCGGCGATCAGCCCGTGGGGGATCACTACCCTCGGCCGGGCCAGCTCATGTGAGACCCCCCACCCTCGCACAAGACCAAGCGCCGCGAGGAGGATCGCGCCCCGGACCAGCCCGCGGGCCCGCGCGGCGGCGATCAGCGCGAGCGCCAGCGCCAAGGCCACCACGCCCGCCTGGACGGCGCCGAGCGCGGCTCCGGCGGCGATCGCCAGGGCCAGGGCAGCGGCGAGGACGAGGGTCGGCACCTGAGTGGGGTCGGCCGCCGCCCGTCTGCGTTGCAGGGCCACGCGCGCGCCCGACCGCCGGCCCCGGGGCTGGCCGCCGACGATCGTGAAATTGCCAGCGCGACCCGGGGCACCCTACACTAGGCCCAACCGTGCTGCTGACCAAGATCTGGGCCGCAATCCTCGCATGTCTGGCGACGATCTTCTTCGCCGGGATGTTCCTGTTGTCCTTTGGCACCGCTACGGGCTTCTCGGACGCCGATCGCGTCGCCATCCAGGCGACCACCAAGGCCGGTATCGCCGCCCTCGCGGCCGAGATCCAGGCCTCGCCGGTCGCTCGCGCCCCCGGCATCCTCGGTGACGCCGACCTCAAGCGGGCGCTCGACCCCGGGGTCCGCGATCCCAAGGACAAGAACCCGCCGCCGCCGCTGGACCAGGCCTTCAGCGACGTCGCCAACGCCCTCCTCCTCGCCGACTTCCCGCAGATGACCGTCGGCATGGTCGACAGCGGCGGCGGCGTCCTCGTCGGCACCGGCGTCTCGACCGAGCTGATCCCCGAGGTCACCAAGCTCAACGCCTACACCGAGCTCCAGGCCAGCGAGGAGAACCAGTTCTCGGCCGCCCTCGGCGGCAACGTGCAGGTCGTCAAGGTGACCCGCGCCGACTCCCAGGGCCGCCGCCTCGTCGCCTTCCAGCCCCTCGACCTCGGGGCCGGCTCCTTCGTCCGCCGCGTCCTCGGCACCGACAGCCCGGCCGGGATCATCCGCGACGGCAAGATCCTCGGCTCGGTGATCGGCGACCAGCCGGTCGGCGAGGAGATCAAGGCGATCGTCGGCGACCACGTGAAGGACATCCCGCGCGCTGGTGTCAGCGAGGTCTACCTCGTCGGCGACGGCCTCAACGCCCGGATCGGCGCGATCGGCCGGATCCCCGGCCCGGCGGGCCTCGGCGAGCGCGGGACCATGCTCGTGGTCCTCTCGGCGAACACCGCGGCGGCCGGCCAGCGCGACCTCAAGTCGGCGATCGCTGACGCGCGCGCCGCCGGCAACATGGGCCGCCTCAACTGGCCGCTCATCATCGGCTTCTTCCTGGTCAGCATCTCGCTGGCGATCTACCTCCCGACCCTCGAGGGCACCGGCCCGCTCAAGCGGCTGACCAACGAGTTCCGGGCGATGATCAAGGGGACCCAGCAGCAGCTCTTCTACGACACCTACTCGGGCCCGATCGGCGAGCTCGCCCAGGCCGCGGTCGCCTACCACGAGACCCTCCGCGCCGCCCTCAACGCGGCCGAGCTCGACATGCCCGATGGGGAAGGTGGCACGAGCGGCACCCGCTCGCACCGCCGCGTCGGCTCGACCCGCGGCCACCGTGCGCTCCGCACCGGCGCCCAGGCCCCGGTCGCCGAGCCGGAGGCCGCGGCGCCGCCGCAGCAGCCCCAGGCGGATCCCGACGAGATGCCGACCATGGCCCACCCGGCCGTCGGCGGCCGCCAGGGCTTCTACACGATGCCCTCGACCAACAAGCCGCTCCGCTCCCGCGAGACCGTGATCGGCAACCTGATGACCCTCGACGAGAACCCCCAGGCCCCCGAGCCGCAGGCCGACGACGCGGTCCGCGAGGCCTACTACCAGGAGGTCTTCGAGGAGTTCATCAAGTTCAAGGTCGAGAACAACGAGAGCACCGAGGGCCTCACCTACGACAAGTTCGCGACCAAGCTCCGCTCCAACACGGCCGAGCTGATGAAGCGGCCCGACGTCAAGGACGTGCAGTTCTCGGTCTACCTCAAGGACGGCAAGGTCGCCCTCAAGGCCCGCGTCGTCCGCGGCTAGCCCGCCTCCCTGGTCGCAAGGGCCGGGCCGCATGACCCTCCTGAAGATCGCCCAGATCGGTCACCCGGTGCTCCGCCAGCCGGCGCGCCGGGTGACGCTCGAGGAGCTCGGGACCCCGGCGATCCAGGGCTTCATCGACGACCTCGTCGCGACCATGCACGACGCCCAGGGCGCCGGCCTCGCGGCCAACCAGGTCCACACGCCGCTGCGGATCTGCGCGATCGAGGTCGGCGACAACCCGCGCTACCCCTACAAGCCGAAGATCCCGCTGACGATCCTCGTGAACCCGGTGCTGACGCCGATCGGCGACGAGCGCTTCGAGAACTACGAGGGCTGCCTCTCGGTGCCTGACCTCCGGGGCAAGGTGTGGCGTCACGCCGAGCTCCGGGTCGAGGCGCTCGATCGCCACGGCAATCCGATCGACGCGATCGTCCGCGGGATCACGGCCGGCACCTACCAGCACGAGTGCGACCACCTCGACGGCAAGCTCTTCGTCGATCGCGTCCACGACCCCCGCACCCTCTGCACCTGGAAGGAGTTCGCCCGCCACCACGAGGCGGCCTTCCGCGAAGAGGTGCGCTCGATCGTCGCCCGCTTCGGCTCCTAGCGCCGCGCCGGGACCTCGGGAGGCGGACGCTCGCCGCGCCCGGGCGCCCGCCCGAGAGCGCGCGAGGATCGCCGTCAACGGCCGAACGCCCCGCGACAGCCGCGGTGGGCGCCTGCGATCGAGCGGTGGTATGGTTTGCCGCCCGTGAAGCCCGTCCGTCGCAGCATGCTCGCCGTCCTCGGCTCGGTCGCCGTCCACGGGCTACCGCTGATCTCCTTCGCCACCTGCTCGCTCGGCCTCGACATCGAGATGCCGGAGTTCGAGTTCGAGCTCACCGAGGTCGAGTTCATCGACCCCGATCAGGAGCTCGGCGAGGGCATCCCGGAGCAGCCCGAGCCCGAGCCCGAGCCGCAGCCCGAGGTCCCGCCGCCGACCGAGGAGAACCCCGAGGAGGGCGACTCCGAGGGCCCGGAAGAAGAGCCCGAGCCCGAGCCGCCGAAGCCCAAGTTCGGCGACAAGAAGTCGCGGGTCGACAAGCTCGGCCCGGCCAACTCCAACTTCTTCATGCTCCTCAACGCCAAGAAGGTGGCCGGCCTCGCCTACGCCGAGTCGGTCATCGAGATCATGGCGGCGCTCCCCGACTTCCGCTTCATCATCGACGGCGGCGGCTTCCACCCGCTCCGCGACTTCAACTACATGGTGATCGCGAGCCCGGACATCCGCGACGTCTCGCAGACCTTCCTCGCGGTCGAGTACAAGCTCCCGCAGTCGGAGCTCAAGGACGGCCTCGATCGCGCGGCCCAGGGCCGCGATCAGACGATCGAGTGGGAGGAGCGGAGCGGCCTCCTGATGGGCAACCCGAAGCCGATCGGCGACCCGAGCAAGGACTGGGACCCGCGCTGGTTCGTCTTCCTCGACGACAAGGTCGCCGTCTACGTCCGCGAAGAATTCCTCCCCTCGATCATCTCCGGGCCCGACGAGGCCAAGGGCAAGACCTCGGGCAACTTCGTCGCCAACCTCACCCGCATGCGCACCTTCGCCGCCCGCGAGCCCAAGGCCGGGATGCAGATGCAGATGCGGGACATCCACGCGAGCCTCAAGTCGGCGCGGGCGCCCTTCACGATCCCCGACGCCTTCGAGATCATGGCCGAGGCCGCCGACGCGCCCGAGCTGGTGGTCAAGCTCGAGTTCCTCGGCGACCCCGACGCGGAGAAGTTCGAGGGCGAGTGGAAGGAGCTCCTCCCCCGCTTCATCGACGACAAGGTGCCGATCCTGATGCGGGGCCTCGCCCGCGGCCTCTACGAGCAGATCGAGATCGAGCGGGCCGACAAGGGCGTCACCCTCCGCTCCGAGTTCTCGAAGACCCAGGCGACCCTGATCCTCGACCAGATCGCCGCCGGCTCGAGCAAGATGCTCCGCCGCACGCCGGAGGAGATGGAGCAGCTCAAGCAGCGCCGCCGCGAGCTCTGGGACGCCCGCGAGAACGGCAAGCTGACCCCCTCGGCGGCCCTCGAGAAGCTCAAGACCCCGGCGCCGGTCGACCCGAGCGCGCTCCCGCCGGCCGCGCCGAAGGGGTCCGGGAGCGGGAGCCCGCCCGCCGAGGGCGGCACCCCGGGCGCCGCGTCGTCGGGCGGCGACGCGCCAGGCGGCGACGCCAACACCCCGGGGGGCGTCCCAGGGGGCGTCCCCGGCGGCGTCGTCGAGGGCAAGATCGAGCCGCTCCCGGCCGCTCCCGTCCCGCCACCGGCGCCCTGACCGTTCGGTCAGGTCGCACGGATCAACGGCTCATCAGTCGAGCCCGACGCCGAGCTGATAGCGCCGGAAGGTCCGCACCTTCGCGGGATCCTGCAGCCACGAGCCGCGCTGGAGATCGGTGAGCGCGAAGTGATCGAGCTCGCCGATCATCATCACCACCCGCTCGTAGCCCATCGCCTCCATCGCCGCGACCTCGTCGCCGTGGAGGCCGATCACCTGGAGGAAGAGGAGCGAGCCGAAGGGCGTCTGGATCTTGCCGAGGGTCGGATCGGGGACCGTGGCGATCCCCGAGAGCGCGGTCTCGACCTCCGGCACCAGGGGCCCGCCGAGGTCGGCCCGGTGGCCGCTGTCGAGGCGCTCGCCGGTGTTGAGCACGTAGCGGCCGAGCGCCTGGAGGAGGCGGAGCCCCCAGACCGGCGGCTGCGCCTCGCCTTCGCGCTTTGCTGTCCGAAGGGTCAGCTCAAAGCCGAAGCCGCTTAGATCGGGATCGGGCGAGCTCTTCTCGAAGAGCTCGGAGAGCCCGTAGGTGACGTAGTGCCAGTGCGGCCCGTAGCGCCGGCCGACGACCGCGGTCGCCGGCACCTCGTAGACCGCGATCGCCGGCAGCGGGCTCGGGGTCGCCAGCTCGTAGGCGGTCTTGCTCGCGAACTGATGCGGCACCTGGCCGGGGTAGAGGCGGGCGAGCGCGGCGTCGATCGCCGCCCACCCCGGCGCCTGGACTTCGCCCGGGGTCATCACGCCGTCCGCTCGAACTCGCGCATGAAGGCGATCAGCTCGTCGACCCCAGCCTCCGGGAAGGCGTTGTAGATCGACGCCCGCAGGCCGCCGACCGAGCGGTGCCCCTTGAGCCCGTCGAGGCCCGCGGTGGTCGCCTCCTTGACGAAGCGGGCGGTGAGCGCCTCGCGCTCGGCCTCCGGCGCGCCGCCGAGGGTCCAGGTGACGTTCATCAGCGAGCGCGAGCCGGGCTGGGCGTGCGGGGTGTAGAGCGCGCTCGCGTCGAGGGCCGCGTAGAGCTTCGCCGCCTTGCGGTGGTTGCGCTCGCCGAGCGCCGGCACCCCGCCCTCGCCGCGCATCCACTCGAGCATCACCTTGAGCACCAGGACGCCGAAGGTGTTGGGGGTGTTGTAGAGGCTCGGCTCCTTGGCGTGGGTCGCGTAGCGGAGGTACTTGGGCACGACGCCGGCTGGCTTTTCGGCCAGGAGGTCTCGGTGGATGAAGACCAGCGTCACCCCGGAGGGGCCGAGGTTCTTCTGGGCGCCGGCGTAGCCGAGGGCGATCCGCTCCATCGCCACCGGCTGCGCGCCGATGTCGCTCGAGCAGTCGACCACCAGCGGGACGTCGCCAGCGTCGGGGATCGCCGCCCACTCGGTCCCGTAGATCGTGTTGTTGCTGGTGATGTGGAGGTAGCTGGCGCCGGCGTAGGCGTCGGCCGCCGGCATCGCCGGGATCCGGTCGTACCTGGTCTCGGCCGACGAGGCGATCACCCGGGTCTCGCCGAGGAGCTTGCTCTCGTCGATCGCCTTGCTCGACCAGGTGCCGGTGTCGATGTAGCAGGCGGCCTTGCCCTCGCGGCGGAGGTTCATCGGCACCATCGCGAACTGGAGGCTGGCGCCGCCCTGGAGGAAGAGGACCTGGTGCGTCCGCGGGATCCCGAGGACCTCGTGGCAGAGCTCCTCGGCGCCCTTGGTGACGAGGTCGTAGGGCTTCGAGCGGTGGGAGATCTCGAGGAGCGAGAGGCCGATCCCCGGGGCCTCGGGATCGTGACCGCCGAGGCGGAGCTCGCGGACGGCCTCGGCCGCCCGATCGAGGACCACCGGCGGCAGGATCGCCGGCCCAGCCGAGAAGTTGCGGATCACACCCGGACGCTCTGATGCGGTCATGGGCGCAACCCTAGCAGCCCTCGGCGACCGACGGGCGGCGCGGACCTCCCCAGGGGGCGCGTGAGTTTTCTGGCGACGCGCCGCGGCCCGGCGATTCCCCTATTATCCCGCCATGGCGCGCGTACGGGCTCCCCTCCTCGCCCTCGGCCTCGCGCTCGTCGCCCCGACCTCGGCCGCCGCCGAGGTCGGCGTCGCCGAGTTCTCGCCGAAGCACCTCCAGCAGCTCGTCGGCCTCGACGACTTCACCTACGACACCGACTGGTTCCCGGTCGACTCGCCGGTCCAGCTCCGCCTCATCGTCCACGCCGGCAACTCGGTGACGATCGACATGCCGGGCGACGGCCTCTACGACTGGGACCAGGGCGCGATCCACTTCGAGGGGGAGGAGGGCGCGGGCTCCTACGGGGTCGACGTCGGCTTCACCCTCGACGCCAAGGTCCGCTTCGACGTCGCCGGGATCAAGTGGGAGTCCGACATCATCGGACCCTACGACTACGCGGTGATCTCGGAGACCCTCTTCACCCCCTACCTGCTGATGGGCAACCCCGATCGGCCGGCGGTGATCGCCGACGAGACCGACGCGACCACCCTGGTCGAGGTGCCGATCACCCCCGACATCCTCGTCGCCTCCGGCCACCTCGACATCGACATCTACCTGATCGTCGACGGCGAGCTGAGCGGGCGCTCGATCGACGTCGCCACCCTCGACCCCAAGGTGCAGTGGCAGTCGATCAAGAGCGAGGGCGAGGCGGCGCCGCTCGACGCCGGCCCGGGGCCCCTCCCCGACCCCTTCGAGGTCGAGGGCGTGCTCTACTGCGATCTCGCGACCACCGCGACGATCGTCCTCCGGCCGACGCTGGTGATGGAGATCCTCGGCAAGGAGTACATCATCGCCGACATCGACATCCCGGTCGCGCTCCCGCCCTTCGAGGACGTGATCCAGTTCGATCCGATCATGATGGACTTCATGCGGCCGCCGCCGCCCCCCGAGCCGGCGACGACCTCGTCCGACGGCGCCAGCGACTCGGCGAGCGGCACCGGCGACGCCAGCGGGACCAGCGGCGGCGCCGGCGAGACCGAGGGCGACACCGACGGCACCGGCCTCGGCTCGGCGACCGCGAGCGGCGGCTTCGGCGAGCCCGGCGAGGAGGGCTGCGCCTGCCGCAGCGGCGACGGGGCGCCCGGCGGGGCCGCGCTCCTCGCCCTGCCGATCCTCGCGCTCGCTCGCCGTCGGCGCGCTCGCGCTCGCTAGCGCGCCGCTGGCTCGCTGCATCGGACCTGGGTCCGAGGTAGGGTATGCCGGTGCACAGGACGTCGACTCGCTCACCTCAGCGGGTGTGGTTGCTCTGCGGCCTGGGCGCGCTCGCGGGCTGCGGGCCGAGCCCCGCGGTGATCGCCGGCTCGGTCCTCTGCGTCCTGCCGATCGCCTACGTCGTCTCCCTGCTCCTGGTGATCGGCCTCGCCCGGCGCTGGCGAGCGCGGGTCCCGGAGGCGGACGCCGCCTGGGATCGACCCTGGCAGGCGCTCAGCGTCTTCGCCCTCGGCCTCTTCGGCGTGGTCACGGCCAAGCCCGGCATCGCCGCGCTCGCGGCCTGGACGGTCACCGGGCTCGCCGCCGCCGGCGCCTGCCTGCTCGCGCGGATCGGCGTCGCGTCGCGCACACCCGCGCTGCTCCGCTGGTCCGCCGCCCTCGTCGTGCTCGCCGTCGCCCTCGCCCACGCCCTCGTCTTCGTGGTCGACGCGGCCACCGCTCGATCGATCACCAAGGCGAGCTCGGCGGTGTTCTGGTTCGGCGGCCGCTGGCTCGGCCCCCTCGTCGTCGTCGCGCTCTTCGTCGAGGCCGCGCTCCGCAGCCGCGACGCCCGACGCTAGCGAGCGCTCAGCGCCCGCTCTCGCACTTGCTCTCGGCCGGCCCGCACTTCACCCGGACGTGGATATGCGAGGTGTGCCCCTTGGCGTGGCGGACGATGCCGTTGTTCGACTTCGCCGGCCGCGGCCACTGGATCACCGCGGCGAGGTCCTTGGCCGGGACGCCGGCGGCCCGCGCCGCCTTGTAGAGGCTCTTCTGCAGGCGGTACTCGAGGAAGATGTACTGGACCTCGCCGGTGGCGACGAAGGCCTCGATCAGCTTCCAGGTCGCCCGCCAGTCGACCTCGCCGGGGCTCGGCGCGTTCTTGTGCTCGACGCTCGCGCGGATCGGCAGGCGGATGTCGATGTCGCGGCCGCTCTGGTGGGACTTGTGGGGTCGGAAGCGGCCGCCGCGGGCCAGCGAGACCGCGCCGATCACCAGCTCGCGCGAGTAGCGGGAGCCCCGGCGGAAGGCGTTGATCGCCTGGACCGCGGTCTTGACGGTGTGGCTCGAGCCGAAGGACTGCTCGGGCTTGCGGAGGGTGTAGAGGTCCGGGAGCTCGGGGAAGACGACGCCGTTGACCAGGCGCCCGCGGGTCGGCGCGCCGATGCTGATCGCGTTCGCCCGCACCTTGGCCGCGAGGAGGCGGCCCTCGGCCTCGGCGCTCGGCGGCCCCGATCCGGCGTCGCCGCTGCCGCCCCCGAGGATCGCGGGCTCGACCCAGATCCGCAGGCTCTTGCCGGCGATCATCACCGGCTTCTGCTTGCCGGTCTTCGGGTCCTTCTTCGCGGGGTTCCAGCGCTTCAGGGTCTTGACGTCGACCCCGTGCTCGCCGGCGATCTTCTCCCAGTTGTCGCCCTTCTGGATCTCGTACTCGATCTTCTCGCGGGGCGGCGGCGGGTTCTTCGCCTTGATCTTGATCGTCTTGCCGCTCCGCAGCCGCGGCTTCTTGGGGTCGAGCTTGTTCCACTTGACGATCTCCTTGACCGACACGCCGTAGCGGCCGGCGACCGCCTCGACGTTCTCGTAGGGGATCACCTCGTGCTCGACCCAGCGGGGGGTGTTGTCGACCGGAGGGGGCGGCGGCTCGGCCTCCACCGGCTCGGCCGGTGCGCCGCCGTCAAACTCGGCGTCGATCTCGGCCTGCTCTTGCTCGGGGGTCTTGCCACCCTCGTCGGCGCCCGCCTCATCCTCCCCGGCCTCGCCCTCGGCCTCGTCGTCGCCCTCGCCGGCGACCGCGACCGGCCCCTCGGCGGGGCGGAGCTGGGGCTTGGCCGAGGACGAGGACTTCGCGCTACCTGCGCTCTTCCCCTTGGAGGAGGCGCTCGACTTCTTGGTCGTGCTCGCCTTCTTCTTCTTGGAGGTCGACCCGCTCTTCTTCGAGGACCCGGCCGCGACCGCGACCTCCGGCTCCGCGGCCACGGCCACGCCGATCCCGAGGGCGGCGAGGAGGCACCAGGCGCGGAGGTCGCGGAGGATGGGCATGCGGCAGATCCCGACCCTACCAGAGGGCCTCGAGGCCGCAAACCTACTCCCGGCCGGGAGCGCTCATTCCCGCTGGGTCAATTTGCCGGGCCAGACCCTGTGGGGCCGCGCCCGTCGTCTCCGCAGGCGATCGCCCGCCACCGCAAAGATCGCCGCGATGGAGACGTCGCCGCGCGCTCCGGGCTCGGGCCCGGCCGGCGGGGTGCGGCCTAGCCGGCCTGCTCCGCGACGCCGATCACCCGCAGGACCTCGGGGTAGACCCGCTCGGCGAAGTACTCGGAGCCGGCCATCGTGAAGTGGATCCCGTCGTCGGCCCGCAGCGCCTGCTGGCGCTTCTTGCCGACGTCGGCCTTCTCCTGGAGGTTCCCCTTGTCGTCCTCGAAGTAGGGGGAGGTGTCGAGGTACTCGACATCCTCGAACTCCGCGGTCGCGTTCTGCTGGACGTCGCGGATCAGCTCGAGCTTCTTCTCGAAGGCGGTCGTGCCGGTGCGCGGGAGGCCGAGCCAGAGGACCCGGCGGCCGTCGCCACGGAGCTCGTCGAGGAAGGAGGCGACCCGCTCGCGGTAGGCCTCGTTCCACTCGTCGGTCTTCCAGTGGACCCGCTTGCCCTTGCCGTTCTTGGTGGTGAGGTCCTGGCCGTCGTTGCCGCCCATGATCACGACCACCAGGTGGGGGTCGCGGGCCTTCACCTGGGCCTTGGCCTCGCTCATCCAGTCGTAGAAGTCGGGGCGCGCGAGGCCCGAGGAGCTCTTGGCCTTGCGGAAGCACTCGATGTCGGGGTGGCCGTCGAGGCGCCGCTCGAGGAGCGCGCCGAAGCCGGTGGCCGCGAGGCTGTCGCCGAGGATCAGGACCCGCCGGGGGCCGTCGGCGACCGCCGTCGGGGCCTCGTCGGCCGCCTCCGCGCCCTCGTCGTCGGCGACCGAGGGGAGCGGGGTGCCGGCGGCGACCGCCTCCGGCTCGCCGGCCGCCTCATCGCCCGCGGCCTGCGCGGGTGCGGGCTCCGCGAGATCTTCGTCGGGCACGATCGCCACCGCGGGCGGCCGCGTGTTCGCGGCCGTCGGCTCGCCCGAGCCGACCTTCTTGTCGGAGCAGGCGAGCGGCGCGAGCGCGAGCGCGAGCGCCAGGGTGACGAGCGGGAGACGGACGAGCGGGCGGATCGACGGGACAGCGCGCATGGGAGCGGCTGCTGTATAGCTGCTTTCGATCGCCGGTGGAAATATCCGGAACCAAGACGCGGTTCGGATGTCGATCTGCGGGCCGCGTGGCCCGCCGCCGCGCGCGCGCCCGCCAACCCGGGCCCCGTCCGGGCGGCCCGGCGGATGCGCCAAGGTGGGCGCTCCTCGCCCATCGGCGAACGCGCAGGGTAGCAAGCGGCGGCAACCTATGAAAGACTCTGAGCCATCCGTTAGACCACCCAGGAGCGAAGGCATGCGCACCACCAACGAGACCCCGACGACCGCCACCTCCATCAACCGCTGGCGCACCGCCCGGAGCGTCATCCTCGGCTCGATCATCCTCGCCGGGTCGATGGCCACCTCGGCGGCGCTGATGTTCCGCCTGACCAACACGTCCTGCGCGGAGCGCCACGAGATCGAGCGCGGCTACACCTACAGCGGCATCGGGGCCGTGATCCAGCAGCGCGGCGATCATGTCGTCGTCCGCCAGGTGATCGACGGCGGGCCGGCCGACGGCCTCCTCCGCCCCGGCGCCTTCCTGGTCGCCGTCGACGGCGAGGACCCGGGCAACGTCGAGGGCTGGGCCAACGCCCTCCGCGGCGTCGCTGGGACCACCGTCGCGGTCGAGGTCGCCTACCCCTGCGGCGGCCACGAGACGGTGATCATCGAGCGGCAGATGATCCGCGTCCGCCGCTGATCAAGCGACCAGCTCCGCCCGCCCCACGCGCAGGGGACGGGCTCTCCACGCGGCTCCGGGCCTCTGGCTCGGGGCCGCTTGTGTCTCGAGGATGCGCCGAGGGCCGCCAAGGCCCGACTCCCCGCTCGAGCACCGCAGCGCCTCAGCGGTCGTCACTCACCAAGGCGGGCTGACCCTGGGGACATCCTCCTCGATGCACCAGCACCGAACCCACGTCGAGCCGGGCCCGGCCCGCGTCGGTCTGACCCTGAGGACATCCTCACCCCACGTCCGAGGCGGCCTGACCCTGGGGACATCCTCGTCGAGGCCGCGGCTCAGCCGGCGCCGGGGATCAGCCAGACGTCATCGACGAAGATCGCCGCGTTCGCGCTCTCATCGCGGATCACCAGGTGGATCGGCCGATCGCTCAGGGCCGCCGGGATCGGCCAGCGGAGGGGCTCCAGCGCCCAAGCGGGCGTCGCCGGCGGGGCCATCTCGGCGCGGATCGTCGGATCGTCCGCGGCCTCGAGGAACAGGAGGAGGCCGCCGCGATCGCCCGCGCTGACCCCGACGAGGAGCTCGAGGACCGCGCCCGCGGGGGCGACGAAGGCCGGCGAGCGGGCCTCGCCGGTCGCCGCGAGGCCCCGGCGGCGGGCGGCCGAGCCGAGGAGCGCGGCCCCGCCGTGGGGGCCCAGCGCCGGCAGATCGCCGCTCAGCGCCGGCTGCCCCGCGCGGCCGAAGGCTGCCCCGCTGCGGCGAAAACCATCGCTCCCGCCGCGCTCAAAGTCGGCGAGGAGCCGGGCCCCCGCCGGCGGCGGGCGGGCGGCGCAGGGCACCAGGTAGAGCTGATCGCCGCGGTAGGGCGTGACCATCCCGGCCTCCGAGAGGTAGCCGGTCCAGGGCCGCACGCGGGCGTCGCCGTGGAGGCGCCGGGCGACCTGGAAGGCGCCCGCGAGCGCCGGCCGCAGCCAGGTCGGCGGCTCGCCCTCGAGCCAGATCGCGGCGAAGCGGCCCCCCGCGAGCGCCGCCCGGAGCTCGCCCTGGAGGCGCCGCTGGTCCTCGGGGGCGACGTCGTTGAGGCCCATCGACCCGACGTGGCCGGGGCCGCCGGCGAGGACGCTCCACCACGGCCGCTGGAGCGCGAGGAGCTCGCGGCCGGGGCCGGGACCACGGCGCTCGCCGAAGGCCAGGAGCTCGGCCCGCAGCGCCGACGCCCGCGCCCGGGCGCCCGCGTCGGGGAGCGAGCGGCCGAGCTCCTGCCAGCGGTAGCTCGCGTCGATCGCCGCGATCCCCCGCTCCTGGATCGGCTGGTAGGTGGGCTCGACGAGGGCGGCGAAGAGGAGCTGGAGGGCGATCAGGGCGAGCGCCGCGACCTCGCCGCGGCCGCCGACCGGGAGCGCGACCGCGAGGTAGGCGGCGCCGAACAAGACCGCGGGGATGAAGGCGTTGGCCTCGGCCCAGAGGGTCGAGTAGCCGAGCGCCGAGGCGAGGAGCGCGGCCACGAAGATCGCCCCCCAGTACATGTCCCTTGAAACATGTATATTCGCGCTCGCCGAATTGACGCGAGGTCGCCGGCCGGCGAGCGCCTTGACCCGCGCGACGACCCGGCCGCCGACCAGCCCGCTGAGGAGGAGCGCCAGGGAGGGCGCGCTGTGGAGGAGCATCCCCCAGCTCTTGCGGGAGAAGCGCTCGGCGTTGAAGGGGTGGCGCTGGTGGAGCTCGAAGACGTAGGTCCAGAGCCAGCCCTCGCTGCGGGCGTCGCCGATCGCCAGCCCGCCGAGCACCAGCGCGGCGACCGTCGCGGTGTAGAGCGCGAGCGCGACCAGGCGAGCGCGCCGGCGCCCGCGGGCCTCGCCGGCCACCAGCGCGAGCCCGCCGACGCCGCTCGCCAGGATCATCACCGCCGCGGTCTGCTTGGTCCAAAAGGCCATGGCCACAAGGACACCTGCGACCAGCGGCCGCCAGCCGGCGCCCTCGGCCCGCCGGAGGAGGATCAGCCCCCAGAGGAGGAGCGCGAGCATGAGCGCGTCGGCGCGGGCGAGGTCGTACCAGCGGTAGGTGAAGACGTAGCCCGCGAGGAAGAGGCCGATCGCGGCCGCCCGGTGGGCCCGCGGCTTGCCCTCGGCCGCCGTCAGGCGCCAGAGCCCGCCGGCGATCGCCGCGATCGCCGCGACGCTCAGCGCCCGCCCGAGCGCGAGCCCGAGGGGGAGGCCGAGGCCGGCGAGGAGCGCGAGGAGGGCCGGGTAGAGCGGCGTGTAGAGAAAGGGGACGAAGTCGATCGACGGCGCGGCGTAGATCGCCTCGCCGCGGAGGAGCCGGAGCGCGTGGTGGAGCGAGCCGCCCTCCATCCACTCGAGCTCGAGCGGATAGGTGAGCCGGGCGGCGAAGAGCGCCGCCAGGCCGAGCGCCCACGCGAGCGCGAGCGCGGCGACCGCGCGACGGGCCCCCACGAGGACGCGAGGCGGCGGCGCGGCGGGCTCTTCGGGGGCGTTCACGGGGCGGGCGGCGACCGTTGTACCGCATGCGCTCGCCGGCGCGCGTCGTCGGCGAGGGGCCGCGCCGGTCGCTCGCGCCGGCTGGTAGGATCCCCCGCGATGCGCCGGCTCGCCGCTCCCCTCGCCCTCCTCGGCCTCGTCGCCGCCTGCACCCCCGGCGGCGACGAGCTCTCCCAAACCCGCGCCGAGCTCGCCCAGGCCCGCGCCGAGCTCGGCCAGACCCGCGCCGAGCTCGCCCAGGCCCACCAGCAGCTCGCGGCCGCCGAGGAGGCGCTGACCTCGATCCGCCACGAGGTCTCGGCGCTCCAGGAGCGGATCGCCAGCGAGGCCGCCAAGCCGCCCGCGATCGACACCGGCGAGGGCGCGGGCGGTGCAGCGGCCGGCGGCGAGGGCGAGGGCGGGAAGACCCTCGAGGAGGCGGCCGCCGAGGCGATCCGCTGCGACGAGGAGGGCCGCTGCGCGATCACCCGCGCCTTCGTCGATCGGGCGCTGGCCCAGCCCGAATTCCTCGCGCGCCAGGCCCGGGTGGTCCCGGCGCTCCGCGACGGCCAGCCGAGCGGCTTCAAGCTCTACGCGATCCGCCCGGGCTCGCTCCCCAAGCTCCTCGGCTTTCAAAACGGCGACCTCGTCGACGGCGTCAACGAGCACTCGCTGAACGACGTCGAGCAGGCGATGGAGGCCTACACGGCGCTCCGCGGGGCCGACCTCCTGAAGATCCGCGGCTCGCGCAAGGGGCAGCCCTTCGTCCTCGAGGTGTCGATCGAGGGGTCGAAGCCGTAGTCGGCTATCCTCGGGCGATGCGACGGCAGGTGATCGCCCTCCTCCTCGGTATCGGCGTCGGCGCGGGCGCGCTCGCTTGCACGCCGACCAAGGCCCCGCCGCCCGCGGACGACGTCGCCCAGGCCTCCGCGCCTGCGCTCGCGCCCGCGAAGATCGTGATCGTGGCCGAGGCCCCGGGCTTCGACGCGCACTCAGTCGAGCGCCTGGTCACCGCCCCGCTCGAGGAGGCCCTCGCCGGGCTCCCCGGGCTCGACCGGATCGAGAGCGCGTCGCGCCCCGACGCCGCGACGATCACCCTCACGCTGACCCGCGGCGCCCACGTCGAGCAGGCCCGCGCGGAGGCCCTGCAGCGCCTCGCGGGCGCCCAGCGCAGCCTCCCCGAGGGGATCGACGTCGCCCTCGGCCCCGACGTCGCGGCCGACGCCCCGGCGCTCCGTTTTGTCGTCCGCGCCGACGCGATCGACCCCATCGCCCTCCATCGGCGGCTCGGCGCGCTCACCCGGGCGATCCAGGCGACGCCCGGGGTCGCGACGGTCGAGCTCTGCGGCGATCGCCACGAGCAGGTGGAGATCCGCGTCGTCCCCGACGCCCAGCGGGCGCTCGGGGTCGCCACCCGCAGCCTCGAGACCGCGCTGCGGGAGGCGCTCGGCCTCGGCGGCGCGCGAGCTAGCCTCGAGGACATCGGCTCCGTCGTGGTGCCGACCGCCGGGCCCTCGCCGATCCTCGTCCGCGACCTGGCGACGATCGCCCAAGAGGCCGCGCCGCCGACCTGCGAGGCCCGGGCGCTCGACGGCGCGGCGATCGTCGTCGGCGCGATCTGGCCGCTCCGCGGCGCCCAAGCGGCCGAGGTCGAGGGGACGCTGCGCGCGCTCCTCCACGAGGAGCGGAGCGCCGGGATCCCGCTCGAGCTGATCGACGCCGACGCGCCGACGATCCTCCTCGAGGTGGCCGCCGACGAGGACCCCGGGGCGAGCCTCGCCGCCCTCACGCCGCGCCTCGCTGACGCGCTCGGCGATCGTCCGGCGTCGGCCACCCTCGAGGCCCCGCGCCCTCGCGACGCCGGCGCGCCCCTCGAGATCACGCTCCGCCTCCCGCCAGGGAGCGACGCGGCCGCGCTCGCCAGCGTCGAGGAGCGCCTCGCCAGGACCCCCGGCGTCGTCCTCCGCGACATCATCGCACCCGGCGCGCCGCCGCGGCTCCGCCTCCGCGTCCTCGACGACGACCTCGAGCGCGGGCGCCAGATCGCCGAGAGGGCCGCGTCCGTGGCCGCCGCGCTCCCCGGCGTGCGCTCGGCCCGGACCCGGGCTCCCCTCGCGCCGACGCTCTCGATCAAGCTCGACCGCGAGCGCCTCGCCGCCCTCGGCCTCCCCGCCAACGCGGCCACCCGCGCCCTGACGCTCGCCCACGGCACGCCCGTCGGCGCGCTCCTCGACGGCGACGAGCGCGTCGAGGTGATCCTCGGCGTCGGGCCCGCGGACCCGGGCAAGCTCCGGCGCCCCGAGGCGCTCGCGTCCCTCCCGATCCCCCTCGCCGACGGCGGCGCGGTCGACCTCGCCGCGGTCGCCGAGATCCGCCTCGAGGCGACGCCGTCGGAGATCACCCGCAGCGATCTGCGGCGGGCGATCGACGTCGAGCTCCGCCTCGCCGACGAGGGCGCCCGCGCGGCGGTCGAGAGGGCGATCGCAAGCGACGTCGAGCTCCCGCCCGGGGTCCTCGTCGTCTTCGACTGAGCGCCGCTCACCCCGGGCCGTCGACGAAGGGCCCGACCGCCCGCCCTGCGGGCCGCAGGCAGCAGTAGAAGCCGAGATCCAGGATCCCGTCCGGCTCGTGCGGATCGGCGATCGCCCCGGGCTCGACGCAGGCCCAGACCATCCGCGGGCCGAAGCCCCGGCGGCGGGCGGACGCCGGCGCGGGCCGCCGCTGGCCGACGTGGCCGACGTGGCAGTAGAGGTCCGGATCGCGCCCCTGGACGTAGCTCCGCGGGGCGACGAGCTGATGCCCGGGGCGCCCGCGCTCGCCGGCCTGCGGGGTGATCCCCGGGAGGCGGGCGATCGCCGGATCGACGAGCCCGAAGACGTCGATCGCCCCGAGCTCGGAGGCGTAGGGCAGCGCCCCCGCGGCGCCGACGGTGATCCATGTCCCTTCGGGCAGGTTGTCCCGCATCCAGCGGCCGACGTGGAGGCGCTCGCGGGCGAAGCGATCCATCGCCGTCACCCCCTCCCAGCGGCCGTCGATCCAGCCGCTGGGCCTCGCGCGATCGTCCGCCCAGCGGCCCTCCGCCCGGGCCCCGAGCGCGCCCGCGAGGGCCAGGGTGAGGAGCGGCGCGAGGGGCCCCAGGCGGGGCCAACGGGCCGCCAGGCGGGCGCCGCCGTCGGCGACGAGCCACGCGACGAGGAGGAGGAGGGCCGCGCTCGCCGGCAGGAGGAGGCGGCTGTAGGCCATGAAGTCGCCGCCCACCGAGTAGGCGTAGGCGACGCTCGCGGCCGCCGGCAGCCCGAGGAGGAGGTGCCGCGGCCGCAGGAGCACCAGGAGCGGCGCCGCGTAGACCAGCCCCAGCCCCGCGGCCCACGCCCGCACGTACTCGACCCCGTAGGTCCCGCGGAGGAGCGCGCCGTGGCGCTTGATCGCCCAGGTGTTGGGGAGCCAGGCGTCGTAGTAGAGGCGGCGAGCGACGAAGAGCCCGCCGAGCAGCGCGGCGAAGATCAGCGCGGCGCCGACGAGCTCGCGGGCGCCCAGGCGAGGGCCCGACGCGGCCTCAGGACCCCCTGCAGCCCGCTTCGCAGCCAGCCGCGCCGGCAGGAGGACGACGACGAGCCAGGCGATCCCAAAGGCGGCGATCGGCACGAGCGCGTCGAGGCGGCAGAGCCCCGCGAGCCCCGCGATCAGAGCGGCGGCCCGCGGGCGCCCGGCGAGCCAGGCGAGGCAGGCCCCGAGGACGAGGGCCGCGGCCGCGCTCGTCTCGAGGCCGGAGTGGGCCCAGACCATCACCTCCGGGGCGGCGATCAGGAGGGCCGCGGGCGCGACGTCGCCGAGCCCCCAGGCCGCGCCCGCGCGGCCGCGGAGCCGCCGAAGGAGGAGCATGCCGACGACCAGCAGCGCGCCCGCGCCGGCCTGCGTGAGCGCCGGCGCGAGGATCTCCGGGGCGACGCCGAGGCGATCCCCGAGCGCGAGGATCAGCACCCAGAGCGGGTTTGAAAAGCCCTCGACCCGCTCGCCGAGGTTGTACTCGAGGGCCCCGTGGAGCGCGAGGTTGCGGGCGTAGCGGAACGAGATGTACGCGTCGTCGCAGACGAAGTCCCAGGCCCGCGCGTGCGCCCATGCCGCGACCGCGAGGGCGAGCGCGAGGGCCAGGGCGGCGGTCGCCCGCGGCGAGCGGGGGGCGGACATCGCCGGCATGGTAGCCGCCAGGCGCCCCCCAGGGCGATGTGGCGACGTGCCCCCGGCCGGCGACGTGAAGCCGCTGACAGCCCCGGCAGCCGCGAGCCCCGCGGTTGACGCTGAGCACCCGCGCGGACTATGCAGCCGAGCGAGCGAGGTCCACCCGATGGCATTTACTCCCCGCACCTTCGAAGAGGCCACCCGGATCATGCAGGCGGGCAACCCCGACGCGCCGGTCAAGACCGGCGTCGCCGAGCACTACGCCTCCGAGGCCGCCGTCTCCTTCGACGAGCTCGGCGCCTGGTCCGACGATCCGCCGGTCCCGCTGATCTCGCTCCAGCGGATCACCGACGCCGAGGCGATCCGCCTGACCCGCGACCCCAAGGCGCTGGTCGACTACGCCAACTTCGGCGGGGCGGTCGGCACCTGGAACGCCAACGGCGAGGGCCGCTGGGCCTCGTCGCCGGGCGAGTGGATCGTCGTCGACGTCGAGCTCGTCCAGGAGCAGGCCGAGCAGGACCCCGACTACTACGAGGACGCGCCCGGCTCGTGGGTCTACATCATCTTCGCGCTCTGGAAGGTCGCCGAGGGCTGGGCCTGCGCGATCTGGAGCCCGCAGGAGACCGACCACCTGGCGATGATCATGGGCCTCGAGGCCTGGCCGGCCGAGGGCTGGCAGGCGACCCGGGTCTGGTACGGCGAGTAGCCGGCCCTTGCCGGCGCGGCGCCCCTGGGCGATGAATTGCCGCCCAGGGTGCAGATCTTCGCGACCGACACCTTCGTCCTCCCGCTGCCGCCGCGGCACCGCTTCCCGATGGCGAAGTACGCCCGCCTGCGGGCGCGGGTGGAGGCCGAGCGGGCGGCCCTCGGCGCCGAGCTCCGGATCCCCGACGCCGCCACGGACGACCAGCTCGCGCTCGCCCACGATCCCGCCTACATCCGCCGGGTCGCCGAGGGCGGCCTCGATCCCCGGGAGATCCGGGCGATCGGCTTCCCCTGGTCGCCGGCGCTGGTCGAGCGCTCGCGGCGATCGGCGGGGGCGACGATCGCCGCCGCCCGGGCCGCGCTCGCCGAGGGCTGCGGGGTCAACCTCGCCGGCGGCACCCACCACGCCTTCGCCGGCCGCGGCGAGGGCTTCTGCGTGTTCAACGACGCGGCGGTCGCCGCCCGGGCGATGCAGGCGGAGGGCCGGATCCGCCGGGCGATCGTCGTCGACTGCGACGTCCACCAGGGCAACGGGACCGCGAGCATCCTCGCCGACGACCCGACGATCTTCACGCTCTCGCTCCACGGCGCCGGCAACTTCCCCTTCACCAAGGAGCGCTCTGACCTCGACGTCGCCCTCGCCGACGGCTGCGGTGACGAGGCGTACCTCGAGGCCCTGGACGACGCCCTCACCCGCGCCCTGCCGGCGGCCGCCGCCGATCTGGCGATCTACCTCGCCGGCGCCGACCCCTACGTCGGCGACGCGCTCGGCCGCCTGGCGCTGACCAAGGCGGGGCTCGCCCGCCGCGACGCGCTGGTCCTCGGCCGCTGCGCCACCGCCGGGGTGCCGGTCGCGGTGGCGATGGCCGGCGGCTACGCCCCGGCGATCGACGACATCGTCGAGATCCACCTCGAGAGCGTCCGCCTCGCCGCCGCCCACGCGCCGCGCCTCGCCGCCGCCGCGGCCGCTCGCCGTTGAGCGCTCCGGCGGCGGGGTGGTACAAGCAGGCGGCCTCGGCGTGAAGCTGATCATCCAGATCCCCTGCCTCAACGAGCGCGAGCACCTCGGGGCGACCTTCGCCGACCTCCCGCGGTCGATCGCCGGGATCGACGTGATCGAGGTGCTGGTGATCGACGACGGGAGCACGGACGGGACCGCCGAGGTCGCGGCCGAGCTCGGGGTCCACCACGTCCTCCGCTTCCCGCGCAACCGCGGCCTCGCGGCCGCCTACGCCGCGGGGATCGACGCCTGCATCCGCCTCGGCGCCGACGTGATCGTCAACACCGACGCCGACAACCAGTACCGCGGCGCCGACATCCCGCGCCTCTGCGCGCCGATCCTCGCGGGCGAGGCCGACATCGCGATCGGCGACCGCCAGACCGACACGATCGCCCACTTCTCGCTCCTCAAGAAGATCCTCCAGCGCTGGGGCTCGCGGGTGGTCCGGCGGGCGTCGGGGACCGCGGTCGTCGACGCGACCTCGGGCTTTCGGGCGCTGAGCCGGCGGGCGGCGGCGACCTTGTTCGTCCACAACCGCTTCACCTACACCCTCGAGACGATCATCCAGGCCGGCCAGGCGGGGCTGGTGATCGCCAACATCCCGATCACCACCAACCCGATGAATCGGCCCTCGCGCCTCTTCAAGTCGATCGCCGGCTACGTCCGGCGCAACGGCGCGGTGATCGTCCGGGCCTACGCGACCTACTGGCCGGTCGAGACCTTCGGCCGGATCGCCCTCCTCCTCCTCGCCCTCGGCCTCGGCCTCGGCGGCCGCTTCCTCTACTTCTACGCCTCGCGCTACCCGGCGGAGTCGGGGCACACCGAGTCGCTCCTGGTCGGCGTCGGCGCGATCGTCCTCGCCTTCCTGGTCGCGCTCATGGCCCTCCTCGGCGACCTGATGGCCGCCAACCGCCGCCTCTCGGAGGAGCTGCTGATCCGCGAGCGCCTCGCCGAGGGCGCCCGCGCCGACGCGCTCCAGGCCGCCGGCGAGACCCCGCGGGCGCCGGGGGTCCGCCGGAGCGCGGCCGCGAGCTGGCGGGGACCCGACGGAGGTGTCTCTTGAGACATGTCCAATCGGCGGAGGGGGTGATCGTCGGCAACGTCGACGACAAGTACGACACCCGCAACCCGATCGCCCGCCGCCTCGTCGACGGCTTCCTGCGGGCGGTCGGCGACCTCTACGCCGACGCCCGGCCGCGGACGGTGCTCGAGGTCGGCTGCGGCGAGGGGCGCCTCGCCGACCACCTCCTCGGCCGCCACCGCCCCGCGCGCTTCGCCGCCTGCGACCTGGTCGACGCCCGCGGGCCGGGCTGCGACCCGGCGATCGAGTTCACCGCCGCGTCGATCTACGCGCTCCCCTACGCCGACCGCGAGTTCGACATGGTGATCTGCTGCGAGGTCCTGGAGCACCTCGAGCGCCCGGCGGCCGGCCTCGCCGAGCTCGCCCGGGTCGCCGACCGCCACGTCCTCCTCAGCACCCCCTGGGAGCCCACCTGGCGGCTCCTCAACCTCCTCCGCGGGCGCTACCTCCGCGACCTCGGCAACACGCCGGGGCACCTCCAGCACTTCACCCGGCGCCAGCTCCTGCGCCTCGCCGGGGGGGCGCTCGAGATCGAGGCGGTGCGCCGGCCCCTGCCCTGGACGGTGATCCTCGGTGGACCGAAGCGCCGATGAGGCGGTCGCCCGGGCCGGCGCGGACGAGCGCCAGCGCGAGGACGCGGGGCGAGGCGGGCGCGGCGAGGGCGACGAGCCCTCCTCCGTGACGCGGCGCTCGTCGTCGCCGAGCGCTCGCGCCAGCGATCGCGGCGCGGGCGACGGGCCCTCATCCGCGACGAGCGCTGGCGCGGGCGAGCTCGCGCGTCCGCCCCGCTGGCTGGTCGCCGTCCTCGCGCTCGCGGTCACGCTCCTCGGCCTCTGGCTGGTCTGGCCGCTCGCCCGCGGGGTGATGCCGCTGAGCGCCGACCACCCGGTCCACCTCACGCGCGCCTGGCTCTTCGGACAGATCCTCGCGGACTTCGAGCTCCGCGGCTGGAGCTCGACCTGGTTCTTCGGCGCGCCGATCGGCGAGCTCTATCCGCCCCTCGGCGACCTCATCGTCGCCCTCTTTCGGGCGCTCTCCTTCGGCGGCGCGAGCTGGGAGCGCTGCTACGCCTGGATGGTCGCGCTGGTCTTCGTCCTCCAGGGGCTCGCGCTCGTCCACGTCGGCGCGACCCTCGGCCGCGGCGGCGCCCGCGGCCGGGCGATGGCCTTCGCCGGGCCGATCGCCGGGGCGATCGCCGGCGCCCTCGCCCTCGTCGACGCCGGCGCCTACCGCGAGGGGGGCTGGACCTACACGATGCTCTACGGGGTCTGGCCGCAGGCGCTGGCGACCTCGCTCGGGCTCCTCTGCCTCTCCGAGGCGGCCCGCGCCCGCCTCGAGGCCGGGACGCCCGGCGCCGGCCGCCACCTCGCGTGCGCGGCGCTCGCCGGCGGCGGGGCGATCCTCGCCCACCCGATGAGCCTGCCGACCCTCGCGCTCGCGGCCGCGCTCGGGGTGCCGATCCTCGCCAGCATCAAGGGACAGGTCGCAGAGGACATGTCCAAATCGCCCAGTCGGAGGGCGGCCGGCGCCCGCGCCCAGGTCACGCTCGAGATCGCGGTGATCGGCGGCCTCGCCCTCGCCGTCGCCGCCTGGTGGCTCCTGCCGATGCTCGCCCACCGCGGCTGGATGGCGAGCTACGGCTGGCTCCACGCCCCCCTCGACGCGATGGTGCGGATGGCCGCCGAGGGCCGCTGGGCCCAGCACATGCCGGCGGCGGTCGGCCACGCGGCGACCCTCGGCCTCCTCTTCACCGCCCTCCGCGGCCACCCGCTCGCCCGCCTCCTCGCCGCCTGGTCGCTCTGCCTCTGGCTCGGGGCGAGCGCCGACGCCTTCTGGGCGCTCCGCCTCGATCACCTCGGCGCCGGCTTCACCCACATCCAGTACCAGCGCCTCCTGATCGCCGCCAAGCCCGGCCTCTTCCTCCTCGCCGGGCTCGCCCTCGTCGGCCTCGCGCGCGCGGCCGCCGGGCTCTGGCGCTCGCGGCTGCGGGCCCACATCAAGGCGCCGGTGGTCGTCGCCCTCGCCGGCGCCATCCTGGTCCTTGGGTCAGGTATGGTCGGCGGCTCGGTCGACGCGATGCGGCGCCACCACGTCGGCGAGGTCCAGGTCGAGCGCTTCCCCGGCAAGCCCGAGGCCGAGGCCGCCTACGCCGAGCTCCTCGCCTGGCTCGCCGAGCGCGAGCGCGAGCGAGCGCGCGCGGCCGCCCCGGGCGAGGTCGGCCGGATCGCCTTCCGGGCCCACCGCAACGCCCACTGGTTCATGGACTCGCCGCTCACCACCGAGGCGGCGACCTACAAGATCGGCTTCACCCCCGGCGACAACTTCGTCCACAAGCCGGAGGCCGCGAGCGACGCGCTCCTCCGCCGCCTCGGCGTCCGCTACCTGGTCTCGATGGGCCGCGGGCTCCATCAATTCGGCCCCTTCGCGGTCCGCGAGCGCACCGACGCGGAGGGGATCACCCACCTCGAGGGCCCCGGCGAGGTCGAGGTGATCGGCGGCTCGGTCGACGCGGGCGACCTCCGCCTGCGGATCCGCGGCGCCGAGGCGGGGGCGACCCGCCTGGTCCTCCACGTCGGCGGCTACCCGCGCTGGGAGCTCCGCCAGGGCGGCGCGCTCCTCCCCTGGGTCGAGGTCCCGGCGATCACCCGCCCGGGGGGCGAGGCCGTCGAGGCGACCCCCGAGGCCCGCCGCCGCGGCGAGCTCCGGGGCGGCAAGGCGGAGGGCGACGACGGCTCCGAGCCGACCCTGATCGCGGCCGCTGTCGGCGACGGCGACGTCGAGCTCCGCTACGTCCGCTGGCGGGTGCTCGACCTCCTCGGCCTCGGGATCACCGTCGCGGCCCTCCTCGCCCTCCTCGCGCTCATCGTCGGCCGCGGCGAGGCGACCCTGGCGCGCCTCGGCGGGATCGTCCGGCGCGCGCTCCCGGGGTGGGTGCAAGCGGCCGGCCTGGCGATCGTGATCGCCGCCCTCGGCGTCCGCTGGCTGCGGGCCGACGCCCGCGAGTCCGGGCTCGCCAGCGCCTGGCTGAGCGCGGGCCGGGCGGCGATCGATCCGGCGAGCGGCGGCGACGCGCTGCGGGCGGGGCCGCTCAAGACCGAGATGTTGATCCGGCCGGCGATCGTCGTCCGCCCGCGGCGCGCGGGGCCGGCGATCGTCACCTTCCCCGGCGTGGACTTCTCGAGGGGCGAGCTCCGGGGCTACGTCGCCCTCGACGACGACGCCGCCAAGGATCGCCGGGGCGCCCGCGGCACCCACCACCTGAAGATCGACGCGCGGACGGCCGGCGCCGCTGCGGAGGCGTGGACGACGCTCGTCGACCTCAAGCTCCCGCATGCCCCCGGAAGGACGCCGCTCGTCCTCACGCCGCCGCCGGGCGCGGGCGCGGCCGCCGGCGCGGCCGTCGATCTCCGGGTGACGATCGTCTCCGAGGGCGAGGCGCCGCCGGCCCTCGGCTTCAACCTCGGCCTCGCGGGGGGCGACCCGCCGTGAGCGACGAGCGAGCGACCGCGAGCGGCGGCGAGGTCCATCGACATGTCCCTTCGGACATATCAACCGCGAACGCGGCGTCGTCGCGCGCGGAGGCGCCGGATCGCCTCCGCCGCCTCGCCCGCGGGGTCCTCGCGCTGATCCTCGCGGTCGCGGCGATCGAGTGGATCGCGGCCGCCCGCGCCTACCGGACCACCCTCCCCGCGGCCGCCTGGCGAGCGCTCGACGACCACCTCCGCGCCGGCGACCCCGGCCTGGTCCTCCTCGCCGACCCCTGGCTGGCCCCGCGCGCCCGCCGGGAGCTCGCCGCCCTCGCCGATCCGGGCGCCGTCGCCCCGCCCGACCTCGAGGGCCGCCCGCGCCTGACGATCATCGCCCGCGGCGACGACGACCCCTGGAGCCCGACGCTCCGCCGCGAGTGGGGGGCGCGCCCGCTCCCGCCTGCGCGCGCCCGGACGGCGCTCGGCCCCTTCACGGTCCACGCCTTCGAGCCCGCGGGCGCGGCCGCCCCGAGCTTCGACCTCCTCGACGCACCTGGCCTTGAGGTCAGCGACCGCCGGGCCCGCTGCCCGCGGCGGGGCGGCGCCTTCACCTGCAAGAGCGGCGAGCTCCGCCCGCGCTTCGCCGAGATCGCCTACGCGCCCCGCCGCTGCCTCCTCCTCGACCTCGAGGACGGCGCCGAGGCGACCCTGCGGATCGCCGACGCCGAGCTCGGCGCGCGCCTCCGCGGCCACCTCGGCTTCGCCGACTTCAACGCCCGCCTCCGCTCGGACGCGCCGCTCCTCCTGCGGATCGCGGTCGACGGCGAGCCCCTCGCCGACCTCGTCTTCAGCGATCGCCAGGGCTGGGCGGCCTTCGAGGTCCCGACCCCGCCCGGCCGCCACGAGCTGGTCTTCACGGCGATCCCGACGCTCGCCGGGACCTTCGGCGATCAGGGCTACCGCCCGCGGCCGGCCCACAGCGCCTGCCTCGAGGCCCGCGCGCTCGCGGGGGGAGGCGCCGGGGGATGAGCCGCCGCGTCCTCGCCGTCGCCGCCCTCGCCGGCGCCCTGACGACGCTCCTCCTCAGCGTCGGCCACCGCGACGTCGGCTACGTCCGCGACGAGGGGATCTACTTCGTCGCCTCGCGGGCCTACGCCGAGTGGGCCGCTAGCCTGACCCATGAGCCAGGTGAAATGATCGCCGCCCGCGCCCGCGACCGCGCCTTCGCGGTCAACCGCGAGCACCCGCCGCTGATGAAGCTCGCCGGCGGCCTCTCGGCCCGCCTCCTCGCCGCGCCGACGGCCGCCAGCGAGGCCGACGCGAAGGGCCCCGAGGGGCCGGGCGGCGGCCTCCTCCCGCTCCTCCCCGAGGGCGCGGCGATGCGGCTGCCGGCCCAGCTCCTCGCCGGCCTCGGCGTCGCCCTCCTGGTGATCGCCGGGACCAGCCTCGGCGGCGGCCTCCTCGCCGGCCTCCTCGCGGCCGGCTGGTTCATCCTCCTGCCGCGGGTGTGGTTCAACGCCGGCCTCCACTGCTTCGACGTCCCGGTCGCGGTCGCCACCCTCGCGGTCGCCCTCGCCTACCGGGCCGCCCTCGTCGAGCGCCGCTGGGCGCTCGCGCTCGGGCCGATCCTCGGGGTCGCGATCGTCATCAAGCACAACGCCCTCTTCCTGCCGGCGCTCCTCGGCCTCCACTACGCGCTCTGCCTCCTCCGCGCCGGCGCCTGGCGGCAGGGGCGGCTCTGGCTCCCGGCGGGGCTCGGATCGATCGTCGCCCTCGCGCCGCTCACCGCCCTCGCGCTCTGGCCCTGGCTCTGGTCGGCGCCGATCGATCGCCTCGCCGAGTACTTCGCCTTCCACGCCCAGCACTCCTACTACAACACGGAATTCCTCGGGGTGAACTACAACCAGCCGCCGCTGCCGATCGCCTACCCCTTCGTCCTCACCTGGGCGACCGTCCCGAGCGCGCTCCTCCTCCTCGCGCTCGTCGGCCTCGGGATCGGGGTCTTGCGCGACCTGTCCAAAAAGACATCACCGCACGGAGAGAGAGCGCAGGCCGCCCCATCGGCGACGAAGGACACGTCGGGGTCCGAGGCCGAGACTGCCCCGACCGAGGGCGGCGGGGCCACGCCCGCCCGGCCCCGCACCTGGCTCGCGCCGCTGCGCCCGCACGAGCGCCTCGACGGCGTCCTCCTCGCCCTCCTCGCGATCTTCCCGCTCGCGCTCATCGCCGCGCCGACGGTGCCGATCTTCGGCGGCACCAAGCACTGGCTCACCGCCTACCCCTTCCTCGCCCTCGCGGCGGCGGTCGCCTGGCGCGCGCTCTGGGGGCGCGCCGCCCTCGGCCCCCGCTGGCGGCATGCGCCCGCGCTCGCGCTCCTCGTCCTCCTGGTCCCGGGGACATGGTCGACGATCCACGCCCACCCGCAGGGCCTCTCGCAGTACGCCCCGCTGGTCGGCGGCGCCCGGGGGGCGGCCGAGCGCGGGCTCCTCCGCGGCTTCTGGGGGCACTCGCTCACCCCGCTCCTGCCGGCGCTCGAGCGCCTCGGCCCCCGGGCGATCGATCTCCACGACCTCCACGAGCTCGCCCGCCGGCAGTACGTCCGCGAGGGGCGCTGGCCGGCGGAGCTGCGCCCGGCCCCGACCGCCCGCGCCCGCGCCGGCCTCCACTTCTACGAGCGCCACATGCTCACCTACGAGCTCCAGCTCTGGGACGCGCTCGGGGTCCAGGCGCCGGTCGAGCTCGTCGAGCTCGACGACGTCCCGCTGACCAGCCTCTACGACGGCGACGGCCCGCGCATGTCTCCTGTCCCCTAGGACATCTCGATCGCGGGCGTGAGGAGGTCGCCGGGTCGGTCGACGACCCAGGTCGACATGGGTCGACGCCCCGACACCAAGGCGAGCCCGCGCGGGTCCGAGAATGACGCCGCCTCGATCCCGGCGATGGAACGCGCGATACCGCGCGCATCCTCAAATTGGGCTTGACGTTTGTGAGTTTTGTTAGTTAGTTTTGACACAATTGTGATTTCGCGGATGAAGACATCCTCCCGCTGCACGCTCCTCCTCCTCGCCCTCGCCGGCTGCATCGGAGGCCCCGGGGGCGGCGGCGAGACGAGCGACGCGAGCGCGACCTCCTCGTCCTCGACCGCCTCGGCCTCGGCCAGCGTGAGCGCCTCATCGACGTCGGCGGCGGCGACCGGCGCGAGCACGAGCGCGAGCGCGACCACCAGCGACGCGAGCGGCGACGCCTCCACCGACACCGCCGCGACCACCTGCACCTTCGTCTGCGACGACACCGGCGATCCGCCGGCCCCCTGCGACCCCTACGGCCAGGACTGTCCCGAAGGACAGAAGTGCACCTACACGCCCGACCTCCAGTCCTCGCGCTGCGTCGACGTCGCGCCGCGCCCCCAGCCCCCGGGCGAGCCCTGCACCCAGGGCGCCGAGGTCGGCCTCGACGACTGCGACGTCGGCGGGATCTGCTGGTACGTCGACGCCGAGACCGGCGTCGGCGAGTGCGTCGGCATCTGTCAGGGCAGCCGCGACACGGAGCTGACCTGCGCGGCCGAGGGCGCGACCTGCTGGTACGGCTGCCAGACCTGCATCGGCATGTGCTTCCCCGACTGCGACCCCCTCGACGCCGACGCCTGCGGGCCGGGGCAGGTCTGCGTCCTCTCCTACGCCGACGTGTTCTTCTGCGCGATCGATGCCAGCGGCGCGGGCGGAGGCCACGGCGACCCCTGCGACTTCCTCAACGGCTGCGACCCAGGCCACGCCTGCGTCGCCCTCGACTCCGTCCCCGAATGCACGGATATCGGTCAGGGGGGCTGCTGCGCGGCCCTCTGCGACCTGAACACCCCCGCCTGCCCTGACGCCGATCTCGGCGTCGTCTGTCACCAATACGCCGAGACGCCGAAGCCCGGCTACGAGCACGTCGGCGTCTGCACCCTGCCCCCCTGAGCCCCAGCGAGCCACCATGACGACGATCCTCCGCCTCCGCCACGCGGCCCTCGCCGCCGCCCTCCTCCTCGCCTGCAGCGGCGACGACCCCGAGACCACCCAGGGCTCGACCTCAAGCGCGAGCGCGAGCGCGAGCGTCTCGGCCTCGTCGACCTCGGGCGCGAGCGCCTCGGCCTCGGCCTCGTCGACCTCCAAGGGCTCGACCACCGCGAACGTGAGCGGCTCGGGGACCGCGACCGACGGGAGCGGCACCACCTGCGACGGCGACTGCGGGAGCGGCAGCGGGACCACCACCGGCGGCAAGATCACCGGCTGCTACCCCCCGGACAACCCCTGTCCCGAGGGCCAGAAGTGCACCTTCGACGGCGACTTCAGCCACACCCAGTGCGTGCC
The DNA here is from genome assembly GCA_020633335.1 of Myxococcales bacterium. Lineage (GTDB taxonomy): Bacteria > Myxococcota_A > Polyangia > Nannocystales > Nannocystaceae > JADJRG01. The sequence continues at coordinate 590,782 of JACKDU010000001.1, read as the reverse complement.
GATCGACCCGCGGCCGAAGGGCCTCGGCGACGCCTGTCAGAACGAGGGCCCGCTCGCCAGCGGCCTCGACAACTGCGGCGACGGCCTCCTCTGCTGGAACCTCGACCCCGACACCGGGATCGGCGAGTGCGTCGCCTTCTGCGCGTTCGAAGGCGAGTACTGCCCGCTCGACGCGACCTCCTCCTGCATGTGGTGCCAGGAGTGCGCCCTCGGGGTCTGCGTCCCCGGCTGCGATCCGCTCCTCCAGGACTGCCAGAACGGCGCCGCCTGCCTCCCCTCGAACGACGCGTTCACCTGCATCGACCTGGCGATGGAGGGGCAGCAGGGCGACCCCTGCGAGTACGTCAACGTCTGCGCGCCCGGGCTCTTCTGCGCGGACGCCAGCTACGTCCCGGGGTGCGAGGGCAACGGCTGCTGCACCGCCTTCTGCGACCTCCAGGACCCCCAATGCCCGGACCAGACGGTCTGCACGCCCTGGTACGAGGGGGCTCCGCCCGATCTCTACGCCGACGTCGGCGCCTGCGTCGTGCCGATGCCCTGATCGAGGATCGGAGGCCGTCGCCGATGCCGAGCCGAGCCCCCGAGCCTCGCGCCTCCGCGACCGCGACCGCGACGACGCGATCGTGGGGCTCGAAGCGGCGGGCAAGCAGGGCCGCGACCGCGACGACGCGCCCGCGGGGCCCGGCTCCTCGGGCCCTCGTCCGGGGAGCTCGACGCGGATCGAGGAGCGCCCGGTGATCCGCCGCCGCGCCCTCCTCGGCGGCGCCGCGGCGCTGGCGAGCGCGGCCCTCGTCGGCGCCCCCCGGCGTGCTCGCGCCGCCTGGGGCACATGGCCCGAGGAACATGGCGATTTGGCCATCCCGCCAGAGCGCCAGGCCGGCCGCGTCCTCGAGCTCTACATGTACGGCGGCCTCTGCCCCTGGGACACCTTCTACTGCGGGCCCGGCTGGGGCGAGGGCGAGGGCCGCTACCTCCACGCCTTCGGCGAGGCCGCGCTCGCCGAGCGCTGGGGCGCCTGCGGGCCGGGCGGGGCGCTCTCCCGCCCCTTCGCCGAGGACGGGGCCGGCGCGGCGATCGACCTCGGCCCCTGGACCTGGCCGCTCTGGCAGCGCCCCGACGTCCTCGCCCGCACCCGGGTGATCGTCACCCGCCACGATCAATTCCCGCACTCGACCGCGGTCCCGCTCTGCCTCACCGGCGCCCGCCTCGGCCGCCCCGGGCTCGCCGGCGGCGGGGCGATGATCGGCCGTCACTTCGCCGAGCTGGGCGGCGGCGGCCCGCGGGCGATGGTCGTCCACCCCGGCGACATCGCCCGCCTCGACAACGTCCAGAGCGCCCTCGCGGTCGGCCCCCACCCGAGCGCCAGCCGGCCGCTGGAGGTCGCCCTGAGCCGCCTCCCGCACCTCCTGGGGCTCCTCGATCGGCCGGCGACCGCGGACGCGCGGGCGGCCCACGACGCGGCCCTCTCCGCCCTCGGCGCGCGCATGGAGGCGCGCCTGCGCCGGCCCGACGGCGTCGCGCTCGCGGCCCCCGAGCTCGACGCCTGGGCGGCCGTCGACGCCGTCCGCCGCGACGCCGACGCGCTCGCCGGGCTCTTCGCGCCCGAGCTCCTCGGGCTCGGCGTCGGCGAGGCCTGCGGCGAGTCTGACCTCTCGATCACCGGCATCGGCGCGCGGGTGGCCGCCCACGCGCTCGCCGGCCCCGAGGCGCTCCGCTACGCGCTCTGGGTCGACGCCGGCCTGCGACCGACCCTCGACGGCGGCCACGACACCCACCGCGATCACCTCGTCTCCGCCCCGCGCAACTACGCCCACACCCTCGCCACCCTCGTCGGCCGGATCAACGCGCCCGGCGAGGCCGATCCGAACAAGCTCGACCTCGACGACGCGATGATCGCGATCACCAGCGAGTTCGGGCGGACGCCGGCCCGCGAGGACGAGCGCGAGGGCCTCGGCCACTGGCCGGCGGCCGGCGTCACGGTCCTGATCGGCGGGCCGATCGACCGGCCGGCGATCGCCGGCGCGGTCGACCGGGCGAGCGGGGCGGCGAGCGCCTGGGCGAGCCCGGCCGAGGTGCGGATGGCGATCCTCCTCGCCCTCGGGATCTTCCCCTTCGACCGCGACGGCTTCGTCGCCAGCGAGGCCCAGGGCGGCGACAGCGTCCGCGGCGCGCTCCTCCGCCTGCGGGCGCTCCTGGGGGTCGGGTGATCCGAGGGGCACCATCCAAGATGTCTCTTGGGTCAGCATCACCGAGGCGGCGCCGCGTGGGCGAGCGCGGCGATCTCGACGCGCTCCCCCGCCGAGCGAGCTCGGCCGCCCGTGAGCACAACGCCGCGACCACGGCGTTCGCGCTCTCGCTCGCCCTCGCAAGCGCCTGCGCAGCCCCCCCGGAGGCGCCCGCCGACGAGCCCGCCGCCGCCCCGGCGCTCGAGAGCCCCGACGACCTCGCCGACCCCCCGCTGCGCTCGCCCTGCCCGGGCAGCGACCAGGCCTTCGCCGCCCGGGCGATCCGCCTGATCCAGGGCCGCCGCCCGACCGGCGTCCGCGAGACCCGCCTCCTCGCGGCGATCATCGCCGAGCTCGACGCCCGCGGCCTCCCCGGGCGCGCGCTGGTCGCCCGCGGCCTCGCCGACGGGCCGCGCTACCGCGCGCGCTGGCGAGGCGCGCTCCTCGACCTCCTCCGGGTGCCGCGCCTCGGGGCCAGCGCCGACCTCGCCTGCTACGGCCACCCGGGGCCGCTCGCGGCCGATCCCGGGCTCGCCGCCTTCGTCCGCGATCACCCGCCGGGCGACGCCCCGCCGCCCGCGCTGCGGCCGTGGACGATGGCCGACCTGATCGGCTCGAGCCTCGCCCTCGACGACCTCAGCCCGCTCCTCCGCGCCCACCTCATCGTCCGCGCGGCCCGGCCCCTCGGCGGCAACAACGTCGCCGCCGACGACCTCGAGCGCGCCCGTCGGGTCTTCCTCGGCCGCGGCTTCGAGGCCGCCTACCTCGGGCGCCGCCTCGAGTGCCTGGGCTGCCACCACGGCGGCGGCGACACCCCGCTCGACAGCGACGACCCGGCGCTCGATCGAACCTGGCCTGTACTACCTGGCCTTGAGGCGCTGGTCTTTGGGTCAACCTGGGAGGCCGACGAGCGCTCGGCCTTCGCCGCCTTCCGCCACGACGGCTTCGCCGACGGCCCCTGGCGCCCCTGGGGGGCCAGCGACGCCTGCCCGGGCTTCGTCGAGCGCCCGGGCCCCGACCCCCTCGGCGACGCGGGCCACCTCGGCGGCCCGCTCCCGCCGGGCGCCAGCGCCCGCGACCTCGAGGCGACCCTCGCCCGCGGCCTCGAGGGCCTCCGCGGCCGCGGCCTCGACCTCGGCGTCGACGACCAGCGGCCCCCGCGGGCGCTCGCGGCCCTGGTGACGATCCACCTCGCCGACGCGATCTGGCGCGAGGCCAGCGGCCAGCCGCTGACGATGCCCCACGGCCAGCCGCGCGGGCCGCTCCAGCGGGCGATCCTCGAGGGCCTCGCCCGCCGCTTCGCCGCCTCCGGATTCTCGCTCCGCGACCTCCTGGTCTCGGTCGCCACCCACCCCCTCCTCGATCTCGACGCCCCCGACGCCTGCTCCGCCCCGCTCCCGCCGATCTTCGCGCCCTTCGCCGACGCCAACCACGCCGGCGATCTGCTCCGCCGCGAGGAGCCCTGGCTCCTCATCGACGGCGCCGCGATCGCGCTGGGCTGGCCGACGATGGAGCGCTTCCCGCTCCCCCACGGCTGGACCGACGAGGAGCTCCTGCGGGCGCTCGGGGCCTTCCTCGACGAGAGCGAGCCCGGCCACCGCGGCCTCGACGTGGTCGCGGCCCTCGCCTGGGAGGCGAGCGTCGGCGCCGGCGTCGATCCCCGCTGGCTCGGCCCGCCGACCCGCGACGGCGACGAGGACGTGATCGCCGAGCTCCTCCGCCTCGCCCGGGCCGCGCCCGAGCTCCGGGTCGAGGACGCGCTCCTGGCGATCTCCGACCGCGTGATCCAGGAGAGCGAGCTCGGCGACGCCGAGGCGCGCGCAGCCCTCGCGGCGCTGGTCGGCGCGCCCCTCGAGGCGAGGCTCGCCGAGCTCGACGCGGACGCGCTCGAGGCCGGCCTGCGGCGCTACGCCGGCCTCCTCCTCGCGTCGCCGCAATTCACCCTCGCCGGCCTCTCGCCCCCCGACGACGCGACCCCGCCCCGCCTGGTGGTCGACGACGCGACCACCCGCGCGCTCTGCGAGGCCCTCGCCCCGGCGATCGTCGGGCCGATCGCCGCCGTCGAGTGGCGCTGCGACGACGACGGGATCACGCTCACCGGGCCCGACGACCCGTAGCGACGATCCTGTCTGAAAAGACAGATATGAAATGCGGCGCCACCTAGCCGCCGATCGCGTCGAGCATCGCCAGGGTCCGGGCCGCCTCGCGGGCGACCCGCGGCCGCGGATCTCCAGCGAAGGGGGCGACCCGCGGGCGATCCTCCGCCCTGCCGAAGTCGGAGAGCGTCGCCAGCGCGCCGATCGCCGCGTCCCGCCGCAGCCCCAGCCGCCCGAGGGCCTCGAGGGCGACGCTCCGATAGTCGAGGGCAGCCCCGGCCGCCGCGAGGTGGACCCGCGCGTGGTGCCGGACCTCGGCGTTGCCGTCGAACGCCGCCCGCCGCAGCGCCTCGAGATCGCCGCGATGGGCGGCGACGCCGACCCCGATCACCCGCAGCGCCGGCAGGCGATCCGCCGCCAGGTGGGGCGCGATCGCCTCGAGGACCGCCGGCGAGGCCACCCGACGATCGGCGGCGCAGCGGGCCGCCCAGCGCCGGACCCGGGGATCGCGGCACTCGAGCGCGGCCGCCAGCACCGGGACCAGCTCGGGCGCGCCGGCGTGGCGCTCGGCCAGGAGGCGGGCGGCCGCGCCGACGACGTCGCCGTCGGCGGCCCGCAGCGCCCCCCAGAGGGCGTCCCGACAGCGGCGCTCCTCCATCAGGAAGAAGGCCCGCAGCCGCCCTCGCCGGAGCTCGCCCGCGCGCACCCAGGCGCCCATCCGCTCGACCAGCGGCAGCGCCTGGACCATCACCCCGGCGAGGCTCGCGTGCAACCTGTCCTCAAGGGCAGCCCATGCACGATCGGCGACGACGCCGACGTAGTCGTTGAGGCGGTTGATCAGCAGCGCCGCCGCCAGGGGATCGCCGCGGAGCGGCGCGAGGCCGTCGACCGCCGCCTCGCGGACGTGGCCGCTGCGGAGGAGGCTGGCGATCCCGAGGGCCGCGCAGCGCGGACCCTCCGGCAGGCGATCGAGGCGGGCGACCTGGGAGGGCGTGACCTCGAGGAAGCTCCGGCCGAGGCGACGATGGAGGCCGCCGTCACGCAGCGCCCGATCGAGCGCCGGGATCAGCGCGAGCCGCGACGCCCGGAGGATCCGCTCGACCGCCACCGCGGCCCGCTGCGCCGGCGCGGCCTCCCGCAGGAAGAGCTCCGGTGCCCGCTCGATCACCGTGGCGACCGCGTCGCTGGCAGCTCCTCCCATCGCGCCCCTACGATCCGTACTTCACCGAGCACCCGTAGGCCGCCGTCTCGGCGGTCGCCACCGGCCGCTTCTCCTTGAGATCGGCGAGCGCGGCCGCGACGTAGTTGATCTTCTCGGCCCCGGCGTCGCGGACCTCGCCCATCGGCGCGTTGTCGATCGCCCCGTGGTAGACCAGCGCCCCCTCGGCGTCGATGACGAAGAGGTGCGGGGTCTTGGTCGCCCCGTAGAGGTGGCCGACCTCGCCGCTCTCGTCGAGGAGCACCGGGTGGGCGAGCTTGAACTTGTCGACGCCGGCGCGGTTGGCCTCGACGCCGTGGCCCTGCTTGCCGGGCGCCCCCGAGTTGATCGCCAACCAGACCACCCCGTCGGCGCTCGCCTTCGCGGCCATCTCCTTGAGCTCGCCCTCGCCGTGGGCGTAGTTGACGAAGGGGCAGTCGGGGTTGAACCACTCGAGGACCACGACCTTGCCGCGGTATTGCGCGAGGGTGTGCTCCGCCCCGTCGAGGTCCTTGAGCGCGAAGTCCGGCGCCGGCTGGCCGAGCTTCGCCGCGGGCTCCGGCGCCGCGGGCTTCGCCGCCTCCGCGGGCTTCGCCGCCTCCGCCGGCTTCGCCTCCTCCGCCGGCTTCGCCGCCTCCTCCGGCTTGGGCGCGCTCGCGCCCTTCTCGGCCGAGCAGGCGGCGAGGGCGAAGCAGAGGACGAGGGCGGGGTGACGGAGTCGGAGGGAGCGGGTCATCGCGGGCATCGTAGTGGCCGGGGCCGCCGCCTCGCAAGCGCGCGCCGCGTGGGCGAACCACCGCGCCCTCGCCAGCGTAGCCCCTGGACGCGCCCTCGACCCTGCGCCGCCCCCAGCCCGCCCCCTCTCGACCTGTCCAGGAGGACATCTTGCCGAACCGCGCCGCTCGCCCCCACCCGCGCGCCCGCGCCCTCGCCCCCGCCCGGACGCGCGCCCTCCCCCTCGCCCTCGCTCTCGCCCTCGCCCTCGCCCTCGCCCTCCCCTCGGGCTGCGCGCACGCCCCCGCCGGCGTCGCGACATCCGCGAGCTCCCCCTCCGAGCCCCCGCCGATCCCCTGGCGCGGCTGGGAGCGCGCCGCCTTCGCCGAAGCCGCGGCCGCGGGCAAGCCGATCCTCGTGACGGTGGTCGCCGGCTGGTGCCACTGGTGCCACGTGATGGACGAGGAGACCTACAGCGATCCGCGGGTCGCCGCCCTCCTCGCCGAGCGCTTCGTGACGATCCGGGTCGACGCCGACGCCCACCCCGATCTCGCCGAGCGCTACGCCGCCTGGGGCTGGCCGGCGATCGCCTTCCTCAGCGCCGACGCCCGCCCGGTGCTCGAGCTCCGCGGCTACCAGGAGGCCGACGCGTTCGCGGCCCTCCTCGCCGAGCTCGCTGACGCGGCGGCCTCCGGCGCGCTCCAGGGCCGCCGCCCCGCGCCGGCGACGGCCCCCGTCGTCCGCCCGCTCGCGGCCGTCCGTGACGAGGTCGCCGCCCTCCTCGACGGGACCTACGACCACGCCGCGGAGGGCTGGGGCCACCGCCAGAAGTACCCGCTCGCCGGGCCGATCGAGCACGCGCTCCTCCGCGCCCGCCTCCGCCCGGCCGAGGCCGAGTGGGAGGCGCGGGCGCTGCGGACCCTGGGGCGCGAGCTCCTCCTCGTCGATCCGGTGTGGGGCGGCGTCTTCCAGTACTCGACCGGCGGCCGCTGGGATCGCCCGCACCACGAGAAGATCGCCGCGGTCCAGGCCGGCGCGCTCACGTCCTTCGCCCTCGCCTACCGCCGCACCCACGATCCGCGCTGGCTCGCCGCCCTCGACCTCGAGGTCACCTATCTCAAGGGACACCTGATGGACGAGGCCGGGGGCTTCTTCGCCGCCCAGGACGCCGACCTCCGGCGCGAGGGCGGGGCGCTCCGCGGCGCCGGATTCTACGCACTCGACGCCGCCGAGAGGGCCGCCCTCGGCGAGCCCGCGGTCGATCGCCGGATCTACGCCGACCTCGTCGGCGCGCTCATCGTCGGCCTCTGCGCCGCCGACGCGGTCGACGATCGCCCGCCGGGCGCGCGGGGCGACGCCCTCGCGCTCGCCCGCGCGGCCGGCGAGCGCCTCCTCGCCGATCACCGCCGTGAGGACGGCGCCTTCCGCCACCAAGCGGGCGTCGACGACCCGCGGATCTACCTCCGCGATCAGGCCGCCGTCGGCCGGGCCCTCCTCTCCCTCTATCAGAGCAGCGGCGAGCGCCGCTGGCTCGCCCACGCCCGCAACCTCGCCGACCGCCTCCTCGCCGAGCTCCGCGACCCCGCGAGCCGCGCCTTCTTCGCGGCGAGTGAAGACCCCGCGGCGGTCGGCGTCTTCAGCGAGCGCCGACGACCGCTCGAGGCGAACGGCGAGGCCGCCCGCTTCCTTATTGATCTCCACCGCCTGGTCGACCACCAGGGTGCGCCGCCTCCCTACCTCGCGGCGGCCGAGGCGGCCCTCGTCGCCCTCGCGGATCGCCAGGCGCTCGCCGACGAGGGGCGGATGATCGCCTCCTACCTCCTCGCCCTCGAGCACCTCCTCCTGGAGCCGGTGGAGGTGACGATCGTCGCGCCCCACGGGAGCGCCGAGGGGGCCGCCCTCCTGGCGGCGGCCCTCGCCGCCGACGAGCCGCGCAAGCTCATCGAATGGAGTGAACCCGGCGAGCGCTACCCCGCGAGCGGCTCGGCCGCGCTCTATGTGTGCACCAGCCGCGCCTGCTCGTCGCCGATCCGCGAGGCGGCCGAGGTCGCACCTCGCCTCACCGCCTTCATCGCCTCGCTCGCTGACACGTAGGTTCAAACCTGTCCTTCGAGACATCGATTCGAATACCCCGGCAGCGCTACACCTACACGGAGTCTGTCCACTCGAGTGGACAGCCTCCTACAGCGTTTTTTTTGAAAATTCGGTGATCCCTCGACCCCCTCGACGACACTATAAATACATTGGACGTCGCTCTTCCCCGTTCGGGGGCGAGCGCGTGCGATGACATTGTCGATGGATTGAGCGCGCGGGCCCGGGCGATGACCGGCGTCAGCGACGACATGGGAGGCCGCCCTACCTCCCGTGGACGACGCATGCCCACCCGCGCCCACACGAGGAGGAGTACGGCCCCATGACACGGATCATCTCATCGCTCACCGCCCTCTCGATCGGCCTCACCGGCCTCCTTGCGACCGGCTGCGACGTCGAGGAGCCCGAGGAGGATCTCTTCGCTGACCTCGACAACCGCGACGGCCTGCCGCCGGAGTTCGAGGCCCTCCTCCAGAAGCTGATCGCCAAGGCGCTGCGCTACAAGGCCAACTACCTCGGCCTCAAGGCGATGCCGGCCCCGCCCGAGGTCCGCCCCGAGCTCGTCGAGCTCGGCCAGGCGCTCTCCTTCGACAAGATCCTCAGCGGCAACGAGAACATCTCGTGTCTCACCTGCCACCACCCGCTCCTGGCGACCGACGACGACCACCAGCTCTCGATCGGCGAGGGCGCGGTCGGCCTCGGGCTCGATCGCGTCCACCCGGACAACATCTTCATCCCCCGCAACGCGCCCCCGCTCTTCAACCTCCACGCCATGGACACGATGTTCTGGGACGGCCGGGTGAACACCAAGGGCGGCGTCCACGACACGCCGGCGGACGAGGAGCTCACCCAGGAGATGATCGACACCTTCGAGTTCGGCGCGACCGCGGCCCAGGCGATGTTCCCGGTGACCTCCCGCCGGGAGATGCGCGGGATCCTCGGCGCCAACGACCTGGCGATGCTCCGCGACGACCTCCTGCAGCCGCAGTGGGCCGCGCTCATGGCGCGCCTCGGCGGGATCAGCGAGTACATCGACCTCTTCGAGGCCGCCTACCCCGGCGAGGACTTCGAGGAGATGACCTTCGCCCACGCCGCCAACGCGATCGCCGGCTTCGAGATCGCCGCCTTCTCGGCCCACGACACCCCCTGGGACCGCTTCCTCCGGGGCGACGACACCGCCCTCTCGCTCGACGAACTCCGCGGCGCCGCCCTCTTCATGGGCCGCGGCAACTGCGTGAACTGCCACAACGGCACCAACCTGAGCGACCTCGAGTTCCACAACACCGCGCTCCCGCAGTTCGGCCCCGGCAAGGCCGACGGCGGCTTCAAGAACGACGACTGGGGGCGCGCCGGCGAGACCTTCGCGGACGACGACAAGTTCCGCTTCCGCACCGCGCCGCTGCGCAACGTCGCGCTCACCGCCCCCTACGGCCACGCCGGCCAGTTCCACACCCTCGAGGACTTCATCACCCACTACATCGACCCCGAGACCTCCCTCCTCAATTACGACATCGATCAGGTCGAGCCGCTCCTCCAGCCGACGATCGTCAACAACACCGAGGACGTCCTCGCCCACTTCATCGCCGAGGAGGTCGTCGCCGACATCGACGAGGACGAGGTCCAATACCTCGCCGCCTTCCTGAACGCGCTCACCGACCCCTCGTCGACCGACCTCTCGGACACCGTCCCCGACACCGTCCCGAGCGGCCTCCCGGTCGCCGAGACCGTGGTCACCGACACCGAGAACCTCGCGGGCACGATCTCGATGCCGCTCGGCTTCGACACCTCCGGCGGCCGCGAGATGCAGATCTGGGAGCCGTCGATGTGCGAGGGCTCCGCGAACATCGACGTCTCCTTCGACCGCAACGCCAACACCCTCTCGTTCCACGCGACCTTCGACGGCCTCCCACATCGGCCGACCTACTGCTACGAGTACGACCCGTCGACCCCGTGGAACCAGTACCCGGAGTGCGTCTCCGAGGGCCGCTGGCAGATCTGGTTCGTCGGCCACTTCTTCACGAAGACCTCGACCTTCTACTACGACCTCGCGGACGGCGCGCTGATCGGCAACGTCCACGACATCGACCTCGAGAGCCTGCCGCCGACCGCGATCCCGGTCGAGATGCCGGTCCTCCAGATGCTCTGCTCCGACTTCTTCGAGTCGGATCCCGAGACCCTCCAGGCCGACTTCACCTACGAGTACGACTACGACAACATCCTCGACATGCTGGGCTCGGCGGGCGTCTACACCGCGATCCTGCCGATGAACCTCTTCGCGCCGACCGAGCTCGACATCTACTACACCCAGGGCGGCCTGCCGGCGGAGCTGGCGATGAACTTCGACGAGATCATCGAGGACATCGCCGAGGGCCGCGGCGGGATGATGGCGGTCACCTCCTACGAGCCCTTCCCCAAGCCGAGCTACCTCGACGCCCGCGACAACCTGATGATCGGCTGGGGCGGCGCCTGGCCGAAGCCGGATCCCTTCTACGACAAGCCCGTCGAGTGCGGGACCAACTTCCAGTGGAACACCGGCTTCGGCGGGCTCTGATCCGCGCCGACTGAGCGAGCGCGGGCTCGTCCGGCGGCCCCCCGATCAGGGGCGCCGCGGGAGGAGCCCGCGCACCGCTTCGTAGAGGTCGCTCGACGTGAAGGGCTTCTGGAGGATCCCGCGGATCGGCAGATCGCTGACCCGCCGCTGGATCTCCTCGACGCTGTAGCCGCTGATCAGGAGCACCGGGAGATCGGGCCGGAGCCCGAGCATCTCCTCGGCGACGTCGATCCCCGAGACGTAGGGCATGCTGACGTTGAGGAGCACGCACTCAAAGGCGGAGGGATCGTCGACCAGGAGCTCGAGCGCCTCGTGGCCGTCGGTCGCGCAGGTGACCGCCGCGCCCCGGCTCTGGAGGAGGCGCGCGGTGACTCGACGGATCATCGGCTCGTCGTCGACCACCATCACCCGGACGCCCTCGAGGTGGACGAAGGCGAGCGACCCGCTGCTGCTCGAGCTCCGCGCGAGGCTCCCCTCGGCCGGCAGGAGCACCCGGAAGATCGTCCCGATCCCCGGGGTCGAGTGGACCAGGAGCGCGCCGCGGTGGGCCTCGACGATCGCCCGGACGCCGGCGAGGCCGAGCCCCCGGCCCTTCTTCTTGGTCGTGAAGAAGGCGTCGAAGATCCGCGCGAGGGTCGCCTCGTCCATCCCGCAGCCGCTGTCCTCGACCTCGACGAAGACGTAGTCCCCCTCGACGACGTCGGGCCCCGCATGCCCCGCGCTGAGGAGCGCGCGATCGGCGAAGAGAGTCCCGGTCCGCAGGGCGATCCCTCCGACGTCATCACCGATCGCGTCGGCGGCGTTGACGATCAGGTTCATGATCACCTGCCGGAGCTGGCTGGCGTCGCCGACCACCAGCGGCACCGCGTCATCGATCACGAAGGAGAAGGTGACGCTCTGGGGGATCGACACCCGGAGGAGGCGGGCCATCTCCCGGGTGAGGGCGCTCAGGTCGATCGCCCCCTGCTGCGAACGCGGCGCCCTGGTCCCATAGCCGAGCATCTGGGCGATCAGGTCGCGCGAGCGATCGGCCGCGGTGGCGATGTCTGCGACCGCGGCCGCGAGATCCGGATCGGCCGCGAGGACGTCGTCAAGCTCCTCGGCCAGGAGCTCGGCGTTGCCGAGGATCGCCGAGAGGACGTTGTTGAAGTCGTGCGCGATCCCGCTGACGAGGACGCCGATCTCCTCGAGGCGGTGCTCGGCCATCCGCTCGGTCGAGACCTCGTCGGCCGCCGCCGAGCGCGGCTCGAGCCGGGCGAGGACGTGACCGCCGATCCGCCGGAGCTCGGCGATCACCGGGACCGGCGGGTCGCCGAGATCGAGCTCCAGGCCCAGGGTGAGGAGCGCGCTCTCCCCGCGGAGGAGCGGTGAGAGCGGCGCGTCGCCGCCGACGATCACCTCCGGGAGGAGACGACCGACCAGCGAGGTCCAGGGCAGCGACGACCAGGGGCCGCTCGCCTCGACCGCGACGATCGTCGAGTCGTCGCCAACGACGACCTCCGCGAAGCCCTCGCTCACGCCCTTGGCGCTCCCTGCAGCTACCAGCGAAGCCACTGACGAAGCAATCGTAGCGGATCGTCGAACGCGGCAACAGGCGCCCTCTCCTGCAGGCGGAGCGCGAACGAGCGCGCAATGCTCGCGTCACTCGGCATTTGATCGATTACCCCACCTCATCCCCCCGCCAAGTCCGCTACCATGGAGGCGCGTGACGACCACCGCGCATCGCCAGCCCTGGGAGCTCCGCGAGGAGGGCGACAAGATCGTCGTCGAGCTCCGCGGCGATCTCGACGAGGCCGGCGCCCGCGAGCTCGAGCGGGCGCTCGCCGAGCAGCTCCGCGACCACGCGCCGGGCTCCCGCGTCGTCCTCTTCGACCTCAACCAGCTCCGACGCTGCAACGTCGAGGCCCGCGAGGTCCTCGCCCGGATCCAGCGGAGCCTCGGCGGCGTCGCCCGCCGCAGCGCCTGGATCACCAAGCGGCCGATCTTCCGCGGGCTCGCCCTCTGGATCTGTCACCACGCGCCCGACTCGAACGCCCGCTCCTTCCCGAGCGAGGCCGACGCGGAGCGCTGGCTCGGCTCGAACGAGGCCCGCGAGGCGGTCCTCGAGCGCGACGCGTCGTCCTGGATCGGCCGCGTCCGCGGCCGGCTCTTCCTCGCCACGGAGGCGGCCCAGTGACCGAGCTGAACATCCTCCAGCGCACCTTCGTGTCGGCGATGCGGGCCCTCACCAAGCTCTCCGCCGGCTACGACATGGGCCCGATCCAGGAGGAGATGGTCCGCACCCACGGCTACCGCGGGACCCTCCGCCTGATGAAGCTCGGCGCCGACATCACGACGACGCTCGCGCGCTCGGTCGGCGACTACACGGCCCAGACGCTGATCGGCGTCGCCGCCCTCTGGAACGGCTGCCGCTACTGCGTGATCGGCCACATCTACTCGGCGAACCTCCACTACTTCAAGGAGAGCGGCCGCCTCGGCCCCCTCGACGAGGACTCGCTCATCGATCTGATGTACATGACCGATGAGGAGTCCTTCGCTGTCCTCAAGGACACCTTCGCCGGACCCGAGCACGCCCGCACCTGGCACCTGATCGAGCGGATGTACCAGCTCCGCTTCCGCGACCTCGACCCCGCCGAGGGGGAGGACGAGCTCCTCAAGGCGACCATCGCCTACTGGGAGTGGCTCAACGAGTGCACGATCATCCTCGGGATCGACGCCAAGCCCGGGAGCGTGCCGGCCCTCGGCTACATGCGGCCGACTCAGGAGCTCGTCGACGGCTACGACAAGGCCCGCCGGGCCGCCCGCGAGGCCGCCCGCGCCGCCGCGACGTGATCGCCGGGACACCGGCATCGCAGCCCACTCTCGCCGCCGCTCGCCGCCTCGCTCGCGCCTCGCTCGCGCCGACGATCCCGACGCGAAGATAGGTCGACGCGCCGGCGTCGCGGCGCCGGCTCGGCGCGCCCGCGCGACTTGTTCTATCCTCGCGCCCCGGTGCCGCCGCCGACCCGCCCGCTCGCCGTCTTCGCCCTGAGCTTCGCCGTCCTCGCGGCGATCGCCGGCGACACGCTCCTGCGGCCGAGCCAGAACAACCACTACATCCACATGGCCGCGGCCTGGCTCGACGGGCGCCTCGAGCACGCCGGCAGACCCCCCGGCTACCCGCGGGCGGACGACTGGGGGAAGGTCACCACCCTCCACCTCGCCGACGGCCGGACGATCCGCCGCGCCCACCCGTGCAAGACCGCCGCCTGCGCCGAGCGCCGCCGCAGCGAGCGGGTCGAGCTCTGGTGGAGCGAGGAGCGGGAGCTCCTGGCGCTCCCCCGCGGGGCGATCGTCGGCCGTGAGGAGCGCTGGTACGTCACCTTCCCGCCCGGCCCCGCGCTCGTCTTCCTCCCGGGGGTCGCGCTCCTCGGGCTCACGTTCCCCGACGTCCTGGCGACCGCGCTCCTCGCCGCGATGATCCCGGCGCTCCTCGTCGCCCACCTCGATCGGATCCGCGGACGCAGCGACGGCCGCGGCCGCGAGCACCTCTGGATCGCCGCCGCCTGGGCGCTCGGGAGCCCGGCGCTCTTCGTCGGCGCCCACGGCTCGGTGTGGTTCAGCGCCCAGATCGTCGGCGCGCTCGCCCTCACCCTCCACCTCATCGCCGGCTGGGACGCCCGCCGCCCCCTCCTCGCCGGCCTCGCCCTCGGGGTCGCGGTCGCCTGCCGACCGACCACCCTCCTCGCGCTCCCCTTCTTCGCCCTCGAGTGGTGGCGCGAGGGCCGGGGCTGGCGGCGCCTCGTCGCCTTCGCGGCCCCGCTCGCGCTCATCGGCGCCGCCCTGGCGATCTTCAACGAGGCGCGCTTCGGCGATCCCCTCGAGTTCGGCCACCGCTACCTCGAGATGCGCTGGCAGGAGCGGGTCCAGACCCACGGCGCCTTCTCGCCGGTCTACCTCCGCCGCAACCTCGAGTGCATGCTCTTCCTCTGGCCCCAAGTGCAGGCGAGCGCGCCCTTCCTGCGCTGGTCGATCCACGGCATGGGGCTCCTCCTGGCGTCGCCCTGGCTCGTCTGCCTCGGCCTCGCCCGCGACCGCTTCCCGCAGCGCCGCGGCCTCGCGCTCGCGGCGATCGCCGCCGCGATCCCGCCGCTCCTCTACCACAACAGCGGCCAGCTCCAGCTCGGCTACCGCTTCGCGCTCGACTGGCTGCCGATGGTCGTCCTCCTCATCGCCTTTGGCGGCGGCGCCCGCCGGCGGATCTTCCCACCGCTGGTGATCGTCGCGGCGATCGTCGGCCTGGTCGGCGCCTGGTACTTCCACCGCGCGCCCGGGCGGATCTTCGTCCACGATCTCTGGTGGCCGCTGCCGCCGGAGTAGATCGGGGCCGCGCGCGGCCCCGATCGCGGCGTCCTCGCGGCGCCTGTGCAACCACGGGCGAGCGCCGCGACCCCCGCCCCCCGGAGCTCACGCCGCCGCCTTGACGCGACCTCACGCGCATAGCAGAGGCCGAGGACTTCGAAAAAAAATCCGCGATGCGATCGACGTCGGCGACGCGCTCCGAAAATTTCATGGTCGTCGCTCACCTGTGGAAGCTGCCGACATGACCGATCCCGCGAAGGCCCCTTCGCCGCTCCCCGGCGACGCGCTGGTCCCCCGTTGGAAGGCCGCCGACGGCTCCGTCCAGCTCCTCCACGGCGACTCGATCGAGCTCCTCGCCCGCCTCCCCGCCGAGTCGGTCGACACGATCTTCGCCGACCCCCCCTACTTCCTCTCGAACGGCGGCATGACCTGCAAGAACGGCAAGCGGGCCAGCGTCGACAAGGGCAAGTGGGACCGCTCGCAGGGGATCGAGGAGAACCACGAGTTCAACCGTCGCTGGCTCGCCGCCTGCAAGCGGGTGCTCCGCCCCAACGGGACGATCTGGGTCTCCGGCACCAGCCACGTGATCTACTCGGTCGGCTTCGCGATGCAGCAGCTCGACTTCAAGCAGCTCAACGAGATCGTCTGGGAGAAGCCGAACCCGCCCCCCAACCTCTCGTGCCGCTACTTCACCCACGCGACCGAGTCGATCCTCTGGGCCGCCCGCGATCGCAAGAGCAAGCACTTCTTCGCCTACGACCAGATGCGCTCCGACAACGGCGGCAAGCAGATGAAGAGCGTGTGGCGGATGACCGCCCCCGGCAAGGCCGAGAAGACCCACGGCCGCCACCCGACCCAGAAGCCGCTCTCGCTCCTCGAGCGGATCCTCGTCGCCTCCTCGCGCCCCGGCGCGGTGATCCTCGACCCCTTCAACGGGAGCGGGACCACCGGCGTCGCCGCCGTCCGCCTCGGCCACAACTACATCGGCATCGACCTCTCGGACGAGTACCTCGACCTGACCAAGCGGCGGATCTTGGCCGAGAAGCCGTCCCTCGACGGCGGCCGGCCCGCGCTGCGGGTCGTCCACGTCGCCTAGCTGCCCCAAGGGACATCTCATGCTACGAGGCCGGCGCCCGTCGCCGGCCTCGTCGCGAGCGCCGTCGGCCCCCCGGGGAGCGCCCTCGGAGCCGTCCGTCATGGACGACCCGTCGACCGCCGCCAAAGTGGGAGATGAGGCGGTCGAGAGAGGTCGTAAGCCGGGTTCTGTCCCCGGTTTCGTTGCCTCCACCGGGTGGTGATCATTCTTCTACGCGGCGCTACCCGGGACGGGGCGGGCCACCCCTGCTCTCACCCCCGAGGGGGCAGAGCCGGTCCCTGCTCGGCCTTGCTCCGGGTGGGGTTTACCATGCGATCCCTGTCGCCCGGGACCCGGTGCGCTTTTACCGCACCTTTTCACCCTTACCCGCGCGGACGCGGGCGGTTGTTTTTCTGTGGCACTTTCCTTCGAGTCACCCCGACTGGCCTGCGCCAGCACCCTGCCCTACGGAGCCCGGACTTTCCTCGAACCAGCCGCCGTTGCCGGCGACGGCCCGCGATCACCTTGTCCTCCTCGGCCGCCTCATCTCCCGGGGGCGATCTAGCACAGCGGCGGGCGCGGACACCAGACCCTGAGCGGCCTTTGCGCTGTGACCGGTACGCTTCGACGGTCTATCGTTTGCAGATGCAGCCCCAGGTGAGAGCGCGTCGACCACGCGCGATCATCCCCCTCGCGCTCGGGCTCGGGCTCGGGCTCGCCTGCGCGAAGGAGACGTCGGGTCCGGTGGGCCCCGCCGAGGTCACCCCACTCTGCGGCACCTCGGCGCCGCTGCGCCTCCTCGGGCTCGCCGGCGACGAGCGCCTCATGGACCTCACGCGGATCGGCGATCGCTACTACGTCACGGTGAGGATCGGCAGCGAGTACGCGGATCCGACGATGACCTACGGCGTCGGTCTCTGCGGCGAGGACCCTCGCGTGGTCGCCGAGGACCTCCGCCGCCCGCCCTTCACCCTCACGCCCTGGCCCGACACGCCGGTCGCCTGCCGCGGCCCCGACCACGTGCGGTGTGACCTCGTCTCGCTCGATCCGAGCGGAGACCTCGCCCCGACCCTCCTCGCCCCCGCGCCGCCAGGCGTCATCGTGGGCCCGATGCTCCCCATCGACGACGGGCTCCTGATCGTCGTCGTGGGGATCGGCGAGGTCGACACCTTCTTCACTCACTATCGCTTCAGCGATGGCCCCACTCCGGCCCTCACGGCGGGCGTCTCGATCGACGAGGTCGCGTCGGCCTATGCGATCGCCGGCGACGACCTCTTCCTGGTCACGATCGACGACTCCGCCCTGCTCCGCGTCTCCCTCGCCGACGGGAGCACCTCCGTCGAGGCGAGCTCCGCCTCCGACATCGCAGCGAGCGCGACGCACCTCCTCTACACGACCTCGGGCGATCCCTCCGGGGTCTTCCTCCGTGAGCGCGAAACCGGCATCGAGACCCTCCTCGCCGACTGCCAGAGCGACCTCGACCTCGACGCGCGCACGGCCCGGGTCGCCTGCATCAACGACGACGGCGGCACGATCGTCGACCTGGGGTCGGGCGCCCAGGTGAGCTACGGCCCCGGCCGACGCGTCAGCCGCCAGATCAACGACGGCCGCTGGCTCCTCACCATCGACTACACGCCCGATGCCCTCCTCGACGTCCTGAGCGGCGTCGAGACCGAGCTCGCCGTACCCCCTGGCTCCGCCGTCGCCGAGGCCGACGCGCTCCTCGTCTGGCAGCGCAACGCCTCGGCCTCGCCCGACTCTGAGGAGTCGCTCCTCGAAGTCCCCTACGACGGCGGCCCGGCCGAGACGATCGCCCGGAGGGCCTCCCGCGACGCGCTCCGCCTCAGCGACGGCCGCGTCGTCACCGACGTCGCGCTCGATGACGGGTCACGGGGCCTGGTCGCCGTCGAGCGCGGCAGCCTCGACGAGCGCCTCATCGACACCGCCGTCACCTTCTTCACCGACGGCGACCTCGACTTCGCCTATGTATCCCGCCCGGCGGACGCCACCCTCGACCCCGACGTGATCGCCTACCAGGTCGACGACGGCGAGCGCAGCGGGATCTACCTCGTCGCCCTCGGCGAGGGCGGCGGATGAGCGACTAGCCGATCGACGGCAGCGTGTCCGCGACCGTCTTGCTCAGCTTCCGCATCGGCTTGCGGCTGTCGTAGTCGTTGCAGGCGAGGACCACCACCACGGTGATGTTGTCGTCGCCGCCGCGGCTCAGGGCGATGTCGGTGCAGATCTGCGGGAGCTCGGAGTAGTGGTGGTCCCGCGCGAGGCGGGCGATCTCGTCGAGCGTGATGTAGTTCGCCATCCCGTCCGAGCAGAGCAAGAACACGTCGCCGAGGCTCACCGAGACGGTGACGATGTCGGCCTCCACCAGCCGCTCGAAGCCGACCGAGCGCGTGATGATGTGCTTGAGGTCGGAGAGCTTGGCCTCCTCCTCGGTGAGGAGGCCGGCCTCGATCTGCTCCGCGAGCCAGGAGTGATCGCTCGTGAGCTGGCGCGCGGTGCCGCCGCGCATCAAGTAGGCCCGCGAGTCGCCGACGTGGACGATGTAGCCGCGGTTGCCGTAGAACAGGATCCCGGTGAGCGTGGTGCCCATGCCCTGGAGGCTGCGATCGGCCTGGGCCTGATCGAAGATCCGGGCGCTCGCCTCGCTCGCGCTGGCGCCGAGGACCTCGTGGATCACCACCGACGCCTCCTCGGGCGGGAGCCCGGCGACCCGGGCCATGCCGCGTCGGACGACGCGGTTGACCACGTCGGCGCACATCGCTGAGGCGTGAGCGCCGCCGGCGTGGCCCCCCATCCCGTCCGCGACGAGGTAGAGGCCGAGGTTCGCGTCGACGAGGTAGCTGTCCTCGTTGGACATGCGTACCCTCCCCACATCGGTGGAGGCCCAGGCGATCAAGCGCACGGCCGGACAATAGCACGAGTCGGCAGATTGGGGGGTATCCCCGCCCCCTCAGCGGCGCTCGCGGATCACGCGCACCTGTCCAGGTGCGCATGTCCCTGCGCGGGAGGGCCGCGCGGAGCCGAACCTCGGCGACCGGACCCCGGGGCCAGGCGACCCCGACCCGCGCAGGATCGTCGGGATCACCGCGCCGACGCCCGCGGCTCAGAGGCGGAAGGCCGCCGACTCGTCCGAGACCGAGACCTCGGAGCCGTCGAAGCGCAGCCGCTTCGGCCGCTCGTCGACCACGGTCAGGATCGACACCGGCCGCCGCCAGATCCGCTCGAGCGCCCGCAGGGTCTCGCGGGCGTAGTCGAGGCGGAGATCGGTCCCCTCGTGGCGGTGGCCGAGGAGGAGCTCGCCGCGGTTGAGGTAGTTGGCGTCGATGACGTAGATGAAGGGCTGCCCGAAATTGGTGAGCTGGCCGAGGAGCTTGCCCTTGATCTTGGCGAACTCGCGGCCCTCGATCTCGAGGCGACCCGAGCGGCGGTTCTCCCGGAAGGTGAAGAAGTTGTGCTCCCGGCAGAAGTCCTCGGTGAAGAACTCGTCGAGGAAGGTGACGTCGTTGTAGAGGCGGCGGACCTCGAAGATCTTCTGGCGCCCGAGGCCGAGCTTGCGGTCCCAGCTCGCCTTCTCGGCGAGCGAGTCGCACTCCTCGTACTCCTTGCCGAAGCGCCCGCGGTTGTAGCGGTCCTCGATGTCGCGGAAGAGCTCGATGCCGATCTTGTAGGGGTTGAGGCGGCCGGGGGCGGTCGCCATCACCCCCGCGCAGGCGTCCGCGTAGTCGATCACCTCGTCGTCGCGGAGGGCGCGGGTGGTCATCAGCTTCGAGTGCCAGTAGCTCGCCCAGCCCTCGTTCATGATCTTCGTCTGCATCTGCGGCAGGAAGTAGTAGGCCTCCTCGCGGATGATCCCGAGGACGTCGGCCTCCCAGAGCTCGAGGGGCGCGTGCTGGATCAGGAAGCCGAGGACGTCGCGCTCGGGTGCGCGCGGGATCTTCCGGCGCTGGGCCTCCTCGGCCGCCTTCGCGCGGGCGCGCTCGGCCGCCAGGAGCTCGGGCGGGTTGATGTAGCTCTCGAGGTAGCCGCGGACGCTCGGCAGGCGGCCGACCTCGACCTCGTCGAGCTCGCCCTCACCCGCGCCCTTGCCCTTGCCCGCGCTCGCGCTGGTCGGCGCCGGCGCGCTCGCGCGCGTCGGCTCGCGGAGCGGCGCCCAGGGGTCGATGAGGTTGTCGAGGGCCAGGCAGGTGTCGATGAAGGACTCGACCGGGCTCACCCCGTGGCGGTCCATGTAGCGGCGGACGCGGGCGGCGTTGTTCGCCATCACGTCGATCATCCGCCGGTCGGTGTGGCCGAAGAAGGCGTTGTTCTTGAAGAAGTCGCAGTGCCCGAGGACGTGCGACATCACCAGCTTCTGATCGACCCACGAGTTGCCCTCGAGGAGGTAGGCGTAGCAGGGGTCGGTGTTGATCACGAGCTCGTAGATCTTCGAGAGCCCGTAGGTGTGGCTCTTCAGCATGTGGTCGTACTCCATGCCGAAGCGCCAGTGGGGGTAGCGGACGGGGAAGCCGCCGTAGGAGGCGATCTCGCACATCTGCCGGTAGTCGACGAGCTCGAAGATCGTCGTGAAGGTGTCGAGGCCGTACTCGTCGGCGTAGCCCTGGATCTCGGCCTGGAGGTCGCGGAGCTCGGGGGTCAGCGCAGCCATCCGTCGTCTCCTCGCTTCCTCGCCTCGCGCTAGCGCCCGCGCCTCAGGAAGTCGCGGATCGAGTCCATGATCTCGTCGCGCCCCTTGATCTCGGAGGTCACCAGGACCTCCTCCTTGCCGAAGGCCGCCCGCAGGTCCTTGATGAACTGGCCGGAGCCGTAGGGCGACTCGACCTGGCCGTAGCCGAACTGGTTGACCTTGGGGAAGAGCTCCGCGCGGAGGAGCGAGATGCAATTGGAGGTGTCGTCGACCGACCAGTTGTCGCCGTCCGAGAAGTGGAAGGCGTAGATGTTCCAGAGCTCGGGGTTGTACTCGTTGTCGATGAGCTCGTTGCAGAGGCGGTAGGCCGAGGAGATCATCGTCCCGCCCGACTCGCGGGTGCGGAAGAAGACCTCGCGCTCGACCAGGCGCGCGGTCGCGTCGTGGATGATGTAGCGCGACTCGATCCCCTTGTATTGGGAGCGGAGCCAGGTGTCGATCCAGAAGGACTCGATCCGGACGATCTCCTTCTGCTCGTCGCCCATCGACCCCGAGACGTCCATCATGTAGATGATCACCGCGTTCGAGTGCGGGCGCGGATCGGTGCGCCAGGAGCGGTAGCGGCGGTCCTCGCGGATCGGCACGATCACCGGGCGCGCCGGGTCGTAGGTGCCCATCGCGATCTGCCGGCGGAGCGCGCGCTTGTAGGTCGCCTTGAAGGAGCGGAGGCTCTCGGGGCCGGTCGAGCGGAGGCCGACGTAGCGGTCCTTGCGGGTCTCGAGGGAGTCGACCCCGCGGGGCTCGATGCGGGGGAGCCCGAGCTCCTCCCCGAGGATCTCCGCGAGCTCCTCGAGGGAGACCTCGACGTCGAGGCCCTTGTCGCCCTCGCCCTGGCCGGCCTTCCCCTTGCCGCTCTGCTGGCCCTCCTTGCCGTCGACCGGATCGCCCGGCTCGCCCTCGCCCTGGCCGACGCCGCCGCCGCCCTTCTCACCGAAGGTGAAGCGCGGGATGGTGATCTGGGGCATCGGGATCTTGACCGTGCCCTTGCCCTGCGGGGCGATGATGTCGCCCCGTGACATGTACTTCCGCAGGTTCTGGCGGACCTTGCCGCGGACGATCTCGCGGAAGCGAGAGTGATCCTGATCGATGCGCGAAATCATCGTCGGAGGGGATGCGCGAGGTCGCAGGTAGTGGCCACGCGGACGGCTAGTGTAGCATTCGGCCGAGACCCGATGCCGTGAAAAAGGAGCAAGCGGATCGCGCTCTCGGTCGCCCACCAGGACGCCTCGAGAACCCGGCCTTGCGCTTGCGCCCGCGACCCCGAAAGATCACCCTTCCCCCGACTCGAGAACGCCCGCCGGCGAGGAGCCCATGAACTCGACGATCTCTCTCACCGAACGCATCGCCGCCCTCCAGGACCGCAAGCGCTACGAGGATCTCCACTGGACCGGCTCCTTCGAGGACTACCTCGAGCTCGTCCGCGAGAACCCGCGGGTCGCCCGCACCTCCTACGAGCGCCTCTACGACATGATCCTCTCCCACGGGACCGAGGAGTACGTCGACAACAAGAAGAAGATCATCCGCTACCGCTTCTTCAGCGACGACGCCCACGGCGGCCGCGACGCGGTCTTCGGCCTCGACATCCCGCTGATGCGGCTGGTCAACGTCCTCAAGGCGGCCGCCCTCCGCTACGGCCCCGAGCGCCGGATCATCCTCCTCCACGGCCCGGTCGGCTCGTCGAAGTCGACGATCGTCCGCCTGATGAAGCGCGGCCTCGAGGAGTACAGCCGGACCCCCGAGGGCGCGCTCTTCACCTACGAGTGGGTGCTCCCCGAGGGGCTCCGCCACCTCACCGCCGGCCAGGAGGTCTACCCCTCGCCGATGCACGAGGAGCCGCTCAAGCTGATCCCGCCGGAGATCCGCGAGCAGGCGCTCACCAACCTCGGCCTCGAGCGCGACGGCTACCGCCCCTACATCCGCGGCAACCTCAACCCCGCGTGCAGGTACATCTTCCGCGAGCTCATGCTCCACTACCACGGCGACTGGACCCAGGCGATGCGCCACATCCGGGTCCGCCGCCTCCTGGTCTCCGAGGAGGATCGGATCGGCGTCGGCACCTTCCAGCCGAAGGACGAGAAGAACCAGGACTCGACCGAGCTCACCGGCGACATCAACTACCGCCGGATCGCCGAGTACGGCTCCGACACCGACCCCCGCGCCTTCAACTTCGACGGCGAGTTCAACGTCGCCAACCGCGGCCTCATCGAGTTCGTCGAGATCCTCAAGCTCGACGTCGCCTTCCTCTACGACCTCCTGGGCGCGACCCAGGAGCAGAAGATCAAGCCCAAGAAGTTCGCGCAGACCGACATCGATGAGGTGATCATCGGCCACACCAACGAGGCCGAGTATCAGCGCCTCCTCGAGAACCGCTTCATGGAGGCGCTCCGCGACCGGACCGTCAAGATCGACATCCCCTACATCACCAAGCTGAGCGAGGAGATCAAGATCTACGCGAAGGACTACAACGTCGCCCGCGTCCGCGGCCGCTTCATCGCCCCCCACACCCTCGAGATGGCGGCGATGTGGGCGATCCTCACCCGCCTCGAGGAGCCGAAGAAGCACCAGCTCGCGCTCCTCCAGAAGCTCAAGCTCTACGACGGCAAGACCCTCCCGGGCTTCACCCAGGACTCGGTCAAGGAGCTCCGCAAGGAGGCCCAGCGCGAGGGCATGGAGGGGATCTCGCCGCGCTACGTCCAGGACAAGATCGCCAACTGCCTGGTCTCCGACCGCGGGCAGCTCTCGATCAACCCCTTCATGGTCCTCAACGAGCTCGAGTCCGGGCTCCGCAACCACTCGCTCCTGACCAACGAGGACCAGCGCAAGCGCTACGCCGAGCTCCTCGCGGTGGTCAAGCAGGAGTACGAGGACATCGTCAAGAACGAGGTCCAGCGGGCGATCTCCGCCGACGCCGACGCGATCGCCAGGCTCTGCGCCAACTACATCGACAACGTCAAGGCCTACACCCAGCGGGAGAAGGTCAAGAACCCCTACACCGGCGCCGACGAGGAGCCCGACGAGCGGCTGATGCGGTCGATCGAGACCAAGATCGACATCCCGGAGAGCCGCAAGGACGACTTCCGCCGGGAGATCATGAACTACATCGGCGCCCTGGCGATCGAGGGCAAGCTCTTCGACTACCGGGCCAACGAGCGGCTCTACAAGGCGCTCGAGCTCAAGCTCTTCGAGGACCAGAAGGACAGCATCAAGCTGACCTCGCTGGTCTCGCAGGTCGTCGACCGCGAGGCCCAGGCGAAGATCGACGTGGTCAAGGAGCGGCTGATCCGCAACTTCGGCTACGACGAGCTCTCGGCGACCGACGTCCTCACCTACGTCGCGTCGATCTTCGCCCGCGGGGAGATGAAGAAGTCGTAGGATCGGCGGCGTGCACGACCCGGTCCTCGCCTGGCTCCTCGGACCTGCCCAGGCATGCGGCGACGAGGCCGCCTTCGTCGCCGGCCTCGCGGCCGAGCTCGACGCCGGCGGCTTCGCCGTCGATCGGGTCTGGCTCGGCTACCTCCGCCCCCACCCGCTGGTCGCCGGCGTCGGCGCGACCTGGCACCGCGAGCGCGGGGCCTTCGTCGTCACCCTCCCCTTCGATCGCCGACGCGACCTGCCGGGGCCGCAGGGGCCGATCGCCGAGGCGATGGCGAGCGGCGGCCCGGTGCGGGTGCGGATGGCCGACTACGAGCGCGGCGCCCTCAACCTCCAGTCCTCGCTCTGGGACGAGGGCTTCGTCGAGCAGGTGGTGATCGGCTGCACCTGGTCCGGCGGCTTCGCGGTGATCACCTTCACGACCAAGCGCCCGGGCGGCTTCACCGACGTCGAGGTCGAGCGCCTCGCGGAGCTCCGCGGCGCGATCTCCCTCCACGCCGAGCTCCTCGATCGCCGCGCCAGCCTCGAGGTGATCACGACGACCTACCTCGGCCGCGACGCCGGCCGGCGGATCCTCGACGGCGCCCTCCACCGCGGCGACGGCGAGACGATCACCGCCGCGATCTGGTTCTCCGATCTCCGGGGCTTCACCGCGCTCTCCGAGCGCCTCCCCCTCGCCGAGCTCCTCGCCCTCCTCGACGACGCCTTCGAGGCCCAAGTCGCGGCGATCGAGGCCGCCGGCGGCGAGGTGCTCAAGTTCATCGGCGACGGGATGCTGGCGATCTTCCGGGCGCCCGAGGGCGAGGGCGGCGAGGCGAGGGCCTGCGAGGCCGCCCTCGCGGCGACCCGCGACCTCGCCGCGCGGGTCCAGCCGCTCAACGCGGCCCGGACCGCCGAGGGCGCGCCGCCGATCCGCTACGGCGTCGCCCTCCACTACGGCGACGTCCTCTACGGCAACATCGGCGCGCCCGGTCGCCTCGACTTCACGGTGATCGGCCCGGCGGTCAACCTCGCCGCCCGCTTGGAGCCGATCTGCGGCCAGCTCGGCGTGCCCGTGGTCGCCTCGGCCGCGTTCGCGTCGCGCTGCCCCGAGGCGGTCGCGCCCGCCGGCGAGTACGCGCTCAAGGGGCTCGCCGAGCCGGTCGAGGCCTTCGTCGTCCAGGGTCGCGCGTGAGCCCGCGGCGCTACTTGAAGGTCGCCAGCACCGGCAGGTGATCGGAGGGCTGCTCCCAGGTCCGCGGCTCCTCGTCGGGCTCGACCGAGACGCTCTTCGCGTAGGCCGGCGCGCTCGCGTAGACGTGGTCGATCCGCAGCCCCTCGCGCTTGCGCCACGAGGACCCGCGGTAGTCGTACCAGGTGAAGCCGCGATCCTCCGGGTGGTGCTTGCGGTAGCAGTCCTGGAGGCCGAACTCCAGGAGGTGGGCGAGCGCCCTGTGCTCGTCGTCGGTGAAGTGGAGCTGACCGGTCATCGCCTCGACGCTGTAGACGTCGCGCGCGTCGGGGGCGATGTTGAAGTCGCCGCAGATCACCAGCGGCTCGTCGGGCCGCAGGTGCTTGTCGAGCTCGGCCCGCAGGCGGCGGAACCAGTTCATCTTGTAGGTGAACGCGTCCGTGCCGATCTTGGTGCCGTTGGGCACGTAGAGGTTGTAGATCGCCACGCCGCTGACCCGGGTGAAGAGCACCCGTCGGCGCTCCTCCTCCGCCCCCTCGCGGAAGCCGCATACGACCTCGGTCGGCTTCGCCTTGGTCAAGGTGGCGACCCCGGCGTGGGTCTTGCCGCCGTAGACCTCGACGTTGTAGCCGAGCTCCATGAAGGGCACCCGCGGGAAGAGCTTGTCCTCGACCTTGGTCTCCTGGAGGCAGACGACGTCCGGCTCGTGCTCGGCGAGGTAGGTGAGCACGTGATCGAGGCGGGCGCGGACCGAGTTGACGTTCCAGGTGAGGAGGCGGAGCGGCGACATCGACGGCAACCCTACACCAGGTGCGGGCCCGCGCGACGCGCGGGGACCGGCGACAATTTTTTCCACCGGCCGCGTAAGAGAGCGCCGCCCCGCCGCCTACGGGGAGATGCGCGGCGACGAGGCCGTCGACGCGCGGACCAGGCCCACCACCCCAGGAACCCGACACCATGAAGAAGCTGATCCCCGCCGCCCTCCTCGCCCTCTGCGCCACCTTCGCCCGCCCGGCCGCGGCCGAGATGCCCTGCGAGGGCTCCAACGACTCGTGCTCGTGGACCTGCAACCAGGACGGCCAGGGCAACATCCTCAACTACAGCGTCTCCTGCAACTACGCCGACTGGTGCGTCGGCGCCGACGGCTCGGTCGGCCTCGGCCTCTGCGATAGCCAGGCCCCGAGCGACGATCCGGTGGTCGACGCGGTCGCCGAGCTCAGCCTCCTCGACGAGGAGATGGCCAACCTCGACGCGACCTGCCCGGCGCCGACCAAGGGCGGCGCGCTCACGCCGGCCAAGTAGCGCCCCCCTCGCTCACGCGCCCGACCCGAGGCCCGCCCCCACGCGCTGCGTGCGGGCGGGCCTCCGCGCGTCACCACCACGAGGGCCGCGCCCTGCTCACTCGCGGAGCGGCTCGCCGGCGGCCTGCGAGCGGGCATCCGCGGCGCCGCTCGTCGCCGCCCCCGGCCGCCGCTTGCTCACGAAGGCGTAGAAGAGGAGCGCCAGCCCGAACCACCCGACCGCCAGGAAGACCGAGAGGTCGAGGTCGGCGAGGAGGGTGATCACCACGACCACGCTCGAGATCGCGTAGAGCACCGGCGCCAGCGGGAAGAGGCGGAGCCGGTAGGGCCGCGGGAGATCGGGGAGGCGCCGCCGGAGGATCACCACCGAGAGCACCGTGAGCGTGCCGGTGATCAGCATCGCGCACGAGGCGTAGTCCATCAGCTGATCGAAGGTGCGGGTGGCGATGAGGAGGAGCGCGAGCCCGGCCTGCATCCAGAGCGCGACCACCGGGGTGCCGAAGCGCGGGTGGAGGCGGGCGGCCGCGTCGACGCAGTCACCGCCCTCGGCCATCGCGAAGGCGATCCGCGAGCCGGTGAGCACCGTGCCGTTGATCGACCCGAGCATCGCCAGCAAGATCAGCGTCGTCACGCCGATCACCCCGGCCGCCCCGAAGATCTGGCGGGCCGCGGCGGTCCCGGCCTCGCCGACCGCGGCCAGCTCGCTGAGCGGGAAGAGCGAGAGGTAGCCGCCGCAGAGGACGAGGTAGAGGACGACCACCAGCGAGGTCCCGCCGATCACCGCCCGCGGCAGGTTGCGGCCGGGATCGCGGATCTCGCCGCCGATGTAGATCGCCGCGTTCCACCCCGAGTACGCGAAGTAGACCGGGAGGTAGGCGCGGGCCCACTGGCCGGCGCTCGGCGCCGGCATCACCTGGCCGTGATCGAACCACGCGGCGAGCTTGTCGACGCCGACGCCGGTGACCAGGGCGACGCTGGCGATCAAGAGGACCACCAGCGGCGCGCTCGTCAGGAGGAGCTGCGCCCGCCCGGAGACGACCACGCCGATGTGGTTGAGCGCCGTCAGGACGACGACGATCACCGCCGCCCAGAAGGCCGGCGCGTCGACGCTGATCGGCCCCAGGCTCAGGGTCTCGGCGAAGCCCGGGCCAGCGAGGACCGGCAGCTGGTAGGTGGCGACGCCGACCGCCATCGCCGCCAGCGATCCCGGGAAGGTCGCGAGGAGCTGGAGCCACCCGGCCGAGAAGGCGACACCTGGCCCATAGGCCATCTGAAGGTAGGGGTAGTCGCCGCCCGCCCGCGGCATCATCGCCCCGAGCTCGGCGACGCTGAGCGCCCCGCAGATCGCCGCCGCCCCGCCGAGCGCCCACACCAGGAGGAAGTAGCCGGGGCCGCTGATGTCGGCCGCGACCTCGGGCGGCGAGATGAAGATGCCGATCCCCAGCATCGAGCCGGCGACCACCGCGGCGGCGGGCAGGAGCCCGAGGCGGCGATCGCTCCGTGGGGTGCCCCCGGGCGCCATGGTCGGCGGGAGCCTAGCCGATCTCCCGCTGGCCGCGAAAATCCGGGGTTTGACAGGCCCGGGGCCGCCGGCTACGTTCGCGCCGCGCCGCATGGCCCCCCGATCTCGACTCCGCAGCACTTGCGTGAGGCCCGCCCTCATGGGCGGCCGATCGGGCATGCGCGTCTACATGCACCTCTGGGCCCTCGCCCTCGCCGCGCCCCTCGGCCTCGGCGCCTGCAAGACCGGCCCCGACCTCGCGGTCGACTACGGCCAGACCGCCCAGGAGAACTACGAGCTCGCGGTCGGCGAGTTTGAGGACCGCGACTGGGAGGAGGCGGTCTCCTACGCCGACTTCGTCCGGATCCGCTTCCCCTTCTCCCGCTACGCGGTCGAGGCCGAGCTCCTGGTCGCCCGCGCCGAGTTCGAGCAGGGCAACTACGCGGTCTCGCAGGACGCCTTCAAGCAGTTCGGCCGCCTCCACCCGACCCACCGCCACGTCCGCAACGGCTGGGTCGCCTACATGGCCGCGGTCTCGGCGTTCATGAACGCCCCCGACGGGGTCGGGATCATGCCGCCCTACTACCAGCGCGACCAGACCGGCCTCCGCGAGGCGCTCGGCGAGCTCGGCTACTTCTTCGACCACTTCGCCGGCTCGCCGCTCGAGCCCAACGCGGTCAAGCTCCGCGACGAGATCAACCGCCGCCTCCTCGAGCACGAGCTCTACGTCGCCCGCTTCTACCTCGACAAGAAGCGCCCGGAGGCCGCGATCGGCCGCCTCGAGGCCGCCCACGCCGACTTCCCGGGGATCGGCCTCGACGCCGAGGTGCTCTTCCTCCTCGGCGTCACCTACCTCCAAATGGAGGAGATCGAGCTCTCGCGCGGGACCTTCGCCGAGCTCCAGGCCCAGCACCCGACGCACCACCACGGCAAGCAGGCGCGCCTCTACCTCAAGTACATCTACGACACCTACGGCCCGGCAGACCCGAGCCGCGCCCGCCCCGACCGCTCGCCGCCCAAGCCCTCGCCGCCGCCGCGGCCGAAGAACCCGCACAAGCCGACCAAGCCCGAGGAGGGCCCGGAGCCCGGCGAGTCGGCGCCCGGCGAGTCGAAGCCCGGCGAGTCGAAGCCCGGCGAGGCCAAGCCCGCCGAGGCCAAGCCCGAGACCAAGCCGGCGTCCGCGGGCGCCAGCGCGCAATCCACCCCGACCGCGACCCCCTGAGAGGCCCCCGAGGTGCACGCCGATCCGCCGCCGACCATCGCCGACCGGGCCGGGGCGCCCGCCGGCGCGGACGCTCGCCTGAGCGACGCCGACTTCGCGCTCCTCTGCTCGCCACCGCGGGTGACCGCCGCGCTCCCCGGGATCGGCGGCCGCATGCGCTGCCGCCCCGAGGACTTCGTCGTCCACGAGATCCCGGCCTACGGCCCCGACGGCCGCGAGGGCGCCCACCTCCTCCTCACCCTCCGCAAGCGCAGGCTGACCACCGAGGAGGCGGTGGAGGAGGTCGCGCGCGCCTGCCAGATCCCCCGAATCGAGATCGGCGTGGCTGGCCTCAAGGACAGGGAGGCGATCACCGAGCAGCAGATCTCGGCGCCCTGGTCCGCCCGCGAGGCGCTCGCCGCCTTCCGCCACCCGGCGATCGAGCTCGGCCCGGCCGCCCCCCACTCCCACAAGCTCCGCCGCGGCCACCTCAAGGGCAACCGCTTCGAGGTGACGATCCGCGACCTCGTCGTCGACGTCGACGCGGCCCTCGCGCGGGTGCAGGCCAAGCTCGACGCGCTCGCGGCCGCCGGCGGCCTCGACAACCTCTACGGCGGCCAGCGCTTCGGCGACGGCGGCCGCAACATCGCCCGCGGCCTCCGCTACCTCGCGGGCGAGGGCGCGCGGATGCGCCGCAAGGCCGATTTCCTGGTCAGCGCCGGGCAATCGACGCTCTTCAACCTCTACCTCCTCGAGCGCCGCGCCCGCGGCCTCTCGCGGACGGTGCTCGCCGGCGACATCCTCCGCAAGACGACCAGCGGCGGCCTCTTCGAGTGCGCGGATCCGGCGGTCGATCAGGCGCGCCTCGACGCCGGCGAGGTCGAGATCACCGGGCCGATCTACGGCGGCAAGATGATGGCGCCGAGCGAGGGGACCCCATCCGCGGACCTCGAGGCGGCGATCCTCGCCCGCACCGGCGTCACCCAGACCGCGCTCAATGCGCTCGGACGCAAGGTCCCGGGGACCCGCCGCCCCCTCCAGCTCACTCCCACAGACCTACAGATCCGGGCGGCCCCTGCTGTAGAACTTGCTTCGCGGGCCCCGGGCCCGCATAACCCGAGCCTGCTGAGCGAGGGGGTCTGCCTCTCGTTTGGCCTGCCCGCCGGCGCCTACGCCACGCAGCTCACCCATGAGATCCAGGGCCCCACAGACCTCGAGACGCCATGACCCGAGTCCCATCGTCGGGGCCGCGACCCGGGTCGACCACCTCGCCCTCCTCCGCAGGCTAGCGCGGGATCAAAGCCCATGAACCTGACCGAAAAATTCCTCCAGCTCGCGGCCGTCGGCTCGGAGTGGATCCTCTGGCTGCTGGTCATCCTCTCGGTGATCAGCGTGACCGTGATGTTCGAGCGCTGGCTCTTCTACCGGGGGATCCGCGGCAAGGACACCGCCCTCCTCCGGACCCTCCACGAGGCCCTCGTCGACAAGGAGTTCGACAAGGCGGAGCGCCTGGTCAAGGTCGCCACCGGCCCCGGCGGTCGGATCGCCGCGGCGATGCTCGACAACCGGACCCGCGGCGCCAAGGCGATGATCTCGATCATGGCGGCGATGCGGCCGACCGAGAAGCTCCGCCTCGAGCGCAACCTCTCCTTCCTCGGCACGGTCGGCGCCAACGGCCCCTTCATCGGCCTCCTCGGCACCGTCCTCGGGATCATCACGACCTTCCGGATGCTCGAGGCCGGCGGCACCATGGGGACCGCCGAGTACTCGAAGGCGGTCATGGGCGGGATCTACGAGGCGCTGGTCGCGACCGCGGTCGGCCTCCTCGTCGCGATCCCGGCGGTCATCGCCTACAACTACTTCCAGCGCCTGGTGAAGCTCCTCCTCAGCGAGGCCGACGGGCTCACCAACATGATCCACGCGCTCCTCGTCGAGGACCGGAAGGAGTGACGCCGCCGTGGCCGCCGACACCAACGCCGACGACGACGACGGAATCAACTCGATCAACGTGACGCCGCTCGTCGACGTCATGCTGGTGCTCCTCGTCATCTTCATGGCGACGACCACCACCATCCAGGACTCCGAGGCGATGCGGGTCGACAAGCCCGACGCCAAGACCGGCACCAAGCTCGAGCCCAACCCGCACCAGATCCTGCTGATGTGCACCAAAGAGGGCTCCTACGCGATCGACCGGATCAAGGTCGACGGCGAGACCGACGACAAGCGCGACCAGGTGATCAAGGACGCGATCGCCGCCAAGCTCAAGGAGGACCAGGACCTTCAGGGGGTGATTCAGTGCGACGAGGCGGCGCAGGTCGGGGCCATGGTCCATCTCATCGATCTCCTGCGCGATTCAGGGGTCAAGAAGTACGCGATCGCAACCGAGAAGCCGAAGCCCCAAGAGGGCGTGTAGCGGCTCCTGTGGGCTGATGGGGCGCTCCGGCCGTGCTCTGGTCGAACCCGCAAGAGCGGCGTAACCTCGCGCTCCTCCTCTCGATCGTCGCCCACGCGGGCGCGGTGCTGCTCATCGGCGTCGCCAGCATCCTCGGCGACACCGGCGAGAAGGCGGACCAGCGGGACTACGACCTCACGGAGTTCGAGATCCCCGAGCCCGAGCCCGAGCCCGAACCGGAGCCCGAACCGGAGCCCGAGCCCGAACCGGAGCCCGAGCCCGAACCGGAGCCCGAGCCCGAGCCGGAGACCGAGCCCCCGCCGCCGCCCCCGAAGCCGATCGCCAAGCCCAAGAACAACCCGCCGCCGACCGATCAGCCGCCCAACGACGAGCCCCCGCCGCCCTTCCGCCTCGACATGAGCAACCTGGTCGAGGACGGCAACAGCGGGGTCGCGGTCCAGGTCGGCGAGCCCGGCGGGGTGCCGGGCGGCACCGGCAAGCCGGGCTCCAAGGGGACCGGCTCGGCCAAGCCCGGCGGGCCGCCGAAGGGCGAGCCGGGCGGCACCGGCGACACCTGGTCGCCGAAGAGCGAGCTGGCGATCAAGTCCCTGCCGACCCCGGTCAAGGTGCCGGTGATCGAGTGCCCGGCGGTCCAGGAGCTCGGCGTCGAGGGGACCGTCGTCCTCG
This sequence comes from Myxococcales bacterium, assembly GCA_020633335.1. GTDB lineage: Bacteria > Myxococcota_A > Polyangia > Nannocystales > Nannocystaceae > JADJRG01. Next base: position 558,164 of record JACKDU010000001.1, on the reverse strand, counting down.
CCGTCCAGGTCCGCAGCGACGGCACCGTCCGCAGCGTCAAGGTGACCAAGGGGATGGGCTACGGCTGCGACAAGGTCGCCCAGCAGGCGCTGCGCAAGGCGAAGTTCAAGCCGGCGATCGCCACCGACGGCAAGGCCGCGGACTACGAGCTCCGCTACGAGTACGAGTTCCAGCTCGATGACTGAGCGACGACCACGCCACGCCGGCCCCACCCACGAAGGCCCGCGGCGACGCCGGGCCCGCGCTCCTGCGCGCGCCCTCGCGCTCCTCGTCGGCCTCGCCGCGCTCGTCGACGCCGGCGCCGCCCGGGCGGCGATCCCCGGGGTCCCGGCCGCGCTCGCGCCGGCCCCCGAGGGCTACGTGGCCCCGGTCCTCCTCAACCAGGCGACGATCACCTACCCCGAGGAGCTCCTGAGCGAGCCCACCCCGCCTTCGGGACAGGTGGTCGTCAAGTTCGTCCTCGGGGTCGACGGTATCCCCAAGGAGATCGAGGTCGCTAGCTCGGTCCACCCGGTCCTCGATCGCCTGGCGAGCGAGGCGGTCGCGTCGCTGCGCTACACCCCGGGCAAGATCAAGGAGCAGCCGATCGAGGTCGTGATGTCGGTCGGCCTCGACATCGTCGCCCCCGAGCGGCCGGCCGCGCCCGCGGGGCCGACCCCGGCCGGCGAGGGCGAGGCCGCCGGCGAGGCCGAGGCCGAGGCCGCCGGCGAGGGCGAGGCCTCCCCGGCGATCGACGCCGAGTCCGGCCCCGTCCGCCTCTCCGGCAAGATCCTCACCGCCGGCCTCCGCTCGCCGGTCGACGAGGCGACGATCCTCGTGGTCCCGGCACCGCCTGGCCTCGAGGTCGGCCGCGTCCGCGAGATCGTCGACGAGTCGATCCCGCCGGCCTGGTCGGTCAAGACCGTCACCGGCGCCGACGGGACCTTCGAGCTCCGCGGGATCCCCTCCGGCAAGATCCGGATCATCGTCCTCACCCAGGGCTACGAGCGCCTCGACGAGGTCCAGATCCTCGGCGACAACGACCGCCTCGAGCTCACCTACTACCAGAAGCAGCTCAACTTCAACCCCTACAAGACGGTCGTCAAGAGCCAGCGCGACGAGGTCGGCGAGGTCAACCGCCGGACGATCACCCTCCAGGAGATCAACGCGCTCCCCGGCACCCAGGGCGACGCGCTCAAGTCGATCCAGAACTTCCCCGGGGTCGCCCGCGCCCCCTTCGGCGCCGGCCTCCTGGTGATCCGCGGCTCCGCCCCCGGCGACTCCGCGGTCTACCTCGCGCAGCACGAGATCCCCCAGCTCTTCCACTTCGGCGGGATCACCTCGGTCTTCAACTCCGACATCCTCACCCAGATCGACTTCATCCCCGGCAACTTCGACTCGCGCTACGGCGACGCGATCGGCGGGATCATCAACGTCGCGCCGCGCAAGGGGCGGACCGACGGCTTCCACGGCTACATCGACTCCGACCTCTTCGACACCGGGATCCTGGCGGAGACCAAGCTCGGCAAGGGCTCGCTGATCCTCAGCGGCCGCCGCTCCTACATCGACTTCGTCCTCTCGAAGGCGATCCCCTCCGACGCCGGCCTCAACCTGACGGTCGCCCCCCGCTACTACGACTACCAGGTCCTCTTCGACTACCCGATCTCGGGCGGCGACTTCTCGGCCCGGGTCTTCGGCTCCGACGACCGGACCTCGCTGGTCTTCAACAACCAAAACGACATGCAGGTCGACGACCGCAATCGTTTTGACACGACGATCTTCTTCCACCGCGCGGACCTCTCGTACACCAAGCGGATCGGCGCCTGGGACTTCATGGTCACGCCGTCGTACCGCCGCGACTTCGCCTCGATCGCGCTCGCCGACGCCGCCCGCTTCGACGTCACCTCCGACGCCCTCACCGGCCGCGCCGAGCTCGCCCGCCAGCTCGCCAAGCGCGCGAGCCTCCGCCTCGGCACCGAGTTCGTCGGCTACTTCTACAGCTTCGACATCACCGCGCCGACCTTCGCCGGCGACCCGAACACCGGCGGCACCGGCGGGCAATCGGCGACCACCAAGGGCGACGGCACCCTGATCTACCCCGCCCTCTACACGACGATGGCGATCGGCATCGGCGAGCGCCTCACGCTCTTCCCGGGCGCCCGCCTCACGATCTACGGCAAGCCCTTCTACGACACCACCGTCGACCCCCGCCTCCGCTGGAACCTCGACGTCACCGACAACACCTCGATCAAGGGCGGCGTCGGCATCTACTCCCAGGCCCCCAACCCGCCCTTCAAGTTCGACAAGGTCTTCGGCAACCCGCGCCTCGGCCCCGAGCGCTCGGTCCACACCAGCCTCGGCGTCGCCCACCAATTCGAGCGGGACATCACCCTCGAGATCACCGGCTTCTACAAGTACCTCTGGGATCTCTCCGCGCCGTCGTCGGTGCTGAGCAACGCCGGCGGCACCCTTCGGCCCGAGCTCTGGGCGAACACCGGGATCGGCCACATCTTCGGCGGCGAGCTCCTCGCCCGCAAGGCGCTCACCCGCAACCTCTTCGGCTGGCTGAGCTACACGCTGATGCGCTCGCTCCGGCAGGACGCGCCCGGCGAGGATCTCTACCTCTTCGACTTCGACCAGACCCACATCCTGACGGCGATCGCCTCCTACAAGCTCCCGCACGGCTGGCAGATCGGCGCCCGCTTCCGCCTGGTCTCCGGCAACCCGACGACCCCGGTGATCGGGGCGGTCTACGACGCGTCGACCAACGGGTACATCGCCCTCACGGGGCCGCGCAATTCCGCGCGGGTGCCGGCCTTCCACCAGCTCGACCTCCGCGTCGACCGCCGCTGGGTCTACCGCCGGCTGACGACCACCGCCTACCTCGACGTCCTCAACATCTACAACGCCCAGAACACCGAGTTCATCAACTACTCGTACAACTACCAGGCCTCAGCGCCGGTGACCTCGCTGCCGATCCTGCCGTCGATCGGCCTCAAGCTGGAGTGGTAGCCGATGCCGATGATTCGCTATCGTCAGGCCATGCGGAGCGCGGGCAAGCACGCCGGGATCGTCGCCGCGGGGCTCGCCCTCAGCGGCGTCCTCGCGGGCTGCGGCGACCCGCTGCCGAGCTCGCGGCGGATCGCCTCGACCCGGGTGCTGGCGATCCGCACCGAGGTGATCACCCCGCTCTTCCCCGAGGACCCCGCGGCCGCCGTCCGCTGCCAGGCGCTCCCCTTCGAGCAGGTCCGCCTCACCCCCTTCATCGTCGATCCCTCGGGGCCGGTCGACCCGGCGACGATCGAGCCGATCTACATCGCCTGCAACCTCCAGGCGATCGAGGGGCTCTTCGCCTGCCTCAAGGGCGCGTTCCCGACCGATCTCCCGTCGATCCCCACCTGCCCGGTGCCGAGCTTCCTCGACCTCGACCCGATGGCGATGTCGCTCCCCGAGCCGCCGAGCCCCTGCGTGATCCCCGACGACGGCTCGGCCGACGGCCTCCAGGACCTGACGATCCCCTTCGCCACCTCGCTCCTCGCCGGCGGCGACGTCGAGGTCACGATGATCGGCCACCTCGACGGCGGCCCCTCGACCCGGGAGTGCGCCGACGCCCTCCTCGGCGGCGAGACCGACGTCCCCAACGATTGCGTCTACGCGGTCCAGCGGGTGTCGATCGGGCCGATCGAGCGCCTCCTCCTCCTCGCGTCGATGTTCGGCGTCGAGCTCCCGCCCGAGCTGGTCGGCGAGCTCCCGGCCCCCGAGGACGTCCCGGACGGCGACCGCAACCCGCGGATCCAGAGCTTCTCGGCGGTGATCGTCCACGAGGACGGGAGCACCACCGAGGTCGGTGATCTCGCGCCCGGCGACACGATCTCGGCGGCCTTCGGCGACGTCATCCAGTTCACGACGATCGCCCCGGAGGAGGACCTCCAGACCTACCCGGTGCAGGTCAACAACGGCGAGGGCGGCTCCGAGGAGCGCCAGGAGGACTACTCCGGCCGCTGGTTCGTCTCCTGGGGCGACCTCCTCTCGGGGATCAGCGACGACCCCGAGAGCTACAACGAGTGGTCGCTCCTCCCCCGCGAGGATCAGGAGGAGCCCGAGCGGCCCGAGGGCGACGCGGCGACGCTCTTCTACGTCCTCCGCGACGGCCGACAGGGGGTCGACTGGTGGTGGCTGCGGCTGCAACTCGAGCCCGCGCCCTGAGCGGGGTGCCCGCGCGCGAGGACGCCGCAGCCGGCCGCCGGCCGAAAACTCACAGGGCGCCCGTAGGCCGGCCCTGCCCCGGGGAAAACCCAGGCGGACGCGCTGGGGTCCAAGCGCTCGCCCAGCCCCGCGCGCGCCGGCTCACGGCCGGGCGAGCGCTTGACCGCAGACGCCCCCGGCGCTATCAGCCCTAAGCTCAAAGCCTGTGCTCACGGCCCTGACCACCGCCCTCGCCCTCGCGATCGTCGCCCCGGCGACCGACGCGAGCTCGATCGATCCCCGGACCGGCCTGCCGACGGGCGGGAACCCGGGTCGTGCGACCCCGCCGGAGCCGCCGAAGACGACGAGCCCCGGGATCTCGCCGAGCCAGACCCGGCCGACGACGACCACGACCACGACGCCGCCGCCGACCACGCCGATCGCCCCGCCGAGCCGCTCGCCCCGGATGGCGCCGGGGACCAGCGCCGACCTCGGTGAGGGTGAGGCGCCGCCGCTGGTCGACACGCCGACCCTCGAGTACGAGACCGAGGCGCCCTTCGCCAGCGAGCAGATCGCCCTCTCGGACGTCCTCAAGATCGCCCTCGAGACCAACGTCGACCTCGCCAACAACGCCTACGACGTGGCGATCACCGAGACCAACATCATGGCGGCGGTCGGCGCCTACGACGTCTTCATCACCTCGGGCATGCGGGGCTCGCTGAGCAAGACCCCGCAGCGTGGTTCGGCGATCGTCTTCAGCACCGGCGACCGCTCGCTGACCGCGAGCGCGGGCTTCCGCCGCAAGCTCGAGACCGGCGGCACGGTCTCGTTCAACATCGACTTCACCCGATCGCTGCGCAACCAGCCGCGGAACTTCTTCAACGCGGCCGCCGGCACCACCACCCTCGGCTCCTACATCATCGCGCCGACGCTGACCCTGACCCAGCCGCTCCTCAAGGGCGCCGGCCTCCGGGTCAACCGCGCCGACATCGACCGCGCCAAGATCGCCAAGACGCAGACCGAGGCGGTGCGGATGATCACCGCGCAGAACGTCGTCCACGACATCATCCTCGCCTACTGGGAGGTCGTGTACGCGCAGCGGGATCTCCACAACAAGCGGCGGGCCGCGTCGCTGGCGGCCGAGCAGCTCGACCGCACCCGGGCCGAGATCGCCGCCGGTCGCCGCTCGCCCCTCGACGGCCGGTCGATCGAGCAGACCCTCGCGCTCCGCGAGAGCGACGTGCTCCTCGCCGAGAACGCGCTCCTCGAGCGCTCGCTCAACCTCCGCACCCTCCTCGGCCAGGACATCGCCGAGCGCGAGGTCCTGGGGATCGAGGCGACCACCGATCCCCAGGTGCTCGAGCCGCGGCCGGTCGACGTCCGCGCCGAGATCCGCCAGGCCCTCGACGCCAACCCGCAGATCCGCCAGATCCAGCTCTCGCTGGCGAGCAAGCGGATCGACGAGCTGGTCGCCGCCAACCAGCGCCTGCCGCAGCTCGACATCCAGGGGACCTTCTCCCCGCAGGGACGGTCGATCGACAAGGTCTCGAACGACCAGACCGGCGACCCCGGGACCAAGGGGACCTGGAGCGAGGCCTTCACCAACTTCTTCAACGACGACATCGCCAACAAGGGGCTCCTCGCCGACTACACGATCAGCGGGCAGCTGAGCCTGACCTGGGACGTCCAGAACCGGACCCCGAAGGCGAACCACCAGCGGGTGCTCCTCGAGCTGCGCAAGGCCGAAAATGACCTCAAGGCCAGCCAGCGCAACGTCTCGACCGCGGTGATCCGGGCGGCCAACTCGCTGCGGACGGCGACCAAGCGGATGGAGGTCACCGCCTTCTCGGTCGAGCTCGCCGAGGAGAACCTCAAGGCCGAGAAGGCCCGCTACGCGGTCGGCCGCTCGACCTCCTACGACGTGCTCTTCCGGATGGACGAGCTCGCGCTCGCCGAGGCCAACGCCCTGCGCGCGCAGATCGACTACCTCCAGGCGCTCACCGAGCTCCAGACCCTGAACGGCGAGCTCTTGCCCTCCTACGGGATCGAGCTCCTCGCGCCAAACGGCGGCAAGCGCTAGCGACCGCGCACCGCCGCCCGCCCGCCTCCGGAGCCAGGAGGTGGAGATCGCCCCCCGCTGGAGCCCTGGGGTCGAGGCCGCGCGGCCGACGCCCGGGGGCCCGCGACCGCCTGCGCCGCCCTGGACCGGAGCCGCCGCAGCCCGCGGGATCGCGGCCCCCCGCTTGTCGCCCCGCCAAAGCCCGTGATAGCTTGCAGAGGTTGGTAGGGCTCCCCTTCAGCCCCGCCAGGAGAGCAGTGTCATGTCCGCCGCCGAGATCGCCGACAACAAGTGGGAGCGTGAAGCCGTCAAGCCGCCGGTCACCGACGTCGGCTCCCTCTCCCAGCTCATCCTCCTCGCAGTCTTCGCGCTCCTCTTCGTCTGGATCTTCAGCTGGTGCCTGATGGGCCTCTTCGGCGCGAAGAAGTCGACGATGGCCGACAAGTACGGCGAGATGAACGTCGAGGGCGCTGCGGCCCCCGCCGGCGAGTAGCCCTCGTCGCCGCGCCGGGGCTGGTCCCCTAGCCCTGGCCCCGGGCGCCGATGAACGCGAGGTGCTGGCCGATCCCAGCGCCGTCGCGGCGATATGAGAAGTAATGGAGCGCGTCGCTGTGGGTGCACCCACCGACGCGCTCGATCATTTGTGGCCGCACGCCAGCGTCCTCGAGCTGGGCCCGGACGACGCCGACGAGATCGACGTGGGGCCGCGCGTAGGAGGCCGCGTCGACGAAGCGCTCGGGGAAGAGGGCCGCGACCTCGGGCCCGACCTCAAAGGCCGCGAGCTCGATGCAGGGTCCGATCGCCGCCCGCAGCGAGCCGGGATCGATCCCCTCGGCGACCAGCGCGGCGACGGTCGCCGGGACCACGCCGGCGACGGTCCCCTTCCAGCCGCTGTGGATCGCCGCCCAGACCCGGGCGTCGGCGTCGGCGAGGAGCACCGGCACGCAGTCGGCGGTGAGCACCCCGACGACCGCCGGCGGATCGCCGCGCCGCGACCAGATCGCGTCGGCCTCGCTCGCCGCGTCGACCTCGGCCGCCCGCAGCACCGCCGCCCCGTGGACCTGGCGCACGAGACAGAGAGTCTCGAGCGAGAAGCCCCCCTCGGCGGCGACCCGCTGGTAGTTGACCGCGAGCGCCTCGGGATCGTCGCCCCACTTGCGGCCGAAGTTGAGGGTGGCGAAGCGGCCCGTGCTCACCCCGCCGCGGCGATCGGTGAAGCCGTGGGTGAGCTCAGGAGGGAGGATCGTCGCGCGCTCGATCACCGCCCCGCCTTAGCGCGTGGATCCTGACGAGGCAACAACCCGGAGCCTGGCGATCAGCCGAGCGCCTCGAGCAGGGCCGCGAGCTCGGGCGGCAGCGGCGACTCGAACTCGAGCCACGCCCCGCGGATCGGCTGCTCAAAGCCGAGGATCGCCGCATGGAGCGCGTGCCGACCGAGACCCGCGGCGAGCGCCCGCAGCCGCGGATCCGCCGGTGTCCGCCCGTAGAGCGCGTCGCCGACGATCGGGTGCCCGAGGTGGCGGGCGTGCATGCGGATCTGATGGGTGCGACCGGTCGCGAGGGTGAAGCGGACCAGGGCCGCGCCGCGGAGCCGCCGCTCGACCTTCGCGCGGGTGATCGCCCGGCGCTCGCCGACCTCGGGCGAGAAGCGCCGGCGATCCCGGGGATCGCGTCCATGCGCGGTCTCGACCTCGAGCTCGGTCCAGCGCGGCTCGCCGACGACGATCCCGAGGTACTCGCGGCGGATCGTGTGCTCGCGGAATTGCAGCGCGAGCCCCTCCTGCGCGGGCGCGCTCCGGGCGATCACCAGGAGGCCGCTGGTGTCCTGATCGAGGCGGTGGACGATCCCCGGCCGGGTCGCGTCGTTGCCCGGGAGCACCGGCAGATCGCTGGCCCGCGCGCCGAGGTGGTGGAGGACCGCGTTCACCAGGGTCCCGCGCGGATGCCCGGGCCCGGCGTGGACGACCATCCCGGCGGGCTTGTCGACCACCAGGAGGTCGTCGTCCTGGTAGACCACGCGGAGCGGCAGATCCTCGGCGACCGCCTCGGCCGGCGCCTCGTCGGCCGGCACCTCGACCTCGACCTCGAGCGGCGCGTCGACCCGCAGCGACGCCTTCGCCGGCCGCCCGCGCACCCGCACGCCGCCGACCTCGAAGGCCCGCTGGAGCTGCGAGCGCGAACACTCGAGGCCACGTCCCGCGAGCGCCTCGACCAGTGCGAGGTCAAGGCGCTTGCCGAACGCGGCCTCATCGAGCCGCAGATGAATCGCCGGACCTACCAGATCGGGGTCTTGAGCGACGCCATCGGCTTGATCACGCGGTCGACGATCGCCCGGTCGTAGAAGTTCTTGCGGAAGAGCTCGGGGGTGACGCGGCCGCGGAAGAGATCGCGACCCTCGCTCAGCTCCTCCTGGAGGGCGTCAAAGAAGGTGTCGGCCTTCAGGGCCTCCTCGATCTTCTGCTTGTTGTAGAGCTGGATGTCCGAGGCGATCGCCCGGGCGAGCTGCTGGGCGCGGGCTTCGTTGTCGATCAGCGCGGGAGCCATGGGCGCAGGATGCCACGACGCCGCGGCCCTTGGCCAGAGATCGGCTCTATGCGCAAATTGCGCTGGCCGGGTCCGCGCTACCATCCCCGCCGGTGGCCGGCAGCATCCTCTACGAGAGCCTCAGCTCGCTCCTGGCGGCCACCGTCGCCTTTGCGATCGGCATCTCGGTCTTCCTGCGCGATCGCAGCCGCGAGCAATTCGTCCTCTTTGCGACCTTCTGCCTCAACCTCGGGCTCTTCCACCTCGCGCTCTTCTTCGCCGGCTTCCCGCAGCTCCGGGTCTTCTTCTCCTGGCTGGCGGAGATCATCTCCCTCTTCCTCCCCTGGACCGCCGACCGGACCTTTTCGCGCTTCGTCCCCGGGCTCGGCGGGACCACCCGGCGGGGGCTGGTCCAGGGCCCGATCTTGTCGCTCCTCCTGGTCGCCCAGGCGGGCGCGCTGATCTTCCCGGAGATCACCAGCGAGCCGGCCTGGGTGGTCGAGCGGATCGCCCTGACGACCTACGTGATCGGCGGCCTCCTCTGGGCCGCCAGCCGGATGTGGCGGGCGGCCCGGGCGGCCGCCGGGACCGCGATCGCGCCCCGCCTCCGCTACCTCTTCTACGCGACCCTGATCGCCCTCCTCTTCGGCTCCCCCGGGATCCCGGCGATCGGCCCGATCGTCACCGCGGTCTACCTCTACTTCGTCGCCCAGACCCTGGTCCGCGAGCGCCTCCTCGACCTCCCGGAGATCGCCGGCCGGATCGCCAGCATGACCGTCCTGGTGATCGTCGTCTCGCTGGTCTACGCGCTCCTCCTCCTCTGGGTGCCGGCGAGCCTCGACGGCTACCGCTCGCTCCAGCTCTTCAACATCGTCGTCGCCTCGTTCGCGGTGCTCGTGCTCATGGACCCGATGCGCGCCGAGTTTGAGCGGCGGATCGAGGGCTGGCTCTTCCGCGACCGGACCGCGCTGCGCTCGATCCTCGGCGGCCTCCGCCTCCGCCTCGCCAACCTGATCGACCCCGACGAGATGGTCCAGGTGATCATGGACACCCTCGAGGGATCGGGGCGGGTCACCCGGAGCGCGCTCTACCTCGTCGATCGCAAGGGGAGCCTGATCCTCCGCGGGCACATCGGGCCGATGCCGGTGGTCCGCCTCGACCCGATCACCCGGCGGCCGCTCATCGATCGCCTGCGGGGCCGCGGCCCGCTCCTCCGCGACGTCGCCCAGCGCGAGCGCGACCGGGCCGACCGCGAGCAGCAGGCCGAGCTCGAGGAGATCGTCGAGACCCTCAAGACGATCGGCGCGAGCCTGGCCCTGCCGATCCTCTGGCGCGCGCCAGCGGAGGAGGACGGCGAGGACGCCGACCTCCTCGGCGTCCTCTTCGTCGACGACGAGCGCCTCCTCGAGCCCTTCTCGCGCGAGGAGGTCGAGCTCTTCGAGGGCGTGGTCGCCCAGGCCGCGGTGATGATCAAGAACTCCGCGGTCTACGAGCAGCGCAAGGAGCGGGAGCGCCTCGCCGCCCTCGGCGAGATGGCCGCGGGCCTCGCCCACGAGATCCGCAACCCGCTGGGGGCGATCAAGGGCGCGGTCGATCTCGTCGAGCCGGCGGTCACCAAGGTCGATCCCGACACGAAGGAATTCCTCGAGATCATCGTCGAGGAGGTCGGCCGCCTGAACCGGGTGGTCACCCAGTTCCTCCGCTACTCGCGGCCCTTCAAGGGCGAGATGAGCGCGGTCAACATGGCCGAGGTCGTGCAGTCGACGGTCCGCCTCCTCGACGAGGAGAGCCGCAAGCGGGTCGTTGTCGCGCCCGCGCCGCCCCTCCTCCCGCCGGTGCGCGGCGACGCGGAGGCGCTCCGCCAGGTCCTCCTGAACCTCGTTCGCAACGCGATCGACGCGGTGATGAACCTCGATCCCCCGGGGATCGTCCGCCTCAGCCTCGGCGTGCGCCGGCGCGGCCTGGCGAGCGGCGACGCCGTGACATGCACGGTCCGTGACAACGGCCCCGGCTTCTCGTCCGCGACCCTCACCAACCTCTTCGTGCCTTTCCACACGACCAAGAGCGGCGGAACCGGCCTCGGGCTGCCCATCAGCCAGAGAATCGTGGAAAATCACCGCGGCGCGATCGAGGTCACGACCCCCGAGGACGGCGGCGCTCAGTTCACCGTAGTCCTGCCGATCGAGCCCCAACCCGCTTCCCCAGGCGCGTGAGAGTGTCCCAACATCAGCCCCGAATCCTCCTCGTCGACGATGAGCCCAACCTCCGCAAGGTCCTCGGCGCGCTCCTCCGCCAGCAGGGCTACGAGGTCCACGCCGAGGTCGACGGCGCCGCCGCCCTCGCCCGCGTGCGGGCGTCCCCGCCGAAGACCTTCGACGTCGTGATCACCGACCTCCGGATGCCGAACCTCGACGGGATCGGCCTCCTCAAGGCGCTCGCGGTCCACGAGCCCAACCTCCCGGTGATCCTCTTGACCGCCCACGGGACCGTCGACTCGGCGGTCGAGGCGGTCAAGCTCGGCGCCTTCGACTACCTCGAGAAGCCCTTCGATCGCGACCAGATCCACCAGGTCGTCGAGAAGGCGATCGCCACCCGCGAGCGCTCGGGGCCCTCGGTCACCGCGGCCGAGCCGGTGAGCGCCGCCGACAGCCAGCAGGGCGCGAGCATCGACCCCTGCGTCCACGCCGGCATGGTCGGCCGCTCGCCGGCGATCGCCGCGATCCGGGAGATCGTCAACACGGTCGCCGCGAGCCCGTCGACCGTCCTGATCACCGGCGAGAGCGGGACCGGCAAGGAGCTGGTCGCCCGCGCCCTCCACCTCGGCTCGCCCCGCGCCGATCAGCCCTTCATCCGGGTGAACTGCGCGGCGATCCCCTCCGGGCTGGTGGAGAGCGAGCTCTTCGGCCACGAGCGCGGATCCTTCACGGGAGCGATCTCCTCGCGCCCGGGGCGCTTCGAGCTCGCCGACGGCGGCACCCTCTTCCTCGACGAGGTCAGCGAGATCCCCAAGGAGAGCCAGGTCAAGCTCCTGCGGGCGATCCAGGAGTCCGAATTCGAGCGGGTCGGCGGGGTCAAGACCCTGCGCGTCAACGTCCGCCTGGTCGCGGCGACCAACCGCAACCTCGAGGAGGCGGTCAAGGAGGGCTCCTTCCGCGAGGACCTCTATTACCGGCTCAACGTCGTGCCGATCCACCTCCCGCCGCTCCGCGAGCGGATCGAGGACCTCCCGCTCCTGATCGAGCACTTCATCCGCCGCTGCAACGAGCGCCTCGGCAAGGACGTCCAGGGGATCACCGGGCCCGCCCTGGCCGCGCTCGAGCGCTACCCCTGGCCGGGGAACATCCGCGAGCTCGAGAACCTGATCGAGCGGATGGTCCTCTTCGCCTCCGGGGAGTCGATCGACCTCGACGATCTCCCGGAGTCCTACGACACCGAGGGGGACGCGGAGGCCGCACCCCAGGCCGCGAGCGCCCGCGAGCCCGAGGCGAGTGAGGACGGTGAGCCCCGCTACATCCGCCTGCCGCTCTCGATGCTCGGGCTGGACCTCAAGGAGGCCGTCCGCGCCGGCTCGCGCCTGGTCGAGGAGGCCCTGATCCGCGACGCCCTGGCCAAGACCGACGGCAACGTCACCCGCTCAGCCCGCCTCCTGGGGATCAGCCGCCGCTCCCTTCAATCGAAGATGAAGGAGCTGGGGCTCCGCGAGAGCGCGGACGAGGGGCGGTCGTCGTAGCCCTCGCCGATCCAGATCACGCCGGATCGGTCCCAGCTCACCCCCAGATCCGACGGTGATCCCTCCCCCTCCCTGGACGAAAATTCAGCGCCCGCGACCGCGCATCCGGTCCCTCCGAGCCCCTCTGAGGGACCGGAAAAGCCCGCCTACGCGGCCCATCGCGCCCGCTCCTGCCCTCCCCTGAATGTTGACGCACGCGCCTACGCGCTGGTAGCGTGCAGCGACCCCCTCTTGAGGTGCTCCGATATGCGGAAAGTTTGCGGCTTGCTGCCCGTTGTGGGCCTTCTCCTCGGGATCTCTTCGACCGCTTCAGCGGCGGAGGTCACTCGGGTTGCGAGCTCCTTTGACGAGGGCAACCCCTTCGACTTCCACTTCGGCGTCGGCTACGACTTCGAGTTCAAGAAGGCGGCGATCCTCCGGGAGTGGAGCGACGGGACCACCAACCACATCGCCCGTGACCTGCTCTATCGCCAGCAGCGCCACACCGTGCTGCCGAAGGTCGAGATCGGCCTCTACAAGGACATCGCCATCTACGCGATGCTGCCGGTCGTCGTCAACGACACCCGCAACTACTCCTTCGATCAAGAGGCGGATCCCTGCATCTACCCCGACCAGGTGAACGCGACCAACCCGGTGGCGACCTGCGTCAACCACACCAACTCGACCTCGATCCGCGACGGGATCATCCCCCGCGACGGCTTCGACGCGACCAACACCTCGAACCCCTACGGCAACTTCGGCGGCGCCGACACCGAGACGATCTTCAAGGCGCCGACCCGCCGGGGCATCGACCAGATCCACGCCGGCCTCAAGATCGGCATCCTCAACCAGAACCGGCTCTCGCACATGCCGACCTGGATCCTCGGGCTCGAGGGTCGCTTCGCGGTCGGCAAGCCGATGACCTTCTCCCGCGACATCATCAACGACGACCCCGCGGGCAACCACCGGGTCGGCCGCGGGATCCATGAGCTCGGGGTCTGGACCGCCCTCTCGCGGCGCTACCGCTTCCTCGATCCCTTCTTCACCGCCTACTGGTACCAGGGGATCCGGGCCGGCAACACCGAGTTCCGCAACTACAGCCGCTTCGGCGCCCAGTCGAAGATCAACCCGCAGTCGACGGTCGGCGTCTCCTTCGGCACCGAGATCGTCCCCTTCGAGCGCAAGGCCAAGGCCCAGCGCTTCGCGGTCGAGCTCCGCGGCCTCGCCCAGCTCAAGTACAACGGCCGCGGCTACTCCGAGGCGTGGGAGCTCCTCTCCGACTCGCCGGCGCTGGTCGGCACCTCGAACCCGGCCTCCGGCGCCTGCACCCAGCAGGACATCAACAAGGTCGTCCAGTACGCCAAGAGCAACCCCGACGACCCGAACTACATCGAGGGCTCGGGGTCGACCGGGTGTGAGCGCTTCAACGGCATCACCGATCTCCAGGACTTCGCGACCTTCGGCTTCCGGGGCGGCATCAACGCCCAGCTCAGCAAGTTCGCGTCGCTCCAGCTCGGCGTCCAGGCGGTCACCGACACCCGCCACTTCATCTCGATGGCCGGCCGCGGCAACGCGGACGCGGTCGCGGGCGGCGACCCGGAGCGGGTCGACGCCGGCACCGCCGAGGTCAACCCGGTCCGCCGCGACGTGATCGACAACGTCGGCCGCCGCTACCTGGTGGACGACGTGTGGACGATGATGGGCTACTTCCGCTTCCTGCTCACGTTCTAGCTCGCGGCCGCGGCCCAGCGCCACGCCACGTTCGAGACCCTCGCCGGGCCGCCGGCGAGGGTCTTCTTCGTCTGGCCTTGTGAGCAGGTGGCTCGGAGAGCGGGCGGCGAGGCGCTGCTCGCCTCGCCGACGCGCGGGCGGGCGAAGCGAGGGGCCGGCGCGCGCGCGCGCGCGCGCGCGCGCGGGCGCGCGCCGCCCCGTCGACGACATGACTCAAGAGACAGCGAGCGTGGCGCCCGGCCGCCGCGCCCCACGTGCTAGCCTGGGGCTCGGGCGGCGGCGGCGGCGATGGGAGGCGGCGAGAGCGACGGCTTCGAGGCGACGATCGCCGCCTCCGGCGATCAGGCGGCGACCCTCCGCGACGCCGACGCCCGCGCCGGGCTCCGCGAGCGGGCGCTGCGGATCGATCGCTACCTGATCGTCGATGAGCTCGGCCGCGGCGGGATGGGGATCGTCTACGCGGCCTACGACCCCGAGCTCGACCGCAAGGTGGCGATCAAGCTCCTCCTGGGCGAGCGCCGCGACGCCGACGCCCGCGCCCGCCTCCTCCGCGAGGCCCAGGCGATGGCCCGCCTCTCCCACCCCAACGTGGTCCACGTCCACGACGTCGGGACCACCGAGGGCGGCGAGGTCTTCGTGGCGATGGAGTACATCGAGGGTCAGACCCTCGGCGAGTGGATGGCGGCCGCCCCCCGCGAGCAGGGCGCGATCCTCGAGATCTTCCGCGAGGCCGGCATGGGGCTGATCGCCGCCCACGCAGTCGGCCTGATCCACCGCGACTTCAAGCCCGACAACGTCCTCATCGATCGCCAGGGACGGGCCAAGATCTCGGACTTCGGCCTCGCCCGCGAGGCCCGCGGCGACGCCGGCGAAGCGACGCCCGCGCTGAGCTCCGGAGAGCTCGGCGACTCGCGCCTGCCGCTGCGGAGCGAGGACGGCTCGGTCGACCTCACGCGCACCGGCATGCTGGTCGGCACGCCGGCCTACATGGCCCCGGAGCAGCACCTCGGCCTCGCCGCCGACGCCCGCAGCGACCAGTACTCGTTCTCGGCCGCGCTCTTCGAGGCGCTCTACGGGCGCCGCCCCTTCACCGGCGCGACCCTCGCCGAGCTCCGCCTCAAGGTTGTCGGCGGTAAGCTCGAGGCCCCGAGCGCCGGCCGCGTACCCCGCTGGATCTTCCCGATCCTCGCCCGCGGTCTCCATCGCGACCCGGACGAGCGCTGGCCGTCGATGGCCGCGCTCCTCGCCGCCCTCGCCCGCGATCCGGTGCGGGCGCGGCGACGCTGGCTCGTCGGCGGCGCCCTCGGGATCGCCCTGGTCGGCGGCCTGGTCGGCGCCCAGCGCTGGCGCGCGGGCGAGCGCGCGGCGATCCAGGCCGCCTGCGCGGCCCCCGAGGAGGCCGTCGCCGCCCGCTTCGCCGAGGCGAGGCAGCGGGTGCGCGCGGCGATCCTCGCGACCGGCGCGCCGACGGCCGAGCGGGCGGCCGAGCGCAGCGACCCGACGCTCGACGACTTCGCCCGCCGCTGGCGCGAGACCCACGCCGCGACCTGCGAGGCGGCCCACCTCCGCGGCGAGCTCACGCCCGAGCTCCTCGACCTCCGCGAGACCTGCCTCGAGCGCCACCTGGTCGGCGCGAGCGCGGTGATCGACACGATCATCGACGCCGACGCCGGCGTGGTCGAGCGGATCCACGACCTCCTGCGGACCCTCCCCCGCCCGGAGCGCTGCACCGATCTCGCCTACCTCGCGCGCCTCTCCCCGGGCACCTCGTCAGCGGCCGCGCGCGCGGAGACGGAGGCGATCACCCGCGACCTCATGCGGATCCGGGCGAGCGCGAACGCCGGCCGCTTCGCCGACGCCCAGGAGCACCTGCGGCCGATCCTCACGGCCGCCGAGGCGCTCGCCAACCGCCGCCTCCTCGCCCAAGTCCGCGGCCTCGAGGGGCGCCTCGCCGCCGACCTCGGCGACATGGCGACCGCCGAGGAGGCCTACCTCGTCGCCCTCGGCCACGCGCTCGCCAGCGACGCCGACGACGACGCGGCCGAGACCGCCAACGCGCTGGTCTACCTCTACGGCTACTACCTCTCGAACCGCGTCGAGGCGGGCCGCTGGATCAAGGTCGCCGCCGGGCTCATCGATCGCACCGGCAACGACGACCTGCGGATGCAGCACCTCAACTACGTCGGCGCCCTCCAGAGCCAGGCCTCCGAGTACGCCGAGGCGCTCGCAACCTTCGACCAGGCGGCCGCGCTCGCCGCGAGCCTCGGCGCGAGCCCCCATGATCTCGCGTCGATCGCCAACAACCGCGGGGTGATCCTCAACTACCTCGGCCGCCGCGCCGAGGCCAAGGAGGCCCACCGCGCGGCGATCGACGCCCTGATCAGCGACCTCGGCGAGGTCCACCCCGACGTCGCCATGACCCGCAACAGCCTCGGCACGGTGCTCCTCGCCGAGGGCGACCTCGACGGCGCGCTCGCCCAATTCACCCAGGCGCTCGAGCTCCAGGAGCGCCTCATCGGCCCCGATCACCCGCTGGTCGCCCTCACCCTGGTGAACCTCGGATCGACCCACGTCGAGCGCGGCGAGCTCGAGCAGGGCCTCGCCGAGGGCGAACGCGCGCTGCGGATCCTCGCGGGCGCCGGCCTCGGCCCCGACCACCTCTTCGCCGGCTACGCGCACCTGGTGATCGGCGACGCCCGCGGCCGCGCCGGCCTGGCGGGCGCGCGGGAGGCGAGCGCGCGGGCGCTGAAGATCCTCGAGGAGACCCTCGGGCCGGAGCACGCCCACGTCGGCGTGGTCCTCCTCTCCCTGGCCGCGCTTGACCTCGAAGAGGGCGACCCCGAGGCCGCCCGCGCCGAGCTCGAGCGGGCCGCGCCGATCCTCGCCGCCAGCCACGAGCTCGGCGAGGCCGACCTCGCGCGGGCGGAGTTCCTGAACGCGCGGGTCCACGCGGCCCGGCGTGAGATCGCCGAGGCGCGCGCGACCGGCCGCCGCGCCGAGGCCCGCCTCGCCCCGCTCGCGCCCCACTACGCCAGCCAGCGGGCGGCGATCCAGCGCTGGCTCGCCGCGCTGCCGCCCGCCTGACGTAGGATCGCCGCATGGTCCCGAGACCCTCGCTCCGCGCCGCGCTCCTCTGCCTGACGATGACCGCCTGCTCGGGGGCGGAGGCCGGGACCGAGGGCGAGAGCGGCGAGGTCTGCGAGGATCTCCGCGACGCGGCGCCCGGCGAGGCCCTGAGCGTCCGGATCCGCAACGACGGTGCCGAGCCGCTCTTCCTCGAGATCGGCCGCCCCGCCGGCGACGGCTACTTCAACACCCGCCCCTTCGAGCTCTTCGAGGTCGCGTCGGCGACCCTCCTCGACCTCGGCGGGGTCTGCAGCGCGTCGTTCTCCTGCGAGGAGCTGATCGACGGCAACCCGATCTGCGGCGCCTGCGATCCCGGGCCCCCCTTCGAGCCGCGGCCGATCAAGATCGCCGCGGGCGCGACCTACTCGCCGCCGGCGTGGGACGGCCGGGCGTGGACCGACGCGACGATCCCCGGCGCCTGCGTCGATCCGGCGTGCGCGATGTTCCCCGACGGCGGCGCCTGCCAGCGCCAGGTCGAGATCAGCGGCGAGCTCAAGGTGAGCGCGCGGGCGGGGCGATCGATCGCCTGCGCCTCCGGGACCTGCGAGTGCGAGCCGGGCCCCGAGGGCTGGTGCATGGTCGACGGCCAGGGGACGATCGACGCGAGCGCGGTCGAGGCCGAGATCACCTACCCCGGGACCCAGACGGTCGACCTCGTCTTCCCCTGAGAAGCCGGCGAGTCAGCGCGGCGCTCAGGAGCCGCCGTCGCGGCTGAGCGCGGCGTAGATCTCCCGCGCGTCGAGCCCCGTGAGCTCGGCGATCCGCTTGGCCTTCGCCCGCGGCCGCAGCCCCGGGTCCTGGAGGGCCTCCCAGAGCGCCCTCGCGGCCGTCTGCGCGGGATCGGCGGCCTCGGCCGCGGTCGCCGGCGCGCCGCCGAGGACGACCGTCACCTCGCCCCGGAGCGCCCCCTCGATGCTCGCCGCGAGCTCGGCGACGCTCCCCCGCAGCACCTCCTGGTGGAGCTTGGTGAGCTCGCGGGCGACCGCCAGCGGCCGCTGGGCCGCGTCGGGGAGCGCCTTCGCCAGGTCGCGGACCAGCTCGGCCGTGCGGTTGCCGGCCTCGTAGAAGATCACCGTTGCTGTCTCTTGGGACAGGCTATCCAGGAGCTCGGCGCGCTCGCGGCCGCCCCGCGGCGGGAAGCCGACGAAGCGGACCTCGCGGGCGTCGAGCCCGGAGAGGCAGAGGGCGACCGACGCCGCCGTCGGCCCGGGGATCACGTCGACCTCGAAGCCGGCCGCGAGGGCCGCCCGCACCAGCTTGTCGCCGGGGTCGCTCCAGATCGGCATCCCCGCCTCGGAGACGTAGACCACCCGCTCGCCGCGGCCGAGGCGATCGAGGAGGAGCGGCGCCCGCTCGCCCTCGTTGGCGACGAAGCAGGAGATCCGCGGCGGCAGCACGACCCCCTCGCCGAGGAGGCGGAGCGGCGAGCGGGTGTCCTCGCAGAGGAGGAGATCGGCGCCGAGGATCGCCGCCCGGGCCCGCGGCGAGAGGTCGTCGCGGTTGCCGAGGGGGGTGCCGACCAGGACCAGGGTCCCGCGGGCGCCGCTCATTCGTGACCCAGGGCGATCTCGACCGCGTCGCCGAGCTCCGACTGGAGGAACTTGCGGAGGCGGAGGACCATCCGCTTCTCGAGCTGGCGGGCGCGCTCGCGGCTCACGCCCCAGCGATCGCCGAGCTCCTGCAGGGTCACCGGCTCGTCGCTGATCAGGCGGTCGTTGAAGATCTCGAGCTCACGCCCGTCGAGCTCGGCGCCGAAGCGCTGGAGCTTCTCGGCGAGGATCTCCTTGAACTCGCGCTGCTCGACGTCGGCGGCCGGATCGGCCTGGTCGTCCTCGAGGACGTCCATCCGGGTGCGGGCGCCGTCGCCGTCGTCCTGCCCCAGCGGGGCGTTAAGCGACTGGTCGGGCGACGACATCCGCCGCTCCATCTCGACGACCTCCGCGGTCGACACGTCGAGCGCCTCGGCGATCTTCTCCGGGGTCGGGTCGACGCCGGCGGCCTTGAGCTTCGCCCGCTGCTTGCGGAGGTTGAAGAAGAGCTTGCGCTGGTTCTGGGTGGTGCCGATCTTCACCAGCCGCCAGTTGTTGAGGATGTACTTGAGGATGTAGGCGCGGATCCACCAGCCGGAGTAGGTCGAGAGCTTGACCCCGCGGTAGGGGTCGAACTTGTTGACCGCGTGGATCAGGCCGACGTTCCCCTCCTGCACCAGATCGAGGATGTTCTGGTAGGCCCGGCGGTAGTCGTGGGCGATCTTGACGACGAGGCGGAGGTTGGAGGTGACCAGCTTCTTCGCGGCCTCGGTGTCGCCGTGCTCGACCCAGCGGACCGCGAGGTCGTACTCCTCCTCGCGGGTGAGGAGGCGGTGGCGGCGGACCTCGGCCATGTAGGCGGCCATCGGGTCGCGGCGGGCGAGCGCGGTGATGCTCGTCTCGGCGGCCGCCGGCGCCTTCGCGGCCGCGCCGCGGATGATCTCGGTCTCGATCGCCGCGAGGTCGTCGTCCGAGACCTCGACGTCGGCGAGGGCCTCGTCGCCCTCCTCGGCCTCGGGCTCATCCTCGACGATCTCGCCCTCGACGGCCGCGGCCGGGCGCTCCGCGTCCTCGGCCTCCGCGACCTTGCTCGCCTTGCCCGCCTTGCCCGCCTTGTCGGCCTTGCGGGGCCGCGGGAGGACCTCGACGACGACCTCTTCGGCCCCGCTGCGCCCCTCGTCGGCGCCGCTCCGCTTGCGCTCTGACATTGGGCGGCGAGTGTACGTCGGCGGCCGGCCGAGGGTAACCCCGGGCCGGCGGCCGGCGACCGCAACCTGCGCGCGCCGGCCCCAGGGGGCCCCCCAGCGCGGCCCTGCGCCCCGCGGGTGGCCCCCTGGCCCGGGCGCCGATAGACTGGGAGCCTCGTGAGCGCGCGCAAGAAGCAAGGTCCCGGCTCCTCCTCCACCGCCGCCGTCGTCTTCGGCGCCCTCCTGGTCGCGCTCGGGCTGACCGCCGCCGGCGAGAGCCAGGCGGGGGGGCGGAGCGGCGACATCCGCGGCTCGGAGCGCCTCGACGTCGGCTACGACGCCTCCGAGCTCCGGGTCCTCGACTGGACCCTCTTCAACGTGTCGAAGTACTACGTCGAGCCCGAGCGGATCGACCCCCAGCGGATGGCGATCGCCGGCCTCGAGGGGCTCGAGCAGGCGATCCCCCAGGTCCTCGTCCAGCCGATCGGCGACCCCGAGCGCCCCGGCAAGGTGCGGGTGCGGGTCGGGACCGCCGAGAAGGACTTCTCGGTCGGCGACATCGAGGCGATCTGGGCGGTCGGCAAGCGGATGCGCGAGGTCTTCCGCTTCATCCGCAAGCACACCGAGCTCGATGAGGCCGCCCAGCAGGCGGCCGAGTACGCGATCGTCGAGGGCGTCCTCACCACCCTCGACCCCCACTCCAACCTCCTCCGCCCCGACGACTTCGAGACCATGCGGACGAGCACCAAGGGCTCCTTCGGCGGCCTCGGCATCGAGGTCGGGATGCGCGACGCGATGATCACCGTGATCCGGGTGATCGACGGGACCCCGGCCCACAAGGTCGGGATGCAGGCCGGCGACCGGATCGTCCAGATCGACGAGGAGTCGACCGTGACCATGAGCCTCTCGGAGGCGGTCGATCACCTCCGCGGCGCCCCCGGGACCACGGTCACCGTCCACGTCCGCCGCGAGGGGAGCGAGCGCCCGAAGAAGCTGGTGATCACCCGCGACAAGATCACCCTCGACTCGGTGATCGGCACCGTCTTGCCGGCCGAGGACGCCAAGGGCAACCCGGTCAAGGTCGGCCTCCTCCAGCTCAACCGCAACTTCTCGCAGACCACCGGCAAGGAGCTGCGGGCGAAGCTCGCGGAGTTCGAGCGCGAGGGGGTGCGCGGCGTGGTCCTCGACATGCGCGACAACCCCGGCGGCCTCCTGACCGCGGGGGTCGAGGTCGCCGACGCCTTCCTCGGCTCCGGGACGATCGTCTCGACCGTCGGCCCCTCGTCGCCGCGCGAGGAGATGCGGGCGGACGAGCGCTACGACTTCCCGGACGTGCCGCTGGTGGTCCTCGTCGATCAGGGCTCGGCGAGCGCGACCGAGATCGTCGCCGGCGCCCTCCGCAACCTCGGCCGCGCGGTCCTCGTCGGCCGCCGCACCTTCGGCAAGGGCTCGGTGCAGGTCCTCAACGACCGCAAGATCGGCGACAAGGAGCTCGCGCTCAAGCTGACGATCGCCCAGTACCTGACCCCCGGCGACATCTCGATCCAGTCGGTCGGCGTGAGCCCGGACCTCGAGACGATCCCGGTCTACGTCGGCGAGGAGTACATCGCCTACCACGGGCGCAAGCGCTTCGACCTCGTCCGCGAGGAGGCGCTGGCCTCCCGCCTGACCAACAAGAAGGTCGACGCCTCGCAGAAGATCACCGCCGGGCCGCTCTTCTTCCTCTCCTACGGCTCGGTCGGCACCAACGACAAGAAGGAGAAGGACAAGGAGAAGGAGCGGCGCCGGCGGCCGCTGAGCAACGACGAGGTCACCGCCGAGAGCGCCCTCGAGGATCCCGAGGTCCGCCTCGCCCGCGACCTCGTCGCCTGGGCGCCGACCTCGAGCCGCGACGGGATCCTCGCCAGCCTCGACGACTTCGTCGCCTCCAAGGGGCGCGCCGAGGCCGACCGGATCGCCCGCGCGCTCTCCACCCGGGGGATCGACTGGAGCGCCAGCCCGCCGGCCGAGGACGGCAAAAAGGCCTCGCTCAAGGTCTCGATCAAGACCGACCGCCCGGGCAACAAGATCCGCGGCGGCGACGCTGGCGTCCTGACGATGACGATCACCAACGTCGGCGAGGCGCCGGCCTACCAGGTCTGGGGGATCTCCGACAGCGACTACTCCTACTTCGACGAGCGCGAGCTCCTCTTCGGCAAGATCGAGCCCGGCCAGAGCAAGAGCGCGACCCTCAAGCTCTCGGTCTCCGAGCACGAGCTCTCGCGGACCGACCAGATCACCTTCGACCTCCACGAGACCCACGGGGCGAAGCTCGCCGCCGGCTCGCAGACCGAGCTCGAGATCTCCTCCGAGGGCCTCCCGCGCCCGCTCTTCGCCTACGGCTACCAGCTCATCGACGACCCGGCGGCCGGCGGCAAGATCAAGGGCAACGGCGACGGCGCCCTCCAGATCGGCGAGCGCGTGCGCCTGCGGGTGCACGTCACCAACACCGGCGAGGGCAAGGCGCTCGACGCCTGGGTCAACCTCCGCAACCTCGTCGGCGACGCGATCTTCCTCCACAGCGGCCGCGAGCAGCTCAAGGAGATGGCGCCCGGCGAGTCGCGGGTGGTCGAGCTCGACTTCGAGGTCCGCAAGGCGCCGAGCAAGGCGGGCGCCGACTTCCAGCTCTCGGTCTCCGACGCGAAGATCGGCGTCACCCTCGGGGAGAAGCTGAGCTTCCCGGTGGCCGAGCCGACGATCACCTTCGCCCAGGCCGGCGGCGCGCTGGTAGCCGACGCGCCGGTCGACCTCTACGCCAGCCCGATCGGCCCGCCGCGGGTGGTCGCCCGGGCCGAGTCCGGGGCGACGATGAAGCTCCTCGGCCAGGCGGAGGCCGGCTGGTACCGGGTCCAGCTCGAGCCCGGCTACGTCGCCTTCGCCCGCTCCGAGGGCGTGCGCACCGGCGGCAAGGCCGGCAACAAGGCGACCAAGGTGCAGGATGTCCTCGCGGTCAGCCCGCCGACGATCGTCCTCAACAACCAGGTGACGCAGGTCGACGGCGACGCGATCCGCCTCGACGGCGTGGCGAGCGACGAGCAGGCGCTCCGCGACGTCTTCATCACGGTCTACAACCCCTCCCGCAACCTCTTCGGCCACCAGGAGAAGGTCTTCTACCAGGCGGCCGCCGACCCCCAGAGCGGCAAGCTCGCCTTCGACGCCGAGGTCCCGCTGACCCCGGGCAACAACCTGATCGAGATCACCGCGCGCGAGAGCGACGACGTGGTCGCCACCCGCCAGATGTGGGTCCTCCGGACCAGCGGCCTCCTCGAGGCCCGGCGCGACGAGGCGTCGATCAACGGCGGCGGCAAGCTCAGCGTCGACACGCTCCAGCACTGAGGCGCGCGCGGCCGGAGATCGCGCGCGCGCGCGTGCCCTCGCGCGCGCTCGCGTGGCGTGACGACCTGCTACCCTGACGCGGTGCGTCGGCCTGGCAGCGCGCGGCATCCCCTGCTCCCCTGGTCGCTCTCGTGGCCCTCGGCTGCGGCTCGGAGCTCGACCGCCTCCCCGGCGCCCACGTCGGCACCCTCGACAGCAACAACCAGCTCTCGCGGATGGCCAACCTCCGCCCCGGCAGCGAGAGCGACCTCGTCGCCGACGTCACCCACCACGCCGGCGGCGAGACCCGCAGCGGCGCCCGGCTGACGATCCGGAGGGTCGGCGAGTCGGCCGGCAACCCGGTCTTCGAGGCCGATCTCGACGGCCTCTGCACCCTCCGCTTCGAGGGCTACGAGGGCGGCCGCCTCGGCGACGGCCTCCAGGCCCCGAGCTGCGTCTGCGTCGCCGACGGAAGGCCGATCGAGGGAGCGCGCTCGTCCTCGGAAGCCTCCACCAGGGACGTCTCGAGCTGAACGTGAGCGTCACCCTCCGGCCCGGAGTACAGCGGCGGCTGCACGCACGACTTCATCGCCGACGCGCGCGCCGAGTGAGACCGGACAGCCCACGCGGAGCGCCCGCACCGCGTGGTCGGAAGCCTGCGCACCCAGCCGGCGATGAGCGCGGATCGGACGCGCGCGCCGAGTGAGCTCGGGAGCCCGCGCACCCAGCCGGCGATGAGCGCGGGTCCGGACGCGCGCGCCGAGTGAGCTCGGGAGCCTGCGCACCCAGGCGGCGATGAGCGCGGGTCGGCGCTTCTGAAGGCCGAGGGCGCCCCGGTCTCCCGCGGCGCCCCTCGCGTCCAAGCGACGAACCTGACCGATCGGCCAGGCCACCTTGACCGCTAGCTGGCCTCCTTCTTCGGCTCCTCGGCGTTCGCCGCGAAGACCAGCACCGGCTGCTTGCCCTGGGCGATCGTCTCCTCGTTGACGAGGACCTCGCGGATGTTGCCGGCGGCGCTCGGGATCTCGTACATCACGTCGAGCATCGCCCGCTCGAGGATCGTCCGGAGGCCGCGGGCGCCGGCCTTCTGGGCCCGCGACTTCTCGGCGATCGCCCGCAGCGCCTCGTCGGTGAACTTGAGGGTGACGCCGTCCATCCCGAGGAGGCGCTGGTACTGCTTGACCAGCGCGTTCTTCGGCTGGGTGAGGATCGCCACCAGGGCCTCCTCGTCGAGCTCGTGGAGCGGGGCGATGACCGGGAGGCGGCCGATGAACTCGGGGATCAGCCCGAACTTCATCAGGTCCTCGCTCTGCACCTGCTGGAGGAGCTCCCAGTGGCGCTGCTCCTTCTTCGGGTGCTGCTCGGTGCCGAAGCCCATCGTCTTCTTCGAGACGCGGTGGTCGATGATGTTCTCGAGGCCAGCGAAGGCGCCGCCGCAGATGAAGAGGATGTTGGTCGTGTCGACCTGCAGGAAGTCCTGCTGCGGGTGCTTGCGGCCGCCCTTCGGCGGGACGCTGGCGATCGTCCCCTCGAGGATCTTGAGGAGCGCCTGCTGGACGCCCTCACCCGAGACGTCGCGGGTGATCGAGGGGTTCTCGCCCTTGCGGGCGATCTTGTCGATCTCGTCGATGTAGATGATCCCCCGCTGCGCGCGCTCGACGTCGTGGTCGGCGTTCTGGAGGAGCGAGACGATGATGTTCTCGACGTCCTCACCGACATAGCCGGCCTCGGTGAGGCTGGTCGCGTCGGCGATCGCGAAGGGCACGTCGAGGATCCGCGCGAGGGTCTGGGCCATCAAGGTCTTGCCCGAGCCCGTCGGGCCGAGGAGGAGGATGTTGCTCTTCTGGAGCTCCGGCTCGTCGGTGACCTTCTTCGCGTTGATCCGCTTGTAGTGGTTGTAGACCGCGACCGAGATGATCTTCTTCGCGAGCTCCTGGCCGATGATGTAGTCGTCCAGGATCTTCCGGATCTCCTTCGGCTTCGGGATCTTGCCCGAGCGATCGGAGCGCTCCTCCTTCTGGACCTCCTCGGCGAGGATGTCGTTGCAGAGGGAGATGCACTCATCGCAGATGTAGACCGAAGGCCCCGCGATCAGCTTCTTGACCTCTTTTTGGCTCTTGCCGCAAAACGAGCAGCTCAGGTTGCCGTTGTTGTCGCGCTTCGAGGACATCGAGGTTCACCGTTGGTCTGGGTTCCGCTTGCGGACGAGCACCTCATCGATGAGGCCATACTTCTTGGCGGTCTCGGCGGACATGAAATTGTCGCGCTCGGTGTCGCGGAGGATCGACTCGATCGACTGACCGCTGTGGTCCGCGAGGATCTGGTTGAGGATCTGCTTGAGGCGCTGGATCTCCTGCGCCTGGATCTCGATGTCCGTCGCCTGCCCCTGCGCGCCGCCGCTCGGCTGGTGGATCATGATCCGCGCGTTGGGGAGGGCGAAGCGCTTGTTCTTCGCGCCGCCGGCGAGGAGGAGCGCGCCCATCGACGCCGCCTGGCCGATGCAGTAGGTGGCGACGTCCGGCCGCACGTACTGCATCGTGTCGTAGATCCCGAGGCCGGCGGTGACGACCCCGCCGGGGGAGTTGATGTAGAGCGTGATGTCCTTCTCCGGATCCTCGGACTCGAGGAAGAGGAGCTGGGCGATGATCACGTTGGCGACCTGATCATTGACCGGCGTCCCGAGGAAGACGATCCGGTCCTTGAGGAGGCGGCTGTAGATGTCCCACGAGCGCTCCCCCCGGTGGGTCTGCTCGATCACGAAGGGGATGTTCGCCATCGGCGTCGTCATGACGTCGTCGCTCTTCCTTGGGTTCATAGAGTCTCCGCAGGAGTCCCCGACATGGTGACCGCCGCCGCCCGACGATGCAAGGGGGCCGAGGCGCCAAAGAAAACGGCGCCCGCTCTCGCGCAGCGCCATCCTCGGTGGCTCCCCGCGCGTCGCCGCGGCGACGCGATCCGGGTGGCCAAAATCACACGGCCAGGCGGCTCAGGTGGCGGCCTCCTCGGATGCGCCAGACTCGCCGCCAGCCTCGGCCTCCGGGGTCGGATCCGGCGCCTCGGTGACGATCGCCTTCTCCATCAGGAAGTCGAGGATCTTCGCCTCGCGGATCTGGGCGCGGAGGAGGAGGATCTGGTTGTTCTTCTCCATCGTCGCCCGCATGCGGTCGATGTTCTGATTCGACTCCTCCGCCATCTTCTTGAGCTCCTCATTGAGCTCGTCCTCGGTGACGTTGATCGCCTCGGCCTTGCCGATCGCGTCGAGGAGGAGGAAGGCCTTGACGTTGAAGGTCGCCTGCGGCCGCATCTGCTGCCCGAGCTGGGCCTCGCTCATGCCGACGCGGGCGAGGCTGAGGCCCTGCTGCGCGAGCTGGCGCTTGAAGAGGTCGACCTGGGCCTCGACCTCGCGGGCGATCAGCGAGGGCGCGACCTCGAAGTCGTTGCGCTCGAGGAGCGTGGTGACCAGGCGCTGCCGCGCCTCGTGCTCGGCCTGCTCCTTGTCCTCCTCGCGGACCGCGTCGGCGAACTTTGCCCGCAGCTCGTCGATGCTCTCGGCCTCGCCGGTGTCACGGGCGAAGTCGTCGTCGAGCGCCGGCACGACCTTCTGACGGACCTCGCGGAAGCCGAGGGTGAGGACCGCGTCCTGGCCGCGGAGGTCGCTGCGGATCCGCTCCTGGGTCGGCAGGAAGCGGACCTCGCGCGAGGTGCCGACCGCCGAGAGCGGGAGCTCGGCGACGATCGCCTGGAGGCCCGGGACCAGCTCGCTCGCCTCGTCGCCGACGACGAAGGAGTGATCCTTGCGCGAGATGCGGGTGTCGCCGATCGACCCCTCGATGTCGATCGTCCAGACGTCGCCGGCCTGGGTCTGGGTGCGCTCGATCCCCTCGGGGAGCGGCTGGATCTCGGTCAGCTCGTCCTGCTTCGCCTTGAGCTGGGCGTCGACCTTCGCGTCGTCGACGATCGCCGGCCGGCGGCGGACCTCGACGCCGGTGTACTCCTTCGGCTCGATCTCCGGCGGCACCTCGAAGCGGGCCGAGTAGGTGAAGGGGCGGCCCCGCGCGAGGTCGTTGCTCTCGAGCGCCGGCTGGGTGAGCGGCACCTTCGAGTGCTGGACGACCGCGTCCTGGAAGGTCTCGTCGACGAGCTCACGCGCGAGCTCGTCGCGGACGCTCTTGCCGAAGAGGCGCTCGATCATCTGGGGCGGCACCTTGCCCGGCCGAAAGCCCGGGAGCCTCGCCTTCTTGCGGAGGTCGCGGAGCTTGGCGTCGAGCCGCGGCGACACGCTCTCCCACGGGATCTCAACACGCACGCGGTACTCGACCGCACTGATCTTCTCGATCTGGCTTTCCATCGTCGTCGCTTTCGGGGGCGCTTGCTGTAACAGAGCGCGCCAGCGTTCACAAGCGGCGATCACAGGGGCATTCGCGCAATTTGCGCCTGCCCAAAACGGCCGCCAAGACGCCCCTGCGGACCCCGGCGCCGGGGCTCCACGTCTGGGGGCCCCGGAGGTCGTCAGCCCGTGAGCTGGGCGAGCCGCTCGTCGCGGTCGCGATAGCCGGGCTTGACCCCCTCGAAGGCCGCGACCGCCTTCGCCTCCTCACCCATCACCTGATAGATCACGCCGAGCTCGTAGCGGGCCTCGCTGCGCTCGTCGTCGGTGACCGCGAAGGCGACCGCCTCCTCGAGGTCGGCGATCGCCGCCGGGATCTCGCCGCGGTGGAGGTGGAGGCTCGCCATCATCACCAGCGACTTCGCCTTCCACTGGGGATCGCGGGAGGCCTGGCGGAACTGGACGATCGCGTCGTCGACCAGGCCCATCTCGCGATAGGCCGTGCCGAGGTCGAAGAGCGTGCGGGCGTCGGCCTGGCCCTCGAGCTCGGCGCGGGCGCGCGGCGGCTCGGTCGGCTTGTTCCGGCTCAGCGTGGGCGCCGGGTCGTCGAAGATCGACGAGAGGAAGTCGTCCTCCTCGTCGTTCTCCTCGAAGTCGAAGACCGGGGCCTCGAGGCCGCCCATCAGCGCGTCCTCCTCCGACTCCGACTCGTCGAGGAGCACCGGCGCCGCCCCGCCCTCCTCAGCGGCCGCGAGGCCGCCGAAGCGCTCGGCGTAGGGCGCGAGCGCGGAGTGGCCGGGGTAGCGGCGAGAGAGCTCGAGATAGGTGAACGAGGCGTCGTCGTCGAAGCCCTGCTCGACGAAGAAGCGGAGCTCCTCGAGCTCGTCGCTGATGTCGGGCTCGTCGGCGGGAGCGGGCTCCTCCGCCTCCGGCTCGGCGGGCTCCTCGGCCGCGACCGCGGCCTCCTCCTCGGCCTCGACCGGCGCCTCGGGCTCGGGCTCGGCCGCCGGCTCGGGCTCGGCGAGCGCCTCGGGCTCAGCCTCGGTGATCGGCTCCGCCGCCTCGGCGACCGCCTCCGGCTCCTCGGCCTCGGGCGTCGCCTCCGGCTCAACGGCCTCGGGCGTCGCCTCGGCGACCTCCTCGCGCTTGCTCGGGAGCGCAGGCTTGCCGTCGCGTCGCCGCGACGCGCGACGGGTCGGCAGGCCGCGCGAGCGCGTCCGGGTCGGCAGGAAGCCGAGCGGCGGCGGTCCGCGCCGCGCCTCGCTCTCGGCTTCTTCGGTCTCGGTCTCGGTCTCCGGCTCCGCCGCGACCTCCGGCTCGGGCTCCGCCGCGACCTCCGTCTCGGGCTCCGCCGCTACCTCCGGCTCCGCCGCGACCTCCGGCTCCAGGCTCCGCCGCGACCTCCGGCTCCGCCGCGACCTCCGGCTCGACCTCGGGCTCGGGCTCCGCCGCGACCTCGAGCTCGGGCTCGAGCTCGGCCACGGCGACGATCTCCTCGGCGACGATCAGCGCGCTCGGCAGCTCCTCGGCGTCCTCGATCAGCGCGCTCACGTCTTCCGCGACGATCAGCGCGCTCGAGAGCTCCTCGACGTCGGCCTCGGCCTCGAGAGGCTGACGTGTCGCAGCCGGAGCAGGTTCACTCGGACGTCTAGAGACCCTCAGGGTCTCTAATTCACCCTCCGACGAGTCACTCTCACCGCCTTGGCGCCCGCTCCGACCGCCCCGGTTCCCGCGACCGCGGCCCCCGGGGGGCGGCGGCGGCCGCTTCTTCGGCGCGTTGAAGCGGAGGAGACCGGAGTCGTCGGTAGTCACCGCCCGCTGTGGTGTGGTCGCCGCGTCGGCGCTCGGCTCGGGTACCGGTCCAGGCGCGGGGGTCACCTCCCGCTTCGGCGGCAGGCTCGGCAGCGGCGTCACCTCCCGCTTCGGCGGCAGGCTCGGCAGCGGCGTCACCTCTCGCTTCGGCGGCGGCGTCACCTCTCGCTTCGGCGGCGGCGCGGCCTCTCGCTTCGGCGGCGGCGTGGCCTCGCGCTTCGGCGCTGGCGCTGGCGCTGGGGTCGGCGTCACCTCGCGAGCGGCGATCTTCCGGCGGCTGTCGGAGCCGCGCCCGAGGGCCTCAAGCGCGCTCGACATCATCGACGCGGTCGGGTGGTCCGGGACCAGCGCGAGCGCCTGGTCGAGGAAGAGCTCGGCCCGCGCCCCGTCGCTGTCGCCGACGAGCTGCGCGAGCCGGACATAGATGTCCGCGGCCTCGCGGTGGCGGCCCATCCGGTCGAGGACATCGGCCTGGAGCTCGAGCGCGTCGACGTTCCCCGGCTCGAGGTCGAGGAGACCGCCGAGGTGGTGGAGCGCATGCTCGTGCATCCGGTAGCGGACGTAGACCCGCGACTCGAGGAGGCGCTTGTCGGCCTCGCTCATGCTCGCGTCGTAGCCGTCCTCGCCGACCTCCTCCTCCTCCTCCTCGCCAAATTCCTCGGGCGCCCCCTCCTCGATGTCGACGTCGAGCTCGAGGTCGTCCTCCTCCTCCTCGGCGACATCGATGAGCACCTCGGGCTCGCCGGCCCGGAGGACCTTGAGCTCGGCCTCGATCTCCTTGAGCGCCTTCTGGAGCTCCTTGGGCTTCTCCGGGCTCCAGCCGAGCGCCTTCTTGAGCACCCGGGCCGCCCGCTCCTTGCCCTCGAGGTCGTGCTTGCGCTGCTCCTTGGCGAGCTCGACGGCGACGCTGACCGCCTTGTCCTGCTTGCCGAGGGCGACGAAGGTGTCGGCGAGGAGCTCGAGGCCCACCGGATCGCTGGGCGCGAGGCGGAGGAGGCCGTTGAGCTTCATCAGCGCCCGCCGCGGCTCCTTCGCCCGGACCAGGTAGATCTCGGCGAGCTCGCGGAGGATGTCGACGTCGCTCTCCTTGTGATAGAGGAGGCGCTCGGCGACCCGGATGAAGTCGTCGTAGCGGTGGTCGGCGAGGAGGCGCTGGGCGGCGAGGCGGAAGTGCTCGACCGCCTCGTCCTTGCGACCCTCGCGGGAGTAGAGCTCGGCGACCCGGAGGCGCTTGGCGACCGCGGCGACGTCGAGCTCGGCGACCATCCGGAAGCCCTCGAGGCCCTCGCCGACCTTGCCGGCCTGGAAGTACGACTGGGCGACGAACTCGTAGGTGGCGATCGCGTCGACCGTGCGGCCGATCTGATGGAGGAGCTCGGCGACCTTGATGTGGACGTCGAGGCGGCCGGCGTCGAGGTTGAGGATCTGGCGGTAGACCGCGATCGCCTTGGTCGGCTCCTGGTTCTCGGAGTAGAAGTCGGCGACCTTCTTGAAGCGATCGATCGCGCCCGGGTTGTCGCCCGCCCGGACCAGGCAGTCGGCGAGCATCACCCACGAGCGGATGTCGCTGGGATCGGCCTCGACGATCGCCTGGTACTCGCGCGCGGCCCGGTCATGCTGACCACGGGCGGCGTACTTGGCGGCCGCTGCCAGAGCTCTCTCTCGATTGAACGCCACCCCTCCGTCTCACCCTTTCTCAGACGAGCGCATCGGCCTCGCGTCGAACGGCCTCGGGGTCCATCGCGGACTCGAGGAAATGAGTGTCGTAATTACCAGAGACAAAGGGCTCTTGCTTGAACAACCACCGGTGTAGCGGCAAGTTCGTGCTGATCCCCTCGATCACACACTCCTCCAGGGTGCGCCTCATCCGCCGGATGGCCCGGTCGCGGTCCGCCGCGTGGACGATGATCTTGGCGAGCATGGAGTCGTAGTGGGGGGACACCTTGTACCCCTGGTAGACGTGGCTGTCGATCCGGACCCCGAAGCCCCCGGGGAAGTGGAGCGCGGTGATGGTGCCCGGGCGGGGGGCGAAGGTCACCGGGTCCTCGGCGTTGATCCGGCACTCGATCGAGTGCCCGCGGGGGCGGTGCTCGCGGTCCAGGTGGGCCAGGGGCTCCCCGGTCGCCAGCCGGATCTGCTCCTGGACGAGGTCGATCCCGGTGATCATCTCGGTCACGCAGTGCTCGACCTGGACCCTGGTGTTCATCTCCATGAAGTAGAAGCGGTCGCCGTCGAGGAGGAATTCGACCGTCCCGAGGGAATGGTAGTCGATCGCCTTTGCCACAGAAACCGCCGCCTCGCACATCTCGGCGCGGAGGCGCGGGCTCAGGACTGCGCAGGGGGCCTCCTCGACGACCTTTTGGTGGCGGCGCTGGACCGAGCACTCGCGCTCGAGGAGGTGCATCGCCCCCCCATGGGTGTCGGCGACCACCTGGATCTCGACGTGGCGGGGGCTCTCGACGTAGCGCTCGAGGTAGACGTCGCCGCAGCCAAAGGAGGCCTCGGCCTCGGCCTGCGCGGTCTCGAGCGTGCGGGCCAGGAGCGCCGGATCGCGGACGATCTTCATCCCCCGACCGCCGCCGCCGGCGGACGCCTTGATGATCACCGGGAAGCCGATCTTGTCGGCCTCCTCTCGCGCCTGGAGGGCGCTGGAGAGCAGGCCGGTCCCCGGCAGGATCGGCACCCCAGCCCGCTGCGCGGTCGCCCGGGCCGAGATCTTGTCGCCCATCACCCGCATGTGGGCCGCGCTCGGGCCGATGAAGGTCATCCCGCAGCGCTCGACGATCTCGGCGAAGTCGGCCCGCTCGGAGAGGAAGCCGTAGCCCGGGTGGATCGCGTCGGCGCCCGAGAGTTCGGCCGCCGCCAGGAGGTTGGGGATGTTGAGGTAGCTCTGGGGCGCCGGGCCGGGGCCGATGCACACCGCCTCGTCGGCGAAGCGGGTGTGGAGGGCGTGCTCGTCGACCGTCGAGTGGACGGCGACCGTCCGGATCCCGAGCTCGCGGCACGCCCGGATCACCCGCAGGGCGATCTCCCCGCGGTTCGCGACGAGGACCTTGCGGATCGACTTGCTCACAGCTTGCGGACCTTGAAGAGGCGGGCGCCGTACTCGACCGGCTGGGCGTTGTCGATGAGGATCTCCTCGATCACGCAGGGGAACTCCGCCTCGAGCTCGTTGAAGAGCTTCATCGCCTCGACGATGCAGAGGATCTGCCCCTTGGTGACGGTCGCCCCGACCTGGACGAAGGCCGGCGTCTCCGGGCTCGACGAGCGGTAGAAGGTGCCGACGAAGGGCGAGGTGATGAAGGTGCCCTCGCTCTCGCCGGCGTCGGCCGTCGGGGCGGGCGCCGCCGGAGCGGGCGCCGCCTGGGCGACGACGGCCGGCGCCGGGGCGGCGGCGATCGTCACCGGCCCGGCCATCTCGCCGACGCCGCGGCGGAGGAGGATCCGCTGGTCACCGGCCTCGATCTCGATCTCGCCGAGGTCGTAGTTCTTGAAGACGCGGGCGAGCTCGCGGATGTAGCGGAGGTCCGGGAGCGTGGAGTCACCTGGGGGATCGGCTGGCATGGTTGCTCCGTGCGGTTATGCCTGGGGGGCGCGCAGCAGCGCGGCGAGGTGGCGAAGCGCGAGGTGGTAGGAGGCGGCCCCGAGGCCGATGATCGCGCCGACGCAGGCGGCGGCGGTCAGGGAGCGCTGGCGGAAGGCCTCGCGCTGGTAGGTGTTGCTGAGGTGGACCTCGACGGTCGGCACCGCGATCGCCTTGATCGCGTCGTGGATCGCCACGCTCGTGTGGGTGTAGCCGCCGGGGTTGATGATCACGCCGCCGACGCGCCCGCGGGCCGCGTGGAGGAGATCGATGATCGCGCCCTCGCTGTTGCGCTGCTGGCACTCGACGTCGACCGAGAGCTCGTCGCCGAGGGCGATGAGCGAGGCGTCGAGCTCAGCGAGGGTGAGGGTGCCGTAGACCTCCGGCTCGCGGGTCCCCAGGAGATTGAGGTTGGGTCCGTGAATGACCGCGACCCTGGGCCGGGAGGTGGCCATCGCCGCCGGCTCAGAGGAACTCGAGCAGCTCGGCGGCCGAGGAGCGCAGCTTCCACCGCCCCTTGCCCATGTTGCCGTTCGTGTCGAGGACCAGGACGATGTAGAACTCGCCGAGGAAGCGGACCACCATGGTCGCCCGCTCCGCCTTGAGGGTGATGTCGGCGATCTTGCCGAGCTCGAGGCTGCGGGCGGCCTTGCGGAGCTCGGCGAAGCGGGCCGAGAACTCCATGGCGATGGTCTCGACGTCAGCGTTGCCGTCGCCCATGTACTGGTCGATGGCGATGCCGTCCGCATCCATCAAGATGGCCCCCTGGGCTCCCGGCGTGGACTCGACGATCTTTTGAAGGGTCTCTGCGATCATGGTCGTGGGCGCGCGCGTTGCCTGAGCGCCGCTAGAGGGTGTCAGACCGGGACGCGCCCGGTCAAGCCTGGCAACGTCGATGACGGCGCCGCGGGGACCTCCGCGCTCTGGCGTTCACACCCGCCCGTCAGGCGCTGGCGCGGGCCTCTGCGGCCGCCACGGGCCCAGGCGCGGCGGAACGCAGCGATCGCGCGCCCCCGACCGCGCTGACGAAGATCGACCAAACGCCAGGGCTCTCGCGCAGGGATCATCGTCGCTGGCTGGCCGGCGAAACACCGTTGAGGCGAGCGAGACGGCCTAGCCGCTGCGGCGCGCGAGGGCGAGGAGCTCGCGGACGTGGAGCGAGAGCACCGAGGGCTCGCCGAGGCGGGCGATCACGACGAAGGAGAGCTGACCGCCGCTCCGCTTCTTGTCCTGACCGAGCATCCGCTCGACCGCCGCCCCCCGCTCGCCGCTGAGCCAGACGTCGAGGTCAGTCGGCAGGCGGAGGCGCGCGAAGGCGTCGCGCAGCGTCACCTCGAGGTCGGCGCCGGCGATCCCCTTGGCCCGGGCGACCCGGGCCGACGCCAGCATGCCGAGCGCGACCGCCTCGCCGTGGGCGAGCTCGTAGTTGGAGGCGGCCTCGATCGCATGCCCGAGGGTGTGACCGAAGTTGAGCAGCACCCGCCCCTTGCCGGCGTCGCTCTGCTCCCAGGGGTCGCGGCCGACGCAGGCCGCCTTGAGGCCGACCGAGGTGGCGATGAGCGGGGCGATCACGTCGTAGTCGCGGCCGAAGAAGGCGTCGGCCGCGTCGACGAGGTGCTGGAAGTGCTCGGCCGAGAAGAGCGCGCCGTGCTTGAGCATCTCGGCGAGACCGCTGGCGAGCTGGCGGTCGTCGAGGGTCGCCAGGAGCTCGGGGTCGATGAGGACCGCGAGCGGGAAGTGGAAGGCGCCGAGGAGGTTCTTGCCCGCCGCCAGATCGACCGCCACCTTGCCGCCGACCGACGCGTCGACCTGGGCGAGGAGCGAGGTCGGGCACTGGATCACCGGGATCCCGCGCATGAAGAGCGCGGCGGCGAGGCCCGCGAGGTCGCCGATCACCCCGCCGCCGAGGGCGACGACCGCGTCGCGGCGGCCGAGGCCGGCCTTGAGGAGCTGATCGACGACGTCGACCAGGACCGCGACCTGCTTGCTCGCCTCGCCGGCCGGGACCACCACCGGCGTGACCGCGAAGCCCTGGGCCTCGAGCGAGCGGATCGCCGCCTCGCCGTGGAGCGGGAAGACGTGGTCGTCGGAGATCACCGCGACCCGGCTGGCGCTGCCGTGGCGCTGCCGCAGCTCCTCGCCGAGGCGGCTCAGGACGCAGCAGCCGACGACCACCGGATACGAGAGGGCCTGCGCCGGGACCCGGACGTCGATCGCCAGGGGCTTCGGTCGCTTGCGCGGCGCAGAGGGGATCGAGGAGCGCTCACTCATTGCTACCCGCCGCGATGGCTCGAACCAGACGGCCGAGCACATCTTGCGGCGCTCCGTCGCCGTCGACAACCACGTCCGCACTTGCGTAGGCGCCGCTGCGCGCGGTCAGCAGCGCGTCGAGGCGTTCGCGGAGGCCGACGTCGGCGAGGAGCGGACGACCTGCGACCTCGCGGCCCCGCAGACGCGCGAGCAGGACGTCGACGTCGACGCGGAGGTAGATGACGGTGCCGCTCTCGGCCATCCGCTGACGGTTCGCCGGATCGACGACCGCGCCGCCGCCGGTGGCGACGATGAGCGTGCGGGCGCTCACCCCTGGCTCGGCGAGGAGCGAGCGCAACGCCGCCCCCTCACAGCGACGAAAGCTCGCCTCACCGTCGGCGAAGAGCGCCGGGATCGTCCGACCGAAGAGCCGCGTGATCCGGCGATCGAGGTCGACCCAGGGGACGCCCCAGGCGTCGGCGAGGAGGCGCGCGACGGTGCTCTTCCCCGCGCCCATCATCCCGGTGAGGAAGACCGGCCAGGGCGGCGGCGTCGCGGCGCGCGGCGGCAGCATCGATCCCCCGAGCGAGCCTCAGCTCGCCTCGGGGTCGGGACCAAAGACCTCTTCGCGGGCCGAGGGCGAGAGCCCCAGCGCCTCGAGGATCTTCCGCTTCGTGTCCATCCGGCAGGGCCAGCCCGACTCGACCCGATTGATCGTCAGCGGCGACACGCCAGCCCGCCGTGCGAGCTCCGCCTTGCTCATCATCGCCGCCTGCCGGAGCTTGCGGACGTTGTTGGGGTGGAGCGTCGGCTGCCGACGCGGCGCCTTCGCCCGCGTCGGCGTCGCGTTGGCCGGCGGCAGCGTGTTGCCAGCGATCGACGGTGGCAGCGGCGCGGGCGTGTTCGCCGGGGCGGCGGCGTCTGCCTCGTTCGCTGGCTCCGTCGGAGCCGGCGTCGGCTCCTGCTTTGGTGCTCCAGTCATGGGTCGAACCGTCTGCGAGAGGGCTGCCTCGATAGTCTCGGCCGCTGCGCGGGCCCCCGTCAACGTCCACGGGAGGGTTCAGTGATACCTAAGTTAGCGATAGTGATAGGCGTTTTATAGGTCATTGAAGCGATCCGCGCGGCCCCGCGACAGGGGGCGCGCTGCAGCTCACGCGGTCAACGGCCGGTGGTTTCTCGCAATTTCGCCAGCGGGGACGGCGCCCCGGGAATTGCACGCCCCAGGGGGCCGCCGCGGCCACCTGGGCGAGCGCGCGGACGCCGCGCGGGAGGCACGCCGAGCGTCCCTGCGCGGGTGTCGGGCGGCGCTAAGTGCGCAGACGCGATCCAAGGGAGATCACCCCCCTCGCCGCGCAGGGCGCGCCTTTGGCATTTCGCCCTCCTGGGTTCTCCTGCGGCGCAACCGCCCGCCCTCGCCACGTCGGAGCGCGGAGCGTCGACGGACGCGGAGATGACGAGCCGAGCGGACGACGTCGCGACCTCGAGGGCCGACCTCACCGCGAGGATGACCGACAACAAGAGGTCGACGTGAGGACGAGCGAGCGCCCCGTGTTCACATCGACGACGACCACTACACCACCGACGCGTCAGGCGATCAAGCGAGCGCGCCGACGACCGACGTGAGAGGGCCGCCGAGGCGACCGTGATACGCTGCGCGCCGACCGAGGCCCCATGACAACCCAACCGGATCTGATCCTCGCCATCGATCAAGGGACCACCGGCTCGACCTGCCTGGTGGTCGACCCTGCGCTGCGGATCCTCGCCCGCGCCAACCGGGAGTTCCCCCAGCACTTTCCGCGCCCCGGCTGGGTCGAGCACGACCCCGACGAGCTCTGGGCCTCGGTGCTCGCGTCGATCCAGGCCGCGCTCACGGCCGCCGCGGTCGACCCGGCGCGGATCGCCGCGATCGGCATCACCAACCAGCGCGAGACCTCGCTGGTCTGGGAGCGCGCGAGCGGGCGGCCGCTCCACCGCGCGCTGGTTTGGCAGGATCGACGGACCGCCGACGCCTGCCAGGCGCTCCGCGACGCCGGCCACGAGCCGCGGATCCGCGAGCTGACCGGCCTCGTCCTCGATCCCTACTTCTCGGCGACCAAGATCGCCTGGGTCCTCGACCACGTCGACGGCGCCCGCGATCGCGCGGCCCGCGGTGAGCTCGCGGCCGGGACCATCGACACCTATCTTGTGTGGCGCCTGAGCGGCGGGGCCGCCCACGTCAGCGAGCCGAGCAACGCCTCGCGGACGATGCTCTGGCCGCTCGCCGGCGGCGGCTGGAGCGACGAGCTCGCCGACCTCCTGCGGGTGCCGACCGCGCTCCTCCCCCGCGTCCTCCCCTGCACCGCCGAGTTCGGGCGCACCCGCGGCGTCCCCGGCCTCGCCGACGGGATCCCGATCCACGGGATCGCTGGCGATCAGCAGGCGGCGCTCTTCGGCCAGGCCTGCTTCTCGCCCGGCGAGGCCAAGTGCACCTACGGCACCGGCGCGTTCGTGATGCTCAACACCGGCGCGCGGCCGATCCCGTCGAAGCACGGCCTCCTCACCACGGTCGGCTGGCAGATCGGCGACGAGACCACCTACTGCCTCGAGGGCTCGTCCTTCATGGCCGGCGCGGTCGTCCAGTGGCTCCGGGATCAGCTCGGCTTCTTCAAGGAGTCGGCCGAGATCGAGGCGCTCGCGGCCAGCGTCCCCGACAGCGGCGGGGTCGTCCTCGTCCCCGCGCACACCGGCCTCGGCGCCCCGCACTGGCGGCCGCACGCGCGCGGGCTGATCGCCGGGATCACCCGCGGCACCGGCCGCGCGCAGATCGCTCGCGCGGCCCTCGAGGGGATCGCGCTCCAGATCGCCGACCTCCTGACGGCGATGGCCGCCGACCTCGGCGCCCCGCTGCGGAGCCTGCGGGTCGACGGCGGGGCCGCGGCCAACGACCTCCTGATGCAGCTCCAGGCCGATCTCCTCGGGGTGCCGCTGGCGCGGCCGACGATCCTCGAGACGACCGCGCTCGGGGCGATCTTCCTGGCCGGCCTCGGCGCGGGGATCTGGCGCGACACCAGCGAGCTGAGCGCGACCTGGCGCGAGGACCGGACCTTCACGCCGGCGGGCGACCCCGCGGCCCTCGCCGCGCTCCGTGAGGCGTGGGCGCGGGCGGTGGCGATCGCCTAGTCGGGCGCCGCGATCGCGCGCGTGCTTCGTCGTCGCCGGCCGCTCGCAGCCCCGCGACTGGCGAGGCGCGGCCCTAGCCAGGGGCGAGCTCGAGGGCGTCGCGCTCGACGATGAAGTAGGCGTCGAAGTCGTGGCCCGCGTCCGCGAGCGCGGCGAGGTCGGCGAGCTCCTCGTCGACCCGCGCCCCCTCAGCGAGCACGACCAGGCCCGCGTCGCCGCCGTAGACCAGCCACGCCATCCCGGAGCCGCTCTCCTCGATCAGGCAGGCCCAGGCCGGACCCGAGCGGAGCTCACCACTCGCCGTGCGCTCGAGGGCGAGGACCGCGCGTGGGCCGTCGCCGTCGATGTCGACGGCGGCGACGCGCTGCGGCTCCCCAGCCCGCAGGAAGGTGAGCTGCACCGGCTCGCAGAAGGTCGCGTCGCTCACCTCGACCCAGAGGTTGCGCTCGCCGATCGGGCCGTTCATCGCCCGGTTGTCGCACGTCGCGGCGCGCTCGACCAGCCGGCTCCCTTCCTTATGATCGTCACCCCCACGATCCCGGAGGCGGCGCGCCGATCCGCCGGCGCCCCTCGCTGACCAGGACGCCGAGCGGCTCGACCGGCGACCACTGCGAGAGCGCGAAGATCCCGGCGCCGAGGCAGGCCCGCGCGCGCCGCTCGATCGCCCAGCGGAGGCGGGCCCGGCGGGCGCCGAGGGCGAAGAGCTCGCGCCAGCCCCAGGGCGGCGGATGGGCGAGCTCGACGAGGCGACCGCCGGCGATCAGGGCGGCGACGGCAGCGGGCGGCGCTGGATCGTCGAGGGTGGTGACGACGACCACGAGATCGCAGGGAGAGGCCGCCAGCGCCGGCAGATCGAGGCCGCGGAGCGCCCGCGCGAGACCGCGACCGACGACGCCGCGACCCGCTCGCGGGGCGATCCAGAGGGCGGGCGCCCGGGACTCGCGCAGGCGGTGGCGCAGCCAGGGGACCAGCGCAGGTCCCGGGAGGAGCGCGCCTTGATCCACCTCGCGGTGATAGCACGACGCGCGCTTGCTAGAGTCGGGCGATGTCGGCTCACCGGCTCGGCGACGATCCGCCGACGGCGCTCGCTCCGAAGGCCGCGGCCCTCGACCTCCTCGCGCGCGCCGGCCTGCCGATCCCCGCGGGGGTCGTCGTCGACCTGGGCGCGCCCCTCGACGACGCGGCCTGGGCGACGATCGCCGCCCACGTCGGCGACACGCCGGCGATCGTCCGCTCGGCGCTCGCGCTCGAGGATCGACCGGAGCAGAGCGGCGCCGGCCTCGGCCGCTCGATCGCCGGCTGCCGCGGGCGCGAGGCGATCGCCGCGGCCCTCGTCGAGCTCCGCGCGGCCGCCCGCGCGCCCTGGCTCCGCGCGCTCCGGGGCCGCGGCGAGCTCGACGAGGCTGGTGATCAGGCGATCATCCAGCGCCTCGTCGACGGCGACGCGCTGATGGTCGCGGCGACCGGAAGCAGCATGGCGACCTACATCGAGACCTACGCCGCCGATCCTGACGCGCTCGCCGGCGCGGCGACGCCGATCTTCGCCGGCCCCCTCGACCGCTGGCCCGGCGCCGCCCGGGGAGCGATCGCCGCGCTGATCGGGCGAGCCGAGGTCGCGCTCGCCCAGGCCGCGCTCGACCTCGAGATCGTCATCGATCGCCGCGGCGCCCCCTGGCTGGTCCAGGCGCGCCCGCTCGCGGCGGCGCTGCAGCCCGGCTGGCCGGCGTTCGCGGCCGCGCTGGCGGACGACGGAGAGGCGCTGCCCGGCGGCTGGTGGCGCCTCGACGCCGATCACAACCCGGACCCGCTCTCCCCCGCCCACGCCTGGCTCGTCGCCTGGCTCGCCGCCCAGCGGCCGTCGCCCGGCCGGCCGCGGGTGCTCGCGGGCTGGTTGTTCGAAGCGGTCGAGGCCGCGAGCGCGGGCGCGACGCGCTCGCACGCGCAGACGCAGAGCGACGCGAGCGCGTCGCCTGGCGAGATCGCAACCGACGAGCTCGACGCGGCCCTCACCCACCTCCAGGCCCAGGCGATCCCGGCCGCCCTGCGCCGCCTCGCGTCGATCGAGCGCTCGCTCGACGATCCCCGGGCGAGCGCCTGCGCGGCCGCTCTCGACCACGCCTGCGCCGCGATGCTCGCGGCCAGCGACGGGCACAGCGCCCTCGCGTCGGCCCGCGCCGGCCCGCGCTCGCCGATCGCCGACCGCGAGCGGCCGCTCTGCCTCGTCGATCGTGCGCGCTTCGCTGACGTCCTGCCGAGCGCGTGGGACATCGCCGCCCCGAGCCTCGCCGAGGCCTGGGGCGGGCGCGAGGCTGGAGCCGTCGCAACCCCGGCGGCGATCGAGGACGTCGAGATCGTCGAGATCGCGCGACCGCGCGACCGCGGGGCCGCGCGCTGGCTCCTCCGCGAGCTCGACGATCACCTCTTCGCCCTCGGCCTCGCGCCGCTGCGTCGGGTCTACCTCCGCGCCGCCGAGCACCTCGGGATCGATCGCCAGCGCGTCTTCCTCCTCGGCGGCGACGAGCTCAAGGAGGCGCTCGAGGGCGGCGCCCTGGCCGATCCCGCCGCCCTCGCGCGCCTCCTCGACGCCCGTCGACGTCGCGCCGACCGCGACGCCGGCCTGCGACCGCCGGCCCAGCTCTTCGACGGCGCGCCGCTGCCGACACCGGCGCACGGGCACCTCCGCGGCCTCGGCAACGGCGCGCCCGCGCGCGGCCCCGTCGCCCGCCGCCGCGACCTCGCCGATCTCATCGAGCGACCGCCGCCGCCGGAGGCGATCGTCGTCCTCCCGGCCCTGACCGCCGCCGCCGCCCTCGTCCTCCACCGCCTCGGCGTCCGCGCGCTGGTCTCCGCCCACGGTGGCGCGCTCAGCCACGCCGCGCTGATGGTCCGCGAGCTCGGGATCTCCGCGCTCATCGGCTGCCCGGCGGCGCTCGAGCTGGTCGACGGCGAGGCGATCCAGATCGACACGCGCAGCGGCTGGCTCCGCCGGGAGACCTCCGCGAGCCCCGCGACGCGCTAGCGCGCCCGCGAGGGCATCAGCGACCGACCCGCCAGCGCGCGGCAGGAGCACGCACGAGAGCGCCTCCCTGGGCCCCGACACGGCTCACCGCCGCGACGACGAGCTCGCCGACGACAGCGCCGTCGGCCGCTAGATCACGTCCTCGGAGACGTTCTCATCCCGCGAGCGCCCGCCCGTCCGCGGCCGCGAGGGGGCCGCAGGCGCGGCCGCCGGTCGCTCACGGGCGACCTCGGTCGGCGCTCGCTCGCCGTTGATCCGCTCGCGGAGCTCCTTGCCGACCTTGAAGTAGGGCAGGCGCTTGGGCGCGACCTCGACGGGATCGCCGGTCTGCGGGTTGCGCCCGCGGTACGACGGGTAGTGGCGGACGGTGAAGGTGCCGAAGCCGCGGATCTCGACGCCCTCGTCGCGGCGCATCGCGTCGGTCATCGCGTCGAAGATCGCGTTGACCACCTGCTCCGCCCGCCCCTTGGAGAGCTTGGCCGTCTCCGCGACCCTCTCGATCAGCTGCGACTTCGTCACCTGGACCCTCGGCGGGGCTCATGGTACGTCGAAAAACTCTGCGATTTCAATGGGTAAGCCCGCGCGCTCGGGGCCCGGGAGATCGCCGCCGCGCCGCTCCCAGGGGCCGCGCCGGGCGAAGAGCGCGTAGCTGAGCTGGAGCTGCGAGAGGCCGGCGTCGTGGGCGAGGAGGCGATAGGCGAGGCGGACGCGGACCCGCGGACCGGCCGCGGAGAGGCCCGCGAGCGAGGCCCAGCGCGCGGCTCGCTCCGGCCGCTCCGGCCCCTCGACGAAGGCCCGAAGCGCCGCCAGATCGCCGCCGCCGGCCCGCTGGCGCCACTCCACGAGATCGCCGAGGAGCGGGTGCAGGGCGGCCCAGAGCGGCACCCCGGGATCATGTGCGCACCAGGCCGCCCGGCTGCGGGTCGGCTCGCACACGCCCGCCCGCAGCGCCCGCAGACGGCGAGCGCAGACCGCGGGCCCGGCGAGCTGCGACTCGCGCAGGCTCCCGGGCCAGCGCCGGGCCGCCTGGCGGATCGCGCGATCGCGGGCCGGCCCGGGCGCCTCGGCCTCGAGGGCCGCGAGCGCGCGGTACTTCGCCGCCAGCGACACGCAATCCCCCGGCGTCAGCGTCTG
Organism: Myxococcales bacterium; assembly: GCA_020633335.1. Classification (GTDB taxonomy): domain Bacteria; phylum Myxococcota_A; class Polyangia; order Nannocystales; family Nannocystaceae; genus JADJRG01. The sequence goes on along the minus strand of JACKDU010000001.1, from coordinate 515,498 downwards.
CGCCCAGAAGCTCGCGGGATCGCCGACGGCGCTCACCGGCGCAGGATAGCCGCTTGCCCCGCCGGCGGGCGCCGGCTAGCGTGGAGCGACGGCGCGAGGTCGGCCGGAAATTCTCGGCGAAAGGTTGTCATAGAGGTTGGCGCGCGAGGCAGACACGATGACCGACGGAGAGATCGCCCAGGTCCTCGGGACGACCGACGTCGTCGCCCCGGCCGCGTCGTCGTCCGCGCTCGCCAGCGACGAGCAGCTCCTGATCGCCCGCGCCCAGGCCGGCGATCCCCGGGCCCTCCGCGAGATCCACGACGCCTACCAGGGGCAGGTGCGAGCCCACCTCCACCGCCTCCTCGGCCCCGACTCCGAGATCGATGACCTCGTCCAGGTGATCTTCGTGCGGGCCTTCACCGCGATCAAGCGCTTCCGCGGCGGCTCCACGCTCGCGACCTGGCTCTACCGGATCACCGCCAACACGACCAGCAACCTCCTGCGCCAGCGCTACCGGCGAAAACGCCTCAAGGCCGCCGTCCAGTGGTTCAACCAGGGCCGGCGCGCGGAGGTCCAGGGCCCCACCCTCGACGCCCGCCGCCAGGCCCACAGCCTCCTCGAGCACCTCCACCCCGACCTCCGCCACGTCTTCGTCCTCTATCACCACGAGGGCCTCACCCTCCAGGAGATCGCCGAGATCCTGGAGAAGCCGATCTCGACGATCGGCGATCGCCTCAGCCGCGCTCGCAAGCGCCTCCGCGAGCTCGTCGAGTCCGAGTAGCCGTCGATGAACGCCCCGCTCCATAGCCGCTACGGATGCCTCGAGGCCCAGGAGGACGCCGAGGCTGCGCTCGCCGATCGGCTCCCCGAGGCGGCCCAGCAGCGCTATCAGGAGCACCTCCGCGAGTGCCCGCGCTGCCGCCGGGCCCACCGGGTCCTCGACGCCCTCTACCGCCCGGTCGCGCCGGCGGAGCGCTCGTCGGCGGCGCTCGAGCGCGAGTTCTCGGGGATCCTCCGGCGGATGGCGGCGACCGAGGGCGAGGGCTCGTGGGCCTCGCGGGCGGCCTCGTCGCTGGCGATCGTCGCCCTCGCCGCGACCGCGATGCTCCTCACCCTGATGCTGATCCCCGGGCAGCGGAGCAACCTCTACGCGCTCGCGCCCTCGTGGATCGAGATCGACACCCCCGACACGATCTACGGCGGGATCGACCACCCCGCGCAGGTCTACGGCCGGATCATCAGCGGCCAGGGCGAGGTCGTCGCGACCGACGGCGAGCCCCTCGGGCACCACGTCTTCCCGACCGAGACCCGCCTCCGCACCGCCGCCGACGAGTCGATGCAGCTCCAGCTCGTCGGCAAGATCCTCTCGAACATCGGCCCCGGCACCGACGTCGCGTGGACCGGCGCGAGCCCCCACGCGGTCTCCCTCGACCTCGATCGCGGCCTCGTCGCCTTCCGCTACGATCGCCTCCCCGCCGACCCGCTCCTCAACATCCAGACCCCCGACGCGCGGGTCCGGATCCGCGGCACCGTCTTCACGGTCGAGGTCGACGACGCGGGCCACACGACGGTCGCCGTCCTCCGCGGCCGGGTCGACGTCCTCGACGCCGCCGGCAAGCGGGTGATCGCCGACGTGCGCGCGGGCTACCGCTTCGAGGTCGCCAGCCAGAGCTACAGCGACGTCGGCCGACGCGAGGTCCAGCTCGCCCTGCCGCTCTCGCAGGAGTCCTCGGGCCACGGCGACGAGCTCGCGGACGGGCGGATCCCGAGCTCGTGGGTGGTCTCCGGCCTGCCGAGCGATCCGACCCAGCGCACCCTCGACAACCTCATCGAGATCAACTACGTGCCGCACCCGCGCGCGCGCGTCGCCCAGGCGCGGCGACCGACCGGCGCCCTCGGGCCCGACGACGACGGCCAGGAGCTCCTCGAGATGTTGATCCGCGACGCCGAGAGCACCCGCGCCGAGGCGATCGCCGACTCGCTCGCCCGCTGCAAGGAGCTCCACGCCTCGCCGGAGACCCGCTACCGCGCCGCCCTCTGCCTCAGCAACTTCATCCGCAAGCACGGCGACAACCGCCTCGCCGCCGAGGGCCTCCTCCTCCTCGGGATCCACCGGATGGACTACGCCGGCGATCACCAGGCGGCGATCGACGACTTCCGCCGCTTCCTCGAGCTCGCGCCCGATCACCCCGAGGCGGAGCTCGCCAGCTACCGCCTCTGGCTGGCGGCGACCGAGCAGGGGAACATCCAGGAGGCCAAGCGCCTCGGCCGCGACTACCTCCGCGCCTACTACCCGCGCGGTCGCTACGTCTATCAGATCGATCAGCGCTTCCCCGAGCTCCTCGCGGATCGCGGCGGCCGCTAGCTCGGCGCTCCGGCGCTCCGCTCGAGCGCAGGAAGAACGCGGGAGGTTTGACACGCGAGCGCGTGACGATCCGCGAGCACCCGAGCCCGCGCGCCGGCCGGATCAGCGAGCGCTCCGGTCCCCCGCGCGCGCATCCGGGTTCCTGCCCAGCGGCCGATTGGACCGGCAATTCCGCCCTTCGCCGCCTCACTCCGCGATGTGAGGTAGCTCGGGGGCCCCGAACGCCGAGGCGTGTCTCATCGCGCGTCAAGGGCGGGCGAGGCCGCGGCGATTGCTGACGTGGACTCGACCCTCGCTTTCTGTATAGTGGGCTCCCCGTCCCGGAGCGACATGGGTTTCGGCAACGCAATCGTCGACGTGCTGAGGCGCCTGGTGGGCCTCAGCAAGGAGCCGCAGGTCGTCGACCTCCAGGAGCAGGGCGCCCCCGCGGTCGACGACGACCCGGAGGACGAGCCCGAGGACGACGAGGGCCAACCCTCGGTCCAGGACGAGTGGGACGACATGCAGGCCTTCGCGGTCCGCTGCGAGGCCGAGGCGATCGACCTCGCCGGGATCGACATCAACGATCCCCGCACCTACTGGGTCCGCTACCTCGAGATCGAGGTCCCCGAGGGCGAGAAGATCGGCACCCGCGAGAGCCGCGCGAAGTCTGCGGGATTCGGCGACATCCGCCACTGGGAGTGGGTCTCGCAATACTACCAGATCAAGTGGTCCGAGCTGATCGAGCAGCCGGAGGGTCCCGCGATCCGGACCCGACCGGCGTTCGACGCCGCCAGGGCCGAGGCTCGTCGCCGGCGATCCTCCTGATCCGTCGACACGAGTCCGACGGATCCGTCAGCTCCGCGCCCCGCGGCTGACCGTTTCGCCAGGCGACATCGCGTGCTAGATCTCGATCGCAAAGGAGGATCGAGACATGGCGAAGAAGATCAACATCGGCGGCCTCAGCGTGACGACCACCGAGACGAGCCTCAACAACGCGTTCTCCCCCTACGGGACCATCATCAGCCTCACGCTCACCCCGGATCCCACCGGCGGGCCCGGCGAGGGCGACATCGAGTACAACACGAGCGCCGAGGGGGACGCCGCCGAGGCGGCGATGAACGGCGCCACGCTCGACGGCTCGGTGATCACGGTCCGCGGGATCACGTGAGCGGCGGCTCCGCTCAGAGCGAGAAGAAGTCGCGGATCCGGCCGAGGAGCGGCCCCTGATGGGCATGCATCGACTCGCTCGGGATCCCCTCGGCCTCCGCGCTCAGCTCCTGCAGCATCGCCTGCCGGTCGCGGAGGGCGACCTGGATCGTCTCCGCGAGCTCTGGTGAGCGCTCGAGGATCTGCTGGAGCGCCCCCTTCTCGACCACCAGGAGCTCCGACTCGCGGAGCGCCCGGACGGTCGCGTGGCGGACCGAGTCGGTGAGCATCGACATCTCGCCGAAGAACTTCCCGGGGCCGAGCTTGGTCAGCTCGAGCTGCCCGTTGCCGGTCTCGAGGCTGATCGAGACCTCGCCCCGGAGGATGATGTAGAGCTCGTCGCCGGCCTCCCCCTGGCGGAAGATCACCTCGTCGGTGGTGTAGAGGCGGGTGTGGACCAGCGCCGCCAGGCGATCCATGAGCTCGTCCGGGAGCGCCCCGAGGAAGTCGAGGCCGGCGAGGGCGTCGCGGTGGCTCTGCCGCTCCTCGAGGGCGTGGCGCGCGTCTTCGCTCGCTGACTGCTCGAAGACCCGGACGTCGCGGAGCGGCGGCGGGATCGCGATCTCGGCGCGCTGGAGGGCGTACCAGACCCGATCCCGGACCTTGCTCTCGATCAGGAGGCGGGCTTCGAAGTCGTCGATGAAGTAGCGGAGCTGGTAGACGACGCCGCGCTCGGAGAAGTCGCGGGTCAGGACGTTGGGGGCGACCGGCGCGGCCGCGACCCCCGAGACCCCGCGGATCGCCTCGAGGAGGATCCGGTGGGCCTTCTGCGGCGGCACCCCGTAGGGCGCGATCACCTCGACCGCGCGGAGGGCGGGCTTGGTCGGCTTGTTGAAGTTGGCGAGGGGCGTCTTGGCGAGGACGCCGTTGGGGACGACCACCAGCGCGTTCTCGAGGGTGACCAGCTTGGTCGCCCGCCAGTTGATCTCGAGGACCCGGCCGACATGGGCGGGGTCATCGTCGAACTGGATCCAGTCGCCGACCTCGAAGGGGTGCTCGGCCTGGATCGCCAGGCCGGCGAAGAGGTTGCCCAGGGTGTCCTGGAGCGAGAGGCCGATGATCGCGGTGAGGAGCGCCGAGGTCGTCAGCAGCGAGGTCGGGTCGACCCCCGAGGCCCGCAGGGTGATGAAGAGGACGGCGACGTAGACGAAGCCCTGGAGGATCTCGCGGAAGATCTTCGGCAGCGGCCGGAGCGAACGATGTCCGAAGAGACAGTCGAAGATCAGGAGGAAGCTCGCGCGCCCCATCGACGCCAGGAGGGTGAAGAGCGCGGCCGCGGCGACGGCCGGGGTCAGGCGCCCCTGCGGCTGGACGAGCGCCAGGATCGTCACGAGGACGAGGTGGACGACCAGGAGCCCGGCGGGGAGGCGGATCTGCGCCTGCTTCTCCTTGGGCAGCCAGACCCCGAGGAGGAGGAGCATGACCGCGACGATCCCGAGGGCTACGCCCTCGACCGACAGGAAGTCTCCCTCGAGGATCGCGTCGAACATGCGCGCGCCTGCTCTCCTGGCGGCTCTCTACCAGAGATCGCGCGGACTCGCCATGCGTTGACCTGCCGCACGCCAGGTATCCTGGCAGACGCTCGCCATGCCACGCCCGCTCGACCTCGCCCGCCCCCTCCTCCCGCTCCTCCCCCTCCTCGCGCTCGCGGCCCTGACGGCCTGTACGCCGCGCAACCCGGCGGCCGCCGGCACCGGCGCCTCGGGCGAGCCCGCAGGGGCGCCCCCCGCCGACGCCAAGGAGGCGCCCCCCGAGGCGCCCCCCGGTGAGGCGGCCCCGCCGGTCGCGGAGGAGCCCCGGCCGGCCCACCCGAGCGCGAGCGTCGGCTCGCTCAGCGTCGAGGTGATCCCCAACTACGAGGTCGTCGATCCGGCGTCGCTGCCCCGCCACCTCGACCTCCTGGTCCGCCTCCGCGGCGACGAGAAGGGCGCCGCGAAGCGCCCGCCCCTCGACCTCGCGGTGATCCTCGACCGCTCCGGGAGCATGAGCGGCGACAAGCTCAGCGCGGTCAAGCAGGCGTCGCTCGACCTCCTCAAGGAGCTCGACGCCGGCGACCGCGTCACCCTGATCTCCTACGAGAGCGGCGTGATCACCCACACCGAGCGCCTCCTCGCCGACCCCAAGGGGATCGAGGCGCTCCGCGGCCACCTCCTCCCCCTCACCACCGCCGGCGGCACCGCCCTCGGGCCGGCGATGTACCAGGGCCTCGAGATCCTCGAGCATGCCGCCGGCAAGCGCTCGGAGAAGGACCTCGCCCACGTCCTCCTCCTCTCCGACGGCCAGGCCAACGAGGGCGAGACCCGCCCCGACGTCCTCGGCGCGCGGGCGGCCGAGGGCTTCGCCCGCGGGGTCTCGCTCTCGACCCTCGGCGTCGGCCTCGACTACAACGAGGACCTGATGACCAAGCTCGCCGACCAGGGCGGCGGGCGCTACCACTTCATCCAGGACGCGCAGGCGATCCCCCGGGTGCTCGGCGACGAGATGGCCGGCCTGGTGGCGACGGTCGCCAACGGCGTCCGCCTGACCATGAACCCGGCCCCCGGGCTCTCGGTCCAGGCGATCTACGGCTACGCCGATCTCGCGACCGACAAGGGCGGCCGGGCGGCGGCGATCGGCTCGCTCGGCGCCGGCCAGATCCGCGACGTCCTCCTCCGCCTCGACCTCCCGGCGGCGACCGGCGAGAGCATGGCCCTCGGCGTCCTCGGCGTCGACTTCACCGACCTCAAGAACCAGGGCAAGCAGAGCCACGCCGAGCTCGCGCTCACCCTCAGCCTCAGCGCCGACCCCGAGCGCCTGCGGCGGGCCGAGAACACCGAGGTCACCGTCCGCGCCGCCGAGGTCGAGAGCGCCGCCAAGCTCGAGGCGGCGACCCGCGCGGTCGCGATCGGCCAGTACAACCAGGCCCGCACCCTCCTCCAGGAGGACATCCAGCGCCTCGAGACCCTCAAGAAGGGCGACCCCTCGCTCGACCTCGACGAGCAGATCGAGGAGCTCAAGGACGCCGAGGAGAACATCTACAAGGCCCAGCAGTCGGAGTCCGAGCGCAAGATCTTCGAGAAGTCGTTCAAGGCGAAGGCCTACAAGAAGTCGAAGGGCGGCTACGACCAGAGCGACCTCAAGGCGAAGAAGAAGAAGTCGATGAAGGACCCCTTCAACTAGCGAGGGTCCGCGCACGCTACGCGAAGAGCCGATCGAGGTCGTCGAGCGTGATGATCTCGAGGTGCCCCGCCGAGGACTCGATGAGCACCTCGAGCGCCGGCATGAGGAGCCGCCGCCGGAGCTCCACGCGCCCCCAGGTCGTGCGCCGGTCGTAGAAGACGCAGAGGAGGGCGCGCCGGGCGACGAGGCCGACATGGAGGCTCACCCCCATGAGCCCGTGGCACACCCCGTGGAACTCGTCTTCGGGCCCGGGCTGGTTGCTCGCGCGGACGCTCCCGGCGATCCACGAGCCAGGGCGCTCGAGGTCGACGCCCCCTAGGTCGCCGGCGCAGGCGAGCCGGCGGCCGCGCCGGTCGCAGAGGAGCGCGGCGCGGGCGCGGGAGTCCTCGATGAACGCGGCGACGAGCGCCTCGAGTCGCGGGCGGGCCTCACCGAGCGGGTCCACCCCGCGAGTCTAGCAGCGTCGCCGGCCTAGCCGCGGGGACCGCGGCTCGCCTCGCGGTTCCAGAAGAAGCCGAAGGAGATCATGATCGACGGCGCGACCACGAGGAGCGCGCCGGGGAAGAGCGAGGGGAGCGCGAGCGCGGCGACGATCCCGACGACGGCGAGGAGCCCCGGCGCGACCATCCAGCGGGCGAAGAAGACCGCGCCGACGAAGAAGCAGGCGGCCGTGATGTGGAGCGCGTCGACGACGATCACGTCGAGCGGGAGGCCGCGGGCGGTGGCGATCACCCGCTGCGAGCCGGCGACGACCGCGACGACGCCGAGGAAGAGGAGCATCCGCCGGTGGTACGCGTTGCGGAGGAGCGTCCGCCGGAAGGCGAAGGCGGTCGCCAAGATCATCAGCGCGCCGAAGATCGCCGAGCCGAAGAAGATCGTCTTGCGGACCTCAAAGCTGCCGCGGAAGACCAGCCCGAAGAAGACCGGCCCGGCGAGCATCCCGGCGGCGAAGATCCCGAGGAAGAGGCGGTGGGCCCCGCGGGCCGCCGAGGGGTCGGCGGCGGGATCGATCGAGAGCACGTCGACCAGCGGATCGAGCGAGGCCCAGCGCTCGTCGGGGCGGAGCGCGAGGCCGCGCGCGAGCGCCCGCCGGAGGCGCTCGGGGACGTCGACCCGCGCCGGCGGGCTCGGTCGCTCGACCGCGCAGACGGCCGCCGCGAGCTCGACGACGCTCCGCCCGGCGAAGGGCCGCCGCCCGTAGATCGCCTCCCAGAGGGCGACCGAGAAGGAGAAGAGGTCGCTGCGGAGATCGACGCCCTCGCCCTTGAATTGCTCCGGGGACATGTACGCGGGGGTCCCGGCGATCGACCCTGGCGCCGAGAGGTCGAGCTCACGGAGCGCCCCTGCGCCGCCCTCGCCCGCGACGCCCTCGCCCGCGCCGCTCCCCTCCGCGGCGTCGCTCGCCGGCGACCCATGCCGGCTCCGGGCGAGGCCGAAGTCGAGGACCCGCACCCGGCCGTCGACGCCGACGAGCGCGTTGTCAGGCTTGAAGTCGCGGTGGACGAGGCCGGCCGCGTGGGCCGCCCGCAGCCCCTCCGCGGCCTGGCGGTAGGCGTCGACGATCGCGCCGAGGCTCCGCCCCGCGGCCGCCTGCCAGCTCGAGAGCGGCTCGCCGTCGACGAACTCCATCGCCAGGAAGACCTGCCCCTGGTGCTCGCCGACCTCGTAGATCTGGACGACGTTGGGGTGCGAGAGGCGGGCGAGCGCCTGGGCCTCGCGGAGGATCCGCGCCTGGCCGCCGCTGCTCTCGCCGTGGCTGCGATGGACGAGCTTGAGTGCGACCCGGCGATCGAGCTCCTCGTGGTAGGCGGCGAAGACGACCCCCATCCCGCCGGCGCCGAGCTTGCGGAGGATCAGGTAGTGGCCGAGGCGCGAGCTCGGGGCGAGCTCGGGGACGTCGCCGCGAAGGCCGACGCTCGCGGGCGCCGACGAGGCGTAGTCGGTCGCGCTCAGGCCGAGCGGGGCGCCGCCGGGCGCCGATCCGCTGGCCGCGCCCGCGCGCAGCGTCGCGTCCACGCCGACGGCGGACGCGGACGCGGCCGAGGCCGAGGCGAGCTGGGTCGCGTCGAGCCCGAGCCCCGCCCCTGACGAGGCCCCAGGGCCGCTCGCAGGCGGCGGATCCTCGACCCGCTGGGTCGCCCCCAGGGCGAAGCCCTCACCCTCCGGCTCGGCCATCGCCGCGATGGTAGCCGCACTCGGCCCAGCCGCGGCGACGACGACGTCCGAGGGTCGCGCCTCCCCCTCGGGAGGATCCCTGCGCGGAGGCGCGCGCCCCGATCGGCCCGTCGAATTACTCGGGGATGAACGAGCTCGCCCAGGCCGGCCGCGGCTGCGGGCCGCCCTGGACCTCCGCCCGCCACTCGGAGTCGGCGAGGCGCTGGTAGTTCTCGGTGAGCACCGGGTGGAAGCTCGAGACCGGGCCGACGAAGGCGCGGACGCCCGAGCAGTCCTCGACCGTCATCACCAGGTGCATCGGCCGCCCGGTGGCGCCGTGGAAGACCCAGCCGACCGGGTTGCCGACCGCGTCGGTCGGCGCGGTGTGGGTGTCGGCGATCACCGGGACGAACTCGTCGACCTTCGCGTAATCGTAGAGGAGGTCGACGTACCAGCCGTCCCAGAGGACCTCGCCGCAGCCGACCAGCTCCTGCTCGACCGCGCCGCGGAGGAAGTCGAACTCGGCCTGGGTGAGCGCGTCGCCCTCGAGCTCCTTGTGGGCGATCGTCCCGAGGGTCCCCATCGTCCCGGCGAAGGAGGCGAAGTAGGTCTTGACGTTGTCGACCGCGTAGCCGTCGGCGATCAGCTCGTCGGCCATCGCCTCGCCGAGGCCGCCGAGGTGGACCATCTTGTCGTAGAAGGCCGGCGCCGGCTCGACGTAGGCGTCGGGGTACTCGCAGCCGTTGCCCCCGGAGTAGGACTGCTTGACGTAGAGCAGGGTGTCGTGGCGCAGCTCCGCCCACGACGCGAGCTGGGTGTTGAGGGTCTTGTCGGCCCACGCCCGGGTCCGCATCGCCTGCGGCCGCTGGTCGAAGTCAGCGGCGTCGGCGAGCGCCCGGATCGCCGCCAGCCAGCCGTTGTAGAAGCTCATGTCCCAGAAGTCGGACGGGTGGGCGTCGATCAGGAAGCGGAGCTCGTGGAGCACGCCCTGGTAGCCGAAGGAGTCGAGCTCGGGGACCAGGTGGGGGGCGGCCGCGTTGTTGCCGAGCGCGAAGGCGACGTCGAGCTCGCTCGGCAGCATACGGGTGACCTTGGTGCCGGTGCGGAGGTCCTGCACCCGGTCGTAGGTGACGTTGTTGAAGACGTAAGAGTCGATGGTGAAGCGCTGCCCCATCAGCAGGAAGACCCGCGGGAGGACTATCTGCGGGTCGGTCGGATCGGTGAACATGATCTGCGACATGATCCGCTGGATCCCGTAGGGGCTGGCCGCGAGCGCCTTGAAGAGCGCGTCGTCATCGGCGGCCGCGAGGTCGCCGTAGGAGGCGACGCCGGTCTCGGCCATGAACTTGACCATGTCCTGCGGGCCCATCGAGTCGCGCTCGCCGATCAGGCGCTCGATGATCTTGTTCACCCGCCCCCAGCGCGCGTCGGCGCCCGAGCCGGTGAGGAGGAGGTTGGTGACGAAGGCCGCGTCGAGGCCGCGGCGGTTGAAGACCGGGGTGCCGTCGGTCTCGAAGGTGATCATCTGCATGTCGGTGCGACCGAGCCAGATCATCGCCTTGAAGTACCTCTGGAGGACCGGGTCCTCCTCGTAGTGGCCGCGCGGCTTGAGCTGCGAGAAGTCGTAGGTGACGTCGACCCCGAAGAGGCTGATGTCGAGGGGCTGGAGCGCGTCAGCGGCGGTCAGGATCCGCTCGACCTCCATCGCCGCCTCGGCGCCGGTCACCGTCGCCGCCGGCTCGCCGGTCATCAGGGTGCGGCCGACCGCGAGGTAGACGTCGAGGTCGCGGGCGCTGACCTCGAGGCCAGCCGGGAGGCCGCCGAGGTCGCTGGCGAGCTGGGCGTGCATCTCCGCCAGCATCTTGTCGATCTCATCGACCATCACGCTCTTCTCGAGCTCCATCAGGATCGCGTCGAAGGAGGCGTGGAGCGCGTAGAGGATCGAGTCGGTGGTGATCAGGACCGGGAGGTCGTTGTAGTAGAGGTCGTGGTAGGTCCAGGCGAAGTTCTGGCCGTTGGGATCGGCGACCGCGACGAAGCCGTTCTGGGCGAGCACCTTGTCGTGCTCCGGGCCCATCGACACGTGGGCGGCGATCTCCGGGAGGCCGACCGCCGTCATCGCGTCGTAGGAGACCGCGTCGAGGAAGGCGGGGGTCGGGTACTCGGCGAGAAAGTCGGCGACGCTCATCTGCGACGCCTGCTCCTGGACCGGCTTGTAGACCTCGGTGAGCCAGGGATCGGGCTCGACGTCGAGGAGCGCCGAGGAGTCCGAGCCGTCGGAGTCGGAGCCCGAGCCGCTGGCCGAGCCGCTGCCCTGGTCGACGTTGGAGCAGCCGCCGAGCGCGAGGCCGAGCGCGAGGACGCATGCGAGGGGGGATGAATAAGCGAAGGGTCTATGAAGCATCGGGCAAGCGTCAGATCGCCCGGGGGGGCTGTCAAGCGAGGAGGTCCGCGCGGGCTTTGCGGCCCCAGACGCGGCCGCCGCGGTACTCCTGGGGGCTGACGCGCCCCGGACGCACGTCGGACGCGCCGGCGAGCGCCCGCCGCTCGTCGGCCAGGGGCGCGGGCGCGTATCATCCGCGGCGATGAGCGAGTCCCCGTCCGCGCCCCCCTCCCCGGCCGCCGAGCGCCTCCAGGCCGCCCGTCAGGCGCTCGCCGCCGGCGATCCCCAGGCGGCGCTCGCATGCGCGCGCGCGGCCGTCGACGAGGCCCTCGAGGAGCACGGCCGCGATCACCCGACCACCGGCGCGGCGGCGCTCGCCCTCGCCGAGGCCCAGCGCGGGGTCGGCGACCTCGCGGCGGCGGCCGACGCCGGCCGCCTCGCGCTGGCGATCCGCGAGCGCTGCCTCGGCCCCCGCGACCCCGAGAGCGCCCGCGCCCGCGGCGAGCTCGCGGCGACGCTCCGCCTCATGGGCGACCTCGAGGGCGCGCTCGACCTGGCCCTTCAGACAGTTGAGGACCTGCGGGCGGCCGGGGCCGACGCGGAGGCGACGCTGGCGAGCGCGCTCGGCTCCCTCTCGGCGGTCCACCGCGCCCGCGGCGAGCACGAGGCCGCGATCGCGGCCGGCGAGGAGGCGCTGGCGATCCGCCGGAGGATCCTCGGCGAGCACGGCGACACCGCCCACGCGCTCACCAACATCGGGACGATCTTCGCGGCCGCCGGCGATCAGGGGCGGGCCCTCGAGCTCGAGCGCGAGGCCGCCGAGCTCCGCGCCCGGGTCCTCGGCGACGATCACCCCGACACGATCCGCTCGCTCGCGGCGATCGCCACCCTCCAGCGCAACCTCGGCAACCTCTCGGGCGCGCTCACCAGCCAGCGCCTCGCCTTCGCGGCCCAGGAGCGGGTGCTCGGCCCGCTCGCGGCCGAGACCCTCGAGTCGCGGCGGATGATCGCCTACATGCTCCTGCGCACCGGTCGACGCCTCGACGCCCTCACCGAGGTCCGCGCGGGCCTGGCGATCCTGCCGGCGGCGCACCGCCTCACCGAGGAATTCCGCGGGCTCCAGGCCCAGCTCGTCGCCGCGGTGCCGGGCGGCAAGGGCCGAGGCGGGAGGGCGAAGGCGGGCAAGGGGCGGGCGAAGGGCAGGCGCTAGGCGAGGTTGATCGCGTCCTCGACCGACGCGCCTCGGACACCTTTCTCACCGCACGCGGCCCCCACCGCGGTGTAGTCTCCACGCCCCCGGAGGCCCTCCATGATCGTCATGAAGTTCGGCGGCTCGTCGGTCGCCGACCGCCCGCAAATCGCCAAGGTCACCGAGATCGTCCGCGCCCGCGTCGATCGCCGCCCGGTCGTCATCTCCTCCGCCCACAAGGGGATCACCGACGGCCTGGTCGCGGCCGCGAAGGCGGCCCAGCGGGGCGATCGCGGGCCCTACCCGGTGATCGAGCGCCAGCGGGCGATCGCGGCCGAGCTCGGCTGCCCGGCCGCGCTCCTCGAGCCCTTCTTCGCCGAGATCCGCGATCTCCTCCGCGGGATCCGCCTGGTCAAGGAGCTGAGCCCCCGCAGCCTCGACTACATCTCGAGCTTCGGCGAGCGGATGGCGGTGCGGGTGATCGCCGACTTCATGACCCGCAACGGGGTGCCAGCGGCCGCCCACGACGTGTGGGACCTCGGCTTCCTCACCGACTCGCACTTCGGGCGGGCGCGGCCGCTCCTCGGCTACGAGGGGCAGATGCGGGCCGCCTTCGCCGCCCTCCCTGCGGCCGTCGTGCCGGTCGTCACCGGCTTCATCGGCCGCGACGAGGCCGGCGAGATCACCACGGTCGGCCGCAACGGCAGCGACCTCACCGCGACCCTGGTCGGCGCCGCGCTCGGGGCCGAGGAGGTCCAGATCTGGAGCGACACCGACGGGGTGATGAGCGCCGACCCGCGGATCGTCGCCGGCGCCCGCAACATCCCGACGATGCGCTTCGACGAGGCCGCCGAGCTCGCCTACTTCGGCTCGCGGGTGCTCCACCCCTCGACCCTCCTGCCGGCGATGGGCCGGGCGATCCCGGTGCGGGTGATGAACACCAACCGCCCCGAGCACCCCGGCACCGTGATCACCGGGGCCCCGGGCGCGTCGCGGCCGGTCACCTCGATCGCCTACAAGGAGCGGCAGACGATCGTCACCCTGAGCTCGACGCGGATGTTCGAGCAGGCCGGCTTCCTCGCCGAGGTCTTCGCCGCGGTCGGCCGCCACGAGATCGTCGTCGACATGGTCGCGACCTCCGAGGTCTCGCTCTCCTTCACCACCCACGACCAGCGCGGGCTCGCGGCCGCGCTCGCCGAGCTGCGGGCGCTCGGCGAGGTGGCGATCCACCCCGGGAAGTCGATCCTGGTGGTCGTCGGCCAGCAGATCGCCGCCTCCCCGGGGATCGGCGCGCGGATCCTCCGGGCGATCGCCGACGCCGGCGTCAACGTCGAGATGCTCAGCCACGCCGCCGGCTCGATCAACCTCTCGATGGCCCTCGACGACGCCGACATCCCGCGGGCGGTGCCCCTCCTCCACCGGGTGCTCTTCGAGGACGCGAGCTAGCTCGCCAGCGAGCGGAGGGGACCCTCCGCATCCGCCGCAGGCGTCCGCGGATGGGCGCAAAGCGGCGCCGAGCGGCCACCGCCCCGCCAAAGCGCGCTAGGGTTATCCGCGCCATGCTCAAGAACTTCTGGTACGCCTGCTATCACGCCGCCGAGCTCGGCGAGCGGCCGGCCAAGCTCCGGATGCTCGGCCATGACTTCGTCCTCTTCCGCGATCGCGCCGGTCGAGCGGTCTGCCTCGACGATCGCTGCCCCCACCGCGGCGCCTCGCTGGCGGGGGGCTGGGTCGCCGGCGGCTGCGTCGTCTGCCCCTACCACGGCTGGCGCTTCGACCCCGCCGGCGCCTGCACGTCGATCCCCGCCAACCGCGGCGACGCCCGGATCCCCCGCAAGGCCAACGTCCGCGCCTACCCGACCGAGGAGCGCTACGGCTGGATCTGGGTCTTCGTCGGCGACCTCCCGGAGGCCGAGCGCCCGCCGATCCCGCCGCTCCCGGAGTACGGCGATCGCCGCTGGCGGGCGCTCCACGGCTCCTTCCTCTGGAACGCCCACTACACCCGGGTGGTCGAGAACGGGATGGACATCGCCCACGCGCCCTTCGTCCACGCCCGGACCTTCGGCAACCCCGAGCGCCCGCAGGTCGACGAGTACGCGATCGAGCACCACCCGTGGGGGGCGAGCGCGTCGGTCGAGCTGGTCGCGCCGCCGCCCGGCGGGCTCTGGTCGCTGGTGCTCCCGCGCGAGCGGCCGCCGGTGAAGACCCGCACCGGCTTCTACATGCCCAGCGTCACCCGCCTCGACCTCGACCTCGGGCGGATGAAGATGGTGATCTTCAACTCCAACGTGCCGATCGACGAGGAGCACACGCTCACCCTCTGGATCATGCTCCGCGACTTCTTCAAGGGCGCCTGGGCCGACGGCAACGCCCGCGCGCGGACCCTGCAGATCTTCGAGGAGGACCAGCCCATCGTCGAGTCGGAGCGCCCACATGCTGTCCCCATGGACATGTCCGATGAGGTCCACGTCAAGAGCGACGCGCTGCCGCTGGTCTTCCGCAAGCTCCGCCGCGAGTGCCTCCGCGAGCGCGGCTGGGGCCTCGAGTGGAGCGCCGAGCGGACCGGCGGCGAGGCCCCGGACGAGGCCCCCGGCGAGGCCGGCTAGGGCGCGCAGATCGGCTGCGGATCGCCGACGCAGAGGCCGGGGCAGATCCCCTTGAGCAGCGCGCCCTTGAGGCAGAGGTAGAGCGCCTCATCCATCCCCTCGAGCGCGCACTTGGTGTCCGCGGGGACGCAGGGCTTGTCGCCGATCCCCTCGCCGCAGAGGCAACCCCAGGCGAGGCCGCTCCCGTTGCCGCTGCAGCCGACCGCGACCCCGCCCTCGAAGCCGTAGATCGGCGTCGCGCAGGCCCCGTCGCAGAGGGCGGCCGCGCTCTCCTGCCAGACCCAGACGTCGCCGACCATCGCGCAGGCGAGGAGCTCGCCGACCTCGCCGGGGCCCGGGGTCACGCAGACCGGCTCGGGGTCGAGGTCGGGATCGCAGGGGAGCCCGTCCATCGGCGGATCGCCGCCGGTGGTCCCGGTGTCGGTGCCCATCCCCGTGCCCGTCCCCGTGCTCGTGCCGGTGCCCGTGCCCGTGCTCGTGCCGGTCCCCGTCCCGGTCGTGTCGCCGCCGGTGCTGGTGTCGCTCGTCCCCGCGCTCGTCGTCCCATCGCTCGTCGATCCGGCGCTCGTGCTCCCGGTGTCGCTCGTCCCCGCGCTCGTCGTCCCCTCGCTCGCGCTGCCGCTGCCGCTCGTCGTCCCCTCGCTGGTGGTCCCGGGGACCAGCGGCATGCAGCCGAGCGCCGGGAGCTCGAGCGCCTCGCCGAGCGCCGGCAGGGGGAGCTTCGGCAGGACCACGACGTGGTCGCTCTCGCTGAGCGCCCCCGCGCTGGCGCCGGCGAACCACGCGATCGTGAAGGTCGCCGCGACCGCGCCCGCCGGCGGGCGGTAGCCGGCGGTGACGAGGCCATCGGCGAGATCGGCCGCGCTCAGCGTCGAGGCCCCGCCGCCGGCGTCGCCGACCCGCGCGCCCCCGGCGTCGAACGCCTCGATCACCAGGCGCATCGATCCCGGCGACCCGCCGACGTCGCAGGGGACGAGGCGGAGCTCGATCATCGGCGGCGTCACCCCGCCGCCGCCGCCCCCCTGACAGGCGGCGAGCCCGAGCGCCGCCGCCAACGCGAGCCCGGGCGCCGAGACGCCGGAGACGAGCGCGCGGAGGGGCAGTGCCATCGCGCCGGCGATCGTAGCAGAGGCGCCAGGCGGCGATCGCCACGCTTCCGACCCGCGGCCCGCCGCGATCCCTCGCATCCCGGCCGCGAGGCCTCCCGGGACCTCCGATGCGCAGCGCCCTGCGAAGGAGCTCAACGAGCGCGGGCGAGCGCCGCCCCGGCGACCGCCTCGTCGATCCCGCCGACGGCGATCCGCGGCAGGAGCTCGGCGAGCGCGTCGACGACCTGGCTCACCAGCTCGCCCTCGGTGCAGAGCTCGCAGCGGAGATCGAGCGAGGCCTCGGGGCGCGCATGGCCGCGCTCCTCGACCGCGACCGTCGTCGCGTAGCCGATCGCCGCGCCCTGGAGCGGTCGAATCGTGATCGCCACCACCGGGTCCCAGGCGCCGCCGAGCGGCGTGATCGCCGCCTGCCGGAGGAGGGCGTCGCCGCGTCCGCGGAGCTGACGGGCGACCGCAGGGCCGGCGCCGGCCTCCCGCAGGCTCGAGGTGTCGATCGAGAGCGTCGCCCGCGCGGACCCGAGATCGGCGCCCGCGCAGGTGAGGCCGACGCCGACGAACGACGGGCCGTAGCCCGGCGAGGCGGAGGCGATCACGGAGGTGAGCAGGGACGCGAGCATGGCGGGGCTCCTGGGCTGCCCCCAACAAACACCCGCGGGCCCCACAGATCAAAATTCGGGCGATCTCGACGATCGCAGGCGGCGCCAGCGCGCACGGGGTTATCCTCCGGGCGAATCCGCCGATGTCCGCCCGCGAGCTCGTCGTCCTCGGCACCGCCAGCCAGGTGCCCACCCGCTACCGCAACCACAACGGCTACTTCCTCCGTTGGGACGCCGAGGGGATCTTGTTCGATCCCGGCGAGGGCACCCAGCGCCAGATGATCGTCCCCGGGGTGACCGCGTCGATGATCACCCGGATCTGCATCACCCACTTCCACGGCGACCACTGCCTCGGCTTCGCGTCGATGGTCCAGCGGATCTCGCTCGATCGGGTGCCGCAGACCGTCCACGTCTACTACCCGGGGTCGGGGCAGGTGTACTACGACCGCCTGCGGCGGGCGTCGATCTTCCACGACGTCAGCCACATCGAGGCCCACCCGATCAACGCCCCCGGCGAGCTCTTCGAGAGCGGCGAGCTCTCGCTCCGCACCCTCCCCCTCGACCACGGCGTCGACGCCTGGGGCTACCGCCTCCAGGAGCGCGGCAGCCGGACGATGCTCCCGGAGAAGCTGGCGGCCGCCGGGCTCCGCGGGCCGGCGGTCGGCGAGCTCCTCCGCGACGGCCAGGTGCGGGTCGGCGATCGGATCGTCAAGGTCGAGGAGGTCAGCGTCGAGCGCCCGGGGCAGTCGATGGCGTTCATCATGGACACCCGCCTCTGCGACAACGCCTTCGAGCTCGCGCGCGGCGTCGACCTCCTGGTCTGCGAGTCGACCTACCTCGACGAGGACGCCGACAAGGCCCACGCCAACGGCCACATGACCGCCCGCGAGGCGGCGATCCTCGCCCGCGACGCGGGCGCGCGGCGCCTCGTCCTCACCCACTTCTCGCAGCGCTACCAGTCGACCAAGCCCTTCGTCGCCGAGGCCCGGGAGATCCACGCCGACGCGGTCGCCGCCCGCGACGGCGACACGATCCCGGTGCCCAAGCGGCAGAAGGCGAGCTAGGCCGAGCGCCGCCGCGCCCGGCCCGAGAGCCGCCAATTCGGCCCCAGGGCCGCGTTTTCGCGGTCTTCACCGACATGTAGGATGCCGCCGACCCGGAGGTTTCCATGAAGATCAAGAGCAAGGTCAAGGCCGGCCCTGGCAAGGCCGACATCGTCGACCACTAGCCCGCGACGCGATCCGAGAGGGGGCTCGAGCGGTTCGCTCGGGCCCCTTGTTTTTCGGCGCGGCGATCGTCGCCGCCGACCGGGCTCGCCCGAGCCGCGTCGCGGCCGCTGACCGCGAGGGCGAGCGGGCAACATGCCCCTTCGACCAGGCCGTTGACCGCGATGGCGAGCGGATATCATGTCCCTTCGACCAGTCCTCGGACGCAGCGCAGCATCGGCGGGCGCCGCTCGTCGCCGCGGACGCGGACGCGGACGCTAGGTCTCGGCGACCAGGCCGCGGAAGCGCCGGAGGTAGTCGACGAAGACCGGGCTCACGGCCCGGGCTGCGAGCTCGTCGGGGCTCATCGGGCCGCGCTCGGGCGTGAAGCCCGGGTCCTCGGCGGCCTCGCGCGGCCAATCGGGGTTGAGGATCGCCGCCTTGCCGAGCGCGACCATGTCGGCCCCGCGGGCGAGCGCCCGCTCGGCGTCGTCGACCGTCCAGATCGCCCCGGCGGCGATCAGCCGGACCGCCTCCGGCAGGCGGGCGCGGAAGAGCGGGAGCGGGTGCTCCTCCGGCCGCTTCGTGGTCATCCTGGTCGCGTCCCAGAGCGAGAGGTGGACGAAGTCGACGCCGTCCGCGGCGAGCCAGGCGGCGACCTCGAGGCTCTCGTCGAGGTCGAGGCCGCGGACGAAGGCGAAGTCCTCGGGCGAGAGGCGGGCGCCGACGATGAAGCCCGAAGGGACCGCGGCCCGCACCGCCTGGGTCGCCTCGCGGAGGAGGCGGGCGCGGCCGGGGAGATCGCCGCCCCAGCGATCCTCGCGGCGGTTGAGCTCGCGCGAGAGGAACTGGGTGAAGAGGTAGCCGTGGGCGCCGTGGAGCTCGACCCCGGCGAAGCCCGCCCGGGCCGCGCGCCTGGCCGCCGCCGCGAAGTCGTCGATCACCTGGCCGAGCTCGGCCTCGCTCGCCGCCCGCGCGGGCTCAAAGCCCGGCCGCGCCTCGGCGATCGCGCTCGCGCTCCAGGGCTCCGCGCCGATCAGCGCCGCCGGCGAGCGGGCGCCGCCGTGGTAGAGCTGGACCACCCCGAGCGCGCCCCGCTCGGCGATCGCCCCGGCGAGGCGCTCCAGGCCCGGGAGGTGCTGATCGCCGAAGATCCCGAGCTGCCCGGGGAAGCCCTGGCCGTCGGCGCGGACGTGGGCGGCGCAGGTCTCGACCAGGCCGAAGCCGCCCGCCGCCCGCCGCTCGAGCCAGCGGAGCTCGTCCTCGCCGAGGGTGCCGTCGGCGTGGCTCTGCTGGTTGGTCAGCGGCGCGAGGGCGATCCGGTTGCGGGCGACGGCGCCGCAGCGGAACGAGAGCGGGCGAAGGAGGGTCTCGGAGCGCATCGGCGGCGACATATAGCAGGTCCTGCCGCCCGCTGCGGCCATCAGCGGCGAGAGACGGCGCTGGCTACTTCTGGATCCGCTCGGGCTTGAGGATCGTCGTCCCGTTCTCGGTCTTCACGACCATGTCCGGCGCGACGATCTTCTGGACCATGTCCGGCGCGACGATCTTCTGGACCATGTCCGGCGCGACGATCGACGTCCCGTTCTCGGTCTTCACCACCATGTCCGGCGCGACGATCTTCTGGACCATGTCCGGTGCGACGATCGCTGCGCCCCCCTCCTGCACCTGGTAGTTCATCAGCTTGGGCGAGCTCTTCGCCTCCCCGTGCGGCTTGGTCTGCTTGAACGCCGCCCCGGCCGCGTCGCCGGGATCGACCCCGCAGGCGAGCGAGACCGGGGTCGCCAGCGCGAGGATCGAGAGGGCGAGGACGGAGCGGCGGAGACGGGTGCTCGGGGACATCGCCGACGACTATGCCATCCCCGTCCCCGGCCGCGGGTCCGACCGCGGGCGCGCGCTCGCCGGCCGCCGCCTCGGGCCCCAGGACCCATCCACGGCGGCCGCGCGCGCCGCCGCGCCTCCGCGCCACGGGATCGTCCCTGACCGCAGGCGCCGAACGCGACGAGCCCGAGGGGGCCGGCGCTACCCGCCGCGCCCGAGCCCCAGCGCCCGCGCGACGGGCAGGAGGTAGAGGCGCAGGAGCCCGCGGTAGCGCGCCTCCTCGCCGCCGCCGAGGCCGAGGGTGAGCGCCTGGGGCCGCCCCGGCCGGAGGTGGGTGCCGAGCGCCCGATCCCAGAGCGAGAGCATGTTGCCGAAGTTGTGCCCGAGGTGCCGGGGATCGACGCTGTGGTGGAGCTGGTGGGCCGCCGGCGAGATCAGCCAGCGATCGCCTGGCCCAAAGGTCAGCCACACATGGGAGTGCTGGAGGCAGAAGCCAGCGAGCAGGAAGAGCACCAGGAGCGCGTTGACCCCGAGGATCGCCAGCGGCGCCGGGGACCCGCCGCAGAGCGCCGCGAGGGCGCCGTGGGTGCCCCCGACCAGCGCCGCCGAGAGCCCGCCCTCGACCGCGACGTCGACCGGGTGGCGGCGGAAGACCGCGAAGGGCTCGAGCACCTCGGCCGAGTGGTGGACCTTGTGGAACTCCCAGAGGAGCGCGAAGCGGTGCTGCGCGAGGTGGGCGAGGAAGAAGGCGAGATCGGCGGCCGCCACCGCGGCGATCGTCAGCGCCAGCCCGAGCGCCCAGGCCGGCGCCCCGCCGAGCGCCCCGACCCCGCCGAGCGCGGCGATCGCCCGCCCGGCCGCGTCCGCGCTCGCGCCGCTGATCGCCTGGATCGGCCCGAAGAGCCCGAAGGAGTAGACCAGGGTGCCGACGACGAAGAGCACCAGGTCATCGGCGAAGGTGCGGCTGAGGTAGATCCGCCGGGGGAAGACGTAGGCCAGGAGCCCGCCCAGAGACCTGGCCCCGGGGACAGAGTCTCGGCGCCAGTAGATCACCCCGGCGATCAGCGCCGCGCTGGCGAGGTAGATCCAGCAGGTGCTCACCGCCGGCGAGAGGAGGAGGGACCCCACGCCGACGAGGGCGTCGACCACCGCGCGCCAGCCGTCCACCGGCCGATCCTACCCCCTCTCCGGCCGCGAGCGAGCGCCGCCCCTCGCGCCGCCCTCACGCGGCGAGGCCGCGGCCCGGCCGGGATCGACCCCGACCGCCCGCGGCCCCGTCACCCGCGCCTCGCCGGGCTCAGGGCGCCGGCGCGATCCGGATCACCCGGCCGTTGATCGGCTCCTTGAACTGGTTGATCTCGACCGTCGTGAAGAGCGAGCGGCCGTGGCCGTCGATCCCCGAGCCGAAGATCTGGTAGTCCGAGCCGGTGACCACGCCGAGCTCGTTGACCGCGTTGCCGTCCCACTGGAGGCCCCAGATCTCGCCGGTGCAGTAGTCGCCGTAGAAGTAGATCCCGTCCCAGCCCGGGATGTCGCAGCCGCGGTAGACGTAGCCGCCGGCGATCGAGCAGCGGCCGTTGTTGTGGCCGTACTCGGTGATCGGCGCGCTCAGGCCGTCGGCGTTGACCCCGTTCGGCCCCGCGGACTCGTCGCAGGGGGCGCCGCCGAAGCAGTGGAAGCCCTCCATGTCGCTCCAGCCGTAGTCGAGGCCCTGGGCGACGATGTCGACCTCCTCCCAGGCGCCCTGGCCGACGTCGGCGATGTAGAGGGTGCCGGTCGGCCGATCGAAGTCGAAGCGCCAGGGGTTGCGGAAGCCGAGCGCGTAGATCTCGGGGCGGAAGCCGTTCATGCCGACGAAGGGGTTGTCGGGCGGGATCGTGTAGTCGAAGCCGTCCATCGTCGGGCAGCCGTTGCAGGCCTCGGTGGTGTCGGGGACGCCGTCGGGCTCGACGTCGATCCGCAGGAGCTTGGCGAGGAGCTTGCTCGGGTCGCGGCCGGTGTTGAACGCGTCGTTGGCCCCGCCGCCGTCGCCCATGCCGATGTAGAGGTAGCCGTCGGGGCCGAAGGTGATCATCCCGCCGTTGTGGTTGCCCGCCGGCTGGTGGATCGCGATCACCGTCCGCCGCGAGGCCGGGTCGACCTTGTTGGGGTCGTTGGGGTCGAGCTTGAACTCGTCGACGTAGGTCGGGGTCGCGCCGCCGCCGGCCGGGTTGTAGTTGATGTAGACCCGCGGGTCGTCGGGGTAGTTCGGGTGGAAGGCGAAGCCGAGGAGCCCCTGCTCGGGGCCGATCGTCGTCGGCAC
Organism: Myxococcales bacterium; assembly: GCA_020633335.1. Lineage (GTDB taxonomy): Bacteria > Myxococcota_A > Polyangia > Nannocystales > Nannocystaceae > JADJRG01. Next base: position 493,439 of record JACKDU010000001.1, on the reverse strand, counting down.
CGCGTTCTTGACGTCGACGAAGAGGAAGTCGTCGGCCGGCGCGGTGGTCATCCCCGGCTCGAGGATCTTGATGTGGCCGCCCTGCTCGACCACGAAGAGGCGGTCGGGGTCGCTCGGATCGGCGGCGACGAAGAGCGGGCGATCGAAGCCGTCGGCGACCTCAACGGTCGTGAAATTCGGCATCCCCGGGACCTCGTCGAAGGGGCAGACCGGCTCGACCATCGTCGTGCTGCCGGTCCCGGTCTCGGTCTCGCCGGTGGTCGGCGAGCTCGTCGCGGTCGTCGAGTCGGTGGTCGTGCCGCCGCTGGTCGACGAGCTCGACGTCGAGTCCGTCGTCGACGCCCCGTCCGTCGTCGACGTCATCGACGCGCCGCTCGTCGACGTCGCGGTCGCCGACGAGGTCGAGCTCTCGGTCGAGCCGCTGTCGTCGCCGGAGCAGGCGACCAGGGCGGGGGCGAGGATCAGGGCCGCGAGGAGCGACCCGGGATAGGAGCGAAAGGAGGCGATGTAGGTCATGGGCGGCGGCCACCGTAGCACGCCGCCGCGGCCGCCCGGAGCGGCCGTCGATGGGGTCGCGCGCCCGCAGCTCCACGGACGCAGGCCGACGCATGCGCGCGTCTCGAGCGATCAGTTCTTGGCGACGCAGAAGGGGCGCGCGCGCTTGTCGTCCGGCGGCCGGTTGGTCGTCTTCTTGGTGACCATCACGAAGGCGACCGCCTTGCCCTCCTCGTCGGACTTGTCGCGGGTCCAATAGAGGTACTTGTCGACCTTGCCGGCGAACTTGCCGACCTCCTTGGCGGAGGCGAGCTTCCAGCCCTTGAGTCGGGCGTAGTGCTTCGACTTGAGGCCGGCGCAGTGGGCCTTGGCGCCGTCGAAGTCGCTGTTGGCCGCGGCCTCCTTGGTCGTGTAGAAGCCGCCGGCGTAGATCACGAGGTCCTTGTCGGGGTTGACCTTGGGCTTGGTCGAGGCGGTCTTGCCGTCCTCTTCCTCGTCGTCGTCCTCGTCCTTGGTGTCGCTCTCGGCCGCGCTCGCGCCCGCGCCCGCGCTCTCGCCCGCGCCCGCGCTCGCGCCCGCGCTCGCGCCCGGGTCACCGGCGACCACAGCGTCCTCGACCGGCGGGGTCTCCTCACCCTTGCCGCCGCCGAGCGAGAGGGCGATCCCCGCCCCGATCCCGCCGACCACCAGGAGGAGGACGACGATGATGATCCACTTCTTGCCGCCGCCGCTGGCCTCGCTGCGCCCGGGCGGCGCGTCGTGGATCTCGGCGACGCCCATCGACCAGCTGTCCTCGGGGGCGAGCGAGCGGTGGCCCGCGCTGGGCGGCGCGAGCTCCGAGCTCCAGGTGCCGGGCCGCGCCGGCGCGGCGTCGAGGTTGGCCGCGAAGGTCCCGCCGCTCATCACCGGGCCCGGCAGCGATCCGCCGCCCGGCGCATGCGAGGGGATCCCGGCCGCCGCGGCCATCGACGCCAGCTGGTGGGGCCCCGGGGCGATCGACGGGTTGGTCGGCGCGGTCGTGAAGGCCGGGTCGCCGCCCGGCGGCCCCGGCTGGAAGTTGGCCGGCAGCGGCGGCAGGGTCTCGTAGGGCGCGAGCGCGTCGCTGAGCTCGCGGGCGCTGGCGAAGCGGTGACCCGGCTCCTTGGCGGTGCAGCGGGCGATGATCTCGATCAGGCCGGGCGGGAGGTAGGGCGCGAGGCCGGCGAGCGGCGGCGGCTCGCGGGTGGCGACCGCCACCAGGGTCGCGGCGACCGTCGGCCCGGCGAAGGCGTCGACCCCGGTCAGCGCCTTGTAGAGGATCAGGCCCATCGCCCAGATGTCGGTGCGCTCGTCGACGTTGGCCGCGCCCTGCGACTGCTCCGGCGACATGTACTCGGGGGTGCCCATGAGCACGCCGACGCCGGTGCGACCGGCGGCCGAGTCGGCCTGCGAGAACTTCGAGATCCCGAAGTCCATGAGCTTGACCAGGAGGCGTCCGGGGGCCGGCTCGCTGAGGAAGATGTTCTCGGGCTTGAGGTCGCGGTGGATGATCCCCGCGCGGTGGGCGGCCTCGAGCCCCTCGAGCGCCTGCCGGACGATGATCACCGCGAGCCCGGGATCGAGGCGGCCGCTCGCCTCGATCAGGTCGTTGAGCGCCCGCCCCCGCATCATCTCCATGACGATGAAGGGCCCGAGGTCGCTCTGGCCGAAGTCGAGGATGTCGCAGATGTGCGGGTTGCCGATCTGGCCGGCGGCGGTCGCCTCGTTGCGGAAGCGCCCGAGGATCGCCGGGTTCGAGGCGAACTCGGGGCGCATCAGCTTGATCGCCACGGTCTTCTTGACCAGCACGTTCTCGGCCGCCCACACCCAGCCCATGCCGCCCTCGCCGAGGAGGCGCTCAAAGCGGAACTTGTGGGCGAGGAGGCGGCCGACGAGCGGCAGCTGCTCCTTCTTGACCGGGCAGACGAGCACCTCCTCGGGGTGTTCTTGACCGCAGTGCGGGCACGGCCCGAGGGCTCCGGCAGCGCCGTTCATGGCTGCAAGGTATATCACGGAGGGCGCGCTCGCCGACCCCAAGGCGTGTGGCCGCCCCCGCGCCCCTGGACAGAAGCCCAGCACGCGCCCGCGAACGCGCCCGCCGCCGCCGGGTTGCCTCCCCTCGCCACGGTCGCCATGCTTGGGCCGCCATGGCCGCCCTCCGCCGGACAACCACCGCGCTGGTCCTGACGGGCTCCTGCCTGGTCTGCGCCTCCGGGATCAGCCCCTGCGCGGGGCCGACCCGGGAGGCCGAGGCTGCGCCCCCGCCGACCCCGCCGGCGCTCGTCGCCCCCGCCGAGCCCCCGCCCCCGCTGCCGGTCGCCGCCCCCCCGGCCGCGCCGGCCCCGAGCACGCCCGCCGTCCAGGCGCCCTCCGCGGGCGCCCGCCTCGAGGACGAGCAGAACACGATCGACATCTTCCAGGCGGCCGCGCCCGCGACCGTCTTCGTCACCCAGAAGCGGGTGGTCCGCGACCTCAACATGCGGGCCCTCGAGGTCCCGGCCGGCTCCGGCACCGGCTTCATCTGGGATCGCGCCGGCCACATCGTCACCAACTACCACGTGATCGACACCGGCCGCGCCCGCGGCTCCTACGCGGTCACGCTCTTCAACCACAAGACCTACGACGCGGTCCTGGTCGGCGGCGAGCCCAAGCGCGACATCGCCGTCCTCAAGATCGACGCCCCGGCCGACGAGCTCACGCCGATCCGGGTGCTCGACGCCGACGGCCGGATCGACGTCGGCCAGAAGACGATCGCGATCGGCAACCCCTTCGGCCTCGATCACACCCTGACCACCGGGGTGGTCTCGGCGATGGGCCGCGAGGTCGTCGGCTACGGCGGGATCACGATCCGCGACATGATCCAGACCGACGCGTCGATCAACCCCGGCAACTCCGGCGGCCCCCTCCTCGACTCCCGCGGCCGCCTGATCGGCATGAACACGATGATCTTCTCGAAGACGGGATCGTCGGCGGGGATCGGCTTCGCGGTGCCGGTGACGACGATCCGGCGGATCGTCCCGCAGCTGATCAGCACCGGCAAGGTCGAGCAGATCGGCCTCGGGATCACCTTCCTCGACGAGAGCATCGCCGCCCGGGCCGGCATCAAGGGGGTGATCATCACCGGCGTCGCCGCCGGCTCGCCGGCGGCCCGCGCCGGCCTCGTCCCCCTCCGCCAGACCCGCGACGGCGGGATCCTGATGGGCGACGTCCTCGTCGGCATCGACGCCCTGTCGATCGACAACTACGACGACCTCTACAACGCGCTCGAGCGCTACAAGGACGGCGACGAGGTCCGCGTCCGCGTGGTCCGCGACGGCGCGGTGGTGTCGCTGCCGCTCACCCTCGCGGTGATCGACTGATCGACTGATCGACGGACCGGCGCGCGGAGATCGCCCGCCTCGCGCGTGCCTGCGCGATCGTCACGGCGACCCGGGGGCCGCCAGGGCTTGGTACACTCGGCCGGTGGATCTCCTCCAGCGCGCGATCAGCAGCGACCGCCGCTTCCGCGTCGTCGCGGCCGTCACCACCGACCTCGTCCGCGAGGCCTGCCGCCGCCACGAGATCGGCGGCGCCGAGGCGATCGTCCTCGGCCGGGCCCTGACCGCGGGCTGCCTCCTCAGCACCCTGACCAAGACCGACAAGGAGCGGGCCCGCCTCGAGCTCCGCGGCAGCGGCCCCCTCGGTCGGGTGCTGATCGACAGCCGCAGCGACGGCTCGGTCCGCGGCTTCATCCAGCGGCCCGAGGAGGCGAGCGCGTCGCCGCTGCCGGGCTCGATCGGCGGCCGGATCCGGGTCGGCGATCTGGTCGGCAGCGGCCTCCTCGTGGTCACCCGCGACATCGGCCTCGAGAACCCCTATCAGGGGGTCGTCGAGCTCAGCACCGGCGAGATCGACGAGGACATCGAGCTCTACCTCGGACGCAGCGAGCAGCTCCCGTCGGCGCTCGGCTGCGACGTCGTCCTCGACGCCCACGGCGGGGTCCTGCGGGCCGCCGGGGTCCTCTGCCAGACCTTCCCGGGCGGGACCCCGGAGGAGATCGGCGAGCTCCGCGGGAGCCTCTTCGGCGGCAGCCTCGGCGACCTCCTCCGCCAGGAGCGGACGCCCTCCGAGCTCATCGGCTTCGCCCTCGGCGGCGAGGCCAGCGAGCTCTCGACGACGATCCCGCTGGTCTTCCGCTGCCACTGCGATCCGGCGCGGGCGCGGGCGATCCTCGCCTCCCTCGGCGCCGACGACCTCGACGACCTCGCCGGGGAGCCGGGGCCGACCGAGGTCCGCTGCTCCTACTGCGGCGCCCGCTACTCGATGACGCCGAGCGAGCTCCACGCCCTCGCGGACGAGCTGCGCTCCCATCGCTCCTAAACGGGGGCTACTATGCCGGCGATGGACGCCGACGCTCGCGTGCGCTTCCGGGTGGTCGCCAACGAGGACGGGATGATGCTCCGCCAGCTCCTCTGCCGGCGCTTCGCCGATCTCGGGGCCCAGGCCGCGGCCGCGCTGATCAAGGCCGGCGGCGTCTACATGGGCACCGTGCGGGTGCGGATCCCGTCGGTGCGGGTGGTCCAGGGCGAGCGGATCACGGTCTACCGCCGGGCCGCCGCCGCCCCGCCGATCGCCCCGGACGAGCTCCGGATCCTCCGCCGCGGGCCCGACTTCGTGGTCGTCGACAAGCCCGCCGGGGCGCCGGCGAGCTCGACCCGCGCGAGCTCGCAGGGGACCGTCGCCCAGGCGCTGATCCACCAGCTCGGCGAGGAGGGGATCCTCCGGCCCTATGTCGGCCCGGTGCGGCCGCTCCCGCCGGAGGCCGGCGGCCTCGTCCTCTTCACGTTCCGCGGCCAGGACGCCCTCTCGATCCACCAGCGCTTCCTCGACGCGGCGATCGAGGCCACCGACCTCCTCTGGGTCCGCGGCGAGGCCCCGGCGACGATGCGCTGTGAGGAGCCCCTCCTCCTCACCCGCTCCGGTCGCCTCAAGGTCGCCGAGCCGGGGGTCTTTGGCGCATTCTCCGCAACCACGAGCTTTCGCCGCCTCGCCCTCCGGGGCAGCGGCGACGACGCGGCCTCCCTCCTCGAGGCCACCAGCGAATCCGGCGCCGGCGGCCAGGCCCTGGCCCACGCGGCCGCCCTCGGCTTCCCGCCGCTCCACGCGCCCGGGACCGACGGCGATCCCTACCGCGACGACGACGGCGACGGCGGCGAGCTCCTCTTCGCCAGGGTAGGCCTCCGCTTTCGCCATCCCGAGAGCGGCGAGGCGATCGCGATCCGGCTCCCCGACCCGCCCTGGGCGGCGCCTTCGGGCGCCGATGCAGACCATCCCGGCGGCGCCACGGGTTGCGAGGTCACGGGCGAGTAGGGTACTCAGGACATGAGCATCTTGTTGGCCCGCTGGCGGTAGCGAAACCTTCCTCTCCCTCGACCCCCGCCAGCAGCCTGTCCTGGCCGGGTCGCGGTCAGGGCGCGGTCAGGCAGCCTGCGCCGCCCCGACGCTCCCGATCGAAGGACCCGAGCTCCGGGCCGCGGTCGGTCGACCGACAAACCGGAGGTTCCATGGCAAGAAGCACATACTCGGCTGGGAAGCGTCAACGCGAGCTCGACAAGGCGCGCAAGAAGCAGAAGAAAGAAGAGCGGCAGGCCAATCGGTCGTCGTCCGGGGGGATCCAGATCGCCACCGTCGACGAGATCCAGGGCGGCCTGATGTCGATCGAGGAGGTGGTCGCCAACGTCCACAACGCGCCGGCTGTGACCCGCGCCAGCGGCGTCCCGACCCGCCTCTTCGTCGGCAGCCTCGACTGGTCGGTGACCACCGAGCTCCTCCGCTCCACCTTTGAGAAGATCGGGCCGGTCCTCGACGCGGCCGTCGTCCTCGACCGCGACACCGGCGACTCGCGCGGCTTCGGCTTCGTGACGATGGCCGACCACCGCGACGCGGGCCGGGCGATCGACGAGCTCAACGGCCTGGAGCTCGAGGGGCGGGCGCTGGTCGTCCGCCAGGCGACCGAGCGGGGTCGCTGAGCCCAGACCGGGCGTCGCACGAGCCCTTGGGCGCCGCTGCGCGCCCCTCGGCGCGACCCTCGGCGCAACAATCAAGAGGACCTGAGCCGGCCGCCGCCGCTCTGCGCACGCGCGGAGCTCGGCGCCGCGCTCGGCGGCTCGTCGCGCCCTCCGCCTGGCCCGCCGGCGCGGGGGCTCGGCCTTCGAAATGAAACGAGCCCGGCTGGTCAGGCCGGGCTCTGGGCTGGGTCGGTGCGGACCCGAAGCGGCGCGCGCGTGTGTCTGTCTGGGGGGGTCGTCGGCCGCGCGCCGGCGGGGGATCAGTCCTTGTCCTTGTCCTCGCGGGTGATGATCACGTCGCGCCCCGAGCCGGAGCCGTCGTTGCCGCTGGTGTCGGTCGAGTCGCCCGCGGCCAGGGTCGTGGTGAGGGTGGAGTCATCGCTCTCGCGCGTGGGCTCGCTGATGGTGGTCGTGCTCATGGTTCTTCTCCCGTCGCCTCGTCGTCGCTGGGCCCAGGGGCCGCGCCGTCCGGCGTCGTCGTGGGCATGAGCGTCCGCGGGCGGCCGATCGGATTAAGCCGGCGGGCTGAAAAAGATCCGGGGCGCTCGGATCCGCGCTCGGACACGGGAGACAAGGTGTGACGCTGCAATACAGCTGTCACACGAGCGTCACAGAGCGCCATCCTACAAGACCGCGCATAGGCCGCCCGCGCTCGCGATCACCCACAGGAGGACATCACGGGCCGATTCGAGCCGATCCAGAGAGCGCGCGGGGCACGCGACGAAGGACGAGAAGAGCATGGTCATGACTCCCTTTGTTACACGAAAAAGTATTTCATGTAACATGTGAGCCTGCGATCGCCTTCTGGTTCGGCCCCCGCGGGGAGTCGCCGACCACGGGAGGCGTCCATCCAGAGCCCGCCCCGGCCATCAAAAATGGAGGAGATCTCCCCCTCCTCCACAGGACCTGTCCTCCGCGACAGGCGGCGCCGGCGGCCTAGGCCGACTCGTGCTGGGTCGGCACCCGCACCCGGAAGGTCGAGCCCCGGCCGGGCGCGCTCTCGACGCTGATCGAGCCCCCGAGGAGCTCGCAGAGGCGCCGCGTCAGCGCGAGGCCGAGGCCGGTGCCGCCGTAGTGCCGCGAGGTCGCGGCGCTCGCCTGGATGTAGTCGGCGAAGAGGCGGGCGACCTGGGCCTCGGTCATGCCGATCCCGGAGTCGACGACCTGGATGAAGAGCGCCCCGGCGTCGTCGTCACGCCAGGCCTCGAGCCGGATCTCGCCCCCCTGGGTGAACTTGCCGGCGTTGCCGAGGAGGTTGACCAGGACCTGGGTGAGCTTGACGCGATCGCTGATCACCGCGCCGATCTCCGGCGCGAGGGCGACGACCAGATCGTTCTGGTTGCGCTCGACCACCGGGCGACAGCTCGTGACCACGTCGGCGACGAGCCCCTCGACGTCGACCTCCTCGAGGTAGAGCTCCATCTTGCCGGCCTCGATCTTCGAGAGGTCGAGCATGTTGTTGATCAGCGCGAGGAGGTGCTTGGCCGCCCCCTGGATCCGGTGGATGTCGGCGACGTAGCCGTCCTGGCCGTCGTCGAGGAGCTCCTCCTCGAGGAGCTCCGAGTAGCCGATGATCGCGTTGAGCGGCGTCCGGATCTCGTGGCTGATGTGGGCGAGGAAGGCGCTCTTGGCCCGGCTCGCCGCGTGCGCCTCCTGCTCGGCCCGGGCGAGCTCCTGGGCCCGGAGGCGCTGGCGGTCGATCGCCATCCGCTCGGCGAGGGCCGCGAGGATCTCGCCGTCGTCGGCGGTGTAGGCCGGGCGCCCCGCGCCGCGGGCGGCGAGGAGGACGCCGAAGAGCTGGGTGCCGAGGAGGAGCGGCGCCGCCATGAAGCCCCGACGGGCCGCCCTGTCGACGACGATCCCGACCTCGCGGCTGAGCCAGACTCGCTCGCAGAGATCGAGGGCGACCGGGTTGAAGTGGGTCGGGCCCGGCCACGCCTCGCTGGCGACGTTGGGCAGGCGATCGCCGCTCGCCAGGAAGAGCCCCACCCGATCGCTGGCGAGGATCTCAGCGACCTCGGCGAGGCTCAGGGGCGGCGACGCGGGGCGGCGCTCATCGTCGTCTGCGTCGGTCATGGAGCACGGCCCCGGGGAGGCGGAGCAAGGCTAATGAAGATCGCCGGCGGACGACAAGCCCAGCCGGCGATCCCGCGCGCCTTCGCGCCTCCTCGTTGTTGCGTCCGCGCGTCGCGGGGCTCATCCGCCCCGGAGCGCCGCGCCGGCGAGCCCGAAGCGCTAGGAGTCGAGCGAGCGGAGCCCGAAGCGGGTCTCGTGGCGGTCGATCCGGAACGCCCACTCGAAGCCCGAGGGCATCCCGCCGTCGCCCGAGATCACGCCGTCGATCGACGAGGGCCGGTTGTCCGGGCCCATGTGGGTCTCGACCTTGATGTTCACGCCGTAGGTCTCCTCGAGCGAGCGGACCCAGCTCGAGTACTCGTCGTCGACCTCGGGCGCAGCGAGGAGCGCAGTGCTCCGCTCCGCGAGCATCCGGATGATCTGGGTGTAGCTTCTACGTTCGACAGCTTGCATCACCAACGCAACCCCAGCAGAAGGCACCTACATCGCCGCTTCGATCGTCTCGGCGCTCGATGGGCGAGAGGGAGTATACCGAAACGCGCCCCTGGATCGATCGATCTGACCGGAAAAAACGTCGCTCGATCGACCCCACAGATCGACCGCTACGATCGTTCTGTAGTGAAGCTCTCGCTTTTTTCTTGGCTTCTCCAGCGACTCTGACAGCGGCCGTGGCGATCTGCCACGATCGCCCCGCAACGCCCCAATGCGCCGCTCCACGGCCCCCGCGGGCCCGCGGATCCCGCGGCGCCCTCCCTCCGGGGATGTCCCCGACGACAGACGCGGGCAAAAAAAAGAGCCCCGGGGAGACCGGGGCTCGTGGGCGGGAGCGCGGGCGCCGACCTGGCGCCGCGGTCAGGCGTGGGCGCTGGCGGTGCTCGCCTCGGCGCCCTTCTTGTGGCGGGCGCTGAGGTTCTTGAGCCAGCGACCGAGGTCGCGGCTGACCTGGCCGGCGTTGCGGAGGAAGTCCCGCTCCGCCTTGACGGTGTTGACCAGGTAGTCGTCGTTGAAGTCGTCGATGAAGCCGAGCATCTGCTCGATCGTCGCGCCCCCCCGGCGGGGCGCCACCAGCTCGACGCTCGAGATCCCCTTGTCGTCGAGGAACTCGACGAGGAGATCGAGGACCTCGCTGTAGTTGCGGAGCGCGCGGCGGGTGAGGGTCTCGCCCTTCGCCGCCATGAATTCCGCGAACGCCTTGGTGATGGTGATGGTCGTGAGCTCTTGCGTCATGTCCTGCCCCCTTCGCTTCAGGTCTCGCTGCTGCTGCCCCCACCCGCCCCTGGCGGACCATGTGCGGGTGCCCTCTACGGCGTATGAGCCAAACGGAGCCAAAAGGGTGCTGGGGAAATGGCCCTTTTTTTGCGGCCCGTTGGCCTTGAAGGCGGAGCGCTGACTATCGCCCAGGTCCGCCTTTGGCAAGGGCAAAAGCGCCACCCCTTGACAGCGCGCGCGAGCGCCCGCAATAGGCCGGGGATGCGGGTGATCTCGTGGAACGTCAACGGACTCCGGGCCTGCGCGAAGAAGGGCTTCGGCGGCTGGCTGCAGCGCTCTGGCGGGGCCATCGTCGGGGTCCAGGAGGTGCGCGCAAAGCGCGATCAGCTCCCGGAGGACGTCGCCTCCCCCGCCGGCTGGACCACCCACTTCGTCGACGCCGAGCGCCCCGGCTACAGCGGCGTCGGCCTCTTCACCCGCCGCGAGCCCGACGCGGTCGAGCCGACCGTCGGCGAGCCCCGCTTCGACCGCGAGGGCCGGGTGCAGATCGCCCGCTTCGGCCGCCTCCGGGTCGCCAACATCTACTTCCCGAACGGCAGCGGCCAGGACCGCGACAACGGCCGGGTCCCCTACAAGCTCGACTTCTACCGCCACGTCTTCGAGCTCCTCCAGCGGCTCCGGCGCTCGGGGGCGCGGGTGCTGGTGATGGGGGACTTCAACACCGCCCACCAGGCGATCGACCTCGCGAGGCCGCGGGACAACCAGAAGACCAGCGGCTTCCTCCCCGAGGAGCGGGCCGAGCTCGACCGCTGGCTCAGCCGCGGCTGGGTCGACACCTTCCGCCACTTCGAGGCCGGCGAGGGCCACTACACCTGGTGGAGCCAGCGCCAGGGCGCCCGCGATCGCAACGTCGGCTGGCGGATCGACTACATCCTCGCGTCGCCCTCGGCGATGCCCTACGTCCGCGGCGCGGCGATCCACCCCGAGATCAAGGGCTCCGATCACTGCCCGATCTCGGTCGAGCTCGACCCGAAGATCGTCGGCTAGGGGGCCCTCCGCGACACCTGCGGAGGTCCGCAGCGGCGCTGACAAGCGCGCGCGCGCGGCGTACCTTCGCCCCATGCTCCGCGCGCTCCCGTCGATCCTCCCCCTCTCCGCGCTCGCGCTCGCCCTCGCCTGCACCCCGGGCGGCCCCCAGCCCCAGAAGAAGGAGGCGCCGCCCGAGAAGACGGCCGAGGCCAAGCCGAGCGCCGACGAGGCCAGGGCCTTCGTCGCCGACGTCGACGCCAAGCTCCGCGAGCTGACGGTCGCCGCCAGCAAGGCCGAGTGGGAGAAGAGCACCAACATCACCGACGCGACCGAGGCCGCCGCCGCCAAGGCGAACGAGCGCCTGATGGAGTACATGGCCGGGGCGATGAAGCAGGCGGCCGCGTTCGACGGGATCGACCTCGACCCCGCGACCGCCCGCCAGCTCCACCTCCTGCGGGTGAGCGCGAGCCCGCCGCCGGCGCCCGCCGACGCCGCCAAGCGCGAGGAGCTCGCCAACCTAGGCGCCAAGATGGAGGGGCTCTACGGCAAGGGGAAGGCCTGCGAGGGCGACGTCTGCCGCGACCTCGGCCAGCTCGAGGACGTGATCAACAAGAGCCGCAACTACGACGAGCTCCTCAAGGCGTGGAAGGACTGGCACGGGATCGCCCGCGAGATCCGGCCGCTCTACGTCCGCTTCGTCGAGCTCGCCAACGACGGCGCCCGCGGGATCGGCTACGCCGACCTCGGTGAGCTCTGGCGGGCCGGCTACGACATGACGCCGGCCGAATTCGAGGCCGAGAGCGAGCGCCTCTGGCAGCAGGTGAAGCCGCTCTACGAGGAGCTCCACTGCTACGCCCGTGGCAAGCTCAGCGAGCACTACGGCGCCGACAAGGTGCCGGTCGACGGCCTGATCCCCGCCCACATCCTCGGCAACATGTGGGCCCAGGAGTGGGGGAACATCTACCCGCTGGTCGCCCCCTACCCCGGCAAGACCAGCATCGACGTCACCGCCGCCCTGGAGAAGGCGGGCTACGACGAGCTCAAGCTCGTCCGCCTCGGCGAGTCGTTCTTCACCTCCCTCGGCCTCGACCCGCTGCCGGCGACCTTCTGGGAGCGCTCGATGTTCACCAAGCCGGCGGACCGCGACGTGGTCTGCCACGCCTCGGCCTGGGACGTCGACTACAACGACGACCTCCGGATCAAGATGTGCATCAAGATCGACGCGGAGGACATGATCACGGTCCACCACGAGCTCGGGCACAACTACTACTTCCACTACTACTACAAGCTGCCGATCCTCTTCCAGCAGGGCGCCCACGACGGCTTCCACGAGGCGATCGGCGACGCGCTCGCGCTCTCGGTGACCCCGGCCTACCTCAAGCAGATCGGCCTCATCGACCAGGTCGCGGGCGACCCCGAGGCGCTGATCAACCAGCAGATGCGGGACGCGCTCGACAAGATCGGCTTCCTGCCCTTCGGCAAGCTCATCGATCAGTGGCGCTGGGACGTCTTCTCCGGGAAGATCACGCCCGACCGCTACAACGCCGCCTGGTGGGAGCTGCGGGCGAAGTACCAGGGCCTCCAGCCGCCCGAGGCGCGGACGGAGGAGGACTTCGATCCGGGCGCGAAGTACCACATCCCGGCGAACGTCCCCTACACCCGCTACTTCCTCGCGCGGATCCTCCAGTTCCAGTTCCACCGCGCGCTCTGCAAGGCCGCCGGCCACACCGGGCCGCTCCACGAGTGCTCGATCTACGGGTCGAAGGAGGCCGGCGCCCGCCTCCAGGCGATGCTCGAGCTCGGCGCCAGCAAGCCCTGGCCGGACGCGCTCGAGGCCCTCACCGGCAGCCGCGAGATGGACGCGTCGGCGCTCATCGAGTACTTCGAGCCGCTCCAGGCCTGGCTCAAGGAGCAGAACGCGGGCAAGACCTGCGGCTGGAAGTGAGCGCGCGGCGGTCGCGATCTCGCGGAGGTCGCGACCGCCTCACCCGCGGATCTCAGAGCTCGCCGAGGCGGCCGTCCTTGGTCGGCGCCCGCAGCCACTCGGCGATGTCCTCGCCGAGCTCCTCGATGCAGGTGTCGAGGATCGAGCAGGTCCCCTTGAAGCCGCCGTACATCCCGCCGCCGGAGGTGCGCTGGCCGTAGAAGGACCCGACCTCCTCGCCGTCCTGGTAGAGCTTGCCCTCGCAGCGGACCTGCTTGGGCCCCGACCACGCGCCGCCGCCGGTCGCCAGGATGCTGGTGATCTTCACCTCGAGGACCCGGCCCGGGGTCCCCTCGGCGGCGTCGACCAGCGAGACCTCAAAGCCGACCTCCTTGGCCTCCGCGGCGATGTAGTTGACCAGCCCCTCCTCGGGGTTGCACTCCTTGCGCACGTCCTCGGGCATCGACATCGGGTCGAGGAGCGGCGCCTTGCGGACCACGGCGATCGGCCCGGCGGCGGCCGGCGCTGGCGCCTGCGAGCCCCCGGACGAGGACGACGACGAGCAGGCGAGGGGGAGCGGGGCGAGGGCGGCGAAGGCGACAAAGGTGCGGCGGCGCATCGCGCTGGGCCATACCACGGCCGCGCGGCCGACGAGCGAGAAGTCCTTGCGCCCGCGGACCCCGCCGCGCCCGCGAGAGGGGGTAGAGTGCCGCGGCCATGGAGCCCCTCGACCTCCGCCAGCGATCGATCCGCACCCTCGCCTGGCTCGGCGACGTCGAGTTCGAGCGCGAGGTCCGGCGCCGCCTGGTCGCCCGCGGCGACTACCCGACCGATCGCCTCGACGCGCTCCGGGCGCTGGTGGTCTGCGCGGAGAGCCAGGCGGCGCTCCTCGAGACCATCGAGCCCGCGCTCGACGAGGACGAGCTCGGCGTCGTCCGCCGCGCCCGCAACACCAGCCCGCGGAGCTCGGGTCGGAGCCAGCGCAACGTCCGCGCCTACCGGGCGGCGACCGCCCTCGAGGCCCTGGTCGCCCACTGGTTCCACGGGCGCGAGGGCGGCGAGGAGCGCTTCGCGGCGCTCCTGGTGCCGGAGATCGAGGCGGCGATCGACGCGGCGATCGCCCGCGCCGGCGCGCGGATCCGCCGGGGCTAGCAGGAGCGCGCCTCCGTCCGTCCCCGGGGCCGGCGGAGCGCCGTAGTAGGCTCCCGGGCCATGCTTCGCGCCCCTGCTCCTGGCCTCTTCTACCCCTCGATCCTCGCCGCCGGGCTCGCGCTCGTCGTCGGCGGCTGCGCTGGCGACGACGGGGGCACCGGCGCGACCGAGACCGGCGGCTCGACGAGCGCCGCGACCGCGACCGCGGGCACCTCGGGCTCGACCGGCGACGCGAGCTCCGGCTCGACCAGCGCCACCGAGACCACCGGCTCGACCGGCGCCACCGAGACCACCGGCGCGCTCCCGGGCGACGTGCCGGCGCCGTGGGACATGTACTGCATCGCCACCTTCACCGAGGACACCCCCGCGCTCGACCTCGACTTCACCTTCCTCGCCGGCGAGAGCTACCTCTTCATCGAGGACTCCTTCGACCCGACGATGCTCTACTTCGGCGACCAGGGGCCCGTCGAGGTCTCGGTCGCGGGCGGAGACCCGCTCCCCTTCACCACCAATTGCGACGGCCTCGGCGGCGCGCCCCAGCACCTCGCGATCTTCGTCGACACGACGATCTACGGCGACGCCGCCCTCACCCAGGTCGCCTGCGAGCTGAGCGCGGGGACCGTCGTCCCGGCGCCGGTCGGCGGCGGCTACGAGTACGTCGACACGATCGGGGGCGTCGACGTCTACCTCTACACGATCGGCGAGCTCCTCGATCTCTGCCCGGGCGCGACCGAGACCTACGTCGAGGTCGGCACCGCGAACTACTTCGGCGCCGACCAGCAGGTCTTCCCGATCGGGCTGATCCGCAGGCCTGCATGACCTGTCCGGAGAGACACTCCTAGAATTGACAGCGCCGCAGGACTCGCGTCCTGCGGCGTCCGCTCGCTCCGCGTCGCGGCTCAGTAGCGCCGCGGCGGCGGCGGGGCGTAGCCGACCTCGGGGAAGGGCTGCGGGGCGTAGGGCGGCGGCGGGGCGAAGTAGGTCGGCGGCGGGTCGACCGGCACCCCGCGGGCCCGCAGGCCCTCGTGCGAGTCGTAGTAGATCGTCGTCAGCGAGTCGGGGCGCCGGGCGTTGCGCCGCTTGAACGAGGTCTCGCGGACGGAAGAGTAGGTCGTCTCGCCGTACTCGGTGCCGATCTGGTTGGGGCGCGCGGGCGGCGGGGCGTAGGAGGAGCCGCCGCTGCCGTAGCCGTAGGCCGCGTCGGCCGACTTCGAGGAGCTCGCGCGGCCGGGGCGGGAGGCCGGCGCGGCCTCCTCGGCGGCCGCCGGGGCCGAGCCCCGGTCGCCGCGGGCCGAGCCCCCGTAGGGCTCGTAGTAGGGCTCGTACTCCGGCGCGTAGCGGTTGTTGCGGGTGATCGGGGTCGGCCGCGGCCGGGTCCGCCGGCCCGCCTCCTTGAAGACCGCCACGCCGATCACGCCGACGTGCTGCGGGGTCCCGCGGAGCGCCGAGTAGGAGCCGTGGATGTCCGAGAAGCGGAAGGCGGCGACGTAGTCGAGCGACTGGCGGTAGCCCTCGATGACCACCGATCCGTAGGGCTCGATTACGTAGCCCCGCTGCTTGCGGTAGTCGCCGACGTCGCCCGAGACCACGTCGCGACCGTCGACCGTGACCACCGCCTCGATCCGCTCGCCCGAGTTGTTCTGGAGGCGGATGTTGTAGCGCTCGCCGATCCGGCCCTCGACGAACATCGACCCGCCGTGCCAGTAGCTCGCCAGGCTCCCGCCGTAGGGGCTCTCGATCGACACCGAGACGTCGCGGCCGACCGCCGGCGGCGCCTCGTAGATCGGCTCCACGCGCGGCCGGTGGGCCTCTGCGACCTGGGGCGCGCCGACGAGCGCGCCGCCGAGGAGGCCGGCGAGAGAGAGGCCGAGGGAGAGTTCGCGGATTCCAAGGAGGCGTCGCATGGTCGTGCTCCGGGCTAACGAGGGGGCGGGGGCGGCGATCTGCCGGGGCCCGGCCCCTGATGTCCCGCGAACGAGCGCCGCCAGGCGCCCCTTACACCCCGGATCGACGATCTTCGGCGGCGATCGGCGGTGGCCGAGATCGGCCGGCTGGCGTAGGCTCTGCCGCCATGCGCAGCGCCGCCCGCACCCTCTGCACGATCGCCCTCGGCCTCGGGATCGCGGCCGCGCCGGCCTGCAAGCAGCGCGCGAGCGCGCCTCCGGAGGCCGGCTCGGCGGCCGCCTCGGCCGCGGCGATGGGCACCTGGGACCAGTGGCGCGACCTCTCGCCGCTCCTCGAGGTCGCCCAGACCCACGCCTCCAAGCCGACGATCGCCGCCCTCGAGGACGCGCAGAAGCTCCTCCGCAAGGGCCAGGCGCGGGCCGCCGACCGGGCGCTCGCCGAGCTCGCCGGCAGCGACGGCCGCCACTGGATCGCGGTCGCCCGCGCCGACCTCGCGGCCCTCTACTTCACCACCTGCATCCGCGGGGTCGCCTGGCGCCTCCCGGAGAAGATCGCGGCCAACACCGCCCGCGAGGTCGACTTCGCCGAGGGGACGCCGATCGAGAGCGGCGACGTCGCGGTCGAGGCGATGCTGGTCAACCTCGACGCCGCGGTCGAGGCCCGGATCCCGGCGCTCACCACCCAGGCCCGGATCGCCCGCGCTCGGGTCACCGCCTACGTCAGCCGCTGCGCCCCCAACCAGGACGTCGCCCAGCTCGGGCAGGCGGTCTTCAAGGGCGACCTCGCGCTCCTCGCCGCCGAGGGCCACCTGACGCCCGACCTCGCCTACCTCTGGGGCGGCGTCCAGCTCTCCGAGTTCTCGGGCGCGGCCGCCCGCCCCTTCCTCCTCCAGGCCCGCGAGGCCGGCTTCGACGACCCCGCCCTCCCCTACCTCCTCGCGGTGATCGCCCTCGAGGAGCGCGAGCTCGAGCAGGCCGACAAGTACATCGACGAGGCGCTCAAGCAATTCAAGGCGCTCGGCGACCCGGTCCAGGAGGCCCAGGCCCACTTCGTCCGCGGCGAGATCGCGGTCGCCCGCAAGCAGCCGAAGGCGGCCCGCGAGGCCTACGAGGCCGCGCTCGCCCGCGACCCCGAGCACTCCGGCGCGCTCCTCGGCCTCGTCCAGCTCGAGCTCGACAACGACGGCGAGATCGCGGCGACCGCGGCCCTCGCCCGCCGCCTGCCGGCGCTGATCGGCGAGGGCCCGCTCGACGCCGAGTCGGCCGAGCGGGCGACCGCCCGCCTCGAGGCGCTGGTGATCTTGATCTCCGATCCCGCGCTGGCGACGATCTGCCGGGGCGCGCTCCTCGGCGAGGTCGAGCGCGAGCCCGACGCGATCCGCCGCGGCCTCCGCTACTACTTCGCGGCGACCCTCGACATCCGCCTCGGCGAGTTCCAGAGCGCCCAGGGCCACGCGCTCCTCGCCCGCGACGAGCTCGCGGAGATCGAAGGCGCGCCGCCGGTCGACGTCGACGATCTCCTCCGCAACCTCGGGGCGACGCCCTAGCAGAGCGGCGGCTCAGGCCGCGAGGAGCACCGCGAAGGCGAGCTCGACGCAGTAGAGGCGCGGCAGGAGGCGGTAGGTGCGGTCGTCCTCCCGCGGGCTCCGGCGAGTCCAGAGGCGGCGGGCGATCAGGAGGCTGAAGGCGCCGACGACGACGTCGAAGAGCGCCTCGATCGCGGTGACGCCCCCGCCGGCGATCAGCGCGGCGTGGAGGATCAGCGGGAGCAGGACCAGGACGAGCGCGCAGATCGCCCGCGCCGGCGCCTCGCCGAGGGCGATCGGCAGGGTGCGGCGGCGGAGCGCGAGGTCGCCGGCGACGTCGCGGAAGTCCTGGATCAGCATCGCCGCGCCGAGGGTGCCGGCGAGCGCGAGCACCCAGGTCCACGGGCAGGCGACGCCGGGCGCGGCGATCGTCCAGGCCGCCGAGAGCTGGGCGACCGCCCCGAGGCCGACGACGCCGAGGTTCTTGGTCAGCCAGTGGCGATCCCAGCCGGCGTGGTGGTTGAGCGCGGTGAGGAGCGCCCAGGCGGCCGCCTCGAGCGGCGCCCCGAGGAGCGCGCCGCTGGCGAGGAAGAGGGCGAAGACGATCGGCCGCCGCCGCCGCGCCGCGGCGAGCGTGAGGCGCCCCGACGGGATCACGCGGTCCGGCTTGTTGAGGCGATCCTCGTCGATGCCCTCGATCTGGTTGTCGAGACAGAACGCGTAGATGAAGAGCCAGAAGTAGATCGCGCAGCCGCCGAGGCCGACGAGATCGTCGACGAGCGGGCCCTCCGCGGCGAAGCGGGCGGCGATCGCGAAGAGGAGCGCCGGCACGAAGGCGGCCGTGAGATCGCGGCGGATCATCGCCAGGCTGAGGGCGAGCTCGGCCGCGGCGGCGGCGAAGGGACGGACGATGCGAGCGCGGGCGACGGACATCTCGAGATCGCAGTGACCGACCTCGGCGATTCAATTGCCGGGTCACGCGACGTCATCGCAGACGTCGGCGCGGCGCCCGGGATCGCCGCGAATTCCCCGCGAATTGACAGCCGAGGCCCCCAGGCGCTAAACCCGCACGCGACGAAGGAGGAGCGAGGAGCGATGAGCGACGAAGGACGCGGCCAGTGGGGATCTCGGATCAGCTTCGTCCTGGCGGCCGCCGGGTCGGCGGTCGGCCTCGGGAACCTGTGGAAGTTCCCCTACATCACCGGGATGAACGGCGGCGGCGCCTTCGTCCTCATCTACCTCGTCTGCATCCTCCTGGTCGGCCTGCCGATCATGATCGGCGAGGTCCTCCTCGGCCGGATGTCGCGCTCGTCGGTGGTCGGCACCTTCTCGAAGCTCAGCGACGGGCCGACGCCCTGGTCGGGGATCGGCTGGATCGGGGTCGCGGCCGGCGTCGTCATCCTCTCGTACTACTCGGTGGTCGCCGGCTGGTCGCTCCACTACGTGTGGCTGGCGATCTCGGGCGGCCTCGCCGAGCAGACCCCGGAGGCGCTCGGCCAGCTCTTCGGCGAGACCTACGCCGACCCGGCGATCAACCTCCGCTACCACACGCTCTTCATGATCTTCACCGCCCTCATCGTCGTCGGCGGGATCCAGAAGGGGGTCGAGCGGGCGGCCCGGGTGATGATGCCGCTCCTGCTGGTGATGCTGGCGGCGATGCTCGCCTACGCGACCACCCTCGACGGCTTCGGCCGGGCCTTCGACTTCGTCTTCGGCTTCCACACCGACGCCCTGACCGGCGCCGGCGTCCTCGAGGCGCTCGGCCACTCCTTCTTCACCCTCAGCCTCGGCATGGGGGCGATGCTGACCTACGGCTCCTACCTCTCGCGCCAGGACGACGTGGTCGCGGCCTCGCTCGCCACCACCTTCCTCGACACCCTGGTCGCGCTCATGGCCTGCCTGGTGCTCTTCCCGATCACCTTCAGCGCCGGGATGGAGCCGGCGGGCGGTCCGGGGCTGGTCTTCGTCAACATGCCGATCGCCTTCAGCGGGCTCCCGGGCGGGCAGGTGTGGGCGGTGCTCTTCTTCCTCCTCCTCTTCTTCGCCGCGCTGACCTCGGCGATCTCGCTCCTCGAGGTCGCGGCCGCCTACTTCATCGACGAGCGCGGGTGGAGCCGGAAGAAGGCGGTCGCGGTGACCGCGACGACGATCTTCGCCCTCGGGATCCCGTCAGCGCTGAGCGGCGGCGACTCGCCGATCTTCGGCGCCGAGATCCACTGGATCGGCGAGCGCAACTGGTTCGACTCCTTCGACTACCTGGCGAGCAACTGGATGCTCCCCCTCGGCGGCCTCGGGATCGCCGCCTTCGCGGCCTGGCGCCTCGGCGACCGCGCCCGCCACGTCGCCTTCGCCGAGGGCTCGCGCCTCGGGGCGATCCCGGCGATCTACCTCGCTTGGCTGCAGCTCCTCCGCTACCTCGTGCCGGTGGCGATCGTCCTCGTGATGCTCAACGCGATCGGCGTGCTCAAGAAGCTCGGGCTCGGCGAGTAGGCGCGCGTCGGCGTCAGGGCGCGCTGAGGTCGGCGAGGTAGATCCCGCTGCGATCGCCGTCGACCACCTGGTAGGCGATCACGTCGGGCTCGAGCGCGCCGGCGGCCGCGAGCGCGCGGGGGTAGGCCCGAACCTCCGTGTCGACGCGGTGCTCGCGGAGGGTGCCGCGCTCGACGACGACGAGGTCGCCGAGGCCCGCGTCATCGGCCTCGGCCACCGTCACCACCCGGCCGTCGGCGATCCGCATGAAGGGCCCGCTGCGCATGGCGAGGAGCTCGCGCGGCGAGCCGTCGTAGGGGGCGCGGTAGATCGCCCTCCTGCCGTCGAGGTCTTCCGTGCGGACGAGGCCGTCGTCGTCGAGATCGAACGAGTACCCGAGGCCCTCCGCGACGAGGCGCTCGTCGCCGACCTCGAGGTCGGCGCTGAAGACCTCGCCGTCGGCGCTCCCGAGGAGCCAGCGGCCGTCGTCCAGGAGACGGAGCGGGCGGCGCCCGGGAGGCACGTCCGAGCGGAGCCCGCGCTCCAGGTCGACGACCACCCCGCCGCCGTAGCCCGACCGGTCGCGGAGCGCCCAGGCGGCGCGGGCGTCGACGGCCAGGCAGCCGTCGCAGGCGACGTCGGCGATCTGGGTCTCGGCGTCGTCCTTGCGATCGCGGAGGATGACGGCCGCGCCGCGGCGGTAGAGGAGGAAGCCCGCGCTCGCGGCGAAGTCGTCGACGTCGGCGGCGAGGATCGTCTCCGAGAGGTCGCCGAGAGAGCGATGGACGAGCTCCTGGCTGCCCTCGCGGATGTAGATGATCTCGTCCTCCAGGACCGCGGGCCGGCTGTCGAAGGAGCCCCAGGTGACATAGGCGTCGTCGATCTCCAGCGGCGGGAGGAGCCCGGGGCGATCGGCTGCGTCGTGGTCGTAGGGGTAGAGCTTCAGGATCGCCCGCGACGGCGAGTCTTCGTTGAAGATCGTGACGACGAGGCCGGCATCGCGCGGACCGTAGGCCACGGGGCCGCAGCCCCACTCGATCAGAACCTCGGGCTCGACCTCGCCGAGGGGATCGAGGGCGACGAGATCGCCAGAGAGGCCAGAGCCCGTGCAGGCGAGCGGCCGGGTGGGCCACGGGGGGAGCGCGAAGACCAGGCCGGGGATCCCGTCGGCGTAGGTCGGGTCGCGGATCCCCTCCGCGACCACGCGCGGATCCTCGCCGCAGAGCCCGACGCTGTAGATCCTCAACAACTCGTTGAGCGAGTCGACGCGCTCGGCCCCGAGGTAGTAGCGATCGCCGAGGCGGGTCAGGCCGCCCGCGATCAGGGCGTCGCCCTCGGCGAGCGTGATGAGATGGTGCGGCGCCGCGACGCCGCAGCGGGGCGCGAAGGCGGCGTCGATCGGGGTCGGATCCGCGGGATCCACGGGGTCCTCGTCGTCGCCCGGCGAGCAGCCGGCCGGGAGGAGGAGCGCGGCGAGGGCGAGCGCGAGGCAGCGTCGCGTCATACTCCAGAATACGGAGATCTCGATCCCTGCGCGCTCAGCCATCGGCGGGCGCTCCGAGGTCGGCGAGGTAGATCCCGCGGCGCTCGCCGTCGACCACCTGGTAGGCGATCAGGTCGGGTTCTACCTCGACCATGGCCGCGCCGCCAGACATCTCCAGGACGCCGTGATCGATGAGGTGCTCGCGCAGGGTCCCGCGCTCGACGACGACGAGATCGCTCTCCTCGACCATCGTCACCACCCGGCCGTCGGCGATCCGCTGGAAATTCTCGGTCGAGCGGCGGGCGAGGATCTCGGCCTCGGATCCGTCGAGGGGGATGAGGGCGACCGGCCAGCCGCGTCGGTCGGGGAACTTGCGGGCGACGAGCCCCTCGTCGTCGATCTGGAACGCGTACCACGAGCCGGCGACCTCGTCGGCGAGGAGGCGCTCCTCGCCGCGCTCGAGATCCACGCTCAGGGCCTGGTTGCTCCTCGTCATGACTAGCCAGCGTCCGTCGTCCATGAGGCGGAGCGGGCGTCGCCCGTCGGCGACCTCGAAGCGGAGCCCGCGCTCGAGATCGACGACGACCCCGCCGCCGAAGTCGCACTCGCCCGAGCCAGCCGTGTGGTGCACGATCGCCTCGCGCTCGTGGAGCTCCAGGCATCGATTGGACACGTCCGCCTCGTCGATGATCGACTCGCTGCCGCTCATGCGATCGCGGAGGACCACCGCGCCGGGCCGGCGATAGAGCAGGTGGGTGGAGGTCGCCGCGAAGGCCGTGGCGTCAGCGGCGAGCATCACCTCGGAGAGGTCGCTCAGGCTCCTCCGGTAGAGGTCCGAGGCGATGACGTAGATGTCGCTCGGGCGCGAGCGGATGTAGAGGATGTCGTCGCCGAAGGCGACCATGTTCACCGCGTTCTCCGACCAGTCGACGCTGACCTCGCCCAGCCCCACCTCCGGGAGGAACGCCGGCCCGTCGCCCTCGCTGTAGGGGAAGTAGCGGGCGGATCCGTACCAGGGCTCGTCCGGGGGGACCCAGGTGACGACGAGGCCGCTGGCGACCTCGGTGTGGAACGCGTTCGAGCAGCCCTGCTCGATCACGACCTCGGGCGCGCGCTCGCCCAGGGGATCGAGGGCCACCAACTCCGAATCAAAGACATCCGAGGGCCCCGCGCACGCGAGGGGCTGGTCGGGCCACGCAGGGAGCGCGTAGACGGGCCTTAGCGGCCCGCTGGCGACGATCCGCGGGTCCTCCCCGCAGAGGCCGACGCTGTAGGTGCGGGTCGTCATGTAGGGGTGGGTGTCGTCCGCGATCTCGATGTAGTAGCGATCACCGACCCGCGACACACCGCGATACGAGAGCATCTCGCCCTCGCCCAGCGCGAGCAGCTTGAAGGGCGCCGCGGACCCGCAGAGGGGCGAGAAGGTCGCGTCGGCGTAGCTCGCCCCGCAGCCAGCCGCGGGGAGCACGAGGAGCGCGAGCGCGACGCGGGCTGCGCGGGTCACTCGGTCATCGTACGCCAGGCGAGCGCGGGAGCGCAGCGTCGATCCGTGAGAGTGCAGGCGATCGGCCGCCCGACCTGTCCGATCCACCAGCAATTCCTTCGCCCCCCCCAGCCGACCGGCGAGCTCAGCCGCCGGCGGGCGCGCCGAGGTCTGCGAGGTAGATCCCGCTGCGATCGCGGGGGCGCACCCGCGATCCTTGAGGCAGCCGTCGATCGGCCCCTCGACCTGTCCCATCCACCAGCAAGTCCTGCGCCCGCGCTACATCCCCCGCAGCTCCGCGAGCGCCGCCAGATACGCGTCAATGAGCGGGTGCGCCGGCAGCCCTTCGAGGCGGGCCGCGAGCGCGTCGAAGCGCGCGAGCTGGGCCTCGCGCCCCCGCTTGAACATCGGCCAGGGGTCGCCGTGGCGGTCGGCGCAGACCCGGATCGACTGGAAGTTGTCGATCTTGTCGGCGAGGGTGATCGCCTGGGCCTCCCAGGGCTTGTGGGAGAAGCGCTCGAGGTAGCGGCGCTTGCGCTCCTCCCAGGGGAGCGACTTGTCCTCCTCGCTGACCAGGCGGACCAGCTCGGCGACCCGCTCGCCGAACTCGGCGACCAGCTCCTCGTAGGTCGCCGACGTGTCCTCGAGGACATCATGGAGCGCACCCGCGGCGACGACCTCGTCGTCGAAGCCGTGGCGGGCGAGGAGGAGGGCGACGCCCGCCGGGTGGCTCATGTAGGGGACGTCGACCCCGGGGTACTTGCGCCGCTGCTCGCGGTGCCAGATCGCCGCGCGATCGAGGGCGTGCTTGAGGAGGGGGGTCATGGGGCGATCCTACCCCTTTCTCCGCGGCCTCTCGTACCACGGCCCGCGACTCGCGCGGGCGCGATCGCCCGCGGCCGCGCGCCGTGGTACTAGATCCCGCGACGATGCCGACGATCCCGATCTCCTTCACAGGCTCCACCGGGGCGACCCTCGCCGGCCGCCTCGAGCTCCCGGTCGGCGAGGCCCAGGCCTACGCGATCCTCGCCCACTGCTTCACCTGCTCGAAGGACCTGAGCGCGCTCGTGCGGATCGCCCGCGGCCTCGCCGAGCGCGGGATCGGCGTCCTCCGCTTCGACTTCACCGGCCTCGGCGAGAGCGAGGGGGAGCTCGCCCACGGCGGGATCGCCTCGAACGTCGGCGACATCGTCGCGGCCGCCGAGCACCTCGCGTCGCAGGGCCGCGCCCCCTCGCTCCTGATCGGCCACTCCCTCGGCGGCGCCGCCTGCCTCCTCGCGGCCGGCGAGCTCCCGTCGATCAAGGCGGTGGCGACGATCGGCGCGCCCGCGGACACCAGCACCGTCCTCCGCCTCTTCACCGGCGCGCGGGCGACGATCGAGGCCGAGGGCGAGGCCGAGGTGGCGATCGCCGGCCGCCGCTTCCGGATCACCCGCGACTTCCTCAAGGCCCTCGAGGCCGACCACATGAAGGCGGCGATCGCCGGCCTCCGCCGCGCCCTCCTGATCCTCCACGCGCCCCGCGACCAGGTCGTCAGCGTCGACCAGGCGGCCGCGATCTTCACCGCCGCCCGCCACCCCAAGAGCTTCATCTCGCTCGACGACGCCGATCACCTGCTGAGCCGCCCCGAGGACGCCCGCTACGCCGCCGAGGTGATCGCCGCCTGGGCCTGCCGCTACGTCGCGGCCGCGTCCGCAGAGGCGCCGCTCGACGCCCGCGGGGCGACGGTCGCCGCCGAGACCGGGCGGACGCCCTACCGCACCCGCCTCCGGAGCCGCGACCACGCCTGGGTCGCCGACGAGCCGATCGACCTCGGCGGCCAGGACCTCGGGCCCAACCCCTACGACCTCGTCCAGGCCGGCCTCGCCGCCTGCACGTCGATGACCCTGCGGATGTACGCCGATCGCAAGGGCTGGCCGCTCGAGCGGGTGGTCACGCGGATCTCCTTCGACCGCGTCCACCGCGACGAGTGCGAGGGCTGCGAGTCGCCGGGGCCGAAGATCGGCCGCTTCGATCGGCGCCTCGAGATCGTCGGCGAGCTCGACGACACCCAGCGAGCGCGCCTCCTCGAGATCGCCGACCGCTGCCCGGTCCACCGCCTGGTCACCGAGGCCAACCTCGTCGCCACCCGGATCGAGGGGAGCGACGCGAGCGACGTCTAGCGAGCCCGCTCGCTCAGGAGCGGGTCGCCTCGAAGCTCGTCCGGAAGGTGAGGGTCGCGCCGAGGACCAGCGCCTCGGGCTCGCCGTTCATGTCGACGTCGCCCGCCCAGAGGCAGCCGCCCGAGTAGGCGACCACGACCTCGCCGTTGCTCAGGGCGGTCGCCCGCCACTCCGGCCGCTGCTGGCTCTCGATCTCCGCGTGGGCCGACGAGACCCCGAGGAGCGCGCAATTCACCCCGTTGGAGGCGACGCCGGCCCCGAGGAGGATGTCGAAGCTCTCCCCCGGCTCGTCGATGATCCCGAGGACGTCGCGCTCGCCGACCAGGACCTCGCCGTCGCAGATGTCGTCGCACTTCGGGTTCTCGGTGCCCTCGCCGCAGGTCGCCGGATCGGCGGTGACCAGCTCGCCCATGCACTCCTGGCCCGGGAGCGTGACGTGCACCTGGTGGAGGTGCTTCGCGTTCGGCTGCGTCATCCTCACCATCGCCGGCCAGGCCTCCGAGGGGCAGATCACCTCCTCCTTGGCGCAGTCGAGGTCGAAGGTGAAGGGCTGGCCGTCGTGCTCGATCTCGATCACGCCGCCCTCGACGCCGATGGTCGCCTCGTAGACCGCGCCGCCGATCTTGATCTCGACCGCGAGGTCGTCGCCGTAGGAGAGCGCCCACGCGCCCTCCATGTCCGGCGCGTCAGACTGCGAGAACGCGGCGCAGCCCCCTCCGTCAGCGCCGGCGCCCGCGGCCAGGGCGGCGACAGCGGAGAGCTGCGCGAGCCACTTCTTCGACATCGAGATCATCGTCATGCCGACCCCTTGTAGCGAGATCCGTGCCAGCGAGATCAAGCGCGACGGGGCCAGCAGCGGCGACGGGCCGTGTCTGTGTCGCGTCTTGCGACGTCGCAGATCACCCCTGCCGAAGCGTCAACGATCCCCTCGACGCCGCGGCGACGCGAGCTAGCCCTCGCCGAGGAGCTCGCGGATCCTCGCCGCCAGCCGCGGGCCGACGCCCTTCACCGCCTTGAGCGCCTCGACGTCCGCCCGGCGGATCGCCGCGAGCGAGCCGAAGTGGCGGAGGAGCGCCTTCTTGGTCGCCGGGCCGATCCCCTCGATCCCGTCGAGCGACGAGGTAAGCGCCCGCTTGCCGCGGCGGCGGCGGTGGTGGGTGATCGCGAAGCGGTGGGCCTCGTCGCGGATCCGCGCGAGGAGGAAGAGCTCGGACGAGCCCGCGCGCAGGCGGATCGCCTCCTTCGCCCCGGGGACGAAGACCCGCTCGGGCTTGAGTCCGCGATCGTCGCCGTCGCCGCCGCCGCTGCTCCCCTCGCCTTCATCGCCCGCGTCATCCGCGTCGTCGATCACCGCGTCGTCCTCGTCGGCGGTCGAGACCACGAAGTCCTGGAGCGCCTGACCCGGGCGCAGGAGCGGCGCCGAAGATCCCTCCCCTGCGTCCGCGTCCGCGTCCGCGTCCCCGCCGCCCGACTCCGCGCGCTCGGCCGCGTGATCGCGGAGCCGATCGAGCGCCTTGCGTCCGTGGCCGAGATCGAGGCGCCGCTCCTTCGCCAGGGCGATCACGTCGACCCCCTCGGCCCCGAGCGGCACGCCCATGTCCTGCATCGCCGCGAGCACCCGCGCGAGCTGGCCCTTGCCGCCGTCGATCACCAGGAGATCGGGGAGCGCCCAGGCGTCGTCGACGTCGCGCTCGTCCGCCGCGTCCGCGGCGTCGCCCGTCCCTCCTGCATCCGCAGCGACCTCCGCCTCGCCCGCGCTCGCCTCCGAATCACCTGTCTCACCGGACACTTCGTCCGCGGCCTCCGCCTCGCCGACGACCTCGTCCTCCTCCGCCGCCTCTGCCGCGCCGGCCGCCTCGAGCCCCCGCCGCAGCCGCCGCCCGAGGACCTCGGCCATGCTCGAAAAGTCGTCGTTCTGCCGGGTCCCCTGCGCGAGCCCCTCGCCGAGGCCGCGGATCTTGAAGGAGCGGTAGCGCTCCTTGGCCGGCACCCCGTCGACGAAGACGACCATCGACGCGACCGTGTCGGAGCCCTGGATGTGGCTGATGTCGTAGCACTCGATCACCCGCGGCAGGCGGCTGAGGCCGAAGCGCGATTGAAGGGTCTCGAGCACCCGCTCGGCGTCCTCCTGGCGATCGCGGCGGGTGACGAAATTCGAGGCCGCGTTGCGCCGCGCGAGGTCGACGAGGCGCCGCCGATCGCCGCGCTCGGGGACCAGGAGCGCGACCTTGCGGCCGCTCTCCTCGCGCAGCCAGGCGGCGAGGGGCTCGGCGTCGTCGTCCTCGAGCGCGCCCGGCAGGAGCACCTCGTCGGGGATCATCGGCGCGTCGGCGTAGTAGGCCGCGAGGAAGGAGTGGAGGACCTCGGGGTCGGGGAGCTCCATCCCCCGCTGCGAGTGGGCGCGGGTGCCGAGGAGCTTGCCCTGGCGGACATGCATCACCACGAACTCGACCTGCCCGCCCTCGCGGTACATGCCGATCACGTCCTGATCGCGCTCGCCGCTGCCGACCACCCGCTGGGCCTCGAGGCTGGTCTCGATCGACTCAATTTGGTCGCGGATCCGGGCGGCGACCTCGAACTCGAGCGCCTCGGCGGCCGCCTCCATCCGCGCCCGCAACCCCACGACGAGCTCGCGGTGACGGCCGTCGAGGAAGAGCGCGACCCCGTGGACCTGCTCGGCGTAGGCGGCCGCGTCGACCTCGTAGACGCAGGGCGCCGGGCAGCGGCCGATCTGGTGCTGGAGGCAGGGCCGGCTGCGGTGGTCGAGGACGTAGTCGGTGCAGGTGCGGAGCTGGAAGTGGCGGTTGACCACCCGCAGCGCGTGGCGAACCGAGACCGCCGAGTGGTAGGGCCCGAAGTAGTGGGCGCCGTCGCTCTGGACCCGCCGCACCAGCTCGAGGCGGGGCCAGCGGGCGCGAGGATCGAGGCGGAGGACCAGGTACTGCTTGTCGTCGCGGAGCTTGACGTTGAAGCGGGGGCGGTGCTCCTTGATCAGCGTGTTCTCGAGGAGGAGCGCCTCCTTGTCGTTCTGGGTGACGACGGTCTCGATGTCGCCGAGGAGCTCGCCGAGGAGCGGCACGAAGTGGCGGGTGTCGTGGCCGCTGAAGTACTGGCGGACGCGCGCGCGCAGGCGGTGGGCCTTGCCGACATAGACGATCGCCCCCTTGCGATCGCGCATGATGTAGACGCCCGGCTGATCGGGGAGGCGCTCGACCAAGCCGAGCACCTCCTCGCGCGAGCGCGCCCGCGGCTCCCAGCCGGCCGGGACCGCCGTCGCCGCCGTCGCGCCGGCGCGGCGCTTGCCTGGGGTCGAACGTCGCTCTCGCGCGCGGGCCATGGTCGGCGGGAGCCTAGCAGCCCTCGCCCGCGCCCGTCAGCGGGGCCTAGCCGAAGATGTCGTTGGCGACGGTCACGTAGAGGATGAGCCCGAGGAGCGCCAGCATGCCGATCCCGTGGATCATCTCCTCGATCCGCCGATTCGCCGGCCGCCGGGCGATCAGCTCGTAGACCAGGAAGACCAGGCGGCCGCCGTCGAGGGCCGGCAGCGGCAGGAGGTTGAAGAGGCCGAGGAGCGTCGAGATCCCGGCGGCGAAGAGGAAGAGCTCGATCACCCCCTTCTCGGCCGACTTGGCGATCTCCCTGACGATCCCGACCGGGCCCGAGACCTTGGCGTCGATCTTCCGGGTGATCAGGTAGTAGAGGCCCTTGAGCTGCTTCTGGGTGAGGACGAAGGGCTGGAGCACGGCCATCTTCGCCGAGTGGCCGAGCGAGGCCGGGCGGTGGACGACCTCGCCCTCGACCAGGCCGACGCCCATCAGGCCGGCGTCGGAGATCGGCACCTCGAGCGAGACCTCGGCGCCCTCGCGGCGGACGAGCACCGGCACGGTCTCGCCCTTGTGGGCGCCGGTCGTCGCCGTGATCTTGTTGTAGGACTCCTCGCCGGTGACGTCGGCGCCGGCGATCGAGAGGAGCTCGTCGCCCTTGGTGAGGCCGGCGGCGATCGCCGTCTCGGCCTGGACCGCGTCGACCGCCATCGACCGGACGTCGCGGTTGCCGGCGACCGCGAGGACGCTGAAGATGATCAGCGACGCGGTGATGTAGTTGGCGACCGGACCGCCGACGATCGTCAGCATCCGCGCCCAGAGCGGGCGGTTGCGGAAGAGGAACTTGTCGTCCGGGCTCGGCGGGCGGCGGGCCAGCTCGGCCTCGTCCTCGGCCTCCATGCCGACGATGTGGACGTAGGCGCCGAAGGGGATCGCGGAGATCACGAACTCGGTGCCCTTGTAGGTGAAGAGACGGGCGACGACCGGGCCGATCCCGAGGATGCTGAAGCGGTCGACCTTCATCCCGGTCGAGACGGCGCAGATGTAGTGCCCGAACTCGTGGATGATGATCAGGACCGAGATCGTGATGATTGCGGTGAGGATCTCCGAGAAGCCCACCGGCGGACTATAGCAGCCGACCCCCGCTGGGGCCGGGAACTCGGCGGATCTCGGCGGCGGCCCGCGACCTAGACCCCGAGCGGCCGGTCGAGCTGGCCGAGGCCGAGGGTGCTCAGGCGACCGCGGACGAAGAGGAGCGCCCGCTCGGCGACCCCGCGGTTGGGCGCTGGACGCCAGGCCGCCCGCTCTCCGCGGGTCTGGAGGACGCGCTCGACCTCGCGCTGGGCGGAGACCAGGCCGCCCCGGAGGTCGCCGAGGGCCCGGGCGCCGAGCGCAGCGTCGACCGCCAGGACCTCGCCGGGGACCACGGCCGCCGGGTGGCCGTGCTCCGTCATCTGCAGGAGGGCCCAGCGCATCAGCTCCGGGGTGACCGGACGATCGACGATCAGCCAGCGGCGACCGCGGGCGAGCCGCGCCCCCCGCCGGATCGCCGCCCCCGGGCGCAGGTCCTGGAGGGTCCGCAGCGCCGGGATCTGGGCGTGGAGGATGCTCAGGAGGCTGAGGGTGTTGTCGCGGGAGTGCTCGTCGAGGGCGAGGAGCTCAAAATGCCCGTCGCCGGCCAGGCCGGCGGCCAGCTCCTGCGCGTCCCGGACCATGCCGACGACCGCCGACTCGATGTCGCGGAGGACGAGGAGGATGGAGAGATCGACGCTCACAGACGAAGTCCGAGGAGGGGGCGACCTTAGAGGTGTAGTGGCGAGCGCCGGGCGGGGTCAAGCAATCAGCGTTTGCCGGGGAGCTGGAGGCGATCTGCGCGGAGCGCGGGGCCGCGCGCTTCGCGGATGATCGGCGCGATGCAACGACTCGAGGTCATGGCCGAGCATCCCCAAACCCCGGGCGAATCTGGTATGCCATGCGCCCGGCTGCGGCGGGCGCGAGCGCCCATGCCGGCGCGCGCGCCCGAGCGAGCCCGCGCCCGGAGCCGCACGAGAATTCCCGACCGAGGAGAGCCCCGATGGCAGGCGGTGTCAACAAAGCGATCATTATCGGCAACCTGGGACGCGATCCGGAGATGCGTTACACGCCCGGCGGACAGGCGGTCTGCCGCCTGGCGATCGCCACCTCCCGTCGCTACCTGAACAAGCAGACCAACGAGATGGTCGAGGAGACCGAGTGGCACCGGGTCACGGTGTGGGGGAAGCAGGCCGAGCACTGCAACACCTACTTGACCAAGGGCCGCCAGGTCTACGTCGAGGGCCGCCTGCGGACCTCGAGCTACGAGAAGGAGGGCCAGCGCCACTACTCGACCGAGATCGTCGCCGAGACCGTCCAGTTCCTCAGCGGCGGCGGCGGTGGCGGCGGCGGCGGTGGTGACTACGGCGGCGGCGGCGACTTCGGCGGCGGCGGTGGCGGCGGTGGCCGTGGTGGCGGCGGTGGCCGTGGCGGCGGCGGCGGCGGCGGCTACGGCGGCGGCGGCGGAAACCGTGGTGGTGGCGGCGGTGGCCGTGGCGGCGGTGGCGGTGGCTACGGCGGCGGCGGCGGTGGTGGCTACGGCGGTGGCGGTGGCGGCGGTGGCGGCGGCGGCGGCGACTTCGACAACGGCCCCGCCCCCTACGACGACCCCTACATGCCCTCCGATCCGGGCGACGACGACATCCCCTTCTAGGGTGCCGCGAGCGCGGAAGCGTGCGACCGCCCGCGGGACCCCGCGGGCGGCTTGTTTTTGTGGAGCGGGTCAGCGCGCTCGCGCGTCCGCGTGAGAGCGCGCCCCGCGAGCCACCTGGGAGCGCGCGAGGACGTCGACGCGTCGACCAACCCGGCTCTCGAGCGTCGCCCGCCCGCGTCCGCTCCCGACCCGCGCGCGCCGAGCAACACGAGCGACACGAGCGACACCGGACACGGCACCCGACCGCGGCCGCGCGCCGCGGCCAAATCGGCCCCCAGAGGCCCGAGAGCGGGCCCTCACGCCGGCTCCAGGCGCGCCCGCTTCGGTGTCATGCTATCGAGGGTCGCCGCCCCGAGGTCGATGATGTTCCTGTTCCGCGAAGCGCTGCCCAGCGACGAGGACGCGATCTTCGATCTCGCCCGCCACCTAAACACCCTCAACCTGCCGCCGGAGCGCTCCTTCATCGAGCAGCTCCTCGCCCGCTCGATCGCCTCGTTCCGCGGGACCCCGGACTTCGACCCCGGCCGCCGCTTCCTCTTCGTCCTCGAGGACCCCGAGGGGCGGGTCGTCGGCACCTCGATGATCCACGCCCAGCACGGCGACTTCGACGAGCCCCACGTCTTCTTCCGGGTGGTCTTCGAGGAGCGCTACGCCGACCTCGTCGGCCCCGAGCGCGACCACCACGAGGTCCACATGGTCCACACCATGCTGCACCTCGGGCAGACCTACGACGGCCCGACCGAGCTCGGCGGACTGGTCATCCACCCCGACCTCCGCGGCCACCCCGACAAGCTCGGCCGCCTCCTCTCGCTCGCCCGCTTCGTCTTCATCGCCTCCTACCGCGGCTGGTTCCGCGATCGCCTCCTCGCCGAGCTCCTCCCGCCGCTCTACAAGGGCCCCAGCGGGGCGACCCGCTCGCCGCTCTGGGACGCCCTCGGGCACGTCTTCACCGGCCTCTCCTACGAGGAGGCCGACCGCCTGAGCCGGACCTCGAAGGACTTCATCTGGCGCCTCTTCCCGTCGATGCCGGTCCACGCGAGCCTCCTCCCCGAGGGCGTCCGCGAGATCATCGGCAAGGTCGGCCCGAACACGATCGGCGCCCAGCGCCTCCTCGAGGGGATCGGCTTCAAGTACTCCGGGCGGATCGACCCCTTCGACGGCGGCCCCCACCTCGAGGCGACCACCGACGACGTGTCGATCGTCCGCCGCGCCCGCAAGTACACCCCCGAGCTCGGCGAGCCGGCGAGCGAGTCGATGGGGATCGTCGCCGTCGCCTGCAGCGACGCCCCCCACTTCCGCGCGGTCTGGACGCCCGCCGAGGTGATCAGCAGCAGCCGCCCGCGCCTCCGGATCGGCCGGGCCGCCCTCGAGCGCCTCGGCGTCCTCAGCGCCGACGCCCCCGCGCCAGCGCCCGACGCCCGAGTCTTCGCGGTCCTCCGCTCGGAGTGGAGCGCGGGCGATCAGCCCCGGCGGCCGACCCGCGTCAACGCGCTCTCGACCTGAGCCGCCCGCGATCAGCCCCGGCGCCCGACCCGCCTCGACGCGCTCGCTATCTGAGCCCAGGCGAGCACCGAGGCGCCGGCAACCGCTCGCGCCCGCCTCAGCTCCGGACCGGCGCGACCGGGTGCGGGAGCGCGTCCCCGAGGATCGTCCGCACCGCCGCGGCCGCGCAGGCGAGGCCGAAGGCGCCGGTGACGAAGGAGGCGGTCCCGTAGATCACGTTGCGGTGCTCGCAGGCGTGCGGGCTGTTCTGTCCCTGGGGACAGACGCACTTGAACCCCTGGCCGCCGTCGTAGTCGAGCTCCAACGGATCGAGCGGCGCCTCGGTCGAGTAGATCGCCGGGATCCCCCAGCGGGCGTCGCCGCGGGGCATCTCGTGGCGCTGGCGGAGGATCTTCCGGGTCGCCGCGAGGAAGGGATCGCCGCCGACCTCGGTGATGTCGGCCTCGCGGATCCGGGTGGGATCGAGGCGCCCAGACGCCCCACCGGAGACCACCAGCGGGATCCCCTGGCGGTAGCAGGTGGCGATCAGGTGGGTCTTGGCCGCGAGGTTGTCGATCGCGTCGATCACCAGGTCGGGGCCGCGGCCGAGGATCTCCGCCGAGTTGCCCTCGTTGTAGAACTCGCGGATCGCCTCGACCTCGCAGCGCGGGTTGATCATCCGCAGCCGCTCGGCCATCACCTCGGCCTTGGGCTTGCCGGTGGTCCCCTTCATCGCGTGGAGCTGGCGGTTCGCGTTGGTCACGCAGACGAGGTCGAAGTCGACGATCGTCAGGCGGCCGACCCCCGAGCGGACCAGCGACTCGGCCGCCCACGAGCCGACCCCGCCGAGGCCGATCACCGCGACGTGGCTCTGGAAGAGGCGGGCCATCGCCCGATCGCCGACCAGGCGGCCCATCCGATCGAAGCGGCGGTGGAGGCGGTAGGTGTCCTCGTCATCGGCATCGGCCTGCGGCGCCGCCGGCGACGGGCTCGGCGCGCCGGCGTCGGCGCTCTGCGTGCGCTTGCTCGGCTTGAGGGCGGAGAGGGCGATGGTCTGGGTGGCCATGGGCGGCGGGAGTATAGCGACGGCGGCCGCCCGCGCCCGCGCCAAAGCGGGCCAGCCTGCACGCGCAGCCCTCAGTCCCGGCCGCTGACGGCGCCCTGCCTGCGCCCCACCCCAGACCGCGCGGCGCCCCACGAACGCACGCCGGCGAGCAGCCCCGCCGAAGCGCGTCTGCGCCCCTCAGCAGCCCTCGGCCTCAGAGAGCGTCGTCGCCCGCATCACGCACTTCGCGTACTCGGCGTAGGCGTACTTCCCGCGGAGGCGGAGCATCGTCTGCTTCTCCTTGGTGCAGGTCGTCCGGATCTGATCGACGAAGGCGTCGACGGCGTTCGGCGCCCGATCACCGACCTCGCGGATCGTCACCTCGATGAGGTGCTCACACACCACCTCCGGCGACGGCGCCCGCAGGAGGAAGAACCACACCGCGAGGAGGATCAGGGCGATGGTGCTGACGATGATCCCGGCGATCCGCATGCCCCATCACTTGCCACGGATCACGGCCTAGCCGCCACCATCGATCACCCGGAAGGCGGCCCGGCGGCGCTGCACCTGCTTCTCGTCGGTCCCCGGCGTGCCCCGGCCCGCGCCCTCGTCGGCCGCCGGCGCCTCGCTCGCGGCCTCGGCGACGGCCGCCGCCGCCGCCGTGTCCTCCGGCGGGCGCTCCTCGGCCGCCACCTCGGCCTCGGCCTCGGTCGCGGTCTCCGCGGCTCCGTCGTCCTCGCCCACCGGCCGCAGCTCCGGGCCCTTGGCCGCCTTGGCGACCTCGGCCGCCCGCGCCTTCTGGAACATCGATCGCACCGACTCCGGCATGTGGCGATCGAGGACGATGCCGCGCCCGGTCGCCCGATCGGCGACGATGTAGATCGCCTCCCAGGGGAACTCGCAGCGGGTCACGTAGCCGCCGAACGAGAGATCGGCCGCGAGGCCCCCGTCATCGAAGGTGAGATCGAGGGGGTAGCTCGCGTCGAGGTCGATGATCAGGCGCTCCTTCCACTGCTCGCGGATGAAGTCGGGGCAGACCACCGACTCGTGGGTCGCGTTGACGTGGAGTCGAGGGCATCGGCCAGCGGCGTAGAGCGACTCGATCACACTCTGGACCGGGTGGACCATGGAAACACGGTAGCTGAAAACCGACGGGGCCGCGACCCCGGCCAGCCCGCCGTGTACTGGCTCACGGGGCTTTGCGCCCCCGCGTCGTCCCGGGCCAATTCGAGCCGCTAGCGCGCGCCCGGACGAGCCGCCGACGCGCTCACTTGAAGGCGGCGATGCCGGTCAGCGCCCGACCGATCGCAAGCGTGTGGATCTCGTGGGTCCCCTCGTAGGTGAAGACCGTCTCGAGATTGCAGACGTGCCGCATGATGTGGAACTCGCCCATGATGCCGTTGCCGCCGAGCATCGACCGGGCGGTGCGCGCGGCCTCGAGGGCCATCCGCACGTTGTCCCGCTTGAGGTACGAGACCTGGACCGGCGTCAGCTTGCCGGACTCCTTGAGGCGGCCGAAGTGGTAGGCGAGGAGGAGCCCCTTGCCGATCTCGTTGTGGAGCTCGACGAGCTTCTGCTGGGTGAGCTGGAAGCCGGCGATCGGCTGGCCAAACTGCACGCGATCGAGGGTGTAGGTGCGGGCGCGCTCGTAGACCCCCATCGCCGCGCCGATCGCCCCCCAGCCGATCCCGTAGCGCGCCTGGGTGAGGCAGCCGAGCGGGCCCTTGAGGCCGCGGACGCCGGGGAGGAGGTTCGCCTTGGGGACCCGGACGTCCGAGAGGACGATCTCACCGGTGATCGACGCCCGCAGCGAGAGCTTCCCCTTGGTCTCCGGGGTCGAGAAGCCGGGCATGCCCCGCTCGATCAGGAAGCCGCGGATCACCGGCGCGTCGCTGCCGTGGTCGATGGTCTTCGCCCAGACGACCGCGACGTCGGCGATCGGGCTGTTGGTGATCCAGAACTTCTGGCCGTTGAGGATGTAGTCGCCGCCGGGGCCGTCTTGGACCGCGTGCGTGCGCATCGACCCGGGGTCGGAGCCGGAGTTGGGCTCGGTCAGGCCGAAGCAGCCGATTGTCTCGCCGGCGGCCATCCCGGGGAGCCAGCGCTCCTTCTGGGCCTCGTCGCCGTAGGCGTAGATCGGCCACATCGCCAGCGCCGACTGGACCGAGCAAAAGGAGCGGATCCCGCTGTCCTGGCGCTCGAGCTCGATCATCGTCAGGCCGTAGGCGACCGGGCCCATGCCGGCGCACCCGTAGCCGACCAGCGGCGCCCCGAGGAAGCCCATCTCGGCGAACTCCGGGATCAGCTCGCGGGGGAAGGTCGCGGCCTCGTAGTGGCGCTCGATCACCGGCGCGACCCGGCGCTCGCAGAAGTCGCGGGCCGCCGTCCAGGTCAGACGCTCCTCCTCGCTCAGGAGGTGATCGATCGAGAGGATGTACGGGGTCGCGTCCATGGTCGCCGGTCTACCATGGAGGGGCGTTGGCGGCGGGCGCCGCGAGCGGTGGGCTAGCGCACGCGCGCGGCCCGGAGGGGCCCTGGCTCGCGGGCGGCGACGACGATCGCCGCCAGGAGGCCGAGGTCGCGGACGAGGAGCGGCCAGCCGACGCTCTCGGCGGCCTCGCTCTGGCCGAAGCAGCCGCAGCCGATGTCGATCCCGCGGACGATCACCGAGGTGATGAGGGCGACGAAGGCGAGCGTGAGGCCGCCGAGGAGGAGCGCCCCGGCCTGGCGCTTCCAGCCGCTGAGGAGGGCGAGGGCGCCGACCACCTCGAGCATCGGCACGCCGACCGCGAGGCCGTTCCACGACCAGTAGGGGAAGGCCTGGTAGTTGCGGATCGCCGCCGCGAAGCCGGCGGGGTCGAGGATCTTCGGGACCGCGGCGGCGACGAAGACGGCCGCGACCAGGAGGCGCGCGCCGACGACGACCCCGCGCTCCAGGCGAGCGCTAGCCACGGTCGGGCCCCCCGTCGGTCGGGCCGCCGGCGGCCAACCACTGCTCCCAGCCGCCGCCGAGGACCCGGATCTCCTGGCAGCCGAGGCGCTCGCGGAGGAGGAGCCCGAGGGCCTCGGCCTCGCCCGGCCCCTGGCCGTCGCAGTAGGTGATCACGAGGTCGGAGGGGGCGACCGGGAGCGACTGGGTCGCCAGGAGGCTCGCCGCGTCGCCAGCGGGCAGGCAGAGCGCCCCGGGGACGTGGCCGTCGGCGAAGCGCTCGCTGGAGCGGGCGTCGACGAAGGTGACGCCGCCGCGGCCGACCAGGGCGATCGCCTCGCCGGCCGAGATCGTCGGCATCGCGGGCCGCGAGGGGGCCTCGGCGCCCTCGGCGCCCTCCTCCTGGAGGGAGCAGGAGCCGAGGTCGACCGGCTCGACGGCGACCCACGGGAGCTCGTCACGGAGGCCGAGGTGAGCGCCGGCGAGGAGGCCGGAGATCCCCACGAGGGCGGCGAGATCGGCGAGGAGGCGGGCTCGGGTCATCGGACGACGGACCACGCTAGCACATGGTCGAGGGGGCGGCGCGCGCGGCCCGGGCGGGGAAACCCGGGGTTTTTTTCGTCTATTCCTCGCCGGTGCTAGATTCGACGGCGAATTTCGCCCGTCGGCGTCCGCCAGCCATGTCCAGCCGCCTCGCACGCCTCATCCCCACCCTCCTCTGCGCCCTCACCCTCGCCCTCGGGCTCGGGGTGAGCGCGAGCGCCCAGGCGGCGCCCGCCAGCGGCCTCTCGGCCCAGGGGCAGGTCGGCACCAGCGGCGCCCGCGGGTCGGCGTCGGGGCCCAAGAAGAGCTCGGGCTTCGAGCTCCCCGAGCGGGTCTACGAGGGCAACGCGATCTCCGCGCTGATGCCGGTCCAGGTCGGCTTCCTCGGCTACATGCCGCGGGTCCGCCTCGGCTTCCAGTACGACCGCCAGCTCTACAAGCAGCAGTGGGTCTACATCGGCGTCGCCGCCCTCTTCGACCGCGGCGACTTCCAGACCTTCAAGCAGCCGACCTGCGGCCTCGGCAACTCGGACACGGTCTGCGGCAAGGGCACGGTCGCCGGCGTCGACGGCTGGCTGGGCTGGGCCTACAAGTTCTACCTCGCCGCCAACCCCTACCTCGTGCCGATCGCCCGGGTCGGCGTCGGCGGCGGCTGGTGGAAGTACCCCAAGCTCGGCGGCCCCCGCCTGCAGGCGCTGGAGTCGAGCTGGTCGCTGAGCGTCCGCGGCGGCGGCGGCCTCCGCCTCTTCCTGATGGAGGACCTGGCGATCGGCCTCGACGTCAACCTGGCGATCGGCTTCACCCGCTCAAAGTCGACCCCGCTGGCGATGCCGACCCAGCACCAGAGCGACTTCCTCCTGGGGATGGAGATCCTGCCGCTCATCGTCGAGTACCGCTTCTAGGCGGCCGGGGCCGCCCTCCGCCCTGCAAAGGGTGGTCGCTGGCGCCGGCGATCTGTGCTACCAGCAAGCCCCCATGGCCCTGGCAGTCGGCATCGTCGGCCTCCCCAACGTCGGCAAATCCACGCTCTTCAACGCGCTCTCGAACGCGGGCGCGCAGTCGGCGAACTACCCCTTCTGCACGATCGAGCCGAACGTCGGCATGGTCTCGGTCCCCGACCCGCGCCTCGACGCGCTCGCCAGGGTCTGCGACCCCGACCGGATCGTCCCGACCACGGTCGAGTTCGTCGACATCGCCGGCCTCGTCAAGGGCGCGAGCCAGGGCGAGGGGCTCGGCAACCAGTTCCTCAGCCACATCCGCAGCGTCGACGCGATCGTCCACGTGGTCCGCTGCTTCGAGGATGAGAACATCATCCACGTCGGCGGCAAGGTCGACCCGCTCAGCGACGTCGAGGTGATCAACACCGAGCTGATCCTCCGCGACATGCAGTCGGTCGAGGCCCGCCTCCAGAAGGCGAAGAAGAACTCGAAGGGCGGCGACAAGATCGAGCGGCAGGCGGTGACGACCTGCGAGAAGGTCCTCGAGGAGCTCGGCGCCGGGGTCTCGGTGCGGGCGATGAAGCTCGACGAGGCCGACCACGAGATCCTCGATCCGCTCGCGCTCCTGACCTCGAAGCCGGTGGTCTACGCCGCCAACGTCGCCGAGGAGGACCTCTCGCAGGGCCTCGAAGCGCCGCTGGTCAAGCCCCTGATCGCCCACGCGGCCGCCGAGGGCTCCGAGGTCGTCGTGATCTCGGCGTCGATCGAGGCCGAGATCGCCGGGCTCTCGCCGGAGGAGCGCCAGGAGTTCCTCGAGGGGATCGGCGCCGACGAGCCCGGCCTCGCCCGCCTGATCCGCCGGGCCTACGCGCTCCTCGAGCTGATCACCTTCTTCACCGCCGGCAAGCAGGAGGTCCGGGCGTGGACGACCCGCCAGGGCTCGCTCGCGCCGCAGGCGGCCGGCAAGATCCACACCGACTTCGAGCGCGGCTTCATCCGCGCCGAGGTGATGCGCTGGACCGACCTCGTCGAGCTCGGCTCCGAGGCCGCGGTCAAGGCGAAGGGGCTCCTGCGGGTCGAGGGCAAGGAGTACGTCGTCCAGGACGGCGACGTCATGCACTTCCGCTTCAACGTCTGAGCCTCGCCGAGCCGTGAGCGTGACCGAGGCCTCGAGCAAGGAGCTCCACCCGGAGCACGGCGCCCGCTTCGTCTTCGTCCAGACGAGCGCGGCGCCGCTGACCTACGCGGCGTCGATCTTCGCGGCCGGCGGCGCGACCGAGATCGTGACCCTCGGGTGGAGCGAGGACGGCGAGGTGACGCTCACCCCGGAGCTCGCCGCACCCGCGCTCCGCGAGGCGCTGATCAAGCTCGCGCGCCCGCTCCGCGCCCGCGCGCCGGCGCGGATGACCCGCTGGCGGGCGCTCGACGAGTAGGCGGCCGCGGTCTCGCTCGAGAGGACCGACCACGAGCGACGTGAGCCGCCCCTGAGCGCCTCCTCACGCCTCCTCGCGCCTCCTCGCGCCTCCTCGCGCCTCCTCGCGCCTCCTCGCGCCTCCTCGCGCCTCCTCGCGCCTCCTCGCGCCTCCTCGCGTGGTTGAGACGCCGCGGGCCCTCATGACCCGCGAGACCTCCCAGGGCGCCTCCTGACCCCGCCTGGCGGGCTCGGGGCGCCCCCCGGGTTCGCCGCGAGGCGGACCCCTTGCGACGCCGCCTCACAAACGCCGCGAGGCGAGCTCCTGCGGAGCCCGCCTCGTATGGCGCCCTCGGCCGCGTCCGCCTAGAGGGTCGTGCTCGAGCCGCCGCCCGACGAGGACGAGCCGCCGCCGCCGCAGCCCGGCTCGTCGAAGTCGCAGCAGAGGCAGGCGATCACGCCCCCCTGCTCGCCGCACTCGCCGTAGTCGAAGGTGACCATGTCACGGCCGACCTCCTGGCACTGCTGGAGGCAGGAGTAGGTCGAGAGCTTGCCCCACTCGCAGTAGTAGAGGGTGTCGGCGTCGCCGCAGTAGTCGGCGTCGGAGTTCGAGCAGGGCGTGCCGGGGCCGGAGCCGCACTTGTTGTCGATCAGATCCTGGGGGTCGAGGTCGACGCAGCCGTACGAGAAGTCGAAGTCGTTGAGCTGGCAGTCCTGGTCGTCGATCGCGGGGTCGACCTTCTGCCAGACGCCGCCGACGCACTCCCAGCGCGAGGACCCCTCGGGGCCGCATGCGACGGTGTTGGTGCACCAGATCTGGCCGTCCGTGCACTCGCCGGAGGGCTCCTCGTAGTCGGCACAGACGCCGCCGTCGGTCTCACTCGACGAGGTCGAGCCGGCGGACGACGAGCCGTCGGAGTCGGTGCCGCCGCTCGAGCCGCTGGTGCTGCCGCCCTGGTTGCTCTCGCAGCAGGAGTAGTCGTTGGCGTCGTTGGGGTTACACCAGGTGTAGCCCGAGTCGCAGAAGCACTCGCCGTTGATCTCCTTGTTGTGCTCGCTCATGCACCCGGCCGGCGGCTTCGATGGGACCTTGCAGCAGTCGTAGTCGCTGGGGTCGCTGGTGCACCAGTCGTAGCCGATGTCGCAGAAGCACTGGTCGCCCTCGGGGTGCGAGTTGGTCAGGGCGTCGCCGCACTTCTCCTCGGTGCCGGCGGAGGTGCTCCCGCCGATCGAGACGACGCAGCCGAGGGCGAAGGAGGAGAGGCCGCCGAGGAGGAAGGCGAGGAGGGTGGCTTTGGGCTTGAGGAGCTTCATGACAATCAATCCTGCGTAGCGGAGAAGAGGATAGCGCAGCGCCGGTCGGGGTCGGCGATGGGGCCTTCGACGCGCGACGCCAAAAATGATTCTCGTTGGGGCAAATCCCCGCCTAAACGCGCGAACGCGGACCCGGCTGGCTGGCCGCGTCCGCGTTCGTGTACGTGCTCGCTCAGGCGCGGCGGCTCACTCGCCGCTGACGGTCCAGGTGTGGCCCTTGCGCAGGAGCTTGTCGATGTCGCCGACGCCAGCGCTCGCGGTCGCCTGCTCGTTCTGGGCGAGGAGCGCGCCCTCGAAGCTCGCCGCCGGCGACGAGTAGAGGACGCCGAGCGCGACCGGGAACGAGGGCGGCTCGAGGCCCGCGAGGAGGAAGGCCTGCGCGCGGTTGGTCTCGTCGTGCACCAGGAGATCGGCCTCGGTGATCCCGTCCTCGCCGATCGTCACGACCTCGACGTCGAGCGATCCCGGCCGCAGGCGGAGGCCGCGGCTGCGGTCCTTGCCGAAGATCATCGGCTTGCCGTGCTCGAGGTGGAGCTGGGTGTCGGCGGCGGTCGCCCGCTCGGTGAAGTGGGTGAAGGCGCCGTCGTTGAAGACCGGGCAATTCTGGAAGACCTCGATCATCCCGGTGCCCTGGAAGGCGTGGGCGCGCTTCAGCATCTCGCCGAGGTTCTTGGCGTCGATGTCGATCGCCCGCGAGACGTGGCGGGCGCCGCAGCCGAGCGCGAAGGCGGCCGGCGTCACCGGGTAGTCGATCGACCCGAGCGGGGTCGACGGCGACCTCTTGCCGATCAGCGAGGTCGGCGAGTACTGCCCCTTGGTGAGGCCGTAGATCCGGTTGTTGAAGAGGATGATCTGGAGGTTGACGTTGCGCCGGAGGAGGTGGAGGAAGTGGTTCCCGCCGATGCTGAGGCCGTCGCCGTCGCCGGTGATCACCCAGACGTCGAGCTCCGGGTTCGCGAGCTTCACGCCGGTCGCCAGGGCCGGGGCGCGGCCGTGGATCGTGTGGAAGCCGTAGGTGTTCATGTAGTAGGGGAAGCGGCTCGAGCAGCCGATCCCGGAGATGAACACGGTCTTCTCGCGGCTCACCCCGAGCTCGGGGAGGGTCTTCTGGACCGCGGCGACGATCGCGTAGTCACCGCAGCCGGGGCACCAGCGGACCTCCTGGTCGGAGACGAAGTCCTTGCGCGTGAGCTTCTTGGGCGGATCATGCGGTGTCATCGATCAGCTCTCCAGGTGGGACGCGATGGCCGCCTCGATCTCGGCGACCTTGAAGGGTTGTCCGGCGATCTTGTTGAGGCCCTGGGCGTCGACCAGGAACTCGGAGCGCAGGAGCTTGACGAGCATGCCGTTGTTGAGCTCGGGGACGAGGATCTTCTTGAAGCTCCGGAGGAGCTCGCCGAGGTTCTTCGGCAGCGGGCTGAGGTGGCGGATCTGCGCGTGGGCGACCTTGACCCCGCGCCGCCGCGCCGCCCGGACGCCCTGGCTGATCGAGCCGTAGGTCGAGCCCCAGCCGACCACCAGGATGTCGTCGCCGACCTCGCCCTGGTCGAGCGCCTGGAGCGGGATGTCGTCGGCGATCCCGGCGATCTTCGCCGCCCGGACCTTGGTCATCTTGTGGTGGTTGTCGGGGTCGTACGAGATGTTCCCCGAGTCGTAGCCCTTCTCGAGGCCGCCGATCCGGTGCTCGAGGCCCGGGGTGCCGGGGCGCGCCCACACGCGGGCGAGGGTCGCCTGGTCGCGGAGGAAGGGGTGGAAGCCCTCGGTCTCCGTGCGGAAGGTCGCCGGGAAGGGCTTGTAGTCGGCCATCGACGGGATCTTCCAGGGCTCAGCGCCGTTCGCCAGCGAGCCGTCGGTCAGGAGGATCACCGGGGTCATGTACTTGACCGCGAGGCGGACCGCCTCGATCGCCGCGTCGAAGCAGTCGCCCGGGGTCGAGGCCGCGACCACCGCGAGCGGGCAGTCGCCGTTGCGGCCGTAGACCGCCTGGAGGAGGTCAGACTGCTCGGTCTTGGTCGGCAGGCCGGTCGAGGGGCCGCCGCGCTGGACGTCGACCAGGACCAGCGGGAGCTCGGTGGCGACCGCGAGGCCGAGGGCCTCGCCCTTGAGCGCGACGCCGGGCCCCGAGGTCGTGGTGACCCCGAGCGAGCCGGCATAGGAGGCGCCGATCGCCGCGCAGATCGCCGCGATCTCGTCCTCCGCCTGGAAGGTCACCACCCCGAACTGCTTGAGGTTGGCGAGGGTGTGGAGGATCGTCGACGCCGGGGTGATCGGGTAGGAGCCGAGGATGATCTGCAGGCCCGCGAGCTGGGCGCCGGCGATCAGGCCCCACGAGGTCGACTCGTTGCCGGTGATGTTGCGATAGGTGCCCGGCGCGAGGTCGGCCTTGGGCACCGTGTAGCAGCCGATCCCGCTCGGCATCTCGGCGGTCTCGCCATAGGCGTGGCCGGCGTTGAGGGCGGCGATGTTGGCGTCGGCGATCTCGGGCTTCTTGGCGAACTTGCCCTTGAGCCACTTGACCGTCGGCTCGCGATCGCGGTCGAACATCCACATCATCAGCCCCAGCGTCCACATGTTCTTGCAGCGCAGGGCCTCCTTGGTGCCGAGCTCGAAGGACTCGACCGCCGCCAGCGTGAGCTTGGAGATGTCGAGTCGGAGCGTGCGGTAGGGCGCGAGGGTGCCGTCCTCGAGGGGGTCGGCGGTGTAGCCGGCCTTCTTGAGGTTGCCCGAGGTGAAGGCGCCGGTGTTGATGACCACCATGCCGCCGGGCTTGAGGTCGCGGAGGTTGACCTTGAGCGCGGCCGGGTTCATCGCCACCAGCACGTCGGGCGCGTCGCCCGGGGTCATGATGTCGCGCGACGCGAAGTGGATCTGGAAGCCGGAGACGCCGAAGGTGGTGCCCGCGGGCGCCCGGATCTCGGCGGGGAAGTCGGGGAAGGTCGCCAGGTCGTTGCCCATCAGGGCGGTCGACTGGGTGAACTGCGTGCCCGTGAGCTGCATCCCGTCGCCGGAGTCCCCGGCGAAGCGGATGACGACGGACTCGAGCGACTCGCGGTCGCCTTGGCTTGCGGCAAACGTGTCCATGCCTGTGTACCTGTGGGAGGCCCCGAAGGCGGCCGCAACGCCCGCTTGCGCTGCGAATCGGGGGGTCCGAGATTATGACCCCCGGGGCGGAACCTTGTCACCCGCTTGTCACCCGGGGGGTGCGCGGCGGGCAGTGAGCGATGGCACACCCCCCGCGGTCGCGCTCGCCCGACGGCCACGTCGCCCGGCGCCCGTCAATTCGCCGCCGCCGCGCTCTCATGGTCGCCGACCGAGCGACGCGGGCGGGCGACGCGGGAGGGCGACGCGGACCTCCGCGACCTCCCCTCCCCCGGTCGCCCCTGGCCGCCGCGCCGGGCGGTCCGACGAGCGCTCGGCGAAGGCCCGCAGGCGCGGCCATCGGGCGGGCAATCGGGCCCCGGACAAGGCCGCGGGCGCGGCCCCCCATGAGTCGGCTCACGAGCGCTTTCTTACCGCTTTCAGGCCGCGGCAGGCCCCAGGACCCGATCGCCATCATGCTATCGTCCGCCCATGAAAGAAGCCCTCGACGCCGTGATTCGCCGCGGTCTGGACGCGATCGACGCGGAGGACCTCGGAGCCGCCCAGGAGGCGCTCGATGAGGCGAGCAGACTCGCCGGCGAGAACCATGTCCAGGTCCTCCACCTCGCCGGGATGCTCGCCTGGGCCGAGGGTCGGATCGACAACGCCGCCGGCTACTTGATGCAGGCCGTCGACCTCGGCTCCGATCGCGCCGAGATCTACCTCGACTGCGCCGAGTGCCTCTTCATCCACGGCGACGACCTCGACGAGGCCGAGGCGGTGGTCCGCTCGCTCCTCGAGCGCGACGACATCGACGAGGGCGCGAGCAACGAGGCCAAGCTCCTCCTCGCCC
Organism: Myxococcales bacterium; assembly: GCA_020633335.1. Classification (GTDB taxonomy): domain Bacteria; phylum Myxococcota_A; class Polyangia; order Nannocystales; family Nannocystaceae; genus JADJRG01. Next base: position 448,821 of record JACKDU010000001.1, on the reverse strand, counting down.
AGATCCGCCTCGACGACGACGACCCCGACGAGTCGCTCGAGCTCCTCCACGAGGTGAGCCCGGAGATGCAGAAGCACCCGGCCTACCTCAGCACCTACGGCGCCGTCCTCATGTCCCTCGGCCGCAACGACGACGCGACCGCGGCCCTCAGCGAGGCGGTCGCGCAGGCGCCCGAGGACCCCGATCTCCACTACCAGCTCGGCCTCACCCGCGAGGCCGCTGGCGACCGCGAGGGCGCGGCCGCGGCGATGCTCAAGGTCCTCGAGCTCGACGCCGCCGGCTCCGGCGACGACGAGGAGAACGCGCTCACCCCCGAGGAGGCCGCCGACCTGATCACCCGCTTCGAGGAGGTCCTCGAGGAGATCCCCGATCCGGTGCTCCGCCTGATCGCCAGCGCCCCGGTCTCGGTCCAGGAGCGGCCGACGCCCGACCAGGTGCGGGCCGGCGTCAACCCGCGCGGCGTCGTCGCCTTCGTCGGCCAGGCCAAGCTCGGCGACGACGACGAGGCCAACCTCGAGGGGATCGTCATCATGCGCGATCTGATGCTCGAGTCGATCGACGACGACGACGAGATCCCCGAGGTCTTCATCGTCGGCCTCCTCGAGGAGATCCGCCGCTTCTTCCGCGAGGACTCGCTGGGGATGGCCAGCGTCGGCGAGTGAGCTCGAGCGTGTGAGTGTGTGAGCGCGCGCGAGCGCGCGGGAGGGAATACCAGACCATGAGCGCCAGCGAGAACGCCAACGTCGCCGAGCTTGTCTACGACTGGAACGAGAAGGAGCGCCAGGGGCCGCTCCTCCGCCGCGCCCCCCGCTTCGTCGACGAGAGCATCCGCGACGGCCTCCAGTCGCCGTCGGTCAAGGACCCGACGATCGAGGAGAAGATGCACCTCCTCCGGCTCATGGACCGGATGGGGATCCAGTGCGTCAACCTCGGCCTCCCGGGCGCCGGCCGCCGGGCCCAGGAGGACGTCGAGCAGCTCCTGCGGATGATCCTCGACGAGAAGCTGCGCCTGGTCCCGAACTGCGCCGCCCGCACGGTCGCCTCCGACATCACGCCGATCATCGACATCTCGCAGAAGGTCGGCGTGCCGATCGAGATCACGACCTTCATCGGCTCGAGCCCGATCCGGGCCTACGCCGAGGGCTGGGACGTCGCCCGCCTCCAGCGGCACACCCGCGACGCGGTCGAGCTGATCGTCAAGAACGACCTCCCGGCGTCCTTCGTCACCGAGGACACCACCCGCTCGCACCCGCGGACCCTCGACACCCTCTTCCGGACGGCGATCGACCACGGCGCGACCCGCCTCGTCCTCTGCGACACCTGCGGCCACGCGACCCCCGACGGCCTCCGCAACCTCCTCAACTTCACCCGCGGGATCCTCCGGGGGATGGACGTCGAGGATCGGGTCGAGCTCGACTGGCACGGCCACAACGACCGCGGCCTCGCCCTCACGCTCTCGCTCCACGCGCTCGAGTGGGGCTTCCACCGGGTCCACGGCTGCGGCCTCGGGATCGGCGAGCGGGTCGGCAACACGTCGATGGACCTCCTCCTCCTCAACCTCTACCTCCTCGGGCTCCTCGACCCGGCGCAGCACGACCTCTCGTGCCTGGTGGAGTACGTCGAGTCGATCTCGCGCTACACCGGCGTGCCGATCCACCCGAGCTACCCGCTCTCCGGCCGCGACGCCTTCCGGACCGCGACCGGCGTCCACGCGGCGGCGATCATCAAGGCCCAGAAGACCGGCGACTTCGACCTCGCCGACAAGGTCTACTCGGCGGTCCCCGCCCGGGTCTTCGGCCGCCGCCAGGAGATCGAGATCGGCCACTATAGCGGGCGCTCGAACGTGATCTACTGGCTCCGCGAGCACGGCTACGAGGCGACCGACGAGCTCGTCGACAAGGTCTTCGGCGCCGCCAAGACCCAGGACCACACCCTCAGTGAGGGCGAGGTCCGGGCGATCATCGAGTCGTAGCCTCGGCGCTCACTCGGCGCGCCGGCGCCGGTGAACGGGGCGTGTCCTGGCGGACATGCCCCGTGTCCGTTTGCGGGGAATACATGTCCACAGGGACAGCTCCACCGCAGCGGCGCGGATGCGCTACCAGATCACCTTGAGGAGCCGCTTGCACTCGCGGGCGAGGGCCGCGAAGTGCTCGGGATCGTGCCAGCGCTCGTTCAGGGTCGGCCGGTTGCCGGCGACCTCCGGGAGCTGGGCGAGGGCGACCTGCATCGGGAAGAGGTCGGGGCGCGACCAGCCCTGCTCGCGGATCCGCGGGGTCGTCAGCTCGATCCAGCCGCGCGGCGAGTCGCCCCAGACCAGCCAGAGCGGATCGGGGGGCTCGCGCTCGGGATCCGAGACCCCGGGCCAGAGGAGGAGCGCCGGCCGGGCGTCGCCCTGGCGCGGGCGGATCATCGCCGGCAGGATCACGGTGTCGGCCGGCATCACCTCGGCCGCCGGCCGCTCGCCGACCGGGCGCTCGAGGAGCGAGCCGTGGGCGGTGGTGATCAGGACCCCCGCGCGGGCGCCGAGGATCGCGTCGACCTTGAGCTCGGCGAGCGGCGAGCCGCTGATCTTCGAGCGGGTCGGCGTGAAGTCGGGGACCTTGCGACCCTCGCTCGTCGGCTCCGGGGCCGGCTCCTTGAGGGCGCGGGCGCCGAGGCGGAGCGGCTGCCAGGCGAGCGACTCCGGATCGGCGCGCCAGAGGCGACCGAGGAGGCCCTCGGCCTGCGGCCCGCCGAGGATCAGCGCGGCCGGCCCCTCCTCGCCCTCGAGGAGGATCATGCAGCTCGCCGGCCAGCGGAGGCGGCACTCCTGGGCCTCGGGGAGCGGCGGCGGGTCGTCGTCGCCGGCGTCGGCCGGGCGCGGCGGCTGGGCGATCAGGAAGCGCTGGAGGAGGCCGCGGGGGCGCAGCGCGTAGATCCAGCGCTCGTCGCCGCAGACCGCCAGCGGCGTCGCCTGGCGCAGCGGCGTCCTCGGGAAGCGCTCGCCCTCGGTCCGCAGGTTGGGGGCGAACCAGGCGATCGCGCCGTCGCGGGCCGCGAGGATGCAGCGCCCCTTGCTGGTCGTGCCGAGGGCGACGATCCCCTCGGCGTCGACCGCCTCCTCGCTGGTCTGGCGGAGGCGGAGCTGGGTGTAGCCGCTCGGGTGCTCGGGCTCGATCACCCATGCGCTCGCCGAGCCGTCGGCCCAGACCGCGCGGCCGCCGAGGCGGACGAGGCCGTGGGTCGGGTGCTCGCCCGCCTTGCGGCGGTGGACCGGCGCGCCCTTGTCGACGTCCCAGAGGACCTCGCCCTGCGAGCCGACCCCGCAGAGGAGGCCGGGGCGGACGAGCGCGAGGCGATCGACGTAGCCGGCGAGCTTGGTGCCGACCTTGGCGTGGGTGGTCGCGAAGATCGAGCCGACGTGGAGGTGATGGCCTCCGAGCCAGATCTTGCTCTCCTTCGGCGCCTCGGCGACGGTCGGCTCGGCGGCGGCGACCGGGATCGTCCGCTCGGCCGCGAGGGTCGCGGCGTTGACCACCCAGAGCTCGTAGGGGAGCGCGACGAGGAGGCGCTTGCCGTCGCGCGAGACCGTCACCGACAAGGGACGATCGTCGAGATCGAGGCTCTCGTGGGCGGCCGCGGGGGCGATTGTCCGGCGCTCGCCAGACGACGGCCGCCGCGTGATCACCTTGCGTGACATGGGCCTGGGAGCCTATCACGAGATGGCGCGCCGGCGGAGCGTCGGCGCGCCGCGATCGTCACCTCAGGTTCAGATGTGGATCACCCGGCCGGCGACCGCGAGCGCGGCCTCCTTGACCGCCTCGGCCAGCGTCGGGTGGGCGTGGACCGAGCGCGCGAGGTCCTCGGCGCTCGCCGAGAACTCGACGGCGATCGCCGCCTCGGCGATCAGGTCGCCCGCCCTTGGACCGATGCACTGGACCCCCAGGATCCGATCGGTCTCGGCGTGGGCGAGGATCTTGACGAAGCCGTCGGTCTGGCCGAGCGCCTTCGCCCGCCCGTTGGCGGCGAAGGGGAAGGACCCCTTCTTGTAGGGGATCCCCGCGTTCTTCAGCTCGAGCTCGCTCTTGCCGACCATCGCGATCTCGGGGTTGGTGTAGACGATGCTCGGGATCGCGTCGTAGCAGACGTGGCCGGGCGGGCCGACCATCCCCTCGACGGCGGCGATCCCCTCCTCCGACGCCTTGTGGGCGAGCATCGGCCCCGGGATCACGTCGCCGATCGCCCACACGTTCGCCGCCGAGGTCTTGTAGTGCTCGTCGACGATGATGTGGCCGCGGCGGTCGGTCTCGATCCCGAGGGTGTCGAGGCCGAGGCCCTGGGTGGCCGGGCGGCGGCCGACCGCGACCAGCACGCGGTCGCCGGTGATCGTCGCCTCCTCGCCGCTGGCGCTGGCGTAGGTGACCTTGACGAGGTCGCCCTCGCGCACCGCCGACTTCACCCGGGCGCCGAAGTTGAAGGTCATGCCCTGGCGCTGGAAGAGGCGGAGGGCGAGGCGCGCGACCTCGTCGTCCATCGTCGGCAGGAGCTTGGGCATGAACTCGAGGAGGGTCACCTTGGCGCCGAGGCGGGCCCACACCGAGCTCATCTCGAGGCCGATCACGCCGGCGCCGATGACGATGAGGTGCTCAGGGACGGCGCTGTAGGCGAGCGCCTCGGTCGAGGTGCCGATCCGGTCGCCGTCGAGCTCGACCCCGGGGATCGTCGCCGGCACCGAGCCGGTGGCGATCAGGATCTTGCCCGCGCTGAGCTCGCAGGAGCTCCCGTCGGAGCCGGTGACCACCACCTTGCCGGGGCCGGCGAGGCGGCCGAGCCCCTCGACCCGGGTCACCTTGTTCTTCTTGAAGAGCATGGCGATCCCGCCGGTGAGCTGGCCGACGATCTTCTCCTTGCGGGCGAGCATCACCCCGAGATCGAGGCCGACCCCCTCGACCTTGACGCCGTGCTCGGCGAGGTGGTCGCGGGCGTCGACGAAGCGCTCGCTCGACTCGAGCATCGCCTTCGAGGGGATGCAGCCGACGTTGAGGCAGGTGCCGCCGAGGGTCTTGTCCTTCTCGACGCAGGCGACCCGGAGGCCGAGCTGGGCCGCGCGGATCGCCGCGACGTAGCCGCCCGGGCCCGAGCCGATGATCACCAGATCGAAGTTGTTCTCGCTCTCCATGGGGGACTCCTGGGTGCTGGAAGTGGGACTAGAACTAGACCTCGAGGAGGAGGCGCTCCGGGCTCTCGATGCACTCCTTGACCCGGACCAGGAATTGGACGGCCTCGCGGCCGTCGACGACCCGGTGGTCGTAGGTGAGCGCGAGGTACATGATCGGCCGGATCTCGACCTTGCCGGCGATCGCCACCGGCCGCTCGACGATGTTGTGGAGCCCGAGGATGCCGGTCTGCGGCGGGTTGAGGATCGGCGTCGAGAGCATCGACCCGTAGATCCCGCCGTTCGAGATCGTGAAGGTGCCGCCGCTGAGGTCGTCGAGGGTGAGCTTGTTGTCGCGGGCGCGCTTGGCGAGGCGGCCGATCTCCTGCTCGATCGCCGCGAAGGAGAGCGCGTCGGCGCCGCGGACCACCGGGACCACCAGCCCCTTGCCGCCGCCGACGGCGACGCCGACGTTGTAGCTCCGCTTGTAGACGATCGCCTGGTCGCGGATCTCGGCGTTCACCCCCGGGAACTCCTTGAGGGCGGCGACCGCCGCCTTGACGAAGAAGGACATGAAGCCGAGCTTGACCCCGTGGACCTCGGCGAAGCGGTCCTTGAAGCGCTTGCGGAGCTCGAAGACCCCCGTCATGTCGACCTCGTTGAAGGTCGTCAGCGAGGCGGTGCTCTGCTGGGCCTCGACCAGGCGCTCGGCGATCCGCTTGCGGAGCGGGCTCATCTGCACGATCTCCTCGCCGCCCGCGGCCTGGCTGGCCGAAGGGGCAGGCCGACCGGCGGCCGCCGGGGCGCTGGCGACCGGCGCTGGCGCGCCCGCGGGGGTCGGCGCCGAGGCCTGGGCCGCCCGCTGGACGTCCTCCTTGAGGACCCGCCCGCCGCGGCCGGACCCGCTCACGCCCGCGAGGTCGACGCCCGTCCGCTCGGCCTCGCGCGCGGGCGGCCGGCATCGCCGGCGCGGCCTGAGGCGCCGCCGCGACCGGCGCGGCCTGAGCGGCCTCGGGGGGCCGCAGCGGCCGGCGCCTGCGCGCCCGCGCCCGCGCTCTCATCGACCTCGCCGATCACCGCGCCGACGCCGACGGTCGCGCCCTCGGCCGCGCCCTGCCGGCTGAGCACGCCGGCGACCGGCGCCGGGACCTCGACGGTGATCTTGTCGGTCTCGAGCTCGACGAGCGGCTCGTCGACCTCGACGCGGGCGCCGACCGGCTTGAGCCACTTGGCGACCAGCGCCTCGGTGATCGACTCGCCGAGGGTGGGGACTTTGATCTGGACGGGCATTGGGTTCGGGTGTCCTTTCGGTCAGGCTCGTTGGAGCTCGCTACGCGCTAGAGATCGGCGAAGGCGGCCTCGAGGATCAGCTTCCGCTCGAGGTTGTGGGACTCGGAGTGGCCGGTCGCCGGGCTCGCGCTCGCCTGCCGGCCGACGTAGATCGGCTCGCCGAAGCGCCCGCGGAAGAGCTCCCGCAGGGTCGGCTCGATGAAGGTCCAGGCGCCCATGTTGCGCGGCTCCTCCTGGACCCACATCAGCGAGGTCGCGCCGCCGTGGCGCTCGACCAGCGACCGCATCAGATCGCTGGCCAGCGGGTAGAGCTGCTCGACCCGGAGGATCGCCACGTCGTCGCGGCCGAGGCGCTCGCGCTCGGCGGCGAGGTCGTAGAAGACCTTGCCGGCGCAGAGCATCACCCGCTTGACCTTCGCGGGGTCGGCCGCCGGGTCGTCGATGAGCCGCTGGAAGCCGCCGCTCGCCAGCTCGTCGATCGGCGAGAAGGAGGGCCGGAAGCGCAGGAGGCTCTTCGGCGTCATCATGATCAGCGGCTTGCGCCAGTCGCGGAGCACCTGGCGGCGGAGGACGTGGAAGACCTGGGCCGGCGTCGTCAGGTTGACGATCTGCAGGTTGTCCTCGGCGGCGAGCTGGAGGAAGCGCTCGAGGCGGGCGCTCGAGTGCTCGGGCCCCTGCCCCTCGTAGCCGTGGGGGAGCATCATCACCAGCCCCGAGAGGCGGTTCCACTTGTCCTCGGAGGACGAGAGGAAGTTGTCGATGATCACCTGGGCGCCGTTCGAGAAGTCGCCGAACTGGGCCTCCCAGATCACCAGGGCCGCCGGCGAGATCAGCGAGTAGCCGAACTCGAAGCCGAGGACCGCGAACTCCGAGAGCGGCGAGTTGAAGATCTCGTAGCGCCCCTGGCCCTCGCGGAGGTTGGCGAGCGGGGTGTAGCGGGCGCCCGTCCGGTGGTCGGAGAAGACCGCGTGGCGGTGGGAGAAGGTCCCGCGCTCGGTGTCCTGGCCGGTCATCCGGATGTTGATCCCCTCGTCGAGGAGCGTCGCGTAGGCCATGAGCTCGGCGCAGCCCCAGTTGAGCGGCTCCTCGCCGGCGTACATCCGCGCGTTGTCGCCGAGGATCCGGGCGAGGCGGGGGTGGACGGTGAAGCCCTCCGGGGCGCCGACGATCTTCGGCGCGAGCGCGTCGAGGCGCGCCCGCGGGACCGCGGTCTCGACCTCGTTGTCCTCGGCGTCGGCGCCCCCGCGGTAGGTCGACCAGACCCCGTGCATCGGCGAGTGGACGCTGGTCCGCTTGTGCTCGAGCGCGCGCGCGAGCGCCTCGTCGAGGGCCTGGTTGGTCGCCTTGTCGATCGCCTCGCACTCGTCGGCGCTGAGGGTGCCGCGGCGGCGGATCTCGGCCTCGTAGATCGCCCGCACCGACGGGTGGTCCTTGATGATCGAGTACATCGCCGGCTGGGTGAAGGTCGGGTCGTCGCCCTCGTTGTGACCGAAGCGGCGGTAGCAGACGAGGTCGATGATCACGTCGCGGTGGAAGCGCTGGCGGAAGTCGATCGCCAGGCGGGCGACGTAGGCCGCGGCCTCGACGTCGTCGCCGTTGACGTGGAAGATCGGCACCTCGAGCATGTGGGCGACGTCGGTCGCGTAGGTGGTCGAGCGCGAGTCCTCGGGGTCGGTGGTGAAGCCGACCTGGTTGTTGACGATCACCCGCATCGAGCCGCCGGTCGAGTAGCCGCGGAGGCGCGAGAGGTTGAGGGTCTCCTGGACCACCCCCTGCCCGGCGAAGGCGGCGTCGCCGTGGAGGGTGATGCCCATCACCCGCGCGCCCGCGTGGTCGCCGATCTGATCCTGCTTGCCGCGCACCCGCCCCTGGTTGACCGGCGAGATCGCCTCGAGGTGGCTCGGGTTGAAGGCGAGCGCGAGGTACATCTTCTTGCCGCGGGTCGTCGTGTGATCGCGGAAGTACCCCATGTGGTACTTGACGTCGCCGGAGCCGAGGCCGGCCCAGGGATCGGCCTTGCCGAACTCGGAGAAGACGTCCTGGACCGCCTTGCCGAGGATGTTCATCAGGACGTTGAGGCGGCCGCGGTGGGCCATGCCGATCACGATCTCGTCGATCCCGACCTCGCCGCCCTCCTCGATCATGCAGTCGAGCATCGCGATCATGCTCTCGGCGCCGGAGATCGAGAAGCGCTTGGCGCCGAGGAATTTCGAGTGGATGAACTTGTCGGTGTTGTCGATCGAGACCATCGCCTCGAAGAGGCGGCGCTGCTCGGCCGGCGGCGGGATCACCCGGTTCTCGCAGCCCTCCATCCGCGCCTGCAGCCAGTTGCGCTGCTCGGCGTCCGGGAGGTGCCAGTACTCGACGCCGATCCGCCGGGTGTAGGTGTTGCGGAGGCGCCCGAGGATCTCGCGCAGCGTCGCGCTCTCCCGCGGCATCAGGGTGCCCGGCGAGAAGCGACGATCCATGTGGGGCCCGAGCCCGTAGTAGGCCGGGTCGAGGCCGGGATCGGCGGCCGCGCGGACGCGCCCGAGCGGGTCGATCTCGGCGGCCGTGTGGCCGTGGAGGCGGTAGGTCTCGATCAGGCGATCGACGAGCCCCTGGAGCGCGATCTGCTCGGCCTCGGCCGACGACGCCGGGCGCTCGACCGGCGCCTGCTGGCCGCGGAGATCGCCGTGCTGACGCTCGAGCTCGCGGAGCATCGGGATCCAGTCGGCGTCGACCGAGCTCGGGTCGCGCTGGTAGGCCTCGTAGAGGGCCTCGAGGAAGGCGAGGTTGTGGCCGCTGAGCGTGGATTCAAAATCCATGGGCGGGCGCAGTCTACTCGCTGATTTTTTCCCCTGACAACGCTCGCGCGCGGCCGCGGCCGTGTCCGCGCGCGGAGAGGGGCGCCCCCCGAGCGCGCGGGGAGGCGAGCCATCAGCGCGCAATCTCACACCGAGCGCTGTATTTTTCGACGCCGCCTCCGCTCGCCTCCGAACGTCAGCCGGCGCGCGCCCGCCATCGCCCCGCTTCGGCGCCGAATTGTCCGCGAAAATCCCTGGAGAGTGTGTCAACCTTCGCCCCGTCATGAGCTCGGACGGCAAGATCAACCTCGATGTCCTCTCGCGGCAGGTCTCCTACTCCGGTGAGGGGATCTCGGTAAAGACCCTCGAGGCCGACATTCACCAGGAGCGGACGGTCCAGGACAACAAGGTCGGCGAGCTCAAGACCCTCCGCGAGCGCAACGTCGAGATCCAGACGGCGATGGCCGACGAGCTCAAGAAGCTCCGCAAGTTCTCCGACTACCTCAACGGGACCGCGACCAAGGACGGCTTCTGGGCCGGCTTCAAGGAGATCCTCTCCTACATCCCCGGCCTCCGCTCGCTCTCGCTCTCGCAGCGCTCGATCGAGGAGCTCCTCAAGCAGCAGTACCAGGTCTCCGCCCGCCGGGTGAAGGAGGCCGCCGAGTACGCCGACGTCCTGAAGAAGTCCGAGCTCGACCTCTACAAGGAGCTCGACCGGATCAACGAGAAGATCGTCGAGATGGCGAAGAACGAGCAGGTCGCCCTCGACTACGTCCTCGAGCTCCGCCAGCTCCAGGAGGAGCTCAAGCAGGCCGAGCTCGCCGCCGAGTCCGGCTCGGTCGAGGTCCGCGACATCCAGGCCCAGCAGGACAAGGTCTACGCCAAGCTCGCCGAGCACTCGACCAACGTCCAGCTCTACGGCTCGGCCGAGGAGCGCTACGCCTCGCTCAAGGAGAACACCCGCAAGCTCCTCGAGACGATCCGCAACCTCGCCCAGGACATCCAGCAGTACACGACCGCGGCGTCGATCAAGCTCGACATGGCGTCGGCCCAGATCCAGGCGATCGGCCGGGCCGCCGACGCGTCGGTGGTGATGCTCGAGATGAAGCGGAGCCTCGACGTGATGACCGAGTCGATGAACGTGACCACCCAGTTCGTCAGCGACACCCAGATCTTCTTCCGCACCAACCTCGACACCCTGATCCAGGAGCTCGACACCTTCGACGACACGACCACGAAGGTGCTCGACGAGAACCTCGCGCGCTCCCGCGAGATCGAGGAGCAGCGGATCCAGGCGGCGATCGCCAAGGCGATGTCCAAGGGCGGCGACGCGCCCGCGCCCGCGCCCGCGCAATGAGCCTGGTCGCCCTCCATACCCAGGAGCTCGGCCCCGCCGACGCCGGCCGCTACCTCGACATGCTCGCGCGCTCGCTGCGGGCGGCCCGGCTCAACAACTCCTTCCCCGACCGCCGCCGGGTCGACGGGACGATCGCCGCGCTCCAGCGCGCCTTCGACCACAAGATCTACGACCAGCTCTACCTCGACGCCCGCACCGGCCTGCCGAACATGGCCTCCTTCACCCGGGTGGTCACCGACCAGCAGATGGCCGAGGGGGCGCTCTCCCGCCTCGACGACCGCCAGGAGCTCGAGCGCCGGCGCCAGGAGGCCGCGGTCTTCGAGCGGATGGCTGACAAGCACGACTACCTGACCTGGCTCAAGAGCCAGGAGCTGGCGCCGGTCGATCTCCACCGCGTCCTCCTCCGCCGCCACGACCCCGGGAGCGGGACCGCCTCCTTCCGGATCGAGCTGACCAAGCTCGACGGCTCCGGGCTCTACATGCACCTGACCATCGAGCTCACCCAGGTCGCGTCGGTCTGGCGCAAGCGGGTGGTCGACCTCGACCAGGACGGCGAGTCGGCGGCCGCCAGCCAGGCCTTCCACACCCTGATCTACCGCTGCGCGGCCCTCGACGCCGAGACCCTCTTCATCCGCCTCCACGGGATCGAGGGGGTGACGGTCGAGCGGGTCCAGCGCGGGGTGATCGGGCCGGTGCTCTTCCGCCTCCCCGGCGAGGACGGCCAGCTCCACACCACCCTCGAGGTCGAGGGCGTCCTCGGCCACGCCTGGCAGACCTGGCTCGCCGGCCCCGGCGCCCACGCCCGCGGCCCCGAGCTCCTGGCGACCTTCGCCAGCGACTCGGCCGCCGGCGACATCCGCGAGGAGAAGAGCAACGACCCGCTCTCGCCGCTCCTCTCCGCGGTGATCGAGGAGCGCGAGCGCGCCCGCTACCGCCAGATGCGCGAGCGCTACCCCTTCCGGGTCTTCAAGGATCGCAAGTTCGTCGCCACCCGCGGGCTCCACGGCCTGGTCAAGGCGATCGGCGACGCCGCCGGCACCCGCAACATCGTCTACGACCTCCGCTGAGGCGGGCGCCTCCTGTCCCGAAGGACAGGAGTCCCGGGCTGATGTCCGCGGACCTCAGTGCTGGGCGAGCCCGCCCCCGGCGGTCGCCGGCAGGTGGTCCATCGCGTCGGCGAGCTGGTACTTGAAGCCCTCGAGCATCCGCGAGCGGACCTCGTCGAGGGCGAGCGGTGACGGCTCCTCGGTGAGGTTGAGGACGTCGAGCTCGTGGCGGGCGGCCTCGAGGCGGACGACGTGGGCCGGCTGGAGCGAGAGGAGCGGCCAGACGTAGCGCTCGATCTCGGTCTCGGGGTCGACCGCCATCTGCCAGCGGTTGGCGAGCATGAAGCGGTCGTGGCCCTCGAGGGCGACCGAGAGGGGGGCGCCGACCAGCTCGGAGACCGCCTCGCGGCTCTTGAGGAGGCGCTCGCGGACCTTGAAGGCGTCGAGCTTCTCCCGCCGGCTGGCGGGCGAGTAGCGGGGGTCGTCGCGGCGGAAGGCGAGCCACGAGAGGAACTCGTGGTTGTGGCGCCAGGCGAGGCGCTGGGCCTCGATCTCGGCGATCACCTTGGCGATCTGGTTGGCGTGCCGGCGGCGGAGGGCGACGCCGGTCTCGGTCATCAGGTTGCGGACCTCGCGCGAGAACATCGAGAGCGAGACCCCCCGCTCGGCCTCATCGAAGGCCTCGAGCGCCAGGCCGACCCCGACCCCGACGTGGGCGGCGATCTGGATCGTGCCGACGACGATCTTCTCGTAGAGGTCGGGGACGATCTCGCGCAGCCCCGCCGCCTCGGTGTTGATCGCGGCCGCGAGCGCGTCCATCTTCGCCAGCGTCAGCGCGTGGCGGAGATCCCAGACCCTCGGGTCCGCCGAGCGGCCGTTGGCGTGGGACAGGAAGAGCTCTTTTGCCGTCGGCATGGGGCCCCCTAGGGTAGGCCGGTCGCGCTGGCTTGTCACTTTCTCGCCGGAGCGGCTCCGCGCGCGCTGACACGCCCCTTTCCTCCGGACCCGCGGCCGAGCGAACCTCCTGTAAGGCGCCCTCGCTCGCGGGCGTTCGGGTCCCTGGCTGGCCTCGGCTGGTCCCCCTCGCAGGCCCCCTCGCAGGAGCCTCCGAGACCCCTCGCAGGCCTGGCGCGTTGCCAGCCCCTCCCCCGGAGACGACCGATCATGATGCGCACCCGACTCCCCCTCACCCTCGGCCTCCTCCTCGCGCTCGGCGGCTGCAATCGCCCCCAGGGCGCCGCCGACGGCGGGGCCGCGCAGGACACCAAGGCCGAGGCCGGCGCCGCCGAGGCCGGGCCCGGGGCGAGCGACGCGGCGCCCGCGAGCGGCGACGTCGTCGCCGCGGTCTCCGCGGTCTCCGGCCCCTCGGGGATCCGCACCGCCGACCTCGCCGAGGGGACCTTCCTCGGCAAGGGCGCCAAGCTCCGCGCCGGCCAGGTCATCCAGGTCCCCCGCGGCACCCTCGCCGAGCTCTCCCTCGAGGGCGGCGGCACCCTGCGGATCAACGAGGCGAGCGAGCTCGTCGTCCACCCCGCCAGCGATCGCAAGGTCGAGCTCCGCAGCGGCGAGCTGGTGGCGATCGTCACCGCCGGCCAGACGCCCCTGACGATCGCCAGCGGTGAGGACCTCCTCGAGGTCAGCCAGGGCGAGGCCCGGGCGCTGAATCGCGACGGCCACCGCGACTACGCGGTCGTCTACGGCGCCGCCAAGCTCCGCAGCGGCGACAAGTCGGTCGACCTCGGCCCCGGCGCGACCCTCCAGACGCCGATCGAGGAGGCCGCCCCGCCGCAGCCGGTGGTCTCCCTCCGCCCCCTCGAGGACACCTCGTGGGCCCGCTCCTTCGACCTCGCCGCGAAGATGGCCGACGAGGTCCCGGTCGGCGTCGGCGCCCTCACGGCCCGCCGCGCCGGCGAGACCCAGGAGCGCTACTCGCTGCGCCTGGTCGACCAGAAGGTCAACGTGACGATCTCCGGGCGGATCGCCCTCACCGAGGTCGAGCAGACCTTCTACAACGAGGCGCCGCTGGTCCTCGAGGGGACCTACCGCTTCCCGCTGCCGGCCGACGCGTCGATCTCCGGGCTCTCGCTCCTCGTCGGCAACCGGTGGGAGGACGCGGCGATGCTCGAGAAGGAGCGCGCCCGGGCGATCTTCAAGGAGATCGTCGAGGCGACCGTCCCCCGCGACCCGGCGCTCCTCGAGTGGGAGCAGGGCAACATCTTCAAGCTCAAGATCTTCCCGATCCCCGGCCGCGGCGAGCGGAAGATCCGCCTCCGCTACACCCAGGTGCTGCCCGCCGTCGGCGAGAGCCTGCGCTACCGCTACCCGCTCAGCGGCGCGAGCTCGGGGGCGAGCGGCACGGCGATCGGCGACTTCGACTTCAAGGTGACGATCGACAAGGGCGAGCTGCCGAGCGACGCGCTCGCGGCCCTCAAGACGCCGATGGCCGACCTCGAGCGCCGCGAGCACGGCGACCGGATCGAGCTCAGCGCCCACGAGCGCGAGTTCCGGCCGGTCCACGACCTCGGCGTCGACATCCCGCTGCCGCCCGAGGACCGCCGGATGCACGCCGAGACCCACCTCGACCGCGACGGCCAGGCCTACTTCATGGTCGCGGTCCAGCCCGACCTCCCGCTCGCCGCCGACGATCGGCCGACCCACTACGCCTTCGTCCTCGACCGCTCGCACTCGACGACCCCCGAGCTCTTCACCGCCGCGAGCTCGCTCGTCCAGGCGATCGCCGGCGCGCTCGACATCGACGACCGGGTGACGATCCTCGCCTGCGACACCGCCTGCGACGCGGCCCCGGGCGGCCTCCAGGCGCCGACCGCCGACGCGCTCACGGCCGCCGACGCCTTCCTCCGCGGCCAGACCCTCGCCGGCGCCAGCGACCTCGGCGGGATGCTCCGCTCGGCCGCCGACGCGCTCCACGAGGCCGACGCCAAGGGCGGGCCGGCCCCCGGCGAGCGGGTGATCGTCTACCTCGGCGACGGCACCCCGAGCGCCGGCGAGCTCGCGCCCGACGAGCTGGTCCGCCACCTCACGCCGAAGCTCGAGGGGATCCGCGTGCAGTCGGTGGCGATGGGCTCGCGCTCCGATCTCCTCCTCCTCGGCGCCCTCGCCGACGCGACCGGCGGCGACGTGATCCAGGCCGACGCCAAGGACAACCTCCGCGACCTCGTCCGCGAGCTCCGCCTCCGGGCGGCGGTGCCGGTCGCCCGCAACGTCGAGCTCGAGCTCCCCGACGGGATGATCTTCGTCCACCCCTCGAAGGTCGGGTCGATCCGCAGCGGCGACTCGCTGGTCCTCACCGGCAAGCTCTCGCGGCCGGTCGACGGCCCGCTCACGGTGCGCGCGACCGGCCCCGACGGGGCGATCGTCAAGGACACCTTCGACGTCCGCCTGGTCGCCGATCGGGCCGACACCTCGGGCCGCCACGCCCACCTCCCGCGGACCTGGGCGCGCGAGGAGATCGACGAGCTGACCGCGACCCAGGGCTTCGCCGCCAAGAAGACGATCATCGAGCTCTCGAAGCGCTTCACCGTCCTCTCGCGCTACACCGCGCTCCTGGTCCTCGAGAACGACGCGATGTACCGGGAGTTCAACGTCGTCCGCAACGCCGGCCAGACCGACGCCTGGAAGGGCTCCCTCGGGGCGCCGACCGGCGGCTCGGCGAGCTCGACGGTCCAGGCCTCGCCGGACGCGGCGGCCGCGGCCGAGGCGACGCCCCCCGCCGAGGCGCCGGCCGACGGCCTCCTCGACAACAAGCGGAGCAGCCGGACCAAGGACGAGGCGTCGACGGCCCAGGAGGAGGACGCGAGCGCCGCCGACAAGAGCGATCGCAAGCCGATGGAGGAGCTCGAGGAGAAGGCCGAGAAGGAGAGCGAGAAGGCGAAGGGCGCCCCCTCCCGCGACGCCTTCGACGGCGACGAGATGGCCGAGGGCGAGCCCGTCGACCTCGACGACGACGAGGACGCGGGGCCGATGACCGGCGCGACCAAGTCGGCGAAGCCCTCCCCGGCCCCGAAGTCGTCGTCGTCGGCCTCGCGGCCGGCCTCGAAGATGCCCTCGTCGGCCCCCAAGAAGAAGGCGGCGATGGACCTCGCCGATCCCTTCGACGGCGGCGACTTCGGCGGCGGCGGCGGCGGGGTCGGCTACGGCAGCGGCAGCGGCGCGGGCTACGGCGGCGCCTACGGCCGCGGCAAGGCCCGGATCCCGCGGATCGCGATCTCGACCGACGTCGCCCCGAGCTCCAGCATCCGGGTCAAGCTCGACAACCTCCGCGACCAGCGCGACCGCGACCCCTCGAGCCGCGCGGCCCACCGCCGGCTGGTCCAGACCGCGATCTACTACGGCGCGCCCGAGGCCTTCGAGTACGCCCGCGCCTGGGCCGAGGCCGACCCCGACCACGCGCCCGCGCTCCTCGCGGTCGCCGACCTCCTCGCCGCCCGCGGCGAGGCGATCGCCCCGCGGGCCTACGCCTCGGCGATCGAGGTCCGGCCCTTCGATCGCAAGCTCCACCACCGCCTCGCCGACGCGCTCCTGAGCAAGGGCGACACCACCCGCGCCTGCGCCCACTTTCGGGCGCTGGTCAGCATCGACCCGAAGCCCGCCGCCAACCACGTCGACCTGATCCGCTGCCTCGGCGCCGCCGGCCGCTGGGATCTGGCGACCGACGCGATCGTCGACGCCCGCGGCCGGATCAAGGGCAACCAGCGCGAGATCGACCGGGTCGCCGGCGAGATCGGCGGGCGGAGCATCGCCGCGCCCAAGGTCGACGGCCTCCACTCCTACCCTGACCTCAAGGCCACCCTCACCTGGAGCGGGCCGATCGACATGGACATCGCCGTCGTCGACCGCCGCGGCCGCCGGCTCTCGGCGCTCCGCCGCGAGGTGATCCGGGTCCGCGAGGGCGAGGGCGAGGAGACCCTGACGATGCAGTCGATCGACAACCCGGTCTACATCGAGGTCAGCCGCCCGGGCGGCGAGGGCCGGGTGCCGCCGGTCCAGGCGACCCTCAAGATCAAGACCAACGGCGCGACCCGGAGCTTCGACATCACCTCCGACCACTCGACCCTCCGCCTGGCGAAGGTCTACTGGACCTACTGAGATGTCTCTTGGGACATCTTCGAGGACGCCGGCGGCGACCCCCGCATCGGGGGAGCGCGAGGAGGGCGCGGCCGCCCCCGCCGGAGGTCGGCTGGCGCCGCGGTCGATCCGGGCTAGAGTCGGGGGGATGGCCGCCCCCCGCCCGCGCTGGCGCTCGCCGGCGCTCGCCGCCCTGGCCGCCCTGGCGCTGGCCGCCTGCGCCGGCGCCCGCTCGCCGAGCGCCCCGCCGAGCGAGTCGAGCGCGGCGGTCCACATCCTCGACGAGAACCCGGCGCCGACCGACATCCACGACCTCGAGCTCCTCCGCCGGCGGGCGACGATGGGCCACCTCGACGAGGTCCGCGAGGCGATCGCCCCGCGCCTGGCGAGCGCCTCGAAGACCGCCCCCGACGCCGGCCGCGACGCCCTCCGCCGCCTCTCGATCGAGATGGCGCTCACCCAGGGCGACGCCCGCACGGCGGCGACGCAGCTGACCCTCCTCGAGCGCGACGTCGGCCGCCTGGGCCCGGCGGCGAGCCCCGAGGAGCGGGCGATCGTCGCCCTCCTCTACAGCGACCTCGCCTTCCGCGCCAACCACCTCGGCGACGCCCGCACCTGGTCGCTGCGGGCGCTCTCCCTCCTCGAGGGCAGCGCCTCGCCCCTCCTCGGCGACGCCCGCCGGGTCCTCGCCCGCAACCTCCTC
Organism: Myxococcales bacterium; assembly: GCA_020633335.1. Lineage (GTDB taxonomy): Bacteria > Myxococcota_A > Polyangia > Nannocystales > Nannocystaceae > JADJRG01. The sequence goes on along the minus strand of JACKDU010000001.1, from coordinate 431,420 downwards.
GCGCTCGGCAACCCGACCCAGGCGCTCGAGCTGGTCGAGCAGGCGCGGGCCGAGCTCCGCCAGAGCCGCGAGGCCGAGGAGGGTGATCGCCAGGAGCTCCTCCTCCTCCGGGTCGACATCCTCCTCGCGCTCCACTTCGTCGACGAGGCCGTGATCGCCGCGAGCGACGCCTACGACGGGGCGATCGAGCACTTCGGCGGCGACTCGCTCCCCCACGCCGAGGCCCTCCTGGCGGTCGCGGCCGCGACCTACGCCGCCGGCTCGCTCGACGCCGCGGCGTCGATGTTCGTCGACGCTCGGGTGATCTTCGACGACCTCCAAGCCGCCCGCCCGGCGAGCGCGAGCTTCCCGGTGAGCGAGCGCCTCGCCCTCCGGATCGAGCAGCTCGCGGCGCTGATGCCCGCGGGCCCCAGTGGCGACGACTCCAGCGAGTAGCTGCCGGCGATGCCCCGACGGGGACATGCGAGGCGCGCGCTCGGGCCGCGACCTCTGGCATAGTGAAAGCGATCGCCAGGGGCCGCCGTTCTCCCCGCCGGAGGCCGGCCCCGCCGAGCGGGCGAGGCCGAGCTCCGTCAGGAACGACATGCCCCAAAAGACATCTTCACTCGGCCGCCTCCTCGCGCTCGCCCTCTGCCTCCCGCTCGCCCTCCCCTGCCCAGCCGCGGCCGCGGCCGGCCCCGCCTACCCCGTCGACCCCGACGCTGGCGCCGGCTCCGGGCCCCTCCAGGGCGAGGGGAGCGCGCTCACCGGCCCCCAGCGGCCGAACGAGCCCCCCGAGCTCGCCCCGCCCCCGGACCCCGAGGTCGCCCGCGCCCTCAGCCTCTCGATGATGCGGCGTGACCTCGAGGCCGCGCGGATCTTCGAGTCGCTCTGGCAATCGACCGGCGACATCCGACTCCTCTACCAGGCGGCCCTCGCCCGCAGCCGCGCCGGCCAGCACAGCGCGGCCCTCCGCCACCTCGCGCTCCTCCGCCAGCGCGCCGGCGCCCTCGCGGACGCGACGCTCGGCCACCTCGACGCGCTCGAGGCGGCCGAGCGCGCCCTGACCGCGAAGATCCGCCTCCGCCTCATCGAGGGGCCGCCGGGATCGAGCGAGTCGCTCCTGCCCAGCGACATCGAGGCCGCGACGATCACCCTCGAGGGCCCGCTCCTCGACGGCGAGCGGACGACCTTCGACCTCCGCGGGATCCGCGACGACCTCTACCTCGACCCCGGGCCCTGGACGATCCGGGTGACGATCCCCGGCTTCTTGCCCCTCGAGCTCCGTCGCCAGGCCGTGCAGGGCGAGGACGTGTGGGAGCTCAACCTCGAGCGCCAGCGGATCCTCGTCGAGGTCCACCTCCGACCGGAGCGGGCGCTCCGCGGCGCGAAGATGACGATCTCCCGCACCGACGGCCGCGGCCGACCGGTCCTCCGCGAGGGGCTCCAGGACGTCACCTCCGTGGTCCTGACGCCGGGCCCGTGGAGCGTCGAGGTCAAGGGCCCGCGTTACCAGGGCACGACCTACGTGACGGTCACGCCGGCCACGCGGAAGGTCGACCTCGTGCTGACCAGGAAGGGCCCCCAGGGCGAGCGCCTCAACAAGGACAAGAAGCTCGCCTTCGCGCTCACCGGCCTCCTCGGGGTCGGCTACATCACCGGCGTCGGCCTCCTCCTCGGCGGCGTGAGCCGGGAGAACCGGGCCAAGGAGGACTACGACGCGCTCCTCGAGGAGGCGGGCGCCGACCTCTCGAGCGACGCGCCGATCGATCCGGCGATCATCGCCGAGGTCGAGCCCCGCTACCCGAGCGCCGACTACAACCACGACCAGCGGGTCGCGGCGATGCTCCAGACCTCGGGCGTGATCACGGCGATGGGCGGGGCCGCGACCGCCTTCTCCGCGCTGCCGACGCTGGTCGGCGCCCGCCGCCGCTCGCTCTACATCGTCGGCGGGGTCGGCGGGGCGATCTTCGGCGGCGGCGTCGGCTGGCTGGTGGTCTACATGCGGCGGCAGGACGCGATCCTCGGCCCGGGCGCGCCCCACGTCAGCGACGACGACCTCTCGAAGCTGGTCGGTCACCGCCTCGGCGCCGGCATGCTCACCGGCATCGGCGGCGGCCTCCTGGTCGGCACGGCGATCACCGCGATCGTCGATCTCCGCCGTCGGCGGCGCTCCTACGCCCTCGGCCCGGCGCTCGGCCCCGGCCTCGTCGGCCTCCAGGTGAGCGGGCGCTTCTAGCCCTCGGGGACGGTGAGCACCGGGCAGGGCGCCTTGCGGACCACCCGCTCGGCGACGCTGCCCATCAAGATCTGGGTGATCTTCCGGCGCCCGTGGGTGCCCATGACGATCATCCCGATGTTGTGGCGCTTCGCGTAGGCGACGATCTCCTCGTGGGGATCGCCGGTGAGCGCGACCGCGACGACCTGACTGAGGTCGATCCCGTGCTCCTCGAGGTGACGGGCCATCATCCCGTCGGCGACCAGCTTCAGGCCCTCCTCGTGGTCCTTGGGCTTGCCCATCTCCATCGTCAGCGCCGACGGCGATGACTCGGCGATGTTGACGATGTGGAGCTTGGCGCCGAAGAGCTCGCTGAGCGCCCGCGCGTAGCGGAGCGCCTCGGTCGAGTTGGGGCTGAAGTCGCTCGGGTGAAGGATGCTCTCGACGATGACCATCGCGGCCTCCGCTCTCTCTGGTGGTCCTGTGGGCTAGGTTGCCACGCCCGCTAGCGGGCGCGGCGGGTGAGGCGGCGCACGTCTTGCAGCCGGACCGCCTCGCGGTGTGAGGAGAGGGCATGCATGTTCTCGAGCCCCCGGATCTCGAGGGTCCGGTTCTTGGTCGACTCGACCTCCGAGAACATCGCCTCGCATGCCGTGTGGTCGATCAGCGCCGACGAGTCGTCGATCTCGATGACCACCTCGGTGATCTTCGGGTCGAGGTGCTCGAGGTCGTCGTGGAGCTTGTAGCCGTTGAAGCAGACCAGCGGCCGGGTGATGTGGACGACCGCCCGCGGCCCGTCCTGGTCGACCCGACCGACCGGGTCGCGGAAGACGTCGACGAGGAGCCCGCCGAGGGGCAGCGCCCCCTTCGAGGCCTTGCTCGCCCGGGCGGCGTAGGTGGCGATCAGGAGGTACTTGGCGATCGTCCCGACGATCACGCCGATCAGGAGGTCGGTGACCAGGGTGACGACGATCGTCAGGGTGTAGAGCGCGACCTGCTCGATGCCGATCTTGGCGAGGTGACGGCCGATGCTCGGGTGGACCATCTTCCAGCCGGTGTAGACCAGGATCGCGCCGAGGGTCGCCTTCGGGATCAGGCCGATCAGCGCCGGGGCGATGAAGAGGAAGATCAGGAGGAAGAAGGCGTTGTAGAAGTTCGCCCAGAGGGTGCGGCCGCCGGCCTCGATGCAGGTCTTGCTCTTGACCCCGCCGGGGATCACGGTGAGGCCGCCGGCGAGGCTCGAGAGGACATTCGAGATCCCCATCGCCTGGAGCACCTTGTTGGGCTCGGAGCGCCGGTGGAAGGGGTCGATCCGGTCGATCGCCTGGGCGGTCGCCAGCGACTCGACGCCGTCGATCAGCGTCAGGGTGATGAGGCCGATGATCGCCGCCTTCCAGAGCTCGGGGTGGGAGACCATGTCCCCGAATGCAGGTGGATGGATCCCGGAGAAGGGGTCGGCCGGGACCTGGATCAGGAAGGCCGGGTTCATGTCCGCGAGGCCGAGGACGGCGCCCATGGCCCCCCCGACGACGACCGCGAACATATGCGGCGGGATCACCCGGAAGATCGCGAGCTTCCGCGCGGTCTTCGAGGCCGCGGCGAACATCACGACGAGCGACGCCGCGCCGATCCCCGCCGCCAGGTGGTCGCCGTGCTCGACCCACTCCGGGATCTCCTCGAGGAACTCGAAGAACTCGTGGGCGTGGACCCGCCCGAGGTAGCCGAGGAAGAGCGGCAGCGCCTTCACGAGGATGAGGACGCCGATCGCCCCGAGCATCCCCTCGACCACGCTCGCCGGGAAGATCGCCGCGAAGCGCGCGAGCTTGAGGCGGGCCATGATCACCTGGAGCACGCCGACGCAGAAGATGACGACCAGGAGGAGGTCGTAGCCGTGGCCGACGTGGTCGGCGTCGCCGGCCCCGCCGAGGGCGGCCATGATCGCCAGGAGCGCGGGCGCGAGGCCGGCCGCCGGCCCGGAGATCGTGACGAAGGAGCCCTTGACGAAGGGGAAGACCAGGCCGGCGATGACCGACGAGATGATCCCGTAGACCGGCGGCGCGCCGGAGGCGATCGCTATCCCGGAGGAGAGCGGGAGCGAGACCAGCGAGACCACGAAGCCGGCGAGGAGGTCGTAGCGCCAGTGTTTGAGGCCAGGGATGCCGTTCTGCGGCTTCTCGCCGTTGCCGTTGCCGGCCGCCGGCGGGGCGGAGGAGGAGTCGTTCACGTCGAAGTTTCCGATCTGAGAACGCACGAATCCCGTCGCAGCCGATCCCTTCTGGTCTCGCCCGCGCCGTCGTCGTGCTTGAGTTTTCGGGTGGCGCCCTGACGGGCCTCGGCGTCGATCGAGCGCTCGCGCGTCGGTCGAAGCCCAAATGGCGAGCCTTCGCTCGCGGAGAGGCGAGCCTTCGCTCGCGGGGTCGCGTCGTAATCGCAGCCGCGAGCGCTCGGCGGGGCTCAGCGGGGCGATCGCAGCGGAGCTCAGGCGAGCGGCGGACCGCGGGCGCTGTGATCGCGCCGTCGGGCGGTGATCGCCTGGGCGCCCGGACCGCTCGGCGCGTCGACGATCCTCAGGCGATCGACGAGGCGGAGCGTGGTCGATCCCGGGAGGACGAGCGGGCCGATCGGCTCGGCGTCCTTCTCCTTCTCGGGCTCGACCTTGGAATCTTCGACCTCGCCGAGGAGGTCCTTCGCGTCGTCCTTGAGGGCCGACGCGGCCGGCAGGGCGAGGCTCAGCGTCAGGCCCACGATCACGCCCAGCCGGACGAGGATCCAGCTGAATCGGAGCGCGAGCAGACGTTCAAAACTCGGCATTTAACCGGGTGATTGCCCTTGTCGACATCCCAAAATACCCCTGTGACCATGGGAGTCAAGGCGCCCTCCGCTGCGCATCGCGCCGCCTTCGGCGAAATTTCGATCGCCCGGATCGCCGCGCTCGCGCGATCACTGCGGGTCCACGATCGTCGCGGCCACACGGCCGCATGCTCAGTGCGGCCCCCACGCTCACTGCGACCACGCGCTCAGTGCGGCCCACACGCGGCCCACACGCTCACTGCGGGATGAAGCACTGGATCGTCGTGTCGATCCGGAAGTTCGACTGGTCGGTGTGGCGCTCCGCGTGGAAGATGTCCATCGCGAAGGTGCCCCCCTTGGTGATCCCGAGGTAGCCCGCCATCTGGTCGAGATCGACGCTCTTCGAGAGCGGCGGGTGGAGGCCGCCGAGGTCGATCGCCAGCTTGCCGTTGATGAAGGCCCAGAGATCATCGTCGCCCGTGAAGGTGAAGACCTCGCCGCCCTTGTACTGGAACGTCGCGTGGATCTCGGTGGTGAAGAGGTAGTTGTGCGGCCACCCCTCCTGCCCCCAGCCCTGCCCGTCGATCGGATAGAACGCCGAGTTGTTGTAGGTGTAGATGCCGGGCATTGACTCGGTGAGCTCGATCTCGAACTCAAAGGGCAGGTTCACGTCCGGCACGTCGTTGTACCACTGGGCGAAGTACGTGGGCCCCGAGGTCTGCGGCGTCGGCCCGGCGTTGGCGTAGACCGGCTTGTTGTCGTTGCCGAGGTCCTCCTTGACCAGGCCGACGTAGGCGGTGTCGCCGGTGTAGCTCTCGAAGTCGGGGTGGCTCGACTGGAAGTCGCGGATCTTCATCTGCAGCAGCGTCTTGCACTCGCCGCCGCCGGTCGTCGTCCCGCCGCTGTCGGTGGTGTCGCCGGTCGTCGTCGTCGTCGTCGTCGTCGCCGTCACGTCGCCCGTCGTCACGTCGCCGCTGCTCTCGCCGGTCGAGCTCCCGTCGCTCGTCGACATCGTCAGCCCGCCGCTCGTCCCGCTGCTCGCGTCCCCCGTGCCCGAGCCGCCGTCGCTGCTCGAGCCCGCGCTCGCGCTCATCGAGCCGGCGGTCGTGCTCACCGTCACGGTGGCCGACGCCGACGAGACGCCGGTCGCCGAGATCGACGAGCCCTCGCCGCGGGTGTCGCCGTCGTCGCCGTTGCAGGCGGCCACGAGGAGGAGGGCGAGGGGCGCGAGGGCGAGGCCGCTGGCGCGTCGACGAGCAACAACGAGGGGGATCCTAGGCCAGCGCGTCACATCTTCCTCGGTAGCCGATCCGCCGACGGGCCGCAATCGGCGGCGCTCGCCCGCGCGGATCCGCCCGGCCCTGCGACCTCCGACCGGGCAGAAACACCGAGGGAGGGCGAGGGCCACCCCCTCGTCCTCCCTCGACTCGGCGGCCCCTCGGCCGCGACCTGCCCGGGCCGCCTAGGCGCCGGGCATCGTGAAGTTGAAGTACCACATGATCGCCGACCAGTCGGTGTTGACGCTCCGCGTGTCGCCGAAGGGGTAGTCCATGTGGGCGATGAAGACGACGTCCTGGTACGGGAACATGAACTCGATGATCTCGCGCACCGGGGTGTTGTTCTCGTCGACCGACTGGTACTTGAAGTAGATCCCGCGCTTGTCGTGGTACGAGTCGTTGTAGGCGATCTCGTTGATCACGTAGCCCTTGCCGCGGAGCTCGTTCTCCCAGTAGGCGACCGAGCGCTCGTCGATCGGCCGCTCCTTGCGGGCGAGGTAGAAGGTCATCGCCACCTCGTCGCCGCTGTCCTCGGCGAGCTCGTCGCCGCCGCCGCTGTAGCCCTCGCTCGCGCAGCGGAAGACCGGCACCCACTTGTTCGGGCCCTCGGGGGAGTGGGAGGGCTCGGTGCACTCCTTGAAGACGTAGCGGGTCTCGGGGAGCTCGAGCTGGGCGCCGAGGCTCGGGATCTTGAGGAAGTTGCCCTCCTGGCTGCCGCTCTTCGGCGACTCGAGCCACTTCAGCGCCGGCGACTTCGAGCCGCCGCGGTAGCCGCCCTTGTCGCCACACCCGGCGCTGGCCATCGCGGCCGTGGCCAGGGCAAGGACCAGGAGGGAGGGGGCAGCGGCGGGACGGGACATGGACATCGGCGGGCTCTCCTTGAGTTGGCGCGCACAGTAGCAAAGAGCGCGGGCGCCGTGAACCGTCGGCCGGCCCGCCCGCGCGGGCCGCGGGCGGAGGCCCTGCGAGCCAGGCACGGGAGGTTGGGGGCGCAGGGCGACGGCGACGGCGACGGCGCGAGGCCGCCCCTCGGGCGTCCCCGACGCCCCGGGATCCGGCCGGCGGGCGATCAGCGCGGGGCCAGGAGGCTCGGGAGGTAGCCCTCGGGGCCCTGGAAGCCGAGGAGCTCGAGGCAGGTGGCGGCGACGTTGGCGAGCCCGGCCCCGGCGACCCCGGCGATCCGCGGCCCGCCGCCGGCCGCCCGCGGGTCGAAGATCGTCAGCGGCACCCGGTTGAGGCTGTGGCTGGTCCGCGGGAGGTAGGAGCCGTCGCCGCGCCGGTCGAACATCTGGTCGGCGTTGCCGTGGTCGGCGGTCACCAGGAGGACCCCCTCAGCCCGGCGGATCGCCGCGACCAGGCGCGCGAGGCAGATGTCGACCGCCTCGACCGCGAGGATCGTCGACCGGAGGTCGCCGGTGTGGCCGACCATGTCGCCGTTCGCGTAGTTGAGGCGGATGAAGTCGTGGCCGCCGCCGGCGATCGCCTCGACCACGCGGTCGGTGATCAGCGCCGCCTCCATCCACGGCCGCTCCTCGAGGGCGCCGGGCGACGACGGGACCTCGACGTAGGTCTCGAGCGCGGGGTCGAAGGCGCCGGAGCGGTTGCCGTTCCAGAAGTAGGTGACGTGGCCGTACTTGTGGGTCTCGGAGATCGCCAGCGTGCGGCGCCCGGCGGCCGCCAGGAGCTCGCCCATCGTCCGATCGATCGCCGGCGGATCGACGAGGTAGCGCCGCGGGATCTGGAGGTCGCCGTCGTAGAGCATCATCCCGGCGTAGTAGACCGCCGGCCGGCGGCCGCGATCGAAGGCGGTGAAGGTGTCGCCCTCGTCGAAGGCCCGCGAGATCTCGATCGCCCGGTCGCCGCGGAAGTTGAAGAGGAGGACCGCCGCGCCGTCGCGAATCGGCCCGACCGGCCCCGCGTCGTCGGCGATCACGAAGCCCGGGAGGTTCTGATCGTCGCAGCCGAGCTCGGCGTAGTAGGCCTCGACCGCCGCCTTGGCGCTGGCGAAGCGGCGGCCCTCGCCGTGGACGTGGATCGCCCAGCCGCGGGCGACCATCGCCCACTCGGCCTCGTAGCGGTCCATCGTGATCTTCATCCGGCCGCCGCCGCTGGCGATCCGGGCGTCGCAGCCGGCCTCGCGGAGCTCGGCGAGCGCCCCCTCGAGGGTCTCGAGGTAGCCGAGCGCCGACCGGCCGGGGACGTCGCGGCCGTCGAGGAGGACGTGGACCCGCAGGCGCCGGACGCCCGCGCGCGCGGCCTCGCGGAGGAGCGCGAGGAGGTGATCGATGTGCGAGTGGACGTTGCCGTCGGAGAGGAGGCCGAGGAGGTGGAGGGGCTCGCCCGAGGCCGTCACCCGGGCGATCGCGCCCCGCCACACCTCGCCGCGGAAGAGGTCGCCGCTGGCGATCGCCCGGTTCACCAGCTTCGCCCCCTGATCGACGATCCGCCCGGCCCCGAGGGCGTTGTGGCCGACCTCGCTGTTGCCCATGTCGGCGTCGCTCGGGAGGCCGACCGCGAGCCCGTGGGCGAGGATCGAGGTCGCCGAGGGGAGGGCGCGGAGCCAGTCGAGGGTCGGCGTGTAGGCCCGCGCGACCGCGTCGGTGAAGTCGCCGGCGCCGAGGCCGACGCCGTCCATGATCACGGCGCAGACGGGGCCGCGCGGGGCCTTGCGGGTCGGGTGCGGGGCGAGGCGGAGGGCGCTCTCCATGGCCCCGCGAATATCAGATCAGAACCACATCTGGTAGGCCACGACGACGTCGAGGTAGAGGTCGAAGATCGCGGTGTCAGGCGCGGTCCCCTCGGGCGCCTGGGGGTCGGCGACGATCCACGTCTTCTTGTCGGTGGCGAAGATCTTGACGACGTCGGCGCCGACGCGGATCCCCTGGTTCTTGCGGATCGGCACGGCGACCGCGAGATCGCCGCGGATCATCGGCTGGTAGCCGACCACGTGCTCGTCCGCCAGCGGGTCGAGGCTCCGGGGCCGGCGAAACGACGAGATCGCCAGGCCGCCGCTCACCCCGCCCTCGAGGAACAAGACCCGCAGCGGCACCTGCAGCGAGGGCCCGAGGGTGAGGTCGGTGTGGCCGAGGATCGTGTAGCGGGGGATCTCCTTGATCGTCCCGTCGGCCTGGGCCTCGGGGAAGGTGTTGCGGCCCGGGTAGCGGTCGTGTCCCGCGGTGAATTGGAGGCCGAGGCGGGCGCCGGCGATCGCCAGGGCGTGGTAGCGGAGATCGAAGCCGAAGCCGAAGCCGAGGGGCGGCTGGATCACCGCGCCGCCGTTGCCGACGAGGACGCCCATGCGGGCGGCCGCGGCGACCCCGAGGACCGGGGTCGTCACCGCGCGATCGAGGACCTCGTTGCCCCGGCGCGCGGCCGCCATGGACCGCGCCGGGGTGAGCGCGAGCGCGAGCGCGATCCCGGCCCCGAGCGCCCCACGGCGGGCGGCCCGGACGACCGCGCGGCGGGGCCCAGGCCCGCAGACGCGGGCGCAGCGGGCCCCGGCGGGCGGCGAGGGCCAGAGAGCGGGCTCGGCGCAGGCACGGCGGGACGATAGCAGATCGCCCGCGGGCAGGTACGATGCCGCGCGTGTCAGTCCGTATCGAGCTCCGCCGCGAGCACAGCCGCCACGGCCCGGCCGAGGGCCCGTGGATCCGCCGCCGCTGGATCGCCCGGACCCTCGGGCCGCCGGACCCGGCGAGCCTCGCCTGCGTCGTCGACCACCGCGGCGAGGTCCGGGGCTGGGGCCTCTACGGGCCCGAGTCCGAGCTCACGGTCCGCCTCCTCACCTTCGGCAGCGAGGCGCCGCCGGAGGGCTGGCTCGAGGCCCGGCTCGCGGCCGCCCTCCGCGCCCGGGCGGCGCTCGGCCTCGAGCGCCAGGGGACCAGCGGCGTCCGCGAGGTCAACTCCGAGGGCGACGGCCTCCCCGGCCTGGTGATCGATCGCTACGGCCCGGTGCGGGTCCTCCAGATCACGACCGCGGCGATGGCCGCCCGCCAGGGGGCGATCGTCGCGTGGCTCAAAGAACATGCCCCCGGAGACATCTTCGTCATCCACCCGCAGAGCGCGGCCGAGCGCGAGGGCTTCGTCCCCGAGCCGGTGATCGCCGCGGGGATCGAGCGCCTCGCCTTCGCCGAGCACGGGATCGACTTCGAGGTCCCGGCGCCGCCGAGCCAGAAGACCGGCGCCTACTTCGACCAGCGGGAGAACCGGCGGCGGATCGCCGAGCTCGCGGCCGGCCACGGCGGGCCCCTCCTCGACCTCGGCACCCACGTCGGCGGCTTCGCGATCCACGCGGCCGCGGCCGGCGTCACCGCGGTCGGCGTCGATCAGAGCGCGCCGGCCCTCGCCCTCGCGGCCGCCAACGCGGCGCGCAACGGCGTCGCCGAGCGCTGCGCCTGGGTCCGCGCCGACCTCTTCGGCGAGCTCGACGATCCCCAGCTCGCCGGGCCCTTCGGGACGATCGTCGTCGACCCGCCGAAGATCGCGAGCTCGCCGCGTGACCTCGGCCGCGCGCTCAAGGCCCTCCGCGCCTGCCTCGCGCGCGTGATCCCGCGCCTCGCCGACGACGGCTTCCTGGTGATCTGCTCGTGCTCCCACCACCTCGGGCGCGAGCACCTCGATCAGGCGCTCACGGGCGCCTCGTCGGCGCTCTGGACCCGCCTCCTCGCCCTCGGGCCCGGCGCCGATCACCCGGTGCTCCCCGGGCACGTCGAGGGCGAGTACCTGCGGGTCAACGTCTACCAGCGACGCGCCTGAGGCTGCGGACGTCACCGCAGGGTCCACATCCGCCGACAGCCGCCCGCGGGGACCTTCCGTGGGGACAAGCGTCTGCCACGATAGCCAGGACGCGCGATGCAAGCCCCGCCGATCCCCGATGACGAGCACCAGCGCCTCCGGGCCCTGGCCCGCTATGCGATCCTCGACACCGCGCCGGAGGAGTCCTTCGACGAGCTGACCGCGCTCGCGGCCGAGATCTGCGGGACCCCGATCGCCCTCGTCAGCCTGGTCGACCGGGACCGCCAGTGGTTCAAGTCGCGGGTCGGCATCGACGCGCTCGAGACCCCGCGTGAGCTCGCCTTCTGCGCCCACGCGATCCTCGACGACGCGGTGATGGAGGTGCCGAACGCCCTCGAGGACCCGCGCTTCGCCGACAACCCGCTGGTCACCGGCGCCCCGGACATCCGCTTCTACGCTGGGGCCCCGCTGGTGACCAACGACGGCCACCGGATCGGCACCCTCTGCGTGATCGATCGGATCCCGAAGCAGCTCACGCAGACCCAGCTCCGGGCGCTCCGCACCCTCGGGCGCCAGGTGATCGATCTCCTCGAGCTCCGCCACGCCGCCTCGTCCCTCGCCCGCGAGCTCCTCAAGGCCGAGGGCGCCTCGAGGAGCCGCGAATCGGCGGCCGACGACGCCGTCAAGGCCGACGCGAGCGCCGAGCACCGTGCCTTCCTCGCCCGGGTGATCCACGACCTCCGGACCCCGCTCAACGCGATCCTCGGCTTCTCGGAGTACCTCCGCGAGGACGAGCCGATCGCCGACGACGAGCGCCAGGAGATCGCCGAGAAGATCGGCGACGCTGGCCAATTCATGCTCGGCCTGGTCAACGACATCCTCGACCTCGCGCACCTCGAGTCGGGCGAGTTCCGCTTCAACGCGGAGCCGATCGATCTCGGGGCGCTCGCCGGGGCGACCCTCGACGGCCTGCGGCCGCTCGCCCACGCCGGCGGCAACCAGACCCGCCTCGAGGTCGTCGACGCGGCGGCCGCGTCGATCGTCGGCGACGGGGTCCGGATCCGCCAGGTCCTCGCCAACCTCCTGAGCAACGCCTGCAAGTACACGCACGACGGCGAGATCCGGGTGCGGATCAGCGCCGACGGCGATCGCTGGGCGCGGATCGACGTCGTCGACACCGGGATCGGCATGAACGACGAGCAGCGGCGCCGCCTCTTCCGGCCCTTCTCGCAGGTCCAGGAGGCGGGCAAGCAGAGCCGCGAGGGCACCGGCCTCGGCCTCCAGATCACCCGCGGCCTCTGCGAGGGGATGGGCGGGGCGATCGCCGTCGAGAGCGCGCCCGGGCTCGGGACCGTCTTCAGCGTCTGGCTCCCGCGCGCCCCCTACCCCGCGCCCAAGGGCCAGCCGATCGCGATCGCCAAGGGCGACCCGCGGGTGCGGGCGGAGCTCCGCCGCGCCCTCAGCCAGAGCGCGCCGCTCGTCTTCTTCGACAGCATCGCCGAGGTCCTCTGGTCGATGGTCGAGCGCCGCTGGCGGGCGGTGATCGTCGACCCGAGCGCGGGCGAGGCGAGCGAGGTGGAGCTCCTCCACGCGCTCGCCCGCCTCTGCGCCGAGGGCTCGACGCCGCTGCTCCTCGTCGATCGCCGCGACGGCGCACAGATCCCCGAGGTCCCCGCGACCCGCCGCGTCGCCGTCGACGAGGATCCGTCGGCGCTCCTCGCCGCGCTCAAGGGGTAGGCCGCCGACTCGCGGTGATCACGGGCGGCAGAACCTGCCCCTTCGGTCAGATCATCGAGAGCGCTAGCCGGTGGCGCTCGCCGGCAGGGCCTCTTGATCGAGGATCGCCAGGCGATAGACGCTGTTCTCGGTCTCGACGTAGAGGAGGCGCTGCTCCGAGGTGGTGAGCACCCGACGGACCGCGGTCGTGACCATCCGGCGCCCGTTGGGGTCGCGGAAGATCACCATCCCGCGGCCGACCACCGGCTCCGAGATCAGGAAGCCCTCGTACGCCTTCCCCACCACCGCCGCGGTCGACCCCTGGCTTCGGCCAGAGTTGCGGATCTTGGTGGCGAGGACAGCCAGCACGACACCATCAGGTTATCTCGCGCGGCCAGCACTTGCCACGGCCATTTTCGTGGAGCCAAGCGAGACCGTGAACGCGGTCCGGCGCCGGCCAGGGCGGCCGCAGAGGTCAACGACGGAAGCGCGCACGGACTCGGCCGAGGCGATGTAGGCGATCAACCTCGGCCCTGCGCGAGGCGACCACACGGGGCTCGCGGTGAAGCGGCCAGAGAGCGACGGCCGCCGCCCAGCGGGCCCCGCTGGACGGCCTCAGGCGCCGCCCGACGGACGGCTCGCCGACGGCGCGCCGCGGCGGCGAGGAGCCCCCTGGAGGCGCCCGAGATCTCCCTCCGGGAGCCAGCCCTCGAGGCCGCCGGGGAGGCGAACGCGGCTCCACCCGGGCACCTCCTCGACGATCCGCACCCGGCTCCCGCCCTGGACGGTGAAGGACTCCTTGCGGTGGGCGCCGGGGGCCTCGCGGACGGCCGCCGCGGCCGGCAGGACGATCGCCGTCGGCGCGCTCGCCTGGGTCCGGAGGGCGACGCCGTGGAGAGCGCCGACCACGACAAAGACCAGCGCGAGGACGCCGACCAGCGAGCGAGCGCCGGCCGCCGCCCCGCCGCGGAGGCGCGCGGCCAGCGGCGTGATCACCAGCCCGAGCCAACCAGACCCAAGGGCCAGCCAGCCGAAGAGGGGGGCCGCGACCGCCGCGAGGAGGAGCTCCCACCAGCTCTCGGAGCGATCGATCTGGGCCCCGGCGGTGGTCGCCGCGACCTCCATCCGCTGGCGGACGATCCCGAGGTTGCGGCGGGCTGCCTCGGCGACGTCCCCGCTCGCCTCCGCCTCGGCCTGGAGGGCGCGGCGGAGGTGGTAGGTCGCCGGCCCGAGCTCGCCGAGCTGGGCGTAGGCGGTGCCGAGGTTGAAGGAGAGGACCGCCGAGCGCCCGGGCAGGAGCCCCTCGGCCTCGCGGTAGCGCTCGATCGCGGTCGCCCACTCGCCGGCGGCGGCGGCCTGGTTGCCGGCGAGGAAGGCGTCGTCGACGACGTCGGCGCGGGCGCGGGCGGGCGCGAGGCTCACCCAGGCGACGGCCAGCAGCGCGAGCGCGCGCGCACCGGGGCCGAACGCGGCCCTCATGCCCACCTCCCCTTGGCGAGCGAAGAGCGCCGGAGGAGGCCGAGGGCCTCGTCGAGGAGCGCCCGGCGATCCCCCTTGCCCTCGCCCGCGGCGGCCCCGAAGCGGGCGGCGTCGCAGCGATCAAGGAGGGCGCCGAGGCGATCGACGTCGGCGGCCTCGGCCCCGCGCCGGCGGAGCACGTCGAGGAGCGCCCGCCGCGGGAGCCCCTGCCCCTCCGGGCCCGCGCGATCGACCGCGAGGGTCTGGAGGAGCTGCGCGAGCGCCGGGTAGAAGCCCTCGCCCGAGGCGACCGCCGCCTCGGCCGCGGCGATCCCCTCGCGCTCGGCGGCCTGGCGGGCGGCCCTCGCCTGCGAGGCCGCGTCCCCGCGCGCCCGCCGGAGGATCGCCCGCGCGCCGAGGGCCACGAGCCCGAGGGCGGGCGCGCCGATCATCCCCAGGGTCCAGCGGGTCGGCGTCAGCCAGGGCTCGGCGACCTCCACCCGCGGGAGCGCGTCGGGGGTGTAGATCGGCGCGAGGAGGAGGTCGTCGTCGGTCGCCGTCGGCGGCGGCGGAGCGCTGGGCTCGGGCCCCGCAGGCGCCCCCGCGGCCGCCCCGGGGTCGCCGCTCACCTCGATCGTGATCGGCTGCGAGCGGGCCTTGCGGTAGGCGCCCTCGCTCGGGTCGAAGAAGTCGAGGGTGTGGGCCGGGATCGTCAGCGGGCCGGCGGCCTCGGGGATCAGCAGGAAGTCGTAGCGGCGGGCGCCGCCGATCACGTCGCCCGTGAGCGCCTGGGTCTCGACCTTGGGGTCGTAGCGGCGGAAGCCCGGGAGCTCGGGCCAGGCCCCGGGGTCGAGGATCTTGATGTTGCCGGTGCCGCGGATCGTCAGCGAGAGCGTGAGCGGCTCGCCGACCTTGACCGCCTGGCGATCGACGCTCGCGCTCAGCTGGTAGCGACCGACGTTGTTCGCCGAGAAGCCGGCGGGCTGCCCCTCGGCCGGCAGCGGCTTGACCTCGACCTCGATCGCCTGGCCGCTGACCCGCCGCCGGAGGCCGACGCCGACCTGGGCGGGGGTGATCCGGAGGTTGCCGGCGCGCTGGGGGAAGAGCGCCCGCCGCAGCCCGGGGTGGACGCGGTAGGCGACGCCAGCGACCAGCTCGTTGCGCTGCCGCCCCTCCGGCAGCTCCTCGCTCCAGAAGTCCTGGAAGCCGGGGAGCTCGCGGAGGTGGATGTTCTGGAAGCGGACCCGCTCGTAGACCTCCATCGTGTAGGTCAGCTGCTCGCCGACGTAGAGGCTCGGCTTGTCGATCATCGCCCAGACGAAGACGTCGCCGCGGGCGTCGGTCGGCTTGGCGTTGGCCTCGGGGGCGGTCGCGGTCGCGGCCGGCGCCTCACCGCTGACCTCGAGGACAGGGATCGACGGCGCGCGGACGGTGCGGGCGCCGTCCTTGAGGGTCACGGGGAGCTCGAAGCGGCCGGGCTTGCTCGGGATCAGGTAGTAGACGTAGGTGAGGCGGACGCTCGATGACGAGCGCCCGTTGATCCACGAGGTCTGGGTCCGGTAGTTGGTCGTCGGCCCCTCGACGGCGAGCCCCATCGCCGCGAGGTCGGGGAGGCGGGGCTCGGGGAGCTCCTCGGAGCCGCCCTCGCGGCTGACCTCGACGATCAGCTCGACCGACTCGCCGACCTCGATCGCGTTGGCCGCCAGCCGCGCCTGGATCGCCAGCACGCCGTCGGCGCGGACGCTCCGCGGCGCGAGCGCGAGCGTCGGCGCGAGCGCGAGCGCGGAGACGAGGGCGCGGCGGCGGAGCTCAGCCATCGCTACCAGTCCCTGTCCACCGGGACAGGTCGACCGAGGGGGCGACCCAGGAAGAAGTTGTCCTCGGCGTCGAGCTCCTCGAGGGCGCGGTCGAGGTCGGCGCGGTCGACCGGGACGGGCTGCGGCTGCTGCGGCTGCGGCGGCTGGGGCTGCTCGCCCTGCTTCTGCTGGTCGTCCTGCTTCTGCTGGTCGTCCTGCTTCTGCTGGTCGTCCTGCTTCTGCTCTTCGTCCTGCTTCTGCTCTTCGTCCTGCTTCTGCTGGTCGTCCTGCTTCTGCTCGTCCTTCTGCTCCTCGTCGTCCTGCTTCTCCTCGTCGTCCTTCTTCTCCTCGTCGTCCTTCTTCTCCTGATCGTCCTGGTCCTGCTGGTCCTGGTCCTGCTGGTCCTGGTCCTGCTTCTCTTGCTCCTGCTTCTCCTTCTCCTCGTCCTCCTGCTTCTTCTTCAGGCGGGCGAGCTCGAGGTTCCACTTCGCCGAGGCGTGCTCGGGGTCGATCTTGAGGCAGGCGATATAGCGCTCGATCGCGCCCTCCCAGGCGCCGGCGTCGAAGTCGAGGTTGCCGAGCTCGTACTCCGAGCTCGCCCGCACCCGCGGGTCCTCGGACTCGGAGCCGTGCTCGAAGGCCTTGCGGGCGGCCTCGCGGTCGTCCTTCGCCAGGAGCGCGAGGCCGCGGTTGTAGTGGATCTCCGGGCGCTCGCCGAGCCCCTCCTCGGCGGCCGCGTAGGCCGCGAGGGCGGCGTCGTGATCGCCCGCCTCGTAGGCGGCGATCCCCGCCTCGATGTCGCCGTTCGTGCTCGCCAGCGCGTTCGCCAGCCAGCCGGCGGCGACCAGCCCGAGGAGCGCCCGCGACCCCATCAGCGTGATCATGCCTTGACCCTCCTGCGCTCGCCGAGCGCGAGCGCGATCGAGAGGAAGAGGAGCGCGGGGACGACCAGGAAGACGAAGCCCTCGTCGCGGTGGATCTCGACGGTGTCCTCGCGCTGGGCCCGGCTCAGCTCGCCCATCCAGCCCTCGACCTCGTCGAGGCCGAAGCGATCGGGGGCGACGTGGACGTAGCGGCCGCCGGTCGACTCCGCGAGCTCCTTGAGGAGCGGCTCGTCGACCCGGGTCATCAGGTAGTTGCCGTCCTCGTCCATCTGGTAGCCGTCGGGCTGGCCGTCGGCGGTGAACTTCTGGATCGGCTCACCCGAGCGCGAGCCGATCGCCACCGTGTAGAGCCGGATCCCGAGGCGGGCGGCCTCGGCCGCCATCTCCTTCGGCCGCGAGGTCGTGTCCTCGCCGTCGGTGAGGAGGACGATCACCTGGTCGGCCTCGGAGGGCGGCGCCTCGTCACTCGCCTCGGCCCCGCTCGCCCGGGCGTCGCCGCGGCGGGCGTCGATCAGGTAGGTGAGCGCGAGGCGGAGCGCCTTGCCGATCGCGGTGCCGCCCGGGTTCTCGGTGAGCGGGTCGGCCTTCTCGAGGTAGAGCTTGATCAGCCGCATGTCGCGGCTGAGGGGGAGCCCACGGGCGGCCCCGGCGAAGACGACGACGCCGACCCGATCGCCGCGGGCGCCCGCGCGGTCGAGGAAGCGGCGGAGCTCGGCCTCCAGGCGCTCGCTCCGCGACGGGTAGACGTCGCGCGCGAGCATCGACTTCGAGTAGTCGACCGCGAGGACGATGTCGAGGCCGGCGGCCGGGATGATCTTGGCGGTGCCGCCGTACTGCACCCGCATCAGGCCGACGCCGAGGCAGAGGATCGCCGCGACCGTGGCGATCGCGGCGATCAGGCGGTTGCCGTGGTGGACCGTGGCGACCAGGCGCTCGACCAGCGCCGGGTTGCCGAGCGCGCGCATGCCATTTCGGCGCTGGCGCGCGGCCCAGACGAAGGCGAGGGCGGCGAGCGGGACGAAGAGGAGCACCCACCAGAGGTCGGCGCGGGCGAGGACGACGTCGTCGACCGCGCCGAGGGTCCCCTGGACGACCTGCTCGCTCGCCGGGTCCGCGCCGGGCGCGGCCGCGGGCGCGAACGCGAGGAGGAGCGCGCTGATCATGCCGAGCACGCCGTTCATGGGAACCTCCGCAGGCGAGTGCTCCGGAGGACGACGTCGCCGACCAGGAGGAGGAGCGCCGGCCAGAGGAGCCAGGCGAAGAGCTCGGCCCGCACCGGCTCGCCCTCGATCGTCGACTTCTCGAGCTTGTTGAGGAGGTCCTGGAACGAGGTGGTGAGGGCGTCGCGGTCCTCGGCGGTGTAGGCGTAGCCGCCGGTGGCCGAGGCGATCCGCTCCAAACGGCCAGGATCAATGTTCTGGCCGGCGTGGCGACCGATCAGCACGGTGTAGATCTGGACCCCGCGATCCTGCGCCTCCTGGGCGGCGGAGTCGGGGTCGAGGCCCTCGGCGTTGTGGACCCCGTCGGTGAGGAGGACCAGCACCTTGCTCTTCGCCTCCGACTCGCCGAGGCGGTTGAGGGCGACGCCGATGCCAGCGCCGATCGCCGTCCGGGTCCCGTCGAGCCCGCCGAGCTGGACCTTGCGGACCAGGAGGCGGACGACGTCGTGATCGAGGGTGAGCGGGGCGATCGTCGACGCGGTCGCGCCGAAGGCGACCACCGCCACCCGGTCGTGGGGGCGGCGAGCGATGAACTCGTCGATCACCTGCTTGGCGGCCTCGAGGCGGTTCGGATAGAGATCCTGGTTCTCCATCGAGTCCGAGAGGTCGAGGGCGACGGCGATGTCGATCCCCTCGTGCTCGATCCGATCGGCGAGGCGGCTCGACTGCGGACGGGCGAGCGCGACCGCGAGGAGGAGCGCGGCCGCGAGGCGGAGGCCGTCGGGGAGATCGACGACCCGGGCGGCGAGGCCGGCCCTCAGGCGGGTGGCCGTCCGCGCCCGCGAGAAGCGGAGGGTCGGCGGCCGCGGGGCCCTGGCGATCCGGAGGGCGAGCGCGGCGAGCGGCAGGAGGCCGGCGAGGAGCCAGAGCGGCTCGGCCAGGGTGACGTGGCGGAGATCCGCGCCGATCACCCCGCCGATCACCGCGGCCGCGGCCGCGACCCCGAGGAGCGCGAAGCCGAGGATCTTGCCGAGGAGGAGGGCGCGGCTCATGACCTGGCCTCCTCGTCGGCGGCCGGCGCGGGCGCGGCCGGGGCCTCTGCGGCCCCCTCGCTGGATGTCCCTTCCGACATGTTCGTCGATTCAGCAGCGGAAGCAGGCGCGGCGGGGTCGCTCGCGGCCTCGCTCGTGGCACCTTCCGCCTTCGCGTCACCGGTCGCCGGCGCGGCCGCGGGCGGCGGCGCGTCCTTGGGCTTGGTCTCCTCGACCATCGTCCGCACCTGGGCGAGCGCGCCGCGGGCCTCGTCGACGTCGGGGTCGAAGCGGGCGAACTTGACGAGGTCGCAGCCCTCGAGGAAGTCGATCACGTCGCTCGGCTGGAGCGGCGCGATCGCGTCGGCCCGGCGCTTCAGCTCGCGGCGGATCTCGTCGGTGGTCCGATCGAGCGCCTCGACCCCGAAGCGCCCCTCGAGGTAGCCCTTGGCGATCTCGGTGAGCTCCAGGTAGTAGTCCTGGACGAGGCCGGTCTCGAGGAGGCCGGCGCCCTCGAGCTCGCTCAGGGCCGTCAGCGCGCGCTCGTGCGGGGGCACCGGCGGCGGCCCGAGCACCTCGCGCGGGCGGCTGGCGAGGCGGCGCCAGAGGAGCGCGAGGAGGAAGCCGGCGAGCATCGCGACCGCCGCCGAGTAGATGATGATCTCGGCGGTCGTGTTCGGGTACTCGAGCGACACCGGCGGGTCCTCGCCGCGGCGCTGGGGGTCGGCCTCGTTGGCCAGGAGCGACTCGACCGTGAACGAGCGCGGGGCGACCTTGACGGTCTCGACCTGGCCGTCGGCGCCGACGTAGGTCAGCGGGAAGCCGGGGACCTTGGCCTCGCCGACGTCGAAGTGCTGGAGGGTGACCTTGAAGACCTTGCGAAAGCCCTGGCCGGTCGACTCGGGCTCGCCCTCGTCGATCGACACCAGGTGGAGCGGCGCGAAGTCGACGCCGATCGGCAGGTTGACCCGGTAGCCCGCGGGGTAGGCGGCGATCACCTCCATCACCAGGAGATCGCCGACCGACGAGGGGTCCGGGCTGATCTTCGTGGTGACGACCACCGGGGCGTCGCTCGCCGGGGTCGGCGGGTCGTCGGCGCTGGCCTCGGAGGTGCTGTCCTGAGGGACAGGCGCGGGCGGCGGGAGGAGGGCCGCGCCCCCGGCCGCGTCCTCGTCGACGGGAGGCGGCGCCTCATCCGGCGCCGGCGCGGGCTCGGGCTCGCCGACCGCCGCGGCCTCGTCCGCCGGGTTCGCGTCCGCGTCCGCGTCCGCGCCTGCGCTCGCGTCCGCAGGCGCCGGCGCGACCGCGACGCCGCCCCAGCGTCCGCCGGACCCGCGCCGATCGCCTCCGGCGCGACGACGGCCGGCGGCGCCGGCTCGGCGTCCGCCTTGTCCTCGGGCTCGGGCTTCGGCTTCGGCTTCGGCTTCGGCCTCGGCTTCGGCTTCGGCAGATCGAAGCGCGGGATGTCGGCGATCGCCAGCGCCGGCGCGAGCGCGCCGACCACCAGCGCCCCGCCGACGAGCGCGCTCAGCACCCGCAGCCGCCCACCCGCGCCCCGCCTCATCGCCGCATCCTCCGGGCCCGGCGGGCGAAGAAGGAGACCAGCGGCTGCTGCCAGTTGTCGCCGCAGCGGACGGTGAGCATCTCGAGGCGGAGCTTGTTCATCAGACGATCGAGGCGGAGGCGCTCCTCGCCGACGCTCCGGCGGTAGCGCTCGGCCCGGCCGCGGCTGAGGTCGATGTAGGCGTCGCCGCCGAGGCCGAGGAGCTCGAGGTCCTCGAGGGCGACGATCCCGAGCGCCGGCAGCTCGAGCTCGAGGGGATCCTCGACCCGGATCGCCACCAGGTCATGGCGGCGGCGGGCGAGCTTGAGCGCGCGCTCGAAGGCCATCGCCTCGTCGCTGCGCGCCGGCTCCTCGGGGAGCGCGTCGACGAAGTCGGAGATCAGGACCGCGACCGCGTGCCCCTTGTGGAGGCGCGCGAGGTACTCGAGGCCGGCCGCCGCCCGCGTCCCGCGGTGGACCGGCTCGTGGGTCAGGACCCGCTGGACGACCGCGAGGACGTGCTTGCGCCCGCTCCGCGGCGGCACGAAGACCTCGACCTGATCGGTGAAGCCGATGAGGCCGACGCGGTCGTTGTTGCGGATCGCCGAGAAGGCGAAGGTCGCGGCGAGGCGGGCGACCAGCGCCCGCTTGTCGTAGTCGCGGGAGCCGAGGTCGAGGCTCGCCGACATGTCGACCACCAGCATCACCGTGACCTCGCGCTCCTCGGTGAAGAGCTTGACGTGGGGCTCGCCGGTGCGGGCGGTGACGTTCCAGTCGATGGTCCGGACGTCGTCGCCGGGGGTGTAGGCGCGGACCTCGGAGAAGGCGACGCCCTGCCCCTTGAAGACCGACTGATACGACCCCGCGAGGTGCTGGTTGACCAGCCGCGAGGTCTGGATCTCGATCCGTCGGATCTCGCGGAGGAGCGCCATCGTCCGCTCGCGCGCCTCGGCGCTGGCGGCCTGCTCGGCGGTGCTCTGGCTCGATCGAAGCATCTTCAGCGATCAGCGGTCAGCGGGCGCAGGGATCTTGGCTCAGGGGACCTGGACGTGCTCGAGGATCGCCCGGACGATCCCCTCGACGGTCTTGCCCTCGGCCTCGGCCTCGTAGGAGAGGATCAGGCGGTGGCGCAGCACGTCGGGGGCGATCGCCTTGACGTCCTCGGGGCTGACGTAGCCGCGGTGGCGGAGGAAGGCGTGGGCGCGGGCGGCCTGGAACATCGCGATCGACGCGCGCGGCGACGCGCCGAAGTCGATGAAGGGGCGGAGCGACTCGAGGCCGACCTCCTCGGGCGAGCGGGTCGCGGTGATCACGTCGACGATGTACTTGCGCACCGACTTCTCGACGATCATCCGGTCGATCACCCCGCGCACCGACTCGAGCTCGGCGGGGCCGATCACCGCCGCGACCTCGGTCTCGGCGTTGTGGGCGGCGCCGGCGATCCGCTCCATGATCGTCAGCTCCTCGTCCGCGGTCGGGTACGAGACCTTGATCTTGAACATGAAGCGGTCGAGCTGGGCCTCGGGGAGCGCGTAGGTGCCCTCCTGCTCGATCGGGTTCTGGGTCGCCAGGACCAGGAAGGGCGCCGGCAGGCGGTAGGTGGTGTCGCCGATCGTCACCTGGCGCTCGGCCATCGCCTCGAGGAGCGCGCTCTGGACCTTGGCCGGCGCCCGGTTGATCTCGTCGGCGAGGAGGAGGTTGGTGAAGACCGGCCCCTTCTTGTTCGTGAACTCGCCGGTCTGGTGGTTGTAGATCACCGTGCCGAGGACGTCCGAGGGGAGGAGGTCCGGGGTGAACTGGACCCGCTTGAAGTCGAGGTGGAGCGAGCGGGCGAGGGTCGAGACGGTCAGCGTCTTGGCGAGGCCGGGCGCGCCCTCGAGGAGGACGTGGCCGTTGCAGAGGAGGCCCATGAAGACCCGCTCGATCATCTCGTCCTGGCCGACGATGACCTTGTGCACCTCGTTGAAGAGGCGCTCGACGAAGGCGCTCTCGCGCTCGACCATCTCGTTGACGATGCGGATGTCGTAGGAACCAACGCTCATGGGCTCGCTCTGGGAGGTTTGGGGGGAGTGTCGGAGGGCGGAACGCCGGGCGGGGAGGTCCGCGCGGGCGCGGCCGCGCCGGCCTGACGCCCTCGCCCGCAGGTGGAGGGCGCCGCGCCGGCCTGAGACTGGCGCCGGCGGGCGGCCGGCGCAAGGGCCCGCGCCCGCGGGCAGTATAGGCCGCCGCACGCCAATGAACCGCGTCCCAGCGCGGCCTATTCCACCGCGCAAACGCCGCACTTCCCCCGCTGGGGCGCCTGGTCTACAACGCTGCGGCCATGGCTATCGCCCGGAATTCCGATCGCCTGATGGATCTTCGGACCATCAAGCGGAACATCGCAAGCGGCCTCATCACCAAGGAGCAGGTCCGCGAGCACCTCGAGACGCTCCCCGACGTCAGTGACAAGCTCGAGGTGATGACGATCCCCGACGAGGACGACGACGACGACTACGACGACGACGAGGTCGACGAGGTCGCCCCGACCGCGACCCCGACGCCCGAGACCCCGGCCTCCTGATCCGGGCCGCCCCGTGAGCCGCCGCCCGCTCGCCATGCAGAGCCGCTCCGCGATCGGGCGGCTCGGCGCATGCGCGCGCCCGCTGGCCGCCCCCGTCGCCCTCACCCTGACACTCGCGGCGGCCGCCGGCTGCCGGCCGGTCCACGAGCCCGAGGAGGCGCCGCCGCTCCGCTCCGCGCTCCTCCGGGCGAGCGCGGCCTCGGGCGGCACCCCCGACGACGAGGGCCCGCCCGAGATCGTCGACGCCCTCCCCGACTTCGCGTCGATCGCCGAGCGCCTCGACACCTCGGTGGTGACGGTGGTGGCGACGATGGAGCGCGAGGCCCCCGGCGCCGGCGCCCAGGTGATCCGCGGGATCGGCTCGGGGATGATCGTGTCGACCGCCGGCCAGGTGCTGACGAGCGAGCACGTCGTCGCCAGCGCCTCCCACGTCGACATCGAGCTCGCCAACCACACCCGCACCCGCGCCCGCGTGGTCGCCAGCGACGACCTCCTCGACCTCGCGCTCCTCGAGCTCGAGCAGCAGGTCAACGGCCTCGAGCCGGTGGTCTTCCGCGAGCGCGCGGCGATCCCGGGCGAGTGGGCGATGGCGATCGGCCAGCCCTTCGGCCTCGGCAACACCGTCACCGTCGGCGTGATCTCCGGGCTCGGCCGCGACTACGCCGAGCTCGGGCGGCCGAGCGGGCTCCGGGCCGACGGGATCTGGAGCTTCATCCAGACCGACGCGTCGATCAACACCGGCAACTCCGGCGGGCCGCTGGTCGACACCCGCGGCGAGGTCCTCGGGATCACCACCGCGGTCCGCAACGACGGCCAGGGCCTCGCCTTCGCGGTCCCGGCGGCGATGGCCCGGCGCTTCCTCGACGAGGTCTGGACCTACGGCCGGATCCGCCACACCCGCCTCGGGATCAAGGCCGAGAACGTCGGCCCCGACATCTTCCCCGGCCGCCTCTCCGCCGTCCGCGTGACCGCGGTCGAGCCCCTGAGCCCGGGCGCCAAGGCCGGCCTCGAGGTCGACGACGTGATCCTGACGATCGACGAGACGCCGATCCTCCGGGTCTCCGAGGTCGCCTACATCACCCAGCTCCGGGGCGTCGGCGCCCACCTCGACTTCATCGTCGCCCGCACCGACGAGGCGCCGCGGCGGCTGCGGGTGATCCCGGTCGAGGCGCTCTAGCAGGCGCGGCCGCGACTCAGTCGAGGAGCTGCTTCAGCCCGGCGGAGAAGGAGCCGACGGGCAGCGCACCTGCCTGTTCGAGCATGGTCATGAAGTCCCAGCAGTTCCACGCCTCGGCCATCTTGCCGTCGACGATCCGAGCCTGGGCGAAGCCGGTGAAGTCGACCGCCTTCCCCCCGCCGGTCTGGCCGCGCGCGGTGCAGCGCACCATCACCATCTCGTCCCTGCCGAGCGCCGCGTCGACGGCCACGTCGAGCCCGCCGGGGAAGAGCGCGCGGAGCACCGCGTAGAACTCGCGAAACTGCTCCCGACCTCGCCGCGGACCGTCGAGCCCGTGGACGAGGACGTCCTCTGCGCATCGGTCGTCGACCACCGACGCGTCCAGCTCGCGCCAGAGTCGCCGAAACCACTCCTCGAAGAATGCTCTCGCCAGGTCGTCGTTCATCGCTCGCCGACGATACGCCATCGCCAGCTCGCGGGACCGCTCGTCCGCGTCAGTGATCCGACTGATCCGTCATCCGTCGAGGCGGGCGAGGAAGGCCTCGAGGATCCCGCAGAAGGCCGCCGGGTCCTCGAGGTGGGCGCTGTGGCCGACGCCAGGGAGGACGACGCTCCTCGGCCCGCGGCGCGGCGGCGGCGAGCTCATGGGCGATCGCCGAGAACTTCGGATCCTCGGCGCCGGAGATCGCCAGGGTCGGCAGGTCGAGCTCGCCGAGCGCGTCCCAGAGCGGCGGCATCGCCCCGGTGCCCGCGCCCCGGAGCGCGCCCGCGAGGCCGGCGGGCCGCTGGGCGAGGAGGCGGGCCTCGCTGGCCGCGCGGGCGTCGGCGGCGATCCGCCGCTTGCCCGCGAGGATCGGCAGCGCCCGCCAGTGGTCGGCGAACCACGCGATCCCGCGGGACTCGATCGCCGACGCCAGCGCCTCGTCGGCGCGGACCCGCTCGGCCCGCGCGTCGGGGTCGCGGATCCCCGGGGTCGCGCCGACCAGGACGAGGCCGCGCGGCCGCGGCCGTGATCGTGCCCCGCCGCCGGCGAGCTCGCCGAGGAGGAGCGAGAGGGCGACGCGGCCGCCAAACGAGTAGCCGATCAGGAGATCGATCGGCCCCGGCGCGACCGCATCGAGGAGCGCCGCGACGCCGCCCGCGAGCGCCGGCATCGAGTACGCGGCCGCGTCGCCCGGCGCGTCGCTCTCGCCGTGGCCGAGGAGATCGGGGGCGAGCCACTCGCCCGGAAGGCGGGAGACCAGCGGCGCGAAGTCGAGGCCGCCGCCGCCAAAGCCGTGGAGGGCGACGATCCGCGGGGGCCGCGCGCCGGCGCTAGCGGGCGCCGGCGCCGGCCAGCGGTGGAGCGCCCAGCGGTGGCCGCGGACGAGCGCCCGGTGGAGCTCGGGGTCGCTCACGGCCCGGCCTCCGCGGGCGAGCCCGCGGCCCGACGACGCCCGCGCGCGCCTTCCGTGCCAGCCCTTTTCAACATGCGCGGAAGAACATGACCGAAGGGACTGGACAAATCGCCGCGGCTACTGGCAGACGTCGCCCGGCCCGTCGGCGATCGTCACGCACTTCTTGCCCGAGGGACAGGTCCGCTTGGGCCCGCAGGGGATCCCGCAGGTCTGGAAGCGGGGCCCGCTCGGCCCGGCGATCCCGAAGTACTCGATGCACTTCTCGCCCGGGGCGCAGGTCGCGTCGCCGCAGCGCACGCCCCCGCCCGGGTCGCTCGGCCCGCCCGAGCCGCCGACGCCTCCACCACCGCCACCGTCACCGCCGCTCGCCGGCAGGGTGGTCCCGTCGGTCGTGTACCAGACGCACTCGCCGACCACGCAGCCACAGAACGCGCTCGCCGGGATCTGCACCGGCAAGACCTCGCAGGTGGTGATGACCCCCTCCTCGGCGGAGCAGACCTCGCTCGAGCAGCCCCCCTTGTGACAGGCGCTGTCGTCGGCGCAGGCGTTCTGGGAGCCCGCGCCCTCCATCCGCCCGTAGAGCGGGTGATCCTTCGGCACCAGCGGGGTCCGGACCGCCGACCCCGGGGCCTCACCGCCGCCCTCGCCGGCGCTCCCGCCCGGCGGCTGCCCGGGCGCCTCACCGCCGCCTTCACCGGCGCTCCCGCCCGCCACCGGCGGCGGCGCGGTCGCGGGCGGCGGCTTGTCGCCGTCGCAGGCGAGCGCCAGCGTCGCGAAGATCCCGAGGGCGAGGAGCGAGGTGAGCCGGGGCCGGAGCGTCATCACGCCCACGCTATCACAGCCTCGCCGCCACCCGCGGAATGGCCTCGCGCAGGGCCTGCGTCGATCGCCGCGCGGCCTCAGACCGGCTGGCAGAAGCGGGCGAGGATCGTCTTGGTGCCGTGCTCGCGGAACCGGAGGTTGAGCTTGAGGTCGTCGCCGAGGCCCGCCCAGCCGAGGACCTCGCCCTCGCCGAAGCGGGCGTGTCGCACCCGCATGCCGACGTAGATCGACACCGCCTCCCCCTGCTCCTCGCGCGCCGCCCCGCGGCCGCCCGCGTCGCCCTCGGAGGCCGCCGCCCCGCGACCCCGTCGCCGCCGCGGCGGCGCGGCCTCGTCGTCGTCGTAGACGATGTCGTCGTCCCAGGCCGGCTCGGGCTCGGGCGCCGGAGCCCGCGGCATCGTCATCGCCGGCCCGCCCGCGCCCACCGGCGCCCGCGCCGAGATCGCCGCCGCTGGCGAGACCAGGCCCGCGGCCGCGCTCGCCGGGATCTCGCGGACGAAGCGCGAGAGGTGCCGACCTGCGCCTGCCCGTAGAGCCGCCGCATCTGCGTCCAGGTGATCGTCAGGCGCCGCTTCGCCCGGGTGACCGCGACGTAGGCGAGGCGCCGCTCCTCCTCCATCTGCGCCGGATCGTCGAGGACCCGCGCGTGCGGGAAGACCCGCTCCTCCATCCCGGTGAGATAGACCCGCTGGAACTCGAGCCCCTTGGCCGAGTGGATCGTCATCAGGGTGATCGCCCCGAGGCCGTCCTCCTCGCCGCCGCCGTCGGCGTCGCCGAGGAGCGCGACCTGCTCGAGGTAGTCCGAGAGGGTCGCCTCCGGCTCCTCCTCGGAGAAGCGCGAGAGCTCGCCGACGAACTCCTGGAGGTTCTCCAGGCGATCGCGCGACTCGTCGCTCTCTCGCCCGCCAGCATCAGGCGGTAGCCGGTGACGTCGAGGATCTCGGCCGCGAGCTCGCCGAGGTCCTTGCCCTCGGCCTCGTCGATGAGCTGATCGAGGAGGCGGCGGAAGCCGATCACCCGGCGGCGGGCGCTCGCGGTGAGCCCAGCGGCCTCGGCCTCGGCCGGCGCCAGGGTCTCGTAGAGGCTGATCCCGCGGGCGTTCGCCAGCTCCTTGAGGCGGTCGGTCGAGGTCTTGCCGATCCCGCGGGCCGGGACGTTGATGACCCGATCGAGGTCGACGTCGGAGCGCGGGTTGACCACCAGGCGGAGGTAGGCGAGGAGATCCTTGATCTCCTTGCGGTCGAAGAAGCGGAGCCCGCCGTAGACCTGGTAGCGGACCTGGCCGCGGATCAGCGCCTCCTCGAGCGCGCGCGAGAGCGCGTGGGTCCGGTAGAAGACCGCGATCTCGCTGGCCGGCACCCCCTCGGCGAGATCGTTGGCGACCATCGTCGCGATCGTCCGGGCCTCGTCGACCTCGTCGCGGAGGGTCAGGATCCGGATCGGGTCGCCCTCGCCGAGCGACGAGCGCAGCGTCTTGCCGTGGCGGCCGGTGTTGCGGCGGATGATCGCGTTGGCGGCGTCGAGGATCCGGGTGGTGCTCCGGTAGTTCTCCTCGAGGCGGATCACCTCGCAGTGGCCGTGGCGCTCGGGGAAGGTGAGGATCTGGGCGACGTCGGCCCCGCGCCAGCCGTAGATCGACTGGTCGTCGTCGCCGACCACGCAGAGCTCGGCCCGGGTCGAGAGGAGATCGACGATCGCCGCCTGGACCGGGTTGGTGTCCTGGAACTCGTCGACGACGATGTGGCGGAAGCGCCGGCGGAGGCGGGCGACCGCCTCGAGGTCGGTGGCGATCGAGGGGCCGAGATCGGCGAGCTGGGCCCCCTCGGGGCCGCTCTGCGACCGCGCAACAAGCGCACCCACCCCCGCGCCAGCCCCTGCCCGCCAGCCCCCTGCCCCGCCGCAAAGTCGAGCATCCCCGCCAGCTCCTGGGCGAAGGACGAGAGCGGCAAGCTGGTCTGCGGGTCAGGTGCCTTCGGGCGCGCCCGGACGGCCGTCGGCGGCGGCCGCCGGGGCGTCCAGGCGCTCATGTCCGCCTTGTCGAGGAGGCGGAGCGCGAGCACCAGGAGGTCGCCGAAGTCAGCGCCGTCGGCCGCCCGCAGGAGCCGCTCGTAGCGCTCGCCGGCCTTGCGGGTGATCGACCGCAGCGGCTCGTCGAGGTCCAGGCGATCGAGCCCCTCGATCCCGTAGCCCTGGTTCTTCAGGCGATCGAGGGTGCCGAGCACCGCCTGCGGGGTGATGTTGCCGGAGCCGATGTTGAGGTCCTTGAAGACCCGCTTCATCACCGAGAGCTGATCGCTGGTGTCGTAGATCGCGAAGCGCGGCGAGAGCCCGACCGGGCCGCCGTGGCGCCGGAGGATCCGCGCGCAGATCGAGTGGAAGGTGCCGACCCAGAGCTCGCGGATGTCCTCGCGGTCGCTGCAGATCGTCGCGATCCGCTCGCGCATCTCGGCGGCCGCCTTGTTGGTGAAGGTGACCGCGAGGATCTGCCAGGGCGGCACCCCCTCGGCGAGGAGCGAGGCGACCCGGTGGGTGATCACCCGGGTCTTGCCGGTGCCCGCCCCGGCGAGGACGAGGAGCGGACCGCCGCGGTGGACGACCGCGGCCTGCTGGGCCGGGTTGAGGAGCACGCGGGCTACATACCACGGCCGCCGCCGCGCGTTCGGCGTCCCCGGACGCGAGCTCGCCTCCTAGGAGCCCGGCAGGAAGCAGAAGCCGACCGACGACGCGAGCGCCTCGATCCGCAGATCCCGGCGCTGGCGCTGGAGGACCTCGCCCTGGAGCGCGCCGCCCTCGTCGCCCTCGTCCTCGCTCCCCGGGAGGACGTCGACCCGCTGGAGGATCAGGTCGTGGAGGACGACGCTGAAGCCGACCTCGGGATCGCCGACGGTGACGGTCGCGGTCCGCCGGCTCGCGGTCCCGAGCGGCAGGCTCTCGCGCCAGCGGAAGAAGCCGCCGGCCTTGTGCTCGGGGATGATCATCACCAGCGGACCCGCGCGCACCGGGCCCTGGCGCACCAGGCCGACGCCGGCCTCGAGGGCGATCGTCTGCGAGACCGTGAGCGCCTCGATCCGGCGGATGAACGAGCACTCCTCGACCAGGCCGTCGATCTCGACCCGGTGCGGCAGCGCCTCGCCGGGGGCGCGGGCGGCCAGCGGCTCGTCGCCCAGGCGCCGCGCCCGGCGGGCGGTGTGGCGGATCCCGCCGGGGCTGAGGAGGAGCTCGACCTTGGCCCGGCCGCAGCTCGACGCGTCGCAGGCCGGGACCTTGAAGGAGGTGACGACCACGTCCTCGAGGAGCATCCGGCTGAGCTGGTGGCCCTCGCTGTCGACCAGGGTGATCGCCCCGTCGCTGCCGAGCACCGGCTCGGCGAAGGAGCGCTCGACCCAGGCGTAGAAGCTCCGGGGCATCGCCGGCCAGCAGCGGCAGAGGAGCTCGTCGCGTCGGCTGTAGCGGCGGCCGGTCGGCCCGGTCTCGACGTCCCCCGACGCGCTCGCGCCGGCGACGTCGGCCAACCAGCCCGCGAAGACGCCGTCGAGCTCGACCGCGTATCGGTTGGACGTGGCGTCCCGCGGGGCTTGCTTCCTGGCCATCGCCGCCTCCTCACCCTAGCAGCCCCCGAGGAAACGCGACACGGCGTCTCGCACGATCGCGGCGGCGGCATCGCGCAATTTGCGCTCTGCGCCACCGCGGGCGCCCGCGCGCCTCCGCCCCTGCCCCCCGGCGACGCCGGCTAGCGGGGGTTGAGCATGATCAGCTCGAGATCGGCGACGCCGAGGCGGAGCTGCCGGGTCCCCGGCCGGCGCTCGACCAGGCCGGCCGCGTCCGCGACCCCGAGCTCCCCGAGCTGCGCGCGGGCGCGGTGGATCGTGATGTAGAGGTGGTTGTCGCTCATCCGCAGCATGTCCCCGAGCTCATCCTGGCGGATCCAGCCCTCCTCGGCCTCAGCGACGCCGGCCGCCCGATCGGCGAGGCGGCGGCGCGCGAGGATCAGGAGCGTGTAGTGATGGGCCCGCGCCTTGAGGTCGAGGCGCTCGTCGCCGCAGAGCGCGACCGCCTCGACGTACTCCTCGTCGCGGCTGTAGGCGAGCTGGAGGCGGAGGCGGGCGAGGCTGCGGCCCGCGGGGTCCTCCTGCCAGGTGCTCGCGTCGGCCCCCGGGAGGTGGACCCGCCAGGCGCTCGCGTCCGCCATCACCAGGAGCTCGCGGTCGTCGATCGCCTGGGCGTCGCCCTCGTCGCCGCTGACCACCCAGCGCCCCTGGCGGTCGCGGTAGACGCAGCGCTCGGGCGCGTCGGCGCTCGGGAGCGCGAGGTAGCCGCCCTGGGCGAGGCGCCAGGCGCCGTCGGTCAGCGAGCGCGCCATCAGCTCGGGCGGCGACGCGTCCTCGAGGACCCACTCCGAGTCGTGGCCGAAGCGCAGGCGGGCGCCGGCGCAGACCACCGGCCGCGCGTCGCCGACGAGGCGCTGGCCCTCGAGCCAGGTGCCGTTGCGGCTGCCGAGATCGCGGAGCTGCCAGTCCGCCCCGTTCCACTCGAGGGTCGCGTGGCGGGAGGAGACGTCGCGGGCGGGGAGGACCAGGTCGCAGTCGCGGGAGCGGCCGATCAGCGCGCGGGTCGGCAGCGCGAAGACGTCGGCGGACGAGGCGAGGGTGGCCACGTAGAAGCGACGATAGATTGGCTGCCAAGGGCGACAAGACGTCGGCTATCCTCGTCGCTCGGATGCACGATCCGGGCGCTACCGCGACGACCGAGGAGCGCAGCTCGCGCGACGGCGACGGCGACGGCGACCCGACCGGGCGGAGCCGCCGTGTCGACGGCGAGCTCCTGAGCGCCGGCGCCCGGATCGGCCGCTACCAGATCGACGCCCACGTCGGCGCCGGCGGCCACGGCCGGATCTACGCCGCCCACGATCCCGAGCTCGATCGCCGGGTCGCGCTCAAGGTCCTCCGAGCGGAGCGCGACGACGAGGTCGGCCGCGAGCGCCTCCTCCGCGAGGCGCGGGCGCTGGCGAAGCTCTCGCACCCGAACGTGGTCGCGGTCCACGACGTCGGCGTCGACGGCGAGCGGGTCTTCGTCGCCATGGAGTTCGTCGCGGGCACGAGCCTCCGGCAGGCGCTCGCCGAGCGCCGGCCCCCGTGGCGCGAGGTCCTGGAGCTCCTCCTGCCGGCCGCCCGCGGGATCGCGGCGATCCACGCCGCCGGCCTGGTCCACCGCGACCTCAAGCCCGACAACATCATGATCGGCGACGACGGCCGCGTGCGGGTCGTCGACCTCGGCCTCGCCCGCGCGCCCCGCCGACCCCCCGTCGACGATCCGGCCGCGACGCCGGCGTCCGCCGCCGACGGGGCGACCCTGACCGCCACCGGCGTCCGCGCGGGCACGCCGGCCTACATGGCGCCCGAGCTCTGGCGCGGCGAGGCGGGCGACGCCCGCAGCGACCTCTTCGCCTTCTGCGTCACCCTCTGGGAGGCGCTCCTCGGCGCGCGCCCCTTCGCCGGCCGCTCGCCGGCCGAGCTCGTCATGGCCCTCGCTAGCCGCGCCCCGACGGCCCCCGCGGGCGCCCCCGAGCTCCCGAGCTGGCTCCACCGCGCGCTCGCGCGAGGCCTGGCCTTTGAGCCAGGTGATCGCTACCCGAGCATGGACGCGCTGATCGACGCGCTGACCCGCGGCCTCCGCCGGGCCCGCGGCCGCTGGACCGTGGCCGCGATCGGCGTCGCGCTCGCGGCCGGCGCGGGGATCCTGAGCGCCTCCGGCGGCGAGGCCCCCGGGGCGCCGCTGATCGCCGCCGAGGCGCGGCGCTGCCTGGCCAGCGAGGTCTGCGCGAAGGGGCCGCTGAAGGTGCCGGTGTGCAGCCAGCGGGACGGCGACCTCAAGGCCAACCAGCCCTGCGAACCAAACGCCGCGGAGAACACCTGCCCGAGCGGCCAGGCGTGCGCCCCCGTCAGCAACCTCGAGGGCGTCTCCGGCCTCTGCGCGCCGATCTGCGACGTCGTCGACGATCGCCCGGAGTGCGCGCCCGGCTGCTACAACCAGCACTGCATCGGCAAGCACGACCTCTGCGACCGCGAGCACGGGAGCTGCGAGCCGGTGCCCTGCACGACCGACGCCGAGTGCGAGGCCGTCGCGGCCTGCGACTTCCCGGACAAGGGGCCCCACAACTTCCGCTGCTCGCCCGAGGCCCGCGTCTGCGAGCGGGTCTCCCTCGCGCCGGCGCCGGTCGCCTGCGGGGCCGACGAGGTCTGCGCGCAGGGGCCCTTCGACGTGCCGACCTGCACCCTGCGGGACGGCGAGCCGGCCAGCGAAGGGAAGCCCTGCAGACCCGGCACGAGGGGCGCCTGCCCGCGGCGCGAGTCGTGCGTCGCCGTCGACCCGCGCAACGCGACCGTCGGCCAGTGCATGCCGGTCTGCGAGGTCGTCGACGATCGCCCGGAGTGCGCGCCCGGCTGCTTCAACCAGCAATGCTCGGGCAAGTACAACCTCTGCGGGAGCGCGACCGGGATCTGTCGACCGGTGCCCTGCACCTCGGACGAGGAGTGCGCGGCGCTCTCCGCCTGCGACTTCCCGGACAAGGGGAGCGCGGGCTTCCGCTGCGCGATCGAGGCCGGCTACTGCGAGCGCGCGCCGGCCTAGCGAGGCGCTGGATGCAAGATCCGGCGCGGCGGCAGTAAGACCGCGGTAATGGTTGTTCTCCGCGGCCTCCCTAGACTCCGCGCCATGGATCGCAGCGCGTCGGCGTTCGCAAGCACCACCTCCGGGACCGTCGCGCTCGTCGGGGTCGAGCCCCTCGACCTCGCGGCCCTGGGCGAGGCGCTGCGGAGCTCACGGCGGTCCGCGGGCGCCTGGACGCGGCGGCTCTCCGGGGCCGCGCGGGCGCTCGCTACCTCGATCCTCCGCGAGCTCGCCCTCAGCCACGCGATGATCCGCCGCGACCTCAGCGTCACCGTCGTCCCCGCGCTCCTCTTCGGCGTCGCCGCCCGCCTCGCCGCCGACGGCCCGCTCGTCGCCGATCTCACCGGCCTCGCCGGCGTCGCGCTCTACTCCTGGCTCTTCGTCCACATGTTCTGCCTCGACAACCAGATCGAGGGGGTCGACGAGGATCGCCTCAACAAGCCCGACCGGGTGATCCCCTCCGGGCGCCTCTCGCTCGCCGACGCCCGCCGTCGCCGGCCGATCGTCAGCGCGCTCTTCCTCGCCGTCGGCGCGCTCCTCGGGGTGCCGCTGGCGGCCGCCGCCTGGGTACTCCTCACCGCCCTCAGCCACCACGCCGGCTGGGACCGCCACTGGCTGACCAAGAACCTCGGGCAGGTCGGCCTCGGGTCGATCGCCCAGCTCGCGGCCGCCTGGGAGATCGCCGCGCCGACCACCCCTTGCCCGTGGAGCTGGGTGCTCGCCCTCAGCGGGACCCTCGGGGTGGCGATGCTGATCCAGGACTTCCGCGACGTCGCCGGCGACGCGGCCGCGGGTCGCCGCACCCTCCCCCTCGTCGTCGGCGACCGACCGGCGCGGGCGCTCTGCGTCCTCGTCCTCGTCGCCCTGCCGCTCGTCCTCCACGTCGCGCTGATCGCTGGCGGCGGCGTCACCCCGCTGGGGGCGCTCTTCGACGGCTCGGTCGCCGCCCTCTCTCTGTGGATCGCGCGTCGCCTCTGGACCCGCCGGAGCCCGGAGGAGGACGACCGGACCTACCGTCTCCTGCCGCGGCTCTACTGCGTCGAGCTCGCCTTCGCGGTCCTCTTCGCGCTTTGATCCGTGCGGCCGATGGGCCTGCGGGCGCCGGCCGTGCTACGCCGCCCCCATGACCTCGCTCCGCCTTGTCCTGACCTTCGCCCTCCCCCTGACCCTCGGCCTCGCCGCCTGCTCGAGCGACGACGGCTCCGCGACGACTGACACCGCCTCGAGCTCATCGAGCGGCGCCTCGCACTCGTCGACCTCCGCGAGCTCCGCGAGCTCCTCGGGCTCGACCGGCGACACCAGCTCGGGGAGCAGCGGCCCTGACCCCGACTACGTCCGCGCGTGCCAGCCAGGCGACTTCACCTGCGACGAGTGGGGCTGCGAGAACCCGCCGAACGTCGCCCCGGGCCAGTGCTACAAGCGCTGCACCCCCACGGAGATCGGCGGCCCCGACGACGAGTGCGACGAGCCCGAGCGGCCCTACTGCTCGCAGGTCGGCCGCTCGCTCGGCGGCGACTTCGACTGCAACGGCTGCGCCCACGTCTGCGTCGCCGCGCCGATCAACCAGTGCCAGCAGGGCGTCGACGCCTGCGGCCCCTGAGCCCCTCGGCGCGTCAGTGGAAGGCGAAGCCGGCGGCGACCAGCGTCTGGGCGAGCCAGGCGGCCGCGAGCGCGGCGACCGTGAGCCCGAGCGCCCAGCGACGCTGGCCTGCCTGTCCGAAGCGCCAGGCGCACCAGGCCGCGGCCCCGCAGAGGAGCACCGGCGCGAGCGCGAGGACGCCGTCGTGGGCGCTCCGCCAGAGGGCGACGAGCGGCGCCGCGCTGGGCGGCGGCGCCATCACCAGGGCCGCGTCGACGACCAGCGCCAGGACCACCGCGAGCGCGAGGCGGCGGGGCGGCGGCGACCCTCTCTCAGGCTCAGGCTCAGGCGAGCCCATCGCCCTACACCGTGACCATCGGCATGCCGCCGCTGATCATCGAGTCCCCCGCGTCGCCGCCGTGGGCCGGGATCCGCAGGGTGAAGGTCGAGCCCTCGCCGAGCTCGCTGGTCGCCGTGATGTCGCCGCCCATCATCCGACAGAGCTTGCGGCTGATCGTCAGGCCGAGGCCGGTGCCCTCATAGCGCCGGTTGGTCTCGGCGTCGGCCCGGTTGAAGGGCTGGAAGAGGCCGCCCAGGACCTCCTCGGACATGCCGATCCCGGTGTCCTCGACCGTGAAGACCGCCCACGGCACGTCGCCCTCGCCGCGCTCGATGATCACCTCGAGGCGGACGACGCCACCGTCGGTGAACTTGTTGGCGTTGCTCAGGAGGTTGAAGAGCGCCTGCCGGAGCCGGGTCCGATCGGCCCGCAGCGCCTGCTGGGCCGCCCCCTCGTCGAGCTCGACCTCGAGGGTGTTGCCCTTGCGCTCGATCAGCGGCCGCAGCATCGCCAGGACGTCGCGGACCAGCGATCCCGCCCGGAAGGTCTCCCAGAACACGTCGATCCGACCGGCCTCGATCTTCGAGAGGTCGAGGATGTCGTTGATGATGCTGAGGAGGTGGGTGCCGGCGTCGTGGATCTTCTCGAGATCCGCCTCCGACTGGCTCAGCCCCTCGTCGGCGAGCTCCTCGCTGATCAGCTCGGAGTAGCCGATGATCGCGTTGAGCGGCGTCCGCAGCTCGTGGCTCATGTTGGCGAGGAAGAGGCTCTTGGCCTGGTTGGCCGCCTCCGCCCCCTCGCGCGCCCGGACCAGCTCGTTGTTGGCGTCGTGGAGCTGATCGTTGGTCAGGCGGAGATCGGCCTCGGCCCGCCGCCGGGCGAGCGCGAAGAAGGCCACCGGCACCAGGATGAGGACGAAGCTGGTGAAGGAGAAGGCGAGGTAGATCGCCCGCCGGGTCGCCTCGTCGAGGGCCGAGCGCGGGAAGATCTCGTAGTTCTGCCACTCGAGGAGGAAGAAGGCGCCGACCGTCACCGCGATCGCCAGGCCGATGCTCGACCGCTCGCGCGCGTCGAAGCAGACCAGCGGCAGGGCGACCGCGGGGTAGAGGAGGAGCTGGAGCCCGGCGTCGCGGCCGAAGAGCGAGGCGAAGAGGATCACGCCGACCGCGAGGAGGACCGAGAGCCCGAGACGACCGACGGTGTAGAGGCCGAAGCGGAGGGCGAGGAGGATCGTGATGAAGCCGGCGACCGTGCCGCCGGCGAAGATCGCCTCGCGCTGGAGGTCGATCCCATAGAAGATCACCGCGTAGAACGCGGCCGCGGCCGCCATGACAACGGCGATCTGCCGCGTGATCTCGACGCGTGAGCGGAGGTCAGCGCTCATTGACGGCGCCGGCGTGGCGGTGCTCTCCTCCATCTCCGTGGCCGCAGAGTATCGGACGCCCCCGTCCGCGACCAGGCGCAGAAACCGCACGACTACTCGAAGCAGTCGTGGCCCGCATCCCCATTGCGCTATTGGCGCAGACGACCCGGAGACGCACCAGGTGGCCGCCGGGGAGGCGATGCACGTCGCTATAGCGAGCTGCGACCACGTGCCAGCGGGCGAAGCCGAGGATCATCCGCTCGACCCCCGCGACCCAGGCCCGGGCCTGCGCCTCCTCCTCGGGATCAACCGCCTCCAGGAGGCGCTCGGCGGTCGCGCTGAAGACCTCGATCCGCTGGTGGTGGAGGTCGACCAGATCGCGGAGGGCGTCCAGCGGCCGCCGGCCCTCGCCCATCCGCGAGAGGACGAGGTTCATCATCCGCTGCTCGACGTCCTTCGAGAGGGCGAAAAAGTCGTTGTGGAGGGCGACCAGCTCGGCCGCCAGCTCGCTCAGGATCTCGACCTCGGGGAGCGCCCAGAACTCCTCGGAGAGCTCGACGCCGTCGATGAACTCGATGAAGTCGAGCGTCGGCCGGACGCCGATCGTTCGCCGCCGGAGATCGAGGTAGGTGTCCACATTTGGAGGCACCGCGCTCCGCCGGTAGCAGCGGAGGTGCTCGGCCTCGGTCGAGAGCGCCCGGGCCCAGTCGAGGAAGCGCTCGTGGTGACGGGCGAGCCAGGGGGCCTTCATCCTCGCGGCGAGGCGCCAGCCGAGCTCGGCCCAGCCGCGGACGTAGCGGTTGGCGAGCTCGACCGAGTCGCGCTCGATCCGGCCGGCGACCGCGTCGGCGAGGAGCTCGGCCGAGCGCGCCCCCATCCCTTCGAGGACGTCATCATGGAAGATCCAGAGGGCGAAGAAGCCCATCACCACCCAGAGGCGATCCACCTGCGCCCAGGGGCAGGGCCAGCCGGCGTACTCGGCGACCGCGAGGTCGCGGAAGACCTTGGCGAGGCGCGGCGTCTTGATCACGCCGATCTCGGTGAGCCAGCCCTCGACGTCGTCGGCGACCGCGGCGGCGGCCGGGTTGACCGGGGCCGCCCAGGTGGTCGGGAAGCGGAGGACGAGCTCGTCGATCGCCGACCAGCGGGGCGCGAGCGCGGCGGCCTCGAGGAGCGCGAGGAGCCACTCGCCGACCCGGGCGATCGGATCCTCACCCTCGACCCCGCGCTCGATCGTCATCTCGATCGGCCCGCGCTGGAGGGCGGGGTGCTCCTCGTCGCAGAGGGCGACGAGCGCCGCGACCTGGGCCTCGATCGCCGCGGGCGCGGCCTCAAAGGTCAGGAGGAGCGCGAGCTCGGCGACCGCGAGGCGCGGCGGATCGATCTCGAGCTCGGCGAGGGCCGCGACCAGCACCCGGGCGGCGTGGAGGACGACATGGCGTCCGACGGGATCGCGGCGAGCCACCAGGCGCCGCGCCTCCGCCCGCTCGAGGAGCCGAAAGCCGACCTCGGCCGCGACCTCGGAGTCGAGCGGGAGCCAGCCCTGAACGCTCGATTCGCCGACGCCCGTGAGCGCCCCGATCGCGGTGTAGTGGAGGTCGCCTGGGCGCGGTGTCCAGCTCATGATCACTACGCGGCGCCTCGATGCGACGCCGCCCATCGTTGATAGCTGTTTCTCGAGACGCGGCACAAGGGGCGAGCGCCAAGAAATCCGAGCCGATGAACATACAATTTCTGCCAGCGTCCCCCGGACGAACGCAGACCGTGTGGACTCGCGGCACCACACTCGCCCCCGGGTCCCACACACACCGCCAATTGTCGGGAATTTTGCCCTCCATGGTACTTTGGCGGCGATCGTGGCGCGAGCGTCCGAGAGCACGTCCAAGGCCGCAGGAGCACGCCCTGCGAGGCTCAGCCTCCTCGCCGTGTGGCTTATTGCCACACTAACCCTGGTCGCGGCCCTCGCTCGCCGCGACGCGATCGTCGGCGACGCGATCGACGGGTTGGTGCCGACAGACCACCGACCGACGATCGACTCGACCTGGGTTGTCCTCGAGATCGGCGAGCGCGAGCGGGACGAGGGCGGGGAGATCATCGAGATCGGCGAGGTCGCCGAGGGCGACGCGGCGAGCGAGGGGCCGGCCGCCCGCGAGCGCCTCGAGGCCGCGGCCGCGGCGATCCACGCCGCCCTCCCCGGGGCCTGGACGCCGATCGCCCCGCCGGCCCAGGAGGCCGCCGCCTGGCTCGAGAGCCATGTCCTCTACCTGGTCCCGCCGACCCGCCACCGCGAGCTTGCGGCCCGGGTCACGCCGGCGGCGATCGACGGGGCGATCGCCGGGATCCGGGCGCGCCTCTCGAGCCCGCTCTTCGCGGCCACCGGCGAGGAGCCGCGCCGCGACCCCCTCGGCCTGCGGGCGCTCCTCGGCGACGCCGCCCTCGGCCTCACGGCCGCCCCCGGCCGGGCCGAGGCGACCGCCGCCGGCGACCTGATCGCCGCCGACGGCCGGGCGCTCCTCCTCGAGCTCCGCGGCGAGGGCCCGGCCAGCGCGACCGTCGAGCGGGCCCGGGCGGCGATCGATGACCGGGCGATCCGCATGAAGGCCGCCGGTGAGCCGCTCCGCCGCGAGCGCAGCGCGGAGGCGGTCACCCGCGGCCTCCCGCGGGCGCCGGTGAGCGCGGCCGCGCTCGCCCTCCTGGTCCTCGCCCTCGGCCTCCGGGCGGCCGCGCCGGTCCTGATGATCGTCGCCGCGACCGCCAGCGGGCTCGCCACCCTCGCGGCCCTCGGCGGGCCGATCGATCTCCTCACCCTGCCGCTCCTCGTCGCCCTCGTCGGGGTCGCCGGCGAGGGCCTGGTCCAGCGCCAGACGATCGCCGCCAGCGGCTGGGCGGCGCCGGCGATCACCGCCCTCGCCCTCTTCCCCCTCCTCCTCGCCCCCTACCCGCTCTGGCAGCGCTGGGCGCTCGCGTGGGCGCTCGCCGCCCTCGCCCTCTTCGTCGCCCTCCGGCTGATCGGCGCCGCCCTCCCCGGCCGCCTCCTCGCCGGCCGCGGCCTCGCCCTCCACCTCCGCCCCTGGCCGCCGCTGGCGATCGTCCTCAGCGCCGGCTTCCTCGGCGCCGGGGCCTTCGCCGCCGAGTCGCTCGAGATCCGCGGCCCGGCGGCGATCGAGCTCGGCGACCGCGACCTCGAGGAGACCCGGGCCGCTGTCCGCCGCGACTTCTTCGACCCGGCGCGGATCGTCAGCGTCAGCAGCCGCGGCGACGACCTCGAGGACGCGCTCGGGGCGTCGATCGCCGACGCCGCGGCGATCGTCGAGGGCCTCGGCGGCGAGCTCCGCCACCTCGACGCCCCGGGGGCGCTGGTGATCGACGCGGCGGCGATCGACGCCCGCCGCGAGGCCCTCGAGGCCCTCGAGATCCCGGCGCGGATGATCGACCTCGAGGCGGCGATCAAGGGGGCTGGCCTCCGGGTCAGCGCCTTCGCAGAGGTCCTCAAGGGGGCCGCGGACCTCGACTCCACGCCCTCGGCGACGGCCGCCCTCGGCGGTCCGCTGCGGGGGTGGATCGCCTCCCACGCGCTCATCGACGACGACGGCGGCGACGGCGTCGTCCTCCGCAGCCGCGCCTTCATCGACGGCGAGCTCGACGGCGACGCGCTCCCGCGCGGCGACGGCGGGCGGACCCAGCTCCGCGGACCGGCGGTCGCCGACGATCGCGACGTCCAGCGCCTCCGCGGCCGCCTCGGCCTCTACGCGGCGGCCGGCCTCTGGATCGGCGCGCTCATCCTCTGGCTGGCGACCCGCGACCTCGCGCTCGCCCTCGCCGCGGCGATCACCGCGGTCGCCAGCGAGTGCGGCGTGCTCCTCCTCCTCCTCGCCCTCGATCTGCCCCTCGGCGCGCCCCTCCTGCCGGCGCTCCTCCTGGTCGGCGCCTCCGGGATGATCGCCGGCGGTCGGGCCTGCCGGGCGATCGACCGCGGCGCGCCCCTCCTCGCCGGGGCGATGCTCCTCTCGAGCCTCGCGCAGGTCGCCGCCGGGATCGCCCTCATCGCCACCCGCGAGCCGCTCTGGCAGGCCTTCGGCAGCGCCCTCGCCGGCGGGGCCGCGCTCGCGCCGGGGCTCGGGATCTTCGCGGCCCCCGGGCTCTACGCGCTCCTCCGCCGCCTCACCCGGGAGAGACGCGGATGATCGGTCGCCGCCCCCTCCTCGCTGGCCTCGCGGCCGGCCTCGCGGGCCTCGCTACCGAGCTCGCGGCCCGCCCGGCCGCCGCCGCCGATCGGGTGATCGAGCGCCGCCTCGAGCTCTGGCGGGCCTACGCCGGCAACACCCGCAACCTCGTCGCCAGCCTGACGACCACCCGCCACTCGTCGATCTTCGCCGAGAGCGCGCCGCTGGTGCTGCCGGGCACGCTGGTCTTCGTCGCCCCCGGCCGCCTCCTCCTCCACGACGAGGATCCGCGGGGCTCGACGACGCTGATCGACGGCTCGCGGGCGGCGATCCTCACCAACACGCCGACCGCCGGCGGCCCCGATCTGAGCGCGCCGACGCCGACGCTGACCTGGCTCTCCGACCACCTGGTCGGCGCCTTCGCGCCCGACGAGGGCCGCCGCCTGACCGCCGACGCTCGCCTCGGCCGGCCGCGCGGCGCCGGCCTCCGGCTCACGCTCCTGCCGCCCCACGACTCGCCGGTGCGACGCCTCGTCCGCTCGCTGACGATCTCGCTGGCGCCGCAGAGCGGCGCGGTCGAGCGGATCGAGCTCGCCGAGAGCGCCGGCGATCGCTGGATCGTCGAGCTCCGCGACCACCGCCAGAACCTCGAGCCAGCGGCCCTCGCCGAGGTCCTCCGGGCGATCGAGCCGGGCGCCAGGGCGGCCCCGGAGCCCCCAGAGCCCACGGAGGCGGGGTAGATCCACGTGCGACAATGTGCCCCATTGGCCGGCGTCACGCCGCCCAATAGGCTTGTTGCTACCCTGGCTGGGCCCGCCATGCTCGATCGCTCTCTCGCTCGTCTCGCTCCCTCTCTCCTCATCTTCGTCGGGGCGCTCGTCGGCGGTGGTTGTGAGCCCGAGGCGGAGCCCGAGCCCGAGACCTGGGAGTGGACGCTCCCCTACGACTTCCCGGCGCCCGCGGTCCCCGAGGAGAACCCGATGAGCGCGGCCAAGGTCGAGCTCGGCCGCCACCTCTTCTATGACAAGCGGCTCTCGGGCAACGGGACCTTCTCCTGCGGGAGCTGCCACGACCAGGCCAAGGGCTTCGCCGACGGCATGCCGACGCCGAAGGGCTCGACCGGCGACCAGGTCGCCCGGAACGCGATGTCGCTGGCGAACGTCGCCTACATGCCGACCTACACCTGGGCCAACCCCAACCTCCTCCACCTCGAGGAGCAGGCGCGGGTGCCGATCTTCGGCGAGCACCCCGTCGAGCTCGGCGCGACCGGCAACGAGGACGCGATCCTCGCCCGCTTCCAGGACGACGCCGACTATCGCGAGCGCTTCGCCGCCGCCTTCCCGGACGACGAGGAGCCGATCAACCTCGACAACATCGTCTACGCGATCGCCTCCTTCGAGCGCACGCTGATCTCCGGCGACTCGCCCTACGACCACTACCTCTACGGCGCCGAGGCGGACGCGATCTCCGAGGGGGCGAAGCGGGGCTTCGCGCTCTTCTTCTCCGAGCGCCTCGAGTGCTACCACTGCCACGCCGGCCTCAACCTGGCGGCCGCCTTCTTCGCCGAGGCGTCGACCCAGCGCGAGCTCGTCTTCTTCAACAACGGCCTCTACAACATCGACGGCGAGGGCGGCTACCCGCTCCCCAACGTCGGCCTCTTCGAGTTCACCGGCGAGGCCAGCGACATGGGCCGCTTCCGGGCGCCGAGCCTCCGCAACGTCGAGGTCACCGGCCCCTACATGCACGACGGCAGCATCGAGACCCTCGAGGAGGTGATCGACTTCTACGCCGCCGGCGGACGCGAGCTGGTCGACGGCCCCTACGCGGGCGACGGGCGGAAGAACCCCTACAAGGACCCGCTGGTCCGCGGCTTCGACATCACGCCCGAGGAGAAGCTCGACCTCCTCGAGTTCCTCGAGAGCTTCACCGACGAGACCTTCCTGAGCGACCCGGCGTTCTCGGATCCCTTCGCGGAGTAGGGCGCCGTCGCTCGCTCAAGGGCGCCTTGGCTCCCCGTTGGCGGGCGGACGCGGTTGCGGGTATCGTCGATGCCGTGAAGACCGCGCTCCCCAAGGTGACGCGCCGCCCGCAGGTGTACACGTTCTCCGTCCGGGATCTCCTGCATGAGATCCGTGGCGGCAGGGTGCGGGTGCCCGAGTTCCAGCGTCCGCAGCGCTGGCGATCGACCCACGTGATCGATCTCTTCGACAGCATGTGGCGCGGCTTCCCGATCGGCTCCCTCCTCTTCTCGAAGGGTCCCGCCCCCGCAGGGACGATCCACTTCGGACCCTCCCAGGTCGTGGCCCCGGCCCTGCAGGACGCGCTCTTTGTGGTCGACGGGCAGCAGCGGGTGACCGCGCTCGCTGGCGCCCTCCTCCACCCCGACAAGCGGCCTCGCGGGGACATCCACGCGCTCTGGTTCGACCTCGAGGAGGAGTGCTTCGTACGGCTCACGCGCGCGGAGGCCCCACTCCACTGGATCCCGCTCAACGTCCTCGACGGCTCCGTCGAGCAGCTCCGATGGCTCAACGAGTGGGCCTTGCGCACGGATCGCCCCGATCTGGTCCAGCGATCACTCGCGGTCGGCCAGACAATTCGCGAGTACACAATCCCGGCCTACATCGTCGACGGCGCGTCGGAGTCCGCGCTCCGGGTCATCTTCAAGCGCGTCAACACGGCCGGCGTGGCGATGAAGGAGGAGGAGGTCTTCGAGGCGCTCCACGGCAGCGGGGATCGCTCCCTCGGCGCCGCCTCTGCGCGCCTCAGCGAGACCGGCTTCGGCGAGATCGAGCGCCGAGACCTCCTCGACGCCCTCAAGGCGGTCGAGGGGATCGACCCGCGCGAGCGCTTCCGCGACGCCGAAGGGGACATCGACGTGTCTCCGGAGGCCCTCGAGCGGACCGAGGTCGCGATGCGCCGCGTGATCACCTTCCTCGTGAGCATCGCCGGGATCCCCCACGTCAAGCTGCTCCCCTACAAGCTCCCGCTCCGCCTCCTCAGCCGCTTCTTCGACCTCCACCCGGCGCCGGAGGCGAGGACGCTCGAGCTGCTGAAGCGCTGGGTCTGGCGGGGCGCCCTCACAAAGCACCACCGAGACACCAGCGACGCGACGGTCAGCCGCCTTCAGGCGTGTGTCGGCGACGATCCTGTCGCAGCGACCCAGGCCCTCCTCGCCGCCCTGCCCGATGACGTCGCGGGGTTTCCGACGAGCGTCGATCGCTGGAACGGCCGCGAGGCCGTCACCCGCCTCTTCGCCCTGGCGATCTTCGGCGCGGAGCCACGCGATCCCACAAGCGGCGAGGTCCTCGACACCGAGGCGATCCAGGGGCTCCTGGCCGAACATGATCTCGGCGACATCTACTTTCGCGTCGATGACGCGGAGTCGATCGCCGCGCGTTTCCTCGTCCGCTCGCGGGACGACATGGGGCTCATCCTCAGCCCCAGCACGCTCCTCCAGCTC
The DNA here is from genome assembly GCA_020633335.1 of Myxococcales bacterium. Classification (GTDB taxonomy): domain Bacteria; phylum Myxococcota_A; class Polyangia; order Nannocystales; family Nannocystaceae; genus JADJRG01. The sequence continues at coordinate 387,307 of JACKDU010000001.1, read as the reverse complement.
CCCGACCTCTGGCGCAGTCACCTGCTCGAGGGCAGCATCGTCGACGCCTTCGCCAGCGGCGATCTCGAGCGAGGGGTCGCCCTCCGCGGCGAGATCCTGGATCGCTGGTCGCGCACCTTCTTCCGTGAGCGCAGCGGCGCGGGCGAGAGCGATCGCCCCTCGATCGCCTCCATCCTCGCTCGCGTGAAGGCCACCGGATGAGCACCTTCGACGTCCTGGTGAGCGAGACCCGGGTCGGCGCCCTCGAACACTTCGAGGATGACGCTCGGAGCGTCTTCACCTTCGATCCCGCGTGGCTCGCCGATCCCGATCGACCGACGCTCGGGCTCTTCTTCGAGGACCGCCGCCCGCACACGATCGAGGTCTCCGGTCCGCTCTGCTGGTTCGCGCACCTCCTGCCCCAGGGACCGCTCCGACGGGCGGTTGCGAGGCAGGCGGGCACCGACGAGGGGGACGTCTTCGGGCTCCTCGCGGTCCTGGCTGACGACCTCCCCGGCGCGGTCGTCCTCCGCCCCGGCTCATCGCCGACCCGGCGCCCCGCGAAGGCAAGCAGGCGGCCGCCGACCGCCGGCCGGCTCCACTTCTCGCTGGCGGGCGCGCAGTGGAAGCTCTCCCTCCGCTCGTCCGATCGCGGCTTCGTCGTGCCAATCCACGGCGAGGAAGGGGCCTGGATCGCGAAGTTCCACGATCCTCGCTTCCCCGCCCTCCCGAGGGTCGAGGGCGCGACGATGGAGTGGGCTCGCCGCGCTGGCATCGAGGTCCCGCCCTTCAGGCTCGGCCGCGTCGAAGAGATCGTCGATCTCCCGGCGACGATCCCGACCGGAGACGGTTCGCTCTACCTGATCGAACGCTTCGATCGACGACCCGGCGGGGGACGGATCCACATCGAGGACTTCGGCCAGGTGCTCGATCGCCCGCCGGGCGATCCTCAGTACCGAGGCGACTACGAGGAGATCGCCGCCGTGCTCGCGGCGATCGCCCCGAACGATCTCCGATCGTTCTGCGAGCGACTCGTCTTCTGCGCCCTCGCCGGGAACACGGACGCACACCTCAAGAACTGGTCGCTCATCTACTCAGACGGTCGGACACCGCGCCTCGCGCCCGCCTACGATCTGGTCTCCACCGTCGTCTACCAAGGGAAGGTGGACGACGAGATGGCGCTCGATCTCGGACACTCCAAACGCTTTGAGGACATCAACGAGACGTCATTTTGCCGGCTGGCGGCGGTCTGCAGCTTCGACTACGCCGAAATCCGCGCCTGGGTGCGCTCGGCGGCGGAGCGCGTCCGCACGATCTGGAGCGAGGTGGGAGAAGAGCTCGGATATGAGGCGGACGAGCGGGCCTTGATCGAGCGCCACCTCGACCGCGTCCCTCTGGGACGGCACTAGCCGCAGGATCGCCCCGATGACGCGCCGAACGAACGCTTGTCAGCGCGCCGCCGGGAGACCCGAACGACGAGGATCAACGCGAGGCTCATGATGGCGGCGCCGCCCCCCTCCGCGTCGGCATCGATCGCGCACCCGGGGCGCCGCTTGATCTGGTCCTTCGGACAGTAGACGTTGGCGTTGCTGCGGGTGCAGACCCGGACGAGGCCGCGCTCCTTGACGTCCTCCTCGCAGGCTGCGGGGTCCCCCCTGTCGAAGCGGCACTCGACCCCGCCGGACCTGCAGAGGCGCTCGGCGGTGCAGGGCTCGACGTCCCGGGCCTCGCTCCGCCAGCCGAGCGTCGCGGCGATCAGGGCGGCGAGGAGGAGCGGGGCGCGGCGCATCCGTCGACCATACACCCGGCGTCGCGTGACCAACGGGCGCGCCGAGCCCCGGGGCGCGGGGCGCTTGAAATCGCGCGGCGCCTCGGCTACGTGGAGACATGGGCCCTCTCCGCCGCCTCGCTCTCCGCCGCCTCGCTCCCCTCCGCGCCGCCCCCCTCGCGCTCCTCCTCGCCGCGGCCGCCTGCTCCGCCGACGACGGCGAGGGTGGGAGCGAGGGCTCGACCGGCGGGTTCACGTCGGCGAGCGGCGCGTCGACGACCACCGGCGACGGGTCGACCTCCACCGGCGACGCGAGCGGCGAGGGCTCGACCTCCGGGGGATCGAGCGGCGGCGATACGACCAGCGGCGACGCGACCTCGAGCTCGACCGGCGACGCGCTCACCACGACCACCACCACCGGCGACAACCTCGACGACTGCCCGCGGGTCCGGGTCGCGGTCGCGCCCGGCGACGTGCTCAACGTCCGCCCCGATCCCTCGACCGCCAACCCGCCGCTCGGCACCCTCGCCTCCGGGGCGATCGTCGACGTCGTCGATCTCGTCAGCGGCGAGCTCCTCGACGGCAACGACCAGTGGTACGAGATCACCTCGCCGGCCTCGACGGCTTCGTCTGGTCGGGGCTCGTCGAGTGCACCCTCGACGAGCCGCCCGAGCCCCCCGACGGCTTCTACCTCCCGCTGGTCTGCGGGACGACGGCGAAGATCACCCAGGGCAACTTCGGCGACTTCAGCCACCAGGGGACCTCGGCCTACGCCTTCGACTTCTCCCTCGGGGTCGGCACGCCGCTGGTGGCGATCGCCGACGGCACGGTCCACTACGTCTACGACAAGACCAAGCCCGGCGACCCCTGCTACAACGGCGGCGACGCCTCGTGCATCAACAAGGCGAACCTGGTGACGCTCCTCCACGGCGACGGCACGACCTCGCTCTACGCCCACCTCAGCGAGGTCCAGGTCGGGCTCGGCGACTTCGTCCCCCGCGGCGAGGCGGTCGGCCTCTCGGGGTCGAGCGGCTACTCGACCGGGCGCCACGCCCACGTCGCCCGCCAGGAGAAGTGCGAGTGGGGCACCTGCCAGTCGATCGCGGTCTCCTTCGTCGACGTGCCGGGCGACGGCGTGCCGAAGACCGGTCAGTCCGTGACCTCGATGAACTGTCCGTAGGGACATGTAGATCGAGAGATGCGGGCCGCGCCGGCGCCCGGACGACCCGCGCCTACATCCGGCGATCGCCACCCACAGCCGCGCTGCGCCGCCCTGACGCAGGGTCAGGCGCGTCAAAGATCGACACGACCCGGCAATTGATCGGCGGGGCTCGGTCACTCCCGAGATGTCGCCGGCAACGACGGCGCACGAGAGGAGAGAGCGACGATGAAGGCCAAGTCCAAGATCAAGTCCGGCTTCAACCCCCAGCCCGATCCTCCCGGCTAGCGCCGCCGAGCACCACCGCCACCACCAGCGCCACGCTCCCGAACGCGGAGACCAGACCATGAAGACCAAGTCCAGGCTCAAGTCCGGCTTCAACCCCCAGCCCGATCCTCCCTAGCCGCCGCCGGACACCCCCCCGCCACGGCACCATCACCTCATCGCGGAGATCAGACCATGAAGACCAAGTCCAAGATCAAGTCCGGCTTCAACCCCCAGCCCGAACCGCCGGGCTAGCCACCACCAGCCGACACCGCCTCGAGGGCGGGCGTGATCGCTCACGCCCGCCCTCGAGGCGTTGGCCGACGCAGCGACGGTGACAAGCTTCCCCGCACGCATCGAGGCGCCGCCGCTCGCATCCCTCCCGTGAAGACGACGCCCTCGCGGGTCCTCAGAGCGCGCCGCCGACCCCGAGGCCGACGAAGCCCCCGCTGACGAGCGGCGCGATCTGGAGGCGCCCGCCCGCGAGCCCGTGATCCCGGCGGTTGCGCGCGATCCGGGCGCGGTAGGCGAGCCCATGGCCGAGGAGGCCGGCGCCGACCGCCATCCCGAGGGCGGCCGCGTCGACGCTGATCAGCAGGCCGCGGGTGTCGTCCAGGTAGCACGCGGCGTCCTCGCAGAGCGCCCGGCTCCGGCGGAAGTAGAGGGAGCCGGCGAAGAAGGCCACGACGCCGCCGCCGAGGAGGACGCCGCCGCCGGCGATCGCCCCGGTCCCCCGCCAGCCGAAGCGGCGACGGAGGGCGTGGCGATCGGCGCTGGCGATCCCGAAGAGCGTCCCTGCCCCGGCCGCCCCGACGACCTGAGCGCTGATCGTCAGCCCGGAGAGCGCCCCGCGGAGGACGTTGCCGGTCTGGATCCACGCGCAGGTGAGGCCCGCCGTGATCGCCTTGCCGAGCGCCTGGCCGAGATCCATCGCGCTCAGATCCTGATGGAGGCAATCACCGATCCGCTCGTAGATCCGGGCGTGGAGGAGGGCGGTCGCCCCGAACATGAGCGTGCTCCCGGCGGCCGCGCCGACGCCGGCGCCGATCCTGCGGCGGATCCTGGCGCGCTCGTCGATCTCCTCGGCCGGCGTCGGCACCTCGGGGGCGGCCGCGACCTCCGGGCCCTCGACGCCGACCGCCGCCGCCTCGACGTCGTCGCCGGCTGGTGTCGACGCGACCTCGATCGTGATCGTCACCTCGGCGCTCGGCGCCGGCGGCGGGACCTCGACGAGCTCGACGGCCCGCTCGCTCACCGGGGCCGATGGATCGCCGACGAGCGCGGCGACCACCGCGAGGGCGAGGAGCGACGGGGACGCGGGCATCCATGGACGAGCCTAGCCGACTTGAGGTCGAGCGCTCACCTCGCTCACGCGGGGGGCCGCGACCCCGCCCTCGTTGACCGCCGCCCCCGCGCTCCTCAGGCCTCGGCCGCGCGCTTGAGCGCCCCCGCGAACTCGTCGAAGGCCGGCTGGAGATCGGGGATCGAGCGCTCGATGAGCGGCGAGAGGAGGCCGCTGAAGACCTCGCGCATCTCGAAGCGGATCTTCCCGTCGACCGGCCGGAGGTCGAAGCTCCGCTCCCCCTTGAAGAGGCCGAGGGGCATCCCGCTCGACCAGAGCATCCGCTCGCCCGGGACGAACTCGGCGACCTTGACCGGGAAGGCGCGATCCGGGCTGATCGTCGCGAAGACCTTGATCTTCTCGCCGGCGGCGATCGTCCCCTCGACCTTGACGACGGTCGGGTTCCAGCTCGGGTAGGCGGCGCCGTCGGTGAGGATCGACCAGATCTTCGAGGCCGGCGCGTCGATGGTGATGGACGAGGAGAAGGTCTTCATGGGCGCGGGGAGACACTCGCAGAGGCCCGCGCCGGCGACAAGGGCGCCGACGACGATTCAACGGAACATCGATCGCCCCCGCCGCGGCCGCCGTGCATCGCGTACCATGCGGCGATGGAGCGCCGATCGAGCCGCCTCGCCTTCGCCCTCCCCTTCGCCCTCGCCCTCGGGATCCCGGGCGCCGGCTGCGTCGGCGACGACCAGGGCGGCACCGAGGGCTCGACCGGCGACGAGGGCTCGACCTCCTCGTCGACGAGCGACGCCGAGGGCTCGACCTCCTCGTCGACCGGCGCCGAGACCAGCGGCGCCGGCTCGTCGACCGGCGAGGAGCTCCCGCCGCCTCTCCCGCCCTTGGGACATGTCCCTTTGACCACAGAGGAGGTCCTCGAGAACCTCACGACCCCGGGCGACCCCTACCTCGACCCGCGGATCCCGGCCGAGCTCGACCAGCTCCTGGACGAGGGCTACGGCGACTACGACGTCGCCGCCGGCGAGCCGGTGCAGGATCGCACGCTCGACCTCGGCGAGGCGCCGACGCCGGGCCCCGGGGCCGCGCTGATGACCCGCTTCATCCACCTCGCTGACACCCAGCTCGCCGACGACGAGTCGCCGACCCGGGTCGCCAACCTCGACACCCCCGACGGCCTCACCGCCTCCTTCCGCCCGCAGGAGAGCTACATGTGCCAGGTGCTCAACGCCGCGGTGCGGACGATCAACGCGATCGACGGCGAGCTCCCGCTCGACTTCGTCCTCCTCGGCGGCGACAACATCGACAGCGCGCAGCAGAACGAGCTGAGCTGGTTCCAGGGGATCCTCGACGGCGGCCCGGGCCAGATCCACTGCGACTCGGGGATCGACGACGACCCGGTCCCGGGGCCCGACAACGACCCCAAGGACCCCTTCACGCCGATCGGCCTCGACGTCCCCTGGCGCTGGGTGAACGGCAACCACGACGTCCTCGTGCAGGGCAACTTCGTGCCCGCCGGCCTCGCCAAGCAGGCGATCGGCGACCAGAGCGACGGCGGCACCCGCGACTGGTCGCAGCCCGGCGGACCGGTCGTCGACGGCCAGGTCCCCGCCGATCCCGCGCGGGCGCTCCTCGAGGTCGTCGACCTCCTGACGACCGTCGCCAGCACCGGCGACGGCCACGGGATCGACGCCGACGTGATCGCCCGCGACCGCGCGCCTCTACTCCTTCGTCAGCGGCGGCGTCCGGATCCTGGTGGTCGACTCGGCTGCGGCGACCGGCGGCGCCGAGGGGGTGATCCACCAGGCCGACGTCGACGCCTTCATCGCCCCGACCCTCGACGAGGCCGAGGCCCAGGGCGAGCCGGTGATCGTCACCTCGCACCACTGCTCGGGCTCCCTCGGCGACGGCGGCGGCCTCGGGGGCTCGACCCAGGACGACGCCCTCACCACCGACGAGTGGCGGGCCCTCCTCGGCGACTACCCGGGGGTGATCATGCACCTCTGCGCCCACTCCCACACCCACCGGGTCGAGGTGATCGAGCCGCTCGGCGGCCACGCCTACTGGGAGGTGCGGACCGCGTCGCTGGCCGACCAGCCCCAGGAGATGCGCCTGGTCGAGGTCCGCGACGAGGACAACGGGATGCTCAGCATCACCGGGATCGCCGTCGACTACGCGACCCCCGACGACCTCTTCGCCGAGGGCGGGCGCGCGCGCGCGATCGCCGACTACACCGCCGCCTGGCACGGCGACGGCTCGGGCGAGCTCGACGACCGCAACGTCCGCCTCTGGATCGCCTGGCCCTAGGGTCCGGTCCGCGGCCCGACCGAAATCGACCCCAGCGATCGCCGCGGCGATCGATCTCGGCCGGCGTTCGCCGTAGAGTGGGCCCATGCCCGCTCGCCCCCTCCGCTGGCTCGCCCTCGCCGCCCTCGTCGCCGCCGGGGTCTCCTCCTGCGTCCGCGCCGAGCGCCTCGACGAGAAGATCGCCCGCGCCTGGTGCGACCACGCGGTCGAGTGCGGCCAGTACCCGAACGTCAGCACCTGCATGGAGGTCGAGTACGACGAGCCGCCGGCGAGCTACATCGACGCGGCGATCGACGCCGGCCGGATCGACTACCACGGCGCCCGCGCCTACCGCTGTGTGCGGGCGATCAAGAAGCTCAAGTGCGACCGCGGGGAGGACACGAGCGAGGTCGAGAGGGATTGCCAGGGGATCTCCGAGGGGGCGGTCGGCCCGGACGAACCCTGCATGCTCAGCGCCGAGTGCGTCGGCGAGCGCTCGCTCTGCGGCTTCGACCCGCGCTGCACCGAGCCCTGCTGCCCCGGCGAGTGCCGCTTCCGCCCGGGCCCCTTCGAGGCGGGCGAGCCCTGCGCGAGCAACGACGAGTGCGTCGACGGCACGCTCTGCGACCTCGACCTGAGCGACCCGGTCTGCGTCGCCCTCCCCGGCGACGGCGAGCCCTGCTACCAGGGCTACGCCTGCGCCGAGGGGACGACCTGCGACGACGCGACGACGAAGTGCGTCGGCCCGGCCGGCGTCGGCGAGCCCTGCCAGGGCGACTACCAGTGCGAGGCCACCCTCTTCTGCGACCCGAACCAGCGCTGCGCCACCCGGGCGAAGGAGGGCGAGGCCTGCGACGAGGCGGTCGGCGACCGCGGCTGCCTCCGGGGCGACACGATCTGCCACGAGGGGACCTGCAGGTCGAAGCTCGCGCCGGGTGAGGCCTGCGCCGAATTCACCCCGCCCTGCGTCGACTACGCCTACTGCTCGAACGATCGCTGCGTCGAGTTCGCGCGGGTCGGCGAGGCCTGCGGCGGGATCGGGCTCGACTTCGCGCTCTGCTACCCCGGCCTCTTCTGCGACGGCAACGCGACCTGCGCCAAGGACGTCCCGCCGAGCGGCGGCGAGGTCTGCCCGGTCCCCGAGTAGGGGCCGCGCCCGCGCGCGTTCCTCGGAGCCCCGCCGACCCCCGTGCTATGAAGGTCGGCCATGATGCAGCCGCTCGTCGTCCGCCGGATCGACGTCGCCTCCCTCCCGGAGGCCGCCCGCTCTCACCTCGCCCTCGAGACCGTCGGCGACGGCCTCGGCCGCGACATCTTCGTCCCCTCGATCGTCGTCCGCGGCCGCCACCCCGGGCCGATCCTCGGGATCACCGCGGTCGTCCACGGCAACGAGCTCAACGGCCTCCCGGCGATCCACCGCCTCCTCGAGCGCCTCGACCCGGAGACCCTCACCGGGGCGGTAGTCGCGGTCCCGGTGGTCAACGTCCCCGGCTACCACCGCAACGAGCGCTGCTTCTCCGACGGCTCCGACCTCAACCGGATCTTCCCGGGCAAGGAGGGCGGGACCAACGGCGAGGTCTTCGCCTCGCGCTTCCTCGACCGGGCGATCCGCGGCCTCGACGTCCTCATCGACCTCCACACCGCGAGCTTCGGCCGGGTCAACTCGCTCTACGTCCGCGCCGACCTCCGGGACGAGCGGGCGCGCGAGATGGCGAACCGCCTCTACCCCCAGATCCTCCTCCACAACCGCGGCGTCGACGGGACCCTCCGGGACGCGGCGATGGACCTCGGGGTCGCGTCGATCACCGTCGAGATCGGCAACCCGCAGAGCATCCAGGACTCGCTGGTCTGGTGGACCGTCCAGGGGCTCCTGCGGGTGATGAGCTTCCTCGGGATGATCGCCGAGTCGGACCTGACGACCCACAAGCCCCCGTGGGAGACGATCCAGTGCGGCCGCTCCTACTGGATCTACACCGACCGCGGCGGCGTCCTCGAGGTCTTCCCCGAGCTCGCCACCCGGGTCCACGCCGGCGATCGGATCGCCCAGGTCCGCGACGTCTACGGCCGGGTGATCCGCGACTACTTCGCCCCCGAGGACGGGGTCGTGATCGGCAAGTCGACCAACCCGGTCAATCAGACAGGCTCACGGATCCTCCACCTCGGGATCGAGGGCGCGCCCCAGAGCGCGCCGGTCGCCCCGGACGCGTGACGGGCCGGCGGTGACGGAGGGCGGCCCGCGGGCTATCCTCCGCCGATGAACGAGCCTGGCCCCAAGCACCTGGTCCGAAGCGCTGATCTCGCGGAGGCAGAGACGATCCGGGTCCGCCACCCGCTCAACCCGCGCTCCGAGATCCACATGAAGCGGCTCAGCGACCCGACCGGGATGACCCGCGTCGGGGTCAACCTCGCCCGGATCCCGCCGGGGCGCGAGAGCTTCCTGCCCCACTCGCACGCGGTCTTCGAGGAGTGGGTCTACGTCCTCGAGGGCCGCGGCCGCGCGCAGATCGGCGACGAGGAGCACCCGATCGGCCCCGGCGACTTCCTCGGCTTCCCGACCGACGGGACGCCGCATCACCTGATCAACGACGGCGAGGTCGACCTCGTGATCCTCCAGGGGGGCGAGCGCGGGCGCTTCGACATGGGTCACTTCCCAACGATCGGCAAGCACATGTTCTTCCACGAGGGCGTCGCCCACTTCTTCCCGGACGCGGCGATCGAGACCATGCCGCTGAGCGCCTGGCAGGCGACCGACGACGCCGAGAAAAAGAGCGAGGGCGAGGGGTGAGCGGAAGATCGATCGGGAGGATCGGGCGTTGAGTCGACCCGAGGCCCGATGAAGACGCTCACCTCCGCCCCCCGCACCTCGCCCCTCACCCACCTCCTCCGCGTCGCCCTCCTCTCGGCCGCGCTCTCGGCGATCGCGACGATCGTCGCCGCCGACGTCCTCGCGGCCGAGCCCGAGGAGCTCGCCGACGCCGCCCTCGCGGCCCTCGACCTCATCGACGAGGACGAGGACGCGCTCCTGGGCGAGGAGGGCGCGGGCCCGGCCCTCTACGCCGCGGCGATCCAGATCCCCGACGCGGCCGCGCCGCTCCCCCAGCCGAGCCTCGACGAGCTCCTCGAGGCCGAGCCCAAGGTCGAGAAGAAGAAGCGCCGCAAGAGCAAGAAGGGCAAGCTCTTCGGCCGCTTCGAGGGCTACTGATCACTGAGGAGATCGACGCGATGCTCACCACCCTCGTCGGCACCGGCCTCTTCCTCGCGCTGATGGCCGGCCTCTTCCTCCCCCTCGAGGGGTGGTTCGCGCGCGAGCGCTGGGCGCCCGGGCGCCGCGAGGTCGCGCTCTGCGTCGGCCTCCTCTTCGCCGACGTGATGCTCATGGAGGCGGTCGGCGGCCCGCTCCTCGACGGGCTCCGGGCGGCGATGCCCGAGAGCGCCGCGCCGACCGCGATCCGGGTGGTGATCGTGCTGGTCCTCGCCGAGCTCGCCGGCTACTGGATCCACCGGGCGATGCACCGAAACGGCTGGCTCTGGCGCCTCCACGCGCTCCACCACGCGCCGCGGCGCCTCCACTGGCTGGTCGCCTGGCGGCAGCACCCGATCGACTTCCTCCTCCACGGGATCGCGGTCGGTCTCCCGGGCGCGCTCCTCGACGCCTCGCTCGCCGACCTCACCGCGGTCGTGCTCCTGCGCAAGACCTACACGACCTTCCTCCACGCCAACCTCCGCTGGCGCCTCGCCTGGCTCGAGCCCTGGATCGCCACGCCGGCGATCCACCGGGTCCACCACAGCGCCGACCCGCGGGACTACGACCGCAACTTCGCGGGGATGCTGCCGCTCCTCGACCAGGCCTTTGGGACATACGCGAGGCCGCGGGACTAGCGACCTCGCGCTAGCCGTCGCCCTCGCCGACCGACTCGGCCCCGGTCGAGAGGTCGACCGTCGTCAGGTTCTCGCTCCAGTAGATGACGCCGACGCTGAGCGGCTTCTCGTTGCGCACCAGGTCGACCCAGGCGGACCACTCGCGCTCGTGGACGTAGGCGACGACCTCGCCGGTGTCGAAGTTGAACCTCGGCGTGGGGAGCAGGTCGGTCACCTCGTCGACGACGAAGTAGACGGCGAGGGCGCGCGCCTTCGGGAGCTTCGGGCTCGACGCCGACTGATCGGGGTTCGGCAGCCGGATGCTGCCGCTGAAGAGGAAGCGCTCGTACCCCGAGTGCTTGAGCGGCGGCGAGTAGCGGCTGATCTTGTAGGTCGTGGGCGAGAAGCTCCGCTGGATCGACATGGCCACGAGGTTCACGGGGCGTCGCCTCGATGTCCAGACGCGACCTCGAGCGCGCGCCACCGCGGCTCGTCGCGCGCGCGCGCGCGCGCGCCGCCCCCCTTCGCCTCAGGGGAGCCCCGCCTGCGAGCGCGCGCGGGCGAGCGCCACGAGGCGATCGACCAGCGCTGGCGTCAGGCGACCCGCGGCGATCGCCGCCATGAGCTCGGCGTGCTCGCCCCGCAACGCCGCCAGGAGGCGGGACCGAAGGCGGGCCGCCGCCGGTGGATCGAGCGCGCCGTGGTGGGCGAAGGCGACGAGGAGGCAGAGCGACTCGATCGCGCTCGGCGGCGCCGCCTCGTCGCCGCGGCGGAGCGCCTCGCGGAGGACGAGGCCGCGGGCCGCCGCGCCGGTGAAGGACGCCGGCGGCGCGCCGGCGTCCTCGGCCTCCTCGGCGAGGAGGAGGGCCGCTGCGATCCCGGCGACCACCGGCCCCGCGCGCTCGACCGCGACCGGCAAGCGGAGGCGCGAGCTCGGCGGCAGCGGCGGGCGGCCGACGATCCAGCGCTCGACCTCGAGGACCCCGTCGAAGGCCTCGACCAGCGGCGCCGGCAGGCGCTCCCCCGCCCGCGCGCAGGCGATCAGCGTCAGGCTCCCGCCCCCGCGGCGCGCCCCCGCGGCGTCGACCAGGCGCTCGATCGCGGTCGCCGGGCCCTCGCCGCGCCAGCGGGTCCACGCGGGCGGCGGCGCGTCCGGGAGCGGATCGAGGATCACCACCGCGTCGCGCCCGGCCGCGCGGAGGCCGGCGCCGATCGAGATCGCGCTCCATGGCGCGAGCGCGCGGCCGAGCGGCGCCGCCTCGGGACCGGGTGAGACCACGGCGATCTCGCCCACGCCCTCGCCTCGGCAGTCGCCGCGCCACCGCGACTCGTCCCCCGAAGCAACCACGATCGCCCGCCCCCGCGCCCGCGCGGCCCCGGCGATCGCCGCCGCGAGCCCCGAGCGCTCGGCCGCTTCGCCCCCGCGGATCAGGAGCGCGTCCCCCAGCGCCCGAGCGGCGCCGAGGTCGTAGAGGAGGACCCCGGTCTCGAGGCGGCCGCCGCGGATCAGCGCCTCACTCTTGGATGGCCAAACACACATGTTTTCAGGGACAGCATCGAAGGACGGCCCGCCGTCGATCGGCGCCCCCAGGGGATCGACGCGGCGCCCGAGCCAGGCCGCCCCGGTCGGCAGGCGGAGGCTGCCGGCGGGCGCGATCGGGTCGCCGGGCGCCAGGCGTCCGCGGAGCGGCGCGAGCTCGACCTCATCGGCGACGAGGCCGATCACCAGGGCGATCGCGCGCCCGCCCGCGTCGCCGTCCCTCCCCGGCCGGACGACGACGAGCTCGCCGAGCGCGACGCCGTCGAGCCCGCGCCCGCGCCAGCGCCCGCCCTCACCCGGGCCGATCACCCGCGCGCCGTCGCCCGGCCCCGGGGCTCGATCGCCGGGCGGAGAGGTCGCGTCCATCGCCTCACTCTAGCAGGGCGCGCGCGCCCGATCGCCCGCCCGCGCGGACGCGGTGGTAGATTGCCCGAATGCGCCGACCCGCCGCCTCCGCCCTCTTCGTTGGCCTCCTCCTCGCCGCCTGCGGCGACGACTCGACGGTGGTGACCGGCGCGACCGAGGGCGACGGCGAGACCTCGACCTCGACGACCGGGGCGACCAGCGAGACCACCGGCAGCGGCCTCTGCGTCGACGACGCCCAGTGCGAGGACGACAACCCCTGCACCGCCAACCGCTGCGCCGGCAACGGCGAGTGCCTGGTCGAGGCCGTGGTCTCCAACGCCTGCCGCCCGCAGATCATCGTCGACTACCCGCCGCGCGGCTCGACCCTCAAGGGCACCCCGGGCACGCCGGTGGTCACGGTGAGCGGCCAGGTCCTCGGCCCGGCCGGCGGGATCACCGAGCTCACCCTCAACGGCGCGCCGCTCGAGATCGACGGCGAGGGCAAGTTCACCCACGACGTGCTCGCCACCCCGGGCGGCAACATCCTCGACTTCAACGCGGTCGACGTCCTCGGCTCCACCCGACGCCGGGTCCAGTCCTTCCTCTGGTCGACCGAGTACCGCCAGCCGGAGGTCCCCGGCGAGCAGATGGTCCCCGAGGGGCTCGCCTTCTACCTCTCGCAGGCCGCCCTCGACGACGGCGACAACTCGGCGCCGGCCGACGACATCGCCTCGGTCCTCGGGATCGCCCTCGCCAACTTCGACATCGCCGCGCTCCTCGACCCGAAGACGCCGATCACCAGCACCGCCGGCTACGACGTCTACCTGACCAAGATGACCTTCGGCTCGACCAAGGTCGGCCTCCAGGGGACCGACGGCGGCCTCTTCCTCTCGGCCGCCCTCAAGGACGTCGTCGGCGACCTCAAGTTCGACTGCACGACCCCGGCCTGCATCCTCCTCGGCGGCGACGGGACCGGCGGCCTCAAGATCGACACCATCGAGGTCCAGGCCGACACGATGATCTGGGTCGACGCCCAGGGTCAGGTGGTGGTCACCGTGCTCTCCTCGGAGACCACCCTCAAGGCCGACGACGTCGACATCTGGTCGAACAACGCCTGGACCAACTTCCTCCTCGGGATCATCAAGCCCTTCATCATGAACGGGATCGTCAACGACATCGTCACCCAGCTCGACACGACGATCGAGACCCAGCTCGGGCCCGCCCTGGCGACCGCGCTCAACACCCTCGAGGTCAACGCGCTCTTCGAGCTCCCGGAGCTCGGCGGCGGCGGGACCAAGATCCCGGTCAACCTGGTCACCGAGTTCGCCGACACGATCTTCAACGACGGCGTCGCCCCGCCCGACCCGTCGCCGCCGCAGGGCGGCAAGATCGTCCAGAAGGGCGGCGGCTACTTCACGATGGACGTCACCCCCCACAAGAACGAGGGGGTGCCGAGCCGGGTCGGCTGCGGCTCGAGCGACGAGGTCCTCACCCTGCCGATGGCCGCCGAGGTCGAGATCGGCCTCGCCGACGACATGATCAACCAGGTCCTCTACGGCGCCTGGCGGGGCGGCCTCCTCGAGTTCGAGGTCCCTCCCGAGCTCGCCGAGAGCGCCTCGGTCAAGGTCAACAACTTCCTCGCCTCGGGGATGCTCGCGCCGACCGCCTCCGACTGCAAGGACCCCAAGCTCCTCCTGGCGACGATCGGCGACCTCCGCTTCGACGCGAGCCTCGTCGTCCTCGACAAGCCGATGACCTTCACCGCCTTCACGTCGATGGTCGTCCGCCTCGAGATCGCCGCCGAGGGCAAGAGCATCTCGATCGGCATCCCCGAGGTCGTCGACATCCGCACCGAGCTCAACGCCAACGAGGACAACATGATCGAGGCCGAGTCGCTGATCGCCAGCCAGCTCGAGAAGGGCCTCATCGACACCGTGATCATGGCCCTCGGCGGCGGCGGCCTCGGCGGGATCGACCTCCCGGAGATCGACCTCTCGGCCCAGCTCGGCCTCGAGCCGGGGACCGCGGTCCTCTCGATGACCGCCGAGGGCGCGAGCCGGCAGCCGGGGACGACGGTGATCAGCGCTCACTTCTAGGGCGGCGGGGGTCTTCAACGGATAGCTCGCGCCGCGGCCTCTCTCCCCCAACGCGACCCCAGCAGGCCCCAAGCAGCGCGCCCCATCCGCGCGTCCAGGCGCCCGGGCGGCGCGCCGGCGCCCGGACGTCGGCGATCGCGGCGTTGCCGAGGCGCCGCCCTTGCTGCGATCCTTGGCCGCCGTGAGCGAGCCGAGCGGAGGGTCGATCGACGACGCCGAGGACTCGGCGACCCGGGTCGTCGGCGAGCGCGACGACGCCGAGGACTCGGCGACCCGGGTCGTCAGCGAGCGCGACGACGACGCGGCCCCGAGCGCCGAGAGCCTCGCGCAGGGCGGCTCCTTCAGCGGCGATCCAACCGGCGACTTCGCCAGCGAGGTGCTCCCGCTGGTCCTCCGCACCCGCCTCGGCGCCGGCTCCCAGACCCGCCTCGGACGCTACCGCCTCCTCAACGTCCTCGGCGAGGGCGGGATGGGGGTGGTCTTCTCGGCCCAGGACGAGGAGCTCGATCGCAAGGTCGCGATCAAGGTCCTGAGCACGCGGGCCGACGGCGGGACCGCAGGCCGCGCCCGGATCCGCCGCGAGGCCCAGGCGCTCGCCAAGCTCTCCCACCCCAACATCGTCCAGATCTACGAGGTCGGCGAGGAGAGCGGCCAGATCTACCTGGTGATGGAGCTGATCGACGGCGACAACCTCCGGGCCTGGTACAAGGCGGCGCCCCGGAGCTGGCGCGACGTCCTCGGCCGCTGGATCGAGGCCGGCCGCGGCCTCGCGGCCGCCCACGCGGCGGGGCTCGTCCACCGCGACTTCAAGCCGGACAACGCGATCGTCGGCCGCGACGGCCGGGTGCGGGTGGTCGACTTCGGGCTCGCGCGGAGCGGCGCCGATGCCGAGGCCGCGCGGGCGCCGACCGCCGACGCGAGCGGCGGCTTCGACGACGCGACCCTCACGGTCGCCGGCGCGCTGGTCGGGACCCCGGCCTACATGGCGCCGGAGCAGCACCTCCGCCAGCCCGTCGATCAGCGCGGCGACATCTTCGCCTTCTGCGTCTCGCTCTACGAGGCGCTCTACGGCGAGCGCCCCTTCGCCGGCCGCGGCCAGGCGCTCGCGCGGGCGATCATCAAGGGCGAGCTCCGCGAGCCGCCGCGCGGCGTCAAGATCCCGCCCTGGCTCCGACGGGTGGTCCTCCGCGGCCTCGAGCCCGATCCGCGCGAGCGCTGGCAGGAGATGGACGCGCTCCTCGCCGCGCTCGCCGACGACCCCGGGATCCGCCGCCGACGCCTCGCGGGGCTCGGCGCGCTCGCGGTCGGCGCGGCCCTCGTCGGCAACCTCCTGCGGCCGGTCGCCGCCCCCCGGCCGAGGATCCCTGCGAGGGCGTCGACCGGGGATCGACGAGGTCTGGAGCGAGGCCCGCGCCGACGAGGTCGGCGAGGCGCTGATCGCCTCGGGGCTCCCCCACGCCGCCGACACCTGGTCGCGCGCGCGCGCCCGGATCGACGCCCAGGCGACCAAGTGGCGGGCGGCGAGCGTCGCCGCCTGCGAGGACACCTACGTCCGTCACCAGCACTCGACCGAGCTCCTCGACCGCCGCCTCGCCTGCCTCCGCGACCGTCGCCGCGAGATCGGCGCGCTCGTCGACTCGCTCGCCGCCGGCGGGGCCGCGGCGGTCGACCACGCGATCGAGGCGAGCGCCGCCCTCACGCCGATCCGCGAGTGCGACGCCGACGCGGTGCTCCGCGATCGCGTCGCCCCGCCGACCGATCCGGCGATCGCCGCCGAGGTCGAGGCGGTCCGCGACGAGCTCGCCCGGATCAAGGCGGTCGCCGACGCCGGCCGCCCGCGCGAGATCGTCGACGCGGCCGACCAGGCGCTGACCCGCGCCGAGGCGACCGAGTACCTCCCGCTCATCGCCGAGGCCCACCTCCGCCGCGGCCTCGTCCGCGAGATCATCGGCGACGAGGCCGACGCCGAGATCGAGTTCGTCGCCGCCTGGCATGCCGCGCTCGCCAGCGATCACGACGAGATCGCGGTGCGGGCCGCCGGCTACCTCCCGCGGGTCCTCGCCGACGTGGTCGAGCGCCACCCCCAGGCGATGATCTGGCAGGACAACGCGACCGCGGTCGCCCGCCGCCGCGGCCTGGTCCCCGGCGACGACCTCTTCCGCCTCAAGAACCTCGGCGCCCTCGACGAGAAGGCGGGGCGCTACGCCGACGCCGTCGCCCGCTACCGCGAGGCGCTCGCCCTCGCCGAGGCCGAGTACGGCGCCGACTCCTCCGAGGCCGGCCACGTCCACGAGGCGCTCTCGCTGACGCTCCGCCTCGCCGGCGACTACCAGGGCGCCCGCGAGCACGGCGAGCTCGCCCTCGCCAGCGCGCGCCGGACCTACGGCGACGAGCACCCCAAGCTCGCGCCGGTCCTCCAGAGCCTGGCGATGATCCTCGGCGATCTCGGCGACGAGGCGGCCGCCGAGGCGGCGACCCGCGAGGCGCTCCGCCTCACCGAGCGGGCCTACGGCCCCGAGAACCCGCGCCTCGCCTTCATGCTCAACGACCTCGCGGTCTCGACCTGCGAGCACGGCCGCTGGGCGGAGGCCGAGGCGCTCTACCGCCGGGCGATCGAGATCCGCGAGAGCGCCCTCGGGCGCGACCACCAGCTCGTCACCACCCTCCTCTACAACTTCGCCACCTGCCTCCTCCGCCAGGACCGCCGCGACGAGGCCCGCGCGCTCCTCGAGGAGGCGCTCGCCACCCGCGAGGAGGGCCTCGGCGCCGATCACCCGAAGGTCGCCTTCCCCCTCCTCGGCCTCGCCGACCTGGCGATCGACGAGGGCCGCCTCGACGACGCCGAGCGCCTCTTCAGGCGGGCGCTCGAGATCCGCGAGGCGAGCCTCGGCGTCGATCACCCGCGGACCGCCTTCCCCCTCGGCGGCCTCGCCGAGGTCGCGGTCGAGCGCGGCAAGCTCCGCGACGCGATCCCGCTCGCCGAGCGGGCGCTCGAGCTCCGGCAGCGGGCGTCGACCGAGGCCAGCGAGCTCGCCGACGCCCGCTTCATCCTCGCGCGCGCGCTCGGCGACGACCGCAGCCAGCGCGCGCGCGCGCGCGCGCGCGAGCTCGCCGAGGAGGCCCGCGCCGGCTTCGCCGCCCACCCCGAGGGGAGCGCGCGCGATCTCGAGAAGGTCGACGCCTGGCTCAAGGGACACCCCGCGATCGTGCGCTGAAGCGCGCCGCCGACCTGGCCCGCGAGCCGGGTGGAGGATCCCGAGATCGTCGCCTTCAGCCCCCTGGTATCCTGGGAGCTTCATGGGGTGGACTATGGGTAATCATCGGGGATCCAGCGCTCTCTCGTTCGTCTCTCTCAGCGTCGCGCTGATCGTCGGCTGCAGCGGCGGCGACGACGGCGGCAGCGGCAGCACCAGCGTCGCCATGACGGCGACGACCAGCACCTCCGGCGGGCTGACGACGTCGACCAGCGGCAGCAGCGGCGACACCTCGTCGACCGGCGGCACCTCGGGGTCGAGCACCGGCTCCGTCGAGACCAGCACCAGCGGGACCACCGGCCCGGCGCCGGTCTGCGGCGACGGCAACGTCGACGAGGGCGAGGAGTGCGACGCCGGCGCGGAGAACAACGACCAGGGGCTCTGCACCACCGCCTGCAAGAACGCGGTCTGCGGCGACGGCTTCGTCCAGCCCGGCGAGGCCTGCGACGACGGCAACGACGTCGACGACGACGAGTGCACCAACGCCTGCGCCCCGGCGAGCTGCGGCGACGGCCTCGTCCAGCCCGGCGAGGAGTGCGACGACGGCAACGACGACAGCACCGACGCCTGCCTGCCGACCTGCGTCAACGCGACCTGCGGCGACGGCTTCGTCCAGGCCGGCGTCGACGATTGCGACGACGGCAACGCCGACAACAGCGACGCGTGCACGACCCTCTGCAAGGCGCCGGCCTGCGACGACGCGATCGTCAGCGGCGACGAGAGCGACGTCGACTGCGGCGGCGGCTGCTCGCCCTGCGACGTCGGCAAGGCGTGCGTCGGCGGCGGCGACTGCATGAGCGGCTTCTGCAGCGGGGGCGCATGCGCGATCGCCAAGAGCTGCGGGGCGATCAAGGCGAGCGACCCGAACGCGGCCTCGGGGGTCTACACGATCGACCTCGACGGCGAGGGCGGCGACGATCCCTTCGACGTCCACTGCGACATGGAGACCAACGAGGGCGGCTGGACCCTGGTCCTCAACCTCGACACCTCGGACGGCCACGTGATGTGGTGGGCCAACCCGAAGTGGACCGACGGCAGCGCCCATGGCAGCGCCGGCACCGCCCTCACCAGCGACCACGTCAGCCTCGCCTGGTCGAAGTACACCGGCGCGACCGAGCTCCTCCTGATCGTCCACGAGGAGGGCTCGGTCGTCGGCTGGAAGAGCTTCAAGAAGGCGACGACCGACGCGATGCTCACCCACATGAAGGGCGCCGACAACGTCCTGATCGGGTCGATGGTCCTGGCCCAGGACACCGCGAACGTCTGGAACCAGGAGCGGCTGGTTCGCCTCTCGACCAAGCTCTACGCCAACCACTGCGTCGCCACCGGCGGCCTCTGCACCAGCGGCGCCTCCGGCTCCCCCGACGGCGACCGGATCGGCTCCCACGAGGCGATCCCCTCCGACAACAACGGCGGCGGCCTCGGCAACTGGCACGACATGAACTACTGCTGCGGCCAGAACTACGGGAGCGGCAAGACCTGCAACGGCCAGGCGATCCGCACCTCCTCGGAGGCGCAGTCGGGGTGGGCGCCCTGCTACGGCGGCACCGGCCACTTCGGCACCGACACCGCGACCTTCTCGGCCGGCTCCTGCAACAACAACGGCTGCGGCAACTCGAACTGGTCGGCGCCGAACGGCAAGGCCTACGACTACGCGATCATGCTCCGCTGACGCGGCGACCACCACCGAGGCCCCCGCCAGCCCGGCCTGGCGGGGGAGCGCGAAGCGAGCGATGATGGGTTAATGATCCACTCGGCGAAGCGCGACCCGGCGACGGCCCTGACGCTCGCGCTGGCGCTCGTCGCCTGCCGCGGGGCGGAGCCGGCCGGCGAGGTCGCGCGGCCGAGCTCCGCCCCTGCCCCTGCCCCTGCGCCTGCGCCCGACCCGGGGGGCCTCAGCGACGCCGAGCGGGCCGAGGCCCAGGACTTCATCGATCGCTACCGCCGCGGCGAGGTCGATCGCCCGACCGCCGATCCCCGCGCCCGCCTGGTCAACCCGCGCGACGCGCCCCTGCCGACCGCTGCCGAGCGCCCGCCCGCCGGGCTTTGAGATCACCCTGGAGCGCTACGGCTACGATCCCGAGGACACGACGACCTACGGGATCGCCGCGGAGGGCTGCACCTTCGAGTGGCCCCACTTCCACCTCGATCCGGGGCCGCTCGATTGCACGCTCCTCGGCCCCGCCGAGCTCGACGCGCTCTACGGCGAGCTCGCTGCCCTCGCGCTCGACCGCGTCGAGGTCGAGCACCTCGAGGGGCGCCTCGCCCCACCGCGGCGGCGAGTCGCTCACCCTCCGCTGGGAGGGCGCCCGCTGCTGGATCGCCGATCACGATGAGTTCAAGGTCAGCGCGGCCGCCCGCCCGCGCTTTGAGCGGGCGACCGCGCTGGTCGCCGCGGCGATCCGCGGCGCCCGCACGCCCGCCGAGGAGGCCCCGAAGCGATGAGCCCGCCGCCGATCCTGATGAGCGCCCGCCTCCGCCTCCGCCCCCTGGTCGAGGGCGACGTCGACTTCCTGATCGCCCTCTACGGAGACCCCGACTTCATCCGCTTCGTCGGCGACCGCGGCATCCGCGATCGGCCGGCCGCGCTCGCCTACCTCCGGAACGGCGCCTGGGCGAGCTACGAGGCCCACGGCTTCGGCCCCTGGGCGATCGAGCGGCTCGGCGAGCGCGGGCCGATCGGGATCTGCGGGCTCTACCGCCGGGCGACCCTCGACGCCCCCGACCTCGGCTACGCCCTCCTGCCGGCGGGCCGCGGCCGCGGCTTCGCCCGCGAGGCCGGCCGCGCGGCCCTCGAGTGGGCCGAGGACGCCCTCGGGCTCCGGCGGATCCTGGCGATCACCACCGACGAGCACCGGGCCTCGCAGCGGGTCCTCGAGGCCCTCGGGATGCACCTCGAGGGCCATGTGCGGATCCCGGGCGACGACGCCGATCTCCGCCTCTACGCGACCGCGCCCGCCGACTCGGGGGGCGCGAGACCGGCGGGCGCGCCCGTCCGTTGAAGGTCCCCCATGCGCACCCGACCGGCCCTCCTCGCCCTCGCCGCCCTCCTCAGCGCAGCCTGCCGACCGGCGGAGGAGCGCGTGATCACGCCCGAGCCCGCGCCCGCGAGCGAGGCGCCCGCGAGCGAGGCGCGGCCGATCCCGAGGACGAGGGCGCCGACGCCCGAGGACGCCGGGGACGCCGACGCCGCGAGCGAGGCCGACGCGGTCATCGCCCAGCGGGGTGACACCCAGGAGATCACCTTCGACGGCGAGGAGGCCGATCCCGAGATGGCGACCGAGATCCGCAGCGCGCCGAAGCGGCCGACGATCCCGGCGTTTCGCCTCTTCGGCACCCGCGCCGGCGACGGGCCCTGAGCGCCCCACATAACCTGACCCTTGAGACATCCTGTACTGCGACCACGAGGCCGCCGCAGCTCCCCGCTCAGCGGGACGATCCGCGGCCTCGCCGACGCGGTCGAGCTGTGACCGCCAGGAGCACCGCCAGGAGCGACGCGCCCGCGGGCATCGGCGAGTCATCGATCGCGCAGCGACCTCGCGCCGCCGGCGGATGCGGTGGCGGGAGAGGGGTCGATCGCGTCGAGCCCCTGTCACAGCTGAGGTGCACACGTACGGCCTCCGACGTCACTTGAAAGCGGCCGTCCGGCGACGAGACGATCATTTGGACGTGGTGGTCGCCCGGGGCGACGCCGTGGAAGCTCGTCCCGTCCGGATCGCCAAACAACGGCGCGCTCGTCATCGACGGGGGTTCGCCGAGCTCGCCCGGGCACTGGCTGAAGATGACGTCGACGCCGGGGCCCTTGGCCTTGGAGAGCCAGCTGCGGCCGCGCGGGAGATCCTCGCAGAGGCTCGCGCGCGGTCGCCAGAGCCGGCCGTCGACGTAGGTCTCGACGAGGAGATAGCCGAGGAAGGGATCGAGCGCGGGCGGGAGCTTCGCCTTGATCCGGACGGACGCGGCGCGGATCCTCCGGCTGCAGCTCCCACTGAGGGTGAGCACCGAGAGCTTGGAGACCCTCTGCGCGCCGACGCGGAGCCCGATGGGCGCGCTTCCATCGAGCGCCACGTCGCTCCGCTCGATCTCCTCGACCACCGAGAGGGGCTCCTGGGGCCCCGCCCCCCACCTCTCCAGGCCCCTGGTGGAGTACCGCATCGACACGCGAAAGCGGGTCCGGAGGGGGTGCGCCGGCGTCATCTCGCGGACCCCGGGCGAATGCTCACGGAGGGTGAAGGTGTCCTCGACCCAATTCCCCTCCTCGTCCATCGACTCGAGGCGGAAGCGGGCGGGATCGAGCTCCGCGGACTCATCCTCGTACCAGGCGATCCCGCCCTCGCCCGCGGGGAGGCGGTTGCCGGCGCCGACGTAGAGGACGGGCCGTCCGTTGGAGATGCAGCTGCACGCCGACGTCACCGTCGGCGCGACGACGACGGCGCCGAAGGCCACGAGCGGACCGACCCAGGAGAGCGCTCGCCCGCGCATCACCCCATCGTAGCCCACCCACAGCTCGCCGCGAAGCTCCGGCGAGGCGCGAAGGCCCCCGAGGCTGCGGGATCAGCTCCCCAGGCGGTGAACATCTGCGGCGCGATCAGCCCCCCAGGCGGTCGGCTGCGACGCGAGCTCGATCCGCAGGGTGCCGCCGGCGGCGAGCTCCTCCCAGGTGATCCACGGCCGATCGAGGGGCTCGCCCCGCCACGACGCGCCGGCGACGTAGATCATCCCGGGGCCCGCCCCGTCGGCGACGATCGAGAGCCGGCGATCGGGCGCGGCCGCGTCGCCGAGGTCGAGCTCGAGGCGCTCGAAGATCGGCGCGGAGATCCAGTAGCGCGGATCGCCCGGCAGCGGGTAGAGGCCGATCGCCGACCAGACGTACCAGGCGCTCATGGTCCCGGCGTCGTCGTTCCCCGGGAGGCCGTCGGCGCCGCTCCCGTAGTGGCGGCCGCGGCCCAGGCGATCCAGCGCTGGGCCGACGCCGGATCGCCGGCGGCCGTGAAGAGGTGGGCGGCGTGGAGCGAGGGCTCGTTGGCGTGCCAGTAGTAGGGGACCGGCTCGAGCGGCGTGTACTCCGGCCCCTCGAGGAACGCCTTCGAGACCTCGAAGTAGTCGGCGAGGCGCGCCCGCAGGGCCGCGCGCCCGCCCATCAGCGCCGCCAGGCCATCGACGTCGTGGGGGACCATCCAGAGGTAGTGCCAGGCGGTCCCCTCGGCGTAGTAGCCCTGCCAGGTCAAGGGATCGAAGCCCGCGCTCTCGAAGCTCCCGTCGGCGCGGCGGCCGATCAGGAAGCCGAGCTCGGGCTCCCAGAGGTTCTTGTAGCTCTGCGCCCGCACGGCGAAGTCGGCGGCGTCCTCCGCCTCGCCGAGGGCGGCGGCCATCTCCCCGAGGGCGAAGTCGGCGTGGGCGAACTCGAGGGTGCGGGAGGCCGCCGACGAGGCCTCGTCGCTGGCGACCCAGCCGCGGGCGCGGTAGCCCTCGACGCCCGCGCGGCCGGCGTTGGGGCGCGGCGTGGTCGCGTGGAGGCGGGCGGCCGCGTAGGCCTCCGCCGCGTCGAAGCCGGCGATCCCCTTGAGGTAGGCGTCGGCGAGGACGATGTCCGCCGGCGTCCCGACCATCCCGCCGGTGTAGCCGAAGGCGAGCGGCCACTTCGGCAGGTCGCCGCCCTCCGCGGCCATCGTCACCAGCGAGCGCATCATCTCGCCCTGGCGATCGCGCTGGATCAGGTTGAAGAGCGGGTGGAGGGTCCGGTAGGTGTCCCAGAGCGAGAAGTCGCTGTGGTAGCGGTAGTCGGCCTGGTGGACCTCGCCGTCGAAGCCGCGGTACCAGCCGTCGGCCTCCGAGAAGAGCGTCGGCGCGAGGAAGGCGTGGTAGAGCGCGGTGTAGAAGCGGGTCCGCTCGTCGTCCGTGCCCCCGAGCGCCCGCACCCGCCGCAGCTCGCCCTCCCAGGCGGTCGCCGCCGCCGCCCGGACGCCGTCGAAGTCGGTGGTCGGCGCCTCGGCGGCGAGGTTCGCCGCCGCCTGGTCGATCGACACGTAGGAGATCGCCAGCGCGACCTCGACCCGCGGGTCGCCGGGATCGAGGTCGAAGGAGGCCCAGGCGCCGATCGCCGCGCCCTCCTGCGAGGCTGTCCCTTCGGCCAGGACTTGATCATCGCCCCAGACCCCGAAGCCGGCGAAGGGCCGCGAGAAGCGGGCGACGAAGTGGGTCGGGACCCCGCCGAGGCGATTGGAGTAGCCGCCCATCACCGTCATCGTCCCGCGGATCGTCTGGCCGTCGGGATCGATCGTCACCGCGCCCGCCGGCGAGGCGCCGTCGGCCGGGTTGTAGCCGAGGTCGAGGACGACGGTCGCGTCGGCGGCCGGATCCTCCCAGGTGTAGCGGTGGAGGGCGACGTGATCGGTCGCGCTGAGCTCGGCCCGGACGCCGGCGTCGGCGAGGCGGACCGCGTAGTAGCCGGGCGACGCCTCCTCCTCGCCGTGATCGAAGGCCGAGCGCGCGCCGGCCCGGGCGGCCTTCGCCTCGCTCATCCCGGTGGTCGGGGTGATCAGCACCGAGCCGTAGTCGGGGACGCCCATCCCGTTGATCCGGGCGTGGCTGAAGCCCCAGACGTGGGTCTGATCGTAGTGGTAGCCGGTGCAGTTGAGGAACGAGAGCTGGATCTGCGCGAGGCCGGTGTCGGGCCCCGGCTTGACCATCCCGAAGGGGCGGGTCGCGCCCGGGTTGATCGTCCCGACCCGGTAGCCGAGGCCGCCGCTGCCGATGAAGGGATCGACGAGCTCGACCAGCGCCTCGTCCGGCCACATGTAGGGCTCGTCGTCCTCGCCGCCGCTCCCCGTGCCGGTGGCGGTGCCCGTGCCCGCGTCGCCGCTGCTCCCCGTGTCTGCGCCGCTGGTCCCGTCGCCGCTCGTCCCCGCGCTGCTCGCCGCCGGCGGCCCGCCGCTGCAGGCGAGGAGCGCGAGCGAGAGGAGCGGCGCGAGCGGGGCGAGGCGAGCGGGCATCGTCGCTCCTTCGTAGCACGTCGCCGGGCGCGACCGCACGCCCGGGCGGGTGCTCGCACGCGGGGTCACTCGACCCCGTCGCGGCCCGCGAGGTGCTGCGCGCCACCTCGCGCCCTGGGACTCGATCGCCCGCCGCCGCGACGCCGAGCGCGGGTCGACCACGGCGGCCCTCGCCGCGCCTGTGGTAGGGTCGCGCCATGACCCGCGGACGCCCTCCGATCGCGCTCGTCGCCGTCCTCACCCTCGCCGCCTTCGGCTGCAAGAAGGAGGAGTCCGCATCCCCGCCGGACGCGACCGCGGCCCCCAGCGACCCCGCCGACGACGAGGGCCCGCTCGCGGACGAGGCCGAGGAGGAGGAGTCGCCCTACCTCGACGTCTCCAACTTCAACCGGGTGGTCGAGGAGCACGTCCCCGAGGTCGTCGCCTGCCACCAGTCGAGCGCTGGCGGCGAGACCGGGCGGGTCAAGACGACGTTCATCATCGACGGTCAGGGCGGCGTCAAGAAGGTCACCTTCGACGAGCAGCGGAGCACCCTCCAGGTCGCGGCGCTGAACAAGTGCATCGAGGAGAAGGCGGCGAGCTGGCGCTTCAACATCTCGCTGACCGGCGGCGAGACGCCGATGCCCTACACCTTCGACCTGACGCCGGGCGCCCTCCTCCCCGAGTAGCGAGCGCCCCGCCGGCCGAAAATTGACGGCGTTCCGCCGGCAAGCGCGGGTCCGCGCGCGCTACCCTCGGGCGATGGAGATGCCCCGCCCGACCCCGCACCACGCCCGCCTCGCCGCCTTCGTCGGCGAGTGGCGCGGCGAGGAGATCCTCCACCCCTCCCCCTGGGCGCCCGAGCGCAAGACCGCGAGCGGCCGCTTCTCGGCGCGGATCGGCGTCGACGGGATGTTCCTGATCACCGAGTACGAGGAGGCCCGCGAGGGCGCGGTCTTCTTCCGCGGCCACGGCGTCTACGGCTACGACCCGCACCGCGAGCGCTACACCATGTTCTGGTTCGACTCGATGGGCATGAGCCCGCGCCCGACCTTCGGGACCTGGGAGGGGGACACGCTCACCTTCGAGAACAGCCACGACCACGGGCGCAGCCGCTACGTCTACGCCTTCGAGGGGCCCGACGCCTACACCTTCAAGATCTTCGCGGCGCCGCCCGAGGGAGAGTGGGCCCTCTTCATGGAGGGCCGCTACCGCCGGGTCGCGCCGCCGGGGTGAGGGTGTGGGAGCGCTCCGCTTGGAGCCCTCCCACACCGCCACGGCCACCTAGCTAGCAGCTCGACTTCTGGTAGACCCAGAAGTTCGGCGAGCTCGGGTCAGCGCTCACGTGCCCGAAGCCCGGCAGGTGATCGTTGTGGGTGTCGGTCCCGCTCTGACCGGCGTAGATCGACGCGTACTCGACGCTCGCGTCGAAGCACTCCTGGGCGGCGATCGCCCAGGCCTCGCGGAGGGTGAAGAGGCTGGTGCCGC
The DNA here is from genome assembly GCA_020633335.1 of Myxococcales bacterium. Classification (GTDB taxonomy): domain Bacteria; phylum Myxococcota_A; class Polyangia; order Nannocystales; family Nannocystaceae; genus JADJRG01. The sequence continues at coordinate 360,999 of JACKDU010000001.1, read as the reverse complement.
CGCCGATGATCGGCATCACGAAGGACGACCAGAGGGCGAAGCGCTCGCCGAGGGGCGGGCTCGATCCCTCGGTGTTGGTGTGGAAGCCGAAGATCTGGTGGAGGCCCTTGAAGGCGTCGCACCACACCGTCCAGCCGAAGTTGTTCCGCATCGTCTGGCAGGCGTGGAGGACGATCCAGTTGAGGATCCCGTCGCCCCAGGTCGCGTCCTCGGCCCGCATCTCGTGGTCGTCGACGGTCGAGCCGAAGTAGAAGCGACCGGGCGAGCCGTGGCCCGCGAAGAAGGCGAAGTGGACGTGGTCGGCCCAGTAGGTGTCGGTGCCGCCCCCGGGCGCGCCGACCCGCTTGAAGTCCTGCTCCCAGGCCGCGTTGTTCCCCAGTCGAAGCGCTGCGACCAGCCCGAGAGCCCGCGGATCACCCGGGCGAAGCCCTCCGCGCTGTTGTCGGTGCCGGAGATGTCGCCGAGCCCCGGCGCGCCGTTGTAGAGGTTGCACCACTCGACGCCGACGTAGGGGTCGTCGTCCGGCACCACCGTCGGCCGGGCGATCCCCGGGGTGGCGATGATCCGCTCGCCGACGACGATCCGGTGGGGATCGATCGGCTGGAGCCGGAGCCCCTCGCCCTTGACCGCGACCATCACCTGATCGCTGTCCTCATTGCCCTCGGCGTCGGTGATCGTGACCTTGACGGTGTGGGCGACCGGCTTGCCCTCGCGGATCACCGCCTTGAGCGCGTCCGTCTTGAGCTCCGGCCCCTCGCCGAGCGGCCCCGCGAAGTTCGAGCTCCAGCGGTAGCGGATCGCCCCCCGGCCGCCCGAGACCTCGGCCCCGAGGTGGAGCGCCTTGCCCTCGTCGATCGTGATCGGCCCCTCGCCGCGGGTCGGGATCGCCACCAGCGGCGCGGCGTCGGTGACCGGCAGCGGGTGGGTCATGTACGAGACCATCCGCGCGCCGCCGCGGCCCTTGGTGATCGTCCCGAGGGTGAGGACATGGACCGGCTGGGCGATCCGGCGATCGAGCGCTGGCGACTCGCAGTAGTAGGCCATCAGCGCGCCCTCGAGCTCGATCGCGTCGAGGGAGCGGCCGAGGCGGAGGCCGAGGATCCGCGCGAGGTCCTTGGCCGGCCGGACCTTCGCCTCGCCGATCTTCTCGAAGTCGCGGATCGCGTGGAAGACCCCGACGACCGCGCCGCGATCGCCGATTTCGACCTTGATCTTCGCGCCCGGCCCGTAGGTCGTATGGGCGCCGAGGTGGAGGCGGAAGTCGACGCCGATCACCTGCGGGATCTCCCGACGCTCGGCGTGGCGGGGGCCGCTCGCCAGCTCGGCGCTGATCACCGCCGCGTGATCGATCTTCGCCCCCTCTGGCAGCCAGCCCTGCTCCTTGAGGAATTTTTCGGCCCGCTCGCGCGCCTCGTCGACCGAGGGGAGCGCGACCTTGCGCTCGTGCGGCGCCTCCTTGGCGCTGAGGTCGGCGAAGCGGAAGCCGCCGCTCTGGTTGTAGTGGATCAGCACCCGGCGGCCGTCGACCACCAGCGTGCGCTCCTTGTCCGGCTGCTGGAGCTCACCGCGGACCTTGAGGCGCTCGGCCAGCGCCTTAATCTGCTCCGGGCCGCGCTCGACCGGCTTCGACCGGTAGATCGGCAGGGCCTGGGGGAGGCGCTCTCCGAGGTCGGCGAGCCACTTCGAGAGGGGGTGCTTGATCGTCGGCATCGTCTTCGAACTCCTGCGTCGCCGCGGCGCCGATGTGAGGGTGCGAGGGGGCGCGAGGGGGCGCGCGGCCGCCAGACCTTCGTCGATGGCCGAGAGCGAGGGAAGCGAACCGAGTGCGCCGAAGCCTGCAGGACTTTCGGGGTCTCGGAGACGCGCGCCCGAACGCTCGCCCGCGCGTCTGCGCGCGGCCCCGCCTGCTACGATGGCGCGATGGTGGGTTCAACGCGGGTTGGCGCGCTGGGATCGATTTTTGCGATCGCGGCGCTGGGGATCGCGGGCTGCGCTGGCGGCCCCGATGGGGATGACGGGAGCGAGAGCGCGAGCAGCAGCGGCCAGGCCACCAACGCCAGCGCCAGCGCCAGCGCCAGCGCGGGGACGACGACCGGCGGCGGCTCCGAGTCGAGCGACGGGACGATGAGCGGCGGCGACGCGACCAGCGTCGGCACCACCAGCGCCGGCACCACGTCGGCCAGCACCACCACCCCCAGCACCAGCAGCGGCGACACCGAGACCGGCGGCGACACCGGACCCGGCGACGGCGGGACGCCGGCGAGCGGCTGCCCCGGCCGCCTCGCGCCGGTCGATCCCGCGGGCGAGGTCGTCGTCGTCGGCGACGGCACGCCGGCCTCGTGCACCGAGGCCGCCCTCCAGGCCGCGGCGGCGACCGTCAACCAGGCCGACGGCGGCGGGACGATCACCTTTGATTGCGGCGGCGAGCACACGATCACCCTCACCGCCTCGCTCCCCCTGGCGGGCGCGGTGATCGTCGACGGCGGCGGCGTGATCACCCTGAGCGGCGGCAACAAGGTGCGGGTGCTCGAGGCGGCCAACTACGCCGACGTCGTCGTCCAGCGGATCACGATCCGCGACGGCCGGGTCGCCGCCGGCTCGGAGAACGAGAGCGGCGCCGGCCTCCTGATGCCCTGGTTCGGCACCCTCAAGGTGATCGACTCCGCCTTCCTCGACAACGTCTCGGAGAGCGAGGATCACGACGTCGGCGGCGGGGCGATCTACGCCGGCGGCCTCACCGAGGCGATCCTCTCGGGGACCTACTTCGCCGAGAACTCGGGCTCGACCGGCGGCGCCGTCCTCTCGCGGAGCACCAACCTCCAGGTGGTCGACTGCACCTTCACCGGCAACGCGGCGACCACCTGGGCGGAGAGCGGGCAGTACGGCAACGGCGGCGGGCTCTACATCGACCGCATGTGGCTCGACGACCCGATCGACTTCGTGATCTGCGGCGGGGTCTTCGTGCAAAACCACGCCAAGGTCCACGGCTCCGCGTTCTTCTCCTACAACCTCGAGGGCACCGGCGCCCGCTTCGACCGCTGCACCTTCGCGGACAACGACATGAACGATAGCCCGGGCGGCGGCACCGGGACCGTCTACCACGAGGGCGTGCCGCTCACCCTGGTCGCCTCGACCTTCGCCAACAACGCGACCGGCGCCCACGCGGGCGGCCTCTTCCTCGGCGGCGGCTCCGACGCGACGATCACCAACACGACCTTCGTCGGCAACACCACGCCGGGCAACGCCGGCGCGCTCTGGGCGGGCAACGGCGCCGTCGACGTCACCAACGTCACCTTCGCGGGCAACGACGCCGACTACGGCCCGGCGATCTTCAAGGGCCAGAGCGGCGAGGTCACCCTGACCAACGTGATCATGGCCCACAACACGACCAACAACATGTTCTCGGCGGTCGCCTGCCACGAGACCTTCGGCGACGGCGGCGGCAACGTCCAGTGGCCCGACGTCAAGAACAACGGCAACGCCGACACCCCCTGCGCCGCCGGGGTGCTCTTCGCCGACCCGGAGGTCGAGCCCCTCGCCGACAACGGCGGGCCGACCGAGACGATGGCGATCCCGCCCGGGAGCCCGGCGGTCGACGTCGGCCAGGGCTGCCCCTCGACCGACCAACGCGGCCTCCCGCGGGTCGGGGCCTGCGACGCCGGGGCCTTCGAGGTCCAGGGCTAGCGCTCCGAGTCGGGTGGAATACATGACCCTTTGGTCAACATGACCGAAGGGTCATCCATGCATCCGCGCGACCTCAGGCGCTGACGACGTAGCGCTTCCAGACGTCGGCGAAGCTCGCCGGGAGGTCCCAGGCCCAGACCCCCTCCTCGACGCAGCGGGCGCTCACCGGATCGCTCGCGCCGCTGAGCTGGGCGGCGACGGCGACGACCTCGTCGCGGGTGGTCTCGAGGGTGAGCCGCAGCGCCGGCGCCCCGCAGGCGCCCCGCAGGCGGGCGAGCTCGCCGCGGAGCCAGGCCTGGTGATCGAAGCGGCGGGCGCCATAACCGTGGCCGCCCGCGCCGGCCCCCCGACCGATGAGGCCGAGCGAGCCGAGGCCGAGCCCCTCGCCCTCGAAGAGCCCCTCGGTCGAGGGCCGGACGCCGGGCTCGATCGCCAGGTACGAGGTGACCGGCGAGACCGCGCCGCCGAAGAGCGCGAGCGGCATCATCTCCTCCTCGGTGAGCTCGCCGAGGAGCTCGGAGCCGAAGACCAGCGCCGACCAGAGGCGACCGTGGGCCTGATCGCGGGTGAAGACCTCGCGGAGCGGCTTGGTCCAGAGCTCGCCCTCGACCCGCACCCAGGGGAGCGCGGCCGCGTGGAGGCGGAGGTCGCGGAGACCCTCGCCCTCATCGAGCGACTCGGGCACCTCGAAGTCGCCCTCGCCGAGCCCGGGGATCACCACCTTGAGGTGATCGATCCGCAGCGGTCGCACCCACTCCTCGAAGACCGCCCGGCGCCGCCCCTCGCTCTCCTCACCGTCGATCGCCGCCCCCCAGACCAGGCCGCCGGTGCCCTTGACCGCCGGGCTCCAGGCGTGGGCGTCGTCGCGGACCAGCTCGCTGCCGCCCGAGAGCGAGGGGATCCCGACGTGGACGAGCGCGCCGGTGGTCGCCAGCGCGCCGCGGAGGCGCGCCGGCGTCAGCGACTCGCGGGTGAGCGCGTCGGTGAGGAGGAGCACCCGCCGCGGCGCGCCGCGGGGGGCCCTCTGGAGGAGCTCACCGGCGGTCGCCAGCGCGAGATCGACGTCGCTGCCGTTGTGACGCGCCGGCTGGAGGCCGCCGAGCGCCGCGAGGGCCGCGTCGCGCCCGAGGAAGCGGCCGAAGAGCGGCGCGGCCGCGCGATCGAAGGGGACCACCTCGACCCTGGCGTCGGGGAAGCCGGCGATCGCCGAGCGAGCGGCCGCGATCTCGGCGGCGACCTCCTCGTCGCTGAGCGAGCGCGAGGTATCGACGAGGACGACGACGTGGGCGCCGCGGGGCGCCTGCGAGAGCTTCGGCGCGGCCTCGACCTCAAACTCGCGGAGGTGGCGATCGCCGCGGATCGCCACGCTGGCGACCCGACCGATCAAGCGCGCGGGATCGCGGCGAGCGAGGCTCACGAGGACCTCGTCCTCGCCGACGAGGAGGCGCTCGTCGAAGTCGACGCTCTCGCCGTCATCGACGCCCTCGTCGACCACCACGACCTCGTCCTCGCCTGCCGCCTTCGGCCAGCGCACGCGGGTCCCCGGGGGCACCGGCGCGTCGCCGAGGAAGATCTGATCGCGGCGCGAGGCCGGCCGCACGCGGACGTCGGCGGCGATCGCCTCGGTGCCAAGGCGCGGGAGCTTCAGCACCGAGCGGCCGTGGACGTACTCGACCGGCAGCGTGAGCGTGTACTCGACGCTCTTGTCCTCGCCCGGCGGGCAGGGGAAGACCTGGAGCGCCAGCATCCCCTGGTGGCGCCAGGAGAGGAGCGCCGGGTCCTTGGGGTAGTAGCCGCCGATCCCGGTGAGCTCCTTGTACTTCGCGGCCGCGGCCTCGGCCTCCATGAGCTCGCCCTCGTACCAGACCGGGCGCCCCTTGACGGTCGCCAGCGTCCGCAGGCCGGTGGCCACCGCGCTCTCCGGCACCTCGATCCAGAAGGTCGCCTGATCGTGGCGCTGGCCGCCGTTGTGGACCGTGCGCCGGATCGTCAGGGTCGCCCGATCGGCGTCCATCACCAGGTCGACGGTGTGCGAGCGCTCGACCAGCTCGGCCGAGCGGGTCGGCTGGAAGTCATCGGCCGCGGGCGCGGTGGTGGGGGCGAGCGCGAGCGCGGCCGTGAGCGCGACGAGGGGCGCGAGCGCGGAGAGGGAGCGGCGGCGGCGGTGCATGGGCGGAGGGACAAGCGCGGCCCGCCGGGGTTCCCGTCGCCGATCGATCTCCGCGAGGTGACCAAGGGTGACCAAGAGCACGCGCGCCCCGGGAATCCGCGGACGCGGCCCCGCGTTCACGTCGTTCACTCGCCGGCTGGCGGCCCCGCCGGCAGCCCGGAGCTCTCGACCAGCGCGAGGATCACCGCGCCGACGCCGTAGGGGCGATCGTCGACCAGCGGGACCGCGAGGTAGCTCGCGCGGGTCCCCGGCAGGGTCGGCCCCGAGATCCCGCGGACCACCGGCCGCCCCGCGGCGTCGTCGACGATCCGCCCGCCGAGGCCGACGATCGCCCGCTCGATCGCCGGCAGCGCGGCGTGATCGACCTGTCCATAGCGCCAGCCGCGGGCGAGCGCGTAGGCGAAGAGGGCGCTCGCCGAGGTCTCGAGGTAGCCCTCGCCCGGGCGATCGACGAGGGTCCACCAGAGGCCGCTGGGGCGGTCCTGGGCGGCGAGGACGGCAGCGTCCTCGGCGGCGACGATCGCCGCGACCGCGGGATCCTCCTCGCCGCGGATCCTCCGGGCGCGGAGGTAGTCGTGGCCAGCCGCGAGCGCCCAGGCGTCGCCGCGGGCCCAGCGGAGGGTCGGGTCCTGTTCGCCGGGCCAGCCGCTCGCGTGGGCGAAGAGGCCGTCCTCACCCTGGAGCGCGCCGGCGAAGATCACAAATTGATCGCGGTAGAGATCGAGGCGCGCCGGCGCGGCCGCCTCGCCCCAGCGGGTGAGGAGGCCGCCGATCATGAAGAGGGAGTCGACCCAGAGCGACGCGCCGAAGTGGCCGTGGACGCCGAGGTGGTTCAGGCCGCCGGCCGGCGTCCGGAGGGCGCGGTGATCGAGGTAGTCGAGCGCGTCGTCGACGATCGCCCGGTAGGCGCCGCGGGATCGTCGCCGTCGATCACCAGGAGCGCGGCGAGGAGGGCGGGCGCGCACGAGTCACTCGTGGTGATCGCCGGCCCGCCGGCGGCGATCGCCGCGTCGACGTAGGCGCGGACGTAGTCGCGGTAGCGCGGCTCGCCGCTGACCCGGTGGAGCTCGGCGACCCCGAGCATCAGCACGGTCTCCTCCCAGTCCCAGGCGAGCGTCGCCGGCGGGTGGCGCTCGATCGCCCGATCGGCGAGCGCCCGCGCGAGGGCCACGCGGGCCGAGCCCGGGTCGCGAGGCGGGCCGCGTAGCAGGCGGCGTCGGGCGGGCGGCCCTCGCAGTAGTCGAAGGGCGCCGCGCGGCCGTCGACGGCGAGCGCGGCCGCGGCCACAGCCCTCGCCTCCCGGCGGGCGGGCTCATCAGCGCCCGCGCCCGCGGCGTGGCGCCCCAGGGCGGATCGAGGGCGGGCGCGGACGCGGCCTCCGGAGCCGCAGCCGCCGACGCGCCTTCAGCCTCCGCGGCGACCTCCGCCTCCCGCTCGGCCGCCCCGCGACAGCCCGCCGCCGACCCGAGCGCGACCGCGATCACGACCCCGACCCCGACCACGCCGCGGCTCCGCCCCCAGCGAAGCCGCCACGATCGACCTGTCTCAAGAACCATCTTCACGATCCCCCCGGGGCGCGTCCCCCTCTCCGCCCGGCGATTGTGTCGCCTCCGCGCCCCGAGGTCGAGCCCCGGAGGCCGCCACCTCAGCGCGGCGCCGGCGTCGCCTCGCGGCGAGAGGCGGCCATGTCGAGCTCGAGCCGGTGCCTCTCGTGGGTGATCGTGTATCGCCCGCTGTCGAAGGTCGAGCGGACGTAGGGGCCCTCGTGGCGCTCGTCCCAGCGGAGCATCGCTTCGATCCCGTCGACGGTCAGCGGCTCGTGCCAGCCGAAGCTCACCTCGCCGCGGCTCGGCGAGTCGTAGATCACCTGGAAGCCGTCGTCGTGGCCGTCGTCGCCCTGATCCGGGACCGCGGTCACGCGGACCGCCGCGCCGGCGATCGCCGCCCGGAACGCGGCGAAGTCCCGCCACTCCGAGGCCCCGCCGACCTCGACGATCCAGGCGTTCTCCGCCCCGCCGCCGGCGACCAGGTCGAAGGGGAGCCCGCCGTTCTCGTAGACCTCCGGGGTGCCGCTCCGCCACTCGGTCGGCCGATAGGAGTAGAGCGCGACGTAGGCGTCGCCGCGGCGCCCGAAGGTCCAGCCGCCCTCCTGGACCACCTCGTCGAAGTGGGCCTGGGGGAAGTAGGCGTGGGTCTCCTCGAGGTAGTCGAAGGCGTCGAGGCCCGGCGGCTTCGGGTCGAATTGCGGGGCGTAGAGGATGATCGCCACGTTCTCGTGCTGGCCGATCCGCGGCATCGACCCCTCGCCGGTCCAGTAGCCGGGGCCGGGCTCGTCGGCGACCTTCCAGTCCCAGGGGCCGTCGCCGGCGATCGGCAGGTAGGCCGGGTGCTGGGTGAAGACGATCGCCGCCTCGTCGAGGGTCGCCTGCCAGCTGTGGACCTGGTTGGCCAGGAGCCCGCTGCGGTAGTCCTGGACGCTCGAGAGCATGTACTCGGCGCTGCGGTAGGTGACGGTGTGGGCCTCGGAGAGCAGCGGCCCGGTGAAGGCGCCCCAGAAGGCCGAATAGAAGGGGTAGACGTCGGCCATCACCGCGTCGATCGGCTGGCTCAGGTCGTAGAGCTCGGGGATCACCGCCAGCGGCGAGAGCGGCCCGTTCCAGAGGTCGTAGCGATCGGCGAGCTCGAAGGTCAGCGGCAGGAGCGGCCAAGTGATGTAGGCGTTCATCGACCACCACTGCGGGACGTCGCCCTCGTCGCCGTAGTCGAGGCCGAGCGGCGCGGGCCCGAGCGGGTCGGCGGGGTCGGCCGGCGGCGCGGCGTCGAGGGGGACGCAGAGGCGCTCCCGCTCGAGCATCGGCGCGTCGTCGCGGGCGATCTCGCGGATCACCCAGGGGAGCTCGTAGGCCTCGCTCACCGCGATCGCCACCGCCGAGCCGGAGTCGACCCCGGCGTAGTCGAGGGTGGTGTCGTCGAAGAGGAGCTTGGCCGCGTCGAAGGTGTCCTGGAGCGGCGCGGCGACCTTGTCCTTGACGTAGGAGCGCCCGTGGGTCGCGCCGAAGTTGCCGCGGTGGAGGTGCTGGGCGAGGTCGAGCCAGAGGAGGTCGAGGACGATCGTCGCCCGCTCGACGAGCTCGGGGTCCTCGTCGGCGAGGTCGATGAGCGCGAGGAGCGGCTGGATCGACCAGGCGTAGTAGACGTCGGAGTGCCACTCGCAGAAGCCCCAGCGCGCCCGCTCGTCGAGCCAGCGGAGGATCGCCGCCCGCGCCCGCTCGCGGTGCTCGGCGCCGCTGAGGCCGCTGACCGTGAAGATCCGCTCGGGCATCCACTGGCCGGCGAGGTACTCCGCCGACCTGAACACAAGGGCATGGTTCTCGGACCAGTACCACATCGAGTCGGTGACCGGCGCCCCGTCGACCTCGCGGACCGGCGTCGGATCGGTGTACCAGTACTTGAAGTCGGCGAGCGCGTCCTCGACCTCGCGCCACTGCGCCAGCGAGAGCGCCCGGTGGCCGCGGTGGGCGTTGACCAGGCGGGCGAGGCGGAGCGCGTCGAAGTCGCTGGTGTCGTCGAGGCGCCACATCTTGGCGAAGATCGGCGCCCAGGCGTCCGCCGGGATCGTCCGCATGCCGACCCGGTAGCCGCGGAGGCGCTCCTCGCAGGCGAGGTTGGCGATCAGGTGGTTGACGCTCTCGACCCGCAGCTCCTGGTCGCAGCTATGGCGGAGGTAGTCGAGCTGGCGGAGCTCCTGCCAGCCCGGCGGCGGCGGGTCCGAGCAGGCGACGATCGCCGTCGCCGCGATCGGGAGCGCGTGACGCCATCGGGTGTCCATTGGCACATGATGGCCGAGTCAGGCCGGCGCGTCCGCCGTTGTTGACGGGCGCACGATCGCGCGCCATGGGCCGCTCGACGGGCCGCGCGAGAGGGCCCGATCGTCGGCGACGGAACATCGTTGCCCGCGCGCTGTCGAGACCCCGGGGCGGCTCGCCCCCGACCACGCTCGATCGCCCGGCGACCGGGGCGGCTCCCCCGCGCCCCTGCTCCTCGAGTAGATCGCCGAGCGCGCCGGTGCGTAGTGAGCGACCCATGCGCCGCCGCCCCCTCCTCGCCCTCCTCGCCCTCGCCCTCGCCGCCCTCTCCGCAGACCCCGCCTCGGCCGGCGACGACGAGCGCAAGCGACGGCCGTCGAAGATGATGAGGAGCTTCGACTTCGACGACGCCTTCGCGCCCTCGGCCGCCGCCGAGATGGGCGCGACCCCGGGGGGCGCGCAGGACATCGAGTTCTTCCGCTCGCGGGTCAACGCCGGCGAGATCCCCCACCCCAACGTCTTCACCCCCGAGGGCCTCTTCTCGCAGCACGACCTGCCGATCGCCCAGGGCGGGCGCTGCGGCCAGCTCCTCTGCGCGGTCGGCGAGGCGATCCCGGCGTCGCTCCTGGTCCAGCCCGAGGTCCGCTACCTCGCCCAGCTCGGCTTCTCGTCGGGCCTCGACGCCGCGACCTTCAAGCGCCAGCCCCTCCACCTGGTCGCGGTCGTCGACAAGTCGGGGTCGATGTCGGGGCAGCCGCTCGAGCTGGTCAAGGAGAGCCTCCTCGAGGCGGTCGATCGCCTGGGCCCCGACGACATGCTCTCGATCGTCCTCTACGGCGACCGCGCCCACGTCCACCTGAGCCCGACCCGGATCGCCGACAAGCGGGCGGTCGCCCGCGGGATCCGCAAGATCGAGAGCGCGGGCTCGACGGCGATGGAGGAGGGGCTCAAGGTCGGCTTCGACCTCGCCCGCGCCCACGCCGGCCGCTTCCAGGGGACGAGCCGGGTGATGCTCTTCACCGACGAGCGCCCCAACGTCGGCCGCACCGACGCTCAGTCCTTCATGGCGATGGCCCGGGACGCGTCCAAGGCCGGGATCGGCATGACCACGGTCGGCGTCGGCGTCCAATTCGGGGCCGAGCTGGCGACCGAGATCTCGAGCGTCCGCGGCGGCAACCTCTTCTTCTTCCCCGACCTCGCGCGGATGAAGAAGGTCTTCGAGGAGGACTTCGACACGATGGTGACCGAGCTCGCCTACGACCTCCAGCTCGAGATCCGGCCGGCGAAGGGCCTGAAGATCGCCGGCGTCTACGGGATCCCCGGCAAGGCGCTGAAGTGGGGCGACGACGGGTCGATCCGGGTCAGCGTCGAGACGATCTTCGTCAGCCGCAAGAAGGGGGCGATCTACGTCGCCCTCGCCTCGCAGAGCGCCCCCGGGACCCCGGAGACCCGGATCGACCTCGGCAAGGCGGTCGCCTCGATCGGCCTCAAGTACCTCGAGCGCGGCGGCGCCCGGCGCTCGAGCCAGGTGAGCCTCGCGCTGGTCCCCGGCGAGCGGGCGAGCGTCGGCCTCAGCCGCGGCCGCGTCCTCGTCGACGAGGCGACCAGCCTCGCCAAGGCGGCCGCGCTCCACCACGAGCAGAACGATCAGGAGGGCGCCTACCAGATCGTCCACGCCCTCGCCGGGATCCTCCGGGGGACGATCGACCGCGACCTCGCCGACGAGCGGGTGATGGTCGAGAACCTCGAGGGGACCCTCGCCAAGCTCTCCGGCCACGCCGGCGAGCCCGGCCGCGGGGCGCCGGCGATCGATCGGGTGAGCGGCCTGCCGCGGCAGGACCTCCGCTGAGCACGGGATCGTTCACCTGACCGTTGGGTCAGTCACAAGAAGGGCCGCGCGCGGCGGGCCGTCGAGGCGCGAATGGCCGCGCCGCGGGCGAACTCGCGCCCGCTCGCCGCGGTCGACCTCCCGCTGACGTGGTAGCTTCGCCGCCGAGCGATGGCGGAATCGGGGGAGCGAGCGGGCGAATTCACGGGCGGCGACCCGGCGATCATGGAGACCTCGCTCGCCGCCGACACCGTCCCGGAGGCGCGAGCGCCGGCGGAGCTCGGCTCTCTCGACACCATGATCGCCGGCGGCGGCGGCCCCTGGGCGGAGGCCGCGGAGGTCCTCGCCGCGACCCGCCTCGCCTCCGGCCTCGGCGCGACCCAGGCCGCGACCCCGTCGCTCCGCGCCGCCGCGGCCGAGCCGGCCCTCGCAACCCCGCGCCGGAGCGCCGCCCCCGATCGCGGCGACATGATCGGCCGCTACCTCGTCCTCGATCGCCTCGGCGCCGGCGGGATGGGCCAGGTCTTCGCCGCCTACGATCCCGAGCTCGACCGCCGCGTCGCCCTCAAGCTCCTCCACCGCCGCCTCAGCGCGAGCGACACCCAGGGCCGCTCGCGCCTGATCCGCGAGGCCCAGGCGATGGCCAAGCTCGCCCACCCCAACGTGATCGCGATCTACGACGTCGGCAGCGTCGACGATCAGGTCTTCATCGCGATGGAGCTGGTCGAGGGCGAGACCCTGAGCGCCTGGCTCGAGCGCCGGAGGCCGGCCTGGCCGGCGATCGTCGAGGTCTTCCTCGCCGCCGGCCGCGGCCTCGCGGCCGCCCACGCGGTCGGCCTGATCCACCGCGACTTCAAGCCCGACAACGTCCTCATCGGCCGCGACGGCCGGGTGCGGGTCGGCGACTTCGGCCTCGCCCGCCGGGCCGACGAGGCGACCCTGCGCGAGCCCGACGCCGACCCGACGATCAGCGCGCTCACCCAGAGCAGCCGGGTCGGCGCCCTCACCCTCCCCGGCAGCATCCTCGGGACCCCGGCCTACATGGCGCCGGAGCAGCACCTCGGCCAGGAGGCCGACGCCCGCTCCGACGTCTTCGCCTTCTCGGTCTCGCTCTACCAGGCGCTCTACGGCCGCCTCCCCTTCGAGGGCGAGACGATCGGCGAGCTGGTGATGACGGTGCTCCACCGCGACCCGGCGCCGCCGAGCGGCGGCGCGACCCCGGCCGCGCTCTGGCGGATCGTCCGGCGCGGCCTGGCCAAAGAGCCAGGTGATCGCTACCCGTCGATGGCCGCGCTCCTCGCCGAGCTGGCGGTCGACCCCCGACGGCGGCGCCGGCGGGCCGGGCTCGCGGCCGGCGCCCTCGCCCTCGCGGCCGCCCTCGCCGGCGGCGCCTGGCAGCACCAGCGCTCGCTCGTCGCCGCCTGCGATCGCGAGGCCGACGCGCTCGCCGGCGTCTGGGACGACGCGACCCGGGCCGATCTCCAGGCCGGCCTCGCGCGGGTCGATCGCCCCTTCATCGCCGACGCCAGCGCCCGCCTCATCGACCACGGCGATCGCTACGCGGCCGCCTGGACCGACCAGGCCCGGACCACCTGCGTCGCCCACCGAATCGACGACGCGCTCGACGACGAGGCCTACGCGCTCGAGCGCCGCTGCCTCGACCACCAGCGCGCCCGCCTCGGCGACCTCCGCGAGCTCCTCCAGGACGCCGACGAGGAGGTCGCGGTCCGGGCGATCGACGCGGTCCTCGGGCTCCGCCCGCCGAGCGAGTGCGGCGACCTCGATGCCGTCCGCCTCTCCTACCGGAGCTTCGACGACCCCGCGATCAGCGAGGCGGTCGAGGCGATCCGCCGCGAGCTCGACCGGGCCGAGGCCCACAAGCTCGCCGGCCGCTACAAGGAGGCGCGGGCGCTCGCCGACGGCCTCGCGGAGCGGGCCCAGGCGACCGCCTTCGACCCGCTCATCGCCGAGCTCGGGGCGCTCCGCGGCGACCTCGCGCGGCTCAGCGACGACGAGGCCGCCCCCCAGCTCCTCCACGGCGCGCTCGAGGCGGCGATCCGGGCCGACCACCCGCGCCTCGCCGCGACCGCGTCGATCTCCCTCGCCGCCTACCTCACGATGCACGACCGCCGCGACGAGGCCGCGCGCTGGCTCGACCTCGCCGACGCCTGGCTCGGCGAGCGCGGCGACCTCAGCACCCGCCTGAGCGCGCTCCTCTGGCGGGCCCGGGTGCTCCGCCACTTCGACCGCCAGGCCGAGGCCGACGCCCTCCTCGCCCGCGGCCTCGAGCTCGCCGAGCCGCTCGGCCGCTGGAGCGCGCCCCGCCTCGAGCTCCTCCTCGAGCGGGCGCAGCTCTCGGTCGACACCCTCGACCTCGCCAAGATCCAGGCCAACGGGGGCGAGGCCCTCGCGCTCCTCGACGAGATCTACGGCCCCGGCCACCCGGAGAGCGCCGACGCCCTCTCGGCCCTCGGGATCGCCGCCCTCAACCGCGATCGGATGGACGAGGCCGAGGCCTTCACGCGGCGGGCCCTCGAGATCCGCCGGCAGAGCTTCGGCGACCACAACCAGCTCGTCGCCCAGAGCCTCGTCAACCTCGCCAGCATCCACCAGGATCGCGGCGACCACGCGGAGACCCTCCGGCTCCTCGACGAGGCCCGGGCGATCGTCGTCGAGACCCTCGGCGCCGATCACTCGCTGATCGCCAAGATCGAGAACAACCGGGGCAGCGCCCTCAAGCAGCTCGGCCGCCACGAGGAGTCGCTGCGGGCGCTCGAGCGGGCGATCGAGATCCGGCGAGAGCGGCCCGAGGGCGGGCTCTACGCGCCCCTCCTCAACCTGGCGATGAGCGAGTACGAGCTCGGCAACAAGCTCACCTGCGACGGCGACAAGGCCGGCGCCCGCCGGCGCTACGACGACGGGGTCGCGCACGCCCGCGAGGCGGTCGCCGACGTGCTCGCGCTCCGCGGCCCCGATCACCCGCACGTCGGGATCGTCTTCACCTCGCTGGGGCTCACGCTCAGCGCCGTCGGCGATCACGAGGGCGCCCTCGAGGCCTTCCGCCGGGCGCTGGCCCTCGTCGAGAGGACCCTCGGCGAGGGCTCCTCGGAGGCCGTCTTCCCCAACCTCGGGATCGGCCGCGCGCTGGTCGAGCTCGGCCGCCCGGACGAGGCCCTCGTCCACCTTGAGCGCGCCCGGGCGATCGGCATCTTCAGCGGCCAAAAGAGCCTGCCCCACGAGATCGACTACGAGCGGGCGCGCGCGCTCTGGGCGACCGGCGAGCGCGCGGAAGCGATCGAGCTCGCCCGCTCGGCGGCCGCCTTCTTCAGCGAGGCCGAGTGCAGCGACGCCCGCGAGTGGCTCGCCGCCCACGACCCCGAGCGCCGGCGCTGAGGCCCGCCGCTCGCGAGCGACCCGGCGCGCCGAGGCCCGCCGGGTCGTCACTGCGGCCTCCGCCGACGCGCTAGTTCGCCGACGCGTAGGCGCGGCCGACGACCGCCGCGAGGTCGATGAGGCGCCCCGCGTAGCCCCACTCGTTGTCGTACCAGCCGACGACCTTGACCAGCGGGCCCATCGCGATGCAGGCGCCGACATCGACGATCGACGAGTGCGGGTCGCCGATGATGTCGGACGAGACGAGGTCGGCGTCGCGGACGTCGAGGATCCCGCGGAGCTGCTCGCCCTGGGCGGCGTCGCGGAGGGTCTCGATCACCCGGCTCAGCTCCGGCGCGCCCTCGAGGTTCATGGTGATGTCGTAGAGCGAGCCGTTGGGGACCGGCACCCGGACCGCGGTCCCGTCGATCTTGCCCTGGAGGTTGGGGAGCACGAGGCCGACCGCCCGGGCGGCGCCGGTCGAGGTCGGGACGATGTTGATCGCGGCCGCGCGACCGCGGCGACGATCCTTGGGATCGAGGACGTCGACCAGGCCCTGGCCGTGGGTGTAGGCGTGGGTGGTGCCGACGATGCCCCAGCGGAAGCCGAAGGCGCGGTCGAGGACCGCGAGGACCGGGGCGATGCCGTTGGTCGTGCAGCTCGCGTTCGAGATCAGGCGGTCCTTGTCGAGGTCGAGCTGATCGTCGTTGACGCCGACGACGACCGTCTTGTCGACGCCCTTGCCCGGCGCGCCGAGGATCACGTGGCCCGGGCCCTTCGGGTTGGTCCGGTGGAGGGCCATGGTCTCGCGGTTGGTGAAGCGACCGGTGCACTCGAGGACGACGTCGACGCCGAGCTCAGCCCAGGGGATCTTGGCGGGGTCGCGCTCGCTGGTGACCTTGACCGCGAAGTCGCCGACCCGGAGGGTGTCGCCGTCGACCGTGCACTCGGGGCCGCCGCGGTGGACCGAGTCGTGGCGGATCAGGTAGGCGATGTCGCCGGGGGCGGCGAGGTCGTTGGCGGCGACCACCTCGATCGCCGGCCCCTGACGGACGCCCGGGCTCTGGCGGCGCTCGAGGGCGTGACGGAGGGCGAGGCGACCGATGCGGCCGAGACCATTGATTCCGATGCGGAGGGCCATGGCGGCGGACATTAGGTGAGGTCGCGGCCGCCGGCAAGCGCCCGCCCGCGGCCGCAGCGGCTGCGCGGGGTGTGCCCATGGTCACGCCTCGCCGCGGCGATCTGGTCGACCGCGCAGGACCCCTCCAGGAGACCGTGAGGCCGCGCATGCGCCCACCCGCGAAGACTGCTAGGGTCCCCCCGATGCTGCGGATCTCCGTCCTCGCCGTCGCCGCCACCCTCGCCCTCGCGCCCGCCTGCAAGTCGCGCACACCTCGAGGGGCCGACGCGGCCGCGCCCGGCGAGCGCGGCCCCGGCGGGGCGATCTCGGCGGTCGCGCTGCCGAGCCCGCACCCGCTCGAGGCGTCACCGCAGATCGGCGCCTACGTCCGCGATCCGGCGGCCGCGCTCGACGTCGCCCGGGCGACGCTCCCCGGCGTGCCCTCGCTCGCCGAGGTCGCCGGCCTCGTCCTCGCCTCGCAGGCGCCGGCCGAGGTCGCCGAAGGGATCGCGCCGATGATCGCCGAGCGCCGCCCCTGGGCCGCGGCGATCGTCGCCGGCGAGGAGATCCTCCACCTCCCGCTCCTCCCCGACCAGACCGACGCCGCGGTCAAGCTCCTCGCCCGCTACCCCGCCGAGGGCAAGTTCGGCGCGGTCCAGCTCCCCGGGGCCGCGGTCCAGCTCCCGGCGGGCGGCGTCGACGGGCCGCCGCCGCGCCCCCGCCTCGCCTGGGTCGATCGCCAGCACAACGCCCTGGCGATCGCCGAGACCCTCGAGGGCCTGGTCACCGCCCGCGAGCTCCCGCGCGGCTACGGCTCGCAGCCGGTGTGGCTCAGCGCCGCCGGGGCCAAGCTCAGCGAGTACGTCGACTTCCCCTACGCCCGGGTGAGCGCGAGCGGCACGGGCCTCGACGACCTGACGATCACGATCGAGGCCGACCCCCAGCGCGGCCTCCCGCGCTCGCCCGAGCTCGCCGCCGGCGCCCTCACCAACCTCCACGCCGGCGACGCGCTCGCGCTCGCGGCCTCGACCCGCTGGGCCCGCCACGAGGTCGAGGTGAAGGGGATCATCCGGCAGATCCGCGCGCAGGTCGACGCCGCCGGCTTCGCCGCGAAGATGATGCTCCAGCCCCTCGCCGATCAGGCGATCACCGTGCTGAAGTCGTGGAACGGCCGGGTCTTCGTCGGCATCGGCCCGAGCCGCCACCTCGCCCTCGCCCTCGGGGCCGACGAGCCGATGAGGGCCGGCCAGGCGCTCGCGCGCTTCCTCAAGACCGCGATCGACAACCTCGAGCTCGCGCGGATGTTCGTCTCCGACGTCCCCAAGCTCTCGCTCCGCCGCCACTCGAAGAGCCCGGAGATCCACGTGCTGACGATGCAGGGCGCGCGCAAGCAGGTGCCGCAGAGCCTCGGCGGCCTCCTCGACGAGCGCGGCAGCCTCAAGGTCGCCTTCTCCTTCACCCCCAAGAGCGGCGCCGTCTTCATGACCATCGGCGCCGACGCGGAGACGGCGATCGCCGCGTGGGCCGAGTCGATCGAGGCCGCGCCGCCGGCGAGCGAGTCGGCCGGCGATCTGATCGCGGTCACCGTCGCCCTCAGCCCGGGTCAGCTCCAGGAGCTCCTCGGCCGCGCCGATCCCAACGACGCGAGCGCGCTGATGATCGCCGGCCTCGACCTCGGCGCCGGCCGGCCGCCGACCCAGCTCGTGATCCGCGAGGAGGCCGACCGCTACGTGGTCACCAGCAAGGGCCCGGCGTCGACCGTCGCGCCGCTCCGCCAGGGCCGCGGGCAATAGCGCCGCACGCGAGGCCGCGGGCGCGCCTCCGCGCGCCATCGTGGCGCAAAACGGTGCGTTGACAGCCGACACGGGTCGGCGTTCGATGACTCGGTATGCTCCGCATCGAATCTCAGCGCCCGAAGCCCTCTCAGATCGACTCGATCGCCGCGCGCATCAAGGCCGCTGGCGGCGCCGTCGAGACGAGCACGACCCTCAACAAGCTCGCCATCGACAAGGTCGTCAACCGCCTCGTCGAGCTGATCCCGATGATCGTCTGGCTCCACCAGGGCGAGACCTCGGACCCGACCGCGGTGGTCGACTGCGGCAGCAACAGCTGCCAGAACTTCCACACCGCCTGCACCGGCGAGACCATCGACCTCCCGGGGTGCGGCGGCGAGTTCACCCCCTGCACCGGCCTCAGCCAGTGCGACATCGAGACCTGCGCGGCGCACTCCTGCTCCGAGACCCATGACTGCGGCCAGAACAGCGGCGGCGAGTGCAGCGGCGAGCTGGTCTGCTCCGACACCCACGGCCCGGGGACGACCGAGACCGCGGACTCCAACGCCCTGCGCTCGCGGAGCGGCGCCTGGTACTCGCTGATCGCCCGCCTCGCGGAGTCCCGCCCCTCGCTCGACGAGCTCGGCCAGACCCTCACCGTCCACGTGCCGGCGCCGAAGACCACCTGAGCCCCGCGGCCGCATGAAGGTCTCCGAGTTCAACCTCCTCTGCCCCTCCTTCGTCGACGGGGTCTACCTCGCCTACAACACCCTCAGCGGCGCCTTCCTCACGCTCGACGCCGCGGACTTCGAGCTCACCGCCCTGATCCTCGAGGCGGTCGCCGCCGGCGACCCCATCACGGGCTTTGAGCCGCGGCTGGTCGTCGCCCTCCGGCGCGGCGGCTTCCTGGTCAACGCCGCGGTCGACGAGCGCGCGGAGGTCCGCCGCCGCTACCGCGAGGGGCGCGCGCGGACCCGCGGCGTCTCGCTGACGATCGCGCCGACCCTGAGCTGCAACTTCGCCTGCACCTACTGCTTCCAGGAGCACCCGAAGCGCCACATGGGCGACGCCGAGATCGACCGGATCGTCCGCCACGTCGAGGCCAACCTCGAGCCGGAGACGGCGCTCTCGATCACCTGGTTCGGCGGCGAGCCGCTGATGGCCTACCCGGTGATCAAGGCGCTCTCGACCCGCCTCCGCGCGCACTGCGAGGCGATCGGCGCGTCGTACTCGCACTCGATGATCACCAACGGCTCGCTCCTCGGCGACGGGCGGATCGACGACCTGGTCGCGCTCGGCGGCTTCCGCTACCTCCAGGTCACCCTCGACGGGCCGCCCGAGGTCCATGACCGGCGCCGCCTCTCGGTGGTCGGCGGCCCGACCTTCGATCGGATCCTCGCCAACGTCGCGCGCGCCTCGGAGCGGCTCCGGATCATCCTCCGCGTCAACGTCGACCGCAGCAACGCCGATCGCCTCGAGGGCCTCGTCGATCGCCTGGTCGACCTCGATCTCCAGCGGCGCGTTTCGGTCTACCTCGGCCACACGCTCCCCTACACCGACGTCTGCGCGGGGGTCGGCGACGTCGCCCTCAGCCGGGAGGAGTTCGCCGCGCTCCAGACCCGCTTCAAGTTCTACCTCCTCACCCGGGGCTTCCGCGGCGTCTCCGGGCTCCCGCGGCCGCGCGCGGGCGGCATCTGCGTCGCCGATCACCCCGGGGGCGCCGTCCTCGCGCCCGACGACCTCGTCTTCCGCTGCTGGAACGAGGTCGCGATGACCGACGAGCACGCGAGCGGCCGCCTCGACGGCGAGGCGAGCGCGTCGATGCTCGCCAACAACGCGGGCTGGGACTCGTTCGACCCCTTCTTCCACACCCCGTGCAAGACCTGCCGCGTGCAGCCGCTCTGCACCGGCGGCTGCCCCTGGGAGTCGCGCAAGCAGGGCCCCGAGGAGACCGGAGACTGCACCCCCCTCCGCTTCAACCTCGCCGACGAGCTCCGGATCTACCACCTCGAGCGCTCGATCCACCGGAGCCTCCCGGAGGCCTTCGAGGAGAGCGAGCTCCCCTGCCAGTGAGCGGCGCCGCTCGGCCGCGCCCTCACCCGTCGTCGACGTGCTCGAGGCGCAGGCGCTCGAGCCGGCCCTCCTCGTCGTAGACGAAGCGCGCCGCGATCGGCCCGATCCGGCAGGTGTCATCGACGACGCTCGACCCGAGCACCTGGCCGACCTCGTCGCGCCCGGCCTCGAGCTCCAGGCCGTCGAGGAAGGGGCCGACGAAGGGCTCAAAGCCGCCCTCGGGCTGGGTGTAGAGGTCGATCGCGGCGACCCGCTCGCCGCCGAGCGTGACCGCGAGGCCATAGGACCGGCATCGCCAGGTCGACACGTCGTCCCCCTCAACCAGCTCCTCGAGGTCGTAGGACGCGCAGAGGCGACGGAAGCGGAGGCCCTCGCGCGCCTCGCCGAGGACCGCCAGGAGCCCGCTCAAGGGCGACCACACCCGCCCTAGCGCGGCCGCGAGCGCGTCACCCCAGGGCGCGTCGCTCCAGGGTCGAGCGGCGCGGGCGAAGGCGTCGTAGTAGGGCGCCCCGAAGGCGACGCTGGTGATCTGGTGGGTCGTGATCACCTCGACCCCGCGAAAGTGCCCGGTGGTCGTGATGTAGCGGAGGCGGACCCGGAGATCGTCGGCCCCGAGGATCGCCCCGACCCGAAAGCGGAGGGCGTCCTCGAGCGCGTCGTCCTCGTGCTCGATCCCGACGACCGACCAGCGCTCGCCGATCCCCCGGAGGACCGCGCCCATCGCCGTCAGCGACCCGAGCCCCGGGTCCGCCGGGATCGCCTCGCCGGCGCCGCGGATCATCCCCTCGAAGAACTCGTCGACCGCGCTCCGACGGACCTTGTCGATCGCGCTGAGCCGGACCACCTCGTAGCCGTCGAAGCTCAGGTCGTGGACCTTGGCGAGGAGCACCAGCGCGTCGCCGACGTCGAGGACGAAGCCGCTGACCTGGACGCCCGAGCGCCCGCTGATCTGGACGTAGCGCCGCTCGCGAGCGGCCTCCGCGAGCGCGCTCCGGACGCGGACGCTCACGCCGCGACCTCCGACGGGCCGCGCCCCGGCGACGCGACGACGCGGACGATCACGAGGCGAGCGCGCGGGGGACGAGGCACCGAGCCGAGGGTAGCCGAGGACTTCTGCCACGGCGAGTTGATAGGATCGCGCCATGCCCGAGCGCCCGCCCTTCATCGTCAACATCGCCGACGCCCCCGAAGAGGGCGAGGTGAGCGGCCGCTGGGGCGGCTTCTGGCGGGTCCTGACCCCGGGCGAGGAGCGCTACGACGGCCGCCTCGGGGTCAACCTCACCCGCCTCCCGCCGGGCAACGCCTCGGTGCCCTTCCACTTCCACATGCGCGAGGACGAGGTCTTCTACGTCCTCGCCGGCCGCGGCGTCCTCCGCTACGGCGACGAGCTCCACGCGATCGGCCCCGGCGACTGCATCCGCTGCCTCGCCGGCACCCAGGTCGCCCACCAGATCGCCAACGACGGCGACGAGGACCTGGTCTACCTCGCCATCGGCCTCAACGATCCGCAGGAGGTCTGCGTCTACCCCGACAGCGGCAAGGTCCAGGTCCGCGGGCTCCGGCGGATCGGGACGATGACCGACGCGCCCTACATGGCTGGCGAGCCCGAGCTCCCGCGGATCTTCGAGCTCCTCGCCGCCCGCGGACGCGGCGACTAGCCGATCGCGGCGCTGGCGAGCGACCCCCGCGGCACCAGCTCGCCGCGCATCCCCGGCTCGCCGACGTAGCGCTCGATCGCCCGCAGGAGGACGACCGCGTCGACGCCGTAGGCCGAGGGCGCGATCACCAGGTGGGCGCCGAACCACTCGAAGGAGCGATCGAGGTCGCGCGCGAGGCGGGCCCGCGCCCGCGCCGGCTCGCCGCGTCGGACCTCGGCGCTGGCCGCGAGCGCGTGGGGATCCGCGACGAAGAGGGTGATCACCGGCTGCTCGTTGATCGTCGTTAGCTCGACCCCGATGATCGCCGACCAGGCGACCTCATAGACGAGCCGCGGCGATTCGAAGACGATCCCCTCGCGGGTGAAGATCAGCGCGAAACCCCGCCGCCAGCCGAACGCGAGGGCGACGAGCGCGACCGCTGCGAAGCCGGCGACGAGGAGGCTGACCGCGACGAAGCCCTCGCCGAGCGGACCCCCGGTCGCCGCCAGGAAGAGGCCGAAGGCGAGGAGGCCGACCATCGCCAGCACCAGACGGCGACGATCGACCTCGATCGGCGCGCCGCCGACGACCGCGACCGTCAGCGAGGGATCGCTGGCCTGGCGCTCGAGCTTTCGCTGGCCGCGGAGCTGATGGACCGCGACGCCAGCGCAGGCGCCGAAGACGGCGATCGTCGCCAGGGGTGCGGTGTCGTCGTCGCCGCGGATCAAGAACAGGATCCCGAGGGCGACGAAGGCGAGCGACCCGACGAGGAGGAACCAATCGCGGAGCCGCCCGACCATCACGCGACTATGCCACGGGGCTCTCACCTCTTCGGACCGAGCTCGGCGCGACGAATCGCGCCGCCGAACGCTGTCCACCAGGATCCGGCAGGCGCACGATGTGCGCGCAGAAAAGGGGCGCAAATCCGAGCAATTCTCCCCGGGATGCAGATTTTGCAGCACAGGGCGACCCGCGCGGGATTGGCTCCACTCCGACAGCGATCGAATATCGGCGGAGAGCAAGGCCAACGACCCGGAGCTTCGACGATGCACCGCTTCTCTCTCCTCCTCCTCCCCATCGCCCTCACGCTCGGCGCCGTCTCCTGCGGGGGCGCCGCCACCGACGCCAAGAAGGACAGCGACAAGACCGCCAAGACCGACGACGCCAAGAAGACCGACGAGAAGCCCGAGGCCGACGCCGACGCCGACGAGGGCCCGGCCGATCCGGTGCTCATCGAGCGCGGCCGCTACCTCGCCGAGGTCGTGATGAACTGCCGCGCCTGCCACACCCCGCTCTCCGAGTCGGGCCCCGATCTCGACAAGGCCTACTCCGGCGGCCTCGAGTACCCCGACACCTTCGGCACCTGGCGCTCGCCGAACATCACCCAGGATCAGCGGACCGGGATCGGCGGCTGGACCGACGAGCAGATCATCAACGCGGTCCGCCGCGGGATCCGGCCGAGCGGCGAGCAGATGTACCCGGTGATGCCCTACGAGTACTTCGCGGCCGCCTCCGACGAGGACATGAAGGCGCTCGTCGCCTACCTCCGGACGATCAAGCCGATCGACAACGCGGTCGCCGGCAACACCGATCTCAAGCTGACCAAGCCGACCCCGCCCGAGCCCACCGGCGAGCCGCCGCTCCCCGAGCCGGTCGCCGAGGGCAAGTACCTGGTCGAGCTCGCCCACTGCGGCGACTGCCACACCCCGCTCGGCGCCGACGGGCGCCCGGATCAGAGCAAGCTCTTCGCCGGCGGCCGGGCCTACGCGGCGCTCCCCTTCCAGGGCGAGGGCCAGGTCTGGTCGGCGAACCTGACCCCGCACCCGACCAACGGGATCGGCAAGTACTCCGACGACGAGCTGATGACCGCGATCACCGAGCTCGACAAGCGCGACGGGACCGCGATC
Organism: Myxococcales bacterium; assembly: GCA_020633335.1. Lineage (GTDB taxonomy): Bacteria > Myxococcota_A > Polyangia > Nannocystales > Nannocystaceae > JADJRG01. The sequence continues at coordinate 337,630 of JACKDU010000001.1, read as the reverse complement.
GTCGGGCCGATGACCTTCTATGTCGGCGCCTGGTCGCAGCTCAAGCACAAGGACGTCAAGGCGATCGTCGCCTACCTCCGCTCGCTGCCGCCGGTCGACAACGCGGTGCCCAAGACCACCTGGAAGCCCCAGGAGGCCGGTGGCTAGGAGCCGGCGTCGCAGCGCGCGACCCCTCGTCCCCCTCGCCCTCGCGCTCGCCCTCAGCGGCTGCGCCGAGGGCGAGGTCAAGGTGCGGCCGCGCGCCGACAAGGCGCCGGCGGGGCCGAAGCTCGACCCCGCGGTCGAGCGGGCGATCGCCGCCGGCGACAAGCTCTTCTTCGACCGCGCCGCCTGCTCCGCCTGCCACAAGGTCGGCAAGCGCGGCGGGATGATCGTCGGCCCCAACCTCGGGGTCGGCGACGGGATGGAGGCGCCGCTCGCCGTCCGCGCGAAGACGCGTCGCCCCGAGCTTGCGCCGATCGAGTACGTGGTCGAGTCGATGCTCGATCCCGACGCGCTCGTCGTCCCGACCTACGCGCCCGCGGTGATGAAGGCGATCGACGACCTCCCGAGCGCGCTCAGCGACGACGAGCTCGTCGCGGTCGCGGCCTTCGTCGCCTCCCAGGGGGCCGCGCCGCCGCTCGAGCCCGCCGATCTCGAGCGGGCGCGGGCGCAGATCCCGAGGGCCCGCGCCAGCCGTGAGGCCCGCCGAGCGGCGAGCGCGGCCGCGGCCGACCCCGCGCCGGAAACACCTCCAGCCCCGAGCGGCTAGCGCTCAGGGCACCGCCGACGCGAAGAGGATCCCGAGGCACATCTCGTCCGTCGTCCGATCGCCCCAGTCGAGGTCGGCGGGCGCCTGCTTCATGCCGTCGACGATCGGCTGGTTGTCGGCGCTGTTGTCCCACCAGCACTGGAGGTGGAGCGCCTCGTCGGCGCCGACGATCGACGGGGCCTCGAAGCTGTAGCTCGACTGCCAGTTGAAGTCCCACTCCGGGATGTCGAGGAGGCACTCCTCGGCGTCGCCGGGGCCGCGGATCGCGATCCGCCCGCGGGTGCCGAAGGTGTGCATGTGGAGGCCGGCGTTCCAGATCGCGACCTCATCGGTCGGCGCGACGCCGATCCGGCTGAGGGCCTGGGTGAAGATCGGGTTGTCGCGCTCCCAGGTCGCCTCGTGGGTCACCGCGGGATCGCCCGCCGGGATCACCATCGCGCCGCCGCCGAGCCAGGCGATGTCGACCATGGGGATGACCGTCGCCTCGTGGTCGACCTGGGTCGCGACCTCGAAGCCGATCGAGCTCTGATCGGCGAGCCCGGCCCCGCCGGCGGTGTTGTAGTGGACCTGCATGATCAGGTGCGAGCCGGCGTCCACCCGCTGCCCGAGGCCCTCGGGGGCGAGCACCGGCGGCGCCCCGGGGACCCAGCCGCCGAGCCAGCGGGCGCCGGGTGGCCCCCCCGGGCCGCCGAAGCAGGTGTAGCCGGGCCCCGGCTCGGCCGCGTCGAGGTCGAAGTAGGCCGCCTCCTGACCGGGCTCGACCGCGAAGAGGATCACGTGGTGGACGATCGCCCGCTCGCCCGGGAAGACCTGGAGCGCGGTCACGAAGCGCTCGTCGGCGATCTCCGCCGGCCACGGCAGGACGAAGCAGCGGTAGTCGTCGACGCCCTCGCTCGGGCTCGGGGTGTAGGGCTCGGGCATCGAGAGCGTGACGTCGGGATCGAGCTCGTCGGGCGGATCGCCCGGCGGCGGCGCGTCGGCGGGGTCGCCCTCCGGCATCTCGCCGGCGAGGTAGGTGAGCAGGGTCGCCTCCTCGTCGGCCTCGAGCGCGAGCGAGTGGGCGTAGGTGTGGCACGCGGGATCGGGCGGCCAGGGCGGCATCCGCTCGCCCTCGATCGCCGGCCCGAGGGCGGAGGCGACGGCGACGAATTGCTCGTGGGTCTCGAGGGCGAAGGGGGCGATGTCACCGCTCCGGTGGCAGGTCGCGCAGCGGGTCCGGACCACGGGCTCGACGTCGCGCCACCAGGTGAGCGCGTCGTCGCCCGCGCTCTCGCTCTCGCCCGCGCTCGCGCTCTCCTCGCTGCCGCCGTTGCAGCCGATCAGCGCGAGGGCGAGGAGCGCCGCCGAGAGCGTCGTGATGGGGTCGGATCGAGTCGCCATGGGCGGAGTATCGCAACGAGCGCGATCGATCGGCGGATCGAATTTCCGCGATCAGATCGGCCCGGATTGACCAGGTGCCGGCCTCCGCGAGCGACCCCTGGCATCGAGGACGCAGACCTCCTCCGGAGCGGCGCCGCTAGGCGTTCGGGTTGACCAGCCGGCCGACGAAGAGCACGGCCTCGCTCTGGCGATCGCGGATCGCGAAGAGGAAGGGGTGGTCGGCGACGAAGCGGGCGGGCGGGCCGACCACCGCGGAGCGGGTCATCACCACCCCGGTCGCGGCCGCGGCCTCGCTCCCCTCCTCGTTGACCTCGACGAAGGCCTTGTGGACGACCTCCGAGATCTGGAGGTCCTGGCGGCCGTTCATCCCCGAGAAGTCGGCGCCGGCGAAGGCGGTGCCCATCCCCATGCCCTTGAGGACCTGTCCCAAGAGGAAGGAGCTCTCGACCTTGAAGCGGGGGATCGTCACCTCGACCTCGCGCTCGCGGGCGCCGCTGAGGAGCGGCGCGAGGCCGCCGCTCACGACCTTCTCCTCGACCCTGGCGAGGCCGTCGACCGCGTTCGGCAGGACGATCACCATCGCCAGGCGGCCGCCCTCGTAGGGGAGCTCGAGGACCTTGGCGTCGTCGACCTCGGCGTAGGAGAAGCGCGCCTTCTGGGCCATCATCGGCGCCCGGACGGTCTTGTCGGCGACCTTGAAGTCGCCCTCGGCGGTCTTCGCCGGGTCGAAGGGCCGCTCCCAGAGGCCCTTGAAGTAGATCGCGTTGGTCAGCACGAGGACCGTGCTCCCGTCGATCAGGCCCTTGGGGATGAGCTCGGGGATCCGGTCGCGGGTCTTCTCGGCGACCCAGGCGTTGATCGTCGCCCGCGATCCCTCGGGGTCGCCGCCGAAGTCGAGCTCGGCGAGCGCGGCCCCGTAGTAGGTGCGGGTGTGCTGGAGGTACTCGCCGAGGAAGCCCTCGCCCCGCAGGCCCCAGAGGCGGTTGGCGATCGCCAGCACCTGGGGCGCCGGCGCGGCCTCGGCGAGCGAGCCCTGGAGGGCGGCCATCGCCCCGCCGAGCGCGTCGCCGTCGGCGGTGAAGGCGAGCACCGAGCGCATCTCCTCGGCGGTCTTCCCCCGGGCGCCGGCGTAGGTCATCGCCAGGGCGATCCGGACGCTCAGCGGCGACATGAAGAGGTTGCCGTTCTGGGGCCGGAGCTGGCCGTAGAGCGCGTCGCCGAAGCGGTTGCCGGCCTTGGCCTCGGCGCTCGCCGCCGTCCGGTCGGCGTCGCTGATCGGGTGATCGACGTCGCTGATCGCCGGCGCCTCGGACCCCGCCGGGGCCCCCGCAGACGAGGAGCCCGGCGCCGGCGCGGTCGGGGAGCTCGGCGGCTCGCTCCCGGCCGGCTGACAGGCGAGGAGCGGCAACGCGAGGGCGAGCCGGGAGAGGCGCTGGAGGGGGCTTTGGCGGACCATGGCCGAGCGTAGGCACGGGGGCGCGGCGATGGCAAGCGTGGGCTCCGGACCCCGATCCATTTGCGCGCCGCCGCGACCCGGAGGCCGCCCGTGGCGGGCGTCGGCGATTGATCACTCTGGCGCGTCCTCGGCGATCCCCTATCGTGATCGGCGTTGTCCCGCCCGCTCGAAGAGATCGACGATCACAACGTCCACGCTCGCCTTCGCAGCGCCAGCGACGCGCTCGTGGTCCTCACCTCGCCCTTCTGCGGGGCGTGCCGGGCGATGCTCCGGGCGCTCGCCGAGCTCTCGGCCGAGCGAGTGCCGACGATCCTGGTGGCCGATGTCGGTGAGAGCCCGGGCCTCGCGGCGGACCTCGAGGTCTATCACCTCCCGGCCCTCTTCCTCTTCCGCGACGGCGCGCTCCACCGGCCGATCGAGGCGCCGCCGCGCGCCCCCGCGCTCCTCGCGGCCGTCGTCGCGGCCCGCGAGGCGCCGCCGATCGACGAAGACATGTCCCATAAGACATGTTGAGTCGACCGCGGCTGGGCACCTGCGGCGGCTAGGCGCGGAGCTCCGAGGCCAGAGATCCGCGCCCAGAGCTCCCCGGTCTCCGCGAGGAGCGACTATCCCGGGACGTAGGCGGTCGGGTCGGCGATCCCGGCGGCCGCGAAGCCCTCGCGCCGGAGCTGGCACGAGTCGCAGCGCCCGCAGGCGAGCGGCCGCCCGTCGCCGGCGATCGTCGGCGCGTAGCACGAGACCGTGTCGCCGTACTCGACCCCGAGCGCGGCCCCGCGGGCGATGATCTCGGACTTGCGGAGGTCGATGAGCGGGGTGTGGATCGTGAAGCCCCGCCCCTCGACGCCAGCGCGGGTCGCCAGGTTGGCGGTGCGCTCGAAGGCGGCGATGAACTCGGGCCGGCAGTCGGGGTAGCCGGAGTAGTCGAGCGCGTTGACGCCGATCCAGAGGTCGCGGGCGCCGAGCGCCTCGGCCCAGGCGAGCGCGTAGGCGAGGAAGAGGGTGTTGCGGGCGGGGACATAGGTCACCGGGATCGTCGCCGCGTCGCCCTCGAGGTCGCGGCCGCGGGGGACCTCGAGGTGCGAGCTCGCGACCAGGGCGGTCGCCGGCGCGACCAGCCGGCCCATGTGCGCGAGGTCGACGACCTCGTGGGCGCGGGCGCCGAAGCGGCGGGCCTGGCGGGCGGCGCACTCGAGCTCGACCGCGTGGCGCTGGCCGTAGGCGAAGGAGAGCGCGTGGATCGCCTGGCCCGCGGCCGCGGCGATCGCCAGGACGGTGGTCGAGTCGAGGCCGCCGCTGAGGAGGACGACGGCGGGGGGAGCAGCGTCGGTCATGCGGGGCGACTTTTCGCCGCCGGGGCGGCCGCTGTCAAACGCCGACGACGACACCGGACCACGGCGAAATGCGACGGGCGCCCGCCGAGCGCCCGCGGGCGTCTGGGCAGGGCGGCCCTAGACCGGGCTGAAGGTCGCGTCGATGACCACGCGGGTCTCGCCGCCGCCCTGGCTACCGAACGCGAAGTTGCTGGTCTGCTCGACGTGCATGCTCACCGGCAGCTGATCGTCGAGGTTGAAGACCAGGACGATCTCCGCGAGCTGGTCGACGGAGAGGAGGCCGCCGCCCTGCGGGAGCTCGGTCGCGCCGCTCCCCTCCTTCTCGATCTTGACCTCGGCGAGGCGCTTGCCCGACGAGTCGTCGATCTTGACCAGGGTGTAGGTCGACTCCTCGTCCATCGGGATCTTGAGGCCGCCGAGGTCCTCCTGCTTCTCGACCTCGCGCTTGACCGCCTGGCCGAGCTTGAGGCCGACCTCGGGGAGCTCGGGGAGGCCGAGGATGTCGCCGAGGCCGCCGGTCATGTCGCCCTCGCCCTCGGGCTTCTTGTTCTCCGCGAGCGCCTTGGTGCCGGCCTCGTCGGTCTCGCCGCGGAGGTCGACGAGCTTGGCGCCCTTCGCCTTGAGGAGTTCCTCCTTGGGATCCTTGGGCGCCTCGCCCTCCTTGGGCTTGGGCTCGAAGACGCCGGAGAGGGTGATCTCGCGGACCTCGTCGACCGCGTAGGCGACCTTGAGCTTGCCGTCGCCGCCCTGGCTGAGCTCGATGTTGCCGGCGACGTCGGCGATCATCGACCCGCTCTGCGGCCCCGAGAGGCGGACCTCGAGGCGCCCCGACTCGCGGAGCTTGGCCGCGGCGTCGGCCTTGTAGCGGAGCATCACCTCGTCGGACTTGACCTGCCCCGACGACGCGCCGTCGCCCCCAGGGGCGTCGCTTCCGCCCTCTGCGGGCTTCTTGCAGGCGGGCGCGGCGAGGACGAGGGAGAGCAGGGCGAGGGCGGGCAACGCCCGGGCGAGAGACCGCTTGATCATGGCGGCGCAACGCTAACCGCGCGGGTCGACCGGCGCAAGCAGATCGCGCCCGAGTCTGCTACAACCCGCCCTGCCATGGCCCTGGACTTCCTCCGCGCCCTCTTCGGCCCGAAGATCCGCCTGCCGATCGATCGCGTGAGCCGAGCGCCCGGGTCGGCGAAGAAGGCCGCGAAGGCCGAGATCGACGCGATGCAGGCGGCCCTCGACCGCCTCGGCGCGCTCGACGGGATCGCCGACATCGCCACCACGAAGAAGGCGCCGAAGGGCACGGAGGCGGCCTTCCGCGACTTCCTCACCCACTTCGACGCCTACCTCGAGATCGTCGCCAAGAAGATGAACCTCGACGGCGCGCTGCGGCCCGGCACCCCGGAGGGGCGCGATCTCTGCAACGTCGCGCCCTTCGGCGTCACCGCCCTCGAGAGCCTGGTGATCTTCCGCACCATCCGCCTCTGGCGCGACTTCCCGGACGTCGCCCAGCGCCTCGCCAGCGCCGGCGAGCAGCTCTTCAAGGACATCCAGGCGCTCCACGACGGGCCCAACCCCGAGCAGATCAAGATGACCTCGACGGCGGTGATGCAGGGCCGCCTCGACAACGCCCGCCGGATGGTCCCCTGCCCCTTCCTCGACGGCGAGCGCGGCCGCTGCCGGATCTGGGAGATCCGCCCGCTGGTCTGCCGCGGCCACTTCGTCACCGGCGACCGCGCGCAGGCGCTCCCGACCCACGAGAACTACCTCAAGCTCCCGGTCAAGAACCTCCGCCTGCCGCTCGCCCAGCAGGTCGCGCTGGTCCAGCTCGAGAAGCGCCTCGTCCTCCAGATGACGCCCTTCCTCTACGCCAACATCCTCGTCCTCCTCCAGCTCGCGGAGGGCCAGACGATCCCCGAGGTCGGCGAGCCGCCGGCGCGCTTCGGGGCCGGCGGGATCATCATGCCGAAGGCCAACCGCAACAACCCTTCGGCCAAGAAGTTCCAGAAGAAGGGGAAGAAGCACTAGCGAGCGCTATGACACCGACATTTCGACCGACTCTCGCTGGGTCCCCGTAGTCGAGAGCGGAGCGAGATGTCGGTGCCACGGTAGCGGCGAAGCCGTCGACGATCGCGCCCAGGGCGGGCGATCCGGACCGTGACTTTTTTTTTCGATCGCGCCGCGCCACCTCCGGAGTGACCGCGTCCTGGGGTCATGGCGGCGAAGAGCCGCACAACCCCAGGAGAGAACATGTCCCGAGAGATCATCAAGCGCGCCCTCGCCCTCGCCCTCACCCTCACCGTCGCGGCCTGCGACGACGGCTCCGCCGACGCCGCGGACGCGATCGCCCTCGCCGGCGAGAACGCGGTTCAGGGGAGCGAGACGCTCTCCGTCGCCGCGGACGAGGGCATCGCGTGCGCCGACGAGTGCTTGTCGAGCGCCGAGGCAGTGCAGGGCGAGTGCCGCGCCAAGGGCAACGACCTCGTCGCCTGCGACGACGAGGCGATGGGGAGCCTCAGCGCCTGCCTGATCGACCGCTGCGACGAGAGCGTCGAGTCCTTCACGGAGTTCACGCTGAGCGCGGCGCTCCCGAACGATGGCCTTAGCGTCTGCGAGAACATCTGCGTCAACAACGCGAACCTGGAGCGGGCGAATTGCGCCGCCAATGGGGGCACAACCGCGGTCTGCACCGGCGTCCGCGACACCTTCTACGGCGAGTGCGTCTACAACAACTGCTGCGGGTTCTGGGATCGCTGGACCGGCAAGTGCGACAGCGTCCAGTGGCCCTACTGAGTCGCTCGGCGGGTATCGAACGCCTGTGAACGACGAGCGAGGGTCACGCGCTCCTCCCCCGCGTGGCCCTCGCTCGTCCTCGGCGACCCCGCTCAGGTCGCCGCTTCGAAGGCCGCCCGCGGGAAGAGCGGCGCGGTCGCCGAGCCCTTGTCGCCGGCGTTGACCACCAGGTACCAGAGCCCGGCGCTCGGGTACTCGACCAGGTGGAACTTCATGTCGTCGATCCCGTCGACGAGGAGGTTCCAGAGGCGGCGCCCGTGGCCGAGGGGATCGGCGTCGGCCATCAGGACGGCGCGCGCGTCGTGGCCGATCACCGCCATCTTCGTGCACACGGTCCGATCGCCCCACTCGTTCAGCGAGCAGATGTTGCGATCGAAGAAGATCGTCCCCCGCAGCTCGCCGCCTCCGGCCCCGCCGCCGTGGCCGTGGCCGTGGCCGTGGCCGTGGCCGTGGCCGTGCTCGGCCTCGCCCTCGAGCTGGACGCCGATCATGTGGTTGAGGAGGTTCCCGGGCTCGGTGATGTAGAGCGTCCGGAGATCAAGGCTCACCTTCTTCGCGTGCATCGCCGCCACTCTCCCCGGGCGACGATCGCCGCGGAAGCGAAAGCGCTGCGGCCGGCGCGGCACCTTCTGCGTCTCGCCGGATGTCTGATGTCCCAAGAGACATCCTAACAGCGCTCACGAGGCCGGCTGCGAGGGCGAGCGCCCCCGACCCGTGGCGGCTGCGCCCCCCTCTCCTCGCCCGCCTCGCCGACGCTCCGCGCCACCTCGCGCGCCGCGCCGTGGAGGCGCGCGGCGACGCGCCGCCGCGCCGCCGCTCCGCCGCTCCGCTTGCCGTGTCGATCGAGAGCCGGCATCGTCGAGGCGCATGGCCGAGGGGAACGTGGAAGTCATCGGGTGGGGGAAGATCATCGGCATCGCCATGGCCGTCGGCCTCGGCGTCGGCTTCGCCTTCGCGCTCCTCCGCGAGCACGTGTGGCCGGAGCTCGGCGGCACGCCGGTCGTCGGCGCCACCGTCGGCGTGGTCATCGGCCTCCTCGTCGCCCGGCGCAAGAAGGCCCTGGCCGCCCAGGCGGCGGCCAGCGGCGGCCCGCCGCGCTGACCCTCAGGGCACGACCGCGAGGTCGCTGGTCATCGCGCTCGGGCGGCCGCTCTCGTCGGGGACCGTGAACTCGAGCTCGCCGGCGCTGACCCCCCGGGTGGCGATGAGCTGGTCGATCGTCGCGACCACGCCGCCGACCTCGACCCGATAGCCGCTGAGATCGACCCGCACGGTCGCGGTGCCGATCTGGATGTCGGCGAGCTCGGCCGCCAGCCAGGAGCCGTCGGCGAAGCGGAGGCGGAGCTGCGGCGCGCTCAGGGTGATCGACCCCGTCGTCGTCGTCGTCGGGTTCGGCGAGATGATCAGCTCGCCCCCGTCGATCGGGCAGACCGGGCAGATCGGCGTGTCGGGCTGCGGGCGGGTCCAGGGCTGGGTCGCCGTCGGCGCGGTCGGCGGGGCCGCGTCCGCGCCGCAGGCGCTGAGCGTCACGCCGCAGGCGAGCGTGCGCTGCTTGCAGTCGAGGTTTCGCTGGGGCGTGAGGCGGGGCGCCGTCACCACCGCCGGGTGTGACTTCAAGGACATGGCCGAAGAGACAGCGCTCTGGAGGCTAGGCCCGAGCGCCGCGTAGGGGTTGGGGCAGGGCGAGACCCCGCCGGCGCTGCAGACCGCCGCGAAGGCCGGCTGGGCGGCGATCCGCCGGAGCTGCGGCGCCTGCCGGTCGTAGCGGTGGAGGTCGGCGCTGCGGCCGAGGTCGACCCCGCTGGGATCGATCGCCTGGATCAGCGCCTGCGGCGTCAGGCCCGGGGCGATCGCCCAGGCCCGGGCCGCGAGCCCGCTCAGGGTCGCGGCCGCCACCGACGAGCCGGTCCAGCCGTCGGTGCGCCCGCGGACGCTCTCGGAGACCGCGTGGAAGGCCGGCAGCGCCCGCCCGGGGAGGCTGCCCGCGCGCGCGTTGGGGAGCGGCGCGTCACCGTAGGTGAGGCCGGCCGCGGCGTAGACCAGCGAGCCGCCGCCGGTGTCGGCGTCGCCGGCCGGCGCCGTCACCTGATCGGCGCCGAAGAGCTGGGCGCAGAGGGCCGCGCTCGCCGACGGCAGGCGCTCCCACGAGGCCGGCGCCAGCGGCCCCTCGCCGCTGCAGGGGGCGCCGATGTTGTTGCCGGCGGCGGCGACCACCAGGGCCTGGTTGCAGGCGGCCCAGGCGATCCCGGCGTGGACCGCCTGGACCGTCGCCGGCACCGTCGTCGTCTGGCCCTTGAGGAGATCCATGTGCGACGCCGGGGCGAGCGCGCCCAGATCGGCGAGCTCTGGATCCCAGCCGAGGCTGAGGTTGACGATCAGCGGCCCCTTCGTGTTTGGCATCCGCCGCCAGCGGACCACCGACTCGCCGAGCGCCCGCGCGAGCGAGCCCAGCGAGCCCAGCGGGCCGCCGCCCGGATCGACGAGCGGGCTCGCCTTGCTGTAGGGGAAGGCCTGGGCGTGGAAGAGGCGGCCGCGGCAGCCGCTCTCGCCGTCCGGGCAGCGGACGTCGCGGACGAAGCCGGCGATCGCCAGGCCGTGCTGGAGGCGGGCCGTCACCGCGCCATAGTCGAGGGCGGCGTCGCCGAAGCCGACGGTGTCGACGACCGCGACGATCGGCGCGCCGCTCGGCTCCTTCGGGACGCTGGCGGCCGGCAGCGCCCCGGCGTGGGTGCGGTAGGCGGTCGAGAGGTTCCGGCGGACGTCGGCCTCGCCGCCGAGGTAGCGGCCGCCGCTGATCACCTGGCTCGCCGGCAGCGTCTGCGGGATCACGAGGTCGCGGTCGGGATCGATCCGGACGATCTTGCCGGCGTCGGCGGCCGAGAAGGCCGGGGCGCTCGCCGGGTCCTGCGGCGCCTGGGTCCAGGAGTACTCGCAGAAGCGCTCGATCGCCGCCGGCAGCTTGCCCCCCTCGAGGAGGAGCTGGGTCGCGCCCTGGCGGAAGAGCGGCCGCACCTGCCAACCATTGGCGAGCGGCTGCGGGCAGGGATCGCTGGCTGTCCGCTTGACCAGGGCGACGTAGCGCCAGGCCGGCGGAGCGGCGGGCGCGAGGCTCGCGGTCGACTTCGTGGTCGTCGCCTTCACCAGGCTCCCGCTCGCCTTCTCGAGGGTGCCGACGAGCTCCTCGCCGCCGCAGCCGGCGAGCGCGGCGGCGAAGACGAGGGCCAGGGCGGGGATGGAGACGCGGCGATTCGGGCGGAGATCAGACATCGTGAGGGGACTCCCTGGGGGGCTCCGAGGGCCATAGGCAGCGGGCGCGCGGGATCTGACGGAGACCGTCGGCGGCCGACGACGACGGGCCGATGACGCCACACCCGGCCCGCCCATGCCAGACACCCGGGGCGCGCGACGACGTCGTCAGGTCACGGCTCGGCGGTCGGTCGCGCGCCGCGATCGAGCGCGCGCGCGCTTGCGACCCTCCGCGTGCGCGCTCGCTCCGCGCCTCGCAGCGGGCGCCGGCGATCGTCGGATGACATTTGCAGCGGCTCGCACTAGTGTCGCCGGCCGTGAGCGGGGCCACGCGCGATGACGTCCGGCGGGCGCTCGAAGGCGACCGTGCGGCCCTGACCCAGCTCTGCCGCGAGCTCCTCCCGGTGATCAAGGTCGAGGTCGGCGTGGCCCTCATGCGCTGGGCCCGGAGCACCCGGCGGGATCCACGCCAGGACGTCGACGACTTCAGCCAGAACGTCCTCCTCCACCTCCTCGCCGACGGCGGCAAGCTCCTCCGCCTCTGGGATCCCGAGCGCGGCCGCTCGCTCGCCTCCTTCGTCCGCCTGATCGCCCGCCAGCGGGTCTCGCGGATCCTCCAGGGCCACCGCGGCAACCCCTGGAGCGACGAGCCGACCGAGCACCAGGACTTCGAGCACCTCGCCCCCGAGCCCGCCCGCGACGACCGGATGATCGAGTCCCGCGAGGAGCTCCGCGGCCTCCTCGAGCAGCTCCGGGCCCACCTCAGCGAGCGCGGCCTCCTCCTCTTTCAGATGATCTACGTCGAGGAGCAGCCGATCAATGAGGTCGCCGCGGCCCTCGGGATGAGCCGCGGGGCGATCGACGCCTGGAGCTCGCGGACCCGAAAGCTCGCCCGCTCGCTCGCCCGTGAGAGATCCCAGGTCCCCGCTGAATAGGGATATATAGAGTGGCTTCCATGGACGACGACGACGACGACCTCCTCCGCCGCCTCGCCGAGGTCGAGCGCGAGCACGAGGCCCGCTATCCCCACCCGTGGGAGGCGGTGATCGCCGGCGACCTCGATCCGGAGGCCGCCCGCGCGGCCCGGGCGGGGATCGACCCGGCCGAGGACGTCGAGCTCCACGCGGACCTCTTCACGCCGCTGGGGGAGGACGAGACCGCGGCGATGGTCGAGCGGATGGCCGCCGCCCTCGCGTCCGCGGATCAAACCCACACGACCCCACCGAGCGCCGACGCGAACGCCGACGCCGACGCCGACGCCAGCGCGGCCCCGGTGATCTCCCTCGCCGAGCGCGCGGCCCGTCGACGCCGCGGCCTCCTCGGGGGCGCGAGCGCGCTGGTCGCGGCCGCGGCCGCGCTCGCCCTCTGGATCCAGCTCGGCGATCCGGCGGCGCGCGAGGGCGGCGAGGGCGAGGCGCTCGTCCCCTACTCCCTCATGGTCCGCAACCAGGAGCTCCGCCCCGAGCGCTCGGCCGACGCCGCCCACGAGGGCCCGGCCCGCTACCGCCGCGACTCCGCGATCCACTGGGTGCTCCGCCCGGACGAGGCGATCGCCCGCCCCGAGGGGCTCGGCCTCGAGATCTGGGCGGGCGACGGCGCGGGCGCGCGGCGGCTGGCGCCGACCGCCGGGGTGACGATCTCGGAGCAGGGGGTCGTCGAGCTCCGCGGGACGCTCGGCGAGCTCCTGCCGCTCGCGCCGGGTCGCTGGAGCCTCCGCTTCGTCGTCGGCGTCGACCTCGGCGAGCTCAAGGGCGAGCCCCCGGCCGCGGCCGACGATCCCCGCGCCCGGGTGATCGGGCCCTACGAGATCGAGATCGTCGAGTGAGCGATTCGCATGTCCCTTAGGACATGACCTGACGCGCAGGCTCAGACGGCGCCGGCGCCCTCGAGGAGCCGGAGCAGGCAGGGGTCGACCCCGAGGCCGCGGGTGAGCGCCCGCACCTCCGCCAGGCGCCAGCGCCCGGGCTCGACCGCCGCCGTCGGCCACCGTCGATGGGCCCGGATCAGCAGGTTCTTGGCGGTGTGCTCGGAGCCGACGAACTCGACGACGTCGACCTGGTAGCCGCAGGCCGCCAGGAGCTCGCAGCGGAGGCTGTCCGTCAGGACATCCGCGTAGGCGCCGCGGAGGAGCCCGTGGGCGTGGATCGCCGGCACCGGCAGCGCCGACGCCGGGCCGGCCGCGAGCTGGCCGGCGAGCTCGTGCTGGCAGCAGGGGACGCAGAGGATCGCCGGGGCGCCGCCGCGGATCGCCAGCGCCAGCGCCTCGTCGGTCGCGGTGTCGCAGGCGTGGAGGGCGACGACGATCTCCGGCGGGCCGCCGAGGCGCTCCGGGGCCGCCGCCGCCGCCTCGCCGATCGTCGCCCGCTCGAAGCTCAGGCCCTCCATGCCGATCTCGGCGGCCCGCGCCCGCGCCCGGTCGATCACGTCGTCGCGGACGTCGACCCCGTGGAGGCGGAGCGGGACCTCGGCGAGGCGGAGCGACTCGGCGAGGATGAAGGAGAGGTAGGCGTTGCCGCAGGCGAGATCCAGGATCCGCAGCGGGCGCGCGGCGTCGACCTCTCGCTGGCCGACGATCCGCTCCCAGGTCGGCCGGCAGAGCTCGGCCAGGTGGGAGATCTGCTTGTACTTGCGGGCGTGCTTCGCCGAGATCGTCCCGTCGGCGTTCATGATGCCGATCGCCCGCAGGAGCCCGGCGCTGGTGTCCGGTCGCAGGCTCCGCGCCTTGCCGCCCATCACCTTGAGCGCCTTGGCCTCGTCGAGGGTGCGGACCCGGAGGTGCCCGTGGCGGGCGTCGTAGGTCAGGCGCCGGCGCTCGTCGACGACGATCGTCTGCTTGACCAGGCCCTCGGCAGCGGCCGCCTCGGCGGCCTCGAGGAGCCCGGCGATCGTCGCGTCGTCGATCGCCCCGCCCTCGGGCGCCGGACCCGGGCCCGCGCGGACCTCCTCACGGCGCTCGCCGCCCTCCTCGGGGCTGGCGAAGACCGCCCGCTCCCACCCCCGCCGGAGCTGCGGCGTCAGGGCGCGTCGGATCCGCCCGCGGCTGGCCTTGTTCATCGCCATCGCCGCGGGTTTTAGCGCATCCGCGCGGCCCCTGGCGAGGGCGGCGCGCGCGTCCGCCCCCGATCACCCTCAGTAGGGCCGCCGCCGGGCCTCGGCGCGCTTCTGCGTCGCCTCCACCAGGCCGTTCCAGAGCCCCTCGAGGCCCATCGCGTCGCGGACCCGCCCGAGGGTCTGGTAGGCGACCTCGCGGGCGCGGATCGTCCCGTCGACGACGATCTCCTCGATCCGCCCGGGGTCGGCGGTGAGCTCGGCCCGCCGCTGGCGGATCGGCCGGAGGAGGCCCTCGAGGTCGGCGATGATCGCCTCGTGGACGCGACCGTCGTCGATCGTCCCGCGGAGGTAGTCGTACTTGAGCGCCGACGCGACCCCGCGATCCGTGACGAAGGCGTCGACGAAGGCGAAGAGCGGCGAGCGCTCGAGCGCCTCCGGGGTCGACTTGCCGGCCCCCGGCCCCTGGAGGGTGGCGACCTTGCGGGCGACCTCCTCGGGGGTGTCCTTGAGGCGGATCGAGTTGCCCGCCGACTTCGACATCTTGCGCCGCGAGCCGTCGGTGATGATGTCGACGCCCGGGAGGGTCGGCGTGCTCGAGACCATCGCCTGCGGGATCGGGAAGACCGGGCCGTAGAGCGCGTTGAAGTGCTCGGCGATCTCGCGGGCGATGGCGACGTGGGCCTCGTTGTCGCCGCCGACCGGGACGACCTCGGCCCGGGCCATCAGGATGTCGGCGGCCTGGAGCACCGGGTAGCCGAGGAGGCCGAGCGGCACCTCGTCGTCGGTGATCCCGGCGTTGCGAGCCATGTCCTGGATCGTCGGGATCCCGCGGAGGCGGCTCGCCGGGATCAACATCTGGAGGAGGATCGCCAGGTCGTAGACCGCCGGCACCCCGGACTGGAGGTAGATCGTGCTCCGCTGGGGATCGATGCCGACGCTCAGGAGATCGACGACGACCTCGCGGACCAGCTCCGGCAGCTCGCCGATCTGCTCGCGCCGCGAGCGGGTCGTCAGCGAGTGGAGGTCGGCGACGATGAGCCAGCAGTCGTGGTTCTCTTGCATCTGCACGCGGTTGTGCAGCGTGCCGACGAGGTGACCGAGGTGGAGGGGGCCTGTCGGGCGGTCGCCGGTCAGGAGGCGGCGGCGACCGGTGGTCGCCGAGGGGGCGGAGGCGGGCACATTCATCGCGGATCCTCGCGTTTTCCCGGGCCAAAGTCGCGCACAGGCCCAGCGCGACTATTTTGCCACACTCGAATTGATCGGTGACGTGGAGATCGGCGATGGGGCATAGTTCGCGCCGTGCCACGCGCCCACGCCCTGCTGCTCGAGAGTATCCATGTCTCTGCGCATGAGGAGCTGACCCGCTCTGGCGTCGCCGTCCACACCCACAACGGCGGGATGGTCGACACGCAGCTGATTGAGGCCCTCCGCGCGCTCCCCGGCGACGTCCCGCTGATGGTCGGGATCCGCTCGAAGACCCGGGTGACGGCGGCGGTCTTCGAAGCGGAGCCGCGCCTGGTCGCCCTCGGCGCCTTCTGCATCGGCACCGATCAGATCGATCTCGCGGCCGCCCGCCGCGCCGGCGTAGTCGTCTTCAACGCGCCCTTCTCGAACACGCGCTCGGTCGCCGAGCTCGTCCTCGGCGAGATCATCATGCTCTCGCGTCAGATCTTCCCGCGGAGCCAGGCCTGCCACCGCGGCGAGTGGCGGAAGAGCGCGACCGGCAGCCACGAGGTCCGCGGGAAGACCGTCGGCATCGTCGGCTACGGCCACATCGGCTCGCAGCTCAGCGTCATCGCCGAGTCCCTGGGGATGTCGGTGATCTACCACGACATCGTCCCCAAGCTCCCGCTGGGCAACGCGCGGCCGGCGGAGAGCCTCGAGGCGCTCCTCCGCGAGAGCGATTTTGTCACCCTCCACGTCCCCGACACCGAGTTCACCCGGGGGATGATCGGCGCCGGCGAGATCGCCTGTATGCGCAAGGGCGCGTACCTGATCAACGCCTCGCGCGGCAAGGTCGTCGACATCCCCGCGCTCCGCGCGGCCCTCGACGAGGAGCGCCTCGCGGGCGCGGCGATCGACGTCTACCCGGTCGAGCCGGCGCACCCCGGCGAGCCCTTCGTCAGCGAGCTCCGCGGGCTCGATCAGGTGATCCTCACCCCCCACATCGGCGGCTCGACCGAGGAGGCGCAGGCGAGCATCGGCCGCGAGGTCAGCACCGCGCTCGGCACCTACCTGCTCCACGGATCGACCACGGGATCCGTCAACCTCCCGAACATCGACGTCGCCCCCCTCCGCGAGGGTGGTTGCCGGATCATCAACGTCCACCGCAACGTCCCCGGCGTCCTCTCGGCGGTCAACCGCGCGGTCGCCGAGTCCGAGGTCAACGTCACCGGCCAGAGCCTCGGGACGATCGAGGACGTCGGCCTCCTGATCGTCGACCTCGCGCTCGGCGGCGAGGACCCGAAGGCGCGGGAGCTCTGCCACGCGATCGCCGGCCTGCCGACGAGTCTGCGCACGCGGATCCTCTGATCCCTGATCCCCGGGCGATCGCGGCGCGATCACCCGGCCCTCGGCGGCCCTGCGCGTCTCCGAGCATGCCCCCGCGCGCCCGCGAATTCCCCGCATCGGCCGCGTCTGGGGCGCGGATCTGCGAGCGGGGTCCGCTTTCTCGGGCGCTCTACCGCCGGCTCTAGACTGTTATTCTGCCTGCGCATGCAACGATGCTTGGTCACCGTCCTCGCGCTCCTGGGACTCTCGCTCTCGACCGCCTCATGCCGCGGCAAGAGCACTTCGAACGCGCCCGGCGAGTGCGCCGGCATGTGCGGCAAGGGGACGCGCTGCGAGGGCGGCCAGTGCATCATCGACTACTCGCAGGACGTGTGCGCCTCGAGCACGCGCTGGGACGAGGAGGACTACGATCGGACCGCGCCGGTCGAGGTCTGGGGCGCCTGTGATCGGGACCCGAAGTCGCTGCCCGCCTTCGAAGCCGTCGACGACTCGGGGGTCGCCGCCTACGACCCGAACGCGGCGACCGTCCTCGACATGAACGCCGGCTCCGAGCGCCTCAGCGACGATCGCCTGATGGCCGAGATGGCGAAGATCGAGCACAAGATCAACGAGTGCCTGAGCCTCGCCTCCTGCTACAACGGCGGGCTCCCGGGCGGGACGATCGACTTCCAGTTCCGGATCCAGGGGAAGACCGGGCGGGTCGACGGGGTCAACGTCAAGACCCCCGAGGCGCTCAACGTCTACGGCGTCGTCCCCTGCACCCGCAAGGTGATCTGGGACTACACCTTCCCGAAGTTCAACGGCCAGCAGATGGTCGTGAACTACGCGATCGAGCTCGACTAGCGGGGGCCCCGCTCGAGACCTCGACGAAGCGGCGGCCGGCGACGGCCGCCGCTTGCATTCGCGCACCCGCGGGCGTAAGCGGAGCTTCTCATGCGCCCGCCTGCCCGCGACCTCGGCCTCGCCCTCCTCGCCCTCCTGCCGCTCGCCTGCGGCGACGACGGGGGCGCGAGCTCGGCGACGACGAGCGGCGCGAGCGAGGCGACGACGAGCGGCGCGGGCACCTCGGGGAGCAGCGGCGCCGGCCCGGGCGGCGACCCGAGCAGCGGAGCGAGCGCGAGCGCGGGGACCGGCTCGACCGGCGGCACGACCAGCGCCGGCGAGACCACCGGCGAGACCACCGGCGGCCCGGGGGGCCCCCACGTCGAGATCGTCGACGGCGAGCTCCGGATCGACGGGGTGCCGACCTTCCTCTACGGCGGCGAGCTCCACTACTTCCGGGTCCGCGACCCCGACTTCGACGCCGCCAAGACCGAGGCGATGTGGGCCGAGAGCCTCGACCTCATGCAGGCCGCGGGGATGAACCTGGTGACCACCTATGTCCCCTGGGACTTCCACAACCCGGCCGACGGGGTCTGGGACTTCAGCGGGGCCCGCGACGTCGGCCGCTTCGTCGACCTCGCCTGCGAGCGCGGGATGTACGTGGTCTACAAGCCAGGTCCGCTGATCACCGCGGAGTGGCCGCGGGGCTTCGGGACCTTCGGGGCGATCCCCGAGTGGTGGAAGGAGGCCCACCCCGAGGCGCTGGTGCGGGCGGCCGACGGCGCGCTCTGGACCTACTCGCCGACCAACGACCCGAGCCAGCGGCAGCCGAGCTTCCTCCACCCGACCTACCTCGCGGCGGTCGAGGAGTGGTACGCGAAGGCGATGGAGCCGGCGCAGGCGCACCTCGGCGGCTGCATCGTCGCGGTTCAGATCGACAACGAGACCAACCTCTACTGGGGCGACCGCTACGGCGGCGTCGACTACTCGGAGGTCGCGCTCGACTTCTACCGCGCGTGGCTCGAGAAGAAGTACGGGTCGATCGCCGCCCTCAACGCCCGCTACGGGACCAATCACGCGTCGTTTGACGCGGTCGAGCCGCCCAAGCAGAAGCCCGGGAGCGGCCTCAGCGAGCGGGCGAAGAACGCCTGGTACGCCGACTGGTACTGGGCGGGCCAGGCCCAGAGCGAGGAGTACCTCGGCCGCCTCCAGGCGATGCTGGTCGCGCTCGGCTGGGCGCCGCCCGAGGTCCTCCACTTCACCAACGACTCGCCCTTCCCCCTCCTCGCGCCGGGCGACCTCCCGCTCCGCAACATCCTCCTCCACGACGGGCCGACCAAGAACGCGATCGGCCTCGGCGGGATGGACCTCTACCCCAAGCAATTCACGACCAACGACCACCTCCTCGATCAGCCCTTCCAGCCCGACTACTTCACCCGCCTCTACGACCACTACGGCGACCTCGCGACCGGCCCGCAGGGCTACACCTACGCCGCCGAGATCCAGGGCGGCTTCTACAAGTACCCGGTCCTCGGCCACCCCAACGTGCGGCCGGAGGCGACCGACCAGACGCTCGCGCGCTCGATCGGCCGCGGCCTCAAGGGCGGGGCCTTCTACGTGATCCGCGACGGGCTGAACCTCGACGGCTCGGCCTACGACTACCTCGCGGCGATCAAGGCCGACGGCAGCACCGGCCCCCGCTACCCGGTGGTCAAGCGCTGGGGCGAGATGCTCGCGGAGCACGGCCAGGACCTGCTGCGGGCCGAGGAGGTCGTCGACGCGGTGGCGATCCTCAACGAGGGGCGCCACGCCGCGCCGCAGGGCGGGCTCCTGGAGGACATGCAGCGCCTCTACGCGATCGAGAACCCGGCGCTCTTCGGCTGGCTCGCCCACGCCGGCCTCAACCCCGCGGTCGTCGACGCCCGCCTCGTCGACGCGGCCGCGCTCGCAAAATACAAGGTCGTCTTCTTCCAGAACCCCGACTTCGTCGCCCCCGAGACCGCCGAGCTCCTCGCCGACTACGTCGACGGCGGCGGCGTGCTGGTCAACCTCCTCTGGCCGGGGCGCTTCGCCGACGACTGGAAGGCGAGCCCGGCGACCGATCACCTCTCGCAGGTGCTCTTCCCGGCGCCCGAGGACGGCTACTGGATCTGGCCGAACGCCTCGCGCTCCGGCGACTTCAACCTCGACCTCGCGGGCGAGCACGTCCCCTACGAGAGCTACTGGTACGTCTCCTTCTGGCAGGAGGGCGCGCCGATCGAGCCCTTCGCCTGGGAGCGCACCCAGCCCTTCGGCGACGACGGATCGGTGGTCGGCTACCTGGTCGACGACGCCGACGGCAAGCGGGCCTTCATCGGCGCCAACGTCTTCACCCGCTACAACCAGGACGACTACTTCGCGCTCTCGGACGCGCTCCTCGCCGACGGTCGGGCCTTCGCCCGCCAGCTCGCGGCCCTCGGCGGGGTCACGCCGGCGGTCTCGGCCGAGGGGCTCCACCACCTCGCGTGGGCCCGGCGCAGCGACGCGCGGATCTACCTCTTCGTCCTCAACGACAGCGACGCGACCGCCGACGTCAGCGTGCGGATCGACGACGGTGACGCCGTCGGGATCGACCCCGGGGCGAGCTACGCCGTCCGCGAGCTCCTCGGCGGCGTCGATCTCGGGTCGAAGGACGGGGCGGCGATCCTCAGCGGCGGCGTGAAGGTGAAGGTGCCCGCGTGGTCGAGCGCGGTCGTCGGCCTCACGCCCGGCTGAGCGGCCGGCGCTCGCGCCCGGTCGCCCGCGGGCCTATCCTCGATCGGTCATGACGCCGCGCCTCCGCGTCTCGGCCCTCGCGCTCGCGCTCGCGCTGATCGCCGCCTGCACCCCCGAGGGCCCCGACGAGTGTGAGAAGGGCGAGCGCTTCGCGGCGCCCGGCTGCGACGACCCGATCGACGCGTCGGTGGTCGTCCCGGCCGCCTGCTACCTCCCCTGCGCCGACGGCAAGAGCTGCCCCGAAGGGACGACCTGCACCCTCGCGTACGTCGATCCCTGCTACCAGCAGAGCTGCCTCGCCTGCGGCGGCACCGAGCTCCTCTGCGTGCCCTGAAGACGCCCGCGCTGGTCGCCGCGGCGGTGTAGACTCGGGCCGTGAGCCGGCGCCTCCGTCGACACCTCGCGCTGCTCCTCGTCGCCGCGGCGCTGGCCGCCCCGGCCTGCAGCACCCCGGGCACCTACGATCTCGAGGTCGCGCGCCCCGAGCTCGCCCCGCTGGTGATGACCCGCGCCCGCGCCCGGGCGATCCTCGACCAGCTCCCGCCGGCCCGCCGCCACCACCTCGACCAGCTGATCTTCCTCGCCGATCTCCAGACCGCCACCGGCTACGAGCAGGAGCCGCTCCGCCTCCTCCGTCGGGTCGAGCGCGAGCTCGATCGACCGACGGCGATCTCACCGACGGCGCGGGACATCGTCCTCAGCGACATGGTCCGGGCGCTCGCTCGCCGCAGCGAATCTCGACCGACGACGCCCGAGGAGGGCTACGAGATCGTCCGCGAGATGCTCGCCTCGGCCGCCGGCGCGCTGCCGAGCGCCGGCGAGTGCCTCGACGCGATCGCCAGCCACCCGCCCGAGATCGCGGTCGCCTTCCTGGTCCAGGAGTACTTCGCCGACGACCACTACCAGGCCTGGAAAATACAGGAGCGGATCGCCCTCGTCCTCGCCACCGGCAGCTACGGCGCCGCGCCGCTCGCGATCTACGAGGACTACCTCCGGGTCCAATACCCGATGACGCGCCCGGACAGCCCCTACGCCCAGATCGTCCGGGAGAGCCAGCGGCTCCTCGGCGACGACTTCGACCGCTGGTACCGGAGCCTGCGCGGGAAGTCCTACCGCCGCGCGACCTGGCGGCGCTGACGAGCGTCGCCCAGCTAGAAGCGGAAGCGGAGCCCGCCGCTCCAGCCCTCGCGGGTCCGCGAGACCATCGGCACGATCCGGTGCTCCTCGACCGCCTTGTTGAAGGCGCGGCGCCGGCGGATCCCGGTGGAGATCATCGGGATCCCGCCGCCCAGCGCCCCGCCGCCGATCAAGAGCATCGGCAGGTGGAGGTAGACGCACGAGGGGCAGACGCCGAGGAAGACCACGCCGGTGATGAAGACCGGCACGCCGACCGTGGTGAGGATCCCGCCGCCGATGAGCATGCCGACGCCGCTCTTGGTCGGGATCGGCGGCGGCACGTAGACCCGCAGCGACGCGACCCCGCTCTTCGCCAGCACAAGCACCTGCCCGCTCTCCGCCTCGATGAGCGTGAAGGTGTCGGCCTGGACCGCGCCGACCCGGCCGCGCTTGGTCTTGCCGCCCTTGAGCTCGAGGACGACGTCGAAGCCGTCGACGCCCTCCCAGGCCGCGTCGGTGACCGCGTCGCGGCCGCTCGCCACGGGCACGGCCGGCCCGACCGCCCCTGCCATGGGCGCGCACGCGGGCGCTGGCGGGGCCGGCTCGGCGCTCGCGCTCATGCTCGCGCTCGGCTGAGGCTCGACCGCCTGATCGGCCGCCGGCTCGCGGGTCGACACCGGCACGGCCGGCTCGCCCTCGGCGGCCACGCCCGCGTTCGGGATCGCCAGGGCGATGCACCCCGCGAGCACCTGCGCGACCCGCCAGGGCCCGGGGCTGCGACGCGGCGGCGGCGTGACCGTGGCGATCCAGCCGATGGTCGTCGGCCGCACGCTCCAGCTCCCGAGATCGGGGAGGCCCGCAAGCTCGCACGGCGCCGGGATGTCGAGCTCGACGCCCCGCAGGAAGATCTGCAGCGGCCCCTCGAGATCGACCGCGCGCGACCCCGGGATCACGCCGATCGACTCCGGCGGGGCGACGGGCGCAGGGGCCGGCGCGCGCACCCGCGGGCGGAGGAACGCGGCGACGTCGGGCGCCTCTTCGGTCGCCGCGCGCTGACCGAAGCGGAGGTTCAGGGCGGCGGGCTCGCTCGACGCCATCGACGCCAGCCTATCACTGGCGCCGCAAAATGTCGGCAACCGTCCGGGCGTCGACGCTCGCCTGGAGCTCCCGGACCATCGGGCGGAGCTCCCGGTCGACCGCGTTGAGGCGCTCGATGAAGCTCGCGCTGAGCGGCCGCCCGCGGTCGATGGTCTCGTAGAGCGCGTCGAAGACCTCGAGGTGGCGGGCGTCGAGGCCCTCGGCCAGCTCCCCGTCGGCCTCGTCGACCGCCCCCCGGGCGCGCTCGGGGCGGACCACCCGGGCGGCCGCCGCGGGGTCGCCGCGGCCGATCCAGGCGATCACCTCCGCGGCCACCCGCTCGGGGTCGCGGAGGAAGGAGTCGTAGGAGAGGACGTGGGCCGGGTAGCCGCGGATCGCCAGGTCGCGGATCAGCGCGAAGTTGGAGCACCACCACTCGAGCGCCGGCGGGAGGACGGCGTCCTGGACCCCGACCCGCCGGATCGAGCGGACGTAGTCCCGCCAGCCGCGGACGGTGGCGACCACCCGGTCGAGGAAGGCGACGTCGCTCCGCACGAGCCCGGGGATGAAGATCTTGACCGCGTGGTCGCGGGTCTGGTGCGGCGCCAGGTAGGCGCCGGTGAGCGGGTGCGGGTTGGTCTGGAAGTTGACCCCGATCATCAGCTCCGACTCGAAGAAGCCGTCGGGGTTGGCCTCGCGGAGGAGCTCGCCCCAGCCCCCGGGGAAGCGCTCGCCGATGTAGGGCAGGCCGGCCGCGACCAGCACGTGCATCCACATCGACGTGCCGGAGCGCTTGGTGCCGGTGACGACGATCATGCGGTGGCCGCGGCGGGAGCCCCTCAGCGCCCTGCTAGAGGGCGCGGAGGTAGGCGGCCATCGCCTCGACCTCGGCCTCCGAGGCGGTGGTGTTGCGGGTGGTCTCGACCATGTCGCGGATCGCCGCCTCGAGGGTCGGCGAGCGCCCGTCGTGCATGAAGGGCGGGTGGAGCGAGATCCGGCGCAGGGTCGGGACCTGCTTGGCGACCCCGGCGATCGTCTCGGTCTTCTGGCCGCCGAGGGCCGGCCCGTCGTGGCAGGTCGCGCACCCGTAGGCGATGAAGATCGCCTCGCCGTCGGCCTCGACCTCGGGGACCCGGAGGACCCCGGCGCCCGCGGCAGCCGGCCGCTGCTGGCCGAAGAGCCAGCGGGTGAAGGAGTCGGCCCGCGCCGGCGACTGCCGCTTGCCGCCCATCCGGTGGGCGAGCACCTCGCCCATCAGTACGTTGACGTCGGCCATGTCGCCGTCCCAGTGGAAGGGCGCGGTGTCGGCGAGGCCGACGTCGAGCGGCTGCGTGCGGCGGACGCCGATCTCGTCGAACTCCCAGACGTGGCCGTCGTCGCCGCCCTCGGGGTGGCAGGAGGCGCAGCTCAGCCCGGAGTCGGTCGCCCGGTGGAAGATCTCGTGGCCGCTGTCGAAGCGGGGCTCGCCGCCGAGATCGATGACGTCGACCGAGCCCGCGAAGATGTCTTCCAGGACCAGGATCTGCGCGGGCTCGCGGCTCTGGATCACCAGGCGCGCCTCGAGATCGAAGGCGATCGCTGTGATCTGGGCGTCGCCAACGTCGACCGGCACGCCCGAGAAGCAGCCCTCCTCGTGGCGCGGCTCGATCCGGATCGTGCTGCCGAAGCCACTGTCGACGAAGCCGAAGTCCTCGAAGGTCTCGACCCGGCGGCCGTGCTTGCTCGTCGACTCCGACGGCGGCTCGGGCTTGACCGCGCCGGGGACCGCCATCGCCACCCACTCGCCGTCCGGCGAGATCGCGGCGTCGACCGTCAGGCGCGAGTCGAGGAAGGTGGTCGTGGTCGGGTAGCCGCCGCTGATCGTCGTCAGCGCAGTGTTGACCAGCCCCATCTCGCACATCCCGCCGCCGCCGTAGGGCGAGCCATCGGGCGGGAGGTCATCGGGATCGGGGTTGACCTTCACCGGCTTCTTGCTCGCGGTCTGGTGGAGCACCGCGAGCTCGCCGTCCGGGCCGACGAAGGTGCGCCAGGCGACGTGGGGGGCGAACTCCTCGTTCTCGAGGAGCTCGATGCGCGAGCCGTCGAGGCCGAGGATCGCCGCCGAGCGGAAGGTCGAGACCTTGACCTCGCCGCCGACGATCAGGACGTCGCGGAGGTCGGGCTCGAGCTCGAAGCGCTCGACCTCCTCCCCGGCCTGATCGAGGTGGATCAGCGAGCCGCCCGCGCAGGCGACGTAGAGGCCTCCGTCGCCCTCGTCGAAGGCGGCGCCGCGGATCTCCGGGCAGAGCTCGCGGCGATCGACGACGGTCCCGGCCGCGGGATCGATCGTCGCCAGCGCGCCGGAGCCCCGGAGGATCACGTGCGCCCGGCCCTCGGCGCCGAGGATCACGCGGCCCGGCTGATCGCCAGGCTGGAGGGTGATCGTGTGGCGGAGCTGACGGGCGCCGACGTCGACGACGTGGATCACGTCGCGATCGGGATCGGAGGCGACCGCCATGCCGCCGCTGGTGAGCGTCAGCGTGCCGCCGATGATCGGCGACGGACGCACCGACGCCTCGACCGGCGGGGTCTCATCGATCGGATCGAGATCAATGACGTCATTGCATGCGCCGAGCGTCAGCGCGATCACGGCGAGGGCCCCAATTCGTGTCATCATCTCGTCCTCCGTGTCCCATCGGAGCGGCGCGGCTTCGCCTTGCCCGCTCCAGCGTCAAAGTGTAACCCAATCATCAGTCCAATGCGGTAGGGGATGCGCGACCATACGGGCACCCCCCGGCGTTCATAGGTCCGGCTGCGGACGCTGTACCCCTGGACGATCCCGAGGCTCAGGCCGACCTTGCCCGGAGTCCAGGTGAAGCGGAGGGGGAGCCGGAGATCGGGGTCGACGCGGTGGAGCACCCCGCCCTCGGTCGACGCCCGATGCACTAGGACACCGGCCGAGAGCCCGACGCTCCCCGAGAGGGGCCGCCGCCGCGCCCAGCCGCGGGCGACCACGCCGGCGCCGATCGGGAATTCGGTGACCGCGACGAGATCGCGGTCGGGTGCGACGATCACGCCCGCGTGGAAGCTCCCCGAGAGCCCGCGCTTTCGGCCGGCCTCGACGCTGGCGTTGACCAGCACGTCGGTGACCCGGCTCCGCCAGATCGTGCCGACGTCGAGGTTGACCCGGACCAGGCGGAGGAGCTTGGGATCGTCCACCTCGGGCTCCGGCGTCGCCGGTCCGACGCCGAGGGGCGCGTTGACCCGCGCGGGCCCGTCCACGCCGCTGACCGGGTGCTCGAGCGGAGCCGCGCCGCTCATCGGGATCGCCGGGGGCATCGACGACGCGGGCGGGGCCGCGCCGCTCGCGGGCGAGTCCGGGCCCGCGGCCGACGATGCATCGCCGGCGACCGGCGACGCGCCCTCGAGGCCAGGCTCCGGCGACCCGAGGGTGAGCACGATCCACGCGGTGGAGTGGAGGAGAAGCACGTGCACGTGGGCGGCCTCGCCGCCGCCCCACTCTACCCCGGTCGGCCTGTGCCCGCGAGGTGCGAGTGCCCGCGAGCGGACGCACCGGCTGCGCCCACCCAAGCCTCGGCGATCCCACGACCGCCCGCGGCCCGCGCGGGGCTGCGCAAGGCGCCCCGGGACCCCCCAGGCCCCGCCGCCCACGCCGTCGAAGATCGCTCCTGCTTCCATGGCCCGTCCGCCCCTCACGCGATCAATCAATAGGCGAAGGTGAAGGAGGCGACGATCACCTCGTCGAGGCGCGCGGCCTCGGGATCGCTCCAGTCCTTGTAGCCGCGGAGCCAGACCACGCCGTTGGCCTCGTTGACCCCGGTCTCCTCGTTGCCGACGAAGGCGGCGGCGCCGAAGTGGCCGTCGAGCTCGAGCGTGACCTCGTCGTAGGCCGCGGGATCGAAGCCCTCAGGCGGCGTGAAGGAGCCCTCCACCTCGGCGAGCGGGAGCCCCCGCCCGCTGTAGAAGCGGATCGTCTCGTCGTAGGTCGCCTGCTCGAGCGAGAGCTCCATCACCTCGTCAAAGAGGCCGTCGTAGCTGACCAGCTGGACCGACGCCGGGATCACGAGCTGGTGGCCGAGGGGCGTGCAATCGCTGTCAAAGCCTGAGATCAGCGAGGGCTCGCCGTCCTTGTAGGAGACGTTGAAGAGGAGCTCCGAGGTCGCGCCGTCGTGGCGGAGCGAGGCCGACGAGGTCGCGTTGGCGAGGTCGATCACGTCCTTGATCGACTTGCCGCTCGGCGTGACCTCGTCGTAGGCCCAGGGGCCCTGATCGTCGGCCTCGCAGAGCTCGCCGTCGTCGTTGGCGTTGAGATCGCAGGCGGGGAGGGCGAGGAGCGCGGGGAGGAGCGCAGCGAGGAGGCGGGAGCGGGCGGGGATCTTCATGGCGTGCTCACGATCAGCGGCGAAGAGGGAGGCGCGCGAGGTCGAGGGCGGAGGCAGGAGCGGCTCACTGGCAGGGGAGGTAGACGTCGACGATCTCGCCGCGCTCGATCGCCCCGGAGGCGCCGCGGAACTCGAAGCTCGCGCGCTCGCGCCCGCAGTTGCCGCGCTCGTCGCACTCGACCCGGGTGGTGTAGCCGAGGTCGATGGCGACCAGGTTGACCTCGGCGAGCGGCACCAGCTCGCGGAGCTCGCCGCGGCGATCGCCGTCGCCGTCGGTCCAGAGGACGAGCTCGGCGAAGGCCGGGTCGGCCGCGGTGATCTGGCCGTCGCCGTCGCTGTCGAGCTCGGCGAGGGCGGCGAAGCCGTGGGCCGCGCGCTCGCCCGAGGCGAGGCGGGTGCCGCTGCCGAAGAGCTCGCGGCCGTCCTCGATCACCCCGTCGCCGTCGCGGTCGAGGGCGA
Organism: Myxococcales bacterium; assembly: GCA_020633335.1. Classification (GTDB taxonomy): domain Bacteria; phylum Myxococcota_A; class Polyangia; order Nannocystales; family Nannocystaceae; genus JADJRG01. Next base: position 310,510 of record JACKDU010000001.1, on the reverse strand, counting down.
GCCAGGGGAGGGTCGGCCAGTCGGTGCTCAGGCACTCGCCGGTCGCGTTGATGTCGAAGGCGGGGGCCGCCGCCGCCTCGAAGCGGAGGGGCGCGCCGTCCAGGTTGACCACCAGCGGGGTGTTGCACTCGGGCTCCGACCAGCCGTCCCAGGTCAGCTTCTCGCCGTCCCACACGCAGACCTCGCCCATGCAGCCGTAGTCCCAGCCGTCGCCCGGGGTGCACTCGTAGGCGGTCGCGCACTCGGTCCAGACCTCCTCGCCCTCGACCTCGATGCAGTAGGTCGTGCCGGCGTCGCCCTCGCTGGTCTCGCACTCCATCTCGGTCACCTCGGCGTCGCAGAGCTGGGCGGCGCTCGGCTTCGACGAGCCGCCGCCACCGCCACCGCCACCACCGCCGTTGCCGTCGCCGTCCGTCGAGCCGCCCGCGCTCTCGTCCCCGTCCGCGCCCTCGCCGTCGTCGCCCGTCTCGCTGTCGCCGGCGGTCGCCACCGGATCGCCCTCCTTGTCGCAGCCGACGGCGACGAGCGAGAGGGCGGGGAGGAGGAGCGCGAGGGAGACGAGGTGGCGGGCGAGCATGGCGGACCCCTAAAGCAGGAGCCGTGCCACCTCGCAGATCGGCCGCTGGCGCGCTCCTGCGGCCCTCTCGCCGCGACGCCCGGATCCTCATGACAGCCCTGCCCCGGCTCGCCGATCTGGAGCCCGACAGGCCTGTCAGGGGCGTCCGCCCCCCGCCCGCCGGGGCGCGCCCCCGCCCGCGCCTCGCGTCGCCGCGCCGCTCCTGCGGTCGGCCCGGCGATCTGTAGTAGTAGGGCGAGGGCCGCCCCGGGATGATCCACCCTCGCCCCCGCGTACTCCTCCCCGTGCTCGCCATGACCGAGGGGCCGATCGCCATGACCTCCGCCGCCACCCCCCCGCGGGCCGAGCCGGCGATCGCCGATCGCGGGCGCTGGCTCGACCTCGGCCTCGGCCTCCTGCGGGCGCTCCTGGTGATCGCCGCGCTCGCCGGCGTCCTGGTCTATCGGACAGCGCTGATCGCCTCGCTGCGGGGATGGATCCTCGGCGCGCTCGTCGTCGGCGTCCCCCTCCTCCTCGGCCTCGAGCTCCGCGCCCTCCTGCGGGCGCGCGCGCGGGCGGCCGCCCGCGTCTGGCCGCGGCGCCTCCTGGTCGGCCTCTGGGCGCTCTGCGCCGCGCTCCTGGCGATCACCGAGGGCGGCTTCCGCCTGACCCGCGCGGCGGTGCTCGGCGCCGATCCGGAGCGCCTCGCCGAGATCGGCGCCCACATCGTGGTCGGCTTCCGCGACCCCGAGGATCTCCGCGACCTGGTCGAGCGCGACGCGATCGCCGGGGTCTACGTCAGCCGCCGCAACATCACCGAGCTCGGCGCGCTCACGGTCGCCCGCGTCCTCGCCGACCTCCAGGCCCGCCGCCGCGAGCGCGGCATGCCGCCGCTCCTGGTCGCCGCCGATCAGGAGGGCGGCGTGGTCTCCCACCTCTCCCCTCCCCTCACCCGGATGCCGCCGCTCTCAAGCCTGGTCGATCGGACATCTTCCGAGCGCCTGGGCGAGCTCTCGGCGGCCGCCTCCGAGTACGCCGACACCCACGGGCGCGAGCTCGGCGAGCTCGGGGTCAACCTCAACTTCGCGCCGGTCGTCGACCTCCGGGTCGCGGTCGACCGCGCCTTCGACCGCTACACCCGGATCGAGGCCCGGGCGATCGCCAGCGACCCCGCCCTGGTGATCGCCGCCGCCGACGGCTACTGCGCCGGCCTCCGGGCGCGGCGGGTCGCCTGCACGCTCAAGCACTTCCCGGGGATCGGCCGGGTCCGCGAGGACACCCACTACTTCGCCGGCCACCTCACGGCGACCCGGCCCGAGCTCGCCGGCGGCGAGTGGCGGCCCTTCCGGACCCTCGCCGGCGCCGGCGAGCCCTCGACCCTGATGATGCTCAGCCACACGATCGTCGACGCGATCGACCCCGAGGTCCCGGCCTCGCTCTCCGAGCCGGTGGTCGACGGCCTCCTCCGCGGCGCCTGGGGGCTCGATCGCACGGTGCTGATCACCGACGACCTCTCGATGTTCCCGATCTCGCTGGGGCCCGGCGGGGTCGGCGGAGCCAGCGTCGACGCGCTCGCGGCCGGCGTCGATCTCCTCCTCATCTCCTACGACCCGGACCTCTACTACGAGGCCGCGGCCGAGCTCCTCGACCTCTGGGAGACCCTGCCGCGCGATCGGATCGTCCGGGCGCGGCGGCGGATCGGCGGGCTCCAGGGGTGGATCGTCGGCGGCTGAATCGGCGGCGGTGAGGCGCGGGATCGCGCGCCCGCGCCCTTCGACGACTTTGAAGATCGGCGGTGACACCTCGGCGCCCCGTCGGTGTTCCAGGGATCGCACGCCGACGGGGCCGCGGATCCGCGACCGACCCCGCGGGGAGCTGCCGCCATGTCCCCTGCCCTCGACGCCCTCCACCGCGCCGCCGCGATCCTCCTCACCCTCTCGCTCGCCTGCGACGCGGAGACGCCCGACGCGGGCGATGACGCGAGCGGCGGCGTCACGACCTCGACCGCGCCGACCTGGGCGCTCCTCAGCGATCCCGCGGCCTGGTCCTTCGCCGACGCGAGCGACGACCCCTTCGCCGATGAGCGGCCGGCGGCGATCCACTGCGCCCGCGCCGAGGGCTGGCGCCCGGAGGCCGAGGGCGTCGAGATCGACACCGGCGCCTGCGACTACCTCGCCCTCGAGCAGCCCCTCCCGCGGCCGCTCCGCGCCGGCGAGCGCCTCCGGATCAGCGCCTGGTGGCAGAACCTGATCGCCGCCGCGCCGAGCGAGGGGCACATCGCCGTCGCCGTCGACGGCGTCGTCGTCTGGGAGGAGCGGGTGGCGATCCCGGGGCCCGCCGACGCCCGCGACCTCGTGATCGAGGCCCCCGAGGAAGCGCCCGCGGGCGCGCCGATCACCCTCCACCTCCACAACCACGGCGCCAACACCTGGCGCTTCCAGGGGCTCTTCGCCGACGAGCCCGCGCCCTGACCGAGAAGCCCTGACCGAGAAGCCCTGACCATGACCATCACCATAAACACCGAGACCACGACCATGCGCACCACCACGTCCCGCCGCTCCGCCCTCGCCCTCGCCCTCAGCGTCGCCCTCGCCCCGGCCTGCGGCGACGACGAGAGCGCGAGCGCGAGCGCCACCGAGGGCGCCACCGACACCGACGCCGACACCAGCGGCGACACCGACGGCGCCGCCCTGACCTACTGGCAGGAGGTCGCGCCGATCTACTTCGATCGCTGCGTCGCCTGCCACCAGGCCGGCGGGATCGCCCCCTTCGCCCTCGACAACTACGCCGACGCGAAGACCTGGGGCCCGGCCTCGGCGGCGGCGACGGCCGCCCGGACGATGCCGCCCTGGCTGGTCCGCGACGACGGCACCTGCGGCGACTTCGCGGGCTCGCGGGCGCTCGCCGAGGACGAGATCGCGGCGATCGGCGCCTGGGTCGACGGCGGCATGGCCGAAGGGACACCCCGCGACGACCTGGCGATCCCGCAGGTCGACGCGTTGAAGGGGACGATGACCCTCAAGACCCCGACCTTCGCCCCGGAGATCGCCGGCGGTCCGCTCGCGGAGTTCGACGAGTACCGCTGCTTCCTCGTCGACCCCGGGCTCGACGCCGACGCCTTCCTCACCGCCTACGACGTCCACCCCGGGACCCCGTCGATCGTCCACCACGTCCTGGCGATGCCGATCGACCCGAGCTACGACGTCGGCGGCGGGATGACCAACCTCGACCTCGTCGAGGCGCTCGACGCCGAGTCCCCCGACCGCGAGGGCTGGCCCTGCTTCGGGGCGGCCGGCGACGGCGTCGAGGTCGACGACTTCCCGGTGGTCTGGGCGCCCGGCCAGGGCGTGGTCCGCTACCCCGAGGGCACCGGCGTCCGCCTCCACGCCGACGACCTCGTGGTCATCCAGGTCCACTACAACATGGATCGACCGGAGCTCCTCGGCCTCACCGACACCACCGAGGTCGAGCTCGTCCTCGCCGACGAGGTCGAGACCGAGGGCCACTACCTCGCCCTCGACCTCTTCCTCGACACCCTCGGCGAGGACACGCCGGCGACCCTGCCGGCCGGCGAGGCCCACACCACCTACACCTGGGAGGTCGACCTCGGCGCCTGGGCGCCCTACCTCGGCTGGTCGTCGGTCAACGTCCGCGGGCTCTTCCCCCACATGCACGACCACGGGCAGACGATGCGCGTCGAGATCGACCCCGACGGCGCGGGCTACGAGTGCGCCGCCGACGTCCCCCGCTGGGACTTCAACTGGCAGCTCCAGTACTTCCTCGACCAGCCGCTGACGCTCAACGAGGCCGGGATGCTCCGGGTGACCTGTGGCTACAACACCGAGGCCGCCGAGGGCCCCGTGCTCCCGGGCTGGGGGACCGGCAACGAGATGTGCTTCCTCGGCCTCTTCGTCACGCCCTGAGCGCGCTCACGACCAGTCCCTTGGGACATGTATGCTGCGCGCAGGCCTCGCTCGCGCCGCCCGCCTACTGGATGATCGGCAGCGCCCGCCGCCCCGCCGGCCGGGTCCACCCGGGCGGCGCCGGCGGGCGATCACCGTCGCCCCCGCCGAGCTCGGCGAGGCCGGCCTCGCGCCAGTAGAGGGTGCACGCGCCCTGGCAAAATTCCGCGTTTGAGCAGCCCTGGCAGCTCGGCGGCATCATCTCCTTCTTGCGGAAGAAGCGGGCCGCCTTCGACTGCCAGACCCCCTCGAAGCCGTCGCGGAGGAGGTTGCCGAGGCTCTCGTGGTGGTCGAAGCTCGAGCACGGCAGCACGTCGCCGGCCGGGTTGACGTGGACGAGCCCGTCGGCGGCCGCGCAGCCCTGGTTGCCGAGCCCGTGGGCGACCGTGTTGAAGATGCAGGCCGGGATCGGCGAGTACCAGATGAACTGCACGTCCCGCGCCCGCGCCCGATCGCGGACCCCGAGGATGATCTCGCCCATGTCCGAGTAGCGGAGCTGCAGGCTCCCCTGGGCGCCCTGGGCGGTCCCGCAGGGGAGCACGAAATTCATCGTCAGGCGCTCGTGGCCGCGATCGGCGATCAGGTCGACGATGTCGGCGACCACCTCGCAGTTCGAGCGCGAGATCGTCGTGTTGGTGTGGACCCGGATCCCCGCCGCCCGCAGGCGATCGGCGCCGGCGAGGAGGCGATCGAAGGCCCCCTCGCGGCGGACGATCCGGTCGTGGATCGCCGCCGTCGGCCCCTCGAGGCTGAGCTGGGCGGAGTCGAGGCCGGCCTCGGCGAGGCGCTCGACCAGCTTCGGCGTCAGGTTCTGGCCGTTGGAGATGATGTTGACCTTCATCCCCAGCGACTTCGCGTGGGCGACGAAGCGCGGCAGCGCCGGCCGGATCGTCGGCTCGCCGCCGGTGAAGGAGACGCTCGGGCAGCGGCCGTCCTTGCGGATGATCTCGAGGACCCGGCAGACCTCGTCGTCGCCCATCACCCCGTCCTCGGACCACCCCTCGGGGAGCCCGGTCCGGCTGCACCCGGCGTAGCAGAACTCGCAGGAGAGGTTGCAGCGGTAGGTGAGCGCGATCTCCGAGATCACGGGGTAGGCGCAGAAGTCCGACGAGAAGGGCTCGTGGACCACCGCCTTGCGCCCCGTGCCCTCGCCGAGGCGGTTCGAGGTGAGCGCCTGGAGGTCGCTGAAGAAGTAGTGGAGCTCGCGGCGGCGCCGCGGGGTGTCGCCCTCGCGGGCCAGCGCCTCGCGGATCGAGAGGCCCTCGACGAAGGTCGCCTCGAGGATCCGGATCGCCGTCCGGTTCATCTTGTGCGGGCTGTTGGGGACGACGATGAGGAGCTCGTCCTCCGGCCGAATCATCACGTGCGGTCGGAGGCTGGCGACCAGCTCGTCGACCCAGCGGAGATCGACCGGGTGGGCCTGGCCCTCGCCGAGGTCGACGTCGATCGGCCCGTCGTCCGCGGGCGCCGCGGGGGATGGCGTGGAGACCAGGTTCTTCAGGACATCCAAGATCCGCATCATCGCACCGTGTTCGCCAGAGAGACCGCCTCGCGGACGAGCGCGGAGATCGCCGTCGGCCCCGTGTGCCAGCCGCCGGAGTTGTCGGCGTGCTGGCGGACCACCAGGAAGCGGACGCCGCCGCCCTTGCCGGGCTCGTAGACCACCTTGTGCTTGCGCTGGAAGGGCGTCGGCGGCTTGTGATCCTCCTTCACCAGGACCACGCAGTAGAGGTAGGGGTAGTTGACGCCGCGGACGTTGTTGAGCGCGACCTGGATCTGGACGCCGATGAGCGGCCCCTCGGCCTTCGGCCGGAGCATCGTCCGGGCGTCGACCGGGTACTTGCCGCGGGGGCCGTCGCGGAGCGCGAGGAGGGGGACGACGTCGTAGCGCTCGCCGATCACCTCGCGGGCCGCCTGGGTCGCCGTCGCCAGCGCGCTCCCCTTGAGGCGGAGGAGGCCCGGGTTCCAGTTGCTCCGCATCCCGTTGAACCAGATCGGCACCAGGAGCGCGAGGGCGGCGATCTCGATCGAGAGGTCGTAGGTGCCGACGAAGTAGGCGAAGAGGACCAGCGCCCCGCCGACCAGGAGGACGAGGACGCCGAAGCCGAGCGGGCTCGAGATGTCCCAGGGCGAGACGTCCCAGCGCTCACCCTTCTGCTCGAGCTCGACCATCTGCCTCAGCCAGCCCTCGTCGGCCGGCGCCCAGGTCTCCTCGCCGAGGGGATCGAGGGGCGCGCCCGGGGCGGTGGTCAGGCGCTTCACCCAGAGGAGCGCGTGGGCGCAGGCGATCGCCGCGAGGCCGAGGAGGAGGCGCTGGTCGTAGGCGATCAGCGCGGCGCCGATGAGCGCGAGCGGGAGGGCGACGAGGTAGCGGACCCCGAGCCCGAAGCTGCCGAAGGAGAAGGTGAGGCCGGTGGCCTCGCGGGCGCTGGGACCGAGCATCAGTGCGACCCCCCGGAGACGCAGGCCGAGTGGCAGGCCGAGTGACACGCCGAATGGCACGCCGAGTGACACGCCGAATGGCACGCCGAGTGGCACGCCGAGTGACACGCCGAGTGGCACGCCGAATGGCAGGCCGAGTGACAGGCCGAGTGCTCGTAGGCGGCGACGAAGTCGGTCTCGCCGAAGCTGGCGAAGGAGGTCTCGCCGCCCTGGAGCGCGATGATCCCCTGGTAGCTGGCGATCGACGGGTCGTTCCACGGGCTCCGCGAGCCCCGGTAGTGGCGGTGCACCCAGCCGGCGTAGTAGACGCCCGCGCCCGCGCCCGCCCCCGCGGCCGCAGCCGCGCTCGCGCTCGCGGCCTCGCCGGCGAGCGGCGCCGGGAAGCGCTCCTCGAAGATCTTCCGGTAGTGCTCGCGGGTCGCCTCGAGGTCAGCGTCCCAGCCCTTGCGCTGGACGGTGCCGACGATCAGCTCGCCGAGCTCGCTCGCCAGGCGCTCCGGGAGCGGGCCCGGCTGCTGCGGGAGCTGCTCCCAGACGAAGCGCTGGTAGGGGTCCTCCGGCGCGTCGCCGCGGGCGGCGATCGTCGCCGCGCCGCCGCTCCCCTCGCCGCGCGCGGCCCGACCGGCGGCGACCAGCGCGTCGACGACCATCGCCGCGATCACCCCGAAGGGGAGGCCGAGGACCACCATCGCCTCGAGCTCGCCGAGCTCGGCGATCTTCCCGGGGACCCGAAACGACGAGACCCGGATCCGCGGGGGCTCCCAGTCGTCGCGCTCCCAGAGGAGATCCGGGGCGGTCGCCGACGCCTGCGCGAGGCCCTTGTGCTTGCGGAGCATCACCCCGGCGAAGAGCACGAGGAGCGCCGAGATCCCGGTCCACCCCCGCCAGCCCCGCTCGCGCTCGAAGTAGGCGCGGTAGAGCATCTCCTGGGCGCCGTAGGCCCGGTCGCGGATCGTCGCCGCCTCCCGCTCGATCGCCTCCTGGGCGGCCCGCTCCTCGTAGAGGCGCTGGGCCTCGGCCTCGCGCTCGCGCCTCGCCTCGACCTTGGCGCCGAGCGCCGGGAAGTCGGCGGCCCAGAGGTAGAGCTGGACCCGGTGGTCGTCGCGGGGGGCGATCGGCTCCCGGTGAAAGGTGACCCCAAGGACATGTTTGTCCCCCTGCGGGATCCCCTCGTACATGATCCGGTAGCGCTCGTTGACGAAGGGCTCGGTCCGCAGGCCGAGCGCGCTCGCGCCGTCGAGGCCGAGGTCGCCGGCGGGCGCGGCGACCGAGTCAAAGACCACCTTGACGGTCTCGTGATCGAGCGCCTCGTCCCACTCGACCGGCGACCAGTTGAAGAAGACCCGGGCGCCGTCGTCGGCGGCGGTGGTCCCGAAGACCCCGGCGTCGACCAGGTCGACGTCGTAGCTGAAGAAGTAGGTCGCCTCGCCCGGCCCCCAGTCGCGGCCGCCGGCGAGGATGATGTCCCAGCGGCCGCCGAGGTCGACGATCTCGAGGGGGACGTTGGAGCGATCGGGGAGCTCGGCGACCGACTCGGCCATCCGCCAGCGCGGCTGCCCGGCGCTCCCCTGGAAGTAGAAGCCGTGCATCCCGCCGGTGCTCGACCAGCGGGTCTGGTAGCGGACCTGGGCGCCGCCGTCGTCGGCGACGTGGACCTCCACCTCGACCCAGCGGAGGTCGTTGTCCGCGCTCGCTGGGCCGCTCCAGGTCAGCGCGAGGGCGAAGGAGGCGACGGCGAGGGCAGAGCGCACCGGCCGACGATAGCGAGGCGGGCTCAGCGCACGCGCGCACGTTTTGCCGGACATGCGCGATTCTGCGCAATCCCAGCGGGGCCCCGCGTCGCCGCTCGGACCTGTCTACACGGACAGCTTCGACGCCCCTCGGGCGCGCTCGCTAGGCGTCGTCGTCCTTCGGCTTGAGGCCGAAGTCGTCGGGGCGGACGTTGGGCACGAAGGTCAGCGACTCGGCGACGTAGAGGCCGGTGTGGAGGATGAGGTGGGTCACGGTGCGGACCAGGCAACCACCAGGCACCTCCGCAACAAACGCTGCGCCTCGGTTCCCGTCGCCATCGTGCCTGACTTCAACCCACTTCATGGTCTTTCCCTGTCTCGGCCGGCCCTCGCCCGCCGCCCTCGATGAGGTGCGCGTGCGTATTCGGACGGTGGTCCGACGCGGAGTGTAAACGAGGAGGATCGCCAAGCCAAGGGGGGCCGAGGAGCGCGGCGCGAGGGACTGACGGGAAGCGCACGCCGGGCCGATGACGCCGATTCGGTGACCCGCCGGTCAAAGCCTGGCACCCTTGCGGCTGCCATAGGGGCCCGCGAGCCCCATCACCGTCGATGACCCGCTCCCCTCGCCGCGGCCCGAAGGCGCCGCTCCTCCTCGTCCTCGCAGGCCTGAGCCCGGCCGTCGCCGCGGCCAGCGTCCCGGCGACGGACGTGCGCGCCCCCGCGGCCGAGGTCCCCGTCGAGCCGCAAGCCGCCCCGGTCACCGCCACGACCTCGGCTCCCCCGGCTGCTACCCCGGAGATCCAGGCGACCAAGAGCGAGGCGGGCGAGCCCGCGGCCGTCGCAGCACCGTCGCCGGCCCCGTCCGCGACCGCGAGCGCCGAGGCGACCCCGACGGAGGAGCCCCGGGGGATGGAGGTCACGCCCCGTCAGCTCATCCTCTCGACCGGCTGGTCGTGGCTGGCGGTCGACGATCTGCCGGACGCGCTGGTCGCCGAGCCCCGCCCGCACCCCCACGGGGTCGCGCTCTTCACCGGCTACCTCTGGCAGGTCGGCGGCCTCGGCCGCCGCTGGCCGAGCTGGATCGGCTTCCACCTCGGCCTCGACGCCTTCCCGGCGACCGCGCTCTCGCGCCGCGATCTCGTCCTCAGCTACGGCCTCCTGGTCAAGCACGGGCTCGGCCGCCACCACCGGGTCCGCCCCTTCCTGAGCTACGGCCTCGGCGCGGCCCAGGCGTGGGTGAAGACGATCGACGGCCGCGGGGTCAGCCACCAGACCCGCCTCAGCGCCGGCGTCGACGTCCGGGTCGGGCCCGAGCGCAAGACCGCGATCTCCTTCGAGGTCGCCTACAAGATCCAGATCCTGCCGACCTTCCGCTGGGGCGGCGCGGACATCCTCAAGTACAACTTCCACATCCTCACCGTCGGCGTCGGCGCGACCTTTGATCTCGCCGCCCGCGGTCCCCGGCGTCGGCGCGCGAAGGGCGAGCGGCGGCGGGAGCAGGCGGGCTGAGGGGCGGGGCGGGCGTCCGCCCATGCATGTCCAAAGGGACATGTAGTTGAGCGCTCAAGGGCGAGCGCCGGCCGGGCCCCGCTCCGCGTCGCCGACCGCGAGCCCGACCGCGAGCGGGACGAAGCCGAGGCCGATCTGGATCCCGAGGAGCGCGCCGTGGGAGAGGAGCCCGCGGGCCCGGAGGAGCGCCGAGGCGACCAGCGCCGCGTGGGTGACGACGCCGACCGCGACCACGACGGCGATCCGCCGGCGATCGAGGCGCCCCGCCCGGACGAGGCCCCGGAGGCCGAAGAACGCGAGCGGCGCGAGGAGGAGCGCCGCGCTCGCCAGCCCCGGGTTGTAGGCGCCGCGGAGGAGCGCCGGGACCAGGTGCATGAGCGCGTTGACCAGCGGGATCCCGAGGGCGGCGGCGCCGACCATCGCCCGCCGGGGCCCCGCGATCATCCCCGAGAGGAAGGCGATCCAGACCGCGCCGACGTTGACCGCCATCACGAAGGCCGCGTCCGCCGGGCACCTGTCGAGCTGATGGTAGCCGAGGATCTCGCAGAAGGCCGGCTGGAAGGAGTAGACCCGCCCGAGGAGATCGACGCCGTGCTCCTCGAACTGGTGGAGCATGTAGAGCGGCAGGCCGACGTTGATGATCCAGCGCGGATCCTCCCAGCGCGGCGGGGCCCCCGGGGGCCGCGGCCGGAGGAGGAGCGCGAGCAGGGGCAGCGCGAGCGCGAGCGCGAGCCAGGGCCAATCATGCAGCGGATCCATCGTTCACCTCCCTCTAGCGCTCAAAGGCCCGGCGCCGCCGCCCCTCGTCCCACTCCGGCTCGAGCGCGACCCCGAGGCCGTCGACCAGGCGGTTGTAGTAGTTGAAGAAGCCGACGATCTGGACCGCGTGGTGGATCGCCGGATCGTCGAAGCCGTGGCGGCGCAGGCGATCGAGGTCGGCCGCGCCGGTGCCCCCCGGGTGACGGGTTAGCCTGACCGCGAAGTCGAGGAGGGCGCGATCCGCCGGCCTCAGGGCGGCGCCGACGTGGTCGCGCTCGAGCGCGGCGACCAGGGCCGCGCCCGCGGGGTCGTCTGCGACCTCAACCCGGAGGTCGTCGCCGTGGGCGAGCGTTCAATAGACGCAGCCGTTGGCCCGCGAGACCGCGACCGCGATCATCTCCCGCTGCGCCCGGCTGAGCTCGCCGGGCCCGAACATCAGCTCCTGGTAGAGCTTGATCGACGCGTCGAGGACCCGGGGCTGGACGCTCTGCACCTGGACGACGTTGAAGATCTTGCCGGCGCGGCGGCGGGCGGCGTCGAGGAGGCGGGCGAGGAGCCCGGTCGCGGCCTCGGGGGCGGTCTCGCGGATCCATGACATTCGCCGATCGTAGCAGGCCCCGGGTCGTCGCCGTGACCCCGCGAGCAGCTCGGCGCTCCCCGCCGCTCGCCAGGGCGGTGCTGTCGTCGAGGACGACCTCGAGTGAGCTGCGACGCGGGCGCGATCAGGGCTTGCCCGGTCGTCGCCCCGCCGGCGCGTCGATCGTCCAGAAGTTGGTCTTCTCCTCCGTCGCCTCGCTCGTCACCGGGCTGGTGATCCGCGCCTTGAGGGCGGAGTCGGAGGTCGCTACCACCGTCTCCTCGCTCGGCGCCTCGACCTCGACCAGCGCCGGCGCCTCGCCGAGCGCGAGGGCCATCACCACCTCGCGGCCGGCCTCGTCGAGGGCGAGGCGGCCGCCCTCGACCGCGGCGAGGCCGAGGGCGACGAGCTGGGCGCCGACCTCGTTGTGGAGCCAGAGCTCGAGGGGCGGCGCCTTGTCGCCGCTCACCCCGAGCGCGAGCGGGCCCGCGTGCTCGACCAGGAGATCGGCGAGCGTCCGCGGCTGCCGGGTCCGGAGGTCCCGGACGGTGCGGCCGCTGAGGACGGCGATCCACTGGTCCGCCCGGATCCCCTTGATCATCCGCTCGCCCAGGCTCGGCGCCTCGGGGCGCGCGTCGCCGTGGCGGGCCTCGAGGGCGGCGGCCCGGGCCGAGAGTCGGGCGAGCTCCTCGGCGACCGCGCGATCGATCGTCGCCCCGTCCTCGCGGACCCAGCGCGGGCGATCGCCGTCGAGGTAGCGGGCGACCCCCTCGAGGACCGCGAGGCGGAGCTGGTCGTGGGTGTCGACCACCGCCGCCCCGCTGGCGATCATCGACGCCCGCAGCGCGGCCAGGCGCTCGCGCTCGGCCGGCGGCGGCAGGCGGCGCTTGCTCGCGGCGCTGAGGCGATCGGACAAGACGATCAGGATGATCGGCAGGCCGAGCGCGCGGGCCTCGGCGAGCTCCCACTCGAGGCGGCTGAGGCCGGGCTCGAGGGTCCCGCCGGCGTCGTCGACCGCGACCATCGCCAGGAAGAGATCGCTGCGGCGGAGCCAGGCCCGGAGCGCCTCGGGGTGGATCTCGCCGGCGATCGCACCGGCGCCGCCGGGGATCTGTCCGGCGGCCAGGACCGCGTCGATCACCGCCAGGCGCTCGACGTCGGCGCCCGCGCAGGAGGCGGCGAGGTAGACGTGGATCAGCGCAGGCGGTCGGGCGGAGGCCATGCAACCGTCATAACCGGCGGCCGACCGGCCATCAAGCCGGCAGCGGGCGCGGAGACGCGCGACGGTCGACGTCTCGGCGCAAATCGGCTACCAGAGGGCGCCGATGCCGAGCCCCACCTACCGCGATCTGATCGCGCTCGCCTGGCCGATCGTCCTCGCGCGCTCGGCCCAGGCTGTGATCGGCTTCTCCGACGCGGCGATGGTCGCCCCCCTCGGTGAGGACGCCCTCGCCGCGACGACCGCCGGCTCGCTCAACACCATGGCGATCTTCATCCTGCCGATGGGGATCGTCTTCATCGTCCAGAGCTTCGCCGCCCAGCTCGCCGGCCGCCGCGACCTCGCGAGCGCCCGCCGCTACGCCTGGTACGCGCTGATCCTCGCCGCGATCACCCTGACCCTTGGGGCAGCCGCGATCCCGGCGGTCGGCGGCCTCGTCGACCGCCTCGGCTTCAGCCCCGAGGTCCGGGCGCTGATGGCGACCTACATCGGCGTCCGCTTCCTCGCCGCCGGCGCGGTGGTCGGCGGCGAGGGGATCGGCAACTGGTACGCCGGCCTCGGCGACACCCGGATCGCGATGGCGACCAACGTCGTGGCGATGGCGGTCAACGTCTTCCTCAACTGGGTGCTGATCTACGGCAACCTCGGCGCGCCGGCGCTCGGGGTCGAGGGCGCCGCGTGGGCGAGCGTCCTCGCCTCGTGGGCCGGCTTCGGGGCGGCCGCCGCCTACTTCGGGGTCGACCGCGGCCGCCGGGTGATGGCCCGCCTCGAGGCCGAGCCGCCGCCGCCGGCCTCGGAGCCCGAGATCCCCGAGCTCGCCGAGCTCCCGCCCTCACCCGCCGACGCTCGCCTCTCCCTCGGCGAGTTCGCGCGGATGCTCCGCTTCGGCCTCCCCAACGGCGCCAACTGGTTCCTCGAGTTCTCGGCCTTCCTGATCTTCGTCAACTTCATCTTCGCCGACCTCGGGACCAGCGCGGTCGCGGCCCTGATGGCGGTGATCCAGGTCAACTCGGTCTCGTTCATGCCGGCCTTCGGGCTGGCGACCGCCGGGGCGATCCTCGTCGGCCAGGCGATCGGCGCGCGCGACCTCGTCGACGTCCCGCGGATCGTCGCCCGCACCGCCTCCCTCACCCTCGCCTGGCAGGGGATGGTCGGCCTGATCTACGTCGCGTTCCCGGGGCCGGTGATGACCCTCTTCGCCAGCGATCGCGAGCAAGCGTCGACCGACGAGGTCGCCGTCGTCGGCGCGACGCTCCTGGCGATCTCGGCCGCCTGGCAGCTCTTCGACGCCCTCGTCAACACCCTCGGCGAGGCCCTCCGCGCGGCCGGCGACACCGCCTGGTGCCTCTGGGCCCGGGTCGCGACCGCCTGGCTGGTCTGGCTGCCGACGACCTACCTCGTCGTCGAGATCCAGCGGCTCGGCGCGCCGGCTGCCCTTTGGTGCATGGTCGGCTACTTCGTCGCCCTCACCTTCGTCCTCGGCTGGCGCTTCCGCTCCGGAGCCTGGCGGAGCATCGACCTCACCGGCCGCGGTCACGAGCCCCCGATCTGAGCCCGCCGCAATCGGCGTTTTCTGCGCAGAAACGGCGCCGATCCGCTATTGTCCGGGCATGAACCTTCGTTTCCCCGCCCTCTTCGCCCTCGCCTGCGCCCCCCTCCTGGCGGCCTGTCCTCAGGGCAACTGCATCGACGACGGCTTCGCCGGCAACCAGAGCCTCGAGGCCTGCACGGCCTCGGCGACCGCGGCCTCGGCGACGACCACCGGCGAGAGCGAGAGCGACACGGCCTCGGCCTCCGCCTCGGTCTCGGTGAGCGCGACGATGACGATGGGCTCGATGAGCGCGACCGCGACGACGACGACGACCGACGGCACCGCGAGCGACTCGGCGACCACCGGGACCACCGCTGGCGGCGGCGAGTGGTGCAAGGACGGCGACGGCGACGGCCACGGCGACCCCGACAATTGCATGCCGGCGGTCCCCGGCGAGGATCCCCCGAGCGGCTGGGTCCCGAACGACGACGACTGCAACGACGGCGACCCCAACACCTTCCCCGGCGCCGCCGAGAAGGATGACCCCGAGGCCTGCATGACCGACGCCGACGACGACGGCTACGGCGACTCCGACCCCTCGGGGCGCGGCGTGGTCCCCGGCACCGACTGCGACGACAGCGACGCCAACACCTTCCCCGGCGCCGCCGAGAACGAGGCCGACGCCAACGCCTGCATGACCGACGCCGACGGCGACGGCTACGGCGACTCGATGCCCTCGGGCCCGGGCGTCGCCCCCGGCACCGACTGCGATGACGCCGATCCCTTCACCTTCCCCGGCGCCGCCGAGGCCGAGAGCCCGACCGCCTGCATGCGCGACGAGGACGGCGACGGCTACGGCGACGCCCAGGTCCCGCCCGGCGTCGAGCCCGGCGCCGACTGCTTCGACGGCGTCCCCGAGCTCTCGCCCGGCGCGCGGATCATGTTCTCGGTGCTCGAGGGCGGCGACGTCGGCGAGGTCAGCCTCGACAACGGCGACGTCACCCCCTTCATCACCCTCGACATCGCCGGCCTCGAGGGCGAGTGGAGCGTCCTCTCGGCCGCGGTCTCGCCGGAGGACCTCTCGATCTACGCGGCCAACGCCGCCCAGGCCCGCCTCTCGACCTTCGACTACTGCGAGGGCGGGATGCCGAGCGAGCTGATGGTCCACAACCGGGCGATCTGCGGGCTCGCCTTCACCGAGGACGGCACCCTCTACGGCGTCGACTCGAACGCCGACGAGCTCGTGACCTTCGACCCGGTGACCGGCGCCGTCACCGACGCCAAGGTGATCAACATCGAGGGCGTGACGGTCAACATCGCCGCCTGCGGCGTGGGCTTCGACTGCCACTCCAGCCGCATCCTGGTCTCCGACAGCCTCGCCAAGCGGATCCTCAGCGTCGACCCGCTCACCGGCGCGGCGACGGTCGCGGCGACCCTCGAGATCACCCCGGGGCCCGGCCTCGAGTACGACCCGGTGAGCCGCGACATCTTCACCAACAACGGCAAGACCCTCTACCAGGTGAAGATCGACGGCTCGAACAACTACACGACCGCGGCGATGCTGACCAACTCGGTCAACGACCTCGCCTTCGGGCCGGTCTGCCAGTAGCCCGCCTCCCAGGCCCCGCGGTCGGCTAGCCGCCGGCCGCGAAGGTCGTGAGCCGCTCCCAGTACTCCTCGCCGCCCTCGCGGGCGCTGTAGGAGTGCTCGGCGCCCTCGACGATCCACAGGGTCGCGTTGTCGCCGGCCCGGTCCTTGAGCATCTGGGCGTTGCGCGGGACCACGAAGGAGTCGGCGCCGCCGTGGATGATGAAGATCGGGATCTCGTCGAGCTCGCTGATCTTCGCGCAGTTGTCGAACTTGAGCTCGAGGAGGTAGTCCCCCGAGAGGTCGCGGAAGGAGCCGTCCTGGACCAGCGTCTCGGCGCTGCAGAAGGCGGCCTCGCTGATCATCGCATGCGGCCGCGGCACCTCGCCGCGGACCCCGCGGACCGCGACCTCGTAGGCCGGCGCGCCGCCGAGCGAGTAGCCGTAGAAGACCAGGCGATCGGCGGTGAAGTCGGGGAGCGTCGGCAGGAGCTCGAGGACCGCGACCGCGTTCTCGTAGACGCTCGGCTCGTCGGGCTCGCCGGTCGAGAGCCCGTAGCTCGGGTAGTCGTAGATCATCACGTTGAAGCCGCGCTCCCAGAGGATCTCGACCCGGTCGTAGTAGCGGCCGAGGTGGCGGGCGTTTCCGTGGCTGAAGAAGATCGTCGCGGCCGCGTCGGGGCGGTGGGCGTAGACGTAGTGGACCCGGCGATCGTCGAGCTCGATGAAGCCCTCGACCCGCGACTCCGGCGGGACGATCGACGGGTGGAGCTCGGTGAGCTCGCCGTCGAGGTCGGGGTCCGGCGGGTCCGCGTCGAAGTCGAAGCCGTCGACCACGACGCCGTTGAAGAAGAAGCCGTCGATCGTCAGGCAGCCGCCCGCGAGCGCGAGCGCGAGGCCGGCTACGCCGACGAGGGGGATCATGCGCGGGCGCGTGCGCGTCATCGGTCGAGCCCTCCAAAGCGCACCCGGTAGGCGAGCTGGAGGCTCAGCGCGCCGTAGGCCGGGCGGTAGTCGATGATCGAGGTCGAGTCCTGCCAGGGGTTGGTCCAGCTCAGGTGGAGGGCGATCCCGTGCTGCCGGTTCCGGCGCGCCGGGATCAGGAACTCCGGCCCGAAGAAGGGCGTGACGAAGACCGGCGGCTTGCCCTCGGGCGGCCGGAACTGGGCGACCAGCGTGCTCCCGCCGTAGAGGTGGAGCCAGGGGAGCACCGGCCCGCCGAGGTGGAGGCCGAGCTCGGGGTAGAGGCGAGCCTGGGGCGCGTCGTCGAGATCGCCGAGGAGGTAGAGGCGGGCCGACGAGGCGACCGCGAGCCCGCCGGGCTTGCGGTGGAGCTGGAAGTTGCCGGCGACGTCCATCGCCCAGATCCCGTAGGCCGCGGCGACCACCCCGAAGTTGGCGTCGACGTCCATCCAATCGGTGACCCCGTAGCGGCCGCCGACGTAGACCTGCGGCAGCGGGATCGGCTTGCCGAGGTTGCCGAAGAAGGGCCCGCCGAGGCTCCCGCGCAGCTCGTAGTTGCCGCGACCGACGGTCCGCGAGAGGTTGGGCGCGGCGCAGCCGATCGCCGACGCGGCGAGCGCGAGGGCCAGGGCGCAGAAGCGACGCGATCGCCTGCGCCTGCACCTCTTGGGGCCTGGAGCACCCACGAAACCCATCCGCAGACCCTACGCGAGGGCCCGTGAAGAGGGAAGGACCCTCACCCCCCGTCCGCGCCGTGCGCGGGCCCACGTGCTCGGCCGCCGCTGCTACCGTGGGGTCGATGCCGATCCTCCTCAGCCTGGCCATCGAGATCGCCCGCGAGGCCGGAGCGCTCCTCCTGGGGCACCTCGGCGGCGAGCTCGAGATCTCGACCAAGTCGTCGCCGGTCGACCTGGTGACCAACGCCGATCGGGCCGCCGAGGCGCTGATCGTCGCGCGGATCCGCGCCCGCTTCCCCGACCACGCGATCCTCGGGGAGGAGGGCGGCGAGCAGGGGGCCAGCGACGCGGCGGCGATCCGCTGGATCATCGACCCGCTCGACGGGACCACCAACTTCGCCCACCAGATCCCCCACTTCGCGGTGTCGATCGGGATCCACGACCGCGAGGGCGCGCTGGTCGGCGTGGTCCACGACCCCGCCCGCGGCGAGACCTTCTTCGCCCGCCGGGGCGGCGGCGCCTTCGTCGAGAGCGCCCGCGGGCCCCACCGCGGCCTCGCGGTCACCCCCACGGCGGCCCTCGGCGACGCCCTCCTCGGCACCGGCTTCGCCTACCAGCGCTCGAAGGACGCGCTCCGCAGCCTCGCCGAGCTCAGCGGGCTCCTCCCGGAGATCCGCGGGATCCGGCGGATGGGCTCGGCCGCCCTCGACCTCGCCTACGTCGCCGCCGGCCGCCTCGACGGCTACTGGGAGCGCGACCTCAGCCCCTGGGACACCGCCGCCGGGGCGCTCCTGGTCCAAGAGGCAGGTGGAACCTTGAGACAGATCGGCGGCGACGCCTGGACCCCCTGGGATCGCTCGGTGGTCGCCGCCGGGCCGGCGCTGATGCCCACCCTCCTCGCCGGGCTGGCAGCCGCCGGAGAGGATCCGGGGCAGCGCGCGTGAGCGGGGCCCGCACCCGCCGCCTCCTCCTCTGGTGCGCGGCGACCGATCGCACCTTCGTCCGCGCGAGCGCCCAGGGCCGCGAGGTGCTGGTCGGCAAGTGCATCCACTGCAACCGCAAGCAGATGATCACCCTTGAGGGCGAGGCGCTGACCCGGGCGACGATCGAGCACATCGTCCCCCGCACCCACGGCGGCGGCGACACCCGCGAGAACCTGGCGATCGCCTGCGCGAGCTGCAACATCGGCAAGGGCCACCGCCTCGACCTCCGACGCTGGGACGACCCGACCCTCCAGCGGGTGATCGCCACCCTCCAGGAGCGCCGCCGGGAGCGCCTGCGGCCGCCGCCGGCGTGGCTGGCGATGCCGCCCTGGCCCGGCGAGGGCGCGGACCCGGACGCGGCCGACGAGCCCGACGAGCCCGACGACGACGCGCGCTGAGGCGCCGCGCTGACCCGCGCAGGGCGGAGTCGCGGCCCGCAGCGCCGCGATCCTTGCTCGCTCGGCCATGGCCCTTCAGACACGTTGTTCTGGCGGCGACGCGCCCCGGCCGGAGCGCGCTTGCGATCGCCCGCGGCCCGCGGGACGTGCCCTTGCTCGCACCGACCATGCGGGGTTCTCCGTGATCCGATCTCCTCCCGTGCGACGCTCATCTCCCTGGGCCGCGTGCTTGCGGTCCTGGGCCCGACGATGCGCACCACCGACGAGGGATCCGCGACCTTGCTGCCGGAGCCGAGCGAGATCCGCCCGGAGGCCGCCGACAAGGCGAGCTCCGCGGCCCGGGCCGCCGCCGATCGGATCACCGAGTGGTTCCGCCGCAACCCGACCGGACCCCAGACGCGCGCCGCCTCGAAGCTCGTCCGCCGCGAGGCCGAGCCCGAGGGCGAGCCCTCAAGCTAGCCCGGGCTCGAGGGGCTCCCCGGCGATCAGCCGCTCGTAGGGGAGGTCGCAGCCCAGGCGCCGGAGCTCGCCGGCGAAGAAGGCGTCGAGGCGCGCGCGGGTCTCGGCGTCGACGAAGCGGGCGCCGTCGCCGACCCGCCCCGCCCGGACCATCACCGCCGGCGAGCGCCCGGGGAGCGGCGGGACCGGCGGGCGGAAGGCGGCGTCGTGGGCCTTCATCCAGGGGAAGGAGCAGCGCTCGACCACCCGCGCCCGCGCCTCGTCGTCGAGCCGGACCCCGAGGAATTCGGCGACCCGACGGACGGCGCCCTCGAGGTCGCGGGTCACCTCGGCGAAGGTCACGAGGAGGACGTTCGGCCGCCGACGCAGCCCCCACCAGGAGGCGGTGTGGGCCGCCCATGACCCAAAGACCAGGCGGTCCTCGAGGACCATCTCAATCCACTCGTCCGCTTCGAAGCGGACGTCGATGAGCGTGTGGACCACGCTCGCGGCGAAGTGATAGGCCGAGGCGACGACGTCGCGGGGGTCGCGGACGACGACGATGTAGCGGGCGTCGGCGCTGTAGGGGACATGCTCGGCGTCGAGGTGGGTCTTGATCGCCCGCAGGCCGGTCGGGGCGCGGGCCCAGCCGCCGTCGTCGAGGGTCGCGCCGTTCGGGTGCGGCGCGTCGGGCCAGGGGGCGACGTCGTGGATATGCTCGAAGTCGCCGGCGCCGAGGTTAGCGATCTGGTGGACCATCTGGAGGAGGAGGTTGGTCCCGCTCTTGGCGTAGGTGCAGACGAGGACGTCGTGGCTCGTCGGCGTGTAGCCGGCGAAGGCCCGCGTCCGCCAGGAGGGCGCCCAGAGCCGGCGCGCGCGACCCAGCCCCCGCGCCAGCGCGTCGCCGAGGCCGAGGGCGCCCAGAGCCCCGAAGGACGCCGCCGCGATCCGCGTCTTGAGGGGCGAGCGGGCGTTGCGTCGCGCGGTGAGCCCGATCCTTGGGTCTTGGTGATCGTCCATCGCCGCCCTCGCTCGCTCGCTCGCCCGCTCGCTCGCGCGCCGGCGCGCGGCCCTCGATGATGACACAGCCAGCGCCCCGAGGGCCGGCTGATACACTCCCCGGGCCATGCCCGGCGACCCCGCCAAGCGCTCCTTCGACGTCGATCTCGCGGCCCTCCTGCGGGTCTTCGGCGGTCACCTCTACTCGACCCCCGACATCTTCGTCCGCGAGCTGATCCAAAACGGCCTCGACGCGATCGCGGTCCGTCAGCACCTCAACGGCGGAGGCGAGGGGCGGATCGTCGTCGCCGGCGATCCTGCCCGCGGGCTCGTCACCTTCGAGGACGACGGGGTCGGCCTCGACGAGGACGATCTGGTCCAGCACCTCAGCCGGGTGGGCTCCTCGACCAAGCGCGAGGCGGCGGCGCCCGGCCTCATCGGCCACTTCGGGATCGGCCTCCTCTCCGGCTTCCTGGTCGCCGATCGCCTGGTCGTCGACACCCGCAAGGCCGACGCGCCGGCGCTCCGCTGGGTCGCCGGGGTCGACGGGAAGTACGCGGTCGAGCCCTCCGCGCGGGCGACGATCGGCTCGACGGTCACGGTCCACCTCCGCCCCGAGTTCGCGGCCTACGCCCACGCCGAGCGCCTCGCCGAGCTCCTCGGGCGCTACGTCGCCCACGTCGATCGGCCGATCTCCCTGAGGGGCGAGGGCGAGGGCGAGTCGATCGCGATCAACCGCCCGCCGCCCTGGGCGGCGACGAGCGACGCGGCCCGCCTCGCGGCGATCGAGGCGAGCTACGGCGAGGAGGCGCTCGCCAGCCGCGCCCTCACGCTCGCCGAGGGCGAGGCCCGCGGCCTCCTCTGGCTCCGCCGCGCGAACGCGGCGTTCGCCTCGCCGCGCTGCGCGATGACCAGCCGCGGCGTCCTGGTGAGCGCGTCGGAGCCAGATCTCCTGCCCCGCTGGGCGCGCTTCATCGGCGGGGCCTTCGACGCCCCGGGGCTCCGACCGACCGCGAGCCGCGAGGGCTTCGTCCGCGATCGGGCCTTCAACGCGCTCGCCCAGCGCCTCCGCGGCGAGGTGATCGCCTGGCTCGTCGACATCGCCAGCGCGGGCGGCGACCTCATGCTCGCGCTCCTGACCCAGCACCACGTCGCCCTGATGGCCGCCTGCCTCGACGATCGCTCGCTCCTCGCGGCCTTCGCCGGCCACCTCCCCTTCGCGACCAACGCCGGGGTGATGAGCCTCGACGAGATCGCCAGCCGCGCGCCCCAGGTCCGCTACGTCCGCTCCACCCGTGAATTCGGCCGCCTCGCCCCGACCGCCAGCGCCCGCGGGGAGCTCCTCATCGACGCCTCGCATGTCCACGAGATCGAGCTCCTCTCGGCCTGGGCGGCGCTCGCTCCCCACCGCCGGATCGAGGCGGTGACGATCGCGAGCCTCGCCGACCTCGCCGAGGGCGCCCCCGAGCACGAGCGCCGCTTCGCCGACCTCCTCGCCGCCGCCGACGGGCTCCTCGCCGGCTACGACGTCGAGGTCCGCCTCCGCCGCTTCCTGCCGGCCGAGGCGCCGGTGCTCCTCCTCGCCGACCCCGATCAGATCCGCGAGCGCGCCCGGGCCCTCGCCACCGGCGGCTCGGCGCTCCAGCAGGCGCTGGTCCGCGGCCTCGCGCTCGCGCGCGCGCGGGTGATGACACCGCTCCTGCTCAACGCCGACAACCCGCTCATCGCCGCCCTCCCCGAGCTGGTGTCGCCGGCGATCGGCGCCCGGGTGCTGCGGATCCTCTACCTCCAGGCGGCGAGCCTCGCCCGCCGGGTCCCCTCGATCCACGAGACCCGGCGCCTCGGCGACGACCTCCTCGCGCTCCTCCGCGAGCTCCAGGCCGAGGGCGATGACGCCCCAAAAAACCTGAACTAAAGGACATGAATAGAGGGCCATAGTGATGACGACGATGACCCGCGCCCAGGCGCTCGCCGAGCTGAAGAGGATCCACCGGATGGACGGGCACGCGGACGCGCGCTCGGCGGCGATCGAGCTCGGCGATAGCAGCGAAGATCCGCTGGTCCGGGCGCTCGCCCGCTCGGAGGAGCTCATGCGCTCGCGGCGGCTCGGCGAGCAGCAGCGGGTGATCGTCGCCGCGGCCGAGCTCCTGCCGGTGATCGACGAGCTCCAGCCCCCGCGGGAGAGCGCCGAGCGCGACGCCCTCGAGAACGTCCTCTCCGCCCTCTGGTCGGCCGTCTACTCCGGGCTCGACGTCCCCGAGGTCCCCTTCGCGGCGATCGACCCGCTCCTCGACGCCTACGAGCGGATCCTCCAGCTCCTCGGCCTCAAGGACCTCTCGGCCCGTCGAATCCGCGCCCACCGCGCCTTCGTCGCCGGCGAGCAGGAGGAGCTGGCGGCGATCATCGAGTCGCTGATGCCCCACGTCAACTACACCAACGGCCACTACCAGGCGCTCGGCTGCCCTGGCTGCGTGCTCTCGACGGTCGTCTGGCACCTCGGGCCGACGGCCGACCTCGCGCTCCTCGAGGAGCTCCTGACCCCGCTCTTTGAGGGCCACTTCAACTTCCCGAACGAGGACCCGGCCTACATCCGTCGCCTCCGCAACGCCGGCACGCGCTGCGACAGCGTGCTCAACGCCCACATGCACTACGCGCGGGCGCTGATGTGGCAGGGCCGCACCGACGACGCGATCCCGCACATCGTCAAGGCCCGCGGACAGAAGGACGAGAGCCTCTGCTACCTCCTGCCGGCGATCTTCAGGCTCGAGGCGGCGATGGCGACCGGCACCCACGAGGAGATCCGCGCGGAGATCCGCCGCCTGCGGCCGCGGGTCGAGGAGCACGAGGACGCCCAGGAGGCGATGCTCGGGTCGCTCCGGGTCGCCCAGGCGCTCGCCCTCCTCGGCGAGGACCCCGAGGACCAGGCCCACCTCTGGGCGGTCGCCGACAACCACGCGCGCCGCCTCGACGCCCGCCTGGCGCGCCCGCGCCACCGCGCCGAGGTCGCCCAGGAGCGCGCGGAGGGGCCCCCCTTCCTGGAGAGGGCGCCGACCTGAGGTTGACGGCGCCGCCCGGTCGACGTACGAGGGACACCTTGCGCCTCGCCTCCGCCCTCGGGATGATCCTGGTCCTTGGGACAGGTATTTCGAGCGTCCTCGGGCTCGCGGCCTGGCTCTGGCCCGACGCCTGGGTCCTCGACCTCTTCAACCACTTCCGCGGCCAGGCCCTCGTCGCGCTCGCGCTCGCGGCCGGGCTCCTCCTGGTCGCCCGCCGCCGCCGCTGGGCGCTCGCCGCCCTCGCCCTCGCCGCCCTCGACCTCGCCCGGGTCGCCCCCCTCTACCTCCCGGGCCCCGAGGCCGACGCGGGCCCGCGCCTCCGCCTGGTCCACTTCAACGTCCTCTCGAGCAACCGCGAGCGCGACGCGGTCGCCGACTTCCTCGCCCGCCAGGACGCCGACGTGATCCTCCTCCAGGAGGTCGACCCGCGCTGGGCCGCCACCGCCCGCGCGCTCCCCGGCTACGAGGTCGCGGCCCTCCTCCCGCGCGCGGACAACTTCGGGATCGCCGCCCTGGTCCGCGCCGGCCGCCCCTTCGAGGCGACGATCCGCGAGCTCGGCGGCGGCCTCCCGGCGATCGACCTCGAGGTCGACCTCGGCGCGCGACGCCTGGCGATCCTCAGCGTCCACACGCTGCCGCCGGTCTCCGCCGCCTACGCCGGCCGCCGCGATCAGATGATCGCCGAGGCGGCCGCCTGGGCGAGCGCCCGCCGGGCCGAGGGGCGGACGCCGGTGGTGATCGGCGACCTCAACGCGACCCCCTTCAGCGTCGCCTTCCCGCCCCTCGCGGCCGCGGGGCTGGTCTCCTCGCAGCGGGGCTTCGGCCTCCAGCCGAGCTGGCCGACCGCGCCCTGGTACCTCCGGGCGCTGGCGATCCCGATCGACCACTGCCTCCACGATCCGGCGCTGGCGACCGCGGCCCGCGAGGTCGGGCCGGTGCTCGGATCGGATCACCGGCCGCTCCTCGTCGACCTCGGCGAGGCCGCGCGCTAGCGCGCGCTACTTGTGGCTCTCGAGCCACTTGTTCATGAAGACCGCGCTCTCGTCCCAACCCTCGCGGAGCTGCTTCTCGGTCGTGCTCTCGATGAGGCCGCCGACCCCGAAGATCTTGGCCTCGATCACGATCTCCGCGCTCCGCCGGATCTTGCCCTCGCCGACCGCCTCGATCCGCAGGGTGCCCTCGTTGCGCAGCTTCTCGGCCATCGTGCTCGGGATCAGCTTCCAGCGCCAGACCGCCGCCGCGCCGGCGCCGCTGAGGCGCCCCTCCTCGGTGTAGCCGAAGCCGCTGCCGAAGATCTTCTTGAGGGGCCCGGGGACGTTCATCTTCGGCTGGCCCCGCACCGTGCGGACGACCTCGCCGCCGCGCTCGGCCTGATCGACGATCGCCCACTCGGGGAAGCCGAGCGCCTTGCGGTAGAGCTCCTCGTTGAATTCCTTGTCGAGGAAGACCCGCCAGAAGGTGTCGGCGTCGCAGTTGATGATGTGGGTGACGGTGAACTTCGCCATGCGGGCGCCGAGTCTAGCGAAATCTGGCGGGCGACGGGCCGCGAATTCCCGGGCCCGCACCCAGCCCTCGGCCGCCGCGGCCCCGCGCCCCGCCGGCCCCTCTCGATCGGCCGCGAGCGCGGCCTCGGCGGCGCGCACGGGCTCCTCGCGGGCCTGGAGATCACCTTTCCATTCAGACAGGTCGACTCTCGCCTCGCCCGCGCGGATCCAGCGGCGCTCGGGACGATCCTTGAAGCCGACGAGGTCGACGTCTTCGCGCGTCTGCGTGACGCGGGCTTTCACTTCCACTTCTCCCTGGGATGGGCAGAAGGAGGAGAATAGCCGTGGGGATGAGCGCCGAGGTGAAGGCCATTGGCCCGTTCTCCAAGAGCCTGCGCGAGGCGCTATCCCAGCCTCAACATCTCTACGACGGGCTCCCCGACGGTGTCGTTGTCATCGACACGCTCTTCTACAAAGACGGACTCCGTGGCTCCTCTGTCTCACGAGCGATCGCCGAGGCCCTCGCCGTCGACCCATGGGACTTCAACACGCACCACTTCGACCCCGCGAAGGCGGACCTGGATGCCTTGCGGGACATCGTCGGTGAGCGAGAGGTCGAGCGCTTCATCACCCTTCGAGCGGCCGGGTTTCGCTTCTACTTCCGCCCGAACGGGTAGCAGACGAAGAGCCTGCTCGCAGCGACCGATTGTCGATCACCGGCCCGTGCATCAGCACGTTCTGCGGGCCCGCGCTCGGCCCCGCCGGCCGCCGACGAGGAGGAGGAGCGCGAGGAGGGCGCCCGCGCCGGAGCCCCCGCCCGTCGACCCGCGGCAGCCGCAGCCCTGGCCGTCGCCGTCGAGATCGGCGTCGAGGCCGGTCGCCGAGTCGGTGGCCGTCGCCGTCGCCGTCGCCGTCGCCGCGGTCCCGCCCCCGTCCGTGCCGCCCCCGTCCGTACCGCCGGTGCCGTAGGGGTTGCCGAAGGAGTCGACGCCGTCGCTGTCGCCGCCCGTCGAGGTCGGGTCCGGGTTCGGGTCGAGGCGCGTGACCTCGAGGGCGTCGCAGACGATCGACATCTCGAGCGAGTTGAGCTCGCCGGTGTTGTCGTCGAGGCGGAGGGAGTGGTTGGCGCCGGCGTCGAAGTGATACTCGCCGAGGTCGATCCAGCCGTTCTCGACCGACTGGTTGACCGGCACCAGGGTCTCACCGCCGCTGTGCTGGACCCGGTAGACGGCCGCCTCGGTCTCGCCGAAGGGCTGCTGGATCCAGGTCGAGAGCTTGTAGGTCCCCGACTCCTCGAAGTAGAGCCGCCAGATCGCGTAGTTCGACGGGGTGTCGAAGTCGGTCGCGTTGGTCCAGACCAGCGAGCCCCCCTGGCCGGCCGCCTCGCTCCGCCAGTACTTCGGGTCGCCGTAGAGCTCGTAGCAGGCGTCGCCGTTGTCGATGGTCGCGCCCGCCGGCGGGATCACGCCGCAGGGCGGGCAGTCGCCCGGGCAATTGTAGGGGTCCTCGCCGAAGACGCACTTGCCGTCGCCACAGACCGCGCCACCGACGGTGTGACCGATGAGGTCGTCGAGGCCGCCGTTCCAATTGTCGGAGTCGACCACCCCGCCGATCCCCGCGACGTCGCCGCAGGCGCAGAACTGGTGGATCTTCCAGCCCGGCCAGTAGTCGGGGATCAGCGGGCAGCCCGGGTTGTAGTTGGCGATCCAGAGCGGGTGGTCGATGAACTCGTCGGTGCCGACGTAGTCCTTCCAGTAGTAGTAGCCGGTGTAGATGAAGGGCTTGACCCCGGTCGCCCCCTCGACATGATCGAGCCAGGCCCGGACCGCGTCGACGTATTGCGGCTTGCCGACGAGGTCCTGGCTCTCGACGTCGATCATCGGCGGGAGATCGCCGGGCTGGAGCGGGCCGGTGTGATCGAGGAGGAACTTGGCCTGAGCGATCGGATCCTGCGAGGGCTCGAAGTACTGGTAGACGCCGGTGTGGATCCCGGCGGCCCGCGCCCCCGCGAGGTTGGCGTCGAACTTCGGGTCGAAGAACTGGGTGCTGTGCGAGACCCTCACCCAGGCGAACTTCACCCCGTCGGCCGCGACCGCGTTCCAGTCGATGTCGCCCTGGTAGTAGGAGACGTCGATCCCGAAGAGGGTCTCGCCGTCGGCGCAGACCTGGGCCTCGAGCGGGCCCGGCTCCTCGGCGCGGAGGCGGCCGAGGCCGTCGCCGAGGGCGTTGCCGTAGGGGCGATCGGCGAGGGTGAGCGGGGCGGGTTCGGAGGCGGCTGCGGTGGTTGGTGGGAGCGCCAGCGCGAGGAGGAGCGCGGCCGGGGCGAGCGACGGGAGGCTGGCGGACGTGGGGCGCGCGGCTGGCATGTGCTCATGCAAGCATCGGCGTTGTCGGGGTCTCAAGTAATTTTCTCGGTGTGCGTGGCTACGTGGTCGTGCGGGTTTGACTTGGAACGTTGTCAGGATCGGTGCGGGTTGGACTTCGAAGGCCGTGGGTTGGGTCGGCGGGGGCTGCGGCGGGGCGCGGGGTCCGGGGGCCCTCGTCGCTCACACAGGTGCTCGGTCGTCCGTCGACTTCGTCGACGAACGCCCTGCGCGACTCGCTCTCGAGGGCCCCCGGACCCCGCTCAGCGGCGCTCTCAGCCTCCGCCTCGTGGAGGGAGCCGCAGGCGGCGGCTGAAGGCGGGACGCGCCTCATCGACGGAGGCGTGGGCGGCGGCTGAAGGCGGGACGTGCTTCGTCGACGGAGCCGTGGGCGGCGGCCGAAGGCGGGACGCGCTTCGTCGAGGGAGCCGTGGGCGGCGGCCGAAGGCGGGACGCGCTTCGTCGAGGGAGCCGTGGGCGGCGGCCGAAGGCGGGACGCGCTTCGTCGAGGGAGCCGTGGGCGGCGGCTGAAGGCGGACGTTCTGCGTCGCGACGGCTGCGGGCAGAACGCGCTGCGTCCGACGCGTTGCCTCAGAGCCGCTTGAGCGCGGTCCGCCAGCGCTCCGCGTCAGGTGTCCCTTCGGCCAGCTCGATCGCCCTGGCATAGGCCTCCTTGGCCCGCGGGCGGGCGCCGAAGCGGAGGAGGATCTGCGCGCGCATGCCGTGGACCTTGGCGTTCTCGGGGGCGAGGGTGACCGCCTTCTCGATCGAGCGGCGGGCGTCGCTCGCCTCGTTGAGCGCGAGCTCGGTGCGGGCGCGGATCCGCCAGGCGTCGGCGTGGAGCGGGAGGTGGCGGGTCAGGTCGCGGACCAGCGCGAGCGCCTGCGGGCCGGCCTCGGTCTGGACGAAGAGGCGGGCGCCGAGGTCGGCCGCGGCGAGGAGCTCGACCGTCGGCCGCTCCGACTCGCGGAGGCGGTTCCAGGCCGCGCGGGCGTGGAGCGCCGCCTGCTTGCGCTTGGCGTCGCGGAGCTCGAGCTCGGCGAGCGCGAGGAAGAGGCGGCCGTCGCCGTCCTCCTCGCCGTAGATCCCGCGGCGGACGATCGTCAGCGCCTCCTCGTCCTCGCGCAGCGCCATCAGGGTGCGGGCGTACAAGACCCGGAGCTCGACGTCGTCGGCCAGCGCCTCCACCCGCTGCGCGAGCGCCCGCTTCATCGCCGTCAGCGCGCCGCGGCGGCCGGTGACCAGCGCCGCCCGGGCCTCGAGGCGGAGGAGCGCGTCCTCGTCGGCCCCGAGCTCGCGCGCCCGCTTCAGCCAGCCGTCGAACTCGTCGCTCAGCGACTCGCGCTCGACCGCCTCCTCGAGCGCGAGGTGGGCGAGGACCAGCGCCGGCTGGGCGTCGACCCCGGGGGCGTCGATGAGCTCGCGGAGGAGCCCCTCGGCCCGCTTGTACTCGCCGATGTCGACGAGGTAGCGGGCCAGCGCGAGGCGATAGCGCGGCAGGCTCGGCGCGGTCTGGGCCGCCTTCTCGAGCCACTCGAGCGCCCGCCGCTCGCCCTCCGGATCGGTGCGCCGCCACTGCTGCCAGACCTCGCCGAGGCGGAGCATCGCCTCGGCCGGCCGGGGCTCGCGCTCGACCGCCTTGCGCAGCGCCTTGTGGGCCCGCGGCAGCGCGTCCGGGACCGCCCGATCGCGGGCGTGCGCGAGGTAGGCCTCGCCGAGCCCAGTCCACGCCCGCGGCGCGTAGCTCTCCTCCTCCGCGAGCCCCTGGAGGCGCCGCAGCGCGGCCGCGCGGTCGCCCTCCGCGACCGCCACCCGGGCCGACGCGACCTCGAGCTCGACCCAGCCGGGGAAGAGCTGGAGCGCGCGGGCGACCCAGGGGCCGGCCTCCGCGAGGCGCTGCTGCTCGACCAGCGCGAGCGCCTGGAGGTAGGCGACCCGGGGCTCGCGCTGCGGGAGCTCGGCGAGCGCCGCCAGGCTGGTCATCACCTCGCCGTCGACGAGATCGGCCCAGGCGCGGTAGACCGCCGCGCTCGTCGGATCGAGCGCGGCCTCGGCGATCCACGCCCGCGCCTGCCCGCTCTCACCGGTCTCAAGGGACAGGTCGAGCGCGAGGCGGCGGGCGAGGTGATCCCAGGCCGGCAGGATCGCCCAGGCCTCCTCGAGGCGGCGGCGGGCGAGCCCGACCTCGCCGCTGTGGAGGTGGACGATCGCCCGCGCGAGGATCGCCCGACCGCGGTCGTAGGGGCCGATCGCGCCAGGATCGAGCGCCAGGAGCTGATCGGCGAGGTCGGCGACCGACGAGAGCTCGCGGCGCCGCGACGCGAGATAGAGCGCCTCGTCGGCCGCCAGCCCGAGGTGGGTGCGGCTGAGCTCGCGGGCGCGGGCGAGGGCCGCCAGCGCCCCCTCGACGTCGCCGCGGCGGAGGCGGAGCTCGGCCTCGAGGCGGCGGTAGGCGGCGCTCTCCGGGTCCTCGCGGATCGCCGCCGCGAGGCCGGCCTCGAGGGCCTCCAGGCGCTCCGGCGGGAGGGGCTCCGGGCCCGCCAGCGCAATTCGCGCAACAAGCCAGGTGTGGTGGCTCGGGGCCAGGCTCGGCCGCGTCGGCGCCCCCTCGGCCGCCGCGAGCGCCCCCTCGGCCGCCGCCAGGTCGCCGCTGGCGAAGGCGAGGAGCCCGTCGGTGATCCGGGCGTCGCGGCAGCGGCCGCGCTCCTCCTCGCCGCCCTCGGTGATCGCCGCGTCGGGGAGGAGGCCGTACTCGACCCAGAGGTGGGCGCGGAGGAGGTCCTGGGCCGCGTGGAGGCAGGCGTTGTCGGGGCCCGAGGCGAGCGCGGCCGTGAGCTCGGCGTCGGCGTTGCGGAGGTCGGTCGGCCCGCCGCGGCGGAGGAGCACCCGCGCCCGCTCCGCGCGATCCTCCTGGGAGGCGCCGCCCGACCAGCGGAGCGCGAGCGCGACGCCGAGGCCGACGAGCCCGACGGCGAGCACGACGAGGAGCCGACGTCGACGCCGCGGGCGCAGACCGGCGGCGATCCCCTGGATCCGCTCTCGTGGGTTACGCACGGCCCCTCGCCTCGCCGGCGGCAGGATAGCCCCGGGCCGCCGGCCCTCCAAGCGACCGCGCGATCGGCCTTTGCCGCGACGTCGGCGCCTGACTATCCTCGGAGGTCCCCTGGAGGTTGCGATGTCGCCGAGCCCGAGCCCCCGACCCGTCAACACCGGCCTGATCGCCGGCCTCGCCGCCCTCGCCGCCCTGGTGACCGTGATCGCCTGCGGGCAGCCGGAGGCCGCCGCCAGCGACTCGAAGAAGGCGGCCGCCGGCCTCCACTCGCTGGTCAATGACCTCAAGGATCCCTTCGCCGGCGAGGCCAAACCCGCCGCCGACGCCGGGAAGACGCCAGCCGCGCCTGGCGAGCTCAAGGACCCCTTCGCCGGCACGCCCCCCTCCGGGTCGACCGCCGCCGGCGAGCTCAAGGACCCCTTCGCCGCCCCGCCGCCGCCCGCCGCCGCGCCCGCCGACGCCGATCTGAAGAACCCCTTCGCCGGCGAGCCCGCGCCCCCGGCCGCGGGGGAGATCAAGGACCCCTTCGCCGCCCCGCCGACGCCGACCTCCGGAGAGGTCAAGGATCCCTGGGCGGGCGCGGCCAAGGCCCCCGCGGCCAAGGCCGGCGACGGCGAGGGGGTCAAGGATCCCTTCGCCGCGGGTCGCTAGCCTGGATGTCCCAAGGGACATCTTCTTCGGGAGCGAGGGCAGCGCTCACTCGCCGCTCGGGACCTCGATCTCGTACATCACGATCCACCGGCTGATCTGCTTGCGGTCGCGCTCGTAGTGGCGGGCGGTCGCGCTGAGGTTCCAGCCGTTGTCGACCAGCGCGGCGATCAGCTCGCTCCGGCTCGGCCGCGGGCGGAGCTTGCCGCCGGCGCTGGGCCCGGGCTCGGCGGCCGCGGGGGTCGGCCCGGGCTCGACGGCCGCGGGGGTCAGCGCGGCCGCGCTCGCCGGCGGCGCCTCGCCGGAGGCGACCTGTCTCTTGAGCCACTCGGGCATCACCGCCTCGGGGAGGGCACCCTCGCCCTCGCGGTGGGCGAGCTCGTGGATCAGGCGGTGGACGCCGCGGAGGTTGTCGGGCCAGCGGTGACCGACCACCAGGGCCGCGGCCGCCGGCGTCAGATCGATCCGCGGCGGCCGCTCGAGCCCGCGCTCCGCCGCCCAGATCGTGGCGAGGCGCTCGATCCACTCGAGGATGTCGACCCGCCGGCGGGCGAGCGCGGGGACCTCGAGGTTCCAGAGCGCGAGGCGGGCGTGGAGGTCGCGGCGGAACTCGCCGGCGTCGACCATCGCCGCGAGGTCGCGGTTGGTCGCGGCGATCACCCGAGCATCGACGCGGAGGTGGGTGGTGGTCCCGAGCGGCAGGATCTCGCCGGACTCGATCGCCCGCAGGAGCTTGGGCTGGAGGTCGAGCGGGAGCTCGCCGATCTCGTCGAGGAAGAGGGTGCCGCCGTCGGCCGCCCTGAAGAGGCCGACCTGCGACTGGGTCGCGCCGGTGAAGGCGCCGCGCTGGTGGCCGAAGAGCTGGCTCTCGATCAGCTGCGGGCTCAGGGCCGCGCAGTTGAGGGTGACCAGCGGGCCGCGCCGCCGCGAGAGGCGGTGGAGCTCGGCGGCGCAGCGCTCCTTGCCGCTGCCGCTCTCGCCGATCAGGAGGACCGGGGAGGGGTCGCGGGCGGCCCGGGCGATCGCCGCCCGCAGCGCGACGATCGCCAGCGCCTCGCCGGGGACCGCCGCCCGATCGACCGTCGGCGGATCGACGAGCGGCCCGCGACGGCGCTCGTAGACCGCGACCACGTCGCCGAAGCGGAGCACCGCGTTGTCGTCGAGGACCCGCGGGAGCTCGCCGAGGGGCTGGCCGAAGATCGCCGAGCCGTTGCGCGAGCCGAGGTCGCGGACGAGGTGACGGCAAGCCTTCGGGTCCCAGCGGAATTCGAGGTGGCGGCGCGAGACCGTGCGGTGGGGGACGCTCGAGCCGAGCGGCGGGTCGGCCTGGCGGCCGATCGTCCGCGGGGCCTCGTCGAGCGCGATCACCCCCCGGAGCTCGCGCGGCGCGACCACGCTGAGGCGGCAGATCCACGGCTCCTGGCGGACGCTCGGCGCGATCTCGCAGGAGACGGTCTCGGGCGGCAGGGAGGGCACCTCGTGGAGTCTTGCACGGGCGGCGGCGGGGCCTCTAGACCCGCGCCTGGGGGGCGCGCGCGGCCGTGGAGTGTCCGGGACAATTGTCCCGGGACGCCCCCGGTGTCCCGGGACAGCGCCTCGAAGAGCGGCTGGGGGGCCGCCGCAGCACGGGGGTCTC
Organism: Myxococcales bacterium; assembly: GCA_020633335.1. Taxonomy (GTDB): domain Bacteria; phylum Myxococcota_A; class Polyangia; order Nannocystales; family Nannocystaceae; genus JADJRG01. The sequence goes on along the minus strand of JACKDU010000001.1, from coordinate 277,942 downwards.
TGGCCCGCTCCCCAGCCCCCATGGCCCACGGCGAGGCCGCGAGCGACGGCGCGCCTCGGGCCCAAACACGGAGATCATTGGAGTTTTTTGTCTCGCCCGGGACCTGCATTCTCGAGGGGGCGCGTGGGCTCTGGCCCACATCAATCCGGAGAAGCCGCCATGTTCAAGCGCCCCTCGACCTCCCTCGCCTTCCTCCCCGCCCTCGCCCTCGCCATGATGGCCGGCTGTGACGAGCCGGCAGGATTCGGGGAAGACGGGGCGGTGAAGGTGCGCCCCTGGGGCTGCACCTGGTGCGGCTCGACCTATGGCAACTCGCCGATCATCAGCAACGCAGAGGTCTCCGACATCCACCTCGACCTGGTGTCGACCGGCGGGGTCAAGCTCTGGCCGGGGACCACGCTGCAGGGGCGGCCCTTCAAGCTGGACATCGACCCGATCACCGAGCGCTTCCTCGGCCTCGACCCGAGCGACCCCGACGTCGTCGAGATCAAAGACGACCAGTTCCTCGGCGCCAAGATCGCCCTCGAGATGAACGGCGGCGCGATGATCACGCTGACGATCACCGACTACGACGACAAGGTCCCCTCGTGGTCGTCCGATGGCGGGACGATCACCGCCTACAAGGCCGCCTACATGGGCCCCGACGAGCAGATGCACCAGCTCTGCCCGTCGACCAGCCCGGAGAACCAGTGGTTCACGCTGATCGCCGACGAGCTCTACGACCGCACGGATCACACGGTCTCTGCGTCGCCGCGCTCGGTGTCGATCGCCTGCGTCGGCGAGGCCGCCGCCAAGATGAAGCTGATGGACTTCGGCCCCCACGGCGGCCGCGGGGCGTCGCTCGACGAGCGGCAGGCGACCCTGCGGATGATCACCGCCGACTACTGCGGCACCGGCGTCTCCTTCACCGCCAGCGGGACCCAGGTCGCCTGGCGCGACTACATGAGCCTCGTCGAGCCGCCGACCGACGAGGTCGCGCTCGAGGCCTACTGGACCAAGGACGGCGCCTACTGCCTGAACACGCCGCGCCACGCCGAGCTCGCCGAGGTCCTCGAGGAGTGCTCGATCCCGACCTGCACCGACGACGTGGGCTTCTCGGACGGCGTCATCTGGCGGACGATGCTCCCCAACACCGCCGACTGATCGCAACGACCCCAGCGGACGACGATGGCCCCCGACACCGCAAATAGCGCGATCGACCAGACCGCGCTCTCGACCGACCCGCCGGCGTCGGCGTCGATCGTCGAGCGCCGCCGCCTCGGCCTCGCCGACACCGCCGCCAGCGGCCACGGGACGATCGTCACCCGCGACACCCTGCGGAGCGACGGGCCGACGCCGATCCCCGCGCCGATCCCCGCCCGGATCGGCCGCTACATGGTGATCCGGCCGCTCGGCGCCGGCGGTATGGGGGTCGTGGTCGAGGCCTACGACCCCGAGCTCGACCGCCGGGTGGCGATCAAGCTCCTCAAGCCCGATCGCGGCGGCGGCGAGTCGCAGGCCCGCCTCCTCCGCGAGGCCCAGGCGATGGCCCGCCTCTCCCACCCCAACGTCGTCCAGGTCCACGACGTCGGCATGGTCGGTGATCAGGTCTTCGTGGCGATGGAGCTGATCCGCGGGCAGACCCTCGCGCACTGGCTGAGCGAGCGCCCGCGGGGCTGGCGGGAGGTGGTCCGCCAATTCATCGAGGCCGCCCGCGGCCTCCAGGCCGCCCACGCGGTCGGCCTGGTCCACCGCGACTTCAAGCCCGACAACGTCCTCCTCGCCGACGACGGGCGGGTGCGGGTCGCCGACTTTGGGCTCGCGCGCGAGGATCGACCGGCGCTCCCCGAGGGCGCCGCCGCGGCCGCCCCGGGCGACATCAACCCGGGCGAGGTGCCGCTCCTCGCCGACTCGCTGACCGCCACCGGCGTGCTGATGGGGACGCCGATGTACATGTCGCCCGAGCAGCACAAGGCCGCGCCCGCCGGCCCGGCGAGCGACATCTTCTCGTTCTCGATCGCCCTCTTCGAGGGCCTCCACGGCCAGCGCCCCTTCGCCGGAGAGAGCCTCGCGCTGATCGCCCGCGCGGTCCTCCGCGGCGAGATCAGCGAGCCGCCGCCGGGCCGCGAGGTCCCGGCCTGGCTCGACGCCGCGGTGCGGCGCGGGCTCCAGCTCCGCCCCGAGGATCGCTGGCCCTCCTTCGAAGCGTACATCGCCGCCCTCGACCGCGACCCCGCGCGCACCCGCCGACGCTGGCTCGGCCTCGGCGGCCTGGCCCTTGGGGCAGCTCTCGCAGGCGGCGCGCTGACGGCCGGCGGCGGCGCGCCGGAGGTCTGCACGGGCGGCGCCGCGGCGATCGCCGCGGTCTGGGATGGGGCCGCGGCCGATCGCCTGCGCGGGCGGATCGCCGCGCTCCCCGAGGCGATCCGCGGGGCGACCGAGGCCCACACCCTCGGCGCCCTCGACGAGTACGCCGCCGGCTGGGCCGCGCTCCACCAGCGCGCCTGCCTCGGCAACCAGAGCGGCGCGCGCTCCGACGCGCTCCTCGACGCCCAGATGCGCTGCCTCGCCGGCCGCAAGGCGGCGATGGCCGACGCCCTCGCGCTCCTCGACGAGGGCGACCCGGAGGCGCTCCGCGACGCGCCGCTCGTGGTCCAGAAGCTCCCGCCCCTGGCGGCCTGCGAGGACGACGAGGCGCTCCTGGCCGCGATCCCACCGCCCGCGGATCCGACGCTCCGCGAGGCCGTCGAGGGCGTCCGCCGGCGCCTCACCCAGGCCGAGCTGATGGTCCACGCCGGCCGCCACGAGGGGGCGCTCCGGGCCGCGACCGCGCTCCGCGAGGAGGCGGCCGGGCTCGGCTACCCGCCGCTCGTCGGCGAGGCGGCCCTCGCCGAGGGTCGGATCGCGATCGCGGCCCTCGCCTGGCCGGCGGCCAACGCCGCCCTCGAGGACGCCCTCGTCGCCGCGAGCGCGGCCGGCGACGACGCCACCGCGGCTGAGGCCAGCGCTCGCCTCCTCTTCACCCGAGGGATCGAGCCAGCGCCGGGGCGCGGCGATCCCCTCCTCGATCGCGCCCACGCCGAGGCGCTGGTCGCCCGCCTCGGCGAGCGCGGCGACCTCCAGGCGCTGGTGAGCAACAACGTCGGCGTCCTCCTCGACCTCCGCGGCGATCGGGCCGGCGCGCGCGAGCGCTTCGCCGAGGCGGTGCGGCTGGCGGCCGACGATCCCCGCGTCGATCCGATCGAGCGGGCGTCGGGCTACCGCCGCAACCTCGCGCTGGCGACCGACGACCCGGCGGAGCGCGAGCGCCTCTTCGACGCGGTCGCCGACGATCTGCGGGCGCGCCTCGGACCCGATCACCTCACCCTGCTGACGCTGGCGCTGACCCGCGCGGACACGAGCGCGCCCGGTCGGGCCCTCGAGCTCCGCCAGAACACCTGTCCGAAGATTCAGGCGCTCTGCCCCGGCCGCTACGAGCTCTGCGTCGCCTGCTACCACGACCTCCTCCACGGCCTCGAGGCCCAGGGGCGGGAGGGCGAGGCGGCGAGCGCCGCCCGCGGGATCGCGGCCTGCCTCGAGGCGCCGATCGCCCCCATGGACGCGGAGTGGATGGGAGCCTGGCGCGAGCTGGGTCGCGGCCACAGCGGGCTCCTCGGCGGCGATCCGGCGGCGGCCGGCGACGCCTTCGCCGCGGCGATCACCGCCCTCGCGCCCCACGGCGAGCTCCCCGGCGTCGCCCCCCTCCTCGCCGACGCGCGGATCGGCGAGGCCCGGGCCTTCCTCGCCCAGGGGACGCCCGAGCGCGCCCGTGAGCCGCTGCAGGCGGCGATCACCGCCCTGGGGCCGATCGCCGAGGGCAGCCCGCAGCCGCTCCCGCGGGCGCTCCTGGAAGCAGCCCGCGCCCTCACCCGCGCCCTGCCCCCGGAGGAGGCCGACGCCGCGACACCCTAGGCCGCGACAAAGGAGGCGGTCACGCCCTGTCAGCCACCAGGTGCGCCCGCAGGAAGCGTCCGATCTCATCCAGCGAGCGGATCGCCTGGGGCAGCGTCAGGTTCAATTGCCACACGTGCCACATGCGCGGGTAGACCTCCAGCCGCGCGTCGACCCCCGCGGCCCTGGCCAGGCTCGTGATCCGCAGCGCGTCGTCGCGGAGGATCTCGTCCTCGCCGGCATGCACGAGGAGCGGCGGCAGCCCCCGGAGGTCGCCGAAGACCGGCGAGATCAAGGGATCACGCGGGTCGCGGCCGCCCAGGTACGATCGGTTGTAGAACTTCACGGCCCGCGGCGAGAGGAGCGGGTCCCGAAACCCCTCGCGCAGGCTCTCCCGCGGCGTGAGGTCGGCCGCCGGCGAGAGGCAGGCCGCCGCCGCCGGCAGGGCGTGGCCGCCGTCGCGGAGCCGCATCAGCGTCGAGAGGGTCAGGTTTCCCCCCGCCGAGTCGCCCGCGATCACGATGTCTCGGGCCGCGAAGCCGCGCTCGCGGAGCCAGCGATAGGCGCTCACGGAGTCGTCGAGGGCGGCGGGGAAGGGAAATTCGGGGGCGGTGCGATAGTCCACCATCAGGACCCGCACCCCCATCGCCTTCGCCAGGTACGCGCCCATCCGGAGGTGTTGGGGCGTCATCCCGAAGACGAAGCCGCCGCCGTGGAGGTAGAGCAGCGCCTGGTCGGACCGGCTCTCCCGGGGGACGAGCCACTCGCAGGGCACCGCGCCCGCGTCGATCGTCTCCCGGGTCACGTCCCCGTCGAGCCGCACACGCGCCATCCCCCGCTTGAGGAGCCAGTGCGCCAGCGAGAGCGGGACACACGTCTGCATGAGCCGGATGACCGGCAGCGCGGCTCGGATCTTTCGCTCCGCAGAGGAGTCGGTCATGGGTCGATCTGCGCTCCGCCGGGGTGATGAAGAGGTGCCGGTGGCCACCCGCGCGCCTCGCGGAGCGCGTCGACTTGAGACTCTAGCGCCCCTCCGGACCCCCAGGCAATCGCCGCGCCGCCAGGGCCCCCCGGCGAAGGTGCCCCGGGCGCCTCCTGGGCTTGCTAGAGTGGCTCGCCGTGGCGTCGAGGGGCGAGGCGGAGATCGGCACGAACGCCGCGACGGGCCCGCGGGGGCGCTCCGTGTCCGCGTCCGCGTCCGCGTCCGCGCACGAGCTCACGGCGACGCTCGCCGCCGACGATCGACCCGGCGACAGGTCCACGCCGCCAACAACAAGTCCAAAGGGACATGCCCCTTCGGACACACCGCAGAAGATCGGCCGCCACCTGATCCTCGGCCGCCTCGGCGAGGGCGGCATGGGGGTCGTCTACGCCGCCTACGACCCCGAGCTCGACCGCCGCCTGGCGATCAAGGTGATCCCGATCCGCCCCCGCCGGGCCGCCGGCGAGGACCGCGAGACCGCCCGCGCGCGGGTCCTCCGCGAGGCCCAGGCGATGGCCCGGGTCTCCCACCCCAACGTCGTCGCGGTCTTCGACGTCGGCGTCCTCGACGAGCAGGTCTACATCGCCATGGAGCTGGTCGAGGGCGAGAGCCTCGGCGCCTGGCTCGAGCGCGCCCGCCGGCCCTGGCGATCGATCGTCGAGCTCTTCATCGCCGCCGGCGAGGGCCTCGCGGCGGCCCACGACGCCGGCCTGATCCACCGCGACTTCAAGCCCGACAACGTCCTCATCGATCCCCGCGGCCGGGTGCGCGTCGCCGACTTCGGCCTCGCCCGCGCGAGCGCCGGCCCGGCCCTCGCTGGCGACGACGAGGCGCGCCCGCTCAGCGAGCTCGAGACCTCCGGCTCGGCCCTCCTCCGCAGCGATCTGACCCGCGCCGGCGCGCTCCTCGGGACCCCGGCCTACATGTCCCCGGAGCACTTCGAGGGTCGGGCGCTCGACGCCCGCAGCGACCTCTTCTCCTTCTCGGTCGCGCTCTTCGAGGCGGTCTACGGCGAGCGCCCCTTCGCCGGCGACACCCTCGCGACCCTCTGTCGGGCGGTCCTCGCCGGCGAGCTCCGCGAGCCCGCACGCCGCCGCGAGGCGCCGCTCTGGCTCTGGCGGACGATCTGTGCCGGCCTCGAGCGGGACCCCGAGCGTCGACCGCCGTCGATGCCCGCGCTCCTCGCCCGCCTCCGCCGGGGCCTCGGCGCCCGTCGTCGCAACCTCCAGCGCGCCGGCGCGCTCGCGGCCGGCGTCGGCGCGGCCGCCCTCTGGCTCGCCGCCGCCGGCGACCCCGGCCCGCGCTGCGTCGGCGCGGCCGACGAGATCGCCGCGGTCTGGAACCCCGCGCGGGAGGCCGCCCTCCGCGGCGCCTTCGCGGCCGCCGAGCTCCCCTACGCCGAGGCCGCGGGCCGCCGCGCCGCGCTCGCGCTCACCGAGTACGCCGCCGCCTGGGCCGAGATGCGCGACGACGTGTGCGCCGGCGCCCACCTCCGCGGCGACCTCTCGGACGAGCTCCAGGGCCTCCGCACCCGCTGCCTCGACGAGTCGCGGACGATCCTCGAGGAGCGGGTCGAGCTCCTCACGCGGGCCGACGCGCGGGTGATCGAGTCGGCCGATCTCCTGGTCGCCGGCCTCCGCCCGCTCCGCGAGTGCGCCGACGATGACGCCCTCCGGGCCGAGCTCCCGCCGCCCGCCGATCCCCTCGAGCGCGCCGAGGTCGACGCCCTCCGCCGCCGCCTCGCGGCGATCCACGCCGCCGAGAGCGCTGGCCACGTCGAGGAGGGCCTGGCGGCGATCGACCCGGTGATCGCCGACGCCGAGGCGCTCGGCTACCGCCCGCTCGTCGCCGAGGCCCGCCGCCGCCGGGCCGCGCTCCTCCGGGCCTCGTCGCGCCACGCCGACGCCCTCGAGGAGGGCGAGCGGGCCTACCAGGAGGCCGAGCGGGCCGGCGCCGACGCCCTCCGGGCGGCCCTCGCCGCCGACCTCGTCTACGTCGCTGGCCGGGCCGATCACCGCGAGGCCGCGCGGGTCTGGTCGGGGATCGCCGAGGCCCTCCTGGGGCGCCGCCCCGACCCTGCGCTCGCGGCCGAGCTCCTCCGCAACCAGGCGGCGATGGCCTTCTTCGCCGGCGACCTCCAGACCGCCCGCACCCGCGCCGAGGCGGCGGTCGACGCCTTCACCGCGCTCCGCGGCCCCGACGACCTCGAGGTCCTCCGGGCGCTCTCCAACCTCGGCGCGATCGTCCTGACCACCGGCGAGAGCGAGGCCGCGAGCGCGATCCTCCGCGAGGCGCTCGCCCGCGCCGAGGGGACGCTCGGCGGCCACCACCCCCAGCTCGCCAACATCCTCCAGAACCTGGCGACCACCGAGCTCGACCTCCACCACCACGCCGAGGCCCTCGCGCTCTACCGCCGCGAGCGGTCGATCCGCACGCCGCTGGTCGGCGAGGATCACCCCAACCTGGTCTCGCTCGCCTGCAACATCGCCAGCGCCCTCAAGGCGCTGGGGCGCCTCGACGAGGCGAGCGCCGAGCTCACGACCTGCGCGACCCTGGCCGCCCGCCACTTCGGCCCCCGCAGCCGCGAGACGGCCCACGCCGAGACGCTCCGCTGCGACCTCCTGGCCGCCCAGGGGTCCCTCGACGAGGCGCTCACGAGCTGCCGCGCCGCGCTCGAGCTCCGCCGGGCGATCTTCGGCCCGGAGCACGTCGAGACCCTGGTGCCGGAGCGGATGACGGGCGAGCTCCTCGCCCGCCGCGGCGCCTGTGACGAGGCGCTGCCGCTCCTCGAGCATGCGCTCGCCGGCGCCGACGCGGCCGGCCTCCCGCGGACGCCCGAGGCCGAGGCCGCCCGCGAGCGCTGCGTCGCTGCGCCGCCGAAGCGAGGGCGCGGGCGCTGAACCCAGCCTCGTTTGCGCTCCCACGAAGCGCGCGCGCCAGGCCGCGGACGACCTCGTGCGACCGCACCGCGAACCCCGTCAGCGCCTCGCTCACCGCGACGCTCCGCGCTCGCCAGCACCATCGACCCCTCGCGCGTGCTCCGACCCGTCTCGACGACCCACGAGCATCGCCGCCGCTAGCCGACGCCCGGGATCGCCGACCGCGACCCCGCGGGCGCAGCCCCGCCCGCGCCCGCCGCGAGCGCCCGCCGGAGCGCCTGCGCGAGCGCCTGCGGATCGCCCGGCGGCACCAGGATCGCCCCGGGGTCGTCCGCGCAGAGCTCCGGGATCCCGCCGACCGCGCTCGCCACCACCGGCGCCCCCTGGGCCCGGGCCTCGCAGATCACCAGCGGCGCCCCCTCCGAGAGGCCGCTCGCCAGGGTCCGCGAGGGCACGCAGGTGACGGCCGCGCGGCGATAGAGGCGATCGCGGGCGTCGGGCTCGACGAAGCCGTGGAAGCGCGCCGGCACCCCGAGCGCGCGCGCGAGCCGCTCGAGGCGCGGCCGCTCGGGCCCGTCGCCGGCGATCTCCACCGGGATCGCCCCGCCGAGGGCCGCGACCGCCCGCAGGAGATCATCGACGCCCTTCTGCCGGATCAGCCGGCCGACGAACAAGACCCCCTCGCGCGACCCCTCCGCCTCGCCCTCGCCATCCACCGCCGCGCACGGAACAACCACCTCGGCCATCGTCTCGACCACGAAGTGCCCCGGGATCGCGTCGAGCCCGAGCGCCTCACAGAGCCGCGCCCGCTTCTCCGCCGACGGCAGCGCGACCCGCTGGGCCGCCAGGAGATCGCCCGCCAGGCGCCGCCGCAGCGCCGCCGGCAGGCGCAGGCAGACGTCGACGTCGGAGCCGTGCCCGTAGAGCTCGCAGGGGATCTGCGCCCGCCGGGCGACCAGCGCGGTCGGCCAGCCGCAGGGGAGGAAGAAGTGGGCGACCACCCGCCGCGGCTCGAGCTCGGCGATCGCCCGCCGCAGCGCCCGCGTCAGCGCGACCGTGAAGGGCGCGAGGAGGAGCGCCCGCCAGGGTCGCTCGCGGATGTTCTCGAGGACCCCGAAGCGGCCGGTGAGCGACGAGAGCGGCCGCGGCGCGTAGGCGAAGCGACGGATCTCGAGCGGCGTCTCGAGGTCGTCGCGGCTCCAGGCGCTCCGCGGCGCGAGGACGATGATCCGCTCACCAGAGGCCGCAGCCGCGGCCTCCCAGCGGCGCAGGAGGAAGAGACCCCGGTGATCCCCCGCGTGCTGGGGGAAGGTCGAGCTGACCACCAGGGTCGGTCGGCTCACCCGACCTTCTCCACGACCAACACGTAGAAGCCGGCGAGGCGCGCGAGGGGGGTGCCCATCGCCGCCCACTCGGCGCGCTCGACGAGGCCGCCGACCACCGGCAGGCGGCACACCGCCGGGTGCGGGATCGTGATCCGGATCCCGGCCTCGTCGATCACCCGGGTGTTCGCGGGGAGGAGCGCCTTGGCCTCCTCCGGGGAGTAGAAGTTGGTGGCGATCGCCCCCTCGTCGAAGCTATCGGAGGTCTTGCGCGGCCCCCAGAGGCGCTTGATCAGGTAGCGGAGCGAGTGCCGGTTGTAGACGTCGAAGATGACGACGCCGCCGGGCCGGACCACCCGGACCATCTCGGCGACGCAGCGCTCCCAGCCCGGGATGTGGGCGAGCACCTTGAACGAGTAGGCGACGTCGAAGGAGTTGTCGTCGAAGCGGAGCTTGGTGGCGTCGCCGACCTCGACGTCGAGGCCGCGGGCCCTCGCCGCCTCGAGCATCCCCGGCGAGAGATCGATCCCGCGGGCGTGGGCAGCGACGGCGGCGACGCGCTCGAGGATCAGGCCGGTGCCGCAGCCGACCTCGAGGGCCTCCTTGCCGGCGGCGTGGCGGCTGACGATCGCCGCGGCCTGGTCGTCGATGAGCTTGTGGTAGCCGACATCGCGGCCGACGTCGTAGCGACGGGCGAAGGCGTCGTAGTAGGAGCGATTGTCGGTCTGCGTGGACATCGGCGCGAGCGGGACCATACCGAGAGGCTCCTGCGAGCGCGACAATTCACTGCACTGAGGGGCCGCAGCGTCAGCGTCCGGAGACCCGGACCGCGCATCACCCGCCGCCCCCCAGAGGCCACTGAGAGGCCCCAACGCCCCTCCTGCCGGCGATGCGCAAGACGAGCGCGCCCACGCGCGGCCGGTACCGCGGGGCGCTCAATCAGCGCCGGAGCTCGTCGTAGAGCGCGACGTGGGCCGCGGCCATCGCCTCGCGCGAGAACTCGCGCTCGACCAGCGCCTGGGCGGCCGGCGCCCAGCGCCCCGCGACCACCCCGCGGACGCCGGCCAGGACCGCCTCGCGGAGCGCCTCCCCGTCCGCGTCGGCCGCGACCGCGATCCCGACCTCGAGCCCCTGCTCGGCCCCCCGGACGAAGATCTCGCGGAGCGGCGCGAAGTCGAGGGAGACCAGGCCGACCCCGAGCGCGAGCCCCTCGAGGACCACCAGCGGGAGGTCGACCTTGCGGCGCACGTGATCGGCGAGGAAGAGCTGGAGCGACGAGCTCGCCAGGAGCCCGGGCATGTCGGCGACCTCGCCGAGGAGCTCCACCTGCCCGCCGGCGATCCGCCCCGCGAGCCCCTCTGCGAGTCGCTGGCGCTGGCGGGCGTCGTCGTCGGACTTCGGCCGGCAGGCGATCGTCAGGGTCCAGCCGGCGAGCTCGGGGTGATCGAGGAGCCCGGCGATCGCCAGCAGGCGATCGGCGACCCCTGCGTCGAGATCGCCGGCGTAGAGGAGCCGCCGGTGGCCGGCGATCGCCGCCGGCGAGGCCGCCGGCTGGCTGCGCACGCCCGGGTAGATCCGCCGGATCTTCGCGCCGTCGAGCCCGGCCGCGACCAGCCGCGCGCGGGTGTCGTCGGAGAGGACGATCACCACGTCGAGCGGCCGCAGGAGATCGATCCACCGCTCGACCCCGTGGGCCGACATCAGGCTCTGGATCATCGACCGCCGCGGCTGCAGCCGGCGGAGGAGCGCGACCACGGTCGAGGTCAGGCGGTTGGGGGTGAAGAAGAGGTGGAGCGGCCGCCGGCGGTGGCGAGGGTGGACGATCCCGAGGAGCACCCGCGCCTTCGCCGAGAGCGAGGGCGCGTGGCCCATCGCCGGCCCCTCGATCACCTGGCCGTTCGCCCGCAGCGGGTGGGCGGGGTCGCCGAAGTAGACGAGGTGGAGCGCCGGCGGCAGGACCTCGACCAGGGTCCGGACCAGCACCGTCGAGCCGTCGACGAAGGGCGGCCGCAGCGGCTTCGAAACCAGGAGCACCCCGTCACTCGGCGCGAGCACGGCGGAGCTCCTTGATCTCGGCGATCGTCACCGCCCGGGTCCCGAGGATCACCGCGACGAAGGCGATCGCCAGGGCCGCGAGCTTGGCGAGGATCGCGATCTTCCCCTGCGCGCTCCAGGCCCGGCCGATCACCTCGACGAGGGCGACCGCGGCCGCGACCTTGACGATGAAGAGGGGCTGGAGGTGGGCGCGGAAGAGGCGGTGGAGGGCCGCGAGCGAGCCGAGAACCGCGGCCCCGCCGGCGATCGCCACGGCCGTCGCCGCCCCCATCGTCGACCCGCCCGGGACCAGCAGCGACGCCGCGATCGCGACCACCAGGAGCGGGATCACCACCAGGAGGACGGCGATCCGCGAGCGCGCCGTCGAGTTGAGGATCCAGGCGCAGGTGACCGCGAAAGAGTAGCCGGAGAAGCCCCAGACCATCAGCCGGAGCTCGTCGGCGACCGCCCCGTAGGCGGCCGGGAAGAGGAGGCGCTGGATCTCGCCGGAGGCCGCGGCCGCGACCCCGCTCATCAGCGCGAGGAGGAGCGCCGACACCTTCGCGGTCTCGGCGACGTAGCGGCGCAGGCGCGGCGCGTCCTCGAGGGCGTGGAGGGTGGCGACCAGCGGGAACATCATCAGGCTGACCGCGTTCATCAGGCTGTAGGGGACGCGGGCGACCAGGTTGGCGCTGGTGTAGAAGCCGACCGCCGCCTCGTCGGCCGGGGTGATGACGAAGCGCTTCAGGATCAGGAGATCGACCGCGAGGAGGAGGTTGACGACCGCGGTGAAGATCAGGAGCGAGCCGGCGAGGCCGCCCATCCCCTCGATCTTCGCGGGCTTCGGCGCCTCGTCGACGCCGGGCGGGCGGGCGATCCGGGTGAGGATCACTGAGAGCGCGAGGGCGACGGTCGCCGCCAGGGTGAAGCCCCCGAGGATCTCGGCGAGGCCGAGGCCGATCGCCGCCGCGCCGATGATCAGGCCCGACTTGCTCGCGGCCATGACGATGTCGAGCGTCGCCTGCATGCCGAACCGGCGGGTGGCGTTGAGGGTGCCGATATTCACGGCGTAGAGCGCGTAGATCACCGGGATCGCCGCGACCATCCGCAGCGGGCCGACCAGGTCGGGGTCGCGGAGGAGGGAGTTGGCGAGGAGATCGGCGCCGAGGAGGAAGGTCAGGCTGACGAGGCCGCCGAGGGTCGCGGCGAGGCGGAAGCCGCGGAGGCGGAGGAGGCGGTAGGAGCCGAGGCCGCGGGTGATCTCGGCGGCCATCGGCCGGCTCACCGTGAAGAGCACGGTCTGGATCAGGACCATGTTGGGGACCGCGATCACCATCGAGACCACGCCGTAGAGGCCGAAGACCTCGGGCGGGACCAGGCGGGTGAGGACGATCGAGATCGCGTAGCCGGCGATCAGGAAGAAGAGCTTGGCGAAGGCCAGGGCGAGGCCGCCGCTGCCCAGGTTGGTGCCCTTTGGTTTGGCCTCGGCGCTCACGTCCGATGAGGTGTACACCGAGGGGCGGCGACGCCGAAGAGAAGGCAGGAGGAGCGGTCTGCGGCGGCGGAGAGCGCGCACCTCGCTCCGGCGTTATTCGCGCAGTTTGACGACTTCCGCTCCCCTTTCTATCGTGATGCGAGCGAAACGCCGCATTTTTCCGGGCCTATAGCTCAGTCGGTCAGAGCGGCCGGCTCATAACCGGTTGGTCCCTGGTTCAAGCCCAGGTGGGCCCACACACCCCGCTGCCTTCTATGCAAGAGTCCATCGACCCCCAGATCGTCGCCCTGCGCACCCTCCAGCGCCAGGATCGCAAGCTGACGGTGTATGAGCGCAAGCTCCGCGTGATCCCCAAGCGCCTCCGCGAGCTCGACACCGACCTGCGCAAGCTCGAGTCGATGCTCGACGCCGAGCGCGAGAAGCTCGAGGAGACCCGCCTCTTCCAGAGCCGGCAGGAGAGCCAGCTCCAGGACGAGGAGGTGATGGCCAAGACGTCGAAGGCGCGCCTCGGCCAGATCAAGACCGCCCGCGAGCTCAACGCGACCCAGCGCGAGCTCGAGAGCACCCGTCGCATGATCACCACCCGCACCGAGGAGATCGCCAAGCTCCAGAAGGCGGTCTCCGAGACCGAGCAGCGCATCACCAAGATGGACGCGATGCTCTCGCAGCTCCGCTCGCAGGCGGAGTCCGAGAAGGAGCGCCTGGCGACCGAGAAGGATCGCCTCGAGCGGCTGATCCTCAAGGCCCGCAAGCGCCGCGAGAAGCTGACCAAGGGCCTCGACATCGACACGCTGCGGACCTACGAGCGGATCCGCAAGCGCTTCCCCGACGGCATGGCCTTCGTCCCGGCCCACCGCGAGCGCTGCACCGCCTGCAAGATGATGATCCCCAACATCATCTACATGCAGCTGATGAAGGGCCGCGAGATCCTGGCGTGCGAGTCCTGCAGCCGCCTCCTCTACTGGAGCGGCCACTTCGCCGACGACGTCGAGAAGCTCGAGCCGAAGCCGAAGCCGGCGCCCGGCAGCGAAGAGGCGGCCGCCGACGCGAGCTAGCGCGCCGCGCCAGCGAGCCGGCCGACGCGGCCGCGAGCGCATCGCTCGCGGCCGTTGTCTTTCATGCGCCGGACCTTCGAACGGAGAACGGCCGCGAGCCATGGGCTCGCGGCCGCGTGATGGCCTCGCGTGCGCGGGCCCTCAGACCTCCATGATCTCGGCCTCTTTCTTGGCCAGGAGATCGTCGATCTGCTTGACGAAGCCGTCGGTCAGCGCCTGGACCCGGTCCAGCGCCTTCTTCAGCGTGTCCTCGGAGATCTCCTTCTCCTTCTCGGCCTCCTTGAGGAGGTCGTTGGCGTCGCGCCGCGACTGCCGGCAGGCGATCTTCGCCTCCTCGGCGAGGTCCTTGATCTGCTTGACCAGCGAGCGCCGGCGCTCCTCGCTGAGCGGCGGGATCGGCAGGCGGAGGACGATGCCGTCGTTGCTCGCGTTGAGGCCGAGCTGGGAGCTGTTGATCGCCCGCTCGATCGCGCCGATCTGGTTGCGATCGTAGGGCTTGACCACGAGGAGGCGGGCGTCGGCGACGCTGACGGTGGCGACCTGGTTGAGCGGCACCTGGACGCCGTAGCTCTCGACCCGGAGGCCGTCGAGGATCGACGGGTTCGCCCGACCGGCGCGGACCCGCGCCAGGCTCTTGCGGAGGTGGTCGACCGCCCCCTCCATCCCCTCTTCTGCCAAGGAAAGCGCCTCGTCCTGCATCTCCACTAGCTCCTCTCACGCGCCGCGAGCCGACGCTCATGGTCCTCGGGGCCGACCAGGGTGCCGATCGGCTCGCCGCAGACGACCCGGCGGATGTTGTTCCGGGTCAGCATATCGAAGACGACGATCGGCAGGTGGTTCTCCTTGCAGAGCGAGATCGCCGTCGCGTCCATCACGTTGAGGTCCCGGGCGAGGACGTCGAGGTAGGTCAGCCGGCTGAAGCGGATCGCCTCGGGGTCGCCGGTCGGGTCGCGATCGTAGACCCCGTCGACCTTGGTCGCCTTGAGGAGGACGTCGGCGTTGACCTCCATCGCCCGGAGGGCGGCCGCGGTGTCGGTGGTGAAGAAGGGGTTGCCGGTGCCGGCCGCGAAGATCACGACCCGCCCCTTCTCGAGGTGACGGGTCGCCCGACGGCGGATGTAGGGCTCCGCGACCTCCTTCATCTCGATCGCCGAGAGCACCCGGGTGTAGACCCCGTGCTGCTCGAGCGCGTCCTGGAGCGCGAGCGAATTCATCACCGTCGCCAGCATCCCCATGTAGTCGGCGCTCGCCCGGTCCATCCCGCTCGCGGCCGCCTTGAGCCCGCGGAAGATGTTGCCGCCGCCGATCACGATCGCGACCTCGACCCCGAGCTCGACGAGCTCACCGATCTCCACGGCCATCCCCCGGAGGACGTCCGCGTCGACGCCGTAGCCCTGCTTCCCCTGGAGCGCCTCACCGGAGAGCTTGAGGAGGATCCGCTTGTAGACGGGCTTGCCTGTGTCCATCGCCGGGGTCCTTGGCCGTGGAGGGGTCGAAGAAAAAAGGGCGGGGATGCCCCGCCCTCGCTCGCTCAGCGGTCGCTGAGCTGGGCCGCCACCTCGGCGGCGAAGTCCTCGCTCTTCTTCTCGAGGCCCTCGCCGAGCTCGTAGCGGGTGAAGCGGCGGATCTTGATGTTCTCGCCGAGCTTCGCGATCAGCTCCTTGAGGAGCTGCTCGATCGTCTTCTTGTCGTCCTTGACGAACTTCTGCTCGAGGAGGCAGGCCTCCGAGTAGTACTTGTTGACCTGGCCGTCGACGATCCGATCGACGATCTTCTCGGGCTTGCCCTCGGCCAGCGCCTTCTCGCGGTAGATCGCGCGCTCACGCTCGACCAGCGCGGGATCGACCTCCTCGCGGGCGACCACGAGGGGGCTCATCGCCGCGATCTGCATCGCGACGTCGGCGCAGAAGGTCTTGAAGTCGTCGGTGACGGCGACGAAGTCGGTCTCGCAGTTGACCTCGAGGAGGACGCCCACCCGGTTGTTCGAGTGGATGTAGGAGACCACGAGGCCCTCCGAGGCGAGGCGCCCGGCCTTCTTGGCCGCGGCCGCGAGGCCCTTCTTGCGGAGGTACTCGATCGCCTTGTCGATGTCGGCGTCGCACTCGGCGAGCGCCTTCTTGCAGTCCATGAGCCCGGCGCCGGTGCGCTCGCGGAGGCTCTTGATGTCGGCAGCGCTGATCTTGTTCGACATGTTCTTCCTATTCCTCGCTGTACTGGGCGCCGAGCGGGCCCTCCTCGGGGGTCGCCGCGGCCTCGGGGGCCGGCAGCTGGGTCCGCCGCGAGACGATCTCGACCTTGGGGCCGTCGCCGCCGGTGTGGACCCGGATGGTCTCCGGCGCCTCGTGCTCGACCGCGTCGGTGACCGAGCGCGACTTGCCGAGGCGCGAGCCCTCGATGCAGGCGTCGGCGATCCGGGTGCAGAAGAGCTTGATCGAGCGGATCGCGTCGTCGTTGCCGGGGATGACGTACTGGATCTGGTTGGGGTCGGCGTTGGTGTCGGCGACCGCGACCACCGGGATCCCGAGGCGATTGGCCTCGGTCACCGCGATGTGCTCGCGGACCGGGTCGATCACGAAGAGGGCGCCGGGGAGCTTGGCCATGTCCTTGATGCCGCCGAGGTTGCGCTCCAGCTTGGCGCGCTTGCGGTCGAGCATCAGGCCCTCCTTCTTGGTCATCTGCGAGGTGGTGCCGTCGGCCGCCATCCGCTCGATGCCCCGGAGCTTCTCGATCGACTGGCGGATCGTCGTCCAGTTGGTCAGGGTGCCGCCGAGCCAGCGCGAGCACACGAAGAACTGGTTGGCGCGCTCGGCCTCGGAGACCAGCACGTCCTGCGCCTGCTTCTTGGTGCCGACGAAGAGGATCGGGCGGCCCTCGGCGGCGATCGAGCGGATGAACGCGAAGGCGCGGCGGAAGAGGGTCGCGGTCTGCTGGAGGTCGATGATGTGGACGCCGCCGCGGGCCCCGTAGATGAAGGGCTTCATCCGCGGGTTCCAGCGCTCGGTGCGGTGACCGAAGTGGACGCCGGCCTCGAGGAGCTGGCGGACGGTGATGATGCGCTGGCCCTCGCTGAGCTCGAGGGACTCGTTCATATCGGCCGCGTCGGCGGCGTGGTGCTGATCAGACATGTTCTCTCCTGGCGTTGTTCCTCTGCCCCCTTCGCGGGCCGGCCGTACACCCCGCGGGATCTCCCCGCGCTGGCGACGCCACGGCGGCCTCCAAGGGCATGTGGAGTCGGTTGTTTGTGGCCGGGGCCTGTATCACGGGGGGCGGGCCCCAGGCAAGCGGTGGAACCTCCGCCCCGCCGGCCGGGTCCAAGCCCCGCTCGCGCCCAGCGGATGCAGGCGCGACATTTGCGCAGGCGGGCCTTTCACACGCGGGGCCCCGCGCCGCCTCCCCCCCTGGCTGCTATATATGCGAGGACTCCCGCCCATGAGACCCCTGCGCGTCGCCGCCGTCCTGGCCCTCGGGCTCGTCCTCGGGTGTTTCCGCGATCGCGGGACCCCGCCGGCGTTCCGTTTCACCTGCGAGTCGGACGCCGACTGCCAGGCCCTGGTCGACGACGAGGGCAAGCCGGTGGTCGACGGCGACGGCGACCAGTACGTCGAGCGCTGCATCTCCGGCCTCTGTCAGTTCGCCTGCGACGGCTCGGTCCTCGACTTCTTCGACTCGATGGCCGACAACGGGTGCCCGCCCGACAAGGACGGCTACACCTGCTTCAACGGCACCTGCAACCACATGTGCGACGCCGCGCTCGACCCCTCGCCGTGCTCGGATCCCCACCGCTGCATCGAGCTCTCGGTCGCCTTCGGCGACATCCCCGGGCTCGATGACATCCTCGAGCAGCTCCCGCAGGAGCGCCCCGGGATCTGCGGGCTCCTCTGCGACGACGCCGGCGCGCCCGCCTGTCCTGATGGACAGGCCTGCGTGAGCGGCGTGTGCATCGGCTTCGGCGGGGGCGGGACCACCGGCGGGACCTCGGGCGGGACCGACACCATGGGGACGACCGGACCATGAGCACCCCAGACCTCCGCGCGCGCCCCCTCGGCGCCCTGGCGATCGCGCTGGCATGCGCGACCACCTGCGTCACTTCGACGGCCTGCGCCCCCCTCATCGCCCCCCAGCGGCGGCCGGCGATCGACGCCCGCCTCGGCTTCGTCCCGGTGCTCGCCTCCCAGACCTCGATCGAGCGCGAGGCCGCGGCCTCGAGCGACGACGGCGGCAAGCCGGGCGCCCGCCGGACGACCGCCACCCACGCCGTCCTCTGGACCGGGACGATCCTCGCGGCGGTCGGCGGCGCCGGCCTCATCGGCTTCGGCGCGGCCGGCTACGCGACCGAGCGGAAGATGACCAAGGGCTACGAGAGCGAGGGCCTGAGCCGCGACGAGCTCGACACCCTCACGTCCCGCGGCGACGCCCTCAACACCGCGGCGATCATCAGCGCGTCGGTCGGCCTCGTCGGCGCGCTCATGGCGATCACCGCCTACGGGGTCGAGTACACCAACTGCGGGCCGCTCGCGCCCAAGAGCCGGCGCTGCGCCGAGCGCTGAGCGAGCGCTAGAAGTAGAAGCGATCGTTGGTGACCACCAACGGCCGGGACGAGGCGCCGGCGATCACCAGCGCGCTCGCCTCCTCGCGGTAGCGCCGCTCGACGCCGGCGAGCGCGTCGTCGCGGACGACCAGGCCGAGCGCGCTCACCCGCTCGCCCGGGACGAGGCAGCGCTCCTCGATCCGCGGCGGCGCGCCGGCCCCGACCCCGAGCTGGCGGATCCGCTTGAGGTAGGTGTCGATGTCGGGGGGCGACGGCGCCGCGGCGCGTGCGCTCCACCAGCGGAGGGTCGGCGCCGCCGTCGGCCCGCCGATGAGCCCGCCCGCGTCGACGTAGCGGGTGTCGAGGTCCTCGGCGAGGCGGAGCGCGTGGCCGTCGATGACCGGCCCGTCGGTGGCCGCCCGCACCCGCACCGAGCCGCAGCTCTCCTCGATCAGGAAGTCGAGCGCCTGGGCGCAGCGGACCAGCCTGCTGCCTCGCGCGTCGGCGTGGACGAGCACCTCCCAGGCGACGCAGGCGCGGCCGCTGATCGGCGCCTCGAGGAGGGTCCCGTCGGCGACCCGCACGTGGCCGTGGACGCCCGCCTCGTCGCCCTCGCGGAGGTCGACGGCGGCCCTGCGACGACGACGAAAACGGGCCCGCAGCGCCCGCTGGCGCCGGCTCTCGACGAGCTGCGTCGTCACCAGCGCGACCAGCCCGCCGGCGGCGACGACGAAGAGGACCCCCGACATCGTCCGCCGATCCTAGCACCCGGCACGAGCGGCCGACCACGGGGGCGAGCGACGGTGTAGTGTTCGCGCCGGCGACGATGCGCGGCCCGAGCGACAACCCGGACGAGGCGGCGGACGACGCGGCGACGAGCGGCCGGCGGCGGCCGAGCGAGGCGGTGATCCTCGGCGGCCTCCTCGGCCTCTGCGCGGTCGTCCTCCTGCCGATCCTCGCCTTCGGCTTCGTCTACGACGACGGCTGGACGATCACCGCCAACGGCTTCCTCCGCCAGCCCGCCGACCTCCCCCTCCTCCTCTCGGACGAGGCGGCCCGGCGCCACGTGCCGGACGCCTTCCGGCCGACCCTGGTCGCCTTCGACGTCCTCGCCTACCAGCTCCTCGGGCTCCTCGCGCCGGCCCACCACGCCCTCTCGATCGCCCTCCACCTCCTGGTCTGCTGGCTCGGTCAGCGCTGGCTCGGGATCCTCGGCGCGCCGCTCGACCTGCGGGCGGCCAGCGTCGCCCTCTTCGGGCTCCTGGCGCTCCATGCGGAGGCGATCGCGGTGATCTCCTTCCGCGAGGATCTGCTGGCGGCGGCCCTCGCCTTCGGCGGGGCGATCGCCGCCAGCCAGGCCCTCCGCGCAAATAGCGCAAGGCGTCGAGGCGGCCACGCGCTGGCCGCCGCCGGCCTCATGGCCCTCGCCGCCGCCGCCAAGATGAGCGCCGCCGCCGCGCCGATCCTCTGGTGGATCGCCGAGGCGGCCGCCCCCTGGAGCGACGCGCCCCTCCCCTGGCGTCGCCGCCTCGCCGCCGCCGCCCCCCTCGCCGCCGGCGTCGCCCTGGCGATCGGCCACACCCTCCTCACCCACGGCGCCCTCTCGCCCTACGGCGGCCCGGGCAACCTCCGCCTCTTCGCCAACCGCGTCGGCGTCGGGCCGGTGCTCGCGGAGTCGACGGTGATCCACCTCGGCTACCTCCAGCAGGCGCTCCTCCCCTTCGGCCTCTCGCCGGAGTACGTCGATCGCGGCGCCTCCTGGGGCGACCCCGCGGTGCTCCTCGCCAGCGCCGCCCTCCTCGCCCTCCTCGCCTACGGCCTGGGGGCGCTCCGCGGCCGCCGCCGGCCCCTCGCCGCCCTGGCGATCCTCGGCGCCCTCGCCCTCGCGCTGCCGACGAGCAACCTCGCGGCGATGCCCAACATGCGGGCCGATCGCCTGATGTACCTCCCGAGCTGGCCGCTCTGCGTCGGCCTCGGCGCGCTCCTCCTGGCCCTCGGCCGCCCCCTCGCCCGCGCCCTCCGAAGCCCGAGCCTCGCCTACCTCCCGCTCGCGTTGATGGCGATCCTCCAGGGCTCGGTGCTCCAGGCGAGCGCCCAGGTCTACCGGAGCAACGGCGCGATCTGGACGGTCGCGGCCCGCCGCGCCCCCGACTCGGCGCGGGCCCAGGCCCTCCTCGCCGAGGCCCTCCTCGCCAGCCGCGAGCGCGAGGAGAGCGAGGGCCCCGAGACCCGCCGCCTGGTCTCTGCGGCCCGGGCCCACTGCCGGCGGGCCGAGGCCCTCGATCCCCTCGACGAGCTCAGCCACCTCTGCTTCGCCCGGGTGGCGATCGCCCGCCAGGAGTGGGCGACCGCGGAGCACCGCCTGCGCCGCGCCCTCGAGCTCTCGGTCGATCGCTCGCACCGGATCATCGCGGCCCTCGCCGAGGTGACGCTCGACCTCCCGGGGCGCAGCGAGGCCGAGCGGAGCGCGCGGGCCCTCGAGATCATCGACGCAGGCCTCCGTGAGTACCCTTACGCGGTCGAGCTCTGGGTCGCGGCTGGCCGCCTGCGCCACCGCGTCGGCGATCCGACGGGCGCCGACGCGGCCCTCGCACGGGCCTTCGCCCTCGCCCCCGAGCGCTGGGAGACGTCGGCGCTGACGATCGAGGTGGCCCTCGATCGCGGCGATCCGGCCCGGGCCATCGAGCTCCTCGACGAGCGCCACAGGGTCCTCGACGCGGCGGCCCCGGGCCTCCGCGCGGCCCTCGAGAGGCGGGCCTGGGATCATTCGCGCCTTTTCTCGCCAACCTCCGGCGGATCCCTGCTACTCTCCGACCCCTCCACGGGAGCCTCGCTTCGATGACCCGCAAATTCCTTACCTACGTGCTCCTCGCCGCGATGACGATCGCCGCCGGCTCGATGGCCTGCGGCCAAACCCTGAGCGATCTCGACAACGGAGACGAGACCGACGGGGCGACCTGATCGACGCGCCGGCTCTGCGGACCGCGTGACCGCGTGACCGCGTGACCGCGTGACCACGTGGAGGTGCTCGGGCTCGCGGCCTCGCCGCGATCCGCGACGCGAGCTGGCGCCTTCTGCCGAGGCTGTCCCTTCGACCAGGTAGACGCCGCGGGCCGCTAGCCGGCGACGTCGGCGAAGAGCTCGCCCGCGCCGATCCGGGCGTAGTCCGGGCGACCGCCGCCGTCAAGGTGGCAGAAGGCCGCGCAGCCGCAGCCGTCGACCCGCAGGCCGTGCTCGCGGGCCATCGCCCGCACCCCCTCGCGGAGGGCGTCGTGACTCAGCCGCCCGAGGCGCCACCCCTCCCGCGTGCTCCCCGGCGCGACGCCGTAGGCCCGCCGGATCGCCAGGAGCACCCCCTCGTCGACCGCCCCCGCGAGCGCCGCCAGACGCGCCGGGGTCAGGCGGCCCACGCTGAGGTGGACCTCGTGGAGATCGGCGGCGCGGAGGTGATGGAGGAGCGGCTCGACCTGGGCGCGGTGATCGTGGATCCCCGGCACCAGGGGCCCGAGGTGGGCGCCGACGCCGACGCCGAGGCGACCGAGGTGCTGGGCGCTGAGCAGGAGCGCGGCCGCAGGATCGGCCTCGGGACCGACGAGCGCCCGCTGGATCGCCGGTCGCTGGTGCGCGAGCTCGAAGACGACGCTGGCGCCGCTCTCCCAGGCCGCCTCGGCGAGCGGCCGGGGCAGGCTGATCGCGCTCCGCAGGAGGGGCCGGCGGCCGTGGGCGGCGAGCCAGCGGAGCGCCGGCTGGGCCCAGGCCGCGTCGGCGCGGCGGGCGAGGCGGAGGCTGACGGTGCGGATCTCGGCGCCGTCGCTCTCGAGCTCGCCGAGGAGGCTGGCGAGGGCGAGCTCTGGATCCGCGTCAGGCTGGCCGCCGACGATCAGATGATCGCCGTGGCAGGCGCTTGCGCGAAAGAGCGCTTGGATCCCTCCGCCCATGTTCAGCCTGTTCGCATGAACAGTATATGGCAGCGGCCCCCGACCTCGGTCAACCTCAAAGGAAGAGCGCACGATTTGCGTCGCCCCACAACCCCCAACCCCGCTTCGCCCGGAGCGCGCGACCTGTGTTAGAGCACCCCCGCCCAAGCATGGCCCAGAGCACCCAAGAAGGCCCCTACGTCGCCCTGCCGTTGAGCGAGGTCGATCCCGACGCGCTCAAGGTCGTGCGCAAGCTGCTCGCCAACGGCCACGAGGCCTACCTCGTCGGCGGCTGCGTCCGTGACCTCTACCTCCGCCGCCGCCCCAAGGACTTCGACGTCGCCACCAGCGCGACCCCGGAGTCGATCCGCAAGACCTTTCGCAACTCGCGGATCATCGGCCGCCGCTTCAAGCTCGCCCACGTCTACTTCGGCACCAAGGTGATCGAGACCAGCACCTTCCGGACCACGCCGATCACGACCAACGACGACGACCTCCTGATCACCCACGACAACGAGTGGGGGAACATCGAGGACGACGCGCGGCGCCGCGACTTCACGATCAACGGCCTCTTCTACGACATCGAGAGCGACACGATCGTCGACCTCGTCGCCGGGATCCCGGACCTCGACCGCGGGGTGATCCGGACGATCGGCGACCCGCTCACCCGCTTTCAAGAGGATCCGGTGCGGATGATCCGGGCGGTCAAGTTCGCCGCCCGCCTCGACTTCACGATCGAGGAGGAGACCTGGCGCGCGCTCCTGGCGACCGTCGGCGACATCGACAAGTGCTCGCGCGCTCGCCTCCTCGAGGAGGTGTACAAGCTCCTCCGCGGCGGCGCGGCCCGCCGCTCCTTCGAGCTCCTCCTCGAGTCGGGGCTCTTCCCCCACGTCCTCCCGAGCTTCGTCGAGCTCTTCGACTCGCGCTCCGGGCTCGGCCTCGTCCGCCCCCAGCGGATCCCCGACGAGCACGAGGATCTCCCGCGCGGGTACCAGCCCTCACGGCTCCTCTGGGCGCTCCTCGACGCGCTCGACGAGTACACGCTGGAGACCCGGCAGATCGCCAGCAACGGCGTGCTCCTGGCGATCCTCCTCGCGCCGATCATCGACGAGGACTGGCTCAGCGCCCCCCGCCGCGACCTCGACAAGACGATCGACGCGACCATGGACGCGCTCTGCAACCCGCTCGGCGTCGCCCGCCGCGACCGCGAGCTCGCCCGCCAGATCCTGATGGCCCACCGGCGGATGGTCGAGACCCCGGGCGCCCGCCGCAAGCGCCGGCCCTCGCTGGTCCAGCGCCAGTACTTCCACGACGCGCTGGTCTTCCTCGGGATCGCGGTCCAGGCCCGCGGCGAGGGCGGCTCGGAGTTCGCCCACTGGCAGCGCCTCGCCGCCAGCGCGACGCCGATGGTCGAGCGCGAGGGCGCCGGCGACGATGAGGATGACGGCAAGCGCCGACGCCGACGCCGAGGCAACCGCTCGCGGCGGGGACGGCAGGCCGGCGGCGACCGAGCGGCTCGCTCGGCCGGCCAGAGGTAGGGCGATGGCGACGCGAGCGACGACGCGACGGGCGGACCGCCGCGCAGAGGAGCGACACGCTCGCCTCCTCGCCCGCGGCACCGACGACCACTACGAGGACGCGGCCCTCTACGACTTCGAGTACTTCGATCGCTCCGAGGACGTCGAGTTCTACCAGGAGCTCGCCCACGAGCTCGCGCGCGAGCAGGGGCGACCGCTGCGGATCCTCGAGCTCGGCGCCGGCACCGGCCGGATCACCACCGTCCTCCTCCGCGACGGCCACCACCTCACCGCGCTCGATCGGATGGCGCCGATGCTCGCCCGTCTCGAGGCCAAGGTCGTGCGCCCCGAGGAGCGCGCGCGCCTGCGGATCATCGAGGCCGACATGAGCGCGCCGCCGATCGACGAGGGCGCCTTTGATCTGGTGATCGCCCCCTTCAACGCGCTCATGCACCTCTACGAGCACGCGACCCTGCTGCGCTGCTTCGCGGCGGCGCGGCGCGGGCTGGTCGAGGGCGGGACCTTCGCGTTCGACGTCCTCCTCCCCGACCTCGAGTGGCTGATGTGGGACCCCGACGAGCGCCACGCGGTCACGGCCTTCGTCCACCCGACCACCGGCGAGGAGCTGATCTACTCGACCAATCACACCTACGATCCGGGGAGCCAGATCTGCCACATCCGGATCTTCTACGACGACGCGCCGCGGCCCGGGGTCGACTTCGATCCGCCGGCGACGCCGCGCCGCCTCGTCCACCTCGCCCACCGCCAGATCTTCCCCGAGGAGCTCCGCGGCCTCATCGCCGCCGCCGGTCTCCGCCTGGAGAGCCTCAGCGGCGACTTCTGCGGGCTCCCGCTGGTCCACGGCGTCGAGTCGATGGTCGCCCGCTGCCGCCGCTAGCGGAGCGCGGCGCCGGCAGCGTGCGCGCGCCGGGCCCGTGGGAGGGCTGCGACGCGCGAGCGCAGCCCGAGCTCGTCGGCGCGGTCGCGGAGGGCGGGGCCGATCGCCGACAGACGCGGCTCCGAGGCCCCGGTGCGCGCTCCCGCGGCGGCGAGCGAGCGCGACGCTGGCGTCGATGCGGCGTGGCGGCTTCGGCCGCGGGCTGCTAGACCTGCTGCCGAAAACGATGAGCGCCGTCGCCCCCGCCCGCCCCCTGCAGCCGCTTCGGCTGCTCATCTCCCTCGGCGTCGGCATCGTCACCCTCACGCTGATCTTCGCGGCGGTCGGCTACTTCTTCCGCGAGCCGCTCCTCCGCTTCGCCGGCGGCTTCGTCGAGCAGCTCGGCGGGCTCGGGGTGGCGATCGGCTTCTTCATCCCCGACGCCTTCACGGTGCCCCTGCCGAACGACGCCTTCTCGGCGCTCGGCCTCGCGGGCGGCCTCGACTTCGTCACCGTTGCGATCTGGAGCACGATCGGCAGCGTCGCCGGCGGCTCGACCGGCTTCTTCATCGGCCGTCGCCTCTCGCAGACCGCGTGGTACCAGCGGGTGATGCGGGAGCGCGGCGCCGAGGTCCAGGAGCTGATCAACCGCTACGGCGGCCTCGGCCTCGGCCTCGCCGCCCTCACGCCGCTCCCCTACTCGCTCGCCTCGTGGGCGGCCGGGACCAGCCACCTGACCTACCTTCAGTTTCTGGCGATCTCGATCCCGCTCCGGGCGATCCGGGTGACCAGCGTGCTCTGGCTCTTCTCGCTCGGGCTCTGGGCGATCAGCGGCTAGCCAGGCGCGGGCACGCCCCGCGCGGCGCTGGCCCGTGGCCCAGGGGCCGCCGGCGACGCCGGCGATCGGAGGACGGGCGGGGGCGGCCGGCCTGCGCTACCTTGGATCGGGTGCGACGAACCCCCCGACGCCCGCTCAGCGCCCTCGCCGGGCTCGGTATGGCCCTCGGCCTCGGCCTCGCGGCGGCGCCGGCCCGCGCCGACAGCCTCGTGGTCGACCCCGGGATCAACCACGAGGCGAGCTACATCCCCTTCGACGAGCTCTCCTACGAGGTGATCGTCGAGGGGATGGTCGGCTTCCGCGCCGACGTCCGCCTCCGCCTCGCGCTCCACAACAACAGCGCCCGCGACCAGGACCTGGTGCTGAGCCTGGCGCTCCCCCGCGACGCCGAGATCCACGGGCTCCGGGTCGCCCGCGGCGGCGAGTGGCGCGACGGCGTCGGCACCGACCTCGCCCCCGAGCCCGGTCGCCGCGACCCCGGGACGATCCTCGTCCACGAGCTCCCGCCCTTCGAGCGCGGCGATCTCCCCGGCGCCGAGCTCGTCGGCTTCAGCCTCGCCGCGGGCTCGACCACCCAGGTCGAGCTTCGGCTCCTGGTGCCGCCGCGGATGCGCGGCGATCGCTGGGAGATCGTCCTCCCCGACCGCGGCAACGCCCCCCTCGGCCTCGCCCGCGAGCGCCGGGTGCTGGTCCGCGGGGCCCCGAGCTTCTGGCTCGACGGCCAGGCGAGCGAGGGCCAGCCGGTGCTGACCTCGCGGGCCCAGGATCGCGTCACCGTCGCCTGGCCGGCGACCCTCCCCTCGCTGCGCTCGAAGACGCCGACCCTGGCGACCCGCTACGAGGTGATGCGCGACGCCTCCGGCGACGGCGGCAATTTCCGGCTCTACCTCCGCCTCGGCGCGACCGCGCCGCTCCGCCCCGATCACGTCGTCGTCGTCGTCGACCGTTCGAAGAGCACCTCGCCGGCGATGCACCGCGAGGCGCTGACGACGATGAGCGCGCTCTTCGACGCCCTCCCGCCGCAGACCACCTTCGACGCGATCGCCTTCGCCCGCAGCGCCCGCCCGCTCCTCGACGCCGACGCGCACCCGCGGGTCAGCGACGTCGCCGCCCGCCAGCGGGTTGCGACCGCCCTCGACGCCGGGATCCGCGAGCAGGGCACCGACCTCGCGGCCGCGCTCGAGCTCGCCGGCGAGCGCCTCCGCGGCGCCAAGGCGAAGCGCCCGCTGATCCTCGTCCTCACCGACGGGATGCTCCCGCTCTCGATCACCCCCGCCGACGTCGAGGCCGCCCTCGGCCGCGGCCTCGGCCGGACGAAGCGCCTCCCCGAGCTCCTCTTCGCGGTCGACGAGCCGATCCTCGCCCGCCAGGGGCTCGACCCCGATCACCCGGTGTCGCTGATGGCGGCTGGCCTCGGGGCCAGGATCAGCCTGGAGACCCTGGCCCAGAAGGGCGCGGGCTCGGCCGACCTCCTCAGCGCCCCCCAGGTGCTCCGCGACCTGGCGATCGCCATGCCGGCGAGCGTCACCTTCGACGAGGCCGCGCCGAAGGGGCTGGTCGCCGGCTCCTTCGTGGTCCTGAGCGGCACCTACGAGGGCAAGCGGGCGCCGAGCCCCCGGATCAAGGGGAAGATCGGCCACAAGAAGATCCAGCTCGCGCCCCACGCCGAGACCGTCCGACCGCCGCCGGCCGCCCTCGTCGCCACCGTCGGCCCGAGCCCGGTGGGCGCCGCCGCCAGCGAGGGCTTCGCCACCCCGCCCTGGCTGACCCGCAACCACCAGCGGAGCGCCCGCCTCGAGATCACCTGGGCCGGCCGCGGCGGCTACAAGGAGAAGGGCTACCTCGACGAGCGGATCTTCCGGCGCTACCTCGGGACCCGGGTCTTCCCGCGCGCCCGCGCCTGCTACAACCGCGCGCTCACCCGCGACCAGACCCTCGGCGGACGGGTGGTCTTCGAGCTCGAGGTCGGCAAGGGCGAGGTGATGTTCGCGCGGATCGCCGAGCTCGCGCTCTCCCACGAGGACCCCGAGCTCCGCGCCTGCCTCCTCGAGGCCGCCTGGGCGCTCGACATCCCCGCCGGCCAGCTCGACGACCAGCTCTACCGCCTCCGCTACCCGCTGGTCCTCAACCCGCCGGCCGACGGCAAGCCGGCGCTCAGCGAGGATCCCCTCGGGCCCGGGACCGTCGAGCTCCTCCTCGGCAACGGCGCGCGGGCACCCGCGGAGGCGCCGACCGGGGCCGCGACGCGCCCGCGAAGGCCGGCCGAGTAGGCCAGGAGGCCGCGGCCGAAGTCGCCGCGACTTCGCTTGCCCTCGCCGCCGCTCGATTGCGGCCCGAAATCGCGGCGATTTCCGCCGCGGTGCACTAGCATGGGGCGGATGACCGCCCCGACCGCGCCCGCCTCCGGGCCTCCGCTCGTCTGGATCGACCTCGAGATGTCCGGCCTCGATCCGCAGCGCCACCGGATCCTCGAGATCGCGACGATCGTCACCGACGGCGAGCTCAACGTCCTGGGCGAGGGGCCGGACCTGGTGATCCACGAGGAGGAGCCGGTCCTCGCGGCGATGGACGCCTGGTGCACCCGCCAGCACGGCGAGAGCGGCCTGAGCGCGGCCGTCCGCGCCTCGACCCTCGACCTCGCCGCGGCCGAGGAGCGCACCCTCGAGTTCCTGAAGACGCACTGCGTCGCCGGCGAGTCGCCCCTCTGCGGCAATTCGATCGGCCACGACCGCCGCTTCATCCTCCGCCACATGCCGGCGCTCGCGGCCTTCCTCCACTACCGCAGCGTCGACGTCTCGTCGGTCAAGGAGCTCTGCCGCCGCTGGTACCCCGCCGCCTTCGAGGGCGCGCCGCCGAAGGGCGAGCGCCACCGCGCGCTCGACGACATCCGCGAGTCGATCGCCGAGCTCCGCTACTACCGGGCGACGATCTTCCGATGAGCGGCCCGCACTCGGACGACCTCGACCTGTCCCTTCGGCCAGCAACGGCGGACGACTACGCGGGCTTCGCCGCCCTCTTCCCCGAGCTCGGGGTCGACGACCCGGTGCCGGACGAGCCCCGCTGGCGGGCGCGCTTCCTCCCGGGGACCTGGGTCGCCGCCCGCGACGGCGCGCTCGTCGGCTACGTCTTCTTCGAGATCCTCGCTGGGGTCGGCTACGTCCGCAACGTCGTCGTCGGCCCGCGCGCCCGCGGCCTCGGGATCGGCCGGGCGCTGATGGGGGTCGCCGCCGCGGCGATGCGGGCGGCCGGCTGCGCGACCTGGCGCCTCAACGTGATGCCGACCAACGCCCCGGCGATCGGCCTCTACCGCGCCCTCGGGATGGAGCGCCGCCACGCCTCCGCCGCCCTCGTGATCCCCTGGGATCGCGTCGAGGCGCTCGCCGGCGAGGCGGGGGTGAGCACCCGGGCGATCGCGGCGGCCGAGCGCGCGGCGATCGAGGCCCGCTTCGAGCTCCCCCGCGGCCAGCTCGATCACCTCGCGGCCGCGGCCTCGGTCCGCCTCGTGCGCCTCTGCCCGACCGACGGCGACACCCCCGACACCCCCGACGACCTCGGCCTCGGCTTCGCCGCCTTCGACGTCGACTTCCCCGGATGCTTCCCCTTTCGGGTCGCCCGGCCGACCCTCGCGCGGCCGCTCCTCGAGGGCCTCCGCCCGCTCGCCCGCCCCGAGCACACGAGCGTCGGCGTGGTCGCCGAGGGCGACGAGGCGCTGGTCGAGCTCCTCCTCGCCGCCGGCGCGCGGATCCGCTTCCGCTTCGTCCACATGGTCGGCGACCTCCCCGGCGCCTCGACCACCTGACCCTTCAGACATGGCCCTTCGAGCGCTCTTCGTCTGCGCGGCCAACCGCCTGCGGAGCCCGACCGCCGAGCGGATCTTCGCCGGCCGCTTCGGCGTGATCGAGACCCGCTCGCGCGGCCTCAGCCAGCGGGCGCGGCGTCGCCTGCGGGCGGCCGACGTCGCCTGGGCCGACGTGATCCTGGTGATGGAGGACGCCCACCTCGATCGCCTCCTCGAGGACTTCGGCGAGCACGTCGGCGACACGCCGATCCACGTCCTCGACATCCCGGACGAGCACCGCTACATGGATCCCGAGCTCTGCGCGGCCCTCGAGGACGCGGCCGGGGCGATCCTCGAGCGGGCCGCGGCCGAGCGCGGGCGCTAGCTAGCTAGCTAGCTAGCTAGCTAGCTAGCCGCCCAGGGGACGGCCTGGGCCCGGAGGCGGCCGCGCCGCGCCGACGCCTCCCCGCCCCAGAAACCGCCCGCTGCCCGCGTCGACGCCTCCCCGCCCGACTCCAGCCGCGATCGAGCGCAATTGCGCCAATCGCGCCGTCAGATCTCCGCGCGCGACGCTAGGCTTCGCGTCTGAGTTGGCCGACCCGTTGACGGGCCACTGAATCGATTTAGCTTTCGTTCACCGCTCACCGCTCGGCGATTCGACCCCGGGAGCGCAGATGAGGACACCATGAGCCAGCCCACCCTCCCCGAGCTCCCGACCGCCGCTTTTCCCCTCCTGCCGCTTCGCAACGGCGTTCTTTTCCCCGGGACGGTGATCACGATCCCGGTCGGCCGGACCCGTTCGGTCGCGCTCGCCGAGACCCTGGTCCCGGGCGAGTCGATCATCGGCGTCGCCGTCCAGCGCGATCCCCGGACCAACGACCCCGAGCTCGCCGATCTCCACACGGTCGGCACCTACGCCCGCGTCCGCCAGGTCAACCGCGCCGGCGAGCGCTCCTTCCACATCGTCGTCGAGGGCCTCGCGCGCTTCGAGCTCCGCGAGCTCCTCCACGGCAAGCCCTTCCACCTCGCCGACGGCGCCCCGCTGACCGACGAGGTCAGCGACCCGGTCGAGGCCCGCGCGCTCGCCGACGCCCTCAGCGAGCAGGCCGACGCGCGCCTGCCGAAGCTCGCCCCCGAGGTCCACGCGACCCTCGGGCAGTGGGCGAACCTCCTCGGCCGCACCCGCGACCCGGGCACCGTCGCCGATCGCCTCGCGGCCGCGCTCAACCTCGACACCGAGAAGGAGGTCCAGGTCCTCCTCACCCGCGACGTCGCCCAGCGCCTCCGCCTGGTCACCGGCCTGGTCTCCGAGGCCGTCACCCTCGCCGAGGTCCGCCGCAAGATCGACTCCGAGGTCCGCCGCGGCTTCTCCAACCACCAGCGCGAGGTCGTCCTCCGCCAGCAGCTCAAGGCGATCCAGAAGGAGCTCGGCGAGGATCAGCCGGGCGGCGATCAGGACGCGCTCCGCGAGCGCCTCGACGCCAAGGAGCTCCCTGAGGAGGTCCGCGAGGTCGTCGACCGCGAGCTCCGGCGCCTGGCGACGATGAACCCGGCCCAGGCCGAGCACAACGTGATCCGCACCTACCTCGAGACGATCGCCGACCTCCCGTGGAGCGAGCGCGCCGACGCCGAGATCGACATCGACGCGATCGCGGCCCGCCTCGACGCCGACCACTACGGCCTCGACAAGGTGAAGCGGCGGATCTTGGAGCACATGGCGGTGCTCAAGGTCTCGGGCAACGCGCGGGCGACGATCCTCTGCCTCGCGGGCCCGCCCGGGGTCGGCAAGACCTCGCTCGGCCAGTCGATCGCCGACGCGACCGGCCGCCCCTTCGTCCGCATCGCCCTCGGCGGCGTCCGCGACGAGGCCGAGATCCGCGGCCACCGGCGGACCTACGTCGGCGCCCTCCCGGGCCGGCTGATCCACGCGCTCAAGAAGGCCGGCAAGCGCAACCCGGTGATCCTCCTCGACGAGATCGACAAGCTCGGCCAGGGGTGGATGGGCTCGCCCGAGTCGGCGCTCCTCGAGGTCCTCGACCCCGAGCAGAACAAGAGCTTCACCGACCACTACCTCGAGCTCCCCTTCGACCTCTCCGAGGTGATGTTCATCGTCACCGCCAACGACCTCGCCACCCTCTCGGCGCCGCTCCGCGACCGCCTCGAGGTGATCGAGATCGCCGGCTACACCGCCGACGAGAAGGTGAAGATCGCCGAGAACCACCTCCTGCCGCGGGCCCTCGAGCAGCACGCGATCGCCGGCGGCACCCTGACGGTGACCGACCCCGCGATCCGGGCGATCGTCCGCGACTACACCCGGGAGGCGGGCGTCCGCCAGCTCGGCCGCGAGATCACCAAGCTCTGCCGGTCGATCACCCTCGAGATCGCCCGCGGCTCGGCCGACGAGAAGCCCCGCCGCTTCACGATCGACGAGGGCGACCTCGACACCTACCTCGGCAAGGTGCGCTTCGTCTCCGAGGTCGCCGAGCGGACCGCGGTCCCGGGGGTCGCGACCGGCCTCGCCTGGACCCCGGTCGGCGGCGACATCCTCTTCATCGAGACCTCGCGGATGCCCGGCAAGGGTCGCCTCGAGATCACCGGCCAGCTCGGTGACGTGATGAAGGAGTCGGCGCGGGCGGCCCTCACCTACGTGCGGGCGAACGCCGAGGGCCTCGGGATCGACCCCGACTTCCTCGAGAGCTCGGACCTCCACATCCACGTCCCGGCGGGCGCGGTGCCCAAGGACGGCCCGTCGGCGGGGGTGACGATCTTCACCGCCCTGGCGTCGCTCCTCAGCGGCCGTCGGGTGCGCCCCGACACCGCGATGACCGGCGAGTGCACCCTCCGCGGCCGCGTCCTCCCGGTCGGCGGGATCAAGGCGAAGGTCCTGGCGGCCCACCGCGCCGGCATCCGCCGGGTGATCCTCCCGCTCCGCAACAAGCGGGATCTCGCGGAGATCCCCGAGGACGTGCGCCAGGCGATGGAGATCCTCTTCGCCGAGGACATGAGCCAGGTCCTCGACGCCGCCCTCGAGGCGGAGCCGCTCGCGGGCGCCGATCTCGGCACGCTCGGCGGCGCGGGCGAGCGCGAGCGCGATCAAGTCGAGGCCTAGACCGGCCTGAGGCGGAGGCGCTGACGCAGGGGACGGGGGCTCCGCCGGAGGGCGGGGCCCCCGCTGCGCTCCGGCGAGCGAGCGACGAAATCGCCCCACCCGCAGATGCGTCGACGGCGATGCGCGCTTGTGGCAACGAGCGGCCGGCAGAGCGCCGAATGGCCGCAGATGCGGCGATTGACTTGCCTTCTCCCTGAGGATTTACTGTGAAGGCCGATGTCGTCGATCCCGCAAACGATCGGTCCCTACACGGTCCTCGAGCGGATCAACGCTGGCGGGATGGCCGAGGTGTACAAGGCCAAGCTCCAGGGGGTCGAGGGCTTCGAGCGGCTGGTGGCGATCAAGCGGATCTTGCCGCATATCGCCAGCGACCCCGACTTCATCGCCATGTTCCAGGCGGAGGCGAAGCTCGCCGTCCAGCTCACCCACGGGAACATCGCTCAGATCTACAAGCTCGGGCGCCACGAGGACTCGTTCTACATCGCCCTCGAGTTCGTCGACGGCCGCGACATCGGCGCGCTCCTCGACTACTCGCAGAAGCGCAACAAGCCGATCCCCCTCCACTACGCCTGCTACATCATCGCCCGGGTCTGCGAGGGCCTCGACTACGCCCACCACAAGCGCGGCCCCGACGGCCAGCCGCTCAACGTGATCCACCGCGACATCTCGCCGCCCAACATCCTCGTCTCGTTCGAGGGCGAGGTGAAGCTCATCGACTTCGGCCTCGCCAAGGCGGCGAGCTCGTCGATCCACACCCAGGCCGGGATCATCAAGGGCAAGCTCGCGTACATGTCGCCCGAGCAGGTCCGCGGCGAGAAGCTCGACCACCGCAGCGACGTCTTCGCGGTCGGCATCGTCTTCTTCGAGCTCCTCACCGGCCAGCGCCTCTTCCGGCGCAACAGCGACCTCGAGACCTACCAGAGCGTCCGCGACTGCACCGTGCCGCCGCCGAGCAGCGTCAACCCGCAGATCCCCAAGCGCCTCGAGGCGATCATGCTCCGCTCCCTCGCGCGTGACCCCGCCGAGCGCTTCCAGACCGCCGGCGAGATGCAGAACGCGATCCAGGAGTTCATGTTCCGGTCGAACTTCACGACCCGCGGCGAGCAGCTCGGCGAGTGGATGCGGCGGGTCTTCCAGAAGCGCAAGCGGCCGCCGCCGCGGACCGCGTAGGGCAGCGCTCCGACCGTCGACGTCGACGCGTCCGCTTGACGGCCGGCCCCGGCGGCGACGCCCGGTCGCGTGACGCCGGCGGGTCGACGACCGACCCGACCGCCCGGCCGCGCTCAAAAAAGTCCGCGCCCGCGCTCGCCCGCGCGCGGGTGATGCGCTATAGCGGACAGGAGTCGCAATGTCGCGCACGCTCGCCCAGCTCGATCTCTTCGGCGGACCGCCGACGCCGGTGATCGAGGGCGGCCGCCGCGGCGCCGCGGTCCAGCCGATCACCCCGCCGCCGGCGCTCCTGCAGCTCGCCGAGGCGCTCCCCGAGTCGATCCACCTCGGGACCTCGTCGTGGTCCTTCCCCGGCTGGGCGGGCCTGGTCTACGACCAGCCGCAGAGCGTCGAGCGCCTCGCCCGCGGCGGCCTCGAGGCCTACGCCCACCACCCGCTCTTCCGCACCGTCGGCATCGACCGCTCCTACTACGCGCCGCTGCGGAGCGACGAGCTCGAGGCCTACGCGGCCGCGGTCGGCCCGGGCTTCCGCTTCCTGATGAAGGCGCACGAGGCGGTGACCACCGCCTTCTACCCGCGCCACGCCCGCTACGGCCACCGCCGCGGCCTCCCGAGCGAGCTCTTCCTCGACCCGGCCCACGCAACGATCCAGATCGTCGAGCCCTTCGTCCGGGCGATGGGCGAGCACGCCGGGCCGATCCTCTTTCAGCTCCCGCCCCAGGACGTCGGCGGCCTCGGCGGCCCCCGCCACTTCGCCGAGCGCCTCCACCGCTTCCTCCGCGCGCTCCCCCGCGGGCCGCTCTACGCGGTCGAGGTCCGCAACGCCGAGCTCGTGACCCCGGACTACGCCGACGCGCTCACCGACGTCGGCGCCTGCCACTGCGTCAACGTCTACCCGGGCATGCCGCCGCCGGCGATCCAGCGGGCGCGGGCCGCCACCGACCGCGGGCCGGCGCTGGTGATCCGCTGGATGCTCCGCCCCGACCTCACCTACGAGCAGGCGCGGGCGCTCTTCCACCCCTTCGATCGGATGGTCGAGGAGGACAGGTTCCACCGCCACGCGCTCGCCGAGCTGATCGTCGACGCCGTCGGCCGCGGCGTCCCCTCCTTCGTGATCGCCAACAACAAGGCCGAGGGCTCGTCGCCGCTGACCCTCTTCCGCCTCGCGGAGGCGGTCGTCGCCCGCCTCGCCGGCCGCCGGCCGCCCGGCCCGCTTGCGTGAGCCCGCCGGCGGGGGCAGAGTGGACGCCGATGGCGGAGCGGCCGGCAACCAAGGGGCAGCGCTTCCTCCGGCTCGCGGGGATGACCGCGTCGGTCGCCTCCTCCTACGCGGCCTCGCGGATCAAGTCGGTCTTCCAGTCGGCCGAGGCCGCCGCCGCCGACAAGGCCGCGACCTACGAGCGGAGCGGCGAGCTGATCGCCCGCACCCTCGGCGAGCTCAAGGGCGCGGTGATGAAGGTCGGGCAGATGGCGTCGATCGCCAGCGACATCCTCCCGCGGGAGATCGCCGAGCCCCTCAAGGCGCTCCAGCGCGAGGCCCCGCCGATGGACTTCGAGGTGATCGCCGAGCAGATCGAGCGCGAGCTCGGATCGCCGCCGGAGCGCCTCTTCAAGCGCTTTGAGCGCGAGCCCTTCGCGGCCGCGTCGATCGGCCAGGTCCACCGCGCGACCACCGACGACGGCCGCGAGGTCGTCGTCAAGGTCCAGTACCCGGGGGTCGACGAGGCGGTCGACTCCGACCTCGCCCACCTCAAGCTGGTGCTCCGCGCGAGCGGCCTGGTCAAGGTCCCGCGCCAGGCGCTCGACGCCGTCTTCCGCGAGATCCGCACCCGCCTCCACGAGGAGCTCGACTACTGCAACGAGGCCGACAACGTCCGCCTCTTCCGCGAGTACCACGGCGAGCGCCACCCCTGGGTGGTCGTCCCCGAGGTCGTCGGCGAGCGCTCGTCGGCCCGCGTGCTCACCCTGACCTTTGAGCCAGGTGATCACATCGACGAGCTCGACGGGCGCTACGACCCGGCGCTCCGCGACCTCCTCGGCGAGCGGATCTTCCGGATGTTCGCGGCCCAGCTCTTCGACCTCCGGGCGATCCACGCCGACCCCAACCCCGGCAACTTCGCCTTCCGGCCCGACGGGACGATCGTCCTCTACGACTACGGCTGCATCAAGGCGGTCGACCCGACGACGCTCACGGCCTACCGGGCGACGATCCGCGCCGGGCTCGACGAGGACTACCCGGCGGTCGAGCGCGGCCTCCTCGACCTCGGCGTCCGCAACCCCGCCGGGCCGGCGATCGAGCCCGACTACTACAAGCCCTGGCGCGACGCCTTCGCCCTCCCCTTCGTCACCGACCAGGCCTTCGACTACGGCGCGTCGACGATCCACGACGACGTCCTCCGCCTGGTCCCGGGGGCGCTCAAGCGGATGGCCTCGTTCCAGCCGCCGGTCGAGCTGGTCTTCATCAACCGGATGATCGCCGGCCACTACGGCAACCTCCGCAAGCTCCAGGTGCGCGGGCGCTTCCTGCCGCTGGTCGAGCCCTACATCGACGGGGCCTAGCGCCGCGACCCCGTGACACGGCAACACTAGATCCGCCGGAGGTACCAGCCGGTCGTCAGGCCGACGCCGCAGCCCGCGGCCTCGTAGGCCTGGGTGACCACCGCCTCGTACTTCGCGCCGGCGTAGCTCAGGTTCTTGAAGTTGGCGAGCCCGGGCTCGACCTGCACCGGCGCCTCGCCCTCGACCGTGAACTCGATCGCGTAGCCGGTGATCTCGCCGTCGCAGCACCAGGCGTCGCCGGCGTCGCAGGTGCACGCGCGGGCGCCGACCGCCTTGGTCGTCAGGGTCGCCGGATCGAGGGTCGCCGGCGGCTCGGGGGTGAGGGCGGTCATCACCACCAGCGGCGAGGTCGGCTGGTCGAGGCGCCAGATCACCGAGCCCCGGGTCCGGCAGACGCCGGCGACGTCGCGGGTCTCGTGGGCGATCCGCAGGCAGGTCTCCTCGGGGACCACGGTCGACGAGCCGAAGTCGAGGTCGTAGGCGAGGTTGGGATCGCAGGACGAGCAGTTGTTGTCGCCGCAGCGCTCGACCGTCACGGTCCCCGCCTTGCGCTTGGCGAAGAACTCGAAGGGCACCTCGCAGGTCGCGTACGTGTCGGGGTCGTTGGCGATGTTGAGGGCGAAGGGCTCGACCGCCTCGCAGGCCTCGTTGCCGCCGGTGGTCGTGGTCTCGGCGCTGGTCGACGAGGCGTCGCCGGTGCTCGAGGTCGAGGTGCTGCTCGCGTCGCCGGTGCTCGAGCCGGTGCCGGTCTCGGAGCTCGCGCCGCTCCCGTCGTCGCCGTTGCAGGCGAGCCCGAGGGCGAGGGCGAGGAGGGGCGCGGTGAGCGGGGACGTGATGCGGGAGGCCATGGCCGCGGAGCGTAGCGAAGGCCGGCGCCGCGCGTCACCTCGAGGATCACACCCCGCCCCTCGCCGACGTTGCATGTGGGGCCGCGGCGCCCCAAACTCCGCCCCGTGATCACCCACCGCGAGTGGCTCGGCGAGCGCCCCTTCACCCTGGTCCTCAGCGCCGGCTTCTTCGGCTTCTTCGCCCACACCGGCGTGCTCACGGCGCTCGAGGCCGCCGGCCTCCGACCGCGCCGGGTGGTCGGGATCTCGGCGGGGGCCCTGGCCGGCGGCCTCTGGTCGGCGGGCCTCGACGTCAGCGAGATCACGGACGAGCTCGTCGGCCTCCGCCGCGGCGACTTCTGGGACCCGGGCCTCCCCCTCGGCGGCCTCCTCCGCGGCGACAAGTTCGCGGCCAAGCTCGCCTCGCTGATCGGCGAGCGCACCTTCGCCGAGTGCCGCACGCCCTTCGCCGCGATCATCCACGACCTCGTCCGCCGCCGCCCCGAGGTGATCGAGAGCGGCCGCCTCGCGCCGGCGATCCAGGCGTCGTGCACCGTGCCGCTGATGTTCCGCCCGCGCCTCGAGCGGCGATCGATCTGGGTCGACGGCGGGGTCAGCGATCGCTACGGCCTGCGGGCCCTCGCGCCCGGCGAGCGCACGCTGATCCACGCGCTCCCCTCGCGCAGCGCCCACTCCCGCCTCCTGCCGCCGCAGCCGCTCCCGCGCGCCGACGGCCAGCGCCAGGTGATGGTGATCCCCGGGCTCCCGCGGGTCACCCCCTTCCGCTTGCCCGAAGGACAGGTCGCGCTGGCGACCGCCTATGCGCACGTCCGCGGCTGGCTGGATCAGCCGATCGACGGCTAGACGCTCCGGCCTCGATCGATCCGCGGACCTGCGCAGACGCCCGCGCGAGCCGCCGGCGCGCGCGGGTCGATCGAGCCGCGGACGCCCGAGCGCGAGGCCCCAGCGCGAGGCCGCGCCAATTGCGCACGCCGCCCTCACCCCGCAGAAGGCCCCCGGGCGGTCGCAGCGGACCTCGCGCGCACGCTCGAAAAAAAAATCCGATCGCCGTGATCGATCCGGGCGCCTCGCGGCATGTCCCCAGCAGGAGCGACTCGGCGATGATGACCCTGGCCTTGAACGACGACCCAGAGAAGCCCGCGCGCCGCGGCCCCTTCGATCCCGCCACCGACGCGGCCTCGACCACGGTGAACGCCCTCGCCCCGCGCGAGCGGGTGCGCGGGCTGGTCGCGGCCCGCCTCTTCGGCGATCTCGCGGCCCCCGCGAAGATCGGCCGCTTCGAGCTGATCCGCGAGCTCGGGGCTGGCGGCATGGGGGTGGTCTACGCCGCCCACGATCCCCGCCTCGACCGCTCGGTCGCCCTCAAGGTGCTCGCCCGCGCGAGCGACGACCGCGAGGCCGGCCAGCGCCTCCTCCGCGAGGCCCAGGCGATGGCCCGCCTCAAGCACCCCAACGTGGTCCCGGTCTACGAGGCCGGCACCCACGGCGATCAGGTCTTCATCGCCATGGAGCTGGTCGAGGGCGGGACCCTCGCGGAGTGGATGGGCGGCCGCCCGCGGCCCTGGCAGGAGGTGCTGGCGATCCTGATCCCGGCCGGCCAGGGGCTCGCGGCGGCCCACGCCGCCGGCCTGGTCCACCGCGACTTCAAGCCGGCCAACGTCCTCATCGACGCCGAGGGCCGAGCGCGGGTCTCCGACTTCGGCCTCGCGCGCGGCGGCGCCCTCGTCGGCGGCGACGCGCCGGCCTCGCAGGCCGAGGTCACCGCCGAGCTCAGCGGCGGGCTCCTCGAGGCCCCCCTCACCCGCACCGGCGCGGTCCTCGGGACCCCGGCGTACATGTCCCCGGAGCAATTCCGCGGCGAGGTGGTGACCCCGCGGAGCGACCTCTTCTCCTTCTGCGTGGTCGTGTGGGAGGCGATCTTCGGCCAGCGACCCTTCCTCGGCGCGAGCGTCGGCGAGGTCGTGGGCCGGATCGAGGCCGGCCGGCTGAGCCCGCCGCCGCGCTCGATCCGGACGCCCCACTGGCTGCGAAGGACCCTCGAGCGGGGGCTCGCGCGGCGCCCCGGCGACCGCTTCGCGTCGATGGGCGAGCTCCTCGACGCCCTCGGCCACCACGGCCACCACAGCCACCGCGGGCTCCGCGGGGCCGGTCGCACCTTCGCGATGGCGAGCGGCGCGGCGATGGCGATGGCCTTCGGCGTGCTCCTCGTCGCGCTCAGCGGCGGCCCCAAGGGCGAGCGCCCGCAGGACCCCGAGACCAGCGCGGCGGCGGTCGCCGAGCGGGCCTGCGACGAGACCCGGAGCGAGCTCGAGGCCGGCTGGAGCGACGCGGCGCGGGCCTCCCTCGGCGAGCGCCTGGGGGCCGCTGGCGTGCCGGCGTCGCCGATCCTCGACGCCCTCGATCGCATGGTCGCCGACTGGCATGAGGTCCACGACGCCCGCTGCGCGGCGCGGGCCGACGACGACGCCTTCGTGGGCGACGACCTCTGCCTCGAGGATCGCCGGCGCGATCTCCTCGCCGCGATCACCAGCCTCGGCGAGGCGAGCGACGCGGAGCTCGCCGACGCCGACGGCCTGGTGTCGATGATCCCCTCGGTCCACGAGTGCCAGCTGCCGAAGCTGACCCTCTCGAGCGTCAGCGGCTTCGGCGAGCGCGAGCGGCGGGCCGATCGCTGGGCGAAGCGGCGGGCGATCGCCTGGGCCTTCGCCCCGCGGGCGATGAGCCGGGCGCCGGAGAGCTTCGAGGTGATCGCCGAGCGGGGCAAGGACCAGTGGTCCGACAAGCGCCTCGCGGTCGAGCTCGACCTCGCCCACGCGACCTTCCTCGCCGCCACGGGCGAGGGCCTCCGGCGACCGCTCCTCGTCACCCGCACCGAGGCCCTCGAGGGCATGCCCGATCTCCGGGCCCGCACCCGCGCCCTCGACCTCGAGGCCCTCGAGGCGACGCCCCACAGCCGGGCGCACCTCGCCGAGACCTGGACCGCGGCCTACGACGCCTACCGCGCGCTCCCGCGGCGTCACCCGCTGCGCGAGGCCCTGAGCCTCGACCTCGGCGTCCTCGCGCTCAGCCACGCCGCCCACGCCGGCGCCGTCGGCTGCGTCGATCCGGCGCGGGCGGACGCGGGCTGCGAGCCGGTGCGGGCGGCGGTCGAGCTCCTCGGCGATCGCCTCGCGCTTCGCGAGGATCACCTGGGCGCCGACGCGCCGGCGCTCGTCGACGATCTCCTCCTCCTCGCCGCGGCCGAGGAGGGCCTCGGCGACGGCGATCGGGCGGCCGCGCTCGCGGCCCGCGCCCG
The DNA here is from genome assembly GCA_020633335.1 of Myxococcales bacterium. Classification (GTDB taxonomy): domain Bacteria; phylum Myxococcota_A; class Polyangia; order Nannocystales; family Nannocystaceae; genus JADJRG01. The sequence goes on along the minus strand of JACKDU010000001.1, from coordinate 237,830 downwards.
CCGGCTCGCGCTCCGGGCGGGGCGCGAGGCGGCGCTCGACATGGAGGCGCTCGGCTCCCCGGCGAGCCGCCGCGGCCCCCTCCTCGACGGCGACGAGGGCGAGCCCCGCGAGGTCGCGGCGACCCCGGTGGAGCTCGAGGCGAACCGCGCCCGCGTGGCGATCACCTGCGTCGACGATCGCCGCTGCCGGATCGAGCCGTCGCTCTTCGAGAGCGCCCTCTCGACCCACGCGCGCCTCGCCGCGGGCTACCGGGTCACGCCGCTGACGATCGACGACAAGCGCCACGGCTTCAAGCTCTTCGCCCTCCGCAGCGGCAGCGTCCTCGCGCGCCTCGGCCTCCGCAACGGCGACGCCCTCCTCGAGATCGACGGGGTCACGATCGCCGATCCCGCGGCCTACGACGCGGCGATGGCGGCCGCCCGCGCCCGGGGCGAGGTCGACCTCTCCTTCACCCGCAAGGGCGAGGCGCGGCGGCTGACCCTGCGGATCGCCGGCGTCGACCCGGCGTGAGCGGCGAGCTCACTGGCAGGACGAGCGCTGCATGAACCACCCCGCCTGGAACGAGAGCTGATCGGAGCAGTCGGGGAAGCCGTCGTGGGCCTGGGTCACCCGGAATTCGTACTTGCAGCCGCGGAAGGGGATCGACACGTAGTCGAGGATGTAGCTGATGTAGACCGCGCGGAAGACGTCGCCGAGGTCGTTGGTGATCGAGTAGCCGCCGAGGCTCACCTGCCCGCCGCAGCACCAGTCCTTCTCCGGGACGATGAAGTCGTTGCAGCTCTGGGTGTTGCACTCGCACTTCGCGCGGACGTCGGTCGCGGTGACCGTGAGATCGCTGGCGACCGCCGGCGGCGCCTCGGCGGTGTGGGCCGCCAGCATGATCCGCGGGCCGGCGCTCTTCGGGTCCTCGTCGCTGTCCCAGACCGCGAGCGAGCGGGTCCGGCAGGTCCCGCCGATCCAGGCCTTCTCGTGCTCGATCTGGCTGCACTCGGGGATCTGATTGACGATGATCGCGTACTCCGGCGGGAGATCGAGCTCGAGCTCGGTGCACTGGTCGACCGAGCAGGTGTCGAGGCTCGCGCAGCGGAAGAAGGTCGTCGAGGCCGCGGGCTTGAAGGCGACGAAGGCGTCGAGCCCGTTGCAGCTCCCCATGTCCGGGTCGCTGGCGACGTCGATAAAGAAGGGGCAGTAGTCCTTCGTCGGGCAGATGACCGGCTCCTCGCCGGTGGTCGTCGACGACGAGGCGTCAGTGGTCGTCGGATCGCCGGTGGTCGTGGCCGTGCTCGTCGGATCGCCGGTGGTCGTGCTCCCGGTGCCCTGCGAGCCCCCGCCGCCCTCGCTCTCGAGCCAGCCCGGGTTCGTCTTCGAACACCCCGCGATCGCAGGGAGCGCGGCGATCGCGAGCGAGAGAGTCCAGCGCATCCTCGAATGATAGCCCAGCGAAGGCGCGACCATCGACTCTCGCCCGCGCTCCTGTCCCTGGTGCCAGGCGGAGCGCGCCCGGGGAGAACCTAGGTCGCGCCCTCTCCCTCGGGGCCGGCGACCCCCCGGCGAGCGCACGCCCAGCGGCCCACCGCCGCGATCTCGGGGTCCGGATCGGCGGCGGCGCGGATCAGCGCGCCGGCCTCCGCCGGGGTCGTCGGACCCCTCCGGTTGGCGAGGGCGATGATCGCGTTGCGCCGGAGGTGTCGCCGCGGGATCCGACGGAGCGCGGTCTTGCGCGCGAGCGCCCGCTGCTGCGACGAGCCGATGTCGGCGATCGCCACGAGGTCGATCGCCCGCCGGCCGCGGGGCGGCAGATCGATCCACGCCGACGCCGGCGCCCGGAGGCGACGATCGGCGCCGGCGTTGTAGGGGCAGACCTCCTGGCAGGCGTCGCAGCCGGCGATCCGCTCGCCGATCTTCGCCGCGAGCGCCTCCGGGATCGGCCCGCGCTCCTCGATCGTCAGGTAGGAGATGCAGCGCCGCGGATCGAGGTCGCCGGGCCCGTCGAAGGCCTGGGTCGGGCAGGCGTCGAGGCAGCGGCGGCAGGCCCCGCAGGCGTCCCAGGGCGCGCCGGCGATCGCCTTCGCCGCCCCGCGGAGGCCCTCGTCCAGCGGCGCGTCGGTGAGGAGCGAGCCCAGGAGCACATAGCTCCCGAGGCCAGGTACGATCAGACAGCCGTGCTTGCCGATGAAGCCGAGGCCGGCGAGGGCGGCCGCCGCCCGCTCGAGGAGCGGCTTGGTGTCGACGCAGACCAGCGCGCTGGCGCCGGGGACGAGCTCGCGCAGGCGCTCGGCGAGCGCGAGGAGGCGGCTGTGGATCACCGTGTGGTAGTCGAGGCTCTGGGCGTAGCGCGCGACCGGCCCGGCCTCGCCGTCGTAGGGGACGCAGGCGATCAGGACGGTGCGGGCGCCCTCCAGGAGGAGGCGCGGGTCGAGGCGGGCGGCCGCCCCCCGCTCGAGGAATTCCATCGAGCCCGCCTTGCCCTCGGCGAGGAAGCGCCGGAGGGCGTCGCGGCTGGCCGAAAAGCCAGGATGATCGAGATCGACCGCGCCGAGGTGGAGGAGCCCGAGCTCGGCCGCGGCCGCCCGCAGGCGCTCGAGGCGATCGACGTCGAGGGGGCGCAGCGGGCCCGCGGCGTTGGGCGGCGGCGTGGTCACGGTCGCGGCTGGAGCTCGAGGCGCTCGAGGAGATCGTAGACCATCCGCGCGGTCGCCCCCCAGAGGGGCGGGTCGTGGATCGCGAACTCGTGGAGGTCGTAGTGCCGCCCCTGCCACTCGGCGCTGCCGCGGTGGGTGTAGCGCCCGGGATCGCTGAGGACCCGCAGGCTCGGCGTCAGCGCGCCCGCCACCTCGCCGCCGACGCTCCAGCGCGGCTCCCAGGGGGCGACGACGCGGGCGACGAAGGGGACGATGAGGAAGCCGCTCGGGGTCGGCACCGCCCCGAGGCGGCCGAGCACCCGGACCAGGCGGCGATCGAGCGCGACCTCCTCCTCGGCCTCGCGGAGCGCGGTGTCGAGGAGGTCGCGGTCGCCGGGCTCCGGCTTGCCGCCGGGGAAGGCGAGCTGACCGGCGTGCTTGCGCAGCGAACCCGAGCGCTCGATGAGGAGGAGGCGCGGCCCCTCGTCGGGCTCGCGCGCCGGCAGGATCGGGGCGAGGACCGCGGCGTAGCGGAGCGGCGCGGGATCCGGGAGGGGATCCGCGACCCTGTCGAGGCGGGCGCCGAGGTCGAGCGGCAGGTCGTAGAGCGAGGCCACCGGCCCGGCGATGATGGCACAGACGGGGCGCGGAAGCCCCTCAATCGTCGTTTCTCGCCGAAGATGACGGCCTCCGCGGGCGCACGCGCGGGGCCCAACGAGGGGCAGGAGCTCGCGCAGCCCGCGGCCCTGCGCTCGACTCGCGCTCGACCCGCGCCGAGGCCCGCCGACCCATGCTCGCCGCGGGGCTCGATGCCCCGCTAGAAGCGCCGGACGTAGACCCGCCCGCCCTTGACCACCAGCGCCGGCGCCTGGAGGGCGCGGATGTCGGCCAGCGGGTCGCCGTCGACGACGATCAGGTCGCCGACCTTGCCCTCGGCGATCCGGCCGACATCGGCGAGGCCGAGGAGCTCGGCCGCGCTCGCGGTCGCCGCGACGATCGCGTCGGCCGGGCTCATCCCGAGCTCGACCATCTCCGCGAGCTCGAGCGCGTTGTCGCCGTGGGGGAAGACGCCGGCGTCCGATCCGTTGGCGATCTTTACACCTGACTTGTAGGCCAGGCGAAAGCTCTCGCGCATCCGCGGGGCGATCGCCTGGGCCTTCGCCGCCGAGTCCGGCGAGAGGCGACCGGCCTCGGCCGCGCCCTCGACGTAGCGGCCGACGTAGGTCGTCGGCACCAGGAAGACCCCGCGCTTCTTCATCAGCGCGACGGTCGGCGGGTCGAGGATCGACCCGTGCTCGACGCTGTGGACCCCGGCGAGGACCGCGTCGCGGATCCCCTGGGTGCCGTGGGCGTGGGCGGCGACCTTGCGCTCGGCCCGGCCCGCCTCGTCGACGATCGCCCGCATCTCCTCGGCGCTGAGCTGGGGCGCGCCGACGCCGTCCCCCTGCGAGAGCACCCCGCCGGTCGCGCAGATCTTGATCACGTCGGCCCCCTGCTTGATCTGGTAACGGACCGCCTTGCGGACGCCGTCGGGGCCGTCGGCGATCCCCCGGGTGAAGTCGGGCTCGGCCGGGATCTTCTCGGGGTGGAGGCCGTTGGTGTGATCGCAGTGCCCGCCGGTGATGCCGATCGAGTGGTTGGCGACCAGCATCCGCGGCCCCGGGAGGCGGCCCGCGTCGATCGCGTCGCGGAGCGAGCGATCCGCGAGGGTCCCGCCGACGTTGCGGACCGTCGTGAACCCCGCCTGGAGGGTCGCCCAGGCGTTCGCCGCCCCCCGCAGCGCGCGATCGGCCTCGCCCTCGCGGGCCCCGCGGGTGACCAGCGCCGGGAAGCTCGACGCCGGCTCGGAGAGGAGGTGGGTGTGGGCGTCGATGAGGCCGGGGAGGACCGTTCGGCCGCCGACGTCGATCACCTCGGCGTCCGCGGGCGCGGCGATCCCAGCCGCGACCTTGACGATAAGCCCTGTCTCATCGACCAGGATATCGAGGCCAGGCCGGGGCGGCCCGCCGCCGCCGTCGATCACCCGGGCGCCGCGGAGGAGGAGCGCGCGCGGACCGGCGATCGCCGGCGGCAGCCCGGCCGCGGGGCCGCTCGACGCCGGGGCGATCGCCCGCTCGGGGACCGGGCAGATCGGCGCCGCCGGCTCGTCGGTCGCGCCCTCGCGGGCGCCGGCGCAGGCGAGCGACGCAGCCGCCGCCGCCGCGAGGAGGAGTGCGAGAGGGCGCATCCCCCCGACGATGCCCGATCCCCCGCCAGCGGCCAAGGAGGCGCGCTCAGCGGGTCGGGTGGAGATCGGCGAAGATCGCGTGGAGATCGATCTCCTGATGCTCGCCCGCCGGCAGCTCCGGCGGCAGGGTGACCGGGCCGTAGGCGACCCGAGCGAGGCCGACGACCTCGGAGCCGAGGGCCGCGAAGATCCGCTTCACCTCGTGGAATTGCCCGCTGCTCACGGTGATCGTCGCGAGCGCGGCGGTCTCGGGCGGGATCGCCAGCGCCGGGTGGGCGTCGCTCGCCTCGAGGGCCTCGAGCGCGTGGATCTGCGGGACGTAGCCGTCGTCGAGCGCGAGCACCCCGTCGCTCGGGAGCGGCGCGAAGGGGCGCGCGAGCGCGGCCTGGTAGACCCGCGGGACCGCGTAGCGCGGGTGCGTGAGGCGGTGGAGGAGATCCCCCTCGGTGGTCCAGAGGAGGAGGCCGGAGACGTCGCGGTCGAGGCGGCCGATCGGCCGGAGATCGTCGACCAGCGGCACCTCGCCGAGGAGCTCGCGCACAGTCGGGTGGCGATCGTCGCGGAGGGCGGTGACCACCCCGATCGGCTTGTGCTGGAGGAGGTGGTAGCGGGCGCGGAGGAGGCAGGGCTCGTCGTCGACGACGAGCGCGAGCGGCAGCTCGCCCGGCGCGACCTTGAGGGTCGGGTCGCGGAGCTCCTCGCCGTCGGCCCTGCGCACCCGCCCCTCGCGGAAGAGGCGGGTCGCCAGGCGCCGCGGCAGGCGGAGGTTGTGGGCCAAGATCCGGTCGATCCGCGGCACAGCGCCCCCCGGCGCCGCCTAGGCGGCGGCCTCCCGACCCTCCTCGCGGAGGCGCGGGAGGCTCTCGCGCTCGGGGTGCTTGCCCCGCTTGTCGGCGTAGAAGGCCCGCAGGACGTCCATGTCCTTTGAGACATCTCCGGTCGGCATCAGGTAGCCGCCGACGCCGCCCGCCTTGCCGCCGAAGTCGAGGAAGCCGAGGGCGATCGGCACCTGCGCCTGGTGGGCGATCCAGTAGAAGCCCGACTTCCAGTACTCGACCTTCTTGCGGGTGCCCTCCGGCGGGACCGCGAGGATCATCGCGTCGGCGTCGCGGAGGTGCTGGGCGGCCTGCTCGACCAGGTTGTGGCGCGAGCGGCGATCGACCGGGATCCCGCCGAGCCAGCGGAAGAGCCAGCCGAAGGGCGGGGAGAAGAGGGTGTGCTTGCCGAGCCAGCGGACCCGGACCCCCATGTCAGCCGCGACCGCGAGCATGAAGATCAGATCCCAGTTCGAGGTGTGGGGCGCGGCGATGAGGACGAACTTCTTGTGATCGATCGTGCCGCTGGTGTGCCAGCCGTTGAGGCGGAGCCAGGCGCGGGCGAGGAGTCGGGTCATGGGAGCTCCGCGGGTCGGGCGGATACTCTACACCGCGTACGCGGCCGCGGGGCGTGACGCAGCGAGCCCGCTGCGGGGCGCGCAGCGGGCTCGGGAGGGCTCTTCGGCGAGGGCGGGGGGGCGAGGCCTCGGTCGGCGGCGGAGGGTCGGGAGGGTCGGTGCCGCCGAAGGGGTCGCGCCCGGCTCAGGCGCCGAGGATCCGGAACGAAGGGACGTCGAGGCCGGCGTCCTTGTAGTACTTGCGAGCGCCCTCGCGGACGAGGGCCTTGAGGTCCTCGGCGTTCCAGGGCTTGGTGACGTACTTCCAGAGGAGCCCCTCGTTCACCCCGCGGATCACCGCGTTGATGTCGGCGTAGCCGGTGAGGAGGATCCGGATCGTCGTCGGGTTGATCTCCTTGATCTGCGAGAAGAGCTCGATGCCCGTCATCTCGGGCATCCGCTGGTCGCTGACGATCAGGTGGATCTCGTTGTCGCGGAAGATCTTCAGCGCCTCCGGACCGCTGGTCGCGGTGTAGATCCGGAAGAGCCCGCGGAAGCTCTCCTCGAGGGTGGTGACGATCGATCGCTCGTCGTCAACGATGAGGAGGCCCAGGTTCGCGAGCTTCGAGTCCGCCTGGACCTGCCCCGTCTTCTTGAAACTCTTCCAACCCATTTGTGGACCCTCCCTAAAGGTAGCGGAACGTCGACGAGAAGTGGCGGATCCCCTCGGCCTCTTGATCAAAGCAGATCCCGCGCTTCATGCTCTTGCCTTTTTCCTCGAAGACCGTGCGGATGGCGTCGGCGACGTACTCCAGATGCTCGAAAGTGTACACCCTCCGGGGGATCGTCAGGCGACATAGGTCAAGGGAGGGGCGGATGTTCTCGCCGGTGTCAGGGTCGCGGCCGACGAGCACCGACCCGACCTCGACCGCCCGGACGCCGCCCTCCTTGTAGAGCTCGGCGCAGAGGAGCTGGGCCGGGAACTCGTCCTCGGGGACGTTGGGGAAGAATTTCCGGCCGTCGATGAAGACCGCGTGGCCGCCGATCGGCTCGACGACCGGGACGCCGTAGGACTGGAGGAGCTCGCCGAAGCGGCGGACCTGACCGACGCGGTAGGTCAAATACGCCTCGTCGACCACCTCGCGGAGGCCCTGGGCGAGCATCTCCATGTCCGCGCCGGACATGCCGCCGTAGGTGAAGTAGCCCTCGAAGATGATCGCCGGGGTCTTGAGGCGCTCGTAGAGCTCCTCGTCGCGGCAGGCGATGAAGCCGCCCATCGGCACGATCGCGTCCTTCTTCGCGCTCATCGTGCAGGCGTCGGCGTAGCCGAACATCTCGTGGACGATCTCGGGGATCGACTTGTTCTGGTAGCCGGGCTCGCGGTCCTTGATGAAGTACGCGTTCTCGGCGAAGCGGGCGGCGTCGAAGACCAGCGGCAGGCCGTGGGCCGAGGCCAGCGCCCGCACATCACGGATGTTCTGCATCGACACCGGCTGGCCGCCGCCCGAGTTGCAGGTGATCGTGATCAAGATGTAGGCGATGTGGCGCGCGCCGTACTTCTCGATCACCCGCTCGAGCTTCGAGACCGCGACGTTCCCCTTGAAGGGGTAGGTCCCCTCCGAGCTCCGGCCGGCGTCGATCGTGCAGTCGATCGCCCGACCCTCGGCGAGCTCGATGTGGGCCTTCGTCGTGTCGAAGTGGGTGTTGCCCGGCACGAACATGTGGCGCCGGATCATCACGTAGTTGAGGACCTGCTCGGCGGCCCGGCCCTGGTGGACCGGGATCGTGAAGGGGAAGCCGAGCGTCTCCTTGACCTGCTGCTGCATCTCCTCGAAGGAGCGCGAGCCGGCGTAGCTCTCGTCGCCGAGCATCGCTCGTGAGAGCTGCGACGACGAGATCGCGCCGGTGCCGCTGTCGGTCAGGAGGTCGATATAGACGTCCGACGAGCGCAGGCGGAAGACGTTGAGCCCGGCCGCCTCGATGCGTCGGAGACGCTCCTCCCGCGGCAGCAGGCTGATCGGCTCGACGACCTTCGAGCGGTACGGAATAACCAGGCGCTCCCTACTCCTCATTGAACCTCCGCGACGGCCGCCTGCTTGCCCTCTGCTTGCTCCGGCTGACGAACAGGAATCCGGATCGAGAATACTACGCCAACGCCGTTCTCGTTGGGGTCCACGGCGATCTTGCCCTGGTGCTCTTGGATGATCCGATAGCTGATCGAGAGACCGAGCCCGGTGCCCTTGCCCACTGGCTTGGTCGTAAAGAACGGATCGAAGATCTTGGTGCGAATGTGCTCAGGGATCCCGTGGCCGCTGTCGCGCACGAAGATCTCCACGAAGCCGTTCCGCTCGCGGGTGATCACGGTGACGTCGCTCCCCTTGGGGGAGGCGTCGATCGCGTTATTGACCAGGTTCAGGATCACCTGGTTGAGCTTGGCCGGGAAGCAGGGGTAGGTGCGGGTCAGGCCGAGGTCGGCGATCAGGTTGACCGACTGCTCCCGCGCCGGCTCGCGGAGGATCATCATGGTCTGGCGGATCCCCTCGTCGATGTCCGCGTCCTGGAAGGTCGCCTCGTCGAGGCGCGAGAAGTTGCGGAGGCCGCGGACGATCTCGGCGACCCGGCCGAGGCCGATGAAGCTCTCGTCGAGGAGGACCCGCACCCGGCCCATGAGGTTGCGCAGGGTCCCCTCCTCCATGTCCTTGCGCTGCTTCACGTAGTCCATGAACTGGCCCATGAGCTCGACGCGCTCGTGGCCGCGGAGGTCGGAGAGCTCGCTCATGACCTCCTTGACGTCGTCGCGCAGGCCCTGGTCCTCGAGGAGCGACTTGAGGATCGCGTCGCCCTCGCGGATCCGATCGGGGAGCGCCGCGTCGTCCTCGTTGCGCAGCCACTCCTCGACCGCGAGGCGGCGGGCGGCCGAGTTGATCCGCTCGGCCGCGAGGTGGGTGTTGTTGCGGGTGAAGGCGAGCGGGTTGTTGATCTCGTGGGCGACGCCGGCGGTGAGCTGGCCGAGGCTCGCCAGCTTCTCGCTCTGGACGAGCTGCGCCTGGGTGTCCTTGAGCTCGGCGATGTTCCCCTGGAGGCCCTCGTAGAGGACGTTGTTCTCGATGCACACCGCCGCCTGCGAGGTCAGCGAGGTCGAGAGCTCGGTCGAGAGGTCGTCGAAGGGGATGATGTCGCGGCAGAGGTGCGGCGGCTCCGGCAGCCGCTCCTCCGAGCCCCGCTTGTTGATCAGCTGGACGACGCCCATCACGTCCCCGAGCTGGTTGCGCATCGGCAGCACCAGCATCGACTGGGTGCGGTAGCCGGTGCGCTGGTCGAAGCCCTTGTTGAAGGAGTAGGGCGCGTCCTCGGGGATGTTGTAGACGTCGGGGATGTTGAGCGGCTCGCCCGAGCAGGCGACGTAGCCGGCGACCGTCGCCGTGTTCATCGGCATCGTGAAGCGGACCAGCGCCGGGGTCTCGATCGAGTCGTTCTGGGCGACCGTGAAGCGGAGGAGCTTCTGGCCCTCGGGCCCCTCCTCGGAGAGGAAGAGCGAGCCGGCGTCGGCGCCGGTGAGCTCGCGGAGCGAGTGGAGGATCCGATCGAGGAGGCGCTCGTGGTCCCGCTCGGTCGAGAGGGCGACGCCGATCCGGTTGAGCTCGTGGATCTGCGCCGAGCGGACCCGCAGCTCGCGCTCGAGGCGGCGGTTGCGGGCCTCGAAGGCCGCCTCGCGGAGCGCCCCGCGGACCAGGCGAGCGAGCTCCGCCGGCGCCTCTCCGGGACCTGGCTCCGCGGTCAGCTTGTCGTCGGGGACGGTGGGATCGTCGGCGATCGGCGCGCTCGTGATCGACACCAGCCGGAGCGAGCGCCACGAACGGATCCGCGGCGGGAGCTCGGCCTTGCCTGGCGCTTCGACCAGCTCGTCGTCGACGATGACGACCAGCGGATGAAGCCGCTCCTCGTCCCCCAGGAGGGCGAGGAGGCGATCTCGCGTGATCTCCCGGAGCTCGGTCAGGAGCCCCCGAATCGCGGGCAGCGCCGCTGACTCACCGAATCCACGGGAGTGGAGGATGAGCGGCACGTTCGGGATGTTGTCGAGGTCGGACACCGTCGGCTTGGGGCGTCGTCGAGTATAGGCAAGCGACCCGAACCTGGATACTCGTCGTCGCTCGCAGGCGCCGGGCAATGTCGCCCATCGCGGTCTAGCGCGTGTATGGGCAACGACCGGCGCAGGGTCGCTAGCGCTCAAAAAACGACGAGGCCCCTCGTCAGCAGACGAAGGGCCTCGCGGCGGACGGTCGGAGGGGGCTAGCTCGCGCGCGAGCCGAGCGCGCTCCGGAGCCGGGGCACCATGTCCGGGAGGACGACCGAGATGAGGACGCCCATCGAGGTCTTCGTCAGGTCGATCGCCAGACCCCAGCGGTACTTGGTGTCGATGTCGATGACCGCGATCAGGACGTTCTCGTCCTCACCGAGGGTGATGATCAGCGACGAGAGCTCCTGCGGGATCGGCAGGCCGGACTTCTTGACCGAGTCGATCGTCCGCTCGCAGACGACGTTGAAGAGGGCGCAGGCCTTGGGGGCGGTGCGGATGCCCGCGATCGACATCCCCGACTGCTTGCTGAAAACGTCGGTGGCGGCGAGGCCGCCCATGAGCTGATCTTCCGTTTCCGCGAGGCACTCGTTGACTTGCTTGAGATTCATGGTGCTTCCTTCGTGCTTCCTTGGAGCTCTAGAGGGCGCTGTCGAGGAGGAGCGCCTGCAGGTGCAGTCAGTTGAGGGGAGGACGTGGAGCCAAACGCCAGAGTCGGGTGGCCAGCGAGCGTGCCCCGAGCCTTCGGAGCCGACTAGCAGCGCCAATAGAAACACGAAACAAGCCGAGGCGTCTAGGCGTGCAGATCGCGCGAGATCCCGCAGCGCGGTCGCGGACGGGTCGCCCCCGGGGTCCCGCGAGACCGACGAGAGCGCGCCGACAGCGCGCGATTTCGCGCAACCTGCGGACGCGGGCCATGGCCGCGATCGTCGGCGCGGATGTGGGCCAGGCAAAAATTCGCGTCCGCTTCCCCGGCTTGTCGGTCGAACGGTGTTGCTATGCTTGCGGCCGGCGGTGCCGAGGAGGCCCCAGGGGATCGATGGCTGCTCCGCGAATTCTCGTTGTTGACGATGAACCGAGCCTGCGGCGGCTAGTCGACCGGTACTTGTCCATGCAAGGGTACGAGGTCGTCTGCGCGGCCGATGGCAAGGAGGCGATCGCCGCGATCGAGAATCGGATCCCCGACCTCATCATCACCGACGTGATGATGCCGAACATGGACGGCTGGGAGCTGGTCCAGAGCCTCCGCAGCCGGGCCGATCTCCTCTTCACGCCGATCATCTACGTGACCGCCCTGGGCGCGGGCAAGGATCGGATCCAGGGCTTTCGCCTCGGCGCCGACGACTACATGACCAAGCCCTTCGAACTCGAGGAGCTCCACCTCCGGGTGCGTCGGGTGCTCGCGCGGCGCGACGAGATCGAGCGCGAGCTCAAGCAGTCCTACCGGATCGTCGACGTCCCCGACGACCGCGCGGTCTCTGGCACCCTCGCGCAGATCAGCCTCGCCTCGGTGCTCACCCTCCTCGAGATGGAGCGGAAGTCCGGCCTCCTCCTGATGCACCGCCAGGACCCGCCGGCGAGCGTCCGCATCTACATCAAGAAGGGTCGGGTGGTCGCCGCGCGGATGGACGGCGAGGGCGGCGAGCGCAACGAGGCCGCGGTCTTCCGCGCCCTCGGCTGGCGGAACGGCCGCTTCGAGTTCGCCTCCTTCGAGTTCGACATCGACGAAGAGGTGCGGATGTCGACGACCGGCCTGATCATGGAAGGCGCGCGAATGCTCGACGAGTGGGATCGCTGAGGCGATCTCCTCGCGAGATCCCCGCCGCGATCACCCACGCCAGCGTCGCCGCGAGCGCCCGAGCTACCAGGAGCCGATCGTCGCCCGCAGCGGATCGTCGCGGAAGAGGCGCTCGTCGGGGCTCGGCGCCGGCGCCCCGGCGTTCGGATCGCCGCCGACGCAGGTGCCGTCGCGGATCAGCCCGAGCGTCGCCGCCAGCGAGCCCTCGCTGGGCTCGCCGAGCTGCCGGAGGAGATCGTCGTCGGCGACGCAGTCGGGCGCGAAGCCGTCGTAGTAGTCGGTCTCGCCGTCGGCGTTCACCAGGCGGAAGGTGATCGGGAAGAGGATCTTGTCGCAGAAGTCGAAGGAGCGCATCCCGACCGGCTTGCCGCCGGTGGTCGCCCCGATCACGTAGGTGTCGACGTAGGGCCGGACCGCGTTGATCACCAGCTCGCTCGCCGAGAGGGTCCGGCGGGTGGTGATGAAGTAGACCCGGTCGACCGTGAGCGCGTGGGCGAGGCGCTCGAGCTTGACGCTCTCGTTCTCGGCGGCGAGGTCGTCGTTGAAGTTCACCGAGTAGGCGACGTCGCGGTCGTGGCCGGCGTCGCCGGCGATCAGGCTGGCGAGGTGACGGGCGACCGAGAGGCGGCCGCCGCCGTTGTAACGGAGGTCGACGATCAGCTCCTGGACCCCGGCCTGGCGGAAGCCGGCGACGACCTCATCGAGCTCGGGGATCGCGGTGTCGACGAAGGTCGAGAAGACGAGGTAGCCGATCTTGCGGCCGTCGCTCTCGATGATCGTCGAGACCGGGACCGTGACGATCTTGATCCAGTCCTTCTCGAGCGAGACCTCGCGGACGGCCCCCTCGTCCTCGACGACCTGGAGGTCGACGCGGATGCCGAGCTCGGTCGGCCCGAACATGTCGCCCCAGAGGCCGCCGGCGTCGATCTCGGCGATCGAGAGGCGGTTGATCTCGACGATCTCGTCGCCGCGGCGGAGGCCGGCGCGCGACGCCGGCGAGTCGTCGTGGACGAACGAGACCCGGATCTTGTCGTCGTCGTCGCGCATGTGGTTGAAGCCGTAGCCGATGAATTTCCCGGCCTCGAAGAGCGCGTCGCTCTGGGCCTTGTCGGAGACCCGGCTCCAGCGATCGACCTCGCGGTAGCGGAGATCCGCGAGGAGCGCGGCGGGCTCGTCGTAGAGCGAGGGATCGAGATCCGGCACCTCGTGATTCCAGAGGTACGCGTGTTTCATCACATCGATGACGTACTGGTTCTGGCTGAGGACCGTGCAGTCATCGGGCGGATCGACCATCACCGGATCGACGCAGGCCCCGAGGAAGAGGGCACCGACGAGCGAGCACCGTATGAGCTTCATGTCCACCACCGCGGACCCAGCATAACGGACTTGGCCGCGCATGGGTACGAGCGCCGCGCGCGACCGACCGGGACGCGGGGCCGGCGTCCCCCCGAGGTGCGCGGCGAACGCGAGCGCCGCGCGGCCCCGCGACCGGGCGCGCGCGGGCGACCCCCGCGGCGCGTTCTCGTGCCTTGCATCAGCCCCTAGGCCCGCGGATTCGTCGATTGTGGCCCCGAGATCCGTTACCATCGGGTGTCTCTCGGCGAGGGCTGGGCTGCGCGTGAGTGTCACTGACAAGCAAGCGAGTGCTGTCGATCCGGTCACCGATCCGGCGCGACTGGGGGTCTTCGCCAGCCTCGACCCCGAGCGCTGGAGCCGCCTCCTCACCTACATGGAGGTGAAGCGCTTCCGTCCCGGCGACGTGCTGATCAAACAGGGCGCGGTGGATCGCGGGATGTACATCGTTCGCGAGGGCCGACTCGCGGTCCTCGTGGCCGCCAAGGACGGCGAGCGGGTCCGGCGGGTCGGCACGATCGAGGCCGGCTCGGTGGTCGGCGAGCAGGCGCTCCTCGACGGCAAGCCCCGCTCCGCGACGATCACGGCGCTCTGTGAGTGCGAGCTCCTCCGCCTCTCCTTCGACGCCTTCCGCCAGCTCCACGCGACGATCCCGGAGCTCGCCGGCACCTTCCTCTTCGAGCTCGCTCGGGTCATCTCCCTCCGCTTTCGGACCGCCCAGACCGACGACTCGCCGAGCGAGGGCTGAGCCCCCTCCCCGACCGCCGATCACAGGTGCGCAGGGCCCGCGAGTGTGCGGGCTGACTAGCCGGGGCGCCGCGGCGGACACGCGGGGCCGAACGAAATGACGGGCCAGACCCGGAGGTCTCGCCCGTCATCGTCGTCGTCCGCGTCGGCGCGGATCAGGAGTTGGTCGGGATCTTGATCCCGGTCGCCGTGAGGACGAACTCCTTGCGATCGCCGCCGACCGCCTCCGGGTCGCCGCCGCCGTCCTTCTCGAGGTGCTTGACCTCCTTCTCGTTGAAGGTGCGGGTGGTCAGCACGCCCTCGACGATCGCCGGCTTGCCCTTGGTGTCCATCGGCACGGTGAAGGAGTGGTCCTTCATCATGATCCGGGCCTTCTGCCCCTCGCCGTCAGCGAGGACCATCCAGCAGCCCATCTTCTGGCAGACGCTGTCGATCGTGCCGCTGACCTGGATCGGATCCGCGGAGGGGGCGTCGCCGGCCGAGGCGAGCACCTCACCGAGCGGCTTGCTCTCGCCGAGCGCGAAGGCGGCGCCGTAGTGGCCGGGCTCGCCCGCGGGGGCGGCCTCGCCGTTGCCGTGGTTGCAGGAGTGGCCCTCGCCCTCCTCCTCGGCGTGCTCCTTCTTGCCGTGGTTCTCGCCGTAGATGCAGCCCTCTTCGCCCTCGCCGGCCTTCTCGGGCTCGCCGTCGGCCTTGGCGACCTTCTCGCCGTCGGCCTTGGCGGCCTCCTCGACCTTGGCGGCCTCCTTGGGCTCGCCCTTGTCGGCGCCCTGCTGACCGCCGCACGCGGCGAGGGTGGCGCTACCAAAGAGGATGATCGCAGCAATTCGCAGGTTCATGAGGTCTCCTCGGATCGTCGCGAGGCCGGAGGCTCGCTCGCGGGAGTGTGCCGAGCGGGGTCTGGGCGTGTCAATCCAGGGCGCCGGCGGGGAAATGGGGCCTCGCTCACATGATCGCGGCGAGGCCCGCGCGATCTGGCCCCTGGCGGCGAATCACTGCGACAATCCGCCGGTGTCGACGCTCGGACGCCTCCTGCCGCTCTGCCTCTCGCTCGGGCTCGCCTGTGACGGACCGCCCCCGGCGCCGCCGCTCGAGGCCCCCGCGGAGGCGCCGCCTGGAGCCGGCGATGCGGAGGTCCGCGCGCCCGCGGGCCGCCGCCTGGTGGTGGTCCTCGTCGTCGACCAGATGCGCAGCGACTACCTCGAACGCTTCGCGCACCTCTACGAGGACGGGCTCGATCGCCTGATCGACGGCGGCGCGTGGTTCCAGGCGGCGACCATCGCCCACGCGGTGACGATGACCTCCCCCGGGCACGCGACGATCGCCACCGGCACCCACCCGCGGCGCCACGGGGTCATCCAAAACGACTGGATCGAGCGGGCCGACGGCGCGCCGGCCTACGCCGCCGCCGACCCGAACGCGACGATCGTCGGCCCGCCCGGGAGCGACGTCGCCGGCCTCGCCGGGGTCTCGCCGGCCTCCCTCCGGGCGCCGACCCTCGGCGCCTGGCTCAAGGCCGCGTCGCCGGCGAGCAAGGTCGTGGCGATCGCCTTCAAGGACCGCGCGAGCGTGCTGATGGCGGGCGAGGGGGCCGACGGCGCCTACTGGTACGAGTCGGCGATCGGCGCCTGGGTGACCTCGAGCTTCTTCAGGGCCGCGCTGCCGCCGTGGGTGCTCGACTACGACGCCTCGCCGGCGGTGCAGGGCGCGGGGCAGGCTCCCTGGGAGCGCCTCCTGCCGGCGAGCGCCTACGACTTCGTCGGCGCCGACGCGGTCGCGGCCGAGGGCGACGGCGTCCAGACGATCTTCCCCCACCCGCTCATCAAGGCCGGCGACGACGCCAAGGCCCGCTTCTACCGCCTCGGCGCCTCGCCGGTCGGCGACGCGATGGGCCTCGAGCTCGCCGCGCGGGCGCTCGCGGCCGAGGACCTCGGCGTCGACGAGGCCGGCGATCTCCTCCTCCTCAGCCTCTCGGGGGCTGACCTCGTCGGCCACTCCTACGGCCCCGACAGCCACGAGATCGTCGACTACTACGTCCGCCTCGACCGCGCCCTCGGCGACCTCCTCCGCGAGCTCGATCGCCGCGCGCCCGGCTACGCGCTGGTCCTCACCGCCGATCACGGCGGCGCGCGGATGCCCGAGGTCGCCCGCGCCCGCGGCAACCCGCACCCCCAGCGGGTGGTCGGCGAGCTCTTCGACCGCGAGGTCCGTGAAGCTGTCTCAAGGGTCAGCAAGCGCCTGGGCCTGGCGGAGCCGGTCGCGGTCCGCGACGTCGGCGAGGGGCTCTGGCTCGACAGCGCCGCCGCCGAGGCCCGCGGGATCGCGCCGGCGGCCCTGCGGGCGGCGCTCGCCGACGAGCTCCGCCGCCTCCCCTTCGTCGCCGACGCCTTCACCTACGAGGAGCTCGCGGGCGCCGGCGATCCGGCCCGCGGCGGGCGGCCCTGGCTCCGCCGCTACCAGCTCGGCTTCGTCCCCGAGCGCAGCCCCGACGTCCAGGTGGTCCCGCCGCCCGGGTGGCTGGTCAACACCCGCGCCCGCGGGACCAGCCACGGGACGCCCTACGACTACGACTCGCAGGTGCCGATCATCGTCTACGGCGCCGGGATCCCGGCGGGGGCGCGCTCCGAGCCGGTCCACACGACCGACGTCGCGCCGACCGTCGCCGGGCTCCTGGGGATCACGCCGCCAGCCGAGGTCGACGGGCGCTCGCTCCTGCCGCTCCTCGGCGGCGAGCCGAACTAGTGCCGGACTCTTGTCCACAAGAACATGTCCTCAGTGCTAGGATCGGCGTCGCCGTGGACGACGATACGCTCCTCGACCAGCTCGCGCGCGACCCCGACGACGAGGCCGCGCGCCGGGCCTATCACGACGCGCTCCGCCGCCGCGGCCACCCGGGCGCGCGCTTCCTCGAGGTCGACGACGCGATCGCGGCGATCCCCCGAAGCGACGCTCGCTTCGCCGAGCTCGACGGGGCCCGCCTCGAGATCGCCGCGGCCCTCGACCCCGCCTGGATCGTCCGGGTGGGTGAGCGCGACGCGGCCCGCGTCGACGTCGTGGTCGACGATCTCCGCCAGCTTCGGGCCTGCCTCTACAGCGCCGGCGAGCCGATCCTCGACCAAGGCGCGGGGTCCCCTTCGAGCGCGGTGCTCACCTACCCGGCGCCCGCCGAGGGGCCGGTGATCCTCGAGCGAGCCCTGCGCGCGGCCGACGGGATCGCCCTCCGCGAGGCGCTCGTCGCGGCGGCCCCGCCCGCGCTCCAACACCTGGCCGCCGAGCTCGCCGCCGAGGGTCACGCGCTCTGGTCCCTGCGCTCACGGCCCAACCCGCAGGCCAGCGCGCTCGCGCGCCTCCGCTGGCTGGCGCCGCAGCCGTGGCACTGGGAGCTCGAGCAGCCGCCCTTCAACCGCACCTGGGCGACGCGCGCGGACCCCGGGCAATTCAACCCGCGAGCCCCGATGGAGGTGCTCGGCGACGCGATCGTCGACCTCGTGCTCGTCGACGCCGGACCGGATCGCGTCGGGGTGATCCGCGCCCTCCGTGCGCACGATCCGACCCTCACCCTGCGGGACGCGCGGGCGAGGACGATCGAGGTGCCCTCCGAGCTCGCCGCATCGATCGCCGCGGGCGAGGGCGCGGCCCTGGCCGAGCGCCTCCACGCGCTCGGGGCGATCGTCGAGTCCCGACCGATCGAGCGGGCGTACACGGCACCCAGCCCCGCCTGGAACCCGCGGGGCTTCGACCGGGCAGCCCTCGAGGGCGGGAGTCCGGGGCTCGTCGTCCTCGAGGTCGTCGGCGACGCGCTCCACCTCCTCGAGTTCCGGATCACCTGGCCGCACCCGCACGAGCCGGAGGCAGCCCACCGCCTGGTGGAGGCGCGCCCCCTCGTCGAGATCCTCGGCGGAGACATGAGCGCGCTCGCCTCGCTCCGCGCGAGCATCGACCGGATCATCGACGAGCGCCGCGCTCGCTTCATCGTCTGCCGCTTCTGCGGCGCCGAGACGCCGCCGGAGTGGGCCCACGGCGGCGACACCTGCGACGCCTGCGCGGAGCGCCACCTCGGGGTCGTCCACTGACCTGGGCCCCCGCGCCGGGGCTCGTCGTCGCTTGCGAGCCCGCGACGCGGAGTCATCCCGGGCGTGCTCCGGGCCTCGCCAACGGCGCTAGGTGTGGGCGAAGACGAGCGCGAGGAGGCGATAGACCGCGACCTCCTCGGCGACTGGCTCGCAGCCGGCGATCCCCTGGGCGCGGCCCTCGATCATGATCGTCGCCAGGATGAGCGCGGCCGCGTCGAAGGTCGCGGCGAGGTTGGCCTGGCGATCGAGCGCCGCCTGGATCGTCGCGCTTCGCTTGCCGAGCTCGAGCACCCAGCGCCCCTTGGTCTCCGGGCCCTCGACGATCCGCGCCGGTCGCCACGAGAGGAAGGCGGTCTCGAGGACCACCGGCCGCGCGAGCGCCTGGCGGAGCGCCAGCGTGAGGCGCTCACCGCCGCCGCCGAGGAGGCGCCGGAGCGCCTGGCCGCTGAGCGAGGCCGCGAGCGCGGCCTGGCGGTTCGGCGAGGCGTCGGCGGCCGGCAGGAGGTCGGCGATCCACGCCCGCTCGCGCGGCGGCGCGGCCCGCAGGCGCTCGATGAGCGCGGCGATCGCCGCCGCCTCGCGGCTCTCCGGCGGGTGGAGGTGGCGCTCGTCGACCGCCCGCCGGACCAGCTCGCGGGCGAGGCCGCGGAGCTGGGCGGCGAGGCGCTCGGTCCCCGCCTTGAGGCCGGCGCGGGTCAGCCAGAGGCGGCCGCCGATGCACTCGAGCGGGTGCGGGAGCGTGAGGTCGTCGATGTGGAGGCCGCCGGCCCAGAGGGCGATCGCCGCCCGCGCCTCGGGATCGTCGATCCGCAGCGCCCCGGCCGCGACCTCGTCGGCCACCGGCAGGATGACGATCGGCGGGCGGTCGTGGGCGTGGCGGCGGATCGCCGGCCGCACGCCGCTGCTCGCGGCCCCGCCCTCGGCCCCGCCCTCGGCGCTGAAGGCCGGCGCGAGCCCGAGGAGCTCGTGGAGGAGAAATGACTCGCCCGGGCTCGCCTCGATCACCACCTCGACGAGGCCGCGGCCGACCGCGCCGGCCGGGCAGAGGCGGGGCGGCGGATCCTCGGCCGCGATCTCGTCGAGCGAGACCAGGCGGCTCGGCGAGAGCGCCCGCGGGTCGTAGCGGGTGAAGAGCGGGTCGCGCTCCAGCCCCTCGGTCGCCACCCCGAGCGCGCGCGCGACCAGGAGGTGGGCGACCAGGGCGATCCGCGCCCGCGGCTCCTTGGCGGCCTTGGCCATCAGCCGCTCGCGCTCCCGCCGGATCAGCAGGAGGCTCCGCTGCTCGGCCGCCGGGATCGGCCGGAGCTGGCCCTCGAGCGCGGTCGGCATCGGCCAGAGCGCCCGGGGCCCGAGCGCCCGCTCGCAGAGCTCGCGGCCGTGGGGGGTCAGGCTCCAGATCCGCGCGTCGGCGTCCGCCGGCTCGAGCGCCGGCCATCGCTTTCCTGGCTCTTCGACCAGGATCCCTCCCTGGTCGCGGAGACAGATCAGCGCGTCGGTGAGGGTCCGCGGGGCGCCGCCCCGGGTCGCGCCGACGGCGAGGCCCCCGAGCTCGCCCTCGCGCCAGCTCAGGCGGAGGCCGCCCTCGCCGCGGCGATAGGCGAGGCCGAGCGCGGCCGGATCGAGGGCGCTCGCGCTCGCCCGGACCAGCGGGACCTCCCAGGGGCTCTCGGCGCTGAAGGCGTGGGCGAGGAGGCGCTCGCGGGCGGCCTCGAGGGCGACCCGGCAGCGCTCGAGGATCTCGTCGAGCGCCTGGCGATCCTCGCGGAGCTCGTCGAGCGCCACCCCGGTCGCGACCGCCGCGTCGTCGATCCGACAGAGCGCCGTCACCCCGGGGAGGTTGCGACGATCGCCGCGGCTCTGGGCGATCCGCCGGCCGTAGGCGAGGATCACCACGCTCCCCTCGACCGCCGCCGACTGGGCGTGGACGTAGGCCTCGAGGTCGAGGCTGAGGGTCGCGCCGCCGCTGAGGCGGATCTGCGGCTCGGCGAGGTCGATCGGCAGCGGCGGCAGCGAGCGCCCGGCGAGGCCGCTGACGTCGATCCGCGCCTGCCGCATGTGATCGCCGAGGTTGCGCTGCGGCACCGGCCGGAGCTCCGGGATCGCCCGCCGCAGCGCCGCCAGCTCCGAGGGCCAGATCACGAAGACCCGGGCGAGCGCGCGCTCGGGGACCAGCTCGCGGGTGTGGGCCCACTCGAAGGGGAAGTCGGAGCCGGCGAGCGCGCGCTCGCGGATCACCTCGATCGGCACCGGCCGCCCCGAGGCGGCGACGACGTGGGCGAGCTCGGTCGGCCAGATCACCTTGGGGAGGCCGCCCTCGCCGGGGAAGGCGTGGGCCTGGGCGTCGAAGAGCCAGGCCATCAGGAGCTCGTAGGCGCCGTCGCGGGCGACCCCGCCGAGGTCGGCGGTGAGGCGGAGCGAGGGGCACTCGATCCAGCCGGCGAAGAAGCTCGGGTCGAGGTTGACCTCGCTGAGGGTGCGGCGAAGATCGAAGATCTTCAGGCCGTCGCGGACCAGCCAGGGGCCGCCGAGCTCGGGGACCATCCCCCAGATCGCGTGGTCGCCGAGGCGGGCGCGGACCCCCGGGAGGCGGCGCTGGAGGTCGATCCCCTTGCGGATGTCGGCGTCGTCGTCGACCAGGATCATCGCCGAGCGCCAGACCCGATCGATCGCGTCCTCGACCGGCCCGCGGAGCGCGAGGAAGGCGGCGAGGCGGCGGCCGAAGCTCGGCCTCGGCTCGCGGATCTTGACCGAGAAGGTCCCCTCGGCGCTCCGCTCGTCGCCGCGGACCTCGCGGAAGGGATCGCGGCCCGGCTGCGCCTGCCCGTCGCGGCGCCGGAGGATCCGCGACCCCGAGGGCGTGACCAGGGTGATCTCATCTGGCTCTTGGGACAGGGCTGCGTTGAGCGCCGCGGCGACGCCGACCCGCCAGCGGACGAGGCCGAGCTCCGGCGTCGGCTCGCCGAGCTCGCCGGGGGCCTCGTCGAGGGCGGCGAGGAGGAGGTCGCCGAGCTCGACCGTCGCCAGCGCGGCCCCGGGGACGGCGACGTGGATCTCGACCACCCGCCCCGCCTCCTCGTCGCGGGCGATCACCTGGGCGCGGGCGACCCGGGCGACCGCGAGCGCGGCCTGGAGGAGGCCGACGGTCCAGCGCCAGGGCTCGCGCGGGATCGCCCGGAGGTGGAGGAGCGCCTCGGTGCGGGCGACGGTGAAGCGCCGGAGCTCGTCGCCGCCGCCGCCCTCGCCCTCCGCGGCGTCGGCGAGCGAGCGCCGCGCAAGCGCGGCCGCGACGTCGGCGTGGAGCGGGGCGGTCGGGCCGCTCATCCGCCGCCTCCGAGGATCGTGTCGATCGTCTGGGCGACCTCGCCGACGTCGATCGCCTGGCCGAGCGCCCCGGCGAGGGCCGCGGTGAAGGCGAGGAGCGAGGGCCGCGGGGCGGCCTTCACCGCCTTGGCGGCGACCCGCAGGAGCGGCTCGTCCTGATCGATCCAGATCCGCGGGAGCGGCCCCTGGGGCGCCGGCGCGCCGAGGAGCACCACCACCGCCTCACCCGCGCGGGCCACCTCGCTCGAGATCAACGCCGGCGATCCCCGCCCCTTGGGGAGCTCGCCGATCGCCACCTCGATCCCCGCGAGGCGGCCGCCGCTCCCCCGCAGCGAGCGCTCGGCGACCGCCCGCACCAGCTCTGCGGCCGGCTCGGGCTCGGCGATCGGCGTGATGGTCGCGAGCGCGCGCTCGACCGGCACCAGCGCGATCCCGAGGTCGGCGGCGAAGCGCCCGAGCCAGGTCCGGTCGTCGTCGTCGCCGGCGATCACCGGGTAGGCGACCGCCCGCGCGAGGCCGAGCGCCTCGGCGACCGCCGCCGGCAGGGCGTCAGGCGCCGGCGCGTGGAGGAGCGGCCGCCCGGCCAGCGCCCGCCCGAGGGCGGCCGGGGTGATCGCCCGCTCGCCGGTCAGCTCGCGGAGCACCGCCAGCTCGCCGAGGCGCGGCCCGAGCGGCCCGCGCTCGCGCGCGAGGTGGCCGTGGAGGAAGGCATGCCGGCGCTGCTGCGCGCTCGTCCAGGGCCCGGCGGCCGCCGTGTTCGCGACCAGCGCGGCCACCAGGCGGCCCCGCAGCGCGTCGACGACGGCGATGATCCGCCGCTCGATGAGCCCGTGGCCGGCGTCCTTCATCACCTTGTCGCGGGCGAGGGTGGTGTGGAGCGAGGGCGAGTCGACCCAGACCTGGAGGTGCTCGCGCCCCTCGCCGATCGCCGCCGCGAGCTCGGGGAGGAGCTCGCCGACGCTGCCCTCGGCGAGGATGAGCCCGCGCCGCAGGAGCGTCGCCCGCGGCGGCACCCCGAAGGCGACCCGGATCGCGTGGTCGCCGGCGACCTCGCTGAGCCCGAGCTCGCCCTCGAGCGCCGCCGGCGAGTCCTGGATCAGCTCGAGGGGCTGATCGCCGGTGAGATCTTCGAAGGTGATCTCGAGGCGACAATAGCGACACCATCGCCAGAGGCTGTCCCGCACCGCCTCGGCGATCCGCGGCCCCTCGCTCGCCGGCCCCCGGCGGAGGAGCGTGACCGTCGTCCCCTCGACCGGGACCTGGAGCCGCCGCTTCTCGAAGCGGCGATCGGGGTAGAACACGACCTCCCAGCCCTCGCCGGCCCGCCCGGTCTGGACCAGGACCGCGTCGGGCTGCCAGGCGAAGACCGAGACGAAGCCGATCCCGAAGCCGCCGGCCATCGTCCGGTCGTCCGACTTGGTCGAGGCGAAGAGGCGGGTGAGCTCGCCGTCGATGATCGCCTCGTCCATCCCGCCGCCGGTGTCGGCGATCGAGAGGACGTGGACCACCCCGTCGCCGTCGTCGGTCGGCTCGCCGTCCAGCACCACCTCGACCCGGTCGCTCCCGGCGTCCATCGAGTTCTGGACGAGCTCGCGGAGGAAGTCGTAGGGCGAGGCGAACTGGGCGACCAGCCGCTCGAGGAGGGCCTGGACCTCGGTCGCGCTCACGGCGGGTCGGCGAAGGCGGGTGCGAGCTCGGGATCGTCGGCGAGGACGCTGGCGACGATCCCCGCGGGATCGGCGTGGCGCCCCCGGGCCCCCCAGCGCCTCCGCGACTGGTAGCGGGTGACGCCGTGGGGATCACCGCGGAGCTCGACGCAGAAGTCGAGCTTCGGATCGGGCTCGCAGCGGTGGATCTTCACCCGGGCCTCGCGCCCGTCCTGGAGGAGCTTGATCGTCGCCCGATCGCCGTCATCGCCGGGGATCCACTCGAAGAGGTCAAAGCGCCCGCGGAAGGCGGTCCCCTGGAAGAACGCCCCGAAGGTGCGCCCCGACTCGTCGGCCTCGCCGACGATCAGCGCGGCGATCGGATCCCGGCGATCCGCGGGCAGATGGTCGACCCAGAGGCGATTGCCGATCGCCGGCTCCGCGTCGCCGCCGCAGGCGGCGCCTGCGAGGAGCGCAGTGAGGAGACACAAGGCCGCAGGGCGTGAAAATGGGCCGAACCGATCCATTGCTTCGGTATCGTCGCAGGGCGCGCGCCCTCGGGCAAGACCCCTACCAGGGCGCCCAGAACGCGAAACGCACGCGCGCGCGATCCCCCCACCCGTTTCACGAGGCGCAGATGAGCACGCGAAATCACCACCCCCGACGCTCCCACGGCTGGGCCCTCGCGGCCGCCGCCTGTATCACCCTCGGCCTCGGCGCCGCCGCCTGCGGCAAGAAGGACGAGGAGAAGAAGCCGGCCAAGGCCGCCGCCAAGGCGCCCGCCAAGCCGAAGACCGAGGCCGCCCCGGCGATCTCTGGGATCCAGGTCCTCGACGCCGCCAAGAAGTTCTTCTCGCCGCTCCCCGAGCGGGCTGATAGCGCGACCAACCCGATCACCCCGGAGAAGGTCGCCCTCGGCCGGGCGCTCTACTACGACGCCCGCCTCTCGAAGAACCAAGACATCGCCTGCAACAACTGCCACAAGCTCGACGGCTTCGGCGTCGACAACGAGAAGACCTCGCCGGGCCACAAGGGCCAGCGCGGCGATCGCAACTCGCCGACCGTCCTCAACGCCGCGACCCACTTCGTGCAGTTCTGGGACGGCCGCGCCGCCGACGTCGAGGAGCAGGCGCTCGGGCCGATCCTCAACCCGGTCGAGATGGCGATGCCGAGCGAGGACGCGGTCCTCAAGGTGCTGAAGTCGATCCCCGGCTACGCCGACATGTTCGCCGCCGCCTTCCCGGGCGAGGGCGACCCGATCACCTACAAGAACGTCGGCCTGGCGATCGGCGCCTTCGAGCGCGGCCTGATCACCCCGTCGCCCTTCGACGATTTCCTCAAGGGCAACGTCACCGCCCTCCCGCCGGACGCCCTCCGCGGCCTCCAGCTCTTCATCGACGCCGGCTGCACCAACTGCCACACCGGCCCCAACCTCGGCGGGACGATGTACCAGAAGCTCGGCTCGGTGAAGGAGTACAAGACCGAGGACGAGGGCCGCTTCAAGATCACCAACAACGAGGCCGACAAGCACTCGTTCAAGGTGCCCGGCCTCCGCAACGTCACCAGGACCTCGCCCTACCTCCACGACGGCTCGGCGGCGACCCTCGACGACGTGCTCAACATCATGGCCGAGTACCAGACGGCCAAGGGCAAGCTCGACGACGACGAGCGCCGCTACCTCCACGCCTTCCTCGAGACCCTCAACGGCACGGTCGACGAGGAGTACGTCCGGAAGCCCGAGCTCCCGGAGAGCGGGCCGAAGACGCCGGCGCCGGATCCGAGCTAGGCGGCCCGCGGGCGCAGACGCCCGTCACCACCGCGACCGCGACCGGTCGACGCAGGCGGCGAGGGGGCTCGAGAGGCCCTCTCGCCGCTTTTGCGCTGCCGGCGCAGGCCTCCGCCGGCGATCCAGGGGGATGCCCCTGGCGCTCCCTCACATCCGGCGCCTGGCCGTCGCGACACGTACAATGCGGCCGCCGGGTCCAAGTCGCGCTATCACGGCACCCGCGAGCGACGCCGCCTCCGAGACACCATGAACCGCCGCACCGTCGCGCTCAACGTCATCCTGGCCGTCCTGGCGATCGCCGTCGCGATCGCCGGCGCCGGCCTCATGATCGTCTCGCGGCCGCAGCCCGAGAAGGCCGAGCAGGTCAAGCCCGAGGTCCGCGTCCGCGTGATGATCGCCCACCCCGCCGCCCAGGACGTCGAGATCGACGGGATGGGCGAGGTCAAGCCCGCCCACGAGCTGATCGTCCAGCCCGAGATCGCCGGCCGCGTCACCTTCCGCAGCGACAACCTGATCCCCGGCGGGATCGTCCCCGAGGGCGAGATCCTCGCGCGGATCGACGCCCGCGACGCGGCCGCGGCGATCGCCGCCCAGCAGGCCGCGATCGCCCAGGCCCGCCTCTCGCTGGCCGACGAGAAGGGCCGCCGCGACGTCGCCGCCAGCGACTGGGCGGGCCGCGAGCAGCACCTCAACGAGGACTCCCGCGACTTCGCCCTCCGCCAGCCCCACATCGACAGCGCCAAGGCGAGCCTCTCGTCGGCCCAGGCCCAGCTCGCCAAGGCCAAGCGCGACCAGTCGAAGTCGGTGATCCGCGCGCCCTTCGACGCGGTCGTCCGCGAGGTGACGATCGAGGTCGGCCAGCTCGCCACCCAGTCGACCCGCCTGGCGACCCTGGTCAACGTCGACCGCTACTGGGTCGAGGTCTCGGTGCCGGTCGCCAACCTCGCCCACCTCGACATCCCCGGGATCAACGTCGCCGGCCTCCGGGGCTCGCCGGCCGAGGTCGTCCTCGACGCCGGACCGGGGGTCAAGGTCGAGCGCCGCGGCTACATCGAGCGCCTCCTCTCGGCGGTCGACAGCCGCGGCCGGATGGCCCGCATCCTCATCGCCGTCGAGGACCCGCTCGCGCTCGGCACCGACATCGGCAACCGGCCGCTCCCGCTCCTCCTCGGCTCCCACGTCCGGGTCGAGCTCGCCGGCAAGGCGATCGAAGACGCGGTGCGGATCCCCCGGAGCGCGCTCGTCGACGGCAAGTTCGTCTGGCTGGTCGCCGACTCCAAGCTCACCCGCCGCGAGATCGACGTGGTCTGGCGCGACCGCGACTCGGTGGTCGCCAAGGGGCTCCGGCAGGGCGAGGCGGTCCTCGTCACCCCGCTGCCGGCGCCGACCGAGGGGCTCGAGGTGATCGTCGACGAAGAGATCGAGGCCGACCGCGAGGGCGGCGGCTCGCAGCGCGAGCTCACCAGCCTCGCCGGTAAGGGATAACGCGCACGCCCGGCCGCGCGGCCGGCACTCGCCAGGAGGAAGGTCATGGAGGGTTCAGGGCACTCATCGCCGGCCCGTGGGGCGATCGCCTGGATGGCGAACAACCCGGTCGCCGCCAACCTGATGATGCTCCTGCTCATCGTCGGCGGCCTCATCATGGCCTCGCGCGTGCGCCAGGAGGTCTTCCCGGAGACCCAGGCCGACGTCATCTCGATCTCGGTCCCCTACCCCGGCGCGAGCCCGGCGGAGGTCGAGACCGGGATCATCCTGGCGATGGAGGAGGCCGTCCGCGGCCTCGACGGCGTCAAGCGGGTGACCTCGGTCGCCTCCGAGGGCAGCGCCCGGGTCAACGTCGAGCTGACGATCGAGGCCGACCCGACCAAGGCGCTCTCCGACGTCAAGGGCGCGGTCGACCGGGTCACCTCGCTCCCCAAGGACGCCGAGCGGGCCGTCGTCTCGCAGGTGACCAACCGCTCGGAGGTGATCTCGATCGTCCTCTACGGCGACCAGCCGGCGGCGGTCCTCCGCGAGCTCGCCGAGCGCTCGCGCGATCAGATCCTCACCGACCCCGGGATCACCCAGGTCGATGTCGCCGGCGCGCCGCCCAAGGAGATCGCCGTCGAGGTCCCGCAGGAGACCCTCCGGACCTACAACCTCACCCTCGAGCAGATCGCCCAGAAGGTCGCGCAGACCGCGCTACAGCTCCCCGGCGGCGGGGTCAAGACCGCCAGCGGCGAGGTGCTGATCCGCACCGACGAGCGCCGCGAGGACGAGGCCGGCTTCGCCGACCTGCCGATCGTCACCAGCGAGAGCGGCACCGAGCTCCGCCTCGGCGAGCTCGGCTCGGTCGAGGAGACCTTCGCCGACACCGATGAGCAGGCCGCCTTCGAGGGCAAGCCGGCGGTGATGGTCCGGGTCTTCCGGACCGGCGACCAGACCCCGGTCGACATCTCCAAGCGGGCCCAGGAGCAGATCGAGAAGATCCGCCGCTGGCTCCCGCCCGGGGTCGAGATCGCGGTCTGGCGCGACATGTCCGAGATCTACCAGCAGCGCATGGACCTCCTCCTGCGCAACGCCCAGGCCGGGCTGATCCTGGTGATGCTCGCGCTCGGGCTCTTCCTCGAGATCCGCCTCGCCTTCTGGGTGACCATGGGGATCCCGATCTCGTTCATGGGGGCGCTCCTCTTCATGCCCTCCTTCGACGTGTCGGTGAACATGATCTCGATGTTCGCCTTCATCGTCACCCTCGGGATGGTGGTCGACGACGCGATCGTCGTCGGCGAGAACATCTACGAGCAGACCCAGCGCGGGGTCTCCTACATCGAGGCGGCGATCAACGGCGCCAAGGAGGTGGCGACGCCGGTGGTCTTCTCGATCGCCACCACCTGTGTCGCCTTCGCGCCGCTCTTCTTCGTCCCCGGCTTCTCCGGGAAGCTCTTCCGGGTGATCCCGACGATCGTCCTCTCGGTCCTCGTGATCTCGCTCCTCGAGTCGCTCTTCATCCTCCCGGCCCACCTCGGGCACCTGAAGAAGGCGAAGGACACCGGCCTCTACGGGCGGGTCCACCACCTCCAGCAGCGGGTGAGCCGCGGCCTCGAGCGCTTCATCGAGCGCCGCTTCGCGCCGGTGCTCCGCCGCTGCCTCCAGTACCGCTACGCGGTCCTGGCGATCGGCATCGGCTCGCTGATCCTGACCGCCGGGGTCTTCGCCGGCGGCCGCCTCGGCTTCCGCTTCATGCCCAAGCTCGACGGCGACGTGATCACCGCGTCGATCGAGCTCCCCTTCGGCTCCTCGGTCGACCAGACCAAGGCGGTCGAGGCCCGCCTCCTCAAGGCCGCCAACGAGACCCTCGCCGAGCTCGGCTCCGACGACGACAAGCGCGGCCTCTACTCGCAGATCGGCGGCGCCGGGGCGAGCTTCGGCCCGGGCCCGGCGGCCAGCGGGGTCACCGGCGGCCACAAGGCGTCGGTGATGATGTACCTGGTCCCGAGCGACGAGCGCGACTTCGAGTCGGCGGACTTCGCCGCGGTCTGGCGGAAGAAGGTCGGCCCGGTGGTCGAGGCCAAGAACCTCACCTTCTCGGCCAACATGGGCCCGAGCGCGGGGATGCCGATCGACATCGAGCTCAGCCACGCCGACAACAAGATCCTCGACCAGGCGTCGGCCGAGGTGGTCGCGTCGCTCTCGTCGATCGCCGGGGTCTTCGACATCCAGAACGGCCTCGACACCGGCAAGCCGCAGATCAACCTGACCCTGCGGCCGGAGGCGAGCGGCCTCGGCCTGACGGCGACCGACGTCGCCCGGCAGGTCCGCTCCTCGTTCTTCGGCGCCGAGGCGCTCCGCCAGCAGGAGGGGCGCAACGAGGTCAAGGTCGTCGCTCGCCTCCCGGAGGCCGAGCGGCGGACCGAGTACACGATCGAGGAGCTCCTGGTCCGCACCTCGCAGGGCGGCGAGGTGCCGCTCACCGAGGTCGCCGAGCTCGAGCGCGGGCGCTCGTGGCCGCTCATCGAGCGGGCCGACGGCCGCCGGATCATCCATGTCACCGCCGACGTCCGCGAGGGCTCGGCGATCACCCCGGGGGTCGTCCGCGAGAAGCTCAGCGCCGACATCCTCAAGGATCTCCCCGACCGCTACCCGGGCCTCCAGTGGGGCTTCGGCGGCGAGAACCGCGAGCAGCAGGACTCCCTGGGCTCGCTCCAGACCGGGGCCAAGATCGCCCTCATCGCGATCTACATCCTCCTGGCGATCCCCTTCCGCTCGTACATCCAGCCGGCGATCGTCATGGTGGCGATCCCCTTCGGGGTCGTCGGCGCGATGATCGGCCACCTGCTGATGGGCTACGACCTCAGCGTGATCTCGATGATGGGGATCGTCGCGCTCTCGGGCGTGGTGGTCAACGACTCGCTGGTCCTCCTCGACGCCTGCAACCGCTTCCGCGAGACCGGGCAATCGGCCGAGGAGGCGATCTTCAACGCAGGGTGCCGGCGCTTTCGGCCGATCCTCCTGACCTCGGTCACGACCTTCTTCGGGCTGATGCCGATGATCCTCGAGACCTCGGTGCAGGCGAGGTTCCTGGTGCCGATGGCGATCTCGCTCGGCTTCGGGGTGATGTTCGCGACCTTCGTGATCCTGCTGCTGATCCCGGCGCTCTACATGATCCTCGAGGACATCCGCTGGCTGGTGCGGGAGCGGCCGAAGGTCGCGGTGGCGATCGTCCTTGGGATCGTGCTCCTGGTGCTCCTCGTGCGGATCGCCCGGACGCTGGCGGCGGCCGGCGGGGCCGCGGTCTAGGGGCTGCGGCCTGGGGCGGCGCTGAGGGAGAGGGGATTCGGAGTGAGTCGTGGGGGGCGGGGCCCAGGGGCCCTCGTCGCTCACACAGGTGCTCGGTCGTCCGTCGACTTCGTCGACGAACGCCCTGCGCGACTCGCTCTCGAGGGCCCCTGGACCCCGCCCGAGCGGCGCGCTCGGCCTTCGCTTGGGGAGTCATGGGCGTGGGACGAGGGCGGGATGGGGCGCCTTCGGACCGCGTAGGGGTCAGCGACGAGGGCTGGTCTCAGTCAACAAACGCGAGTCCACGAGCTCCTCAGTCAACAGGTGCGCCTTCTTCAAGGGGGCGGCGCGCGATCGACTATCCTCGGTGTGTGGGCGCCTTTGACGTGTACCGCGGGCAGGCGCGCTGTCCGGCCTGTCGGGCGATCCACTTCTTCAGCGGGCAGACCAAGGTCTTTGACCCGGACTTCGGCGAGCACTGCATGCGCGACCTCGCGGTCGGGCGGCCGCAGCCGGTCGGCTTTCGGCCCTCGTCGATGCTCGAGGCGGCGATCTGGGAGGACGAGTGGTGGCGGGTGCGGGCGCGCGGGGTGCCCGGGGAGCTGACCCTCCTCCCCGACCTCGGGGAGCAATTCGCCTGCTCGTGCGGGCGGCCGCTGGTCACCCTCCTCCGCTTTCGCCTCGACGACGCGGCCGCGGAGGTCGAGCTGCTGGAGATTGAGCTCCTCGACCTCCTGGAGGACGACGCCGCGGCCCGGGTCGACCTCGCCGACCGCGACGGGATGTTTGATGTGGACTCGCCCTGGGATGACGTCGAGGAGCTCGCCGCGGCGCCCGAGAGCGCGCGAATTGAGGCGCTGCGGGCGGCGCTCGCCTTGCGCTTTGAGGGGCACGAGACGTGGTTCGTACCGCCGCCTGCCGGATTTACCTGGCTCATCGGCCAGGCTCGATGCGAGGCGTGCGGCGACGCCCGCGAGCGCCGGCTCTGGACGATGTACAGCCACCCCGGCTACGTGACCTCGATCTTCGGCGAGGGCTGGGCGGGCGGCGTCCTCCGGCCGGGCTCGCGGATCGGCGGGCCCTCTCCGTGGCGCGAGCGCGACGAGGATCGCGGCTACTACCTCCGCCTCCGCCACCCGCTGCCCGCGCGATCGCTCACCCTCTGCGAGGAGGACGCCTCCTGGGCCTGCGCCTGCGGGGCCGGGCCGGTCGCCGTGGTCGCCCACTTCAGGGTCGACGACGCCGGCCTCACCCTCGCGTCGATCGCCCTGCGGAGCGTCCGCTCGCTGGCGGACCTCGCGGACGTCGACCTCGTCTGCGCGCCCCGATGCGTCCGCGCGCTCCGTCTCCGCGAGGGATGGGGTGGCGTGGTCAGGCAGCCGAAGGGCCGGGAAGAGGCCCTCGCCTGCCTGGCGCGCCGCTTCGGCGGCTAGCCAGGATCGGCGGCGCTCCGCTCGGCGACCCAGCGATCGATCCGCGCCCACTCCTCAAAGAGCCAGCGCCGGCGCCCCTCGTCGTCGGCTGGGATCTCGGCCGCCGGCACCCGCCGGATCTCGACCTCGATGCGCTGGCCGATGAGCCGCCCCGCCAGGAGATCGCCGACGTCGCGCGCCCCCTCGAGGCCGACGTGGGCGAGGAAGACGACGTCGAGCCCGGGCGCGCGGCGGAGGATCCCGAGGACCCCGCCGCTCCGCGGCGGCAAGGTGTGGCGGAGCGCCCGGGCCTGGGCGAGGAGCGGATCATCGCGGCCCTCGAGCTCCGCGAGCCGCCGCGCCTGCGCGCGCCGGGTGAAGCGGGTCCCCTCGGGGTAGACGACGACGACGTCGCGCGGGCCCAGCCCCTCCGCCAGGGCCGCGCTCCGCTCGACCTCGCGCGCGCCGGCGCCGCGGCGGACGAAGGCGTTGGGGACCCGGTGGCCGACGAGGTCGAGGCAGGGATCCCAGCGGAGCTCGGCCTTGAGGACGTAGCGCGGGCGCAGGCCGAAGGGCGCCGTGATCGCGGTGATCGGCAGGAGGGTGTCGGCCGTGCTCACGTGGCGCGCGAGGATCAGGAAGGGGCCGCGGCGCGCCGCCTCGGCGCCG
Organism: Myxococcales bacterium; assembly: GCA_020633335.1. Classification (GTDB taxonomy): domain Bacteria; phylum Myxococcota_A; class Polyangia; order Nannocystales; family Nannocystaceae; genus JADJRG01. The sequence continues at coordinate 205,977 of JACKDU010000001.1, read as the reverse complement.
CGGACCTCGAGCGCCATCGACTGGAGCGCCCGCACGCCGGCGAGGAGCGAGCGCACCCAGGCCGCCTGCACCGCGTAGTTGGCGGCCGCGAAGCGCTCGCGCCCGAGGAGCGGCCTCACCAGCCAGAGGCCGAAGAGGACGAGGATCCCCCAGCACTCGCCGACGAGGATCCAGGCGACCATCAGGAGCGCCCGGGTCCAGGCGAAGCGGCGCCGGCGGACCAGGTCGACGAGGGCGATGAGCGGCAGCGTGAGCGGCAGGCTGCCGATCACCAGCGCGGCCGCGACCACGGTCAGCGAGAAGCTCAGCGCCCGCCGCTTGAGGCGGCCGCGGTCATCCTCCTGCCGCTCGCTCACCACCCGCGCGCCCCCCTCCATGACTCAAGAGACATGGATGGCATGCCAGCTCGCGGCCGGTAGGCTCGCTCAGGTGGGCCGCACGAAGCACCGCGCACGACCCCATGAGAAGACGCGCCCTCGCGCCCTGTCAAGGCGCCCGCTCAGGCCGCGCACTCCCCCGCGCCGATCGCCACGTTGAACGCCTTGCCTGGATCCTGGCCGAGGTCCGAGGTGTCGCCGTCGCGGAGGTTGGAGAAGTCGCTCGCCAGCACGTTGTCGCCGAGCGCGGCGATCACCTCCTCCTTGCTCACCCGGCTGAAGAAGCTCCGCGGGTCCTCGCCCTCCTCCCGCTCGTCGCGGTAGAGATCGAGGAGCGCGAGGAGGGCCTCGCCGCTCCGCTGCGCCGGGATCTTGACGATGTGGCGGCCGAAGTGGACGCCGTCCTCGTCGAAGCCGCCGCCGAGGTGGAGCTGGTACTCCGGCACCTGGCGGCCGCCGCCGACGTGGCGCACGGTCCCGTGGAAGCCGATCGCCGCGACGTGGTGCTGGCCGCAGGAGTTCGGGCACCCGGAGATCTTGATGTCGAGCCCGCGCGCGAGCTCGACGCTCTCCGCCGACGCCCCCGGCTTCTTGAGGAAGCGGGTGAGGTGGGACGCCAGGCTCATGCTCGAGGTGACCGCGAGGTTGCAGGTGTCGGCGCCCGGGCACGAGACGATGTCGTGGATCGTGTTGGCCCCGGCGTCGGCGAGGCCGATCTCGCGGAGGGCGACGTAGAGGCGCGGGAGCGCCCGGTTCCGGACCCAGCGGATCATCAGGTTCTGGCGGTTGCCGGTCCGCAGGGTGCCGTCGGCGAAGCGCTCGACGATCCCGGCGAGGGCCGCGAATTGCTCGGCCGTCACGTCGCCGCGGTGGAGCTTGACCGTCACGGTCGCGAAGCCCTCCTGCTTCTGGGGATCGACGCAGCGGAGCCACGCCCGGTACTCGGGGTCGTCCTCGGCGGCCGCGGGGCCGACCAGCGCGTCCGGGCGGGCCTTCGGCGCGCTCTCCTCGGGCGGCAATTCGATCGGCTGGTGGAGGCGCCCGGCCTCGGCGATCTTCGCGACCTCGGCGTCGTAGGCCGCCCGGAAGCCGTCCTCGCCGAGCTTCTTCATCACGTACTTGAGGCGGGCGCGGGCCTTGTTCTTGCGGTTGCCGAGGTCGCCGAAGAGGCGGACCAGGGCCTCCACCCGGCCGAGGAGCTCGTCGGCCGGGATGAAGTCGTGGAGGCGGTAGCCGGGGCGCGGGCTCGTGCTCAGGCCGCCGGCGACGAAGACCTCGAAGCCGCGGACGCCCTCCCGGATCTTCGCCCGGAAGCCGACGTCGTTGATCGCGGTCTGGGCGTGGTCCTCGTGGCTGCACCCCTCGAAGGCCATCTTGAACTTGCGCGGGAGGTCGTTCGCCCAGGGCGCGCGGAGGCAGAGGCGGACGGTCGCCTGGAGGTAGGGGGTGACGTCGAAGGCCTCGGTCGGCGAGACCCCGGCGAAGGGGCAGCCGGTGATGTTGCGGACGGTGTTGCCGCAGGCCTCGACGGTGGTCACGCCGACCGCCGCGAAGCGGGCCATCAGCGCCGGGGTCTCGGCGAGCTGGAGGTTGTGGAACTGGATGCTCTGGCGGGTCGTGACATGTCCCTTGCGCCAGGCGGCGTGCTCGGCCGCGACCTCGGCCGCGACCCGGAGGGCGGCGGCGCTCATCACCCCGCCCGCGAACTTGACGCGGATCATGTTCACGTCGGCCTGGCGCTGGCCGTAGACCCCGCGGGTGAGGCGGAAGGCCCGGAAGTCCTCGGCCGAGATCTCGCCGCGCTCGTAGGCCTCGAGGATCCGGACGAACTCCTCGACGTCCTCGGCGCGGGAGTAGTGGGTGTCGTGGCGGGCTTCCTGGACCATCGTCGAATTTCCTGTTTTTTATGTGTTAATAGCGGGCTGAATCACCCGCCACACACGTCGATGTGGTCCAGACTAGGCGCCAGGCAGTCCTCCTTCAAACAAAAAGTCGGCGACATATAAACAGCAATAAGCCGTATTTTATCGGGAATTACCCCGGACTCGGCGAGCCATGCGGGCCCCCAGCCCCGGATCCCCGCTGACCTCGATCGCCCCCTCGGGGGTGATCCGGAGCTCGAGCGCCGGCGGCCCCCGCCAGAGCGCCGGCTCGGCGTAGCGCGGGCTGAGGTGGTGGAGGGTCTGGTTCCGCGAGCCGATGAAGCGGCGGCCGCCGATCGCCGGCTCGCGCCGCCCGCGGTCGAAGCGACCGCAGACCAGGGTGTCGATCGCCCCCACCAGACGATCGCCGCCGATACGACCCTGCACTTCGGGCCAGGTGAACCCGGTGAAGACGATCACCCCGAGGCCGCGCCCCTGCAGCGCGCGCGCGAGCTCGACGATCGCCGGCGCCTGCTCGAGGGGCTCGCCGCCGATCACGGTGATCCCGTCGAGCGCGTGATCGCGCCGGGCCGCGAGCACCTCCTCCACCAGCGTCGGCACGGCGACCGAGGAGCCGCCGGTCCGCGGGAAGAGCTCGGGGTTGCAGCAGCCCGGGCAGGCGAGCGAGCACCCCTGCACCCAGAGCGCGAAGCGGCGGCCGGGGCCCTCGGCCTCGGTCCGCGGGAGCCGGTGGGCGATCCGCAGGGCCGCGGGCATCGGCTCAGGCGGCGCAGGCCTCACAGGCCTGGCTGGCCATTCGACAGTCCTCGCGCGCGCGACCGCAGACCTGGGAGTAGCGCTCCTCGCCCGGGTGGCGATCCGCGAGCCCGCAGATCCGATCGGCGAGGTCGCAGGTCGCGGCCGAGAGATCGCAGACCGTGAGGCAGGCGTCGCCGGAGCCGTCGGCCGCGACGTCGCCAGCGGCCTTGCCGGCGCCGCCACCGTAGCCACCGGACGCGCTCCCGGTCGACTTCGACTTCGGCACCTTCTTCTCGGTCGGCCGCGAGGCGGTGCTCGGCTTGGTGGCGACCGGCGGCTCGGGGCGCGGCGCGTTGTCGCCGCGCTTGGTCCCGCCGATCGCCCCGGTGCTCGCCTCGCCGCCGCTCGGCGTCTTCGCGGCGATCTGGGCCTCGGCGTCGCCGGCCAGCGGCACGCCGGCCGCCCGCAGGCGGAGCTCCTGCTCGACCAGGAGGCGCTCGTAGTCGGCGAGCGCGAGCTCGGCCTCCTCCGCCCCCCCGGGCGCGGCGTCGAGGACCGCCGCGCCGTCGGCGTCCTCCTCGCGCTCGGCCTCGAGATCGGCGGCGAAGGCCGCGTCGTCGGCGGGCGCCGCCGCGGCCTCGCCCGCCGGGGCGACCAGCGACGAGGGCATCGACTTGCTCGCGCAGGCGACGAGGCCGAGCGCCAGCGCGGCCCCGGCGACGAGGCCGGCGATGGTGACACGCGGCCGCCACGAGGGCCGAGCCAACATGTCCTCGCGGACATGTGATTCAGGGCGATCGAGGCGCCGCTCTCGACGCTCAGCCGCAGGCATGGCACGCCTCCGAGGCCGCCCGGCAGTCGCCCGCCGCCCGCTCACAGACCTCGGCGTAGCGCCCCTCGCCGGGGTGCCGGGTCGCGAGGCCGCAGATCTGATCCTCGAGGCCGCAGATCGAGCCGGCGAGGTCACAGACGTCGTCGCACTGCTGACGCTCACGCCGACGATCGCGGGTGGAGCTCGCCTTGCTGGTCGTCACCGACTCCTCGACCGCCGGCGCCGGCTCGGCCGGGCGGGCGGGCGCGGACTCGGGGCCCGTGGCCTCGTCGACCCCGGCCGCGTCGGCGTCGCCGCCCGACTCGGCGGGCGCCCGCGCGTAGTTCTGGGTCGAGCCCGAGCTCGTCGCCGTCGACCCCGCGAGGCGCGGCGGCGGGAGGGCGACGCCGGCCCGCTCGAGGCGCCGCTCGTTGCTGTCGAGCTCCATCTCGAGCTCGACCAGCGAGAGCTCGCGGCCGCCGGCGTCCATCCCCGGCGCCTGCGCCTCGTGGCTCGCCTTCTGGGCGCAGCCGCTGGAGAGCGCGGCGATCACGAGGGCCGCGACCCACCAGGGGAGGGCGTGGCCGCGGCGACGGAGCTCGCGTGGGATCGTCAGCATCGTCGACGACAACGCAGCGACCATCGACGGCGATCTCCGGCGCTCGACATCGGAGGTGGCGGACATCACATCCCCCCCTCCCCGAGCGCCCGCTGGAGGAGCGCCCGGTTGATGTCGAGGGCCTTCTCGTAGGCGCTGAGCGCCTCGTCGTCGCGGCCGAGGGACTCGAGGATCTCGCCGCGGATGGCGATGAGGCGGGCCGTGAAGGCGTTGGCCTCGATCGTCGCCGCCTCCGGGCCGAGGCCAGCGTCGGCGATCGCCAGGAGCTCGTCCGGCGTCCGCGCGTCGACCTTCGGGTGATCGAGGCGGAGGCGCAGGAGCTGACCGTAGACGTCGTGGCGGAGGATCACCGCGGTCGCTCCGCCGGCGCCGCCCTCCGGCCAGGGGCCGCCGCGCAGCGCCTCGAGGGCGGCGATCGCCTCGGCGTCGCGCCCCTCGGCGATCAGGAGGTCGATCCGCCGCTGCTCGGCGTCGACGGTCTGACCGAGGGTGAGGAGGAGGTCAGGACGCTCGGGGCGCGGCGCCAGGCGACCGCCGACGTGGAGGCCGGCGTAGGTCACGAGCCCGCCGAGGATGAGGCCGACGACCAGGGTGACGGTGGGAGAGAGGCGCTTCATGATCGCGCTCCGCGTGCGGTGGCGAGGAGGTGGTCGCGGGCCTGGGCGCGGCCGAGATCGACGCGGCCAGCGAGCTCCCGGCGGGCGCCGGGCTCGAGGAGGGCGAACTGCTCCTCGATCATCGCGGCCGTTGAGGGCGCGGCCGCGAGGGTGGTCGGGGCGTCGTTGGTGATGGGCTGGGGCGCGGGCGCAGGCGGGGGCGCGGGCGCGGGCTCGTCCGCCGCCTCGGCCTCCTCGACCGGCTCGGCCTCCGCGATCTCGGCGACCTCCGCCGCCTTCGCCGACCGACCTGCCCCTCCGGCCATGTCGCCGTCGCCGGCCTCGGCCGTGGCCGTGGCCGTGGCCGCGGCCGCGTCGCGGGCGGGCGCGTCGTACTTCGGCGTCGCCTCGGCGGCGGGCGCCGACGCCGGGGCGCTCCCCATCGGCCGCGACGTCGCCGTCTGGGTCGGCGCGCGCTCGCCGAGGGCGACCCGCTCGCCCGCGGGCGCGGCCTCGGAGCTCGCGGCGACCCGCTGGCTCGGCGCCGACTCCTCGTGATCGACGAGGCCGCCGCCAGGTGTCCGAAGGACCAGGAGGACCGCGGTCGCGCCGACCACCGCCGACGCGCCCCAGAAGAACCACGCCCGCTGGTACCAGCGGAGCGGGGTGATCGCCGGCTCGATCGAGCGCCAGAGCGCGTCGAGATCCGGGGCCGCGATCGCCTCGGGCTCGCGGACGTGGCGGAGGAGGTGGAGGACCGCGAGCTCCGCGTCGACGCTCCCGGCCTCGCCCTCCTGCTCCTGGCCGGCGCGCAGCTCGTCCTCCCAGGCCGGGTCGAGGACCTGGCGGGGGGCGTCCTTTCGCGCCTTGCGGTCGTGGGGCTGGTCAGACATCGGCTTCCTGTCGCTCGTCGTGGGTCGGAACGCCGGCCGCCGGGGCCGGCTTACGCTGGAGGATGAAATTCATGCAGCACCCCCGAGGGAGACCGCCAGGCCCTGCTTCTCGCAGGCGGCCCGGAAGCTCTTGCAGGCGCGAAAGAGGAGGACGTCGAGGGTCCCGACCTTGACCTCGAGGAGCTCGGCGCACTCCTCGCGGCTCCGATCCTCGAGGAGGCGCAGGCGGAGGACGGTCGCGTAGCGCGGGTTGAGGGTCTCGAGGATCGCGTCGATGCGCTGGCGGAGCGCCTGGCGCTGGAGCGCCTCCTCGGCCGGGTTCTTCGCCTCCTCCGTGACGTGATCGCTGTGCTCGGCGAAGGCCCCCCGCAGGCGCTGACGGCGACCCGACGCCCGCAGCAGATCGCGCGCCTTGTTCTTGGCCATCGTCTTGAGCCAGGGGTAGATCCCCGACTCCTGCCACTGGAAGTTGGCGATGTGCTTGTGGGCGGAGAGGAAGGTGTCGCGCAGGCAGTCCTGGGCGTCGTCGCGGTCGCCGAGCATCGGCACCAGGACATAGGAGAAGAGGACCGGGGCGTAGGTCCGGTAGATCGTCTCGAACGCCCGGACGTCGCCGGCGGCCGCCCGCCGGACGACCTCGCGCTCGTTGTCGATCCGGCCGCCGGTCACGGCGCGCAGGGTATCGCGCCTCGGCCGCCTCTGCTCGATCTCTGCGGATCCCCCGCAGACCCGCCACCAGGGGCTCCGCGGCCCCGCTCGGGGCGCGCGCGGGGGTGATGCGCGGCCGATGAGCGCGCATCCGGCCGACCCCGCGCGCACCCGGCGAGCGCGCAAATTCCTCAATGATCACCGCCGCGGGGCCGGTGGCGACCGGGGTGCAACGCGAGGTCGGCATGACGACGCTGCTCACCCCCTCGCTGGTCGACCTCTGGCGCGACGCCCTCCGCGCCCTCCCGCCGGCGGAGCGCCGCCGCCTCCTCGAGGAGAGCCTGGCGGCCGACGACGCGGGGCGCGGCGACGCGGCCGGCGGCGACGCCGAGCCGGCCCGCCCTGGCCTCCGGATCATCCCCTTCGAGGCCGGCCGTCGCCCCCTCGACGAGCTCCGCTGCCCCGGCTCCGGCTGCTCCGAGCACGTCGACTACATCGACTCGCGCGCCGACGCCGACGCGGATGACAACCCCGACGGCGGCCAGGAGCTCTGGCTCCTCTTCGACCTCGAGGTCCCCGCCGAGATCGACGGCCTCGAGGTCGAGATGCGGGCGACCCTCCTCGATCCCTGCGGCGCCGACGATCGCCCGCTCACCGGCGCCTGCGGCCCCCTCGCCCTCCAGCGCCTCACCCAGGGCCCGCGCGGCCCGGTGCTCGAGCCGCTCGTCCTCGCGCCCGGGCGCCTGCGGGCGGTCGCCGTGGTCCCCCGCGCCGCCCTCCTCGCGGCCGCGCGGGCGGGCGCCTTCGAGCTCCGCGCCCACTTCCACCGCCGCCTGCGGATCGAGCTCGGCCTCCGCCGGGGCGACCTCCTCCTCGCCGGCGACCAGGCCGAGGTCGAGATCTACGACCTCGGGCGGATCGGCGAGCTCTACGAGCGGGTGCTGGAGCGCCTCCTCCCCGCCGATCTCGCGGCCCAGGCGAGCGCCCTCGGCCGCGACGATCTCCGGGTCGAGCACCACCCCTGGTACCCGGTGCTGGCGATCGGCATGGCCAAGGCTCGCGCCTACCTCGACGCGATCCGCCGCGACCTCGACGTCCACACCACCCACCTCGCCGATCCCCGCTGGCTCCTCCGGGTCGGCCTCTACCTCGAGCTCCTCACCGGCCTCGGGATCGCCATGGCGGTCCGCGACCAGCACCCCGATCTCCTGAGCGCCGACGAGTGGGCGGCCGTCGACCACGCCCCCTGCTTCGCGGCGATCCGCCGCCACCTCGACGTCGACGCCTGGCGCGGGGTCTGGGCCGAGCGCCACATCGCCCCGGCGCGCACCGGGCTCTGGGCCGCCGGCCCGGTCGGCCTCGGCAACCTCCGCCGCAAGGAGCGGGCGATCGGCGCGTTCCTCGAGGCCCACCACGAGGACCTCAAGGCGGCGATGCTCCTCGCCGGCGCCAACCAGCGCGACGCCCAGGAGACCTGGCACCGGGTCTTCCGCGACGCCGAGCGGGCCGTCCTCGGGCGCGCGGGCGAGGCCTTCCCCGAGCTCGGCGCGCTCCCGGAGGCGACCGCCGAGGAGCTCCGCTGGCACCGCTGCGGCCAGCTCCCCTTCCTCGGCGGCGCCCGGGTGCCCGCCCGCCTCAGCGCGCTCTTCGGCGATCAGGACGGGCTCTTCCCGGCGGCCTGCCGGCTCTACCGCGCGTCGATGAACCACGTCGCCGAGTGGGCGCGGGCGCGTGGCCTCATCGACTTCACCGGCGACGAGTGCGTGCCGCCCTCGGCGAGCCTCCTCGAGGCGCTGATGGTCGGCGACCGCCGGCGCTGGGAGGAGCTCCAGCGGGCGGACGGCCACGGCGACGCCGGACCGCCGGTGATCCCGGCGCTCGCCGAGGTCAGCGAGGCCCTCGCCGCCGCCCCCGAGCTCGCGCTCCTCGGCGACGCCGAGCGCCGCTGGCTGGCGGCCGCCGCCCGCCGGATCGACGCGATCCACCACCAACGCCTGGTCCGCCAGGGCGAGGTCGGCGAGTCGATCTTCGTCGTCGCCAGCGGTCAGGTCGAGGTCGTCCGCCGCGGCGCCGACGGCCGCGATCGCCGGCTCGGCGTCCTCCGATCGGGCGCGCTCTTCGGCGAGCTCGCGGCCCTCGGCGACGGCAAGCGGGGGGCGACGGTGCGGGCGCTCGAGGGCGCGGTGGTCTACGAGATCGGCCAGGGCGCCCTCCTCGCGGTGCTCCACGCCCAGCCGCGCCTCGCCCTCGCGCTCGGGGCGATGATCGCCCGCCGCGGGGCCGCGCTCCCGGGCGTCGCCGCCTAGGCGCGGCGAGCTCGCGCCCCCGCGGGCGCTCGCGTCGGCGATCGTGTAGGGTGATCGGTGTTGCCCCGTCGCCGTCCACGCGCGCTCGCCCCCGCCGCGGCCCTCGCCGCCGCCCTGGCCCTGATCGCCTGCGCCGACGACGGGTCGGGCTCCGCCAGCGCCAGCGCCGGCGAGACCACCGGGATCGCCACCGTGACCGTCAGCGGCCCGTCGACGACCGGCGCGAGCGCGAGCGCGAGCGAGAGCGACGGCAGCGCCAGCGGGGGCGAGAGCGAGGGGACCAGCGGCGGCCCCAAGGAGGTGCTCTGCCCGGCGATCGACGTGTCGCTGGTGATGGACCCGCTGGCGCCGATCTACAACTACCCGAGCCGCGACGCGCTCGCCGCCCTCTTCGATCGCCTGGTCACCGAGACCGGCGCCAGGGTGCGGGTGCAGCCGAACGCCGGCACCGAGTTCATGCTCGATCCCCCCGGCTGCCCGGGCGGGCCGATCCTCACCTGGGGCGAGGGCTTCGAGGTCGACCCGGCCGCCTTCGAGGCGCTCGACTGCCGGATGGAGGCCGCGCTCGCCTACACCTCCGACATCGACGAGGGCGACTGGATCTTCTCGGGGCTCATGTTCCCGATCCTCGAGCTGGCCGATTGGCCAGCCGACGACGCGACCGGCCTCGCGCTCCTCCTCTCGGGCAGCGACGACCAGCTTGGCGGGATGTACAGCCGCCCCGGGATGACCAGCGAGGCCTACCTCCGCCTGGTCGGCCAGGGCGATCGCCGGCGGGTGGCGACGATGACCTACGGCAAGGAGGCCGACGAGCTCCCGCTCTTCGCCCTCTCGCTGGGGCCGCGCTCGCGCCACTACGACCTCCGCTACAACGCCCTGCCGAAGGCGCTCGACAAGTTCGCCGACCAGGCGATCGGCGCCTGCGACGACCGCGACTACGTCCCCGACCTCCCGCAGCCCGAGGGCTGCAAGCGGATCGACGTGCTCTTCGTGATCGACGGCTCGCTCTCGATGAAGGACGAGCAGGCCGCGCTCTCGGGCCTCGGCGGCGAGCCGCCGGTCTTCGCCGAGTTCACCGACGCCCTCCTCGCCGAGCTCACTGACGTCGAGGACTTCCACGTCGGCGTCGTCACCAGCGAGCCCGGGGTCTCGCTCCTCCACACCCACTCCGGCTTCCCGGTCGAGCCCGAGTCGCCGGAGACCGATTGCGGGCTCCCCGAGGGCCAGCGCTGGATCGTCGGGCCCTCGCCGCTCCTCGAGGAGCAATTCGCCTGCATCGGCGCGACCCGCTCGGGGGTCGACGAGCACACCGCGCTCAACGGCGCCCTCGCCCTCCTCGACCCGGCCAACGAGGGCTTCCTCCGCGACGACTCGCTCCTCTTCGTCGTCATGATCACCGACGAGGACACCCAGGACTACGTCAAGGCGTGGATGGTCGAGATCCACGACCTCTACATGGAGGCCGTCGGCGGCGACGCGTCGCGCCTCCTGATGCTGGCGATCATCGGCGACCAGGGGGTCTTCGAGATGCCGAAGACCCTCTGCACCGGCCCCTACGGGACCGCCGCGCCCGGGCGGCGGATCACCTCGATCGTCCGCTCCTTCGGCGAGCGCGGGCTCACCCAGGACATCTGCGCCGGGTCGATGGCGGCGACCTTCGCCGGCGTGCTCGACGACGTGGTCTCGGCCTGCGAGGCGGTGACGCCGATCCCCTGAGCGGGTAGCGGCGCCACACTACATGTCCCAAGGGGCAGCTTCGACGGACGCCCCGCGCTACTCGCAGCGACCGGCCTTGACCGCCGCCAGCTCGGCCCGCAGCGCCTTCAGCTCGCCCCGCAGCGCCGCCAGCTCGTCCGCCTGGCTCTGGACCCCGGCGATCGCCAGGCTGGTGTAGCCGTAGAGGTCGACGCGATCGTTGGCGCCGTCGACCCAGACGCCGGCGGGGTCGTCCTCGAGGATCACGCCGAGGTGGGTGCGGGGCGTCGGCGCGCCGCGGTACTGGTAGGTCGCCAGCTTGAGGTCGAGGAGCTGGCGGTAGTAGCCCTCGCGGGCCTCGCCGTCGACGTAGTCGATCCCCTCCTTGAAGCGCGCCCGGGAGATCGGGCAGCCGCCCTCCTGGAGCTTGGGATCGGCGCTCGCGCAGCGGAGGCGGGCGTTGCACTCGTTCATGAAGTCGCACTCGATCCCCGCCTCGGCGCAGGAGTAGCTCTCCTTCTGATCGGCGGCGCAGGCCGGGACCCCGTCCCAGGGGCCGTTGTAGCCGCTGCAGACCGGATCGCCGCAGGTCGAGTACCACTGGAGCGAGGGGTCGACGCCGGTCGAGCTCGACGAGCCGCCCGACGAGGCCGACGCGCTCGCGCTCCCCTTGCTCGTGTTGTTGGTGCCGCCCGTGTCGTCGTCGCCCTTGTCGCAGGCGGGGGCGCCGAGGGCGAGGGCGAGGGCCGCGAGCCAGCCGCCAGCCGCCGAGGAGTGGATCGTCTTCGTCGTCATCGTCGGTTCTCCGGCCGTCGACATTAGCCGACCCGGCGGCGGCGTGGCGCGGCTATCATTGCCGGGCCATGGACGGCGCCCCGGCCCCGGCTTCCGAGCGATCGCCGCGGGCGGGGCTGGCGATCGCCCTCGCGCTCGTCGGCCTCGCGCTCGCCGGGGTCCTGGCCGCCCTGGTGCCGCCGGCGGCCCGCGGCCTCGAGGCGGCGCCCGCCGAGTTCTCGAGCGCGCGCGCGCTCGCCGGGCTCGCGGAGGTCCTCGGCGACCAGCGCCCCCACCCGCTCGGCTCCGCGGCCGGGGCCGCGGTCCAGGGGCGCCTGGCCGACGCCCTCCGCCGCGCCGGCCTCGATCCCGAGATCCAGTCGATCACCGGCTGCGGCCGCCGCTCGGCCTCCTGCGGCCGCGTCGGCAACGTCCTCGCCCGCCTCCCCGGGCGCGGCGTACCTGACCACAAGGCCATCCTGATCTCGGCCCACCACGACTCGGTCGCCTCCGGACCGGGGGCCGGCGACGACGGCTCGGGGGTCGCGGTGATCCTCGAGCTCGCGCGGATCCTCGCCGCCCGCGGCCCGGGCTCGACCCGCCACGACCTGATCTTCCTCCTGGTCGACGGCGAGGAGTACGGCCTCCTCGGCGCCGAGGCCTTCATCGCCGAGCACCCCTGGGCCGACGACGTGGTCTTCGCCCTCAACCTCGACAGCGGCGGCAACGACGGGCTCGCCACCCTGACCCGCACCAGCGCGGACAACGGCCCGGCGATCGCCGCCCTCGCGGTCGCGCTCGGGCGCCCGAGCGCGGCCTCGTTGACCGCGACCGCCTACGCCCTGACCCCCTACGACACCGACTTCTCGGCCTACGACCGCGCGGGGATCTTCGCCCTCGACCTCGGGATCGGCGAGGACAAGGCTCCCTACCACACGCCCATCGATCGCCTCGAGGCGGTCGATCCCCGGTCGATCCAGCACCTCGGCGAGAGCGCGCTCGCGGCGATCGCCGCCCTCGACAGCCTCGATCGCCCGGCGATCGACGGCGCCGGCGATCGGGTCTACCTCGACCTCGGCGGCCGCGCGCTCTGGAGCTGCCCGGCGGCGGCGATCCCCTGGATCGCCCTCGTCCTCCTCGGCGCCCTCCTGGCGATCGTCGCCCGCCTCCGCCGCCGGGAGGCGACCCCGGGGCGCTGGCTCTGGGGGCTCGCGTCGTGGCCGATCATCGTCGTCGGCGCGCTCGCGCCGGGGGCCGCGGCCGCCTGGTTGCTGGCGGTGATCGCCGGCGCCGAGGCGGCCTCCTACGCCGCGCCCCTGACCCCGCGGGTCGCCCTCTGGACCCTGGTGCTCGCGGTCGGCGGGGCGATCGCGGGGCGCCTCGCCGGCCGCACCTCGCCGCTCGCCCTCTGGGCCGGGGCCTGGATCGCCCTCGCCCTCCTCGATCTGATCGTCGCGATCGTCGCGCCCGGGGCGGTCGTCGCCCTCCTCCCGGCGATCGCCGTCCAGGTCGTGATCGCGGCGATCGCCCTCGCCCTCGCTGGCGGCCGCCGCCTGCCCTCGGCGGCGATCTACCTCGGCCTCCTCGCGCCGGCCTACCTCTGGCTGCAGGCCGCGCTCCGGGTCGAGGACATCTTCGGCCTCGGCCGCCACGGCGGCGCCCTCGCGCTCGCCCCCCTCGCCCTCCTCGCGGGCCTCCTGGCGCCGATCTGGGCGGCCGCGCCGGCCCGCCAGCGACGCCTGGTCCTCGCCCTCGCGGCCGTCCTGGTCGCCGGCGCCGGCCTGGTCGCCGCCCTCGCCCCCGCCCACTCGCCGACCCGGCCGCGACGCCTGAGCTACACCCTCCACCGCGACGCCGACGCGGGCGAGAGCCGCTGGCTGATCGCCGAGCGCGCGGGCGGCCTGCCAGCGAGCGTCCGCGCGGCCGCCGAGTTCGCCGACGCCCCCGCCCCGAGCTTCCCCTGGTCCGGCGACGACGACGAGAGCTACATCGCCCCGGCCGCCGACCTCGACCTCGCCGACGACCTCGCCCCCCCGGAGCTCACGCTCCTCGCCGACGAGCCTGGCCCTTGGGGTAGGCTCCTCCGCCTCCGCCTCCGCTCCCCCCGCGGCGCCCGCCGAGCGGCCCTCCTGATCCCCGACGAGGCCGGCGTCCGGGCGATCGCGATCGACGGCGCCACCCTCGGCCCCTACCCCGAGCGCCGCCGCGAGGACTACCCCGACGCCCGCTGCCACGGCGTCATCGGCATCCCCCCCGAGGGCGTCGAGATCGCCCTGATCCTCGCAGCCCCCGGCCCAACCGAATTCACGCTCTGGGACCTCGCCGACGGCCTCCCCGACGCCCCCGCGAGCGAGGCGCTCAAGGCCGCCCGACCACCCGACCACGTCGCCTCCCACGGCGGCGACATCACGATGGTCTCCCGCCGCCAGAGCCTCTGAGCCGACGACAGCCAACCTGTCCAAGAGGACATGTTGCGCGTACCGTCAGGAAGTCCAAGCCGCCGCGCCCCCGAGCCCCCGCGCTCATCTGCCGCCGAAGGTGGCTGATGAGCGCGGGCCCCCGAAGTCCTGACGGGCCCCCACAGGCCATCGCGACCCCGTCCCCACAACACCCCCCGCATGCGGCTCTCCCCCCTCGAAGGCGAGTCTGACGATTGCGGAGGCGGGGGGCTCGACGCGAGTCCCGCAGACCGCACGCCGACGAAGTCGGCGGGCGGTCGAGGACCTGTCTGAGCGTCGAGCCCCCCGCCTCCGCCCCGCGAGCAAGCCTTCGAAAACCCCCCTCGTGGCACTCGAAGGGGCCACCGCTCCGCCCCCGCGCCTCACCGCGAAGGCGACATCCTCGCGCCCCGGAACCCTAGAACCCAACGATCTTCTTCACGACCCGCTCCTCAACCCGAAACGGCAGGATCCGCCGCATCCACGTCCGCGCCCGGACGTTCGGCCCGAGCGGGTAGCGCAGCCCCGGCTTCGGCTCATCCAAGAGCCGGACCACCAGCTCCGCGACCTCCTGCGGATCCCCAAATTTCGTCCCCGAGAAGACCGCCTCGACCTTCGCAGCCATCGCCGCATAGGGGCTCGCCTGATCCCCCGACGCCCCCGCCGTCTGGCGATTGCGTCCAAAAATGTCGGTCGCGTAGGGCCCGGGCTCGACGACCGCGACCCGCACGCCGAAGGGCCGCATCTCGTGGCGCAGCGCCTCGCTCATCCCCTCGAGCGCCCACTTGGTCGCCGCGTAGCCGCCGAGGCCGGGGAGCGCCGAGCGACCGGCCATCGACGAGACGTTGACGATCGCCCCGGAGCGCTGGCGCCGGAGGTGGGGGAGGCAGAGACGCGTGAGCTCCCAGGCGGCGAAGAGGTTGACCTCCATCATCCGCCGCAGCTCCTCCGAGCTCAGCTCCTCGAGGAAGCCGGCGATCGCGATCCCGGCGTTGTTGACGAGGGCGTCGATCCGCCCCTCCTCGGCGATGATCCGGTCGATCGCCGCGCGCCGCTGGTCGGGGTCGACGACGTCGAGCTGGATCGGCGTGACCGGGAGGCCGGCGGCGGCGGCCTCGAGCTCCCCGCGGGTCTCGAGGTCGCGGAGGCCGGCGTAGACGCGGTGGCCCGCGCGGGCGGCCGCGACCGCGATCAGGAGGCCAAAACCCGAGCGAGCGCCGGTGACGAGGACGATCATGGGCGCTGGATAGCACAGCGCGGGCGCCGACGGGCGCCCCGGCTCAGCGCTCGCTCGCCGGCTCGGCCCTCGCTCAGAGGATCCCGAGGAGCTCGACGTCGAAGATCAGGTGGGCGTTCCCGGGGATCACCCGCGGGATCCCCCGGCGGCCGTAGCCGAGGTCGGGCGGGATGATCAGCCGCCGGCGCTCGCCGACCTGCATGAGGCCGACGCCCTCGGTCCAGCCGCCGATCACCCCGTTGAGCGGAAAGGTCGCCGGCGACCCGCGATCGTGCGACGAGTCGAACTTGGTCCCGTCGACCAGCCACCCCGTGTAGTGGACCTTGACGGTGTCGGTCGGCCGCGGCCGCGGGCCGCTCCCCTCGCTGAGGACGACGTACTTGAGGCCGGAGGCGGTGGTCTCCACCTTCTTGCCGGTCTCGCGCTCGATCTCGGCGATCTTGGCGTCAACATCTTGCATCGGCCGAGCTTGGCCGCGGGCGCGGGCGCCCGTCACGCGCCCGCGCCCCCCGGGGCCGGCGTCCCGGGTCCGCGGCCCCCACCCGCCCCGGCGCCGACGCGGCGCCCCCTCTCCTCGCGTGGCCTGGCCTGGCCTGGCCCTCAAGACAGATCAGACGCGGCGGCGCGAAAGCGGCCCGCGCCCGCTCTCCCCCTCGGCGCTTGCGCTCCCCCCCGCTCCCGCGGACACTGGATCGATGGAGAGCGTCACCGCACGCCACCTCGGACCACTCCTCGTGGCCCTCGCGCTCGCCGCCCCGGGCTGCACCGGGGACGACGCGACCACGGCCGCGAGCGCGACCACCTCGAGCACGGGCGCGACCGGCTCCTCCACCAGCGCCACCGGCAGCGACGCGACCGGCTCCGGCTCCGAGTCGTCGACCGGGGCGATCGAGTGCGACGCGGTCCCCGACGACGTCGCCGCCCTCGAGGCCTGCGGCCTCCCGAGCGCCTGCGGCACGCTCTACGACTACGCCAACGCCGGCCAGAGCTGCGTCGGTCCCCTCGAGGACGGCTCGCCCTACAACATGAACGAGCTCTGCGCGCTCGATCGCCTGGCGACCCGCACGCCGGGGCTCCTCCGCGCCTCGTGGACCTGCCCCGACGTCGTCACCGATCGCTACATCTACATCGTCGGCGACGTCGCCTACGTGACCTCCGAGAGCGGCGGCCCCTGCTTCGGCTGCCCCTGCGATTGGAGCTCGAGCTGGTCGAGCGTGCAGCGCTGCGAGCTCCGGCCGGCGGCCGACTTCGTCGCGTGCCAGGAGGCGGCGGACACCGCGTCGCGGGTCGCCTGCATGGATCCGACCATGTGGTTCATCGCCTGTCAGGACGCGCCCCCCGCCTGCCAGCCGTGAGCGCCGGCGCCCGCCAGCGACCCGCGGGCCCGCACGCCAGGCCTGCTCGCTCTGAGGCCCACGGACGGCAAATCCAGCGCCCACGCCGCCGGGCATCGGCCTTAGAGTGCTAACCATGCCCACGATCACCCGCAAGAGGCTCATCATCGCTGCGATCACCGGACTCGGGGCGCTGGGCGTAGCCCAGGGTCTCTTCACCGCCGGCTGCGACGCAGAGCTCGGGGCCGACGACGGCGGCGACGTCGACGGCAGCGGCGGCGGCGGTGAGAGCGGTCAGGCCCAGGAGGAGCAGCTCACCCTCCAGGAGCGCCTCCTCAAGTGCGAGGAGAGCAAGCCGTCGAAGTGCCCGGGCGAGGACGACAGCGGCCTCAAGCGCCACGAGGGCCTCACCGACGCGGCGATCTGCCAGTTCAAGCTGGTCGATCAGGACTTCTGGGGGAGCAAGGGCGGGGTCGTCGACGACCTGGGCAAGGAGCTCGAGCTGGTCGACGCCGCCGGGATCCTCAAGGACCTCGACAAGAAGGGCAAGAAGATCGAGGAGACCCACGACGAGATGGCGCGCCTCGAGGTGATGTACCAGGCCTTCGGCTGGGACTCCTTCGACCACGGCGACAAGGCCTGGCGGCCCCAGGGCGTCTCGGGCTCGGCCGACGCGAGCGACGACGAGCTGATCGCCGGCCGCAAGGTGATGGCCGTCTCCTGGTACCACCTCCCGGAGAACACCGATCGGCCGAGCGTCGACAAGGGCTCGCGGATCTCCTTCGTCGACATCACCGACCTCCCGTCGGGCGACATCTCCTACACCCACGCGCTCCTGGTCGACCCCTACGACAACAACGGCACCCCGGACTTCCGCCCGGTCCGCCTCCACGTCGGCGGCGTCGCCTGGGTCGGCAAGTACATCTACGCGGTCGACACGATGAAGGGGCTCCGCCTCTTCGACACCTCGCGGATGATCAAGATGAACTCGACCGCCGACGAGGCGGGCCGCGACTCGAAGACCGGCGAGTACCGGGCCTACGGGCACCGCTACGCGATCCCGCAGGTCGGCGCCTACCTCCTCACCGACGACTCCTGCTGGCACCGCTTCTCGTTCATCGCCCTCGACAAGACCAGCGATCCGCCGGCGCTGGTGACCGGCGAGTTCCACTCCTCGGACATCGCCGGCAAGCTCCTCCGCTGGGACCTCGACGGCGAGCTGCCGGCGCTCACCGACCGCGACGCCAAGATCATCCAGCCCTCCTCGGCCTACTACTCGCAGGAGAGCGACATGCAGGGCGGGATCTCGATCAAGGGCGAGTGGTACCTCTCGTCGAGCGGCCAGGACGGCAACTGGGGGCTCCTCTACCGCACCGGCCCGACCCAGAAGAGCGAGTCCTACGGCTGGGTGATCGGCCCCGAGGACCTGATGTACTCGAACAAGGACAAGGCGCTCTGGTCGGCGAGCGAGTTCGCCGGGCGCCGCTACGTCTTCTCGGTCGACATCGGCAAGTACTAGCGAGCGAGCGAGCGAGACTGTCTGCGCGGCCTCGAATGCGTCCCACGCGTTCGAGGCCGCGGCCGTCAGCCGAGCGGCGCCCCGAGGGCAGAGCGCAGCGCCGCGCTCATCGACTTGAGCGTGTAGGGCTTCTGGAGGACGCCCGCGAGCCCGAGCTCGTCGACCCGCTCGGCGTAGGCGCCCGCGTCGTAGCCGCTCGAGAGGATCACAGGGACCGCGGGGGCGACCTCGCGGAGGAGGCGGAGGGTGGCGACGCCGTCGAGGCCGGGCATCGTCAGGTCGAGGAGGACGACGCTGACCCGCGCGCCGTCGCGCCGCAGCGCCTCGACCCCGTCGACGCCGCTCGCCGCGGTCTCGACCTCAAAGCCGAGCGAGCGCAGCATCACCTGGGCGAGGTCGCGGACCGCCGGCTCGTCGTCGATCACCAGCGCGAGCCCCTGACCTCGCCAGGGGCGCGCGTCGGCCTGCGCGCGCGACTCGCCCTCGCTCCCCGGCGCCGGCGGGAAGGCGACGGTGAAGCGCGAGCCCTCCCCGAGCGCGCTCGCGACCAGGAGCGCCCCGCCGTGCCCGCGGACGATCCCGAGGGCGGCCGCGAGCCCGAGCCCGCGGCCGGTGAACTTGGTCGAGAAGAAGGGATCGAAGATCCTCGCCAGGACCGCCTCGCTCATCCCGCTGCCGTTGTCGGCGACCTCGCAGAAGACGTAGTCGCCGGGGGGGACGCGATCGCCGGTGCGGTTGCGGGCGAGCTCCTCGGCGTCGAAGCGGCGGGCGCCGGTGCGGACCGCGACCCGCCCGCCGGCGCCGGTCGACTCGGCCGCGTTGATGATCAGGTTCATGACGATCTGCCGGAGCTGCGCCGGATCGCCGGCGACCCGCGGCAGCGCGCCCGGGAGGTCGAGCTCGAGGCGACAGGAGCGCGAGGCCGAGACGTCGATGAGGCGGCGCATGCTCTCGATCAGCCGCGAGAGGTCGACCGGCTCGATGACGAAGCGGCCGCGGCCGGAGTAGGCGAGCATCTGCTGGGTGAGCGACGCGGCCTGCGACGCGGCCTCGATCGCCCCCTCGACGTGGGGCGAGAGCGCGGCGCCGGGCTCGAGCTCGTACTCCATGAGGCTCAGGTGGCCGATGATCCCGGTCAGGAGGTTGTTGAAGTCGTGGGCGATCCCGCCGGCGAGGACCCCGAGGCTCTCGAGCTTCTGGGCGTGGAGGACCTGGCGCTCGAGCTCGAGGCGCCGGGCCTCGGCCTCCTCGCGCGCGGTGACGTCGCGGGCGACCCCGAGGACGCCGATGATCGCCCCGTCGCTGCCGCGCAGGGGCACCTTGTGGGTGTCGAAGACCCGGATCTCCCCGCGGACGTTGGCCGGGTCGCGGAGGTTGTGGACCTCCTCGCCGCGGAGGGCCCGGAGGTCGTCGTGGATGAAGCCCTGGACGCCCCGCTCGGGGTCGCCGTAGACGAGCTTGGGATCCCAGCCGTTCTCGACGTCGGTGCGGCCGACGAGCTCCGCGGGCGCCTTGCCGAGGGCGGCCGCGAAGGCCTCGTTGCACATGAGGGTCCGCAGCTCCCGATCCTTGATGAAGATCATGTCGGGCGAGGCGTCGAGGACCGTCGCCAGGAACGCGGCGGTCTCCTGGAGCTTCTCCACGGTCCGCTTGCGCTCGCTGATGTCCTGGATCTGGGAGATGAAGTAGCGCGGTCGACCGTCGGCGTCGCGGAGGAGCGAGACGCTGAGGAGCGCCCAGATCTCCGCGCCCGAGCGGTGGCGGTAGCGCTTCTCGAGCTGGTAGCGCGCGACCTCGCCGGCCAGGAGGCGGCGGAGGAGGTGGAGGTCCTCGTCGAGGTCTTCGGGGTGGGTGATCGCCTGGAAGGAGCCCTCGAGGAGCTCCCGCTCGCTGTACCCCCAGAGCTCGCAGGCCGCCCGGTTGACCTTGAGGAAGGCGCCGTCGAGGTCGACGATCGCCATGCCGATCGCCGCGTGCTCGAAGGCGCTGGCGAAGTGGCGCTCATGCTCCCAGGAGTGCTCCATCGCCCCGTCGTCGCGCGGCGAGGCGTCGGAGGGATCAGCGGAGGCGTCGTCGCGGGGGTCCATCGGGCCTCGGCCGATGATACGCGGTCGGCGGCGCCGCGACCCCTGGCCCGCGCTCGCGGCCTGGGCGCGACCTCGCGCGCGGCGATCGGCGGCGGCCAGAGCGGAGTCGCGCGCGCGGGTCCGTCCCCGATCACGCCCTCGCGGGCCGCCGACCCGTCACCTCGCTCCGCGGCCGCGACCTCACCGAGCGCCGCCCCATCAACCTGTCCATAAAGACATGTGAATGCAGCGCAGCCGATCTTCGACCCTCGGATCGAGCGAGGCGATCGACGACGCGACCCCCGACGCGCTGCGCTCCCCGACGCGGCGGCGCCTCCGCGGCGATCCACGCATGAGGACGCCGAAGGCACGCCTGGACCCACAAACAAACACCCTCCCCGAGTTTTGTAGTCCAGCTTGCAGATGCATCCGTTTTCGATCCGCCGACATCCGCACCGATTCCCGAGATTCGATTAGTCGCCGCCGTCGTTCGCGGCTGAGCCTACAAAGAAAGCGGGCCAAACCCGGCGAATTCTCATTGCGTAGGCCATTGGCGACTCGGTATGGTCACGAGTGAAATGCGAATAGGCCGCGCGATGGCGGCCGAATCGCAGCACTTCTATCGCGTATTTCGCTCTGAGCAAGGAGCCCAACAATGAAGATCAGGCAGGATATGCAGCGCGGCCGAATGTTCGGGAGCCCGGCCGCCGCCCTCCTGGTGTCGATGGCGATCGCTGGCTGCTACGCCGGCACCGCCAGGCAAGACACCGACGACGGCGAGGGCTCCGGCGAGTCCGGAGCGAGCAGCTCCGGCGCCGACAGTGGTGGTGACACCGACGGCGCCGATGACGGAGTCCCCTTCGGCGGTCCCCCCGATTGCGTCGACACCAAGAGCTACTTCGAGGAGGAGGTCTTCCGGCCGATCCTCCAGGCCAAGTGCTTCGCCTGCCACAATGAGAACGGCGCCGCCAAGGCGACCGACTTCCTCCTCCAGGGCGACGACTACCCGGGCTACCTCGACGTCAACTACAACACCTTCGCCAACATCGCCCGCCTCGAGATCGACGGCAAGCCGCTGGTGCTCCGCAAGCCGACCCTCGACGGGGTGATGCACGAGGGCGGCCAGCGCTTCGAGGTCGACTCCCCGGAGTACCGGACCCTCGAGACGATGATCGACCTCCTCGACGCGCCGGTCCACTGCCAGGTCGACAAGGACATCGAGGCCTACTTCGCCGGCCTCGTCCTCCTCGACGAGAAGCAGACCCTGCGCAAGGCGACCACCCTCCTCGCCAACCGCCTGCCGACCGCCGAGGAGATCCAGATGGTCGAGGACGAGGCGATGGACGGCCTCGACAAGGCCCTCGACGCGATCATGCAGGAGGAGGCCTTCTACGCCCGGATCAAGGACATCTACAACGATCGCCTCCTCACCGACGCCTACCTCCCGGGGCGCAAGGCGCTCGATATCCTCGATCCGATGCGCTACCCGGCGGCGAAGAACCTCTTCGCCCAGGACGCCCAGAAGCGCGGGTGGGCCAACGACGCGGTCGCCCGCGAGCCGCTGAACATCATCGAGAACGTGCTCCGCAAGCCGAACACGCCCTTCTCGGAGATCGTCACCGGCGACTACACGATGGTGAACCCCTACTCGGCCCAGGCCTACGGCCTCGACCCCGCCGAGCTCGGCTTCAAGGACCCCGCCGACCGCAACGAGTACGTCGAGGTCAACTTCGAGGACATCCCGCAGGCCGGCGTCCTGACGACCACCGCGTACCTCAACCGCTTCCCGAACACGGCGACCAACCGCAACCGGGCGCGCTCGCGCTACCTCTTCGACTTCTTCCTGGGCGAGGACGTCCTCCAGCTCGCGGCCCGGCCGATCAACATCGACAACGTCCAGGGGACCAACCCGACCCTCTTCGACGCGTCGTGCAACGTCTGCCACGACTACATCGACCCGGTCGCCGGCGCCTTCCAGAACTACACCTTCGAGGGCTGGTACCGCCCCGAGGCCGCCTGGTACGGCGACATGGTCCCGCCGGGCTTCAACGAGGAGACGATCGACGGCGAGGAGGACCAGCAGCGCGCCCTCCAGTGGCTCGCCGAGCGGGTCGTCAAGGACGACGGCTTCGGCCTCGCGGTCGTCTACACCCTCTACGAGGGGCTCACCGGCTCGCCGCCGCTCCGCCAGCCGCTCGACGTCAACGACCCCGACTACCTCTCGAAGGTGCGGGCCTTCGAGGCCCAGGACTACACCTTCAAGAAGCTCGCCCAGGCCTTCCGGGCCGGCAACTACGAGTTCCGCACCCTGGTCAAGGAGCTGATCAAGACCCCGTGGGTGCGGGCGATCAACGTCGAGGGCGAGCTCAGCGACGATCGGGCGACCGAGCTCGCGCCGATGGGCTCCTCGCGGGCGCTGCCCCCCGAGATCCTCGATCGCAAGATCATCGCCGCGGTCGGCTTCCAGTGGACCCGGAACGGCACCTCGGCGCTCTCCGACGAGAACAACTACCGCTTCTTCTACGGCGGCATCGACTCGATCAACGTCACCACCCGGCTCAAGGAGATCAACGGGGTGATGAACAACATCGTCGAGCGGATGGCCAACGAGGTCGCCTGCCGGGCGACCGCGCCGGACCTCAGCCTGCCGCAGGAGGATCGCCTCCTCTTCCCCCACGTCGAGCTCTACGACGAGCCCGGCCAGGCGGACGCCAAGATCCGCAAGAACATCCAGCACCTCCACGCCCGCATCCTCGGCGAGCACCTCGAGATCGACGACCCGGAGATCACCCGGACCTTCGACCTCTTCAAGGCGGTCCTCGACGAGGGGCGCACCGGCCTCGAGTCGACGGCCTACCAGGTCACGCTGCCGACGCCCTGCCAGGGCAACACCAACCCGATCACCGGTGAGGTCATCGACGACGGGATCGTCGAGGACGCCGACTACAAGGTCCGCGCCTGGATGGCCGTCCTCACCTACCTCCTTGGCGACTACGAATTCCTCTACGAGTAGAGATAGGAAGAAGGAGACGAAACGATGGATCGTCGAGATTTCCTGAAGATGGCCGGCGCCCTCGGCCTCAGCGTCGCCGCCCCCGGCCGCGCCTTCGCCGAGGGTGACGACGAGGACGACCTCTTCTTCATCCAGGTGCAGGCCGTCGGCGGCTGGGAGCCGACCATGCTCTGCGACCCCAAGGGGTCGACCAACAAGAGCTACGCGGACGGCGACATCAAGACCGCGGGCAACATCCCCTACGCGCCGATGGGCCCGCAGTGGGACACCTTCTTCACGACCAACTCCCACCGGATGGTCGTGGTCAACGGCGTGGACGTCCAGAGCAACAACCACGAGGCCGGCCGCCGGAACATGGCCAGCGGCCGCCTCGGCGAGGGGCACCCGCTCCTCGCCGCCCTGGTCGCCGGCCACCAGGCCCCCCACCTGCCGATCGCCTTCCTCAGCTTCGGCGGCTACGAGGAGACCGGCGGCGTGGTCGCGCCGACCCGCCAGGTCGACAAGACCCGCCTCCAGGGGGTCATCTACCCCGACCGGATCAACCCGGGGGACGACAAGAGCGCCCGCTACCACAGCGAGAAGACCCGCGGCCTCATCGACTTCGCCCGCCGCAAGCGGGCCGAGCGGCAGATCGCGGCGACCCTCCTGCCCAAGCCCCACCTCAGCATGAACACCCTCCTCACCGCGCGCCTCGGCTCCGACCAGCTCAAGCGCCTCGAGGAGCTCCTGCCGAGCCTCAACGGGACCGGCACGGAGGCCCAGGTCGAGCTGGCGGTCGCGGCCTACCGCGCCGGGGTCGGCACCGCGGCCAACTTCGCCCGCGGCGGCTTCGACACCCACGGCAACCACGACGCCACCCACAGCGACGCGATGGGCAAGCTCCTCGAGCTGGTCAACATGATCTGGCAGAAGGTCGATGACGCCGGGATCGCCGATCGCACGGTCATGCTCATGACCTCCGACTTCGGGCGGACGCCGGGCTACAACGGCAACAACGGCAAGGACCACTGGCCGATCTCGTCGATGGTCGTGGTCTCCGAGCACCCCGACTTCGTCGGCGACCGGGTGGTCGGCCTCACCGACGAGGGGCACTCGCCGATCGCCCTCGATCCCGACACCCTCGAGCCGGCGGACGATCCGGCGAAGGGCGCCCGGATCCGGCCGGAGAACGTCCACAAGTGCCTCCGCGACCTCCTCGGGATCACCGGCGGTCCGGTCGACAAGATGTTCCCGCTGAGCCCGATGACCGACATGACGCTCTTCTAGCGCTCGCGTCGACGGCCGCTCCCTCGCTCGAGGGCGCGGCCGTCGCTCGTTTCGCGGGCCGCGCCGAGCCGCCGGGCCGCGCGCTCCCGGCCAGGCGCGAGGCCGCGCCCCGCCGACCGAGCCCGAGCGCGCGTATGATGGGCCGATGCCCGGGCGCCTCCTCCTCGCCGCGGCCCTCCTCGCCGCCTGCGCGCCCCACCACACCTCGGACGAGGCCTGGCCCGCCCCCGCGCCGACCGAGCCCCGCGCCCCCGCGACCCCGAGCGTCGCCGAGGCGCCGCCGCCGACCCCCGCGAGCGGCGCGATCGTCATGCTCGCCCCCGGGGTCCACCACACCTGCGCGCTCCGCGATCAAGCGGTCTTCTGCTGGGGCCTCAACCGCCAGGGGATCCTCGGCGTCGGCGAGCCTGACCTTGAGGACATCACCCAGCCCCGCCGGGTGCTCGGCCTCCCGCCGATCGCCGAGATCGTCGCCGACTACGACTTCACCTGCGCGCGCTCGATCGACGGCGAGGTCCTCTGCTGGGGCGAGGGCGACCAGGGGCAGCTCGGCAGCGAGCTCCCGCGGACGGCGACGCCCGTCCAGATCGCCGGGCTCTGGGCCGACTCCCTGGTCGCCGGCTTCGGCCGGGTCTGCGCGCGCGAGGAGGCGACCTTCCGCTGCTGGGGGAGCGGCGAATTCGGCGACGGCGAGCGCCGCCACCGGGTCCTCGCGCCCCTCGAGGTCCCGGCCCTCGCCGGCGCCGACGCGCTCGCGCTCTCGGACGGCCACGCCTGCCTCCGCCGCGGCGGCGCGCTCTGGTGCTGGGGTCACAACGGCAGCGGCCAGCTCGGCACCGGCGCGGGCGGCTGCCGCCACGAGCGCGAGGCCTGCGCCCACAGCCGCTGCCTGCCGCCGAAGGAGTGCCGCCACCAGCCGCTCCCGGTCGCCGCCCGCGACCTCCCGCCGATCGTCGCGATCGCCGCCCGCTCGACCTTCACCTACGCCCTCGACCGCGAGGGTCGAGTCTGGCGCATGGGACAGCACGGGCAGAGCCTCGACTGGACCGACGACGCCCCGAAGTACCGCCCCCAGGTGATGGGCGAGCTCCCGCCGGCGGTCGAGATCGACGCCGGCTCCGGCCACGCCTGCGCCCGCACGGCGGCGGGCGAGCTCTGGTGCTGGGGGGAGAACGCCTTCGGCGAGCTCGGCCACCCGCCCGACGTCCGCGGCGGGATCGAGGGGGTGGCGCGGGTCGAGGGCCTGCCGCCGGTCAAGGCGATCGCCCTCGGCTTCTACTTCTCCTGCGCCCTCGCCGGCGCCGGCGACGACGCCCAGATCTGGTGCTGGGGCGACAATTCCCGCGGTCAGCTCGGCGACGGGACCAGCGAGCGCCGCCACCGGCCGACCCCGGTCCGCTGGCCCTGAGGCGCCCTCGACCGCCGCGCTGGGCGACGCGGCGATCGAGGGCGCGACCGTTGATCAGTGCTTGAAGGGATCCGCGAAGCGCGGGTCGTTGATCAGCGCGTCGTCGGTGAGGGTCCCGAGGAAGGCGACCAGCGCGGCCTTCTCCTGGCCCGTGAGGTTGAGGCGCCGCGGCTGCTGGTCGGGCCCCCGCAGGCGCGGGTCGAGGTTCGGGTGGTTCTGCACGCCGTTGTTGTAGAAGTCGACGACCTCCGCGAGGGTGTCGAAGCGGCCGTCGTGCATGTAGGGCGCGCTGAGGGCGATGTTGCGGAGCGACGAGGACTTGAAGAGGCCGTTGTCCTGGGGGTCACCGCTGATGTCGCCGACGCCGTTGTCGTCCTCGACCGGGCCGGCGTCGAGGCCGTTGTTGATCGGCTCGACCGGCTGGAAGATCGCCTCGTTGGCGAAGACCCCGCCCGGCTGCGGCGGCGGGCCGGCGAGGTGGCAGGCGGCGCAGCCCCCCCGAGGCCCCAGGAAGATCGCCTTGCCCTGGTTCTCGGCCGGGCTGAAGCCCGCGAAGTCGGCGGCGATCGACGGCGCCTGGGCGATCTCGGCGTCGTAGCGCGAGCGGTAGGAGGCCATCGCCCGGACGAACTGGGCGAGCGCCGAGGCGATCCGATCGGTGGTGACCTCGTCGTCGCCGAAGGCGTCGATGAAGAGCGCGTCGTAGTAGGGGCGCGTGGAGACCCGCTCGACCAGCTCGTCGAGGGTGAGGCCCATCTCGACCTCGCTCTGGATCGGCCCGAGCACCTGCTCCTCGAGGGTCGCCGCCCGCTCGTCCCAGAAGAAGCGGCCGGAGGCGTACCAGCGGGCGTTGCTCAGGCCCATCGAGTTGCGGCCGGTGAGCTCGCCGTCGAAGCCCTTGGAGAGGGCCGCGTTGTCGCTGAAGCCCGCCGCCTGCTGGTGGCAGCTCGCGCAGGCGACGGTCTCGTTCTTCGAGAGCGCCGTGTCGTAGAAGAGGACCCGGCCGAGGGTCGCGCCGGCGTCGGTGATCGGGTTGTCCTGCGGGGTGTTGTCGAAGCCCCGGACCGCCGGCGTGCGGAAGTGCTGGGGGAGCGCGTCGTTGTACGAGTAGGGGGGCGACGGGAGGTCGAGGACGTCGTCGTCGACCCCGGCCGTGTCACCGCCGGTGTCGCCGGTGTCGCCGGTGTCGGTGTCGGTGTCGCCGGGGGGCGGGGGCGGCGGAGGCGGCTCCTCCCCGCCCGAGCCGCCCGAGTCGCCCGGCGGAGGCGGAGGCGCGTCGAGCCCGTCGGTGTCCGCGGAGGTGTCCCCCCCCTGGTCGATGGGATCGGGGAGATCGCAGCCGGCCGCGAGCGCGAGCGCGAGGCCGAGGGCGACCGAGGTGAGCGAGGCGACGGTGGCGGGCTTGGAGGTCGGCATGTCCGGTGTCAATGCACCCCGGGGGCCCGCGAAAATCCCCAGTGATCACGGCCCCTCGCGGGATCGGCAAGCGCGTGCATGCGGGTCCTGCCGGCGGAGACGGCAGACCAGAGAAGGTGACCCAACGGACAGATGGAGGAGATCGCCCACGAGGCGCGCGCCCCGGGAGGGCCGCCGGAGCGCCGGGCCGCCGGCCGCCCGGGGGCGACTCCGGACCCGCCGCGGCCCACCCCCACGCTGACCCAGAGACCGCCCAGGGACCGCGTCAGGAGGGCGCAGGGGCTCGCTTTCGACCTTCGCCCTGTGGTTGCCAAGCCCCACAACCGCCGCCTATACTCGGCGCGCCCCGAAATCTCCCGGATTTCGGGCCAAGCGAGGATTTCAATGATCGGGCGAGTCACTGTCGTCTTGCTGCTCTCGACCGGCCTGGCGGCCCCCCTGCCCGTTCGCGCGGCGATCGCCCCGGCGGCTGAGCCCGACCCGAAGATCGAGCGGGCCAAGGAGCTCCTCGAGAACGGCGCGCGCCTCTACAACGAGGGCTCCTACGAGGCGGCGATCCTCGCCTTCCAGGAGGGCTACGAGCTCACCGAGGAGCCGGCCTTCCTCTACAACATCGGCAACTGCTACGAGCGCCTCGGCAACTTCGCGGCCGCCCGCGATCACCTCGACCGCTACCGAGCCTTCGCCCCGGAGAACGAGCGCGACGTCCTCGCCCGCCGGATCACCGCCCTCGACGAGCGGGTCCGCAAGCAGCGCGAGGAGGAGGCGGCCGCCGCCGCCAACCAGAACAACAACACGCCGACGCCCGAGCCCGAGCCCGAGCCCGAGCCCGAGCCCGCCGACGACGACAAGGCCGATCGCCTCTACGGCCCGGCGGCGATCGCCCTCACCGGCGTCGCCGCGGTCGGCCTCGGCCTCGGCATCGGCTTTGGCGTCAAGGCGAACAACGAGCGCAAGACCGCCCTCGAGAACTGCGTCGAGAGCGGCAACGACTACCTCTGCTCGGTCAACGCCAACGACGCGCTCAAGTCGCGGCGGACCTCGGCGCTGATCGCCGACATCGGCTTCGTGATCGGCGGGGCCGCGGCGGTCGGCGTGATCACGGCGATCGCCGTCAAGGCCGCCCAGCGCAAGGGCAAGACCGACGAGACCGCGCGGCGGCGCCAGCTCACCCCGTGGGCCTCGAAGAGCGGCGCGGGCCTGGTCTGGACCGCCCGCTTCTAGTCCGCTGCTGGCCCGCTCCTGGCACCCCCGCTCGCCGCCCGCGTCGACGCCGATCGGCGGATGCGGGCGGCCTCGCGAGCAGCGTGCGACTCACACACACGTACGGCGCCGCAGGGCCCCGGCGCCGTCGATATCGCGCCGCGCGGGCGGGCGGGTGCCGAGCCACGCGGCCGCCGCTACACTCAGCCAGTGAGCGAGGGCGGCGATGACGACTAGCGGCGGCACCGACTTCCGGGCGCGCGCGCGGGTCGAGGCCGACCGCTACGGACCGGACGCCTGGATCTTCGTCCGCGAGCTCCTCCAGAACGCCCGCGACGCCGGCGCGACCAAGGTGACGATCACCGCCAGCGAGGAGGGCGGCCGGGCGATCGTCCGCTGCCGCGACGACGGCGAGGGGATGAGCTTCGCCCACGCGCAGAGCTACCTCTTCCGCCTCTACTCCTCGAGCAAGGAGTCGCGGAGCGACCAGGTCGGCCGCTTCGGCGTCGGCTTCTGGTCGATCCTCCGCTTCGACCCCGAGCGGATCGTCGTCCGCTCGCGGCCCCAGGGCGGCGAGGCCTGGCAGATCGAGCTCACCGGCGACCTCAAGGACGCCTACCGCCAGAGCTCGGAGATCGAGCGCGGCACCGAGATCATCCTCGAGCGGGCGGCCGGCGACGGCGCGATCGCCCGCCGGATCTGGGACGCGGCCCACCAGAACGCCCGCTTCATCACCCGCCGCGACGACCGCGAGCGGCCCCTCGAGGTGACGATCAACGGCGAGCCGATCGCCGCGGCCTTCGAGCTCCCGGCGCCCTCCTCCGCCTTCCGCCGCCGCGGCCTCCGCGGGGTCGTCGGCCTCGGCAACGCCGCCCGGGTCGAGCTCTTCTCCCGCGGCCTCCGGGTCCGCTCGGCCGCCACCCTCGACGACTTCGTCAGCAACCGCGGCCGCCACACCGCCCGCTCGCGGGTCCAATTCACCGAGCTCCAGGCCCGCCTCGCGCCCCAGGCGATCCTCGAGAGCGACCGCCTCGAGGTGCTCCTCTCGCGGGCCGACGCCCGCGAGAACCGGGCGCTCCGCCGCCTCGTCCGCCTCGCCCAGCGCGAGCTCGAGCGCCTCCTCAACCGCCAGCTCGACGCCGCCCGCCCGCTCCCCTGGTGGCGGCGCTGGCCGCAGACCCTCCGCCTCCTCCTCCGCAACTCGCTGGCGCTCCGGACAGGCCTCGCCGCGGTCGCCGGCGCGGCGATCGCGGTCCTGATCTCGCTCGCGCTCTGGGGCGATCGCCTGCGCGAGCGCTTCCTCGACCCGCCGCCGACGGCCCCGGCCGGCGCCCGCCCGCTCGCCGCCGGCGGCCCGGCGATCCCCGGCGAGAACAGCGGCGAGTACAGCGACCTCGCCAGCCTCTACCGCGGCCCGCAGATCGACGAGCTCCAGGGCGACGGCTCGCCGGTCGATCTCCGCTACGAGCCC
This sequence comes from Myxococcales bacterium, assembly GCA_020633335.1. Lineage (GTDB taxonomy): Bacteria > Myxococcota_A > Polyangia > Nannocystales > Nannocystaceae > JADJRG01. Next base: position 176,266 of record JACKDU010000001.1, on the reverse strand, counting down.
GCCGACGAGAGCTTCCACTTCGCCGCCCTCCTCTACGACGAGTTCGACGAGGACGGGGCGCCGCGCTCGTCCGAGGGGGCGCTCCGACCCTACCGCGGCGCGGCCTGCCGGGACCCCGCCGCCTGCGTGAGCGTCGAGCTCCGCGCCCGCCTGGTCGCCGGCCCCAACCGCGTGCCGGTGCCGACCGGCCACCGCCTCGAGGTCGCGTCGCTCCGCTTCGACGGCGAGGCCCTCGAGGTCCGGGCGAGCGCCGACGACGAGGCGATGGTGATCGCCGCCGGCGACGCCCACGGGATCCTGTCCTATCGGACAGCCCCCGAGGTCCCGCGGGGTGCTGCGCCCGCGCCGCGGCGGCCCCGCGGGCTCCCGCCGGCGATCGCCCGCGAGGCCCGGGCGCTCCGCGAGCGGCCGCCGATGGAGCGGGTCAACCGCCTCACCGAGCTGGTGAGCGAGCGGGTCGCCTACTCGATCGATCGCCGCGCCCGCGAGGAGCTCGAGCGGGCGCAGCGGGCCGGCAAGGGGCTCTTCGAGCGCACCCTCGAGCTCGGCCGCGGCGACTGCGACGTCCAGAACGCGCTCCTGGTCGCGCTCCTCCACGAGGCCGAGATCCCCGCCCGCCTGGCGATCGGCTACGTCGGCCGCGAGGGCCGGAGCTCCCCCTGGCACCACGCCTGGGCCGAGTACCGGATCGGCGAGGGCCCCTGGGCGATCGCCGACGCCAGCGCCAACGCCCGCCCGCTCGCCCTCCAGCCGCTCCCGGAGGCCGGCGAGGCGCGCCCCGAGCGCCGCCGACGGGGCCGCGCTCGCCCCCCGCCGAGGCGACCCGCAGCCGCCGCCGGCGGGCCTGCCGGCGGTCGCCGCCCCGCCCGCGCCGCAGCCCCCGTGGATCGCCCGCCCGCTGCCGATCGCGGCCGCCCTCTTCGCCGCCCTCGCCCTCGCGCTCCTGGTCCTCCGCCGCACCCAGCGGACCCTGGCCCTCGAGACATCCACGGATCTCTCCCACCTCCTCCGCGGGGTCCTCCAGCACCCGGAGTCCTTCTCCGCGCTGCCGGCGGTCTTCCAGCGGCCGCTGATCCCGGTGAGCCCGGCGGGGGCGCTCTCGATCGAGGAGGCGCGGGCGATGGCGACCGACGGCGTCCTCTTCCGCACCCGCGCCCGCTCGCCCCTCGCCGAGGCGGCGATCGCCGGCGGCACCCGGGTCCTCGACGACGCGATCCCCGAGGCCCGCACCGTCGCCGACGCCCTCGGCGCGATCGACCTCGACGCCTGGCACGAGCTCCTCGAGCGCGGCGAGGAGACCCCGCTCCTCGCCGCGGTCAACCGCCACCTCCACGAGCTCGGCGAGAGCTGGTGGGTGATCGCCGCCACCGGCATCGGCCGCGGCGCCCGCACCCTCGACCTCGGGCTCCTCCGCCTCCCTCACCACCCGCTCCGCGGCCGCCGGGTGATCGTCATCGAGCGCGGCGATCCCTGGCTCGAGGAGGCGAGCGCGGCCCTGAGCGCGACCCCCGAGGCCGCCCTCTTCGCCGCCCTCGATCGGATCGCCGAGACCATCGACCTCGCCAGCGATCGCCGCGGCCGCCTCCTCCTCGGCAGCGCCCGCGCGCTCCTCCGGGAGGTCGGCCGATGAGCCAGGAGCCGCGCCCGGGGCCGAGCCGCGGCGTCGCCATCGACGTCCGCAGCCTCCTGACGATCGACGTCGACGCCGAGCTCCGCAAGCTGGCGACCGCCCAGCTCCAGGGCCCCTGGCAGATCCCCGCCGAGCTCGTCCGCCGGAGCCTGTCCTCGGGGGCAGGAAAGGTCGAGCTCCGCCTCGGCCGCAATCGGGTCAGCGTCGTCGACGACGGCGGGCCGATCCCCGGGACCTCGCTCGCCTCGCTCGCGGTCCTCCTCGACCCGCGGGCGCCGACCGACGCCCGGCACCGCGCCCTCCTCGACCTCGAGGAGGCGGGCTCGGTCGCCCTCCTCGCGCTCGGCGGCCTCGAGATCGAGAGCCTCGAGCTCCGCAGCGGCGACGGAGCCGGCGAGGAGATCGGCCTCGAGCTCCGCCGCGGCCGCCCGCCGAGGCTCGAGCGGGGCAAGCGAGGCGGGCCGCGAGGCACCCGGGTCACCCTGGTCGCCGAGGGCCTCGATCCCGGGCGCGCCCGGAGCTGGCTCGCCGACGTCGCCCGCTTCGCTGGCGGCGCGGTCTCGGTCAACGGCGAGGCGATCGCCGACGGCCTCGAGGACTACCTCGTGAGCGCGCCGGTCCGCCTCTCGCTCGCCGACGAGCGCACCCTCGAGGGCCACCTGGCGATCCCGCGGAGCGGCGACACCCCGCGGCTCTGGCTCCTCCAGCACGGCCTCGTCGCCACCCACCAGGGCCTGACCAAGTCGCCGACCTTCGACGCGATCCTCGAGCTCGGGCCCCTGGCGCCGCCGCGGGCGACCGCCGCCGATCTCCGCGAGCTCGTCGCCCCCCTCCTCGGGCCGATGGCCGACGAGGCCGCGCGCCTGATGCTGCGGGCCGCCGAGCGCCTGCCGACGATGGGCGGCGACGCCCAGCGCCGCCTCCTCTCGCTCCTCCTCCAGAGCGCCCGGCTCGGCCGCCGCCGCCGCGAGATCGAGGCCGCGCGCCTGATCCCCTGCATGATCGGCCACGGCGAGCCCCGAGCCTGGCGCTCGATCGCCGACCTCCGACGCAGCGCCGAGGCCGACCCCGCGGGTCAGGGGGTGATCGCCGCGCTCTACCCCGGCCAGGAGAGCGACGAGGTGATCCTCGGCGGACCGCCGGTGGCGATCCTCGACGCCGCCGCCCGCTCGACGATCACCGAGCTCTTCGGGATCCGCTTCCGACCGCCGCCCCGGCAGCTCGGCGGCGGCGCCCGCCAGGGCCCCCTCGGCGACGCCTGGGAGCGCCTCGGCGATCTCGTCGGCGGGATCGCGGCCGCCCTCCACCTCGGGATCGGCCCGCCCCTCCCCGACGCCGTGCTCTCGCCGGCCGAGCGCCTCCTGGTCGAGCACCTGCGGGCGGTGCTCCCGGGCACCGGGCCCGAGGCGCCGGCCGAGATCACCTTCTGCCGGGGCCGCGGGCCGGTCCGGCAGACCCGCGGCCAGCCCCGCCGCCTCCTCCTCCCGCGCGACAACCCCGAGGTGAAGGCCTGCGCGCGCGCGGTCGCGACCAACCCGGCCTGGGTCTACCCCGCGGGGATCGTCCTCCTCCGCGGCCGCGCGCTCCCCTCCGTCGGCGCCCGCTCGACCTGGCTCCGGGAGTGGGCGAACCGCTAGCCAGCGCCGCGGCGCGGGCCGCCGCCGCGATCGCGGGCCGCCGCCGCGATCGCGGTCCATCGCCCACAACGCCCGCCCCCAGGCGCGTCCACGCCCGCGCCGCCGAGCAAATATGGCCGAGCGCCCGCGCGTGGTAGGCTCGCGCCCGCCGGAGAACCGCCATGTTCGATCGTCGCCGTTGGACCGCCACCCTCCTCGCCACCTCCTCGCTCGCGCTCGTGGCCTGCGCGCCCAACCCCCCGTCGGGCAACTGGCTCTTCGTCGACACCGGGGTCGTGCAGAACACCTGCAACAACAACGACGCCACGCCCAACGACGGCAACTTCACGCTCCTCAACAACCAGAACGGGACCTTCACCGTCGACCCCGAGGACGGCTCCGATCCCTTCAACTGCGTCCTCGACGGCGAGAACTTCTCCTGCCCCGATCGGGTTCAGGACACCATCCAGGGGCTCAACGCGTCGATCGAGGTGAGCGTCAGCATCGTCGGCTTCTTCGACTCCGACACCTACGCCGAGGGCACCCAGAAGGCGTCGGTCACCTGCACCGGCGACGGCTGCGGCGCGGCCCAGATCTTCACCGGGATCGACTTCCCGTGCATCATCGAGGAGTCGTTCACCGCGTCCTTCAAGGGCTAGCGAGCGCGCGCCCCCCCGCCGGGCCGCGACCTGGCGACAATCGACCACCAAAGCTCGGGAGCGCCTGGCATCGCCGCCCGCTCAGCTATGCTTTGGGACATGCACTTATTTTCTTGTTCTTGGCGACCAAGCGCGGCCGCGACCCTCCTCCTCCTGGTGATCGCCTGCGGCCCATCGAAGGGCGAGGACTCGACCGACACGGCGAGCGAGGGCAGCTCGACCGGTACACATTCGACCTCCACCGACGGGGGGTCGACCTCCACCGACGGGGGCTCGACCTCCACCGACGGGGGCTCGACCTCCACCGGTGACGTCGATCTGGTCGCCTGCGAGGCGCCGGCGCCCGGGGTCGGCGACGTCCACTTCGAGATCACCCTCGATCCCGAGCCGCGCTGGTGGAGCTTCCACCTCGACGTCCCCTGCACGATCACCGGCACCGACGGCGCCGACTCCTACGACGCGATCTTCCTCGAGTGCGACGACGACGGCGCCCCGCTCCTGGTCGACATCAGCTACGACAACGGCCAGCTCCTCCTGCCGGCGCAGGAGCTCGACGCCGCGGTCCGCCTCGAGATCGTCGCGGTCTCGGCCGAGAGCCAGGGGACCGCGCTGGCGCTCCACCGCGAGGACGACCAGAGCCTGATCCTCGGGCTCAGCACGGGCCCCTTCGTCCCGCCCTTCGTCGACGGCGTCGGCCTCGTCCCCGACTTCTGGGCGCCCTTCACGATCGAGCCCGCCCTCACCGATTGCGCAGACGAGCCCGGCGTCTGCGCGGCCCTCCAGCGGCCCGCGGCGCTGCGGGTCGTCCACGCGAGCGACCAGGAGGCGCTCGTCCACGCCCTCCACGTCGCCACGATCGAGGGCTACGGGATCCAGGTCGGCGACGCCCACGTCGACGTCGGCGACGAGAACATGTGCGACGGCGGCGTCAGCACCAAGGTGCCGCTCCTGATCGTCAACAAGCCGGGCTAGCGCGGCCCCTGTGGGCCGGGCGCGCTTGACCGCCGCGCCCTCCCCCGCCAAGCTCCCGCCAGATGCGCGCGCCGGTCGTCATCCACGACGCCGCGGATCCGCGGGTCGCCGCCTTCCGCGGCTCCGACGTGGACGGGCTCGTCGATCCCGCGCGCTTCGTCGTCGAGACCGAGCACGTCGTCGCCCGCCTCCTCGCCAGCGAGCTCCACACCGAGGTGATCCTGGGGACGCCGGCCCGCCTCGCCGGCCTCGGCCCGCAGATCCCCGCGCACGTCGAGCTCTTCGCGATCGACGCGCCGCTCCTCTCCGAGCTGGTCGGCTTCAACCGCCACCGCGGCGTCGCGGCCCTCGCCCGCCGACCGGCGCCGATCGATCCTGCGGCCCACCTCGCCGGCCGACCGCAGGCGACGATCCTCGCGCTCGAGGGGATCGTCGATCCGATCAACGTCGGCGCGATCCTGCGGGCGGCCCGGGCCTTCGGCGTCGACCTCGTCCTCGTCGATCCCCGCTGCGGCGATCCCTGGAGCCGCCGGGCCTCGCGGGCGGCGATGGGCAACGCCTTCACCCTGGCGATCGCCCGGGTCGACGCGATCGCCCCGACCCTCGACGCGCTCCGCGGCGCCCTCGCCTGCCCCCTCGAGATCGTCGCCGCGACCGTCGGCCCGCGCGCTCGCCCGCTCCCCGAGCACCGCCGCGGCCCCGGCCTCGCGCTCCTGATCGGCAGCGAGGGCGAGGGCCTGAGCGCCGCGCTGATCGCCCGCGCCGACCACGAGGTGACGATCCCGATGGCCGCCGGCGTCGACTCGCTGAACGCGGCCGCGGCCGCCTCGGTGCTCCTCTACGCGCTCGCCGACCGCGGCTAGCGCTCGGCTGCCGTCTCCGGCGGCCAGAGATCGCTCGGACTCAGGGTGCAGGTGACCCGAGGGTAGACGAAGTCGATCTCCTGGTTCTCCCGCCGTCGGAGCCGGAGGAACGCGCGGCGCTCCTCGTCGTCGGCCAGGGTCAGCGGCGTGCCGTCGGCGAGGCGCGGCGCTCCGTCGCGGAGCTGCACCCAGGTCTTCGAGGTGCGGAGCGTGAGCCCGAGCCAGCGGTTGTCGGGGTCGCCGACGGGGTCCGGCACGATCCGGTGGCGAAACCTCCGGTTGGTGTCCGCGGAGAAGACGACGACCCGGCCGTGGAGGAGCGGGATCTCGAAGGAGGGCGCCCCGGGCTCCTTCGACTCGACGATCAGCCGCCGCGACGCCCCGGCCTCGGGGCGCTCGTAGCAGGAGAAGAGGGCGATCTCGCCGGCCTCGTCGAGGTCGAGCGCCTGGTCCGAGTGAGCGCCCATCTTGGTGTAGGCGCGGGCGTAGACCTCGAGGAGCGCGTTGTTGAAGGGGATCGCCAGCGACGCGCACGCGCGGATCCTCTGCGCGAGCGCGGCGTGGATCGGCGCGAAGCGCTGGGCCGGGCGCGCGTAGGCGGTGGTCGTCCGGACGATCGGGATCCCGCGCACGTCGTCGCTCGCCACCAGCACCGCGCCCTGCCGCCCCTTGCCGAGCTCCTCGAGGCGCGCCGACCCGGCGAGCTCGGCGAAGAGGTCACCCTCGACCGGCACCGCGTAGACGCGGAACTCGTCGGCCGCCGCGTAGATCGGCGCCCGGTAGTCCCCCGCGTTCATGCTGAAGCGGAAGCCGTCCCCGTACTCGATGTGGTGAGTCGTCCGGTTCTCCTCGGCGTAGAGGCGGCGGAGCTCCTTCATCCCCTCGGGCGTCGGGGCCTCGAGCTCGACCCGCGCGCCCCCCTGGACCAGGGAGGTGCGCCCGCCCTCGTGGATCGCCTCGGTCTTCGAGCAGCGCACCACGTAGCCCAGGCGGATCGGCAGCTTCTCGGCGTCGAGGCCCGCTGGCACGATCTCGTGGGTGTAGCGGCGGTTGGTCGAGAGCGGCATGAAGAAGACCGAGCCCGGGTAGAGCGTGATCGTGAACTGCTCCGGAGACGCGCCGCCCTCATCGGCCTCGGCCTCGCTCTCCTTGCGGCGGAAGCGGAGGCGGGTCAGCCCGCTCTGCCCCCGGAGGCCGCGATCGAAGGGGTCGCCGGCCATCGCCTCGAGCCGGTCGAGGCGCTCGTAGAACGTGCAGAAGGCCATCACGCCGTCCTCCGGCATGTCCTTGGTCTTGTCCGCGTGGGACGAGATCCGCGCCTTCTTCTGCTTGGTGTCGGCGTCGGCCGGGGTGTTGTTGTAGATCTGCGCGAGCACGTGGTTGAGCGGCGCCGCCCCTGAGAAGACCAGCGCCGCCTCCTGATTGAGCGCGTCGACGATGTGTCGATCGGTCGCGCGGAAGTTGTCGGTCGGCCCCGAGAGGTTGGTCGAGCAGCGGAGCAGACGAAAGCGCAGCCCGCCCCCCTCCGGCCGCACCGGCGTCAGGTAGATCCCGGTGCGATGCGCCGTCCCCGGCTTGGTCGACTCGGTCAGCGCCTGGAAGGTGTGCTCGCCGCGGATCCGCCCGACGTAGTCGACCTCCGGGTCGAAGAAGCGCCGGTAGTAGACGCCGAGGCCGTGGACGCGGATCGGCGCCCGCCCGAGCTCCACCGCTGGCCAGGCGCAGGCGCAGAGATCATCCGCCGCGTGGCCGTAGGAGCCCTCGCGGATCACCACGACCCGCGACGCCGCCGAGAGGTCGAGGGCGGCCGCCGCCGCGACGTCGCCCCAGAGGTAGACGGCCCTGCCCGCGAGATCGGGCGCCCCTTCGAGGTCGTGGATCACCTCGCCCGCGAAGTCGGCGGTCCACTGATCATCGCCCCGCGGCGCGAGCACGATCAGGACCTGGCGGGCGTCGGCGACGCGAGCTTCGGGCGAGGGCGACCGCTCCATCGCGGCAGGATAGCACCGGCAAAGGCGCGCCTCGGCGACCTGCCGGAGGCCCGCGGGCGCGATCGCTCTCCGTCAGATCAGGCGACGCCGCCCATCCAGCCCTCGTCGCAGACCGCGATCGCCGGCTCGGCGAGGGCGTCGACCAGGCAGAAGAAGCGCTCGCTCAGATCCGCCGAGGCGAGGCAGCCCTCGAAGGTCGCCACCGGATCGAGCTCGGCGAGGGTGGCGTCGCCCACCCCGTAGCCGAGATCATAGTAGTGCCAGGCGCGACCGACCGCGCGGCCGTCGGCTGCGATCAGCAGGTAGCCGTGGTCCTGAAACTGGTCGTTCTTGTTGGAGTCCCAGCGGAGGATCCCGGCCTCGCGGTCGCGCAGCGCCTCGAGGGCGCAGGTGAGCGCGTCCGGGTTGTTCACCGTGAGGGTGGCGAAGCCCTGGCGACAGGACGCGAGCTCGGTCGAGCCCTCGCTCGCGCACCGCACGTCGACGACGTCGCAGAGCGCGGCTCCGCAGGTCGGCACGCTGGGAGCGCTCAGCTCGACGTCCATGTCATCGACGATGCACTCACACCCCGCGATCCCGCCGCCGCTCTCGCTCTCGGTCTCGCTCGGGGTCGTCGTCGTCGTCGTCGTCGACGTCGTCATCGCGGTCGTCGTCGTCGTCGTCGCGGTCGCGGTCGCCGTCATCGACATCGCGCCGCTCTCGGACTCGGTCCCGCCCGTGTCATCGCCGCCCACGCAACCAGCGAAGAGCGACGCCATCGCAGCCAATCCCATCCATCGCATGGGATCCAAACTAGGCGACGCGTCGCCCCAGGCCGGCCGCAAAGAAGCGCATGCGATGCCCACCCCGCGGCGCACCTCTGTCGCCTGCCGGATCCACCAAGCCGCTCGCCGCGGGCTCAGAGGAGCGTCGCCTCGCGGAGCCAGCCGGCGACGCTGAGGCGGGTCCGGGCGGTCGGCAGGACCTCGTGCCAGACCCGATCGCTGAGGAAGACGACGAGGGTCCCCGCGCGCGGCGAGACCTCGGCGGCGACGTGCTCGGGGCGGCCGGGCTCGAAGATCCGCAGCTCCCCGCCGGCGTCCGCCGGCCAGGCCTCGTTGAGGTAGAGGACGGTCGAGATCACCCGCGCGCCCCGGCGACGGAAGCGATCGAGGTGGCGGCGGTAGAACGCGCCCGGCCCGAAGAGCGCGAAGTGGGCCTCGTGGTCGCGGAGGCCGAGGTAGAGCTCGCGGCAGAGGTGGCCGGCGAGCTCGTCGAGCGCGCCGAGGTGCTCCGCCTCGATCGGCGCCTCGCGCCCGAGCCAGGCGATCCGATCCGAGCGGACCTCGGGGTCGATGTGGCGCTCCTCGGCCCGGCCGATCGCCGCGAGGCGCAGCTCGCCCTGGCGCTCGCGCTCGAGCGCGCGCTCGCGGAGCGCGGCGCAGCGGGCCGGCGACGCGAGGTCGGGGTGGATCGAGTAGCCGTGGGCGACGAGGTCGTCGGTGATGCGTGCGAGCACGCTCGGTTCGAGCATAGGCGCCGCGCCACGGCGGCGGCCGGGGACATTGCCACGACGCCGACGGCCGCGCCAGCCCCCCTCGCGCTCCTCCGAACGGAGCGCGCTAGGACCCGGTCTTGGACACCGGGATGAAGGGCGGCGCGGGGATCGAGCGCAGGCTCTGGGCGGGCTGGAGGGCGATCCAGACCAGGATGAAGACGGTCGGCATCAGGACCATCAGCTCGGGGAAGATCCGCAGGAAGCCGAAGGTGACCCCGCTGATCGCCAGGAGCGAGAAGGCGATCGGCCCCGGCCGCTTGAACGAGAGCCCCGGCTTGCGCATCCGCAGGTTCGAGACCATCAGGAAGGCGCCGAAGAGCATGCCGATCGGCAGGATGAGCCAGGCCTCGGGGCCGAGCGCGAGGTCGCCGAAGGCCCTCCCCTCCGAGAATTGATCGCGGCCGCTGAGCGGATTATCGGCGCCCGCGTACTTGAGGAGGGTCAGGAACCAGGTCGCCAGGGCGCCGGCGGCCAGGGTCGTCGGGATCCCGAAGAAGAGCCCCTTGTAGCGGGGCTCGTCGGCGATCACGTTGAAGCGCGCGAGGCGGAAGGTGCAGGCGAAGATCCAGAGCGCCGACGCGGCGATCGCCAGGATCCGGCCGCCGCCCTCGGCGGTCGGCAGCCCCGGGGTGGTCGTCAGCGCGGTGAAGGTGATGAAGGCCGGCGCGACCCCGAAGTTGAAGAAGTCGGCGAAGGAGTCCATCTGGACCCCGAACTCGCTGGTCGCCTTGAGGAGGCGGGCGACCACCCCGTCCGCCCGGTCGAGGAAGGTCGCCCAGACGATCAACCACGACGCGAACACGTACTCGCCCCGGGTCGCCGAGACCATCGCGATCAGGCCAAAGAGCATGGCCAGCGAGGTCACGAGGTTGGGGGCGATGTAGCGGAGGACGGAGGGGGCGGCCATGGCTCTCGCTCAGCTGGCGCTCGGCGCCTTGAGGGCCGCGGTGAGTCGGAGGAGCACCTCGTCAGGCGCGCCGACCCCGTCGACCCGGCGGAGGATCCCGCGGGCCTCGTAGTAGGGGACCACCGGCGCGGTCTCGCGGTGGTACTTGGAGAGGCGGGCGGTGCAGGCCTCGGCCGTGTCGTCCTTGCGCTGGACCACGCGTCCGGCGACCTCGGGCGGCGGCGGCTTGAACTTGAGGTGGTAGATCGTCCCGGTCTCGGGGTCGCTGCGGCGGCCGGTGATCCGGTCGAGGATCAGCTCGTCGGGGACCTCGATGAGGACGACCGCGTCCAGGTCGACGCCGGCCTTCTTGAGCGCCTCGTCGAGCGCCGCCGCCTGCGGCTGGGTCCGCGGGAAGCCGTCGAGCATGAAGCCGCGGGCGCAGTCGTCGGCGCCGATCCGCTCGATGATCATGCCGATCACGACGTCGTCGGGGACGAGGTCGCCGGCCTTCATGTAGCGATCGGCGACCTTGCCGAGCTCGGTCCCGGCCTTGACCGCGGCGCGCAGCATGTCACCCGAGGAGATGTGGGGGATCTCGTAGGTGTCGACGAGGTTGGCCGCCTGGGTGCCCTTGCCGGCGCCGGGCGGTCCGATGAGGATCATGCGCATGTTCGTCTTCTCCAGGTCGCCGCGCGCGCGCAGGCGCCCGCGGGGCGCAGGATGGCACGCCGCCGCGCGCCCCCGCAAGCCGCCCGCCTGCGCCCGCTGCGGGGCCCGCCCGCCGGGCCCAAACGCCGACGCAGGCGCCGACGCAGGGGCTAGAGCGCCCGGGCGAGCTGCTTCGGGTTGTGCTCGGCGAAGGTCTCGGCGCAGAGCACCTCGGCCCGGGCCTGCGCCCCGTCGCGCCGCGGATCGGCGCCGGCCTTGCGGCAGAGGGCCGCCAGGAAGTCCGCCGGTTCGGGGAGCTGGCGCCAGACCACCGGCAGGAAGAAGGCCCGCCGACGGCCGACGTCGAGGAAGACGCCGTCGCGGCCCGGCACCAGGAGCGGGGCGATCGCGTCGATGCCGACCGCGTCGAGCTGGGTGGGCTCGCCGAGGAGCGAGATCTCGCACTCGAGCGCCGACCACCGCCGCGGATCCGCGGGCGGCGTCCGGGGATCATGGATCCCGCTGGCGACCGAGAAGCGCGCGACCCCCTCCTCGAGGGAGGGATAGGGCTCGAGGGTGCCGATGCAACCGACGAGCTCGTCGCCGTCGTGCCACGAGACGAAGAGCCGGGTCGGCGCCGAGAGGCGGGGATCGTCGGGGCGCGGCGCCGCCTGGACGTCGAGGTCGCGGGCCCAGGGGTGACGCTCGGCGAGCGCGTCGCGCAGCGCCTTTCGAGCGACATAGGCCAGCCAGCGACGCGAAGCGGGCGCGAGCGGGGGCACGGGTCGAGGCGCAGATCTCATCGCCTCATCATGGCCGAATCGACAGGCGATCAAATACCGACATCGCGCGACATTCTTGCGCCAGCGCGCGCCGCCACGCGGCGAAGATTCGCGTCGGATCTGCGAGGGAGCGCGCCCGCCGAACGATGTCCCCGCGGCGACGCAAAGCTGGCGGTCGATCGGCCGCGCGCGAAGCTGCGGACGCGCGCCCCCAGCCCATGCCAACCGCTACAGAGACGCTCCCCAGCCGCGAGCGCGCGCTGGGGAGAATCTCAACACCCGATCGCCACCGCGTCGGGAGATGATTGATGATTCATTCTTCGACTCAGGCCGCGCGGCGCCGGCGCCGACGCCGGACGCCGAGGCCGAGCGACGCGAGGAGGAGCCCCGCGAGGCCGCCCGAGGGCGAGGACGACGACGTGCAGCCGCAGCCGCCTCCGTCGACGCTCTCACCGACGCCGCCCGTCGCCGAGTCGGTCTCGCCGCCGCTGCCGCTCGCCGAACCCGCCGTCGCCGACGAGGCGCTCGTCGCCGACGCGCCGCTGGTGTTGCCGGCGGAGTCGCCGGTCCCGCCGCTCCCGCTCGCCGAGTCGCCGGTCCCGCTCGCCGTGGCGGTGTCGGAGCTGGTCCCCGCCGAGGTCCCGCCCGAGGTGCCGCTGGTCGCGTCGCTCGTCCCGCTGGTCGCGTCGCTCGTCCCGCTGGTCGCGTCGGTCCCGCTCGAGTCGGTGCCGACGCCCGTCCCGCTCGAGTCGGTCCCGCTCGAGTCGGTCCCGCTCGAGTCGGTCCCGCCGGTGCTGTCGCCGGTGGTCCCGATCATCGGATCGCAGGCGTCGCCGATCCCGTCCTTGTCCTCGTCGATCTGGTCGGGGTTCGCGAGGTCCGGGCAGTTGTCACAGACGTCGCCGAAGCCGTCCATGTCCGCGTCCATCTGGCTCAGGTTCTTGTCGTCCGGGCAGTTGTCGTCGGGCTCGCAGATCCCGTCGTCATCGGGGTCGGTGCCGTCGATGAAGGGCATGCAGGGCGGGCCGTCGTAGCAGGCGATCCCGCTGACGCTGGTGGTCAGGTCGTCGAAGTCGTCGTCGCCGCCCTGGATCAGGTCCTCCCACGCGAAGTAGTAGGTGCGCGGGTTCTTGACGCTCTCGTACACGATCAGGTGGATGAAGGGGTTCATCTGATTCGCGTCGGGGTTCCACTTCGGCTGGCTGTAGAAGATGTTGTAGATCGACCCCGGGTTGTTGATGTCGGCGCAGCCGCCGGTCGCCTGGAAGAAGCCGATCTCGCCGCCCGTGTAGTTCGGGTCGGCCTTGATCGACACCGTCTTCTTGGTGCCGACGCCGTCGTTGCAGCTCAGGATCTGGTGGAGGTCGGCGAGCTGCGGCTTCTGGGCGGTGACGTTGTACCAGCCGAAGGAGTTCTTGTAGCCGGCGTTGCGCTGGAGCACCTCGAAGGTGATCTCGCACTGCGGCAGGAAGGTCTGGGGATCGATCTTCGCGTCCGCGAGCGCGTTGATCGGATCGCCCAGCATGTTGAAGAGGTTCTGGAGGCTCGACCCGACCGGGATCACCTTGGCGTTCGGCTGCATCAGCGCCATCGCCTCGCCGGCCGCGAGCCCGAGGACCAATAGAGAGACCACCCAACCACAACGACGCATCGACCACCTCATGCGATTATCTTCGGCGATCGCCGCGGGCGAGGCAATCGCCGGGGCCGCGCGCGAGTCCGGCCAGCCCGCGATCGGGGGCGCGAGCGCCGGCGCCGAAGACCGGTGACGCGCGGCCGCGGCCGCGCTACAACGCGGGCCATGGACGCCGAGCGCATCGCCGCCATCGATGACGTGTGGACCCGCGAGTTCGCCTACTACCTCAATGAGCACCGTCACCCGCTCAACCGCCTGACCCACCTCTTCGGGATCCCGATCCTGGTGGTCAGCGGGATCGTCGGGATCGCGGCCCTGAGCTGGCGGATCGTCGTCGCCGGCCAGGTGATCGGCTGGGCGATTCAGATCCTCGGCCACCGGATCGAGGGGAACCGCCCGGCCCTCCTGAGGCGCAAGATGTCCTTTGTGATGGGTCCGGTGATGGTGGGCGTCGAGCTCCTCGAGCGCCTCGGCCTCCGCTTCGCGTTCGCCGAGCGGGCCCGCCGGATCCTCGGCGTCTAGCGCTGGATCGGCTCGCTCGCCGGAGGTGCGGCGGTGTACCCTCGCGTCCGATGATCTCTCCCCGTCGCGCCCTCGCCGCCCTGCTCGCCATCGCCGCCCTGACCGCGACCCCCGCCGGCGCCGACGAGGGCCAGTGGATGCCCGAGCAGATCGCCGACCTCGATCACGACGCGCTCCGGCGCCGCGGCCTCGAGCTCCGGCCCGAGGAGCTCTGGGATCCGGCGGGCGGCGGGCTGATGCGCGCGGCCGTCAACCTCAGCGGCTGCTCGGCCTCCTTCATCTCGCCCGAGGGGCTGGTGATCACCAACCACCACTGCGCCTACGGGGCGCTCCAGGCCGCGTCGACGGTCGAGCGCGACCTCCTCAAGGACGGCTTCCTCGCGCGGACGCGGGCGGAGGAGGAGCCGGCGCGCGGCCGCAGCGTCCGGGTCGTCGAGCAGATCGACGACGTGACCGAGGCGATCAAGGCCGCGGCCGCGAGCGCCCCCGACGACCGCGCGCGCGCCCGCGCGGTCCGGGCGAAGATCCGCGAGCTCGTCGCCGCCTGCGACGCGGCCGGCGTCGCCCGCCGCTGCGAGGTCGCGTCCTTCTTCGGCGGCTCGATGTACCGCCAGATCGCCTACCTCGAGCTCCCCGACGTCCGCCTGGTCTACGCGCCGCCCTCGTCGATCGGCGAGTTCGGCGGCGAGGTCGACAACTGGATGTGGCCGCGCCACACCGGCGACTTCACGATCCTCCGGGCCTACGTCGGCCCCGACGGCACGCCGCGGGCCCACGACCCGGACAACCTCCCCTACCGCCCGGCGCGCTGGCTGCGGCTCGCCCCGGAGGGGGTCCAGCCGGGCGACCTGGTCGCGGTCCTCGGCTACCCTGGGCGGACCACCCGCTACCTCTGGGTCGCCGAGCTCACCCGCACCCTCGACCAGACCCTGCCGGCGCTCATCGATCTTTACGGCGAGTGGATCGCGATCGCCGAGGAGCTCGGCGCCGCCGATCCGGCGGTGGCGATCAAGGTCGCGGCGACCAAGAAGAGCCTGGCCAACCGCCACAAGAACTCGCGGGGATGATCGACGGGGTCAAGGCGATGGGCCTCCGCGAGCGCCGCGAGGCCGAGGAGGCGCGCCTCCGCGAGGGCGAGGGCGCGGCCCTCCTCGCCGACCTCGCCGAGTACAGCGCCGACGCCCGCGCCCGCTACCCGACCGCCTTCGCGCTCCACCGCTTCGCCCACGCGCCGAGCCTGGTCGACGCCGCGGTGAGCCTGGTCCGCTGGGCCCGCGAGCGCCAGCGGCCGGAGCGCGAGCGGGCCGACGGCTACCTCGAGCGCGACCGCGACGACCTCTGGAACGGGATCGCCCGCCGCCTCCGCGACCACGACGTCGAGGTCGAGGCCCACCTCCTCGCGGCCGTCCTCGCCCGGGCCGCGGCCCTCCCCCCCACCGAGAACGCTCGGGTCGACGCGCTCGCCGGGCTCATCGCCGGCAAGCGCGGCGATCGTCAGGTCTTCCTGCCGGCGACCCGCCGCCTCCTCGGGGCACCCGCCTCGCAGACACCGAGGCGATGCGCGGCCTCTTCGACGCCGCCGATCCGGCGGCCCTCCGGGCCTCCCGCGATCCCCTCCTGGTCCTCGCCAACGCGCTGGTCGACGCGATCGAGCGCGACGAGGCCGAGGAGGAGAGCCGCCGCGGCCGCCGCATGGTCCTTGAGCCAGCCTACTTCGAGCTCCTCCGCGGCGTCCGCCCGGGCCCGCTCTACCCCGACGCCAACGGCACGCTCCGCTTCAGCGTGGCGACGGTCCGCGGCTACCGCCCGCGCGACGGCCTCGAGGCGCTGCCGCAGACCACCCTCCGCGGGCAGCTCGCCAAGCTCACGGGCGCCGAGCCCTTCACCCTCCCCGAGCGGGTGGTGGCGGCGGCCGCCGGCGCGGCCGAGTCCTACTGGGCCGACCCCGGGCTCGCCGACCTCGTCCTCTGCCTCCTCGCCGACGGCGACACCACCGGCGGCAATTCGGGCTCGGCGGTGGTCAACGGCCGCGGCGAGGTGGTCGGCCTCAACTTCGATCGGGTCTGGGAGAACATCGCCGGCGACGTCGCCTACTCGAACGAGCGCTCGCGCAACGTCATCGTCGACGTCCGCTACCTCCTCTGGCTCCTCGATCGGGTCGAGGACGCCGGCGCGCTCCTCGACGAGCTCGGGGTCGGCGATCGCCGCGGCGAGCCTCGTCGACCTGCCAAAGGACAGCAAAGAGGCGACCGCTCCGTCGCCGTCCATGGTGACGACGATCGAGGGCCCCGCGCGGCGACGGCCAGCACGCGGACGGAGCCAGGACGAGGACGGAGCCCGAGGAGCGGGCGCGCGGGCCTCGGAGGCCGGTTGTGCCTGCGCGAGCGCGCCGCTCCGCGGCCTCGGCCCCCTCCTCTTGGGGGCTCTTGCCCTCGGCCTCCGTCGGCGACGCTGAGGACGTCAGCGCCTGGGAGATCGCTCCGCGCGCGCGCGCGCGCGCGCGCGCGAGCGCCCATCGCAGAGCGTGGCGCGCCGACACACCTACATCCGCATCCATCGCGCGCGCGCCTGACCACGCGGCCGACGATGAGGCCCGTCGGCCGCGTGCGCTCCGATGACGCCGCCGCGATCGCGCGATCATGCGCGGATGTATGTGCATCGAGGCGCGTCGATCGAGCGCACGCGCCCGCGCGAACCGGCGACGAGGAGCGCGGGCGAACGCCGCGATCACCCGCTGATCGGGTGTTGTCGCCGCGGCTTCCTGGTATGGTGCAATCCTCGCTGGCCTGGGTGGTGGGCCGCGAATTGACCTGATCTCGCCCGATCGAGGAACCGATGGCACAGAATCCTCCGAGTAACGACAGCGGCGTGCTCGAGCAGTCGCTCGACGTCGCGATGGCCGCGATCCGTAATTCCCCCGCGCAGTGGTCGATCTGGGACCGGGCCGAGCGGCTTGCCGTGACCCTCCAGCGCACCGACGACGTCGCCTCGCTCTACCGCGAGATCCTCGCCGGCGAGCTGCCGGCGGACATCGCCCTCCGGGTCGGCGAGCGGGCCGCGAGGTTCCACGAGGAGTGGGCCGGCGACGACGCCGGCGCGATGATCAGCGTCCTCCAGAAGGTCCTGGCGATCGACCCCGCCGCCGCCTGGGCCTTCGACCAGCTCACCGCCGTGCTCACCCTCGCCGGCCGCTGGGATGACCTCCTCGCGCTCTACGATCGCGCGCTGACGGCGACCAACGATCGCGACCGTCGGATGTCGATCCTCGACGAGGCCGCCGGGATCGCCAAGGACTTCGCCGGCCAGGTGACCCGGGCGATCCGCTACATGCAGCAGCTGGTCCCGCTCCGCCCCGAGGACGCCCAGCTCGCGGCCTCGCTCGAGCGCCTCCTCGAGCGCGAGGGCCGGTGGCAGGATCTCATCGACCTCTGGCGCGAGCGCCTCAGCCTCCTCGGCCAGGACGCCCCCGACGGCCTCAAGCTCCAGATCGCCACCTGCCTGGTCGACCGCCTCGCGCGCCCCGAGGACGCGCTGGTCGAGCTCGTCGATCTCCTCGAGGAGCACCCCGGCGATCGCGGCGGCCGCATGCTCCTCGAGCGCCTCCTCGCCGACGAGGGGACCCCGGAGCGGGTCCGCGACGGCGCCCTCGACCACCTCCGCAAGCTCTATGAGGAGGCCGAGTCGCCCGACGAGGTGATCCGCGTCCTCAAGGTCGCGCTCCCCTTCGGCGACGGCGACCGCCAGATCTCGCTCCACCGCGAGCTCGCCGAGCGCGAGGTCGCCCTCGGCCGCGAGGTCCTGGCGATGGACCACTACGCGGCGATCCTCGCCCTCGACCCGAACCTCGAGGACGACCACCGCGAGCTCCGCCACATCACCGAGCGGACCAGCGAGCGCGGCGCCTACGTCAACGCCCTGGTCGCCGCCGCCGACGCCTGCAGCGGCGCCGAGCGCCGGGTCGCGCTCCTGGTCGAGGCCGGCGACGAGAGCCGCGATCGCCTCGGCGACCACCCGCGGGCGATCGAGCTCTACACCCGGATCCTCGGCGAGTCGGAGATCGCCGACGAGATCGCCCTGCGGATCGCCCACGACCTCTCCAAGCTCCTCGCCAAGGCCGAGCGCCGTGAGGAGCGCCTCGGCGTCCTCGAGCGGATCGCCGCCCTCGAGCCCGACCCGGTGGTCCGCTCCGCGGTCCTCGGCGAGGCCGCCCACCTCGCCCTCGACCTCGGCGATCGCGACCGGGCGCTCGCCGCCTGGTCGCAGCGCCTCGCCGCCAACGGCGACGGCGACCGCGAGGCCCTCGACGCGACCGTCGCGCTCCTCGCCGAGCTCGAGCGATGGGAGCCGCTGGTCGCGGCCCTCCAGCGCCGCGCCAGCTCCGGCGTCGCCGCCCACCAGCGCCTCGCCGACCTCTCGCGGATCGCCCGGATCTACGCCAAGGAGCTCGGCGCGCCGACCCAGGCGATCGAGGTCTGGAACCAGATCGCCGGCGAGTTCGGCGAGGACGAGACCAGCGTCGAGTCCCTCGCCGCCCTCCTCTCCGAGGTCACCCGCTGGTCCGAGCTCGCCGGCCTCCTCGATCGCGCCGCCGGCCGCGAGGTCGATCGGGTCGCCGACCTCTCGACCCGCCTCGGCGACATCTACCGCTCGCACCTCAACGCCGCCGACAAGGCGGTCGCCTGCTACACCCGGGCGATCGAGGTCGACCCCGCGCACGTCGGCGCCCGCGCCGGCCTCCACGCGCTCCTCAGCAACGACGCGACCTGCGGGGCGGCGGTCGCCGCCCTCTCGGCGCTCTTCCGGAGCCGCGATGAGCACCGCGAGCTCGCCGACCTCGTCGAGTTCCGCCTCGCGGTCACCAGCGATCGCGCGGCCAAGGCGGCGATCCTCCACGAGACCGCGAAGATCCGCGAGGAGCGGCTCGGCGAGGCCGACGGCGCCCTCGAGCTGGTCAAGCGGGCCTTCGCGCTCGCGCCCCTCGAGGTGGCCTACGAGGCCGACTTCCGCCGCCTCTTCACCGCCGCCGAGAAGTGGCAGAGCGCGGCCCAGGGCTACCGCGCGGCGATCGACGCGCTGCCGCCCGGCAACGACGATCGCCTGGTCAACCTCCGGACCGCCGAGGCGCTCAACTTCGAGGATCGCCTCGGCGAGACCGGCTCGGCGCTCGCCTCCTGGCGGGCGGTGATCGCCGTCGCCCCGGGCAACCGCCGGGCGATGCTCGGCGTCGTCCGCTGCGGCGGTCGGGCCGGCAAGTGGGAGGCGATCGCCGAGGACATGATCGCCTTCATGCGGGCGATCGACGACCTCGACGACGAGACGATCCGCGCGATCGAGGCCGCCGCCGCCGATCAAGGGGCCTGGGACGCGCTCGCGGCCGGCTTCGAGTCGGCCGCGGTCTTCGCGATCGCCGACCTCCCGCGCCTCGCCGCCGACCTCGACGCCCGGATCGCCGTCTGGCACCGCGACCACCGCGGCGACGTCGAGGCCGCCAAGACCGCCCTCCAGCGCTCGCTGAGCGCCCAGCCCGGCCACGTCGGCCGCCTCGAGATGCTCGCCGACCTCCAGCGCGGGGCCCCGAGCGAGGCGCTCATCGACACCCTCCTCACCCTCGCCGGCCTCCGCGACGACGACATCGACGAGCTCTACGAGGCCGCCGAGCTCGCGCTCGACCTCCTCAAGGACGCGCCGCGGACCCGCGAGATCCTGGTCTCGCTGCGCGAGCGGGCCGGCGCCCTCTGGAGCCGCGGGGTCGCCACCAGCGGCGAGGTCGCGGCGCCGACCGCCGTCGAGATGGCGCTCCGCAACCTCGCCGACCTCCACCAGCGGGCCGGCGAGAAGCGCGAGGCGATCGACCTCCTCCGCGGCGGCGCCAACCTGCCCTTTGAGACAGAGACGTCGCTGGGGATGCGCCGCAAGGCCGCCGCCCTCGCGGTCGAGGTCGGCGAGCGCCAGCAGGCGATCGCCCTCTACTCGGCGGTGGTCGACGCGGCCCCCGACGACCTCGACACCGTCCGCCACCTGGCGGCGCTGATCGAGGCCGAGGAGCGCTACCCCGAGCTCCTGGTGCTCCGCCAGCACGAGCTCGCGCGGACCGACGACCCCGCCCGCCGCCTCGACCTCCGCCTCGACCTCGCCAAGATCGTCGGGATCCTCGAGGTCCGCGGCGGCCGGGTCGAGGCCCTCAAGGCCAACCTCGACGAGGACCCGAGCCACGACGCCTCGCTCGCCGCGATCTCGTCGGTGCTCAGCGAGAAGGGGGACTTCGGCCACCTCGCCGACTTCCTCACCGGCCACGCCGGCCGCCTCGAGGGGATCGGCGACAGGGCCCGGGCCGCCCGCCTCTGGTCGCAGGTCGCCGGCCTCGCCGAGGACCGCCTCGCCGACGTCCGCCGGGCGATCGACGCCCACGATCACGTCGTCGCCCTCGAGGACGACATCGCCTCGCTCGACGCCCTCGCCCGCCTCCACACCGGCCTCGGCGAGGCCGCCGAGGCGATCCCGGCGCTGACCCGGCGCCTGGCCCTGACCCAGGGGGCCGAGCGCTCGTCGATCGTCATGCAGCTCGCCCAGGCCCACGTCTCGGCGTCGCAGATCGACGCGGCGATCGGCGTCCTCGCCGACGCCTGCGCGGCCGAGCCGGCGATCGCCGCGACCCGCGAGCTCCTCGCCGACCTCTACCGGACGATCGGCGCCTGGCAGCCCCTCGCCGACCACCTCCTCCGCGCCTCCGACTACGTCAGCGACGCGGCGGCCAAGCTCGGCTTCCTCCGCGAGGCCGCCGAGATCTACGCGACCCGCCTCGGCACCCTCGATCAGGCGGTCCCGGTCTTCGAGCGGATCTGCAAGCTCGACCCGAGCGACCGCGAGACCCGCCTGGTCTGGGTCGACGCGCTCCTCGCCGCCGGTCGCCTCGACGAGGCCCGCGAGCTCCTGGAGCAGCAGATCCGCGAGTTCGGCCGCCGCCGCTCGCTCGAGCGGGCGGGCCTCCACTTCCGCCTCGCCCGGGTCCTCCGCGAGCAGGGCCGGCCGAACGAGGCGATGGCCCAGCTCGATCAGGCCGCGCCGATGGCCCCCGCCCACCTCGGGATCCTCCGGATGTTGGCGGAGCTGGCCTATGAGGCAGGTGAGTCCGCGCGGGCCGAGCGCGCCTTCCGGGCCCTCCTCCTGGCGATCCGTCGCCACCCGCAGGACGACGAGGCGGTCGGCGTCGCCGAGGTCCAGTACGAGCTCAGCCGCCTCGCCGCCGCCCGCGGCCAGGAGATCCAGGCCCGCGAGCTCTACGAGTCGGCCTACGCGACCGCGATGCAGGGCGGGATCGAGGCCCGCAAGCTCCAGCGCGCGCTCAAGGCCCACGGCGATCACGGCCACCTCGCGGGCCTCCTCGAGGTCCGCCTCAAGGAGGTCGAGGAGCCGAGCGAGCGCGCCGAGGTCCTCGCCGAGCTCGCCAACCTCCGCGAGCTCGAGGGCAAGAGCGACGAGGCCTTCGAGATCCGCCTCAAGGCGCTCCAGGACGCCCCGGGGAGCGCCGCGCTCCACACCGCCGCCCGCGACCAGGCGATCCGCGCCGGCCTCTCGCTCCGCTACGTCGAGGTCCTCCGCACCCTCGTCGAGCGCCACCGCCGCAGGGACGAGGCGCCGCTCGCCGCCGACCTCTGGCTCCGCCTCGCGGAGCTCACCGAGACCGAGCTCAAGGACCTCGACCAGGCGAACGAGTGCTTCGCCAAGGCCGAGGCGACCGGCGAGCGCCAGGTCGAGGCCTGGATCGGCCTCGCCCGGATCGCCGCGATCCGCGGGGACCACCAGCGCCAGGCCGAGCTCTTCGAGAAGATCGCCGCCCTGCCGGCCGAGGCGATGACCCCGGAGAACCGGGCGCAGGCGACCTACGGCCTCGCCGAGCTCCGCCTCGCCGACCCCGAGCGCCGCGACGACGGCGTCACCGCGCTCAAGCGGGCGCTCACCCAGGACGGGCGCTACGACCTCGCCGAGCCGATCCTCCGGCGGGCGCTGGCGGCCGCGCCGGATCACGAGGGGGTGGTCCGCCTCTACGAGAAGACCCTCCGCGAGCTCGGCGACGCCGCGCTCCTCCTCTCGTTCCTCGAGGCCCGGGCGCTCCGCGAGGACGCGCTCCCGGAGGTCGCCCGCGAGGCGGCCGAGCTCGCGCTCAAGGGCGACGACCCGGCGCGGGCCGAGGCGCTCCTCAACCGGACCATCGAGCTCGCGCGTGAGCGGCCCGAGGCCGGCTCCCACCACGGCTGGGCGCTCCTCACCCTGGCGACCCGCCGCCGCGACGCCGGCGACCTCCAGAGCGCCGTCGGCTTCCTCCGCGACGCCACGCCGATCGCCGACGCGACCCAGGTCTTCGCGCTCGGCCTCTCGCTCGCGCAGATGGCCGTCCGCGAGGGCGACCTCAACCTCGGCGCGGAGCTCTACGAGGAGCTCCTCACCCAGGACCGCTCGAACCGCGCGGTCTGGGAGCCGCTGATGCAGGTCTACCGCGAGCTCGACGAGCACCGCCGCCTCCAGCGGCTGGTCGAGGACACGATCGGCTACCTCAGCGATCCGCAGGAGCGCAACGGCATGCGGATGGAGCTCGCGCGGGCGCTGGCCAACCGCCTCGGCGGCGAGACCGACGCGGTCCGCCTCCTCCGCGACGTCCTCCTCGAGGACGCCGAGAACACCGAGGCCGAGGCGATGCTCGCCGCGATCTTCGAGCGCACCGGCTACGACGCCGAGCTCTCGGAGCTCCTCCAGCAGCAGTTCCTCAACGCCCAGGAGCGGGGCGACACCGCGGCGATCGTCTCGGTCGCCCTCCGCCTCGGCGAGCTGATGCGGGCGAGCCACCTCGACGAGGCGCTCGCCACCTACCGCCAGGCCCTCGAGGCCGCGCCCGACAACCGCGAGCTCATCGAGGCGATCCTCTCGCTCCTCGACGAGGACCACGACCCCCGCGAGAAGGCGGAGCTCAAGGAGCGCCTCGCCGCCGGTGAGACCGGCGAGGCGGCCGTGACCCTCGCCTTCGAGGTCGCCAAGATCTGGGAGGATCTCGGCGACAACGAGGCCGCGCTCCGGGTCCTCCAGCGGGCCTACCAGGCCGAGAGCTGGAGCGACGCGCTGCGCTCCGAGCTCGAGGGCCGCTACCGGGCGAGCGAGGACTGGGAGCACCTCGCCGAGCTCCTCTCCTTCGCGGCCGAGCGCGAGGCCTCGCCGGAGCGGGCCGCCGAGATCCTCCGCGAGGTCGCCGACCTCTACCGCGAGCGCCTCGGCGACCCCTCGGGGGCGATCAAGGCGATCCGTCAGGCGTCGGGGCGCAACCCCAACAACCTCGACCTCCTCCGCGAGCTCGCGTCGATGCTCGCCGAGGTCGGCGAGCACCGCCAGGCGATCGACGAGCTCAGCCACGCGATCGACTGGCAGCCGATGGACAACGAGACGATGCTCGAGCTCCTCAAGACCCGCGCCGAGTACCGGACGGTGATCGAGGACGAGGGCGGCGCGGTCTCCGACCTCGAGCAGGCCTACGAGATCGCCGGCGCGTCGATGGTCGGCGAGCTGATGGCGGCGCTCGAGTCGCTGCGGGCGAGCGCCGCCCGCCGCGACGACCGCGACGCCGAGCGGCGGGCGACCCTCCGCCTCGTCGACATCCTCGGGGCCGAGGGCGGCGCCGACCAGGCGCGGATGACCCTCGCGCTCTGGGTCGAGCGCTCGCCCAGCGACGTCGAGGCGATCCGTCGCCTCCTCGACATCGACACCGCCGGCGAGCGCTGGGACGCGGTGATCGAGAGCTGCGGCCGCCTCATCGACGCCGAGAGCGGTGACGCTCAGGTCGACGCGGCCCTCCGGCTCATCGCCGCCTGCGAGAAGGCCGAGCGGGCCGAGGACGCCCGCGAGGGCCTCGAGAAGGTCTACGCCGCCAACCCGGACAACGCCGAGCTCCGCGGCCACCTCAAGAAGATCTACGAGGAGGCCGAGGACTACGCGAAGATCGCCAAGATCCTGATCGCCGAGGCGAAGGCGGTCGAGGACGAGGAGCAGCGCTTCCTGATGCTCCGTCAGGCCGGCGAGCTGATGCTCGACGAGAACAGCGAGGCCGCGGCCGAGGCGCTCAAGCAGGCGCTCGAGCTCCGGCCGACCGATCAGGCGGTCAACCTCCTCCTGGTCGAGGCCTACACCTCCGCCGGCAACCACAAGGCGGCCGACGAGATCCTCGACACGGCGATCGAGGCGATGCGGGGGCGCCGCTCCCCCGAGCTCTGCGTCCTCCAGTACCAGAAGGCGAAGGTCGCCAAGGCGATGGGCGACGCCGAGGGCGAGCTCCAGCTCCTCAAGGAGGCCTACCACTCCGACCGCAACAACGGCGACGTCGCGGTCGAGCTCGCCGACCTCGCCGAGAAGATGGAGGACTACGACCTCGCGATCCGCGTCCTCCGGAGCATCGCCCTGATGGAGGCCGCGCCGATCAGCCGCGCGGTCGCCTATCTCCGCCAGGGCTACATCGCCGAGCGCCGGGGCGACCGCCAGAAGGCGGTGCTCTGGGGCCGCAAGGCGCTGATGGAGGACCCGAACTGCCAGGAGGCGACCGACTTCCTCCTGCAGATCGGCGAGCTCTAGCCCGAAGGCGCGCCCACGCGCTGGCGGCGGGGGGTCCCAAGGGGCCCCCCGCTCGCTTTCGAAGGCACTTTCACCGCCCGCGGGTTTCGACCTAGAATCGATCGTCAGGAGGAGCGCGGTGCCGACCTACACGAGCGATGATCAGGTGAAGATCGCCTACCGAGTCGAGGGCTCGGGCAACAACAACGTCCTCTTCGTCCACGGGTGGATGATGAACGGGGGCGTCTACGACGACGTCCTCGCCCGGATCAACCACGCGGAGCTCCGCTCCGTGATCCCCGATCAGCGGGGCGCCGGCGACTCCGACAAGCCAGAGGGCGGCTACACCATCGAGCGCTACGTCGCCGACCTCGTCGGCCTCATGGACGAGGTCTCGAGCGATCCCTTCGTCGTCGTCGGCCACTCGATGGGCGGGCAGATCGCCCAGCTCCTCGCGGCGACCGCCCCCGAGCGGGTCTCGGGCCTCGTCCTCCTCTGCCCGGTGCCGGCCTCCGGGATCCCGCTCCCGCCCGAGGCCCAGGGCCTCTTCCGCGGCGCTTCGACCCGCGATCCCCAGGCGACGATCCTCGGGATGGCCTGCAAGGAGCTGAACGAGGAGAGCACCGAGCGCCTCCTCGGCCTCGGCGCGAGCGTCTCGCCGGAGTGCATCGCCGAGAGCTTCGACGCCTGGATGACCGGCGGCTTCGCCGATCGCCTCGGCGCGATCCAGGCGCCGACCCTCTGCGTCGCCACCGACGATCCCTTCCTGCCGCCGGAGTTCCTCACCGCCGCGGTCGTCGACCCGATCGCCAGGGCCCGCCTCGCGGTCCTCCGCGGCCCCGGGCACTACGTCCAGGTCGAGCGCCCGGCCGAGACCGCCGCGATCATCGAGGGCTTCCTCGCCGGCATCGGCCACAGCGGCGGCGGGACCTCGGCCGCGTCCTAGCCCCGTCGACCTCGCGTCGACCCGGACGCGCCCGCGGCGGCCTCGGCCGCGCGGGCGCGTCTCGCGTTGCTGGCCGGCGACGGCCCGCGACGGGCGACGCCGCGGCGCGTATGCTGCGAGGGTGCGGATCGGCCGGCGCTCGCTCCTCGCGGCCATCGTCGCGCTCGCCAGCGCCTGCGCGGCCCCCTCACCCACCGCGCCTACGTCCGCGAGGCGCCCTACGCCGACGCTCCGCTCTCGCCGCAGGCCCGGATCTTCCTGGTCGCCGGCGGTGACGACGTCGCCAACTTCATCGACGAGGTCGCCGACCAGCGGCGCTTCTGGCTCGCCCAGGGCGTCGCCGCCGACGAGATCGCCTGCTACTACGCGAAGCCGACGCGGGCGGCGTTCCGCGGCGATCGGGCGCAGTACCGCCGCCTCTTCACCGAGCTCGGCGGCTGCTACCCGGCGTCGACCGCCCTCCTCCGCCGCCACCTCGCCGAGGCGAGCGCCCACGCGCCGCCCTTCGTCTACCTCTACGTCACCAGCCACGGGCTCGACGGGCTCATCGACGAGGACGCCGCGCTGCCGCCGGACGAGCGGGCGCTCCTCGACCGCTACGTGATCCAGCTCGGCGCCGGGCCCGGGAGCGGCTATCGGGCGCGGGCGATCCTCGCGGCCTACCGCGGCGGCGCCGACCCGGACGACCTCCTCTGGACCCCCGACCTGATGGCCGCGCTCCTCGGCGCCTTCCCGCCCCAGACCCCGAAGATCGTCGTCCTCCAGGGCTGTCACAGCGGCGGCTTCATCGTCGAGCCGCGCGATCGGACGGCCGAGGTGCGGGCGCTCTCAAACCTGACGATCATCGCCTCGGCGCGCTTTGACCGGACCAGCTTCGGCTGCGACGCGGGGCCCGAGCAGACCTACTTCGGCGGGCTCTTCGGCGCGCTCCTGCGGCGCCTCGGCGAGGGGAAGACGCCGCCGGAGATCGCCTGGCGGGAGCTCTTCCGCGAGCTCCGGCGCGGGGTCGGCGAGCTCGAGCGGCGCGAGGGGGCGACGCCCTCGCTGCCGGTCTTCTTCTCGAGCGCGCCCGAGCCCGAGCCCGAGCCCGACGAGGCGGCGACGGCCGCGGGCGACGGCTGATTCGCATAACATGTCCTAAGGGACATTGTCGAGGATTCGCAGATCACTCACCAGCGATCGGACAACACATGTCTATTAAGACATGTTCATCGCTCTCAACGGCCGCGCAGCCAGGCGCCGATCTTCTCGCTGAGCGGCCGCCCGAGCGCGCTCGTCGCGGCCTCGTCGCGGGCGAGGCGGGCCTCGGCGAGCGCCTCGTCGCTGCGCTTCGACGCGAAGAGCACGCGGGCCTGGGCGAAGCGGGCCTCGGCCCGGAGGTGGGAGGGCACCGAGGGATCGGCCCGCAGCTCGAGCGCCCGCCGGCAGCTCCGCAGCGCCCGACCGAGCTCGCCGAGGGCGGCCGCGCTCTCGCAGAGCGCGAGGGTCGCGGTCGCCACCGCCGGGTGGTTGGTCCCCATCGACACCTCGAAGGCGTCGACCGCCTTCTGCTGGACCTCGATCGCCTCGCCGACGCGCCCGGCCGCCGCGAGCGAAGCGCCCGAGGTCGACCATGATCTCGGCGCCGAGGAGGCGGCCGTGGGAGCCGCCGATCTTGCTCGCGGTCTCAACCGCGTTCTCGAGGCGGACGATCGCCGCCTCGTGGTGCCCGCGGGCGGCGGCCGCGAGGCCGAGGCTGTGGTGGGCGCGGGCGTCCCGGCGACGATCGCCGAGGCGGCGGACCGCGGCGGTGAGCCGCAGCGAGAGCTGCTCGACCTCCTCGTCGCGCCGGAGGTGGACGCCGAGGACCCGCACGAGGTGGGTGAGCGAGTCGACCGCGACCTCGTCGTGGCGGCTCGCCTCGGCATGCCAGAGCGCCTCCTTGAGGTTGCGATCGGCCGCGTCGTAGTCGCCGCTCGCCTCCTCGATCGTCCCCTGGAGGAGGTAGGCCTCGGCCCGGACCGCGAGGTGATCGACGTGCGAGGCCTCGTTCGTCACCTGCCGCGACATCGTCAGCGCCTCGTCGATCCGACCGAGCCAGAACGCCGCGCTCGCCCGATCGAGGCTCAAGCGCAGGCTCGCGCCGAGGTCGGCGAGCTCGCCCGCCGCGGGCTCGTCGACCCGCGCCCGCAGCGAGCTCGGGTCGGCGCAGGGCGTGAGGGCGAGGAGCGCGTGGGCGGCCGGCACCGCCGCCCCCAGCGTCGTCGGCGAGATCTCGCCGAGCGCGTCGGTGAGCGCCCGCAGCGGCCCCAGGCGACGGATCAGGCAGGAGCGCTGGAGGTCGACGAAGGAGCTCGATGTGTCGCCGTGGAGGTGGCCGATCGTGCAGACCCAGCCGTGGGTCCGCGTCCAGTCACGGGTCATCTCCGTCAGCAGATCCTCGACCCGCCGCCAGGTCGCGCCGGCGTCGGCGAGGCCGGTCGCCGCGAAGGCGTCGGCGAGCGCCGCCCGCCGGGGCACGCCGAAGGCCTCCGCGAGCGGCCGCGCCTCGTCCTCGCAGGAGGGGCCGTCGAGGAGGCGCCCCTCGCTCTGGCCGCGGAGCTGGGCGTAGCCGAAGGCGCCGATGAGGAGGATCGCGACGGCGACGAGGCCGACCCGCAGCCAGCTCCGCTGCGGCCGCCCGGGGTCGTCGGAGAGCTCGGCGAGGAGCGCGTCCATCGACGGGTAGCGGGCGCCGGGGTGGACCGCGAGCCCGCGGATCAGGATCTTCCGCAGCCATTGCGGGACATTGCTGTCCTTTGGCTCAGGTGCGATCTTGCCGTTGAGGACCGCCTTGCGGACCCGGGCGACGGTGTTGCCGAGGAAGGGCCGCTCGCCGTAGAGCCCCTCGTAGAGGGCGACGCAGAACGAGAACTGATCGGTGCGCGCGTCGACCTGGAGGTTGGCGTACTGCTCCGGCGCCATGTAGGCCGGGGTCCCGGCCATGCCCCCCGGGCGGGTGAGCTTGAGCTCGAAGACCGACGAGCTCTCGGTGGCGACCGACTTGATCGCGTCGGCGAAGGTGTCGGGCCGCTCGGGGTGGTTGGAGTCGGCGCGCGCGAGGCCGAAGTCGACGACCCGCACCCGGCCGTCGCGGCCGATGAGGACGTTGTCGGGCTTGAAGTCGCGGTGGATGATCCCCGCCTTGTGGGCGGCCGCGAGCCCGCGCCCCGCCTGGAGGAAGAT
This sequence comes from Myxococcales bacterium, assembly GCA_020633335.1. Taxonomy (GTDB): domain Bacteria; phylum Myxococcota_A; class Polyangia; order Nannocystales; family Nannocystaceae; genus JADJRG01. The sequence continues at coordinate 147,784 of JACKDU010000001.1, read as the reverse complement.
CCCGAGGACGTCCTGCCAGGCCCGGCGCGCCGGCTGCGAGCCGTCGGCGAGCGGCTCGGGCGGCTGCCGGGTCCACTCCGTCAGGGTCATCCCCTTGACGAACTCCATGGCGATGAAGACCTGATCGTCGATCGTCCCGACGTCGTAGATCGCGACGACGTTGGGGTGCGAGAGCTTGGCCAGCGCCTTCGCCTCGCGGAGGAGGCGGGCGCGGGCGGTCGAGCTCGAGCTCGACTGCGAGACCTGGGCGCGGAGGACCTTGAGCGCGACCCGGCGGTCGAGCTCGGGGTCGTAGGCGGCGTAGACCACCCCCATGCCGCCGGAGCCGAGGCGCTGGAGCACGGTGAAGCGGCTGATCTGGGCGGGGACGGGCTCGCCGTTGCCGCCCTCGCCCTCGCTCGACGCCTCGCCGCCAGCCGCCTCGTCGGTCGCCCGCGGGCCCGCCCCGCGCGCGGCGAGCGTCGACTCGGCCTCGCCCTCGAGCGCCCGGATCGGCACCGGCGGTGTCGCGTCGTGCGAGCGGTCGATGGCCATCGGCACGCCGGGCGCACGCGGGCCCGCCTCGCCGCCGCGATCGAGGGGGCGGTGGGCGAGCTTCCCGTCGGCCCGGATCACGACCTCGCCGGTCACCGGCGTCTGCTGGAGATCCTCGACGCCGGCCTGCTCATCGGTCGACGCCTCGGTCGCTGCCGGCGGCCGCTCCCGCAGGGCCGCCGCGACCAGCGACGAGGCCGAGCGAGCGGCGGACGCGGACCACGAGGGGGCCGACGCCTCCGCCGAGCTCGCGCTCGCCGACTCGGCCCGCGGTGTCGTCGACGCCTCGCTCGCGCTCGCCGACTCCGCCCGCGCCGCCGTCGACGACACCTCGCCCGCGCTCGCCGACTCCGCCCGCGCCGCCGTCGACGACACCTCGCCCGCGCTCACCGACTCGGCCCGCGCCGCCGTCGACGGGTCCTCGCCCTCGCTCGCAGGACCGGCCGCGGCCGCCTGGGTCGACGCCTCGGCGCCCTCGCCTGCGGGTGCCTCGGCGTCGCTCAGCGACGGCGCCTGGGGGCCGCCTGCGGCCCCGTCGGCCCCCCCTCCTCGGCCCGCTCACCCCCGGGCGGCGGCCGGCGCCCGAGGGGCGGAAACGAGCGCGGCGGCGGGAGGTCCCGGAGGGCTTGCAGGATGCCTGGAGCCGGCCGCGGGGCGTTTCGCTCCGCGGCATCGCTGCCGCCAACGGACACTGACGCATCCTACCACGCCCCCAGACCGCCGCCCCGCGCGACCGGCCGCCTTGTTGCCCCCCCTCCGCTGATGCACACTCGGCCCCATGGCGAAGCTCAAGGGAACGATCCTCTCGGTAGCGGTGGTGGGCGCATGTGCGTTCGGTGCGTGGAAGGTGGGCACCTGTGTCCTCGGCGAGGCCGAGGCGACCAACGCCCGCTTCCTGACCAACCACGTCTGGCTCGAGCGCCTGCCGAACGACGACCGCGACATGATCACCCACCTCCTGGTCCTCGACACCCGCGACGGCCGCTTCGGCACGGTCGGGCGCTCGTCGGCGTGGCGCCACGTCATCGAGGTCTTCAAGTGGTTCCGCGAGGAGGACCGCCTCACCCTCGACTTCCCGCAGGAGCGGGTGCGCACCGAGTTCACCGTCCGCACCTGGGAGTGCGCCGGCGAGGCGCCGCGGCCCTTCGAGCTCTGCCTCGAGATGACCCGCGGCCACCGCTCGATCCACTTCTACAGCCGCCACGACTGGGTGGTCGAGCCCCACGGCGACCTCGCCGAGGGCGAGGCGAGCCTGGCCGCGCTGATCGCCGAGAACCCCGAGCTCCGCGGCCTCGACGGCGTCCTCGCGCCGATCGACGCCGACGCGCTCGCGGCCGCCCCGAGCTCCGAGGACGAGGCCGCGATCGGCGTCCTCGCGGACGAGGGCTAGGCCCGCGGCGGCGATGGTCGAGGTCGAGCTCTACGGGCTCCCGCGCCTCTACGCCGGCGCCGAGCGCTGCGCGGTCGCGGCCGGGAGCCTCGCGGAGGTCCTCGGCGCGCTCGCCCAGGCGCTCCCCGGTCTGGTGCCGGCGATCGTCGACGCGCGCGGCCACCTCAGCGAGCACGCGCGGGTGGCGATCGACGGCCGTCGCCTCCTCGACGACCCCGCCGAGGCGATCGCCGACGGCGCGGTCCTGGTGGTGATCTCGGCCCAGGCCGGCGGCTAGCGAGGGGCCCCCGATGGGCGTCTTCCGCAGGCTCCTCCACGTCCACCTCGCCGGCGATCGGCTGCGCTGCGAGCACGTGCCGATCGACGACGCGATCACCCGCGCGCTGATCGGCGGCGTCGGCCTCGGCGCCCACCTCCTCTGGCGCTACGCGCCGCGCGGCGTCGATCCGCTCGCGCCCGCGGCCCCCCTCATCTTCGCCCTCGCGCCCCTCCTCGGGACCCCGCTGACGACCACCGCCAAGCTCGCGGTGATCTGCAAGAGCCCGCTCACCGGGCGGATCAGCGACGGCCTCTCGTCGTCGCGCTTCGCCCTCGCGGCCAAGCGCCTCGGGGTCGACGCGATCGTCCTCACCGGCGCGCTCGATCACCTCTCGATCGTCCACCTCGACGAGGATCCGACGAGGGCCCGCGTCGAGCCCTGCCCCGCCCTCGCCGGCGCCTCGCCGGCCGAGGTCGGTGAGGCCCTCGCAGGTCGACGCGTCGCCGCGATCGGCCCCGCCGGCGAGCGCCTGGTCCGCTTCGCGACCCTGACCAACGACGGGCGCCACGCCGGCCGCGGCGGCGCCGGGGCGCTCCTCGGCGCCAAGCGGGTCAAGGCGATCACGGTCCACGGCGACGCGACGCCGCCCCTCGCCGATCCAGCGGCGGTCCGCGAGCGGGCGAAGGAGCTCGCCCGCCGCAGCCTCGGGGCGGCGACCGACAAGTACCGCCGCCTCGGCACCGTCGCCAACCTCGAGACCTTCGATCGCCTGCGGATCCTCCCTGCCCGCAACTTCCAGCGGGTGTCGATCGGCCGCGCGAAGGCCCGCCGCCTCTCGCCCGAGGGCCTCCGCGCCGAGGCCGGCCACGTCCGCGAGGGCTGCGCGGGCTGCACGATCGGCTGCGATCACCGCTTCGGCGGCACCCGCCTCGAGTACGAGAGCCTCTTCGCCCTCGGGCCGCTCTGCGGGATCGACGAGCCCGCGCAGGTGCTCGCGGCCGCGGCCGCCTGCGATCGCCTCGGCGTCGACACGATCTCGGCCGGCGGCACCCTGGCCTTCGCGATGGAGTGCGCCGAGCGGGGCCTCGTCCCCTGGCCGATCGCCTTCGGCGACGACCTCGTCCCCTGGCTCGAGAAGATCGCGGCGCGCGAGGGGATCGGCGATCTCCTCGCGGAGGGGAGCCGCCGCGTCGCCGCGCGCGTCGGCCAGGGGAGCGAGCGCTTCGCCTGCCAGGTGAAGGGCCTCGAGCTCCCGGGCTACGAGCCGCGGACGATGCAGACGATGGCCCTCGGCCTCGCCGTCGCGGCCCGCGGCGCCGACCACAACCGCAGCGGCGCGTACCAGGCCGACCTCCAGCCGGGCGTCGATCGCTTCGCGGCCGCGCTGGCGACGACCCCCGCGCGGGTGATCGAGACCGAGGACCACGCCGCGCTCCTCGACGCGCTGATCCTCTGCAAGTTCCTGCGGGGGGCGATCGCCGACCCCTGGGTCGAGGGCGCGGAGCTCCTGGCGATGACCGCCGGGATCGCCCTGAGCCCGGACGAGCTCCGCGAGGCGGCCGCGCGGATCGTCGCCCTCCGCCACCTCTACAACCGCCGCGAGGGCTGGACGATCGCCGAGGACACCCTCCCCGCGCGCTTCTTCGACGAGCCCCTCGAGGACGGGGCGGCGCTCTCGCGCGAGCTCCTCGCGGCGATGGTCGCGGCCTACCACGAGGCCCGCGGGCTCGGCGTCGAGCGCCTGCCGGCGCGCGAGCGCCTCGACGCCCTCTTTGCGCCCCTCGACCTCGGCCCCTGGGCTGAGGGGCTCGAATAGGGCGAGGCCCCCGCGGCAGCGGCGCGCGCGGTCGCGCGGCCCTCGGCGATCGCCACGGCGGGCGCCGCGGCCCTTGCAAGACGGCGATCGCTCGGCTAGTCAGCGGGCGTGCGCGAGATGAGCGACGGAATCTCCATCGAGGTGCGGGCGACCTACCTGCCCGAGCGCTCGACGCCTCGCGATCGGCGCTTCGCCTTCGCCTACACCGTGCGGATTTCGAACGACGGCGTCGACCCGGCGCAGCTCCGTCGCCGCCACTGGATCATCACCGACGCGATCGGCGAGACGCGCGAGGTCGAGGGTGAAGGTGTCGTCGGCGTGCAGCCGCTTCTGCATCCGGGGGAGTCCTTCGAGTACACCAGCGGGTGTGTCCTCGGGACCCCACATGGCTCGATGCACGGCTCATATACGATGCTTCGTCCCGACGGCCGCTGCTTCGAGGCGCCGATTCACGCGTTCGTCCTGGCCATTCCCGAGGCGATGAACTGATCTTGCCGGGGCGCGGCGTTGGGTGATATCCCGCCGGGTCTATGACGATCCCCGCTGGATTCCTTCACCGCACCCGCTCCATCGCCGCCGCTGCGCTCATCAGCCTCGGCCTCGTCGCCTGCGCCGGCGACGACTCCGCGTCGACCGACTCTGACTCGAGCGCCACCGCGACGACCTCGGGCTCGGCGTCGGCTTCCGCGTCGGCCTCGGCCTCGGCCTCGGCCTCGGCTTCGGCTTCCGCCACCGACAGCGGCAGCGGCAGCACCGGAGCCACCGATTCCGGCAGCGGCACCAGCGGTGGCGGCGACGTCAGCTACGTCGCGGACGTCCAGCCGATCTGGGACAGCCGCTGCGCCCCGGCCTGCCACTCGCCGGGCGGCTCCAACGCGGCGCTCCCGCTCGAGCCCGCGAACTCCTACGCCAACATCGTCGACGTGATGTCGACCCAGTCAGTGTCGATGAAGATCGTCGCCCCCGGGAGCACCGACGACTCCTACCTCTGGCACAAGCTGAACAACACGCACATGGAGGTCGGCGGCAGCGGCAATCGGATGCCGCTCGTCCCGCTCCCGGCGGCCGAGCTTGCGACCGTCGAGGCCTGGATCAACGGCGGCGCGAACCCGTAGTCGGGCGCGCGGCCGGGCGCGTGATCAGGCGTTGCACTTGCTGTTGGTGCGATCACGCGAGTGACCGCAGACGCCGAAGACGATCCACGCGACGCGGTTGCCAAGGAGCGAGCGGGCTGGCACCTTCAGCCCGCCCTTCGTTTGCGTGTACTTGCTAACCATCACCCTGAGGATTGAATCGATGAAGAACACCAGCCTTCGTACCCTGGCTTGCCTCCTCGTCAGCGCGTCGCTCACCGCCTGCGCCGGCGACGACAGCGGCGACTCGGACACCGACGCGACGACCACCGCGTCGACCAGCACCTCGTCGACCAGCTCGACCACGGCGAACGAGACGACCACCGACTCGACCTCGAGCTCGTCGACCGACTCGACCTCGTCGACCACCGCCTCGACCTCGTCGACCACCGACTCGACCTCGTCGACCACCGACTCGACCTCGTCGACCACCGACTCGACCTCGTCGACCACCGACTCGACCTCGTCGACCACCGACACCACCACCGACGGCACGACCACCGGCGGCGGCCTCTCCTTCGCGGGTGACGTCTACTTCGACGTCATCTCGCCGAGCTGCTCCTGCCACGTCGGCGGGACCCCGGGCACCCTCGGGATGCCGGACTCGGACACCGCCTACGCCAACCTGGTCGGCGTCGCCTCGGCGCAGCTCCCGAGCATGGACCGGATCGACCCCGGGAACACCGCGACCAGCTACCTCTTCCACAAGATCAACAACACCCACGCCGGCGTCGGTGGGACCGGCGCTCGGATGCCGCCGCCGCCGAACATGATGCTCGACGGCGTGGCGATCGCGACGATCTCCAACTGGATCAGCGACGGCGCCCTCCCCTGAGGCGAGCCGCCGGTGCGCGCGAGGCGAGCCACCCCGAGCGGGTGGCTCGCTTTTTTCGCGCATCTGGAGGATGGTTGGGCCCCGATGCCGGCCCGCCGCGCGCTCCCCCTCGCAATGACCCTCGCGGTGAGCCTCGCCCTCGCCTGCGGCGACGACGCTGAGGGCAGCGGCGCGAGCGAGGGCGCGAGCGAGGGCGGGTCGTCGAGCGGAGACGCGAGCGCGAGCGCGACCTCGAGCGCGGGCGCGACCTCGAGCGCGACCTCGACCTCGACCTCGACCACCGGGATGTCCTCCTGGACAGGTACGACCAGCGGCGGCGCGACCTCGTCGACGAGCGGCGATCCCTCGACCAGCAGCGACACGACCACCACCTCCGGCGCCGACACGACCACCAGCGGGGGCGACACCACCGGCTTCGCGACCGTCGGCGACGGCCTCTCCTTCGCGGCCGAGGTCTTCCCGATCATCAAGGCGCGCTGCTCGTGCCACAAGGTGAGCTACCCCGACGCGCCGACGACCTACGCCGCGCTGGTCTACAAGCCGTCGATGGGCGTCCCCGACCTCACGCTCGTGGTCCCCTTCGACGTCGACGCCTCCTACCTCCTCCACAAGCTCAAGAACACCCAGGGACAGGTCGGCGGCCTCGGGGTCCAGATGCCGCCGAGCAACCCGCTGAGCGGCGCGGAGCTGGCGATCTTCGACACCTGGGTCGACGAGGGCGCGGCCCCCTAGCGATCCCGTCGCGGGGATGGATCGCCTGCGAGCGCGCCTCGGCGCGAGCGAGGCGCGCTCGCAGACGATCGCGTATGCTCGCGACGATGCGGCTCGCGGAGCTCGGCAAGGTCGCCGCGGTGACGGCGCTCGTCGCCTGCACCGGCCAGCAGCCGTCCGCCGGCAGCGCGACGCCGACGGCCCCGGAGCCCCCGCGAGCGGCCCCCTCCGCCGTCGTCGAGAGGCCGAGCGCCCTCCCCCGCTGGATCGACCTCGACATCGCCGACGACTGGGTGGCCGCCCGCGGCTGCGCGGTCGAGCGCAGCGGCGCCCTCTGGTGCTGGGGGAGCGAGCCGACCCTCCTCGCCGGCGCCCGACCGACCGATCGCCCGCGGAGCTGGCGAACCCGTGAGAGCGCGGGGCCGAGCCAGGTCGCGGGGGTGAGTGACGCGCGCGCGGTCGCGGTGAGCGGCGAGCAGGTCTGCCGGATCGACGGCGACGGTCGGGTCCGCTGCATCCGAAGGCCGCCCGAGGGGAGCTGGCGCGAGGTCGCCGGGATCGAGGGGGCGACCGCGATCGAGGTCGACGGCGAGCGCGGCTGCGCCCTCGAGGCGAGCGGCGCCCTCCGCTGCTGGCAGGAGGGCGGCGGGGCCACGCCGGTCGCCGACGGCGTGACCGACTTCGACCTCGGCGGCCACGGCGGATGCGCCCTCCTCGCGGACGGCGAGCTCGGCTGCTGGTCGCAGGCGGTCCAGAGCGGCACGCGGCGCGGCCCCCTGACCCGCCGCGGCCGGGTCCGCGCGCGCGACCTCGCGATCGGCGGCGACCGCTGGCTCTGGCTCCTCGACGAGGACGGACGGGTCCGCCGCACCGACCCCTTCTCGGACCACAAGGAGCTCCCCTGGGACGAGTACGGCGAGGTCGCGGACGCGGTCGAGATCGCCGCGGCGAGAGATCACGTCTGCGTCCGCACGAGCTCCGGCGCCGCCCGCTGCCGCGGCCACAACACCCACGGCCAGCTCGGCGACGGCACCTCGCTCCGCCGCGAGGAATTCGTCGTCGCCGCGGCCGGTGGGGTGGAGGAGCTCGCGCTCGGCGAGCTCCGGAGCTGCGTCCGCGACCTCGACACGATCGCCTGCGCCGGCCTCGACCGGGTCGAGGACGCGGCCATCAACGACGAGGACGCCGACCCGCCGCCTCAGCACACGATCCCCGGGCTCCGCGCGACCGCCCTCGCCGCCGCCCAGGACAGCACCTGCGCGATCGACCAGGTCGGCGCGCTCCGCTGCTGGGGCTCCCACAAGCTCGACGGCATGGAGACCGCCGGCGAGCGCCTCGGGATCGCGGCGGTCTCCGAGCCGACGCTCGCCGCCGAGGACGAGCGCGGCCTCCGCGGGCTCTGGTCGCAGGGCGAGCACCTCTACTGGGTCGACGGCGGCGGCCGACTCCGCCTCTCGGTGTGGTCCGCGCCAAAGTCCGGCGAGGCGCCCCGCCTCGCGCTCCTCGACGCCGAGGACCGTGACCACGCGCCGCTGCGGCGCCTCGACGGCGACTACGCGGCCTGCGGGATCGCCGAGGCCAGCGGCAAGGCGCTGAGCTGCGGGGTCTTCCCGGGGGATCGCTCGCCGGTACCGGGGATCCGGGGCCCGATCGCGCTCGCGGCGGACCATCGCCTGGTCTGCGCGGTCGACCACCGCGGCGCGGTGATCTGCGCCGAGATCCCCGACCTCTACGAAGATGTCTACACGACGGTCGTCCCGGCGAGGGTCCCCGGGATCCGCGGCGCCAGGGCGATCGCCAGCGCCGCATCGGACTTCTGCGCGCTCCTCGGGAGCGGCCACGTGCGCTGCTTCTCCGCCCACGGAGAGCGCAAGAGCGCCCCGGAGGGCGAGCGCGAGCGCCTCGAGGTCAAGGTCCAGCGAGCGCAGGACACCGGCCTCCGCGAGGTCGCCTCGATCTTCGGCAACCACCGCGGCTTCGGCAGCGTCGACCGCAGCGGCCGCGTCCGGCGCTGGCACTTCAACGGCGAGGAGGTGATCGACGAGCCGACGCCGACGATCGCGGCCGCGGTCGTCGAGGTCGTCGCCGGCGAGGAGCACTTCTGCGCCCGCGACGTCGACGGCGCGGTCACCTGCTGGGGCGCCGACGATCGCGGTCAACTCGGCCGCCTGCCGGCCGCGGTCCACCTCGAGCTGACCCCGCTCCTGCTCCCCTCGGCCGCCCCCTGAGGCCGAAAAGACGAAGAGGGGACCGCGTCGCCGCGACCCCCTCCCGCGCGCGCCCGCGGGCGCGCCCACTCATCCGAGCCCGGGTCCTAGAGGCGCCCCGCGACCACGTCCCAGTTGACGTTGTCGAAGAAGTCGCCGAGGTAGGGCCCGCGGTCGGTCGGCTTGCGGTAGACCGAGAAGGCGTGCTCGAAGACGTCGAGCACCAGGAGCGGCTCGGCGCCCGCCGGGTGGCCGCACTCGTGCTCGGTGACCCAGTGGTTCCAGATCTGGCCCGACTTGCGATCGAGGTAGGTGATCGCCCAGCCGATCCCCGGCGACTTGGCGACGCCCAGGAGGTCGTCCTTCCAGGCCTCGACGCTGCCGAAGCGCTCGCTGACCGCCTTGGCGAAGGCGTCGTTCATCGCCGTCCCGCCGGGGGTGAGGTTGTCGAAGTAGTACTCGTGGAGGCGCATGCCGTTCCACTCCCAGCCGGCGCGCCGCTTGAGCTCCTGGTAGCTCGAGTCGCCGGTCTGGCCGGCGTTGGCCATCGCCGCGACCTTGGCGAAGAGGGCGTTGGTCCGGCTGACGTAGCCGTTGTAGAGCTTGAGGTGGATCTCGATCTGCTCGTCGGTGATCCCCTTCAGGCCGCGGAGGCTGGAGTAGTCGTTCGCCGTGTACGAGATCGGGGTGTAGTTCGTGGATGCGGTCATCTGCGGCTCCTGTGGGCGCGCGCGAGGGGTTTGTCGCGCAGCCCCGCGTCTTTGCGTGGAAAGAGGGGCGCAGGGTAGCACCCTCGGCCGAGGGCGTCGCCGCTCGCCGCGCCGACCGGCCGGAGCGGCCGCCTCGTGGCGCAAATCTGCGATTTTTCGGGCCCTGCGAGGGCCTCGCGGAGAATCACGGCGGAAAATGCGGGAGATCCGCACCGACGCCCCGCAGCCAGCGAATGCGCCGCGGCAGAGCGCTTGACTCACCGGAGAAACCAGTGCAGCCTCCGTCCTCCCCACGCCAGGGGCCCTCTTCGCCATGGCTCAGGTCTGTCAGATCACCGGTAAAAGCCCCCTCACGGGCATGAACGTCTCCCACTCGCACATCCGCACCAAGAAGCGGAGCGATCCGAACCTTCACGTGAAGCGCTTCTGGGTCGCCGGCGAGAACCGCTGGGTCCGGCTCCGCGTGAGCACGCACGGCCTGCGGATCATCAACAAGCGCGGCATCGAGGCCGTGCTCCGCGACCTCCGGGCCCGCGGCGAGCACGTCTGAGCCGCGCCGCCGCCCGGCGGACAACAACCCACGTCTTCGAGACCCGCGCGCCCTCTGGGCCCGCGGGTGATCGTTTTTCTGGCGCTGACGAGGCCGGCCGAGGAGATCCCTCCGCGCTCAGGCGCCTGTGAGGGATCGCCGGATCCCGATCTGCTCATTTTTGCGCGGCGCGTTCTCGCCCGCCCGCGCCGCGTGATATGTGCTCGTTCTCGCCCACAAACGGAGACATGGGCGCCAAGGAGCAAACGCGATGAACACCCCGAACACCCCGACCCGCGTCGTCTGGCGCGAGCTGATGACCGACGACCTCGAGCGCGCCAAGGGCTTCTACGGCGAGCTCTTCGGCTGGGTCTTCAAGGAGATGCCGATGGGCCCGAACATGCCGCCCTACACGATCGCCAACGTCGGCGACAAGGGGATCGGCGGCCTGATGACCAAGCCCGACGGCAACATGCCGACCTTCTGGCTGAGCTACGTCGGGGTCCCGAGCGCCGACGAGGCGCTCGCCAAGGCCAACGCCGGCGGCGCGACGACGATCTTCGGACCGATGGAGATCCCGGGCGTCGGCAAGATGGCGGGCTTCATGGACAGCGACCACGCGGTGATCGCGATGCTCCAGCCCGACGGCCCCTCGCAGCCGCAGTCGATGCCGCAGCAGGGCGAGTTCTGCTGGGAGACGCTGATGGCCAGCGATCCCGCGCGGGCGCGGGCCTTCTACGGCGAGGTCTTCGGCTGGACCTCGGTGCCGGGGCCCTCGGGCAACGGCGACACCGTCTTCGGCGTCGGCCCGAAGCCCGAGGACATGGTCGCCGACCTCCAGCAGGCCCAGGGCGGGATGCCGCCCTGCTGGATGACCTACGTGGTCGTCGACGAGATCGAGGGCGCGCGCGCCCGGGCCGAGCGCCTCGGCGGGCGCGTGGTCGTCCCGCTGATCGAGATCCCGAACGTCGGCCGGATCGCCCTGATCGCCGATCCCACCGGCGGGCACCTCGGGATCTTCCAGTCGGCGATGCGCTAGCGCAGCGCGGCGACCCGGTGATCGGCGAGCGCACCCGGCCGCGGGAGCGCTCGCCGATCTTCGTGAGCGCGACGATCTCCCGCGCTCACTCGCCGATGATCTTGATCAGCACCCGCTTGCGCCGGCGACCGTCGAACTCGCCGTAGAAGATCTGCTCCCAGGGCCCGAAGTCGAGGCGCCCTTCGGTGACCGCGACGACGACCTCGCGGCCCATCACCTGGCGCTTGAGGTGGGCGTCGCCGTTGTCCTCGCCGGTGAGGTTGTGGCGGTAGCGGCTGGTCGGCGCGTGCGGGGCGAGGCCCTCGAGCCAGACCTCGTAGTCGTGGAGGAGGCCGGGCTCGTCGTCGTTGATGTAGACGCTCGAGGTGATGTGCATCGCGTTGACCAGGCAGAGCCCCTCACGGATCCCGCTGCGGGCGAGCGCGGCCTCGACCTTCGGGGTGATGTTGAGGAAGGCGCGGCGGGTCTCCGTCTGGAACCAGAGCTCTTCGCGGTGGGACTTCATCGCCGGAGGATGACACAGCGGGCGCGCAGGCGCGCGGGTCCGCGGAGCTCGCTCGCCACGGCTGCTCCCCGCGTCGTCGCTGGTGGCGGAGTCGATCGCACGCGATCGCGGCGCCTTCACATCGCGCCTTGACAGGCCGCCTGTCCGCCCGTACATACGAGCACTCCGCGGCTGCTGAAGCGGAAGAACTCGAGCCCCCTCGGATTGAGGGGCCGACGCGACGGGTGTGTCCGCGCGCGTCGGTCCTCAAGGCCAGGTCGTGCGCCGACGCGCGCGCGCGACCGGAGTGTCGTCATGCAGCCGAAGAACCATCACCCCGAAGATCCCGCGGGCGCCGACGACGAGCGGCCCGCCGCCGCCGATCGTCGCCTCAGGCGCCGCCTCGCCGCCCTCGCGCGCGCGGGCCTCGACGTCTCGCTCGAGGGCCACGTCTACCGCGTCCGCCTCGCGGGCGATCCCCACGCCCCGCCGGCGGAGGTGCTCCTCCCCGAGGGCTTCCCGGTCGAGGGCAAGGCGCTCCGCCAGCTCGCCGAGCTCGCGGCCGCCCGCCACCCCGCCGGCGGCCACGCCTGCCGCGCCTGCGCCTCGCCCGACTTCCACCCCGGCGACGCCGGCGTGGCGATCGGCTCGGTGGTCGAGTGCGAGGGGATGGTGATCCCCGCTGCGGTCGGCTCCGACATCAACTGCGGGATGCGCCTCCACGTCGTCGACCTCGACGTCGATCGCCTCCTCGCCCGCCGCGACCCGCTGGTCGAGGCGCTCCGCGGCGACTTCTTCTTCGGCACCCGCGACCTGCCGATGGACGCGTCGGCGATGCGCGCCCTCTTCCGCGAGGGCGCGATCGGCTGGCTCGACGCGGTCCGCCGCCGGCCCCTCGGGATGATGGCCCGGGTCGACCTCGCGGCGATCGAGGCCGAGCTCGAGCGCGTCCACCTCGGCGGCGCCCTCGACGGCGACCCCCGCTGGGCGCCCGAGGACCTGGTGCCGAGCGAGGGGACGATCCGCGACGGCGGCCTGGCGACGATCGGCGGCGGCAACCACTTCGTCGAGCTCCAGGTCGTCGACGAGCTCGTCGATCGCCGCCTCGCCTACGCCTGGGGGCTCCGCGAGGGCCAGGTCGCCTTCATGATCCACTCGGGCTCGCGCGGGGTCGGCAAGCACGTCGGCGCGCTCTGGCGCGACCGGGCGCGGGCGCTCTGGCCGAAGGACCAGCGGCACCCCGAGTCGGGCCTCTTCGCGCTCTCGCGCGCCGAGACCCCGGCGGCGCTCGACGCCTACCTCGAGGCCGAGGCGAGCGCGGCCAACTACGGCTTCGTCAACCGCCTCCTCCTCGCCGAGCTCCTCCGCCAGCGCCTCCGCGAGGTCCACGGCGACCTCGCGGCGCCGCTGGTCTACGACCTCCCGCACAACATCACCCTGCCGGCCCCGGGGGTCCCCGACCGCTGGATCACCCGCAAGGGCGCCTGCCCGGCGGCCGAGGGGCAGCCGGTGATCATCCCGGGGTCGATGGGCGCCTCCTCCTACCTCCTCGTCGGCCGCGGCAGCGGGCGCTTCCTCGCCTCGGCGTCGCACGGCGCCGGTCGGGCGCGCTCCCGCTTCTCGATGGGCCGGCGGGCGCTCAGCGAGGAGGAGCTCGGCCTCGGCGGCGTCGACTGCATCACCCTCCGCGAGGAGCGGCGGATCGAGGAGGCGCCGGCGGCCTACAAGCCGATCGGCCCGGTGATCGAGTGCCAGGTCGACGCCGGGATGGTCGACGTGGTCGCGCGGATGCGTCCGCTGATGACCTTCAAGGCCTGAGGCCGCGGGCCCTCGGAGACATGCTCCTTGAGGCATGTTCGCCGGGGGCCCGCGCGCTCGCGACGAGCGCCCCGGGGATCGCTCCCGCGAGGCGCTCGCTCAGGTCCGCGCGGACGCGCTGGACTCCGTGCTCAGGGCTTGCGGCTGCTCAGGTAGAGCTTCCCGGCCGACGGCACCCAGGTCATCTTCCACTCCTTCATCAGGGCGAGGTTGACGTAGCCGCCGATCTCAAAGCCGGTGCCGTCGATGATCTGGGCGAGGTCGGGATCCGGCGGGTTGGCGGCGAGGACGAGCCCGCCGACCCCCTGGGTGACGTTGCCGCCGACGTCGACGCTGTCGAAGAAGACCATCTTGAGCCCCTGATCGGGGTCGTCGAGCTCGTCGAGCTCGCTCGGCCGCTTGCCGCTCTTGAGGTAGGTCCGCTTGGTCACCGCCATGCCGGCCTTGTAGCGGCCGCCGAGCCAGTGGAAGGAGGCGAAGTCGGAGGCGTTGAGCACGACCTTGGTCACCGGGACCAGGAGGATGTGCATGTCGAGGAGGAGGAGCTGGGCCTCCGCCATCCCGGCCGGCGCCGCCGTCGGGGCGGCCGCGGTCACCTCGAGCGACGAGGTCGGGAAGTCGAAGGTCACCGAGCCCAGGCGGCTGAAGACCTGGCGGCCGAGGAGCATCCCCGGGACGTCGCCGCTCAGCGCGTAGCCCGAGAGGTCCTCGACCAGCGCCGGGACGTTCTTGATCTTGAGGTTGCCGAGCTTGACCTCGGGGACGATGACGAGGTCGACCTCCTCGGTGCCGCCGAGCGGCTTGACCTTGCCGAGCGACTTGAGGCCGAGCTTCTTCGAGAGCCCCTTGTCGATCCGGGCCTCCTCGCGGAGCTCGAAGAAGATCACCGGCTGGTAGTCGCCGCCGATCTCGGCGCCGGCGTACTTGAAGCCGCCGGCGAGGTCGAGGCCGGCGCTCGAGGTGCCCTTCTCGCCCTCGACCTTGATCAGGTCCTTCTTGCCCTCGAGCGGCCGCATGAACGCCGCCTGGGCCTGGACGATCGGCAGGAGCGGGCTGTCGCCGAGGTACTGGAAGAGATCGTCCATCACCTTGACCGCGGTGTCAGCGTCACAGAGCGCGTAGAGGCTCCAGAGCTTGATGAGCATCGGATCGATCTGCTTGGCGTCGCCGCTGGCGGCCTGATCGGCGAGCTCGAGCGCCTCGCGGTGGTTGCCGGCCGCCTGGTAGTTGCGGGCGAGGCCGAGGAGCGCGCCGAAGTTGCCCTTGTCGAGGTCGATCGCCTCCTTGAAGGCCTTGGTCGACGCCTCGTAGTCGCCGGCGCGCCAGTGCGCGGCCCCGAGGACCGCGTAGGCGTCGGCGTTGTTCGAGTCGACCGCGAGCGCGTCGTTCGCCTTGTTACGGGCCGAGACGTAGCGGCCGCGCTTGAGATCGGCGTTGGCGAGGTCGATCAGGGTCTCGGTCTTGGCCTTGTCCTTGGCCGCCTTGATCTTGGCGTCCTGCTCGGCGCCGATCGACCCGTCTCCCCCGCCGCCACCCGGGTTCTGAGTTCCGCCGCCCTTGTCGCCGCAAGCGGCGAGGGCGAGGACGAGGCTGGCGAGGGTCAGTGCACGGAGGCTGCGCTTCATCTCTTCTCCTGAGGGCCGCCGGGCGGCCGGCGGCGTGCGGGGGAGCATACCCGCACGCACCGGGCCCATCAATGGCGCCGGGGCAGCTCCGGCGATCGCCGCGATGCCGCCGAAGACGCCCAAGAGGCGGCGCCTTCGACCGATCTCCGCCGATCTGCGGCCGGCGGGGCCGATCTCAGCGCCGACGGAGGAGCCAGGCGCCCGGGAGCGCGAGGAGGAGGGTGCCGCCGAAGGAGATCAGGTACATCAGGGCGCTGAAGCTCGACCCCGGGCCCTGGATCGCCGCTGGCGCGACGAAGAGGCCGAGGCCCGCGAGGGCGCCGACCTGAAAGGAGCCAGCCTGCGCGGGACCCCCGGGGAGCTGGATGCTGAGGCCGATCGCTGCGACGATCGCCGCCGCCGCCGCGGGGTCGAGCTCGAGGCCCACGGCCCGCAGCACCAGCCAGAGCTGGAGCACCGTCAGCGCCCAGTAGACCAGCGACCAGGCGATGAAGGGGATCCCCTGCGCGGGCCGCCCGAGCGGGCGGATCGCGGCCGCGAGGTGACGGAGGACCCGGGCCGCCCGCCCGCCGAGGGCCCCGCGGCGCTCGAGGCGGAGGCGGCGGATCGCGGCCTCGGGGGCCGCCGCGACCCCGATCAGGGCGACGAGCGCGCAGACGAAGACGGCCGCCATCACCAAGCCGAAGCCCTGGACCTCGGCGATCGCCGCGGCGCCGGCGGACGGGGTCGTGAGCGCGAGCCCCCCAAAGAGGAGGCCGACGACGAGGAGCCCGTCGACCACCCGCTCGGTCGCCACCGCGGAGATCGCCTCGGCGAGGCCGACCCCCGGGATCCTCGCCTGCTGGAGGAGGAGTGGCCGCGAGAGCTCACCGAGGCGGAGCGGCAGGAGCATGATCACGGCGAAGGAGAGGAGCCCGCTGCCGTGGAGGATCGCCGGCGAGAGGCGGCGCAGGCGACCGCGGCTCGCGGCCGCGACCAGCGGGTCGAGGGCGTAGCGGAGCCGGAGGGCGCGGACCGCCGCGTAGGGGAGGTGGAGGGCGATCGCCCAGGCGAGGAGATCGCCGCGGACGATCTCGATCGACGCCGGCAGGAGCTCGAGGCGACGGGAGGCAAGCGCGAGGAGGAGGGCGCCGGAGATCAGCGAGAGCGACCAGAGGAGGCCGCGGCGCGCCGGCGAGCCGGCGGCGAGGCCGAGGAGGCCCGCCCGGGGGGCGTCGTCGCCGATGCGCGCGGCCTCGTCCATCCGCCGCCAGACTACCCCGAGCGCGCGGCGTCGCGCGAAGGCGATCTCGGCGCCGCGCGCCCGGGGCCGTCCGCGGACCTCTTCACCCGCGATGCGCCGCCGGCGCCCAAAGCGCGATCTCGCACCTCGAAAAGGCGCGAGGACCCGCCCTCCCGAGGAGGTTCGGGCCCTCGCCGTCGGCCGCCGCCGCGGAGCGCTAGCTCGCGCGCATGGTCAGGCCGCCCTCGTCGCCGCCCGCGGCCTCGACCACCACCGTGGTCCCCCGCGGGAAGGCCCCCGAGAGGATCTTGGTCGCCAGCGGATCGAGGATCTCGTTCTGGAGGAGCCGCTTGAGCGGGCGGGCGCCGAAGGCCGGGTCGTAGCCCCGCTCCGAGAGCCACTCCTTGGCCGCCTGGGTGACGTCGAGGGTGATCTCGCGGTCGGCGAGGCGCGGCGTCAGGCGGCGGAGCTGGATCTCGAGGATCCCCATCATGTGCTCGCGGCGGAGCGAGTGGAACGAGAGGATCCCGTCGAGGCGGTTGAGGAACTCCGGCCGGAACGCCCGCCGGAGCGCGTCCTCGCGGACCTTTGCCTCCTCGGCCTCGCTCAGCCCGCGGCCGAGCGCCTCGGAGCCGATGTTCGAGGTCATCAGGACGATCGTGTTGCGGAAGTCGACCACGTGCCCCTGGCTGTCGGTGAGGCGCCCGTCGTCGAGGACCTGGAGGAGGAGGTTGAAGACCTCGGGGTGGGCCTTCTCGATCTCGTCGAGGAGGACCACGGAGTAGGGCCGGCGACGGACCGCCTCGGTGAGCTGGCCGCCCTCCTCGTAGCCGACGTAGCCCGGCGGCGAGCCGATCAGCCGCGAGACCGAGAACTTCTCCATGTACTCGCTCATGTCGATCCGGACGACGTTGCGCTCGTCGTCGAAGAGGAACTCGGCGAGCGCCTTGGCGAGCTCGGTCTTGCCGACGCCGGTCGGCCCGAGGAAGAGGAAGGAGCCGATCGGCCGCGAGGGGTCGGAGAGGCCGGCCCGCGAGAGGCGGACCGCCGAGGAGACCCGCGTGATCGCCTCCTCCTGGCCGATCACCCGGCGGTGGAGGTTGCCCTCCATGTTGACCAGGCGCTGCTGCTCGGTCTCCAGCATCTTCGACACCGGGATCCCGGTCCACTTCGAGACGATCCCGGCGATGTCCTCGTCGGTGACGACCTCGCGGAGGAAGGTGTCGCCGCTGGTCTGCGCCTGCTCGATCGCCTCGCGCGCGGCCTGCCGCTGGCGCTCGAGGGCGGGCAGGGTCGAGTAGGTGATCTCGGCGGCGCGGTTGTAGTCGCCGCTCCGCTCGGCCCGGGTCGCCTCGCCCTTGAGGTTGTCGATCTGCTCGCCGAGCTCCTTGATCTCGCGGACCCGGTCGCGCTCCGACTGCCAGCGCGAGCGCATCGCGTCGACCTCCTCGCGGAGGCCGGCGAGCTCGCGCTCGACCTCGCGGAGGCGGCTCGCGGTCGCCTCGCCGCCCTCGCCCTCGCGGGTGAGCGCGGTCTTCTCGATCTCGAGGCGGGTGATCTTGCGCTCGCGCTCGTCGATCGGCAGCGGCACGCTCTCGACCTCCATCTTGAGGCGGGCGGCGGCCTCGTCGATCAGGTCGATCGCCTTGTCGGGGAGGAAGCGGTTCTGGATGTAGCGGTGGCTGAGCTTGGCCGCCGAGATGATCGCCGCGTCCTGGATCCGGATGCCGTGGTGGGTCTCGAACTTGTCACGGATCCCGCGGAGGATCGCGATCGTGTCGTCGACCGAGGGCTCGTCGATGAGCACCGGCTGGAAGCGGCGCTCGAGCGCCTTGTCCTTCTCGATGTGCTTGCGGTACTCGTCGAGGGTCGTCGCGCCGATGCAGCGGAGCTCGCCGCGGGCGAGCGCGGGCTTGAGCATGTTGGCGGCGTCCTGCGCCCCCTCGGCCTTGCCGGCGCCGACCAGGGTGTGGATCTCGTCGATGAAGAGGATGACCTTGCCCTCGGCGGCGGCGACGTCCGAGAGCACCGCCTTGAGGCGCTCCTCGAACTCGCCGCGGTACTTCGCGCCGGCGACCAGGGCCGCGAGATCGAGCTGGATCAGCTTGCGGTCCTTGAGGCTCTCGGGGACGTCGCCGCTGGCGATCCGCTGGGCGATGCCCTCGGCGATCGCCGTCTTGCCGACGCCCGGGTCGCCGATCAGCACCGGGTTGTTCTTGGTCCGCCGCGAGAGCACCTGGATCGCCCGCCGGATCTCGGTGTCGCGGCCGATCACCGGGTCGAGCTTGCCCTGCTTGGCGACCTGGGTGAGGTCGCGGCCGTACTTCGAGAGCGCCTCGTACTTGTCCTCGGGGTTCTCGTCCTGGACGCTCTGGCTCCCGCGGATCTCGGCGAGCGCCGAGAGGACGAGGTCGCGGCTGACCCCGAGATCGCGGAGCACCTGGGCCGCGCGGACCCGGGCCTTGATCGCCTTGTCGCCGAGGGCGGCGAGGACCAGGTGCTCGGTCGAGACGAAGCGGTCCTTGAGCGCCTCGGCCTCGCCGGCGGCGAGGTTGAGGAGCTCGTGGAGCTCACGGGCGGCGCCGATCTGGCCGTCGCCGCTGATCCGCGGCTGGCGGCCGAACTCGGCGGTGATCGCCCGCTCGATCGCCGCGCCGTGGGCACCGGCGCGCTCGAGGAGGGGACGGACCAGGCCGCCCTCCTGCTGGAGGGTCGCCATCAAGAGGTGAAGGCTGTTGATCTCGGGGTGACCCAGGTCCTTCGCCATCGCCTGGGCGTGGGCGATCGCGTGGCGGGTCTTGACGGTTGCGGACTCGGGGTTGAATGCGGCCATGAGGACTTCCTGATGCCCCGGGGGCGTCGGGGCGCTGCTAGGGTGTTCATCATCGCCGCGTCCGCAAGGGGGCGGACACGCAACCCTTGCGACAGACGCGCCGACGTCCGATCGCGGCGGAGGGCGGCCCGCAGGCGGGCCAGGGGCGCCGCGAGCTTGCGCCGCCCGGCCATCCGGGGGACCCTCCGGCCGTGCGCTCGCCCGCCCGCCTCCTCCTCGGCTCGGCCCTCGCCGTCGCCCCCCTGAGCGCGGGCTTCGGCTGCGCTCCGCCGGCGCCCGAGAAGGCTGACCCAAAGGACATGATCCAAGAGACCGAGACCAGGACCGCCGCGGCCGCGGCCACGCGCGCCCCGTCGCCCGCCGCCCCCGGGGTCCGCGACGACGGCGACGTCGTCCTCGCCTTCCCGCTCTTCGAGGGCGCGCTCGAGGGCGCCCTCGCGCGGGCGCTGGCGGAGAGCAAGCTGGTCCTCGTCGACGTCGGCGCCTACTGGTGCCACTCCTGCCACGAGCTCGACGAGGCGATCTTCACCCGCCCCGAGGTCGGTGAGCACGTCGCCGCCCGCTACGTCGCCCTCAAGATCGACGCCGAGAAGGACGAGGGGCCCGACCTCGTCGCCCGCTACAAGGTCCAGGCCTACCCCACCCTCCTGGTCCTCGATCCCAGCGGGGTCGAGCGCGGGCGGGTGGTCGAGGTCGCCGACGCGGCCGAGCTCCTGACGGCGCTGGCGGAGATCGAGGCCGGCGGCGATCCCCTGGCCGCCCTCGCCGCGGCCGCGGCCGCGGCCCCCGACGACCTCGAGGCGCGCTACCGACTCGGCCTCGCCTACGCGCTCGCGGCCAAGCGAGCCGAGGCGGCGGCCGCCTATGCGGCCGTCCTCAGCGGCGACCCGGACAACGCCCGCGGCCTCGCGGCCAAGGTCCTCTACGATCAAGCCGCCTTCTTCGCGGCCAAGCAGGACGGCGACCCGGAGGCCGCGATCGCGCGCTACCGCGAGCTCCAGGCCCGCTTCCCCGGGAGCCGCGAGGCGATCCGAGCGCACCGGGCGATCGGCCGCGAGCTCCACCGCCTCGGCCGCGACGACGAGGCGATCGCCAGCCTCGAGGCGATGATCGCGGCCGCGCCGGGGGATGTAGCCCTCAAGGCCAGCTACGGCTGGTTCTCCTTCCGCGAGCGCTGCCGCCCGGCGGACGGCCTCCGGGCGGTCGAGGCCGGCCTCGCCGCCGCCCCCGAGGACGCCGAGCTCCACTACCTCCGGGCCGAGCTCGCCCACCTCGTCGGCGACGACACCAAGGCGCTCGAGAGCGTCCGCCGGGCCGCGGCGATCGAGCCGAAGACCGCCTTCTACCGCCGCCAGGTCCGCCGCTTCGAGGGCCTGGGCGCCGCCGCGGGGGACCTGGGATGATCGGGCGCGTCGCGCTCGCGCTCGCGCTCGCGAGCCCGCCGGGGAAGTCCGCGTCCCCGGAGGAGATCCCCCCGGGCGGCTACTACGAGCTCGGCGAGGTCCGCGAGCGCGAGCCGAACGACGGCGAGACCAACACCCTGGTCGGCTCGATCCTCTTCCCCCTCGGGCTCCTGCGGGCCGGCGCGGCCGTGGCGATCCTCGTCACCGCCGCCCCCGGGACCTGTCAAGAGCGCTACGGCACAGGCATCAGCGACCGGAGCTGCCAGAGCCTCCGCACCTATGGCTGGGTCGGGATCGGCTACGGCGGGTTGATGGCGGTGACCGGCGCCGCCTTCCTCGGCATCGGTCTGGTCCAGCGCTCGCGCCACCGGACGTGGAAGATCCGCAACGGGGTCACGCTCGCGCCCCTGCTCCGCCCCAGCGGCGGCGGCCTCAGCCTCTCGATCCGCTTCTAGGGGCGAATCTGAGGCCGCGAGTTTGGCCGCGAGTCTGGCCGCGAATTTGGCCGCGAATTTGGCCGCGAATTTGGCCGCGCTCGCGGTGGCCGTCCGCTGCGACCTCGCGTCGTCATCGAGATCGCGCGCAGCGGCCCCGCACGCCGTCCTCGAGCGGCGCTGACGACCCGCCGGCGGGTCGCAGATGCAGACAGCGCGCGCGCCCCCGGACGCGGCTCGAATTTTCCTCCGGAAGAGTCCCGAATCCCGGTGTCACAGGTCGACGTCATGTCGCGATTCGCCGACGCCATCAACCCGCGCATCGCGCGAGGCCATGATCGCCTTGTTTTGTTCTCGGCGATCTTGCTAGCTTGTGTGCGCCTGTGTCGGTCCCTGGCCGGTGGCCGCGACGATCGACGTGAGATCAGAGCCCGACTTCACCCCAACAAGTCCGAAGGATTGACCTAATGAAGCGTCCTATTTCGATTTTTTGTGCCTCCGTTCTGACCCTCGCCGGGTGTTCGGGTGGTTCGGAGGAGACCGACTCGTCGAGCAGCGACGCGTCGTCGATCACGATCACCACCAACCCGACGATGCCGACGACCACCACCTCGTCCTCGGGCACCGACTCGTCGACGTCCAACGGCTCCGGCAACGAGACCGACACCGCGACCGGCACCGGCGGCCCGGTGTGCACCGGCGACAGCGAGTGCGAGGGCGACCTCAAGTGCTGCATCGACGGGATGATCGGCGCCGTCCCCTGCAACGTCGGCGAGTGCACCTTCGACCCCTCGGACTGCGGCGAGGCCGTGATCGAGATCCCGATCACCACCCCGAACGTCATGCTCGTCCTCGACAAGTCGGGCTCGATGGTCGCCAACCAGTGGGACGGCGACGCCGACCCCAACACCCCCGACGTCACCCGCTGGTACTCGCTCTTCAACGTCGTCGAGTTCATCGCCACCGAGTTCAACAACTCGATGAACCTCGGCATGGTCCTCTACCCGTCGAAGAAGGCGAAGTCCGAGTACAACATCAACGCCTGCCTGGTCGAGGCGACCCCGGACGTGCCGACCGCGCCGACCAACGGGCCGACGATCCTCGCCAGCATGCCGCCGGAGAACGCCACCAGCGCCCAGATCGCCGGCGGCACCCCGGCCCGCGCCGGCATGATCACCGCGATCGATCACCTCTCGGGGATCATGGACGGCCTCCCGCAGTTCATGATCCTGGTGACCGACGGCGCCGCCAACTGCTCGCTCGAGGCCGCCGACGAGACCCAGCGCTTCGAGGTCTACGACGACGCGCTCACCCAGGTGGTCGCCGACGCGGCGACCAACGGGATCCCGACCTTCGTCGTCGGCATCGACATCCAGGACGTCACCTCCGAGGCCAAGCAGGACGGCAACCCCGACTCGACCAACACCTTCCAGAAGCTCAACGAGCTCGCGGTCGCGGGCGGCGTGCCGAAGAACGACCCGAACGAGCAGTTCTACAACTCGCAGAACCAGATCGAGCTGCAGGACGCGCTCACGGCGATCGCCCAGCAGGTGCTCCCCTGCGTCATCGACCTCAACCCGGTGCCCAAGTACCCGAAGTTCGTCGAGGTCACGGTCGACGGCGTCCCCTACGGCGCCAAGCAGGTCACCGACTGCGCGAGCGAGGACGGCTGGAAGTTCGTCGACGACACCTACATGCAGATCCAGCTCTGCGGTCAGGCCTGCGCCGACTTCCAGGGGAGCGGCAACCTCGACGCCCAGTACAAGTGCCCGAGCTCCGGCTAGCCGGAGGAGCGCCGCTGGCGAGGCCGAGGGCCGTCCGAGAGGGCGGCCCTCGCCCTTTTCGAAGCACGCGGAGCCGACGAGCGGAGCGACGCCGGGGGGCCCAGGCCCCGCCGCGCGGAAAAAGATCCGGAAGGCCCCCGAGGCCCGGTGTCAGAGGAGGTGAAGCGAGAGCCAGCGGCCCGGGATGTCCCGAGAGGCAGCTGGCGCTCCGCGGAGAGACACGCCCGCAGATCGCCGGAGACCCGACCATGCATCGCACGAGCCGCACTTCGTCCACCCTCCTGACCACCCTCGCTGCCCTCGGCCTCTCCGCCTGCGTCGAGGACCCGAAGACGGACCCGAGCGATCCCGGGATCGCGACGGTCACGATCACCGCGACCTCGACCGCGAGCGCCACCGACTCGACCTCGAGCGGCGGCGATGAGACCAGCGACACCGAGGGCGCGAGCGCCTCCTCGTCGACCGGCGGCGACGGGATCTGCGAGGAGGACGCGGACTGTCCCGAGGACCAGCGCTGCAAGGACGGCGTCTGCCAGTTCAAGTGCGGCGATGCCCAGGTCAACGTCCCCGTCATCTCCCCGAACGTGATGCTCGTCCTCGACAAGTCGGGCTCGATGGTCGCCAACTCGTGGGACGGCGACGCCGACCCCCAGACCCCCGACGTCACCCGCTGGTACTCGCTCTTCAACGTCGTCGAGTTCGTCGCCACCGACTTCGACAACTCGATGAACCTCGGCATGACCCTCTTCCCCTCGAAGAAGGCGAAGTCCGAGTACAGCGCGAACGCCTGCCTGGTCGAGGCGAGCCCCGACGTGCCGGTGGGCGCGAGCAACGGCGCGACCGTCCTCGCCAGCCTGCCGCCGGAGAGCGCCTCCAGCGCCCAGATCGCCGGCGGCACCCCGACCCGCGCCGGGGTCCTCACCGCGATCGACCACCTCGCGGCGATCGACGACGGCCACCCGAAGTATCTGATCCTCGTCACCGACGGCGCCGCCAACTGCTCGCTCGAGGCGGCCGACGAGACCCAGCGCTTCGAGGTCTACGACGAGGCGCTCGCCCCGGTCCTCGCCGAGGCCGCCGCCGCCGGGATCGCGACCTTCGTCGTCGGCATCGACATCCAGGACCAGACCTCCGAGACCAAGCAGGACGGCAACCCTGACGCGACCAACACCTTCCAGAAGCTCAACGAGCTGGCGATCGCCGGCGGCAAGGCGCGGGAGGGCGACGAGAAGTTCTACAACTCGCAGAACCAGATCGAGCTCCAGGCCGCGCTCGAGGCGATCGTCACCGACGTGATCTCCTGCGACGTCATCCTCGACCCCGCCCCCGACTTCCCGAGCTACGTCGAGATCACGATCGACGGGTTCGACTACGGCAGCACGATGGTGACCGATTGCGAGAGCGAGGACGGCTGGATGTACAGCTCGCCCGAGATGGACACGCTCCGCCTCTGCGGCAAGGCATGCGCCGACTTCCAGATGTCAGGGGCCCTCGACGCGGTCTACGGCTGCCCCGAGAGCCCCTGAGATCCTGCGACCGGCCGCCCCCGACCGGCCGCCCCGCGACCGGCGAGCCCCGGCGGCGATCGCGGCCGCCCCATCCGGGGCGGCCGCGCTCCTCCCCGCCGCGCTGCGACAGGCTGCCCCTCCCCGCCCCGCGCGCCGCTGCTATCCTGAGTCTCCGTGCCCCCCCTCGCCCACCTCCTCGTCGTCGCCGCGCTCGCGCCGGCGGGCTCGATCACCGCCCCGACCCCGCCGCCGCAGCCGATCGTCGGCGGCGAGCCGGTCGCCGACGGTGAGTGGCTCTCGGCGGTGGCGATCGTCGGGATCAACACGGGGATCGGCGTCGACGAGGCCCACATCTGCACCGGCGTCCTCCTCGACACCAAGACCGCCCTCACGGCCGCCCACTGCCTCGAGGAGGCGTCGACCTTCGACTCCCTCCTGGTGATCTTCGGCGGCTCGCTCTACACGACAGACGACCGCCTCCGGACCGCTGGCGTCGACTTCGGCACCCACCCCGACTACTGCTTCGGCGAGTGCGACCAGGACGTCCACGACTTCGGCTACGTCGTCCTCGCCGACGAGGCGGTCGGCGTCCCCCTGATCCCGCCGCTCGTCGATCAGGCGGAGTGGGACGAGGTGATGAAGGTCGACCACGAGGTGCTCATCGTCGGCTTCGGGGCGATCCGCGACCCCGACGACGGCGGCGCCCTGCAGATGGACGAGGTCGGCCACAAGGAGTCGGTGACCACCAAGATCACCGGCTTCTCCCACCTCGGCACCGAGTTCATCGCCGGCGAGCCGAACCGCGACACCTGCGGCGGCGACTCCGGAGGGCCGGTCTTCGCCCAGCTCAGCGACGGCTCCTGGCGGCTGATCGGGATCACCTCGCGCGGGGTCTCGCCCTGCGGCACCGGCCGCGGGATCTACGGGGTCCCCTTCGCGGCGCTCCCGTGGATCCGCGAGGCCACCGGCATCGATCTCCTGCCCGAGGGCTGCGCCGACGGCGAGTGCCTCGACACCACCCCGCCGAAGACCCGCGGCGGCGGCTGCTCGATCGCCGCCCCGTCGACGCCGCTCGACCTCGGCCTCCTGATCCTCCTCGCCGCGGCGACGGGGCGTCGACGTCGCCTCCGCGTCGCCTGACCAAAGAGACAGATCCGAACGCCTGGGCCCGCCCGCCGCGGGCGGCTCGAGCGACGCGCTAGCCCGCGCGCTCGGCCCGGTACTCGCGGGTCCGCTGGACGTAGGCCCGCCAGGAGTGCTCGATCCACTCGTAGTCGCGCGCGGCGAGCTCGCGGACGGCTCGCCCGGGGTTGCCGAGGAAGAGCTGCCCGCGGCGGACGATCTTGTTCGGCGGCACCAGGGCGCCGGCGCCGACGAAGGCGCCGGACTCGACGACCGCGTTGTCGAGGACGATCGCCCCCATGCCGATCAGGCACTCGTCGCCGATCGTGCAGCCGTGGAGGATCACCCCGTGGCCGACGGTCACCCGCGAGCCGACGGTGGTCGCCGAGACCCCCTCGGTCGCGTGGATCACCGTGCCGTCCTGGATCGAGGTCTCGTCGCCGATGATGATCGGCGCGTCGTCGCCGCGGAGGACCGCGCCCGGCCACACGCTCGAGTCGCGGCCGATCGTCACGTCGCCGATCAGCACCGCCCGCTCGTGCACGAAGGCCGCCGCGTCGATCCGCGGCGAGAGCCCCTTGAACGCCTCGATCATCCGCCGCTGATCACGAAGTAGATCACCACCCCCGCGACCCCGACGAGCGCGACGATGATGTAGAGGAGCGGCGAGGACGACGACTCGGCGACCGTCGGCATCGGCGGCGCGAGCGAGGGCGGGAGCTTGGGCTTGGACTCGGCGCCGGCCGCCCGCGGCCCGCCAGCGCCGTTGCCGGCCCGCGGCCGCACGGGGCTCCCGCCCTCCTTCTCCTGCTCCTTCGGCCTGCCGACCACCGGGAGATCGAGCCCGAGCGCGTCGGCCATCGACGGGATGTTGCCGGGGCCGGGCACCGGCGTCGGCGTCGGCGAGAGCCCGAGGGTCCCGGAGCCCGGCGAGAAGGCGCCGATGTCGATCGGCTTCGAGGGATCGGGGGCGCCCATCTGGGCCGGCGGGATCATCGACCCCGCGGCGACCACCGGCTTCGCGCCGGCCGGCCCCTCGCCCTCGCCGATCGACCGGAAGTGCATCATCTCCTCCTGGATCAGGTCGAGGAAGAGGTTGGTGCCGCCAGGGGAGACCTCCTTCTCCGCCTGCTGGCGCTGGGCGGCGATCTCCTTGTCGCGCTCCTCGCGGATCGGCTTGACCCACTCGATCACGTCGCGGGCGCCGACCATCATCCGCTTCGAGAAGAGGAAGGAGAGGAGGTCGTGGGAGAACTCGTCGGCGCTCTGGTAGCGCTGGCTGACGTCCTTCGTCAGCGCCTTCATGATGATCTTCTCGAGCTCCTTGGGGATGTCCTTGTTGAAGGACCGGATGCTCGGGACCTCCGCCTGGCGGACCATGGCGATGGTCTGGAAGTCGTTCTTGCCCTTGAAGAGGCGGCGACCGGTGAGCATCTCGAAGGCGAGGATGCCGACCGCGAAGACGTCGGAGCGGTGGTCGACCGCCTGGGCGTGGGCCGCCTCGGGCGAGAGGTAGGAGTACTTGCCCTTGACCACGCCGGGGTCGGTCGACTCGAGCTGGGTGGTCGCCTTGGCGAGGCCGAAGTCGGTGAGCTTCACCTCACCGTTCCACGAGACCAGGATGTTCGGCGGCGAGATGTCGCGGTGGACGATCCCCATCGGCGCGCCGGTCTCGTTGTCGGTGAGGCGGTGGGCGTACTCGAGCCCCTTGAGGATCTCGTTGACGATCCAGCAGGTGAGCTGGATCGGCAGGGTCTGCTGGCGCTTGGCCGCGTGCTCCAGCATCGTCTTGAGGTTCGTCCCCTCGACGAACTCCATGACGATGAAGTAGGTGCTCTCGCTCTCGCCGATGTCGAAGACCGAGACGATGTTCGCGTGGTTGAGGCGGAGCGAGATCCGGGCCTCGTCGAGGAACATCCGGACGAAGCGCTGATCCTTGATCAGGCCCGGGAGAATCCTCTTGATGGCGACCTTCTTGGAGAAGCCAGCCATCGACACCGCCTCGGCGACATAGACCTCGGCCATGCCGCCAGCGTCGAGCTTGTAGAGAGGGCGATAGCGTTGCGACATGGCCGAAGACGACGTTGTGGGGGTGCACCCCGCCCGCCGCGGGAGAGTAACTCATAACCTCCCCCCGGGCGGCGTTGGGAAAAATTCACGGCGCGTCGCCAGGCGCGGAGGTGCCGGCTTCGCCGCTCACGGGCGGATCGTACTGGTTCAGGATCAAGCGGACGACGCCGAGCCAGACGTCGCTCTCGAGCACCAACGGGATCCGCCGACCGTCGCTGCTAACCCACACCCGGAGTTTATACGCTTTTTTGCCGGGAATTGGGACGCCCTGGCTGTCGACCCGCGTTATCGAGCCCTCCAGCTCGTAGACGTCGTCGCTCTTGAGGCCGATCGCGGTGCCGATCGAGGGCATCGGGTCGAGGCGCGACTTGCCCTTGCCGACGACGTCGACCCGGAGGAGGACCTTGCCGTCGAGCCCATAGGCCCGCGCCCGCTCGCCGGCCTCGAGATCGAGCGCCCGCACCCAGGCCATGATCCCGAGGGCGTCGAAGGTGTCGACCGGGATCCGCCGGCGGATCGTCGTCGACGAGGTCTTCTCGGCGATCCGGGTGTCGACGATCTCGACCTGGCCGCGGCCGAGGTAGCTGGTCTCGACCTCGCGGCGGCGGCTGCGGCCCATCCCCGACCGCTTGGTCACCGCCTGGTGATCGATCGGCGCGCCGGTCTCGGCGTCGATCCAGGTGGTGATCTCGTAGGTGAGCGTGGTGAGGAGCGAGACGACCCCCGAGGTCCGCGCGAAGCCCTCGAGGCGGAGGCGATCCGGGGCGCCGAACTCGCCGGGCTCGCGGGCCGCGACCTGGGCCTCGGCGATCCCGGTCGGGTTGCCGCCGAAGGTCACGTCGTAGCGGAAGCGCTCGCCGGCCTTGAGGGTGCCGCCGAAGGGCGCGGGCCGGCTGGCCTGGGGGAAGCGGCGGCGGCGGTCGTCGAAGGCCGGCTCGGCGAGGCTGCCGCTCCAGCCGATCGCCGGACCGACGAGCCCGGTGATCCCGGCGAAGCTCGGGGCGAGCCCGGGGACCACCGGGGGATCGGCGACCCGCGGGAGCTTGGCGAGATCGGGGGCGGCGACCGTCGCCGGCACGCCCTGCTCCTGGCGACGCCCCGGCGAGCGCGGCTTGGGAGCCCCCCGTGGGGGCTTGGTCGGCTTGATCCGCGGCGTCTCCTTGGCCTGGCCGGCGTCCGCGGCCGGCTCGGCGCCGATCGCCTGCGGCGCCTCGAGCCCGACGAAGCCCCCGATGAGCCCGACGAGGAGCGGGCCGAGCCCGAGCCCGAGGAGCGTACGGAGCGGACCCCGCCGCCCGCAGGCGCGGAGCCCTGGACGCCTCGCCGCATCCCCCTGCGTCACCCCCTGCGTCGTCCGCTCCGACATCCGGCCGCCATGGTAGGATCCCCGCCCCTTTCGCGCCAGGTCGGTCGATGAAACGGACCCAGGACACCCAGCGTCGCCTCGTCGTCACCCAGGGCGATCCCGAGGGCATCGGCCCCGAGCTCCTCCTCCGCCTCGGAGACGCGGGCCTCCTCGCGCCCGGCGACGCTGTGGTCGCTGACCCACGCGCCCTCGCGGCGCTCGTCAGCCGCCTCGGCACCGCCTGGGCGCGCCGCGGCCTCAGCGCGCTCGAGCCCCTCCTCCTCACGGACCTCCCCTCGCCGCTGAGCCAGGTCCAGGCGCTCAAGCGCGGGGTCGATCGCGTCCTCGCGGGCCCCGGCGAGATCGCGCTGGTGACCGCGCCGATCGACAAGGCGCGCTGTCAGGCCGAGGGCTTCGCCTACCCCGGCCACACCGAGTACCTCGCCGCCCGCGCCGGCGTCGACGAGGTGGCGATGCTGATGGTCGGCCCCCGCCTCCGGGTGGTCCCGGCGACGATCCACATCCCGCTCCGCGAGGTCCCGCGGACCCTCACCCCCGAGCGGATCGTCAGCGCCGGCCGCCTCCTCGCGCGCGCGCTCCACCGCGACTTCGGGATCGCCGCGCCGACGATCGGCGTCCTCGGCGTCAACCCGCACGCCGGCGAGCGCGGGCTCCTCGGCGACGAGGAGGCGACGATCGTCGCCCCCGCGCTCGCCGCCCTCCGGGCCTGGGCGGCGGAGATCGACGCGCCGGTCACCTTCGAGGGGCCGCTGCCGGCCGACACCGCCTTCCCGCAGCACGCCGCCGGCCGCTTCGACGGCCTGGTGGCGATGTACCACGACCAGGGGCTCGGCCCCTTCAAGCTCCTCCACCTCCACGACGGGGTCAACATGACCCTCGGCCTCCCCTTCGTCCGGACCTCGCCCGACCACGGGACCGCCCGCGACATCGCCGGCCAGGGCGTGGCTGACCCTTCGAGCATCTTCGAGGCGGTCACGCTCGCGCGCGGCCAGATCTCGTTCGCCCTCTAGAAGGAGCCGATGTCGCCGCCGAGCAAGCCCGCGAAGAAGACGCCGAGCAAGCGCAAGACGACGAGCGCGGCGGCGTCCGCCAAGGACGCGCCCGCGCCCGCGAAGGCCGCGACCGCGAAGGCCCCTGCGAAGGCCGCGAAGGTGAAGGCGAGCGCGGCCGCGAAGCCCGCGAAGGCGACCGCGAGCGCCGCCCCGAAGGCAGCGCCCGCGAAGGCGCCCGAGCCCGCGCCGGTCGCCGCGCCCGAGTCCGCGCCCGCCCCGGTCGCCACGCCCATGCCCGCCGCCGACGCGCCGGCCGCGAGCGAGCTCCCGCGGGTGAGCGCGCCGACGACCATCCGGATCCGCGGCGCCCGCACCCACAACCTCCAGGGGATCGACCTCGACCTCCCGCGCGATCGCCTCGTCGTCATCACCGGCCCCTCGGGCTCCGGCAAGTCGAGCCTCGCCTACGACACGATCTTCGCCGAGGGCCAGCGGCGCTACGTCGAGAGCCTCTCGGCGTCCGCCCGCCTCTTCCTCGCCCAGCTCCCGAAGCCCGACGCCGACCTCATCGAGGGGCTCTCGCCGGCGATCGCCCTCGAGCAGACCACCGGCGGCCGCAACCCGCGGGCGACCGTCGGCACCGCGACCGAGGTCTACGACTACCTCCGCCTCCTCTTCGCCCGGGTCGGCGTGGTCTACAGCCACCGCTCGGGCAAGCCGATGGTCCGCCACACGGTCGCCGACATGCTCGACGGGATCCTCGCGCTGCCGCCCGGCTCGCGCTTCTCGGTGATCGCCCCGGTGGTCCGCCAGCGCGTCGGCGACCACGCGGAGCTCCTCGAGGAGCTCCGCCGCCAGGGCTTCGTCCGGGTGGCGATCGACGACGAGGTCCGCGACCTCTCGGAGCCGATCACCCTCGACCCCAAGGCCCGCCACGACGTCGAGGTCTACGTCGATCGCCTGGTCCTCAAGGACGGTGTCCGCGGCCGCCTCGCCGACTCGGTCGAGGTCGCGCTCCGCCTCTCGGGCGGCCTCCTCAAGGTGCTCTGCGTCGACGGCAGCGAGCTCGAGTTCTCCGAGACCTTCACCGACTTCGAGAACGACCTCACCTACCCGACCCTGACCCCCGCGCTCTTCTCCTTCAACTCCCCCGAGGGCGCCTGCCCCGAGTGCGACGGCCTCGGCGAGCGGCGGATCTTCGACCCCCGGCGGATCATCCCCAACGAGGGCCTCAGCCTCTCCGCCGGGGCGATCCGCCCCTGGCAGAAGCGGGGCGCGCGGGCCTTCCAGAGCCAGCTCCGGGCGGTCGCCAAGCACTTCAACATCGACCTCCACACCCCCTGGCGCGAGCTCGGCGAGGAGCACCGGGTGATCCTCCTCCAGGGGAGCGGCGACGAGCCGATCCCCGGGCTCGGCAAGGCCGGGAGCAAGAAGGGCGCGCCCTTCGAGGGGGTGATCCCGGGGCTCTGGCGGCGCCTCCGCGACGCCGAGTCGAAGGCCCGCGGCGAGCTCGACGAGGACGAGGAGGGCTCACCGAGCGCCGAGATCGACGAGTACATGAGCGAGGTCCGCTGCCCGACCTGCGAGGGCCAGCGCCTCCGCCTCGAGGCCCGGATGGTCAAGATCGGCGCCCGCAACATCGCCGAGATGGCGACCCTGCCGCTCACCGAGCTCGTCCACGTCCTCGCCGCCCTCGACCTCCCGGCCGAGGAGGGTGAGATCGCCGAGGCGATCCTCGTCCAGGCCCGCCAGCGCCTCCACTTCATGGTCGAGCTCGGCCTCGGCTACCTCACCCTCGACCGGCCGACGATGACGCTCTCGGGCGGCGAGGCCCAGCGGATCCGCCTGGCGACCCAGATCGGCGCGGCCCTGGTCGGCGTCACCTACATCCTCGACGAGCCGAGCATCGGCCTCCACCAGCGCGACAACGACCGCCTCATCGCCGCCCTCGAGCAGCTCCGCGACCTCGGCAACTCGGTGCTGGTGGTCGAGCACGACGAGGACACGATCCGCGCGGCCGACTACATCGTCGACATGGGCCCGGGGGCCGGGGTCAACGGCGGCCGGGTGGTCGCGGCGGGTCCGCTCGCCGAGGTCCTCGACAACCCGCGCTCGCTCACCGCCTCCTACCTCACCGGGCGCATGTCGATCCCGGTGCCGAAGCGGCGCCGGCCCGGCGCCGGCCTCTCGATCGCGATCGCCAGGGCGAGCGGCCACAACCTCCGCGAGCTCTCGGCCCGGATCCCGATCGGCGCCTTCACGGTGGTCTCTGGGGTCAGCGGCTCCGGCAAGTCGAGCCTGATCATCGACACCCTCCTCGCCGAGGCCCAGCGCCGGCTCAACGGCGCGTCGAGCTTCGGCCTCCCCCACCAGGCGATCACCGGCCTCGAGCACCTCGACAAGGTGATCTACGTCGATCAGTCGCCGATCGGCCGCTCGCCGCGCTCCAACCCGGCGACCTACACCGGCCTCTTCACCGACCTCCGCCAGCTCTTCGCCAACCTCAATGAGGCGAAGATCCGCGGCTTCGGGGCCGCCCGCTTCTCCTTCAACGTCAAGGGCGGGCGCTGCGAGGCCTGCCAGGGCGAGGGGATGCGGCGGATCGAGATGCACTTCCTGCCGGACATCTACGTGACCTGCCGGAGCTGCGAGGGGCGCCGCTACAACCGCGAGACCCTGGCGATCACCTACCGCGGCAAGAGCATCGCCGACGTCCTCGACACCTCGATCACCGACGCCGCCGAGTTCTTCGGCAACCACCCGAACCTCCGGCAGAAGCTCGAGACCCTCCGCGACGTCGGCCTCGGCTACCTCACCCTCGGCCAGAGCGCGCTCACCCTCTCGGGCGGCGAGGCCCAGCGGATCAAGCTCGCCCGCGAGCTCGCCAAGAAGTCGACCGGCAAGACCCTCTTCGTCCTCGACGAGCCGACCACCGGCCTCCACTTCGCCGACATCAAGGTGCTCCTCCGGGTCTTCGATCGCCTGGTCGACGAGGGGAACACGGTGGTCGTGATCGAGCACAACCTCGACGTGATCAAGCACGCCGACCACGTGATCGACATCGGCCCGGAGGGCGGCGAGGGGGGCGGTCGGCTGGTCGCGTCGGGGACCCCCGAGCGGATCGCCGCCAACGCGGAGAGCCACACCGGGCGTTATTTGGCGCGGCTCCTCGGCCGCTGAGGTCGCTGAGGGGCGCCGCCCAGGGCGCGGCGCCCCCATGGGGAGGCCGGCATCGAGCGGTCCTCGACGGGCTTTGTCGGCGACGGGGACGGGGGCGGACTGATAGCTTCGATCGCGGTGCGCTCGCTCCTCCTCCTCCTCCCGCCGCTCGCGCTCGCCTGCGCCTGCTTCCCGAGCTCCGCCTTTGAGACCTGGGGCTCGGGCGCCGACGCGGCGAGCGAGGGATCGACCGGGACGACGGGGACCAGCGCGGGCTCGAGCGGCGACGCGCTGACCTCGAGCGGCGGGAGCAGCGACGCGACCACCACCACCGGCGTCGACACCTCGACCTCGACCGCGACCTCGACCTCGAGCGCCGACGCGACGAGCGATGAGCCGACGACGGGCACGACGAGCGGCGCCGACACCTCGACCTCGAGCTCGACCAGCGGCGATCCCCCCTGTCAGCCGGCGGTCCTGGTGATCGCGGCGACCCGCGACGCCTTCGCCCTCGACGGCGGCGTCGTCCTCTGCTCGACCGGCTTCGGCAGCGAGTGCAAGCTCCTCAACGGCGGGATCACCAAGGAGCTCGCGGTCGGCGGCAACCTCTTCTACCAGACCGACTTCTACGCGGACTTCGCCCTCGGCACGGCGATCGCCGAGGCCGGCTACGCGCCGGCGGACGTCTCGTCGATCCGCCTCCACGTCTGGGTGCGCAGCGACCCCAAGGAGAGCGCGCCGGCGACGACCTGGGCGATCGGCCGGATCAAGCCGGACCAAGTCTGGCTCGAGGGCACCAAGGACCGCAAGCTCGCGGCCAGCGGCGACTCCTCGTTCCTCCACCGGATGATCGACGGCGACGCCCAGATCCTCTGGAGCGGCGGCGACGGGCCGGCCGGCGCGTCGACCGAGATCGCCACCCTCCAGCTCGCCGCCGGGGTCTTCGTCGAGGCGACCGAGTTCGTCAGCGGCGAGCTCGTCGACGGGCTCGCGCCCTGGCTCGCCGATCCGACCAGCGAGCAGGGGCTGACCCTCGCGGCGAAGACGCCGAGCGCCCACATCCTCCAGGCCCGGGAGTCGGGGAAGCCGCCGACCCTCGAGGTCCACCTCTGCGAGTGAGCGCCGAGCTCAGGTCATCGCCTGCAGCCCCTCCTGATCGAGGATCACCACGGTCCGACCGAGGAGATCGAGGAGCTGCTTCTTCTTGAACTGGGCGAGGGTCAGCGAGATCGTCTCGCGGGTCGAGCCGATCAGGTTGGCCATCTCCTGGTGGGTGATCTTGAGGCCGATCTGCACCCCCTGCTCGCTCTCGACCCCGTACTGCTCGGCGAGCTCGATGAGGAGCGCCGCCAGCTTGGCGTGGACGTCGCGGAAGACCAGGTGCTCGAGCTTGGTCTCCATCTGCCGTCGCCGCTGACCGACGACGGTGGCGAACTTGAAGGCGAAGGCGGCGTCGGCGAGGAGGAGCTCGTGGAAGGTCTCGCGCGGGAGCTCGGTGATGATCGCGTTCTTCATCGCCTCGGCCATCTCCTCGCGGGGGGCGCCGTCGAGGACGCAGAGCTCGCCGAAGAGCTCGCCGGCGCCGCGGTAGGCGAGGGTCAGCTCCTTGCCGTCGCGCGAGACCTTCGAGCACTTGACCCGGCCGCCGTTGATGAAGAAGACGCGGTCGCCGGGATCGCCCGGGAGGTAGATGACCTGGCGCCGGCGGATCTCGCGGATCTCGACCTGGGCCGCGAGCTCGGCGAGCTTCTCCGGCGGGATGTTTTCGAGCAGCGGGAGCTTGCGCAGGTACCAGAGGGCGCGCTTTTCGTCTTTGGTCGTCGGGTTCTGCACGGCGTTTTGTCGGGGGGCCTCACGGTACGCAAGTTCACCAAGTCCCGCAATGGTGTTAGCCAGCCAACAATTGACCGCGCGGGCAAAGGCCGCAGCGCGCGACTTCGCGCCCGGCGGCGCGGACCCCAGAAGCGGCGCAGATCGGCCGTAAACGCGCCCCCTGGCCCAGCCATCGCCCTCCTGCGGCCCGCGGGCCAGAGGTGCTAGGCTGGTCGGCCCCATGTCGATCGACTCCGGGCTGCCGCACGCGATCCGCAAGCTGATCTTCGACGCCGAGATCGAGGTCGAGGCGCCCCACACCGCCCGGATCTTCACCAACCGTGACCTCGCCTTCGAGCGGATCGGGGTGATCGGCTTCGACATGGACTACACCCTGGCGATCTACCGCCAGGCGGCGCTCGAGACCCTCTCGCTCGAGTGCACGACGAGCAAGCTCCTCGCCCGCGGCTACCCCGAGCGGATCACCGCGATCCGCTCCGACCCCGAGTTCGCGATCCGCGGCCTGATGGTCGACAAGAAGTACGGGAACGTCGTCAAGATGGACCGTCACGGCTACGTCGGCACCGCCTACCACGGCAAGCGCCTCCTGCCGCGGGCCGAGCGCAAGGAGCTCTACCGGGCGCAGCGGCTGGGGATGGAGTACGAGCGCTTCGCCGCGGTCGACACCCTCTTCTCGCTCCCCGAGGTCAACCTCTTCGCCGAGATCGTCGACCTCATCGACCACGCCCCCGAGCTCTGGGGCCCGCGGCCGCCCCCGACCTACGCGCAGGCGTGGAACGACGTCCGCGAGTGCATCGACCTCTCGCACCAGGACGACTCGATCAAGGGGAAGATCAAGGCGGACATCGGCCGCTACTTCGCGATCGACCCCGAGCTCGGGCCGACGCTCCACAAGTTCCGGTCGGCCGGGAAGCGCCTCTTCCTCCTGACCAACTCCTTCTACCCCTACACCGACGACGTCCTCCGCTACGTCCTCGGCGGCCAGCTCGCGACCTACGAGAGCTGGCACTCGTACTTCGACTGGATCGTCGTCGGCGCCCGCAAGCCCGGCTTCTTCACCGGGCAGCAGCCCTTCCAGGAGCTCGACGTCCGCGGCAAGGCGATCGGCGAGCCGACGATGGAGCCGCGGCGCGGGCGGATCTACCAGGGCGGCAACCAGCTCGGCCTCCAGCGGGCGCTCGGCGTGACCGCCGACGAGGTCCTCTACGTCGGCGACCACATCTACGGCGACATCGTCCGCTCGAAGAAGAGCTCGGGGTGGCGGACCGCGCTGATCGTCGACGACCTCGAGCACGACCTCGAGGTCCGCCGCGCCCGGCGGATCACCCTCGAGGAGATCGAGCACCTCTCGCAGCTCCAGATCAACCTGACCGACGAGATCTCGGCCCAGCGCTACCTCTCGCGCCTCCTCAGCCGGATGACCACCGCCGACCTGGTCCGCGCCGGGGTCGCGGCCGAGGGCGCCGAGGCGCTCCTCGACGAGACCCGCGCGCAGGTGCGGGCCCGCTTCGATCGCCTCCGCAAGTACGAGGAGGAGACCGCCGAGACCCTCCAGCGGCGGATCGCCGAGATCGACGGCGCCTTCAACAAGTACTGGGGCTCGGTCTTCGCCGCCCGCAAGGACACCTCGCGCTTCGGCGATCAGGTCGACGCCTACGCCTGCGTCTACACCAGCCGGGTCACCAACTTCCGCTTCGTCTCGCCGGTGAAGTACTTCCACGCGCCCCACGGCTCGCTGCCCCACTGGCGGCGGAGCGTCCGCTAGCCCGCGGCTCGCCGCTCAGCCGCGCACCCAGGGCGGGGTGTGGCGGCCGAAGTGGCGGGCGAAGAAGTCGACGAGGAACTCGACGGTCGCCGAGACCTTGGTGACGTGGCGGCTCTCGGGGGCGTAGACGCAGTAGTAGTGCCCGCCGCGGGCGCCGACGCTCTCGACGAGCACCGGCGTCAGGATCCCGGCGCTGACCTCCTCGAGCACCGAGATCCAGGGGATGAGCGCGACCCCGGAGCCGGCGAGGAGCGCCTCGCGGAGGTAGTGCATGTCGTTGGTCGCGAAGCAGGGGGTGATCTGGACGCTCTCGCCGCTGAGGAGGGGCCAGCGGTCGCCGTTGAGCTCCTCGTGGAGGGCGATCATGCAGCGGTGGGCCCTGAGATCGGCGGGTGACTCGAGGGGGGGCGCGGCCGCGAGGTAGCGCGGCGAGGCGACGCAGAGGAGGTCGGCCGGCGCCATCCGCCGCGAGATCAGGAGCGAGTCGGGGAGCGGCCCGCGGACGATCACGAGGTCGAGGTCCTCGTCGTGGATGTCGCGGATCCGGTGGTCGGTGATCAGCTCGAGGCGGATCTCGGGGTAGACCCGGAAGAACTCGCCGATCTGCTCCTGGAACCACTCGGTGCCGATCCCGCTGGGGACGCCGACCCGGAGGACCCCGCCGACCTCGACGTCGAGCTCCGAGACCTCGGCCTCGGCGCGGGCGATCGCCGCGAGGATCTCCTTGCAGCGCTGGTGGTAGATCCGGCCGGCCTCGGTGAGCCGGAGCTTGCGGGTGGTCCGCTGGATCAGCGTCACCCGGAGGCGCTCCTCGAGCTCCTTCAAATGCCGGCTGATCGTCGATCGCGGGAGGCCGAGCGCGCGCGCGGCCTGCGAGATGCTCCCCTGGTCGGCGACCGCGACGAAGAGCGCCATGTCGCTCATGTTGTCCGTGGCTTGCCGCATATCTGGACAGGTCCTGTCCAATGCTATCGGAGCCGCGCCGCGCTCGTTAGCGTGAAGGATGAGAGCGAGGTGCGATGCGACGGAGAGAGCGAGACGAAGGCCGTCGATTCGGGGTCGCGGTGGTCCTCGGCGCCGGGATCGGCGGGATCCTGGCCGCGAGCGTGCTCGCGCGCCACTACGCCGAGGTGATCCTCGTCGACCGCGATCGGATCGGCGAGCGGCCGGTCGAGCGCCGCGGGGTGCCGCAGGGGAAGCACCCGCACATCCTCCTCCGCCGGGGTGAGGAGGCGATCCGTCGCCTCCTCCCGGGCGCGCTCGATCGCCTCCGGCCGCGCGACCTGACGCCGATGGACATCGGCCGCGAGCTCCGCTGGTTCCACGCCGGGGTGTGGAAGGCCCGCCACGACCCCGGCTTCCGCTTCCACACCTGCGATCGCGTCCGCCTCGAGCACGTCCTCCGCGCAGAGGTCCTCGCGCTGCCGAACGTCGCGCTCCGTCAGCAGCAGCGCGTCGTCGACCTGGTGATCGACCCGGCGAGCGGGCGGATCCGCGGCGTCGTCGTTGGCGGCGAGGAGGGCGGCGAGGCCCAGACGCTGGCGGCCGACGTCGTCGTCGACGCGAGCGGCCGGGGCTCGCAGGCGTCGCGCCTCCTCGCGGACCACGGCTTCGGCGAGGTCGAGGTCGACGAGGTCACGAGCCACGTCGGCTACACCACCCGCGTCTTCCACGTGTCCGGCGGCAACGCCCACCTCGGCCTGCCGATCGCCGTCTTCCCCGATCCGCCGCGCACCCGGCGGGCCGGCATCGCCTTCCCCCTCGGCGACAACGGGATCAAGGTCGTCCTCGCCGGCTGGGGCCGCGACTACGTCCCGGCGAGCGCCGAGGGCTTCGTCGAGTTCGCGCAGACCCTCGACCGCCCGGAGATCGCCGCCCTCCTCGCCGACGCCCGGCCCTCGCCGAGCCAGCACACCTTCCGCGCGCGGGCCAACACCTGGCGCCGCTTCGATCGCCTTCGAAGCTGGCCCGAGGGACTGGTGATTCTCGGCGACGCGGTCTGCGCCCTCAACCCGATGTACGGCCAGGGGATGACGATCGCGGCGATGGAGGTCGAGGCGCTCGGCGAGACCCTGGACGCGCTCGCCCGCCGCGGCGCCCGCCTCGAGGGGCGCGGCCAGGCCCGCCGCATGCAGCGGCGGATCGCGGCGATCGTCCGCTTCCCCTGGCTCCTCGTGAGCTCCGAGGACCTCCGCCACCCGTCGACGCTCGGCCCCCGTCCCCGCGGCCTCGGGCTCGTCCACCGGGTCACCTCGGCGATCCACGAGCTCGTCGCCTACGACCGCCAGGTCCACCGCCGGGTCTTCGAGGTCCTCAACCTCCTGCGGAGCCCCCTCGCGCTCCTCCACCCGCGGGTGCTCGCCCAGGTCGCGCTCCACCGCCTCCGCGGCCCCGACTTCCTCCGGGTGCTCCGGCAGGCGGACGCGCCCTTCGTCCTCGCCGAGGTCGACCCGCAGGCCGAGCTCGCGGCCGGCCGCGCCGCCGCCGAGGGGCCGGCGAGCGCGGGCGCGGCCTGGCGCGGGGCGGCGGCGGCGGTGATGAAGCCGGCCTCGCTGACCTTCGCGCAGTGGCGGGCGATCACCCGCTCGGGGAAGCTCGTCCAGCTCCGCCACGCCGCCCACCTCCGGCGGCTGACGGCGCGGGCGAGCGCTGACCGCGAGGCGTCGGCGAGCGCCGCCGCCGAGGAGCCCCGACGGGGCGACGCCCGGGCGGTCGACGAGGTCGGCTAGCGTCCGCCGGAGCGCGCTCATTCACAGGTCTCAAGCGACCTGTCGATTTAACCATGTCGCATCGTTCATCCGGCGTCCGCCCGCCGACGGGTTTGACGGCCGGCGCGGAAACGCCCATCATCCGCGGATGACCGCGAGCGCCCCCTCGTTCCAGATCTCGAAGCACCCCGCCCACCTCGGCCTCGGCGCCCGGGTGATCGTCCAGGAGACCTTCACCGGCGATCACGCCTGGTACGAGGCCTACGGCGAGCGGACCGCGGGCGACGGCCGCGAGGGGCGGCTGGTCTCGCTCCACACCTTCACGGGGCCCTGGTCGGGCTGGGAGATGCACCCCGAGGGCGACGAGCTGGTCGTCTGCGTCGCCGGCGAGATCGTCCTGATCCAGGAGATCGACGGGGCCCTGAAGCGGATCACCCTCGGCCCCGGCGAGGCGGCGATCAACCCGCCCGGCGTCTGGCACACCGCCGACGTCGCCGCGCAGGCGACCGCGCTCTTCATCACCGCCGGCGTCGGCACCGAGATCCGGCCGCGCTGAGCGGCGCTCAGACCGGGATCACCGCGCCGCTCACCGACGCGTTGGTCGGCGACGCGAGGTAGAGGATCGTCGGGGCGATCGCCGAGGGCGCGGTCCAGGTGCTGGTGTCGGCGTCGGGCATCGCCGCCCGGTTGGTCGGCGTGTCGATGATCGACGGGGCGATCGCGTTGACGAAGATCCCCTCGGGGCCGAGCTCGGCGGCGAGCGACTCGGTGAGGGCCCAGACCGCCGCCTTGCTCATCGCGTAGACGCTCATGCCGGCGGCCGGCCGGCGCACGGTCTGCGAGGTGACGTTGACCAGGCGACCGCCGCGGCCGCGCTGGCGGATCGCCGCGATCGCCTCGCGGCAGCAGAGGAAGCACGTGCGGGCGTTGATCCCGAGCTGCGCCTCGAGGCGCTCCAGGGTCGCGTCGGCGATCGGCGTCCAGCGGAA
This sequence comes from Myxococcales bacterium, assembly GCA_020633335.1. GTDB lineage: Bacteria > Myxococcota_A > Polyangia > Nannocystales > Nannocystaceae > JADJRG01. Next base: position 107,506 of record JACKDU010000001.1, on the reverse strand, counting down.
GCCGCCGGCGATCTGGACCGACGCCCAGAGGCCGGGGAGGCCGCGGTAGTAGGCGGCGACCGCCGCCTCGTCGCGGAGGTCGACGCCGCCGGTGTAGCTCACGCCGTCGACCGCGACCGCAGGGGCGACCTCGGCCTCGACGCAGGGGACGTGGACGACGGCGCCAGCGTCGACGAAGGCGCGGACGACCGCGGGCCCGAGGCCCCCGGTGCCGCCGGTGACGACGACGTGGCGCCCGGCGAGGCCGAGCGCGCCCTGACTCTGCGGCTGATCGTTCATCCCGCCCCGTATACCACCCCGGGGCGCCCCGCGGAGCGCCCCAGCGCGGCCCCCGGGCGGGCTCCTAGGAGGGCTGGAGCGTGTCGCCCCCGCTGCCCCGGGGGCGGAGCCCCGCGGCCTCAAAGAGGACGTCCGGGCGGCTCGCCACCTCGTCGCCGTAGCGGCGCTGCGCGGCCTCGATCCGCCGCATGAGCTCGGCCTGGTACTCGGCGACGCGCTCGCGGACGCGCGACTCCTTCTCGAGGTTGCGCTGCAGGTCCTGCTGGTAGCGCTTGAGGAAGTAGCCGATCGTCTCGACGCGGATCTTGATCGACCCGGTCGGCTTGTTCTCGTCGACGTCCTTGAACGAGAAGTAGGGGGTCCCGCTGTTCTCGACGATCTCCTCGATCACCGTGTAGATCGGCGCGTCGTGCCCGCACTTGAAGCTCGAGAGCTCGAGGGCGACGAGGTTCGGGTGGCGCGCGGTGAGCTTGGCCGCCCACACCTTCTGGTTGGTGTTCTCGGAGTAGGAGTTCTTCCAGACGTCCGAGATGTCGAAGGGGTCCTGGATGTAGCCGGCGTCGATGTCCGCCTGGAAGAGCGGGCGGACGAACTCGTCGTCGATCGGCAGCGCGTGGATCGGCAGGATCGGGTAGCCGAGCTTCTGGAGCTCGTCGGGGATCTCGTGGTTCATCCCCGGGTCGTTGTGGTAGGGGCGGGCGAGGAGGACGATGCCGATCCGCTTCTCGGCGACGAGCTGATCGATCACCGCGCGGCCGCGCTGCCGGAGGTCGACGTAGAACTGGTCCTGGTGGCGGAAGGCGACCTCGACCGCCCGCGCGTTCTCCTCCTCCGAGAGGCCGAGGACCTCGCGGAAGTAGGAGAACATCTGGCGCTTGCAGAGCTTGCGCTCGGCCATCTGCACGAAGGGGACGATGAGCTGGGTCCCCTTGTCGGCGAAGACGTCGCTCTCCTTGATGAAGGCGGCCTTGGTGGTGTCGGCCGAGCCGACCACCGTCGGGCAGGCGCGGGCGCCGACCGTGCCGGTGATCCAGGTCTCCATCGAGTCGACCTGCGGGAAGACGATGAAGTCGAGCGGCCTCTTCTTGTGCTTGTGCTCGAGGAGGTTGTGCATGTGGGCGATGCACACCTTCGAGGGGAAGCAGGGGTCGATCGCACCGCGCTTGGCCCCCTCCTTGTAGAGCTCCTCCGAGGTGAAGTCGGAGTAGACGAGGTTGCGCGCCGGGATCCCGAGCGCCTCGAAGTAGGCGGAGAAGAAGGGGTTCTGCGAGTACTGGTTGAGCACCCGCGGGATGCCGATCCGGATCTTCTCGCGGCGGCGGAGGACCTCGGCCCGGCGCTCGCGCTCGGCGAGGCGCGCCTTGATCGGCGCCGCGACCTTGTCGCGGAGCCCGGCCGCCGGCGACGCGACCTCGGCGAGGCGCTCGACCCCCTCGGCCGCCCGCGCCAGGAGCCCGCTCACCTTCGGCGAGTGGTTGAGGCGCTGGAGGAGGCCGTTGAACCTCTCCTGGTGCTCGGCGAGCGAGGGCGGGAGCTCGAGCTCCTCCGGCAGGCCGAGGCCGAGGTCGTTCGGGTCGTCGGCGACCAGCTCGGGCTTCTGGGCGTCCCACACCGTCTTGGCCGCGTGGGCCGCGAGGTTGGGGAAGTCGCGCTTGAAGGAGTCGAGCCCCTTCTTGATCTTCTTCATCGACTCGATGTCCTCGACCTCGCCCTTCTCGCAGGTGGCGATGATCAGGCGCTTGGTCGCGACCGCCTGATCGGGCGCCGCCTCCTTGCGGCGGATCTGCAGGAGCTGGCCGCTGGCCATCCGGGCCTCGGCCTCCTTCGCCTCGAGCTCGAGGTCGACGTCGATGAAGGTGCGGAGGCACTTGTTCTTGCAGAAGTAGCAGCGGGTCGACTCGTCGCGCTTCTGGGTGAAGGCGATCGTGTCGATCTTGTCCATGCCGATCCACTCGGTCTCGTGGCCGAGGTCCTGGTGGAGGCGCCGGACCTCGAGGGCCGCGCCGATCGCCCCGGACTCGCCGCAGTGCTTGTGGACGATGACGTCGGCCTCGATCCCCTTGCTCTTGAAGCGCTCCTGGATGAAGTCGACCTGCGACTTGACGGCCGCGAGGTTGTGCTGGGTGCCGCCCTGGAGGACGAAGCGCGAGCCGAGCTTGGCGAGGTTCGGGATCTGCGAGACGTAGAGCCAGATGTTCTTCGGGAGGACGTTGGCGAGGCCGGCCATGATCTCCTCCGGCGCCCAACCCTGGCGCTGGAAGTCGACGATGTCCGACTGCATGAAGACCGCGCAGCCGTAGCCGAAGGTCGGCATCGCCTGGGCCGAGAAGGCGAGGCCCGCGTACTCGCGGACGTCGTAGCCGAAGCCGACCGCGGTGCTCTGGAGGAAGTAGCCGTTCCCCGCCGAGCACTGGGTGTTGAGCTTGAAGTCCTTCACCTTCCCGTTCTTGAGGATGATGATCTTGATGTCCTGGCCGCCGACGTCGCAGACGACGTCGACGTCGTCGTAGAAGTGGAGCGCGCTCTCGCAGTGGGCGACGGTCTCGACGATCGCCGCGTCGGCGCGGAGGACGTCGCGGAGGATGTCCTTGGCGTAGCCGGTGGTCCCGACCCCGAGGATCTCGAGGTCGCAGCCCTGGGAGGCGACCTGCTCGCGGAGGTCGGCGAGGAGCTCCTTGGTGTCGACGATCGGGTTGCCCTTGGAGAGCTGGTAGACCTTGCGGAGGACCTCGCCGCTCTCGCCGAGGAGCACCGCCTTCGACGAGGTCGAGCCGCCGTCGATGCCGATGTAGGCGCGGACGGTGGTCCCCGGGGTGAAGGGCACGGGCTCGAAGCGCTCGGGGCGGTAGGCCGCCATGAACTCGTCGAGCTCCTCCGGGGTCTTCGAGAGGCCGGCCGAGCCCGACTTCTTCTTCTCCAGGAGGCGGCCCTCGGTGAGGTACCACTCGAGCTTGTCGGTGCCGGCGTAGACGCCGACGACGTCGTCCTCGTCGCGGCCGAACTCGATCGCGCCGATCGCCGCGTAGTACTGGGCGTTCTCGGGGACGATGATCAGGTCGGCCGGGTCATCGCAGGGCGGGAGCTCGACGCCGCGCTCGGCCCAGATCGGCGGGATGTTGGCCTTCCAGCACTCGACCATCCCCTTGATGTAGGTGTTGGGGCCGCCGAGGAGGAGGACGTGAGGCATCAGCGTGTGCCCGCGGGTCAGGACCGCGAGGTTCTGCTGGATGATCGACTCGAAGAGCGAGGCCATCAGCTCGTCGGAGGGGACGCCGAGCTTCTGGAGGCCGTTGATGTCGGTCTCCGCGAAGACGCCGCACTTGCCGGCGACCGGGTGGAGCTTGTGGCCGTAGTAGCCCTGCTGGCAGAGCTGCTCCGCCGGGATCTTGAGCTTGGCGTTGATCTTGTCGATCACCGCCCCGGTCCCGCCGGCGCACTTGTCGTTCATCGACGGGATCTTCTTCTTGCGGCCGGTCTCGACGTCGGGCTTGAAGATGATGATCTTCGCGTCCTGCCCGCCGAGCTCGATCACCGAGTTGACCTCGGGGTGGAGCTTCTCGACCGAGAGCGAGACCGCGTTGACCTCCTGGACGAACTTGGCGCCGATCCAGCGGCCGACGTTGGCGCCGCCGGAGCCGGTGATGAAGACCCGGGCGTTGCCGGCGACGAAGCCGTCGACCTCCGCCTCCATCTGCTTGAGCATCATCAGCGCGCGCTGGGCCTGCTTCGAGTCGTGGCGCTGGTAGTCCTTCCAGACGATCTCGTCGGTGGCGGCGTCGCGGATCACCGCCTTGACGGTGGTCGAGCCGAGGTCGAAGCCGACGATGTACTTGTGCTGCGGCATGGAGGGGCTCCTGATCTCTCTGAGAAATTATAACCTGGCCAGAGGGACATGCTCTCTAGACGAAGAGGCCGCGCCTGGCCTGGGCGCGGCCTCTCCGGATCGCCCCTACTGGGCGGCGGCCTCGTCGGCCCCGCGGCGCGGGCGGATCCCGTCGGCCTTCATCCGGGCGGCGACGTGGAGCGCGAAGTGGGCGCCGGTGCCGACGACCCGCGGGTTGTCGCGCGGGAAGGTGTACATCGGCCGCTTCATCTCGGGGTGGGCGTCGACGTAGGCGCGGAGCTCGTCGAGGCCGTAGCCGACCTGATCGAGGACCTCGGCGAACTCCCGCTTGGCCTTCGCCTTGGCCTCGCCGAGCGCCATCTGGACCCGGCTGTGGGCGTTGATCTCGCCCTCGCCCGAGGTCTCGATCGGCAGGAAGATCATGTCGCGGAAGCGGTTGACCACCGCCGACTGCGCGCCGTCCGACTGGGTGCTGGGCATGCAGCCGAAGGGCTTGAGCGAGAGGACCATGTGCGCGAGGTACTTGGTCGAGTAGTAGATGTTCTTGGCGACCTCGAGGTGGCCCTCACCGCCCTCGGAGCGGGTGTGGTAGAACTCGTGCGCGAGCGCCTCGAGCTCCTCCATGTCGACGATCTCGTGGGCGATGTGCCCGAGCGCGTCGACCATCCGGGTGTACTCGCGGCGGAAGATCTTGTCGGCGACGCCGATCAGCGCGGTCTTCTTGACCCGGTTGGCCTCGTACTTCGCCCGCCGGCTCAGCTCGTACCACTTGATGTCGTTGTCCTGCTCGAGGAGGTTGCGGCGATCCTTCGACTTGATCTTGGTCTGCCAGAGCATGTAGGCGAGCCAGGTGGCGATCGGCTCGGCGATCACCTCGGCGCCCTCGCTGGTGAGGAAGCGGAACATGTTGAAGTTGCCGTCGCCCTCGGTGGTCTGGGCCCAGAACTCGCCGGTGATCTTGACGACCGGCTTGGGCTGGAGGCGATCGACCTCGATCTCGTCGAAGCGGTCGCGGCAGCGGCGGAGCGCCTCGGTGAGATCCTCGGTGCTCAGGAGGTCGAGGAACTTCACGATCTGCTCGGCGGTGTTGAAGGCCTTGTCGCCGGCGCGCTCCTTGAGGAGCGAGCCCGCCCAGCCGCCGAGCTCCGCCGGCTTGCGGCTCTTGAAGACCCGGTACATGTACTCGGTGATCTCGGCGAGGGCCGCGTCGGTCGCCCCCGGGGTGGTCTCGTAGGCCCGGATCGCGTGGCCGACCTCGTTGAGGATGTCGCCGCAGTTGAACGCGTTGACCATCCCGGCGAAGAAGTCGAGGTTCATCTTGAGGCCGGCCTCGACCTCGCTCTGGTTGAGGCCGCCCTTCTGCTGGAAGAGCATCACCCGGAAGCCCTCGAAGCCGGCGTTGCGGAGCGCGAGGCGGTACTCAGCCTCGTACATCCCGAAGCGGCAGGGGCCGCAGGCGCCGGCGGTCAGGAAGATGTGGGTGTCGATGATCTCATCGACCGTCATCCCCTCCTCGTCGCGGAGGTGCTGGAGGTACTGCACGAGGTTGCCGACCGTGAAGTAGGTCGGGTTGCACTGGCCGTTGTTGCCGTACTCCTTGCCGAGCTGGAAGGCGTTGGTGTTCGGCGTCGGCACCACCGCGGTCTTGTAGCCGAGCGACTCGAAGACCCCCTTGAGGAGGTGCTCGTGGCGGAAGGTGAGGCCGCCGAAGAGGAGCGTCGTCCGCGGGCGCTGGTCCGCCGTGAAGTTGTTCTCCACCGGCTTCTTGAAGTGCATGTTGACCGTGCGGAAGGAGACCCCCTCCTCCTCGGCGATCCGCCGCTCGGCGTCCTCGAGGAGCGACTTGACCTCGGGCTGCGAGACGATCTTGAGGAGGGACGAGCGGTGTTCGGTGGTGGTCGCCATTGGAGATGCAGTCCTGGAAGGGGAAGATTTTCGCTGACGGAGGTGTCACTGACACGCGTGTCAGTCAACTTATCCGGCTTTCTACGCCCGCCAGGGGCCATCTGGCAAGGGGGGGACGATCGCGCAGAGCCCGCATTCGGACCGCGCGGAGACGCCCGCGGGGTCCTATCGCGCGCTTGGCGCGGGCGGCCGCGCGCGTCGACGGCATGCCTCGATCGCGGCCCTATTCGTAGAAGGGGCAGTCGATCTCCGGGAGCCACGAGAGCTCGCAGCGCCCGTAGAGCTCCGTCCCCGGGGGCCGCGGGACCCACTCGAGGAGCTCGACCTCGACGTTGCTCCACTCGCGGCAGCGCGGCGAGAGATCGTCCGCGGGATCGGGGGTCAGCCCCTCCCGGTCGACCCGCTCGACGTAGCAGCGCCCCTCGCCGCCCGGCGGCGCCCAGACCCCGTCCTTCCGCTCGCAGCGCGCGAGGTCGACCTGCTCGCCGGTGTAGATGTTCACCAGGCGGTAGACGCAGTCGGTCTCGAGGAGCGGCGTCGTCGAGTCTTGATCGGCGACGCACTCGGGGACGCAGGCGCCGATCTGATCGCGGCGCAGGAGCTCGGTCACCTCGGCGAGGGGGCCGTCGTAGGCGTCGTCGCAGATCGATCCCATGAAGGCCCAGGGGGCGCTCCACTCGTCGACCTCGGCGTCGACGAGCGAGCGCAGCCGCACCGGCGGCGCCGCCGGACCGCCGCTGCCGCTGCACCCGGGGCCGATCCCCCGCTCGGCGACGAAGGCCGGATCGCCCTCGCTCGAGTAGATCAGCGGGGCCTCGGGGTAGCCCGCCGGGACGCCGGCGAGGATCAGCACCGCCAGCATCGGCGACGAGCTGTAGAGCTGCCGGTCGTAGTGGAGCTCCTGGAAGCGCTCGAGGTAGCGGTCGACCGGGTAGAGGACCGCCGCCGGCCCGGCCTCGACCGGGCCGCCCTCGTCCCCGCGATCGACGGGATCGCAGCCCTCGTAGACCGGGCCCGGCCCCGCGCACTCGACCCCCGCCCGCCAGCAGATCGCCGGCGTCGGCGCGTCGAGGTCGGGCCAGAAGGGCTCGCTCTCGACGAAGGCGCCGCCGTGCGCCGGATTGAGCGAGCAGTCGGCGGCGTCGCTGAGGATCACCACGAGGAGCCGCGAGTACGGCCGGAGGAAGCCGTAGGCGGGATCGCCGGGGTCCGCGGAGCGGGCGAGCGCGCGGTAGCTCGCCTCGAGGGGCGACGCATAGGCGCAGCTCCGGACCCCCTGCGGGAGGAAGCAGGCGAGCGCGTCGAGGGCCGAGACCCCGTCGGGGAGGTTGGAGAGCGCGCCGTTGACGTCGATCCACGGGCGCGGCCGCGCCTCGCCGTCGCCGGCGACCCAGGTCGGCAGGAGATCGATCTGGTCGTAGGGACAGACAGACGTGCAGAGCGCGGAGGCGTCGATCGGCGGGTCGACCGAGTCGTCGAGGAAGTCGCCGGCGCTGATCCGCGCGCGGCAGCTCTCGGCGATCAGCGCCCCGCCCTCCGGGGTCGTCTGGTCCGGCGGACAGAGGGGGTTGCCGACGTCAGCGCTGGTCACCGCGATCCGGACGCCCGGGCCCTCGAGGAGCGGCGCGAGCGCGGGCAGGGCGGCGATCAGGCGGGCCTGCTCCTCGGCCATCGACCGCGAGCCGTCGACGACGAAGAGGACGTCGAGCGCGAGCGGCTCGTCGATCCGATCGCCGACGCAGCCCTCGCACTCGCTCGGGGGGTCGAGCGGCCAGGGGATCTCGCTCGTGGTGGTGCCGTCGTCGCTCGAGTCGCCGGCGCAGGCGACGAGACCGAGGACGGCGAGGCCGGCGAGGCCGACCCTCGCGGCGCGGGCGGACGAGCTCACCGCCAGATGATAGCCCGCGGCGCCCGCAGCCGGCGCGGGTGAGGGGCCCCGCGGGCCCGTCGGCCTCGCGCGACTCGCGGTCGCCGCGGCGGCCAAAGCTCGATAGAGTGTAGTGCGCTGATGCTTCGCCGCCGAGCCTTCGCCGCGCTCCTCGCGATCCTCGCGGTCACCGAGCTCGGCTGCGGCGACCCCTGCGAGGGGACGCTCGCCGGGCTCTGCCCCGGCGCCGCCCAGACGCTCCCCCTCGTGGTCACGCCCCGCGGCGCGGCCGGGCTGGACGTCGACGGCGACGGCCAGGGCGAGGTCGTGATCCTCGGGCGCGAGCGGCTGGTCCTGATCCGCAGCGACGGGCGCACCCGCTCCTTCCCGCTGCCGGGGGTCGCCTCCGGGCTCGCCAGCGGCGACGTCGACGGCGACGGGCGCCCCGACGTCGCCGTCGCCCTCAGCGACGACGACGCGATCCTCCTCTTTCTGGGGGACGCTGACGGCCTCACGCAGGGGCCGACGATCGCGGTCGGCGACGGACCGATCGACCTGGTGAGCGGCGATCTCGACGGCGACGGCGCGAGCGAGGTGATCTCCGCCGACGTCCGTGGCGGCAGCGTGAGCGTGGTCCGGGGCGGCGCGAGCACGCGCGTCGCGGTCGGCGGCACGCCGCGGGCCCTCGCGCTCGCCGACCTCGACGGCGACGGCCACCTCGACCTCGTCGTCGGCGACTTCGAAGACGGCGCGCTCCACCTCCTCCGCGGGGGCGCAGGCGGGCTCGGCGAGGCCGTCCTGGTCGTCGCGGCCGACGGCGCGGGGATCGAGCGCCTGGCGCTCGGCGACCTCGACGGCGATCCCCACCCCGACCTCGTGATCGGTCGCGCGCGCGGGACGATCGAGGCCCGCCTCGGCGACGGCGCCGGCGGCTTCGGCGAGGCGCTGCCGCTCGAGGGCGTGCCCTGGACGAGCGCCGGCGGCTTCGTGCTCGCACCCCGCGGCGACGCCCAAGCGGCCGCGCTCCTCGTCCCCGGCGGCGTCGGGCTCACCAGCGCCTTCTTCGTCGACGGCGGCTGGGCCGGGCGGGACAGCCTCGAGCTCGGCCCCCTCGCCACGCTCGTCGCCCTCGGGCCGACCTGGGCGCGCGCGCTCTCCCCGGATCTCGGCGGGGCGATCGATCTGACGATCGCGCCCGCGCCCGCGCCCTTCCTCCGCTGGCAGAGCCCGCCGCCGGCCGAGCCGCTCCTCAGCCGCCCGCGTCAACCAGTGGCGATCGCCGACCTCGACGGCGACGGCGACCTCGACCTCGCGGTCCTCGAGGCGACGAGCGCCCGCGTCTTCCTGGGCGACGGCGCGGGCGGCTTCAGCGAGGGCGCCCGCGCCCGCTTCGGGGGCTCCGCGACGACCCTCCTCGCCGCCGACGTCGACGGCGACGGCCGCGTCGATCTCATCGGCGCCGGCGGGGAGATCGATCTTCAGGCCGCGCTCGCGACCCCCGAGGGCGACTACGTCGCCGGCCCGAGCGGCGCGATCCCGGGGGGAGTCACCGCCGCGGCGGTCCTCCGCGGGCCCTCGCGCGATCGCCTCGCGCTCGTCAGCGACGAGGAGCTCCTCTCGATCGTCGGCTTCGATCCGAGCGGGTGGTTCGAGCCGCCGATCCGGCCGCTCCCGGAGGACGCCGGGTCCCTGAGGATCGCGGCGATCGACCTCGACGGCGACGGGACCGACGACCTCGCGGTCGCGGCGAAGGGGGTGCAGGCGCTCCTGGATCGCGGCGACGCCTTCGAGGTCGGCCCCCTCGTCGCCGTCAGCGGCGTCTCGGCGATCGGCGCGAGGATCGACGACCAGGGCCCGCTGGTGATCGTCGCCGGCGGCGGCGGGGTGGAGCTGATCCGCGGGCTCGAGACGCCGACGCCGAGCGTCACCCACCTCGACGCGCCGCTCCCCTGGCTCGACCTCAAGCCCGACGCCCGGGCCTACTACACCGACGTCGACGCCGACGGGATCGACGACGTCCTGGTGACCGGGCGCGGGCAGCTCGTCGTCGCCCGCGGCGACCCCGGGCGCGCCCACGCGATCAGCCACCGGACCTTTGGCTGGGGGAACCTGGCGCTCGCCGCCGACCTCGACGACGACGGCGAGGTCGAGGTGATCAGCGGCCGCGACGGCATGATCGAGCGCTACGACCTCCGCGAGGCGCCGTGGCCGTCCCCGACCTTCGCGGCCCCGCTGCCGGCGCCGCTCCGCGACCGCCGCGTCACCCACGGCGACCTCGACGGCGACGGCGCCGACGAGCTCCTCTTCTCGCGCTCGCCTGCTCGCCGACCGTCGGCGTCCAGGAGGGCGAGCGCGTCCGCTTCGAATACGACCTCGAGTTCCGCCCCTGCGCCGGCAACGTCGCCTTCCTCGACGGCTTCGTCAGCCACGTGGAGCGCGGCCTCGGCCTCGACCCGGGCACGCTCCCCCACTACCGCTACCGTTGGGTGACCCCGGAGGAGCTCGGCGAGGAGCCGTCGACGACGCCGAACACCGTCGGCCTCGGGGGCAATCGCGACGCGATCGCGGTCTACCCGCACCTCGACCACGAGCTCGTCCACCTGATCTTCGAGGAGCAAGCCGGCCGCGGCTGCGACTTCTTCTACGAGGGGATCGCCGAGGCGCTCGAGTGGGCCCCGGAGATGCTCCCCTCGCCCCCCTACTACGATCCCCGGCCCTTCCTCGCCTACAACCGCCGCGACAACGGCTTCACCTTCTACGGGGTCGCCGACGGCTTCACCACCTACCTCCTCGGGACCTACGGGCGCGCCGCCTTCGTCGAGCTCCTGAGGCGCTGCCCCTACGAAGCCGACGAGGCGGAGATCCGCGGGCTCTTCGCGGAGCTCTTCGGCGACCTCGACGAGGTGGTCGCCGACTACATCGGCAGCGACGCCTGCCCCGAGGAGGTCGACGACCCGCTCCTCCCCTACCCCTGCGCCGCCCCCGAGATCCCCTGGCTCGACGAGTACACCTGGGCCCACACCCGGGCGCTCTCCTGCGACGACCCCGACGTCTTCGGCGGGGTCAGCCCGGGCAAGGACGACGCCGCCTACACCAGCGTGACCCTGACGATCACCGAGCCCGACGCCTACGGCCTCCGGGTCTCCGGCGACCCGGAGGCGCGGGTCCTCCTGCGGCGCTGCTCCCCCTGCCCCTGGCGCTTCGCCTCGGTCGTCGTCGGCCCCGAGGAGCTCTACGCCGACACCCTCGCGCCCGGACGCTACGCCCTGACGATGTACGGGCGGGCGAGCGCGATCACCCTCCATGGGGTCACGCTCACCCGCTACGAGTGATCGAGCGATCAGCGAGCGGGGCGATCAGGGGACGAGGCGGACCGGCACCGTCGCGCTCGGGTCGAAGGGCGAGCCCTTGACGTCGGCGATGCACTTCACCTCGAGGCGCACCCGCGGATCGCTGGCGGCGGCCTCCGGATCCGAGAAGCCGTTCTTGGCGAGGATCCCCGGGATGTCGACGTCCATGACCATCCACGGCTGGGTGATCTGCTGGCCGGCCTTGAGATCGCAGGGCATCTTCAGGCACTCGTCGGAGTAGCTGGTGTTCGGATCGGGGTCCTGCTCCATGACCACGAGGAAGGGCGACTCGATCTCCTCGTCGCCCTTCTTGAGGTAGAGCCAGACCTCGTACTTGGTCGCCAGGAGGGTGCAATCCTTCTGGACGTCGATCACCATGGTCCCCTTGAGGACCGAGTCGGTGATCGGGAAGGTCGCCGAGGCGGCCGGCTGGCGCTCGATCACGGTGATCGTGACGTTGGCCATGCCCTTGCCGCCGAAGAAGCTCTTTGCCTTGTCGAGGAAGCCCATCGCGGGCGCGAAATAGCACGTCCGCCGGCGCGCCGCTCGCTAATTCGCGCCCGCCGCGGCCGGGGGCTTGGAGCCTCAAGCCCGCCAGGAGCCGTCAATTCCGGCGGATCGCCGCCGCGTCGTCGGCCCTTCGACCCCGGGCGCGCCACGGGCAATACTTGGGCCCGCGATGTCCGAGAACGACGAAGGCAGGGGCGCGGGGGGCGAGGGCTCGCCCGCCGCCAAGCGGGGGAGCAAGAGCGGCGCCAAGGCGAAGCCGAAGAGCGCCAAGAGCCTGACCAGGGCCCAGCGGGAGGCGGCCCGGCTCCAGCGCGAGCTCACCAAGGCGCACGCCGACCTCGCCCGGGCCCGCGAGGCCGTCGAGGCCGCGGTCGCGACCGCGGCGAGGGCCGCCGACGCCGAGCGTGACCTCCAGGCCATGTCCTCACGGGCAGACGACGCCGAGCGCGAGCTCCAGGCCATGTCCTCACGGGCAGCCAACGCGGAGCGCGAGCTCCAGGCCATGTCCTCACGGGCAGCCGATGCCGAGCGCGAACTAAAGGACATGTCCTCACGAGCAGCTAACGCGGAGCGCGACCTCCAGGCGGTCACCGCCGACCTCGAGGGCGAGCGCCAGGCCCTGGCCGCGAGCGCCGAGCGCGGCGCCGGCGAGCTCGCGGCCGCGCTCGCCCGGGCCGAGCGGGCTGAGCGCGAGGCCGTCGATCTCCGGCGGGCGCTCGAGGAGACCCAGCTCCACATCGACGCCGAGGAGCGGGCCCACGGCGCGACCCGGGCGGCCCACGACGTCCTCGCCGCCCAGGCCTCGGCGCTGCGCGGCGACCTCCAGGCGCTCCGCGAGGAGGAGGAGCGCGCCGCCGACCAGCGCGCGCGGCTCAGCGCCGACCTCGAGACCGCGAGGGCCGAGCTGACGCGGGAGCACGAGGCGCGGGCGAGCGTGGAGGCCGAGCTCCAGGCGCTCCGCGAGCGCGACGCGGACCAGCGCGACGCCCTCGCCGAGGCCGAGGCCGCCCTCGGCCGCTCCCGTGAGGCCGCCCTCGCCTACGAGCGCGAGCGGGCCGCCCTCCACCGCCGCCTCGGCGAGGCGGAGGCCGCCCTCGCCGAGGAGCGCGAGGCGGCCGCCCGCCTCCAGGGCTCGCTCTCCGCCGCCGAGGACCGCCTCGCCGGCCTCAAGCGCCAGCTCGCCGACGAGACTGACGCCCACGCGGCCACCCGCCGGCGGCAGAGCGAGGAGCACGAAGCCCGCCGCGACGAGGAGCGACGCCAGCGCAAGCGCCGGGTCGCCCTGGCGATCGGCTCGGGGGTCGCCAGCGTCGCCGCCGCGCTCCTCTTCGGCCGCCGCCGCGGCTAGCGGGTCCCTGTCCCAAGAGACACGAGACCAGAGCCGCGCTCTAGAGCCGCTCGCACCCCTCGTCGATCGTCAGCCAGTCGTTGGCCGCGCAGGCGCGGACCGAGAGCCGGACCCAATCGATGTAGTCGAAGACCGACGCGAGCTCCGCCGGCGGCTGCCCGCGCCACTCGAAGTTGTCCGCGTCGCCGCCGCGGATCAGCGCGATCATCCCCTCGGGGCACTCGCCGTCGCCGCAGGCGTCCGCGAGCGGCGGCAGGGCGACGTCGGCGAGCGCGGCCGCCCGCGCCTTCGCCTCCGAGACCCCGAAGTCGGTGAGGATCGCGTGGTTGAGCTGGATCACCCGCCCCTCGGCGTCGAGCGCCTGGTAGGTCAGGCACGACGACTCGATCCGCAGGCTCTCCTCGCAGCGCCCCTGATCGTCGCAGCCGCCCGACCAGGAGCCGCCGAGGATGAAGGAGTCCGGCGCCTCGGCGGCGGCGTCGAGGCAGCGGGTGCGGATCTGGTCGCCGTCGAGGCTGGGGTGCTCGTCGTCGCACGCCGCGGAGAGCGCCACCAGGAGCGCCAGGGGCCCGATTGAGAGGAGGCGCAGTCGCATCACCTCAGACTATACACGGCGGCGCTCCGCCCAAGCGCAGGCTTTGCCGCGCGCGCAGCCCGGCGCCCCGGCGTCCCTGCGCCTACCGGACGATCGGTGTGCGATCGCAGAGGTCGCTGTCCCAGGTCTTGTCGGGGCCGTGATCGATCACGTCAAAGTCGCTCGGGCGGATCGTCGAGAGATCGTAGGCGTCGAGGAGCCCCTCCCACTTGTTCGTCGTGAAGCGATCGGAGCGGGCGGTGAGGGTGATCTGGCCGCCGTCGGCGAGGAACATCCCGTGGCGCTGGAGCGCCCGCGCGACCACCCGCGCCCCCTCGCTCGGCAGGCTCTCGAGCGGGAAGTCGGCCCGCAGGCGGAGGTGGACGCCGTAGGGCGGCGCCTCGGCGGGGCCGGCGGTCGGGTTGGTGCTGTGGGTCGCCGGCGCGACGTAGATGAAGTGGCGGATGTTGTCGTTGGGGAGGACGAAGCGGATCGCGTGATCGATCGATCCGGCGGCGACCTCGTCGGCCGAGAAGAGGAGCGGCGCGATCGGGAAGCCGGCGGCGTCGGCCGAGGTGCAGCCGTCGCCCCGGCCGGTGTCGCCGTAGGTCACGCTCATGTCCCAGAGCGCGAGGCAGCCGCCGTTGAAGGTCTGGCCGTCGTAGTCGGCGCGCCACATCTCGTAGAGCATGCACTCGTCGCGCTCGATGACGATCAGGTGGCAGTCGCCGTCGTTGTCGCAGGTGTAGCCCGCCTCGCCCTCGAGCGCGCCGCCGGCCGGGATTGGCATCGCCACGTGATCGCAGTCGGGCGAGTAGAACTCGTCGGTCTCGGTGAAGTCGACCCGCGGCGTCCGGTTGTCGGCCTCGAGCACCTCGATCGAGAAGTCGATCCGCATCTCGTCGCCGCCGCCCCAGCCGGCGTCCTCGAGCCAGGAGACGATCGTCGCGGAGCTCGCGTGGACCGCCGCCTTCGAGTGGTCGCGGTACCAGATCGAGTCGCGGGGGAAGAAGCGGCCGTCGGCGCCGCAGGCCGGGACCTCGTTGGTGTCGCTCTCGCCACCGCTGGTGGTCGTCGTGCTGGTCCCCTGGGTCCCGCCGCTGGTCCCCGAGGTCGAGGTCCCCATCTCGGTGGTCCCCGCGGTCGCCCCGGTCGTCGTCGCGGCCGCCGTCGCGGACGCCGACGCCGACGCCGACGCCGACGCCGACGCCGACGCCGACGCGTCGCCGGTGCTCGAGTTGTCGCCGGCATCATCGCCGCAGGCGGCGACGACGAGGCTCGTGAGGAAGAACCACAGACTTCGATCACGAGACGCCATGGCGCCCACCATACCCGCCCGAGCCGCGCCGACGCCATCCTCCCGGCGGCCGGCCCCCGGACCTGCCCGGGCGGCCAGGAAGCCCGTTTCTGTGGGGCCTCGGGCCCCCCGCGGAGCGCGCTTGTTCCCCCGCGGACGATCCCCTAGAGTACGCGCGATCCCGAACTGAGGAGCCTTTTCACGCCCATGCGACCCCTCGCCCACCTCGCCCTCGCCGGCCTCATCGGCCTGGCGATCCCGCCTCAAGTGGCCCGCGCCGCCAATGAGGTGACCATCCCCGTCGAGAAGTTCAAGCTCGACAACGGCCTGCAGGTCGTCCTCTCGGAGGACCACAGCGCGCCGATCGTCACCGTCTACATCACCTACCGGGTGGGCTCGTCCCAGGAGGTCGAGGGCCGCACCGGCTTCGCCCACCTCTTCGAGCACATGATGTTCAACGGCTCGAAGAACATCCCGGAGGGCGCCTTCGGCTACTACGTCGACAACACCGGCGGCTCCCTCAACGGCAACACCGAGCCCGATCGCACCAACTACTTCGAGACGGTGCCGAGCAACTTCCTCGAGGGGATGCTCTACCTCGAGGCCAGCCGGATGGAGTCGCTGATCCTCACCGAGGAGTCGCTGAACAACGAGAAGGACGTGGTCAAGGAGGAGGTCCGCCAGCAGCAGGAGAACCAGCCCTTCGCCAAGACGATCCTCCTCGACTGGCCGGCCGCCGCCTTCTCCAGCTGGGCCTACTCCCACTCGATCTACGGGTCGATGGAGGACCTCTCCAACGCCCCGGCCCAGGCCTTCATCGACTTCTTCGACCGCTACTACACCCCGAACAACGCGGTCCTCGTCCTCTGCGGCGACTTCGACCCGGCGAACGCGAAGGCGCTGATCGAGAAGCACTTCGGGCCGATCAAGAAGGGCCCGGAGAACCAGCAGGCCTTCCCCGAGGAGGCCGCGCAGACCGCCGCGGTCTACAAGGAGGTCCAGGACCCGCTCGCGCCGGTGCCCCTGGCGCTGGTCTCCTTCGACATCCCGCCGCCGCGGGAGAAGGACCGCGACGCCCTCGAGCTCCTGGCGACGATCCTCACCGACGGCGCCTCGGCCCGCCTCCCCAAGGCGCTGGTCGACGACAAGAAGCTCGCGTCGGCGGTGATCATGAACGCCGGCTTCCCGATCCCGACCTACGGCCCCGGCCAGCTCGCCACCCTGCTGGTCGCCGCCAACGGGATCAAGCTCCCCGACCTCCGGGCCGCCTACTGGGAGCAGCTCGAGGAGGTCAAGAAGAAGGGCGTGACCCCGGCCGAGCTCAAGCGGGCGAAGGCGAAGATCTACAAGGGCTACATCGACGGGCTCTCCAAGACCCTCTACAAGTCGATGCAGCTCGCGACCTACGAGACCTTCTACGGCGGCGCCGAGAAGCTCAACGGCGACTACAAGCGCTTCGACAAGATCAGCGCCGCCGACCTCAAGCGGGTCGCCAACACCTACCTCACCCAAGAGCGCAGCGTCACCTTTGACATCGTCCCCGGGGGTGCCCAATGACCACCATCACCCGCAAGCTCCTGACCTCCCTCAGCGCCGCGCTCCTGATCGCCGGACCCGCCTGCAAGCCCAAGGAGACCGCGCCGCCGCCCGACCCCGCGGCCGAGGCCGCCGCCAAGGAGGAGGCCGACAAGGCCGCCGCCAAGAAGAAGCGGGACGACGAGGCCGCCGCCAAGCGAGCCCAGCTCGCCGCCCTGCCGCCGCTCCCCGGGATCGAGGCCCCGAAGCCGGTCAAGTTCCCGAAGCCCGAGGTGACCAAGCTCGACAACGGCCTCGAGGTGATCGTCCTCGAGGACCACGAGACCCCGGTCGTCGACATCTCGCTGGTGGTCAAGGCGGGCAACATCTACGCGCCGGCCGAGCACTCGAAGCTCGCCGAGCTCACCGCCTACCTCCTCGCCGAGGGGACCAAGAAGCACACCAAGGCGCAGCTCGACCAGATGGTCGACGCCACCGGCGGTGACACCTCGTCGTCGCCCGGCGACGAGTTCGTGGTCGTCGGCGCCGACGTCCTCGCCCGCGACGCCGACCTCGGCCTCAAGGTGATCGCCGAGGAGGTGATGGAGCCCGCCTTCCCGGAGGACTCCTTCAAGAAGATCAAGGACATGCTGATCCAGTCGGTGGCCAGCGAGAAGTCCTCGCCCTTCGGCCTCGCGCTGCGGATGGGCGAGCGCCTGGTCTTCGGCGAGCAGAGCGCCTACGGCCGCCCCTTCCCGAGCGACGAGGAGATCAACGCCCTCACCCGCGAGCAGGTCGTCGCCTTCCACCAGCGCCACTACCACCCGGGCAACGCGGTCCTGGTGATCGCCGGCGACATCAAGCCCGACAAGGCGGCCGCGCTCGCCAAGAAGCACCTCGGCAAGTGGAAGGCCGGCGAGGCGATCGCCGCCCCCAAGGCCGACAAGCCGGCGGCGATCGGCCAGACGATCGTCCACGTGATCGACCGCAAGGGGAGCGCCCAGGCGACGATCGCCGTGGTCGTGCCGGCGCCGGGGATCGGCGAGGCCGGCTACCTCGGCGGCAAGATCCTCCAGTCGACCCTCGGCGGCGGGCTCTCGGGCCGGCTCAACCAGGTGCTGCGCGAGCAGCTCGGCCTCACCTACGGCGTCGGCGCCTTCCACACCTTCGGCTACGACGGCGGGATGTTCTTCGCCGGCGGCGGGACCAAGACCAAGAGCGCGGTCGAGTTCACCGAGGCGCTCCTCGACCTCCTCAAGGCCCCCGCCCAGGAGGGGATCCCGGCCGACGAGCTGGGGCGGACCCAGAGCAAGCTCTCGGGTCAGTTCGCGCTCGAGGTCGAGGGCGTCGGCGTGATGGCGAGCAAGACGATCACCCAGCGCCTCTACGGCCTCCCGGCCGACTTCTGGGAGCGCTACCGCGTCGACATCGAGGCGGTCACGCCGGACCAGCTCAAGGCGACCAGCGCCCAGCTCTGGGGCGGCGCCGGCGTCCACGTCATCGCCATCGGCCGCGCCGACAAGCTCAAGGACGAGCTCGCGCGCTTCGGCGAGGTCCGGGTCTACGACACCAGCCTCAAGCGGATGTAGCGAGGAAGCGCGGCCGCGAGCGCGGCCGACACCGGGGCGCCCGCCCGCGCGTATGCGCGAGCGGGCGCTCGCGTTCGCGCATACGCGGGCGCGATTGCCGTCGGAGTTCGGCGAGCGCGGCCTCTGATATCGTGCCGCCATGTCCTTCGCTCGCCTGGCCTCGATCACCGCCCTCCTCCTCGCGCCGCTCGCCTGCACCGGCGACACCCCGGAGGGGAGCGCGTCCAACAGCGGCACCGAGAGCGACTCGTCGACCTCGACCTCGTCGTCGACCGCGACCACCTCGGCGAGCGGGGCGACGATGAGCGGGACGTCGATGTCCGGCACCGAGTCGGCGACCGGCTCGTCGACGAGCGGCACGACCGCGCCCGAGACCACCTCGTCGGGCTCGACCACCGACGCGCCGACCTCGAGCACCACCGACATGACCACCGGGACCACCGGCGTCGACCCGACCACCACCGGCGACACGACCACCGGGACCACCGGCGTCGACCCGACCACCACCGGCGGGACCACCGGGATGATGGAGGACCCCTGCCCCTGCGCCGACGTCGAGGTCCCGCTCGACAACGGGATCTTCGTCCTCTCGGACAACGCCGAGCTCTGGAAGTACCTGCCGGAGACCAACACCTTCGAGATGCTCGGGGCGGTCGGCTGCAACAACATGAAGAACACCTTCTCGATGGCGGTCGACCGCGCCGGCTACGCCTGGGTGATGTTCAACCCGCCGGCCGGCGACATCTGGAAGGTCGACGTCACCAACCCGGCGAACTGCATCGACCCGGGCTACACGCCGGGGCAGATGGGCGCGACCCTCTTCGGCATGGCCTTCGTCTCGAAGGACATCTTCAACACCTGCGACCAGCTCTACGGCAACACCTACAACGGGATCGGCGGCTTCGGCGAGGGGCAGAACTTCGGCAACTTCCTGACCGTCGACCCCGACAACCTCTCGGTCTCGATCCTCGGGCCGACGACCTTCAACGGCGCCGAGCTCACCGGCACCGGCGACGGCCGCGTCTTCATGTTCGGCGGGGTCAACCCGGCGAAGCTCGTCGAGGTCGACAAGGCGAACGGCCAGTACATCGACGTCACCCCGCTCGGCAACCTCAACCTGACCAACGCCTTCGCCTTCGCCTTCTTCGCCGGCGACTTCTACTTCTTCACCGAGAGCGGCGGCCCCGGTTCGAAGAGCAAGGTCACCCACTACGACTACGACGACAGCGACAACAACGGGATCAAGGACCTCACGGTCGTGAACATGAACGCGCCGATCCGGATCGTCGGCGCCGGCGTCTCGACCTGCGCGCCTTTCCTTCCGCAGTAGGTCCGGGTCGCACTCTTCCTCCGGCACGCCCCCCTCGCGGACCCGCGCGGTCTCGTCGAGTGGGGCGTGGCGCTTCGAATGAGGATGTTCTCGCGGAGGTCCGGGCTCGGGGCACAGAGTCCGACAGCGCGGGTCTTCGGGGCGGGGCTCCGACCATTCCCTCAATCGCCATTAAAACGATGTTCTGTGACGATCTCCGGGTCCACCTTCAGCCAGGAGATCGATCATGCGGCCAGCCCTCGTCCTCACCACCCTCGCGCTCTCCCTCGTCGCCCTCCCGTCGGCGCTCGCCGACGGTGTCGGTGACATCTCCATGATCCTCGACCTCGACCCGACCGTCGGCGAGAACCCCGAGGGCGTCGCCGTCGACAAGAAGGGGAACGTCTTCGTCAGCGTCGCGCCGACCGGCGAGCTCCTGAAGATCGACCCGAAGGGCGACGTGAGCACCCACGCGACCTTCAACCCCGGCTTCGGCTTCCTCCTCGGGATGACCGTCGACGCCCCCGGCAACGTCTTCGTCGCCCTCGGCTCCTTCGACGCGAACACCGGCGTCTACAAGGTGACCCCGGGCGGCGACGTCTCGAAGGTCGCGGCGATGGGCGCGGACACCTTCCCGAACGACCTCGCCTTCGACAAGAAGGGCAACCTCTACGTCACCGAGAGCATCGCCGGCGCGGTCTACCGGATCGCCCCCGGCTCCGGCGAGGCCGAGCTCTGGTTCCAGGACGAGCTCCTCTTCGGCGACCCCGAGATCTCGCCGGTCCCCTTCCCGATCGGCGCCAACGGGATCGCGGTCGACAAGCACTCGATCATCGTCGCCAACTCCCAGGTGCCGCGCCTGGTCCGGATCCCGATCGACAAGGACGGCGACCCCGGCGACCCCGAGGTGATCGTCGAGGATCCCCTGCTCATGGGCGCCGACGGGATCGCCCTCGACGTCCACCGCGACATCTACGTCGCCTGCAACGCCGGCAACCTCCTCCTCAAGGTCCATCACTGCGACGGCGAGATCGAGGTGCTCGCCGACGAGAGCGACGGCCTCGACTTCCCGGCGACGATCGCCTTCGGCCAGGGCCCCGCCGGCAAGAAGAACCTCTACATCACCAACTTCGCGCTCTTCAGCGGCCCGACCGGCAACCCCGGGATCCTCAAGGCGTCGGTCGGCGTCGCCGGCCTCGCGGTGCCCTAGTCAGACGACACGTGACGAGGCCCGGCGCCGCCGCTCAGGCCTGCGGCGGCGTCGGGATCCCCGGGCGATCGAAGGGCGGCGCGTAGACGAAGCCGCCCTCGTCCGCCAGGGTCGGCTGCGCGAGGTGGCGGAGCGCCCGCGGGAGGTAGGCCGCACGGAGGGCGAGGAGGGCCGGATCGCCGCCGGCCGCGAGGGCCCCGCGACCGACGAAGCCGACGAGATCGGCGAGCGCCCGGAAGTTCTGCTGATCGAGGCCGAAGCCGGTCGCCGCGCCGTCGATCGGCCGGTAGTCGTGGGCGAGGAGCGCGGCCATCATCCGCGCGCTCACCTCGATCCGGGTGATCGACGCGACCGCGTCGCCGAGCGCCTCGCGGACGACCATCGGCAGGAGGAAGGGGATCTCGTCCTGGCGGCGGCGGAGCGGCGGCACCCGCACGGCGGCGCAGAGGCGGCCCTGCATGTCGCGGAGGAGGCGATCGGGGTCGATCGACGAGAGGAGGACCACCGGGTTGTCGCGGAAGGAGAGCGGCGCGTCGAGGGTCCCCCAGCGGCGGTAGAGCTTCTCGGCGGTGAGGTTGAGGAGCGAGCGGCTCGCGTCGTCGGGGACGACCTCGTCGATCACCAGGGCGAGCGGGCGCCCGTGGGCCTCCGAGCGCCGCTGGAGCTCGGTGATCACGCCGCCGGTCTCGGCGAGGAATTGGTGCATGTTCACCGGCCCGAGGATCCCGAGGCCGAGCCCCTTGAGCGCGACCTTGAGCGGGAACTCCTTGCCGCTCCGCGACTCGCCGAAGATCGCCACGAGGTCGCGGCCGGGGCGCGGCGTCCACTCCTCGAAGATCCGCCGGAGCTCGCTGAAGTAGGCCCGCATCGCCCCGCCCGCGGGCGCGACCAGGCCCTCCCAGAGCGGCTCGGCGCTGCCGTCGGCGATCCGCGCGGCGAGGCGGAGCACCGGCTCCCCCGCGGGATCCTCGATCGCCACGCCGCGGGCCGCCGGGATCGACGCGAGCTCGGCGGCGACCTGGGCCGCGCTGATCGGCTCGCCGAGGCGCCCCTGCATCGCCACCGCGAGGGCCGCCGCGGCCGCCCGCGCGGCCTCCACCGGGCCCTCGCCGCGCTCGAGCGCGTCGACCAGGGCGGCGACGAAGGCGTCGCCGCCGACCACCATCCCGCACCCATCACCCTGCTCGATCGGCCAGGTCACGGGGATCCGAAGGAGCTCGCCGGCCGACATCCGCGGGCCGCGGACGGCGACCCAGACCCCCGCGTCGGCGCCGAAGCAGATCAGCGCGCGCGCCGGCGTCAGCCGCCAGAAGGCGCGGGCGACCAGCTCGCCGCGGGCCTCGAGGTCGTCGCCGACCCGGCCGTAGGCGTCCTCGAGGCGGCCGATCGTCGTGCAGACGATCGTCTCGGGGTCGCGGATCTCGAGGTCGCGCGGGATCGGCCGGAGGTCGAGGACCACCCGGACGCCGCGGGCGAGCGCCCGCTCGAGGATCGCGGCGATCGCCGGCCCGGGGTCGGGGGCCGCGTAGCCGCCGAGGAACTCGCGGGTCGACGAGCGGAGGAGGCAGCGGTCGCCGGCCTCGAGGTGGGCGAAGACGCCGTCGAGGGCCGCGCCGATCGCCGGCCCCCGCCCCTCGCCGGGCGGCAGCGGGGCGCTCGGGGTGTCGATCCGGAGCTGCGGTCGGTAGTCGGGCTGCGGCCCCTTGGTCCGGCTGGCGGCGACGTTGCGGAGGATCCGGGTGACGACCGGCGCCGATCGATCCTCGATCGCGAAGATCGACCGCGCGGGGTCGCCGATCCCGCTGAGCATCTGCCGGATCATCCCCGGGAAGACGTGGTTGCGGGTCTCGGTGAGGAGGGTGACCGATCGGCCAGGTCGCGCGTCGGCGAGGAAGCGGGCGATGTAGCCGGCCCCCTGGAGGCTCCAGTCCGGGGGCGCGCGGAGGTGGGTGAGCTCCTCGTTGAGGAAGGCGACCGGGATCGCGCCGCGCCCGAGGAGCGCCGGCTCGACCCGGAGCGTCTGGTTGAGGATCGTCTCGCCGATCACCAGGACTCGCGCTGGGGTCTCCATCGACCGCAGGCTACCAGCATCGGCCGGAGCGCGGCGGGCCGCTGCTGCGCGGCGCGGGCACGCGCTCCTGTCCCATCAGACATAGTCACGCGCCGATGCGCAGAGAGCGCACCGAACCTCGCCGGCCGGCGTCTCGCTGCGACCGCCCTGCTATCGTCACGCGATGCTCGCCCCCCGGCTCGCGCTCCTCCTCTCGCTCGCCTGCGCCGCGCTGGCGTCGACGGCCTGCCGCCGCGCCGCGCCGGCCCCCTCCCCGCCGGTGACCGTCGAGCCCGCGCCGGAGCCCTCCCGGCCCGCGACCCGCGACCCGCGCGACGCGCTCCCACGCCTGACGGTCGCCCTCGCGCTCCGCCTCGAGGGCCGGCCGGCGCTCCTCGTCGACCTCCGCGCGCGCGGCCTCACCACGGAGCGCTGGTCGATCCCCGCGCTCGCCAGCGCGACGCTCACCGACCTCGTCGCCCGCGACGACGACGGCGAGATCGCGGCCACGCTCGAGCGCGAGGGGGCGCTCGCCCGGGTCCGCCTCGCGCGAGCGCCCCGCGGCGAGCTCCGCCTCGCCTACGTGATCACGCCCGAGGAGGGCGCCGCGGCCCCGGAGATCCCCGCCGGCCTCGAGCTCCGCCTCGACTCCACGCGGACGCTCGCGGCGGCCGAGGAGGTGCTCCTCCTCCCCGACGACGCTCCGCCGGCCCGGCTCGCCGTCGAGCTCGCGTGGGCCCCGGCGCCGCCCCACCTCCTCCGCCTCGCCAGCACCCTCGGGGTCGAGGAGGGGCCCCGCGAGGTCAGCCTCGACGCCCTCCGCCACGCGGCCCTCCTCGCCGGCCCGCTCGGGACCGCGATCTTCCGCGATCCGGCGGGCGACGACGACTTCGCCTGGAGCGGCGAGACCAGCTTCGACCTCCGCTGGTCGGCCGCCGAGATCGCCGGCGCCCGCACGGCCGTCGACATGTACTTTGGGGCAGCAACAACGCAGCGCTTCACCACCCTCCTGGCGGTCGACATCGACTACCCGGGCGACGGGATCGGCGTCCTGGTCTTCCCCCGCGAGGGCGGCCTCTACGTCGCCATCAGCCCGGGGGCGCGCTG
Organism: Myxococcales bacterium; assembly: GCA_020633335.1. Taxonomy (GTDB): domain Bacteria; phylum Myxococcota_A; class Polyangia; order Nannocystales; family Nannocystaceae; genus JADJRG01. The sequence continues at coordinate 83,752 of JACKDU010000001.1, read as the reverse complement.
GGACGCGCGGGCCCGCCTCGCGGTCGCCCAGGGGCTCGTCCACCGCTGGATCGGCGGCCGCCTCCGCCTCGACCCCGAGGTCGCCGGGCCGCCCGAGGCCGGCGCGTGGTTCGACGTCGGCTTCGGCCGGGCGATCGCCCGCGAGGTCCTGGTCGAGCTCGGCACCCTCGGCGCCGACGACGTCCTCGACGAGGTCCACGGGCTCGTCGGCGAGCTCCTCACCTCGCCGCTCCGGGACAAGACCAACCACGAGGTCGCCGCGCTCGCGGCCGCCGGCGATCACGACGCGCTCGCCCTCCTGGTCGCCCGCGGGGCCCTCTACGCCGGTCGCCTGGACGCCCTCCTCCGCGGCAAGGGCGGCCTCCGGGCGCTGATCCGCGAGATCGTCACCGACGCCCGCGAGCGGCGGAGCGCCGTCGTCGGCTGGGGCGAGCTCGTCGATCGGATCCGCCGAGCGCTCGACTACGAGGAGACCCGGACCTTCGCGGCGGCGCTCCTCGGCGGCCGCCCGCTCCCGCTCCCCGCCGACCTCCTCGGCCCCTGCTTCGCGCCGGCGCCCCGCACCTACACCCGCTTCGAGCTCGGCTTCGACGCGGCGCGCTCGCAGGCCGCCGAGCCGCCGGCGATCGTCGGCCTCGACCCCCGGGGCCCGGCCGCCCGCGCCGGCCTCCGCGAGGGCGAGCGGCTCCACTCAGTCGTCGCCGATCGCTCCGACCCATCGATCCCGGCGGAGGTCGTCGTCGAGCGCAGGAGCGGGCCGATCACCGTCACCTACCGCCCGCGCGGCGCCAGCGTCCGCGGCCAGGGCTGGCGCCGGAGCCCGCGCGCCGATCCGAAATTCTGCCCTCCCTAGGGTCGGGGGGCGCTAGACGCCGATCCGCCGGATCGTGCAGAGCGGCCCCTCGGGGACCTCGCCGCGGAGATCGACCTCGGCCTCGACCACCCAGTCATTCTCCCCCTCGGGATCGACGAGGACCTGCCTCACCGACCAGGTCCTCCCGCCGCTCGCGCGGATCATCGTGTACTTCGGGAAGCGGGCGCCGTGGTCGAAGCGGAGGCTCCCATGCTCGGCGAAGTAGTCGATGAGCGCCTGCTCGATCCGCGGCGCCGGCCAGGGATCGTCGGGGTCCTGGCGGATCAGCGTCGCCGCGTCGTCGAAGTCGCGCTCGGCCAGCGCCCGCACCAGCGCGTGCATCTCGGCCCGCACCCGGGCGGCGAAGGCCTTGGGGTCGGAGGCGAGGTCGCGGCGCACCAGCGGCCCGCCGGGCTCCTCCGCGACCTCCTCGGGGTGGAGCATCTTCTCCCACTCCTGGAGGAGCGAGCGGTCGACGTGCTCGAGGGTCGCCCGCAGGAAGGCGATCACGTCGAGGAGCTCGCCCTCCTTGTAGTGCTCGGGGACCGTCTGGACCAGCGCCTTGTAGGCGTCGGTGAGGTAGCGGAGGAGCACCCCCTCGGAGCGCGCGAGGCCGTACTCCTTGATGTACTCGTTGAACGAGCAGTAGCGCTCGTAGAGGTCGCGGGCGACCGACTTCGGCCGGATCGCCTCCTGGGCGACCCACGGGTGGTGGAGCGCGAACTCGTTGAAGGTGTCGTAGATGAAGTCCTTGTTCGGCTTCGGGTACTCGACCCCCTCGAGCTCGGCCATCCGCGCCTCGTACTCGACCCCCTCGGCCTTGAGCTCGGCGATCTTCTCGCCCTTCGCCTTCTTCTCCTGGGCGATGAGGATCGGCCGCGGGTTCTCGAGGATCGACTCGACCAGCGACAAGACGTCGAGCGCGTGCCCCTCGCGCGCCGGATCGAGGAGGAAGAGGGTCTGGTGGAGGTAGAGCGAGAGGGTGTGGTGGAGCGAGAACTCGCGCTGGAGGCCGCCGTTGATCTGGACGGTGCGACCGCGGGTCCCCGGTGGCGCGTCGGTGCGGGCGACCACCTCGGCGATCCCTGCCCGCCGCAGCGCCCGGAAGAGCACCGCCGCGTCCCGCCGCGCCCGGCTCTTGCCGTGGGGGCGCTCGTGGCAGGCGGCGATGAGCTCGACGAGGCGGCGGTAGCCGCCGCCCCGGCGACCGACCGCGATCTCCGACTGCAGGAGCGAGAGGATCATCCCGTGGGTGACCTGGAAGCTCGAGGTCAGCGCCTCGGGCTCGCTGGCGATCAGCCGCTCGAAGGTCTCGCCGTCGAAGGGGACGTAGCCCTTCTCGGGCGGCTTGCGGCGGACAAATTTCTTCTTCTTCTTGGCGTCGCCGCCCGAGAACTTGGCCTCGAGGCGCTTGTTCTCGATCACGTGCTCGGGCGCCTGGGCGATCACCGAGCCCTGGCTGTCAAAGCCCTTGCGGCCGGCCCGGCCGGCGATCTGCTTGAAGTCGCGGACCGACAAGATCCGGGTCTTCTCGCCGTCGAACTTGCAGAGCTTGGTGAAGAGCACCGTCCGCAGCGGGATGTTCACGCCGACCCCGAGGGTGTCGGTGCCGCAGATGATCTTGAGGTGCCCCTGCTGGGCGAGGCGCTCGACCAGGAGGCGGTACTTCGGCAGGAGCCCGGCGTGGTGGACCCCGATCCCGTGGCGGACGTAGCCGCCGATCTCCTTGCCGTAGGGCGTGTCGAAGCGGAAGCCCTGGAGCGCCTCGGCGATCGCCTGCTTCTCCTCGCGGCTCAGGAAGTTGATGCTGGTCAGGCTCTGGGCCTGCTCGGCGCACTCGCGCTGGGTGAAGTTGACGACGTAGATCGGCGCCTTGCCGCGGTCGAGGAGCTCGGCGATCGTCTCGTGGAGCGGCGACTCGCGGTACTCGTAGTCGAGCGGCACCGGCCGCGTCGCCGAGCGCACCAGCGCCGGCGCCCGCCCGGTGATCGCGGCGAGGCTCTCCTCGATCGCCGAGGTGTCGCCGAGGGTCGCCGACATCAGCATGAAGGTCGCGTAGCGGAGGATCAGGAGCGGGAGCTGCCAGGCGATCCCGCGATCACGGTCCGAGTAGTAGTGGAACTCGTCCATGATCACGTCGTCGAAGCGGACGTGGTCCCCCTCGCGGAGCGCCTGGTTGGCGAGGATCTCGGCGGTGCAGCAGATGATCGGCGCGGCCGGGTTGACGCTCGCGTCGCCGGTGAGCATGCCGACGTTCTCGGCCCCGAAGTCCGCGCAGAGCGCGAAGAACTTCTCGGAGACCAGCGCCTTGATCGGGCAGGTGTAGACCGAGCGGCGGCCGAGCGCGAGCGAGCGCATGTGCATCGCCACCGCGACCAGCGACTTGCCGGAGCCGGTCGGGGTGTTGAGGATCACGTGGCGGCCGGCCATGATCTCGAGGACCGCCTCCTCCTGGGCCGGGTAGAGCTCGAGGCCCTGGCCCATCACCCACTCGAGGAAGCCCTCGAGGATCGCGTCGGCCGACGGCTTGTCGCCGCCGGCCGCCTCCCGCAGGCCCAGGACGATCTCGCGGAGGCTCGCGCCCACGACCTAGCCCGCGTCCCCTTCGCCGGCGAGCGGGTAGATCGGCCGGACGTCGATCGGCAGGTCCGCGAGCCCGTCGACGAGGGTGACGAGCTCGGGCGGGAGCTTGTCAAAGCGGGCGATCCAGGCCTCCGCGCGGCCCTCGGAGCCGAGCGCCTGGATGTTGACGATCTCGGTGACGAGGAGGCGGACGGCCGCCTCGAGCGCGCCCTGATCGATCCGGATCTTGCCGCTCTCGCGGTCCTGGGTGATCGCCTTGCTGCTGGCGAAGAAGAGGAGCTGGATCGCCGCCCCGCGCCCGTGGGCCTCGGCGGTGCCGAAGCGGAGCGAGCGGAAGAGGCCGGCGATGTAGGAGACCAGCACCGGCTCGCGGAGCGCGGCCGGGAGCTCGCCCTCGTCGATCATGTAGAGGATGTTGTAGACCCCCATCACGTCGGCCTTCGCCTCCTCGAGGGGCGAGTAGAGCGGCCCGAGCGCGACCCGGATCTCGACCTTCTCGCCCTTGCCGTCGCCGCCCCGGCGCTCGACGTAGGCCGGCCCGAGGCTGTGGGAGAGCTCGTGGAAGAGGACCTGGTGGAAGAAGGCGTCGGCCGAGAGGTGCGGGAGGTGCTCGGCGACCAGCACCCGCTCGCCGATCGGCCGCATGATCGCGTCGAACTTCGCCTGGATCAGGTTGCGGAGGAGGACCTTCTTCGCCCCCTTCTCCGCCCGCACGCGCTCGTCGTTGGGGAGGTTGAAGGCGATCGTCTGGACCGACTTGCGGGCGTCGCCCGAGGTGTAGACGAGGTCGACCACCCGGATCGGGCTCTCGCGCCCGCGGACGGTCTTGAAGTGCTCGTCGATCGGCAGGTTCGCCTCCATGTCGGCGAGGCGCGCCTTGAAGCGGGCGAGGTCGGCCGACGCGGCCGGATCGGAGATCGTCACGAAGGCCTCGTAGGCCGCCTTGAGGCCCATGAGCTCGTCCTCGTAGGTCTCGTAGGGGCCGATCGTCACCTCGAGCGGCGCGTCGACGTCCATCCAGTCCTTGTCGCTCTTGTAGTAGTCGTCGCTGAGGAGCGCGGCCGCCCGCGAGCTCAGGAACTTCTTGAGCGAGCGGTCCTTGGTCAGCGCGGCCGCCTCGCGGAGGGCCGCGGCCGCCGGCCCCAGGTGCTCGGCGTAGGCCTTGTGGTAGGGGATCGCCACCAGCTCGTCGGCGTCGCGGCGGATCACCGTGGTCAGGCTCTCGAAGGCCGCGCGCTCCTTCGGGTGCTCGGCGACCCAGCGCTTGAAGTCATCGGCCGTGAGGTCGATCGGGTAGAAGCCGGCGCCGGGCGGCCGCGGCCGATCGATCGCGAAGGGCTCGAAGTGCTCCTGGCGGTCCCAGGGGCCGCGCATGATCCGGAAGAGCGCGAGCTTGGCCTGGCCCTCCGGCGAGGTGTCGGCGGCGAGGGCAGCCGCCACCCGCGGGTTGTCCTCGTAGGCCTGGAGGTCGAAGATCGGATCGAGGTGGCGGGCGGCCTCGATCACCTTGGCCAGCGCCGCTCGCTCGTCCTCGGGGAGGCCGCTGACGTCGGCCGTGAGGACCACCGGCGCGTAGGCGGCGTAGCGATCCGCCGGGGTCTTGACCGCGGGCGGCGGCGCCTCGGGGATCGGCGCCTCGCTCGGCGGCGTCGGCCGGGCCGCCTGGACCTGCGGGCGCGGGGTCGCCGGCGCCCCGCCGCCGCAGGCGGACGCGACGAGGCAGAGACCGAGGAGGAGTGCGGTGCGCGGAGAGGTCATCGGACGCGCCCAAGCCTGGCACACTCGGGCGGCGAGCGAAACCCCGCCGCCGCCGCTCACTCGCCCGTGAGCGCGCGGTAGAGGTAGGGGAGCGAGGCGTCGAGGCGGTAGTCGACGCTCGAGTGGTTGTCGGGGAACTCCTCGTAGCGGTGCTCGATCCCCGCGGCCTCGAGGCGGCGGACCAGCGCCCGCGTCCCGTAGTGGATCATGTACTGGTCGCGCGAGCCGACGTCGATGTAGAGGCCGCGGAGCGATCGCAGCGCCGCCTGGCAGGCGGGCTCGTCGATCATCCGCAGGGGATCGTGGGCGAGCCAGCGCGCCCAGGCGACCTCGTCGAGCTCGCAGGTGTGGGGATCGACCGGCAGGCGGATCCCCCAGAACGCGCTCGGGTCGGGGTCGTAGGTCGCGGCCATCGCCAGGACCATGAGGACGTGGAAGTGGTCGCCGCGGATCTTCTTGCCCGCGCGCACGCTGGCGATGAAGGCCTCGACGCTGCCGGCGAAGGGCGCGAGCGCGTCGAGGACCTTGGGGAAGTCGCCGCGGAAGAGGAGGTCGAAGCCGACGTCGCCGGAGTGCGAGGCGATCGCCCCCCAGACGTCGGCGTGGCGCATCCCGTGGACCAGCGCCCCGTAGCCGCCGCTCGACTTGCCGTAGACCCCGCGGTGATCGCGGCCGCCGCGGAGGCGAAATTCCCGCTCCAGCCGCGGCAGCATCGCCTCGATGAGGAAGGACTCCCAGCCGCCCATGGCGAGCGAGTCGATGTACTGGTTGCCGCCCAGCGCCGTGAAGGCGTCGGGGAAGGCGACCACCACCGGGCCCATCGCCCCGCTGGCGATCAGGCGATCGAGGCGCTGCGGGACGCTCTCGCCGAAGGCGGTCCAGCCGAGGCGCCGGAGGCCCGAGCCGGTGAAGCCGGCGAGGTCGACGAGGAGGGGGTAGGCGTCCTTGGTGTCGTCGTAGCCCGGCGGCAGGTAGACCGCGACCGTCCGCTCGTGCGGGTCGCCGAGGAGGTTGCCGGCGAGGGCCCTGGACTCGACCCGGATCTCGACGATCCGGCCGTGGAGGGGGCTGAAGTTGTGGATCGGCATCGGCGCGCGGGGAGGGAGAGACTACCACCGGCGGGGCTGACAGGCGGCGGCCCATGTGCGATAAGGCGCTCGATCATGCACGACGAGTCGGCACCCAACACCACCTGGTCCGGCGGCCTCAGCGATGACATCTCCCGGGTGATCCTCAGCGAGGAGACGATCCAGCGGCGGGTCGCCGAGCTCGGGGCGCAGATCGCCGCGGACTACCAGGGCCGCGATCTCCTGGTCGTCGGCGTCCTCAGCGGCTCCTTCTTGTTCATCGCCGACCTCGTCCGGCAGATCAACCTGCCGCTCGCGCTCGACTTCATCTCGGTCTCGTCCTACGGCGATCGCACCCGCTCCTCCGGCGTGGTCCGCATGCTCAAGGACTTGAACCAGCCGATCGCCGGCCGCGACGTCCTCCTGGTCGAGGACATCATCGACACCGGCCTCACGCTCTCCTACCTGATCGACAACCTCCGGACCCGGCAGCCGGCGTCGCTCGCGGTCGCCACCTTGCTCGACAAGAAGGAGGCGCGGGTGGTCAAGATCGACACCGCCTACATCGGCTTCGAGTGCCCGAACGAGTTCGTCGTCGGCTACGGCCTCGACTACGCCGGCCGCTACCGCAACCTCCCCTACATCGGCGTGCTGAGGCCCGAGGTCTACGCCGGCGGCGACAAGTAGCGCTCGCCAGAAGATGTCCATCAGGACAGGTCACTAGCGCTCCCAGCCGTGGGCGCCGAGGAAGGCGCGGAGCTCGGGGTCGTCGGCCCGCAGCGGCCGGACCAGGACGCCGACCGGCTCGCGCACCCACCAGGCGCCCGCGGGGTCGCCGGGCTCGGCGAAGTGGTAGCGGTAGGCGACGATCCGCACGCTCTTCGGCGGCGGCCCGCCGGCGAAGGGATCGACCGCGAGGAGCGGGGCGACGCTCGGATCGCCCTCGAGGAGCTTGGCGACCAGGTGGAGGAGCCACTCCTCGCGGGCGAGGCCGCCGTAGTCGCCGGCCTCGAGCGCGGCGAACCACATCAGCCAGTCGAGGCGGAGGTGGTAGGGCGTGATCAGGCAGGGGCGGCGATTCGGGTCGCCGGGCTTGCAGGGGAGCTCGTAGGCCCGCCAGGCGGTGGTCGGCCCGGGCTCGCGCGCGTCGCTCCCCTCGATCACCAGCTCGAGGCGCTCGCGGGTGATCCGACCGAAGGCGCCGTAGGTGTTGACCAGGTGGAGCGGGTCGTAGGAGCGGTTCATCGACTGCGAGGGCGAGAGGAGGTTCGCGACGACGTCGACGCTCCGCCAGGCGACGATCGCCGCGAGGATCCAGGCGGCGATCCGCAGCGGCCGGCTCGCCGGCGCCGCGGCCTCGGGCCCGACGAAGCGCCCGCGCCAGCGCGCCGGCACCAGGCGGCGGAGGAGCTGGTCGTCGAAGCAGGCGAGGCAGGGGATGATCGTCAGCCAGTTGAGGAAGGAGAGGTTGCCGCTGGCGATCAGCGTGAGCTGAAACGCGACCAGGATCACCCCGGCGACGTAGCGGACGCGCCGCGGCCCGAAGACGAAGAAGGGGAGGATCACCTCGGCGAGGTGGTTGAAGAGCACCCCCGCCTGGTGGATCCAGGCCGGCGCGTGGTGGAAGAGCCAGCTCCCCGGGTGGGGGTTCGGCTGGGTCTCGAAGTGGACGTCGAGGCAGCTGAGATCGTGCCAGCAGGGGTCGCCGCGGAGCTTGATCAGGCCGGCGCCGAGCATGATCCGGAGGGCGAGCCAGCGCATCAGGACGACCCCGACCAGCGGCGGGCCATGGCGATCGAGGGGTCGCCAACCTGTCCATGGGACCAGGAGCATCGCCAGCAGCGTGGTCTCGAGGAGCTGGGTCTCCCAGCCGAAGGCCCAGAAGCGCTGGCCGACCCCGAGCACCGAGAGCTGGAGGAGCCAGAGCGCGAGGAGGAGCGGCCCGCTCGAGACACCGAGGAGGAGCGCGAGCCCGAGCACGAGCCCGAGCGCGCTCACGCCCCTGAGCGCGGCGTCGCTGACGTCGAGCCAGAAGAGCGTCGGCACCTCCCAGGGGGCATCGGCGCCGAGCGCATCCCGGGCCTCGGCGAGGTAGAGATCGGCGGGGAGGAGGCCGTCGTGGCCGATCAGCGGCAGGATCTGGATCACCGCCCCGGCGAAGGTGGCGACGTAGACCAGGCCGAGGAGGCGGAGGATCGCGAAGCGGACCAGGCGGTAGGTCGCCGGCTCGCCCGGACCCTGGAGCGCGCGTCCGAGCGCCGCGAGGAGCCGCGGGGCGCGAGGGCGGAAGTCCGGGGCGTCAGCGGCCGCGTTCGCGCCCGCGTCCCCGTCCGCCTCTGCGCTCTCGCCAGCCTCGTCGGCTCCGGCCATCGTCGGCGATCATAGGCCGTTGAGCGCGTCGACGGCCGCGAAGAGATCGCCCTCCTCGTAGAAGTCGACCGCGACCAGGTTCGGCATCCGCCCGGCCTCGTCGCGACACCCGGCGATCCGCCCGTGGAGGACGTCGTAGGCGTTGGCGGTCTTCGCGTCCGCCTGCGAGGGGAGATCGGCGTCGGTGCTGATCCAGTGGTTGACCAGGTAGAGCGGGTTGTCCTCGCTCCCGCGGTTGAGCGCGCAGGTGAACTCGTCGGCGCTGTGGAAGGTGTAGGGCGTGTCCCAGAAGAGGTCCCAGGCGTGGTGGTACCAGGCCGGCGGCGGCCCCTCGACCTCGGCCGAGACCACCAGCCGGGTGCCGGCGTCGATCATCGCCCCGAGCGTCGGCGGCGCGCCGCCGTCCCAGGTCCAGACGAGCTGGTCGAGCCCGGCCGCGACGTACTCCGCCTCGACCAGCGCGGGGTCGACGTCGTCCTGGTAGATGATCACGACGACCTCCCGCGGGTTGGCGGCGAGGAAGGCCGCGAGGTCGGCGAGCACCTCGGCGTGCGGCGTCGAGCCGAGGAAGCAGGGGCCGTGGCAGAGGACGATCTCGCCGCCGTCGAGGTAGATGTCGAGGAGGAGCCCGCGGATCCCGTCGTCGAGCTGCTGGGCGACGCCGCTGATCTGGTTGGCGTTGATCGGGGCGAAGCCCTCGTCGAGGGCCGAGAACGAGTTGTGGGTCGCCGGCAGGGCGACCTCGGCGAGCGTGCGCGCGCAGAGGTCTGCGTGACCGTTGCAGGGGAGCTCGGCGCCGCCCGTCCCGCTCGTCCCGCCCGTCCCGTCGGTCTCGGCGGCGCTCGTCGCCCCGCCGCTCCCGCTCCCCTCGCTCCCGCTCGCGCTCCCGCTGCCGCCGCCGCTCGAGGTCGCCTCGCTCGCGCCGCCGCTGGTGGTCGCCGACGCGCTCGCGCCACCGTCGTCGCCGCAGGCCCCGATCAGGCCGAGGAGGCCGAGGAGGGCGCCAGAGAGGCCAGGGATCGATCGCCGCGCTCGCGTCATCCGCCGATCGTATCAGGGCGAGGCCCCGGCCGGCGCGGCACCTCATCCTCCGCGAGCCGATCGGGCGAGCCGGGCGGCCGGCGACATCCGCCCGCGCCGCGCGCTACCCTGCCCCCGCACCGGCCCCGCGATGCCGCCCCCGCGCTCCCCCACCCCGGCCCTCGCCGACCTCGAGACCCTCGCCGCCGCCGCCGATCCGGTGATCGGCCTCTATGGCCCAAAGACCATCTCGTGGCAGATCTACCGCGAGCACGCCTGCCTCCTCGGCGGCGGCCGGGCGCTCCTCCTCCAGCTCGCCCACCCGGCGGTCGCCCAGGGCGTCGCCGATCACAGCGGCTATCGCGAGGACCCCCTCGGCCGCTCGCAGCGGACCTTCGAGGTGATGTACGCGATCGCCTTCGGCGACCGCGAGACCGCGCTGCGGGCGGGCCAGCGGATGCGGGCGCGCCACCGCGGGGTCGAGGGGGCGCTCGCCGAGGGGCGCTACGACGCCCGCGATCCCGCGCTCCTCCTCTGGGTGGTGGCGACCCTCATCGACACCGCCGCCGAGTGCTACCAGCGCTTCGTCGGCCCCCTCCCGGACGCGACCCTGGAGCGCTTCTACGCCGAGCAGCGCCCCCGCTTCGCCCTCTACGGCCTCGACCCCGCGCGCACGCCGGCGACCTGGGCGGAGTTCCGCGGCTACTTCGACGCGATGGTCGCGGGCGCGACCCTCGAGGTCGGCGAGGTCGCCCGGGCGATCACCCGCTCCGTCTTCGGCCTCGCGCCCTCCGACTACCTCCAGGGGATCCTCGCCCGCGAGCGCGGCGCTGGTCTCGCGCTCCTCGATCACTGGCCCCTCCGCGGCCTCACGCTCGACGCCGTCGGCGTCCTCACAGCCGGGATGCTGCCGCCGCGGCTCCGCGAGGGCTACGGCGACACCCTCCCATCGGGGCGCCTCGCGGCCCTCCGCTACCGCTCGCTCCTCGCGACCCTGACGGCGACCTACCGCACGCTGCCGCGCTCGCTCCGCTTCGTCCGCCAATACCTCGACGCCTGCGCCCGCCTCGAGGCCGCCGGCGTCAGCATCGGCTGAGGCCCGCGCTCGGCCCGCGATTGCCGGGCCCGGCTCGCCGTGGAACACTCGCCGGGCGATGCCGCGGCCGCTCAACATCCTGATCACGGGCTCCGCGTTCCTCGTCTTCTTCGTCGGCGCCTTCCTGATCTCCTGGGTGGTGATGCCGCTCCTCGGGCTCTCCTTCGACCCCGAGGTCCGCCGCCGCCGCCGGCAGCGGCTGGCCCGCTACTCGACCCGCTTCTTCGTCCGCTACATGGAGCGGACGGGCCTCATCGACGTCTTCTGGTCGCCGCTGCCGGCGAACTTCCCGGAGGGGCGGGCGTTCATGATGATCGCCAACCACCCGACGCTGATCGACACGACGGTCATCATGGCCCGCTTCCGCGACCTCAGCACCGTCGTCTCGCGGAAGTGGTTCGACCGGCCGAGCCTCGGACGGATGCTCGCGGCCGCCGGCTACGTCGCCGGATCGAACCCCGACGAGGAGGACGGCACCCCCGTGCTCGACATGATGGTCGAGACCCTCCGCGGCGGCGCGCCGATGTTGATCTTCCCCGAGGGGACCCGCTCCGATCCCGAGCGCCTCCTCCGCTTCCGCCGCGGCGCGGTCGAGGCCGCGATCCGGGCGGGCGTGCCGATCGTCCCGCTCTTCATCCACGTCAACCAGCCGATGCTCCAGCGCGGGCAGCGCTGGTACAACTCGGTGCGCGGCAAGGGGCGCTACGACCTCGAGTTCTGGCCGGTGATCGAGACCGCGGGCGCCGATCTCGATCCGCGGGAGCTCAACGCCGAGCTCCACGCCCGCTACAAGGCGCGCTTCGCCCGGATGCTCGCCGAGCGGGCGCAGCCGGCCGCGCTCCAGTCCGCCAGCGACTCCGCGAGCCCGGGCTAGCCCGCGCCCATCAAACAACCTGTCCAATCGGACATGTAATCTAGGGACAGGCGCTGAGGGAGGCGATCCAGGCCTCGACCAGGGCCGCCCCCTCCTCGTCGACGACCGCCGACCCGATCTCCGGCATCCGCGTGCTCGAGAGGCTGCGCATGCGCGCGAGGATCAGCGAGCGCTGGGGATCCCCCGGCGCCAGGAGGCGCGCGTCGGCGATCCCGAGGTCGCCCGAGCGCGGCGCAGCGTCGCAGATCCCGACGTCGGCGAGCGGCGTCGCGTAGCGGAGGTCGATCGCCGAGCGCCCGCCCGGCGCCATCGGCCGGTGGCAGTGGGAGCAATTGGCGTGGAGGTAGGCGCGGGCCCGGGCCTCGAGCGGATCGCTCGGCGCCGCCGGCAGGGGCGTCGCGGACGGGCGCGCCGCGAGCCAGCCGAGCTCCACCCAGCGATCGAGCTGATCGACGGCCTGCCCGTCGGCGTCGACGATCGTCCGGTCGAGCTGGCCGAGCTCGATCCCGAGCGAGCGCCCGGCCGCGTCGGTGTGGCAGAAGAGGCACTCGCCGCGGGCGGGGAAGCCCCAGGTCTGCCCCTCGAGGGCGCGCTCGTCGGCCGCCTCGAGGAGCTCGGCGTCGCCCCCCTCCGGGTCCCAGCGGTACGAGTAGCCGGCCCAGCCGCCGTCGTCGTGGCGCACCAGGAGGCGGGTCTCGACCAGCGCCTCGCCGACGTGGAAGCTCTTCACCAGCGTCGAGCCCGGCGGCAGCGTCAGGTCGCCGTCGTCCTCGACCGCGATCGCCTTGCCCGCCGGGATCGCCAGCCAGCGCGACTTCGTCGCGCCGTCCGACCAGAAGGGGACGTTGACCTCGTACTCGACGAGCCCCGCCGGCGGCGTCGTCGGAGCCGCAGGATCGACGCAGCCGGTCTCCGAGAGCCTGGCTGGAAGACCAGGTCCTTCGTCGGCGGGCCGCGGGCGGAGGCGGTAGATCCCGCCGTCGTAGTGGACCGCGTAGACCTCCCCCGCCTGGTCCTGGCCGTAGGCGGTGATCCCCCGCCCCTCCCCCTCGCTCAGCACCGTCACCGATCCCGCGGCGTCGACCGACCAGATCGTCCCGAGGTAGAAGTCGCTGTAGATGAAGCGACCGACCAGCTCGGGGAGCGCCGCGCCGCGATAGACGACGCCGCCGATCACCGAGGCCGCGCTGGTGTTGCGATAGGCGGCGACCGGATCGATGAGCCCGTCCTCGGCGCAGGAGTCGGCGGCGTAGCACTCGGCGCCCTCCTTGACGTTCCAGCCGTAGTTGCCGCCGAGGACCACGCGGTTGACCTCCTCCCAGACGTGCTGGCCGACGTCGCCGACCCAGAGGTCGCCGGTCTCGCGGTCGAAGCTCCAGCGCCAGGGGTTGCGGAGCCCCCAGGCGAAGATCTCGGGCCGCCCGCCGCCCTGCGCGAAGGGGTTGTCCGGCGGGATCGCGTAGGGGGATCCGCCGTCGACGTCGATCCGCAGCATCGCCCCCAGGAGGGTGTCGACGTCCTGGCCGTTGCCCTGGGGATCGCCGGCCGAGCCGCCGTCGCCGAGGCCGAAATAGAGGAGGCCGTCGGGCCCGAAGCCGAGGTCGCCGCCGTTGTGGTTGGTGTAGGGCTGCTCGACCTCGAGGATGATCGCCTCGCTCGCGCGATCGATCGCCTCGCCGTCGTCGACGCTGGTGAAGCGCGAGACCCGGGAGAGGAACGCGCCGCCGCCCCCCGGCGCGTTGTAGGAGACGAAGAGCTCGCCGTTGCTGGCGAAGTCCGGGTGAAAGGCGATCCCGAGGAGGCCCGCCTCGCCGTCGACCACCACCGCGTCCGAGAGATCGAGGACCACGCTCGCAGCCGCGTCGTCGCTCGCGTCAAAGGCGACGACCTGGCCGCCCTGGGTGGCGAGGAACCAGCGCGAGTCGTCCCCGGGCGGCTGCACCAGATCGACGCCGCCGGGGATCGAGACCCCGGGGAAGACCCGCTCCAGCGCGATCTTGTCGAGCGAGGGCGGCCGCGGGAGGTCGACGCAGCGGAGCCTCGGCGGGTCGTCGCCGGGACAACCCGGCGACGAGAGAGCGACCATCAACGCCGCGACCAGCGCGACACCAGAGCGCCGGAGGAGCGCCGCCCGTGAGCCCATCGCGCGACGATAGCACACCGCCCGCGCCCGGTCCGGCGCCCTACTCGAGGGCCTCGAGCGCCGCCCGCAGGCGCGGCAGCGCGGCCTCGATCGCGTCGATCGACGCGGCGCCGACGCTGAGCCGGAACCACCCGTGATCGCCGGGGACGCCGAAGGCCTGGAAGGGCACGAGGCCGATCGCCGCCCGGTCGAGGAGGTAGCGGCGCACCTCCTCGTTGGTCCGCAGCACCTCGCCGTCGGGGGTCTTGCGGCCGAAGGGGGCGATCTGCGCGGTCAGGTAGATCGCGCCCATCGGCGGGATGCTCTCGACCGGCAGGCCGTCGGTCTTGAGCCCCTGGATCCCGCGATGCAGGAGCTCCAGGCGGGTCGAGATCCCCTCCTTGAAGACCGCGTGGTACGAGCGGATCGCCGCCGGGTCGTCGAGGAGGCGGGCGCTCGCCTTCTGCTCGGGCCGGGGCGCCCAGGCGCCGACGTGGCCGATCACCGCGTTCATCCGCTGCATCACGTCGACCGGGCCGACGCCCCAGCCGACCCGGAGGCCGGTGGCCGCGAAGGCCTTCGAGATCCCGTCGATGAAGATCGTGTAGCGGGCCATCTCCGGGAAGAGCCCCGGCGGCGTGACGTGCCGGGTCTCGCCGAAGGTGAGCATCCAGTAGATGTGATCGTAGAGGAGGTAGAGCGGCCGCTCGCCGCGGCCCTCGCGGGCCCGGTTCTCGGCGAGGATCGCCTCGCAGATCGTCCCCAGGCCGTCCTCGGTGATCGCCGTGCCGGTCGGGTTGAGCGGCGAGTTGAGGCAGACCAGGCGGGCCCCGCCGAGCTCGCGGATCAGCGCCTCGGGCTCCGGCAGGAAGCGGGTCTCGGGGCCGCAGACCACCGCCACCGGGTCGGCGCCGAGCATCGTCACGTAGTGGTTGTTGTTCCAGCTCGGCACCGGATAGACGACCTTGTCGCCGGGGTCGACCACCGTCCGGTAGGTCCCGTAGATCAGCGGCCGCGCGCCGCCGGCGACGAGGACCGACGCCAGCGGATAGGCGAGGCCGAGCTCGCGCTCGTAGAAGCGCTGGACCGCCTCCCGCAGCTCGAGGATCCCCGACGAGGGCGGGTAGTTGGTCTCGCCGCCGGCGAGCGCCTCCTGGACGCCGGCGAGGAGCGGCGCCGGGATCGGGAAGATCGCCGGGTCGAAGTCGCCGACCGTGAGGTCGCAGACGTCGGCGCCCGAGGCCTTGAGCTCGCGGATCGCCGCCGCGATCTTGAGGATCTCCGAGCCGACCAGGCGACCCGCCATCTCGGCGACCCGCGGGACCTCCCCCGGACCCCGGAAATTGGCGATCTCGTTCAGGTCGATACGCTCGGGCACGTGCTCCATGGCCGCGACTATAACACCCCGCCATCACGGCCCCTGAGGCGACCCCCGGCCGCGTTGGCGGCGACGTGTGACTGGAGTCTCACGGCCACCGGCTCCGCGCCCGCGATCGCAAACCATGCGATCCTCCGCGCCTCATGAGCGGCCGCCAACCCCACCTCAACGCGCGCCTCCAGGGCTTCGGCACGACGATCTTCACCGAGATGACGCGCCTGGCGATCGAGCACGGCGCGCTCAACCTCGGGCAGGGATTCCCCGACTTCGACGGGCCGGAGTCGATCAAGGAGGCGGCGATCGAGGCGATCCGCGCCGGCCACAACCAGTACTGTCGGATGGCCGGGATCCCCCCGCTCATCGCCGCGATCAGCGAGCACCAGCGGCGCTTCTACGACCTCAGCTACGACCCCGAGTCGGAGATCACGGTCTACTCGGGGGCGACCGAGGCGATCTTCGCGGTCCTCCAGGCGCTCTGCGAGGTCGGCGACGAGATCGTCCTCTTCGAGCCCTACTACGACTCCTACCGCGCGAGCGTGTCGATGGCCGGGGCGGTCCCGCGGCTGGTGACCCTGCGGCCGCCGAGCTTCGCCTACGACCCGGCCGAGCTCGAGGCGGCGATCACCCCGAAGACCCGGGCGATCCTCCTCAACTCGCCCCACAACCCGAGCGGCAAGGTCTTCACGCGGGCCGAGCTCGAGCACATCGCCGAGCTCTGCCGGAGGCACGACATCCTGGCGATCACCGACGAGGTCTACGAGCACCTGGTCTACGAGGGCGAGCACGTCCCGCTGGCGACGCTGCCGGGGATGCGCGAGCGGACGATCCAGATCTCGTCGGCCGGCAAGACCTTCTCCTTCACCGGCTGGAAGATCGGCTGGACCTGCGCGCCGCCGGCGATCTCGGCGGCGCTCCGCTGCGCCCACCAGTTCATCACCTTCTGCACCGCCAACCCCTTCCAGCACGCGATCGCCCACGCGCTCCGCCTCGGCGATGACTTCTACGGCGAGCTGGTCGCCGACTACCGCCGCCGCCGCGATCGCCTCTGCGCCGGCCTCCAGAGCGCCGGCTTCGAGGTCCTGCGGCCCGCCGGCACCTACTTCGCCCTGACCGACATCCGGCCCCTCGGACACGACGACGACGTCGAGTTCTGCCGGAGCCTGCCGGCGCGGGTCGGGGTCGCCGCGATCCCGCCCTCGGTCTTCTACGAGGGCCGGCACGAGGGGCGTCACCTGGTCCGCTGGGCCTTCTGCAAGAGCGACGCGGTCCTCGACGGGGCGATCGCGCGCCTCCAGGGGCTTCGGGGCGCGGCCTCCTGAGCGCTCCGGCGGCGCGCCGTCGAGTATCGAGCGCGCCGCCGGCCTGCTAGCCTCCCGGACCATGCGGATCGCCGCCGTCCAGTCCGACATCGCCTGGGAGGACCCCGAGGCCAACTTCGCCCGCCTCCGCCCGCGCATCGCCGCGGCCGCGGCCGCCGACGCCCGCCTGGTCGTCCTCCCCGAGATGTTCGCCTGCGGCTTCTCGATGGAGACCGAGCGGATCGCCGAGCCGGTCGGCGGCCCCTCGTCGACCTTCCTCTTCGACCAGGCGATGCTCCACAAGATATGGATCTGCGGGTCGATCCCCGAGATCGCCGAGGGCGGCGGCAAGCCCCACAACACCCTGGTGATCGCCGGCCCCGACGGCGAGGCCCACCGCTACCGCAAGATCCACCCCTTCACCTTCGCCGGCGAGCACGAGCGCTACGCCGCCGGCGACCGCCACCTCCGCCTCGAGATCGAGGGGACGCGGCTGACCTTCTTCATCTGCTACGACCTCCGCTTCGCCGACGAGTTCTGGGCCCGCGCCCACGACACCGACGCCTTCGTCGTCGTCGCCAATTGGCCGGAGCGCCGGCGCCACCACTGGAGCACGCTCCTGCGGGCGCGGGCGATCGAGAACCAGACCTACGTGATCGGCGTCAACCGGGTCGGCAAGGGCGGCGAGCTGGTCTACACCGGCGACTCGGCGATCATCGATCCCTGGGGCGAGGTGTTGGCGAGCGCCGCCGGCGATCCGACGATGCTCCTCGCGGAGATCGACCCCGGACGGGTCGCCGACGCCCGGGCGATCTTCCCGGTGCTCGCCGATCGCCGCCCGCCCGGAGCCGCGGCCTCCTGAGCGCCTCGCCTCAGCAATCCGGCATCGGCGCCGCGAGCACGCGGACGGGGACCCGCTCGCTGTGCATCGTGGCGACGTGGCCGGTCTCGAGCGAGCCCGCGGTGTAGACCGCGACGACGTCGAGCTCGGTCTTGCACTTGATCACGACGAAGCCCTTCACGAAGTCGAGGCCGCCGGCGATCTTGCGGATCATCTCGCAGTCGATCTCGAGCGCCTGATCGGGCTTGAGCGCGAATTTGTGGTAGCCGCTGATCGAGCCGCCGGCCCCGGGCCTGGCGATCGCCAGCTTGACGCAGAAGACCGCCTCCACGGTCGACGGGTTGTGGACGTTGACCGCGGTGAAGTAGAGGCCGAGGTTGAGCGGCCCCTTCTCCTTGACGACGCCGCAGACGACCTTGGCGGCGTACTCGTTGTGGTTTCTACGGGTCTCGGGCATGACCCTCTCTCGCCCACGCGGAGGCGTCGAACAAGCGCAAGGCCGACGCACCGCGGCTCGCGCCGCCGCAGGGAATTCACCGCAGCGATCGCGCGGGGGCGGCAGCCCTCAGGCGTCGGGGTCGCGGGTCGCGTCGGACGAGCGCCGCCGCCGGAG
This sequence comes from Myxococcales bacterium, assembly GCA_020633335.1. GTDB lineage: Bacteria > Myxococcota_A > Polyangia > Nannocystales > Nannocystaceae > JADJRG01. The sequence goes on along the minus strand of JACKDU010000001.1, from coordinate 65,879 downwards.
CGCGTCGACGCCGATCAGCCCGCCGCCCTCACGACCTGCCCCAAAGGACACTCTCCTCTCGTCGACGTCAGCGCCGGCGAGCTCAGGCCCGCCCTCGATCCGCGGGTCGAGGAGGTGCGAGGGCTTGAGGTTGCCGGCGGCCGCCAGGAGGCTCTCGCGGACCCCGGGGATCCGCCGCTCGAGGTCGGCGAGGAGCGCCTTCACCTCCTGGCGCCGGAGCCCCTCCTGCGAGCCGCAGAGGTCGCAGGGGACCACCGGGAAGCGCTTCTCCGCGGCGTAGGCGGCGATCTCGGCCTCGCCGCAGAGGATCAGCGGGCGGATGATCGTGTTGCGCCCGTCGTCGGCCCGCAGGCGCGGGGCCATCGCCTTGATCTGACCGGCGAAGAGCTGGTTGAGGAGGAGGGTCTCGATCAGGTCGTCGCGGTGGTGACCGAGGGCGATCTTGGTCGCCCCGAGCAGGGCCGCGGTGTCGTAGAGGATCCCGCGGCGGAGGCGGGAGCAGAGCGAGCAGTAGGCCTTGCCCTCGGGGACCTCGCGCTTGACCACCGAGTAGGTGTCGCGCGCGACGATCCGGTGCTCGTAGCCCTCGCGCGTCAGGTACTCGCGGAGGACGTGGACCGGGAAGCCGGGGTGCCCCTGATCGAGGTTGACCGCGACGATCGAGAAGTCGAAGGGGAGGCGGCGACGGTAGAGGCGGAGGAGGTGGAGGAGCGCCCACGAGTCCTTGCCGCCGGAGATCGCGACCATCACCCGGTCGCCCGCCTCGATCATCCCGAAGCGCCGGTTCGCCCGTGAGATCCGCCGCAGCAGCGCCTGCTCGTGGTCCGCCATCGATCCCCCCTCGCGGGGCTGGATAGCAGCCGGGGCGCCGCCGGGGCAACCCCGCGGGGCCGATCGCCGCCGCCGCCGGATCCCGTATACTCCGCCGCGTGTCGGTCCTCCGCACGCTCGTCAGCTCATCCCGCGCGCTGGTCACCGGCGCCAAGGATGTCGCCCGCTTCCGCGAGATCGCCACTGTCTTCGTCAGCCATGGCTTCGGCTGGTTCGTCGCCCAGCTCAAGCTCCGGCGCGAGCTCCAGGTCGAGTACGAGGGCGCCGACCTCACCCGCCAGGCGGCCGGCTCGGCCGACACCGGCAAGCGCCTGGTCGCCGCCTTCACCGCCTTGGGGCCGACCTTCGTCAAGCTCGGCCAGATCCTCTCGACCCGCCCCGACCTCCTCCCCGAGCCGATCATCAACGAGCTGACCGCGCTCCAGGACCAGGTCTCGCCGGTCGACTTCGCGGCGATCGACGCCCAGCTCCAGCGCAACCTCGGGCCCGGCTACCGCGCGCGCCTCCGCGAGCTCGACGAGGAGCCGCTGGCGTCGGCGAGCATCGCCCAGGTCCACCGCGCGGTCCTCATCGACGGCGCCGAGGTCGTCCTCAAGATCCAGCGCCCGGGGCTGCGGCCGAAGATCCACTCGGACCTCAACATCCTGATGGCGATGGCCGGCTACTTCGAGGAAGCCTTCCACGAGGCCGAGGCGATGGACCTCAGCGGGGTGATCGCCGGCTTCGCCAAGTCGCTCGCCCAGGAGCTCGACTTCCAGCACGAGGCCCGCAACATCGACCGCTTCCGCCGGAACTTCGCCGACGAGCCGAAGATCCGCCTGCCGCGGGTCCACGAGGAGCTGAGCACGACCGAGGTGCTCTGCATGGAGTTCGTCCGCGGCCGCAAGTTCTCGGAGGTGCTCGAGTCGGGGGAGGACACCGGCCCGCTGGTCGAGTCCTACTTCAACGCCGCCTACAAGATGCTCTTCATCGACGGCTTCTTCCACGGCGACCTCCACCCCGGCAACGTCTTCGTCCAGGACGACAACGGCCTGGCGATCATCGACTGCGGGATGGTCGGCCGCCTCTCGCCGGCGATGAAGGACAAGCTCATCGACGTCCTCTGGGCGGTGATCAACGAGGACCTCCAGGGGGTCGCCCGCACCTTCTACGCCCTGGCGATCCACAAGGGGAAGGTCGACTACGCCGCCTTCGAGGCCGACGTCGTCGAGGTCGCCGAGCGCTACCTGGTCGGCGTGCCGCTCTCCGAGATCCAGATCGGCGAGCTCTTCGGCGAGCTGGTCGCCGGCGCGACCCGCCACAACGTGCGGATGCCGACCGACTTCACGATGATGTTCAAGGCGATCGTCACGACCGAGGGGCTCGCCAAGTCGATCGCCCCCGACGTCGATCCGATCGAGCTCGCCCGCCCCTTCATCGAGAAGATGGTCGCCGAGCGCTACTCGCCCGAGCGCCTCAAGCAGACCGCGCTCGCCGACTTCCACATGCTCTCGCGGGTGCTCCGCTCGCTCCCGCAGCAGCTCCCGGCGGTCCTCTCGGACATCCAGGAGGGCAAGATCGCCGTCGGCATCGCCCCCGGCACCCTCCGCCAGCAGAACGAGGCCGCCGAGCGCCGCCAGCGACGGGCGCTGCGGACCGCCCTGGCCGCGACCTTCCTGGTCTGTGGGACATACACGCTCTCGCTCGGCGGGCTCCCGGGCTTCGCCAGCCTCGGGATCCCCTACATCTCGGTCTTCTTCTTCGCGGCGGCCGCCTACGGGGTCTTCCTCGCCTGGTGGCGCTAGCGCGAGCGAGGCGCGAGATCGACGGACACGCGGTCGCCGGGCCCCTGCGTGCCCCATGAGCGGGCGCGCGACGCCGGCGCGAGGTCGCTAGCGACGGGCGCCCGCGGCCCGACCATCGCAAGCGAGATCACCCGCATTTCAGGTCGCCCCGCGAGGCCCCATCGCCGGGGGCGAGCGTCCGAGAGCTAGCTCGCATCGACGCGGCCGAGGCGCCTGGCCGCGGGCTTGCGGACAACGTGGCGCACATGTAGGTTCCGCCCCCCATGCGCAACGCCCACGGCACCGCCACCTCCGCGATCCTCTTCGGCCTCGGCCTCGTCCTCGCCGCCTGCAACGGCGACGATCAGGGGGATAGCGCCGGCTCCGAGAGCGCCAGCGGCTCGACCGGCGAGAGCGCCTCGGCCTCCGCATCCGCCTCCGCCTCCGCCTCGACCAGCGACGGCTCGGCGAGCACCAGCGACGGCTCCTCGGCGACCGCCAGCGCCTCGGCGACCGCCAGCGCCAGCGGCGAGAGCGACTCGACCACCGGGAGCAGCGACGGCACCGCGACCACCGGCGACACCGCGACCACCGGCGACACCGCGACCACCGGCGACACCGCGACCACCGGCGACACCACCGGCGGCGCCTCGATCACCGACACCGACACCAACGGCTGCCCCGAGGGGACCGAGGGCTGCCCCTGCCTCGGCGACCAGAGCTGCGACGGCGATCTGATCTGCGACGCCGGCACCTGCGTCCAGCCGGGCGAGCCGGTCTGCGGCAACGGCAAGGTCGAGCCCGGCGAGGAGTGCGACGACGGCAACCTCGACGACCTCGACGGCTGCACCAGCGAGTGCAAGGAGGCGCCGGTCTGCCCGCAGGGGAGCGAGGGCTGCCCCTGCGACGGCGAGCTCTGCGACATGGGCCTCATCTGCATGGCCGGCACCTGCGTCGTCCAGCCGGCGGCGGTCTGCGGCAACGGCAAGGTCGAGCCCGGCGAGGAGTGCGACGACGGCAACAACCAGGGCTTCGACACCTGCGACAACGCCTGCAAGAAGACCAACTTCGCGATGGACCCCTGCGGCTTCGCCGAGGACGGGATCTGGCTCGACATCGAGTACAAGAACGCCGGCTCGCCCTACAGCCCGAAGTGGACCTACTCGGCGACGCCGGGCTTCGGCGAGGCCCAGTGGGCGCCGAAGGGGAGCGACTGGCCGGAGATCAACCTGAAGGGGGCGGTCAAGATGAACTACAACGACCCCTTCGGCACGGTCTGTGACATCGGCTCGGGCCAGTGGCTGCGGATCATGATGGGCCTGCCGACCCTCCAGTCCTACGAGAAGGCGACCGTCTGCCTGGTCGGCCGCTCGATCTCGGTCGGCTCGTCGGTGACGGTGCTCCTCGAGAACCCGGCCAACGGCTACTGCGGCGCCCAGGTCTCGCTCTCGAACTCGTGGTGGGCCGACCCGATGGGCGCCGAGCTCCCGAAGAACTGCCTGACGCCCGGCAACGACTTCCAGGCGCTCCAGATCACGCCGATGGGCGGGAGCAGCCACCTCGGCCTCCAGCGCGCCCGGCTGACCTTCCACAAGCCTGTCTTCTAGGACAGGCTTCATGCGCATGCGCGAGGACGTCGGCGCTCGTCATGACGAGCGACGACGTCCTCACGCGCGCGCGAGAGGGCCCCGCGAAAAAACCGATCGCGCGGCGCCCCGGCGCGACCATCCTGCGCGTCGCGCCTCGGGCTCGACTGCTACCGTCGCCTCGATCGCTAGATCGAGGAGGCGACGCGATGGCAGAACCGACGCGAATGATCATCACGGGCGTGCCGAACTACGCCCAGGACTACGTCACGCTCGACGACGGGACGCGGGCGATGGCCGGGTGCGGCCCGGTCGCCGCGCTGATGCTCCTGGCGTGGTACGACCGCCGCTATGGCTTCAAGAAGCTGATCCCCTCGGCGCGAGAGCGCGATCCGCTGCCGACCGAGCTCGTCCTCACCCTGCGCAAGCTCATGAACACCGTCAACCTCGAGCTCGACAACGACGGCGTGCAGGAGTACGGGATGACCGTTCCGTCCGAGTTCCGCTCGGGGCTGGCGAGCTACGTCGGCGAGCGCTACGCCGTCGACATCTCGACCAAGGCCTCGACCGGGCTCAACACGCTCGAGGGCGTCTTCGAGAAGTCGGTCGCGCTGATCCGCGAGGGGCGAGTCCACGTGATCTGCTTCGACTGGCAGGGGACGGCCGGGATCTTCCCGAACCACTACGCGGTCGTCGTCGGCTACACGACCAACAACGGCCGCGAGAACCTGATCATCAACCCGGGGTGGGGCTACTCCTTCCAGGCGGTCGAGATGAGCGATCCCAAGGTCAAGCCCGCGCGGCTCTACTGGATCGACATCAAGGAGAACGCCGACGGCCCCCGCGACGGCCACCCGATCGGGCCGATGGACGACTACGGGTTCCAGACCCTCGCCGGCGGCGGCTTCGGCCTGGCGCCGACGATCCGCCCGCACTTCGATCAGGGGAGCGCGTCGACGTGGCGGGTCAGCGACCGCATGGAGAACGGGATCGACGGCTCCAACCTCTGGCAATGCAAGTGGTTCGACTAGTGGGGCCAGGCTGAGACGACGCGGGTCCGGTCAGGCCTGGACGACGCCCACAACGCAAGAAGGGCCCCAGGCCGAAGCCTGGAGCCCTCCCGGAGCAGAGCGCGGGCGCGCTCTTACATCCCCATGCCGCCCATGTCGGGGGCACCCGCGGGCGCGGCGGCCTCCTTCTTGGGCTTCTCGGCGATCATCGCCTCGGTGGTCAGCATCATCCCGGCGACGCTCGCGGCGTTCTGGAGGGCGGTGCGGACGACCTTGGTCGGGTCGATGACGCCGTCCTTGAGGAGGTCGACGTACTGGCCGGTGCGGGCGTTGAAGCCGAAGGCGCCCTTGCCCTCGCGGACCTTGTTGACCACGACGCTGGGCTCACCGCCGGCGTTGGCGATGATCTGGCGGAGCGGCTCCTCGATCGAGCGGCGGACGATGGCGACGCCGACCTGCTGCTCGTGGGCGGCGAGCTTGAGGTCGTCGAGCGCGGCCTGGGCGCGGATCAGCGCGACGCCGCCGCCCGGGACGATCCCCTCCTCGACCGCCGCGCGGGTGGCGTGGAGCGCGTCCTCGACGCGGGCCTTCTTCTCCTTCATCTCGACCTCGGTGGCCGCGCCGACCTTGATCACGGCGACGCCGCCGACCAGCTTGGCGAGGCGCTCCTGGAGCTTCTCACGGTCGTAGTCCGACGAGGTCTCCTCGATCTGCGCGCGGATCTGCTTGACCCGGCCCTTGATGTCGTCCTTGAGGCCGCCGCCGTCGACGATCGTCGTGTTGTCCTTGTCGATCGTGACCTGCTTGGCGGTGCCGAGGTCGCGGATCGTGAGGTTCTCGAGCTTCTCGCCGAGGTCCTCGGTGAGGGCCTTGCCGCCGGTGAGGACCGCGATGTCCTTGAGCATCTCCTTGCGGCGATCGCCGAAGCCCGGCGCCTTGACGGCGGCGACCGAGAGGGTGCCGCGGAGGCGGTTGACCACGAGGGTCGCGAGCGCCTCGCCGTCGACGTCCTCGGCGATGATCAGGAGCGAGCGGCCCTGCTTGGCGACCTGCTCGAGGATCGGCAGGAGGTCCTTCATCGACGAGATCTTCTTCTCGTAGCAGAGGATGTAGGGGTCCTTGAGCTCGACCGTCATCCGCTCCTGGTCGGTGATGAAGTAGGGGCTGAGGTAGCCGCGGTCGAACTGCATGCCCTCCACCACGTCGAGCTCGGTGGTGTTGGCCTTGTTCTCCTCGACGGTGATCACGCCCTCCTTGCCGACCTTGGCCATCGCCTCGGCGATGAGCTTGCCGATCTCCTCGTCGCCGTTGGCCGAGATCGTGCCGACCTGCGCGACCTCGTCATCGCCCTCGGTCGACTTCGAGAGGTCCTTGATCGTGCCGATGATGCGCTCGACGGCGGCGTCGATGCCCCGCTTGATCTCCATCGGGTCGTGGCCCGCGGTGACCATCTTGAGGCCCTCGCGGAAGATCGCCTGGGCGAGGACGGTCGCGGTGGTGGTGCCGTCGCCGGCGACGTCGGAGGTCTTCGAAGCGACCTCCTTGACCATCTGCGCGCCCATGTTCTCGAACTTGTCCTCGAGCTCGACCTCCTTGGCGACGGTGACGCCGTCCTTGGTCACGGTCGGCGAGCCCCAGCTCTTCTCGATCACGACGTTGCGACCCCGAGGCCCCAGGGTGACCTTGACCGCGTCGGCAAGGAGGTTGACGCCGCGAAGGATCGCGGAACGGGCGCTCTCATCAAAGCGGATCTCTTTGGCTGCCATGGTGTGCTTTCCTCTCTCGAAAAAATCTCTGGTTTGCTCGTGGGGGGCGCGCTCCGACTAGGAGGCCGCGCCCGCGTCCTCGATCACCGCCAGGACGTCGTCCTCGCGGAGGATGATGTGCTCCTCACCGTCGAGCTTGATCTCGGTCCCGGCGTACTTGCCGAAGAGGATCTTCTCGCCGGCCTTCACCTCGAGGGGGACGCGCTTGCCGTCGTTGTCGAGCTTGCCGTGGCCGACCGCGATGATCTCACCGCGCGAGGGCTTCTCCTTGGCGCTGTCGGGGATGAAGAGGCCGCCGGCCGTCTTGGTCTCCTCAGCAAGGCGCTTGACCAGAATGCGATCGTTCAGGGGACGAACCTTCATCTTCGAGTCTCCTGTGTCCTTTTTTCTTTCGTTGTCTTCCGGAATTTTTTTTCCGTAGGGCGATCCGCTGCGATCTCACTATCTCTTGGAGATCGCTCGGGAATTCCGCCGCGCTTGGCACTCGCGCGGGGCGAGTGCTAACGGGGCCGGAGTCTAATTCGCACGCTCATGGGGTCAACCCCCGCCGCCGGGAAAAAACGCGGGGGCGAGAACGCCAGGACCCATGGGTTTGCTCACATAATTCCATTGATCGCGCCAACGCCGCTGCTACCGTAGGAAGCTGGGGATCCTCCCAAGAACCACGTTCGCAGGCAGAGGCATCGATGGATCAGCAACATAGATCACTAGAGATCGCAGGTTCGCTCGCCGCCTTCTTCTATGAGGAGATCCAGGAGGCCCAGGAACGGGCCGGCGCCGAGCTCTCGGAGGAGATCGAGGCCTACGTCGTCCACCTCCTCGCCGACTTCGTCCGCCGCACCGGGGTCGCCGGCCGCCGCTCCCCGCCCCTCGCGCTCCAGTACCTCAGCGCCCGCGGCCAGAGCGGCACGGCCCGGGCCTTCGCCCTCCGTGAGGTCGGCGATCGGGCCCTCTTCATCGCCGGCGCGGTCCCCCGCAGCCTCGACCGCACCCCGGTCAACGTCCGCTACGTGCGCTCGATCGGCGAGTCGGCCTACCGCGGGATCGCCGAGCGCGGCGCCCTCGCGGTCTTCGAGGAGCTCGCCGACGCGTTCGAGGATGTGAGCCAGGTCATCGGCGAGGTCGTCGACGTCGACGGCGAGGCCCCCCGGGATCTCCTCGGGCTCTACGAGCGCTGGCGCCGACACGGCGACCCCCGCGACGCCCGTCGCCTCGTCGGCGCCGGCGTGCTCCTCGACGCCCGCGGCTCCGACGTCGTGCAATGAGGACGCTCCGGGGGCTCTACCGCGGCCTCGAGGCCCTCTACGGCGCCGACACCGGCGTCGATCCGGCCTCGCACCTCCACCTCTTCGCGGCGGCCGAGGGCCGCGGCCAGGAGGCGCTCTTCGTCCGCGAGGCCGACGACGGCGAGCTCGAGGTCGGCCTGGCGATCGACCGCGAGCTCCTCGCCCGGGTCGAGGCCCGCGCCCCCGACGAGGTCCTCGCCGACGGCGCCCTCGCCGACGCGCTGCCGGTGATCGAGGGGCTCAGCCACCTCCTCTACATCGCCGAGGCCGCCCGCCGCGAGCGGCCCGTGAGCCCGCTCGAGCTCGAGACCCAGGCCGAGGTCGACAAGCTCGCGCTCTGCCTCTTCGACCGCCGCGGCCACGCGCCGGCCCGCTACGACGCGCTCGTCGATCGCCTCTTCTACCGCTTCACCCTCGCCGACGACCTCACGCCCGAGCTCCGCGACCGCTACGAGACCGCCAACCGCCTCGCCCTCGCCTTCGCCCGCCGCCTCGACCGCGACGTCCGCGAGGGCCGCTGGTCGCGGCTGCGACGGACGCTCCAGGTCTTCTGGGGCGGCACCTTCGAGGCCAAGCTCGGCCTCGCGCGCTAGAAGCTCGTCGCGCTTCGAAAATGGCCGGGGCCAGCTCGGCGCGCGCCGGGCTGGCCCCGCAGGCCTGAGCACCCGAGGGGCTCAGGACTTCTTGCCACCACCCATCAGCATCTCCTTCATGCCGGGGATGTCGCCGAGCTTGGGCAGGAGGACGACCTCGATGCGCCGGTTGTGGGCGCGGCCCTCCTCGGTGCTGTTGTCGGAGACGGGATCGTTCTCGCCGAAGCCGGCGGCGCCGATGTGGACCGGGCTCATCCCCTGCTCGATCATAAACTTGACGACCTCGACCGCGCGGGCGGTGCTCAGCTCCCAGTTGCTCTTGAAGCGGGCCGTCTTGATCGGGACGTTGTCGGTGTGGCCGGAGACCAGGAAGTCGCGGTCGCCGACCGTCTTGAGCGCGGCCGAGAGATCCGCGAGCGCCTGCTGGCCCTCCTCCTTGAGCTCCGTCTTGCCGGAGTCGAAGAGGATGGCGCTGGAGAGCTTGACCACCAGCATGCCCTTGCGGAACTCGACCTGGATCGTCCCGGCGTCGACCAGCTTCTTGAGCTGCCCGAAGAGGTCCTTGTAGACCTGGAGCTCGGCGAGGCGCTTGGCCTTCTCCTTCCGCAGCTCCTCGAGCTCGGCCTGAGTGATGCCGGCCTTGCGAGCCAGATCGTCGATCTGTGACTCGAGCTCCTTCATCTCGGCCTCGAGCTGGGCGATCTTTTGCTTCAGGGTCTGGTTCTCGTCCTGGAGCTGCTTGTTCTTGCTCCGCTCGGCGTCCAGATCCTTCTGGGTCGCGGCGAGCTTGTTGTTGGCTTCTTCGAGGGCCGCCTCCAGCTCCTTGCGCTTACAGCCAGGGAGGAGGAGCGCGACCGTCAACACGGCGAAAAGAGCGCGGCGCATGGGCCGGAGCGTACCTCATCCCGGCGGATTTTTTTACTTTTCGCACCCGGGCTATAGGATGCCCCTGGGGTCCCAGGGACCCAAAAGAACAACGTTTCGAGCCCGATTCCAATGGCCAGAGCACGCAGCCAAAAAGCTCCGCGCGCCGCCCGGGAAGACGAGGGGGCGAGCGCGCGCCCCTGGGGGGAATTTCTGGGGGTCGCGCTCGTGGCCCTCAGCGTCCTCACCGTCGGCGGTCTGATCTCCTTCCAGGCCGGAGACGGCCTCCTGATGGGCCCCTTCGGCCTCCTGGTCGCAACCGCGCTCTACGCGGTCCTGGGGATGGCAGCCTATCTCCTCGCCGCCGGGATCGCCGGCCTCGGCCTCAAGGCGCTCCTCGGGCGCGAAGTCGAGCTTGAGATCGCCGAGGCGCTCGGCTTCTCGGCGGCCACCCTGGCCGGCTGCGTCCTCCTCCACATCACCTTCCCGGAGTACCGGGTCGCCGGCTACACCGCGGGCGGCCTGACCGGCGAGCTGGTCGGCGAGATCTTCCTCGGCCTCTTCGAGGTGGTCGGCACCTACCTGGTCGCGCTCGCGCTCCTCGTGGTCGGCCTCATCGCCTCGACCCCGCTCTCGGCCCGCCACTTGGTCCGCGGCGGCCGCCTGGTCGTCCGCGGGGCGGTCGCCACCGCCAACTACCTCTGGGGGATCGGCGTCGGCTGCGTGGACGCCCTCCGCAACCCGCCGGCCGCCGACGAGGACGAGGTCGACGAGGACGAGGTCGACGAGGACGAGGTCGACGAGGACGAGGAGACCGAGTCCGCCGAGGAGGAAGAGGAGGAGGCCGAAGAGGCCGAGGAGGCGATCGTCCCCAAGCGCCGCCGCCGTCGGGCGAAGCCCGCGGCCGAGCCGGCCGCGGACGCGAGCGCCGAAGAGGCGACCGAGGAGGCGAAGCCGAAGCGCTCGCGCAAGCGGGCCAAGCCGGAGATCGTCGACGCCAACGCGCCCGCCGTGGAGCCGGGCGAGGCCGCCCCGGCCGCCGCCGTCGCCGAGCCCGAGGCCGCAGAGGCCGAGACCGAGGCCGAGACCGACGAGGCGCCGGCGAACGAGCGCCCGCGTCGCAACCGCAAGCGCAAGGCGATGCCCGAGATCGTCATCGCCGATCCGGCGAAGGCCGACGAGGCCGAGGCGAGCGAGGCGAGCGAGGCGAGCGAGGCGGACGAGGACGCGGGCGACGAGGGCCCGAGCGCCGAGGCCCCGCGCAAGAGCGGCAAGAAAGCGCCGCCCCGCCCCCACGAGCTCGCCAGCCGGAGCGGCGACCCGGAGGCCGATGCCGATGCCGACGCCGACGCCGACGAGGCCGACGAGGCCGCGACGCCGGCTGCCGCGAGCGCGACCCCTGCCCCGCCGGCCGAGCGCGTCAAGCCGATCCCTGGGATCGTCCGCCTCACCCCGGGCGCCTACAAGCTCCCGCCCGCCAAGCTCTTCGAGGCCGCGAGCACCCCGACCGTCGACGTCGACAAGGGCTTCGTCCTCGAGCAGGCCGAGAAGATCGAGCAGGCGCTCGCGCAGTTCAAGATCCGCGGCCAGGTCACCAAGATCCACCCCGGCCCGGTGATCACCCGCTACGAGTTCAAGCCCGAGCCCGGGGTCAAGCTCTCGAAGATCGAGAGCCTCGAGAACGACCTGGCGATGGCCCTCGAGGCGATCCGGATCCGGATCCTCGCGCCGATCCCCGGCAAGTCGACGGTCGGCTTCGAGGTCCCCAACAAGTCGCGCGAGGTCGTGTCGATCCAGGAGATCCTCGAGAGCGACTACTTCGGCGCGAGCCGGAGCGCGAAGCTGCCGATGGCGCTCGGCAAGAACATCACCGGCAAGCCGGTGTCGATCGACCTCGCCAAGGCGCCGCACCTCCTGGTCGCCGGCGCCACCGGCTCGGGCAAGTCGGTCGGCGTCAACTCGATGATCTGCTCGCTCCTCTACGCCTGCACGCCCGAGGACGTCCGGATGATCATGATCGACCCGAAGATGCTCGAGCTGAGCATCTACAAGGACATCCCGCACCTCCTCCTGCCGGTGATCACCGACCCCGAGCAGGCCAACCTCGCGCTCCGCTGGGCGGTCGACGAGATGGAGCGGCGCTACGCGATCCTCTCGGACGCGCAGGTCCGCGACATCGGCGGCTACAACCGCAAGCTCGCCCAGCTCATCCGCGAGTGGGAGGCCGAGAAGCGGGCGATCGAGGAGGCCGCCGAGGCCGCGGGCCGGGCGGCCAACGAGGAGGGCGAGCACGCGCTCGCCGGCGACCAGCTCCCGGGGATCACCTTCGACGCCCAGGGCAACCCGACGATGTTCTTCGGGGTCGAGGCGGACATCGGCGACAAGCCCGAGAAGCTCCCCTACATCGTCGTGATCATCGACGAGTTCGCCGACCTGATGATGGTCGCGTCGAAGGAGGTCGAGGCCAACGTCGCCCGGATCGCCGCGAAGGCGCGGGCCGCCGGCATCCACCTCATCGTCGCCACCCAGCGGCCGAGCGTCGACGTGATCACCGGCACGATCAAGAACAACTTCCCCTCGCGCATCGCCTTCCAGGTGACCAGCGACATCGACTCGCGGACGATCCTCGACACCAAGGGCGCCAAGCAGCTCCTCGGCATGGGCGACATGCTCCACATGGACCGCGGCGGCCAGCCCGATCGCGTCCACGGCTGCTACGTCTCGGAGGACGAGATCCTCAAGGTCGTCGACTTCATCAAGAAGCAGGCGCGGCCGGTCTACAACCGCTCGATCACCGCCAAGCGCGACGAGGACGGCAACGTCGAGGAGGCCGATCGCCGGGTCGATCCTCTCTACGACAAGGCGGTGCAGATCGTCGCCGAGGCCCGCAAGGTGAGCACCAGCATGCTGCAGCGGCGCCTCAACGTCGGCTACAACCGCGCCGCCAAGATCGTCGAGATGATGGAGGAGGAGGGCGTGATCGGCCCCGCCCGCGGGACCGCGCCGCGGGAGATCCTTATCTCGGCCGCCTGAGCCGACTTCGACCCCGAAGGGTGCCCCGGGCGTGGAGATCGCGTATCCTCCAGCCGCCCGGGGCTCTCTCTTTGCGCGCAGAGCGCAACCGCCAAATCCGGGCGTTACGGTCCGCTTACAGGCGGCCGTGAATCGGCCCCCAGCCCGCCCCGTCCGAGTCGCCATCATGGAAACGCTCTCCGCTTGCCTCCTCTCCCTCGGCTTCCTCTGCCTCTCGGGCCCTGACGCCGCGACGCCGGCGGCCGGCGCTGCGGTCGCCCCGGCCGCGGCGACCGTCGAGGCCGGTAAGCCCGCCGCCCCCGAGACCCCCGTCGTCAAGAAGGGCAGCGCCTCGGCGGTCCTCGCCTCGGTCCAGGCCTTCTACGACGGCACCATCGATCTCACCGCCGACTTCAAGCAGACCTACGTCCACCCGGTCTACGGCACCCGCACCGTCACCAAGGGGGCGATGACGCTGAAGAAGCCCGGCATGATGGTCTGGGACTACGAGACCCAGAGCGACCCCGACTTCTACGTCGACGGCGAGAACATGTGGGTGGTCGAGCACGACACCCGCCAGGTCGTCAGCCAGAAGGTCGACGCCAACACCAACCTCGCGGGGGCGATGAAGTTCCTCTTCGGCGGCCAGAAGCTGATCAAGGAGTTCAAGGTCCGCCTCGCCAGCGAGGCCCTGGTCAAGCGCTACGGGCAGGCTGGCCACACGGTCATCGAGCTCAAGCCCAAGGAGAAGGACCCCCACTACAAGACCCTCCTCCTCGTGGTCAACGATCAGAGCGGCCGGGTCGACGCCTTCGTCGTCCGCAACCGCGACAACAGCGTCAACCACTTCGAGCTCTCGAAGATCACCCTGAACAGCGGTCTCAAGGCCGACGCCTTCAAGTACAAGGTGCCCAAGGGCTACGTCATGTCGAAGGAGTAGGGACGTCCTCCCGCAGGACGGCGCGGGCGCGGTCGCAGGACCGGGCCCGCGTCCTTTTTCGGCCGCGCCGCGGCGCCTACGGGACGTTGCGGGGCAACGGGGATGCCTGATACCGTGCCGCCGCCGGGAGCCGAGCGCTCCCCCTCTCCGGAGCTTGGACGATGATGCGTAGCACCTCCCTTGCGATGATCTTGACGACCTCCGTCGCCCTCGGCGCCTGCTCGGGCGGCGACAAGGCGACCAGCGACACCGCCACCGAGACCACCAGCGGCACCACCACCGGCGGCAGCGGCAGCACCGCGGCGAACACCGAGACCGGCACCGACACCAGCACGACCGGCGAGATGACCTCGACGAGCGGCGCCGACACGGCGGCCGACGGCGAGCCCTGCACCGCCAACGGCGACTGTCAGTCGCAGTCGTGCCTCAAGTTCACCGACAACGACCCCGACGCGGCCTGCTCGGCGGCGCCCGAGGGCGGCAACACCCGGATCACCGGGACGATCTTCGACTTCGTCAGCGGCGCGTCGCTCGGCGACGCGGAGCTCCGGGTGATCGGCGCCCTCTCGGCCCTCCAGAACCCGAGCATGGCGACCCCGCTGATGACCGGCACGAGCGGGGCCGACGGCAAGGTCGACATGACCTCGGCGGAGCCGCTGAGCGCGGGCATCGGCATCGTCGGCATCGTCGTCGCCAACGGCTACTACCTGACCGCGACCGGCCTCGCCTCGCCGGTCTCGGGCTCCTCCTACGGCCCGCTCAACTCGATCCACGACATCTGGGCGATGCCCTCCGACGAGCTCACGAAGTGGAGCACGATCCTCATGGACGACGCGGAGATCGCCCCCTACCTCCCGCTCGGCGACGAGGGCGGCGTGGTCGGCATGGTCCGCAGCGCCGCCTCGAGCGCGCCGATCGCCGGCGCCAAGGTGGTCCCCGAGGGCGGCAGCACCAACGCCCTGATCCGCTACCTCAACGACGCGGGCGACGGCTTCACCAGCGACATGACCGGCGCCAGCGGGATCTTCGTCCTCGTCAACCCTGGCCTCGCCGAGAAGTTCAACGTCGAGGTCGACGGCAACGTGGTCGCTGACACCGAGGGCACGGCGGGCAGCGCCAAGGGTGCGGCCTTCATCATGCTCCTCAACGTCAAGTAGCCAGGGCCCCGAACGGGGCCGCGCTCGCCTGCGAGCGAGCCCGACGCCGCGGCGCGCCTACGCGCCGCGGCGTCGCTCTTTTCGGCGGAGGCGCACCGCGAACGCGCGCCTCCGGACCTGGTCTCACCGCAACTGCCATGCGACCATCCCCGCGCAAACGACGACGAGAGGCTGAGCATGGGCACCAAGCAACCACTATTGCACGAGATCCTCGCGGTCGAGCAGGAGGTCAAGGCGAACGCCGAGCGCGCCCGGGCCCAGCTCATCGACTCCTTCCGCACCAAGCAGTCGCACTACACCGGGATCCGCCGGACCTTCCGCCCCTTCTCGGTCGATGAGAGCAGCGGCGAGAGCGGCGGCGAGCGGCTGGAGGCCGAGACGCGCCTGGCGAAGACCGTCCCCGACGAGCTCACCGCGATCCTCCGCGAGGTCGGCAAGGCGATCGACCTCGGCCTCCAGCTCGACGAGGCGAACACCCGCGCGCGCGCCGACATCATCGTCGACGGCGAGGTCCTGGTCGCCGACGTCCCGGCGACCTTCCTCCTGCAGCTCGAGCGCCGGCTCAAGGAGCTGAGCGCCGTCTTCAAGGAGGCGCCGACCTACGATCCCGTCCGCCTCTGGAGCCCCGACGCGTCCGCCGACAAGAAGCACGTCCTCCGGGCCGAGCCGGTGACGACGATCCGCAAGCAGCGGGCCCGCAAGTACAACGTCATGGTCGAGGCGACCAAGGAGCACCCGGCCCAGGTCGACATCGTCGAGGTCGACGAGCCGGTCGGCGAGATCCGCTCCTACGAGTGGACCGGCATGCTCTCGGTCGGCAAGAAGGCCGCCCTCCTCGAGCAGCTCGATCGCCTCCTCGGCGCGGTCAAGCAGGCGCGCTCGCGGGCGAACACGGTCGAGGTCGACAGCTCGCGGAAGATGGCGAAGACGCTCGCCGACTTCCTCCTCGCCGCCCTCGCGTAGCCGCCCCCGCTAGCGCCCTGCGCCGCCGGCTGCTAGGGTGCTGGCTCCTACGGGTACAGGCTGTGCGTGATCGTCAGGCTCAGATTCTATCCACGGTCCACCCTCCGCGCTGGAGGCGACGTGACCCAAGACTGACACCCGTAGTCTCATCCAATGGGCCAGCCCCGCATGCGCCGGGACCTTCTCCGGAAGCCGCACGGAAATGTCGGTTCGAATCCGACCCGATCGTAGCTCGGTCGTCCAAGGGTAGGACGTCGTGGTCACCCGGCTTCCACGTCTCCCCCGTCGCCCGTGGCAGAGGGCCCAGCAGAGGTAGCTCAGCCTGGTAGAGCACCACCTTGACGCGGTGGGGGTCGCCGGTTCGAATCCGGTACTCTGTAGGGCACATCCGTTACGCAGATGTGCCCGCCTTTTTTTGCCGAACTCCTCCCCGCGACCCCGAGCACCTGACGCACCCGGGGCCGCGCAGGGCAGATCCGCGACCCGCTAGACCCAGGTCCGCGTCGCCGTGTCCCAGCGCTTCCAGGCGCCGCCCTGCTCCTGATAGAGCTCGCGCTCGCCGGCGTTGACCCGGAAGCGCGTGGTCGAGAAGAGGCCGTCGAGCGCCGCCTCCATCCCCGCGTAGTCGGTCGTCACCTCGGAGTCCGGGATCGAGTGGTAGGTCGCGGTGAAGGTCGCGCCGTCGAGCTCGACCGCGACGAAGCCGTTGCTGGTGACGTCCGCGTGGGCGAGGTGCGGGTTGGTGTCGGAGAGCACCAGGAAGTCGCGGATCGACGAGGCGAGCTGATCGACGCCCGGGACGTCCGCGAGGCTCGGCTCGCTCGCCGCCGTGCGCTCGAGCTCGCGCTGGAAGGTCGTCGAGGTGATCGACGAGGTCACGAGCTCGATCACCTTCGCCCCCGGGTCGTTCCGCGACATCGGCGTGCCCGCGAAGAAGGCGTGGATGTCCCCGGTGATCACGACGACGTTGTCGACGTCGGCGAGCCCCTCGATCATCACGTCACGGCGCCCCGGCATGCCGTCCCAGGAGTCGCCGACGATGAAGAAGCGGTTGGAGAAGGGCGGCGGCAGCGGCAGCGTGCTCAGGTCGATCCGCAGCGGCGAGAGCGTGAACTCGTTGCCCCAGACCTTCCAGGTGCGATCCGAGCCCTGCATGGTGTCGAGGAACCACGCCTCCTGCTCGGGCCCCATCGTCCGCTCCGAGTCGCCGCCGCTCGCCTCGAAGCGGGCGCGGGCGAAGGCGTCGAAGGCCTCCTGGACGACGAGGTAGCGCGAGCCGAAGGAGGAGTGGAGCCCGAGCTTGCCGGTCGTAGCGATCGCCACCCCGCGCCGCAGCCCCATCTTGTCGGCCTCCGAGATCTCCGGGACCTGCTCGGCCATCGGCAGGGTCGGGTTGATCTCCGCGAGGAGGCGGTTGATGAAGTCGGCGTCGAGCTTGCCGGTGATCGCCGCCGGGTCGTAGCCGATCGCCGGCGCGGCCGCCCGCAGCACGTCGCCGTAGATCCCGCCGGCGTAGGTGTCGACGTCGATGTAGGGCGCCGCCCACCCCGGGAGCGCGCCGAGCTGGGCCATCAGCGCCGCCTCCTCGACGACCACCGTCCCCGGGAAGGCGCCCTCGGGGACCACGTGGTCGGCGCGGTAGGTCCGGAGATCGGTGAGCACGAGGTGGAGGTGCTGGCCGAAGGTGAAGTCGCGGTAGATCCGGATGTCGCCGGGGAAGGTCGCGGAGGCGTCGTAGCGGAAGTCCTCCTCCATGTAGTCGACCGGCATGTACTCGAACCACGCCTGGTTGGCCGCTTTCCGCCGGTCCTCGTCGGTCTCGTCGACCTCGTCGTTGAAGTAGGTCCCCGAGGCGCCGTAGCAGTCGTTGGAGAACTCGTGGTCGTCCCAGATCGCCAGCATCGCCATGCGCTCGTGGACCGCCTGGAGCGCGGGATCGGAGCGGATCGTCCGGTAGAGCTGGCGGTAGTTGTCGAGGCTGCGGGCGGCCTGGTAGTCGCCCTCGCCGAAGTCGATCGCCCCGGCGGCGTCGTCGAAGGCGATCCCCCGCGCCTCGCCGCCGCTCTGGAAGCCCGGATCGCCGGTGGTCTCGTAGATGTAGTCGCCGAGGTGGACGAAGAAGTCGAGCTCCTGGGTCGCCAGCCGGCGGTAGGCGTTGTAGTAGCGGCCGATGTAGTCCTGGCAGGAGACGAAGGCGAAGCGGACCGGGACGTCGGCGTCGGCCGCCGGCGCGGTCCGGGTCTGGCCGGTGGGGCTGGCGAGGCGGCGTCCGTCGCGGGCGTAGACGAAGCGGTAGTAGTAGGTCGTCGCCGGCTCGAGGCCGCGGAGCTTGACCTTCACGCAGCCGTCGAAGTCGGCCTCCGCGACCACCGAGAGGCCCATCCCGCCGTCGATCGTCAGGAGGTCGACGAAGGCGTCGTCGGTCGCCACCTCGAGGAGGAGCTCGAGGTCGCCGTCAGCGTCCGCGTCGGCGACGCGGGTCCAGAGGATCACGCTCTCCGACCTGGGATCTCCGGAGGCGACCGACTGGGGGAAGTACTCGGGGCCGGGCTCGACCGGGACGTAGGTGTCCGGCTCGCGGCAGGCGGGCCCGAGGGCCGCGCCGGCGGTGGCGAGGAGAGCTCGGAGGAAGTGGCGACGCTCCATGTTCAGGCTCCGTGAGGCGTGTGTGCAATTTGCACACATGGCAATTGAATCGAATTGAAAGGACGCGCGTGATGCACGAGGCCGTAGCCGGCCGCGCGCCGCGTAGGTTATCAAGGCCGTGATGGCCCTGCTTCGATTTCCACATGGACTTGTTGGATGCGTCACCCTCGCCGCCGCGCTGGCCGCCTGCAACGGCAACGGCGACGCGACCGGGAGCGAGAGCGACGGCGAGAGCGAGAGCGCCGGCACCGACACCGGCGGGCTCCCCGAGGGCTGCGACGCCTTCATCGAGCCCAGCGACGACGACCAGACGGCCGTCCAGGGGGCGCTGATCGACGCGGCCGAGGGCGCGACCGTCTGCCTCGGGGCCGGCACCTTCCACTTCAACACCGAGGTGACGATCACCAAGACCGGCGTCACCCTCCGGGGCGCGGGCGCGACCGAGACGATCCTCGACTTCAGCATGCAGGACCTCGGCGCCAACGGGGTCCTGATCACCGCCGACGACGTGATCATCGAGCACCTCCAGGTCCTCGACAGCGCCGGCGACGGGATCCGGGCCAACGACGTCCTCAACATCACCTTCCGCGACATGGGGGTCGAGTGGACGGCCGACGCGTCGCTCGACAACGGCGCCTACGGCCTCTACCCGGTCGGCTGCACCGGCGTGACGATCCAGCGCGCCTGGGTCAAGGGGGCCCGCGACGCCGGGGTCTACGTCGGCCAGTCGACCAAGATCCTGGTCGAGGACTCCGAGGCCTACGGCAACGTCGCCGGCATCGAGATCGAGAACTCGACCGACGCGACCGTCCGCAACAACCACGCCCACGACAACACCGCCGGCCTCCTGATCTTCAACCTCCCGGGCCTGCCGGTGAAGGACGGCAAGCGGACCAACGCCTACGGCAACAACCTCGAGAACAACAACCTCGCCAACTTCGCGGAGAAGGGGACGATCGTCGCCGAGGTCCCCTACGGGATCGGCCTCCTGATCCTCGCGTCGGACGGCAACGAGATCCACGACAACATGATCAGCAACAACGAGAGCCTCGGGGTGGCCCTCGTCTCCTACAACACCAACCTCTTCGAGCCCTACGACGACCCCGACTTCGACCCCTACGCCCAGGGGAACTTCATCCACGACAACGCCTTCGACGGCAACGGGACCAACCCGGACCTCCTGATCCTGGCGATCTCCGGCAACATGGATCCGCCGATGCCAGACATCGTCGACGACGGCTGCTCCGACCCGGCGCTGATGAACGTCGACAACGCCCTGACCAACTGCCTCTCGAACAACGGCGCCGCGACCTTCTACATGGCGGCGATGTGCGGGGGATCGCCGAGCGACGACATCAATGCCGTCACCTGCACCCACGCCAACCTCCCCGACCTCCCGGAGTAGCCGGTGATCCGCACCTCGCCCCGCGCCCTCGCCCTCGCCCTCGCCCTCGCCTCTGGCCTCGTCGTGGCCGCCCCGCTCGCCTGCGGGCCGACGGCCGATCCCTGCGCCGGCCCGACCCGCTGCGTCGCCGACGGCGAGCTCCCCCTCCCGCGCCTCAGCGACTACGACTTCTTCGAGGGGCCGATGAAGGACCTGAAGCCCAAGGACGGGGTCGTGCCCTACACGGTCGCGTCGCCGCTCTGGTCGGACCAGGCCGGCAAGGGGCGCTTCATCGTCCTCCCGGAGGGCGGGGCGATCACCTTCGCGGAGCGCGAGGGGTGGTCGTTCCCCGACGGGTCGATCATCGTCAAGACCTTCTTCTTCGACCACGATCGCCGCGACCCCGCGGCCGGCGCACGGATCGTCGAGACCCGCCTGCTGATCCGCGAGGCCGGCGCCTGGGTGCCGATCACCTACGTCTGGAACGACGAGGAGACCGAGGCCGAGCTCCTCAAGGTCGGCAAGCGGATCAACATCGAGTTCATCGACGAGGTCGGCGAGGCGAAGAGCGAGGAGTACATCGTCCCCAACACCGACCAGTGCGGCAACTGCCACGAGCTCAGCGACGCGATCCAGGTGCTCGGGCCGATCACCGGCCAGCTCAACACCGACGTCGAGGTCGACGGGGCGACGGTCAACCAGCTCACCTGGCTCGCCGACCAGGGGCTCTTCGACGGCCCCCTCCCCGACCTCGGCGGGCTCGATCGCTTCGCCCACCCGATGGACCCCGCGGGCGACCTCGACGACCGCGCGCGCTCCTACCTCCACGCCAACTGCTCGCACTGCCACCGCGACGGCGGCGGCGCGAGCAAGAGCGGCCTCGTCTTCCTCCGCTGGGAGGAGGACCCGGCGAAGTTCGGGGTCTGCAAGGTGCCGGCGGCCGCGGGGCCGGGCGCCGGCGGCCGCCCCCACGACATCGTCCCGGGCGCGCCGGACGAGAGCATCGTCCTCTACCGGATGAACTCGCTCGACCCCGACATCAAGATGCCCGAGCTCCCCAACCGGGTGATCGACAGCGCCGGCGTCCAGCTCATCAGCGACTGGATCGCGGCGATGCCCGCGACCGAGTGCGGGCCCTAGGCGGCCGGCAGCGCTCGCGTACGAAGGCCGCCGCCTTCCCGGCGACGGCCTCCGGCGGGCGCGCGGCGCCTACTTCTTGTCGACCTTGACGCCGCCCCCGTCGCAGCTCCAGCTCCAGCCGGCGAGGAGCGCCGGCGCGAGCGCCTCGCAGAGCGACGCGGTGTCGGTCCCGGCGACGACGATCTTCGGATCGGCGGCCGGATCCTGATCGCGGCTCGGCACCCCGGCGAGCATGAACTGCGGGGTGTTGAGGAGGAGGCCGGCGAAGCGGCGGGCGCCGGCCTCGAGGGTCCCGGCGTTGACCGCCGTGATCTTGAGGTCGAGCTTGGCGCCGATGATCCCCTCGATCGCCTCCTCCTCCGCCTCGGAGTAGATCTCCGGCTCGGTGATCAGGCGGTCCTTGATCGCCACGGCGACGTCGCGGATCGTCAGCCCCTGGGCGGCGCCGTCGGTGAGCATGAGCTCGATCCACTCGAAGCTCGCGCACTCGCCCCCGAGCGGGCCGGTGCACGCGCCCTGGAGCTTGGGGTCGTCGCCGGCGGCGATCCGCTCCTCCCACGAGAGGAGCGACGAGAAGTCGACGCCGTTGAAGCCCGGCAGCGCGTCCTTGACGAAGATCCCCTGGTCGCGGAGGAACGAGTAGGCCGCCGGCGCCCCCATCTCGCCGAGCCGCTGCGGCCGCGCCCACCACATCGACTGGGCGGCCGAGTCGATCAGCACCCAGGCGCTGTAGCGCTGGATCCGATCGCCGACGCTGTTGCCGCGGGCGTTGGGGTCGCTCGCGGTCGACGCGAAGGGCTCCCAGACCGGGTCGAGGTGGTAGGGCGAGGTCAGGCCGCAGGCGTCCGGCGCGTCCTGGTTGAAGTAGGGGTGGGTGGCGATCGCCACCACCAGCTCGCGCACCGAGTAGCGCTCGGCGATGAAGAGCTCGGTGAGCTCCTGGAGGATCTCGCGCTGCTTGGCGTTGCGCGGGAACGAGTTGGCGAGGGTGAGCGGGTAGCCCATCGCCTCCTGCCAGACGTGGTTGACGATGTTGGCGGCGAGGAGGAAGGCGAGCGCGTCGTCGGGATCGACGGCCATCTCTGGCCCGAGGACCAGCCCTTGATCGGCGAGGGAGGTGAGCCCCTGACGGTACTTCGGATCGACGTCGAAGAGCTGAGGCGCGTCGGGGAGCGGGCCCCCGAGGTAGCCGGGGTCGCCGAGGAGGTCGCCGCTGTGATCGTTGATGAAGCCGCCGCAGGCGCCGCTCATCCCCCAGGGGCGCGGGCCGTTGTCGGTGACGAAGCCGCCCCAGCGGAAGGCGGCGAAGAGCTCGGCCTCGGGCCGCCCCTTGGGGTCGCCGTAGACCGCCCGCTCGAAGCTGCCGGGGATCGCCCAGTGGTGGTTGAGCGCGGGGTCGGGGTTGTAGGTGACCGAGTCCTCGGAGTTGTGGCACTCGAGGCAGCCGATCCGCCGCCCGAGGTAGGCGGTCTCGAAGATCTCCCCGTAGTTCGCGCGGCGGACGATCTCGAGCTCCATCTGGCTGACATTCGCGCCGGTCAGCGGCCTCGCCATCCGCGCGAAGAGGTCGGCGCGGTAGGCCGGGGTGATGTCGTCGAGGCGGAGCGAGCTCTCGATCACGTCGCGGAGCGAGAAGCTCGCGCCGAAGCTGGTGCCGGCCGCGTCGTTGTCGCGGATGAAGGCCGCGAGGTCGCCGCTCTGCGCCGCGCTGGTCCGGGTCCCGTAGCACCCGTAGTTCGCCTTGACCTCGATCCGGTTGATCCGGAGCTGCTCGAAGAAGAAGTCGTACCAGCGCTCGATGTAGCGATCGCCGTCGGCGAGGCCGCGGGCGACCTCCTCGCGGCCGTCGCCGCCGGCCGCGTCGATCTGCTCGATCATCGAGACCAGGAGGCGGACCTCGCGGATCCCCTCGGGCTTGCGGCCCGCGATCATCGGGATCGCCCGCTTCACCCAGGCCTCGTCGCCGGCGTCGCAGAGCTCGTCGACGTCGGCGTTCGGCGGCGGCGGCTCGCCGCCGTCGTCGCCCATCTCGGTCTCGCCGAAGGAGGAGGCGCCGGTGTCGGTGCCGCTCGCCTCGGTGTCGCTCCCCTGGGTCGCGCTCGCGCTCGCGCTCGCGTCGCCGTCCTCACCGCCGCCCGCGCAGGCGCCGAGGGTGAGGAGCGTCGCGCTCGCAAGCACCTGGCCGAAGGTTCCGATCGCGCTCTTCATCGTGCACCTCACGCCTTGATCCCGAGGTAGATCTCTTTGATCCGGGTCGCCGCTTCGAGCTCGTCCTTGACCCCGCCGCCGACGTCGCCGACCGCGAAGGTCTGCGAGGAGAAGGGGTAGATCCCGAGGGCCATCATCACCATCATCCGGTTCTCGGCCGGCGACACCCAGCTCTCGGCGAAGCCCTGATCCTCGGTGATCGTCCCGTAGATCCCGCGCTCGGCCGCGGTGATCGGCCCGCCGATCAGGACGTTGACCATCCCCTGCGGCCAGTGGTTGAGCCCGTCCATCCCCTGGAGGAAGGGGGTGCGGCCGAACTCGGTGTTGATGACGATCATCGTCTTGTCGAGGTCGATCTTGTTCGGGTCGCCCTCGCCGGGCTCGTTGATGATCGCGGCCAGCTCCTCGAGGGTGTGGGCGACGTTCATCGACGCGTACTGGACGTGGGCCTGGTGGGTGTCGTGGCCGCCCGAGGGGTGGGGCTTGAGGGCGCCGTCGATCCACTGGACGTAGCGCGGCTGGTCGCTCTGGCGGGTCAGGAGCGCGGCCGCGAGGCGGGCCTGCATCGCCGGCATGTCGACCGGCTCGGCGTTGCCGCACTCGGAGCCGCCGATCACCTGGAAGAGGTCGCTGGCGAGGATCCCCTGGAGCTCCTGGGCCGAGCGCCGGGCGAAGTGGGCGAAGGCGTAGTTCGAGCGCTCCGACGAGCGGGTCGCCGCCCCCTTGCCCGCCGGCCGGAAGCGGGCCTCGTAGTCGCGGAGGTAGTGATCGACGGCCGCGTCGAATTGCGCCCGCTTGTCGCCGACGCCGGCGCGCGCGAGGAGGTTGGAGAGCTCCGAGTTGGAGTCGACGACGACGCTGAGTGGGCGCGCCGAGCCGGGGTGGAGGCCGACCGACGAGGCCGCCTTGACGTTGTCGGTCGGGAAGTCGACGCCCGGGTAGAGGATGTAGGCGTAGGGGGTCGAGCGGAGGCCGCCCGGGCGCTCGAGGAAGTGGCGCTGGATCGACGCGCCGACGCCCGCGAGGCGCGGCGAGCCGAGGCGCGAGCCGGTGAGCGCGAAGGGGTTGGCGCCCTCGTGCGGGAGCGAGTCATGGCGCTGGACGATCACCCGCATGCGCTCGACGATGTCCGGCCGCGCGCGGAGCGGGCTCACCCAGGGGCCGAGGTGGACGGTGACGCCGTTGGCGTCGTCGGCGAAGGGCTCGGTGAGCTCGCCGGTGAAGCCGCAGCTCTGGAAGCGGCTCTGGGTCTGGGCGAGGAAGACGTTGAGGAAGGTCTGGTTGCCCTGCCCCCAGCTCGGCACCGTGTAGAAGGTGTCGAAGGCGTTGACCCCACCGTAGAGGAAGAGCTCGAGGACGTTTTGGGCCTGGCGCTCCGCCGGGATCAGGGCGTCCACCTTGTCGTCCGGCCAGCTCCCCCACCCCGCGCGGGCGCGGCGTGGGTACTTGAGGATGCCGAAGGCCGCGGCCCCGGCGGTGAGCGATCCGGCGGCGCCGGCGCGGAGGAAGTTGCGTCGCTTCATGCCTCGTCCCTCATCCAAGCTCAAAGTAGATCGACATAGCCCCAGATCTCGTAGCGCGTAATCACCTCGACGCTACCGGCGACGAAGGTGACCTCGTGGACGCGCTCGCGGGCGACCGAGAGGAAGCCGGGGCCCGCGCTCATCGCCGCGAGGTTGGCGGCCGGGATCGTGAAGGCGCCGTCGTCGGCCGCGAGCGCGACCGTCTGCTGCCCGTAGAGATCCCAGACCCGGATGACGATCCGCGCGTCGGGGTCGTCGCCGGCCTCCCAGGCGAGCGCGAGGTCAAGCGCGGTGTCGAGCGGGAGATCGTAGACCGAGAGATCGGGGGCGCTGACGCTGAGGGCCGCCGGGGTCGCGACCTTGCCGTCGATGATCCGATCTTCGAAGAGCTCGCCGCCGTAGAGGACCAGGCGGTACTCGCTCGACGGCTGCCAGACCTCGGGCTTCGGCTCGCACTCCGGCGCGAGCGAGGGGCTCGCGGCGCCGAGGTAGAGCGGGAAGGCGTCGTCGGCGAGGTAGAGGCAGGCGAGCGCCTCACCGGCATCGGCGTGGGCGAGCTTGATCGCGTTGCCGGCGCTCAGCCAGGTGTCGGCCTTGCCCCACGTGAAGGGGAGCGGCGCGTGCTCCTCGATCGTGTCGATCGCGGCCGGCGGCGGCGGGAGGGTGAGCTGGAGGCCGACGAGCGCGAAGAGGCTCTCGCTCCCGAGCGGCTCCATCCGATAGCCCCCGGCGATCCCGAGGAGCGGCGCGTCGTTGGCCGCGTCGGGCGGGTAGAGCGTGAAGTCGACCACCCCCCGGAGCTCGCCGACGGGCTCGCCGGTCCCGCCTGTGGATGTCTCCATGCCGGTCGCCGTCGCGTCCGTGTCCGTGCCGCTCCCGCCCGTCGAGGTCGCCCCGCTCGCCTCACTCTCTCCGGCGTCGCCGCTCTCGCCCGCGCAGGCGCTCAGGAGGAGAAAGAGGAGGCTGAAGAGCGCCGTCGAGGTCGATCGCATCGAGGTCACCGGGCGCCCGCAAGCGAGTACGCCCCACAGAAGGATAGCCGCAGCAACGGATCAGGTCGTACCCCCCAATCCTGGAGAAACAGCCAATTGAAGCGCGTGAGACGCCTCACCATCGGCGAATTCGCCGCCGCCGCCGCCTTCCACGCGCACGGCCCTCGGCAAGGGGCGATCCGACGCGCGAACCGCGATTGCGCTATCCTCCGCCCGCCCATGACCAGCGAAGCCACACAAGCGAAGGCGACCCCGCCCGGCCGAGGTCGGGTCACCGCCCCGGAGCTCGGTCGCCTCAAGCGCGACGGCCAGGCGATCGTCATGGTCACCGCCTACGACGCGACCTTCGGCCGCCTGGTCGATGAGGCCGGCGTCGACGTGATCCTGGTCGGCGACAGCCTCGGGATGGTGATGCAGGGGCACCCGCACACCCTCGAGGTGACCCTCGACCACATGATCTACCACTCCCGCTGCGTCCGCCGGGCGGTGCAGAGGGCCCTCCTGGTCGCCGACATGCCCTTCATGAGCTACCAGGTCAGCCCCGAGCTGGCGCTGATCTCCGCCGGCCGGCTGATCCAGGAGGGCGGCGCGGAGGCGGTCAAGCTCGAGGGGGGCGGCCGCGAGGAGACCGTGCGCCGGATCGTCTCCGCCGGGATCCCGGTGATGGGACACCTCGGCCTGACCCCGCAGAGCGTCCACGAGTTCGGCGGCTTCCGGGTCCAGGCGCGCGAGGACGCGGCCGCCGAGCGGCTCCGCCGCGACGCCCTCGGCCTCCAGGAGGCCGGCGCCTTCGCCCTGGTGATCGAGGGAGTGCCAGCGCCGCTGGCAGAAGAGGTCAGCCGCTCGCTGGCGATCCCGACGATCGGCATCGGCGCGGGGGTCGGCTGCGACGGTCAAGTGCTGGTGATCCAGGACCTCCTCGGGCTCGAGGACCGCTTCAAGCCCCGCTTCGTCAAGCGCTTCGCCGAGCTCGCTGACACTGTCCGTGAGGCCGTCGGCGAATATGCCAGTGAGGTCCGCGAGCGCCGCTTCCCCGGCGACGAGCACTCCTTCTCGGCGGCCAAGCGCGAGCCGGCGCCGGCGAGCGCCGCCGCGGGCGCGGGCTACGGGCCCCGATGATCGTCCTGCGGACGCGCGACGCCGTCCTCGCCTGGCGCCAGGGCCTCGCGGACGGGGCCACGCTCGCCTTCGTGCCGACGATGGGCTTCCTCCACGAGGGGCACCTCTCGCTGATGCGTGAGGCGAGGCGACGGGCCGGCGACGATGGGGTCGTGGCGATCTCGATCTTCGTCAACCCGACGCAGTTCGGACCCGGCGAGGACCTCGACCGCTACCCGCGGGACGAGGCCGGCGACCTCGCCAAGGCGGCCGCGGCCGGGGTCGACGTCGCCTTCTGCCCGGCCGATCCGGCCGAGCTCTACGCCCGCAGCCGCACCTGGGTCGAGGTCGAGGGGCTCGATCGCCACCTCTGCGGCCGCTCGCGCCCCGGGCACTTCCGCGGGGTGACGACGATCGTCGCCAAGCTCTGGGGGCTGATCCGACCGGACGTCGCGATCTTCGGCGAGAAGGACTTCCAGCAGCTGGCGATCCTCCGGCGCATGCACGCCGACCTCAACCTCGGCGGCGAGATCGTCGGCATGCCGATCGTGCGCGAGACCGACGGCCTGGCGATGTCGAGCCGCAACGCCAACCTCGACCCGGCGAGCCGCGCGGCCGCCCGGGCGATCCCCGGCTTCATGGCCGAGGTGCGCCGCCGCTTCGACGGCGGGGCGCGATCGGTCGACGCGCTGATCGGTGACGCCCGCGATGCGCTCGAGCCCGGGGTGATCGACTACGTCGAGGTCGTCGACGCCGAGCTCCTCGAGCCGATCGCGGAGATCACGGGGCCGGCGCTCTGCGCGGTCGCGGTCCGCTTCGGCGGCGTCCGCCTGATCGACAACGCGCTCCTGCGGCCCTGAGCCGGCCGCGCCGCGCCCTTCGAAGCGCGTCGACCCCGAGGGCGTCGCAACGCGCTCGGGGTCGCCGTCGAGATCTCGGCGCTAGCTCGCCACGGCGCGCTTGGTCGCGTACTGGGCGAGGAAGGCGTCGGCCTGCTCGAAGGGGATGTGCTCGGCGATCGTCGCCCCGTAGAAGACGACGCGGAGGATCCCCTCGGAGTCGATCAGGAAGTCCGCCGGCACGCGGAAGGCCGGGCCCTCGAAGGGCCGGACGAGCGGCAGGCCGATCTTCGCGGCGGCGACCATCGTCTTCATCACGTCCATCGAGAACGCCGCCTTGACCGACGACTCGAGCCCGTACTTCTCGTAGAGCCCCATGCTCGGGTGATCGGCGACGAGATCGAAGGGCGGCTCCTGCTTGGCCACGTAGTCGTCGAGCTTGCTCGACGGCGACTGGAAGACGTTGAAGAGCCGGAAGTTGTAGTCGGCGTAGCGGGCGGGCCACTCGCCGATCATCTGGTGGACGCGATAGTTGCAGAGCGGGCAGGACGCGAAGCGGCTGAACGCCATCCACACGGGCGCGCCTCGGAGATCCGCGAGGGTGAGGCTCTCACCCTTCAGAGTCGTCAACGCGAAGTCTGGTGCCGGCTCACCTGGTTGCAGACGCATGGATACCCCAGGCGAGAATATCGAGAGATCAGAGGACCTTCAAGAACTCGATCAGGTCCGCCCGCTCCTTTGCGCTCATCTTGATCGGGTGCTTCGAACCGTCGTGCGAGTTCTTGTAGTCGCTGCTGAGGAAGTAGTCGACGACCTCCTCAATGGTGTCGGCCGAGTTGTCGTGGAAGTAGGGCCCGTTCTTGGCGAGGTTGCGGAGCTGCGGCACCTTGAAGCGGCCGAGGTCCTCAACCCGCGCGGTGGTGCCCGCGAGGCCGATGTCCATGTCGATCACGTAGTCGACGCGCTCGCCGTTCTCCTTCGCCAGGGGGATGACGATCGGCGCGAAATTGCCCCCGCCGAGATCCTGCGTGAAGCGGAGGTTGTGCTTGTTCCGCTCGGAGACGCCGATGTTGAAGGTGCGGCCGGTCGAGGGGGCGAAGGCCGGGAAGTTCTCGGGGCGATCGCCGGCGCCGAGCGCCTCGACGTTCGAGCGGTTGTTGAAGACGTTCGGCGTGTCGTGGCAGACGAAGCAGTTCTCGTCGAAGACCTTGCGCCCGCGCTTCTGCGCCTTGGTCGAGAGCTCGACGGTGTAGTAGGGATCCGAGGCGAGCGTGTCGTGCATCGGATCGTTCGGGTCGCGGAGCGCGGCCAGGACGGGGTCGCTGAGGATCGAAAAGACGAAGGCCTCGATGTCGGCGCCGTCCTTGTTCGAGAAGAGGTCGTCGAAGCGGTCGTCGCTGTCCTGGGTGTGGGAGAAGACCGCGCCGCGGGCGGTCTCAAACATCACCCGGCTCCGACCGTCGTTGAGGAAGCCGTGGTTGAACGCGGCGTTGACCAGGGTCGGGCTCTTGCGCCAGGCGAAGGAGGTCCGGAAGGGGTCGTCCTGGGTGCGCGCCGGGTTGAAGCGGCCGAAGCGGTACTTGAAGAGGCCGTGGTTCTCGAGGTTGTTCGAGGCGTCCGGATCGCCCTGGGCGTCGGCGTTGATCCCGGTGAAGATCGGGTCGTCGGCCGGGATCGAGGCCGAGAGGGGCGGCGGCGGCAGGCCGAAGTCCTCGTCGGCGCCGCGGTGGCAGGAGAAGCAGGTCCGCCCGTTGGAGGTGACCTCGCCCTGGAAGACCTGCGAGGCGCCGGTGAAGAGCGCGCCGCTGTCGTCGCCGTTCACGAGGTCCGCTGCGACGCCGAAGCGCGCGCGACCGGCCTCGGCGTCGGCGCCCGGCTTGAGCGCGTCGTAGCGCAGCTTGTTCGAGAGGTGGAGGTTGTAGGAGCCGCTGTTGACCGTCGGCTTCCCCTTGCGGAGGTCGGTGTTGTCCCCCTCGTCGCAGGCGGTGAGGAGGGCGGCGGCGGCGATGATGCTGGTGATGGTCAGGCTCTTCATGGTCGTAGCTCTCCTCTACTGCGCCTGGCAGAAGTTGATCCCCTTGGTGTGGACGCCGCCCCAGTAGTCGGAGCACTCGTTCGCGCCGCCCCACTCGCGGATCGGCGGGGCGATGCTCATGAACGCGGCGTCGATGTCCATCGTCCAGCCCTTCGGGATCCCGCCGCCGATCGCGGTCGAGCCGCTGTAGGTGCCGACCGCGACGGTCCGGGGGGGCTCGGTGACGTACTCGGGGGTCTCGATGGTGATGTCGAAGAGGAGGCCGCTGCGGAGGTAGTCCGACCAGGGGCGGGCCTCGGCCGCCGGGACCGGCGGGCTGATGTAGGGGCGGAGGGTCGAGAGGTCGAGGCGGAAGGGGTTGACCAGGCAGAGGTTCGGCGGGGGGAAGGTGACGTACATGTGGGCGAGGTCAGCCCGGTCGCCGCGGATGCTCTTGTCGTAGTCGAAGGTCCACTCGAAGTCGACGTCGTTGTTCCCGTCCGGCTGGAAGAAGGGGGTGGCGAAGCCGTAGAGGGTCGGGAACGCGACCGGGATCGAGCCGGCCGGCGGGAGGTCGAAGTCGAGCTCGGAGCCGAGGAGGTCGAGGGTCTCGCCGCTGTAGTAGAAGGTGAGGAGCGGGCCGCCGGCGGAGAAGAGCCAGAGCTGGTAGCGGCCGTTGTCGTAGTCCTCGATGTCGGGCCAGAACTGGTTGGGCTCGAAGTTGACCCCGACGGTGCGATCGACGCTCGGGAAGGCCTCGAGGGCGTTCTTGCCCTTGAGCTTGACCTTGACCTCGTTGTCGTCCTCGTCCCACTTGATGTCGAGGTGCATGGAGCCGCCGCAGTTGTCGGGGGTGGCAGCGACCATGAGCTCGAAGGGGACCGCGCCGCCGCGGTGGAGGGGCATGCTCAGCTGCCCCTTCTCGATGTCGCCCTTCAGCCAGGGGCCGTCGGAGTCCTTCTTCTTCGCGTCAGCGCTCGTGGCGGTGGTGGCGACGAGGAGCGCGGCGAGGAGAGCGATCGAGCTCGAGGTGCGGCGGCTGGTCGAACGAAGCATCAGAACTACTCCCATCAAGGGCGCGATCGAGGAAGGTCGCTCCAAGGCCGCGTCACACCGACATGTGGTGACGCCCGGAGGTCTCGTCCTCGCCTACCCAGAGGGGTAGTGTCCCAAGCATACCGTTTGGATCACTTTCTTTTCTCTTTTTTTTTCGGTGTCACGATCGGTCACACGGGCTCCTTCTGGGCCACAGAGCGGCTCCCAGGGCCGATGTAGGAGAGCGTGTACATCGTCGGATGATCGGCAGCGCTCGCCGTCTCAATGTAGGTGGGATGCGGGTGCGATGTGGGTGCGATGTGGGTGCGATGTGGGTGCGATGTAGGTGCGATGTAGGAGACGCGCCCAGGTCGCGCCAGCGACGACGAGGAGCGCGTCGGTGATATCCTGACGTCGTGCTCCGAGGATCGTTGATTGTGACAGTGTCTCTTCTCTGCGCCGCGATCGGATGCGGGGCATCCGGCGAACGAGCGGCGGAGCAGCGCGGCGACGACGAGGTCGCGCCAGCGCCGGAGAAGCCGTCGATCGACGTCCGCGACCTCCCCTTTGAGCCAGGCGCCCTCACCATCAGCATCGACGGCCGGGAGCGGCGCCTGACGATCGGCGAGCGCGAGGCGACCATCCAGAACCTCGGCGCCGCCCAGAGCATCTCGATGATCGCCCGCGGCGAGGGCAAGGAGGGGCTCGTGCTCAGCTTCGGCGGCTTCCTCCTCGACCTCCAAGTCTACCCCCTTGAGCTCGACACGACGCTCGGGAGCGCGCGCCTGCGCTACGTCGACCCCGACGGCAAGGTCTTCACGGCCGCCAACAACCGGACCAACGCGCCGCTCACCCTCTACCTCGTCGACTGGAACGCGGAGGGGCAGACCCTGCGGGGGGCCTTCTCGGGCGCGCTCCTCACCGGCGACGGGGCCCAGAGCAAGGTCATCGACGGCGCCCACTTCGAGGCCCCCCTGATCCAGCCGCTCAACCTCCGCTGAAGGGTCGCCCCCCAGGATGTGCGCCGATGTGGGCGGCGCGGCGCGCCTGCGATAGCATCCCCCGGTGGCGAACCCCGAGCCCCGCCAGCTGACGCTCGTCATCCACGGCACCTTCGCCCGCGAGATGCTCTGGTGGCGCCCCGGGGACGATCCCTCCGCCCCCACCTTCGCCGACCGCCTCGAGGCGGGCCTCAGCGCCCACGGGCTGGCCGGCACGGTGTGGCAGCCAGCGATCGAGGCTGGCCTCCAGATCGACGACTTCGCGTGGTCGGGCGACAACACCCACCGCGCGCGGGTGGTCGGCGGCCTCGAGCTCGCGGTCGCCCTCTCGCGGACCGCGAAGCGCCTCGGCGCGACCCCCGAGGTGCCCCTCGAGGTCAACCTCGTCGCCCACTCGCACGGCGGCAACGTCTGCCTCGAGGCGCTCCGCCAGCTGGCGCCGGAGGTCCGCGTCCGTCGCCTCATCTTCCTCGGGACCCCGCTCATCGATCGCCGGCGATCGCTGCGGGTGCTCCGGGCGAGCCTCGCGATCTTCGTGCTCGCCTTCATGATCACCGCGTTCTTCGTCCTCTTCATCGGCCTCGCCGGTATGGTCTCGGGGATCGAGGGGATCGACGCGCTCGTCGACATCTCGCTCGGGGCGCTGGTCGTCATGGTCCTCCTCGGCTCCTGGACCTTCGTGATGGTCGCCGGGATCGCCGATCTCTTTTGGCAGGCGATCAGCTGGCCGATCGACCAGGTCCGACGTCGCAAGAACCAGCTCTACGGCCCGCCGGCGGCCCAGCTCGCCAGCCTCCTCCGGGACCACCCCGCCCTCCTGGTGACCAGCCACTTCGACGAGGCCGACCTCCTCCTCCAGTTCGGCTCGCGGCCGCGCCTCCTCTTCGATCAGATGATCCGCAGGCGCTGGCCGGCCGCGCTCCGGGCCCTTGAGTTCGTCTTCTTCCGCCCCTTCATCGACTGGATGGCCTTCCACCTCGTCGAGATGATCCTCGAGCACTACGCGATCGGCCTCCCCTGGCACCTCTGCTTCGTCAACGACTACCGCTGCGCCGACCTCGACCGCGGCTCGAGCTACCCCGGCACCGTCTTCCGCCGCCTCGACGTCACCCACTGCCTCGAGGAGTCGCTCCGCAGGCCCTCGCCGGGCGAGCTCCGGGTCGCCGACCGCGGCCTCCCCGACGACGATCCGGAGACGATCGCCCGCTTCCGCGGCGACCGCCAGATGGCCGACCTCTACGTCGGCGTCCGCCAGGTCGGGCGGACGATCTCCGAGCAGGTGCGCTTCCTCCACAGCCGCTACTACGTCAGCGAGGCGGTCATCGAGCTCATCGTCTCCGCGATCGTCGACGACGAGATCGACTGGGATCGCTGGCGGCGGCCGAACGACGGCTAGTGCGGCGGCTCGCTAGCGCAGCACCGTGAGGTGGTGGCGCGAGGGCCCGGCGACCGAGAGCGCGACCCGGAGGTTGGCCTGGGCGGCGACGTGCCAGCGATCGCCGGGGGTCGAGGGCTGGAGCTGGAGGAGCGGCGTCCCCGGGATCGTCGCGGTGTCGATCGCCTCGCCCGCGTAGTCGCGGACGAGGTAGAGCGCGGCGAAGGGGGCGTTGGCGATCGAGCCGTGGATGATCAGCTGGACGTCGAGGAGGCCGCGAGCGCGGGCCGCGTCGATCACCTGGAGGGTCCGCAGGTGGTTCGCCCGGAGGTAGAGCGGCGCGTCGAGGTCGCGGCGGTAGACGATCGTCGGCCCGAGGACCGTGTTGCGGTTGAGCATGAGCTCGACGCGGATCCCCTGCGAGGGCGGCGCCTCCGGCGAGGGCGGCGACTCGCGCGAGACCCAGCGGAGCCAGACGACGAAGGCGTCGCGCTCCCGGTCGAAGGCGAGGCTCGGGTAGACGACCTCCACGGCCGCCAATCTACTCGAAGTCCGGCGGCCGCGCGCGACCGCGGGATCTCTCACCGCGCCGCCGCCCCGCGGGCGTTGCCGAGCCCCCGCCGAGTGTGGGACGGTCGCGGGGCCGCCATGCTCGACGAGATCCGCATCCCCGACCGCCTCAACATGGCCGAGTGGTTCCTCGACGCCCGCGTCGCCGAGGGCCGCGGCGACCGGACCGCGATCTACTACCGTGATCAGACGATCACCTACCGCGAGGTCGTCGCCGCCTCCTGCCAGGTCACCAACCTCCTCCGCGAGCTCGGCCTGCGGATCGAGGAGCGGGTGATGCTCCTCCTCCTCGACACCCCCGAGTTCGCCTACGCCTACTTCGGCGCGCTCCGGGCGGGCTGCGTCGCGGTCCCGGTCAACACCTGGCTGACCAGCGAGGACTACGCCTACTACCTCGAGTACGCGCGGCCGCGGGCGGTGATCGTCGACGCCGAGGTCTACGAGCGCCTCGAGCCGGTCTGGCGCGACGCCCCCTACCCGCCGATCGTCATCGTCGTCGACCGCTCGGGCGCGGCGGCGCCGGCCGACACCGTCGACTTCAACGCGGCGGTCGCCCGCCAGCCGCGCGAGGCCCGGAGCGAGGCGACCTACCGCGACGACTTCGCGACCTGGCTGAGCTCGAGCGGGTCGACCGGCAAGCCGAAGTGCGTGGTCCACATGCACCACGACTTCGTCTGGAACACGATCGCCTACGCCCAGCGCACCCTCGGCCTCGGCGAGGACGACGTCACCCTCGCCGCCCCCAAGCTCTTCTTCGGCTACGCGCTGGCGAGCAACATGCTCTTCCCCTTCAGCGTCGGCGGGGCCTGCGTGCTGATCCCCGAGCGGGTCGCCCCCGCCGACTACTTCGCGCTCCTCGCCCGCTACCGCGTGACCAACTTCGTCACCGTGCCGACGACGATCGCCAAGATGGTCGAGGCGATCGACGCGGCCGCCGGCTGCGACCTGAGCGCGCTCAAGAGCCTCGTGAGCGCCGGCGAGGCGCTCCCGGGCCGCCTCTACCGCGCCTGGAAGCAGGCGACCGGCGTCGAGATCTACGACGGGATCGGCTCGGCCGAGATGTTCCACATCTACATCACCAACCGCCCCGGCGACGTCAAGGAGGGGAGCCTCGGCCGCCTGGTCGACGGCTACACCTACCGCCTCATCGACGACGCGGGCAAGGAGGTGCCGCGCGGCGAGATCGGCACCCTGGTGATCACCGGGCCCTCCGCCGGGATCGGCTACTGGCGGATGCGTGACCGCAGCCGCGAGACCTTCTGGGGCGACTCGGTCCGCGGCAGCGACAAGTTCTACGTCGACGACGACGGCTACTTCTGGTTCTGCGGCCGCGGCGACGACATGCTCAAGTGCTCGGGCGTCTACGTCTCGCCGGTCGAGGTCGAGAACTGTCTGATGGGACACCCGGCGGTCCGCGAGGCCGGGGTCGTCGGGGCCCGCGACGCCGCGGGCCTCGAGAAGGCGCTCGCCTTCGTCGAGCTCGCCGACGGCCACGCGGCCGACGACGCGCTCGCGGCCGCGATCATCGCCCACGCGCGCTCGCAGATCGCCGCCTTCAAGGCGCCGCGGCGGGTGGTCTTCGTCGCCAGCCTGCCGCGGACCGAGACCGGCAAGATCCGCCGGGCCGAGCTCCGGCGCCTCGCCGCCTCGCTGCCGGCCGATCCGAGCGAGGGGTGAGCGACGATGCACGAAGGGAAGCCAGTGGAGCAGGAGAGCGCCCGCAGCCGCCGCCTCGGCGAGCTGACCTACCCCGAGGTCGAGGCGATCGTCGGCGGCCCCCGGCCGAGCGCGGCGATCATCCCGGTCGGCAGCACCGAGGCCCACGGTCCCCACCTCCCGCTGGCGACCGACAGCATCATCTCCGAGGGGATGGCGACCCGGGCCGGCGAGCTCCTCGCGGCCCGCGGGATCGAGTGCGTCGTCATGCCGACGATCCACTACGCGGTGACCGAGTGGGCGCGCGCCTTCAAGGGCTCGACCTCGATCGGCGAGGCGAGCGCGTTCAACCTGGTCCTTGATACATGTCGCGCGGCGAAGTCGATCGGCTTCGACCGGGTGGCGATCGTCTCGGCCCACCTCGAGCCCGGCCACATCGCCGTCCTCCGCCGGGTCGCCCGGGCCTACGAAGAGGCCGAGGGCGAGCCGCTCGTCTTCCCCGACAAGACCCGCCGCAAGAACGCCAGCCGCCTGACGGCGGAGTTCCAGAGCGGCTCCTGCCACGCCGGCCAGTACGAGACCAGCCTGGTCCTCGCGCTCCGCCCGGAACTCGTCCGCCAGGAGCTCGCGGGCGCCCTCCCCCGCCACGAGGTCGCGCTCGTCGAGCACATACAGGCCGGCGCCAGCGGCTTCCTCGAGTGCGGGATGGAGCAGGCCTACTGCGGGTCGCCGGCCGACGCGAGCGCGGCCGAGGGCGAGGCGACCCTCGCGGTCCTCGGGGCGATGATCGCCGACGCGATCGCGGCCTCGCTCACAGGCTAGCTAGCTGGCTAGCAGGCGCGGCCCCACCACTGGATCCCCTCGTCGGTGAGCACGCCGTTCACCGGCACGTCGTGCGCCTCGCAGGGGAGCGGCCCCTCCGGCGGGTCGAACCAGCCGGCGAAGCAGACCCCGAGGCGGAGGGGTCGCGGCGCTCCGCGGAGCGGCGCGAGGGCGCGGTCGTAGTAGCCCTTGCCGAAGCCGAGGCGGGCGCCGCCCCACGCGAAGGCGAGGCCCGGGACCAGCACCAGGTCGATCCCGAGCGCCGGGCCGGGCGTCGACGAGCGCCGCTCGTCCGGCCGCGCCGCCGGCTCGCGGAGGCCGAAGGGCGCGGACACGAGGGCCGCGAGGTCGTCGACGAGGACGAAGTCGAGGTGCCGCGGCGGCGCGCTCTCGACCCGCGGGAGCGCGAGGCGCTTGCCCGCGCCGAGGGTCGCCGCGAGGATCGCCGCGGTCTCGGGCTCGCCGCCGACGCCGACGAACGCGGCGACGCCGCCCGCCCCCTGCCAGCAAGCGTCGTCGAGGAGCGCCCGCGTGAGCCGCTGCGAGCGGGCCGCGACCTCGGCGGCGTCGAGGGCGGCTCGACGCCCCAGGAGGGCGCGGCGTAGCGCGGCTTTGGCGGCGGCCGTGGTCATCGCCGCCACCATGCCACCAAAGCCTCCGCGGCGACCGCGCATTCGCCCAGGAGCGGCCCAGGAGCGGCCAGGAAGGGGCCCGGACGCGGATGTCGAGCGCCCTTGCACGGCCCACCGACCCCGTGCTAGACGATCGCTCCACGCGGGAATAACTCAGTTGGTAGAGTGTCAGCTTCCCAAGCTGAATGTCGCGGGTTCGAACCCCGTTTCCCGCTCTCAAGGCCCCGGCACCCCCGGGGCTTTTGCTTTGTAGAGCGCCCCTGACGGGCGCTACAGTGGCCCCGGATGGACGACGAGAGTCCGACGTTCCGGCCGCTCAGCGCGACCGACGGCCTGCGTGAGCAGACCCGGCTCCTCGTCGATCTGGCCAAGCGGCTGGGCGCCGCGCGGGGCGACCTCGAGAGCGCGCTCCGCCGGATCACCGAGGTCGCGGCGAGGGCGCTCCGCGTCGATCGCAGCAGCGTTTGGCTCTACGACGAGAGCCGCGCTGGGATCACCTGCCTCGATCTCTTCGAGACCGCGACCTCGACCCACAGCGCCGGCCTCCGCCTCGGCGCCGACGATCACCCCCGCTACTTTCAGGCCCTCGAGACCGAGCGGGCGATCGCCGCGAGCGACGCGCTGAATGATCCCCGGACCTCCGAGTTCGCCGACGCCTACCTCCGCCCGCTCGGGATCGGCGCGCTCCTCGACGCGCCGATCCGGATCCGCGGGCAGATGATCGGCGTCCTCTGCAACGAGCACCGCGGCGAGGCGCGCACCTGGACCTCCCACGAGCACAGCCTCGCCGGCACCTTCGCCGACTTCACCGGCCTGGCGATCGAAGCCCACGAGCACCACGAGCAGGAGGTCAAGTCGCGCCGCCTCGAGTCGCAGCTCCGACAGGCCCAGCGCCTCGAGAGCATGGGCCTCCTCGCCGGCGGGATCGCCCACGACTTCAACAACCTCCTGGTCGGGATCCTCGGCAACGCCGGCCTCGCGCTCGCGGAGCTCCCCGCCGACGCGGCGACGCGCCCGCTCATCGAGGACATCCGGGCGGCGGCGACCCGGGCGGCCGAGCTCGCCCAGGAGATGCTCGCGTACTCCGGCCGGGCGACGATCAGCACCGGCGACGTCGACCTCAACGCGCTCATCGAGGAGATGCTCCACCTGGTCTGGCGCCCCGCGACCCGACGCGCCGAGCTCGAGCTCCACCTCGACCGCGAGCTCCCGCCGGTGCGCGGCGACGCGACCCAGCTCCGCCGGGTCCTCCTCAACCTGATCAGCAACGCCGCCGACGCCCTCGGCGACGAGGCGGGGACGGTCACGATCAGCACCGGCCGCGCCCACGTGCCGGGTCACGACGCCAGCGACCTGATCCTCGGCGAGCGCCTCGCCGACGGCGACTACGTCACCCTGACGATCGCCGACAGCGGCCACGGGATGGACGCGATCACCCGCGCCCACCTCTTTGATCCCTTCTTCACGACCAAGACCAACGGGCGCGGGCTCGGCCTCGCGGTCGTCCTCGGGGTGGTCAGCGCCCACCACGGGGCGATCCGGGTCGAGAGCGAGCCCGAGCGCGGGGCGACGATCACGATCCTCCTGCCGGCGAGCGAGCGCGCCCCCGCCCCCGTGAGGCGCCCGCCTGCGCCGGCGCCGACGCCGAGCCGCGGGAGCGGGACGATCCTCGTCGCCGACGACGAGTCGATCGTCCGCACGGTCACCCGCCGCGTGCTCCAGCGCGCGGGCTACAAGGTCATCGAGGCCGAGGACGGCCAGGCCGCGATCGAGCTCTTTCGGGCGCACCGCGGCGAGCTCCTGGCGATCGTCCTCGACCTGACGATGCCGGTCGTGAGCGGCCACGAGGCGCTCTCGCAGATCCGCGCGCTCGACCCGACGATCCCGGTCCTGGTGACCAGCGG
The DNA here is from genome assembly GCA_020633335.1 of Myxococcales bacterium. Lineage (GTDB taxonomy): Bacteria > Myxococcota_A > Polyangia > Nannocystales > Nannocystaceae > JADJRG01. The sequence continues at coordinate 27,269 of JACKDU010000001.1, read as the reverse complement.
CTTCAGCGAGGAGGCGCTCGCCCACGGGATCACCACCGGCCGCGAGACCGCCTTCCTGCAGAAGCCCTTCAACCCGACGGCGCTGATCTCGGCGCTCGAAGAGCTCTGCCGATCGCGCTGACGCGGTCGTCACCGGTCTCACCGCCGGGTTATTAATGGACGATGCGCCCCTTTGCGGTGATCGCCCTCGCCCTCGCCCTCGCCCTCTGCGGCTGCTTCGCAGATCCCGGGCCGAGCGCCAGCGGGGGAGCGAGCAGCGACGGCCCGACCTCGAGCGGCGGGGGCTCGTCGACGGGCTCGAGCACCGACGCCGCGCCCTCCTGCGGCGACGGCGTCGTCGATCCCGGGGAGGCCTGCGACGACGGCGACGCCAACTCCGAGGAGGGCGCCTGCACCCCGGAGTGCGTCGCGGCCCGCTGCGGCGACGGCCTCATCCAAGTCGGCGTCGAGGCCTGCGATGACGGCAACCAGCTCGACGACGACGGCTGCACCAACGCCTGCGCGCTCGTCACCTGCGGCGACGGCGAGCTCGGCCCCGGCGAGGCCTGCGACGAGGGCCCGGCGAACGCCGACGACGCCGCCTGCACGAGCGCCTGCGAGCTCGCCAAGTGCGGCGACGGCCTGATCCAGGCCGGCGTCGAGGAGTGCGACGACGGCAACCAGAGCGACGCCGACGGCTGCGTCGGCGCGTGCTCGGTCGCGACCTGCGGCGACGGCTTCCTCCACGTCGGCGTCGAGGCCTGCGACGACGGCAACGCGGTCGACGGCGACGCCTGCACCAACGCCTGCGGGCTCCCGGGCTGCGGCGACGGCGTCGTCCAGGCGGGCGAGGAGTGCGACGACGGCAACGCCGACGACAGCGACGCCTGCACCTCGCTCTGCAAGTTGCCGATCTGCGGCGACGGGATCGTCCAGGAGGGCGAGGCCTGCGACGACGGCGACGGCAGCCCCAAGGACTCGGCGACCTGCGACAGCGACTGCACCCCGGTCATGTGCGGCGACGACCACATCAACGTCGAGGCCGGCGAGATGTGCGAGGGCTGGGAGGTCCCCTGGGCGCTCTGCTCCAAGAACCTCTGCAAGTTCATCTGCGCCGCCGGCCACGGCAACTGCGACGACGACCCGCTCAACGGCTGCGAGACCAGCCTCAAGACCGTGAACAACTGCGGCGGCTGCGGGATCGTCTGCCCCGACACGAAGATCTGCGGGACCGACCCGCAGACCAACAAGACCGCGTGCTTGTAGCCCAATCGGGGCGCGCTCGCGCGGACGCGGGCCCTCCGCTATGATGGCGCCCTGTGCCGTCGGAGGCCCCGCGCGACGCCCCCTTCGCCCCCGGCGGCCGCGGCCTCCGGGCGGTCCTCGCCTTCCGCCGCGACCCCCTCGCCTTCCTCGAGCGGGCGGCCGCGGCCGCCGGCGACCTCTTCCGCTTCCGCGCGACCTCGCGGGTCTGGGTCTACGTGCTCCGCTCGCCGACCGCGATCCACCACGTCCTCGTCGATCACCCCGAGCGCTACACCAAGCGCAGCCGCGGCTACCGCAAGCTCCGCGAGTTCCTCGGCGAGGGGCTCCTGACCGCCGAGGGCGAGCGCTGGCGACGGCAGCGGCGGATCGCCCAGCCGGCCTTTCACCGCGCGCGGATCGCCGGCTTCGCCGCGACCATGACCGCGATGACCGAGGCGATGCTCGCCCGCTGGGACGCGCTCGCGGCCGCCGGCGAGGCGATCGACGTCGACCACGAGATGACCCGCCTGACCCTGCGGATCGCCGGCGCGACGCTCCTCAGCGCCGACGTCGAGGGCGAGGCCGAGGCGGTCGGCCGGGCGGTCGCCGACCTCAACACCTGGGCGTCGGTGTCGATGCTCCGCCTCCTCCACCCGCCGCTCTGGGTGCCGATCCGGACCAACCGCCGGGCGCTCGCCGGCAAGCGCGAGCTCGACGCGATCGTCTACGGGATCATCGGCCGCCGGCGGGCGACCGGCGAGGACCCCGGCGATCTCCTCTCGATGCTGATGGCCGCGGTCGACGAGGAGAGCGGCGAGCGGATGAGCGACGTCCAGCTCCGCGACGAGGTGATGACGATCTTCCTCGCCGGCCACGAGACCACCGCGAACGCGCTGAGCTGGGCCCTCTACCTCCTCGCGCGCCACCCCGAGGTCGCCGCGGAGGTCGGCCGCGAGGTCGCCGCGGCGCTCGGCGGGCGCGCGCCGACGATCGATGATCTGCCGGCGCTCGCGTGCGTCGAGCGGGTCTTCAAGGAGACGCTCCGCCTCTACCCGCCGGCCTGGTCGATCGGCCGCTACCTCGCCGAGGACGACGTGATCGACGGCTTGCGGATCGAGGCGCCGGCGATCGCGATGGTCTCGCCCTACCTCACCCACCGCGACCCCAAGCTCTGGCCCGACCCCGAGCGCTTCGACCCCGACCGCTTCCTCCCGGAGGCTGAGCGCGCGCGCCCGCGCTACGCCTACCTCCCCTTCGGCGGCGGCCCGCGGGTGTGCATCGGCAACGCCTTCGCCAACGTCGAGGGGACGCTGATCCTCGCCGCCGTCCTCCAGCGCGTGCGACCGGCGCTCGTCGATCGACGCCCGGTCGAGCCCCTGCCGCGGATCACCCTGCGACCGGGCCGCCCGATCCGGATGGCGCTGCGGCCGGCCCCCTGCGCCCCTGACCCCTGCGGGCCCAGCCCCGGCGCGATCCGTGATAGACACTCGGACATGCGTCGCCGCGAATTCATCGTCGGACAATCCGCCTTGATCACCGCCTGCACGAACGACGACATCGCCGCGCCGCGGCCGGTGGTTCGCCCGGTCGAGGAGAAGAAGAAGCCGAAGGCGAAGCCGGCGGAGGAGCCGGCGGTCGTCGCCCCGCACGACCACAGCCACCACCACGACGCCGACCAGAGCCCGGAGCACGCGCTCCTCGACGTCGCCGGCGATTGCGTGCAGAAGGGGCAGATCTGCCAGGCCCACTGCTACATCCTCCTCGGCCAGGGCGACACGTCGATGATCGCGTGCACCAAGGCGGTCACCGACATGATCGCGGTGAATCAGGCGCTCGCGGCCCTGGCGGCCGCGCCCTCGCCCCTCCTCCGCGCGCAGGCGGCCGTCGCCCGCGAGGCCTGCGGCCGCTGCCAGGAGGCCTGCCAGGTCCACGCCGACAAGCACCCGACCTGCCGCGACTGCGCCGAGGCCTGCGGCAACTCGCTCGCCGCCCTCGCCAAGTACCTCGGCTAGCGACCCGCCGATGTCCCCGCTCACCCGCGCCGCCCTCCGGATCGCCGTCGGCGTCGGCGCGCTCGAGGCCGTCCTGGCGCTCGCCGGCTGGCTCGAGCGCCCGGGCGTGAGCTACCTCGCCTGGCTCTCGGTGCCGATCGTCGTCGCCTCCGCGGCCCTCGCGGTCCGCGAGAGCGCCGGCGAGGGCCGCGACTACGCCGGGCAGCTCATCGCCGGGGTCGAGGTCGGCCTCCTCGGCGGCTTCGCGGTGGTCGTCCTCACCTGGCTCATCCACCAGGTGCTCGCCCCCGAGGCGCTCGCCGAGACCCGCGCGCTCGCCGAGGCCCGCGCGCTGGCGGCCGGCGGCGGGCCGGCGGCGGTCGCCGACGCGGTCGGCCTGAGCTCGGCGTTCGGCCGCTCGCTCCTCCGCTTCATCGAGGTCCTGATGACCTCGGCGCTCACCGGCCTCGCCGTCGCCCGTCGACCGCGGGCGGCGGGCTGACGCGCCGAGGGCGACGGACCCGCTGGCCGCCGCCCTCGCGCGTGCTCTCTCTGACCTGTCTCTTAGTACTGGTCGAGGAGGTAGTTGATCAGGTCGGTGGTGGTGACGAGGCCGAGGAGGTTGCCCTCGCCGTCGACCACCGGGAGCCCGTGGAAGTGGCCGCCGCGGAGCTTGGCGGCCGCCTCGCGGACGGTGCCCTTCTCGTCGAGCGTGACCAGCTCCTTGATCATCACCTCCTCGATCGAGAACTGATGATCGAGGACGGTGTCGAGGGACTGCTCGTCGCCGCCGTAGGCCGAGAGCGAGAGGCGCATCATGTCGGTCGCCGAGATCATGCCGACCAGGCGCTTGCCGCTGACGACCGGCACGTGGTGGATCCCGTGCTCGAGGAGGAGCTTGCGGACGTCGCTCAGCTTCTGGGCGACGTGCACGGAGAGGACATCCTTGGACATGATGTGGGAGATGGGCTCGTTGCGCTTCATGGGGTCGCCGCCAAGCTAAGCCGCAAGCGATGCGGCGGCGAATGCACGAATTTCCGCGCGCGAGCGCCCGTCCGGAAAAGCTTTCGCGCTCTCCGCGCCGCGCCGCTCGGGGCCCACTCGCGCTGATCGCCGGCGCAGGCCGGCCGAGGCCGCTCCCCGCCGGCCTAGAGCGACGGGAAGATCCCGTAGATGAAGAGGATGAGCAGGAAGACGGCCACCCCGCTCCAGAGGAAGCCGGTGGCCAGGGGCGAGCGCTCGCCCCAGCGGACGCCGAAGCCGAAGGCGACCGGGGCGACCCAGAGGATCGAGATCCGGACGAGCTCGGTCTCCGAGAAGGCGTCGAAGAAGAGGATGTAGATCGCCCCGGCGGCCAGGAGCCCGCCGCCGATCGCCAGGGCGCCGATCGTCCGCCAGATCGCCGAGGGCGGGGCCTCGGCCGGGGCGACGACGCGCGTCTTCGCCTCGCGGGGCGCCGGCAGGGCCGGCCGGTCGAGGAGGGCGAGCGCCTCGGCCGCGCTCTGCGGGCGCTGCCCGACCAGCGGCTCGACCATCCCCGAGATCGCCCGCCGGATCCCGGGGGCGAGGCCGGGGACCGCCTCGTCGACCCGCACCTTCGAGGCCCCCTCGTCGTAGGGGAGCTCCTCCGGCTCGCGGTGGCTGAGCGCGACCAGCATCGTCATCCCGAGCGCGTAGAGGTCGGAGGCCGGCCGCGCCTTGCCGACGAGCTGCTCCATCGGCACGAAGCCGAAGGTGCCGATCGTCGTCGAGCCCCCCTTGTCGCCGCGGAGGCGGTCCTGGATCGCCCCGAAGTCGACCAGCGAGGCCCGCCCGTCGGCGCCGACGATCACGTTGCCGGGGTGGATGTCGCGGTGGATCACCGGCGGGTGGCGGCTGTGGAGGTAGGCGAGGACGTCGAGGAGATCGCGGAGGAGCCGCTCGGCCCCGGCCGCGTCGAGGCGACCGCGGTCGACGATGAGCTGGCGCAGCGATCGACCCTCGACGTAGTCCTGTACCAAGAACCAGGTCGGTGGCTCGTCGCCCGCACCCTCACCCTCACCCGCGCCCGCGGCTGGCCCGACGCCAGCGCTGAAGTAGTCGTGGACCGCCGGGATCGCCGGGTGATCGAGCTCGGCGAGGACCCGGGCCTCGCGCTCGAAGAGCTCGAGCGCCTTCCACTCCGTGAGGCGCGCGAGGCTGAGGATCTTGATCGCCACCGGCCGGCCGTCGGCCTCGCGGTGGGCGAGCCAGGTCTCGCCGAAGCCGCCGGCGCCGAGGCGACGGCTCAGGCGATAGCGCCCGCGCGGGCCCTCGAGCTCCGCGCCCTCGGCCGGCTCACGCAAGCTCACGCGCTCCGACGCCGCCGCCAGCCGAACGCGAGGAGGAGCGCGAGCGCGGCCGCCGGCGGCGGGCCCTGATCGCTGCGGCAGGAGCAGCCCTCCTCGTCGTCGACGCCGGGGCCGCTGCCCGCGGACGCGTCGCTGTCGCTCCCGCTCGCGTCGCTCGCCGCGGTCCCGGCCGTCCCCGCCGTCCCCGCGTCGGTCCCCGCGTCGGTGCCGGCCGTCCCCGCGTCGGTCCCCGCGTCGGTCCCGCTGCTCATCGGCTCGACGCCGAGGTAGACGGTGACCCGATCCTGGACGATGTGATCGGCCTGGTCCTCGATCTCGGCGACCAGCTCGTAGACCCCGTCGGGGAGCGACGAGAGCGAGAACTGGGTGATCCGATCGTAGTCGTAGGCCTCGCCGAGGAGCTCGCCCTCGCTGTAGACCATGAGCTTCCAGCCGTAGCCGCCGAAGTCGTCCCAGACGTCGACGTTGACGCCGATCGTCGCCCCCGAGGGGTAGGTCGCGCCGTCGGCGGGGCCGGTGATCTCGATCGTCGGCTCGACGTTATCGGGCCCCGGCGGGGCGTAGATCGCCGAGATCGTCGCCTTGTCGTTCTGCAGGTCGGCGTCGCCGCAGTGGCACTTGTTGACCCCGCCGCAGCCGCCCGCCTGGTCGGGGGCGGTGAGGACATCGGCGCAGTCATCCCCGAAGATCAGGTCGGCCGACGACTGCGTGTTGTAGCCGTAGGCCATGATCCGATCGGAGCCGTAGGTGTGGGCGAGCCCGTAGGTGTGGCCGATCTCCTGCCCGATCACGTTCGCCTGGTGGTTGACCGGCTGCCCGTTGGTGAACGAGAAGCAGACGTTGCGCATCCCGTAGTCCTCGCAGTCGGCGGAGGGCGCGACGCCCCCCGCGGGCCCCGAGGTCGTGTCGGTGTACTTGCCGCCGACCATCGTCATCACCCACGGGATCGTCTTGTGCGGCCGCTTCTCGTAGACCACCCGGATCGCCCACTGGGTGAAGTCCTTCTCGACCGCCTGGATCACCGCGAGCGCCTTCGCCTCGCCGCCGGTGAAGGCCGGGTAGTGATGGTTGGTGAGGGCGAGGACCGAGTAGTCCTCCGCCGAGTTCTCGCCGTTGCCGTTGATCAGATCGGCGCCGACGAAGTTGAGGTAGATCGTCCCGCGGCGCGGGTACTCGGCGCCCGGCAGGAAATTGCCGGTGTAGATCCCGGGCGGCACCTGATCCGGGAACGCGCAGATGTCATCAACCAGCGCCGGCTGGGCGTCGGCCCCGTCGCCCTCGGAGAGCCGGTGCGCCTGCGGGCGCGCCCGCACCTCGGCTCCCTCGGCGACCGCCGCCGGGACGACCTCGTCGCCGATCTGCACCCACCCCTCGGGGAGCCCCGGGCGCGCCCGCAGGAGGTCGGGCTCGGGCTCCTGATCGCTGCGGAACTTGTCGAGATCGCTGAAGGGGATCTCCGGCTTCACCGGCCGCGCGCGCCGCTCGGCGACCGCCTCGGGGCTCAGATCGAGGACCACCGGACCGCTCGGCTGCGCCTGGTAGGGGTTGTCGACGTAGCGCGGCGGGTCTTCGGCCGCGTCCGCGCCACCGACCAGGGTCGTCATCGTCGAGATCACCGCGAGCGGCAGAGCTAGGCGCATGTCCATCGCATCAAGGTAGCCGAGGTCACCCACCTCCTTCCACCCCGGCGGACGCGCGGGCTCGATATTGACCCGAGGCGCCCGGAGGACGGTCTCCCGGGGTCCCACCTTTGTGGTCCTGGTTTCGCGGTCCCGGCTCGGGGGGACGGTCGGCGCCGGCCACGACGACCGGCCGAGGGCGGGGGCCCGCCACCACCCCACGTCGACCTCGACAAGGGGCGCACACCCTCGCTAGCGTGGCCCTATGGCCGAGCGGGGCGGCGGCGGGGTCCTGGACGCGCTGCGTCGTCTCCTCGCGACCCCAACCTTCGCCGACCACGAGAAGCAGCGGGTCGCGCGGATCCTCGCCAACCTCCTCCGCCTCTTCCTCGGCGCGGTCACGCTGATCGGGCTCAGCCAGCTCGTGATCGCCGGGCCCTCGGCCGGGATGCTCAGCCTGGTCGGCGCCTGGCTCTTCGCCGCGACCCTCTACGGGCTCCTCAAGCTCGGCAACGTCCAGACCACCGCCGTCCTCCTCCTCCTCCTCCTCCTCGTGCTGATCAACGTCCCGGCGATCGGCTTCGGCGGGATCTACAGCCCCTCGCTCGGCGGCAACCTGCTGATCATCCTGATGGCGCTGCTCACGGTCCCGACCTGGATCGTCGCGATCTTCGGCGCGCTCATCGTCGTCGCCCTCGTCGGCGTCTACATGATCGACGTCGGCGGCTACGCGGCGAAGCTGGCGATCCCGCAGACCCCGCTGACCCCCGAGCTCGCGCTCCAGACCCACCTGATCCACAACGCGGCCGCGATCTACTTCCTCTACCTCGCGCTCCGCAGCCTCCAGGAGGCCCTCGGCCGCGCCCGCGACGAGGAGGCGCGGGCGGCCGAGCTCGCCGACGAGGCGTCGCTCGCCCGCGAGGCCGCCGAGGCCGCCAGCCTCGCCAAGAGCCGCTTCCTCGCCAACATGAGCCACGAGCTCCGGACCCCGCTCAACGCGGTGATCGGCTACAGCGAGATGCTCCTCGAGGAGGGCGAGCGGCGGACGATCGGCGAGTGCAACGAGGAGCTCCAGCGGATCCGCACCTCGGGCGCCAACCTCCTGCGGATGATCGACGACATCCTCGAGATCTCGCGGATCGAGGCCGGCCGGATCCACCTCGAGAACGAGATCATCGACCTCGAGGCGCTCATCGAGACGGTCGTGGAGGCGGTCCGGCCGACCCTGGAGCGCAACCGCGACACCCTCAAGATCGAGGTCGACGAGGCCCTGACGATCTCGGGTGACCGCCGGCGGATCCACCACGTCGTCTTCAACCTCCTCGACAACGCCGCCAAGTTCACCGAGGGCGGTGACATCTCCATCCGCGTGCGCTCAGCCGCCCGCGGGGCGCTCACGGGCGCCGAGATCGAGGTCCGCGACACCGGCATCGGCATCCCGGCCGAGGCGATCCCCCACCTCTTCGAGCGCTTCCACCAGGTCGACGACTCGGCGACCCGGCGCCACGGCGGCGCCGGCCTCGGCCTGACGATTTCGAAGGCGCTGGTCGACATGATGGCCGGCACCCTCGCCGTCCGCAGCAGCCCGGGGGCCGGGTCGACCTTCACCGTCTTCCTCCCCCGCGACGCGCCCGAGATCGCGCAGCTCCCGACGTCGCTCCTGATCTCGGGGACCTGGCCGACGGCCTAGCGGCGCCGCGAAAAACACTCGTACGCCCCGAGGGAAGGGCTATTATCCTGCCATGTCCAGGGTTATTGCTTCGAAGCTTCGATTCGCCGGCGCCCTCGCCGGCCTTGTGCTCCTCATGGGTGGCTGTGGTGACGACGGCACCGGCAGCGAGAGCGGCAGCGCCTCCGCCAGCACCGGCGACGCGACCAGCGGCGGCAGCGGCAGCAGCGGCAGCGCCAGCGGCAGCGCGACCGACAACTCGGGCTCGGCCTCCGACAGCGCCGGCTCGTCAGGTGGGGTCGACACCGACACCGCCGGCGCCGACGGCTGCACCTCGAAGACCTACTGGACGATGGGTGATCTCGAGTCGCCGCTCATGCACCCGGGCGGCGCCTGCCTGACCTGCCACGACAAGCAGGTCGGCGAGGACATCGTCGGCCGCCTGGCGATCGCCGGCACCGTCTACCCGACCCTCCACGAGCCCGACGACTGCAACGGGATCACCAACGCCGACGGCCCGGTGACCGTGGAGATCACGACCGCCGACAACCAGGTCATCAACCTCTCGGTCAACAGCGCCGGCAACTTCTTCTACGACCTCGAGGAGAACCCGCCGATCATGTTCCCGGTCAAGGCCAAGGTGAAGCGCGGCGGGATGGAGCTGGCGATGGCGGCCGAGCAGGCCACCGGCGACTGCAACTCCTGCCACAGCGAGGCCGGGGCGAACAACGCCCCCGGTCGGATCATCGCGCCCTGATCCAGACCTGTCTCCTTGGACAGGATGAGCGCGAGCGACGCGGGTCGCTCGCGCTCCTCGCGAGCGCCGCGACAGCGCGGCCGGCTAGCCGCGCAGCGCCACGAAGAGCTGCCCCAGGCGGTGGAGATCGTCGAGCGAGGTCGGCGGCGGCTCCTCGCGGGGGAGCGCCCAGATCCGGAGGTCGGGGAAGGCCTGGGCGATCGCCCGGACGGCCTCGAGGCCGCGCTCGCCCTCGGCCCGGAGGCCGGCGTAGGCGCGGGTGATCCGGGCGAGCGCCGGCTCGCAGGCGGCCTCGCCGAGCTGGTGGACGAGCGCCGGTCGCAGGAGCTCGCTCGCCGGCAGCGGCGCGAAGGGCGGGAGCACGCGGTTGAGGATCACCCCGTCGACCCGGAGGCCGCGCTCGACGAGGACCCCGAGGAATTGCAGCGCCTCGCGGACGCTGAAGGGCGACGCCGAGGTCGTCAGGATCACCCCGCAATCCGCCGAGGTGAGGAGCTCGGAGAAGTCGCCGGCGCGGCTGCGGTAGGCCTCGAGGACCTCGGAGAAGTCGCGGAGGAAGGCCCCCAGATCGGTGAGGAAGTCGCCGCCGCCGATCTTCGCCAGGGTCTTGAGGACGATCCCGTTGCCGATCCCGAGGATCTTCGAGCCGAGCTTGCCGCCGCCGGTGAGGAGGCGGGTCGCCGGGTTGTTGACGAGCTCGCCGATCCGCTCGGGCGCCGCCAGGAAGTCGAGGGCGTTGGCGGTCGGCGGGGTGTCGAGGACGATGAGGTCGTAGCGGCCCTCGGCGTGGAGGAGCTGGAGCTGGGCGATCGCCGCGTACTCGAGGGCGCCGCCGAGGTTCTCGGTGGTCGCCCGGTAGATCGGGTTGCCGACGATCGCCGCCGCCTGCTCGGGGCTGCTGGCGTAGGCGCGGACCAGGCGGTCAAAGACCACGCGACCGTCGAGGAGGAGCGCGTGGAGCGAGCCGCTGCTGGCGGCCAGCGCGGGGCTCTCGACCGGCAGCTCGGCCCCGGCCCGCGCGTTCTCGAAGCCGAGCGCCTGGCCGAGGCGGCGCGAGGGGTCGATCGTGACCACCAGCACCTTCTTGCCGCCGACCGCCGCCGCCAGGGCCAGGGTCGCCGCGGTCGTCGTCTTGCCGACCCCGCCGGGGCCGACGCAGAGGACGAGCTGCCGCTGCGGCTGGGCGTGGCGGAGAGGATCGGACGTGGACGGGTTCGCGTGCATCGCTTAGTCTTCCGGGCGGCGATGGCCGGTCAGAGCTTTCATATCCGTATCGGCGAGCGGGCGCACCAGGCCCGCGTCGAGATCTCGAGCGGCGGCGCAGCTCCGCGGGTGCAGGTCGACGGCGAGGACTTCGAGGTCCTCCGGGCCCCGGGCGGCGCCCTCGTCGTCCGCTCGCTGCGCGGCGGCGCCCACCGCTGCGTCACCCTCGACGGCCAGGAGTGGCCGCAGAGCGCCCACGTCCCCGGCAGGGGGTCGCGCTCGAGGTCCAGACCGCCCAGGCCGCGGCCCTCGCGGCCGCGCTCGCGGCCGGCGGCGCCGGCGGGGCGGCGGCCTCGAAGATCAAGGCGCCGATGCCCGGCCGGGTGGTCCGCATCCTGGTCGCCGAGGGCGAGGCCGTCGAGAAGGGCGCGGCCGTGATCATCGTCGAGGCGATGAAGATGGAGAACGAGATGTACGCGGCCGCGGCCGGCGTCATCAAGCGCCTCGCGGTCTCCCAGGGCGACACCGTCGAGGCCGGTCAGCTCCTCTGCGAGCTCGAGCTCAAGCTCGAGGGCGCCTAGGCGGCCCGCGAACCCGCCGCGGAGCATCGCTCGATCGACCCCGATCACCGCCCCGGATCCGCGACCGCGGCGATCTGGGCGACCAGCTCGTCGATCGCCGCGACGCCGTCGAGGCCCTGCCAGCGCCACGGGAGGGTGAGGACCGCCGACGAGCTCCGCCCGGCGTCGGGCTCGGCGGAGCGCCAGGCGGCGATCCCCTCGTCCTGCCGCGCCCGCTGACCGGCCATCGTCGTGATCGCGGCGAAGACCGGCGCGACCGTCCCCGCCGGATCGTCGGCGGCCGCCGGCGGCGCGAGCTCGGGGAGCCCGTCGGGCCAGAGCCCGTTGATGAAGATCGCGGCGATCGCCACCTTGAGATCGGCGCGGAGCACCGCCGCGAGCTCACTCAGCTCGGTGAGCGGCCAGCGGTCGGGGAGGCCGACGAGGACCGCCGCGATCTGGGCGGGATCCTCGAGGCACGACTGCATGAGCTGGGCCTCCTTGTGGAGCGGGCCGACGCTGATCGTCCGGAGGATCGTCCGCGGGAGGCCGAGCGCGTAGGGGAGGTGACCGGTCGCCGGCCCGTCGAAGATCACGGTGTCGAAGGTCTTCGCCCGACAGGCCTCGTGCCAGAGCTTGCCGAGGACCGCGAAGTCGTCGAGCCCGGGGATCGTCCGGAAGAGGCGGCGCATCAGCTTGTTGTCGAAGACCGCCGAGGCGAGGCGATCGCTGCCGATCACCAGCGCGCCGTACTCACGGATGCACACCTGCGGGACCACGCGCTGGACGAAGAGCGAGCCCTCGACCGCCTGCGGCGTGCTCTCGAGGGTGCGCGCCCCCAGCATCCACGCGAGGCGATCGTCGGGGCCGACCGTCGCCACCAGCACCCGGCGTCCCTGGCGCGCGAGGGCCCGACCGAGCATCGCCGCGACCGCCGTTCGGCCGACCCCGCCCTTGCCGCTGACGATCAGGAGTCGCCGACGAGCGAGGGCCTCGAGCGCGGCGGCGGGCGACGCAGGGGGGGTCATGGGCCGCTGGAGCCTGCCACGGGTCGCCCTTGACTTCCACCATGTGACCTGGCCCGTTCTCGCGGTCCGAGCCCGGCCCTTGACCGAACCTGACGCCGTGACAATTCTTCCCCCGCTCGACCCGCGCCCCCCTGCGCCCACGGCGCAGTCCACCCCTGGGGAGGTCAGCGGGCGAGCGATGGATCCGTGTGGCGGTCGAGATCAAGAGCAAGTCAGACATCGAGAAGATGCGGGCGACCTGTCGCCTCGCGGCCAGCGTCCTCGAGTACATCGAGCCCTTCGTCCAGCCGGGGGTGACGACCGAGGAGCTCAACCGGCTCTGCCACGAGTTCATCGTCAAGGCCGGCGCCTACCCCTCGCCGCTCAACTACCACGGCTTCCCGAAGTCGATCTGCACCTCGATCAACGAGGTGATCTGCCACGGGATCCCGGGGAGCCAGACCCTCCGCGAGGGTGACATCATCAACATCGACATCACGACCACGCTCGACGGCTACTTCGGCGACTGCTCCGACATGTTCGTGGTCGGCGGTGAGGCCTCGCCGGCGGCGAGCAAGCTGATCGACGTCACCCGCCGCTCGCTCTGGCTGGGGATCGCCGAGGTCGGCCCGGGCAAGCGGATCGGCGACATCGGCGCGGCGATCTACGACTTCGCCGGCCGCAAGCACGGCTACGGGGTGGTCGACGCCTTCTGCGGCCACGGCATCGGCCGCGAGTTCCACATGGCGCCGCAGGTCTCCCACCGCGGCCGCCGCGGCACCGGCCTGCGGATGAAGCCGGGGATGACCTTCACGATCGAGCCGATGATCAACGAGGGCACCCACGAGTGCGACATCCTCGGCGACGGCTGGACCGCGGTCACCCGCGACCGCCGCCTCTCGGCCCAGGCCGAGCACACGATCCTGGTGACCGAGCACGGCTACGAGGTCCTGACCCTTCGGTCAGGCTGCTACCAGCCGGGCTGAGGCGAGCGCGCCCAGACCCGCGCGATCAGAGGCACTCGGCGGGGATGCAGAGGGTCGCGCCCATCTGATCCTCGCAGGTCGCCCCCTCGCCGCACTCGGCGTCGCTGGTGCAGCTGAAGAAGGTGCAGAAGTTCGCCCGCGCGTCGAATTGCGCGAGGCAGACGGTCGCCGTCCCGTTGTCGACGCACTCGCCGCCGTCGACCGTGCAGGCCTCGCCGACCCCCTCGGCGTTGCCGGGCGCGTCGACGGCGACGCAGCCCTCCTCGTCGCCGCCGCCGAGCACCTGCGGCGAGCCGTCGTTCTGGGTGCAGGTGAGCCAGCCCTTGGCCGGGCCGTAGTAGACCAGGCCGACGCACATCTCCTCGGGCCAGCCGACGACGTGGTCGGTGTCGTTGTCCCAGGCGCAGCGCACCCGCAGGAGGTCGCCGGCGCGAAACTCGAGCGGCGCCTCGAACATCTTGACCTCGGGCGCCTCGCGGAGGAGCTTGCCGTCGGTCGCCCGGTAGAGGAGCTCGGCCTCGGTCGAGCCCGCCGGCACCCGCTCGTACTCGAAGAGCACGCCGAGCTCGTGGGTGTGGCCGAGCATCATGTAGATGTCCATGTCCTCCTCGAGGACGCACTCGGTCACCAGCGTGTAGCCCTCGGCGCCCGGCGGGATCGCCAGATCGTCGTAGAGGATCGCCATCGGGTCGATCACGGTCGGGCTCTCGACGAGGTCCGTGTAGTAGAGATCGACCATGTCCATCACCGTGATCGGCTGGTCGCTTGTGTTGATGTAGTGCGACTGGATCACGAGCTGGTTGTTGGGGCTGACGTGGAGGGCGACGCCGGGGGGGAACGACGCGAACTGGATCCCCGAGCCGCCCGCCCCGCCGACGAAGCGGAGGTCGGCCATGTCGTCGCCGCAGGGCTCCGACGGGAGATCGGCCTTCGGGGCGATCGACGAGAAGACCGCGGCGTGGTGGCCCCCGCGGAACTGGGCGCCGCGGATCTCCTTGAAGAAGAGCTCCTCGGTCGTGGTCACGTCGAGGTAGTTGCAGATCTGGACCTCCTGCCCCGCCGGGACCACCATCGGCTTGGTGAAGAGGCGGAGGGCGACGCTCGGATCGGGGGCGTCGCCGAAGCAGGCGCGCATCGCCTCCTCGGTCTCGCCCTCGCACTCGATGTAGCCGTCGGCGGGCGCCTGGAGGTCGGCGCTCACCGGGCCGCCGTCGAGCGGCGCGCCGGCGGCGATCCAGTCGCGGATCGCCTGCAGCGACGAGGGGCCCGGGATCTCGGTCGCCGCCATCGGCATCGGCGCGCCGAAGCGATGGAGGACGAGGTCGGTCTTGTTCGCCGTCATCTTGGTGACGAGGAAGGAGCCCTCGGGATCGCCGGGGGCCACCAGGCGGAGCCCCTTCTCGGCCGCCGGTGCGTTCACCGGGATCCCGTCGACGAGGTAGGCGTAGGCCGCCTCGGCGTCGTCGAAGCTGAGGCCGGCGATCCCCGCCCCGCTGTGGCAGGCCGCGCTCGCGCAGTTCGGCTTGAAGACCGCCTCGTTGAGCTGACGGAAGCCGGGCGCGGCCGGGGTCGAGTCGCCGCCGGCGCAGGCGGGGAGCGAGAGGGCGAGGGCGAGGGCGACGAGACCGGGCGACTTCACCATACGATCACGTCGATAGGCCAATCGCCCGAAAAAGCCAACAACTCTCGGGGCCCAGCGCCACCGACGCCGACGAAACGCCGGAAGAGAAGAGCGGAACGCCGCTCAGCCGAAGAGGCGGCTGAGGAGCCCGCGGCTCGTCGCCTTGCTCGCCAGCCACTCCGCCTTCTTGCGGATCTCGCTGGCCGGCCGGGCGCCGACCAGGGCGTCCTTGATCTCCCCCTTGTGGATCAGCAGGAGGGTCGGCAGCGCGCGGACGTTGAAGGCCGCCGAGAGGTGGGGGTACTTCTCGGTGTCGAGCTTGTAGAAGCGCACGGGCCCGTCGCGGAGCTCGCCCGCGATCGCCTCGTAGTGCGGCGCCATCATCTTGCAGGGGCCGCACCAGGCCGCCCAGAAGTCGATGATCGCCGGCGGGCCCTCCGGGGTCATCAGGGCCTCGATCTCTTCCTGGGTGGTGATCTCGTGGACGACGTCGCTCATGCGAGCGAGAGCATAGTGCCGGCGGGCGGCCCAGGCGAGCGGCCCCCGGGGTATCCTCGGCGTGATGTCCCGCGCCGCCGCCACCGCCACCCGCAAGCTCGCGCTCGCGCTCGCCTCGGCCCTCACCCTCCCGGTCGGCGCCTGCGTCGGCGGCGAGTCGGTCGATCGCGCCGATGAGGACCCTCTCTGCGTGCTCCCCGAGGCCCCGAGCGGGCTCTTCCAGTACCCGCATGAGGGCGCGCCCTCGGTGAGCTACGCCGCCGACGCGCCCCTCCACGTCGCCGTCGACCACGGCTGCATCGGCTGCAAGCGCGACCTCCAGCACGCCTGCGAGGTCACGATCAACGGCGCCGAGATCGTCGTCACGTCGTCGATCGCCTTCGAGGTCCCGGGGGCGCCTGCGATGCGTCGTGCGAGCTCGTGACCTCGACCTGCGCGAGCGCGGGCCCGGTCGCCGCCGGCGAGTACACCGTCCGCTACGGCGACCTCAGCGCGGCCCTGGTGATCCCGAGCGACGCGCCGGCGACCTGCGTCGACCCCGGCTGAGGGCCTCACGCCGCCTGGGCGCTGCGCTCGCTCGAGAGCTTCTTCTGGTAGCGCCCCTGGGCGATGTCGACCAGCACCAGCACCGCCATCGAGAAGTAGAAGGTGGTCTTCGAGAGCGGCTCGATCGGGTAGCCGAAGAGCTTGAGGTGCGCGGTGTGGCCGCCCTCGCCGAGGAGGACGACGCCGACGATGAGGAGGATGAAGAGGCCGAGGACCTCGTACTGCCGGTTGCGCTTGAGGAAGGACGAGACGTGATCGGCGAGGACCATCATCGCCAGGCCGGAGCCGATGATCGCCAGGGTGAGGACCGCGAAGACCTTGGTGATCGCCAGGGCCGAGAGGATCGAGTCGAAGGAGAAGATCAGGTTCATCAGCACGAGCATCGCCGTCACCTGGGCGACGCTCTTGGCCCCGCGCTTCTCGACGTCGGCGTCGAGGCGCTCGAGCGAGAGCATGTGCGAGATCTCGCGGACCGCGGTGTACATGATGAAGGCGCCGCCGCCGAGGAAGACCAGCACCGAGAAGTTGAAGCCGCCCTCGACGATCCCCGGGAAGTCGAGGTGGAAGAAGGGCTCGCTGAAGATCTCGACGAGGTGGACGACCGCGAAGAGCATGGCGATGCGGAGGACGATCGCGATCAGGATCGCGTTGCGACGGACCGACTTCTGGTGCTCGGCCGGCGCCCGCTGCGACTCGATCGAGATGTAGAGGAGGTTGTCGAAGCCGAGGACGGCCTGGAGGAAGAGGAGGACGCCGAGGTTGGCGAGGTTGGTGACGTTGAAGAGGTCGGCCATCGGAGCGCTCGCAGGGGGATCGCGGGGGATGACCATGCCAAAGGGCCGCGCGCCTCGACAAGCCCGGCCAGCGCGCGCGGCGGCGCGCGCGCGCGCGCACACCGGGCGGCCCGGCGACCCTGGGCGCCGCCGGCGGACCCGCGGCCGCCCGACGCTCGGCCGGCGCCGGCGGATCAGCGCGCCCGTGCGCAGGCCCGGCCCGGCCGCGGGCGAGCGCCCCGCGAGCCCAGCCAGCGGCAGAGCACATAGACAAAGGCACAGGTCCCAAAGAACATGTCTACTTCGCGGGGGCCGGGGCCGGATCCAGAGCCGAAATCGGCACGGGGACGCAGACGAGGTCGTCGGCGAGGGTGAGCGGGCCGCGGTAGCGCCGGCGGATCTCGGCGATCCCGCGGTCGAGCGCGCGGAGCGAGCGGAGCATGTGGTGGGAGAGGACGAGGTGGCGGACGCCGGCGTCGGCCGCGAGCGCGCCGATCGCCGAGGGCGTGGCGTGGAGCGCCCGGGCCGGCGCGCCGCTCTCCTCGGGGATCGCGTGGTGGGCGACCAGGAGGTCGACGCCGGCGATCATCGCCGCGAAGCGCGGGTCGTCCATCCGCTGATCGCCGGTGAAGGCGATCGAGACCCCGCCGACGTCGATCCGGGCGCCGAGCGCCGGCACCACCCCGTGGGGCACGCCGACGACCCGGAGGCGGAGGCCGGGGAGCTCGAAGCTCGCGCCGGCACCCGCGACCGCGACCTCGCGCGGCTCGAGGCGGAGCCCCTCGCCCGCGAGCGCGCCGCCGAGGTAGGGGTAGGCGCCCTGGGGCCCGAAGAGCGCCGCCAGGAAGGCCCCGAGGGCCGGGAAGAGCTCGCCGCCGTCGGGGCCGACCAGCGGCAGCGGCCGCCCCCGATCGCCGAAGACCCCGCTCTTGACCAGCGCCGGCAGATCGCCGGAGTGATCGACGTGGAGGTGCGAGAGGACGATCACCTCGAGGTCGTCGAGCGACGCGCCGCTGGCCGCGAAGCGCTGGAAGACCCCGCCGCCGACGTCGACCAGCGCCCGCGCCTCGCCCTCGCTCCACACCAGGTAGCCGCTGCTCGCCCGCCGGTCGTCGGCGATCGGCCCGCCCGAGCCGAGGACCTGGAGGGCGACCCCGCGGCCGTCGGCGCCGCAGGGCGAGGGCCCGCCCTCGACCGTCGGTGCGACCAGGGCCGGGCGCCCGCAGGCGGCGGCCGCGAGCGCGAGCGCGGCGAGGGCTCCGCCGCCGAGGCGGACGCGCCTTTGCAGGCGTTGCATGGGCCTAGCTTGCGGGCCGGCGGGCGCCGCTGGCAAGCGCTGCGCGCCGCCGCCGACCCTGGCCAAGCGCGGCCCCCTCTGGTATGGCCCGCAGCGTGAGCGAGCCCAGCGAGAGCGTCGAGATCGGGGCCGAGGTCGCGCGCCGTCGGACCTTCGCCATCGTCAGCCACCCCGACGCCGGCAAGACCACCCTGACCGAGAAGCTCCTCCTCTTCTCCGGGGCGATCCAGCTCGCGGGCTCGGTGCGCTCGCGCAAGGCCGCCCGCTCGACCGTCTCCGACTGGATGGCGATGGAGCGCGAGCGCGGGATCTCGGTGACCACCTCGGTGATGAGCTTCGAGTACCCGCACCCCGACGACCCCGAGGGCGCGCCGGCCCAGGTCAACCTCCTCGACACCCCGGGCCACGCCGACTTCGGCGAGGACACCTACCGGGTGCTCACCGCCGTCGACGCCGCGCTGATGGTGATCGACGGGGCGAAGGGCGTCGAGGAGCGGACCGAGAAGCTGATCGAGATCTGCCGCCTCCGCGACACCCCGGTGATCACCTTCGTCAACAAGCTCGACCGCGAGTGCATGGACCCGCTCGAGCTCCTCGACGACGTCGAGAGCAAGCTCGGGATGGCCTGCGTGCCGATGACCTGGCCGATCGGCATGGGCAAGGGCTTTCGGGGGGTCTACGACCTCCAGCGCAACCACCTCCACCTCTTCCAGGCGAGCGGCCACGACCGCGTCCAGGAGGGGATCCGCCTCAGCGGCCTCGACGACCCCCGCCTCGACGAGCTCGTCGGCGAGGACGCGGCCGAGGAGGTGCGGATGTCGGTCGAGCTCCTCCGCGGCGCCGCCCCGGCCTACGACCACGCCGCCTACCTCGCCGGCAAGCAGACCCCGCTCTTCTTCGGCTCGGCGATGAACAACTTCGGGGTCCGCGAGCTCCTCGAGGCCTTCATCCGCCTCGCCCCCGCCCCGCTCCCCCGCGAGGCGATCACCGGCGACGCCGCGATCAACCCGCCGGCCCCCGGCGAGCCGGTGCCGACCCGGATGATCGACCCGAGCGAGGAGGGCTTCACCGGCTTCGTCTTCAAGATCCAGGCGAACATGGACCCCAACCACCGCGACCGGATGGCCTTCCTCCGGGTCTGCTCGGGGGTCTTCACCCGGGGGATGCGCGCCTTCCACTGCCGCCTCGGCCGCGAGATCGGCCTCGGCAACGCGCTCACCTTCATGGCCCGCGACCGCGAGCTGGTCGAGGCCGCCTACGCCGGCGACATCATCGGCATCCCCAACCACGGGACGATCAAGATCGGCGACACCTTCTCGCGCGGCGAGCTCCTCCGCTTCACCGGGATCCCCTCCTTCGCCCCCGAGATCTTCCGCCGGGTGATCCTCAAGTCGCCGCTCAAGGCGAAGGCGCTGGCCAAGGGGCTCGCCCAGCTCTCCGAGGAGGGGGCGATCCAGATGTTCAAGCCGCTCACCGGCGCGGTCTTCATCGTCGGCGTCGTCGGCCAGCTCCAGCTCGAGGTGATGAAGCACCGCCTCCAGAGCGAGTACTCGGTCGACGCGATCTACGAGGGGGTCGACTACACGACCGCCCGCTGGATCACGCCGATCCGCGACGGCAAGTCGAAGATCGAGATCCACAAGCTCCTCGAGGGCTTCCAGCGGAAGAACGAGCCCAACCTCGCCCACGACGTCCACGGCGATCTGGTCTACCTCGCGCCCAACCGCTGGAACCTCGCCAAGGTCGAGGAGCGCTACCCCGAGCTCCGCTTCTCGGCGACCCGCGAGCACACCTGAGGGACGACGACGGCGCGCGCCACGATCGACGCGCGCCACGATCGACCGGGGCTACTTCTTCTCGGCGTCGCCCTCGGGCTTCTTGTCGCCCGAGCGCGGCGCGCCGCAGGAGTTGCAGTTGCCCGCGTCGTGCGGGTTCTCGGCGTCGCAGTAGCCGCACTTCCAGGGGGCGACCTTGGCCTCGTCGGCCGCCTTCGCGTCGTCGACCTTGGCCTCCGCCGCCTTCTTCTCCGCGTCGGCGGCGCTCTTCTTCGCCTGGTCGGCGGAGATCACCTTGTTGACCGCGGTCTGGGCGGTGTCGATGTCCGAGACGACCTTCTTGAGCACCGCGGCCGCGCTCGCCTCGTCGCTCGCGCCGGTCTTGAGCGCGGCCTCGGCCCGCTCGAGCGCCTTCTCGGCGTCGACCGCCGCGACCTTGGCCCCGAGGCGGCTCGACTCGTCGCCGGCCATCGACGCGGCCTCGACCCGGGCCTCGCGGAGGCGCTTCATCTTGTCGTCGAGGTCGTCGAGGTCGTCGACGAAGCCGGTCATCAGCGCCCGGTTGGCCTCGGCGAGCTTCTCGATCTTGGCGTCGCCGTCGAGCTTGGCGGCGTCGTCGTAGATCTTCTGGGCGCTCGCCTTGCGGGCCTCGAGCGCCGGCTTCAGGCCCGGGTACTGGGCCTCGAGCTCGCTGACCTTGGTCGTGTTCGCGGTCCACTTCTTGGTCTCGCCCTCGACGCTCTTCGAGCAGGCGCCGAGCACCAGCGCGGCCGCGATCACCAGATTGAACAACCCTCTCGTCAGGCTCCGCATCGGCTCCGGTTATACGCGACCGGGGCGGGCCTGGTCAGCGTCTGCACCCAGCGCTGGCGCGGACGCGCG
This sequence comes from Myxococcales bacterium, assembly GCA_020633335.1. GTDB lineage: Bacteria > Myxococcota_A > Polyangia > Nannocystales > Nannocystaceae > JADJRG01. Next base: position 6,531 of record JACKDU010000001.1, on the reverse strand, counting down.
CGCCCGCGGGCCTCGGCCGGTCGCCGCGCGCAGACGCGCGCGCAGGCGCGCGAAGCGGGCGATCGCTACTCCGGCGATCGCGGCGCGCGGAGCCGGATCAGCCCCTCCTGCATCGTCGACGCCACCAGCTCGCCCGCGCGGTTGAAGAAGTGGCCGCGCGCGAGCCCGCGGGCGTGCGAGGCCGAGGGGCTCTCGACCGCGTAGAGGAGCCAATCGTCGAGGCGGAAGTCGCGGTGGAACCACATCGCGTGGTCGAGGCTCGCGGTCTGCATCCCCGGGGTCAGCCACGAGACCCCGTGGGGGAACATCGCCGTGGTCATGAAGTGGAAGTCGGAGGCGTAGGCGAGGAGGAGGCGGTGGACCTTGGGGTCGTCGGGGAGCGGTCCGATCGCCCGGTACCAGACGTGGCGCTGCGGCGCGCGGACGTCGGGGCGCAGGAGATCGACCGGCTCGACCTGGCGGATCTCGATCGGCTTGTCGGCGAGCGCGCGCGCGCGCAGGGGCGGCGGGATCCGATCGCCGAGCTGGCGGGCGAGCTCGGTCTCCGAGACCAGCGACTCGGGGCCGGGGACCTCGGGCATCGCCGCCTGATGGTCGAAGCCGCCCTCGTCGATCTGGAAGGAGGCGCCCATCGAGAAGATCGCCTCGCCGTTCTGGATCGCCACGACCCGGCGGGTGGTGAAGCTCTTGCCGTCGCGGATGCAGTCGACGTCGTAGATGATCGGCTTGCGGGCGTCCCCAGTCCGGAGGAAGTAGCCGTGGAGGGAGTGGACCGAGCGGCCGTCGGGGACGGTCTGCTGGGCCGCCGAGAGCGCCTGCCCGAGGACCTGGCCGCCGAAGACGTTCCCCCACCCGAGGTCCTGGCTCTGGCCGCGAAAGAGGGTCCGCTCGAGGCGCTCAAGGCCGAGGAGCTCGAGGAGTTCAGCGAGGACGACGTGCATCGCGACCACTAGTGCCACGGGCGGAGCCCCGCGGCCAGGCCCGTGGGCGCACGCCCCCGGATGGGGACCGAGCCCGCGGCTGCAAGCGGGCCCGGCCTCCACTACCATCGAGGTCCTGATGCGGCGCCCCAGCGTCATCCTCGCGGCATTCGCGCTCCAGAGCGCCAGCGCCTGCTTCACCGACTCCCCGCAGCTCAGCACGGGCGGCGGCGAGGCCAGCACGAGCGACGCCGACACCAGCGGGAGCGACGCGAGCGGCGGGACGACGACCACGCCGAGCACCACCGCGGACGCCAGCTCGTCGTCGTCGAGCGGCGGCGAGACCAGCGGGGTCGCTCCCACCTGCGGCGACGGGGTCGTCGATCCCGGCGAGGCCTGCGACGACGGCAACCAGAGCGACGCCGACGCCTGCCTGAGCGGCTGCGTCGCGGCGAGCTGCGGCGACGGCTTCGTCTGGGTCGGCCAGGAGGCGTGCGACCTCGGCGAGGGCAACGACGCCAAGTCGCAGGGCGGCTGCCGCCTCGACTGCGCCCTGCCGGCCTGCGGCGACGGGGCGATCTACGCCGGCGCGCTCGGGCCGTCGATCGCCCTCGGCCAGGGCAAGGGGATCTCGAGCGTCGACCTCAACCACGAGTCGCCACGGGCGGTGGCGATCGACGGCGCCGGTCGGGCCTACGTGGTCACCGACTGGTTCAACGCGAACCTCGGGACCAGCCGGGTCGTGATCGAGCGCTACGACCCCGACGGCTCGGCCGTCGGCGGGCCGATCGACGCCTACAGCGGCCCGCTCTCGACCTCGCGGCCGGTGATCGCCGCGGCCCCCGACGGCCGCTTCATCGTCGCCTGGCAGGTCGCGCAGAACAGCGACGACATCCGCTACAGCACCTTCAACGCCGAGGGCGTCGGCGGCCCGATCTTCTCGGCGAGCGAGAGCACGAGCGGCTCCCAGCGAGACCCCGCGGTCGCGATCAACGCCCAGGGCGACGCGCTCATCGCCTTCCGCGCGAGCGGCGGGCTCGACCCCGGCAAGTGGCTGATCCGCACCCGCCGGGTCCCCGCCGCCGGCCTCCCGCCGCCGGACTTCGTCGCCGGCGACTCCTTCGTCGGCGACGTCACCTCGCCGGCGATCGACCTCCGCGACGACGGCGCGTTCGCCCTCGCCTACAGCGACGACACCGGCCGGATCAACGTCCGCACCTACGACGGCCCGGGCGCGCTGACCAGCGCCTTCGAGGTCGACGACGGCGCGACCTCGATCAACAACTCGAACCCCTGGGTCGGGGTCGCGGCCCTCAGCGACACGGTGGTGATCGCCGCGACCGGAGCCGACGCGCAGGTCCACCTCTTCACCTTCGACGGCTCGGGCAAGCTCGTCACCTCGCAGGCGGCGTCGACCGAGGCCCTCGGCGCGTTCCCGCGGATCGACCTCGTCGCCGACGCGAGCGACAACGTCCTGGTCGCCTGGGCGGGGTGCGGCCCGCCGGAGCTCGACCAGAACTGCAAGGGCGACCCGGCGTCGCTCTACCTCCGGTGGTTCTACGCCGACGGCGAGCCCTTCGGGCCGCCCCTCCTCGCGTACAACCTGGTCCACTGGAGCGTCATGGGGATCGGCGTCGCCACCAACGCGATCGGCGATCTCGCGCTGGTCGCCCAGGACGACAACAACCCCTTCCTGGCGTTCGCGCCCGCGGCCTGCCCCTAAGAGCCCGCGAGGCGCCGGCCGCGGCGATCGCCGCGATCCCTGCGGATCCGCCGCGCTCCGGCCGATCGGCCGCTTGCTTGGACGGCCCGCCCCGAAACCTCTAAGCTTGTCGCTCCCATGACCGCGCCGGGGGAGCACCACGACGACGCCGATCGGGCGCTCGAGCAGGTCGTCCGCCTCCTGGCGATCCTCCGCCGGCGCTGGCTGGTGGTCGCCGCGACCTCGGCGCTCGCGGTCGCGGCCTCGCTGGTGACGATCTCGACGCTGCAGCCGCGCTGGCGAGCGAGCGCCACCGTCGTCCTCCACCTCAGCGGGCCCCAGACCTTCGACAAGGTGAAGGGCGTGACCGACGAGGGCGAGGGCCGCCTCCTCGCCTACCGCGAGTACTACCAGACCCAGCGCGAGATCATCTCGAGCCGCGAGGTCGCCGGCCGGGCGCTCGACGCCCTCGGCCTCGCCCAGGACCCGGTCTTCCTCGGCGTCGCGTCGATCCGCTCGGAGCCCGAGCGGGTCGCTCGGATCGCCGAGATCGATCCGATCGAGCGCCTCCGCGAGATCACCTCGGTCGAGGAGGTCCGCGGCTCGCGGCTCCTCCAGATCAACGCCGACTACCCCGACCCCGAGATCGCCGCCGAGATCGCCAACGCGGTCGCCCACGCCTTCCTCGAGTACACCCAGACCCGGCGCTCGGCGACCGGCAAGCAGGCGAAGGAGAACCTGACGAGCGAGCGGGCCAAGGCGCTCGGCGAGCTCCAGGGGGCCGAGCGGAAGATGGCCGACTTCCTCGAGAGCCACGGGATCTCGTCGGTCTCGCTCGCCGATCGCCAGAACGTGATCACCGAGGCGGTGATCGCCGAGACCGGCCACCTCAAGCAGGCCGAGGCCGATCACTACGCCGCCCAGGCGGCCTACGAAGAGGCCCGCCGCCTCCACCGCGAGGGCTCGCTGGCGAGCGCGACCCTGCTGCCGCCACTCGAGCGCAAGGTCTTCGAGGAGATGCGGGCCGAGCAGCTCGCGGCCGAGCGCGACGTCGAGCAGCTCAGCGTCAAGTACGGCGACAAGATGCCCGAGCTCCAGCAGGCGAAGAAGCGGCTGGACCTGATCAACGCCCGGATCGACCGCGAGGGTCGCGAGCTCCTCGAGTCCCTCAAGGCGCGGGCCAACGCGACCCTCAAGACCCGCCAGCGCCACGAGGCGTCGCTCGCCGCCGAGCAGCAGCGGGCCCTCGAGCTCTCGGCCCTCGAGCGCGAGTACCGGGAGCTCGAGCGCGACGCCAAGACCGCCTCCGAGACCTACACGCTGGTCGCCCAGCGCGACGCCGAGATCGGCATGACCAACCGGGTCGAGGCCGAGGGGATCGAGATCCTCGACCTCGCGACCCGGCCGAGGGCGCCCTTCTTCCCGCCGAAGGGGCTCCTCCTCGCCCTCGGGCTGGTCGCTGGGCTCGGCCTCGGCGCCCTCCTGGCGGTGATCATCGACCTCCGCGACCAGCGGATCCGCTCGCTCGCCGACCTCGAGCGGGCGATCGCCGCCTACGGCCTGCCGGTGCTCGGCCAGCTCCCGCTCCTCCCCGCCGACGCCCGGATCGGCGTCGGCAACACCCGCGCCCAGCGGCGCCAGCGGGACCTCCACGCCTACCTCTACCCGCACTCGCTGATGGCCGAGCGCTGCCGCGGCCTGCGGACGGCGCTCACCTTCGTCGAGGGCTCGCACCCCTGCCGCACGCTCATGGTCACCTCGCCGAGCTCGTCGGAGGGCAAGAGCTCGACCGCGCTCAACCTGGCGATGAGCTTCTGCCAGGCCGGCAAGAAGGTGCTCCTGATCGACGCCGACATGCGCCGGCCGCGGCTCCACCAGGTCTTCTCGCCGCCGACCGGCGAGCCGCCGGGGCTCTCGGCGGTCCTCGCCGGCGACGCGGCGATCGACGAGGCGCTCCTCGAGGGCCTCGAGGATCAGCCCGAGCACCTCTCGGTGCTCCTCTGCGGCGCGGTCCCCCAGAACCCCGCCGAGCTCCTCGACTCGCCGGCGATGCGGCGGCTCATCGGCGAGCTCCGCGAGCGCTTCGAGGTGATCCTGATCGACTCGCCGCCGGTGCTGCCGGTCACCGATCCGGTGATCCTCGCGCGGATCGTCGACGGCGTGATCATCGTCGCCCGCTGCCAGGCGACCAGCCGCGCCGAGCTCCAGCGGGCGATCTCCAGCCTCCGTCAGGGCGACACCAACCTCCTCGGCGTGGTCCTCAACGAGGTCGACCCGCGGAGCGAGAGCAGCGGCTACCGGGTCGGCTACTACGCCTATGGCCCGCGCGAGGCCCAGGGCGAGACGAGCTGAGCGATGGCCCGGGGCGAGGGCGACGACGCGGAGCAGGCGTCGGGCGACGCCGATGAGGGCGAGGCGCCAGGTGCCGCCGACGAGGGCGAGGCGCCGGACTCCGCGGCCAGCGGGGGCGAGGCGCCAGGCGCCGACGCCCCTGCGAAGGTCGCGCCTGAAAATTCGACCCAGAGTCAGCTTTCAGAGGAGCGAAAGAAATCCCGAAAACGAGCCCCAGAGAGGCATTTTTCGGGCGAATTGACCGAGTCCTGGCGGAGCCAAAACGCCGGCCGCCAGCGGACCCCATGGACCCGCGCCCTCTTCGCGCTGGCGATCGGCGGGCCGGCGCTGGCGATCGGCGGGGTGCCCCCCGAGGTCGTGATCGCCACCGCCGCCCTCGTCCTGATCCTCTGGATCCGCCTCGGTCGCCGCACCCGCGGCTGGCTCGAGATCCCCTGGCCGGCCTGGCTCGGCGGGCTCGCGGCGATCGTCACGGCGATCCAGGCGGCGCCCCTGCCGGCCGGTCTCCGCGAGCTCCTCGCCCCGGGGATCGTCGATCGGGTGAGCGCCGCCCTCGCCGAGAGCGGGGTCGCGGCCTGGCCGAGCATCTCGCCGACCCCGGCCGACACCGCCCTCGAGGCCGCCCGCCTCGCCCTCCTCACCCTCCTCTTCATCGTCAGCGCCCAGCTCCCCTGGCGGACCAGCGCCGCCCTGGTCAGCGCCGCCGGGGTGACGGTCGCCGGGATCGGCCTGGTCCAGGGGGCCCTCGGGATCACCTCGGTGCTCGGCGTCTATCGCCCCCACGACGTCGACCCCGCGGCCACGCCCGCGCTCCTGACCACCTTCGTCAACCCCAACCACCAGGCCGACCTCTTCCTCCTCGCGCTCTTCGCCGCCGCCGCGCTCCTGGTCCGCGGCCGCCCGCGCGAGGGCGCCGACGAGCGCAGCGAGGCCCGGATCCTCCTCTGGGCCGGACTCCTGGTGGTCGGCGCCGCCCTCATCCTCTCGCTCTCCCGCGGGGCGCTGGTCGCCCTGGCGATCGCCGCCCCGCCGGCGCTCGCCTTCGCCTGGCTCTCGGGACAGCCTGAGCCGGGGACCCGCCGCCGCGATCGCTGGCTCCCGCGCCTCGGCGCGGCCGCGCTGGTCGGGGCCGCGGCCGCGGCGATCGCCCGCGCCGGCGCCTGGGCCGAGCTGATGACCGTCGCCGACGCCGGCCACGGGATCGCCGACAAGCTGGCGATCGCCCGCGACGCGCTCGCCCTCCACGTCCTCGCGCCGATCCTCGGGATCGGCCGCGGCGCCTTCATCGACCTCTTCCCGGCGGTCGATCCCGCCTCCGGCGTCGTCATCCACACCCACCTCGAGTCGGCGCCCGCGGCCCTCTGGATCGAGTGGGGATGGTTCGGCGCCGCCCTCGGGGTCGGCCTCGTCGTCGCCTGGATCGACGCCCTCCGCCGCGCCGGTCGCCGGAGCGACGGCGCCGCCCGGCGGGTCGCCCTCTGCGGCCTCGCGGCCGTCGCCGTCCACAGCGTCGGCGACTTCTCGCTCGAGTTCCTCGGGGTCGCCGCGCCGGCGGTC